>NZ_FQUP01000010.1:7500-85281 GCF_900129325.1 Kaistia soli DSM 19436 | reverse complement strand
TATCAAGCGCCGCGTCAACGCGCTGAACGCGCTCGCCGGCTTCGAGAAGTCGGGCCACTACTTCTTCAACAAGCCGGTCGGCCGGGGCTATGACGATGGTCTCGTCTCGGCGCTCGCGATCCTCGACATGCTCGATCGCAACCCCGGCAAGAAAATGTCGGAGCTGAAGAACGCGCTGCCGAAGACCTGGGGATCGCCGACGATGTCGCCGCATTGCGACGACGAGACCAAATATGGCGTCATCGACAAGGTGGTGAAGCGCTTCGAGGACATGAAGGCGAAGGGCGAGCCGGTCGCCGGCCAGACGATCGTCGACCTCGTCACGGTCAATGGCGTGCGCGTCGTCAACGAGGACGGCACCTGGGGCCTCGTGCGGGCCTCGTCCAACAAGCCGGAAATGGTTGTCGTGGTGGAAAGCCCGGTCTCCGAGGCGCGGATGCGCGAGATGTTCCACGCCATCGACGGCGTGCTGCGCGAGAATCCGGAAGTCGGCGCCTACAACCAGACGATCTGACGACCGACAGGTGGCCGCCCGAGGCCGCCTGTTCACAGCCGTCCTTTCCAGCGTGGCGCGGCGCTTCCCTCTCGTCTATCGTCGGATGAAAGACAACTCGGGAGACGCCCTGCCATGCCAGTCACACCCTTCGGCAAGATGCCGGATGGAACCCCCGTCGAGGCCGTGACGATCGCGGCCGGCGGGCTTTCGGCCACCGTGATCACGTTCGGGGCTGTGATCCAGGACATCCGCCTCGCCGGCGTTCCACATCCCCTGGTACTCGGCTTCCCGACGCTCGATGCCTATCTGCGCAATCCCAATTATTTCGGTGCCGTCGCCGGCCGCTATGCCAATCGCATTGCCGGCGGTCATTTCGCGCTCGATGGGACGCTCATCCAGCTTCAACAGAACGAGGGCGTCAACCATCTGCATGGCGGTGCCGACGGATATGGCACGCGGATATGGACGCTGCTGCGCTCCGACGCGTCGAGCGTGACGCTCGGCCTCGTCGATGCTGCGGGCACCAATGGCTATCCGGGCACGCTGACCGTCGAGTTGACCTATTCGATCGAGGCGCCGGCAACCCTGCGAACCAGCATCAGCGCCACCACCGACGCACCGACGATCGTCAATCTGGCCCAGCACAGCTATTTCAACCTCGCCGGCCATGGCGACATTCTCGGTCATCAGCTGACCATACCGGCCGAAACCTATCTGCCGATCGACGCCGGAAAGATCCCGACGGGTGAGCGCCGGCCTGTAGCGGGGACGGATTTCGACTTTCGCCAACCCCGGCCGATCGGCAAGGGCGACGGAGAGATCGTCGATACCTATGACCACAATCTCATCGTGACCGATGCGAAGACCGACGCGCCCCATCTCCTGGCGCATCTCGCCTCGCCGGAAAGCGGCGTTGCGCTCGACGTGCTCTCGACAGAGCCCGGCGTGCAGTTTTATGGCGGCCACATGGTTGCGGTCAGCGATGCGGGATTGAACGGTGAGGTCTATGGGGCGAATGCTGGCCTCTGCCTGGAGCCGCAGCTCTTTCCGGATTCGCCCAACCAGCCGGGTTTCCCGAGCGCGGTGTTGCGGCCTGGCGCGGTTTACCGGCAGGAAACGTTGTTTGCGTTCAACCGCGGCTGAGCCTTGCGGCGGCCACGGCAGGCACGCTAACGGCAGGCGGTTCACCGCTGACGGGGCGGCGGGATGTTGGTTCTGATGCTTAGAAACGAGGGCAATCTCATGGGGCGTGACATCCTTTTCCGTTGGGCCGGTTCGGCGCTTGCCGTGCTCGCCATCGCCGGCTGCGCAAGCACATCGGTCGTGCCGCTGTCGGCGGATACGATCCAGGTGACGGCGCAGGCCGATCCCGACTGCGGTCCGCGCGGCGCGCAGCAGGCGGCGCTGAAGCGCGCGGCCGTCGAGACGCTGCGGCGCGGCTTCGACAACTTCGTGGTCCTCGGCATCCAGCAGGCCAATAACACGCGCGTCGTTGGCTATACGCCGGTGCAGGCACAGACGACGACCGATGCTGTTGGCACGGACTGGGGCAATACCAGCTATGTCAGCGGCCGGTCGACCACGACCTATTCCGGCGGTCAGGCCGTCGTTGGCGGCAGTTTCGACCAGAACATGACGGTCCAGATGTTCCGCGTCGGCGATCCGGGCTTCGACCGGGCTATTTCGGCGCGGGCGACGCTGGGTCCGAATTGGCAGAAGGCTGTCGCCTCCAAGGATGACGATTTCTGCTAAACCGGCGGAAGCGTCATTTTCCTCGGTCGTGACCCGATCACCGTGACATGACGGTTGGAGTTCGTTGAGCCGCAGGCGCGGGCGCCGCGTGGCTCAACAATCTCCTTCCTTTCCGTCGCGCGCCACCCCATTCTCAGGACTTCCAGCAACTACCGGGCGCGCCCGGCCGGAAGGCCCTCCCATGAGCAGCAATCGCTCGACGCATATCCGCCTGACGTCCCATCCCGGCGCGCAGGCGCCGGTTCGTTTTCCGATCCATTGGGGCGAGGCCGATCCCCGGAAGCGCGGTCCGGTGATTGGGACCGTGGTCAATCCCGCCGACCGCAACGTCATCGGCACGCATGGCGGCTCTTATTCGCTCTACCGTGCGCTTGCCGTCTCGTCGGGGGCGCTCAATCCCATCCAGCGGCCGGATCTGCGCAATACCGCGCCGGTGATCGAGATCGGTCCGCATCCGCAATGGTCGGCGCCGGGTAAGATCGTCTCGCTCGATCCGTTCGGTCACCAGGCCGCCCAGATCTTCGCCGATCGCATCGCCGAAGGCGTGGACATCCGCCCGACGATCGCAATCACCAAAGCGCGCCTCACCATGGCCGAACTGCATGAGGCGATCCGGCTGAAGCGGCTTACGATCGACGGCGACATCGTGCACGAAAATGGCGACGTCTCGGTCGTGAAGGCCGCGATCGACCCGGTCTGGCACCTTCCGGGCATCGCCGGGCGCTTCAACGTTTCCGAGGACCAGCTGAGGCGGACGCTGTTCGAGCAGACTGGTGGCATGTATCCGGAACTCGTCACACGGCCGGATCTCGACGTGTTCCTGCCGCCGATTGGTGGCATCACGATCTATGTCTTCGGCGATCCTGCCGCGCTGTCCGATCCGAAGCGGACGCTGGCTTGCCGTGTCCACGACGAATGCAACGGCTCTGACGTGTTCGGCTCGGATATCTGCACCTGCCGACCGTATCTCATCCAGGGCATCGAAGAGTCGATCAAGGAGGCGCAGAAAGGCGGCGTCGGGCTCGTCGTCTATAATCGCAAGGAAGGCCGGGCGCTCGGCGAGGTCACCAAGTTTCTGGTCTACAACGCCCGCAAGCGGCAGGAGGGCGGCGATCAGGCCGCGACCTATTTCGAACGCACCGAGTGCGTCGCCGGTGTGCAGGATGCCCGCTTCCAGGAGCTGATGCCCGACATCCTGCATTGGCTCGGCATCACCCGCATCGATCGCTTCATCTCGATGTCAGACATGAAGCATGACGCCATCACGAGGTCTGGCATCGAGATCGTCGAGCGCGTGCCCATCCCCGAGGACCTCATTCCGCCGGACGCCCGCGTCGAGATCGATGCCAAGAAAGCCGCCGGCTATTTCAGCGCAGCGCCGCCACCCTCGGCGGAGGACTTGACGAAGACCGTCGGCAGGCCGCTAGAAAAGTATTGAGGGGTGATCGCGCGCTGAGCGCGGTCGCGTCAAGACTTGTGGACGCGAGGAGCCGCGGGCTTGGCCCGATCGCCTCGGGCAAGAGGGAGAAACCGGCCTTGCGCCACTGCGCGTGCGCGATCCTCGTCCAGGATGGGCGGCTGCTGCTCGGCAAGCGCGCGCCGCACCGGAAAGCCTATGCCGGTAAGTGGGACGTGATCGGCGGTCGAGTCGAAGATGGCGAGGCGCTCGAGGACGCGCTTGTGCGAGAGCTGCGCGAAGAGATCGGGGTGGCGCCACTCGAGTGGGAGGACCTGTGCAGCCTCCCAGACATGGGACCGGAAGCCCAGGGACCGTCCACCTACCACATGTTCGCCGTACGCGCCTGGACGGGCGGCCAGCCGAGAATCGCGAACCACGAACATTCAGCGCTGCGCTGGTTCACGGTCGCAGAGGCGTCTGCGCTGGCCGACCTTGCGATGGATGAATACCGATCGATGTTCTGGGGGCTGAGGTTCTGAGGTTGATCGCGCTCGCGAATCCTTCCGCCGCCGAGTGGAGTTGGTTAGCCGCGGGAGCGCTGCAGCGATGCAGGAGCACAATACCCGGCGGCGGCAAGCCCGTGGTTGTCATCGTCCCCCCGATTTCAGCTTTCGCCGGAATGACGGCTTTACAGGCTCGGCCTGTGGTGCAATGAGGCCCTCGTCGATGTTCAGTTCAGGGATCATCCGCTTTGGCCACAGCTTCCTCGCTTCTTTCCGCCGCTGCCGTCCGTGAGCGGGCACATCGGATTTATGAACTCGGCATCGAGGGCGAGCTCGAGCACTTTGACGTTCATCTGGAGAAGCTGCCGTCGACGGCGGATTTCGTCCTGGAAACGATGCGGCAGAACTACCCCGAACTCGATATGCCCTTCCATTCGCGCTGGCGCCATTTCGAGGCCGGCCAGATCGCGCGCTGGGCTGGCCTTGCCGAGGCGGCTGGGCTGACCGAGGATCCGGTCCGCTTCGGGCGCGCGGCCTATGACCTGGCGATCGTCAGCGTCCTGCTGGATGCTGGCGCCGGGCCCGACTGGCGCTATGTTGAGCAGGCGTCCGGCGAGACCTTCGTGCGTTCGGAAGGGCTGGGCGTCGCGAGCTTCGCCATGTTTGTCTCGGGGCTTTTCTCCAGCAACCCGGCCGATCCGCTGCGGGCCGATGCTGCCGCGCTTGCGGCGCTGACGGCAGAAGAACTCGCCGAGGGCTTCCAGGCTGGTCCTGACAATCCGATCGTTGGGCTCGAAGGCCGCGTTCAGCTGCTGAATGCGCTCGGGCGTGCAGTGGCGGAGCGGGCCGACATTTTCGGTGAGGACGAGGCACGGCCGGGCGGGCTGTTCGACAAGGTGCTTGAGGGTGCCGAGGGTGGCAAGGTCGCGGCGCCGGATGTCCTGAAGTTGGTGCTCGATGGGCTCGGCTCGATCTGGCCGAGCCGCATCACGCTCGATGGCGTGACGCTCGGCGACACGTGGCGGCATTCGAAACTGGTCACCGACGATGTCACCACGCATCTCATGCCGTTCCACAAGCTGTCGCAGTGGATGACCTATTCGCTGCTGGAACCGCTGATCTGGACTGGGGTCGAGGTGGTCGATGTCGACGGTCTGACCGGGCTGCCGGAATACCGCAATGGCGGGCTCTTCATCGACATGGGCGTGCTGGTGCCGCGCGCGGCCGATGCCACCACGCGGCTCTGGCGCGCCGGCGACGAGTTCATTGTGGAGTGGCGGGCGCTGACCGTGGCGCTGCTCGATCACACGGCCGACATGATCCGCGAACGGCTCGGCGTCGACAGCGTCGCCTTGCCGCTCGCCAAGGTGCTCGAGGGCGGTACCTGGTCGGCCGGCCGGCGTGTCGCGGCGGAGAAGCGCGAGGGCGGCGGCCCGCCGCTTCGCATCGAGAGCGACGGGACGGTGTTCTGAGAGCCCGGCTCAGGCTTTCCTGCCGCCCAGCAGATAATGCCAGGCGAGCAGGATAGGCCCGATGGTGAGCGCGACATCGGCGAGGTTGAAGACGAAGAGGCCGCGATCACCGAGGTGGAGATAGAGAAAGTCCACCACATAGCCGAAGCGGATGCGATCGATGAGATTGCCGATGGCGCCGCCGGTGATCAGTGCGAAGCCGATGGCGACGATGCGGCCGCCTTCGATCGCCGTCGACCAGAGATAGAGCACGACAAGCGTGATCAGCGCCGTGCCGCCGACAAGCAGCAGGCTGTCGAAGCCATGACCGAGTGAAAACGCGATGCCGGTGTTGTGGACGCGATAGAGCGCCAGGATCGGCAGCAACTCGATGAACTGCTGATAAGCGAGCTTCGCCTCGGCGACTGCCTTCGAAAGCTGGTCGATCACGACGACGACGGCCACGATCGAAAGGCCGAGCCGGGAGAGCGGTCCCGGCGGCCGCGCGGTGACGGAAACGGCTTTGGTCATGCGAGCTTCAGCCTGTCGCGGCGGATTTCGAACAGCATGACGCCGGTCGCTATCGCGAGGTTGAGCGAATCCGCGCGTCCGACCTGCGGAATCTTGACCAGCGTGTCGCAGGCGGCGGCGAAGCGATCGTCGATACCCGACTGTTCATTGCCCATCAGCAGCAGAACGGGCTTGTCGTAGTCGACCGCGCGGTAGTCGTGCTTGCCGGAGAGATGCGTGCCGACGACAATGCCCGGCCAGCGTTTCCGCCATTCGAAAAAGTCGGCCACCGAGAGGCGGGCGAGCGGCATGTGGAAGATCGAGCCCATGGTGGCGCGCACGGCTTCGACACCAAAGGGATCGACAGTATCGCCGACGAGGATCACGCCCTCGGCGCCGACTGCATCCGACGTGCGGATGATCGTGCCGAGATTGCCGGGATCCTTGATCCCTTCGAGCGCCACCCAGACGCCTGCCGGGCCCGGGCGGATCGTCTGCGGATCGGTCAGCCGCTGCTCGAAGACCCCGACCACCATTTGCGGATTCTCGCGCCGCGTGATCTTGGCGAGGACGGCTTCCGAGACCTCGAGCACATCGCCGCCGCGCGCATGCGCCCGCTGCGCCACCCGCTGGACGACGGGATGGTTCGCGACCTTGGCGCCATAGACGAGAATGCGGATCGGCCAATCCTCCTCGACGGCGTCGGCGACCAGCTTCATGCCTTCGGTGACGAAGAGGCCGCTCTCCTTGCGGAATTTCGGCAGCGAGAGGGCGCGGATTTCCTTGATCGTCGGATTGGTGAGGCTCGTCACCACGCGGATCTGGCCGGGAATCGGGATCGATGTCTCGTCAGCCATTACGCGTTCCTCGACCAGCGCGAGAACAGCGATGTCGACAGGACGCGCCCGCCACCTTCCTCGCGGATGAGCAGTTCGCCCGATTCGAGCGTGCCCGGCAATCCAGCCAGCGCCTCGGCGGAAAGCTCGTGGATCGCCATGAACGAGGCGCGGATCGAATAGGCCGAGAGGCAGAGGAACAGCGCGTCGTCGGCGAGCAGCTGCCGGCAGAGCCGCATCATTTCCGGCAGCTTCTCGAAGATGTCCCAGACCTCGCCGTTCGGGCCGCGGCCGAATTTCGGCGGATCGAGGATGATGCCGTCATAGCGGGAGCCGCGGCGCACCTCGCGCTGCACGAACTTCATCGCGTCGTCGACGATCCAGCGCACCGGTAGATCGGCGATGCCCGACATCGCCTGGTTCTCGCGCGCCCAGCCGATTGCCTTCTTCGACGCGTCGACATGCGTCACCTCGGCGCCGGCGAGGGCCGCCACGAAGGAAGCAATGCCGGTATAGCCGAAGAGATTCAGTACTTTGGGACGTCGGGTCGCCTGTTTGCAGAGGCGCGCGAACCAGGCCCAGTGCATTTCCTGCTCGGGGAAGAAGCCGACATGGCGGAACGCGGTGAAGCGGCCGAGAAAGCGGATCTCGTTGTCGCCCGTCTCGCGCGGCAGCTTCCAGGCCATCGGCCAGGTCTCGCCGATCGGTTTCTTGTAGCGCCAGCGCCCGTCCGAGTCCTCGTCCTTGGCGCCGGTGAACACTGCATCGGCGCTGTCCCACTCGGCTTCCGACAGCCGGGGCGCCCACAGCGCCTGTGCTTCGGGGCGAACGATCCTGTAGCGTCCATAGCGCTCGAGCTTGCGGCCGTGGCCGCTGTCGATGAGGGCATAGTCCGGCCAGCCCTCGGTCTCCAGCATCAAGGGCCAGCGCGCGGCGGGATGGCCATCGCTGCGCAATTCGGGCTTCTCGGCGGGCGGAGGATTCTGCATTTCGGGTTCATAGTCTGCGCTCGTGCGAAAGCCAACCTTCTTCACGGTTTCAGTGGCAAGTGCCGGCCAGGACCCGCGACTTGTCGTTGCCCTATTGGCCGTGCCACCGTAAAGCTCTGTCGACGGCGGCCGATGGATCGCCTGCAACGGTTTCGCCGTTATCAAGCGTGAAGCAGTGCCAGCGTATTCCGGCATTGCGTAGGGAAGGGTGCTCCCATGGAAATGAACGGCGAATATCAGATCCCCGCGCGCCGCGAGGTTGTCTGGGCCGCGCTGAACGATCCGGCGGTTCTCAAGGCCTGCATTCCAGGCTGTGAGGCGCTGACACGCACCGAGGACGGCCGGATGAGCCTGACCGTCAGGACCAGGATCGGTCCGACCGAGGCGACCTTTGCCGGCACCGTGACCTTCGCCGATGTCCGCGCGCCCGAGCGCTGCACGATGCTCGGCGAGGCGGATGGCGGGCCCGTCGGCACCGTCAAGGGCGCCGCCGACGTCCAGCTTGTCGAGGAGGGCGAGGCAACCTTGCTCTCTTATGCCCTGAAAGCCCAGGTGGGCGCGCAACTGGCGCAGCTCGGATCGCGGCTCATCGATACATCCGCCAAAACACTGGCCGATGGTTTTTTCGCGGCCTTTGCCGCGCGTCTTGGAGGAGAAATGACTGTGACTGCGCCGCCGCTCGCAACCCCGGGTCCTGACGAGGCCGCCGAGGAAGAACTCGTGGATCGTATCGAGCATCGCGTTGACGATGAGGCTGAAAACGTCGCTGAAATTGCCGAGGAGGTCGAACAGGAAATCGAAGTGGCGGCCGGCCGCGGCGTGCTTGGCGGGCCCTATGTCTGGGGACTGTTGGCCCTGCTCGTGGTCATCGTGGCGCTCGCCATCATGCGGTGACGCGGCTGCCTCGCCCCATGCGGCAACGCACGCGCGATCGGCTGTGGCCGAACCGCATCGGAAGCCCTATGTTGACCGGCAGCTTCCACTTTGCCGTTCAACGCGGCGTCCGAAGAGCCGCCTATGATCGTCTGTTCCTGTAATTTTCTCTCCAAGGCTGACATTCTCGCGACCGCGGAGATGCTTCAGCGCGAGCAGCCGGGCAGGCCGTTGACCCCGGCGCGCATCTATCGTGCCCTCCAGGTCCGCGCCCAATGCACTGTGTGCTTTGCACTCGTGCGACGCCTCGTCATGGAATCCGGCCTTGCCGTGACCTGTCCCGAACCGCTCGGCTCAGGCTCGGAGGATGAGCGCGATCCTGCCCTGTTTGCCTAGCCACCCGCGTTGCGGCGTGTCGCATTGTCTATTTGACGCTCGCGGCCGAGCAGCCTAGCTTCCTCTGGAATCATTCCAGAAGGAGAGCCGACATGAAGGGTGACGCGCGGGTCATCGAGCATCTCAACCGGGCGCTGCGGTTGGAGCTTACAGCCGTCAACCAGTACTGGCTCCATTACCGGCTGCTTGAGGACAAGGGCTTTATCAAGCTTGCCAAGAAGGAGCGCGCCGAATCGATCGAAGAGATGCACCATGCCGACCGGCTGGTGGCCCGCATCATCTTCCTCGAGGGCTTCCCGAACATGCAGGTGCTCGATCCTTTGGAGATCGGGCAGACGATCGAGGAGATTCTCGAGGCGGACCTGCGCGGCGAATACACGGCTCGCAACTACTACAAGGAAGCGCGCGACGGTTGCCACGAGGCGGGCGACTATGTCTCGATGAAGCTGTTCGAGGAGCTGATGATGGACGAGGAGGGGCATATCGACTTCCTCGAGACCCAGCTCGACCTGCTGCGCGAAATCGGCAAGGAGCGCTACGCCCTGCTCAATGCGGCGCCGGCCGACGACGCCGAATAGTCATTCCGACCCGATCGGAACAGCATCGAACGGCCGCGCTCGCGCGGCCGTTTTCTTTGGCAGCCTGCCTGTAATTTGCCATGGCTGCACACCATCCGATTGCTTGACGGGATGTCAGGCCGCCGCCTAGTTTCTGCCGCCCGTTGCTCCTAAACCCGCAAGGATTCCGGTTTCATGCCCAAGAAGCTCATTCTCGACGTCGACACCGGAACCGATGATGCCGTCGCGATCATGCTCGCCGCGCTGCATCCGGAGATCGAGCTCGTCGGCGTGACGACCGTCAACGGCAATGTCGAGGTCCAGTTCTGCACGGACAATTCGCTGCGGGTGCTCGATCATATCGGTCGCTCCGACATCCGCGTCTATGAGGGCGCCGACCGGCCGTTGGTACGCACGGGTCATCCGGTCCCCAAGCGCTACGAGGATGGCGGCGAGAAGTACCATGCCGAGAAGCTGCCGATCCCCGATGCAATCTCAAAGAAGGCCGAGAAGACCGCTGTCGAGTTCCTGATCGAGACCTATCGCGCGGCGACGGATCCGATCGTCCTGATGCCCGTCGGCCCGCTCACCAACATCGCTGCAGCGCTTGCCGCAGATCCGGGCTTCGTCAAGCGCGTGCCCGAACTGATCATCATGGGCGGCGGCTACGCCTTCGGCAATGTGACCGCCACGGCCGAATTCAACATCTGGGGCGACGCGGAAGCCGCGGCGCGCGTGCTGAATTCTGGTTTCGAGAAGATCACGCTGGTGCCGCTCGATGCAACGCACCAGGCGCTGATGACGCTTGCCGATTGCGATCGTCTCGCCGCGCTCGGCACGCCCGCCGCGACCGCGACGGCCGAGATCGTCCGCTTCCGCATCGACGTGCACGACAAGTACCAGAAGATGGGCGAGGAGGGTGGGGCCGCTCCGGTGCATGACGCGGTCTGCGTCGCCTATCTCGTTGATCGCGACATCCTCGCGACGCGCCCCTATTTTGTCGAGGTCGAGACGGCGAGCCCGCTGACGGTGGGGACGACGATCGTCGACACGCAGCGCCGCACCGGCTTCCCGGTGAATGTCGATCTGGCGCTCACGGCCGATCCGCGCCGCTTCGTCGACATGCTTGCCGAGACCTTCGCCAAGCCGCATGGCGGCCGCTGAGAGGCGCGCTCAGCAGGTCGGCCCGGTGATCGCCTTGCCGAGCCGGGGCTGCTGCAGGATGCTGTCCTTCATGTCGAAGGTGCCGGTCAGCACATAGCCGATCTTCGGCGTGAAGGCATAGCTGGCATCGACCATCACGAGAAAGCCATTGGCGACGGCAAGATTGGCCGGCACGCTCACCGTGCCGCCCTTTGCCGGGCAGGTGGCGCCGTTGAAGGCCTGGGCCCAGGCGACGGTCGCCTTCTTGTTCGCATCCATGCTTACGCCGATGACCGTCGCTTTCAGCAGCGCTTTTTCGTAAGGCTCGACGATCGATTTGCCGGCACCGAAGATGTCGGCGACGCTCGCAGCTGACAGGTTCTGACTAGACTGAGCGACCAGATCGGCCATCGCGGCCGTGGCGTGGTTGAGCTTGCGCTTGATGCTGACGGCGTCGTTGACCTCGACGCCGCCGATATAGAGCGTCAGCATCATCGGCAGGATCAGCGCGAATTCGAGCGCCGCCAGCCCGGACGCCGATTGCAGGAATCGCGAGCGGTGGAGGCGGGTGAGGATTGCGGCGAGGCGGTTCGGAAGGGCGATCTGCATCGGTCCGGCTCTCACCAATTGAAGGGTTCATTGCGGAAGGCGGCGACGGCGTTCAGGAGCTTCGTCTTGCCGTCCGATCCGTTGCCGAAGGTCGCTAGCCGATTGAGCACGATCGGCCAGTCATAATAGACGCGCACAACGACGATGTCGGAGCCGTGGCCGGGGCTATAGGCGAAGTTGCTGTCATCGAGCGAACCATCCGCCTTGACCGGCGTCGTCAGCGTCATGGCACCGAAGCTTGATGCCGTCCGTACGTCGACCTTGATCTTTGTGCAGTCGAAGAATCCGCCCGCCTGTGAGCAGACGCTGTCACGGAATGTGTTGATGCTGAATTTCTGCTGCTGCGCTTGACCGGTGCGGATCAGCCTTGCGGCGCTGTTGGTTGCGGTGTCCAGCGCGCTGTCGGCGAGCATCATGACGCCGGTTTCCAGCATGCCCGCGACGAGCCCCAGAAAGGGCAGCGCGATCAAGGCGAACTCGACCGCGGCCGCGCCGCGATTGTTGCGCCAGAAACGGCGGCGCAAGCGGGCCGGCTGTGCCCCAGCGCTCAAAGCGGCCATGACGGATGTTCCCCGGCGGGTGCGCGCCATGCGCACGCCTTTGCCTTGCCCTCAGCTATCAGGCAGGAATTGAGGAATGTTTGTCCGCTTTGTCGAAAATCCGGCCGGTTTCGGCCAGGTTTCGTTAACCCTAGCCTCGTCGACGGCTAGTTCGGCTGGCCGGTTGCGCCCTGCACGATCGAATTGCGGCCAGCGAGCTGCGACTGCGCTTCGGCAAAGGCGGTGGTGGTGTCGCCGAGCGTCAGCACCGGCTGGCAATCCGGCGCACAGGAAAAACTGCGTCGGTCGGCTCCGGAATAGACGGTAACCATCTGATCGTCAGACGCGGAAACGGTGACCAATTCGTCGGCGATCGGTTCGCCGGCTTCGTCGAGCACGATGAGATTGGTGGTGCCGAAGCTCCGGCCCGTGATGATCAGTGTCTGCCGGTCCTGGATGGTCGCATCGGCGATGGCCGGGTTGCCAACGACGACGGTCGCGGCAGGCCGGGAGATGCGCATGACCTTGGCGCGGTCCATCTTGATCGCCAGCGGGTCGCTGGCATGCGCAATGCCAATGGCTGCCGACAGCGCGAGCGGGACGCAAAGCGCGAGCGCCACGAGACGTGCCCGCGGCGCGAGGCGGCGCGAAGGCGCGGGGCTCCGGTTCATCAGCATGGCTCGGGAAGTCCTCATCTCGAAGCATGGCGCGGCGGGCGCTCAGTTCTCTTCCTCCAGCATGGCGAAGGATGGTGAATGAAGCTTTAAGCGGACGCCCCGCCGCGTGATTGCCGACGTTCCCAGCTCGGCGTTTCCCAACATTGGATGAGAAGGAGCGGCCCCCGTGTGCGGGCGCGCGCGCTTCATCTCATCGTTTGACGCCGGCGCGATCGCTCAGGGGCGAAGTGACCGCCGCCATCCTTGGCGCCGCTCATGCCTGCCTCCGCCATTCCGCCTCGTTCGTTGACGGTCCCGTCCACGATCCCTCGGGCATGCGGCAAGGCTCGCGAACGGCGGAAGCGGCGTGTCAGTGATGGCGACAGAGATACCGTCGAACGGGCGATGTTGGCACATGCTCAACAGAACGTTAGTCGCGATGATGAACCAGCGGTAAATAAAAGAACAGCGATTTGAAAAAGCGATAAATTACAATTGTCTCCAGTTTAGCCGGAGAATTGTGGTTAACTTTCGGTAGAAAGATGCCAGATTTACTCGAATTTGATTTAACTAAGGCTCAGGAGCTGGCTGCTAAGTTGATCCTCGTTGGGGGCCACGAACGAAAACGAAGTGAGCCTCGGGATAGCAAGTCTATTTAGTCAAAACTCAAGTATCGGGGAAATCCTATGAAGTCTCTCTTCGTCCGCTTCGTGAAGAACGAGTCCGGCGCCACCGCGATCGAATACGGCCTGATCGCTGCTCTTATGAGCGTTGGCATCATTCTGGGCATCACCGCGCTCTCGGGCAATCTGTCGACCGCCTTCACCAATCTCGGCAACACCGTCCAAAACGCGACCAACTAAGTCGTCGCTTCTTCCAACACGAACCATAGGAACACAGCCATGAAGTCTCTCTTCGTCCGTTTTGTGAAGAACGAGTCCGGTGCCACCGCGATCGAATACGGCCTGATCGCCGCGCTGATGAGCGTCGGCATCATCCTGGGCATCACCGCGCTCTCGGGCAATCTGTCGACCGCCTTCACCAATCTCGGCAACACCGTCCAGAACGCGACCAACTAAGTCGTCGCTTCTTCCAACACGAACCATAGGAACACAGCCATGAAGTCTCTCTTCGTCCGTTTTGTGAAGAACGAGTCCGGTGCCACCGCGATCGAATACGGCCTGATCGCCGCGCTGATGAGCGTCGGCATCATCCTGGGCATCACGACGCTCTCTGGCAATCTGTCGACCGCCTTCACCAATCTCGGCAACACCGTCCAAAACGCGACCAACTAAGTCGTCGCTTCTTCCAACACGAACCATAGGAACACAGCCATGAAGTCTCTCTTCGTCCGTTTTGTGAAGAACGAGTCCGGTGCCACCGCGATCGAATACGGCCTGATCGCCGCGCTGATGAGCGTCTAGGAACACAGCCATGAAGTCTCTCTTCGTCCGTTTTGTGAAGAACGAGTCCGGTGCCACCGCGATCGAATACGGCCTGATCGCCGCGCTGATGAGCGTCGGCATCATCCTGGGCATCACGACGCTCTCTGGCAATCTGTCGACCGCCTTCACCAATCTCGGCAACACCGTCCAGAACGCGACCAACTAAGTCGCTAAGGCGCTGCTGGCGCTAGACCCAGGAGGTCTCGATGAAGTCGATCCTCTTCAGGCTCCTGGCAGACCGAACCGGCGCCACCGCCCTCGAATATGGACTGATCGCTCTTTTCATGAGCGGAGCCATAATCGCGGCGTTCCCCGCGCTGCGAGATGCCGTTCAGGCTCTCTACACAATCGTCGGTGCTTCCATGGCTGCCGCCTGACCGCTGACGCAAACCGGCATCCGCCCGATGGGCGGGCGCACCTCCAACCTGGGCATTGCGTCTCCTGCGGGCGGCGCAATGCCTGGATAGCATCCAGCGGGGGAGCAACCATGACCGCCTTCATCGATATCGCACTCTATCTCGCCTTTCCCGCCGCGATGGCGCTGGGCGCAGTGTCCGATCTCACGACGATGACGATTCCTAACCGCCTTTGCGCGGCCCTGGCGCTGCTGTTCCCCTTCGCCGCCGTTGCGGTCGCGATGCCGATCGCGGTTTTCGGAATGCATATCGCAGCCGGCATGCTCGTCCTTGCCGTCGGTATCCTGTTCTTCTCCCGCGGCTGGATCGGCGGCGGCGACGCGAAACTGGCTGCAGCCGTCGCGCTCTGGTTCGGCTTCGATCACATGACGCCATTCCTGCTCTATGCCGGCATATTCGGCGGGGCGCTGACCCTCGCCATCCTCGCTTTCCGTTCGATCATGGTGCCGGCCTTCGCGCTGCGCCATGACTGGGTGATGCGGTTGCACGACAAGACTGTCGGCGTGCCCTACGGCATCGCGATCGCAGCCGGCGCCATGATGATCTATGCCGAGACACCGTTCATGGCGCTCGCAGCCGGCTGGATCTGAAGTCTTGGTAAGACTTCGTTAAGCAGAAATTCTCATCTCTCGTTAACCATAGATATACCACTTTTGGGCGAGATTGCGCTCACAAGTGGACTCATCCCAAAGAGGAATGGCGCGATGAAGACGGCGCGTGTCGCAGTGATCGGGGTTGCCGTCGTGGCAGGCCTGACGGCCGCGCTTCTGGCGAGGCAGCTTCTCAATCGGCCCGCCCCTGTCGCAGCCGTCGCAGCTGGTCCGGTCATTGCCTCGGCCGATGTCCTGGTCGCGAGCCGCGACCTGCCGATGGGGTCTGCCCTCGATGCCGCTGCCTTCAAATGGCAGAGCTGGCCAAAGGACGGTCTTTCCGCCAGCTACATTACGCGCGATGCCAAGCCTGGCGCTGATACGGAGCTGACCGGCTCGATCGCGCGTTCGAGCTTCGTCGCCGGCGAGCCGATCAACGAAGCGAAGCTGATCCGATCCGACCGCGGCTTCATGTCGGCGATCCTGCCCGCAGGGCAGAGGGCGGTCGCAACCGCGATCTCGGCCGATACGTCGGCCGGCGGCTTCATCCTGCCGAATGACCGCGTCGACGTCATCATGACGCGCAAGCTCGACAACACGGGCGGCTCACAGGACCGCTTCTCCACGGAGACGGTCCTCAGCAATGTCCGCGTGCTGGCGATCGACCAGACCCTCGGCGAAAAGGACGGCGAGAAGGTCGTGGTCGGCCAGACCGCGACGCTCGAGCTGTCGGCTGAGCAGGCGCAGATCCTGACGGTTGCCCAGCAGATGAGCCAGAAGCTGACTCTGGCGCTCCGTAGCCTCGCCGACGCCACGGCGAGCGCCGATCCCGACGCGGTGCATCTCATTCAGAACGGTGGCGAGCGCGGCGGCGTCCGCATCGTCCGCAACGGCGTCACCCAGCAGGTGGAAACACGATGATTTCGAAGCCTGCCGCGACGTTTTCGGCGAAGCCGTTCATGATCACTCTCAGCCGGGCATCGGCGCTTGGCCGCTTCGCGATGGCCGCAACCATCGCGGTGAGCCTTGGGGGCATGCCGGCCGCCGTTCAGGCCGCAAGCACGGATTCGACCGTGTCACTGCCAATGGGCGCATCGCAGACCCTCTCGCTCGGCTACCACAAGTCGAAGATCATCGACCTGCCGAAATCGGCACGCGACGTCATCGTCTCCGATCCGCGCATCGCAACGGCCGTGCTGCGCGACTCGCGCCGCATCTTCCTGACAGGCGTCACAGTCGGCCAGGCCGACCTCTTCGTGCTCGACCAGAGCGGCCAGCAGATCCTGCACCTGTCGCTGCTCGTCGAGCGCGACACGGCGGCGCTGCAGACGACGCTGCGCCGGCTGATCCCCGATTCCAATATCCACGTCGAGCTCATGAACGACAACATCGTGCTGACCGGCACGGTGAAGAATGCCGGCGACGCCAACAAGGCGCAGCAGCTGGCCGACATGTTCGGCAATGGCAGCCAGAACACGGGCACAAGCGTCAGCCAGTCAAGCGCGAGCGGCGGCGGCAGTGGCGGAACGGGTAGCGGCGTCGCCAGCGACGCGGACGGCAACGCCCGCAAGAGCAATGTGCTCAATCTCCTGACAATCGAGGGCGAGGACCAGGTCCAACTCAAGGTGACGGTCGCCGAAATCGACCGCAACGTCGCCAAACAGCTCGGCGTCAACATCACCGCTGTCGGCGGCCAGATCGCGGCGCTGGCGACCAACAACCCCTTTGCGATCGCCGGCCCGCTGTTCTCGCCCGTCAACAAGGCTATCGTCGCCTCGGCCGGCGGCGGTTCGGGTGTCGCTGCCGAGCTTCAGGCGATGGAGCAGAACGGTACCGTCCGCGTCCTGGCCGAACCCACGCTGACCGCCATCTCGGGTGAACCGGCGACGTTCCTTGCCGGCGGCGAGTTTCCGGTTCCAACAGGCTATGACGCGACGAACAACCAGCTCACCGTTGCCTACAAGTCCTACGGTATTTCGCTCGGCTTTACGCCGATCGTGCTCTCTGAAGGCCGGATCAGCCTCAAGGTGAAGACCGAGGCGTCCGACATTTCGAATGAGGGCGCCGTGTCGATGGGGCAGTACAAGATCCCGAGCCTCAAGGTGCGCCGTGCCGAGAGCACGATCGAGCTGCCGTCGGGCGGCTCGCTGGTGCTCGGCGGCCTGCTGCAGGACAATATCCAGCAGGCGCTGACCGGATTTCCCGTGCTCATGGACGTGCCGATCCTCGGCTCGCTCTTCAAGAGCCGCGACTTCAAGCGGAACCAGACCGAGCTCGTGATCATCGTCACGCCCTATATGGCGAAGCCGGTCGCGCGCACCGCGCTGGCGCGGCCGGATGATGGCTTCGAGACCCCGAGCGATGCGTCGGTGACGTTCCTCGGGCGGCTCAACCGGATCTACGGCACGGTCGGCAATCCGGTGCCGCGCGGCAATTACGCCGGCTATTACGGCTTCATCTACGATTGATCGGGCGGGGACATCATGAATTCGCTGTATCGGCTGAAGTTCGGCAGTCTGCTGCCGGCCGCCGCTGCGCCGCGCTCGAAGCGCGTGCTGGCGCCGCTTGCGGCGCTGGTGCTCGCCTCTGTGCTCGCCGGCTGCGCCAACACCACCTATGACGTGACCGGCGCCGTGCTGGGGCCCGACGACTATCGCTATCGACACCCGATCCTGATCGATCAGCAACTGACGACGCTCGATGTCCCCGTCGGCACCGAAGTCCCCAAGCTCGCCCCGCGCATGGTCGGCAATATCACCGGCTTCGCGCAGAAATATCGTGCCTCCGGCGCGGGCACGATGGCGATCGTTGTGCCGAGCAACAGCCCCAATGCCAGGAATGCGCAAGGCATCGCGCGGCAGACGGCCAATGCGCTCGTTGCAGCCGGCGTGCCGCGCCGCCAGATCGATGTCCGCACCTATCCAGCCGGCGCCGAAGAGGTCGGAGCCCCCATTCGTCTCGCCTTCGCGCGGATCGGCGCCCATGTCGACGGGTGCGGCCAGTGGCCGATGGAAGACCAGAAGATGTGGATGAAGACGGAGAACCGCAGCTACTACAATTTCGGCTGCGCGACCCAGCAGAACCTTGCGGCCACCACTGCCAATCCGCTCGACCTGCTCTATCCGCGCGGCATGACGCCGGCCGATGCGACGCGGCGCATGGTGGTTCTCGGCAATTATCAGCAGGGCAAGAACCCGTCCGGAACCTATGCCGGACTCGACAACATCAACACGATCTCGGGCCTTGGAGGCAACTGATGCTGAGCCTCGCGATCGACAAGAGCGTCGCCGAACCAACCCCGCAGGCGGCAGCGGCAGCGGCATCGCTCGCCGATGTGCGGCCGATTCCACGGGTCTCGATTCAGGTATTCTGCGAGTCACCGGACCTCGCGGCCGTGATGGAACTCGCAGCCGCGGACCGGCGGATGGCGCGGGCGCATGTCAAGGTCCAGATGGGAGGCCTCGCCGCAGCCGGCGAGTTCTACCGCCAGGCACCGACGCCAAACCTCATCATGGTCGAGTCGCGACAGACCGGCGACAGGCTGATCGCCGAACTCGACCATCTCGCCGAGGTCTGCGACAGCGGAACCAAGGTCGTGGTGATCGGTCATGCCAATGACGTCGAACTCTATCGTCGGTTGATCCGACGCGGCGTCAGCGAATATCTCGTCGTGCCGCTCGACATGGCGCGCGCCATCAAGACGGTCGCCGACCTTTATCTCGACAGTGCCAAGGCCCCGCTCGGCCGCTCCATTGCTTTCATCGGTGCCAAAGGCGGCGCGGGATCGTCGATGATCGCGCACAATGTCGGCTGGGCGATTGCCAAGGCATTCGACAGCAATGTCGTGATCGCCGATCTCGATGTCGCCTTCGGCACCGCGGGGCTCGACTTCAATCAGGATCCGGCGCAAGGGATCGCCGATGCTCTCAACGCGCCGGAGCGGCTCGACGATACCTTCCTCGAACGCCTGCTTGCGCGCTGCTCGGATAATCTCAGCCTGCTCGCGGCGCCGGCGACGCTCGACCGTACCTGCGATTATGACGAGACCGTCTTCGAAGGGATTGTCGAGGTGGCGCAGGCCGGCGTGCCGGCGCTCGTCTTGGACGTTCCGCATGTCTGGACGGCCTGGGCGCGGCGCACGCTGATCGCGGCGGACGAGATCGTGCTCACCGCCGAGCCGGATCTCGCCAATCTTCGCAACGCGAAGAACCTCATGGATCTCCTGCGGCAGCTGCGCAGCAGCGACGCGCCGCCCCGTCTGGTGATCAACAAGCAGGGCGTGCCGAAGCGCCCGGAGATCAAGGTCGCGGACTTTGCCGCGGCGCTCGGCATCGAGCCGATCGCGGTCATTCCCTTCGAACCGCAATTGTTCGGAACCGCCGCCAACAACGGCCAGATGATCGCCGAAACCGACCCGAAAAGCGGGGCCGCGGCTGCCTTCGATCAAATCGCGCAACTGGTGACCGGCCGTTCCGAGATCAGGCAGAAGAAGTCCGGTGCGCTCGCGCCGCTGCTGGCCAAGCTGCGCGGCAAGAAGAGCGGATCAGCCTGATGTTCGGAAAGCGGGGAGCAACGCCTGACAGGCCGGCCGCACGGCCAACAGGTGTCGTCGCCGTCAGGCCGGCGGCGCCATCTGAGCCTGTCCCTCAGGTCACCGCACCGCCGATCATCGAGGACAGTGGCGGCCGTTCTGACGATTTCTACGCCACCAAGACGACCATTTTCGCCGCGCTGATCGAATCCATCGATCTCGGCCAACTCGCAAAACTGGATCTCGATTCCGCGCGCGAAGAAATCCGCGACATCGTCGGCGACATCGTTTCGCTCAAGTCGATGGTGATGTCGATCGCCGAGCAGGAAGACCTGCTTGAGGACATCTGCAACGACGTGCTCGGCTATGGACCACTCGAGCCGCTGCTGGCCCGCGACGACATCGCCGATATCATGGTCAACGGCGCCGGCCGGACCTATATCGAAGTGCAGGGCCGCGTTCAGCTGACGCCCATCCGCTTCCGCGACAATACGCAGCTGATGAATATCTGCCAGCGGATCGTCAGCCAAGTCGGCCGCCGCGTCGATGAATCGAGCCCGATCTGCGATGCGCGCCTGCCCGATGGTAGCCGTGTCAACGTGATCGCGCCGCCGCTCGCCATCGACGGGCCGACGCTCACCATCCGCAAGTTCAAGAAGGACAAGCTGACGCTGCCGCAACTTGTCCGCTACGGCACGATCACGCAGGAAGGCGCCACGATCCTCGAAGTGATCGGGCGCTCGCGTTGCAATGTCCTGATCTCCGGCGGCACGGGCTCCGGCAAGACGACGCTGCTCAATTGCCTGACCGCCTCGATCGAACAGACCGAACGCGTCATCACCTGCGAGGACGCGGCCGAGCTGCAATTGCAGCAGCCGCATGTCGTCCGGCTCGAGACGCGGCCGCCCAATCTGGAAGGCGAGGGCGAAGTCACCATGCGCGACCTCGTCAAGAACTGTCTGCGCATGCGGCCCGAGCGGATCATCGTCGGCGAGGTTCGCGGGCCAGAGGCGTTCGACCTGCTGCAGGCGATGAACACCGGCCATGACGGCTCGATGGGGACGCTGCACGCCAACAGCCCGCGCGAGGCCCTGTCGCGCATCGAATCCATGATCACGATGGGCGGGTTCAGTCTGCCCTCCAAGACGCTGAAGGAGATGATCGTCAATTCGATCGACGTCATCATCCAGGTGATGCGCCTGCGCGATGGCTCGCGCCGCATCACGCATGTCACGGAAGTGCTGGGTCTCGAAGGCGACGTCATCACGACGCAGGACATTTTCCTCTACGACATCCTCGGCGAGGACCAGAACGGCCGCATTATCGGCCGGCATCGCTCCACCGGTATCGGCCGCCCGAAATTCTGGGAGCGCGCTCGCTATTTCAACGAGGAGAACCGCCTGGCGGCTGCGCTCGACGCAGCCGAGACGGGCGAGGACGCGGTCGGAGCGGCTTGATCAACATGCTGGGATCTACAGGGCTGATCGCTGCCATCGCCTTGCTCACCATGCTGAGCGTCGGCAGCATCGCCTATGTGATCCTTGCCGGGCGCATCCGCGCCGAAAACCAGATCGAGAACCGCCTTGCCGGACTGCAGGCCAAGACGGTGGCGGCGGCCGCGGCTGGCCGGACGAGCGATGCGACGCGGCGGCGCAAGACGATCCAGGACACCCTCGAGGAGATGGAGCGCAATCAGAAGGCGCGCCAGAAGCGGACAGATTCACCGCCCCTGATGCTGCGCCTGCAACAGGCCGGCCTCAATTGGACCCGCCGCACCTTCATTGCCATCAGCGTCACGATTGCCCTCGTTGTCTGCGTCATCGCCTATGTCTCGGGTCTGCCGCTTTATGCCGTGGCTGCCGCGACGATCGGCGCGGGCCTCGGCCTGCCGCGATGGATCGTCAGCTATCTGCGCAAGCGCCGCTTCAAGCTGTTCCTCGCCGAGTTTCCGAACGCGGTCGATGTCCTGGTGCGCGGTATCAAGTCGGGCCTTCCGGTTAGCGATTGCATGCGCATCATTGCCAATGAAGCCAAGGAGCCGGTTCGCAGCGAATTCCGCCTGATCGTCGACGAGCAGCAGGGCCTTGGCCTGCCGCTCGCCGATGCCGTCGCCCGGCTGCCTGAACGCGTGCCGGTCACGGAGGCGAATTTCTTCGCCATCGTCATCGCGATCCAGCAGCGGGCCGGCGGCAATCTCTCCGAGGCGCTCGGCAATCTCTCGCGCGTCCTGCGCGAGCGGGCGAAGATGTCCGGCAAGATCAAGGCGATGAGCATGGAAGCCAAGGCTTCGGCCTGGATCATCGGCTCGCTGCCTGTCCTGGTGATGGTCATCACCTTCATGAGCAGCCCCAAATACATCCTTCTTCTCTTCACCCACCCGCTCGGCAACGTCATCCTCGGCTGCTCCGCCGTCTGGATGCTGATCGGCATCCTGGTGATGCGGAAGATGATCGACTTCAAGTTCTAGGCGGGCGGCATGCTGCAGACCATCATCGAGACGCTGACCGACCCACAGGTGCTGATCGCCGTCTTCTCCGCGATCACCGTCGCCGCGACCATCGTCGGCATCGCACTGCCGCTGATGGATCGCGACCGGCTGCCGGCGCGGATGAAATCGGTGGCGCTCGAGCGCGAGCGCCTCAGGGCCCGCGAGCGGGCCAAGCTGGAACGCACCCGTATCTCTCTGCGCACCGAGCCGCGCGCCTATATGCGAAGTGTGGTCGAACGCTTCAATCTGCGCGAGGCTCTCGTCGACGAGAACACGGTCAGTCGGCTCCGCATGGCCGGCTATCGCGGCCAGGCACCATTGACGGTCTTCCTGTTCTTCCGCTTCGTCCTGCCCTTCGCGGTCTTCGCCGCGGCACTTGTCTATTTCATGCTGATCTCGACGATGGAGCAGTCTGGCTTCGTCAAGTTCTGCTATTCGCTGCTGGCTGGTGGCGTTGGATTCTACCTGCCGGTGATCTTCATTTCCAACAAGGTCCAGAGCCGTCAGAGTTCGATCAAGCAAGCTTGGCCGGATGCGCTCGACCTTGTGCTGATCTGCGTCGAGTCAGGCATGTCCGTCGAGGCGGCGTTCCGCAAGGTGGCGGAGGAGATCGGCACCCAGTCACCGCCGCTTGCCGAGGAGTTCCTGCTGACGACGGCCGAATTGTCCTATCTGCCCGATCGTCGCCAGGCCTATGAAAACCTCGCCCTACGCACCGGCCTCGATCCGGTGAAGAGCGTCGTCATGGCCCTGACGCAGGCGGAACGCTACGGCACGCCGCTTGGTCAGTCGCTGCGTGTCATGGCGCAGGAGAGCCGCGACCAGCGGATGAATGAGGCGGAGAAGAAAGCCGCCGCCTTGCCGCCGAAGCTCACCATTCCGATGATCGTGTTCTTCCTGCCGGTGCTGTTCGCCGTCATCGCAGGTCCGGCGGCGATCCAGATCATGCAGATTCGCCACTAGGCCCCGCCGGTATCGGTCCGGCCTGGCGGCTCAGCCGGCGTTCTGGATGGCCGGCATTGGCTGCGAAGTCGTACGCGTCGGCTGCGTGCCCTGCTTCTGCCGCGCCAGCATCGCCTGGAGATAGGCGATATTCTCCTCCGCCTGCTGCGGCGAGAGCTCGGTGCGAGCAATCTGCTGCGCTTCGGCGAAGCGGCCCTGGAGCCCCACGACCAGCGCGAGATTCTGTCGGACGCGGCTGTCGGCGCCGGGCTGGGCAACGGCGACGCGCAGCACCTTTTCCGCATCCGGCAACTGGCTGGTCAGCACATAGGAGATGCCGAGATTGGAAAGCACCGTCGGATCGTTCGGCTGGATCGCGAGCGCCTTCTGATAGAGCGCGCGCGCGTCATTCGACTGGCCGAGCTGATCGAGGATAGCGCCCTCGGCCGAAAGTAGCCGCCAGTCGGGCTGGTCCGGGGTCTGCGCACGGCGGACCGCATCGAGCGCCTGTTCGAACTGGCCGTTCGCCGCGAGCGCCTTGCCATAGGCCGCCAGCACCTCGCGATCGGTCGAGAAGCGGATCGCCGCCTTTTGCAGCACGGCGACGGCCTGATCGGTGTTGCCGACGCGGCGCAGTGCGGCGGCGTAGTTGAGGGCATTCTGCTTGTTGGCCGGATCCTTGGCGTAGCGACCGCCCCAATATGAGACTGCCTGCTGGAAGTCTGCGGCCGTCATCGGCTTGCCGACTGAGCCGGTCGTGGCCCGATCAACCCCGGAACCCGTCGTACAGCCGGCGAGGGCCAGCTGCGCCACCAGCATCGCGCCGGCGAGCGGCCAGCCAAACCGGCGGACGATCGAGGGTTCGGAACGGATGGCGGCAGGCGGCATGGCAAAGACCCGAGGGATGTATCGAGACGCGGGAAGCATGCCGTGAAGCAATAATTGGTTAACCCTAATGACTGGTTAATCGGCCAAGTTCGACGCGCTGCCTGCGGCCCTGTCCAATCGACGCATTGCCCGGCGGGGGAGGTCAGTTCATGATTGACGCCCTTCTAGTGCTGATATGCGGGACAGAGCATTGCCAGATAGTCTCATCGAGCGTTCCGACGCGTCCGTTCCGGTTCACGCCGTGCCGACCGAAGGTCTCGAAGCCATTCTCTCGACCCTGTCCAATGTCGAAGCGAGCTGGGCGCGGGCGACTGGTTTCGACGCGACGATGGGCGCCGTGACCATCATCGCCGATGCAAAGGGCGGCATCGGCCGCGTCCTGTTCGGACTTGGACAGGCCGATGCGTGGCGACGGGCCCCGCTCGGCATCGGCAAGCTGCCGGCGATCCTGCCGGCCGGCGACTATGAGTTCGTGACGGATCTGCCCGATCCAGCGCTCGGTGCGCTCGGTTGGGCGCTCGGCAATTATGCGTTCAGTCGCTACAAGACGACCCGCCAGCCGACGCCACGGCTGGTGATCCCACGCGGCGTCGAGATCGGTTCCGCACGCAGCCTGGCTCGCGCCGTCACGCTGGTGCGCGACCTCGTCAACACGCCCGCCAACGACCTCGGCCCGGCCGAGCTGTCGCTCCAGATCTTCGCGCTGGCCGAACGGCATGGTGCCAAGGTTTCGGAAATCGTCGGCCCAGCGCTGCAGGCGGCGAATTTCCCGCTGATCCATGCCGTCGGCCGCGCGGCCTCGGACGAACGCCAGCCGCGCCTCGTCGATCTCGTCTGGGGCAATACCGATCATCCCAAGGTGACGCTGGTCGGTAAGGGCGTGACGTTCGATACCGGCGGCCTCGACATCAAGCCGTCCAGCGGCATGCTGCTCATGAAGAAAGACATGGGCGGCGCCGCCAATGCGATCGGCCTCGCGCAGCTCATCATGGAGGCGCAGCTGCCGATCCGCCTGCGCCTGCTGGTTCCCACTGTCGAGAACGCCATCTCCGGTCCCGCCTTCCGCCCGGGCGACGTGCTGCGCTCGCGCGCCGGGCTGACGGTCGAAATCGGCAATACCGACGCCGAGGGCCGGCTGATCCTTGCCGATGCGCTGACGCTGGCCGTCGAGGAAAAGCCGGACCTTTTGGTCGACTTAGCGACGCTCACCGGCGCAGCGCGTGTGGCGCTCGGACCTGATATTCCGCCCTTCTATACGCATGACGACAGTCTGGCGGCCGATCTCGCGCGCCATGCCGGCGAGGTGGGCGATCCGCTCTGGCGGCTGCCGCTCTGGGCGCCTTATGAAGCGATGATCGATTCGAAGATCGCCGACATCAACAATGCCGGCCAGGGTGGTTTTGCAGGTTCGATGACGGCAGCGCTCTTCCTGGATCGCTTCGTGCCGAAGACCGTGCCCTGGATCCACGCCGATATCTATGCCTGGAACCCGATGTCCCGGCCCGGCCGGCCGGAAGGCGGCGAAGCGCAGTCGATTCGGGCGCTGTTCAGCCTGATCAGCGAGCGGTTTGCCGGATAGCACGCCAAGCGCCTTGCCGCCGGCATCGCCGTCTGGCTAAATAGAACGGTTCCGAAACGATTGCGTATCGCGTGTTTGCGTATCGCGTGACCTGGAGCCGGCGATGCCCACGAGTTTGCGCCCGTCCCAGGCGCTGCGTCTCTGGCATGACGTCACCTTCGATCTGGTGCGTGACGGCGAGCCTGATCTTTCCGCGCGCCAGATAGCGGTGCTGCTGACCGTCTATCTCGAAATGCCGCCGCATACGGTTCGAGGTCTGGCCGCCAAGCTCGGCGTGACCAAGCCGGCGATCACGCGCGCCCTCGACACAATGGGGCGGCTTGGACTTGTCACTCGCCATCGCGATGCGTCCGACCGTCGCAATGTCGTGGTCCAGCGGACCGTTGCCGGTGCGCTGGCCGTCGAACGCCTGGGCGATCTCATCATCGCCCGCCACAAGGAGCTGCCGCCATGAACGCCCTTTCGCTGCTCGATCCGCGCAGCCATGCCTTCCGGCCGGATCTGGCCGATGCCAGGCTTCAGGGCCGGGTCGAAGCCCAACGGTTCGTCGAAGGGACGCTGAGGCGCATTACCGCCGCGTCAACGCCCATCCGCGGTGCACCACGGACCGATGGCGGCGTCGCCAGCGAGGCGCTACATGGCGAGGTTGTCCGGGTCTTCGAGGAGACGATCGAGGGCTGGGCGTTCGTCCAGCTCGAGACGGACGGATATGTCGGCTATGTCGCCTCCGACGCGCTTGGTGCTGTCGATCCGGGGCCGACGCATCGCGTCACCGCCTTGCGCACTTTCGTCTATCCCGAAGCCGATCTTCGGCGCCCCCCCCTTGGCTTGCTCTCGTTCGGCTCGGTCCTGGCGCTTGGCGGCGAGGCCGTGACGCGCGGCACCCCGTATCGCCTGCTCAAGAACGGCATGGGTGCCGTCGTCGCAACGCATGTGGCGCCGATCGACGATGCGCCGGCGCTCGACTTCGTATCGGTTGCGGAACGGTTCATCGAGACGCCCTATCTCTGGGGCGGTCGTACCAGCCTCGGGCTCGATTGCTCCGCGCTTGTGCAGCTTTCGCTTGCCGCCACCGGCATCAAGGCGCCCCGCGATTCCGATCAGCAAGCGGCCTCGCTCGGCGATGTCCTGTCCGACGGTTTGCTCGGGACGCGCCTCCGCGGTGATCTCGTGTTCTGGAAAGGCCATGTCGGCATCGTCGCCGATCCCGAGACGCTCCTGCATGCGAGCGGCTACCAGATGGAGGTCGTAGCCGAGCCGCTCGATGAGGCAGTTGCGCGCATCGCCGCCAGTGCCGGGCTTCCCACGGTCGTGCGGCGCATCGCGTTCGAGACATAGGGCGGAGAGGGTCGTGATGATCGAGATCGCCGCTGCGCGCGAGGACTGGCCGGATGAGTTCGCGCGACTGAAGCCTATTTTGCGGCGTGCCTGTCCTCAGCTTCTCGCTGTCCACCATATCGGCTCGACGGCCGTGCCGAACTTGGCGGCGAAGGATGTCATCGACATCCAGGTAACGGTCGATGACCTCGCCACCGTCGATATCGCTGCTTTCGAACGGGAGGGGTTTGCTGCGCGGGCGGGCCTGGTCGATCATTGTCCACCTGGCCTGGACCTGCCGCCTCAGGAGCTGACGAAACACTTCTTCAAACGTACCGTTCGACCGGCCAATGTGCATGTGCGCGAGCAGGGACGTTTCAACCAGCGCTATGCGCTACTCTTTCGTGACTATCTGCGCGCTCATCCCGGTGCCGCCAGCGCCTATGGGCTCATCAAGCAGCGCCTCGTTGCGTTCTTTCCGGACAATGCCGACGCCTATTACGACATTAAGGATCCGGTCTGCGATCTGATCATGGCAACAGCTAACGAATGGGCGCTTTACGTCGACTGGTCGGAGCCGACCAGCGACTGATCAGTAGCCCTGCTTGGGATCGACGATATTCTTCAGCGGGCGGCCGGCTTCGAAATCGAGGATCGCGCGGTGAATGCCTTCCGCAAGAACAGATGCGTCGCTGGTTGCGGCGACATGCGGCGTGATCACCACTTCGGGACGCGACCAGAGCGGGCTTGAGGCGGGCAGCGGTTCCTTCTCGAACACGTCGAGGCTGGCGCCGATCAGAGCGCCCGTATCGAGCGCCTCCAGAATATCGGCCTCGACTTGCAGGGCGCCGCGGCCGGCATTGATCAGTACGGCGCCGCCGAGCGCCCCGTCGCGCGGCAGCTTTGCCAGAAGGCTCTTGTTCAAGATGCCCCGTGTTGCCGGTGTCGCAGGCAGCAGCACGACGAGAATGTCGGTGCGGGCTAGAAACGGTTCCATCCCGTCGACGCCGGAGAAACAGGCAACGCCTGGCAGCGTCTTCGGCGTGCGACTCCAGCCGGCGACGTCGAAACCGAGCGACAGCAACACCTTCGCCGATGCCTGGCCGAGTTCGCCGAGGCCCATCAGTCCCACGCGCACATCGCGCGCCACCGGTTGGGTGATCTCGTTCCAGCGATGTGCCGCCTGTTGCCGAAGATAGGCAAGCTGACGACGATGATGCATCAGCACCTGCAGGACGACCCATTCGGTCATGCGCATCGTGAGATCGGGATCGACGACGCGGACCACCGGCACGTCGGGAAGCGCGGCCTTGCCGAGGATATGGTCGACGCCAGCGCCAAGCGAGAAGATTGCCTTGAGGTTTGGCAGGCCGAGAAAGGCTTCGGCAGGCGGCGCCCAGGCCAGCACGTAATGCACCAGCGCGGGATCGGGCAGGTTAGGCCATGTGAAGACGGGCCTCTCCGGATCGGCGCGGAATGGCGCCGCCCAGGGCTTGGGATCCCAATGGCCGGCCGCGACCAGCACGCCCGGCAAAGACGCAGCGCCGGTCATTGCGCGACGACGCCCTCCGGCGCGGTCTCGATCGCGAAGGCGGCGGCCATCAGCGCACGGGTATAGTCGTCCTCCGGCGCGGCGAAGATGCGCTCCGCCGGGCCATATTCGATCATCTTGCCGGCGCGCATGACGAGCACGTCATTGGCCAGCGCCCGCACGACCTTGAGGTCGTGACTGATGAAGAGGTAAGCGAGCCCGTGCTTCTGCTGCAGGTCGCGGAGCAGGTCGACCACCTGGGCCTGCACCGACATGTCGAGCGCCGAGGTCGGCTCGTCCAGCATGACGAATTGCGGCTCCAACACCATCGCCCGGGCGATCGAGATGCGCTGACGCTGACCGCCGGAGAATTCGTGCGGATAGCGATGGCGGCTGACCGGATCGAGGCCGACTTCCTCCAGCGCATGGGCAACCTTCGTCTCCCGCTCGCGAAACGTCAGCGCCGGCTGGTGAACACGCAGCCCCTCGGCAACGATCTCGCCGACCGACATGCGTGGGCTCAGCGAACCGAACGGATCCTGGAACACCACCTGCATGTTGCGGCGGAGCGGGCGCATCTGGTCGAAGCCGCGCGCATCGATGCGCTCGCCCTTGAAGCTGATCGCGCCCTGCGACGAGATCAGCCGCATCATGGCGAGGCCGAGCGTCGTCTTGCCCGAGCCGGATTCGCCGACGACGCCGAGCGTCTGGCCGCGACGCACCGTGACATCGATGCCGTCGACGGCCTTGACGTTATCCACAGTCCGGCGGAAGAGCCCGGCCTTGACGGGGAACCAGACTTTCAGATTCTCGGCCAGCATGACGACGGGCGCCCTGGTGTCGGAGGCCGGCGGCTTGCCGCGCGGCTCGGCCGCGAGCAGATGGCGGGTATATTCGTGCTGCGGGTTGGCAAAGACATCGGCCGTGTTGCCAGCCTCGACGATCTTGCCCTTGGTCATCACGCAGACACGGTCGGCGATCTTGCGGACAATGCCGAGATCATGGGTGATGAAGAGCAGCGCCATGCCGCGCCGGACCTGGATCTCCTTGAGCAGCTTCAGGATCTGCGCCTGGACCGTGACGTCGAGTGCCGTCGTCGGCTCGTCGGCGATCAGAAGATCGGGCTCGTTTGCGAGCGCCATGGCGATCATGACGCGCTGGCGCTGGCCGCCCGAAAGCTGGTGCGGATAGGACCCGAGCCGCTTGGCGGCGTCACGGATGCCGACTTCCTCCAGCAGTTCGAGGATGCGCTTGCGGGCGCCCTGGCCGCCGAGGCCCTGGTGGATGGAAAGGACTTCGCCGATCTGCTGCTCGATCGTGTGCAGCGGATTGAGCGAGGACATCGGCTCCTGGAAGATCATGGTGATCTTGTTGCCGCGGATGCGGCGGAGCTCGCGATCCGATGTCGCGAGCAGGTCCTCGCCGCCGAGGAGGATGCGGCCTGTCGGATGCTCGGCCGCCGGATAGGGCAGCAATTTCAGAACCGAAAGCGCCGTCACCGACTTTCCTGAGCCGGATTCGCCGACCAGCGCCACGGTCTCGCCGGCGCCGATGGCGAAGGAAATGCGGTCGACCGCGACGGTCCTGCTGTTGCCCTGGACGAAATGAACCGAAAGGTCCTCGACGACGAGAAGGGGCTGCATCGGCTCTGCCATCATCCGAATGCCTTGCGCGGATCGAAGGCATCGCGGACCGCCTCGCCGACGAAGACGAGGAGAGACAGCGTCAGCGAGATGACGATGAAGCCGGTGATTCCAAGCCACGGCGCCTGCAGGTTGTTCTTGCCCTGGCTCATCAGTTCGCCCAGCGAAGGCGAGCCAGGCGGCAGGCCGAAGCCGAGGAAGTCGAGCGAGGTCAGCGTCACGATCGAACCATTGAGAATGAAGGGCAGGAAGGTCAGCGTCGCGACCATGGCGTTCGGCAGCACATGGCGGACGATGATCGTCGCATTGTCGACGCCGAGAGCCCGCGCCGCGCGGACATACTCAAAATTGCGCGCGCGCAGGAATTCGGCGCGCACCAATCCGACCAGCCGCACCCAGGAGAACAGCAAGAGGATGCCGAGCAGCACCCAGAAGCCGGGCACCAGCACCGAGGCGATGATCAAGAGGATGTAGAGCTCGGGTAGCGAGGTCCAGATTTCGATGAAGCGCTGGAACAGGAGGTCGATCCAGCCGCCGAAATAGCCCTGGATCGCGCCGGCGGCAATGCCGATCGCCGAGGAAACGATGGTCAGGATAAAGCCGAACAAGATCGATATCCGGAGGCCATACATCACGCGGGCGAGGACGTCGCGGCCCTGGTCGTCGGTGCCGAGCCAGTTGAAATTACCGAGCGTACAGTTGGGATCTTCGGCTCCCAGGGGATAGGCCCGGCAGCGCTCGTCGGCCGGAATCAGCCACCACGGGGCTGCGGGGGCCGGAGTGGCGATCTCGTTATTGACCGTGTCATAGGAATAGCGAACCGCCGGCCAGATCATCCAGCCATGGGCGTTGATCTCGTCCTGGATGAACGGGTCGCGGAAATTCGTCGTCGCCAGGAACCCGCCGAACTTCTCCTCCGGATAGTCGGCGAGGACCGGAAACAGGATCTCGCCCTTGTAGGAGGCGATGAGTGGCCGGTCATTGGCGATGAAGTTGGAGAGCATCGTCACGGCGAAGAGCGCCATGAACAGCCAGAGCGACCAAGCGCCGCGCCGATTGCGCAGGAAATTCTGCCAGCGGCGGCGGTTGAGCGGGGAGAGCGCGAAACGGCGCGGCTCGACCTCGGCGGCGGCAAGTGCAATGTCGGCCAAGGCTCAGACCTCCCGCTTCTCGAAATCGATGCGCGGATCGACCCAGGTATAGGTCAGGTCCGAGATCAGGCCGATGACGAGGCCGAGCAGAGAGAAGATGTAAAGCGTCGCGAAAACGACCGGATAATCGCGGTTTATGACGGATTCGAAGCCGAGCAGCCCGAGACCGTCGAGCGAAAAGATCGTCTCGATCAGGAGCGAGCCGCCGAAGAACGCGCCGATGAAGGCGCCGGGGAAACCGGCGATGACGATCAGCATCGCGTTGCGGAAGACGTGGTGGTAGAGCACGCGATTTTCGGTGAGGCCCTTGGCGCGTGCCGTCACGACATATTGCTTGCGGATCTCGTCGAGGAACGAATTCTTGGTGAGCAACGTCGTCGTGGCGAAGGCCGAGAGCGCCATCGCGATCACCGGCAATGTGATGTGCCAGGCGTAGTCCAAGAGGGCCGCCGGGTTGGTGACCCATTGCCAGAATGGCATCGACGCATATTGATCTGACCAGAGCCCGCGCAGCGGAAACCAGTCGAGGAAGCTGCCGCCGGCAAAGAGGACGATCAGCATCACGGCGAAGAGGAAGCCGGGGATCGCATAGCCGACGACGACGAGGGCCGAGGTCCAGACATCGAAGCGCGAGCCGTCGCGCACCGCCTTGGCGATGCCGAGCGGGATCGAGATGCCGTATGAGATCAACGTCATCCACAGGCCCAGCGAGATCGAGACGGGCAGCTTTTCCTTGATCAGGTCGATGACGCTGATATCGCGGAAATAGCTCTGGCCGAAGTCAAAGCGGGCATAGTTCCACAGCATCAGGCCGAAACGCTCGAGCGGTGGCTTGTCGAAGCCGAACTGCTTTTCGAGTTTGGTGATGAATTCGGGGTCGAGCCCCTGCGCGCCGCGATATTTGGAATTGATCGGCCCGCCTCTGCCGGTTTGGTCCTGCGCGCTCATGCCGGCATCGCCGCCGCCGCCCGAGATGCGGGCCGTGGCCGAGACGTCATTGCCCTGGAGCTGTGCGATGACGCGCTCGACGGGCCCGCCAGGGGCGAACTGCACGACGATGAAGGACAGCGTCATGATGCCGAGAATGGTCGGAATCATCAGGAGCAGGCGTCGGATGATATAGGCGGCCATGAGCGCGTCGAAATCCTTCCCGTCAGCCCGGTCTGCCGATGGCGGCAGCGCGCTCGCGGTCGTACCACCAGGTGGTCTCCGGAGAGAAGCCATAAGCGGGCTTCGCCTCCGGCCAGGCGAAGATGTCCCAGCACGCAATGCGGTGCGCGCCGGGCAGCCAGGCCGGAATCCAGATCTGATGCGCCCTCAGCACGCGGTCGAGCGCGCGCATCGACGTCACCAGCGCTTCGCGATTTGCGGAGCCGCCCGTGGTCGCGATCAGGCTGTCGACGACGGGATCCTTCAGTCCAGCAAGGTTCGAACCGCTGCTGACATCGGCGGCGGCAGACCCGAAGATCTGCTCGATGCCATCGATCGGTGTCGCGTCGAACATGGTCCGGCTGGCGATGATGTCGAATTGGAAGTCGCCCCGCCGCCGCTGATATTGCGCCGCATCGACGAGCCGCATCGAGGCATCGACACCGATAGCCTTGAGATTGGCAATATAGGGCGTCAGCACACGCTCGAAAGCGGGCGACTGGATCAGGAATTCGAGCGTCAGCGGTTCGCCGGCCGCATTGACGAGGTGACTGCCCTTCGGCTGCCAGCCGGCCTCGCGCAAGAGGCCGACGGCCGTCTGCATCAGCTTGCGATCGCGGCCGCTGCCGTCGGCAACGGGCGGTGTGACCGGAGGGCCGTCGAGAACGCCGGGCGGAAGATTGGCGGCGAAAGGCTGAAGCAACGCAACTTCGCCGGGGCTCGGCAGACCGGTCGCGGCGAAATCCGAGCCTTCGAAGAAGGATGAGCTGCGCTGATAGAGCCCGTAGAACAGGTTCTTGTTGGTCCAGGTGAAATCGAGGACCATTCCGATGGCCTGACGGGTGCGCGGATCGGCGAATTTTCCCCGGCGCAGATTGAAGAACCAGCCATACATGTCGGCGCGGCGTTCGGACGGGAAGTCCGGTTTCTTGACCTTGCCCTCGCGCACGGCGGGAAACGTATATCGCGTCGCCCAGTTCTTCGATGCCGGCTCCTCGCGCCAGGTCACTGCGCCCTTGGCGAAGGCTTCGAACTCGACGTCGGGATCCTGATAGAATTCGACGCGGACATGCTCGAAGTTGTAGCGCCCGCACGTGACCGGCAGGTCCTTCGCCCAATAGTCCGGAACGCGCTCATAGACGATCGACCGGCCGGGACTGATCGCACCGATCTTGTAGGGGCCCGAACCCAGCGGCGGCGTCATCGTCGCGGCCTCGAAATCGCGGCCGGCATAGAAAGCCTTGGAAAAGATCGGCAGGGTTCCCGCGACGATCAGAGGCTCCTTGATCGATTGCTCGCCGGTGAATGTGACGACGACACGATGGTCGCCATCGGCAGTGACCGAGGCCATCTGCCGGATCGATTGCGAAATATCCGGGTGGCCGTGCTGCTTCAGGGTCTCGAACGAAAATACGACGTCGGCCGATGTCAGCGGCGTACCATCATGGAAGCGCGCCTCTTCGCGCAGGTCAAAGGTGAAGCGGTTGCCGTCGTCGGAGACCGAGACGCTTTTGGCGACCAGGCCGTAAAGCGAATCAGGCTCGTCAAGCGCCGCCACCATCAGCGTGTCGAAGACGAACTCGATACGCGGCGGCGCGTCGCCCCGGAAGGTGAAACCATTCAGCGTGTTGAAGGTGTTCGCGCTCTGATTGTAGTACCAGTTCGGCGCCGTGAAGATGAAGCTGCCACCCTTTGGCGCATCCGGATTCACATAGTCGAAATGGCTGAAATCAGCCGGATATTTGAGCTCGCCAAAGACGGAAAGGCCGTGCAGGCCGCTCTTGCCGGCGACGCCGGCCAAGGGCGTCGCGAGAGCGACGCCGGACCTTGCCAAAAGTCCCGTTGCAAGGCTGCCGAGGAGAACGGTTCGCCGCGAAGGCCGCCAGCCGATCAAGGCGCTGCCCCCGGCGCTGCCGTGGCCGCGGGCTTGGCGGCGTCGATCCACCACGAAGAGGTGTCGATGCCGCTATAATCAGGCTGCTTGGCCGGAATGCCGAACTTGTTCCAGTAGGCCACGTTGATCGTGTCGTTGAACCAGTTGGGTACGACGTAATAGTTCCACAGCAATACGCGATCGAGCGCATGGGTCGCCGCGACGAGGTCGTCGCGGTTGGTTGCGAAGACGACGCGATCGACCAGCTTGTCGATGGCCGGGTTCTTGATGCCGATGACATTGCGGCTGCCGGGAAGATCGGCGGATGCCGAGGTCCACATCTCGCGCTGCTCGTTGCCCGGCGACTGCGATTGCCCGATCACGGTCGAGATCATGTCGAAGTCGAAATTGTTGACGCGGTTCTGGTACTGCGCAGGATCGACGGTGCGGATGGTCATGGTGACGCCGATGCGCTTCAGGTTTTGAAGATAGGGTGTCACCACGCGCTCGAAGGTCGGGTCATCCAGTAGGAACTCGATGGTGAAGGGCTCGCCCTTCGCGTTGACGAGGCGATTGCCCTTGAGCGTCCAGCCGGCCTGCTGCATCAGTTCGACCGCCTTGCGGAGATTGTCGCGGAGCGCCTGCGGCGTGTCGTTGACCGGCAGATGGAAGGGCTGGGTAAACAGCTCGGGCGGAACCTCGTCCTTCACGCTCTGAAGGATTTCCAGCTCTTTGCCTTGGGGTACCCCACTCGACGCGAGGTCGATCCCGGCGAAATAACTCTCGATCCGCTTGTATTTGTTGAAGAACAGCGTCCGGTTCATCGTGTCGAAATCGAAGGCGTAGTTCAGCGCCTGACGGACGCGGATGTCCTGGAATTTTTCGCGGCGCTGGTTGAGCACGAAGCCCTGCATGCGGCCCGCCGCATGATAGGGAAATGACCGTTTGATCACATCGCCGCGCGTTACCGCCGGGAAGGTGTATTCGGTTTCCCAGCGGGCGATGCGGTTCTCGAGGTGGATATCGTCGAGGCCGCCCTTCTTGAACGCCTCCCAGGTCGCCGATGGATCGCGGAAATAGGTGTAGACGCGGCTGTCGAAGTTATTCCGCCCGACCATCGTCGGCAGGTCCTTGCCCCAATAATCGTCGACACGGCTCCAGACGATACGATTGCCGGGCGAGAAGGATTCGATCTTGTAGGCGCCCGAACCGAGCGGTGGCTCCAGCGTCGTGCGTGTGATGTCGCGCTTCTTGCCGGAGGGGTCGGTTCCTTCCCACCAGTGCTTTGGCAGCACGACGAGATCGCCGAGGATGTTGGGCAGCTCGCGATTGCCGGGCTTGTCGAAGGTGAAGGTCACCTCGTGATCGCCGGTCGCCTCGGCCTTCACCACATTGGCGTAGTACTTGTTGTAGAATGGGCTCTGCGCCTTGAGCGTGTTGAATGACCAGATGACGTCGTCCGTCGTGATCGGCTGGCCGTCGTGCCAACGCGCTGCTGGATTCAGGCGGAACCGGGCCCAGGCGAAATCTACGGGATAGCTGATCGCTTCCGCGATGAGGCCGTAATTCGTGCCGGCCTGGTCCGTTGCCTGGTCCATCAGCGTGTCGTAGAGCAGTCCGCCGCCAAACGCGGCGAAACCGGCGGCCGGATTTCCCTGCACGACATAGGGATTGAAGCTGTCGAAGGTCCCGTCGACGGCGGCATTCAGCGTGCCACCCTTCGGCGCATCCGGATTGACATAGTCGTAGTGCTGGAAGCCGGCGGGATAGTTCGGCTCGCCGATGAGCGATGTCGCATGGCGCCACGGCGCATCGGCTTTCGATGCGTCGGCTGTCGTCGCGGCCGCGGGTGCGTCTTCGGCGAAGCTCGGCGCCAGAGGCGGCAGCAAGGCGAGGCCGGCGAGGAGGGCTGCGAAGGCGGCTCTGAGCAAGGACGATTCTCCGAAAGGCTGGCTGCATTGTCAGCGTTGAATGCAGCGAGGGCAACCATGCTGCCAAGAAGCTCGGCGAATTCGGGCATGAAAAAGGCCGGAGCACTGGCTCCGGCCTAAGCTTTCCAAGATTTAATGAAGGCGCGGCGCCTATGGAGCGGCGGGCGCAGGGGCGGCCGGAGCCGGAGCGGCAGGCGCCGGAGCCGCGCCAGGGGCGGCAGGTGCTGCAGCCGGCGCCGCATCGGCGGGAGCCGCCGGCGCGGCTTCAGGCGCGGGGAGCGGCTCGGGCGTCGCGGCCAGCGTGCGCAGGTAAGCAATCACATTGGCGCGGTCTTCCGGCTTCGGCAGGCCGGCAAAGCCCATCGCCGTGCCGGGCATGTCGGCGCTCGGCTTCTTCAGGAAGTGATAGAGGTGCTCATAGGTCCACTTGTCGCCGGCTTCATGCGCCTTGGTGAGAGCGGCCGAATATTTGAAGCCCTGCATCTCGCCGATCGGGCGGCCGATGACGCCGTAGAGATCGGGACCCACCTTGGCGCCAGCGCCTTCCGCGAAATTATGGCAAGCTGCACACTTCTTGGCGACAGCCTCGCCCGCCGACGCATTGGCGGTCTGCATCAGCGTCGCGATCGGCGGGTCTTGTGCAACGGGAGCCGCAGCGCCACCGGCGGGCGCTTCTTCAGCCACGGCGATCTCGAAGCCCGGCTTCTCCATCTCGGCAGGCGCATAGATCACCCCCGAGACAATGCTGAGCGACATCACCACCAAAAGGGTGAAAAGGACCGCGCCCAGTATCTTGTTGACCTCGAAGGAATCCATCGGTCCCGGCCCCAGTCGCAATGAAAATAAGGACTTGGCACCCCCGTCGGTTGACGAGAAGCCAAAGCATGTGGCGCGGAAACTACAAGCTTTCGCCCAAGCCGCGCAATACGTATGAAGGTCGCGCCATTGAGACTTTTTGACACCCGCGGCGTGAATGAGGCGGAGCCAAGCGAATGAGCGTGAAAAGAGAGGCCCTGGTCATGGTGCCGGCCCGCATGGCTTCGACGCGGCTGCCGGGCAAGCCGCTCGCCGATATCCACGGCGAACCGATGATCGTGCATGTGTGGCGCCGCGCGGCGGAGGCTGGGATCGGGCCCGTCTTTGTGGCGACCGATGACAAGGATATCGCGGCTGCGGTGCGGCGCGCCGGCGGCGAAGCCGTCCTGACGCGCGCCGATCACGAGAACGGCTCATCCCGCATTCACGAGGCGGTCGGCCTCGTCGATCCGGGCGGCCGATATGACCTGGTCGTCAATGTCCAGGGCGACCTGCCGACGGTAGAGCCGTCTTCCGTTGCTGCCGCCTTCGCGCCGCTCGCCGATCCGGCAGTCGACATCGGAACCATCGCGGCTGTCATCACCGAAGAGGCAGACAAGACCAATGACAGCGTGGTGAAGATCGTCGCCTCGCCCAAGACGGTCGAAGGAATGCTCTCGGAACGGCAGCTGCGGGCGCTCTATTTTACGCGCGCCACCGCGCCCTGGGGCGCCGGGCCGCTCTATCATCATATCGGGCTCTACGCCTATCGCCGGGCGGTGCTCGAGCGCTATGTCGCGCTGCCGCCATCGCCGCTCGAACGGCGTGAGCGGCTGGAACAGCTGCGAGCGCTCGAGGCCGGCATGCGCATCGATGTCGAGGTCGTTGACGCTGTGCCGCTCGGTGTCGATACTCCGGCCGATCTCGAACGGGCGCGCCTTCTGCTTTCCCGCAAAACCTAGCTCGACCAAGGGCATCCGTCGCTTCGGCGACGTCTGGAAACGACCCATCCCATGAAGAAAATCGTGTATCAGGGCGAACCTGGCGCCAATTCCCACATCGCCTCGCATGCCGTCTATCCGGACTACGAGGCCGTGCCGGCGCCGACTTTCGAGGATTGCTTCCAGGCGATGTCGCGCGGCGACGTCGATCTCGCGATGATCCCGATCGAGAATTCGCTCGCTGGGCGCGTGGCGGACATCCATCACCTGCTGCCGGATTCAGGCCTGCACATCATCGGCGAATATTTCCTGCCGATCCGGTTCCAGCTGATGGCGCCGCATGGCGCGACGCTCGCGACGATCAAGACGGTGGAGAGCCATGTGCACGGGCTTGGCCAGTGCCGCCGCATCCTGCGCGAGCACGGCTATCGCGCCGTCGTTGCCGCGGATACGGCCGGCGCCGCGCGCATCATCGCCGAATCGGGCGATATCACCCGCGCCGCGCTGGCCCCGCGCTTTGCCGCCGAGCTCTATGGTCTCGACATCCTGGCGGAGAATGTGGAAGACGCCGAGCACAACACGACCCGCTTCGTCATTCTGTCGCGCGAGCCCGTGACCGCGCCGGCCGACAATGGTCCCGTGCTCACCACCTTCGTCTTCCGGGTGCGCAACATTCCGGCCGCGCTCTACAAGGCGCTTGGCGGGTTTGCGACCAACGGCATCAATATGACGAAGCTCGAAAGTTACCAGCTTGGCGGACGATTCACGGCGACGCAGTTCTATGCCGATGTCGAGGGACATCCCGACCAGGCGAATCTGACGCTGGCCCTGCAGGAACTGGCCTTCTTTTCGGAGGAGCTGCGCATCCTCGGCGTCTATCCGGCGTCTTCTTTCCGCGCTCATGGGCGTGCCTGAGGCGCGGATCGCTTCGACTCAGCAGGCGAGCTGGATGTTGACGGTCGTCTGGATGTCGGACGTCATCTGGTTGTTGGGGCCGAGCGCGAGGGCCGGGTAGCAGGCCGCGGCCCGGATCATCCCCTTCTGCAGCGCGAGATTGAACATGCTGTCCATGCCATAGGGCCGGATGACGCGATCTTCACCGATCAGCGTCACCTCTTCGCGTGACGAGAGCGGCAGGCACGTCGAGAGCAGCACCTTGGCGCTTGCCGGCGTGATCGCATAAGCGAGCAGGCCCCAGAACTGGACGCAGCGGAAGAGATTGGGCCTGACATCATGCAGGCGTGAATAGGATTCGAAATAGCCGGGGCGCTTCTTCACTGTCTCGTCGAACCGCATCGCCGAAACGACGCCATCCGAGCCGCGCAGGGCAACGACCGAATCCGTGTTGTAGCCAAGCACGATCACATCGCAGGCGGCGAGATTGCGCTCAAGGATCGGCTTGGCGTGCTTCCAGAAGTCGCCGCGCAGGCACGCGTCGTCCTCGAAGATGAGGTAGGGCTCGGTGCCTTCGGCGCAGTTCCGCCAGATCGCCGCGTGCGACAGCGCATTGCCGAGCGCGCCTGGACCGAAATTGTACTCGCCCTCGTCGAGCAGCCCGCTTTCGATCAGCCGGTGACGCGCGATGCGGTCGCCCTCGGCAGCGGGAAGGAAGGAAAAGGCCAGCGGCTGGGTCTTGTTCCAGGCCTCGAACGTATCGCGCCTGTCGACGCGATGCGGGAGGCTGATCACAATGGTCTTCACGCCCTGCCATCTCCCCCGAGACGTCGCCCCACGATGGAGCGATCAGGTCCGCTGACGCATGGTCCCATGCGCCGAAAATCACTGTAGCGAACCGCCGCGAAGCGTCACGGAGAGATTTGTATTGCTGTTAGTCCCTTTGTTTCCAACTGTTTCCACATTAGGGCGCGGGTCTCAATCGCCCTCCGCCCAAGCCCTGATGAGGGTGTGCGCGATGGCCATCCGGGGCGGTGTCGAGAGGCCGTCGGGATGGCGGCCTTCCAGCATGGCGAGGGTTTCCTCGCGCGAGAACCAGCGGCAATCCTCGAGCTCGTCGGTGTCCGGGATGATTTCGCTGGTGAGCGCCTCGGCCATGCAGCCGATCATCAGCGACATCGGAAACGGCCAGGGCTGACTAGCGTGATAGGCGACCCGGCCGATCTTGACGCCGGCCTCCTCCTGAATCTCGCGCCGGACGGCATCCTCGATCGTCTCGCCCGGCTCGACGAAGCCGGCGAGGCAGGAATAGGTGCCGGCGGCAAAGCGTGCCTGGCGGCCCATCAGGCAGCGGTCGTCGCGGATCGCCAGCATGATCGCGACGGGATCGGTGCGCGGAAAGAACTGCGCGTCGCAATTCGGGCAGTCGCGCCGATAGCCGCCCTGGCTCATCACCGTCCGCGTGCCGCAGCGGCCGCAGAAGCGGCTGGAGCGATGCCAATGCAGCAGCGCGCGCGCCTGCGCGAGGGCGCCCAGCGTTTCAGGATCGGCTGTATCGGCAAGCAACCCGCCGGCGGAGCCGTTGATCGCGAGCGTGCGCATGGACACCGCATGGAACGAATCGGCGTCGAAGGTGGTCTCGCTGGTGATGGTCGCGGCGAGGCGCGGCGTGCCGTCGGCCCAGCCAAGCAGGATCACTTCGTCAAGATCGGCGCCGATGGCCTCGGCCTCGCGCAGCGTGAACAGCGCGTTGGCCGCTTCGCCGCTTCTCAGCATCGCCTCGTCGCCGCGCAGCAGCATGATGCGTGCGGAGGGATCGGCGAGGGCGGCCGAAAGGCTCGCTTCGTTGCGCTGCTCGCTGCGCCGGTCGAGCCGGTTGCCGGAGAAGCCGGTGAGCGTGCTCGCCTCGGGTGAGGGGAGCTTGTCGAAGAGCGATCGGGTCATGGCGGAGGGCTTTGGCGAGTGTGGTGGCGGCCGCGATATGGCGCCCGGTGAGGCCGGCATTACGCCACAGATGGAGGCGGGACGAAAGCTGGTCCTCGTGCGTCGCGTGCGGCGCGACGCACGAGCCTCGACAGGGGACTTGCCAAGCGGCTCTGAAACGACGATATGTCGCCGCGGGAGGTTGGTGGTGGACGTACCACTCGCCAATCGGGTCAGGTCCGGAAGGAAGCAGCCCCAACGAGCCAGGCACGGGTCGCGTGCCAGCCTCCTACTTTACCCCCTTCTTTCTTGATCCGCTGCTGAGCCTGGGCCATAGCCTGTGCTAGGGTCCGGCTCTCCAGGTGCGTTCGGACCCGAGGGTCCGTTTGGCCGGATCGAGGCGACAGGACGAGGCATGGACGGCGGCGAATTCTCGGGCGCGACCAAGGACACGGGGGCTGTCGCCTATCGCGTCCTCGCGCGCAAATATCGTCCGAAGAGCTTTGACGATCTCGTCGGCCAGGAGCCGATGGTCCGCACGCTGCGCAACGCCTTCGAGACCGGCCGCATCGCACAAGCCTATATGCTGACCGGGGTCCGCGGCGTCGGCAAGACGACGACCGCCCGCATTCTGGCGCGCGGCCTCAATTATCTCGTGCCCGGCAAAATCGATAAGCCGACCATCGACATGCCTGAACTCGGCGTCCACTGCGCCGAGATCATGGAAGGCCGCCATGTCGACGTGATCGAGATGGATGCCGCCTCCAACAACGGCATCGACCATATCCGCGAGATCATCGAGGCGGTGCGCTACAAGCCGGTGTCGGCGCGCTACAAGGTCTACATCCTCGACGAGGTGCACATGCTTTCGGGGGCCGCGTTCAACGGCCTCCTGAAGACGCTCGAAGAGCCGCCGGAGCATGTGAAGTTCATCTTCGCGACGACCGAGATCCGCAAGGTCCCGGTGACCGTGCTCTCGCGCTGTCAGCGCTTCGATCTCCGCCGCATCGAACAGGACCGGCTCATCGGCCTGCTCGGGACGATCACGGCGCAGGAGGGCGTCACGATCGACGCGGAAGCGCTCGCCATGATCGCGCGGGCCGCCGAAGGTTCGGCGCGTGATTCGCTGTCGCTGCTCGACCAGGCGATTGCCCATGGCGCCGGAACCATCGTCGCCGAAGACGTGCGCGGCATGCTCGGCCTCGCCGACCGCAGCCGCGTCATCGACCTGTTCGAGGCGTTGATGGCTGGCCGCGTCTCAGACGCGCTCTCCTTGTTGAAGGCTCAATATGACATCGGCGCCGAACCGGGCGTCGTGTTGCAGGATCTCGCCGCCTTCACGCATCAGGTGACGCGGATCAAGGTCGTGCCGGGCGCCGGCGAGGATGCCGGCATGGCCGAGAATGAGCGCCGCCGCGCCGGCGAATTCGCCGCGACGCTGCCGCTGCGCATTCTTTCGCGAACCTGGCAGATGCTCCTGAAGGGTATCGAGGAAGCGCAGGGATCGAGCCGCCCGCTCGCCGCTGCCGACATGGTGTTGATCCGCATCGCCCATGCGAGCGATCTGCCGACGCCGGACGAAGCGCTTCGTCTCCTGAAGAGCGGCGCGTTGCCGGCGCCGTCATCGCCAGCCGCCCCGCAGCCACCGTCTCCCGATCCCGGCGCCCGCGCGAGCGCGCCGTCATCCAGCGCTTTCGGGCAGGGCGGTGGCCAGGGCCGAAGCATGGCCGAACCGGCTTTCCGACCGGTCGAGGCATCGGCTCAGCCCGTTCCCGCCACGGCTAAGGCCGTGCCGGCCATCCGCTTTCAGCGGTTCGAGGACCTCGTCGCCTATGTGGGTCTGAAGCGCGACCTGCCGCTCAAGCTGGCGCTCGAACGCGAGGTTCGGGTCATCCGCTTTGAGCCGGGCCTGCTCGAATTCGAGCCGACGGCGGATGCGCCGCGGACGCTCGCGGCCGATATCGGCCGCAAGCTGACGGATTGGACCGGGGAACGGTTCATGGTGTCGCTCGGGCGCGGCGCGACGACCCAGACGCTCGCCGAACGGCAGGAAGCCGAGCAGCTGAAGCAGAAGAGCGATGCGCGCTCCGATCCGCTTGTCGCCGCCGTGCTGGCGCGCTTCCCGGGCGCCGAGATCGTCGATGTGCAGATTCGCGGCGAGGAGAGCGACGCTGCCGCCCTCCCGGCCCCGGTCGCCGCCGATGTCATCGGCGACCTCACCGACGATCCGTCGGAACAGACCGACGACTGATCCATCCAACGTTGACGAACAGGAGTGAAACCCGATGCGCGACATCATGGGCATGATGAGCAAGGCGAAGGAACTGCAGTCCAAGATGCAGGAGATGCAGGAGCAGGTCGCCGTGCTCGAGGTCGAGGGCAGCGCCGGGGCCGGGCTCGTCACGGTCACCATGACGGCCAAGGGCGATCTCAAGAAGATCGCGATCGACCCATCGCTGCTGAAGGCCGACGAAGGCGAGATTCTCGAGGACCTCATCATCGCTGCCCATACGGACGCGCGCGGCAAGGCCGAGAAGCTGCTGGCCGAGAAGATGCAGTCGCTGACCGGCGGGCTCGGTCTGCCGCCCGGCCTCAAGCTGCCGTTCTGATCGCGGCCAAGCGGAGACTGACATGCCGCGCGCCGTCGCCGGACCCGAGATCGAGAGGCTGATCCAGCTTTTGGGGCGTTTGCCCGGCCTTGGGCCGCGCTCGGCGCGCCGGGCTGCGCTGGCGCTGGTCAAGAAGAAGGACCTTCTGCTCGTTCCGCTCGCCGGCGCCATGACGGTGGCCGCCGAGCGCATCGTCACCTGCTCGGTCTGCGGCAATGTCGATACCTCCGACCCGTGCATCATCTGCACCGACCCGACCCGCGACGGCCGTACGATCGTCGTGGTGGAGGACGTCTCCGATCTCTGGGCGCTTGAACGCGCGGCGGCGATCAATGCGCGTTATCACGTACTCGGCGGCACGCTGTCGCCGCTCGATGGCGTCGGGCCGGAGGATCTCACGATCGACCAGCTCGTCGCGCGCTGCGCGGGCGGGGATGTGTCCGAGGTGATCATCGCGGTGAACGCCACGGTCGACGGCCAGGCGACGGCCCATGTCATCACCGACCGCCTGGCCGGGCTGCCGGTAAAGGTCTCGCGCCTCGCGCATGGCGTGCCAGTCGGCGGCGAACTCGATTATCTCGACGAAGGCACGCTTTCGGCCGCCATCCGCGCGCGCACGCCCTTCTGAGGCCCGATATGATCCCGGACGACATCCTCATCGAGGCGCACCACTTCTGGTGCGGGCACCTGCCCTCCAAGGACTATTTCCCTGCGGAAAAGGCGGGCATCTGGTTCGAGCGAAGCGACGCCACGGATGCGCAGATCTTCTCGATCTTCGGGCCGTTCCTGGACGCCGTTGCGGCGAATGACTGGCCGGTCGATCAGCTCGACCGCGCGGAGGCGATCGGCCTTGTCATCATGCTCGATCAGTTCCCGCGCAACATCTTCCGCGACGATGGTCGGGCGTTCGCCTATGACGCGACGGCACGGCGCCATGCGCGCGCGCTCGTCGAAAGCGGGGTAGAGCGTTTTGCGCTGATCGAGCGCTGTTTCCTCTATCTGCCGTTCGAGCACAGCGAGGATATAGCCGACCAGGAATTCTCGGTCGCGCTCTATGAAGCGCTGCTTGGCGATGCGCCGGCAGCCCAGGCGGACACCTATCGCAACTATCTCGACTTCGCGATCAAGCATCGCGATCTGATCCGCCGTTTCGGCCGCTTCCCGCATCGCAATGCCGTTCTCGGGCGGGAGAATACGCCGGAGGAAGCCGCTTTTCTCGCGGAGCATGGGCGCGGTTACTGACGTGCTGCTCGGGTTGCCAACGCCGTGGGGATGAGCGCGAACAGGATCTGGCCGAAAAGGCCGAGCGCGCCCGCCGGGGTCGCCATCGAGGCGGCATAGGTGGCAGGCGACGTTCCGGCGAGCCCTGCGGCGAAAGTGAACTCAGCCAGCATCAGCAAGACGAAGGCGCAGCCACCCATGAAGAGGGGCTCGCGCCGTCCCCTGACCGCGAAACGGCGCATGAGCCGATCCGCGACGATGATAGATACGGCAAGTAAGATCGGCAGCTCCACCGCGACCGCCAGCGTCGCGCCGACGCGCGGAGCCAGCCACAGCGTGCGGATGATGCCGAGGATGAATCCGGCGCAGAAGACGACGGCGAAATAAGCGGCGGCGCTGCGAAGGACGCGGCCGGCGGCGCTCATCGGCTCATTCGCCTGCCAGCAAATCGCGCTGCAGCGCCGGTGCAGGCTCGGCGGCCTCCTCGCCGAATTCCAGGCCGTCGATTCGCGCCCCGCGTTGCTTGACCTTGCGGGTCGAGATCAGGATGTCCTCGACGTCCTTCGTCGCCTGGCCGAAATGCGACTGCAGCTTCAAGACGCGGTCATCGAGCCGGCCGACATCCTCGATCAGCTTGCGCACCTCGTTCTGGATGACATGCGCCTGCTCGCGCATCTCGGCATCGCGCAGCACCGACTGGATGACCTGGATCGAGAGCAGCAGCAGCGAGGGCGAGACGATCACGACCCGAAGGCGATGCGCCTGCTGCACGACATCCTCGAACCGCTCATGGATATCGGAAAACACCGATTCCGACGGCACGAACATGAAGGCCGTTTCTTGCGTCTCGCCGGGGATCAGGTAGCGCTCGGCGATGTCGCGCACATGGCGGATGACGTCACGGCGAAACTGCGCTTCGGCGGCGCGCAAGGCCTCCGGTCCCGACGCGGCGCGGATGGCGTTCCAGGCCTCAAGCGGGAACTTGGCGTCAACGACGAGGCCGGGTGTGCCATTCGGGAATTCGATCAGGCAATCCGGCCGGTTGCCATTGGAAAGTGTCGCCTGGAAGGCATAGCGCCCACGCGGCAGGCCATCCTGCACGATTGCCTCCATCCGACCTTGGCCGAAGGCGCCACGCGTCTGCTTGTTGGAGAGGATCGACTGAAGGCCGACGACCTGACTCGACAATTCCGTAAGGTTCTTCTGAGCCGTGTCGATGACGGCGAGGCGTTCGTTGAGCTTCGAAAGGTCGGCATGAGCGGAGCGGGTCGATTCGGCGAGCTTCTCGCCGACGCGGTGGCCGAGCATGTCCATCCGCTCGGAAAGACCATGCACCAGATCGGCCTGGCGTCGTCCGAGCACCTCCGCCATGGCATTCATGCGACCGGTCATCTCGCTCTGCAGGCGGACGAGTTCGCCGATCCGGTCCTCCACGGCGCGCTCCTCGGCATAGCGGTCGGCTTCCGCCTCTGCCTGACGGCGCTGGCCGCGCCAGATCGCGATCACCAGTAGGATGACGAGAAGAGCCGCCAGCCCGCAAAGGGCCAGGACGGCTTCTCCAAGGGTGATCGATCGTCCGGCGACAATGAAGAGGGGCTGCTGCATGGCTCAAACGAGATAGCAGATTTTTGCCGCGAAACCAGATCAAAACGAGAACGTTGCCCCGCATTGCTCAAGCGGCCGGCCGGTTTCGGCGATTGACCCTTTCGGCCTGATTGCCTATCTGGAGCGGCATCGCCGAGGAACTTCATGGCCAAGCTCGATATCATCACCCTGCCGGACCCGAAGCTGCGTCTCGCCAGCGCGCCCGTCGAGCGCGTCGACGACGAGTTGCGCCGCTTCATGGACGACATGCTCGAGACGATGTACGAGGCGCCCGGCATCGGTCTCGCCGCGATCCAGGTCGGCGTGCCGCGCCGCGTGGTAACGATCGATGTGTCCGGCCGCGAGGAGGGCGATGCGAAGACGCCGCTCTTCCTGATCAATCCCGAGATCGTCGCCTCCACCGACGACCGCTCCGTCTATGAAGAAGGCTGCCTCTCGATCCCCGACTATTATGCCGAGGTCGAGCGTCCGGCTGGCGTGCGGGTTCGCTATCTCGATCGGGATGGCAAGCAGCAGGAGATGAATGCCGAAGGCTTGCTGGCAACTTGCATCCAGCACGAAGTTGACCATCTCAACGGCACGCTGTTCATCGACTATCTCTCGCGCCTCAAGCGCGAGATGGTGATCCGCAAATTCGTCAAGGCCGCCAAGTCCGGGATCAAGCCGGAGTTCAAGTCCCGCGCCGACGAAAAGGCATGAGGCAATGAGCCTCCGCATCGCCTTCATGGGCACGCCGGATTTCGCGGTGCCGACGCTGACCGAGATCATCGGCCAGGGACATGAGGTTGTCGCCGTCTATTCGCGCGCGCCGCGTCCAGCCGGCCGCGGCATGGAGGAGCGGAAGTCGCCGGTCCATGCCATCGCCGAGCGCTTCGGCATCCCGGTCTTCACGCCGCGTTCGCTAAGGGGCGAGGCGGAGCAGGCGGATTTCGCGGCGCTCGATGTCGATGTCGCTGTCGTCGTCGCCTATGGCCTGATCCTGCCGAAACCCATCCTCGACGCACCGCGCGAGGGCTGTCTCAACCTGCATGCCTCGCTCCTGCCGCGCTGGCGCGGCGCCGCGCCGATCCATCGCGCCATCATGGCTGGCGACAGCGAGACCGGCGTCATGGTTATGCGCATGGAGGAGGGGCTCGACACCGGCCCCGTCGCGATGGCCGAGCGGCTGGCGATTCCGTCCGACGCGACGACTGGCGACCTGCATGACAGGCTGGCACGGCTCGGTGCCGATCTGATGGTGCGCGCGCTGGCGGCCCTGTCGCGTGGCGCGCTCGGCGCGGTCCCGCAGACCGAGGACGGCGTGACCTATGCCGCCAAGATCGACAAGGGTGAGACGCGCATCGACTGGTCGCGGCCGGCGGCCGAGGTTCACAATCATATCCGCGGTCTCTCGCCCTTTCCCGGCGCCTGGTGCGAGATGGATCTCGCCGGCAGGACGGAGCGGGTGAAGATCCTGCGCTCGACGCTCGCCGACGGCGCGGGCCTCCCCGGCGCGGTGCTCGACGACCGCATGACGGTCGCCTGCGGCACGGGCGCCGTGCGCCTCGTCGAGCTGCAGCGCGCCGGCGGCAAGCCGCTCACCGCCGAGGCGTTCCTGCGCGGGGCGGTGGTTGCGCCAGGCGCGCGGCTCGGCTGATGCCGCGTTACAAGATCCTGATCGAATATGACGGCCGGCCCTATGCCGGCTGGCAGAAGCAGGCCAATGCGCCCTCGGTGCAGCAGACGATCGAAGAGGCGATTTTCCGCTTTTCCGGCGAGAAGGCGGTGCTGCAGGGGGCTGGCCGGACCGACACCGGCGTCCATGCGCTCGGGCAGGTCGGTCACTTCGATCTGCCGGGCATCTGGCGCGGCGACCGCATCCGCGATGCGATGAATGCCCAGCTGAGACCGGCACCGATCGCCATCATAAGCGCCGACGCCGTGCCAGACGCGTTCGACGCGCGACGTTCCGCGACGCGGCGGCATTATCTCTATCGCATCGTCGACCGCCGCGCCCCGGCCGCGCTCGATATCGACCGCGTCTGGGATGTCCGACGCCGGCTTGACATCGAGGCGATGCGCGCAGGGGCGGCGCTCTTGATCGGCCACCACGATTTCACGACTTTTCGCTCGGCCGACTGCCAGGCCAGGAGCCCGATGAAGACGCTCGATGCGCTCGTCATCTCGCGGCGGGGCGACGAGGTGCTGTTCGAGGTGTCGGCGCGCTCGTTCCTGCACAATCAGGTGCGCTCGATGGTCGGGACGCTGAAGAAGGTCGGCGAGGGCAAATGGCCTCCCGAAGCGGTCGGCGCGGTGCTGGAGGCGCGCGACCGCAAGGCCTGCGGCCCGGTCGCGCCTCCCGGCGGGCTCTATCTCGTCCGCGTCGACTATCCCGCAGCGCCGGGTTCAGAGCCCGAACAGACGGTCGATGACCTCGCTGAGGACGAGGCTTAGCGCGATATCCGCGGCGACGAGGCCGATCGAGAAGGCGACCGACTTCGCGAGCGTCCAGCGGATGATCAGGTAGTGGAAGCGGAGCATCACGCCGAGGATGATCATGGACACGGCAGCCGAGATCTCGAACGACAGCATGCCGAAGCCGAGCAGCAGCGAGACCAGCGCTTGCGGCGCCGACATCACGACCAGCGCCCAATTGCGGACGACGATATAGGGGGCGAACGTCCGGGATATGCCGAGCCGCTGCGCGAACAAAGCGAGCAGCGCAGGCATCGCGATCCAGTCGATGCCGTAGTCGACGAGGCGGGCGGCGACGAAGGCGCCGTCGGAGACATTCTCGACGACCGCATCGGAGAGCATCATGCGATGCTCGACCGCCGCGTTGATCGCGAAGAAGGGCAGAACGTAGAAAATCGCCCGGAACGAATGCCAGAAACCGTCGATGCTGACATCGAAGCGCGCCAGCGCATCGCGCCGGCCGAGAAAGAGATCGAAGGCGCTGCGGATCGCGGCGATAGAAGCTGGATCGAACATCGGCGGCCGTGCCTTAACCGAACCAGCGGTCAAGGAACCGGCGATAGATGGCGGTCAGAGCCCTGAGGTCATCGACCGACGCGCGTTCGTCGATCTGGTGCATCGTCTGCCCGACAAGGCCGAACTCGACCACTGGGCAATAGTCCTTGATGAAGCGCGCATCCGAGGTGCCGCCCGATGTCGAGAGCTCCGGCCGGCGGCCGGTCACGGCCTCGACGGCATCGCTCAGCGCATCGATCAATTCAGGCGAATGGGTGAGGAAGGACTGGCTCCAGCCCGGCTGCAGATCGAGTTCATAGGCAATCTCGTTGCCAGCGGCCTCGTCGAGCCGGGCGGCAAGCCAGGCCTCAAGCGTCTCGACCGTCCACTGGTCGTTGAAGCGGATGTTGAAGCGGGCGCTCGCTTCGGCCGGAATGACGTTCCATGCGGTGTTGTCGACGTCGAGGCCGACGAATTCCAGGTTGGACGGATCGAAGCGCTCCGAGCCGTCGTCGAGAGCCTCCGCCGTCAGCCGCCGCACCAGCTTGACCAGTTGCGGGATCGGGTTGATGGCGAGATCGGGATAGGCGACATGGCCCTGGCGGCCGAACACGGTGATGCGCCCGGAAAGGCTGCCGCGCCGGCCGACCTTGATGGCGTCGCCGAGGGCCTTCGGATTGGTCGGCTCGCCGACGATCGCGCCGTCGAACCGGTGACCCTCGCGCGCTGCCCAGTCGAGCAGCTTGACCGTGCCATTGAGCGATGGTCCCTCTTCGTCGCCAGTGATCAGAAGCGAGATCGAGCCCTTGAATGTGCCGTTGCGGCCGCCGAGGAAATCAATCGCCGCGGCGAGAAAGGCCGCGATGCCGCCCTTCATGTCGACGGCGCCGCGGCCGAAGAGGAAGCCTTCGTCGACTGCGCCACTGAAGGGATCATGACGCCAGCGCGCCGCGTCGCCGGGCGGCACGACATCCGTGTGGCCGGCAAAGACCAGATGCGGCGACCCGGAGCCGATGGTCGCAAAGAGATTCTCGACGTCGGGCGTGCCGGCTTCGCTGAACACGGGCCGCGAAACGCGGAAGCCGGCAGGAGCCAGCACGCTTTCGAGAAGCGCGAGGGCGCCGCCCTCGGCGGGCGTTACCGACGGGCAGCGGATGAGCGCGCTGAGGAGGGCGACGGGATCGGCGGCGGGTGTGCTGGCGGAGGAGGACATGCCTTTCGTTGCCATGCGGTGCGGCAGCAATCAAGCATCCCGCGTCACGGCACCCCGGACGAAGCGCCGCAATCGGTGCGCGCCCGTTGCGGCGAAGGCGTTCTGACGCCTAGACCGCCACCGAATGCCGCCCGCCGCGGCCGAGATAGGTATCGAACTCGGAGGCGACGACGCGTGCGATCTCATGGCGGTGCCTGAGGATAGCGATGCGATCGCCATCCGCCGCGACGAAGCCGGCGGCAATCAGCGGCTGCAGCCGCTCGACCGCGTCGGCGAGCGCTTCGGGCGTGGTGTCGTGCCGACTCGCGACCGCCGCGAGATCGACCGCGAAATCGCAGAGGAGACTCTCGATGATGTCCGCGCGCATGAGATCCTCGCCTTCGAAGGCCTTGCCGCGCACAATCGGCAGCATGCCGGCCTCGATGGCGCGCTGCCAGCCGAGCGTATCCGGGGCATTCTGGGCAAAGCCTTGGGGCGTGCGACTGATCGACGAAGCACCGATGCCGATCAGCGTCGTCGCGGCGTCGTTCGTATAGCCCTGGAAGTTACGCCGAAGCTGGCCCGCCTGCCGCGCGAGGGCGAGCGGATCGTCCGGCGCGGCAAAATGGTCGATGCCGATCTCGATATAGCCGGCCGCCTCGAACACGGCCCGCGCCTCACTGGCCTGCTCCAGGCGTGCCTCGGAACTCGGCAGCGCCGCATCGTCGATCAGCTTCTGGTTCGGCTTCATCCAGGGCACATGGGCATAGCCGAAGATGGCGATCCGGTCCGGCCGCAGCGTCAGCATGCGCTCGGCCGTATCCTTGATCATCGGCAGTGTCTGATGCGGCAGGCCATACATCAGATCGGCATTGACGGCATTGATACCCGCCTCGCGCAGGGCCAGGAAGGATGCGGCGACGACATCGAAGGGCTGGATGCGCCCGATGGCTTCCTGGACCACGGGATCGAGCGTCTGGATGCCGAGGCTCGCCCGGTTGACGCCGAGCGCTGCGAGCTGCCGCGCCCCGTCCGGCGTCACGTGGCGCGGATCGAGCTCGACAGCATGCTCCATATCGAGCTGAAACGAGAAGCGGCTCGCGAGATCATCGACCAGCGCCGCCATGCAGTCGGGAGGCAGGATATTCGGCGTGCCGCCACCCCAATGCAGATGCGAGACTCTGACGCGGCCGACATGGGCGGCGACGAGCGCGATTTCACGATGCAGCGCCGCGGCATAGGCGCGGATCGGCGCGTCGCGAAGCGAGGCCTTGGTGGTGCAGCCGCAATAGGCGCAGATCGAACGGCAGAACGGGATGTGCAGATAGAGCGAGACCGCTTCGCCCCGCTTCGCCACCTGTTCGAGCCAGCCGGCATGGATCGACGGCGTGACGGCGGGCGAGAAGTGCGGTGCGGTGGGATAGGAGGTATAGCGGGGCACCATGCGGCGCGCGACCTCGGCGAGGGGAGGCGGCGTTGCCGTCATCGGCGAGACATGTGCGTTCATTGCCAGATCGTCCGATGGCCCTTCCGGTCCCGCATTGGACCGCTGAGACGGCAGGCCTCGGCCATCCGACCTGCCGTCTCAGGCCCGGATAACCGTTCGTCCTGTTCCCCACATTGCGCTCGCTCAAAGCGGCGGCGCTATTTTACGGCGTCGGACTGCGCCTGTTCCGCGCTCATGATGTCGCGCAAACGGTCGAAGCCGCTCCCGGTGCCGGTTTCGCGGATATCGCCGTCGCGCGCGCGGCCGAAGACGGCCTGTTCGGTGAAGGTCATGATTGTGCTCGGGCCGCGCGCGCCGAATTCGACCGTCACCAGCGAAGAGGAGATGCTGCTGCCATTCGTCCGCATCGTGTAGGCGTAGACGATGCGGACGAATGGCAGGATCTCGAGATAGTGGGCGAGCATCGCCTGTTCGGTGCCGTCCGGCATCCGCCAGAGAAGGCGCTCGCCGCCGTCCACGCGGAAGTCGAGCCGGTCCTCGATGACGTGCCAATCGGGGTGGCAGCTGGTCCAGCGCCGCTTCAATTGATGATCGGACCAGAAGCGGAACGCATGCCCGACGCTGCCGGGAAGTTCGCGCTCGATGACGAAGGTGCGGTGGTCCACGGCGACGCCCATCAGTGATCCTTCTCTTCCGGTATCTCGGCCATCAGGACGGCCAGGCGGTCGAACGCCGCGTTCATGTCGGCCTGCCGCTGTCCGATCCATTGATTGATATTCGCGAACGCATCGGCGCGGATGCGATAGGTGCGCACGCGTCCGATTTTCTCGGACGCCACGATGCCGCCATCCTCCAGGACGCGGAGATGCTTCAGCACGGCCGGCAAGCCGACATCGGCCGGAGCGGCGAGTTCGGTGACGGAGGCCGGCCCTTTGGCCAGCCGCTCGATGAATCCCCTGCGGTAAGGATCGACGAGCGCCTGGAAGAGGCGGTCAAAGTGGTCGGGCGGTTCTGCGGTCACCAGCGGGCCTCGGCATAGCGCTTCGGCATGGCATCCCGATAAGGGAAGAGCCCAAAATAGGGCTGCGCTTCGGTCAGGACGCGCATGACCGAGGGCCGCTGCATCAGTCGGTCCAGATAGTCGGCGAGGAGCCGCTGGTCGTCGGCGAACGGATGGACGATCGAGGCGAAGAACAGGGCCGGCAGTGCCGAACAATCCGCAAGCGTGAAGGCATCGCCGGCCGCCCATTCACGGCCCGCCATCCGCGTCTCGATCATGGCATAGGCCAGATCAAGCATCGCATGCGCCTCGGCGACGCCATGCGGATCCGTGCCGCCCTCGGGACGAAGGCGATCGGTCACGATCTTCTGCATGGGTACGCTGACATAGAGATCGAAGAAGCGATCGAGGAGCCGGACTTCGAGCTGCGCGTCGGCATCATCCGGGATGAGCCGAACAGGGCCCGGAAAATGTCGCTGCAGATATTCGATGATAATAGTCGTTTCCGGAACGATGCGGTCTGCGACGCCGTCATGCAGCACGGGGATCTTGCCGACCGGCCATCGATCGAGATGCGCCGCCGCCGCGCCGGGATTACTGAAGTCGACGGTCTCGGCCACGAACGGCGTTTCGTTCTCATAGAGCGCGATGAGTACCTTGTGGCAGAACGAGGCAAGCGGATGCATGTAAAGCGTCAGGGTCACGGCGCACCTATGGTTTCCAAATGTGGAAACTATAGCAACAGGCGTGACGCTTGGCGAGATGCTTTCCGTGATTGGAAACAAATTTGGCGCCGGAGAGACGTCAGCTCTCGATGGATCGAGGCTGGCGCTCATCTATGATCAAGCGGCTTGGGAGAGCGCGACGGCATCCGCCCCGGCCGGAAAGCGAAGATGGCCGGCGCCGTCGTGGACCGCCCGCCATATGGCCTCCGCGACGTCGATTTCCCGCGTGGTCAAGGCGGGCTGCGCGAAGGCCTCGAAGATCGGCGCCGCAAACGCGGCATAGGCTGCCGGAATCAGGTCTTCGACCCGTACCGACGTGTTCTGGGGGAAGCTGGTGGTCGGCGCATAGCCGGGCTCGACGAGCTTTACCCGAATATCGAAGTGCCCGAGCTCGTGAGCGAGTGAGCCAGTGAAGCCCTCGATGGCCTGTTTGCTGGCAGTGTACGCAGCCGCCAAGGGCATCGGAGCGAGGGTCGCGCTCGACGTCACGTTGACGATCACGCCGGATCGGCGCTCCCGCATCTGGGGAATGACGGCCTGCGTCATGGCCATGACGCCGAAGGTGTTGGTATCAAAAACCTTGCGGATGTGGGGCATCGGGGTTGCTTCGAAAGCGCCAACGACGCCGATGCCCGCATTGTTGACTAGCGCATCGATCGGTCCGGCGGCTTCGATCGCCCGGGCGATGCTGGCGTCGCTCGTGACGTCGAGCGGCAGAACGCGCAGGTTCTCCGAACGCGGCAAGATGTCTTCGCGCGGCGCGCGCATCGTCGCAATGACGTTCCACTGCCGGGAGACAAAATAGCGTGCTGTTTCAAGCCCATAGCCTGAAGAGCAGCCGGTGATCAGTATGGTTTTCATGGTTCAAAGCCTCTTGGGTGGGTGATGAAGCCATGCTAGCAAGGTCGTCCGGACTATCTACGATTGAAAGTCCATAATTCATTTGTCATAGTCCAGAAATGACCGATCCGCTTTCAGACATCATCGCGCTGCTGCATCCGCGGGCCGTTTTCACCAAGGGCATCAGCGGTGCTGGTCGCTGGGGTGTCCGTTACCGGGATTTCGGCCATCCCAGCTTCGCGATCGTGATCGACGGGTCCTGCCGACTAGCCGTCGATGGCCAGGTCGAGCTTATTCTTCAAGCCGGCGACTTCGTTCTGCTCCCGACGACGCCGGGCTTCACGATGGCGGGATTCGAGCCGGTGACGCCTGAGACGATCGATCCCGATGTCGCCGCAGCGGCGACTGGGGAAGTTCGCCACGGCCGGCAGACCGGTCCAGCCGATGTCCGGATTCTTGGGGGCTATTTCGACTTCGGGAACGACGATGCCCGCCTTCTCCTGTCGCTTCTTCCGGAACAAATTCATGTCCGCGGCGTGGAGAGGCTGACAACACTGGTCAAACTCCTCATCGATGAGGCCGCGGCGGATCGTGTGGGTCGCTCGCTGATGCTCACCCGTCTGGTCGAGATCTTGCTGGTCGAGGCTCTACGGCAGACACAATCGAGCGATGCCCCCGCTGGATTGCTGCGCGGTCTCAGCGACAAGCGGCTGGCGGAGGTTATCAGGCAGATGCATGCCGATCCGGCGCGGTCCTGGACGATGGCCGATCTTGCGAAGAAGGCGGCCTTGTCCCGATCCGCCTTCTTTGACCGATTTTCGCGGAATGTCGGCGTTCCGCCGATGGAATATCTGCTGGGATGGCGCATGGCGCTGGCAAAAAACCTCCTGCGCCAGCAGGGAAGCGAGATCTCGAACGTAGCCGAACGGGTCGGCTATGGCTCGGCGAGCACGTTCAGCACGGCTTTCAGCCGCCATGTCGGACAGCCGCCCGGCCGATTTGCCCGCAGCACCGCGACCCAGCCTGCCGCAGATTCATAAGGCCGCTCACACCCGCAGAGAATCGTTCAAGGAAGGTTGGCCTTTCTCAGAAGACGGCGTTCCCCCTCATTCTTCCGCGACGGCCCGTTCGTTCACGGCGTCGTATTTGCGGATGTCCGCTCTCATCCGACCCTGCCACCGTTTCACGAATCGACCGGTGTCCGATGCCTGCAGATGAGCGGCGAGGGACGCCTGATCCCGCCATCGCTCAACGACAATCAATCGCCCGGCAGCCCGGTCGTCCACGGCGACTGCATAGAGAAGGTTTCCGTCGCGGCGCCTGCTGGCTTCCGCAAGCGCCTGGAGATCGGTGGCGAATTCATCCAGATCGGAGGGTTCGACGTGGACGTGTCCTGTCGCAATCAGCATGGCGGTTTCCTTGGGTGTTTGGGGACCGCAGGTCATCGGCTTCGGCGATGACCGGACTGTTGTTCCGGTCAGACGACGGTGAGGACGATCTTGCCTTGGATGTTGCCGTGGGTGGCCCGCTCATGGGCCCGCAAAGCCTCGGCGAGCGGGAAGGTGCTGTCGATGACGACGCGGATTGTACCCTCGGCCAGCAGGGGAGCGGCCTCGGCCAGTTGCGCGCCGCTGGAGCGGACCTGCGTCGTCGAGACCGTGACGCCCCGTCGTTCGGCCTCGGCCTGGCCAGCGAAACCCAGCGGGAACACGGGGAGCAGCGCGCCGCCCGGCTTCAGGGTCTGGAGGAAACGGCCGGTGCCCGGACCGCCTACGGCATCGAGAACCACATCGATATCGCGCACGATCTCGTCGGCCGCCTGCTTCGCGTAGTCGATAAATTGATCGGCGCCGAGTTCTCGCATCAGCGCTTCATGCCTCCCCGACGCAACCGCGATGACGCGCGCGCCGCGCCACTTGGCGATCTGCACCGCCAGGTGCCCGACACCGCCGCCGGCCCCGTTGACGAGAACCGTCTTGCCTTCCAGCTGCGGCGGAACATGCCGGTAGGATTGAAACGGGTTGGGCTCGTCATGGCCGAGCGCGATCAGGAACTGCCAGGCGGTGAGGAGCGACATCGGCGCGCCGGCCGCGTGGACATGGTCGACGTCGCCGGGCTTCAGCGCGAGGTCCGATGCCGGCACGCTGACATATTCAGCATAGGCCTTGCTGCCTTCCATGACGTCGGCAGGGAAGCGGACCATCGCATAGACCTCATCGCCGACGCTGAAATCTGACACGTCTTCGCCGACGGCCGCAACGACACCCGACACGTCCGATCCGAGGATCAGCGGGAAGGCGGGGTGCGGCTGCCATCCGGGTGGAAGCGACCGGTATCCGTCCCGGAGATACCAATCCGGTGGGTTGAGGCCGACTGCATGGATACGGACCAGCACTTCGCCTGAAGCTGCGGCCGGCCGCGGCGCATCCTCGTAGCGCAGCACTTCGGGACCGCCAAATGCGTGCAGGCGGACAGCCTTCATGGTCGTGTTCATCGCTCGCTCCATCCAGTGACTCTCGATGGAGACGATATGGCGGCGAATGACTGGATTGATAATCGCGCCTGAAATCGCTTCAATCATTCCATGAAGGAACTAATCGCGCTTGAACGGCTGACCGGGTTGATCGCCTTCGCCCGTGTTGCATCGACGGGCAGCTTTACCGCAGCGGCCCGGTCGCTATCGATTTCGCCATCGGCGGTGAGCAAGAGCATCCAGCGCCTGGAGCAGAATCTCGGCGTGGCCCTCATCACCAGGACCACCCGTTCGCTGGCGCTCACGCCGGAGGGACGCGATCTGCATGAACGAGCGCTCAGGCTGTTGCGCGAAGCCGAGGAGATCGAGCAGGTGGCGATGAGCGTGCGCTCGGAGCCCTCGGGCACGCTGCGGATCGCCGCATCGCTGCCGATCGGCATCCATGTGATCGCTCCGGCCCTGCCGTCATTTCGCCAGCGCCATCCCAAGGTAGCGGTCGATCTGCGTCTCGGCGACCGGTTCGTCGATATCGTCGAGGAAGGGATCGATGTCGCGATCAGGATCGGAGAACTCGCCGACTCGCGGCTCCTATCGCGGCGATTGGCGGCGCATCGCCTCGGCTGTTTCGCCTCGCCCGCCTATCTGGCCGCGCGCGGCGCCCCGTCTCATCCGGAAGACCTGGAGACGCATGACACCGTCAACTTCCGCTATCAAAGCAGCGGCCATGTCCTGCGCTGGCCCTTCCGTGTCGGCGACCGTGATGTCGAGCTGGTGCCGCCATCCGGCATCACCGTTGATGCCAGCGAAGCCCTGATCGCCGCGCTCGTCGCCGGCGGCGGCATCGGCATGAGCGCGAGCTTTGTGGCCGCTCCCTATGTGGCGCGGGGCGAGCTTGTGCCGGTGCTGGCCGACTATGCGGTCGAGCGGGACACGATCACGGCGGTATGGCCGGAGAGCCGCCGCTCCAATCCGGCCGTCCGCGCCTTCCTGGCCCATTTGCAGGCAGTCTTTCCGAATCGGAAGGCGGCCTCGGCGTGACGGCCCCGGATGACGGGCGTGGCGAATGTCACGCAGTTGCGGTGAGCCTTTCCCAGTTGCCATGTGCAAAGCCCACGAGATCCGGCCCTGCAAGCCCGCAGGTCTCGAGGAACCCGCGCGCATCACCGCCGGGCCGATACTGGTAGGGATAGTCGGTCGAGAAAAGCAGCCGCTCCGTCCCGACGATTGCTGCCGCGCGTTCCAGATAATGGGGCAGGAACATGCCGCTCGCGGTGACATGGAGATTACGCCTGAGATAGGTCGCGATGGGATGCGCGAGGCCGCTGACCCGATCCATGGCTGCAAGTCTTTCTGCATAGAACAGAACCAGTTCGCCCCAATGGCCGAGGATGATCTGAAGGTTCGGCAGCCGATCGAACAGACCCGACAGCAGCAGGCGCAGGAACTGGATGCCGGCATCATAGTGCCACCCAAGTCCGTAGCTGGCGAAGGCCGCGTCGATGGCAGGCGAGAACCCGGAATAATAGGCGTCGCGGACCGCCTTCGGGGGCGTGCGCGGATGCAGAAGGATCGGAACCCCGAGGTCCGCCGCAGCCTCGAAGAGGGGGAAAAGCATCGGGTGATCGAGGTTGACGTCACCGACGCGGCCAGAGAGCATCGTCCCCTTGAACCCAAGTTCGGTGACAGAGCGCTCCAACTCGCGCGCCGCCTCGTCGGCAAAGGCGACCGGCAGCGTCGCCAGCGCCTGAAACCGAGCCGGATGGCGTGCCACCACTTCGGCGAGCAGATCATTCGTCCGTCGTGCCAGATCGGGGCTTTGGGGCCCGATGTCGTGCAGAGCCGGTGTCGTCAGCGACAGCACCTGCATGTCGAGGCCGGTTTCGTCCATGAGCGCCAGCCTTTCGTCGGAAAGGTCGAGCAGTCGGCGTCCGACGGCGTTGGCATGGAACGCCACGCTCGGGTCGGTCGCCTCCAGGGCGATGGCCTGCCAGGCATCCTGGATGTCTTCCGTGAGGAAATGTTCCTCGATCCCGATGAGTTTCATGGACGTGCCCTCAGTGGCGGTGCCTGTGGGTCGGAACAGTGTCGATGTCCCGATCGATGACCTTCGCCTGTTGATCTTCGGCGAATGTGCCGATTGCTCAGAGCAGGCGCCAGCCGCACAGGACGCACACTATGATTGCGTTCAGCGCTATGTGCTGGATGGCGAGCCGTATAGTCTCCGGCCATGGACACGATCGATCTCAACCTGCTGCCGGCCCTCGATGCGCTGCTGGCCGAAGGCAGCGTGACCGGCGCAGCACGGCGGCTTGGCCTCAGCGCCTCCGCAATGAGCCGAACCCTTGCCCGGCTCCGCGCGGCCACCGGCGATCCATTGCTCGTGCGTGCCGGCCGCGGACTGGTCCCGACGCCGCGCGCGCTGGAACTGCGCGAGCGCGTGCATCGGCTTGCCCGCGAGGTTCAGGACGTGCTCCGCCCAAGCTCGGATGCGCTCGATCTCGCCGCGCTCGACCGGACCTTCGTCATTCGAGCGAATGAGGGCTTCATCAGTCTCTTCGCCGCTCCCCTTGTGATCGCGTTCGCCAAGGCGGTGCCGCACGCGCGGCTGCGCTTTTCCCCCAAACCGCTGAAGGATGCCGGGCCGCTGCGCGAAGGCGAGATCGATCTTGAGATCGGGGTGCTCGGCGCATTTGCCCCTGAGATCCGCACCCATCTGCTCTTTCGCGATCGGTTCGTCGGGGTGGTGCGGGCCGGGCATCCGCTGCTCCCGGAGCCGATGACTCCGTCACGCTATGCGGCAGCGAAACATGTGGTGGTTTCACGAAGCGGCCGCTTTCACGGCCCGGTCGACGCGGCGCTTGAGCTGCTCGGGCTCGGCCGCCACATCGTCGCGATCGTGCCCGGCTTTCCGGATGCGCTCGGTATCGCGCGTCAATCGGACCTGGTGGCGCTGGTGCCGCGATCATGCCTCGGCGCCGCGCCCGATCCGGACGGTCTCATCGGTTTCGAGCTTCCGGTCGAAACCCCCGATATCGCCGTCTTTGCCCTCTGGCACCCTCGCATGGAAGCCGACCCCGCCCATCGATGGTTGCGCTATATCGTGCTGTCGGTGTGCCGCGATATGCCTTCGCGGGGGTCGGCATAAGCACTGTAAGACATGCCCGTCCCTGCCGGGCCCCATTCGCGGTCAGGTTAGAAAATCGATCAGAGCACGCAAGGCGGGGGCGAGATGCCGGCTCCGGGGATAGTAGAGCCGCCATCCGTCAAAGGGTGGACACCAGTCGTCAAGCACCCGCACCAGTCGGCCGGACGCGAGCAGATCGGTGATCGTCGCCTCGGTCAGATGAGCGAGGCCGGCACCATCGAGTGCTGCCGCGATCAGCATGTCGGCTTCGTTGGACGCCAGCGGACCGTCGAGCGACAACGCAACGACCTCGCCGCCGCGCTCGAATTCCCACTGCAGCAACCGGCCGCTGAAGGGCTGGCGATAGTTGAGCCAGCGAAACCGATGAAGGTCGTGGGGCGAGGCCGGCGCGCCATTTGCGGCGAAATAGGCGGGCGAGCCGACCACGACGCCGCGCATCGCGCCGCCGATCGGCACGGCCTCCATGTCGCGTCGCACGTGCTCGGCCAGCCGGATCCCGGCATCGAAGCCGTCGGCCACGCTGTCGACCAGCGCGTCGTCAACGGTGATTTCGAGGCGGATATCAGGATAGGCGGTCAGAAAGCGCCCGAGGATGGGCGCCAACACCATCTGCGCGGCGACGCGCGGAACCGTCAGGCGCAGGAGCCCGCTTGGTCGGTCTCCGCCGCTGGCGATGGCCTCGACCGCGCCCTTGATGTCCGCGAAAGCGGGAGCTAGCCGCTGCTCGAGGTGTCGCCCGGCTTCTGTCAACGCGACACTCCGCGTCGTCCTGTTGACGAGCCTGGCGCCGAGCCGCTCTTCCAGCGCGCGGATCGTATGGCTGACAGCCGAGGGCGAGATCGCCAGCGTATCGGCGGCGCGACGAAAGCTGCGTTCCCGCGCCAAGGCCAGAAACACGTCCAGCTCAGCATACTCCACGCCACGCATTGGTGCTTCCTGTTCATGGGTCTCCTGACAAAATAGCCGATTGTTTCATCATTGCCATGAACGATCTTTTTGGAGGAGCCAAAGGAGAACGTCATGACCATCCAGACGAATGGCCGGTTTACCGACAAGGTTGTCCTCGTGACTGGCGCCGGAAGCGGCATCGGCAAGGCCGCAGCGCTCCAGTTTGCGCGGGAAGGCGCGGCGGTCTCGCTGGCCGGGCGACGCGAGGCGCCGTTGCAGGAGGTTCGAAGCGCGATCGAGCGCGAGGGCGGCACGGCGATCGTGCTTCCGGCCGACATTTCGGACGAGCACGCCGTGGAGCGGCTCGTCGCCGAGACGGAGCGAAGACTTGGTCCGCTTGATGCCGCGTTCAACAATGCCGGCATCATGGGCGCCTATAAGCCGATCATCGAATTGACGGCCGCGGATTTCGACACGGTCATCGGCACCAATCTGCGGGGCGTCTGGCTTCTGGCGCGTGCCGAGATCAAGGCAATGATCGCCTCGGGCCGGCGGGGAAGCATCATCAATACCTCGTCCTTCGTGGCGGAGGCGGCGACGGCCGGCATGTCGGCCTATGCGCCGAGCAAGGCCGGCCTCAACGCCATGGTGCGCGCGCTGGCGTTCGAAGTCGGTTCGTTTGGCATCCGCGTCAACAATGTCGCGCCTGGCGTGATCCGGACGCCGATGTCGGATGGACTGAGCGCCGAGCTCTATCAGGCCCTCGCGGCGCACTCGGCCCTCAAGCGCCTCGGCGAGCCCGAGGATGTTTCGGCTGTCACCGTATGGCTCTGCACCGACGAAGCCCGCTTCGTCACCGGCCAGACCATCCTCAGCGATGGTGGATTCGCGATACCGGGATTGCGCTGACCGGAGCGCTGTTCGCGACGGGCGCTCAAAGCGCCCCTCGTGCTGGGCCGATACTGGGGTCACGTATTTCGAAGCGGAGACGGAAATCGCGGGCAACAGATAAGGTCAGGGCTTCGGTCGGCCGTTGGACCGCGCGAGCGCCAACGAGAGGAACGATGCCGGCCAGACTTTTCGGGATTCTCGCCGTTGAATGGTGCGGTCATATATATATTACCCGTATATAATTGACGTCATCATATTATCCGGGTAATATTCGCGCATCTGTTGACCCTCACAAAGGTCCGAGACATGGAACTGGCCTGGGACGAATTCGGCGATGCCGCCAATGAAAACATCCTGCTGATTTCAGGGCTTGGAGCACAGATGATCCGGTGGACGCGGCCCTTTTGCGAGGGGCTTGCCGCAAGGGGGTATCGCGTCATCCGCTTCGACAACCGCGATGCCGGTCGCTCCACGCATTTTTGTTCCGCAGCCACGCCGGATTTCGGGGCGCTGGCCTCCGCGTTGATGGCGGGGCGCCAACCGGATGTGCCCTATACGCTTCACGACATGGCGGCCGATGCCATCGGCCTTCTCGATGCGCTCGGCATTGCGAGAGTTCACGTGGTGGGACGGTCGATGGGTGGCATGATCGCGCAAATCCTGGCGAGCGAGCACGCCGATCGGGTTTGCTCCTTGACCTCGATCATGTCGAGCACAGGCAATCCGTCCCTGCCGCAGGCTGCGCCCGACGTCATGGCTATGATGATGCGTCCCGCACCCGATCCTATGGTCGATTCAGAAGGGTTTCTGGCGGCGCGCCTCGTTTTCGCGCGCAGGATTGCCGGATCGAGCTATCCATTCGATGAAGAAGCCCATCGTGCGCTTCTGCTGGAAGAAGCAAGACGATGTTATGATCCTGGCGGCACAGCGCGCCAGATCGCGGCGATGGCAGTGGCGGGGGACCGGCGCGCGCGTCTGGCGACCATCACCGCGCCGACGCTCGTCATTCACGGGAGCGACGATCCGCTGATCCCGCCGGCCTGCGGCCTCGATACGGCGCTTTCGATCCCGGGCGCGATCCACCTGGCGATCGAGGGCATGGGGCATGATCTGCCGCGCGAGCTCGACCAGACGGTGATCGAAGCGATCTGCGACGTGACAAAGCGGTGATGAAGCCTTCCGCGGCGCACCATCGAACGCCTCGTCATCGATCCTGTCCGAAGCGATGACCCGTGCTGCATTGAGAGGCCGCGTGCGTGCCAACGATAGCGCCGAGATACGCGATATCCGCATCGGTGCGGCAATCGGTAGTGTTGAGCGTTCGCCATCGCTGAAGAAGAGAAGAAATTTGGCGCGCCCGAAGAGATTCGAACTCCTGACCCCCAGATTCGTAGTCTGGTGCTCTATCCAGCTGAGCTACGGGCGCCTGCCGATCTGGCCGCGAAGCAACGCTTCGGGCAGATGCTGCGCCCCGGAGGGCGTCGGCGGCGTCTAACTAGCCGCTCACCTGGCGGATTGCAAGCGCCGTTTTCCCACCTCTCCACAGGCGCGTGGTGTCGAACGGATTTGGCGCCGGCAAAGCGTCGCATCGCGTGGGAGGCCGCCGGAGTTGCGCTTCAGCGGGCCTGCGCGCGGCGGGCTCTGTCAAAGGCGACGGGGCGGTCGGGGAGGGTGATCTCGAAGACGGCGCCAGGGCCGTCGCCGTCGATCAGCAGGATCGTACCGCCATGGGCGCGTACGATTTCGGCGGCGATAGCAAGCCCAAGGCCCGTTCCACCCGGGCGGACGCCGCCCTGGAAGGCTTGGAACAGATTGGCGCGTGCGCGCTCCGGCACACCGGGGCCGGTGTCGCAGACGCGGATCAGCGCCACGGTGCCCTGGCGCTCGGCCTCGACGCTCAGGCGGCGGATCACCGCTGGGTCCGGCTCGCCATCCATCGCCTGGACGGCATTGCGGCAGAGATTGAGCAACACGCGGAACATCTGGTCCGGATCGGCATCGATCTCGAAGCCACCCTCGACCTTTATCTCGCAGCGGATCGTCGCATGGCTTTCGAGGCCGAGAACCTCCACGACGTCACGGACGACCCGCGACAGGGCCACGAGGCGGCGGCTCGGCTCGCGCTCGCGGGCCCGGCCATAGGCCAGTGTCGTCTGGCAATAGTCGATGGCGCGGCCGAGCGTTGCGACAAGCCGAGGGGCGAAGCGCTGCACCGACGGGTCGGGCAGGGCTGCGATTCGGTCCGAGAAGAGCTGTGCCGAGGCCAGAAGGTTGCGCAGGTCGTGATTGACCTTCGAGACGGCTAGGCCAAGATCGGCGAGATGCGCCTTCTGCAGCAGCGTGTCCGAGAGCTGGCGCTGCATCGCGGCCAGTTCCTCCTCAGCGACGCCGATCTCGTCGGTGCGCCCGCTCGGCGTGATGATGCGCGTCTTGTCCTCGGGATCCTCCGAGAAATGGACCATTGCCTGCGACAGGCGCCGCATCGGCCGCACGAACAGCCGCTGCAGGCTAATATAGATCGGAATGGCTGCGATGATCGAGATCAGCGCCGAGAGGACGAGAATCGAGCCGCCAAACCGCAGCATCGCCGCCCTGAGCGGGCGATCGCTGATCACCAGTTCGAGATTGTTGCCGTCGTGCGTCGGCCCGATCACGCGCAGCGTGCGCGGCTCGAAGGCGAGAAGCGTCGAGAAGGCTGCGCCAATCGAGCCGGGCGACATCGAATCGCGCAGGTCGACCGTCTCGTCGACCGTGGGCGGCATCTCGATCGCGGCCAGAAGGCGCGTCGCGTCGCCCGTGCGCGCTACGATCGCGGTGGCGCCGACCGTTGCCAGCAATTCGTCCTGCACACGGCGCGGCACGTCGCTCCAAGCCGCCGAATCGAGCAGGATGCTCGCGGCCTGCGCTGTTGCCAGCCGGTCCTCCAGAAAGCGCAGGCGGAAAGTCGCCATGGTCGGTATGAAACCGGCGACGCCGGTCACCATCACGAAGATGACGGTGAGAATCATGAGCTTGACGGAGAGGCTCGGCACACGGCGACGCCGCGCCGCGGGCGGATGGTCCATCACCGGCGCTGTCATGGCCTCGGCATCGCCGGCCTGCTGGCCCGGTTCAGACATGCCGCCCGTCCTCCTCGAATTCGCGCCGTGCGACGGCAGGCTTCCCGATGTCATATCCGAAAGACCTGCGCTTCCTGCTGGTGCAGCCTGTTGCTGCGCCGAACGCGATCAATTGCCATGATGCGACAGGGTGCGGGTCGCCGTCAAACAGGCGCGAATCGCCAGCTTCGTGTCGATTTTGCTGACGGGGCGGCGCGGCGATTTGAAGGCGAGGGGGATCGGCGCGGCGCGTTGACTTGGCCAGACCTTCTCCGTATAAGCCGAGCTCGACGAGAGCAGGCTGCATGCGTGCCGAGGTCGCATGCCCTGGGCATGCCTCACTTCGGAGCGGGCCCGCCGCGCCTCCGAATGTGAAACAGATTGAATGAGGGCCGCCCCAGGCGGTGACGACCCATGAAGCGTACTTATCAGCCGAGCAAGCTCGTCCGCGCCCGTCGGCACGGTTTTCGCGCCCGTATGGCAACCGTTGGCGGCCGCAAGGTCATCGCGCAGCGCCGCGCCCAGGGTCGCAAGAAGCTGACCGCCTGACGCTTTCGGCCAGCAACGCAGCCGGCCGGCGCCTGGAAAGGCTCGCCATGGATCGACAGAAGACCATGGGGCGTCTCAAGAAACGCGCTGAATTTCTAGCCGCCGCCGGAGGAGCTCGCGCTTCCCGGCGCGGCTTTTTGCTGCAGAAGCGTGATCGTGACAGTGAGGCCGGGCCGCGTTTCGGCTTCACCGTCACCAAGAAGATGGGCAATTCGCCCGAGCGCAACCGAATTCGCCGCCGCCTGCGCGAGGCTGTGCGCCTTGTCGCCGCGCCGCATGCGAGTGCCCGCTCCGACTACGTGCTGATCGGCCGCCGCGCCGCACTGTCGCAGCCCTTCGAAGACCTGGTGCGCGACCTTATCTCAGGCCTTGCCTCGCTCGATCGCACGCCTGATAGGGCGCCGACGCAACGATCGGTGGCCAAGGCGCATGACGGCGAGCGCGCGCCGCACCCCGCTTTACCGAACGAACCCGCCCTCACGGGCCCGAACGACCGTTCCGCCGAAAGATCCGACAGATGACCGACAATCGCAACCTGATCCTGGCCGTCGCCCTGTCGATCGCGGTCGTGTTCGGCTGGCAGTATTTCATCGCCGGTCCGCGCCTCGACCAGACGAAGCGCGAACAGGCCGCCGTGACGACCGCCAATACGCCCACAACGACCACGGCTGCGGGCACCGCGCCGGTCGCCGGTGGCACCACGCCGGCCACAGGCGCGCCGACACAGGTCGTCGGCACCGGCGACATGACGCGCGAAGCCGCCCTCGCAGCGACGCCCCGCGTGCCGATCGACACCGCCTCGGTCTTTGGCTCGATCAACCTCAAGGGCGCTCGCCTCGACGACCTGCGCCTCAAGGGCTATCGCGAGACCGTCAATCCCAACAGCCCGACGATCATCCTGCTGTCGCCCTCGGGCGCGCCCAATGGCTATTTCGCCGAATTCGGCTGGGTCGGCGCGCCGGCGGGCACGACGGTACCAGGGCCTGACACCGTCTGGACCGCGCCGGCTGACGCCAAGCTGACGCCCGATACGCCGGTCACGCTGACTTACGATAACGGCGCCGGCCTGGTCTTCAAGCGCATCATCTCCATCGATCCGAGCTTCATGTTCACGGTGCGGGACGATGTGACCAACTCGACCGGCCAGCCGGTCGCGCTCTCGCCCTATGGCCGGGTCGCGCGCCTCGGCGAGCCGACGGTTGCCGGCTACTACATCCTGCATGAGGGGCTCATCGGCTGGATGGGCGACCAGCATCTGCAGGAGATCACCTACTCCAAGATCAAGAAGGAAGGCCCGCAGAGCTTCGCGGACGTTGCGAGCGGCTGGCTCGGCATCACCGACAAATATTGGGCGACCGCGATCGTCCCGCGCGACCGCACGCCGTTCACCGCGCATTTCTCGCATGTCGATACAGGCCCGGGCCTCTACCAGACCGACTTCCAGGGCCAGCCTGTGCAGGTTGCGGCTGGGGCGACCGCCACGACCGAAAATCTCGTCTTTGCCGGCGCCAAGCAGGTTTCGATCATCGACGGCTACCGCGACGATCTGAAGATCGAGCATTTCGATCTCCTCATCGACTGGGGCATGTTCTGGTTCTTCACCAAGCCGCTATTCTACGTCATCGACTATTTCTACAAGCTGTTCGGCAATTTCGGCGTGGCGATCCTGCTGGTCACCGTGCTGGTCAAGGCCATCTTCTTCCCGCTCGCCAACAAGTCGTACAAGTCGATGAGCGCGATGAAGAAGGTGCAGCCGGAAATGGCCGCAATCCGCGAGCGCTACGCCGACGACAAGGTGAAGCAGCAGCAGGCGGTGATGGAGCTCTACAAGAAGGAGAAGATCAATCCGCTGGCCGGCTGCTGGCCGGTGCTGATCCAAATCCCGGTCTTCTTCTCGCTCTACAAGGTGATCTTCATCACCATCGAAATGCGTCATGCGCCGTTCTTCGGCTGGATCCATGACCTTTCGGCGCCCGATCCGACCAACATCTTCACGCTGTTCGGAATGATCCCCTGGTCGCCTCCGCATCTCCTGATGCTCGGCATCTGGCCGATCATCATGGGCATCACGATGTTCGTGCAGATGCGCCTCAATCCGGCGCCGGCCGATCCGGCGCAGCAGGCGATCTTCACCTGGATGCCGGTGATCTTCACCTTCATGCTCGGCTCGTTCCCGGCTGGCCTGGTGATCTACTGGAGCTGGAACAACACGCTCTCGATCGCGCAGCAATATGTGATCATGCGGCGGCAGGGCGTGGACGTGAACCTGCTCGGCAACATCATGGAAACCTTCAAGAAGAAGCCGAAGCCGACTACTACGCCGACGACGGCTGTCGCCAGCGCCGGCAATTCGGCGAAGCCCGCCGCTACGGCGCGTCCGGCCAATGCCAACAAGCCGGGTCCGAAGTCCGGTCCCGGCAAGCCGACCAAGGCCAAGACCTGATGCGCAAGGGCGAGACCCCGATGCGAAAAGGCCTCGACTGATGCCCGAGATCAGCGACGACGAACTCGCCCGCATCCGGGAAGAGGCCGAGCGTATCGAGACCGGGCGGCTGTTCTTCGCCCGGCCGTGGAACTTCCTGCGGTCGGTGCCCTCGATCGAGACACTGCCGCCGATCGGCGAGACGGAGATCGCCTTCGCCGGTCGCTCGAATGTCGGCAAGTCGTCGCTGATCAATGCGCTGACCGGCCGCATCGGTCTGGCGCGCACCTCGAATACGCCCGGGCGGACGCAGGAGCTGAACTACTTCTCTTCCGGCGCCGGCGTCATTGTCGTCGACATGCCGGGTTACGGCTATGCCGAGGCACCGAAGCAACTGGTTGATTCCTGGAACCAATTGATCCGCGCCTATCTGCGTGGCCGGGTGACGCTCCGCCGCGTCTATGTGCTGATCGACGCGCGTCATGGGCTCAAGGCCAACGATCTCGAGACGCTCGACCTCCTCGACAGCACGGCTGTCTCCTACCAGATCGTGCTGACCAAGGCCGACAAGCTTAAGCCCGGCGGGCTGGAACGCGTCGTCGAGGAGACTGCGGCCGCCATCAAGCGACGTCCGGCGGCGCATCCGACGATCATTGCCACCTCTTCGGAGACCGGCCTCGGCATGGATCGCCTGCGGGCAGAAATCGCCGCGCTCGCCGTCTGACCGGAGATGGCGCGGCGTCATTGTTCCGCCATGTCAAACTCGTTATAGAGCGCTGCCCCGAGCGGAGATTTCCTATGACCGACCCCCGGATCACCTCCGGCATCGACCCGGTGCTGACTGCGCAGCTGATTGCTACGGCACTCCCCTATATGCTGCGCTACGACGAGAAGACCGTCGTAGTGAAGTTCGGCGGCAATGCGATGGGCGATGAGGAACTCGGCAAAGCCTTCGCCGAGGACATCACGCTGCTGAAGCTCGCTGGAATCAATCCGGTTGTCGTGCATGGCGGCGGGCCGCAGATCAATGCGATGCTCGGGCGCCTTGGCATCAAGTCCGAATGGGCGGCTGGCATGCGCATCACCGACAAGGCAACCGTCGAGGTCGTCGAGATGGTGCTGGCCGGCTCGATCAATAAGGAAATCGTCCAGACGATCACGGAAGCCGGCGGCCGCGCCATCGGCCTCACGGGCAAGGACGGCAACATGGTCACGGTGACGCGGCTGACCCGAAAGATCGTCGATCCTGATTCGAATATCGAGCGGATCGTCGATCTCGGTTTTGTCGGCGAGCCGAAGACGGTGCGCACCGAAGTCCTCGAAGTGCTCGCCAAATCCGAGATCATCCCAGTGCTGGCACCGGTCTGCGCGGGCGAGGATGGCGAGACCTATAATGTCAACGCGGACACCTTCGCGGGCGCGATCGCCGGTGCGCTCCATGCCTCGCGCCTCCTGTTCCTCACCGATGTCCCCGGCGTGTTCGACAAGAACAAGCACCTGATCAAGGAGCTGACGGTCGCGGAAGCCAAGGCGATGATCGCCGATGGCACGATCTCCGGCGGCATGATCCCCAAGGTCGAGACCTGCATCGAGGCGCTCGATCGGGGCGTCGAGGGCGTCGTCATTCTCGATGGCAAGACCCCGCACGCGGTGCTGCTCGAACTCTTCACCGAGCATGGCGCCGGAACGCTGATCAAACGTTGACGATGGACAAGCCCCCGCTCCGCGACCAGCCGGATCTGGAGCGCTTCGCGCCGGTTCGCTCCTGGGTGTTCGATCTCGACAACACGCTCTATCCGCGTCACACGAATCTCTTCGCGCAGGTCGACGTCCGCATCCGTGACTATGTGCAGAAGCTGCTCTCGCTCGGTCAGGCCGAGGCGCAGCTCCTACAGCGCGATTATTATCGCCGCTATGGCACGACGTTGCGCGGGCTGATGGTCGAGCATGGCATCGCGCCGGACGATTTCCTTGAATATGTGCACGATATCGATCACTCGCCGGTCGAGGCCGATCCGGTGTTGGCCAATGCGATCGCGCGCCTGCCCGGCAAGCGCTACATCCTGACCAATGGGTCGCGGGTGCATGCCGAGAAGGTGATGGCGCGTCTTGGCCTTGGCAGCGGCTTCGAGGACATCTTCGACATCGCCCGCGCCGACCTTGTTCCGAAGCCACACCCGGACACCTATGCCCGCTTCCTCGCCGAAAATGGCGTCGTTCCCGGCGAGGCCGCGATGTTCGAAGATCTCGCCCGCAATCTCGAAGTACCCAAGGCACTCGGCATGGCAACGGTGCTGATCGTGCCGCGCGGGACCGAGCCGATCCTCGCCGAGGCCTGGGAAACAGAGGGCAGCGAAGGCGCCCATATCGATTATCTCACCGATGATCTTGGCGGCTTCCTGACCCGCATCGTCGATGGTCTCGCCGCCAGGACGACTTCGCCCTGAGGACACGACGCCTCTTGCGTTGACATCACGGCAATCGCCGATATCGTCCCGGCCGACCAAACGGAGCCGGATACAGTCATGACATCAGCCGATCTCGCCAGCCTGCAATCGACCATCGAGGCCGCCTTCGAGGATCGGGCCACGATCGGCGTCGATACCAAGGGTGCCGTGCGCGAGGCGGTCGTCACCGCCCTCGATCTGCTGGATGCCGGCGCGGTCCGCGTCGCCGAAAAGATCGACGGCGATTGGGTGGTGCATCAGTGGCTGAAGAAGGCGGTGCTGCTGTCCTTCCGCCTCAATCCGATGGTCGCGATTTCAGGCGGTCCCGATGGCGCGACCTGGTGGGACAAGGTGCCGTCGAAGTTCGACGGGTGGGGCGATGCCGAGTTCACCAAGGCCGGCTTCCGCGCCGTACCGGGCTCCATCGTCCGCCGCTCGGCCTATATCGCGCCGAACGCGATCCTGATGCCGTCCTTCGTCAATCTCGGCGCGCGCGTCGATGAGGGGACGATGGTCGATACCTGGGTGACGGTCGGCTCCTGTGCGCAGATCGGCAAGAATGTGCACCTTTCCGGCGGGGTGGGCATCGGCGGTGTTCTCGAGCCGTTGCAGGCCGGCCCGACGATCATCGAAGACAACTGCTTCATCGGGGCGCGATCCGAAGTCGTCGAAGGCGTGATCGTCGGCGAGGGCTCGGTGATCTCGATGGGCGTGTTCATCAGCGCCTCGACCAAGATCATCGATCGCGAGACTGGCGAAGTGCATGTCGGCCGTGTGCCGCCTTATTCGGTCGTCGTGTCGGGCTCGCTGCCGGGTAAGCCCCTGCCGAATGGCGCACCAGGGCCGTCGCTCTACTGCGCCGTGATCGTCAAGCGCGTCGATGAGCGCACGCGCGCCAAGACCTCAGTCAACGAATTGCTGCGCGACTGACGCGGGCTCGGCCCCGCTAGGCGCCGGCTTCGACGAGCCGGGCCAGTTGTTCGGTCACGGTGCCCCAACCTTCATGGAAGCCAAGCTTTTCGTGCAGGGCCCGGGTTTCCGGGTCCTTGTGCATGGCATGGGCAGTGTAGTCCGTGCCCTCGGCATGGTCCTTCATGGTGATCACAGCCGTCATGAAGGGCTCCTTGCCTGGCCGCCAGCCGGCGGTCAGCGCATCGGTGAACACGAAGCGCTCATCCTCGTCGGCGGCGAGGATGCAGGCGTCGATATGCGGCAGGAATGCGCCACCGTTCTCGCTCATCTCGGTCAGCAGCGCTCCGCCCGGCTTCAGATCAAGGGTGATGACTCGGCAGAGCGAGGGCGCCGGCAGGAACCAGCGCTCGAGCTTGGCCGGCTCGGTCCAAGCCTGCCACACGCTCCGGCGTGGTGCCTTGATGATGCGCGTGATCACGAGGTCGCGGTCAGGATCGAATGGGCGGTTCATCGCGGCGTCTCCTTCGGGTCTGTCGCTTCGGCTAGAAATTGTTCGAGGCGATCGGTTCGGCCTTCCCAGAGCGCGCGCTGGGCTGAAAGCCAGTCGCCGACGATGGCGAGCGCCGCGGTCTCTATCGCACAGGTCCGGACGCGGCCGTCTTTTCGGGTGATAATGCAGCCGCTCCGTTCCAGCACATGGATGTGCTTCATGAAGGATGGCAGGGCCATCTCGAACGGCTCTGCCAGTTCGCTGATGCTGGCCGGCCCGCGTCCAAGCCGCCCAATCACCGCGCGGCGCGTCGGGTCAGCAAGCGCCTGGAAGATCCCATCGAGGCCGGATTGATACTGTTCCATATGGCTAAGTATCATGGCGAGATACTAAGCGCAATGGCTAAGCGTTTGGTACTTTGCGTCTTTGCCTTTGAATGGTTGCCGGTGGTGCAGTGCTGGCTGATCCTTTGTGCCGATTCGCGGACCACGCGCCGCCCAAGAGCAATCGCCAGATCCAGGAGACAAGCGGATGGCTGAGGTGAGCTTCGGAGAGGGCGAGAGCCTGCTGGTTGCAGCGCGCGGGAGAGGTCCCGAGCACGGGCTCTGGCGGTTCGTCGGCGGTCCGGGCGGCTGGCAGGGATCGCAACTCGCGACGGTGGGCCAACTCTCATCGCTATGCCGTCACCCGACGCTCCCGGTCGTCTATGGCAGCGGCAGCGTGCGCGGGGTGATCCTCGCATGGCACGTCGCGGGTGAGGCGGCGGCCCCGATCGGCGAGGCGCTGAGTGGCGATGACCCCTGCTTCATCGCGGTCGATCCGTCAGGCCGGCTGCTGGTCGCCGTCAACTACGGCTCCAGCGACTTGACGCTCATGCCGCTTGCTGCGGATGGCAGTTTTGAGGGGCCGCCCGCCAAGCTGCTCCTCGAAGGCGGCGGACCCGATCCGGAGCGGCAGGAGGCAGCCCATCCCCATCAGGCGTTGTTTCATGACGGGAAGTTGTTTGTCATCGATCTCGGTGGCGATCGCATCCGCAGCTTTACGGTCGATCTCGATGCACCTGGCGCGGCGGTGCTGAAGCCCGTTGGCGATCACCACCTTCCTCCGGGCACCGGACCGCGCCATGGCGTGTTCCTGCCCGACGGCCGGCTTGCGGTGAGCGGCGAGCTCGCTTCGAACCTTGCAGTCGGTTTTCTCGAAGGCCCATCCAACTGGACCACTGCACCGGGCACACTCCGGGCCGGGCCGGCAAAGACGCGTACCAACCGGAATTACCCCGGCGATATCCAGCGTTCGACTGATGGAGCGTTCGTCTATCTCGCCAACAGGGGCCATGACACGATCGCGGCTTTTGACGTGCGGGGTGGGTTGCCGAAGCTCGTTGCTGAAATCGACGCGGGAGCGGCATGGCCGCAGCATCTCCTCGTTCATGCCGGTCATCTTTTGGTTGCCGGATGGGATTCCGCGCGGGTCATGGCTGTGCCGCTCGGGGTCGACAGCTTCGCCGGATCGGCTGAAGCCCTGTTCGATTGTCCCGGCGCCGGCTGGCTGATGCTCTATTCGGGCTGAAGGGCGTTGCGCTCGCAGGCGGGTTCGTACCAGACTTCGAGCAGGGCTTGAGCGGGGGGGATGATGACGGCAGTCGAATTGCGGGGCACTGCAGCGCCAAAGCCGCTTGTTCGCCTCGTGCCCGTCTATGCGATCGTCGGCGTTTCCTATCTCGGCTATGCCATGATGGCGACGCTCTTCGTGCCGATGATGCTGTCGCCGACATCGCCCTATGTGCCCGAAGGCGCGTCGATGCAGCTGCGCTCGCTGCTGCTCGGCGTACTGCTGATGCTTTATCCGATGGCACAGGTGGTCGGGTCGCCCGTCCTCGGCGCCTTGTCTGATCGCTATGGCCGGCGCCCGGTGCTGGTCGCCTCGCTAGCGGTCACGACGATCGCCTATGGCCTCATCTGCATCGGCCTCGCGACGCATATGCTCTGGTTGCTGGCTTTCGCGCTCGCGGCCTGCGGAATTGGCGAGGCCAATGCCGCCATAGGCACCAGCGTCGTTGCCGACACCACCGATCCCGACGAGCGGCCGAAATATCTCGGCTATATGTGGTCGGTCGTCAGCGTCTCCTATGTGCTCGGGCCCGTGCTCGGCGGGGCGACGGCAGCGCGGTTCGGCTACATGCCGCCTTTCCTCGCGATGCTCGCGATCCTCGCGGCGACGCTCGCCACGGTTGTCGTCTTCTTCCGCGAGACCCACGCGCCCGATGCCCGCGCCCAATCGCAGAAAATCGCGGCAAGTCTCGGCAATCTGCTGACCGTCTTTACCGACAAGCCGCTCCGCGCCTATTACCTGGTTAATTTCCTTGTGTTCGTCGCGTCGATGGGCTTCTGGCGTGTCATCACCGAATATCTGGTCGATGTGTTCGACCTTTCGGTCGGCGAGGTGACGGTCGATTACGCGGCGCTGGCGCTGACGGCCGGCATCGGCAATCTCGTGATCATGCCGATCCTCGTCGGGCGGGTCGACATGCGCCGCCTTGGCATGATCTCGACGACACTTGGTGCGCTCGGGGTTCTTCTGGTGCTCGTCCCGGCGGGTGCGAGCGTCGCGGTTGCCTTCGGTGCGCTTGCGAGCATCGCTCTAGCGCTTTCGTTTGCCTCGCTCAGCGGGCTGCTGTCAGCGCGGGTTGGGCCCGAACGGCAGGGCGCCGTGCTTGGCAACAATACGGCGCTCGGTTTTCTCGGCGAAGCAATCGGCGTGCTTGGCGGCTCGATGCTGGCGGGGATCTCGCCTGAACTCCCGATGGTGTTGTTTGCGCTCGTTGCCCTTCTGGCCGTGATCATTCTCAAGACCCGGATCACGCCGACCGAGGCTGTCGTTGACAAGGCCGTGTCGCGCCATCCTGGCGATGGCGAGGCATGACGGAACACGCTACCAAGGCAGGACCGCTCGTGACGTCGCGATGATCGTGGCGGTGGCCGGGCGGAGATCCGCGTCTCTCGCGGGCGCGCCAGCGAGGTCCGATCCGGATGACTGATTTCCTGCCCGTCGATTTTTCGGACGCTGATCTCGCGGCGAAAACGCCCGATCTCCGTGCGCTCGCCGAAATCCGCCTGTTCCGCCTGGAAGACGGGCCCGGCCGCGGCCAGCGCGTATTGATCGCGCGCAACGCCGCAGGCGTCGGTTTCGAGGTCGCTGTCGATCGTGGCTTCGATCTGTCAGCTCTGAGCCTCGGGCAGGTGCAGCTCGGCTGGCACTCGCCGAACCAGATGCGCTATCCGCCGCAGCTTTCCTCGAGCGAGAATGGCTTCGGGTTCCTGCGCAATTTCGACGGCTTCCTCGTCACTTGCGGGCTCGACTATTATGGTCCGCCGCGCCGTGCCGCCGGCGATACGAGCGTCAGCCCGCACCGGCCGGAGCGCGACTTTCCGCAGCATGGCGAAGTCTCGACTCTGCAGGCTCATCTCGCGGGGTATGGGCTCGATGTCGAGCGCGGCGTGCTGTGGTGCGAGGGCGTGGTGCGGCAGTCGGGCGTATTCGGCGACGTGCTGGAGCGTCGTCGGCGCATCGAATTGCCGCTTGGCGGACGGACGATCACACTTGACGACCGCGTGACGAATTGCGGCTTCAACCCGGCGCCGCACGCACTGCTCTATCACTTCAATTTCGGCTATCCGCTGCTCGACGCGGCGACCGAACTGACCGGCGGTTTCGGCGATTTCGCGGCGCGTTTCGCCGAACTGCCACCGAGGCCGCGGTCCGACACGCGCGAGATCGTCGATCATCTGGAACTGCCGCCGGACGAGAATGGCAATCTCGGCGTCGGCCTTCGCAATCCGGCGCTTGGCATCGGCGTGACGCTGGCCTATCGCCAGGCGGCGCTGCCTTCGCTGCTCGTCTGGCGTTCCTATCAGTCCGGCGTCTTCGCGCTTGGCATCGAGCCGGGAACGACATTGCCGCGCGTCGAAAATGGCCGCCTGATCGGTGATACGCTCGGCCCGCGCAGCAGCGCGGACTACCAGTTGGCCATCGCCGTGACTTCAGACCGGCTCTAGCGCATCGGATCCGGAAGCGGCGTCGTCAATGACGCGTCGGGTGCTTCGCCGCGCCGACGGTGCCGAGCCGTGAGCGGCAGCGTGCGCAGCCGAGCTGCTCGCCATCGGCGCCCTGGTCATAGGTCAATTCGTTGAGATGCCCGCAATCGACGCAGCGGAGAACCATCTGCTGGATTGTTTCGTTCTGGTGCATTCTCTCCTCGCCATGCTCGAGCGCACCCGTCCAGTTAGCATAACTTGGGAGCGCCACCGCGCAACCTTCGATCCGGCTCAGTTGGCGTTTCGGCAGCACTCGCCGCGTCGGCTGACAGATCGGCATTGCCGGGATAGGCGGACGATCACGCCAGCAAGGCGGCCGCCGTCGTCGCGCGCTGTTGTGCCGCCAGCAAGGCGGCAACGGCACAGGATGCAAGACGGCTCTTCCGCGAGTCGGCGCGGCTCGTGAGGATGATCGGCACGCGTGCGCCCACGACAATGCCCGCCGCATCGGCATCAGCGAGAAAGGTCAGGCTCTTTGCCAGCATATTGCCGGCCTCGAGATCGGGAACGACGAGGATGTTGGCCCGGCCGGCGACCGGCGAGCGGATATGCTTGATCTCGGCCGAGCCGAGATCAATGGCATTGTCGAGTGCCAGCGGTCCATCGACGATCCCGCCCGTGATCTGGCCGCGATCCGCCATCTTGCACAAGGCGGCCGCGTCGATTGTCGAGGGCACGTCAGGATTGACGGTTTCCATGGCGGAAAGAATGGCGACGCGGGCACTGTCGAAATGGAGCGCCGCTGCAAGGTCGATGGCGTTCTGGACGATATGGCGCTTTTCATCCAGCGTCGGGGCGATGTTGATCGCGGCATCGGTGATGATCAGGGGATCGTCATGGCTCGGCACGTCCATGACGAAGCAATGGCTGATGCGCCTGGCTGTCCTCAACCCGGTCTCGCGCGCGACGACCGCCCCCATGAGTTCATCAGTATGCAGGCTGCCCTTCATCAAAGCGTCGGCGTCGCCGGCGCGAACCAACGCCACCGCCTTGTCGGCCGCGTCATGGCTGTGCGCGGCGGCGACACGACGAAAGGGAGCGATGTCGAAGCCGCCGGCCACGGCAACGGCATCAAGTTTCGCCGGCGGCGCCACCAGGATCGGCTCTATGAGGCCGAGAGCGGCCGCATCGAGCGCGGCCCCTAACGATGCCGTGTCGCAGGGATGAACCACCGCGACGCGCAGTTTCGGCAATGCCTTCGCGGCATCGATCAGCCGATCATATTTGGTGCGCCCGATCGCTTCCGCCGGGTTGTCATTGGCGACCATGGCGCTCCTCCCTGTATTGTCAGCGCTTCAGATAAGAGCCGATGAGGCTCAATTCCGGCGCGCCAAGCCGCGCGGCGGCGCTGTCGCGCTGGTGCCAATACGGATAGATCAGCCGCTGCAGGCTGACCGCGTCGAGGCGGCTGTGCTCGTCGTCCGTCAGCTTCATCTCGGCCGCGCCGAGATTGCGGGTCAGCTGATGCTCGTGGCGTGCGCCGATGATGACCGAGGTGATGCCCGGGCGGCCGAGCAGCCAGGCCAGCGCCACTTCGGCCGCCGAGGCTCCGCGCGCTTCCGCGATCGAGACCAGAACCTCGATCGTGTCATAGAGGCGGTTCTCGTCCGCGATCGGCGGTTCGTGCCAGTCGTTGAGGTGGCGCCCGCCCTCGGCCGGAGTCTGGCCGCGACGATATTTTCCCGAGAGCAGGCCGCCCGCCAGCGGACTCCAGACGAGGACGCCGAGGCCCTGGTCGAGCGTGACCGGAATCAGCTCATATTCGGCATCCCGGGATTCGAGCGAATAATAAATCTGCTGGCTGACGAGCGGCAAGAAGCGGTTGGCGCGCGAGGTCTCCATCGCCTTCATCAGTTGCCAGCCCGAGAAGTTCGAGGCGCCGACATAGCGCACCTTGCCTGAGCGAACGAGAGTATCGAGCGCCTCCATCGTCTCTTCCAGCGGCGTCTGGCCGTCCCATTCGTGAAGCTGGTAGAGATCGATCGCGTCGATGCGCAGCCGCTTCAGGCTCGCTTCGCACTGGCGGATGATATGATGGCGCGACAGGC
>NZ_FQUP01000010.1:0-2500 GCF_900129325.1 Kaistia soli DSM 19436 | reverse complement strand
ACAACCCTGACCACCAGCTAAGGCCCCCAAATCATGGCTAAGTGTGAAAGGATGTGGGGATCCCAAAACAACCAGGATGTTGGCTTAGAAGCAGCCATCATTTAAAGAAAGCGTAACAGCTCACTGGTCTAGACAAGGGTTCCTGCGCCGACAATGTAACGGGGCTCAAGCCATGTGCCGAAGCTGTGGATGTGATCGCAAGATCACGTGGTAGCGGAGCGTTCCGTAAGCCTGCGAAGGGATACTCGTGAGAGATCCTGGAGGTATCGGAAGTGCGAATGCTGACATGAGTAACGACAAACAGTGTGAGAGACACTGTCGCCGAAAGTCCAAGGGTTCCTGCGTAAAGCTAATCTGCGCAGGGTTAGCCGGCTCCTAAGGCGAGGCCGAAAGGCGTAGTCGATGGGAATGGGGTGAATATTCCCCAGCCTGCGGGTAGTGACGAATCCCGTGTATTGTACGGTCTTATTGGATTGACCGTGCCGTGAAGGGGTTCCAGGAAATAGCTCCCGCGTATAGACCGTACCCTAAACCGACACAGGTGGACTGGTAGAGTATACCAAGGCGCTTGAGAGAATGGTGCTGAAGGAACTCGGCAAATTGCCTCCGTAACTTCGGGAGAAGGAGGCCCTGTACTTGGGCAACCAGGTATAGGGGGCACAGACTAGGGGGTAGCGACTGTTTACCTAAAACACAGGGCTCTGCGAAGCCGTAAGGCGACGTATAGGGTCTGACGCCTGCCCGGTGCCGGAAGGTTAAGAGGAGAGGTGCAAGCTTTGAATCGAAGCCCCGGTAAACGGCGGCCGTAACTATAACGGTCCTAAGGTAGCGAAATTCCTTGTCGGGTAAGTTCCGACCTGCACGAATGGCGTAACGACTTCCCCGCTGTCTCCAGCACCCGCTCAGTGAAATTGAATTCCCCGTGAAGATGCGGGGTTCCCGCGGTCAGACGGAAAGACCCCATGAACCTTTACTACAACTTTGCACTGGTATTCGTGTTTGCATGTGTAGGATAGGTGGTAGGCTTTGAAGTTCGGGCGCCAGCTCGGATGGAGCCATCCTTGAAATACCACCCTTGTGAATATGGATATCTAACCGCGGCCCGTCATCCGGGTCCGGGACAGTGCATGGTGGGTAGTTTGACTGGGGCGGTCGCCTCCCAAAGTGTAACGGAGGCGCGCGATGGTGGGCTCAGAGCGGTCGGAAATCGCTCGTCGAGTGCAATGGCATAAGCCCGCCTGACTGCGAGACTGACAAGTCGAGCAGAGTCGAAAGACGGCCATAGTGATCCGGTGGTCCCACGTGGACGGGCCATCGCTCAACGGATAAAAGGTACTCTGGGGATAACAGGCTGATGATGCCCAAGAGTCCATATCGACGGCATCGTTTGGCACCTCGATGTCGACTCATCACATCCTGGGGCTGGAGAAGGTCCCAAGGGTTCGGCTGTTCGCCGATTAAAGTGGTACGTGAGTTGGGTTCAGAACGTCGTGAGACAGTTCGGTCCCTATCTGCCGTGGGTGTAGGAAAATTGAGAGGATCTGTCCTTAGTACGAGAGGACCGGGATGGACGTACCTCTGGTGGACCTGTTGTGGCGCCAGCCGCATTGCAGGGTAGCTACGTACGGACGGGATAACCGCTGAAAGCATCTAAGCGGGAAACCCACCTCAAAACGAGTTTTCCCTTGAGAGTCGTGGTAGACCACCACGTCGATAGGCCGGGTGTGGAAGTGCGGCAACGCATGTAGCTTACCGGTACTAATCACTCGATAGGCTTGATCGCCCTCATTAATCCATGCTCATCCCGACGGATGAAGCGTCAGTGACAACAGCTTCTTCAAATCCGATACGAACTTTGCCGGCCTGGTGGTCATGGCGAGGAGCCTGAACCCGATCCCATTCCGAACTCGGCCGTTAAACTCCTCCGCGCCAATGGTACTTTGTCTTAAGACACGGGAGAGTAGGTCGCCGCCAGGCCTGCAAAGTTCGTATCCAATCTCTCTTCACACCCTTTCAAAAAGCCCCGACGCGCAGAAATGCCCGCCGGGGCTTTTTGTCGTCCGCGAACAGCGGAAGGTGGGGGGCGACGGCCCGGCTCCGGCGGCAACACAACACGGCCCGCTCCATGCGAAACATAAGAGCCGCCCCAAGGCGCTGCCGCCGGTGGGGGGAGGGGGCGGACAGCCGCCAGGACAACCATGTTCCCCAACAGACGCGATCCACGATGCAACCGCCGAACGGCGGGTAACCAAAGGTCGCGCTCCAAGCCCCGCAGCACCCCGAAGCGAACCCGCCGCCCAGGCTGAGATGACGCGCCTGAAAGCAACCGACAAGCCGCGCGCGTGAGCAGCGGCACAGGCAACAACACAAGCAGAGCGTCAGGCATCTGAACACCCCTCACGCTCGCAGGCGCGATCCACGCGCCGACATCGCCCACAACAAACGCCCCCCACCTAAACGCATCCCTACCCACACAAGCCTCCCACAAAGCAGCACTCAG
>NZ_FQUP01000007.1:2500-201350 GCF_900129325.1 Kaistia soli DSM 19436 | reverse complement strand
ACGCATTGGGCGAAGGTCAGCCCATGACCAGCCGGAGCCCGGCCGGGACCGCATGACGAACTGCGATATGCGGTTGAGCTGCGCCGCGGTCGATGCCGGGTCGGCATCCCATGTATAGCGCCTGACACCACCAACGAGGCCTGTGTAGCGAAGGTTAAAGGGATTGGCCGGCAGATCGTCGCGGACCTGGACGATCACGCCGCTCTGGTCGACAGGGTCGCTTTCGACGCAATAGGCGTTGACGGCGACGGCAGTGATCGCGACTTCCGTCCCCGCCGCGATGTCATTGAACTGTGCCCGCGCCGAGGCAGCGGGCACAGTCACCTCGATCGGCGCGCCGCCGGCCGGGGTGGCCGTAACCACATAGTGGTGCACCGGCACGGATCCGGGACCCGGCCGCAGCCGCACCAGCAAGGGCGTCGGCGCCGAGCCGCTGTCGATCGCGACCGATGCCGAGCCCGATTGAACCGCGACAATGACAGGGGCGCCGGGCGCACGCGCAGCCCAGGGAGGGCTAGGCATCGGCGAGGCTCTCGATCTCCGGCGCATGCCGGACCAGGGTCAACCGCGCGCCGAGGTCGCGCTGCGCCTCGATGTTGGCGATGACGCATTCGAAGCTTTCACTGCCGGCAACGCCGAACAGGGCGAGATCGCCAATCGCCGGCTCACTGCCGGATCCGGAGACGAGGATCACTTCGTCGGTCTCGCCGGCAACCGTCTCGATCGTCCAGAGCGACGACGTGCCGTCGGCAAGGCGGAACCGCACGACATAATCCGTGCCGTCGACCATGGTCACCCGCTCATCGAGGCTGACGATTCGCCTCTCGCCGTCTGACATGAAGGCGCTGTCGATGCCGGTCACCCGCGCATCCATCATACCTTCGGCAAGCACGGGATATGACACGCGCACCAGCGAACCGCGCGGCGCGACGAGGTGCTCGAAGTCTTGCGCCGCATACCAGGTCTCATAGCGGTTCTGCTGGATGAGGAACCGCCGCTTTGCCTCGCGGTCGACAACCCAAGGCATCGTCTGGCCCGGAAACTCGATCTCCTCATAGAGCTGAGGATCGCCGACAAGTCCCGGCCGCAAGACGATGCGTTCGTCGGCCGTCCAGAACTTGGTGCGGTTCAGGAACTTGACGCGGTAGGCATCGGGCAGCTTCTGGTAGTTGACCTCCCCGGAGAAGCTATGGGCGTTGCGCGGCGTGATGTGGGCGCGCAGCACCGTCTGGATCCGGTCGATCACGACTGACCATTTTCCACCGCCAAGCACGGGCTGCGAGGGCGTGGCACGCCCCGCTGCCGACACCTGTTGCAGCACGTCGCGCACCGATGCGTCGAAGTCGTGCACCCGTTGATAGGTGAGGCTCTTGGACTCGCACCATGCGTGCCATTCGGCGAGCGCGTCGAGATTGACCTCTGCATCCGACCGGGCCAGCGCCGTCGCATGCCCCTGCAACACATGGCGGTAGACCGACGCCGGGTTGCTCGTCGGGCGCGACACCCAGGCCGAGCCATTCCAGTCCGGGATATGGCTCGAGGCGACGACACTAAAGGTGTCGATCGTGCCAGAAAGTTGCTTGCTCGCTTTGATCTGGACCGCAACCAGGCAGAGCGGGCGCGGATAATTGACCGGATGCTGGTAGCGCATGCCCCGCACGACGGTCCATTGCATGGTGTCGGTCGTGTTGCTGTCGTCGCTCTCGACGTTCCCGCGCTTGATCTGGACGTCGAATGTGCCTGGGCCGCCGTCGACCTCCCAGCGGAGCGTGCGCCAGAAGGATTCCTTCTTGGCCGCGTTGACAAAGATCACGTCCACATAGACCCAGGGCCCATCCGGGGCGAAGTCGACACCCTTGCGCCGATATTGCACCTCGCAGGAAGCCGCCATTTCCCGCAACTCGCCGTCGGCGTCCGTCCAGAACAGCCCGCCCGGGAAATAGATATCGACGGAAATCGCATCGACATTGCTGGCCGTGGTGCGGATCGAGAAGCCATCATCGAAGGCAAGCTCGACGCCGACCGCGTCCTCGAAGGTCACCTCCTCATAGAGAGTGATCGGGGTGTCGGTATCGAGCCCGTAGCGGATCTCCGTCGTGATGTCGTGATAGGCGTCGATCCCCGTCTCGCCGATGCGGAACTGCTCGAGGCTGTGCTGCCCCTCACCGATGACGAAGAGCGCGACAAGATACTGCTCATCGCCAATGACCCGCGTGAAGGGGAAAGCCCAATAAGGCGGATAGACGCGATGCTGGCCGTAGATCTGCGGCACTGGCCCCCATGGATTGGCCTGGTTGCGGGTGCCGGCGATCGTGTATTTGTCCTCCGGCTTCTTGTCGTCGCGCTGGAAGATGCTCGACAAGAGATAGTTGGCGCCGATCCCGATCGCAGCGCTGGCAAGGGCCGTTCCCAGTGCCCCGATCACCGGCAGCGCCCATGCCGCAAAGACGGCCGTCGCCGCCATGATCGCGATCGACAGCACGCTCCTGAGAGCGCCGCCGCCGGCAGGGCGCATCCGGAGCGTCACCGTCGTGCCTGCCTTCGGCCGTACCAGGTGCCAGTGATGGCGCTCGACCACGGCAACGCTTTGCGGCCCGTGCAACGAAACGACGAGGAAGTCGAGGTCAGTCGCCACGGCCCCCGCCATCTCCTCGGCGACGATCTCGGCCAGCGTCGCACCTTCCGGCCGCGACACGCTTCGCTCGATCGATGGATCGAACCTGAGCCGGCTGATGACGGCGACGTCAGACATGTTCGTCATCACCCACGGACGCGTGCCTGTAGAAACCTGAGACCCGGTTTCTCCATTGCGGCGTGTCGACCTCGACCAACTCGGCGCTCTTGCCGCGCTGCACATGCAGCATCAGCCGGCGCCCAACCATGACACCGACATGATCGTCGACGACGCCATTCCGGATCACCACGACGTCGCCATCCTGGGGATGCTCGACCTTTCGCCACGGCCAGACATCGCGATGTGCGGCGATGGCGGAGGCATCCACAGCGAGCCCCTGGGCAGGCCCGTAGTCGGCGAGCGTGATGCCGAACCGCTCGGCAAACGCGAGACGGACCAGCCCCCAGCAATGCGTGCTCTTCATTCCGTGGTCGCCGCGCGACCATGGAATGCCGATGAAGCCATCCGACCAGCTCATCGATGCAGCCCCGGCGCAACGATCGGGTTCATGCGTCCGCGTGGAAAGTTCACGAGCCCAAAGTCATCCTGCCCCATGACAATCGAGACCTGCCCTTCGTCATAAGGCGCCGCCTGCGTCTTGAGGTTTCCGATCGAGACCTGCACCGTGTCGAGATCGCCGTCATAGACGAGCTCCATCGTGACCGTCGCGGGCTCGGGCGAGGATCGGATGACGGGGAAGATCGAGCGATCGACCGTCGTGATCGATATCCGCAGTTCTGGCGGCGCCTGGTCGTTTTCGTCTGGAAGGATCGCGGAAAGTGGCACCCAGAGATAGGTCTGCCCACGCGACACGGTGCCATAGACGAGCGGCGAGTCAGATACCCGGCCGGTCCTGTCGGACGAGATCCGGAGCGGCGCAGGCAATGCGTCATGTTCAAAGGTGAGCAACGTGATCGGCACAACGCCAGTTTGCTCTGCATTCATCTGCCGCCGAAGATCGAGGCTGATTTCCGTCATGGCATGATGTCCAGGGAGAGGTTGACAGGCCATAGGTCGTCAGCAGTCGTCGTGTCCTGCGGCGGCTCTGCATCCGGCGAGAACATGACGAGCACCATGGCCGAGATCAGCAGCGGCGAGCCGTCGGCCGAGAGCAGCACGCCACCGTCGTCGCTCCGCATCGGGAAGCCATGCCGACCCGGTTCGGGAAACCAGAAGGGCAGCGTCCCGCCCTTCGTGTCGACGTCCCAGAATGTGCCGAACCGCTCAAGCTGCACGCGCGTCATCCAGATCTGCGGCGTGATGGTGCGCACCGTGGCGGAGGACTTACGGCGCACCTTCCCCGGGCCGAGATCGGTCGGCGAACGCAGACGGCCGTCGGCGCGCTGACGACGGAAGCCGTCGCGTTGGATGAAGTTCGGTAGGCTGCTCGGCCAGCTTGGATAGGCCATCGCTCAGCCGAGCTTCCGCGTGCGCGGGGCGACGCCCATGCCGGCGAGTTCGCGCGAGGTGGCGCCACCGCGGCGGCGAAGGCTGGTCGCGGTCATCTCGTCGACGGTCGCCACCAGTTCGCGCTGGCCGGTCTTTTCATTGACCCGCTCTTCTGCCGTCACCTTGGCGCCGGAGTGGTTGTTGTTGATGAAGACGTTCACCCCGCCGCCGCCCTTGCCACCACTGCTCTCGACGCCGAGACGGCCGTTGCCGAGGCGGCGCAACGGCATGATTGCTTCCGGCCCAGCTTCGCCCATGAGGCCGGTGCCATTTGCGAAGGGGAAGATGGTCGGGCCATGCACGACACCGCCGCGCGCGAATGGGACGATATTGCTGTGTTCGAACACGCCGCCATTGGCGTAGACGCCACCGGCCGCGGGCGCTCCGAGGGAGGCATAGTTGATGCCGCCCAATGAGATGCCACTGCCTCCACCAGCCATCTGGCCGATCTTCGCTGCAGCCCCAGAGACGCTGTTCGTGAGATCCCCGAGACCGCCGCCGAGTCCGGAAGCAGATTTCGCTGCTACGTCCGATGCTGCGGCAACAGCGCGGAAGGATTTGCCGACGCTTTCGGCTTCAGGGAAGTAATTGCGCTGAGCTGAATTGAGCCCGCCCTCCCACGAACCGCCACCCATCCCAACCTTGTTTCCTCCAAGATCGAAATGCATCGCGTCGGCGGCGCCGTATTTGCCTTTCGGTCCCGAGAAGTAGCCGCCCCAGCGAAACTGGTCCGTCAGCTCGGGATACTTGTCGAGCTGGACCTGGTGCGCGGTCTGGGCGAACTGCTCATAGGTGCGGAAACCGGCGCCGTTCTGATAGTTCGGAACAGCCTTGCCGATCTTGTCAAAGATCTGGACATCGGTGGCGAGGCCCTGTCCATGGAAGCGAGGATCACCTGCCCGAAAGCCGGAAACAGCGTCGACCTTGAGCGGGAACTTCGCCGCGGCCGTCTGCAGAATGTCCTTGAGCTTGTCGTCAACTTTCGCAAACGAGCCTCGCGCCAGGTTCAGCGCATTGCCGCTCGCAACAGAATCCGAGCCGATGCCTGAGGGCTTGAGCAGGTCGGCCACATTGTCGTTCGCACCCGCGAGCCCGCCCAGCCCACCATTGACGTTCACCACTGCGGCCGAGACCGACATGGTCGCGACCGACGAAGCGAGAGCGTCGCTCAACCCGGGTATTGTCGGCGTCTTGCCTTGAAGGCGGTCGAATACGTCCGAAATCGTCGGCAGGTTCTCGCCGAACAAACTGTTCTTAAGCGGGTTCGCGACAGAGAGCTGGAGGAACTCCTTGCCGATGTCACGAGCCACATCCAGGAAGTCGTTGAGCGACAGCGTGCCTTCGCCGATCTTGTCGACGATGCTGTCGATTGCGCCGCCGCCAGTGTCTTTGATCGCTTGCCATGCATCTGTCTGGCGCTCGAGCACCGTCGTGGTATCGGCGATCGCGCCGGCGCGCTGGCGCATATTGTCAGCGGCAGAGCCCATGAAGCCGCCGTCGCGAATTCGCTGCTCGGCCTCAAGGAGCGCGAGATTGCGGCGCCGGACCGCCTCTGACTGACCGAGAAGGCCCACTTCGGCCTGCAGCCACTCGAGGTCGTTTCGATCGGTCCTGGCGGCGTCGTAGATCGCCTGGCGCTGGCGCACCTGTTCGTTGAGCAACGCCGTCGCCGTCGCGACATCCCGGATCGTGTCCGCAGCGGCAGTGCCTTCGAGACCGAGTGCCCTGATGCGCTGCTCGGCATCGAGCGCGGCCATGGCGACGGCCTTGATGCCTTCCGGCTGGCCGACCAGGGCAAGCTGCAGATTCAGCTTCTCGGTGCTGTCGCGGGCCGATTTCGTTGCGTCATCCATCGCCTTGAGCGAGGCGTTGTAGCGAACCGTGGCGGCGATCGAATCGTCCATGTGCTGGGCGTAGTCGTCGCCGTAAATGCCCCGCATCGTCGTGGCGGTGGCCTGCTCGACAGGATTACGACCGACCTGCGCAGCCTCGAAGGCGAGGTCGGAAGTTGCCTGGGCGCGCTGCTTCTGCATCAGCAGTTCGCCATAGGCTTTCGTTTGGGCGTCAATGGCGGCCACTGCCGCAGGGCTCAATGCGATCTCGCGCTTCGCCGCGTCATAGATGAGCTGCTTCTTGGCGAGGTAGGCCTCCGCAACTCCGGTAGCCTTGCCCAGCATCTCGTTCTCGTCGGCCTGTGCGCGAAGGCGCTCCGAGAACGGCTTGATGAGTTCGCCTTCCTGGCGCTTCAGAGCGGCGTCACGGACCTGCTGCGCGGCCATCGCTGCACTGGCGCTCGGCGCGGTGTCTATGGCGTTCCGATAATTGCGATTGATCTGAGCGCCGACCGTGTCCTCCGGCATCGCCAGTCGCGACAATTCCGAGACCGATTTCGTGAAGACGGACAGCTTGGCCGATGCGCTGGATGCGATTTCGTCCAGGAACCGCTGCAGCGCCTCCTTTTGCCCCACGACACTGCGAAGGCCATCCGCCAGCTTGATCACTTCGCCAGCAGTGCTCAGCAGAGAGTCGTTGAACGGTTCGGCCTCGGCGCGAGCGGATACCGTCTTGATGAAGGCCTCGACATCCGGCTTGCCGGCTTTGGCCTCGTCGCGCAGCTTGATGATGGCGTCGGTGAACGGCGCAAACCGGCTGCTCACGCTGTAGAAAGACTGTGCCGAGCGGGCGGGCGTCACGACGCTGCCGAGTTGGCCGAACAGGTCGTTTGACTGGCTCCGCGCCTGGATGGCGAGTTCCGACATCGACGCGCGCGATCGCGTCTGAAGCTCGCCGAACCCGCGGCTCGTGTAATTGTCGAGGCCCGACGCAGCCTCTCCATACGCGGTCTTGAGATCGCGAACGAGCGCAGCGTGATCCGCGAGGACCTCGTCCAACGACTTCACTTTGGTGCGGCCGACCGATTCGTAAACCACCCAAGCGGCGCCCAAGGCGGCAACAGCAACGCCAGCCGCCTTGGCCGGGCCCGGGAGGGCCAGTAGGCCGGCGGTGATGCGGGACAGCGTGCCCTTCACGCCGCCCTCGCCCATCTGCATGACTTGGATGAGCTGCCCGCCTTGCGTGGCGAGGATCTGGAACGCCGACGCTCCACTGAGGGCCATCGTTGCCACATCGTTCAGCTGGAAGCTGAGCTGCTGCAGCTGGCCGGTGTTCTGCCTCATAAGCGGCGGCAGCTTCGTGAGCGGCGGCACCAGCGCCGGGATCTTGGTCAGGGGCGGTATAAGCGCGTTCGCGCCCGCGCCTGCCGCGCCGAGGCCCACGCCTGCCTTACCCGCCTCGACGCCGGCCTTGCCCAGCCCGGCCGCCGCCGCATTGGCAGCAGACCCAGCACCTTCGACCGCCCGCTCGGCATTGCCGGCGGACGCCGCGAGGCCGTCGATATCCGACTTGGCGCCAGCAGCTTCCTTGCCAACCTTGTCGATCGCAACAGCCGTGGTGGCAGCTTCCGAGCCAAGCGTTTCGACCGCCTTCTCGGCCTTGCCGGCGGCAACGACGAGCGCATCGAGGTCGGTCTTCGCCTTGCCGGCGGACTCCGAATCGATGACCAGGCCGAGCCTTGCGAGATCAGTCACGGGCAAACCTCATGCGAACATGGCATCGAACAGATCCTCGGTCATCGGTCGGGTCGGAAGCGGCGACGAGGGCTCGGGAGCCGTCGTTTGATCGCCGTCCGCCCACTCAATGAAGGCGTTGTCGATCTGGACGATGAGCCCGACCTCGAACGGCGTCGCGCAGGCGCCAGAGAGGACGGACCAATGGGCGATTTCGGGAAAGCTCAGAGGGCAGACACCAAAGCCCCGGGTGCGGCGTCGGTGGAGTTCGAGCCACCACACCCAGACATGGGCGAGAAAGGCCGGCGGCGAGGTCTCTGGTGCGCCCTTGGCGCCGAAACGAGACCGCGCGAAGGCGATCAGTTCAGCGCGGGCTTTGGCAAAAAATTCTCACGGGCCGAGACGAAGGCGTCGACCTGCTCGCGCAGCCAGCGAAGGCGACCGTAGAGCGTCAGCGCGGCATCATGGCTGAACTCAAGGTCCTCGCCATCAAGTCCGATACCGGACCATTGCACGGTGCACGACGCCAGAAGGTCGAGCGTGTCGCGCTCGGACGCCTCGAAGTCGGTATCATCCCCCGCCTGAGCATCACGGATCCTCCGGCTGAGAACCTCGCGCTGTGCCGCGACGAACCTCTCACTGTCACGCCCAATGAGGCGGATCGTGACCGGGGCCCCGGTGTTCTCATCGACCACGGGCTTGCCGGTCGCCGGGTGCTTCACAGGCATATCAACGCCGGCATTCGAGGCTGGCGAGGTGTCGAGGCGGGAGAGGTCGAACATTGGTTCTCCTGATGACGAATGCCAGCGGCCCGTGGCATGCTGATGCAGCGGGCCGGGAGGCAATGATGAAACGATGGTTGGTAGCGGCGGCGGTCGCGGCGTTGACGGTAACGTCAACGGCCGGAGCACAGCCGGTAATGGATGGAAGTGGGGCTGGTATCGACCCAGCCTTAATTCAGGGCGCTTTCCGGTCCCTCACACAGCATGACAAGGATCCCTACAGCGCTCAGATCGACCGACTATTTGTCTCCACCACAACGTCTGGCGGGCTTTCACTATGCGGCTTTGTCAACCGCAAGAATGTATTCGGAGAGTACGAAGGATTTCGGCCTTTCGGATACTCTCAGGAATGGGATCAGAGCTTCATCTATGACGATTCCGAGCCGATTGCTTCGGCCAAAGCTTTGTTTCGTCGCGCAATGGCGAGGAGCGGCTGTCAGTCGATTCTACCTTCAGGATAGACTTGGTCACATCAGCCGCTCCCTACCCCGGGGTTCAAAGTGGCGATCGCAATAGGATCACGTCGCCGCCTTCTTGACGATGTTGCTGTTGATGCCGATCGACGAGTTCAGCTTGACGTAGGAGTTGGCGCCACCCGGCTCCTCGGCCGCCGCCATGACCTGGCCGACGAAGTAGCGCAGCCCGTCGACCGCACCGGATGCTCCGGACTTGTTGGCGAACTGAACCTTGAAGGCATAGTCGAGCTTCGTGGCATTGGCCGCCACCAGAGCCGCCTGCCCTGCGTCGGACTGATCGGCCAACATGACGAGCGAGAGGGTGCCGGCGTCACGGGTGCCCTTGGCGCGCACGCGGCGATTGCGTCCGATCAGGTCGGCGGTGATCTCCGCCGCAGTGTCGCCGAACGCGCCGATCGTCTCGGTCTGGCCGATCTCAACCCAGGTCTTAGGTGGCGAACTCTCGAAGTCGGCGAGCACGAAATCCGAATTCGACTGCGCCATTGCCGGGCCGATGAAGATCTTCATGCCGGCGGTCTGAAAAATGCCCATCTGGGTCTCCTATCCGTTGAGCCACTCGGTTGTCGGCGCGCCGAGAAGCTCTCGGGTCAGTCCGCCCATTGACGTCACCTTTCCGCCGAGACGCGGAAGGACCTCATGCCATGCCACCGCATAGCGCTCGTGATCCGCCCAGGGAGCGGAATCGCTGTCGTGGAAGTGTGGCTCCGCGTTCATCGGGACGCCGCAGAGCACGATCTTGTCGAACCCCATCTCGAGCGCGACCTTGACCCCGAAGAGCCCCGATGAGCCCGAGAAGGTCATCTCGGGCCACATGTGCCAGACGACCATGCTCGGCTCGACGCGCCAGAGACCGTCCTGTCCGGCCCCGTCCTCGTGGAACACGATCTGATCCGGCTGCGGCCGCTCGGCCTTGGTCCGGGCCGCGAGCCATCCCGGCATCTTGTCCTTGTGCAGCGTCACCCACGCCGCCAGCGGGCCGTCCCAGGCGACGCCAATGTCGTTGGAAGCAATGACGCCGTCCGGCGCGCCGATGGCGCGGAACGCCTCGACATCGCTCCACACCGATGCGGCCCCGCCGATAACAAGCGCTACGCGAGGGCGTACCACCGCACCGTCACTGGGATCTGCATCATCGGCCCCTCGATCAGGGAGGGCCCGTCCGTCGGTCTTTCGTCCACGCATATCGTCAAGGCTCCATTCCGGAGGCGGGTGTTGTCGAAGTGGCCGGCTATCGCGCCGGCAATGTCGCGCGCGGCCTGCTCGCCGGCGGCGAGCGGCCAATACACGTCGACCTGAAAGAGGCCGGCGTAGCGGACCGACCGGGTGATGGTGGGCCGGCCATTCGGCGAGCGGAGCGAGGTCGCCCGCAGATACGGCTTGGGCTTCCCTGCCCCGTCCGCGGGCGGCGTGAACGCCACATTCGTCCACGCGATCGGCAGCGGCGGCGAGAAGACAAGCGCGTTGAGGTGCCGATACAGCGCCTCCACGATCTTCGCCTCGGTCGATATTGCGGCCACGGTGCGTTTCCCTATGATTGGGCCGATGGCCGATGATCAGCCGCTTTCCGATGAAGACGTTCACGAACGGCTGGTCCGCGCGGCGCAGTTGCTCGGCACTGCGCCAGGCGAAACCACACGAGGCGATACCGCGCTCACCGCATCGCGGAAGGCGCTACGGTTGATGCAGCTCGGTCTCTTGATGGCGATGGAGAAAGCGGACCCTACGGGCCGGTGACGCTGCTCTTGAGGCGTTCCGCTACGCGCGCGACGATCGATGGCCACTGGGCAGCGGCGAGGGCCACGAAGCGCCTCGGCTGACGCTTTCCGCCGCCGTATTCAATGATCGGAGCATACTTCGCTGAATAGCTGGCGACGATCGTATCGCCGATCTCGGCGCCTGCGATCGCCATCGATGCCGCGTAGGTGAATTTGGCGCCCGCCCCCGGATTGGGCATTGCCGCGGCGACTGGCTCCGTATTGACCCCGACCTGCAGCGAGGACCGCAAGAAGCCGGTGTCGACCGGCATATTGCCACCCGCACCGACCGGGCGCTGCATCTCTTCAATGACCTCTGAGGCGCTCTCGCGAAACACCGCGTCCATGCGCTCTTCAGTTTCTCGCACCCAGGCATCAACCTGTGCCGTGAAACTGGCTTGGCCGGCCATCAGGCGTTGGCCGCCTTCTTCTCGGCGATGATGCGGCGCGCCTCACGCAGTTCCCGGGCGACCTCGGGGCTCTGATCCTCGAGATCCTCGACATCGCGCACGAACGCCTCCCACTCCTCGACAGAGGCGAAGGGTGACGGAGGGTCGATGAAGCCGTGAATCGTCATTCAAGTGAACCCGCTAACCGATCGACGAGGTCGTCGAAATATGCCCGCCGAGCCTCATATGCTTCAGCACTCTTGCCCAGCAGCCGAGCAGCATAGTCCAGATAGCCCCGCCGCGCCATGATGGTTGAAATAACGTGCTGCACAACCTGCCCTGCCGTTGCGAGATCCAGCAGCCCGGCGCGGCCTTGCACGGCCATTTCCGCGAAGACCTTCTGCTGGACGGCGTCATAGACCTCGATGCCGAACTTCGTCTTCACCTTGGCCCGGTATTCACTCCCGTCATGGCCATGCGCGAAGACCTCGTCCATCCCGGGGAACCGCAGCATCATCGCGATGTCGCCGCGGCTAAGGGACGTGCTCGACGGGTGGTTATGGTGGAGCACGATCCGCTTGGCCGGGCTGTTCAGCAGCTTGGTGAGCGCCGGCGTGAACCCGACGAAATTGCTCTGGTCGCTGTCGATCGTCTCGACCGGCTCTCCGCTGTCCAGATCATAGCCGGCGAGGTGCTCCTTCCCGTCTGCCCTCCCCTTCGAGACCACATAGTCCTTGGCTGCCGCATCAAGGGTGCCGCGTTGGAACGGCTTTGGAGCCGAGGGCGTCACGCCGGCCAGATAGTCGACCTTGACGTCCATCCAGCAGCGGCAGTTGACGACCTCGGCGGGACCGCCAGCCGGGTCGCCCGGATATTGTAGCTTCGCACCGCTTGGCGACACGAATTCGGCCCGAAAGCCCACCTTCTTGCCGTTCAGGATCCGGTGCGTGTCCCGCACTCGGCTGTCGGAAGCTGAGTGCCACACCTTCCGGACGGCGCCCTCCTGGACCTGGCCGGCCTCGATCGCCTGCCGGGCCGCTTCCATCGCGCCCTTGTGCAAGGCCGTCATCGCTTCGGTTCGACCGATGGCCTCGCCCCTGTAGCGGAGGGCCCTGTTTCGATAGGCCGCGACCATCTTCGCCAGTGCCTCGGCCGGGATTGGCTTCTCCTCGCGGATCGCCTTCTCGATGGTGCGATCGAACCGCTTGTCGCGGAGCGTCATCGCCGTGGCTGCGCGCATCTCGGTCGGGTTGCCTGAGGCAAGCCGAGCTTGAAATGACCGCACCCACTGCTCCTGGCTCGAGGTAAGCCCGAGGATGCCGCCCTCTCGCTTGCCAGTCGCCGCATTCACGCGGCCTGCGATGTTGAGCGCCACGGTGCGCGGGTTCTCGCTAGCTTCCATGCTGGCAGTGAGCACCTGCCGCACCATCTCGCGTTGATCCGCGATGATCTCGGTGATCAGCCTCGATGAGTGACGGCGAAGATCGTCCTCGGCACGCTGGTTACGCACGTCGAAGCGGATGTCGATGCGGTGGCCCGAAGGCTGCCGGAGCGGCGGAAGTCCCTTGGTTGTGAAGTCGCCCCCGTCTGCGTAGGCATCAGCGATGGCCTGATCGAGGTCACGGAAGGCCAGGGGGTCGAGCCCGACGGCACGCAGGGCACCGTCGACATCGCCCTTCTCCAGCAATTCCCCGACCAGCCCGATCTGAACGTCATCCCTGAGCTGATAGACAGCATCGAGGAAAGCCTTCTGCAGACGCGGCCGCCAGCCTTCGACGAGCTGGTCGAAGCGATTGGCATCCATTCAGCGGCTCGCTCTCAACGTCCACGTCGCCTTGGCCGGGTCCGTCGATACGGCGGGCTGTCCTCTGCCTTCCGGAACAACGGTGAAGGTCTCGTCCCGGACGGTGATCCGATCGCCCGGAGCCGGCTCGACGATAAGGGTCGATGCCAGAACCAGAACCTTGCAGTCACCTGCGTTGACCAGACCGCCAGCCAGATAGCTTGATGCCCACTCGTCATTGATCGCCTTGCATGGATAAGACGTCGTCGTGACGGCGCCGGGCTCCCATGGGGTCGCCGGATCAGGAGCGCCGACGGTTTCTCGCGTCAGCACGGCGTCGAGGAAATCGTCACCCAGCGCGTCCGCGATGAGGTCGGGGATGTCGTCGAGAAAGGACATCAGCCACGAACCGCTCTTGCCGTGTAGGCGCTCTGCGCGCCGAGAAGTCCCGACAGAATGCCGTCGATCGTGCTGAACACGGTGCCGGCCGTGGCGCCCGCCGCATATTCGACCTCGACCGATACGGCCTTGACGCGCTTGATGGCACCGCCGCGCTTCAGGTCGGGCGAGAGGTTGCCCGGCTTGGCGAGTTCGCGCACCGCGGCCTCAGATGTCGCTGTGATCATCTCCGCCGGTATCTCATTGGACGCGATGGCATTGCAGTCCGCATCCTCGGCCCCGGCGCGAGGCCATGCCAGCGCCTGCGCTCGTCTTTTGAGCCGGGCGCCTGAGAAGCGCGGCGCATATGTCGCGTCGATCCAGGCGGTTGCCCGGCGCAGTGCGGCTTCCGCTGCCTCTGCAGGAGCGGCTTGGAAGGTCAGGCCCCGCGCAGAAGCATAGGCGACGGCATCCGCAACGGAGACGTAGCTCTCCGCATCGGCGCGTCCCGTGCCATCCTCGACAATGAGCGTCATCGGCGGTCCTCGATCGGAACGAGCCGGGAGCTCTTCGTCCCCGGCCCTCAACATTGGCGCGACTTACGCCTTGCGACGCTGGAATTCGGCTTCGATGACTTCGCGGGCATCCGCCGCGTTCAGGTCGTCGCGGCCGGAGATCTGCTGACCGAGCACAACCTGCTGCTTCCAGTGCAGAGCGGACCAATCCTCGGGGATGTCGACATCGCTCTTGATCCCGCCGGGCTTGTCCGGGAGCCCAGCCGCCTCGCGGATCTCGGCCGCTGACTTTCCAACGAAGGCGCCGTGGTTGTGCTCGAACTCCGTTGCGTCCTTGTCCGGGAACCGGATGTCCGTCGGCGTCGGCTCGGAGAAGGTGCCGCTCGGATTGCGATCGGCGCCAGCGACGGCGGGCGAAGGCGTGACGCCGCGGTTGGCTTCCGCTGTGCGCTTGATCTCAAGTTCCCGCAGCGTCTTCCGCTCCTCGTCGGTCAGACCATCGGCGACCCGCTGATCGCCATCATGGAGCTCGTGCTTCTCGGGATCGAAATCGGTGCGGTTGATGATCGCGTAGTCGCCGTCGCCGTGCTTGATCTTCACAGTTTCAATGTCGCCCATGGCGGTTCTCCATATGCCCGTGAGATGAACGACGCCGGCTCAAGGCAGGCGCCGAACGACCCGCAAAAGCGGTGTGAGTGATCACCCGAGAAGCAGGGCGATGTGCTCGGATTTCACGATGCCGACGCCCCAGGCGAGACCGACCTCGTAGCGCATGCGGCGATACTCACGGTACAGCCGGATCTCGAACGAGATGCCCGAGACAGGGTCGGTAACCATCTGCATGTCTTCCGCGCTATCGCCGCCATCAGGGGCGGCAGGGGCGCGTGCCGCCAGCACCAAGGCGTTCTCGGTGAACGCTACATTGTCGGTGAAGTTGTTGCCGACGGTGATCGCTGTATTGTCGGCTGCGGCGGAGAGAAGCCCAGGCGCGTTGAGCGTGAGCAGCGTCGGGGTGGCTGACGCGACGACATACTTGTTGCTGTCGCCGGCGAAAGTGACGATGTCGCCGGCATTGATCGTACCCGAGCCGGTGTCAACCGCGATGGCCGTGGAGCCAACTGAATAGCCCGCGCCATTGTTGACCAAGTAGCCCGAGCCGCCTCCCTTGGTCACGAGACCGACGCCCGCGCTGTATCCAAGGCCGAAGCCCATGACTTCGGTCAGGACGCGGCGACGGAGAAACTCATCCGTATTCGCCTCGTTCGCCTTGAACAGGACGGACTGCTTGCCCTCGAGATTGAAGCGCGCCGCGGACCCCACGATCAGGTGGCGGCCGAACTGCGGGGCGCCGTTGGTGTCGAGGATCTGGTTGATGCCCGCGAAGTCGGTGAAGTCGCCGGCGGTACCAAAGGGTGCCGTACCGGCTGTGCCATAAGCGCGGGAAGCCGCCCTGTAGGCCGTGGTGACGAGATCGACCTCAACCTGGTTTGCGAGCCAGCGGAACGCCTGAGCGAACTGATCACCGAGGATCTTGTTGTACTGACCGCCCGGACCGATGGCCCGCTGCTCCTCGCCGTTCCACCGAACGGGCGAGTATTTCGACTTTGAGATGGCAACGGTCTTCGAGCCGATGGTGGCGTCCCCGTCATCCGGCGGCACCGAAGCAGGCGTGATGTTCCCGCCGGTCGCAGCAGGGACAACCGGCACCGTGACAGTCTGACCCACGGCGGCGCGCTCCATGGTGGCGTCGCGCTGGACGGCCGGGATCGCGCCGATGAGTTCACGAGAAACGAGGTCAAGGCCGGCAAAGATGCTCGGCAGAACGGCCGTGATGGTGTTGGCCATGGCCAAACCCTTTCATGAGGAGAGGATGTGTATGGAGCGATTGGGCCATCCAGCCCGAGCGCCTCTCCCCATCCGGGGTTCGGCCGGTTGCGCCTTGGTGCGCCGGTGCGCAGCCGGCTTTCGTCAGTCGACGATCTGGGTCTGGCCGCCCTGCATCGTCTTCATCTGATCCGCGGGCGAGAGCTTATTGAACTCGTCCCGTCGCAGCGTCTTTCCGCCCGCCGGGCCGGTGACGCCGCCGCGCGAGCCGCCGCCATTGCCGCCGGATCCCTTCAGGATGTTGTCCTTGTAGCCGTACCCATCGACGAGCATCTCGAGGGCCTCGTCGAACTCGGCCAGTTCGCCGGGCTTGGCCCTCGAATAGAGCTTGTTCCCGGCGGCGTCGTGACCGACGATCTTGCCATCCTCGATCTTGAACCGGGTACCGAACATCGCCTGGATCATGTCGCCAGGCACAGCGACCTTGTCAGATATGAACTTGGACCGCGAGAACGCTCCGCCAACCTTCTCCGCGTAGAGGCCATCGGTGAGCTGCTGATTGGCCGCCTCGAGCTCCTTGATGCGCTCGCCACTTGCCTTCGCTGCAGCCTCGACCTGATCCTTGGCTGCTTTCGCTGCCGCGTCCTTGATCTCCTGAACCTTACCGGCCGTCACCAGTTGGCCCTGATCGAGATTGCGGATGGTCTCAAGGGCCTTGCGAGCGGCGTCGCCATCCTCGATGCCTTCGAAGGCTTTGAGCTTACCCTCGGCGGCCTCCTTGGCCTCACGATGGCCCCTCGCCTCCCCATTGAGCCGGGAGATCGTGGCCACGGTCGCGGGCGCGTCGAACGCGATCTCCTTGCCATCGTCCGTCACATAGACAGGCTTGCCGTCGCTGACCACGGCGTGGCCTGCGTCATCGAGTTTCAGTTTCATGGGAGTTCCTTCGGGCATCCGCCCGGCTGGGGTGGGCTATCAGGCCCATTCACCCGCGCGCATCCGCTACGCGGGCAGATTCGATGGATCATCAACAGGAAGGCCGGTGATCGGGTCGATCTCTTGTTCCGGCTCCAGCCCCTGCAGCTCCTCGGCGATCCGGAGTTCTTCCTGATCAGGATCGAAGTCGCTCGGAAGCACATCGAACCGGCGGAGGCCGTCCCAATAGGTGAGCTGGGAGATATCTTTGGCCTTGCGGGCCGTTGCCAGGGCGGTGAGCGGCGCCTGCGCAAAGGGCTCGACGCTGAAGTCAGTTGAAATGTCGAGTTCGACGGAGGCTTGCCGGCCGAGATAATCACAAGCGATGACGAATGCTTGCTCCAATGCGTCCTTCAGGCCGATGACCCAGGCCTGCAAGACGGAGTGAGCCTTGGCCGTGTCGACGCTGGTCGCCGTTGCCGTTACGCCGCCAGCGCGCTGCACCATCGGCTGCATGCCGAGCCGGCGCATATCCTCAGTGATCGACCCTACATGAGACGCGACCTGCTCAATCAGAGCAGCATCAGGCTGAATGAACTGCCACGACGTCTGCACGCCCTCGACTGCCGGCGCGAAAAGGATCGATCGGGGGCCGACCTTGATGTCCCCCTCCGGCTTGCTGAAGCCGTTTGCCGACAGCATCGGGAACCCGGCGAAGTTCAGGATTTCATCTTGTCGGGACAGAGCTTGGAACAGCTCGATCTGCAGGTCGGCGAGATCCTTTAGCGGTGGCTTGTTGAGGTAATCGCCGCGGCGCTCGCCGGTGAAGAACAGCACCAGCGGGACATAGGAGAGGCTCGTCTCCCCGTACTGATACTTGAACCAGTTCCCTTGATCGTCGGCGCGCCAAACCTGCCAGATGCCGGGCTCAAGCACCCTCACCTGATTGATTGTCGTCTCGGCAAAACCGCTACGCTCGGTGACGCACTCGCGGATCCTGGCATGAACCGGGACGAGCCGACCCCCGATGACTTCGAAATAAACCGCGATAAGGTCGATCGCCTGGATGTGCACGAAGTAGGGTCGTGCTCCCGCTGCCTTCTCATCCGCCCTTGTTGCGTTCGGCGGCATCGGCGGATGATCGATCAGGATGCCGTGCAGCCCGTCCGCGATTCCGTCCGCGAAGACATCACGCGCAAAGATCGTGATGCTGTTTCCGCGAGTGTCGACATCTTCGACGAGCGACTTCAGATCGAAGTCATCCGCTCCCCTCACTCCGATGTCGCGTGAGAAGGGCTTGGAGACGAGAGCGGCCAAGGCGTCGTTGAACTCGGGCCGCCACGGTGCCGTTGCCTTCCGCCGCGCATAGTCCTCGGTCGATTCAGCCTCGTATTTCGGCAGGTAGGCGACGCCTTTCCCCCGCACCGCGGATGCCCCGGCGCGAATATCGGAGATCATGGCCCAGGCCCCGCAGAGAGCCTGATACGCGCCACTCTCGTCGTTCGGGCTCGGCGTTTTCGGATCGGCCATCAACGCCTCGTGGAATAGGAGGAGACAACAGGCGCTGGCGCCGCAGGCTTCAACATCAGTTCTGTCAGGGCCCAGACGAGCGCGTCTAGACGGTCCGGCGATGGCATGCCCGAGAGCGGCTCCCAGTTAACCATCTGGTCCTCGAGGTCTGGAAGCGGCTTCCAATGGGTGACTTTGCCCTGCTCATAGAGAGCGGCGACCGGCTCGGCCCGCGCTGCCTTCCCTCGGGATGCGTGCACGATGGTGACTGGCACGCGAGGATCCACTGTGCGAATGGCGTGCGCCACGAGATCGCCGCCCTGGTTGCCCTCGGCAACGATCCTGTCAGCCCCCAAATCGCGAAAGAGCTCGATCGCTTTCTTTGCCCAATCGCCAGGGGAGCGGCGGCCAGACCGATCGGCGAGCACATAACCGCGATCATCGGTACCGAGCCCCGCCGCTACGATGCCCGTTTCTGCACTGTCTTCCTTGTCGGTCACTGCGGGATCGACGGCGACAACGACGCGCTTCATCTCAGGCAGCGGCTTCAAGAACCTCGCGGCTTCGACCATGGCTCGGGACCAGAGCGCGCCCTCGGCCTCTTCCATGATCTCGGCCTCGAGCTCCTGCCGGCCTAGCCGCGTGCCCTCGTATTTCGAGACGATCTTGTCGAGGAACACGGGAGCAAGATTGGCGCGATTATCGAAGGTCGAGCCCCGCGTGATCACCGTGCCAGTCGACTTCATGATCTCGCGCAGGATCCGCAGCGGCTTCGGCGTCGTCGTAATCGTGACCTGCGGCGCGTCGCCGAGACGAAGCCCGAACATGGCCATGTCCCAGGTCTCGCGCAGGTACTTCCACGCCGCGAGCTCGTCGCACCACATCGCTTCATGCTGCGGTCCGCGAAGTCTTTCAGGCTCTTCAGCCGAGAACAGCGTCGCAACCGCGCCATTTGCCCAGGTCAGCCGGCGCTTCGAGGGTTCGTAAATCGGGCGGCCGATCGGTTTCCGGTCGATCGTCCGATCGCCGCGCCAGCACACCGAGAGAAGCCCACTCTCACCCTCAACCATGACATCGCGAGCATCCGAGGCCGTCGGCGCTATCAAGGCGACACGGCCACACCCCGCCAAGACCTTCTCGCGCACCCATTCGGCTCCGGTGCGAGTCTTGCCGAACCCGCGGCCGGCTAGAACCAGCCATGTCTGCCAGTCTCCTGGCGGGGCCACTTGCTGCGGCCGCGCCCAGAGGCGCCAGTCGACAAGGATGGCCTCGGCTTGCTCGTTACTCAGACCCTGAATGACCGCCAGCCGGTCCGCCTCGGGCAGCGAGGCGAGCGATCCGATCAGCGAGTGCGTCACGCGCGGTCACATCCCTTGTTTCGATAGGACCGCCGCCGGCGCCGGTATGCTCCACCGCGGCGAGGCGAGGATGGACGTAGGGAGCAGCATCACGGGCCGCGGCGCGAGCTGCGGATCTTGCCGACGTCACCTTGGCGATATCGGCTTCTCTGCCCTTGGCTGCCTCAGTCTCGGCGATCTCATGGTGGTGCCGCATATCGGCCAGTATGACGTCGAGTGGAGTGGCACCGGACGCTCTCACCTCGGCCTGCCGCTTCTGCGTGGCCTTATTCGGCTCACCCTTCTTGCGCCCCGCCCCTGGTCTATTGCCGCCGCGCGACATGTTTGATTACCTGATGCTCGCTTTGATTGTTTTTCAAATGGAGGTCTGCTTTGCCTGACCAGCGTCAGGCAAAGTGCCTACGCGCATCAAGAACATGGATGCGGCATGTGCCGGAATCGCTGAGAGGTGGAGCAATATACCGCCACCGAAAAGGCAATTCTCTAGCAGCCGGTCGCACCGTCCGTGCTGCTTGGCGCTGGGGATGGCCGGGCTTGCTTTGGAGTAGGTGACGATTGCAACGTTTGCAGGTCGGTAGCTCACAGAGCGCATGCTGCCGGCCGCCCCGACCGATCGGCGATGGCTTCGAGAGTTCGCCCTGGGCATGTTGTCGGAGCCGCCTCGAACTCTAGATTTCACCCTTTCGAGACAACGCCACAGCAGCTACTGCGTCGTCGGGCAGGTTCATTGGCCCTTTTAGTTCCTTATTGGCGTTTTCCGCAGACAGAACCACCAACTTCGAGACATCGTGGCCAGCGTCTTTCGCGGCCTTTTCAATTGTCTTTCCAGTTGCCAATGCATCGACCAGAGACTGCCCCGGTGAGGGCCAAGCATAGACAGTCAGCCCTTTGCCCCCGGCTGCGGCATCACCCTTGGGGGGAGCTTTGTCATTTGCGTAAAGCGTACCAATCGCCGACGTGACGATGTCCCGGTCTATCGTGGGGTTATTCGTATCGCGAGGTAGAGCGATGGCAACGAACGACTTGCCAGTCTCGTTGCTCGTGATTGAGGTCCCGCTTGCTGATGCAACCATTCTCGGAGAACTGGCATAGGCAAAATACGCCCAGCCGAGACTTGATATCATCATCAGCGCGCCAACAGACACTCCCAAGGAACTAATTTCAACCGCCCCCGCCTTAAGTTCTAGCGACCGCATAGTGCGCTTCAACCCGGCGCCGTTCGTGTAAAGCAGAAAGCCGAGATAGGCGCAAAGAGCTCCGCCACAGATAAGCAGGGCGGCCAGCAATGCCCTGGCGACGATAAGCAGCGAAGCCGGATCCATGTTCTGAACCCCCACGATACCGCATCATACCTCCACTGCGTGCATGGAGCGTCAAGACCGCCCTTTGAGGTACTGCGGCGGAGACAGCCGGCGCAAGGCATGAATACTACCCCAAGACGTTGTTGGTAGATCGACAACCTGTCTCGCCTCTGCGATACTTCAATCGCCTTCGGGAGGGGCTATCCAATGACCAGATTGCTTTCAATAGCGTCCGTCGCGCTAGTAGCGGGCGTCGGCTTCAGCTCACTTAGTTGCGCAGAAACGATCAGCCTGACGAAGCCTAACGGACAGCAAGTTCAGATCGACGCTACGCTGGTTTTGCGCATCAGAGCGGCGATATTGTCCGCCGACGAATCTCTACCTCACGTGCCAGGTGCGATCGGCAAGACCAGAGTTGATTGGGCACAGACGAATCAAGTCAAGGAAGAGGCGGCTACAGTTGCTAAGGTTGTTGTGACGAGCCTACCAACCTTGACACAATTGACGCTGCCAGACGGCGACCCGATTTGGCTTGACGGCCGGAAGTCATCGGGACCGACATTCGTTCCGTCTACCGACAAAATGGCGGGAGTGAAGTCGGCACTAATCATCGGTAACAAGCGGCAGCTGTTAGCCAACAGCCCCGAAGAAGTGGCCGCGGCGATTAAGGCCGCTGGCGGGGACGCACGCCCCATACCTTCGGCCAATATCGAAGCACTCACAGTTACGATCGAAGATTGGGACGCTCCACCGTTGAAATAAAGCGGGGACTAACCTTTGGCTCCGACCTGCGAGACCGACCGCGCCGGGGTGTTGAATCTTCGCCGGAGCTTGACTGCCCTGCATCTTGTTGGCCTCGGCGATGGCCGAGACGGCGACGCGGGGGTCGTCTTGACGGCGCTCTTCGCGATATTGGCGAGCATCGAAAGGCGGTCGGCGGCAGTCCACTCGGCCTTTTCGGCCACACGACCGACGATTTCCTCTTCACGCTCTCGGGGGATGATGGGATGGAAGGACGCATTCTCGCAGCTGCGGGCAAGGCCGCTGGCCTAGCAGGAATCTCCATTGGGGCGTTCCTGATAATTTTCCGGGACGTCCTAGCCACCAATTTCCTGCCAAAAAGCGGCCTTTCCCAGGTCCAAGCTTTCTCCGTCCTAATTTTCCTAATGATAGTGACATTCGGTATAGCTGGCGTTGGCGTAACTGCTTGGCTGATCGGCCGAACTTCAAAGAAAGTTCGGACGTCAGAATTGATTATTATATCACTTTTGCTTCTGTCAATATTAATAACCGCCGTATTGTTTTCAAACAAACAAACACAAAATGCAGAAGACGCTATAAGGTCTGCAGAAATGCACGAGAAAATTTTGAAGAATGCTGCCAAATTATCGCCCTTGACCAACTCCCAAGTCGCGAACTTAACTTCAAAATGTTCTTGGAGAAGCGATTATTTCTATGACACTTTTGCTCCTCAATATATTGAAAGCTGGCGTGATCGAACAAAATACCAGCCTGAGTTTGATTATTCTACCCTTGAGCGTGACCTCAATGGTCTAATCCCTCAGGGAAAAATAGACGCGGAAGAAAAAACAAAATGGATAGATGCAATAAACTGCCTCGAGGACGAGATTAGAGATCTTGTCGGTCCTGACACCTAAAAATGGCTTGTTCAGCGGTGCCCCGTATCGTCGGGCTGGTGGTTGCGGTGGCAGGGTTTGAACCTGCATCCTACGGGGTATGTTGCCTGGCGAGCTACGGGACTGCTGCACGCGACAGAAAGATCTAGGCGGCCAACTCGTCCTCAACCCGCTCCAGCTTTGCGCGGCGGCGGCGCTCCTGCTCCTTGCGACGGTCGGCGTTTGTCTTGGCGAGCCAGCGCTCGAATGCTTCGGGATCATCCGGTAGCCCGGCGCCAGGTCTGGCGTCTTCGGTCATGAAAGACCTCGGCGACGCGACTTCGGGCAGGCTATCGATTTGCACCCCGGTTATGCCCCCACGATTGGACACACGTCCATAGTCAGGATAACGCAAGTTAATCAAGGCCTTGCAGAGGCTTACCGCAATCCGTTCATAGATCAATCGGAGCAGCCGGTCGGCTGACCTGCGGACGACGCGGTTTTTCTTGCACCACGAGGCGAAAGACTGCTTCCGCGCCTCACAGACGGCCCGAGCCCAGACGATTTGTCGAGACCGATCGTCGTCTACGAGGGCCGACAACCATGCCTGTGCTTCATTGGCGCGAGAGATGTGCGCCGCGGTCGGAACGTAGCGCGTCTTGACGGCCGTGTAGCCGTAGGCGTCGCCCTTCTCCTGAGCGAAGACGGGCCAGCAGCTCTTGGGCGCGCCCGGGCCGATCCGTCCGGCGACGATGTGATCCATGGTGTCGGCCGCCTCAACGAGGCGCTCGCGGACCAGCATTGCATTCCAGTTCGTCACAGAAGCTCTCCTTGCGGCGCGGGATTGAGAAGGGATCGAAGGGCGATGACCAGGATCATGTAGATCCGGGATCGCTTGGAGAACCGGCGGCCGGCCATGGCATCCCGCCGGATCACGGCAAGGTCGATGGCGTCGAAGGCAGCCATGAAGTCCCCTGCCCGCGCTTCCGCCCATTCGGGGAAATCGAGGACCACGTCGGACACCGCTAGTATGGTTTCGGACCAGAGCTCGGCGGTGTTGTTGCGCGACCAGAGGATGGCCTTCAGCACGAACAGTAAGTGTCCCTCGCCATGCTTCAGCACGATCCGCCGCATGACCTGCCGGGCATGGGTCTGCCGCGGGCGCCGGCGGCGCCGGTAGGGCACGATCTTGATGCCGAGTTGGTCGCAGAGGCGATCGATCTTGGACACGTCAGGCGGGCACTTTCAGATACCAGCCCTTGGCGCGGATATTGACGATCTCGGCACCGAGCGGGCCGATCGTCTTCCGGGCCGCAGTGATGTGGGAGCGGAGGGTGACTGCCTCCATGGGCTTGCGCCAACCCGCCAGCCGGGCAATGAGCAGGTCGAGCGCTACCGGCTGCGGCGCGTCAGCAGCGAGGCAATGGATGAGCTCGGCAACAGTCGGCGTCGTCTGGACAGACATTTCGCCGATCCGCACCGTGTTCGTCGGCAAATCGACCGCCACGCGGGGGTTGCTCATAGTTCGAGCCCCTGCTGCCCGCCGCGCCAATCGTCGACGAGGCTGGCAAAGCGGGTGTAGCGCGCCTCGCGCTTGATTTCCTGGCTGTTGCCGCCGGGGCCGAACCGGGCCTTGAGCCCCACGATCTCGGCGAGGTCCTTCGCCAAGGCGGCTCGCGCGCGGATTTCGTCCTTCCGCTTGTCGGTGCGAGCCATCGCAAGCAGGTGGCTGGTCCACTGCTCCTCGACATAAAGGGCGATGAGGCCGTCGAGGTTCTCCAGCGCGCCGGCGCCGCCATAGCAGTCCGACCGGACCGGGCGGGGATTGTCCCGCCCCCCGCCGTCGCTGTTGCGCTGCATCAGCAGCAGCCCGGCGTTTTCCGTCTCCTGCATCAGCGCTTTCAGGTCGCCATAGACCTGATTGACGCCCTCCGCCAGCATGGCCCGGCGGTCGGTGAACCCGACCCGCTTGGCGTGATCAATGATGACTAACCCCTTCCCGAACTGGCGATTGAAGGCGCGGACCCACATGGAAATCTCGGCCGTCGTTGGCCGCCCCATCTTGCGAACCTGCAGGGGGCGCTTCGAGAGGTCGTTGATGACCGCGATGCTGGCCGCCACCTCCTGCTCACTGGCGCGGCCCTTTCGGAGATCGGACGATTGCACCGAGGCGCGCTGTGAGGCGATTTGGCGATAGACCTCGGCGGGCTTCTGATCACCAGAGAGGAAGAGGACCGGAACGCCTTTGCGAAGCGCGTGTTCGGCCTGCTGCAGAGCGAAGCTCGTCTTGCCGCCGCCGCTGTCGGCGAGAAGTCCGACAAGCCAACCATATTCGAGATCATCGCCAAGCACGGCACCGATCTCGGACAGGAACCACGGCACCGCATCACTCGCCTGGCGCTGATAGGCGTGGCTGATCTCGTTGATCGCCTGCTGTGCTGGGTCGATATCCTCAACCGGCTTATGACGGCCGGCGGCCTCCGAAAACGCCTCCTCGCAATCCTTGAGGATGGCCTCGATCTTTGCGATCGGGCTCGCGGCCATCGCCATTTCGCGGATGTCTTCCGCGGCGCGGATCATCGCGCGGCGGATCGCCAGCGCCCGGATGCCCTGGGCATAATCGACCGCATTCATCGGCAGTCCGGCTTCGGACATCAGGTGGATCAGGTATTCGATGAGCGTCCAATGCTCGACCCGGATCGACGGATCAAATGCCCCCTTGAGCGTAACCGGGTTTGCCGGCCGCCCCTGGGCAATGAGCGCTGCCGACGCGCGCCAGATGTCCTTGTGGATCTGCAGGAAGAAGTCATCGGCATCGACGAAGCCGGCGACGCGATCGAATATCGCCTGATCCCGCATGAGGCAGCCGATGAGCCCGATTTCGAGCTCAAGGTTCTGCGGCAAGGGCAGCGGTTCATCATAGGGCTGGAAGGGATGGACATTGCTCACGCCGCCCTCCTCTGCCCGGCAATCAGCGCCCGGACATCCATCGAATTGCCCTCGATCGCGACATGGCAGGCGATGCCGAAGGCGTCCGACTGATCCATGTTCTTGATCACGAAGCCGGCCCGCAGCCCGATCGAGCTCGCCCACATCTTCGTCTCGCGCTTGGACCAGCCGGCGCGGTCTTTCTCCGGCGTGCCGACAGGAGCGCGCGTGGCGACACCGCAGGTCTTGCGCCAGGTCGCCGGCGTCATCCGCTTCGGGGGCACGGTGCGGATATGGTAGCGGCGGCACATGGTGTATGCGGCGCCCTGCAGCGCCGGCAGGATCAGCATGGTGTGCGGGTTCGAGGCCAGCTCCTCGACCGTGCGGCTGGCGAAGAACTCATCCCTGATGACGCGCTTCTTCTTCGGCAGAGCGCGAAGCGGGGCCTCGATCCCGGCGAGATCAACCTTCAGCTTGCGGCTTCGCCAGTCTTTGAACAGCGCGTCGAGCTCGTCGGAGAGCGCATCGCAATTCTCGTTGAAATCCTCGCCGCGGCAGGTGAACGAGCCGAGCGTGACGCGCGGAAAGCGCGCCTCGCCCATTTCCTCGATCAGGCACCAACCCGTGTTTGCCGAGGAGAGATCGAGACCGAGGAAGTTCATGCCCCCTACTCCGTCGCGCGCGCCGCAACCTGGGCATCATCCGGCCAAGGGCCGCCAAAGGGCTCCTCGTCCTCGAGATTGGCCTGGGCGCTTTCGGCCTCGTCGCCGTCGATGACCTCCGTCTCCGATTCCTCAGCGGCCTGCAGCGCGAACACCAGCTTGCGCTCTTCGACGCCGCGGTAGTGACCTTCCAGCCAGCGCTGGCCGGCCGCGGTAGTGAGATCGTGCGGGTTGCGATCGGCGGGCTCGCCGAACCGGCCGGCGCGAAGTCCGTCGAGCTCGGCCTTCTCGTCAATCGGCGCGAGGTTCGGGGCAACCTCGAACAGATCAAGCTGCGACTTCTGCACGCCGATGCCGAGGATGTTCAGGTATTGGAGCAGCTTCGCGAGCTCGGCGGCGAACTCCTCCGCCTTGCCGGACTTCTGAATCTTCAGCGCGCGCTTGGCGGCGGCGAGGTTGATGCCCTTGCCTTCTGCTTTGGCATAGGTGGCGCGCATCGATCCGTTCGTGCTGGCGTGCTCCTCCTGCGCCCGGCGCATCTCAGACAGGAAGACCGTGATAAGGGCCTCCGGCGCCGGCATCGGCTGATTGTGTTCCTTAGGGGTCTCGACCGCGACATTCATGGGTTTGATCTCCTTGATCTGAGCGAGGCGGGCCTCGATGCGGCGGGAATCCTGGAGGTAGGCTTGGGAACGGTTGGCAATCATTCGGGTGCCCACATGACGAGATAGCCGGTCGGGATGTTCGTGCCGCTCTCGGCGAATGAGACGACCGGCAGGTCCTGCCAGCGTCCTTTCAATTCGCCGTGGTCGTACCAAGCAGTTGCCGGCAGCACGGTGACGAGCAGCCCGCCGGGCTTCAGGAAGCGCAGCGCGTGGCGGACGTGGTGCAGGTAGTGCCGGCCATAGAACCGCGGGTTCATCACCACGCGGTCGAAAGTCGGTTCGGCAGGCTGCTCCAAGAAATTGGAGGTGACGACCGAAAGCCCACTCTGGCGCGCCTTTTCCGCGCGGCCGGGGTGCACCTCAATCCCGACGACGGAATGGCCGCGCTTGCTGATCGCGCGCATGATGCGACCGTCCCCACAGGACGGCTCAAGCACACGCAGAGGCGCCGGCTGATCGCGCCAGCCATTCCTCAGGCCGGGAAGGTCCGGGATGCTGGCCGCCTCGACGATCTCGGCAATCACGGCCTGCGGCGTCGGGTAGAACTGCAGATCCTTGGCGACCGCAGTCGACGGCTTGCGGCTCGGCTCCTCACCCTCGGCATCGGGGAGCACCTCGCCATAGAACTCGGCGAGCGCGCGGTTGATATCGAGCAACAGGTCAGGCCCGAAAATGACGTGCGCGTTGCCATTGACGAACTTGCGGACGCGAAGCCCACGGATCTGGACCTCCCCCGCCTTGCTTCCGGACGTGTAGCTGTGAAGCGCGTCGAGCGCGGCGAACTCGTCGTGGGCGATCAAGGGCTGTGCCTGATACGCGGCAAGAGCGTTCAAGAGATCGCGAAGCCGGTCTCGGCCATATGAGCCCCAACCGCCGACCGATTGGAGAATGACTCGCTTCGGAAGCCCGGCGACGCCGATCTTGACCTTGGAGTGCGACTTGTAGGCCGGGTCCAAGTCGACAAAGACCTCGGCAAGCCCCTTCAGCAGATGGAACCGAGTGCGGAGCAGGTAATCGCCGAACGTCAACACGACGTTCTCGCGCGTCAGCGGTGGCGGATTGGCAATATCGACTTCCCACTTTCGCTTGTCGTTCGCCGACGCGATGAGATCAATGTTCAGGCGCGTGTGGATCGCCTTCCAAGCGGACACCAGAAGCGCGCGATGGGCCGCCTTCTCGTCCACCGACGGCTTGCCGCGCCACCAGATGTCGCCGCCATAGGTGCCGCCGACACAGGTTGCCATTTCGAGCCTGCCGGCGGCTTCTCCGAGCGAGCGGATTTCTTGGTCGAGCACAGCGCTTTTCGCGTCGTATTCCTCGATCATGTCGGAGATCGTGCGCTGCAGCGCCGGAGCGTTCATGCGGCACCCTCAAGCGACGCGGTTGGCGGGGCGGGATAATCCCGGCGGGCCCTTGAGACCTCGCCGCGCGCGGTGGCCTCGGCAATTTTGCGAGGCAGACCGCCGTCGAATTCCATGATGGCGGCGCGCTCGTCATAGAGGGCTTGCCAGTCCTCGGCGGTCCATGGGGCTTGGCCTGCAGCGCTCATGCCGCGCCTCCCTCGATGACCTTGTCGAGCGCGGTCCCGAGCGCGGCGAGGCGCTCCATGGCGGCTAGAGTGAGACGGCGAACCTCGACAGCCTCGGCAAGATCGATGCTGCCGTCAGCCAGAGCTTCCGAAAAAGCGACCTCGACCTTGGCGCCGCCGTTCAAAACGCCTGCGAGATGCCCTAGCCAATGGGCAGTGCCAACGCCGGTCGGGATCGGAACGAGAAGATGGCCGGTCAGCTCGGCGAGCGCCCGCGTGATGACGGGCTCGCCGCAATGCGCCTCAAGGTCGGCGATAGCATCGGCTGGGATAAACGTCCCCTCGTGCTCCTCGCCCGTCGAATAGTATTTCGAGACGGTCGACTTCTGGACCCGCGTGACCTCGTCAGAGACGAAGGTCGGGCCACCACAACGGTCAACGAGTGCCTTGGTAGCGGCCTTGATGGCCCAATAGTCATTCCGGGGCAGCGTTCGCATGTTCATGACACGGCTCCGCTCGCGGTTTCATCGACGGCGCGTGCGCTACGGCGCACATGTCGAGGCGAAGCAATGCGGCGCCGCTCCGGGGAGGAGCTCGCAGCGGCGCCATCACACCGGGACGCGGGGACATCAACCGGCATGAACGCAACGGAATTGACCGCAAGGGTCGAGGTATTGGAGGCGGTCGTCGTCGAACTCGCAGCGGCGCTTTCGCCCATGGCAGCGGAGGAGATCGCAGGGAGGCTGACGGGCATCGCCGGGGCCGGCGACATCGACGCCGAGTTGGCGGAATGGCTTGCCGAGGATCTGGTTCGGCAGGATGACGACTTCGGGCAGGCCGCGATCATCCGTGTCGACTTCCGCGCGAAACGGCGAAGAGCCTTGTTCGGCCCGGTCGAGGAGACGATGGCGGATGCCGTCGTCATTGCCCTGGCCCCACCACAGGGATGAGCATCAGCAGCGCGAGGCAAATGCCGGCGATGAGCGTGGCTCCGACGATGCTCAGTTCGTCGAAGGTCCAGCCGCCATCCATGTCGGCGCGGCGCTGCGAGCTAACGTCGGGGCCGAAGTTGTTCATGCTGCGGCATCGGATTCTGCCGACAGCACCGCCTCAATACGCTCAAGTGTCTTGAGGCTAATGGTGCCGCCATCTCTAAGCCGGGCGACCAGCTTTCCGTCGTTCACAGCGACCCGGCCAAAAGTGCTCTCGGCCATGCCGCGCTCGCGACAGTGGAGGGTGATCCGATCGAGAATTTCCTGGGTGCTGGTCATGATGTCAACGACCATAATGGGCAATCGCCCATTCGTCAATGGGCTATAACCCAAGTGACGTTTCCCATCTCCGTGGGCATGATCCCACGCATGAACGAGGATTGGAAAAAACGACTCCGCAGGTTGATTGACGAGCGAAAGCTCTCAATGAAGTCAGCGTCTTTGAACGCTGACCTTGGCGAGACGTTCGTTCGAGACATTCTGGAGCGTGAGCGAGACCCCAGCGTTGGCAAGCTCACTAAGCTCGCCGAAACGCTTGGCCTCTCGATCGGCGAATTGCTCGACGGTGTCGGCATGTCGCCGGATCACGAGCAAGAAATTCCTGAACTGGTCCGTGTTTCGAATGACGAGATCTTCGACGACGACCCTGACTTCGTTGTCGACGACAACCACCATGCAGCGCATAGGGCATTAAAGAGAAAGCTCCGTCCGGGAGAAGTCATCGAGCGGGATGCTCGCGGAGGGATGGGGACAGGCGGACATGCCAGCGTCATTACCGCCGACGGGGTGACCGTAGATGCCGTGAGTGCGACATGGACATTCCCGGTGGCATTTCTTCACGCCGAGCTGCGGGCTCGAGAGGCAGACGTGGATATTATACCGGTCGACGGTGATTCCATGATCCCTACGCTGCTGCCCGGCGATCGGGTTATGATCCAGCGCTCGGCGACCCGCCCCTCTCCTGACGGCCTCTTTGCAATCGACGATGGCATTGGCGTTTCGGTAAAGCGCCTCCAGATCGTTCGCGGTAGTGACCCGTTGATGGTCAGGATCATCTCTGACAATCCGCAGCACTCGACCGACACGATATTGGCCGAAAGCCTCAAGGTACTCGGACGGGTCATCTGCAAGGTGACGCGCCTATGAGCGCAGCCCCAGCCACCATCCACGTCGTCGTTTCATTCAGCCAGGTCGATGACGAAATCGCCGCCGACCCGCCGCAGCAGGCACCGACAGCGAGCGCCGCGATTTCGCGCGCGAAGGCTCTCGCCCCGAAACATGCCGGCGTCATCGCCTGGTCGCGAACGCTGGACCCGGATACCGGCGACTATAGCGATCCGGTCGAGCTGATCAGGCTCGGAACGATCCCGGATTGGTTCGATGAGACGGGGGATGCTGGGGGATGAGTGGGTGGCCGGGGCGCCGGAGGGCGGGATGATGAAGCGGCAAGAATCTTTGATGTCCGCTTACTCGCGAAAACAGGCGTTACCGAGTTCATCGCATTTTCAGGGGCGTCAGGTAATTTGACGCGTCAGAGCGGCATAGAGGCGGGGCGTGTCATCGCCTTTTTGGCGATCGTTTTTCTGCATTCATACCCGAACATCGATCCGAGCCCTGCGACGCTACTGCTTTGGGATCAACTGCCGCGTTTCGCTGTGCCGTTCTTTTTCATTACCTCCGGGTATTTCCTTTGGCCTAGAGTCAATTCCCTCGCGCGCGTTTGCCGGATCGTTCTGCGTATCCTGATAATTTTCTTGTTCTGGGTGATCGCATATAACCTTACGTCACCAGAAAATCTGGTCCCCCGGGGTTGGTGGAACACGTTTTTGGGCGGAGGCGTAGGATTTCAACTCTGGTTTCTCTCCGCGTTGGCTATCGCGGTTCTGTTGAGTTGGGCTCTGGTCCGAATTTTCGGTCTTTCAATCGCCGTACTATGTGGCGCGGCACTTTTTGTGATCGGCACTTTAATTGGGCCTTATCACATACCGCTTGGTTTTCCGACTTTTGGCTTTATCGTGCGCAGCGGGCCGTTCTTCGGGTTTCCCTTCGTCGCGCTTGGAATGCTGTTTGCGCGCTGCAACGTCCAAGTAAGGCCCATCCTGGGCCTGTCCATATTCATTTTCGGGGCCGCCGCGCAGGTGATCGAATGCTACGAGGTCAGAGGCATCGATCTTGGTCAGAGCGGAGACTTTTTCTTTTCGACCGCGATTTACGGAGCCGGCGCGTTTTTGTTCTTTTCGTCCCTGGAAGGCAAAGCAGCCACCAGTATAGGACGGTTCGGGAAGTACGTCTTAGGAGCCTACGTCATCCACGTTGCCATTATTCTATGGCTGGTGAAATCAGGATACTACGGCGTTATCGGTTGGCTGGCATTTGTCGCTTTGACCTTCATCTATTCCATGACTTTTTCCGTCGTGGCGTCGAAAGTCCCGATCATAAAGCGCCTGGTCCAATGAAGGGATAGCGGCCCGTCAGGCGTCGTTTACGGCGCCTCGCCAGCGCTAAGCTGGCCTGTCGCGGATTGAGGCCATTCCGCCGCCTTCACAGCTTCGACACCTGGTCGACCATGCAACCGATGATGCGGATGGAGGCGAGCTGACATGGTGTTGCGCCTACATAGTCCTGAAACACCTCAGACACCTGAGAGATAAGGACTCTTCTCGTTCATGACGATTGGTGTGGGAGGGTTCGGGCCAAAGAGCCCCCTACCCCCATGAGCCGAAGCCCTTGGAGGTTGGGGGTTCCGTGGCCTGTCCTGACGACCGGAGCCGGGATGGGACATAAGCCAGAGCGGTCTCTCGAAACGCCCGTCCTCAGTTTCCCCAGCCGCACCGTAGGACTTTCGAGCCCCGCGCGATCCGCCCTCACTGGGTAAGCCCCGACGCATGAAGCGCCTCGGCAGGGGTAGCGGATGGCGAGAACATATCGATCGACGAAATATTGGGCAATAGCCCATTTAACAGTTGACTGATGGGCAATCGCCCATTACATCTATCCCCATCAACCGCAGCCGCCACGGCGCAGCGATGAGGGGAACCGAGATGACCCGATACGACTACACCGCAGACATGACCGAGCACGGCAAGTTCGTGCTGCAGGTCGAAGCCGAGCTCGAGGTTCAGGTTTCGGCCGGTGCCGAGTTCGATCTGACTGTCACGGCCGTGTTCGTGAACGGCGTCGATCTCCTCCAGTCCAGCAACAGCGCGTTCGTCGCTCTAGGTATCGAGATTTCGTCCATGGCCGAGGTGGACGCGGCGTTCGTCTCGACCGTCATGGCGGGCGAGAACGTCGCCTTCATCGGCCGCGGCGCGCTCGACCCTGATGCCCGCTTTTCCTTCGCAGGAAGGGCCGCGTGATGGCGAACAGCATCCCCCACTATCGGGCCTATCTCGAAGCCCATGCGACGGCTGAGGCCCTCCTGATGGCTCATGCCAGCTCGGACCAAGGCAGCGTCGCTTTCCACGACAAGAGCGCCGAGCGGCACTTCCGCCAGCTCGCCGCCGAACTCGGCTTCCGCGTCGAGAAGCTTCCTGCCGTCACCGGCGAAACCGCAACTCGTGAGGCCGCGTGATGCTAACCTTCGCTTATCTCATCCTGTCGGGCCTCTCCGGTTTCTTCGGCCTTCTGATCGCGCTCCGCATCCCGGTCGACGCGCCTGATGACTATCGCGAGACCGTCAGCATCATCACGCTGGTGATGATCGCCATCGCGCTCTGTGCCGCCTTCGCCGGCGGGTATGGGGTGCAGTGATGCGGAACCTCACCGAGGCCCTCGGGGCCTATCGCGGGTCCCGTCCGCCCCTCGCCGCCCCGCCCATCAACGCGACCGGCGACCAGTCAGCAGACGAGATGCTCGCCGCCTATTTCGGCAAGCTCGTCAAGGTCGACAACCATCGTCGCCGCGTCGCCGACCTAGAGCGCTGGATCACGCAGCAGGAGGCGATCGGCGAGGAGTTCCATTTTGCCGAGCGCGCCGGGCGGAGCGATCCCGATGCCAGGCGGTCGCATGCGCTGATCCTTGGCGCGCTGATGACATGGCTTCGCGAGCTGCGCGGCATCGATCTCGACATGCTCGGCCAAGACATCATCGAAGGTCGGGTCACAGCATGAACCATGGCGACGCCGTCCTCTGGCTGTGCATCGGGCTTACCGCGCTCGCCTGCATCACGTGCCTCGCCATCGCGGCGCACCGGAGCTTCGGCGGCCGAAGCGCCGAGAGGTCCGAATACGACGAGTACTGGCGCCGCCCGGGCGGGCGCTGAGCGATCCCACAAGGAAATCCGACATGATCAACGCGATCAAGGCGCCGCTCGGCCTTATCGACACCGCCGGCTGCTACGCCGATCTCGATATCGAGCGCTATCACGGGCAATGCACCGAGGGGCCGAGCATTTCCTCGAGCGGGCTTCGCGAGATCTTCTCGAAAAGCCCCGCGCACTTTTGGGCGACGTCCAGCCTCAATCCAGACCGTGCAGAACCGGCCGACAAGGATGAACTGATCCTTGGCCGCGCAGCTCATCACCTGCTGTTGGGCGAACAAGGCTTCGATCGCCTCTTCGCAATCCGGCCTGACGCTTGGAAGGACTGGAGGACCGGCGCGGCGAAAGCTTGGCGGGCCGCTCAGATCGAAGTCGGCCGGACGGTCTTGTCGCCGGGTGAGATCGAGAGCATCCGCGGCATGCACGCCAGCCTAGCCGCGCATCCGCTGGTCGCCCGCGGAATCCTCGATGGCGCAATCGAGCAAAGCCTCATCTGGCAGGATACCGAAACGGGCATCTGGCTGAAGGCCCGCCCCGATGCGATCCCGACCAGCTCGGGCGACTTCGCTGACCTGAAAACCGCCGCGAGCGTAGCGCCAGAGGACCTGTCCCGCGCCGTCTCCGATCGCCGGTACGACATGCAGGCCGCGCTCGTGAAGTGGGCCGCGAAGGCTGTCCTCGATATCGACATGACGGACTTCGCGCTCGTCTTTGTTGAGAAGAGCCCGCCGCATTGCGTCGAGATCCGCGTGATCCGCCACGACGACATTGCCGAAGCGGAGACGGACCTCCGCGCCGCGCTCCAGCTGTTCGCCAAGTGCCTCAAGAACGGCCGTTGGCCCGGCCCCGGCGGCTCCCTTTCCGATCTCGCCCCGATCGGACTTTCCGAATTCGCGCGCCGCCGTGCTGCGGACCGCCGCGCCTTCATTCAGCAGGAGATTGCAGCGTGACCGACATCGCCACGACGACGCCGGCGCGCGAGCCGATCCAATCCTACAAGACTATCGAGATCGCGTCAGTCGGCGGCGGCGGCATGCTGCTGCCTCAGACCTTCGGCGACGTCGTCGCCTTCGCCGATCTCATGTCCCGGTCGCAGCACGCGATCCCCAAGCACCTGCGCGGAAACCCCGGCGCATGCATGGCCGTGACGATGCAGGCGCTTCGCTGGGAAATGGACCCGTTCGCGGTCGCGGCGAAGGCCTACAGCGTCAACGACATGATCGCCTATGAGGCGCAGCTCATCGCGGCCGTCGTCTACACCCGCGCACCGATCAAGCGCCGGCCTGATTATGCCTTCTCCGGTGCCGGAGCGGATCTCGTCTGCACGGTGACGTGCGAAATGCTCGATGGCTCGGTGAAGGTCTATGTCAGCCCGCGCGAAGGCGACATCAAGACGAAGAACTCGCCGCTCTGGAAGACTGACCCCCAGCAGCAGCTCGGCTACTACAGCATCCGGTCGTGGGCTCGCCGCTACACGCCGGAGGTTCTCCTCGGCGTTTATGCCCCCGACGAGCTGGAAGAGTACCGAGCTGACCGCGCTCGCGACGTGACGCCGTCCAACATGGCCGAGCGCCTCGCCGCAACCAAGGGCGAAGGCGGGTTCTCATCGGCGCGTGTCGAGACGGAAATCGCTGCGGCCGTCACGGGGAGCAAGACCAACACCGAAGCCCCTACGTCGCCCGGCGCGGATCAAGCCACCGCCCCCGCGGCAACAAGCCCCGCGACCGGAAAGGAATCGGATCAGGAAGCCCCCGAGGCAGGGGCTTCCGGGGCGGGGCAGGACCGAGACAGTAAGTCCACCGCCGCAACCCAACCGAACCTATCCGAGCCTCCCACCGGCGAGGATGGAAGAGCGGAGAGAGAGCCATCTGCTGCCCCTATGGCATCTCTCTCCGCTGATGATCGGGCGTTCCTCGGCAGGTTCGCCACCGCGCTCCGCCCTGGGCAATCACCGAAGGACCTCCTCGCCCTGCGCGAGAAGTTCGGCAAGGAGAACCCCGGCCGTCGCTATGCGGAGAACACCCCGGGGCACGCCGCGGTGCAGGCGATCTATGCCATCGAGACAAAGCGCGTCGTTGGCGAGATGAGCGTCGAAGACGCCGATGCTCGGATCGAGGGGCTGCTGACGTGAGGGCCGGAGCGATTGCTGGCCGTCGGATATCCGAGTGGATCGGTGCCACGCCCGACAGCCCGATCCCGGCTCGGGTTAGGGCGCGGGTCTTCCTGGCACATGGCGGCGTCTGCCACATCTCGGGCCGCAAGATCGCTCCAGGCGAAGCATGGGATTGCGATCATGTCGTTGCGCTGATCAACGGCGGCGAGAACCGGGAAAGCAACCTCGCTCCCGCCCTACGCGACAAGCATCGCGAGAAGACCGCCGGAGACGTCGCGATCAAGTCCAAGGTCGCACGGATCCGCGCGAAGCACCTCGGCATCTATCCGAAAGGCAAGCCGATACCTGGGCGCGGCTTCCAAAAGCGCGCCCGCACGGCGAGGGAGGCAGCAGTGTGACACCCAAGATCCTCGCTGCCGATCTGCTCTGCGGCGCTACACGGAGAGCCAAGTGAATGTGGCTCTACGTTCCCAGCCCCACGGGCTCGACGTCATCAGACCTTGCAAGTTTCGGGTTCGGGGATCGCGAAGTCTCGGCCTTGGTCGGCATCCGCTTTCCGAACTGCGTCCCGGCCAGGAAGGTCGGCGCACAGGGCAAGGGGCTGTTCCGCGAAGTCCATCTCGCCACCGGCCGCACCATGAAAGAGGCGATGGCATAGCCATGGGCGCATCGGTACCGGAAGCCGCCGAGCGGCATCGATTGGCCAGCGATGGACTGCGGCAATGAATGCAATCTCCAGCCACCTCTCACCCCCGGCCGGCATAGATCAGGGTGTTGCCCGCCTGATTGCCGCCCTTGCGCGCGAAGCCGCGCGTCGCGATCATCGCGCCGCCATCGCTCGAAACCCGAATGGACGACCAGATGACCAGAGCGGCGATCTACGCCCGGTTCTCCAGCGACCTGCAGAGCGACCATAGCGTCGACGATCAGATTGCACTCTGCCGAACCTACGCCGATCGGCATGGCTGGCACGTCGCTGCCGTCTTCGCCGATCGGGCGGCGTCCGGCTCTTCCGTGCATGGCCGCCCTGACTATGCGCGCATGCTGGGCCTCGCCTTTGAGGGCGGATTTGAGATCGTCCTGGCCGAAGATATGGACCGCTTCAGTCGCAATCTGGGCGACATCGCCCGCTTGCACGAGCGCATGGGCTTTCTCGGCCTCAAGCTGTGGACCGTCGCCGACGGCGAGATTTCCGACATGCATGTCGGCCTCAAGGGCACGATGTCGGCCATGTTCCTCAAGAACCTGGCCGCAAAGACGCGACGTGGCATGGCTGGCGTTGTCCGCAGCGGCCGGCACGCCGGAGGCCGCGCCTATGGCTACCACGCGGTGCCTGGTGAACCGGGCCGACTCGAGATCGTGCCAGATGAAGCCATCATCGTTCGCCGCATCTTCACGCTCTATCTCGAGGGACATTCCCCTCGGCAGATCGCGTCCATCCTCAATCAGCAGGGCGTGCCGCCGCCGCGCGGCAACTACTGGGCCGCATCGACGATCAACGGCAATCGGCAGCGCGGTCACGGGATCATCCTGAATCCGCTTTATGCGGGCGAGATCGTCTGGAACCGCGTTCGCATGGTGAAGGATCCTGACACTGGGCGCCGAATCTCGCGGGTCAATGCGGAGGCGGATTGGCAGAGGGCTGAAGCGCCACACCTCGCCATCATCGACAAAGCGACCTTCGATGCTGCCAACAACCGGAAGGCGTCCCGAGGCGGCGAGCGCCCTCATCTCCACCGGAAGGCGCGACACCTTCTGTCGGGCCTTCTGCGCTGCGGCTGCTGCGGCGCCGGCATGTCCGTGAAGGATCGAACGACGGGCGGCATACGGATCATGTGCACGCGCGCCAAGGAAGCCGACGCTTGCAGCAACCGACGCCCCTACCCTCTCGGCCGGATTGAGCGCGCCGTTGTAGGCGGCTTGCGCGAGCAACTCGCCGACGATAAGGCCATCAGATGGTACGTGAGCGTCTACAATGACGAGCGGCAGCGCCTTGCTGCTGCGACGATCCGATCGAGATCCGACTGCGAGCGGACACTTTCACGAATCGACTCGGACCTGCAGAGAATGACGGACCTCGCCATCCGCGGCGTCATCAGCGAGGCCGACGCCGTTCAGCGGCTGCCTGCCATGCGTGCTGAACGGGAGCGAGCTGCAGCGGACCTCGCTGCCACGGACGAGCCCCCGAATATCGTTGCTCTTCACTCAGGAACCGTCGCGGACTATCGCCGCAAACTGAGCCGCCTGGAGCAGGCAATCGCCGAAGGTGACGGCACCCTGGAAGCAGAGTCGAAGTCCGCGCTGCGCGATATGATCGAAACCGTCACGGTGCATCCACCCCAGGCCGGCACCGGGGACATCGAAATATCTGTTGCCGGACATCTCGCCAGCCTCACAAACCCGGCGGCAAAGCATCAGGGGGGGAATGGTGGTAGCGGGAGAGGGACTTGAACCCCCGACACGCGGATTATGATTCCGCTGCTCTAACCAGCTGAGCTACCCCGCCACACGTCGCCATGGGCGAACATTGGTGCCGCGCTTATAGGGAGGGCGGCAAAGTGCTGTCAAGAGCGATGCGCGTTTCGCCCCCAGCCGCTCAACAGGCCCCTTCGCCGAGAGCCTGATCGAGGGTCACGCCGTCGATGTCGCGCGTCGCCAGCAGCCGGCCGTCCTCGACATGGAGCCGCGCGACATGGATCACCGTGCGCCGCTCCTCGAAGGTCACCGGCACCGGCGTCTCCGTCTCGGCCCAGTGCGGATGGGTGAAATAGAACAACGCCGCCCAGTCGCCCTGCGTGACCACGTCGCCGTGCCGCGCAAAGCGCCTGTCGTCCGGGTCCAAGCCCGGCTCGGCCAGGATCAGGCCCTGGCGCCGCCAGTTGATGGCGTCATCGGAACGATAGACGCCCTGGCCGCGCCATTCATCGACGATCAGCCACCAAAAGCCGGACAGGAAGAAGACGTTCGGACCCTCATGCGGCGGCGCGTCTGGCGAGCCGGGCAGAACCTGCCCCTCCATCGTCCAGTCATAAAGATCGGGGCTGGTCAGCGACCAGGTGCTCGAGCCCTGCGCCTCGTCCTTGTACCAGAGGCGGTAGAGCCCGTCTGGCGTGCGCGCCACGGCGGCATCGATGACATTGTGCGAACTGCGCGGCAGGACGCCCTGGCGCGTCCATGCGACGAGATCGGGGCTCGTGAAATGCACGATGCGGCGATCGGGCTCGGTAGCGCCTTCGCCCGTTCCCGGCATGTAGCTGAGATACATGTGATAGCGATCGCCAGCGCGGATGACTTCAGGCGCCCAATGGGTGTTGAGGCCGGCATCCGCGGGATCGTCGAGCCCCTCGACCGTGCCGCGATAGTCCCAGTTGCGTCCGCCGTCCGTCGAAACGGCGTAGCCGATCGCGCTGCCATGGATCCAGCCAGCCCCCTCCCCGCCGAGGTCGGCGCGGCGGTTGGTGTAGAACATCCACCATTCATCGGTGCCGGCGCGTTGCACCACGACCGGGTCGGCGGCGCCGTCATGCACCGGGTCGGCATAGATCGGGCGAGACATGGGGATCCCTAGAGGCGCTCGAAGACGAGGAGCGTGAAGAAGCCGAGCGGTCCGACGCGCCGCTTCTGGGCAAGGCGTAGGTCGCTGCGGCCCATGATGCGGCCGAGCTGGAAATCCGTATGCCAGCCAAGCGCGGCCGAGAGAGGCGCGAACACTTCACCGATCATCTTGCGCCAGCCCTTCTGGTCGGCGAAGTGGCTGACGAGGATCACCGCGCCGCCGCGCCGCGTGACGCGGGCCAGCTCCGACATGACCGCCGACGGGTCGGGCACCACCGTGATGACGAACATCGCGACGGAGGTGTCGAAGGCTGCGTCGTCGAAAGCGAGATCGCCGGCATCGGCTTCTTCAAGCGCCTCGACATGGCCGAGCCGTTCGGTGCTGACCCGCGCGCGAGCCCGGTCGAGCATCTCTGGCGAGAGGTCGACACCGGTGATGCGGTGGTCGCGGCGATAATCCGGCAGCGAGATGCCGGTGCCGACGCCGCATTCGAGGACACGGCCGGCCGGCAGTTCGTTGACGACGTCGACCGCGGCGCGGCGCCCCGAATTGAAGACGACCCCGAACACCCAGTCATAGACGGGCGCCCAGCGCGCATAGGCGGCCTTGACCGCGCCATCGTCCATCCGCCAGCCGCGGCTTCTGCCGCCTGAAAAGGATTTGAATCGGCGCGCAACGTCTTCGAACAGATCCGGCATGCGAACTCCCTAGTTCGTCGCCAGCGGCTCGGCAGCAGCGAGGCGCGCCAGCGCCGCCTCGGCCCCTTCCGAGCGCCGGCTGCGTTCGATCCAGCCGCCGCCAAGAACGCGCGTCCCGGCTTCCTCGCCCGCATAGAAGACGCAGGCCTGGCCGGCGGCGACACCCGCTTCCTCGCCGAGCAGCTCGACCTCGACGACCCCGCCCGCGGAGACGAGCCGGGCCGGCTGCGGCGAACGCGTCGAGCGCACGCGGGCAAAGATCTCGACACCCTCGGCGCCATGATCCGACAGCGGTCGGTCGCCGAGCCAGTTGACGTCGCGCAACACCAGCCGGCGGACGGCAAGCGCCGAACGCGGTCCGACGATGACGCGCCGCCTCGCAGCGTCGAGCGCCACGACGTAGAGCGGCTCCCCGGCCGCGACGCCGAGGCCGCGGCGCTGGCCGATCGTATAATGGATGATCCCCTCGTGACGCCCGAGAACGGCACCGTCGAGATGCACGACCTCGCCGGGCTCGGCCGCGTGGGGCCGCAGCCGGGCGATCACGTCGGCATAGCGACCTCCGGGCACGAAGCAGATGTCCTGGCTGTCGTGCTTGTCGGCGATCTCAAGCCCAAGCTCGCGAGCGATCGCGCGCGTCTCCGGCTTGGTCAGGCCACCGAGCGGAAAGCGCACGAAATCCAACTGCGCCTGCGTGGTCGCGAACAGGAAATAGCTCTGGTCGCGATCGAGATCGGCCGGACGGAAGAGACCGCGATGGCCGGAGGGCAGCGGCTGCGTCGCGACGTAGTGCCCGGTCGCGAGCGCCGCGGCGCCAAGCCCCTGCGCGGTCGCCAGCAGATCGGAAAATTTGACCGTCTGATTGCAGGCGATGCACGGCACGGGGGTCTCGCCGGCGATATAGCTGTCGGCGAACCGATCGATCACCGCCTCGCGAAAGCGCGACTCATAGTCGAGGACGTAATGCGGGATGTCGAGGCGCTCGGCGACGCGGCGGGCGTCATGAATGTCCTGGCCGGCGCAACAGGCGCCCTTCCGGTGCGTCGCCTCGCCATGATCGTAAAGCTGCAGCGTGATGCCGACGACGTCATAGCCCTCGCGCTTCAGCAGTCCTGCGACGACTGAGGAATCGACCCCCCCGGACATGGCCACGACGATGCGGTTGTCCTTGGGAAGCCCGGGAAGATCGAGGCTGTTCGGCATGACCGCTGTCGTTGGGGTCGACCGGTTTCGATGCGGCCGGCGACCTGGGCGTTTCGATTGCGGCTCGCGCCACGGAGGTTCGCCGGAATATAGCCGCGATGCCTCGATGTTCAAGACTGCGATGCGCGTGCGGTCCGTGGAAGGGGGCGGTTCGAGAAGGTTGCGGGCCGCGATGACCCGGGAAGCGGCGTCGCAAAACGCGACGTTTGCTTGCAATTTGCAAGAAATCTCATCGAATTTCGACGTTCGGCTTAGCCAAAATTTAAGGGCCGAGCTCTAGTCTCGCCTTACGACAAGGTCAGGTTGAGTGTGAGAGTAGAATGACCGATCAGATGCGTCCGCGGGTAAAATATGTCATCGGGCCGGATGGTAGTCCGTTGACGATCGCGGACTTGCCGCCGCGCGATACCAAGCGCTGGGTCATCCGCCGCAAGGCCGAGGTGGTCGCAGCCGTTCGCGGCGGATTGCTGAGCCTCGAAGAGGCTTGCCAGCGCTACACGCTGACGGTCGAGGAATTCATCTCCTGGCAGCAGTCGATCGACCAGCACGGCCTCGCCGGCCTGCGCACGACCCGCATCCAGCAATATCGTCAATAGTTTCCCAAACCCGTTCTCCCACCCCATGGGCGATTGAGGCCGGCCAAGTGCCGGCCTCTTTCGTTTGTGTCAGAGCGTCATCGCCTCGCCGACTACCGGCACGACCACCTTGGTCTCGGCGCCTTTCATGCCGTCGATAAAGGCATCCGCGGTCGCGTCGACCATGGGAAAGCTGGCATAATGGCCAGGGATCACCGTCTCGAAATGGAAGAAGCGCCGCGCCGCCATCGCCGCGACCGCGCCGCCCATGGTGAAGCGGTCACCGATCGGCAGGATGCCGATCTTCGGCTGATAGATCTCGTCGATCAGCGCCATGTCGGAAAAGATGTCGGTGTCGCCGGCGTGATAGAGCGTCTTTTCGCCGGGCGCGCGGATCACGACGCCATGCGGATGGCCGAGCGAATGCGAGACGCCGTTGTCGTCGATCATCGCCGAGGAATGATGCGCGACCGTATAGGAGACGCGGAACGGCCCCTGGTCGACCGTCCCGCCCGAATTCATCGGATCGACATTCGAGACGCCCTGCCGCGCGAGAAAGCTGACGAGGTCGGCATCGCCGATTACCTTCGCTCCGGTCGCTTTCGCGATCGCCAGGGTGTCGCCGACATGATCGCCATGGCCATGGGTCAGGACGATATGCGTGACGCCTTTGCTCGCTGCGGCATGATCGCCCGGAAATTTGGGGTTGCCGGTAAAAAACGGGTCGATGAGAATGACCGCATCCTTGATCTCGATGCGGAACGCGGCGTGGCCGAGCCAGGTCAGTTTCATGAAATCGACACCCTGTCGTTGTTGGTGTCGGGATTATGGGGTTGCGGCCGGACGCCGACCAGTGCACGTCCGGTGAACAGTTGCGCCTAATGCGCGCAACGACCGATTGGGCAATGGCGTCAGGATCGCAAGGAGGTCAGGTGACGGATCTGGAAACGACGGCGGACCGCGGCAATCGCAGCTTCCTGAAGCGGCTGTTCGACCGCGTCATGGTGCTCTCGGCAGGACCGCATGCGCTCTGGTTGCTGGCGGTGGTCTCCTTCGCCGAAGCCTCGTTCTTTCCGATTCCGCCTGATCCTGTCCTCGCTGCGATCGTGCTCGCCCGGCGCGACCGTTGGCTGAGTGCAGCTCTCGTCTGCACCATTGCGTCAGTTCTCGGCGGCCTCGCAGGCTATGCCATCGGCGCAGGTCTCTACGAGGTCATCGGCCAGCCGGTGATTGCCTTCTACCATCTCGAAGAGGCGTTCCATAACTTCCAGCTCCGCTTCGACGAATGGGGCGGCTGGATCATCGTCGCCAAGGGACTGACGCCGATCCCGTTCAAGCTCGTCACCATCGCCTCCGGCGTGGTGCACCTTAATCTCGTTACTTTCATCGTCGCGGCAGCGCTGACGCGGGGCCTCCGCTTCTTCATCGTCGCCTGGCTCTTCTATCGCTTCGGCCCGCAGGCCCGCGCGATGATCGACGAGCATTTCACCAAGGTGATGATCGGCGGCACGATCCTCGTCATTCTCGGCTTCGTCGCGATCATCTATATCTGAGCGGGATGGCAGCCTCTCTTCTCGACATCGCCGATCTCGCGCCGCGGCTGGACAAGACCGCGGCGCTGTTTGGCCTCGATCTCGGCACCAAGACCATCGGCGTCGCAATTTCCGACCTCGGCCGCCGCATGGCCTCACCTCTGGTCCTCATCGTCCGGCGCAAGTTCACGCTCGATGTCGAGGAACTCGGCAAGCTGATCGCGAAGCACAAGCCTGCCGCGATCGTCATCGGCCTGCCGCTCAACATGGATGGCTCGGAAGGTCCCCGCGCCCAGGCGACGCGCAGCTTCGTGCGCAACCTGTTGCCGCTCATCGACATTCCCGTCGTCTTCTGGGACGAGCGGCTGTCGACCGTCGCCGTCACGCGAACGCTGCTCGAGGCGGACACCAGCCGTAAACGCCGCGGCGAACTGGTCGACAAGATGGCCGCCGCCTTCATCCTCCAGGGCGCGCTCGACCGCCTCGCCAAGATCGCCGCGGATCTCGCGGGCGACGACTAAGCAGACAGCTCTTCCGCTCCCGGCCCCGCACCGACCGAGACTTCTGAGGTCTTATTGGACGAGCAACCATATGGTTGCTCCATCGCACAGGATATGCCAAAAATGACGCAACCTGGAGGTTGCGCATGACCACCGACGAGATCAAAAAGGAGATTGTTCTCCGTGCCACGCGTGAGCGCGTCTGGAATGCGCTCACCGAATCCGGCGAGTTCGGGATCTGGTTCGGAGTCCGGATCGACGGGCCGTTCATTGCCGGTCACGAAGCGGTCGGCCATATTGTTCCGACCGAGGTCGATCCCGAGGTCGCAAAACTGCAGGAGCCGTATCGCGGAACCATCTTCCGCATCAGGATCGAGCAGATCGATCCCATGCATCTGTTTTCGTTTCGCTGGCACCCATTCGCCGTTGATCCGTCGAAGAGCTATGACACCGAGCCGACGACGCTTGTCACCTTCCAGCTCGCCGATGTCGAAGGCGGCACCCTCCTCACCATAACCGAAAGCGGATTCGACCAGCTTCCGATAGACCGCCGCAGATCGGCGCTCGAGGCGAATGACGGGGGCTGGGAGCACCAGGCAAAGCTTGTCGCGAAATATCTCGCCCTGGACGGCAAACGGGACGCGCCGTGACGAGCGTCCACGCCACCCTTCAGCGTCCGGAGAATACAGCACCGATTTTCGCCGCGTTAGGCGATCCGTGGCGGCTTTCGATCGTCGAACGTCTGGGGGAGGACGGCCCTCTCCCGACGAGCCGGTTGAACGGCCCCGGAAGCGGCGTCACCCGGCAGGGCATCACCAAGCACCTTCGCGTGCTGGAGCAAGCCGGCCTCGTGGAGAGCTTTCGCGTTGGCCGGGATCGGTTCTGGCGACTGCGTGTCGAGCAACTCGTGATCGCAAGGCGATATCTCGACCAGGTGTCCGCCGAGTGGGAGGACCGCCTGGCGCGGCTCAAGTCACTGGTGGAAGGCTGATCGAGGTCAGCGCCGTCCTGCACGGCATGGGCTTTCGGCCACAAGCTCGGATGACGGCCCGGCTTCCTGCCCGCCAGACCCGCAACGTCACATCCGCGGCACGACATAGTCCACAAAGGCCCGGGCGTCGAAGCGCGCGTCGAGCATGCCATATGTCGAGCGCCAAGGCTTTCCGAGCCGCGTTTCGAGGAAGGCATCGGCAATCACCGACGGGAAACGGCGGCGAAGCGCCGCTGCGGCAACGGTCATCGCAAGCTGCTCGGTCAGGATGCGCGCCGAGCCTTCGTCGGCCAGTGCCACCGCCGTCGCCGCACGCAGCACATTGAGCGTCGAGCGGGCGGCGCTGCCGAGACCATCCTCGATCACCTTCAGCACGGCATCGAGCGGCTCGGGCGATCGGCGCAGGACGCGCAGGACATCGAGGCTGAGGACATTGCCCGGTCCATCGGCCAGCGGCAGCGCCAGAACATCGCGCGTGAGCCGCGCCAGAAGGCTGTCTTCAACATAGGCGTTGCCGCCGGCACACTCCATCGCCTCGATGACGATGGCGGGAGCGATCTTGGTGACCCAGTATTTCACCACCGGCGTCATCAGCCGAGCGAAGGCCGCCTCCGCAGGATTGTCCTGCGAGTGGTCGACGGCCTCGGCGAGGCGGAACACCAGCGCGGTCGCCGCCGTCACGTCGAGCGCCATGTCGGCGAGCACGCGCGTCATCAGCGCCTGGTCGATGAGCGGTGATCCAAACGCGCGGCGGTGACGCACCACATGCACCGCCTCGGCCAGCGCCGCGCGGGCGACGCCCGCCGCCGCGAGCGCATCGTCGACGCGCAGCAGCGTCACTGTCTCCGCAATGGTCGAGACACCGCGTCCCGGCTCGCCGACCATCACCCCGATCGAGCCGGGAAGCTCGATTTCCGCGACCGCGTTGGAGCGCGTGCCAAGCTTGTCCTTGAGCCGCATCAGCTTAAGCGGATTGCGCTTCCCGTCGGCCTGGAAGCGCGGCACCAGGAAGAGCGACAGGCCTTCGAGCGTCTGCGCGAGGACGAGCAGTGCGTCGCTCATCGGGGCCGACACGAACCATTTGTGCCCAACCAGGCGAAAAGTACCGTCGCCCATCGAGTCGGCACGTGTGGAGGAGGCGCGAAGATCGGAGCCGCCCTGCTTTTCGGTCGTCGCGAAGCCGATCAGCGCGCCGGTCTTCTGACCGGTCGGCACGGGGCGAGAGTCATAGCGCCGCGAGCGCAGCAGCGGCAGCCACGCCTCGGCAAGCGGCTGCGAATGTCCGAGCGAGGCCACGGTGGCGCTTGTGAGCGACAGCGGGCCGAGATGGCCGAGTTCGACCTGCGCCGTCATGTAGATCCGCGCGCCACGTGCCACGGCGCGCACACTGGATTCATCGCCCACCGCATCCCAGATCGAGGCATGCAGCCCGGCGCCGACGGAGCGCCGCATCAAGGCGTGATAGGCCGGATGAAACTCGACCAGATCGACGCGGCGCCCGTTGGCATCATGCGTCTTCAGGTGCGGAAGCACGGTGTTGGCGAGGCGCGCGAGATCGGCCATCTCGGCCGAGCCCCATTGAGCGCCGTGCTGCGTCAGGCTGTCGACGACGGGCGGCGGCAAATCCTCGACGAGCGCGGCGAGAACGGGATCGGAGACGTAGAGATTGACACCGGTCCGCGGCGGAACCTGGTTGCCGACCTCGTGCGTCTCGAAATCCGGCGCGACCATGCCTGCCCCTGTCCCTCAGCCTCAGGTAGCCACCATGCGGCCGCACCTGTTAATAGGCGGAAAAGACATCGCTGTCTCGTCCCCTGCCCGTCCGCTCAGCGCCGCTTTGTCCCCGCTCGCGGCTTGCCACCAGCCTTGGCGCCCACGGGCGCACCCGGCCTGGGCTTGCCGCCAGGGCGGCCGATCGCGTTACGGAAGCCGCGCTCGACGACCCGGCGCTCGCCCTTTGGAACATGCCGGCCATCAGAGACAAGCTGGAAGCGAAGCGCTCCGGCAATCGGCGCGACCTCGACCAGCTTCACCTCGACGCGGTCGCCGAGCTGGTGCATCTCGCCGGTGCGGCTGCCGATGACGGCATGGCGCGCCTCGTCATAGTCGAAGAAATCGGCGCCGATCGAGCCGATCGGCACAAAGCCGTCGGCCCCAGTCTCGTCCAGCTTCACAAAGAGGCCCGAGCGGGTGACGCCGGCGATGCGGCCGCTGAACATCGCGCCGATGCGGTCGGCGAGCCAATGCGCAACGAGGCGATCGATCGTCTCGCGCTCGGCCGCCATGGCCCGGCGCTCGGCGCCCGAAATCTCCTGCGCGATTGCTTCGAGATCCGTCTCTGCGCCGTCGGGCAGCCCACCCTCGCCGAGCTCCAGCGAACGCACCAGCGCGCGATGCACGATCAAGTCGGCATAGCGGCGGATCGGCGAGGTGAAATGCGCGTAGCGGCGGAGGTTGAGGCCGAAATGGCCGATATTCTCCGGACTGTAGACGGCCTGGCTCTGCGAGCGCAAAACCACTTCATTGACGAGCGCCTGGTGCTCGGTGTCCTTCACCTTGCCGAGGATCGTATTGAAATGACCCGGTCGCAGATTGCCGCCGCGCGGCAGGTTCATCTCGATCGAGGCGAGGAATTCGCGCAGCGACTCGAGCTTCGCCAGCGATGGGGCGTCGTGCACCCGGTAGACCAGAGGCGACTTCTTGCGCTCCAGCGTCTCCGCCGCCGCGACATTCGCCTGGATCATGTATTCCTCGATCAGGCGATGCGCATCGAGCCGCTCCGGCACCACGATGCGCTCGATCGCGCCATCGGGGCCGACGATCACCTTGCGTTCCGGCAGATCGAGATCGAGCGGTTCGCGCTGGTCGCGGCCGCGCTTCATCACGGCATAGGCGTCCCAGAGCGGCTTCAGCACCGGATCGAGCAGCGGCCCGGTCTTGTCGTCGGGCCTTCCGTCGATGGCGGCCTGCGCCTGCTGGTAGGAGAGCTTCGCCGCCGACCGCATCATGATGCGGTGGAACCAGTGGAACTTCTTCTTGCCTTCGGCGGTGAACTGCATGCGAACGGCGATCGCCGGACGATCCTCGCCTTCACGCAGCGAGCAGAGGTCGTTCGAAATCCGCTCCGGCAGCATCGGCACGACGCGATCCGGGAAATAGACCGAATTGCCGCGCTTCAGCGCCTCGCGGTCAAGCGGCGAGCCGGGCCGCACATACCAGGCGACATCGGCGATCGCGACCGTGACGATGAAGCCGCCGGGATTTTCAGGATCGCTGTCCGGTTCGGCATGCACCGCGTCGTCATGATCCTTGGCGTCGGCCGGATCGATGGTGACAAGCGGCATCGGCCGCCAATCCTCACGCACGCCCGAAATCGGCGCCGGCTGCGCCCGTTCGGCCGCTTCGAGAACAGGCGGCGGGAAGATATGCGGGATGTTGTGCGCATGGATCGCGATCAGGCTGACGGCCTTCTCGCTGTGCATCGCGCCGATGACCTCGATGACCCGGGCCGCCGAAAGTCCATAGCGCGTCATGCGCTTGACCTCGATCGCGACGAGGTCGCCATCCTTGGCGCCGTTGAGATCTTCGGCGGCAAGCGAATATTCGCTCTGCTTGCGATCGACCGGCTCGATGCGCCGCTCGCCGTCGATGGTGCTCCGAACGACGCCGAGGATCGACGGGGCACGCTTTTCGAGAACCTTGATGACGCGGGCCGTATAGGGAAAACCGGATTCGGCGGCTGCATCAGGCGAAACACGCGCCAACACGCGGTCACCGATGCCCGGTGCCGGGACCAGCGGCCGGCCGCGGCTCTGCACCAGCAGCACGCGCGGCACGCCGGTCTTGTCATCGTTCCACGACACCGGCTGGGCGACGAAATCGCCGTCCGCGTCGCGCTCGACGATCAGGAGGACGCTGACGGCCGGCAGCGTGCCGGCCGGCGCGAGGCGCTTGCGCTCCTTGCTGACGAGGCCTTCCTCGCCAAATTCCTTCAGCATGCGTTTCAGCGCAATGCGCGCGCCGCCGGAAACGCCGAAGAAGCGCGCGATCTCGCGCTTGCCGGCCTGTCCGGGATGCTCGGCGATGAAGGTGAGGATCTGTTCGCGCGACGGCAGGCCGTTCGCGTCGGGAACGACCGGGGCGCCACGCGCCGCCGATCGGGAACCTTTTGAAATGGGGTGGTCTGGCTTCTTGGCCAAGTTGTCTCTTTTTCCAATGAAATGCGGGGGGCCGCCACGGCCGGCCGCGCGCCGCCATTCCGGCGGGCTTGCTGCCGGTCAGAATGGCGGGGTGCGCGTCACCTGGCAACAGGCGGCGGGATCAGGACGCTTGCGCGGCCTTCTTGGTCTTGGCTGCCGGCGCCTTCTTGGCGGCGGGGGCCTTCTTCGCAGCGGCCGTCTTTTTGGCGGCCGGCGCTTTGGTCGTGGCGCTCTTGGCAGCGCGGACGGGTTTCGTCGGTGTCTTGCTGGCGCGTTCGGCGATCAGCGCGACCGCGACATCCATGCTGACGGTTTCGGGCGGCGTATCCTTCGGCAGCGTGGCATTGACGGCGCCATGCTTCACGTAAGGGCCATACTTCCCGGAATGAACCGTGACCGGTCCGCCTAAGGTCGGATGGTCGCCGAGCGTTTTCAAGGGTTCGGCACCACGCGCTGCACGCGGACCCTTGGCCTGCTTCTCTGCCAGCACCGTGACGGCGCGGTTGAGGCCGACGGCGAACACTTCGTCGATCCCATCGAGATTGGCGTATTTGCCGTCATGCAGGACGAACGGCCCATAGCGGCCGAGACCCGCCTGGATCGGCTTGCCGTCCTCTGGGTGAATGCCGACCGTGCGCGGCAGCGAAAGCAACGCGAGCGCCCGGTCGAGATCGATGCTCGCCGCGTCCCAACCCTTCGGCAGGCTGGAACGCTTGGGCTTCTCGGTACCCTCGGCCTCGCCCAGCTGCACATACTGACCAAACCGGCCAGCGCGCAGCGTGACCTCGAGGCCCGTTTCCGGGTCCTTGCCGAGGACACGCGTGCCATCGGCGCCGAGCATCGCGCCGTTCTCGCCGGCCTCGCCAGCCCCTTCATCGCCCTGAACGACCAACTGCCGCGTGTAGCGGCACTCCGGATAGTTGGAGCAGCCGACAAAGGCGCCGAACTTGCCGAGCTTTAGCGACAGCTTGCCGTTGCCGCAGGCCGGACAGGCGCGCGGGTCGCTGCCGTCTGCCTTTTCCGGGAAGATATGCGGGCCGAGCAACTCGTTGAGCGCATCGAGAACCTGCGCGACGCGCAGCTCCTTGGTCTCGCCGACATCGAGAGAGAACTGCGTCCAGAAATCGCGCAGCACATCCTTCCAGGCGATCTCGCCGGCCGAGATCTGGTCGAGCTTGCCTTCGAGATCGGCGGTGAAATCATATTCGACGTAGCGGGAAAAGAAGCTCTGGAGGAAGGCCGTCACAAGCCGGCCCTTGTCCTCTGGGACGAGGCGCTTCTTCTCGATGCGCACATATTCGCGGTCGCGCAGCACGGTGAGCGTCGCGGCATAGGTCGACGGACGGCCGATGCCGAGCTCCTCCATGCGCTTCACCAGCGACGCCTCGCTGTAGCGCGGTGGCGGCTCGGTGAAATGCTGTGCCGCGGTGATCGCGCGCTTTTCGAGCAGCTCGCCCTTGTCGATCCGAGGCAGGCGGCCGTCTTCCTCGTCGCCCTCCTCGTCCTTGTCTTCGTTATAGAGCGCGAGGAAGCCATCGAAGGTGACGACCTGTCCCGACGCCCGCAGATCGAGCTTGCGCCCGCCTGCTTCGGCCAGGATGTCGACGCTGGTGCGCTGCATCTCGGCCGATTCCATTTGGCTCGCGATGGTGCGCTTCCAGATCAGCTCATAGAGCTTGGCCTGGTCTGCATCGAGATAACGCGCGACATCGCGGGGACGACGGTCGGGCGATGTCGGACGGATCGCTTCATGCGCTTCCTGCGCGTTCTTCGATTTGACCTGATAGCGGCGCGGCGCATCCGGCAGATGGCGCGGCGAGAAGTCGGCACCGATCACCTGGCGCACGGCGACAACGGCTTCCGGCGCCATGTCGACGCCGTCGGTTCGCATATAGGTGATGAGACCGACCGTCTCGCCGCCGATATCGACGCCTTCATAGAGGCGCTGGGCGAGCTGCATGGTGCGGTTCGGCGCGAAGCCGAGCTTGCGGCTCGCCTCCTGCTGCAGCGTCGAGGTGGTGAACGGCGCAAACGGATGGCGCTTGGCCGGCTTCGATTCGACATCGGCCACCGTGAATCGGCCGGCTTCAAGCGCGGTGCGGAACGCCGCCGCCTCAGCCTCGGTGCCGACATCGAGGCGGCTGATCTTCTTGCCATCCGCCCCGACGAGGCGCGCATCGAATTCATCGCCGCGTGGCGTGGCCAGACGGGCGACGAGTGACCAGTATTCGCGCTTCCTGAAGCTCTCGATCTCGCTTTCACGATCACAGACGAGACGCAGCGCCACAGACTGAACGCGGCCGGCCGACCGCGCACCGGGCAGCTTGCGCCAGAGCACCGGCGACAGCGTGAAGCCGACGAGATAATCGAGGGCGCGGCGAGCGAGATAGGCATCGACCAGCGCCGCATCGATCGGGCGCGGGTTCTTCATCGCGTCGAGCACGGCCTGCTTGGTGATGGCGTTGAAGACCACGCGCTCGACAGGCTTGTCCTTCAGGACGCGCTTCTGCTTCAGAACCTCGAGCACATGCCACGAGATGGCCTCGCCCTCGCGGTCCGGATCGGTTGCGAGAATGATGCGATCGGCGGACTTGGCCGCGGTGGCCATGTCGGACAGGCGCTTCGCCGATTTCGGGTCCGCCTCCCAGAGCATGGCGAAATCATCGTCAGGCGACACCGAGCCGTCCTTCGACGGCAGGTCGCGGACATGTCCATAGGAAGCCACGACCTGATAGGCCGAGCCGAGATATTTGTTGATCGTTTTCGCCTTTGCGGGCGATTCGACGATGACGAGATTCATCGGTGCCGTTTGCGCAAGGCCGGCCGGACCAAGGGGCCCGGAACGGCGGAAAATGGGAATGGGTCGCGCCGGATCGACGCCGCAGCCCGAGCCCGCTTGTCTCGGGGCGGCTCCCGGGCGAAGTCGCGCAGGACAATCCCGGAAAGCGGCTGGCCTGTCAATCAATCGACCGTGATCGACCTCCTGTTGGCGTCTTCGGGACAATCAGGCGTCGACGCGATGCGGCCATTGCGGCTATTGATTGTAGTTGTGACATAATGCAACTTATGAACGAGCTCGGCGATCGTGATCGACTGGGGACGGGATATGGGAATGCCGAAGACAGATTCCACTCGCAGCCGCGCCATCGAGGCTCCTGAGACCGCGGATCGGGCAGAAGCGGCGCGCTATATCGGCCGGATGTCGAGCGAGCTTCGCGCCATCGCGCAACGCGCCGATCTGCCCTTTCTCGCCTACCTCCTCTCGATGGTGGAAGACGAATCGCGGGCGGTGACCAGCCAGGAGCGGAGTTGATCCGCCCGACCCCGTCTCAATCGATGAGCGACACGCGCTGCCCGGGATGGCGGCTGATCCGCCCGGCAAGATCGAGTTCCAGCAACAGGACCTGAACGGTGGGCGTGCTGAGCCCCGTGAAGCGGATGATGTCGTCGATCGTCGTCGGCACCGGGCCGAGCGCCTCGACGAGGATCGCGCGGTCGCCTTCGTCTGGCGTATGCAGCGTCACAGGTTCCACGATGTCGTTTTCGCTCCATGCGGGCGGCGGCGCGATGACGCGGCCAAGCATCGGCGCCACGATCTCGGCGACGTCACGCGCCGCGGTGACGAGATGGGCGCCTTCCTTGATCAGCCGGTTGGAGCCGGTCGAGCGCGGGTCAAGCGGCGAGCCGGGCACGGCGAAGACGGTTCGGCCCTGAATACCCGCCAGCCGGGCGGTGATCAGCGAACCGGAGCGCTCGGCGGCCTCGACCACCACGACGCCCGCTGACATGCCTGAGACGAGACGATTGCGCCGCGGGAAGTCGCGCGCGCGCGGTTCCCAGCCATAGGGCATCTCCGACACATGCGCGCCGCCAGAGGCGATGATCCGCGCGGCGAGATCGGCATGCTCCGGCGGATAGAGCCGATCGAGCCCGCCGGCGAAAGCGGCGACCGTTCCGCCGGAAAGCGCCGCGTCATGCGCGGCAGCGTCGATGCCGCGGGCAAGCCCGGAAGCGATGACGAAGCCGTCTTCGCCAAGATCCCGGGCGAGGATCGCCGCGATCTTGCGGCCGGCGACGGAGGCGTTGCGGGCGCCGACAATAGCGATCATCGGCCGTCCCGTCAGCGCCGCACCGGCACCCTTGATCGCCAGAAGAGGTGGCGCCGCATCGATTGCGCGCAGCCACTCGGGATAATCCGCCTCGCCGATCGCGACGAGGCGCGCGCCCATCGCGGCGAGTGCCTCCATCTCGCGCTCGGCGTCGTCGAGCCCAGCGATCCGGATCGGCTTTCCGGCGCGTCGCACCAGATCCGGCAGCCCTTCGAGCGCCGCTCCCGCCGAGCCGAAATGCCGGAGCAGATCGCGAAACGTTGCCGGTCCGACATTCTCGCTGCGGATCAGCCGCAACCAGTTGAGCCTCTGGCTTTCGGTCAGTCCCGGCGTTGGCCCGACGCCGCTCACCGAGCGAACCCGCGACCGCGATCACCCACCCAACCGGTCATCTTCAACCCCCGCTTGCGACGCCGCACATTAAGAAAGTGAGTTTGGCGGGGTCATCACAAAAGCGGAAGGGGCAATGCAACCCGACAACACGAAAAGGTTGTGGAGTTCTTAAGCCGGTGTCAGCCTTTGTCGCCGATCCGGCCTTCGGTCCCGGCGCGGAGGCGCACGATATTGGGGGTGTGCTTCCACCAGACGATCGCAGCAAGAACAACGAAGAGGATTGCTTGGGGCCGTTGGCCGAGGACTACGAACGCGATCGGCGTCGCCAGTGTCGCGACGAGTGCGGCAAGCGAGGAAAATCGGAACAGCGCCGCCACCGCGAGCCAGACGACCGCAAAGCCGATCGCCACCGGCCAGGCGAGACCGATCAGGACACCGAGAAAGGTCGCGACACCCTTGCCGCCTTTGAAACCGAGCCAGACCGGGAAGATGTGGCCGATGACAACCGCGAAACCGGCAATGAGCGCGTTGCCCTCGCCGATCCTGCTGGCGATGAGCACTGCCAGCGTCCCTTTCAGCGCATCACCGATCAGCGTCGCTGCGGCGAGGCCCTTGCGACCGGTGCGCAGCACATTGGTGGCGCCGATATTGCCCGAGCCGATCGCCCGGATATCGCCGGCACCGAAAAGACGGGTGAGGATCAGCCCGAAGGGGATCGAGCCCAGCAGATAGCCAAGGATCAGTGTCGCCAAGATCTGAACGCCCTGGGTTCCCATGCGTGTCTCCCCCGATAGTTCCCGATCGCCTCTGGTAGCTCAGGCGTCGCCGAAACGATACACCGTGCGTCCCGCGACGATGGTTCTCAAAACGCGGCCCTCGAAGCGTGCACCCTCGAAAGGCGTATTCTTGGAGCGCGAATGCAGCGCCTCGGTCGTGCAGATCCACGGCATGCCGAGATCGACCAGGATCAGGTCGGCGGGCGCTCCGGGCGCCAGTCGTCCCGACTCGAGCCCGAGCAGTGCAGCCGGCCGTGTCGAAAGCGCGTTGACAACCGCCGCAAGCTCGGCCTCGCCGTTGTGGACCAGCCTCAGCGCCGCGGCGAGCAGCGTCTCCAGCCCAACGGCACCATCGGCAGCCTCGGCAAAAGGATGACGCTTCGTATCGACGTCCTGCGGATCGTGGCTCGACACGATCACGTCGATCGAGCCGTCCGCGACACCTTCGACCATCGCGCGACGATCATCCTCGGCGCGAAGCGGCGGCGAAAGGCGGTAGAATGTCCTGTAGGGGCCGACATCGCGCTCGTTGAGGGCGAGATGCGTGGCGGAGACGCCGCAGGACACCTTCAAGCCGGCCGCCTTGGCGCGGCGGATGACGGCGAGCGATTCGGCACACGAAATCTGCGCCGCGTGATAGCGCCCGCCAGTCAGCGCAGCGATGCGGATGTCGCGCTCCAGCATGATGATCTCGGCCTCGCGCGGAATGCCCGGCAGGCCGAGCCGCGTCGCGGTCTCGCCCTCATTCATGACGCCAGAGCCGACGAGATCGGGATCGGCCGGATGATGCATGATCAACGCGCCGAAATCGCGCGCATAGGTGAGCGCCCGGCGCAGCACCAGCGCATTGGTGATCGAATGGCGGCCATCTGTGAAGCCGACCGCGCCAGCCGCCTTCAGGAGGCCGAACTCGGTCATCTCGCGCCCCTTGAGCCCCTTGGTCAGCGCGGCCATCGGCAGCACGTTCACCGACGCGGTATCGCGGGCGCGGCGGGCGATGAAATCAACGAGCGCGACATCGTCGATAACCGGCTCTGTGTCCGGCATCGTGACGATGGTGGTGACGCCACCCGCGGCGGCCGCCTGGCCCGCCGAGGCGAAGGTCTCGCGATGCTCGGCACCCGGCTCGCCGACAAAGACGCGCATGTCGACCAGGCCGGGCAGCACGGCGCGGCCCCGGCAATCGACGATCTCCGCGCCTTCGGGCAGCGAGGGCGTCGGGCCCGGCCCGGCATGCACGATCAGTCCATCGATGACGACGACGGTTCCGAGTGCATCGATCTGCCGGCCGGGATCGACGATGCGGGCATTGGAGAGGACGAGCGGACGCGGCTCGGATCGCAGCGGACTGGCGCTCATGCGAAGCTCGGCTGGTTGGGGAGATGGCTCGCCAGGGCCTCCAGCACCGCCATGCGGACGGCGACGCCCATCTCGACCTGCTCGCGGATGAGGCTCTGCGCGCCGTCGGCGACGGCCGAGTCGATCTCGACGCCGCGGTTCATCGGGCCGGGATGCATCACCAGCGCATCGGGCTTGGCATAGTCGAGCTTCTCCTGGTCGAGGCCGAAGAAGTGGAAATACTCCCGCACCGACGGTACGAAGGAGCCATCCATGCGCTCGCGCTGCAGCCGCAGCATCATGACGATGTCGGCATCGGCAAGCCCCGCCTTCATGTCGGTGAAGATCTCGACGCCGAGCCGGTCCAGCGCCTTTGGCAGCAGCGTCGACGGGCCGATGCAGCGGACCCGCGCGCCAAGCGCATTGAGCAGCAGGATGTTGGAGCGGGCGACGCGCGAATGCAGGATGTCGCCGCAGATCGCGACGATCAGCTCGTTGAAGCTGCCCTTGTGGCGTCGGATGGTGAGCGCATCGAGCAAAGCCTGCGTCGGATGCTCATGCGCGCCGTCGCCGGCATTGATCACCGAGCAGCCGACCTTCTGGGCCAGCAGATGCACAGCGCCCGCCGCGTGATGCCGGACGACGAGAATGTCCGGGTTCATGGCGTTCAGAGTCATTGCCGTGTCGATCAGCGTCTCGCCCTTCTTCACCGAGGACGAGCCGACCGACATGTTCATGACATCAGCGCCGAGCCGCTTGCCGGCAAGCTCGAACGAGGACTGGGTGCGCGTCGAGGCTTCGAAAAAGAGGTTGATCTGCGTGCGGCCGCGCAGCACCGATTTCTTCTTCTCGACCTGGCGGCTGACATCGACAGCCTCCTCGGCGAGATCGAGCAGCGCGACGATTTCCGGAGGGGTGAGACCCTCGATGCCCAGCAGATGGCGGTGCGCAAACACCGCCGCGGGCTGGTCCGCGACCGTTGAAGGATTTCGTGTCATTTGAAGTGACCCCTATAGGGGGAAAGCGCCGGCTCGACAAGGCAGCCATGCTGCCATGCCCGATGATACCCACGACAAGCGCCATAGCCGTCCGATACCATTAGGATGAGGAACAGAGCCGGCTTCGCGTGCAAAAAAGTACGCCTCCCCGGCCGAACAGTATTGGTTGGACGACGAGACGCTCAGACCGTTGCGACAGAAGTAAGCCGGCTGCGCCTGCGACGGCTTTTTCGTTGTGATAACAGCCGCGTGCACGCCAACAGCTTGCAGCGCCGAAGACTTGACATTGATGGGCCGCTTCGCCTCCATGAGGCCAAGTCGTGCGACCGTCGGCGGGGAGGCTGCGGTCATAACAAGCGCGACATGAGGGAGGAGATCATCATGACCCGCTTTGTGGGGACTGTTTCGCTTCTGGCCCTGGTGGCCGCGCTCGGCGCCGGATCGGCTCTGGCCGACACCAAGGACAAGAAGATCGCGCTTTCGAACAATTATGCCGGTAATTCCTGGCGCCAGGCGATGCTGCGCAGCTGGGACAAGGTGACGAAGCCAGCCGTGACGGCCGGCATCGTCGCCGCGGCGGATCCGTTCACCACCGCCGAGAATCAGGTGACCGAGCAGGCCGCGCAGATCCAGAACCTGGTGCTGCAGGGCTACAATGCCATCGTCATCAACGCCGCTTCGCCCGACGCGCTCAACGGCGCCGTCAAGGAAGCCTGCGATGCCGGCGTGACCGTCGTTTCCTTCGACGGCATCGTGACGGAGCCCTGCGCCTGGCGCATCGCGGTCAATTTCAAGCAGATGGGCAAGGATGAGATATCCTTCCTGAAGGAGAAGTTCCCGTCGGGCGGCAATGTCCTCGAGATCCGTGGCCTCGCGGGCGTCTTCGTCGACGATGAGATCTCGAAGGGCATCCACGAAGGCGTCGCCGAGAACCCGCAGTTCAAGATCGTCGGCTCCGTGCATGGCGATTGGGACCAGGCGAAGGCCCAGGCGGCTGTTGCCGGCATCCTGCCGTCGCTGCCGGACGATATCGTCGCGGTCGTGACGCAGGGCGGCGACGGCTATGGCGCCGCGCAGGCGTTCAAGGCCGCTGGCCGCAAGATCCCGACCATCATCATGGGCAACCGCCAGGACGAGCTTGCCTGGTGGAAGGAGCAGAAGGACGCCAACGGCTACGAGACCTATTCGGCCTCGATCGCCCCGGGCGTCTCGACGCTGGCCTTCTGGGTTGCCCAGCAGATCCTCGACGGCAAGGAGGTCCCGAAGGACCTCGTCGTGCCGTTCCTGCGCGTCGATCAGGCCGGCCTCGATAAGGCGCTCGAGACCACCGAAAAGGGTGGCGTCGCCAATGTCGAATACACCGCCGAAGATGCTCAGAAGGTCGTCGACGCCGCCGCCAAGAAGTAGCGGCACGCGCTGCTGACATCCGCCGCCGCTGGCTCCGCGCCAGCGGCGGCGATCGCTTTGGTCGACGGCGTTAACGCCGCCTCAGGAGTTGCCGCTTTCCATGCCCGTCGGCGCGCCGATCATCCGCCTAGAGGATGTCCGAAAGAGCTTCGGCGCCGTGCGCGCCCTGCAGGGCGTCGACCTCGCCTGTCATCCGGGCGAATGCATCGGCCTTGTCGGTCATAACGGCGCCGGCAAGTCGACGCTGATGAACCTGCTCGCCGGCGTCTTCGGCGCCGAGGGACGGATGCTGATCGACGGCATCGAATCGGCCGGCCCGCACACGATCGCGACCGCCAAGGCTAACGGCATCCGCTGCGTGTTCCAGGAACTGTCGCTCTGCCCCAACCTGACGGTCGCCGAGAACGCCCGCGTCATGCATCGCGCGTTGTCCGGCTTCGGCTGGCGCGGCCGCGCCGGACGGCTGATCGTCGAGCAGCTCGACCAGGTGTTTCCTAACCACGGCATCGGCCCGGGCGACATCGTCGGCGACCTGCCGATCGCGCGGCGGCAGATGGTTGAGATCGCCCGCGCCTTCACGGTCACTGATGCGCCGGCACGGCTCGTCATCCTCGACGAGCCGACATCCTCGCTCGACGCGCATCTCGCCAGCCAGCTCCTCGCCTATGTCCGCCGCTTCGTCGCCGAGGGCGGCTGCGTCGTCCTGATCTCACACCTCCTCGGCGAAATCCTCGCCGCCGCCGACCGCGTCATCGTGATGAAGGATGGCCGCGTCGTTGCGGAGCGGCCGGCGGCCGAATTCACGCGCACCAGCCTTGTCGCAGCGATGGGCACGGTTGCGCATGAGGAAGCGGGCACCCGCGATATGGCCGCAGGGCGCCGCCAGGGCGCTCCGCGCATTCGCGCCCGCGCCCGAACCGGGGGCAACGAACTGGTTGCCCATCGCGGCGAGATTGTCGGGCTTGCCGGCCTCGGCGGCCAAGGGCAATCGGAAATGCTCATCCGCATCTTCGACGCCGCGCGCCACCGCGCGCCGGGCATCACGGTCGAAGGCGGCTCGGCGCTGGTCGCGGGCGACCGCCAGACCGACGGCGTCTTCCCGCTCTGGTCGATTGCCGAGAACATCACCATCACATCGTTGAAGCGGCTGCGCAGCGGCATCCTGATCGACCGCGACAAGACCGATGCCATGGCCGACGACTGGCGGTCCCGCATCGGCATTCGCACGCCGGATATGCACAATCCGATCCTGTCGCTCTCGGGCGGCAACCAGCAGAAGGCGCTTTTCGCCCGCGCACTCGGCTCGACCGCCGAAACCGTGCTGATGGACGACCCGATGCGCGGCGTCGACATCGGCACGAAGCAGGAGGTCTACGGCATGATCCGCGCCGAGGCCGAGCGCGGGCGGACCTTCCTCTGGTACACGACGGAAATGGACGAGTTGAAGCACTGCGACCATGTCTATGTCTTCCGCGACCACCGCATCGTCGCCGATCTCACGCGCGGCGAACTGACCGAGGAACGCGTGTTGCACGCCTCGTTCGAGGACGTCGCATGACGGGCACGTCATTCGCGCGGAACCTTCGGATGCTGCTGCCGGCGATCTCGCTGGTCGTGCTCCTGGTCGCGATCTATGCCTTGCAACCCCGCGCCATCAGCTATGTCGGCTTCAACCTGATGCTGAACCTCGCGATACCCATCGCGCTGGCGACGATCGCGCAGATGTGCGTCATCACCGTCAATGATCTCGATCTCTCGATCGGGACCTATGTCGGCTTCGTCGCCTGCGTCGGCGCGACGATGCTGACCGGCGGGGTTGCGGCGTTGCCGCTCGTGAAAGATCTGCAGGCCTCAGGCGCGTTGCCGGCCGTGCTGCCCTGGATCATGCAGACGCCGCTGGCCGGGGTCGTGGTGCTCGCCTTCGGCATCCTCGTCTATGCCGCGCTCGGCGCGCTCATCCACTGGCGAAACCTGCCCTCGATCGTCGTAACGCTCGGCATGTCCTTCGTCTGGCTCGGGCTTTCGGTGCTGATCCTGCCGGTCCCCGGCGGTCAGGCACCGGCCTGGATCCGCCAGATGATGACGCTGAAGCCCGCCTTCATCCCGTTTCCGATCATCGCCGCCATCGTGATCGCGGTCATCGCGCATATCCTCCTGATGCGGACGTCCTATGGCGCGGTTCTGCGCGGGGCCGGCGGCAATCCCAAGGCGATCGAGCGCGCGGGATGGTCGCTTCTCCGCGTCAAAGCGGCGATGTTCGCGCTCGCCGGCTTCTTCGGCATGCTGGCGGGCCTCTCGCTCGTCGGGCTCACCACGTCGGGCGATGCCAATATCGCGCTGCGCTACACGCTGCTTTCGATCGCCGGCGTCATCCTCGGCGGCGGTGAATTCGTCGGCGGCCGCATTTCGCCTGTTGGTGCCGTGATGGGCGCTGCCACGTTGACCCTCGCCGGCTCGATGCTGTCTTTCATGCGCATCTCGCCCGACTGGCAGATCGGCGCGCAGGGCGCCATTCTCATCGTTGTGCTGGCCGCCCGAACCCTGATCGACCGAGCGGAGCGCAACCGATGAACGCCGCCGCCTTTCTCCGCCGCCTCGCCGGCCGGCCATGGCTCTGGGCCTATGTCGCGGCGATCGCGGTCTGGCTCGTGACGATCCTCTTCACCGGCGGCCGTGGTGCCGGCGAGGTGCTGACGGCTGCCTTCACCTTCGCCACCTTCTCGGTCATCGTCGGCATCGGCCAGATGTATGTGGTGACGTTGGGGCCGGGCAATGTCGACCTGTCGATCCCCGCCACCATCACGCTGGCCGGCGCCGTCGCGACCAAGATCATGGACACGCAGGACGGCATGATCCTCGCCGGCCTTTTAGTGGCGATCGCCTGCGGCGCCGCCGTCGGCATTGTCAACTATGCCCTGATCTGGCTGCTGCGCATTCCCCCGATCATCGCGACGCTGTCATCAAGCTTCCTGATCCAGTCGGCGGCGATCGCCTATGGCCGCGGCATCCGCATCAAGCCGCCGCCCATGCTGGCCGATTTCACGACGGCGCAGCTGTTCGGCATGCCAGTGCTGGCGATCTGCATCATCGTGCTCGCGGCCGTCATGGAACTGGTCCTGCGCCGGACCCTCTATGGCCGCTGGGTCACGGCGATCGGCCAGAACATCCGCGCCGCGCGCCTCGCCGGCATCGATGTCGGCCGGACGCGCTTCGCGGCCTATGTGATGAGCGCCGTCTTCGCCGGGCTCTGCGGCTATCTGCTTTCCGGCTTTTCCGGCGGTTCCTCGCTGTCGATGGGCGAGGAATATCTCTTGACCTCGATCGCGCTCGTCGTCATCGGCGGCTCGTCGGTCGCCGGCGGCAATTCGAATGTCCCGGGCCTCTGGGGTGCGGCGCTGTTCCTGTTCCTCGTCGTCACGATGCTCAACACCTATGGCTTCGGTGCCGGCATGCGCTATCTCGCGACCGGGCTCATCATCATCGCCGTCATCGTGGCCGCGAGCGCCCGCCGTCCCGCACGATAGACCTCTGGCCACCGGCCCTGCCCGCTCCGGCGGGGCCGATTGACGCGTTCCCTTGTTTGTCGCCCGGCCGCCGCGATATGAAGGTGTGAAGGAGACCTTCGATGAGCGAGTGGACAGGACAGGCCAGCGAGGCCACGGCCGCCCGGCCGCGCCGCTCGCCATGGAACGCGATGGCGCGCGGCTTTCTTTGCCGCTGCCCTGCCTGCGGCAAGGGCCGTGCCTTCAACGGTTATCTGACGGTCGTCGATCGCTGCGAAGCCTGCGGCGAGGATCTCTCGCATCAGCGCGCCGACGATGCCCCGCCCTATTTCACGATCATGGCCGTCGGGCATATCATCGTTCCCCTGATCCTGATCGTCGAAACGGCGTTCCATCCGTCCAATTTCGTCCATCTCGTCATCTGGCTACCCCTGACGCTGATCTTGACACTGGCGCTGCTGCGTCCGATCAAGGGCGCCGTCGTCGGCCTGCAATGGGCGCTGTATATGCATGGCTTCGATCCGGACCACGTTCCGGATGAAGACGCCAAGGCGCCCTGGCAGCCGGACCTCAGTTGAACCGCCACCGCCCCGGTGGTGCCGTCGGCTGACCCCGCGGCCCGGCTTAGCGGCGCTTGCCCGAGCCATCTGTCCCTGAGGTTTTTCCATGACAGGCGAGGTCATTCCCGGCCGCGACAGCGTTCCTGACCACGGCGCCGCTGGCGGGGGCATGGCTGGCCTCGTCGCGGCCATCGGTTCGATCGCGGCGGTTGGACTCGGCTTTTCCATCACGCTGCCGCTCCTCGCGCTGACGCTCGAAGACCGCGGCATCTCATCCACCTGGATCGGCCTCAACACGGCGTTCTGGGGCCTCGCCTCGCTCGGCATCACGCCCTTCGTCTCGCGCCTCGCGACGCGATTCGGCACCGGCCAGACGCTGATGCTGTCGATCCTCGTTCTCGCCGCCTGCCTGCCCGTCTTCTACTTCGCGCCGTTCTGGCTGTGGTTTCCGCTCCGACTCGTTGCCGGCGCCGCGCTGACCATTACCTTCGTCCTGTCCGAATTCTGGATTTCGAGCGCCGCCCCGCCCGAACGGCGCGGCATCATCATGGGCATCTATGTCTCGGTGCTTTCGGCCGGCTTCGCGCTCGGCCCGGTCATCCTCTCGCTGACGGGCACGCGCGGCCTGATGCCGTTCATCACCGGAGCCCTGGTCCTGTCGCTCGGAATCCTGCCGGTGCTGGCGGGCCTCAAGGTTGCCCCGAAGCTCGGCCATCGCCCGAGCGGTTCCTTCGCCCGCTTCCTGGTCCTCGCCCCGATCGCCACCGGCGCGGCGCTTCTGTTCGGCGTCGTCGAGAGCGGCGCCTTCGCTCTGCTGCCCATTTATGGACAACGCGTCGGCCACGACCGCGATACCGTGATCCTGCTCGGCATCGCTGCGACCATCGGCAATATCCTGCTGCAGATGCCGATGGGGCTCCTGTCCGACCGGGTCGACCGGCGGAAGCTCCTGCTCTGCATCGCCTGCTTCGGCCTTGCCGGCACCGCCGTGCTGCCACTCGTTTCGACCGACTTCTGGCCCTTCATGGTGACGCTCGGAATTTGGGGCGGCGCAGTCAGCTCGCTCTATACGGTCGGCCTCGCCCATCTCGGCTCGCGGTTCACCGGCGAGGATCTCGCGGCTGCTAATGCTGCCTATATCTTCTGCTATTCGCTTGGCGCCCTTGTGGGGCCAGCCTCGATCGGCGTCGCGATGGACGCGGTCGATCCACACGGGTTCGAGATCGCGCTTGGCGTGTTCTTCTGCGCCTATATCCTGCTTGCCATCACCCGCATCCACAGGGCTGCCGCGACCTGACGCCGTTTTCCTTCGCCAGATGGCGCCGACAGTCGCAAGCTTCCTTGACTTTCGAACGCATATCCGTAGGGTGCGCCCACATTTCCAGTCGGCGGGGCATGCCCGGCCGGCACCATGCAGAGGTTTGTCATGGCCAAGGCCACCACCATCAAGATCCGGCTCGTCAGCTCGGCGGACACCGGTTTCTTCTATGTCACGAAGAAGAATTCCCGCACGATGACCGAGAAGCTCGCGGTCAAGAAGTACGATCCCGTCGTGCGCAAGCACGTCGAGTTCCGCGAAGCCAAGATCAAGTAAGTCGCGACGCCACAGCGTCCGTCTCGCGCTTCAAAGGCACCGCTCTGCGGTGCCTTTTCGTTTGGGGAACGTGGCAGCTCCGGCCTTCGGCGCGGCGGGTAACTCACCCCAGCGCGAGCGATCAATCCAATCCGCCGCTTCTCAGGCGACGGCGGCGCTGACGCGGTTGCGACCTTCGCGCTTCGCCTTGTAGAGCGCGTCGTCGGCGCGCCGCAGCAGCGTATCCTGCGCATCGCCACCCCCGGTGCGGGCGGCAAGCCCGATCGAGACGGTGATAGCGATCTGCTCCTCGCCGCCCTCGATCAGGAAGGGCTGGCTCGCGATTCGCTCGCGGATGCGTTCGCCAACCATCGCCGCATCGCGAATGTCCGTATCCGGCATCACCACGACGAACTCCTCGCCGCCGAGCCGGCAGACGAGATCGACGCTGCGCACGGTGCGGCGGATGCGGCGAGAAAACTCTCGCAGCACATCATCGCCGGCATCATGGCCATGCGTGTCGTTGACCTGCTTGAAGAAGTCGATGTCAAGAATCAGCAGGCTGAGCGGCCGCTGGCGCTGCGAGGCCTGGTCGACGAGGCCCGCGAGGTGGCGCTCCAGATAACGCCGGTTGTGCAGCCCCGTCAGCCCGTCGGTGATCGCCATCTCCATGGTGAGATGGGCGCTGTCGCGCAGCCGCTCCATGAAGCGGTGGCGTCGGACCTGCGTGCGGACGCGGGCGAGCATCTCATTGGTGTCGATCGGCGCCATCAGGTAGTCGTTGACGCCGAGATCGAGACCGCGGACCAGTCGGTGCGTCTGATCGGACTGCGCGATCACGAGGATCGGCAGCAGGCGCGTCCGCTCCAGCGAGCGGATCTGCGAACAGAGCCGCAAGCCGTCGAAATCAGCGAGATCGAGGCTAACGATGACGAGGTCGTGGGTGCCCTCGATGACTCGAAACAGCGCCTCCTGCGGGTCGGTTTCGACATCGACGTGATGGCCGGCTTCGACAAGGCTCTGCGTGATGCGGGCTCGCCGCGAGTCCTTGTCCTCCACGAGCAGGATGGTGCCGTGGTCGCCGGAGGCGATGACGCCTTCGAAGGGATCGGTCAGCCCGATTTCGCTACTGAGCCCGGCCCGCAGCAGCCACTGGTCCGTCAGCGCTTTCAGCCGGACGAGGCTCTTCACACGCGTGATGAGGGCGAGTTCATTAATGGGCTTGGTGAGGAAATCGTCGGCGCCCGCCTCGAGGCCCTTCAGACGGTCCGAAGGCTGGTCGAGCGCGGTGACTATGATCACCGGAAGCTGCGCGGTGAGCGGGTTCTGCTTCAGCCTGCGGCAGACCTCGAACCCGTCCATGCCCGGCATCATCACGTCGAGCAGGACGATATCGCATTGCCCGCGCGCGCAGACCTCCAGCGCGTCAACACCGTTCGACGCCGTCACGACCTCGAAATATTCGGCGGTCAGAATCGCCTCGAGCAATTTGACATTGATCGCGACGTCGTCGACGACGAGGACACGGGCGGTCATCAGGCGTCTCCGAGATAGGCCTTTACCGTTTCGATGAACTTGGTCACCGATATCGGCTTGGAGAGATAGGCTTCGCAGCCGCCCTGGCGAATTCGCTCCTCGTCGCCCTTCATCGCAAAGGCGGTGACGGCGATGATCGGGATCGACCGGAGCTCGTCATCCTCCTTGATCCATTTCGTCACCTCGAGGCCGGAGACCTCGGGCAGCTGGATGTCCATCAGGATCAGATCCGGCCGATGGCGGCGGGCGAGATCGAGCGCCTCCAGGCCGTTGCGGGTCTGGATGATGTTATAGCCATGCGCTTCGAGAAGGTCGTGGAAGAGCTTCATGTTGAGCTCGTTGTCTTCCACGACCAGAACGGTCTTCGCCATGCGAACTCAGCCTCTGCCGCGCAGCCTCACCAGCCTCGCGGAAACGCAACATCCCGGCGCCGCTGGTGTCGGCCCCACCTGGTTCACTTCGCGCTAAGTTCTAGCGACGATTCGTTTCGGAAAGGAAAATACATGATCCGCGACCGCGAACCGCCGATGTCGCTGGAGGGCGCCGAGCAGCTTGCGATCAAGGCGCTCGCCTTTCTTGCAAGCGAGCCCGAGGAACTCGGCCGCTTCCTGGCGCTGGCCGGCATCGGACCCGAGACGCTGCGCACCGCCGCTGCCGATCCCGGCTTCCTTGCCGCTGTGCTCGAATATTTCCTCGAGAACGAACCGCTTCTGCTCGTCCTCGCCGCGCGCGACAATATCCGGCCGACCATGTTCGCCGCCGCCCGCTTCCTGCTCGACCGTGAGATGTCCGATGGCGACCATTCCGCTTGATCTCGATGGCTATACCGATCTCCCGCCGGGACTGATCGCCAATGTCGTCACCTATCTTCAGTTGAACGACCGCAAGGCCGGCCGCGTCGCCCCGCTGCCGCCGGGATTGACGGTGCGACTGCTCGAGACGCCCGATCTTGCCGCCTATCGCGATCTCTATCGACGGATCGGCGAAGCCTGGCTGTGGTTCTCGCGCGCCGTGATGTCGGATGCCGAACTCCTGGCGCAGCTCGGCCGCCCGGGCGCCGAGATCCTGTTTCTCGAAAGGGACGGTGAGCCACTCGGCCTTGCCGAGCTGCAGCATTCGGAGGATGTGCACTCGCTCGAAGTCGCGATGTTCGGCGTGGTGGCGTCCGAAAGCGGAACAGGCGCGGCGCGCGGACTGATGTCAGACGTGCTCGATCGTGCCTTTGGCGGCGGTGCCGAACGCGTCTGGCTGCACACCTGCCATTTCGATCATCCGGCCGCCCTGCCCTTCTATCAGCGCATGGGATTTCGGCCTTGGAAATTCGCGATCGAAGTGTCCCGTGATCCGCGGCTCGACGGTTTCCTGCCGCGCGAAGCTGGGCCGCATGTGCCGCTCATCGATCCAGCCGAGGCCGGGAGCGGGCCTGAATAACGGTCAGACGCTACGGCGCTCGCCGGCCAGCGTCTGGCGGCCACGGCGGGCCGGCTCCTTGGCATCGGCGTCACCAGTACCGCGCTCACGCTCCTGGTCGCGCTCGGCGAGCAGTTCATGCTTGCGCAGTTCGTCGGTCGCGGCGAGCAGTTCGTCCTGCGCCGTTTCGAGCTGGGTTTGCAGTTCCTGGGCTGAGGCAAGCAGATTGTCGCGCCGCTGCGACGCGGCCTTGGCAAAGGTCGGATAGGCGAAATGGCTCTGGTCGCGGATGCCGCTCCGTTCCTGCTCGATCTTGATCTGATCCTCGAGATCGCGCGCCATCCGTTCGAATTCAGCGATCATGAGTTCGATCTGCTGAACGCGGCGACGCTTCTCTTCAGCCTGGAAACGCTTCAGCCGAATGAGGCTCTCACGCGACTTCATTACACCCACAACTCCCCTCAGCCCCCAAATCCGGCACAACGCCGGCTCCGAAGTGCTTGCACGTCCGCCCCCGATGCGGCGCAACCGACCCGCCTGCGCGTGCCAGTCACTTGTCAAAACCTTAAACCTTCGGCTCCACGCTAACGTTTCGTTTACGTCTCGCGTTAATCATGGCGAAGGAGGGCTTAAGGCCAGGTAAACCCCATCGGATGCTGACCCATCCTAAAATGCGGAGTCCGACGAATTGGTTACTGCGATCCGTGCAATTGCGCCTATCGACGCCCTCGGGTGCTGAACGGCGTTCAATTCAGGCGGCGGGAGGAATTTTCGTCCCGTTCGTCCAAGCCGCTTGTGGGCGCGAATCGGAATTTGTTAACCATTGTTCGTTAGGCTTCGAATCGGGGTTGAGCCGTTTCCCATGGCGGCCGGTTCGAAGGACCGGAACGCCAAGCCCAGGATAGGCAATGAGGGGATTGGTATGAGAGTTTTGCTGATCGAGGACGACAGCGCCACGGCGCAGAGCATCGAACTGATGCTCAAGTCCGAGAATTTCAACGTCTACACGACGGATCTCGGCGAAGAGGGTGTCGATCTCGGCAAGCTCTATGATTACGACATCATTCTTCTCGACCTGAATCTGCCGGACATGTCGGGTTATGAGGTGCTGCGCGCGCTGCGGCTCTCCAAGGTCAAGACGCCGATCCTGATCCTCTCCGGCCTTGCCGGCATCGAGGACAAGGTGCGCGGTCTCGGCTTCGGCGCCGACGACTATATGACGAAGCCGTTCCACAAGGACGAACTCGTCGCCCGCATCCACGCCATCGTCCGTCGTTCGAAGGGCCATGCCCAGTCGGTCATCAACACCGGCGACCTGACGGTCAATCTCGACACCAAGACCGTCGAGGTGAATGGCAGCCGCGTCCATCTGACCGGCAAGGAATACCAGATGCTGGAGCTGCTCTCGCTCCGCAAGGGCACCACGCTGACCAAGGAGATGTTCCTCAATCATCTCTATGGCGGCATGGACGAGCCCGAGCTGAAGATCATCGACGTCTTCATCTGCAAGCTGCGCAAGAAGCTGGCAACGGCCACCAACGGCCACAATTATATCGAGACGGTCTGGGGCCGCGGCTATGTGCTGCGCGAGCCGGACGAGGTCCCGATGCGCGTCAGCGCCTGAGACCCGTCAACGTCGAAGAACACAGAACCCCGCTCCGGCGGGGTTTTCTTTTGCCTGATGGATTGGGCGGCAGACATCGCATGGCCGCGGCAAGACCGGGGGGCAAGCGCCTCGCCGCCATCGATAGACGCGGCTCTCCCGCGCATGCGGCGCGGCAGCGCGGCTTCAGTCGGTAAGAACGCGGGTCTTGGCGGTGATCAGCACATCGGTTCCCTCGAGCGCGGCGACGACATCCATGTTGCAGGCGCGGGCGAGCAAGCCGGCATAATAAGGCTGCACGGCATGCGCATCGACGTGAACGTCGATCAGCTGGCCGGGGACGAGCTTTTCGAAGGCGGCGGGAATGCGCGCATTCGGACCCGAGCAGTGAAGGCTGAAATCGGGTGCCGACGGGGCGCCGTCGACCACAACCTTGATATGACCGCCGCGCGGCACTGCGGAAACCGCCAGCAGCACGAGATTGAGCAGCAGCTTGACGCGGTTCTTGGCCATTAGGGCCGGCGGCGCCGTCCAGGAGAATTCGGCTTTTTCGCCATCCATCCAGCCGCGCGCAACCTTCTCGGCATCGCCGAGATCGATCTCAGCACCGGCAGAGCCGGCGGCGCCAAAGGCAAGGCGGGCAAATTGCAGCTTGGCGGAGGCCTGGCGGGCGCTTTTGCGGATGAGATCGAAGGCGAACGCCTTCATCTCCTCGTTGTTCTCCTCGTCGAGAACCTCGAGCCCGTTATTGATGGCGCCGACCGGCGAGATGATGTCGTGGCAGACGCGGCTGCACAGCAACGCCGCGAGGTCGAGCGCCTCGAGTTCGACCGGCTCAGACATCGCCGTCCCCCAAACATGTGGTTGCGAATCGCGCGCCTTTCGGAGCGCAGCACGGGGATACACCGACCCGCCGCCGCTGCCAACCGCATCGGCGCCTTGCCGGCCAGCACCCCCGCATCGCTAACCGCCGCGAAGGGGCCGCTTTTTCGCGTCATCACATGCAGGCTTCAGGGGCCGCACTTGTGCAGGCCGCGGCAAGGGTTGCCGTAGGGCGGGCGCTTGGGGCACGCTTTGACCTGCATCCGCCACCAACGCGGATTCGCTTCACGCTCGAAAGGGATCACGTCATGTCCTTCGCCCTCCGACTCGGGTCCTGGCTCGGCATGCTGGCCCTCGCGGCCTTGCTGTCGTCCGGCCAGGCCAGCGCGCAGTCCTCCGAGCAGTATTCGGTCGACGAAATCGTCAAGGCTGGTGGTAACTTCTTCGGCGAAATCTCGGGCGGCCTCGCGTCGGTCGTCGAGCATTCGATGGCGCAATATGGCCAGCCCAACGGCTATGTGCTCGGCGAACAGGGCAGCGGCGCTCTCATTGCCGGTGTCCGCTATGGTCAAGGCACGCTCTATACCAAGAACGCCGGCAAGCACCCCGTCTTCTTCCAGGGCCCGTCGATCGGCTGGGATTTCGGCGGCGAGGGCTCGAAGGTGATGATGCTGATTTACAACCTGCCCTCGGTGAACGCGATCTATGATCGCTTCGTCGGCATCAACGGTTCGGCGTTCCTTGTCGGCGGTGTTGGCATGACGGTGCTCTCGCGCGACAATATCTTCGTGGTGCCGATCGTCTCGGGCGTCGGCGCGCGGCTTGGCGTCAATGTCGGCTACATGAAGTTCACCGACCACCAGACCTGGAACCCCTTCTGACGCGCGACGGCCTTCACGCTCCGGAGAGATTCGGCGACTAGGCTGCCCAGTGCTGGACTCGCGGCCGCGCCCGGTGTCATCTGGCTGACGGGGCGGCGCGCGGATCGGGACCGACGGAGCACGGCGTGATCGAAGCGGCGATGTATGTGGCGCTAGGCGTGCTTGCAGCAGGCCTCGTCGCGCTTGTCCTCATTCCGCCGTTCTGGCGCCGGGCGGTTCGTCTCAATCGCCGCGACATCGAAATGACGCTGCCGATGACCCGGGCGGAAATCGCAGCCGACAAGGACCAGCTCCGCGCCGGTTTTGCCGTTTCGCTGCGCAAGCTTGAAACGACGGTCGAGCGGCTGGAGACAAAGCTTGCCGCGCGCGAAGTCGAACTCGGCCAGAAACGCGAGATCGTCACGCATCTGACTTCGGAGAGCTCCGTTTCGGCGCAGGGTCTCGGCGTCCTGGAGACAGAGCGCGACCAGTTGCTGACGACGCTCGCCACCCGCGATCGCCAGCTGGCCGAGGCCGACGAGGCCCGCAAGTCCGCCGAGAAGCGCATTGTCGAGATCGAGGGCCGGCTCGATGCGGCGCGTCAGCAGATCGAGGCAGTGATCGCCGAGCGCGAGGCGCAGAAGTTGGAGTTTGTCGCGCGCGACACCGAGCTCGGCAATCTCCGGGGTCAGATCGCGGCAGCCACGCGGTCGGCGGGCGACGACGTCGTCTCCGAAATGGCGGAACTGCGCACGGCGCTGGCGAGCGAGCAGGTGCGCCGCGAAGCTGCGATCGAGCAAGTCCGCGCCGCCGAGGCCGGGCGCCGCGCAATGGATGTCGAGACGAAGGCGGGCGCGGTTGCGCAATCGGCGCTGCGCGAGCAATTGGCTGAAGCGACCGGCCGCATCGAGGCGCTGTCCGCACGGCTTGTCGAGGCCGAGGCGACCAGCATGGGTGTCGCCGTGCTTCGTGACGAGAAGACCGCCTTGCAGGCCCGTGTCGCGGCGCTGGAAGCCACGCATCTCAGGATCGAAGCCTCTTCCGAGCCTTCGGCCAGCGATACCGCGGCGATGCGGCGCAAGCTGCTCGAAATCGGCGAGGCCGTGGCAAGGCTGGCCGCCCCGGCCGCACTGCCTGCCCCCTCTCTTCCCGCCAGCGAGCCCATCCCAGCGCTCATGGAAATGAGCAGCATCGTCTCCATGCTTCCGGCACCTGCGGGCGTCCCGGGAGAGCGGTCGACGGGTACGATTGCGCCCATCAGCCTCGCCGAACGTATCCGGGCGCTGCAGCAGACCTCGCAGGCGGGTTGACCGCGTCCATTCGGTACGCTTCAGCGAAATGCGGGAGCCAGCCGCGTCTCCGCTGTCTCCTTCGTCAGGCATCCCAAGCCTTCGAGCGCTGTGCGGATCGCCATCGGCGTCGGCGTATGGGGCTCTGACCCGAGAAAGGCGACCAGTTCGCCATTGTCCAGTTCCAGCCTCTCCTTCCAGAGATAGCGCATCTCCAAAATCTCGCGGAACGTCTCGACAAACGGCGCCCCGGCATAGATCGCCCACCAGGGGAAGCGCCCGATCTTCATCTCCGGCTTTCCGATAACGGATCGCACCGCCTCGGCAATGGCGATCCCGTGCTCGAAGAAGTGGCCGCGGAAATGGAACGGCGCGAAGACTGGCAGTTCGTCGGCGCGCTCGATCAGCTGCGCGAAGGTTTCAGCAAGATCGGGCAGATAGGCGAAGGCGTGGCCGATATCGGGCTTTCCCGGATAGGTGATTGCCTTCACCGGCATCCTCGGCTTCACGATGCCCTGGCCGAACCAGCTATTGCCGACCGAGGGGCCAAAAAAGTCGCCGGCCCGCAGGATGATGACCGGCACGCCTTCCGACGCCACCTGCGCGAGGCGCGCCTCCATCGCAACGCGGATGCGGCCCTTGCGGGTCACCGGCTTCTGCGGCGCGGTCTCGGCAACCAGCGGCAAGGCGTCAGGTCCATAATTATAGACCGTGCCCGGGAAGACGATCCGCGCGCCATTCGCCTTCGCTGCCGCGATCGTGCTGTCCAGCATCGGCATCGCGACGCCGGCCCAATTCTTGTAGCCGGGCGGATTGGCGCCGTGGAAGATCGCGGAGACGCCGGCAGCCGCAGCCACGACATCCGCGGGTTTCATCGCGTCGCCCTCGACCCATGCGATCGCAGGCCCGCTCCAACGGCGCTGCGCTGCCGCGACATCGCGGGCGAGGCCTCGAACCGTCCACCCGCGCGCGGCCATGACGCGCGCCACAGCACCGCCAACCCCGCCGGTTGCACCGATCACCAGTATCGTCTTGGTCATTGTCTTGCTCCATCGCCTTGAGGATGAAGCTCAAGCTAGTACCGGCCTCGCAGCAACGAAATTGTTGAACGATGAATGAAAGGCATGCATTATTTTATAATGCAGCTCTCCTGGGATCATTGCCGGTCTTTTCTCGCCGTCCTTGCGGAGGGCAGCCTCTCGGCCGCGGCGCGCAAGCTGCAGCTGACCCAGCCGACGCTTGGGCGCCATGTCGCCGAGCTCGAACAGACGCTCGGCGTCGCGCTGTTCACGCGCAGCCAGTCCGGTCTGCAGCCGACGGAAGCCGCGTTAGAACTGCGGCCGCATGCCGAGGCGATGGCAGCGGCCGCGGAGACCCTGTTGCGCACCGCCTCGGGCGAGGCAGCCGACGACCGCGGCACGGTCCGCATCACGGCCAGCGAGATCGTAGGCACGGAAGTGCTCCCGCCAATCCTGGCACGCTTCACCCGCCGGCACCCACGCATCGCGCTCGAGCTTGTCGTGTCCAATGCCAACGACAACCTGCTGCGGCGCCAGTCGGACATCGCCGTGCGCATGGCGACGCCGGCGCAGGACGCCCTGGTGCAGCGGCGGATCGGCACGATCGCGGTCGGCCTGCATGCGCGGCGCGACTATCTCGACGCGCATGGGACGCCGCAGCGTCTTGCCGACCTCGTCGGGCACACGCTGATCGGCTTCGACACAGAAACGCCTGCCGTGCGCGCCGCGCAGCAGAGCGGTCTTTTGCCGGATCGGCAGGCGTTCCGGCTAAGGACGGACAGCGATGTCGCGCAGTTGCAGATGATCAGGGCCGGGATCGGCATCGGCGCCTGCCAGGCACCGATCGCACGGCGCGATCCCGAATTGGTGCGCGTCCTGCCGGAGGCGTTCGATTTTCCGCTCGAATGCTGGCTGGCGATGCACGAGGACCTGAAGACGGTGCTGCGGATGCGCCTCGTCTTCGATCATCTCGGCGAGGAACTCGCGGCCTATGTCAAAGGCCGGGCCGACTGACGACTGAAGACAAAAAAAGACGCCCGTCGGGGAGGAGGTCGACGGGCGTCTCTATAAAGGGCGCTGGGCTGGGGAGGAGGTCAGCCGCGCGCCAATCGCGGGGAACGAGGGAGGAGGTTCGTTCCCGGCGAATTCTGGAAACTCAGTATCCGGCCGAGCGCTTGGCGACCTTGGAGATTTCGCCGCGTGCGATGCCGAGGTCATCAAGCTCGCGGGTGGTCAGCCGGTTGAGCTCATTGCAGGTCTGGCGATACTTCAGCCAGCTCTTGTAGGAAGCAACGATGCCATTTGCCATTTCATTCGGTCCTTCTTCCGGAAGCGCCGGGCCAGTGCCGTTCCGCTTTCGATGATTGGAAGATAGGCCAGTCCGCCGGAGATGAGCACTCAGAGAAAAGTCATGGCAGGCCTGCGTTTGATGCAGAGCAATATCACATTGCGGCTCCATGTTGCGCCGCACAATAGCCATCTTCCGCCGGTCTAGAGACGGACCGCCACATCATGTCCGGATTCTGGCCACATCGCTGGCGCGGTTGAGCCTCATGTCGGCATGACCCGCTGCCGATCACCCCATGAACTTCAGGCCGCTCGTCACCTTGTCGATGATCTTGCGCTCGCCATGCAGACCGATGCCGACGAAATCCAGCGCGTCGGCCGGTAGCGCTGCGACAGCTTCCCGGTTGGCGGCGTCATGGCTGGTTGCGAACATCTCGCGGATATAGATCGCGATCTCGAGCGAACGGGAAAGCGCGCGTCCATGCGTCCGCTTCAGGCCCGCGGCGTCCGCGCCATAGATGAACACCGGCTCGCGGATCAGTGCAGCATAGGCGTTGCCGTCGCCGTCGCGATAGGGTTCGCCGATGATCTCATGCCGGGCGGCGAGGCCCCCGGCCAGGAAGGCGGCGATATTGACCTTCTGCCAGGGCAGGAGATCGTCGAGGATCACGAGTGCAGTCTTGGTGGCGTAAAGCATGGTCACAAGGCTAGGATCGTCGGACGGCCGCGTCTTGAACGATCGTGCAGTGAATGACCGACGACTTCATCATGACAGAACCCGCCGCCGATGGCGTCCAGCGGCTCGTCGCCCGCTTCGGCGGCCACGCCTATGATCCGCATCGGCACGAGACCTATGCCATCGGCGTGACGCTCGCGGGCGCGCAGGGCTTTCGCTATCGCGGTGCGGGCCGGGTCAGTTGGCGCGGCCAGTGCATGGTGCTGCATCCGGACGAACTGCATGACGGCCGTGCCGCGGCGCCGGACGGCTTCCTCTACCGCATGATCTATGTCGAGCCGGCGCGGATTGCCGAAGCGCTCGGCCAGCCCGGCGCGCATCCATTCGTCGACGAGGCAGTCGCGGCCGATCCTCGCCTCGCCGACCTTCTGGCGGAGATTTTCACCGGCTTCCCGCGTCCCGCTTCTCCCCTCGCCATCGACGGCTTCCTTGCGGAACTCGCGGTGCTGCTGGCGCGGCGGAGCGGCCTCCAGCCCCATGGGACCTCACAGCCGATCGCGGCCGTCGCGCGCGTGAAAAGCCTGCTCGATGCGGAGTTCGACCGCCCGATCGGCTCCTCCGATCTCGAACGCGTATCCGGCATCGACCGCTTCGTGACGGCCAGGGCCTTCCGCCACCTCACCGGCACCTCGCCGCATCGATACCTGATCGGTCGCCGCCTCGCCGCGGCCCATGCATTGATCGCGGGCGGCGCGACGCTGTCGGACGTCGCGGCGCGCGTCGGCTTTGCCGATCAGAGCCACATGACGCGCGCCTTCAAGGCTCGCTTCGGCATGACGCCCGGCCGTTTTCGCAGCTTGGTGGCCGCGGGCGCGGGCACAGCGTGATGGATCCGCTCCGGCTCGGCCTCGTCTCGCCGAGGCTGCATTATTTTCAGCTCGTCGCCCGCCTCGGATCGATCCGCAAGGCCGCCCGCATGCTGAATGTCGCGCCCTCGTCCATCAGCCGCGCGCTGGCACAGTTCGAGGAAGAACTCGACACGCCGCTGTTCGACCGCTCGACGCGGCGGCTGAAGCTGACCAGCGCGGGCGAATTGATGCTCTACCGCGCCCGGGCGAGCGGCGCGGAACTCGCGCGAGCAATGAGCGAACTCGGCGAGCTCAAGGGCCTCCGCCGCGGCGCCTTTTCCATTGCGGTGGTCGAGAGCGTCGCGCGCGGGCTGACCGCGGATGCGCTGGCGATCTTCTGGCAGCGTTATCCGGAGATCACGGTCGACATGCGCGTCGTCGATTCCCGCGCCGCCTTTGCAGCCGTCGCCGAGGGCGACTGCGAGATCGGCATTGCCTTCGACATCGCTGCGCCCAAGGCGACGCAGCGCCTCACGATCGTGGAACTCGGCATCGGCGCGCTGGTGACACCGGATCATCGCTTTGCCGGACGCACTGGCCTTCGCCTGCATGAACTGGCCGGCGAGCGCATCATCGTCTCCGACAACAGCCTGTCGCTCGGCCGCGCCCTCGAAGAGGCTCTGGAGGCTTCCGGGGTCGGCGTCGTCAGGCGGATGCGCACCAACTCGATCGAACTGATGGTCGACCTCGCCAGTCGCGGCCTCGGCGTCGCCTTGCAGACCCGCGTCGGCATCGAGAGCGAGGTTCGCGACGGACGGCTCGCCTTTGTCCCGATCCGCGACCCGCGCCTGAAACCGCGCCGCCTGACCCTCGTGACGCGCGGCAAGGGCGAAACCTCGGAGGCGGCGACGGCCCTCGCCGCGCAGCTCAGCCTCGCCATGGAGCGGGCGGCCCGATCCGACGCCTGAGTGTTGCGCTGGACGCAACAGCCAGGTCGTCATTTTAGGACTATGCGGTGCGCAAGGCGCTTGCGATGCTCGGCCATCACGAGGAACCGACACCATGCAACAGAGCGCGGTCGACGCCGTCCTTCGCGGCCTGAAGAAGGCCGGGGTGACGGTTGCCTGCTACCTGCCGGATTCGCTGTTCAAGCCGCTTTATCCGGCGCTCGATGCCGATCCCGATATCCGCACCATCCGTGTCACCAATGAGGGCGAAGGCGCGGCGATCTGCGGTGGCGTCTTCCTTTCCGGCAAGCGCGCCGTGCTCGTGATGGAAAATTCAGGCCTCCGCGCCTCAGTCGAGCCACTCGCCCGCATGGGCCTTGGCGCCGGCATTCCGGTCGTCATGCTGATGAGCTATCGCGGCGAGCTCGGCGAGAACAACTGGTGGGCAATCCCGCACGGTATCACGATGGAGCCGGTGCTGAACGCCTTGCGCATTCCCTATCGCGTCGTCCGCGAAGAGGAAGAGATCGAGCGGGCCATCACCGACGCCTATGACTGGTCCTATGCCTCCTACTATCATTCTGCGATCGCCCTTGGCGGGAGCGTCGTTCGATGAAGCGCCAGATCTGCATGAACATGCTCGCGGCGCGTGCAGCCATTGCCCTCGGCGGGAGCGTCGTTCGATGAAGCGCTATGACTGCATGAAGGCGCTGGCCGCCCGGCTCGACAATGAACTGGTGATCCTCTCGCTCGGCGCCAGCGTCGACGAATGGTATAACGCGGCCCCGCATATGCGCGCCGCGAGCCTCTTCCAGCAGCAGCTCGGCTGCGTCACGCCGGAGGCTTTCGGTCTCGCCGTCGGCCTGCCGCATCGGCGCATCGTCTCGCTCGATACCGATGGCGGCATGATGTTCAATCTCGGCATCCTCGCCACCGTGGGCAACGAGCAGCCGAAGAACCTCTTCATCGTTGTCTGGGACAACGAGATGTACCAGTCGATCGGCGGTCCGCCGACGCATACCGCCTCCGGCCGCGTCGACATCGCCGCGATCGCCCGCGGCGCCGGCATCGACGCGGCGCACACGGCCCGGACGATCGATGAGTTCGACGCCCATTGCGCGGCCGGCCTTGCGGCGGACACTCCCTATCTCGTCGTCGCCAAGGTTTCAGGCACCGTGCAGCCAGATATCAAGCGCAAGCATTCGGACGGGCGCGAGGACAAATACATCTTCGTTCGGCATGTCGAGGCGAGCGAAGGCATCACCATCATGGGGCCGAGCGAGCACAACTGATGGCCTATGCCCGCGCCGCCTCCGAGCTCCAACCCGCCTATGACTTCATTGTCCTTGGCGGCGGCTCGGGCGGCTCGGTCATGGCGCGCCGCCTGACAGACGCGGGCGCAACGGTCCTGCTGATCGAGGCCGGGCCGCTGGATCTCGGCGTCGCCGCGATCGAGGATCCGACGAAATGGGTCAGCCTGACGCGTGGGCCTTATGACTGGGGCTATGACTATGCCCCGACGGCGCATGTCCGCGGCCGCGTCATCGGCATACCGCGCGGCAAGGTGCTGGGCGGCTCGTCATCGATCAACGCGATGATGTGGTATCGCGGCCATCCATCCGATTACGACGCCTGGGAAGCGGTGGGCGCGACCGGCTGGAACTTCGCGAGCTGCCTGCCCTATTTCAAGCGCTGCGAGGACTGGGAGGACGGCGAGACCGACCTTCGCGGCGCCAGCGGACCGCTGCGCATCGAGCGCAGCGCCGATCCGCATCCGGTGGCGATCGCCCTGCGCGATGGCGCCATCGAACTCGGCGTCCCTCCGGTCGATGATCCGAACGGCCCGATCAACGAAGGCGCGACGCTCTCCAACTTCAATATCGCCGCCGGCACGCGCTGGAGTTCCGCGCGCGGCTATCTGCACCCTGTCGCCGATCGCGACAATCTCACGATCCTGACCGGCTCGCTCGCGATCACGCTCGGCTTCGAGAGCAACCGTTGCGTGTCCATCTCCCACATCGTCGACGGCGCCCCGATCACGACGCGCGCCCATAAAGAGATCATCCTCGCCCTCGGCGCCATCGATACGCCGCGTCTCCTGCTGAATTCCGGCATCGGCGACCCCGACGACCTTCAGCGCCTAAGCATCCCTGTGAGCGTGCCCCTGCCGGGCGTCGGCAAGAACCTGCAGGATCACCCACTGGTCCGCGCGGTGAACTTCCGCGCCAAGGCACCGCTCGCGCCGATGCGCGACAATGGCGGCGGCTCGATGATCAACTGGAAAAGCCGTCCCGACCTCGAAAAGCCTGATCTACACGCCTTCTGCATCCAGGGCCGCAGCGCCGTCCCCGAGATCGCGGCGGCGCACGATCTTTCGGGCGACGTCTTCGCGGTCGCCCCCGGCCTGATGGGGTCGAAGAGCATCGGCTATCTGAAATTGCTCGAGGCCGGACCGGGCGGACGCATCGAGGTCCAGCCGAACTATCTCGCCGAGCAGGACGATCTCGATGCGCTGGTCGCCGGCGTCGAATTCGTGATGGACCTTGCCGGCACCAACGCCTTTGCCGATCTCTTTGCCGGCTATGCAGCGCCTGCCGGACGGCTCAGCCGGGCCGAGACGGAGGTGTTCGTCCGCAACGCCTGCTCGACATTCTTTCATACCTGCGGCACCGCGAAGATGGGCACCGACGCGAACGCCGTCGTCGACCCATCATTGCAGGTACATGGTCTCGAAGGCCTCAGCATCGCCGACGCCTCGGTGATCCCGCTGATCCCGACCTGCAACACTCATGCGCCCGTAACGATGATCGCCGAGCGGGCGGCGGACCTCGTGCTGGCGAGGGCTGCGAATGTCTAGAGCCCTTCAGGGCTTGGCCGAAGGCAAGGCTGTGTCATTGCCGGGCTTGACCCGGCAATCCAGACTTCCTTCCAGCATCGGATCGGCCCGCGCCTTGCAGGCAAGGCTGGATCGCCGGGTCAAGCCCGGCAATGACAGGCGGATAGGCTTCCGGCCGATCCCTGTCTCAAACCATAACCGGACCCGGGGGGCCTCATGACCGATACGATCTACGCCGCTGACTTCCTGATCACCATGGATGCCGAGAATCGCAGCATCCCGGATGGCGCGATCCTCGTTTCCGGCAAAACCATCGCTGCAGTCGGTACGGCCGGTGAACTGACCAAAGCCCATCCTGATGCGGCGGTGGTCCGCCTCGAGGACCGGCTGCTGATGCCCGGTCTCGTCAACGCCCACATGCATTCCGGCTTGTTGCGCGGCACGGCGGAACATCTCCCGGTCTGGGACTGGCTGACGCTGCATATCAATCCGATGCACCGCGTGCTGAACGCCGAGGAAGCCGAGGTTGCCTCGCTGCTCTGCTATGCAGAGAGCGTCCTCGGCGGCACGACGACATTGGTCGACATGTGGCGTTTCATGGATGGCAGCGCCCGCGCCGCGCAAACGATCGGCAATCGCCTCGTTGCGGTGCCTTATGTCGGCGCCCATCCCGACTACGACTATTTCGAAAGCCTCGACGACAACGAGCGCACCATCGCGGACTGGCACGGCAAGGCCGGTGGCCGCGTCAATGTCTGGGTCGGCCTCGAACATCTCTTCTATGCCGACGAGGCCGGCCAGCAGCGCGCCATCGAGATGGCGAAGCGCTACAAGACCGGCTTCCACACGCATTGCTCGGAATCGAATATCGAGGCGGCCGAGTTCGACAAGCGCTACGGCAAGCGCGCGATGTTCGTGCTCGATGAACTCGGCTTCTTCGAGACCCCGCGCGCCATGATCGCGCATGCCGTCTGGCTCGACGAAAGCGAGATCGACCTGATCGGCCGGCGCGGCGTCTCGGTCGCGCACAATCCGGTTTCTAACATGAAGCTCGCCAGCGGCATCGCTTCGGTCGAGGCGATGCTGGCCGCCGGCGTCGCGGTCGGCATCGGCACCGACGGCGAGAAGGAGAACAACAATCTCGACATGTTCGAGGAGATGAAGGTTGCCTCATTGCTCGGCAAACTGAAGGGCCTCGACGCTGCGGCGCTCGACAGCTGGCCGGTGCTGCGCATGGGCACGATCACCGGCGCCAAGGCGATCGGCCTCGACCAGGAGATCGGCTCGCTGGAAGTCGGCAAGAAGGCCGATTTCATCGCCGTGCGCACCGATACGCCGCGCATGACGCCACTGTTCGGCACGGGCGAATATTTCAATCTCCAGCACAATCTCGTCCATGCCGTGCGCGGCGGCGATGTCGACATGACCGTCATCGACGGCGAGGTGGTGGTCGAGAACGGCACGCTCAAGACGGCGGATATCAAGGAGTTGATCGCCCGCGCCCATAGTGTCGCGCCCGGCCTCTTCGCCCGTCGCAAGGCCTGGCTTGCCGAGAACGCCGAAGGCTCGAAGCAGTGGACGAAAGCCTGACAACGGCGAGGAACGGACATGACCCGCACCACGGATCGCGTCGCACTGGACGATTGGTACGCCGTCGAAACATCGGCTGAGCTAGGCGCAGTGGCCATGCGAAACCGGCTGCTCGGCCAGGACATCGTCAGCCGTCGCCTTTCCGACGGAGCACCCGAGATCCGCGAGGTGCAGGAAGACGGAGCGCTCGGCCCGCCGCTTCCTGTCGCCGAGCGTTATGGCTGCGTCTGGACCTCGCTCGGGACGCCGGTGCGGGCTATCGTCGAGATCCCCGAGGCCGCAGAACCGGACCGCCGCTTCGTGCCCTGCGGCTGGGTCAAGATGCGCGCATCCGGCCTCCGGATTGTCGAGAACTTCCTCGACATGGCGCATTTTCCCTTTGTTCACACCGACATCCTCGGCGCCGAGCCTTATACCGAGGTGCCGCACTACCAGTCCGAAATCAGGCGCGATGTCGACGAGGTCTGGGCGACGAACTGTACCTTTTTCCAGCCTCGCATCGCCGCGACCGAGGACAAGGGCGATTTCGTCCACCTGACCTATCGCGTCCCCTCGCCCTTCATCGTGATGCTCTATCGCGTCTGCCCGACATCGCCGAACCGGCTTGACGCGATCGCCCTGTTTATTCAGCCGATCGAGGAAGACCTCTGCCGTGCCCAGCCGGTGATGTATCTCGTCGACAGCCTCTCCACGCAGACGGCGCTACTGCGCTTCGAGCAGGTGATCTTCCTGCAGGACCGCATCATCGTCGAGAACCAGCGCCCGCTGCTGCTTCCGCTCGAACCGCGCGCCGAAATCCCGACGCGTGCGGACTCCTCTTCGATCGCCTATCGACGCTGGCTGAAGGAGAAGGGCATCCGCTACGGCACGACGAACCGGGCCGCCTGACGATGCGCGTCGTGACACCGGCAACGATTGCGGACGCCGCCGGCCTTCTCGCCGAGCCGGGCAGCCGCGCGATTGCCGGCGGCACATTAATCCAGCTCGGCTGGGCACGGGGCGAGGCCAAGCCCGAACGCCTCGTCGATCTCTCGCGCCTCGGTCTTTCCACCATCGACGTCGAGGGCAGCGCGCTTCGCATCGGCGCCACGACGCAGCTCGCGGCGATCGAGCGCGATATGCGCGTTTTGGACGGATGGCCACTGCTCGCCGAGGCCATCCGGGCCGTCGCGGCGGCGCCAGTGCGAAACCTTGCGACCATCGGCGGCAATATCGCCGGCGGCGTCGGCTGTCTCTGGCCGGCGCTTGTTGCGCTGGGCGCATCAATCGAGGTGCTGGCGAGCGATGACGTCTCCACACGGCCGATCCTCGATTGGTTCAATCTCTCCCCCGGCGCACTGCTGCTCTCGATCCAGATCAGGCCGATGCCCGCAGAGGCGCGCTTTGTCACGCGCAAGACCGGCCTTCGCGCCGCTTTCACACCGAGCATCATCGGCGTCGCAGCCGTAGCGCCCGTTGAAAGCGGTGTTTTCGGCGCGCCGATCATCGCCGCGGGCGGCGGCATCACCCGGCCGCAGCGTCTCATCGCGAGCGAGGCTTTCCTCGCCGGCAAGTCCGTCGACGGCATGGACTGGACGGCGTTCCGCGCGATTGCCGCAGCCGATATTGCAACGCAGTCCGATGCCTTCCGTAGCGCGCGCTATCGCCGGTCCGTCGCTGCCAATGCGCTCGCGGCTGGCCTCGGCAGTGAAGCGGCACCTCCGGCAAGGCATCCCGCCTCGATGCGGCGGCCGGTGCCGCCGGGCGGCACACATGGCAGCATAACGGTCTCGCATGAAGCCCTCGCCGGCAGCTGGGCAGTTCGCCCCGATATCAGCGCGAAGGTGTCAGGCAAGCTCACCTACCTGACCGACCGGCGCAGCTCTGACATGCTGGTCGGGCGCATCCTGCGGGCCGGCATTCCCCACGCGCTCATCCGCTCGATCGACACCAGCGCGGCGGAGGCTCTGGCAGGCGTCGTAGCGGTCGTCACCGCCGCCGATATCCAGGGGCTCAACGCGTTCGGCATCGTCGAGCCGGATCAGCCAGCGCTCTGCTTCGACAAGGTTCGCCACGCCGGCGATCCGGTCGCCGCCGTCGCAGCGATTGACGCCGAAACGGCGGCGCGGGCGCTCGCCCTCATCCGCGTCGACTACCAACCGCTGCCGCTGGTCGACAGCTTCGATGCGGCAATGGCGGCGGGTGCGCCGGCAATCCATGCGGGCGGCAATCTCCGGCTTGAGCTCAATCATCGGCGCGGCGACGTCGACGCTGCCTTCGCCCGCGCCGCGCATGTCGTCGAGGATGTGTACGTGACGCCGCGCCAGATGCACGGTTTCATGGAAACAGAGGGCGGCGCCGTCATCCCCGAAGCCGATGGCACGCTGACGGTCGCGGTCGGCGGACAGCATGGCTCGCGCGACCGTTTCCAGCTGTCCCGCATCCTCGGCCTGCCCGAGGACAGAATCCGCGTCATCACCTCGCCGACCGGCGGTGCCTTCGGTGGCAAGGACGAACTCACGGTGCAGCCGGCCATGGCGCTTCTGGCGCTGAAAACGGGAAGACCGATCCGTCTGCAGCTTGATCGCGCTGAGTCGATTATCGCCGGAATCCGGCGAAATCCGATGACAATCCGTATGAAAACGGCATGCGACGAAAATGGCATGCTGATCGCGCAACAGGTCGATGTCACGTCGGAGTGCGGCGCCTATGCCTCGCTCAGTCCGGCCGTACTGGAGACCGCGCTCGAACATGTCGCCGGCCCTTATCGGATCGACAACATCGTCAGCCGCGGTCGGCTCGCCTACACCAACAACGGCGTCTGCGGCGCCTTTCGCGGTTTCGGCGCCAACCAGATGGTGTTCGCGATCGAGAGCCAGATGAACCGCCTCGCAATACTTGCCGGCCTCGACCCGGTCGAGATTCGCAGGCGCAATCTGCGCGCGCCCGGCGACCCCGGCTTTTTCGGCCATCCGGTCGCCCCGACCGAGCGCCTGTCGGAAATGCTCGACCAGGCGGCGCTGAACCCGCTCTGGCAGGCGCCGCGCGGCCGCGATGACAAAGGTCGCCTCATCGGCACCGGCATGGCGCTGCACCACCAGGGCACTGGCCTCGGCTCGCTGCCGCCCGATCCCGGCGGCGGGCGCCTCGCCTTTCGCGCAGATGGCCGGATCGAGGCCGCCTTCGGTCTCGACGAGATGGGCCAGGGCGTCATGCCGGCGATCGAGGCCGCCGTTTCCGCCGCGCTCGGCTGCGCGCGGAGCGATGTCCTTCCCGTCGTCGGCGATACGGCGCTCACCCCGGAATCCGGCTCGACCACCGCGGCGCGCGGCACCTATGTCATCTGGCGGACGGCACAGGAAGCGGGGAAGCCCTTCGCCGCCGCGCTCTGCGCGCTCGCCGCGAAGAAGCTCGGCCGGCCCGCGGAGCAACTGGCACTCGCGCCCGGCGGCATTCGCGACGCGGGCTCGAACAGCGGCGCGCTGCTCATGAGCTTTGCCGAACTCGCCCGCGGCCTGACGGAGGATGAGCGCCCGCGCGAAACCTTGGCCTTCCACTTCCCGACCGCCGACTACAAGGATGGCAATGCCCGCTATGTCTTCTGCTTCGGTGCCGCGGTGGTCCGCGTCGCCGTCGATCCTGTGACGGGCATGGTGAGCGTGCTCGATCTTGACCAGCACGTCGCCGCCGGCCCGATCGTCGATCCTGCGGCCTATCTCGGCCAGATCGAAGGCGGCGGCGGACAGGGACTCGGCTTTACGCTGACAGAAGACGCTCTGATGCAGGGCGGCGCCTATGTGACTGCCAACCTCGACACCTATATGCTGCCCTCGATCCGCGACGCGCCGGAGCACATGCGGGTCACGGCGCTGGAGGATCTCGATGACGGCGATCCGCACGGGCCGCGCGGCGTCGGCGAGATCGGCATTGGCGCGGTCACGCCGGCTATCGCGGCAGCCATTGCCGACGCCATCGGCCATTATGCGGCCGTCACGCCGATCCGGCCCGAGGACATTCTCGATGCGCTCGCAGGGCTTGCTGATGATCGCTGAATGGGAACATCCGAAGGTCTGCTTCACGGTCGATGGCGAGGCCGTGACCGTCCGCGGCGCGCTGGATCGCCGGCTCGTCGATATCCTGCGCGAAGACTGCGGGCACACAGGCGTCAAGCGCGGCTGCGATATTGGCCGTTGCGGCGCCTGCATGGTGCTTGTCGACGGCGCTGCCACGAATGCCTGCCTCTTGATGGCCTTTCAGGCAGACGGAACCGCGATTACCACGCCTGCAGGTCTCGATGCGATGCCCGCAGCCCAGATCGTCCGCGAGGCGCTGGTCGAGGAGGTTGCGTTCCAATGCGGCTATTGCGCACCCGGGTTTGTGATGTCGCTCACGGCGCTTTTCCTCCGCGACGAAGCCCCGGCGCGGGAAGCGATCTTGACGGCTCTTGAAGGCAATATCTGCCGTTGTACCGGCTATCATTCGATCCTGCGCGGCGCTGAGCGCGCCGCGCGGAAATTCGCCGCGCTCAGGAATGGTGCGGCAGAAGGACAGACTCCATGACCATCCATGTCGTCCCGCTGGCTCCGTCGAGCGAGGGCGCGCGCGCCTTTCTCGGCGGCCGCAAGAAACTGCTGATCGACGGTGCCTGGGTCGAGCCCACAGGCGGCGCATCTTTCGCCAGCATCGATCCGGCGACGGGGGCAACGCTGGCCGAGATTGCGGAAGGCACCGCCGCCGATGTCGACGCGGCCGTCGCGAGCGCCCGCCGCGCCTTCGAAAGCGACGTCTGGCGCGGCATGAGCCCAACCGATCGGGGACGGCTTCTCTTCCGCATCGCCGATCTGATCGAGGCGAACGCCGACGCCATGGCCGAAATCGAGACGCTCGACCAGGGAAAGTCCTTCCGCACCGCGCGTTTTGGCGAGATTCCAGGCGCTGTCGCCCAGTTCCGCTATTATGGCGGCTTCGCCAACAAGATCCTCGGCGAGACGATCCCGACCTCGATCGGCTATCAGCCGCCCGGCAAGAGGCTCTTCGCCTATACGCTGCGCGAACCGGTCGGCGTCGTCGCGGCGATCACGCCGTGGAACTCTCCGCTGCTGATGGCCTCGATGAAGCTGGCGCCTGCGCTTGCCGCCGGCTGCACCGTCGTGCTGAAACCGGCCGAGGACACCTCGCTCACCGCGCTCCGGCTTGGCGAACTGCTGATCGAGGCGGGCCTGCCGGCGGGTGTGGTCAATATCGTCACCGGCCATGGCCGCACCGTCGGCGCGGCGCTCGCGAACCATCCCGACGTCGACAAGATCGCCTTCACCGGCTCGACACTCACCGGCAAGGCGCTGCTCGACGCAGCCAAGACCAACCTCAAGCGGCTGACGCTGGAGCTCGGCGGCAAATCGCCGGCGATCGTGCTCGCCGACGCGGACCTCGGTCTCGCGGTTCCCGGCACGGCGCGCGGCATCTTCGCCAATGGTGGCCAAGTCTGCGTCGCCGGCTCGCGCATTTATGCCGCGCGGCCTATCTATGACCAGTTCGTTGAGCGCCTGGCTGAAGAGGCGGGCAAGCTGCGCCTCGGCCATGGCCTTGATCCGAATGTCGATCTCGGGCCGCTTGTCAGCCGACGCCAGGCCGATCGCGTCGCCGCCTATGTCGATGGCGGCCGCACGGACGGCGCAGAAGTCCTCGTCGGCGGCGAGCAGGACGGCACATTCTACCGGCCGACCGTCGTGGTGAACACGCGGCCGGACATGGCTTTGATGCGCGAAGAGATCTTCGGACCCGTCGTCGCCGTGACGCCGTTCGACGATGTCGGCGAAGTCCTCGCGCTCGCCAATGACAGCCGTTATGGCCTTGCCGCCAGTGTCTGGACGGAGAGCCTTTCCGCCGCCCATCGCATGGCGGCTGCTCTGCGCGCCGGAACCGTCTGGATCAACTGCCACTCCTATTTTTCGCCAGAACTGCCAAAGGGTGGTCACAAGGAATCGGGCTGGGGCTATGAGAATGGTCCCCAGGGGCTCGAGAATTATCTCGAGACGAAAACCGTCTGCGCGGTGATCTGATGCATCTTCGACTGATCGTCCATGGCAAGGTCGCCCGCGAGGCGCGCGTGCATGACGCTGTCGATGCCGTGCGCGCCGACGGCCATGTCGTCAGCGTTCGCGTCACATTCGAGGCTGGCGACGCCGGCCGCATGGCGACGGAAGCCGTCGCCGAGGCAAAGGCCGGCAGTCTCGACGCGATCATCGCCGGCGGCGGCGACGGCACCGTCAACGAAGTCTTCGCCGCGGCGCTCAAGGCCGAGCCGCCCCCTGGCTGCTCATTCGGCGTGCTGCCGCTTGGAACCGCCAATGATTTCGCCCGCTCGGCCGACATCCCAGCCGCCGACGCCACCGCCGCGCTTCGGCTCGCCGTGACGCGTCCCGCCCGGCCCATCGATATCGGCCTCGTCGATGGACGCCCTTTCATCAATCTCCTGACCGGCGGCTTCGGCTCGCGGGTCACTGTCGAAACCGACCCGGACCTGAAGCGCAGCATCGGCGGGCTCGCTTACGTGCTGACCGGCGTTTCGCGTTTCCGTGAGCTTTCCGCCAATTCCGGAAGGATCACAGGCGAAGGTTTCGAATGGGAAGGCGCGTTCCTGGCGCTTGCCATCGGCAATGGCCGTCAGGCCGGCGGCGGCATCATGCTCTGTCCCGACGCCCTGCTCGACGATGGCGCGCTTGACCTCATGGTGCTGCCGGAGCTTCCAGCTGAAAATCGTCTCGATGCTCTGACGGGGATTCTCCTGCAGGGCGCCGTAGCCCTGCCCGGCCTGCAGGTGCGTGCGCGTAGCCCGTGGTTCGAATACCGCTCGGACAAGGAACTCTCTGTCAATCTCGACGGCGAGCCGATCAAGGCGCGCCGCTTCCGCGTCGAGTGTCGGTCGCGCGCGCTCGCCCTGCATCTCGGTGCCGCCGCTGTGGTCACGCCGCTCGATTGAAGGGTTGCGCAAAGCCGGCCTGCATCGGATGAAGGCGGATCAAAAGCCGATGCCGGGAGCGAGCATGACCACGACCACCCCCCTTCTCAAGCGCAATCTCATCGTCATGGGCGTGTCTGGGTCGGGCAAGACGACCATTGGTGAGGCACTCGCCGCGCATTTCGGCACCACGTTCCTTGAGGGCGACAAGCTGCATCCCGCCGCCAATGTCGCGAAAATGTCGGCCGGCATTCCGCTCGACGACGCCGATCGCAAGCCCTGGCTCGAGGCGATCGCCGCCCGCCTCGCTGAGAGCGACGACGGTCCTGCAGGGATCGTTGCCGCCTGCTCGTCGCTGAAGCGCAGCTATCGCACGATCCTGACCAGCGCGACGCGGCGGCGCACGACCTTCGTTTTTCTCGATGGCTCGCTGGCGCTGCTGCGCGAACGGATGAACACCCGCAAGGGCCATTTCATGCCCGCCTCCCTGCTCGACAGCCAGCTCGCGACGCTGGAAAGGCCCGGAGCGGACGAGGACGTGCTGATCATCGATCTCGATGGCGACATCGACGCCGAGCTGGCCGCCACGATCGCCAAGATCGAACGCGACGCCTAGTTCATTCACCATGGCATCCATGGCCTGCCGGGCGCCCCGTGAAGCAGCAACAGGAATTTGATAGGCTCGCCGTGGCAACGGGGACCCGACGAGACATGACATCGCCCAGATACCGGATCGCGCATCCGACCGATTTCACACCGGCCAGCGAGAGTGCCTTCGCGCATGCACTCAAGCTCGCCATCCTGCTCAAGGCGGAACTGCACATCCTGCATGTCCATCGTCTCGGCGATCCGCACTCATCCGGAGATCACGCCCCGGCGGTGCGCGAAACGCTGGCGCGCTGGGGCTTGCTCGCGGCCGACGCGCCCCGCGAAGCCGTCGAGCCGGCCACGGGCGTCGCCGTCTTCAAGGTCGATATCCGCGACCGTGACGCATCCGCCGGCGTGCAGCATTTCATCGCGCGACACGCTGTCGATCTCCTGGTGCTCGGCACGCATAGCCGCGAGGGGCTCGATCGCGTCATGCATGGCTCGGTCGCGGAGAAGATCGCCGCGCTCGCCGAGGCACCGGTCCTGCTGGTGCCTTCGGAGGTTCCGGGCTTCGTCGACAGCGAGACCGGCGCGCTGTCGCTCGGCCGCATTCTCGTGCCGGTTGCCGCCGATCCGGAGCCTGCCTATGCGCTTTCGATCCTGGCCGGGCTGACGAACGCGATCGGCCTCTCGCGCGATATCGCCGATTTCATCCATGTCGGGACCGAGCCGCCGCGCATCGTCTGGGGCGACGGTGACAAAAGCGCTGTTGTCCGTGAAGCGAAGGGCCCAATCGTAGAGACCATCCTGAATGAGGCCGACGGCGCGGGGCTCATCGTGATGCCAACGCGCAAACGCGACAGTCTCCTCGACATGCTTCGCGGCACCCATACCGAACGCGTGATGCGCCACGCCCCCTGCCCGGTACTCGCTATTCCAGCCTGATGCGGGTCGGAAGGCCTGGCGATATTGCATCGCACAATAAGTTGGGCAATCCATGCTGCTTTGCACTGGCCGCAGTTCAGCCATGCGATTTTTTGGCCTGCTCGCATGGAGGGACCGGGCCTATCTTTCAGTCAACGAGAACGGACGGACGGCAACAGCCGGCGCCCATCGAAGATCGAAAGAAAAGGTGCCGAGATGAACATCGTCAATGGCTTCAAGAACTGGCGTAAATACCGGGAAACCTACAATGAGCTTTCCCGCCTGACCAAGCGCGAGCTTGCCGATCTCGGCATCAACCGCGCCGACATCGATCAGGTCGCTCGCCGCTCCGTCGGCTACTAAGTTCAAGACTTCGCGCGGACGGTCCTCCCCCGTCCCCGCGATCTGGCAGCAAGCGAACCTCCTCCCTCGCCGGCTGCCCCTCATGAGAACGCCCGCCGATCTCCTCCCCGGCGGGCGTTTTCGCGTTCAGTGGCCAGGTTGTGCCATTGCGGTCGATCCGATAGACGCGGCTCGCGCTTCGAAGTGATCATCCCTGCCGGTGTCTGTCCGGCGGCCAGGCAAAGGACCTCACTCGCCTGCGCCGTCATTCTTGCCCGCGGCATCCTTCAGGCGTTGGATCCTCTGCCCTTCCTGCGCAGCCTCATCGGCGCCGGCGTTGGGACCTTCTGCGGCGCAGTGCGTGGTCGGCGGCGATCCACAGATGCGGCCGATTTGCGCCCAGCTCACGCAGCGGCCGTTTGGCGCGCGATAGCCCGGCCCGCCGCGGCAACCGCAGCCCTGGCACGCGTCGGCCTCATGGACCACAGCCAACACGATGACGATCGCCGCCGCCGCGGTGAGAACCACGCGGCCGGCGAAACGGGCGCAATCTGAGATGACCTCACAGCGTTCCACAAAGCAGGCTGTCACGCTGCCGGGGCTGCTGCAAGCGCGCACTCCCGCAACGGCCACACCTGGTAATGCCGCTGCCAGAGCCGACAGCATCACAACCGGCAGCAGAGCCGCGGGATAAACCGGTGTATCGAGGAAGTTTGGCGCGCCCTAGGGGAATCGAACCCCTGCTTTCGCCGTGAGAGGGCGACGTCCTGACCGCTAGACGAAGGGCGCGCGGGTCGCTTGTTCAGCGACGTTCGCGATATAGCGAACCCCTCGGCGCTTGGCAAGCGGCGCGGCGGAAATGCGGTGAAGAAGTCAGGGCGTCGCGGGCAGCAATGCCCCGGACAGCACAGCCCGCCGCAGAACCTTGTTGGTGGCAAGATCGACGATCGCGATGCGGACAACTCCATCCGACTCGAAGGTCAGCGCCAACAACCGGCCGTCCAGCGCCGTCGAAAGCAGCTTGGCTCCCGCAGGCAGCGCACCAGCAATCGTCGCTTCGCCGGCGGATGCGGCAAGGCTGGCCTTGTCTTGTCCTGGCCCGATCTTGTAGATGACGGCAGCGAGCACGGCGATAAGCCCCACAAGAAGCGTTGCGCTCGAAATAATGATCAGCCGCTTCAGGCGCTGGCGGATGCGCTCGACCGCCGGATCGAGCGGCGGCTCTTCGCGCTCGTCATCATCGAGCGATCGAGGCTGCAGCGGATGTGGGGCGGAAGAAGCGCGAACCATGGATGACTTTCCGGACGACGGCGAGGATATCGTCGACCTCGTGGTCGAAGCCGAGGCAACAGGCCGGCGTCTCGATGCCTGGCTCGCCGCCCGCATCGAACGATTGAGCCGAAGCCGCCTCAAGGCCCTGATCGAAGCGGGCCATGTCAGCGTCGGCGGCGCGACCATAGTCGAGGGCAAAAAGCCGGTCAATTCGGGCGACCATGTCCGCGTCACCATCCCGGAAGCAGAACCGGCCGAGCCCGAGGGCGAGGCGATCCCGCTGGACATCGTCTATGAGGACGATGCGCTGGTCGTAATCGACAAGCCGGCCGGTCTTGTGGTTCATCCCGCTGCCGGCAACTGGACCGGCACGCTGGTCAATGCGCTGATCGCCCATTGCGGATCGAGCCTTTCCGGCATCGGCGGTGTCCGCCGCCCAGGCATCGTCCATCGCCTCGACAAGGGGACGACGGGACTGATGGTCGTCGCCAAGACCGACCGCGCCCATAAGGGCCTCGCGGCGCAATTCGCCGATCACGGCCGCAGCGGCCCGCTCGAACGCGGCTACCAGGCCATCGTCTGGGGCGTGCCGTCCCTGCCCTACGGCCTTGTCGACGCGCCGCTCGGTCGCTCGCCGACGAGCCGGCAGAAGATGGCGATCGTCAAGCAGGGCGGCAAGCAGGCGATCACCCATTATACCGTTTCGGAGAGCTTCGGGCCGGCCTCGGCCCCGATCGCCAGCCTGATCGACCTGCGCCTCGAAACGGGGCGCACGCATCAGATCCGCGTCCATATGGCGGCGCTTGGTCACCCGCTGATCGGCGACCAGGACTATGGCAAGGGCTTTCTGACGAAATCAGGCCTTCTGCCCGAACCACTCCGTTCCGAGGTTTCACATTTTCCGAGGCAGGCGCTGCATGCGTGGCTGCTTGGCTTCGAGCATCCCGTCACCGGCGAGACGCTGCGTTTCGAGGCGGAGCCTCCTGCGGATCTCGCTAGCCTGATCGAAGGTTTCGAGGCACTCTAGGTCGTTAAAACTGCGACTTCACGATCGCGGAGCAGTCTCGGCCTTGTGATCCCGCGCTGCGGGATAGCCCTGTTTTCGCTGGAATTAACACCCATATATAGCCAAGCGGGCCGTTATGGCCGCATTCGGCGTTGGCTGTCTGCGACGCCGTGAAAGGAAGGGGGTCTCAATGGCTGCCAGGGCAAGTTTGCCGGTCATCGCTTCGGGCGAGGCCGGACTATCGCGCTATCTCGACGAGATCAGGCGCTTTCCGATGCTGGCCCCCGACGAGGAGTATATGCTCGCCAAGGCCTACAAGGAACATGACGATCGGAATGCCGCCCATCGTCTGGTGACGAGCCATCTGCGCCTCGTCGCCAAGATCGCCATGGGCTATCGCGGCTATGGGCTGCCGATCGGCGAGGTCATTTCTGAGGGGAATGTCGGCCTCATGCAGGCGGTGAAGCGGTTCGAGCCTGAAAAGGGCTTCCGCCTCGCGACCTACGCCATGTGGTGGATCAAGGCCTCGATCCAGGAATACATCCTGCGGTCGTGGAGCCTCGTGAAGATGGGCACCACAGCGAACCAGAAGCGGCTGTTCTTCAATCTGCGCAAGATGAAGAGCCAGATCCAGGCGCTCGACGAGGGCGACCTGAAGCCCGATCAGGTTCAGCAGATTGCCACCAAGCTCGGGGTCACCAACGAGGACGTCATCTCGATGAACCGCCGCCTCGGCGGCGATACCTCGCTGAATGCACCGCTCCGGGCCGATGCCGAAGGTGGCGAGTGGCAGGATTGGCTCGTCGACGACAGCGAGAGCCAGGAAACGGTACTCGCCAATCAGGAAGAAGCGGACAACCGCCGCCGCCTGCTGAAGGACGCCATGGGCGTGCTGAACGATCGTGAGCGTCGGATCTTCGAGGCTCGCCGTCTCGCAGAGGAGCCGATCACGCTCGAGGAACTGTCGACCGAATTCGGCGTCAGCCGCGAACGCGTGCGCCAGATCGAGGTGCGCGCCTTCGAGAAAGTCCAGAAGGCCGTCAAGCGGGGCGCACGCGAGCTTGAGCGTGGCCATTCCGATGACGATGAACTGGAGCAGGCAAGTCTCTGAGGCCTCGGCCTCAAGACATCGCCTGCGACAGGCTTCCTCTTCAATTCACGCAATCCTTGCAGCCATTGTCTGGCTTGTTCCAGCGATGACAATATCGTGATCGCTTGCCCCTGCAATTACATCGTGCATCCGGCACGGATCATGAATAACCATCGGTTCGGGGTAAGGCTCGTCCGATCGATCACCTGTCGGAAAAGGGTCAGTCAAAATCAGCTCTTGCTAAATTGGAAAAGGCTCAATGGCGCGTCCGCGTCGCCGCCTCACCGTCATAGCTGCGCTCGATATGGTCGGCTATTCCGAGCTGGTCCAGCGCGATGAACTCGGCACGCTTCGCGAGATGCGGGCCATCTACAAGACGCTTGTCAGGGCGACGCTGCCTAAATTCAGCGCCCAGATCATCAAGATGATGGGCGATGGCGGACTGGTCGAGTTTCCGAGCGTGCTCGATGCCGTCGAGTGGTGCATGGGCTTCCAGCTCGCTATGGCCGAGCACAATGCCGCCTCCGACCGGCCTCAGATCGAGGTCCGGGCCGCAATCGTCCTCGCCGATGTGATCCTATCCGACCACGACCGTTTCGGCGCCGCGCTCGGCTTTGCCATGCGCCTGCAGGCCGCGGCGCCGCCGGGCGGCATCGCCATCACGCATTCCGTGCGCTGGCAGTTGCTTGGCGAACCGGCATCGGCCTTCAAGCCAGTGGGCTTTCTGATGCTGCGCAGCGTGCCCTACCCCGTTGAGGCCTGGTTCTGGGTTCCTCCGGGCCGCACGGTTCCTGACATCCAGCCCACGCAGAATCAGATGCTGACGCCCGGCGTGCTCGCCTTGCCAGGGCTGGCCGCCGAACCCCCGGAGGACCAGCGCCCCCTGGTGGCGATTTTGCCTTTCGGCGATCTTTCCTCGGACAAGAGCTGCGCAAGCATTGCCGACGGTGTCGCCGAGGAGACGACAGCGACGCTCGCTCATGTGCGCTCGATTCGCTTGATCGGTCGGCACTCGCTTGCCGCGTCGCCCGATATCCGTGCCCTCGCCCGCGATCTTGGCCTTCGCTATGCCGTGGAGGGCAGCGTACGCCGCGCCGGCAATCGCATCCGCATTACGGCGCAGCTGATCGAGGCCGAGACGGGCACACATCTTTGGTCCGGCCGAATGGAAGGAACGGTCGACGATCCATTTGCCCTGCAGGACGAGGTCGCGACAAGCATTGCCGGAGCGCTTCATCCAGCGATCCGGACCGCGGAAATCGACCGCGCCCGCCGCAAGAATACCGACGCCCTGCGCGCCCACGATCTTGTCCTGAAGGCGATGCCGCATTTCTGGGCACATCGGCGCGAAGATAACGCCACCGCCATCCGCCTGCTCGACGAAGCGCTCGCTACGGATCCGCGATCCGGCCAGGCGCTGGGGCTGAAAGCGTGGTGCCTCAGCCAGGAAGTCACGTATCTCTGGTCCGACGATGTCGAACGCGACAAGCGCCTCGCGCTCGCGCTCGCGCAGAAGGCAGCCGAGACTGCGGAGCCGGACGCGCTCGTGCATGTGATGATCGGCGCCACCTTGTCGATCTTGAATGTCGACCAATCGCAGGCGCGGGTCCATATCGACCGCGCCCTGGCGCTCGATCCGACCCTTGCATGGGCTTGGACGCGGCTCGGCTTCATTCAGGCCTATTCGGGCCAGCCGCGCGAAGGGCTGGCCAGTCTCCGCCGCGCCATCCTTCTTAGCCCCGACGACCCCGTGCGCTTCAATGCCTATGCCGGCATGGCGACCTGTCTGTTCATGCTCGGGGACTATGCCGAAGCTGCCCGCGAAGCGCGCCAGGCTCTCGACGCGCGTCCCGGGATGATCTGGGCCAATCGCCTGCTGGCCACCTCCGCGGCACTCGCCGGCGACATGCCGCTCGCCCGGACTGCCGTTGCCCGGCTGCTCCAGGAACGGCCGGGAATGACGCTGGCAGAGGTACGCCAGGCGGTCCACAATCTCGGTGACGCAGACATGGAGCGCTATCTGGAAGGCCTGCGCATCGCAGGCCTTCCAGAAGCGTAAAACCCGTTCAGCGCGGCGCGATGGCGTAGCTTTCGACCGGCGGGATCGTATCCAGCAGTCCCTTGTCCTTCAGGAAGGCCGCGAAACGATCATAGCGGCCGGGGTCCAGCGCCGCCGGTCGCTTGGCGAAGCGTGGCAGCGTATCGGCATAAGCGGTGCGATTCAGCTTGTCGTCGAGATCGGGATGCGCCTTGAGGAACAGCGCAAGCCCTTCGTCAGGATGGTTGGTCAGGAAGATCGTCGCCTCCTCGACCGCCGCGATGAAGCGCGCCATGCGTGGGTCGGTGGCAAGATCCTTGCGGGTCACATAGACGAGCTCATCATAGGGCGGCACGCCATGCTCTTCGGGGAAGAAGGCAATGCCGGGCTTGCCCTCGATCGCAAGCTGCGTCAGCTCGAAATTGCGATAGCCGTCGATGACCGCGTCGACCTGGCCGGACATCAGCGCCGTCGTCAGGTTGAAATTGACATTCACCATCTCGACATCCTTGGCTGTCAGCCCGGCTGAGCCGAGTATGGCGCCGATATAGGCGTCCTGGAGGCTCGCCACGGAGTAGCCGACCTTCTTGCCTTTCAGGTCGGCCAGCGTCTTGATCGGGCCGTCCTTCAAAACAATCAGACAGTTGAGCGGCGTCTCGACCAACGTCCCGATGCGGACGAGCGGCAGTCCTTCCTTCACCTGCAGCATCAGATCGGGCTGGTAGCTGACCGCGATGTCAGCCTGCCCGGCGGCGACAAGGCGCGGCGGTGCACTGGCGTCGGCCGGGGCGATCAGATCGACATCGAGATCGTGTCGCGCAAAGAAGCCGCCCTCCTTGGCAATGACCAGCGGCGCATGGTCGGGATTGACGAACCAGTCGAGGAGGACCGTGAGCTTGTCGGCAGCCATTGCCGGGATGACAGGCAGCGCGAGGGCCATCGTCAGGGCAAGGGCGGCACGGCGGAGGATCGGTCTCATCGGTATTTCCTTCCTTAGGGAGATCAGGTTCGCGTTTCCGGCGCCCAAGGGGCGATGTGGCGCGTGAGGGCGACGACCACGGCGCGCACCAGCAGGGCCATGACGGCCAGCAGCGCGAGGGCGGCGAAGACGACGTCGGTCTGCGCGCGGCCATTCGCCATCAACATCGCGTAGCCGAGACCCGAGGACGCGCCGACCCATTCGCCGATCAACGCGCCGACCGGCGCGTAGACAGCCGCGACGCGCAACCCCGAGGCCAGGGCCGGCAGGGCGCTCGGCACGCGCAGGAGAAAAAGCTCTTGGTCATGGCGGGCGCGGTGCAGCCGGCCCAGATCGATCAGGCTCTCATCGGTGCGCGTCAGGCCGTCATGAAAGGCCGAGGCGACCGGAAAGAAGATGGCGATGGTTGCCATGACAATCTTCGAGCCGATGCCGAAGCCGAACCAGAGCACGAGCAGCGGCGCGATGGCGAAGACCGGAAAGGCCTGCGTTACGACGAGCAATGGCATCAGGACCCGACCGAGTGGCGGCATCAGCATCATCGCCAGCGCGAGCAGCACGCCGGCGATTGATCCGGTGACGAGGCCGAGGATGGTTTCGGTGAGCGTCGTCAGCGCATCGCGCGACCAGAGTTCCGGCCGCGACACCAGCGCCTGCCAGACCTTGGCGGGCGGCGGCAGCATGAAGGGCGGCGGCGCGAATATCATGATCACCGCCTGCCAGATCGCGATCAATGCGACGGCAATGGCGAAGCCGCGCAACATGGACGCGACGACACGCAATGATGGCGACTGCTCAGCCAAGGACGGCCAGCCCCTTCCACAAACGGAATAAGCCACGCGTCGGCGATGAACGAGCCAATTGGATCAAGCTTCCCGTCCCTTCGCCGGCATGACCCGGATCAGGTTCGAAGGGTTCGGCCCTAGGCCATCTCAGCTCGCGTTCGCGAACACCCCTCGGAATGGCCGGAGCATGGCCGAAGCGTCCCACAAGCGCAAGAGGGCCGAGAAGGACGACCCAACGCGCAGAAAACAGATCGCCGCCGAGCGAAGCGTTCGGCGGCGACAGGATCAAGCGATAGAACGAGATGATGCGTCAGCGGGAAGCAGGGCGGCTCAGGAGAGCCGCCCTCCCCGTCAATTGCCCCAGGCGGCCAGCGCCTTGTCGAACACGCGCTGCCCAGGTGTGCCCTTTTCGAGCGTCAGGATCGCGCGCTGGTCGTTGTTGTAGACAAGCGGAATATCGATCCAGTTGCGTTCCTTCATCAGCGCGATGTTCTGCGCCATCGGCGCGCTGTCATTGGCGAACGCGATCCAGAAGAAACCGTCAGCCACCTTGGCGGCAGCGCCGTCGAGCGGAACGCCGCGCGCCTCCTCTGTCGGCTTCATCACGAAGGCCGGGACCGCCTTAACGCCGCCGCCCGGGAAATCGGCCGGCGTATCGATGATCACCTCGACGAGGTGGCTCGCCGGCAGCGCGGTGTCGTTGTTCTTGCGTATATTGACCGTCACCTTCATTTGCCGGTCCGGCACATCGACATTGGCGACGATCTGCGGGCCGTTGGACGAGTCAGGCTCGAACTTCCATGTCACGTTCGCTTGCAGCGCGGTCACATTGGCACTGCCGCCGAGCGGCTGCTCATAGAGAATCGCCTTCTGCGCGACGAGATCGTCGCCAGGTGTCGCGGCATTGTCGGTCTGCTCGGCCGGCGCAGGCGTGGCAGGCGATGCGGACGCGTCCGACTGTGGAGCCGGTGCAGTCTCGCTCGGCGCATTGCTGCCGGGCTGAACGACACCGGCGAGCGGATCGGGCTCCGTCCCCTCGGCCGGCGGCTCGGCGGTCACGGTCCGGACAGATTTGGGCGCTTCCTCGGCAGGCGCCCCGCCGAGGCGGTCGGCATTCTTCGAGCTTGCGGCATCAGGTGCCGGCTCGGTCTGCGCCGTCGGTGCCGATCCCTTGTCGGAAGAGATCAGGTCCCCAACGACATCATTGACCTTAGCACGCTGCGACCAGACGAGCGCCGCGATGCCGCCGAGAATGAGAACCGCGATGATCAGGATGATGATGATCGCCGGACCGCGAGAGGGTTTGGCGCGCTCCACATAGGCGGGCTGTTCCTTGCGGGGCCGCTTTTCGCGGCGTTCACGGCGCGGTGGCTCGTCGACTGGCGCGAGGCGTGTCTCTGAGTCGCTGTCATCAGGCCACTCGGACCGCTCGTCGGCCTCAATCGGCGCAACGTCGACCGGCTCTTCCATCGCCTCGACTTCGTCGCCGAAGCGCGGCTCCTGGCGCGGGGCCTGGGAGACACGGCGCGGCACTTCAGCGATCGGCTCTTCCTCAGGCGTCCACGCCGGCGCAGCTGGCTGACGAGGCGGCGATACCCGCGCGGCGTTACGATTTTGCCCGGCGTCCAAAGACGCATCGGCATTGCGCGGCGCCATGCCGCGTTGATCGCTCGAACGCGGCTCCGGCGCTCGGAAGTCCGGCGGCACAGGCGTCGCGCGCGGCCGCGGGGGTGCCGGCGGCGGCGCGGGATTGGCAGCCTCGGCCTCGACTTCGGCTTCTTCCTCTGTCGCCAGGCGCATCGCCTCGGCGGCCATCGCGTCGGCGGCCGCTGCGGCGGCGCGCACACGCGCAGGCGACGGCCCGGCTGCCGTCATCGCAGCCTCCCGCTCGACGCGGCGAATCGCCTCCTCGAGTTCCAGGCGTTGCTTGGAAATCTCGGCTGTGGTGAGCGGTGGCGTGATCGCCTTGAGCTGGCCAAGCAGAGCCGAGCGCGCCTTGTCATAGATCGACCGGCGCACGTCGGAGGCTTCGTGTTCCAGCCCTCCGACGGCCCTCTTCAGTACGACGTAATAGTCGGTCATCGTTCCATTCTGCTAAGCGGAGCGTCCGGACCGGCGCCGACTTGCGTCGGGCTCAGTCCTGGAACGGATCCTGGACGAGAATCGTGTCGTCGCGCTCGGGGCTCGTCGACAGTAATGCAACGGGCGCGCCAATCAATTCCTCGACGTGGCGCACATATTTGACGGCCTGAGCCGGCAGGTCGTTCCAGCGCCGTGCCCCAGCGGTGGAATCCTGCCAGCCTTCGAGCGTCTCGTAGATCGGCTCGACACGAGCCTGCGCAGCCTGGGCTGCCGGCAGGTAGTCGATCTCGCGACCATCCAGCCTATAACCAACGCAAATCTTGATTTCTTCAAGGCCGTCCAGGACATCGAGCTTGGTCAGCGCAATACCATGGATGCCCGAGGTGCGCACGGTCTGCCGCACCAGGACCGCATCGAACCAGCCGCAACGACGCTTGCGTCCCGTGACGGTGCCGAACTCGTGGCCGCGCGTGCCGAGGAAGTCCCCGACTTCGCCGGTCTGTTCGGTCGGGAACGGGCCTTCGCCGACGCGCGTCGTATAGGCCTTGGTAATACCGAGGACATATCCGACCGAGCCGGGCCCGACGCCCGAACCGGTCGCGGCCTGGCCGGCGACCGTGTTGGACGAGGTGACGAACGGATAGGTGCCGTGATCGATGTCGAGCAATGCGCCCTGCGCGCCCTCGAACAGGATGCGCTTGCCAGCCTTGCGATGCTCGTCGAGCAGCCGCCAGACCGAATCCATGAACGGCAGCACCTTGTCGGCGACCGAGGCGAGTTCCTCATAGAGAACGTTCGGATCGATTTCCGCCTGGCCGAGGCCACGGCGCAGCGCATTGTGATGCGACAACAGCCGATCGATCTTGTCGCGCAGCACTTCGAGATCGGCGAGATCCATGACGCGGATGGCGCGGCGGCCAACCTTGTCTTCATAAGCCGGGCCGATGCCGCGTTTCGTCGTGCCGATGCGCGTGCCGGAATTGCTGGTCTCGCGGAAGGTGTCGAGCTCGCGATGCAGCGAGAGGATCAGCGCGGCGTTCTCGGCAATGCGCAGATTGTCCGGTGAAACGGCGACGCCCTGGGCCGCGAGACGATCGATCTCGGCCACCAGCGCGTGTGGATCGACGACAACGCCATTGCCGATGACGCCAAGCTTGCCCGGACGGACGACGCCGGAAGGCAGAAGGCTGAGCTTATAGCTGACGCCATCGATCACCAGCGTATGGCCAGCATTATGCCCGCCCTGGAAGCGCACGACCACATCCGCCCGCTCCGACAGCCAGTCGACGATCTTGCCCTTCCCTTCGTCGCCCCATTGCGAGCCGACGACGACCACATTCCCCATGAAACGGCCTCTCCGCCCGCTTGGGCGCCTTTCGGGATATCCTGACATGCCGCGCCCCGGCACCGGGCCGGGGCGAAGCGCGCGAACCTTATATCGATTCCGTACCGGCCGCGCGACCCCCGCCGGCAACCGGCGCGAATCCGTCGCTCAGAAAGAGAGGCGCTTGGCCTGGACGACACCTTCGAGCGCGCCGACGCGGCCGATCACGTCATCCGAGATCGCCTCGTCGACCTCGACCAGCGCGATCGCGTCCTCGCCGGCGGCCTGTCGGCCGAGATTGAAGGTGGCGATGTTGATCCCCTCGGCGCCGAGCAGGCTGGCGAAGCGGCCGATGAAGCCGGGCTTGTCCTTGTTGGTGACGTAGAGCATGTGGCGGCCGAGCTCGGCTTCCATGTTGATGCCCTTGATCTGGATGATGCGCGGCTTGGTATCGGCGAACACCGTCCCTGCGACCGAACGCTCCTGCTTCTCGGTCGTCACGGTCAGGCGGATATAGTTCTCATAGGCGCCCTGCTGCTCGCGGCGAACCTCTTCGACCGCAATGCCGCGCTCGCGCGCGATCGCGGGCGCCGAGACCATGTTGACCGTCTGGAGCTGCGGCCGCAACACGGCGGCCAGCGCCGCATTGGTCAGCGCCTTGACGTTAAGCGCCGCGACATCGCCCTCATATTCGAGCTTGATCGCGGTGATCCCCGTCTCGGTCAGCTGGCCCGCGAACGACCCGAGCTGGTCGGCGAGCTTGACGAAAGGCGTCAGGCGCGGCGCTTCCTCGGCAGTGATAGACGGCATGTTCAGGGCGTTGGAGACGGCGCCCTTCACAAGATAGTCGGCCATCTGCTCGGCGACCTGCAGCGCGACGTTTTCCTGCGCCTCGGTGGTGGAGGCGCCAAGATGGGGCGTGGCGATGAAGTTCGGCAGGCCGAACAGCGCATTCTCCGTCGCCGGCTCCTCGACGAACACGTCGAAGCCCGCACCGCCGACCTTGCCGGACTTCAGCCCCTCGGCGAGATCGGCCTCGTTGACCAGCCCGCCGCGCGCGCAATTGATGATGCGCACACCGTCCTTCATCTGGGCGATCGCCTTGGCGTCGATGATACCGCGCGTCTTGTCGATCAGCGGCGTGTGCAGGGTAATGAAATCGGAGCGGCGGAAGAGGTCTTCGAGTTCAACCTTCTCGACGCCGAGCGCGACGGCACGCTCGTCCGAGAGGAACGGATCGAATGCGATGACGCGCATCTTGAGACCGACGGCGCGGTCGGCAACGATCGACCCGATATTGCCGCAGCCGATGATGCCGAGCGTTTTGCCCGTCACCTCGACGCCCATGAAGCGGTTCTTCTCCCACTTGCCGGCCTGCGTCGATGCGTTGGCCTCGGGGATCTGGCGGGCGAGCGCGAAGATCATCGCAATCGCATGCTCGGCGGTAGTGATGGAATTGCCGAAGGGCGTGTTCATCACGATGATGCCCTTCGCCGTTGCGGCGGGAATGTCGACATTGTCGACGCCGATGCCGGCCCGGCCGATGACGCGGAGATGGGTCGCGGCGGCGATCACCTTCTCCGTCACCTTGGTGTTGGAGCGGATGGCGAGGCCATCATAATTGCCGATGATCTCGAGCAGCTTCTCTTTGTCCTTGCCGAGGTCGGGCTGGTAGTCGACCTCGACGCCGCGATCCTTGAAGATCTGGACGGCGGTCTTGGAGAGCTTGTCGGAAATGAGAACGCGCGGTGCCATGGTGGCTGGCCTTTTTCTGGCGCGTCATACCCGGGCTTGTGCGGGCATCCACGGCGCCCCATCGATGGGGATCATAGACGTGGATGGCCGGGACGAGCCCGGCCATGACGGGCGTTGATGTGCTGAAGAGGAACTCAGGCGGCCTTCTTGAGACCGGCCTTCTGCGATTTGAACGCCCAGTCGAGCCATTCGGTCAGGATCGCGAGATCTGACGCCTCGATGGTCGAGCCAGCCCAGATTCTTAGTCCTGCCGGCGCATCGCGATAGGACCCGATGTCATAGGCGACGCCGGCCTTCTCGAGCGCGCTGGCAATACCCTTGGCGAAGGCGGCCTGGCCATCGGCGTCGAGCGCCTTGACGGCTGGATCGGCGATCACCAGGCAGACCGACGTGTTGGAACGCGACTTCGGCTCGACGGCCAAGAATTCCGCCCACTCACTCTTCTCGACCCAGTCGGCCAAGACCTTGAGATTGGCGTCACAGCGTGCGGCGAGGCCCTTGAAGCCACCGATCGACTGCGCCCAGGTCAGCGCGTCGAGATAATCCTCGACCGCCAACATCGACGGCGTGTTGATGGTTTCGCCGACGAAGATGCCTTCGATCAGCTTGCCGCCCTTGGTCATGCGGAAGATCTTGGGCAGCGGCCAGGCCGGCTTGTAGCTCTCGAGCCGTTCCACCGCACGCGGCGACAGGATGAGCATGCCATGCGCCGCCTCGCCGCCGAGCACCTTCTGCCAGGAGAAGGTCACCACATCAAGCTTCGGCCAGTCTAGGTCCTGCGCGAAGGCAGCGGACGTCGCGTCGCAGATCGTGAGACCGGCGCGATCGCCATCGATCCAGTTGCCGTCCGGAACCCGCACGCCCGAAGTGGTGCCGTTCCAGGTGAAGACGACGTCGCGGTCGAAATCGACCTTGTTGAGGTCAGGCAGCTTGCCGTAGTCGGCGCTGAGCGTGCGGACGTCGGAGAGCTTCAGCTGCTTGACGATGTCGGTGACCCAGCCCTCGCCGAAGCTTTCCCAGGCGAGCACATCAACGCCGCGAGCGCCGAGCAGCGACCACAGTGCCATCTCGACAGCGCCGGTGTCGGAGGCCGGTACGATGCCGATGCGGTAATCCGCAGGCACTCCGAGAACCTCGCGGGTGAGGTCGATCGCCTTCTGGAGTTTGGCTTTACCGATCTTGGCCCGATGCGAGCGACCGAGTGCCGCATCCTTGAGCGCTTCGAGCGACCAGCCGGGTCGCTTGGCGCAGGGGCCGGAAGAATAGTTGGGATTGACCGGCCGGGAGCCGGGCGTCGCGAGATCTGCCATGATCTACCCTCTCAGATAGCAGCGCCTCGTTGGGGAGGCGTGTCCCGCGGACGGCTTTAGGCGCGGGCGAGAGGGAAGTCAACGCGTGGCCGTGCCTCACCACCTGAAAAGACGAGGGGCGCATCCTTGCGGACGCGCCCCTCTTTGATCGATCGCCGCTGCGCTCAGTAGAAGTTGTAGCGCAGGCCGAGGCGAACCTCGTTGGCCGAGATGTTGTCGTAGTTGATCGTGCCGCCGCCGCCAGCCGGAATATAGCCCGACACGGCGTCGCCGAGATTCAGATAGCGATAGTTGAGGTCGACCGACACGTTCGGCGAGAAGGCGTAGGAAACGCCTGCCATGAGGGCATAGGCGAAGTTCCAGTTGCCCGCGCCGTCCCAGGTTCCGCCGACGCCGTTTGGATTGAGATAGGCGACGTCGCTGGTCTGCAGATAGGAGGTGCCGATACCCGCGCCGACATAGGGCGTGAAACCGGACCAGGTGCCGATGTCGACATAGCCGTTGGCGAGGAATGTCCAGGCGTCGATATTGGCCGTCTCGATCGTATGACCGACGCCGCCGCAACCGCCACAATAGCCCTCGCCATAGGCGCCGGCCTGGAATTCATAATCGACGGTGGCGTCGACACGGAAGTGATCGTTGAAGCGATAGCCGGCACCGAGGCCGATGACGCCGGTATTGTCGAGCGAATTGTTGTTCCAGTCGTCGACGTAAGTGCTGGTGACGAAGCTGGTGCTTGGATTGTTATACCACTTGTAGCCAATGTCGCCGCGCAGATACCAGCCGCCGGTCGCGATCACCGGCGGAGCCGGCTCAACATAGGGCTCGGGCATGTCGGCGGCCATCGCAGCCCCCGACATGGCAAGGCCCGCCCCGATCATCGCGGCGAGCGTCATTGTCTTCACGTAATGCATGGAAGTCTCCCCGGCATCGACTGGATCGAGGCCAAGCCCGATCGATACAAATTCACCGAAGATGAATCTGCCGGAGAAGCTTTAAGAACAGATTAACTACGTCGCTTAACCACGGCTGTTTACGTTACTGATGTCTAAACACCGGCCGCCAAGCCGAATCACCAATTCGCCCAACCGCTTGGCACGAACGGCCGTCAGCCGGCGTGCGGAACGACGCGGCACCGACCTCAATAATGGTGAAGATTAAGATTTGGATTTGAAGATCAGTTCATGCCGACGAACTGATCATCGAAAGCATAGCCGGAGCCGCGTACGGTTCGGATCGGATCCTTGACGCGGCCGCGATTGACCGCCTTGCGCAGACGACCAATATGGACGTCGACAGTCCGCTCGTCGACATAGACATCGCGTCCCCAGACACCGTCCAGGAGTTGTTCGCGCGAGAAGACTCGGCCGGGGCTCTTCATCAAGAACTCCAGCAGCCGGAACTCCGTCGGTCCAAGGCGCAGTTCACGCCCTGAACGTCGGACCCGGTGTGTCTCGCGATCAAGCTCGATATCGCCGGCCCGAAGCAGCGACGCGATCACCTCGGGCCGCGAGCGGCGCAGAATGGCGCGCACGCGGGCCATCAACTCGGGCACGGAGAACGGCTTCACGACATAGTCGTCAGCACCCGTCGCCAGGCCGCGGATCCGCTCCTGCTCCTCGCCGCGCGCGGTGAGCATGATGATCGGCAGCGTGCGAGTGGTGTCGCGCGCCCTGAGCCGCCGGCAGAGTTCGATGCCGGAAATGCCAGGCAGCATCCAGTCCAACAGCAAGAGATCCGGCGCCGTCTCCTTCAGTCGGGTCTCGGCATCGTCGCCGCGCGGCACGACCTCAACCGCATAGCCCTCGGCTTCAAGGTTGTAGCGGAGGAGGAGGCCAAGAGCCTCCTCGTCCTCGACGATCATCACGCGTGGCGTCATCTCGGTCCTGGTGTCCTTCTTCGAGGCGCGCTGCTCAGCGTGTCTCGTAGGAGACGCTGGTTACGCTCGACTCGTCCTGCTTCGGGCGGTCTTGCGTCAACGCCTCGCCGGTGACGACATAGTGCACCGTTTCCGCGATGTTGGTGGCATGGTCACCGATGCGCTCGATGTTCTTCGCGCAGAACAGAAGATGCGTACACAGCGTGATGTTGCGCGGATCTTCCATCATGTAGGTCAGCAATTCGCGGAACAGCGACGTATACATCGAATCGATGTCGGCATCGCGGCGCCAGACCTCGAAGGCCTGGTTGACGTCTCGTGCCGCATAGGCGTCAAGAACATCCTTGAGCTGGGCGAGCGACAGCTCGGCCATGTGCTCGACGCCGGTAATGAAGCGCTTCGACTGGAACTGGCCATCGAGTGCCAGCACGCGCTTGGCGATGTTCTTGGCCAGATCGCCGATTCGCTCGAGATCGTTGGAAATGCGCATCGCACCGATCACTTCGCGCAGGTCGAGCGCCATCGGCTGGCGGCGGGCGATGATCATGATCGCCAGCTCTTCGCATTCGCGCTGCACCTGGTCGAGGCGGCGGTCGTCGGCGATGACGGAATTGGCCATCGTCGTGTCGAGGCGCGTCAATGCGCGGACCGACAGGTCGACGAGACGCTCGGCCATGCCGCCCATCTCCGCGATGCGGCGCTGGACGTCCTTCAGCTCGTCGTCGTAGCGGGTAACGATATGTTCCGACATGTCGTCCTCCTGGCGCGGTCCGGCCTCAGCCGAAGCGTCCGGTGATGTAATCCTGGGTGCGCTTGTCGCCCGGGGCCGTGAAGATCTTCGACGTTTCGTCGAACTCGATGAGTTCGCCGAGATACATGAAGGCGGTGTAGTCGGAGACGCGCGCGGCCTGCTGCATGTTGTGCGTCACGATGGCGATCGTGTAGTCGGCCGTCAGCTCGTCGATCAGTTCCTCGATCTTGGAGGTTGAGATCGGGTCGAGCGCCGAACAGGGCTCGTCGAACAGCACGACTTCGGGACGAACGGCGATCGACCGGGCGATGCAGAGGCGCTGCTGCTGGCCACCGGAGAGGCTGAGGCCGCTCGAATTGAGCTTGTCCTTGACCTCGTTCCAGAGAGCCCCACGCGTCAGCGCCGCCTCGACCCGCTCGTCCATCTCGGACCGCGACAGGTTCTCGTAAAGGCGAATGCCGAAGGCGATGTTGTCATAGATCGACATCGGGAACGGCGTCGGCTTCTGAAACACCATGCCGATGCGGGCGCGCAGAAGGTTGAGGTCCTGGCCCGGAGCAAGGATGTTACCACCGTCGAACAGGACTTCGCCCTCGGCGTGCTGCTTCGGATAGAGGTCGTACATCCGGTTCAGGACGCGCAACAGCGTGGACTTTCCACAGCCCGACGGCCCGATGAAGGCGGTGACCTTCTTCTCGTAGAGCGGCAGGTTGATCGACTTCAGAGCGAGGTTTTCGCCGTAGAAGAATTTGAGGTTCTTGATCGAAATCTTTTCGGGCAGCGCGTTCGGCGCGACGGCGGTCTGCATCATTTCGAAGTCCTCGGGCTAAGGAAGGTGCGGGCTACGATGTTGAGCGCAAGCACCGCGACAGTGATCAGCAGCGCGCCGGTCCAGGCGAGCTTCTGCCACTCGGGATAGGGGCTGAGGGCGAACTGGAAGATGGTGACGGGCAAGCTCGACATCGGCGCGTTCGGGTCGGTGCTCCAGAACTGGTTGTTGAGCGCCGTGAACAGCAGCGGTGCCGTTTCGCCCGAGACGCGGGCGATGGCCAGCAGCACGCCGGTCACGATGCCCGACATCGCCGCGCGATAGGCGACTTTGCGGATCATCACCGAACGGGGCAGGCCAAGTGCGGCCGAAGCCTCGCGCAAAGTGTTCGGCACGAGGTTGAGCATGTCCTCGGTGGTGCGGACGACCACCGGGATCACCAGGATGGCGAGGGCGATCGAACCGGCGAAGGCCGAGAAGTGGCCCATCGGTGCCACTACGACCTCATAGACGAACAGGCCGATGACGATCGACGGCGCCGCCAGCAAGATGTCGTTGATGAAGCGGACGACGTTGCTCAGCTGGTTGTGGCGGCCATATTCGGCCATGTAGGTGCCAGCCAGGATGCCGATCGGCGTGCCGATCACCACGCCGGCGACGGTCATGATCAAGCTGCCGACGATGGCGTTGAGCAGGCCGCCGCCCTCGCCCGGAGGCGGGGTCATCTCTGTGAAGATCGCCGGCGACAGGCCCGAGAAGCCCTGCCAGAGCAGCGCCGCCAGGATCAGGAACAGCCAGGCGAGGCCGAAGATCGTCGCCGCGAAGGACAGCGACAGGAGGATGCCGTTGCCGCGTCGGCGCCTGCGATAGAGCGACTGTGCAGTCGGCGACGAAACGGCGGAGTTTCCAAGCGATGCCATGGTGTATTCGCCTCAGTTGCCGGCTTTGGCGTTCATGCGGGCCAGCATGATGCGGGCGGCCGCAAGAACGATGAACGTGATGACGAAGAGGATCAGGCCAAGGGCGATCAGCGAGGAGGTATAGAGATCGCCGACCGCCTCGGTGAATTCGTTGGCGATCGAGGCCGAGATTGTGGTGCCCGGCGCGAGGATCGAGGCAGAGATCTTGTGCGCATTGCCGATGACGAAGGTCACCGCCATGGTCTCGCCGAGCGCGCGGCCAAGGCCGAGCATGATGCCGCCGATGACGCCGACGCGGGAATAAGGCAGCACCACCTTGGTGACCACTTCCGCCGTCGTGCAGCCAAGGCCGTAGGTCGCCTCCTTGAGCACCGGCGGGACGGTGTCGAACACGTCGCGGGTGATCGAGGTAATGAAGGGCAGGACCATGATGGCGAGAATGATACCGGCCGTCATGACGCCGATGCCGTAGGGCGGCCCGGCGAAGACGCTGGAAAGGCCGGGAACGTCGCCGAAGAGACCGATCAGGAACGGCTGGATGGTGGTCTGGAAGAAGGGCGCGAAGACGAACAGGCCCCAGATGCCGTAGATGATGGAGGGAATGCCGGCGAGCAATTCGATGGCGACGCCGATCGGACGCTTCAGCCAGGGCGGGCAGAGTTCGGTGAGGAAGATCGCGATGCCGATGCCGACCGGCACGGCGATGACGAGCGCGATGATCGAGGTGACGACCGTGCCGTAGATCGGGGCCAGCGCGCCGAATTTCTCGGTCACCGGGTTCCAGCTCTGCGTCGTCAGGAAGCCGAGGCCAAAAGTCTGGAAGGCCGGGATCGAGCCGTGGATCAGCGAGATGATAACGCCGCCAAGCAACACCAGGACCATCAGCGCCGCGGCGAAGGTCACCCAGTTGAACAGAATGTCGCCGGAACGCAGCCGGCTCATCCGCTTGAGCTTGGAGCTATCGACGCCTGTGCTCCGCAAGCCGGTCATAACAGCATCCACCATGTCATTCCCCCGGCTCTATGTGGAGCCCGTGACTGAAGCGAGAGGGAGAGGGCATGGAGCCCTCTCCCCGGATCAACGGTCGACGCTTACTTCGCGACCTCGACGAAGAGCGGCTTGCCATCCGCACCGACGATGTCCTTGGCCCAGGTCGCCTTGATGTTGGCGACGACGGCGTCCGGCATCGGGATGTAGTGGAGATCGGCAGCCATCTGGTCGCCGTTCGCATAGGCCCAGTTGAAGAACTTCAGGGCAGCGGCGGAAGCGGCGTCATCCTTGGGGGTCTTGTGCATCAGGATGAAGGTGGCGGCAGTGATCGGCCAGGCCTTGGCACCTGGCTCGTTGGTCAGGATGACGTAGTAGCCCGGCAGGTTGGCCCAATCGACGCCTTCGGCGGCGGCGGCGAAGTTCGGCACTTCCGGAGCGACCGTCTGGCCGTCCTTGTTGACGAGCTTCGTGAAGGTCATGTTGTTCTGCGCGGCGAAAGCATATTCGACATAGCCGATCGAGCCGACCGTCTGCGACACGCCGGCAGCGACGCCCTCATTGCCCTTGGCGCCGAGGCCGACCGGCCATTCGACGGCCGAAGCAGCGCCGACGTCGTCAGCCCAGCCCTTGCTGACCTGCGACAGGTAGGTCGTGAACACGAAGCTGGTGCCCGAGCCGTCCGAGCGATGCACGACAGCGATGGCAGTCGAAGGCAGGTCGACGCCGGTGTTCAGAGCCTTGATGGCCGCGTCATCCCACTGGGTGATCTTGCCCTGGAAGATGTCGGCAAGAACCTGGCCGCTAAGCGTGACGTCGCCCGGCTTGATGCCCGGGACGTTGATGATCGGAACAACGCCGCCGATGACGGTCGGGAACTGGACGAGCCCTTCCTTCTCGAGCTCTTCCGGCTTCAGCGGCGCGTCGGACGCACCAAAGGTGACGGTCTTCGCCTTGATCTGCTTGATGCCGCCGCCGGAACCGATCGACTGGTAGTTGAGCTTGTCACCGGTCTCTTTCTGGTAGGCGTCAGCCCACTTGGCATAGATCGGATAGGGGAAGGTCGCGCCAGCCCCCGAGATATCGACGGCTTGGGCGGAACCGAAACCGATGGCGGCGGCGACAACGCCGGCCGCGAGTACGATGTTCGTGAGTTTCACAGACCATCTCCCTGATGGAGTCAATTTTGTGGGCCTCCGAGCCATTGCCGCAGTGCAACAGGCTTGGAACGGGTCGGACCCTAGTGACCTCAGGTAATGGTTCTATGACGAAAGCAATACGCTTTTGTGACAGATCAAGTCTATGTAAATGTTATGCTTTCGTCGAATCGATGCGCTTCGGGACAATGGTGACGCCTGCGAATTCGACAATGAACGCGGCGCCCTCCCCCGGCTGGCTTTCGATCACGAGACGGGCGCGATGGCGATTGAGGATGTGCTTGACGATGGCGAGGCCAAGCCCTGTTCCGCGCGTGCTGCTGGCCGCTTCGTCGGCTCTGTAGAAGCGCTCCGTCAATCGCGGAAGGTGCTCGGCCGCAATGCCGGGCCCAAAGTCCTTCACCGTCGCCCGCGGACCCTCGCCGGCATCGCCTGGTTCGAGTTCAACCACCACGCGGCCACCAGAGCGGCCATATTTGCAGGCGTTCTCGACAAGGTTCTGGAACACCTGCACCAGTTCGTCCCGATCGCCAGCGATCACCATCGGCGCATCGGGCAGGCGCGATTCGATCGCCACCTGCTGCTCGCGCGCCAGCGGTTCCATCGCATCGACGACCCCGCGCAGCACCGCCGCCAGATCGACAGGCGCCTCGGGCCGCATATGTGCCTTCATCTCGACGCGCGACAGCGACAAGAGATCGTCGATCAGGCGGCTCATCCGCGTCGCCTGCTCATGCATGATGCCGAGAAAGCGTTCGCGGGCGACGGCGTCATCCCGCGCCGGGCCCTGCAGGGTCTCGATGAATCCGGCGAGCGAGGCCAGCGGCGTGCGCAGCTCGTGGCTGGCATTGGCAACGAAGTCGACGCGGACGCGCTCGGCGCGCCGCTGTTCAGTCTTGTCAGAGAAGAGCAACATGATGAAGCCGCCACGTCCGTGATCGTCGCGCGTCTCGATCGGCGAGAACCATGCGTCATACCAGCGTTCTGTCGGCACCCGCTCGACGAATTCAAGCCGTTCCGCCGCGCCGCCGGCGGCCACCCGCTCATAGGCGCGCAGGAGATCGGGCGCACGGAGGCGGAATGTCAGGGGATCGCCGGGGCGGATCGGAAAGGCCGCTTCGGCGAGATGGTTCTGGTAACGGACGAAGCCTCGTCGATCGAGGATGACACAGGGATCCGGAAGGGCATCCGCCATCTGCTTGAGGCCCGTCTCGGGCCAGACCGAAGGCGGTGCGCGCTGGGCGAGCCGGCGTGGCACGAGACGTTCGCCGCGCGGCAGCGCCGCGATCATCAGCGTCACGGCAAAGAACAGCAACGCGGCCGTATGCAGCGCGAGCGCTCCGGCGGCGACGAGGATCGTCAGCAGGCCGATGAAACCGAGCAGGACATAGCGAGCAGCGCCGAGGCGGCCGACCACGCCGCCATCACCGCCCGGCGCCGCCGCGCCTTCGTCACGCCCTGCCGATTCACCCGCCATGCTCGCGTCTGCCTCCTGATTCCCCCGCCACGATCTCAAGCCGTCCGAAAAAACAGGATCGCATGACATGCGGGACAAACGGATGACGTCTGTGACAGAATCAAAGCCAACATAAAAGTCCGGCGGAGGGATCGTTCATGGCGAAGGACAGCGATAAGCGGGAGGGCAAGGGCGCTGGCAACGGCAACGGAGCGAAGAAGAAGGCAGACAGCGCCGCCGCGTCGCGCCCTGAGCCTCAATCGGACACGCTGCCGCCCCAGCTCGAGCCGGCGGCGGATGCGCCCGCCGTCGAAACGAAACATGGTCGCTTCGATCTCGACGACCCTATCCTGCCGGACTGGATCGACAAGGCTGCCTTCAAGGCCGGTGGTTATCCCTACGACAAGCCGCTGAAGAACGATGCATATGAAGCGGAGCTCATTCCCCTGCAGATCGAACTGGTCAAGCTGCAGGCGCATGTCATGGCCAAGGGCCTGCGCATGGCGCTGGTCTTCGAAGGCCGCGACGCCGCCGGCAAAGGCGGGGCCATTTTCGCATTCCGCCAGTATCTAAGCCCGCGCCATGCCCGCGACGTCGCGCTGCCGAAGCCGACCGAGACGGAGGCCGGCCAGTGGTACTTTCAGCGCTACGTCGCAGAGATGCCGACCGCCGGCGAGATCGTCACTTTCGACCGCTCCTGGTACAATCGCGCCGGGGTCGAGCCTGTGATGGGTTTTTGCACACCAGCCGAGCACAAGGCATTTCTCGCACAGGTGCCGCCTTTTGAAAGCCTTCTGGTCGATTCTGGCCTTATTCTCTTCAAGTTCTGGCTCGATATCGGCCGTGAGACCCAGATGAAGCGTTTCCATGAGCGGCGACACAATCCGCTTAAGATCTGGAAGCTCTCGCCGATCGATTATGCGGCGCTCGACAAATGGGACGACTACACCAAGGCGCGCGATACGATGCTCGACGCCTGCCACACCGAAGGGGCGCCATGGACGGTCGTGCTCGCCAATGACAAGCGCCGCGCCCGCATCAACGTTATCCGACAGGTGCTTTCCAGCGTCGATTACCCAGGTCGCGACACATCGGTCGTTGGAACGCCGGATCCGCGGGTGCTCGGCTTCGGGCCAAAATTCCTTCGCCGCCGCGGCTGAGATAAGAGCAGGGATCACGCCGACGGCTCGCCATGACCGCGATCTTCGCCTAATTCTTCCCGGCAACGAATCATGAGCCATCTCGAAACAGCCCTTCGACGCGCCATTGCCGACCTCGATCCCTCGGATCGGGAGGCGCGGCGCATTGCGCTCGGCAATGTCCGCGCCTCGATGCTGCGGCTGCTTGCCGTCTATGATCCGCCGCTGAGCGCCGAGGCGATCGAACGGAAGATCGACGAGGTCGACGCGTATATCCGCGCGATTGAAGCCGACTTCGCGCCCACCCCTGCTCGCGCAGCTGTCGAGCCGACGCCTGATGCCCCGCTTGCGAGCTCGGATTTCGACGAGGAGTATGAGGCGGGCGATGAGGACTATGTCGACGAAGATCCTGACGAGGGCCCCTTCGACGAGGACGACCTCGAAGATCAATCGCTGGAAGGCGATCAAGATATCGAACCAGACGTAGACGAGGCTTCCGAGCCGCTGAACGAGACGCGTGGACTATCGGTGAAGACCCTGGCGCTCATCGCCGGCGGGCTCGTCGGGTTTTTGGTGATCCTGATTGCCGGGCTCTATTTGGCCCAGCAGATGACGCTTGGCAGCACGACGCCAACGACGGTCGAGCAATCGGCCGGCGGGACTGCGCCTGCGGCGACCGAGTCGGCCCCTCCCAGCACAGATACGCTCGAGAGCACCGACGTTCCGGCAGAGGCTGTCCCTCCGCCTACACAATCAGCGCCTCCGGCCGATAATCCGTCAGAATCGGCCGTCGCGGCGCCAGATGCAGTCCCGGAAGTCGTCTCGCCCGCCGGCCCCCCGGCAACGGAGAGCCTCGTGCTGTTCGACGGGCATGACCCATCGGGGTTCAAGTCGGCGTCGGATAACCCCGTCAAATTCGAGGGGAGCGCCGACGCCGGCTTCGTCGAGATCTCGTCATCCGCGAGCGCCAATGGTGCACGTCTCATCGTCGGGCCGGGCGTCTATCAGCGGATCGCCGGCCACGACATTCGTATCGTCGTGGCCGCGCGGGGTGCCAGGGACAATCCGGCCGCGACGCTGCGTCTCGCCTATCAGAACGGTCACCAGCTCAGCGGCTGGTCCGATCTGAAGCTCGGCAGCGACTTCCAGTCCCTGACGATGACCTGGAAGGTACCGAAGGAGCGCACCGGTGGTGAAGGCGATGCGATCCTGATCGAGCCCGGCATTCCTGGCGACCAGACCGCGGCCGATATCCGTTCCGTGACCATCGACCTGCTACCCTGAGCAGCCGCAGCCGCACGCACCATCTTCCGGACCAAATCAAGCCTTTTGGAGGCCTCTACTTCATCCCACGCCTCAGCGCGGGATGAAGCCGTTGGCCGAAAGATAGTCGATGACGCGATCTGCGAGATCTTCAGCGCTTGCGCTGCCGGCTTCGAGCCGCAACTCGGCTTTTTCGGGCGCTTCATAGGGGCTGTCGATGCCGGTGAAGTTCACGATCTTGCCTTCGCGGGCCTTCCGATAAAGCCCCTTGGGATCGCGGGCCTCTGCAACCGCAAGCGGCGTATCGACGAAGATCTCGACGAACTCGCCCTCCTCGACCAGATCGCGGGCGAGCTGCCGCTCCGAGCGGAACGGCGAGATGAACGAAGCCAGCACGATGAGCCCGGCGTCGACGAAGAGCTTGGCCGTCTCGGCCACGCGCCGGATGTTCTCGACGCGGTCAGCATCTGTGAAGCCGAGATCGCGGTTGAGGCCATGACGGACATTGTCGCCATCGAGCAGATAGGTGTGGCGCCCGGCCAGATGCAGCTTCTGCTCGACAAGATTGGCGATCGTCGACTTGCCGGCGCCCGAAAGCCCGGTGAACCACAGAATGGCCGGCTTCTGGCTTTTCGCGCCCGACCGCGCCGCCTTGTCGATGGTCAGGGCCTGGCGATGGATATTGGTGGCACGGCGTAGGCCGAAGCGGATCATGCCCGCAGCAACTGTCTGGTTGGTGAAGCGGTCGATCAGGATAAAGGCGCCCGTCGTCCGCACATCGTCATAGGGGTCGAAGGCGATCGGCTCAGCGAGGGAGAAATTCGCGAAGCCGATATCGTTGAGCGACAGCGTCTTGGCCGCGAGCGGCTTCAGCGTGTCCATCTCAACCCGGTGCTTCAGCTCGGTGACGGCGGCGCCCACGGTCCGCGTGCCGATCTTCATGAGATAAGGCCGGCCAGGCAGCATCGGCTCTTCTGCCATCCAGATGACATGGGCGGCGAATTGGTCGGAGACATCGGGGCGCGCGCCCGGCGGCACCAGTATATCGCCGCGCGAAAGATCGATCTCGCGGTCGAGCGTCAGCGTGACGGCATCCTCGGCCGACGCTTGGTTGAGGTCGCCGTCCAACGTGACGATGCGCTCGATACGGGCTGGCTGGCCGCTCCGCGCTACGACGACGTCGTCGCCGGGACGAACCGTGCCGGCAGCAAGCGTCCCGGCATAGCCGCGAAAGGTCAGATCCGGCCGATTGACCCACTGCACGGGAAAGCGGAGCGGCTTCGTCGCGGCGGCGCCGGACGAGAGCTCGACATTCTCCAGATGCTCGATCAGCGTCGGCCCGCGATACCAGGGCATATGTTCGCTATGCAGGCTGACATTGTCGCCATAGCGCGCCGAGATCGGGATCGCGACGCGCGTCGCGAAGCCGTAATGGCCGGCATCGGCGTCGAATGCCGCCACGATGGCGTCGAATACCGCCCGGTCGTAGCCGACGAGATCGATCTTGTTGATCGCCAGCACGACATGACGGATGCCAAGCAGCGAGGCGATGGTCGCATGCCGTCGCGTCTGGCTGAGGATGCCCTTGCGGGCGTCGATCAGGAGGACGGCGAGATCAGCTGTCGAGGCGCCGGTCGCCATGTTGCGCGTATATTGCTCATGGCCGGGCGTATCGGCGACGATGAACTTCCGCTTCTCCGTCGCGAAGAAGCGATAGGCGACGTCGATGGTGATGCCCTGTTCGCGTTCGGCTTCGAGGCCGTCGACGAGCAGCGCCAGGTCCATATCATCGCCGACCGTGCCGAACTTCTTCGAATCCTTTTCGAGCGTTGCGATCTGGTCCTCGAACAGCCGCTTCGAATCGAGCAGCAGACGGCCGATCAGCGTCGACTTGCCGTCGTCCACGCTACCGCAGGTCAGGAAGCGCAGCAGGCTCTTGTCGGCATCGCCGAGCGCCAGGCTGCGCGCCGGGGCCTCGCTGTCGGGGCGGAGGGTCACGGGCTCGGCCATCAGAAATATCCCTCGCGCTTCTTCTTTTCCATCGAGCCGGATTCATCGTGGTCGATGAGCCGGCCCTGACGTTCCGAGGTCGTGGCCAGCAACATTTCTTCGACGATGTCCTCGATCGTCTCGGCGTCAGACTCGACCGCAGCGGTGAGCGGGTAGCAGCCGAGCGTGCGGAAGCGGACGCGGCGCTTCACCGGCGTCTCGCCGGGCAGCAGTCGCATGCGCTCGTCATCGGCCATGATCAGCTGGCCGCCCCGCTCGACGACCGGACGCTCTGCCGAAAGGTAGAGCGGTACGATCGGGATCTGCTCGGCGAGGATGTATTCCCAGATATCGAGCTCGGTCCAGTTGGAGAGCGGGAAGACACGGATCGTCTCGCCCGCGCCAATACGCGTGTTGTAGAGCGACCAGAGTTCGGGTCGCTGGTTCTTGGGATCCCAGCCATGGCTGGCAGTGCGGAAGGAAAAGACCCGCTCCTTGGCCCTGCTCTTTTCCTCGTCGCGCCGAGCGCCGCCGAACGCGGCGTCATAGCCGCCCGCGTCGAGCGCCTGCTTCAGCGCCTCAGTCTTCATCACCTGGGTGTAGTTGGACGAGCCATGATCGAACGGATTGATGCCGGCCGCCTTGCCCTCAGGGTTGGTGTGCACGAGGAGATTGAGGCCGAGCCGACGCACGGTCTCGTCGCGAAACGCGATCATCTCGCGAAACTTCCAGGTCGTATCGATATGCAGCAGGGAAAAGGGCGGCTTGGCCGGATAGAACGCCTTCATCGCCAGATGCAGCATGACCGACGAGTCCTTGCCGATCGAATAGAGCATCACGGGGTTCGCGAAATTGGCTGCAACCTCGCGCATGATGAAGATCGCCTCGGCTTCAAGGCGGCGAAGATGCGGCTTCAGATGAGATGTCATTCGGTGGGCTCCGGCACAACTCGGAACCTAGTCTTCGCAGCTGCCCTCTCTCAAGCACGGGCGTCGCGTTTATCAGGCCCAATACCACGCGACATCGCGCGGACGGCTCCAAACAGGGAAAGGGATTTCCGCTAAGTATACAGGATTAGTCGAGATTGGTCCGAACACATCCATATGCCACGAACCACGGGTTGGCGAAGGCCATGGCTCCGGGCCGCCCGTTCGGGCCATAACCAAGCGGACGGCCGTCTGTCTCGGTGACGATGCCACCGGCAGCCCGCAACACGGCATCGCCGGCCGCCGTATCCCACTGCATTGTCGGGCCCATGCGCGGATAGAGGTCAGCCTCCCCCGCCGCCATCAGGCAGAATTTGAGCGAAGAGCCGGCCGAGACGATCGAGGCGCCGGGGTGAGTGGCGATGAAGGCATCCGTCTCGGACGTCCGATGCGAACGGCTTGCGATGATGCGAGGCGGCTCCGGACATGGACATGCGACGCCGATGATCTGTCGCGCGACAACGCGGTCGTTCTCGACGTAGAGGCGTTCCGCCGCCGCGCCGAGACGTCCAAGATACAGCGCGCCGCGCACCGGTGCATAGACGATGCCGAGTACCGGCGTTCCGTTGCGGATAAGGCCGATATTCACCGTGAAATCGCCATTGCGACTGATGAATTCGCGCGTTCCATCGACGGGATCGACCAGGAAGAACGTCGCGCCGACCGCCGGCACCTGGCCGCTTGAGCAGGCTTCTTCCGCGACGACCGGAATGCCCGGCACGAGGCGCGCGAGATCGGCCAGGATAATCACCTCGGCGAGCCGATCCGCCTCGGTAACGGGCGATGAATCGCCCTTCTGCTCGACCGCAAAAGCGCTGTCATAGACTTCGAGAACAACACGGCCCGCCCGCAACACCGTATCGACAAGGGTTTCGAGCAGTTCAGCGTCGGAGATCGGCAGGGAGGCGGTCGTCATGCGGACCCATCGCGGTTCGGTTGCCGAAAGACGTCCGTCGGCAGGCGAGCAAGCCGGCGCCATCGAGGCCCGTCGCGGAGCAGCTAGTAACCCCAGACGCGGCCTCGCACAAGAATTGACAAGGAGGATCGCGGGATGCGCTCCAGCATTGGGCGCCGCGAGGCGGAGCGGGGCGGCCTCCCGGCTCCGGTTCTTCACGAGGACTGGATCATGCTCTAGTTTGGCGCCGGCAACGCTTGCTTCGGCGCGTCTCAGTGGAGCTTCGGGACTTATGGATGGATCGCCCGGACTTCAAGCGGGATCGCGGGCCATTCGCGCTGCACAGCGCGAACGAGCGGACCCGAACGGACAGGAAAGCCTAGCCGGATCGGCGGGCATCTGGACCACCGGCAGACGTTGGCCGCTCGGGGTCGAACTGGCGATCTTCCTGAGCGCTGCCCTTCTCGTGCTGGCCGTCCTGCTGCCAACGCTCGGCAGGCTGGCGCTCTGGTACGACGAAGTGCTGACAGCCGATGTCGCGGAGGCATCCTGGGGCGAGCTCATCCGCGATCGCCTCGCCAATGGCCATTTCCCGAGCTATTTTGCGCTCATCAAGATCCTAGGCCTCGGCGCGGCGAATGAATTCTGGCTCCGCCTGCCATCAGCCCTGTTCAGCGCGGGTGCCGCCGGCCTTCTGGCGATCATCGCGCTGCGCTTCATAGGCGCATTCGCCGCCGTCGCGACCGTCCTTCTCTATGTGACGCTGCCGATCCTGATCGCCTACGGTCAGGAGGCGCGGCCATACACGATGATGCTGTTCTTCGTCGTCCTGGCCATGCTCGGCCATCTGTCGATGTTGACGCGGCAATCGGGTGTCAAACGCTATGCCTGGGCGGCGACCGTCGGCACCGTCGGTGCCGCGCTGACGATTCCAGCCGGCATCGTGGCCGTCGCCATGTTGCAAGCGGGCGCCCTTGCCTGCGGCGCTCTTCGAGAATCCACCGAAAAGCGATTACTCTGGCGGCGCCATTTCCTCGCAACCTCGGTCGTGACGCTCGTCGCGATGATGGGCCTGGTGCCTGGCTTCATCAGCCTCGGCGGAAAAGCCGAAGGGTTGATGAAGTGGCAGGTCGCCACATCAGCCGCCAACCGCTTCCTCGACTCCTATCGACCCATCTACGGGTTTGCCGTCGACTACGATGCCAATCACTTCTTGCCGGCAAGCTATGAGACCTGGCTGGGGGCCGCTCTTCTGGCACTGATAGCAGCAGGCGCTCTCCTCGGTATCAGCAGAACCGTCGGCCGCTACCTGATCGTCACGGCGATCGGCACGCCGCTTGTCTTCATCATCATCGGAAGCTTCACTGCCGTGACGCCGCGCTACATGCTCGGCATGATGCCAGCCACCATCCTTCTGGTCGCGGCCGCGATGACGTTTCTCGTGTCCCGTCCGGCCTGGCGCATCCCGGGCGCCGCTTTGCTGGCGATCTTCTTTCTGGCCATTTCACTTCAGGCCGCCGACATGCTCGTGTCGGAGCGAAAGCTGGATTGGCGGAGCGTTGCCGCCTTTCTTCGCGCAAACGGCATCAGCGACACCGAAATCCTCGCCAATAGCGACCAGACTCCACGCGACCTCGCCCACTACTTGCCGAAGTCCGACGGCATCACCTACCAGTTCGTGCGGCCACCGCTTGAGCCGATGGACCGGATCTGGAGCGCCGCAAAGGCGCGCGATGTCGCCTGGATCGCGACGCTCTACGCCGATTGGCTTCCGCCCGATGTCACCGCCGACCGGACAGTCTGCAGATGGCGGTTTTCCGCGCTCACCCTCTTCGCCGTGGCGCGTGATCCGTCTCTGCTTCCGCCGTCGCTCAGAAATTGCGCGACGGCGACGCAGACCACGGAGTGACCGCTCAGGCCGCGATATTCCCGGCAGGATCAGCGAAGCTCTCGCCGAGCGCCTCCGCGACGGCGCGATGCGTGATCCGGCCGCGATGGACGTTGAGGCCATTGCGCAAGTGCGGATCGCGGGCGAGCGCGGCAAGCCCTTCCCCGGCCAGCGCTACTCCGAAGGGCAGCGTGGCGTGATTGAGCGCATGGCTCGAGGTCAGCGGCACGGCGCCCGGCATATTGGCGACGCAGTAGTGGATGACGCCGTCAACGACATAGGTCGGCTCGGCATGGGTCGTCGCGTGCGATGTCTCGAAGCAACCGCCCTGGTCAATTGCGACATCGACCAGCACCGCGCCGCGCTTCATCTTCGGCAGCATGGCCCGCGTGACGAGCTTCGGCGCCGCTGCGCCGGGGATGAGCACCGCGCCGATGACCGCATCGGCCGAGATGACTTCATCCTCGAGCGCGTCGATCGTCGAATAACGGGTGCGGATACGTCCGGCGAACGTCTCGTCGAGCTCGCGGAGGCGCGGCACCGAGCGGTCGAGGACGGTCACCTCGGCGCCAAGGCCGGCGGCCATCCGAGCCGCATGCATGCCGACGACACCGCCGCCGATCACGACGACCTTGGCCGGCGCCACACCCGGCACGCCGCCGAGCAGGATGCCGCGGCCGCCATTCGGCTTCTGCAGCGCCGTTGCCGCGGCCTGGATCGACAGGCGGCCCGCAACTTCGCTCATCGGTGCGAGCAGCGGTAGCCCGCCATGAGCGTCAGTGACCGTTTCGTAGGCGACCGCCGTCACGCCCGATTCCATCAGGCCGCGCGCCTGCACCGGATCGGGCGCGAGATGGAGATAGGTGAAGAGAATCTGGCCCGGCCGGAACTGTGCCCACTCCTCGGGCTGAGGCTCCTTGACCTTGACGATCATGCCGGCCTTGGCGAACACCTCGCCGGCCGAAGCGGCGATCGTGGCGCCGGCCGCGACGTAGGCGGCGTCGGGCGCATCGATGCCCAACCCCGCGCCGGTCTCGACGAGGACGCCATGGCCCCGCGCCACATATTCGCGCACGGCGGCCGGCGTCAGGCCGACGCGGAATTCGTTGTTCTTGATTTCTCTCGGAACGCCGACGAGCATGATGATATCCCCTGGCTCTTATTGGCTGTGCATGGAGAATATCGCCGCAAGAGAGCAGATTTCGTGCTATTTCATGCCCATATGCGCGTGAGCGCGCATTGAGACTGCGGCAACGAAGCGGAAGGCGCATGATTCATGCAGCTCGATGATTTCGACCGGCGGATCGTTGGGGCGCTCGCCCGCGAAGGCCGGCTTTCTGCCGTGGAACTTGCCGAGCGGATCGGCCTCTCCGCCTCTGCCGTCACACGCCGTCTGCAGCGCCTCGAAACAGGCGGCGTCATCGCTGGCTACCGTGCGGTCGTCGATCCGAATGCGCTCGGCCTTGGCATCACGGCCTTTGTCGAAATCTCACTCGATCGGCAGAACGACGAGGCGCTCAAGGCCTTCGAGGCCGCGGCGCGGAAATGCCCCAACATCCTCTCGCTTTATCTGATGTCGGGCTCGAGCGACTATCTGCTGCGGATCGTGGCGCGCGACCTGCCGGATTTCGAACGATTACATGCGAATGTGCTGGGCCACCTGCCGGGCGTTGCGCGCATCGAATCGAAATTCGCGCTCCGCGAGGCCATCGAGCGACCTCTCGTGCCGATCGGCTGACACGACCGCTTCGCCGCATCGACGACGAAATAGGCGCATGGCATGGTCATGGTGGAACTTCCGGGACGGAGCGAGAGCGTGGCGCGCCACCATGACGTCATCATCGTCGGCGGCGCCGTTCACGGCGCCTCCGCCGCCTATCACATCGCCGCGCATCCGCGCTTTTCCGGCAGCGTTCTGCTGGTCGAGAAGGACCCGACCTTCCAGCAGGCGGCCAGCGCTCTTTCCGCCGCCTCGATCCGGCAGCAATTCTCCTCGCCGGTGAATATCGACATGTCGCTCTACGGCATCGAATTCCTGCGCGCGATCGGCGACACTCTCTCTGTCGAGAATGACCGGCCGTTCATCAGTCTCAACGAGGGCGGCTATCTCTTTCTCGCCACCGCCGCCGGCACGGCGACACTGACCGAAAACCACGCGCTGCAATCCAGCCGCGGCGCTGACATCGTGCTGTTCAACCCAGCAGAGCTTGCCGAGCGCTTCCCCTATCTCGTCCTCGACGACATCGCCGCCGGCGCCTTCGGCGCTACCGGCGAAGGCTGGTTCGACGGCTACGGCCTCATGCAGGCGCTTCGTAAGAGGGCGCGATCGCTTGGCGTCGAGACCGCCAGCGCGACGGTGACTGAAATCCTGACCGAACGCGGCCGTGCCACAGGCGTGCGCTTCGCCGATGGCGCCACCGCGACAGCGGACGCGGTGATCATCGCGGCGGGAACTGGCGCACGGGAGCTATTGGAGGATATTGGCGTGCCACTGCCGGTCGAGGCGCGCAAGCGCTGCATCTTCACCTTCGCCTGCAAGGAAAAGCTGCCGGGCTTTCCCATGCTGATCGATCCGTCCGGCGTCTATTGCCGTCCGGAGGGGGAGCTCTTCCTCTGTGGCTCGGCACCGGACGAAGCTCATGATCCTCTCGCGACCGATTTCGATGTCGACCATGCGCTGTTCGAGGATCTGATCTGGCCGGTTCTGGCGAGCCGAGTGCCCGCGTTCGAGACCATTCGACAGGCGCGATCCTGGGCCGGGCACTACGACATGAACCTCTTCGACCACAACGCGATCGTTGGCCGTGTGCCGCCCTTCGACAATCTCTTCATCGCCAACGGCTTCTCCGGCCATGGCCTGCAGCAGGCGCCCGCCGTCGGCCGCGGCCTCGCCGAGCTAGCCGTCGACGGCGCCTACCAGACGCTCGACCTTTCTCCTCTCGGCTATGAGCGCATCACCCACAACCGACCCTTGTTCGAGAAGAACATCGTCTGACATGGCGCTCGGCGCAGCGAGCCGCTATGATGGTGTAGGGTCAGCAGTTCACCCAGGCGTCACCGCCCCGCGAGGGGAAGCTAAACCTGCATCATGCGATCAGACTGACACCAGCCTCGTGCCGGGTCGCAAGCGGTGACCGCGACAATCCGATGGATCGGCACATCGAGGATTGGTCATGACACGAACCCCGATCGCCTTCTCTGTGGGCGACATCTCCGCATTGGCAAAGTCGCTGCGCAAGCAGTTCGAGGGCCGCAGCGCCCTTCCGAGCCATGTCGAAGTGCTTAACATGCTGGCGCGCTCGACCGGCCACCGCAAGTTCCAGCAGTTGCGCGCCGCCACGGTGCAGCAATCGCCCGACACCGCTGCCGCGCTGCCACTGTCGCCGCTGCCGGTGCCGGCCGGTCCTGATCTTGCTCTCGTGGCGCGTGCTCAGCGCCACTTCGATGCGCGCGGCCGCCTGATCCGCTGGCCGGCGCGTCGAAACCATCAGTTGCTCTGCCTATGGGCGCTCTGGGCGGCATTTCCCACCCGGCAGACCCTTGGAGATGCCGGTGTGAAAGCATTTCTGGCCGAGCGGCACACATTTGGGGATCATGCGCTGCTGCGGCGCGAACTGGTGGATTGCCGTCTGATCACCAGAAACGCCGAAGGAAGCGTCTATCGTCGCATCGAGCGCGAGCCGCCGCCGGATGCGCGGGCGTTGATCAGGCGGGTTTCGGCACTGGAAATGGCGACATGATCGCCTGAACGAAATCGGGCGCCAGACGGCGCCCGATCCCTGCATTGCAACTTGTGGCTAAGCCTATTTGAGGCCGGCCTTGTCGGTGACCGCCGTCGTCGTCGCGGCCGCGTCAGGCTCCTTGGAGATGACGCCGCCGGCCGACAGCATGGTCTGCACCGTCTGCTTGTAATCAGCCGGGTCGAGCGCGCCGGACGTAGCGTCGGTGAGCTTGTTCACTTCCCCGATCATGTATTTCTGGTGATCTAATGTCTGCGAACCCGACTCGTCGGCATCGACCGTGATCTGTGCCGCCTCGTCCGGGTTTTCGCGCGCATAGGCCCAGCCCTTCTCGGACGCCTTCACGAAGCGGGCGAGCTTGTCGACATAGGCGGGATCGGCGAGCTTGTCCTCGAGCGCATAGAGCCCGTCTTCCAGCATGCCGACATTCTCGTCGCGATAGTTGAAGACGACGAGGTCTTCGGCCTTGAGGCCGGCGTCGAGGATCTGGCCATATTCGTTGTAGGTCATGGCCGAGATGCAGTCGGCCTGCTTCTGTACCAGCGGATCGACATTGAACGCCTGCTTCAGCACGGTGACGCCGTTGGCGCCGCCATCGGTCTTGTAGCCGAGCTTGTTCATCCAGGCCATGAACGGATATTCATTGCCATAGAACCAGACGCCGAGGGTCTTTCCCTTGAAGTCGGCGGGCGTGGCAATGCCGGTGTCCTTGCGGCAGACGAGCAGCAGGCCCGAACTCTTGAACGGCTGCGCGATGTTGACGAGCTTGACGCCCTTTTCGCGCGAGGCGAGCGCATCTGCCATCCAGTCGACGATCACGTCGGCGCCGCCGGCGGCGATCACCTGCACCGGCGAAACGTCCGGGCCACCCGGCTTGATCGTGACGTCGAGCCCTTCGGCCTCGTAGAAGCCCTTCGCCTTTGCGACGAGATAGCCGGCGAACTGAGCCTGCGTGACCCATTTCAGCTGCAGGGTCAGCTGATCGGCAGCATAGGCCGGCGCGCTCATCGCAAGGCCGGTCGCGGCAGCGATCGCGCCCATCATCCACTTCTTCATTGACCCCTCCAGGTTGTCGTTTCCGTCCCTAGGTGCGGAAGGACGGATGCCAGAAAGTCGCGGCGCGCTCGGCGAGCGCGACCACGCCGTAGAACGCGGAGCCGGCCAGCGCCGCCACCGCGATTTCCGCCCACACCATGTCGATATTCATGCGCCCGACTTCGGTAGAGATGCGGAAGCCCATGCCCACGATCGGCGTGCCGAAGAACTCGGCTACAATGGCCGCGATCAGGGCGAGAGTCGAATTGATCTTGAGCGCGTTGAAGACAAACGGCATCGCCTCGGGCAGCCTCAGCTTGAACAGCGTCTGCCAATACGTTGCGGCGTAGGTGCGCATCAGATCGCGGCTGATCGGCTGCGAGGCGGAGAGCCCAGTTACCGTGTTCACCAGCATCGGGAAGAAGGTCGAGACGACGACGACCGCCGCCTTGGACGGCCAGTCGAAGCCGAACCACATCACCATGATCGGTGCGATACCGACGATCGGCAGCGCCGAGACGAGATTGCCGATCGGCAGCAGGCCACGCTTCAGGAATGAGACGCGGTCGACGAGGATTGCGACCAGGAAGCCGGCGCCGCAGCCGATCGCATAGCCCGCCACCACCGATTTGAAGAAGGTCTGCCGGAAGTCGGCGGCAAGGATGGGCAGCGAGGTTGCGATGCGCGCGCCGATCGCCGAAGGCGGGGGGATCAGCACGAACGGCACCTGGAAGACGACCACGACGATCTGCCAGAGGATCAGCAGCCAGATCCCGAACAGGAAGGGGATCAGCAGCGAGAGCACGAGCCCCGGCAGCCCGGGCCGGCGTGGCCATTCGGAGAGTTCCGTCACCAGCGCCCAGACGAGCAGCCAGGACGTCAGGACCAGCGCCCAGAAGCCGCTGCCCGTGTGACCGGCAAGGCTCGGCAACAGGCCGATCGCCATCGCCGCGCCGCCATGCGCGGCAAGCGCCAGCAAAATTGCTGCGGCAAGGCTGCGTCCGGCTCGGATAGCGGCGACGATGGCGGCCGCCATCAACGCGACGAGCCCCCAGCCGACGGGGCCCTCGCGGATCAGCAGGCGCGTAGGATCGGCCGCGTCGAGCGGCAGCGCGCTGAGCGCGATCAGCCCGACCAACGCGATCCAGGGCTGGATATGGCCGCGGCTGTGGTTCATCGCGCGAGCCCCATCCGCTTGACGACGGCCGTGCCCCCTAGGCTCACCATCCAAACAAGGAGCGCTGCCAACACGGATGCAGCGATCAGCGCCGACCATATCTGCACCGTCTGTCCATAATAGGAACCGGCGAGCAGCCGCGCGCCGATACCGGCTGAGGCGCCGGTCGGCAGTTCGCCGACGATGGCGCCGACCAGGCTGATGGCGATCGCGACCTGCATTGAGGCAAATAGAAAGGGCAGCGCCGCCGGCATGCGCAGCTTCCAGAAGGTCTGCCAGCGATTGGCCGAATAGGTGCGCATCAGGTCGACGAGAATGGTGTCGGGCGAGCGCAGCCCCTTCACCAGCCCGACCGTAATCGGGAAGAAGGAGAGATAGGTCGAGATCAGCGCCTTGGCGATGAAGCGCGACGTATCGGTCGAGAAGCCCATCTGCCCGTTCATGAGATTATAGCCGACCACGACGATCATCGGCGCGATCGCAACGATCGGGATTGTCTGTGAGGCGATCACCCAGGGCATCAGGCTGCGATCAAGGCTCGGCACATGCACGATCGCTGCGGCAAGGATCAGGCCGAGCAGCGCACCGGAGAGAAACCCGGCCAAGGTCGCCGAAAGCGTGATCCAGGAATGATAGACGAGGCTCTTCTTGGAGGTGACCGGCGTCAGGGCGGTCGACTTCCAGATTTCAGTGACGATCTGGTGCGGCGCCGGCAGCAGCGGCCGATCCATGGCATAGGTGGCGAACAGCAGCTCGCTCGCGGTCGGCTCCTTCTTGGCGCGCGCGAACGCATCGCGCGCCAGAGTGGCATTCATGAAATAGGCACCGACATACCAGAGCGCGATCAGCGCCAGCGTGACGACGAGCACGGGAACGAGCTTGCCTGGCGGCTTCGCCAGGCGGTGCGACACGGCAGTCGTCATGTCGTCACCTTGTCGGCCAGTCCGGCGCCGTGACTGGCAGAAGCCTTCGCGCCTTTGGCTGAAGCTCTCATGCCTGTCATCGCCGGGCCTGACCGCTGGGGCTCGATCAACGAGCCATCAATCCTCATAGGAATGCCCTGCCCGAAGCCCGGCGCGGACACGCGCTGCGATGGCGAGGAATTCAGGCGTCTCGCGGATATCGAGCGTGCGGTGGCGCGGAAAGCCGCACTCGATGACATCGGTGACGCGACCGGGCCGTGGCGACATCACGACGATCTTGGTCGAGAGGAATACAGCCTCGGGAATCGAATGCGTGACAAAGACCACGGTCTTCTGCGTCCGGTCCCAGAGCCGCAGCAGTTTCTCGTTGAGATGATCTCGGACGATCTCGTCGAGCGCGCCGAACGGCTCGTCCATCAGCAGAAGCTCGGGCTCGACGGCGAGCGCACGGGCGATCGAGGCGCGCTGCTGCATGCCGCCGGAAAGCTGCCACGGATATTTCCGCTCAAAGCCCGCGAGGTCGACGAGGGCAAGGTTATCGGCGACGCGCTTGTCGCATTCCGCCCTGGTGAGACCCATGATCTCCAGCGGCAGCGCGATATTCTTGGCGATAGTGCGCCAAGGATAGAGCGCCGCCGCCTGGAAGACATAGCCATAGGCGCGCGCGAGGCGCGCCTCCTCCGGCGAGACGCCATTGACCGTGATCGATCCGCCGGTCGGCTGCTCCAGATCGGCGATGACGCGCAACAGCGTGGTCTTGCCGCAGCCTGACGGGCCGATGAACGAGACGAACTCGCCGCGCTTCACCTCGAGGTCGATATCGGACAGCGCCTGCACCGGGCCGTCATTAGTGTTGAAGACGAGCGACAGGCCGGCAATCTTGATCGCCGGCGCTTCCTTCGCGGTTCCCGATGTCCCCTCCCCGGTCATCAGGCGCTCAGACGCCGATCGGCATATGTTCGGGCGATCGCGTCACGGAACGCGGCGCCGTCAGTTCCTTCCATTTCGACAGCGCACGATTGATGGCCGGAAATGGCTTGCGGGCAATGAACTTGCCGCGACCAGGCCTCGGGCCGGAATTCTGTCCATCCGACCAGACAACCTCGCCGCGCGAGATTGTGTAACGCGGCAGGCCCTTCACGGCGATGCCTTCGAAAACGTTGTAGTCGATGATCGATTTCTGGTTGGCAGCCGTGATCGTCTTGGTCAGGGTCGGGTCCCAAACGACGAGATCGGCATCCGAGCCCGGCAGGATGGCGCCCTTCTGCGGATAGATGTTGAGGATCTGCGCGATATTGGTTGAAGTCACCGCGACGAACTCGTTCGGCGTCAGCCGGCCCGTCTCGACGCCGCGCGTCCAGAGTACGGGCATACGGTCTTCGAGGCCGCCGGTGCCGTTCGGGATCTTGGTGAAATCTGTGAGACCGAACTGCTTCTGCGCCGTGGTGAACGCTGCGTGGTCGGTCGCAACCACCTGCAGCGAACCGGCGGCGAGACCCGCCCAGAGGCTGTCCTGATGGCTCTTGTTGCGGAACGGCGGAGACATCACGCGCTGCGCCGAATAGTTCCAGTCCTTGCTGAAATACTCGCCCTCGTCGAGCACGAGATGCTGGATCAGCGGCTCGCCATAGACGCGCATGCCCTTCTGCCGCGCCCGGCGGATCGCCTCATGCGCCTGCTCGCAGGAAGTGTGCACGATATAGACGGGGACGCCGGCGGCGTCGGCGATCATGATCGCGCGGTTGGTCGCCTCGCCTTCCACCTCGGGTGGCCGCGAGAAGGCGTGGCTCTCCGGTCCCGGACGGCCCTCTGCCATGTATTTCTGCTGCAGCGCGGCGACGATATCGCCATTCTCGGCATGGACGAGCGGCAGCGCGCCAAGCGCGGCGCAGCGCTGGAATGACGCGAACATCTCGTCGTCATTCACCATCAACGCGCCCTTGTAGGCCATGAAATGCTTGAAGGTGTTGACGCCGCGCGCCACCACCTTCTCCATCTCGTCGAAATGCTTCTCCGACCAGCCCGTGACGGCCATGTGGAAGGAGTAATCGCCCGAAGCCTGCCGCGCCGAGCGCTCGGCCCAGGCGTCAAAGGCGGCGAGCATGCCGTCCTCGCCCGGAATGACGAAGTCGACGACCATCGTCGTGCCGCCCGAAAGCGCAGCGAAGCTGCCGCTCTCCCAGGTCTCGGCTGCCGTGGTACCCATGAAGGGCATTTCGAGATGCGTGTGCGGATCGATGCCGCCGGGCATCACATAGGCGCCGGCCGCGTCGATGACCGTATCGCCTTTCAGATCCGGCCCGATCGCCTTGATCGTCTCGCCCTCGATGAGGATATCAGCCTCATAGCTGCGGTCCGCGGCTACGATCGTGCCGCCCTTGATCACCGTCGTCATAGTCAAATCCCTCTTCGGTTCTGGCAGGCGGATCAGCCGACGATCTCGGCCGTCTCGAGCACGGCGTGCAGAAGCACGTCCGCCCCGGCTGATGCCCATTGCGGTGTGATGTTTTCGTCTTCGTTATGCGACAACCCGTCGACGCAGGGGCACATGACCATGGTGGCGGGCGCCACCTTCGCGGCCCAGCAGGCGTCGTGTCCGGCTCCCGAGATGATGTCCATATGGCTGTAGCCGAGCCGCTCGGCGGCGTTCCGTACGCGTGCGACCAGCGTCGGATCGAAGGTCACCGGATCGAAATGGCCGACCGGCTCGATTGAGCAGCCGACGCCGAGCTCTGCAGCGATGAGCGGCGCTTCTTCCTCGATCCGCGCGCGCATACCATCGAGCTTCGCCTGATCGGGGCTGCGGATATCGATCGTGAACACGACCTTGCCGGGCAGAACATTGCGCGAGTTCGGCGTGAAAAACACCTGCCCGACGCCGCCAACGGCCCCGGGCTGGTTCTCCATCGCCACCGCCTGGACCATCTCGATGATCCGCGACATCGCCAGCCCGGCATTGACACGCATGGCCATCGGCGTCGAGCCGGTATGCGCCTCCTTGCCGGTCAGCGTCACCTCCAGCCACCAGAGGCCCTGGCAGTGTGTTACGACGCCGATCTGCTTCTCGCTGGCCTCGAGGATCGGCCCCTGCTCGATATGATATTCGAGATAGGCGTGCATCTTGCGCGCGCCGACCTCTTCATCGCCGACCCAGCCGATGCGCTTCAGCTCCTCGCCATAGGTCTTGCCCTCGGGATCCTTGCGGCCATAGGCATAATCGAGTGTCAGCTGGCCGGCGAACACGCCCGACGCGAGCATGGCCGGCGCGAAACGCGCTCCCTCCTCGTTCGCCCAGTTGGTAACGACAATAGGATGCTTCGTCTTGATGCCGAGATCATTGAGGCTGCGCACCACTTCGAGCGCCGAGAGCACGCCGAGGACGCCGTCGAACTTGCCGCCAGTCGGCTGCGTGTCGAGATGCGAGCCGACATAAACCGGCAGCGCCGCCGGATCCGTGCCCGGCCGCGTCATGAACATGGTGCCCATCTTGTCGACACCCATCGTGAGCCCGGCGGCCTCGCACCAGCCCTCGAAGAGCTTTCGCCCTTCGGCATCGGCGTCGGTCAGCGTCTGGCGGTTGTTGCCGCCCCTGAGCCCCGGCCCGATCTTCGCCATCTCCATCAGGCTGTCCCACAGGCGCTCGCCATTGATGCGGAGGTTGTCGGTCGGGGCGGTCATATCGTTCTGGTCCTTCGATGACGGTCGGCAGCGTGTCGTTGCCGGGCCTGGCCCGGCAATCCAGACTTTCCCTCGATGACCGAGAGCCTGGATCCCCGGGTCAAGCCCCAGGATGAAGTCGAGAGTAGACTTTGGAGGCGTCGCGTTGAAAGCCCTCACATCGTCGGGAAGTTGAACACGGCACCCGACTTGATGCCATCCGGCCAGCGCGAGGTGACGGTCTTGATGCGCGTATAGAAGCGCACGCCCTCCGGCCCGTAGATGGCGTGGTCGCCGAAGATCGACCGTTTCCAGCCGCCGAAGGAATGATAGGCGACCGGGACCGGGATCGGCACATTGATGCCGACCATCCCTGCCTCGATCTTGTCAGCGAAGGAGCGCGCAGCGTCGCCATCGCGGGTGAAGATCGCGGTGCCGTTGCCGAATTCATGGGCATTGATCAGCTCGACTGCCTCGTCATAGCTCCCGGCGCGCAGCACCGAGAGGACCGGACCGAAGATCTCCTCGCGGTAGATCGTCATTTCCTTGTCCACATGATCAAAAAGCGTGCCACCGATGAAGTAGCCGCCCTCATAGCCCTGCAGCTTGAAGCCGCGGCCGTCGACGACGAGCTTCGCGCCCTCGGCGACGCCCTTGTCGATATAGGAAGCGACCTTGTCGAGATGCTGCTTCGTGACGAGCGGGCCCATCTCGGCCTCGCGGTCGGTAGCTGGGCCGATCTTCAGCGCGCGCACGCGCGGCGCCAGCGCCTCGATCAGCGCATCCGCGGTCCTGGCCCCGACGGGCACCGCCACGGAAACCGCCATGCAACGCTCGCCGGCCGAGCCGTAGCCCGCGCCCATCAGCGCATCGGCGGCCTTGTCCATGTCGGCGTCGGGCATGATGACCATGTGGTTCTTGGCGCCGCCGAGCGCCTGCACGCGCTTTCCGGCCGCCGTGCCCGTCGCATAGACATAGGACGCGATCGGCGTCGAGCCGACGAAGCTGACCGCCTTGATGTCGCGATGCGCGAGGATCGCGTCGACGATCTCCTTGTCGCCATGCACGACATTGAGCACGCCGGCAGGCAGCCCGGCCTCGTGCAGCAGTTCAGCGACCACCATCGCCGCGCTCGGATCCTTCTCCGACGGCTTCAGGATGAAGCAATTGCCGGCGGCGATCGCCACCGGATACATCCACAGCGGCACCATGCAGGGAAAGTTGAACGGCGTGATGCCGGCAACGACGCCGAGCGGTTGGCGATCGGAATAGCTGTCGATCGAAGGGCCGACATTCTTCGAATATTCGCCCTTCAGGAGATGCGGGATGCCGCAGGCGAACTCGACCACTTCGAGGCCGCGCTGCACTTCGCCGAGCGCATCGTCATGCGTCTTGCCATGCTCGGATGAAATCGCACGAGCGATGCGGTCGGCGTTCTGCTCCAGGAGATCCTTGAAGCGGAACATCACGCGCGCGCGCTTCAGCGGCGTCGTTTCGGCCCAGGCCGGGAATGCCGCCTTGGCGACAGCCACCGCCGCGTCAAGTTCAGCCGCTGTCGAGAGCGGTAGTTCGGCGATCTGCTCGCCGGTCGCCGGATTGAAGATCGGCGCCGTGCGGGCCGAGGTCGAGGGCAGCTTCTTGCCACCGACGAGATTGGCGATCCTGTCCATGCTGGGCTCCTCCCCTTCCCGTCAGTCGGCCTGCTTCAGGAGACGGCCGAGCGTCTCGAAGATCTGGTCGATATGCGTCTTCTCGATGATCAGCGGCGGCGACAGCGCGATGATGTCGCCGGTCGTGCGGATCATCAGGTTGCTCTCGAACGCCTTGAGGAAGATCGAGAAGGCGCGCTTGGTCGGGCTGCCTGCGATCGGCTCCAGCTCGATCGCGCCGATCAGGCCGAGATTGCGGATGTCGATGACATGCGGCAGGCCCTTGAGGCTGTGAAGTGCATCGGCCCAGTAGTCGGAAAGCTCGGCCGCGCGGGTGAGCAGCCCCTCCTCGGCATAGATGTCGAGCGTCGCCAGCGCTGCGGCGCAGGCGACCGGATGCGCCGAATAGGTATAGCCGTGGAACAACTCGATCGTGTTTTCCGGCGCGTCCATGAAGGTGTCGTAGATCTTCTTGGAGGCGAACACCGCGCCCATCGGCACCACGCCCGAGGTGATGCCCTTGGCCGTGCAGACCATGTCCGGGACGACATCGAAATAATCGACGGCGAACGGCGTGCCGAGGCGGCCGAAGCCGGTGATGACCTCGTCGAAGATCAGCAGGATGTCGTGCTTGTCGCAGATTTCGCGGAGGCGCTTGAGGTACCCCTTCGGCGGAAGCAGCACGCCCGTAGAGCCGGCGACCGGCTCGACGATCAGGGCCGCGATGTTGGAGGCGTCATGCAGCGCGATGACCTTTTCGAGATCGTCGGCAAATTCGGCGCCATATTCCGGCTCGCCACGCGTGAAGGCGTTACGCTCGAGATCGTGCGTGTGACGGATGTGGTCGACACCCGTGAGCAGCGTGCCGAACGTCTTGCGGTTGCCCGAAATGCCGCCGACCGAGATGCCGCCGAAGCCGACGCCGTGATAGCCGCGCTCGCGGCCGAGCAAACGGAACTTCGAGCCCTTGCCGCGGGCGCGATGATAGGCGAGCGCGATCTTGAGTGCCGTATCGACCGATTCCGAACCCGAATTGGTGAAGAACACATGGTCGAGCGGCGACGGCATCATGCCGGCGAGGCGCGCCGCAAGCTCGAAGGCTTTCGGATGGCCCATCTGGAAGGCCGGCGCGTAATCCAGCTCAGCCACCTGCGCCGAAACCGCCTCGACGATCTTCGCCCGACCATGGCCGGCATTGACGCACCAGAGGCCGGCCGTGCCGTCCAGGATCTGCCGTCCGTCGGCCGAGGTGTAGTACATGTCCTTCGCGCCAACCAGCATGCGCGGGTTCTGCTTGAACTGCCTATTCGCGGTGAACGGCATCCAGAAGGCTTCAAGATTGTTAGGACGGACGGGCGCAGTCATGTTGAAAAGGTCTCCGGGATGCCGGGCGGAACGGTTCGACCGGTCATTTTCCTGAACGTAGGCCCGCCAGAAAAGCCGGTCAATTCGTTGCGGACGTTAAGAGTGTTCTTTATATTGAACACATGAACGCCACGCATTTTGACATCGATGTTGGCGCCCGCCTGCGCGATCTGCGCCTCAAGCAGGGGCTCTCGCAGCGCGCCCTGGCCAAGCGCGCCGGCGTCTCCAATGCGACCGTGTCGATGGTCGAGGCCAACCGCATCAGCCCCTCGGTCTCGGGTCTCCGGCAGATTCTGGCAGGCATCCCGATCAGCCTTGGAGAGTTCTTTGCCGGGCCGCCTGGTGATCGCGAGCAGGTGGTGTTTCGCGCTGACGAGTTGAAAGAGATTGCAGGAGGTCCGATCTCCTTCCGCCAGGTCGGCGCCAATCTCGAAGGCCGCGCGCTGCAGATGATCCATGAGCGCTATCGGCCGGGCGCCGAGAGCGGCAAGGCCATGCTGTCGCATCAGGGCGAGGAAGCCGGCCTCGTCATCCGCGGCCGCATGCTGCTGGAGGTCGCCGGCGCCCGCTATGAGCTTGGTCCAGGTGACGCTTATTTCTTCGACAGCCGCCAGCCGCACGCCTTCAAAAATATCGGCGAAGGCGAACTCGAACTCGTCTCCGCCTGCACGCCACCGACCTTCTAGGACGGTGTGGGCGGGCTACGCTGCCACCTGCTTCAGCGCGACACAGATATCGTCGACGACCGAGGTGACGACCGTCTCGTCATCGCCTTCCGCCATGACGCGGATGAGCGGCTCCGTGCCGGACGGGCGGATCACCAGACGGCCGGAGCCGGACAAGCGTGCCTCGCCCTCGGCGATCGCCGCCTTGACGCTTGCGGTATCGAGCGGCTTGCCACCGCCGAAGCGGACGTTCTTGAGGATCTGCGGCACCGGCTCGAAGCGGCGACAGACCTCGCTCACCGGCTTGCCGGTTTGCCGCACCACTGCGAGGATCTGCAGGGCCGAGACGAGACCATCGCCCGTCGTCGAGAAATCCGAGAGGATCAGATGGCCCGATTGCTCGCCGCCGACATTGAAGCCGTGGCTGCGCATATGTTCGACGACATAGCGGTCGCCGACCTTGGTGCGGGCAAGCGACAGGCCAAGCGAACCGAGATAACGCTCAAGGCCGAGATTGGACATGATCGTGGCGACGATGCCGGGCTTCGAGAGCTTTCCCTCCTCAGCCCAGGAAGCAGCAACCACCGCCATGAGCTGATCGCCGTCAACGATCTCGCCGCGCTCGTCGATCAGGATCACGCGATCAGCATCGCCGTCGAGCGCGATGCCGATATCCGCACGTACCTCGTGGACTTTGCGCCTCAGCGCATCCGTCGCCGTCGAGCCGACATCGCGGTTGATATTGAGCCCATCGGGCTTGTCGCCAATCGAAATCACTTCAGCGCCAAGTTCCCACAGCGCTTCCGGCGCCACCTTGTAAGCAGCGCCATTGGCTGAATCGATGACGATCCTTAGGCCTGAGAGATCAAGCGATTTTGGCAACGTCCGCTTGGCGAATTCCACGTAGCGCTCGCGAGCGCCATCGATACGCTTGGCGCGTCCGAGATCGCCGGATGCGGCGAGGCGGCCAGACAGATCCTCCTCTATCAGCGCCTCGATCCGTGCCTCGGCTTCGTCGGAAAGCTTGTAGCCGTCCGGGCCGAACAGCTTGATGCCATTGTCCTCATAGGGATTGTGCGAGGCCGAGATCATGACGCCGAGGTCGGCCCTGAGCGAGCGCGTCAGCATCGCGACGGCCGGCGTCGGCATCGGCCCGAGCAGGAACACGTCCATGCCGGCAGCCGTGAAGCCGGCGGTCAGCGCCGGCTCGATCATGTAGCCCGAGAGGCGGGTATCCTTGCCGATCACGACACGATGGCGATGCGAACCGTTGCGGAAGGCAATGCCGGCTGCAATGCCGACCTGTAGCGCCATCTGCGGCGTTATCGGGAAAGCATTGGCCTTGCCCCGAATGCCGTCTGTACCGAAGAGCTTGCGCGCCATCACTGCCATCCGTCTTTTCGCATGCGGACCTTCATAGTCCGAACACTAGGCGAATACCGTTCAAAATTGATGAGCGACGGTTACATCGTCGCCACGCCCTCGGATAAAAGAATGCACAAACAAAAAGGGCGGCCCGAAGGCCGCCCTATTGCGTGGCAAACAATTCGATCAGGACTGCGGCTGCGGCTCCAGTCCGGTGTCACCCTTCGGCCGAGGCCCGCGCGTCGTCGGCACCACCGAGGGGCGCGAGGGCGGCGTATCGTCGCCCGTGTCGCGGATCGGCGGCTTGCCGGCGAGCAGGCCCCGGATCTCGTCGCCGCTCATCGATTCATATTCGAGCAGGCCCTGTGCCAGGATCTCGAGATCGCCGTGCTTCTCGGAAAGAATGCGGCGGGCGTCGTCGAGGCCAAGCTCAACCAGCCGCCGCACTTCGGCGTCGATCTTGCGAGCCGTCTCTTCCGAAATATTCTGCGTCCGCGACACCGAGTGACCGAGGAACACTTCTTCCTGGTTCTCGCCATAGGCGACGGTACCGAGTTCTTCAGAGAAGCCCCAGCGCGTGACCATGGCTCGGGCAAGGCGCGTCGCCTGCTCGATGTCGGACGCGGCGCCCGACGTGACCTTGTCCTTGCCGAAGGTGACTTCCTCGGCGATGCGGCCGCCCATCATAATAGCAAGGCGCGACGTCATCTGCTCGTAGCTCATCGACAGCTTGTCGCGTTCGGGCAGCTGCATGACCATGCCGAGCGCACGGCCGCGCGGGATAATCGTCGCCTTGTGGACCGGATCGGTCGCGGGGACGTTGAGTGCGACGATCGCATGACCGGCCTCGTGATAGGCGGTCAGGCGCTTCTCGTCCTCGGTCATGACCAGCGAACGCCGCTCGGCGCCCATCATCACCTTGTCCTTCGAATCCTCGAACTCGCGCATGGTGACCATGCGCTTGTTGCGCCGGGCCGCCATCAGCGCCGCCTCGTTGACGAGGTTCATCAGGTCGGCGCCGGAGAACCCGGGGGTGCCGCGGGCCAGCGTCTTCAGGTCGACGTCGGGTGACATCGGAACCTTGCGGGCATGCACCTTCAGGATCTTCTCGCGGCCGACGACATCCGGGTTGGGGATGATCACCTGACGGTCGAAACGGCCGGGACGCAGAAGCGCCGGGTCCAACACGTCGGGACGGTTGGTCGCGGCGATGATGATGATGCCTTCGTTCTGCTCGAAGCCATCCATCTCGACGAGCAACTGGTTCAGCGTCTGCTCACGCTCGTCATTGCCGCCGCCAAGCCCGGCGCCGCGATGGCGTCCGACGGCGTCGATTTCGTCGATGAAGATGATGCAAGGAGCATTCTTTTTCGCCTGCTCGAACATGTCGCGCACGCGGCTCGCGCCGACGCCGACGAACATCTCGACAAAGTCGGAACCCGAGATCGTGAAGAACGGCACATTGGCTTCGCCAGCGACGGCGCGCGCCGTCAGCGTCTTGCCGGTACCGGGCGGGCCGACAAGCAGCACACCGCGCGGAATCCGGCCGCCAAGCCGCTGATACTTCTGCGGATCGCGCAGGAATTCGACGATCTCCTGCAAGTCTTCCTTGGCTTCGTCGACACCGGCGACGTCATCGAAGGTCACGCGGCCATGCGCCTCGGTCAGGAGCTTGGCTTTTGACTTGCCGAAGCCCATCGCCTTGCCGCCGGCGCCGCCCTGCATCTGGCGCATGAAGAAGATCCAGACCGCGAGGATCAGGAACATCGGGAACCAGGAGATCAGCACGCCGATCAGCGACGTGCCGGCCTCGGACGGCGGCTTCGCCGAAATGGCGACGCTCTTCGCCTCGAGGCGCTTTACAAGATCGGAATCCTGCTGTGGGGCAAAGGTCTGGAAGCCACTATTGTCGCTGTAGGAGCCGCTGATCTGCTGGCCCGCGATCACAACGCTCTTCACCCGCCCGGAATCGACATCATTCAGAAACTGCGAATAGGCGATGTCCTGGCCAGCTGCGCGCGGACCCGGATTCTGGAACAGGTTGAAAAGCGCGATCAAAAGCAGGCCGATAATGACCCAAACGGCGAAGTTGCGAAAATTCGCGTTCATAAGAGTCCCTTCAAGGGCGGGGAGCTGCGCACGGGCGCGGCTCGTCACCGGCTAAGATAGGTGTACGGGCCTGGGAAGCCAAGTGAAGCTCTGGCAGCGCCGATGCATAAAATGCCAGAATGGTTGAGAGGCCGGTCATAGATCATCGATCCGCCTGCGATCAAGCAGGCGCAGCGGCACGATCGAGCGCATTTCGGCACGGATATTATGCTCTGGCGCGGCCTGGAACCCCAGGATGGGCGCGGCGATGAGCCTGTCGTCCTGAAAAAGCGCTGGGCTCGCTTCCATGGCGCGCGGCAATCCGTCCTCGAGACAGGCGCCAAGCGATCGCCGTCCGGCGTCTCCGAGCGGGGCGAGCCTCAGTCGCGCTTCGGCTGCCACAATGCGCACGATGAAGCGCCCATCCCAGACGCCCTCGAAGGCACCGGCAACGTGAATCTCGGGCAGGCCGGCGCGGCCAGCCTCACGCTGAAACCGCAATTCGCCTTTCCGCCGCTCGATCGTCACTCCGGCAAGTGTCCGCGCAGGAACCGTCCCAACGCCTGATGTCATTGCCGACGCAAGCTCGACCAAGCTGTCGAGGCGCGGGCCGTAGATGGCGCCGCCCACCGCCCGCAAAATGCGAGCGAGAACACGCAGCCGCGTTTCCTCCGGCTCCGCTGCGAGCCGTGCAACCTCGAGCCGCACCGCGCCGGTAACGTCGACTTTGGCCGACTGGAGCAGGCGATCGGCGTAGTCGTCGAGCGCCGATGCCGCGCGGCGGAAGCGCGCGGCGGTTGCCACCAGCGTCGGGGTATCGAGACCCTCCCCGGCGAGCGCCGGCATCACACGACGGAGGCGAGCCCGTGCGAAGCGGCTGTCCTCATTATGCGGATCGCTCACCGGAGTAAGGCCGGATGCTGCAACCACGGCGGCCAGATCCACCCGGCGGAGACCGAGCAGCGGACGGGCAATGCGCATCTCCTCGCGTCGGCTCTCGGCCGCCATCGCCGCAAGGCCGTAGACACCCGAACCGCGCGCCATCCGCAGAAGCAGCGTCTCCGCCTGGTCGTCGGCATGGTGCGCAGTCATGAGCACGGTCGCGCCCTCGGCACGCGCCGCCGCGAACAGGAGGCCGTAGCGCAAATCTCTCGCCGCGGCCTCGATGTCGGAGGTCGGCGCCGACCCCGTGCCGCGTAGCGCCTGGAACGCCAGACCGAGCTTGGCCGCCGCCGTCCCGACGGCTGCAACCTCGGTTGCCGCTTCGGGCCGCAGTCCATGATCGACCGAGAGGACGACGAGACGCGGGCCAGTATCCAGAGATTGCCGCCAGCGATGCGCCAGCGACATCAGCGCGAGCGAATCCGCCCCGCCCGAGACCGCCAGGGCGATCACTGGCTCAGTGGCCCAACGGCCGAACAGTCCGGCGACCTCCAGATCGCCGGCGGGCTCAGCAGCTCGCACTGGCCTGTTCAGTCTTGACGCGCTGCATCAGCGCGTTGGAGGCCTTCGGATACTTCTTCAGAATCTCGGCATAGGTGCCGCAGGCAGCATCGCGCTGCCCGAGGCCGACCAGCGAAAGGCCGAGCTTCAGGAGCATGTCGGGCGCCTTCGCGCTTTTCGGATATTGCTGGTACCCGGTCAGGAACGCGTCGGCCGCACCACGGAAATCGCTACGCTGATAGAGGCTTTCGCCGATCCAGAATTGCGCATCCGGGGCCAGCGCATCGCCGGGATAATTGGCGAGGAACAGCTGGAACGCGTTCTCTGCGACGTCGTAATCGCCCTTCAGCACCAGATCATAGGCCGCATCATAATCGTTGCGAGAGTTGCCCGAGGGTGCCGGCGCGGGCGAAGGCGTAGCCGCCGGCGCGGCGAGTGTCGCCAGATCCAGTGGCTGGCCGCTCTCGCTGGCGGGCAACTGGCCGAGCGGACGCGGCGGGGTGCCCGGCCCGCCGGCGTCGGCAGGAGCGACGCCCTGGGTCGCGCTCGGCGAGGCGGACCCGATCGCCTGACCAATCGGATCAGGCCCCGGCGCGGCAGCAGTCGGGCTGGCTGAGGGTCGAAGCGCCGGCGCGACGGGCGCTGCGGCCGCAGCCTTGCGATTGCCGGGCGTCCCGCCCTGCGTCGCGCGGATCTGCGCCTGCAATTGATTGAGCTGGAACGTCAGCTCCTCGATCTGACCGGTCATCTGGCGCATCTGCTGCTCCATGCGGTCCATCCGCATGGCAACCTGCGCCTCGCTGGACGGCGAGGCAGCCTGTGCCGAGAAGCCGGGCGTCCCCGTCATATCGCCGCCGCCGCCGACCGACGAAGGCGGCGCCGGGGCGTTTTGCTCGGGGACCTGCTGCTCGCGTTTGAAGATGTCGAACAGGCCCGCATGGGCGGGCGCGCTCGACGCCAGTACCATGGCACCCAGCGCCACGGCGAGAAATGTGTCGCGTGTCGTCATTGATCCATCCACGGGACAGCGCGCGGCGCGCCGGAGAAACCGCCGCTGACCGCGGCATCCCTTTCAGCCCATAGATAGTGTTGAGTTCGGCCAAAGTTTGACGCCGGCCATAAACGACAGCGGCGGCCCCGTTTCCGGGAACCGCCGCGTATCACGATCCGCTGGTGGACGGATGGGCCTAGTTGTCGAGCACGGTGACGGCGCGACGGTTCTGCGACCAACAGGAAATGTCGTTGCAGACCGCGACCGGACGCTCCTTGCCATAGGAAATGGTGCGGATACGGGCCGGGCTGATGCCGCGCGAGACGAGATAGTTCTTGACGTTGGTGGCGCGGCGGGCGCCGAGCGCGATGTTGTATTCGCGGGTGCCGCGCTCGTCGGCGTGACCCTCGATCGTCACCTGGTAGCGCGGGAAGCGCTGCAGCCAGGCGGCCTGCTTGTCGAGCGTGACGCGACCCTGGGCCGAAACGTCGGTCTCGTCTGTACTGAAGAAGACACGGTCGCCGACATTGACCACGAAGTCCTGCGCACTGCCCGGCGTGGCCGAGCCGATGCCGCCGGCGCCAGCGCCTTCTGGACCACCCGGCTTGTTAGCACAGGCAGCCAGCATCAAAGCAAGGCCCAGGAACCCGACGAGCTTCATCCCGTGCGAGACCGATCGAATATCCATCATTAAAGAAACTCCTTGTCCACCATGATCGGACTTCCGGTTTTTAGGCCGCGCTTGGTTAAGTGCGGGTTCACGGACAGGGTTGATCAAAGGTTAAGCGATAGCGCGTTACGCGACGCCGCGCGGCGGAAGCCTTGCTCCGCCTCGATTCCGCCAACGCGCAAAAGCGGCCGGCGATCCGAGACGGATGAGGGAAATTGAGCGGCGCGCACGCTAGGGGCCCCGCTTCAGTTGATCAAGGGCGACCAAGCCGGGTCCGAGCCGAAATTCGGCGTCGGAACGCGGAACTCGTTATACCCCGTCAGGTCGATCGACCAGAGCTGCGGTCCGCCCGTCGGTCCCGGAACATCGCGGAAGAACATCAGCACGCGGCCATTCGGCGCCCAGGTCGGACCCTCATTGTGAAAGCCCTCGGTCAGGATGCGTTCGCCCGAACCGTCGGGCTTCATGACGCCGATGGCGAAGCCGTTCGCGGACTGGCGCGTGAAGGCGATGAGATCGCCACGCGGCGACCAGACCGGCGTCGAATAGGAGCCTTGGCCGAACGAGATACGCGTCGGGTTCGATCCGTCGGCGCCCATGACGTAGATCTGCTGGCTGCCGCCGCGATCGGAGGTGAACGTCATCCGCGTGCCGTCCGGCGAATAGGACGGGCTGGTATCGATCGAGGCAGAATTGGTCAGCCGCGTCGTTTTCTTCGAGCGCAGGTCCATCCGGTAGATATTGGCGTTACCCTGATCCTCAAGGCTCATCACGATGCTCTGCCCGTCGGGCGAGAAGCGCGGCGCGAAGGTCATGCCCGGGAAATTGCCGACGAGTTCGCGCTGGCCGGTCTCGATATTGAGCAGATAGACGCTCGGCTGATCCTGGCCGTAGGACATGTAGACGATTTCCTGCGACGACGGATTGAAGCGCGGCGTCAGCACCAGATCGTTGCCGCGCGTCAGGAAGCGGGCATTGGCGCCGTCCTGATCCATGATCGCGAGACGCTTGATGCGCTTGTCCTTGGCGCCGCTCTCGTCGACATAGACGATACGCGTGTCGAAATAGCCGCCGTCTCCGGTGAGGCGCTCATAGATCGCATCGGCGATGATATGGGCAACGCGGCGCCAATTGTCGGGGCTCGTATAGAATTGCTGGCCGGCCATCTGCTGCCCGGCATAGATGTCCCACAGGCGGAACTCGGCCTTAAGCCGGCCGTCCGGCTGGCGCGAGACGCCGCCGGTCACCAGCGCCTGGGCATTGATGACGGTCCAGTCCTGGAAGCGTGGGGTCTGGTCGGCACGCGTGATCTTCTCGATGAACGATGCCGGATCGAGCGGCAGGAACAGCCCGGAGCGCTTGAGGTCCGCCGCGACGACGCCGGAAACATCGGCCGCGAGCTGCGCGTCCTCGGCGCTGCCGCCGATGAAGGCCGGAATGGCGATCGGCAGCGGCTGGACATTGCCTTCGGTGACGTCGAGGCTGATCAGCGCCTCGGCCCGGTCAGCCGTCATTATTCCGCCGCCGAGCACCGCCGCGGCTAGGCCGAGCGATGCGAGCGTCAGGCGGAAGAAGCGGAGCGGCCCGGCGGCGCGTCTCTCGGCAGCGTGAACCGTCATGATGGTGTTCCTTAGGTCCGAAAGTCTTGAGTTGGGCCGGTCATGCATGAAGATAACGGCGGTGCAGTGACGAAGACGCTTCAACCCTGAGGGCTGAAGCGCATCTGGACTTCGCTCCACTGGTCGTATTTCTCGACCGGAAGCTGATACGGCCCACATTGCAGGATGGCACGCACCGCGCCCTCTGCGGCGACGGTGCCATAGTTGCTGGCAGGATACTGCTCGACGCTCGGCGTACCATTGACCGTGCCGTCCTGGTTGAGCTTGAAGCGAATGGTGACGGTGACCTCGGCGGGATTTGTCCATCCCACCGGGAGCTGCCAGCAGCGCTGGACCTGCGCGCGCAACGCGTCGAGCTCGCTCTGCGACATCACCGCCGTCGGGTTGCGCGCCTCTTCGGCGCCAAAGCTCTCCGGCTCCTGGCTCGCCTGCGTGCTGCCGGTCGGCTTCTGACGATCGAGGAGCGCCGAGATCTTGTCAGGGTCGAACTTCGAATCGGTCGTGCTCTGCGTCGGCGTCGCCGGCTTGACTGCGGCAGTCTGATCGGGTTTCGGCGGCGTGGGGGTCGGCGGCGTCGGGCGAACGCGCGGCTTCGGCGCCGGCGGCGGCGGCGGTGCTTCTGCCAGCTTCTCCGCCTCGGCCGGCTTCGGTGCGGGGGCGGGTTCAGGCGTCGGGGCGGGCGCCGGTTCGGCCGGCTTCTCCGGCGCAGCAGGCGTCGGAGGCGGCGGCGTCTCCTCGGCCTTCGGGGTGGGCGGCGTTGGTTCCGCCTTCGGAGCCGGCGGGGTCGGCTCGGCCTTAGGCGGCGGCGGGGTCGAGGGAGGCGTCGGCTTCGGCGGCGGAGGTGTCGGCGCCGGCTTCGGCGAATCCTTTTCAGCCGGCTTGTTCGGCGACGGCTTGTCCTTCACCTCGGCCGTCTTCTTGCCCTTCTGCAAGCTGGTCAGCTCGGAAATCGGCACGAGTTCGACCGGCAGCGCCTCCACCGAACTCGTATCGAACGGCTTGGTGTCGGGCAGCGCAAAGAGGCCCCAGAACAGAATGAGGAGATGGGCAATAATCGAAGTGATGAGCCCGGTACGCATCGGGATCAGCCGCCCTGGGAGTCGATCGTGACCAACCCGATGTTGCGGTAGCCGGCGCCGGAGATCAGGCCCATGACCTGCATGATCGCGCCATAATTGCTGCTCTTGTCACCCCGCACGAAGATACGCTCGTCATAGCCGGTGGTGGCGATCGCCTTGAGCTTCGGCACGATCTCGTCAGCCGGAATCTCGGTGTCCTGCAGGAAAATCTTACCCGTCGGATCGATGGTGATGGAGATCGGATCCTTATCGGCCGAAAGCGCTTTGGCCTCACTCTCAGGCAAGTTGATCGGCACGCCGGAGGTCAGCATCGGTGCCGAGACCATGAAGATGATGAGCAGGACCAGAATAACGTCGACGAACGGCGTGACGTTGATTTCACTCATGATTGCGGTCGAACGGCGACGACGGCGCGCGCCGCGGCGCCCGCCTCCCCCGCCCGCTCCACCGACAGCCATGCCCATCGCTTAGTTCCTCTCGTCGATCTGACGCGACAGGATCGCGGAGAACTCGTCGGCAAAGCCCTCGAGACGACCAGTGATCTTGCCTGCGGAACTCGCAAGCTTGTTGTAGGCGATAACAGCGGGAATGGCCGCGATGAGGCCGAGCGCGGTCGCCATCAGCGCTTCCGCGATGCCGGGCGCCACGACGGCAAGCGACGTGTTCTTGGACGCCGCGATGGCCTGGAACGACGTCATGATACCCCAGACGGTGCCAAACAGGCCGATGAACGGCCCGGCCGAACCGACGGTCGCGAGGAAGAGCAGCCGGCTTTCGAGCCGCTCGCTTTCGCGCGCGATCGTCACGTCGAGCACGCGATCAATGCGCATCTGCAAGCCGATCGGCGAGCGCGCACCGGCCTCGAACGAGCGCTTCCACTCGCGCATCGCCGCCACGAAGAGCGCCGCCATGGCGGACGCCGGCCGGCTAGACAGGGAGCGATAGAGATCTTCCAGTGACTGGCCCGACCAGAACACCTTCTCGAACCGGTCGATCTGCCGCTTGACGCGGCCGTAGAGCAGGACCTTGTCGACGATGATCGCCCAGCTCCAGATCGAAGCGAAGCCGAGCCCCAGCATGACGCATTTGACGACGATATGCGCGTTGAGGAACAGCGTGATGAGGGACAGGCTTGCAGCAGGCGCGTCGAGTGCTGCCTGGCCCACGTCGGCCGGATTCATTCGCTTCGAACCTCTCGGGGTTGACCCTCGATGCCTCGGTGCGGACCTTGGCATTTACGAGGTCGGGACCGGCCTGATGCTGATCCCCGCCTGGAAATAATGTCCTTGCAAGCGGCGGGCCGGACGTGATTTCCCGGTGGGTGTCTCGCCTTCAAATTTGTCGAAAAGAGGGCGTTTCCAACAGGTTCTCGGCCGCTTCCGCGTCACTTCCTTATAGCGACCGCATGGTTAATCAATCCTTATCCTGGCGCCGCAGCAAATCGCTCCGCCAGTGCGTCCGGAATGCGGCACGGCCGTCCCGCTCGGTTGACCAGAACAACCGTCACGGTCGCGTCGACGAGCCGCTCGGTGCCGCGCATCACCTGCTGCGACAGGATGATTCGCGCGCCGCGAATCTCCTTCGGCCGCGTCACGACTTCGACAACGTCGTCGATCCGTGCTGGCCGGCGAAACTCGATTTCAAGCCTGTGCACGGCAAAGGCGAGCGATTCGCCCGTTTCCCCGGCATCAAGGGCCGCGTGATGAACACCGAGCAGGCGGACATATTCCGTTCGTCCCCGCTCCAGGAACCGCACATAGGAGGCGTGATAGACGACGCCGGAAAAATCGGTGTCCTCGAAATAGATGCGGACCGGCAACACATGCCCTTCCGGCGTGTGGCGGCCGGACGAAGGAAGATTGGCCTCGCTCACGGGTCGTCCTCGAAAAGCGGCAGGGGAACAGCGGGCGCGCTGGGCGCAGCGAGGCCGAGATGCGCGAAGGCATGCGGCGTCAGGACGCGGCCCCGCGGCGTCCGCTGCACCATGCCCTGCTGGATCAGATAGGGCTCGACGATCTCCTCGATCGCATCCCTCGGCTCGGCGAGAGCCGCTGCAATCGTCTCGATGCCAACCGGGCCACCGCCAAACGACATCGCGATCGTCGTCAGATAGCGCCGATCGAGCTGATCGAGACCCATCGCGTCGACTTCGAGCCGCAACAGCGCCTTGTCGGCGATCGTGCGGTCGATCACGCCTGACCCCTCGACCAGCGCAAAGTCGCGCACCCGCCGGAGCAGCCGGCTAGCGATGCGCGGCGTCCCGCGCGACCGCCGCGCGATCTCGCTGGCGCCGTCCTCGCTCATGGCAACGCCCATCAGTCGGGCCCCGCGCGAGACGATGTGTTCGAGCTCCGGCACCGTATAGAACTGCAGCCGGACCGGGATACCGAAGCGATCGCGCAGCGGTGTCGTCAGCAGCCCGAGGCGCGTCGTCGCTCCGACAAGCGTGAATTTCGCAAGTTCGATGCGCACCGACCGCGCCGCTGGCCCCTCGCCGATGATGAGATCCAGCTGATAATCCTCCATCGCCGGATAGAGGATCTCCTCGACAGCTGGCGAAAGCCGATGGATTTCATCGATGAACAGGACGTCGCGCTCTTCAAGATTGGTGAGCAGCGCCGCAAGATCGCCCGCCTTCGCGATGACCGGACCTGAGGTCGCACGGAAATTGACGCCGAGCTCGCGCGCCACGATTTGCGCGAGCGTCGTCTTGCCGAGACCCGGCGGACCGACGAAAAGCACATGATCAAGCGCATCCTTGCGCCCGCGTGCCGCCTCGATGAATACCGACAGATTGGCGCGCGCCTGCGCCTGCCCGACGAAATCGGCCAGCACTTTCGGCCGCAGCGTGCGGTCGTCGTCCTCCTGCTGCTCGGCTCCGCCCAGCAATCGGCTGTCGCTCATCATCCCTCCGGCGGCAGCAAGGCCGCGCTGATCGGCAAAGTCCCTAGCAGACCGATGATGACGCGGCCAATGGTCATCGCGTCCATCCCGCGGCAGCGGGCGCCAACGCGGCGATGCGCCAGCAGATGAGCGTGGCAACAAGGCTGCCGATCACGACCCAGCCGGCGAAAAGCGCGATGCGCGTCGCACCGAGGAATGAATGCCCATACCCGACAACAGCGACATCGGCGATGAGGCCGACGATGATCCCCGTCGCGGCCGCAAATCGCCAACTGGCTGCGCCGAACAGGATCCGCCGGACCGCGATCGCGGCGCCAGCCGCTGCCGAGGGCAACAGCAAGGCGCCGTAGATCATCAGCCAGCCGACGCGCAGCATGACCAGCATCAGTCCGGTCGCGACGATCATCGAAGTGGTCGGATCGAACGTCCGGCCGAGCGTCATGGCATCGATGGCATCGCCGGCAAAGGTCGTTACGATCACTCCCAGGAACAGTACGGCGCCCAGCACCAGCGGCGCCACCAGCACGAAGAGCGCGACGCCGACCGTGATTTGGAACAATTCGCGCCCACCTGACGGCCGGGGCTGGGCGTCGGTTGGCCCGCCGCTCACCGGGCCAATTCCTTGAGGCCGAGACGAATCAATTGCTCGGTCGTCGCGCCCTCGCCGGCGTTGCGCGCCGCGGCAGCGACCGCTGTACTCGCCTGAACCTGCGGATAACCGAGATTGACGAGCGCTGAGACCGCATCCGCGATTGGCTGCGGTGCCCGCTTCTCGACGAGTTCGGCCTGCAGCGCGATCGCGGCCGGGTCAGCCGTCGAATAGGCCGGCGCCTTGTCCTTCAGTTCCGCCACGACTCGGGCCGCCACTTTCGGACCAACGCCCGGCGCCCGCGCAATCTGTGCCTTGTCAGACATCGCGATCGCCGTGGCGAGGTCGCCCGGCTTCAGCACACCGAGGATCGCCAGCGCCACCTTGGCCCCGATGCCTTGTACGGTCATCAGGAGGCGGAACCACTCGCGCTCGATATCACCGGCGAAGCCATAGAGACGGATCATGTCTTCGCGGACATAGGTCTCGATCGCAAGTTGCGCCGCCTCGCCCGGCGCGGGCAATCCCTGAAGCGTGCGCGAGGAGCAGTGCACCTGATAGCCGACGCCGCCGACATCCAGGATGACCCAATCCTCCCCGAAGGAATCGACGATGCCCTTGAGCTTGCCGATCATGTGCTGTCGTCCCCGATGGAGTTGTTCTGCACCGCTGACCTATAGGCGGCCGGCAACCGGCCTTCAGCGGCGATCCGGCCCATGACACGAGGCAGGTTGCGCAATGCTGTCACAAGCCGCCCTCAACCTACCAGCGCCTTCATCCGCGCCAGCGAGACACGGTGATGGGCGTGACAGATTGCGACCGCAAGCGCGTCGGCGGCATCGTCTGAATCGAAGTCCGCTTTCGGGAGCAGTACACCGACCATCATGCGGATCTGAGCCTTCTCGGCGTGACCAGCACCCACAACCGTCTTCTTGACCGAATTCGGCGAATATTCGGCGACCGAGATGCCCGCCAGCGCCGGCACCAGCAACGCGATGCCGCGCGCCTGGCCGAGCTTCAGCGTGCCGGCCGGATCCTTGTTGACGAAAGTCTGCTCGACCGCCGCCTCGTCGGGCTGGAAGGCCGCGACGATCTTGGTCAGCCCCTCATGCAGCGCCACGAGCCGATGCGCCATCTCGCCATCGAGAGTCGCGCGGACCGTGCCTGCGGCAACATAGGAAAGTGTATTGCCGCGGCACTCGATCAGGCCCCAGCCTGTACGTCGCAAACCGGGGTCGATGCCCAATATTCGAATCACTGCCGCCATCCTCCAGAATTAGCCGAAGATGGCGCGGCAAAGAAGAACGTTCGGTGAACGTCTGCTCAGAGTGGCGGCACGCCATCCTTCTCCGCCTGGATCGCGCGCGCGGTCAGCGCGCCGTCGCCCTGCGGATTGACCATCACGGCGACAAGCGCGCCGGGCTTCACGAGCGCCATGTCGCCGGGGATGATGGCGACGATGCGGGTGTCGGGTCCGACCTCGATCGCCTGCTCGCCGCCCGGATAGGTCAGCCGCAGCGTCGAACCCGACGGATCCGCCTTGACGGTGGCGACGGTCGCGTTGGTCATGGTCTGGCTGGGTCCGGCCATCGGATGATGACCCTCACCGACACCGCGCATCGTTTCGGAGAAGATGTGCACTTCCTGCGCATGCAGCTTGCCGTCCGCCCCGGCGACGGCGGCAGAGCCGACATAATCGCCGGCCTTGATGTCGGAGAGCTTGCTGTTCGCCAGCGCCGTCACCGAGAGATGCGGCGGAAGATGAATGGTGGTCTCCGTGCCGTCTGCCTGCTTGACGGTCAAGAGATCGCCGGTGAGCGTCTCGACCGTCCCGCGGATACGGGTTGGCGGCGAGGCTGCCAATGCCGATGTCGCCGCGACGAGCGCGGCACCGAAAACGAAGCGTTGGAAAAATACAGGCGCGCGCATGGTTGTTGTTCCGGACTGAGGCCCCGCCGGACAATCTAGCCCAACGGGACGCTCCAAACCGAAGCGCGCGAAAATGTGTTGGCGGCGTGAGCCGCAGGCGGATCAGGCGGCCGTCAGCTTCTGCAGCACTTCGTCCGAGACTTCGAAATTGGTGTAGACGGCCTGGACGTCGTCGTCGTCGTCGAGCTGGTCGATCAGCTTCAGCAGCGACGCCGCCTTCTCTTCGTCGACCGGAACGAGATTCTGCGGCTTCCAGACGGCCTTGACCGACTCGGCCTCGCCGATTGTCTCTTCGAGTGCCTTTGCGACATCGCCCATCGCCTCGAAGGCGGCGATCACGACATGGCCTTCCTCGCCGCTCTCGACATCGTCGGCGCCGGCCTCGATCGCCGCCTCCATGATCGCGTCGGGCGTGCCGGCCTCGGGCTTGAAGGTAATCTGACCAACGTGATCGAACATGAACGAGACCGCGCCGGTCTCGCCGAGCGCGCCGCCGGCGCGCGTGAAATAGGAGCGGACGGCGCTGGCGGTGCGGTTGCGGTTGTCGGTCAGCGCCTCGACCACGACCGCGACACCGCCGGGGCCGTAGCCCTCGTAGCGGATCTCGTCATAGTTCTCGCCGTCATTGCCGAGCGCCTTCTTGATGGCGCGATCGACATTGTCCTTCGGCATATTTTCGGCGCGCGCGTTCTGGATGGCGAGGCGCAGGCGCGCATTCATCTTCGGATCCGGCAGGCCGAGCTTGGCGGCCACGGTGATTTCGCGAGCCAGTTTGGCGAACAGCTTGGAGCGCTTGGCGTCGGCTGCGCCCTTGCGGTGCATGATGTTCTTGAATTGTGAATGGCCGGCCATCGTCCGTCGTCCTGTCAGCTGCGGCGCGGCAGCCCCGCGCTCGTCGTTCGATGGCCGCTTATAGGGGCTGGGCCACCCGAAATAAAGCCGGCGACGCTTAGCCCGGCGGCGGCTTAGCCACGGTCACGGGCGGCTTGAGCCCGGGCGGGGGCAATTCATCAGCCGGAGCCGGACCGGTCATGACGGGTTTTGCGATGCGATCATCATGCTTCAGCACCTGCGCCCCGACGGGCGAAGCGACGCTGCCGGGCGGCCAATTCGCAGCCGCATCCTTGGCTTTCTTCTGATCGGCATCGGGCAGGCGGCCGATGAAATCGTCCAGCCACGTGTCCTTCGCGCCCGCCTTGGCAGCGATGAGGTGCCACTTGGCCGCCTCGATCCGATCCTGCGGCACGCCGGCGCCGATCGCCAGCATGCGGGCATAGCGATTCTGGCCGATGGGATTGCCGCCCTCAGCCGCACGCTTGAACCATATCGCGGCGGCCGCCTCGTCCTTGGCAATACCGGTGCCATTGAAGACACGGATGCCATATTCGACTTCCGCATCGGCATGGCCGGCCTTTGCAGCCTTGCCGAGCCACATCGTGGCGATCGCATCGTCGAGAATAACCCCGTCGCCGGCCGCATAGAGCTCGCCAAGTCCATATTGCGCATCGGCGCTGCCCTGCGCCGCCGCCCTGCCGAAGAGATCGGCGGCCTTTAGCGGATCGCGAGGCCTCACCTCCCCTTCGAGATAGAGCAGACCGAGATTATAGAGCGCGGCGCGGTCGTTCCACGCGGCGGCCTGCTCGAAAGCGTCGGCTGCCTTGGCCTTGTCCTTATTGACGCCCTTGCCGTCTAGATAGAGCAGGCCAAGCGAAAGTTGCGCCGCGGGATCGCCGCCGAGCGCGGCCTGCTGATACCAGGCTGCCGCCGCGCGGTCGCTCTGCTTGACGCCGAGACCATCCTGGTAGATGCGCCCGACAAGCGTCTGCGCAGCAGGGTCGCCGACCTTGGCCCGTTCGAGTGCCAGCTTGAATGCCGTGAGATAGAGGCCACGCTGGAAGGCGCCAAAGGCGGGGTCGCCGACATCGGCATCGAGGCCGCGCCCTGAACGCAGATATTGATCGGCGGAGGGCAGCACACCGGCATCCGGCGGCGGCACGCCGAGCATCGGATCCGGCGGCGGCTCAAACAATTCGACCTTGCCGTCCGGTTGCGCCGCTTGGCCGGTTTGGCCCGCAGTCGGGGCTGTGGTGCCGGCAGCGGCATCGCTTGCCGGCTTAGGCTCGGGCTTAGGCGGCGCCGCATCGGCCGCGACCGGCAGAACGATGCCGAGCGCAAGCGCAGCGGCAAGGGCCGCGAGCCTCATATTGCCCCCTCGGGTTGGGCAGCGAGGACGAGCCGAGCCGCAGCTTCGACGGCGGCGGCCGGGCCCTCGGGGTGATCCCAGACGGCGGCGCGAAGCGCGATGAATTCGATACGCGCGGCGGCCGCCTCAGCGATGCAATCGAGGCTCGTGCCGCCCATGACGACTGCTGGGATTTCGAAGAGCGCGGACCACCAGGCGGCGAGATCGAGCGTTTTGTCGTGGATCGTGGCGCTGTCATCGCCATCGAACCGCCCGAAGAACAGGTAGTCGCATTCGGTCTCGGCGAGCAGCATCGCTTCATGGCGACTGTGGATGTCGCCGCTGCCGACGATCCGGTCCGGGCGCCATTGATCGACGGCGCGGCGCAAATCGGCGATTCCGCCTGTCACATGCAGACCGTCGGCACCCGCCCGCACGACGAGGTCGCTATCCGTGAGGATCGCAGCGGCACCATTCGCCTGCGCGATCGGGACGAGTTTCTCGACAGCGGCCAGACGGAGATCCGGTGCCAACCCCTCCGTCGCAATGATCAGCGAGGCGACTGCACCGGATGCCAGCGCGGCATCCAACAGAGGCGCGAAACTCGCGAGGTCGAAAACGGGCGGCGTGATCAGGCAGAGCCGCGCGAAGGGCGGATCAAGCGCCGCACCCTTCTTCTTCTTCGACGATGTCTGCGGGCTGCTGCCGGTCTTTGTGGATTTGGCCATGCTTCGGCTTCTCGGAAAAACCGCCGGACTTCGGCACAGCCTTATGGCGAAAACGGGACGGGGCGCGGAAGCGCCCGGCCCGCCGCCCTCAGGCCCGTGCCAGCGTCGCGAGCAGTTTGCGGTGAATGGTTTCGTTGCCGGCGCAGACGTCGCCGCTCTGCATCATGGTATCGCCGCCCTGCAAATCGCTGACGAAACCACCGGCCTCGCGCACCATCAGCATACCGGCCGCGATATCCCAAGGCTTCAGGCCGTCTTCCCAGAATCCGTCGAACCGGCCAGAGGCGACCCAGGCGAGATCGAGCGCGGCAGCGCCGTTGCGGCGCACCCCCGACGTTTCCAGCATCACATGACCGAGCTTCTGCAGATAGGTCGCATGGCCGGGCTTGCCGAGATGCGGAATGCCGGTTGCGATCACGCAGTCGGGCAGCGCATTGCGCTTGGCGACGCGCATGCGGCGGTCGTTGACGAAGGCGCCGCCGCCACGCTCGGCGACATAGAGTTCGTCCATGACCGGATTGAAGATCACGCCGGCGACGATCTGGCCTTCACGCTCCAGCGCGATCGAGATGGCGAAGATCGGAATGCCGTGCAGGAAATTCGTTGTGCCGTCGAGCGGATCGATGATCCAGCGGTGAGCCCGGTCGGTGCCCTCGATCTCGGCCGATTCCTCGGCAAGGAAGCCATAGCCGGGCCGTGCCTTCGAAAGCTCCTCGACGAGCGTCCGCTCGGCCTTCTTGTCGGCGGCCGAAACGAAATCTCCCGGTCCTTTCAGCGAGACCTGCAGGTTTTCCACCTCGCCGAAGTCGCGGGCAAGCGTCCGGCCGGCCTTCATCGCGGCGGCGACCATGACATTCAAGAGGGCCGAACGGGCCATGACGGAACTCCTGTTGCGCCATGCCGAGGGAGCGGTCGCTCCCGTCGAGGCCGGGCGAAGACGAATGACGGGTGGGCGCTTCTCCGATCACGGAATGGCGCCGGCCGTCAACCCCAGAACGGTTTCAGGCCCAGAACGGCGGCAGTCGCTGCTCGAGCACGCCGCCGATGGCAAGCGGCGCCACGGCCTTCGCAAGACCCGTCGCCTCGTCGATCTCCACGGCGATGCCGCAGAGCGTCCCCTCCCCGCTGGCCGGCGAGAACCGGCCCGAGGGAATCTTGGTCAGGAAGCGCCGCACCGGCTCCTCCTTCTCCATCCCCAGCACGGAATCGTAGTCGCCGCACATGCCGGCATCCGACTGGTAGGCGGTGCCGCCTGGCAGGATGCGATGGTCGGCCGTCGGCACGTGGGTATGCGTTCCGACGACGAGACTGACACGCCCATCAAGGTGATGGGCTGCCGCCTGCTTCTCGCTCGTGGCTTCTGCGTGGAAGTCGATCACGATGGCGTCGGCCTGCTCGCCGAGCGGACAGGCGGCGACCTCGCGATCGAGCGCCGCGAAAGGATCGTCGAGCGCATCCATGAAGACGCGGCCCATCACATTGACCACAAGGACGCGCGCGCCGTTGCGGGCGACGAAGAGATTGGCGCCCCGCCCGGGCGTGCCCACCGGAAAATTCACAGGCCGCAGAAAGCGTGGCTGCCGCTCGGCGAAGACAAGCGCCTCGCGCTGGTCGAAGGCATGGTTGCCGGTCGTGATGACATCAGCGCCGGCGTCGAGCACATCCTGCACGATCTCCTCGGTGATGCCGAAGCCGCCGGCAGCGTTTTCGCCATTGATGATGACGAAATCGAGCCTGTGGCGGTCGACGAGGCCGGGAAGCTGGCTGGACACGACCGCCCGTCCGGGCCGCCCAACAATGTCGCCGAGGAAAAGCAGACGCACGGTTGATCCCCAAAAAGGTCTGCGCCGTCAGGCGCACTGCACCGCGATCAGCTCTTCCTCCGTGACGATGAAATCGAGGGGAATGTCATGCGGCTCGAAAGGAACCTTTTCGACCTCCTGCGCCGCGAAGGCAAGGCCGATGAGCAGCGGCTTGTGCCCGTCAGCCCGCAGTCCGTCGATCGCGCGGTCGTAGTGCCCCTGCCCATAGCCGATCCTGTGGAGCCGCCGGTCGAAGGCGGCGAGCGGCATGACGAGGATGTCCGGGATCACGGATGGCGCCGCCGGCGAAGGGCCCGATGTACCGAACCCGGCCGGGATAAGTGGATCGCCATGATGCCAGCGGCGGAACAGCAGCCCTGCCGGCGTGGTGACGGGAAGGGCCAGTTCGACACCCCGCGCCGCGGCAATCGACATCAGCGGCCGCGGATCGGCTTCACTTCGGATAGGAAAATAACCGGAGAGGACGCGGCCGCGGAGATCGACGAGAAGCGGCTTGGCGTGTTCGGCGGCCGCCATCGCATGGGCGGCACGGGCGGCCGGCGAAATCGCATCGCGCCGAGCGAGGGTCGCGGCTCGAAGCTCTGACTTCTCGGACAAGGCGGAACCGGTCTCGAACGTCTGAAATGAAAAGGAAAGGTGGCGACCCACGATGGGCCGATGGATTGATCGATCCCGGGAACCTACAGCGTAGGTGGGCGCCGTGTACCCTAGCCCAGGGGCCAGGACAGGGACAGCTCCCTTTTGGATCGATAAGGCCCCGGGGAATTAGACATCCTGTCGGGCCGCGCAGCATCGCCACCGCCAATATAGGCGACCATGCCGCCGCCTCCTAGGAAAAATCCACCGTGCCATGCTCGCCTTCGCCATCTGGACGCTCATCGGTCCACATCGCCTTGGCATAGCCGTAGAGGCTCACCATCGCGGAGGACGGGGCATCCCAGTATTCGGCTTCCTCGATATCGACACGGATGAGCGCGAGATGGGGATCGTCAGGCCCACCTGAGAACCAGGGGCGCGCTGCCTCCGACCACAGGGCGCGCACCTTCGCCGGCTCGCGGGAGATCGATGCCATGCCGGAGATCGAGACATAGCGGCCCGCCGCTTCGTCGGAATAAGCGAGCAACACCGTCGGCTCCTGCTCCAGCTCCTCGATCTTGCCCGAACGGGCATCCGTGAGAAACCACAGGGCACCATCAAGCGGTTCCTTGCCGGTCGCCATCGGCCTTGCGTGCCAGCGGCCGTGCGCGCCGAGATTGGCCATCATCGCGATATGCGCATCCGCGACCAGCGCGAACACTTTCGCGCGCGCCTCTGGGCCAGTCTTCACGGAAGGGTCTGTCTCGGACATCGGCGTCTCCTCGAACCGCAATTCGAAGTGAACGGCCCGGCCGGATGGCGGTTCCCTGCCCTCAGCCCTGGCGACGCTGCGCGATCATCCGGTCGGCGAATCCTTCGATCCGGACGGCTGCCTGGTCGATGGCGCGCGCAAAGCCTGCTTCCGCCTCTTCATACCGGGCGATGACGGCCGACTTGGTCTCGTTGATGCCGGCGAGCTCGGCTTCCAGGCGGCGGATGCGCCGATGCGCCTCCGTGAGTTCATCCCCCATCGTCAGCGCCGCCATCACCGTGAGCCGCTGATCGCCAATCTCGCCGAAGCTGCCGCGCAGGCGATCGATGACCACATTCAGGCGATCCGCCAGCCCCTCGAGGTGCGCCTCCTGCCCGTCGTCGCAGGCCATGCGGTAGATCTTGCCATTGATGGTGACGTTGACCTGCGGCATGGGCTTACGCTCCGTTGCGATCGAGGACGGACCTGATCGTTTCCATCGCTGCGACGAGCCGCCGCGATACGTCCTGATTCGCCTCCTCGATCCGGTCGGAGCGCGCCTCTGCCACGTCGAGCGACTGCGCGAGGCGCGAACGGTCGAGGCTGATACGCTGCAATTCGGCTTCGAGTTCCTCGAGCCTGTGCCCGGAATCCAGCCGTCCGTCGACCGCACCCTCCAACGCATCCAGCGCAGCCGTGAGACGTCTCAACGCATTCTCGATAGGAGACGTACCTTGCATGTCTGCCTCGCCCCCTCTGGCCCGGTGTCGAAGCCGTGTCGGTTGATTCTAGGCAGGGCTGGAACCGAGCGTCAATGGCACGTCGCCGGCAAAGGAAAACGCCATGAAGCGCGCGGAATCGAAGCCGGCGCCCCGGCATCGCGCGCGATTGACTCGACTCCCTGACCTGTTATTTGTCGCTTCGACCTTTCCCGACGGTCGCTGCGGCCGGGTATCGATCCGAACGACAACGAGGCCGGGCGCGGCGATGCGATCAGCTCCGCCCCCATTCGAAGCGAAGAGCAAATCATGATTGATCCCCAACTTGAAACGCGCATGGCCAACGCCATCCGCGCGCTCGCCATGGATTCCGTCGAGAAGGCGAAGTCTGGCCATCCCGGCATGCCGATGGGCATGGCCGATGTGGCGACCGTGCTCTTCACACGCTTCCTGAAATTTGACGTCGCGCAGCCGCATTGGCCCGATCGTGACCGTTTCATTTTGTCGGCCGGCCACGGTTCGATGCTGCTCTATTCCATCCTCGAGCTGCTCGGATCGAGCGTCGTGACGATGGACGAACTGAAGCAGTTCCGTCAGCTCCATTCCAAGACCCCGGGCCACCCCGAGAACTTCCACACCACAGGCATCGAGACCACCACCGGTCCTCTCGGCCAGGGTCTCGCCATGTCGGTCGGCTTCGCGCTGGCCGAGCGCATGCTCGCCGCCGAATTCGGCGAGGATATCGTCGACCACCACACTTATGTCATCGCCGGTGACGGTTGCCTCATGGAAGGCGTCAGCCACGAGGCGATCGACCTCGCGGGCCACCTGAAGCTCAACAAGCTGATCGTCCTCTGGGACGACAACCGCATCACCATCGACGGTCATACCGACCTTTCGACCTCGATTGACCAGGTCGCGCGCTTCAAGGCGTCGGGCTGGAATGCCGAGCATGTCGACGGCTTCGACCGCGAGGCCGTTGCCGCGGCGATCGAGCGCGCCAAGGCGTCCGACAAGCCTTCGATGATCGCCTGCAAGACCATTATCGGCTACGGCGCCCCGACCAAGGCCGACAGCCACGCTTCGCACGGCTCCGCGCTTGGCGCGACCGAGATCGCCGGCGCCCGCGAGGCGCTGCACTGGCCCTATCCGGCGTTTGAGATTCCGGACGACGTTTCGAGCGCCTGGCACGACACCGCCAAGCGCTGGATCGCCGATCGCGAAGCCTGGGAGGCGCGCTTCGCCGCTCGCGAGCACAACGTCAAATCCGAGTTCAAGCGCCGCTTCGCCAATATCCTGCCCGGCAATTTCGAGGCGGCGGTCGAGGCCTACAAGCGCAGCCTTTCCGATACCAAGCCGAAGGTCGCCACCCGCAAGTCCTCGGAGATGGCGCTCGACATGCTGACCGCCATCGTTCCGGAATTGGTCGGCGGATCGGCGGACCTCACCGGCTCGAACCTGACGCGCGGCAAGCCGCAGCGTCCGCTAACGCCCGACGATTATTCCGGCCGCTACATCCATTACGGCATCCGCGAATTCGGCATGTCGGCGGCGATGAACGGCATCGCGCAGCATGGTGGCTTCGCGCCCTATGGCGGCACGTTCCTCGTGTTCTCCGATTATGCCCGCCCGGCGATCCGCCTTTCGGCGCTCACCGGCGCGCCGGTCATCTATGTGATGACGCATGATTCGATCGGCCTCGGCGAGGACGGCCCGACCCACCAGCCGGTCGAGCATCTCGCCGCACTCCGCGCCATCCCGCAACTCAACGTCTTCCGCCCCGCGGACGCCGTCGAGGTTGCCGAAGCCTGGCAGATCGCGCTCGAGAGCCGACACAATCCTTCGCTGCTCGCCCTTTCGCGCCAGAACCTTCCGGTGCTGCGCGTCCAGCATTCGTCGGAGAACAAGTCGGCCCGCGGCGCCTATCTGATCGATGGGCCCGAGACCGCCGACGTGACGCTGTTCGCCACCGGCTCGGAAGTCGAGATCGCGGTCAACGCCAAGGCGAAGATCGAGGCCGCTGGCCGCACGGCCCGCGTCGTCTCGGTCCCCTGCTTCGAGCTGTTCTTCAAGCAGGACGAGGCGTACCAAGCAGCGACGATCGGCAATTCGAAGGTCAAGGTCGCCGTCGAGGCCGCCATCCGCCAGGGCTGGGACGCCTTCATCGGCAATGACGGCATCTTCATCGGCATGAGCACCTTCGGCGCCAGCGCGCCGATCGAGGCGCTCTATCCCTATTTCGGAATCACGGCCGATGCGGCGGCCGATGCGGCTTTGAAGCGGCTCGATTCGAACACGTGAATGACGGAGCGGCCGGGCACGCGTCCCGGCCGACCATGACAACGACGGCGCGATGCGCCTCTTCAGGAGACCAGATATGGCGGTGCGGGTTGCTATCAACGGGTTTGGCCGGATCGGGCGCAACATCCTGCGCGCGATCGTTGAATCGGGCCGCACGGACATCGAGGTCGTCTCGGTCAACGATCTCGGCCCGGTCGAGACCAATGCGCACCTGCTTCGCTTCGATTCGGTGCATGGCCGCTTTCCGAAGGATGTGAGGGTCGAGGGCGACAGCATCGTCGTCGACGGCAAGCCGATCCGCGTCACCGCCATTAAGGACCCGGCGACGCTGCCGCATGGCGAGCTCGGCGTCGATATCGCGCTGGAGTGCACGGGTATCTTCACCTCGCGCGACAAGGCGGCGGCGCACCTGACCGCTGGCGCCAAGCGCGTCATCGTCTCGGCCCCCGCCGACCATGCCGATTACACCGCCGTCTTCGGTGTCAATCATGACGGCCTGACCAAGGACCACCTTGTCATCTCGAACGGTTCCTGCACGACAAACTGCCTGGCGCCGGTCGCCAAGGTGCTGCAGGACCTCGTCGGCATCCATCACGGCTACATGACGACGGTGCATTCCTACACCGGCGACCAGCCGACTCTGGATACGATGCACAAGGATCTCTATCGCGGCCGCGCCGCAGCGCTCTCCTCGATCCCGACCTCGACCGGCGCCGCCAAGGCGATCGGCCTCGTCATTCCCTCCCTGAAGGGCAAGCTCGACGGCAGCGCTATCCGTATTCCGACGCCGAATGTCTCGCTGATCGACCTGACCTTCGTCGCCGACCGCGCCACGACCAAGGAAGAGATCAACGCCGCCATGGTCGCCGCTGCGAACGGCCCGCTGAAGGGCATTCTCGCGGTGACGGACCAGCCGAACGTCTCGCATGACTTCAACCACGACCCGCATTCGGCCACCTTCCATCTCGACCAGACCAAGGTGATCGACGGCACGTTTGTTCGTGTGCTCGCCTGGTACGACAATGAATGGGGTTTCTCGAACCGCATGGCCGACATGTCGGTCGCCCTCGCCAAGACGATCTGATCATCACGTCGGTCTGAGCGTATTGGCGAACAGAAGCCACCGATGAAGATCGGGTCCGGGCATGGTCCGGACCCGCAGCAATCCACGAGGACACGCAGCATGACCGCCTTCCGAACCCTCGATTCCGCCGAAGTGAAGGGCAAGCGCGTCCTGATCCGTGTTGATCTCAACGTGCCGATGAACGACCGCGTCGTCACCGACGACACGCGCATCCGCGCCATTCTGCCGACGGTCAACGAGGTGACGAAGAAGGGCGGCAAGGCGATCCTGCTTGCCCATTTCGGCCGGCCGAAGGGCGAGCGCGTCCCCGACATGTCGCTCGCGCCCGTCGTTCCCGTGTTGCAGACGCTGCTCGGCAAGCCGGTTGCCTTCGCCAATGACTGCATCGGCAACGACGCAGCCTCGGCGATCGCGCGGATGTCGGACGGCGATGTTCTGCTCCTGGAAAACACCCGCTTTCACAAGGGCGAGGAAAAGAACGACCCGATCTTCGTTTCGGCCCTGGCCGAGCTCGGCGACATCTATGTCGACGACGCCTTCTCGGCCGCGCACCGCGCCCATGCCTCGACCGAAGGCATCGCGCGCCAGCTTCCGGCCTTTGCCGGCCGCTCGATGCAGTCGGAACTGGAAGCGCTTGAGAAGGCGCTGACCGCGCCGCGCCGCCCGGTGATCGCTGTCGTCGGCGGCGCCAAGGTTTCGTCCAAGATCGAGTTGCTCAACAATCTGGTGACCAAGGTCGACGCGCTGGTGATCGGCGGCGGCATGGCGAATACCTTCCTGAACGCCCAAGGCTACAATGTCGGCAAGTCGCTTTGCGAGCATGAGCTTGCCGATACCGCGCGTCGCATCCTCGCTACGGCCGCCGACAGCGGCTGCGCCATCATCCTGCCGGTCGACGCCGTGGTCGCCTGGCGCTTCGAGGCTCGGGCGCCGAGCCAAGCCTATGCAGTCGATTCAATTCCGGCCGACGCGATGATCCTCGATATCGGCCCGCATTCGATCGAGCGCGTCAAGTCGGCGATCGACGACGCCGCGACGCTGGTCTGGAACGGACCGCTCGGGGCCTTCGAGATGGAGCCGTTCGACCGCGGCACGCTGGCGGCGGCGCAACATGCAGCGGCGCGGACACGCGACGGCCACCTGCTTTCGGTCGCCGGCGGCGGCGACACGGTCGCCGCGTTGAATGCAGCCGGCGCGGCAGATGACTTCAGCTATATCTCGACAGCGGGCGGCGCGTTCCTTGAATGGCTTGAGGGTAAGCAACTGCCGGGCGTCGAGGTTCTCCGGCGCGGATGATGCGAAGATCGTGATCTTTTGAGGGCCGCGCGATCCTCCTGATTGACGCCCTCTTCATCCTGGCGGAACGTTCTCTTCTTCGGGTTTTATTTTGCGATGCAAAATCAAAACCCGCACGGTATGCAGGGTTTGCGGGTCGGATCGGCCGATCCCCGCTTCGACAAGAGATCGATACGCATGAGCGAGAGCTTGCAGGACATTGCCCGCCGCCTGGTTGTGCCACACAAGGGAATCCTTGCTGCCGACGAGAGCTCTGGCACGATCAAGAAGCGGTTCGACACGATCAATCTGACCTCGACGGTCGAGAGCCGGCGCGACTACCGCGAGATGTTGTTCAGCGCCAAGAAGGCGATGCACGACCACATCTCCGGCGTCATCCTCTTCGACGAGACGATCCGCCAGTCGGCCAAGGATGGCACGCCCCTCGTCAAGCTGATCGAGGACGCCGGCTCCATTCCCGGCATCAAGGTCGATGCCGGCGCGATCCCGATGGTCGGCTTCCCGGGCGAGACGATCACCGAAGGGCTCGACGGCCTGGGCAAGCGGCTGGCCGAGTATCGCGGCCTCGGCGCACGCTTCGCGAAGTGGCGGGCAGCGATCGCCATCTCCAAGGTCCTTCCGACTGCCGGCGCGACCTATGCGAACGCCCATGCCCTCGCTCGCTACGCTGCGCTCTGCCAGTCGGAAGGCATCGTGCCGATCGTTGAGCCGGAAGTGCTGATGGACGGCGTCGAGGCGACGCACGACATCGAGCGCTGCCAGGCCGTGACGCAGGAAGTGCTGCGCGTCGTCTTCGAGGAGTTGGTGCGTCTCCGCGTCGATCTCACCGGCATGATCCTCAAGCCGAACATGGTCGTCCCCGGCAAGGACAGCGGTCAGGTCGTCAGCGCGCAGGAGATCGCCGAGCGCACGGTCGCGGTGTTCCATGCAAGCGTTCCGACCACGGTGCCGGGCATCGCGTTCCTGTCCGGCGGCCAGTCGGATGAGGAAGCGACGGCCAATCTCTCGGCCATCAACCAGATCAAGGGCCTGCCCTGGCCGATCACCTTCTCCTTCGGCCGCGCGCTGCAGGCGGCGGCAATCCAGGCCTGGGGCGGCAAGGCGGAGAATGTCGCGGCCGGTCAGCGCGCCTTCCTGCATCGCTGCGAGATGAACGGTCTTGCGACGGTCGGCGAATGGACCGACGCCAAGGAAAAGCAGGCGGCCTGACCGATCGCGCCACCGCTGCGAGGCTCGGCCGGGCGGCTAGATCGCCCGGCTGTCCAAAAGTCTTCCTAATTTCGGCCAAATCACGCTACAGGAGTGAGGTACACCTCCCCTTTGAGACGGCCGGCCCGACCGATGGCACGAGACTTCGATCCCTACAGGCTTGCGAGCCCCCAGGTCTATCTCTGGCGGATGATCATCTTCCTGATCATCGCCGGCTTCGTCGCCCTCATCCTCTATCGCCAGGCCTATGCCTCCTTCCTCGCCAATCCGGCACTGAACGGCGTCATCCTTGCGGTGCTGGCGATCGGCATCATGCTGGCCTTCCGCCAGGTGATCCGAATCTTCCCGGAAATCCGCTGGGTCAACTCGTTCCGGACCTCGGACCGCTCGGCCGAGATGGAGCGCATGCCCGTTCTGCTCGCGCCCATGGCCGCGATCCTCGGCGACCGCATCGGCCGCATGTCGATCTCGACCCAGACGATGCGATCGGTGCTGGATTCGATCCTGATGCGCCTTGATGAGGACCGCGACACCTCGCGCTACCTCACCGGCCTCCTGATCTTCCTCGGCCTGCTCGGCACGTTCTGGGGCCTGCTGCAGACCGTGAGCGCCGTTGCCGACGCCATCGGCTCGCTGAATGTCGGCACAGGCGACAGCGCCGTCATCTTCGAGGATCTGAAGGCCGGCCTGCAGAGCCCGCTGGCCGGCATGGGCACGGCTTTCTCGTCCTCGCTGTTCGGCCTTTCGGGCTCGCTGATCCTTGGTTTTCTCGATCTCCAGGCCGGCCAGGCCCAGAACAAGTTCTACACCGAGCTTGAAGACTGGCTGGCGACGGTCACCGACCTCGATCCGACGATGCTGGATGTGACCGATCGCGCCGCTTCTGGCGATGATCTCCGCCTTGCCGTCGAACGGCTGACACTTGCCCTCCAGGAAGGCGGCGGCGCCGGGGCGCCAGCCTCCTCGCAGCGCGCGACCGCTGCCATGGCCAATCTGGCCGAAGGCATTCAGGGTCTCGTCCAGCACATGCGCAGCGAGCAGCAGGTCGTGCGCGGCTGGGTTGAGCAGCAGGCTGACCAGCAGCGCGACATCCAGCAATTGCTCGAAGTCATCGCCCGCGCGCTGAAACAACCGACGCCGGGAGAATAGACTTGGCCGTACGCGCCCGCCGCCGCGAGGCGAGAAGCGATGTCTGGCCCGCCTTCGTCGACGTCCTCTCCAATCTCCTGCTGGTCTTCATCTTCCTCTTGTCGATTTTCGCGCTGCTGCAGTTCCTGCAGACGCGGGAGATTAGCGGCAAGGACACGGTGCTGAACCGTCTCAATTCGCAGATCGCGGAGCTGACGGAACTCCTTGCGATGGAGCGCTCCAACAAGCAGGAGCTCAACGACGAACTCACGAGCATGCGCGCCTCGCTGGGTGCGGCGGAGAGCGAGCGCGACCGTCTCAAGGGCGCCGCCGACAGTTCCTCGCAGGCCGCCAATTCGGCCGACGGCCAGATCGCCATCATCACCAAGGCGCTCGAGAACGAGAAGGTGGTGAGCCAGAAGGCGCTATCGCAGGTCGAGATCCTGAACCAGCAGATCGCGGCGCTGCGCCGCCAGATCGCCGCTCTCGAAGATGCGCTCGGCGCCTCGGAAAAGCGCGACCAGGAGAGCCAGACCCAGATCGCCGATCTCGGCAAGCGTCTCAACGTCGCCCTCGCCCAGCGTGTCCAGGAGCTGTCGCGCTACCGCTCGGACTTCTTCGGCCGCCTCCGCGAAATCCTCGGCGACCGTCCGGATATCCGCGTGGTCGGCGACCGCTTCGTCTTCCAATCCGAAGTGTTGTTCCCCTCCGGCTCCGACGAGTTCAACGACGCCGGCAAGGTCGAGCTCGACAAGCTCGCCGACGCCATCAAGCAGCTTGAAGGTGAGATTCCTCCTGAGATCGCCTGGGTGCTGCGTGTCGACGGTCACACCGACGCGCGCCCGCTCTCGGGCACCGGCCGCTTCCGCAACAATTGGGAGTTGTCGGCTGCCCGCGCTATTGCCGTGGTGCGCTATCTGATCGATCGCGGCGTCTCGCCCCAGCATCTGGTCGCCGCCGGCTTTGGCGAGTATCAGCCGCTGGAGCCCGGCGACAGCGACGAGGCGAATGCCAAGAATCGCCGCATCGAACTGAAGCTCACGGAGCGCTAGTCGGAGCGGCTCGATCCGGAGGCGTCATAGTCATGGATCAGTCAAGCAGCCCGATCGAGATCGTCCGCTGGGGCGACCCAGACTTGCCGCCCGGTCTCGACGCTCTTCTCCAGGAAGCCGTCGAGACGGATCATGAGTGGGTCGCGGACTTTCGGCCTGCCTGGGAAGCCGGCGCATTTGCCGGCGACGGCGAGGCGCTGTTCGTGGCGTTTGGCGGCGGCGCGCTGCTGGCGATGGCAACGATCAGCGCCGACCCCTTTGTTGAGGACAAGGCGACCGGGCGGCTCCGCTTCATCTATGTCCGCGTTGCGGCGCGCCGGCGCGGCATTGCCGAAGGGCTTGTCGCAGCATGTCTTGGCCGCGCGCGTGGAACCTGGCGGAGGCTCCGTCTCCACACCGACAATCCCGTCGCCGCCCAGCTCTATGAGCGCTATGGCTTTCGCCCAGCGGCCGGCGAATGGCGCGCCACGCACATTGCCGACATCGCGCCACTGGCACGATGGCCGTAGTGCGGTTGGGCGTGAAAGCGCGAACACTGCGTCAACCGGAATGAGCATTTTCTATCTTGGCGAAGGGATCATGCTTCCGCCCAGTTGAGCCTCCGGAGACAGCTTTCATGGCCACCCTTGCCGCCCCTTCCCGCGTAACGACGATCGTCATCTGGATCCTGCGCATCCTGCTGGCGGCGCTCTTCCTCTTTGCAGCCTTCATGAAGCTCTCAGGGCAGACGATGATGGTCGAGGAATTCGGCATGATTGGCCTCGGCCAATGGTTCCGCTATTTGACCGGCCTTCTAGAACTCATTGGAGGAATTGCGCTGCTGGTACCGGCGGTGTCGGTCCTCGGCGCCGTTCTCCTGCTCTGCGTCGATGCCGGCGCATTTCTCGCGCAAGCTTTCGTGCTGCATGGCGACGTCGTCCACACGATCGTCATCGCGGCTTTGCTGCTCGTACTGATTTATCTTCAGCGTGAACGCCTCAAGGCCTGGCTGCCCTGATCGCGGGCTTGCCCTGATCTCAGGCCGCGTCGGCGCGGAACTGCAACCGCGCCAACCGCGCGTAGAGGCCGCCTGCGGCAACAAGCTGCTCGTGGCGGCCCTCCTCGACGATCCTTCCGCCATCCATCACGAGGATGCGGTCGGCCTTGAGGATCGTCGCCAGGCGATGGGCAATGACGATTGTCGTTCGACCAGCCATGAGGCGGTCGAGCGCCTCCTGCACGGCCGCCTCGCTTTCGGCGTCGAGCGCACTGGTCGCCTCGTCGAGCAAAAGAAGCGGCGCGTCCCGCAACAGGGCGCGGGCGATAGCGATGCGCTGGCGCTGGCCACCCGATAGTGTCACGCCGCGCTCGCCGAGTTCGGTCCCATAGGCCTCCGGCAGGGCAGCGATGAACCCGTCGGCATGCGCGGCGCGCGCGGCAGCGCGGATCGCCTCAGGCGTGGCCGCCACGTCGCCAAAAGCGATGTTCTCGCCCGCAGTAGCGGCAAAAATTGTCGGGTCCTGCGGAACGATCGCGATCTGGCTTCGGAGCGCGAGCGGATCGAGCCCAGCAAGGTCGATCCCATCGAAGAGGACGCGGCCGCTTGTCGGGTCGTAGAAGCGCAGGATCAGGTTGAACAGGGTCGACTTGCCGGCACCGGACGGGCCGACGACAGCGATCCGCTCGCCGGGGCGGATCGCGAAGTCGATGCCGGTGATCGCGGCCTCGCGGCCACCCTCGGGATAGCGGAACGACACATTCTCGAACGCGATCGCCCCGCGCGCAGGTTGTGGCATCGGCAGGGGCGATGCAGGCGCGGCGATGCTGGCGCGCTCGTCGAGGATCTCCGATAGCCGCTCGGCTGCCCCGGCGGCATTGGCGATATCGCCCCAGACCTGACTGAGTTCGCCGAGAGCCCCCGCGCCGATCACGGCGTAGAAAAGGAACTGGCCGAGCGTTCCCGGGCTCATCCGGCCGGCCAGTACGTCCTGCGCGCCCCACCAGAGGATCGCGACCATGCTGGAGAACACCATGAAGATGCCGAAGGCAGTCAGCGCGGCGCGGGCGGCCGTCGATTGGCGCGCCGCGGCAAAGGCCGACTCGACTGCGCCGGCGAAACGACCGGTAACGGCAACCTCGGCCGTCGAAGCCTGGACCGTGCGGATCGCGCCGATTGCCTCGCTGGCATAGGCCGAGGCATCCGCCAGCATGTCCTGTGCCTTGCGCGAACGAACCCGCACCCTGCGGCCGAATCCAACCAGCGGCAACACCACCACGGGAAGCGCGACCAGAACCAGTGCCGAAAGCCCGGGGCTGGTCACCACCATCAGCCCGATGGCGCCGATGAACATCACGATGTTCCTGAGCGCGATCGAGACATTGGCGCCGGCGACGGCCTTGATCTGCGTCGTGTCAGCCGTGAGGCGCGACGTGATCTCGCCGGAACGGTTGCGATCGAAGAAGTCGATGCCGAGCGAGGCGAGATGACGGAAGACGTCGGCCCTCAGATCCGCCACCACACGCTCGCCGAGCCAGGTGACGAAGTAGAAGCGGAGGCTGGACGCGGCGGCCAGAACCGCGACGACCGCGATCAGCGCCAGGAAATAGGTGTTGATTGCCGCGGCGTCGTCAGCGTTGAAGCCATGATCGATCATCCGCCGGACGGCCATCGGCACGGTCAGTGTCGCAGCGGCAGCGGCGATGAGCGCGAGCGCGGCGCCGGCCAGTTGCGGCTTGTAGCGCAGCACATAGGGCACCAGCATCCGCAGCGGCTTCAACGCGCCGCGCGAGCGATTCGTCGCCTCCCGCCGCCGGTCGTCGCGGTCAGTCATGTCGCTTTCGATCCCTCGCGCGGCCGGCGCCGCTCCTCCGGCTTAGTTGCATGAGGGATTCGGCCGTTTCAAGCGCGCGTCCGCTCTTGTGCGTCCGGAAGGGGTGGGCTATATCGTCGCCCCGATAGAGCGGTCGCCTGTGCGCGGCCGGCTTTCCCATTCATGTGGCCGTACGGGCGCCAGGCCCGGCCGGCAAAGCGGTCCTGATGCGACCGGTTTCGAAGGACCGAGCGATGAAGAAGAGCATTCATCCTGACTACCACGCCATCACGGTCGTGATGACGAACGGCACTGAGTACCAGACCCGGTCGACCTATGGCGAGCAGGGCGCAAAGCTTCAGCTCGACATCGATCCGTCGACGCATCCGGCCTGGACCGGCGGCAACCAGACGCTGCTCGACCGCGGCGGCCGCGTCTCGCGCTTTAACAACAAGTTCAAGGGCTTCATCGGCGGCTGATCATCAGTCCCGAAGTCCAGAAATGAAAAACCCCGGCGCCTGCGTCGGGGTTTTTCATTTCGAACAGCTGGATTTTGGAACGTCGCCTAGCTATTCGCCGCCGCCAAATGCGCGGGCGAGCCGTCCGATCTGATAACCCACGGGATTATCAGCCGGGGCCTCCGTCGGAGCGCCGGAAAGCGCGTCGTCGAGCCGCACGACCCGATCCTGCAGTCGGATGGACCGCTCGATCAACGAACGCAACCGCGCCGGAAGTTCGTCCCAGGCCGGGCCGGTGATGGAGGAATTGTAGCCCCGGAGGCGGACCTTCGCCTGTTCCTGGCCGGCCTGTTCGGCGGTCATCTCGCCGTCGTTCACGGCGCGCTGCAGCAGGAGCCATGATGCGATCTGCATCAGCCGCGTCGTCAGGCGCATCGATTCGGTCGCATAGCCGAGAGAAGCGGCGCGCATCAGGTCGCGCGATTCGGAGCGGCCATCTCCGTCGAGATACGCAGCCGTCTCCTCGACCAAGTCCATGCCCTCGCGGAACAGCGTCTTGAACGTCTCGGAATGCGCGAAGCGCCGGCCGAAAACGATCGGCGCGACGTCGTCCTCCTTGGTGGAATTATCGTTGCTCATCGCGCCTGCCAATCTCCCGAGCCGCCCTCAGGCAGCCAAATTCTTCGGCGCAGCATGGCAGCGAACCGCTAAGGGATTCCTGCCAGCCGCGACACGTGGCCGAGCGAACAAAAAAAGAGCCGCTTCTGGCACGGCTCTTATAGGTCAACAGGGAGGGAGAGAAACAGAGCGGACAGGCCCCGCTCCAGTCCGGAGAACCGGACACCCCATATAATCGACCGTAAAGGTTAATGCTTTGCTAACATTCTTCAGCTCTTGAAAAAGGATGAGGCTGCGTGGCGCGAGGCAGTCTTGCCCTCGATCGCCGCGCGCAGCCGGACGATCTCGGCTTCGAGCAGCCCAACCCTTTCCTGCAATTCATCGATGGAGAGGGCCGAAACGTCCTCGCCGAGCCGGTGCGGCAGCGGCTTCTCCTTGGCTGGCTCATCGAACAACGCCATCGTGGCACCTCCTGCGCTTGCTTCGAGACCTTCTGGGACGGAGACTAGCAACAATGTTCGCCCCTTGCAGCGACGCCGATGAGGACAGCCCGCATGCCCGACCTTCCCGCCACAATGGCCGCCATCGCGATTGAAGGCGCCGGCGGACCCGAGGTGCTTCATCTCGTCGATCGGCCCCTTCCCCGCCCCGGTCCAGGTGAAATCCTGATCAAGGTCGCGGCTTCAGGCGTCAACCGGCCGGACACCTTCCAGCGCCAAGGACTCTACCCGCCGCCAAAGGGCGCATCCGACCTGCCGGGACTCGAGGTTTCCGGCCAGGTCGTGGCTCTCGGATCGGGCGTTATCGGCCATGCGATCGGCGACGCGGTAACAGCCCTGCTCGCGGGCGGCGGCTATGCCGAATATGCCGTGGCGTCATCCGGCTGTGCCCTTCCCATCCCAGCCGGCCTGTCACTGGTCGAGGCTGCAGCGCTGCCGGAAACGGTGTTCACCGTGTGGCACAACGTGTTCGAGCGCGGTGGCCTCGTCGCCGGCGAAACGCTGCTGGTGCATGGCGGAACATCCGGAATCGGCACGATCGCGATCCAGATCGCAGCGGCGCGCGGTGCGCGGGTGATCGCAACAGCCGGCTCAAGCGACAAGTGCACGGCCTGCATCAACCTCGGCGCCTCCGTGGCGATCAACTATCGCGAGGAGGATTTCGTGGCTGCGACCAGGGCAGCCACCGAGGGTCGTGGCGCCGACGTCATCCTCGACATGGTCGGCGGCGACTATGTCGCCCGCAACATGGCGGCCGCGGCTGAAGATGGCCGGATCGTACAGATCGCGTTTCTCGGCGGATCGGAGATCCAGTTCGACGCGCAGCGCCTGATGACACGGCGCCTGACCTGGACAGGATCGACATTGAGGGCACGACCTGTGGCCTTCAAGGAACGGCTCGCTGCAGCGGTCCATCGCGAGGTGTGGCCGCTGATCGAGTCCGGCCGCGTCCGTCCGGTGATCGATGCGATGCTTCCGCTTCGCGAAGCGGCAAAGGCGCATCAACTTATGGAACGTTCCGGCCACATCGGGAAAATCATGCTCCTCACCGGGAAGCCATGAAACCAAGCCGTCCTTCGCGCATTGAACTTTGTTTGAAGGAGGGAGGCCATGATCAATTCGAATATGATCCTCAGCAGGATGCAGGTGCTGGATTCGCGCGGTAACCGCGTCGGGTTCGTCGACCGCGTGCTTCCCGATAACGAGATCAAGCTGACGCGGCGCGATTCTCCCGACGGACTCCACCACTATATCCCGCTCGACTGGGTGTCAGAGGTGGACAGCGCCGTTCGTCTCAGCAAGTGCTGCGCCGAAATCTTTCGTGACCGCGTCTGAGCAAGACGCCCATCAGTCGATGCCGCGCGTCGGCGGTGCCTTCATAAATGGTCATCCGAGCGCAGCAGCGTGATCATGCCCTCAGAAGGCCGCTTCTTGCCACTGCACTTCGTAACGACGCGTGAATCAGGTATGGAATACAGTGTCTGAGTTCCTGAAGAACAAGGAGGAACGGAATGCAACGCCAAAATACGTGGATTTGGGTGGTTGTCGTCGTCGTCGTGATCGTGATCGCGTGGTTCTGGTGGCAGTCCCGCAGCACCGTCGCTCCGCCGCCTCCGCCGCCGGCAGCGACTGAGACCGCACCGGCGCCTGCCCCGGCCACACCGGCTCCTGCGACTCCTGCCCCGGCTGAACCGGCGCCCGCACCCGCGACGCCTGCTCCGGCCAACTAAGAAACAGCTTTCGACGATGACGGGCGCGGCTTGGCCGCGCCCGTTGTTTTTGACGCTGGCGCCGATGCCATCGCCGCAAGCAGCCGAATAGTTTGATTCAAAGGGTCCAGGGGTCTATATAGCCGGCATACCCCGTCAATCAGACGAAATCCTGCTCCTCCGGCGGACAACCGGGCGAGCGATCAGGAGAGACTTATGTCGAACATCCCGCTGATGCCGAAGGCGACCGCCGTCTGGCTCGTCGAAAACACCTCGCTCGGGTTCGACCAGATCGCCGAATTCTGCAAGCTGCACCCGCTCGAAGTGAAGGCGATCGCCGATGGCGAAGCCGCACAGACGATCAAGGGGCTCGATCCGGTCCTGACGGGTCAGCTCACGCGTGAAGAAATCGACCGCGCCCAGCGCGATCCGAAATACAAGCTGAAGATGGCCGAGACCAAGGTTCGCGTTCCCGTTCAGAAGCGCAAGGGCCCGCGTTACACGCCGGTTTCGCGCCGCCAGGACCGTCCGAACGCCATTCTGTGGCTGCTACGCAGCCATCCGGAGCTGAAGGACGCCGCCATCATGCGTCTGGTCGGCACGACCAAGCCAACGATCGACTCGATCCGCGGTCGCAGCCACTGGAACTCGACCAATCTCACGCCGATGGACCCGGTGACACTCGGTCTCTGCTCGCAGATCGATCTCGATTTCGAAGTCGAGAAGGCCGCGAAGAGCGCCCCGCCGCGCGAAGTCGGTGCCGATGGCGAGACGCTGCTGCGCCCCGAGGAGACGACGGCTGCCGACGCGCTCGCCTCCGCAGCGCTCCGTTCCTATCGCCCGGAAGAGCCGAAGGAAGACGAACTCGACGCCGACGCAGTCTTCGCGAAGCTGAAGTCGCTGAAGGGTCCGGTCGAGGACGACGAGGACCTCTAGTAAGAACGTCCCGCCGCCCTCAATCCTTGACGGCGACGGTGTAATTGAGCGCGAGACGGCCGCCATCGGCGTAGATCGTCTCGCCCGTGATATAGCTGGCATCGTCCGATGCCAGAAACGCGGCGATGGCGGCGATTTCCGAAGGCTCCCCGATACGGCCGAGCGGCGTCCGCGACAGAAGCCGCCGCTTCGCTTCGGGATCGCTGTTGACGCTGGCAAGAATATCCGTCGCGATCGAGCCGGGGCCGATCGCATTGACGCGGATGCCGCGCGGCGCGAGCGAGACGGCCATCGCCCGCGTGAGCTGCATGAGCCCGCCCTTCGAGGCCGTATAGGGCACCTGGTTTGGCAGGCCGAAGACTGCATTAACCGATGTCATGTTGACGATCGCACCGGCTGTGCCGCCGGCGTCGACCCGCGCAGCCATGTGGCGCGCCACCGCCTGTCCGCACAGGAATGCGCCTTTCAGGTTGACGCGCAGCACGCGGTCGAAATCTTCTTCGGCGACATCGAGAAAATCACCACCTGCGACGATTCCGGCATTGTTGACGAGAATATCGATCTCGCCGCCGAAGGTCATTGCGGCCGCGACGAGATTGGCGACGTCGTCGCGATCGCCGACATCGCAGCGCACAAAACGGCAGGCCCCCTCCGCGCCGAGGCGCTGGACCGCCGCTGACCCTGCGTCCTCGTCGATGTCGGCGATGACGACCCGCGCGCCCTCCTGAAGAAAGCGTTCGGCAATGGCGAAGCCGATTCCCTTTGCGCCGCCGGTGACGATGGCCAGTTTGTTCTCGAGCTTCACAGTGTCATTCCTTTACCCGGATCATGCGTCAGCAATGACACATAGCGGCTGAGACGGCTCAAAAACACCGAAAATCCGCGCTTTTCGTCCCGCAGACGCTTTGACGCCCTTTGCGGCTTCTGCTATGAGAGCCCCCGAATTCGGGACAAAGGCCGCAGATTTGTTAGCGAAGCGCGCCTGACGTTCCCGCAAACCCTACCGATCGGATCAAGACAGGACGCAACCGCGTGCAGATACTCGTTCGCGACAACAACGTCGACCAGGCGCTCAAGGTCCTCAAGAAGAAGATGCAGCGAGAAGGCATCTTCCGCGAGATGAAGCTCCACGACTTCTACGAGAAGCCGTCCGTGAAGCGCGCTCGTGAGAAGGCCGAGGCCGTTCGCCGCGCCCGCAAGCTGGCGCGCAAGAAGGCCCAGCGCGAGCTCGGCATCGTCGCGGCGCCGAAAGCGAACAAGCACTGAGACTGGCGGCCGACTTTAGTCGGCGCCATCCTTTCGCCCTTCCGCTAAGGTCATAAGGGTAACGAGCCCGCAGGCGCGGTGTTCGTTGCCCTTTGCTCGTCTTCATCCTGGCGCCTGGACACACCGAATGAGGAGCCGCCCATGAACGTCTCGATGCTGATGCTGCGCCGACCGGGCGGATCGAGAACTGCGGGCCATTTTATCGGTGGCTCGCTCATCGCCCTCGCCCTCGCGGGCTGCCAGTCCGGCTTGCCAGGCCCGGAAGCGGGCATCGACCCGGCGATCGCCTCGCCGGCCAATATCGCCTCACTGAGCGCGGTCGTCAGCCAGAGCCCGAACGACGCCTCGAGCTACAATGTGCGCGGCACGGCCTATGGCCGCGCTGGCCGCTATGAGGACGCCCTCGCCGACTTCAACAGGGCGATCCAGCTTAACCCGAACTTCTACCAGGCCTACTCCAATCGCGCGCTTGTCGAGCGGCGCATGAAGCAGGACCAGAAGGCACTGGCGGACTACAACACCGCGATCCAGCTCAATCCGAACTACAGCGACGCCTATGTCGGCCGTGCCAATCTCTATCGCTCGCAGGGGCAGGTCGATCTGGCGCTGGCCGACCTGACGCGCGCCATCCAGCTCGAGCCGAACGACCCGAAGGGCTATTACAACCGCGCTCTGATCTATCAGAGCCAGAACCGCCATGACGACGCGATCCAGGATCTGACCGCCGCGACGACCTATGCGCCGAACACGGTCGATCCCTATCTCAGCCGCGGTCTCTCCTATCTCGCGATGGGCGACTACAAGGCGGCGCTTGACGATTTCAACATCGCCGTCCGGAAGGACAAGCAGTCCTATCTCGGCTGGACCTATCAGGGTCTCGCGCTCGAAAAGCTCGGCGAGCCCGGCAAGGCGCATGATGCTTTCGCCCGCGCCCAGATCATCAATCCGGGCTACGTCCCAGCCCGCGACGGCATGCGCCGCACGGCTCCGAACGGCGCCTGATACACGCTGCTGACTGGCCGGTAGTCGTCTCCCGCGGCTCTGTTCGAGCCGGCATGACAGGCCCGCCAAGAGCGCAGGCCCAAGAGCGCACGCTCGACCGGCTACGCGCGGAAATCGAGGCGCAGCAAAATCTCGTCGATGAAGGCGCCCTCGACCATGAGCGCCGCCGGGTGGCGCGCATAGGCTTCAAACCCGAGCACGCTATAGAGCGCCCCGGCATGATCGTTGCCGACCGAAACCGCCGCCTCGAGAATGGCAACATGGCGGCGTGCGTGATCGATCACCGCCTCAACGAGACGGCGGGCAACCCCTCGCCCTCGCACAGCAGGGTCGACATAGACGCCCCAGAGTTGGCCGCGATGGCGCGCCTTGTCTCCGTCATGCCTGAAGAAGCCAGCGAGACCCACCAGCCGCCCTTCGACAAAGGCTCCAAAAACGGCGTTGGGTGCCGCGTCAAGCAGCGCCCGAACCGTCTCGATCGGACGCGCCACCTCCTGAGCCGGGCTGGCCCCAAAGGCCGTCGGCGCGTTGATGAGACCGGCAAGGCGCAGGGCGCGAAATGCTTCGGCATCCGGCGCACGGAGCTGCCGCAGCTCGAACGATGCGATAGCCGGATCACCCATCTGTCGGACCTCCACAGGTGCGGAACTTGCGCATTCAGCACGCCCTCAAAAGCAAACGGCCACCCGAAGGCGGCCGCTTGTCGGAAGGAGGCGGCCCTTCGTTCAGTCGAGCGACTTCACGATGCTCTCGACCATCTTCTTCGCGTCGGCGAAGAGCATCATGGTGTTGTCCTTGAAGAACAGTTCGTTCTCAACGCCGGCATAGCCCGAGCCCATGCCGCGCTTGATGAAGAGCACTGTCCCCGCCTTCTCGACATCGAGAATTGGCATGCCGTAGATCGGCGAGGTCTTGTCGGTCTTCGCCGCCGGATTGGTCACGTCATTGGCGCCGATGACGAAGGCGACGTCGGCCTGTGCGAATTCCGAGTTGATGTCCTCGAGTTCGAACACCTCGTCATAGGGAACATTGGCTTCGGCCAGCAGCACGTTCATATGGCCCGGCATGCGCCCGGCCACCGGATGGATGGCGTATTTCACCTCGACGCCGGCATGCTTCAGCTTGTCGGCCATTTCGCGCAGCGCGTGCTGGGCCTGCGCCACTGCCATGCCATAGCCAGGCACGATGATGACCTTCGAGGCGTTCTTCATGATGAAGGCCGCGTCCTCGGCCGAGCCCTGCTTCACAGGACGCTGCTCGACCGCGCCGCCAGCGGCTGCAGCCTGCTCGCCACCGAAGCCGCCGAGGATGACGGAGATGAACGAGCGGTTCATCGCCTTGCACATGATGTAGGAGAGGATCGCGCCCGAAGAGCCGACCAAGGCACCCGTGACGATGAGCGCGGTGTTGCCGAGCGTGAAGCCGATGCCCGCCGCCGCCCAGCCGGAATAGGAATTGAGCATCGAGACGACGACCGGCATGTCGGCGCCGCCGATCGGCACAATGATCAGACCGCCGAGGACGAGGCTGACGAGGACGATCAGCCAGAACAGCGTCGGGTTGCCGCTCGAAACCAGCGCGATGATCAGCACGACCAGCAGCGCGGCGAGCGCGATGTTGATCAGATGCCGCATCGGCAGGATGATCGGCTTGCCAGACATGTTGCCGTTGAGCTTCAGGAAGGCGATCACCGAGCCGGTGAAGGTGATTGCGCCGATCGCGACGCCGAGGCTCATTTCGAACAGCGCCTGGCGGTGGATGTCGCCAACCTCGCCGATCCCGAAGGCAGCCGGCGCATAGAGCGCGGCGGCGGCGACCATGACGGCGGAGAGGCCGACCAGCGAGTGGAAAGCGGCGACGAGCTGCGGCATCGCGGTCATCGCTATACGGCGGGCGATAACCGCGCCGATGCCGCCGCCGATGCCGAGGCCAAGGATGATCAATGCCCAGGCGGTCGCGCTCGATGGCGCGGCGAGCACCAGCGTCGTCAGGATGGCGATTGCCATGCCGACCATGCCGTAGAGGTTGCCCTGCCGCGACGTTGCCGGGCTCGAAAGCCCGCGCAGAGCCATGATGAACAGGACGCCGGAGACGAGATAGAGGACGGCCGTGATGTTGGCGGTTGTCATGGCGCGATCCTCACTTCGTCTTTTTCTTGTACATCGCCAGCATGCGGCTGGTGACGAGGAAGGCGCCGAAGATGTTGACGCTCGCAAGGATCAGCCCGACAAAGCCGAAGCCCTGGGCAAGGCCATGGCCTGCCGTATTGCCGACTGCGTCCACGCCCACCGCCAGCAAGGCGCCGACCACGATCACCGAGGAGATCGCATTGGTGACCGACATCAACGGCGTATGCAGTGCCGGCGTCACCTGCCAGACGACGTAGTAGCCGACGAAGATCGCGAGAACGAAGATCGAGAGGCGGAAGACGAAGGGATCAATGGCCCCGCCCGTTGCCGCGTGAAGCGCAAGGCTGGTGGCATCCGCCAGTCCGCCATCGCCCGGCACGCCGGCCTGGGCGGCATATTGATGGGCAGCGCGGGCAGCCTGCTGGGCGGCCTCGGCAGCCGCGGTCGCGGCATCGGCGGCCTGCTGGGCGACGGCAGCCGCCTGTTCCGGCGTCAAATTGGCCATCAGAGGCTCCCTTCGTCCGCGGTGACGGTCTTCGGCTTGAAGGCAGGATGCACGACCGCACCGTCGCGCGTCAGCACCGTCGCCCTGACGAGTTCATCATCCCAGTTGACGGCCAGTTCCTTGCTCGTCTTGTCGACCAGCGTCTCCAGGAAGGCCGCAAGGTTTTTCGCGTAGAGCTGGGACGCCGTGGCCGCGATGCGGCCGGCCACGTTGAGGTATCCGACGATGCGGCGTCCATCGAGATCGACGACTTCACCGGGCTTGCTGCCCTCGACATTGCCGCCGCGCTCGACCGCGAGATCGACCAGCACGGCGCCAGGCCGCATCGAGGCAACCATCGCCGCAGTCACGAGGCGCGGCGCGGCGCGTCCCGGGATCAGGGCGGTCGTGATGACGATGTCCTGCTTCTTGATGTGTTCGGCAACGAGCGCCGCCTGCTTGACCTGATATTCGGGCGACATCGGCTTTGCGTAGCCGGTCGCCGTTTCGGCCTGCTTGAACTCCTCGTCCTCGACGGCGACGAACTTCGCTCCGAGGCTCTCGACCTGCTCCTTGGCGGCCGGGCGGACATCGGTCGCCGTGACCACCGCGCCAAGACGCCGGGCGGTCGCAATCGCCTGCAGACCCGCGACACCGGCGCCCATGACGAAAACGCGGGCCGCCGGAACAGTGCCGGCGGCGGTCATCATCATCGGCAGCGCGCGATCATAGGTCGAGGCCGCGTCGATCACCGCCTGGTAGCCAGCGAGATTGGCCTGGCTGGAAAGGATGTCCATGACCTGCGCGCGGGTGATGCGCGGCATGAACTCCATGGCGATCGCCGTGATGCCGGCTTCGCCCATGGCATTGACCGCATCCTCATGGCCGTAGGGGTCCATGGTCGCGATGACCAGTGCGCCAGATTTGTAGCCGGGCAGCTCGCTTTCGAGCGGTCGGCGAACCTTCAGCACCACATCGGCATCAGCAACGGCTGCAGCCGCGTCCGGCGCAATCGTCGCGCCAACGGCTTCATAATCAGGATCCGTGATGCGCGAGGCGAGGCCAGCGCCGCGTTCGACGGCGACCGTGGCGCCGAGCGCGATGAATTTCTTGATCGTCTCGGGCGTCGCGGCGACGCGCGTCTCCCCGCCGTCGATCTCCGCCGGTACACCGATCTTCATGAATGGTCCTCGATGTTGGAAACGGACGGCAACCGTCTCTTCCGGATGCCGGCCGGCCAACACCGCGCCGGCGCGGCAGCGCGTTCTGTCAGAGCAGGAACAGCGCCATCAGGATCAGGATGACCACGACGGCGATCGTGCCGTATTTCGTCAGCCCGATGAAGAAGTGATAGGTGCGGTCATGTTCCGCGTAGTCCATGGGGCTTTCGGCCATCGGATCGGGCTCCTCGACTGAACTCAGGCTGCCCGGGGCTATAGCTCAGAAGATAACGCCTCGCAATCCGCCACGCTGACGCGCTCAGTTCGCGCGGGGTGCCCAGAGGATCACCGCGGCGCCGACCAGCGCGATCGCCCCGCCAATCAGATCGAAGCGATCCGGGCGGATGCCTTCGACGGCCCAAAGCCAGGCCAGAGACGCCGCGATATAGACGCCGCCATAGACGGCGAATGTCCGACCCGCGCTGGCGGCCGGCGTCAATGTCAGCAGAAATGCGAAGAGAACGAGCGCCCCGAGGCCAGGCAGTAGCCAGCCGAGCGACGCGTTGGCGCGGAACACGCTCCAGAAGGCGAAGCAGCCGGCAATCTCGGCGAGCGCTGCCGCACCATAGAGAAACGGCGATATCAAGCCAGTCCGACGCCGCCCAGCGCCGCCTGCTGGCGAAGACCGAGCAGCCGCGCGTCGAAGCCGTCCAGCGTCTCCATGAACAGGCGATGGAAATTCAGCTCTGCCCGCAGATGCAGGAACACCGCGCCGAGCCCGATGGCGGCGCGGTCCATGAAGACGAACTCGCGCGGCACCGTCACCGGCCCCTTCTCTTTGAGCACCTGATGAACGCGGAAGGCCTCGCGGCGGCCATATTCGGCCGGCGCCACACCGTCGGCGATGGTGCGGACACGATCATCAAGCAGCGGGGCATAGATGAAGCGCGCCCAGATGTTGAGCGCATCGATCAATTCATTGGAAAGACCAACGAAGCCCCAGCTCTCATAGGCAGCCACGACCCGCGCCCGGTCATCCTCGAGCAGACCGTGGAAAAGATTGACGACGCCGTCGACGAAGACCGGCGGGAAGATGCGGATACAGCCATAGTCGAGCAGGTTGATGCCGCCCGCGACGCCATCCTCCTCGAAGACGGTGTAATTGCCGAGATGCGGGTCGCCGTGAATGACGCCGTAATGGGCGAACGGCGACCACCAGGCCTGGAACATCGCAGTCGCGATCCGGTTGCGCTCCTCAAGCGAGCGATCGCGGAAGTCCAGCAGCCGTCCGCCCTCGAGCCAGGTCAGCGACAGTAGCCGCTGCGTCGACAAATTGGGCTCGACCTCCGGTACGCGCACCAGCGACTGGCCGTCGAGCATGATCTTGTAGAGCAACGCATGGCGCGCCTCGCGGCCGTAGTCGAGCTCCTCACGAATGCGGGCGCTGATCTCCTCCAGAATCTGGCTGGTATCGATCGAGGCATCGATGCGCCGATAGACCGAAAACAACATTCTGAGCTGCGTCAGGTCAGCCTCGACGGCCGACTGCATGTCCGGATATTGCAGCTTCACCGCCAGCGCGCGGCCATCCTTGCCGACCGCCCGGTGCACCTGGCCGAGCGAAGCCGCCGCGGCAGGCTGGCGATCGAAGGAGCCGAAGCGCTGCTCCCAGTCAGGACCAAGCTCGGCCTGCATCCGCCGCCGCACAAACGGCCAGCCCATCGGCGGCGCGTTGGACTGGAGCTGCGATAGCTCGGCTGCATATTCGGGCGGCACGAGATCCGGCACCGTCGAGAGGATCTGGCCGACCTTCATCAGCGGCCCCTTGAGGCCGCCGAGCGCCGCCGCCAGTTCGCCGGCGTTCTTGCCCTTATCGAGGCTGGTTCCGAACAGCCGCGCGCCGGCCACCTTGGCCGCGACCCCGCCGACATTCACACCAACGCGGGCATAGCGTGACAGTCGGCCAGAGAGGCGATTGCGTTCGGAATCGGACATGAGAAGCGGCACCCTTCGAGGCAGAGCCCCTAACATGCGGCCCCGGCGCGGCGCTGCAAGGGCTGCAGCAAACAACGCGCCGCGTCAGTCCGCCGCTGGCATGCGGTCGCGGATCCAGCGCGCGAGGCTGTCCTCGGAGATCTCACCGGCGGCAAGGCCGAGGATGGCGAGGGTCGACTCTGCAGGCGGGGGAGCAAACAGGACGGCATTGCGACGAATGAACAGCACCATTGCAACAAACGCCGCGCGCTTGTTTCCGTCAATGAAGGGGCGATTGCGTGCGATGCCGTAAGCATATGCCGATGCGAGGACGGGGAGATCCGTCTCTCCATACGTCCATTTGTTGCGCGGCTGATCGAGCGCAGACTCGAGCGGCCCCGGAGCACGCAAGCCTGCCGGACCGCCAAACCGCAACAACTGGCGCTCGTGCGCGACCAGAACCTCTCTGAGCGACAGCCACCTTGGCTCGATCATTTGGCGAGCGCGCGCAGCGCATCCCGATACTCCACCATGATGTCGTCAACGATCGCCATCGATTCCTCGAAATCGGCGTCGTAGGGGGAGATCGTCACTGACCCGTCGGCATTATCGGTCACGCTCACCCATTAGCCCTGGCTGAGATTGAGCCGCGTGAGCAAATCCTTCGGCAGGATCAAACCCGTCGAATTGCCGATCTTCTTGATCCCAAGCTTCATGGCTCATCCTCCGTTGTACATTGTGTACAACGGAGGATGAGCCCGGTTTCAAGAAACTACCCCTCCATCTCTTCCAACTCAGCGATGAAGCCTTCGAGGACCGAGAGGCCCTTCTGCCAGAATTCGGGATCGCGTGCGTCGAGTCCGAACGGAGCGAGCAGCTCGGAATGGTGCTTGGTGCCGCCCGCCTTCAGGAGGTCGAAATAGCGCTCCTGGAAGCCGCTCTCCGCCTCGCGATAGACGGCATAGAGCGAGTTCACCAGGCAATCGCCGAAGGCATAGGCGTAAACATAGAACGGCGAATGGATGAAGTGCGGGATGTAGGTCCAGAACACCTCATAGCCCGGCGAGAGGCGGATCGCGTCGCCGAGACTTTCGCGCTGCACATCCATCCAGATGCCGTTGATGCGATCGGCCGTGAGCTCGCCCTCGCGCCGCTCAGTGTGGACCTTACGCTCGAAGGAATAGAACGCGATCTGCCGCACGACGGTGTTGATCATGTCCTCCACCTTGGACGCGAGCATCGCCTTCCTCTGCACGCCGTCGGTGGTCGCGTCGAGAAGCGCGCGGAAGGTCAGCATCTCGCCAAACACGCTCGCCGTCTCGGCCAGCGTCAACGGCGTCGGCGCCATCAGCGCGCCCTGAGGGGCGGCCAGCACTTGGTGCACGCCATGGCCAAGCTCATGCGCGAGGGTCATCACGTCACGCGTCTTGCCCTGGTAGTTGAGCAGTACATAAGGGTGCGCCGAGGGCACGGTCGGATGCGCGAAGGCGCCGGGCGACTTGCCCGGACGAACCGGCGCATCGATCCAGCCCTTGTCGAAAAACTGCTCGGCGATCGACGCCATCTCCGGCGAGAACAGCCGATAGGCCGAAAGCACGGTATCGCGTGCCTCCGTCCAGGGAATGGTGCGGCTCGCGACCTTGGGCAGCGGCGCGTTGCGATCCCAATGGTCGAGCCGTTCCTTGCCGAACCATTTGGCCTTGAGCGCATAATAACGATGCGACAGACGCGGATAGGCCGCCCGAACGGCTGCGACCAGCGCATCGACCACCTCGGGCTCGACGCGATTGGCAAGATGGCGCGATTCCGCGACATCCTGGAAACCCCGCCAGCGATCGGAGATTTCCTTGTCCTTCGCGAGCGTGTTGGTCACCAGCGTGAAGAGACGGATATTCTCCGAGAAGGTAGTGGCGAGCGCCTCGGCGGCAGCCTTCCGCTTCGTCTCGTCCGCATCCTGCATCAGGTTGAGCGTCGGCTCGAGCGTCAGGATCTCGCCGTTCACGTCGAAGCGCAGCGAAGCCATCGTTTCGTCGAAAACCCGGTTCCAGGCGCCGCGCCCTGTCACCGACTTCTCGTGGAAGAGCTGCTCGACCCGATCCTCGAGCTGATAGGGCTTTTCCTTGCGGACGTCTTCGATCCAAGGCCGGTAATGCGCCAGCGCCGGATCGGCCGCCATCGCTGCTTCCATCACCTGATCGTCGATCCGGTTCAGTTCGAGCGTGAAGAACAGCACATGCGTGCCGGCGTCGGTCACCTTCTGCTGCACGTCGCCATAAAACTTTGCGCCCGCCGGATCGGTGGTATCGCCGGAATAGACGAGCCCGGCATACGAGACGAGCCGGCCAAGCAGTTCATCGAGCGCCTCATAGGCGCGGATCGGCTCGACGAGGCCGCCCTCGCGCGCCAGGACCTCCAGTGTCCCCTTCCACTTCGCCTCGAATTCAGCCGAATCGCGGCTGGCCCGGGCTAGATCGGCCTCGATCGCCGGAGACTGCGTGCCGGGATAGAGATCGGTGAGGTCCCATTCCGGCAGGTGCCCGATCTCGTTCGTCGTCGCGGTCGCGACGCCGGCGGGGGCGAAGGCTGGCTTGGCAGTCGGGCGCATAGGGTGATGTCCGGATGTCGAGGATGGTGCTGCGTAGATAGGGTCAGCAACCGCGATCAATCAACACTTCACAACATGACGCGATCGTAAGGCGGGCGTAAGGCCGACGTTAAGGAACCGCCGCGATCATGCGCTTGGCACGGCAAGCCGGCAGCGCATGCCGCCTTGCCGGATACCGGGAGCACAGTCGACCTTCATGTCCGCGAGAATTCTGATCGTCGACGACGATCCCGTGCAACGCCGGCTGCTCGAAGCAGCCGCGAGCCGGCTCGGCCATGAGGTCGTGACCGTCGAAAATGGCCGCGCAGCGCTCGACCGCCTCGCCGGCCCGGACGGCGATCGCTTCCAACTGATGATTCTCGATCTCTTAATGCCAGAGCTCGACGGGATGGGCGTGCTGGAACGTCTTCCGCCGCTCGGACGCAGCCTGCCAGTCATCGTACAGACGGCGCATGGCGGCATCGACACCGTCGTCAGCGCGATGCGGGCCGGCGCGACCGACTTCGTCGTGAAACCGATGTCGCCTGAGCGCATCGAAGTGTCGATCGCCAATGCGCTGCGGCTCAGCACGCTGGAAAGCGAACTGGCGAGAGTCAAACGCTCGGCCAATGGCACGCTGGGCTTCCGCGATATCGTGACGGCGAGCCCGGCCATGGACCGCGTCATCGCCCTGGCGCGCCGCGCGGCGAGTTCCTCGATCCCGATCCTGATCGAGGGCGAGAGCGGCGTCGGCAAGGAACTGATCGCGCGAGCCATCCAGGGCTCGGGCGAGCGGCGGGCAAAGCCTTTCGTCACCGTCAATTGCGGTGCCCTCCCCGCCAATCTCGTCGAATCGATCCTGTTCGGCCACGAGCGCGGTGCCTTCACCGGCGCGACCGAGAAGCACGCCGGCAAATTCCAGGAAGCGCATAACGGCACGCTGTTCCTTGACGAGGTCGGGGAACTGCCGCTCGACGCGCAGGTCAAGCTGCTGCGCGCGCTGCAGGAGGGCGAGGTCGATCCAGTTGGCGGCAAGCGGTCGGTTCGCGTCGATTTCCGCCTGATCTCGGCCACCAACCGGGATTTGATCGCGCTCGTGAAGGAAGGACGCTTCCGCGAGGATCTCTATTACCGCCTGAACGTCTTCCCGATCCGCGTGCCGCCGCTCCGGGAACGGCGCGAGGACATCCCGGAGCTCGCCCGGCATTTTCTCGCCCGCTTCGCCGCCGAGGAGAAGAAGCCGCGTCTCCAGGCGATCGCGCCTGATGCGCTCGACTTGCTTTCGCGCAGCCTTTGGCCCGGCAATATCCGTCAGCTCGAAAATGCGATGTTCCGCGCGGTCGTGCTCGCGGACGGGCCGATGATCACGGCGGGCGAATTCCCGCAGATCGAGCCGCAGCACGATCCGGCGACGCGCCCGGCCATCGACTTGTCTGACACGGACACAGCGCCGAGGGCCGATAGTGCTGTCGACACGCCCGTCATGATCTTCGACGCTGGCGGCGATATCCGCACGCTCGAAGCCATCGAGGCCGACACCATCCGCCTCGCCATCGAACATTACCGTGGCCGCATAGCAACGGTTGCCCGGAAACTCGGAATCGGGCGCTCCACCCTCTATCGCAAGCTCAAGGAACTCGGCATTGCCGATGGTGAAGAGGAGCTCGCGGCAGAGTGACCAGGATCGCAGCGTCTTCGTCCGAACGGGTGTTGAAAGAAGTTCCGGCCCGGAAACGGAAGCTGGGCGGGAACGACAGGCCCGTTTGTGCGTCGTCTGTCAGAAGTTCGGCAGGGAAACAGCCATGATCGAGAAGCGTTTGACGGCATTGTTGGCGGGAACGGCGCTTCTCGTGCTGACGGCAGGATCTGCGAGCGCTTATCTGCCTGAGGGCAAGACGTTCCGCGAGCGCGCCGGCAGCGTGGCGAGCCTGACGGTGGCTGACGTTGCCAGCGATCCGGCCGCCATCGCGCTGAAGGCTGCGATTGCCATTGCGCCGGCGAAGGAGACGTTCCTCGAGAAGCGCGACCGCGCCGCGATGGCCGAATTCTATTCCGAGCGCGACTACCAGCCGGTCTGGGTGAAGGACGGGCATCTGACCCCGTCGGCGCAAGCCGTCATGGCGCGCATCGCGGGCGCCGCCGATGACGGCCTTGATCCCGCCGCCTATGCACTGCCGGCCAAGACGCTCGGCAGCGCCGCGCCGCTCGGCCCCGATCTTGCCGCCGCCGTCGAGATGACTCTCGACAGGGCGCTGCTCACCTATGCGCGCCAAGCGTATGCAGGCCGGCTCGATCCGGCTTCCGTCGGCAAGCTGATCACCATCAAGCCGCTGCTGCCCGATCCGGTCGAGATTCTCGCCAGCGTCTCGTCCGCGAAGGACGCCGCCGCCGCGGTCGACAGCTACAATCCGCCGCATGCCGGATATCGGGCGCTGAAGGCAGCACTCGCCGAGGCCCGCAAGACGCAGCCCGCCGATGCACCCGCTCCGATTGCCGAGGGCAAGCTGCTGAAGCTCGGCACCAGCGATCCGCGTGTCCCGCTGCTGCGCGCCCGGCTGGCGCTCGCGCCGGTCAGCGACAATCCGGACGTTTACGACAACGCCCTGGCAGAAGCGGTCGCCCGCTTCCAGGCATCGAGCGGCCTCAAGGCCGACGGTGCTGCCGGCGGCAATACGATCGCGTTCCTGAACGGTGTTGGAAAGAACAAAACCGCCGAGATCATCGCCAATATGGAGCGTTGGCGGTGGCTGCCGCGCGACCTCGGCGCCTTCCACGTCGCGGTGAATGTTCCCGAATTCGAGGTGCGTGTCTTCGACGGTGACACAGTCGTTCACCAGACACGCGTCGTCACCGGCAAAGTCACCAATCAGACGCCGATCTTTTCCGACGAGATGGAATCAATCGTCGTCAATCCGAGCTGGAACATTCCCGCCTCCATCACGATGAAGGAGATGCTGCCAAAGGCTCGTCAGGATCCGTCCTATCTCTCCCGCAACGGCTATCAGGTCTTGGCCAAAGTGGGCGGCAAGGTCGTTCCCGTTAGCCCGTCCTCGGTGGACTGGAGCACGGCGAGTGCGCGCAACATCCAGATCCGCCAGGTTCCGGGCGACGACAATGCGCTCGGCTCGATCAAGTTCCTCTTCCCCAACGAGCACTCGGTCTATCTGCACGACACGCCGTCGAAGAGCCTGTTCCAGCGCGATGCGCGCGCCTTCAGCCATGGCTGCGTCCGCGTCCAGAACCCGCTCGATTTCGCCGACGTGCTGCTTGGCTATGAAGGCGGCTGGACCAAGCAGCGGCTGCGCAAAATGATTGGCGGGCGCGAAAGCTGGGTCAAGCTGCCCAAAAAGATCCCCATTCACATCACCTATTTCACGGCGTTCGTCGATGATGCAGGGAAGCTACAGACGCGGCCCGACATCTATGGCTACAACGCCCGCGTGGAGCGTGCGCTCGGCCCTTAGCGCCGAATAGACGGTCGACATTTTCATCCGAACATGCGAAACCGCGTATGGAGCTTCCATGCGCGGCCTTTGTGTTGCCGCGTTGTCGCCACACTTGACCCGGATGGTGAGCCAGTATCGTTCGCTCATCCTGTGTGCGGATACCGAGGGCCAGAGAATGACGATCACGGTAAATGCTGGTTAACTCTATTCAAGCATTCTGCCCTCGACGGGGGCGCCCGAACGGGCCGTGGACGCAGAAGCAGGTTGACTAGTCACATGAATCAATCTCAGCGCAACGGCGGATGGCGGAAGCGAGTGGCTTCCACTGTTCGTGTAGCGACGGCTTCGGCGCTCGTCGCCGGCACCATGCTGGTAACCGCCCGCGTCGGAGAAGCCGATGCGGCCGCTGGCGACAGGGCCCTGACCCTCGTCAACGTCCATACCAACGAAGGCGGCACGATCGTCTTCAAGCGCAATGGACGCTATGATCCCGAGGGTTTGAAGCGCCTCAACTGGGTGCTGCGCGACTGGCGCAAGAACCAGCCCACCAATATGGATCCGCATCTGTTTGACCTCATCTGGCAGGTCTATCAGCAGAGCGGCTCGCGCGTGCCGATCAAGGTCGTCTGCGGCTATCGTTCGCCCGAGACCAATGGCATGCTCCGCTCCCGTTCGCGCGGCGTCGCCAAGCACAGCCAGCATATGCTCGGCAAGGCGATGGACTTCTATATTCCGGACGTTGCGCTGCCGAAGCTACGCGCGATCGGCCTCAAGATGCAGATCGGCGGCGTCGGCTTCTATCCGACCTCCGGCTCGCCTTTCGTCCACATGGACACCGGCAGCGTTCGCCACTGGCCGAAGATGACGCGCGAACAGCTCGTGCGAATCTTCCCGGACGGCAAGACGCTGCATATCCCCTCCGACGGCAAGCCCCTGCCCGGCTATGCCGAGGCGCTCGCCTCCTATAATGCCCGCAAGGCGAATGGCGGCGATGCGATCGTCATGGCCAGCGCCTCCGGCGCCGGCGGCAAGTCGTTCCTGCAGCGCATCTTCGGCGGCGGTGCCGACGAAGAAGAAGACAATGCCGACATCGCGCCGAGCGTGAAGGCATCCGGCAAGGCCGCTCCGGCTGCTGGCGACGACGACAGCGATGCGCCTGTCGTCACGGCCAAGGATGCGCCGAAGACGGCTCCGGCCGCCGAGCCCGACAGCGAGGCCGCCCCGATGCTCGTCGCGATGGCGCCTGTCCCGCGCCCGTCGCCGATCCCGCAGACCGCGCCCGCCGCCGAGCAGGCCGTCGTCGCCGAGGCCGATGCTGCCGCGGTCGAGACCGTCGTTGCGATGGCGCCCGTTCCGCGGCCGTCGCCGGTTGGCCACGAAGCACCGGCGGAAGAGCCGGTCGCCGTGGTCGCCGACGCTTCCGAAGCCCTGCCCGTGCCGCGCACGTCGCCGGTTGCCCGGCCGGCTGTCACGCTCGCCAGCGCATCCTCGACCGGCGCCGTTTCCGGCCATGCCGTTGCAGCTCAGCTTGCTGCTCTCAATGCACCGGCAGGTGCCGAGCAGGTCGCGATGGCAGCCCTTCCGGCCGCCCATCAGCCTGCAACCGCTGCGGAGGCCATCGCCGAGGCCGTCGGCAAGGGCAATACGATGGGCGGAGCGCCCGTCCTCGCTTACGCATCGGCCGCGGATGAAGGCGCGCCTCGCATTGACGCCCGTACCGGTGCACTTGTCGCTGGCCGTGCCGCGGCGCCTGACGTGACGGCCGCTAATGTCGAGAGCAATGAAGACTGGCAGGATCCGCTCGCCCGCTTCACTGCGGTCGGCTACGACGCTGGCACGATCGAATTGGTGACCCGCCCCGGCTCGACCCGCCAGCGGGCCTATGCCGAGATGGAAATGCCGCATCCGTTCGGCGAGCCGGCCCTGTTCACAGCTCCTGAGCGCTCGATCCAGCTCGGCTTCGGACGTATCGCCTATGAGGGCCTGCGCACCGATCGCTTCTCGGGACCGATGGTCCGCCCGGTCGGAACCCTCGTCTTCGCCTCGAACGACTACAAGCAGACCGTCTCGCTGAAGCGCTGACGCTTCCTGCACGATCGATCAAAACAAAGAAGGACGCCGTGTCGCCACGGCGTCCTTTTTTGTTTGCCAGCCTGATCCCGCGCTGGCGCGCAAACGGCGGCCAAGCCCTGAAAACACAATGCCCGGGACAAGTCCCGGGCATCAACATCGTCCAGCAAGCTCACCGGCGGCGCGAGGCCGCTACGGCTGGCTCAAACCATCCCGAGCGCCTGCTTGTAGAGGTCAAGGATGGCGTCCTGCTCCTCCCGCTCGCTGGCATCCTGCTTGCGCAGGCGAATGATCGTGCGAAGCACCTTGGTGTCGTAGCCGTTGCCCTTGGCCTCGCCATAGACGTCCTTGATGTCGTCCGCGATCGCCTTCTTTTCTTCCTCGAGCCGCTCGATCCGCTCGACAATGGAGCGGAGCTGGGCGGCGGCGACGCCCTGGACGTCTTCGTTGGACATGAAGGAACTCCTCGTATTCTTTCTCAAGCCGGGTGAGTGCCCGCTTCCGGGGGACGGGTCAAGCGCCAGCAGCGCCGCAGCGCCTTGGCTCTCCACCGCTTTTGATCAGTCCTTGGGACGATTCTCGGCAAAGGCTGCGAGCGCTTCGGCACTCGCGCCGCCCTGATGCAGCGCACGCCAATCCTCATATGGCATGCCGTAGACGGTCTCGCGGGCAACCTCCTTCGAGATCGCGAGGCCTTTCGCCTCGGCGGCATCGCGGTACCAGTTGGCGAGACAATTGCGGCAGAAGCCGGCCAGGTTCATCAGATCAATGTTCTGCACGTCGGGCCGGCTGGAAAGATGCGCGAGCAGGCGGCGGAAAGCCGCCGCCTCAAGCTCGGTGCGCGTCGCCTGGTCTATATCGGTCATCGCGTCCTCGTCATTCAGGAAAGGGGCTCGACCGGCCCGGTCAGGGACCCATGCATCACGACGCCATGCGGTGTCGCGCCGAGATGCATGGTGTCCAATACGGCACCAATCCGCTCGACCCATTCGGCAACGCCGGCTGCATCGGCGATCAGGTCCTGGCGGACCTCGATCAGCGCATGGGCAAGCCCGCGCCGCGTCGCATGGCGATAGAGCGTGTCGCCCTTGAGAGCTCCGAGATAAGGTTCGTTGTCGCCGATCACCAGAGCCGGATCGGCTGCAAGGCCGTTGATCAGCGGCTGCGAGAAGCGGGGATCAGCATCCCAGAGCACGCCCGCATGCCAGGGCCGCGGCACGCCGCGCCAGATCGGCGTGAAGCTGTGTACGGAAAGGATCACGGGGACGCGGCCGCTGGCCATCGCGGCATTGATCGCGTCGCCCATCGCCCCGTCATAAGGCAGATAGAAGCGTTCGATCCGGCGGTTGCGCTCCTCCGCGTCGACCTTGGCGTTGCCGGGAACCACGGCTCCATCCGAAAGCCGCATGATCAGCGTCGGATCGTCGAGCCCGCGATTGGGATCGATCACAAGCCGGGAAAAGCGCGACAGCACGGCCGGGACGCCGAACCGCGCCGCAAGGCCGCGCGTCACGGCAGCAGCTCCGATGTCGTAAGCAATGTGCCGCTCGAACTCGGTCGCAGGCAGGCCGAGGTCGCCATAGTCAGGCGGCACGGCATTCGACGCGTGATCGCAGAAAAGCAGCAGCCCCGACGCTGCGTCTCCCGCCACGACTTCGAAAGCCGCCTCTGATCGGGCCGGGTGCATCGCGTGAGGTGCTGTGGCAGCGCCATAGCCGGTCGCGGGCGAGGTCGGCGCCGCGGCGAGATCGAATGTGGGTTTGTCGTGCATGCGGCGGATGATACTGACGGGGCCGGACGCCTGCCATAGCAATTCCGCGCCTCGGCAATTCGGATCCCGCCTTGAGCCACTCATCCGCCTTCTCCGCCGCGCGGGTCGCGCTGCCCGCATTGCTGCTCGGCGCTCTCGCGATGGGCATTTCGCCCGTCTTCGTGCGCCATGCCGAAGTCGGGCCTTTTGCCAGCGCTTTCTGGCGTGTCGGCGGCGCGCTCCCCTTGCTCTTCGCCTGGTGCTATTTCGAAAGCCGCAGGCGAGGCGAACCGCTCGGCACCCTCTTCCGCTTCGACGGGCCGATCCTGCTCGCCGGTGTGCTCTTCGCCGGCGACCTGATCTTCTGGCACCTCGCGATCCTGCATACGACGGTCGCCAACGCGACCTTCCTCGCCACGATGGCCCCGGTCTGGGTAGCGCTCGGCTCCGGCTTCTTCATCGGCGAGCGTGTCCCGCCCACCATCATCGGTGGTCTCGCACTCTGCCTCGCCGGTGCCGCCTTCCTGATCGGCATGAGCTGGCACGCATCGCCGCAGCATCTCATGGGCGATCTCGCGGGACTGGCCACGTCGGTGTTCTTCGGCGCCTATTTCCTGCCCGTGCGGGTGGCGCGCCGGACCATGTCCGCAGCACGGATCACCTTTCTGTCCACGCTGATCACCAGCGTCATTCTCTTCGCGATCGCATTGGTCATCGAGCCGCGCATCCTGCCGACCTCGTCGGAGGGCGTCGGTGCGATCATCGGCCTCTCTTTCGTCAGCCATGCCGGTGGACAAGGCCTGCTGGCTTTCGCGCTTGGCCATCTGCCGGCCGCTTTTTCGGCCCTTGTGATCTTTCTTGAGGCGATCGCAGCGGCCGTGTTCGGCTGGTTGTTTCTCGGCGAGGCCGTCTCGCTGCCGCAGGCGATCGGCGGCTTGCTCATCCTTGCCGGCATCTATGTCGCGCGGCCGCGTCGCCCAGCGTGAGACGAGCCAGATGAATGGGACAAGGTCATCATGCCGCCGCCTTTGTTGCGAACATCTCGCGGGCGTCCGTGCTGGATTCGCCCCGCCGCGGACGCGACGAACGACCGAAGAGACCCATGACCGACGACTTTGCTTCCAAGCCCGCTTCGGCCAGCTGCGCAAGCCTCCGCCCGCTTCTGGCGTTGACAGCCGAAAAAAATCGCGACCATAAAGCTCCCAACTGGTTCAACGGTTCGGCGTCCATATCGATGCCCTTTGCGAAGCTTCGATCCGGACTGCTGGCCGCCGGGCCTCTCGCCGCGCTCCTCCTGATGATACCGGGGTTTGGCATAGCTCCTGCATCGGCCGACCTGAGGCTCTGCAACAAGACGAACAACCGCGTAGGCGTCTCCATCGGCTACAAGGACAAGAAGATCTGGACCACGGAAGGCTGGTGGAACATCCCCGTCAATAGCTGCGAGACCCTCGTCAGCGGCACGCTCGTGTCACGCTTCTATTACGTCTATGCGGTCGACTATGACCACGGCGGTGAGTGGAGCGGCAAATACGTGATGTGCACCAAGGACAAGATGTTCACGATCGAAGGAACGGAAGACTGCGTGGCGCGCGGTTATAATCGTTCCGGCTTCTTCGAGGTGGACACTGGCGAACAGACGAACTGGACCATTCAATTGAACGAACCCGCCCAAGCAGGAGCAAAAGCACAATGAGACGGTCGCGCAAGGTCAAGATTCTCGCGACCCTCGGGCCCGCGTCTTCGGACAAGGCGACGATTCTGGCTCTTTTCAAGGCCGGCGCCGACGTCTTCCGGATCAATATGAGCCATACCGCGCACGACAAGCTGCGCGAGCTCGTGTCGATCATTCGCGAGATCGACGCCGAGGAAGGCCGCCCGATCGGCATCCTCGCCGACCTCCAGGGCCCTAAGCTCCGCCTTGGCACCTTCGCCAACAAGTTCGTCGAAATATCCGTCGGCCAGACATTCACGCTCGATTCGGATCCGACCCCGGGTTCGGCCGGACGCGTCTACCTGCCGCATCCCGAAATCCTCGAAGCGCTCGAGCCGGGACACCGACTGTTGATCGACGACGGCAAGGTCCGCCTGCGCGTCGTTTCGACCGACGGCAAGTCGGCCCTCACCACGGTCGAAGTCGGCGTCAAGCTTTCGGACCGCAAGGGTGTCTCCGTGCCCGACTCGACGATCCGCACCGGCGCGCTGACCGAGAAGGACCGCGCCGATCTCGACGCCGCGCTTGAAGCGAAGGTCGACTGGATCGCGCTGTCCTTTGTGCAGCGTCCCGAAGACGTCGCCGAGGTCCGCAAGATCGCGGCCGGCCGTGCGGGCATCATGTCGAAGATCGAAAAGCCGCAGGCCGTGCAGCGCCTCGCCGAAATCATCGAGATCTCCGATGCGCTCATGGTCGCGCGCGGCGATCTCGGCGTCGAGATGCCACTCGAAGAGGTTCCCGGCATCCAGAAGCAGATCACCCGCGCCTGCCGCCGTGCCGGCAAGCCGGTGGTCGTCGCAACACAAATGCTCGAATCGATGATCACAGCCCCGGTGCCGACGCGCGCCGAGGTGTCCGACGTCGCCACTGCCGTCTATGAAGGCGCAGATGCGGTCATGCTCTCGGCCGAGTCAGCCGCAGGCGATTTCCCCGTCGATGCCGTCGCCACGATGGACAAGATCGCGACAGCCGTCGAACGCGACAGCAACCACAAGAACATCATGCATGCGCAGCGCACCGAGCCAGAGGCGACCGGCGCCGACGCCATCTCGGCCGCCGCACGGCAGATCGCCGAGACGCTGAACCTCGCCGCCATCTGCTGCTACACGGCATCGGGTTCGACGGGCCTGCGTGCCGCGCGCGAGCGGCCGCGCACGCCGATCATCGCGCTCTCGCCGATCGAGGCCACGGCGCGGCGTCTGTCGGTCGTCTGGGGCCTCCACTGCGTCGTCTCTGAAGATGCCTACAATCTCGACGACATGGTCAGCCGCGCCTGCGATATCGCGGCGCGTGAGGGCTTCGCGCAGCCGCACGACCGGATCATCATCACTGCCGGCGTGCCGCTGCGCACGCCCGGCGCAACGAACTTGATCCGCATCGCCTTTGTCGGCGGCGACAGCGCCAGCCGCTGACACCAGCCTTCAGGCTACCGCGACCAGTCATCAAGCCCGGGGCCTCGGCCCCGGGCTTTTTCATATGCGTTCGGCTCAGCGGCTCTTCAGTTCCACGAAGCGGATTCTGTTGTTGAACGGGTCGGTGACCTGCAATTCGAGCCGACTTCCTTCATCTTGAAGTCCCGGCTTCATGTAGCGGTAGTTCTTGGCCGTGAGCTCGGCATGCAAGGTGGCGATGCCGCGCATATAGACGATCATGTTGCCGCCAGGGGTCGCATCGCCCGAATGCTCGCTGAGATGCAGGCGCAATCCCGCGCGCGAGATCTGCGTATAGAGCGGGAAATTGTCGCCGTAACGATGTTCCCAATCGACCGTGAAACCGAGAAAGCCGAGATAGAACTCGTGTGCTTTCGCGACATCGAACATCCGCACAATCGGAATGGCTTGCTCGAAGGCGACCGCATCGCTTTGTTTGGTATCGCCGTCGATCTTCGCCGACAGGATATTCCAGTTGGCGAGGCCGAACTGCCCCGCGACGATCTCCAGCGCCTCGCTATGGGTGATTGTCACGTCCCGGGAGGCCAATGTCTCCCGCAGGGCCTTGGCCATGGATTTTGCATCGCGATAGTCGCGCATCTCTACTCCTCGTCGCGGCGAAGCCATCGTCAGTGCCCGCATTGCCGACGCCTTCGCCCGAGGGCTGATAAGCGCGCAGGAAGATAGGAAGGTATTCGCCATGCCTCGAAGGGCGCGAGCTGCCGGCCACCTTCAGCCGCAGCGCCACGCTATCCGCGATCAGTCCAGCCTGTCATCAGGGAAGTGCCGGAATCACCAATGGACATCGCGCCGCCAAAGCCGGAAGCAGCATCAGATCTCTTTGCCGCGAACGTCCGGCTTCAGCGTCTTGATGGCGTTCTTGATCTCCGGATCGAGATAGGGATCGAGCGCCAGCGCCTTCTCGAAGGCCGCCAGCGCATCTGCCTTGCGGTCGATATCCTGGAAGATCAGGCCGATTCCGGCGAGCGCCCCGAAATGCCGCGGCTCGAGCGTCAGGACCTTCTCGAGATCGCCGAGCGCCTTTCCATAATCGTCGCGCAGATAATAGATCGTCGCCCGACGGTTCCAGCCTTCGGCGAAGTCCGGCTTCAGCATGACGATCTGGTCGAGAAAATCGAGCGAACGGCCATAGTCTTTCGCGGCGAGCGACTGCTGGGCCCAGCCCATGAGGAGATCGATCGTCGCGCTGCCGGAGCGCTGCCAGCGGCGCTGGATCTCCTGCTCCGCCGCCTTGCCGCGCGTCTCGTCCGACGGGTCGGCAAGGGTCGCGAACAGCTGGTCCATCGTCTCCTCGGCGAGCGGCTTTTGCGAAGGAACCGGCGGTTTCGATTCGTCGGACGGAGACTGCGGCCGTATCGACTGGCCGTCAGGCGCGCCGTCTCCGAGCGGCGGCGGCATGCTCTGCGCCTCGGATGCATGGACGCATGCCGCCCCCACCGTGACGAGGAGAGTGAGAGCCAGAACGAAAAATGCCTGCATGCCGGCCAAGCTAAGGCGGCATGCAGGCATCGTCAAATGAACGTCGTGTCAGCAGCCCGTGAACGGACGCCGCCTCGACGGAAGATCAGCCCTGACGCGCCTTATAGCGCGGGTTGACCTTATTGATGATGAAGACGCGGCCCTTGCGGCGCACGAGCCGGTTGGCGCGATGGCGCCCAAGCAGCGCCTTCAGCGAGTTCTTGATTTTCATGGCGCAAATATCCGCAATCGATGATCTGGGAACGAAACGAGCGCCCAAGGCGCCCGCTCGAAAATTCGGCCGGACCATAGGCAGCCGCTCAGGGCTTGTCAACCAGATGACGCCGGAGCGCAAGGGATTGGCTACCTTTTGAGCCACCTTGCCCACCGCCTTTCGCCCGGGCTCCACGATCGATTCGTGCGGCGCGACATGCTATGGCGAAAATAACGGTGTGCGGACGCCTGCCAGCGTGAGGACGCGTGGGCGCCACCCGCCGCAGATATAATGGGAGGACCAGAATGAAGAACTGTGCCGCATGGGCTTTGCCATGCCACACGATCCAGCGGTTTGCGTATGTCGCGAAGCCCCGGGGCCGTCGCTGATGCCCGCCATTCCCTTCGTCGACACGCATGTGCATCTCTGGGACCCAGCGCGGCTGCGCTATGCCTGGCTGGACGGCGACGAGACGCTCGACCGGCGCCATGAGCTGCCCGAGTTTCACGCCGCCACGGAAGGCCTTCCGCTGGAAGCCATGGTGTTCCTGCAATGCGACGCCGACCCCTCACAATATCTAGACGAAGCCACATGGATCGCGTCGCTGGCCAAGCAGGAGCCGCGCCTCAAAGGCATGGTCACCTTCGCGCCCGTCGAGCGCGGCGCGGCTGTACGTGAAAATCTCGAGAGGCTCGCCGAAATCGATCTTCTGCGTGGCGTTCGCCGCCTCATCCAGTCGGAGCCAGACCCCGAATTCTGCTTGAGGTCGGACTTTATCGAGGGCGTGAGGCTGCTCGAATCGTTCAACCTGTCCTTCGACATCTGCATCACCCATCGCCAGATGAAGAGCGCCATCGCCTTTGCCCGGCAGGTCCCGAATGTTCCACTGATTCTCGACCATATCGGCAAGCCGGGCATCCGCGACGGCCTGATGTCGCCTTGGGCCGAGGACATGCGCGAGCTGGCGAGACTGCCCAACGTCATGTGCAAGATTTCGGGGGTCGTCACGGAAGCTGATCACAAGGCGTGGACCGAGGATGAGCTGAAGCGCTACGTCGCGGTCGCCATCGAGGCCTTCGGCTTTGATCGGATCATGTTTGGTGGCGACTGGCCGGTGTCGACGCTGGCGCTCACCTATCGCCGCTGGGTCGAGATCGCCGATGCAGCACTCAGCGGCACGAGCGCCGAGGAACAGCGCAAATTCTGGCACGACAACGCGGTCGCGTTTTACCGCCTCTAGTGAAAACGCCGCAGCCGGTGAAAACCGGCCGCGGCGCGATCTGGATCGCTAAGGCGACTCCGACTATTTCGGCAGATACTTGCCGATGTTGATCAGCTGGACGCGGCGATTCAGCGGATTGGTCGGATCCTTGGTGTCCTCGAGGTTTTCCTCACCGAGACCGACCGCTTCAAGGCGAGACGGATCAACGCCATAAGTGGTTACGAGGGCAGCCATCACCGCGTCGGCGCGCTTCTGGCTGAGCACGAGGTTGGCCTGGCGATCACCGGTCGTATCCGTGTTGCCGGTGACGACGAACTTGTAGCCGCCGAGAATCGGGTGATGCAGCGCATCGGCGATCGAACCGATTGTCGCATAGGACTCTGGACGGATGATGTCAGAGTTCAATGCGAACTGGATCTGGACATTGATCTGCGCAAGGCCGTCAAGCAGCTGCAGCGGCGTCCAGGTGATCGGCATGCCGGGATTGTTCTTGATATGCTCCTGGACGGCATTGCGGATCAACGCAGCCGACAGCTCCGGCGGAGCGGCGCGCGCGGCGCTCTGCAGGCTCTGCATGATCTGGTTCTGGTCGAGAGCCGTCTGCGCGGACGCCGAACCGGCGGCACCGGTCAGGGCGATGGCGAGCACCAGCCCGCCGAATATGGTCTTCTTCATGATCTTGGTCCCTCCGGTCGCGGCTTAGCGCCAGCCCGCATCGACGATCGCCTGATTGCAGGCGGCGGTAACGACGCGCGAGGCCGCATTGAGGCAGCTCAGGAAATGCGCATCACCAGCGACCATGCCCTGGCAGTGCCGGACAACGTCGTTCTTGCACAGCTTCGCAACTGACTGCTGCGCCGCGTTCCTCTTGGTGATCGAGGCGACGACGGCCTGGTAGTCGGTGAGGCATTGCGGGCTGATCTTCGCCTGCTGGGACATCATGCAGTCCCGCAGCGCGCCGTCGCCGAGATTGACCTTGGCGCAGTACTTGGTGATGTCCTTGCCGCAGCTCTGTGCCAAAAGAGCGCCGGCGTCGGAATAGCTCATGGTCTGAGCCGAGGCGCCGGCCATGCCAATCGCCATGGCGGCGGCGGCCAGCCCGATCGTGATGAATCGCATTGACGTGAATCCTTCCCCGTATCGATATGCCGGCCAAGCCGGCGATCCTCACCGCCGCCGGGGCGACGGGTCGAAAGCCAGCCAGCGCGCGGGAGTCCCCGTGATTCGGCGCTGGCGACGGTGCCTAATGGCGGGTCTTCCAGAGCGATAGTCAATCTCATCTCGCGACAGACACCGAAGATTTTGCTGCCACAACGGTTTCACTTGTCATGTCTACAAGCGCTCGCCACGCCCAGTGCCGCAGCCGAAAGCCGTTCAATGGGCTCCCCCTGGACTTCGACCGTGATAAGCGTCGCGACCAGCCAGAGGCATGGCGCTTCGAGGCGGCGCAAAGGGAAATGCAATGAGCGACGACAACGTCCGGGACAGCAACGGCAATCTGCTGAAGGACGGCGATTCCGTCACGGTGATCAAGGACTTGAAGGTCAAGGGGACGTCCGAGACGATCAAGCGCGGAACGACGGTCAAGGGCATCCGCCTGACGGGAAACCCGGCCGAGGTCGAGTGCAACACCAAGCAGGTCAAGGGACTGGTGCTGAAGACCGAGTTTCTGAAGAAGGCCTGATGTCCTGATCAGTTCAGGGACTGAGAGTGTATCGCGAGCGTGGAGAGAAGACCGTCGCGGCCGGTCTCCTCACCGAGCGATCGGTCCAAGTGCCCCAGCGCCAAGCGTTGACAACGCGTTGGATGCGGATCGTCTGCGCTTGTCGCATCCTAGTGTAGGCTGCGGTGCATGCGGATGCTCAGGCGGGGGATGAACCGCGTGGGTCGTCCGGCGGCGCTCTTCCTTGCGCATAATTCGGCGTTCGCATCGAGGCTTCACACCTCTGAGTGCTGCTTTGTGGGAGGCTTGTGTGGGTAGGGATGCGTTTAGGTGGGGGGCGTTTGTTGTGGGCGATGTCGGCGCGTGGATCGCGCCTGCGAGCGTGAGGGGTGTTCAGATGCCTGACGCTCTGCTTGTGTTGTTGCCTGTGCCGCTGCTCACGCGCGCGGCTTGTCGGTTGCTTTCAGGCGCGTCATCTCAGCCTGGGCGGCGGGTTCGCTTCGGGGTGCTGCGGGGCTTGGAGCGCGACCTTTGGTTACCCGCCGTTCGGCGGTTGCATCGTGGATCGCGTCTGTTGGGGAACATGGTTGTCCTGGCGGCTGTCCGCCCCCTCCCCCCACCGGCGGCAGCGCCTTGGGGCGGCTCTTATGTTTCGCATGGAGCGGGCCGTGTTGTGTTGCCGCCGGAGCCGGGCCGTCGCCCCCCACCTTCCGCTGTTCGCGGACGACAAAAAGCCCCGGCGGGCATTTCTGCGCGTCGGGGCTTTTTGAAAGGGTGTGAAGAGAGATTGGATACGAACTTTGCAGGCCTGGCGGCGACCTACTCTCCCGTGTCTTAAGACAAAGTACCATTGGCGCGGAGGAGTTTAACGGCCGAGTTCGGAATGGGATCGGGTTCAGGCTCCTCGCCATGACCACCAGGCCGGCAAAGTTCGTATCGGATTTGAAGAAGCTGTTGTCACTGACGCTTCATCCGTCGGGATGAGCATGGATTAATGAGGGCGATCAAGCCTATCGAGTGATTAGTACCGGTAAGCTACATGCGTTGCCGCACTTCCACACCCGGCCTATCGACGTGGTGGTCTACCACGACTCTCAAGGGAAAACTCGTTTTGAGGTGGGTTTCCCGCTTAGATGCTTTCAGCGGTTATCCCGTCCGTACGTAGCTACCCTGCAATGCGGCTGGCGCCACAACAGGTCCACCAGAGGTACGTCCATCCCGGTCCTCTCGTACTAAGGACAGATCCTCTCAATTTTCCTACACCCACGGCAGATAGGGACCGAACTGTCTCACGACGTTCTGAACCCAACTCACGTACCACTTTAATCGGCGAACAGCCGAACCCTTGGGACCTTCTCCAGCCCCAGGATGTGATGAGTCGACATCGAGGTGCCAAACGATGCCGTCGATATGGACTCTTGGGCATCATCAGCCTGTTATCCCCAGAGTACCTTTTATCCGTTGAGCGATGGCCCGTCCACGTGGGACCACCGGATCACTATGGCCGTCTTTCGACTCTGCTCGACTTGTCAGTCTCGCAGTCAGGCGGGCTTATGCCATTGCACTCGACGAGCGATTTCCGACCGCTCTGAGCCCACCATCGCGCGCCTCCGTTACACTTTGGGAGGCGACCGCCCCAGTCAAACTACCCACCATGCACTGTCCCGGACCCGGATGACGGGCCGCGGTTAGATATCCATATTCACAAGGGTGGTATTTCAAGGATGGCTCCATCCGAGCTGGCGCCCGAACTTCAAAGCCTACCACCTATCCTACACATGCAAACACGAATACCAGTGCAAAGTTGTAGTAAAGGTTCATGGGGTCTTTCCGTCTGACCGCGGGAACCCCGCATCTTCACGGGGAATTCAATTTCACTGAGCGGGTGCTGGAGACAGCGGGGAAGTCGTTACGCCATTCGTGCAGGTCGGAACTTACCCGACAAGGAATTTCGCTACCTTAGGACCGTTATAGTTACGGCCGCCGTTTACCGGGGCTTCGATTCAAAGCTTGCACCTCTCCTCTTAACCTTCCGGCACCGGGCAGGCGTCAGACCCTATACGTCGCCTTACGGCTTCGCAGAGCCCTGTGTTTTAGGTAAACAGTCGCTACCCCCTAGTCTGTGCCCCCTATACCTGGTTGCCCAAGTACAGGGCCTCCTTCTCCCGAAGTTACGGAGGCAATTTGCCGAGTTCCTTCAGCACCATTCTCTCAAGCGCCTTGGTATACTCTACCAGTCCACCTGTGTCGGTTTAGGGTACGGTCTATACGCGGGAGCTATTTCCTGGAACCCCTTCACGGCACGGTCAATCCAATAAGACCGTACAATACACGGGATTCGTCACTACCCGCAGGCTGGGGAATATTCACCCCATTCCCATCGACTACGCCTTTCGGCCTCGCCTTAGGAGCCGGCTAACCCTGCGCAGATTAGCTTTACGCAGGAACCCTTGGACTTTCGGCGACAGTGTCTCTCACACTGTTTGTCGTTACTCATGTCAGCATTCGCACTTCCGATACCTCCAGGATCTCTCACGAGTATCCCTTCGCAGGCTTACGGAACGCTCCGCTACCACGTGATCTTGCGATCACATCCACAGCTTCGGCACATGGCTTGAGCCCCGTTACATTGTCGGCGCAGGAACCCTTGTCTAGACCAGTGAGCTGTTACGCTTTCTTTAAATGATGGCTGCTTCTAAGCCAACATCCTGGTTGTTTTGGGATCCCCACATCCTTTCACACTTAGCCATGATTTGGGGGCCTTAGCTGGTGGTCAGGGTTGTTTCCCTTTTGACGATGGACGTTAGCACCCACCGTCTGTCTGCCGGATAGTACTCTTGGGTATTCGGAGTTTGGTTAGGTTTGGTAAGATGGTAAATCCCCCTAGCCCATCCAGTGCTCTACCCCCCAAGGTATTCGTCCGACGCTCTACCTAAATAGATTTCGCGGAGAACCAGCTATTTCCGAGTTTGATTGGCCTTTCACCCCTAGCCACAAGTCATCCGCGTCTTTTTCAACAGACGTCGGTTCGGCCCTTCAGTGCGTGTTACCGCACCTTCAGCCTGCTCATGGCTAGATCACCCGGTTTCGGGTCTAATCCGACGAACTGAACGCCCTGTTCAGACTCGCTTTCGCTGCGCCTACACCTACCGGCTTAAGCTTGCTCGTCAGATTAAGTCGCTGACCCATTATACAAAAGGTACGCCGTCACCCAGAATGCGGATCGCTCCGCCCTTGGGCTCCGACTGTTTGTAGGCATCCGGTTTCAGGAACTGTTTCACTCCCCTTGTCGGGGTGCTTTTCACCTTTCCCTCACGGTACTTGTACACTATCGGTCGCTAAGGAGTACTTAGGCTTGGAGGGTGGTCCCCCCATGTTCAGACAGGATTTCTCGTGTCCCGCCTTACTCAAGGACTTATGCTCGCATTACCCGTACGGGGCTATCACCCTCTAAAGCCCTGCTTTCCTGACAGGTTCCGGTTGTCTCGCATAAGCCACTGGCCTAGTCCGCGTTCGCTCGCCACTACTAGCGGAGTCTCTGTTGATGTCCTTTCCTCCGGGTACTGAGATGTTTCAGTTCCCCGGGTTCGCCTCGTACACCTATGTATTCAGTGCACGATACTCATTGCTGAGTGGGTTTCCCCATTCGGAAATTCACGGATCAAAGCCTGTTCGCGGCTCCCCATGACTTATCGCAGCGTACCACGTCCTTCATCGCCTCTTAGCGCCAAGGCATCCACCGAATGCCCTTCTATCACTTGATCGCTCTCATTATCGATGCCCATCCATTCGCATGGACGAACCATCAATGACGCAGGCCATCCCCTCGGCGAGGATAGCCTGTTAAAGACCAGCTTCTTCGAGATCCACCCGAGCGTATGCGGTCAAGCGTACGAATCTGGGGACATGCCCTGATGAGGGGCATTCAGATGGATCTTCTCTCTTCACGATGTCTAAACAACACGCTCATCCTGGACCTCATGTCAGCGGCGAAGC
>NZ_FQUP01000011.1 GCF_900129325.1 Kaistia soli DSM 19436 | reverse complement strand
TGAAGGCCGACGGGACGCCGGTCAGCTGGTGGATCTTGCCGCCTTCCGGCATGCCCTCGACGATCTCGAGTTCGCCCGGCGGATCGCCCGGCAGCGCCTGCTCGCCTTCCCAGATGCCTGCCATATCGCGGTAGTCATCGGGGCTGAAGGTGTACAGCCGGCGATGCGACCCCTCGGCCAGATATTTCTGGCACTCGGGAATGTTGGACAGATTGATATTCGGCGTCGGCAGCATCTTCTCGATATCGACGCCGGTGACCTTCTTCAGCGCCAGCGCATAGGCATGCGCATGCACCGATCCGCGGACGAGGAGATAGCCGCAGACCTCGCGGCCGGTGGGATCCGTCAGTGTCTCATAGACGCGAAGCTTGTGAAGGCGTGCGCCGCATTCGAGATGGAAATTGTGGAGGAGATCGACGATCACATTTCCGGTGGTCGTGATGAAGTCGTTGTTCCAGCTGGCGCCATTGCTGTTGACGGGGGTTGCTCCGCCGCCATTCGAGAGGAAGGCCGCGGCGAGGCGGATGTCCTTCATGTCTTCGTAGGGCGCGCCGGAGATGTCGCCGCCGTCCGCCTCGTCACCGTCATTGTCGGGCCCGTTGTTCAGCATCGCGACGCCGTTGCTGACCAGTTCGACATGGCCGAGCTCTTCGGCCGTGATACTCGCGACGAGCGAATAAAACGGCTTCAACTTGTCCTTGCTGCGGAAGTTGAAGCTCTGGAACATGTAATTCCCGAGCGTCGACATCTCGCCATACTTGCCACCCAGCAGTTCCTGCAAAGCTGCAGCTGCATTTGGATCTGGTCTCTTGGGCGCAGGCAGGTCAACCTGCAGCTTGTTCACCCTCAGGAACATGGAACTACCTCCGGAAATATTTGGGATCGTTACGGTTCAATCTGCGGTGGCGTAAACAGTTCCGATGTTTCGGGGGGCTCTGGCAACTGTCCGCTATCGGACAGAGCCGGAACAGCTGGCGGCGGTGGGTCATTGCCCCTCGCTCGGACAATGATCCGGGCGCAACGAGGAGACTCCTAAGATGGCAAGCCAGAACAATCAGGGCGGCTCGACCCGCGGTGGCACTCCCGAGCAACATGCCGACGCCGGCCGGCAGAGCCACAAAAACGACGACACCAAGAGTGGCAGCAGCAAGAGCGACAGCCGGTCGTCAGGCGCACAGCAGGGCGGTTCCACGCGCGGCGCTACGCCCGAGCAGCATGCCGAGACGGGTCGCCAGAGCCGCAAGAGCGACGACAAGGGCGGCAGCAGCGCCCAGCAGGGCGGTTCGACGCGCGGCGGTACGCCGGAGCAGCATGCCGAAGCCGGCCGGCAGAGCCACAAGAACGACAAGTAATATTTGCCGACATCGGCGGGTCCGTTCCATCAGGAACGGGCCCACCTTCACGGAAGCGGGCCAAATAGGGCCCGATATTCGGCCTCCGGCACCCCGTAGGCATCGGCCGCGAAGCGCTGCAATCCTTCGCGATCCCGGATGGTGATCAGTCCCCGCGTCGCATAGATGAAGCGATTGCCCTCCAGGATGTGGAGGGCCGTGGTGACGCTGGGTCTCCTCACGGCCAGGAGGACCGCCAGATATTCGTGGGTGAGCTTCAGCTTCTCGTCGCCGATGCGGTCGTGGCACATCAGCAGCCACCTTGCGAGGCGCTCTTCGACGTGATGCACGGCGTTGGAAAGCGCGGTGTAGGATGCCTGGGTCGAGAGGTTCGAGGCAAAGCGCAGGAGCAGTCGGCGCATCGTCTCGCTGCCGCCCATGATCTCCTTGAAAACCGCGCTGTCGATCCGATGGCCGTGCCCGCCGACCTGCATGACGATTTGGTGGGCGGACGAATCGCGGTCGAATATCGCCGCCACGGGAATGACCCCATCCTTTCCGACCATTCCGACCTCTGCCCTGAAGCCGTCTTGCGAGACACAGACGATCGAGCCGAGGCCGGCTTCGATGAAGTAGTAGTGCTCGATGACCGTGTCGGGATGGGAGATGACAAAGCTTCGGGGCAGATCGACAGGATCGAGGTGCGGGGCCAACGCGTCGAAATCATGCGTTCCCATGCAGGCCAGCAGCTGGTTCTTGATATCCTTCTTCCGGATCGACATGGCGACCCCCTTTTTGCGGCGGCGCGACTGCCGCGACGTCCCCTAGCATAGCCGGATCAAAATGCCTGGAACGGTCCGGTATCGTACAAATCGCCCCGGCAGCCGCGCCCCGATTTATCATGGCCACGGAGAGCCACTCCGCGCTTTTTGCAGGACCGCGAATGCCAGCCGCATCCTTCATGTGGCGATGGACCATCCTGTTTCATGCGCGGCCTCATTGCCCAATCATGTGTGGTTTGCAATTCGCAACATGGAACGTCCATCACAACACAATCAGCAAGGTGGCTGCGTCCTGCGGACGGGCGAGGGATACGATCCGGCCATTGGTCACGGCCGGACCGGGCTCTTCTTTCCGATCTAGGCCGCTGCCAAGGAGAACGCATGGAAACGGCATTCGGCGATATCGTCATCAGATTGACGGAGGCTGCGCTCACCGCCGATCAGCTCAGTGCCGACGCGATAACCGTCCTCTGTGCCGAGGCGGCCCGGACCATCCAGGATCTGCGGGATGAGATCGAGGAGCTCCGAACTGCTCGGAGCGACGTGGCAGCGGCCGATCATGGCAGGCGCTCGGCGAACCCTCAAGACGGCGCAGACTGTCGCTAAAACAGGTGTTCCCAAGACGATGCCGATGCTCGGACGTATTCTTCATATGGCTTGCGAACTGCCCGGCGGCGGATTCTGGGGCGGCTATTTATAGCCGGGATAGGGCGACGCCTTGAGGAGGCGTGCAAGATGGACGGTGTTGCGGGCGACCATCTTGTTAGCGGCGTCCACCATCTCGGGCGTCTTCTTCAGGTCCTTGAAGTCGACATCGCCCATTGCTTCGCCGACCCAATAGGTCGGGCCGCCAGCGGGAATCGTGAATCCGACATCGGCGAGCGCCTGGAACAGTTCTGCCGACACATGATGGGCGCCGTCTTCATTGCCGACAACCGCGACGGCGGCAACTTTGCCATAGGCAGGCGTGCGTCCCTGCTCGTCGGCTTCGTCAAGAAACGCATCCATGCGTTCCAGGACTCGCTTGGATATACTGGATGGCTGGCCGAGCCAGATCGGCGTGCCGATGAGCAGCACATCCGCCGCGATGATCTTGGCCCGCAATTCCGGCCACTCGTCGCCATCGCCTTCATCGGACGAAACGCCGGGCTTGATGTCCAGCCCTGCCACGCGAACGACGTCCGCCTTCACATCTTTTCCGAACGCGTCGATCACCAGCTTCAGCAGGCGATCGGTGGAGGAGGCGCCCTCAGCTTTGAGCGTGCAATTGAGTGCGAGTAGCGTGAGCGACGGTGCCATGATGATCCAATTCGAGCTTGCACCGATCCGGTTTGCCGATGCGGGATGGCTCTGCAACGTCGCCCGAAGGGGCGGGTTCCGGACCGGCAGCCAAAGCCTTACCAGCGCCCGCGCCGACGGAGCAGCCACGATCCTATCTCCGACTCACCAATCAAAATGGAGCAGTGCCGCCGCGCGTTTTTTCGTGGCTGGGAGGGCTACACGCTGTAGTCGGCGTCGGAGACATGTTCGGCCCAATCGACGGCCTTGCCGTCCTTGACCTCCTGGATGGCGATGTGCGTCATCGCGGTGTTCGGCGACGCGCCATGCCAGTGCCGTTCGCCGGGTGCGAACCAGATAACATCGCCCGGGCGGATTTCCTCGACCGGCCCGCCCTCGCGCTGAACGCGGCCAAGGCCCGAGGTGACGACGAGCGTCTGACCGAGCGGATGGGTGTGCCAGGCGGTTCGCGCCCCCGGTTCGAACGTCACCTGAGCGCCTTGGACGCGCGCGGGATCGAAACTGTTGAACAGTGGATCGATCCGGACGGTGCCGGTGAACCAGGCTTCAGGGCCTTTGCCTGAGGGCCGTGCACCTGCGCGGATGATGTCCATGAGTGGCCTCCTTTGCTGGAAATCAGATGGTCTGGATGCGCAGGCGATCTCCGCCGCGCGCATGGAGCGTCTCGAGGCCTTGGTCGAAGCGGCCGAACCTGATCGATCCGGGATGGCGATCGGCGGCGCCGAGCATCGCAAGATTGCCTACGAGATGAAATAGGAGAGGTCGTCGGGTTGTCGAAGGGCCCACTGCGATCTTCAGCGGGCCCGCCCGGCGGGTGGCAATCCTTGCTGGACCAATCGCTGATCGTGTGGTCGAGCAGCAGCAGATCGTCGCCATCGCCTCGCGCTCGCCCAGGGAGCGGCCGCCTTGACCGAAAGCCACTGGCGGATTCGGGGCGGCGGCTTCAAGCTCCGCAAGCCATCGATACGCCTTTTGTCCCTGAGGAGAACGCCCGATGCTGCATGCGCGCATGCTGCGCTATCTGGACGAGGTCGCCCGCTGCGGCTCGATCCGCAAGGCCGCAGCCAAGCTCAATGTCGCGTCGTCGGCGGTCAACCGACAGATCATCGCTTTTGAGGACGAGCTCGGCACGCCGCTATTCGAACGCCTGTCGCATGGACTTCGGCTGACCGCGGCCGGCGAGATCATGATCGCGCATGTCCGCAAGACTTTGAAGGAATACCAGCTGAGTTCTGAGCGCATCGACCGGCTGCGGGACTACCATTTTCCAGCCGCCTCGATCGCGACGGTCGGCGGACTAGCCTGCGACCTGCTCGCCAAGGCGCTGATGGAGTTGCGAGCCGAGCGGCCCTTCACGCGCCTTTTCGTCAGCGTGATGGATGCCGACGACATCATGGGCGTCGTCGCGGCCGGTGATTTCGATCTCGGCTTCGCTTTTGACCTGCCGGATTTCGGCGGCGTCACCCGCGCCGCCTCGCTGAAGACGCGCTATGGCGCCGTGATGGTCCCAGATCATCCGCTGGCGCGCGAGCCCGCGTTGCGCGTGAACGCGCTGCAGGATTATCCGCTGATCGCCCCGCATGTCGGCGTGTTGATCCGCGACCAGTTCGACGACGCGTGCCTGCGCAACGACATCAAGATCGACCCGGTTGTGGAATCCGATTCCTTTGAGTTCCTCCGACAGTTTGCCCTGTCCAATAAGGGCGTCGCGCTTCTGAACGAGCTCGATATCGACGATGGGCTGCGAACGGGTGCGCTTGTTTTCGTGCCGATCGTCGAACTCAAGGGCAAGACGCAGACCATCTCCGTCGTCCATCGCACGCGCGGCACGCTGGATCCTCTGCCGGGATTGATCGTCGAACGGCTCTCGACACTGCTGGAACAGCGTCGAGGCAGCGGCTGATGCCTTTTCGGTCCAGGGCCGCGCTCCAAACGATGCTTTGAGAATAGCCGAAACTGCGCACCATTCCCTTGACGGCAATAAGCCGCGGCGGGGAAGCAGGGGTGCGGACATGACTTTCGAGACACAGCAACCAAGGGTCATCAAGGTATCGGGCGGCGTATCGATCGGCGGGGCGCCGGTGTCATACACGGCCTTCATGGCGGCACTCGTCGCGATCCTCGCCTTCGTCCCGGCGTCGATCGTCGTTGGCGGCATGGGCGGTGGCTGGCCGCTGCACGATGTCATTCATCCTCTGCTCGGCCTGCTGCTCGGGCCGATCGCCGGACCGATCGCCTCGGCCATCGGCATCTTGATCGGCGGCGTCATAGCTCCCTACACCAATCTCGGACCCTGGGCGCCGCTGATGGGCGCCATGAGCGCCTTCGCCGTCGGCATGGTCATGCAGCCGAACCGGTCGCTGTGGTTCGTGCCGTGGATCATCACGCTGGCTGCCAACCTCATCTATCTCTGGCAGGCGCTGTCCTTTGGCATCAGCTTCCCGCTGTGGCTCAGCAACGTCATCACCATCGATGTCGCGCTCATCCTGATCGCCATTCCGCAGATTCGGAATTGGAGCATCGCGCGGATCCGCACAGGCGGTGTCGGCCTCAAGACCTATATCGGCTTCTTCATCGTGTTCTTCTTCGGGTCGACGGCCGGCATCCAGCTCAACTGGGTGCCATCCTTCGCCACCAATCCCTGGCCGGCCGAAGTCTGGCCGGTGCTGATCCCGATCATCGCGGTCGAGCGCCTCGCCTTCAGCGCGATCGGCGCCCTCATCGGGGTTGGCGTGGTCAGCGCGCTGCGCCGTTCGCCGCTCGCCAAGGCGACGATGGCTGGCTACTGAGCATGACGTTCGGCGGGATCGAACCAAGGGACGAGCGGCACCCGTCGCTCGTCACCTTCGAGCAGGTCGGATACGCTTATCCGGGTGGCGACCGCAGGGCGCTGGACGGGCTCGATCTGACGATCGCGCGCGGCGCGTTCGTCGGCATTGTCGGGGCTACCGGCGCCGGAAAATCGACCCTTTGCCTCACGCTCAACGGCATCGTGCCGCAATTCTTCGGCGGGTCCTTCTTCGGCACTGTGACGATCGGCGGACACGATACGCTGGAGACAGCCACCAGCCGGCTCGCCGCCACGGTCGGCATGGTGTTCGAGGATCCGGAAACGCAGATCACCGCGACCACCGTCGAGGGGGAAGTCGCCTTTGCGCTCGAGAACCTCAAAGTGCCGACTGCGGATATGCAGGTGCGAGTCGCCGAGGCTTTGCGGGCCGTCGGGCTCGCCGGACTCGAACGCAAGCATCCGGCCCGCCTCTCCGGCGGACAGAAGCAGCGCCTCGCCATTGCCTCGGCGCTCGCCCTCTCGCCCGACCTGATCGTGCTCGACGAGCCGACCTCGCAGCTCGACCCGATCGGGACGAGCGAGGTGTTCGCGCTTCTTTCGCACCTCAACCGCGAACGCGGCATCACCATCATCGTCGCGAGCCATGCCAGCGAAGAACTGGCGGCGGTGGCGAGCCGCATCCTGTTGCTCTCCGGCGGCCGCATCGTCCGGGACGGAAGTCCGCGGGAGGTTCTCGGCGACGTCGCGTTGCTGCAGCGTCATGACGTCCGGCCGCCCGACATCGCCCAGGCTTTTGCAGCCGTCGCGGCGCAGCTCGTCCCCGGCACGCCGCCGCTCGCGCCTGTCACTCTGGCCGAAGCGCCGCTCGCCTTCGCCCCTTTCGGCGAAGCCTTTGCCGCCACTGAAACGGAGCAGCCGGTAATTCTGCCAAGAGGCGGGGCGCCTGTGCTGGAGGCGGTCGGCGTTTCACATGTCTATCCCGACGGGACAGCCGCACTGCGCGGCGTCGACCTTTCGATCCGGCGCGGCGAATTCGTGGCGCTCGGCGGCCGCAATGGCTGCGGCAAGTCCACGCTTATCCGGCATTTCCTGCACTTGCTCGCGCCGTCTGCCGGGACGGTGCGGGTCGACGGCGCCGATGTCGCGGGATTCAAGATCAGCGATCTTGCCCGCCGCATCGGCTATGTCTCGCAGAACGCCCATCAGCAGCTTTTCTGCGACAGCGTCCGCGAGGAAGTCGCATTCGCTTTGAAGCTGATGAAGCGCCCTAAGGGTGAAGTCGACGCGGCGGTCGACTATGCGCTCGACGCGATGCGGCTCGTCGATCTCGCGGACCGCCATCCCGCGTCGCTGAGCCGCGGCGATCGGCTCCGCCTCGCGATCGCTGCGACGCTGGCCCCAGGGCCGGATATGCTGATCTTCGACGAGCCGACGACCGGTCAGGACTGGGCCGGCGCGCTCGCCATCCTCGATATCTGTCGTTCCCTGAACGCGCGCGGCAAGACAGTGCTTCTGGTAACTCATCACCTCTATCTGTTGGCCGGCTATGCCGAGCGCCTCGTCGTGATGGCGCAAGGGCGCGTCGTGCTCGACGGGCCGCTGGTCGACGTTCTCTATGCGGGGCCGGCGCTCGAGGCTGCATCACTCGCGCCCCCACAGACCGTCAGCTTCGCGGCCAGCGTCGGCAGCCTCGCGGCGGCAGGGCGGCGTCCGCTGTCGCCAGCATCCCTGGCCGCGCTGGTCGATCCTCGATCGGGAGCCGCTCCATGACCGCGACGGATACCCTCGTCCAGTTGCCTGCGGGGCGGTTCGCGGGCATCGATTTCCGCGTCAAGCTGGTGCTGCTGCTGCTCGCCAGCACGCTTATCTTCGTCTGGAACAATCTCATCGCCCAAGGGCTGCTGCTGGCCTTCGTCGTCGGGCTGATGCTCGCTGCGGGAACGCCGCTCGCGACGCTTTGGCGGCTTGTTCGCATCACGCTGCCGGCGCTGGTGCTCATCGTGGTGATCCAGGGCTTGTGGAGCCCGTTCGGCGTCCACCCGGTCTTCACGCTTCCGGCTGGATGGCCGCTTCTCGGCGGGGCACATGTCTTCACGGTCGAGGGGCTGCTCTTCGGCCTCGTCGTCTCCTGCCGCATCCTCGTGCCGCTGCTTGCCTTCCAGCTCGTTTTCATGACGACGGACGCCAACGATATCGTGCTCGGGCTCACCCGGCTGCGCGTGCCTTATCGCGTCGCGCTGCTGTTCTCGACGACGTTTCGCTTCGTGCCGCTGCTCCTGGAGGAATTCCAGGCGATCAAGGACGCGCAGCGGCTCCGCGGTATCGATCTCGACAGTTTCGGAATGGTGCGCAAGCTCGTCGCCATGGGGCGCATGCTGGTTCCGCTGATCACCGGCTGCCTGACCAAGGCGCAGTCGATGGAAATCGCGCTGCAGGCCCGTGCCTTCACCGGCTCGCCGGACCGGACGCAGCTGCATCCTGGGCGCGAGAGGCTCACGCTCGCCGAGCGCCTGATGATCGGCGTCGGCCTTCTTTTCTGGGTCGGCGCGATCATCGCGCGGATCGCTTTCGGTATCGGAGGATCGGTTCTTTGATCGAGGATGGTTTCGCTGACGAGGCCGCGCTTTTGACAATGCTTGAGCGTCAGGCGGACGCCTGGAAGACGGGCGACTTCACGCTCGCGAGCAAAGACTGGCATCCGGACGGAGTGCTCACCGCTCCGGGCAACCGTGTGCCTTTTGCCGCCCTCGCCGAGACCATCCGCCGCTTCCATGCCGATTTCGTCGACCTCGAGGTGACCATTACCAACGCCTTCGCGTCGGCCGACGGCAAGAAGCTTGCCTTTGAATGGCTGTGGACGGTCTCGCGCCGCCGTGACGGCGCGCGCAGCGCGACGCCGGACGCCATCATTGTCGACCTTGCAGATGGCAAGATTCTCGAATGGCGCGAATATTTCGACACCGCGGCGGCGGTGGAGGACTACCACGCCAAAGACGACGCCAGCGGACGCGCCGAAGTCGATACGGAGGATTCTGCCAGCCGCGGGACGGCCCCGTGAACGTTCTCGTCGTCTATTGTCATCCCTGCAGCGACAGCTATACCGCCGCCGTGCGCGACACTGTGGTCGCCGCCCTCGGCGAGGCGGGCCATGCCTCTGCTGTCATCGATCTTTATGGCGAGCGCTTCGATCCGGTGATGAGCGCCGAGGAGCGTCGCGGCTATCACGACGAGGCGACCAATCTCGCTCCGTTCGAGGATCATGCGCGCCATCTGCGTTGGGCGCAGATGGTCATCTTCATCTATCCGACCTGGTGGTATGGCCTTCCAGCCATGCTGAAAGGCTGGCTGGAGCGGGTTATGGTGCCAGGCTTCGCATTCAAGATGCCGACTCGCCATCGAGGCTCGCGGCCAAATCTCACCAATATTCGGCGTCTTATGGTCTTTACGACCTGCGGGGCGACCCCGCTGGTGAGCTGGGTCATGGGACAGCCGGGGCGGCGGACGCTTCTGCGCGGGTTCCGCTCGGTCTGCCATGTGCGGTGTCGAACAGGGTTCATGGCGCTCTACAAGATGGACAGCGCCAGCGACGAGGCCCGCCGGCGCCATCTCGCGCGGATTCGGAGTTCGGTACTTGGCATCAAGCCCTGACCGGGTGATGGATCTGACAGACTTGGCAATTGATCCGCTGCTGACGTTGGGAAGGTCTGCGTTCCAATGTCTTTGCGCGCCGCTTCCGCATCTCATCATGCGATTTTGAGGTTGCCTGCTAACCCAAGCTTCGACCTCAGCAGATCACCCGCAATGCAATAACCGACTTGTCGTCCGTCGACTGCATCTGTGCGACCGGGATGATCAAGCCGCCAGCCGCCGTAGACGGAGAGCCCAAGCCAATGGCCCGCGTTGGCCTTGCGGTCCATCCTTTATGTGACCCCCCAGCTTTTGCAGCACCATGCGACCCGATTGGGCTTAAGCCTATGAATACGGCAGTGTTTGCTGCCTTTATAATCATGCGAACGTATAGATGCACTAACATGCGAAACATCATGCGCATATGTATGCTGTTAGATTAGATAAGTAAAAACAGTTATTTACACTACACGATCGACCGATCGATCGCGCTTGGCACGCTGTCTGCATTGAGGAGCAGAGGCGCCAGGGATGGTCCGGGTCGCCCATACATCTCAGCGGATGGGAAACAGATGAGCGGATCCATCATATCGTCGACGCGTCTCGCGCTTGGGGCAGCACTCCTCGCATCTACGGTCTGGGTGGCGGCGCCTGTATCGGCTGCGGAATCGGCAGCATTGGAAATGAAGCCCGCGAGCGAAGTGGCGGCCCTACCGGGCGTTGCATACAACGCGGCTCTCGCTGCCAAGCTGCCGGCCTCTGTCAAGGATCGCGGCGTACTCAGGATCGCGACCGATCTGACGCCGCCGATCAGTTTTCATTCCGAAACCAATGAACTGATCGGCATCGATGCGGATCTCGCTGCCGCCTTCGGCGTGATCTTCGGCCTGAAGGTCGAGATGACGGATGTCGGCATGGGCTCGGCCATCGTGCCGTCGATCAAGGCTAAGCGCTTCGACATCTCCATCTCGGGCATCAATGACGATCCCGAATTGGAGAAGCAGGTCGACGTCATCGACTACATGTATGACGCCACGACGATCATGACCCAGAAGGGCAATCCGAAGGGCGTCAAGTCGATGGCGGATCTCTGCGGCAAGACCGTCGCCGTCCCGGTCGGCACCTTCCAGGAGAAGCTCGTCGAGGCGGCCTCGGCCAAGTGCGCCACGCCGATCAACGTCATGACCATTCCCAAAATGCCCGACGTGCTGCAGGCCGTACGCACGGGTCGTGCCGACGCAACCGTCAACGGCTATGCCACCAGCGTCTATACGACCGAGCATCAGACCGGCAATGGCACCGGCCTTGAGGCCCTGCGCGACGTCCGCCTGGCCGCCGGCTATCTCGGCATGCTGACGGCAAAGGACAATCCCGAACTGCGCGATGCCGTAGTTGCCGCCTTGCAGCAACTCATCGACAGCGGCGCCTATGTGGCGATCATGAAGCGCTGGGGCCTCGAGCCTCTGGCCGTGACGTCGGCCAAGTTCAACGACGCAGCCAGCCTGCCTGTCGAGTGAGGGCACGCCGATGACGGAAGCTCAAGTAATGACTGGTCTCGAAGCGGCATATGCCTTTCCAGTGGTCAGGCGGCGCTTCCCCATCGGCCAGTTCGCAACAGGGTTCGGCGCCATAGCGGCGCTGGCATTTATCGCGGCCGTGGTCGGCAAAAGTCAGGCGGTCGAATGGAGCGCCATCCCGGCCTTCATGATCGATCCGTCGATCCTGGGCGGGCTTCTGCTCACCCTTCAGCTGACGGTCGCTGCCATGTTGATCGGCATCGCGCTCGGCGCAGTGCTCTCGGCGATGGCGATCAGCGGCAATATCGTCCTCCAAACGATGGCGGCCGGCTTTGTCTGGTGCTTCCGCGGCGTGCCGCTGATCGTGCAGATCTTCTTCTGGTTCAATATCGCGCTCTTCGTCCCTGATCTGAAGCTTGGCGGCATCGACATTTCGGTCAATGCGATCGTCACGCCGGCGGTGGCGGGACTGCTCGCGCTCGGTTTGCACGAGGCGGCCAACATGTCCGAAGTGATCCGGGCCGGGCTTCTCTCAGTCGATAGCGGTCAGCACGATGCCTGCCGCGCGCTCGGCATGACCCGCGGGCAGGCTCTGCGGGGGATCGTGCTGCCACAGGCGATACGGGTCATCATCCCTCCGACCGGCAATCAGGCGATCGGCATGCTGAAGGCGAGCGCCATCGTGTCGGTGATCGGCATGGAGGATCTCCTGACCCGCGCGCAGCATATCTATGCGCGCAACTTTCTGGTGATCGAACTGCTGATCGTCGCGTCGATCTGGTACCTGGCGGTCACCACTATCGCCACCGTCGGGCAGCATTATCTGGAACGCGCCTTCGCGCGGGGCTATGGCCGCCGCAACGCCGCTCGGGCGAATGCCGCTGTGGCCGCGGAGGATTCACGGCCATGACTGCGACCGTCGATCTCATGGTCCGGGCGGAAGGCGTGCGCAAGCGCTTCGGCGATACGGAGGTATTGAAGGGCGTCGATGCGATGGTGTCGCGGGGCGAGGTTTTCTGCCTTATCGGCGCGTCTGGTTCCGGCAAATCGACCTTCCTGCGCTGCATCAATCATCTCGAAACGATCGATAGCGGCAGGCTGCTCGTGGACGGGCGCTATGTCGGCTACGAGGAGCGCGATGGCTCGCTTTTCGAAGTGGGCGAGCGCGAACTTGCCGCGCGCCGCGCAGAGATCGGCATGGTCTTCCAGCGCTTCAACCTGTTCCCGCATCTGACTGCCCTCGAGAATGTAACGCGTGCGCCGGTGATGCTGGGCCGAATGAAGCGGGCCGAGGCGATCGAGACCGCGCGCGTGCTGCTCGCCCGGGTCGGCCTCGCAGACCGAGCTGATCACTACCCATCCGAACTTTCGGGTGGCCAGCAACAGCGGGTTGCTATTGCCCGCGCCCTGGCGATGGCGCCGAAACTGATGCTGTTCGATGAACCGACATCGGCGCTCGATCCGGAGCTTGTGGGCGAGGTGCTTTCGGTGATGAAGGACCTTGCGAGGGAAGGGCGCACCATGGTGGTCGTCACCCATGAGATCGGTTTCGCGCGCGACGTCGCCGATACGCTCGCCTTCATGGATGGCGGGCAGATTGTCGAATGCGGACCGCCCGATCGGATGATCCGGGAACCCTCGCATCCGCGCACGGCCGCTTTCCTGTCGCGCGTTCGTCTTGCCTCCCATCCGCCGGACTAACCCGGTCGCCTCGCTCGTCAGCGTCCCTTGGTTCCAACCGCGACGGACGCACCCGGAACGGGCTCTGCCCCGCCGCCGGGCCGTCTCGCCCTAACGTCAGAGAATAAGCATGAGAATCGGTATCGAAGGCCTCAAAATGCCGGAGGCTACGCGCCGCGGCCCGCTCGCCAGTCTCGACCACGCGCGAAGCTATGGCATGGCCGGTATCTCCTTCAGCTCCGTGCTCGACATGAGCCCGACGCTCGACTCGGGCGCCTTGAAGGCGATCCGCAGCCGAGCCGATGAACTCGGGATGTATCTTGAGGCCGGCCTCGGCAAGCTCAATCCCTATTGCAGCGCCGAGGCGCCGGAACTGCGTGCGATCGGCGATGGCGATATCGTGGCCGGCCTGCGGCGCATGATGGAAGCCTCGGCGGAGATTGGCTGCCAGGAGCTCTGGGCGTCGCTGAGCAACTTCAAGCCGCAATATTCAGGACGCCTCGCCAATGATCGTTTCCGGACCGACGTGACCTGGCCCGAACAGCTGCTGGCGAGCGAGCGTCTGCTCCGCATTCTCGCCCCGATCGCGCGGGATCTCGGCATCCACATCAATCTGGAAACCCATGACGAGGTGACGAGCTTCGAACTCGTGCGCCTGGTCGAGAATGTCGGGCCGGACGCGATCGGCATCGTCCTCGACACCGCCAATGTCCTGCAGCGCGGCGAGCACCCCGTGTGGGCCGCTCGTCGCGTCGCGCCCTATATCCGGCAGACCCATATCAAGGATGCCTATGTCGCCCACGCGCCAGGGGGGCTGGACTTCCAGACCCGTCCCTGCGGTAACGGGATCGTCGATTTCCGCGCTATCCTCCCTATCATCGCCGCCGTCAATCCGGCGATGAACCTGACGATCGAGCCGGCGCAATCGACGGCCGACAAGCGCCGCGCCGCCGTGCCGCGTCAACGGATCGAGATCGACGATCCGATCTGGCTGGCCGCTCATCCAGATCTCACCCGAGAAGAGCGCGCCGCCTATGAAGCGCTGATCGGCGACTACGAGAAGCGGATCGCGGCAGGCGAGGTTGCCGACTGGGAAACCTATGAGCGCACCAATTACGGCTGGCCGACCTACGTGAACCAGTCCTACGGCTATGCCGAAGCGCTCGTCTTCATCAGGGCCTGCGTCGAGCACCTGACCGCGATTGCCGCCGAACTGGCCCTGCCTCTCGACGCCCCGCCGCTCGCAAGGGCCGCTTGATCGACTGAACCTCTCGCCGGCCGCGCGAAGCGGCTGGCGTCAGGGCGAAGAAAAAGCCTTCAGGACCGAGACGAAGGCGTGACGGTCACCCTGCGCCTGGGTAAGGCGCACGCGGCTTTCGATATCGGCGAGATGCTCGTCCATTCGCTCTTGCGCGGCGGCAAGATCGTGACGGCGCAGATCGGCGATGATCTCGCGATGATGGTTGGTGCCGCAATCGTCATGCGGCTCCTCCTCGTAAAGCGCCATCACCAGCGAAATGCGGGCAACGACCTTGCCGAGCAGTTCGGTCATCACCTCGTTGCCGCCGAGGCGTGCCAGTTCGATGTGGAACTGGCCGGAGAGGCCCTTCTTGGCCGCCTCGTCCGTGGCGTCATGCACACGCTGTTCGTCATCGACGATTACATCCAGCCTGTCGAAGTCGGCAGCCGTCGCGCGCTGGATGACGCGCTCCAGGATCACCCGCTCCAAGGCACGCCGCGTCTCGAACAGGTCCTTCGCCTCGGCAACAGACGGCTCCGCCACGAAGGTCCCGCGATTGCGTTTGCGCTCCAGCAGGTGGTCGCGCTGCAGGATGCCGAGCGCTCCGCGGACGACCGTCCGGCTGACGCCGAAATGATCGGCGATCGCGTCCTCAAGGATCTTCGTTCCGGGCTTCAGCGCCCGCTCTGCAACGGCCCCTGCAAGCGTCGCGCAGATCTTGTCCGTGATGTCGTCGGCGCCCTCCGCGTTCTCGCTCTCGGCTTCGCGTTGGGGCTTTGGCAGCGGCTTGGCGCGAGGGCGCGGGGTCGATTTCAGCATGCGAGTCTCCAAAGGCGCGTGACTAGTAATAGCGCATCTGAATGCGCTTTGTGCATCATTTCCTGCGAAAGAAATCGCGAAACTGCATGCGAATGTTCATGCAATCATAGTGCTTACAAAATTTGTTCGCCAATTATATCAGCATTCTAGCTCCAGTTCACCCAGTCATTTTTTCGGCATGGCACAGCGCTTGCTGTCCTTGCTGCAGTGATCGGCCGCGGCCTCAGGTCGCGGCTTGCCGGAGGCCAGTCCTTCGTGAGGCCCGCTGGCATGTTCGACAGAGTTGGATGGACGCAGAATGTCACCGCAGAAGAACCTTGACGGCCGCCCCGGCATCGAAGCCGCTCTCGCCAATTTCGAGCCCGATTTCGAGTTCGTGGCCGCGCCGCCGGTGCCCGAGGCCGAATTCGCCGAGCGCGTGCGCCGCATTCGCCGTGAGGCAGTGGTCGCTGGTCATGACGCGCTCGTCATTCATACCGGCTCGGCCGGCTGGTTCCACGCTTCCAACCTCTATCTTCGCTATGTCTGCGACTGGATGCGCGAAGGCGTCCTGATCATTCCGAGCGACAGCGACAAGGAGATGGTCCTTCTCTCCTTCTTCACGCAGTCGGTCATCCTGCCTCCCGGTGGGGAGCCAGTCGGCGTTGATACGATCTGGCAGATCGGCGCCATCGGCCGCGAATATGCCGATCGGCCCGGTTCATCGGTGGCGAAGACCGCCGAGGCCTGCGCGAAGATCCTTAGCGATCTCGGCCTCTCGCGGGGCCAGATCGGCCGTCTCGGTGACCGCACGGCGGCCGAATTCAACGCCGTCCTCGACACGCTGCTGCCGCAGGCGAAGTTCGTCGGCGAGAACGCCATCATTGACCGCATGCAAAGGGTTCGCAGCCCGGCGGAAATCGCGCAGACGCGCGCCGCGGCGCAGCTGAACTCGATCGGCACGCAGGCCGCCTATCATGTCACCCGTCCTGGCGTGACCGACTACGAGATATTCGCCGCCTTCACCTTTGCCCAGATGGCGCGTGGCGGCGAGACCGGCGACGGCTACCAGATCGGGATCAACCAGTACGGCACGCATTGCGGCAAGCCTTATGGCCATGTCGTCCGCGCCGGTGACCTCGTCAATCTCTACATCTCGAACGTCACCTATCACGGCTATACGGCGCAGACCGCCCGGATGATCGCCGTCGGAGAGATCACGGCGCGGCAGGAGCTGGTCCTTGCCGCATGCACCGAAGGCGTGAAGCGGGCCGAACGGCTCATCCGGCCCGGCGTGCTGATGCGCGACATCAACAACGCCGCTTTCGAGCCGATGATCGCTGCGGGGCTGCTCACCTCGCCCGAGACGCGGACCATGCCGTACAATTGGGAGCCCGCGCCGGACGGCGGCCCGCGCTTGGTGCCGCAACGCTACGTCCCCGATGCCGATTGGGAGGCGCAAGGCCGCAGACTCATGCATGTCTATCCGGCGACGCATGGGCCCCATAACCCCAATCTCGGCCATTCGGTCGGCATGGCTGGCGGGCAGAACAGCTTCAACTTCGCCTCGCACAACGAAGACCGGCTCGAAACCGGCATGGTTTTCGTGCTGCACACCCAGTGGCTGGAGCCGCTCGCCGCCGGCTGCAATGTCGGCGACCTCTACGTCGTGACCGAAGACGGCTTTGAGAATCTCTCGCGGCACACGCCGCTCGAAACGCACCGCGTCCCGAGCTGACGACACATCATCGACCTGATCCGGCATGTCCCGACGGCATGCGACCATGGAGCGCCCTATGCAGACGCATTCGCAGGCCCTGACCGTCAATGGACTGTCGCACACCTATGCCGGGCAGCCCGCCGTCGAGGGCGTGTCGTTCCATGTGGCAGCCGGGGAGATCGCCGCCTTGCTGGGCCCGAGCGGTTGCGGCAAGTCGACGGTGCTGCGCGCCATCGCCGGTCTGTTGCCGGCAAAGCCGGGCGTGATCTCGCTCGGCGGCAGGGACATTTCCCCCTTGCCCGGCCGCGAGCGCGGCATCGGCATGGTGTTCCAGAACTACGCGCTCTTCCCGCACATGACCGTTGCGGAGAACATCGCCTATCCGCTCTCGTTCCGCGGCTGGGATCGCAAGCGCCGGCAGGCCCGCGTCGAGGAACTGCTCGCCACCGTGCAACTCGGCGGCCTGGAGCGTCGCTTGCCGCGCCAGCTGTCGGGCGGACAGCAGCAGCGCGTCGCCGTGGCGCGCGCGCTTGCCGTCGATCCTGCGCTGCTCCTGCTCGACGAACCCTTCGCGGCGCTCGACCGCGCACTTCGCCTCGATCTCCAGATCGAACTTGTGCGCCTGCAGCAGACGCTCGGCATCACCACCGTCATCGTGACGCACGATCAGGAAGAGGCGCAGGCGCTGGCCAGCCAACTCGTCGTGATGAACCGGGGACACATCGAGCAGACGGGAACTCCGGCGGAAATCTACGATCACCCCGCCAGTCTCTTCGTCAACAGCTTCGTCGGCTATGCCGGCAAGATCCGTGCTGTGGTCGAATCCGCTTCTGCCGCCGGATCGACATTGAAGGTTTCGACCGGCGAGACATTGCGATTGCCGCGCGAGCTGCGCTTTGCTCCGGGCTCGCCTGTTGTCCTGACGGTGCGGCCCGAGCGACTCTCGATTGTCGACAGGCCATCGGACTTTACGCTAGCCGGCAGGCTTCTTGTCAGCACGCCGCTGGGTCCAGATGTGATCCGCAGCATCGCTCTGGCCGACGGCACCGAAATCAAGCTCACCGAGCCGCGCGATCTCCGCAGATCGCCGCTCGAAAGCTCTGCCCCCCTCTTCATCGCGCTGGATGTCGTGAACCTCCACGTCTTTCCGGCCGGCGAGGCCCTCTAACCTCAAACGAGAGAGAAAAGATGCCTGATTTCAAGATGAATCGTCGTCAGTTCGGCCTGGGCCTCGCCGCAGCAGGCCTTTCCATGCCGATGTTGAGCCGGCCCGGACTGGCTGCAGGATCTGTGACCGTGGCGACCTTCCCGAATGCCTGGGAACAGGCCTACCGCAAGGTCATCGTTCCCATGCTCGCCGCCAAGGGCACGACGCTGACCATCGCACCGGCGCTGACGACGGCCCAGATCGCCAAGGTCCTTGCCGCGAAGCAGGGCTCCGCGCCGCCGCCCTATGACGCGCTGCTGCTTTCTCCCGGCGATATCGACATTGCCGTCAAGAACGACCTGCTCGCCGAGGTCGATCCGAGCAAGATCTCGAACTGGAGCAAGCTGGCGCCGGCGAGCCAGGGCAAGTATGGCCCGACTGTCACTCTCGAAGTCGACGGCTTCGCCTATAATCCGGACGTCGTTCCGAAGCCGACCAGCTACAAGGACCTGTTCGAGAACCCGGCTTTTGCCGGCAAAGTCTCGTGGACCGGCTTCGATTCCAACACCGCCATCGAGTTCTACAGCGAGATCGCCAAGGTCTATGGCAGCGGTCCCTACGACATGGACGCCGTCTTCAAGCTGTTCAAGGACAAGAAGGACTTCCTCGGCCCGATCGTCGACACCACCAGCCACCAGATGACGATGCTGCAGCAGGGCGAGATCGGCGTCTTCATGGCCAGCACCAACAATGTGGCGCAGCTGAAGGCGCTCGGGGCCAAGGCTGAATTTACAAGCCCGGACACCGGCTCGCCGGCGGTTCCGGTCGTCATCGTCATGACGAAGGGCGCCACGAACCCCGACGCCGTCCACGAATACATGGACGCGGCGATCTCGGCGGATGCGCAGAACGTCCTGCAGATGCCGCCAACGGAATACATCCCGACGAATTCCGATGTGAAGCTGGCGCCGGGCCTCGCGGCCTATCTGACGCCCGAGACTATGTCGAAGCTGGTCTATCTCGACTGGGGCACCGTTGCGCAGCACCGCGCCGAGTGGACCAAGCAGTTCGACCGCGTGGTCAAGGGCTGATCGCTCCCATGAAGAATCCAGCTTTCCCATTCCTGCTGCCGATGCTGCTCCTCTCGCTGGGCGGATTCGTGGCGCCCATGGGGGTGCTGGCCTTCTACAGCCTGAGCGCCGGGGGTAACCCCGGCCTCTTCGGCAACTACGCTGCCTTCCTTGAGGATCCGTTCAATCTCTGGATCATCGTCGACACAGTCACGCTCGGCTTCAAGGTCGTCGTCGTCGCGACATGCCTCGCCGTGCCTATCGCCATGCTCTACTGGCATGGGGGTCGCCGGCTGCGGCAGACGGTCGTGGTGCTGGCGCTCTTACCGATGCTGGCCAGCAATATCGTGCGCACCTTCGCCTGGATCGTGCTGCTCGGCCGCAACGGGCCGCTCGTCGCGATCGCCGATGCGCTTGGCCTGATCGACGGCCCCCGATCGTTCCTGCTGACCGAAGGCGGACTTGTAATCGCGCTGGCGCAGATCGAGCTTCCGCTGCTGCTGCTTCCGATGATCGCCGTTCTGTCACGCATGGACCGACGCCTGGTCGAGGCCGCAGAAATGGCCGGCGCCGGGCCCTGGCGGATCATGTTCACGATCGTCCTGCCGCTGACCCTTCCGGGGATCATCGCTGGCTGGATCCTGACCTTTGCCAGCGCCGCCACCAACTTCGTGACGCAGGCGGCCATCGGCGGCGCACGACTGATCTACCTGCCGCAGTTCCTCTATCGGCAGGTCAACATCCTGTTCGACTGGCCGACGGCATCGGTCGTCGCCTTCATCCTCATCATCTCCACCGGCAGCGTCATCCTGGCGCTGGCGATGCTGACCCGTCACCCGAGGCTGATAGGAAATGCGTAAAAGCTGGACATCTCATCTGTCGAGCATCAGCTATGGCCTGTTCGTCTATGGCCTCGGAGCGCTCTTCCTCGGCTTCATGGTCGTTCCGGTGCTGATCTCGCTCAGCATGTCCTTCACCTCAGGACAGACGCTCAAATTCCCGCCGCCCGGTCTGTCGCTTCGGTGGTATGCGGCACTGCTTGACCCCGTACAGTCGGAGATCGTGCAGCAAGCGGCATGGAACACGCTGCAGATCGCAGTCTTTGCAGTGCTGGCGTCGCTTGTCTTCGCCGTGCCTGCCGCCTTCGGGATGGCCCGGATCAGCGCACGGCGTGCGAATGCGCTGGAGCCGCTCTTCCTCGCGCCGATGGTTCTGCCAAGCCTCGTCTACGGCCTGGCACTCCTGATCGCCGCCAACCTGATGCATATCAGCCCGTCCATATGGCTGGTTGTCCTCGCCAATGTCGTCGTCTTCGGCCCCTTGATGTTCCGCGCGACCTCAAGCATTGCCCAGCAACTCGATCCCAGCCTCGAGGATGCGTCATCGCTGCTTGGGGCTTCGCGGTGGTCGACGTTTCGCCGCGTGACACTGCCGCTGCTGGCCCCCGGCATCTATGCCGGCATGTTCCTCGTCTTCATCCAGTCGATCGAGAACGTGTCGCTGCCGCTCTTCCTGGCGCCGGCGGGGACGACCATCCTGCCGCTCGAGATGTTCGCCATGCTGCAGGACTCCCTCGATCCGCGCATCGCCGCGATCTCGGGCGTGCTCATCGCCATTACCGTGCTGGTGCTCGTCGCGGTGCAGCGGCTGACACCGTTCCTGCGCGATCAGGGGCGTTCCTAACGCTCGTGCGCGCATCCACCACCCTACCAGAAAGCGGACCTCGCCCTTGATCGCCCCGTCACATCGATCCTCGTCAATGGCGCCTTCGAAGCCGTCGCCCGGCCGGGAGGCTCGCTGATGGGCGGGATCAAGCAACACACGCGGTTCGACTTCGCGGAATTGACGGAACGACAGAAGTACAAGCTCTTGATCGGCACCGTCATTCCGCGGCCGATCGCGTTGGTTACGACCATGAGCCGGGAAGGGCAGCCCAATGCCGGCCCGTTCAGCTTCTTCAATGTGCTGACCCACGAGCCGTCGATCGTCGCCATCGGCGTCGAGAACTATGCCGACATGCGCTTCAAGGACACGGCGAAGAACATCCGCGAGACGGGCGAGTTCACGGTCCATATCTGCGACGACGCCATGGTCGAGCAGATGGAGATCTGCGCGATCAAGTTCGGGCCTGACGTCAACGAGTTGGACCAGGCCGGCCTGCACACAGTTCCCGGCGAAGCCGTCAGGAGCCCGCGCATCCTGGAGGCGCCCGCCGCGCTGGAGTGCCGACGGTATATGACGCTGGAGCTTGGTCCGGCCCGCGAGATCATCCTCGGCGAAGTTGTCGGGCTCTATGTGCGCAGCGACGCCGTCAACCCGGCCAACCACCACATCGACCAGATGAAGATGGACGCCGTCGGGCGCATGGGCGGCCACACCTATGCGCGGACGCGCGACCAGTTCGATCTGGTGACGGCGACGCCGGCGGATTGGCTGGCCCGAGGGCTAGTCGACTCGGCGGACTAGCGCATGGGAGGATGCGAGGTTCACGGTTCACTCGGGAACAGTTGGGAAATGTTGGAAACATTCCCGAGATCGCCAAGCAGAGTTATGTCGCTCCGCCCCGGACGGCAAAGCCGGCATCGACGCGCTGCACAATCTCCTCGATGTTGAGAAGAAGCTCTTCACGGGCGGCCAGGAAGGTGTGCTCGGTCTCGCAACGCAGATAGGCGAAAACCTCGACGTCCTTTGAGGAGGCGCCATAGCCGACAAAGCGGACGTAACAGGAATCGGGCATCACCAGCGGATTGGCGCCGAGGAGATCACGGATCTGCGCGAGCAGGAGGCGCATCTGGTCGGGCGTCGTCCCATGGCGGATATGCAGCAGCGTCTGCAAAAGGCGCGTGCGGCGCGCCGTGTAGTTGTCGAGATGCATCTGCGAGAATTCGCTGTTGGGAACGGTTACCAGGCTCTGCTCCAATGTGCGGATGCGCGTGGAACGAAGCCCGATCTGTTCGACCGTGCCGACATCGTCTCCGTAGCGGCAGAAGTCGCCGACCCGCACCGGCCGGTCGGCAAAAAGCGTCAGCCCGCCGATGATGTTTTCGAGGGTCGGCCGCACCGCTAGCGCGATCGCCAGCCCGCCAGCGCCGAGCCCCGCCACGAGGGGCGCGATCGGGATGCCGATCCTGCTCGCCGCGGCAGCGACCAGAAGGATCATGAAGACAAGGCTGATCAGTCGGAACAGCATCCTTGTCATCGCCACGTCGAGATGAAGGTGTCCATCCGATCCGTTCCTGAGCCCACCAATCGCGTCGGCGAGGCGGTTCGACAGCACGAACACGAGCCAGGCGAGGCCCACGGCCTGGATGGCGAGGACGAGGAAACCAATCACCTCCATGGGTAGTTCGAGAAGCCCGACGACGTTCTCGGCAAGGTTTTCGAACACCTCGGCCAGGGCGACGATGAGGATCAAGGCAACCGGCGTTCCGAAGCGAAGCCATGGGCTGGCCGAGCGTCGTTTTCGATCCCAGTTGATGCCAGCCCACATGATGAGCGGAACGAGCGGCAGGCATATGGCCATCAACACGGCCATAGCGATCCATTGCCAGACGGCATGGCCGGCGGCGACGAAGTTTGCCCATGCGGGCAGGGTGTCGCGGAAACGCTCGGGCACCCAGTCGCCGGGGCTCGACAGCACGTCCTCATAGATGCCCGCGAGCGCACCGGGCCGGTAGGGAACATCCTTCACCAGGTCGTAATAGGTGCGAAGCTCCGCGACCGTTTCCTTCGAGAAGAGATATTCGCCGGCGCGCGGACCTTCAGTGATCTTCACGATCTCGAGCTTGGTATTGGGGATCACCCAACGCGTGAGTTCGTTGTCCTTCCCCGTCGCGAGATCTCCGTCGCCCGGAACCTCCTCCAGGGGTGGGAGTTCGACCCGGTCGAGCACCTCGCTCAGAAGAGCCATGTCGATGAGAGTCGCGGCATCGTAGCCGAGGGCTGGGATCTCGCTGAAGTCGATGGTGTCACGTGCGCGCGCCAGCGCCCGGTCGATCACGTCGCGGCTCTCGCCACCCCGCCAGGCTTCAGCGCTGTTGCGGAAATCGCGGCGAAACGTGTCCAAGGTATCGCGAGGGCTGGACGTATCGGCGGCTCGAAGCGGGAAGGATTCGTCGATCGCGCTCGTCGGACTGGCCTGTGCCAAAGCGGCTGACGCACTGCCGAGAACAAGAACCCACACGATCATGACGCGGCAGAACAGTCGCAGGCAGTTCAAGCCGATCAAATTGATGTCCGATCTGGTGACTAGAGGACCTTAGGAAATCTCGTAAGCGTCGGCACGCCAAATGGTTCCAGCCGCTTATGGATACCGGTCTGGACGCATCGTTTAAGCCCCAATGACTACGATCAACATAGCTGCGGCAACTATAGATGCCAGCCCGATTTGATCGGTGTGGTGCCAGTGGATTTTCGGCGCCTTTTCCAAGGGAGCACGATCTCAATCCGCACGCGGTTGCGATCTCCATTAGCAATCTGCACCGCGGGACAGGCTGTGCAAGAACCCGGTTTGACAGGGACCGAATGCGGCCGATTCCAAGCCGGAACTGGCGCAGGACGGAAAGCGGCGATGGTCCGGGAGTCTGAGAGAACCGGCGGATCAACCACTAGGCTTCAAGGTCTCTCGCCCCCGATGAGCTCACCCTGGCCCGCCCGTTTCAACACACTCATTCCATATTGACTTCATCGGTCCGGCCGAAACTTGGGACGTCTCGGGGCCTCGCTATCCTTGACGGGACCTCGGGATGGGCGGCGGCCCGTGCGATTGTTCAGGGTTTCGGATGCCGGTTCTCGAAATCCGCCAGAACGCCCATCGCTTCCGCGATTCGCCGCATGTCTTCTTCATCAAGCTTGCGCTTCGGCCCGCGCACCACGATGCCCCAGTTGGAGGCGTGATCGCGAGTCAGTCGGAGGTCATTCAGAAGCGGTTTGATCGGAGCAGGCTTGGCGTCCGTCAGGTAGTCCACATTGACGCGATACGGATTGAAGTTCATCGCTTGCTCGGCCCGGTAAGGCGCATCTGACGTCACTTGCCCGATTGTCGTGAACGCCTGCACCGTTTGGCCTTCCCCCATGCCTTCGCGGGGGGAGTAGTAGACGATCCAATCGCCCTTCCTGAGAGACTTTACCGCTATATGCTTGCCGTGCCCGAGCTGTGCAAAGCCGCCGTCGCGTCCGCCGCGTGCGTGTTCTGCCGATGCGACACCCATCCAGAACGCCACGGCTTAGGTCTTCTCCTGCACGGTATGCGCGGTGATTGTGTAGCCAAACGGATCCTGGAAGGCGAAATAGCGCCCGAACGGCCCATCTTTCGGCGGGAAGGCGATCGGGACGTCGCGTGAGGCAAGGTGGTCGTGCAAGGCGTCGGCATCATCGCAGCCGAACCAGATGGCGATACCATGGCCGAGTATGTCGACGGCGTCGAGATCGACGACGGGCGTGCGCACCGCGAAGGGGATCGGCTTCGTGTCGAAAACCACGGCTCCGGGCGGTCCATTCGGAGCCGCCGTCAATCCGACGACCTCCGTATAGAACGTGCGAGCCGCATCAAGGTCAGCAACCTGGATGCCGATGAAGTCGGGTCCGATGAGGCGCGGCATTCCGGTTGTCCTTTCAGAGGGGAGATGCTAATATCAGGCGACTGATATAATGTAAGCCTCCTGATATGACAAGCCCCAAAACGACATCGATCCCCGTTGACCAACCCTTCTTGCCGCACGAAACGCTCGGCTATGCGCTGAAGCGCGCGCAGCAGGCGATGCGCCTGCATATGGACCGGCAGTTGAAGGAGATCGGGCTGAACGCGCCGCAATACAACGTGTTGGTGAGCCTCGAAGCCGAACCAGGCGCCTCGAACGCAAGGCTGGCACGGCGGGCGTTTGTGACCCCGCAGACCATGCAGGCCATGCTGGTGAAGCTCGAACAGTCAGGGCTGATCGAGCGGCGTCCTGACACGGAGCATGGACGCATTCAACGAACTGAGTTGACGGAGAAAGGCCGTTCGTCACTGGCGCAAGCACATCTGGCCGCTCAGAAATCGGAACGGCTGGCGCGTGAGGCTTCGACCCCGGATGCCGTCGAGATGCTCACAAGAGTTGCCGAGGCGCTTGAGTAGTTGGGTCGAAACAAGTGTAGAACGAGGCCGAGAAGAGCCGCGATCTGACATGAACAGTCGGTGGGTTGCGGCGCAGCTTCGAGAAGAATGGCCTCTTCTGGTTTGAGGCGGCAGGCCTACGACCCACCTCAACTGAATTTCAGGACGTCTGCTCAGCGGATCGTGGCTGTCGTGCCACCTCCAGGCTGGGTTTTTGCACAGGCTGGGGAGCGATCAATCCGCTTTGGCACCGATCGTATCGGCCATTTCTGCGCCCCGCTTGCCGAGAGGCTGGGGCGGACCGGTCGTCGAATCCCGCGCGGTCTGGTGCTCCATCTCGGCATTGATCTCGGCGCCCAGCAAAATGACCGTGGCTGACAGCCAGATCCAAGTCATGAACGCGATGATCGCGCCAAGCGGGCCATAGGAGCTGTCATAGCTGCCGAACCCGGCGACGTACCAGGAGAACAGGCTGGAGACGAGCACCCAGAGCAAGGCTGCGAGTGCGCTCCCCCATGTAACCCAGCGCCATTTCGGTTGCTCGCGGGATGGGCCGAACCGATAGAGTACGACAAGCGCAAACCAGACGGCAATGATCAGGACAGGCCAGCGGAGAAGCGAGAGCCAGAACTCCGAGCCGGTGTCCATCCGCAGGAACGAGAGCATGATCGGAACGGCGATCACCATGGCGATGGCGACAATGCCGGCGAAGATCGCGAGCATCGTAAAGGCAAGCGATTGCAGGTTCAGTGCTACGAAGCTGCGCCGTTCGCTTTCATCATAAGCGACATTCAAACCGTCGAACGTGGCCTTCATGCCGGAGTTCGCGCTCCAGAGGGCGAGGAGAACACTCAAGGCGAATTTGAGCCCGAGCGCGCCGCTTGAAGCCTTGATCCCGAGGTCGACCTGCGCGGCGACGAGATCGTAGGCACCGGCGGGTAGAATAAAGGCGAGCGATGATAGGTGCTGACCAATCGTGGAGTTGTCAGCGAAGAGGCCATAGAGCGCCACCAATGCGCTCAGGCCCGGAAACAGTGCCAGCAGCGTGAAGAAGGCCATACTTCCGGAGACCGAGAGGATGCGATCCTCGTTGGTCTGCTGCCATACGCGCCAGAAGATGTCCCGCCAGCCGCGTTTGGGGATTTCGCCAGGGCCCTTCGCCAATCGGCCGCGACCCGGCTCGCTCTTTTCAATCGATGTTTCGATTGCGCTCTCCTCGTGACTGCCGGAGGAGGCCGACAACACCCCATTTCTCATTCTTCACCCCTTGCAGCTTCAGCAGCGTCGGCCATCCTTGTTGTTCGCTCCTGATCATGCAGGATCGAGAAGTCGCGACGGGTCGGAATCCGGACGGAAGCAAACGGACGATCTTGACGGATCTGTCGACCTCCAGCCGTTCGTGCAGTCGGATGCGCACGGCTTCGTTCGCAAACGCGGCAACGGGGAGATCGATCCGATGAAGATCGAGCCGCATGCGGCAACCAGAGTCGTTCTTCGCCAACGAAAAGGCGCGCGCTGTAACACGTGTCGCCACCGAAATTCGCAAAGCGGCGGGCCGGCATTGGACGCGCTGGCGGCGCCAGAGAACCGCTACAGCGTGCGGCTTGCTCGGATCGTCGGCCGCGGCGCAGAGCAGGGCGGCGCTCGGTCAGTGAACCGGCGTGAGACGTTCCAGCGGCACGTCGATCGTGGGAATGCTTGGCTCCTGGACCGGTACGCAGCCGACCATGACGGTGCCGCTCGGCGTGGTGATGACAGTTTTGACGATCATCAGCGGTCCTCCGGTGATCATGCGGACGAGGTCGCCAACCTTCGGTATGTCTGCCATTGCAGCCATTTCTCCAGAGCAGATTTGTCGAGCTCTTCGACGGCGATCGCCCGGGGCGCGCTACCTGTTAGTGCCATCGTAGGAAGAGGATCAGACGGACCTTTGTCGAGGCAATCTCGTTAAGGCCAGAGTTCCATAATTTCGTTCGACAATTCATCGATCGCGCGAGCCGCTTCGGCAAACAAAACTGAAACCTCTTCCGAGGACATCGTCGCCGCGACCGGTGCTGCCTCAGTCAAACTGAGAGCACTGTCCTTGAACGCTGTTCCCATGCGCTGCTCCTCAACTGAATGGGAGGAGAGCTGCGAGGGCCCTTGCGGGCAAAGGATCGAGTGGGCTCGCCCTCTCGGTCTCTCTGGGGGGCAGCTAGACCACCTCGCATCCAGATATTGCCATGCACAACGCTTGCTGCAAAGCAAAATATGATCGAGATCTAGACGATATGCGGCTGGTCATCTTGGCGATGCCGCAGGCAGCGCAGCTCTGACGATATTTGATGGCGTAACGGCGCGGCGGGCGACAGCGGTGTCGCGCTTCTACGCGGATGCATAGGCGAACGACGTCGCGATCAGTCTCATCAAGCTGCGAGTTTCTTCGCGTTCAGCGTCAGTGTGACGATGACGCCTTCGCTCGACCAGTCGGTCACGATCATGCCGCCGAGTTGGCCGGTCACGCTGCGATTGATGAGCCTGCTTCCATAGCCTTCATCCTCTGGGGGCTGCACGGAAGGGCCACCGCGCTCCGTCCAGGCAATGCAAACCTCGCTGTCCGTGCTTGTGCCCGAGACGTCGAGCAGCCCGGAATCGACAGAGAGCGCTCCATATTTCAGCGAGTTGGTCGCCAGCTCATGAATTACCAGCGCCAATGTCGTGGCGGCCTGTTCGCCTATCCCATGCGTGGGACGGCAACGCGGATGCGCCCGCCAAAGGCCCCTTCATCATCATAGGGTGTCAGGAGCCCGCAATCGCTAATCACCGCGATGTGCGATCCCGTCAAATACGATCACCGGCAATCTTTCGACGACGTTTGTTCGCGACGGCGGGCTGACCGACGCAGCACGAACGATGCAGTCTGCGATGAGGGAACCGCCGCGCATCCGGTTCTCGTCGCACCCTCCGGCCGCCGCAACTGCCGGAGGGCACCGATGTATGTGGCTCAACCCGCTGCCGCGACTCTGGAACGCGGACCAGGCGGCGCGCTCAGGCGAGCGCCGCGCGAAGGTTCCCTAGAGCGACGCGATGGCCTTCGCGCCGGGCATCGAGGTCCTTCTTCGGCCAGCCGAAGTCGTTGTCCTCATGCTCGATCGAGATGATGTCGTCGAAGCCATCGGCGCGTGCCTCAGCCAGGAACGCCTTCCAGTCGAGCAGGCCGCGACCGGGCAGCACATAGCGGAACCAGGGATTGCCGGCGGCCTCGATGATCTCGCGATTGAGAACCGTGTCCTTGCCATGCAGGATGGCGATACGGTTGGCGAACTCTTTCCGGGCTGCCATCGGGTCGATGTCCTGCCAGATCAGATGCGAGGGGTCGAATTCGAGGCCGAGGCGCGGGTCCGGGACCAGTGAGAACAGCTTGCGCCAGCCGACCGGGTTGACGGCGATGAACTTCTTGTCCGGGCCCGGCCAGTTCTCGAGCACCAGCCGGATCGGCGAATCCTCCGTCGAGCGGAGCAGTTCCTTGGTCCAGTCGGCGAAGTCCCCATAGTTCTCGTCTTCGGAGATGTCGGGATTGCGGCCGGCGAAGAATACGAAGACGGGAACCTTCGCGTCCGCCGCCGCGCGGAGGAATGCCTTGGTGGTCGCCCGGAGTTCGGCACGCGACTCGGCATTGGGTTCGAGCTGGTTGCCGAACAATGTCACCGAGGAGACAGTAAGCCCCTTGGCGCGCGCTTTCTCGACAATCGGGCCCAGCTCGGCCGGCGAGGGGATATGGCTGCGGATGTCGATTTCGATCGCGTCGAAACCCTCGTCAGCCGCGAAATCGATGACTTCGTCGATCGGGCGGTCCCCGAGCGTTGATGTATAGAATCCGATCTTCATGTGATTATCTTCCACCCTTTGTGCGCTCCGGCGGGCCGGATTGTCCTCAGCGCCCGAGCCATCGGTCGAGCGCATCCTTGGTGTCGCGAACGACTTTCTCCACCGGTTCGGCCCAGTACTCCTCCCGGAAGATTTCGACCGAAAGATAGCCGTCATAGCCGATCTGCTGCCAGAGCTTCATGTCATGTGCGAGCGGCAGGATGCCGAGACCGACATGCAGACGGTGGCCATCTCGCAACTCCTCGACCGGCCGGTCCTCGCTGTCATTGACATGCACGATCAGGAGACGATCCCTGGGGATTGCGAGGATGTCTGCGTCTGAAATGCCGCCGCGGTAATAATGGAACGTGTCCATCATGACGCCGACATTCGGTCTACCGGCCCGGCGCATGATCTCCAGCGCCTCTGATGGCCCGCCCATCAGCGCCGTCCGTCCGATCGGCTCCAATGTCACGGCTACAGGCGCGACGGCGTCGGCAAGCTTCGCCGTCCGCGCGGCGGCTGCATCGAGCGCCGAGTCCTTGCTCATGCCCTCGGGGATCGCCTCGGCGCAATAGGTCAGCAGCATCGGTGCACCGAGTGCCTTAGCGACCTCGCCGCCGCGCCGATAGCGATCGAAGGCATCCGTCCCGGCCTCGAATGGCGCGAGATTGAAGGCCATCACGGAGGCTGGCGCGAGCTCCAGGCGGTCGAGCATGGCCTTGAGGCCGGCGAGCCCGCCGATGCGCGGCAGCGCCGGTTCGATGTGCCGGAGATCGAGTTCGACGCCGTCGAAACCGACGGCGCTGCAGGCGGCGAGGATGTCTTCGAGCCGTCGGTCGAGACCAGCGGTGATCGTATTGAAGCAGGTCTTCATGGGAATGTTCCGGTCCAGCACTCAGGCGGCGATGTAATGGCGATAGATGTCTTCGAGAATCGTCGCATCGTTCAGCGCGATTTCGCCCGGCGAGCCGAAGGGCGTTCGGTCGCGGACGGCTTCGAGGAAGTGGCGCGCTTCTTCGCGGAAGTGCCAGGCAGCGATCGGCTGCGCGATCGGCGTCCGGTAGGACGGCGTGTCGCCACCCTCATAGATCTCGATGCGCGGATTGCCTGGATTGGCAAAGAGCATCGGCGACCAGGCGTGCACCCAGCCGCCCTCAAAATAGACCTGCGTATGCTCCTCCCAGGCGTGGAACTTCGTCTGGGCGCTCTCGACCGTGACGCGCACGCCGCCGAGTTCGAGGATCACCACACCAGTGAGGCCGTCCCTGTCCAGCTCGACGGCCTTGACCACCATCGCCGCAGGATCGGTGACATCGAGCATGAACATCGCGAGATTGATGTTGTGGGTATATTGCTGGAGATACCCGATATATTTGCTGGCATATTCAGGCGGCAGCCATTCGGGCAGCAATCCATCACGTGGCACAGGCGGCATCGGCTCGTCGCTGGAGATGATCGTCGTACGGTCCCTGCCGGCGGTCCAGTTGCCGCAGAACCCATGGGCGCGCAGATAGAGCAGCCGACCCTTGTCGCCGCTGGCGCGCCAGTCGCGCACGGTCTGACGCATCAGGATGTTGGTCGGGTCGAACCGCTTCATATAGCCGACCATCAGGCGGCCACCGCCCTCGTGTTCGGCGGCGAGGATCGTCTCGGCCTGCTTCACGGAAACCGCCATCGGCTTTTCCATGAACACGTCCTTGCCGGCGCGCAGCAGATCCGCAGCGATCGCGCCTTGCAGCGCATAATCGGCCGAGACGGCCACCGCCTCGATGTCGGGATCGGCAGCGAGTTCGAGATGCGAGCTGTAAAGGCGCGGAATCCGATAGTGCTCGGCGACCGCCCGGCCAAGCTGCGGGCGGACTTCGGCGAGGGCCAGGAAGTCGCATTCCGGCAGGCTTGCGAAGTTTGGCAAGTGAATGTGCTGGGCGATGAAGCCGCAGCCGACATAGCCGAGACGGACCGGCCTTTGCCGCGCGGCCGTTTCGGCGGACGTGGTCGACATGATCATCCTTTCATGGCTCCGCCGGCCAGTCCCGAAATGAACTGCCGCTGCATCAGGAGGTAGATGACGATCATCGGCGCCATGCCGATGGTGATCGCCGAGAAGAGAAGGGGGTAGTTGGTCTGGTATTCGCTGATCGCGAAGACCTGCATGCCGAGCGGCAGCGTCTGGATCGACGCGTTCTGCAGGAAGACCAGCGCGAGAAAGAACTCGTTCCAGGCGCTGACGAAGGTGAAGATGGCGACGGCCCCGATCGCCGGACGCGACAGCGGCATGACGATGCGCCAATAGATGCCGAAGCGGCTGCAGCCGTCGAGGCGCGCGGCCTCGGAAAGCGCGGCCGGCAATTCAAGGAAGTAGTTTCGAAACAGCACCAGCGCGAGCGGCATCGCCGCCGCCGTGTAGGGCAGGATGACGCCGAGCCTTGTATTGACGATCGAGAGATTGATCGCGATCACATAGAGCGGGATGATGTAAATCTGGACCGGGATGGTCAGCATCACCAGAATGCTCAGCAAGATCACGTTGCGGCCGCGGAAGCGGAATGTGACCAGGCCGTAGGCCATCATCGAAGTCAGGATGATCGTCGCCGCCACCGTCGCCAGCGAAACCACAAGGCTGTTGACGATGAGCACGCTCATATTCGCCTTCTGCCAGGCCTCGATATAGTTCCCGAACGCGAACTCCGTCGGCCAGCCGATCGGATTGCCGAGGAAGTCGCCGTCGGTCTTGAGCGAATTGCCGAGGAAGATCACGATCGGGAAAATGACGCCTGCAGCCGCCATCACCAGGATGACGAGGCGCACGAGGTTGAGATGCCACGGCAGAACGCCGCGCTTGCGATAGAGCCGCTGCGGACGGGATGCGGCGGGGCTCGAGACCGCGCTGTTGGTCAGCGTCATCGGCTCTCCTCCTCGTCCTCGGGACGGCGCGACAGACGCATCACGACGATCGACACGATCGCGATGATCGCGAGCAGCACGGTCGCCTGCGTCGACGCATAGCCGAGGCGATGGAACTGAAAGGCCTGGAGATAGACCTGCATCATCGCAACCTGGGTCGAGCCGAACGGCCCGCCCTGCGTCATCACATAGATGAGGTCGAACACGCTGAAGGCGCCGAGCGTCGCGATGATCACATTGGTTGCGGTATAGCGCGAGAGCAGCGGCAGCGTGATGTGGACGAGCCGCTGCCACGCAGTGGCCCCATCGACCGAGGCGGCCTCCGTCAGGTCCTTCGGCAGGGCCTGCAGACCGGCGAGGTAGATCACCATGTGGAAGCCAGTCCATTTCCAGATATCGACCACCACGATCGACCAGAGCGCGAAGCGCGGATCGCCGAGCCAATCCTCGATCAGGAAGTTCAGGCCGAGCCGCGCCAGCATCTGGTTGATGGCGCCGAACTCGAACTGGAACATGAAGCCCCAGATCACGCCGATGGCGACAAAGGACAGAATGACGGGCAGGAAGAAGATGGTGCGAAAGATGTTCTGCCCGATGAAGGCGCTGTTGAGCGCCAGCGCCAGCATGAGGCTCAGCACCAACTTGCCGACGACGGTCGCGATCGCGAACTGGATGTTGTTGAGGATCGACGCCCAGTAGTCGACATCGGCCAACAGCGTCCTGAAATTGCCGAGACTGATGAAGCGGAGCCCTTCGCCGCTGCCGGGCACCCCGCTCGCGAAGCTCATGGCAAGCTGCAGGATAATCGGCAGATGCACGAAGACGAAGAACACCAGGAGGCCCGGGCCGATCCAGAGGAGCGGCTCGATCTTTTGAAAGAGGGAGGAGAGCAACGGCGGAGTATACGCCGCCCTCTGCTGTTCCATCGCAGCCCGGGCCATGGTGATGTGTCCTTCGCCGCCTATTTGAAGGCGTAGCCTTCAGAGACCAGGCGATCGAGCGTCGCTTGCGCCTTCTCGGCGACAGCGGCTCCGGTCGTCTGTCCGGCGACGCCCGCCTGCATGCCTTCCTGGAAGACGCGGGTGATTTCCGGTGGCCAGTTCCAGTCGAGATAGGTGACGAGGCCGTCGGAGAGCTTGATCAGCTTGGCGATCTGCGGAACGTCGCTGCCTTTGACCGCCGTGTTGACCGGCACGGTGCCGTTGTTGAGCTTCACCACCTCGGCATTGGCCTCATTGCTGGTCAGCGCGGCGAGGAGAGCCAGCGTCGCCGCCTTGCGGTCACCTTCCACCTTGGCCGGAACAGCAAGAACCGCAGCTGGGCCGCCGGGGAATTGCGACTTCACATCGCCACCGACGAGGTTAGGCATCAGCATGACGTCGAGATCGACCGCTGCAGGCTTGGCCGTGAGGATCTGCTGGATGAGCCCGTCATGCTGCATGAAGAAGGCAGCGCGACCAGACGAGAATTCGGCTACGGCATTGGGTGTATCAAGCGAGAACACCGAGCGGGTGATCAATTCGTCCTTGCCGAAGCGGAAGACGAGATCGAGCGCCTGCACGACGTCCGGATCGGTGAACTTGCCCTTGCCCGTCAGGATCTCGACTGTCCGCTCAATCGAGCGGTTCTTGCTGGTCTGGGCGAAGGTGGTGAAGAACCACACCGGCCACAGATAGATATTCTTGCCGGGATGGGTGAAGGTCTTGATGCCCTCGGCCTTGAGCTTGTCGCGGATCGCCAGGAAATCGTCGTAGCTCTTTGGCGCGGCCAGTCCATTCTTGTCGAGGACGGCCTTGTTGACGAAGATCGGGAAGCCGCCATACCAGCCATAGGGCACGCCCCATTGCTTGCCGTCGACGCGGCCGGTCTCGAGCGCTGCCGGCGCGAAGCGGTTCGTGTCTCCGACGAGACCGTCGAGCTCCCCAAGCGTGCCGTCGACCGCATAGCGGCGGAGATCCTGCCCGTTCAGCATCAGCATGTCGACAGGCTCGCCAGCGGCCAGCGATGCCGTCAGCAGCGCAACGAAGCGCTCGGAGGGATATTCGGTTGTCTTGATCGTGATGCCGGGATTGGCGGCCTCGAAGGCCGAGACAATCGCCTTATAGGCCTGGTCGGGTGGATTGCGTTGCAGGCTGACGACCGTCAATTCGCCCTTGTAGGCGAGCGGGTCGGCGGCCGCGGCGCGACGGGCGAAGGCTGGCGTCAGCGTAGCGCCGGCAAGCGCGGCGCTGCCGAGGAGATAGCTACGGCGCGTAATCCTCATGGTCATGGCGTTCCTCCCTTGGTGTTTCCAGGTTTTTCGCGGTTTTCCGCTTCTTGTCCGGGCTTTGCCCAGCTTGGGCCGGCTGCTGCCGGCAAGGTCCTGTGGATTGGCGAACCGCAAGGCTTGCGGTTAGCCAGACGCTGCGGCCGCCGGTTTCGTCGGCCGGGGGCGGCGTCAGGATCGCAGCCATGGCGGCTGCGCCCATCTCGTAAATCGGCTGAACGACTGTCGTGATGGCGGGCTGGAACACCCGCGCGAACGGGATGTCGTCATAGCCTAGCACTGAGACGTCGTCCGGGACGCGGCGGCCATGCGATTGCAGCCAGGCAATGGCGCCCATGGCAGCGAGATCGTTGGCGGCGATAATGGCGGTTGGTGGCCGGGGAAGCGCCATGAGCTTTTCCGCACCGGCAGCCCCAGCTTCCATGTCGAAGCCGCCGGGAAGGATCAGCTCCGGATCGAGGGGCTGGCCGAGTGTGATGAAGGCGGTCCTGAAATCCTCGACGCGTTCTTTCGCGACGGCGCGCGCTTCCGGCGGCGTGATCATGCCGATGCGACTGTGGCCGAGATCGACGAGATGCTGAGCCGCGGCAAGCACGGCCGCCCGGGCATCGACGACGATCGAGGTCATCGGCAGGCCCGAACGCTGCGGCCCGAACAAGACGATTGGGACATTGCGACGTGAAAAGGCCAGCATCTGGCTCTCGATCGCTTCGCTCGTGTCCATGATGCCAGGCGCCGCAATGAGGCCCGAAGCATGATTTGAGCGAATGAAGGCGAGATATTCGAGCGCCTTCTGCTCATTATAGTCGTCGTTGCAGAGGAACAGGCCATGGCCCGAAAGCCGAGCCGCATCCTCGATGCCGCGCACCAACTCGGGAAAATAAGGGTTGGTGATCGAGGGGATGATCACGCCGATCATCGGGTTTCTGAAGCCTCGCAGCGTGCGGGCATGTTGGTTCGGCTGATAGTCGAGATCGCGCATCGCCGCGCGGACTCGCCGCCGCGTTTCCTCGGAAATCCCCGCGCGCTCATTGACAACCGCCGACACTGTTTGGATCGACACACCGCAGGCGCGGGCGATATCGGCCATGGTGGCACTGATCGGCTTGTCGGGCATCGCGACCTACATGAACGTTCATATGATGGTTCACATGAACGTTCATGTTAGTCAACTGGCTTCGGCGTATTTAGGCAGGGGCGTATCCGCGCCGTCAGCCCCTGATGATGGAGCGGTGGCTAGTTGAGCATGCGGACGCACGCGATTTGGTTGTGCTTGCTACCGTCCGGGATGTCGGTTGCGGGCGTTGAGCAGTCTGCACAGTGACCGATTCTATTTGGGGTCGACCGGCCCGTCGGCTGCCCCTCTTTCGATCGCGGCTCGATCAGGAGGCAAGGTCTTTGTGACGGCGGCTGTGGTCCGCCGGTACCATCCCAGCCATCGCGGGGCGATTGCCGTGATTGGTGACGGCTATTGCTGGATGACCGGGTCTATCTTGCCGCCGAGGAGCACTGGAAAAGAGGTCCGAGTGGGGAGGGCACGTGTCGGAGAGGTTGCCGCATAACGCCATTTCCCATATCGAGTATTGGTTGAGTAGGCGCGTCAAACACCGCGTTACATTGTCGTACCGAGCGCTTCGAAGGGCCGATGCGCGAACTCTCAAGGTTCATCTGATGGGCGGCCCCGGCGTCTTCGGTTCCTATTTTCGCCCGATTGGGTTGATCCTCACATCGACGTTGTTGTCTGGCTGCGTGCTCCATGTTGGCGCGCCGTCGATCGCGTTGTTTGGCGCGTATTTCCCAGCTTGGCTCGCTTGCGCACTCGTCGGCATACTCGGTGCCGTACTCGTTCGCCTCGTTTTGATCCCGCTCGGGATCGACGACATGCTGCCGATCCGCCTGCCGGTTTATGTCGCTCTCGCTGCCGCCATCGGCTTTTCGGTTTCGTTGGTCGGCTTCGGGAGATAGCGCGTGCAAGGGAAGGGGGCGGCGCTCGCGAAACGAATCGTCGGAATTGCCGTGTCATTGGCGGTTGTCGCGGCGGCCGTGGTTCTCGGTCGCGATTATCTGGAGCGCGCCGATCGCAATCCGCTGTCCCAAGACGCGGTTCTGACGGCTAATGTTGCGCGAATTGCCTCGGCTGTTCCGGGGCGCATCGCTAGGATTGGCGTGACGGAGAATGGGTCGGTTCGAAAGGGCGACCTTCTGCTCGCGCTTGAGGCAGAGCCCTACAGCCTCGCGGTGGCGCAGGCCCGCGCTGATCTTGCGATCGCTGAGGCTGGCCTCGCGGACCAGCAGCGCACCGAGGCGGCGGAGCGCTCCAATGCGGTCATCGCCAGTGAGCAGGTAACACGCGCTGAACAGAATCTCTCTCTAGCCACGCAGACGCTGGCGCGGCTGCAGCAGCTGCGGCCGAAGGGTTATGTCAGTGCGCAACAGGTGGACGATGCCGCGACGGCGCGCCGCGACGCCGAAGTCAGTCTCAGGCAGGCCCGCCTGCAGCAGGACGCAGCAGAGAAACTCGTCGGCAATCCCGCCGCGGCCGCCGCGCTGGTTGCCGCCCGCGAGGCGGCCCTCGCTATTGCCGAACGCGCGCTCGCCGATACCGAAATCCGGGCGCCGTTCGCTGGCAAGGTGGTCGGGCTCACGGTCTCGCCGGGCGACTATCTTCTGACGGGTCAGTCTGTCTTCACTTTGATTGATACGGCCGCTTGGTTCGCTTCCGCCTCTTTTGTCGAAACGGAACTTCCCTCGATCAGCGTGGGAGACTGCGCCACCATCTACGCTCTGGCCGATCGCACGGTACCTATCCGGGGGCGCGTCGAGGGCACGAGCTGGGGCGTTGCCTCGGACCAGGTGGTCAACCTGCCCATCGCATTGCCGATTGTCCCAAAGAGCCTCGACTGGGTGCGCATTGCGCAACGCTTCCCCGTGCGCATCCGCGTTCTCGATCCGCCCGACAGCCTGATGCGCATCGGCGCTTCTGCAACGGTGACAGTGCATCATGACGCTGGCTGCTGAGCCCACCTTGCATGCGGTAGGCTGGGGCGCGATCGGACGCCAGGTGCTCGACGACCTCCTGCCACAGCCGGGCCGTTCCGCGATGACCTGGCGGGTGGCGCTGCTGGTGGCGCTCGTGGCCGGCGTCGCGATGCTCTACCGGATCCCGGAATCGGCGATCGGTTGTTATCTCATCATCTTCCTGGCCCGCCCGAATGGCGCGGAATGCGTGGCGCAGGCAATTGGCATCATCGTGCTCGCCAGCATTGTCGTCGTTGCGATGGCGCCCCTCATCCAATTCTCGGCGGAATCGGCGTTGGTGCGGCTCGTCATCATGGCTTCGATGGCGTTTCTGTTCGTCTTCCTGGGCGCAGCCTCACAGCTTGGCGAGCAGGGTTCGATCGTCGGCCTCGTCATCGTCTACATCCTGTCGCTGGTTGACCGCATTCCCGCCGGCGAGATCGTGACGCGAGGGCTGCTCTATGCTTGGCAGATGGCCTGCGTTCCGATGGCCATGATGATCGTCTTCAATCTCGTGCTCGGAACCTCGCCCCACCGCCTGCTGCGGGCGATGGTCGAGCGTCGCCTTCTGGCCGCGGCGGCGGCGCTGGAAGGGCGAGGCGAGGGCCTCGACGAGGAACTGGCCGAAGGCAATGCCGAGGTCAGCAAGCGGGTGCAACTCGCGACGCTCTTCCACACCGCACCGCGTCAGACGGTGGCCTGGCTCGCCGGAGCGGCGATGAACAGCTATCGCCTGCTGGCCGCGGTCGCTGCACTTCCTGGTGACACGGCGGCGGCGACTCGGACGCGTCTGGCGGTGCGATGCCGTGCCGCCGCAGCGACGGTCCGCTCCGGCGACCGTCCCGCCACCGTCGAACCCATCGCCGGCGAGGCGCCGATTGCGCGCATGATCGAGGTGTTGCTCAACGGGTTGGCGCGTGGCGATGGCGGCACCGATGCCCGGCCCGCGGCTGCTCCGTTCTTCGCCCGCGACGCCTTAACCAATCCCGACTATCAGCGCTACGCACTGAAGACGGCGGCGGCGGCGATGACCTGCTACCTCATCTATTCGCTTGTCGACTGGCCAGGTATCAGCACCGCGATGGTGACCTGTTTCGTCGCTGCATTGGGCACGACTGGGGAGACGATCCACAAGCTCGCGCTGCGCATCGCCGGCTGTCTGGTTGGCGCTGCAATGGGCTTCCTGACGATCCTCTTCGTCATTCCGCATCTCGAATCGGTCGGCGGCCTGATGGTGCTGGTGTTCTTCGCCATCCTGCCTGCGGCCTGGGTTTCAACGGGTAGCGAGCGGATCTCCTATGCCGGCGTCCAGATCGGCCTCGCCTTTCTGCTGACGGTCCTGAACGGCTTTGGACCAGACCTCAGCATGGAGTCGGGGCGCGACCGCGTCATCGGCATCCTTCTGGGCAATCTGGTCGTCTATCTCTATTTCACGGGTCTCTGGTCGAAGAGCGCCGCCGACGAGGCGCGCGAGCGGCTGGCGCGGGTCTTCTCAGCGCTCGCCCGGCTGGCTGCCCGTGACCCGGCGTCGCGCAGCGCGTTGCTCGCCGAGGCCGAGATCGTCTCCACCGAAGCTGCAGAGGCGCGGGAGCAACTGGCGCTGCTGCCCTTCGAACCGGCCACGCGGCGGCCATCCCCGGACCGGATCGCCAACGCCGTCCAACTGGTCGAAGAAGCGAGGGGGCTGCTGCCGGAGATCATGTTCGGGTCGGAGCCGGCGGACAATGCCGCCGCCCGTCTATCGGCGCTCGCCGGCAGGTTGGCCAAGGCGCCCGGCCTCGTGTCTGCGACGCCGCGCCCGACACAGGCCGATGGCGCCTTCGCGGCACGGCTCGACCGGATCGAAGCCCTCTCGGCGGGTGTCGCATGACGGATTGCGCGTCCCGGCGGCGGCTTCGTTCGGCCCTCTCCGTCGTCATGACCTTCGCAGTGGCGCTTTCGGGCTGCACCGCGCACATGCTCGCAGAGGCGCCGTCCGATCCGGCAAAGCCCTGGAAGCCGCCGGCGAGCGGCGGTTCGGACGTGGCCGCGGCCGGCTACGGGGTCGCACCGCGGCCGGAGGTTGCGGTGCTTCAGCCGACCCCCGGCATCTCTGCGGACAAGATCTATGATCTCCCAGAGCTCATCGACATCGCGCAGAACGAGAATCCGCTGACGCGCCTCGCCTGGCAGCAGGCGCGGCAGGCGGCGCTGGCCGCCGGCATGGTCGAGGCGACCTATCGCCCGTTTGTGGCGGCTATGGTCATTGCGGGCCGCCAGCAGGTGTCGCAGCCCCTGCAGGTGCCGGTCGGTGAGCAGGATTCAGTAACGACAACGGTTGAGGGCGTGTCGCCGCAGATCGCCCTGCAATGGCTGTTGTTCGATTTCGGCCAACGCGGCGCCCTGCACAAGGCGGCCAAGCTCAATGCCGACGCTGCCAATGTGCTGTTCAACGGCGCGCACCAGAAGATCATCTACGACGTCACGCGAACCTATCTGCTGTATGGCGCAGCACGCAGCCGTGTCACGATAACGGCGCGCAATCTCGACAACAGCGGCAAGATCGAAGCGGCGGCGCAGGCCCGGGTCGACAAGGGTATCGGCACGACGGTGGAACTGGCGCAGGCGCGGCAGGCCGTCGCGCAGGCCCGCTTCGGGCATGTCCAGGCCGAGGGCGCGGAGAAGGACGCTTACCAGGCTCTGCTCGCCGCCGTCGGCATCTCGCCGATGACGGTGATCAAGGTGCGCCAGCCGACAGGCCGCCAGCTTCCCGGCGACATCGGCCGTCCGACCGAGGACGTGATCAGGACGGCGCTCGCACAGCGCCCCGACGTGCTCGCCAGCTACTCGGCGATGAAGGCGAGCGAGGCCGGCATAGCGGCAGCGCAGGCGGAGTTTCTGCCCAAGGTCTATATGGGGGCGATCGCAGCCGGCGGTAACAACGACCTCAGCGCGAGCGGCCTTCCGACCATTGGCCAACAGGCTTCATCGACGGGCGTGGTCATCGGCGCCACCATGCCGATCTTCGATGGCGGCCTCAGAAAGGCGCAGCTCGAAAGCGCGAAGTCACTCGCCGCGGCAAGCGCCGCGACGTTCCAGAAGACACGCGATACCGCGGCTCGCGAGATCGTCGTCAGCGCCGATGCCTTGCGCTCGGCGCTTGCATCCTATCGGGCGGCGGCGGCCCTGACCCGCGCGGCGGGCGTCACCTATGATGCGGCCTTCGAGGCCTATCGGGCCGGTGTCGGTGACATCACCGCCGCGACGGCAGCCGACAGCGGCCTGATGACGGCGCGACTCTCGGAAATCGACGCCTATACCGCCACGCTGGTCGCAGCTGCCAATCTTGCTTTCGTGCTCGGCGCGATGACGTCGACCGATGTCGCGACTGCGCGCTAGTCTATCGGCAACAACAGGGAAGGGACGGCAATGTGCACCTCGCTCGGCTACAAGGACGCCACCGGCAAGGCCTATTACGGTCGCACATTGGAGCTGACCACGGACCTTCCCTACCAGGTGACCTATTTCCCGGCCGGCTTTGAGACCACTTCGGATGTTCCCGGACATCCGGCGCTCGCAATGACCGCAAAGCATGCCCTCATCGCCGTGACCATGCCCTACCGCATGCCGACGGCGGAGGCGCCCCTCGGCCTCGCTGACCTCAAGATACTCGAAGGGCTGAACGACAAGGGGCTGACCTTCAGTCTTCTCTCATACCCTCACGCCGGCGGCACCCAGAAGTCTGTAGACATGACGCAGGCCGTGCTCTCGGCCTCTGATCTCGGCCTTTGGGCGCTCGGCCAATTTGCGACCGCGGCGGAAGTGAAGGAGGCGCTCTCGGCACAGCCGGTGATGTTGCAGCCGCTCGGCCTCCTCGGCGGTGTCGAGTCGCCGTTCCACTATGTCGTGCACGACGCAGGCGGCGCCTCCATCGTCATCGAGTTCGACCGTGGCGAGATGACGGTCTACGACAACCCCGTCGGCGTCATGACAAACGGTCCCAAATTCGATTGGCACCTGACGAATCTCGACAACTACACCTTCCTCAGCAATGTCGATCGCTCGACCGGAACCTTCGGCGCACGAAAGGTCGTGCAGCCGGATTCCGGCATCGCGACGGCGGGCCTCCCGTCGTCGAACACCTCGGTCGGCCGCTTCGTTCGCGCGGCTTACTATGCGGAGTTCACCGAGAAGGCCGCGACACCCGATCTCGCTGTTCAGTCTCTTGCCCACATCCTGAACACGTTCGACCGGCCGCGTGGCGCTTCGATTGACTATCCTGACGGCGCCGGCGGACATCTCGAGGTGCAGGGCCTCGCGCAGTCCGACGAGACGCCATACGCGACCGAATACACCTGCTGGACCAGTCTTTCGGACCTCGACCGCAAGCTGTTCTTCGTGCGGGACTACCGAGCCCTCAATTTCTCGGCGTTCGATCTGACCCAGCTTTCCGAGCAGACGACACCTCTCTCCGTATCCCTCGATCATGTGCGGAGCCTTCCGCCAGATTTGACGGGATCACTGACCGTCCGCCCATCAGCTCGCTAGCTCAGTGTCGAAAGGGCCAGCTTGCTCAGGACAAGCTCCTTTCGCGACAGAGCTGAATCGCTGAATTCGGCGCCCCGACGGCTCAGCGATTCATCGGGCCTGAAATGCTCGCCAACTGTTTGCGCGCATGCGGCGGAGAACGGCTGCGCAACGAGGCCGCGTTGACGGGTGGCGCTGGAGCCTGCGGTCGTGACCGGTAGAGCGATTTCCAACGCAGCGACCTGGACAAATAAAAAATGGAACGATCGCCGGGAATATCTCTCTCGCTGAAAGGAGTTCATTGTAGAATCTGGGCGGAAGCCCCACATAGATTATTCGACCCAGCAATAAATACTATTCGGCATCATTGGTCCGGTCTCAGACGGTAGCGTCGGGCCGACGATCCGTCCTGCCCGCCTCGCATCCATCTTTCGGCTCAGCTTCAGGAGGTCGTGATCGCCGGTGTACAGAAGACCGCCAATGGCGAGGCTGCGAAGCCGAGGGCCGCGATGGCTCAAACGATTTCCGGCATGGTGACGCGGGGCGCCCTGATGCCTCCCGCCATGCCGAAGCAGCGTTGATCCGGCGATGACAATGCGCAGCCGGGAAATGACCGTATTTTTCGCGCGTCCGTTCCATCTGTCGGATATCGAAGGTGCCCAGCCATCCGGAACGTATCGCCTCGTCGTCGACGAGGAGGACGTTTCCGGCCTCAACTTCACGGCTTTCCGGCGGAAAGCCACCATGCTGCATTTGCCGGCGCTAGAACTTTCGGTGCTCTCCCGGCAGGTCGTCAGCGTAGATGCCGAAGAATTCGAAGCCGCTGTGGCGGCCGACCAGCACCGCTAACACGGAGTTACCGTGTCCTGCGAAAGGCCAGGTCAGATGCGCGCCTGCGATTGTTCGCGGGCGTGAGATGGCGTTTGTCGCCAAGCCAAGGAGCGCATCATGCAATATCTCGGTCGGATTTCAGGCAGCGGCATGCTCACCTGCAACGGCGAGGAGATCGTCCGTGCCTCCTATGACATCGAAGGATTCTTTCGCAAGCCCAAGAGCGTTATTGGCACTGGTGAGGTCCGTTTTCCCGCCGGAACCTGGAACCAGTTGGCCGGGCGAAAGGATGTGCAACTGCTGACCGATGATGGTCGCGTGCTCGATCTCGGCTTCGTCAAGACGCCGCCGCACAACGACGACACGACTTATATCGACGTGACCGGCGGCTTGCCGGCAACGCCCGGCCTCTGGCGCAGTTGACTGTCCGACGGTCCGATTTTCAACGACCTGCGGACAGGAACCCACGATCGCCGGCCGCCTTCGACCGACCATCAAAGATGAGGACGGGCGGCCGTGATCATTGAACATGCCTCGACTGATCTCGTGCCGAAGCCCTGGGGCACGCATGATCTGCGCCCATGGGCCGAGACCGGCGACGAAGTCGGGCGCGTCGGCGAGATATGGTTTCGGCGACGCGACCCGGCCTCGCCGGAGCCGGCTCTTCTTCTAAAGGTGCTGTTCACCACCGAGCGCCTCTCGGTTCAAGTCCATCCTGACGATGACTATGCGCGGCGTATCGGGCTTCCAAACGGGAAGACAGAAGCCTGGTATGTGCTCGCCTCGGAGCCGGGCGGAGAGGTCGCCCTTGGGCTCAAGCAATCGCTTACGGCGGCAGAGCTTCGGCTCGCGATCGTGGATGGTTCGCTCGCCGAAATGATCGCTTGGCGCGATGTCCATTCTGGCGACGCAATCTCGGTACCGGCCGGCACGATCCATGCCATCGGTGCCGGGCTTGTAGTCGCCGAGATTCAGCAGCGCAGCGACGCGACTTTCCGCATGTTCGACTATGGCCGTGGCCGTACGCTCCAGATCGATGATGCTCTGGCCGTGGCGGACGGGGGACCTGCGGCCGAGGCGCCTGCGGCCTATCCACTCGACGAGATCCGGACAGTCCTGGTTGTCAGTCCTTATTTCGTGTTCGAGCTGATCCAGCTGCCGCCGGAGACGTACTGGAACATTGAAGCTGGCCTCGAGACCTGGATTCTGGTTCTCGATGGTCACGGCCGCGTCGGATCGCTTCATGCATTCGCCGGTCGGGCTTTCTTCCTTGAAGGCGGCGAGGCGCCGATCGAATCCGGCCATGTCGGCGTTCGTGCGCTTGTTGCCTATGGCAGCGCGGTCCCGAGGGTTGACTTGCTGAGCATATCGGCCGCCCGGACACGACCGGTTCACCGGTGGCGACGCCGCGGTCCCGGCTGGCCGCGTCATCGACATCATCTCACCTTCGGCAATCGCGCCGTTCCCATCTGAGGAAGGCCCAGCATGACCCAAATCAAGCGACTGGCGTTTATCGGCAACTCGTTGCCGCGCCGCTGCGGCATTGCCACCTTCACCACCGACCTCCAGCAGGCGATCGCGCAATCGGCGCCCAGCATGGAGACCGTCATAGTGGCGATGACCGATCACGGCCATTCCTATGACTACCCGGCGACGGTCGGTCTGGAGATCAATGATCGCGAGGTTGAGGAATATGAGCGCGCCGCTGGCTTTCTGAACGCCAAGGGCGTCGATCTCGTCTCGCTGCAGCACGAGTTCGGCATCTTCGGCGGGGAGGGTGGCAGCCACATCCTGGCGCTTCTGTCCCGTCTGGCCATGCCAGTCGTGACGACCCTCCATACCGTCCTCGCGGAGCCGAGCGGCATCCAGCGCAGCGTCATGGCCAGCATCGTCGACGCCTCGTCAAAGGTGGTCGTCATGGCCGAGAATGGCCGCGATCTCTTGCGCAGTGTCTACCGTATCCCCGCCGACAAGATCGAGGTGATCCCGCACGGCATTCCGGATTTTCCTTATGTCGATCCCGACAGCGCCAAGGCGCGGCTCGGCTTCGGCGGCCGCTCGGTGATTCTGACTTTCGGCCTGCTCTCGCCCAACAAGGGCATCGAAATCATGATCGATGCCATGCCCGCGATCCTCGAGCGCCGGCCTGATGCCGTCTATATCGTGCTAGGGGCAACCCATCCGAATCTTGTCCGCGAGCGCGGCGAGGCCTATCGCGACAGCCTGATGCAGCGGGTCCGCAATCTCGGGATCGAGGACCACGTCGTCTTCCTCGATCAGTTCGTCGACCAGCCGACCCTGCTTGGCTTCATCTCGATGTGCGACGTCTATGTCACGCCCTATCTGAACGAAGCGCAGATGACGTCCGGCACGCTGGCCTACAGCTTCGGTCTCGGCCGCGCCGTCGTTTCAACGCCCTATTGGCACGCGCGCGAGTTGCTCGGCGAGGGACGCGGCCTGCTCGTCCCCTTCGGCGATTCCGCGGCAATCGGCGACGCGATCGCGGGCCTCTTGACCGATCCCGAACGCCGCCGGGCGATGCGCGAGCGTGCCTATGCGAGTAGCCGCTCCATGGTCTGGGACCGCACGGCGGAGCGCTATCTCGCTACCTTCGAGGGCGCGCGGCGCGTCCGGACGCTGAAGATGCTGACGCGTCCCGATCAAGGCGTCGCGCCCCGTGTCGAGCCGGCCACGCCCGAGATGCAGATCGGACATTTGCTCGCGATGTGCGACGATACCGGGCTGTTCCAGCATGCCGTCCACTCTGTGCCGGATCGCTCGCATGGTTATTGCGTCGACGACAATGCTCGAGCGCTGCTGGTCGCCTGCGCACTCAACGCGCCGGGTGAGCAGCGGCTCTCCGAGGTCCTGACATCGCGCTTTGCCGCCTTCGTCCAGCACGCCTGGAACCCGGATACCCGACGCTTTCGCAATTTCATGGGCTTCGATCGTCGCTGGCTCGAAGATCGCGGTTCGGAAGACAGTCACGGGCGGACACTTTGGGCTCTCGGCGAGGCAGCCCGAAGCGATGCCAGCGCTTCGCGTCGACGCTGGGCGGCCGCGCTGTTCGCCGAGGCCTTGCCTGTCGTGGAGGCATTCGGCTCGCCGCGGGCCTGGGCCTTCACGCTTCTGGGTCTCGACGCCTACGGGGCGACCGGGGTCGATGATCCGGCTGCCGAGCGACTGAGGGTTTGTCTTGCCGATCGTCTCCTGGCGATGGTGCCCGATGAGGCAGCAGAAGCGCGCGCATGGTTTGAGGCCGGCCTCTCCTATGACAACGCCCGCCTGCCGCAGGCTTTGATCCTGACTGGTCGCGCCACGGGGACGCCGGCCTATGTCGCCGCTGGTCTCAGGACGCTGCGCTGGCTGATGGCTCAACAGACATCGCCGAGCGGCTTATTCCGTCCGGTCGGCTCGGAGAGCTTCGGCGATATCGACAAGCGTCCGCGGCCTTTCGACCAGCAGCCGCTCGAGGCTGCGGCCACGATCTCGGCCTGCCTCGCCGCCTGGCGTGCCGACGGCAATCCCGAATGGCGGGGTGGCGCGCGGCGTGCGTTCAACTGGTTCTTCGGCGCCAATGATCTCGGCGTTGATCTGGTCGATCGCGATACAGGCAGCTGTCGTGATGGGCTCCATCCGGATCGACCGAACGAGAACCGCGGCGGCGAGTCTGTCGTCTCCTATCTGCTCGGCCTGGCGGAAATCCGCCAGCTCGGCCGCATCAGCGGAGAGCGCATGAAAGCCTCACCGTCCCTAACGCTGCGCGCCTGACGCTTCACCCCAGCCATCGAATTCGAGACCGCATTGTCACAGTTCACGTTTCTGAATCGGCAGGCTCCGTATCTTCGCCCGGACCCGGCCAGGGTCATCGTACGGCCCTTCCGGCCCGCAACGGAACCGCGCGACTTGAATCCCACGGAGAAGACGCGCGCCAATCATATCGTCGATCGGGTGATGGCCCTGTCCGCGGAGGCGGCGGCAGTCCAGCTCGCCGAGGTGCTCGACAATTTCGACGGGCGACACCGGAATCTCCTGTCGAAATTCGAGGCCCGCGCTGACGAAATGGAAGACGCCTTCGCGACGCATGAGAGCTTTTCCATCGTGCAGAGGCGGCTGATCGGCGCCTATTTCATGCATGAATACTCGTTTGAGGCCGCGGCGCTATTCAATCCGAGCATCGTCGCCCATCCCGACCAGACCGGCGTTGCCGCGGGAGAATGCCGCTTCATCATCAGCCTTCGTGCCGTCGGCGAGGGGCATGTCTCCTCGCTGACCTTCCGCTCGGGCATTGTCGCGGCCGACGGAACCATCACCATTGATCCGACGGGCCGCCTGGCATCGCTGCCCCGGATCGTGCGCCAGATCAGTGGTGTTCATGGCGATGACGTCGAATTGGCCTTCCGGCCCGAGGACGACCTGAGCGAGCGGGTCATCTTCCCCGTGACCATGGCCCAGTCGAACGGGATCGAGGACGCGCGCTTCCTCGCCTTCGATGAAGGCGATGGCACTACCGTCTATTACGCGACCTATACCGCCTATAGCGGCAGCGGCATTCGATCCGAATTGATCGAGACGCGCGACTTCCGCACGTTCCTCCTGACCCCGCTCTCCGGCGCGGCGGCCCGCAACAAGGGCATGGGGCTGTTCCCTCGCAGGCTCGACGGCAAATATGCGATGATCGCCCGGCAGGACAACGAGAACCTCTATCTGATCTATTCCGACGACCTCCATTTCTGGAACGGCGGTCAGGCGATCCTGAAGCCTATGTTCCCATGGGAATTCGTTCAGATCGGCAATTGCGGCGCGCCGATCGAGCTCGAAGAGGGCTGGCTTCTGCTGACGCATGGCGTCGGCCCGGTCCGCAAATACTCAATTGGCGCGGTGCTGCTCGACAAGCACGATCCGTCGAAGGTCCTCGCGCGATCGCGCGAGCCCCTGGTCAGGCCGGAACCCTCCGAGCGCGAGGGCTATGTGCCGAATGTCGTCTATACCTGCGGCGCCATGCGCCACGGCAGCCTGATCGTGCTGCCCTATGCCGTCTCCGACACGTTCTCCAACTTCGCCACGATCCGGATCGACGCGCTCCTCGGTAGCCTGGCGTGATGAAGCGGGTGTCACCAACACCAAACGACAACGAAGATACGTGATCATTCCATGCCCAGGATCAGCTTGGCCGTATTTTCGTCCGTGATCAGTGAATTCGCCAGCCGTCCCCTGAGGGCGGCCCGGATGGCGGGGGCGCGGTGAACGCCCGAGGCGACGATCGTCGTCGGGCGGTCCGCGGGTTGCGTGCGGACGAATGACGTCAAGCGATCATGGTAGGCTGCATCGACGATCTCGCCATCCGCAGAGATCGCGCAGCCGAGCAGTTCGCCGACGCCGCCTGCCTGCATCGCCTGTGCCGTCTCTGCGGCCGTTATGAAGCCGTCGTGATAAAGCGTGGCCTCAGCGCTCCAGTAGCCAATGCCCATGATGAGCAGGGTTGCCTCGTCGACAAGCGAGCGCAGCACGCCGTAGCCCGGCTGCGCTTGCAGGACCTTCCTCTCCTCGACCGTATTGGTGACGACCGGCACGGGGAGGGGGTAGCACTGCGCATTCAGCCGTTCGGCAAGCCGCGTGACGACGTCATAGTGCGTGGCGCGGCCGTCGCGCGTCAGATTTCCCATCAGCGAGACGCAGCGGTGTTGCGGCCGGTCCATCGGGGGCAGGCGGCGTGAGACCTCGCGCATTGCGCCGCCGCTACCCATGCCGATCGTGAGCGGCGCCTTTTGCTGGAGGATGACGTTCTCGAGATAGAATGTCGCTTGCGAGGCTACGGAAGGAATGTCCTCGGTGCTGCCGCTCTCGTTCAGGCAGACATCACAGTAGATCAGGCCGAACCGATCCTTGAGGCGGTCTGCCAGTTCGATGGCTTCGGCGAGCGGATGCACGAGTTGAAAGCGGATCAGCCGTTCCGAGTTTGCCAGCGCAACGAGGCGCTGAACGATCTGGCGCGAGATGTTCAACTCGGTCGCGATCTGCTCCTGAGTCCGGCCTTTGAAATAGTACAGCCAGGCGGCTCGGGCTGCGAGATCGAGACGCTTCTCGCCCGCGGCGTCGGGCCGCTCCGCTACGCTGGCCACTGTATGCCTTTTCCCGTCATGCTAGACGTCCGCATCCGATTTGCTAGAGCTTCAGAAGGCGGGCGATGTTCCCGCCGACGATCGACTGATAGCCTTCCGGATCCGAGGTCGAGCGCTCCATCTTCTTGAACTCGAATTCATAATCGACGAAGGGCGAGTCTGTCCCCCAAATGACCTTGTTTGGTCCGAGACGCTTCACCGCAGTCTGGATTTCGAAGATCGGCGCCCGCGACGTCTCGAGGTAGAGATTGTCGAATTCCGCGGCAAAGGAAATCGCCTGATCGACAGCCCAGAAGAAACCCATATGCGCCATCATCAGCGGCACGGTCGGGAAGCGCTTGGCCATGATCGCGAATTCGGGCGGGCTGTTGAAGAGATCGCTGGCGCCATGAACGATGATGGGGAAGCCAAGTTCGTCGGCAAGGCGGAACAGCGGATCGACCAGTTCCGGATCGGCAAGGTGGAAACCGTTGATCGTCGGATGCAGCTTCAGCCCTTTGAAGCCCCAGTCGCTGATGCATTGCCGGGTGATATCGACGGCGTTGCGCTCCCACGGATTCACCGCGCAATAGGGGATCAGCCGCTCCGGAAACTGGTCGTAGGCTTCCTTGACGAAGTCGTTGGTGAAATTGCCTTCGACGAAGGGGAACACGACCGCCTTGTCGACGCCGGTTGCGTCGAGCTTGGCCACGAGTTCCGCCCCGGTCTGACGCGCGCCCGGGCGGTCGCCGAGATGATTATGGGCGTCGATGATGAGGCTCATGGGGTTTCCTCCTAGGTTTTTCGTTTGAGAGCGCCGATCGCCATGGCGAGCAGGATGAAGCCGCCATTCAGGGCATAGCGATAGGGCGCGCCGAGACCGAGCAGCGTCAGCCCGTTGCCGAGAAAGGTAATGAACAGCGCGCCGATCAGCGTGCCCCAGATGGTGATGTCGGCGCGGCGTGAAAGCAGGGTGCCCAGATAGACCGCCGCGAAGGCGTCGAGCAGATAGGGTTCGGCGCCGCGCGGCATGGCGATGCTGGTGCGTGAGACCAGCGCGACGCCGGCGATGCTCGACAGCAGGCCGGCCAGCACGAAGCCGCCGGCGAAGACTGCCCGTACGTCGACGCCGGCGAGATAGGCGGCGCGTGCATTTCCGCCGACTGCCCTCGAGCGCCGGGCGAAGGTGGTTACTGTCGTCACGATCATCATGACCGCGAAGATAACTACGCCGAGCAGGACGAGCGCCGAGATCGGGCCGATCGACCCTTGGCCGATGAAGAAGAAGTTACGCGTCAGCCCGCGCGGCAGCGTGAACAGGATTTGCGGCTCGGCACCATTGGTCACCAGGAGTTCGCCGGAGCGGACGACGAACATCATCCCGAGCGTGCCGATGATGGCAGGGATGCCGACATAGGCGATGAGGAAACCGTTGATGAGCCCGATCAGCGTTCCGAAAGCCAGCGGCGCCGTGATCACCAGCCAGAGTGGTTGATGATGCAGCATCAGCACGGCTGCGAGCAGGCCAGCGCCATCGGCGATCTGCGCGATCGAGAGATCGACGCCACGCATCGCCATCACGACGCTGAGGCCGAAAGCCATGATGATGAGGATGACGCTCTGGTGGAGCACGTTGCCGATATTCGCAAAACTGGCGAAAGACGGCTTCAGCACCGCGAACAGCAGCAGCACGGCCAGCATCCCAAAGGCAGGTCCATAGGCGCGCAACTGCTCGAAGAGGAGCGTATCAACTGGGCGTCTGGTGGCGGCGGATTGCATGGTCGCACCCTAGAAAATGAGGACCTGCCCGATCGCGCGCCGCCTGATGAGGCCGAGCGAGATGGAAAGAACAAGTACGATGCCCTGGATGCCAGGCAGTGCCTGGTTGGAGACGCCCATCAGGATCAGGCCATTCGACAGCGAAGCGAGGAAGATCGCGGCAGCGACGGTCCCGATGACGTCCAGTTCCCCGGCGCGCGAAATCGTGCTGCCGAGAAAGGCTGCGGCGAGCGCGCTGATCAGGAAGTCGACGCCAGTGGCAAGCGCCGATGCGCCGTAGCTGTAGGCGGAAAGGATCACGCCTGCGAAGCCAAGCACCAGGCCGCCGAGCGCGCATGAGGCGAGCACATAGCGGCGTCGATCGATGCCGCGCAGCAGCGCCGCCGCCTCATTCTGGCCGACGGCGTACATCCTGAGCCCGAGCCGCGTCCGCTTGAGGACGACATGGAGCGCGAATGTCATCGCGACCAGCAGGATGAAGACGAAAGGCACCGGGCCGACATAGCCCTGGCCCAGGAAGAAGAAGGCCGGCAGGTTGGACAAAGTCAGCGCCTGGCCGCCATTGTAGAGCAGTGTCGCCCCCATGATGACGAACATCATGCCGAGTGTCGCCACGAAAGCGGGAATGCGGAAGATCAGGATGAGGGCGGCATTGATGATGCCGACGGCAAAGCCGAGCACGCCGCCGATCACGATCGCCGCCGCCGAGCCAAACCCGGCCAGCAAGGTTCCGGCGGCCACATTGGCAGCGAACTGGCTCGTGGCGCCGGCCGACATGTCGAAGCCGCCAGCGATCAGGACGACAGTCAGTCCGAGCGCGATGAAGGCGAGCACGCTGCCCTGCTTCAGCACGTCGAAGATGTTTCCAAGCGAGAGGAACTGCGGCGCCAGCGCGGCGATCACCGCCAGCGTCAGCAGCATGCCTAGGACCGTGCCCCAGCGCGCGAGAAAATCGGCCAGTGGCGAAGCGCGGCCTGCGCTGTCGGCTGCATTCAGGACATCGTCAGCCTTGTCCCCCTCGACGCTGCCCGACGCCCAGTAGAGCAGGGCCTCGGGTGTCGCTTCCGCCTGGTCGTCGATGACCCGAGCGATGCGCCCGCGCCGCATGACGATCGTGCGGTCGCACATCGCGGCGATTTCCTCGAAATCGGAGGAAATGAAGATGACGGCTGCGCCGAGGCGCGCCAGTTCGACCATCTGGCGGTAGATCTCGATCTTGGAACCGACATCGACGCCGGTGGTCGGCTCGTCGAACAGGAACACGCGGGCATCGCCGGTCAGCCAGCGGCCAACAACGATCTTCTGCTGGTTGCCGCCCGACAGATTGCGCGTGATCGGCTTGATCGAGGGCGGCTGGATATCCAGCCGGGTCACCAGTTCGCGCGCTGCAGCGCGCTCGCGGCGAAGGTTGAGCAGGCCGAATCTGGACCAGCGGGCGATGTTGGGCAGCGTAAGGTTGTCGCGAACGGTCAGCTCGGTGATCAGGCCCTCGTGGCGCCGATCCTCCGGGATCAACGCGAAGCCGTCGCGTTTCGCGCGCCGAGGATCAGCCGGATTGGATGGGCGCCCGCCGAGCGTCACCGTGCCGCCATCGCGCGGTAGCGCGCCGACAAGCGTCATCGCCAGTTCAGACCGGCCGGCGCCGACCAGCCCGGCAATGCCGAGGATTTCACCGGCACGCACCGTCAGATCGATTCCGCGAAGCGCGGTGCCTTGTGAGAGCCCCCGGACTTCGAGCAGAGGCGCGCCGATGGACACCTGCTCCTTCGGATAGAGCTGCGCAATCTCCCGGCCGACGATCATCTTGACGACTTCGCCGCGCGAGATGTCTGCAACCGGTGCCGTGGCGACCAGCTTGCCGTCGCGGAGGACCGTTATCCGGTCGACGAGATTGAGGACCTCGTCGAGATAGTGCGAGATGTAGATTATGGTTACGCCTTCGGCGCGAAGCTTGCGGATGATGTCGAACAGCCGCTCGGCTTCCTTGTCGCTGAGCGAGGCAGTCGGCTCGTCAAGGATCAGGGCCGTCGGATTGCGCATCAGCGCCGCGGCGATCGCGACCTGAGCCCGCTGGGCGACGGAGAGATCGCGGACGAGCGTGGTCGGCGAAAAGTCGGCAGCAACGCGGTCGAGCGCCGAGAGGACCTTGCGGTTCATGGCGTCGCGGTCGAGCAGGCCGCCGAGGCGCACGATCTCGTTGCCGAGCAGCGCATTGGACGTGACGTCGAACTGCGCGATCAGTTGCTGGTCCTGGTGGACGATTGCGATGCCCTTGGCCTCGGCATCGCGCACATCGCGCAGCCGAACCGTTTCGCCGGCGATCCGGATCTCGCCCTCGTCCGGCTGGTAGACGCCCGTCAGCACCTTGACCAAGGTCGACTTGCCGGCGCCGTTTTGTCCGAGCAGGGCATGGATCTCTCCGCGCCGGATCGAAAGCGAGACATCGTCAAGAGCGACGACGCCCGGAAAGGCCTTCCGGATGGAGCGGCATTCGATGGCGGCGATCGAATCCGCTGCCGCTGACGGCTGCAGAGCTGCGACGGTCATCTGGCAACAAACCTATGACTGTGGGAGGTCTGCCGGGGCGGCGACCCGCCCCGGCAAAGAATAGGCCTAGGGCAGAACAGGCCGAACCACGACCAGCGCGCCATCCTGCGGCCAGCGAGCCTCGACATCAGCCTTGGCGATGCCGGTGTCGTCCCACACGGTCGGGCCCCAGCGCTTCTCGGCTGCGGCGACGCCATTGGCATGGGTCGCGACATAGACCTCGGTGAAGATGGCGCTCGGGAAGTCCTTCTTGCCGCCAACGGCTGCAATGATGTTCTCGCCGGCGAGACGGCCGATTGCCGGCACGTCCTGCACCACGGTGGCGATGTAGGGGCTGCCTTCGTCGAGCAGCATCTGGAAGCCGATGCGGTCGCCATCGATCGACGCGATCTTGATTTCGTCGCGGCCGGAGCGGCGAACCGCCTCGACGGCACCCGAAACCAGCAGGTCATAGGCGCCCCAGACGCCTGCGATGCTGCCCTTTTCCGGGTTGGCGGTCAGCAGATCTTCCATCTGGGTCTGCACCTTGGCGGCGCTGTGCTCAGTCGGAACCCACTGCACCTTGACGTTCGGATAGTCGGCGAGGATCGCCTCGAAGACGCGCTTGCGCGTCTCGAGCAGCGGTGCGCCAGGCACCCAGAAGCCGATGACATTGCCCTTGTAGTCGATGCTGGAGAGCAGCGAGCGGGCGAGCATCGTCGCCATCAACGCCTCGTCGCCGCCGACATCGGCGATGGCGCCTTCCGTCTTTGAGCCGATCGAGGTGGTGATCACCGGAATGCCGGCCGCATTCGCCTTGGCAACGACGGGCGCCAGCTGCTGCGGATCGCCCAGCTGCACGATGATGCCGGCGACGCCCGAATTGATCAGGCTCTCGATGTTCTCATTGTGCTTGCGCGGATCAGTCCCGCCATCCGTCACCACGACTTCGGCCCCGGCGTCTTTCAGGACTGCGGTTGCGCCGGCGATGATGTCGCGATTGTAGTCGTTGGTGATCTCGCGCGCGGCGATGCCGATCTTCTTGCCGGCGAGATCTTGGGCCTCGGCCGAGCCGGCCGCAAGCGCAACCGATGCCAGCAGCGCAACCGCGGCCAGCCCTTTGAACAGTCTCATGGCGTTCCTCCGTTATCGATCGATTCAGACGGCGCTGATGCGCTTCTTCTTGTGTGAGCAATTGCTTGCATCAAAAGCAATTGCGCGACGCTTGTCCGTTGTCAAGCTTGCTATCGTCAAGATCGTCCGCGCTTTTGATCGGCTTACGCACAATTGATCGGGCTGGGCGGCATTTAGGCGGAGCAAAAGCGCTGAATATGGGCGATGCGGGCGCCCGTGCACTGCGAGCGATGACGACGACGTGCTGCGCTCCTTCGCGCCTACCCGGCGGCTAGCCCCTTGCTCAGGATACAAACGCACGGCCTGCTGCCATCTTTTCGGGATATCCGGCATTCCCTGGTAATGGGCGCATCAACTGTGGGCGGCGCACTGCGCAAACGCATCGGAGCATCGTCTCTACATCGATGCCTGATGGGATGGCCATCAGCCGGAAACACTGCCATGCCGTCGATCAGTTTGCGCCGGCGGGTGCGTCTGTGCTCAAGGCGCGAATGAACCGGTCGCGGAACTCGCTCATCGGCCAGGCGGGGACATCGCCTGCGGGAACAAGTCCGGCGGTCCAGCCCCAGTCGTTGAAATCCGCCACAAGATCGGGCGGCCCGATCAGGTGAATGGGCACGTCTCGGCTGTCGATGCCGGCAACGAAGGGCGCCGGCTGGTGATCGCCGAGGATCACCATCAGCGGCGCCCGGCCGGACTGGCGTTCGACGTAAGAGAGGATCACCTGCAGCGAATAGTCGATCGCCTGCCGGTATTGGTCACGCACACGATCATGGTCGCGCCAGACGGTCTCCGGTGGATCGCCCGTGGTTGCCCAGCGATCGAAGACCGTTCCGTCGCCGACATCGCTCCAGGGGATTAATTGCGGGACGGGTACCCATGGCGCATGCGAGGAGAGCAGCACGATCTGGGCGAAGAGCGGACCGGGCTGCGGCCCTCGCGGGATCAGCCGGTCGAACGCAGCAAGCGTATATTGATCCGGCATCGTCACAAAGTTGAACGGCTGGCCCCGATAGCCGAGATCGGCGGCCGCGAGGATGGTCTCGAAGCCCTGAACCGGTCCCTCCGGCCATGCCATGGTGATGCCCGGCATGATTGCGGCGGTTCGGAAGCCCGAAGTGACGGCGATATGATAGAGGCTCTCGCGGCGGCTCCCGAGCAGCGCGCGATAGCGCGTCTGGTTGGAAATCGTCAGTCCGGATTCGAGGGTACTGTGCGCCAGCCAGCTTTGCCCGCCTTCGACGGGCGAGGTCAGCCAGCCCGATCTCATCGCGAGGCCCGCGGCGGCGAGGCGCGGCTCGGCCGCCAGCAGCGTCGCACGATGGGTCGGGGCATAGAGTGAATTGTCGAAGCTGGAGCGACCATAGCTCTCGATGAAGACGATGAGAACGTCGCGGCCACCGAGGCGGTCGAAGAGGCCGGAGACTCCGGCGAAGGGGTCGCTTGCCGCTGCGGTGCTGAAGCGGACGAGATCGGCTCGCGTCTCTGCATAGGTTTCTGCATGCTGGACGGCAAGCCGCGTCGTCGAGGCCTGCGGCAGCAGATGAACCGGCAGACGGTTAGCGGCCTCGGCTGCGACGACGAGCACGGCGACGCTCGCCGCTGCCAGCGTGATGCGACGCGGCGCGAGCCCTGCCCATTGACTGCTCGCCCACCAAAGCGCGCCGGCAATGCCCGCCATCGTCAGCAGGACACAGGCGAGGATCAGAAGCACCAGCGGCAGGCCCAGCGTACTGATGGCCAGCCGGATACCGGCCTCGACGAGATGAAGGTCTACGGCCGGGTTGAAGGGGTGGGCGAAGGCGGCGAAGGTGGCGATATCGGCGAGCTTCAGGACAATCACGAGGACGAGCGTTGCCACCAGCGCCGTCCGCAACAGCCGCGTGCCGATCCAGAGATCGGGCAGGGCGGCCAGCAACAGCAGGATGGCAGGCAATTCGAGCGGCGGTCGCAGCGCCGTCCCCAGGGTGAAGCCGCTCGGTGCGTTAGGAGCGACAAGAACGAGGTGGAAAACCAACGCCGCGAGAACAAGGGCAAAGACACTGGACCGGTGCGCCGGCTTCACGGCTGCCGTCTCTGGACGAGCCAAAGGATGTCGATCGCGAAGGACCAGCCAAGTGCGAGCGTGGCCGTCGCCGCGAGAATTGTCGCCGGCATTCCACTGACGATCGGCGCGTTGAGCGCTATCAACGCCGCAATCTGCGCCACGCATATCGCCTTGCGGCGAAAGGCTTCGGGAAGAGGGCCATTCAGCCAGGGCATCGCCAGTCCGGCCGCGACATAGGCATAGCGCATCGACCCAAGCGCCAGAACCCAGGGGCCGAGCTTGCCAGAAGCAAAAACCAGCAAGGCGAGAATGAGCCCGAGCGCCGCGTCCACCTCCATGTCGAAGCGGGCGCCAAACGGCGAGGCGAGGCCGTCTCTGCGCGCCAGCCATCCATCGACCCCATCGAGCGCGAGCGCAATCGTCGCCACCGTCACGACGAGCCAAGCCGAGCCGTCCGGGATCGGCTCCGACGCGGCCAGCGGCGCGACAAGGGACGAGGCGAGCGCTGCGCGGCCGAGCGTTACCATGTTGCAGAGGCCCAGGCGGGGATGGGCATAGGCATTGCGCAGCCCGGCGACCGCCATGGCTGCCATCACAGCAAACAGACCAGTCGCGAGCACCGCTCCGGCAGGGACAACGCGTGCGGCAATTGATCCCGTGAGCATCGCCAATGGCAGCGCCCATGCAAACAATCGCACCGCCACCCCCGATGGGGAAGGCGTGTCGAGGAGGCGGCGCAGCCGTGATATCCGGTCGAGGGCGACCGTGGCAATGCTCATCGAACGATGAGTTAGCGCGCCAATGGCAATGTCAAGCTTAGGCGGCAGCGGTCGTATCGCACAAAACCGTCGCATTGTTGGGGAGCGGATAGGCCCCCTTAGGTCGATACCTCCGACTTGCGGTACCGAGCCGAATGTCATCTATCTAGCGGCAATCTGGCGTCGCCTCCTCACGTCGGGCGACAAGTTGGGATGCGCGCGCATTTGAACGGCCAGCCGCGTTCGAGCCGTCCCCGCGCTAAACGGCGCGCATCCCGTAGTCTCGAGGCTGAGCAGGAGTACACCGTGACCGAGCGATTTGAACGGCACCGCCAACCCTGGACGCCCGAGGAACTCGACAAGCTGAGGTTGCTCGCTGGCAAGGGTATGGCGCTCAAGGCGATTTCAAAAGCGATGACGCGCAGCGAGGAATCCATCAAGGCCCGCGCCAAACTTGATAGCATCGGGATCGCCAAGCTGCGCTAGTCCGAGCGACGAGACGCTGACGTTCAGGTGTCTGTTGGTTGCGGCAACCGTGTTTCGGCTGTCTCTTCCGCTCCCTAGCTTGCTCGTCAACGCCTGACGAACGCGCCGAAGCCATTCTGATCGAGGTAGCCGATCTTCATTTGGCCGGCTGGTCCAAAGGTGACAGATGAAACCGAGCCGTCCGACTCGTTTTCACTGGAGGGGCGGATGCTGAACGTATCGCCGTCCCAATGGCTCAGTGGGTAGCTCTTGCCGACAGGTCCGATCGACAGTTCGAGATGATCGCCGACCTCCTTAATCGTCGCATCCCCGAAATAAGGATTGGCATAGGCGCCGGTATAGCGCGAAAGGCTTGCGGCCGCTGCCGGGTGTTCGGGTTGCGGTTTGCCGACGAGATCACCAGCCGGCGCCATGTTGGCGCTCAGTCGCGGGCCGAACAGGGCGAACCAGTCCTGCGTCACCGTTCCGAACTGGACGAGATCCATGAACGCCGCGCCGATCGACTCCGCCGCGCCAGTCGGCGATGCGTTGGTGAGAACGACGATCCCGACATCGGCCGACGGAAGCAGGCCATAATAGGTGCCTGCACCGAGCCCGAACGCGCCCGAATGGCTGATCAAAGTCCGGCCCGTCGGCGTGATCCCGACGCCGAACCCATAGCCGTAGAAGCCGGGCCGGGCATCGACGGCATAGGACGGCGAGGAGATCATCTCGGCAGTGATGGCCGGTAGCAGCGCGGCCTCGGGAATGATCCGCTTGCCGCCGAATTCGCCGTTCTGCAGGATCATCGCCATCCAGCGGGCGAGGTCGTTCACCGAGGAACTGGCGCCGCCGGCGGGCGATTGCGCATCGGGCTGCCGTTGGTATTTCGGTTGGTAGTCATTGCCGACTTTCACATGACCGAAGGCGCGGTCCGTCCGCTTCTCAAAGTCGGCAAAGCGAGAGCTTGTCGACGCCATGCCGAGCGGTTCGTAAAGGGATTCCTCGGCTAGATCCTCCCACGACTTCCCCGAGGCGACAGCAACGGACTCGGCCGCGGCCGTCAATCCGAAGTTGGTATAGGCGTATGTATCGCGAAAGCTGCTGAGCGGGATGAGGCGGAGGCGCTCCAGAACCGCGCGCCGATTGAAGCCGAGGTCCTCGAGATTGTCGCCGGCATGTTCCGGCAGGCCTGAGCGATGGCTGAAGAGGTCGGCGATCGTGACATGCTGCGTCACCCACGGATCCTGCAGCGCGAACCATGGCAGATGGGCGACGACCGGCGTATCCCACGCGATGACGCCAGCGCCGACCTGATGGGCCACCACGCTGCCGGCGAGCGATTTCGATAGCGACGCGACCTGGAACACCGTGTCTGGATCAACCAGAGCGGGCTCGCCGACCTTCCGGACGCCGAAGCCCTTGGCGTAAACGGTGCGGCCGCCATGGACGACCGCGATGGCCAGACCCGGAATGCCGCTCTTCTCCAAGATCTCCTTTGCGATGCCATCGAGGCTCGCGACAGCCTTGTCGATCTGGCCAGCCGGGATCGCGACGCCCGAAACCTGCGGCGGCAGCGGATCGGCAAGAACCGGAGCGGCGAGGAGGGCGAGCAGCGCGGTGATCCCGAGGCGTGCCGCCATCAGCATCCGGCCGGCGACACGCGCTCTTAGGGATACGCGAGCCCCATTGACGTCGTGCTGCCCGCGTCGCGGCAACACCTGCGGAAAGTCACGCGACAGATATCCATTTGATATCGCTGTGTGGGTTTTCATCACTGTCCGGTCCTTCTCGATGCTTGTCGCGCGAAGCGTCCAGTCGGTTGCGTCATTCCGCTGAGGTTGGAGCCATTTCGAGGCGTTGGAAAGTGCATTCCGGCCATCGTCCTGATGAGGCCCGCGCATCATGCGGCGAGCACTCGCGATCACCGTTCCGGCCGCCGTCACGACGCTCGCGCCAGGACCGAGTTGCGAAACGAGTAGCCGAAATAAAGCAGCAGCGCGCCGGTCACCCAGACGAGAAACAGCAGATGCGTCTGCCGGGGCAACTCGATGATCAGATAGAGGCAGAAGGCCACGCTGGCGACCGGAACGAGGGGGAACAGCGGAACCTTGAAGCCACGTTTCAGGTCGGGTCTCGTGCGCCGCAGGATCATGACGCCGAGCGACACGACGGCAAAGGCCGTTAGCGTGCCCATGCTCGTCAGATTCACGAGCACATTCAGCGGCACCACGCCGGCCAGGACAGCGATGAATACCGCCACGATCCAGGTATTGTGCCGCGGGGATTGCGTCACGGGGTCGAGCCTGCCGAAGACTTTGGGTAAAAGGCCATCCCGGCTCATGGCGATCAGGATACGGGTTTGGCCGTACATCGCAGCCAGCGTCACGCTGAAGATCGAGACGATGGCGCCGATCGAAAACAGCACGGACGGCCACGCGGCGCCCGTGACGTTCCGCAGGATCACGGCGAGGCCCGCGTTCTGCCCTGAGAATGCAGTCCACGGCTGGGCGCCGACCGCCGCGATCGCCACGAAAAGGTAGATGGCCGTCACGACCAGCAGGGAAATGATGATAGCCAGCGGCAAGGTCCGCGCGGGATCCTTTGCTTCATCGCCGGCGGTCGAAACCGTATCGAGGCCGATATAGGAGAAGAAGATCATCGAGGCTGCCGAGCCAACACCGGCCCAGCCGAGCGGCATGAACGGGATCAGGTTTTCACTCTTGAAGGCCGTCAGCGCGATGATGCCGAACAGCGCGAGCACGCCGAGCTTTACCACCACGAGGACCGCGTTGACTGCCGTCGATTCCTTGGCGCCGCGGATCAGCAGCATGGCGCAGATGGCGATCAGCGCCATGGCTGGCAGGTTGACGACGCCGCCTTCGCCCGGCGGCTGGCTTATGGCCTCAGGCATCTGCCAGCCGGTGACATCGCCGAACAGTTCGTTGAGATACTGCCCCCAGCCGACAGCGATGGCAGACGCCGAGACCGCATATTCAAGCAGAAGGCATGCACCAACAACGAAGGCGCAGAACTCGCCGAGCGTTGCATAGGCATAGGAATAGGCCGAGCCCGAGACAGGCATGGTCGAGGCCAATTCGGCATAGCAGAGCGCGGTCAACCCCGCCGTGATGCCCGCGATGACGAAGGAGAGCATCACGGCCGGCCCCGACACCGGCACGGCCGCGGTCAGGGCGACGAAGACGCCGCTGCCGACCGTCGCGCCAATCCCGAGCATCACAAGCGGGAACAGGCCGATCGACCGGCTCAGCGAACCATGCGCCGCATCGGCGGCGGCCTGCTCTGCCATGGACCGCACCGGCTTGCGACGAAACAGCGATAATCCGAGCGTCGCAGCCGAAGCCATGAACCTCTCCCTGCAGGTTGTGCAGTTCTCTCGACGGCCTACATCGCAATCAGAACTGCACGGCGAAATTGGCCTGTGCCGAGTTCTCGTAGGCGTCAGACCCGTACTGGCCGGAGTAGGAGACGCCGAGGGTGGCGCTCTTGCCGACCGCGAAGTCGAGGCCGAGTTCGGTCACGAGCGCATTTTCGGCGATCGGCGTGCCCGAAAGCGCGACGGCGGAGGCCGGATCGAAGCCGAGCGTCGTGTCCGGAGTGACATCGCCGAACGCATGCCGCCAGCCGAGCGTGCCGCGCGCCGTGACGCCTGTTGCCAGCTGACCCGATGCGCGCAGGCCGAGCGTCGTATAGGTCGTGTCGAACGTCGTCGAACCGGTCATCGCCGCCGTGCCGCTCTCGCTCACATCGCCGTCTATATGCACGTAAGCGAGATTGGCGAAGGGCTCGAACGCCGCCTTGCCATAGGCGAACCTGTACGCGCCTTCGGCGAAGACCTGCGCCGTCGGCGCGTTGTAGCTGCCCTCGGCAGCGCTGGAGAGACCGACCACCGCGAGCTGTCGCGCCGTCTCGACGTCGTTCCAGGAATAGGCGGCGCCACCGCGAAGCGCCAAGCCGGACTGGCCCTGCCAGCCGCCATAGAGCGCGACGTGATAGCTGTCGCTGGACCCGGACGCAGCGATATCGGGCGAGGAAAACCAGCTCTGGCTGTAGCCGCCGGCAAGGCCAAGGCGCCAGGTGTCGTCGACCGTGACGTCGACGCCGGAGATCAGGCCGCCGATCGAGGAGCTGACATCGGCCGCGTTGCCGTTGCCATCTGCAGAGCCCCAGCTGCCGAGGGCCCGACCCCACATCGCATAGGCCGTTCCGGTCGGAACCTTGGTGACGCCGGCCACAGCCGGGGTCGCTTCGCCACCGATCGCGCCGCGCAGCCGGTCATTCACCGCATCGCGCAGGAAGTGCGACTGCTCGGAGAGGACGCCGAGGGCCGTGGCATGGAACGAGGCATTGGCAAGGCTGGTAAAGGCCGCGCTGGCATCGGCTTCGCCGGCGCCGACGACCTGTTGCCAGGCAGGGCTCCACGCGTCCGCATCGAGCGCGTTCGCTACAGCGATCTCGTTCGGTGTCGTCGCAAGATCCGAAAAGCGCTCAGCGCTGCGGGCGGTCGAGAGATAGCCGTTGGTGCCGTCCTCGCTCAGCGTGAAGCTGATGAACGGGAAGTCTGCAACGGCCACCTCCGGCGACTGCACGGTCAAGCCACCGCCCGTGGTCAGGATCGTATAGGTCGTGCCGGGCACGACGGGCGAATCTGCCGTGTTGTAACGCTCGATCTCGAAGCGCGAGGAGAGTATCGTCGCCTTGCCGCCGACCTCGATCCGGTCGCTCGACGTGCCGTTGATCTCGACGTGATAGTCGGACTGCGGCTCCATCTCGAGATCGCCGCTGACATGCACAGTTCCAATCGAGTTGCCCGGCGCGATCGTCCCTCCCTTGAGATCAATATTGCCGACGACATTGCCGGCACCGGCCAGGATGCCGTTGGTGTTGACGACGACATCGCTGGTCAGCTTGCCATTGACGGCGAGGGTGCCGCCATTGATCGCCGTCCCGCCGGCGGAATCATTGCCCGTCAGGCTGAGCCGGCCGCCATCGTTCTTGGTGAGCGTGCCCGGGCCGGTCAAGTTGCCGGCATAGGTGCCATCGAAGCCCTGCGCGAACACCACCGACGCCTGGTTGAGGATATCGCCCTGCAGGCTGTTGGTATTGCCCTGGAGGGTGCCGCCCTCGACCGTGGTGCCGCCCGTATAGGTGTTGGTACCGGTCAGTGTCAGCCGCCCACCGCCGGCCTTGATGACGGCGCCAAGGCCGGAGATGGCATTGACATAGTATCCGTCCCACGACTGCTGGAAGCGCACGGATCGCGCGACCGTGTTGTCTACGTTTGTATCGAAGATGATGTTGCCGCGGATCGAGCTGCTGCTCCCCTCGAGCACGCCACCATTCACATAATTTGGCCCATTGTAGCTGTTGACGTCGCTGGTCAGCGCGAGGGTTCCAGGCCCGACTTTGGCAAGGCCGGCGCCGCTGACCGGACCGGCGAGCTCAAGCCGCTGACCAGGGTCGACATTGAACGTGCCGTTGAACTTGCCGAGCGAGACCCCGCGTTGGGTCTTGAAGCTCTGCGATGCGCGCAGCGCGCCGCCCGAGAGGTTGATATTCGTACCCGAGGCTCCGAGCGCCGCGTCGGCTTCGACCCGTATCGTTCCGCCGACGATGTCCGTACCACGCGAATAGGTGTTGGTGCCGGCCAGCCAGAGCTCGCCCGGACCGCTCTTGACGAAGGTTCCGGCACCCGAGATCGGCCCCGACCAGATGACCGGATGCAGGGCGACGTTGACTCCACCGCTGCCATCCACGTTCAGCGGCCGGCTGATGGTGAAGTCGGCCGGGACGACGTCGGTCGTCCCGACGCTGCCGCCGCCGGAGACGGTGATCTGCCCGAGCGCTGTGCCGAGATTGTCGTCAGTCGTGAACCTGAGAACACCGCCGGTCACCGTCGCGCCCGTGAATGTGTTCGAACCGCCGAGTGTCACTTCGCCGGCGCCTGATTTCACCAGCGGGCTGCCACTCACCACGCCGTTCACGATCAGTTGCCCGCCGGTGCCGGCATAGAGCCCGCTGCCCGCAGCAGAGCCCATCGTGATCGCATTGCCGATGCTCGCCGTACCGCTCTCGACGCCGAGCAGGCCGCCATTCAGCGTGACGGCTGTATATTGGGAAAGAGCCTTCGACGCGCCGATCAGGAGCGCGCCCTGATTGACCTCGGTTGCACCAAGGTAATAATTATACCCCGTCAACGTGAGTGCGCCGGCCCCGGTCTTGCTCAGGGCTCCATTGCCCGTAATCTGGTGACTAAAGCTGCTGTCGGTCGCCTGGTCGAACACCAGCGAGGCATCGTTGCGGATATCGCTGACGAGACTTGTCGTGTTGCCCTGCAGCGTGCCAGCGTTGACGATGATCAGGCCGGCATAGGCATTGGCTCCGGTCAGGACCGTGGTCCCTGAGCCATTCTTGACGATGTAGAAGCCATCGCCGCGCCCCCCGGTAATGCCATCCTGCGTTGCGATTACATCGCTGACGCGCTGGATCTGGCCGAGGCCAGGCGCTAATGTCAGAAAGCCCGAGCCCGAATAGAAGATGCCGCTGCCATAACCCTGGCCCGAGCCTGCCTGCACGCCGTTTGTGTAGCGACCGCCCGCACCGCCGGCGACGGAGTTGCCTGCAACGTTGAGCGTTCCGGCCAGCGTAAGGCTGCCTTTCGGATCAACATAGACCGCACCTCCGAGACCCGCGCCACCGCCGCCTGCCCGGCTTCGGGCGGTGCCTCCGCCGAAGCCTCCCTGGCCGTCGCAACAGGCCTGAGCGCCAGCGGCACCCCCGCCACCCCCAAATCCACCGGCACCGCCGCTGAAATTGTTGATACCACCGCCGCCACCGCCGCCTCCGGTCGAACCGGCCTCCGCCGTATAAGAGCCGACCCCGGAGGAGCTGCCGCCGTAGCCACCCCCGCCATAGCCGCCGGGGCCGCCATAGCCCAGGGCCCGGCCATTGCTGCCATCGCCGGTCGAGCCTCCACCGCCGCCGCCGCCATACGAACCAAGCGCACTATAAATGCTGCCTCCCTCGCCGCCGGTAGCATGGTTGCTGGCGAAAGCGACGTTCGACACTATGACATTGGCGCCCGGACCGACATAGAGGCCACCACCAAGAGCCGCCCCGCCACCGCCGCCGCCGCCGCCGAGCCCGCCATTGGAGTTTCCGGCGTAGGAGTCGCCGCCTTTGCCGCCGACTGCCTTTGTGTCGGCGATGGTCAGATTGTTGATGGCAACCGAGATTGGACCCGGCTGGATGTTCGGGTTCGGCTCGACCGAGAAGCCGCGATACTGACCGCCCCCCGACAGCGTGTAGTTGCCGCCATTGATGGTGACGTTCTTCGACAAATAAGTGAGATTCGACGTCAGCGTGATGTTCGACGTGAAAGTGATCGTGTCGCCGTTCCTGGCATTGGACACGGCGCGGTAGAGGCTATTCGAATCGGAAACATTCCAGTTGTCGGCGAGCGCCGGACCGGAGACCAGCATGCCCGCTGCGGCCGCCGACAGGATCGCGGCAGCCGTCAACAGGCTGCGTCGACAGCGTATCAACCATCCGTCCTGTTGCAGACTTTTGCTCGGGGCATCCAGCATCATGAAGCCCGTGCGATGCTGGATCGGGTGGGTTTTGGAATGCGGCATGATGGGCTCCGATCGCAGGCAGGCTGGGTGCAGAGGGGAAGGACTGGACGGCCGAACACTTCGTCGGTGCGGCCTTTCTTGGTTAAGACCGGCCCTATAGCAGGCGATTGTTTGTCTGATATTTGAAAACGCCATCCCCTCGGAGGTCCAGATCCTGATCTGACCTGTCCTCGTGATGCCGACGATGCACCCGGTGGTATCGACTTCCGTTCGGTCGGCGGGCTCGGGTAGCGCGCCAGCGGCGCAACTAAGTGCCCCGACGAAGTGCGCTGTCCCCTCGACCCAATCTCGAGCTTGGGACATTCTGGGAGCTTATGTTTCGGATTGTGGCTGCCACGTCGACCGGCAGTGGGAGGAATTCGGATGGGACGTGGGATGCCGCAGGCCGGTGGCTTGGAATTGGATGACGTTGTCTTGGACGATACCTGCCTGTTCGCCCATCGGGCGGGGGAGCAGATCAGGTTTACGCGTAGCGAGCGCGCCCTTCTTCTCGCGTTATCGCGCAACCCGCACCGCCTGATGCAGCGCAGTCAATTGCTGGATGCGATCGCGCTGACCCAGACGGATGCGTCCGACCGCAACGTCGATTTTCTCGTCAACCGCCTACGGACCAAGCTCGGGGATAGCGCAAGGTCGCCCCGTTTCATCGCCACGCAATATGGCGAGGGCTATGTCTGGATCGCCAACGGGCGGCCGGCCGCTGTACCGAGGCACGATCCCGCCCCAGTCAGCAGACTGCTGGCAATCGTCGCTGTCGTTCCGCCACAGGACGGGCGCCTTGCCGAATTTGCTGACGCCGTCACCAAGGAGATCCGCGATCGGATCGCGAACCGGCTCGGTGCAGGCGAGACAGTGATCGTCATGGGGCGTGAAGAGGGTGTAGCTGCACAAGGCGTGCGTTATGTCCTGAAGGTGAGCTTCAAGGACAACGGGGCGCGGCTGGATTGCACCGCCACCCTGAGAGAGTGGCAGTCACGGCGCATTATTCGTGCTTTCCCGCTCCAGTTCGACCGTGACACCGCGGCCGCGCTCATGCCGGAGGTCGAACGCGCCTCGATCGATATTGTCGAGGCATTGCAACACAATCTCGGTGAGGCTTCTGCGGGGCTTGGCGGGCCCGTCGACCAGCCGCTCGAAATCCGCATGCGCCGGGCGTCAACGCTGTTGTCGGCGTCCAATCCGCGATGGCTGGAAAAGGGCCGGCAACTCCGAGAGGCGCGGGCGCAGAATCCGGCCAGCGCGGACATCGCCCTACAGTGGTGCCTGCATCTGTTTGCGCGCCTTGTCCTCTCCAATCCCTTCACCGGCATCGGCCGCGATGAGCGCGACGAGATCGAGAGCGAAATCGAAGCCGTCGTTCTGGATTGCCTGCCCCTCGTCGAGACCAATCCGCTCTTGATGCTGGCCGCTGCCAAGCTGCTCTATTTCGTTGATCGCGGCCATCTTGAGCTGGCCGAGGATCTCGCGGAGCGGGCCTTCGCCCGCATGGCGGATTCGCCCGCCGCGTTGCCGGTGTTGGGCCAATTGCGCCAGGCACGCGGTGACTTCGATGCCGCGCTGGCCTTCTTCGACCGCGGCATCGAAATGGCAGATCCGGCTTCCGAGTTCGAGCTCCATATGCGTGTCCTGAAATGCATCGCGCTCCTTGCGGCGGACGACCGCGAGAGGTTGAAAGCCGCGACGGCTGTCTTCTCCTTCGACAGTCCGCACAACACGCCCGATCTCATCGTGCTCTGTGCCGTGCTGGTCACACCACCGGGCCAGAAGCTGCCACAGGCAATCAAAAAGGTGCTGCTAGCCGCTGGTTCCGAAGGCGCGCACCACGCGATCGCCTACACCTATATGACCTCGGCGCGTCACCTTGTCTCCGTGCAGGCACGCGCCAACATCATGCGAGGGATGATCGCTCACTTTACGGAGCTCTTCGGCAAAGACGTCGTTGCGCCGTTCATTCGAACGGGAACGGGCCTGATCGCCGCGAACTGAGCAAGCGATCTCCCTGTTCTCCATGCGCGTCCGAGCGGGGCAAATCGCCGTCGGCTGGGACGAGCACGTCCTATGAATGCCGCTGCATACCCCATCAGCGTCTGTCGACGTTCCGGTATATGTCGGGATGAGCCAGACTAGACCGGACTTCTCCGGGAGAAGCCGGATTGGCGCGCCAGACTGCTGCATGACTACATGCCATAGCCACCCGAAATACTTCCAAACGGCATCAGTGCCCCGTCATTTCAGCACCGTCTCCGGCAGCCGCTCGCCCTGCACCTCGATCTTGGCCAACCCGGCCCCGATCTCGGCAAGATCGGCATGGGAAAGCTCAACGCCCGTGCCGCCGAAATTCTCCTCGACGGGGAGAGCTTCCTGGTCCCGGGAATGAGCGCGGGCCAGGGTTTCTGCGCGAAGAGCCAGGCGAGCGCGATCTGCGCCCGCGTCGCGCCGTTGCGAGTGGCGACGATCTTGATCACGTTGACCAGCGCCATGTTGGCCTTACGCGCCTCCACCGAGAAGCGGGGGACCTGGACGGCATGCCCCAGCGTGCGCGGGCGAAGTCGCGGCAGTCCGGTGTGTTGCGGACGAACGGCGCGAGGTCGTCAGGGAATGCCAGGCTGAGGCTCAAGGTTGCCGGTCGAATAAAGCAGGGCTCCCGCAAAGGTCCGGACCGCCTCGGGGTTCGACATCATGCTGCGGAGATTGCACATACGTGGCAGCGCGCATCCACAGCCGCGACGGACACCCCAACGAGGTCGTGTTGACAAGGGAATTCCGAAACGCCGTCTGAGCGGCTCAAGGTGTTCTTTTATGGAGGCTATGTCGTTGCGTGGTGCTGTTCTGGGTCTTGCTGTCCGAAACTGGTTTCTGCTGCGTGAGTTCCATATGAATGATTGCGGTTCTCCGTAAACAGTCCATGGAGCATGAACATGTCTGAAGGAGATGTGCTATCCGTCATTCGGGACCAGGAAGACGCAACTGCCCGAGGGGATGCTGGCGCTAACGTCAATGCGATGAGCAGTGATGTCGTTATGTTCGATCTTCCTCCACCGCTCGTCTATCGCGGCGAGCAGGCACGGAACATTGAAGCGCTAGAAGCCTGGTTCGCGACTTGGAGCGATGGTGTTAAAGTCCACCTAGTTGATCCTCAGTTCATTATCGAGGGCGATCTTGCCGTCGCATTTGGGCTGTCGCGAATGACTGGCATCAAGACCGATGGCACAAAGGTCGACTCTTGGAGCCGGCGAACCATCGTGTTGAAGCGCAACGCCGGCATTTGGAAAATCGTCCACGAGCATTCAAGCTTTCCATTGGCAATGGATGGCAGTGGACGCGCAGTAACTGACCTCCTTCCTTAATTCATGGAGTGCTGAGGTCACACGGCGGGTCGGTTTCGCCGTATGCGAATACACTGCCAATTGAATCGACTGCTGATCGCTTCTCTCGTGGTGGGCGATCATCGATCGCTTTGAGCAGCGGGTTGCGGACGTCGCTCCGAATGATTGAAAGTATGGTAGAGGTGTGGTAATCGATAGTCGTGCCTTAGTTGCCTTTCTCGCTCTTATTTTATAATTCGGGTGAGCAAATATATGGCGCAAGTATCAAATCGACAGCTGTTCTTCCGCGCCCTGTTGGTTGGCGTCATCTTGACGCTCGCCGGATGCACGGTTGCGCTCACGCCTGCCTATGATGCCGGGATCGTCAGTGGCGTGAACGCTGCCAACGAGCAGGCGCTCATCCTCTTCAGCGAGGTATCGGGAGGCGCGAGCGCCGCGCGCTATCCCAAGCTCGCGTCCACCTACGACGAGATCATCGGCAAGTTCGACGCCTTGCGCCTGCGTGCGGCGGCGCGTGATGTGCCGGACCTTGGGCGTCGGTTGTCCGGGAGGCTCTCCGAAGTATGCAGTGATGATCCGGATGGCTGTGCAAACTCCTCTCCGGGCGCCCTTCAGGCCATTGTCGACAACCTTCAGAGGATGAAGCAGGAGAACCGGCAAAACGGCATCAACGCGCTGGAAGTCGCGGCCTTCAAGAATGCTCACGAGACTTCGGTGGAGCAGGTTCTGGTTGTTGAGACCGCGCTGCAACGCTGAGGAGGGACGCTGTCCATGGCGACTATCAACATCGACCAATTGGCTGGTGACATCGTGGACGCCCTCCGCGGAGAGATCACGACCGGCTTTCAGGCAATCTCCACATTCGCACGCAATCAATCCAGGCGCCTTGCGGCTCAGGCTGCACTAATCGCGGAAGGCGGGATCACCGGACAACTCGATGCTGAGATGTTGCGATTCTTCGACGACCAGCTGAAAACCATGGCGCGGAATTTCGCACGGGCCGTGGCCGAACGCACGATGATCACGCTGCAGCGCGCTTGGAATGCGATCACCGACGTGGTTTGGGGCGCCGTGAACGCTGCGCTCGGTACGGTTGGGATTGGCGGGCTACCGATGCCGGCACTTGGAACTCGCTGAATTCCTGGACTTGGACGGGACATCTCGAAAGAAGCGGGCGAATTGCCCTTCTGCTTTGCGCAAGACTGCGGGGGAATATTCCGAAGAAGGTTCGGCGCTCACAGCAACTCTTTCGTTGCTCGAAGTAAGACATAGGTGAGATCTCGGGATCTCTGTCGTCTGCTGATTTCTGTGCGGTCTGTGGGGAGGCCGGCCCCTAAGCTTCGAGTCATCAACTGGCCTGAGCCTGGAGGTCTACGCAAATGAGGATCATGCCGCTTTCCGCCGTGGCGCTCCTGCTCGCCGGCGCGATATTGGTTCCCGTTGTTGCTCACGCGCAGTCATGGACCGTGACAGGGTTTCTGCACGGCAAGAAGGACAAGCCGGCGGAGGACCTGAGCGGTATTGCCTGTGAGCCGGAAGAAGACGACGCGCGTCTGTGCCTTCTGATCGACGACGAGACTCAATTCGCACAGTGGGTGACTCTGAAAGGTGGCGCGATCGTCGCGGGGGCGTTGCTGCCGTTGATCTCCGATCACTTTGACGGCAAGGCGGTCGAACTGGACGGCGAAGGCGCGGCCTTCGCCGATGGCGCATTTTACGTGATCGGGTCGTTTGGAGCACCTCGAACCGGCGCGCCGGACCCAGAAAGCGCCGCCCGTTTGAAGGCCGATAGTCACTTCTTCCGAATCGTCCCCGAAGGCGACAGCTGGCAGATCAGCGATGCGGCGAGCCTGCGTTCGATAATTCTCGCCGATCCTGATCTCAAGCTTTTCGCCGACCACGAACTTGCCGACAATGGTTTGACCATCGAAGGCGTGACGGTCTCCGGCGATACGGCCTATATCGGTTTCCGCGGCCCGGTTCTCGGCGTCGACAAGAGCAAGGCCGCGATCCTGTCGCTGCCGCTGTCGACTCTCTTTAAAGGAGCACCGCTCCCGGCGGGCACGGAGGTCCACAAGATTTCGCTCGGCATCGGAAAGGGTGTGCGCGACCTCGCCACGGTTGGTGACGACGTCCTGATTTTGGCGGGACCGGTCGGCAACGAGAAGAAAGACCATATGGCTGAAGGAGCTTATCGATTGTTCCGCTGGAGCCCGGGGTCTGACCAAGCAAGCGAGCTCCTTCAGCTTCCGCTTTCGATCCATGGAAACGACAGCCCGGACAAGCCGGAGGCGGTCCTACCGCTCGGAGTCGCGGATGGTCATCTCGATGTTCTAGTCTTGTCTGACGGCCCTGAGAATGGAGCGCCCAAGAGTTACCGGCTCGATTGGTCTGAGTAAAGCGACTCGAATTCATATATGTGTAGTCAGAATTACATCGCAACAGGTGCCACAATTATATCAGTAGTCGTCAAAGCGAAGTAAGGGGGAAAAAGATGGCAGCTGAATTGAGCTTACTTAATCCCGGGTTTGGTGCTCTGTGCAAGACACTGCTGGAGACCTGCAGTCAACACGGTGCCGAGATGCGTCCCAACGAGGGCGTGAGGGATCCGTGGCAGCAGGCCCGGTATTGGCGGCAGTCGCGCTCGAAGGAGGAGATCACTGCGGCGATTGCCAGGCTGAACAACAGCGGAGCGAACTATATTGCCGAGATCCTCGATGAAGTAGGTGCGCAGCACGGAGATCCGGTTACGAACGCACTTCCTGGCGCAAGTTGGCATCAGTGGGGTCTTGCGCTCGATTGCTTCTGGCTCGTCGGCGGAGTTGCAGAATGGAGCACGTCGAGGACGGTGAATGGCATCAACGGCTATCGTCTCTACGCTGATCAGGCCGAGCAACTAGACCTTACGGCCGGCGGACGCTGGAGGTCCATCAAGGACTGGCCGCATGTTCAAGCAAAGGGCCCCGTCAGCCCGCTCAACAAGTTCACGTGGGCAGAAATCAACGACGAAATGGTCCGCCTGTACCCGAGGAACCCTTAGCGAATGTTTGGGCCGCATCTTTGGTCCTTCGAAGGGGAAATTCATGAGCACAGTTTTCAACCACTGTCGTGCCAAAGTCCTAAATCGGGGAAAGCCGCCTGTATCGTTTCTCGAAGAGCTGGTCAGTTGGGGCGCTGGCGCTCCGGAGGAGATATTCCTGCGCAACGACAGGCACGATGTCTATTCGAGCGTGCGTGACGAACTGGGGCCATGGACCGACACGCTGGATCGCAAGGCAACTATGCTGGAGGTGCTGCGAGTTCTCGCTGGTTTCGAGAGTTCCTGGGATTGGAACGCCGGCCGCGACACGACCAACCCATCGTCCAACCAGCCGTGTACCGAAGAGGCCGGCATATTTCAATGTTCAGGCAATTCCATGGATATCGATCCGAGCCTAAGGCATTTGCTCCAAACCGTGGCTGCAAGATCGGATTGTGACACGTTCAGGGCGGTCATGAAGGCAAACCATGACTTTGCCTTCGAATATACTGCAAGGCTGCTTCGGTTCACGGTAAATCACCATGGACCGATTAAAGGAAAACATGTGAATCCATGGCTCAGCCGAGATGCCGCGGGCGAATTCAGGCAGATGCTGGCATCGTGACCGTGTCGGTGCGACGCCGGTCCAAGCCGGCTAAACTGTTTGCGACCTCAAGATGCCGTATCGCTCACGCTGAACCGTTCGGTGTTTGCCGGAGGCTGCAATCATCGAATTCGGGGCGGCCGAAATCCGGATCTGAAGGTCGGCGCAAGGCGCGCCGACGGCGCTAGGACCGGGTGAGGCAATCCTGGACCGGCCCGGAAGGCTTGCCCCGAACAGCCATGATCTCGTCCATCTCGCGCGTCACTCGAAGCCGGAGAGCGAGGTGTCGACGACCAGCGCCAGGCACGGCTTTCATGACGTCGCGCAGGGCGGCATCGTCAGGACGGACGCTTAGATAGCGCATACTGGTGCGATCGACGCTCAATGCCTTGCACGCCCGACGCTGGCTCACCCCATGCTCGGCACAGGCATGGGCCACGGCTTTACGCCTCAGATCGAGCGTCACCATTTTTTGAGGCGACATCCTTCAGGATAGCGTTGTCCAGCATCTGCTCGGCGAGCAGCTTTTCAGGCGGGCGTTCTCATCCTCAAGCGCCTTCAGACGGCGGGCATCCGACACGTCCATCCCGCCATACTTTGCCTTGAATTTATAGAAGGTCGCCGAAGAGATGCCGTGCTTGCGGCACACGTCAGCGGTCTTGGCCCCCGCCTCCTGCTCTTTCAGCATGCCGATGATCTGCTCTTCCGTGAACCGTGAGGCTCGCATCGTCCATCTCCGGGATCGACGGACTCTACGCAAATCTGGAGGAGCATCAGGGCATCAGATCAGAGGAACATACTGAACCAGACCGCCATCTGACCCAGCCTTCATCTTCAAAGTGGTCGATAGAGAGGGGCTATGGCGACAGTGAGAATTGGAAGCTCGAGAATATCCTCGTCGAGGGGTGCCCCGCTCGTAACTCTCCTGGTCATTTTGTCGGCGCAGTCCATCCGGCATTTCTAAGACCGGTCATCACGGCATCCAGGATTGGGGGTATCGGCCGGAAATTGCCATAGATTCGCTCCGGTTCCCGGGCGAGCGCCGGTGACATCTCGGCCATTCGCGCGAGTGATTGATGCGCCGCCGGCAGATCGCCGGTCGCTGCCTGGGCAATAGCGAGGAAGGACATTCCAGTTGGATCGCCGGTGGCGGAGCGCTCTGCCGAGGCCAGCATTTCGCGATACTTGCCGTCGAGAAGCTGCCGGATGGTGATCATGTCATAGTACCACCCGGGTGGGCTGATGGATCGCTCGACCGCGCGGTTGACGTAGGGCAACGCCTCCTCCCAGCGGCCGCGCAACGCTAGCCGCCATCCCAGCTGGGCGATTGTATCGGGATCGTTGGGGTTGATCGCCAGGGCGTGGCGCTGAGTCCGCTCCGATTCATCAAACTGACCGAGATGGTACTGAACGGCAGATAATGCCTGCAGTGCGACGATGCTTTCCGGTGCGATCTCCACGGCCTTCGATGCCATCGCGAACGCCCGGTCCATCTCACGGGGGGCATCGGCAGCGCTTACAAACCCATAACGAGCGGCGTCGAGATGCATCCAGCCAAGCATCGCCCAAGCTGTTGCGTAGCCCGGATCATTGAGGGTTACCTGCTCAAGGCATGAAAGAACCGGTTCGTGAACCTTCTCGTCGAAGGTGCGACGATACTGATAGGCGCGCAGCACGCAGTCGTAGTCCGACATGGAAGATGCAACTGGGGTCGCCAGCTGCGCGGACGCGCTGCGGTTCACGATGCCATAAGTCTGCCCGAGCTCAGCGGCCACGCTGGCAGACAGCTCGTCCTGGACCTTCAGTAGAGCGCCTGGCGTCCGTTGCCTGTCATAGACCTCGCTCCACAGCACCCGGCCGGTCCCCGCGTCCAGCAGTTGTGCATTGATGCGTGTCGTAGCACCGTCTGAGCGAACGCTGCCCTTCACCAGATAGGCGACGCCGAGTTTCCGGCCGACGTCGATGGGATCGGCGTCGGCGTCCTGCCGGAAGCTCGCCGCCACGGAGTAGAGGCGGAAACCCTCGAACCGCATCAAATCGGTGATCAGCTCTTGGGTCATGCCGGCTGCGAGGAATTGATCGTCCTCATTGTTGCTCAGCGAAGCCAAGGGAAGGACGACGAGGGGGATGGTCCGGCTCGCTGCCGGATCGGGCGCCGGCGGAACGCGTTGCCAGGCAATGATCGCGGCGGTTGCAAGGCCCAGCAGGGCGAATGCGACGCCGGCGCGTGTCGGCCAGCGTGAAAGCAACTCCGCCGCGCCAAGCTTGGCGCCTTCCCGTCCTTTGCTGGGGCGGCCAGCTGCATCAACCAGGTCGGCTGCGGGATCAGAAGCTGGGGCAACGATCGGCGCCGCCAAAGTCGAAGCAGCCGGAAGCACTGGTTGCGTCACGTTCTGCCATTCGAAATGCGGGATGTAGCCGCCCTTCGGAATAGTGATGCGGATCGCATCGCGCCCGCCAGCGCCAATATAATAGCTATCGAGATCCCGCCGCAGCCGCCGGGCTTCCAGCCGCACGACAGGATCTGTTTGGGACTGGAATTCTTCGTTGCGGCCGAACACAGCAAGGGCAATCGTGTAGCCCTTTAGTCCTCCGCCGCGCCCTTCCAGTGTTTCCTCAACAAGATATCGCAGGAATGTACGGCGACGCTGGCTCCCATGGAGTTCCGGGCTCGCCAGCATGTGTTCGACCTGGGCGCGGATGACCGCAGCATCAGGCCTGCCGGAATCGAGCCGGTTGCCCGGACCAGATGACCCCAGAGTCGACTCCATCGCGGTTCTCGCATCAATACCGACTTCGGCCGGCGCTTATCAGCTTATTCCGATTTGACCGAAACGACCATTTCCCCGATCGGCGGCCCCCCCGGAATACAGGCGTCCCTTCAGGCAGGCCGTGTCCCCTGCTCAGGTTACGAACATGTTCGTCGCTTCCGCGGCTCGCGCCGCCGTGCACCCTACTCGCGCTGGGGCAGGGGCTGGCAGGTTCAAATGCCGAAATGGAGCGGGCAGGCTGCAAGGCTGACGGACGTCGTCGCCAGGTTTCACGACCGGGAACTGGAGATCTGGCGGCGCTGCGCTCACGACCCCGCATTCCACGAGGTCTGCCAGGACTATCAGGAAGCCGTGGAAGCGTCCCGCTATTGGGCCTCTCCCGATCATCCGGATGCAGGGAAAGTCGAGGAATACCGTGCCCTGGTCGCGGATCTCGAAAGTGAAATTCTCTCAGCCCTCGGTTGAGATATCGAAAGAGGAGAGACTAGAGATGATCGGCATATCCGTCAGAGCCGGATCACCGAGGCGTCGGGACTGGATGAGATCCAGCTTGATGGCGATCGGGATCGCGGCACTTGGAATGACAGCACCTGCGAATGCCCAGGAGGCGCCCATCTCAAAACCCAATATCCTGTTCATCATGGGCGACGACATCGGCTACATGCAGCCGAGTATCTACCATCGCGGGCTGATGGTCGGCGAAACGCCGAATATCGATCGGATCGGCAAGGAGGGGGCGCTCTTTACTGACTACTATGCGGAGCAGAGCTGCACCGCCGGCCGGAACGCCTTCTTCACCGGCATGCATCCGCTCCGCACCGGCATGATTCCGCCGCAGCTTCCGGGCAGTCCGTCTTATCTGAGGCCCGGCACGCCAGCTCTCGCCAAGTTCCTGCTCGATCTCGGCTACAATACCGGCGAGTTCGGCAAGAACCATCTCGGCGATCACACCGATGCTTTGCCGACCGCGCACGGCTTCCAGGAATTCTGGGGCTATCTCTATCATCTTGACGCCATGCAGGGCGTGAGCTTCCCCGACATCAACAAATCGCCATTGCAGCAGACCGTGGCGCCCCCCTGCATGAATACGCCGATCCCGGGACTTCCGGAGGTTCCGGGCGCGGTCGACCCGAAGACCACGACCTGCCTCACCCCGCCGCGACCAGTGATGTGGTGCAAATCGGCCGACGGCTCCTCGGCGAAGCAATCCTGCGAAGACCAGGGTCCACTGACGCTCGAACGTTCGGAAACGGTCGATGAGGAAATCTCCGCGAAAGTCGTGGACTTCCTCGACCGCAATGACCCGAGGAAGACCAGCAAGCCGTTCTTCGTCTGGTACAACCCGGCCCGCATGCACATCACCACGGTGCTGCCGCCGAAATATGAGGCGATGATCGGCGAGCCCGGCGGGAAGGACTGGGGTCTCAACGAAGCCGGCATGAAGCAACTCGACGACAATATCGGCACTGTCCTCGACAAGCTCTCCTCGATGGGCCAACTCGACAACACGATCGTCGTGTTCACGACCGATAACGGCGCCGAGACGATCACCTTCCCCGATGGCGGCACCACGCCGTTCAAGGGCGGCAAGCTCACGACCTGGGAAGGTGGCATGCGGGCGCCAATGCTCATCCGCTGGCCGGGACACATCAAGCCTGGCACGGTCATGACCGATATGTTCGCCTCGCTCGACTGGGTCCCGACCTTTGTCGACATCGCCGGTGGACCGAAGGGTGACGGCCTCAACCAAGAGATTGAGAAGGGGGCTTATCCCGGCATCGTCAAGACCAAGCTCGACGGCATCGACCAGCGCAACTACCTCGAGGGCAAGCAGCCGGATTCGGATCGGGATACCTTCTTCTACTATTCCGGCAAGACGCCGTCGGCCGTCCGCTACAAGAACTGGAAAATGTACTTCAACATGGTGTCTGACTCGCCGGCCGGCTTCGTCAACGGCGTACAGCCCTATTCGTGGACCCAGGTCGTCAATATCAAGCGCGATCCGTTTGAAACATCAGTCGGCGATCAGCAGAAGACGTTGCTTGGTATGGGCGGCACGATCGGCTCGCCGTCGACGGCCTATATCTATGACTGGAACATGCTGCCGATCGGCCAGTCCCTTTGGCTGAGGGAACTGGAGAGCTATGTCGACTTCCCGCCGATGCAGGCTGCGGCGAGTTACAATCTCGACCAGGTCATCCAGCAGGTCCAGGACATGAAGTCGAACCATGTCGGCGCCGATTAGCGGCGCCTGAGGACCGCGCGGGCGGCGAACCCTGCCGCCCGCGTCACGCCATCAATCGGGAGAGGGCCAGATGACACTATCCTATGGCCGGCTGGTATTCTGTGGGGTCGTGGCGCGCGCGGTCGCCGGCGCGGCTCTCGCGGTTATGCTCGTGACGGCGGCGCAGGCGCAGCCCGATCCTTTGCCTTCCTGGAACGAGGGCACGGCCAAAGCCGCCATCGTCGACTTCGTCAGGAAGACCACAGATGTGGGGAGCCCCGACTTCGTGCCGGCCGAGGACCGTGTCGCCACCTTCGACCAGGATGGCACGCTCTGGGTCGAACACCCTGTCTATAGTCAGCTCGTCTATATCCTCGACCGGGTGGGCCCGCTGGTGAAGGCAAAGCCGGAGCTTGCCAAGATCGAGCCGTTCAGGACTGTGCTCTCCGGCGACCGCGAGGCGATTGCCAAGCTGTCGCTGCATGATCTCGAAAAGCTCGCCGCGGCGACGCTGACTGGCATGTCGGTCGAGACGTTCGCCAAGGAGGCTAAGGCCTGGACCGACAGTGCCAAGGACAAACGCTGGCAGCGTCCATACACGGAACTGACCTACCAGCCGATGCAGGAGGTGCTCTCCTATCTGCGCGCCAACGGCTACAAGACCTATATCGTCACCGGCGGCGGCCAGGACTTTGTCCGCATCTATTCATACAAGACCTACGGTATTCCGCCTGAACAGGTCGTCGGCAGCGCCGGCGCGGTGACCTTCAGCTATGGCAAGGACGGCAAGCCGGTGCTGACCAAAGACCCGAAGCTGCTGGTCAATGACAACAATGCCGGCAAGCCGGAGGCCATCCATCTGATGATTGGCCGGCGCCCACATGCCGCCTTCGGCAACTCGACCGGCGACCGCCAGATGCTCGAATACACCGCCGCGGGCGACGGCGCGCGCCTCGCGATGCTCGTTCTGCATGACGACGCTACCCGCGAATATGCTTACGGCCCGGCCGCAGGTCTCCCCGACACCAAGGTTGGGGCGTTCACTCAAGAGCTGTTCGACGAGGCCAAAAAGGAAGGCTGGACGGTGATCAGCATGAAGAGAGACTGGAAGAAGATCTTCTCGTTCGAGTAGCGATCGCAAATCCGTACCCGTGCCAGTCGTGTACTCGGGAACGCAACTGGGTTGATTGTCTTGAGGGGCGACCCTCGATTCGAGTGGCCGACCACATGAACCCTCTGGCGGGACTGCGGTCTGGACAGACTGGGCGGAACAGCGGGATCGTAGTGGCGCGCGGTGCGACGTGCAAGTCTACCCGCGAGATCGTGCTATCAGCTGTTGTCCATGACCATTTCCACGAGCTTGGCGATCTTCTCTCGCGTGAGGTCACCCGAGTTCGAGATGTAAGGCTCCTCGTCCGGTGCGTAGACGAACTGGACGCCTTTTGACGAGCCGCTGTCGCCGGCCTGCGCCACAATGACGTTCCCGAATGCCGTCGAAATCGACGTTGCCGGTCCGTCACCCAGCTTGAAGGATACCCCAACAAACCGGTGGTCCTGCGCGCTGATCTGCGGGGCGAGTGAGAACTGCCCGTCCGGCAACGCAGCCTGAAGCTCCTTCAGGAACGGGATGACATGCTGCTCCATGGCCGTCTTGCAGTGTTCGACGTCGGCCATCCGCGTGTCCGCGTTCGTCACGGCCTTCTGGACCTGCCTGTCCTTTTCGGCCGTCGCGGCAGCGGTCTTGGCCATGAATCGTTCGGCCAGCTCGTTTGCGTGCATGTCACCCTCATATGTGGATAATCGCGCCGCTCAGGTGCCGATCGACGTCAGCTCATCAATGCGCTCACAGCAACAATAGGCGCTGACGGCAAACGTTCCCCCGGCCGAGATTACTTTGGCCCTTCAGCGGCCGCCGGCTGACGATTTGCTCAAGATCGCGGTGTGCGCGGGGCGAACCAGCCCGGATGGGGCGCTACGCGTCCAGGCCCTCAGCGATCCGTTGTGAGGCGACAAAGTCCATGCCGCAGGCCAACCGCTTCGTTGTCGGCGTCTTGAGATTCAGAACGCGCCAGAACGGAGTAATCGCGTCAAGGCTGGCGCCGTTCAGGTGCTGCAGCCACGCTGCCTCGGCTACCGTGCGCAGGTGATATCCAGTCGTCACCGGGCACGTCACTTCGGCGCCATTGGCCGCTGCGAGTTGAGCCTTCATCATTTTGACATCGACAGCTTTGCCCTTTGGCACCGATCGCAAGAAGTCGTCGACCATCTTCGCGGTGGGCAGCAGCATCTGCTGGCCGTTGCGGATCTTGTAACTATGAGGCGTGGGCTCGTTGAGCTTGGCCGTCCAATCTTCGTACCGCATCATAACACCTCATCTAGTGGCCCGGTCCTATCACCCGTTGGCCGTGGCGCTGTACTGATAGCGTCGGATGAGCGTCGGACGGGCAGAAGTGCAAGACTGAATTGCGCCGTCCGGCGGCCCAATGGCGACGATACAGCCTTAACGGAGCGTGACAGGTTGCCAGGGCAATATCGAGCCGGGTTGTTGCGGCCCGCGTTCTTGACATCTGCTTAGGTCGCCCGCCGCAGTCGCCGGTGTAGGTAATTCTCATCGAAACCTGCGATCTGCACCAGTTTGACGGGGTTCTCGATATGCAGGCTGCCGCGCTGGAAAGACATCGCACCCGTAAGCCGCAGCTCCTTCAGGATCCGGTTGAGGTGAACCGGCGTCATGCCCAGCGAGTCCGCAATCAGCAACTGGGACAAGGGCATCGTCAGCGTCGGTTCGGATATCAGACCAATATTTCGCGCCCGGAGGTAAAGTTCGCACATCAAATGTGCCACCCGCTCCAGGCTCGTGCGACGACCCATGCTGGTAATCCAGGCACGCATCGTGCCTTCGTCGACGAGCTGGGACACATACATCGCCTTGGCCACCTGATGGTGACTGTCCAGGATCGCATCCATATCGGCGCGCTCGATCGTGGCCACCAGGGCCGGGCCGATTGTCTGGATGCTGTGATCCATCTCCGCCAGCAAGGCGACATGCAGGTCACATGAGTCACCCGGCATCATGAATGCAAGGACTTGCCGCGTT
>NZ_FQUP01000009.1 GCF_900129325.1 Kaistia soli DSM 19436 | reverse complement strand
CCACGAGACCGGTCTCGATGCGCTCGTCGCCGAGATGATGGTCGAGGACCTCAAGGTCATGGCCCACGCCCCCGTCATGCACAACGCGTGAGGATGACGCGTATGGCTGATTTCGACGCGGAGTTCATGGCATGACCGGACGCGTTCTTGTCTATGCCATGAACTATGCGCCAGAGATGGCCGGTGTCGGCCGGTATACGGGCGAGATCGCTGAGCATCTCGCCGCTGCCGGCAAGGATGTCGTCGTCGTGACCACGCCGGCCCATTATCCGGGCTGGGTGGTCCAGGCGCCATATCGGAATAGCTACGAGACGGAGCGGCTGAACGGCGTCACCGTCGTGCGGTGTCCGCTCCTTCTGCGCAAGCAGATGGAAGGCGTCTGGCGGCTGATCGCGCCGATCAGCTTTGCGGCGACATCGCTGCCGGCTGTGCTGTGGCAGTTCATCCGGCATCGGCCGGATACCGTCCTCTGCATCGAGCCGACATTGATCGCAGCGCCGATCGCGGTGCTCGCCGCCAAGCTGACGGGCGCGAAGACGATCCTCCATGTTCAGGATCTCGAAGTGGATGCCGCTTTCGCGGTCGGTCATATCGGCGGCAAGCCGTGGCTGCGCCGGCTTGGCTATGGCTTCGAGCGGCTCGTGATGCGCGCTTTTGATCGCGTCGTTACGATCTCAAACCGCATGGCTGAGAAGATCGCCGAGAAGGGCGTGGCTGAAACCAATATCAGCGTGATCCGGAATTGGGTCGATCTCGACCAGATCTTTCCCGTCGATGGGCGCAGTCCCTATCGCGATGAACTTGGCTATGACGACGAAGCGTTCGTCGTCCTCTATTCCGGCAATATCGGCGCCAAGCAGGGCCTGCACGTGCTGCTCGATGCTGCGGCTGCGCTGAAGGACAATCGTTCGATCCGTTTCATCATCGCGGGCGAGGGGCCGGCGAAGGACGATCTGATTGCGCGCTATGGCCATTTGGAAACCGTCAGGTTTCTGCCGTTCCAGCCTTACTCCCGGCTGAATGCATTCCTGAACATGGCCGACCTGCACGCCTTGCCGCAGGATGGCAATGCCGCTGACCTCGTATTGCCGTCGAAGCTCGGCGGCATGCTCGCGTCCGGCCGGCCGATCGTCGTCACAGCCGCGTCTGGAACCGAGATCTTCGAATTCCTGGGACAGGCCGCGTTCATCACGCCGCCCGGCGATTCCGAGCGGCTTTCCGAGGCGATCCTCGACGTCGCCGCCCGCAAGATGACGACGGATCGCGCGCTGCAGCGTAAGCTGTCATCGCAGCTCTCCCGCACCGACGGCCTGAAGCGCTTCGCGGAAGCAATCGAGTTCTGACGCGATCAGCCGTCGCCCTTCTCGGGCGGCAGCGGCTTCGAACTCGGAGCTGAATTGTTGATCAGGCGCGCGAGCCAGTAAGGCACCCAGAGGGGCAGGCGCCGATAAGGGTGGCCGACAGGCAACCTCTTGCCAAGCCGGCGCGCCCGCACCGCCTCGTCCTTCGCACGCTTAGCATCCATCGGCAACGGATATACGCTGACGATAGGATCGCTGGGCACAAGGGTCTTGCCACTCGAAGTTTTCGAAGAGCGACTACTATGTCGGCGCCTCGTCGCGCTGGTGGGGTCCGACATCGTTTTGTCCTTTTTTCGCCGCGCCTGCAACGCGATCTTCTTTGGAAAGCGAATCTACGATCTCGCCTCTACAGCTCATCCTGCCTCAATGCCAAGTCGCGGCACAATATGATGGGAATACCACTTTTGGAGTAGGATTCGAAATGATCAGTCTCGTGAAGCAAAACCGCCACCAGTCAAGGTTGTAGATCTCGAATTCTAGCGGCATTTCTGCTTTTATTCCATGTCGCCGGGCGACAAAATGGTGGAGAGCCTTCAGTTGGCTGAAGTCTGATGCACAATTGTCAGGCCTGATCGTTGCCATGGATCAAGTGGTCATCAAGTCTTGTTGCCCAACCATAAGCCTTTGAGATGCGCGACGGCGCAGCTTGCTTCTGCCTGCCATCTTTTTGATCACCCCCCATAAGGACGATGCGGCTCCGCCAAACGGGCTGCATGAATGTCTGCGCCTCGTCATATGGAGTGCTGCAACGCCATATGTTATACTGCGTTGCACCATAGCAGCGCCTGTTCGACGCCGCCTCGTTTCCGCATATTGGAGACCGGAATGGAAGATGTTCGTCCGATTGATCCGCTCGTCAGCCGCTACCCCTTGCCGCTCAGTGCAGAGCGGGCACGACACGAGGCAGGCAAGGCAAGGCGTAATGGTTCGGCGCTCCCCAAGGGACATCCATATCGATGGCTGCCTCTTTGGGTTCCCTATGGCTTGGCGCGCATCCTCTCCGCGTCTGCACCGAGCTCTCGCGCAATAGCGCGGTCGTCAGACGGCCAATAGACCCTCGCCTATGCCCAGAAGGGCTTGCCGCCCATCAGGCGCTTGAAGGCTTTGTCGGCGCCCCGGAGATCTGACTCATCGGGCGCCGATGCCGTCAGACCAAGCGCCGTGGTGACAGGGTCGCCTAAATGGTCGCGCGCCAGACGCTCGACATTGCGGCGATCGTTCAGTTTACCGAGGGATGTCTGCAGATCGCGGACGGCATCATCTGATCTTTGACGACGCTTGGCTGCCTTGGCCTCGAGGAATAGTTCTCCAAAGAAATCCGTCGTGTATCGAAAGGTCTTGACGTCGATTCGCAGGTGATGCCGCGCGCGGACGGAGAGTTTCGACGGCCGGCGCGACTGGCGAACGCTGTGCCAGCGGCGCGTCAACACGCGGCGGAGTTCCTCGTCCAGCGTCGCCTCATTGTCGGCCTGCGGTTCATCTGCCGATCGATCGATCGTGGAGAAGGAGAGCAGGTCCAGCATGGCTACCGCGAAGCCACGCGACCCGAGAAGGCGACGTACTTTCGCGAATGCGTGTTGGCGGTCGGCGGCGATCACGCTCATCGCTCCATCCGCGCTCTCGGCGTTCTGCGGAACCGCGGCCGTGAGGATATCGAGATCACGAACCGTTCCGAGGCGCCGGAAGGCGCGACGAATGGTTCTCGCGGACGTGCCGAGTTTGGCCCCGGAGATCGTTTCGGCGGCCACCTCGAGCAGGCAGCGCAGCCGGCGCAGCAGCACACGCAGCCGGTGCACGGCCTCCGGATCGCCGGTAGCCAGGACGGCTGCACGCTCAAGCGCGATCCCTTCGATCAGCTCGGCCATGATCGGGCGGATGGCAGCGGCGAGCGTAGGAGACGTGATCGCGCTGGCGACCGAGCGGGGTCGAGGCGCGTACGCGCCGAGGAGCTGATAGCCCCGTTCCGACTTTCCGAGCGGCTGCAGGTGCAGCGCCACGTTCTCGACGGCAGAGCCGGCAAGCGCGAATACGGCCTCGACGGTTCCGCTGCGGAGTTCGAATTCAACCTCGCTGATCGGCGCCTGGTGATCGCCTGCCTGGATCGCGCCTTGGTCGACGCTGACGGCAATGACGGCGCCTGGGACTGCGACCCGCCATTCGGTACGCTCGACGTCCACTGTGAACAAAGGAGCCAGGCGGCCCGCCGTGGCCGCGCGCACGTCCACCGGAAGAGCCGCTGCCAGCATGGCGTCATCGAGCGTATCGCCTGGGACAGCACATTCGCGTTCCGATCGCGAAAATAGCCCCGCTGCCCCCTCCGAGGCGCCCTTCAGCGTCTGGATGGTGCCGTCTGCCGAGCGGCGCAGGCGGAGGGCGTATCCGGCGCGGCGAAGGGCTTGATCCTCGGTATCGAAATAGGTCGCCGAGAGCGACGATCGCTTTGACGGTAGGTCGGTCAGAAAAGCGAGATTCCTGAAGACTGCGAGATCGGTCGGATCGATCGTGAATTTCAGTTCGATCTCCGTGGGGGCGGCGGCCGTCTCGCTGTCCATGCTCATCGGGTTCCTTTCGGTCGATCGGTTGCGGCGCTCAGGGCAGCGCCGCGAGCTGTGCGATGGTTCCCAACGCTGATCCCACGATGATCGCTGCAGCTGTCGTGAGCAAAAGTCGAATGCGAAATCGGCCGTCCCCAAGCAGCGCACCATAGGCGGCGCGCGCCGCAGCGTTGACGCCGAGGCAGATCAGGATTGCGGTCGCCGCCTCCTGCAGTGCAATCGATCCGCTGGCGAGCCGGGCGGTCGATACCGAAAAAGCGTCGACATCGGCAAGGCCTGCGATTGCGCCGAGCGGATAGAGTCCTGCGCTTCCGAAGCGCTGATTGACGAAGGCCGCAGCGAGACCGATCACGGCGAGGAGGGCGGCGAATCCGATCACCGGCAGCAACTCGAACGGATTTCCGAGCGTCATGGCGCCCGGGGCGGTGGCATGGGAGCGAAGGGCTGACTTCACCGATGGGAGCAGGAAGATGAGGGCGGCCGGAACAGCCGCCGCCGCCAGGGGCGCGAACAGGCGCGGCTCGATCAGCGTGCTGACGACCACGACCCGCAAGAGCGAAACGGCCCCTGCGGCCGCGGCGCCGGCGGCGAGCGTTCCGGCGTCCTCGCCTGTCGCCGCCCGTCTTGCGAAGGTGATCGTGACCGCTGTCGAAGAGACCAAGCCGCCCGTCAGTGCCGTGACGAGGATGCCGCGCGAGGGTCCGAGAATGCGCATGCCGAGATAGCCGGCATAGGAGAGCCCGGCGAGCAGGATGGTGAAGCCCCAGATTTCGCGAAGATTGATGGCCCCAAGCGGGTCGAGGGCGCGGTCGGGCAGGATCGGCAATACGATCGCGGTCATGGCCAGGAGCAGCAGGGTCGAGCGCATCTCCTGCCAGGTGATGCGGGCGACCAGGCTGTGCAGCCATTCGCGCGCGGCGAGCAAGGTGGCGGTGGCGATCCCAGCAGCGGCGGCAATGTTCCTGTCGCCGATGACAGCCAGCGCCCCGAGCGCGAAGACGAGCATCGCCGCGACCGTCCCGGTGACGCTGTAGTCATGGTCGGCGCGGCTTTCGTCGCGCTTGAACAAGGCGAACACCGCGATGAAGCCAAGAAAGCCGAAGCCGATCAGGATCGGCGCATCGAACGCGCGGGCGAGGGCCGCGAATATGCCGCCGAGCAGACCCGACAGCGCATAGGTTCTGAGCCCCGCGGTGCGGCTGCCCGGCGCGGCTTCCCGTTCGCGCCAGCCGCGTTCGAGCCCCACTACCAGACCGATAGCGAGCGCGAGTGTCAGTCTCAGCGCCAGATCCGTGTCCATGCGCGCCCCGCTTGACCAGACGGGTTCAGTCTAGCCGAGATGCGAAGGCCGCGCTTGATCCAGCGCAGTCTATGCCGGAGCCGCCGCCCGCTCCGCGATATAGGCCCGCCAGCCGCCGAGCGCGGTGATTTCGCGGGCGCCCTCGATCGCGTGCGCCTCGCAGAGGAAACCGGTCGCCTCGGAGCCGTCGTCGAGCGTCACCTTGCCGACGCCAAGCGGCGCGGGAATGGCGTTGACGAAGGCGCCGAACGCCGCTGGCGGCAGCGCCCAGACCTCGACAATCAGGCCATCGCCTGCAAGACCGGGCTCGCGGATGAGCCCTGGCTTCGGCGGCGTGGTGTTCGGCAAGGCATAGAGACGATAGTCGCCGGCCGTGCGGCAGGTCTTGAGATGGACGCCGCCGGCGCCGGTCAGTTGATGGTTGAGCGGCATCCCCGTCAGATGCGCGCCGACCACGACGATCGGGATCAGGTCGGAGGGGGCAGCAGGCAGAGCGCTGGCCTCCGGCAAAGCGGTCTCGCGGTCGCGGCCCATGCCATAGGCCTCAAGCCGATGCAGCCGGTCGCCGAGCGCGGCGAGCGCGCGATCGGCAAAAGCCGGACCGACCAGCGTGACGCCGGCCGGCAGCCCGTCGGAGCGGAATCCGGCCGGCACGGCGATGGCGCTGCAGTCCAGGAGATTCACGAAATTGGTGTAGCGACCGAGATTGGAGTTGAGGCGGATCGGATCCGACTGCATGGCCTCGACGGTGTAGGTCGTCGGTGCCGTCGGCAGCAGCAGCACGTCCATCCGGGCCCATTCGACGTCGGTGCGCTTGCGCAGCGTCTCGAGCTGGTACTGGCCGCGGAAGGCATCAACGGCCGAATAGCCGCGCGCGCCCTCGACGATGGTGCGCACGGTCGGATCCATGGCATCGGCGTGGTCGGCGACGAAACTCTCGATCGCCGCGAGCCTCTCGGCGACCCATGGGCCGCCATAGAGCAGCGCGGCGCACTCGCGGAACGGCGCATAGTCTATCTCGACAGCGACGCCGCCGAGCATCGCGAGCCTGCCGATGGCCGCGTTGTAGAGCGCCTCGGTCTCGGCGTCGCCGAAGAACTCGCGCTCAGCCTTGGCCAGAACGCCGAAGCGGAAGCCAGATTGCGGCAGCACCGCCGGGGGCAGGGCGCGCGAATAGGGATCGGCGGCGTCGCAGCCGCTCGCGACACTGCGGACGAGATCGGCATCGCCGACCGTTCCCGCCATGACGGTGATGCAGTCGAGGCTGCGGCAGGCGGGGACGAGGCCAGTGCCCGAGAGCATGCCGCGGGATGGCTTGACGCCGACGAGATTGTTGAAGGCGGCGGGAATGCGGCCCGAGCCAGCCGTATCGGTGCCAAGCGCGAAGGCGACCTGCCCCGAGGCGACGGCAACGGCCGAGCCGGACGATGAGCCACCGGAGATATAGGCCGGGTCGAACACGGAGCGGGGCGCGCCATAGGGCGAGCGCGTGCCGTTGAGGCCCGTCGCGAACTGGTCGAGATTGGTCTTGCCGACGACGAGCGCGCCGGCCGCCTTCAGCTTGGCGACGACGAAGGCGTCGGCGTCGGGTCTGTAGGCGAAGGCGGGGCAGGCGGCGGTGGTCGGAAGGCCCGCGCAGTCGATATTGTCCTTGACCGCGAACGGCACGCCCCAGAGCGGCTGGTCGGCGCGGGCGGGGCCGGCGGCGACGAGTGCCTCGGCGGTAGCGATGAGCGCTGCATCATCGAAGCGGCTGATCCAGACGGCCTTGTCGGGCCAGGCTTCGATGCGCGCGATCACCTCGCGGATCACGTCGACCGGGCTGAAGCGGCCGCTGCGGTAACCCTCGGAGAGGGTTGCGATATCGAGGAAGGTCGGCAGCATCACAGGGTTCCTTCAATCAAAGCGACGACATCGCCGGCGCGAACGGTGCGCCCCGGCTGGCAGCGGAGGCCCGTAATGCGGCCAGCGACCGGTGTCGTGATTTCCATTTCCATCTTCATCGATTCGACGATCACCACCGGCTGTCCGGCTTCGACCATCGAACCTTCTTCCACCAATATCTTCCAGACATTGCCGGTCATCTGGGCCGAAACCGGCTGCATGCCCTCGGGGATGGCGTCATCGGCACCATCGACGCGGCCGCCCTCGTCGCTGACGAAGCTGTCGAGCCCACGCGCCTTCCAATCGAGCCGCTCGGCTTCGAACGCCGCCTGCTGCGTCGCCTTGAACGCCCTTATGCCGGCGTCATTGGCTTCGAGCGATGCGGCATAGTCTGCATAGGAAAAGCTGGTCTCCTCGATCTTCAGCGGATAACGGCCATGCGGGAAGGCCTCGCGTGCCTCGGCTAGCTCAGCTTCGCTGACCTCGTGGAAGCGGACGCGGTCGAAGAAACGCAGCAGCCAGGGATGGCCCGGCTTGAACTCCGGCGTCTCGCGCCAGGCGTTCCACATCTGGATCGTGCGGCCGAAGAGCTGGTAGCCGCCCGGCCCCTCCATGCCATAGATGCAGAGATAGGCACCGCCGATGCCGACCGCGTTTTCCGGCGTCCAGGTGCGGGCCGGATTGTATTTGGTCGTCACGAGGCGGTGGCGCGGATCGAGCGGGGTCGCCACGGGTGCGCCGAGATAGACATCGCCGAGGCCGAGCACGAGATAGTCGGCGTCGAAGACGATCCGCTTGACGTCGTCGATCGAGGCGAGGCCGTTGATGCGGCGGATGAACTCGATATTGGACGGGCACCAGGGCGCGTCGGGCCGGACCAGCTCCTGATATTTGCGCATCGCGAGCTGCACGGACGGGTCGTTCCACGACAGCGGCAGATGGACGATGCGCGAGGGAACGCTGACGTCTTCGGCGGCCGGCAAGGCGGCCTCGATCTCTTCCAGCGCGTCGATCAACCGGCCCACCGGCAGCACCTTGCTGTCGAAATGCAGCTGCAGCGAGCGGATGCCGGGCGTCATTTCGATAAGCCCCGCCAGCCGCGCCGCCGCCACGGCTTCCATCAGGAGATGGACGCGCAGGCGCAGCGCGATGTCGAGCATCATTGGCCCATATTCGACGAGTAGATTGTCATCGCCGGCGCGGCGATAGACGACGCTGACCGGACCGGCATCGCTCGCCCGCAGGATCGGCGAGGCCGGGCGGCGGTGGATGGGCGCCGCGATTTTGGGTGCCGGGTCGACGGCTTCGACGAACCTGACACCGTCGCCTGGTTTCAACTGGCCAATCTTCCAAAGCTCTTCGCGGCTGATCACCGCCGGGCAGACGAAGCCGCCGAGGCTCGGGCCGTCTGGGCCGAGGATGATCGGCATGTCGCCGGTAAAATCGATCGAGCCGATCGCATAGGCGTTGTCGTGGATGTTGGAGGGGTGCAGCCCCGCCTCGCCGCCATCGGCGCGTGCCCATGCGGGCTGCGGGCCGATCAGACGGACGCCGGTGCGCGAGGAATTGAAATGCACCTCATAGCGGGCCGAGAACAGCGCGGAGATGTCGCCTTCGGTGAAGAAGTCCGGTGCGCCATGCGGCCCTGAGCGGACGCCGATGGTCCAGTCGCGGGTCAGTTCCGGCCGCTCGTCTTCGGCGGGCGTCATCGGCTCGGACGCGACGAGATCACCGATCTTCAGCACGTCGCCGGCCCGCAGCGTGCCGGTCGCATGGCCGCCGAAGCGGCCGAGGCTGAAATTGGCGCGCGAGCCGAGGAAAAGCGGGGCATCGATGCCGCCGCGAACGGCGAGATAGCTGCGCTGCCCGGGACCCGAGACGGCGCCGAAGGCGAGCAGCGCGCCAGCCGGAACGGCGACCGGCACGAAGGACTGGATCGGCTGGCCATCCAGCTTCGGCGCCATATCGGCTCCGGTGATGGCGATGACGGCGTCGCGATGGAAGCGCAGCATCGGTCCGGAAACGGTCAGCTCCAGCGCGGCGGCGTCCTCCGCATTGCCGACGATACGGTTGGCGAGGCGGTGCGAGCGGCTGTCCATCGGACCCGACGGCGGCACGCCGACATTCCACAGGCCGACACGGCCCGGAAAGTCCTGCACGCTAGACTGCGCACCGGGCGCCAGAACCTCGATAGCGCGCGGCACGAAGGGCAGCGTTTTCAGCGCGGCAGTCGAGACGTCGCCGGTTGCGAAGAGTTCGGAGCCGGCGATGGCGCGGAGGTAGTCGAGATTGGTCTCGATGCCCTGGACGGAGGCGTCATGCAGCGCTGCCTTCAGCCGGTCCAGAGCCTCGACCCGGTCGGCGCCGTGCACGATGACCTTGGCGAGCAGCGGGTCATACCAGGCGGTCACCTCGGTGCCCGTTTCAATCCAGCCGTCGACGCGCACGCCCTCAGGCCAGCGGACTTCGGTCAGGAGGCCCGCCTGCGGCCGGAAATCGGCCTGCGGGTTCTCGGCATAGACGCGGACTTCCATGGCCGCGCCGGTCGGGACCAGCGATGCCTGCGCAGGCAGGTCCAGTTCGCCGGCCGCCTGACGGATCATCCATTCGACGAGGTCGACGCCGAACACCGCCTCGGTGACCGGATGCTCGACCTGGAGGCGGGTATTGACCTCGAGGAAGGAGACGTCATCTCGCGCGACGTCATAGATGAACTCGACCGTGCCGGCGGACTCATACGCGACGCTCTCGCCGAGGGCGATTGCGGCAGCTTGGAGCCGCGCGCGGATGGCGTCCGAAAGGTTCGGCGCCGGGGTCTCCTCGACGACCTTCTGGTTGCGCCGCTGCAGCGAGCAGTCGCGCTCGCCGAGCGCCACGACGCGGCCCTTGCCGTCGCCGAAGATTTGCACCTCGACATGACGGGCGACGGCGACATAACGCTCCAGATAGACGCGGGCGTCGCCGAAGCTGGAGGTCGCCATGCGCTGCACGGCCTCGAAGCGCGCGGCGAGTTCCGTGACGTCGTGGCAGAGCTGCATGCCGATGCCGCCGCCGCCGGCCGTGCTCTTCAGCATCACCGGGTAGCCGACGCGCTCGGCGGCCGAGATCGCTTCCTCGACGGAGCCGAGCAGCCCGCTGCCGGGGAGCAGCGGCACGCCGGAGGCCTCGGCCAGCGCGCGCGCCGTATGCTTCAGTCCGAAATCGCGGAGATGCGCCGGCCGCGGGCCGATGAAGCGAATGCCGGCCTCGGCCAGACGTTCGGCGAAGACGGCGTTTTCCGACAGGAAACCATAGCCCGGATGTACGGCCTCGGCGCCCGTCGCCTTGCAGGCGGCGATGATGGCGTCGATGTCGAGATAGCTTTCCTTCGGTGCCGCCGGCCCGATGGCGACGGCCTCGTCGGCGTCGAGCGCGGCGCGGGAAAAGCGGTCGGCCGCCGAATAGACGGCGACGGACGCGATGCCCATCCGGCGCAAAGTGCGGATGATCCGGCTGGCGATCTCGCCCCGGTTTGCGATGAGAACCTTCTGGAACATGGTGTTATGCGACCGCCGGATCGAAAATCATCACGCGCACCGGCGTCGGATTGAAGCCGTTGCAGGGATTGTTGACCTGCGGGCAGTTGGAGATCGCGCAGATGATGTCCATTGCGGCGAGGATGTCGACATGGTCGCCCGGCTGCGAGACACCATCGACAATGGCAAGCTTTCCATCGGGTTCGATCGGGACGTTCATGAAGAAGTTGATGTTCGGCACGATGTCGCGCTTGGTCATGTCATGCGCGGCCATGGCGATGATGAAGTTTTCGCGGCAGGCATGCATGTAGCGCGTGTGATGCCCGAAGCGGACGGTGTTCGCCTCGCAGGAGCAGGCGCCGGCCGACGTGTCGTGCCGGCCGCAGGTGTCGGCGACGACGGTCGCCATGACGTTGCCGATATTGGAGATGAGCCGCGTTCCAGTGGTGACGTAAGGCGCGCCCTGTTCGAGGATGGTGTCCTGCGCGCTGTAGCGCTCGCTGGTGTCGGCAAGGCTGTAGAACAGCGTGTCGACCGCCTGCTGTCCCTCGAGATCGATGATGCGCAGGATCTGGCCGCGCCGAACCACGCCTGTCCAGGGCTTGTTGGCGGGAATGGTGAAGTCATAGATCGCCTTGGCTGGGTCAAGGCCGGCGGGGAGGGCGAGGAAGCCCGCTTGGGTCTGGTTCATGGCGGTTCCTCCCTCAGATGCGCGCTTGGCGGGCGTTGTTATCGAAGCCGCGGCGGGCTTCGGCTGTCGCGGTTCGGCAGAGGTCATCCTCGGCAGCAACTGGCGGCGCGTGGACGATCGCCTCGATGGGGCCCGGCGCGAAACGCGCATCCGGCGCCAGCGGGTGTGGGCAGTTGGAGAGTGCGATGATGACGTCCATCTCGGCACGGAGATCGACGAAATCGCCGGTGCCGACGACACCGTCACGCCAGACTAGGCGCCCCGACGCATCGACGATGACAGGCGCGAAGAATGTGATCACCGGTGCGAGGTCGCGAAGGCCGAGGCCGTGCTTGCCGGCGGCGAGCAGCATGTTCTCGCGGGTCGAGCGGAGGGCGGCGTCGCCATATTTGCGGGCATTCGAGGCCGGCGTAGATCCGCCGACGATGGTGTCATGCGCGCCGGTCGTGTCCTCGATGATCGAGAACAGCACGCGTCCCATGTCGGAGAACAGTACGCGGCCCTTGCGGAGTTCGGACGTCCACTGGATCTTGACCGTGTCGGCGCTGTTGTAACGCTCGCTGGGGTCGTTTGCGTTCCAGGCGAACAACGAAACGCCTGATGTACCGGATGTGTTGACGAGGCGCAGTGCGGTGCCGGCCTTCAGGCGCAGCGTCGTGTACCAGCCGCCCGGGATCGTCTCGCGATGGATCACCGCGCTTTCGGCGATCGGTGCGGTGTCACGCGGCGTTGGCGGGGGCAGGGCGCGGGGCGCGGCGGTATCGCCGGCCGCCTTCAGCTCCTCATAACGCTTGCGGTTGGCCTCGATTTCGGCGGCCTTGTCCAAAGCCGGGTGCATCGCCTCGTTCACGGCGCGTCTCCTTGGAGGGCCGGGTCGTCCCGGAGTGGTCCCGTCAACGGCACCGGGTCGTCCCGGCCGGGCATGGATTTCTTCTTGGGCGGTCTCGGCTCGCCGGCAATCCGCTTCGGCCAGACCGCGAAATCGCGGGTGATGGTGGCGCCGTAGCGACCGCCATCGGACGGCTCGTTGCGCCGCCGCTCGAAGGCAATGACGCGGGTTCCGAGCGAGAACGCCTCGGAGAGGTCATGCGTCACCATGACGACGGTCAACGGGCGCTCATGCCAGAGCTTCTGCATGAGCACGTGGATCTCGGCGCGAATGCCGGGATCGAGCGCGCCGAATGGCTCGTCGAGCAGCAGGACTTTCGGCTTTGCGATCAGCGCCTGCGCGAGGGCCAGACGCTGCTGCATCCCGCCTGAGAGCTGCGCTGGGTACTTTTCCTCCGAGCCGGCGAGGCCGACCGCGGCGAGCATGCCGCGCGCCTCATCCTCGGCGGCGCGCCGGCTGGATCCGAACAGGCGCCCGAGGAGAGGGGCCGCCTTCAATTCGAGCCCCAGGACGACATTGCCAAGCACCGTCAGATGCGGAAACACCGAATAGCGCTGGAACACGACGCCGCGGTCGGCGCCGGGCTCGGCGGGCAATGGCTGGCGGGCAATGGTGATCGAACCGCGATCCGGCCGCTCCTCGGAGAGAAGCATGCGGAGGAAGGTCGTCTTGCCGCAGCCGGAAGGACCGACCAGCGCGACGAAGGCGCGGGGCGCGATTTCCAGGTTGATGTTTTCGAGGATGACGCGGCCGTCATATTCCTTCCAGACATCCTTGACGCTGATGGCGTTCATGGCGCGCCCCTCATCCCGATGCCCGTGCGGCTTCGAACCAGGGGAAGGCGCGGCGTTGCAGGATCGCGAGCGCCCGGTCCATCAAGAAGGCGAGCAGCGTGATCCAGGCGACATAGGGCAGGATCACGTCCATCGCGAGATAGCGGCGGACGAGGAAGATGCGGTAGCCGAGACCGGATTCCGAGGCGATGGCTTCGGCTGCGATCAGGAACAGCCAGGCCGGTCCGATCTGCAGGCGCAGGGAATCGATCAGGCGCGGCAGCGTTTGGGGCAGCACGACGCGCAGCACGATCTGCCAGGTCGAGGCGCCGAGCGTCTGGGCCTTGATCGATTGCTGCGGCGGCAGATCCCCGACCCTCAGCGCGACATCGCGGACGAGGCATGGCGCGACGCCGATGACGATCAGCGCAATCTTCGAGGCTTCGCCGAGGCCCATGGTGATGAAGAGGATCGGCAGGAGCGCCAGCGGCGGTACCATGGAGACGACCGCGACGAAGCTGCCGAGCCCGGCGCGGAAATAGGGCAGGAGCCCGATGACGATCCCGAGCACCAGGCCGATGGCGACCGCGATGGCGAGCGCAGCAAAGAGGCGATAGAGGCTGGCCTCCGTATCGACCAGCAGCAGGATATCGCCGGTGCGCTGGTCGACCTGGAACGCCATCCGGTCGATGGCCGCGGCAAAGCTTGCAAAGGAAGGCAGCAGCTTGTCGGAGGGATTCTCCGAGAGGCGGATGCCCGATCCGATGAGATAGGCAACCATCACCAGCACGAACGGCACCAGCGCCAGCAGCCGTGCCACGCCCGGAGCGGGACGTCGATTGATCAGCCGCATCGCGTGGGTTCCCGATCGGTTCCCCGGGCAAAGCCCGGGGACCGCGTGAGGGGGGCCGCCCGCATCAGAGCTTTCCGGCAGCAGCGTCCGCCATATAGGCGTCGGTGAAGCGGAACTTCACATTGCCGGCGTCGCCGAGGACCTTGCCATCGGCAAGCTCGATGCCGACCACGTCAGGCGAGGCGGCGCCGTTGCCGAGCAGGCCGTGTTCGAAGAGGAAGCCTCGGACATGGTCCATGGTGGCACTGATCTCTGGGCTCTTGGCGAAGGCAGCGGCCTCGTCCGGCTTGAAGAACATGCGCGTCGCCTTGAGCTGGGCCTCATAGCCGGCGAGATCGGTACCGGAGGCTTTGCCCATCGCCTCTCGGGCTGCCTTCCCTTCCGGCGTGTCGGACGACATGATCGCCATCGTCTCGTACCAGGCGCCGGCGAGCGCCTTGCCGAAGTCCGGATTGTCCTTGAGCGTCGCGGTGTTGGCCGCCGTCAGGTCGATGATTTCGCCGGGGATCTGCGAGGAATCGAACACCTTGTTGGCGCCCGGCGTCGCCATGATCTCGGCGACGATCGGATTCCAAGTCACTACCGATGTGACATCGGGCGTCGACCAGGCGGCGACCATGTCGGCATCCGAGGTCGAGACAACGCTGAGATCCTTTTCGGTCAGGCCGATGGTGGAAAGTGCGCGGGCCAGCAGGTAGTGCGAGACCGAGAACTCAACGAGATTGACCTTCTGGCCCTTGATATCGGCCAGAGTCTTCTTGTCCTTGAGGATGACGGCATCATTGCCGTTGGAGAAGTCGCCGACCAGCACGGCCGTCGTATCGACGCCGCCGGCAGCTGGGATCGACAGGCCGTCCATATTGGTCAGCGTCACCGCATCGAAGCCGCCGGCCGTGTATTGGTTGATCGATTCGACATAGTCGTTGATCTGCACGACGTCGATCGTGATGCCGTATTTGTCGGCCCACTTCTTGACGATGCCCTGATCGGCGGCCCACTGCCATGGCATCCAGCCGACATAGATCGACCAGGCGAGCTTGAAGTCCTTCTTGGGCGCGGCTTCCGCGGCGCCAGTGAACGAAAGGGCGGTGACCGCGGCGGCGATCAGGCCGGCGGCGAGGCTGCGCTTCAGGGGATTCGAGACGTGCATTGCCAACTCCGGTCAGGGTTTCACTGGAACCTGGAATTGGCAAAGACCTACCCGTCGCCAACGCCTGGCCACTGAGGTCTCCCGGGATTTTATCCCGCCGTGCCCGGCGCGGATGTCTCCCGCGCCGGCGGCAGCTCTCGGACCAGCGCTCCCTCGCGGGAACCGGAACCCTAGCCACCAACTCAATGACATAGGGAAAGCAAAGCCTGTGCCAGCACGAAAGGCGCGGCGAACTGTATGCAATCAGAGTTGGGGTGCTCATTTCGTGTGCGTTGCACGGGGGCTGTGGTCAGGACTTAATCACGAGCCGGGGCGGTCTGGGCCTGACACGGTCGCATACATGCCCGTCGTCCGGAATTCCGTCGGGCTGGTGCCGAAGACGCGGCGGAACACCTTGGCGAAGTAGTTGGGATCCTCGAAGCCGATCAGCACCGCGGCCTCCTTGACCGTGATCGCCGCATCGCTCGCGAGCAGAGACGCTGCGCGGCGCATGCGTTGCTGCAGTACGTATTCCGCCGGGGGAAGGCCTTCGCTCTCGGTGAAGACACGGGTGAAATGGGCACGACTGAGGCCGGCGACGTCGGCAAGGTCCGGCACTGCAATCGGCTTGTCGAGGTTCTCCAATATGAAGCGAACGGCACGGCTCATCGCGTCGTCTTCCGTCGGGGTCATCGGATGCGAGCCGAAGACATCGTCGAACAAGGCCATCGCCGCCTCATAGGCGATCGCCGAGGCGGCGCCGGGTGTCTCGCCCTCGCCTTCGACGAAGCGCAGCGTGCAGCGGGCGAGGTGCTCGATCGTCTCTGGGCGTAGGCGAAGGACCGGACCATTCGCGGCCAGGATCTCGCGATGGATGCGCAGCGCTTCGCGCCCATGCATGGAAATCCAGAAATACTCCCACCGGTCGCCGGGATCGAGCCAGTAGCGGTGGTTGTGCGGGATGATCACCAGCATCGTGTCGCCGGCCTTGAGCCTGTACCTTCGTCGCTCGTAGCGAAGCTGGCCGACGCCCGAGATCGTGTGCTGCAGGACGGTGAACGGCGTCTGCCCCCGCTGCATGCCGTCCCATGCATAAGGCGGCTGGTCGCGGATCTCGTAGCCGCTCGATGTCGGCATCGAATGGAGATGGCGACGGCCGCGCGGCAGCGACAGGGTCTTCATTGCCGGCGCATAAGCCTGCAGTGTCGAGAGCACAGAATTACCCATGAAAGCACAAAATCTCTCTGGTCGACGATCGGGGCTTGGGAATAACTAATGCCACGGACAGCCGGCGAGGACCATGAAATCTCGCCAGGCGGTGGCTTGCTGCCTTGTCGGCGTCGATGACCGCGACAGGGCCGAGCCAGCGGAGATGAGGCCGCGCGCGGCCGGGACGATTGAGGGAGCGAATGGCCGGACTGAAAATCGCTATCATCGGCGCAGGCAGCGTCGGCTTCACCAAGAAGCTCATGACCGACATCGTGTCGGTTCCCGAACTCAGGGATGTAGAATTCGCGCTGACGGACGTCAGTGAGCACAATCTTTCGATGATCCAGCAGATCCTCGACAAGATCGTCGAGGCGAACAATCTTCCGACCCGCATCACCGCGACGACCGATCGGCGGCGCGCGGTCGAGGGTGCGAAATATATCATCAGTTGCGTGCGCGTCGGCGGCCTCGAAGCCTATGCCGACGATATCCGTATTCCCCTGAAATACGGCGTCGACCAGTGCGTCGGCGATACGATCTGCGCCGGCGGCATTCTCTACGGCCAGCGCAACATTCCGGCTATTCTCGACTTCTGCAAGGATATACGCGAGGTTGCGGCGCCCGACGCCATGTTCCTCAACTACGCCAACCCGATGGCGATGAACACGTGGGCCGCCATCGAATATGGCAAGGTCAACACGGTCGGCCTCTGCCACGGCGTCCAGCATGGTGGCGAGCAGATCGCGACCGTCCTCGGCGCGAAGCCCGGCGAACTCGACTTCATCTGCTCCGGCATCAATCACCAGACCTGGTTCATCGATGTCCGTTTCAAGGGGCGCAAGGTCGGCAAGGACGAACTGCTCGCGGCCTTCGAGGCGCATCCGGTCTATTCGAGCCAGGAAAAGGTCCGCATCGACGTCCTGAAGCGCTTCGGCGTCTACTCGACGGAATCGAACGGCCACTTGTCCGAATACCTGCCCTGGTATCGCAAGCGTCCGGACGAGATCGAGCGCTGGATCGACATGTCCGACTGGATCCATGGCGAGACCGGCGGCTATCTCCGCTATTCGACGGAATCGCGGAACTGGTTCGAAACAGACTTCCCGCGCTTTGTCGAGGAAGCCGGCAAGCCGCTCGATCATTCAAAGCGCTCGAGCGAGCATGCGAGCCATATCCTCGAGGCGCTCGAGACCGGGCGCGTCTATCGCGGCCATTTCAACGTCAAGAACAACGGCGTCATCACCAATCTGCCTGATGACGCCATCATCGAGTCGCCCGGCTTCGTCGATCGCTTCGGCATCAACATGGCCTCCGGCATTACGCTGCCCGAGGCCTGCGCCGCGACCTGCCTCGCCTCGATCAACGTCCAGCGCATGTCGGTGCATGCCGCCGTCACCGGCGATCTCGACCTGCTGAAGCTCGCCGTGCTGCATGATCCGCTGGTCGGCGCGATCTGCTCGCCGGACGAAGTCTGGCAGATGGTCGACGAGATGGTCGTCGCCCAGGCGAAGTGGCTGCCGCAGTTTGCGCATGTGATCGACGACGCCAAGTCGCGACTCGCCAAGGCGACGGTCAAGACGCGCGACTGGCAGGGTGCCGCGCGGCGCGACGTGCGGACGGTGGATGTCGTTCGCGCCGAGAGCGCCAAGAAGCGCGCTCTGGAGCTGGACGAGGCCGCGCGCCCGTCGCTCTAGACGTCTTGGAGGATCCGGTATGGCCCCATCGGGCCATGCCGTTTTGCAGATGGCCGCCGCCGCGGGGACGAGTGGCGTCGGTGGCAGGTTGGGGACTATGGGGCGAGGGCAGGGCTCTGCCGTCGCCGCGCTCAAGGGAGGAAACATGAAGACCTATTTGATGGCCCTCGGAGGAGCAGGCCTGCTCCTCAGCGTCTCCGCAGTGGCGGCGCTCGCTCAGACCGAAAAGCCGACCCTGCCGCCTGATCCGCCGAAGTTCGAAGCGCAGGGACAGGTCGACTATGTCGGCGTCAAGGATATCTTCGAGTTCAAGGCCCTGCCGGAATATCATGAGCCGGATTGGGTCACGAAGAACTTCGTCGACACCGGCAAGCTGCCGCCGGTCAAGGATCGTCTCCCGAAGGAGCCGTTGGTCTACAAGAAGGCCAATATGGTCGACGGCATCGGCGTCTATGGCGACACGCTGCGCCATGTCATCGGCGGCCGTCCCGAAGGCTGGAACTATATCGGTGGCCAGTCACAGGGTTGGGGCGGCATCGATATCGGCATGTCGGAATGCCTGACGCGCTCGGGTCCGCTGTTCGAGATCAAGGCCGACGAGCTGGAGCCGCTGCCCAACCTTGCCAAGAGCTGGGAATGGTCGGCGGACGGCAAGCAACTGACCATGCACCTCATTGAGGGCGCAAAGTGGTCGGATGGCGTGCCGTTCACCTCTGAAGACTTGATGTTCTACTGGAACGACAACGTCAACGATCCGAACGTGACGCCGCTGAACGGCGCGACGCCGGCGACCTTCGGCGAGGGCACCACGCTCGAGGCCAAGGACGACTATACGGTCGTCTGGACGTTCAAGCAGCCCTTCGCCAAGCAGTATCTCTACCAGATGGCCTATGGCACGTTCTGCCCCGGCCCGGCTCATATCCTGAAGCCGCAGCATCCCAAATATTCGAAGAACACATACGAGCAGTACAAGAACGCCTTCCCGCCGGAATACATGAATATTCCGGTCATGGGCGCCTGGGTGCCCGTCGAGTATCGTCCCGACGACATCGTCGTTCTTCGCCGCAATCCCTATTACTGGAAGGTCGATGAGGCGGGTAATCAGCTCCCCTACCTCAACGAGATGCACTACAAGCTCTCGACCTGGGCAGATCGTGACGTTCAGGCTGTGGCGGGCTCAGGCGATTTCGCCAATCTCGAGCAGCCCGAAAGCTTCGTCGAGGCCCTGAAGCGGTCGGCCAGCAAGGACGCGCCGGCGCGTCTCGAGTTCGGCCCGCGGCTCATCGGCTATTCGCTTTATCCGAACTACTCGGCCAATGGCTGGGGCGAGCCGGACGAGCGCGGCCAGGCCGTGCGCGATCTCAATCGCAACGACCATTTCCGCAAGGCGATCACCGAAGCGGTGGACCGCAAGCGGCTCGGCGAGTCGCTGGTCAAGGGTCCGTTCACGACGATCTATCCGGGCGGCATCTATTCCGGCACCGTCTATTACGACAAGGACTCGACGGCCTACTATCCGTACGACCTCGCGAGCGCCAAGGCCGAACTGGAACTGGCCGGTCTCAAGGATACGGACGGCGACGGCATCGTGAACTTCCCGGCCGGAACGGCAGGCGGCAAGAATGTCGAGGTCACGCTCCTCGTCAATGCCGACTACCAGACCGACAAGAGCCTCGCCGACGGCATTGTGGCGATGATGGAGCCGCTTGGCATCCGCGTCATCCTCAATACGGTCGAGGGCAAGCAGCGTGACGCGCTGCAGCAGGCCGGCAAGTTCGACTGGATGATCTTCCGCAACACCGAAGAATTGACGTCGGTGGTGCAGAAGACGGTCAATCTGGCGCCTGTTGGTCCGCAGACCAGCTACTACCATCGCGCGGGCAAGGATGGTCAGCTCGACCTGCTTCCGTTCGAGCAGCAGCTTGTTGACATCACCAACAAGTTCATCGCGACGAGCGATGGCGCGGAACGCAAGGATCTGATGAAGCAGTTCCAGAAGGTCTATACCGATAACGTCTATGGCATCGGGCTGACCCAGTATCCTGGCGCGCTGATCATCAACAAGCGTTTCGCCAACGTTCCGAAGGGCACGCCCATCAATCTCTTCAACTGGGCTGAGGACAGCGTCATCCGTGAGCGCATGTTCGTCCCGGCTGAAAAGCAGGGCAACTATGAGCTCCATGCCGAGACGCTGCCGGGTGCGCCCGGCTCGGCCGGCGCCGTGAAGTAGTCCTAGCCCTCACCATCGCGAAGCAAGGAGGCCTGATGGCCCCCTTGCTTTCCCGAGGCACCGGAGACGGAGCTCGAAGCCCCCATGCTGCGCTTCCTAGCGATCAGAATTCTCTCTGCCATTCCGGTCCTCCTCGTCCTGAGCATCGTGACTTTCGCCATCATCCAGGCGCCGCCCGGCGACTACGGCGATTTCATCCGCTCCCAGCTGATGAATCAGGGTGGCGCGTCGGCCGTCGTCGCCGAGGCGCAGGCCGACGCCTATCGCAAGGCGCATGGTCTCGATAAGCCGATCATCGTCCAGTATTTCAACTGGCTCGGCGGCATCGTCACCCGCGGCGATTTCGGCGACAGCTTCTTCTACAACAAGCCCGTTTCCACGGTTGTGGCCGAGCGGCTGCCGCGCACGCTGCTGCTGGCGCTGGTCTGCCATATCCTGGCGTCGTTCATCGGCATCACCTTCGGCATCCTGGCGGCGACGCGGCAGTATAGCTGGGTCGATTCCGTGCTCTCCTTCTTCTCGTTCCTGGGCACGACGATCCCGCGCTTCCTGATCGCGATCGTTCTCGTCTACATCCTGGCCTTCCGGTTGAACGTCCAGGAGATCGGCAGCTTCTTCTCGCCGCAATATGGCGGGGCGCCCTGGTCATGGGCCAAATTCGTCGATCTCGTGAAGCATGTATGGCCCGTCGTCGCGATCGCAACGTTCGGCGGCCTCGCCTACAACATGCGCGTCATGCGGGCCAATCTGCTCGACACGCTCAATGCGCAATATGTCGAGACGGCACGTGCCAAGGGCATGTCCGAGGGCGCGGTCATCATGCGCCACGCAGTGCCTAACGCGCTGCATCCGCTGATCATGTATCAGGGCGTCGTGCTGCCTTACATGCTCACCGGCGAGATCGAGGTGGCGATCGTGTTCTCTCTCGCGACCGTCGGACCGGCCATCGTGTCCTCCATGGCCGTCGGCGATGTCTACGTCACCGCGACCTTCATGATGGTCCTAGCCGCGACGCTGATCGTCGGCAACATCATCGCGGACATGCTGCTGGCCCTGCTCGATCCGCGCGTCCGGCTCGGTGGAGGTAAAGAATGACCGAGATCAACTCCGCGACGGACGTGGCGGCTCATGTCGCCGCCGCCGAGGCCAAGGCCCGGGAAGCTGCCAAGGAAGCCGCGATCAATCCGCAGGGCGGCCGGTTCGCCCATGGCAACGAGACCTATCTCGCGCTGGTCTGGCGGCGGTTCCGCCGTTCGGTCATCGGCATGATCGGGCTCGTGATGGTGCTTGGCCTGCTCATCATGGCGCTGTTCGCCGACTTTTTCGCCCCGGTCAATCCGAAGGAGAACGGCGTCGGGTTTGCGCCGCCGGAGACGCTGTCCTTCCGCGCGCCTGACGGTTCGTTCAGCCTGATCCCGCGGATCTACCCGATCGTCGAGACAGGCGAGTTCGATCCGGTCACATTCCAGCCGCTGACCGGGCCGGACCTCAACAATCCGCTCGATCTCGGCTTCTTCGTGAAGGGCTACGACTACAAGTTGCTCTGGCTCATTCCGGCCAACCGGCACTTCTTCGGCGCGACGAACGGCGCCTCGGTCCATCTCCTTGGCACCGACAAATTCGGCCGTGACATTCTTTCCCGGGCGATCGTCGGCTCGCGCATCTCGCTCACGATCGCGCTGATCGTCGTGTTCATCACGACGACGGTGGGGACGGGGATCGGCATCACCTCCGGTTATCTCGGCGGACGGTTTGACGGCTGGGTGCAGCGCTTCGTCGACCTCGTGCTCGCCTTTCCACAATTGCCGCTCTATCTCGCGCTGACGTCACTGATCCCGATCACGGCACCGTCCAACGTGTTTCTCGCCTTCGTCATCGCGGTCATGGCGGCGCTCGGCTGGGCGCAGCTCTCGCGCGAAGTGCGCGGCAAGACGCTGGCGCTGGCGCGGATCGAATATGTCCGCGCGGCGATGGCGGTTGGAGCAGGCGATGGACGCATCATCATGCGTCACATACTGCCCAATGTTCTGAGCCACGTGATCGTCTCGGTGACGCTCGCCATCCCGGCGATCGTGCTGCTCGAGTCCTTCCTCGGTTTCCTCGGTTTCGCCGTGAAGCCGCCGCTGATCTCCTGGGGCCTGATGCTCCAGGATACGGGCGCCTTCTCGGTCATCGGCTCCTATCCGTGGATCCTCTCGCCCGTCGCCTTCGTGCTCGTCACCGTGTTCGCGTTCAACGCGCTCGGCGACGGTCTCCGCGACGCCATCGACCCATATTAGGGATGACGGACATGACCGCGGCGACTGAAAGCTTCTGCCCGCCCGAGCGCACCGACCTGAACCAGCATGGCCGCGAGCTGATCCTCGACGCGCGCAATATCGGCGTCGATTTCAAGGTCGAGGGCGGCACCGTCAAGGCGGTGCGCGACGTGTCGTTCCAGCTGCATCGCGGCGAGACGATCGCGATCGTCGGCGAGTCCGGTTCAGGCAAGTCCGTGACGGCCCGCACGATCATGGGCCTGCTGACCAAGCGGGCGACCGTTGTGCCCGGCGCGCGGATCATGTTCGAGGGCAAGAACATCCTTGCCTTCAACGCGGCGAAGCGTCGGCAACTGCGCGGCAATCGCTTCTCGATGATCTTCCAGGAGCCGATGAGCTCGCTGAACCCGGTCTATACGATCGGCCAGCAGATCTGCGAGGTCATCCACCTGCACAACAAGGTGAGCCGCGCCGAGGCGATGAAGCGCGCCGAGGAGCTTCTGCGCGAAGTCCAAATCCCGGAGCCCGCCTCGCGACTGAAGCAGTTTCCGCACCAGCTCTCAGGTGGCCAGCGCCAGCGCGTCATGATCGCCATGGCGCTCGCCAACCGCCCGGACGTGCTGATCGCCGACGAGCCAACGACCGCGCTTGACGTCACGGTCCAGGCGCAGATCCTTAATCTGATCAAGGACCTGCAGCGCGTCCATGGCATGGCGGTGATCCTGATCACCCATGATCTCACCATCGTCCGGCAGTTTTCGGACTATGTGTATGTGATGCAGAATGGCGAGGTGAAGGAGCACAACCGTACCGAGGACGTGTTCGCCAATCCGCAGCACTCCTATACGCGCCATCTCCTTGCATCCGAGCCGAAGGGAATCGCCAATCCGCTGCCGGAGAAGACCCCGATCATCCTCGAAGGCAAGAAGGTGCGCGTCGCCTTCACGCTGAAGCGGGGCGGCTTTTTCCGGCCGCAATATTTCCCCCTCATCGCGGTGGATGATCTCAGTCTCGATCTGCGGCGACACGAGACGCTCGGTCTCGTCGGCGAGAGTGGCTCGGGCAAGACGACGTTCGGCCAGGCGCTGCTTAGGCTCATCCCGAACAATGGCGGCGAGATCAGCTTCGACGGCGAGCCGATCCAGATGAAGACGCGGCAGGAAATGCGTCCGTTGCGTTCGCGCATGCAGATCGTCTTCCAGGATCCGTTCTCATCTCTCAACCCGCGCATGTCGATTGGCCAGATCATCGAGGAAGGCCTGATCGTCAATGACATCGGCTCGGATCGACGCGACCGGCTCGAGCGGGTCCGCAAGGCGCTGCGCGATGCCGGGATGCCGGATACGATCCTGTCGCGCTTTCCGCATGAGTTTTCTGGCGGGCAACGCCAGCGCATCGCGATCGCCCGGGCGATCGCCCTTGAACCGGAATTCATCCTGCTGGACGAGCCGACCTCGGCGCTGGATCTTTCGGTCCAGGCCCAGATCATCGATCTGCTGCGCAAGCTGCAGGACGAGAAGGGGCTCTCCTATCTCTTCATTTCGCACGACCTCAAGGTGGTGCGCGCGCTTTGCCATCGCGTGATCGTCATGCAGCATGGCAAGATCGTCGAACAGGGCCCAGTCGCCGAGGTCCTGACCAATCCCAAGAACGACTACACGGCTCGGCTCGTCCGCGCCGCTTTTGAAATCGCTGCCTGACGCCAGGGCGGCGAAGGCCTTTCGATCGGAGTTGAGAACATGGCACGTCCCAAGATCACCTTTATCGGCGCCGGTTCGTCGGTGTTCATGAAGAACATCGTCGGCGACATTCTGCACCGGCCTGCTCTGGCCGAGGCTGAGATCGCGCTGATGGATATCAATCCCGAGCGTCTGGAGATGAGCGAGATCATCGCCAAGAAGCTGGTCCAGACGCTCGACGTTCCAGCCACTGTCACGAGCTATACCGACCAGCGCCGGGCGCTCGAGGGCGCGGATTTCGTCGTCGTCTGTTTCCAGATCGGCGGCTATGAGCCGTCGACGGTCGTCGATTTCGAGATCCCGAAGAAGTATGGCCTCCGCCAGACCATCGCCGATACGCTGGGCGTCGGCGGCATCATGCGCGGCCTCAGGACCGTGCCGCATCTGTGGAAGATCTGCGAGGACATGCTCGCGGTCTGCCCCGAGGCGATCATGCTTCAGTATGTGAACCCCATGGCGATCAACACCTGGGCGATCAGCGAGAAGTACCCGTCGATCAAGCAGGTGGGCCTGTGCCACTCGGTTCAGGGCACCGCGCACGAACTGGCTGAAGACCTCGGCATTCCCTACGAGGAAATCCGCTATCGCTCGGCCGGCATCAACCACATGGCGTTCTACCTGAAGTTCGAGCACATCCAGCCGGATGGCAGCTATCGCGATCTCTATCCCGATCTTCTTCGTGCCTACCGCGAGGGCAAGGCGCCCAAGCCGACCTGGAATCCGCGCTGCCCCAACAAGGTGCGCTACGAGATGATGACGCGTCTCGGCTATTTCGTCACCGAGAGCTCGGAGCACTTCGCCGAATACACCCCCTATTTCATCAAGGAGGGCCGCGAGGACCTCATCGAGAAGTTCGGCGTGCCGCTCGACGAATATCCGAAGCGTTGCGTCGAGCAGATCGCGCGCTGGAACGACACGGCCAATGAGTACCGCACGGCCAACCGGGTCGAGGTCAAGGAATCCAAGGAATACGCCTCGCAGATCGTCAATGCAGTCTGGACCGGCGAGCCGGCGGTGATCTACGGCAATGTTCGCAACACCGGCCTCATCACCTCGCTGCCCGAGGGCTGTGCGGTCGAGGTGCCGTGCCTCGTCGATCGTTCGGGCATCCAGCCGACACATATCGGCAAGCTGCCGCCGCAGCTCGCCGCGCTCATGCGCACGAATGTCAACGTGCAGGAGCTGACCGTCGCTGCGCTGATGACGGAAAACAAGGACCACATCTATCACGCTGCGATGCTTGATCCGCACACGGCGGCCGAGCTGGACCTCGACCAGATCTGGCACCTCGTCGACGACCTCATCGCCGCTCATGGCGACTGGCTGCCGGCCTGGGCGCGCGGACCGAAGCAGAGGGCCGCCGCCTGATCCTTTCAGGCGTGTCTTTCAAGGAGCCCGGCCGCGCCCTCCCGGCGGCCGGGCTTCTTCGTTTCTGATGGCCACTCGGGCCGTCTTGATCATGTCGCTTCATCAAGCCATGACTGGAACTGCAAGAGTTCGTGCCGGGCAGGGGGCGGAATGGATCTCGTTTCAGCCTATGAAGCCGAATACCGACTGATCGAGACATGGCTCGATCAGGTCTTTCCGCGCGCCCTGGCCGATGCCGGACTTCCGGTCGCGCCGAGCGCGCCGCCGCCTGATGTCAATGATGTCGCACGGGACGAACGCTGGTTTGCGGTGCGCGCGGCCGATGCGATGGCGGCGCTGCTGCAGGTCTATCTCAACACCAATCGCTGCAATGTCGTCATCGTGCTCGCGCCTGACGCGCCTCATGCCGTGTTCGCTGAACGGATCGCGACGACGACCGTGGGTGCGAAGCGGCTTGGCTGGACATTTCACACGGTCGATGAACGCCGTGTCGTCTGCTTCTTTGACGGGCTCGACCTTGCCGCGTCGACGGGCGTCAATTCCGGCTGGATCGCGCGGGACACGGCGCGCATGCTGCGCTGGCTGCTATCGACGGGAACGACCTTCTGAGGTCCGCCAATCAGGCGAGCACGGCGGCGATCGCCGAGCTTCCGATCAGCACCGCGAAGATCGACATCGCCACCGCCGCCCCCTGACTGATGCGCGCCGGCGTGGCGATACCGCTCGCCGAGCGCGCCAGCAGCCTGCCGAAGCCGATCCAGCACGATGCGATCCCGATCATGAGCCCGGCAAAGAGCGGCGCCTGTAGCGCGAGATGCGGGTCGCCCGGCGGCGGGAAGATCACGAAGGCAAAAAGCAGCGCCTTCGGGTTCAGCAGTGTCGTGACGAAGACGCGGCGAACAGTGATGGCACCGTGGACGCCGCGCCCTGCCGTCGCGGCGCCCCGCCAGAGCGTCAGCGCAGACCAGGCGAGATACAGGCTGGCCACGAGGCGCGAGGCGACAGTCAGCGCGGGATGGGCAGAGGCGAGAGGCCCGAAGACAGCGAGCAGAAACGCGATGGCAATAGCGTAGCCGCCGATCTCGGCTGGAATGATGCGCAGCGACCGCCGGAAGCCCACCGATGCGCCCGAGGCGGCGAGCAGCGTATTCGTCGGTCCAGGCACTGCGAGGAGCGCGAAGACCGCGAGGGCAAAGGCGAAAGGATCGGTCATTCGAGACTCATGCGATGCCGTTCACATAGCGCAGAAACTCAGCATGGCCGAGCGCCTTTGTCGCTGCGGCGCGATACTCGCGAACGAGGCTTTCATAGGTCTCGCGGGCGAACTGGCGCAGCTTCGGATCACGCGCCATCTCGGCCCGCGCGACGGCGGGATCGAGCAAGCCGAGACCGTCCAGGACGGGATAATGAAGCTGGGTCTCGACATGCGGGAGGCCGCCGAGAAAGGACGGGAAATGCTCCCGCCGCGGCATTTCCTTTCGCCAGAGCGCCAGCCGCTGCCTCGTCTCTTCGTGCAGCCGCTCCTCCCGGACATTACGCCAGAACGGCGTGTCGTCGCGCTCGGTGACATAGTGCGTGTTGATGAAGGTGCGGAAGTCGTCGACCTGACGTCCGAAGCGGCGGTTGTAATCCACGCGATCCGCTTCGGTCATCTCGGACGGGTGCTTCAGGTAGTTGTCGGCAAAGAGCAGCAGCTGCACGACCGAGCCGTGGATTGAAGTTGCCTCCAGCGGCTCGAGGAAGCTCGACGAGAGGCCGACGGCGAGGCAGTTGCCGAGCCAGGGGGTCGCAAGGCGGCCGATCTGGAACCGGATGTCGTCGCGAACCTCGATCGGATGTCCGAGCACCCGCTCGACCTCGAGCTTGGCCTCGTCGGGGGTCTTGAACGCGTCCGAATAGACATAGCCGCAGCCATAACGCTCCTGCGTCGGGATCTGCCACATCCAACCCGCTTCCAGCGCCCAGGCGAGCGTGTAGTTGGCAATCTCCTCGCCCGGTTTGATGTCGAGCCAGAAGGGCAAGGCTCGGTTGACCGGCAGTTCGTTCGCGTAGGAGATCCAGGGCGCCGCGAGTTCCTGCACGATAATACGCTTGCGGAAGCCGGTCGCGTCGACAAAGAAGTCGCCGGCGAGGCGGGTGCCGTCGTCGAGAACCACGGCGCGGATATAGCCGGTTTCGGGGTCGCGCTCGATCCCGGAGAGCGTCGCATCGATCGTGTTGACGTTTCCGGCGCGGGCCTTCAGGAACTTGCCGACCCGTGCCTGGTCGAAATGGAAAGCATGGTGGAACGGACCGAGCGGAACCAGGGTCCCGTCATCCTTCAGGGCATAGGGCGATTTCTTCTTTTCGAGAAGCGGTCCGAAAAGATGCATGTCCTGCAGCTTGCGGCCGGCAGCAACGCAGAAGACGTTGAGATAGTCGGACGGCGCACCGGCAGGCGCCTTGACGACTTGATGCGGATCGTCGATCGGGCCGTCATAGCTATGGCCGATGCGGCGCCAGTCTTTGTGCCGGATACCGAGCTTGAAGGTCGCCCCGGTCTCACGGAAGAATTCGAGTTCGTTCAGGTTAAAATACTGCATCAGCACGCGGAGCGCGGCCGTGCTGCCTTCGCCGACCCCAACGGTTGGGATTTTCGAGGACTCGACGACGGTGACGCGTGCGTCGAGCTTCAGCCGGCGAGCCTTGTCACTGAGGATGAAGGCAGCGAGCCAACCGGCGGTTCCCCCGCCCACAATCACGAAATGCGGTTGATCCGCCACAGTCTCCCCCTAGCATTCTCAATCGCTTGCCGCGCCTTCTTTAGGCCGCGTGCAAAGTTGTTTGAATTGTCCGCCCTGCGGACGTCGCCTGTCAATCGACCCTTCGGGTGACCCGGCCGTCGCCTGCGCCGCTCGCTTGTAAGGTTGGTCGTCGCTGCTTACACTGAGGACAACTAGGCACTCAAAGAGCTGCGCGCCGGACTTCATGTCCGTGCTGTCGCGGCCGAGGATTTCGAAGTGGCGATTATGGGCGAGGATCCGCGGCGAGCGGATTCCGAGGTGCCCGCCAATGGTCCGGCCGTTGTCCGTGACCTTGTCGGGCCCGCCGACGCCCAAGGACCGCATGGCGGTTCGCAGGCGTCGAAGAAGAAGGGCCGACGGCGCAAGAGGCGTCGTCCGGTCTATGCGGCTGGTGGAGAATCGCGCGTGCCGCCGGCGGCAGCAGCTTCGCGCCCTGCGGAGCGGCGGCCGCAGCCGGGTTCCGCGCCCCAGCAGACCATTGCTCAGCCCGCGCCGCATGTCGTCGCGGAAGCAGCGCCGCGGGGGCAGGGCGACGGTCTTTATGCTGCGCTCGATCTCGGCACCAACAATTGCCGCCTGCTGATTGCGCGGCCGCGTGAGCGTGGCTTTCACGTCGTGGACGCGTTTTCGCGGATCGTCCGGCTCGGCGAGGGCGTCGGTCGCAGCGGCCGGTTGGGCGATGCAGCGATGGATCGCGCCGTCGAGGCGCTGCGCATCTGCCAGGCGAAGCTCAGGGATCGCGGCGTCGTGCGCGCACGGCTGATCGCGACGGAAGCCTGTCGCGCGGCGGAAAACGGCGCCGCGTTCCTTGAACGTGTTCTCGCCGAAACCGGCCTCGATCTCGAAATCGTCTCACGCGAGACGGAGGCGAGGCTTGCGGTCTCCGGCTGTGCCTCGCTCATCGATCCGCAGACGAGCGGCGCGCTGCTGTTCGACATCGGCGGCGGGTCATCGGAACTCGTCTGGATCGATCTGACGCGGCCGGCCGATCGTCATCGGCGCCGCATGTCGGACAGGATCCGCACCTGGGCGTCGCTGCCGGTCGGCGTGGTGACGCTTAGCGAGCGGCATGGCGGCGAACTGGTCGATGCCACGGTGTTCGAGGCGATGGTGGCCGAAGTCGCCGCGATGCTGGCCTCATTCCCGGATGGCGCCGCTCTTGACCGGGCTGTGGCAAGCGGCAATCTGCACATGCTCGGCACGTCGGGCACGGTGACGACGCTGGCCGGCGTGCATCTTGGCCTTGCCCGCTATGATCGGCGAAAGGTCGACGGCACCTGGCTCAGCGCCGAAGAGGTCAACCAGATGATGGCGGTGATCACCGGCATGGACTATGCCGCCCGTGTCGCCAATCCCTGCATCGGGCGGGAACGTGCCGATCTCGTTCTGGCCGGGTGCGCCATCCTGGAAGCGATCCGCCGGCGCTGGCCGTGCCAGAGGCTGCGTGTTGCCGATCGCGGGTTGCGCGAGGGTATCCTCGTAGAAATGATGGCGGAGGACGGTGTTTGGCGCCGCAATCCCCGACAGAACGGACGTACGTCATGAAGGACAGCAAGAGCAAGGGGCCGGGCGGGCGCGAGCTGACTGTTCGCGTCAAGACGGCGCGGGGACGGACCGCATCCTCGACGCGCTGGCTCGAGCGTCAGCTCAACGATCCCTATGTCGCCCGGTCCAAGCGAGAGGGCTATCGCTCACGCGCGGCCTATAAGCTCATCGAGATCGACGACAAGCATCACATCCTCGCCCCCGGCATGAAGGTCGTTGATCTCGGCGCTGCGCCGGGCGGCTGGTCGCAGGTCGCGATCGAGCGGGTCGGCTCGACCGATCTCAACAAGCTCGTGGTGGCGATCGACTATCTGGAGATGGATGAGCTTCCCGGCGTCATCCTTTTCCAGAGGAACTTCCTCGACGAGGACGCACCGGCGCTGTTGCAAGAGGCGATCGGCGGGCGGGCCGATGTCGTGCTCTCCGACATGGCGGCGCCGACCACGGGCCACCAGCAGACGGACCACCTGCGCACCACCTATCTCTGCGAGGTCGCGGCCGACTTCGCACTCGATGTGCTCAAGCCCGGCGGCTCGTTCCTCTCGAAGGTGTTTCGCGGCGGTGCCGAGAGCTCGCTGCTGACGACGCTGAAGCAGAATTTCGCCACAGTGCACCACCTGAAGCCGCCGGCAAGCCGGGCAGGCTCGGTCGAGCTCTTCATCCTGGCCAAGGGCTTCAAGGGCAAGCGGCAGGACGCGGCGCCCGAGGACGAAGAGAGCGGCGACGACGAGGCCGCCTGGCGGCCCTAGTCGTGGTGCCTCAGGCAGCGCTTGTTCTCGGCGCTGCCCGCAAGATGTCGCGGATTTTCTTGCGCATCGTGATGCCCGGCTTGTCGCAGACCATATGCAGCTCGCGCCCCTCGCCGGCATCGAGCGGCACATTCTCGTCCGTTGATTCCAGTACGTCGCGGTCTTCGAGGCTGACCCGCTTGTCGAAGGCGATCACCTTCTCCGCCGGCACCTGCTCTTCGGTATCGTTGCGGATGACCCATTGCACGAAGCGGGTGAGATTTTCGCCCATCGGCGTCGCCGCCGTGCAGAGAATGTTCTCGAGCCCGTTCGGGTAGGTGATCTTTCCGGCGCGGAAGAACGGCGTGAAGAAGCGGTTCGCCGTTCGCCTTACCGTCCGGTCGCTCGCGATGCCGATGGCGTCGCGCATCCCCTCGGGATTACGGACCGGAACCTCGGTGCGCATGATGAAGCCATCGGCCGTATCCTCCAGCGTGAAGGGCGGCGGGATGGGATCGGTGTCGCCGAAGCTGCCTTTGTGCACGAAGGCGAAATGCGCGTTGTCGAACGCGTTCTCCATGATGCGCAACGGCGCGCAGCCCCAATCGTCGCAGAACTCAATCACCTGGCGGTAGCCGGGCATCCCGAACTCGGGGATTTCGGGGATGTCGTAATAGGGGTCTTCCAGCGCGACCCAGACATGATTGTAGCGCTCGGCGCAGCGATAGCCCGGCACGCCGAACGGATGCGGCTTCTCCACGACGTCCTGCGGAACCTTGACGCAATGACCGCCGCCGTCGAACGCCCAGCCATGATAGGGGCAAACGATGTTGCCGTGCTCGACAGTGCCGAGCGACAGTTTCGCGGTCCGGTGCAGGCAGCGGTCCTTGACCGCGCGCGGCGCTCCGGTGGCATCCTTCCACAGCACGATCGGCTCGCCGAGCAGTTTCATGCCGACCGGCTTGTCGCCCAGCGCCGACATCGGCATCACACAATACCAGAACTTCCGCAGCAGCGGTTCCTGGGTCACGCGCATTGCAATCTCCACTTTAGTGGCACTAAAAATTGCAAGTGCTGTGCCAGTCCGCGAAACGACCGATCGCCGTGGGGCAAGCTGTGCGCTGCGTTCCCGCGATGGTCAATCCATGTGCAGAAAGCCGTCGATCGGGGCCAATCCTCGCCCGATGCGCCAAATCGCTCCGCCCGGTTAGGCGCGCTCGCGCATAGCGGTGACCGGGTCGGGGGCCAGCGGCTTCGGCTTCAACCGGCGGCCAGACATTTCCTCGCCGGCGTTGCGCGGCATCTTCATGAAGAAGAACACCGAGCTCATTGAGATCAAGCCGATTGCGATGAAAGCGGGGTGGAAGGTCTCGACCGTGATCTTGCCGCCGGTATGGGCGAGCGAGAGTTCGAGTGCGATGGCGCCGACCGAGACGCCGATCGACATGGACAATTGCTGGAACACGCTGGTGAGGCTTGTCGCGCGGCTCATCCGCGCCTGCGGCACGTCGGCGAATGAGAGGGCATTCGCGCTGGTGAACTGCAGCGAGCGGAAGAAACCGCCGACGAACAGCAATCCCGTGATCATATGCATCGGTGTTGCCAGATCGAAAATTGCGGGCATGCCGATAAAGATGGCGGCAATGACCGAATTGGCGATGAGGACGGTGCGGAAGCCGAAGCGGCGCAGCAGCGGCGGCGCGACGAATTTCATCGCGATGGCGCCGATGGCCGAGACGAAGGTAATCGAACCAGACTGGAATGGGCTCAGCCCAAACCCGAGTTGCAGCATCAGCGGCAGCAGGAACGGCATGGCGCCGATGCCAATTCGGAACAGCAACCCACCGATGACGCTGGCGCGGAAGCTCGGGATGGCGAAGAGCGAGAGGTCGAGGATCGGGTTGGCGATCCGCCGGCTGTAGAGGACATAGGCGACGAGCAGCGCGCCGCCGGTCAGCAGGAGACCGATGACATAGGGCCACGGCATCAGGTTGAGGCCGAGCGACGTCGATCCGGTGACGAAGCCGGCAATGCCGAAGCTCGACAGCACGAAGCCGGGATAATCGAAGCCGACCCGCTCCTCGCCCCTAATATCGGGGATGTACAGCGTCGCGAGGATGAGGCCGAGAACGCCGATCGGGACATTGATCCAGAAGATCCAGCGCCATTCGAAATAGGTAGTGATGAAGCCGCCGAGTGGCGGCCCGATCACCGGCCCGATCAGCGCGGGAACCGTGAGCCAAGCGAGGGCGCCGACCAGTTCCGACTTTTCGACCGATTTCAGGATCACCAGCCGCCCGACCGGCACCATCATCGCGCCGCCGATGCCTTGCAGGATGCGCGAGGCGACGATCTCCCCGATGGAGTGGGAGAGCCCGCAGCAGATCGACCCGGCGGTGAAAGTGACGATGGCGAGGCGGAAGATGGTCCGCGCTCCGAAGCGGTCGGCGAGCCAGCCGGAGGCCGGAATGAAGATCGCGATCGTCAGTAGATAGGAGGTGAGGGCGAGTTTCAGGTTGATCGGGCTAACCCCGAAGTCACGCGCGATCGTCGGCAGCGCGGTCGACAGAACCGTTGAGTCGAGGTTCTCCATGAACAGCGCGCAGGCGACGATGAGAGGCAGCAGGATGCGGTCGGGCAGCAGGCGGGTGGGCATCGCGAAACATCCGGGCGTGGGGGGCGGGATGCGATCGAGGCTCGGTGCATCCCCCGGAGGGTGACGGCCGGAGGCAGGGGCAGGCGGGTCGTCGTTCGCCGGAAACTAATGGACCCTTATGACAAAGCAAGGGCGCGCGAGGCCGGGAACGAAGTCGTGATCGCGTGCAGGCGGTTCCGGGGCGCGAGATTTCGTTTGGCCGCGGCGGATGGCGAGAGTATGACCGTCACCCTCCCGCAACCGCGGCTATCCGGACTTCCCGCCGTGCTTCCCGATGAAGCCGGCACTACGAAAGACGACACCATGACCACCTCGCCGCTCGATGAAGCGCTGATCGAACAGTTGATCGAGGAGCGTATCGACGCCCGCCGTGCCCGCGACTTCGCGAAGGCGGACCAGATTCGCAAGACGCTGGACGGCATGGGGCTCATCATTATCGACGGCAAGGACGAGGAGACGGGCGCTTTCTGGACGACATGGGACGTGCGCGGCGCGGGCGGGGATGAACCTGACGCGGCGGAAGGCGAGGCGCCATGAGCGGAGGAAACACGAGCCGCGAGCGCGTCACACTCTTCGATACGACACTGCGCGACGGCGCGCAGACCAATGGCGTCGACTTCTCGGTCGAGGACAAGGTCCTTATCGCCGGGATGCTCGATGCGTTCGGGCTCGACTATGTCGAGGGTGGCTATCCAGGCGCCAATCCGACCGACAATCGCTTCTTTGCCGAAAAGCGCACCAAGCGCGCCCAGTTCACCGCCTTTGGCATGACCAAGCGCGCGGGTGTTAGCCTCTCGAACGATCCTGGTGTCGCAGCGCTGATCGAGGCGAAGTCGGACGCGATCTGCTTTGTCGCCAAGACCTGGGACTACCAGGTGCGCGTGGCACTCGGCGCCAGCGAGGAAGAGAATCTCGACGGTATCCGGCAGTCGGTTGCTGCCGCTGTCGCAGCCGGTAAGGAAGCGCTGGTCGACTGCGAGCACTTCTTCGACGGCTACAAGGCCAATCCGACCTACGCGCTGTCTTGCGCCAAGGCCGCCTATGAGGCCGGCGCGCGCTGGGTGGTGCTTTGCGACACCAATGGCGGCAGCCAGCCGGAGGAGATCGAGGCGATCGTCCGCGCGGCGTCAGCCGTGGTGCCGGGCGATCATCTCGGGATTCACGCTCACAACGACACCGAACAAGCTGTCGCCAATTCTCTGGCGGCGCTGCGTGGCGGTGCCCGACAGATCCAGGGCACGCTCAACGGCATCGGCGAGCGCTGTGGCAACGCCAACCTGACCTCGATCATCCCGACGCTGTTGCTGAAGCCGTTTTATGCCGACCGTTTCGAGATCGGCGTGACCGAGGAAGCGCTGCAGGGCCTGACCCATCTCTCGCACCGCTTCGACGAGATCGTCAATCGCGCGCCCAATCGCCAGGCGCCCTATGTCGGGGCCTCCGCCTTTGCGACGAAGGCCGGCATCCACGCCTCAGCGATCGTCAAGGACCCGAGCACCTATGAGCATGTTCGGCCCGAACAGGTCGGCAATCATCGCCGCGTGCTCGTCTCGGACCAGGCGGGTCGCTCCAATCTGTTGGCGGAACTCGCAAGGCTCGGCATTGCGGTCGAGAAGGGCGATCGCCGGCTCGACACGCTCCTGTCCGAGGTGAAGGAGCGCGAAGCGGTCGGCTATTCCTATGAAGGCGCCGACGCTTCGTTCGAGCTTCTGGCGCGGCGAACGCTCGGCTCCGTGCCGGACTATTTCACCGTCGAGAGCTTCCACGTCACCGTGGAACGCCGTCACAACGCGCTCGGCAAGCTGGTCTCGGTTTCCGAAGCCGTCGTGAAGCTCGAGGTCGGCGGCCAGCGCCTTTTGACGGTCGCCGAGGGCAACGGTCCGGTCAACGCGCTCGACCGGGCGCTACGCAAGGATCTGGGCGTCTATCAAGACGCGATCGCTGATCTCGAACTCGTCGACTACAAGGTCCGCATCCTGAATGGCGGCACCGAAGCGGTGACGCGCGTGCTCATCGAGAGCCGCGACGACAGCGGCGACAGCTGGATGACCATCGGCGTGTCCGAGAACGTCGTCGATGCGTCGTTCGAGGCGCTGATCGATTCGATCATCTACAAGCTGATCCGGGCCGGCGTGCAGCCGGCCTAGAGATCGGCGAGCGGGATCGGGGCCGGCGCGGCGGGCTTCTGCCGCGTGGCCGAGGCCGACGCGGCCGCCTGCAGCTTCGGAACGATGTCCTCGACGCGGTCGGCGACGAGGTAGTTCACCTCGAAGCCGTTGCGGATAAAACCCTCGTCCGACATGTGGCGCAGCAGGACGACGAGCGGATCCCAGAACCCGTTGATATTGGCGATCAGCACAGGCTTCTTGTGCTGGCCGAGCTGGGCCCAGGTCATGATCTCGACCAGTTCCTCCAGCGTGCCGATGCCACCCGGCAGCGCGACAAACGCGTCGGCGCGCTCGAACATGGTGCGCTTGCGCTCATGCATGTCGCCGGTGACCACCAGATCATGCGCCGTCTCGAGCATGACCTCCCGTTCGCGCAGGAACTGCGGGATGATGCCGGTGACATGGCCACCCGCGGCCATGACCGACCGCGCGACGATGCCCATGAGGCCGATCGAGCCCCCGCCATAGACGAGGCCGATGCCCGCTGAACCCATGGAGCGGCCAAGCGCCGCCGCGGCCGCGGCATAAACCGGATCGCCGCCCTCGGAGGAGCCGCAATAGACGCAAATCGATGAAAGCGATGTCATGTCGACCTTCCTCGCATCCGCAATGAGGGGCGTCAAGCTGCGCGGGCGACGCATATGGGCGAGGGAATCCCGCCATTTCACGGCCTTGTGAGCGGGGCGAAAGCGCGTATAACAAGCCTTGAATGGCTGTGTTTCGCAGGCGCATTGGGGCGCCGGCAAAGGAGCGCGGCACGGGTAGGGGGCGGGGCTGCGGCTTCGCCGTGCAGGAAGCAGGTCCGATCGTCGATGGCTGAACAGGGTAGGGCGGGGCAAAGCTGGGCGGGCCGCATCGCAGCGGTTATCGTCGTCATGATCCTGATCATCGGCGGTTATTTCGCGCTGACGACACGCCCGGGGCCAAAGCCTGAGCAGGCTGTCAACGTCGCTGTGGTTCCTCCCGCCGCCAAGGATGCCGCGCCGGCTTCCGGCGGATCATCGCCGCCAGCCAGTCCGGCTCCAGGTGGACAAGCCGCCGCCCCGGCCGGAAGCGCGCCCTCAGCGTCGGCTGCTTCGCCAACGACGCCCGCGGCGCCGAGTTTCGACGTCGTGCGCGTCGAGCCGTCCGGCGAGGCCGTCGTTGCCGGTTTGGCGCCGCCCAATTCAACCGTCGAGGTGATGGATGGTGCGACCGCCATCGCCAAGGGCACCGCCAATGATCGTGGTGAATGGGCCCTGACGGTGGACAAACCATTGGCGCCCGGTTCGCATGATCTCTCGATCCGTACCACGTCGTCTGACAAAAAGACCGAGACGCTGTCCGAGCAAAGCGTCGCCGTCGATGTCCCGGCCAATCCGAAAGCCGGGCCGCTCGTCGTCCTCAACTCGCCGGACGCCGCTAGCAAGGTTATTCAGGTTCCCGCTGCCGCAGAGCCCGCTGATGGCAGCGCGGCGGCTGGAAAGCCGGCAGTGACCGTGGATGCCGTCGAGTTTCAGGATGGCAAGCTGTTCATTTCCGGCTCCGCCGCGATCGGGGGCACGGTTCGTATCTATGTTGATGGTGTCGTTGTCGGCGATGCGACGGCTGACGAGAACGGACGCTGGCAGATCGAGGCCAAGGGCGCCGCGGGAACCGGCAAGCACACAATCCGCGCCGACGGTATCGACAAGGCGAGCGGCAATGTGCTCGCTCGCGCCGAGGTGCCCTTCGAGCAGAATGGCGATGTTGCGACGCTGATGACGGTCACGACCGAAGGCGGTGGCTCTGACGGTGTCGAGAGCGCCAGCAACGTGCCGGCGCCGAAGAGCGTCATCATCCGCCGCGGCGATAATCTGTGGACGATTTCAAAGCGGCTTTACGGCCATGGAATCCGTTTCTCGACGATCTATGAGGCCAACAACGACCAGATCCGTGACCCGAACCGGATTTATCCGGGGCAGGTTTTCGTACTGCCGGCCGGGGATGCCCGCTGGACGCAGTGACGGCGTGACACCATCTAAAGTGAAGACATCGCGCTAGGCGCCCAAACGACCGTCGCATCACCTTCTTGTCAGGCGATGCGCACGGTCATTTGTGCGTTTCATCATGCGCGCAACAAGGAGACGGGCGTGACCACGACCGCAAGCACGAGTGCCACGCCGACGGTACCCACGAAAAAGCAGGCCGACGAGCGTTCGGCGATCCACACGGTTCGCCAGCTGTGGCCCTATATCTGGCCGGACGATCGGCCCGATCTCAAGCTCCGGGTCGTCGGAGCGCTGGTGGTGCTGGCAATCGCCAAGATCATCACGGTCTTCGTGCCGTTCTTCTACAAATGGGCGACCAATGCCCTGTCCGGCTCCCAGCCGGCCGGCGCAGCCGTTGCTGGTGTCGCGGCGCTCGTGACCGTTCCGATCATGCTGGTGATTGCCTATGGCGCCGGCCGCGTTCTGCTCAATCTCTTCAATCAGTTGCGCGATGCGCTGTTCGCGCGTGTCAGCGAACACGCGATCCGCAAGCTCGGCCACCGCTCCTTCGTGCATATGCACCGCCTGTCCCTGCGCTTCCACCTGCAGCGGCATACCGGCGGGCTGTCGCGCACGATGGATCACGGCATGAAGGGTGTCGACGCCATTGTCGACCACATCATCCTCAATACGCTGCCGACGTTGCTCGAATTCCTGCTCGCGGCGATCATCATCGCGTGGCAGTTCAACCTGACCTATCTCGGCGTCATCGTTGCGACGATCGGCGCCTATGTCTGGTTCACGGTCGTCGCCTCCAACTGGCGCATCGCTCTCCGGCGCGACATGAACGCGTCGGACACAGAGGCGAATTCGAAGGCGGTCGACTCGCTGCTGAACTACGAGACGGTCAAGTATTTCGGCAATGAGGAGATGGAGTCGAACCGCTACGACGTATCGCTGGCGCGGTACGAGGCGGCCTCGGTCAAGACCTGGACGTCTCTTGCCTGGCTCAATATCGGCCAGACGGTGATTTTCACCATCGGCATGACGACCTGCATGGTGCTGTCGGGCCTTGCGATCATGAACGGGACGCAGTCGCTCGGCGATTTCGTCATGATCAATGCCCTTTTGATCCAACTCTCCTTCCCGCTGAACTTCATCGGGACGATCTATCGGGAACTGAAGCAGGGCCTCGCCGATGTCGAGGCGATGTTCGACCTCCTCGAAGTTCCGGAGGAAGTGCAGGATAAGCCGGGAGCGCCGGTGCTCGTCGTTTCGGAGGGTGCTGTCCGTTTCGAGGACGTCGTCTTTCATTATGACGCCAATCGGCCGATCCTTAAGGGCATCAGCTTCGAGGTGCCGGCCGGTAAGACCGTGGCGATCGTCGGCCCTTCGGGGGCAGGCAAGTCCACGATCTCGCGCCTGCTGTTCCGCTTTTATGATGTCACCGGCGGCCGCATCACCATCGATGGCACCGACATCCGCGACGTGACGCAAAAAAGCGTCCGTGCAGCCATAGGCATGGTTCCGCAGGACACGGTGCTGTTCAACGACACGATCGCCTACAATATCCGCTACGGCCGCCCTGCGGCCTCCGAGGCGGAGGTTCAGGAAGCGGCCGCGATGGCGCAGATCGGGCCTTTCATCGAAACGCTGCCGAAGGGCTACGATACGGAAGTCGGCGAGCGCGGGCTGAAGCTATCGGGCGGCGAGAAGCAGCGCATTGCCATCGCCCGCACCATCCTGAAGGCCCCGCCGATTCTGGTGTTGGATGAGGCTACGTCGGCGCTCGATACCCACACCGAGCGTGAGATTCAGGGCGCGCTCGACCGCGTTTCCAGGGGCCGCACCACGCTTGTCATCGCGCACCGACTCTCCACGGTCGTCAATGCCGACGAGATCATCGTGCTCGAAGGCGGCAGGATCATCGAGCGCGGCCGGCACGAGGCGCTGATCCGCGCCGACGGGCTCTATGCGTCGATGTGGAATCGGCAGCGCGAGGCTGCCGAGGCTGCCGAGCGGCTGCGCCAGGTCGAGGAAAGCGATACGCTTGGCCTCGTCGTGCGCGGTCCGAAGGCCGGGCTCGAGCCTGTGGCCTGATCGGCGGCGGCGGCTTCACAGCCCCGCCGATCCGTGTTTTATCGGGGCACCACGCGGCGAGAGACAGGGTGAGCATGGATTCTGTGCTGAAATCGATCCGGGCATCCCTGGTGCCGATCCATCGCGAGGGCTATCCGTTCATCGCGATTCTGGCCTTCCTGGCGCTGTTCCTTGGCTGGCTCTGGGGGCCTTTGTTCTGGATCGGCCTGATCGCGACGGCCTGGTGCATCTATTTCTTCCGCGATCCTCCGCGCGTGACGCCGCTTGGACCTGGGCTCGTCATCAGCCCGGCAGACGGCCGCGTGTCGCAGGTCGGCCTCGCGCTGCCGCCGCCCGAGCTCGAGCTTGGCCCGCTGCCGCGCATGCGCATTTCCGTGTTCATGAATGTCTTCAACTGCCACATCAACCGCGCGCCGGTCTCGGGTCGGGTGCGCAAGATCGCTTATAAGCCGGGCCGCTTCCTCAATGCCGAGCTCGACAAGGCGAGCGAGGACAATGAGCGCAACGGGCTGGTGATCGAGGGCGAGCACGGCACGGTCGGCGTTGTCCAGATCGCGGGGCTCGTCGCGCGGCGCATCGTCTGTTTCAGCCGCGAAAGCGAAGTTCTCTCGGCGGGCCAGCGCTTCGGCCTCATCCGTTTCGGGTCGCGGCTCGATGTCTATCTGCCCGAGGGCTATGCGCCCTTGGTGGCGGAAGGGCAGATCGCCGTCGGCGGCGAGACGGTGCTCGCCCGTTTTGGCGCCGCTGCTGACCGCACGGTCAGGGTCGACTGATGGAAACGATCTTTCCGCCGTTTGATCCGGACGAAAGCTCCAACAGGCCGCGCCTCAGGCAGGTTCGGCAGGTGCCGATCCGGATGATCCTGCCCAATTTGGTGACGCTGCTTGGGCTCTGCGCGGGGTTGACGGCTATCCGCATGGCGATCGAAAGCCGCTATGGCGAGGCGATCGCCATGATCGTCATCGCAGCCGTGCTCGACGCGGTGGATGGGCGGGTGGCGCGTCTGTTGCGTTCGACCTCGCGCTTCGGCGCCGAGCTCGATTCGCTGGCCGATTTCGTCAATTTCGGCGTGGCGCCCGCGATCATTCTCTATGTCTGGGCGCTCGATCAGGTCCATTCGCTGGGCTGGATCGCAGCGCTGGTGTTTTCGATCTGTGCGGCCTTGCGTCTGGCGCGCTTCAACGTGGCGATCGACGGGCCGACCAAACCCGATTGGCATGGCAATTTCTTCACAGGCGTGCCGGCCCCGGCCGGCGCGCTGATCGTGATGCTACCGGTCTATCTAGAGAATCTCGACATACCCATCGCTTCGGTCGGCGTGCCGATCGTCTTTCTCTACACGGTCGCCGTCGGCTTGCTGATGGTGAGCCGGCTGCCGACATGGTCGGGCAAGAAGATGGGTGCGCGAATCCCGCGCGAGGTGGTGCTGCCGCTGTTCGTGCTGGTGGTTGTCGCGGCTGCCTCGTTGCTGAGCTATCCGTGGCACGTGCTGGCGGCTGGGGCGACCGCCTATCTTATCGCGCTTCCCCTTGGCTGGCGGCAGTTCCGTCGCCTCGAGGCGCGCGACCGCGCCGCCGGACGCCACAGCGAGCCGGCCGATCTTTGAGCCAGCCCGCGGGCGGCGTCACGGCGCCGCCATGCTGCGGTGTTAGCGGCAGCGCAGCCGGCCCTTTTATCGTGCGATGACTTTCGCGGGCCGACCTCCCGCGCTAGAAGCTGATCCTCAGCCTCCGCCGCGCTCAAGAAGGACCTTTGCATGACCGCCATCATCGACATCACCGCCCGCCAGATCCTCGACAGCCGCGGCAATCCGACCGTCGAGGTCGACATCCTGCTCGAAGACGGCTCGCTCGGCCGCGCCGCCGTCCCCTCGGGCGCGTCGACGGGCGCGCACGAGGCGGTGGAGCTGCGTGATGGCGAGAAGTCGGTTTATCAGGGCAAGGGTGTCCTGAAGGCCGTCGAAGCCGTCAATACCGAGATTTTCGACGCAATCGGCGGTATGGAGGCTGAGGATCAGAGCCTCATCGATACAACGATGATTGAGCTCGACGGCACGCCGAACAAGGCGCGTCTCGGCGCCAATGCCATCCTCGGCGTCAGCCTGGCGCTCGCCAAGGCCGCAGCACAGGCCGCCGGCCAGCCGCTCTACCGCTATGTCGGCGGCGTCAATGCCAAGGTGCTGCCGGTTCCGATGATGAACATCATCAACGGCGGCGTGCATGCTGACAATCCGATCGATTTCCAGGAATTCATGATCCTGCCCGTCGGCGCGCCGTCGCTGGCTGAAGCGGTCCGCTGGGGCTCCGAAGTGTTCCACACGCTGAAGAAGGCGCTGAAGGACGCGGGCCACAACACCAATGTCGGCGACGAGGGCGGCTTCGCACCGAATCTTCCGTCGGCTGTCGCTGCGCTCGATTTCGTCGCCAAGGCGATCGAGAAGGCCGGCTACAAGCTCGGCGAGGACATCTATCTCGGCCTCGACTGCGCGGCGACCGAGTTCTTCAAGGACGGCAAGTATAATTACGAGGGCGAAGGCGTCGTCCGTACCATCGACGAGCAGATCGCCTACCTCGCCGACCTCTCGTCCAAGTTCCCGATCATCTCGATCGAGGACGGCATGAGCGAGGACGACTGGACCGGCTGGAAGGGCCTGACGGATTCGATCGGCAAGAAGGTCCAGCTCGTCGGCGACGACCTTTTCGTGACGAACACCGAGCGCCTTTCGCGCGGCATTAAGTCGGGGACCGCCAACTCGATCCTCGTCAAGGTCAACCAGATCGGCTCGCTGACCGAAACGCTCGACGCCGTGGCGATGGCACACAAGGCCGCTTACACCGCCGTCATGTCGCATCGTTCGGGAGAGACCGAGGATTCGACGATCGCCGATCTCGCCGTCGCGACGAATTGCGGGCAGATCAAGACCGGCTCACTCGCTCGTTCGGACCGGACCGCCAAGTACAACCAGCTCATCCGCATCGAGGAGCAGCTCGGCATTCAGGGTCAGTATGCCGGCCGCAGCATCCTAAAGAGCTGATCATCCCTGCCGGGGCCGCGGGCGTATAGCCCGCGGCACAACCGCACCGCGATTGTTCGATGGGTGACAAGTTAGTAGGCGATCCTTACTGTCGAGAGCGATTCAGTGGGAGTCGGGCCGGGGTTTACGGGGGTCGCCGCCTTTAATCCCGCTGGATGGCAGCGAATGATGGGCTGCCGTGGGTAGTTCCCGACCCTCGACAAGGTGATCGATGCCGCAGGGGTTCGTGACGGCCGTTGGTCATTCAGCCGGTGCCACCAAAGGCGCGGTTGCATGACGGATCATATGAAGCTCGGCAAACGCATTCGCGATGCCCGCCGCCAGCGGCGTCTGACCCTGGAGCGAGTGGCGTCGATGACTGGACTGTCGGTTGGCTTTCTCAGCCAGGTCGAGCGCAACATCACCAAGCCGTCGCTGGCGTCACTCGCCCTCATAGCCCAGTCTCTCGAAATGACTGTCAGCGGCCTGCTGCAGGAATCGGACCTGCCGATCTCCGTTTCGCGTCGCGAGGGCCGGATCGCCTACCAGATCAAGGACGAAGCCGGCTCCTATGAACGGCTCTCAACCAGCTTCCCCACGCAACTGCTAAGTGCCGTGAAGCTCTATTTGCCTTCCGCATTGCGGTCCAAGGTCTTTTCCTATGACGGCGAGCTCATTGTCTACGTGCTAGGTGGAACGATCCGATATGTGATCGAGGGCGTCATCTACGAGCTTCAATCCGGCGACTCGCTGCATTTTTCGACTTCAAAACCACACTGGGTCGCCACGCCGAGCGATTCGACGGCCGAGATTCTCGTGCTGAGCACGCAGCAGGTCGTCGACGACTACCATCGGATTTCCCAGCATATCAACGTGTTGGATTAGCCGCGCGCCGGCCGACGGCGGAGAGGGCGATCAGTCGTCGCGGCGGAACGTGATCCCGTGTTCGAGCGCCGTCTTGCCGAAACGCTCGCGCACTTTGTCGATCGCGGCTTCCGCGGCGGCGCGCTTGGCGGCGGCCGGGTCGAGGAGATCATCGGGATCCGCGAGCGCCGGATCCTCGAAATGCGAAAGCGAGACCCCGATGAGGCGGAACGGCGTTCCGTCGATCTCCTTGGCCAGAAGCTCCTCGGCGGCACGGAAGATGCGGTCGGCCAGACGCGAGGGATCTGCGAGTTGGCGCGCCCGGGTGCGCAGGCGGAAGTCGGCCGTCTTCAGCTTGAGCGTCACGGTATGCGCGGCAAGATTGGCGCGCTTCAACCGGCCTGCGGCCTTCTCGCACAGATGGCGAAGGACCGGGCGGAGGTCGGCCAGGGCGGCTATGTCGGTGTTGAAGGTCGTCTCGGCACCGATCGACTTCGCATCATGGCGCGGATCGACGGCGCGGCGATCGTCGGCGTGCGACAGCCGCGCGAGGCGAAGGCCCATCGAGCCATAGCGGCGCGCGAGCTCCGCTTCCTCCATCGCCTGGATCTGGCCGATGGTGCGGATGCCGTCGGCGGCGAGCTTCTGCTCAAATGCCTTGCCGACGCCCCAGATCAGGCCGACCTTCTGCGGCGCCAGGAAGCTGACCGCCTCGGCGCGGCCGATAACGGAATAGCCGCGGGGCTTATCCTGGTCGGATGCGATCTTGGCGAGGAATTTGTTGAAGGAGAGGCCGACTGAGATCGTGATGCCGACCTCCTTCTCGATGCTGCGGGCGAAGCGGGCGAGCTGCAGGGCCGGCGACGCCCCATGCAGCCTTTCGGTGCCGGTGAGGTCAAGAAAGGCCTCGTCGATGGAGATCGGCTCGACCAATGGGGTCATCGCCAGCATGCGCTCGCGGATTTCCCGGCCGACCGCGACGTATTTTTCCATGTTCGGGCGGATGACGACCGCATCGGGACAGAGCTTCAGAGCCTGAAACATCGGCATCGCCGAGCGGACGCCGCGGATGCGCGCGATATAGCAGGCGGTGGAGACAACGCCGCGCCGCGCGCCGCCGATGATCAGCGGCTTGTCGCGAAGGCTCGGATCGTCGCGTTTCTCGATCGAGGCATAGAATGCGTCGCAGTCGACATGGGCGATCGAAAGCGTGGAGAGTTCCGGATGGCTGGCGATGCGCGGGCTGCCGCAGGCGCGGCAGCGCGCAAGGCCGGCGGCCCCGGTGAGGCAGTCGCGACAAAAACCCGGTGATGGGGCGGCGAGGGGGTTCATCGGATGTGATCCAGCCTATCCAAACGGCGACGGCGCGACAATCGTCCGGCTTTTGCCGCGCTTGGTTGCGGCGCGCCGAGGCACGATGATATAGCGAGCGGCGGCCGCCTGCCGCCCGATCCGCCTGTTGTTCCGAAGGATTCCGCCATGTCCGTCGACATCGCCACCGTGAAGCGCGTCGCCCGTCTCGCCCGCATCGCCATATCGGACGAAGAGACAGTCGCCTTCCAGTCCGAGATCAATGCGATCCTCGGTTTTGCGGAACAACTGAATGAGGTCGATGTCAGCGCCGTTGAGCCGCTCACCTCCGTGGTGGCGCAGGTGATGAAGATGCGCGACGACGTGGTGACGGACGGTTTCTATGCCGACAAGGTCGTCGCCAACGCGCCGGCTTCCGACGATGATTTCTTCATGGTGCCCAAGGTCATCGAGTGAAAACGCCGGCAGCGCTCATTCCGCGCGCCGCTTCGATCCCTGCATCCGCCGCCTTCTGACGCGAGAATCCGATGACCCGTGCCGACGACCTGACCAGCCTTTCCATCGCCGAGATCCGCGACGGCCTTGCCACCAAGGCATTTTCCGCAGTCGAGCTGACCAAGTCCTATCTCGCGGCGATAGAGGCGGCACGTTCGCTCAACGCCTATATTGTCGAGACGCCGGAGCAGGCGCTTGCCATGGCCGAAGCATCGGATGCCCGCCTTGCCAGCGGCGAGCAGCGACCGCTTGAAGGCGTACCGATCGGCGTCAAAGACCTCTTCGCTACGGAAGGCGTCCACACGCAGGCGGCGTCCAACGTGCTTGCCGGCTTCAAGCCGACCTATGAATCGACCGTCACGGCCAATCTTTGGGCCGATGGGGCGGTGATGCTCGGCAAGCTCAACATGGACGAGTTCGCGATGGGCTCGTCGAACGAGACCTCCTATTACGGTCCGGTCACCAATCCATGGCGCCGCGAAGGCTCCAACATGCCGCTGGTGCCCGGCGGCTCGTCGGGCGGGTCCGCTGCGGCCGTCGCGGCAAGGCTCTGCGCGGGTGCCACGGCGACCGATACCGGCGGCTCGATCCGCCAGCCTGCCGCGTTCACGGGCACGGTCGGCATCAAACCGACCTATGGCCGCTGCTCGCGCTGGGGCATCGCCGCCTTTGCCTCGTCGCTTGACCAGGCTGGCCCGATTGCCCGCACCGTGCGCGACGCGGCCATCCTCTTGAAGTCGATGGCTTCCGTCGATCCGAAGGACACGACCTCGGTCGACCTGCCCGTTGGCGACTACGAGGCCGCGATCGGCCAGTCGGTCAAGGGGCTGCGTATCGGCATCCCGCGCGAATATCGGCTCGACGGCATGCCGGCTGAGATCGAGGCGCTGTGGCAGCAGGGCATTGAATGGCTAAAGGCGGCCGGTGCCGAGATCGTCGACATCTCGCTGCCACACACGAAATATGCGCTTCCGGCCTACTACATCGTGGCGCCCGCCGAGGCCTCGTCGAATCTCGCCCGCTATGACGGTGTCCGCTATGGGCTCCGCGTTCCCGGAGATGACATCGTCTCGATGTATGAGAACAGCCGCGCTGCTGGTTTCGGCCGCGAGGTGAAGCGCCGCATCCTGATCGGCACCTATGTGCTCTCGGCCGGCTATTACGATGCCTATTACGTGCGTGCGCAGAAGATCCGCACCTTGATCAAGCGCGATTTCGACATCGCCTTCGAGGCCGGCGTCGACGCCGTCCTGACCCCCGCGACACCGTCGGCGGCGTTCGGGCTGCAGGAGATGGCGCTCGCCTCGCCGGTCGAAATGTATCTGAACGACGTGTTCACGGTCACGGTCAACATGGCCGGTCTGCCGGGGATCGCCGTGCCGGGAGGGCTCGACAGCACCGGCCTGCCGCTCGGTTTGCAACTCATCGGCCGACCCTTCGAAGAGGAGACGCTGTTTCGTCTCGCCCATGTCGTCGAAGACGCGGCGGGCAGCTTCACACCCGCTCGCTGGTGGTGAGGTCCGGCATGTCCAAGGCTCCCGCAGACTGCGCGACCAAGGAAGATATCCGGGCCGAGATCGACCGGCTCGACGGCGAACTGATAGGGCTTCTGGCCAGTCGCTTCGGTTATGTCCGCCGCATGGCGGAACTGAAAGCTTCGCCCGAGGAGGCCGTGGTGCCGGCACGGATTGACGAAGTGTTGTCCCATGTCGCGGCGCGTGCGGGCACTGCGGGGCTTGATCCCGATCTTGCCCGCAGCTTGTGGTCGAAGCTGATCGATTGGAACATTGCGTTCGAACGTAAGGCAATCGCGGAGCGAACCGGCGGCAACTGAAGCGTCGCCGCCGGTCGTCTCTTTACCTGTTGTCGAGCTGCGCGCGCACCGCATCAAGGCCGAGGCGCGTGATCCGATAAGGCCCACCGCCGCTCGAGGCGACGAAGCGCCGCCGTCGCAGCCGCTGGAAAAGCTTCATCGAGCAGTCCGTGAGCGCCCAACCATCGCGGTTGAGGCAGTCGGCGGCAACAATACGGCCGGTCTCGTCTTTGACATGGCGGATCAGTCCGCCCTGGGCGAGCGCGTGCAACACGCGTTGCTCGCGTTTGGAAATATTCATGGGAATGATCGTCTGAATCGGGTGATCGAAGCCGCATTTCAGCGGGCCGGGAGCGCAGCGCTCTCGGGCTTCGTTCCCTGCCTTAACGGCAGGGGATCACCGGGACTGTGACGAACGTGACATCCAAACTCCTGTCAGACAGGAGCGAGATAGATCAGGTCGGGTGCCGCAGGCAAGCATCCAACTGTCCGAGTTTTAATGTTTGACGATCGTCGTTGCAGGATGGCAACGGCCCCTTGAGCCTTATGGATTGCGCGGACGCTCCAGCACATACAGCCCGACATCGATCGTGCCGGCGCGGAAGCCGCCTTCGCAATATGCGAGATAATAGTCCCACATGCGGCGGAAGCGGTCGTCGAAGCCTTGCGCCTCGATCGCGGTCCAGGCGGTGTGGAAGCGGCTCCGCCACTCGTTGAGCGTCCAGGCATAGCTGTCGCCGTGCAATTCCTCGTGTCGGAACACCAGTCCTGCTGCTGCCGCCTGCTCGCGCATCAGGCCGCGCGTCGGCAGCATGCCGCCGGGGAAGATGTGGGTCTGGATGAAATCGGGATTGCGACGGTAATTCTCGAAGCGGTTTTCGGCGATCAGGATCGCCTGGATGACCGCGCGGCCGCCCGGCTGCAACCGATCATGCACCGTCTTGAAATAGGCTGGCCAGTATTCCTCGCCGACGGCCTCGATCATCTCGATCGACACGATCCGGTCGAAGGCGCCGGTGACGTCGCGATAGTCCTCCAGCCGCAGATCGGCGGAAAGGCCGGCGCTCGCGAGTCTTTCGGTTGCATAGTCCAGTTGCTCGGCCGACAGCGTCACGCCGGTGACGGCGCAGCCGTTCATCGCCAGTCTCTCAGCGACGGCGCCCCAGCCGCAACCGATCTCGAGCACGCGTTCGCCCCCGTTCAGCTTGAGGAGTTCGACGATGCGGTCGAGCTTGTGCTGCTGCGCTTCCTCAAGCGTCTCGTGACCGCATCGGATCGCGGACGAGTACTGCATGCCACTATCCAGCCAGCGCCTGTAGAACGTGTTGCCGAGATCGTAGTGGAAGGCGATGTTGCGGCGGCTGCCGTCGCGAGTGTTGCGATTGCCGCGATGCGTCAGCCTGTCAAGCAACCGTTTCAGTGGCGTGCCATCGTCGAGCTGCCCGAGATGATCGCCGTTGAGCGCCAGCAGCTCGATGAGCGCTGGCAGGTTCGGCGCAGTCCAGTCGCCAGCCATGCAGCCCTCGGCAAAGCCCGTTGCGCCGCCCGTGATCACGCGGCGAAGCGCCCGCCAACTGTGCAGGATCAGCATGGCTTCGGGCCCGGCTTCTGCGCCGATCTGGACGATGTGGCGCCCAGACGGTGTCACGACGACAAGGCGCCCGCGCCGGATACGCTTCAGCAGCATACGGACGATGATCGCACCGACATCCGGCACAAGGCGGAAGGTTCGGCCGGCTCCCGAGGTTATGGATGGATCACGCGCCGACATGGACTTCCTCACGCTGTCTCTCGGTTATCAGGGTTACGGCAATTGAGGGCGGTGGTGGTCGCCGCGTCAGCGGGACGCCCTTTCGCCAAAGCTTCAAAGCCTCCCAATGGATCCCTGCGATGACCTTCAATGTCAGCAGGGGATGGGAGAACACCGCGCCGAGCAGCGATCGGTCGGTGATCGCATGTCGCTCACCGGTCATCGACGTTGCGATGACAATGCCAGCCTCGTCCGAGCCGTTAACCGCAAGCGACACGGCGTCTGCCGGTGGGCGCACCGCAAAGTCGTAGTCGAGGTCCATGCCGAGGAACGGCGAGACGTAGAACTGCTTTTGGCAGGCATGGCGGAAAAGGTTGTCAGAGTCGGCAGGGCCGTCGATCGCGGCGATATAGCTGTGGCGCTGGCCGAACGTGTTGTGCACCTCGTAGACGATCGCCGCGAGTTGCCCGTCAGGAGCGTGACAGAAGAACAGGCTGATCGGATTGAAGGCGTAGCCGAACATGCGGGGCATGGTCAGCAGGCGGATCGCGGCGATCGGCTGCGTGATGCCGGCCGCGTGCAACTGGCCAGTCACGAGCTGGCGGAGCGTCATCGTATCGCTCGCGCCGTGATCGCCGTCGTAGAAGGACAACATGTTGAAGCGGCCACGCGAGAAAAGCCGCAGCCGCCCGTCCAACGCGTCGAGTTCGTCGAGATCGAGCAGCAGCCAGAAGACGCGGTAGCGCAACTGGTGGCGCTTGGGTCTGAGGCGTCGATGGACGACGGTTCCGCTGAAGAGACCGGATGCGGGATTCAACGAACCGGCTCCCTGCCGCGCGGCTGGTCCTCGATCTGGATGCGCCCGTTCTCATTGGCGACGGTCCATGGGCGGCGGACGCCGCCGAGCTGTTCGGCGACGGCAAGGCCCGATTGCAGGCCATCCTCATGGAACCCGGCACCGAAATGGGCGCCGCAGAACCAGAGGCGTTGCTTGCCCTGCAGTGACCAAAGCGAGGACTGCGCCGCCGATGCAGGGCCATCGAAGACTGGGTGTTCGTAAATCTCGCTGTGCAGCAGCGTGCCGGCGCGCGGCGGCCGCGGCGGATTGAGCGTCACGAAGAGATTGCGCCCGGGAAGACCTTGCAGGCGGTTCATCCAATAGGTGACGCAGAGTCCGTCGCCATTGTCGAGATAGTTCCAGCTGGACCAGACCGAGCGGCGCTTCGGCATCAGGCTCTCGTCGGAATGCAGAACCGTCAGGTTGCGGCTGTAGCGGAAGGCGCCGAGAAGCCGCACTTCGTCCGCCGTCGGACGCTCGATCAGCGACAAGGCCTGGTCGGCATGGGTCGCGATCACGACATGGTCGAAATCGGCCGAAGCGCCGGTGTCGTCGCGCACACTGACCGTCGAGCCATGCCGGGTGACGTTCGCGGCGCCACGCGACAGACGGATGGAGTTGGCGAGCGCGGCAGCGAACACTTCGACATAAGAGCGACTGCCGCCCGTGACGGTTCGCCAGACGGGGCGATCGGTGAGCTTCAGCAGGCCGTGATTGGCGCAGAAGCGGATGAAGCCGGCGGCCGGATAGTCCAGCATGTCGCTGGCGGGCGCGGACCAAACGGCGGCCGCCATCGGCAGCAGGTGATCGTCGCGAAAGGCGGCGCCATAGCCGCGCTCGGCGAGATATTGTCCGAGCGACAGGCTTTGCTCGCTCATCAACGCCAGATCGCGCGGCGCCTCGCGGTAGAAGCGCGTGAGGTCGCGCAGCATCGACCAGAAACGCGGGCGGCCTAGATTGCGCTTCTGAGCGAAAAGGCCACTGAGGCCAGTACCCGAATATTCCAGCTCACCCCCACGCAGAGAAACCGCGAATGACATGTCGGACGGCTTCGTCGCGACGCCGAGATGGGCGAAGAGCGCCGTGAGGTTCGGATAGGCCGGCTCATTGTAGACGATGAAGCCTGTATCAACGGCAACGGACGCATCGTGTAGCCTAGCCGTCACAGTGTTCGAATGTCCGCCGAGCCGCTCAGCCCGTTCATAGAGAGTGACCTCGTGGCGTCCCGACAGCAGCCAGGCCGCCGAAAGGCCCGAAATGCCGGAACCGATCACTGCGATCCTCAGACGTTCTCCATTCACCACTGCGCATCCTTGGTCCGGCGGGGTCTGCCGCGCTGCTCATTTGCGGGTCACTGGAGATGGATACGGATCGGCAGCAGAATTGGATGCGTGATCCGGATAGGATTGTCGCGCGTATCAGGGAGCATGAAGCCAAATGTCAGCCATGGCCGGTCGGGTAAGGCAGCGGGGGCGTTGCTGATGCAGCCTTCCCACCCTTCCGAACTCGGCCGCCTTATCGAAGCGGTCGGGCAGAACCGAGACCGTGAGGCTTTTGCACGGCTGTTCGACCATTTCGCGCCGCGGCTGAAAACCTATCTGATGCGCGCCGGCGCTAATCCTGGCGCAGCCGAAGACTTTGCCCAGGAGGCCATGCTGACTGTCTGGCGTAAGGCGGCGCTGTTTGATCCTGCCCGGGCCGGCGCCTCGACGTGGATTTTCACCATCGCCCGCAATCTGCGCATCGATGCCGCGCGGCGCGAGAAGCTCGGTCAGCGCGAGCCGGATCTGACTGAACTGCCCGATGACCCCGAGCAGCCCGACACGATCCTCACCGGTGCGGACGATGCCGCGCGGGTCAGTTCGGCGCTCGCGGCCCTGACTGCCGAGCAGTCCCGTATCGTCACACTGTCCTATTTTCACGAGAAGGCCCATGCCGAGATCGCACGAGAACTCGGCATCCCGCTCGGAACGGTCAAGTCGCGCCTGCGGCTGGCCATCATCCGGCTGCGCGGCCTGCTGAGCGAGACGCAATGAGCACGATTACCTACAAACCGAGCGAAGAAACGCTTCTCGCCTACGCCGCAGGGACGCTGCGCGGACCCGAGGCAGCCGTCGTTGCTGCCCATATCTCGCTTTGTCCCGACTCCGGGCGGCTCGTCGAGACGCTACAGCGCGTCGGCGGCCATCTGATCGAGCGGCTACCGCCGACACGGCTTGGAGAGAATGCGTTTCGCAACCTCATGGCCCGGATCGATGCGGATGGGGGCGAATCCGTCGTCGAGACCGCTCTCAACGAAATGACCGACTTGCCGGAGCCGCTGCGCCGCTTTCCGCTCGGGCCGTGGCGCTGGCTCGGTCCAGGAACGCGTGTGCGCAGCGTCGGCGTCCCCAAGGATGGCGATTGCCGGGTGCTGCTCTTCAAGATCGATCCTGGCCGGCGCATGCCGCAGCACAGCCACGAAGGCGTGGAATTGACCTGCGTCCTCAGCGGTTCCTATCGCGATGAGGCCGGACGGTTCGGGCCTGGCGACTTCGAGGAGGCGGACGAAGCGACGGACCATCGCCCAATGGTCGATTCGGACTTACCATGTCTTTGTGTCGTCGCGCTCGACGGGCAGATCCGGCTGAGCGGCCTGCTCGGGCGTCTGATCCAGCCCTTCGCGCGGCTCTGACGCGTCAGCGGCTTCGGCTGAGCCCTTTCGCCGCGATCTCCTCCAGATAGCGCGCCCAGAGCGAATCATGGTCGCGGCCGAGTTCGGCAAGGTATTTCCACGAGAACAGACCCGTGTGATGCCCGTCGTCGAAATTGAGCCGGACGGCATAGTTTCCCACTGGGTCGATCGACCGGATGCTGACGTCAATCTTGCCCGGCACGGTCTGGCGCTGCGATGGCGCATGGCCCTGCACTTCGGCCGAAGGGCTGGTGACCCGCAGGAATTCTGCGCTGAAGGTGAACGCGCTGCCATCGTCGAAGGCGACAGAAAGACTATGCTTGTCAGGCGACAGCCGGATTTCGGTCGGCCAGGGCGTCTGCGCGGTGTCGGGCATGGATGCGGATTCCGGTCACGGGACTGAGAGCGCGGTCGTTCGGACTTTGATCCGCGCCGTTCATCCTCTACATCATGTTTGCAGAGACGTCCGCCAAGTCGCCATCGGAAACGACAATGACCACCATCCTGTCCACGACGGGCGCCGCGGCCCCGATGGTCGATCCGTTCGGCCGATCAATCCGCTATCTGCGGGTTTCCGTGACGGATCGTTGCGATTTCCGCTGTGTCTATTGCATGGCCGAGGACATGACCTTTCTGCCCAAGCGGGAAGTGCTCACTCTCGAGGAGCTCGACCGGCTCTGCTCGGTTTTCATCGAGAAGGGTGTCCGGCGGCTCCGGCTGACCGGCGGCGAGCCGCTTGTCCGCCGCAACATCATGAGCCTGATCCAGTCCCTTTCGCGCCATATCGAGGCGGGGCGTCTCGATGAATTGACGCTGACCACCAATGGATCGCAGCTGTCGCGCTACGCAAAGGATCTCGCCGCCGCGGGTGTCCGGCGCATCAATGTCTCGGTCGATACGCTCGATCCCGATCGCTTCCGGGCCATCACGCGGCGCGGCGACCTACGGGTGGTTCAGGAGGGTATCGATGCGGCGCTCGCTGCCGGTATCAAGGTCAAGATCAATGCCGTGGCGCTGAAGGGCGTCAACGAGCATGAATATGACGCGATGATCCGCTGGGCGCATGGCCGCGACATGGACCTGACGCTGATCGAGACAATGCCGCTCGGCGAGATCGATGGTGACCGGACGGATCAGTATCTGCCGCTGTCGCAGGTGCGACGCGACCTCTCCGAGCGCTGGACACTCACCGAGAGCGCTTATCGGACGGGCGGACCCGCGCGCTATGTCACGGTTGCGGAGACCGGCGGCCGCATCGGCTTCATCACGCCGCTGACGCATAATTTCTGCGAAACCTGCAATCGCGTCCGCGTCACCTGCACGGGCACGCTGTTCATGTGCCTCGGCCAGGAAGATGCACGCGACCTGAGGACGCCGCTGCGCGCCTCGGAGGGCAATGACCTGATCGCTGCCGCCATCGACGAGGCGATTGCCCGGAAACCGAAGGGCCACGATTTCATTATCGATAGGGACCACAATCGGCCGGCGCTTGGCCGACATATGAGCATGACCGGCGGCTGAAGCCGTCCCGGTCGGGCCGGGACATGACGATGCTGATCGAACCTCTTGCTTTTGCCGACGAAGGCGCGACGCCCAACCATCCTCACTGGCCCTTGCTGGCCTATCGCGGCGCCCTGACGGTGGAGGCGCTGGCCGATGATGACCACGCCTTCGACACGCTGTTCGAGGCGAATGGCTGGCCGGTTGGTTTTCGCAACGGAATCTATCGGTTCACCCACTTTCATTCTGTGACGCATGAAGTGCTCGGCATCGCGCGGGGCAGGGCTGATGTGCAGTTCGGCGGCGAAAGCGGGCCGATCGTCTCCGTTGTCGCCGGTGATGCGGTACTCCTGCCAGCGGGCACCGGCCACAGGCTGATCGAAGCCGGCGCGGATCTCCTCGTGGTCGGCGCCTATCCGCCAGACGCCGACTACGACCTCGTCAGGGCCGGTGAGGGGGATGCGGTCACGCTGCGTAAGCGGATCGCGTCGGTTCCACGGCCGGACAGCGATCCTGTGCTGGGTCAGGCAGGAGGCCTCGGGCGGCTCTGGCTGGCCGCCTAGCCGGCATCCGATAGGCATCCTTCATCAAGCGGCGTCATTGCACGTTGCCACGTAATTGGTCATGCTGCCTCTGCCGCGACCATTCTGTCCGGCCCGGATTCTCCGCGGCGCCGCACGCCGCCCTGCACCCACCTGACATGACCTCCTTCCAGGCCAATATTCGGGGCATCAGCATGATTTTGCTGTCGAGCCTCGTCTTCATCCTCAATGACACGCTCATCAAGCTCGCGAGCGCTCGCCTGCCGACAGGGCAGATTCTGGTCATGCGCGGCGGTGTCGGACTGGTTCTGATCCTCGTCGTGCTCTTCGCGACAGGCACGCATCGCTACTGGCGCCATGCGCTCAATCCGCTGGTTTTCTGGCGGACGGTCGGTGAGGTCGTCGCGACGGTGCTCTATCTTTACGCCCTTTTCCACATGCCGATCGCCAACATCTCGGCCGTCAACCAGATCGTGCCGCTGATGACCACGGCGGCAGCGGCGGTGTTTCTCGGCGAGGTCGTCGGCTGGCGGCGCTGGTCGGCGATAGCGGTCGGCTTCGTTGGCGTGATGATCGTCATGCGGCCGGGCGTCGCCGGTTTCGACGCCTATGCGCTGGCCGCGCTTGGCTCGATGGCGTTCATCACGATGCGCGATCTTGTCACGCGGAGCTTTCCGGTGGGCATGCCGACGCTGCTGGTGACGGCGGTGACCGCCGCCGCCGTGACGCTGACCGGCGGCGTGATCGCGCTTGGAGAGACATGGCTCATCCCTTCAACGTATGAGTGGGTGATCCTGTCAGGGGCCGCCTGCCTGCTGCTGATCGGCTATGGGACCATGATTCTGGCGATGCGCGGCGGCTCTTTGGCGGTGATCGCGCCGTTCCGCTACGTCGTGATCCTCTATGCGATCACGATCGGCTATCTCGTCTGGGGCGATATCCCCGACAGCTACACGATCATCGGGACTCTGATTGTGGTTGCGACCGGCCTCTACAGCATTCATCGCGAGCGGCGCGTCGCCGTGGTCAGCCCGTCCAGCGCGTGACGACGTCGGCAAGGGCAGGGCGCGGCCGGTCGGCGGGCTTTTCGCTCTGCCGCCCAAGATGGATGAAGCCTGCGACCCGCTCCGAGGCAACGACACCGAAGATTGCGGCTGCCTCGCCATCGCGGCCGGGCCATTTGAGCAGCCACTGCGCGGCATAGCCGAGCGCGGCGGCGGCTGTGATGAGGTTCATGCCGGCGGCGCCGGCAGAGAGTTCCTGGTCCCAGACGGGGATCTTGGCGGCGGGGTCGGCGCGGCTGACGACAATCACTGTCACAGGCGCCCGCAGCATGTAGAGGGTCCACATATCCTGCTTCGCCGGTGCAAGATCGGGATTTCGCGCCGCATAAAGTGCATCAAGCCGCCGACCGACCGTCTCGCGCGCCGCGCCGGCGACGACGATGAAGCGCCAGGGCACGAGGCGTCCGTGATCCGGCGTGCGGGCGGCCAGCGTCAGCATTCGCTCGAGATCGCGATCGGGGACCGCGTCATCCGTGAAACTCCGCAGCGGCACCGAACGCCGCGTTTCGAGCTTCGCCAGCATGACCTCCGACGTCGCGAGTTCGAGGGAGCCGACCTCGATCGGAGCCGCGGCCAGAGGCGGGGCGCCATGATGAGCCATGGAAATAGATTCCTGCGATGCGGTGAAGCTCCGACCATTGCGCGGCCTGGGGCGCTTGGCAAGCCGCCGCTGTCGAACCTTCGCCGCGAACCTTCAGGCGGCGCGGGCCGCGAGCGCCTGATCGGCTGTCAGCGCCGTTTCCGGGGTGCCTGAGACGATCAACTCCAGCACTTCGGCCTCGTCTGTGTGGGCAATGTAGCGGTCGCCGACATTTTGGCCGCGCTTCATCACCATGATGCGGTCGCCGACCTCGAAGATGTCTGTCAGGCGATGCGAGATGATGATCTGCGCGACGCCGTGGCGCTTCAACTCCGCCATCGTCTCCAGCAAGCGTTCGGTTGCCATGACGGAAAGGTTCGCCGTCGGCTCATCAAGCACCACCACGCGCGGATTGAACGAGATGGCACGGGCAATCGCAACCGATTGCTGCCGGCCGCCCGAAAGGCTCTCTACCTTCTGGAACACCGAATTGACGTCGACCTTGAGCCGCTTCAGCACCTCGTCGGCCTCGGCATACATGCGCTTACGATCGACGAAGAGGCCTTTTCTCGGCCAGCGGCCAAGGAAGATGTTCTGCGCGATGTCCATGTTTCCGCATAAAGCGAAGTCCTGGTAAATCATCTCGATGCCGCCCTCACGGCTTTCATGCGGGCTCTTGAAATGGGTCTCGCGGCCGTCGACCAGCACCTCGCCGGAATCGCGCTGATAGGCACCGGTCATCACCTTCATCAGCGTCGACTTGCCGGCCGAATTATCGCCGACGAGGCCGAGGATCTCGCCAGGCGCCAGCGTCAGATTGATATTGCGCAGCGCCTGCACCGGCCCGAAGGCCTTGGAGATATTGCGCATTTCGATGAGAAGCGGGGCGGAGTTTCGGTCTGACATGGCAGGCTCCCGGCGTCAGGACGCGGCGTGAGGATGGATGGCGCGGCGCGCCGCGAGGCGTCGCCTGATCGAGCCGATGAGGTCGCCCTGGCGGATCCAGACATCGCCAACGACGGCGACCATCAGGATCAGGCCGATGAAGACATTGACCCAGTGCTGCGGCATCACGAAGGATTGGCCATTGCCAAGGATCAACTGCAGCGAGAGCAGGGCCCGGATCAGGGCGATCACAGCAGCGCCGGCCAACGCGCCGAGCACCGTGCCATAGCCACCGAAGATCGAGCCGCCGCCGATGATGACCGCCGCGATGGCGTCTAGTTCCCGGAGCTGTCCAGCCGAAGGATTGAAGCTCCTGAGGAAGGCGACATAAATGACGCCGGCGCAGGCGGCGCAGAGCGCGGAGAAGACGAGGCTGATGGCGCGTACCCGTCCGGTGCTGATGCCGGCATATTCGGCGGCGCGGCGATTGCCGCCGGTCGCATAGATCATTTGACCGAACGGCGTTTTGCCGAGCACGACGCCAGCGATGATCGCGACGACGACCATGAAGATGGTCTGGACGCTGAGCGCCGCCGCGACATCGTAGACGAGCGTGCCCTTGGCTGGCGCGATGCCGAAATAGGTCAGCGCGTCGATCAGCTTGCGTCCGAGCAGATTGAAGACCTCGGGGAAGGACGATAGCTGCCGCCCCGCCGTCAGCCAGGCGCCGATGCCACGCGCCATGTAGAACATGCCGAGCGTCGCGACGAAGGCGGGCAGGCCAAACCCGACCGTCAGCAGGGCATTGACGAGGCCCGCCGCCGCGCCAGCGACGAGCGCGATGAAGACCGCGGTGGCGGGATCGAAGCCGAGTTGCTTCATCAGGAAAGCGCAGGTCGCCGCCGATAGGGCGAGCACCGAGCCCACCGACAGGTCGATGTCGCCATTGGCGATGACATAGGTCATGCCGATCGAGAGCAGTCCGACCTCGGTGAAGGACAGCATCAGGTTGAAAGAATTGTCGATCGAGCCCCAGAAGTCGGGCCTCAGATAAAGCCCGACGCACCAGAGCGCGATGGCGAGCAGGATGGCGGCGGCATCCCGGCGCGATAGGAAGCGGCCAATCGGGCCTCGGGCTCGCATCGACCGATCGGATGCCGACGAGCCCTTGGTCTGCGCGCCCTCAATGGCGACGCCGCCGACCTCGATGATCGGGGGCAGGGGCCGGCCCGTCATGCGGGCAAAGAGGCGCGGAAAGACGTTGCGGCGGATGATCCACGGCTCGATTAGCACCGAGAGGAGCAGGATCAGGCCGAGAAAGGCCGGCACGGCGCCGGGCGGCAACTGCGCCATGCCCTGCACCTGCATGTCGATATTGCCCACCTTGACGGTGCGCGTCATCGGAATGCCCTCGCGCAGCACCTTATCGATCAGCGTGACTAGGATCGCGCCGAGGGCGCCGCCGAGCAATCGTCCCCGCCCGCCGAGGATCGATGCGCCGCCCACGATGACCGCCGCGATCACGATGAGCTCTGCGCCCTGGCCGTATTGCGAGGTGATGCCCTTGTCCTGCGCGACGCTCATCAGGCCGGCAAGCGTCGCCGCCAGCGCCGAGAGCACATAGCCGCGCATGCGCACGCGCCGGGTTGGAATGCCGGCATAGGTCGCGGCCAGTTCATTGCCGCCGGTCGCATAGGTCTCATAGCCCCAGCGGGTCTTGGCGAGGACCACCATGCCGACGATCGTCACGAGGATGAAGATCAGGATCTGATTGTTGAAGCCGAGCGCGTTGGTTTCGCCGATCTGCACGAACCACGCCGCCTGGCTCGCCGCCTTCTCGCTATAGGAGACGGTCTTGCCGCCAGTCAGACCGAGAACGAGGCCGCGGCCGATGAACAGCATTGTCAGGGTCGTGATGAAGGACGGCACCCTCAGCACGGTGACGAAGAAGCCGTTGATCAGCCCAACCGCAAGGCCTGCAAGGATCGCCGCGATCAGGGACGGCCAGACACCGAGGTCGTAATAGGACTGCGAGAAGGCGAGCGAAAAGACCGTGGCCACGAGGCCGAAGGTCGAGCCGACCGAGAGATCGAGATCCTTGTTGACGATGACGAAGGTCATTCCGGCGGCCATCACGCCGAAGCGGGCCGCGTCGCGCAGGATCGCCGAAAAGGCGTCGGCCTGGCCGAAGAATTTCGGATTGATGAAGACGCCAGCCACATAGAGCAGCACCATGAAGGCGAGCAGCCCGACCTCCCAGCCGCCGATCAGTTCAAGCGGCAGGCGTCGGCGAAGGGGCGGGGCGGTGCTGATCGCTGTCATGAATCTGTCGGTCTCGAATGCGCTGGCAGGTTCCCCGGCATCCCCTGGCTCGAGCCGGAAGTGTCGATTGAGGCCGAGCTGGCGCGAATAGGCTGGATCGCCAGGCCAGGCCCAGCAATGACAAGACTGTTGCAGTCAGTGGCGACCCGCGCTGCACGCGGGCCGCCAAGGCGATGCTCAGTTCTCGAAGCGCTTGCCGACCAGGTCGACCGTGTCCTTCGTCACAAGCTGCGCGCTCGTGTCGAGATTGGCGGCGGAGACACCGCGGTCGATCTGCAGATAGAGCTGGGCCACGGGCCAGAAGCCCTGCAGGAACGGCTGCTGGCCGAGCGAGCCGGTGAGGGCGCCCGTCCGGATCTGCTCCTGCTGCTTGGGGCCAAGGTCGAAGCCGAAGGCGCAGATCTTGCCATTGAGCTTCAGCTGCGCAACCGCGTCGCCGAGCGCCGGCGTCACGAAGCCGTTGGCCGCGAAGCCGCCGACGACATCGCCGCGCGACTCGATCAGTGAGACGACGGAATTGGTGATGTCGTCCTTGTTGACGTCGATGCCGATATTTTCAGGGCCGGCGTCAACCTTGAAGTCGTTCAGCCGGCCGGCGTCGTTCAACACCTTCACGGCTGCCTCGAAGGCGGCGGTAACGCGGCGGTTGACCTCCTCATTGCCGAGCGTCGTCGTCGACGGGAAGATGATCGAGCCGCCCTTGGCGCCGCTGTCGAGCACGCATTTGGCGAGCGCCTCGCCGCCGATCGCGGCCGCAGCCGAAAGCTGGCCGGTGTGGCTGATCTGCGAGCGGTTCAGGATCTTCGGATCGAACGAGTTCGTCGTCGCGACCGGAATGCCGTTGGCGAAGGCCTTCTTGACGATGTCGTCATACGCGCCCGACTGCGGCGTCGTCATGATCAGGCCGTCGATCGTCGGATCGTTGATCACCTGGTTGAGGATCTCGATCTCGCGCGGAATATCATCGACCGGCGCCTCCGAGCCGAGCTTGATGAGGTTGATGCCGAAGGCATCGGCGGCAACCTGGGCGCCGACATAGGTCGGGTCGAAGAAGCCGTTGCCGGCGGTGTGGGTAATGATCGCGAAGGTCAGCTTGCCGTCCTTCGAATGAAAGTCCTTTGTGGCTGGCGCTTCCTTGGCCGCGTCCTGGAAGCTGTAGCCGCCCACGGCCTTGTCCAACGAGCCGGACTGGGCATAGGCGTATGTGCCGACGAGCGAGACGGCCGCGCCGAGCGCGAGCGTCTTCATGAGCCTGGTCATTCTTTTCCTCCCGAAAGATCCCCGGACGTTTCCTCCCCGTCCGAGATGGCGCAGCATATTGAAGGGTTTGGCGTGCCGCAACGGCCGTTCCGGTTGAGGTCAAGAAATTCCAAGGTGTTATTCGTATGATAAACTACCCATTTGGCGCGGGTATCTTTTGCGCTGCAGGATTTTTGCTGTGCGGACGCACACAGTCTTGAGAAGAACTTGTGCGGCGCGGCAGAACGATCGAAGAGTTCAGCCGCTGTGCCGCTTGCTGACAGCGCGAAGACGCTTCGATGCCGTCTCGATCTCGGCCAACGTCGATGCATCATCGATATTGGCGAGGAACGGTGCCAGCGGCCCGGTTTCGGCGATCTCGGCGAGGCGGACGGCCTCATGCAGCACCCGGATCGGCGAATAAGCATCACGCAGATCTTCGAGCGGCAGGAAATGGGCGCGGAGTTCCGCCGCCGCGTGACTGTCGCCGCCTTTCAGCGCATGCAGGATCGCGGTCGACAGGTGCGGGGCGATGCACACCGATCCTGACGTGAAGCCTGCAAGGCCGAACTCGCCAAGATGGGCGATCACCGGCCGCTCGCCGATGCCGCTGACGATCCGCTCCGCCGAGCCGACGGCGTCGAGCATCGCCGACAAAGTTGCATCGACGGCCGGGTTGGTGTGTACGATCGCATATTTCAGCGCGCAGATTGCGCCATCCTCGAACAGCGCCGCGAGATCACGCGGGGCGAGATAACCCTCATTTCGCACATACGCGACGAGCGGCCGCCCATAGCGATCGGCGAGGCGGCGCAGCCCCGTCGCGACACCGGCCGGAGTGGTTGCCGCGCTAGCTGGCAGCAACATCGCGGTCGGAAAGTCGCGCTCGCGGAGTGCGTCGAGCTGGTCGCTCGCCTTGCCATAGTCGGCGCCGATTGAGGGAATCGTCCAGCCGTCATCCGGCGTGACATATTCGAGCAGATCGAGCAGCGCGCCGAACTCGCGAACGCCCATATTGTAGAGATTGGCGTTGCCGCCGAAGAGGAATGTCGAGACACCGCCGGCCACGAGCCAGTCGATGAGGCGTGCCGTCTCATCAGCGGATAGTGATCCGCTGGCCAGGCGCGGCAGCGGCGGCACGCTGATGACGGACCGCGCCAGATCGGCGGGCTCGACCGGATCGGTTTTCATGGCGCCTCTCCCCTGCCTTTGGCTTCCCGAGCTTGCGGCTTCGCATGGTCCGGCGTCAATCGGGCGAACGATATGTGCGTGGGCAGAATGTGGCCCGCGGTCGACGCCCGGCTGACAAAATGGCATGGTCCGTCCCCTGTCCCGCAAGGAAACCGATCCATGCACGATCTCGGCCTCAGCCCGCTGATTCCCACGCTTCACAGGCTGGCGGAATGCCCCGTCTATGACGACCGCACCGACCGTATCCTCTTCTGCAACATCCCGGAGGGCGAGATCCACGGCGTCGACCTCAAGGCTGGCGAAGAGCATATCTGGCGCTTTCCCGAGCTCGTCGCCTCATACGGGCTATGCGAGAGCGGACGGTTTGTTGTCGCGTTGAAGCATAGCGTGGTGCTGTTTGATCCGGCGACCGGCCAGAGCCAGCCGCTGGCGTCCGTGGGTGCTGACACGCCGTCGGTGCGTCTCAATGACGGCAAGGTCGGCCCTGACGGTGCCTTCTGGGTCGGCGGCATCAACGAGGCGGCGGATCGCGCAGCGATCGCGGTGTTGTACCGGGTCGATGCGCAGGGTGCGGTCGAGGCCAAGGTGGACGGCATCAAGGCGTCGAATGGCCTCGCCTTCACGGCTGACGGACGCACGATGTTTCACACCGACACCAGGGGCCCCTGGATCGATCGCTGGCGGTTCGATCCGGCGACCGGTGCAATCTCCGAGCGCACGCGCATCGCCGAGCCCGATGATTCCATCGGGCGGCCGGATGGCGGCGCCGCAGACATGGACGGGTATTTCTGGAGCGCAGGAATCTCGGCCGGGAAGCTCAACCGCTATCAGCCGGATGGCAAGCTCGTCGAAAGCTTCGACGTGCCCGCCGCGCCGACGATGCCGTGCTTCGGCGGCGCGGATGGACAGTCGCTGTTCGTCACAAGCCTCAGGGACGGCCGTTCGGAGGAGCAGCTCGCGCGCTATCCGTTGTCGGGCACTGTCTTCAAGGGCCGCGCATTTGTCGCAGGCGTTCCGGCGTTCCGCTTCCGCGACGTCTAGGGCAGGGCGTGTGGCGGCCGTGGTCGATCCACGGCCGCGCTCTCAGAATTCCTTCAAGGTCGTGCGCAATGTCGGCTGCGTATAGGCCGTCCGGACGAGTCCACGCCGCTGTAGGGCGGGGACGAGACCCTCGGTCACTTCGGTGATGTAGCGGCGGCTTATGCGATGAAACGGTGCCGTGATGAGGAAGCCATCGCCGCCGACGGCCTCCATGACCTCGCCCATGCGTTCGGCCGCCGTTTCGGGCGTGCCGATCAGTTCGACCGATCCGGACATACCGCCATCGATGGCAAGCTGGCGCAGCGTCTTGCCCGACCCCCATTGCTGAAACTTGTCGAGCGAGCCCTGCTCGCCATTCGTCACCAGCTTTTCCGGCAGCGGCTTGTCGAGGTCGTAGGTCGAAAAGTCGATGTCCGTGAAGGAACCAAAAAGAGCCAGGACCCGCTGGACGAATCCAGGCGCGTTCACGGCCCGCTCTGTTTTCGCTCGCGCTTCCTCGACTGTGTCGGCGAGGATCGGTGCGGCGAGGAACAGGATCTTGATCTCGTCCGGGTTACGCCCGATCGCAGCCGCCCGCGCGCGGACATCATCGCGATAGGCCTTCATCCCCTCGATGCCGTTAGCCGTGGCGATGATAGAATCGGCATATTTCGCCGCGAAGGCCCGCCCCTTCGGAGAGCCGCCAGCCTGGACATAAGTCGGACGTCCCTGCGGCATGGGCGCGGTGTTCAGCGGCCCGCGCGATGAGAAATACTGGCCCTTGAAATGGATCGGCCGCACCTTGCTGAAATCCGCATAGGTGTCGGTTTCGCGATCCATGACGATCGAATCGGGATCCCACGAACCAAAGAGCTGGCCGACCAGCTGCATATATTCGTCGGCCATGTCGTACCGCAGTTCGCGCGGCGGGAGCTTTTCGAGCCCGAAATTCTGCGCCGCCGTGTCCTCGCCCGACGTGACAATGTTCCAGCCAAAGCGTCCGCCGGAGATATGATCCATCGTCGCCGCGAGGCGGGCGAGAAGAAAGGGCGGATAGGCGAGCGTCGACATTGTCGTGACGACGCCGAGCTGCTTGGTCGCAGCCGAGATCAGCGCCGCGAGGGGCAGGGGATCGTGCTTCGGCACCATGATCGCGGATTTGAGATAGGCCTCCGTGGTCCCGCCCCAGGCTTCGGGCAGCATCAGGGTGTCTTCGAACATGATGTAGTCGAAGCAGGCGCGCTCCAGCGCCTTCGCCATCTCGACATAGAAGGCACCGTCCCAGGGTTTCCCGCCGGAGGCGAATGGGTCGTTCCATTCGTCGATCCCAAAGGTCGTGAACCAGCCGAGGTGAAAACGATTACCCGCCATGTCTCAAGGATCCCATTCGCATCGTGTCGCATCGCGAGGATGGAATGGCGGCGAGAGGCTGCAAAGGCCAGATATTCGGCAGCGTTTGCCTCGAAAGAAGCCGTCGTCCGAACCGGCCTTCCGCGGCCATCGAGCGCGCAAGGCTGGCGGGCTTCCGCCGATGATACAACCGGCTGATTCCTGAACGATCAGGGCGCCCCGGACGGCGGCTCGCAAGCAAGTCCGAAGGATAGGTTAAGTTGATGGGCCATCGAACGGACAATAAAAAAAGCAAGGCCCTCGCGAGCCTTGCTTTATATAGTTCGCGTTCTACCCCTTCCGTGCCGGGCTTTGTGCCCGAGGGCATTCGAATTGATTATTCGAACCCGGCGGCTGCAGCCTTACGGCGCGCCAGAAGGGGAGCTTCCTCCCAAGACTTAGACCGCGATGCCTGTTGGTGGGACCGTGCTTAAACTTGCCGATCCCTTTCTTATGGTCCGGGACGTTATCCAATGCCGAAGGCCTTGTCATCAATTTGTGCAACCGTCGCCCACTTTTTTTGCGACAGCATGACTGACCTTAGTAAAACATGCTTTCGGATGGTGCGGCGCCTTCATTCCAGTGCGTCGCGGCAAGCTGCGGAGACTGCTGCATTCCTTGCCAGTTACCCTTCGCATTTGCCCGGTTCTCCTTGTAATCGCCGTCGTTTATTGCTTGATGTCGGCCGTTCGACTCGCCCGGAGCCTTTTCCTGATGCGCCTTTCCCGCTCTTTCCTGCCCACGCTGCGCGACACGCCCAAGGAAGCGGAGATCGTCTCCCACCGCCTGATGCTGCGCGCCGGTCTCATTCGCCAGCAGGCCGCGGGCATCTATTCCTGGCTGCCGCTCGGCAAGCGGGTGCTTGCGAATATCGAGCGTATCGTTCGTGAAGAGCAGGATCGCGCCGGCGCGATCGAGGTTCTGATGCCGACGCTGCAGTCGGCGGACCTGTGGCGCGAAAGTGGGCGTTACGACGACTATGGCAAGGAGATGCTGCGCATCAAGGACCGTCACGAGCGCGAAATGCTCTACGGCCCGACCAATGAGGAGATGATCACCGACATCTTCCGCAGCTATGTGCGCTCCTACAAGGAGCTGCCGCTCAATCTCTACCATATCCAGTGGAAGTTTCGGGACGAGGTACGCCCCCGCTTCGGCGTGATGCGCGGCCGCGAATTCCTGATGAAGGATGCCTATTCCTTCGACATCGACGAGGCCGCCGCCCGCCGCTCCTATAACCGCATGTTCGTTGCGTATCTGCGCACGTTCGACCGGCTCGGCGTCAAGGCGATTCCGATGCGCGCCGATTCAGGCCCGATCGGCGGCGATGCAACGCATGAGTTCATCGTGCTGGCCGCGACCGGTGAAAGCGCTGTGTTCCTCGACAAGGAGGCGCTCGACGCGCCCGTCCCCGGCGCCGATACGGACTTCTCGGGCGACCTGACGCCGATCGTCTCGGCTTGGACGACGAAATATGCCGCGACCGAGGAGATGCACGACAAGTCTGCGTTCGAAGCGATCCCCGAAGATCGCCGGCTCGAGGCCCGCGGCATCGAGGTCGGCCAGGTCTTCTATTTCGGCACCAAATATTCGACGCCGCTCGGCGCCAAGGTGAGCGGACCCGACGGTGCCGACCATGACGTCCATATGGGATCGTACGGAATCGGCGTGTCGCGGCTCGTGGCTGCCGTGATCGAGGCGAGCCATGACGATGCCGGTATCATCTGGCCTTCGAGCATCGCGCCTTACCAGGTCGGGCTCATCAATCTGAAGGCGGGCGACGCCAATACCGATGCGGCGTGCGATGGTCTTTATCAGCGCCTCATGAATGCCGGAATCGAAGTCCTTTACGATGATGTCGACGGCAGGGCTGGAGCCAAATTCGCGACCATGGATCTGATCGGACTGCCCTGGCAGCTGATCGTCGGTCCAAAAGGTCTCGCGAATGGCGAGGTCGAGCTGAAACGGCGCGCGACGGGCGAGCGTGAAACGCTTACACTCGACGCTGCGGTGAATCGGCTGGTCGCGGGCTGATCCGCGACGGGCATCCGTCGGCTGCAAGGTGCGATTCCCGCGCCCCTCTGGACAGGATTGCGATGGCGGAGCCGACAGGCACGAGGCCGTTTTCACCGTTTGAATGGATGCTCGCCGGGCGCTATCTGCGCGCCCGTCGCCGCGAGACGTTCATCTCGATCATCGCCGGCTTCTCGTTCATCGGCATCATGCTCGGCGTTGCGACGCTGATCATCGTGATGGCGGTGATGAACGGATTTCGCGGCGAACTGATCGGCAAGATTCTCGGCGTCAACGGTCACATGATCGTCCAGCCGACGGATACGCCGTTTACTGACTTCGCCGATGTCGCCAGCCGCATCGCGATGGTGAAAGGCGTCAAGGCGGCGATTCCATTCGTCGAGGGCCAAGTGCTCGCATCCGGCGCCAGCAATTCGAGCGGCGCCCTGGTGCGCGGCGTGCGCGCGCAGGATCTGCCGAGCCTGCCCGGCATGTCGTCCAATATCCGGCAGGGAACGCTGGACAATTTTGACACCGCCGGCGGCGTCGCGATCGGCACGCGGCTCGCGACAGCACTCGGGCTGACGATCGGCGACAAGATCACGCTGGTCTCGCCGCGCGGCGCGGTGACGCCGATGGGCGTGACCCCGCGCGTCAAGGCCTACCCGATCAATGCCATCTTCGAGATCGGCATGTCGGAATACGACTCCTCGTTTGTCTTCATGCCGTTTTCCGAGGCACAGCTCTATTTCAACCAGGACGACAAGGCGACGGCGGTCGAGATCTATCTCGATGATCCGGAGCAGACCGGCGCGCTGCGATCGGCAATCGAGACCGCCGCGGGACGGCCGGTCCTCGTGACGGACTGGCGCGAGCGCAACATGACGTTCTTCTCGGCGCTCGAGGTCGAGCGGAACATGATGTTCATGATCCTGACGCTGATCGTCCTCGTCGCGGCGCTCAACATCATTTCCGGCCTCACCATGCTGGTGAAGGACAAGGGGCATGACATCGCGATTCTGAGGACGATGGGCGCGACGCGCGGGGCAATCCTCAGAGTGTTCTTCATCACAGGCGCGGCGATCGGCACCTTTGGCACGCTGTTCGGCGTCATTCTCGGGACCATCGTCTGCTGGAATGTCGAATCCATCCGCCAGTTCGTGTCCTGGCTGACGCGGACGGAGATTTTCTCGCCCGAGCTTTATTTCCTTTCGCGCCTGCCGGCGAAGATGGACGGGACCGAGGTCACCAGCATCGTGCTGATGGCGCTGATCCTTTCCTATCTCGCCACTATCTATCCCGCCTGGCGCGCCGCCCGGCTCGATCCCGTTGAGGCACTGCGATACGAATGAGCCAGCCAACGACCACCACGGACAGGCGCATCGAGCGTCGCGCCGCCCCGCCGCCGGTCCTGCGCCTCAAGGGCATCGAGCGCCATTTTCGCGAAGGCGCGGGCCGTCTCAGCATTCTCGATGGCGCGGAGCTTGCCGTCGCGCCAGGAGAACTGGTCGCGCTTGCGGCGCCCTCGGGAGCCGGCAAGTCGACGCTTCTCCACATCGCGGGGCTGCTCGAAAAGCCCGACAAGGGCGAGGTGCTGATCGACGAGGTGCCGGTGAGCGTTGCCAGCGACGCAGAGCGCACGGCGATCCGGCGCATGAAGATCGGCTTTGTCTACCAGTTCCATCACCTGCTGCCCGAATTCTCGGCCCTTGAGAATGTGATGATGCCGCAGCTGATCCGCGGCCTATCGAAACCGGAGGCCGCCAGGCGCGCGAAGGAACTGTTGTCCTATATGCGCCTTGGGGACCGTATCCAGCATCGACCGTCCGAACTCTCGGGCGGTGAGCAGCAGCGCGTCGCGATCGCGCGCGCCGTTGCCAATGCACCGCGCCTGTTGCTCGCCGACGAGCCGACCGGCAATCTCGATCCGACGACTGCGCACTATGTGTTCGATGCGCTGGCGGCGCTGGTGCGAGCCTCCGGCCTCGCGGCGCTCATTGTGACGCACAATATGGAGCTGGCGGAACGCATGGACCGCCGGATCACGCTTCAGGCCGGCAAGGTGGTGGAATTGTGAGCCGTGCAACCGAGCAGAAACTGCTGATTGATGCCCGCATCGCCAATTCGGCTTCGTCTTCATCCTGCGCGATGTATTCCTGATTGCTGGCATGGTCCGCGCCCGGCAGGATCTGGTGAGCGCCGATTATGCAGCGGCCTTGCAACGCTGAATCGGGCGTTGCGCGATTGTGGAATTCGAAGCGGCTCCTCGCGTCAGGACCGGCGATGGTCTTACCTGGAGCGCATTCATCGGCAGCGAGGCCGGTGGGCGGGCGGGGCTTCGTTGAACTTGAAACCGCAGCATGCGAACATGGCGCATCGTCGAGGCTCGAAGCTAAAAAGGCCGCTGGATGACTAATTTGGACGGCACTTCAGCAGTTCTCTCGTTCGGTCGCGGTCGGGTGGTTTTGATTTCGAGGTTCGCCAGCTGGGCGTCCATGCGTGCTGTCGCCGCGCGAGCGCGCGTTGCGGGTGCGGCCGCACTGCAGACTGATTTCGTCGGACTCATGATGCCGGTGCCACGGCACCCGCGATCCTTGACGGTCTAGCTGGCAACGGTGCCATGTCATCATCGGAACTGAACGACCACAGCGCGACGGGCACAAGCCGCCGTCGCCGTTCTTCGTCGTCCAGAAAATCGCGATCCTCAGGAACCCGGTCCGCCGGATTCATCTGGCCGTTGCTCGCAGGTCTGCTCACGATTGTCGCCGCCTTCGCAATCACGCGCCAATACGCCAGCGATGTCCCGGCCGATCCGGATCGTCCCTATTTCGCTGCCGACGGAACGGCGCATTTTCTCGACGGCGCGCAGGATCTCAAGGAGTCGGATCCGGCCGGCGCTCTCGATCTTCTCCGCCAGGCGCTGGTCGTCAGTCCGTTGAATGTCGACGCGCTGGTGAACACCGCATCCATCAAGGCACAGAGCGGCGGCACCGCCGAAGTCGACGCGATCTACCGGCACGTCAGGGACTTAACGAACCGCAACCTGACGACGCTGTACCACGACCTGGACGGCTATATACGGAACAACGACCAGAAGGCGACCATTCGGACGGCCACGCTGATCCTGAATATCATCGTCGGACCGGACAACAGCCTGAACACCTATATCCCGCTGCGTGCCGCATTGATCGACCATCTGGTCTCCCTCTCGGGAGAGGCCGACAACGCCGATCTGATCGTCGCCGGTCTTCAGCGGCGCCCGCTTTGGCGCGGATCGTTCCTCACTGCGCTCGCCCAGAAGGGGCCCGGAACGGCGTTTCCCGACCTCGCGGACAGACTGGGCGATGTTCCCCCAGCAGGCTCGGCCTGGCAGGCCTATCTGCAGCGCCTGATCGGCAGCGGCCAGAGCCGTGCAGCCTTTGCGACATGGGCGAGCCTTCTACCCGCCGACGCTATGGAGCGGCTCGGGTATCTGAACAATGGCGATTTCGAGGATCCGGCGCTGTTGCCGCCCTTTGGGTGGCAGATCAAGGGAACGTCCGGCGCCGATATCGCCTTTGACACGTCGACGAGCGCTAGCGGCGCGACATCGCTCGAGGTGACGTTCGTGGCTCCGGCGGAGTTCCAGAACGTCCAGCAGGTTCTGATCCTCGATCCCGGTGCCTATCAGGTCTCCGGAAAGGTCCGGATGTCGGAACTAAAAGGTGCACGAGGCGTCCAATGGCAGCTCGTCTGCGTCAGCGGAAGCGCGCTGACGCCGAATGGATCGTCGGCTGCTTTCCTCGGATCGAGCGACTGGTCCGACTTCAGCTTTCCGGTCGTGATTCCCGAGGCCGGCTGCGACTACCAGCTGCTCCAACTGGTCGTTCCTGCGCGCATTCGCAGCGAACTGGAGCTGCGTGGAAAGATCTGGTTTGACGATCTCAAGATCGGGCGATCCCCATGAGCGTACGCAGCGCAGCCTCGCCGACGCAGGCCATTCACGGTGTCGCGGACATGCGGGTCCTTCCGGTTTCGCTTCTTCTCGCGGCGGCGATGGTTCTCGGCGGCACTGCGACCGTCGGACTGCGATCCGACATGCTTCTGCAACTGCTAAGCATACCGGTTCTGATGCTGGCTCTCCGCCCGTCGTCCGGTGTATTCGCGCTGCCGCAGGCGCGACTGCCTATCGTCCTGATGCTGGCGACGGCAGCTGTCATGATTCTCCAACTGGTGCCCTTGCCACCCTGGATCTGGACGCGACTGCCAGGGCGCGCTATCGCGCTCCAAAGCCTCGAACTCGCGGGAGTGCCGGCCACCTGGCAGAGCCTCAGCCTGTCATATCATCTGACGGTCTATTCGCTGCTCTCGCTGCTGGCGCCGGCCGCGGTGTTCCTGTCGATAGTCACGCTGGGCTCGAAGCAAAGGCAGTATGTCATATCGGTGGTTCTGGTCGGCGGTCTGCTCAATGTCATCTGGGCGCAGTTGCAGATCGTGTCCCTGAGCGCGATCTCGATCAGCATTCACCAGCTAGGCAATATCGGTTATGCGATTGGATCGTTTTCCAATCGGAACCATTTTTCCGCGATGATCTACATGCTGGCACCGCTCAGCATCGCCCTGATGCTGGACGCGCGTCGTCATACGCATGGCCGAATGCGTTTCTTCGTCATCGGCGCCGTGTCCTTCGTCTTCTTCCTGTTGGGGCTGCTGATCAGCTTCTCGCGCGCTGGCATCGGCATCGGAACGGTCGCGATTATGGCGTGCCTGATTATCGTCCGACGGGAGCGCTCGGGACAGCATCTCAGCCGCCCGATGCTGATCGGCGGCGCGATTGCCGCGGTCGCCGTTGTCGGCATGCTCGTCCTCAATGCGTTCGATCTTCTCGGTGAGCGCGGCCTAGTCGACGACGCGCGCGTGCTGATGCTCAGCAACACCATCGACCTCATCACGCGCTACCCCGGCTTTGGCTCGGGTTTCGGCACGTTCGCCAAGGTCTACCAGATCGGCGAGGCGCCGGAGACGATCCGCTATTATTATATCAACCACGCGCACAACGACTGGCTGGAAATGCTGGTCGAGGGCGGCCTGCCGGTGGCGATCATCATCATTGCCGGCGTGGTATGGCTCGCCCGGCGGATCTACAGCGCATGGAAAGTCCCAACCGGAGACGGCTATCAGAATGTACTGGCCGAGGCCGCCACGATATCGATCGTTGCCGTGCTGCTGCACTCGACGATGGACTATCCGCTGCGAACGACGGCGCTCGCCTCGATTTTTGCGTTGCTCTGCGCACTCGTTTGCGATGCTCCCAGGACAGCGCGCGGCTCATCGGGTTCCCACCCCAGGCATAGCAGCCGTTAGTCCGGCCGGTGACCGGCGGGCAGCGCTTCGTGCCGCCCGAGCCTCCGGCCGGGCTTGCGGGAAGACCGTCTGTGCGCTGCAGCATAAGTGCCGGTTCTACAGCATGGCGTGAGTGTTCCGAGCAAGCGATTTGTCAGCCCAACGGGCGGCGGTCGCGACTTCATGGGATGATTGTGGTCCGCGTTGTTCATAATAACCAGTTCACAGAGCTCACGTTTCATTGTGCCAAGAGTATGAATTGAGAGTCGCAATCAACGTCATATCACTCGACATAATTATGAATAATCTGTATAATCTATGATTTATCCGGTGACAAAGCCGAATAAATTGAATGAAGTATATTATAATATACTATAAATAGACCGCTATAGGCATAGATATTATCTCGTGTGGGTCAATATGACTTATCGGCGTGGCCGCTGTTATTTCCGGCGCTAATCGGACAAAAACGCCGAATTGACCAGGGCTCGCACTACCGCCAAATCAGAATCTTGTTATGATGCGGAGCAATATAAATCGGCTCTCCCGAGGGATAGCTAGGGCGACGGGCTATGCAGGCGAAGGGCCGCTTCGTCGGCAGGAGCGAGGCGCGGCAGACATGAGCGACACGTCCGGAGACAAGGCTGTTCAGGGGACGCGGTTTGTCCGCGCATCCGAACACAGGACTTGGGAGGGAGGGCCCAGCACCACCTTCTCCAACCGGCTGGCGCGCGCGGTATTCCAGATCGTCTGGTTGCTGCTGGCCTCGTGGACGCCGCCCTTCCTGCATAGATGGAGGCGCCTGATTCTCCGCCTCTTCGGCGCGCGCATGGCGCCCACGGCGAGGGTCTACAGCAGCGCCCGCATCTGGGCGCCATGGAATCTCGAACTCGAGGACTATGCCTGCATCGGGCCGAAGGCGACGGCCTATTCGATGGCTCTGATCTCGCTCGGCCCGTATTCGATCGTTTCGCAGGGCGTCTATCTCGCGGCAGGGACACACGACATCTCCGACCCCGATTTCCAGATTCTGGCCAAGCCGATCCGCGTCGGCGCGCGGGCCTGGCTGGCCGCCCAGGCCTTTGTCGGCCCCGGCGTCACGGTGGGCGAGGGGGCTGTGCTCGGGGCGCGTGGCTGCGCCTTCCGCGATCTCGATCCGTGGACGGTCTATGTCGGCAACCCGGCAAAGCCCCTGAAGAAGCGTGTCCTGCGTGACCAGCCCGCAGCGCCGCGAAAATCCTAGCCGGCGACAACCGCCATCGTGAAGCTGACAGACCCAACGGGGGAACTTGTGTCGGACGTCGCAGTCATCATCCTGACCTACAACGAAGAGCGCCATATCGAGCGCTGCATCCGGTCGGCACGGCAGATTTCGTCAGCGATCTATGTGGTCGACTCGTTCTCGAAAGACAGGACTGTGGAACTGGCGACGAAGATGGGCGTGACGGTGTTGCAGAACCGCTTCGTCAACTATGCCAAGCAGTTTCAATGGGCGCTCGACAATGTTCCTGCCGAGGCCGCCTGGCAGATGCGGCTCGATGCCGACGAGGTGATCGAGCCCGACCTCGCGGCTGAAATCAATGCAAAGCTGCCGATGCTCGGTGCCGACGTCACGGGCATCAGCCTCAAGCGGAAGCACATCTTTCTCGGCCGCTGGATCCGGCATGGCGGCCGCTATCCGCTCGTGCTGCTCCGGCTCTGGCGCCGTGGTCGCGGCCGGATCGAGGATCGCTGGATGGACGAGCACATGGTCGTTGATGGCGGCACGACGGTCGTCTTCGATGGCGGCTTCGCCGATCACAATCTCAACGACCTGACCTTCTTCACCGACAAGCACAACAAATATGCGACGCGCGAAGCCATCGACGTCCTGATCAGGAAATACGACCTGCTGTCGCGCGACGACGCGCTGCTGCAGCACAGTTCAACGCGCCAGGCTCAGGTCAAGCGCTTCGTCAAGGAGCGGGTTTACAACCAGCTCCCGTATCAGCTGAGTACCCTCGGCTATTTCCTCTACCGCTATTTCATCCAGTTGGGATTTCTCGACGGTGGCCCCGGCCTCGCCTATCATTTCCTTCAGGGCTACTGGTACCGCTTCCTGGTTGGCGCAAAGATCGAGGAACTCGAGAATGAGATCGTCGCTCTCGACGGCAAGGCGGCCAAGCTCGCACGCATCTCGGCGCTGACGGGACACAATCTCGTTCCCGCGGAGGCGTGAGCGCCCCTGCCTCGCAGGCGGGTTCGTGCTATGTGCTGTCTCGGCCTTGCCGAGCGTTGGCCGACCTAGCGGGCCTTTCCGGAGAGGATGGCATCGGCAACGGCTTCGGCGGCGATCGCGTTCCCGGCGTCGTTCAGGTGGATGCGATCGACACCGCGGAAAGTCTTCGTCACCGTACCGTTGCTGGCCGGGTCGGCGGCCACAAGGCGCGCCCGCACATCGACGAAGTGATCACCGTAGATCTTGGCGAGCGCGGTGTTCAGCCTGACCGCGGCGGCATAGCCCGACGTTCCCGTTCCCTCACCTTCGCCATTAGTCACGCTGATGATGAGGAAGGGTTGGCCGCCTGACCGGGCGAGCGCCACCACCGATGCAATGTCGGCCAGAATCGTGTCCGTCTGGCCGAGATTGTTGCGGCCCATCCAGATGAGGACGGTGCAATTCTCACGACCGGGACGTGGCTGCGGGCGAAACTCGGCGTTTGCCGGTATCGTGAGCGGCGCATCGGTTTCGAGGGGAACGAGGGGCAGGATCGAATAGGCTTCGCCGTCCCAGAGCAGCTTGACGTCGATCGCACCGATCTTGCCCTTGATGGAATTCGGCCGCACGACGGACGTAAGAATGGGCGGATCGATTGATGTTACCGGAACCGGTCGCCCCGTCCCGGGCAGTTCGTTGCCGGGAACGCTGACGGTCACCTTGCGGGCGCCGACCCGCCCGGCGACCTCCGTGCTCGTCTGGCTGCCGAGGCCGTCATTGATATCGGACCATCCAGGTAGCCGCGGCATCAGCTGGCGCTTGAAGATCGACGACGCCACCAGGCTGTCGCCCACGCGCCAGACGCATTCTGCCTTCGCCGCCGTGGCGGCGGCTGGATCGGCAGCGGCACCGAACGCCGGGGCGGCGAAACCGCCGGCAGAGGTGAGGGCGATGGTCACGGCGATGGTCGTGGCTCGGATGCTCAACTCGGCAACTCCGTTGCAGGTGCGACAGCCCTATCCCAAGCTCGGAAAGGAGCGCGTAGTCAGGATCTGGGGGCGGCGGGCAATATGCGGGGAAGCAGATGCTCGGTCGCATACGCCACCGCGACAAGCAGAAGCGCGGCAAAAACAAAGCCATAAGGAGTCGCGTCGATATTCCACTGAACCAGCAGCGGATAATGGAATACGTACAGCCCGTAAGAGATGGATGCGATCGCCCCGCCAAGTCGCGAAAACCGGAGTGCAGGGAAACTCAGTAGCCTGCCGATCGGTCCGTAGAGAAGCGTGAGCATCAAAAGCGCAACAGCGAAGTGGCGGAATATTAGGAAAGGATAAAAGCCGAGGCCTTCAAATCCCCTCACATATACGATGATTGCAGACAAAACAGTGATCACGAGGAGCCACACGTAATTTGATCCCAGCGCAAGAACACTGCGGCCACCGCGAGTATAGGTGTAGGCGGCCATGGCACCGGACCACCAGATCATGAAGTAAGCGCCGACGAGCGAAAAATGATTGGGAGCGATCGCGAACAGCACCAGCAAAGCAGCACAGCCAGCTCCAATTGCATGGTTCGTAACGCTCGCATTCCAGCGCCATGCCATGAGGATGGGCGGAAATATGAGATAGAACAATATCTCGTAGGATAACGACCACAGCGGGTCGTTACCCAAATAAGGGTCTACTATAACTCCCGGCTTCAGGAATGAAATATCTTGGAGCGCGAAGACGGTTCCGAACAACTGCTCCCAACGAAACCTGGCTAGGAAGTCGCCATTCAATAGTGCGACAGCGGTAGAGATCAGCATGGCGGCTATCAGCGGTGGATAGATGCGTCGAAGCCTTCTGAGATAGTAGCCCGCCGGTCGAATGGCCCGTTCTTGCTCGTTGGCAAATATTACAAATCCACTTAGCAGGAAGAAAACTATAACTGCTTCTTGGCCAAAGCGAAGTGCCGCTCCGGCGCCGTGGGACCATCCGCCTGCATTGGCAACATGATGGACCACAACGTATAATGCAGCTAAAGAGCGCGCCCAGTTCAATGCAGCGACAAGACGGGGGTTCAGTTTCACTATTGACCATCCAAAAAGAGCTGCACTTGCCTAAAAGCAACTAGACTGCAATCAAGTAGTCGTCATCCGCACGCCCAGCGCGCCTGCCTGTCGCTCGGAAGCCCTCTATGGCATGATCACCCCGTATTTGTTGTCCCGCGCCGGGATCATTGCGAGGCGCTCGAGCCCGGCGTCAGGACAGCGTCACGAAAGAACGGCGGCGCAGCGGGTAGCTTGGCAATGGCGTCTGTATCGAGATGCGCACCGGCGCCGCTCACATCAAACGGGGCAAAGCCGAGCACAAGGGCCGGCGAGGCGGGTGCGACGTGGATTTTGCCGGTCTCCAGGCCATCCAGCAGCGGATCCGCGACGGCTGAACTGCTGTCCTTGGGCGAGTTCGATCGCCATGGCGAAAGCAGCACGCCGGGTGCAATCTCGGTCTGGTCGCCGCTTGCAGACCAATAGAGGTTGCGATCGGACCACGACATCGAGCGAGGCCATTTCTCGTCGAAGATCGACTTTCCGGCCTCGGCCAGCATGATATTCTGGGAAAGCAACAGCGGCCGCCCGCCCTTCGGCGGTCCTTCGGTGACATTGTGTTCGCTGCTGCGGGCAAAGATGTTGTTGCGGACTGCATTGTCTTTGCCATAATTGATCGAAAGGCTCGGTCCGCTGGTGTCGACGACGAGATTGTCTTCGATCGTGAGATAGGAGCTGCCTTCGTCGAGACCTATGCCGGTGCCGCCATAGGTATTGCCACGGACATCGCTGATCCAGTTGCCGCGAACGATCGTGCCCGGCGATGCGCCCAGGGTGTAGATGGCGCCCATGTCAGACAGCAGTCCCTGGCCGATCCGGTAGAGCCGGTTCGCGATAACGATGTTGTCGCTGGAATCGATGTTCTTGTTGTTCCAGGTCCAGCCGACGGAAATGCCGGTGTAGTAGAAGTCCTCGATCGTGTTGTTGGCGACCACATTACCGCTGGTGCGCCCCATCCAGATGCCGCCTGCTGCCGGATGGACGCGGCCGCCACTTCTGATCAGGTTGTTGATGACGCGATTGCCGTCGGCGGCCTCTGCCGGGACACGGTCAGGTCCCGGCGGATCGCCGGGCGCAGCGCCCGATCCGGTTCCAAGCTTGATTGCGCCAGCTCCGAGATCGAAGAAGACACTGTTGGTGATGAGGCCGGCCTTTGTTCCTGGCCCGAACTCCAAACCGGCGCCCGCGGTGTGCATGACGCGGACGCCGTCGAAGGTAACGCGATCAGCATTCCGTACCAGGATGGCAGCGTCGATCGAAGCCGCACTCTGATTGACGAGCGCGCCGCCCGGTGGCAGCACCCAGTTGGTGTCCGAGAATGTAAGGTTCGTGAAGACGAGGTCATGAACCCTCGCCGTGGTTTCGTCGCCGTTGCCGATTTCCATGAGCCTCGTCAGCCGCGGCACGACAACCTTGGTTGTTGCGGGCGTCTCGCCCGGCATCGGGTGATACCGCAGGCGACCGTTGAAATGCGCAAACTCCCATTCGCCTGGATCGGTGGCGCTGCCCGGCACGTTCTCGAGATAATAGCGGCGGTTCTTGTTGAGCTGATGCGGCGGGCGCAGCGGCGCATGGCCATCGACGGTCGCGACATCGCTGGTATCGACTGCCAGGAGCTTGTAGCGGCTCGCCGACCAGACATTGAGCGTCAGAACCTCTGCATCGCCGCCGGCAACCCAGGCGGGATTGAGTTCTCCGGGGCGGGACTGGAACGCATCGCGCACCGACTTGCCGGTGCCGACCGACGGCGCCGCGTCGACAATGCGATAGACTCCTTCCTTTGGCAGCCGGGCCCGATAACGCCGTTGTCCGTCAACCATGAGCTGCGCCACGTAGCCGCCGCCATCCGCCAACTGGGGAACGGTGGCCGACCATGCGCCATCGCTCTGGACGTTCCAGTCCTTGAGGACGATGCCTCCGCTCAGCACGGCCGTTTCGGCAGGATAGCTGCAATAGACGACGGGGCTCTCGGGCGAACCGGAGTCCTCCGGACCAAAGCTCAAGGTGGCCGGCAGTTCGTAGCGGCCGCCCCGCAGCATGGCGATCCGCGGCTTGCCGGCAATGGGCTTGACGGAATGGAGGAGCCGCTGCGCTGCCGCGACGGTAGCGACAGGCCCATCCTTACCTTGCCGGGACGGGGTCCGACCGGACCACGCGTCGTTGCCATCGGGTGCGACATAGATATCGGCGGTCGCCTGATCACAAGGGCCCGCCGCGACAGCCGCTCCGGTCATCGTCAGGAGAGCAGGGCCGGCGATCAGGCTGATCAAGAAAGGCGAAATGCGCTGTGCACTCATTGTCCTACCACGCTGTTGCCGACATCCGCCCGGACGGCCTGCCCGATTTTGCAAGCCTGCTCATGCGAAGGGACGTTGCGGCAAGCGCCGCGCGACCACCGGCCGGCGTCCGAGGACGCCGGTGGCGGCGATGGCCCTTGAAGCGGCCGTGGCCTCGCGCATTGCGTTGCCCCAGACGAATCCGAAGCCGAAGATCAGGAAGTTCTGCTCAGCGATGTTCTGAACGAACAGGCAGAGCAGGAACATCGCCGCGACGGAAAGGGGCGCGCGCCTCATCCCGGGATAGATCGCCAGGAGGATGCCCAACCAGAAGATCAGGCTGCCGATGGCGCCCACCTGCGAGAACGTCGTCAGCAGCGAATTGTCGGTCGTGACATTCATCGCATAGCTGACATTGTTGCTATAGGCGATCGTCACAGCCGTATTCGTTCCCGTACCCAGACCGTAGCCAAACAGCAGTTCAGAGATGTCTGAATCGGCGATGTCGCTCCAGTAGTCGGTGAAGTTCGAGAAGCGCCCGTTGCTTCCGAACTGCTCTGTCATGTCGCCTCGGGCAACGAAGCTCGTAACGGCGATGACCGCGGCGACCATCACAAAGGGCATGAAGAAGAATTTGTAGAAGCTGATGAAAACTTCCGGGAACTTCATCGTCCGCATGACCTGCAGCGAGAGCGGTGCCAGCAGCGCCAGAGTGAGGAACAGGGCAAAGCGGGTTCCGGACAGAAGCGCGATGAAGAAGCAGAGCCCCATCATGAACAGGCGGCGCGACGCGGGAACCCGCTTCAAGGCAGAGAAGATCAGCGCGATCCCGGCGGCGAAGTAGCCGGAAGTCGCGGCGAGGCTGAACATGCCCGGCAGTCGTAAGGCACCCAGTGCGCCGAGCGAGCGTGCGAGGAGAAGCACCTGATAGGCGGTGAGCGCGGCGTCGACAATGCAGACGGCGGCGATCATCCGGAACAGCAGCTGTTCGTCTCGCGCCGTCCAGGGCCGGAGCTGCAGGAACTGGTAGATGCCGAAGCCGGCGTGGACGAGAAGGATCCATCGCAGGCCCGCGCTGAAGAAACCTGAATAGCCGGCGCCTGTGACATAGCCGACAAAGCCGATCGCGACGATGCTCAGGATCCACAGGAAATAAAGGCCGAGGCCGTGCACACCTTTTCCGATCGTCACCACCCAAGCGATGCCGAACAGGACGACCGTGATATCTTTCAGGTAGCGGAACGGTCCGGCTAAGCCCAGATCGGCCGAATCGATCGCCCAATAGTTCACATTGCCGGCGCGCGTAGATTGAAACGCCGGGACGAAATACTGGAATGCGGCAGCTGCAATGAGGATGGCCAACCAATAGACCAGCGGTGACGTCTGCGGGCGGCTGGGCGCTTGGACGACAGGCTGGTTACGGAACAATGGGCGCATCGGTCGTTTCCAGAAGCAAGCCACGCTGACGGCTGGGCGGAAAGATGCCACTCTGCAGCGCCAATTGGCAACGCAATGCGGCGAAAGCGCGACCCGGGTTCAGCCGATCGCGATGCTTGGTTGTCAGGGACGCGGACGGCACGGCGGTCTCTTTCATGTGACGCGGCCGTGCATCATCGAACGGACAGGCCAGCCAGCACGGCCTCAAGATCGGCGGCGGCGCTGCCGATGCTGAAATGTGCCTCGTATCCGCGCCGCGCTGCGCTCCGAAGCGCGGCGCGGCGCGTGTCGGACGCGCCAAGGAAGTCGCGCAGCATAGCCTCGATGCCCTCTGCCGTGTCGTCGGCGACTAGCCCGGCTCCCGCCGCTGCGACTTCACGCCAGATGTTGACCTTGTTGGTAATGAGGACCGGCACGCCGCAGGACATCGCCTCGGCGACGACGATGCCGAAATTCTCCTGATGCGAAGGGAGTACGAAGGCCAGCGCGCCGCGGAAAGCTCCCCATTTCGCCGCGTCGCGGAGCATGCCCGGAAAATGCAGCCGGTCGGCAATGCCCGCAGACCGGGCGGCAGCGATCAGTTCGGCCTTGAGGCCGACCGGATCGGGACCGGCGAGCACCAACTGCAGATCGGGCTGCAGGGCGGCCACGCGCGCGAAGGCTGTCACCAGCAGGTCGCAGCCCTTCTTGGGATGGATTCGGCTGAGAAAGAGCAGATAGGGGCGGTCGCCGAGTTCGGGAACGCGGTCCCGAAACGCCGCCTGTTGCGCCTCCGACCCTTCCGGCGGCTCGGCGGCGCCATAGGAAACGACTCGCTCCGTGTAGGACGGTCCCCAGAAGGCCGTTCGTGCCAGCCGCCGCTCTTCTTCGGAGGTGAACAGCACCGAGCGGGCTCTTGCCAGGACCCAGCTCTGGCCGGCGAGCCAATAGGCCTGCTTCGCCCAGCGCTTGACCGGTTGGGCGGTGTTGAACCACGGATCGAGCATGCCATGCGTGAAGATCACATAGGGCAGGGGGCTGTTGCGCAGCGCGCGCCAGGCGCCGATCGACGCATAATTCCAGAGCCCGTGCACCACGGCTGCATCGAAACGGTGGGCATTGTCGCGGATCCAGGGCGTCAGCCTCGGCGTATAGCCATACCGGCTCGGCGACGGACCGAGCGCATGCACGCTAAAGGGAAATTCAGCGACGTAGCGCGCGGCGGGATCGTCGCAGGACGCGACTTCCGTGACATGCCCGGTCTCCGCCAGCACGGCGCTGCTCCGCTTCAGGCCCTCGATGGGGCCGCCATGCTCGGGATCGACTGAAGCTATGACCCGCAATATCCGCATCAGTGTGCTCTTGCCTGTTGTCACGCGGCCTGTCGAAGGACGCCGCGGCCCTGCCGCGCCCAGTATGCCGAACAGCAGCCTGTGCGCTTCCACCGCGCCGCAGGGTGCATCGTACTCGCTATGCTGCGGCGCATCAAATCGCGCAGGCAACGGTCAACCGCCGCGCCGCGCAGCGCTGCCATTGCCGCCCGAAAGGCCTCGCGCGATCATCTTCAGATAGCGGACGCCGAAATTGACCGGCCAGAACGGTCCACCATAGGCGCGGCAGAAATGGTACCACTCGCGCACCGGAACACCCTTGGGGTGGAAGAGAATGAAGCGCCAGTTGGAAAGCGTCAGCGCCGCCGTCTTCTTCACATAGTCGGCGTTCTTCTCCAGCCGCGCCACAGGCTCGGGACATTCCAGGATCGCGTAGCCCTTCTCGCGGGCCCGCAGGCCATAGTCGATATCGCCGACGGCGTGGGTGAAGTGCGGCGAGGAGATGCCGACCTCGGCCTCGGCGATCGCCGGGATGAGGACGCAGTTGCCATTCATTGTGTCGCATTCGATCGTGCCCGCGGGCAGGCGCACGAAGCGCAGCCGCGACAGCCCCGGCGCGATCCGGTATCCGCCATAGGTGAGCGCGCCGGTCGCCGGGTCGAGCAGCTTGCCGACGGAGATCACGCGCGGCCCGCGCTGCGCCTCCTGCTCCTTCTGGAAGGCGAGGAGGCGGACGAGGCTGTCCGGCTCGAGATGAACGTCGTCATTGAGCCAGAGCACATAGTCATGCGGCAGCGTCCGTGCCGTCTCCCAGGCCCGCCGCATGCCGCCGTTCCAGAACAGCGAGCCGGTCCCGGTCTCGATGCGAACCTTAGGCATCGCCGCGGCGACCGCCGCCGCCGTCCCATCGGTGGAGGCGTCGTCGACAAGAACGACTTCGGCCTCGAGATCCGCCGTCCGCGCCGCAACGAAGAAGGCTTCAAGCGCCGCGAGAGTCAGCGCCCGCCTGTTGAAACAGGTCATCAGGACAACAAGCTTGACGCTCGGCATCACATCACATCCCAGCTGTTCAAGTCGCCAACGTCGCCGCCCCGCATCGTCACGATCACATCTTCTTCGAGGGATCAGGGACGTTCGAGTCAACGTTTTGCAGTGGAGCGGCGCCTGCTTTTGAAGCGGACGACGCGAAAATCTCCGCGAACATCGGCGTCAAGAACTTGTTGCCGTATTCGTTGAGATGGTGGTTGTCGAAATACAGCGGGTGGCCGTTCAACGAGCCCATGCATTTACCGTCGGGACAGAGGAATGGTGCCGGATCGAGGAGGTGCACGCCGCATTTGGCGGTCTCCTTCAGGACCTCGGCCATCTCGCCCTGTCTTTGACGATACTCGCCGATCGGCATCGTGATGTCCGGCGCCTTCGGATCGCGGGTCAAGGACCGGGCGAGCGTCTGGGCAATGCGGACCGGATAATCCGGAAGGGGCAGAACCACGTAGGTCGGACGCTTCCGGGCCATTTGGCAGAGCGTAGTCTGAAGGTCGCCGCGATAGCCCACAAAGCTGAATGGCGTCAGTGATCCATCGTCAGTCGCGAAACTCAGACTGGCCGCTTCCGCGTAGCTTCGCCAGTTGTTGATCACGACGATTGGAATCTCTGACGCCGGCCCATTCACGACCGGGTCCAGGAATTTGCGGTTGAAGGCGAAGCAGAGATTTTCCGGATTGGGGCTGACGCCGTGGAGAAGGGTCGGGCAAGATGCGTAGGCTTCATAGCGAACTCCGCCTTGCAGTTCTTTCGGAACGGCCGCCGCGAGCGCCGTCACTGTACTTGAGGCGTGGCTGTCGCCGATCATCTCCACGACCCCGGTCTTGCCGTCTCCCCCGATGATGCAGGGGGGCGCTGGCTGACCGGCGCGCACAAAGCAGCGTGTGTCCTGTGTGTTGAAGTCGCGCGCGGCCGCATCCGCAATCGCTACCAATGGCGAAAACCGGCTCGGCACGCCGCGCTTGATCCAGACCGCCGCACCTGCGCCGGCGACCACAATGAGCACCGCCAGGAAAGACGCGAGCATCCCATATCGGCGGAAGGTGGACGCATTGTCGTCGCGTGCAAGCCAACGCTGCGAGGGAATCTCGACAAAAAGATAGGACAGGCTACCGAGAGCTAGCGACGCCCCGACGCCCACCAAGATCCAGATCAGTTCAGGACTGACGAGCCAGTAATTCAGACCGACCACGACGGGCCAGTGCCAAAGATAGATCGAATAGGACGACTTCCCGAGCCATGTCGTCACCGGATTGGCAGCCCAGACGGAGCCCGGCTGATCGGCCAGAATGACGAAAGCGGCGCCGGCAACCGGCACGATCGCTCGCCAGCCCGGCCACGGTGCCTCTGGCCCGAAGACGAAGATAGCAGCTAAGATCAGGCACAGGCCGGCAAGTTCGATGAGCCGACGACTTGAAGCCGACGCGCGCAGCGGCAGGAAATAGACCATCGCTCCGGCCAGCAACTCCCATGCGCGTGCCGGCAGGAGGAAGAACGCTGCAGTAGGCGCGACCGCGGTCTGGTAGATCGACAATCCGAAAGAGGCAACGCCAATCAAGCCCAGGATCGCGACCGCAATCTTCCGAGGCGTAAACCGAGCCAGAAGCACAGCGAGGATAGGATAAACCAGATAGAACTGGAACTCGACTGACAGCGACCAGGTATGGAGCAGCCACTTTTCGCGCGATGCTAGGTCGAAATAGCCAGATTCCTTCCAGAAAACCAAATTGGAAAGAAACATTACGGCCGAAGCGCTGTGCTTGCCTAGCACAAGAAGGTCGTTCGGAATCAGCACGAACCACGCCACACCAAGCAGGACCGCGCATAAGACAATCAGCGCGGGGACTATGCGTCGCGCGCGATCGTAGAAGAATCCGAGGATTGAGAAGGTGCCGCGATCAATCCGATCGAAGATGATCTTCGTCATCAGGTACCCTGAGATGACGAAGAATACGTCGACACCCACAAACCCGCCTGAGAAGCCAGCAATCTCGAAGTGGAAAAGGACGACCGCCGCGACAGCAATCGCCCGCAATCCGTTGATGTCGCTGCGAAACTTCTTCGATTCGCTCTGTCTCACGGTGGCGGGCGACACGCTCATGTTGCCGCCTCGTGGAGGATCGACTGGAAGGTCGTGCCGAAGGCGGCGAAGGCTCTGTTGTGAGCGACAGCGGCCGCTTCGTGCTCAGCATCAGGCAACGCGCACAATGGAGGAAGCGGAAGCGCGCGCTCGTACGTGGCGATGTCGCTTCCGTCATCGGAGGACTGCGGCCGGGCCGTCTTCGGTCGTTTCGTGTTCATGCCTGACTCGCTCCGCCTGCGCCGTCCGCCGCCAACCGATAGACGGTCGACGTCGCTTCGAGCATCGCCTCGATCGAGAAGTCACGGACACGGGTGCGACCCCGCTCCACCATGCTGTGCCGCAGGCCGGCATCGGCGGCGACGCGCTGGATTGCTTCCGCCATTTCGACATGGCTGTTAGGATCGAAATAGAGAGCCGCGTCAGCGGCGACTTCCGGAAAGCAGCTCGCGTCGGCCAACACGACCGGGCAGAGATTTATCATTGCTTCAAGGATCGGGATGCCGAAACCCTCGTACAATGACGGATAGAGGAACATCAGCGCCTTGGAATAGAGATAGGCAAGCTGCGAGTCAGTCGAACTGACGAAGTGGATTCGCTGGGCGATATCGGGGTCGAGCGCCGCGCGCTGGCTCTCGGACAAAGCGCCCCCAGGGGTGCATACCAATGAGAGCGACGGGTCGGCTCTGGCTGCGGTATGGAAGGCGCGCAGAGCGTTGTCAAAATTCTTGTATTCGCGCCGGCTGCCAACATAGAGGACGTAACGGTCCGGCACGGGAAGCGGCGTGACATGCTGATGGTTGAGGTCGATGCCGTGATGAACGACATGGATCTTTGCCGGTTCGATCCCGTAAAGCTCTACCAGATCGCTCTTTGTTTGTGACGACACGGCGATGATGACGGTTGCTTGATTGACATAGGCTTTCTTTCCCGAGTGAGGATTCGAGGCAAAGTATTCAGGCAGAAGCTCGGGGATCATGTCGTGGACTGTGCAGATCATCGGAATGGCGCCGTAGCGGCCATCTAGGCAGGCCGCATCGTAGTTCGTCGCGTGCCAGACATCGCAACGGGGTCGCCGGCGCGGAACGAGCGTGTTCACGAATTTGGCTATGCGCTGCCCGCCGCGCACCGGTGGCACATGGAGCAGGCGATGGCCACCCATTTCGAAGTAATGCGAATTATAGCACGCCCAGAAATCAAATTCCGCCGCGAACGATCCGCTCGGGCTGCCCTGCGCAAGGGTGGCGAAATACTTCGCAACACCGCCACGCTTATATTGCGCGAACGCCTGGGAGTCGTAGAGAACTTTCATAAATACTCCAGACGACAATCCGTCTCTGTTTCCTGTACTTCTCTGGGCGGTCGCTTTTCAGCTTTGGCGCGTCGACAGACCGGACTCTATCTGCTGCGCAGCCTACCCGTCGCCGGCCGAGGAATCGCTATTTGATGGCTGACTTTACCAGTTTAGGAATGGTGGACGGAGCGGGCAGGCCAATCGCCATGCGTGCACGGCGGAAGGGGGCCTTCCAGAGCTTGTAGACCTCGCGGTCCTGATTGACCTCAAAACGTCCGTCAGCCGCTACATCCCTGGGATGCCGGAGCGGGAATGACAAGCCAAGCGCCTCACGGCCGTGGATAGTGGCATCGTGGATGGTCGTGTGCGTTGCCGCATCGTCGTCGCCGACGTTGGAAACAAGATTTGCGGCAGGAGCACAAGTCAACAGACCCCGACTCCAGCAGGAAAAGACCCAACGATAGGCCCAGGACTGCGGATAGCCGCCAGCATAGCAGGTGTCGAAAATCGACCGCCAGAAGGTCTCGAACCCGAACCTGCCGAAAGCCAGCCGACGCAGAAATTCGGTCTTCCGGAGATGAGGCCAGTCCTTCATGTCGGGGTCGTTTAACTTCCACGCTCTTCTCCATGTTGCCCAACCCCAAACATTGAGATTACGGGAGAAGTAATAGCTGTCCGAGACATCCCCTGGTCTTGTATAGGTTGTGCCGGCAATCGCACCCACCCGTGTATCGTCAGCATAATATTCGAGGAGTTCGTCGCAGAATTGGAAGAAATCAGGGGCTGGGACGCAGTCATCTTCAAGAATGATGCCCCTCATCTCATGTTCGAAGAACCAGTCGAGGCCCGATTGAACCGACCTGCGGAGGCCAAGATTCTCGTCTCGGAACAGCGTGTGCACCTCACAATCCCAGCTGACATTGGTCGCGACCGCCCGAGTCGCCTCGCAGATAGCCGCTTCCGCCGCATTGCGCGGTCCGTCTGCGGCGATATAGAGCCGCTTCGGCTTCGAGAGTGCGAGCGCGTTCATGACCGCCTGTGTGGTCTCGGGGCGCCGGAAGATCAGGAGCAGCACCGGGCTATTCATACTTGTGGCTTCCGTCATCAGATACTGGCTCCTTTTGATCAGATCGCATCGTCAGCCGCCCCTTGGCCAGGGGACTGCCTCAGGCGCTGTCGCATCTCGGTGCTGAAAGGCAAGACGAACTGGATGTGAAGCAGTTGGCGGTTGAACAGGATCGCCGAGCCATAGGTGGCGGCGAATTGCGCTGCGATCGTGCTGTAGGCGGCTCCAACGACCCCATAGCGCGGGATCAGCCAGAGATTGAGCAGGATGTTGACGGCGGCGCCGATGCAGGACTTCAGCAGGGTTATCCGGCCCTTGCGCTCGACGACGAACCAGTTGCTCTGGGCAAGGCCCACGCAGACGAAGACATAGGCGAAGGCATAGACCTGCAGCACGGGAATGCTGTCGGCGAAGCGCTCGTGATAGAGGAAGAGGATGATATACGGCGCGAGGAAGTGCAGCGCGACCGCCGCGATCATCGAATAGAACAACGCGAAATTGATGTGCAGCGACATCATCGCACGGTAGCGGAACGGGTCCTTTGCCGCGGCCTGCATGAAGGTCGGCACCAGCGCGACGTTCAGCATGGTCGGGATGAAATAGGCCGCCTCGAGCAGCGAGGTGGCGGCATAGAAGATGCCGACCGCGCGCTTGTCGATCATGTTGCCGAGCATGATCTGGTCGATGCGCATATAGACGATGATCATCAGGCCCGAGAGCATGTAGGGCCAGCCTTCCTGCAGCATCGCGAGGCCGGTTTTCGCCCGTGGGGTCAGGGGAAACGGCCGCGACGAGCGGTAGAAGGCGTAATTGATGGCGCTGGTGATCCAGCTCTCAAGAGTCTGGAGAAAGGCAAAGACGAGGATGCCGGCGCCGCTGAGGATCGAGGCGACGCGGAGCCCGGCGAGGATGAACAGCGCCGTCAGCCGCGCCGTAACCGGCTTGCGCACCTGGCCGCTTGCCTGGAACCAGAGCTCGAACACCTCGTAGGGCTGCGAGATGAGCACGAGCGACAGGATGGCGACGAGCAGCGCGTTACTCTCGAGATTGCCATCGACGGCGCTGATACCGAGCGAGATCGCGAACAGGACGATGCCGGCAATGGCGCGCAGGGCAATCGCCGAGCCGAACATCGTGCCGCGCTGCTCCGGCTTCTGGTTGCTGTCGCGCAAGAGCAGCGGATCGAGGCCGAGGCGGGCGAGCGGCAGCATGATCGCGACGGTGGCCGCGACATAGGTGATGGAACCGCTGCGGGTAGGTCCGAGATAGCGCAGCACCCAGGCGCCGACGACAAAGCTGAGGCCGAAGCGGACGAACTTCTCCAGCAGCAGCAGCATGAAATTGCCGGCGACCAGCCGCGAGGACCGCTTGCCGAACTGCTGCTGCGCCAGCCGCCCGACCGCGGCGACATGGGCAAGTTGTGGCAGTTTCACAACCATGCCCCGGCGTGGGGCGATCGACGCGTGCGCCCGCTCGCTTGAAGCGAACTGCGGACGACGCGACTCAAAATGCCGAAAGCGCCGGCAAGGGCCTTGCCGGCGATCTCGGAAGCATTGGCCAGCGCGGCCCTAGGTCCAGGCGCTTCTTGACGTGTCGGTCCAGGCATGAGGCTGCAGGAGATCGCCATCTGGTCACCCGTTCCGAAGCGGCTGCGCTGGGCTTATCCTCACGCGTTGTGCATGACGGGGGCGTGGGCCATGACCTTGAGGTCCTCGACCATCATCTCGGCGACGAGCGCATCGAGACCGGTCTCGTGGCTCCAGCCGAGCTTGGCCTTGGCCTTGGCCGGGTTGCCGATGAGAAGTTCGACTTCCGTCGGGCGGAAGTAACGCGGGTCGATCGCGACGAGGACCTTGCCGGTCTTCGTATCGATGCCCTTTTCCTCAACACCCTCGCCCTGCCAGTCGAGCGTCACGTCAACCGCCGCGAACGCCTTCTCGACGAAGGAGCGAACCGTGTGCGTCTCGCCCGTGGCCAGCACATAATCGTCCGGTTGGTCCTGCTGCAGC
>NZ_FQUP01000008.1:7500-113491 GCF_900129325.1 Kaistia soli DSM 19436 | reverse complement strand
GCTATGGCTTCGCTTCGCGAGCCTCCGGCCCCTGAGGGCCTAAGCATGTCACACTCCATTCCAGACCATATTGAAGCGGCCAGCACGCTCGCAGTCATCGCGTCTTCGAACGAACCGCTTCTGTTCCTTGACGCCGCTTTGCGGGTGATCGCATCGAGCACGTCCTTCTGCCAAGCCTTCCAGATGGACCTTGCCAGTCTGCCGGGAAAACGCCTCTCTGATCTTGGCGAGGGCGAATGGGCGTCGCCGCAGCTCGCCTCCCTGCTCGGGGCCACCGCATCGGGCGCCGCTGAAGTGGAGAATTACGAGTTCGACTTGAACCGGGCGGGGCAGGAAACGCGGCACCTCATCCTGAATGCGCGCAAGCTCGATGACGGGGATCCCGATCATGTCCGCCTCTTGCTAGCGATTTCCGACGTCACGCTCGCTCGCGCCGAGGCTCGGCAGAAGGACGATCTCGTCCGTGAGAAGGCGATCCTGCTGCAGGAAGTCCAGCACCGCGTCGCCAATAGCCTGCAGATCATCGCGAGCGTGCTGATGCAAAGCGCCCGCAAGGTCCAATCAGGGGAGGCGCGCGAGCACCTCCAGAGCGCGCACCACCGCGTCATGTCGATCGCCGCCGTCCAGCGACAGCTCGCGGCATCGGCGTTGGGCGAAGTGGCGTTGAGGCCCTACCTAACCCAGCTCTGCGAAAGCCTGGGCGCCTCGATGATCCGTGATCCCAGGCGGCTGTCGATTTCTGTTCATGCCGACGAGAGCGCCGTCGATGCGCGCGTGTCTGTGAGCCTCGGGTTAATCGTCACCGAACTGGTCATCAATGCACTCAAGCATGCTTTCCCGGGGCGCAGAAAGGGAAGGATTGTCGTCGACTATCGATCTGAGAGTTCGGACTGGATGCTGTCGGTCAGCGATGACGGCATCGGCATTCCGGATGGCGCCGAGGCCCCGCAGCCGGGACTTGGAACCGGCATTGTCGACGCTCTCTCCGGTCAGTTTTACGCGAAGATCCGGATCATCGACACGCAACCGGGGACCTCGATCTGCGTTGGATACGAAGGCTTAGCTGAAGTGGGTCATCCTGCACCACGAGCTGCCTAGGGGAGTTGCCGAGCAACTTCGCCAAACCGAGACACCCATGACAAAGCGAGATGGCGTCGTTCTTATCGTCGAAGACGAGGCCCTCATACGTATGGGTGCAGTGGAGCTGGTTAAATCGGCCGGCTTCGAAGCCCTCGAGGCAAGGAATGCCGACGAAGCGATCCGGCTTCTTGAGATGCGGACGGATATCCGTCTTGTATTCACAGATGTCGACATGCCCGGGACGATGGATGGACTCAAGCTGTCCCGCTATATTCGCGACCGATGGCCGCCGGTGAAGCTGATTGTCGCGTCAGGGAAGGCACTCCTTGACCAGAGCCATCTGCCGGAAGGCGCCCGGTTTTTCCCCAAGCCCTATCTCGAGCATTCCATCAGAGAGGCAATTGTCGGGCTGCTCTCTGGATAGGAGTGCTGACCGACTTGGCCACGCCGCCGAAAGCCCGCTATCGGCCGCTACGGTGAGATCACCGTCGGGCAAGCTCGGGGCATCGCCCAGGATTGGCTGGCCGAAGTCCGCCGCGGCGTCGATCCCAGCGCCGAGCGAGCCACCGCCCGGCAGGCGCCTACGGTCAAGGAACTCTTCGACCGGTTCATTACCGACTACTCGGAGAGCCGCAACAAGCCATCCATGGTGGAGTCGAACCGCGGTTACGGCAGGCGCTACATCATCCCGGTGCTTGGCCAGTTGAAGGTGCCCGACGTCACCCGCCGACATCTCGAACCTGATGCAGACGATGTCGAAGACGCCGACGAACGCGAACCGCGTCCTCGCCGCCGTGCGGAAGATGTTCAACATGTCCGAGGTGTGGGGCATGCGCCCCGACGGGTTCGAACCCGTGCCGCCACGTCCCGAAGTACCCGGAACGCGAAAAGACCCGGCTGATCTCCGACAGCAAAATGAAGAAGCTCTTCGCTTACTTTCGCGTGCGCCAAGGCGGAGGGGCTTGAGCATCCCTTCATCCTCTTCGCGATCCTCGACACCGCTCGGCGACCGATATCGCAAACTCCGGTGTCCCGGTGAAGGTCGGCATGGCGCTCACAGCCACAAGACGGTGACCATGTTCATGAATTACGTGCACACCGAGGACGATCCCGGCCGTGACACCGGGCCGGCGGTGACCCGCACAGGATCTCCCTGGCGCGATCTGCCCGGCGAACCGGGCAAGTTGAACCCGGTCCACCGACAATATCGCCGTTCGACCGAGGCGGGCGTCTGGGACGTGATATTGAGCGCCCTGGCCGACCGCGAGGCCGCTGACAACACGATGGAAATGATCGATTTCACCATCATCCGGGGCGCACCAGCACGCCGCCGGAGGAGGGGGGACTCAGAGAAACGGTACTGGCCGTTCGCGCGGTGGGCTCACGACCAAAGTTCATACAAGAGCGAATGCGGGGAGGGTCTTGCGGTCGGCTTCAGCGTGACGCCCGGGCGGGCCTCGGACATGACAGCCTATGGCGACCTCATGGACGAGGACGTACCCGATCCCGTGGCGATGCTCGCCGACAAGGGCTATGACAGCGACGCCATCCGCGATGACCTCAAGGGCCGGGGCATCGAGCCTGTCATCCCGACCAAATCGAGCCGCAAAATCCAGCGCCCCCGTCTGCCGGCAGACCTATGCCAACCGCAACCGCATCGAGTGCTTCTTTAACAAGATCAAGCACCAACACCATGTCGCGACCCGCTACGATAAGCTCGCGTCCAACTTCCTCGGCTCCGTTCAACTCGCCACAATCCGTATCTGGATCAGTTCGTCCACACGGCCTAGTGGACTATTCTTGTATTCAGACCCATTTTGTGAGAATTTATCGGACACTTTCGCTTGGTGCACTTTACTTCTCTAATTTTTCGAAGATTGTGCTCAGAATTTTCGGTTGATCTGCTCTGAGAATGGCTGTGTTCAGCGTTGAATATGCCAAGAGGGTAACGCCGATGTCCGTAGATATGAATAATGTCGAGCTCTCACGGATGAGGTGGGGAGCTATTATAGTTGGGGCGAGCATCGTTGCGGCCATAGCCGCATTACTCATCGTAACGTCCCATCTTACGAGAGAAATAACTGCAACCGATATGGTTGCTCTGATGGGTACGGTCACGACATTTCTTGGTCTTGCTGTAGGAATACTCTTCGGTGTGAATGCCGGCAATTCCGCTCGTGCCAACGCAACGGAAGCCACCACGCAGATGAGCGAGGCGGCCAGCAAGGTGGCCGATGCCGCGAAGACGGCTACCGATTCCGCCCAGCTGGCGACTGAAACCGCAGCCAGAGCGATCGACGCCTCGCACACCGCCATGCGCGAACTCGTCTCGCAGCAGCGCGCCCTGAGAGCCTTGCCCGCCGACGCTGTTGCGAGGGGCGAGCCGGAGGAAGACGTCGAGGATCTGGCGGGCGATCCTGACGACATCCATACCCGCACGGTGCTCCCCACCGAGCGCGGGTTGGACAGCTTCACGCGCGGCGTCGTCAACATTGCAAATCCTGCACCGGCTGAAGCGTTGTTCGCCAAGGGCGTGCTTGGCGTGGCCGAGGCTGAAGCGGCGGCGGGTGTCAGCCGCTCGAGCAACAAGGCCCGCGTCACCGAATATCTCAAGCTGCTGGGCTTCGAGTTCCTTGACGCGCACGGCGTTCCGACACGCTATTGCGCGGCCGGCCTGACCTGGGCGGCCTGCAAGGCCTATTGCCAGATGAACAATATCGCCTTCACCCCCGACAATGAGCTTGCGATCTTCCGCAGCGTCCTCGGTGATATCGGCCGTCATTACTTCAAGCCAAGCGCCGGTTGTCAGGTCATCATGAACGACGCCAAGGCGCGAGGCAGCTTCCTGCCGGCGTCGAAAAGGCCCTTGCCCGGCTATCTCGTCTTTTACAACTGGGAAGGCGGCGGACATGCCCAGCATATCGGCCTGGTCCAGAGAGCCGACAGCGGCGATCTGCGCACCGTCGAGTTCAATACCACCGTCGCTTCCGGTCCTAACCAGGGCGATGGAGGCGCGGTCGCCACCAAGACGCGCGCGCTGAAGTTCGTGTTGGGTTACGCACAGACCTATTGACCGGGCACCTCCACCGGTCGGCTGGTGCAAGGACAGAGCCATGGCCAGTGATACGGATCCGGCCGCGGGAGCCACCGCGCCCCCTGACGTCGATACCAGTCTTGACCCTGCCGTGACGACGCTGGCGACGCATCGTTCTGAGCCCGACGTCGTCGATTTCGAACGCCTGATTGCGAACTGGACGCCGATCGGACACGTCGAGACCGTGTGTATCGATGTCATTGGGACCCACAGGAATGGCGGTTCGCGACATCACCATGTGTCCGTCGATCCGGATGGCGTCATACGGCCGACGCTCGAGCAGGGGGACGAACTGTCATCGCCGCCAGGCGCCTTCATGATTGGCCTTGCGACATCGAGCTCAGCCTTCGCACTCGCCGGCGCCCAATATGAGGCCGCGGTCCGGATGACGGCGATCGTGCAGGATCGCTTTGGTCTCGGGGTTTCGGATCTCCGCCTGGAAGGCTCCTGGCCGGCAGGCTCGATCCCGCGCATCGCCGCTGCCGTTCGCGTCTGCCGTGGCGCCAATCGGCCGCCGACGGGCGAAGCTGGTGCTCTGTCAACGCACGGGAATCCTTCGAACCCGCAGGAGACCATCATGAGTTCAATCGATGCGCTTGAGCCGGCCGCGCGTGATACGCGCATCGACCCGGCTACCCTGGCAGCGCTGCGCCCGCATCTGTTCAATCTCTGGGGCGGCAAATTCTCGCGCGACGGTCTCTTTCATTCCGATGAGAGCGATGTGGAGCGGGTCTTCGGCGAGGAGCTTCCGCGCCGGCTCGCCTCGCTGGAGGACGGAGCGCCGCTTCATATCGTGCTTTATGCGCATGGCGGGCTCGTCAACGAGGCCGGCGGGCTGCGGATTGCGGCCAACCAGATCCCGTGGTGGAACGCAAATGGCTGCTATCCACTGCAATTTGTCTGGGAATCGGGCCTCTTCGAGAGCATTGCGAAGATCATTGGCATTCGCCGCGACGTTGCGAGTGAACTGAGCGGCTTCCGCGACGCGACGATCGAATTCGCAGCGCATCGGCTGGCCGGTCCGCAAATCTGGGGCAACATGAAGAACTCGGCTGCGGCCGCGTTCGAGCCCGATGCGGCTGGCACGAAGATCGCCGAGCGCCTGGTGGCGTTCGCGCGGGCCAACCCCGAGCGGGTGCGCCTCCACGGCGTCGGGCACAGCGCCGGGTCGGTCTTCCTCTCACATCTTCTTCGCCGCCTTGATGCGCTTGACGCGCCCGCGCTCGAAACCCTTTCCTTCCTGGCACCAGCGATCACCGTCGATGCCTATCTGCGCCTGGCTGACCCGCTCATTCCGAAGCGTGCCAAGTCGCTGCGCCTTTTCACGATGAGCAGAGACTACGAACTTCGCGATTCGGTCACCCCCCTCTACCGCAAGTCGCTTCTCTACCTGATCAGAAATGCGCTCGAACCGGAAGTCGGCGAGCCGGTGCTCGGATTGGAGGAGAGCCTGCGTGCCAGCCCGCCGCTCGTCAGGCGCTTCGGGCTTGACGGGCAAGCCTCTTCGACGGGCTCGATCGTCTGGTCCGTCACCCCGGTGAGTACGGGTTCGGAGGCAAGCACCTCGACCTCGCATGGCGGCTTCGATAACGACGCTCCGACCATGAACAGCGTCGCCCGCCGCGTTCTCGGCATCGCCGACAGTGTCGATCTGGCGCAGTCATTTCCGATCGACAACCAGCAGCGGGCCGCGGTCACCCCGCCGTCGCAGACGCCACTCGCCTCGGATGAACTGTTGTCGCAACCCATCGCAGCGACGCCGCCACGCATTGATGGCCTGCCCGTTCGGCGCGCGCTCTGCATCGGCATCAATGCCTATCCGGGTCAGAACGCACTCGACGGTTGCGTGGCCGATTCCGAAGACTGGGCGTCGGCCTTGGCGAGCCTCGGTTTCGCCGTCGACAAGTTGCAGGACGCCGCAGCGACCCACGCCAACATCTTGGGCAGACTGCGGACGATGGTGGACAGCAGCCGCGCCGGAGACACGCTTGTCTTTCAGTATGCCGGCCATGGAACGGACGCTCCGGATCTGGATGGAGATGAGATCGGCCCCAACGGCGAAGCGAACCCCGATCAGGCGTTCTGTCCGGTCGACTTCGAGACCGGTCAACTGATCATCGACGACGATCTTCGGGCCGTTCTCGAGCGCTTGCCCGTGGGCGTGCATCTGACCTGTTTCCTGGACAGCTGCCATTCTGGAACGGCCACCCGCCTTCTGGTCGGGCGCGAACCGGGGAAGCCGAATGGCAAGAAGCGTTATCTGAAGCTGACGCCCGACATAGAACAGCGCTTCATCGCCACGCGCAGCGCCGTCAACCGGCGTCGCGCGCTGGCCGGCGGCCATATGGCGCCCGGCACCCGGGAGAAGATGCGCTGGGTGAGTTTTGCGGCCTGCCAGGACGGCCAGAGCGCCTGGGAGTCGGAGGGGCATGGCGACTTCACGCGGTTTGCGGTCCCATTTCTCGCGCAGCACGCGGATCTCACAAACGGCAGCTTTCAGGACGGCGTGCTCAAGGCATTTGGCGTTAGCCCGCGGCAAAATCCGAGGCTTGATTGCCGGGACGAGGACAGGGAAGCACCCTTCCTGTTCGCTCGGGCTGACCGCGTTCCAGCCGCCGGGCCGGACAATGCTGAAGCCAATTCGATACAGAAGATCGACGAAGCCCTCGCGGATGGGCAAGCTGGCAGCCGATCCGCGCAGGTCGCCGATCTCCTGATGGCGATTGCCCGGTTGCTGCGATGAATCCCGGGGACGCTGCCAACAACGTTCTGCCCGCATCGATCGACGCTCTGCGAACGCAAAGCGACACGACGGCAAGCGCTGCGACGGTTCTTGCATCGGAAGAGGACCGGATCAACGCACCGACGGCGGCGGCGCCTCCAGCTCGCCATGTCGCGCAACTCGGCCGGGACTATGCGCATGGGCGCAAACTCTTCAACGCGGCGAAATTCGGGCGCCATAGGCGCAGCTCCGAGGAACCCCTCTACCGGCCGCTGCGCGTTTATCTGAGTGATCCGGTCGCCTCGACGGCCGTTGGCGGGGTCACCGTGATATCCGTGCCGTATGAGCCGCTGAAGAGTGGCCCGTCAGGCAAATTCCTTGCCGTCGTGGATGGCGACGAAATTTGGGGAAAGCGGGTCGATCTTGCCGATCTCGACTGCCTGAGCGCCCTGCTCGATCAGGGGCATCGGCCGTCGACCACCGATCCGGCCTTCCATCAGCAAATGGTCTATGCCGTCTGTTCCGAAGTCGCGGCCGTTTTTACCGGTGCACTCGGACGCGACCTGTCTTGGGGGTCGGACACCGGCATTTTGAAGCTCCGGCCTCACTATGGCGAGGATCGCAACGCCTATTATGACCCGGAGAGCAACGAGTTGAGGTTCGGTTACTTCAAGGCGGTTCCCGAGCCCGGCCCTGGCTTGCTGCCGCATGGCACGGTCTTCACCTGCCTGTCGCATGATATTATCGCGCATGAAATGACGCACGCCGTGCTGGACGGAATGCGGTCGCGCTTCCAGGAGCCTACGAATACCGACGTCCTCGCATTCCACGAGGGCTTCGCCGACATCGTTGCCATTCTCCTGCATTTTGGCCATGCCGGCGACGTGAAGGATGCGATCGTCCGCAGCGTCGGCAAGATCGGAGCTGATCCAACGATTTTCTCGCTCGCTGCGCAGTTCGGCGGCGCCACCGGGGCGAACGGACCGCTGCGGACCGCGCTCGGCACGGATGCTGCGGATAGCCGCGTCTATGGCTTCAGCGACGAGCCGCACGAACTCGGCTCCGTTCTCGTGAGCGCAATTCTTGAAGCACTCTCACAAGTGTTCGAACGTCGCGCGAGTTCTATCAAGGCGCTTATCGCCGCCTACAAGCGGCCGGAGGCCCCGCTTCACCCGACGTCGGTCGAACTACTGGCCGCGATCGCGATGCGAACCTCCAACCAGTTCCTCGCGCTTTGTATCCGGGCCATCGACTATTGCCCGCCGATCGACATCCGATTTGGCGAATATCTGCGGGCCTTGATCACGGCTGACCATGACCTTGTCGAGGACGACCGTGATGGCTTCCGCCACGAACTGATCACTGCTTTTGCCCGCCGCAAGATATTTCCCGACGACGTGCCGGACATTTCTGAGGAGTCGCTGCTCTGGCGCGGCCCTGATCGTGTGCCTCCAAGGATGCCGGGCCTCAGTTTTGACGCCTTGCAACTGCGGCCCGATCCGGGCGAATCCCCCTCAAGCGAGGAAATCGAGCGAGAGGCTGGGGCCCTCGCCGACGTCGTGACCGATCCGGATCTGCTCGCCTCGTTCGGCCTGTCCAGCGACAAGAGGGCGGGCCTGCCGACGATCGAGTCGATCCGCATCCTCCGCCGCGTTGGACCCGATCGCCAGGTCAGGTTCGGACTCGTTTGCGAAGTACTGCAACAGGTTCGCGTCGCAAGCGGCGATCGGGAAATTGAGATGACCGGGGGCTCGACCGTGATCATGGACAGCGCCGGAACCATCCGCTTCGTGATCCGCAAGGCGGCTGACAGAGCTAACCGCGTCGCGGCCGTCGATCAATTCAGGCAGTCGGCGCTCGGTGCCAAGCAGAGCGAGGCTTACGACGAGGGACGAACATGGGCCGCCTTGCATGAGCGCCATCGCTAAGAGGCGCATGATCACCATCCGCTGAAGCGGCCGCGGACGCCTCGATCGGCTCGCTATGGCTGGAATGCTGGCAATCTCCGGAGCCGCGGAGTGGACCTGGTGGTTGATCAACGCCCGGTGGCGGCTTCGGCCTGCGCGTCTTCCAGAATGACGTCGGCTGCCTTTTCGCCGATCATATAGACGGCAGTGGCGAGGAAGTACCCGGGAATGACCGGAAACACCGAGGCGTCGACAACCCGCAGGCCATCGATCCCGTGTACGCGGAAGCGGCTGTCGATCACCCCGCCGCTTTCGCGGGGGCCGATGGCGCAGGTGCCGCAGGCATGGTGGCCCCACGCATTGTCCTGCACATGAGCACGCAGCGCCGCGTCACTGTCGATATGGCGGCCCGGCGTCTCTTCGGTGGCGATGAGATCGTCCATGCTGTCGGCGACCTTGCGCACGAAACGTATGCCGGCGACCACGGCGTCGATGTCCGCGTCAGCGTCGCCAGTGCCTTCGTGGAACGAGTGAAACTGCACGGCGGGCTGAATTGCTGGGTCCGCGCTGCGCAGCCTCACATGGCCACCCCGGTTGTGCGAATAGGCCTTGAGTATGACCCAGCTCAGATAGTTCCGTGCGAGAATCCGCTGCGAGTAGCCTTTGTAGTAGCCGCGGAAATCCGCGAGCAGCGAAAAGCAGTGAACGTCCGGCGACGGCAGGCTGGCGCGGGACTTCAGCGCGAGCGAGAACAGGACACCGTTGCTGGTGTAGTTTCCGATCCGCAGCCATCGCCACCATCGGTAGCTCCGATCCCGGTTTGTGTAGGCCGATCCCGCGAGTGCCTTCCAGGGTCGCGTCATCCGGCTGACGACGCCGATTTCGTAACGATCCTGCAGGTTCCTGCCGACGCCTGGCAGTGCAGCCGCCTCTGCGATGCCGTGCTCGGCGAGATGCTGCGGATCGCCAATGCCGGACAGCATCAGAAGCTGCGGCGAAGCGAAAGTCCCGGCCGCAAGGATTACTTCGCGTCCGGCCCGGATCGCGTAGTCCTCGCCGTTGCTCGCCCGGCACCGGACGCCTGTCGCGCGCCCATGCTCGATCTCGATCCGAGTGACGCTGGTGTCGAGGCGGATCTCCAGACGATCCGGAAATCGCCTGCGCACATCCAGCAGGCGCTCGCGCGGCCCATGGCGCGCGTGACGCCGCGTCGAAAGCGGCGCCACTCGGATGCCGCCTGCGCCCGGATTCCACCAGCGCCGATCATTAGGATCGACTGCGGTCGTCTGCCAATCGATCCCGACCCCGCGATAGGTATCCGCCGCTGCCCCTGCCGAGCGCAGCAGCGCGCGGATCAGCGGCCAATCGAAGACGGAGCGCAGTGGCATCGCTCGTTCGGTGGTCATCCATCCTCGCCAGCCATGCCCCGTCGGGTTGAGACCGGTCAGCGCTGCAAGCCAGCGCCAGAAGAAGAAGCGATAGCGGCAGCGCTCGATCCGCTCGAAATAGGCCTGCATGCGCGACGCCTTCCAGCTATCGTCGCCGGTCAAGCGCTGGATATGGTTCCAATCGCTGTCAATGGGACGCACGACGATCATCGCATGGTGCGATGTGCAGCCACCCAGGCAGCGGGCGCGCGGATAGAGCACCCCGTCATGATCGGCGCTATAGCGCCAGTCCTTCCGCTGCTGTTCAAGATCGGCATAGTGGCGGACCCAGTAGTCCTCCGATATTCCGGGTGCCTCGGACGCGAAGGCGTGAAAAGCCGGAACCTTGTAGGTATCCGCAACCGACATGGCTCCCGTCGAACCACTGACCTCCATCAGCGGATCGCCGCCGGCCTCGATCACCAGCACGCGCATTCCGTGCTCGGCCAGACGGGCGGCGACGACGGCCCCGCCAGCTCCGCTGCCGATCACGATGAAGTCGAACGCCCTTTCGACCAGCATCGTCAGAACTGCTTGAGATAGGCGATCAGGGCCTGCTTGTCCGGATCCGGCAGATCGGTGCCGAACAGGTGGCCCCTGTTGACGACATAGTCGGGACATTTGCTGAGGCCAACCAGCGTATCGACGAGCTTCGTTTCGCGCATCACGGTTTCGGCATGCACCTGCACGCCGGGATCGGCCAGTTCCGCGTCGGTGCATTGTCCACCGAGCTGTGAGAACGCGCTGTAGAGCGTCGGGGCCGCGCTGAGGAGCCGCCAGTAATGCGCGAGGCTGGGTTCGTCATTGTCCGGCAGAAGCTTTGTGTTCACCAGCGCGTTGATCGGGAAGCCCTTGGGGAAAGGTCCGAGATGCAGCGCGCCGTCCGGCGCGACGGCCCAGCCGAACAGCCAGTTGAGCGGACCAGCGAAATTCTTGACGATGCTCGGCGAGAACCCGCTTGGAACCTTCAGACAGGAGGGCGCAGTGGTCCGATAGATATAACCGGGGACCGGTGCGTCAGTCATGGTGTCCATGCGGCGCGTCTGTGGCCACAGCATCTCGCGGATCGACCGGTCGTAGAGAGCCAGGCGGTTCTCGATGCAGGGGAGGTCTGGGTTGCTCGGATCCGAACCCGGGCAGGATGCGCCGTAGTCATAGCTCGGTCCGCTTCGATGGTTCTGACGATAGCCTGGTCCGTAATAGGCTTCGTCATAACCGATGGAATTATTGAGTAGGTACGGCGCCGATGACCAGAGGCTGATGAGTGATGCCGGACGAATATAGCCACGCCCATTTCCGAGTGATCGCAGCGGCATGGCGGCGCCGGATACCGGATGATTGACGGCAATTTCATGCGGCGGGGGCAGTGATTTGTAGGTGTCTGACGTGAAATTGTCCCAGATGTCGCCTGAGAGCCCGTTGGTCGCGAGCGCGCTGCACGCATTGGTTCCGATCACGTCCAGCGGGACGCGGCGCTCGGTGGACAGGAAATTACCGTCGAGGAATGTTTCCTTGCCGTCGGCGTCGCGCTTGTTGACCTCGGCAACCATACCGCGTTTGAACGTCTCGGTCTGGGTCCAGGCCCAGTATCGATCCCAGCATTCGCGGTAATGCGGCCCTGAGCCGCCGCCCGCGCAAATGCCACTGTCGACGCCATAGGAAGCCGGCGGCGCGGGCTGCTTCCATGAGCTCGAATGACAGGCCGCGCAGGTTTCCGCGAACACCACCTTGCCGCGATCGACGGCCGCCGCATCGCGCTTCGCAAGGACGGCTGTTCCTTCCGGAATATCGGCCAAGCGATCGGCGCGCGCAGTCACCAGGAAGAAGATCGCCATATCCGCCGTCATGTCTTCTGTCGCACCCCAATAGGCGGAATTCTTCTGAGCGTCGGCGATCCGGATCGGGGAAATCTTCTGGCCGCCGAGGAAGGCGCGGAAATGCAGCAGCCATTCCTCACTGAAGAGGCCGATATTGAGATAGACGCGATTGAGCGCGCCGAGCGCACCAACGGAATCGGAGCCGTCCTTCAGCACGCGCATCGACGCGCCCTTGCCGGTCCCATTGTCGTAGAAGGATCCGAGCGCGGCCGTCTGCGGATAGTCCTGGAATTGCTTGTTGTCGCGCTCGTCGCCCTTGAGCTGCTCGGCTCCCGTCAGCGGCGCCTGACGCATCCGAGCCATGACGTCATAGACCGCATTCATGGTGCGGGGGTTGTTGATATAATCCGTCGAGACCAGGGACGTGTCGAGCGAGCCGGGCGGGTTGGTGTGGAACAGTTGGAACAGGAAGTTGCCCTCGTTCGGTGCCGGCCGGTCTGGCGTGTCGCGTGGGCGGGTGTTCCAGAAGAAGATGCGATCGACCCAGAAATACTGAGCGCCTGGATTGGACGTGAGCTCGGAAAATCGCGGGTGCTCCGGGCTCTTCGGTGCATTGATCGGATTGGGTCCGAGATGACAGAAGGCGCATGACATGCCGACGCGATAGGGGCGCACGAGGGTCTTGTCGTTGTAGTATTTTTCGTCCGTATAATACTTGTCGGAGTCCCAATGCTTTGCCGCCTCGGCATCGAAATCCGGATTGGGGAACAGGCGCAGACCGAGCACGCCAGTGGGTTCGCCATAGTAGGATCCGACCGGAATGCTCACCTCTTGGGTACCGACCTTGAAGGTTGTTCCGCGCGCCCCGGTTCTGACGCCGGGATAGCGAGCATCGGCTTCGGGATTGCCGCCGAACGGATCGGCGGGGCAATTCGGGTCGCGCTGATCGATCCAGAGCCCGAAATGCTTGGGGTCGGGACCCGTCGCCTTGCTGAAGCAAGGTTCGTTGGAGAGGCCGAGGTACCGCCAGCGATTGGGCCGTCCATATGCCTGGCTCGGATGCGAAGAAATCGTCTTCAGGAGGTCAAAGGAGCCGATGGCTGTGTTTGCGGCGAAATCCCAGAAGCGGTCATTGCCGCCGGTCCAGACGATCCATGCATTCTGTCCCTTGATGGCCGACTGGCGAACGGCTTCCGGTGCGAGCCCGGTCGTCGTCGCCACTTCCATGATCTCGGGGGGATAAGCGGCGCCCGGCGCGGGCTTCTTCAGCAGCCCCTTGTCGAGATCGACGAAATAGGGATCGTCGGCTGCGTGAAAATAGCTGCGGTCGAGCCCAACATGCCTGGCCTCGTCCTCGACGTGTCCGAACTTGCCGGAATCGGGTTCGACGAGCGATCGCACCAGGATGATGCCGCCGATCGCGACAAGAACGAAGACACCGGCAAGGATCGCCACTCCCCAGGCAAGGAAACGGACAATACGGCGCATGATCGTTGACATCGGCGTTCTCCCACCTGGGGATCAAAGCGTCTTGAGATAGGCCAGCAGGTTCTCCTTCGCGCCCTGTGGCAGGTCGGTGCCCCAGAGATGGCCTTCGTTACTGTTTCCCGGCTCCGCTGTGTCGAACAGCACGCCATATTTCGCGCCGTCGGTGCCCGGCGCGCTGATGAAACCGCCATTCTCGGCATCGATGAGGTCGTAGCCGCGATAGAAGGAGAGGGGGCGGTTGGGCGGAGGATCGAGCAGTGCGCGCAGTGTCGGCACGCTGCCATTGTGCAGATAGGGTCCCCTGAGCCAGAGGCCTTGCAGGCCGACCGCCACATAGCCTTCGGTCTTGTGGAAACTGGCGAAGCCCCAATGATATCCAGGTTCGTAAGCGGTGTAGCGCTCGAGCGCTGCCGGCGTCCACATGTCCAGACGATGCCGGTCCGTGCCGAGGTCGACGATCGGGATTGGAGTGCGATAGCGGGCGCCGGACGGCTCATGGCAGTCCGCGCAAAGCGACGTGTAGAGACCCCGTCCCGCCTCCACCGCCGCCGCTTCGACATGATAGGGATCAGTCGGCGGCCGTAGCGTGGAGAACGGCGATGGCGGCGGGTTTTCCAGCCGGATGAATTCCATCACGCGGCCGAGCGATGCCTCCGTGCGCGGATAGGACTTGTATGACATCCCGTCGCCGATCGCGCCGGATATGACCGTCTCATGCAGATCGGTCTGCAGCCCGTCCCAATGCAGCGAGAACCGGCGCGTATTGGTCTCAGAAAGGCCCCCCATCGACCAGAGCGGCATCATGTCCGAATTGCCGATCGTCTTGTCGTCGGGCAGGCCGAGATTCTGGAATTTGACGGGATTGAACGGGTCGATCCTGCCAGGACCCCAATCCGGTCGTTCCATCATCCAGGCGAAGCGTGTCTTCTGGTCCGCCAATGCTGAACGGGTCGCTGGAATGAGCAGGAAACGGTAGAGCGTGCGTTCCCACCACGGCATGTCGTAGATGCCGGTGATCGCGGCCATGATCGTATCGGCATTGAATCGCGGATCGGAGCCGGCATTCATGAGGAAACGGATATAGGCTTGCGGGTTGACCCGCGTGCCGGCGCCGGCACTCACCATTTGGTTGACGTCGCCGGCATGCAGCCGATAGCTGCCCTGATGGCAGAACGCACAATTGGGTGCGACGCGGGGAATGACACCGAGCGTCTTGACTGAAAACCCGACCGGCACGGCCGCGCCGCGCTGCCAGAAGACACCGAATGTCCCGTAACCATCCTTGTTGCCAGGCAGGTAGTCCGGGAAGATCTGTGGCAGGACGCGCCAGATCCAATAGGGCAGCCCCTGGCTTTCCTCATTGCCGATCGAGCCATGGGCGAAAAGTTCCGCGAGATCGTTGGTTTGGGGCTGTGCGACCGGACGCAACAGGAGCAGGAAGGCGGCCACCGCCACCATCACCATGACTGCAAGGATCGACGCGAGGACAATGCGCAGGCGATGCATCAAGTGCCTCTCCCATTGGCGACGTCTTGTTCCAGGCGCACGATGCGGATCAGGCAAACGAGCGTCAAAAACCCGATCGATCCGTCAAGCAGTACTCCGATGAGAAATCCGTTCGGCTGCCCGAATACAAAGACTGCAATGAAGAAGAATACGGCGCCGAGGCTGCGGGAGGGGAACACGGCAAGCCAGGCGAAGATTCGGTATCGATCGATGTCGATCGTCGCCGGGATATAGAAGATCGACAGGATGCCGAGCAGGAGCCCCGAGAAGCGCGGCCATATGAGCTGGGTAACGGGGATCTGGAACAATCCGAGTATCCACTCAGGCCAGAACAGCAGTGGTATGACAAAAGCGAAATTCAGCAGGATCCCGATCACGACAAGGATCGCGTGGCGCGCTTTCCATTTGCTGATCGATCGAGGATCGCTCATAGCGTCTTCATATATTCCACGAGGGCGTCCTTGGCCGTGTCGGGCAAGTCGGTCCCGTAGCGGGGACCTTCGTGACCCGTATTGGCGTTGCCTGGTCGCGCGGTGTCGTAGCGGAACAGTGACCCGCCTGGAGCAGTGGCGTCCGAGCGATAGCCGACCCTGACGAGATCGAGCTCGTCGCTGCCGCGATACCAGACACCTGGACGGTGGGCGACGGGCTCCAGGAGATCGCGCAAAGTCGGCACCGAGCCGTTATGCAGATAGGGCGAACGCGCCCAGATGCCGTCGAGCGGCTGATTGGCATAGCCTTCGGTCTTGTGAAAGCGCTGGAATCGCCAGGGGTAACCGGCATAGAGCAGGTTCTGCGCCGCCGAGAAATTCTCCGTGTAGGACATCCAGCGTCCGGGATCTGTACCGATATCGGCGAGACGTTCGACGTGGCCGAGCCGTGGAAAATGGCCGCGATCATAGTCGTAGCCGGCCTGGCCCGCCTGGCCATGGCAGTCGGAACAGTAGTGGCTGAAAAGCACCCGCCCTTCGGCCACCTTCACAGGGTCAATGGCCTTAGGCATTGGAAATGGCGGCGGCGGCAGATCCCTCATCCAGGCCTCTATCCTGCCGATGGAGTGCCTGTCGACCGAGCGAGGCGTAACGCCGGCGCCGAGCGCCGCGCTGAGATCGCGTTCGGCAACGGAATCATTGTTGCCGTCCCAGTGGAGGTTCATGCCCTCGCGCGGGCGTTGGTTCCATATCGCCGGATAGTCCGACGATCCGTTGAGCGCCGGACCGTCGAGATTGGCCTTGGCCATCGGAAAGTTGAACTGGATCGCCTTATAGGGATTGAACGTGTCGACCCGCCCTGGCCCCCATGGCTCCTGCCGGGCGACAAAGTCTAGGCGCGTGCCGAGATCGAGGAACGCGATCTTCACGCGCGGAAAGATCACATACCGGTAAAGCAGTCGCTGGAAGACGTTGAGATTGCCACCGACCGCATCGCTGTTGATAGCCGCAATCAGCGTATCGGCATTGAAGCCCGGATCTTGTCCGGCCTCGATCAGGAAGCTGATCAGTTCCTGCAGCCGGAGATTGTTTGACGGCGCCCCGGGAATGCGGTGCTGCTCGCTCGATCCTGGCAGGCGATAGGTACCGACATGGCATGTGGCGCAGTTGAACCAGACGCGTTCGACCCCGGCTATCGTTCGGCGGGAAATCCCGATGGGAAGATCGTCATCCGCCGTCTCGTAAAGGAAGCCAAAGCGGCGATAGCCTTCTGAGCCTAGCTTGTCCGCATAGATGATCGGCAAAGCCTTGAACACCCAATAAGGGGGCCCAGTCACCTCGCTGCCGATCGATCCATGAATGAAATGCTGCTCGCCATCGGCGAAGGCGACGACATATTGATTAGCGAAAATCAAATAATAGAAGAACGTAACGATCAACACTAACAGGATCAGCCATTTCACACGCCGCCGCTTCACAAGAACTGTTTCGACAGGTGTAAGGCGCTCTCCGGCCATTGTGGTTTTCCTAATCCAACCCTTGGACGCCTTTGGGCGGCGCCTCAGTGAAGGCGGGCGGTTCGAATACTGTCATCACTTCGGCGATCATCTTTTCATACCGCTCTTCGAAGCTGTCACCGTCGAAGCGGCTGAGTTCATAGCAACCAAGCGGGTTCTCGAGATCGTTCACCAGACACTTGTTGCAATACGTGCATTCCTTGCCCGGCTCGGGGCCGTTGGCCGCGCGCAGGATTTCGGGCAGATCGTTATTGGCGATCAGTGGACGGGCCATCGAGACCGCGTCGCAGGCGCCCGACCGGATGGCTTCCGCAATCTTGTCGGCGTGCTGGAAGCCGCCGGTGCAGAGCACCTTGATGCTCGGGTCGATGGCCGATACGGCCGACGATATCGCCCGCGCGTAACCGAGATTGATGCCCTCGATGACCTTGCCGCGGCGCCATCGCCAGAAGGCTTCGAACAGTCGTGCCGTCAGAGGATTGGTGAAAATCGCATAGTTGAAGCCCGAGCGAGTCCCTTGCGAGATCATGCCGTCATACCAGCGCGCGAGCTCCCGCGTCGATATCTCTCCGGCCGGATTGCGCGGATGCGGAAAGGTGGAGCCGCTGGAGACATGAAAGGCGTCGACGCCCTCGCCGCCATCCAGAAGCAGCTCACAGATCTTGACTGTCTCGTCGAGCGAATTCCCCTTGTGAATCCAGGGATAGAGCCAGTCATTATGATCAACCCCATTGATCTTCATCTGCAAGTGGAAGTCCGAGCCCACCTCACGTCGGATGGCGCGAATGATCTCCAGGACGAACCGGGCTCGACCTTCCCAGTTGCCCCCATATTCATCGTCGCGGTCATTAATTCCGGAGCTCAGGAACTGGGTAATGAGGTAGCCATTGGCGCCATGCAGCTCCACGCCGTCCAGACCGGCTGCGCGGGCCCGGCGCGCGCCTTGGGCGAACTGCTCAACAACCAGCGCGATATCCGCCTTGGTCATTCGCTGGGCGAGCAATCCATGGAAATAGTCGCTCTTGTTCGTCGAACTCAGCCCGCGATGGAAGAGATTCTCGACGCCGCCGAGATCCTGCTGCCGGCCTGAATGGCTGAGTTGCATGATGAAGCGGCAGTCATGCCGGTGCACGCGCTCGCCGACCGCCCGCCAGAACGGAATTTTGTCGTCCGCGTTTATCATCGCATAGCGGACCAAGATGCGGCCGCGCACGGATACCGGCGTAAAGGAAGAAATAATGCAGCCAACGCCGCCGCGCGCGAACTTCTCTTCCCAGTTCAGTCGTGCATTACCACCATGCCCATTGTAGTCATCGAACATTCCCGAAATATTAGATCGAAACAACCTGTTCTTGACAGAAAGCGACCTGAACCGCAATTCGTTGAAAATGATATCGGCGTTATCTTGATGATAGAAATCGGCGTCGGCGGGCATGTCATTCAAACCTCTTGCCAAAGTGGTCAAGATTATAATTTGAAATCAGAGTCTCCGACAAAGCAGATAGTATTTATCGTATCAATGACGGGCTATGATATCACCAACACATCTGGCTGCAACAGTTTAAAATTATGACAGTCTTTCATATGATTCAACGCATGGTACCAAGACGTCACGCGATCTATCCGTCGGATAGATCTTTGTAGGCCGGCATTTGTCCGCCACCGATCCGGCGGTGCCTTGTCACTGGAACATCAGCAGCACTCTTGTGATCGATCTCGTCGTCGGGGCCGAGCGGCTGGGTGAATCTGCCCCCTGATGATTGTTGCAGCCCCAGAATGCCTGTCCGTCCCATTAAGAAATGTCGGAAAGAACACCTTGGATTCGGCGCCAAAAGACGTGTTTCGTCAATAGATTATGTCGATTCGCTAAGGGAACTATGTGTAGTCGACACGATGCCATGTAATCCACTCAAATGGATATGGATTACTTCATTGACGAGACGCGCCCATTATGGCATGGTTATTAATCGTGGTGTGGGAGTTGACGTCCATGTCCAAAATCGTGTTGATGCTCGGTGTCGTTGCCTTGGTCGCGATCGGCTTCACGGTCAGTTCGCAATCAGCAAGATCTGCAGGCCCCTGTAATTCCTCCGCTCAGAACTGCCCGTGATCACGCGCCGTCAGGCGCATCACGATGAACGATCTGATTTACATCGGATCTGTACTTGTCGGTGCAACGACACTGCTGATAGAGGCCTTTCGTAATTTCAATTCGCAGACGGGAAATCACCCGTTCTCCTTGCACCCGATTCTCAGGGATGTTGAAGTGCGCAACTTATGCACGACCGGCGAGGTGATCGCCGGTTTTGCATTTTATTCCGCCATGTATCTTATCGTCTATACCGTAGTTCTTGGCTCCGCTGAGATCTATCAACTTCTGGTCAGTGCCAGCAATGCGCGCAATGAGATCGGCGCGACGGATAATGTTCTGGCGGTGACCGATCCTTCCCTTCTGTCAGCAACCAATTACGGCAAGCCCATCTTCGTCTCCGCGCTACTGATATCGTTTCTTTCAATCGGCGCCGTCAAACCCATTGAAGCGACCATGCGCGGCCTTGCGCATCGTCTCGCGGGTATTCCGCGCGGCGTCTACAAGGTCATTGAAAGTCTGAGGGACGTTTCCTACACCGAATTTATAGAACGCCAGCCGGGGCCGCTGGTGATGGCGTTTCACGAGGCGACGGCATCGCTTTTCAAGGATGGCCAGCTCGATCCGCGCTTCAGGCTGATCAGAAGCGAATACAGTTCGATCGAAGATTCCCTGGCGACGATCGACTATCTCGCGGTGGCGACAAACGACACCAACCGCATGCTGTATTTTCCGCTCTATCAGATCAGCGAGCTGACATCGCTATCATCCAAGCTGGAGACGGAACTGGCGGCTTTGCGGACAGCCATCGGCGAACTCGCAACCGAGATCAAGGCGTCGGCGCCCCTGAGCGACGGAACGCCGGACATCGACACGCAGAAACTGTGGGGGCTGTTCTCAAATCTCGGCGGCCTGTCCGCCAATACACGTTCGAACACCATGGCGGTCTTCGCTGTGTTCTTCGTCCGCAACAACAGATCGGTGTTCAGCCAGGGCAATCTGCTGACCCGCAAGGTGACGGGGAGTGGTCCCGCGCGAACGCCGATGGAAAAAACCGTCAGGCGCATTCAGGAGCGCTACAACTCCGAGCAGAATGCATTCGGGATCAGCTTGTTCGTGGCGGTGATCGTCGGTGCGATCCTGACATTCACCCTCTATGATCAGTGGACCGGCTGGAAGGCCGCAGGCAATGAGAGCCTCTACAGCGAAGAGCTCGCTTCGGCGAAACGGGACTTTGATTCCGCGAAGAAGACGTGCACACGCCCTCGGGCGGACTGTGAAAAAGCCGAGGCCATCAGCCGCTACCGCGCATCCCAGCGCGACAATCTCGTCAAATTCGCGGTTTGGGACACGGTTCATTCGGGCCTGATCGTTCTGCTCGGCGTCTTCTTCGTGCTGATCGGGCGCGAAGTCAGGATCGAACAGCAGTCCTGGCGCACGGAATGGCGATTTTATCACTTTCCATTTCTGGCCTTGCTCAGCATGTCGTTCATGTCGGGATTGATCGCCGTATTCGCTTCGGCGGCCGTCAGATTCCTTCAGCTCGGCTGGGACGTCGGCTTCAGGCTCACGCAGACGCAGATCATCGACTTGTTTGAGCAGTCCGGTGTGTTCTTTGCTTTTCAGTTCGGATCCGGATTGATCCTGGCCTTCGCAGCGCTGGTCATCATGGACAAGCACCGGCAACTGCGCTTGATGGCAACCATCGCCATCAGCCTGCTCTTTGGCGCGATCTATGTTGTCTATACGCGCATCGTGATCTTCATTTCCTACGAGGGTGCCGCCAGTACGCCCCCGGGCGTGCCATTCTCGCTGGAGTTTCGCGACACGATCATGCTTTCAACCGTGCCGCTGCTGTTCATGATTCTCTTTGCCATTTTGCTGGAGACGACCGAAGCGGGCGATCGTCTCGTGGAGCCGGAAGCTGCTCGCTGAGGAACAGTCGATGGGCGCCGTGTGGCTTAGCCGGATCCTCTTCGGCCTCTCCGCCTTAATCTGGACCGCCCCGGTCTTTGGGCAGGCGGCGACCGATGGCGCGTTGGAGATAGGCGAATGCGGGGCCAGCACCCGGCTCTGCGTCGGTGTCAGGAGTGACGCCCGACCCTTTTCCTACAAATCCAGCCCGCCCGGCGAAGCCTCGTCAGATGCGGTGCGCGGCCCGCTGCGGCGGGCCGGCTACACCGGCTATATGGTTCGCATCTGCGACGCGGTTCTCGTAGAAATGGTGCTGGATGGCGACCCGCTGGTTGATCTGAAGTTTGGCGATATTGGTTTCTACGATATCGACAAGGCGGCACAGGCAACCGATGCTGCCGCAAACGATGGCGCGTCGCCAAGCGGGCGTTTCGCGGACCTCGGCAAGCGGTTCGATATCCTCTGCGATCCCGCGACGATCACCAATGACCGACGCGACGATTTCAGTGTTTCGCCACCGCTCTTCCTGACCGGTATCAGCTACATCACGCGCAAGGGCGCGCCGCAGCTCGGCAGGATATGCGCCGATCGCAAGAGATCGCTGATTGGTCTCGTCGGCGGGACGACGGCGGCCACCGAAGGCATCCGGGCGCTGCTTGACGCGCACGAACTGCCGGAACTCCACCGTCCGATGATCGATTTTCTGACGCCGAGCCCCAAGCCGGGCGACGTGAAGCTCGACTCGTGCGGCTTCAATCCCGCAGACCCGGGGTTCAAGCCGCGTATCCAGACCTATAAGACGCATACGGCCGCGGCCAAGGCGTTCTGCGACGGTGAGTTCTATTATCTCGTCGGCGACCTCGAGATTATCACTGCGAATGTCAGAATGGTCCCCGGCTGCGACTATGAGAATGGGACCAGTACCTACACCAATGACCGCTATGCGGTGTTCGGGCGGACGCGACCGGCCATGGCCGGAGAAAGCCCCGTCGACACCATGGCGCGCCGGTTGCTGGTCGCCCGCTTCTTCCAGATCATGTCGCAGAAGGTCGTGTTTAATCCGTCGATCCTCGATAAGGCGTTCGGCGACACGTTTCTCGGCGTTTCCCCGAGCCGCAAGCTGGAGATCTTCTTCTGGAGCGTGCGCGGCGAACGCCACTGACAGACTTTCGCCCCGCGGTTGGGCTCATCCTCTGAAGTCGCCGGCCGTCTGGTGATGAACTAGGTCGTGTGGACGAACTGATCCAGATACGGATTGTGGCAAGTTGAACGAAGCCGAGGAGGCTGGACGCGAGCTTATCGTAGCGGGTCGCGGCACGGTATTGGTGCTTGATCTTGTTAAGGAAGCACTCGATGCGGTTGCGGTTGGCATAGGTCTGCCGGCAGACGGGGGCGCTGGATTTTGCGGCTCGATTTGGCTGGTGCGCCCGGACGATGGTGGAATCGATCATTTCCATCGTGTTGTCAGCGGCCTCGCGGTCGGCCAGGGCGCTCAATATCACGTCCCAGACGCCCGCCTCGGTCGAACGGCGATATTGTCGGTGGACCGAGTTCAACTTGCCCGGTTCGCCGGGCAGATCGCGCCAGGGAGATCCTGTGCGGGTTACCCAAAGGACCGCGTCGAGAACTCTGCGATGATCGGCGGGAGGGCGGCCGCCATGCACGCCACTCTCAAGCGGAAAAGGCGCGAAGAACGCCCATTCGTCGTCCGTCATCGGCCCGCGAAGCACCGCTGTTCTCCCCAATGACGCACCGCACTCGGCCCCGCCGGCTGCTGGCGGGCTCATGGCGTCCATGGACGGCTCGGTTTCCGTCGATGGAGCGAGCTTTCATCGCGGGTTTCACCCCGTTCAATACTTGCATCAGTCGCCTGTCCTCGCGGTCGATCCGCGCTGGCGCATCGGTCGGATCGTCGAGGAAGCTTGGTCTCCCGATGACGAGACCCGCGAGCGGCTCGGAATATCCCGCCACTGGCACGATCGATACCCGCATGAAATGTCGGGTGGCGAGTTGCAGAGAGTCACCCTTCTCCGGCGCTTGCCCCCGCAGTCCGCCGTATCGTCGCGGATGAGATCACCGCGATGCTGGATCCCATCACGCAAGTCGAGATATGGCGCTTTCTCATAGAGCGTAGTCGGTGGGGCTTGGGGATACTGGCGATCAGCCATGATTGCGAACTGCTCCAGCGAATATCGAAGCAGATTTTCAGCCTTGAACATCGGACATTGACCCGACAGTCTACCGACGGCAGCTAGAAGTCTGGCTTGTCGTATTGAACACCTGGGCTTCAGGGTGGACTCACCAGAACCGCAGGTTGCAATCATCGATTACTGGTCTACGGAGGCATAGACCGGTCGTTTGGGCCACCAACAGCTTCAATTCATAGATGATGGTGCGGGTGGTCGGAATCGAACCGACACTCCTCTCGGAACCGGATTTTGAGTCCGGCGCGTCTACCAGTTCCACCACACCCGCAAGGTGCCAGGCCCCTGCGTGCAAAGCGCCTGAGCATAACCGGAGGCTCCTATACAGCACCAGCGCGACGATATCTAGGCGGGAGCCGTGTCCAATCACTGTTCGATTTTCAGTCCCTTAGCCGACCGCCTCCGTCCCGACGCTTGCTTGTGGTGGCATCCCATACTGCACCTCGCACAAACCGGAACATTCTGGCCGAAAGCGGAGTGACGGCCGAAGCTTTCCAAATACGTTTTCGGTGCTCAGCGCATAGACCAGCGTCTCAGAATGACCCGAAGCGGTCTTTCCGGCAGGCCATTGCAAACGGCCGCTTTGCGCCCTCCTTTCGGTCGCTCCGACCAAGCGCAATCTTCTCTGAAAGCGGACATCGGCTTTTGAAGTGTCGAGCTTCTGGTCTCGGCAAAAAATGGATCGCCCTGGATTGACGGGCATCGTCGATCTGCTAGCGTTTGGGTCTACCGAGTTCAACGACGGCCATTGGGGCCAGACACCTCCGGGATCACAGGAGGAGTCGTGCCATGTCGTTCAACGTTCCCACCATCGACATCAGTGCCTATGTCGAGCATCGCTCCGAAGACGAGCGGGCTGCCGTCGCTGCAGCGCTTGACGTCGCCTGCGCGCAGGTCGGGTTCATGCAGGTCGTCGGCCATGGCGTCGCGCCCGAGATACAGGCAGGCCTCGCTTCGACTCTCGACGACTTCTTCGGCCTGCCGCTCGAGGAGAAGAACCAGTACAGGGTGCCGGATTCGAACCGCGGATATAGCCCGCCCAAGAGCGAATCCCTGTCGCTGAGCCTGGGCGTCGAATCGGCAAGTCGGATGAACGACTTCTTCGAGGCGTTCAACATCGGGGCAGAAGCCCGGTCCTTTCCCCATCTCGCCCTCGACGAGCGCGACTATGGCATCAACCTGTGGCCGTCCCTGCCGGATTTCGAGGACCGAGTCAGCCGCTATTTCCGCGAGGCCCAAAGGGTCGCGCGCACCCTGACCACGATCTTCGCCGATGCGCTGGGGGCGGGGCCGCATTTTTTCGACGCCATCACCGACCATTCCATCGATGTGCTGCGCATGAACAATTATGCCCTGCCGCCGGGAACCGACATCAGCCTGGACGGTGACCTGACCGGCATGGGGGAGCACACCGATTTCGGTATCGTCACCGTGCTCTGGGCCGACCGCGTTGCGGGACTACAGGTTCTGGACCGGGATGGCCTGTGGCACGATGTGATGCCGGCCGAAGGCGCACTGCTCGTCAACTTGGGCGACCTCACGGCCCGCATCACCAATGACCGCTGGATGTCGACGCTGCATCGGGTCAAGCCGCCTGTTGTCGATGGCACCATCCGGCGCCGTCGCTCTGTCGCCTTCTTCCACGACGGTAATGCCGATGCGGTGGTCAGTACGCTCGACAGCCTGCTCGATCTCGGCGACGGTCTCGCCTACGAGCCCATCACCGTGCGCGACCACGTCGCCGCCAAGCTGGCCGGCTCGCGCCAGGGCCGCAAGAACCTGGCCGCCGTGCGGGAAGCGGGGCGCGTCCTCGCCGCGGGAAGGCGGCAGGCGTGAGCCGCCCGGCCTTTCTGCTGCTGCATGGCGCCTGGGCCGGCCGATGGGTGTGGGATGCCGTGGCACCGCTGCTCGTCGCGGCGGGCCACGCCGTCGTGACGCCGGATCTGCCCGGACGGGCCCCCTGGGCTGATGGCAACGGCGTCACGGTGAGTGACATGGTGGACCATGCGCTGGCGGCGATAGCCGGCACGTATGGACCCTTTATCGTCGTCGGCCATTCGGGGGGCGGCATCGTCGCCACCATGGTTACGGAACGGCTGGTCGTCCGGCAGCCCGGCAGCGCGGCCGGGCTGGTCTATCTTGCCGGCATGATGCTGCCGAGCGGCATGGGGTTCCCCGAGGCGTGCAGGATCGCCGGCGCGCCGCCTCCGCAGGGCATCGAGCCGTTCCTGCGGCCGACTGCCGACGGCCTGGGGACGTGGGTACCGCCTAAGGCAGCTGAGGACATCTTCTTCCAATGCGCCGATCCGGCCGACGCGCGGGCGGCGGCCGCCCGGCTTAACGCGCAGCTGAACACAAGCTGGATGATCGCGCCGCACTGGACCGCCGAGGGCGCGGGGACGGTACCTCGCCTCTATATCGAGGCCCTGCAGGATCGCTCCGTGCCCATCGCCGTCCAGCGCACCATGCGACGCCTCGTGCCGGGCGCGAGAATCGCCACCATCGACACCGACCATGCGCCGCAACTGTCCTGCCCTGATCGCGTGGCCTCCATATTGCTGGATTTTGACGGCAGCCATTTGTCGTGAGGCAACCGTTTCGCGACCGGCGAACGAACGAGCGAAATCGGAGTCCGGGCCTCACGGGAGTTTCTGACGCGATGGGGTGGCGACAGGGTTGGGTGGTCACAGCCAGTCGGCCGTGCGCCCTCATCTGAGCCGCTGAGATCGGAGTTTCCATCGCCTGAAATCGCACATCGCAAATGCGGAAACGGCAGGCGGCTTTGCGTCCTCATCTCGGCCATTCAGCTTGGTTGGGCCGACTCCCCAGGGCAGACGCTCATGCCGACCAAGCTACAGGCGCCGCAACGAGCTCTGTATCTCGCACGGTAACGGGTCATCATTCTCGAGCATCGACCTCAACCTCCCGGCAGTTTCAGCCTTCATCGCCGCGCCGTCCGGGATCGTTCGGAGCGTAGCGCGCTCCTGCGATCCGATCCGGAGCGAAGGCGGCACCGAGATAGGCGATCTCGTCGCGGCTCAAGGGCACATTGGTCGCGCCCAGGTTCTCGCGCACATAGTCGATGCGCTTGGTGCCGGGGATCGGCACGATGTCGAAGGGCTGTGCCAGGAGCCAGGCAAGGGCAAGCTGGCCCGGACGGCAGTGCTTGTTCACGGCCAGTGCCGTGAGTGCCTGGACCGGGCCGAGGTTGGTGGCGAGGTTCTCGGCCGAAAAGCGCGGATCGGTGATCCGGAAATCCCCTTTTGAGAAGCGGGTCTCGGGGCCAACCGCACCGGTCAGCATCGATCGACCAAGCGGACTGAACGGCACGAAGGTGACGCCGAGTTCACGGCAGGCCGGGAGGATCTCCGCCTCGACGCCGCGCTCCCACAGCGAGTATTCGGACTGCAGCGCCGTTATGGGGTGAACGGAATGGGCCCTGCGAAGCTCGGGGGCTGTTACTTCGCTGAGACCGATGGCGCGCACCTTGCCCTGCTCGACCAGTCGGGCCATGGCTCCGACCGTATCCTCGACGGGCACGTTCGGATCGAGGCGGTGGGCATAATAGAGGTCGATGACTTCGACGCCGAGACGGCTGAGGCTCGCCTCGCAGGCAGAGGCGACATAGTCGGGATGCCCGTCGATGCGCACGCCCTTGCCGTCATCGGTGAGCCTGACGGCGAATTTGGTCGCCAGCACGACCTCGTCTCGGCGCCCGGCGATCGCTCCACCGATCAGCTGCTCATTGTGTCCAAAGCCGCGGTTCTCGTCACCGACCAACATATTGGCCGCGCCATAGATGTCGGCGGTGTCGATGAAGTCGATGCCGACGTCCAAGGCCTCGCGGACCGTGCTTGTCGACTGGGCGTCATCAGCCGCCCCGTAGAACTGCGACATGCCCATGCAGCCCAGCCCGACGGGGCGGACAAGAAGATCGGAATGGCCCAGCAGCACGCGGGCCGAGCCGGCAATATCATCGGGCGTGAAGGTCATTTCAGGATTTCCTCGCAGAACAGGCCAGGGCCGTTGCAGACCCATCGTTGGGTCTTGCCCTCTCAACTAGGAGGAATTGATCGTCGCGACAATTGAGATAAAACGGATCTCAGAGTAACGGAAACCGCGATAATGCGACCAGCGAAACTCCTCGAACTCGAAGCCGTCTTGGCGATCTCCCGCCGTGGCAGTTTTCGGTCCGCAGCGCGGGATCTGGGCCTTTCTCCAACGGCTATCGGCAATGCCGTGGCCGGGCTCGAGGATGAATTAGGCGTGAGGCTTTTCGACAGGACGACCCGGCGGGTGAGCCTGACGGCGGCCGGTCATGACTTCGTGCGTGCCATCGCGCCAGCCTTGTCCGATATCCACGCCGCGACCGAGGCCGCCCGCAGCCAGCGCGGCAGTCCGACCGGGACGTTGCGGATCAATTGTTCCATCGCCGGGGGGCATCAGATTCTCGTTCCCTTCGTCACCGAATTCCTCCGCCGCTATCCTGGCGTGAAGGTCGATGTCGTGACCGAGGGGCGCCTCGTTGATATCGTGCAGGCAGGCTTCGACGCCGGGGTGCGCGCGGCGAGCGCCGTTCCGCCCGGCATGACCATCGTTCCCCTGCACCAGGGTCTGCGCCACCGGGTCGTTGCGTCGCCGGACTACTTCAAGACCCATCCGCGCCCGGTTCATCCCTATGAGCTCAGCGTGCATCAGTGCATTCGCATCCGATGGCCGAGCGGTGCGCCGTATGAATGGGAATTCGAGAAGGACGGCGAGGCGATGCAGGTCGATGTGCCCTGGTCGCTCAGTCTCGACAATCACGGCCTGATTGCACGGGCGGCCCTAGCGGGCCTCGGCCTCGCCTATGTTGCCGAGGCTGAAATTGCCGATCATGTCGCTTCGGGGCGGCTCATCGCTGTTCTGGGCGACTGGATGCCGCCCAGCCCGGGCTTCTGCCTCTATTATCCCGAGCGCCGGCCGATCGTCGGGTTCGCCAGCGCGCTGGCGCAGGTGATCGCGGAACTGCGTGAAAGCGGCGATTGAAGCCGGTTGCGCTGACGCCAGGACGTAGCGCTTCCTTCCACGATCGTACCGCCGACGTTGAACTTGGCGTGCGCCAGCAGCTCGCCATTTTCGTCGGTCTTTCTGCGCGGGCTCTCGTCCTATGCGCGCCTTGGCTATACGTCGAAGAAGTTGGTCATCTGTTCCAAGACGGCAGGTCGCGCGCTCGACGCGGAATTCGCCTAGGCGGCCACGGCACGAGCTCGGCCAACGATCTCTAGCGAATCTCTGGATGGCGGCAGACCGAAGAAGCGGGAATACTCGCGGCTGAACTGGGTCGCACTCTCATAGCCGACGCCGAAGGCAACAGAGGTCGCATTGCCCTCACCTGCGATCAGCAGGGACCGTGCGTGCAGCAGGCGTATACGCTTTTGATACTGCAGCGGGCTCAGCGCCGTCACCGCCTTGAAGTGACGATGGAAGGCGGACACGCTGAGCGATGCCATCGCCGCCAGCGCCTCGACCCGCAATGGCTTGGTGAAGTTCTCGCGGATCCACTGGATCGTGACACCGATGCGGGACAGTGCCGTCCCGGGCGCGGCGATGTCGCGCAGCATCCAGCCATGCGGTCCCTGGAAGACACGATAGAGGATCTCACGCTCATAGGCTGGTGCGAGTGCCCGAATGTCACCGGGCCGCTCCATCAGGCGTAGCATGCGAACCCAGGCATCCAGCAATTCGTCAGTCACCGGCGCAATCGAGAAGCCTGGGCTGTACAGTTCGCCTCCGGCAGGTTTGGGCAGGTCGGCCAGCAAGCCGGCAACGATTGTCGGCTCAAGCGTCAGGCTCACGGCGAGATACGGCTCGCCGGTCTCAGCCGGATGCACCGCGCCCACGGCCGGCAGATCGATGGACATGACGAAATAGGTCGCGGGATCATATCGAAGCGTCCGATCGCCGACGGTCATCGTCTTTGAGCCCGTGAGAATCAGGTTGATCATCGGGTCATAGACCGCCGCGAGCGCGTGCTCGGGAATGGAGCCCTGCACCATCGCAACGCGGGGAATACCAGTGTCGGTGCGCCGGTTTTCGGCGTGGGCGGCCAGACGCCGCAGCTCCTGAAGGTTTGCATCCATAGGAGCCATCCTCTCACGGAAGGCACGGTGCGCCTAGTCAAAAGCAGAAATAGGCATGGATCGAAGAGGATCGCGTGAGCGGCTGCCTGTGCGACTGTTTAATCAAAGGCCGACAGCAACCCAGAGGTTCTCATGAAGATTATCATCATCACCGGCGGAAGCCGGGGCATCGGCGCCAGCGCCGCCCGGCTTTGCGCCAAGGCCGGGATGGGCGTCATCCTCACCTACAACAACAATCTTGCATCGGCGGACGCCGTGGTGGCCCACATCGAGGCAGATCGCGGACGCGCCGTCGCGCTCAAGCTTGATGTCGCCGACACCGCGTCGTTTCCTGCGTTCCGTGACGCGGTAAGCGAAGCGCTATTGGCCACATGGGGCCGCACCGACTTTGACGGCCTCGTTAACAATGCCGGCTACGGGGTCTTCAACCCGATCGTCAGCGTCACGGAGGCGGAGTTCGACAGTCTGTATGCGGTCCATCTCAAAGGGCCGTTCTTCCTCACCCAGGCCCTGTTGCCGATCATGGCCGATGGCGGACATATCCTGAACGTCGCCAGCGCGACGGCGCGCGTGGCGACTGCTGGCGTCGCGCCCTACGCCAGCTTCAAAGGCGGCTTGCAGGTGCTGACCCGGTACATGGCGAAGGAGTTCGGCGATCGCCGCATTCGGGCCAATTCGATCGCGCCGGGTGCGATCCGCACCGATCTCGGTGGCGGTCTCAACGACGAATTCGAGGCTCTGCTCGCCGGGCAGACCGCGCTCGGCCGCGTAGGCGAACCGGACGACGTCGGAGCCGCCGTCGCGGGATTGCTCGGAGACGATAGCCGCTGGGTCAACGCGCAGTCGATCGAGATCGCAGGCGGTTACATCATCTGAACAGGAGAGCGCCTGTGCTCGATCATGTCTTTCTCTCGGTCAGCGATCTCGGTCGCTCGGTCGCCTTCTACACGGCGGCCCTCGCCCCGCTCGGGATCACACAACGGGTCGACTATGACGGGAAGGATGGGCCGCCTGGCCATCCCGATCTCAAGGGCTTCGGAGCGAATAACCGCATCTTCTTCTGGCTTCGTCCCGGCACCGTCGAGGGCGCAGCCGCCCATGTCGGATTTGTTGCCACCTCGCAGGCCGAAGTCGATGCCGCTTACGCCGCAGCCATGGCGGCCGGAGCGACCAATAACGGCCGGCCCGGGGCCCGGCTCTACTACGACCCCCGCTACTACGCCGCAAACGTGCTCGATCCCGACGGATACAGCCTCGAGTTTACCTACAAGAGTTGGCAGCACTGACATGACGAAGCTGATGATCTATGGCGCAGCCGGCTACACCGGTCGCATGGCCTCCGCCAACGCCCAGGCGCACGGGCTGGACCTGATCGTAGCTGGCAGGCCCATGGCGCAAAGCGGCGGCCGGCACCCTCGCCAGAGATGTCTGCATTCAAGAGGCAACAGAGCGGATCTAGTGTCCAACTCGAGCCGCAGCGTTGAGATCAACTTGGATAAATACAGCAGCGAAGCGTGAATATGGGGCCATCTGCCGCCAATGGCACTCCCTCTCCCTGCGCCTATGCTGCACCTGGCCGATGAGGACGTTTGTCGTCGCCAGCGACCACAAAGTGCTAAGATGCTGTATCTAAATGCAAAAACAGGGATCGGGACATTCGGCCGCTTGGTAGACAAACCTTTTTTGAGTCCGGGGCGTCTGCCACTTCCACCACACATCGCCGATGTGACCGCCCGGGCTCGTCGGGCGGCCGCGCTTCTCATGCCATGGAGACGCGCCGCTGCGGAAAACGTCGATGGCGCTGCGCGGGGCGGTTCACGACCAGCCGAACTCAGGTCTATGGTCGCTGGTACCCGCGGAATCGCACATGCCCTCTCGCTCTCTCCTGTCCTTCCAGCCGCCTCGCCCTGATCGCTCGCCATGATCGCGCGGCTTGCCGACATCGCTTTCATCGTGCTGCCGATCTTTGCGCTGATCGGCGTCGGCTATGTCGCCGGCTGGACCAAGCATCTCGGCGAACGTGCCGCCGACGGCCTCTCGGAGTATGTCTTCGGTCTTGCCGTTCCCGTACTCATCTTCAAGACGCTGTCTGAGGCCAAGTTGCCCGAGGGTGGGCAGCCCTGGGGCTATTGGATCGCCTATTTTACCGGCGCCTTCCTCGTGTTTGGCCTCGGCTTCCTGCTGGCGGTGAAGATCTTCCGTCGCAGCCATCTCGAAGCCGTGATGCAGGGGTTCACCGGCGCGCAGGCCAACACCGTCTTCGTCGGCGTGCCGATCATCCTGAAGGCGTTCGGCGAAGAAGGTGCGGTGCCGCTGTTCCTTCTGATCGCCATTCATCTGCCGATCATGACGACGGCGGCGACGATCCTGGCCGAAGGCGCCGAGTCAGGGGTCTCCCGCGCCACTCTCATCCGACTCGGCAAGGCCTTAGCGCGCAACCCGATTCTGATCGGCATCTATGCCGGGGCCATCGCCAAGTTGACGGGTTTTCAGGCGACGGGCGTGTCGGGCCAGGTCGTCGGCATGGTCGCCGCTTCCTCGGTGCCGTGCGCGCTGGTGTCGATGGGGCTGGCGCTCAGGCGCTACGGTTTTGCCGGCGATCTTGCCGCCTCGCTCACCATCAGCACGCTCAAGCTCGTGGTGCATCCGTTGCTGGTGTTCGGACTGACGCGCATGCTGCCGATGCCCCCGGTCTGGGCGGGCGTGGCGGTGGTCTTTGCCGCGATGCCGTGCGGCGTCAACGCCTATCTCATGGCGAGCCACTATCGCGCCGGTGTTGCGAGCGCAGCGAGCGCTGTGTCGCTCTCGACCCTGATTAGCCTGTTCACGATCACGGTCTGGCTCTACGTGCTCGGCGTTGGCTGAACCGTCGGCAGGCCGACGCGGTGGCGGATCTCGTCCGGGCCCGCGCCCGCGGCCATCAGGGCGGAGAGGCCGGTATCGCCATCCGATTTCGAGAGCTTCCGACCCTCAGCATCGCGGATAAGCCGATGGTGATGATAGCGCGGGGCATCCAGGCCGAGCAGCGCTTGCAACAGGCGATGGACGCTGGTGGCCTCGAAGAGATCGGAGCCGCGCACCACGTCGGTGACGCCCTGCAGGGCGTCGTCGACCACGACGGACAGGTGATAGCTGGTCGGCGTATCCTTCCGCGCCAGGATGACATCGCCCCAGCGTTCCGGTTCGGCGGTGAGATGGCCGCTTTCGCCATCTGGACCGGCGCCTGTCTCCTCGAAATGGAGCGTGCCGGTTCGGGAGATGGCTTCATCCATCCTGAGACGAAGCGCATAGGGGACGCCGGACGCCATCCGAGCCACGGCCTCGGCGCGCGGCAGCGCGCGATCATCACTCGGATAGAGCGGTGCGCCGTCCGGGTCGCGCGGCCAATCCAGTTTGGTCGTGCGGGCGCGAATCTCCGCGCGGGTCAGGAAAGCGGGATAGACGAGACCCATGCTCTCGAGCCTTGCCAGCGCAGCGCGATAGTCATCGAAATGTTCCGATTGCCGGCGCACGGGGCGCTCATAAGCGAGGCCGAGCCGGTCGAGATCGGCGAGAATCGCTGCCTCATAGGCCGGTTGGCAGCGCTCCTGGTCGATGTCCTCCATGCGCACGAGCAGGCGGCCGCCGCAGGACGCGGCGAGATCGGCATTGAGCAGCGCCGAATAGGCATGTCCGAGATGCAGCGGCCCGTTTGGGCTTGGGGCGAAGCGGAAAGTTCTCATGCGCGGGCCGTTGTCACCGTCCATGGCCGGTTCTATCTCGGCAGGAAGAGGAGCTTCCAGCGCTATGGCACAGAATATCTACGATCAATCCGCCTTCTTCGAGGGCTACAGCAAGCTGTCCCGTTCCGTCGAGGGGCTGGATGGCGCGACCGAGTGGCCGGCGATGCGGGCGATGCTGCCGCCGCTCGCCGGCCTTGATATCGTTGATCTTGGCTGTGGCTATGGCTGGTTCTGCCGCTTTGCCGCCAGCGAGGCTCCGCGCTCCGTGCTGGGGATCGATCTGTCCGAGCGGATGCTGGATCGGGCACGAGCCATGGGAGGCGATCCGCGCATCCGATATCAACGGGGCGATCTTGATACGCTCGAACTGCCGGCGTCGTCTTTCGATCTCGTCTATTCCTCGCTGGCGCTGCATTATGTTGAGGATGCCGCTCGACTGCTCGGCGCTGTTCACCAGGGCCTCAAGCCCGGTGGTCGCTTCGTCTTCTCGACCGAGCACCCGATCTACATGGCGCCCTCGCAACCCGCCTTTACGATTGACGGCGAGGGACGGCGGATCTGGCCGGTGGACCGCTATCTGATCGAGGGACCCAGGACGACGAACTGGCTGGCAGACGGGGTCGTCAAACATCATCGTACGCTCGGCACGACGCTGAACCTCCTGATCGCCACCGGCTTCCGTATCGATCATGTCGAGGAGTTTTGCCCGACAGAGGTGCAGATCGCGGCGTATCCCGAACTTGAGGAGGAACGCGACCGGCCGATGTTCCTGCTCATCGCTGCCTCGCGATGACGGCTCTTCGACGGGCTGATGACGCGGTCATGGCGGATGCTGCGGCAGCATTGCTAGCATGGCGAACGATTCGCCTCCCGTTCCGGAACCCATGACATGCTCGACGGTCCCCGTATCGAACCCCTCTCCGGCCGTCCGGCCACGAAGCTTGTCGTTTTGTTGCATGGCGTCGGTGCGGATGGGGCGGATCTCATCGATATCGGCCGTCATTGGGCGCCGCTCTTTCCCGACGTGGCGTTTGCGGCGCCGAATGCGCCTGATCCCTGCGATTGGGATGCCACCCGCTATCAGTGGTTCCGCCTGACGGTGCGCGATCCGCATGAATATTGGCAGGGCGCCGCGGCCGGCGCGCCAAAGCTCGATGCCTTCATCGACGCCGAACTGGCGCGTCATGGTCTGGTCGATTCGGATCTCGCGATCGTCGGCTTCAGCCAGGGCACGATGATGGCCCTGCAGGTTGGGCCGCGCCGGGCACAGCCGCCGGCCGCGATCATCGGCTATTCCGGACGCATCGCCGGCGTCGAGCGGCTGGCTGCCGAGACGGTCAGCAGGGCGCCCGTCCTGCTCGTGCATGGCGCGCTCGACGAAGTGATTCCCGTCGCGGCGATGGCGGAGACCGCCGCCGCCCTGCGCGGCGCGGGTTTCGTCGTCGAAACCATCGAGCGGCCGGGGCTGGGCCATGGCATCGACGCGGCCGGTCTCAAGGCCGGCGCGGCATTTCTGCGACAGGCTTTCGCGAGCGTCTCAGTTTGATCGGCAGGTGACCGGGCGCGACGCTGCAATGGCTTCACAAGGGTGACACACAGCCTATAGATTAATCGGACTTATCTCGAGGTTCGGCGCTGCTCACCGGAGAAGCCAGTCTTGACGATAGCGTTGCCTGCTGGTGCAAATCCCGCCCTCGTGCTCAATGCCGATTATCGGCCGCTGAGCTATTACCCGCTCTCGCTCTGGTCCTGGCAGGACACGATCAAGGCGGTGTTCCTCGATCGGGTCACCATCGTCTCCGAATATGATGTCGCGGTGCGCAGCCCGTCCTTCCATATGCGGCTGCCAAGCGTCGTCTGCCTGAAGAACTATGTGAAGCCGGCTCGCAATCCGGCGTTCACGCGGTTCAACGTGTTCCTGCGCGATCGTTTCCAGTGCCAATACTGCGGCGCCCGCGAGGATCTGACCTTCGACCATGTCATTCCCCGCTCCCGCGGCGGCCAGACGACGTGGGAAAATGTCGTTGCGGCCTGCTCGCCCTGCAATTTGAGGAAGGGCAGCCTGCATCCGGCCGACGCCCATATGTGGCCGCACCAAATGCCATTCCAGCCCTCGGTGTCGGACCTGCACAATAACGGCCGCGCCTTCCCGCCGAACTATCTGCACGACAGCTGGCTCGACTATCTCTATTGGGATACCGAACTCGATCCGTAGCGCCTGCCTGACAGTGGGCCGAGCCCGCGTCCATGGTCGCTGCCATCCTCATCGACGATCCTGCCGATCCGCGCATCGCGGCCTATTGCGATATTCGCGAGCGCGATCTCGTCGGCAGGCAGGGCCAGTTCATTGCTGAAGGCGAGGTGGTGCTGGCGATGCTGGTCCGCTCGACCCGCCACCGGGCGGCGTCTCTGCTGATCGACGCCAAGCGCATCGAGAGCCTCGCGCCGCTCTTGGAGCAGCTTCCGCCCGACGTGCCTGTCTATGCCGCGACGCAGGCGGTGATCAGCGCCGTAGCGGGCTTTCCTCTCCATCGCGGCATCCTTGCGCATGGCATCGCCGCGCCCGCGCTCGAGGTTGAACGCTTGCTGGAAGACGCGCCCGCCGACGCCGTCATCGTGGCCCTCTCGGCGATTGCCAATCACGACAATATGGGCGGCATCTTCCGCAATGCGGCGGCCTTTGGCGCGACAGGCGTCGTGTTGGATGCGGATTGCTGCGATCCGCTTTATCGCAAGGCGATCCGCGTCTCAGTCGGCACGAGCCTGACGCTGCCTTTCGCGCGGCTGGCCCGGGGCGATGACATGCCGGCGCTGCTGGTGGCTGCCGGTTTCCGCGTGCTGGCGCTGTCTCCTTCAGGCGTTACGGATCTGCATGAAGTGCCGCGCGGCGGACGCGTCGCGCTGGTGCTGGGCGCGGAGGGCCCCGGGCTCGCGCAGTCCCTGATGGAACGGGCCGAAAACGTGCGTATCCGCATGGCCGCGGGCGTCGATTCGCTCAATGTCGCGACGACGAGCGGCATCGTGCTGCATCACCTGACGGCGGGCCGCGGCTGACCTCAGCGGCGGGCCGAGCCGAGCGCTGCGGTGAAGGCGAGGAGGGCGACGAGCGCCGATACGACGGCGTTCCAGCCGGCGAAGGACAGCCCGAACAGCCGCCAGGCCGCATCGGTGCAGCTCACCACCTTGGTGTGGCCGATCTGGGCGAGGAGATCGCCGGCATTGCCGGTCGTGGCAACGCCGCCGCCGCAATCTGCCGGCCCGAGCCAATAATGCCATTCGACGCCTGCATGGTAGACGCCGAGACCAAGGCCGATCAGGAAGGCGAGTCCGGCGAGAAGCATCAGCGTTCGTGCCAGCGCCATCTGCGTATCGCGGATCATCAGGAGGATTGCGATCGCGATCAGCGGCAGGCCGACATAATAGGGAACGCGCTGCTCGAGGCAGAGCTTGCAGGGCACATAGCCGCCGATCAGCTGGAATGCCCAGGCGCCCGCGATGGCGGCAAGGCCGACGAGAAAGGCTATTCCTGCGTAGAAGAGACGTTTGCCGTCGGCCATTCTGGGGTCCAGGTCGGTTTTGTATTCGGGCGCGTCCAAGGCGGATCATCCGCCTCGGGCAGTGCCCGCCGCTTCTAGCCGCCGGCGGTGACGCTGTCGACGCGCCGGCGGTCACAACAGCGTGTCGCTCAGGTCAGTCTGCCGTCGGCCAACGCAGCGAGGATCCACGCGCGATATTTCGGCTCCTTCTCAGGGCTCTCCGGCGAAACCTTAGATGCTTCTTGCATGAAATAGAGGTAGTCGCGGCCCATCTCCTGTCCCCGGAGTGTATGCATATCAAGCGCCGGATCGATGATCTCGGGCTTCAGCTCGCCGAGCGCCGTGCCGCGCATCGCCCAGTTGACCATATCGTCCGAAGAACGCTCCTTCGGGCTGGTCGCGATCAGGCGGATGGCATGGGCCGCGAAGAGGAAGCGATCACCGACCGGCCGCGGGTACCGATGATGCATCTGATAGAGCGTCTCGACGATGACGGGTGCATCGCGGTTGCCGAAGCCAACGTCCTCGACCGAGATGACGCAAAGCCGCGACCAGAGCTTTTCCTCCATTTCGGGGCTCGTCAGGAACATCTCCCATCCGAGCAACAGCGCGTTGTCGAGCAGGCCGCGACGCAGCGACTTCTGCAGGGCAGAGATCACCTCGTCGGCGGCAAAGCCGTGTTCGGTCGTCGTGCGCTGCCAGGGATCGGGCGGCAGCTCTACTTTCGTCATCGGATGCTCCTTGTCTACGGCGTGACTTTCGGCTCCGGAGGCGCCGCTGTCCAGCCATCCGCAGATGGACTGCGGCGAGCCGCCGCGCGGAACGGATGCTGCGCGTGGCCGTTACACGAGCTTGGGCGTTGCGGTCGAACATGGACCGAGGGCGTCCGTTCGCCTATGACATTCGCGCGCCCTTCGCGCCGCTTCCCCCAAGTCAACAGAAGGATGATCGCCGTGGCCAAACTCTCTTCGCGCATCGACCTCGCTTCCAACACCAAGTCGGCGATGATCGAACTTCTCAACGCCCGTCTTGCGGACGCGATCGATCTCTCCCTCCTCACCAAGCAGGCGCACTGGAACCTCAAGGGCATCCAGTTCATCGCCATCCACGAGATGCTGGATACGTTCCGCGCCGATCTCGACGTCCACACGGACACGATCGCCGAACGCGTCGCCCAGCTCGGTGGCATCGCGCTCGGAACCTCGCAGGTCGTCGCCGAAGCTACGACGCTGAAGCCCTATCCGACCAATATCAGCAAGATCCCGGATCATCTCGATGCGCTGATCGAACGCTATGCCGCCACTGCCAATGCGGTACGCAGCGCGATCGATACGTCGGACGAGGCCGGTGACGCCGACACCGCCGATATCTTCACCGCTGCCTCGCGCTCGCTCGACAAGGCGCTGTGGTTCCTCGAATCGCATCGTGAATAACGGCGCCATCGCCGATATCAGCGCCTGGAGCGTCGATTGGGTCTGGGGCGTGCCGCTAACCGTGACGACCCTCGTTGCCCATGTCATCTGGCTCGGCATCTTCGATCGCCGTCTGGTCCGCGCCGCGCGGCGACCCTGGTTCGCCGCACGGCCTCAGCTCGGCTTCATCCTGGTGATGAGCACGGCCGTGCTGCTGGCCGTGCTGCTGCACGCGGCCGAGGCTATGTTTTGGGCGATCGCCTATGTCGGGCTCGGCGCGCTTCCGGATCCGCGCACCGCAATGCTGTTCTCCATGGAGGCGCAGACCAGCTTTGGCCACGACGCCCTGTTCCTGGCGCCGCATTGGCAGATGCTTGGCGCGCTGGAGGCGCTGGTCGGCGTCATGCTGTTTGGCCTGACGGTTGCCTTCCTGTTCTCCATGATGCAGCGGGTCGGGCCTGCCAACGAGCGCTGAGCAGCGCTCCCTTCGCGGGTGTTGCTGAACTTTGCTAGCTTGCGCGTGTCGGCGATGCCGTGATTCGCAAATTCCCTCGCAGAAGGAGACCCAGAATGTCTGCATCCCGTTTCGCCCTGGCTGCGGCCTTGGTCGTCGCGCCGCTCGTCCTCGCGGCTGCAACGCCGGCGTTGGCCCAGCAGGCCGCTGTCGGCAAGCTTGAATGCGATGTTTCATCCGGCGTCGGCTTCTTCGTCGTCGAGAAGCAGACGATGAAGTGCGTCTTCACTCCGCAGGACGGTTCCGCCAAGGATTACTACACCGGCAAGATCGCCGAATATGGCCTCGCCCTTGGTGAAGTGAAGCAGGGCGTCCTGATCTGGGGCGTGATCACCGCGACCAACACGGTCCCCGGCCCCGGCACGCTCGCGGGCGACTTTGCTGGTGCGGGTGCGGATGTCGCGATCGTCAAAGGTCTCGGCGCCAATGTGCTAGTCGGCGGCAACGACAAGTCGATTGCTCTGCAGCCCTTCGCCGTTGAAGGCGAGCAGGGCTTCAACCTCGCCGCCGGCGTGACCACCGTGACGCTGGCCTCGGCTCCGGCTCCGGCCCAATAGAGCTTCGAGAGAATGAGGCTGGCGGGGCTCCCGCTGGCCTCCCTCGCGCCTAGCTGACCTTGTCGCGGCTTCCCATTGCCGGCCCAAGGATCAGCGCGTCCATGCGCGGAATGGCGTCACGACGCTGCGACACGCGCTGGCCTTCCTCATAGACCGCCCGCGAAGCATCGCGCCAGTCGAGCAGCAGCCGGCGATTCTCCATCGTGTCCTCGACCAGCCGATGAAGGCTGACTTTCTCGCGACGCTCGTTGCGCGGGTCGTCGACCTTGTTGATGACCCAAACATGCTCGCCGTCACGGTCCGCCCTGACGACGAGCACAGGCGTGATCGAGAAGCCGGAGTGATCGAGCAGGAAGGCGGGGATGTTAAGCTGTCGCGTCACCGCATCCGCAGCGTCGATCTCCTGGCGAAGGGCGGACAGCGACGGGGCCGAAAGTCCCAGCTGCGGACAGCGCCAGGCATTGTCCGCCTCGACATAGAGAATCTGGTAGCCGCTATGCTCTGTGGTGATCGACATACGGATCCGCGTGCCGTTGCTGCACATTCCACTTTAGCGCGCTCTCGCTGTTTCGATCCATCCTTTTTCGAAGCATGATCGCGAACCACTTGAACCCGGTCGGGGCGAACATGAACGAGGTTGAAACCGGCGCCGGTGCTGACGAGCCGAAAGGCAGTCTTTTCGCCATCGCGCTACTTGCTCCTTTGGCCGGGGCGTTGGCCGGAGTGCTCGGAGCACTGTTCCGCGCCGGGCTGGACAAGGCCGATACGCTGCGCGGGTCTGTTATCGCTGCGGCTCACGGCGTTCCGCTCCTCGGTTTCCTCGGCATTGTGCTCATGGTTGCCATGGCAGCGGCACTGGCCGCGTTTCTCGTTCAGCGCTTTGCCCGCGAGGCATCAGGCAGCGGCATCCCGCATGTCGAACTGGTCCTGCGCGGCCAGGCGGAGCAGGGAACATTACGCCTCATCCCAGTAAAATTCTTTGGCGGCTGGCTCGCCATCGGTTCCGGTCTGGCGCTCGGGCGCGAGGGGCCAAGCGTGCAGATGGGCGCGACGCTGGCCCATCTGATCGGGAAATGGTTCCGCTGCGACTGGGACGACTGCCGCATGCTACTGGCCGCCGGCGCCGGCGCCGGCCTCGCCACAGCCTTCAACGCGCCTCTGGCCGGCGCGATCTTCGTACTCGAAGAACTGGTTCGGCGCTTCGAGACGCGAATCGCCATTGCCGCTCTCGCCGCCTCGGGAACGGCGATCGGGGTCGCGCGCGTCATCCTCGGCGACCAGCTAGACTTTCCGATCGCGCCCGTCGCCGCCGTCCCGCTTGCAGGTCTTCCGCTCTATGTCGTTTTCGGGATTCTGACCGGCCTTGTCGCCGTCGCCTACAACCGCATCATCCTTGGCGCCATGGACGCGGTGGGCGCGATGAAGGCGCTGCCGGTGCCGGCCCGTGCTGCGCTGATCGGCGCGGCGGTCGGTGCACTCGCCTTCTTGGCGCCCAGCCTTGTCGGCGGCGGCGACGCGTTGACCGCGCAGGCTCTTGCGGGCAGCGGCACGCTCGGAATCGTCCTTCTCTTGCTTGCGGTGCGTTTCCTGCTCGGCGCGATCTCCTATGCAGCGGGGACGCCGGGCGGCCTGTTCGCGCCCATGCTCGTCATCGGCGCCGAACTCGGCCTCGCGATGGGGCTGGTGGTTGCAGGGCTGTTTCCGACGCTGGGGTTGGATCCGCGCGGCTTCGCTCTCGTCGGCATGGCGGCTTTTTTTGCCGGCGTTGTGCGCTCGCCGCTGACTGGGCTGATCCTTGCCGTCGAGATGACGGGCAGCACGACACTACTCGTGCCGATGCTGATAGCGACCTTTGTCGCGATGCTGGTGCCGGCCATGGCCGGATCGCCACCGATCTATGATTCGCTGCGCGAACGAGCGCAGAAGGCGCCGCCGGGGGCCCTCAAGCGCTAGTGCGCCTCGTCCCAATTGTCGGCCGCGCGGGCGTCGACTTTCAGCGGGACCGAAAGGGCAACAGCCGGCTCCGGTGCCCGCTCCATGATCGCGGTGACCAGGGGAAGCGTCCGTGCGACCTCGTCGTCAGGCACCTCGAAGATCAGTTCGTCATGCACCTGGAGCAGCATACGGGCATTGAGCCGCGCATCTGAAAGCGCCGGTGCGACACGGATCATCGCGCGACGGATGATGTCGGCCGCGCTGCCCTGCAGTCGCGCATTAATCGCGGCGCGCTCGTTGAAGGCGCGAACTGACGCATTTTTCGAGGCGATTTCCGGATAGTGACAGCGCCGCCCGAACAAAGTGGTGACATAGCCCTTGTCGCGGCAGATGCGCTTCGTCTCTTCCATATAGGCGCGAATGCCGGGGAAGCGCTCGAAGTAGCGCTTGATATAGGCGCCGGCTTCCTCGCGCCCGATCCCCAGCTGGTTGGCAAGGCCGAAGGCCGAGATGCCGTAGATGATGCCGAAATTGATGGCCTTGGCGCGCCTCCGCACCTCTGACGGCATGCCCTCGACAGGCACGCCGAACATTTCCGAGGCGGTCAGGGCATGAATGTCGAGGCCGTCGCGAAAGGCCTGTCGCAGCGCCGGGATATCGGCGATCTCGGCCAAGAGGCGCAGCTCGATCTGTGAATAGTCGGCCGAGACGAGCTTGGTGCCCGGCGCGGCTACGAAGGCCTTGCGGATCTTGCGGCCGGCCTCGGTGCGCACCGGGATGTTTTGCAGGTTGGGCTCGGAGGAGGAGAGACGGCCGGTCGTCGTCGCCGCGAGCGCATAGGAGGTGTGGACGCGCTCGGTTTCCTTATGCTGATACGAGGGCAGCGCGTCGGTATAGGTCGAGCGAAGCTTGGTGAGCTGGCGCCATTCGAGAATCCGCTGCGGCAGCTCGTAGCCCTGCTCGGCGAGGTCTTCGAGGATGCTGGCGCCGGTTGCCCAGGCGCCTGTCGCCGTCTTCGACGCGCCGGGTAGGCCCATGACACCAAACAGGATGTCGCCGAGCTGCTTGGGCGAGCCGATATTGAACGGTTGGCCGGCCAATTGATGGATTTCCGCTTCGAGCCCGGCGGCCGCTTGCGCAAAATCCCCAGAAAGGCGCGAGAGCATGTTGCGGTCGATTGAAATGCCACGCCGCTCCATCGCCGAGAGAACCGGCACCATCGGCCGTTCGAGCGTCTCATAGACATTCGCCATGCCCTCGGCGGCAAGGCGCGGCTTCAGCGCCAGCCACAGCCGCAGCGTGACGTCGGCATCCTCGGCGGCGTATTGGGTGGCCCGGTCGATCGCCACGCGGTCGAAGGTGATGCGGGCCTTGCCCTTGCCGGTGACCTCGTCGAACGTGATCGGCGTGTGGCCGAGCCATTTCTCCGAAAGCGGGTCCATGCCATGCGGGCCGCGCCCGGCATCGAGCACGTAGGAGATCAGCATCGTGTCGTCAAACGGCGCGACCTCGATGCCGTAGCGAGCGAGGATCAGCCAGTCATATTTGAGGTTCTGCGCGATCTTGAGTACCGATCGGTCCTCCAGCATCGGCTTCAGGACCGCAAGCGCGTCGCGGATCGGAATCTGGCCGTCGAGCAGGCCTTCATTGAACAGGCCGTCGCCGTCGCCGCGATGGGCGAGGGGGATATAGCAGGCCTTGCCGGGCGCCAACGCCAGCGAGACGCCGACCAGATCGGCCTGCATCGGGTCGAGCGAGGTCGTCTCGGTGTCGACGGCCACGATGCCGCGCTCCATTGCCTCCCCCACCCAGGCCATCAGGCGGTCGAGGGTCGTAACCGTCTCATAGGCGGACCGGTCCACGGGTGTCTCACGGGCTTGGCGCGCCCGCGCCTCGACCAGCCCGGTCGGCGAAAGACCGTCGATTGCGTTCGGCTGCCGCGCCACGGACACTGCCACGTTGTCGGCTGCTCCGGATTCCGCCACTGGGGGGGGATTCTGCTGGTCGCCGAACAGCGACTGCGACAGCATGGCGGCAGCGGCCGGCGAGGACAATTCCGCATCGGGCGCGACCGAGGCCTGCTCGACGCCGGTCGCGGCGGCCACGCGGCCAGTCAGCGTCGTGAACTCCATCGCCTTCAGGAACCGGATCAGCCGCTCGCCTTCGATGGCGCGCACGGCCAATTCTTCGATGGGGGTCGTGAGCGGAACGTTCTGGTCGAGGGTCACGAGGCGCATCGAAATACGCGCCTGCTCCGCGAAATTGATCAGCGCCTCGCGCCGCTTCGGCTGCTTGATATCTGCCGCGTTCTCGAGAAGAGCCTCGAGGCTGCCATAGGTCTCGATGAGCTGCGCGGCGGTCTTGATGCCGATGCCCGGGACGCCGGGAACATTGTCGACGCTGTCGCCGGCCAGCGACTGCACGTCCACGACCTTCTCCGGAGGCACGCCGAACTTCTCGATCACCTCGTCGCGGCCGATCGTCTTGCCCTTCATCGTGTCGAGCATGAGGACACCGGGCCGGATGAGCTGCATAAGGTCCTTGTCGGAGGCGACGATCGTGACGTCGGCGCCAGCGGCGACCGCCTGCCCCGTATAGGTCGCGATCAGGTCGTCCGCCTCGAAGCCCTGCTGCTCGATGCAGGCGACGTTGAACGCATGCACCGCCTTGCGGATCAAGCCGAATTGCGGCCGCAGGTCCTCTGGCGGCTCCGGGCGCTGCGCCTTGTAGAGATCATAGATCTGGTTGCGGAACGTCGTCGCGGAATGATCGAGCACCACGGCGAGATGCGTCGGCCGCACGCCAACCTCGTTCGCTTCCTTCAGCAGCTTCCACAGCATGTTGGAGAAGCCGGCCACAGCGCCGACCGGCAGGCCGTCCGATTTGCGCGTCAAAGGCGGCAGCGCGTGGTAGGCGCGGAAAATGTAGGACGAGCCGTCGACCAGGAAGACATGGCTTCCCGGCCCGATCGGGCGCGAAGGGGCGGCGGCGGGGGTGGTCGTGCTCGGTTCGGACATGCGGCGGACTATGCCTCCCGAACGCGGCTTTGGCTATATCGACAGCGGATTGCCGGTCGCCCGTGGCCGGATTAGCTTCGCACATGACCGAATCGAACCGCAGCCTGCCAACGCCCCAGCCGCTCGCCGCCGCCCTGCCGCTTGCGGGCCTTTTCGGGGGCCTATTCCTTGTCTGGGTCGGCTCGGTCTTCTGGCTGCGGCAACTGCCGCCGTCCGACGGCTGGGCGCGGCAGATCTATCCGATGCTATTGTGGATCGGGGCGATCGCGCTCTGGGCGGTCTGGCAGAAGCCGAAGCTCCTCGCATGGGTCGGGCTCCTGCCGGTCGGACAGCGGGCGCTGGCGATCACGGCGGCGACTTTCATCGCGATCTTCGGCTGGCATGCCCTCCGTGTCGCCCTCGGACGTCCTCCGAGCGGTCTGCTGTCCCAGCTTCCGACCGAGATCTATGTCTTCATGCTCGGCGGGATCCTGCTCAACGAGGTGCTTTTCCACGGCATCCTGCAGACGCGGCTCACCGAACTGTTCGGTCCCAAGATATCGATCCCCCTGACCGCCGTTGTCGTGCTGGCCTTCCGCCTGCCGAGCTTCTTCGTGGCGGGCACAACAGGGATGGAGCCGGTGATGCTCTACAGCATCCTGCTCCTCAGCCTGCTGGCTGGCATTCTCCGCCATGTCTCAGGCAGCCTCTGGCCGGCCATCGCGTTGCAGGCCGGCAATGCCCTGGGGACGCTTCTCTAGAGGTTTAAGTCCTCATTAACCGCGTCGATCGCTATCCTCCAGCATGACCACCGCACCGCCCCTGATCCTTGCCGCGCCTGACACGATCGCGATGATCGATGCCTGGGAGGAGCATCTGCGCGGCGAGCGGCGGCTGTCATCGAAGACGCTCGAGGCCTACGGCCGCGATCTCACGCAGTTCCTCGCCTTCATCACGCTGCATATCGGCAATCCGCCGACGATCGCCGATCTCGCCGACCTGCGCATGGGCGACATCCGCGGGTTCATGGCCAGCCGCCGACAGGGCGGCGCCGGCGCCAGAACCCTCGCGCGCGGCCTCGCCGGCATCCGCTCCTTCATTTCATTCCTGGAGCGCGAGGGGCTGGCCAATGGCGCCGCCTTCCGCGCCATGCGCACGCCGCGCCAGCCGAAGACGCTGCCGAAGCCGCTGACGCCAACGCTCGCCGTCCGCGTCACCGAGGCGGAGGAGCAGCTCGACGACGAGCCTTGGGTCGCGGCGCGCAACGCTGCCGTGCTGGCGCTCTGCTATGGCTCGGGCCTGCGTATCTCCGAGGCGCTCGGCATCCGCCGCGCCGACGCGCCGCTCTCGGGCGAGGGTGTACTCCGTGTCACCGGCAAAGGCGGCAAGACGCGACTCGTCCCGGTGCTTCCGGTGGTTGCAGAGTCGATCGCAGACTATTTGCGTCTGGCGCCCTTTTCGCCGAAAGCGGACGGTCCGCTCTTTATCGGCGTGCGCGGCGGTCCGCTCCGGCCGCGCATCATCCAGCTTGCGATGGCGAAGATGCGCGGCGCGCTCGGCCTCCCGGATAGCGCAACCCCGCATGCGCTGCGCCATTCCTTCGCGACGCATCTTCTGGCGGGCGGCGGCGATCTCCGCGCCATCCAGGAACTGCTCGGCCATGCCAGTCTCTCGACGACGCAGATCTATACCGGCGTCGACACGGAGCGCCTCCTCGCGGTGTTTGAGGAGACGCATCCGCGCGCGCGGCGACGGCCTTCCGCCTGATCAGAGCGGCCGCAGTGTCAGAACCGCCGTGTCGATGACGAAATTGCCCTCCGCATCGACCTCGAAATAGCGCCGCACATCATCGGCGACCGCGCTCTGAAGCGCCCGGATCGCATTGGCAAACACCTTGGGCGTGCGCATCCGCTCGATCCAGCTCTCAAAGCCGAGCGGCAGCCGGCGGCGCGTCAGCGCCGTCGCCCTGAAGCCCGCCTCTCCAGCCATGGTGAGCCATTCCGCTACGGCGTAGTTGCGCACATGCGAAGGGTCGCGCAGCATCTCGAAGGTCTGCAGGAAGGTGTCGACTACCGGCTGCTCCGGCGCCACGACATCGGCGAAGCCGGCGACGCCCGATGGCTTCAGCACCCGCCGAGCCTCGCGGAGGCCGGCGCGGACATCCTGCCAGTGATGCGCCGTAAAGCGGCAGAGCACGACGTCGAAGCTCGCATCGGCGAAGGGCAGGCGCTCGGCGGGCCCTTGCACGGCTTCGATGCCGGAGAGGCCACGCGCCGCCGCCTCACGCGCGACAGCGGCAACCATGTCGGCGGAGAGATCATAGGCGGTCACCGACGGCGCCACCTTCGCGGCCGCATAGCTGACATGACCGCCGCCGCAGCCGAGATCGAGAACGCGCGCGCCGGGTATCGCGGCGGCCAGCGCCGCCAGTTCGGCGATATCCTCGCCCTCGGCGTGAACTCGGCTCGTCACATAGGCATTCGCCTGGCTGCCGAACTGACGCTCGGCCAAACTTGCCTGGCCGCCGGGCGTCGTTTCTTTCGATGCTTCCATCATGGTGGTGATCCCGTGGTGAGGGCGCGACACAGCGCCTGCATCCTGGATTAGTCGAGCGCGATACCCTGTTACCAGTTCCGATCTTATCCTGGTATAAGTGTCACCACGATGGCGAATGACGACACTAGGCGACGGGAACTTGGCGATTTCGTGCGGGCGCATCGCGAACGGCTGCGGCCGGCGATGTTCGGGCTCGACCCCGGCAGCCGCCGTCGCACGCCTGGCCTCAGGCGTGAAGAGCTGGCCGGACTGGCCGGCGTCAGCGCCACCTGGCTCGCCTGGATCGAGCAGGGTCGTGATCTCCAGGTTTCACCTTCAGCCCTCGTGCGGCTTGCCCGCGTGATGCGCCTCTCGCCGGCCGAGCGGGCCTATCTGTTCGCGGTTGCCGGGCGGGCCGATCCCGAACATGCGGAAGCGAAGGATGATGCGATGCCCGAGGGCCTGGCGCCCATCGTGGCGGCGCTCGCGATGCCAGCCTATCTCATCGATCGCGCCTGGACGGCACGGGCCTGGAACGACCCGGCCGCACGGCTCTTCACCGGCTGGCTCGACGGCACGGGAGAGCGCAATCTGCTGCGATTCATCTTTCTCGATCCGGCCTCGCGGCGCCTGATCGCGGATTGGGATATCCGCGCGCGGCGCGTGGCGGCCGAGTTCCGTGCCGATTACAGCCGCTCTCTCGCGGCGCCGGAAATGCGCACTCTCGTCGGGCAACTCGCCGCGGGCAGCCCACTGTTCGCGGAGGCCTGGGAGGCGCATGCCGTGGTCGAGCGCGAAGGAGGGCTCCGGCTCTTCGACCATCCCGAGGATGGCCTCCTCGCCTTTCGCCAGACGACCTTGCAGCCGGCCCGCCATCCAGACTGGAAGCTTGTGGTGCTGGAGCCGGTCGATGAGGCTCAGGCGGCGCCGTAGCGGTTCGCCGCCTCGATGGTAAGGCCCATGCCGACGGAGCCGAAGGTGTCGCCCTCGGCCGGTCGCGCCTCGGGAACCGCGGCGAGAATGGCCTTGCGGACATGGGCCAGACGGGTGGAGCCACCGGTCAGGAAGACGGCGTCAATTGCCTCGGCCTTCAGGCCCGCGGCCGTGAGGCAGCCTGCGATCCGAGCGGCGATCGCGGCGGCGAGCGCTGCCGTCTCCATCACCAGCGTGTCGCGGGTCACCCGAGCTTCGAGGCCCTGTTCGATCCAGTTCAGCGGAATGTCGGCGGCCGGCGCGTCGGACAGCGCGATTTTCGACGCCTCGACCTCGATCGCGAGTCGATGGCCGCCCCGCTCCTCAACGACGCGGATCAGCCGCTCGATCATCTCGGGATGGCGGGCCTCGCGCCGCACTTCGTTCAACTGCTGCGCCACACCGCGCTCATAGAGGCGATTGATCGTCGACCAGGTTGCGAGGTCATGGAAATAGCCCGAGGGCACCGGCAGCCCCGCCCGTTTCATGGCGCTCCGGTAGCCCAGCATCGGCATCACCGTGCCGAGATTGAGCTGGCGGTCGAAATCCGTTCCGCCGATCCGCACACCGTCATTGGCGAGAATGTCATCGGCGCGGTCGGGCCGGCCACGCCGCTCCGGGCCGAGCCGGACGATCGAGAAATCCGACGTACCGCCGCCGATATCGGCGATGAGCGCGATTTCCTCACCATTCACCTGCCGCTCGTAATCGAGCGCGGCGGCGATCGGCTCGTACTGGAACGAGATTTCGGAAAAGCCGACCTCGCGGGCGATCTCGGCCAGCACGCCCTCGGCCTTGCGGTCTCCTTCCGCGTCACCGTCGACGAAATGTACGGGGCGGCCATGCACCACCTGTTCGAGCGGGCGGCCAGTCCGCGCCTCGGCCCGGCGCTTCGCCACCGCGATGAAATGGGCGATCACCGAACGGAAGCCGACGCGGGCGCGGCCGACCTGTGTCGTCTCGTTGATGAGCGGGTTGCCAAGCACCGCCTTCAGGCTGCGCATGAGGCGGCCGTCATGGCCATCGACATAGGCTGCGATCGCGGCCCGTCCGACCAGTGGGGCGGCGTCGCGGGCGTAGAAGATGGCGCTCGGCAGCGTGACATCGTCGCCCTCGAGCGGGACGAGAGCTGGCGTCGCGGAAGCGAGGCCGAGCGTCGAATTGGACGTGCCGAAATCGAGGCCGCACGCTGTCATGGCGTCGCTCCTGTCGGGGAACCGATCTCTCGGGAAAAGGGCTGGTCTGGTTAGTGGCATCGGAGCCCGAGATCAAGCCCGAATGCGCGTCATCGGGCTGAACCGCTTTCGCTCCGGCCGTATTGATGCTGTTGTGCGCGCGACGCGGCAGACAAAGGGCGGGGCAGATGGCAGTGGCGGCGAAAGCGACCGGCGGGATCACCATCGAAGCGGCGCTGGATGCGGCCGGCACCGGCGCCTTTCAGCGAAGGCTGCTGGCGATCTTCGGGCTGGTCTGGGCCGCCGACGCGATGCAGGTCCTCGCCATCGGCTTCACGGCGCCTTCGATCGCCAAGAGCTTCGGCATGACGGTGCCGCAGGCGCTGCAGGCCGGCACGGTGTTCTTTGTCGGCATGCTGATCGGCGCTGCCGCCTTCGGCCGGCTCGCGGACCGCATCGGGCGGCGCAATCTCCTGATCGTCACCGTGCTGATCGACGCCGTATTCGGCCTCGCCTCAGCCTTCGCGCCGAATTTCATCGTGCTAGCCGGCTTCCGGTTCATGACAGGCCTCGCCGTCGGTGGCACGCTGCCGGTCGATTACGCGATGATGGCGGAGTTCCTGCCGACGCAGCGGCGCGGCCGCTGGCTTGTGGCGCTCGAAGGGTTCTGGGCGCTTGGAACGCTGGTGGTGGCGCTCGCCGCCTGGTATGCGGCCAGCGCCGGCTTCGAGGAGCCGTGGCGGTTCATCTTCATCATCACGGCGCTGCCTGCGCTGGTCGGTGTCGGCCTTCGGCTGCTGATCCCCGAATCACCCTTCTATCTCGCCCGCAGCGGCCGCGAGGCCGAGGCGAAGGCCGTGCTCGATCGGATGGCGCTGGCGAATGGCGGGCGCGTGCTGCCGGGGCGGCTGACCGTCGCGCCGGTGATCAAGCCGCCGTTTTCGGCGTTGTTCGCGCCGCCGATCGGCCGCCGCAGCGTGCTGGTCCTTGCCGCATGGCTGCTGGTGTCGGTCGCCTATTATGGGGTGTTCACCTGGCTGCCGGGCAAGCTTGTCAGTGAAGGCCACGGCTTTGTGCGCGGTTATGGCTTCCTGGTCCTGCTGGCGATCGCGCAGCTGCCTGGCTATGCGCTGGCGGCCTGGGGCGTCGAGCGTTTCGGCCGCAAGCCGACGCTGATCGCGTTTCTGCTGCTGTCGGCAGCCGGCTGTTTTCTCTACGCGGTGCTGACTGATCCCGGGCCGATTGCCGGCGCCATGCTGCTGATGAGCTTCGCGCTGCTCGGGACCTGGGGCGCGCTCTATGCGTTTACGCCGGAACTCTATCCAACGACGCTGCGGGCTAGTGGCATGGGCATTGCCGGCGCAATGGCGCGGCTCGGCGGACTGCTGGCGCCAACGCTGGTCGGGATCGTGGTCGGCTACAGCTTCAATGTGGCGCTGGCGATGTTCGCCGCGCTGCTCCTCATCGGGGCAGTCTGCACGGCGCTCATCGATGTCGAGACGAAGGGGGCGCCGCTCGCATGAGCGTCGGCGCCGCCCCGATCAAAGATGGATCGGCTTGAACCAGGCGCCAAGCGCAGCTTCCTTGACGCTTTCCGACATGGTCGGATGCGCATGCGTGGTGCGGCCAAGGTCTTCGGCCGAGCCGGCGAACTCCATCAGTACGACGATCTCATGGATCATCTCGCCGGCGCCGACGCCGACGATGTGGCCACCGAGCACACGGTCCGTCTTGGCATCCGAGAGGATCTTGACGAAGCCTTCTGTCGCCAGCATCGCGCGGGCGCGGCCATTGGCCGAGAACGGGAATTTGCCGACCTTGTATTCGATGCCAGCGGCCTTCAATTCCTCTTCCGTCTGGCCGACCGAGGCAATCTCCGGGTTGGTGTAGACGACGGCGGGAATCGCGCCGTAATTCACATGACCGGCCTGTCCGGCGAGGATTTCGGCAACCGCGACGCCTTCGTCCTCGGCCTTGTGGGCTAGCATCGGACCGGCGATGACGTCGCCGATCGCATAGATGCCGGGAACGGTCGTCTGGTAATGCGCATCGACCTTGACGCGGCGGCGCTCGTCGAGCACGACACCGACGGCCTCCAGTCCCAGGCCTTCGGTGTAGGGACGGCGGCCGATCGCGACGAGGACGACATCCGCCTCAAGCGTCTCGGCGTCACCAGCGCCGTCTTTGGCCGGCGCGACGCTGACCTTCAGCATCTCACCCGACGTGTCGACACCGGTCACCTTGGCGCCGAGCTTGAAGGTAAAGCCCTGCTTCTGCAGCATGCGCTGGAACTGCTTGGCGACGTCGCCATCCATGCCGGGGAGAATGCGGTCGAGGAACTCGACCACGGTCACCTCGGCGCCGAGGCGGCGCCAGACCGAGCCGAGCTCTAGCCCGATGACGCCCGCGCCGACGACGATGAGCTTCTTCGGCACGCCGGCAAGTTCGAGCGCACCGGTCGAAGTGACGACGCGCTTTTCGTCGATCGCAACGCCCGGCAGCGGTGTCGAGTCGGAGCCGGTAGCGATGACAATCGCCTTGGTCTCCAGCGTCTCGGTCGTGCCGTCATCCTTCGTGACCTGCACCTTGCCGGGCGCAAGGATCGCGCCTGTGCCGATGATGCCGTCGATCTTGTTCTTCTTGAAGAGATAGGCGACGCCGTCGACATTCGACTTCACCGTCGCGTCCTTGTGCGCCAGCATCGCCGGGAGGTCGAGCTCAGGGGCGCCGACCTTGACGCCGAGCGGCGCCAGATGCCCGACGTGATCGAATTGCTCCGAGGCATAGAGCAGCGCCTTGGACGGGATGCAGCCGATATTCAGGCAGGTGCCGCCATAGGTGGCCCGCTTCTCGATCACGGCGACCTTCAGTCCGAGCTGCGCCGCCTTGACCGCGCAGACATAACCGCCCGGACCGGAACCGATGATGATGAGATCGTAGGACATTCGCTTTTCTAACTCTTGAGGCCGGCGGCCGGCTGACATCCGGACGCCGCCTGGGCGGCGCTGAAGGCGATGACTACAGATCGAGGATCAGGCGCTGCGGGTCTTCGAGGCTCTCCTTCACGCGGACGAGGAAGGTGACAGCCTCCTTGCCATCGACGACGCGGTGATCATAGGAGAGCGCCAGATACATCATCGGGCGGATCTCGATCTTGCCGCCGACGACCATCGGCCGTTCCTGGATCTTGTGCATTCCCAGGATGCCGGACTGCGGCGCGTTCAGGATCGGGGTCGACATCAGCGAACCATAGATGCCGCCATTGGTGATCGTGAAGGTGCCGCCCTGCATCTCCTCGATCTTGAGCTGGCCGTCGCGGGCGCGCTTGCCATAGCCGGCAATTGTCTTCTCGATGCCGGCGAGCGAGAGCTGGTCGGCGTCGCGCACCACGGGGACCACGAGGCCCTTGTCGGTGCCGACCGCGATGCCGATGTGGTAGAAATTCTTGTAGACGAGGTCGGTGCCGTCGATCTCGGCGTTGACCGCCGGGATGTCCTTCAGCGCGGCGATGACCGCCTTCACGAAGAAGCCCATGAAGCCGAGCTTGGCGCCGTGCTTCTTCTCGAACACGTCCTTGTACTGCGCACGGAGCGCCATCACCGCACCCATGTCGACCTCGTTGAAGGTCGTCAGCATGGCGGCAGTGTTCTGCGCATCCTTGAGGCGACGCGCGATGGTCTGGCGCAGCTTGGTCATGCGGACGCGCTCTTCGCGCGCGGCGTCGTCCGCCGGCGAGGGCGCGCGCATCTGGACCGGCGCGGCGGGCGCCGCCGGAGCAGGGCCGCGCTCGATCGCGGCGATCAGGTCGCCCTTGGTGACGCGGCCGTCCTTGCCAGATCCGGCGACGCCGCCGACATCCACGCTGTTTTCGGCGGCGAGCTTGGCGACTGCCGGGCCGTTCGCGTCAGCAGCAACCGGCTTTTCAGGGGCTGCTACGGGGGCGGGCTTGGCGACCTCGGGCTTGGCCGGCTCGGCCTTCGGCGCCTCAGTCTTCTGCGGTTCGGCCTTGGCGGCCGGCTTGGCGGCGGCCGCACCAGCCTCTGCGATCATGCCGAGCAAGGCGCCGACGCCGACCGTGTCGCCGTCATTGGCGGCGAGCTCTTCGAGCACGCCGGCGGCGGGTGCCGGCACTTCGATCGTCACCTTGTCGGTTTCGAGCTCGACCAGTGGCTCGTCGACGGCAACGGTCTCGCCGACCTTCTTGAACCAGCGCCCGATCGTGGCCTCTGTCACGGATTCGCCGAGGGTGGGTACGCGGATTTCGGTGGCCATGACGGGGTCTCTGCGGTTCGGGTCTAGGGACGCGGATCGGGTGATGGGCGGAAGGGACGGCGCCGGAGCGCCGCCCGATCAGGCGAAGGCTTCGTCGAGGAATGCGGCGAGCTGGGCGAGATGCTTCGACATCAAGCCTGTCGCCGTGGCGGCTGAGGCTGGACGACCGACATAGCGCGCTCGCTTGGAGGCGCCGCCGGCCTGGGCGAGCACCCATTCGAGATTGGGCTCGACGAAGCTCCACGAGCCCATGTTCTTCGGCTCTTCCTGGCACCAGACGACTTCGGCGTTCTTGAAGCGGCCGAATTCGCCCACCAAGGCCTTGAGGGGGAACGGGTAGAGCTGCTCGACGCGCAGCAGATAGACATCATCGATGCCGCGCTTCTCGCGCTCCTCATAGAGGTCGTAATAGACCTTGCCGGAGCAGACGACGACGCGGCGGATCTTCTCGTCAGGCGCGAGCTTGATCACCTGGTCCTTGAGGAACTCGGCATCGTCCCAAAGCAGGCGATGGAACGACGAGATCGGCCCGAACTGCGCGATATGAGACACCGCACGCTTGTGACGCAGCAGCGACTTCGGCGTCATCAGGATCAGCGGCTTGCGGATGTCGCGATTGAGCTGTCGGCGCAGGATGTGGAAATAGTTCGACGGCGTGGTGACATTCGCCACCTGCATATTGTCCTCGGCGCACATCTGCAGCCAGCGCTCGAGGCGGGCCGACGAGTGCTCCGGCCCCTGGCCCTCATAGCCATGCGGCAGCAGGCAGACGAGCCCGGACATGCGCAGCCACTTGCGCTCGCCCGACGACAGGAACTGGTCGAACACCACCTGGGCGCCATTCGCGAAATCGCCGAACTGCGCTTCCCAGAGCGTCAGCGTGTTCGGATCCGACAGCGAGTAGCCATATTCGAAGCCGAGCACGGCCTCTTCCGACAGCATCGAGTTGATGACGTCGAAATGCCCCTGGCCTTCCTGGATGTTGTTGAGCGGGATGAAGCGCTCCTCGCTCTCCTGGTCGTAGAGAACCGAGTGGCGCTGCGAGAAGGTGCCGCGCTCTACATCCTGGCCGGAAAGGCGGATATTGTGGCCTTCGACGGCAACCGACGCGAAAGCCAGCGCCTCGGCCGTCGCCCAGTCGATGCCGACGCCCGTTTCGATCGCCTTCTTGCGATTGTCGATGAAGCGTTGGACCGTCTTGTGGACGTGGAAGTCGGCCGGAATGGCGGTCAGCCGCGCGCCGATCCGCTTCAATTCGTCGATCTCGACGCCGGTCTTGCCGCGGCGCGGTTCGTCGTCCTGCTGCGCGGCCTTGAGGCCGGCCCAGGCGCCGTCGAGCCAGTCGGCCTTGTTCGGCTTGTAGGACTGACCCGCCTCGAACTCGGTTTCGAGCTTCGCGCGCCAGTCGGCCTTCAGCGCCTCGACTTCGGCTGCGGAGACGAGACCTTCGGCCACCAGCTTGCCAGCATAGATGTCGACGATCGCCGGATGGCTGCGGATCGTGCGGTACATCAGCGGCTGCGTGAACGCGGGCTCGTCGCCTTCATTATGGCCGAAGCGGCGGTAGCAGAACATGTCGATCACGACCGGCTTGTGGAACTTCTGCCGGAATTCGATCGCGATCTTGGCCGCATAGACCACGGCTTCGGGGTCGTCGCCGTTCACATGGAAGATCGGCGCCTCGATCATCTTGGCGACGTCTGAGGGGTAGGGCGAGGAGCGCGAGAAGCGCGGATTCGTCGTGAAGCCGATCTGGTTGTTGACGATGAAATGCAGCGAGCCACCCGTGCGGTGGCCCTTGAGGCCGGAGAGGCCGAAGCATTCCGCCACAACGCCCTGGCCGGCGAAGGCCGCGTCGCCATGGATGATCAGCGGCAGGACTTCCGAGCGGACATAGTCCTTGCGCAGATCCTGCTTGGCCCGTGCCTTGCCGAGCACGACGGGATCGACGATCTCGAGATGCGAGGGATTGGCCGTCAACGACAGATGCACCTTGTTGCCGTCGAACTCGCGGTCCGACGAGGCGCCGAGGTGATACTTGACGTCGCCCGAACCCTCGACGTCGTCGGGGGCATAGGAGCCGCCCTTGAACTCGTGGAAGAGGGCGCGATGCGGCTTGGCCAGCACCTGCGTCAGCACGTTGAGGCGGCCGCGATGGGCCATGCCGAGGACGATCTCGTGCACGCCGAGATTGCCGCCGCGCTTGATGATCTGCTCGAGCGCCGGGATCAGCGCCTCGCCGCCGTCGAGGCCGAAGCGCTTGGTGCCGGTGAACTTGACGTCGAGGAACTTCTCGAAGCCCTCGGCCTCCACCAGCTTGTTGAGGATCGCCTTCTTGCCTTCATTGGTGAAGGAGATCGCCTTGTCCGGCCCCTCGATGCGGGCCTGGATCCAGGCCTTCTCGGCCGGATCGGAGATGTGCATGAACTCGACGCCGAGCGTCGAGCAATAGGTGCGCTTCAGGATTGCCAGCATCTCGGGGATGGTGGCGAATTCGAGCCCCAGGACATGGTCGATGAAGATCTTGCGGTCGTAATCGGCCTCGGTGAAGCCGTAGCTCGAGGGATGCAACTCCTCGTGGTCGCCGGCGGTCGCGAGATGGAGCGGATCGAGATCGGCGTGCAGATGGCCGCGCATGCGATAGGCGCGGATCATCATGATCGCACGCACCGAGTCGCGCGCCGCCTGCTGCAGCGCCGCTTCGGAGACCGGCTGCGCAGCGGGAGCGCCTGCGGGCGCCTTGCCGGCGGCGTCCTGCGCCTTCGCCTTCAGCTTGTCGGTGACGATCTTCTCGATCTGGCCCCAGTTGCCGTCCATGGCCGAGACCAGCTCGCCATTCGCATGCACCGGCCAGTCGGATCGTTCCCACGTCGCGCCGCGCGCTTCGGCCACTACCGTGGCCGGATCGTCCTTCAGCGCGGAAAAGAAATCCCGCCATTCGGCTTCAACCGAGGCGGGGTCCTGCTCATAGCGTCCGTAGAGGTCTTCGATATAGGCGGCATTGCCGCCATAGAGAAACGAAGACGATTGAAAGGCCGCGTTGGCTTGTTCGCGTGACATGGTCCAAGCGAGGAGCCCCTTGGCTCCTCTCTCCCTGATCGCGCGGCAAGCACGCCGCGCCGTTACATTTTCCCCGTCATTCCTGCCCCGGAATGTCGGTCTTTGCCCTCACCCCTTCAAGACCTCAACCAAGGTCTTTCCAAGGCGCGCGGGGGAGGGCGACACCTTGATACCGGCGGATTCCATCGCCGCGATCTTGTCCTCGGCGCCGCCTTTGCCGCCCGAGATGATCGCGCCGGCGTGACCCATGCGCCGACCGGGCGGTGCGGTGCGGCCCGCGATGAAGCCGACCATCGGCTTCTTGCGACCACGCTTCGCCTCGTCCCTGATGAACTCGGCAGCTTCTTCCTCCGCCGAACCACCGATTTCGCCGATCATCACGATCGACGTCGTGGCATCATCGGCCAAGAACATTTCCAAAATGTCGATGAATTCGGTCCCCTTGACCGGATCGCCGCCAATACCGACGGCGGTCGTCTGGCCGAGGCCCTCGTTCGTCGTTTGGAATACTGCCTCGTAGGTCAACGTTCCCGAGCGCGAAACGATGCCGACGCTGCCGGTCTTGAAGATGTTGGCCGGCATGATGCCGATCTTCGAGGCGCCTGCTGTCACGACGCCTGGGCAATTCGGCCCGATCAGGCGCGACTTGGAACCCGAAAGCGAACGCTTGACGCGCACCATGTCGAGAACGGGGATGCCCTCGGTGATGCAGACGATCAGCGGGATCTCGGCGTCGATCGCCTCGCAGATTGCATCGGCGGCGCCGGGCGGGGGAACATAGATCACCGATGCATCGGCGCCGGTTGCCTCGCGCGCCTCAGCGACGGTGTCGAACACCGGCAGGCCGAGATGCGTCTGGCCGCCCTTGCCGGGCGACGTACCGCCGACCAGCTTGGTGCCATAGGCAAGGGCCTGCTCGGAATGGAACGTGCCGTTCTTGCCGGTGAAGCCCTGGGTGATGAGCTTGGTATTCGCGTCGATCAGGATGGACATCAGACGGCTTCCTTCACGGCCTTGACGATCTTCTGGGCGGCGTCGTCGAGATCGTCGGCGGGGATGACGTTCAGCCCGCTCTCGCGGATGATCTGCTTGCCGAGCTCGACATTCGTGCCCTCGAGCCGCACGACCAGCGGCACCTGCAGGCCGACGGCCTTCACCGCGGCGATGACGCCGCGCGCGATGACGTCGCATTTCATGATTCCGCCGAAGATGTTGACGAGGATGCCCTTCACCTTCGGATCGGAGGTGATGATCTTGAACGCCGCCGTCACCTTCTCCTCGCTCGCGCCGCCGCCGACATCGAGGAAGTTGGCGGGGCTCTCGCCATAGAGCTGGATGATGTCGAGGGTCGCCATGGCGAGGCCGGCGCCGTTGACCATGCAGCCGATCGTGCCGTCGAGCGCGATATAAGCGAGGTCGAACTTCGAGGCCTCGATCTCCTTCTGGTCCTCCTCGGTCTCGTCACGCAGCGCGACGACGTCCGGGTGGCGGTAGAGCGAGTTCGAATCGAACGATACCTTGGCGTCGAGCACCTTCAGATGACCGTCCTTGGTGACGATCAGCGGGTTGACCTCGAGCATCGCCATGTCCTTGGCGACGAAGGCCGCGTAGAGCTTGGAGGCGACGTCGTAGGCTTCCTTGGCGAGCGCTCCGGAGAGGCCGAGCGCCTTGGCGATCGTGAGGCCATGATGCGGCATGATGCCGGTGGCCGGGTCGACTGAGAAGGTCTTGATCTTCTCAGGCGCCGAATGGGCGACTTCCTCGATGTCCATGCCGCCTTCCGTCGAGACGACGAAGGCGATGCGCGAGGTGGCGCGGTCGACGAGGATCGAGAGGTAGAACTCCTTCTCGATGTCCGAGCCGTCCTCGATATAGAGGCGGTTGACCTGCTTGCCTGCCGGGCCGGTCTGCACAGTCACAAGCGTCGAGCCGAGCATCTGGCCGGCGAAGGCCTTGACCTCTTCGATCGACTTGGCGAGGCGGACGCCGCCCTTTTCGCCAGCGGATTCTTCCTTGAACTTGCCCTTGCCGCGACCGCCGGCATGGATCTGAGACTTGACGACCCAGAGCGGGCCGCCAAGCTCGCGGGCCGCGCTTTCAGCCTCGGCCGGCGTGAAGATCGCGACGCCGTTCGAGACCGGCGCGCCGAAGCCCTTCAAGAGGGCCTTGGCCTGGTATTCGTGGATGTTCATGGAGTGCGTTCCGCCTTGAAGGGATCGGAGCCGGGAAGGCCGGGGATCAGGCGCCGAGCGCCGGGACGATCTTGACGCAGGCCTCGACGAGGCTCTCGACCGAAGCGACCGACTTGTCGAGCATCGCCTGCTCGGACTTGTCGAGGCTGATCTCGATGATGCGTTCGACGCCGCCCTCGCCGATGACGATGGGAACGCCGATATAGCGTCCCTTGATGCCGTACTGGCCATCGAGCATCGCAGCAGCCGGAAGGACGCGCTTCTTGTCCTTGAGATAGCTCTCCGCCATCGCGATGGCAGAAGCTGCCGGCGCATAGAAGGCCGAACCGGTCTTCAAGAGGTTGACGATCTCCGCGCCGCCGTCGCGGGTGCGCTGAACGATCTGTTCCAGGCGCTCCTTCTCGATCCAGCCGAGCTTGACCAGATCGGGAAGCGGGATGCCGGCAACGGTCGAGTAGCGGACGAGCGGCACCATTGTGTCGCCATGGCCGCCGAGAACGAAGGCGGTGATGTCTTCGACCGAGACCTTGAATTCCTCGGCGAGGAAATAGCGGAAGCGGGCGCTGTCGAGCACGCCGGCCATGCCGACCACCTTGTTCGCCGGCAGGCCGGAGAACTTCTGCAGCGCCCAGACCATCGCGTCGAGCGGGTTGGTGATGCAGATGACGAAGGCGTTCGGGGCATATTTCTTGATGCCGGCGCCGACCTGCTCCATCACCTGGAGATTGATACCGAGCAAATCGTCACGGCTCATGCCCGGCTTGCGGGGCACGCCTGCGGTGACGATGACGACATCGGCGCCTTCGATGCCGGCATAGCTCGACGTGCCGCTGATGGCGCTGTCGAAGCCGATGACCGGCGAGGCCTCGGCGATGTCGAGCGCCTTGCCCTGCGGCACGCCGTCGGCGATGTCGAACAGGACGATGTCGCCGAGCTCCTTAAGGCCGGCGAGAAGGGCGAGGGTGCCGCCGATCTGACCGGAACCGATCAGGGCAATCTTGGCTCGAGCCATGTGCAAGGTCTCCCGAGGAGAGGTTTACCTAAACGTAAGGTCCACAGTCAGATGGCTGCCGGAACGGGGGCGGCATAGCGCGATTGGACGGCCGGCGCAAGTCGAACAAAAGCCATGAGCCGCACAATTCCGCCATCGAGCCCGACACCTTACGTACGCGTCATGTCTCGACGATGAAGCCTTTGTGAGGCGCCTTCTGATAATCGAGCGAGCGCATCTCGGTCAGGCGCGAGGCTGTGCGTGCGAATTCGAAGGCCTCGGTTCCCTCGCTTGCGGGGTAGAGTCTATCTGGCTCGGCCTCCGCCGAGACGATGATCCGGACATGGCCGTCATAAAGCGCGTCGACTAGCGTGATGAAGCGTTTGGCCTCGTTGCGCCGGCTTTCGTCCATCACCGGGATGTGATCGATGACCACGGTGTTGAAGGCGTGCGCGATGGTGAGAAAGTCGCTCGGGCCGAGCGGCTGGGCGCAGAGATCTGCGAAATCGAAGCGGGCGACGCCTTGCGACGCCAGCGGCACGGCAAGATCCCTTCCCAACACGGAAAGGGTCGTCGGCTCGGGCGTGCCGCCTGTCGTCAGCCGCGCGAAGGCGGCGTCGATCGCTGCATCGGTGTCCGGGCCGAGCGGCGTCAGATAGACGGGGAGCTGTTCGAGCTTCTCGCGGCGGTAATCGGTCCGCGCCCCAAGCTCGAAAACCTCGGTCTGTTCCTTGAGCAGTTTGATGAAGGGCAGGAAGTGGTCGCGGTTGAGCCCGCCGCGATAGAGGTCGTCGGGCGCCACGTTCGAGGTCGCCACCATCACGACGCCGGCCGCGAACAGCCGCGTGAAAAGACGGCCGAGGATCATCGCATCGGCGATGTCTGTGACGCTGAATTCATCGAAGCAGATCAACTCGGTCTCGCGGACGATCTCCTCGGCGACCGGTACGATCGGATCGTCGGCCTTGAGCGTCCCGGCCTTGATCGCCTCGCGGACGCGGAAGACGCGGGCATGCACGTCGGCCATGAAATCGTTGAAGTGCGCGCGTCGTTTGCGCTCGGGCGCTGCCTCGGCGAAGAACAGATCCATCAGCATGGTCTTGCCGCGGCCGACCGCGCCGTGGACGTAAAGGCCGCGAACGGTCTCACGCTCGCGCTGGCGCTTGCCGAACAGCCAGCCGAGCGAGCTGCCCTTGTGAGCCAGGCGGCGCGTCGCGAGATGTTCGTTGAGGCTGTCGAGCTTGGCGACCAGCGCGCGCTGCGCCGGATCGCCCTCGATTTCTCCCTCGGCGACGAGACGTTCATACGCCTCGGCGACGCTGGCGCGAACCGGCAGCCCCTCGCTCACGCCCGCGCTCCCGAACCTGCTTTGATGCCTAGCGCGAGAAGGCGATCGGCTGGCCCGAATCGGCGGTACCGGAGAAAGAGTTGGTGCCCGCCGCGCTCAGATGCGCGACCGGAGCGCCGCCTGCACCGGCGAGGACGACCTGCGAGCCATTGAGGCTCCAGGCCGAAATGCCCTTCAGCGTCGGCGACTGACAGCCGCGCGTCGAGGCGCGGTAGCCGCCGGTCCAAGAGGTCAGCGTCATGAAGAGCTGGCAGCTTTCGGCGCCGGACTTTAGCGACCAGCCGCCGAGGAGATCCGTGCGGCCGAGTTCGGCGCGCACCGGGGCTGCGCTCGCGGACGCCTGGGCGCCGCCGCCTGCAGGCGGAAGCGTCGCCGCGTCGGCGGGCGGCAGCGTAGCGCTGGCCGGCGGGCTCGGCGGCAGGGTCTGGGCGTTCGGATCGAGGGGGGGAGGCGGCAGCGCGCTCTTCTCGACAGGCGCGGATGCGACGGGAGGCAGCGTGTCGCTCTCGACGGGTTTCTGCTGGTCCATCGGGCCAAGCCCAACGGCACCGAACGAGCCGCAGCCGGCGAGCGCCGCAGTGAGCATGATCGGCGCAAGACGGCTGAGACGCATTGCATTCTCCTTCAAATCGGTCGCGGGCTCCATCTGGCCTTGACGGAGCTGGCTATCGGCAAGCTGGCCACGAAATCAGGCCGCTTTGAAGGCAGAACCGTCCTCGTCAGCGGATGACCGACGCGGACCTGCTTCCATTGCGCCTGATCTTGGCGGTTTCGATGGCGCATTACGGCATCTTGTCCACAGGAACAAGGCACCGAAAGCCACAGTCACGGAAAAACCGTGACAGATGGCCGTTACTCGGCGCGGTGGCAGCAGGCCTCTATGTTGTGGCCGTCAGGATCAAGGACGAAGGCGGCATAGTAGTTCGGGTGATAATGAGCGCGGATGCCGGGCGGACCATTGTCGCTAGCGCCGGCCGCGATCGCCGCCGCATGGAACGCATCCACGGCTGCCCGGCTCGACGCCGCGAAGGCCACATGCAGATGCGGCGCCGTCTTTCCGCCTTCCCAGATCCAGAAATCGGGCTTGCCATTCGCGCCGAAGCCGGCGCCCTTGAACCCGGCCTCTTCAGGGATTTCCATCACCTTGGCGATGCCGAGCGTCGCCAGCACAGGCTCATAGAAGGCCAGCAGCTTCGGAACATCGCTGACCTGAAAGCCGAAATGATCGATCGTTCCTGCCATGCTGCGCCCCTCGTTCGTCGGCGCGGCATGCGCCGGTCAATGTGTCTTCGGTTCAGGTTCGATCGTGAGACCCAGTTCGGCTGCCTTGCCGAGGATTTCGCCGATTGGCCGATGCATCGCCTGCGCGATGACCTCTGCCGGAACGCCTTCAACGGCCAGTTCGCGCAACCGACCGATCGCCTCGACCGTCCAGCGCGGCGCGGCGTCGCTCACATAAGTATTGCCGAGATTGGTCATGGATTCCTCCTCAAGCAACCAGCCCTCGAAGGGAATGACCAAAGGCCGGCGAAAGTTCCCGCCGGCCGCAGAGCTCCACCCGGCCTAGACGCGCCGCTCCACCATCATCTTCTTGATCTCGGCGATGGCCTTCGCCGGATTGAGACCCTTCGGGCAGGTCTGCGCGCAGTTCATGATCGTGTGGCAGCGATAGAGGCGGAACGGATCCTCGAGATTGTCGAGCCGTTCACCCGTCGCCTCGTCACGGCTGTCGATGAGCCAGCGATAGGCCTGCAGCAGCACGGCCGGGCCGAGATAACGGTCGCCATTCCACCAGTAGCTGGGGCAGGACGTCGAGCAGCAGGCGCAGAGGATGCACTCGTAGAGGCCGTCGAGCTTCTCGCGGTCGGAATGGCTCTGCAGCCATTCCTTCTCGGGCTCCGGCGTCGCCGTCTTCAGCCAGGGCTCGATCGAGCGATGCTGAGCATAGAAGTTGGTGAGGTCGGGGACGAGGTCCTTGATCACTTCCATATGTGGCAGCGGGTAGATCTTCACCGCGCCCTTCACGTCCTCGATGCCCTTCGTGCAGGCGAGCGTGTTGGAGCCGTCGATGTTCATCGCACAGGAGCCGCAGATGCCCTCGCGACAGGAGCGACGGAAAGTCAGCGAGGGATCGACCTCGTTCTTGATCTTGATGAGCGCGTCGAGAACCATCGGCCCGCAATCGTCGAGATCGATGAAATAGCTGTCGACATGCGGGTTGGCCCCGTCGTCGGGGTTCCACCTGTAAATGCGGAACTCGCGCACATTGTTGGCCCCGGCCGGACGCGGCCAGGCCTTGCCTTCGTTGATCGTCGAGTTCTTCGGAAGCGTGAGCTGGACCATGTGTGTCCCTTGCGGAAAGCTGATGTCAGCGGCGATCCTTGCGGATCATCAATTTGAGGCCGGACCATACGGGATCGATGGCCGCGACCTTGACGTCGACGAGATCAAGCGCCAGCGCCGCGTCGCGCACCGTGTCCTCGGTCACGTCGGTTGGAACCTTCGATGCTTTTTTGGGCCACGAGACCCAGATCATGCCGTCGCGGCGGATCGCATCCTGCAGCGCCGGCAGACGCGCGTCGATCTCGGCCTGCCGCGTCGTGAAGGCATGGATGGCGTCGAAACCTCGGGGCGCGCCAAGATCGGCCGACCAGTCGGCCGCTTCCTCGACCCGCGCGAACGGCGCCGCGGATCGGAGCGCGCCGAGATTGTCCGGCAACGCCAGGAACGCGACTGTCATGCCCGCCTTGAGGCCGAGCTTATCCGGGAGCGGACGCCCCGAATAGCCGGCCTGGGAGAGGGATGCGGTCATGCTGCGCGGCCTCAGTATACGCGGGCCTTCGGCTCGATATAGGCGATGTCGTTCGACATCGTATAGGTGTGCACCGGCCGGTCTTCGAGCGTCACCGTCTTCTGTTCGGTGTCGACGAAGGCAAGCGAGTGCTTCATCCAGTTGACGTCGTCGCGGTTCGGGAAATCCTCGCGGGCGTGGGCACCGCGCGATTCCTGGCGGTTCTGGGCCGAGTCCATCGTGGCGACGGCCTGGACGATCAGGTTCTCAAATTCCAGCGTCTCGATCAGGTCGGAATTCCAGATCAGCGAGCGGTCGGAGACACGGATGTCTCCGGCATCGCGCCAGACGTCGTGGATCAAAGCGTGGCCTTCGTCCAGCACCTCGCCGGTGCGGAACACGGCGCAGTTCGACTGCATCACCTTCTGCATCCGAAGACGCAGCGCCGCCGTCGGCGTCGCGCCATCGGCATAGCGCAGGCGGTCGAAGCGGGCGATCGCCGCGGCCCCGGCCTCGTTGGAGAATTCCGGCTGCTTCTCGCCCGGCTGCACCGTCTCGATGGCGCGGAGCGCTGCGGCGCGGCCGAAAACCACGAGATCGGTCAGCGAATTTGAGCCGAGGCGGTTGGCGCCATGCACCGAGACGCAGGCCGCCTCGCCGACGGCCATCAGGCCCGGCACGACGCTGTCGGGATCGCCGCCGACCTTGGTCAGCACCTCGCCGTGATAATTCGTCGGGATGCCGCCCATATTGTAGTGGACCGTCGGCAGGACCGGGATCGGCTCCTTGGTCAGGTCGACGCCGGCAAAGATCTTGGCGCTCTCGGAAATGCCAGGCAGCCGCTCATGCAGCAGCGCCGGGTCGAGATGGTCGAGATGAAGGTGGATGTGGTCGTTGGCCTTGCCAACGCCGCGGCCCTCGCGGATCTCCATGGTCATGGCGCGCGAGACGACGTCGCGCGAGGCAAGGTCCTTGGCCGAGGGAGCATAGCGCTCCATGAAACGCTCGCCCTCGGAATTGGTCAGGTAGCCGCCTTCGCCGCGGGCGCCTTCGGTGATCAGGCAGCCGGCGCCGTAGATGCCGGTCGGATGGAACTGCACGAATTCCATGTCCTGCAGCGGCAGGCCGGCGCGCAGCACCATGCCGCCGCCGTCGCCCGTGCAGGTATGGGCCGAGGTCGCCGAGAAATAGGCGCGGCCATAACCGCCGGTGGCGAGAATGGTCTTCGCCGCGCGGAAACGATGCAGTGTGCCGTCTTCCATCGAGAGCGCGACCACGCCGCGGCAGGCGCCATCTTCCATGATGAGGTCGAGCGCGAAATACTCGATGAAGAACTCGCAGGAATGGCGCAGCGACTGGCCATAGAGCGTGTGCAGGATGGCGTGGCCGGTGCGGTCGGCGGCGGCGCAGGTGCGCTGCGCGATGCCCTTGCCGAAATTCGTCGTCATGCCGCCGAACGGGCGCTGGTAGATCTTGCCCGCCTCGGTGCGCGAGAACGGCACGCCGAAATGCTCGAGCTCGTAGACGGCGGCCGGCGCGTTGCGGACGAGGTATTCGATCGCGTCCTGGTCGCCGAGCCAGTCCGACCCCTTGACGGTGTCGTACATGTGGAAGCGCCAGTCGTCCTCGCCCATATTGCCGAGCGCGGCCGAGATGCCGCCCTGCGCAGCCACGGTGTGGCTGCGGGTCGGGAACACCTTGCTGATGCAGGCGGTCTTCAGGCCGCCCTCGCTGGCACCGAGCGCTGCGCGGAGGCCAGCGCCGCCGGCACCGACGACGACGACATCGAACGTATGGTCGATAAATGTATAGGCGTGGCCGTTGCTGGCCGGCGCGCTGTGCTTGGCCTCAGCCATGTCAGACTCCGAAGCTGAGCTTGAGAAGGGCGAGCGCCGATGCGACGGCGACGGCCACGGAGAAGAAGCTATTGGCGATCTGGGCGATCAGCTTGGCATGGCCATGGAGATAATCCTCGATGATCACCTGCATTCCGATCTTCATGTGCCAGGCGCCGGCGCCGACCATGAGAATCATCAGCAGCGCAACGAAGGGATTGCCGAGCACGCGCGCCACGTCGGGATAAGGCCGGCCGGCAAGCGCCACGATCAGCACGATGAAGGCCGTTGTCAGGACGGCGAGGGCGAGGCCGGTCAGGCGCTGGACCCAGAAGTGGCCGGTGCCCTCACGGGCCGAGCCGAGGCCGCGGACGCGGGAAAGCGGGGTTCGCATCGACATGAACGGGTTCCTCAGCTGATCGCGAGGCCGACGATCCAGATCAGGATCGTCAAGACGACGGAGCCGATGATGTTGGCGCGGGCGAGGTTGTCGCGGGCAGGTTTCGAGAAGCCGGCGCCGACATCCCAGATGAAATGCCGGATGCCGCCGAGCAGGTGATGAACCAGCGTCCAGGTGTATGCGAAAAGCACGAGGCGACCGATCCACGAGCCGAAGACAGCGCTGGCGACATCGAAATAAGCAGGGCCGGCGGCTGCGGCGATGACCCACCAGGCCAGCAGCAGCGTGCCGCCGTAAAGGGCTATGCCCGTGGCGCGATGCAGGATCGAAACGAGCATCGTGATCGGCCAGCGATAGATCTGCAGGTGCGGAGAGAGCGGCCGGCTCGTCTTCGCCTCGGCGTTCGACATGGGTTCAATCCTCCTGCCGCTTACGTTCACGTAAGCTTCACCGCCATTTGCTGGAGTCGTTCTAGCGCCAATGTGCGACGCGGTCAAAAGCCTGTCGGTCGCAGGGACGCCGACGGCGCTGGTGCGCCTGTCTCACGATGAACTAGGCTGCGCCGACACGTCTGACAGGGGGGCGATGCGCCATGTCGCAACGGGAGGATCACGGTCATGTCGCGACGGTTGATTTCGACAGGCTCGCCGTTCGAGCGGGCGGCCGGCTATTCGCGTGCTGTGGTCCAGGGTCCGTGGTGTTTCGTCTCGGGCACCACCGGCTATGACTACGCGACCATGACGATGCCTGAGGACGTAAGTGCCCAGGCGCGCAATGCGCTGGCAACGATCGAGACGGCGCTGGAGGAGGGCGGCTTCGCGCTCGCCGATATCGTCCGCGTTCATTACTACGTCGCCGACGTCGCATTCGTCGACGCCGTCTTTACCGAGACGGGCCGCGTCTTTGGCGCGATCCGACCGGCCGCGACGATGGTCGTCGCACAGTTGATCCGGCCGGAGATGAAGATCGAGATCGAAGCGACGGCGCTCAAGGCCTGAGTCCGCTTGCATCGCAGGCCTCGCCTCGCTATCGCTCGCCCGCCCGCCCCGCAACATCTTGCCCGGCACGAACCTCCGGAGAGCCTTGCCATGACCAGCTTCAACCTTCTGCTTCTGCCCGGCGACGGGATCGGCACCGAGATCATGGCCGAGGTGAAGCGGGTCATCGACTGGTTCGGCGCGCGCGGCGTCGCATCCTTCGAATATGAGCACGATCTCGTCGGCGGCTCGGCCTATGACGCGCATGGCAAGGCGGTTTCCGAGGCGACCATGGCCAAGGCGCTTGCCGCCGACGCCGTGATCTTCGGCGCCGTGGGCGGTCCGAAGTGGGATGGCGTTCCCTATGACGTCCGGCCGGAGGCGGCGCTGCTGCGTCTCCGCAAGGATCTCGCGCTGTTCGCCAATCTGCGGCCGGCTATCTGCTACCCGGCGCTCGCCGAAGCCTCGTCGCTGAAGCGCGAGCTGGTCGAGGGCCTCGATATCCTGATCGTCCGCGAGCTGACCGGCGGCGTCTATTTCGGTGAGCCGAAGGAAATCGTGACGCTGGAGAACGGCCAGAAGCGCGCCGTCGACACGCAGCTCTACACCTCGCCTGAAATCGAGCGCATCGCCCGTGTCGCCTTTGAACTCGCCCGCACACGCGGCAAGCGCGTCGCTTCGGCCGAGAAGCGCAATGTCATGAAGTCCGGCGTGCTCTGGAACCAGATCGTGACGCGAATCGGCAAGGAAGAATATGCCGATGTCGCGCTTGAGCACGTGCTCGCCGACAATTGCGCCATGCAGCTCGTCCGCCGTCCCAAGCAGTATGACGTCATCGTCACCGACAATCTCTTCGGCGACATCCTCTCCGACGTTGCCGCGATGCTGACCGGTTCGCTCGGCATGCTCCCCTCGGCCTCGCTTGGCGCGCCTGACGCCGCCACCGGCCGCCGCAAGGCGCTCTATGAGCCGGTGCATGGTTCGGCGCCCGATATCGCCGGCAAGGGCATCGCCAATCCGATCGCGATGATCGCCTCGTTCGGCATGGCGCTGCGCTATTCCTTCGGTCTCGTCGCCGAGGCGGACTTGCTCGACCGCGCCATTGCAGGCGTGCTCGGCAAGGGCCTCCGCACGGCCGACATTGCCGCGGCTGGCACGAGCCCCTGCAGCACAAGCCAGATGGGTGATGCCATCATCGCCGAACTCGATCTCTTGTCGACCTGATCCGCGCGGCCTTTGGCAGCGTGGCCCGGGACTGGAAGGCGGCGAATGTTTTTGCCGCTTCCTTCTGGTCAAGGGCCGATGATCTCTGTATAAGGCCGCATTCAAATTGACTGCCATGCCCCGCCGGGCGGCACGCCGCCGGTTGGCGGCGACGTGACGAAGGAAGATTGAAATGGCTGTTCCGAAGCGAAAGACGTCGCCGTCGAAGCGCAACATGCGCCGCTCGCACGATGCGCTCTCCCAGCCGGTCTATGTCGAGGACAAGAATTCGGGCGAACTTCGCCGTCCGCATCACATTGACCTCAAGACCGGCATGTATCGCGGCCGTCAGATCCTGACGCCGAAGACCGAAGCCTGATCCCTGCTGGCAGGGATTGGTACTGACGAGGCCGGCTTTAGCCGGCCTTTTCTTTTTGGCGCCGGTTGCGGCCCGGCATTGTTCGCGCCGGCATTGCATGCGATTGTCGCGCCCGTTTTGCGGCTGGCGGAGGGGCTGGCTGATTGAGGATCAGGCATGCCGATGGACGACGCTCCGATCGAGGCGGTTCTCGCTCATATCGGTCAGGCTGCCTATCGCTGGTCGATCCCCGACGATCGCATCGCCTGGAGCCTCGACGCCGCAAAGCTGCTCGGCGTTGCCGATGAGGCGGCGATCGCAACCGGTGCCGCCTATGAGGCACTGGTCGATACCGGCAACCCGACCTCGCGCCGTCAGATCCTGAAGGGCGTCGGCCATGACGCCGGCGAGGGCGTCGCCTATCAGATCGAGTATGCGATCCGGCCGAGTGGACCGACCGGGCCAGTGCTCTGGGTCGAGGATGCCGGGCGCTGGTATGCCGATGGCGCCCGCCGCGCCGTCCGGGCCGAGGGTGTCATCCGCATCATCAACGAGCGTCACGCGCGCGAGCAGCGCCTCGCCTTCCTGACGCGCTACGATGCCGATACCGGGCTCTTCAACCGCGCCTACATGATGGATCTGCTGCGCGCGACGATCGAGGACGCGCAGAAATTCCGCAACTCGGCCGCCTTCCTGCTGATCGCGATCGACGACCTTTCGCTCATCAACGAGGCCTACGGCCTCAAGGCGGGTGACCGTGCTTTGATCGCGGTGGCGCACCGGATCCGGGGACGGCTGCGCGAGGGCGATGCCATCGGCCGCTACTCGGGCGGCAAGCTCGCAATGTTGCTCATGAACTGCGACGAACATGAGATCGGCGTCGCGGCCGAGCGCTTTCTGGGCGTGATACGCGAAGATGTCATCGCCACGAGCGAAGGCACATTCGCCATCACCGTCTCGATCGGCGGCGTGTCGATACCGCGCCATGGTCGCAGCCGGGAAGATAGCGTCGAGCGGGCACAGGAGGCGCTCGATCTTGCCCGCGCCGAGGGCCGCGGACGCTTCGTCGCCTATGTCCCCTCAACCGAGCGTACGGCCGAGCGGCACGAGAATGCCGAACTGTCTCGTCAGCTGATCGGCGCATTGACGGCGCGTCGGCTCCGTCTTGCCTTTCAGCCCGTGGTCGACATCACGACTCGCGTGCCTCTCTTCCACGAGGCGCTGCTGCGGCTGGAGCAGGCAGATGGCAGCATCGTCGGCGCCGGCCATATCGTGCCCTTGGCGGAGCGGCTGGGCCTCGCCCGCCTGTTTGACCTGGCGATCCTCGATCTCGTCCTGAAGGCGCTCGTCGACCATCCCGAGGCGGTTCTTTCGGTGAATGTCGCGCCGGAAACGGCCGCTTCTCCAGATTGGCTCGATCGGGTCACGGCGGCGGTGCGCCGGCGGCATGACCTCGGCAAGCGGCTGATCGTCGAGATCACGGAAACCAGCGCCATCCGCAACATCGAGGAGACGACGAAATTCGTCGCGGCGGTGCATGCGCTGGGTGCACGCGTGGCGATCGATGACTTCGGCGCAGGCTTCACCTCGTTCCGCAATCTGCGAATGCTGGCCGTCGACCTCGTCAAGATCGATGGCGATTTCGTCAAGCGATTGGCATCCAGCCCCGACGACCAGATCTTCGTCCGCCGTCTGACAGAACTTGCGCGCGACCTTGGCATCGAGACGGTGGCCGAATGGGTCCAGGACGAGGCGGCAGCGGGCCTGCTCGCCGGCTGGGGTGTGCAGCGCATCCAGGGTCAGCTCTCGGGCGAGGCCAGTCTCGATCCACCCTGGCTGGCTCCCGTCTCAGGCTGATGGACTTGCGATGCTGTCCATTGCGGCAGCGAGCGCAATGTCGCGGTCGGTTAGGCCGCCGGCATCATGCGTCGTCAGAGTCACCGTGACCTTATTGTAGACATTCGACCATTCCGGATGATGGTTCATCGTTTCGGCCGCGAGCGCGGCCCTTGCCATAAAACCGAACGCCTCGCTGAAATCAGCGAAGGTGAAGACACGCGTGATCGCATCACCCTTCGCGGTGGTCTTCCAATCCGAAAGCTTCGCCAGCTCTGTCGCGAGCGCCGTCTTGCTCAAGGTCTTCATCAGGCAGCCTCCGCCAGCGGATAGCTTTGCTCAAGCAGATAGGGTCCGCCGCCGGTCGAATCCTTCGAGGAGTAGAGCACGAAACGGCTGACCGGGAAGGGACCGGCGAAAAAGCCGCCGCGCAGCGTCAGATAATTGGCGACGTCGCGCTGCGGTGTGCCGCGCAGGCGGGCAAGGGTCACATGCGGCGTGAAGCGGCGGCCTTCCGGCGGCAGGCCGATCTTCTGCACGATGCGCTCATGCTCGGCCTGCAACTCGCCGAGCACGCGCGAGGGCGAAACGCGAGCGACGACGGAGTGCGGCTTCGCCGAGCCGAATGCGGCGAGACCATCGATATTGAGCGCGATGTCGCGCCGCTTCACCCGCGAGAGCGCGTCGGCAACCTCATCTGCCGTGCGGAAATCGATGTCCCCGATGAAGCGCAGCGTCACATGGTAGAAGTCGGTGTCGATCCAGCGCGCCCCGGGCAGCCCGCCGCGCAGGAGCGCGAGTCGTTCCCCCACCTCGGCCGGAACCTCGAGGGCTGTGAAGAGACGCGGCATCGGCATCCTCCGGTTTGCGTTGAGGATAGCGAAGCATTGCGGTTTGAGGCCGGCCTGTAAAGCAGCCTCGCTGCCGCGCCCTCTGTAAGGCGCGGCAGCATAGGAATCAGGGGCAGGGATTGCCGCGCCGCTGCAGCACCGCGTCGAGCCGATCCTCGATCTCGGGCGTGATGGCGACGGCTTCGCTCGCGATGTCCGCGGCAAGCTGCTCCATGGTCGTTGCGCCGATGATGTTCGATGTCACGAACGGCCGGCTGGTCACGAAAGCGAGCGCAAGCTGCGCCGGATCAAGCCCGAAGTCGCGGGCGACGGCTAGATAGTCATCGATCGCTTCGGCAGCGCCCGGCGTCTCATAGCGGTCGCCGCGCTTGAACAAGGTCGTACGCGCACCGGTCGGCCGTGCCCCATTCTGGTACTTGCCGGAGAGATAGCCCTGCGCCAGCGGCGAATAGGCGAGGAGGCCGACCTGTTCGCGCAGTGCTATCTCGGCGAGGTTCACCTCGAAGGTGCGGTTGAGAAGGTTATAGGCGTTCTGGATCGAGACGACGCGCGGCCCGAGGCCCTTCTCGCTCTCCGTCACGAACCGCATCGTGCCCCAGGCGCTCTCGTTCGAAAGGCCGACATGGCGGATCTTGCCTGCGGTGACCAGGTCGGCGAGCACCCCGAGCGTCTCCTCGATCGGCACCTCGTCGGCCGCAGGCTCCGGCACGCGATAGCGGGTGGGATTTGAGCCCCATTGGGTGACCGCGCGGTCCGGCCAATGAAGCTGGTAGAGATCGATATAATCGGTGCCGAGCCGCTTCAGGCTGCCGTCGATCGCGTGTTCGATATCGGCGCGGACGAGCTTGGACGGCCGACCGCCGCGGAACCAGTCCATCGGCGTACGGCCGACGACCTTCGAGGCGATGATGACCTTTTCGCGATTGCCGCGGGCCTTCATCCAGGAGCCGATGATCCGCTCGGTCGCGCCTTGCGTCTCGGCACGCGGCGGGATCGAATAGAGTTCGGCGGTGTCGAGGAAATTGATGCCGTGGTCGAAGGCGTAGTCCAGCTGCTGGTGGCCTTCGGCTTCGGTATTCTGCTGGCCCCAGGTCATGGTGCCGAGGCAGATGGCGGACACGGCCAGGTCGGTCCGGCCGAGCGAACGATATTCCATTGATGAACTCCGGAGGAGGGTAGGCGGTGGGCGGTCTCGTTCAGCGGGGCTTGGTTTCGCCGACGAGACGTTCGACGGAAGGTAGCATCCGTTCGACGATCAGCGCGACCCCCTTGGCGTTCGGATGCAGGCCATCAGCCTGCAGAAGGGCCGACTGCGCTGCGGCGCCATCGAGGAAGAACGGATAAAGGGTGGCGCCATACTTGGTCGCGAGCTCGGGATAGATCGTATCGAACCTTGCGGCATAGTCGGGCCCGAGATTGGGTGCGGCGCGCATGCCTGCGAGGAGGATCGGGATCTTCCGCTCACTGAGCTTCGCGAGGATCGCGTCGAGCGCCTTGCGGGTGCCGGCTGGGTCCATGCCGCGCAGCATGTCGTTGGCGCCGAGCTCGACGATCGCGGCATCGGCGCCGTCTCCGAGCGCCCAATCGAGCCGCGCGAGACCGCCTTCCGCCGTGTCGCCCGATACCCCGGCATTGACGATAGTGACGTCGAGGCCCTTCGCCTTCAGCGCCCGCTCAAGCTGTGCCGTGAAGCCATCCTCGGGGCCGAGGCCATAGCCCGCGGTCAGGCTGTCGCCGAGCGCGAGGATGCGGATCGGCGCCGCCCCGGCTGCGACAGGGGGAAGCAGCGCGGCCAGCGCGAGCGCCAGAAGCGCCAGCAGGGTCTTTTTCATCCGTCTCCGGCTCCCATATGCAGTCGATGCGTGCCGCGACGGGCGGCCGACCAGCGAAACATATAGGGCGGCCGCCATTGAACGTCAGTGACATCTCCCCATCCGCCGTCATCTCGCTCGCGGATGTCGACCTGTCGCTGGGATCGGGACCGGCGCGCGTCCATATCCTCAAGAAGGTCAGCCTTGCGGTTGCCGCTGGTGAGACGGTGGCTCTGGTTGGACCTTCCGGTTCCGGCAAGTCGACGCTGCTGATGGCGATGGCCGGGCTCGAGCGCATCGACAGCGGCCGGCTCAGCGTCTCGGGGGTCGAGCTGTCGCAGGAAGACGAGGACGGCCTGGCGCGTTTCCGCGGCGCCAATGTCGGCATCATCTTCCAGTCGTTCCATCTCATTCCCAACATGACTGCACTCGAAAATGTCGCGGTGCCGCTCGAACTCCAGGGCCGGCGCGATGCCTTTGCTCGGGCCGAGGCAGAGCTTCGGCTTGTCGGGCTCGGGCATCGTCTGACGCATTATCCCTCCGCGCTTTCCGGCGGCGAGCAGCAGCGCGTCGCCATCGCGCGTGCCCTCGTCGCTGAGCCGGCCGTCATTTTCGCCGACGAGCCGACCGGCAATCTCGACGAGGCGACGGGCCGGCAGATTGCCGATCTCCTGTTCGAGACCTCGGCGCGGCGCGGGACGACGCTGGTGCTGGTGACGCATGACAATGCGCTTGCCACCCGCTGTGCCCGTGTCGTCCGCATCCATTCCGGCATCATTGATCGCTCGGAAGCCGTACGGAGCGCCGCCGAATGACGGCACTGCGCTTCGCCGTCCGCGAACTGCGCGCCGGGCTCGGCGGCTTCGTCATCTTCCTTGCCCTGATCGCATTGGGTGTCGCCGCGATCGCGGCCGTCGGCTCCGTGTCGCGCGCCATGACCGTCGGCCTTGCGCGCGAGGGCGCCAATATTCTCGGCGGCGATCTTTCGGTTACGCTGGTCCAGCGCCAGGCGAATGCCGACGAACGCGGCTTCCTGGACAAGTCCGGCGCGGTCTCCGAAATCGCCACGCTGCGCGGCATGGCGCGCAAGGTCGATGGCACCGACCAGACGCTGGTCGAGATCAAGGCGGTCGACGGCGCCTATCCCTTGACAGGAAAGCTCGATATCGCGCCGGGCGGCTCCGGCCTTGATCCGGCGGAGCCCCTCGACGCGGTTGCGGATTCCGAGCTGTTGATCCGCCTCGGCCTCAATGTCGGCGACAGCATCGATCTCGGCTCGTCTCGGCTGCGCATTGCCGGGGCGATTGCGACCGAACCGGACAAGCTCTCGACCGGCCTCGGCTTCGGGCCGCGCCTTCTGATATCCCGGGCTGCGCTCGACGCCAGCCAACTGCTGCAGCCGGGAAGCCTCGTGCAATGGGCCTATCGTGTGCGCCTTCCGGCAGGCGGCGATCCGCTTGCTGTCTCGGATCAGGCGACCAAGGAATTTCCAGAGGCCGGCTGGCAGGTGCGCACCCGTGACGACGCATCCCCCGGCCTCAAGCGCAGCATCAACCAATTCGCGCAGTATCTGACGCTGGTCGGCCTCGCGGCGCTCATCGTCGGCGGGGTCGGTGTCGCCAATGCCGTCGGGGCCTTCCTCGACATGAAGCGGCCGGTGATCGCCACCTTGCGCTCGCTCGGCGCCTCGGCGCGCTTCGTCGTCGCACTCTATTTCATCCAGATCATGGCCATCGCGCTTGTCGGCGTGATGATCGGCCTCGTGATCGGCGCGCTGGTGCCCCTGATCGCGCTTCGGTTCCTGACGGATGTACTGCCGGTCGGCGCCGAGACTGGTTTCTATCCAGGCGAACTCGCCATCGCCGCTCTGTTCGGCCTCATGACCGCAGTCTCCTTCGCGCTCGCCCCGCTCGGGCGGATCCGCGACGTCAAGCCGACGGCGCTGTTCCGCGATGTGGCGTCCGGCCTGCCGGCCCGCATTCGCCCAGCCTTCCTCGTCGCCGCCATCGCCTCGGCCGGACTGCTCGCAGGGCTTTCGGTCCTCCTGGCCTATGACAGGCGCATCGCGATGATGTTCGTTGTCGCCATGGGCGGCTCGTTCGTGCTGCTCCGCCTCGTCGGCTTCCTTGTCATGCTGGCGGCGCGAAGGGCGCCCAGGCAGCGCTCGACCGAATGGCGCTTCGCGATCGGCAATATCCATCGTCCGGGCGCGCTGACCGCGTCCGTGGTGTTGTCTCTGGGGCTCGGGCTCACTTTGCTGGTCGCGATCGCCCTGATCGATGGCAGCCTGCAGCGGCAATTGACCCGCTCGATGCCGGACAACGGCCCGAGCTTCTTCTTCCTCGACGTGCCGAGCAGCCAGATCGAGCCCTTTTCGGCCTTCCTGGCCAAGGAGGTTCCGAATGCGACGCTCGAAAGCGTTCCGATGCTGCGCGGACGGATCGTCAGCGTGGGCGGCGTTGCGGCGGCCGACCTGAAGCCGGCGCCGGATCAGGCCTGGGTGCTGCAGGGCGATCGGGGCGTCACATTCTCGGCGAGCGTGCCGAAGAATTCGCGCCTCGTTGCTGGCGCCTGGTGGCCCGCCGATTATGCCGGGCCGCCGCTCGTTTCGCTGGAGGCGCGCGTTGCCGAGGGTCTCGGCGTCAAGGTCGGCGACAGCCTCGTCGTCAACGTGCTTGGCCGTCCCGTGGAGGCGAAGATCGCCAATCTGCGCGAGGTCGACTGGGAAAGCCTTGCGATCAACTTCGTCATGGTCTTCTCGCCGAACGCCTTCACAGGCGCGCCCTATACCGTGCTGACGACGCTCGCTTATCCGGGCGCCGCCGATCCCGCGCTGGAGGCACGGGTGATGAAGGATGCCGGCGCGGCCTTCCCCGGCATCACCGCGGTGCGGGTCCGCGAAGCGCTCGACCGTGTCTCCACCATTCTTGGCCAGTTGATGCTGGCAATCCGCATCGCCTCATCCGTCGCGCTGGCCGCCTCCGTCCTCGTGCTGGGCGGGGCGCTTGCGGCCGGTCATCGTCGCCGCCTTCACGATGCGGTGATCTTGAAGACCCTCGGCGCGACGCGGCGGCAGCTGATCACGGCGTTCAGCCTCGAATACGGATTGCTCGGCCTTGCCACCGCAACCTTCGGCGTGCTGGCGGGCTCGCTCGCCGCGTGGGGGGTGGTCGCGGGCGTCATGAAGCAGACCTTCCATTTCGCGCCGCTGAGCGCGCTTGGCGCGGCGGTCGCTGCCGTCCTGGTCACCGTGGTGCTGGGGCTCGCCGGCACATGGCGGCTGCTCGGCCAGAAGGCGGCGCCGGTGCTCAGAAACCTGTAGGATCAAGGCTCCGCTTCAGTTACCATTTGTAAGACGCTGTCATCTCGGGCTCTTGCACGCCCGGATGGCAAGGGCCATATCGCAGGCACATCCCGGGCGGCCGGTTCCGTATTTTTTCGGAGGGTCGGATCGACGGGGCGTCGCGTGACAACGCGGTACACTGTTCGGGAGAAGGGACTTCGATGGCAGATTTCGACAATCGCGTCTCACCGTTTGGCGCAGCGCGTGCCGAAACCGGTGTTATCGATCAGGGCCTCCGCAGCTACATGCTGCAGGTCTACAACTACATGGCGATCGGCCTGCTGATCACGGCTGCGACATCGATCGGCATGTTCAAGCTGACATTCGTCGACACCGGCGCCGGCCTTCAGCCGACCGCGCTCGGCCAGACGCTGTTCGGCAGCCCGCTGATGTGGGTGATCGTGCTGGCGCCCGTGGCGCTGGTCTTCCTGCTGTCCTTCGGCATCCAGAAAATGTCGGTCGGCATGGCACAGCTGGTGTTCTGGGGCTATTCGGCCCTCATGGGCGTCTCGCTGACGACGATCTTCGTCGCCTATACCTCGCAGTCGATCACGCAGGTGTTCTTCATCACCGCCGCCACCTTCGGCGCGATGAGCCTTTATGGCTACACCACCAAGCGTGATCTGACGGGCATGGGCTCGTTCCTGTTCATGGGCCTCATCGGCATCGTGATCGCATCGATCGTCAACATCTTCCTCGGATCGTCGGCCCTCGGCTTCGCGATCTCGATCCTCGGCGTGCTGATCTTCACGGGCCTCACCGCCTATGACACGCAGAAGATCAAGGAGATGTATTTCGCGGGAGACGACCACACCACGGCCGGCCGTAAGGCGATCATGGGCGCGCTCAGCCTCTACCTCGACTTCATCAACCTGTTCCTGATGCTGCTGCGGTTGTTCGGCGACCGCCGCTAAGGCTTCAGACTGCAAGTCATCCAAGGGCGCGGCCAAGGCCGCGCCCTTTTTCATGTGGGCCGCCCGCTGCTCCGCCGATGCCGTCTTTGTCTCGCTTTTCGATCCGGCCCGTTGCCGATACAGATCTCGCCACGATCACTGCGATCTATGGCGCGGCGGTGCGCGAGGGCACGGCGAGCTTCGAGCTGGAGCCGCCCCCGCTGGACGAAATGGTGCGGCGACGCGTTGCGCTCGCGGCGTCGGGCCACCCTTATCTCGTTGCGGTCTCGGACGCCGATGCCGTGCTCGGCTACGCCTATGCCGGACCCTACCGACCTCGCCCCGCCTATCGCTGGACCGTCGAGGATTCGATCTATCTCGCAGCCGACGCGCGCGGCCTTGGCGTGGGGCGTGCCTTGCTCGCAGCGCTCCTCGACGCTGCGACAGACGCCGGCTACCGGCAGATGATCGCGGTCATCGGCGATTCCGGCAATGCTGCCTCGATCGCGCTACACCGCGCGCTCGGCTTCCACATGGTCGGAACCTTCGAGGCTGTCGGCTGGAAGCACGACCGCTGGCTCGACAGCGTGCTGATGCAATGCGCCCTCGGCAACGGCGCGGCCCTGCCGCCCTGAGGTCAGCCCTCGACGAGCTTCAGCCGCTTGTCCAGCACGGTCAGCACCTGCTTGAGATCGTGTCCGCGCTTCATGACATAGCCGCCGGCGGCGATCACAGCGTAGGCGCCCTGGCGGCGGGCGAGGCTCGGATCCTTCTCGACGCGATAGAGCGGCATCTCGGAGGTCCGCCGGAAGATCGAGAACACCGCCTTCTCCTCGAGATGGTCAATCGCGTAGTCGCGCCACTCGCCGGCGGCTACCATGCGGCCATAGACCCTGAGGATCTGGTTGAGCTCCTGACGATTGAAGGCGATTTGCCGAGGCCCGGGCGCTGGCCCCGCAAAGGCAACCAGCGTCGCGGCCTCGCCGCTCTTTGCTTCCTCGCCACCGTCGCTCAAAAGCGCCTCCGCCACATTCGCCTTTGTCATCGCTCCGTCATGATCGCGCCGAACGACGGCGCTGGCAAGGCGAGGGTCGTTCCGGTGGCGGAGTGACCCTCACGAAGGCGTGAATTCGCATCGCCAAAATCCACTTTTTCGCCCTCTTTCGGCCCGGCACCAGCCGCATTGGGCTGGCTATTTCAGCACCGTATTCAGACGGTCCGGCTCGGCGGGAACTTCGGAATTTCTCAGCCCCCCAGCCCCCCGGGGAACCTTGTTCGAGCCGGACCACCTTTCTCGCGCCATGGGCGCTGATGTCTGAAGCGCTCCCATTCGTCATTTCATGTTGCGTTACACTGCACGCCGACTGTCCAGCTTGACAGCCATGGGCCTTGCCGCCAGTGTGCGCGCGCTTTCGGACCCTGCCCTCGCCAAGGGCCGGTCCGCTGTTTTTTGGTCCGGCGCGTAGGTCTGGATGCGAACCTTTCTGGAATTTGAGAAGCCCGTCGCCGATCTCCAAGGCAAGGTGCAGGAACTGCGCGCCATGGGCGAGAGCGGTGATGCCGTTGCCATCGGCGAGGAGATTCAGCGCCTGGAATCGAAGGCGAGCCAGGCGCTCGCCGACATCTATGCCAAGCTGACGCCGTGGCAGAAGACACAGGTCGCCCGCCATCCCGACCGGCCGCATTTCGTCTCCTATGCCAAGGGATTGTTCGAGGATTTCACGCCGCTCGCCGGCGATCGCAAGTTCGGCGACGACCAGGCGATCCTGGCCGGCTTCGGCCGCTTCCGCGGCCGGCCCGTGGCCGTGATGGGCCAGGAAAAGGGTCACGATACCGAGACCCGCCTGCGGCACAATTTCGGCATGGCCCGGCCCGAGGGCTATCGCAAGGCCGTGCGCATCATGGAACTGGCGGAGCGTTTCGGCCTGCCGGTCGTGTCGCTGGTGGATACAGCCGGTGCGTTCCCGGGTATCGATGCCGAGGAGCGCGGCCAGGCCGAGGCCATCGCGCGCTCGACCGAGGCGGCACTCGGACTTGGCGTTCCCAATGTCTCCGTGATCATCGGCGAGGGTGGTTCGGGCGGCGCGATCGCGATCGCCACGGCCAACCGCGTTCTGATGCTCGAACATGCGATCTACAGCGTGATTTCGCCTGAAGGCGCGGCCTCGATCCTCTGGCGCGATTCAACGCGCGCCCAGGATGCGGCCACGAATATGAAGATCACCGCGCAGGACCTGCTGCGCTTCGGCGTCATCGACCAGATCATTCCGGAGCCTGTCGGCGGCGCTCATCGCGGGCCGGAGCAGGCGATCGAAGCCGTCGGCGATGCGATCTTCGTCGCACTCGCCGCATTCGACGGCATGCCAGAGGCCGAGATCAAGCGGCAGCGACGCGAGAAGTTTCTTGCGATCGGCCGTTCGCTCTGACACGATTCCGCCTGTCTTTTGAGGCATCCGGCCGGCTGGGCGCTGCAGGACGGCGCGGCTGGTTCCGGCAGGCCGAAGCTGCGCGCCTGATGTGATCGCGGCGCCTGACGGATCCTTGAGGTGTTCATGCTGAGAATCGCGCTGACAGGCCGTCTCATCCGCGCCGCGCTCATCGTCGCCGCCGGCCTCATGCTTGCGGCCTGCGAGGACTATTCGGGTCCCAACGGCCCGAAGGAATTGATGCCGGTTCCGGAGAAGCTCGTCACCAAAATGACCGAGCTCGATATGGCGCCGACTGCGCCGATCTATGTCCGTGGCTACAAGGAAAGCTCCGAGCTTGAGGTCTGGAAGCAGACCCGCTCGGGCAGCTATAAGCTGCTGACGACCTATTCGATCTGCAAATGGTCCGGCAAGCTCGGGCCGAAGATCAAGGAAGGCGACCGGCAGGCGCCGGAAGGCTTCTACACGATCACGCCGGGTCAGATGAACCCGAAGTCGAACTACTACCTGTCGTTCAACATCGGCTTCCCCAACGCCTATGACCGCGCCCTTGGCCGCACGGGCACCAATATCATGGTGCACGGCGCCTGCTCGTCGGCCGGCTGCTATTCGATGACGGATGCCGCAGCGGGAGAGATCTACGCCCTCGCGCGCGACTCGTTCCGCGGCGGCCAGCGATCTTTCGAGGTCCACCTCTTCCCGTTCCGCATGACGCCGGAGAACATGGCGCATCATCGGAAGGATCCCAACTACGATTTCTGGGCGATGCTGAAGGAGGGCAGCGACAATTTCGCTGTCACTGCGCAGGTCCCGAAGGTCGGCGTCTGCGGCAAGCGCTACGTCTTCAATGCGAAGTCCAGCACGGCGCTGAATTCATCGGCCGCCTGTCCGCCGCTCACTTATTCGCCGACGGTGCTGGCCGCCGTGAAGGCCAAGCAAACGACCGACAACGCGCTGATCGCCGAGCTCGCGCCGAAATACGAGCAGGAAGAGGCGATCGCTGCTGCCAAGGCCGCCGAGCAGGAGGCGCGCATCGCCGCGGTCAAGGCTGCCAACGAGGCGCAGAAGGCATCCGGCACCGCGCCGGCGGCCGTCATGCCCGTGCCGACGATCGCCGCCAGCGAGCAGGCCGTCGCCGCGGCGAATGTTGCGGTCCCGCTTGCGGTTGCACCGGCAGCGGCCGACGCGTCTCCGGCAGGTGCGGCTGGCGCCTCGGAGGCGGTTGGCACGGCGGCTCCGGCTGCAAGCCCCGAAGACGTCATCGACCCTGTCGCAACCGCCGCCCTGGGCGGTGAGCCGGCCCCTGGCGTCCCGCTCCCGGTCGCCTCGCCGCTGCGTCCTGTCGTGACGCCCGTCGCCGCCCCCGAACCGAAGCCGGGCTTCTGGGGCAAGATCAAGTCGAAGATCCCGAAGGTGCCGAACCCGTTCGGTTGATGGCTTCGGCGCGTTCGAGGCAGGGCACTTGAGTTCCAGTTCGAGATGGACACCGCCGCTTCAATGCCAAATCGGCGGGCGGGCAAGATCGTGTCCCTCGCCCTTCACTAGTCGGAACCGCTGAAAAAGAAACGGCCGGGTCAAAGCCCGGCCGTTCGGCATTTTAATCCAGACGATCGCCCTCAGGCGAAACGGCCGTGGCAGTGCTTGAACTTCTTGCCCGAGCCGCAGGGGCACAGCGCGTTGCGCTGGATCTTGCCCCAGGTGGTCGGATCGTTCGGATCAACGCCGGCCGCCTCGAAGCCCTGCTGCTGCGAGGGGGTGAAGCTCGAATAGAAGGCTTCGTCGAGTTCGTTGCCGCCGGTCACGGGGTCGAGATGGATAGGCTCGACATCCTCGACATCGGTCGGCATCAGCGGCGGCGACTGCATGATCTCGACGCGCATCATCTGCGCCGTCACCGCCTCGCGGAGGCTCTGCAGCATCGCCTCGAACAGCTCGAAAGCCTCGGTCTTGTACTCGTTCAATGGGTCACGCTGCGCATAGCCGCGGAAGCCGATCACCTGGCGGAGGTGATCGAGCGTCACGAGATGCTCGCGCCAGAGATGGTCGAGCGTCTGCAGGAGCACGGCTTTCTCGACCTGGCGCATGACCTCCGGCGAGAAGCGCGACGTCCGCTGCGCAGCCGCCTCGTCGCCGGCCTTGAGCACGCGTTCGCGCACTTCGGCATCGGCGATCCCGTCCTCGGCTGCCCATTCCTCGATCGGCAGATCGAGATTGATCGCCTGCTGCAGCGCCTCGCGGAGGCCCTTCGAATCCCACTGCTCGGGATAGGCGCGTTCAGGAATGTGCTTGGCAACCAGATCGCTGATCACTTCCTGGCGCATGCCGTCGACGGTCGTGCTGACATCGGCCTCGCCCATGAGCTCCACGCGCTGGTCGAAGATGACCTTGCGCTGGTCGTTCATGACGTCGTCATATTTCAATAGGTTCTTGCGGATGTCGAAATTGCGTGCCTCGACCTTCTGCTGCGCCTTTTCAAGCGCGCGGTTGATCCAGGGATGGACGATCGCCTCGTCCTCCTTGAGGCCGAGCTTCTGCAGCATGCCGTCCATGCGCTCGGACCCGAAGATCCGCATCAGGTCGTCCTGCAGCGACAGGAAGAAATGCGAGTGGCCAGGGTCGCCCTGACGGCCGGAGCGGCCGCGTAGCTGATTGTCGATACGACGGCTTTCATGCCGCTCGGTGCCAATCACGTAGAGGCCACCTGCGGCGAGCGCCTTCTGCTTGAGAACGGCGATCTCGGCCTTCACCTCTTCGGTGCGGCGGGCGCGTGCGGTCTCGTCCTCGATGCCAGCAAGCTCGTGCTCGAGGCGCATGTCGAGATTGCCGCCAAGCTGAATGTCGGTTCCGCGGCCGGCCATGTTGGTTGCGATCGTCACGGCACCTGGCACGCCGGCCTGGCTGACGATATAGGCCTCCTGCTCGTGATAGCGGGCGTTGAGGACCTGGTGCGGCACCTTCTCCTTCTTGAGAAACTCCGAAAGCAGTTCGGATTTCTCGATCGAGGTCGTGCCAACGAGCACCGGCTGGCCGCGCTCGCTGCAGTCGCGGATGACGCGGATGATGGCCTTGTACTTCTCCGCCGCCGACCGGTAGACCTCGTCGTCGTCGTCGATGCGTGACACCGGCACGTTGGTCGGGATCTCGACCACGTCGAGGCCGTAGATGTCGAGGAACTCCGATGCCTCGGTCTGTGCCGTACCCGTCATGCCGGCCAGCTTGTCGTACATGCGGAAATAGTTCTGGAAGGTGATCGAGGCGAGCGTCTGGTTCTCGGGCTGGATCTGGACGTGTTCCTTGGCTTCCAGCGCCTGGTGCAGGCCTTCCGAATAGCGGCGGCCCGGCATCATGCGGCCGGTGAACTCGTCGATGATGATCACCTCGTCGCTCTTGACGATGTAATCCTTGTCGCGTTGGAACAGTCGATGGGCGCGGAGCGCCTGGTTGACGTGGTGGACGACCGTGACGTTCTCGACGTCATAGAGCGACTCACCCTTGAGCAGGCCCGCCTCGGTCAGGAGCTGCTCGAGCTTCTCGTTGCCGGCCTCGGTGAAGCTGGCGGTGCGCTGCTTCTCGTCGATCTCATAATCTTCCGCCAGCAGATTCGGAATGAACTTGTCGATGGTGTTGTAGAGTTCGGAGCGGTCGTCGAGCGGGCCGGAAATGATCAGCGGCGTGCGCGCTTCGTCGATCAGGATCGAATCGACTTCGTCGACGATGCCGTAATGGTGACCGCGCTGGACCATCTGCGCGAGGTCGTACTTCATATTGTCGCGCAGATAATCGAAGCCGTATTCGTTGTTGGTGCCGTAGGTGATGTCGCAGGCATAGGCGGCGCGGCGCTGATCATCGTCGAGCCCGTGCACGATCACGCCGACCGAGAGGCCGAGGAAGCGATAGAGGCGGCCCATCCATTCGGAGTCGCGCTTGGCGAGGTAGTCGTTCACCGTCACGACATGCACGCCCTTGCCGGCGAGCGCGTTCAGGTAAACAGGCAAAGTCGCGACCAGCGTCTTGCCTTCGCCGGTCTTCATTTCGGCGATCGAGCCGTCGTTAAGGACCATGCCGCCGATGAGCTGGACGTCGAAATGGCGCATGCCGAGCGCCCGCTTGGCACCCTCCCGCACAACTGCGAAAGCCTCGACGAGAATATCGTCGACGGACGCACCATCGGCAACACGCCGCTTCAGCTCTTCCGTCTTCGCGCGAAGTTGATCATCGGTGAGCGACGCATATTCCGGCTCAAGGGCATTGACCTCGGCAACGCGGGGTCGATAGCCCTTCACGCGCCTGTCATTGGCCGAACCGAAGAATTTGCGCGCCAGCGAGCCGAGACCTGCCATGGGTCATCCTTGATTGTTGGTCGGCGCCTTGATCCGGGAAGAAGGGTCGGCGCCGGGCATTCCTTGCAGGCTCCGAGGTCGAAGACCATCGGAAGCGCCGTAACCACGAACGTCAAAGCGTTCTGGACGCCGCGACCCGAGACAGATAAGAGGGGGCACCCAGGATGTCAACGTGGCCGAGAGGCCCCGGAATGCCCGCAGAATGCCGCATTCTCAACCGATCCACGAGGCGTTCGGCGGCCGGCTGATGCCGCCGCGCTCGCGCGAGTGACTTCACCATGGACAAGGACAATTTGATGACCTTCCGTCTTCCGCCGCGGCGGTTCCAGCTCAGCGTTTCGGCGCTGGCCCTTCTCGGCCTCATGACGGCAGCCGCCGCGGCGCAGGACGCGCCTGCACCGGCACCGGCCCCGGCGGCGCCCGCCGCTGCCGCGCCTGCCCCGGCTGCTGCTCCGGCTCCGGTCCTTGATCCGAAGACAGTCGTCGCCACCGTCGACGGCCAGCCGATCACCGAGGGCGACCTCGCGCTTGCCTCGCAGGATCTCGGCGATGAGCTCGGCAAGGTCCCGGCCGACCAGCGCCGCCGCGCCGTTCTCGATGTGCTCATCGATCTGAAGCTGATGGCCAAGGCCGCGACCGCCGCCGGACTTGACCAGTCGGACACGTTCAAGAGCCGCGTCGAATTGCTGCGCGAGCGCGCGCTTCGCAACGAATTCTTCCGCGTGGAGATCGATGGCAAGGCGACCGACGATGCGGTGAAGAAGCGCTACGACGAGGAGATCGCCAAGGTCACGCCGCAGGAAGAAGTCCAGGCGGCGCATATCCTGGTGCAGACCGAGGACGAGGCCAAGGCTATCATCAAGCAGCTCGACGGCGGCGCCGATTTCGCGACGCTTGCGAAGGAGAAGTCGAAGGATCCGGGCTCGGCCAAGATGGGCGGCCAGCTCGGCTATTTCGCCAAGGGCCAGATGGTGCCGGAATTCGAGGCGGTCGCCTTCCAGCTGCCGGTCGGCAAATATACCGAGACGCCGGTCAAGACAAAATTCGGCTATCACATCATCGAAGTGACCGACAAGCGCAACCAGCCGGTCCCGACCTATGACCAGGTCAAGGACCAGGTGCGCCAGATGGTGCTCCGCGACATGTTCGTGAACGCCGTCGCCCAGCTGCGCAAGGACAACAAGGTCGAAATCGTCGATCCGACCTTGAAGGCTGCCCCGGCCCCAGTCGCGCAGTAACACGCCGACCGGCTCGCGGGAGGAGCGATCTCCTCCCGCCACCGACTGCCGGCGAGGCGCGGTTTCCGCCCTCGCTCGGCCTTCGCCATCGGTTCGCTCGAGGGTCGCGTACGTCGCGTCGGCTCCGGCCGGGCCGACGGCCTTTTCGTCATGTTCGGCGCCCATAAGGGGGCGTCGTCATCTTCCACGGGATTGTCCATGTCCACCGCCGTCTCGCCGCTCGCCGTTCCGTTCCCCGACATGCCGCCGATCGCCGGCGTCGCCTTCGCCACGGCGGCGGCTGGGATCAAGTATCGCGATCGCCGCGACGTTTTCCTCGCTCTCTTCGAGGCGGGCACCACGGTTGCCGGCGTGTTCACGCGCTCGAAGTGTCCGTCGGCGCCTGTCGACTGGTGCCGGGCGGCGCTCGCCGGTGGTTCGGCGCGCGCGCTCGTCGTCAATTCCGGCAATGCCAATGCCTTCACCGGCAAGAAGGGCCGCGCCACAACCGAGGCGCAGGGCGCGCTGGCGGCAGAGGTGGCCGGCTGCCGTCCCGACGAGGTGTTCATCGCTTCCACCGGCGTCATCGGCGAGCCGCTCGACGCGGCGAAGTTCGCCGCCGTGCTGCCGGAAGCGGCGCAACGCGTCGCCGAGGGTCCGTGGATCGATGCGGCGCGGGCCATTATGACCACCGACACCTTTCCCAAGGGCGCGACGCGCCGGGTGAAGATCGGCGAGACCGAGGTTATGATCAACGGCATCGCCAAGGGCGCCGGCATGATCGCGCCCGACATGGCGACCATGCTGTCTTTTGTGGCGACCGACGCGGCGATCGCGGCGCCGGCGCTGCAGGCGATCCTTTCCGACGGCGTCGAGGCGAGCTTTAATTCGGTGACGGTCGACAGCGACACGTCGACCTCCGATACGCTGCTGCTGTTCGCCACCGCCAAGGCGCCGGGCGCGACGCTCATCACCGAGCCGACCGATCCGCGGCTGGAGGACTTCCGCCTTGCGCTTGATGAGGTGCTGAAAGACCTTGCCATCCAGGTCGCCCGCGACGGCGAGGGCGCACGCAAGCTGATCGAAGTGCGGGTTTTCGGAGCCCTTTCGGATGCTTCGGCGAAGCGCGTCGCGCTGTCGATCGCCAATTCGCCGCTGGTCAAGACCGCCGCGGCCGGCGAGGACGCCAATTGGGGCCGCGTCGTCATGGCCGTAGGCAAGGCGGGCGAGCCGGCCGACCGCGACCGCCTCTCGATCGCATTCGGCGACATCCGCGTTGCCTTCGAGGGCGAGCGCGACCCGGATTATTCCGAGGCCGCCGCCTCCGCCTACATGAAGAATGACGAAATCGTCATCACCGCCGATCTCGGCCTTGCGGCCGGCAAGGCGCGGGTCTGGACCTGCGACCTCACCAAGGAATATGTCGCCATCAATGGCGACTATCGCAGCTGAGATGACGGACTTAACGAGCGCGCTGCCGACAACGCTTGAGATCGAGGGGGCCTGCCTCTCGGCCTGGCCGGCGATTGCCCTCGTCCATGACGGGGCGTGGCTCTGGCGGTTTGCGCATGGCTACAGCAAACGTTCGAACTCGTTCCAATGCCTCGACCCGAATGATGACGGCAATGCCGAGGCCCGCATCGCCAGGCTCTCTGCGCTGTCACGCCGGCATGGCATCGAACCGGTGTTCCGCGTCACGCCTCTCGCCGGTCCCGGCGTCGTCGCCGCGCTCGACCGACTCGGCTGGGTGCCGTTCGAGGAAAGCCGCGTTCTGGCCATGAATCTCTCCTCGGAGCCTGTCGCGCCGGTTGGTGATATCCGCTGGCTCAATCCCGGCGATCCGCGCTGGTATCGCGCCGAGGCGAGCCTCTCCAGCTTGGACGCCCGCACGGTCGAGACGCTGAAGACACTGCTGTCTCTGATCGCCCATGAAACCAAGGGCATCGTCGTGCATGGCCGCGACGGGACCCCAGCGGCCGCGGCACTGGCGGTCAATTCCGGCGGCATCGGTATCTTCAACAATGTGGTTGCCGACAAGGCCCGCCGCCGCCAGGGCTTCGGCACGGCGGTGATGCGCGCGGCGATCGGCTGGACGCGCGAGAAGGGCGCGACCAGCGCCGCGATCCAGGTGGTCTCCAACAATGCACCGGCGATTGCGCTCTACGAGTCGCTCGGTTTTGTCGAACAGTATCGCTACCACTACCGCCGCCCTCCGAAAGCCTGAACCTCCATGTCGCGATTGCTGCTCGTCGTCGCCTGCGCCCTTGTCGATCCCGACAACCGCGTGCTGATCGCCCAGCGTCCCGAGGGCAAGACGCTCGCCGGCCTCTGGGAGTTTCCGGGCGGCAAGGTCGATGCCGGCGAGGCCCCGGAAGCGGCGCTGATCCGCGAACTCCGCGAGGAGCTCGGCATCGAGACCAAGGAAGCCTGCCTCGCGCCGCTGACCTTTGCGAGCCACGCCTATGACGACTTTCACCTGCTGATGCCGCTTTATGTTTGCCGGCGCTGGACAGGCACACCAGAAAGCCGCGAGGGCCAGGCGCTGAAATGGGTGCGTGCCAAGGCGCTCCGTGACTATCCGATGCCGCCGGCCGACCTGCCGCTGATCGCGCCTCTGATCGACCTACTCTAGGCTTCGGTCTCGCGAGGCAGAGCGGGTTCGCCGGCTGTCGCGGGCATCGGCGCCAGATGGTCCACCCAGGTGACCAGCGCGGCGCGCCCGGCGCCGGTCAGGCCATACAGACCGCGCTCGATGCGCTCGAACCAGCCATAGACATTGGTCTGCAGGATCTTCGCCGCGTCGGGTGCGATCGGCTTCAGCTGACGTGGCGACGCGCTGTTCGCGGCGAGTGCGTCGGCGATCGTAAGAGCCTGCTGGCGATAGGCGGTCATCTGCGGCAGACGCGTTGAACCGCCCGCGACGGGGTCGCCGCGGCGGCGGCGGAATTCCTCGACGATGCGCGAGCGTCGCTTGCCGTCGCGGCGCGGCTTCCAGGGCTCCGGCTCGACAATCACCTCGATCCGGCCTGATGGCGCGACGGCGAGAAGACCGAAGCCGAGAAAACGACAGAGCTTTTTCACGCGCGGATCGCCCTCGCGCCCACGTCCGCGCTTGGAGGCGGCGACGGCCAGCCAGATCTCGTCGCAGGCCGGCGTTCGGTCGACGGCTTGCAGGACGAGCTCGAGCGTAAAGGTCTGCTTCAATTCGCCGATGACGACGAATTCGGGCGTCCCACCCGAAAGCGCGACAAGATCGCAGCCGCGCACCTCGCCCTTCACCTCAAGGCCGAGGCCTTCGAGATAGCGCTTCACCGGAAGATAGAGGTCGGTTTCCAAGGGCGGGGCTCGCGGTGGCGTCGATTCGGCGGACGTGCCCATCTCTCGAATGGCATCGCCGCTTTGGCAAGGCGGCCGATGCCTTGGCTCAATCCGCCTTGTCGTCGTTCATCGAGGGGAGGGCGGCCCGCTTCGCTGCATTCACGGCGTCTTCGAGCCGCGCGGTCGCCGAGCCGGGTCGGAGCGGTTTCGGCTGGCTTTCATGCGGCGCCCAGGCGGAAACGGAGACGAAATCGAAGGTCGCGCGGATGCGGCCGTCGGCGTCTGCGAATCGCTCGGCATAGAGCGCGGCGGCGCGGCCGGCGATGGCGCGGGTCAGCGGCCGCGGATCGCGATCGGCAAGCACATTGCCGGCGCCCATCGCGCGAAGGTCGCGCACGAGATGGAACATCGTGTCGTAGCGAACCGTGATGCGATCGGTGTCGACGACGGGCAGGGCGAAGCCGGCCCGCTGCAGCAGCGATCCGACATCGCGAAGGTCGGCGAACGGTGCGACGCGAGGACCGGCGCCGCCGCGGAGCTCGGCCTCGGCGCCGGCAAGCGCATTGCGCAGTTCCATCAGCGTCTCGCCGCCGGCGAAGATAGCGAGCAGCAGTCCATCTCCGGCGAGTGCGCGGCGAATCTGGGTCAGCATGCCCGGCAGATCGTTGACCCACTGCAGCGCCAGCGCGCTGACGGCGAGATCGAAACGCGCGGGCTCCAGTGGCAGGACTTCGGCGCCGCCCACATGGGCCCATGAAGTCCGTTCGATCGTACCGACCTGCCCGCTTGCTTGCAGCGCTTCGGCGAGCGCGGATGTTGGCGTCCCGATATCGACGGCGCGGTCAAAGCGGCGATTGACCGTCATCAGGCGGTCGGCGAGTTCGTCGACGGCCTGGCGGAGGAGGAAGTCGGCGCCCGGCACGGCCATGCGGCGTGCCCGCTCCTGCCGCAGAGCGAGAAGGTCCGAATCGAAGATGGTCGGGGCGCCGCTCATGCTGGAATCCGCGCTGCCAGAGGGTTGGCCGCTATATGGGCTGCCGCGGCGCCGCGGTCAAAGCCGCTTCCGCGACGCGGCTGCTGCGCATATGCTTGCCGCATGGAGAGCGCGGACCTCATCGAGGGGGACGAGACAGGGACGAGCGCGGCCGGGCCGCGGCGGCTTCGCCTTTTCACGCGCGCGCTAGACCTCGTGCTGCCGCCCGCCTGCATGGCCTGCGGCAAGCCGGTGGCAACCAGCGGCGCGCTTTGCAGCCCCTGCTGGGGCGTGATCCGCTGGATCGAGCGTCCGTTCTGCGAGCGATTGGCGATTCCGTTCGGATACGACATCGGGCCCGGCGCGCTGTCGGCGGAGGCGATCGCCCATCCGCCACCCTTTGGCCGCCTCCGCGCGGTCTGCCTTTATGGCGCCGAGGCCGGCCATATCGTGCAGGCGCTGAAATATGGTGACCGAACCGAACTCGCGAAGCCTATCGGCGCCATGATGGCGCGTGCGCTGGGCCCGATCGCCGATGAGGTCGACGTCGTGCTGCCGGTACCGCTGCATCGACGCCGGCTCTGGCAGCGCAGGTTCAACCAATCGGCGCTGATCTCCGAGGCCCTCGCGAGTGTCATCCATCGCCCCTATGAGCCGGCGCTGATTGCCCGCATCCGGCCGACCCGGCAACAGGTCGGGCTCAAGGCCAATGAGCGCGCGAAGAATGTCGAGGGGGCCTTTCGCGTGCCTTCGGCGCTCGCTCCCGCGCTCAAGGGACGGCGCGTGTTGCTGGTCGACGACGTCTATACGACGGGCGCGACCGTCAAGGCGGTGACGCGGGCGCTGCTCCGCGGCGGCGCAAAGTCGGTGGATGTGGCGGTTTTTGCGCGGGTTGTCGAAGGGATATCCTGAGTCCTATATTGCGCTGCTTCCAAAGCCATCAGGGATCCAGCAATGGCCGATGTGACCATCTACACCCGGCAGGGCTGCGGCTACTGCGTCGCCGCCAAGCGGCTGCTCGACCGAAAGGGCGTCGCCTATGACGAGCATGACGCGACCGGCAATCCGTCGCTGCGCCAGGAGATGATCGATCGCGCCCGTGGCCGCTCGACCTTCCCGCAGGTCTTCATCGGTGAGACGCATGTGGGCGGATGCGATGATCTGCATGCGCTCGAAGCAGAAGGCCGGCTGGACGCGCTGCTCGCATCCTGATTCGCGCCAATCAGATTTTTGACGTTCGAAGGAGAAGCCGATGACGAGCTTCAAGGCTGCCTGCGTGCAGATGAACAGCGGCCGATCGGTTGAGGCCAATGTGGAGACTGCCGAGGCGTTGATTCGCGGCGCCGCTGCTGCGGGTGCGGGCTATGTGCTGACGCCGGAGATGACCACTATCCTCGACCGCGACCGCGAGAATCTGCTCGCCTCGATCGGTCCAGAGGATGTGGACCTGTCGCTGCAGCGCTTCCGCGAATTGGCTCGCGAACTCGGCATCCATCTCCATATCGGCTCGATGGCGATCCGCCTGCCCGACGACCATATCGCCAACCGGTCCTTCGTGATCGCGCCCAACGGCGCCATCGTCGGGCGCTACGACAAGATCCACATGTTCGACGTCGATCTCTCGGGCGGCGAGAGCTACCGGGAATCGGCGACCTATCGCGCCGGCGAGACAGCGGTTGTCACCGATCTTCCCTGGACCAAGCTTGGGCTGACGATCTGCTACGACGTGCGCTTTCCTGTGCTTCACCGCACGCTGGCCAAGGCCGGCGCCACCGTGCTGGCAGTTCCCGCCGCCTTCACCAGGAAGACCGGCGAGGCGCATTGGCATGTGCTGCTGCGCGCCCGGGCGATCGAGACCGGGTCCTACATCATCGCGGCGGCGCAGGCCGGCCATCATGAAGATGGCCGCGATACGTTCGGCCACAGCATGATCATCGATCCCTGGGGCAAGATTCTCGCCGAAGCCAGTGGCGATCAGCCGGGCTTCATTGTTGCCGATATCGATCCTGCCTTCGCGCAGTCGGCGCGGCAGGCCATCCCCGCGCTTGCCAACCAGCGCGATTTCGCGCTGCCGGCCATGCCGCAGGTTGGGTCCTTCGTGAACTGACCCCATATCAAGACGCATGATACGCTATGATCTCATCTGCGAGGCCGGCCACGATTTTGATGGCTGGTTTCGTGACGCAGCAGCGTTCGACAAGGCGCTGGCCGCGGGTGCCGTGAGTTGCACGGCCTGCGGCTCGGAGAAAGTCGTGAAGGCGCTGATGGCTCCGGCCGTCGCCACGGCGCGCAAGCGCCAGCAGGCGCAGGACAAGCTGGCGGCTCTCAAGGTGGCCGCGCCCGATCCGCGCCAGGTGGCCCTGTCCGAGATGTTGCGCCAGGTCCGCGCCCATGTCGAAGCGACTGCGGACTATGTCGGCGACCGCTTCGCGGAGGAGGCGCGCAAGATGCACTACGGCGAGACCGAAGCGCATGGCATCTATGGCGAGGCGTCGCCTGCCGAGGCCCATGCCCTCGCCGAGGAGGGCATCGAGGTCCACCCGCTGCCGCGCCTGCCTGAAGAGGGCAACTGAAGGCGGGGCTCAGTCGCGCGTGGCGGCCAGCATGTAGTTGACATCCATGTCACGCGACACTTTCCAGACATCGCGAAGCGGGTCGTAAACAACTCCAGCTTCCGCCGACAATGAGAGTCCGGCTTCGCCGAGCGCCGCTTCCAGCTCCCGCGGCTTGACGAGCTTCTCATAGCTATGCGTGCCGCGCGGCAGCCAGCGCAGCACATACTCCGCGCCCATGATGGCGAGCATGAAGGCCTTTGGGGTGCGGTTGATGGTCGAGAAGACGATCAGCCCACCGGGCCGCACCATGCGGGCGGTCTCGCGCACGAACAGGCCGAGATCGGCCACATGCTCGACGATCTCCATCGCCAGCACGATGTCGAAGCTTTCGCCGGCCTCGGCTAGTGCTTCCGCCGTCGTCGCGCGATAGTCGATGTCGAGCCCGGCATCGCGGGCATGCAGCGCCGCGACGCCGACATTGGTCGCCGATGCATCAGCGCCGACGACCTCCGCACCGAGCCTTGCCATCGGCTCCGACAGAAGGCCGCCTCCGCAGCCGATATCGAGGAGGCGGAGGCCCGAAAGCGCACGTGGATCCTTGGCGTCGCGGGAAAAGCGTCGCGCAGCCTCGTCCTTGATGAATTGGATGCGGATCGGGTTCAGCCGGTGCAGCGGCGCAAACTTGCCGCCCGGCGCCCACCACTCGCTCGCGATAGCCGAAAAATGCGCGATCTCACCGTCATCGACGGTCGTTCTCGTGTCGTTCGCGCTTGCGGGCATTGCGGGCTCCTTTGCGGCAAAGGTCGGTGGCGCGCCGCGCGAAGTCAAGTTCGCCCGCCGCCCGTCCTCATCGGGGCAGGGGACCAAGAATGATGATCGCGTGGCGCTCGGCAGCCGCCACGAAGCCGGCCATATCAGGCGGAACGGGCGCTGCATCCTTCGCGACGCTGGTTTCGGCGATGAAGTCTGCGAAATCGCCTCCGGTCGTCAAGAACAGCAGTCGCGCTGGGCCGTGTCCCTCGACGCGGAAGCCATGCGGCGTTCCGCGCGGGCCAAAGCCAAAGTCGCCGGCTCGGAGCGTGGTGGTGCTGTCGCCGACGATGACAGTGACTGTTCCCTCGATCACATAGAACGATTCGTCTTCAGAATCATGCATATGCCAGGGCGATTCGAAGCCGGACGGAATGATTTGCTCGACCAGGCTGAGGCTGCCGCCGGTGTTGGTGCGGTCGGCCTTGATCCAGGTTGGCAGTCCGAGAAACCTGACTTCGTCGACTTTGGAGGCATGGTCGGAATTGATGTGAACATTCATAACGCGGTCTCCCCGTTCGTCGCCGGTCCCGATAGACAACACGTGGCGACATTGCTATTTTAGCGGAATAAACTTTCCACGAAAACTTGTTCTCGTCAATATGGATGGTCGATGGCCCGCCGCGAATATCGGATGACGGAACGAGCGAAGGCGCGCGACGAGACGCGGGAGCGGATTCTCGCCGCAACAATGCAGTTGCATGACGAGCAGGGTGTCGCCGCGACCTCCTTTGTCGATATCGCCAAGCGCGCCGGGCTCGGCGCGGCAACCGTCTATCGCCACTTCGAAACGCTGGGGGCTCTGGTGAGAGCCTGCGGCGAGCACGTCTGGGCGGAGATGCGCCCGCCGCTTCCAGATCAGGCGCCAGGCCTTTTCGATGCAATCGCCGGGCGGGATGCGCGCTTGCGACGACTGGTCGAGGAACTCGACCGATTCTACGCCCGCGGTGCCCTGCGCCTCGAACGCGCGGTCGCTGATCGCGACCATGTGCCGGAGCTCGATCAGTTTCTGGTGGCCGTCGAAACGGGTGTCGCGTTTTGGGTCGACTATGCGGCCAAGGATCCGGAGCAGCCACATGGAACGCCACCGACGACGATCCGCCGCTTGCTGGCGCTGACCAGCTTCGGCGTCTGGCTTTCGATGGTGCGGGTCGGATTGGGACCGGAGGAGCGCGTCGACCTCCTCGCGCAGGTGCTCGCTTGCGCGATGAAGCCGCGGTCGTGACGGTCGCGTCATTGCCGGCGTTGCCGAGCCGCGCCCGACCCGCTATGAAGGCGCCGCCCGGGGCGGTTGCTTTGCCGGGTGTGTTCCTTTCCCTTCCGCCGCTCGCGCGGAAACTGCCCTTCGAAGGTTGATGATGGCCCGGCTGGTGATGAAATTCGGCGGAACCTCCGTCGCCGATATCGATCGCATCCGCAATGTGGCCCGTCACGTCAAACGCGAGGTCGATGCCGGCTTCGCGGTCGCCGTGGTCGTCTCGGCGATGTCCGGCAAGACCAATGAGCTCGTCGCCTGGACGCGCGCCGCCGCGCCGATGCATGACGCGCGCGAATATGACACCGTCGTCGCCTCTGGCGAACAGGTCACCTCCGGCCTCCTCGCGATCGCGCTGCAGGAAATCGGCGTTAACGCGCGCTCCTGGCAGGGCTGGCAGATCCCGATCCTGACCGATGGCGCCCATGGCGCGGCCCGCATCATGGAGATCGATGGCTCGCGGCTGATCGAACGTATGGCGCAGGGCCAGGTCGCGGTGATTGCAGGCTTCCAGGGCCTCGCACCGGACAACCGGATCGCAACGCTCGGCCGTGGCGGGTCTGATACCAGCGCCGTCGCCATCGCCGCGGCGATCGGCGCGGTTCGCTGCGACATCTATACCGACGTCGACGGTGTCTATACGACCGACCCGCGCATCGTGCCGAAGGCGCGCCGCCTCGATCGCGTCTCGCATGAAGAGATGCTGGAGATGGCCTCGCTCGGCGCCAAGGTGCTGCAGGTTCGCTCCGTTGAACTTGCCATGGTGCATGGCGTCAGGACATTCGTGCGTTCAAGCTTCGACGACCCGGCGGATCCCCGCCTCGCCGACGCCGAAAATCCCCCTGGCACCCTTATTTGCGACGAGGACGAGATCGTGGAAAAGCAGGTTGTCACCGGCATCGCCTATTCCAAGGACGAGGCCCAGATCTCGCTGCGCGAGGTCGCCGACAAGCCGGGCGTCGCCGCCGCCGTCTTCGTGCCGCTCGCCGAGGCGAACATCAATGTCGACATGATCGTGCAGAACGTCTCCGAGGACGGCACAACCACCGACATGACCTTCACTGTCCCGACCTCGGAACTTGAGCGGGCCATGAAGGTGCTGGAAGGCGCGCGTTCGTCGATCGGCTATTCGAGCCTCCAGGGTTCGGGCGATCTGGTGAAGGTGTCGGTGATCGGCATCGGCATGCGCAGCCATGCCGGCGTCGCCGCCTCTGCTTTCCGTGCGCTTGCCGGCAAGAGCATCAATATCCGCGCCATCACGACCTCTGAGATCAAGATTTCGATCCTGATCGACTCGGCCTATACCGAACTGGCGGTTCGGACCCTGCATTCGCTCTACGGCCTCGACGCGGCCTGAGCCGGGTGCCCGCCGAACTTCTCGATAGAGTGTATATTTCAGCCGCAAGTCATGGCACGAGTAGGCTGAAATCGGTCCCGGGGCGACGGGTGAGTCGCTGTACTGGCGCGTTCATGACGCGCTGGGCCTTTGGTTCTTGAAGGAAGGCGGACGATGCGGGGGTCTCTCGCCGGGCCGCGCGTCCTGCTCCGCCGCCTGCGCGAGATCATGGCGGAGCCGATCAGCGCGCAAGACCGGCTCGACAAGATCGTGGCGCAGATCGCGTCCAACATGGTCGCCGAGGTCTGCTCGGTCTATGTGCTGCGCGCCGACGACGTCCTCGAGCTTTACGCGACCGAGGGCCTGAAGCGCGAGGCCGTGCACCATGCCGGACTGCGAGTCGGTCAGGGCCTTGTCGGCCTCATCGCCGCCGAGGCGCGTCCGCTCAACCTGCCGAACGCGCAGAGCCATCCGTCCTTCGCCTATCTGCCCGAGACGGGTGAGGAGATTTACAATGCCTTTCTCGGCGTGCCGATCCTGCGCGCCGGCCGCACGCTCGGCGTGCTGACGGTCCAGAACCGCGCCCATCGCACCTATTTCGACGAGGAAGTCGAAGCGCTGCAGACGACGGCGATGGTCCTCGCCGAGATGATCGCCGTCGGCGAACTGGAAGGTTTGGCCCGACCGGGCACCTCGCTGGACGTCAAGCGGCCGATGTCGATCCGCGGCAGCTCATTGTCCGAGGGCATCGCGCTCGGCCATGTCGTCCTGCATGAGCCGCGCGTCGTCGTTACGGCGCTCATCGCCGAGGACGCGGAGAAGGAGCGGCTGCGCCTCGAGGAAGCGATCGCCCATCTTCGTCTCTCGGTCGACGATATGCTGTCGCGCGATGATATTGCGCTGGCCGGCGAGCATCGCGAGATCCTCGAGGCCTACAGGATGTTCGCCTATGACCGCGGCTGGGCGCGGCGCATGGACGAGGCGATCCAGAACGGCCTCAGCGCCGAGGCGGCCGTGGAGAAGGTGCAAAGCGATACGCGGGCACGGCTGCTGCGCCAGACCGATCCGTACCTTCGCGAACGGCTGCACGATTTCGACGACCTCGCCAATCGCCTGCTGCGCGAGCTAATGGGCAAGGGCGCGGCATTCGATCGCAAGGAAATGCCGAAGGACAGCATCGTCGTCGCGCGCAACATGGGCGCAGCCGAGCTGCTCGACTATGACCGCAACCGCCTGCGTGGCCTCGTGCTGGAAGAGGGTGGTCCGACCAGCCATGTGACGATCGTGGCGCGGGCGCTCGGCATCGCAACGATCGGCCGGGCGACGAATGTCGTCTCGCTGGTCGAGAACGGCGATGCCATGATCCTCGACGCCGATACCGGCGAGGCGCATATCCGACCCCCGGCCGATGTCGAGGCTTCCTATGGCGAGAAGGTGCGCTTCCGCGCCAAGCGCCAGGCGCAGTATCGGCTGCTGCGACACAAGCCGGCCGTGACGCGTGACGGCGTGCGCATCGGCCTCAACATGAATGCCGGCCTGCTGGTCGACCTGCCGCATCTGGCCGAGGCCGGCGCGGAAGGGATCGGCCTCTTCCGTACCGAACTGCAGTTCATGGTGGCCTCGACCATGCCGCGGATGAACGCGCAGACGCAGCTCTATGCCTCCGTGCTCGCGGCGAGCGGCGAGCGGCCGGTTACCTTTCGCACGCTGGATATCGGCGGCGACAAGGTGCTGCCTTATATGCGCAGCCACCCGGAAGAAAATCCGGCGCTCGGCTGGCGCGCGATCCGCCTCGGCCTCGATCGGCCGGCCTTGCTACGCATGCAGCTCCGCGCCCTCATCCGGGCCGGCGCCGGCCATGAATTGCGGATCATGCTGCCGATGGTCACGGAGGTGGCCGAGATCGAGCAGGCGCGCGCTTTGCTCGACCGCGAGGTCGAGCATGCCCGTCGGCACGGGCATGAATTGCCCTCGCGCATCCTGCTCGGCTCGATGGTCGAGGTTCCGGCGCTGCTGTTCCAGCTCGAGGCATTGATGGCGGCCGTCGATTTCGTGTCGGTCGGCTCTAATGACCTGTTGCAGTACATGACGGCGAGCGATCGTGGAAACACGCTGGTTGCGAGCCGATTCGACCCGATTTCGCGTCATTTTCTGCGGGCACTGCGGGCGATCGTCACCGCTGCCGATGCGGCGGGCAAGCCCGTGACGCTGTGTGGCGAGATCGCCGGACGTCCGCTCGCCGCCCTGGCGCTGGTCGGCATCGGCTTCCGCTCGCTGTCGATGTCGGCCGCCTCGATCGGCCCGATCAAGGCGATGCTCCTGGCGCTCGACATCACCAAACTCAACGCGCTTCTCGATCCGCTTCTCGCCCAGAACGGCGCCGAGGACGGCATTGCGGAAGCGCTGCGCGGCTTTGCCGCTGACCAAGGCGTACCGATATAACCGAAATGCTTCCGACCGGTCTCCCTTGGGACAAGATCGACCAGCTCGTCACGCGCGCTGAGATCATCGATCAGAAACTCGCCTCGACCAGTGACGGGGAGGAGCTGGTGCGCCTCTCGAAGGAGCGTGCCGAGCTTTCCGAGATCGTCGATACCGTCGGCCGCCTCAAGGCGGTGGCCGCGGAGCGCGCGGCGCTCGACGAACTGGCCAGCGATCCGGAGATGGCGGCGCTTGCCGACGAGGAGCGGCCGCAGCTCGACGCCGAGATCGAGCGGCTGGTCCAGACTGTAAGGCTGCTGCTGCTGCCGAAGGATGCGGCCGACGAGAAGAGTGCGATTCTCGAAATCCGCGCCGGCACCGGCGGCGACGAGGCCGCCCTGTTCGCGGGCGATCTCTTCCGCATGTATCAGCGCTATGCGGCGCTGCATGGCTGGAAGGTCGAAGTGCTCTCGGAGAGTGAGGGCGAGGCCGGTGGCTTCAAGGAAATCATCGCGAATGTCAGCGGCCGCGGGGTGTTCGCGCGGCTGAAATACGAGTCGGGCGTGCATCGCGTCCAGCGCGTGCCGGCGACCGAGGCGAGCGGCCGCATCCATACCTCCGCCGCGACGGTGGCCGTTCTGCCGGAAGCGGAGGATGTCGATATCGCGCTGAAGGCCGAGGACATCCGGATCGACACGACGCGCGCCTCCTCGGCTGGCGGCCAGCACGCCAACACGACCGACACCGCCGTTCGTATCACCCATGTGCCGACCGGAACGGTGATCGTCGTCGCCGGCCGTTCGCAGCATCAGAATCGGGCGCAGGCGATGCAGATCCTGCGTGCCCGCCTTTTCGAGGACGAGCGTGCCCGACTCGACAGCGAACGTGCGGCCGACCGTCGCGGCCAGGTCGGGTCCGGCGATCGCTCCGAGCGCATCCGGACGTATAATTTTCCGCAAGGCCGCGTCACGGACCATCGCATCAACCTGACGCTCTACAAGCTCGAGCAGGTGGTCTCCGGCGAAGCGCTCGACGAGGTCATCGGACCGTTGATCACCGAGCACCAGGCGAGCCTGCTCGCGGCGCTCGATCGATGAGCGGCGACGCGGTCACGCTCGGAGCCCTCCGACGCCTGGCCGCCAAGCGCCTCGCCGAAGCGGAGACGGTCGATACGCCCGCTCTCGATGCCCGCATCCTGATTGCATCCGTCGTCGGGATGGCGCCGAACGAACTGGTGCTTGCCGACTACCGTGCCGTCTCGATGGAGGAGATCACGCGGATCGACGCGCTGCTGGAACGCCGCGCGGCGGGCGAGCCCGTTGCGCGGATCATCGGTGCGCGCGAGTTCTGGGGTCTCTCGTTCCGCCTTGAAGCCGAGACGCTGGTGCCGCGACCCGATTCGGAGACGGTGATCGAGGCAGCGCTTGGCTTTGTCGACCGAACCGGAGGGCGGGACCGCCCCTTGCGGCTCATCGATATCGGCACAGGCAGCGGCGCGCTGCTGATCGCGCTTCTTTCCGAATTGCCGAATGCGATCGGTCTCGGCATCGATCTGTCGGTAGGGGCCGCCCGGGCGGCACGGGCCAATGCCGCCCGGCTCGGGGTTGGCCGGCGCAGCCTCTTCGTCAGCGGTTATTTCGCCGAATCGGCGCGACAGGCTGATGTTGTCGTGAGCAATCCTCCCTATATAGAGAGTGCAGTGATCGCGACGCTGCCAGCCGAGGTGCGGGATTTTGACCCTCGCCTTGCCCTCGACGGCGGTGTTGACGGCCTCGACGCCTATCGCGCGATCATCCCGACCCTGACGCGACTTCTCGATCCAGGCGGGGCCGCTTTCCTGGAGATCGGTTTCGACCAGGGCGATGTTGTCCGACGCCTCGCTGAAGACGCCGGATTCGACGCGGCCATGCATCGCGATCTCTCCGGGCATGATCGCGTCGTCGAAGTCTCGCGGGGTCTACTGGAGGGCGGCACAGTGGCGCTCTAGGGCTGCGATGAAATCTCCGCTTGGAAAACCGGAGCGAAACAGCTAGCTTCCGAGCCGCCGCAGATGGATTTGATGCGCTTCCCGACGAAATGGCGTCAGCCATATACGGGAGCTGCGCGGCGGAGGCCGCCAGATGGCCTGCGGGTCTGAACGGGGTCCGACCCAGATCTGGTTGTCACGGATGTCATCTCTGCTCGGCGCGGCACGATGCACTGATCCTGCCTCATGAACGTTCACCCGCATCAGCTTTTCGCGAGCCATGCGGGCGAGGCGTTCTTCTGTGAGGCTCGATCGAAGGATGCCGATGCACCTATCGCCGATTCCGGCGTCGCGGCTTTAGACCGTGACGGCCCAGTCGACGGGTTTGCCGACCGGCTTTGATGCCGTTCGTTGACGCGATTTGACCTTCGAGGGTCACGGAAGAGAAAACTCATGCGACCAGGACAGCAGAACAATAATAATAACAATAACAAACGGATGCGCGGGAGGAACCGCAAGGGACCCAATCCGCTCACCCGTTCCTATGAGAGCAACGGCCCGGATGTAAAGATCCGCGGCACTGCGCTCCATATTGCCGAAAAATACGTGACGCTGGCGCGTGATGCGCAGTCGTCGGGCGACCGCGTGATGGCCGAAAGCTATCTGCAGCACGCCGAGCACTATTTCCGCCTGATCGCCGCTGCGCAGGCGCAGACGCAGACCCCGGGCCAGAATGCGCCCTTCTTCCGGACCGACCAGGACGATGATGGTCTGGACGAAGAGGATGATCGCTTCAGCGACCGCTTCGGCCAACATGATCGAGGACAGGAGGGTGAAGGCCAGCAGGCCTTCGGCCAGAATGATCCGCAGCCCTTCGTCAACGGAAATGGCAATGGAAATGGCAGCGGCCATTACCAGAACGGCCAGAATAACCAGAGCGGCAATCAGGGTGGTGGTCAGCGCGAGCGTGGCGAGCGGCAGGATTTCCGCTCCGACAACCGCGATCGTGACAACAACCGCGACCGTGGAGACAATCGCGACCGTCAGGAGCCGCGCCAGGATGCTCGTCCCGAAGGCGAGCGCACCGACAATCGCGGTGGCGAGCGCCAGGACAATCGCGGCGAACGTCCGTTCCGCCAGAATCGCGAAGGCCGCGGCGAGCGCCGCGAGCGGGGCGATCGGCAGGACCGTTCGATGCTGCCGCGCTTCGTGACGGGCGAGCCTGTCGAAGCGCAGCCGGCACCGGCTCCGGCTCCGGCCCCGGTCGCTGCTGAGGCACCGCGCCCTGTCGACCTGGCATCGGCGCCGCAGCCCGTCGCCGAATATGTCGCGGCCGAGCCGGTTGTCTCAGCGCCGCCAGCGCCGACGCCAGTTCCGGCTCCGGCTGCGGCTCCGTCCGAGCCCGCTGAGATTGCCGCGACGCCGGCCGAAGAGTCCGCGCCTGCTGCCGACGAAGAGGGCTTCCGCCCGCGCCGCCGCCGCACAACGCGCGCACGGACACGCCGCGCCGACGACGCCGAACCGACGCTGGACATCGCGCCCGTCGCCGAGGACTGATCGGAGACGCGGCCTGGGTTGGTCTTTATGAGAAGGTGATGGCCGGGATTTCCCGGCCATTTTCGTTTCGACCTCCGCCGAGCCATGGCCGCGCCGGCTCTTCACAAAAAGCCTGGGCCCCCTCTTCCTGTTGCTATAGTGTCACACCATATTCGTGATGCCGGCGGGTCAGATGATCGCCGGTGGGCCGGGCCGACATGATCGGCCGGCTCATTCCAGAACGATCGGCTGCGCTTCGTGTTTGAAGGCGTCGATACGGGCCAGGAGGGACGATTTTGAATTTTGAGAATTATTCCGAGCGCGCCAAAGGCTTCATCCAGTCGGCCCAGACGCTGGCGCTGACGCGTGGACACCAGCAGTTTGCGCCCGAGCATCTTTTGAAGGTTCTGCTCGACGACGAGGAGGGCCTTGCCGGCGGTCTCATCGACAGCGCCGGTGGACGCTCGCGCGATGCGCTTGCCGCCACCGAACGCCTGCTTGCCGCCATACCGAGCGTTTCCGGCGGTGGCGCCGGCCAGCTTTATCTTGCCGCGCCGCTCGCCAAGGTGTTCGAGCAGGCGGAACAGCTTGCCAAGAAGGCCGGCGACAGCTTCGTCACGGTTGAGCGGCTGTTGCTGGCGCTCGCGCTCGAAAAGGACGCCAAGACCGCGCAGGTGCTAAAGGATGCCGGCGTTACGCCCGTTGGCCTCAATCGCGCGATCGAGGCGTTGCGCCAGGGCCGCACGGCCGATTCGGCGGGTGCCGAAGGCCAGTATGACGCGCTGAAGAAATATGCCCGCGACCTGACGCAGGTGGCGCGCGACGGCAAGCTTGACCCGGTCATCGGACGCGACGACGAGATTCGCCGCACCATTCAGGTCCTGTCGCGCCGCACGAAGAACAATCCGGTGCTGATCGGTGAGCCGGGCGTCGGAAAGACGGCCATCGCAGAGGGTCTCGCGCTGCGCATCGTCAATGGCGACGTGCCGGAAAGCCTGCGTGACAAGCGCCTTCTGGCGCTCGACATGGGTTCGTTGATCGCCGGCGCCAAATATCGGGGTGAGTTCGAAGAGCGCCTTAAGGCCGTGCTTTCGGAGGTGACCGCGGCCAATGGCGGCATCATCCTGTTCATCGACGAGATGCACACGCTGGTCGGAGCAGGCAAAGCGGACGGGGCGATGGACGCCTCGAACCTCCTGAAGCCGGCGCTGGCCCGCGGCGAGCTGCACTGCGTCGGAGCCACTACGCTCGACGAGTATCGCAAGCATGTCGAGAAGGATGCGGCGCTCGCCCGGCGCTTCCAGCCGATCTTCGTCGGCGAGCCCACGGTCGAGGATACGATCTCGATCCTGCGCGGCATCAAGGAGAAATATGAGCTGCATCACGGCGTTCGGATCACCGATTCGGCGCTGGTTGCGGCCGCGACGCTCTCCAATCGCTACATCACCGACCGTTTCTTGCCGGATAAGGCGATCGACCTTGTCGACGAGGCCTCGGCGCGGCTGCGTATGCAGGTCGATTCGAAGCCGGAGGCGCTTGACGAGCTCGATCGCCGCATCATCCAGCTGAAGATCGAGCGCGAGGCGCTGAAGAAGGAGACGGACCAGGCATCCAAGGATCGGCTTGAGCGGCTCGAGAAGGAGCTTACCGACCTTGAAGAGGAATCGGCCGCCTTTACGCAGCGCTGGCAGACCGAGAAGGACAAGCTCAACTCGGCCCAGAAGCTGAAGGAGCAACTCGACCAAGCGCGCAGCGACCTCGAAAAGGCGCAGCGGACCGGCGACCTCGCGAAAGCCGGTGAGCTGGCCTATGGCACCATCCCGGCCCTTGAGCGCCAGCTCGTCACGGCCGAGAACGCCCAGACCGGCGCGATGATGGAAGAGGCGGTGACGCCCGAGCATGTCGCACAGATCGTCGCCCGCTGGACCGGTGTTCCGGTCGACAAGATGTTGGAGGGTGAGCGCGACAAGCTGCTCCGCATGGAGGACGATCTCGCCAAGCGCGTCGTCGGCCAGGCCGAGGCTGTTCATGCCGTATCGACCGCCGTCCGCCGTGCGCGCGCCGGGCTGCAGGATCCGAACCGGCCGATCGGCTCGTTCATGTTCCTCGGACCGACCGGCGTCGGCAAGACAGAGCTGACCAAGGCGCTCGCCTCGTTCCTGTTCGACGACGAGAGCGCGATGGTGCGCATCGACATGTCGGAATTCATGGAGAAGCACTCCGTGTCCCGGCTGATCGGCGCACCGCCCGGCTATGTCGGCTATGAGGAAGGCGGCGCTCTGACCGAGGCGGTGCGGCGGCGGCCCTATCAGATCGTCCTGTTCGACGAGATCGAGAAGGCGCATCCGGACGTGTTCAACGTCCTCCTGCAGGTGCTCGACGACGGGCGGCTGACGGACGGGCAGGGGCGGACGGTCGACTTCAAGAACACGCTGATCGTCATGACATCCAATCTCGGCGCCGAATACCTCGCCAATCTCAGGGATGACGAGGATGTCGATGCGGTGCGCGAGCAGGTCATGGCGGTGGTGCGTGGCCACTTCCGGCCGGAATTCCTGAACCGGCTCGACGACATCATCCTCTTCCACCGCTTGAAGCGGTCGGAGATGGGGCGGATCGTCGAAATCCAGCTGAAGCGGCTTCAGGCTCTGCTCGCCGACCGCAAGGTGACGCTCGATCTCGACGAGACGGCACGGGCCTGGCTGGCCGAGAAGGGCTACGACCCGGCTTATGGCGCGCGCCCGCTGAAGCGCGTCATCCAGCGCTATGTCCAGGATCCACTGGCCGACAAGATATTGGCCGGCGAAATCCCGGACAGCTCGACGGTGAAGATCACCGCCGGGACCGACAAGCTGCTGTTCCTGCCGCGCACAGCGGAAACGGCGCGCGCCGCATAGGCCTCCGCCGCGAGACGAGGCCTTGTCATGTCCTCGTGCCGGTATGTTCAAAGCCGCGCCGGCGTCCGGACAATCCGGGCGCCGGCGCAGTTCTTTTTGGTTGGGATTTCCGTCTGTCGACGCGATTGCTATCGTCGCTCCGGGAATGCGGAAGGCGAGAGGCGATGATCGGCAGAGCGGCGGCGATTTGTTTCGGCGTCTTCCTCGCGGCCAGCTGCAGCGCGGCTGTCGCGGCGGAGAATGATTGCGGCAGCGAGCCTTGCGCGGGCGGGCCATGGTTGTCGCTGGCCGGAAACTGGCGCTTCCAGTCTGCCATCGCGCAATGGAGCGTCGCGGTCGACGAAGACGGCCGGTTTCATGCAGAAGGACCGCGGAGCGTCACGATCGGCGGTGAAAAGGCGAGCTACGTCTCCACCCTCTCCGGCACGATCAGCCACGACCACGTCGCGCTGTCGATCAAGGCCGACCAGTTCTCGCTGCCGAACTTCGTGCCCGGACCAGCCACGATCTGTACCGGCGTGCCGGCCGGTCCGGGCCGCTACGAAGGCAGCTGTGCCAATGGCAAGCAGCGCCTTGCCTTCGCTTTCATCCGCGAAGGCGCGGCGGCACCCTGAGCCATCGGTCGCCTTAGTTGGTGGTTTCGTCGCTACTGGCGGCGGCGAGTTTCGAGCCGGCTGGCGCGCCGAGCAGCGCATCGATACGCGTCTTCTCGGATTTGAAATCGGCCAGCATCTCACCCTGCAGCACGCGGCCGCGCGGCAGGCGCACCCGCAGCGGATCGACCGGCTTGTCGTTGATACGGACTTCGTAGTGGAGATGCGGTCCGGTCGAGAGGCCGGTCGAACCGACATAGCCGATGATCTGGCCTTGACGCACCTTCACGCCGGGGCGGATGTTGCGCGCGATGGACGACTGGTGGCCGTAAGCCGTCTCATAGCCGTTGGTATGCCGGATCAGCGTGAAATTGCCATAGCCGGACGACCAGCCGGCCTTTTCCACGACGCCATTGCCCGCCGCCATGATCGGCGTTCCGCGCGGCGCCGCCCAGTCGACGCCTGGATGCAGCCGCACATAGCCGAGAATCGGATGGCGGCGATAGCCAAAGGGCGAGCGAACGATGCCGACATTCATCGGCTTGCGGACGAGGAACTTCTTGGCGCTGCGTCCGTCCTCGTCGAAATAGTCGACGACGCCGTCATCGGGCGAGCGGTAGCGGTAATAGCGCTTGGTCACGCCGTCGAGCGTGATTGAAACATAGAGGATTTCGTCGTCGGCATCGCTCGCGCCATCCTCGGGCAGCGAGTGGAACACCTCGATGCTGTCGCCGGGGGAAACACGCGACTGAAAATCGACGTCATAGGAGAGGATCCGCACCAGCTCCGTGATCAAGGGCTCGGGGATCTGCTGCTCGCGCGCCGTCTCATACAGCGAATCGTAGAGATTGGGCATCGGGCCGGCATCGTCGGGCGAGGGCGCGTCGGCCGTATCGAATTCGGCATCGGTGGAGCTTTCCGGCTCGTCGGCACGTACGAAGCTGTCGTCGTCGCGGCGGGCGACGGTCGCCTGATGCACACCCTGATCATAGAGCGAGACGCGCAGCGCGCGCACCGCGTCGCCTTCCCGCGCAACGAGAAGGCGCAGTTTCTGGCCGATCTTCAGATCGCTGAGATCGACAAGGCCCGACATGGCCGAGACGATCGCGGTCGCGTCGCTGTCGTTGATGCCGTTTTCGCCCAGCACGGCCTGCAGCGGCTCCTTCTTATCGACCGAGGCAATCTGCTCTTCGGTCTCGCTGGCCGGGGCTGATTTCGCCACGAAGGAGACATTCTCCGGCACGATCTTGACGCCGAGCGCCGCGAAGGGATCGGCGCTGGTGTCGCCGAAGCTGAAGCGCTCCGGATCGACATAGGGCATGGCCGCGATGGCACCAGGGCCGGCTGCCGGCGCGATGGCCCGCGCGGCTTCTTCAGCTTCGGCGACCGTTATGACGGCTTCGTCCTTGGCTGCCGGTTCTCCGAGCGGGAACGGACTGACCTTCACGGAGACTTCGCCTTCGACGTCGGCGCCGTAGATCTGCTCCTGGCCAGCGACCGGCGGCGGCGCGGCAT
>NZ_FQUP01000008.1:0-2500 GCF_900129325.1 Kaistia soli DSM 19436 | reverse complement strand
ACAACCCTGACCACCAGCTAAGGCCCCCAAATCATGGCTAAGTGTGAAAGGATGTGGGGATCCCAAAACAACCAGGATGTTGGCTTAGAAGCAGCCATCATTTAAAGAAAGCGTAACAGCTCACTGGTCTAGACAAGGGTTCCTGCGCCGACAATGTAACGGGGCTCAAGCCATGTGCCGAAGCTGTGGATGTGATCGCAAGATCACGTGGTAGCGGAGCGTTCCGTAAGCCTGCGAAGGGATACTCGTGAGAGATCCTGGAGGTATCGGAAGTGCGAATGCTGACATGAGTAACGACAAACAGTGTGAGAGACACTGTCGCCGAAAGTCCAAGGGTTCCTGCGTAAAGCTAATCTGCGCAGGGTTAGCCGGCTCCTAAGGCGAGGCCGAAAGGCGTAGTCGATGGGAATGGGGTGAATATTCCCCAGCCTGCGGGTAGTGACGAATCCCGTGTATTGTACGGTCTTATTGGATTGACCGTGCCGTGAAGGGGTTCCAGGAAATAGCTCCCGCGTATAGACCGTACCCTAAACCGACACAGGTGGACTGGTAGAGTATACCAAGGCGCTTGAGAGAATGGTGCTGAAGGAACTCGGCAAATTGCCTCCGTAACTTCGGGAGAAGGAGGCCCTGTACTTGGGCAACCAGGTATAGGGGGCACAGACTAGGGGGTAGCGACTGTTTACCTAAAACACAGGGCTCTGCGAAGCCGTAAGGCGACGTATAGGGTCTGACGCCTGCCCGGTGCCGGAAGGTTAAGAGGAGAGGTGCAAGCTTTGAATCGAAGCCCCGGTAAACGGCGGCCGTAACTATAACGGTCCTAAGGTAGCGAAATTCCTTGTCGGGTAAGTTCCGACCTGCACGAATGGCGTAACGACTTCCCCGCTGTCTCCAGCACCCGCTCAGTGAAATTGAATTCCCCGTGAAGATGCGGGGTTCCCGCGGTCAGACGGAAAGACCCCATGAACCTTTACTACAACTTTGCACTGGTATTCGTGTTTGCATGTGTAGGATAGGTGGTAGGCTTTGAAGTTCGGGCGCCAGCTCGGATGGAGCCATCCTTGAAATACCACCCTTGTGAATATGGATATCTAACCGCGGCCCGTCATCCGGGTCCGGGACAGTGCATGGTGGGTAGTTTGACTGGGGCGGTCGCCTCCCAAAGTGTAACGGAGGCGCGCGATGGTGGGCTCAGAGCGGTCGGAAATCGCTCGTCGAGTGCAATGGCATAAGCCCGCCTGACTGCGAGACTGACAAGTCGAGCAGAGTCGAAAGACGGCCATAGTGATCCGGTGGTCCCACGTGGACGGGCCATCGCTCAACGGATAAAAGGTACTCTGGGGATAACAGGCTGATGATGCCCAAGAGTCCATATCGACGGCATCGTTTGGCACCTCGATGTCGACTCATCACATCCTGGGGCTGGAGAAGGTCCCAAGGGTTCGGCTGTTCGCCGATTAAAGTGGTACGTGAGTTGGGTTCAGAACGTCGTGAGACAGTTCGGTCCCTATCTGCCGTGGGTGTAGGAAAATTGAGAGGATCTGTCCTTAGTACGAGAGGACCGGGATGGACGTACCTCTGGTGGACCTGTTGTGGCGCCAGCCGCATTGCAGGGTAGCTACGTACGGACGGGATAACCGCTGAAAGCATCTAAGCGGGAAACCCACCTCAAAACGAGTTTTCCCTTGAGAGTCGTGGTAGACCACCACGTCGATAGGCCGGGTGTGGAAGTGCGGCAACGCATGTAGCTTACCGGTACTAATCACTCGATAGGCTTGATCGCCCTCATTAATCCATGCTCATCCCGACGGATGAAGCGTCAGTGACAACAGCTTCTTCAAATCCGATACGAACTTTGCCGGCCTGGTGGTCATGGCGAGGAGCCTGAACCCGATCCCATTCCGAACTCGGCCGTTAAACTCCTCCGCGCCAATGGTACTTTGTCTTAAGACACGGGAGAGTAGGTCGCCGCCAGGCCTGCAAAGTTCGTATCCAATCTCTCTTCACACCCTTTCAAAAAGCCCCGACGCGCAGAAATGCCCGCCGGGGCTTTTTGTCGTCCGCGAACAGCGGAAGGTGGGGGGCGACGGCCCGGCTCCGGCGGCAACACAACACGGCCCGCTCCATGCGAAACATAAGAGCCGCCCCAAGGCGCTGCCGCCGGTGGGGGGAGGGGGCGGACAGCCGCCAGGACAACCATGTTCCCCAACAGACGCGATCCACGATGCAACCGCCGAACGGCGGGTAACCAAAGGTCGCGCTCCAAGCCCCGCAGCACCCCGAAGCGAACCCGCCGCCCAGGCTGAGATGACGCGCCTGAAAGCAACCGACAAGCCGCGCGCGTGAGCAGCGGCACAGGCAACAACACAAGCAGAGCGTCAGGCATCTGAACACCCCTCACGCTCGCAGGCGCGATCCACGCGCCGACATCGCCCACAACAAACGCCCCCCACCTAAACGCATCCCTACCCACACAAGCCTCCCACAAAGCAGCACTCAG
>NZ_FQUP01000005.1 GCF_900129325.1 Kaistia soli DSM 19436 | reverse complement strand
GGCCGACTACTGGAAGACCGGCCATTCCTATATCAAGCGCCGCGTCAACGCGCTGAACGCGCTCGCCGGCTTCGAGAAGTCGGGCCACTACTTCTTTAACAAGCCGGTCGGCCGCGGCTATGACGATGGTCTCGTCTCGGCGCTCGCGATCCTCGACATGCTCGATCGCAACCCCGGCAAGAAAATGTCGGAGCTGAAGAACGCACTGCCGAAGACCTGGGGATCGCCGACGATGTCGCCGCATTGCGACGACGAGACCAAATATGGCGTCATCGACAAGGTGGTGAAGCGCTTCGAGGACATGAGGGCGAAGGGCGAGCCGGTCGCCGGCCAGACGATCGTCGACCTCGTCACGGTCAATGGCGTGCGCGTCGTCAACGAGGACGGGACCTGGGGCCTCGTGCGGGCCTCGTCCAACAAGCCGGAAATGGTTGTCGTGGTGGAAAGCCCGGTCTCGGAGGCGCGGATGCGCGAGATGTTCCATGCCATCGACGGCGTGCTGCGCGAGAATCCGGAAGTCGGCGCCTACAACCAGACGATCTGACGACCGACAGGTGGCCACCTGAGGCCGCCTGTTCACAGCCGTCCTTTCCAGCGTGGCGCTCGCGAGAGCGGGCTGTGACTAAGCTGACTTGGGCGGACGTATTAAGTTAGCGCATGGTATCCACGTCCTTGACCAATGATCGCGGAGGCAGTCTGTCACCGTAAGGCACCAATGCGATCCTGGTCCGAGAAGCTAGGCCGCACACCCAAGGAAATCTTGGTGGATCGTCTTGTAAGCGCGCGCCCCCGGCGAATTTACAAGGTTGAGAAGGCCGCACATTCGGTCGCCGAGATGCGCAGAACCGACCCAGGACCTGCCCTCGCCAAAGCGGTTGCACTGGTGCTCGGCATGTCCGGTGGAGACGGAGATTCGCCTTATCTCGCTCATGCACCGACAGTAGCGCCCACGGCCCGCCGGACGCGCGAGGCGCTGACATCGGCCAGAAGCGAAGCGGCAATCGCCGTGGCAGCTTCGGGATCACGAAGACGAATACTGTCGACGAGTCGCTCGTGCAGTTTCACCGCCTCGCGCGGACGAATTCCACGCAGAGCATTGACGCGGAGGCAATAACCGTCTGTCGGCGTGATGACGGCGGCCAGTTGCTCGAATATCCGGTTGCCGCTCGCCTTCATCAACGCACGATGAAAACCGGCATCCGCCGCCACATAAGCCTTGATATCATCGAGCCGCGCGGCGGCCGACATCTCCGCAAGCGCCGCCTCCAACGCAGCGAGATCGGCGCCGGTTGCGGCACCAGCCGCCATCGCCGCCGCCGCCGGCTCCAGCCAGAGGCGGGCGGCAATGAGGTCGGCGAGGAGTGCGTCGGCATGATCGGCTGCGACCATCCAGTCGATAAGCTGCGCGTCGACCACAGACCAGTTGCGCCGCGGCTGCACGATGGTGCCGAGGCGCGGCCGCGCCTTTACGATTCCTTTGCCAGAAAGCACCCGCAGCGCTTCGCGCAATGCGCTGTGGCTGACCTCGAGCTCGGTACAGAGTACGGATTCCGCCGGCAAGGGCTCGCCCTCCCGGTAGATACCGCCGAGGATCCGCCCGACCAGGGTTTCGAGCATGCCGGCATGCACACGAGGCCGCCCGAGGGCAGCCTTCATGCCGCCGGACGACCCATCCCGGGTCGTCGATGACGGCGCGACAGCCGTAGCGGCCATGGCGTCATCTTCACCGGCATCGCCGCCGCCGAGCGGCTCGGGTGACTGGTCGCGGCGACAGACAAGCCGGTCGTTCTCGACGGTCAGCGTCGCCGCATGGATCACGGTGCGCCGGTCAGAGAAGGTGACTGCCTCTGCCGTGTGCGCCGCCGACCAGTGCGGGTGCGTGAAGTAATAGATCGCGGCCCGGTCACCGAGCGGGACAACGTCGGCATGGCGTCCAATCTGGCGGTCGAGCGGATCGGAGCCGGGCCGGTCGAGGATGAGGCCCTGACGGTCCCAGGCGCGCGCATCGGATGACCGGAAGGCGGCGAGGCCCCGCCATTCGTCGACGATCATCCAATACCAACCGCCGAGGGCGAACACATTCGGTCCCTCGTGACCGGGTGCCGGCGGGATGGCGACGCCCTCAACCGTCCATTCATAAAGATCGGGGCTCGCCGCGACACCCGTGCCCGAGCCGTTGCCCTCGTCCTTGTACCAGAGGCGATAGAGCCCGTCCGGGCAGCGCGCGACGGCAGCGTCAATCACGTAGTCCGAACTAAGCGCGATCGGGCCGATGCGCCGCCAGCTCATGAGATCATCGCTGACGAAATGCACAATCTGGCGTTTGTGGCCGGGCCAGCGGTCGGGCGTGCCGGAAATATAAGAGAGATACATGTGATATTCGCCTTCGGCGAAGATCACTTCCGGTGCCCAATGCGTATTGAGGCCGGGGTCGGCGGGATCGTCGAGCCCCTGCACCGTACCGCGATAGTGCCAGCTGCGGCCGCCATCGCTCGATACGGCGATGCCGATCGGACTGCCATGCACCCAGGCGACGCCCGGCCCTTCGAAGGTGGCACGCCGGTTTGTGTAGAACATCCACCACTCGTTCGTGCCGCGGCGACGGATAACGGTCGGGTCGGCCGCTCCGTCGAGAACGGGGTCGGCGAAAATCGGCGCGGACAATCGGGCATCTCCTCACGGGCAAGACCGCCGACGACGATCCATAAACTGGACCCCGCGGCGCGGACACAAGCCAAATGTTCGGATAAATAGAGACTTGTCAACGGAGCATTATTTTGTTTATTCGGATGAATGGCGGGACCGTTCGCGGCCCCTCCTGTGGCGAACTGGAGGGTTCGCTGCATCAAGACCATGAAGGGGAGGAATGATTCGATGATCGGCAAAGATTGCACACACCAAGGGCACAGCCGCGGTCTTCGGCGGATGGCGGCCGCGACCATGCTGATCGCGGGCAGCCTGCTCGCTGCAGTCCCGGCAGTTGCGGAGCCAACCCATCTCAGCTTCTTCTCGTGGGACAACGAGCAGGTGATGAAGCCGGTGATCGCGGCCTTCGAGGAGGCCAATCCTGACATCAGGATCGATTTCTCCAACGCGCCGCCGGTCAATGAATATGTGCAGACGCTTCAGACGCGGCTCCTCTCCAACACGGCTGCGGACGTCTTCATCATCGCCGCCGAAAACAAGAACGCGCTGATTGATGGCGGCTTCGTCAAGGATCTCTCGGGCTACGATTTCATCAAGACGATGAACCCGCAGAACCGCGCCGCCTATGGCGCGGACGGCAAGGCCTATGGCCTCTCGCTCGCCTCGTGGGGCGGCGGAATTCTCTACAACAAGGCGCTGACCGACAAGGTCGGCATGACTGAACCGCCGAAGAGCTGGGACGAGTTCCTCGCCCTTGCGAAAAAGCTGAAGGACGCTGGCATCACGCCCTATTACGACGGTGTGCAGAGCGGCAACCTCATGCCGCTCTATGCCCTTATTGGCCTCGCCTTCTCCAAGGAAGGCGGCAATGTTGACCAGAAGATCTTCTCAGGTCAGACCAGCTTCGAGAAGGAATGGACCGGGCCACTGTCCCTCTATGCGAAGCTTTATGACGATGGTCTGATCAGTCGCGATGTTCTTGGTCTGTCTGACGATCAGATCGTCAATGAATTTGCGACTAGTAAGGTCGCGATGATGGGCGCGGGACCTTGGAATCTACCAGCAATTCGCGGCATCAATCCGCAGATCGAGATGAACTTCATGGCAGTGCCTGGCCCGGTGTCCGGGGAGAGCTTCCTGTCCGGCGCTCCATCGCCGGGCTATGCCATCAATTCGGCGACCGAGCATTTGCAGCAGGCTGAAGCCTTCCTGACCTTCTTGGCTTCGCCAGAGGCCGTGAAACTCTATCACAAGTCCTCCGGCGCGATCACCACGACCGCGGACTACAAGCCCGACCTCGATCCCGCACTCGCCGCGATTTATGCCGGTATCGAGGCGAGCCGGATCTATCTGCCGATGACATCCTGGCCACGCGCGCAAGACGCGCTCCACACCGAGATGGTGGCGCAGATCCAGAACATGGTCGCCGGCGGCATAAAGCCGGCCGACGTAGGCAAGGCCCTCGACGCAAAGCTGGCCGACAGTCAGTAGACGCGCGAACGGGCTGAAGCGGGGCGGCCGCCACTCCTCCCACGGCCGCCCCGCCCTTAGTGGAGTTCACAGTGAACATCGACAGAAATGTGATCGTCGGCGTCGCGCTGCCTGGAACCGTCCCACGCATGCAGACACTTCGCCACTGGTGGCGCGAGGCCATGGCGAGGCAGGTCTTTCTGCTTCCGATCGCAGTGGTCTTCCTCGCACTTTTCCTGATCCCGCTCGGCCAGACGCTCTGGTACAGCCTTACGGATTTCAACGGCTACTCGCGTGCGCTGCGCTTCGTCGGCATCAAAAACTACGTCCGCGCATTCACCGATCCCTCGATGATCGCCTCGCTCGGCTACACTTTCTTCTATGCCGTCTCCACGACGATCGTAGTGACGGCGCTTGCCATCCCGCTCGCCATCGCGCTGAACCAGCACTTCCTTGGACGTAACGCCGTCCGCGCGGTTTTCTTCTTCCCCGCCATCCCCAGCATCGCCGTGCTCGGCCTCGTCTGGTCCTTCATCCTGTCGCCGCTGCCATCGGGCGCCGTCAACACCGTGATTGGGCTCGTCGGTCTTGGGTCAGTGCCCTGGCTCTCCGATCCGATGCTCGCGCGACTTTCCACGGTGCTGGTCTCCGTCTGGGGGCAAACCGGCTGGCACGCGATCCTCTATCTCGCCTATCTGCAATCGATCCCAAGCGATTTCTACGAGGCGGCGGCGATCGATGGCGCCAATGCGCGGCAGCGTTTTTTTCATCTGACGCTGCCGCTCCTCGCGCCGGCCGTCACGGTAAGTCAGATGCTGCTGCTCACCGGCGGGCTCAAGGTGTTCGACCTGCCCTATACGCTGACCAAAGGCGGCCCTGGCTATGCGACGACAACGCTGTCGCAAGTGATCATCCGCCGGGGACTGGGAGAAGCGAAGTTCGGCGAGGCCTCGGCGCTCGCTGTCGTTTTCATGCTGCTGGTGCTGGCCGTGGTCGTCGCGCAGTTCGCGATCTCACGCCGTCTTGAAAGGCGCCTTTAGATGCACCGCCAGAACAGCAAGATGTTGGCCCTGCTCAGCATCACCATGATCGCGCTCGCGGTCATCATGGGCTTGCCCTTCTACTATATCATCGTCAACACGTTGAAAACGCAGCAGGTAGCCGGCAATTCACCTTTCGGCCTGCCGTCTCGGCTGTTCCTCGACAACTACCTTTCCGTGTTCCGGACCGTTCCGATTCTGCGGAGTGCGCTGAACACGCTCTACATTACCGGCGCATCAGTGTTCCTCATGCTGCTGATCGGCTCCATGGCGGCCTATGGCATGATCACGCGGCGCACCGCGCTCAACAGGCTGTTCGGAGCCGCCTTGCTGCTGGCCTTCATGGTGCCGTTCCAGTCGACACTCATTCCGCTCTACCAGATGCTGGCGCGGGTTCATCTCGTCGACAGCCTGAACGGGCTCGTCGTGATGTACAGCGCCGGCTCGATCTTCTGTTACTTCCTCATTCTCGGCTATATGCGCACGGTGCCGTTCGAGATCATCGAGGCGGCCCGCATCGACGGGTGCGGCACCTTTGGCATCTACTGGCGGATCGTCCTGCCGCTGATCCGGCCGATCCTGATCACGGTCGGTGTCTTCCAGACGATGTGGGTATGGAACGATTTCATAACGCCGACCGTGTTCCTGAGTTCTCCCGTCAACAAGACTTTGGTGCTGCAGGTCTATTCCGCGGTAGGGCAGTTTGCGATCAACTGGCCGGCCTTCATGACGCTGACGGTTATCGTGCTCTTCCCAGTTGTTGTCTTCTTCATCGCGATGCAGAAGCACATCGTAAACGGACTCGTCAGCGGCGGTATCAAGGGCTGAGCTCGCCACTCAAAAGGCTTTAGGCTGTGGTGACGATTATCTAGTTGAGCCATAGCATGACGCTTGCGATTTTGATCAAGCCTGTGAAATTCGCGGCCAGATCGTCGTATCGGGTTGCGATGCGGCGCCGTTGTTTGAGTCTGGCGAAGGAACTTACGATACCCCGTCGCTGCTTGTAGGCGATGCGGTCATAGGAGCGCTGATTCCTGCGGTGGCCGCGGGGTGGAATGACTGGCTGGCCACCCTGATTGAGGATGATGTCCTGGAGGCTATCGGTGACATAAGCGCGGTCAGCCAGCACTTGCCCGGCACGCTTGCCCTTCCGCGTCTCCATTCGCTATCAGCAACATCCTCTTGCAGGGAACGACACACATGAACAGCCTGGTCGGAAAGGTCGCTTGGATCACGGGCGCAGGCAGCGGCATCGGACAGGCGGTGGCGACCGCGCTGGCCGACGCCGGCTGTACCGTCGTGCTCACCGGTCGGCGCCAGGACGCGCTCGAGCAGACGGCTCAGACCATCACCCGCGACGGCGGAAAGAGCGTTGTCAGAGCCGGCGACCTCACCGATGCCGAAACGGCAGAATTGATCGTCGGTGAAATCGAGGCGCGGTTCGGGCGGCTCGACATTCTCATCAACAATGCCGGCGGCAACATCGTTGACCGTGCCTGGAAGGACCTCACTAGCAGCAGCATCGATACGCTCATCGCCAGCAATCTGTCGGCCGCATTCTACTGCGCCACCGCCGCGATGCATCCGATGCGCAAGGCCGGGCAAGGCCAGCTGATCCATATCGCGTCATGGGCCGGCAAGTTCATCCATCCCGTGAGCGGACCGGCCTATACCGCTGCAAAGCATGCCGTCGTAGCAATGAGCCAAAGCATCAACATGGAGGAATATCGCAACGGCATCCGCTCGACGGCCATCCTGCCGGCGGAGGTCGCGACGCCGATTCTCGACAAGCGTCCGACGCCGCCGTCATCAGAAGAGCGTGCAGAGATGCTTCAGCCGGCTGATCTTGCAGCGCTCGCGCTGTTCATCGCGACGCAGCCCGCTTCGGTCTGCCTCAACGAGGTCGTCATCAGCCCCAGGCTGAACAAATTCTACGAACGATAGCGCGGGACGACCATTGCTGCTGCAACGCCCCAGTGTCCCGGCAGAACACTGGGGCCCCAGCGGACCAACCCGAAATCACGCGTCCGGCTTGGCGGCCGTCAGTTTCGGCGTGTCGTCGCGCTGGCCCCATTCGTGCCAGGAGCCGTCATAGAGCGTCCAGTTCCCGTTGCCGGCCCGCTCGATCATGAAACCGAGGATGGCGGCCGTAACGCCAGACCCACAGGTGGTGATCACTCGGCCGCGGACATCGACACCCGCATCGGCAAACACCTTGGCCGCGGCCTCAGTGTCGACGAAGGCGAAATTATTCGCTGGGTCGAAGAACTTCGCCCAAGGCGTGTTGATGGCGTTGGGCATGTGGCCGCTCGCGACGCCCGGATAGCCTGAGCCCTCCGTTCCATCGAAGCGAGCCGCCGTGCGCGCATCGACGACGATCACACCGCTTCCCAGCGCGGATCGCACATCCTCAATGTCCGCGACCCGGCCAGGCAGAAGAGCAGCTTCGAAGACGGCAGGGGTTGGCTGCCCGGCATCGCCCGCCTCGACCGGCCGCCCTTCCGCGACCCATTTACGCAAACCGCCGTCAAGAATGCGCACATTGTCGTGCCCAAAGACGCGGAACATCCACCACAGGCGCGCCGAGACATAACCGCCGTCGTAGATGATCACGGTCGTCTCGTTATCGATGCCGAGACGGCCGATCTCGGTTGCCCAAAGTTCCGCTGACGGCAGCATGTTCACATAGGGCGAGGTGGGGTCCGACACGGCGCTCAGATCGATGAACCGAGCGGTGGGGATGTGGCTGCGACGGAAATCGTCGATCGCCTGCTTGCCTGAATCCGGCAGGTACCAGGAACAATCGAGCACGGCCAGTTTGTCATCGCCAAGATGCGATGCGAGCCAATCCGTCGTTACAAGCCAATCACTCATCGTCTTTCTCCAGCAGAAATGGAACGACGCTTAAGGCGGGTAGCCGCCGTCGTTCGTGGTCGCAATGTGCATCAGCTGTCCAGAATCGGGCAGCGCCTGACGAAGGAGCGGCATGCGCCGGTCGCCAGCGCCGAAGCCCCCATCGGCCGGGCCGAACTCCCCTGTGCGGTAGCGCGCCGCTGCGCGATCTCCCGCCGCCTGGGCGGCAGTGGGGGGATATCGCACACACGCGCGGACAGCGATCACCCCACTTTTCGAGTACGCGAAGCGATTGCGGAGCCCTCAAAGCCCCCCCGGCAATCAGACTAGACCGGTGCGCCGTTGGGAAGCCGGCCCTGCGCAGCATGGAAATTGTGTTTCTCCCTGTCCGATCCGCACAGAAAATCGTACCTTCAATCATACACGATAAATTCAATATAGATAGTGGAGTAAAGATTGCCCAGGTCGCTTGGGCACTGAAATCCCAAAGGAATTTCCACCGATGTCGACGAAGACAACGATTGCCGCGATCGCTCTCGCGGCGCTTGCGGCTGCTCATGCTTTCCCCGCTTCGGCGGCGCCGAAGGGTAAGGACGCTGAGGTCACCATCCTCGTTTCGTCGCTCACCTACGCCTTCCCGCATTTCGTTTTCCTGCAGGAGCAGTTGGAAGATGAAGCCTCCAAGATCGGCAAGGTGAAGATCCTCAGGGCGGACGGGCAGCTGAGTGCGCCGAAGCAGATTGCCGATATCGAAGCCGCCGTCGTGCAGGGCGTCGATGGCATCATCATCGCCCCGGCCGATGCCGACGCACTCGCTCCGGCCGTGAAAGCCGCAATCGATGCCGGCGTGCCGGTCGTGACCATCGATCGTCCGGTGAATGGCGTTCCCGAGGTTCTCGCCAATGTGGCGGCCGATAACGTTAAGGGCGCCGAGCGTCAGGGAGAGGCGATCGCCGCCCAGTTCCCGAAGGGTGCGACGCTGATCAACCTGCAGGGCATCCCCGGCGACAAGACCGCCAATGACCGCAACAAGGGCCTCCATACGGTCCTCGACAAGCAGCCCGATCTCTACAAGTTCGTCTCCGAGCAGACCGCCCGCTTCAGTCGCGACCAGGGCCTCTCTGTCACCGAAAATATTCTGACCGGCCTTCCTGAAGCGCCGCAGGTGATCGTCGCCGCCAATGACGACATGGCTCTCGGCGCCGCACAGGCCGTCGAGGCCCGCAAGCTCAACGGCAAGATTGCCATCTATGGCTATGACGGTTCGACGGACGCTCTCAAGGCCGTCAGCGACGGCTCGCTCGCGGCAACCGTTGATCAGTTCCCCGGCAAGCAGGGACGCGTCGCCGTCAAGACGCTGGTCGACTTCATTCGCGAGGGCACCAAGCCGGCTTCAGCCGACATCCTCGTCGAGCCGATTGCCGTCACCAAGGCCAATCTTTCCGAGGCTGAGCGCATCGGCACCGTTACGCAATGATCGGATCCGGCAGCAATGCCAGAGGCGCGGTTTCATCGGGTGGCGTTGCGCCACCCGATGAGGCGTTTCTGGGCGTCCACGATCTTACGAAGAATTTTTTCGGAGTGACCGTTCTCGACGGAGTTTCGCTGTCGCTCACAGCTGGCAAGGTGCATGCGCTTCTTGGCGAGAACGGCGCCGGCAAGTCGACGCTGATCAATCTCCTCAGTGGCATTCATCAGCCGGATGGCGGCACGCTCCGCATCGACGGACAAGTGGTCGCGTTCTCCGGACCGACCGACGCACAGCGGCGCGGTATCTCGACCATCCACCAGGAATTCAGTCTGTTTCCGACTCTGACTGTGGCTGAGACACTCTTCGCGGGCCGCTTGCCGGTCAACCGCATCGGCCTGGTTGACTGGCGCGGCATCGCTGCCAAGACCGAGGCTGTGATGCAGCAGCTCGGAGCCGATATCGCTCCGGGGCGACGCGTTGCGGATCTGAGCATTGCCGAGCAGCAGCTCGTCGAGATCGGACGCGCGCTGACCCTGAAATCCCGTCTGATCATCATGGACGAACCGACTGCGTCGTTGACGCCGCGGGAAGTGGGCCGCCTCAAATCGGTCATCCGCTCGCTGACGGCCGAGGGCGTCGCGATCCTCTTCGTCAGTCACCGGCTTGAAGAGGTCAAGGAGCTTTCCGATAGCTTCACCGTGCTGCGTGACGGCGCTGTTGTAGCGCGAGGGGAGATCGCAGATGCCTCCATTGACGATCTTGTGCGCTGGATGGTGGGCCGCGACCTGCTTGAAGAGGGCCGGCATCACGCGATCTCGACGCCGGGAGCAATCGTGCTCGAGGTTGATAATCTGTCGAGCAGGCCCCGCTCGGCCCGTTCGGCCTTTGTTGAGAGCATCAGCTTTGCGGTCCGCTCCGGCGAGATTGTCGGCCTGGCCGGCCTCGTCGGCGCCGGCCGCACCGAGATCGCGCGCCTGATCTTCGGGGCAGATCCGATCGGCAGCGGCTCAATTCGCTTGAATGGCCATCCGTTCCGGCCCAGCGGGCCGGGGGATGCCATCGCGGCGGGCGTCGCGCTTGTACCAGAAGACCGCAAGCATCAGTCGCTCTTTCCCTCGCTACCGATCAGCGAAAACTTCGCCGCCGTCGGTAGCGTTCGTCCCGGCCCATTCGGTTTCCTCCGCCGCAAGGCCGAGAGACTGGCCCTCCAGCAGTTTCGCGATCGGCTGAAGTTGCGCGCGGCAGGCGCCGATGCGCCGATCGCTACACTCTCAGGCGGCAATCAGCAGAAGGTCATTCTCGCGCGCTGGCTGGTGCTGAAGCCCCGTCTGTTGATCGTCGACGAGCCGACGCGCGGGGTGGACATTGGCGCAAAGTTGGATTTGCACCACCTTTTGCGCGAGCTCGCCGCTGATGGCGTCGCCATCCTGCTGATCTCGTCCGACCTGCCGGAAATTCTCGCGCTCAGCGACCGCATTCTGACCATCCGCAGCGGCCGTCTGACAGGCGAACTCGCCGGTCGCGAGGCCGACGAAGAGAGCCTGATGCGTCTGATGACGCTCCCCAAGGCGGCCGCCTGATACCCACAACGGTTGAAACCATGTCCCTCGCCTCCCCGACCTCCCTGGTGCGCCCCCGGCCGCCGACAAACGCACTCGCGTTTCTCGCGCGCTTTGCGCCGCTGATCTTTCTCCTGCTGCTGATGGCGCTGTTCACCTTCCTGGCACCGCGGTTCCTGTCGTCTCTCAACCTCTTCAACGTCCTGCGCCAGGTTTCCATCTTCGGCATCGTCGCGGTCGGGATGACCTTCGTCATCCTGACGCGCGGCATTGACCTTTCGATCGGCGCATTGATCGCACTGACCGGCCTCGTCGCGGCGGTGGTGGCCAAGGGCGGGGTCACCGGCCGCTTCGAACTGACGTCGGGAGGCATTGGCCTCGCGTGGTACTGGGCGGCATTGGCCGCGATCCTCGTCGGCGGCATTGCCGGCGCGCTGCAAGGTGTCTTTGTCGCCAAATTCACCGTTCCGGCCTTCGTCGTGACGCTTGGCGGCATGACGATCTTTCGCGGCCTCGCCCTGATCATTGGCAATGGCGGCCCGATCAGCGGCTTTGACGAAAACTTTGGCTGGTTTGGACGCGGCATGGTTGGCGCGGTCCCTGTTCCCGTCATCGTCTTTCTCGTGGTCGTCGTCATCGCGGGGGTGGTGCTGCATTCCACGCGCTATGGCCGCTCCGTCTACGCCATCGGCTCCAACCCCGAGGCGGCCCGGCTCTGCGGCCTAAACGTCAACCGCACGCTGATCAGCGTCTATGCGCTGACCGGCCTCTGCTCCGGCCTCGGCGGCTTCCTCCTCGCCTCGCGGCTCAATTCAGCCGAGGCGGTTGCTGGCAGCCAGTACGAACTCAACGTGATCGCCGCTGTCGTCATCGGCGGCACCAGCCTCTATGGCGGCACCGGCAACATTGCCGGCACCGTGATCGGCACGTTGCTGATCGGTGTCCTCCTGAACGGTCTCGTGATCCTCAATGTCTCGCCCTATGTGCAGCAGTTGCTCATCGGCGCGATCATCATCGGTGCGGTCACGTTTGATATCCTCATCAAGAAGTACAAGCGATGAGCCGCGCCATCTTTCTGACCGGAACGGCGAGCGTTGAGCCGCCGGTCCAGCCCCTCGCCGCCGGCCCGCTCTCGGCCAGCTATGATCGCGGCGCCCTGCGCTGGGTTCGCTGGCACAGCCGTGAAATCCTGCGCGGTCTTTCGTTTCTGGTCCGCACGCCAGGATGGGGAACGCCTGACGCTGAAATCTCCGACCTCACGATCGAGCAGGACGACGATTTCTTCGCGCTGGAATGCGCAGCACATTACCGCAACGGCAGTTCGGTCCTCTCGGCCAGGATCCGCTTTGCGGCATCGACCAACGGAACGCTCGAAGCCACCGCAACCATCCTGCCCGCGACGGATTTCGAGACGAACCGCACCGGATTCGTCGTGCTGCATCCCCTTGATGGCGTCGTCGGCCAGCGCCTTGCGGTCGAGCATGCATCGGGCGGGCGGGAAGAATTTGTCATGCCGGAAGCCATCAGCCCCGGCCAGCCGCTGCTCGACATCCGCGCCATCACGCATTCCCCGGAGCCTGGACTCTCGGTCGAAGTCCGTTTCGCGGGCGATGTCTTCGAAATGGAAGACCAGCGCAACTGGTCCGATGCCTCGTTCAAGACCTATAGCCGTCCGATCGGCCTTCCCTATCCCTACCGGCTCGAGGCGGGTACGCCGACACGGCAATCCGTGACGATCACGATCAAGGATGATGTCGAGCGCTCAGCGGTTTCCGGCGCGGCGGACGACGCAGCAGTCGCCGAAGTCGCTGTCGGCGCGCCAACGGGCGTGCCCCTGCCCCGCATCGCCGTCGGTCTGCCAGCCCGTCTTGCTGCGGAATCGCTGGCCGCCGCCCCGCAACTCGCGCTGCTTGCGGGCGCGCGCCTGCTGCTCCGCTACGACCCGGCGGCAGGTGACGTACCTGATGATATCGAGGCGGCGGGCAAACTGGCTAGCGCGGCGGACCTTCCTGTCTCGTTCGAGCTTCTCATCACTGCCGAAGCCGATCCGCGCCCGGAGGTGGCCGCGGCAGCACGGCTCCTCGCTGGAGTTGGCATCACCCCGCTGTCGGTCGCGGTGTTCCCGAAAGTCGACGAGGCGTCGTTTCAGCCCGGCGAGGCGCGCCCACCCGCGCCAAACGAGCCGGCGATCCATCAGGCAGTTCGCGAGTCCTTTCCGGGCATCCCGGCTGGCGGGGGCTCGCCGGCCTTCTTCACGGAGCTCAATCGCAAGCGCCCACCTCCGGGCACGTTCGATTTCATCACGCATGCGACGGCGCCGACCGTCCATGCTGCGGATGATCTCTCCGTGATCGAAACGCTGCAGTCGCTGCCGCATATCCTCCGTTCGGCAGGGCAGATCGCTGGCGACGCGCCGCATCATATCGGCCCGATCGGCATCGGCGCACGGCTCAACCCATATGGACCCGGACCGACACCCAATCCGCAGAATCGCCGCGTCGGCCTTGCCGATGCCGATCCGCGCCAGCGCGCCCTCTTGGGTGCCGCCTGGCATGTCGGCTACGCCGCTACCGTTGCAGCGTTTGGCATCGATACGCTCGCTCTCGGCGCGCCGGTGGGCCCATTCGGACTGGTATCGACCCCGCAAGCCTATGCCCGCCCATGGTGGGACGGTGCGGCGGAGACGGGCGTCTATCCGCTGTTCCATGTCGTCGCCGATCTCGCCGCTGCCGCCGGCAAAGAGCGGCTGGCAGTTGACGTCTCGCATCCCTCCATCGCGGCGCTCGGCTGGATCTTGAATGGCAATCGGCAACTCCTGCTCGCGAACCTCTCGGAGCGTGCAGTCACGGTGAGACTGACAGGCCTCGGCGCGGCTGGGGTTCGCACGCTCGACGCCGCGCATTTCGAAAACGCGGCGACACGACCAGAGGCGTTCCGCAGCGGCACGAACGCGCTTTCTGCAAGTGGAACACTGGAGCTCGACGCCTACGCCGTTGCCATGATTTTCGAGGGCGAGACACCATGACGACACGCTTGAAAGGCGCCGTCATCGGCTGCGGCTTCTTTGCGCAGAACCACCTGCATGGCTGGGCGGAGTTCGACGATGTCGAGATCGTCGCCGTGTGTGATCTCGATGACGCCAAGGCCAAGGCGGCGGCGGAAATATTCGGGATCGCACGCGTCTATACCAGCGCCCAGGCCTTGTTCGAGACCGAGGTACTCGACTTCGTCGACATCCCCACGACGATGGAAATGCATGAGCCGCTGGCCGGGTTGGCCTTTGCACATGGTGTGCCGGTGATCCTGCAGAAGCCTTTCGCGCCGGATCTCGATGCCTGCAAGCGCATCGTCGCCGCGGCCGAGGCCGCCAATGTAACGTTGATGATCCATGAGGATTTTCGGTTTCAGAACCTCTTCCGCAAGGTTCGCGACATTGTCGACAGCGGCGAACTTGGCCGACTGACCTTTGGTCGCCTGTCCTGGCGCACCGGCATCAACGTCTATGCCAACCAGCCCTACCTGGTTCACGTCAAACGCTTCATCATCATGGATGTTGGTGTCCATCTCCTCGATCTGGCGCGTTTCCTGTTCGGCGAGGCGAACAGCGTTTTCTGCCGGACGCAACAGATCAAGACGGGCATCGCCGGCGAGGACGCTGCCATCGTCCTGCTCGGTCACGACAATGGCGCGACCTCGATCCTCGACTTCAGCTACGCCACCAAGCGCGATCCAGATCCGTTCCCGCAGACCCTCGGCGAGATCGAGGGAACCGACGGCACACTGATCATCGGCGCCGGCGGAACCCTGACCCTGCATGCGAATGGCGCGACCCGGACCATCGCCGTTCCTCACGACTGTCGCGGCTGGACCAGCGAGCCTTGGACCCAGATCCAGGACAGCGTCGTCCATACCCAGCGCCATTTCATCGACAGCCTACGGCGCGGCATCGAGCCGGCGACCTCCGGTCGCGACAGCCTTGCGACCTATGCACTGCTCGAGGCGGCCTATCTCTCGGCAGCCAGCGGCGCGCTTATTCATCCCGACCGGTTTCCGCGAGAGCCAGCATGACCCTTTTCCCAACCCGCCAGCTTGGCTCGACCAACCTCCGCCTGCCCGTCTTCGGTGTCGGCACCTGCCCGCTCGGCGATCTCTTCGAAGCCATTCCGGAAGCGGATGCCAGCGCCACCCTGGAAGCCGCGTGGGAGAACGGCATCCGCTTTTACGACACCGCACCCTGGTACGGCCTTGGCCAAGGCGAGCATCGCACCGGACGAGCGCTCTATCGCCGGCCGCGCGAAGACTTCGTGCTTTCGACAAAGGTCGGACGCCGGCTCTTCCGCCCACGTGACCGCGCAAGCTTCGACGGTTCGAAGTGGAAGGGCGGCCTCGCCTTCGATCATGTGCATGACTACAGCTACGACGGAATCCTGCGGTCCTATGAGGACAGCCTGCAGCGGCTCGGGATCAACAAGGTCGACATCCTCTATATCCACGATCTCGACACCGGCTATTTCCCTGACGAGACCGACCTGTTGGCCCGGCTCGGAGAACTCGAAAAGGGCGGCTTCCGCGCACTCGACGAGTTGAAGGCTTCCGGCGAGATCGGCGCCATCGGCGCCGGCATCAACGAACGCGGCATGATCAACCGCTTGCTCGACCGCTACCCGCTCGACGCCTTCCTGGTTGCCTCGCGCTATACGCTGCTGGAACAGACAATCTATGCCGACGAATTGCTGCGGGCCGAGCGTGAGGGCGCCGGCATCGTCATTGGCGGGGCGTTCAACTCCGGCATTCTGGCGACCGGCGTCTCCGGCGCTGCGCGCTACGAATATGCGGCAGCCCCTGCCTCCGTGATCGAGCGCGTAACCCGGCTCGAGGCGGTGGCCAGCCGCCATGGCGTGCCGCTCGCGGCTGCGGCTCTCCAGTTTCCATTCGGTTTCAAGGCGGTGGCGAGCGTACTGAATGGCCCTTCGAGCACACGCGAGATCATCGAGAATGTCCAGCACGTCCGGCATCTGATCCCGGACGACTTCTGGCAGGAACTGCGCGCCGAGAACCTCATCGCGGAAGACATCCCGCTACCCGCGGCGCCCGCCCACGCAGCGGTCTGAGCCGCCCAGCACGAAATCCGAACTTTCGCCAGACCGTTTCTCGGTCCCCCAAACATCTTGAATCGTCCTCGTCGGAGCAAAACTCATGGCTCGTATCGTCGATACGCTCTTTTCACTTGAAGGTAAGACGGCACTCGTCACCGGCGCCGGCGGCGCGATCGGGCGCGTGCTCGCCAAGGCGCTGGCCGATAGCGGCGCAACGGTCGCCCTGCATGATTTCGACGACGCGCGGCTTGAATCGGCCCGCAAGGAAGTCGAGGCCGCCGGCGGCAAGGTCTTGACCTTCAAGGCCGATTTGACCGACGCCAAAGCCTGCCGGACGCTCGTCGACGAGGCCCACGCCGAGCTCGGCCGGCTCGACATCCTTTTGAATAGCGCTGGAACGAACCGTCGCAAGCCGATCGTCGACGTGACGCCGGAAGATTTCGACGCGATCATCGACGTCAATCTGCGCAGCATCTATTTCCTGAGCCAGGCCGCGCAGCCGCATATGGCCGCACAGGGCGGCGGCAAGATCATCAATATCAGTTCGTTGAGCGCTAAACATGCGTTCAACACGATCTCGGTCTATGCCGCGTCCAAGGCCGGCGTCAGCCAGCTGACCAAGGCGATGGCGCGCGAATGGGTCGGCGACAATATCCAGGTCAATGCGATCGAGCCGGGCTTTGTGAAGACGGAGTTCACGCGCCCGCTCTGGGACGACGAATATCGTGCCGAATGGTTCGCCCGCTTCATCCCCGCGGGCCGGCTCGCTCATCCAGATGAGTTGATCGGCGCCACACTGCTACTGAGTTCGGCTGCCTCGTCCTACATCACCGGACAGGCCATCGTCGTCGACGGCGGCGTCCTTTCTGGCGCGACCTGGGTCAAGCCATAGCGGCATGTGGCAGGCACGACCGATCAGGCGCGCTCCCCCTAGCTGGAAACCGCCTCACCGGCGCAGAGCGCGGCCCGACTTCAGACTTCCGTCGTCGAGCCGCTCGATGGGGCCAGAATCGCTGCGGTCGCTCAGGACCTCAGGATGGCTGGCCCCCATTTGTTCAGCGTCCGCGGATCCTGCGGCCAGTCGATCACCTCGCGATCGTAGATCGTCTCGAGCTCTCCGGAGATTTCGATCCAGTTTCCGTCGGGGTCCGTGTAGAAGACGAAGAGATTATTTCCCGGTCCATGACGGCCCGGCCCCCAGTTCAACAGCTGACCGTTCGCGGCGAACCGGTCGCAGAACTTCTTGATCGTCTCGAAGCTGCCCGCCTCATAGGAGTGATGATCGACACCGGTCCGGTTCGATTTGAAGCAGGCGATGGTATGATGCTCATGGTTAGTAGTCGTGAAGACGGTCGCCAGATCGCCATTAGCATGCAGAACGCGATCCGACAGGAAGAAGCCCATGCGATCGACGTAGAACTCCTTGAAACCCGGCAGGTTCTGGGTAGCGAAGGTCAGATGCTGCGTCGGCGCGTGCAGTCCTTCATGCCCGGGCTTGTAAGCAACCGTGCGCTCGATGGCCACGCCGATACACAGAAGATGACCGTCATAGTCGCGAACCGCAAAGGCATCATCTCCAAAATAGGGCGAGATGCTGGGAAGAATCTCGATGCCGTTCGTCTCCGCTCGGGCCCTTAGAGCGGCGAGGACCGCCGCGTCCCGGCAGGCCAATCCTGCATAGGCGAGCTTCTTGTCCTCGCCCTGCACGGCAACGAATCGGCGCAAGGGTCCCTCGCAGCGGAATTCGGCGGGCCCGACTTCGATCAATGTCATGTCCATATTGGCGGCATAGAATTCTGCGAGCCGCCTCGGGTTCGAACTCTCGAACGCGACGTGATGCAGATAGGCACCGGCCTGAACGGGATTGTGCGACATGGGAGCCCTCTTCGCGTCCATTCTAGTTATCTTAATGAGAGAAATTTGCATACTGTATGGCCATAATTATCGATATTCGGTAATTAAGTCCATAGAGCTACGAGGATAGAGTACCGAGCCCTCACGCTTTGGGGATGACAGGGGCCTTGCAGCTGCGGCGTGCAATTCTACCCGCCCGTCAGGGGCATCGCGGCCGCCTGTCGGGAATTGTCGAGATCGTGTGAGGATGGGATACCGTCATTCGACAAATTGATGAGCGGTGCAGCTACGGGGCGATGACTCGATGATGGGGATCACGCGATATACGCGCATATTGGCGCTGTTCGACGAGAACAGGCCGTCTCTGACCGTAGCCGAGATGTCGGAGGCACTCGAGACATCGGCCAGCACGCTCTATCGGCTGGTCCGCGAAATGGTCGCCGTCGAGATGCTCGAGAGCACCGTCGAATCGCACTATCGGCTTGGGCCACTATTTGTCGAATATTACCGCAGGATCGTGCTGACCGATCCCCTCATCCGATCGGGCACAAAATTCCTGGAGCCATTGGCGACGCAGGCTGGCGTCGCTTGTACGGCCATTCTGGCCCGCCTCTATGGCAAGACCGTCATGTGCGTGGCCGAGCACCGCATGCCTGCCGCGACCTTCAAGACGAGTTACGAATTGGGGCGCCCGATGCCGCTTCTTCGGGGCGCGACGTCCAAAGCGGTGCTGTCCTCGCTGCCGAAACGCAACATCACGGCGCTTCTGGCCGATAAGGCGAGCGAGGAGACGCGTGAAGCGCTTGCCGCTTCGTTCGCAGCCATCCGCAAGTTTGGATTTTGCGAGACGCGCAGCGAGGTTGACCGCGACTTGATCGGCATCGCGGCTCCGCTGCGCAATGCCGAACTTGGCATCAATGCGTCTGTCTCGGTAATTATAGAGGCGCGCTCGCTGACGACGGAAACGCAGCCCCAGATATATACGGCCGTAACGGCGACGGCACGAATGATCGAGGGGTTCATGGCCGAGCAGCTTGGCTGAACGCGCAGCTCTCCCGATACCACTTCATGGCCATGCCGCGAAGGAAAGCGGCTCCCGTGTAGTGCGCGCCACGGGACCGCTTTGACGGTAGGCACCCGGCGTCACACCGGTCAGCCGCTTGAAGAAGCGGTTGAAATAGCTCGGATCACGAAAACCAAGGCTGTAGCCGATCTGCTCGACCGACAAGTCGGTTTGCTCGAGGCGGGATTGCGCCTCCTCGAGCAGGCGGACATGGATCAGCGCCAAAGGCGTCTCCCGCGTGGCGCGCAGGCAGGCATCGTGTAAATGAGCGCGGGTTACGCCGAGCCGATCGGCATAGTCGTCAACGCCGAGATTTTCGCGGTAGTGGAGCTCGATGAGCTGGCGGAAACGCTGAACCGTCGTCACCCCGCTCCCGCGTTGGGCCGTCGCAGCCCCTCCGCCAGAGGCGCGCCACAGGTGGAGCATGACGACGCCGAGGTGCAGCGCCATCATCGCTGCGCCTCCCGCTTGCGGTTCGCGCGATTCCCGGATGAGCGCATTGAGCGACACCCCAATTTCGGCGAGCTGCAGCGCGATCCGGTCGCTGGGCGCAACCACCACTCGCTCGAGCATCGGCCGCAGATGGGTCGCGACAGGGCTGTCGCCGATGATCCGCCAGACAAAGTCCTCTGCGATCATCGCTGTGATGCCATCGCCGCCGGCCTCCAGGCGAAACTCTCCGGCAACCGGGAGCGGCAGCCACAGCATGACCGGCGCCAGCAGGTCCATCCGGTGGCGGTCGACCCCGATGAACACGGCCCGGCCGTGCAGAACGCAGAACAGCTGGCAATGATGACGCTTTTCCCGATCCGAGATTGACCAACTGCGCTCGGCAAGTCCCGTCTCTATCTTCGACGCAACCACGGCAGCGCCAGCACGCTGAAGCCGGTCGGCTCTCAAGGGGGCTGATGATGCGATGCGGGCGCTGACCATGACGGGCGGGAACCTCGACGGAAACCACTCGAACTATCCAGGAAAGTGCTATTTATGTCGAGAATAATGCATTCCTCTATCTGCCGCGCTGAGGCTTACTGATCATCGTCAATCCAGCCAAAGAACTGGATGGTCGGAGGAAGCGAACAGCGAACGGACTTTTGCCTTTCGAGGAGCAAGGCGAAGCAAACGTTCCCTTCAGAGTGCAGCAGATTTTTCCGTAAACGTCCCGGCGACGGAGACGGGCAATTTGATGACTTCATTGAGACCGGAAGCGACTGTTTCCGGCGCCGGATTTCTGCGGCCTGTCGTCGGAGGAGGACGCTGTGCTCGATGTTCCGTTGCTTCTGCGCGATCACGACATGCCGGCCTCGGATGGCGGTACGTTTGATCGGCTGAATCCCGTCACGCGTGAGATTGCAAGCCGCGCCGCTGCGGCAACGCTCGCAGATGCGACTGCGGCGGGCTTTGCGTCGCAGCCATTCCGAATTCACCGAGCTGCGCTGGATCACGGTTTCGAGCCAGCCGGGAGACTACCCGATCCAGCGCCGGCTCTCGGCACATGGGGAACGAACAGGGAGGAAACAATGTCTAGTCATTCGAACCATGAGGCATGCCTGCGCCCCAACCGCCGCCAATTGATGGCCGGGATAGGTGCTGGCGGATTGATGCTCGCAACACAGGGGCGCGCGTTCGCCGCCGGGGCGGACAATATCATCAAGGTCGGCTTCGTCAGTCCGCGCACCGGTGCCTTGTCCGGCTTCGGCCAGACCGACGGCTATGTTCTCGATCTGGCGCGCAAGTCTCTAGCCAAGGGTCTAGCGATCGGCGGCAAGACCTACGAGGTCCAGATCATCGATGTCGATACGCAGTCGGATCCCTCGCGCGCCAGCCAACTCGCCAAATCGCTGATCAACAGCGATCAGGTCGATCTGATCCTCGCGATATCGACGCCGGAGACCATCAATCCCGTTGCCGATGCCGCCGAGGCGGCGGGCGTTCCGTGCCTATCGACAGTCATGCCTTGGGAGGCCTGGTATTTCGGCCGCGGCGCCAAGCCGGGCGCGCCCTCGCCGTTCAAATGGACGTATCATTTCGGTTTCGGCGTCGGCGAATTCTACAAGATGTACGTCTCGCAGTTCGGCCTTATCGAGACGAACAAGAAGGTCGGCGTGCTCTATCCGAACGACGCGGACGGCAATGCGATCCGCGCCAATCTTGTCCCGCTGCTCGAGAAGTCCGGGTTTACTATCATAGATCCGGGCGCTTACGAGGATGGAACAACCGACTATTCCTCCCAGATATCGCTGTTCAAGAAGGAGAAGGTCGAGATCTTCAACTCCTTCCCCATCCCGCCGGATTTCGCTGCTTTCTGGCGCCAGGCGGCGCAGCAGGGCCTCCGCAAGCAATTGAAGATCGCGCAGCTCGCCAAGACAGGCCTGTTTCCGGACGGCGTCGAGGCGCTCGGCTCGCTGGGCTACAATCTCGGCAACAACGCCTATTGGCACAAGACCTTCCCCTACACCTCATCGCTCACGGGCATTGGCGGCGAGGCGCTTGCCAATGGCTATGAAGAAAGCTCCGGCAAGCAGTGGACGCAGCAGCTTGGCGCCACTCTCTCGCTTCTCGACGCCGGATTTACCGCGCTCAAAGCAAGCACCGATCCCAAGAGCAAGGCGGACATCGCCAAGGCGATCAGCACGCTGAACACGGTCACCATCTCCGGCAAGGTCGACTTCACGAGCGGCCCGGTGCCGAACGTTTCGCCGGGTCCGATCGTCGGCACGCAATGGGTCAAGGCAGCCCCGGGCTCGAAGTTCAAGCTCGACTTCGTCGTCACTGACAATGCGACGGACTCGAAGGTCCCGATCGCGGCCAAGCTGCTGCCGCTCAACGGCTGACAGGACGGACCTTCCGCGTCGATGCGCGGGAGGTCCACCCTCCCCTTCCTGTCGCGATGACAGAACAGACCCGAATGGATCAAAGCGTGAGCGAGGCAAAAGGCAAGCCGATCATAACGGTCTCTGGATTGCACAAGCGCTTCCGTGCGCTGGTCGTTCTGGACGGGATCGACTTTTCGATGCGCGCCGACGAGGCGGTCGGAATTGTCGGCCCTAACGGCGCCGGCAAGACGACGTTCCTGAGCGTGCTCGTGGGTGCGCATCCTCCGACCAGCGGCACGATCGACCTCCTCGGCGAGGACGTCACCCATGTCTCGGCTTCGGAGCGTTGCCGGCGCGGCATCGTCCGAACGCACCAGATTCCGCGGCCCTTCGGCGGAATGACGGTGTTCGAGAACGTCTTCGTGGCAGCCGCGAATGGCGGCGGGTTTCCGCGTGACGAGGGTTATGAACGGGCGCTGGATTCGCTGCGCCTCTGCGGCATGTTCCATCTCTGCAACCGCCGCGCCGAGACGCTTGGCCTGCTTGACCGCAAGCGGCTCGAGCTGGCGCGCGCGCTGGCGACTAATCCCAAATTGCTTCTGCTCGACGAGATCGGCGGCGGACTGACGGATGGCGAGGCGAATGAACTCGTCGCCACGATCCGCGAACTGCGCCGGCGCGACATCGCGATCGTCTGGATCGAGCACATCGTCCATATCCTGCTCGAAGTGGCTGATCGCCTTGTTTGCATGGACCAGGGCCGCATCATCGCCGACGGTGATCCCGCGACGGTGATGAAGACGCCTGCCGTGGTCGAAGCCTATCTTGGAGGAAGCGCGGAATGAGCCTCCTCGAGATCAGGAACCTCGACGTCCGCCATGGCCTGCTGCAGGCGGTGCGCGGCGTCGACCTTTCCGTTGAAAAGGGCGAGACGATCGCGCTCGTCGGCGCCAACGGTGCAGGCAAGACGACGCTACTCCGCGCGATCGCCGGCGCCCATCTTCCGGCGGGCGGCAACGTGCGTTTTGGCGGAACGGATATCACGCTCGTTCCCTCCCACAGCCGCGTTGGGCTCGGTATCGCGCTGGTCCCGGAAGGCCGGCGCCTGTTCAGCCAGATGACCGTCGAGGAAAACCTGATCCTGGCGCGCTCTGCCGGCCGCAAGGGGCCCTGGACGCTCGACCGGGTCTTCGAGGCCTTTCCCAATCTCGTACCGCGGCGCAAGGCAAAGGCGGGCAATCTTTCGGGCGGCGAGCAGCAGGCGACGGCGATCGGCCGCGCACTGATGACCAATCCGGAAATCCTGCTGCTCGACGAGGTCTCGCTCGGCCTGTCGCCGCTTGCCGTCGACCGCGTCTACGCATCGCTCGATACGCTCATCCATGGCGGCACGACAATCGTGCTGGTCGAGCAGGATCTGCGCCGTGCCATGCGGGTGGCGGACAGGATCGTCTGCATGCTGGAGGGGAAGATCGTGCTGGAAGGCAAGCGCGGCGAGATCACGCGCGAGCAGGTATCCGAAGCCTATTTTGGCCTCGGCATCGCCAAGGGGAGGCTCAGCGCATGATGATTTGGGTCAACCAGATCGTGCAGGGCATCCTGCTCGGCGGTTATTACGCCGTGATCGCCTGCGGTCTCTCCTTCATGTTCAGCGTGATGCGCATGATCAATTTGGCGCATGGCAGCCTCGCCATCGTCGCCGCTTTCGCACTCTACGTGCTCGCCGACCAATACGGCTTCAATCCCTTCAGTGCGCTGATCCTCGTGCTGCCTGCCATGGCGGTTCTCGGCTGGGTCCTGCAGCGGACGATCCTGGAGCGGAGCCAGCGCGGCGGGATGCTGGTACCGATCCTCTCGACCTTCGGCCTCTCGATCGTGCTCGACAACCTCCTGTTCGAGCAGTTCGGCGCGGACACCCGTTCGCTCGCCCCGTTCATCGACGAGCTTTCCTATGACAGCTGGACGATCACTGACGACCTCTACATCGGCAAGCTGGCGGCGCTGACCTTCGTCGCCGCGGTCGTCATTCTCGGCGGGCTGCAACTTTTCCTGACCCGGACGCAGCTCGGGCGTTCGATCCGCGCCACGGCCGAGGATCCGGATACGGTCGGCCTCATCGGCATCAATGCCAAGCGCGTCAATGCTGCAGCTGCGGCCATCGCGCTGGTGACGGTAGGCATTGCCGGCGCCTTCCTCGGCATGCGCGCTACCTTCGATGCCTATGCCGGCGGACCGCAATTAATCTTCGCCTTCGAGGCGGCCGTCATCGGCGGCGCTGGTTCGCTCTGGGGCACGCTCATCGGCGGCATCGTGCTCGGCGTGGCGCAGAGCCTCGGTGCCCAGATCAGCCCACAGGGCTTCCTGATCACCGGTCACATCGTCTTCCTCGCCGTGCTGTTCGGCCGTCTCCATCTCGACACGATCGGCACTAAGTTCCGCAAGACCGTGAGGCGTTCCGCATGAGCCAGGATCCCACCGTCCGGGTCGAGCGATGGACGCTGCAGTCGCGCATCTCCATCCTTGCCGCAGCGATCATCCTCGCCATCCTCGCAACAGGGCCGTTCTTCTTCGGCAACAACGCGATCGACAAGCTGACGACGCTGTTCATCTACGTCATCCTCGCGGTGACATGGAACGCACTCGCCGGCTATGGCGGTCTCGTCTCCGTCGGACAGCAGGCCTTTTTCGGGCTCGGCGCCTATGCCGCCGTGCGGCTCGCCGATGCCGGCCTCAACGTCTATGTGTCGCTTGTGCTCGCGGCCGTCATCATCGCGGCCGTATCGCTGCCGATCTCCAGCTTCATGCTGCGGCTGAGGGGCGGCGAATTCGCGATCGGCATGTGGGTTGTGGCCGAACTCTGCCACCTTCTGGTTAATCTCGACAGTCTGGTGCAGGGCGAGACGGGCACCTCATTGATCGCGCTCAACGCCTACGACGCCGACACGCGGCACGCGCTCAACTACTGGGTAGCGCTCGGCTCGATGACGGCCATCCTTGTCATCCTGTTCGTCCTGCTCCGCAGCCGCATCGGCTCGGCGATCCAGGCGATCCGCGACAATGAGGAGGCAGCAGCGTCTCTCGGCGTCCGCGTGATGGGAACGAAGCGCATCATCTATGTCTTCGCCGCCTTCGGCGCGGCGCTGGCTGGGGCTCTCTGGCTCTCCACCGCGATCACCTTCCAGCCCAAGACCTATTTCGGCGTCCAGTGGACCGCCTACATGATCTTCATGGTGCTGGTCGGCGGCCTCGGAACCTTCGAAGGCGCGATCCTGGGCGCGCTGATCTTCTTCCTGATCGAGACGTGGTTCGGTGGCAGCGGCGTCTGGTACCTGATCGGGCTCGGCGCCACCGCCCTCGTCTTCTCGCTGTTCGTGCCGCGCGGCATCTGGGGCTGGCTGGAGCGCCGCTTCGGCCTCGGCCTGCTGCCGCTCGGCTATCGCATTCTCGGCGTCCCGTCGGCCACCCGCATGCAAACACCGGATGACGGCGGGATCGGCGCAGCGCCCTCGGTCGGCACGCCCTAGCCGCATTTCAAGACAACGGAAACGAAAGACAGAACCATGCTGTTCGGCAAGACCATTCTCATCACCGGCGTCGCCTCCGGTATCGGCGCCCGCACGGCAGAGCTCGCGCTAGCCTTCGGCGCGGATGTTATTGGCGTCGACAGGAACGTTCCGGCTGCACCGCTGCAGTCATTCATCAAGGCCGATATCTCGTCGCCGGAATCGATCGCAGAACTGGTCTCCCGTTTGCCGCAACGCATCGATGCACTGGCCAATGTTGCCGGCGTTTCCGGGACACTCGGCGACGCCAAAACGATCGCGATCAATTTCTATGGTCTTCGGGCGCTGTCCGAGGCCGTCGCGCCGCATATCCGCGAGGGTGGCGCCGTCGTCAATGTGGCCTCTGTCGCCGGCTATGGCTGGCGCGCCAATCTCGAGCGGGCGAAGGGTCTCGTCGGCGTGCAGGGCTTCCCGGATCCCGACCAGATCGTCAAGGAATTCGCGATCGCGGAAGGCGAAGGCTATCCCATCTCAAAGGAGGCGCTGCTGCTCTGGACGCAGCGCGCTGCACATCAAGCCCTGTTCCGCGACCGCGGCATTCGCGTCAACGCCGTCAGCCCCGGCCCGGTCACGACGCCGATCCTCAACGAGTTCCGCAAGGTATTCGGCGATGCACGGGTCGACAGCGATATCACGCGCGTCGGCCGGGCTGGCAGCGCGCCAGACATCGCACCCGCGATCCTCTTCCTCGCCTCCGACGGCGCCCGTTGGATCAACGGAGCCAACCTCCCGGTCGATGGCGGCCTCGAAGCCTCCATCAATGCGGATGTCCTCGGCTTCTGAGCCGTCGGCCCTATCCATGCCCAGCCATACGCGGCTGACATCCTGAAGCAGGAGAGAACCATGAAGATCGGTTTCATCATCGATGGCGAAGCAGCAGATGCCGCCTCCGGCGCCACCTTCGACCGCAAGGACCCGGTGACCGGCGCGGTGGCAACCAGCGCCGCAGCGGCGGGCCTCGCCGATGTCGATGCGGTCGTCGCGTCGGCCGCCAAGGCGTTCGAAAGCTGGTCCGAGACCGGCCCCAGTGAACGGCGCGCACTGCTCATGAAGGCGGCGGACCTGCTGGAGAGCCGCGCGGCCGATTTCGTCAAACTCATGCTGGAAGAGACCGGCGCCACAGCTCCTTGGGCGGGGTTCAACGTGCATCTCGCCGCCGGCCACCTGCGCGAGGCTGCGGCTCTCACGACCCAGATTACCGGTGAAATCATCCCTGCCGACAAGCCCGGCATCCTCTCGCTCGCCATTCGCCAGCCGGCCGGCGTCGTGCTCGGCATCGCGCCCTGGAACGCGCCGATCATCCTCGGTGCGCGAGCAATTGCCGCTCCGCTTGCCTGCGGCAACACGGTCATCCTGCGGTCGTCAGAGGCCTGCCCCGGCACGCACCATCTGATCGGCCAGGTGATGAACGATGCCGGCTTCCCGAAGGGCGTGGTGAATGTGATTTCACACGCTCCAGCCGACGCACCGACCGTTATCGAGGCGCTGATCGCGCATCCCGCGATCCGACGGGTCAACTTCACAGGATCGTCCAAGGTTGGAAGGATCATCGCCAAGCTCGCGGCCGAACACCTGAAGCCCGTGCTGCTGGAACTCGGCGGCAAGGCACCGTTTCTCGTGCTCGACGATGCCGATATCGATCAGGCCGTTTCGGCGGCCGCGTTCGGCGCCTTCCTGCACCAGGGCCAGATCTGCATGTCGACGGAACGCATCATTGTCGACGAAAAGGTCGCCGACGCGTTTGTCGCGAAATTCGCGGCGAAGGCGGCTTCGTTGCCCGCCGGTGATCCGCGTGGCCATGTGGTTCTCGGATCGCTCATCGACCTCAAGGCTGCCGAGCGGATGGACGAATTGATCGCGGACGCTGTTTCCAAGGGCGGCATCCTCGTCGCTGGCGGGAAACGCACTGGCACGGTCGTCGAGGCCACCGTGATCGACCGCGTGACTCCGAACATGCGCGTCTATTCGGAAGAGGCCTTCGGTCCGGTGAAGCCGATCGTTCGCGTCAACGGTGTCGACGAGGCCGTGCGGGTCGCTAACGACACCGAATACGGCCTCTCCTCCGCCGTGTTCGGACAGGACATCAAGCGCGCGCTCGCAGTCGCAAAACGGATCGAGAGTGGCATCTGCCACATCAACGGACCGACCGTCGCCGATGAACCGCAAATGCCTTTTGGCGGTGTGAAGTCGTCCGGTTATGGCCGTTTCGGCAGCAAGGCCGTGATCTCCGAGTTCACGGAGTTGCGGTGGGTCACGATCGAAGGGTCGCAGCAATATCCGTTCTGACCAAGCGCCAACAGCGCCGGCTCACACGGAGCCGGCGCGACCCGCCAAGACCGCGCGAACCGATTGGACAAAGAGCTGGACCGGCAGCGTTGGCGGCACGTCGGCGCGCGTCGTAAGGCCGACGGGACCCTGCGTGTCCGATGTGTCTGCCGGCAGCATCGCGAGAAAGCCATGCGTCACATCCTCGATGACCACGCCCTTCGAGATGATCCAGACCGCATCGGATGCGCGGACATAGCTGCGCGCGAAGGCGTCCGACACGGTCTCGATCTCCCCCGCGACGAGAGGTCCGACCGCATGGGCGACGAGAAAGCGGTCGACGATCGGCCGGATGATCGACCCTGGCGGCGGCATCAGCATCTGGAAGCCGCTGATCGCGCCGATATCGAAGCCGGGGCCCCCCAGCAGCGGATGACCGGGCCGGACAATCAGAGCGATTGCTTCCGAATAGAGATGCTCGAAGGCAAAGCCGCGCATGGTCTCCGGTTCGGCCATGCGGCCGATGACGAGATCGACATCGCCGACGCGCAGCTGCGACATCAGGAAAGCATTGGGCCCGGTGATGATGCGCGGCTTCATGCCGAGACGCTGGGCGCTGAAATGCAGCACGGCGGACGGCAGGATGCTCGCCGAAACGGTGGGCAGCGCTCCGATTGTGAAGGCGACGGTGCTGTCCGGTTGAACCACCGAACGCACACCCTGCTTGAGCGATGTCAGGCTCGCGCCGACATAGCGCTGAAACACGTCGCCATAGGCCGTGAGGATCAGATTGCGGCGGCTGCGATCGAAGAGTTCGACCCCCAGGATCGTTTCCAGTTCCTGGATCGTCTTGGAGGCGGCGGGCTGGCTGAGGCCGAGCACGGACGCCGCCTGGACGACGCTCTTCAGCCGCGCGACTTCCAGGAAGCACACAAGATGGCGCAGCTTGATCCGCGCATCGACAAGCTCGCCGCGCATGCTGTCAATCATCATAACTCCTGAGTTATATGGATCAGCCAATATCTCATTTTACATGAATATCCGCAGGGGCTAAGCCTGCTGTGTCACTTTGCTTCGGACCTCGATCTGCCATGGCGTTTTCGCTGCTGAACCATCAGGTGATCCATTGGACCGAGACCGGGCGGGTCGGTGGCCCGGCAATCCTGTTCGTCAACTCTCTCGGCACGGATTTCCGGATCTGGGACGAAGTCGTCGCCCGGCTCGGCCAGCGTTGGCGCATGGTCCTGCACGACAAGCGCGGCCACGGACTTTCCGACGCGCCTGCCGGTCTCTATTCCATCGACGATCACACCAACGATTTGCTCGCCCTCGCCGATCACCTGAAACTGGATCGCTTTGCACTGGTCGGGCTTTCGATCGGCGGTTTGATCGCGCAAAATCTGGCGCTCCGCGCACCGGAACGCCTTGCGGCGCTGGTTCTGGCCGATACGGCGTGCAGGATCGGCACTACCGAGAGCTGGAATGCCCGGATCGACGCCGTCAGGCATGGCGGACTTGAGCCGATCGCCGACGCGGTCATGGAGCGCTGGTTCACGCCAGCCTTCCGCGAAACGAATCCCGTGCAGCTCGCCGGCTGGCGCAATCTGCTGCTCCGCACCCCGCCAAAGGGCTATGTCGGCAGCTGCGCGGCAATCCGCGACGCCGACTTGACCGAGCGGATCGGTGCCATCGCCGTGCCGACGCTCGTCGCCGCCGGCGACCAGGATCTCTCGACGCCCCCCGATCTCGTCCGGGCCACCGCAGATCGCATAGCCGGCGCCCGGTTCGAGACCATCGCATCGTGCGGCCATATCCCGCCGGTCGAGCAGCCCGCTGCTCTCGCGGCCCTCATCGCCCGCCATCTCGAGGAGAACGGACATGTCTGAGCCGACCGAGCGCTACAAGACCGGCATGGAGACGCGCCGCACGGTTCTGGGCGCCTCCTATGTCGACGCGGCCGTGGCGTCGACCACCGCGTTCAACGCCGACTTCCAGACCCTGATCACCGAGAGCGCCTGGGGCTCGGTTTGGTCGCGCGATACGATCTCAAGACGCGAACGTTCAATGCTGACCATCGCGCTTCTGGCAGCGCTCGGCCATCATGACGAAGTCGCGATGCATATCCGCGCGACCCGGAACACCGGCGCCAGCATGGACGACATCAAGGAAGCGCTCCTGCATGTCGCGATCTATGCCGGCGTGCCCGCGGCGAACCACGCCTTCAAGATTGCCGCGAAGACATACGCGGAAATGGACGCCGAAGCGAAGACCACAGGCTGACGGCGGAGGATCGGGAGGAGGTCCACTCATGCGAAACGACAATGCATCCTATCAGGACGGCGCGTTCTTTCAGCGCGACCGCGCCTGGCATCCCCCAGCGTTCACCCCCGAATACAAGACTTCCGTGTTGCGCTCTCCGCAGAAGGCGCTGCTTTCGCTCGGCAACACGATCTCGGAGATGACGGGCCCGGTCTTCGGCCATGACATGCTAGGCCCGCTCGACAACGACCTCATCCGCAACTACGCGACGACGGGCGATCCGATCGGTCCTCGCATCATCGTGTATGGCCGTGTTCTGGACGAGAATGCACGACCGGTGCCGGGCGCGCTCGTCGAGTTCTGGCAGGCCAATGCAGGCGGCCGCTATCGCCACAAGAAGGAAACCTATCTGGCGGCGATCGATCCAAACTTTGGCGGCTGCGGACGCACCATCACCGACGAGGAGGGGCGCTACTGGTTCAGGACCATCAAGCCGGGCGCCTATCCCTGGCCGAACGGGGTCAACGACTGGCGGCCGGCCCATATCCACTTCTCGGTCTTCGGCCACGCTTTCGCCCAGCGGTTGATCACGCAGATGTATTTCGAGGGGGATCCGATGATCTGGCAATGCCCGATCGTCATGAGCATCCCGAGCCGCGAAGCGGTGGAGACGCTGGTGGCAGCGCTCGACCGCGCGGCATCGCTGCCGATGGACACCCTCGCCTACAAGTTCGACATCGTGCTGCGCGGAAGCCGCGCGACGATGTTCGAGAACCGCAAGGAGGGCAATTGATGGTCCAGAAGCTCGGAAGGCTCAAGGAGAGCCCGTCGCAGACCGCCGGCCCCTATGTTCATATCGGCACCAACCCGAACTTCATCGGAATCCACGGCCTCTATGCCGCCGATCTCGGTTCCGAAACTGTTCCCGAGGCCGTCAGGGGCGAACGGATTGTGGTGACTGGCCGTGTCTTCGATGGCGGCGGCAACATCCTGAAGGACGCGCTGATCGAAATCTGGCAGGCAGACGCCGATGGCCTCTATCCCGGACGTGGCGAGCATCGCGGCGCTGCTGATCCTGCGTTCACCGGCTGGGCCCGCCAGCCAGTAGACGGCGTGACTGGCGATTTCCGCTTCGAAACGATCAAGCCCGGTTCAGCCCCCTATTTCGACGGCCGGCCGATGGCGCCGCACATCACGTTCTGGATCGTGGCGCGCGGCATCAATATCGGCCTGCACACACGGCTCTATTTCGGTGACGAGGAAGAGGCCAATGCGACAGATCCGGTGCTGACCCGGATCGAGCATCGCGGCCGCGTCCCGACGCTGATCGCAGCGCGATCCGACGACAGCGGCCAGCCCACCTACACCTTCGACATTCATCTTCAGGGTGACAAGGAAACAGTGTTCTTCGACATATAGCGGGCAGCGCGTGGGCATGAGGTCCACCGCCCGTCGCACCGCTCACCCCGATCCGAACGGAAACCATGACGACCAGCCTGCTCAGCGCACTCGCCGGCGACGCGGCGATCGAGGCCTTCTTTTCCGAAGGCAGCGAGATCGAGGCCATGCTGGCCTTCGAGACGGCGTTGGCCGGTGCCGAAGCTGACGCTGGGATCATCCCATCCGAGTCTGCCGCTGCCATCGCGGCGACCTGTCATGCGTTCCGGCCGCCGCTCGACGCGCTTCGGGCCGGCATGGCGAAGGATGGCGTCGTCGGGCCTTCCTTTGTCGCACTGCTGCGGACGGCAGTAGGTGAGCCGCACGGCAAATGGCTGCATTTCGGGGCGACCAGCCAGGATCTCGTCGATACCGCGCTCATCCTGAGGCTGAAGCCGATCATTGCCGAACTCAGCGCTCGTCTTGCGGCCTTGATCAGCGCGCTTCGACACCTGCAGGAGATCAATGGCGGTGTCGCCCTCATGGCTCAGACGCGCATGCAGCGGGCGCTGCCGTTCACGGCCGCTGACAAGATCGATACGTGGCTGCGGCCGCTGGAGCGCGATGAGGCGCGACTCGCCGAAATCACGCCGCGACTGCTCGTCGTGCAATTTGGAGGGCCGGTCGGCACCCGCTCCGGCCTCGACGGCAAGGGCGATTTAATCGCGGAGAAGCTGGCGGAACGTCTCGGTCTTTCCGCGGCTCCGGCCTGGCATACGGCGCGCGACAGCATCATCGAATGGGGCGGCTGGCTTTCGCTCGTGTCGGGGACACTCGGCAAGATCGGCGCCGATATCGCACTGATGGCGCAGAACGAAGTCGCCGCCGTCCAGATCGCCGGCGGCGGCGGTTCGTCCGCCATGCCACACAAATCAAACCCCGTCGACGCGGAGGTCCTGACCGCCCTCGCCCGCTTCAATGCCGGCCTTGCCGGCACGCTGCACCAGGCGCTGGTCCATGAGAACGAACGCTCCGGCGCGGCATGGACGCTGGAATGGCTGGTCCTGCCGACGATGGCCATCACGACGGGAGCGGCGCTGCGACACGCCGCGCAATTGATCGCAGCGATGCAATTCCTGCCTGACGCCGAACCCGATCAGCCGTCGGATCGATAGTCCGACGGCGACCGACCGGCGCGTGCGGCAAAGAAGCGCGAAAAATAGGCCGGATCGGAAAATCCAAGCCCGAAAGCGATCTGCGAAACGCTCATCGAGGTATAGACGAGATGTCGCCTCGCCTCGAGCATCAGCCTGTCATGAATGACGCGGATCGCGGACCGGCCAAGCGTTTCCCGGCAACAGCGCGTCAGGTGTGGCACTGAGACGCCGAGCTGGCGCGCATAGGCTTCCAGCGGCAGATGATTGCGAAATTCCGCCTCGATGCACTCGACAAAACGCCGAACAAGGACCGAGCGACTGTCGGCTGAAGGCTCGAGCGAGACCGAGGCTTCGAGCGCCGCCCGGGCGAACCAGGTTGCCAGCAGCATCGCATAGGCCTGCAGTCCGATGTCTCGGCTGCGCGCATTGCGGGCGAACTCTGCAAGTCCCGCCCGCATTATGCCATGCAAGGCGCCAAAAGCGTCCGATTCCTCAGGGTTATCGAACGCACGCGGCCGCGCGAGTGCTGACGCAGCCCCTGGATCCGCCTCCAGCGACCGGCGGAGCGTCGCCTCCGCGACACTGGCGACATAGCCTTCCGTTCCTGTCTCGAACCAGAACTCGTGAATGACGAAGGGCGGGATGAGCATCGCCGTGCCGGGGCCGAGCGTGAGCGCCTCGCCATCGATCCGCGCCCTGCCGCCACCGCCAACGATGAGAAAGAACTGGTGCATGTCCTGATGCCGATGTGGCTGGATGCGCCAGTTGTTGATGGCGCTGCGAGCATCGATCGTCTCGATATGCAGCGCATCGGGAAAGCGGTCCTCACGCCGTTCGCCATAGAGCCAATAGGCCGGAACTGATGTCGACGACATAGCGCATCCATGCTCGATTTGTCCAAGAGGCTGCGCGAATGCTCCATTCCCGTCAAGTCGGGATCGACCGACACTGCACCAACTGCGATGTCGGCCTCGCCTGTCGTCGCAAGGGGAGGATAAGACATGCGAACTCAGGTCGCGATCGTGGGCGCGGGCCCATCAGGACTTCTGCTCGGCCAATTGCTGTCGTTGCAGGGCATCGACAACGTCATCATTGAACGCAAGAGCGGCGACTATGTTCTCTCGCGCATCCGTGCCGGCGTTCTCGAACAGGGCATGGTGGCGATGCTCGAAGACGCACGCGTCGCCCAACGGCTGCACCGCGACGGCCTCGTCCACGACGGCTTTTCGCTCGCCTTCGACGGCCGCCGCCATCGCATTGACCTGAAGGGGCTGACAGGCGGCAAGACGGTGACGGTCTACGGCCAGACCGAAGTGACGCACGACTTGATGGCGGCGCGCGCTGCCATCGGCGCCACAACGATCTATGAAGCGGACGATGTCGCTCTTCACGATTTTGATGGCCAGTCCCCTCGCATCACCTTCGTGAAAGATGGGGTGTCGCACGCGATTGAATGCGACTTCATTGCCGGCTGCGACGGCTTTCACGGCGTCTCGCGCCGCAGCCTTCCGGATGGAGCGGTCCGGGAATTCGAGCGGATCTACCCGTTTGGCTGGCTCGGGCTTCTCGCCGATGTGCCTCCCGCCGCACATGAGCTCGTCTATGCAAGCTCCGACCGTGGCTTTGCATTGTGCTCGATGCGCTCGATGACGCGCAGCCGCTATTATGTCCAGGTATCGCTTGAGGAAAAGGTCGAGGACTGGTCGGACCAGCGGTTCTTCGATGAGCTTCGTCGTCGCCTGCCGGCTGACGTGGCAGAAGCGGTCACGACGGGCGCGTCGATCGAGAAGAGCATTGCGCCGCTGCGCAGCTTCGTCGCCGAGCCGATGCGCTTCGGCCGGCTCTTCCTCGCCGGTGACGCGGCTCATATCGTTCCGCCCACCGGCGCCAAGGGGCTGAATCTCGCCGCCAGCGATATCCACTACCTGTCGCAGGGCCTGATCGAGCACTATCGTGACAAGTCGGATGCGGGACTTGACGCTTATTCCAACCGGGCGCTCGCCCGCATCTGGAAGGCGGAGCGGTTCTCCTGGTGGATGACAAGCCTGCTGCATCACTTTCCGGCCAACACGCCGTTCGAGCAGCGCATGCAGCGGGCCGAGTTCGACTATATCGCGACCTCACCCATCGGCTCGACCGGCGTGGCCGAGAACTATGTCGGGCTGCCCTACTAGGCCGCCGAACGCGCGATGGAGAGCCGGCGGAAAGCCAAATCTCTATGGCGTCCGCGCGCGATAGAGGATCGCTATCGCCTTGGCAGCGTCTGTCGCCGCTTTCTCGATGTCTGCTGTGCTGGGCTCCGGACCAAGAGCCCAAAGGCGCTTTTCATAGAGATCGGTCTCGGCAATCGCCTTGAGGCGCAGCGCCGCCGCTGGAATGTCGGCGATCTGCAGCGCGCCGGAACTCGCGATCTGCGCCAGCCTCGCTTCCAACCGATCCAATGTGAGCCGGGGGCCGTTCTCGTAGAAGATCCGCCCGAGCTCCGGGAAGCGGGGGGCTTCGGCAATCACAAGCCGATTGATGGCCACGACGTCGGGCGACAGCACCAGTTGCAGATAGGCGCGAGCCAGTGCGGCAAGCGCCGCCTCGACATTCTCGACGGGATCGTCGGCATCGGCCAGCGATGCGAACGGCTCACGCCCGGCCTCGACGACATAGGCTTCGAACAGAGCCTCTTTGGTCGGGAAGTGATTGTAGAGAGTCGACTTCGATCCCCCTGCCTCGGCGGCGATGCGGGCCATGTTCACGGCGCCGAAGCCGTGCTCGCGAAAAAGGCCACCCGCCGTCGCGATGAACTGACGGCGCTTCGTCTCACTTTTAGGCCGCAAGGCAGCTCCTCTCCGTACACATCCGTACGCCTATTATTGACGGATATCGCCGGCAGATGTAAGCCAAATAACCGTACAAAGTTGTACAGTTTGGAGGAACCGATGACCGTGCCATTCCCTGCGGAGCCTGAGTTTTCGGGCGCCCTCTACGAACCTGCCCGATTTGAGGGCGACGTCTTCGACCTGATTGTCGAGGGCAATCTGCCGGCCACGATTGATGGCGTGTTCTACCAGGTCGCTCCGGACCCCCAGTTCCCGCCGATGCTGGGCCAGGACATCTTCTTCAATGGCGACGGCTGCATCCATAGCTTCACGTTCCAGAACGGCCATGTCGACTTCCGGCGTCGCTATGTGATGACGGAGCGGCTGCTCGCCCAGCGGGCAGAGCGCCGGTCGCTGCATGGCGTTTACCGCAATACCTTTACCAACGACCCGTCGGTGGCCGGTATCTCCAACAGCACGGCCAACACCAATGTCGTGCGGCATGGCGGCCTTCTGCTGGCACTCAAAGAAGACAGCCCGCCTTACGCGCTTGATCCCGTCACCTTGGAGACACGTGGCCTTTGGGATTTCAACGGCCAATTGACCAGCGCGACCTTCACCGCACATCCCAAGATCGATCCAGAAACGGGAGACCTGCTCTGCTTCGGCTACGAGGCGAAGGGAGAGGCGACGCCTGACATCGTCTATTATGAGATCGACCGAACGGGCCGGAAGAAGCGGGAGACATGGTTGCGCGGTCCCTATGCCGCGATGATTCACGACTTCGCCGTTACCGAGAACTACGTGATCTTCCCACTGATGCCGCTCACCGCTGATCTCGATCGGATCAAGCAGGGCGGTCGGCACTTTCAGTGGCAGCCAGGCCTGGAACAGTTGTTCGGCGTCCTGCCGCGGAACGGCGAGGCGAAGGATGTCCGCTGGTTCACGGCGCCGAACGGCTTTCAAGGGCACACCCTGAATGCCTTCGACGATGGCAAGGGCCGCGTCTATGTCGACATGCCCGTGACGTCCGGCAACATCTTCTATTTCTTTCCGCAGTCCGATGGTCGCGTTCCGCCGCCCGAGACGCTGAAGTCACAGCTCACGCGCTGGACCTTCGATATGGGCCGGCCCGGCAACAACCTCGAATCGACGCCGCTGACCCAGTTCCCATGCGAGTTTCCCAAGAGCGACGACCGCTATATGGGCCGCCCCTATCGGCACGGTTTCGTCATCGCCTTCGATCCGGCCAAGCCCTATGACGGCGAGAGGCTCGGGCCGCCGCCATTCCAGTTTTTCAACATGCTGGCGCATGTCGATGTCGCGACGCAGAAGACCAAGACCTGGTTTTCGGACGACCAGACCTGCTTCCAGGAGCCCATCTTTGTTCCGAAGTCCGAGAACGCGGCAGAGGGTGAAGGCTATGTCATGGCGCTCGCCAACCGGCTTCGCGACCGGGTGACCGACCTGGTGGTGCTCGACGCCCAGCACCTCGACGAAGGCCCGATCGCGACGGTCAAGCTGCCCTTCCGCCTGCGCATGTCGCTCCATGGCAGTTGGGCGCCGGCCGAGCACTAGGCAAACGTCGAGCCGGGTCTCGCACCGATCCTTGATCGCCCGCCCCGGCTCCATCTGCCTCGCCCTGTCGGTTTTTCCCAGTCGCCGTCCCGCACCACAAGGCACTGATCAGTCGCCAAAATCTCATAATCGGAAATTAAGTCGAACAACGATTGACGAATTACCGTTATGTGATAATCCTCACGTCAATAAGTTGCGGGAGGATCCAATGTGCTTGACGGCTTTTCGCCCCGATGCCTGGGGCCATCCGGTCGCTCCTCCATACAGCTTGCGTTGCCAGTGACAGCCAACACACGGTGACGCGCGTCAGCTGTGCCTCCGTCCTTCTCGGCCGAGCACCGGACAAGACCCACAAAGCCAGTCCCGCACGAAATCCGGAAAGATCTGGACGCCTTGTGCTTTGAACCGGCCTGCAGATTGGAGACGCGATAATGCAATTCGTCAGCTACACACGCCTCGGCCTGCCTGGATTTGGCGCCCGTGTCGACGGCGGCATTGTCGATCTGACAGGCCGGATTCGTCCCGGCATCACGTCGCTTCGGCAGGCAATTGCGGCCGATCTTCTCGGCGAGGCTGCCCCCCTTGTTGTCGGCCGCCCCGCAGAATTCACCGAGGCGGATGTCGCGCTCCTGCCGGTAGTTCCCGATCCTGGCAAGATTCTGTGCGTCGGCCTCAACTACGAAACGCACAGGGCCGAAACCAAGCGCCCGGATGCCAAGCATCCCACCATCTTCACGCGCTTCGCCGACACGCAAATCGCCCACCGTCAGCCGATCCTGAAGCCCCGCGTATCGGATCATCTCGACTATGAGGCCGAGCTCGCGGTGGTGATCGGCCGGGGTGGCCGCTACATCCCCGAGGACCGCGCGCTGGAGCATGTCGCGGGCTATGCCTGCTACAACGACGCCACGATCCGCGATTGGCAGCGTCATACCTTCCAGTTCACGCCGGGCAAAAATTTCCCGTCCACCGGCCCCTTCGGACCTCAGCTCGTGACACCCGATGAGGTCGGCGACTACCGCACTCTGAAGATCGTTGGTCGGCTGAACGGCCAGGTGATGCAGGAAGCCACGCTGGCCGACCTGATCTTCCCGATCGAAACGCTGATCTCCTACTGTTCGTCCTTCACGCCCCTGCGGCCCGGCGACGTGATCCTCACGGGTACACCGGGCGGCGTCGGCGACCGACGCGAGCCGCCGGTGTTCATGAAGTCCGGCGACGTCTTCGAGGTGGAAATTCCGGGCGTCGGACTGCTCGTCAACCCCATCGCCGTGGAGCCTTGAAACGGTCTGTCGCAGAAGGCCCGTCCCTGGACGGCGCGCAAATGGCACCCGGTGAGGAACAGTCATGAAGTCGAAGGATGACGCATCAAGCGCCGACATCGTGATCGTCGGCGCCGGGCCCACGGGGCTCACGCTCGCCAACCTTCTCGGCGGCATGGGCGTCTCGGTGGCCCTGATCGAGCGAAACCTGACGACCGTTCAAGAACCGCGCGCGGTATCGATCGACGATGAATCGATGCGCACGATGCAGGCGATCGGCCTCTCGCAGGCCGTCGAGGCGATCGTCGCTCGCGGCTATGGATCGCGATATCTGTCGCCGAAGCATGAGTTGTTTCTGACCGTTGAGCCGACGTCGCGCGAGTATGGCTTCGACAAGCGCAACGGCTTCCAGCAGCCGGAGCTCGAAGGCGTCCTGCGCGCTGGCCTCGATCGATATCCGCATGTGCGTCAATGGTTTGGCTGGGAAATGAACGCCTTCAGCCAAACCGACACCGGCGCAACCGTGGAGATCATCGATGCCGCCGGAGCGACCAGAGCGGTTTCTGGCCGCTATATGGTCGCCTGCGATGGTGGTCGCTCCCCGACGCGGAGCCAGCTTGGAATCAAGCTTGAGGGCTCGACCTTTGCCGAGCGCTGGCTGATCGTCGATCTCGTCCGCACCAACAATCGCTTTCGCCACACCGAGGTCTATTGCGATCCGGCACGCCCGTGCATCTCGTTGCCGGGGCCGGACAATATTCGGCGCTACGAGTTCATGCTGCATCAGGACGAGGACGAGAAGGCGGCCACCGACGAAGCCTTCGTTCGCGACCTGCTTTCACGTGTCGGCCCTGACCGGGACGCTGTGTTCAAGCGCGTGCGGGTCTACACATTCCATGCCCGGATGGCGACGCGCTGGCGTGACGGCAACATCTTCCTCGCCGGGGACGCCGCCCATCTGACCCCTCCCTTCGCCGGGCAGGGAATGAACAGCGGACTTCGGGACGCGCACAATCTGGGCTGGAAGCTGGCCGAGGCGCTGCGGGGGCCGGTCGATGATGCAGTCCTCGACAGCTATGAGACCGAGAGAAAGCCGCACGCCTGGGAGATGATCACGCTGGCGCTCAGGATGGGCCGGGTGATGATGCCGGAGAATGCCACCAAGGCGGCGTTGACGCGGGCAGCGTTTCGCGGCCTTGGACTCTACCCGCCGGCGCGGGATTACTTCGCGCAGATGCGATACAAGCCCAAGGCTCGCTTTCGCGCCGGCCTGATGTGGGCCGACGGACGCTCCGAACGACAGACGATGGTGGGGCGGCTCATACCGCAGCCGATCGTCGAGGATGTGCGCCGCCGCCGACACCTGCTGGACGCGGTCCTGCCGGACAGGCCGGTCGTCCTCCTCTTCGAGGACTATCCCGATCGTGCGATCTCGGCCGAGACAGTTGCCCGCCTCGAAGCCGCCGGAGCGGCTGTCATCGGGCTGACGCCCGAATGGATGAATCCCGTGGAAGCCCCGATTCCGATCTATCGCGACGCGACCGCGCTCTTCAGCGCCCCGGCGATGCGCCCCTATCTCGGCCACGCCCTTCTGGTCCGCCGCGACCGGTTCATTGCCGCCGCCACGCCGATTGATCAGATCGACGGGCTTCTGCCCAAGATCGCCAGCATCACGGCGCCCCGCAAGGGCGTCAGCAACAACCGGGAGCTTGTTGCCGCCTTGTGAAGAGGGAGCTCACTTGGATCGGCAGGGAGGAAACCATGCACGACATCAGCAACCGGGCGACAGCGTCCGAAGACAAGATCCGACTGACTGGCGGCCAGGCACTCGAACGCGTGCTGAAGGCAAGCGGCATTCAGAACGTCTACGGCGTCGTCGGCGGGGCCTTCGGGCCGTTTCTTGCCTCGATCAGCAAGGGCAATGCGATCAAATATGTCGGCGCGCGCCACGAGGCAGCTGGCGCCTTCATGGCGGCGGCGGAGTTCTATTCGACGGGCAGGATCGCCGTCTGTCTCGGCGAGCAGGGTCCCGGCGGCCTGAACCTGCTGTCCGGACTGGGCGTCGCGCACAACAACAATCTCGCTCTCCTAGCCATCACCACCAACGTGCCGCTGATCAGCGCCTATCCGCATGAAGGCAAGCTGATGGACGCCGACCACAAGCGGCTGTTCGAGGGGCTGACTTCCTGGAACGCGACGATCAACGATGTCTCCCGCCTGCCGGCTCTTGTCCGACGAGCCCTGCGCCATGCCTTGACCGGCTGCCCTGGCCCCGTGCACCTAGACATTCCAATGGACGTGCTGGTCGAGAGCGACGATTTCGGCCTCGACGAACTCGATGCCCCACTTTCACACTTCCTGCCTTCCGGCAGGCAGCCAGCCGAAACCGCGGCGGTGCAGCGTGCCGCCGAGATCCTGGCGCGGGCCGAGCGGCCGCTAATCATCGGCGGCACTGGCGTCTGCCATGCCGATGCGCAGGCCGAGTTGATGACCGTCATAAGCCGGCTCGGCGCAGCCGCCACCTCCACCATGACCGGCGTCGGCGCGGTACCGTCCAGCTATGAGGGTTTCATCGGCAGTTCGGGCGTCATCGGAGGACCGGTGATCCATCGCGCCATGCACGAGGCCGATGTCATCCTCGCCGTCGGCTGCAAATTCTCGTCCTATATGTGGGACGTCGACCGCCCGGCGGTCCGCGGCTGGCCCGAACAGCAACTGATCCAGATCGATATCGACCCGACACGGCTCGGCAATGCGGCGCCGCTCGCCGTGGGGCTGCTCGGCGATGCCCGAGCCGTGCTCGGCCAACTGTCAGGCGCGCTCGCGGCAATCAGCGCGCCGCTGCTGCCCAACCGCTGGACGACCGAACTCACCGCCGAATTCGCCAGCTACTCCCGGGCGCTTGAAGACCTGCCGGAAACGATCGACGGCTTAATTCATCCCGCCGCCCTCGCCCGCCGCATCGGAACGCTGCTTGGCGACAAGGGGCTCGTGGTCTTCGACGGCGGGCACACGACGTTCTGGAGCAACGCGCTGACGCCGGCCGAGCGCCCGCGGACGCGCTTCAACGATGCCTGCATGGCGCAGCTTGGCTTCGGCACACCTTTCGCGATCGGCCTCAAGCACCTTCATCCGAACGAGACGGTCGTGAACATCACGGGCGACGGCTCCTTCGGCTTCACCCTGGCTGAACTTGATACCGCGCGCCGCTACGGCCTCCCCGTCATCAACATCATTCACAACAACGCCGCCTGGGGCATCATCGCCTTCGGCCAGAAGCTCGGCGGCTTCGAGCTCGGCGGATCACTTGATGGCACCGACTATGCTGCCATCGCGCGTGGCTTCGGCTGTTACGGCGAGGTCGTGACCGATCTTGACGATTTCGATGCCGCCTTCGCCCGCGCCATCGCGTCGAATGTGCCGGCGGTGCTCGATGTCCGCGTCGGCTTTGTTCCTCATCCGCAAATGCCGGCCTTTGGCCGCATCGGCCTTGCGCAGCCGCGCCGAAACAACGGCGGACACTGACTATGCGCCTGGATGGAAAAAACGCGCTGATTGTCGGGGCTGGATCGGGGATCGGTGCGGCCACAGCCAGGCTTTTCATAGAGCTCGGCGCGCGATGCGTCTTGATGGGCCCGGTACTCGAACCGCTCCAGCAGGTTGGCGAGCGCACCAAGTCGCCGATCTCTTGTGGCGATGCATCGCGTGCCCCCGATATGGAGGCTGCGCTCGCCCTGCTGCACACGCATCACGGCAAGGCTGACATTTTGGTCAATGCCGCGGGCGGCGGCGGCAATGCAGCTCTTCTCGATCTGTCCGACGAAGACTGGGGCAAGGCGCTCACCACCAATCTCGAGACGGCCCGCATCGCCAGCCGATGCCTGATGCCGGATCTGATCGAGGGCAAGGGCGCGATCGTGCTCGTGGCGTCGCTGGCGGGCCTGCGCGCCGTGAGCGGCGCCACCGGCTATATCGCCGCCAAGCACGCCCTGCTCGGTTTGATGAAGGCAATGGCCGCCGACTACGGGCCGAAGGGCGTGCGCGTCAATGCCGTCTGTCCAGGACTCGTCCAGACCGAGATGGCGGATCAGGTCATGGACCATTTCGCGGGAGAACATGGGCTGACCCGTGCGGCGATGTATGACCGGGCGACGTCCGGCTATCCCCTTCGCCGTCCCGGACAGCCGGATGAGATCGCCCGGGTCATCGCGTTCCTGTCGAGCGAATGGGCGTCTTTCGTCACCGGCGAAGCGGTCGTCGTCGATGGCGGCGGCTCGATGGTCGACGTCTTTTAGCGGGACAAAGGGGAGGACGGCGGAAATGGTCGCCAGGAACGCAGTTCACACGGGCTATCACGTCAGCGACATCGATCGTTCGGTGGCGTTCTACGAGAAGCTCGGCTTTGCCGTACATGTGCGCATGCCGATGGGCGACGCTGAGCAGAAGAAGATTGGCGAAGTGGCGTTCATGGCGCTGCCGGGCGACGGGCCGCGTGTCGAGCTGCAGCAGCTCTTTGCCAATCCCGCACCGAATGCGGGCACGGCGCGGTCGCATATCGGACTCACCGTCGATGACATGGACGAGGCGCTCGCTCAACTCGCTCGCCATGGCATCTCACCGGAAGGCCCCCCTTTCCGTCCGGTCAAGGACGGCGCGACCATCTGCTTTATCCGCGATCCAGACGGACATCTCGTCGAATTGCTCGCCGGGTTGGAGCTCTAGGGCCGATGACAATCCCCCAGCTCCTGAGCGGCAAGGTGATCGTCGTCACCGGCGCGTCGAGCGGCATCGGCCGCGCCATCGCCATCGCCTCGGCGGAGGCCGGGGCTCGCGCCGTGATCGTTGCGGACATTCGCGAGACACCGCGCGAGGGCGGGCCGACGACGTGCGAGCGGATCACGACGCTCGGCGTCGAATGCAGCTTCATCGCATCCGATGTCAGCCAGAAGGCTGATGCGCAGGCGATCATCGCCGCCGCGGCGCCGTTCGGCGGCGTCGACGGCATGGTGTGCAATGCCGGCATCGCGCTTTCAGAGGATGTTCTGACCGTCAGCGAGGAAGACTATCGCCGCATCACCGCCGTCAATCTGGACGGAGCCTTCTTCACCGCACAGGCGGCGGCCCAGGACATGGTCCAGCGCGGTCGTGCCGGTTCCATCGTCGTCACGTCCAGCATGGGCGGACTGCGGGGCTCGGCGATTACCACCGTCTATTCGTCAACGAAGGGCGCCGTTCGGCTGATGGCTGCATCCATGGCGGACGCACTCGGCCCGCGCGGGATCCGGGTAAATGCGGTCTGCCCCGGGGTCATCGATACGCAGCTCACCCAGGCGGCCGCCCAGTCCGACCAGATCAAGGCCATGGCCGGGCGTTCGGCGCTGAAGCGGATAGGCAGGCCCGAGGAAGTCGCCGCAGCCGTCGTCTGGCTGCTGTCCGACGCCGCGTCCTATGTCACCGGCGCATCGCTCCCGGTCGATGGAGGCACCACGGCGATCCTCTGACGAGACGAATGCCGGGCGGGAGGAGCCCGGGAAACGACCAGGGCCTGCGAGACAGGCGATTTCGAAGTGTCACACGAGGAGGAGACCTCAATTGACAGACGATACGCAAAAGCGCGGCCTGAGCCGCCGGCAGTTGATCCAGAGTTCGGCGCTCGTCGGCGGCTCGGCGGCTCTCAACCTGTTCGCTCCCAATATCGTGAGAGCGGCCGAGACCACGATCAAGATCGGCTACATCACATCCCTGTCCGGTCCCCGAGCGACCTTCAGCGAGCCCGCGCAGTATACGGTTGATACGATGAAGGCCCTGCTGCGCGACGGGCTGGAGATCGGCGGCACGAAATACCCCGTTGAAATTCTGATGCGCGATCAGCAATCGAGCCCGACCCGCGCCGGTGAAGTCGGACGTGACCTTATCCTGCAGGATCAGGTCGATATTTTGCTGGCGGACGATGGCGACTCCCATTTCGCCGCCGGCGAGATCGCCGACCAGAAGGGCGTCCCCTTCGTCTCCACCATCAACCAGTGGGAGCCGTTCATCGAGGCGCGCAATTCGACGCCGGAGAAGGGCTATCCATGGTCGTTTATGTTCACATTCGGCGCGACCGACATCGCGAAGACCTATGTCGGTCTCTGGGAGACGCTGCCTACCAACAAGAAGGTTGGCGTGCTGTTTCTCGATATCCCGCCCGGTCACGCCTTCGGCGATCAACAGCGCGGCATCCCGTTCTTCCTCAAGCAGAAGGGCTTCGATGTCGTCGACGGCGGGTTTGTCCGCTTCGACAGCGATGACTTCTCCAGCCAGATCGCCATGTTCAAGGAAGCGAAGTGCGACATCATCGCCGGCTTCCTGCTGGATCCGCATTTCCAGACATTCTGGGGCCAGAGCCTCCAGGCGGGACTTTCGCCGAAGGCCGTGACCTTCGCCGGTCCGTTCCTGTTCCCCACCAGCCTGGCGGCTCTCGGCGACATGGGTGACGGCATGTCCGGCGAGGTATGGTGGACGCCCGACGTGCCGTTCAAGTCGAGCCTCACCGGTCAGACCGCGCGCGAGGTCGCGACGGCTTGGGAGACCGCGACCGGCGCGCAGTGGACCCAGCCTCTCGGCTACATGCATGCGCTCTACGAAGTGGGCTTGGCCGCTCTCAAACACGCCAAGGATCCGCGCGACAAGGAAGGCATCCGCGAGGGCATCCGCCAGATGGCTCTCGATACCGTCGTCGGCCCCGTCAATTTCCGCGACTCCAAGATCAAGAGCGTCGCGGTGACGGAAGTCGCGATGGGCCAGTGGAGCAAGACGCCCGAGGGTTCGAAATTCCCCTATGAACTCGGCATCGTCTACGCCGATCCGCAGATCGCGCCCAACCTCAAGCCGAACGCCAAGATGCGTCTGCTCGGCCAGAGCTGAGACCGGCGGCCATCGCCGAAGACCTCCGGCTCGCAGCCCTCTGCGGGCCGGAACGAGGATCCGACAAGGAAGGTCGCATGACGATTGTGCTGCAGGCCGAAGGGCTGGCGAAGAGCTATGGGCGGATCGTCGTCGTCGACGATCTGTCCTTCGAGGTGGCCCGGGGTGAGTGCCTCGGCGTGATCGGCCCGAACGGAGCCGGCAAGACGTCCCTGTTCAACGTGCTCGACGGCGGCGTTCGCGCCGATCGCGGCAAGATCATCCTGAACGGCGAGGACGTGACGCATCTGCCGCGGCACAAGCGGTCGCACAAGGGCATCGCGCGCGCCTATCAGGTTCCCCAGCCTTTCCCGGATCTGACGGTGTTCGAGAACGTCCTGGTGGCGGCTTCCTTTGCGGGGCGGCTTCACGGCCATGCGGCCGAGAGCGCGGCCTGGGAGGTGATCCATCGCGTCGGTCTCCAGGAGCGGATACGCGATCTGGCTGGCGGGCTGAGGCTCCTGGACCGGAAGCGGCTGGAAGTGGCCAAGGCCCTGGCGGCCCGGCCGCAGCTTCTTCTCCTCGACGAGGTCGCGGGGGGGCTCACCGAAGCGGAAGTCAACGTGCTGGTCGATCTCGTGAAATCGCTCAAGCCGGATTTCGGCATCATCTGGATCGAGCATGTCGCGCATGCGCTGGCAGCCACGGCCGATCGGCTGATGGCCTTGCACTTCGGCCGCAAGCTCATCGAAGGCACGCCGGACGCCGTTCTCGGCAGCCGGGAAGTGCGGGAGATCTATCTGGGGATCGTCGATGACGCCGCTGCTTGAAACGTCCGATCTGCAGACCTTCTACGGCGACTTCCAGGCGCTGTTCGGTCTCGACTTCTCGATCGCGGAAGGCGAGACGGTCGCGATGATCGGCGCCAATGGCGCCGGCAAGAGCACCTTCCTGCGTTCGATCGCCGGTCTCAATACCCAGAAGAAGGGCACGATCCGGTTCGCGGGCGAGGACATCACGCGCCTCCGGGCCGATCTCATATCCAGGCGAGGAATCGCTCTCGTGCCCGAGGGACGCGTGATGTTCCCGAGCCTCACGGTCGAGGAAAACCTGCTGATGGGCCTCGGCACGGACCGCGCTGGCGCCTGGACGCTCAAGAAGGTCTATGAGCTCTTCCCTGCCCTCACGAGCATTCGCCATAGCTCATCGGTCCGCATCTCCGGTGGTCAGCAGCAGATGGTGGCGATCGGCCGGGCGCTGCTCACCAATCCCCGCCTGCTGCTCTGCGACGAGATCTCGCTCGGGCTCGCGCCGAAGATCACCAACGACATCTACGCCTGCTTCTCGGAGATCAAGGCCAGCGGCACGGCCATCATGCTCGTCGAGCAGGACATCGTCCGCGCCTGCCAGGCCGCCGACCGTTTCTACTGCCTGCTGGAGGGACGGATCAGCCTGACCGGCCGACCCGCCGATTTCGGCATCGAGGTCATTTCCCGATCTTATTTCGGCACCGGAGATCACCATGGCCTGGCTTGAAACGATCGTAAACGGCCTGCTGGTCGGCAGTCTTTATGCCCTGTTCGGCCTCGGCGCCGCTCTGACATTTGGCGTCGCCAAGATCGTCAACGTCGCCCATGGCGAGTTCATCGTGCTGTCCGGTTTCATCGGTATCATGCTGGTCGGCATCATTCCCATCCATCCGCTGCTGCTGGTTCCGCTGGTCATCGTGATCGTCTTCGCGATCGGCTTCATCCTGCAGATGACGCTGCTTAACCGGGTGGTCGGCAAGGACCCGATCCCGCCCATGCTGCTCACCTTCGGCCTTTCCATCGTCCTCAAGAACGCGATGGTCGAGGTGTTCGGTGCCACGCCGCGCTCGATCAACATGGGCGGCCTCCGCTTCAAGGGCATGGAGGTGTTCGGCATGACGCTGGGCGTCCTGCCGGTGATCATCTTCGTCATCTCGGTCAGCCTGTTCGTGGCGCTTCATTTCTTCCTGAAATACACCCGGGTCGGGCGGACTCTCCGCGCCACGGGCGACGAGGCGCAGTTCGTCCAGTTGTTCGGCGTTAACTATCGACGCGCGTTCGGCGTCGCGACAGCGCTCGCCCTCTCGATGTCGGCGGCGGCCGGCATGATGCTCGCTATGCGCTCGACCATCACGCCCTTCACCGGAGGCGACCGTCTGTTGATCGCCTTTGAAGTCGTGATCATCGGCGGACTCGGCTCGATGTGGGGCGCGCTGATCGGCGGCCTGATCCTGGGCGTCACCCATCTGGTCGGGCTGAGGATCGATCCAAACAGCGGGCTTCTCTACCCCGACATCGTCTTCTTCATCATTCTCACGATCATGCCGAGGGGAATTTCCGGATGGCGGCAGTAACAACCATGCTCTCCCGCTCGCCCGGACGACACCACCTGCTGCTGATGCCTGCTGTACTTCTGGTGCTGGCGCTTTGTGCGGTCGCGGCTCCGTTCGTCGTCGGTGAAGGACTGTTGCGGCTCTCGAGCGAGATCCTGCTGATCTTCGCGATGGCGCAGATGTGGAATCTCTTGTCCGGCTATGCCGGGCTGCTATCGATCGGCCACCAGGTTTTCGTCGGCGCGGGCGCCTATGGCATGTTCGCGCTCTCGATCCACGCGGGCGTCAATCCCTATGTGGCTATCGCGTTCGCGCCATTCGTTTCTGGTCTCCTCGCCGCTCTCGTCGCGCCGATCCTTTTCCGCCTGCGCGACGCCTATTTCACGATCGGCATGTGGGTCTTTTCCGAGATCGTCACCATCCTGGTCGGCAAGTCGAACTGGCTGGGGGGACAGAACGGACTGACGCTTTCGGCGCTCAGGGACATGGATCCTGACTGGATCTCTCCCATCAGCTTCTGGTGGGCGGCCTTCGCGGCTATCGGAAGCCTGGTCCTGCTTGCCGGGCTGATGCGGTCACGGCTTGGCCTCGCCCTTCTCGCCGTCCGAGACAATGATGTCGCCGCCTCGAGCCTCGGCATCGACGTCTGGCGCAGCCGCTTCATCGCCTTCGTCATCTCGGCGGCCGGAACCGGACTTTGCGGGGCGATCTATTTTCTCGGACCGGCCCATATCCTGCCCGCGGCCGGCTTCGACCCGAACTGGGTGGTGATCATGCTCTTCATCTGTGTCGTGGGCGGCCTCGGTACGATCGAGGGACCGATCGTCGGAACGATTGTCTATTTCGGCTTGCGGCAGGCATTCGCCACCAGCGGTAACTGGTACCTCATCCTGATGGGCTCGGTCGCAGTGGTCGTCATGCTGGTCGCCAGGAAGGGACTCTGGGGAACCCTTCACGCCCGCTATGGGATCTCGTTGATCCCCATTCGGCGAGAGCCTCCATCCGACAAGACGTTCGGCATCTGATCCGGCGCAGCCGAGCTGCGGCTCGGCAGGCCAAGACGAAACAGGGAGAAACGACGATGCAGCAACATTTACCCGCCGCCGATTTCGGCGTAGCGACCTATGGCGACTTCTCCGGCCAGTATATCGACGGAAAATGGAGTGTCGGCCGCGACGGCCAAGCCGTCACTGACCGCAACCCGTTCGACGATGCCGTGCTGGCCGAGATATCGATGGCCAGCCTTGCCGATCTCGATGCGGCATTCGCCGCCGCGAAGTCGGCGCAGCGCGATTGGGCCCGGACGACACCGTCCGAGCGCGCCAACCTCTTCCTCCGGGCGATGGCGATCCTCGACGCCCGCAAGGATGAAGTCATCGACTGGATCGTCCAGGAATCCGGCAGCACCCGCATCAAGGCGAACATCGAATGGGGCGCCGTCCGCGCCGGCATGTTCGAGGCGGCGACGATGCCGGCCTTGGCACAGGGACACATCATCGCCGTCGACAAACCCGGCAAGGAAGCCCGCGTCTACAAGACGCCGGTCGGCGTGGTCGGCGTGATCAGCCCGTGGAACTTCCCGTTCCACCTGTCCAATCGTTCGGTTGCCCCGGCGATCGCGCTTGGCAACGCCGTCGTGCTGAAACCGTCCAGCGACACCCCGATCACCGGCGGCCTTCTGCTCGCCAAGATCTATGAGGAAGCGGGCCTGCCGCCCGGCGTGCTGAATGTCGTCATCGGCGCCTCGTCGACGATCGGCGATGCCTTTTCGCGCCATCCTGTGCCGCGCGTCCTGACCTTCACAGGCTCTACACCCGTCGGACGTCACATCGCCCGCGTCGCCGGCGAATCCCCGCTTTTGAAGCGCCTCGGCCTGGAGCTCGGCGGTAACGCGCCCATGGTCGTGCTCGATGACGCCGATCTCGGTAAGGCGGTGCATGCGGCTCTGATCGGACGCTTCATCCATCAGGGTCAGATCTGCATGAGCACCAACCGCATCATCATCGACAACAAGCTCTATGACCGCTTCGTCGACGCCTACACCGAAGCAGCGAAAACCTTGAAATATGGCGACCCCAACGAGCCCGACACGATCGTCGGACCGCTTTGCAACGACAATCAGGTCCGCAATGTGCTGAACAGCATCGCTGAGGCCCGGACAGCGGGCTTCCGCGAATGTCTGGCCGGCGATGTCCAGCACCGCGTCGTGCCGCCACATGTCTTCTCGGAGGTCACCAACGCGTCACAATTCGCCCAGCAGGAGATCTTCGGACCGGTCGCACCGCTGATCCGTGCAGAGGACGAGGCCCAAGCCCTCGCCTTCGCCAACGATACGGAGTTCGGGCTGTCGAGCGCGGTCTTCACGGAGAACGAGGCCCGCGGCCTCGCCTTCGCGCGCCAGATCGAGGCCGGCATGACACATATCAACGACATAACCATCCACGATTATCCGCATGTCATGTTCGGAGGCGAAAAGAATTCAGGTCTCGGCCGCTTCAACGGGAAATGGGCGATCGACGAATTCACCACCGATCATCTGATCACCGTTCAGAATTAGCGCGCCGACGAATTCGTCAAAGAGCGCGCCTCGTCGCGGCGACAACAGCGGTTTGCATTCGCCGCGATTTCCTTGAGCGGACATCAAGCGCCTCTTGGCCCCGTCTACTGGATGCATCGGGATTCCGAAGAATACCGTGCATCTGAAGCTTGTCGTGCTGCAGGGGCGCCTTGATCTCATGCCGCGCCAAATCGCTTGCGGCGTTCAAGGTCTGCCGCAGTCCCCCTCTTCGTTGCGCCTCCCCGCTTGGTTCAATCTGGGCGACGTCCCGGCGGCATTGCCGTCACCGTCGGGCGCGCGTGATCCTGCCCTCACCACTACAGCCCCGGTTGCCGCTCGCTGGCCGCCGCGTAAGAGCAGGCCCGACGCCGCCGCTTCTCATGGGCCAAGACAACCGAATCCCTAGCCGGCTTCGGAACGAAGGTGCCCAGCCGCGACCCCGACCTCGCGCGGTCGCCATCTGACGGGAAGCAGGTAGCAAACTGCCGCCTGTAATCGGCCAAATCAGGAGCGCAAAGCAGACCCTATCGTGATCCGGCGCCTGATGGCCGATGGCGCTGGTCGTCGCCTGCTTCGGCGGAACGATACCACCCTCGGCAGCCCTCCTCGCCCGTCAGTTGAAGCGGTTCCCCAGCGCCTTTTCGTTCAATCAGAACGGGATTGAGGCCGGCGACGACGAGTCGGCAATCCCAGCAATGCAGCGCCACATACAAACTTGTTCGGGCACATTGCGTGATCATTTAATGCAGAACGTATAAATATAATATATCCAGTTTCTATACATGAGACTGCATTGCCTATTGTATTATCGTATAAAATAGATCGTGTCTATTGGGCAACTAACCGTCACGATTCCACCCCACTTCTCTCAATTCCACGCCAAAACTACTGTTAGGCGAAAAAATCGATGGTAGCTTTATCGCACGTCGCCAGCCCCGGCCGGGCGATTGGCGACACGGATAATCTGTGCGACCCGGCCACAGCCCTTTTTGAACGGGAAACGATGATGCACTGGAAGACCAAGCTACTCTGTTCTGCTGCCACACTGATGATCGCAGGGAGCGCTCAGGCAGCGGACCTTACTGTCGCCGAGCCGGTCGACTATGTTAAAGTGTGTGATGCGTTCGGTGCAGGCTTCTTCTATTCGCCCGGCACTGACACCTGCATCAAGGTCGGCGGCTACGTGAAGTTCGGCACGTCTTTTGGCGACACTGACTTTGGAACCTACAACTCAACCTATCCGAAGAGCCAGTGGTCGAACTTCTACACCGAGGCATCGGTTCAGTTGACCGCTTCTTCGGTCACTGAATACGGCAATCTCACCGGCTTCCTGGACTACCGCGCTCAGTCGGGCAATAGCGGCTCGTTCACGGAATCGGCGTCGCAGATCGTCAATTCCTCGACAAACTCGGCCTATGTGGACAGCGCCTGGCTGTCGATCGGTCCGGTCAAGGCCGGCCGATTCACCTCGCTTTATGATTTCGGGCGTGGCTACACGGATACCGGCTCATTCGGTTCGGACCAGACCACTGACCACATCCAGGTCACGTATGCCGTGAACGGCTTCGGACTGGCGCTCTCGGTCGAAGATCAACGTGACCGTGGTTCCGCCGGCGCGACGGACGGCGTCGAGGAATCCGACGGGACGTACTATTCCGGCGGACAGGACAACATTCCGGACATCGTCGCTGCGCTGACATATGCTTCCGGCATCTTCTCGACCAAGATCGCCGCAGCCTATGTGAACAATGCCGAAGATCGTACTGGCGCGGGAAGTGAGCTCAATCCCTACATCTACACGGCGAAGACCGGTTTTGCGGTCGGCGGCAGTGTCGAATTTGCTCTCGACGCCTTCTCGCCCGGCGACAAGTTCTTCATCACGGGTAACTATGGCGACAACGCCAATTCTTATACCGGCATCTCCGGCGGCACGTCGGTCGCCAACCTGACCTCTTCACTCGATGAGAGCTTCATCGCGTCGGCTGCCCCGGGCTCGAGCTGGTCTGCTCTCGCCTCCTACAAGCATGTCTGGACGCCAGCGGTCTGGTCGGCTGTCACCGGCGGATATGCATCATATGATGGCGATGGCTATTTCGATAACTACACGGTCGATGCCTATCGCGGCGTGTTCTCGACGGGCTGGACCCCAGTTACGGGCCTCGATCTGATGCTCGACGCCCAGTACTCTCATGTCGACGTCTCCGACGGACGCACCGCCGTCAAGAACGAAGACGATGGTGACGCGTGGGCGGTCAATCTCTGGATGAAGCGCTCCTGGTAACCAACAATAAAATATCCTGACCTCCTCCCCCGACACCCCAGGGGGCACTTCGCGGTCCGCCTATGGCGGACCGCTTTTTTATGGGATCAGTTGTGAGACGGTCGGCGCGAGCTCAGTGCTCGCGGGAATATCGTAACAAAGGCGGAAAACCTCGCCTCAAGATCTCCCGGTGGGCGCGACGATTATTATGAAAGGTCGGGGGTTTCTTTGGCGTGCAGCAGGGTCTCGACGCGCGACCAAAGATGATGGATTCAGGAACCATCGGTTCCTCTTTTCGCCGTCAACAAAACGTCGCACAAAATCTGCGAAAGCTCGGTAGCCGCTCTACTCGACGGGCGGAGGCGGGCATGTCGGCTTCAATCGGATGGCGGCCATCCGACCGACCGGAGCGAAGCGAAAAGCTCTGGCAAAGAGCGACGCCGAGGGGCGGCGCTGTCCATGCCGCCGCCGCCGTCGTTCATCGGACTCAATTGCGCTATTCCTGAATCTTCGCGAGATGCGGTCCGGTATGAGTGTCGACGATCTCAGGCTTCGAGCTGTCCACCTGGCCGTCCCAGCCGCCGCCCAGCGCCTTGTTCAGCGCGACATAGTCCGTCGTGATCGCGACGCGGCCCTGAATCTGGGCGTCCTCGGCGGAATAGGCCGATCGCGCGGCCGTCAGCACGTCCAGGAAGCTGGAGGCACCGGATTGGTAGAGTGCATTCGAGAGCCGTGACGCCTCGATATAAGCCTTCGCCGAGACGCTTCGCCTGCGATAGGCGATACGCTGATTATTCAGCGAGACGATGGCGTTTTCGACATCCTCAAGCGCCGTCAGTACGGCAGACTTGTAAGCGATGAAATATTGATCGCGCTGAGCCTGAGCCACTTCCACCGCGGCGCGAAGCTGGCCGCCCTGGAAGATCGGTACGGTGAGCGAGGGGCCGAAGGACCAGCTGATCGCTGAGCCTTTCGCGAGATCGCCGATCTTGACGCCTTCCGTATCGATGTTGCCCGACAGACTGACGCTCGGATACAGCGCCGCCTGCGCCTGTCCGACCTTCGCCGTGTATTGCGCATATTGCCGCTCGGCCGCGCGCACATCCGGTCGCGACAGCAGGACGTCCGCGGGCACGCCGGTCGGGATCGGCAGCCGCGGCACGGGGATGGGGCCGCCTTTTGCCATCTGGTCAGTTAACGCGCTCGGTTCCCGCCCGGTCAGGACGGCCAGACGATGCACGTCCTCGGTATAGGCGCTTTCCAGCGTCGGAATATCCGCAGCCGTGCTGGCCGCCTGGCCCTCCGCATTGGCGACGTCGACGGCCGAGGCGGTGCCGGCGTCGAATTTGGTACGGGTCAACTTCGCAGTATTGGCCTGCGACGACGCGGTCTGCTTGGCAAGAGCAATGCGCGCCTGATAGCCCCTGGCCTCTGTATAATAGGTGGCGACGTCGCCAACGAGCGTTAGCAGCGTCGACCGCAATTCCCACTCAGCTGCATCGATGCCGAACCGCGCCGCTTCCGCCGAACGTTTGTTCGCGCCGAACAGATCCAACTCCCAGCTGGAGTCGAACCCGGCCTTGAAGTCGTTGGCTACCACTTCGTCGGCCCGGCCGCGGTTCGCCGATGCGGTGCCTTCCACGGAAGGAAACAAGCTCCCGAACGCCTGCTTATGGGTGGCGCGGGCTTCCCGGATCTTTGCCTTAGCAGTTGCCACATCGAGATTGCCGGCGACGGCCTCGGCCATCAGCTTGTTAAGCAAGGGATCGTTCAAGCGCTCCCACCAGCGCGACAGTTCAGGCGCCCGAACCTCAGCCTTGCGCGGATTGCTACCCCATTTCGACGGGAGGTTAAGCTGGGGAGCCTTGTAGTCGGGTCCGACCACGAGGCAGCCTCCGAGAAGGCTCACCGATGTGGCGATCCCGACCACCCTCATGGCCTGTCTCAGGTGTCGAATGCGCCTCTCAGGCATGCGGCAGTCCGGCTGTCCAGCAGTCATTTCTTCATATCCACCCGAAAAAGGGATTGCCCACTAGTGACCGGCCGCCGGGGCCGCCGGGGCCGCCGGCTCCGAATGCGCGGACGGGCTGCGACGGAACAGCCGTCCCAGCCAGTGCTCGAGGTCATCGATAAAAGTGAAGATGACCGGGATCACCAGCAGGCTGAGGAAGGTCGACACCAGCAGGCCACCGATGACGACGATGGCCATCGGGCGACGGAAGCTTGAATCCCCGCCGGTCAGGCTCAGCGCCACCGGCAACATGCCGAAGCCCATCGCGATCGTCGTCATGATGATCGGGCGCGAGCGCTTATGGCAGGCGTCGATCAGCGCATCGAACCGCGTCATGCCCTCGCGCCGCGCCATGATCGCGTATTCGACCAGCAGGATGGAGTTCTTGGTCACGACGCCCATCAGCATCAGCAACCCGATGACCGCCGACATGGAGAAGCTGGTGTCGGTGACGACCAGCGGAACAAGAGCTCCGCCGAGCGACAACGGCAGCGCCATCAGGATGGTGAAGGGCTGCAGGAAGTCGTGGAACAGCAGCACGAGAACCGCGTAGATGCAGAACACGCCGATGCCCATGGCGAGCCCGAAGCTCGAAAACAGCTCTGAACTGCGCTGCAACTCGCCCTGCTGAACCAAGTGCACGCCTTTAGGCAGATTCTTCAGGGCGTCCAGAGCCTGCGCTTCCTTGTAGACGTCGTTGAGGATGCGGCCGTTCAGCTCGACAGTGAGGGTGACGTTCCGCGAGCGATCGATACGATCGATCTCGGAGGGGCTGCCGCCGATGCGGATGTCGGCGATCGAGCCGAGGTCGACATTGCCATTGGTCCCTTTCACCTGAAGATTGGCGATCCGGTCGAGATCAGATCGCGTGGCGGGGTCGAACCGAACACGGATCGGAAGCTGGCGCTGCGAAAGATTTAGCTTCGACATGGATGCGGAGTAGTCGCCGCCGGTCGCGACGCGCACCGCCTCAGCAATCGCGTCGGACGTGACGCCGACCGCAGCGGCACGGGCGAAATTCGGCGTGATCTGAATCTCGGGCGCTTCCATCGATGCGCTCGATGTCACGGCGCCAAGGCCGTGCAGCGTACGAAGCTGCTCCTCAAGCTTGGTGGCCGCCTGATCGAGGGTGGCGGAATCGTCGCTGGCGAGCGTGATCTGCAGCTGGGTGCCGTTACCGCCACTGCCCACTTCGATGCGGACGCCCGGCACCACCGCCAGCGCCTTGCGCATCTCGCCCTCGATTTCGGACTGCTTCTCGCTGCGATCGCCGATCGGCGTGAGGTCGACGACGAGCGTCGCGGTCTTTGTGTCGGAAGTGGTGCTTGAGGTCAGACCGCTACCGCTCGACGCGGTGCCGACAGCGTTGAACACATGCGTGACGTGAGGGACCGTCAGCAAGATTTCCGAGACACGCTTCGCGATCGCATCGGTCTGCTCGATCGTGCTGCCCGGCTGGAGCGTCAGGGTCACCTTCGTCTGAGAATTGTCCGACGCCGGGAGGAAGCCGGATTTGAGCAGCGGTATGGTCGAGAGCGACAGGCCGACAAAGACAAGGACCGCCAGCATGGTCAGTCCGCGATGGTGAAGACAGCCGCGGACGACCGAGAGGTAGAACCGCATGAGGCGGCCGTCCTCTTTTTCCTTTTCCACTGGCTTGGCCTTCATCAGATAGGCGGCCATCATCGGCGTGAGCAGCCGCGCCACCAGGAGCGAGGCGAGTACGGCCATGGCCGCAGTGACGCCGAACTGGCGGAAAATCAGACCCGGAATGCCGCTCATGAAAGCGGTTGGCAGGAAGACGGCGACGAGGGTGAACGTTGTCGCGATCACGGCGAGACCGATCTCGTCGGCGGCTTCCAGCGCAGCCTCGAACGGCGATTTCCCCATATGGAGATGGCGGGAGATGTTCTCGATCTCGACGATCGCATCGTCAACGAGAATGCCGACGACGAGCGACAGAGCCAGCAGTGTCACTGTGTTGAGGCTGAACCCGAAGAAGTACATCCCGAGAAAGGTCGGTATGACGGAGAGCGGCAGGGCGACGGCCGCGAGCATCGTCGCTCGCCAATCGCGCAGGAACAGGAACACCACGATCACCGCCAGCACCGCGCCCTCGTAGAGCATGTGCATGGAGCCGTCGTAGTTTTCGATGATCGGGGTGACGGTGCTGTAGGCTTCAGTGATCTGGACATCGGGATTGTCGGCCGCGAACTGCTTCATCGCAGCCTGGAGAGCGGAATAGACGCCCGTATCGGAAAACCCGTTGCTCCGCTTGACCTGCACGGCAATGACCGGCTTGCCGTCGAGATAGGCTAGCGAGGAACGGTCGGCAAAGCTGTCGCTGACATCGGCAACCTGATCGAGACGAACCGACTTGCCGTTGGAAAGCGGAATGCTGAGGGCCGACAGCGCCTCGACCGAATCCATGGCGCCGCGCGTGCGGATCGTCTGCTGGCTGCCGCCGATTTCACCCTTGCCGCCGGAGCGATCGGCCTGGACCGCCACCAGTTGTGACGACACCGAAGCAGCGGTGATCCCGACCGAGGTGAGGAGATCGGGATTGAGGTCGACATGAACTTCGCGGTCGACGCCGCCGAGCCGGCTGACATCGCCGACGCCGGGAACGGCGAGCAAGGCCTTGGTCATCTCATTGTCGGCGAACCAGGAGAGCTCGGTCTCGCCGAGGCGGCTGGACTGGACCGCGAATGTCACGAGCGGCGAACTCTGCGTCGTTACCTTGGTGACGCTGGGCGACGCCATTTCCGATGGCAGGTCGGCCTTGACGCTGTCGACGGCGTTGCGGACCTCGTTGAGCGCGGTTTCGCTGTTCTTCTCCAGCTTGAAGGAGACGCTAATCGACACCGATCCGTCGGTGATGGTCGTTGTGATGTGATCGAGCAGGCTGAGCGACGCGAGGCTGTCCTCGATCTTGCGCGCCACTTCGGTCTCGAGCTGTGACGGCGCCGCGCCTTCCAGCGAAGCGGAGATCGTAATCGTCGGCAGATCCATGTCCGGGAAGTTCTGGACGGCGAGCTTCTCGAATGCCAGCAGACCGCAGAAGGTCAGCAGGAAGAACAGCAGGATGGAGGGGACGGGGCTGCGGATGGACCAGGCGGAGAAATTCATTTCGACGCTCCGCTGACCGTGACCAGTGCATTGTCGGCAAGGAACGCCCCGCCGGACTTCACCACGTCATCGCTGCTGACAATTCCGGAAAGGATCTCGACGGCGCCGTCCCGGCGGCGTCCGGTATCGACGCGGACGCGCTTGACACGATGGTCCGCATCGACGGTGAAGACGTAGTTCAAGCCGTCGCGGAACACGAGCGCCGTATCCGGCACGGTCAGCGCGCTTGTCGATGCAAGCTCTATTTCCCCGGACACATAGATGCCCTCGGGCGGGCGGTCGTCCGGAGGAAGGGCGATATAGACGATCGCGCGGCCGGTGTTGCTGTCGACGGTCGGACCGATCAGGCGTACCGTGCCCTTGATGATCTTGCCGGCCGGGCCGGCGATCTCGGCCGTCATCCCGACGCTGATGCGGGAAAGATAGCGCGCGGACACCTCGGCCTGCCATTCGACGCGCTGCTGCCGGATCATGCGGAACAGCTCGGCGCCGGACGACACGACATTGCCCAGCTGCGCTGAGCGCGACGAGATGAGCCCGTCGTCCGGGGCCAAGATCGTGGTCTGGCTGAGCTGGATCTTGATGCTGTCGAGAGCTGCATTGGCCGAATCGAGATCCGCCTGGGCCGTCTGCTCGGAAACGAGTTTGGTGGTGATATCCTCCTGCGACAGCGCGCCAGTGTTCTGCAGTTTGCGCGTTCTGTCGGCATCGGCCTTGGCCTTTGCGAGGTTAGCCTTCGCGGTCTCCACTGCGGCCTGCTGCTTGCGCAGGTCGGCTTCGACGGTGTCCTGCAGGAGCTTCGCGACCGGCTCCCCCTTCGTGACGACGCTGCCGACGTCGACGAGGATGTCGGTGATCCTAAGCCCGCCAATCTCGGCCGCGATGATCGCCTCTTGCCAGGGTTTCAGCCAACCGCTCGCCGGCACGGTCTCCGGCCATTGCTGCTGCGTCGGCTTGACGACTTCCACCGTGAGGGCTGCAGCCTCCTGCTGTTGCGCCTCCTCCGCGGACATGGCGGGCGCCATTGTCATAAGGGCTAGGCCGAAGGCGGCCGGAAAAATGGCGAGGGGGAAGCGCCTCATGCATCTGCTTTCAAGACTGGACTGCTGCATCGGGAATGGCGTCCGTTGCCCTTCCCCACCGGGTCAGTACCAGCCGCTGCGTTAAGCGCTGTAGGCGGTGTGTTAAGTTCGGTAAAAGTCGGTGCTCGCTGCCGACTCCTGGTCTAGACCTCACCCATGAGCGAACCACGCCATCCCGCCAGGGTCCTTCTCGTCGACGACGATATCGAGCTGGGAACCCTGCTGAAGGAGTATCTGGTCGATGAGGGCTTCGATGTCCTCACGGCCCAGGATGGTCGTGCCGCTCTGATGCTCATCGAGACCGGGACGATCGATATCGTCGTGCTCGACATCATGATGCCGAGAATGAACGGCATCGAGACGCTGCAGCGCATCCGGCGACTGCGTGACATTCCCGTGATCATGCTGACGGCTAAGGGGGATGATGCCGATAGGATTGCCGGACTGAACCTCGGTGCCGACGACTATGTTCCCAAGCCGAGTTCGCCCGGCGAACTCGCAGCGCGCCTGACCGCCGTGCTGCGGCGTGCTGGCCGGACGACCGGTGCTGCTCCCGAGACGGTGTTCGCCGGCGACCTCGTGATGCATCCGGCGAGCCGTAAGGTGGACTGGCGTGGTTCGCCGCTCGAACTGACCGGTACCGAATTCAGCATCCTCGAAGTGCTGGCCCGCCATGCCGGCCAACTCGTGTCGAAGCAGGAATTGTCCCAGCGCGCGCTTGGCAGGGCCCTGACGCCCTTCGACCGCCGCATCGACGTTCACATCAGCAGCGTTCGCCAGAAGCTCGGCAGTCGGCCGGACGGACAATCATGGATCCAGTCCGTCCGGGGGCTGGGCTATCAACTGCTTCGGGATCGGTGATGCGGCGCCTGTTCTGGAAATTCTTCCTGACCATCTGGCTGACTATGGCCGTTTCGGTTGTCGCGCTGTTCACGATCACCAAAGCCTTGCAGATCGAACCGTTTCCTCGCGAAGTGGAGGTCGCAAAGCGCGACTTCGCTACCGCCATCATCAACCGGCTGCTCGCCGAAAAGAATGTCGGCTCAGCAACGACGGTCGCGAGGGCCGCCGAAAAGGAACTGGCCGTCAACGGGATAATGGTCATCTCCGATCCGTCCGCGAACGGGTCCAAGATCGACGTCGCCATCGTGGAACCAGGCCTTATCGACTATGTCTGGCCGAGGCTTTTTCCGTGGGTGTCGATCGTGCTGGCGGCCGCGATCGCCGCCTACTGGCTGGCCCGCAATCTCGTCCGGCCGATCACCCACATCCGCAACGGACTGAGCGCCCTTGCGCATGGCCGGTTCGACGTCCGCATTTCGGACGAAATGGCGGGCCGGCGCGACGAACTCGCCGAACTCGCGGCGGATTTCGATACCACCGCCACGCGCTTGGAAGACTTGCGTCTTTCGCAGCGTCGTTTGTTCAGCGACGTGTCGCATGAATTGCGGTCGCCCCTGTCACGTCTTCAAGCATCGCTTGGCGTGATCGAGCAGAACCCCGCCAGGCTGAGCGCGATGATCGAACGGATATCGCGTGAGATTGAACGCATGGACGGCTTGATCGGCGAAATTCTGACCTTGGCCCGTTTGTCCGATCGCTCCGATCTGCCGATCGAGCGCCAAACGGTCGATCTCATCGATCTGCTGCAGGAAATTGTGGTCGATGCGGCCTTCGAAGCGCAAACGCGATCCATCAAGGTCGATTTCCGCGGGCCTGAGCATTTCATCGCCAAGGTCAATGGCGAGCTTATCTACCGGGCCTTCGAAAACGTCATCCGCAACGCCGTCAAGTATACGGCCGTCGGCTCACGCGTTTCGGTCGAAGCGGAGATCGAAGACCAAGTTCTGGTGCTGTCCGTGGTCGACCAGGGACCAGGGCTTCACGAATCCGAGTTAGATTGGATTTTCCAACCTTTCTCGCGATCCCAGAATGCTGAGCCGGATGGTGGCTTCGGACTTGGTCTGGCTATTGCCAAGCAGGCGATCGAGAGCCACGGCGGAAGCATCACCGCCACGCCGGCCAGCACCGGCGGGCTTGCGATGGTCCTAAAGATCCCAAGCTGTAATCAATGAGGCCGCTCCGCCGAAGCGGCGCACTCCTGAGCGTGGACAATCGTTGGATCTGGCGGGCGTACCTCCTCGCTGCATTTCGGACGCCGGCATCTCCATAGAACGACCTTCCCTCCGTGCCCACTCCGACGAAGATACGCCCGCGCTCCCCGCGACTTGGATCGAGCGGTGCGATCGGATAGGTAGCAAGGGACGTCCGGCATCCGCTGCGACGAGAGCATGATGCGCAATGTCAGACCAAGATCCGCCGGACGACACGCTGCCGCCTGCCCGGGGAAGGCGCCGCTTGGCGACCATCGCTGACGTTGCCGCGACGGCGGGAGTGGCCATCGGGACCGTCTCCCGCTTCCTGAACGGGCGCGAGATCCGCGAGGCGAACCGGCACCAGATCGAGGCGGCGATCGAGAAGCTCTCTTATCGTCGCAATGCGGTCGCCGCGGCGATGAAGACCGATACGACACATATGATCGGTCTGCTGATCCCGACCTTCGACGAATTCCACTCCGAAATGGTCGAGCAGCTTGCGACGCTGCTGCGGGCGTCGGGGCGCGCGTTGGTGATCTACTGCCACAGCCATGATGCCGACGTCATCCATGGCGCGCTCGACTTCTTCGCTGCACAGCGCGTCGATGCGCTGATCATGGACGGCGTTACGCAGGCGCGGCAGCGGGTCGAGCAGTTGATCCGCGAGGGCGTTCCCATCGTCTTCTACAACAACGAAATTCCCGGGCTCGCGGCCGACTGCGTGTTGGTGGAAAACCGCAACGCCAGCTATCGCGCCGTCAACCACCTCATCGACCTCAGGCACGAGCGCATCGCCGTCCTGACCGGCGAACTCCATGATTCCTCCGGCCGTCAGCGCTTCGAAGGCTTTGAGGCGGCGATGGCGGAGGCCGGATTGGCCGTAGACCGTCGCTACATCGCCCACGGCACATGGCGAACCAACAGTGGCTACGAATTGGCACGCCGGCTGATGCAGCTCAACAAACCGCCCACCGCGATGTACGTCTCCAACTATGGCATGACGATCGGCGTGCTCAGCTGGCTGAAGGAGCAAGGCCTTCGTCTCCCCGACGATCTGTCGCTGGTCAGCTTCGACGATGTGGCGCTGTTCCGCCTCTACGAGCCGGGCATAACCTCGATCGCTCAGCCCATTTCCGGGATCGCACAGGCCATCACCAGCCTCATCGAGGCCCGACTCGGCGACGACCGGGATGCGCCGCCGCGCACGATCACGCTCAGTTGCGACATCATCCTGCGCGGTTCCACCCGTCGGCGGCCGGCGTCTGCCTGAGCCGGACCTACCGCCATTGATGTCGCTCGACAGATGCCGTGCGGTCGGACCGAAAGCTGGTGCTGGTCGATCAGCTGGCGCATGCGAGTTCCGGGAACACGGCCTCCAGCTTCGGGAAAGCGCGACCGGGCTGCGCTTGCCGCGCCCAGCGCACGAAGCCGCCGGCGCGCCGATCGATCTTGGCAGCGTGGTTCTGCGCAATGTCGGCGATGCGATGATCGAGGAATGGATTGCCAAAGCGGTCGAGACAGGTCCGCCAATAGCCGGAAACGTCCTCGCCATGATCTGCAAAGGCCGGGATGACCTCTTCGACCATGATGCTCTCGAGCGCGGCCCGAATGGCGGGATCCGCGATGATCTCGCCCACGGTCTCGCCGGCCGGGCGGCCAAGGCTCCGCCATTGCTCGGCCAGGAGGGTATGGCCGAGATTGAGCAGGAACAGCTTGCGCCGCTCGATGAAGCCAAGGTCGTCGACGATCTGGATGTCGGGGTGGATGGCCGGCGGGATCAAACCCGAACGCTGTTCGATTGCCCACAGCGCATAGGGCTCGGCAATGGCGCCGATTGGCTCGATCGGGGCGGAGACGATCCGGTCGACCAGCGAGTTGACCCAGATGCAGTCGCGCGCCAGCCAGGCGATGAAATCTTCGCCAAGCCCGCCTTGTCGCGCAAGCTGGTCCACAACCGCCTGCAGGCGGGCGCCGTTCTTCTCCACGAGTTCGCATGGCAGGATCGTCAGGCCGCCGGCTCCGGCGCTGAAACGGGCATGCAGAAGGGCGGTCAGCAGTTCCGGAAAGCTCGTCCATGCCTCCAGCGACGGGACCGGGTTTTCGGGACAATCGAAGCCCCGGTCGCCGGTATTGCTGAGGACGAATGTCGCCTCGCCGACGAAGAGATCGCGCAGCCGCGCAATGTCGGCGCGCGCCGAAAGGCCATCAACGACACCGGATACACGGCGCTCGACATCCACTGGCCGTCCGTCGACGAGGCCACGAATGCGCACCGGGTAGGGCTGGCCCGCCTTGAACGCCTCGATCCGGGCGCGCGAGGCCGGGGATCCCGTCGTCTCGACCACATGGACTGCGCCGACGGGCTGACCGGCCTCGCGGGCTTCCGACAGCATGAGATCGGCGTGGGCCTGCAGAAAGCGGCTGGTGCCGAACTGGATGATCGTGCCGTTCGTCATGGCGCGACGTCAACCATGGCCTTGATCACCTGGCTGCGATCGGCCGCCCACGCGGCGATGCTCTCCGGCAGACCCTCAAGGCTGGTCTTGTGCGTGATCAGCTTGCGATAGTCGATCGCGCCGCTCTTCAGCGCCGCCACAACCGTCTGGAAATCCTCCGCGGTCGCGTTGCGGCTGCCGAGAAGGCTCATTTCCCGCTTGTGAAATTCCGCATCGTTGAAGGTGACATCCGCCGGCGTAACCCCAACGAGGACAAGGGTTCCGCCATGCGCGACATAGCCGAAGCTCGTCTGCATCGCACCGGCGCTTCCGGTGGCATCAAACACGACATCGAAGCCGTTGCCGCCGGTGACCGCCAGCAGGGCCGCGGCGCCGTCGGCAACGACATGGGTCGCGGCAAAGCCGAACCGTTCGGAAATCAGCGCCAGCCGGTCGGCGCTAGCGTCGAGAAGGTCGACCTCTGCGCCCCGGAGGCGGGCGAAGAGGGCGGCGCCGAGCCCGATCGGGCCCGCACCGACGACGAGCACGCGGTCCGCCGATGTCATCGCCGACCGGCGCACCGCATGGGCGCCGATGGCCAGGAATTCGACGGTCGCCGCCTCTGCCTGATCCAACCCGTCCGCGGCGATGAGATTGCCGGCCGGGATATTGATCCGTTCACAGAGGCCGCCGTCGCGATGCACGCCGAGGACGCCGATCCGCATGCAGCAATTCGGTTTGCCGCGCAGACAGGCATGGCACTCGCCGCAGGCGATGTAGGGGTTGATGACGACGCGCGCGCCCTTGTTCCAGCCGGCTGCATCGGCTGCAACGACACCGCTCAGCTCATGGCCGATGACGCGGGGATACTGCAGGAAGGGATGCTTGCCTTCGTAGATGTGGTAGTCGGTGCCGCAAATCCCGACATGGCTGATGTCGACGGCAACCCAGCCGGTCGGTGGCTGCTCGGGATCAGGCCGATCGACCAGAGCAATCGATCCGGGTTCCTTGACGACTATTGCACGCATCCTGCCTCGCTTCAGACCTGCGGCCACGGAGGCATCACCGCCGCATCATGACCGGGCTCGTTTACCACCTGACGGCACGAGGCCAGCGACATGCTGACAAATGTCTTTATTTTTTTCAAGCAGATTGACCTAGCCGTGCACCGAACCGTTGTTTGAAACAGTTTTGTAGCACGCCCCTGGCATTCCGAGGCGCCTTGCGGGCTGCTTCGGAGAGGCAATTGGGGCCGCGGTTGACCGCGGTGGATGTACAAATTAATTTCGATCATCGAAACTAAGATCGGGAATTCGGATGGCGCGAAGCGACAAGCGATTCAGAGAGGCCTACAACGCGCTGATCGACCTTGGCTCGACATCCGCCCCCGGAAGCGCCCTGCCCTCAGAAAACGCGCTCGCGGAACGAGCCGGGGTCAGCCGGACAGTCATCCGCTCGGTGCTGCATCGCCTGGAAGAAATCGGGGTTGTCGCTTGGCACGGCCGCGACAAGACGCTGCTGCGGACGACGGGAGCCGACGACCGACTGAGCGTCCAGAACGATCCGCCGAAGCCCGAAGACCTCGAGACTGCTTTTCTCGAATGGATCCTGCGTTTCGACGTTCCTGCCGGCACGCAGCTTAATATCGCCCAGTTGGCCAGGGAATTTTCGGTGACGCCGAATGTCCTGCAGGAGTTCCTCGCCAGCCTCAGCCAGTTCGGCCTCGTCGAGCGCGGCGCCAAGGGCGGGTGGCTGATGCTCGGCTTCACCGCCGACTTCGCGGTCGAACTCTCCGAATTTCGAACCATCCTGGAACTGAACGCCGTCCAGCAGGTCATGACCTGTCCGGTCAATCACCCGATCTGGGCGGAGCTGGAATCGCTGCGCAGACTGCATCTCGATCTCGATACGAGGATCGATACCGACTTCCATGATTTCTCGCATCTCGATGAACGCTTCCACGGCGCGATCAATTCCGTCGTGAAGAACCGGTTCGCCGCGCAGTCACAAAAGATCATCTCTCTTATTTTTCACTACCATTACATGTGGGATAAGCGCGACGAGAAGCACCGCAACGCCGCCGCCCTGCGCGAACATCTTGCGATCATCTCAGCGCTTCAATCGCGCGATGAAGAAGCCGCGCTGACGGCGACGCGTCGGCATCTGCGAACCTCCATGACCACATTGCTTTCCTCGCTCAAGGACCATCGACTGGTTTGATGCGGAGGTTGTTGCTCATCACGAGAGAATAGTGCTTCTCATAGTTTTAAATCGAAATATACCGTTCGCAAGGCTGCGCTCCACATGGTCAGCTGCTCTGGAGGAGACACCCCCCTGAGAGATTTCGGGACGGCTATTCGGCGCGCTTGGCGTCGTGACGACGATGGCTTGCCAGCCGGCCTCGGCTCCCCTGAAACGCCTCTCCGAGACCGTCCGCGCCCGCCGGCTGTTGCCCACGCCGGCTAGGTAGAGAAAGATCATGCGTTAAATCGAACAAATGACGCGGAAAGAGGACATGCACCCTTCCCGTCCGTCGATCGCCCAGCCACATGAGCAGGCACCACGCAACCACGGAGACGAGAATGGCGGATTCGGCCGAATACACCCCACCGAAGGTCTGGACCTGGGAAAAGCCCAGCGGCGGGACTTTCGCGAACATCAATCGGCCCATCGCCGGTCCGACACATGAAAAGGAACTTCCGGTCGGGCAGCATCCGTTGCAGCTCTATTCGCTGGCGACGCCGAACGGCCAGAAAGTGACGATCCTGCTCGAGGAATTGCTCGCGCTCGGCCATTCCGGCGCTGAATATGATGCCTGGCTGATCAAGATCGGCGAAGGGGACCAGTTCGGCAGCGGTTTCGTCGCTGTCAATCCGAATTCCAAGATCCCTGCCCTGATGGATCATTCCGGCCCGACGCCGATCCGTGTCTTCGAATCGGGCTCGATCCTCGTCTATCTCGCCGAGAAATTCGGTGCCTTCCTGCCGACGGAACAGCCGGCTCGCGCCGAATGCCTGTCCTGGCTGTTCTGGCAGATGGGCAGCGCGCCCTATCTCGGCGGCGGTTTTGGCCACTTCTACGCCTACGCACCGACGAAGATCGAATATGCGATCAACCGCTTCGCCATGGAGGTGAAGCGCCAGCTCGACGTTCTCGATCGGCGATTGGCGGAAAGCGAGTATCTCGCGGGTCCCGACTACACGATCGCCGACATCGCGGTGCTGCCCTGGTATGGCGGGCTCGCCAAGGGCTTGGCTTACGGCGCTGGCGAATTCCTGTCGGTGCAGGACTACAAACATGTGCAGCGCTGGGCCGATGCGCTGTTCGACCGGCCAGCCGTCAAGCGCGGCCGCATGGTCAACCGCGTCTTTGGCGATCTCTCGGAGCAACTGCCCGAACGACACGACGCCAGCGACTTCGAGACAAAGACGGCAGACAAGCTCGCCAAGACCGGAGCCTGAGGCGGTCGCGCGATAAACACTAGGACGCCCGCCGATCGACCTCAGGTCTTCATCGGTCGGCGGGCCATCCTTTTGCGGCGGCAACGATGCCATCGGTCGCATTCATTGGGCGATAGTACCGCCAGCGAATGCGCCTGATGCTGGCACGCGGCGTGTTGCGCCCGTTCGCCAAAGAAGGAGCGTCAACCCGACGTTGACACATGCCACGATCGCTAGCACACCGAGCAGCGACGATGCGCCGGCATACTCAAGTAGCAGGGCACCGACAAAGGGTGATAGCGCCTGCGCCACGAGACTGGGCATCGCAAGCCGGCCCATCAGCACTGGATAGAGCTCAGGTCCGAACATCGCCAGCGGCAACGCCCCGCGCGCGATCGACCAGATGCCGTTGCCGGCGCCGTAGACGATCAGGGCGCCCGCAACGGCTGGCAGACCCGCCGTCAGGGCAACGATTCCGGCGGCGATGAGCAGTGTGGCGGCCATCAGGGTGAAGATCGGCGCGAAGCGCTTGCCGACGAGCATGTCGAAGAGACGTGAAGCGACCTGCGCAGGGCCGATGAGCGCGCCGAGACCGACGGCAGCGGCGAGCGATAGTCCCCGATCCTGCAAGAGGGTGAGCAACTGGACCCCCAGCATGGTGGCGATCACGCCGCCTGTCGTCAGGATGATTGCGAGGAGAAGGAATGCCCGCCGATGGCGGGGCTCGACGACGGCTTTCGGCACTGCCTCGCTGTCCTCTGCTGACGACAAAGGCAGCGGCTCGGCGCGTGGCAGCAAGACGATCAGGATTGGCAGGCAGAAGGCCAGATGGATTCCGGCATAGACGAAACAGGCGCCGCGCCAGCCAAGCTGTTCAGCCAGGAACGCGCTGAGCGGCCAGCAGATCGTGCTGGCAAAGCCGCCGAACAGCGTCAGCGTCGTGATGGCGCTGCGGGCGCCATAGCCGTAGTAGCGGCCGAGGGTGGCAAAGGCGGCATCGTAGAGCCCGGCACCCGCGCCGCAGCCGATGATGATCCAGCCGGCCAGGTAGACAATGATCGAGGGTGCCAATCCGATCGTCAGCAGGCCAAGCGCCATCAACACGACGCTGGCCGCCAGGATACGCCGGCCGCCATGCTGTTGAATGAGGCGACCCACGCGCGGCGAAACCACCCCTGCCGCGAACAGGCCGACCGAGAGGCCACCGACCACATAGGACAGCGGCCAGCCGGTATCGACGGCGATCGGCTTGGCCAGCACCGCAGGGAGGTAATAGGTCGAGCCCCAGGCGAGGATCTGGGTGACGCCAAGAGCCGAGATCGTGACCATGCGTCCACCCGGCCGCACCGCCTCCACACTCATATGGCAGCCAGGTGCGTGCGGGCTTCCAGCTTTTCCGCCGTTTCCTTCCGCTCGCTGTAGCGATCGGTCAGATAGGCCGAGGCGTCGCGGGTCAGCAGGGTGAACTTCACCAGCTCTTCCATCACATCAACGATGCGGTCGTAATAGGACGATGGCTTCATCCGGCCGGCCTCGTCGAACTGTTCGAAGGCCTTGGCGACCGAGGACTGGTTGGGGATGGTGATCATCCGCATCCAGCGGCCGAGTACGCGCAACTGGTTGACGGCGTTGAAGGACTGCGAGCCGCCGCTGACCTGCATCACTGCCAGGGTTTTGCCCTGGGTCGGCCGCACCGCGCCGATCGTGAGCGGAATCCAGTCGATCTGCGCCTTCATGATGGCGGTCATGGCGCCGTGACGCTCCGGACTGCACCAGACTTGACCTTCCGACCAGGCCGAGAGCGCGCGCAGCTCCTGAACCTTCGGGTGGTTACTCGGCGCATCGTCGGGCAGCGGCAAGCCGCTTGGATTGAAGATCTTCACGTCGGCGCCCAAAGCCTCCAGCAGGCGAGCCGCCTCCATCGTCGCGAACCGGCTATAGGACCGCTCACGAACCGAGCCATAGAGCATGAGGATACGCGGAGGATGGCTCGACGGCTGGGCCCGCAAGCCTTTGGGATCCGTCTGCCGAAAAACGGTTGGAACGAGGTTTGGAAGGTCGTCGGGATCAGGCACGTGTCGCCGCCTGTTCTGTCTCTACGACCTCGCCATCCTCTTTGACGAAGCGGCCGATATTCGGGTTCGGCAGGACGCCCAGCACGGCCTCTGACGGCCTCGCCAGCACAGTGCCGTTGGGCGTCTCGACGACGGGGCGGTTGATCAGGATCGGATGGGCGAGCATGAAGTCGACAAGCTGGTCGTCGGTCCATTTCAGATCCGCGAGCCCGAGTTCGGCATAGGGTGTACCCTTCTCGCGGAGGAGCTGGCGCACGGTGATGCCCATCGCCGCGATCAGTTCGAGCAGGCGCTCGCGGCTCGGCGGCGTTTGCAGGTATTCAATGACGATAGGCTCCTCGCCGCTGGCGCGGATCATAGCCAGCGTGTTGCGCGAGGTGCTGCAATCGGGGTTGTGATAGATGGTGACGGTCATTGCGCGGGCCTCGGCTTGATCGACGGACTCTCGTTGGCGCCTTTAGCAGCGACGGAGCGGACGGCCTCACCGCGCTCGTACCAGCCCTTCGAACGGTTGACTATCCAGACCACCGACAGCATGACCGGCACTTCGATCAGCACGCCGACGACGGTCGCCAGTGCCGCGCCGGACTGGAAACCGAACAGGCTGATGGCGGCGGCCACCGCCAGCTCGAAGAAGTTGGAGGCGCCGATCAAGGCCGAGGGACCCGCAACGCAATGCTCTTCGCCGGTCGCCCGGTTGAGGAGATAGGCGAGGCCGGCGTTGAAATAGACCTGGATCAGGATCGGCACCGCCAGCAGCAGGATGACCAGCGGCTGGGCGATGATCTGTTCGCCTTGAAAGCCGAACAGCAGCACCAGGGTCACGAGGAGCGAAACGAGCGACACCGGCCCGAGCCACTTCAAAAGGCCGTCGAGCGCCGCTTGCCCACCCGTTGCCAGCAGGCGGCGACGCAGGATCTGCGCCACGATGACCGGCACGACGATATAGAGCCCGACCGAGAGCACGAGCGTGTCCCAGGGCACCGTGATCGCGGAGAGACCAAGCAACAGCGCCACGATCGGCGCGAAGGCGACAACCATGATGACGTCGTTGAGCGCGACCTGGCTCAGCGTGAAATGCGGTTCGCCCTTGATGAGGTTCGACCAGACGAACACCATCGCCGTGCAGGGCGCCGCGGCCAGGATGATGAGGCCGGCGATATAGCTGTCGATCTGGTCGGCGGGGAGAAGGGGCCGGAACAACCAGCCGATGAACAGCCAGCCCAGCAAGGCCATCGAGAATGGCTTAACCGCCCAATTGACGATGAGCGTCACCGAGATACCGCGCCAATGGCGCCCGACCTGACTGAGCGCGGCAAAGTCGATCTTGAGCAGCATCGGAATGATCATCAGCCAGATCAGCACCGCCACCGGCAGGTTGACCTTGGCGATCTCGGCCGCGCCGATGGCGTGAAATATACCGGGGAACAGATGCCCCAGTAAGACGCCGGCAATGATGCACAGCGCCACCCAGACGGTCAGATAGCGTTCGAAAAGGGTCATGGGTTTACCGGGTCGGCCAGTTCAGTGACGACTTCCGCCGGTAGACAACACGAGGCCGCGGCACATGTATCGGCCGCCGGGGCGCATACGGCCGGATGACCCTGGCAGCAATCGAGCATCAGGAATCCGACCAGCGCCGAGAGCCCGGCATAGTCGGCGGCATAGATGATCGAGCGTGACTCGCGCCGCGATGTCAGGAGGCCGGCCCGTTCGAGATGAGCTAGATGAAACGAGGCACTCGACGCCGGAACTCCAACAGCGTCCGCGACGGCGCCGGCCGGCATGCCCTCGGGACCGGCCACCACCAGCGCCTTGACCATCCTCAGCCGCGTCTCCTGCGAAAGCGCCCCAAAGGCATCAAGCGCCTGCTGCTCGGACAGAGTCATTTTGATATTCCGATCATTCAAGGATCATGGAAATGACGATAGGCGACGCTCGTGAAGTGCACAATCGTTTTGTGCCGTGGAGTCGGCAGCCCTAGCGCGTGCCGAGCCTTGCCTCGGTCGGCGTCCTGTCGAACCGACGCTTGAACATGCGGTTGAAGGTCGGCATGTCGATGAAGCCGCTTCGGAAGGCAATGTCGGAGATGAAGGCGCCGCTTTCCGAGGAAGCCATCAGGAGCGCGTGCGCTCGATCGAGACGGGCATTCCAGATCACCCGCGCGACGCTCTCCGATTCCGCTGCGAAGATCCGGTAGAGCGTGGCGCGCGAACATCCGACGCGGCTGGCAACGATCTCCGGATTGAGTTCAGGATTCCAGCAATAGTGACGGATCACCGTCATCGCCGCCGCATAGAGACCGGTCGGGAATTGCTCTTCGTCAGCGCCTGTCCTGAATTCCCTTTGAAGCGCCAAGAGCGTCATCTCGGAAGCCGCCGCGATCATCGCCGCCCGCTCTCGTGCGGACATGTTGGCGGCTTCGATGGCGATCAGACGAAGATGCGAGCGCAGGATTGCCGATATCCCGCCGCGCGGCAACAGACGTCCGGCCAGGGTCGACACGTCCCCCTTTAGCGCGTCCGTGAGGCTGGAGCGCCGGAACATCAGCGTGATTTCCCGATTGCGAGCCTGCATATATTCGATCGGCCGGGAAAAATCGGCGATACAGAGATCGTCCTGCCGGAGCGTCTGGCTGCCCTCATGGCTGAGCCGGCTCGGCGCGCCCCGCTCCACGAGGCCGACAAGAATCTCGTCGCAATCATCCCGCCTCAGGCGTGCTCGATCACGCCGTGTGTGGATGGCTTCCGAGACATTGTGCACGAAGGCGCAGTTTTCTCCGGCGATATAGACCAGCCGGCCTGCAAATGGTTTGCCGCCTTCTTCCGCGATCGGCTCCATGCGGTACAGGACAGAATGGCGCCAATAATCGAGCCGCTCCCCCTCCGGGATTCCCTCCGTCGACCGTACGGTCATCATTCCAAGATTTTCTGGGGTGACATGCACGTCCCCCAGCAGAGACATGTGGTCAAGGATCTTGCGGGGGACCTGAGACGCCATGCCTATCGATTCCGAACAAAGCAACGCTAAACGTGAAGAGAAACAGAATTCGGCGCCACCACACGAACGTTCAACCGATCCGGCGATTGCGACAATTCAATAAAAAACAAAGAGACGATCGCGACAAATTCGCATGATCACGCCGATTGGCTGGAGCCCCCGCTTCAGCTTCCGCAATGATCTGTCCCGGCACGATAAGCACTTCCCGGATTTTGGCAATCGCGATTGGATCGTATGGCGCCGCTACCTGTCTTCGGGCTCGCGCGCGACAGCGCCGATCGACCGGCCCGGTGTACGAATTCTGTTGCCCCGACAATATTTGGCTCGGCCGCGACCTTCGATGCGCGACGTATCGAAGGTTTTCGGCCGCGCGTTGAAATCAAGAATGAGGGAGGAAGCGGACAATGAGAAGACATCGTGGCGCTCGCGCGCTGATGGTCTCGACTTTACTAGCGTTCACGGCACTTGCTGGGACGTCCGGCGCGATGGCCGAGTCCGGCATTCCGTCCTATATGGACGTGATCGTCGGCGCCTCGGTGCCGACACCGGCCGATACCGCACGGCAGAATGTGCTCGCGCTCAACACCGGCATGTTCACGCTCTATGAGAGCGCCGGCCGTCTGGTCCAGGCCAGCATCCTCGCCCAGCATCCGGTGATCCTCGGCCTCTTCTCGGGCACGGGCGGACGCTTCACGCTCTACCGCCCCGGCCAGCCGCCACTCGACGCGCCTCCGGTGCCCGAGGTCTACCAGCTGCTGAAGTCGATCGGCCACAGCGTCATGGCGCTTGGCGTCGTGGTCGGCCCGCATATCGGCAAGGTTGGCGACACATCGTGGCAGACGCCTGTTCTCGCCTATCGCGTCCAGTTGAAGGCAGCTCTCGATAGCCTTGATGCGACGTCGATGCCCGAGGACTGGCGCGCCAACAACAAGGCGCTGATCCAGGAAAATATCGACTTCATCGACAAGTCGATCGCCGACGGAGTCATCTCTTTCGCCGCCGTGCAGGACTTCGCCGCCAAGCAGAAGAACCAGCTCAAGCTCAACATCAAATGGGCGGCCGATACCCAGGTGAAGCACTGGATGGGCGTGCTGGCCGACTGGAAACAGCAGCTCGGGCCGGACTGGGACAAGGTCTACGCAGCCAGCAACACGATCTATGTCGCGCGGCAGAACAACGTGCTCTTCAGCGTCCTGGCGCAGTTCTTCCCGCCGGAAGCGATCAATGACCGGCTGATCCTCATCGAAACCGTGTCGTTTACGACGACCCAGCAGGACATGCTGGATTCGCTCACCCGCATCATTGCCGATCGCACCGTCGGCGAAACCTTCTTCGGCAGCCCGCATCTCATGGACTACGAGCTGATGGGAGGCGACGCGCGCGACTCGATCGTCGCCGAGACCAAGGCACGTGGAATGATGACCTCCCTGCCGCCCAAGGTCCCGTTCGGCTCGCACCAGTGGCCGACGTTGATCACGCCGGGACCCGGCGCTGCATCGCTCGCCGACCTGCCCTAGCATCAAGCGCCACGCTGCAGACCCGTCGAGACGGCCGGTCCACCGCGTGCTTGCTGATATCGATATTGCGCGAGGCCGGGTCACTCCCGGCCTCTAAACGCATCTGCACGGCGCGGCGCTGCTCGCTGGCCGCGCGGAACCCTCCCGCGATTGATCGAACGCAACGCGCCTCTGCGCGTTCTCGGCGAAGCTCCCTTCGATGACGGAGGCGACCCTGCCAGTTGCAGTCCGCCGCCATCCGGAGGAGACGACCATGGAACGCATCGACATTCCGCGCCGCGGCTGGGTACTCGTCTGTGACGGCGCCAAGGCGCTCGTCTTGCAGAATGAGGGAGACGCCGAGCTCGTCAATCTGAAGCTCGTCGACGTTTGGGAACATCACGCCGAGGCCGCTCATGAGCTTGGGACCGATAGACCCGGCCGCGTCCATCAATCGGTCGGCGAGAGCCGCAGCTCCGTCGAGATGACCGATTGGCACGAGGCCGAAGAGGCGGCATTTCTGAAACGCGTCGCCAACGAGGTCGCGGGATTGCTGCAGGAACGGCAGGCCCGTGTGCTGGTGCTCGTCGCCCCGCCACATGCCCTCGGCATTCTGCGGGAAGCGCTTCCGGCCTCGGTACGGCCCATCGTCAAGCATGAGCTTGGCAAGGACCTCGTGAACCTGCCGATCGCGCAGATCGAGCGTCATCTCGCTGGTGGCTGATCGGAACCCGCTATGAGAGCCATGGTTCTGCACGCCATCGGATCACCATTGACGCTGGAGGAGCGTCCGACCCCGACGCCGGGGCACGGCGAGATCCGCGTTCGCGTCGAGGCCTGCGCCGTGTGCCGCACCGATCTCCATGTCGTCGATGGCGAATTGCCGAACCCTCGCCTGCCTATCATCCCGGGTCACGAGATCGTCGGCATTGTCGAAGCGGCCGGGCGCGGCGTGCTCCAACCGGCCGTCGGAATGCGGGTCGGCGTGCCATGGCTCGGCCACACCTGCGGCCACTGCGTCTATTGCCGGACCGAGCGCGAAAACCTCTGCGACGACCCTCTCTTCACCGGCTACACCCGCGACGGCGGCTTCGCGACGCATGTCATCGCCGACGCTGCGTTCGCCTTCCCGCTGGACGGCTATGACGATCCGGTAGCCGCCGCCCCATTGATGTGCGCCGGGCTGATCGGCTGGCGCTCGCTCAAGATCGCTGGAGACGGCGGCGCAATCGGCCTCTACGGCTTTGGCGCGGCGGCGCATATCCTCGCGCAGGTCTGCAGTTTCCAGGGTCGCCGCGTCTTTGCCTTCACGCGAGAGGGCGACGCGGCGGCTCAGGCGATGGCGCGTTCCCTCGGCGCCGTGTGGGCCGGGTCGTCCGACGACGCGCCGCCCGAACCGCTAGACGCAGCGATCCTGTTCGCGCCCGTCGGTGCCCTGGTGCCGAAGGCGCTGGCCGCGGTGAAGAAGGGAGGCCGCGTCGTCTGTGGCGGCATTCACATGAGCCCGATCCCGGAATTTGCTTATGATCTGCTGTGGGAGGAACGCCAGCTCGTCTCGGTCGCCAACCTGACACGGCAGGATGCCCACGAATTCCTGGCCATCGCGCTCACGGCCGGTGTCCGCACAACCACGACGGTCTATCCACTGGAGAAAGCCAACGAAGCCCTGGACGGCCTCCGGGTCGGCCGTTTCCAGGGCGCTGCTGTGCTGGTGCCGTGAGCGCGCTACGGAGGATCGAGCGCAACCTCCAGCCGATCGAGCAGTTCGGCCTGACCAGCATTGATCTTCGTCCGCGCCGTCGGCAGATCGAACCACGCCGCGCGATCGACCTCGGGGAAGCTCTGCATCCGCCCGCTCTTGGGAGGCCATTCCATCTCAAAGAGGTTGCTGGCGAAACGCGACAGGTCGAAATCGCCCTCCATGGCAAAGCCATGCACCAGCTTGCCGGCCTTTTGGCGCACATGGCCAAGCGGAATGAGTCGGCCCGTCGGTATGACGCCGATTTCCTCGGCAAACTCCCGCCGCGCCGCAAAATCGGGTGCCTCTCCCGGCTCGCATTCGCCTTTTGGAATCGACCAGGCGCCAGCGTCGCGCTTCTGCCAGAATGGCCCACCCGGATGCACGAGCAGCACCTCAATCGCCGGCGGGCGCCCGCGATACATGAGGATGCCGGCGCTTTCGGGCTTGCCGGTGCGCGCCTTCATTGCGCGCCCTCGCCGATCGCCCCGCCATCCAGCCTCATCGAAATCCGCCCTCCCGTACCCGCCGCGCCGCGGGTAACCGGAATCTAGGGCTTCGTGGGTCTCACGCCAACCGCGCCTCGTTTCTCGCCGCGCAAAGCGACATAGATGGCCGGGATGACGAGCACCGTCAGCGCGGTCGAGGATGCGAGGCCGAAGAGCAGCGAGATCGCAAGACCCTGGAAGATCGGGTCGGTCAGGATCACCGCTGCGCCTATCATTGCCGCGATCGCCGTCAGAAGGATCGGCTTGAAGCGGATCGATCCCGCCTCCAGCAACACGTCGATAAGTGGCCGCCCAGGCGTTCGGGCATGGCGGATGAAATCGACCAGCAGGATCGAGTTGCGCACGATGATGCCGGCAAGCGCAATGAAGCCGATCATCGAGGTCGCCGAGAAGGGCGCGCCGAACAGCCAGTGGCCGATCATGATGCCGATCAGCGTCAGCGGGATCGGCGTCAAGATGACCAGCGGCAGGCGGAATGAGCCGAACTGCGCCACGACGAGAATATAGATGCCGAGGATCGCGACGCCGAAAGCGGCGCCCATGTCGCGGAACGTCACCCAGGTGACTTCCCACTCGCCGTCCCATAGGAGGGTCGGCTTTGTCTCGTCGTCAGGCTGGCCATGCAGCGCGATGGTTGGCTTCGGCACACTGCCCCAATCCGCCTTGTCGATGGCATCGCTGACCGCGATCATGCCGTAGACGGGCGCTTCGAAAGTGCCGGCGAGATCGGCAGTGACCGTCTCGGCCGCGCGGCCATTGTGGCGGAAGATCGGGTAGGACGCCGGTTCGCGGCTCACACTGACGACGTCGCCGAGCTCAACGACGCCCCTCCCGCCTGGCAATGCATCCGCCGGGACGGGCGTTGCCAGCGCGCGGGCGTCGACGACCCCCTCTTCCTTTGGCAGCGCGATGCGGATCGGGATCGGCTGCCGCCCCTCGCCGCGATGCGAATAGCCGACCGTCTTGCCGGCATAGAGCGCATTGATGGCGTCATAAACATCGCCCTGCTCGACACGGTAGTATTCGAGATTGTCCTGATCGATAGCGAGACGCACGCGCTCGGCCGGGACGCCATAGCTGTCGTCGACATCGACGATATAGGGAACGCTCGAAAAGGCCTCGCGAACCTTGCCGGCGACGGCGCGCCGCGTAGCGGCGTCGGGGCCATAAATCTCAGCGAGCAGCGTCGCAAGGACCGGCGGTCCGGGGGGCGGCTCGACGACTTTGACGGCCGTCCCCTGCGGCAGGTCGAGCCCCTTGAGCCGGTCGCGGATTGCGAGCGCAACCGCATGGCTCGTGCGCTCCCGGTCGCCCTTCGGCGTCAGATTGATGGCGACATCGCCCTGCTGCGGCCCGGAACGCAGATAATAGTGGCGGACCAAGCCGTTGAAATTAAAGGGTGCGCCCGTGCCGGCATAGGTCTCGAACGAAACGATCTCCGGAACATCCTTGAGTCGGTCGACGATCGCCTGCAGCGCGCGGTTGGTATCCTCGACCGACGAGCCTTTGCTGAGGTCGACGACGACCTGCAGCTCGGCCTTGTTGTCGAAGGGCAGCAGCTTGACGGTCACATGCTGCGTATAGATCAGCCCCATCGACGCGATGGTGGCAACCCCGACCAAGATCAGGAACAGCCAGGCGCGGCCGCGCGAGGCAAGGATCGGGCGTGCGACGGCGCGGTAGATCCGCCCTAGCTGCCCGCCATCCGCGGCTTCGTGCTCGCCATGGCCATGTCCGCTCGCCTTGCCGGCGAAGCGAAGCATCAGCCAGGGCGTCAGGATCACCGCGACGAAGAACGATAACAGCATCGCCGCCGACGCGTTGGCGGGGATCGGGCTCATATAGGGGCCCATCATTCCCGAGACGAAGAGCATCGGCAGCAGCGCGGCCACGACCGTCAGCGTCGCGACGATGGTGGGATTGCCCACCTCGGCCACCGCTTCGATGGCCGCCTGCGCGCGCGGCCGCCCGTCCTTCATCGCCCAATGGCGTGCAATGTTCTCGATCACGACGATGGCGTCGTCGACGAGGATGCCGATCGAGAAGATCAGCGCGAACAGGCTTACGCGGTTGAGCGTGTAGCCCATCAGCCGAGCCGCGAACAGGGTCAGAAGGATCGTAGTCGGGATGACGAGCGCAACGACGGCCGCTTCGCGCCAGCCGATCGCAAGGGCGACGAGAGCGACGATCGAGATCGTCGCGAGGCCGAGATGGAACAGCAGCTCGTTCGCCTTCTCGTTGGCGCTCTCCCCATAGTTACGCGACACGGTCAGCATGAGGTCATCCGGGACGACTGTGCCCCGCACGGCGTCAAGTCGCTTCGTGATGGCATCGGCGATGACGACGGCATTGGTGCCCGGTCGCTTGGCAAGGGCGAGCGAGACGGTCGGCGTCCGAACCAGGCTGTCTCCATCGCGCGTCACGGCGGTGACGAGCGTCTCGTTCGGACTGGTCGCCAGCACGATATTGGCAACATCGCGGACATAGACCGGCCGGCCGTCGCGCGCGGTGATGACGAGATTGTCGATATCGCTGAGCTGCTGCAGCGTCTGCCCGGCCACCAGCGTTCTCTGCTGGCCGTCGTCGCGCACCCGGCCGACCTCGAACGACCGGTTGGCGCCGGAGATCTTCTCCTGAAGCTGCGCCAGCGTCACGCCGTAAAGGGAGAGCTTCTCGCCGTCCGGCTCGACACGGAACTGCTCGCCTTGCTCGCCGACGAGATAGGTCAAGCCGATATCCGGCAGCTTGGCGAGTTCGATCTGCAGTTCGCGCGCGACCCGAGTCAGGCCATCCGCCGTCCATCGTGCCGCGGCCTCCGGCTTCGGGGCGATATTGACGACGACGATCGCGACATCGTCGATGCCACGGCCGACGATCAGCGGCTCGGGAATACCGACTGGGATGCGGTCGAGATTGGCGCGAACCTTCTCATGCACGCGCAGCACGGCCGCATCGGCCGATGTACCAACCGCGAAACGGACCGTGACGAGAACGCCGTCATCTTCCGTCGTCGAATAGACATGCTCGACGCCGTCGATGCTCTTGACGATGGTCTCGAGCGGTTCCGTCACGAGCTTCTCGGCGTCCTCCGCCTTGAGTCCACTGGCCTCGACGCGGATATCGACCATCGGCACACGGATCTGCGGCTCCTCCTCGCGTGGCAGCGTGATGAGAGCGACCATGCCGAGCGCGAAGGCGGCCAGCAGGAAGAGCGGCGTCAAAGGCGACGCGATGAAGGCACGCGTGAGCGAGCCGGCAAGACCGAGTTTCATTGCTTCGCATCCGGAACGGCGACCACATCGCCGGCCTTGAGACCGGTCAGGATTTCGACACGCGCATCGCCGTTCGATGCGAAGTGTTCGCCGAGGATCACGGAAACCACGTCGCCTGACGCGAGGCGCACGGTGTCGAGGCCATGGCGCGTCTCGACCGCAGCCGGCGGTACGGCCAGCGCATTGCGAGTCCCGATCGGAATCGACACCAGCGTCCGTTCGCCGACAAAATAATCGCCGATATCCGAGACCTCGACATCGGCGGTGACGAGACCGTTGGAGATCTCGGGATAGACCTTGGCGATCCTGCCCGGCCTCAGAACCTTCGCCGCGCCACTATCCGTCGTGGAAAGGCCGCGTCCGCCGATCAGGACGCTGGCCCCCTCATGGATCGCGACAGCGTGACGCTCGGGCAGCGAGAGGCGAAGATAGTAGCCGCCGCTGGCGACGCGGGCGATCGTCTCGCCGTCCAACACCACCGAGCCGAGCGTGACCGGAACCGTCAAGACACGTCCCGTAGCGGGCGCAAGGATCGCGCCCTCGTCGTTCTGCTGGCGAGCGACCGCCGCGTCGGCCTGGTCCGCCGCCAGCTGATTGACCGCGACATCATAGTTCGACTGCGCGTCGTCGAGCGCCGCGGGGCTCGTCACGCCCTTGGCGACCAACAGCTTGGCGCGATCAAGGTCGGCTTTCGCTTTGGTAAGCTGCGAATTCGACTGCTGCGCACGCGCCTCGGCTGCCTGGATCTTCAGCGCCAGCTTGTCGTCGACGATCCGGCCGATGACGGCGCCTTCGGTCACCATGCTGCCCTCGGTCACGCCGATGGACGCGATGGTGCCGCCGATCCGCGCACGGGCGGGAACGACCGTCCGGCTCTCGACCTGCCCGAAAACGGCCTTCATCTCGGGGATGGTGACCGGCTTCACCGTGAAATCAGCGGCAAAGGCCACAGGGATGGCGCCGCCGAGCAAAAGCCCGAAGGCGGCAGGAAAGACGGCGCGGCCGAACATGATCGGTGCCTTGTCAAAGAGTGGGAGAAACGGCTTTAGGCTGGTCGATCCGCTCAGCGGAACGCACCCCCCGGCGCAAGCCCGAGCTTGCGGAACACGATTGCGGCTGGACAGAAGCCTGTCATCGAAGCCTGGATCAGATTGAGGCCGACAAAGCCGGTCAGCAGAAACCAGTAGGACGAGACATAAAGTCCGAGCGACAACGAAAACAGCACCATGAAACCGGCGAACATGAGAACGGCACGATCGAGTGTCATGACGGCGAAATCCCCGAATGAGGGACCGGCCCCTGCCCGCCCCTGTCAGGCTTGCAGTTAACATTCAAAAGTTATAAATTCAAGATCATGAATGTATCAGAAATGATCCCTGCATCCGAACGCGCAGCCGAACTGATGCGCAGCCTGTCGCATCCTCAGCGGCTGCTGACCTTGTGCGCGCTCGGAAACGAGGAAAAGACGGTTGCCGAACTGCGGCACGAGCTGGGCATCGAGCAGGTGCCGATGTCGCAGCAATTGATGCGGCTGCGCGCCGACGGGCTCGTCGCCTCACGGCGCGAGGGCACGACGGTCTATTACCGGATCACCACGCCTGAGGTGGTGTCCGTCATCGAAGCGCTGCACGCCGCCTTCTGCCCGGTGCCAAAAGCGCAGGCGGCAGAATAGGCGTGCGCCTCAGCGCCGCTTGCGGCCGGCCGAGAGGGCGACGGCGACCACGATGATGAGGCCGGTGGTCAGGTCCTTGAAGAACGGATTGACGTTCAGGATGTTGAAGCCATTGCCGATGAGCGCCAGCAGCAGCACGCCGGCGATCGATCGCCAGACCGCGCCTTTGCCGCCGTAGATCGACGTCCCGCCCAGGATGACAGCGGCGATGGCATCGAGCTCCATTCCGACGCCCGCCTGCGGCTGGCCCATCGAGATGCGCGACACCGCGATGACGCCGGCAAGACCGGCCGCGAAGCCCGTCAGCCCGAAGGTCGCGATCTTGACGAGATTGGTGCGCACCCCGGAGAGGATCGCCGCCTCCTCGTTGCCGCCCACGGCAAAGACGCGGCGGCCGAAGGTCGTGCGCGTGAGCAGGAAGGTCATCGCGGCGGCGAAGACCAGGAAGACGATCACCGCGACATTGACCATGCCGATCTTGCCGCGGCCGAGAAAGGCGAATTCCGGCATGCGCACCGGGATAAGCGCGCCGCCGGTGATCAGGATCGCGATGCCGCGGAACACCATGCTGCTGGCGAGCGTCGCCAGGAACGAGTGCACGTTGAAGCCGGTGATGATGAGGCCGTTGACGATGCCGAGCAGCAGGCCGACCAGCGGCCCGGCGATGAGCCCGACAGTCGGGTCGACATTGACGGCAAGCCAGGCGGCCGAGACGGATGCGACACCGAAGATCGCGCCTGCCGAGAGATCGAAGCCGCCGCCGATGATGACGAGGGTCAGCGCGCAAGCGATGATCGCCAGCGGCGCGCTCTGGTTCAGGATGTTGAGCAGGTTCAGCGGCGTCAGGAACGAACTCGACTGCGTCGTCAGCCAGCCCATCAGCAGCGCGATGATGATGAGGATGCCGTAGGTCTGCAGGAAGGCGACCACGCGGCGGCTGAACGGAACCTCGGCGATGCGGGAAGCGCGGACGGGCGCGGCGGGTTGAGAGGTTTCGGTCATCAGGCCACTCCGAGGGCAGCGGCATCGGCGGCCCGGTCGACATTGAACAGACGGAAGAGCGCGTCTTCCACGGTCAGGTTGCGGCAGTCCGCCTCGCCGAGGATGCGTCCATCCCGCATCAGATAGCCGCGATGCGACAGGCTGATCACCTCCTCCAGTTCGGACGAGATGAGCAGGACCGCCGCGCCGCCTTTGGCGAGTTCGATCACGAAATCATGGATGCGCCGCCGCGCGCCGATATCGACGCCGCGGCTGGGCTCGTCGAGAATGACCACCTTGGGGGCGCCATAGACCCATTTCGACAGCAGAACCTTCTGCTGGTTGCCGCCGGAATAATAGGCGACGTCACCGTCAATATGTCCCGGCATGATATTGAAATGCTGGATCATTTCGGCCGTGCGCCGGCGTTCCTCCCGCGTGCGCAGAATGCCGAGCCGCGAGACGAGCGGAAGATGCGGCAACGACATGTTCGGCCGCACCGCCTGCACCAGGTCGAGGCCCTGCTTGCGGCGGTCCTCGGGCACGAAGCCGATGCCGCGCCGCACGGATTGGCGTGGACTGCGATCCTCATAGGCTTCACCGGCGATCCGCACAGTCCCTCGCGAGGGATCGGCGCCGAAGATCGCGCGGGCGAGCTCGCTCCGGCCGGAACCGACAAGGCCGATCAGCCCGACGATCTCGCCGGCCCTTACCTCGAGCGAGACATCTTCGAGACCGGACGCCGAGGAGAGATGCGCGACCTCCAGCAGCTTCGGCGCGGACAGAGCCGGCGGCGCGGGCAATGGGGGAAATGCGACGTCGGCAGGTTCGCCAAGCATCGCCTCGATCAGGCTCTGCTTGGTCTCACCAGCGATCTCGCCGGTGCGGACGATGCGTCCATCGCGCATGATCGTGACGCGATCGGCCGTCTCCAGCACATGTTCGAGGAAGTGGGTGACATAGATGACTGTCCGGCCGTCGTCGCGCAGCCAGCGGATAACGCGGTGTAGCTTGTCGGCTTCGTCGGCCGTCAGCGAGGAGGTCGGCTCATCCATGATGATGACCCGCGCATCGCGGGCGATGGCCCGCATGATCTCGACCTTCTGGCGCTCTGCGATCCGCAGGTCGGCGACGACGGTGCTGGCCGAAAGCCCGAAACCGCAGCGTTCGTCCAGCGCCCGGAAACGCGCCTGTTCGGAGCCGGAGAGCACCCCGCCGCGATTGGCCTCGATGCCGAGGAAGACATTCTGGGCCACTGTCAGCTCGGGAACGAGTTGCAGTTCCTGATGGATCATCGCTATGCCGCTTTGAAGCGCGGCGCGGGGCGACCAATGACCGACCGGCTTGCCGAACACGCTCAGCGAGCCGGTATCGAAGGAATAATAGCCGCCGACGATCTTGCCGAGGCTTGACTTGCCGGCGCCGTTCTCGCCGATCAGCGCATGCACTTCGCCCCGCGCGAAAGCGAGCGAGATGCCCGAAAGCACGCGCGCGCTGCCAAAGCTCTTGTCGATGCCTTCGAGGCGGACGGCGTCTTCGGACATGGCGCTTTCCAACATGCGAGGCCGGGCGGGCCCAGCATCGCTCCGGGTTTTCAAGAGCCTGTGAGTTGCCGGCTTAACCCGGCAACTCACAGGCTCGCTTCCCTGGCCAAACGGAGTCTGGACGGCCGGGTTAAGCCCGGCCATGACAACTAGAGAAGGCGGGGCGCAACCATCACGCGGCCTCACACTTCGGCTCAGGCGAAGCTCAGCCCTGCCACTGCGGCTTGTAGTCCGGGTTCTCGTCCAGCACCTTCTTGGTGATGATCGGGGGAACCTTGCCGAGCGCCATCTCGTCGGTGAAGGCAGGCGTGGCCTTGCCTTCGAGCGCGTCGACGACGCCGTTCAGAGCATATTCGCCCTCGCTCACCGGCAGCTGCGCCAGCGTGGCGCTCCAGCGGCCCGCCTTGATGGCGTCGATGGCGATCTGGTTCGCGCCGCCACCCATCAGGAAGAGCTTCGAGGTGTCGATACCGGCGTCCTGGAGGGCAATCTCGGCGCCGACAAGCTGCTGGTCGGCATTCGAAAGGACGACATTGATGTCCTTGTGCGCCTGCAGCACGTCCTGCATGCCGGCCATCGACTTGTCGGGGTCGTAATTGCCTTCGACGGTGGCGACGATCTGGATGTTCTTATGCTCGCCGAGCACCTTCTGGTAGGTCTCGTAGCGCAGGTTATCGAACGGATAGATCTTCTGGCCGATGATGATCGCGACCTTGCAGGGATCCTTCCCGTTGCAATAGTCGACCACTGCGTCGGCCTGCGCCTTGGCGCCGATCGCCGGGTTTGAAGCAACGGTGGTGGTGAGGCCCGGCACCTGCGGTTCCAGCACGTCGAGCTTCGGCCCGATCGGGAACAAAGTCGTCGCGACCTTGATATTCGCCTTGATCGCCTCTTCGACCGCTGCGGCGATACCGACGCTGTCATTCGGGCAGATCACGATGCCCTGAAACTTGCCGCCGGCAATGATGTCTTCGACCTGCGAAAACTGCTTCGTGGCGTCGAACTCACCATTGAAGATTTCGACCTCGACGCCGCGCGCCTTGGCCGCCTTCTGGACGCCCTCCCAGATCGCCTGGTTGAAGCCGTTCTGGCTCGAGGCCGCGAGGAACGCCACCTTGTAGTCTGCGGCATGAGCCGCGGTGGACAGCAGCGCGGCAAGGCCGGCCGCAAGCGCAATTGACTTCAACTTCATGATCTTCTCTCCTCTTCCGGGTTCCGGACTGGACGGCAGGTTTGATTGTTCTTGTTGTTCGATCGGCCGCGACGAGGCGGCCGACCGGGTCTGACGACCGATCTCAGTTGAGTTCGTTCTTGGCAAAGCGGCCGCGCGCCATGATCGCCGGCATCTGTGCGCCGTCGCCGGCGAGGCAGCGGATGTCCGCATAGGGGTCGCCGTCGACGACGAGGAGGTCGGCAAAGGCGCCCGGCGCGATGACACCGACCTCGCCTTCCATCCGGCACAATCTCGCTCCGACCAGCGTCGCCGAGCGTATGATCTCGGCGTTGGGCAGGACGCGCGCGAGGATCTCGAATTCCATCGTGTGGTACTTCTGGAGCTCGCCGAGGAGGTCGGAGCCGAAGGCCATCGGCAGCCCCGCCGCCTGCATGATCGCAAGCGATTCAAGCCCCGCCGATCGAACGGTCTCGATCTTCGCCGCAGCCTCGGGGCCAAGCCCGAACTTCTCGCCTTCCAGCGCCAGCCCCTCATAGGCAACGAGCGTCGGCACGGCGATGCAGCCGGCTTCAGCTGCGATGGCGGCAGTCTCCGGCTGGATCAAGTTGCAATGCTCGAGGGAGAGGACGCCACACTCGACAACGCGGCGGATCGCCTTGTCGGTATACACATGCGCCGAGACATAGGTGCCGGCGTTTTCGGCTTCCTCGACGATGGCGCGGATCTCGTCGCGTGAATATTGCAGCGAGTGGATCGGGTCGGTCGGCGAGGCAACACCGCCATTCGCCATGATCTTGACGAACTTCGCGCCCTTGCGCAGTTCCTCGCGGGCGGCGAGACGCACATTGTCGACGCCGTCGACGATGCGCCCGAGATTGCCGAGCCGCTCTTCCATCATCGACGCTCGATCGTCCAGCCGCGGACGCTGGTCGGCATGGCCGCCGCTCATCGTGAGGCCCTTGCCGCAGATGACCAGCCGTGGCCCCGCGACGAGGCCTTGTTCGACGGCCATGACGAGACCGAGATCGGCGCCGCAGCAATCCCGCACCGTGGTGAAGCCACGCTGCAGGATCGTCTCCAGGATTTTGCCAGCCTTGAGCGCCGTCAGCGAAGATGGCTGCAGCGTATTGGCCGCGCCGTCGACCGTCGTCGACACGACATGCAGGTGGCAGTCGATAAGGCCCGGCATCAACGTTCTGCCAGCGAGGTCGATGCGCGTCGCGGAAGCCGCCTTGATCGGCGTCTCCGAGACTTCGACGATACGGCCACCATCGACCAGCACCTCGAAGCCGTCCATCAGCGCGTCCTGCGAAGGATCGAGCAGGCGGCCGCCGGTGAAGAGAACCGCGCTCATTCCGCCGCCTCCGCATGGTAGCCGTAGATTTCGGCGGCGCGCTCAGCTGTCAGATAGCCATTCTTGAGATCTTCGGCGATGGCGACCGGATCGCGCTTCGTCGGGTCGCCAAAGCCGCCACCATTGCCGGTCACGACCTTCACGACGTCATCCGTGTTGAGCGGAATGTCGGTCCCGAAAGAGTACCGCTCGGGGGCCTTGCCGGGGCGGAGCACCTCGACATAGTTCGGCGTGCCGTCGAGGCCGCCGTCGACGCCCCAGGGCGGCATGCGCGAGCGCGTGTAGCCGATCGAGAGGAAGTTGTTGTCGGCGCGCACGCGGTAATGAACGTTGATGCCCTTGCCGCCGCGCCAGGCGCCCTCGCCGCCCGCCTCGGGGTTCAGTGCCATCTGGTCGACCGCAAGGCCATAGCGGGCCTCGGCGACTTCGGCCGGGCAGTTGAACGTGTCGCCATGGAAGCCGGAGAAGATCGCGCTGTTGCCGTCATGGCCCATCCAGGCGCCCCAGCCGCCGAGCTGCGGCTCGACGATCGTATAGTGGCGGCCGTGATCAGGATGCGGCCCACCGACGACCGTGCCGCAGATCGAGGCGAAATTGCCGGCCGGCACGAGGCCCGGCAAATGCGGCGCGAGACAGCGGAGGATGAGGTCGAACAGGCGGATCTCGACCTCGGAATAATAGCCGAGCGCGCCGGGCTCAACGACATGGAAGATGGTGCCGGGCTTCGTCACGACGCGCAGCGGCTTGAAGAAGCCACCATTGCCGGGCGCCTGTGTATCTGTCACGGCCTTGAAGGCGAGCTGCGCGGAGATCTCGACGCCTTCGCGGCTCGAATTCTTGGAGCCGGATTGTTTCGGATTGTCGGTGAGATCGATGACGAATTCATCGTCCTTGATCTCGACCGTCACCTTGTGGATCGCGCCGTCGTCCTGCTCTTCCGTGAAATGGAAGATGCCCTTCGGCAGCGTCTTCAGCGCGGCGCGCGCGCGGCGCTCGCCAAGCTCCATGAAGTCGGCAAGGGCGGCCTCGAAGGTTTCGGTGCCGTATTTCTCGACGAGTTCGAGAATGCGCCGCTCGCCGATCCGGACGCCGGCGATACCGGCCCAGAGATCGCCGCGCAGATAATCCGGCAGGCGCGAATTCACATAGAGGATGTCGAACACGGCCTCATTCGGCACGCCGGCATTGACGAGCTTCACCGCAGGGATGCGCACGCCTTCCTGGAAGATCGACGTCGCATCCGACGACATCGATCCTGGCACCATGCCGCCGACATCGTTCCAATGCGCGATATTAGCCGTCCAGGCGACGATGCGGCCATCGGAGAAAACGGGCATCGCCAGGATCATGTCGTTGAGATGCGTGACGCCGCCCCAATAGGGATCGTTGGAGGCGAACAGGTCGCCCGGAACGATCGTCTCGGCGGGGTGCTTCTCGAGGATGCGCTTCACCGCCTTGTCGAGCACGCCGACAAAGGCCGGAATGCCCGCGCCGGACGAGGCGATCTCGCCCTTGGCGTCACAGATGCCGGTGCCCATGTCGAGCACCTCATAGATGATGGCGCTCATCGATGTCTTGCGCTGCGCGGCGAACATCTCGTCCGCCACCGCTTCCAGTGCGTTCTGGATGATGTCGAGCGTGACCGGGTCGAAGGTTGTGTCGCTCATCGGTTCAGCCCTTGATCTCGATATGGGTATTGCCGAAATCGTCGATCGAAACGTGGTTGCCGGGATGGACCACGATGGTCGTGCCCGGATCCTCGATCACCGCCGGGCCGTTGAACGCCATGCCCGGCTCCAGCTTCTCGGCATCGTAGATCACCGCCTCATGCACACCCTCGGTCGCGTAGTCGACCATGCGGCGCCCCTTGACGGCGTCTTCGAGCTTCGCACCCGTCTTCGGCAGCGCGACGATCTCGAGCTTGCCGACCTCAGCCGAAGCGATGAGATGCAACCCTACGATCTCGACCGGCGCCTTGAGGCGATAGGTATATTCCCGCTCATAGATGGCGTGGAACTGCTCGACCATCGTGGCGAGCTTCGCGGCATCCACCGGGCCAGGTTCGATCGGCACTTCGACCGAATGTTCCTGGTTCTGGTAGCGGCACTTCACCATCGGGCGGAAGGTGATCTTGTCGGCGGTAACATCTTCCTCGCCGAACTGCGCGGTGGCATGCGCGCAGGCCTCGCGGACCAGCGCGTCGAGCGCGGCCGTGTCGGTCTCGTCCATCAGCCGGGTCATGAAATAGTCGCGACGAAGGTCCGACATCATCATGCCCCAAGCCGAGAACACCGGCGCGCCGCGCGGCACGACGACCTTGCGGACGCCGAGTTCCTGCCCCAGTGCCACGCCATGCATGGCACCGCCGCCGCCGAACACGACGAGCGTGAAGTCGCGCGGATCATGGCCCCGATTGAGGGAAACGAGCTTCAGCGCGTTGACCATGTTGGAATTGGCGATGCGGACGATGCCGCGCGCCGCTTCCTCGATCGAGACGCCCAGCTGCTCTGCAAGCGGCGTCATGGCACTCGTCACCGAAGCCATGTCGGCGATCACCTCGCCGCCACAGAAATAGTCGCGATTGATGCGGCCGAGCACGAGATTGGCGTCGGTCGTCGTCGGCTTGGTACCGCCACGGCCATAGGCCGCCGGTCCCGGCGAGGCGCCGGCAGATTGCGGGCCGACATGCAGCTTGCCGAACTCATCGACACGGGCGATCGATCCGCCGCCATTGCCGATCTCGACCAGATCGACCACTGGAACCATGATCGGATAGCCGGCCGACTTGCGGCTGCGCTCGATCCAGTAGTCGGTCTTGATGCGGACCTGGCCGTCCTCGATCAGCGAGCATTTCGCCGTGGTGCCGCCGATGTCGAGCGCCAGCACATTCGGCTCGCCGATGATGCGGCCGAGCTCCGCCGCCCCCCAGAAGCCCGAGGCCGGCCCGGACTCGACCATGGTGATCGGGATCGCCTTGGTGGACCGCAGCGAGTCGACGCCGCAATTCGACTGCATGATGTAGAGGCGGCCGCTGTAGTCCGCCGAGGCGAGGCCTTCCTCGATCCGGCTCAGATAGCGCTCCGCCACCGGCTGGACATAGGCCGAGAGGACCGCCGTGTTGGTCCGCTCATATTCGCGCCATTCGCGCGTGATCTGGTGCGAGGCAACGACCGAGACCTCCGGCCAGAGCCGGCGGATCTCCGCGGCGACGGCCAGCTCGTGCACGGGATTGGCATAGGAGTGCAGCAGGCAGACGGCGATCGCCTCGACGCCTTCGGCGCGGAATCCCTTCAGAATTTCCGGCAGGGCGGACAGATCGAGCGGGATCTTTTCCTCGCCGCGATAGCTGATGCGGCCCGGCACCTCGCGGCGCAGAAAGCGCGGCACGAACGGGGTCGGCTTCTCATACATGAGGTTGAAGAAGTCGGGCCGGTTGCCGCGCGCGATCTCCAGAACATCGCGGAAGCCCTCGGTCGTGATCAGCGCCGTCCTGGCGCCCTTGCGCTCGGTCAGCGCATTGATGACCACGGTGGTCCCATGGGCGAAGAAGTCGACCGAGGCGATGTCGACATCGCCCTTCTTCAGCACGTTGAGCACGCCGGCCTCGAAATTCGGCGGCGTCGTGTCGGATTTCGCGGTGCGGATCGTCTGCTTGCCGGTCGCTTTGTCGGTCTCGAAATAGACGAGATCGGTGAACGTGCCGCCGACATCGGTCGCTACGCGGAGGGTGGTCTCTGCCATGCTCGTGCTTCCGTTGGTGGAAATCAGGCCGCGGCGGCGTCGCGCGCGGCGGCCTTGTCCGCGGCCATGAAGGCGATGGCGGCGAAGGGGCGAAGCTGCATCGCGATGGCCATGCGCTCCGGCGTGTAGTGGCCTTTGACGTCGAGAAGGTTCAGCGTGCCGACGACGGCCCCAGCAACGACCACCGGAATGTTGCAGCCGGATTCGCAGCCAAGCGATTGGATCAGCGGCCAGTCGGTGAAGACCTCCGCGATCTGCTCGATCGTGTTCGAGATATAGGGCTGCTGCTTTTCGATCACCGTCTCCGACCAGATGCCGAGCGACATCGGCTTGAAGCCGCCGGTCGGATAGGCAGTCTCGTTGCCGGAATAGGTCCGGCGTGCGAGGCCGGCGAGGGAATCGTAGGTCATGGCGGTGAAGAGCTTGGTGCCGACCGTCTCTTCCGTGATGCGCTGAAGAACCTCGAACGCGCGGCGCGGCTGATCAGGTTCCGCCACCGCCGCCATGAACTCATCCCAATAGTCATTGACGCTGGTCGTCATGGCATCCGTGCTCCTCATTCTCCCAAGAATTATCCTGTATCCAGACTGTCGACAAGCTAGATTCGACCGCTTTCGCCTGTCCGTTGGGCAGTCGCGGAGTTTTCCACCAGCTGCCCAAGGATTGACCGTCAGCTTCAGTCCACGGCCTTTGGCCGTGTTCCACACCACTCCGCGATGAACAGCGCGATCGCCTTGGTGGTCTCGATCATACTGTCGAGTTCGGTCCGTTCGGCGGCGCTGTGCGCGCCTGATCCGCGCGGTCCGTAACAGAGCGTCGGAATGCCGTAATAGAGATCGTATTGGCGGGTATCGCTGGTCGCCGTCATGCTGAAGCGTTCGAGCGGTGTGCCGAATACCGTCTCATGGACCCGTTCGAGGACGGCTTCCGCCTCCGAGCCTGGCTCAAAGACATGGCCATCGGCCTGGAAGCCGATCCAGGCCAGTGCCGGCGGCGCGTCGGCGCCGAGCCGCGTAGCGCAATCCGCCACCGCTTCGAGAACCCAGGCCCGCATGTCGGGCAGCGAGTCACCCGGCAATACCGAGAGGCGGCATTCGATCTCGCACCAGGCCGGCACGGAGCCGAGCCAGTCGCCGCCGCGGATCTTGCCGCAGCTGAACTTCACCGGGTTCTCGATATGGCCAAACCAGCGATGCGTCCGAGCCCGCTCGTTGATCCGCGCCGTCAGCGCCTGCAGCGCGGTGATGTAGTCATAGGCGGCGAGGATGGCGCTGGCGCCGGCTTGCGCCTGCAGCACGTGCACGGGCTTGCCGAGGATGCGCAGGCGGAACCAGACGGAGCCGAGCTCGGCGCGGATCAACCGGTTGTCCATCGATTCCGGGATGAAGCAGGCATCGGCACGATAGCCGCGTTCGAGCGTCGCAAGCGCGCCGTTGCCGGTGCACTCCTCCTCGCTCACCGTCTCGACGAACACATCCGCCGCAGGTTCGAGGCCGATCGCTGCGAGCGCATCGAGGGCGAAGATCATCGAGGCGACACCGACCTTCATGTCGGTGCTGCCGCGGCCATAGAGGAAGCCATCCTTGATCACCGGCTCGAATGGCGGATGCTCCCATTGCTCCAGCGGCCCGGTCGGCACCACGTCGATATGGCCCTGCAGGATCAAGCTGCGGCCGTTCGGTGCGGGCGCGCGAAAGGTGGCGACGACCTGAACCGCCTTCTCATAGTCGACGTCGACCACGGCCGAGGCGCCTGGTTTGCCGGCGATCGGCACCTCCGCGATCGTGAAGCGATCCACCGTCCCGCCACGAGCCGCCAGCTCGCTGGCGATGAAGTCCTGACAGGCAGCTTCCTTGCCGCGGGTTGTATCGAAAGAAACGAGCTTGGCGAGAAAGGCCGTCTGCGCCGCCGCATTGGCTTCGATCGCGCCGGAAAGCCGGCCAAGCAGCCCGTCGGTATCAATGGTCATGTCGCTTCCAACTTGTCTTCAATGCTGAAGTGAGAGCGCCGCCCGCAGGCCCGACGGCGTCATGATAGTCCGGCGATACGTGCCGCTCATGGGTCCAGCGTTGCGGTCTCCGGGACGCCGGTCCGGATCGCATCGCGCAGCTGCGCTTCCTCGTCGGTGACCACGGGCACGGCACCGATCAGCTGGCGCGTATAAGCGCTTTGCGGATTGGCGAAGATCGCGTCGACCGCGCCGGTTTCGACGAGGCGTCCCTTCTGGAAGACGCTGACCCGCGTCGCGATCGATCGGACAACCGCCAGATCATGCGTGATGAAGAGATAGGTCAGCCCGCGCGCCAGCCGGAGCCGATGCAGCAACTGAAGCACACGCGCCTGCACCAGCACGTCGAGCGCCGAAGTCGGTTCGTCGAGGACGATCAGCTCCGGCTCGCAGGCGAGCGCCCGCGCGATCGCGATGCGCTGGCGCTGTCCGCCCGAGAGGCCGCGCGGCGAGCGGCGCGCCATGTCCGCATCGAGGCCGACTTCCGCGAGGAGCGCCTCGACCCGTTGCCGTCGTTCGGCGCTGACGCCGATTTCATGCACATCGAGCGGCAGACGAACGCTGGCGCCGACACTGCGACGCGGATTGAGCGCTGAGAGCGGGTTTTGCTGCACGAGCTGGATCGAGCGCTTCTGCGCACGCGAGCGATCGCCCGGCAGCGGGACGCCATTGAAGAGGATCGAGCCTGACGTCGGCGGCATCAGGCCGAGCACGAGATTGGCGATCGTCGTCTTGCCGGAGCCGCTCTCGCCGACGATCGCGTGGCATTCGCCGCGCTCGAAGGCGAGCGAGACATCGTCGAGCGCCGTAACGCTGTGGCCATCCGCCGAGAACACCTTGCCGAGATGGTCGAGCTGCAGGATCGGCGTCATGGGTTGAGGCCCTCCGGCTCGCTGCAGCCTTCATGGGTGATCATGGGGCTCTCGAAATCAGGGCTGCGCTCGGGAAGATCCGGCAGTCCGCCCCCGGAAATCTTCGGGATCGCCGCCAGCAGCGCCCGAGTATAGGGATGCCGCGGATCGCGGAAGAGCTGCGCCGTGGTGCCATGCTCGACGATGCGGCCGCGATAGATGACATAGACGCGGTCGGCAAATTCGCGGACGACGCCGAGATTATGCGAGATGAGCAGCACGGCCGTGCCGCGCTTCTCGGTCAGCTCATGCATCAGCGACAGGGTCTGCGCCTGCACCGTCACGTCGAGCGCCGTGCCCGGCTCATCGGCGATCAGGAGCGCCGGCCGGTTGGCGAGCGCCATGGCGATCATCACGCGCTGGTTCATGCCGCCCGAAAGCTGGAACGCGTAGGAATCGAGCGCGCGCTTCGGATCGGGAATGCTGACCTCGGCGAGCGCCGCTTCGGCGCGCGCATCGGCATCGGCGACGCTGATCCTCCGGTCGCCCGAGCGCAGCACATCGCGAAACTGGCCGCGAATACGGAAGGTCGGGTTCAGCGCCGATGTCGGATCCTGGAAGATCATCGCGACACGGTTGCCGCGACGACTTGCAATCTCGCGCCCGCCATCGATGGCATCGATCCCATCGAAGCGGATCGATCCCGTCGCGTGAACCTTCTGGCTCTCCTGCAAGAGCCCCATCGCAAGGCGGGCCGTGACCGACTTGCCGGAGCCGGATTCGCCCACCAGCGCTACCTTTTCGCCGGCCCGGACGTGAAGCGAAATGCCATGCAGCACAGCGCTGTTGTTGCGCCGGCTGCCAAAGGCGAGGCGAAGATCACGAATGGTGAGAACGCAATCCGTCATCGATCAGCCCTCCGCCTCGAAAGCTTCGCGAAGGCCGTCGCCGACGAGATTGAAGCCGAGCACGACGAGCAGGATCGCGATGGCCGGCCAGAGCGAGAGCCACCACGCGTCCGGCATATATTTGGCGCCATCGGCCACCATCGAGCCGAGATCGGGCGTCGGCGGCTGCACGCCGAGGCCGAGGAAGGACAGCGACGAAGCCATCAGGATCACGAAGCCGACATCGAGCGTCATCTTGGTGAGGATCGACGGCCAGCAGTTGGGCAGGATTTCGCGGAAGAGGATATGCGCCGTCGATGCGCCGACCGTCTCGGCGGCGAGCACATAGCCCTCCTGCGCCTCGGCGCGGGTGACGTTGTAGATGAGCCGCGCATACCAGGGCCACCACATCGCGGTGATCGCCAGCATGCCGTTCATCAGCGTCGGCTCGAGGAACCCCATGATCGCCATGGCGAGCACCAGCGGCGGCACGGCCAGAAACACATCGGTGAGCCGCATCAGCACATAGTCGGTCCAGCCGCCTTTGTAACCCGCCACGAGACCGACAATGACGCCGATCGGCGTCGCGATCGCCAGCACCACGACGGCCATGATCAGCGACAGGCGATAGCCGAAGATGATGCGCGTGAAGAGATCGCGTCCCATCGTGTCGGTACCGAGCTTGTAAATCTCCCCGGGCCCCGTGTTCATGGCGGCGAAATCGCCGATCGGCCCGACGTGATCGGGAAAGGGCGTCAGATAATCGGCGAAGACCGCGAACAGCACGATCACCGCGACGATGACGAGCCCCGCGATGGACAGCGGATTGGCAAAATAGGCCGCAACGGCCTTGGAGCCACCGCGCTTCGGCAGGACGGGAGAACCGGGCTCTGACATCGCTCAGGCTTTCCCTGCCGCAAGACGGATACGCGGATTGATAAAGCCGACGAGGATATCGACGACGATATTCATGATGAGGAAGGCGGCCGCGATGATGAGGACGGTGCCGACGATCGCGTCGAGATCCTTGCGGATGATCACCTCGACGCCATAGCGCGACAGGCCTGGCCAGCCGAACACCTTCTCGACCAGAAACGCATTGCCAAGCATCGCCGCGAATTCGAGGCCGAGGATCGTCAGCGTGGGGATGAAGGCCGGACGAAACGCATAGCGCGTCGCGATGCGAAACGGCTTGAAGCCATAGGCGCGTTCCATCTCGACATAGGGCTTGTCGTAGACGTCGATCATGTTGGCGCGCGTCAGGCGCGCCGTCTGCCCGAGACCCGACATCGCCAGCGCCAGTGCCGGCAGCACGAGGTGATGCAGTGCGTCGAAGAAGGTGGTGATGTTGCCCGCCGCCAGGCTGTCGATCAGATAGAAGCCGGTCGGCCCCTGCGGCGGCGGCGTCGATTCAAGCAGCCGGCCTTCGATCGGGAAGATCGGCCAGAAATAACCGAAGAAGAGCTGCAGGATGACGCCCCAGACGAAAGCGGGCGTGCAGACGCCGATCAGCGCAATGAGGCGCCCCACGTGATCCGGCACGCGGCCACGGAAATGCGCTGACATGATGCCAAGCGGCAGGCCGATCAGCACCATGATGATCGCCGAAACGACGACGAGCTCCAGCGTCGCCGGCAGGAACTGGGCGATGTCGGTCGTAACGGGGCGATTGGTGTAAAGCGAGCGGCCGAGATCGCCGCGCGACAGCGCCTTCAGGAACTCGAGATACTGGACGGGCAGAGGCGCATCGAGATGGCGCTCGACCCGCAAAGCAGCGACCTGCTCGGCGGTGGCATTCGGCCCGAGCGCAATCCGCGCTGGATCCCCCGGCATCACCCGGGCGATCGCGAAGATCAGCATCGAGATGCCGATCATCACGATGAGCGCCGCGCCGATACGCCTCAATGTCGATTTAAGGATCATCGTGGCTTTTGCTCCGTCAGGGGCGTGAGGCCAGGCGGCAGGACAGCCAAGGAAGGCCAACGGGCGCCAGAGATGCAGCCGGGGGCTCGGACGTCAGCGGCGAGACCTGTGAAAGGCCGACAGGTTACGCGCCCCTTGGAAAACCCCGGCGGAACACCGCCGGGGTCGATGGCGAACGTGCCTTATTCGGCGACGCTGATATTGCGGAAGACGAGGTTGAAGTTGTCCAGCGTCTGCTTGGACTTGTCTTCGAGCGCCGGAATTCCGATCGCATCGCGTACCGTATAGACGCCCGTGAACTCGTAGGCGTTGATATCGGGGGCGAGGTCGCGGATCACCGAATTGAGCTCCTTGTAGATCGCCTCGCGCTTCGCTTCATCGGGCTCGCTGCGGCCGGCCTCGAGCAGTTCGTCAACCTTGGCGTCCTTCAGATGCTCAGCGGACATCCAGGTGGGCGGAACCTTGGACGAGAACATGTTGTAGAGCAGCGAATCCGGATCCGGCGTCACCGCGGCAACCGCGATCTCGACGGCGTGCGGCGCGGTATCAGGCTTGGTGACCTGCTCCGAGACAAGCGCCCACGGCGTCTTGATGACCTTCACCGGGAAACCGAGCTGGGAGAAGCTCGCCTGCATCAGCAGCGCGATACGCTCGCGCGCCGGCACCTCGGCGATCCAGGCGATGTCGAGCGGGCTGGTCTTCGGATCGTACTTGCACTGCGCCAGCTCTTCCTTGGCCTTCGCCATGTCCTGCTTATAGTCGGGAAGGCTCTTGTCATATCCGAGCAGACCGCTTGGCAGCGGGCCCTTCATCGGAATGCCCTGCGCGTATTTGTCGTCGATCTTCAGGATCTTCAGCGCCGTCGCATAGTCGAACGCATAAGTCAGTGCGCGCCGGCAGTGAACGTCGTCGAGCGGCGCACGGGTCGTGTTCAGCTTGATGTATTCGCCGGTCGCGCCACCGGCTTCCGACGCCAGCTTGATCCCCTTCTCGGCCGCCAGCGCGCGGATGACTTCCGGCGGCAGCCAGAGATCGGCGATGTCATGCTCGCCGCGCGACATCAGCGCCCGGACGGTCGGAGCCTCGATGCCGTAGCGATAGCGGACCTTGTCAGGCGCGTTCTCGCCGAAGCCGAGGAAATAGTCCGGGAACTTGACCATGACGGTCTCGGACTGCGGGTTCTGGCTCTCGACCTTGTAGGCGCCCGAGCCCGCGTCATGCGCGGACATCCAGGCATCGGCATAATCGCCGAACTCGCCATACTTGCCATCGACCTTGTTGGCCATGACCGTCTTGGAATCGACGATCGGCAGGCGGACGAGCGCGGCCAGGAACGGTGCGTAAGCCTCGGTCAGCGTGAACTTGACCGTCAGCGGGTCGATGGCTTCGGCCTTCTCGACGCGGCCGGCGAAGAGGCTGGAGAAGCCCTGCCCCATCGCGATCATGCGATTAAGCGAGAAGACGACGTCATCGGCGGTCAGCGGGTTGCCGGAATGAAACTTCACGCCATCCTTCAGCTTGAAGGTGAAGGTCTTGCCGTCGGTGGTCCACTCGGTCGCCAGCAGCGGCTCCACGCCGGGGCCGCCCGCCTTCGGGAACACCAGCGTGTCATAGATATTCACCGCCAGCACGGTATCGGCGTAATCCGTCGCCTTGGCCGGATCGATCTCACCAATCGGCGACTCGTCGAGGCGCAGGACGCGCTCCGCGAAAGACGGCGTCGCCAGCCAGATCGGCGAGGCGAGGATGAAGGCCGAGGCCAATGCCCTTGCTCGAAAATTCATCGAAAGTCCCCTCTGTCCTTGAAACTGCCGCGTCCGCACCGCCCCGGCCAACCCGGCAGCGGCGCAGCGACGCCACCCCGGATCAAAACCATAGCGAGGAAATTTATTTCGTATAGGCGAAATTTGGCGCATTGGCGCCTCAGCGATGCGCAAACGACGCACTATGCGCCCGGCACCTGTCCGTCCAGCAAGCGTTGCCGGGTGCTCGAAATGCAGCCAATGCCCGGATTTTGGCGGTTTCTGGTCAATTCTCAGGCCTTCCGCCCAATATAAGAGCCTGCGAAGCCACGCATGCATTGTGCACAATTTGTCGACATTTCTTTTTGAACGACGTCTTCACACGGCGCTTTGCTAAGGCGGCGGGAATCCTGTAGTTCAAAAATGTTTCCGATAGGAATGCCACATGGCTGCGCCCTCCAAGACCGCCCACACCCCAGCGCCTGCCGGCGTTGAGCCCGTCTCGCCGCGCGGGAGCGAGCCGATCGCCACGATCCTGCGCCGGCTTCGCCGCGAAGCGGGTTTCACGCTGCAGGAACTCGGCGACCGCTGCGGCCTCGCATCCTCGACTCTGTCGAAGATCGAGAACGGCCAGATGTCTCCGACCTATGACACGATCCTTCGCGTCGCTGGCGGCCTCGGTCTCGACATGGCCGAGCTGTTCACCGGAAAGGCGCCGAGCGATATCGGTGGCCGGCGGACGGTGACGCGCAGCGGCCAGGGTGTCATTCGCAGCACGGCACAATATTCTTATGAGATGCTGGCGGCAGAGCTCTCGGGAAAGCAGTTCATCCCGCTGCTGACCACGATCGACGCAAGTTCGATCAGCGATTTTCCAAGCCTCGTCCGCCATTCCGGCGAAGAGTTCTTTTACGTCCTCTCAGGCCAGGTGACATTGCACACCGAGCACTACGCGCCGACCATCCTCAATGTCGGGGACAGCTGCTATTTCGACAGCTCGATGGGGCATGCCTGCGTGTCGACAGGATCAGAGCCGGCGCAGATTCTGTGGATCTGCTCGCGCGTCGTGGCGCCGCTAACCGCCTGAGCGGGCAGACAATTGCCGCCGCGGCGATTTTCTGTTATCAGATAAGGCATGAGTTCAGACGAAACGTTCGATCGCAAGTTGCGAGGCCGGCCACGCACGGACGCCACGCTTGTCGGCGTCCGCATGGCGCCCGAGCTACTGGGTGCTCTGGATCGATTCATCGCCGAGGAAGCGCCGTCAGCGTCGCGACCCGAAGCTTTGCGGATCGCTTTCAGGCAATGGGCCGAGAGCCGTGGCTATCTGCCGGCGCTCCCGCTCGACGAAGGCAAACGACCATCGGAGCTCAATGCGGGCAATGATGGCTGACGCGGCCTTAGGGCCACAATGTTTCAACCGGGGGGTTAAAGTCAAAATGCGCGTTCTTCTCCTTTCACTGGCCGTCATTGCCAGTCTCTCCGCGGTCTCTGGCTGCTCGAGCACGGGCTCGGGCAACAGCGCCGCGGCAGTCGACATGATGAACAATCCCGTCAACGCTTGTGGTTCTGACGGCAGCTCCAACATCAATGATTGCAACGGCGGACGCCGCTGATCGAAACGGCGCCGGCACGCCGGCGCCGACTTCACGGGATCGGAGGACACAGGATGAAACAGCTGGTGGTGGCCGCGGCGGCCCTCCTGATGGCCTCGATCCCGGCATTGGCACAGTGGGAGCCGGTGACGCCGGTCGATCCGGCCCGTTTCCGCAAGCTCTCCTGCGACGAGATCGCGGCACGCATTCAAAAACTCAACGTCCCGATCGGCGACAACAACAGCACGATCGCAGGCTTTCGCCGCAGCCCGACGCTCGAATTCCTGCTGCTTGGCACTGGCTCACGCAGCCCCGAATTCGTGGCGATGGTTGCCAAGGCGCGCGGCGAGCGCAATGCGTTGATCGCCGTCGCCGTTGAAAAGGATTGTGCAGCGAAGCGCCTGGTGCCGATGCGCTGAGCCCGCTTCGGCAAGCGGCTCTCGCCCTCTTTGCCCTGCTTCGACAAAGACGGACACTGACCGATGCGCGTGCTGCTTGTTTTCCTGGTTCTCTCATCAGGCCTGGTCGGCCTCACCGCTTGCACTGGCGACAATCTCGCGGCTGTGCAGGCCATGAATAATCCACCCAATACCTGCGGACCCGGTGGGAGCCGCAATGTCGAGGATTGCAAGGGCCATCGCTGAATTCTTGGTCGGTTGTTCATCCACCGCGAAACCACCGCGCTTTTCCTGACGTTTAACGTTTATGCCTTCTGCTGGGACCGGGGACGGCACGAGATTGCCTGTCGGGGATCTTCAGCCGAAAGCCAACCAGGTCGTCGCAGCTTGCGGCAGCCACGCGATGTCCGCGCCCGGCCCGGCCGTTGTCGGCGCCGCCATTCGATCGTCTTTCAAGGAAACCGGAGGTTCCGATGCGTCTCTTCATTCTCTCGCTGGCGATGGTTGCCGGCCTTGCGGCCGTTTCAGGCTGTTCGAGCACCGGCAACAACGCCGCTGCCATCCAGGCCATGGACAATCCGCCGAATTCCTGCGGCCCCGGCGGCAGCCAGAATATCGAGGACTGCGACAACATTCGCTGATCCTCGTCGGTCGAGGCCCGTGCCTTGCGAAAGGTGCGGGCCTCTGACCGTCATGGCCTCGGGCGGTCGATCGCGAGATCGTCGAACCAGGGCTCTGGCTCTCCGGCAATCATCCGGCCTATCAGCCGCGAGGCGAGGAAGCTGAATGTGATTCCGTTGCCGCCATAGCCATAGGCGGCGAAGATGCCGGGCTTGCCAGGCACTTCACCGATCAGCGGCAGTCCATCCTCCGTCGTCCCGAAAACGCCTGACCAGGTCATTTCGGCCCGCGCATCGAGATCCGGCTGCAAGGCCGCGAGCTTCTTCATGAGCCCGGCGGTCTTTTGCGGCGCAACCGCCTCGCGCTCGGCGCGCTCGGTCATCCCCTCCTCGTCCTCACCGCCGATCACCACGCGCCCGTCAGCAGTGGTGCGCGCGTAGAGATAGTCGTCCGACGCCTCCCAGATGAGCGCCTCGTCACGCCAGAGGAGCCCAGGCTGCTGCACCGGCGTCGCGACCGCGAAGCTCGCATTCGCCGTATAGAGATCGGATTGCACGAAGTCGGGCATCACATAACCGGTGGCCAGCACGACCCTGCCAGCCTCGATCTCGAAGCCGTTGTCGAGACCGACCAGAACGCCCTTGCCGTAGCTGTCATAGGACGTGGCTTCGCCGCTGAGGAAAGTCGCGCCGCGCCGTGCTGCGATGCCGGCGAGCCCGTTGGCGAGCAACAGCGGATCGGCATCGAAGGAGCCCGGCGAGAGGATCGCGGCCTCGCGATCGATCCCATATTCGCGCAGCAGGTCGAGATGGCCGAGAAGACGCCCCGGCAATCCCGCGCGGGCTCGAAGTTGCAGTTCGGCGGCAAGCGCCGCGGCACCAATATCGCCGGCCGCCAGATAAAGCGATGGCCGGCGCCGGAACTGGCATGGCAGGCCGAGCGTGGACACCAGCCCCGCAAGTCCCGCGACGGCCTCGAAGCTCTGCCGATAGATGTTGCCCGCGCGTTCGAACCCGTAGAGATCGGCAAGCTCGCTGAGCGGGCGATCGATCTCCCAGAGCAGCATCGCGGTGCTGGCCAGCGTGCTGCCGCGTCCCGGACGCTCACGATCCAGGACGATGACGCTTCGCCCGAGGCTCGTCAGATGCTCGGCCGCAAGCGCACCCGTAATGCCCGCACCCACGATCAGGACGTCGCAGCGGAGATTGCCGATGACCGACTGCAGCGGCGGCAGCGCGAGATCGCTCCGCCAGGGCGGCATCCCCTCGCGGAGATCCGCTTGGTCCTTGGTTTCCGGATCGAACATGAAGGCGGTTTCCCCCTGGTGAAGCCGGGGTGAACGCGCGGCACGCCAAATGGCTGCATCGTCCAGATGGCGCGCCCAGGATCGGTCCTGATTCACCAATTCGTAAAATTTTCGGGAGGCGACGCCGAAATCGGCAGATCGGATTGGCCTTTCCCGCGTCAGAGGCGCTAAAGCTCCGGCATCGACAGGAGCGGATCGCATGGATCTGACTGCGCGGACCAAAGCACGGGTCGACTGGGTCGACTATGCGAAGGGCTTCTGCATCATCATGGTCGTGATGATGCACTCGACGCTGGGCGTCGAAAAAGCTGCCGGTGCCGAAGGCTGGATGACCTATGTCGTCGCTTTCGCCAAGCCGTTCCGCATGCCGGACTTCTTCATGATCTCCGGATTGTTCCTGGCTCAGGTCATCGATCGCGACTGGCGCACCTATGCCGACCGCAAGATCATCCATTTCGGCTATTTCTATGTGCTCTGGCTGGTGATCCAGTTCGCCTTCAAAGCGCCGGGCATGATCGCCGATGATGGCACGATGGGCGCTCTGCGCGAATTCCTGCTCGCCTTTATCGATCCTTTCGGCACGCTCTGGTTCATCTTCCTGCTGCCACTCTTCTTCGCGGTCACCAAGCTTCTGCGGGGCGTCCCGGTCTGGATCGTCTGGCTCGCGGCGGCAGCGCTCGAAACATTGCCAATCGAGACCGGCTGGGTCATTCCGGACGAGTTCGCCGCCCGCTTTGTCTATTTCTATTCAGGCTACATTTTCGCGCCGCTGATCTTCCGCTTCGCAGCGCGCGTTATCGAGCGCCCCGTCGAAGCCGCTGCGGCGCTGGCGGTCTGGGCAGTGATCGAGGGCGTCGCCGTCTTCGGCGGTTATTCGGAGCTGCCCTTCGTCAGCCTCGGACTCGGCATGCTTGGCGCAGCCGCCGTCATCGCCTTCTCGGCGCTGCTTTCGAAAAGCCACCGGCTCGGATGGCTGCGATATTGCGGCCAGAACTCGATCGTCATCTATCTCGCCTTCTTCCTGCCGATGGCGACGACGCGAACGCTGCTGCTCAAGACCGGCGTCATTCCCGACCTTGGCACCATCTCGCTGATCGTGACCGCCGTTGCGGTCGTGACGCCGATCCTGTTCTTCTGGCTGGTGCGCGGCACACGGTTCCGCTTCCTGTTCGAGCGCCCGGCCTGGGCGCGGATCGAACGAGGCTCGGCGCGCGCGTTTGCCGCCGCCGAATAGCGGCGTTTCAATGTGCCTTGCCCCTCGCCGGGGCGATGATGCAACGCTAATTCAGCGCACATGACCCACGCCGATACCCCTGCCCTCGTCTGGTTTCGCGACGATCTCCGCCTCGCCGACAATCCCGCACTGACAGCCGCGATCGAGAGCGGTCGCCCGCTTGCCCTGGTCTATTGCCTCGACGAGGAAACCGAGGGCATCCGGCCGCTCGGCGGCGCAGCCCGCTGGTGGCTCCACCATTCGCTGGAGCGTCTTTCAGAGGACCTCGCAGCGAAGGGCCATCGGCTGATCCTTCGGCGAGGCAAGGCCGCCGCAACCATCGAGCGCCTTGTCGACGAACTCGGCGCTGGAGCCGTGTTCTGGAACCGTCGCTATGGTGGAGCCGAGCGCGCCGTGGACGCGGCGCTCAAGGCCCGCTTCAAGGAAAAGACAGTCGCGGCCGAAAGCCGGCAGGCCAATCTCCTCTTCGAGCCCTGGACGGTGCAAACCAAAGAGGGTCAGTCCTTCCGCGTCTATTCGCCGTTCTGGCGCGCCTGCCTCAGCGGCTCGCCGCCGCGTCAGCCGCTGCCGGCGCCCGAGACCTGGCCGAAGGCCGCAGACGAAGTGGCCTCCGACGACCTCGATGACTGGAAGCTGCTGCCGCGACATCCCGACTGGTCCGGTGGATTGCGCGCGGCATGGACTCCGGGCGAGGCCGGGGCGCTGCAACGGCTCGATGATTTTCTCGAGAACGGTCTTCGCCTCTACGCCGCTCATCGGGACGAGCCGGCCATCGACGCGACATCAAGATTGTCGCCGCATCTCCGCTTCGGCGAGATCAGCCCGTTTCAGCTCTGGCATGCCGTCGAGGCTGCGTCGCACGCCGCCTCCCCCACCCCGCCGCGCCGTTCGATCGACAAGTTCCTGTCGGAACTCGGCTGGCGTGAATTCAGCTGGCATCTCCTCTTCCATCAGGCGGACCTTGCAACACGCAATTTCCAACCGCGCTTCGATGCCTTTGGATGGCAACAGCCGGTCGCGGCGCAACTGAAGGCATGGCAGCAAGGCAGCACCGGCTTCCCCATCGTCGATGCCGGCATGCGTCAGCTCTGGCAGACGGGCTGGATGCACAACAGGGTCCGCATGATCACCGCATCGTTCCTGATCAAGAATCTCCTGATCGACTGGCGGATCGGAGAGGCTTGGTTCTGGGATACGCTCGTCGATGCCGATGCCGCCAACAATCCGGCCGGCTGGCAGTGGGTGGCCGGATCAGGCGCCGATGCGGCGCCCTACTTCCGCATCTTCAATCCCATTCGGCAGGGTGAGACCTATGATTCGAAGGGCGACTATGTGCGCGCCTTCGTCCCGGAACTTGCCAACCGTTCGGCCGCGGAGATCCACGGGAAGACGCCCAGCGCGGCCGGCGATTATCCAGCGCCAATCGTTGACCTCGACGCCTCCCGAAAGCGTGCCCTTGCAGCTTTCGCGGCGCTGAAGAATGGGGATCACGCCGACATTCCAAGCGAAGCCTCGTCGCCGGAATGATTTTCTCCCGCAAGCCGCGATGGCGAGGCGGAGTGCTTTGCGATGCGTGACGCCTTGCAGCATCTGTGGACGCCCGCTAGCGTTCCGGCGCCGTTATCCGAAGGACCCCATGGCCGTTTTCCCCTCCGTCATCGAAGCCATCGGCAATACGCCGCTGATCCGTCTCCGCCGCGCGTCCGAGGAGACCGGCTGCACGATTCTCGGCAAGGCCGAATTCCTCAATCCCGGCCAGTCGGTCAAGGATCGCGCCGCGCTGTTCATCGTTCAGGACGCGATCGCCAAGGGCCAGCTGCGACCGGGCGGCACCATTGTCGAGGGCACGGCCGGCAATACCGGCATCGGCCTGGCGCTCGTCGCGAGCGCGCTCGGCTTCAAGACTGTGATCGTCATCCCAGACACCCAGTCGCAGGAGAAGAAGGACGCGCTTCGCCTCGCCGGCGCGACGCTGATCGAGGTTCCGGCCGTTCCTTATCGCGACCCCAACAACTACGTGAAGCTCTCGGGGCGTCTTGCCATGGAGCTCGCGAAAAGCGAACCGAACGGCGCCATCTGGGCGAACCAGTTCGACAATGTCGCCAATCGCCAGGCGCATATCGACACGACGGGCCCCGAAATATGGGAGCAGACCGGCGGCAACGTGGATGGCTTCGTCGCGGCGGTCGGCTCGGGCGGTACGCTGGCCGGAGTCGGTATCGCACTAAAGAGCTTCAAACCAGCCATCCAGATCGCCCTCGCCGACCCGCATGGAGCCGCGCTCTATAGCTGGTATACGGACGGCGTCCTGAAAGCCGAGGGTTCCTCGATCACCGAAGGCATCGGCCAGGGCCGCATTACCGCCAATCTCGAGGGCGCGCCGATCGACCGCGCTTACCGGATCGACGATGCCGAGGCACTGGAGATTGTCTTCGATCTCGCCGAGCATGAAGGGCTGATCCTCGGTGGCTCGTCCGGCATCAACATCGCCGGCGCCATCCGCCTCGCGAAAGATCTCGGCCCCGGCCACACCATCGTGACGATCCTCTGCGATTACGGCACGCGCTATCAATCGAAGCTGTTCAACCCGGCCTTTCTGCGCGAGAAGGGATTGCCGGTGCCAGCCTGGCTCGAGCGGCCTGTTGATATCGCCATTCCCTATGAAGACGCCGACACATGACCGAAACGATCCTCCTTTTCCGCGAAGACCCCTATCTCTCCACGGCCGAGACAGCGGTGGTGGGCCTCACGGATCAGGGCGGGATCCTGCTCGACCGGACGATCTTCTATGCGACCGGCGGCGGGCAGCCTGGCGACAAGGGCAAGCTTGAGCGCGCCGATGGCTCGATGATCGAGATCGACACGGCGGTCTATGGCAGCTCGAAATCCGAGATCGTGCATGTTCCGATCGCTGGCTCGGCTGTGCCTGAGATCGGCGAACGGCTCGTCGCGCATATCGATTGGCCGACACGCCACCGCTACATGCGCATTCACACCGGCCTGCATCTCCTCACGGTCGCGGTGCCCTTCCCGGTTTCGGGCGGCCGCATCGGCGCCGAGGAAGGCCATCTCGACTTCGACATCGAAGGCGCGGTGCCGACCAAGGACGAGATCGACGCGCGCCTCGCGGAGATGATCGCGGCAGATCATCCGGTGACCACGGAGTGGATCACCGACGACGAGCTTCTCGCCAATCCCGGGCTGGTCAAGACGATGAGCGTCAAGCCGCCGATGGGCAGTGGCCGGGTCCGTCTCGTCCGCATCGGCGATATCGACCTGCAGCCCTGCGGCGGCACGCATGTCCAGGCGACGGCCGAAATCGGCCTGATCGCGGTCGCGAAGATCGAGAACAAGGGCAAGCAGAACCGCCGCATTCGCATTCGCTTTGCGTGAAGCCCTCCGCGAAAGACCATCATGACCCACGCCACCTCCCCATTCGTATCTCCGGCCTGGCTGGCTGACCGGCTCGGCGAGCCGGGACTCTCCGTTGTCGATGGTTCCTGGTATCTGCCGGGCGATGCCCGCGACCCCGATGCGGACTATGCGGCTGGCCATATCCCCGGGGCGGTGCGCTTCGATCTCGATCGGATTGCCGACACGACGAGCGGCCTGCCGCATATGCTCCCCTCGCCCGAGGCCTTTGCCGCGGCCGTCGGTGCACTTGGGATTTCCGAACGACAGACGATCGTCGTCTATGACGGCGCCGGCCTCTTTTCGGCGCCACGTGTCCGGTGGACCTTCCGCGTCATGGGCGCCATCGATGTCCGCATCCTCGAAGGCGGTCTGCCGGCCTGGGTCGCGGCGGGATTGCCGCTGGAGACGCACGGCCCGAAACCGGAAGCGGCCGTCTTTCAGGCGAAGCTCGACCGCGATGCCGTGCGCGCCATCGACGAGATGCAGTCGATCATCGGCTCGGCCGCTGTCGAGATCGTTGATGCGCGGCCGGCCGCCCGCTTTCGCGGCGAGGCGCCGGAGCCCCGCCCCGGCCTTCGCTCCGGCCATATGCCGGGCAGCCGAAACGTCCCGGCGAGCGAACTGATTGCCAATGGCAAGCTCAAGAGCCCCGATGCCGTGGCCGTGATCTTCGCCGAGGCGGGCGTCGACCCTGCAAAGTCGATCGTCACCACCTGCGGCTCCGGCGTGACGGCCGCGATCCTGGCGCTCGGCCTTGAGACAATCGGCGCGAAGAACGTCGCGCTCTATGACGGCTCATGGGCGGAATGGGGCGGGCGTGCCGATGTTCCGGTTGCGACAGGCCCTGCCGAATGACGACTCCGCGGGTGGTTGCCGTCTGCGCGAGCCAGGTTCACGCCTTCTCCAAGGACAGCCAGCCGGCGATCCGGCTTCTCGCCGGGCTTGGCGTCGAGGGCGATGCGCATCAGGGCGTGACCGTCCAGCATCGTTCCCGTGTCGCCGTTGACCCGGCCCAGCCCAATCTGCGGCAGGTTCATCTCGTGCATGCCGAATTGTTCGACGAACTCGCCGCAGCCGGGTTCGAGATCGGTCCGGGCGCCATCGGCGAGAATGTCACGACGGCCGGCATCGACCTCCTCGACCTACCCCGTGGCACTCGCCTCCATCTCGGCGAGACCGCCGAGATCGAAGTCACCGGGCTGCGCAACCCCTGCATCCAGATCGACCGGTTCCGAAAGGGCCTGATGGCGGCCGTGCTTGGCCGTGACGCCGAGGGACAGCTGGTGCGCAAGGCAGGCATCATGGCGATCGTCATCGCCGGCGGCATCGTCCGCCCGGGTGACGCCGTGGTGGTCACGCTGCCCCCACCGCCCCATCAGCGGCTCGAGCGCGTCTAGCGGCCGAGCCCGCAGTCTTCTTCTTCAACGATGTGTCGGATCCGTTCAGCAGCGGTTCATGTGCAGCGCAGCATAAGGCGCTCACATCCTCGCCGCATTCCGTCGGCGAACTAAGCCGTCCGTCCGAGAAGGTCATCCGCATGAAGCTCGCCTCGTTCCTGCTGCTCTCCGCCGTCCTCCCGGTCGCCACGCTTGCCTCACTGCTGCCAGCCTATGGCGCTTCCGAAGCGGCGATCGTCGTGGCACAGGCCGATGACCCGGTCGACGCGGCGCAGAAGGCCCTCGACGCTGCAGAAAAGTCACTGTCCAATGCTGAGGAGACCGGTGGCGACATCCGTGCCGCGCGCCGCTCGGTGGCCAACGCCATGAAGTCGCTGCGCGCGGCCGAGGTTGCCGCCGGCAGAGTGCCGGCTCAGCCCGCAACGCCAGCTCCGGTGACGGCCGCGCCGCAGCCGCCCGCGGTTCAGCCTGCCGCCGAACCGCAACCCACGACGCCCGCAGCGCCCGCCGCCAATGCGCCGAAGCCATACCAGCCGCCGAAGATCGAGCAGCCCGCGCCCATAAAGCCGCCGGCGGAAACCAAGCCGGCGCCTTCCTCGAAGCCTGCGACGCCGCCAAAGCCCGCGGCGCCCGCGAAGCCGCCCGCCCCCGCGGCCGACGCGCCTGTCGTCATCCGTCGCGGCAGCCTCACGGAGACGCGCCAGCGCTATCCCGGCGGCGTCACCGTGGTCGACATCACCGATCGCAACAATCGTCTCGTCCGCCGCATCCAGATCGCGCCAGACGGCACGGAGACGGTGATCATCGATCGCATGCGCCCGGATCGCTATGGCGATGACCGCGAGTTACCGCCGCGCATCTACGACCCCCGCGAGGTTCCCCCGCCGCCCGGTTTTGGCGGCGGACGTGGCGGCCTCGATGGCGGCAGGGCCAGCGAAGCCGAGATCGAGGGCGCGCTACGCGGCCGTCCCGTGGCACCGGGAATGGGTGGCTATACGCTCAATGAAATCCGCCGCTCGGAGCAGTTGCGCGCCCGCGTCGCGGCGGTCGATCTCGACACGATCACCTTTGAAAGCGGCTCGGCGCGGGTTTCCGACGATCAGGTCTGGAAGCTCGAGCGTATCGCCGCCGCTCTCGGCCGCGTGCTCGACCGCTGGCCAAACCAGGTGTTCCTGATCGAGGGCCATACCGACGCCGTCGGGACGCGGCTCGCCAATCAGGAGCTGTCGGACCGCCGGGCCGCCTCGGTCGCCGCCATTTTGAACCGCTACTTCGCCATACCGGCCCGCAGCCTGGTGACCCAGGGCTATGGCGAAGACTATCTGAAGGTCCCGACCGACGGCCCGTCGCGCCAGAACCGCCGCGTGACGATCCGCAACATCACGCCGCTGCTCAGTCGCTGACCGAACCGCGTACGCTGACCGGTCCTGCCTCGGCCGGGCTGGTCAGTGATGCAGGATCTGGCTGAGGAAGAGCTTGGTCCGCTCGTGCTTCGGATTGGTGAAGAAGGTCTCGGGCTCGTCCTGCTCGATGATCTGGCCGCCATCCATGAAGATGACGCGGTTGGCCACCTGGCGCGCAAAGCCCATCTCGTGCGTCACGCAGATCATGGTCATGCCTTCAAGGGCAAGCCCGACCATCACGTCCAGCACTTCCTTGATCATCTCCGGATCGAGCGCCGACGTCGGCTCGTCGAACAGCATCACGCGAGGGCTCATGCAGAGCGAGCGGGCAATGGCAACGCGCTGCTGTTGGCCGCCCGAGAGCTGGCCAGGATATTTGTTCGCCTGCTCAGGAATCTTGACGCGCGTCAGATAGTGCATCGCGACGTCTTCCGCTTCCTTCTTGGGCATCTTGCGGACATGGATCGGCGCCAGCGTGCAATTTTCGAGAATTGTCAGATGCGGGAAGAGGTTGAAGTGCTGGAACACCATGCCGACCTCGCGGCGCACCTCGTCGATCTTCCTGAGATCGTTGGTGAGCTCGATCTGGTCGACGATGATCTTGCCCTTCTGGTGCTCCTCAAGGCGATTGATGCACCGGATGAGCGTCGACTTGCCGGAGCCGGACGGTCCCGCGATGACGATCCGCTCGCCGCGCATGACCTTCAGATTGATGTCGCGCAGCACATGGAACTCACCGAACCACTTGTTGACGTCGATCATCTCCAGGGCAACGTCGGTCGACGAAACCTTGAGGGCGATCGGCGGTTCAGCGACTGCAATCGCTTCGGTCATAAGATCCCCTTCGCAATCTATCCACGGCGGCTTCTATCGAGCCGCCTTTCGGTAAACGCCGCATAGCGTGACATGGAGAAGCAGAACGCCCAGAACACCATGGCGGCGAAAATATATCCGGTGATGCCGGTAACTGGCGATGCCCATTTGGCATCATTGGCCGAGGCCTGAATCTGCCCCAGCAGATCGAACAGGCCGATGATCGCGACAAGGGTCGTATCCTTGAACAGCGAGATGAACGAGCCGACGATCCCGGGAATGACCACGCGCAGCGCCTGCGGCAGGATGATGAGGCGCATTCGCTGCGGATAGCTGAGCCCGATGGCCATGGCGCCTTCATACTGGCCGCGCGAAATCGACTGCAGGCCGCCACGGATCACCTCGGCCATGTAAGCGGCCTGGAAGAGTGCGACGCCGATCAGCGCCCGCAACAGTTTGTCGAAGGTCACGCCCTCGGGCAGGAAAAGCGGCAGCATCACCGACGCCATGAATAGAACCGTGATCAGCGGCACGCCGCGGCACACCTCGATGAAGGTGACCGAGGCGATCCGCACCACCGGCATCTTCGAGCGCCGGCCGAGCGCCAGGATGACCCCGAGCGGCAGGGACGCCACCATGCCGGTCACGGCGACGACCAGCGTCACAAGCAAGCCGCCCCAATTGGCTGTCTCGACAGGTACCAGCCCGAAATCGGCGCCGACGACCATGAAAACCACGGCGAGCGCGCCGAGAACGATACCGATCGCACTGCCCGACTGCGAGGCCCGCAGGCCGAGCAGCCGCGCCCCCAGCCCCACCAAAAGGATGATGACGAAGGATACGAGCGCGAATTCGAGGGCGAAGCGAACGGGACCCGGACCGACGATGTCGTCGGGGAGGAAGCGCCCGCGAAGGCCGATATGGCCGCCAGTCAGGAGGACGAACGAGGCGAGCGGATAGACGGTGAGCAGGAACAGCGCATTGAGCCGCTTGAACGGCGCGCGCGGGATCAGCATCGGCACCAGCGCGACCGCGAGCATCAAGAACACGATATCGACGCGCCAGCGCTGATCGATCGGATAGCGGCCATAGATGAACTGCGGCAGATAGGCCTTCACATAGGCCCAGCACGCACCGCTCGCCTGCGCACACGCGGCGCGGTCATCGCCAGTCCAGACCGCATCGATCAGGGTGAAACGGATGACGGGAATCAGGCACCAGACGATGAACAGCGCTGCAACAATCGACAGCACGCTATTGATCGGACTGGAGAACAGATTCTTCCGCGCCCAGCCGATAGGGCCGATCATGCTCGGCGGTGCCTTCTGCGGCCCCACCATTTCGCTGCGAACATAAGCAGTCGACGCCATCGTGCTCATCGGCGCCTCACCGCTCGACCAGCGCAACGCGCCGGTTCCAAATATTCATCACAAACGAGGTCAGGAGACTGAGGCCGAGATAGAAGATCATCCAGATGGTGACCATCTCCACGGCCTGGCCCGTCTGGTTCAACACCGTGCCGCCGACCGACACGAGGTCTGGATAGGCGACCGCGACCGCGAGCGATGAGTTCTTGGTGAGGTTCAGATATTGGTTGGTCAGCGGCGGAATGATCACCCGCATTGCCTGTGGGATCACGACATAGCGCAGCGTCTGCCCGTTCCGCAGGCCCAGCGAATGCGCCGCTTCGGACTGGCCGTGCCCGACGGCGCTGATGCCGGCACGCACCGTCTCCGCGATATAGGCGGCGGTATAGAGCGAAAGCGCGAGCAGCAGGCCGAAGAATTCGGGAATGACCGTCATGCCTGAACCGGCCTGGAAGCCGCGCCTCAGGATCGGCCCCTGGTCGTTGAAGACAGGTACGTCGAACGAGATCGGCCGGCCCAGCGCGAAATAGGCGATCAGCGGCAGGCCGATGATCAACGCAACGCCAATCCAACCGGCTGGAGGCGCCTGGCCGGTTGCCTCCTGCCTTTTGCGGCCCCAGCGTGCAACGAGCACGGCGGCGACGACGCCGATGATGAGCGCCAGGCCAACGGTGCCGGCGCCATCGGCAAAAACCGGACGCGGGACGTGCAGGCCGCCGATATTGATGTGGAAGATGCCGAGAAAGGTCCATTTCTCGCGCATGCCCGGCACGGCACGCAGCACCGCGAAATACCAGAAGAAGAGTTGGAGAAGCAGCGGGATATTGCGCAGGATTTCGATATAGGCAGTCGCGATCCGGGCGATCAGCCAGTTTGGCGAGAGCCTCGCTACGCCGATGATGAAGCCGAGGATCGTCGCGATCACGATGCCGAGGCCCGCGACGAGCAAGGTGTTGAGAAGGCCGACGAGCAGCGCGCGGCCATAAGAGCTTGCCTCGGTATAGTAGACCAGCTTCTGGACGATGCCGAAGCCTGCCGTTCGATCGAGAAAGCCAAAGCCGGCGGCGATATTGGCCTTCTGCAGATTGCGCGCCGTGTTGTCGGCGATGTCCCAGGCGAACCAGACAAGCGCCGCGACAAACGCGATCTGGAATACAAGACCGCGCACGGACGGATTGTTGATGATCGCGGCGGCGCGACCTCCAAAGGACCGAGCCCCGATATCCCCTGCTGCCATATCCCCTCGTCATCCGGCTTCGCGCCGGTCAGATGCGCGGTTGGCCTGCGTCACGCTCGCCGGATCTTGTTGCCCGGTCGGCTCTGAGGCAGTCGCCGCGGACGGTCTTCCGTCCGCGGCCGTTTGCGAGCGAAGGCTAGCGGATCGGCGGGGCGTACTGGATGCCGCCCTTCGACCAGAGATTGTTCAGCCCGCGGGCGATGCCGAGCTTCGTCGAGGGGCCGACATTGGCGTCGAAAATCTCGCCATAATTGCCGACGCCCTTGATGACGTTGTAGGCCCAGTCATTGGTCAGGCCGATGCCGGTTCCAAAATCGCCCTCGACGCCGACGAAGCGCTTGATCTCCGGATTATCGGCGGTCTTCTTCTCGTCGATATTCGCCTTGGTGAGACCGAGTTCCTCGGCATTGATGAGCGCGAACAGCGTCCACTTCACGACCGTGAACCACTTGTCGTCGCCCTGGCGGACGGCCGGCCCGAGCGGCTCCTTGGAGATGATTTCCGGCAGGATCATGTGATCGTCGGGATTGGTGAGCTTCAGGCGCTCGGCATAGAGGCCAGACGCGTCCGTCGTGTAGGCGTCGCAGCGGCCGGCCTCATAGGCCTGCAGCACTTCCTCGTTCTTCTCGAAGGCGACGACCTCGTAGGGCATGTTGTGCGAGCGGAAATAGTCGGCGAGGTTCAGCTCGGTCGTCGTGCCTGTCTGCGTGCAGACCTTCGCGCCCGAGAGCTCCAGCGCCGACGAGACGCCGAGCGACTTGCGAACCATGAAGCCCTGGCCGTCATAATAGGAGACGCCGACGAACATCAGGCCGAGCGATGAATCGCGCGACATGGTCCAGGTCGTGTTGCGCGACAGCAGGTCCACTTCGCCGGACTGCAGGGCGGTGAACCGCTCCTTGGCGTTCAGCGGGCTGAACTTGACCTTGGTCGGATCGCCGAAGATCGCTGAGGCGACGGCGCGGCAGAACGAAACGTCGATGCCGCTCCACTCGCCTTTCTCGTCGGCGACACCGAAGCCGATCAGGCTCGGATTGACGCCGCACTGCACGAAACCCTTGGCCTTGACGTCTTCCAGTGTGCCGGCGCTGGCGGCCGAAACGCCAGCCGTGGCCAGCGCGGCGCCGGCGACGATCGATGCGATCAGTTTCTTCATTTTCTGCAGCCCTCTGTCATTTTTCGGGTCGTCCGATGCCGCTTGATCGGCTCGTCCTGCCGGTTGGCTTTCAATTTCCGCCGATACGGACAAAGCCTCTCAAACCCGGCGCCTCTGTTGTCGCCGCGCGGACAGCCGCGCGATCGCCGAACCATTGCGGCACGCCCCCGGAACGTTTCCGACGACGTTTGACCGGGCCATCTCAGGCGATTATGGCAGGCAGGTCAAGGGGCGAGCACCACGCCAAGTGGCAAATGCGCACATTGATGCGGCATGATGATTTTAGCGCCAGCTGTGCGCATGAAGGAGAGCAGAATGGCGAGTGGGAAGGAAGACGGTCGCGAAAAGCGCCCGCTGACGCAGCTTGCGCAGGGTGGACGCAGCCGCTCGATCACCGGCGCCTTCGTCAACCCGCCGGTCGTGCACGCCTCCACCGTCCTGTTTCCCGATGTCGAGACCATGCGTCCGGGCGGGCAGCCCTATACCTACGGCCGCACCGGGACACCGACCATCGAAGCGCTCGAAACGGCCATGACCGAGCTTGAGGGCGCAGCCGGAACCGTGCTCTGCCCGTCCGGCCTTTCCGCGATCTCGATCGCGCTTCTCTCGGTGCTGGCCAGCGGCGATCACTTGCTGATGGCCGACAACGTCTATGATCCGGCGCGCACCTTCGCCGAAAAGGTGCTGGCGCGGTTCGGCGTCGAGACGACGTTCTTCGATCCAGAGATCGGCGGCGGCATTGCAGCGCTGATGCGCGATACGACACGCGCCGTCTATGTGGAGAGCCCGGGCTCCCTCACCTTCGAGCTGACCGATATCCCAGCCATGGCGGGCGCGGCGCATGACAACGGCGCGCTCCTGATCGCAGACAACACCTGGGCGACGCCCTACTATTGCAAGCCGCTGGCGCTCGGCGCCGACATCAGTCTTCTCGCCGCGACGAAATATATCGGGGGCCATTCAGACCTGATGCTGGGAACGGTCTCGGCCGCACAATCGGCCTTCGCTCGGCTGCGCGAGACCTATGTGACGCTCGGGCTCTGCGTCGGACCGGATGATATCTATCTCGGGCTGCGCGGCCTGCGCACGCTCGGCATTCGCCTCGACCATCACATGCGATCCGGCCTCGCCGTTGCCCAATATCTCGAGACTCGCGCCGAGGTCGCGCACGTCCTCCATCCAGGCCTCGCCGGACATCCGGCCCACGCGCTCTGGCAGCGCGACATGGCCGGTGCGTCGGGGCTGTTCGGCGTCGTCATGGACGGTTGGAGCCAGGACAAGACGACGGCCTTCCTGGAGGCACTCAGGATTTTCGGCCTCGGCTATTCCTGGGGTGGCTTCGAAAGCCTCGCCATTCCCGCCCGCCTCCGCCGCTCCGCGACGGACTGGCAAGCGGCCGGTCCCCTCATCCGCCTGCATGTCGGCCTCGAGGATACTGCCGATCTCATCGCCGATCTCGACGCGGCCTTCCAGCAGGTCGACAATCTCGCCTGACGGCGATCAGCCGGCAGCCGTCTCGCGCTTTTCGCGGCGGATGAACCAGACGTTGCGGAAATAGATGAAAAGGCCGCCGGCCTGTCCAGCGATGAACACCGGATCCTTGCGGTAGATCGCATAGACCAGCAGCAGGGCGCCGCCGAGGATCGAGAATGTCCAGAACGCGGCCGGCACGACGCTGCGCCTTGCGCGCTCGCTGGCGACCCACTGCACGACGAAGCGCATCGTGAACAGGATCTGCGCGGCAAAGCCAAGCACCACCCACCAGTCGAGCTGCTGCACGAACACGGCATGCAGCCAGCCACCAAGCGCATTGAACACATCAACCATCGAGCGAAATCTCCGTGGGGCTCGGCACGCGCTTGCGCCGCCGCCGCAGCCACCAGACACCGAAAAGATCGAGCGCGCCGGCAACGCCGCGATCGAGAATGCCGTATTTGGAAGCACCGTGCCGCCGGTTGCGGTCGACAACGTCGATATGAGTGACGGCGTAGCCCTCGCGGATCGCCAAAGCCGGCAAATAGCGATGCCATCCGTCAAAATACGGTAGTAAAAGGAACACCTCGCGCCGGATAGCTTTCAGGCCGCAGCCTGAATCCCGCGTCCCGTCCTTCAGGATCGCGCCGCGCAGCCAGTTGGCGAAGCGCGAGGCAATCCGTTTGGCGCCGGAATCGGTACGCTTCAGCCGCTGGCCCGCCGCGATCGCCGTCCGCGGGCCGCCAGCTTCGAGCGCGTCGATCAGCTTGGGCATGAAGGCTGGATCGTTCTGACCATCCCCATCGATCGTGACGACGATCGGCGCCCGCGCGGCGAGCAGCCCGGTTCTGACGGCCGCACTCTGCCCGCAGGACGCCGTGTGGCGCACCAGCCTCAGCCAGGTGCGATCGCGCATCAGCGCCGTGACAACGGCAGGCGTATCGTCGTCCGAGCCATCATCAATAACGATGATCTCGAAAGTCCGCGCGCCGAGCGCAACCCGAATTTCCTCAATGAGTTCAGGCAGATTCTCGGCTTCGTTCTTGCCGGGAATGAGAACCGAAACGGCCGGCAGCCGCTCGGGCTTATTCGACGCGCCCGATGCGGGGGAAGGTTCTGCCATACGAGCCGTCTCCGATCGATGCCAGCGCCGGGATGAAAACGGGACGCCCGACCAGCGCATCGACAAGGCTGGCCAGCACGATCACGATCCGCGCAGGACTTCGACAGACCCGCCGGATCGCCCCGGAGCGCGCCCTTATAGTGCCGGTCGCGCCGCGATGAAAGGCCCAGCCATAACGGGCAAAGACAGCCGAGAGCCACATCGTGAAGGCAAATCCCACGACGAGACCGGCCGCGACGTCCGATGGATAGTGCGCCGCCACGGCGACGCGGCTGGCGCCGATCGCGAGGCCGAAAAGCAGGAGGCCGATGCGCCAGCGCGTGAAGACCAGGAAGCCGAGCGCGATCAGGGCGCCGCCCGTCGCCGAATGGCCGGACGGGAAGCTCTGGAACTCATAGGCGAAATGAAGGGGCTGAAACGAAAAGGGCCCGAACATGTCGAATGTCGGTGGCCGGCCACGGCCGATCGGCTGCTTAACGATGTTCACAAGGAGGCCGATACCGCCAATCGAGGCAAAAACAAACGCCGAGAGCGCGCCAACTTCGGCCCAAAAGACGCGGGCGAATCGCGGTGCCGCCGACCAACTGCAGCCAAGCAGCAGGAGCACCAGAATGCCCGCCGGATAGAGTTCCCATTGCGACTTGCCGGCGTCCGAGATGATCCTGAACACATCGACGACGACGCCGGGAAGCTCGCGAGCCCGGAAGATCGAGATCCGATCGAAGGCAACGCCGATCACCAGCACGGTTACGGCTGCCGCCAGCGCGATCGCCGCCCATTCACCGAGGCGAAGCCGCGGCGGCTCGACATGGCTGCGCAGTGTGACGCGCATCGCCCTGCCCCGGATCGAAATGACATTGTCGACGAAGCGTTGCTTCAGAGCCGCGAGCCGGCCGTGGCGATCAAGCTTCAAGGCTTCGCCTCCGGCAAGGTGAACACATGCATTTCGAGACGGCGGCCGCCATTGATGTTGTAGCCCTCGATCACGGCCCGCTCCTGCGGCGCGAGACCGAGATCATCGGCGCGGCCGTTGAACATCGACAGTTGCCGCCGCTCGACGAAAGCGACGCGGCAGGGTCCCTCGGAAAGGAACGTGGCAGCCCGCTCACCGTCGATAAGCTGGATCGCGGTTCCTGCGACGAAGACGAGGCTCGGCTCCTCGAACCCGGCGCTGGCCAGCGCCGGTGTCGGACAGGACGCAGCGGCGTGGCCGGCAGCGACCAGTCTTTCGCTAAGCCGCGTCTGCTGCAGCCCGGGCAGGACGACGCCGAATGCGCCCCAATAGGCAACGATCGCGGCAAGACCCGCGACGACGGCGCTCGCTATGGTCGAGCGGGTGAACAGCTTAGCGGAGACAAGACCGACACCCGCCGCAGCGATGAGGATCAGCGTGCCGAGAACCGGCATCTGGTCCCCGAGCAGCAGGGCAATGGCGATGCCCGCCACGCCCAGCGCGACCGGCAGAAGCGCCGGTGCGAGCGCGAGGAAGCGCATGAACCAATGCGTGCTCGCCTTGTTGATCACGCCGCGGTCGATCGCATCGGCCGTCACCATCGCGATCAGCGGAAACAGCGGCAGAATGTAGTGCGGCAGCTTGGTCGGCACCGCCTCGACGATGATCCAGTAAGGGCTGACGGCGCTAGCGGCATAGAGGATCGAAGGCTGGCGCAGCCGGTCGAGGATCGATGAGAGGCCAGCGAGGAAATAGGCGGCGAGCGGCCAGAAGGTGAAGACGAAGATGAGCGCATAGGCGCCGGGCGGCGCGCCATGCGATTCCTGGACGCTGACGACCTTCTGGAACAAGTCCTTGCCGAGCGCTTCCTGATAAAAGGCACCGCGACTGGCAAGGCCGATGCCGATAAACCAGGGCGCGACAACAAGCGCCATCCAGATCAGGCCCGGCAAAGGCGCGAGGCGGCGCAGCCAGCCGAATGAGCCGCTCACCAGCGACAGCACAATCACCGGGCAGGCAATGGCACCAACGCCGACAGGCCCCTTGAGCAGGATCGACGCACCGAGCGCCGTCCAGAAAATCGCGGCAAGTTTCAGCGAACGCTTGTTGTCGACCGAGAGATAGGCCCGGGCGAGCGCACCATGCGCCGCCGTAATCGTCAGGAGCAGCATCATGTCGGTCTTGGCGAGACGCGCCTCGACACCGACGAGAATGGTGGTTGCCACCAGCATGCCGGCCAGAAGCGCCGCGCGCGGCCGACCGAAGGCGATCGCCAGCCACCAGGTGAGCATGGCAGCGGCAATCGCACCGAGGAAGGATGGCAGGCGATAGATGTAGATCGGCGCGTCAGGGCCGGTGCCGGTCAGCCAAACGGCGGCGGATTGCAGCCAATAAATGCCGATCGGCTTCTTGTAGCGCGCCTCGTCCTGGAAACGGATGTCGAGATAATTGCCGGTCTCGATCATCTGGTGCGTCGCCTGCGCGAAGCGCGGCTCGTCGCGATCGATCGGTGGCAGTGTCGTAAGGCCGGGAATGAAGGCGAGAAAGGCGACGATGGCAATGGCCAGAAGGCTCGCCACCGTGGATGTCGCGATCCGGTCGACCAGCGCTTCGATCGCGCGGGAGAGCCGCGCAATACCGGAGCCATCGGACTGTACGGGCGTTTCCGTGCTGCTCACGCGACCTCGCCGTTTCCTCTGCCTGCCCAGCCCGTCATCAATCTTCGCCCGCTGCGGGATACAGGGAACGAGGCGGCGCGGCAACTGGGGCCTCGCCGCCTTCCGCCAGGCCAAGCTGGGATCAAGGACACAGCAGCGCCTTACTGGACATGCTATCGACGGCGCATGGACGGTCTCATCGCCTTTGGTATCCTTCTCGTCATTGCACTGCCGATCATCACGGTGGTGTCCTTCTTCATGCTGATCGGCACCCGCCGCCGCCTTGCGGTGGTTGAAAAACGACTGATCGCGATCGAGCAAGGCGGCACTGAACGGCCGCCACAGCCCGATATCGCGATGGCGGCGCGAATCGAGACGATTGCCCCATCCGTCTCCCCGCCCGACGAGTCTTCAGCCCACGCGGCAGAAGACGTGCCGGCGGAACCAGCCCCGTCGCAACCGTCCGCTCCACGACGCGCGCCACGCGAAAGCCTTGAGCAGAAGCTCGGCGCGCGCTGGGCGGTCTGGGTCGGCGGCTTGGCGCTGGCGCTCGGCGCAATCTTCCTCGTCCGCTATTCGATCGATGCTGGCCTGATCGGTCCCGGCATCCGCGTCGCCTTTGGCGCAGCGTTCTCCCTCGCTTTGCTTGGAGCTGGAGAATGGCTGCGCCGATCGCCGCGGGTCACGGCGTTCTCGGCGATTCCGGCTGCCAACATCCCGGGCATCCTGACGGCGGCCGGCACCGTCGGCCTGTTCGCAACGGTCTACGCGGCCTACGCACTCTATGCGCTGATCGGTCCGGCAAGCGCCTTCATCCTCTTCGCGGCCATCGGTCTCGGGACGATGGCCGCGGCGGCCCTGCACGGCCCCTGGCTTTCAGGCCTTGGCCTCGTCGGTGCCTATGCAACGCCGCTGCTGGTGGCGTCTCGCGATCCCAATCTGGCGATTCTCGCGCTCTATCTGATCTTCGTCACGGCATCCGCCTTCGGTCTCGCGCGCATCCGCGGCTGGCGCTGGCTGGCCATTGCGGCCAGCGTCGGCGCGCTCGGCTGGGGCCTTCTCATGCTCGCGGGCGCCACCGGCGACGCATTTGTCGATGCCGCCTACGCGCTGGCTTTCCTGGGGCTGGCCCTTGTCTTCCTCGTCGTCGACGTCCATCGCGACGACGAGGCGGCAGAAAAACCCGATTGGCTCGCCAGCCTCGTCTTGGCCGGCGCAGCCGCTCTGCTGGTTGCCGGCAACGCTGCCCACGCCTATCCGACCACGAGCGTCATTGCGGCGCTGTTCGGCGGCGCGATGATGCTCGCCGCTGCCTGGCGCTATGACGCCTTGGCGCTGGCCAGCGGTGTCGCCGCCGCGCTGGTCGTCACGCTGCTGTTCTTCTGGCCGGCCGCCAGCCAGGCCGCCGCAGAGCCCACCACCTATGTGGTTGATTCCATCGCCGCCTATTTCCCGTTGCCCGGCACGATCACCTTCTTTGCGAATATCGCGGCAATCGGCGCGGCCGGGTTGATCGTGACGGCGCTGGCACGGTCGAGGCGACGTCCCGAAGCCGGCGCGTTCGCGACGGCGGCGCTGATCTGCGCCGCGACCGCAGGCCCCCTGCTCATCATCGCGATGACCTATCTGCGGATTTCCGGCTTCACCGCGAATCCGGTTCTCGCCGCCATGGCGCTGGCGCTCGCAGCGCTCTACGGCGTTCTCGCCGCCCGCGCCTCGTCGGCCGAGCGGCCCGATAATGCCACCGACATGATCGCGACCGGACTTTTCGCGGCCGGCACTGTCGGCGCAATCGCCTTCGCGCTGACGATGGCGCTCGACGGCGGGATCCTCACCACCGCCTTTGCGCTGACCAGCCTCGGTTGTGCCTGGGTGGAGACGAAAAGGCCCATCGCCGCGCTGCGCTATGCCGTGCTGGTCATGGCCGTCGCCGTATTCGGGCGCATCGTCTGGGATCCCTATGTCTTTGACATCCGCGCAGGATCGGCCGTCTATGCCTCGATTCTCGCGGGCTACGGCATTCCAACGCTCGCCTTTGGTGGCGCGGCGGTCCTGCTGCGGCGACGCGTGACCGATCGTGCGGCCCTCGCGGCCGAGGCGATCGCTCTGGCGATGCTCGCGCTGCTGGTCGTGTTCGAAATCCACGCCATCACATTCGGCGGCAATCTCCTCGCGGACGAAACGCGCCTCGGGGAGCAAGGTCTCAACACCGCCGCAGCCTTCGCCTTCGCCCTCGGCCTGACCCGCCTCGGACGGCGAGACTCGAACCCTGTCACCGCGGCCGGAGCCGTCATCGCGCGCATCATCGGCCTCCTCAACGCCGTCATCGCACTCGGCTTCCTGCTTAACCCGCTGGTAACTGGCGATCCCGTCGCCGGCTCCGCGCTTTTGAACGAGATTGTCCTCGCCTACTGGCTGCCGGCGCTGTTGGCTGGGCTGCTCGCCATGCAGCCGCTTCCGGCGGGTTCCGGTGCCGTCCGGCGCTGGCTGAGGCTTGCGACAGGCCTGGTCGCCCTTGGGCTTGCCTTCGGCGGCGTTTCGCTCGAAATCCGCTTCCTTTATGCGACCAGCCCGGACCTGACGGCCGGCATCATCAGCTCCGCCGAATCCTACACCTATTCGGCGGTGTGGCTGGTGCTCGGCCTGCTGCTGCTCCTCGGCGGGCTGCTGTTCGACGTGAAGGCGGCGCGCCTCGCCTCGGCGGTCGTGATCCTGATCGCGGTGCTGAAGGTCTTCTTGCTCGACATGGGCAACCTCGAAGGCATCTGGCGGGCCCTTTCCTTCATGGGCCTCGGCTTGGTGCTGATCGGCATCGGCCTGCTCTATCAGAGGCTGCTTTTCGGCGGGCAGCGGAGGACGCCACCGCCTGTATCGGACGGCTGATCGGAACCCTGGGTGCGGGCGAGGCGTTCATCTTCCAGCAAAGGGAGAAACGCCGATGTCCGATCCAGTTCAGCCGACCACGCCCGAGCCCATGCCACCCGGCCAGCCGATGCCGCCGATGCACGACCCCATCCCGACGCAGCAGCCGCCTGTGCAGCCGCCGGATATCCCGGGCAACCTGCCAAGGGAACTGCCCCAGCAGGAGCCGCAGGAACTGCCGCCGACCAATCCGAAGGGCGGGCGCACGCCTTATCCGGTCAACGATCCGCCGATCGAGGACCAACCAGGGAGCGAGCCGGACTATGTTCCGCCGCTGCAGCCCGAGCCGCCGGTGATGTAAGTCTTGACGGGGCCGTCCGGCGCGGCCATGAGAAGGCCGAGCCGGATATGCCAGATCGTGACGAAACCTCGCCCATCCTGATTGTCGGCCCCGCTTGGGTCGGCGACATGGTCATGGCTGCAAGTCTTGTCGAGGCTGTCCGCCGACGCTGGCCGGGCCGGGCAGTCGACATGCTGGCGCCCCCCTCCTCGCTCCCCATCGCGACGCTTATTGATGGCGTAGAGCGGACGCTGCCTTTGGCGCTCGGTCACGGCGAGCTCGGCCTTGCCGATCGCTGGAAAATTGGCCGGGGGCTGAGGGACCGCGGCTATGGCACAGCGATCATTCTGCCACGAGCCTTCAAGGCCGCCATCGCGCCCTTCGCAGCCGGCATTCCGGAGCGGATTGGCTACGCCGCCGAGGGCCGCTCACTGCTTCTCACCGACGCGCGGCCGGATCGCGAGCGCAAGACGGCGCGGACCATCGATCGGTTCGTCGCCCTCGCGGGACCGCGGGGGCTGCCATCTGTTTCGCCGAGACCTGTGCTCCGGATGCCGCGCCGGCCGGCGCGCGAGCTCGAAACCCGTCTTGGCATCGACCTTTCCGTGCCTTCAATCGCCTTCTGTCCGGGTGCCGAATACGGCCCTTCCAAGCGTTGGCCGGCCGAGAAGTTCGCGGGCCTTGCCCGCATCGCGCATCAGGACGGCTATCGCGTCCGCCTATTCGGCGGCCCCAAGGATCAGCCGATCACCGCCGAAATTGCTGCGAAATCCGGCGTCCCGCTCGACGACCTCGCCGGCCGCACCAGCCTTGTCGAGGCGGCATCGCTGCTATCGATCGCCGACGTCGTCGTTTCAAACGATACCGGCCTCATGCATGTCGCTGGCGCGCTCGATAGGCCGCTCGTCGTGCTCTACGGGTCGAGCTCCGAGAAGCTGACGCCACCCACCGCGCCGAATTCCGAAGCGCTTTCGCTCGAACTGTCCTGCCGACCGTGCTTCGAACGCACCTGCCCGCTAGGCACGCTCGCCTGCCTCGAAGGCATCGAACCTGCCGCGGTCTTTGCCGCCGTGCGGCGCGTCGCGGCCGCTGCCCTTTCCATGCCGGGCCCTGTTGCGCTATCCACGCGGCGGCCGGCTGTCGAGTGACCCCGGCGCCGGGGACGGAAAAATGGCGATTGCAGCAAGACACGGCCGCGACACGATCCTCGTGACAGGCGGGGCGGGGTTCATCGGCTCCAACATCGCGCGCGCACTGGCCGCTGACGGCTGGCGCATCGTCGTCGCCGACTGGTTCGGCACCGGTGGCAAGTGGAAGAACCTCGCCGACGTTCTGCTCGACGATGTTCTGACGCCCGATGCCACGCTCGACTGGCTGGAGGCCCATCACGGCCGCGTCGAAGCGATCGTCCATATGGGCGCCATCTCGGCGACGACCGAGCCCGATGTCGACCTTATCGTCGCCCGCAACATCCGCACGACACTCGATCTCTGGTCGGCAGCGGCGCGCCATGCCGTTCGCCTGATCTACGCCTCGTCCGCCGCAACCTATGGTGACGGTTCTTCCGGCTTCGTCGACGACAATTCCGCCGCCCATCTTGCCACGCTACGGCCGCTCAACGCCTATGGCTGGTCGAAGCTCGCCGTCGATCGCCGCTTCGTCTCAGATGTCGTAGGAGGACGGCCAACACCGCCGCAATGGGCCGGCCTGCGCTTCTTCAACGTCTATGGGCCCAACGAGGCACACAAGGACGACATGCGCTCGGTGATCCACAAGATCTACCCGCTCGCAGCCGCCGGCGAGACCGTGACCCTCTTTCGCTCGCATGATCCGAACTATGAGGACGGCGGCCAGCTCCGCGACTTCATCCATGTCGATGACTGCGTCGCCGTCATGCGCTGGCTGATCGCCGAACCATCGGTGAACGGCATCTTCAATGTCGGCACCGGCAAGGCGCGCTCCTTTGCCGATCTCGCCCGCGCCGTCTTCGCGGCGCTCGGGCAGGAGCCACGCATCAGCTATGTCGACATGCCCGAGCGTATCCAGAAGGCGTACCAGTACTTCACCGAGGCGGACATGGGTCGGCTACGCGCTGCCGGCTACCAGGGCCAGTTCACGACGCTGGAGGACGGCATCACGCGCTATGTCGCCGTGCTAAGATCCGCCGAAGCCCGATGACCGGACGAAAAGCCGCCTTTCTCGATCGCGACGGCGTGATCAATGTCGATCACGGCTATGTCGTCGATCCCGCCTCGCTTGACTTTATCGAGGGCGCAGCGGCGGCCATCCGGCGGCTCAACGAGGCTGGCTATCTCGTGGTCGTGGTCACCAACCAGTCCGGCGTCGCACGCGGCTATTTCACCGAGGCCGATGTCGAGCGGTTCCATGATCACCTGCGCGAACGGCTTGCGGCTGCCGGCGCGCATATCGACGCGATCTATACGGCGCCGCATCACCCGGACGGGGTCATTGCGGCCTACCGGGGCGATCATCCCGACCGCAAGCCGCGTCCCGGCATGGTCCTTCGCGCCTTTGCGGATCTCGGCATCGCACGCTCAGGCTCCTTCCTTGTGGGCGATAAGCCGAGCGACGTAGCAGCGGCTGAGGCGGCGGGCATTCCTGGCCATCTCTTCGCCGGCGGTGACCTTGACGTCTTCATGACCGGCGTGCTCGCTGCGGCGGCAGAGGATCCGGCATCAAAGGGGGATCGATGAGCGAGACGAACAAGCCGGCCCGGATCGCCGTCATCGGCGACGTGATGGTCGATCGCTACATCACGGGCTCCGTCAATCGCATCTCGCCCGAGGCGCCGGTCCCCGTGCTGCTGCACGCTGCCGAGCGGGTCGTGGCCGGCGGCGCGGCCAATGTCGCGGCGAATGCCGCGGCGCTTGGCGTGAGCGTTGCGCTGGTCGGGCTGGTCGGCGATGACGCCGCAGCCGAATCGCTGCGCGGCGTTCTCGGCGACCACAGCGCGATCGATCTCTCGGGCCTCGTCATCGACGCCGATCGACCCACGGTCACGAAGACGCGCGTCATGAGCGGGCGGCAGCAGATCGTGCGTATCGATGCGGAAGTCAGCGCGGCGCCGGGCGCCCATGTCATCGAGGAATTGATCGCGCGCGGCAAGGCCGCCATTCGCGGCGCGGCGGTCGCGGTGCTGTCCGATTATGCCAAGGGCGTTCTCTCGGACGCCGTGATCGCAGCACTGATCGCCGAGGCGAATGCGCATGACGTGCCGGTAATCGTCGATCCCAAGCGCCGCACATTCGAAGTCTATCGCGGAGCGGCGCTGGTCACGCCCAACCGCAAGGAGCTGTTCGAGGCGACGGGCCTGCCCGACGATACGGACGCCGATGCTGCTGCAGCCGCCGAGGCTGCCGCCAACCAGTTCGGCGGCGACGTTCTCGTCACCCGCGCCGAGAAGGGCATGACGCTCTGGCGCCGTGACGGCACGATCAAGCATGTGCCAGCACATGCTCGCGAGGTCTTCGACGTCTCGGGCGCCGGCGATACGGCATTGGCGGCTCTCGCGGTTTCGCTTGCCGAGGGGCGCTCCGTCGACATGGCGATGGAAATCGCCAACGCCGCCGCAGCCATCGCAGTCTCGAAGCTCGGCACGGCAGTCGTCACCCGCGTCGAGCTCGACGCCGCGCTGCATCGCGCGGCGGCCGACGCCGTGCATCCCGGGGCACTGGTGGACCGCGAGGCCGCAGCCGCCATCGCCGCCGGCTGGCGCGCGCGCGGCGAGACCGTCGTGTTCACCAATGGGGTGTTCGATCTCGTGCATCCCGGCCATATCGGCCTCATCGAGGCCGCGGCGCGCGAGGGCGACCGGCTGATCGTCGGCCTCAATTCCGATGCCTCCGTAAAGCGCCTCAAGGGCGAGAGCCGTCCGCTGCAGGACGAGAACGCGCGTGCGCGGGTGATCGGCGCGCTGCGCGATGTCGATCTGGTCGTGCTTTTCCCCGAGGATACGCCCCTTCAACTGATCGAGGCGGTGCAACCGGATATCCTGGTCAAAGGCGCGGACTACAAGCCATCCGAAGTCGTCGGTGCGGATTTCGTAGTCGCGCGCGGCGGCAGGCTGGTACTGGCCGATATTCTGGCGGGCCGCTCGACCAGCGCGCTGGTCGCCGCGGCACGCACATGAAGACTTTGGTGTCGGCCCGGCGCTGGGCGATCGAGCGTGCTCTACCGCTCTGGTCGACGACTGGTTTCGACGGCCGTCTGGGTCTTTTCCACGAGCGGCTGGACCTCGAGCGCCGCCCCCTCGCCGCCTGTCCGCGCCGTGTGATGGTGCAGGCGCGGCAGATCGCCAGCTTTGCCCGCGCCAGCCTCCTCGGCTGGCATCGAGCGGGGGCGGAGGCGGATGCGCTCGAGACCGTCATCCGCCTCTATCACCAGCGTGACGGTGCGCCCGGCTGGATCTTTTCGCTCAATCCCGATGGCAGCCCGGCCTCCACGGTGCGAGATCTCTACGCGCACGCATTCATTCTCTACGCGATCGCCTGGGGCTATCGCGCCGCAGGTTCGCCGCATCTGATCGCGCTCGCCGACGAGACGCTTGCCGACATGGACCGGATCTTCGCCGCCCCACATGGCGGCTTCCGCGATGCCGTGCCAGCCGCCGACGATATCCGTCGCCAGAATCCGCACATGCATCTGCTTGAGGCGCTGCTCGCGCTGCATGAGGCCACCGGAGCCGAGCGCTACATGGCGCGCGCGGAACATCTGATCGCCCTTGCCACCGACCGTTTCATCGCAGCGGATGGCGGCGCGCTGATCGAGGATTTCGGCCATGACTGGCAGCCGCTGGAAGCGTCCGGCGACAACCGTGTCGAGCCGGGCCATCTTTTCGAATGGGCCTGGCTGCTCGGCGAATATGAGCGGCTCGGCGGCACAGTCGACAGCGGCATGCGCGACCGGCTCATTGCTTTCGCAACCCGCACCGGGCTTGATCCGGCGACCGGGCGGATCGTCGACGCGGTCAACGAGCGCGGCACGATCCTCGCCGCCTCGACCCGCTCCTGGCCGCATGCCGAGGCCGTCAAGGCCTTCGCCGCGGCGGCGCTCGGCGGCGCGGCCGACGCTGAGCGATCGGCGGATCGAGTGCTCGGAACGCTCATGCAGACCTTCGCGCCGGATGTGCTCGAAGGCGGCTGGATCGATCGCTTCGATGCCTCCGGCGAGCCGATGGTCGACCACATGCCGGCGAGTACGCTCTACCATATCTCGGGGGCGATTATCGAAGCCGATAGAGCTTTCGGATCAAAGTCTTCCGACTAGATTCGGATTCAATTTCTGAAGCGCCCGCCATACGGCCTCCGGCGCATGATCGGCAAGACAAGGCGGCCCCTCGCCGAAATCCGGCCGGATCGCACAGCTTGACTTCTCACAGGGAACGCAGGGCAGCCGGCCGATGAATTCGTGAGCCCGCGCACCCACAAGGCCGGTCAGGCCGGGATTGGTCGGGCCGTAGAGGCCGACGGTCGGCAGGTCGAAGGCCGCAGCGAGATGACCGAGGCCCGTATCGACCGTCACCACCCCTTCCGCACCGGCAATGACGGGAATGACCGCCTCTAGACGTCCAGGTGGCAGGCGGCGAGCGGCAGGAATGCCATCCGCGATCGCATCGACCCGCGCCCGCTCCTTGTCACCATGGGCGAAAAGGAGCACGTCGAGCCCCGCCTCGCCCGCCTGGATGGCCAGCGAGCGCCATCCCTCGACTGTCCAAGTCTTGGTCGGCCAGGTCGTCCCGTGGATCAGCACGATATAGGGCCGGCTCGCCGAGCGGGCCGCCACCCCGCCCCGGTCGAGCCCCGGGTCCACAGGCGTCTGCGGCATCGGATAGCCAAGCACGGCCGCAAACAGGCGACGGATGCGCGTCGCCATATGCTCGACTTCGGGAAGAGCATGGCCAACATCATAAGTGAGCGCTGCCGTCCCCTCGCGGGCGGTATCGCGGCTGAAGCCATGGCGTCGGCCGCCGCGGGCGAGCCGCCCGACGATCGCGCTTTTCCAAAGTCCCTGCGCGTCGATGATGAGATCATAGCGCGTGGCACGCAGCTGGTGCATGGCAAGACGAAGATCGCCGAAGGCGGCGCGTGGCGTCTTCTTCATCCTCCGGATTGGCAGCTGAATGACCCGGTTGACGGCGGGGTGAAGCCGCGCCAGCGGCGCGAAGGCTTCATCCACCACCCAGTCGATCTCGAGTCCCGGCATCGCCGAGGCGGCGTCGGTCAGCGCCGGAAAACTATGGACGACATCGCCGAGCGAGGAGAGCTTCACGAGGAGCACGCGCATGCAAGAGCCTATCGCCGATGCACCTGACATTGGCAAGCGCGCGCCTGCAGCCTCAATCGTCGATCGGGATCGGCGGCGACAGGGCCCGGCGGTGCGAGACGGCAGCGATGAGCACCACGGCCGCACCGAACTGATGCGTCAGCGCCACGTCGATCGGCACGACCATCAGCAGTGTCGCGATGCCGAGCCCTGCCTGGGCCAGGACCAGCACTGCAAGATGCCGAGCCCGCCGCGCCGCACGGCTGCCGCGCGCCAGGCGGAAACTCTGGAAGGCATGCACCAGCGCGCCGACGAGAAGCAGATACGCCACCATGCGGTGGTCGAACTGCACCGTCATCACGTCCTCAAACACACTCCGCCACATCGGGTCATACTGATAGACACGGCTCGGGATGATGGCGCCGTCGATCAGCGGCCAGGTGTTGTAGGTGAAGCCGGCATCAAGGCCTGCGACCAGACCGCCAAGGAAGATCTGCATGAAGACAAGCAGGACCAGGAACGTTGCCATGCCCTTCAACGGTGCGGTCTCGACGGCCGCATCGCCATCCGGCGGTGCGAGTCCGCGCCGGATCCAGACCGCTGCGGCCAGGATCAGGCAGGCGATGAGGAGATGGGTCGCCAAACGGTACTGGCTGACATCAACCCGGTTGACGAGGCCGCTCGCGACCATCCACCAGCCAATGCCGCCTTGCAGTCCGCCCAACACGAACAGCCCCAGGAGCGGCGGCACCAGCTTGCGCTCGATGCGTCCAGTGAACCAGAAGAAGAGCAGCGGCAGAAAGAACACGACGCCGATCAGTCGGCCGAGCAGGCGGTGTCCCCACTCCCACCAGAAGATCGACTTGAAGGCGTCGAGGCTCATGCCCTTGTTGAGCTGCTGATATTGCGGGATCTGCTGGTATTTCGCGAACTCTTCCTGCCATTCGGCCAGGTTGAGCGGCGGAATCACCCCGTGGATCGGCTTCCATTCGGTGATCGAGAGGCCGGAATTGGTGAGGCGCGTCGCGCCGCCGACCACGATCATCGCGATGATCATGATGATCACCGCACCCAGCCAGGCGCGGATGAGCGCCCTGTCGCGCCGCCGGTCCCGCAGCTTCGCAGGAGCGATCGATCCGGCAACCTCTACGCTGTCCGTCATCTCGAACCCTCGCCTTTCCCCCGGCAGCAGCCACTTAGCGCCGCGGGGACGCCGCGACAATCGGCTTCTCGTCGCAGGCAGCGCGGACGGCAACCGGCGCAGAGCGTGGACAAGACTTGTCGCCATGGGCTCTATGGGGATAGACGATGCCCCCACCGACTATACCCAGCCACCGAACCCCGACCCTGGAGCCGAAATGCCTGAGCGCCTTCGCAAGTTCATCGGCATGGTGGTGCTGGTTGCCTTCGTCATCATCTACGCCCTGGTCGTGGTGACCATCCCGATCCAGAATGTCCCGGGTGCGCTGATGTGGCTTGCCTATGCCACGGCAGGTTTGCTGTGGGTCCTGCCGGCCGGATTGATCATCGCGTGGATGCAGAAGCCACGACCGCCACGGACGTGATGCCGCGGAGGCGTTTCACGCCGCGTTCGAGGGCGAACGGCACGCCGGACAGCAGCAGGTCGATATAGCGGATCGCCTGGAAGCCGCCATTGACGGAAATCCGTGGCAGGGCGAACGGCGCCTCGCCGCCTTGAAGGACGCCGCGCTGCGTCGTCACCCCGGTTTCGAAGCCAAGCTCCTCGGCAAGTGCATATTCGCGCGGCCCAGCGGCAGAGGCCGAGCCATAGGGATAGGCGAAGTGGCGCGCTGTGACACCCGCGGCCTCGAAAAGACGGATCCGGCTCTCCTCCATCTCCAGGCGAGCACGCCCCGCATCGATGCGTGACAGCGCATAGTGGCCGACTGTATGCGCGCCGATGGTCGCCAGCGGACATCGGGCGATTGCCCGCACTTCTTCCCAATCGAGCATCAGGCTGTTGGCGAGCGTCCTGGCATTTACGCCATGAATCGCGGCCATCCGCGCGACGGCACGCCGCTGTTCATCCTCGTCGCATGTCGTGAGCTGACGGATGACAGCTTCGAGCGCCGCTTCCTTTTCGCGAACCGATCCGGCGGGCAGATCAAGCTCGCTGTCGCCAACGCGGCCGCAGATTCGCGGATTGTGGGCGACGATCTCACCGACGATGTCCCACCACGGGATTGCGGTTCGGTCGATCAGCCCCGTCGCGACATAGACGGTGAACGGAACGGCCGCCGCCTTAAGCACCGGATAGGCCTCGGTAAGATTGTTGCGGTATCCGTCATCGAAAGTCAGGACGACGAAGCGCCGTCCGGGAGTGGAACCTGCAAGCCTGCGCATGGCTTCATCGAGATCGACGATGTCGATGTCGCGTTGCTGCAAATGGCGAATGACGGCGCCGAGGAAGTCGGGAGTGACGTCGAGATGCCGATTGGGATGGAAGCGGCCATGTCTGGCGCTGCGAACGTGATGAAACATCAGAATTGCGCCCAGCCCGCCGGTCAGCGGGGCGGCGATCTCATGCGCACGGCTCCAGTAAAGCGCATTGAGGGCAGTCTTGATCCCGAGCTTGCTCAGTCCGGTCATGCTCGCTCGGCGATCCACACGATTTCCATCCAGATGGAGACTCTTCACGAATATGTTAACAGCCGGTTGACCAGCATGAACCGCGGCAGTGACCGTTTTCGCGGAGCTTGGTAAATGAACGGCGCGACGCGCGAAAGGGCGGCACCGAATACCGACGGCACCCGTCCCGCCTTGGAATTCAACCACCTGTCGATCAGCGTCCACGCCGAGGCAAGCGAGATCGAGGCTGACTGGCGCGCGCTGTTCGAAGATGCCGGCACCACCGTCTACCAGTCGTTTGATTGGATCAACTGCTGGCTCGCCACGGCGGCGCGGGCCCTCGGCATCCGCCCAGCCCTTGTCGCCATGCGCTTCGAGGGCCGGCTGGTGATGCTCATGCCGCTCGGCGTCGAACGCATCGGCCCGCTGCGCGTCGCCCGTCATCTTGGCGGTGAGCACGCCAATATCCGGATGCCGCTGGTCGCCACCGATTGGCGCCTGTCAGCAGCGGAGGCGGCGACGAACCGATTGCTGGCCCGCGTCGCTTCTGCGATCGGCGGTGTCGATCTGTTCGATTTCGATGCCCTGCCCGTTGATCAGCCGGGAACGCCGCTCTTTCTCGCCGCGCATCCTGCGGCGCGGCCGGCCCGAATCAATGTTGGGACGCTTGCGCTCAAGGCGGATTTCGCGGCGCTTCTCGCCGAACACCGCGGTGCCAAAAAGAGCAAGAAACATCGCTGGCAGAAGAACGCGCTCGCGTCCGTTGGCGGATACCGCCTGCGCCGTGCCGAAAGCCAGGCCGACGCCGAGGCCATGTTCGACGCCTTCCTCGCCGAAAAGGCGGCCTGGTTTCGTCGCAAGGGCATCGCCGACAGCTTCGCGGAAGCCGGAATCGCACCGTTCTTTCGGGCGCTCATCGCGCGGCGCTGGGCCGGCGACGGCAACACCGTCATCGATATCGACGCGATCGAATTCGATGGCGCCTTCCACGCCATCCTTGGCAGCGGGACGGCGTCCGGCAGGCAGAGCGGCTATTTCCTTGCCGTCACCGATGACGAATGGCGCCGCATCAGTCCGGGCGAACTTCTCATCCATGACGTGGTCGCTGCCGCCTGCGCCCGCGGCACCGCGTGCCTCGATCTTGGCCGGGGCGAAGAGCGGTACAAGGCGTCCTGGCTCGACCAGCCCGAACGCCACGTGCGCCTGCTGCGGCCAGTCACGATGGCCGGACGCGCCGCTACGCTGGTCCTCTTGGGACGTGATGCGATCGAACGAAGCGTGCGCAACGACCAGCGCCTCTGGCGACTGGCGACACGGCTGCGACGGCTCCGTGCCGACGCACAGGCACCGGCCGACGACAATCGCGACAGTTAGGCGGCTTCCGTTTTCGGATCGGGCGCTTCGCCCTCCGGCGCCGTATCGGCGATGAGCAGCAGGATCTCCGCCTTGGTCGCCGCCGTAAAGGTCTCGTGCGCCGTCAGTGTGCGCGGATCGCTGGCGAGGGCCTCGGCAACCAGGACGATTGTCGAGGCCGTTGGCGCGAGCGCCTCAGCCATATCGCGGTCGACGTCGAGAAGGATATGGTCATAGGTGGCGTCGAGTGCGTCGAGGATTTCAGCGAGGCGCGCGTCGCCGGCTAGCCCTTCTGGCAGCGGCTCCGTGCCGCGCGGAATGATGTGGGCACGCGACGAACGATCGCGGAAGATCGCCTGCGCGAAGGATACTTCGCCGGCCAAGAGATTTGAGAAGCCCGTCAGCCGTTCGCTTTCCGGCGCCATGGCAGCGCCGTCGGCGCCATCGGCGTGGAGATCCACCAGCAGAACACGATTGCCGCGCCGCGAGAGCTGGCGCGCCAGGGCAACGGCAGCCAGCGGCCGTCCAGCGGCCGGCGGCTCTGCCATCGTGACGACCAACCGATGCGAGCGCGTCGCGACGATCCGGTCGACAAGTGCGCGCAACGAATCCTGCATGTCCGGCGGCAGGACTTGCGGCTGCGCAAAGGACGGCGCGGCCGGCATCATCCGGCGGACGTCGCCTCCATCGGACCAGCGCATCCGCCCATCGACCGGAAGCCCGGGCTCTGCCGGTTCTGGCGGCTCGACGATGACCCGGCGGAGCGCCCGCCCACTCATCAACTCGCGGACCATCACGAAAGCCAGCGAAAGCAACAGCAGGGCGACGGTAGCCGCAGCGGTGATCGGCAGCCTCCTGGGGAAGGATGGCTCGAGCGGGACGGCAGCGCGGGAGATCACGCGCGCATTGGCAGGGAGATAGTCTCCATCCTGACGCGATGTCGCCTCGCGATACCGCCGCAGATAGCCTTCGAGCAGCTCGCGCTCGGCGACGGCTTCGCGCTCGAGCGCCCGCAGCTGGACCTCCGACCCATTCGACTGCGCCGTCGCAACTTTGGCGCGGTCGATATCTGCGGCGATCTCCACCTCCCGGGCCTTCGCCGTGGCGACCTCGCCTTCGAGGCTGGAAAGAACCTGGCGGGCCGCCTGCCGGACCTGGCTATCGAGATCGGCCAGCTGGGCGTTCAGTTCACGAATGCGGGGGTGCGCCGGCAGCAGTGTCGCCGAGAGCTGCGCAACCTGGGCACGCAACGAGACCTGCTGCTCGCGCAGACGCTGGACGAGCGACGAGTCAAGAACCTCGGGAATGTCGAAATCACTGCCGGCAGCGAGCGCCTTGCGCACCTGCTCAGCCTTGGCGTCCGCCGATGCCCGGGCCGCCTCGAGCCGTGCCATCTCGGTGTTGAGATCGGAGAGCCTCTGCTGCGGCAGCGACACGTTGTTATTCTGCCCGCCCATGAAAAGCCCGCTCTCGGCGCGGAAGGTTTCGACCTTGGCCTCGGCCGTATTCACGCGCGCCCGGAGCGCACCGATCTGCGAGTCGAGCCAGCGCGTCGCATCGGCGTTGGCGACACGCGTCGCCTCGCGCTGCAGCGCGAGATATTCCTCGGCGATCGTATTCGTGACCTTGGCCGCCAGCACCGGATCGGACGATGAGAAGGAAATGTTGATCACGCGGGTCTTGTCGACGGAATAGACCTCCAGCTTCTCGGCAAACCGCTGCAGGACGCGCTCTTCACGCACCGAATCGCCAGAAGGCTTGCCGAGGCCGACCTTGGAAAGCAGCCCGTTGATGAAGTCAGAGACAGGCGTCGCGTAGAATTCCGGCAGCTTGTCGAGCTGCAGTTTTGCGACGACCGTCATCGCGAGATCACGCGAATCGATGAGCTGGACCTGGCTGGCGACGCCCTCGGCATCAAGCAGCGCGCGCGACTCCTCGGTATCGCCGCCCGTCTGGGTGATCGATGATTCTCCCTTTTCGATCAGGACCTTGGTCTCGGCCGTGTATCGTGGCGTCACGAAGGAGAGGCCGACATAGAGCCCGACTGCGAACAGAAGGAAGAGCGGCACCAGGATCGGCAAGGCACGCCCGAGCGCGCGCATAAGGGCGCGCATGTCGAGCTCGACATCGTCGATAGGTCCCAAGCGGCCGTCGCTCATCGCGGATTTCTTCCCGTTGGCTTTCGCGCGATCATGGGAAAATAGAGTAACCGCCGGGTTAATGACGCGCGGCGCATGATCCACCGGATAAGCAATCGCTAACCATGTCGTCGCTATTTTACCGGTAATTAACCACGACCGGGGGAGAGTCCGGCAAATGCTCCTCAAGCCGGGAACGCCCGCCGATGCGTCTCGTCCTCCTTATCCTCAGCCTCATTGGCGCGACGCTGCTCGGCGGCTGCGCGAAGAGCTACCCGCCGCCTGATGCGACCACCTATTCGGCGCTGATCGCTCCCTATCGTCTCGACAGCGGCGATCGCCTGCGTGTTGTCGTGTTCGGCCAGGCAGATCTTTCGAGCACCTATCTCATCGACCAGGCCGGCTATATCTCGATGCCGCTGATCGGCGCTGTCGCGGCGCGCGGGCGCTCCGCCCAGCAGCTGGAGGGTGAAATCGCCGGCAAACTGAAATCCGGGCGCTTCGTGCGCGACCCCGACGTCTCAGTGGAAGTTGATCGCTACCGGCCGTTCTTCATCATGGGCGAGGTCACCAGCGCCGGGCAGTACCCCTATGTCACCGGAATGACCGTGCAGACGGCGGTCGCTATCGCCGGTGGGTTCACCCCGCGCGCGCAAAAGTCCGATGTGGACGTGACACGCCAGGTGAACGGCAAGGTCACCACCGTGCGGCTTCTGCCGACCCAGCCAGTGATGCCTGGGGACACGGTCAATGTTCGCGAGCGCTTCTTCTGACGCTATGGCCGACGGCGTTGCCTCGCATCAGGACGGGCGGCTGCGCATCGTTCATTGCTTCCGGTCGCCGGTCGGCGGGATTTTCCGCCACGTGCGTGATCTCGTTCGCGCACAAACGGCGGCAGGCCACGAGGTCGGCATTGTCTGCGACGCCGCGACGGGCGGCGCGCGCGAAGAGCAGCTCTTTCGCGAGATTGCCCCGGTCCTCAGTCTTGGTCTGCAGCGCGTTCCGATGCAGCGGCAGATCACGCCAATCGATATCATCACGCTGACACGCCTCTTCCGGCGCGTCGGTAAACTGGATCCCGACGTGATCCATACCCACGGCGCCAAAGGCGGTGTGTATGGACGCGCGATCGGAACGCTCTTGCGGGTCTCTGGTAAACGCGTGGCCCGCATCTATTGCCCGCATGGCGGCAGCCTGCACTATGACGCCCGCACCAGCGCCGGAAAGCTCTTCTTCGGCCTTGAGCGGCTCATGGAGCGCATGACGGACGGCTTCGTCTTCGTCAGCCATTATGAGGCCGATGCTTTCGCGGTGAAGGTTGGCCCACCTGAAAAGCCGTTCTGCATTGCACCGAACGGGATCGAGCCCGAGGAATTCGCTCCCCTGCCGGTACGTTCGGACAAGGCGGAGTTCCTCTATATCGGCATGATGCGTGACTTGAAGGGCCCCGACCTCTTCATAGAGGCGTTGAGTCTCATCCGGGATCGTCGTGGGGCGGCGCCCACCGCGCTTATGGTCGGCGACGGGCCAGACACGGGGCGGTACCAGGCCAAGGCCGCGGCGCTCGGGCTCGCCGACATCGCCTTTCATCCGGCCATGCCCGCTCGAAGCGCCTTCGCGATGGCGAAGCGGATTGTCGTGCCTTCGCGCGCCGAATCGATGCCCTATATTGTGCTGGAAGCCATTGCCGCCGGGCTGCCCATGGTAGCGACAAGGGTCGGTGGCATTCCGGAGATCTTCGGGCCGCAAGCCTCTGACCGGCTCGTCCCGCCCGGCGAGCCGCCTCTCCTTGCCAGCGCCATGGAAGCTCTGCTCGACGATCCCGCAGAGGCCGAGGCGGACGCAGCGACATTGCAGGCCTCGATCCATGACCGCTTCTCGGTCGGCACCATGGCAGCGACGGTTGAGGCTCTCTATGCGACGGCTCTTGCGCGATGATGAAACGCGGCATTTCCAGCGTCGCCGATCGTGCTTCAGGCGTCCCGCCGCTAAAGCGTCCCGGCAAAAGCTTTTGTTAGCCTCAGGCTGCTAACTGTCGGCGGATCGGGATCCGGCCACCAGTGTTCGCGTAAAATGGCTGCAGAGACAGAAGGTCGTTTGGACCAGCCTGGCCGCCCACCGGCCCTGGGGCAGGAAGCGCTTGCCGTCGCCCAGGCCATGTCGAAGCGCTCGCTCGCACCCGCCATCTTGGCGAATTCCGTCCAGGCATTCGAATTCTTTGCACTCCTGTTCATCGGTGCCCTGCTGCGCGATCTCGTGGGCCTGGGCCTCGATTCGGCAGGATGGCTCGGCTGGATGGCGATCGTTCTGGCACCCCTGCTGACTGTCATCATCGCCCATTCGAACGGCTCCTATCTCATTCCGGCGATGCGCGATGGCGTGGGGGCACTTTCGCGAATGCTCGCGATCTGGACCGGCGTCATCCTGATGCTGGCGGCTGGGGCGTTCCTGCTCGATGTCGGCAGCGACGGCGCGCCGCGCTGGATGCTTCTTTTCTTCCTCTCCGGATTGGCCCTGCTTCTCGCCGAACGGACAATCCTTGCGCATCTCGTTGCCGGTTGGACGCGACAGGGCCGCTTCGACCGCCGCGCCGCCATCGTCGGTGGCGGCGACGAGGCGGCGGCGTTGATCGCGGCTCTGGCGGTCGAATCGCCCGATATCCTCGTCTGCGGTGTGTTCGATGATCGAGGCGTCGAACGGTCATCCGAACGCACCGACGGTCCCCCAAAACTCGGAACAGTCGCCGAACTAGTCGCTTTCGCCCGCATCGCTGAGATCGATCTCGTCATCGTCTCGCTGCCGCAAAGCGCCGAAAGCCGCCTGCTTGAGATCCTGCGAGCGCTTTGGGTCCTGCCGGTCGATATCCGGCTGTCAGCGCTCGGCGCACGCCTGCGCTTTCGGCCGCGCGCCTATTCCTTCATCGGCTCGATCCCGTTCCTCGACCTCGCGGACCGCCCGATCAGCGGCTGGAGCGCTGTGGCGAAGCGTAGCTTCGACCTCACCGTCGCCGCCCTCGCGCTCATCCTGCTATCGCCGCTGATGCTCCTCACGGCGCTCGCGGTGCGGCTCGATAGTCCGGGGCCCGTCCTCTTTCGCCAGAAGCGCTACGGCTTCAACAACGAGGTAATCTCCGTTCTGAAGTTCCGTTCGATGTACCATCATATGAGCGATCCCAGCGCGAAGGTGGTGGTGACGCGGGGGGACCCGAGGGTGACGCGCGTTGGACGGTTCATCCGCCGCACCTCGATCGATGAGTTGCCCCAGCTCTTCAACGTCCTTTCCGGAACACTCTCGATCGTCGGTCCGCGGCCGCATGCGGTGAATGCGCATACGGCGCAGCAGCTCTGGGACGAGGTCGTGGACGGCTATTTCGCGCGCCACCGCGTCAAGCCCGGCATCACCGGCTGGGCCCAGATCAACGGATGGCGCGGCGAGATCGACTCGCCGGAAAAGATCCAGCGCCGCGTTGAACTCGATCTCGAATATATCGAACGCTGGTCGGTGCTCTTCGATCTCTACATCGTCGCGATGACGCCGCTCAGCCTGCTGCAGGGGGAGAACGCCTATTGAGCAGCAGGGTCACGAGCGCGCGGCCCGCACCGCAGGGCATCCCGACACGCTTCATCGGCAATGCCGCCATCGCCGTGCTCGTCTTTCTGTCCGGCTTCGTGATGGTCGAGCCGGCGCCTTCCGACCTGCTGCTTTGCCTGGTGGCGCTCGTCTGGGCCTGCTGCGGCCTCACCTTCACCAGGCCGATGCTGCCGCTGATCGTGTTGCTCGCGCTGTATTGCGCGGGCGGACTGTTGTCCTTTACGCAACTTCAGGCATTCCAGAAGCCGATCACCTATATGGCCACGACGATATTCCTCGCGATCTCGTCGATCTTCTTCTGCGCCGTTGTTCAACACGATACCGCGCGACGGATGCGCATCATCGAAAAGAGCTATGTCCTCGCCGCGGTGATCTGCGCGACTGTCGGCATTCTCGGCTATTTCGGCGCCATCCCGCATGCGGACCTCTTCACGCTCTATGATCGTGCGAAGGGCGCCTTCAAGGATCCGAATGTCTTCGGCCCCTTCGTCGTGCTCCCGCTTGTCGTGCTGGCGAGGGCCATCCTGACACAGCCGATCCATCGCTCGGGCTGGGCGATCCTCGGCGCGATGATTCTCTTCCTGGGGCTTTTTCTTTCCTTCTCGCGCGCAGCCTGGGGCCTCGCGGTCCTGGCCATGCTGGTGATGACGCTGCTCGTCTTCGCGACCGAGCCGCGCACCTCGAAGCGGCTGCGTATGACGGCAGCGCTCGCCGCCGCCCTGCTCGGCGTGGTCTTTCTTCTGGCAGTCGCGATCTCGATTCCTGCGGTTCAGGAACTCGTCATCCAGCGTGCCCGGCTGGTTCAGGACTACGACGCCTCGCGCCTAGGCCGGTTTGAACGCCACATCATCGGCTTCTTCCTGATCCAGGAGCACCCTCTCGGCGTCGGGCCGTTCCAATTCGGCCTCGCGCTCGGTGAAGATGAGCACAATATGTGGCTGAAGGGCTTTACCGTCTATGGTTGGCTCGGCGGCTTCTCCTACATCGCCCTCGTCATCTGGACCTTGGTCATCGCAACGCCCCTTGTCGTTCGCAAGCGGCCGTGGACACCCTTTCTGCAATGCATTTATGCTGTCTATATCGGCCATCTGCTGATCCACAACGTGATCGACAATGATCACTGGCGTCATCTCTTCCTGATCTATGGGTTACTTTGGGGCGCCTATGCGGTGGAACGATCGCTGGCGCGGCGAAGCAGCCTTTGGCGCACGCCCTATGTCACGGCGGGAGTGCCTGCCGACGCGCCGTCGCCACAGCGCATCTTCGGTCCGGTCGCCCTGCCCCGCGCGCCCTGACGCTCACAGCATCTGTCGCCCGGAAACATATCCGACTTATTTCGTGAACCATTTCCGGCCTGTCGCATTGGACCTTCAGGTTCCAACCCAGGAGGATCGACATGCTCAACGAATTCGACCCCGGCAAATACGAGCTGGCGGCTGCGGTGCGCGGCGATACCCCAATCGATCCGGCTATGACTGGCCATGATGACGAACCGGCATCCGTGCAAGCCCTTCGGGAAATGCGCGGGCTCGGCATCGTCGAGCTGGCCGGGCTGGCCGGCATCCTGCCTGACCATCTCCGCGCGATCGAAGCGGGCGTCGAGCCGACGACTCCCGAGCGGCAGGCGATAGCCGCTGCTCTCAATGTTCCGGTCGACCGCATCGCCTGATACCAACGCGACGATCTCGTAAACGAAAACCGCCCGGCACGATGTGCCGGGCGGTTTTCGTTTGGAGCGGGAAATGATCAGTTCGCGCAAGGCGGACGCTAGCGGAGCGGCAGGGCGATCAAAACATTGCAGCTGCAAAAGCCCACGATGGGCAGAGCTGACCCTCTCGCAGAAGTCGCGGCATAAAAAAATGGCCCAGCTTACGCTGGGCCATCCTTGAACACTTAGCGTGTCAGACGATCAGAACTTGTAGTTCAGACCGACCTTGACGACGTTGGTGGTGTTCTTCAGCTCGATCGTGCCGATGGCATTGCTGATGTCGTAGGCAGCCGAACCGAGATCGAAGTAATCATACTCGGCGAAGCCGGTGATGTTCTTCGTGAAGGCCTTTTCAAGACCGGCACCAACGGTCCAGCCGGTTGCCCACTTGGAGTCCGAGAAGACCAGCGAGTCGATGTTGGCCTTGGTCTCGCCGTAAGCGAAACCGCCCTTGACGTAGGGCAGCCAGGTGTCGATCGCGTAACCGGCGCGAACCGTGGTCGAACCCAGCCAGTTCAGGTTGGCGTTGACGCCGACCAGGCCCGGGATCACGTCCTGACCGGTGGTCAGGTTCGTGTAGGCGAGATCGGTCTGGACGCCGAGGACGACCTGATTGATCTGGTAGTTGTAGCCGGCCTGGACACCACCGAGGACGCTGCTGGCATTGCCGAAAGCGTCCTGCCAGATGTTGGTGCTGAAATCGCCCCAGGCGCCGCCGCCATGGACACCGACGTAGAAGCCGGACCAATCAAAAGCTGCGGGAGCAACCACGGGGGCCATCGGAGCGGGCTCCATGGTCAGGTCGGCGGCGGAGGCTGCGGCGGTCAGCGCCAGCACAGCCACACCTGCAAGAAGAACACGCTTCATTTGAAATCTCCAAGTTTTACACATTGGGCCTATCAACCCCCCGTGCGAATTGCGGCCTCGGACTGAAACATACGCCCATCCCGCCGGCCTTCAAGAGCGATCTGTGATGGTTAGCGCTTCGGTCTGACAGTGTTGCTAAAGTGCTTCACAATGACCGTAAGTATAGCTAACAAACAACTAAGACCGGATTGGCGGCAGCCATATCCGATCTAGAGCGACTTCTCGTCCCGAAAACGGGCAAAATTGAGATCGGTTCCAGATCGCCAGCCTCCAGGCCGCGCCGATGCCCCCTGATAGGACAGGATCTGCCTCTGACGCGCCCTGATTCAGATCAAAGCGGAAGATCGAGCCTTCGAAAAAGGGCTGAATTCTGCGCTTTTGCGAGCCATCGCGCCTGTTGCGTGCCATTTTGACAACAGTCCCGGCAATCCAACTTCACGCCCCCGTGAGGCGGCGACGCCCTGGCCGGTAGGCCGAATGTCCCATCTCAACTCATCAAATATCCTACGCCGCGCCACATTTGCGACCAGTCGAAATGCGGCGCGTGCCAGCCCGCGAGACGAGAGCAGAGTGCGGCAGGACGACCGCAGCCTATAAGGTCATTTTGCGGAGCTTAGGATTTAGTTAGGAAATTCACGCCCGACAGATCGCTATGCTTGCCTGCCGCCGGGAAGACTCTGACCCCGGCCGCAGGCGCGCTCGGCAGCATCTAGATGCCGACGCGTGGCGAGCCATGGTGCTGCGCGATCCGCCAGTCGCCCGCGCGCCGAACCAGCATCCAAGTCATCCGATAGGGCATCGGGCTATCGCCGTCGGCGAAGTCGACATGCCCGGCCGTGGCGGCAATATCGGGCGCGAGCTGCAGCACCGTCGGCATCGGATAGCTCACGACATGCACGCCCGGCGGTCGTCTGGCGAAATAGGTGCGAATGACGGCCCGCCCGACATGCAAGGTGTCCACGGAGCCGAACAAGAGTGCGTCTTCCGTATAGAGCGCCATATGCGCATCGAGATCGCGGCTGTTGAAGGCAGCGATCCATTGTTCAAGGAGACTCTCGATCGTCGATGTGCGGCTCATAGCATCCTCCCCATGCCCGTTTCCCGCAGCCTGTGACGACCCGCGCGAAGAATCAACAGCACCGTCGGCACGACCCGACCGGCATGGAGCTGGCATCTGTTAGCTTTGAAGAAAATGGTCGGAGTGGCCGGATTTGAACCGACGACCCCCTGTCCCCCAGACAGGTGCGCTACCAGGCTGCGCTACACTCCGATGCCGCGGCTGCCCGAAGGAGGGCCGAACGGCGGGGCCTTGGCCCGCCGCGAGCGACGCGCCGCTGTTAGCACGACTTTCAGCGCCTTGTCACCGGCTATTGCGAGCCATCCACGTCTTCAGCGTGCGTGATCGAGGATACGCTTGCATTCGAGCAATTCGACCAGCGCTGCCTGAAGCCGGTCGATGTCGTCGCCGGAAAGAGACGGAGGGCTCGTCGGGTGCCCGGATGGCAGCCCGTCGTCATCCTCGGTCGGCGGTGCGAAGGAGCGGATCGCCGGGCCTTCGAAGGCGTGGTTTCGGGCGGCGGCCGGCTTTTCATAAGTGGGTGAAGGGGGCGGCGGCGGCGCCGGGTGCACGGCCTGAGGTGGCAGATAGACCTCGGCCTCGTCAGGCTCATCCGGCGGTGCCGCAGGGATTCGCGACGCGGGAGCGGTGGTAAAGTCCGGCTCGCTCCGCTGCGGGGATGCGTGCAGGTCCGAACGGCCAAACGAGGGCGACGGCCGATCCGTCAGAACCGGCTCGCGCCGCCCCCCGAAAAGCGGCTCGCGGCGCTGCCCGGCTCCCGGATCGACATAGGGTGCAGCCCCACGGGCCTCTCGTCCCTCGTCAACGAGAATGCCCTCGGGCACATCGCCTTCGAATTCGGGCTCGAAACGGTGGCCCGGCGGGGCCGGATCCAGCGCACCGCCCTGACCGGCCAGGACGACCTGACGCGCACCCTGCTCTTTCAGGATGCGCTGGACGCCCTTGATCGTATAGCCCTCGCCGTAGAGAAGCTTGCGGATGCCGCGAAGAAGATCGACGTCGTCGGGCCGATAATAGCGGCGCCCGCCGCCGCGCTTCATCGGACGGATCTGCGAGAACCGCGTTTCCCAGAAGCGCAGCACATGCTGTGGCAGGTCGAGTTCCTCGGCCACCTCGCTGATCGTCCGGAACGCATCGGGACCCTTGGACAAGGCCTGACCCTCGGACATTCAGTTGCACAGCCGGCGCGACGGGACGTCGTCGCCGGGTCGTCAGTTCAGGCTTCGTCGTCCGGCGCGTGACCGTTCGGCAGAAGCGTGCCGTTGATGCGCTGCTTCAGCACATTGCTCGGCTTGAAAACCATGACGCGGCGTGGCGAAATCGGCACTTCCTCGCCTGTCTTCGGATTGCGGCCGACCCGCTCGCTCTTCGACCTGACGATAAACGAGCCGAACGAAGAAAGCTTGACCGATTCGCCGCGAATGATGCACGCGCTGATTTCGTCGAGAACCAGTTCGACCAATTCAGCCGACTCGGTGCGCGAAAGCCCGACCTTCTGGTAGACGGCCTCGCAAAGATCGGCACGCGTAACCGTCTTGCCTGCCATGGTCTTGTTTTCCAACCTCTCCCCCGGGCATTCGAGAACCTCGTCTCGAAGCGGGAAGCCTATTGCGGGACCGGGGGCTGGTCAACGACCTTCATCGTAACGCGCGGGGAAACAAGACGATTTCAGTATCGTCCGGTCACCAGCGCAACAGCGCCGATCCCCAGGTGAAGCCGCCGCCCATCGCTTCGAGCAGCACGAGATCGCCCCGCTTGATCCGTCCGTCCTCGCGCGCGACCGAGAGCGCAAGCGGGATCGACGCCGCCGAGGTGTTGCCATGATCGGCGACCGTGCGCACAACCTTCTCGCTCGCAATGCCCAGCTTCTTGGCGCTGCCGTCGATGATGCGGATATTGGCTTGGTGCGGCACGAACCAGTCGACGTCCTCGGCGCTGTATCCGGTCGCGCTGAAGGCATCTTCGATCACATCCGTGATCATGCCGACGGCGTGCTTGAACACTTCGCGGCCCTCCATGCGGACATGGCCGACCGTCCCCGTCGAGGACGGGCCACCATCGACATAGAGCTTCTCGCGATGGCGGCCGTCCGAGCGGAGATGCGTCGTCAGAACGCCGCGGTCCTCGCGCGTACCGTCCTGAACCGACGCGCCGAGCACCACGGCGCCGGCGCCGTCGCCGAACAGCACGCAGGTCGTGCGGTCCGTCCAGTCGAGAATGCGCGAGAAGGTTTCGGCGCCGATCACCAGCACATGCTTTGCCTGGCTTGCGCGGATATAGGCGTCGGCCGTCGCGAGGGCGAACACGAAACCCGAGCAGACGGCCTGCAGGTCGAACGCGGCGCCATGCTCCATGCCGAGCTTCTTCTGCACGGTGACCGCGGTCGAGGGGAAGGTGTCGTCCGGCGTCGAGGTCGCGACGATAATCATGTCGATCGAGCCGATCGAAAGGCCCGCATCGGCAAGGGCGGCCACGGCCGCTGCCGTGCCGAGATCGGAGGTCAGCTCGCCCTTCGCCGCGATGTGGCGCGAGCGGATGCCGGTTCGCTGGACGATCCACTCGTCCGAGGTCTCGACCATGGTGGAGAGCTCGGCATTGGTGAGCGCGCGCTCGGGCAGATAGCTGCCGCAGCCGAGCACGACCGAACGGATGAAACTCACTTGGCTTCCTCGATGACAACATCGGCGATGTCGCGCGCGAAGCCCGCGCGGTGATAGTCGCCGAGGTCCTGGTTGATTTTTGTCAGCAGGCCATTCTTGGCCATGCTGTAGCCGACCTCGATGGCATTGGCGTAGCCGACGCCATCGGTGCCGCCATGGCTCTTGATGACGATGCCGTTGAGGCCGAGGAGCACGGCGCCATTGGACGAGCGCGGATCCAGCTTCTGGCGGAGTTCGCGAAATGCCCCGCGCGCAAAGAAATAGCCGATGCGTCCCATCAGCGTGCGGCTCATCGCATCGCGAAGATGCGACGCGATCTGCCGGGCGGTTCCCTCGGCGGTCTTGAGCGCGATATTGCCGGCAAAGGCTTCGGTCACGACGACATCGACCGTGCCGCGGCCGATATCATCGCCCTCGACGAAACCGATATAATTGAGGTGGTCGAGATTGGCCTCCTTGAGGATTTGTCCGGCGACGCGGACCTCCTCAAGCCCCTTCATCTCCTCGACCCCGATATTCAGAAGACCGACCGAGGGGCGTTCCACATCAAGCAGAGCACGCGCCATCGCGCCGCCCATCATGGCGAAGTCGATCAGTTGCTGCGCGTCGGCATTGATCGTGGCGCCGACATCGAGCACCACGCTTTCCCCACGCAGCGTCGGCCAGAGCGCCGCCAGCGCGGGGCGCTCGATGCCAGCCATGGTGCGGAGACAGAATTTCGACATCGCCATCAGCGCGCCGGTATTGCCGGCGGAGAGAGCGACATCGGCCTCGCCCTTCTTCACAGCCTCCAGCGCGCGCCACATGCTGGATTTCCAGCGGCCCTTGCGCAGGGCCTGGCTCGGCTTGTCGTCCATCTGGACGGTGATCTCGCAATGCGTGAACGTCGAGACCGCCTTGACGCGCGGATAGGCCTCGAGAAACGGCCGGACGACCGCTTCCTCGCCAAACAGCTGAAATTCAAGATCGGGTCGGCGAACCAGCGCGATATCGGCACCGGCGAGCACGATCGACGGCCCATTGTCGCCGCCCATGGCATCGATCGCTATTTTCACCATGGCAGTCTTTCAGAGCCTCGAAGCAGTCGCGAGAAGGCCGGCGGATGCGCGCGGGCGGCGCTGGAAAATACCCGTTTCGGGGGGAGAGACAACCCCATCGGACGGAGCGCCGCAGGAAGCCTAGTCCCTCTTCAACTGCGAGAGGGCCGCAAAAGGCGAAGTTGAACCGTTGCCATCCTCGGCAAGCGCCGCCGCGAGATCAGCACCGGGCGCGCGCGGATAGGGATCGAGCGCCAGCGCGAGTTGCTCCGTCGCGATGGCGCCGAGATCGAGCGTGTTGCCAATCAGCGGATCGGGCGGATCATCCGCGTCGACATCAACGATCACCTCGGCCTCCGCCACCGTCTTGGGATCGGCGGCCTGCGCTTCCGGCGGCAGGAAGGTCAACGAAAAGCGCTGGTCGATTCGCTCAGGAACCGGCTCCAGCGTCACGATGCACGCCTGCACCGCCTCGGCGATGAGGCGCCCTTCGAGTTCGAGGCCGACTCGGTTCCACGGCCTGATCACCATCCGCGCTTCGAGCTTGTCCAGCCCGAGGATGCCGAATGACGCAGCGATCGCCGCGCGCTCTTCAGGACTGGCAGTGATCTGCTCGGTTCGGCCCGAATCGTTGATCCTGCGGATATCGACAGGGCGACTGAAGGGGATTCGATCCATCACGTGGCCTCCGGCGAGGAGAGTTCGGGAAAGGCGATTCGGCCGGCGAGAATCGCGTCGACCGGCTGCTCGGCCGCCTGCCGGGCCGCGGCTTCAACATAGGCTGCAAGTTGCGGGACGGCCCGGTCGCCGTCGCCATCGGGAAAGATATTGCGCGCCAGCGCATCGCGGAGCGCGGCGGCGTCGCCGGCCGTCAGCGCCGAATCATAGGCGCCGACACGGCCGTAGAAGGCCTCGGCCATCTTCTTGAGCTTCTTCGGGACGCCCATGTCGGTGACGCCCATCTCGCGCAGATTTCGGTCCATGTCCTTCAGGAAGATGTCGAACACGTCCTGCCCGATGCGGCGATGGTCCGTATCCTCAGTCTTGAGCCGATAAAACAGCAGGAAGCCGTGCAGCACGATCATGTCGAAACGGCCATCCAGCGTGTCGGGCACGCCGAAATCGGCATAGAAGGCCGGTTGGCGCGCCTGCGCCACGATGGTGCCGTAAAGGGAATATGCTATGGCTTCGTTGCGGCGGCGGCGCGCGAACAGTCGTTGAAACACCGAATTGTTCTCCGAAAGGCTGGCCGGCCGCAGCCGGATTGCTTCCGATCCACCGAAAATGGGTCTCTCGGGCGCTACCGCAAGCGGGCTTCGCCATGGCGAGGCCAATTGTCACGAGCCCTAGCGCAGGCTAGGGAGATTGCCAACCCGTTCGATGGGCTGGCGGAGACCGGAAACGGTCGCCGGTCCCGCGCGGGTCGGACATGCGAATGGTGCCAGGAGAGCAGAATGCAGTTTGGCGTTTCTGACCAGCGGTTCGACATTGCCCGCGTGGGCCGGGTCGGAGTCGTGCTGCTTGCCGTCGGCATGGCGGCCGGGCTTGCCGGTTGCAAGACCAATGTCGCCGGCGGCCTGAACGAGACTTATCACTCCGGTTTTGTCCCCCCGGCCAATGCGCTTGAGCAGATCCCGGTTGGCGCCAGCCAGGACCAGGTCCGTATCGTGCTCGGGACGCCGTCGACGACGGCCGAGTTCGGCGGCGATGTCTGGTACTACATCTCGCAGACACGCGTTCGCCGCGTCGCCTTCCAGAACCAGAAGATCGTCGACCAGCGCGTCCTCGCGATCTATTTCGACAAGGACCGGAACATCGAGCGCGTCGCCGATTACGGCCTGAAGGACGGCAAGATCTTCGAATTCATCACGCAGACCACGCCGACCGGTGGCAAGGATGCCGCCTTCCTCGAGCAGGTCCTCACCGGCGCCCTCGGCGTCGGCGCGAGCAACCCGTTCGGCGGCTGATCGCGTACAAACCTCAAAGCCCTCGGCCATATCAGGCCGAGGGCTTTTTCTATTGAAGCGTGAAGCACTCCCTGACGACCGCCGCCGGAAAACGCCTCGCTCTCAGCGCGGGTGATGGAGCCGGGGCGTTGCTGCCCCGGCACCCTTTCAATGATGCGCCAGCACCGCGAGCAGCAGCAGCGCAACGATGTTGGTGATCTTGATCGCCGGGTTCACTGCCGGGCCGGCCGTGTCCTTGTAGGGATCGCCGACCGTGTCGCCTGTCACCGAGGCCTTGTGCGCGTCCGAACCCTTGTAATGGGTTTGGCCGTTGGCATCGGTGAAGCCATCCTCGAACGACTTCTTGGCATTGTCCCAGGCGCCACCGCCTGATGTCATCGAGATCGCCACGAACAAGCCGGTGACGATGACGCCGAGCAGCATGGCGCCGACGGCCGAGAAGGCCTCGCTTTTGCCCGCGATCCAATAGATCGCGAAATAGACGACGATCGGCGCGAGCACCGGCAGCAGAGAGGGAACCACCATCTCGCGGATGGCGGCCTTGGTGAGAATGTCGACCGCCTTGCCGTAGTCCGGCTTGTCGGTACCGGCCATGATGCCGGGCTTCTCGCGGAACTGCCGCCGGACTTCCTCGACGATCGCGCCAGCGGCACGGCCGACGGCGGTCATTGTGATCCCGCCGAAGATGTAGGGGATGAGGCCGCCGAGCAGCAGCCCAACCACGACATAGGGGTTCGACAGCGTGAAGTCGGGAATGACGCCCTTGAAATACTGGAACGCCGTCGCCCCCTCCTTGTTCGCCTCCGCGATAAAGTAGGTCAGGTCGTAGTTGTAGGCCGCAAACAGAACCAGCGCGCCGAGACCGGCCGAGCCGATCGCATAGCCCTTGGTGACTGCCTTGGTCGTGTTGCCGACCGCATCAAGCGCATCGGTCGACTTACGCACTTCCTTGGGCAGGCCGGCCATTTCCGCGATGCCGCCGGCATTGTCGGTGACCGGCCCGAAGGCGTCGAGCGCCACCACCATGCCGGCAAGACCGAGCATGGTCGAGACGGCGATCGCCGTGCCGAACAGGCCGGCGAGCGAATAGGTGACGATGATGCCGACGACGATGATCAGCGTCGGCACCGCGGTCGCCTCCAGCGAAACGGCAAGGCCCTGGATGACATTGGTGCCGTGGCCGGTCACCGAGGCTTGGCTGATCGAGCGCACCGGGCGATAGCCGATGCCGGTGTAGTACTCGGTGATCCAGACGATGCCGCCGGTGACAGCGAGACCCGCAAGGCCGCAGAAGAAGAGGTTCAGCCCCGTGATGCTCGCCCCGCCCACGGTGCCGATCTCGCCCCAGCCAATGAAGAGCTGAGTCGCGATGGCAAGCCCGACGATCGACAGCAGCGCCGAGGCGATGAAGCCCTTGTAGAGCGCACCCATGATCGACTGGTTGGCGCCGAGCTTGACGAAGAAGGTGCCGGCGATCGAGGTCAGGATACAGACGGCGCCGATGCCGAGCGGAAACAGGATGATCGTCGGCAGCATCGGCGAGGCCGCGAAGAAGATCGAGGCGAGAACCATGGTGGCGACGAGGGTCACCGCATAGGTTTCGAAAAGATCGGCTGCCATGCCGGCGCAGTCACCGACATTGTCGCCGACATTGTCGGCGATCGTGGCAGGATTGCGCGGATCATCCTCGGGAATGCCGGCTTCGACCTTGCCGACGAGGTCGCCGCCGACATCGGCGCCCTTGGTGAAGATGCCACCGCCGAGACGGGCGAAGATCGAGATGAGCGAGGCGCCGAAACCGAGCGCAACCATCGCGTCGATCACGACTCGATCGTTCGGCTGATAGCCGGCGAAGCTGGTCAGCACGAGGTAGTAGACGGCGACGCCGAGCAAAGCGAGGCCGGCGACCAGCATGCCGGTGATGGCGCCAGACTTGAAGGCGATCTCCAGCCCCTCGGCAAGACTCTTCGTTGCCGCCTGGGCGGTGCGGACATTGGCACGAACCGAGACGTTCATGCCGATGAAGCCCGTGATGCCCGAGAGAATCGCCCCGATGGCGAAGCCGATGGCGACCGTCAGCGACAGCAGCCAGGCAACGATGATGAAGATGACGACGCCGACGATGGCGATTGTGAGATATTGCCGCCTGAGATAGGCGCTCGCGCCCTCGCGGATGGCGGCGGCGATCTCCTGCATCCGCGCCGATCCGGCGTCGGCTGCGAGCACAGACTGCGTCGCCCATGCGCCATAGGCGAGAGCCACCAGCGCGCATAGAATGATCAGATAAATCACGTTCTCATTCCTCCCTGCCCGGCTCGTTCTGTTGACGCTGGCGCGTCAAGCCGGCCCAAACTGCAAGGGGAAAAAGCACCGTTCCTCCCGGCTCGATCCCCCTGGAATCAGAGTTGAGAACGGGTTTGGGCGGAGGTCAAGGTGCGGGTGTCGGGAAAGTCCGGCGTGTCACCGCGGCGAGCGCAAGCGCCCCGAGCGCAAGGGCCGAAACGGGGAAGACGATCCCGTTGATGAAGCCCCATCCCGGCCCGCCGATCAGCAGCCCGGCCAGCAGCGAAGCACAGGCCGAGACGGCGAAGACGAGGAAGTCGTTGAGACCCTGGATGCGGCCCTTCTCTTCCGGCCGGTAGGTCTCGGTGAGCATCGCGGTCGCACCGATGAAGCCGAAATTCCAGCCAAGTCCGAGGAGGACCAGCGCGCCCCAGAAGTGCCAGACCGTGAGCCCAAGCAGCGAGACGACAGCGCAGGCTGACAGCAGGCCAAGGCCGGCGATGACGATCCGGTCCTTGCCGAAACGGGTGATCAGCCGCCCGGTGAAGAAGCTCGGCGCGAACATCGCCATGACATGCCACTGGATGCCGAGTGCCGCATCGCTTTGGCTGAGCCCGCAGCCGATCATCGCGATCGGCGCCGCTGTCATCACCAGCGTCATCATCGCATAGGAAGCGACGCCGCAGAGCACGGCGGCGATAAAGCGCGGCTGCCGTGCGATCTCTGCCAGCGGCCTGCCGCGATCATGGCTGCTGCCACGCGGATGTGGCGTCACGAGATCGCGAAAGCGGCTGACCGTCAGCGCAGCAAGCAGCGCGAAGAGGGCGATGGCAACATAAGCGCCGGCAAAGGGGATCGGACTGAAGAGGTCGCGCGTGAAGATCGCCGCCTGCGGCCCCAGCACCGCCGAGAGGACGCCGCCGCCCATGACCAGAGCGAGCGCCCGCGTGCGCGCCTTCTCGTCTCCGGCATCGACAGCCGCGAAGCGATACTGCTGGTTGAAGGCCGCCGAGGCGCCAATGAAGAGGCAGGCGAAGGCCAAGAGCCAGAATTGCCCGGCTATGATGGCATAGGCGGCGAGCAGGCCGCCCATGATCGCCGGCATTGCGCCGAGGACGAGGCCCCGGCGGCGTCCGAGCCGGGCCATCAGCGTCGCGGCGGGAATCGTGGAGAGCGCAGAGCCGACCGTCAGCGCGGTAATGGGTACCGTCGCCAGCGATTTGTCGGCCCCAAGCAGATAGATGCCCGCGAGCCCGCCGAAGGCGACTGCGATCGGCATCATCGATCCGCCAAAGGCGGTCGCAGCGGTCAGGACAAAGGCGTTGCGCCGGACGGCCGCATCGAGAGCGCTCGGCGGCAGGTCAGAAATGGTCATGAGAGGCGCGCTCCAGACGTATCGGCGCACCATCGCTTCCCACGACCAGAGCTGGACCCGCCCCGGCGATGATCTCGCCGATCGGCGTCACGGGAACGCCAGCGGCCGCCGCTGCTAACTGATAGGCCGCGACGTGATCGCGCGGCACGCTGGCGAGGATCTCATAGTCATCACCGCCGGAGAGCACGCTGCCAAGCGCCGAAGGGTCAGCTTCGACAAGGGCGCGAGCGGCGGCCGACAGCGGCACCCGCGCCGCCTCGATCCGCGCACCGACACCGGAGGCCTTGAGGATGTGACCGAGATCGCCCACCAGACCGTCCGAAACATCGAGCGCGGCGGAGGCATGGAGACGCACCGCTTCTGCCAGAGCCAGACGAGGCTGGGGATGCAGATAGCGATCAAGGAGATGCCCTGCGCCCTCGCCTGCCGGCGTTCCGTCGATCGTGCCGAGGCGGAGGCGAAGCCCGAGCGCGGCATCGCCGATGGTCCCGGAAACGAACAGGACGTCACCGACACGCGCCCCGCCACGGCGCACCATGGTGCCGGAAGGGACGGCGCCGATGGCGGTGATCGACAGCGTCAGACCGCTGGGCGCCTTGACCGTGTCGCCACCGAGCAGCGTGATGCCATAGGCCCTCTGGTCTTCGGCAAGGCCCGCGGCAAAATCCGCCATCCAGTCCGCCGTCCAGTCGGCAGGCAGCGCTAGTCCCAGCAGATAGCCGACAGGACGAGCCCCCTTGGCGGCGAGATCCGAGAGATTGACGCGCAACGCCTTGCGGGAGATCGAGGCGGCGGCGTCGTTCGGGAAGAAGTGAATGCCGGCGGCCACCATATCCTTGGTGAGGACGAGATCGGCGCCCGGCGGCGGCGTGAACGCCGCGGCATCATCGGTGAGATTGAGCGCGGCCGGATCGTCGGCGAGCGGGCGAAGATAGCGGGCGATCAGGTCGAATTCGCCCGGCCGCGCCGTCTCGTCAGCCATTCCTCTGGCCTTGGCGATCGGGCGCTTCGCCCGGGAACTCGTCGGGCCTCAAGCGGCGGGCGGCCGTGTCGAGCACGGCATTGACCAGCTTGATCTCGTCGCCGATGCCGAAGAATGCACGCGCAACGTCGACATATTCGGTGATGACGACGCGCGCGGGCACGTCGCGGCGGCCGACCAGCTCATACGTCCCGCAGCGCAGGATTGCGCGCAGCGTCACGTCGATGCGGCTGAGCGGCCAATCGGCCGAAAGCGAGGTATGGATCGCCGGATCGAGATTGCGCTGCTCGCGCACGACCCCCGCCATGATGTCGCGGAAGAACGCTGCGTCGGCATCGCGATACTGGTCGCCGTCGACTTCCTTGCCGAGGCGGAAATTCTCGAACTCCGCCACGACTTCCGTCAGCGGCGCGCCGCCGACATCCATCTGGTAGAGCGCCTGAACCGCCGCGAGGCGGGCGACGCCTCGCTGGTTGGCGGGGCGGACGGCCCGCTCGGCCGGCGCCTTGTCCACAGGTGTCATGTCAGAGACCGAACTTGCGACGCAGCGCGATCATGGCCAGCGCCGCTTCGGCGGCAGCGCCGCCCTTGTTCTTCTCGGCGACGCGCGCACGGGCATAGGCCTGCGCATCGTTCTCGACGGTGAGGATGCCATTGCCGATGGCGAGCGCCTCGATCACTGCCATGTCCATGATGGCCCGCGCCGATTCATTGGCGACGATATCGTAGTGGGACGTCTCGCCGCGAATGACGCAGCCGAGCACGACGAAGCCGTCATAGTCGACCTCCCCGTCTTCCATCGAGGCGAGCGCCATCGACAGCGCGGCCGGAATCTCCAGCACGCCCGGCACCGAGACCCGGTCGAGCGTGGCGCCGGCACGCTCGATGGCCTGCTTGGCCCCTGAAAAGAGTTCGTCCGAAATGTCTTCGTAGAAACGGGCATCGATAACGAGAAGGTGCGGCGACGCTTCGCTCATGGGGTATCTTTCTGGCTCCGAATGGTCGGCAGGTGAACCATGCGCCGCCCCGGGCTGTAAAGCAAAAATCAGGACTCAAGGCGGGATGACGCAGGCTTGGCGGTAGGGCGCGCCGAAATTCGGGGACAGGCTACAAAGCCGCGGCGCTTCCTTCGTCCTTCGGTGGCCCGCAGCTGACCGGCATGGAGCTCGTCCCACTCGCCCCGTCGCGTTGCTAAAAGGCCGGACGACGCACGGATTTCGCGTCGGAGGCCTTGACCGCCTGGCCGCTTCGGCAATGCTTTCCGTCATCACCCCCGATGCGGCGGCTGTCGCAGAAAACCGGAGACTGTCCATGCATGCCGTGAATATCGACGAGGCCCTGGAGCTGGTGCGCACCTGGCGCGGCGTCGACCATGTCTTCTCGGACATCAACCCCGCCCGCACGGCCCATCTCGTCATCGACATGCAGAACGCGTTCCTTGAGGAAGGCATGGAGCTCGAGGTTCCGCAGTCGCGCGAGACGGTCGACAACATCAACCGCATCTCGGCCGCTCTCTCCGCCGCCGGCGGGGTCAACATCTTCACCCGCATGGTGATGAACGAGGACTTCGAGCAGAACTGGACGATCTGGCTGCGCTATTTCTGCGGCGACCGTCGCTCCGACAATGTGAAGGCGATCCTAAGGCCGGGCACGCATGGCCAGGAGCTCTATCCGGCCATCGAAGTCGGCCCGTCGGACCTCGTCATCGACAAGAACCGCTATTCCTGCTTCTTCCCCGGCGCCTCGCCGCTGCAGTCGATCCTCGCCGAACGCGGCATCGATACGCTGATCATCTCCGGCACCGTTACCAATTGCTGCTGCGAGGCAACCGCCCGCGATGCCATGCAGATGAACTACAAGGTGATTTTCGTCTCGGACGCCACCTCGGCGCTCAGCGACGCCGATCACAACGCCGCGCTGAAGAACATGGTCACGATCTTCGCGGATGTCATGGATACCGACACGCTCGTCGGCTTCATCAAGGAACCGGTGCCGGTCAATCTCTAGGACTTGCGGAGGATGCGCCTTCCCGGCGCATCCTCGCTTAACGGTCCATCAGGCCGCTTCAGTCAGACGGGCGACATAGCGCGCCATCTGGTCGATCTCGAGATGGACGCGATCGCCGACCTGTCGCTTGCCCCAGGTCGTGACGTCCTCGTGAAGCGTGTGCGGGATCAGCAGTACGGAAAACCGATCGCCTTCGACCCAGTTCACGGTGAGCGATGTGCCGTCGAGCGCAACCGAACCCTTGGTGGCGATGAAGCGGGCATAGGCATGCGGCACTTCGAAGACGAAACGGGTCGTCTCGCCGAGATCCTCGCGTTCGACGATCGTAGCGAGGCCATCGATGTGGCCGGACACCATGTGACCGCCGAGCTCGTCGCCAAGCCGCAGCGAGCGCTCGAGATTGATGCGCGTGCCCTCGTCCCAATGCGCCACCTCTGTCAGGGCGAGCGTTTCCGGCGCGGCCTCGACGTCGAAATACGTGCCACCTTCGGCCTTCGGATTGAGCGAGATCACCGTGAGACAGACGCCGGCGCAGGCGATCGAGGCCCCAATCGCGATCGTCGCGGGATCATAGGCACTGTCGATCGTGATGCGATTGACGTCATTGCGGCGCTCGACCGCGGTTACGGTGCCGACATCGGTGATGATCCCGGTGAACATCGTCAGTTGGTCCTTTCGTAGCGGATCATGCGGTCTTCGCCGAGCCGCGCGTCCTCGATGATTCGGTAGCGCGGACTGCGCTCGATGGCCGACAAGGCGCCGCCGGCCAGGGCGCGGACGCCATCGGGCCCGATCACGACCGGCGCGCGGAACAGCACCACTTCGTCCGCAAGCCCGTTCGAGACCAGCGTTGCGGCGACGCGCGCGCCGCCTTCGACCAGCAACCGCGTGATGCCCCGCTCCGCGAGCAGTTTCAGCATGGCTCGGATATCGAGCCCGCCGGAACTTGCGCCGACCGGCAGTACCGTGACTCCGGCCGAGGCGAGCGCTGCGGTGGCCCCCGCATCGGCCTCGGGACCCACGATCAGCCAGAGCGGCGTCTCGCCGGCGCTCTTTACAAGCGCGGATGTGAGGCCAAGCCGCGCGTCGCGGTCAAGGACGATTCGAATGGGCGAGAAGGCGCGCATCCCGGCGGCGCGTACGACGAGGCTCGGATCATTGACCAGCGCTGTCTCGATGCCGATCAGAGAGGCGTCGGCTTCGATGCGCATCATCTGCAAACGCTGGAAAGCCTCTGGCCCGGAGACGAGCATGCGTTCGCCGGTTTTTCGCCCGATCATGCCATCAGCCGAAACCGCAAGCTTCAGCGTCACATGGGGACGGCCGAGCGTTGCGACACTGACGAAGCCCGCATGCAGCCGTCGCGCCTCCTCGCCGAGCACGCCAGCCGTGACACCGACGCCAGCCTCGCGCAGCCGGGCGTAGCCCGACCGGGTCCGCCGGCTGTCGGGATCATCGAGCGCGCTGACGAGACGCGCGATGCCCGCCCCGATCAGCGCATCCGTATCTGAATAGCCGTCGGCATGGCGGATAGCCGGTTCCAGCGAAACATAGCAGGTGGCGCCGCGTGCTGCCTCGCCTGCCTCGGCAAGCGCTATCTCCGTGGCGTGGCCGACGCCGCCGGGGGATGTCGCGCCGCGCCCGACGATGACCGGCGCACCATCCTCGAAGCGGACGATCAGCGCGCCGACGGCCGGGGCCGGATGAGTCCGACCCTGGCTGCGACGCCCATGGCGAAGCGCCGCGGCCATCAGCCTGCGGTCCATCTCCGGATCAGCGATCAACCCTTGCGCCACGCTGCTGCCCCCGGGCCAGCGATGCCCTGTCGCTATTTACGCTGGTCCTCGATCGCCTCGAGCGAGGAAAGTTCGCTGAGCACTGCCGAGAAATCCTTGGCCTCGCGGAAATTGCGATAAACCGAGGCGAAGCGGACATAGGCGACGTCGTCGAGGGTTTTGAGTCCCTCCATCACGAGAACGCCGATCTGGTCGGAATTGACTTCGTTCTCACCGCTCGATTCGAGCTGGCGGACGACGCCATTGACCATCCGCTCGATGCGGTCCGGATCGACCGGACGCTTACGAAGCGCGATCTCGACCGACCGCATCAGCTTGTCGCGATCGAACGGCACGCGGCGGCCGCTCTTCTTCAGCACCACGAGTTCGCGCAACTGGATGCGCTCGAAGGTCGTGAAACGACCGCCACAGACGGTGCAGACACGACGGCGGCGGATCGAGTTGCTGTCCTCCGACGGGCGCGAATCCTTGACCTGGGTGTCGTCGCTTCCGCAATAGGGACAGCGCATGGCGGCCCCCGATCAGGAATAGATGGGGAAGCGGGCCGTCAGGGCGTGGACGCGCTCCTTGACGGAGGCTTCGACGAGCGGCGCGCTGCCGTCTTCCGACTGCGAGACGGCGCTGAGCACCTCGGCGATCAGGCGGCCGACCTCCTGGAATTCGGCGACGCCAAAACCGCGTGTCGTGGCTGCCGGCGTTCCGAGACGGATGCCGGACGTCACGAACGGCTTCTCGGGATCGTAGGGAATGCCGTTCTTGTTGCAGGTGAGGCCGGCACGCACGAGCGCCTTTTCCGAGACATTGCCCTTGACGCGCTTCGGACGGAGATCGACCAGCATCAGGTGATTGTCGGTGCCGCCGGAGACGATATCGAAGCCGGTGCCCTTCAGCGTTTCCGCAAGCGCACGAGCATTTTCGACGACATTCTTCGCGTAGATCTTGAAGTCCGGCCGCAGCGCCTCGCCAAAGGCGACCGCCTTCGCCGCGATGACATGCATCAGCGGCCCGCCCTGAAGGCCGGGGAAGACGGCCGAATTAATCTTCTTCGCCATCGCCTCGTCATTGGTCAGGATCAAACCGCCGCGCGGGCCGCGCAGCGACTTGTGCGTCGTCGAGGTCACGACATGAGCGTGCGGGATCGGCGAGGGATGCACGCCGCCGGCAACGAGGCCGGAGAAATGCGCCATGTCGACCATGAGATAAGCGCCAACGGAATCGGCGATCTCGCGGAAGCGCTTGAAGTCCCAAAAGCGCGAATAGGCGGTGCCGCCGGCGATGATCAGCTTCGGCTTCGTCTCTTCGGCAATGCGCGCAATCTCTTCATAGTCGAGCAGCTGGTCTTCGCGGCGTACGCCATAGGGCGCCACCTTGAACCACTTGCCGGACATGTTAACCGAAGAGCCATGCGTCAGGTGGCCGCCCGCCGAAAGATCGAGCCCCATGAACGTATCGCCGGGATTGAGCAGCGCCAGGAACACCGCCTGGTTCATCTGGCTGCCGGAATTCGGCTGCACATTGGCGAAGCCGGCGCCAAACAGCTTCTTCGCCCGCTCGATCGCCAGCGTCTCGGCGATATCGACGAACTCGCAGCCGCCATAGTAGCGCTTGCCCGGATAGCCTTCGGCATATTTGTTGGTCATCACCGAGCCCTGCGCCTCAAGCACGGCGCGCGACACGATGTTCTCCGAGGCAATCAGCTCGATCTCATGCTGCTGCCGACCGAGCTCCCTGGCGATAGCGTCCGCGATCTCGGGATCCGATTCCGCGAGGCTGCGATTGAAGAAATCCGCCGTCGGGCTGGCGGAGAGCGCTTGATCGGTGAGCGACATGGCCGGTGATCCTTCTGGTCGAGCACGCCGCCAGACGGCGCCGCTCAGCAACGCGGGCGACGTACCATATCATGCGGTCTCCGCCAAGGCGGAGACCTATCGATAGTGAAATCGCTGTGAGCGACGAGCCTACTGAAGCGCGATCTGGCCGACGCCGTCGCGATTGTAGATGTCGTTGCGGAAATAGACCGCGCCGTCCGGGGTCGCCCAGGCGGTGATGTATTCGAGATAGACCGGCACTTCGGGCTTCAGGTTCACGTCGACCTGTTCACCGGTCTTGAAGATCTCGTCGATGCGCGAACGCGGGAAATCCGGATTGTCGCGCAGCAGCCAGGCGATGACCTGACGGACATTCTGAACGCGCACGCAGCCCGAGGAGTCGAAACGCTCGACATTGCCGAAGATGTCCTTCAGCGGCGTGTCGTGCATATAGACCTGCTCGTCATTGTGGAACGAGATGCGAACGGTGCCGAGCGAGTTGAAGTCGCCGGGATCCTGCCGGAACATATAGCCCTTGGTCGCCTGATCCGTCGTCCAGTCGATCGCCGTCGGCGGCACTTCCATGCCCGAGGAATCATAGATCCGGATGTGCTTCTTGGTGAGGTAGCCCGGCTCCTTCTGCATCAGCGGGATCAGGTCCTTGCGGATGATCGACGCCGGCACGGTCCAGTTCGGGTTGAAGCTGACGCGATAGATCTTCGAATTGAGGATCGGCGTCTCGCGGTCGATCTTGCCGACCACGGCCGTGTGCCGCGACACAACGCGGCCGCCGTCGACGACCTCGATCGCCGCCGCGGGCACATTGACCATCACATAGCGGTCGCCGAGCGATCCCGACATTGCCTTCAGCCGCACGAGATTGGTCTGCAACTGGCCGAGCCGGACATTGGCCGGAATGTTCATCATCGCGACCGTCGTGTCGCCGAGAATGCCGTCTGCCGGAAGGCCGTGCCGCGCCTGGAAGCGGCGCACGGCGGCGTCGACATAGGAATCATAGGTCGACGAGCTCGGAATACCGGGCGCGAGATCGCCCGTCACCTGCAGCCGCTGGCGCAGGATGACGACGGTCGGGTCCTGCATGCCGAGGCTGAGCTTCTGTCCAGCCGGCACTTCCGGCCAGCCGCCGCGCGCGACGATATCGCTGTACTGGGCGATGGCCTGCTCAACGGAGCCCGCCGTCGAGGGCGAGAGGATCGGCTCGGTAGTCCGAACAGACGCCGCGCTGGTCGGGCCGGCGTCGAAGCCATCCGATGCTTCGCCGAAGCTGTTCTGCAGCATCTGCTGAACCGGATCGTCGGAATTGGCGGCAAAGGCGAAGCCCGGCAGGGCCAGCGAACCGAAGGCCGATGCGGCAACACCGCCTGCCAGCGCCCGCAGCATGCTGCGACGCGACATCATCCGGCCCTGGACGGGCGAACCGTGAAGAGGAAGTATCTTGCCTGATCCGCTCATATGTCTGTTCTCAATCGCTGAAACCGGCCCATCGCAAAGCATTTCGAGGCGAGAGCCCTCGCCCGCTGCCGCGACCGCCGGATACCCGGGCCCAAGCCCGCTTTGCTGCACATGCTAACCGGAATGGGCGCCCCACGCGCGCATAACGATGTCCATGTTTGGTTTTCACGCCAGTATGGCGCTTTCATGTCACGGTCCGGCCGCCCGGCACCGCTTCACGAAGCCATGATCGGCGCTGATGGTTACCGAGCCGTTCACGAACGAAGAAAGGCCCCGCCGATCTAACGACAGAGCCTTTCCACTGATGTCCCGGGGTGGGGGACGACGGGCGAAAGCGGATATCTGGAGGCCGGGCGTCTCAGAGCCGATAGAGGATCTGGTCGGTCCAGAAACGCTCCAGGCGATGCAGCGACTTGTTCAGCAGCTGGAAATCGTCGATCGCGATGCCGCCGACCTGCTGGATCGAGCGGATGTGGCGCTCGTAAAGCGCGCTGACGATATTGGCGATCTCCTGGCCCTTCGGCGTCAGGCTGACGCGGACCGAGCGGCGATCCATCCGCGAGCGCTGGTGATGGATGTAGCCCATCTCGACCAGCTTCTTGAGATTATAGGAGACGTTGGAGCCGAGATAATATCCGCGCGAGCGAAGTTCTCCGGCGGTCAGCTCGGCATCGCCGATGTTGAAAAGCAGCAGCGCCTGCACGCTGTTGACGTCGGAACGGCCCGAACGATCGAACTCGTCCTTGATCACATCCAGGAGCCGGCGATGAAGCCGCTCGACCAGCGTGAGTGCTTCCATGTAAAGCGGCTTCAGCTCCGGCGTAGTCTGCGGCTGATTGTGCGAATCCACTGCCCGCTTTGCATTGATCATCTCGATGCCTCTCTGTTTCATGACAGGTATTCTTCCCGTCTCATGAGAAGCAACATTAAGCGCCTGATTTGAAAATCACCTTAAACATCACGCTTAACGACGGCTTACCTCGCGAATTGGCATTCGAAGCGAGTTTTATCGTTAAAGAGCTGCTATCAGCCGGCCCGGTCGCAGGCGGAAAGCTAGGCGAGCTGCGCCTCGCGCCGCCGCTCCATGAAGACCAGCGCAGCGAAGACGGCGAGCGAAACAGCGTGGAAACCCACGATGATCGGATCGAGCCCGAATGTCTCGGAGAACACCGTGTGGATGGCGATCTCGAACACCGACGCATAGACCCACAGCACATTGCCCCACGAGACGCGCATCCAGAGACCGACCGCCGCGACGAGGTCGACCACCGCGAGATGGATCGTCACGAACTGCCATTCGGTAGTCATGGACTCGAAGGTCCAGCCGGGCTCATTGAAGATGCCGGCGATATAAAGCCAGTGGCGCAGGCCGAGCAGAATCAGAAGTGCCGCGATGCCGCGCAGATAGATGGTGAGCGCGAGCGACCATGGATTGTCGGGCTCGCTTGGAAGCTGCGTCACCTCGTGATCGATCATCGGGCCCTGATCCTCATGGTCATGCGCGGCGCTCTGCGATAGCCGGATGGCGGGCGAACGTCAAAGCTGCGCATTCTGCTGCGCTGCCGCAGAGGGCTCTGGCGGGTGACAGCGCGCTTGGCTATCATCATGTCCATGTCGACCTCCCCGGCAATGACGATTCCCCGCCCGGACCAAGCTTGGTCCGACCCCTTTCACGCGGCAAGCCGGCCGGCGGACGTCCGCCTTCCAGCCGCAATCAGCCGCTGAGTCCCGGGATCCATCATGCCCTGGGGTGACATTGCCATCATCGCGATCCTGATCGCGTTCAACGCCTTCTTCGCCATGTCGGAGATCGCCGTCGTTTCATCACGCCCGGCGCGATTGCAGGGAATGGCCGCCGACGGCATTCCCGGCGCCGCCGCCGCGCTCAAGCTCTCGGAGGACCCGACCGGCTTCCTCTCAGCCGTGCAGATCGGCATCACGCTGGTCGCGATCCTGTCCGGTGCCTTCGGCGAGGCCGAACTCGCCGCGCCATTGCGCGTGTTCCTGGCCGACACCTTCCCACAGCTCGGTGCGCGTGCCGACACGATCGCCACAGTGACGGTCGTGGTCGGCCTTGCTTATTTCTCGCTGATCTGCGGCGAACTGGTGCCGAAGCGGCTCAGCCTCACCAATCCCGAGCGGATCGCCTGCCTCGTCGCACGGCCGGTGACGGCGCTCGCGCGCGTCGCCCATCCGATCGTCTGGTTCCTTCGCCTTTCGACCAACTTCATCCTGCGCCTCCTCGGCAAGGACGTGAACGATGAACGCGGCGTCACCGAGGAAGAGGTCAAGACGCTCATCGCCGAGGGCACGGAATCCGGTGTCTTTCACCAGGCCGAGCGCGAGATGATCGAGGGCGTGATCCGCGTCGCCGACCGTTCCGTGCGCTCGATCATGGTGCCGCGGCCGGATGTCGTGTGGCTCGATGCGGACGATCCGCCGGAAATGATCGCGACCGAGATTCTCGACGGCGGACATTCCCGCTTCCCGGTTTCGCGCGGCGATATCGACGGCGTGCTCGGCATCGTGCACGCCAAGGACCTGCTCAACCAGATGCGCCACGGCGCTGCGATCGATCTGCAGGCCGTGATCCGCGAGCCGCTCTATGTCGACGAGCGCATGCCGATCCTCAACATGCTCGATCGCTTCAAGACGTCGAATGTCCATATGGCGATCGTCCTCGACGAATATGGCAGCTTCCAGGGCGTCGTGACGCCGATGGACATCCTGACGGCGATCGCCGGCGACCTGCCCGAGCGGGCTGGCGACGAGGAGCCCGATGCGATCCAGCGCGAGGACGGCTCCTGGCTGATCGACGGCAGCGCGACCATCGACGTCGTCGAGCGCGTGCTCAGCCTGAAGTCGCTCGCCAATGACGAGGACTACGCCACCATTGCCGGCTTCATGCTCAATCATCTCGGCCATATTCCGGTGCCGGGCGAGCATTTCGCTTATGAAGGCTGGTGCTTCGAGGTGGTTGATCTCGACGGGCGACGCATCGACAAGGTGCTGGTCTACAGGATCGAGGCGAAATCGGCGTCTTGACGCTGAAGGCCGGCCACAGGCCTCGCCGAAGGATCGCCTCAGAGGAAATTGCGATGACTGCAGAACCGCGCTTCCCGAAATACGACATGGACGCCATCCTGGGCGGACGTCGCATGCGACGAAATCGCCGTGCCGACTGGTCGCGCCGCCTCGTCCGCGAGACGGTGCTGACGGTCGACGATCTTATCTGGCCGATCTTTCTGGTCGATGGCGACCATGTCCGCCAGGGCGTTCCCTCGATGCCCGGCGTCGAGCGGCTTTCGGTCGATCAGGCCGTCGTCGAGGCAGAGAAGGCCGCAGCGCTCGGGATTCCGGCCATTGCGCTGTTCCCGTTTACCGAGCCGTCGCTGCGTGACCCGACTGGCTCGGAATCGCTCAATCCCGACAATCTCGTCTGCCGCGCCTGCCGGGCGATCAAGGCGGCTGTTCCCGAGATCGGCATCATCTGCGACGTGGCGCTCGATCCCTATACCAGCCACGGCCATGACGGCGTGATGGAAGGTTCAACGATCCTCAACGACGAAAGCGTAGCGCTTCTTGCCCAGCAGGCCCTTAACCAGGCCGAGGCCGGCGCGGACATCATTGCCCCCTCCGACATGATGGATGGTCGCGTCGCAGCCATTCGCGAAACGTTGGATATCGCCGGGCTCTCAGACGTTCAGATCATGGCCTACGCCGCCAAATACGCCTCGGCCTTCTACGGCCCGTTCCGCGATGCGATCGGTACGTCGAAGACGCTGACCGGCGACAAGCGCACCTACCAGATGGATTTCGGCAACAGCGACGAGGCCCTGCGCGAGATCGAGCTCGATATTGCCGAGGGTGCCGACATGATCATGGTCAAGCCTGGCATGCCCTATCTCGACATCATCAGGCGCGCCAAGGACGCGTTCGCCATGCCGACCTTCGCCTATCAGGTGTCCGGCGAATACGCGATGATCCGCGCGGCGGAGCGCAATGGCTGGATCGATGGCGAGCGCGCCATGGTCGAGAGCCTCTGGGCGTTCAAGCGCGCCGGTGCCGACGGGATCCTGACCTATTTCGCTCCCTTCGTTGCACCTCTCCTGAAGCGCTGAGCACGCATCGCGGATGCGCCGGCCCCTGCGCCCGATCGTCCTCGCAGCACTCACCGCCCTTATCGCCATCGTGCTTTCGGGCTGCGACCAGGCCGATCGCCAGCAGGCGCTGGTCTGCGTTGCTATCGCCACGGCGATCGGACCCGACAACAGCGCCGTCACCATCCGCTCGGTCGAGCCGCTTGGGGGCATCGACAATGCCGTGCGGGTGATGTTCACCGCGGCCGGCGATCCGCGCACGCTGTTTGCGGACTGCGCCTTTGCCGGAGGGGCGTTGTCACTCGGCCGCACCGAAATCATCGCGGTGCGCGGCTATGAGGGCCGGTTGCCGGAATGGCGGCTGGATCTGCTCAGGCGATGGTTTCTCGACCAGCCGGGCGCCGTGATGACCGCCGTCGGCGAGACAGGATGGCAACCGTCCGGCCTCGCGATCCTCCCCATTTCGCCGCCGGCAGCGGTCGGCTACGCGCTCCAGCAGTCGGTGAACGCGCTCAACCTCGCCGCCTTTTATGTGCCGCTCGCGCTCGCCTATGCGCTCATCTACGGCCTCATCGGACGCATCAACATGGCCTTCGGCGAGATGGCGATGATCGGCGCGTTCGGCGCCGTGTTCGGCCTTGTCACCGCCATCGGCGCCCGGCTGCCCTCGCTCGCCGTCATTCTGGCGATGGCCCTCGCCGTTGCCGTCTCGCTGACCGCGCTGGCCGGCTGGCTGGCAGCGCGAACCGTCGTTCTCCCGCTGATGGAACGGCCCGCACGCAGCTTCATCGTTGCCACCGTGGGACTCGGCCTGGTGATCTCGGAAGGGCTGCGGATCGCGCAGGGCTCGCACGAAATCTGGCTGCAGCCGATGCTTGAGAGCCAGATCATGCTGACGGCCGGCCCGTTTCCTGTGGTCATCACCGCGATGCGCGCACTGATTTTCGCGACCTCCGCCCTCGCGGTCCTCGCTCTGGCACTGTTCGTCCGTCGCTCGCATTTCGGCCGCGCCTGGCGGGCGGTTGCCGACGACCGCCTGATGGCAAGGCTTTGCGGGATCGATCCTGGCGCCGTGACGGCCCTCACCTTCATCCTGGCAGCGAGCATCGCAGCGCTGGCGGGCGCCATCGTTGCGCTGAGCTATGGCGGGACGTCTTATGCCGGCGGCTTCCTGCTCGGCCTCAAGGCGCTGATCGCCTGCCTGATCGGCGGCGGAACCCTTGGCGGCGCCGTCCTCGGCGGCTTGCTGCTAGCGGCACTGGAAACCGGCTGGTCGGCCTATTTCGGATCCGGCGAGCGCGATATCTTCGTGCTCGTCGTGATCACGATCCTGTTCCTGCTGCGCCCGGACGGCCTGATCGGTCGGCGGGCCGCGCTTGAGGAAGGCCGGCTGATCCGGCTATCGTGACCTTGGAGGCGCGCCATGACCGTGCTCGATCCCATTCTCGACCCCGTCGCCCTGCCCTCGATCGATGATATCCGCGATGCCGCACGCGCCATCGAAGGCAGCGTGCTGAAGACACCCTTCCTGCCGGCACCGCGCCTGTCGCAACTGACCGGCGCCGAAGTCTTCGTCAAATACGAGAACCTGCAGGTAACCTCGGCCTTCAAGGAGCGTGGCGCTCTCGTAAAGCTGCTGTCCTTGACGTCGGCCGAGCGCGCCGCTGGCGTCGTGGCGATGTCGGCCGGCAACCACGCGCAGGCCGTCGCCTATCACGCCTCGCGGCTCGGCATTCCTGCGACCATCGTCATGCCCGCGACGACACCCTTCGTGAAGGTCGAGGCGACGCGTGCCTTCGGCGCCGAGGTGGTCGTCGAGGGCGAGACGCTGGCCGAGGCACAGGCACGGGCCAACACAATCGCCGAGACGACCGGCGCCGTCTGGGTGCATCCCTATGACGATGCCCATGTCATTGCAGGGCAAGGAACGATCGCGCTTGAAATGATCGAGAGCGGCATACCGCTTGACACGCTGGTGGTTCCCGTCGGCGGCGGCGGTCTCATTGGCGGGATGGCAATCGCGACAAAGGCACTGTCGCCACGCACCACGGTCATCGGCGTCGAAACCGAGCTCTATCCCTCGATGCGAGCCGCTCTCGACGGCCAGCCGCCCGAATGCGGCGGCAACACGCTGGCCGAGGGCATCGCCGTCAAGAATGTCGGACGCTTGACGCTGGCGATCGCGCGTCGCTTCGTCGATGACGTGGTGCTGGTGCCGGAGAGCGCCATCGAACGCGCTGTGAACGCCTATCTGACGCTTCAGAAGACGATGGCCGAGGGCGCGGGCGCAGCCGGTCTTGCCGCCCTGCTCGCTTTCCCTCACCGTTTTGCCGGCCAGCGCGTCGGCCTCGTTCTCTGCGGCGGCAATATCGATCCACGACTCGCTGCCTCAATCATGGTGCGGGAACTCGCGCGGGCCGAGAAGATCGTTGCCGTCCGGCTTATCATTCCCGATCGGCCCGGCGTCCTCGGAGATATCGCGGCGACGATCGGCGGCTGCGGCGGCAATATCCTCGAGGTTCTGCATCACCGAACGCTCCTCAGCGTTCCGGCCAAGGGTGCCAGCGTCGATGTCACCATCGAGACGCACGGGCCGCACCATGCCCGCGAGATCGAAGCAGCCCTGGAGGCCCGGCACTACAAGGTGGAGCGCCTCGCAACCCCCTGACACCCGCGCGTCGCGGCTCGCGACGTCAGTTCCCGGTTCGGCTCGGCGGGACGCATCTGGGGTTCACGATCATCCAGATGGGCTTTCCGTTATCGCCCGCAATGTTGAAGCGTTCCGCCCCCTGCCACGATTTGAGATAGGCGAAGAGGTCCTGGTTGTAGGCCAGGCCTGGCAGCCATCGGCTTGGCGACGGACGCGACGGATCAGCGATCAGGACAATATCGCCCCTCTCGGCGAATCTCTTCATCTCATCCAGATCGCGCGACATGAACGCCGGCGCGATGGCAATCGGTATACCGATCTTGGCTGCCTCGAACTTCACCAGTTCAGTCGGTATAGGCAGCGCGTCGGTGAATACGACGACGAGAGGACGGTCGCTGCAGGTCGCGTTGTCTGCATTGGCGAGAGAAACCTCGCCGATCTGCGTCGTGACCCGGTTGATCATCGGCGGCAGCTTGAACGCGTCCGGATCCGCGCCATAGTAATATGAAGCAAGCGGCAGCTTGTAGACGTAAAACGCGGCGACGCAGATCAGCGACGCGCGCGCGAGCCATTTCAGTCCGAGTATGTCTTTGACGAATACGAGAATACGCACGGACGCTGCGGCAAACGCGATGACGAACGGGATATAGAAGAAGCTTCCCTGGTAGAGCGTCTTCTCGCCGGAAATCGCCAGCGCCAGATAGAGACCGGCGACCAGCAAATAATACTCGATAACCCCCCTGGTCCGGCTCTGGCGTCGCACCGCCCAGATCACGGCATCGACGCAGATCAGCGCAAGACCGTTGCGCAGGAACCTGCCCAGCGCCACCTGCCCACCGATACCGGTGGAATTATAGAGAAGATGAAACTGGATATCGCCACTTGATCGCCAGACATCGGCATAGGTGAAAAGGGCGTCATAGACATATCTGTATGTCGGCGCCCCCCATATCAAAGACACCGGCAGCATCAGTAGAATATACGCACCGAAGATCTGCGCGATTTTTGCGAGATTCGATCGCGTATGCTCCCTGTCGATGATGATCGACCTGACGGCAACGAGCAGCAGCGCCCCGACAAGCGCCGGCATGACAAGGATGAAGGCTGTGGGCTTGGTGATGGTCGCGGCGACGAACAGCGCGGCCAGTCCGAACAACCGAGCCCTGGTCGCCTGGCGCAAGTCGATCGTGCAGATTGTGTAGAGGGCAATTCCAACGATGAGCCCAGCCGGCAGATCCGGCCGAAACTCCATGACCATGGCCTGAACCACGGGCACGAACAGGAACGTCGCGATGAAGAGGGCCCTGTCGAGCGTGTTCCCGATGGGTCGACTCATCCACGTCAGAAACACGAGGAACAGAAGGACGACCCAACTATTCGCGATATAGGCGGCGATCGGCTCCGGTCCTAGAAGCCAGAAGCCCATCATCGCGGTGAGGGTCGTGACCGGCGCATGCGGAGGATCGGCGATGAACGAATTGACGACGGAGCGGAGGCCGGACCCGTTGCTGAAACGCAACCGCGACAGTCCATCCGACATATAGTTGATGTCGTCGTAGATCGGAATCATGGCCAGATGGCCATGAAACAAACTTAAGGAAATATTGGCTAGAACGAATAAGACAAACAGGGCTCCGACGATAATCGCCAGAAGCCGCTCGTCATTGCTCTGCGTTTTCCAAAATGAATTAAGCATATACCCCAGAAGGATCCGAGAAGCAGGAGAAGCGCGCGAGAACCATGACCGATCCCGCCCGGGTCGGGTGAATCCCCATCGAGAGTGACGAAGACCCTCGCGTCATTCAAGAGAGGGAGGCGAAATCGCCGTCGATCGGCGATTTGACTTCGCCTTTCTCCGGGAATGCGTGATCGCCGACACGGGATGCTCGCGGGGCCACGCCTCAATAAGCCTTCTCATGGCGGCGTGACCGGTTCGCAGTGCGGCTTCACGAAGAGCCAGAACGGATGATTGCGATAGACGCCCACCTGGATCTTCCGAACGCCCGGCTTCTCGCTGAGATAGCGATAGATATCGGGCGCCATGGCTGCGAGGAGCAGCCACTGGTTGGTTGGCTTGGCGGCGGGATCGGCCATGACGACGAGGTCGACATCGTCGATCGTCTTCAACGCATCCTGCAGGCTGCGCGGAAAGAAGACATAGTCCGACGCAACGTTCAGGCCCCCCTCGGCGAGTGCCATCTGGATGGCTCCCGCGGTGATCGGATCATAGTTGATGGCGGTGATCCGCATCGTCCGCTCTGCACAGCTAGGGCTGTCGATCCATTCGTTCTTGTTAAGAGCGAAGATCGCATCCGAGATCTGCGGCAACAGGCTGACGGCCTCGGGTCCGTCCGTGGCGCGGACCGTATAGGCCCCGCCAAGCGGCAGGAACAGGATCGCGAGAACGAGGCCTGACGCGAGCACGACATCGCTGCCGATCGGCGCGCGCACGGACCAGCGGAGCCGTGCCTGCACCACGATCCGAACGAAGGCGCTGGCGGCCGCGAACAGCAACGGCAAATAGAAATAACTGCCCTGGAACACGGTCTTCTCGGTCGAGACCGCCATGGCGCAATAGACGACCGCGATCGTCAGATAAAGAGGCAAGACCCCCGGGCGCCGATAGCTGGGAAAGCGAACGAACATCAGCAGATCGACGATGACGATCACCAGCGCCAGAACGCCGAACACACCAAGCGCCTCGGTCCCGCCCGGGCCGCTGAAATGATAGGTCCAGTGAAACCATCGATCGCCGGGCGTCGCCCAGATATCCGAGTTGGTAAACAGCACATCGCGGATGTAGCGGATCGTCTCGGCGCCGAACGCCACTGCGAAGGGCACCAGCGCCAGCGCATAGAGCGCGACGGTGGCCAGCCCGCTTAACAGGAGCCGGACTTTGGCCCTCCCGGTGAAGAGACCCTGGGCCACCATGGCGACGGCAAAGGCGACGCCGAGCGCGGGTATCGTCAAAATCACGGCGCTCGGCTTGGTGATGGTTGCGGCCAGCGCCAGCAAGACGAGATGGATCCGTCTCTTGATGGTGACGTTTCGGAAATCCGTGCCGCACATCAGTGCGATCGCAAGCGCGAACAGCAGCCCGCCCGCCATGTCGGGCCGGAACTCCGTCACCATCGCATGGGCAACGGGAACGAAGACGAGCACGGCAACGAAAAGCGTTCGCGCAAGGAGGCCGCCGAGGGGCCGGCTGAGAACCGCGAGCACCGCCACATAGAGCGCGAGAACCCAGCCGTTCGCGATATAGGCGGAGATGGGGGCCGGACCGAGGGCCCAGAAGCCGAACATCGCCGTCAGCGTCGTCACCGGCGCGTGAGGCGGGTCCACAATAAGCGATCCGATCGCCGACCAGAGCCCATCGCCCTTGACGAAAATCACCCGGCTCAGGCCATCCGCGAGATAGGCGACGTCGTCATGGATCGGAACGCTGGCGAGCCGGCCCTGCCGAAGGCTGAAGGCGATGTTGACGACGAAGGTAATGAGAAAGATCGCGATGAAAGGTAGCGACTCGACAAGGCGATCACGCCAGGCCCGCGGTTTTGCGGGCGCGTCTATCGCGCCGATCGTCGTCATCGGGAACTCCTTGGTCGCCAGACGGGAGGGTGCGCTCAACCCTGCGACCGGTAGACGTCGTCGATGATGAAAAGCGGTCGCTGCTTGGTCTCGAGATAGAGGCGACCGAGATATTCGCCGATGATGCCGAGCACGAAGAGCTGGATGCCGCCGACGAGAAAGATGGCCGAGAGCAGGCTGGTCCAGCCGGCGACGGTGTGGCCGGACAGCCAGGCTACGAGCGAATAAAGAATGGCCATGACGCTCACGAGCGATGCGGCGAGCCCGACGACGCTCGCAACCCGCAGCGGCAGGATCGAGAAGCTTGTGATCGCGTCGACCGCGAAACGAACCATCTTCTTCAGCGGGTAGCCGGATGTTCCAGCGAAACGGGCTTCCCGATCATAGGGAATGGCGATCTGCCGGAAGCCGACCCAGCTGACGAGCCCGCGCGTGAAGCGGTAGCGCTCCGGCATGGCATTGAGAATGTCGCAGACGCGGCGGGTGATGAGACGGAAATCGCCCGTGTCAGCGGGAATGTCGATATCGGCGAGGCGCCGCAGACCGCGATAGAACGCCTTGGCCGAACCGCGCTTGAACGCCGTTTCTCCGGCGCGGCTCCTGCGCCGGCCATAGACCACTTCCGCCTTTTCCGCCTCCATGACGCGGAACATTTCGCTGACGAGCTCTGGCGGATCCTGCAGATCGGCATCGATGATCAGCACATGCGCGCCGCGGCAGATGCTAAGGCCGGCGCAGAGCGCGAGCTGATGGCCGAAGTTGCGCGAGAGGCGAACTGCCACCACATGCGGGTCGCTGGCAGCAAGGCTCCTGGCAATCTCGAAGGTCCGGTCGGCGGAGCCGTCGTCGACGATGATGATCTCATAATCGTCACCGGCCACGGCGCGAGCCGAGGCAGAAGCGCGCTCGTGAAAGACCTCGAGAGAGGCTTCCTCATTGTAGGCCGGCGCCACCACCGATAGACGCGGCCTTTTAATTTCGTCCGCTGATGCCATCTGATATCCGGCCCGGCTGCTGAGCGCGTCCGGAGCCGCGTTATTTGAGTTCAAGGGAACGCGCTCCACTTGCGACATGACATCTCCGGCGCGTGGTCCCACGATCACGCTCGGAAGCGGACGATCTAGCATTCGCCGACAGTGCGGTGCAACGTGGCACGGAGACGGAGATTATGGAGCATCAGTCGATGGGCATCGCGGAGCGCGAGATATTCATCTCGGGTGAGGTCTTTGATCCGGTGAGCGAACCCCAGCTCTTTTCCGGGGTGCTTGGCAAGCGCGTGCTGGCCTTCATCGTCGATGTCGTGCTGCTCGGCCTGTTCGAACTTCTGGCCGTGTTGGTGGTGTTCACCCTCGGGCTCTTCACGTTCGGCGTGGCCTGGTTCCTCTTCGCCCTGCCCTTCTTCGCCATCGTCGCGGTGCTCTATGTCGCGCTGACGCTCGGCGGTCCGAATGCCGGGACGCCGGGGATGCGCCTCGCTGGGCTCGCCATCCGGGCAACCGACGGCGGCCGCGTCGGCTTCTTCATCGCCGCCGCTCATGTCATTCTCTATTGGGTATCGATCTCGCTGCTGACGCCTTTCGTACTGCTGATCGGCTTCTTTTCCAATCGCAAGCGCCTGCTTCATGACATGCTGCTGGGTACGGTCGTCATGAATCGCGACCCGCTGGTTCGAAGCCGCCGGTGAGCGGCGGAATAGGCCTTCAGGCCGAAGCGCCGGCGTATTATCGTTCTTGCCCAGACGAGCCGCGACGGCCTTTCGCCCGATGACGCACCATCAGACCGATACACCGCAATTCTTCCTCACGGCGCCGTCGCCCTGTCCCTATCTGCCGGGCCAGATGGAACGGAAGGTGTTCACCCATCTCGTGGGAGCGCGGGCGTCGGCGCTCAACGAGATCCTGACGCAGGGCGGCTTCCGTCGCAGCCAGAACATCGCCTATCGGCCCGCCTGCGAGACTTGCAAGGCTTGCGTCTCCATTCGCGTTCCCGTCGATCGCTTCCAGCCCGGCCGGAGCTTTCGCCGCGTCATCGAGAAAAACCGGGATGTCATCGGCATGCGCGTCGCGCCTGCGCCAACCTCTGACCAGTATTCGCTGTTCCGCGCCTATCTGGATGCGCGTCACGCCGAGGGCGGCATGGCCGATATGACGGTGCTCGACTATGCGATGATGGTCGAGGACACCCATGTCGAGACCATGCTGATCGAATATCGCTTCCGCGGACCTGACAGCGCCATCACCGGCGCCGGCGAAGGCCCGCTGATCGGCACGGCCCTGACCGATGTCCTCTCCGATGGGCTGTCGATGGTCTATTCGTTCTACGAGCCCGACTATATCGACCGCTCGCTCGGCAGCTTCATGATCCTCGATCATATCGCTCGGGCGCGGAAGATGGGCCTGCCCTATGTCTATCTCGGCTATTGGGTCGCCGGCTCGCGCAAGATGGCCTACAAGGCGCGCTTCCGGCCGCAGGAACATCTCGGGGCGCAAGGCTGGGAACCGGCGAAGTAAGCTGACGCATCCTCGTCAGCATTTCGCGAGGATCGCATCGACAACTCGCGCCAGCGGTGCCGTCCCATCGATCTCGATCGCGCCCGAAGGAATATTCTCCCGCGTCGCCGAGAGCCCAAGGATGAAATCCCGCTGCGCCGGCGTACCGCCGAACTCGTCATCCGGCCGGCTGGCGAGACGCCACTTTAGGGTTTCATGATCGACAGCGAGAACGAAAACCGCGTCGAACCAGCCGACGAAGCGGTCGAAATTCCGCGAACCGCCGCAGAAAAAGGTCACCGGCCAGCTCCGGTCCGCCGTGAGCGCCCTGACCTTGTCGACATCCCAGAGATGGTGCCTGTGCCCGAAGGCGACATCCATGTTCGGCGGGTCGGAAGGATCGATGTCCAGCGGCTCCCCGGTCCGGGGATCGCCTCGGTAGGCGAGTTCGCGGTCGCCATGAATGACGTGATATCCGCGCCGCTGGAGTTCGGTGGCCACCGAGGTCTTGCCGGAACCGGACACGCCTTCGATCAGGACGTTCTAAACGCCCATGTCAGATCAAGCCCGAGATCATCATCACGCCGGCGACGGGCCGAGATCGGTTGACATAACGAGAGGTGTTGCGGGCAACGAACATCCCCGGCCGGCCTCAAGGTATAGCGGGCGTGCCGAAGGTGTTGGTCTTCGGGAAACGATCCGGCGGCAAGCGTCCGGCCTGGCCGCGATCCGCGACGAAGTCCTTCAACTCCTCCATCGACCGCGTATAGAGGCGACCCGACGAATCCTGCCAGGTCAGGCCTTTGTCGCGCGAGAAGACGCGAATATCGGCCGGTCCGCCGTCGCGGTAGCGCTGCAGCCGGACGCCCTTACCACGCGACATTTCCGGCATCTGCTCAAGCGGGAAAGCCAGGAACTTCCGGTTCTTGCCGATGATCGCCACCATATCGCCTGAAGCGTCTACGCAGAGCGACGCCTCGGCCGTGCCATCGACATTCAGCACCTGCTTGCCCTTGCGGGTATTCGCGATGATGTCGACCTCGGACACGACGAAGCCGTAGCCCTCGCTGGACGCGACCATGAGCTTGCGGCCGGGCTTATGGACGAAGACGGAAATGATGTCCTGTTCATTGTCCATGTCGACCATTAGGCGAACAGGCTCGCCATGGCCGCGCCCGCCCGGCAACTTGTCGGCGCCGAGCGTATAAAATCGCCCGCCGGTCGAGAAGACGAGGATCTTGTCCGTGGTCTCGGCATGCAGCGCGAATTTGAGACCGTCGTCGGTCTTGAATGTGAGGGTGGAGAGGTCGCCGACATGGCCCTTCAGCGCTCGAATCCAGCCCTTCTCCGACACCACCACGGTGATCGGCTCGCGCTCGATCATCGCCTGCTGCAGGTCCTCGACGTCATGAGTCGGCGCGTCGGCGAACGCCGTGCGGCGCTTGCCGAGCGGGGTCTCAGGCCCAAACGTCTTGCGGATTTCGCCGATCTGCCAGGCGATGGTCTTCCACTGCTTGCCTTCGGACGCCATCAACGCATCGATCTGCGCGAGCTCTTCCGAGAGATTGGCATGCTCGCGGCGCAGCTCCATCTCCTCCAGCTTGCGCAGCGAGCGGAGCCGCATATTGAGGATCGCCTCGGCCTGGACATCCGTCAGCTCGAAGGTCCGCATCAACTCGGCCTTCGGCTCGTCCTCCTCACGGATGATGCCGATCACCTCGTCGAGATTGAGATAGGCGATGATATAGCCGCCGAGCACCTCAAGGCGCTTGCGGATCTGCTCCTGACGGAAGGCAGACCGGCGCAGCAGCACCTCGCGGCGATGATCGAGCCATTCGCGGAGCACCTCGCCAAGGCTCATGACCTTCGGAACGATGCCCTTCGAGAGCACGTTCATGTTCAGCGAGATGCGGCTTTCGAGATCGCTGAGCTTGAAGAGCGATTCCATCAACAGCGCTGCATCGACGGTGCGGGCCCGCGGCTCCAGCACGACGCGGATATCCTCGGCCGACTCGTCGCGTACATCGACCAGCAGCGGCACGCGCTTGGTCTGCACAAGTTCAGCCAGCTTCTCGATCAGGCGCGATTTCTGCACCTGATAGGGGATTTCCGTCACGACGATCAGATAGGTGCCGCGGCCCTGGTCCTCGATATGCCACTTCGCGCGGACGCGGAAACCGCCGCGGCCTGTGCGATAGGCCTCGGCGATCGCCGTCTGGTCGTCGACGATGATGCCACCGGTAGGAAAGTCCGGACCCTTCACATGCTGCATCAGCGCCGCGACATCGCTGTCTGGCTGGCTGATGAGCATGATCGCGGCATCGCAGAGTTCGGCGACATTGTGCGGCGGGATCGACGTCGCCATGCCCACGGCAATACCGGAGGAGCCGTTGGCGAGCAGGTTCGGAAAGTTGCCCGGCAGGACGATCGGCTCGCTGTCCTCGCCGTCATAGGTCTCGCGGAAGTCGACGGCATTCTCGTCGATACCCTCCAGAAGGAGGGCCGCGACCTCGGTCATGCGCGTTTCGGTGTAGCGCATGGCTGCGGCGCTATCGCCGTCGACATTGCCGAAATTGCCCTGGCCGTCGACGAGCGGAAAGCGGACGGCGAAATCCTGCGCCAGACGGACCAGCGCGTCATAGACGGACTGGTCGCCATGCGGGTGATATTTGCCGATGACGTCGCCGACGACGCGGGCCGACTTCTTGAAGCCGGCGTCGGGATCGAGCCGCAGCTGGCGCATCGCATAAAGAATACGGCGATGGACGGGCTTGAGACCGTCGCGGGCGTCGGGCAGCGCCCGGTGCATGATGGTCGAAAGCGCATAGGCAAGGTAACGCTGCTCGAGCGCCTCGCGCAGATTGATGCCTTCGATGTCGCCGCCGTCAGGCGGAATCAGTGCCTTGCCCATTTCTGACGGAAGTACCCTTCAAAAGCCCGGGATTCAAGGCAAACCGGGCTAGGCCGGCCGCGGGGCACCGGACGAAACGACGACAAACTCCCGTTGCTCCGAGCGATGACCCCAACGACCTTGAGACACGGTCGCAGATCACGCCGGCTTGTGGTGCGCGTGCCAGTGCCAGGCAACATCAATGCGGCGGGGAATCCAGACCCTGTCCTTCGAGGCGACATAGTCGACGAAGCGGGCAAGCGCCTGAGCGCGCGCCGGCCGGCCGACAAGCCGGCAATGCAGGCCGACGCTCAGCATCTTCGGCGCACCCTGCTCCCCTTCCTCATAGAGCATGTCGAACGCGTCCTTCAGATAAGTGAAGAACTGGTCGCCGGAGTTGAACCCCTGCGGCGTCGCAAAGCGCATGTCGTTGGTGTCGAGCGTATAGGGGATGATGAGATGCGGCCCGTTCGGCCCGGCGATCCAGAACGGAAGGTCGTCCGAGTAGTTGTCCGAGGTATAGAGGAAGCCGCCCTCCTCCATGAGAAGCCGCAGCGTATTGTCCGACGGCTTGCCCTGGTAGAAGCCGAGCGGCCGCGAGCCGGTGATCTCGGTGTGGATACGGATCGCATCATGGATGTGCCGCCGCTCTTCGGCCTCCGGGAAGTCCTTGTATTCGAGCCATCTGAGGCCGTGACTTGCCAGTTCCCAATCGGCTTCCTTCATCGCCGCGACTGCCTCGGGATTGCGCGCCATGGCAAGCGTCACGCCATAACAGGTGACCGGGATGCCGCGGCTCGAGAACAATCGCCAGAGCCGCCAGAACCCGGCCCGCGATCCATATTCGTAGATCGATTCCATGTTGAGGTTGCGCTGGCCCGGCCAGGGCTGCGCGCCGACGATCTCCGACAGCAGCGATTCCGAGGCCTTGTCGCCGTCAAGAATGGAACTCTCGCCGCCTTCCTCATAGTTGACGACGAACTGTACCGCGATATTGGCGCCGCCGGGCCATTTCGGATCGGGCGGGGTGCGGCCATAGCCGATGAGATCGCGCGGATAGGGTGTCGTCATGAGGCGCTCGCTGTCGGTGTCGAACTGAACGGAAGTGGACCAGAGCGGATCGCTCGCCGCAAGGCGATCCGCGCCCGCGAACCTGCGCCGGGACGCCGCGCTTTACGAGTGGTTAACCTTCGGCGCGCAAATTTACGGGGATGATGGCCGCGGACGAACCCGCGACGAGGGAGACGGCAGATGCAGCATGCCCCGCGTGAGTTTGAGGCCGAAACGCTGGCCGCAGACGACCCCCGCTTTGTGGCCGCGCTGGACCTGCAGATCGCCCAGATGCGCCGCGTGTTGACGCTGATGGCGCCATCGAGCGGCGCCGAGGCGCTCCGCGCCATGCGCGAGGCGTTCCCGGACGCAGCGTTCGGCGAACGCGCCCTTGCCGTGGCAGGCATGCGCGAATAATCCGTCGAAGACGTCGATCCGCGCTCTGCAGCACCGACCAAACCTAGACTTGACGGGGCGGCCGCAAGCAGCCGCCCCAGAAGCATGCCTTACGGCTGCGTATAGGCCGTCTTCACGGTGGTGAAGAACTCGACCGCATACTTGCCCTGCTCGCGCGGGCCGTAGCTGGAACCCTTACGACCGCCGAAGGGCACGTGATAGTCGACACCCGCCGTCGGCAGGTTGACCATGACCATGCCGGCCTCGGCATTGCGCTTGAAGTGCGAGGCGTGCTTGAGGCTGGTCGTCACGATGCCGGCCGAGAGACCGAACGGCGTGTCGTTGGCAACCGCGAGCGCCTCGTCATAATCAGCGACCTTGATGACGCTGGCGACCGGGCCGAACACTTCTTCCTTATTGATGCGCATCTCCGGCGTCGTGCCGGTGAAGAGCGTCGGCTCCAGGAAGAAGCCCGGATTGTCGCGCTCGATCCGGTTGCCGCCAACAGCGAGCGTGCCACCCTCGTCCTTGGCGATCTGGATATAGCGCTCGTCCTGGTCGAGCTGGCTCTGGTCGACGACCGGTCCGATATGCGTGCCCTGCTTGATCGCGTCGTCGACGACGAGATCCTTCATGCGCTTGGCCATCGCCTCGACGTACTGGTCGTGGATCTTCTCGGTAACGATCAGACGCGACGACGCCGTGCAGCGCTGGCCGGTCGAGAAGAAGGCGCTGTTGACGGTCGATTCGACCGCGACCTTGAGATCGGCGTCATCGAGCACGATCGTCGGGTTCTTGCCGCCCATCTCGAGCTGGAACTTGCGCATCACGGCGATAGAGGCCTCGGCGACCTTCTTGCCGGTTCCAACCGAGCCGGTGAAGGAAAGCGCATTGACCTTCGGCGATTCGAGGATCGCCTGGCCGACGACCGAGCCGCGGCCCATCACGAGGTTCAGCACGCCCTTCGGCAGGCCGTTGCGGACGAGGATGTCGACGATGGTCCAGGTGCAGGCCGGCACGAGATCGGCCGGCTTGATCACCACGGTGTTGCCATAGGCCAGCGCCGGGGCGATCTTCCAGGCGGGAATGGCGATCGGGAAGTTCCACGGCGTGATCAGCCCGACCACGCCGACCGGCTCGCGGGTGATCGAAACGTCGATGCCCGGACGCACGCTCGGCAGGATCTCGCCGGCAAGGCGCAGCGTCTCGCCCGCGAAGAAGTGGAAGATCTGCGCGGCGCGGGTCGTCTCGCCGATGCCCTCGGGCAGCGTCTTGCCCTCTTCACGCGACAGGAGGCGGCCGATCTCTTCCTTGCGGGCAAGGAGTTCGTCGCCAGTCGCCTTCAGGATGTCATGGCGCTGCTGGATCCCCGACTGGGACCAGGTCTTGAAGGCCAGCGCTGCGGCGTCGATGGCGGCCTTGGCGTCGGCAGCGGTGCCCTGCGCGAATTCGCCGACCACTTCATTGGTGTTGGAGGGATTGATGTTGGGGCGGGCATCGCCAGCGACCCATTCGCCGCCAATATAGTTCTTGTGCAGTTCGGTCATCGCATCCTCGGATGTTTCATGGGGAGGGAAGCCGGCCCGCCGAACGGGATGGCTTCCCAAGGGATGAGGTGGATCGCATTGGCGTCCGTTCTATCGCGCGGGGCCCTCCGGGCCAACCGCCGATGCGGCCGCCGCCAGATCAGAGTGCGGTCACCGTCACGGTCTCTTCCGGCGCGAAGGCCAGCGCATTGCGCAGCGGCAGGCCGAAGACCTCGGATTCGATCTCGAACACGTCGCCCGGCTCGGTCTTGATGCCGAAGGCAACCGACAGCGTCGCGGTGCCGTAGGTGTGAACGTGGATCTGGCCCGGGCGGCGGAAGAAATCGTATTTGAAGTGGTGATGCTCGAGGTTCTCGAGCGTATGCGACATGTTCGCCTCGCCGGAGAGGAAGGGCTCGTCGAAGATCACCTGGTTGTTGCGCAGGATGCGCGAGCGGCCGCGGACATCATCCGGCAGCGGACCCACCAGGAGTTCCGGCCCGACCGAGCATTCGCGGAGCTTCGAATGGGCGAGGTAGAGATAGTTCACCCGCTCCATCACATGGTCGGAGAATTCGTTGGCGAGCGCGAAGCCAATGCGGAACGGCAGGCCGTCATCGCTGATGATGTAGATGCCGGCGACCTCAGGCTCCTCGCCACCGTCCTGCGCGAAGGAGGGCGCGGTCAGCGGTTCGCCCGGGCCTACCAGAAGCGCGCCGTCGCCCTTGAAGAACCATTCCGGCTGCACGCCAACCTTACCGGCGGCCGGCTTGCCGCCTTCGATGCCCATGCGGAACATCTTCATCGAGTCGGTCAGCGTCTCTTCCGCGACGGCAGCGGTCTTGTGCATGGCGTCACGCGCCGAGGCCGAACCGAGATGCGTCAGGCCGGTGCCGGTGATGAGGAGATGCGCCGGATCGGGATGATCGATCGGCCCCAGCACGCGGCCGGATGCCAGCAGCGCCGCGCGGTCGACCGCAGCGCCCTCGCCGGCCGCCTCAACCAGCGACACGATCCCGCTCTTTGCAGCGATGGCGGCGCGCGCCAGATCATAGATCGTGGTGTAGCCCGGAACGATGTAGGACCGCTGGTCCTTAGCCGAACCGACGGTCGCCACGACGGCGCGGCCACCCTCTTCGGTCCTGATCTGCATCAATCTCATCGCTTCCTCCTTCAGGTGCTCGGGCCGCCTTCGGGCCGGCCTCGATTGTCAAAAAAGCCCGGTGGCGCGGCATGCGCCCGGGCAGATGGAAATTCGGTCCGCTAACGGATTTCAGTTTCGGCGCCGGCCTCGCTGCGCCGGTTCACCCAGATGGAATCGAAGACATTGCCCTTGGCGTTGCGCAGCAGCCGCCGCATCGCGAGAAAGGCGCCATCGGCATTGCGGTCACGGATCGCCTCATAGACATCGCGATGCTGCAGCACCGCATCGTCGCCCATCACGGTACGCCAGCCGAGAGAAAACGAAATGACGAGGCCCGATTCGATCATGCTGCCGGCCGAGCGCAGCAGAGGATTATGCGAGGCTTCGAGCACCACCATGTGGAAGGCGAGATCGGCCTTGATCTGGTCGGCGCTGCCGCGCGGACGGCTCCGGATACCCTCGAACGCCTCGGCCAGCGCCTCGATCTCCTCGGCCGTAGCGCGCTCGGCGGCACGCGAGGCGGCGGCTGGCTCGATGATCTCGCGCATCTCGAACAGCGAGTGAATGAATTCGTCGCTCGGAAAAGGATCGATCTGCCAGCGCAGCACGTCGGGATCGAGCATATTCCAGTCCGAGCGCGGCCGGACCTTGGTGCCGATCTTCGGCCGCGACACGGTCAGCCCCTTGGCCGACAACAGTCGAATGGCCTCGCGAACCGCCGTGCGGGAAACCTTGAACTCTTCCTGAACGCGGGGCTCTGTCGGCAGCGTGTCCCCCGGCTGGTACTGTCCGGAAACGATGCGGCGACCGATCTCGCCCGCAACGCGATCGGACAAGCTTGTCACGCGCTCCCGCCCCGTCGTTGCGAGAGCACGCGTCGTATCCTGGACGCCGCGCATCGTCTTGCCTGCCCCTCCATGGTCGCGCCTGGCGGGGGCCAACGACCCTGCGCGCTCATTCATAGTATGTTTGGCGATCGAAAAACTCAACCCGCCGTGCATGCAGGCCAAGCAGCGCTCTGGCCGAAAAAGGCGCGGCTCGGCCGGCGGGCGCAGTCGCTCTCGACAATCTGGCGATCATCCGATGGCGAGCCGACTCACCGAAATGAGCTCAGGCGAAGACTGCAAATAACGACAAACAAGCGCGTGGCGGCGCCCTGCCCGCGTCACTCCAGGCCGAGCTTCCGCTTCAGGATCTCGTTCACGGCCTGCGGATTCGCCTTGCCGCCGGATGCCTTCATGATCTGGCCGACGAACCAGCCGGCAAGCGTCGGCTTCAGTTTCACCTGTTCGACCTTGTCGGGATTGGCGGCGATGATGTCATCGACCACTTTCTCGATCGCGCCTGTGTCGGTGACCTGCTTCAGCCCGCGCGCCTCGACGATCGCCTTGGGATCGCCGCCCTCCGACCAGATGATCTCGAAGAGATCCTTGGCGATCTTGCCGGAGATGGTGCCGTCGGTGATCAGGTCGATGATCGCACCGAGCTGAGCGGCCGAAACCGGGCTGCTGGCGATATCGAGGCCGTCCTTGTTCAGGCGGGCGGCAAGTTCCTGCGTGACCCAATTGGCGGCAGCCTTGGCATCGCGGCCCTTGGCGACCGCCTCGTAGAATTCGGCCGTATCCTTCTCAAGCACCAGCACACCGGCATCATAGGGCGAAAGCCCATAATCGGCGATGAAGCGCGCCTTGCGGGCGTCGGGCAGCTCCGGAAGAGCTGCGGCGAGACCTTCTATCCAGGCCTCGTCGAGCACCAGCGGCAGGAGGTCCGGATCGGGGAAATAGCGATAGTCATGCGCTTCTTCCTTTGAGCGCATCGACCGCGTCTCGCCCTTGTTGGCGTCGAAAAGCCGCGTCTGCTGCTCGATCACGCCGCCGTCCTCGATAATCGCGATCTGGCGGCGCGCTTCATAGTCGACGGCCTGGCCGACGAAGCGGATCGAATTGACGTTCTTAATCTCGCAGCGCGTTCCGAACGGCTCGCCCGGACGACGAACGGAAACATTGACGTCGGCGCGCATCGAGCCTTCGTCCATGTTGCCGTCGCAGGTGCCGAGATAGCGCATGATTGTGCGCAGCTTGGTGAGATAGGCCTTGGCCTCGTCGGCCGAGCGCAGATCCGGCTTCGACACGATCTCCATCAGCGCGACACCCGAGCGATTGAGGTCGACGAAGCTCATGGTCGGATGCTGGTCATGCAGCGACTTGCCGGCGTCCTGTTCCAGATGCAGCCGCTCAATGCCGACACTGACGCTTTCGCCGCCATCGAGATCGATCGTGATTTCACCCTCGCCAACGATCGGCTGCTTATACTGCGAGATCTGATAGCCCTGCGGCAGGTCTGGATAGAAATAGTTCTTGCGATCGAAAACGCTGCGCGTGTTGATCGCCGCCTTGAGGCCGAGCCCGGTGCGCACGGCCTGCGCCACGCATTCGCGATTGATCACCGGCAGCATGCCCGGCATCGCGGCGTCAACGAGGCTGACATGCGAGTTCGGCGCGCCGCCGAACTCGGTCGAGGACCCCGAGAACAGCTTCGAATTCGACAGCACCTGCGCATGCACTTCGAGGCCGATCACGACCTCCCAGTCGCCGGTCGCACCCCGGATCAGCTTCTTCGGGTCGGCGGGGCGGGCAATGGCGTTCATGGGCAACGTCCTTCGGGGATCCTGTCGGTTTCCGGGTTAGTGCTTCTCTCGCCCGATCGCAAGAGAGCGGCCGCGCGTGCTAGCCCCTCGACCGCCTCAGTTGATGAAATCCTTGCACTGGGCGGCTGGCTTGTCGCCCCAGGGCATGATCGGGACGCTGGAGATCGAATTCTTCGGGCTGCCATCGACCAGCTTGTCGGAATAAACGAGATAAACCAGAACATTCCGCTTCGGATCGCACCCGCGCACGATCTGCATTTTCTTGAACCAGAACGAGCGGCGCTGGCGGAACATCTCATCGCCCTGGCCGATCTTCTCCTTGAACGAAATCGGACCGACCTGACGGCAGGCGAGCGAGATGTCAGACGTCTCCTCAGCCAGCCCCAGCATGCCCGAGACGCCGCCCTTTTCCGCCGCCGCGAAATGGCAGGCGACGCCGTCAACTTCCGGATCATCGATGCCGTAGACGGCGATCTTGTCGTTCGGAGTGACCCATTTGAACGTGGTCGACTCTTTGAAGATGAGGTCCGGACCGTCGGCTAGCGCCGGCGCCGCGAAGGCGCAGGCAGCCGAAATCATGAGAACAGCAGCAATCGAGCGGCGCATGGATATCTCCGTCGCGAGGGGCCGAGCGCTATATAGGGTGGCAGCGCCCGCACTTGCGAGGGCAATGCTCAGGCGGCGACGCCTTCGAGCCCGAGCCGCCCGCGCCGCATCCAGCGGACCACCAGCATGGTCGAGGTCGCGGCAAGACCGCAGGCCAGCCCGATCCAGATGCCGATGCCGCCATAGCCGAGCCCGAAGCCGAGGGTGACGCTGGTGCCGAGGCCAACGCCCCAATAGCCGAGCGCAGCATAGAGCATCGGAACCCGTGCATCATGCAGACCACGCAGCATGCCGCCGGCGATTACCTGCGCTCCATCAAAGACCTGGAACAGCGCGGCGATGAACAGGAACGAGACGGTCAGTCGGACGACCTCGGCGTTCGCGACGTCGCCGCGATCGAGGAAGATACCGGCGAGCGTCTCGGGAATGGCGAGGATAACCAGCGCTGTGCAGCACATGAAGGCGATGCCAAGCGCGAAGGGCGTCCAGCCTGCCCTGCGGATCGCGTCGCGGTCGCGCGCGCCATAGGCATAGCCGACGCGAACCGTCGCCGCCTGCGAGAAGCCGAGCGGCACCATGAAGCAGAGCGCTGCGAACTGGATCGCGATCGCATGGGCCGCCACCTCTGTGGCGCCGATGAGACCCATCAGGAACACCGCCGCGTTGAACACCGTGACTTCGAGGCCGACGGCAACGCCGATCGGCAGGCCAAGCGCTGCCAGCTTCAGGAATTCGCGAAGGTCGGGCCGCCAGAAATAGCCAAAGACATGGTAGCGCCGGAACCGGGGATGGACCACGCAGACCACCGCCATGCCGGCGAACATCGCCACCGCCGAGATGGTCGAGCCGATGCCGGCGCCGACGATACCGAGTGCCGGCAGGCCGAATTTGCCGAATACCAGCACCCAGACGGCGAGCGCATTCACCGCAAGGCCGATGATGCCGATGACCAGCGACCAGAAAGGCTGTTCGAGCGCGACGACGAAGGAGCGCAGGACCAGATAGCCGAGGAAGGGCAGCATCGCCCATTGCAGGCCACGCATGTAATGGCCGGCGATCGCCGCAAGTTCCGGCTCCTGGCCGATGGCGATCAGAATGGCCTCGCTGTGCCACAGCAGAATCCAGAAGGGAACGGAGATCGCCAGCGCGAGCCAGAAGCCTTGGCGGACGATATTGCGCACGGCGCGCACAGAATGGCGCCGCTCGCCGAGCTTTTTGGCAATCATCGGCGAGACGGCGGAGATCATGCCGATGCCAAAGATCAGCATGGCGAAATAGAGATTGGTGCCAAGCGCGCCGGCGGCCAGCATGCGCGAGCCGAGCCAGCCGATGAAAATGATATCCGTCGCGTTGATGACCGTCTGCGCCAGATTGGTGAGGATCAGTGGCAGCGACAGCGAAATCGTCGCGCGCGCTTCCACGATCCAGGGGTGAAGCAGGTTCTCCCGCTCGAGGGTGGCGGCTTGGACGGGCATGGCGATCTCGGAAATGAAAAAAGCGGCGCGCGGCGCCGTTGGCCGCCCATTAGGCACATTGCCCGTGAAATGACCATCGAAACATTGCGATCGCTGCTATTAGCGGCATGAATGATTGGTTTTGGCGAGGTTCCTGTTGGTGATCCCCGTCACATGAGTGACCCTGCGCTGCCGATATGCTAAGAGAGACTGATCAAGTCGACGATTTGCCAAGCCGCCGAAGAGACCGGAAGATGTGTGTTCGGAGTAAGCTTTCGCGTGTCGCCATTGCGGCGGTGGTCCTGCTCGGCTTCGGCGGGGCGGCGGAAGCAGCGTCGACCGTATGCCGTTCGCTCGAAGCGCAGCTTGCAGCCGCGCAGCAGGGCGGCGGCCGCGCTGCGGCTTTCGGCGACGCGGCAAGCCGTCAGCGCCAGGCGATCGCGTCGGCGGAAAGCCAGGCCCGCCGCAGCGGCTGTTTTGGCGCTGCATTCCTAACCAAGGATCAATCCGGATCGGCGCAGTGCCAGGCGCTCGTCGCATCGATCGGCAAGATGAAAGCCAACCTCGCCAAGCTCGACCGTGGATCGCGGATCGGCGGCATGCGCCAAGCGCCGGTCGGCAATCGCGATGCGATCCTGCGCCAGCTCGGCGCCAATGATTGCGGACCGCAATATGCGAGCTATGTGGCGCAGCAACCACAGCGCAGTTTCCTGCAGCGCCTCTTCAACCCCGATAACAACCAGCCGCCTCAGCCGAACGTGGCCGTCGTGCCGGCCGCGCCCGTAACCCGCGACAGTTCCCGTTCAGACGGCGGCGGTTACGATACCGGCTTTGGTCGCGGCACATACCGGACGCTGTGCGTCCGGACCTGCGACGGCTATTATTTCCCGATCAGCTATTCGACCAGCAAGGCGAATTTCGCCGCCGACGAGCAGGCGTGCCATCAATTGTGCCCCGGCACCGACGTCGCGCTCTATGCTCATCGCAACCCGGGCCAGGATGCGACCCGGGCTCTCTCGACCGTCGATCAGTCGCGCTACGCCGACCTGCCGACGGCCTTTGCCTATCGCACGAGCTTCAATCCGAGCTGCGCCTGCGGCAAGCCGGCGGCGCTCGACCCGGTCGCCGGGAACTACAGCCCGATCGGTGACGGCGCGTTCGGCAACGCCATGACGTCTCCGACCGCAACGCTCCCCGCGCCGGCCGTCGACACGCGGCCCGACGCCGACGAAACCGGCCGGACGAGCGCCGAAACGCCCGTCGCGACGCTCACGCTTCCGGCACCAGGCGCTGTGCGGCGAGTCGGTCCATCGTATTACTACGCCCAATAAGCGGCAGCAGCGCCGCGAGCTCCGGCCCGTGATCGAGGCCGGTCAGTGCGCGGCGAAGCGGCAGGAAGAGCGCCTTGCCCTTGCGGCCTGTCTCGGCCTTCAGCCGATCGGTCCAAAGTTTCCAGGTTCCCGCGTCGAAGGGCTCTTCTGGGAGCGATGCCTCGGCCGCGGCGATGAAGGCGACTTCCTCGGGCGCGATCGGCGTCGGTGAAATCGGTCCCGTGACCACCCGCCACCAGTCCGCTGCATCCTGCAAGCGCACGAGGTTCCCCTTCACGGCCTCCCAGAACGCGGCGCTCCCGCTGATGCCGAGCGCGCCGAGCCGGTCCGCGACCGCCTCGAAGGGCAGCCCATGGATCAGGCGAGCGTTCAGCCCGTCGAGATCGGAGGGATCGAACTTCGCCGGCCCCTTCGAGATCATCGAGAGGTCGACCAGCCGGGAGAGCGCCTCGAGATCAGCTGCGGGCTCGACCGGCGCGGAGGTCCCGATCAGGACGGCCAGCGAGGCGACAGCCATCGGCTCGTAGCCGGCCTCGTTCAACGAGGCGAGGGAAAGCGCACCGGTCCGCTTGGAGAGCCCCTCGCCGCTCGCCGTGGTCAGCAGATTGATATGGCCGAAGCTTGGTACCACGCCGCCGAGCGCCTGGAACAGCTGGATCTGCACGCCGGTATTGGTGACGTGATCATCGCCGCGAATGATATGCGTGACGCCGAAATCGATGTCATCGACGACCGAAGGCAGCGTGTAGAGAAAGGTTCCGTCGCCGCGGATCAGCACAGGATCCGACTGCGAGCCGATATCGACGCTTTCGGGCCCGCGGACCAGATCGTCCCACTGCACATGCGGCGCTGCATCGTCCAGCCGGAAGCGCCAGTGCGGCTGCCGTCCTTCGGCTTCGAACGCAGCCTTTTCGGCGTCGGTGAGGCGGAGCGCCGCCCGGTCATAGATCGGCGGCAAGCCGCGCGCCATCTGGCGCTTGCGGCGACGATCGAGTTCGTCGGATGTCTCATAGGCCGGATAGAGCCGCCCCGAGCGCTTCAACGCCTCGGCCGCCGCCTCATAGGCAGCGAAGCGGTCCGACTGACGCTCGAACCGGTCCGGCCGGATTCCGAGCCAGGCGATATCGCGCCGGATCGCCTCGGCAAAGCGCTCCTCGGAACGCTCGCGATCGGTATCGTCGAGCCGCAGCACAAATTGGCCGCCATGCCGAAGGGCGAACAGCGCGTTGAACAGCGCCGGCCGCGCATTGCCGATATGCAGAAAGCCGGTTGGCGACGGCGCGAAGCGGACGATGACGGGGTTCTGTGTCATGCGAGGCGATGTAGCCCGCGCGTCGCCGGCGCGCAATCGGTACGCTCAGCGCCTGACGCTTGCCCCGATCAGACGATCGGCGACGACGGCCAGTGAGCGCACCGGTCCGCCGACTCCGAAAATCTGGCCAGACGCATTGGCGCCCTCAAACAGCATCAGCAGACCATCGGCTAGCAGAGCCGGATCGTCTGCGCCCATGTCTCCTGCAAGCAGCTCCAGACGCGCGCGGAGCGCTCGCTTGTTGGCTTCGCTGACGAGACGCGCCGGCGACCCCGGCTCTGGGAACTCGACCGCGGCATTTGTCAGCGCACAGCCGCGATAGTTGGTCAGCGCTTGACGCTGGCTGACGCCAGAAAAATAGGCGACGATGCCGGCGCGCGGATCGCCAGGGTGACGCGCCAGTGCCGTTTCAAACCGGCTCCAGAATCCGATCTCGTAATCACGCAGATAGGCGGCCGCGAGTTCGTCCTTGGAGGGGAAACTGCGATAGAGGCTCGGCTTGGTGACGCCGGCAGTCTCCACGATCTCGTCGACGCCGACGGCGCGGATGCCCTCGCGGTAGAAGAGGTCCCGGGCAGCATTGAGAATCTTCTCGGCCGCGCGCGGTTTCGCCGTCACATCTGGTCTGTCCGAACTCATGGCCTGCTGCGATCTCCGACTGACAATGCCCCCTTGATATGTAACAGACCGGTACGTATCATCAAGGCCTGACATCCGATCGGTGAGTCCCATGCAGACAATAACGCGGCGGCCCTTCGGCCAGAACTATGCCTTTATCGTTGCAGGCGTCATCTTCCTGGCGCTGCTCTCGGCAGCGGGGCTGCGCGCCGCGCCGGGCGTGATGATGCTGCCGCTGCAATCGGCCTTCGGCTGGGACAAGGCGACCATTTCCGCCGGCGCCGCGGTCGGCATCTTCCTCTACGGCCTAGCCGGACCTTTCGCCGCCGCCCTGATGCAGACCTTCGGCGTCCGGCGAACGCTCGTCTGCGCGCTCATCTTGATGTCGGCCTCGACCGGGCTTAGCGCCCTGATGTCGGAGCCCTGGCAATTCATCGCCACCTGGGGCGTGCTGTCGGGCATCGGTTCGGGCGCGGTCGCGCTTGTCATGGGCGCGACGATCGTCAACCGCTGGTTCGTCACCAATCGCGGCCTGATGATGGGCCTCTTTTCCGCCTCAACCGCGACGGGAACGCTGATCTTCCTGCCCGGCCTCGCCGCCCTTTCGGAATGGGGCGGCTGGCAGGCGATTGTGCTGACGATCTCGATCTTCATGGCGGTGCTGATACCGGTCGTGCTGTTGCTCGTTCCGGAAACCCCACGCTCGATCGGCGTCATGCCCTATGGCGCCACCGGCGCGGAAACGCCCGCCGCGCTGCATCTCGGAAATCCGTTCAGGAACGCCATCAATGCGCTGGTGGAAGCCGCGCGCACGCGGACATTCTGGTATCTCTTCGCCACCTTCTTCATCTGCGGCTTCACGACCAATGGGCTCGTCGGCACGCATATGATCTCGTTCTGCGCCGATATGGGCATTCCGGAGGTGCAGGCGGCGAGCATGCTGGCGATGATGGGCCTGTTCGACCTTATCGGCACCACGGCCTCAGGCTGGCTCACCGACCGTGTCGATCCGCGCAAGCTGCTCTTCGCCTATTATGCGCTCCGCGGCCTATCGCTCTTCTACCTGCCCTTCTCCGACTTTTCCTTCTACAGCCTGTCATTCTTTGTCGTGTTCTATGGCCTCGACTGGATAGCGACCGTGCCGCCAACCGTACGTCTCGCGACCGAAGCCTTTGGCGATCGCAAGGCGCCGATGGTGTTCGGCTGGATCGCGGCCGGCCACCAACTCGGCGCCGCTTCTGCCGCGTTCTTCGCCGGATGGCTGCGCACGACGCAGGGCAACTATTTCGATGCCTTCATGATCGCAGGCGTCACCGGCATCATCGCAGCCGCGCTCGCACTGTTGATCGCGCGGCCACGGCGGGACGCCATCGTCGCAGGCGCCGCCTGACATGGAGGCGCCTCCCCCGCTGTTCTCGCCCTATCTGGCGCGCTGGCAGTTGGCGCCCGACGGAGCGCCGATTGAGACGCCGACCAGCAACTTGCTGCCGGTCATGAATGCCGGCCGCCCCGCCATGCTCAAGCTGCTGAAGCCATCAAGCGATGAGGGGCCCGGCATTGCTGCGCTCGGCTGGTTCGCTGGCGCCGGCGCGGTGGATATCATCGCGACCGAAGGCGATGCCGTGCTGATGGAACGCGCCATCGGAACGCGTTCGCTCACCCGCATGGCAACCTCCGGCGATGATGAAGGCGCCATCCGGATAATCGCAGGGGTTGCGGCGCAGCTCCATGCGCCGCGCTCCACACCGCCGCCCAATCTCCCCAATCTGACTCGGCGCTTCCGCGCTTTGTTCGAAGCGGGCGAGTCGCATCCCGTTCTGCCGCGATGTGGGGCCGCCGCACGGGGCCTGATCAACAATCCGCGCGAGACGGTGGTTCTGCATGGCGACCTGCACCACGAGAACGTACTCGACAGTCCGCGCGGCTGGCTCGCCATCGACCCGAAGGGCGTTTCCGGCGAGCGGGCCTATGATGTCGCGAACCTGTTCCTGAATCCGGTCGACGTTGATAGGCTCGTTCTCGATCCGGCGCGCGCCCTCCGGCTTGCAACCATCGTTTCCGATGCGCTCGGCATCGAGAGGGCACGCGTGCTCGGCTTCGCCTTCGCGCATGCCGGTCTCTCCGCAGCCTGGTGCATGGAAGACGGGATCAACCCACGCCTCGCCATCGAAGCTGCCGAAATGCTGGAGCCGCTGGCCGGTCAGGCTAACCGGCGCAAGCGCCTTCAGTCGTCGCCCGGAAACTGCTGAATGCCGTCGGCGATCTCGTAATAATCGCCCTTGTCGGCGACGAAGATGTGCCGGTCGACCATGGTGCCGGTCGGCTTGTCGAAGCCGCCCATCGCGATGGCGATCCGACTGGACCCAGGCCGTCGCCAGAACAGCACGGAGCCGCAGTTGCCGCAAAAGCCGCGCTCGGCGACGTCCGAGGCGGCAAACCAGCGGACATGGCCGACGCCATCCAGCGCAAGGTCATCTTCGTCCACATTGGTCGAGGCGAAGAAATGGCCCGTTTGCCGCCGGCACATCGTGCAATGGCAGGCAACAACGGGCGAAAGCCCGCCGGTCACCGTGTAGCGAATGGCGCCGCAAAGGCAGGCGCCGTGATGGATGGGCTCAGAAGCCACTCGCCACGGCCTGCTTCTGATGACCAACGCGGCTGGTCTTCAGGAGCTCGGCGACGAGAAAGGCCAGCTCCAGCGACTGGTCGGCGTTGAGCCGGGGATCGCAATGCGTGTGATAGCGGTCCGAGAGATCTTCATCGGTGATGGCCCGCGCGCCGCCGGTGCATTCGGTGACGTTCTTGCCCGTCATCTCGATATGGATGCCGCCCGGGAACGTGCCCTCGCCGGCGTGAACCTCGAAGAAGCTCTTCACTTCCTTGAGGATCAGATCGAACGGCCGCGTCTTGTAGCCGGTGACGGCCTTGATCGTGTTGCCATGCATCGGGTCGCAGGACCACACGACCGACCGACCCTCGCGCTCGACGGCACGGATGAGCTGCGGCAGGTGGTCGAACACCTTGTTGGCGCCGAAGCGGCAGATCAGCGTCAGCCGACCCGGCTCGTTCTCGGGATTGAGCAGGTCGATCAATTCGATGAGCCCGTCGCCGGTCAACGAGGGGCCGCATTTGAGGCCGATCGGGTTCTTCACGCCGCGCATATATTCGACATGCGCATGATCCGGCTGGCGGGTGCGGTCGCCGATCCACAGCATGTGGCCAGATGTGGCGTACCAGTCGCCGGTCGTCGAATCGACGCGGGTCATCGCCTGCTCATAACCGAGCAGCAGCGCTTCGTGTGAGGTGAAGAAGTCAGTCGAGCGCAGCGACGGCGCCGTCTCCGGATCGATGCCGCAGGCGCGCATAAAGGCCATGGATTCGGAGATGCGATCGGCGATCTCCTGGTAGTGATGGCCCTGCGGGCTGTCCTTGACGAAGCCGAGCATCCACTGGTGCACGTGCTCCAGATTGGCGTAGCCGCCCTGCGCGAAGGCGCGCAGCAGATTGAGCGTCGCCGCCGACTGGCGATAGGAATCCTCGATCCGGCGCGGATCAGGATTGCGCGCCTCGGGCGTGAACTCGATGCCGTTGATATTGTCGCCGCGATAGGATGGCAGCTCGACATCGCCGATCTTTTCCATCGGCGCCGAGCGAGGCTTCGCGAACTGGCCCGCGATGCGGCCGACCTTCACCACCGGCATCTGGCCCGCAAAGGTCAGCACCACCGCCATCTGCAGGAAGACGCGGAAGAAGTCGCGGATATTGTCCGGGTGATGCTCCAGGAAGCTCTCGGCGCAATCGCCGCCTTGCAGCAGGAAGGCTTCGCCGCGCGAAACGGCCGCAAGACCCTTCTTCAGCTTGCGCGCCTCGCCCGCGAAGACGAGCGGCGGATAGGTGGCAAGCCGCGCCTCCACCGCCTCGAGCGCAGCCTTGTCGGCATAATCGGGCACTTGCTGGATCGGCTTCTGCTGCCAGCTCGCGGGTGTCCAGCTCGTCTTGATCATGATCCGCTCCACTCATACCGGCATGCGGCGCTTCCCTGCCGGCCGGAAAGGTGGCCGTTATACACGCTCGCCTCCCCGCTCGCCATCACCAGCGATGCTGCACCGCCGCGTGGCCGGACCGCGTGCCTGGTCAGCCCAGGGCGAGGCCCCGCAGCCGCGCCGCGGTCTCCGCGTCGGCGGGAAAGAACGCCTCGATGGCGAGTTCCGACAAGGTTACATCGGCCGGCCCGCCAAAGACCGTCGTCGTGGTGATGAAGGAAAGCACCATGTCGCCGACCCGGAGGCGAAATGGCAGCGCGATGCCGCCATAGGGTTCGCTGGCCGCTGTTCGGCGCGGCCCGCCGGCTGGAAGCGATTCCAGTTCGGCATGCAGCGCCGAAAGCCGCGGGTCGCCGGTCAGTTCGGCCTCCCGCGCCAGGCGGCCCAGAAGATGTCCGCGCCATGCCAGAAAATCGACCGTGCGCGCTGCAAGGCCTGCTGGATGAAGTGCAAGCCTCAGAACATTGACCGGCGGCCTCAACAGGACCGGATCGACGCCCTCGATCAGACTCGCCACCGCGGCGTTTGCTTCGATCATGGTCCAATGGCGGTCGATCGCCAGCGCGGGATAGGGATCATGGCCCTCGACAATGCGCCGCACCGCGTCACGGGCCGCCGCAAGACCCGGATCGTCGAGACGTCGCTCAGCATGGACTGGCGCGAAGCCGGCCGCGAGCAGCAGGCCGTTCTGCTCACGCAGCGGCAGGTCGAGCCGTTCGGCGAGCTTCAGAACCATGGCCCGGCTCGGGCGGGACCGACCCGTTTCGAGAAAGGAAAGATGGCGCGTGGAAAGATCTGCCTCGCCGGCAAGATCCAGTTGGCTGAGGCGCCGGCGCAGGCGCCAATTGCGGAGTTCCTCGCCGAAGGAGAGGCTGCTGGTGGCTGTCATGGAACTGAAATTAGTCTGATCAGCGCGAAGCTCCAATGACCTCCGAGGTAATCGACGCAGGGCGCCTAGAGCCGCAAGGTCTCCCCGTCGAGCCGCCGGACAGACCGGCAGCCCCCCTCGAAGGAGACCATCATGACCGACCCAGCTAGCCTCGCCGAACGCTATATCGCCGTGTGGAACGAGCGCGACCCCGGACGGCGCAGCGCGCTCGTTGCCGAAACCTTTGCCGAGGGCGCCACCTACGGCGATCCGCTCGCCGAGGTCGAGGGACATGCCGGTATCGAGGGTCTCGTCGCCGCCGTCCAGGCGCAGTTCCCGGACTTCAGCTTTGCACCCACCGGCCGAGTCGACGCCTATGGCGACCGGCTGCGCTTCAGCTGGACGCTGGGCCCACTCACTGGCCCAGCCGTAGCTGGCGGTACCGATTTCGCCACGATGGCGTCGGGCCGGTTCACCAGCGTCGTCGGCTTCCTCGACTTCGCGCCGGGCTGATCCTCGAGAGACGCCCAGAGATGGGCCGTGGCGAGGCTGCGATGCGGCGCGAAGGCGCGCATGGCAGCCTCCTGCTCCGCGATGTCGGGTCGCGTGCCGAGACCGTAAAGACGCTCTAGCCCGGTCGCGAGGCCTGAATCTCCGACAGGCGCGACGTCAGGAAAGCCGAAGCCGCGCAACAAGATGTAGCGCGCGGTCCAGGGGCCGATGCCGCGGAGCGCAGTCAACGCCGCCTCGGCAGCGTCCGGCCCGGCCGCCGTCAGATCTTCGAGCGATGGCATGCCGGCGGCGATCGCCGCCGATGTCTCGACGAGATAGCGCGCCTTCGAACGCGAAAAGCGACGCGCCGCAAGATCAGCGGGATCGAGCGCCGCCACGGCGGCCGGCTCCGGATGCGCGAGGAGACCGCTGCCTGGGTGCAGCGTTCCAGCCAGCGCGATCATCTCCCGTCGCAAGGTCGCGGCAAAGGTCAGGTTGATCTGCTGGCCGATGACAGCCCAGCACACCGCCTCGAACAGGGTGGCGGTCAGCGGAATGCGAAGGCCGGGACGCGCGGCGGCAAGCTTCGCCGATGCGGCCAAAGCCTCGAAACCGTCCGGATCGCTCGAAAGGCCCAGAAGACGCTCAACAATGTGCGTGGCTTCGATACGCTCGGCCTCGTCGAGGACCCGGTCGAAACGCGCCACTGCCGCATGGCCGTTGATCTCAAGCGAGAGCAGCGCCATGCCGCCCGGCAGCCAGAGCGGCTTTTCGAACCGCATCCCCTCGACCCGCTCGCTGAGGCTGAGGGGATCGCGGCCATGATAGGCAAGCGTGTCCGCAACGCGGTAGCGCGCCGGAAGCGGAACAGCGAACCCCGTCACGGCTCGCGTCCGGGCGAACAGCGCTTGCAGGCCCGGAGACCGGCCGCCTTGGCCGCTGCGGCATCGGCAAAAAACCGCACATTCTCCGGCCGCGGCGGCCGCGAGGGACAGTCCGGCCGGCAGAAGATCTTTGTGGTCATCACGCCATAGAAGCGGGCTTCGGCGGGGAATGGGACGCTCGTGCTCATGGCGTCATGATGGCCGGACAGAGTGCGTCCGGCCACCCGCTTCTTGCGCACTCAGATCTTGCGCATTCAGTGCTGGTCCTTCGACCAGAGATACAGTCCGATGCCCGCGCCGAGCAGCGACAGGAAAGCCAGATAGTGCGCATGCGCCATCGGGTCGGACTTCAGCGCCAACGTCACCATCAGCGGCGTCAGACCGCCAAAGATCGCGTAGGCGATATTGTAGGCGAACGAGACGCCGGTGAACCTGACGGCCGCTGGGAACGCCTTAACCATCACATAGGGCACGGCGCCGATGACGCCGACCGAGAAGCCGGCCAGCGCAGCCAGCGGATAGAGCGACGCCGGATCCGACGCGACCGACGAATAGAAATAATAGGTCGCCGCGCCGAAGAAGAGGCTTCCGATCGTGAAGAAGCGCCCGGCACCGACTTTGTCGACCGTTAGGCCCGCGAGAACGCAGCCAAGCGTCAGGAACAGCGTCGCGATCGAATTCGCAGTCAGCGCGTCCTTTGCCGGGATCTTGTAGAGCGTTTGCAGCAGCGTTGGTGTCATCAGGATCGCGACGACGATCGCGCCAGAGAGCATCCAAGTCAGAAGCATCGACAGCACGGTCGCGGACTTGTGGTCGCGCAACACCGCCTTCAGTGGCAATTCGGCGGCGAGCTGCTTGCGCGCCTTCATCTCCTTGAAGACCGGCGTTTCTTCGAGCCAGCGGCGCAGATAGACCGCGACAAGCCCGAAGACGCCACCGAGCAGGAATGGGAAACGCCAGGCGAAGCTGAGAATATCATCCGCAGAGAAGGCATAGTTGACGGCTGTCGCGATCAGCGAGCCGAGCAGGATGCCGGCGGTGAGGCCGCAAGTGAGAATCCCGCAGGCGAGACCGATCCGGTGCACCGGCACATGTTCGGACACGAAGGTCCAGGCGCCTGGAACCTCGCCGCCGATCGCAGCGCCCTGCAGGACGCGCATCGCCAGAAGCAGGATCGGCGCCGCAATGCCAATGGTTGCATAGGTCGGCAGCGCCGCGATGCCGAGCGTCGACAGTGCCATCAGCAGGATCGACAGCGTGAACATGCGCTTGCGGCCGAGCTTGTCGCCGAAATGCGCCATGATGAGGCCGCCAAGTGGTCGCGCCAGGTAGCCAGCCGCGAAGATCCCGAAGGCCTGCAGCTGCGCCACCCATTCCGGAATCTCCGGCGGGAAGAACAGATGGCCAAGGACCGTGACGAAGAAGACGAAGATGATGAAATCGTAGAACTCGAGCGCGCCGCCAAGGGCGGACAGCGCAAGGGTCTTGTAGTCGTTTCCGTCGAGCAGACGGCGACCGGGCGCAGCAATTGCGGTCATGGGGATCACTCGCGGTGTCTGTGCACCGTTCTTGCGTTGGCGATCGGCGTTGTTTGATCCCGGAAACGCCGATTCACAAGCAAAAAGACGAGCAGCCCTTAGCGTCGATGGCGAATCGAGGGCTCGCGCATCGTCACAAGCTCTTCGGCGGCCGTCGGGTGCAGCGCCATCGTGGCGTCGAACTGCGCCTTGGTCGCACCAAGCTTGATGGCGATCGCGACGAGCTGAATCATCTCGGCAGCGTCATGGCCGAGGATATGGCAGCCGAGCACGCGCCCGCTATCGGCATCGACGACCAGCTTCATCATCATGCGCTCGTCGCGGCCGGCAAGGCCGTTTTTCAACGACTTGAAGCTGGTCTTGAAGATATCGACCGCGGTGAATTCCACCAGCGCCTCTTCTTCAGACAGGCCGACCGTGCCGATCTCGGGCTGCGAGAACACGGCCTTGGGCACGCCGAAGTGATCCACCACCACGTCACGTCCGCCAAAGATCGTATCGGCGAAGGCATGGCCCTCGCGGATCGCCACCGGCGTCAGATTGATCCGGTTGGTGACGTCGCCGACCGCATAGATCGACGGCACGTTCGATTGCGAGCGCTCGTCGACGGAGATCGCGCCGGCGCCATCGAGTTCCACTCCGGCCTGCTCCAGCCCGAGGCCGCTCGTGTTGGGACGCCGTCCCGTAGCGACCATGACTTGGCCGGCTGGGATGGCCAGACCCGCGGCTGTATGAACGACGAGACCATCCGGGCCCTTCTCGATGCGCGAAGGACTGTCGCCAAGCACGAGGCGAATGCCCTTCTTCTCGAGCGCCTCGCCGAGGCCATGCCTCAGGTCGTCGTCAAACCCACGCAGCAGCTTTTTACCGCGGTGGATCAATGTCGTCTCGACGCCGAGGCCGTTGAAAATGCCGGCGAACTCGACGGCGATGTAGCCACCGCCGACAATGACGATCCTCTCTGGCAAGCGCTCGAGGTGGAAGGCCTCGTTCGAGGTGATCGCGAGTTCCCGGCCAGGCAAAGCGGGATCAACGAACGGCGTCGATCCCGTGGCGACCAGAATATACTTCGCCGTGACGACCGTTCCATCCGCCAGACGAACCGTGTGCGGATCCTCGATCGTGGCGCGCGAGGCGACGAGCTTGGCGCCCGAACGTTCGAGATTGCGGATATAGGCCGCATTGAGGGCATCGATCTGCCGGTCCTTGCCGGCGACCAGCGCCGGCCAGTCAAAAGTCGGCGTCGCAACCGTCCAGCCAAAGCCGGCGGCATCCTCAAAATCCTCGGCGAAGCGCGAGGCATAGACGAAGAGCTTCTTCGGCACGCAGCCGCGGATAACACAGGTGCCGCCGACGCGATCCTCTTCCGCGACCATCACCCGGGCGCCATGGCCCGCTGCGATCCGACCGGCGCGAACGCCGCCAGAACCCGCGCCGATGACGAAAAGGTCGACGTCGAACTCCGCCATGATCTCAATGCCCTCTGCCTGAAGAAGCGTCGCCTGAAGACGACGAAGCCGGCCACGAGCGGGCCGGCTTCAACTCATATAGGACCGGCTGGGCCGGTCGCGCCAGCCTTAGAGATCGACGCCCTTCTTCTTCAGCTCTTCGCGCGACTTTTCGAACATCTCCTCGCCGACGCGATCCGACCAGCCCTTGACCGACTGCAGCGTCTCGCCGACGACCTTGGGGCCGATATCGGCAAGCTTCGCGCCGGCCGGGCTCTTGTAGAAGGTGGTGATCGCGTTCAGCTCGTCCTCGGTGAAATACTTCGCCCAGATACGGGCGACGTCGTTGTCGAGATCGGCGCGGCGGGCCACGAGATCGAGCGCCTCGGCATCAACGACCTGGCCGATGAGGACATGCTGATCGGGACGCATGCGGATCAGGCGGTTCTGCGTCTGCTGTGCGAGAAGGGGCAGCAGATTGTCGAAGCCCCGTGAGGTCTTGGCGGCCTGCACCGCAGCAACCGCTGCCTGGAGATGCGACTCGGTCACCTCCTCGGCGGACGCGACGCCGGCACAGCCGACCATCAGGCCTATGGCGAGCACGGCGGCGCGAAGGGACGAGCGGATGAGGGTCATTGAACGGGCTCCCATAGGGCGAATGACGTTAGGCGTGCAACCAGATGACACCGTCGGGACGGGCGATGACGGCGGCGGTCGCAATGCCGATAAACAGACCATGCTCCACCACCCCCGGAATCGCTGCGAGGGCAAGGTTCATGGCTTCTGGCTCGCGAATGAGGCCAAATGATGCATCGATGATGGCGTGACCACCGTCGGTGACGAACGCGGTGCCGTCGCTTGCGAGACGGCGCTTCAGCGTCACGGGCTGGTCCAGCTGGCGCGCGGCCGCCTCGATGGCGATCAGCGTCGCCCCGAGACCGAAATGGTTGACCTCGATCGGCAGCGGGAACGCGCCGAGTTGATCGACCAGCTTCGAGCCATCTGCGATGACGATCATGCGGTCGGAGGACGAAGCGACGATCTTCTCGCGCAGCAGCGCTCCGCCGCCGCCCTTGATGAGCCGCAGCGAAGGATCGAGTTCGTCGGCCCCATCAATGGTGAGGTCGAGATGCGGCGTCTCGTCGAGCGTCGTCAGGCGGATGCCTTCGGCCGTCGCGAGTTTGGCGGTCCGCTCCGAAGTCGGTACGCCGATAATGTCGAGACCGCCGCGAACGCGCTCGCCGAGCCCCTGGACGAAGAAGGCGGCCGTCGAGCCGGTGCCGATGCCGAGCTTCATGCCGGGCTCGACATGATCGAGGGCGGCAAGCGCCGCCTGCTTCTTCAGATCGTCACTGTCGCTCATCGGTCCCGCCCGGCTTGCGCCGCAGCCTGCGCGGCGGGAGGTGTGTTAGCATGCGACACCTGCGGCGCCAACGGCTGCGGCGGCGTGCGCCATCGCGGCGCGTGCACTTGCCCGTCCCGTCGTGCCCGCTATGCTCCCGCCGCCCTCCAGCCGGAAGCCCGCCGCATGCGCCCCACCCTCGTCTTCGATCTCGACGGAACGCTGATCGACACTGCCCACGATCTCGTTGCAACCTTGAACGTGATCCTGGAACGCGAGAACCTCACGGCCCTCCCCTTCGAAAACGCCGTCTCGATGGTTGGTCACGGCGCACGCGTCCTGATCGAGCGCGGGCTCGCGGCCAATGCGGTGACGCGCGAAGCGGCGATCGTCGACCGGATGTTTGACGACTATATCGCTCACTATACGGATCACATCGCAGATCTCAGCCGGCCCTATCCGGGCCTCATCGCGGCGCTTGATCATTTCGCTGCCGAAGGCTGGATTCTCGCCGTCTGCACCAACAAGCTCGAGCATCTGTCCGTGGACCTGCTCGGGCGTCTCGACCTTGCGAGCCGTTTCGCCGCCATTTGCGGCGCCGACACCTTCCTGGCGCGCAAGCCCGATCCAATCGCGCTCACCGAAACCATCCGCCGTGCCGGCGGCGTGCGCGAAGCGGCCCTGATGGTGGGCGATTCGAAGACCGATATCGACACTGCCAAGGCGGCGGGCATCCCCGTCGTCGCTGTTGATTTCGGTTATACGCCGATCCCCGTCACCGAACTCGGCCCGGATGCCGTGATCAGCCATTACGACGAACTGGTGGGCGCTGTAACGCGGCTGCGGCCGGATCTCGCGGTGGCGCGCTAAACGCCGCTAGCGGCAAGCCTTGGCGGCGACGCGCGTCGGCGCGAGATCGAGCTTCACAAGCTTCCCTTCCAGCGCGAAGTCGCCATAGTCGAGCTTCATGCGCCGGGTGATGCCGTTCTCGTAGATGATGAACGACAGCTCATAGGACGGCTTTTGCTCCCCGCTGTCGTCGCCGCCGCTGAAATAGCTGATCGTCACCGGCCATGAGCGGATATTGGCGAGGCCGGCCCCCTTGGCCGTTGCCTCGTCGCCAAGTTCGTCGCTACCGGAATTCTCCGCGCCGATGACCGCCGAGGTCTCATAGGACTTCTGGCCCTGGTCCGATCCGTCGAAGAGATCGACCTGCAGGAAATGCTCGCCGCGCTGGGCAGCCGCGATGATCGCGGCCAAGTGCTGGTTGGGGAACTGGAAGTTCGGGGCGATCGTGAAGTGATCCGCCTTCGGCTTCGCGATGGTGACAGCCACCTTCGATCCCTCGCGGGCAGCCGAGCCGGAGGAATCCTCCGAGATCGTCCCATCGACATAGCTCTTCGTCGAGAAATTGAAGGTCTTGCCCGCCGTGTCTTCGAAGGTCGTTGTCGCGACATCCGTGAGGCGCGCGTTGCCGTCCTCGTCGCTGATCCGCGTCACGAAACGCAGCCGCGTCGTGTAGCCGTCGCAAGGCGTGCCGGCGAAGTCGTAGACCATGCGGCCCTCGGCATCGCTGACCGTATCGGACGAATTGTCCTGGTCCAGCGTCAGCTCGTAGACAGCGCGATGGGCCACCATCGCGGGGCCCGGCGGCACGGCCGCATCAGCAGACGCCGTCGATGCGAGAAGAGCCGCCAGAAAGCCGGCCGCAGCAACGCGGCGCGCAGATGCAGGCATCTTCAGGCTGGCAACCATTCGTGTCACTCCATCATGGCCGTGGCGACCAGCATCGTTCCCGCCGTCGTCTCGGCGACATATCGGCATTTCAAACTGCAATTCCAGCGAAGTCCACGCCGATTCGATCGAGCCCATCGGCATGATGAACCGGTTCTTGCCTTGCAGCACGGCCGAATTCGGGCGAAACCGTCGCTAATCGCCCATCCGACCGGAGAAGCCCATGTCCAGCGCCATCGAAGCCCGCCTGAAGTCCCTCGGCATCACGTTGCCGCAGCCGGCCGCCCCGGCCGCCAATTACGTGCCCTATGTCGAGAGCCACGGCATGCTCTACATCTCCGGGCAGATCCCGGTCGGCGCGGAGGGCATCCAGTATGTGGGCAAGGTTGGAGCCGGGCTCGATATCGATGACGGCCGCGTCGCCGCCCGTCTCTGCGCCATCAACATCCTCGCGCAGGCCCGCGCTGCGCTCGGCGATCTCGATCGGGTCGGACGCATCGTCAAGCTGGTTGGCTTCGTCAATTCCGCCCCTGATTTCAATGATCAGCCGAAGGTCGTGAACGGCGCCTCCGATTTCATGGTCGAGGTATTTGGCGACAAGGGCCGGCACGCGCGCTCGGCGGTCGGCGTCTCGGCGCTGCCCTTCGGCGTCGCAGTCGAAGTCGAAGCCGTCATCGAGATCGCCTGACCATGGCACCGTCCTGGCTGACCGCCCGCCCGATCGCCCATCGCGGCTATCACGCGAGCTCCGAAGGCCGGATTGAGAATACGCTTTCGTCAGTGCGCGCGGCCATCGCCCACCGCTTTGCCATTGAGGTCGACCTGCAGCTGACCGCCGATGGGGCCGTCGTCGTCTTCCATGACGAAACGGTCGACCGCCTGATGGAAGCAAGCGGACGGGTCGACGCCTTCAACCTTGCGGCCTTGAAGGCGTTGCGCTTTCGCGGCGGCAGCGATGCCATCCCGAGCCTGGACGAACTCCTGAAGACCGTTGCCGGGTCGGTTCCGCTGGTGCTGGAGCTGAAGAGCGAGTTCAAGGGCGACCGCCGGCTCGAAAACGCCGTTGCGCCGATCCTTGCCGGCTATGGCGGCCCCTGCGTCGTGATGTCCTTCGATCCGGATTCGATGGCGGCGATGAAGCGCCTTGCCCCCACGATCCCCCGCGGCATCGTGGCCGATCGCTATACCGACCTCAACGACTGGGGATTCCTGACGACGGGCCAGCGGTTCCGGCTCCGTCACCTGCTCGATGTCGCGCGTGTCGGCGCTACCTTCGTGTCCTATGATTTGAACGGCTTGCCCTCGTTCGCACCATCGATCGTGCGGGCGCTGGGGCGGCCACTGATCACATGGACGGTCCGCACGCAGGCCGACCGCGAGAAGGCCCGCGGCGTCGCAGACCAGATCACCTTCGAAGGCTTCGATCCCGACGCGTGAAAGCGGTCCGGAAGCGGCGACTTGCGCTTGAAGTTGCGAGCCCTAGATGATCGGATGATTTTCCCTCGACATCTGAAGGTCGCCTGCCGATGAGCGCCTCTGACGCGCGCCTGACTGTCCTGTCCTCGCTCGGCGAAATCGAGCGCGAGGCCTGGGACGCCTGCGCCAATCCGGGCTGGGATCCGGATGCGCCGTTTGGCTCCGATATCGATTCGTTTTTCAAGGACTTACACGGAAAAGCGGATTCAACTTCTGAGCCCGACGCTTCTACGTCCGAACAAATCCCCTATAACCCCTTCATTTCACACGATTTTCTTCGATGCCTCGAAGAAGCGGGGTGTGCCGTCGGCCGCTCGGGCTGGCAGGGGCGCCACCTCGTGCTCGATGATGCCGCCGGCCGGCCGGAAGCGATCGTGCCGTGCTACCAGAAGACCCATTCGATGGGCGAATATGTCTTCGATCACGGTTGGGCCGATGCCTTCGAGCGGGCCGGCGGCCGCTACTATCCAAAGCTCCAGGTTTCCGTTCCCTTCACCCCCGCAACGGGACGCCGCCTGCTTGTCCGGTCCGATGCAGGCGCTTCGGCCAAGGCAACGCTCGCCGCTGGCCTCGGCGAACTCTGCCGGCGCATTGGCGCATCATCGGTGCATGCGACCTTTCTTGAAGAGGACGACGCAGCCGTGCTCGAAGGCGCGGGCTTCCTGCCGCGCGTCGACCAGCAATTCCAGTTCGACAATCCGGGCTACCGCGACTTCCAGGATTTTCTCGACGCTCTCTCTTCCGGCAAGCGCAAGACCATCAGGCGCGAACGGCGCGATGCGCTCGCGGGCGGCTTGGAGGTCGAGATCCTCACCGGCAAGGCCATCGACGAAGCGGCGTGGGATGCGTTCTTCGCCTTCTACACCGATACCGGCGCGCGCAAATGGGGCCGCCCCTATCTCAATCGCCGCTTTTTCTCGCTCCTCGGCGCGGCGATGTCCGATCGCGTCCTGCTGATCTTCGCCAAGCGCGGCAGCAAGCGCATCGCCGGGGCTCTCAACCTCATCGGCTCGGATGCGCTCTATGGCCGCTACTGGGGCACGCTGGAGGAGGTACCCTTCCTTCATTTCGAGATCTGCTACCATCAGGCGGTAGAATGGGCGATCGCGCACGGCCTGCCGCGCGTCGAGGCAGGTGCACAGGGCGAGCACAAGCTGGCCCGGGGCTACCGACCGGTCATCACGCGCTCCGCACACTGGATTGCGGACCGAGGGTTTCGAACGGCCGTGGCGGACTATTTGCAGCGGGAGCGCGCCGCCGTCGAAGCCGAGCACGAGATTCTCGACGAACATACGCCCTTCAGGGCTCAACCGACGACCCTGGCTAAATAGCGACAGGCGCAGCCATCAGGCGGACCCCGACGACGAATGAACGCACTTCTCCTCTGGCTCGCAGTCGCAGCGGTCCTCGCCATCGCTGAACGCCAACCGGCGCGCATCCTTCTTGCGCTTGCGGCCTTCGCCGCGTTGACCGCGCTGATCATGGTGTTCTCCGGTGACCTGCCCCGCGCGACGCTTCTGGCCGCCATCCTCGCCGCGACCATCGCCGGCGCGTCCGGCGTCAAGCATCACCATAGCGGCATGAAGCTGGCGGTTGCCGATCTCGGCCTGACTTTTGCCGGCACCATCCCGTTCATGCTGCGCCAATATCGCCTGACGGCGACCCTCACCATCCTCGGTGGCCTGCTTCTCGCCCTCGCCGCCGTGGCAGTGATCCTGCTTGTTCCAGGCACACCGCTACCCCTTTCGGAGCGGCTGGCGATCCTTGCTTTGTCCATCGCGCTCTATGCGTCGGCGTTCTACGCGACCGGTGGGTCGGAGCGCTGGCGACGCGACGTCACCGTCCGGACCGGTCTCTTCTCTTTCTTCATGGCGTCGCTGATCGATATTGCGAGCTGGTGGCCGACGGGGGGCCTGCGCATGCTCGATGTCGCCGACACACCGCTGCCGCTGCTGCCGCCCCTGCCCGCGCGCCACGGCATCAAGCCCGATATCTTCGTAATCCAGCATGAATCGGTCTTCGACCCGCGGAGTTATGGGCTTGCCGTCGATGCTGAAATCGCCGCCTTCCTGTCGCCGCCTGGAGCGCATTCCGGAAGGCTGCACGTTGATATCTATGGCGGTGGTTCTTGGCAGACCGAATTCAGCCTGCTGACCGGGCTCTCCTCGGCGAGCTTCGGGCCCGACTCCTATTTCCTGTTCAAGAAGGGCGTCGGCCGCTTCGCCCATTCCTTGCCGTCCGAACTGATGAGCCTTGGCTATCGCAGCCAGCTGATCACGAGCTGTCGGCGGGCTTTCATGAACTACGACCCGTTCTATGCGGGGCTGGGCGTCGAGGAACGCGTGTTCTCGGACGAATTCCCGCCGCCCTTCGATCTTGTCGCGTTCGAGGCGACCAATTCCGACGCCGCGTTCTTCGGCGCGACGGAAGGCGCGCTCTCCAGTGCCCTGGATCGTGATCCAGCGCCGCGCTTCGCGATGATTCTGACCAACTTCAACCACGGCCCACATGAGGTCCGCCTGCAGCCGCCGGGCCAATATGAAGACGAGCGGAGCTTTGCGCGGACAGTGCTGGATGATGCGACCTATGCGGAGTATTACGCGCGTCTCAAAGAAACGGCGGAGAGCTACGCGGCCTTCCGCGCCAGCCTCCTCTCCCGCTATCCCGGCCGTCCCATGCTGATCGCGCGCTATGGCGATCACCAGCCCACGATGTCGCGCGCGATCGAAAAGGCCCAAGGCATCCGCCCCGACGATCCGCGTCAGTTCGAGACGTTCTTCACGATCGAGGCGCTGAATTTTGAGCCGGATTTCGCCGGCCTGCCCGAAACCCTCGACATCGCACAGCTCGGAACGGCAGCGTTGAAAGCCGCGGGACTGCCCCTCGACGCGGTCTCGGCGACGCGCCTCGATCTCTTTGCCGAACTCGGCGACCGCTATGTCGCGACCCCCTCCGAGCGCAAACGCCGCTTCCACCGCACGCTTGTGGATGCCGGCATGATCGATCTTTCCGCGACATCAAAGCCGCTCGCGGCGGTGCCCGACCGCGCCTAGTTTCAATCAAACCTTCCCGATGGAGTGACCGATGCCTGCCGCACTGCTGCTCAGCCGCTTTCCGCCGGCTTTTTGCGATGCGCTGGCTGAGCGGCTGGAACTGATCGGCCCGCATGACCAGGACGCGTCGATCGCGCTCCCTGCCGACGTTCGGAGCGAGATTCGCGTGGTCATCACCATGGGCACCATCAAATGTGGCGCCGGCCTCATCGACGCCCTGCCCAATCTCGGCCTTATCTGCAACTATGGCAGCGGCTTTGAGGGCACGGATCATGCGGCGGCGGCAAAGCGCGGCATCGTGGTGACCAACAGTCCGTCGGGCAACGCCTCAGCGGTCGCGGATCTCGCGATGGGACTGCTTCTCGCCGCCTGCCGCAACATCCTGGTCGCCGATCGCTTCGTGCGCGACGGACGGTGGAACGGACAGGGCACCAGCGCGGCGCGCATGCCACTGGTCCACGGCCTCTCCGGTCGCAAGCTCGGCATATTCGGCCTCGGCGAGATCGGCGAGCGCATCGCCCGACGCGCTGAAGCCTTCGAGATGACGGTCGCCTATCACAACCGCAGCCGCCGCGGCGACGACCGCTATCCCTACCATGAGACGCTGCAAAGCCTTGCCGAATGGGCCGATGTGCTGGTCGTCGCGGCCCGCGCCGACGCCGGCAATCGTCACATCGTCTCGCGCGATGTGATGCGCGCGCTCGGGCCGGACGGCATCGTCATCAATATCGCGCGCGGTTCGCTGCTGGATGAGATGGCGCTCGCCGAGTTGCTCAGGGATCGAGAGCTTGGCGCCGCCGGCCTCGATGTCTTCGAACACGAGCCGAACGTACCCGCCGCGTTGACCGCGCTCGACAACATCGTCCTGGCCCCGCATATCGCCGGCGGCACCTTTGACGCGCATGCAACGCTGAAAAGCATGGTGCTCGCCAATGTAGACGCCTTCCTTGCCGGCAGGCCGATCCCGACGCCCGTCGTCTTGAAGGCGGCGGCAGCGACGGCTACAGGCTAGGCTCCATATCCGATGGGAGCAGCAGCATGTCCGCCTATGACGACAGCAATATCTTCGCGAAAATCCTGCGCGGCGAGATTCCGTCGACGAAGGTCTATGAGGATACCGACACGCTGGCCTTCATGGACGTGATGCCGCAGTCGCCGGGTCATTTCCTCGTCGTTCCGAAGGCGCCCTCGCGCAACCTGCTCGACGCTGCGCCGCAGACGCTGGCCACTTTGTTTCCCGTCGTGCAGAAGCTGGCCCACGCCGCCAAGGAGGCCTTCGCGGCCGATGGCATCTTCGTCGCACAGTTAAACGAGGCGCCCGCGGGACAGACCGTGTTCCACCTCCATGTGCACGTCATCCCGCGCTATGACGGGATCGCCCTGAAGCCGCATGCAGGCGGAATGGAGAGCGCCGAAATCCTCGCCGCTCAGGCCGACAAGATCCGCGCCGTGCTGGCCGGCTAACCAGCAGCGCCGCGGCAGGATGCTTCAGGCGGCGGCGACCGCCGGCTGGACGTCGCGCCAGCCCTTGAACGGGATCAGTTTGCCGTTCGCCTCGTCCCACAGAACGAGCTTCACCGAGCGCAGGCTGTCGACGAGCGTGATCCGGCCGATCGAGCGCAGTTCCGGGTGGCGTTTCAGCACTTCCGGCAGACGGTAGTAGGGAATCCGGCTGCAGAGGTGATGCACATGGTGCACGCCGATATTGGCGGTCATCCAACGCAGCACCGGGGGCAGGTCGTAATAGGAACTGCCATGCAGCGCCGCTTCGGCGTGGCTCCAGTCCGGCGGCCGCGACCAGGTCGTGGTCTCGAACTGATGCTGCACGTAGAACAGCCAGACGCCCATCGACGCGCCGATCATGACGATCGGAAGCTGCACCAGCAGGAACGGCCCGATGCCAATCGTCATGATGAGGACGAGAGCAGCGAGCGCGATGGCGAGATTGGTCAGCATCGCGCTGAGCCACGGGCGCCAGCCCTCGCGCATCAAACCGATTGGAAGGCGGAACTGCAGCAGGAACAGATAGGCCGGGCCAATGCCGAACATCACGATCGGATGGCGATAGATGCGGTAGCCAAGACGCTGCAGCCGGCTCGAGGCGCGATATTCCTCGAGCGTCATCGTGGTGACATCGCCGATGCCGCGCAGCTGCAGATTGCCTGAGGTCGCGTGGTGGATCTGGTGCGTCCGCCGCCAATAGTCATAGGGCGTAAAGGTGAGTACGCCGATGACGCGGCCAACCCAGTCGTTGACGTCGCGCCGGCGGTAGAAGGCGTCATGGCTGCAGTCATGCTGGATCATGAAGAGCCGCACGAGGAAACCTGCGGCGGGGACGGCGAGCAATAGAGCGCCCCACCAGTAGCCGTATTCGACCAGCAGCCACATCGTTACCCAAAAGGCGATGAATGGCAGCGCAGTGACGATGATCTCGAAAGTGCTGCGCCATTCGCGGGGTTCGCGATAGGCGGCAAGGAGCTTTGGCCATCGCTTGGCGATGGCGCCGCGGTTACCCGCGAAGGCTTCTGATGTGTCGGACATTGATGACATATACACCCAATCGCCCTTTGGCGCCGAACAATCAGGCCCGGCGCATGCCGATAGAATGGGCGGTCAGTCTGCGTCGGCGAAGCTGCCCGTCAGCCGCAAACCCTCGATCCAGGTCGCGCCTTCCCGCTTGATGACGGCACGCGGCTCGGCGTCGCCTTCCCGGGCGAGTGCTGCCGCAAGCGGTTCGGAATGCGTGACGACCCAGACCTGCGTGCGCTCCGCCGCCTTGGCGATGAGCCGCGCCAAGGCTGGAATGAGTTCCGGATGCAGGCTCGTCTCCGGCTCGTTCAGCGCAATGAACCCCGGCAGGCGATAGGAGGCGAGCGCCCCTACCAAGCAGAGAAAGGCCAGCGTGCCGTCGGAAAGTTCGCTCGCCGCCAGCGGCCGCGGCAGGTCGCGCATTTCGAGTTCGAGAGCGACGCGGCCATCAACGATCCGCGTGATGAGGCGCGAACCCGGAAAGGCGTCGTCGATCGCGGCATGGATCGCCGGACCCTCGCCGCGCACCTGCCGAACGGTCGCAAGCGCCGCGGCGAGATCGTGACCATTCGAGGCGAGCGTCGGCGTGGTTACGGCGAGCGCCGGCTTACGGATAGCGGACTCGCGGTCGGTTCTGAAATTGTGGAAGAAACGCCAGTCGCCGAGCGCCCGGCGGACGATATCAACCTCGGTATAGCGCTCGACATCACGGAAGGAGGCAAGTGCGGTTTCGGACGGCAGTAGCGCGGTCTCGTAGGTCTGACGCTTGCCCTCGCCGTCGCGCAACCACGCGCCCGGCCCTTCTCGCTTCATCAGCGTAACCGGCTTTCGTCCGCCGCCGATGAGATCGAGCTTTTCCGCCTTCACCATCGGCTCGGTCTCGGTCAGCGCCGCCTCCATCGGCGACGGCAGTCCGATCTCGATCGAATAGGCATAGCTGCCGACCTCGCAGCCGAGCCGCAGCCGCACCGGGCCCGTTTCACGCGGCCCGGCGAAGAGAACGGAGCCGAGCCCGCCCTCGGCCGCGATTTCATGGGTGATCGAACCGCGCGCCGCCGCCGTGAGCAGCTCAAGCGCGCGATAGAGGTTGGTCTTGCCGACGCCGTTGCGACCGACCAGCACCGTGAGCGGCGCGACCGGGAGCATGATGCTGCGGATGGAGCGATAACGCTCGATTCGCACCGCAGTCAGCGGCAGGGCCATCGCCGCTAGTAGAGGACGACCGAGCGGATCGACTTGCCCTCATGCATCATGTCGAAGGCGGTATTGATCTCGTCGAGCGGCATGGTGTGGGTGATGAGATCGTCGATATTGATCTTGCCCTCCATGTACCAGTCGACGATCTTCGGAACGTCTGTGCGGCCGCGCGCGCCGCCAAAGGCCGAGCCGCGCCAGACACGACCCGTGACGAGCTGGAACGGCCGGGTCGATATCTCCGTGCCAGACGGCGCCACGCCGATGATGATGGATTCGCCCCAGCCGCGATGGCAGCATTCGAGCGCTTGCCGCATCGTATGGACATTGCCGATGCATTCGAAGGAGAAGTCGGCACCGCCACCGGTCAGATCGACGATCGCCTGCACGACCTTGTCACGACCGACCTCGTCCGGATTGACGAAATGCGTCATGCCGAACTTCCTGGCCATCTCGACCTTGCCGGGATTGAGATCGACGCCGATTATCTTGTCGGCGCCAACCATGCGTGCGCCCTGGATCACATTGAGCCCGATGCCGCCGAGGCCGAACACCACGACATTGGCACCCGCCCAGACCTTCGCGGTGTAGACCACCGCGCCGATGCCCGTCGTGACGCCGCAGCCGATGTAGCAGATCTTGTCGAACGGCGCGTCCTCGCGAACCTTGGCGACGGCGATCTCCGGCAGCACCGTGAAGTTCGAGAAGGTCGAGGTGCCCATATAGTGGAACACTTGCTCGCCGGAGCAGGAGAAGCGGGTCGTCGAATCGGGCATCAGGCCCTGTCCCTGTGTCGAGCGGATCGACGTGCAGAGATTGGAGCGGCGCGACAGGCAGGTTTTGCAGTTGCGACATTCGGGCGTGTAGAGCGGGATCACGTGGTCGCCGACCTTCACCGAAGTGACGCCAGCGCCGATCTCGCGGACGATGCCCGCGCCCTCATGGCCGAGAATCGCGGGGAATTTGCCCTCGGAATCGAGCCCCGACAGCGTATAGGCGTCGGTGTGGCAGACGCCGGTCGCCATGATCTCGACCAGCACTTCGCCAGGGCGCGGCCCGTCAATATCGATGGTTTCGATGGTCAGCGGCTTGTTGGCTTCCCAAGCGACGGCGGCGCGGGTCTTCATGAGCGATCCCTCTCTCTTGTCGAATCCTCGTCCCGGCGAGGTTCAGTTCTTGTCCAGCTTACACGGGGCGCCGAACCGCAGGGAAGACCGCACGAGAGTCGTTCCACCGACTGCCCGCTCCATGCTAGCCATTGTATGCAATCAGGACGTCGGGGGACGATAGGATGGACGGGGCAGCGCCCGAAGCGTCGCGTGGAGACCCGAAGACGGGGCAGCCGACAACTGGCGCAGCACCTTCGCAGGGCGCCAATCCCTGGCCGATTGTCGCGATCACCTGCATCGGCGCGGCGATGGGCCAGTTCGACGCCAGCGTGGTTCAACTCGCGCTGCCCGATCTCGCAGTGACCTTCCAGACCCGGGAAACGCTCGCAAGCTGGGTCGCGCTTGCCTATGTACTCGCTTTTTCCGCCGCGCTTCCCGTCTTCGGTCGCCTCTGCGAAATGTTCGGGCGCAAGAAGCTCTATCTCGCCGGCATCCTCGTCTTCGTGGCCGCCTCTGCGCTCTGTGCCATGGCCACCAGCCTGCCGGAATTGATCGCCTTCCGCATCCTGCAGGGAATTGGCGGCGCGAGCCTCGGCGCCAATTCGATCGTGATTCTCAATCGCGCGGCCGGCAAGGAGCTTCGGGCGCGCGCCATGGGCTATTTTTCCGCCGCCCAGGCGGTCGGCGTCAGCCTCGGGCCGATCGCCGGCGGCCTGCTGCTCGGCTTCTTCGGCTGGCAGGCGATCTTCTGGGTCACGGTGCCGATCGGCCTCCTCGGTGCCGTGGCGGGCTGGCTGATCCTGCCTGATGACATGGAGCGCGACCTGCGCCCGTTTGACTGGCAGGGCGCACTGTTACTCGGTCCCGCGCTCGTTTCGCTGGTGCTCGTCCTCAATCACATCGCCGATTGGGGCCTCACCTCGTTGCCCTCGCTCGCCTTCGGCATCGGCGGCGTCGCGCTACTGGCGCTGTTCATCCTGAGGGAAAAGCGCACCGCCTCGCCTCTCGTCAATCTCGATATCTTCACGTCGAAGCCGTTCTCGCTCGGCGTTCTCGCCGTGCTGCTCTCGTATGCGCTGCTCTATGGCATGTTCTATTTGATGTCCTATGCCGCGATCCGCGGGTTGCATGAGACCCCGACGCGCGCAGGCCTCCGCCTCTCGGCTATCCCGATCGCGCTCGGCATCGCAGCCCCTTTTGCCGGCGCGCTGGTCAAGCGCCATGGCACGGCAACGCTGGCGCTGTTCGGCATGACATTGGCTGCGGCAGCGCTCTTGACGCTCTCGATGGTCGCGCTGGAAGCGACGCCCTCGCGCGCCGTCGGCATGGTGGCGCTTGCCGTCTTCGGCGCCGGTCTCGGCTTCTTCATGGCCCCGAACAACAGCGCCACCATGGGCTCGGCGCCGCCCGCCTTCTCCGGCGAGGCCGGCGCCCTGATCAACCTTGCCCGCATGCTTGGCGTCAGCCTCGGCGTCGCCTCATCCGCCTCGATGCTGCGCTGGCGGACAGAGGTCATCGCCGGGGCCAGCGACAAGGACATATTCTTCTACGGCCACCCGATGCTGGGCGCCGTCGAGACCAGCTTCGGCCTGCTCTTCGTGCTCGCGCTGATCGCCGCCGCCGCAACCTGGTGGCGCCGCCGCCTCGCGCCGGAGCGGTGAGGCTCAGGCCGGCGGGCTGAAGGCCTGCGCAATTTCCTGGAAGACCGGCAGCGCCTCGCAACGCTCGGCATGGGCCAACAGCGCCGGATGATTGCCAAAGAGATCGGTATGCACGTCGCGCAGGAATCGGAGCGCGCAGGCGACCGCTATGTCGGCATGGCCTATGCGATCGCCATACCACCATGTCGTGGTGCGTGCCGCCCGCTCCTGCTCCAGGGCATCGAGAACATCATGGATCTGCGCCTTGCAGCGAGCCACCCAGACGTCCGACTTCTCCTTGTGCAGAACGCCCTCGTAAAAGAGGATCACCGCCTTGTCGGCAAGCCCGGTCGCCAGAGCCGCGGTCTTGAGAGCCCGACGCCGGTCGGGACCATGATCGGCGATCATCGCCCTGTCAGGGCCGACCTCCTCATCCAAAAAGTCGAGGATCGCCGCGCTCTCGATCAGCACCTCGCCGCTGTCGAGCACCAAAGTTGGCACGCGGCGAAGCGGATTGTAGGCCGCAATCTTCTCGGCATCGCCGAAGCTTGACCAAGGCCGATGCTCGAAATCGATCTCATAAAGCCGGAGCGCAACGCCAACGCGGCGGACGAACGGCGAGTCGTATTGGCCGATAAGGAACATGCGAGCGGCTCCGGAACGATTGAACGCCGTATCCGGGCATGCGGGCAGCCTCAGCGTCAAGCCCGACAACAGGCGAGCAGCTCTATCCGCCGCGCTCGTTTCTCAGCTTCGCCCAATAGTCCATCCGCTTCCGGATCTCGCGCTCGAAGCCGCGCTCAACCGGCTCGTAGAAGGACTGTCGGCCAAGGGCATCCGGGAAATAGTTCTGGCCAGAGAAGGCGTCGGGCTCATCGTGATCGTAGCGGTAGCCCTCGCCGTAGCCCTCCGTCTTCATCAGCTTCGTCGGCGCGTTCAGGATGGTCTTCGGCGGCAGCAGCGAGCCGCCCTGCTTGGCCGCCTGCGTCGCCGCCTTGAAGGCCGTGTAGACGGCATTCGATTTCGGCGCTGTCGCGAGATAGACAGCCGCCTGCGCGAAAGCGAGCTCGCCCTCCGGACTGCCGAGATAGTCGTAGGCATCCTTCGCCGCGTTGGCGATGACGAGCGCCTGAGGGTCGGCAAGGCCGATATCCTCGACCGCCATCCGGACTAGCCGACGCCCGAGATAGAGCGGATCCTCGCCCGCATCGAACATGCGCGCGAGATAATAGAGCGCCGCGTCAGGATCGGAGCCGCGCACCGATTTGTGCAGCGCCGAGATCAGATTGTAGTGCCCGTCCTGGCCCTTGTCGTAGATCGGCGCCCGGCGCTGGACGATCTCCTGCAGGCCGGCCGCATCGAAGATCTCGCCCGGCTGCGCCGCGCGCCACACCTCTTCGGCGAGCGTCAGCGAGGCGCGCCCGTCGCCGTCCGCCATACGGATCAAAACCTCGCGCGCCTCCTCATCGAGCGGCAAGGGTCGCTGCTCCACCGCTTCGGCGCGGGCGAGAAGCTGCGCGATCGAATCTGGTCCATGCGAATGAAAGACCAGCACCCGCGCCCTCGAGAGCAGCGCCGCATTGAGCTCAAAGGACGGGTTCTCGGTGGTGGCGCCGACCAGCGTCACCGTGCCGTCCTCCATCACCGGCAGGAAGCTGTCCTGCTGCGCGCGGTTGAAGCGGTGGATCTCGTCGACGAAGAGCAACGTGCCCTTGCCGATCTGCCGCCGCGCCCGGGCCTGCTCGAACACCTTCTTGAGGTCGGCGACCCCTGAGAAAACAGCCGAGACCTGCTCGAAATGCAGATCCGTCTCGCCGGCGAGCAACCGTGCCACCGTCGTCTTGCCGGTGCCAGGCGGCCCCCAGAAAATCATCGAGCCGAGCGAGCCAGAATTCAGCATGCGCGTCAGCGCGCCGGACGTGCCGACGAGGTGGTCCTGCCCGACAACGTCAGACAGCTTTTCGGGGCGCAGACGATCGGCGAGCGGCCGTGGCGCCGCCCGCTCCATGCCAGCCGCCTCGAAAAGATTGCTCACGTCATCCTCCGATCGTCGAGCGAATGAGCCTTCCGTCGCGCTCGATCGTCAACCGCCAGAGATCAGCCGGCCGCCCCGTCATCGCCGCCAGTGTCCGCGTCGCATCGACCGCCTGGCCGTTGACCTCGACGACGACGTCGCCGGCCTGGAAACCGACGCTTGCCGCGATTGAACCGTCATCAACCTTCTCGATCAGCACACCCTTGGTCCGCCGTCCCTTATAGCCGGTATCGGCGATCACGGCTGGAGAGAGATTGACGACCGTCGCACCCTGGAACGGCGATTCCGATTTCAGCGTCAGTTCCTCGCGCGGCGGGATCTCGGGTGCCGACGCCAATACGATCGTGGCATTCGCCGGCTTGCCGCCGCGCAGCAGTCCGAGTTGCACAGAGGCGCCGATCCCCTTGGTCACCAGGCGATAGTTGAGCCCATTCGGATCGTCGATGTCGATCCCGTCGGCGCTGACGACGAGGTCGCCGGCCGTGAGCCCTGCCTTCTCGGCCGGACTGCCATCAGTCACGCCCGCGACCAGCGCGCCATGCGGCCGATCGAGCCCAAGTCCATCCGCAAGATCCGGCGTCACCTGCTGGAACTCGGCGCCAATCCACGGCAGACGAACCTTGCCATCGGAGAGCGCCGCCTTGGTGATCACCTGGACCATGTTGGAGGGAATGGCGAAGCCGATGCCAATCGAGCCGCCGGAGCGCGAATAGATGGCGGTGTTGATGCCGACGAGGCGGCCGTCCATGTCGACGAGCGCACCACCGGAGTTGCCCGGATTAATCGCTGCATCCGTCTGGATATAGAACTGATAGTCAGCGGCGCCGACCTGCGTGCGGGCAAGCGCCGAGACGATACCGCTCGTCACGGTCTGCCCGACGCCGAACGGATCACCGATGGCCAGAACGAGATCGCCAACGGCGAGCGCATCGCTGTCGGCGAATTCGACGACCGGGAACGGTCCGGCGGCACCCTTGAGCCTCAGAACGGCAAGGTCCATCCGCTCGTCCTTGAGGACGATGTCGGCCGCGAGCTCCCGCTTGTCCGAAAGAGCGACCTTGACCTCATCGGCATTGGCGATGACGTGATAATTCGTCACCACGATGCCCGACTTGTCGATGATCACGCCCGAGCCAAGCGACTGCTGGATCCGCGTGCGCGGCGCTCCCCCGCCTCCACCGCCGAAGAACTGGCGGAAGAAGGGATCGTCCATGAAGGGCGAGACCCGCTGCTGCACGACGCGCGAGGCATAGACATTGACGACAGCGGGCGAGACCCGCTTCACCAACGGCGCGAACGAATAGCGAAGCGCCGCCTCGGATGGCGGAATGCTCGGCGCAGCCGCTTCGGCCGCCAGTGGTGCCAGGCCCGGCAGAAGCAATCCGGCGAGAGCCAAAGCCATCATCACGCGTGCCCGCATGCGCCCAATCTCCATGTTGTTGCCAAGAGACGACGATTCGCCATCAATTGAGGCGAGCCCGTGACGCGTTGGCTCAATGAATCCGCCAATGATCACTGAGCGGCTTGGCACAGCCGCTTCGCCGGTAGAGCATCACCTTTCGCCTGATTCGGGGGCTTGGCGGGATGCTCGCCATCTGGATAATGGCCGAGGGGCGAGAAGGAAACCGATGCTCTGGGTTCTGCTGTTCATCGCCGGCCTGATGATCCTGCTTGTCGGGGTCATGTCCCTGATTCTGAAAGGCCCGCGGCTCGTCAACAGCCTGCTGGCTTCGCTCGGCGTCGTGGTGCTGGTTTCCGGCGCCGGTGGCGTGATCTTCAAGCCGCGCCTCCCAGCCTTCGATGTCGCGAGCCTGCCCCTGCCCGCGCCCGCGGCGCCCGAGCCCGAGTCGCAACCGGATCCCGAGCCCCTGCCAGCGCCCGCCATGATCACGCCGAGCGAACCTACCCCGGCGCAGCAGCCCTCGGTGCTCCCCGCGCCCGCATCGGCGAAGGACGAGTCGCAGTTGGCACCGATCAAGCTGCCGGCGCCGCTTTCCGTCCCCACGACCACCGTTGTCGGCACGGAGACGGACCCGCTGACCGACACATCGGCCACGCCGCCCCAAACGCCTGCTCCCGAGCCGACGCCGGCGCCCGCGACGCCGGCCCAACCGCCACCGCCAACCGAAGCGGAGAAGCTCGCTGCACTGGCGCCGCAGCAGACCCGCGAAGAGTCGGCCTTCACCAAGGCCGTCTCCGACGCGCGCACCGAATATGATAAGGCCGGCGATGACGATCGAGCCTCTGTGCAGTCCAGCCGCGCCGCGGACATCTGCGCAGCCGTCAAGAAGCCCGACATCCAGGGCTGGGTCGGCACCGTGAAGGAGCTCGACCGGGATCCCGGCGGCCGCACGATTCTCTCGATCGCCCTGCCGGATGGCACGCTTGTGAAGACCTGGAACAATGCGATGTCGGATATCGACGACAAGACGCTGATACTCGCCGGGACGCCTCTGGCCGCAGCCGTCGGCAAGCTCGCCGTGGGCGATGCCGTCCGCTTCTCGGGCTCGTTCTTCCCCGACGACCCCGACTGTTTCCGCTCGAGCCGCCTGTCGCTGGACCAGTCCATGACCGAACCAAGCTTCCTCTTCCGCTTCGCAAGCTTCGACAAGCTTTGAGGACGGGCAGAGCATTCGTCGACTTCATCGCGGGAATCATCTCAATGTCGCGTCGCCTGATCGCTGCAACGGCCCTTGCCGCGGCGCTGCATCTCGCTGGCCTCGGCCAGACGTTTGCACGTGCGGCTGAGCACCAGGCTTGGCCCGATACCGCGGTGACGCGGCTGGCAGCGCTGGCCCTCATCCAGACGCTGAACGCAGAGTTGCTCTCCAGCCCCTCCGCCACCCTGACACTTGACCGCTGGTGCAACACGCACGCGCTGGCGCCGGCCGGATCGAAGATCATCGCCGAGCGGATAACGGGACAGGACAAGGCCGCAGACCCCGAAATCCGCGAACGGCTCGAAGCAGCGCCAGACGAGGCGGTCGCTTACAGGCGCGTGCGCCTTACCTGCGGCACGCACGTCCTCTCGGAAGCCGACAACTGGTACCTGCCGGCTCGTCTCACTGACGAGATGAACCAAGCCCTCGAGACCACGAGCACCAGCTTCGGACGCGTGGTCGCGCCGCTCCGGTTCACGCGCACCACTCTCGACGCAACTCTCCTTTGGCAGCCGCTGCCCGAGACCTGGGCGCTGCAGCCGATCGCGCCGGCGACGAAAGCTTCGTCGCCGCTGGCGATCCCCGATTTCCTGCTGCGTCACCGTGCCGTGCTGAAGCGCGCCGACGGGCGGCCCTTCAGCCTCGTCGTCGAGAGCTACACGGGCAATATCCTCGCCTTTCCGGCGCCCGCCATTCCATAAAGCTAGCGACCGCAAACGAAAAAGGGCGGCCTCTCGGCCGCCCTTCGAATTCTGCGATCGCGCGCCCGAAATCAGGCGGCGACGCTCTCGCCCTGCGCCTCTTCGGCGGCCGCCCGGGCACGATCCGAAGCGCCCTTGGCATCCACATCGCGCTCGACGAACTCGATGACCGCAACCGGCGCATTGTCGCCATGGCGGAAGCCAGCCTTGAGAACGCGGGTGTAACCACCCTGACGCTCCTTGTAGCGCGGCCCAAGCGTGTCGAACAGCTTGGCAGCAGCCGCGACGTCGCGCAGCTGCGCGATCGCCTGGCGACGCGCGTGCAAATCGCCGCGCTTGCCGAGCGTGATGAGCTTCTCGACGATCGGGCGAAGATCCTTCGCCTTCGGCAGGGTCGTGGTGATCTGCTCGTGGGTGATCAGCGCCACGGCCATATTGGCGAACATCGCCTTACGGTGGCTGGCGGTGCGGCTGAACTTGCGGCCGGAATTACCGTGGCGCATGGCTCTCTCCTCAGTTTCTAGACCGGCGGCTCACGCCGTGGGTCGGGATCTCAATAATGGTCTTCGTAACGCTTGGCGAGTTCTTCGATGTTCTCCGGCGGCCAGTTCGTGACCTCCATGCCGAGATGGAGACCCATCTGGGCGAGAACTTCCTTGATCTCGTTCAGCGACTTGCGACCAAAGTTCGGAGTCCGGAGCATCTCGGCTTCGGTCTTCTGGATGAGGTCGCCGATATAGACGATGTTGTCGTTCTTGAGGCAGTTGGCCGAACGCACCGAAAGCTCGAGCTCGTCAACCTTCTTGAGCAGCGCAGGATTGAAGGCGAGTTCCGGAATGCTCTCCGTCGTCGTCTCCTTCTGCGGCTCTTCGAAATTGACGAAGATCGACAGCTGGTCCTGAATGATACGCGCTGCATAGGCAACGGCATCGTCAGGGCGCAGCGAGCCGTCGGTCTCGACCGTCAGGGTCAGCTTGTCGTAATCGAGAACCTGGCCCTCGCGGGTGTTCTCGACGCGGTACGACACCTTCTTGACCGGCGAATAGATGCTGTCGACCGGAATGAGGCCGATCGGGGCATCCTCGGGACGGTTCCGGTCGGCCGGCACGTAACCTTTGCCGGTGTTGACCGTGAACTCCATGCGGATCTCGGCGCCATCGTCGAGGGTGCAGAGCACCAGCTCGGGATTGAGAACCTCGATATCGCCAACCGTCTGGATGTCGCCAGCGGTGACGACGCCAGGTCCCTGCTTCCGGACGACCATGCGCTTCGGGCCGTCGCCCTGCATCTTGATCGCGATTTCCTTGATGTTGAGGATGATGTCAGTGACATCCTCACGCACGCCGGCAATCGACGAGAATTCATGCAGCACGCCGTCGATCTGCACCGCGGTCACCGCGGCGCCCTGAAGCGACGACAGCAGCACGCGACGCAGGGCGTTGCCGAGCGTCAGGCCAAAGCCCCGCTCCAGAGGCTCGGCCACGACGGTTGCCAGGCGCTTCGGATCGGAGCCCGGCGCAACCTCGAGCTTGTTCGGCTTGATCAGCTCTTGCCAATTCTTATGGATCACGACCGTATCCTTTCGATCTCAAGCGCCACCGTTGGAACCGGAGACGCGACACCCCGGAGACACCGACGGGCGGAATGCCGATGCGCGAATGCCGGCGCCCGAAGGCGCCGGCCCGGGTCGTCAGACACGACGACGCTTGCGCGGACGGCAGCCATTGTGAGCGATCGGCGTGACGTCGCGGATGGAGGTGATGGTGAAGCCGGCGGCCTGCAGTGCGCGCAGAGCCGACTCACGGCCCGAACCGGGTCCCGAAACCTCGACTTCCAGCGTCTTCATGCCGTGCTCGGCGGCCTTCTTGCTCGCGTCCTCGGCCGCCATCTGAGCGGCGTACGGGGTCGACTTACGCGAGCCCTTGAAGCCCATCATGCCGGCGGACGACCAGGAAATGGTGTTCCCCTGCGCATCGGTGATGGTGATCATGGTGTTGTTGAACGTCGAATTCACATGCGCGACGCCGGAGGAAATGTTCTTGCGCTCGCGGCGGCGAATGCGCGTCGTGTCCTTAGCCATTCTCTATCCTTAGGTTCGATCTCGACACCGCCGTAATGCCGGCGGCTCCACCGGGGGCCTAGCGCCCCAATCTCGTCTCTTACTTCTTCTTGCCGGCGATCGGCTTGGCCGGACCCTTGCGGGTGCGCGCATTGGTATGCGTGCGCTGGCCGCGAACCGGCAGGCCACGACGGTGACGCAGGCCGCGATAGCAGCCAAGGTCCATCAGGCGCTTGATGTTCATCGCGACTTCGCGGCGCAAATCGCCCTCGACGACGTAATCGCGGTCGATCGCTTCGCGGATCTGCAGGACTTCGGCGTCTGAAAGTTCGTTGACGCGGCGCGACGGGTCGATGTTGACCTTCGTCACGATGTCCTGGGCATGCTTCGCGCCGATGCCATGGATATACTGCAGCGCGATGATCACGCGCTTGTTCGTCGGAATATTAACGCCTGCGATACGGGCCATTGCCGTCTCCATGTCAGCCACATCGAAACAATGCGGCGGTTATGTCCGCGTCCGGTGGAGGCCGGCCCATGCGAACGAAATCGTCATAAGCAAGCGACGCCGTCCCTGAAACAGGGGACGTCGCCACCCGAAAAGTAAAGAGGCGCGACCCTTATCGGCTCGCGACCGCTTCGTCAAGAGGAGCGACGACTTTTTCAATGTCGCCCCAGACTTCATCGATCGGACGCATGCCATCAATCTCGATGAGACGGCCCCGCGCCTTGTAGTAAGGCGAAATCGCCGCCGTATCACGCTGATAGGCAGCAAGCCGGGTCTTGAACACCTCGGGATCGTCGTCCTTGCGAACTGGCTCACCCCGCGCCTTGGTTTCATCCGCGCGCTTGACGATCCGTTCGATCAATTTTGAATGGTCAACCTTCAGCTCGACGACGAGATCGAGCTTGAGGCCCTTGCTGGCCAACATGGCTTCCAGGGCATCAGCCTGGGCGATGGTCCGAGGGAAACCATCGAGAATGAAGCCCTTCCGCGCATCCGGCAGCTCGATCCGGTCTGCGACGATGCCGATGACGACATCGTCCGAGACCAGATTGCCGGCATCCATGATCGCCTTTGCGCGTACACCGATCGGCGTACCCGCGGCGACCGCAGCGCGCAGCATGTCGCCAGTCGAAAGCTGCGGAATTCCGTACTGCTTCACGAGACGAGCAGACTGTGTGCCCTTACCAGCCCCCGGTGGTCCGAGCAGGATCAGTCTCATCGCCTCTTCCCCTTCAGCTTCGACTTCTTGACGAGCCCTTCATACTGATGCGCAAGCAGGTGGCCTTGCACCTGCGACACGGTGTCCATCGTCACGTTGACCACGATGAGCAGCGAGGTTCCGCCGAAATAGAAGGGCACGTGGGTCGCCGAAATCAGGAATTCCGGCAGGAGGCAGACAATCACCAGATAGATCGCGCCAAGCACCGTGATTCGCGTCAGCACGTAGTCGATATATTCGGCTGTGCGCTGGCCCGGACGGATGCCCGGAATGAAGCCGCCATGCTTCTTCAGATTGTCGGCCGTGTCGGAAGGATTGAACACGATCGCGGTGTAGAAGAAGGCGAAGAACACGATCATCGCAGCGTAGAGCGCCATGTAGAGGATCGTGCCGTGGCCGAGCAGCGCGACGATGCTGTTGAACCAGCCGGGCCCCTTGCCCTGCGAGAAGTTGGCGATCGTGGCCGGCAACAACAGCAGCGACGAGGCGAAGATCGGCGGGATGACGCCCGAGGTGTTCAGCTTCAGCGGCAGGTGCGAAGACTCGCCCTGGAACATCCGGTTGCCAACCTGGCGCTTCGGATACTGGATGATCAGGCGGCGCTGGGCGCGCTCCATGAACACGATGAACAGGATCGCCGCGATGGCCACGATGGCAACCAGCAGGACGACCCAGGCCGGAAGCGCACCCTGCCGGCTCAGATCGAGCATACCAGCGAGCGCATGCGGCAGGTTCGCCACGATGCCGGCGAAGATGATGAGCGAGATGCCGTTGCCGATGCCGCGCGACGTGATCTGCTCGCCGAGCCACATCAGGAACATCGTGCCGCCTGTCAGGGTCAGCACAGCCGTGATGCGGAAGAAGAGACCAGGATCGATGACGATATTGGTGCCACCCTCGAGGCCAACCGAAATGCCGTAGGCCTGAACGACGGCCAGCAGCACGGTGCCATAACGGGTGTACTGATTAATGATCTTGCGACCCGCCTCGCCTTCCTTCTTCAGGGCGTCGAGCGACGGTATGATCGACGTCATCAGCTGAATGATGATCGACGCCGAGATATACGGCATGATTCCGAGCGCAAAGATCGCCATGCGTCCGACGGCACCGCCGGAGAACATGTTGAACAGGCCCAGGATGCCGGACTGCTGGTTGTTGAACGCGCTCGCCAGCGCTTCCGGATTGATGCCCGGCAGCGGGATATAGGTCCCGAGGCGATATACGATGAGCGCGCCCAGCGTGAACCAGATGCGCTTCTTGAGAGCATCGGCCTTGGCGAACGCGCCAAAATTGAGGTTGGCCGCAAGTTGTTCAGCCGCAGATGCCATTCGCCGCTCCGATCGGACCCGCAGGACGGGATCCTATGTCCATCGAGGGACATAAACTGGGCTTTCGGAGACGCCGCATCAAGCGGCGTCCCGACGATAGGTGCGATATGTCTCAGGACGCCGCGGCGGCGTCCTCGACCGTCTTCGCCACGAGCACCTTGACGGTGCCGCCAGCCTTCTCGATCGCCTCGAGCGCAGGCTTCGACGCACCGGCGACTTCGAAGGTCACTGCGGTGGTCAGCTCGCCATTGCCGAGGATGCGAACGCCATCCTTGACGCGGCGGATGACGCCGGCTTCCTTGAGCGCCTCAGCGGTAACGGCCTTCGAGGCGTCCAGCTTGCCCGCCGCGATGGCGGTCTGGATGCGGCCGAGGCCGACCTCGTTGAAGTCGAGCGCGAAGATGTTGTTGAAGCCGCGCTTCGGCAGGCGCCGATGCAGCGGCATCTGGCCACCCTCGAAGCCCTTGATGGCGACGCCGGTACGGGACTTCTGGCCCTTGACGCCGCGTCCGCCCGTCTTGCCCTTGCCGGAGCCGATGCCACGGCCGACGCGAATGCGCGACTTGTGGGCACCCGGATTGTCGTTGATCTCGTTGAGCTTCATCGGACTGGTCCTTCTATGACTCAGGTCTCGTCCACAACGCGGACGAGGTGAGCCACCTTGGCGATCATGCCGCGAACCGCAGGCGTGTCCTGCAGCGTCGAACGGCGACGGATCCGGTTGAGGCCGAGGCCGATCAGCGTCGCGCGCTGTTCGGCCGGCCGGCGAATCGGGCTGGCGGTCTGTTCGACGATCAGCGTCTTGGCAGCCGCGCCTTCGGTCTTCTTAGCCATCGGTCAATTCCTCGAATGGTGACGGCTATCAGGCTTCGGCGGTCGCTTCAGCGTCACCGCCGCGGCGGGACTGAAGCACCGAAACCTTGATACCGCGGCGCGATGCCACGCTGCGCGGGCTGTCCTCAGCCGCAAGCGCGGCGAAGGTGGCACGCACCATGTTATACGGGTTCGACGAACCCATCGACTTGGCGACGACGTCCTGGACGCCGAGCGTCTCGAACACCGCACGCATCGGGCCGCCGGCGATGATGCCGGTGCCGGGAGGCGCAGCGCGCAGGAACACGCGGCCGGCGCCATGGCGACCGAACACGTCGTGATGCAGCGTACGGCCGTCGCGCAGCGGAACGCGAACCAGCGCCCGCTTTGCCGCTTCCGTCGCCTTGCGGATCGCTTCCGGCACTTCACGCGCCTTGCCGTGTCCGAAGCCGACACGGCCCTTCTGGTCGCCGACGACGACGAGGGCCGCAAAGCCGAACCGCCGGCCGCCCTTCACCACCTTCGCGACGCGATTGATGTGAACGAGCTTGTCGACGAATTCGCTGTCGCGCTCTTCCCGCTGCTCTCTGGCCATCGAAATCCCAATCGTCCTGTTGTTCCGTTAGACGCGCGTCAGGGGCGCATCAGAAATCGAGGCCGCCCTCGCGTGCCCCGTCGGCCAGCGCCTTGACGCGGCCGTGGAAAAGATATGACCCGCGGTCGAACACGACCGCCGTGACACCGGCAGCCTTCGCCCGCTCGGCGACAAGCTTGCCGACTGCTTCAGCGGCAGCCTTGTCGGCTCCGGTCTTCAGCGAGGCGCGCAGATCCTTTTCGAGGGTCGAGGCAGCCGCGAGCGTGCGACCGTCGGCATCGTCGATCACCTGGGCGTAAATATGCTCCGACGAGCGGTGCACGCTGAGGCGCGGACGCCCCGATGCGACCTTGCGGAGCGCACGGCGGACACGCGCTGCGCGCCGGTCCTTCTGAGTGTTGGCCATGACGGTCTCCGTTACTTCTTCTTGCCTTCCTTGCGGAAGATCGTTTCGGTCGCATATTTCACGCCCTTGCCCTTGTAAGGCTCGGGACCGCGGAAGTCGCGGATTTCTGCAGCGACCTGACCGACCCGCTGCCGATCCGTACCCGAGACGAGAATCTCGGTCGGCTTGGCGCACTGGATCGTGATCCCTGCCGGGATCGGATAGACTACGTCGTGGCTATATCCAAGCGCCAGTTGCAGGTTTGTCCCCTGAACCGCCGCACGATAGCCGACGCCGTTGATCTCAAGCTTCTTGGAGAAGCCGTCGGTCACGCCCTTCATCAGGTTCGCGATCATCGTCCGCGACATGCCCCAGGCGGCGCGAGCCGGCTTGGACCCGTCACGCGGCGAAACCTGAATACCGCCATCCGTCATTTCAACGGAGACATGATCCGTGAAGTCGAAGGAGAGTTCCCCCTTCGGCCCCTTCACGGAGACCGTCTGGCCATTGATGGTGGTCGTGACGCCCTTCGGCACCGCCACCGGCTTTTTACCAATACGAGACATCAGACCAATCCGTCCGGTTCGTGTTGCGCCAAGGCCAGATCAGAATACCTGGCAGAGAACTTCTCCGCCGACATTCTGTTCACGGGCATCTGCATCCGACATCACGCCCTTCGGCGTGGACAGGATGGAGACACCGAGGCCATTCTTGACGCGCGGGATGCTCTTCACAGAGGCGTAGACGCGGCGACCCGGCTTCGAGACACGCTCGATTGTACGGATCACAGGCTCGCCGTCGAAATACTTCAGCTCGATCTCGAGCTCCGCCTTGCCATCGCCATGATCCACGGCGGCGAAGCCGCGGATGTAGCCTTCCTGCTGCAAGACTTCGAGAACGTTCTCGCGCAGCTTCGAGGACGGCGTCGAAACCTTCGACTGCCGGCGCATCTGGGCATTACGAATCCGGGTGAGCATATCACCCAAAGGATCGGTCATCGTCATCGGACCGTGCTCCCTACCAGCTCGACTTGACCAGGCCCGGGATAAGACCCAGCGACCCAAGTTCGCGCAAAGCGATACGCGACATCATCAGCTTGCGATAGACGCCGCGCGGGCGCCCCGTGACCGCGCACCGATTACGGATGCGGGTCGGCGAGGAATTGCGCGGAAGCTCCGCCAGCTTGAGGCGCGCCTGGAAGCGCTCCTCCAGCGGCAGGCTCTCGTCATTGGCGACAGCCTTCAGCTTGCTGCGGCGATTGGCGTACTGCTTCGCCAGATCCCGACGCCGGTTGTTCTTCTCGATGGAGCTCTTCTTAGCCATCTCGTCCTATCCTTTCCCGGCGACTTACTGGCGGAACGGGAAGTTGAGCGCCTTCAGAAGGGCGCGGGCTTCCTCATCCGTCTTGGCCGTGGTGCAGACGATGACGTCCATGCCCCAGACCTGGTCGACCTTGTCGTAGTTGATCTCCGGGAAAATGATGTGCTCCTTGATGCCCATGGCATAGTTGCCACGGCCGTCGAAGCTCTTCGGATTGAGACCCCGGAAGTCACGAACACGCGGAAGCGCGATCGTGACCAGGCGATCGAGGAACTCGTACATCCGCGCCTTGCGCAGCGTCACCTTGCCGCCGATCGGCATGAACTCGCGCACCTTGAAGGTGGCGATCGACTTGCGCGCCTTGGTGACAGCCGGCTTCTGGCCAGCGATCTGGGCGAGATCCGCGAGCGCCGTACCGACCTTCTTGGAGTCGTTCACCGCTTCGCCGATGCCCATGTTGAGCACGATCTTGTCGAGACGCGGGATTTGCATCGGATTGCCGTAGCCGAATTCGGCTGCGAGCTTCGAGCGAACCTCGTCCTCGTAGAACTTCTTGAGCCGCGGCTCGTAAGCTGCCTCAGCCATCGATCACTTCTCCCGAACGTTTTGCGACGCGTTGCTTGCGCCCGTCTTCGGATACCTTGAAACCAACCCGGGTCGGCTTGCCGTCCGTCGGATCCGCCACAGCGATATTCGACAGATGAATCGGCATCTCCTTGGAGACGATTCCGCCCTGCTCGCTCGCCGTCTGCTTCTGGTGCCGGCGGGCGATATTGACGCCGCGAACGACCGCGCGCTCCTCAGTCGGGAACACGGTCAGCACTTCGCCGGACTTGCCCTTGTCCTTGCCGGTCAGGACGACGACGTTGTCGCCTTTCTTGATCTTGGCAGCCATCACAGCACCTCTGGCGCGAGCGAGATGATCTTCATGTGGTTCTTCGCGCGCAGTTCGCGCGGAACCGGTCCGAAGATACGGGTCCCGATCGGCTCCTTCTGATTGTTGATCAGCACCGCCGCATTCTTGTCGAAGCGGATGACGCTGCCGTCGGGACGACGAATGTCCTTCGCGGTACGGACAACGACCGCCTTCATGACGTCGCCCTTCTTGACGCGACCCCGCGGGATCGCCTCCTTGATCGAGACGACAATGATGTCGCCGACCGAGGCGTATTTCCGCTTGGAACCGCCGAGAACCTTGATGCACATCACACGACGAGCGCCGGAATTATCCGCCACGTCGAGGTTAGTCTGCATCTGAATCATGACTGGCCGCCTGCTTTCTGGTCACTGCCCTCGCCCAACAGGCGAAAGCCGCGACAAACCTCTTCCGTGCGCTACTTGCCGTCCGACAATTCGGTGCCGAGCACGACCCAACGCTTGTTCTTCGAAATCGGCTTCGATTCTTCAATGAAGACCGTGTCGCCGACCTTGTATGTGTTGGCCTCGTCATGGGCCTGGTACTTCTTCGACCGGCGCACCGTCTTCTTCATGACGGGATGCGTGAAGCGGCGCTCGACCAGCACGACGACGGTCTTGTCATTCGTGTCGCTGACGACGCTGCCCTGCAGAACGCGTTTTGGCATATTCGCCTCCTCAGCTCTGATCTGCGCCGCGCTTCTGCGCGGCGATAGTCTTGATTCTCGCGATGTCGCGGCGAACTTGCCGGACTCGTGCGGTATTCTCGAGCTGCCCGGTCGCCCGCTGAAAGCGCAGGTTGAACTGCTCCTTCTTCAGGTTCGCGAGCTCTGTGTCGAGCTGATCGGCCGTCTGCAGCCGAACGTCCTTCGCCTTCATGGCTCTATCCTCGTCCGTACGCCGCTCAATCGGCGATGCGCTGTACGAAGCGCGTCTTGATCGGCAGCTTCGCCGCGCCGAGACGCAGCGCTTCGCGCGCGGTCTCCTCGTCGACGCCGTCCACCTCGAACATGATCCGTCCCGGCTTGACCCGCGACGCCCAGTATTCCGGCGCGCCCTTGCCTTTGCCCATTCGGACTTCGGTCGGCTTGGACGTGACCGGAACGTCCGGGAACACCCGGATCCAGACACGGCCGGCACGCTTCATCGCGCGGGTGATCGCGCGGCGAGCCGCCTCGATCTGCCGGGCGGTGACCCGCTCCGGCTCCATCGCCTTCAGCCCGAAACCGCCGAAGTTCAGGTCGGTGCCGCCCTTGGCGACGCCGTGGATCCTGCCCTTGAACTGCTTGCGGAACTTGGTGCGCTTCGGTTGCAGCATTTTCGTTCTCTCTCGGCTTCAGGTGCGGTAGCTGTCAGGCCGCGTTATCGCGACGACGACCGCTGCCCGAGCCCTGCTCGTTACCTTCCGTCTGGCGACGCTCGGACGCCATCGGGTCATGCTCAAGGATTTCGCCCTTGAAGATCCAGACCTTGATGCCGCACGTGCCATAGGCCGTGTGCGCAGTCGCCGTGCCGTAGTCGATATCGGCACGGAGCGTGTGCAGCGGCACGCGGCCCTCGCGGTACCATTCCAGACGCGCGATCTCGGCACCGCCAAGGCGGCCCGATGCGTTGATGCGGATGCCCTCGGCGCCGAGGCGCATCGCGGACTGCACCGAACGCTTCATCGCACGGCGGAACGCAACGCGGCGCTCCAGCTGCTGGGCGATCGAGGCGGCGACCAGGTTCGCGTCGATTTCCGGCTTGCGGACTTCAACGATATTGATGTGAACCTCGCTGTCGGTCAGCTTCGCAACAGTCTTGCGCAGCTTCTCGATATCAGCGCCCTTCTTGCCGATCACGATGCCGGGACGGGCCGAATGGATCGTCACGCGGCACTTCTTGTGCGGACGCTCGATCACGATCTTCGAGACCGCAGCCTGCTTCAGATCCTTCATCAGCACTTCGCGGATCTTCTGGTCCTCATGGAGCAAGCGGCCATATTCGCCCTTGTTGGCGAACCAGCGGCTGTCCCAGGTCCGATTGATACCGAGGCGGAGCCCGATCGGATTGACTTTCTGGCCCATTAAGCGGCCTCCCCAGCTTCACGCACGACGATCGTCAGGTGCGAAAACGGCTTCTCGATCCGGCCGACACGGCCACGAGCCCGCGGCGACCAGCGCTTCATCACCAGCGCCTTGCCAACGAACGCCTCGGCAACGACGAGAGCGTCGACGTCGAGATCATGGTTGTTCTCGGCGTTGGCGATCGCCGACTCGAGCGTCTTCTTGACGTCGCGAGCGATGCGCTTTTCGGAGAAGGTCAGGTCCGCAAGCGCGGCGCTGGCCTTCTTGCCGCGGATCAGTGCCGCGACCAGATTGAGCTTGCGCGGAGAGACACGGATCATGCGCGTGATCGCGCGCGCCTCGGTGTCCTTCAGCGCGCGTTCGCGCTTCGGCTTGCCCATCTTACTTCCTCTTCGCCTTCTTGTCGGCCGTGTGACCGTAGTAGGTGCGCGTCGGCGAGAACTCGCCGAACTTGTGACCGACCATGTCCTCGTTGACGATGACAGGAATGTGCTTCTGGCCGTTATAGACGCCGAAGGTCAGTCCCACGAACTGCGGAAGGATCGTGGAGCGACGGCTCCAGATCTTCACCACCTCGCTGCGGCCCGAAGAGCGGCTCTTCTCGGCCTTGCGCAGGAGATACCCGTCAACAAACGGGCCTTTCCAGATTGAACGAGCCACGAAAAGCCTCTCTTACTTGCCCTTGCGCAGATGACGGCTGCGCGCGATGAACTTGTCTGTCGACTTGTTGTTGCGGGTCTTTTTGCCCTTGGTCGGCTTGCCCCACGGGGTAACCGGATGACGGCCGCCCGACGTACGGCCTTCGCCGCCGCCATGCGGATGGTCGACCGGGTTCATGGCGACGCCGCGAACGCTCGGGCGCTTGCCGAGCCAGCGGTTGCGGCCAGCCTTACCGAGCGAGATATTGGAATGGTCCGGGTTCGACACCGCACCAACCGTCGCAACACAGGCCTGGCTCACCAGGCGCTGCTCGCCGGAATTGAGCCGCAGGATCGCCATGCCGCCATCGCGGCCGACATACTGCGCATAGGCACCGGCCGACCGTGCGATCTGACCGCCCTTGCCGGGCTTCATCTCGACATTGTGGACGATCGTGCCAACCGGCATCGCGCCGAGCGGCATGCAGTTGCCAGGCTTCACATCGGCCTGGGCCGCGGACACGACAGTATCGCCAATCGCCAGGCGCTGCGGCGCCAGGATGTAGCTCAGCTCGCCGTCCTCATACTTGATGAGGGCGATGAAAGCCGTGCGGTTCGGATCATATTCGATCCGCTCGACGACAGCCGTCATGTCGCGCTTGCGGCGCTTGAAGTCGACCAGGCGATAGGTGCGCTTGTGACCGCCGCCACGCCCATAGGCCGTGACGCGGCCGAGATTGTTGCGGCCGCCGCTCTGGCGGAGACCAACGGTCAGGCCCTTGACCGGCTTGCCGGCATAGAGCTCCGAGCGATCGACGAGGACGAGCTGGCGCTGTCCCGGCGTGGTCGGCTTGTAATGCTTGAGAGCCATGGCTTCAGCCTATTCTTCTGCTCTAGAGACCGGTCGAGACGTCGATCGACTGGCCCTCGGCCAGCGTCACAATCGCCTTCTTCAGGTCGCTCTGCTTGCCGACGATGCCCCGGAAGCGCTTCACCTTGCCCTTGCGGACGAGGGTGTTGACGCCGGTGACCTTGACCTTGAACAGCGCCTCGACGGCCGCCTTGATCTCGGGCTTGGTCGCGCTCTTCAGCACGTTGAAGACCACCTTGCCCTGCTCTGTCGCGATCGTTGACTTTTCGCTGAGCACCGGGCTGCGGATGATGTCGTAATGGGTCGGGTTGCTCATTTGAACCGCTCCTGCAGCGCTTCGACCGCAGCCTTGGTCAGCACGAGCTTCTCGCGGCGCAGAATGTCGTAGACGTTGATCCCCTGCACGGGCAGGACATCGATATGCGGGACGTTGCGCGCGGCCAGACCGAAATTCGTGTCAACCGTCGCACCGTCGATGATCAGCGCATTCGCCCAGCCGAGCTTGGCAAAACGCTCCTTGACCGCCTTCGTCTTCGCGGCGTCGAGAGCGACGTCGGCGACGATGACGAGATTCTCGCTGCGCGCCTTCGACGACAGCGCATGCTTCAGCGCCAGCTGGCGGAACTTCTTCGTCAGGTCATGCGCATGGCTGCGCACGACCGGACCGAAAGCCTTGCCACCGCCGCGGAACTGCGGCGCAGTCTTGGCACCGTGGCGAGCGCCGCCGGTACCCTTCTGCTTGTACATCTTCTTGGTCGTGCCCGAAATCTCGGAACGACCCTTCGACTTGTGCGTGCCAGCCTGGCGGCGAGCAAGCTGCCACCGGACCATGCGCTGCAGGATGTCGCTGCGCGGGTCGAGGCCGAAAATCTCGTCCGAGAGCGAGATCTCGCCAGCCGACGCGCCGTCAAGCGTGGTGACCTTGAGGTCCATCACTCGGACTCCTTCACTTCGACCGGAGCCGCGGCGCGCGACTTGAACGCGCCGGGGAACGGAACTTCCTTGGGAAGCGCGCGCTTCACAGCATCGCGCACCTCGATCCAGCCGCCCTTGGCGCCGGGAACGGCACCCTCGACCATGATCAGGCCACGCTCGGCATCCGTGCGCACAACCTTGAGGTTCTGCGTCGTCACGCGGGCATCGCCCATATGACCGGCCATCTTCTTGTTCTTGAAGACCTTGCCGGGATCCTGGCGCTGACCCGTCGAACCGTGAACACGGTGCGACAGCGAGTTACCATGAGTCGCACGGCCGCCGCGGAAATTATGCCGCTTCATGACGCCGGCGAAGCCCTTGCCGATCGACGTGCCCGACACGTCGACAAACTGGCCGACGACGAAGTGCTCGGCGGTCAGCTCAGCGCCGACCTCGATCAGGTTGTCAGGGCTCACACGGAACTCGGTGACCTTGCGCTTCGGCTCGACTTCGGCCGCCGCGAAATGTCCGCGCTCCGCCTTCGTCGTGTTCTTGACCTTCGCCAAGCCACTGCCGAGCTGCACCGCGGTGTAGCCGTTCTTGTCTTCCGTCCGATGGGCGACAACCTGACAGCTGTCGAGCTTCAGCACCGTGACCGGCACCTGCTCACCCGCATCCGTATAGATGCGGGTCATACCCACCTTCTGTACGATCAATCCAGAGCGCATCTTGTCCTCGCTCGCCTCAGAGCTTGATTTCGACGTCGACGCCGGCGGCCAGGTCGAGCTTCATCAGCGCGTCCACGGTCTGCGGGGTCGGATCGACGATGTCGAGAAGGCGCTTATGGGTGCGCATCTCGAACTGCTCACGGCTCTTCTTGTCGATATGCGGCGACCGGTTCACGGTGAACTTCTCGATCTGAGTCGGGAGCGGCACAGGGCCAACAACCCGCGCACCCGTACGCTTCGCCGTGTTCACAATCTCTCGCGTCGATGCATCGAGGATACGATGATCAAACGCTTTGAGCCGGATCCGGATATTCTGACCGTTCATCGATTTCTGTCCTTAAGTCACGAGGGCACGCGTTACCGCGTGCCCCGTCCGGAGCCTCGACTCTTACTTGATGATGCTAGCGACGACGCCGGCGCCGACGGTGCGGCCGCCTTCGCGGATAGCGAAGCGCAGCTTCTCTTCCATGGCGATCGGAACGATCAGCGTCACTTCCATCGAGACGTTATCGCCCGGCATCACCATTTCGACGCCTTCAGGCAGCGTGCACACGCCGGTCACATCCGTCGTGCGGAAGTAGAACTGCGGACGATAATTGGTGAAGAACGGCGTGTGACGGCCACCCTCCTCCTTCGTCAGGATATACGCCTCGGCCTTGAACACCGTATGCGGCGTCACCGAGCCGGGCTTGCACAGAACCTGGCCGCGCTCGACGCCTTCACGGTCGATGCCGCGCAGCAGCGCGCCGATATTGTCGCCAGCCTGGCCCTGGTCGAGCAGCTTGCGGAACATCTCGACGCCGGTCACCGTCGACTTCACCGTCGGACGAATGCCGACGA
>NZ_FQUP01000004.1:0-585000 GCF_900129325.1 Kaistia soli DSM 19436 | reverse complement strand
ATGGCGTAACGACTTCCCCGCTGTCTCCAGCACCCGCTCAGTGAAATTGAATTCCCCGTGAAGATGCGGGGTTCCCGCGGTCAGACGGAAAGACCCCATGAACCTTTACTACAACTTTGCACTGGTATTCGTGTTTGCATGTGTAGGATAGGTGGTAGGCTTTGAAGTTCGGGCGCCAGCTCGGATGGAGCCATCCTTGAAATACCACCCTTGTGAATATGGATATCTAACCGCGGCCCGTCATCCGGGTCCGGGACAGTGCATGGTGGGTAGTTTGACTGGGGCGGTCGCCTCCCAAAGTGTAACGGAGGCGCGCGATGGTGGGCTCAGAGCGGTCGGAAATCGCTCGTCGAGTGCAATGGCATAAGCCCGCCTGACTGCGAGACTGACAAGTCGAGCAGAGTCGAAAGACGGCCATAGTGATCCGGTGGTCCCACGTGGACGGGCCATCGCTCAACGGATAAAAGGTACTCTGGGGATAACAGGCTGATGATGCCCAAGAGTCCATATCGACGGCATCGTTTGGCACCTCGATGTCGACTCATCACATCCTGGGGCTGGAGAAGGTCCCAAGGGTTCGGCTGTTCGCCGATTAAAGTGGTACGTGAGTTGGGTTCAGAACGTCGTGAGACAGTTCGGTCCCTATCTGCCGTGGGTGTAGGAAAATTGAGAGGATCTGTCCTTAGTACGAGAGGACCGGGATGGACGTACCTCTGGTGGACCTGTTGTGGCGCCAGCCGCATTGCAGGGTAGCTACGTACGGACGGGATAACCGCTGAAAGCATCTAAGCGGGAAACCCACCTCAAAACGAGTTTTCCCTTGAGAGTCGTGGTAGACCACCACGTCGATAGGCCGGGTGTGGAAGTGCGGCAACGCATGTAGCTTACCGGTACTAATCACTCGATAGGCTTGATCGCCCTCATTAATCCATGCTCATCCCGACGGATGAAGCGTCAGTGACAACAGCTTCTTCAAATCCGATACGAACTTTGCCGGCCTGGTGGTCATGGCGAGGAGCCTGAACCCGATCCCATTCCGAACTCGGCCGTTAAACTCCTCCGCGCCAATGGTACTTTGTCTTAAGACACGGGAGAGTAGGTCGCCGCCAGGCCTGCAAAGTTCGTATCCAATCTCTCTTCACACCCTTTCAAAAAGCCCCGACGCGCAGAAATGCCCGCCGGGGCTTTTTGTCGTCCGCGAACAGCGGAAGGTGGGGGGCGACGGCCCGGCTCCGGCGGCAACACAACACGGCCCGCTCCATGCGAAACATAAGAGCCGCCCCAAGGCGCTGCCGCCGGTGGGGGGAGGGGGCGGACAGCCGCCAGGACAACCATGTTCCCCAACAGACGCGATCCACGATGCAACCGCCGAACGGCGGGTAACCAAAGGTCGCGCTCCAAGCCCCGCAGCACCCCGAAGCGAACCCGCCGCCCAGGCTGAGATGACGCGCCTGAAAGCAACCGACAAGCCGCGCGCGTGAGCAGCGGCACAGGCAACAACACAAGCAGAGCGTCAGGCATCTGAACACCCCTCACGCTCGCAGGCGCGATCCACGCGCCGACATCGCCCACAACAAACGCCCCCCACCTAAACGCATCCCTACCCACACAAGCCTCCCACAAAGCAGCACTCAGGCGGGGGGCCTGTCGTTCTCGGTACTTGGAAGGCTGCTCCTCGTGCCGCCCCAGAACCCGCCACCGCGCATTGCGCAGTGATTGATCGCTGCAGCGTCGCGCCCTGCCCGAAAGTGAAGCCGGATTCGAGGCTCGAGTTCAGTTGTGGGTGCGCTGCCGATGGCCGTCTTCTGTAGAAGAGGGTCTGATCGAAGTCGCCGAGCAGCAGAGTTCGTACGGCCAAAGTATCATCGAGCAATTCGGCAGGCCCATGTAGATGGTCTGTCTGTGCTCCTCCCTGGGCCTTCGGTCCCGCCGACCCGATAGAGACATGCGGCATTTGCCATGACACGCATATATCGATGACCCTGAGCGTGCGAATGTCGCTCCTAGCCGATGCTCGATTATTGCTTTGGCCTCACGCCATTCGCCTCGGCAACGAAATCCGACAGCATCGGGACGTATTTTTCCGCCTGGCCTGCGGCAGACATGGCCGCGAATTGGTTCTTGACGGCGCTGCCGAGCGGATTGACGAGTTTCGCGCTATCGGCCATGCCGCCGAGATAGCGCAGATCTTTGTAGGCGTTGGCGATCGTGAACTGATGCGCGTTCTCGTCACGCTTGATCACGTAGGTCATGAAGGTATCGTAGAAGCCGCAGCGCATGCGGCCCTGGCCGATGACGGAGTGGAAGGTCTCGGCATCGATTCCGACCTTGGCGCCCAGCGCCAGAGCTTCGGAATAGAGAGCGGCATAGCCGAGCGAGAGGAAGTTGTTGATCAGCTTCATCTTGTGGCCAGCCCCGACGGGGCCGACATGGACGATGGTAGCGGCCCAGCAGGCGATAAGCGGCTGCGCGCGCGCGAAATCGGCGTCCGATGCGCCGACCAGCGCCTGGAGCGTACCGGCCTTGGCTCCGGCTGGCGTGCCGCCGAGCGGCGCGTCGACGAGGCTGGCGCCCTTTGCTGCGAGAACCTCGGCGAGGCGAAGTGTCGAATCCGGCTCTGCCGTGCTGCAATCGATGACGATCAGGCCAGGCTTCGCACCGGACAGGATGCCATCCTTGCCCTCGATGATGGCTTCGACCTCAGGCGAGCCGGTCACGCAGAGGAAGATCGCGTCGGCGAGTGACGCCATTTCCGCGGCGCTCGCCACCTCGCGGGCGCCGTCCGCCACGAGGCGCTCGACCGCGTCCCGCCGGCGATTGGCCATGACGAGCAGCGTGTTGCCCTTCGCCATCAGATTGGCAGCCATACCCTCGCCCATATAGCCGAGGCCGATGAAGCCAACGGTGCTGCCTGCCATGATGCGTTCCTGTCCCGCTTTGCCAAAATCCGATTTTGCCAGAACCTAAATTGGTTTAAGCGAATGAGCAAAGGGCCTGCACGGGTTGCTCTGGCGCTTGGCCGGCCTGGTGGAGGGATGATGGCGGATCGCGACGAGACGCGCGGCCTTTCGACTGCGGCGCGGCTCCGCGGGGGACGCCGCGGACTGACCTTGCGCATGCTCGGCGCGGAGCTTGGTCTGTCGACGGCCACCATCTCGCTGGCGCTGCGCGATTCGCCCCTCGTTGCCGATGCGACGCGGCTGCGTGTGCAGGCGCTGGCCGCAGAAGCTGGCTATGTCGCCAATCGTTCGGCAGCCAGTCTTCGGACTGCACGCACCAATATGGTCGGCGTGATGGTGCATGACGTCATCAATCCCTATTTCGCGGAGATTTTCCGGGCCCTCGAGGCGGCGCTCAACGAGCGTGAACTTGCGATCATGATCTGCAATCATGCCGATGACATCCGCCGGCAGCGGACATTCGTCGACACGCTCATGCAGCATCGCGCCGACGGGCTGATCATGTGTCCTGCGATCGGTACCGATGCGGACGACGTGGCGCGCATCGTTGATTCAGGGCTGCCCTTCGTCATGATCTGCCGAGAGGTCGCCGATATCGCCGTGCCGATGGTACGAGGCGATGATTTCGCCGGTGGCCGAGCCCTGACACGGCATCTCGTGGCCGAAGGGCATCGGCGCATCGCCTTTGTCGGTGGGCGACGTGCCACGAGCGCCGGCCGCGAGCGTCACGCGGGCTACGTCGCGGCGCTGGCAGAGGCTGGCATCGAGGTCGATCCGTTATTGGACGTACCGGAGACGATGACGCAGGCCGCGGTTCGCGAAGCAGCCACGACGCTGCTGGCGCTTCCCTCGCCGCCGACAGCGCTGTTCGGCTTCAACGACCTTGTTGCGTCCGGACTGATGTCGGCGTTGCGTCATGCGGGGCTGGAACCCGGGCGTGATGTCGCGGTTGCAGGGTATGACGACACTGACGGTGCGGCATGGTCGGCGCCGGCACTGACCTCCGTCTTTAACGCTGCCGAGGAGATAGGCAGCCTCGCCGCCAGCCTTCTGAGCGCACAGATCCACGGGGAGCCTGCGACGCCGACACGCATTCTGATCGAGCCGGAGCTCAGGATCCGAGCCTCGACCCGCTTTGTTCCATCCGCTTGAACCCATCCCCCGAGGAGACGCCGCCCGATGTCACGGCCCCAAATTCTCATGCCCGCCCGCATGTCGGAGAATATCGAGCGCACCCTGGACGCGCATTTCACGGTGCACAGGCTCTATCTGCGCGACGATCAACCCGCTGCCCTTGCGGCGATCGCCCCGCATATCGGCGGCATAGCGGCGGGCGGCGCAGTAGATGCCGCGCTCATCGATGCGCTTCCGCATCTGCAGATCATCGCCAATTTCGGTGTCGGATATGACAAGATCGACGCCAAGCATGCGAGCGCCAAAGGCATCATCGTCACGAATACGCCTGACGTGCTGACGGAGGAGGTCGCCGATACGGCGCTGGGCCTCGTCCTGATGACCGTGCGTGAATTCTCGGCCGCCGAACGCTATCTGCGCGCCGGTCGCTGGCCATCCGGCCCCTATCCGTTGAGCGGCGCGACATTGCGCGACCGCTCCGTCGGGATCGTAGGGCTCGGGCGTATCGGCAAGGCGATCGCGCGGCGGCTCGAGGCCTTCGGCGTGCCGGTGGTCTATCACAACCGCCGACCACAGGATGATGTCGGTTATCGTTACTATCCTGACCTCGTCGAGATGGCGCGCGATGTCGACACGATCGTCAGCGTTCTCCCCGGCGGCGCGGCGACGGACAAGCTGATCGGCAAGGACGTGCTCGACGCGCTGGGGCCGCGCGGCATTCTCATCAACATCGGGCGTGGCACTGTCGTTGACGAGGCCGAGTTGATCGCGGCGCTCAAGGAGCGCCGGATTCATGCTGCCGGCCTCGACGTGTTCGAGAAGGAGCCACAGGTTCCTGCGGAACTGATGGCGCTCGACAATGCGGTCCTGCTGCCTCATGTCGGCTCGGCCTCGGTGCATACGCGCGACGCCATGGGCCAGCGTGTCGTCGACAACCTGCTTGCATGGGCCGCCGGCAAGCCCCCTTTGAGCCCCGTCGCAGAGACGCCATTCAAAGGCTGGCGCCCTCGCTAGGGACCGTCTTGCGGCTGTCTTGCCTGCCCTTCAGGATCGGATGATGCGCGATCCTCATCAAGCGGCAAGTACGACTGCCCCAGGAGCACTGACGATCTTCCTGGCCTTCCTGCGGCTCGGGCTCACCGCTTTTGGTGGGCCTGTGGCGCATCTTGGCTATTTCCGTGACGCCTTCGTTATTCGGCTCGGCTGGATCGAGGAGCCCGCCTATGCGGATCTTGTGGCGCTGTGCCAATTCCTGCCCGGCCCGACATCGAGCCAGGTCAGCATGGGGATTGGCTATGAGAAACGTGGGTTGTCCGGAGCCCTGGCGGCATTTGCCGGCTTCACGCTGCCTTCTGGGCTCATCATGGCGGGCCTCGGCATGGCGCTGTCGGGTGGGGCGGAGATTGATCGGGGATTGCTCGGCGGCCTCGCGCTTGTCGCGGTCGCCGTGGTCGCCGAGGCGGTGCGCGGCATGGCGGGGTCACTGGCCGCCAATCGCCGGACTGGCGCCGTCGCGGTCGTCACTGCCGCCCTGGCGCTCGTCTTTCCTGGCAGCTTGACGCAACTCGCTGCGATCCTGGCTGCGGCGTTGCTCGGGACCCTTGTGCCGCTCGCCGAATTGTCGCCGTCGCGGCCGCGGGAGGCGATCGGCTCGCGAGGCCTTGCTTTCGGCGCCCTGGCCGTGTTCGTGCTGCTTCTCGCGGGATTGCCGCTCGCCGCTAGCGTGACGGGATCGCCCGTGTTCGCGCTCGCGGATGCGTTCTACCGCGCCGGGGCGCTGGTCTTCGGCGGCGGACATGTTGTGCTGCCGCTGCTCGAACGAAGCGTCGTTGCGTTCGGGTTCGTGCCGGCGGAGAGCTTCGTGGCGGGCTATGGCGCCGCACAGGCAATGCCGGGCCCGCTGTTCTCGATCGCATCGTTTCTGGGGGCCGTCGCCGCCGTGCCGAACGCGATGGCTGGCGCACTGCTCGCGACCCTCGCCCTCTTTGCGCCCGGCTTCCTGCTCATCGTCGGCGTACTGCCATTCTGGCGCCGGATCGGCGGATATCAGCCGATGCGACGCGCCCTCGTCGGCGTCAATGCGGCGGTGGTCGGGCTGCTGGCGGCGGCTCTCTACGATCCGGTCTTCCGCACGGCGGTGCATCGCCCTGGTGACGCAGCCTTCGCGCTGGCAGCCTGGGGGCTGCTGACGCTCGCGCGCTGGCCTGCCTGGAGCGTCGTCATCCTCGGCGCGCTCGCCGGCTTGACGCTTGAACGGCTCGATGGCGGAATCGGCGCCGCCGTCTCGCTGGTCGGGGGGTAGGGACCCCAGGCGAGACGAAGGTGACTGCGCCGAAGAGAAGGGATGCCGGCCGGTCAGTCCAGCGCGACGTGTTCGGCGGGTCCGGACTGAGGCTTGTTGCGCAGCAGAAGCAGCAGCGGGATCGTCGTCAGCGTCACGAACATCATGAACTTGAAGTCGTCGATATAAGCGACGAAGGCGGCTTCGCGCGTGATGAACGCGTCGAGCGATGCCATCGCGCTGAGGCTGCCATTCGCGATATCGGCCGGCAATGCCGGGTTGGTTGCGGTGACGTGGCCGGCGAGCGACTGGTGATAGACCTGCGTGTTCTGGGACAGGAGCGTCGCGACGATCGAAACGCCGATCGACGAGCCGAGATTGCGCACCAGGCTGAACAGGCTGGCTGCGTCGGTGCGCCAATGCGGCGGCAGAGTCGCGAAGGCAATCGTCGACAGCGGCACGAACACGAAGCCGAGCCCGAAGCCCTGTGTCACGCCTGTGATCATGAACGGCAGCGAGCCCATTTCCGGCGACCATGTCGTCATCTCATAGAGGGACCATGAGGTGAGGGAGAGGCCGACGAGGATCAGAAGACGGGCGTCGAGCCGGCCGACAAGGCGGCCGACCAGCATCATGGCGATCATCGTCCCGACACCGCGCGGCGCGAGGATCACGCCGGTGGTGATGACCGGATAGCCATAGAGATTCTGCAGCATTGGCGGCAGCAGCGCCATGGTGGCGAGCAGGATGATGCCGATGATGAAGATGAAGACGAGGCCGGTGACGAAATTGCGATCCTTGAAGATGTGCGGATCGATGAAGGTCAGCTTGGACGTCGCCATGTGAATGGTGAAGACCCAGAAGCCGATGGCGGCGAGACTCGCTTCGATGAGAATCTCGGGCGACGAAAACCAGTCGAGCTGCTCGCCGCGGTCGAGCATCATCTGCAGTGCGCCGATGCCGAGCGAGAGAAACGCGAAGCCGAAGAAATCGAACTTCCGCTGGCGGATCGCGCCTTCGGCCATGAAGAAGAAGATGCCGAGAAAGGCGACGATACCGACCGGCAGGTTGATGAAGAACACCCAGCGCCAGTTGAAGCTGTCGGTCAGCCAGCCGCCGAGCGTCGGGCCGATGATCGGGCCGACCATGATGCCGGCGCCCCACATCGCCATGGCCTGGCCGTGCCGCTCTTTCGGATTGATGCTGAGCAGCACGGATTGCGACAAGGGAACTAGTGCGGCGCCGAAAACGCCCTGCAGAATACGGAAGCCGACCATCTGCATCAGGCTGGTCGAGAGGCCGCACAGCATCGAGGCGAGCGTGAAGCCGACGATGCAGGTGAGGAACAACCGCTTGATGCCGATGCGGTCGGCGACCCAGCCGGTGATCGGCGTCGCGATCGCCGCCGCGACGATGTAGGAGGTCAGGACCCAGGTGATCGTATCCTGCGCCGCCCCCAGCGAACCCTGCATCGAGGGCAGCGCCACATTGGCGATCGTGGTGTCGAGCACCTGCATGATCGTCGCGAGCATGATCGAGACGGTGATCAGCCCGCGGAAGGGAACGACAGGTCCGGCGCTCGTGGTCGTCATCGGCAGTTTCCTGGCGGACCGCAGATCTCGCGGTCGCCGCCGTCAGCGGCTTGTCGTGGCTCCGCCCGCCGCCGGCTGGGCGGCGGCCGCGCTGCCAAATCCGGGCAACGAGCGTTTGAAGCCCGTATCGACCGCGACGGACGCGCTCAGTCCGGTCGGGACGGCGGCAATGTCGAGCGGATCGTCGATCTTGAGGCGAACGGGAACCCGCTGCACGACCTTCACCCAGTTGCCCGTCGCGTTCTGCGCCGGAAGCAGCGAAAAGGCCGAACCCGTGCCCGCATCGATCGAATCCACCTGGGCATGGAATGTCTGGTCCGGATAGGCATCGAAGGTGACCGTCGCCGGCTGGCCGATCTTCATGTGAGTGAGATCGGTCTCCTTGAAGTTCGCCTCGATATAAGAGGTGTTGGTCTCGACTAGGCTCATCAGCACGGTCGGTGCCATGGCCGGATTGGTCACATATTGACCGACGCGGAGGCGATCTGTCTGCGAGACGATGCCATCGGCGGGGGCGAACACGGCCGTCTGCTTGAGGGAGAGTGCGGCGCTGTCGCGCGCAGCCACGGCCTGCATCACAGTTGGATGCTGGTCGGTCGGCAGGTCAGGATTGCCGCCAAGCGCGGTCAAGGCCCCTGCGAGCTTCTCCTTCGCCTGCGTGACGTTTCGCTGGGCGCTGCTCAGATTATTCTGTGCGGTGTCGAAATCGGCGTTCGAGCTGACGCCGCGCTTCAAAAGGTCCTGCTGACGGCTGAACACCTTCTGCTGGTAGTCGAGCGTGTCCTCTGCCGACTTCTCTTCTGAAATCGCCTGCTGGTAGGTAGACCGGAGCTGCTCGACCTGAAGACGTGCCACGGAAACTGCGGCGTCGGCCTGGTTGAGCGCGAGCGCATAGGGTTCCGGGTCGATCTTGAAGAGCAGGTCACCCTTCTTGACGGCCTGGTTTTCATGCACTGCCACTTCGACGATGCGCCCCGACTGGTCGGCCGTGATCGCGACGCGGTTTTGTTCGAGATAGGCATTGTCCGTCGAGGCGTAGCGCCCGCCGGTGAGCCAGAGATAGCCGCCGCCGACTGCCAGGGCGACCGGAAGCGCCAGCATCAGCACGAAACGCATGCTTCGGCGTCGCTTCGGTGGGGGAGCCTCGCCAACGACGGATAGCTGCGGTGCGGGCTTCTCGGCCTCTTTGGCAGGTTCGGCGCTCACGACAAACTCTTTTCTTCCTGCGGGATGCAATCGGCGGTCGCTATCGCCCCCACGCAGTCGCTCGCAGGCTCGGCGCCGTAGCGCGCCATGTTGGCGCGCATCAGCGTCAGCGCATTGGCCAACTGCGCGGTCTCGGTCTCGTCCATGCCCTCGAGCGCCGACTTCAGCACATCGTTGGCGATTGCCTTCATGGCCTGGAGGTGCGGCTTCACGGCTGGGGTCAGCTGAAGGCGGCGTGCCCGCCGGTCGGACGGATCGGGAAGGCGGACGACATAGCCGAGCCCCTCCAAACGATCGATATGGCGCGACAGCGTGATCGGCTCGACGTCCAGGGCCTCGGCCACGACGGCTTGGTTGGAGCCCTCGTTGTGATAGAGAAAGGCGAGGACTTGCCACTGAGCGCGCGTCAGCGCGCAACTTTGTGCGGCCTGATCGAAAGCGCGACGGAGAAGCCGTGCAACGTCGTTAATCAGGAAGCCGAGGTGCTTTTCCGGGGGCATCGTATCCATGGCCCCAAGATAATAAGTGAAAGATATAATATCAAGAGACATCATCGTCTCCTGGCTGCGGTCCCGCGGCCGCCTTCCGCGCGCTTTTCAACGCAAGAGCTGTGGCCGAACCGCCTTTTTTGGCGTGGCCAGCGTTGATTGGCGCGTCTCGTGCCGTAAGCTGGCCTTTTTTTGTGGTTAGCCGCCTCGGCGAAGGTGGATCGGACGGAGGCGGCGGTGGACACGGCAATTTCGGGCAAGATGCCGCGCGACTATCGGATCGACTTCTTCCGGGGGCTCGCGCTGATTTCGATTTTTGTCAATCACATCCCCGGCAATTGGTTCTCGAACTTCACCCATCGCAATTTCGGTTTGTCCGATGCGGCGGAAGTCTTCGTGCTCCTGGCGGGTATATCGGCGGCACTCGCTTATTATCCCCGCTTCGTCAACGGCCAGGCCGGACTTTCAGTCGCGCAGATCGTCAAGCGGATCGGAACCCTCTACATCGCGCATCTTTCATCGATCGCGATCGGCTTCGCAGTCTATGCGGGGGCCTCGCTCTGGCTCAATCAGCCCGACCTGCTCATTCCCGACGAGCGGCACTGGATCCTGGACCAGACGGTCCAGTCGCTGTTCGGCATTGGTGCGCTGACTTACCAGACCGGCAACTTCAACATCCTGCCGATGTATATCGGCATGTTGGCTCTGCTGCCCTTCATCATGATCCTGGCGCGGATCAGCCTGTTGCTGGCGCTCGCGAGCAGCGCCGTGCTCTGGCTCGTGGCCAACATATTCCATTTCGGTCCGCCGAACTTTCCGGGCAACGGCGTCTGGTACTTCAACCCGCTGACCTGGCAGCTGATCTTCACCATCGGCTTCTGCTGTGGCGTCCACCTGCGGCGTGGGACGCGGATCGCGCCGTCGCCCCTCATCTATGCTGCCGCACTTGCCTATCTGATCGCCGCGGCGCTGCTGGTGATGCTGCCGCTCTGGGATCGCTTTCCGGTGCTGCCGGAATGGGTCTGGATCTCCGGCTTCAACAAGAGCTGGGTCGGGCTCTTCCGACTCGTCCACCTCCTGGCCTTCGCTTACGTGATCCTCTGCAGCCCGATTCCAGCCTTCCTCAAGGCGAGGCTCACGCATGACAACTGGATCGTCAGTCTCGGCCGCAACACGCTGCCTGTCTTCTGGCTGTCGACGCTGCTCGCGGTCATCGGGCACATCATCCGCGAGGATGTGTTCATGCTTCCGAACGATCCAATGCTGACGATGAAGTCTTTTGCCATCGATTGCCTGATCGTCGGCGTCGGTGCGGCGCTGCTGTTTGCGCTGGCGCTGCTGCTCGACTGGTTAAAACCGGGCGCCAAGCCGCGGCAGCACGCCAGCGAGGCGCCGCGCCGGCTCGGCGCCGCGCGTCTCGAGCTGGCGGAATAAGGCGGACAAAAAGAAAGCGCCGCGTGGCAACGCGGCGCTTTCCGAAACTGGTGCGTTGGGCCGATGCTCAGTGCATCGTCGTGTCATCCTTCAATCTGGCAATCTCGTCCTTGACCTGAAGCTTCTTGCGTTTGAGCGCCTTGATCTGGAGTGGATCGATGCTGGGATGAGTCTTCATCACATCCTCGATTTCCTTGTCGAGCGCCTCATGACGACGCTCCAGCGCTTCAAGATGCGACAGCATGGACATATGAAATGCCTCCCTTCGCTTGCAATGACGGCACGCGGATCGTGCCACAAACCCGGGGGACTGTCGAACGCCGCGGCGCCCTGATGACGCTTTCGTGACACCGCCGGCTGACCATCTCCCTCTTCTGATGTGTAGGCATTCGAGCCTCGTTCAAGGGGCTGGCGGTGAAACGGCTCGCAAGCCGCCAGACGAGCATGTATCCTCCTGCCGAGAGCAGCGGCCGTCCTCCGGCGGCGGCGCGGCGGGGTCGGGTGTGTATGACTGAGGAAGAAGAACAGGAGATCCGGTTCGAGCTGGCACGCCTCAGGCAGGAGCACAGCGATCTCGATGCCGCCATCTCCGTGATGTCCGAAACGGGCAAGATCGACCCGCTCCGCATCCAACGGCTGAAGAAGAAGAAGTTGGCGCTGAAGGACCGGATCGCCGTGCTTGAAGATCAGCTCCTGCCGGACATCATCGCCTGATTATCGGCGCTAGCCGCGGGGGGCCCGGCGCCGCGCGCCGAGCAGCGTCTCGATCCGCGTGATGAGCCCGTCCGGCGTTTCATCGGGCTGGATCTGCGCCGCCGCGATGCGCGCGCTCACGGCTGCGACGCGCCCTTCAAGAAGACGGTCCATGCCGCCCACCGCTGCCCGCAATGCGTCGAGCCGTGGCTGGCAATCCACAGCGGCGGCGTTCCACAGGACGAGCGCGAACTGATAGGGATCGATGCGGGCGGCGACGTCGCACGAGCGCATGACGCCCTTCAGCCGCACGCCGATCGTACCGAGAACGCGATTGGCGACTTGCTGCCCATGCCGCTCCGCGACGGCGGCGAGACCATCGATCGCAATGAGCACGCCGACAGCGGGTGTCTGGTAGCGATTGCGGAAGGCTGCCGCCTTTTCCACTTCGCGATCGAATGTGCGGCGGTTGAGAAGACCGGAGACCGGATCGACGGCCGCCTCGACCTCGAGGGTCGCGATACGGTGGCGGCTGAGGTCGAGCGCTGCGCGCAGCGCTGCAACTTCCTGCGAGAGCCTCACCACCAGCGCCCGCTGCTCCACCGGGACGGCCGCGAGTTCGTCCTCGGCCGCAATGGTCATGCGGCGCGTCGGCCGGTCCAGGTCGGGGGAATGCTGCTGCAGCGGAGAGGCGATACGCGGGTCGGGCATGGAGGGAATGGTGAGGTCAAACTGGTTCAGCTTCGGTTAACGATGGCGATGACGGAAATCGTTTGCGCAGGTTTCGCAATTCCTTAGCTGCAACCTACGCGACGGCTGCGCAGTTTTTCCGGCGCGTGCTTGCGCGCATCGTTCGAGCTTTATAGTGTCCGCCGCATCACGACGACATGGAGAGACGCGCTTGGCAGGATCCGCTGCGCCGGTCGCCATCATCATGGGCAGCCAATCCGACTGGCAGACCATGAAGGCGGCCGCTGAAACCCTCGACGCGCTCGGCATTCGCCATGACGACCGCATCGTCTCCGCGCATCGGACGCCCGATCGCCTCGTCGCCTTCGCGACCGGCGCGCGCGCGGCAGGGCACAAGGTGATCATCGCCGGCGCCGGTGGCGCCGCGCATCTGCCCGGCATGTGCGCGGCGATGACGCCGCTGCCGGTGCTCGGCGTTCCCGTGGAATCCAAGGCGCTGTCCGGCCAGGACAGTCTGCTTTCGATCGTTCAGATGCCGGCTGGCGTTCCTGTCGGCACACTGGCCATCGGTCGGGCCGGCGCCGTCAATGCGGCTTTGCTCGCCGCCGCGATCCTGGCTCTCGAGGACGCGGCGCTTGCCGCGCGGCTAGACCAGTGGCGCGCTGACCAGACGGCGCGGGTCGCGGAGGAGCCGGTGCGCGATGCCTGAGAACAACCTCAAGCCGGGCTCGACCATCGGGATTCTCGGTGGCGGACAGCTCGGCCGCATGCTGGCCGTCGCGGCCGCCGAACTCGGTTTCCGCTGCCACATCTATTGTCCGGATGGCGAGAGTCCGGCCTTCGATGTCGCTGCGGCGCGAACGGTCGCCTCCTATGAGAACGAAGCTGCGCTCGCGGCTTTCGCGGGTTCCGTCGACGTCATTACCTATGAGTTCGAAAACGTCCCCGCGACCACGGCCGAATTCCTCAGCGACCAGGTCGCCGTGCTTCCGGGCGTCCGGGCGCTGGCGGCGTCGCAGGACCGGCTTTCCGAGAAGGAGCTGATGCGCTCGCTCGGCATCGATGTCGCGCCCTTTGCCGCCGTCGACAGTCTCAACGATCTCGAGGCCGCGCTCGAGAGGCTCGGCCGTCCGGCGATCCTCAAGACGCGCCGGTTCGGCTATGACGGCAAGGGCCAGGTGAAGATCATGCCGGGCGACGATGCCGCCGCGGCCTATGAGGCGCTCGGCCACCGCCCGGCAGTCCTGGAAGGTTTCATCTCCTTCGCGCGCGAGGTCTCGGCGCTGGTGGTGCGCGGACGTGGCGGGGAGACCGCCGTCTACGACATCACCGAGAACGTGCATCGCAATCACATCCTTCATACATCCACTGTGCCCGCTGCGATCCGGCCGGAGACCGCCGCCGAAGCGCGTGCGCTCGGCATCCGCATCGCCGAGGCGCTCGATTATGTCGGGCTGCTGGCGGTCGAGATGTTCCTGGTCGAGGAAGGGACGTCGGAGCGTCTCGTCGTGAACGAGATTGCGCCACGCGTGCACAATTCCGGCCATTGGACGCAGGATGGCGCCGGCGCCTCGCAGTTCGAGAACCATATCCGCGCCATTGCGGGCTGGCCGCTTGCCGATACGCGACGCCATTCCGATGCGGTGATGACCAATCTCATCGGCGCCGATGCGGACGACTGGCACGCGCTTGCTGCCGAGCCCGGCGCGCGGCTGCATCTCTATGGCAAGGCCGAGAGCCGCCCCGGCCGCAAGATGGGCCATGTGAACCGAATCAGCCGAAAGCGCGGCTGATCCAATCCGCCTTCCAATCGGAGGGTCGCGATCCCATATCTGTCCGTCCGGCGCGCCACGCCTGCCCAAGGGGTGGCGCCCGCCGCTCAAAGGCGCTATCGAAGGCGCCGATTTCCGCCCTTTCAGTTTGAAGACGATCCGCCATGACAGCTGCCACGACCGCTGCGAAGACCGTTTATCCCGCCGCCGATCCCTCGCCGTCGTTCCCGAAGATCGAGGAAACGATCGGTGCGTGGTGGAAGGAGAACGAGACCTTCGAGCGTTCGATCGCGCAGCGGCGCGACCAGGGTGCCAGCGAATTCGTGTTCTATGACGGCCCGCCCTTCGCGAACGGCCTGCCGCATTACGGCCATCTCGTCACCGGTTTCGTGAAGGATCTGGTGCCGCGCTACCAGACGATGCGCGGTAAGGTGGTCGATCGCCGTTTCGGCTGGGATTGCCACGGCCTGCCTGCCGAATTGCAGTCCGAGAAGGAACTCGGCATCTCCGGACGGATCGAGATCCTGAAATATGGCATGGCCCGCTTCAACGAGCATTGCCGGACCTCGGTGCAGCAGTTCACCGCCGATTGGGAATATTATGTCACCCGCTCGGCGCGCTGGGTCGATTTCAAAAACGATTACAAGACGATGGACCTGCCCTACATGGAAAGCACCATGTGGGCGTTCAAGCAGCTCTATGACAAGGGACTGGTCTATGAGGGCTACCGCGTCGTCCCTTATTCCTGGGCCGCGCAGACATCGCTCTCGATCTCCGAGACCCGCCTCGACAATTCGTTCCGCATGCGCCAGGACCCGGCGCTGACCGTCGGCTTCACGCTCGATCCGCTGCCGGGCGAGCTCCCGACGAAGGTGCTCGCCTGGACAACGACGCCGTGGACATTGCCGTCCAACATGGCCCTCGCGGTCAAGGCGGATGGCGACTATGCGGTGCTGGAGAAGGACGGCGAAAGGCTGATCATTGGCGCGCCACTGGTTGCCAACTATGCGCATGAACTGACCGGCTATGCCGAGGTAGCGACCGTCACGGGCGCCGATCTGGTCGGCCGCACCTATCAGCCGCTGTTCCCCTTCTTCGCGAATGAACGCGAGAATGGCGCGTTCCGCATCCATGCCGGCTCGTTCATCGAAATGACCGACGGCACGGGCGTCGTGCATATCGCGCCCGCCTTCGGCGAGGACGACATGGCGCTGGCCCAGGCGAACGGTGTCCCGGTTGTCGATCCGGTCGATTTCGCCGGTGATTTCACCGATCTCGTGCCGGCCTATCAGGGCAAGAACGTCTTCGAGGCCAACAAGGACGTGATCCGTGACCTGAAGCATCAGGGCGATGTGCTCCGCCACGAGACTTACGACCACAATTATCCGCATTGCTGGCGCACCGACCAACCGCTGATCTACAAGGCGCTGCGCTCCTGGTATGTGAAGGTCACCGCCTTCAAGGATCGCATGGTCGAGCTCAACCAGGGCATCACCTGGGTGCCGGAGCATGTCCGCGACGGCCTGTTCGGCAAGTGGCTGGAAAATGCGCGCGACTGGAATATCGGCCGCAATCGCTTCTGGGGCTCGCCGATCCCGGTGTGGAAGTCGGACGATCCGAACTATCCGCGTATCGACGTCTATGGCTCGCTCGACGAAATCGAGCGGGATTTCGGCGTGCGCCCGCATGACCTGCACCGCCCCTATGTCGACGACCTGACGCGCCCCAATCCCGACGATCCCACGGGGAAGTCGGTCATGCGGCGCGTCGAGGACGTGCTCGACTGCTGGTTCGAAAGCGGCTCGATGCCGTTTGCGCAGGCGCATTACCCGTTCGAGAACAAGGAGTGGTTCGACGAGCATTTCCCCGGCGATTTCATCGTCGAATATGTCGCGCAGACGCGGGGCTGGTTCTACCTGCTGATGGTCATGTCGACCGCACTGTTCGACAAGGCGCCGTTCCGGCAGGTGATCTGCCATGGCGTGGTGCTCGACGAGAACAAGCAGAAGCTCTCGAAGCGGCTGAAGAACTATCCGGATCCGATAGACGTCTTCAATACCTATGGCGCTGACGCGCTACGCTGGTATCTCGTGTCCTCACCGCTTCTATCGGGCGGCGATCTCGCGATGCCGAAAGACGGCCGCGCCATCGCCGAGACCGTGCGGCAGGTGATGCTGCCGATCTGGAACGCCTATTCGTTCTTCACGCTCTACGCCAATATTGACGGCATCAAGGGCCGGATGGTCACCTCTGCCGAGGCGGAACTCGATCGCTATATCCTGGCGAAGACGGGCGACCTCATCCGCGGCATCGAGGTCGCGATGGATCGGCTCGACCTTGCAGGGGCGACAAACGCGTTCCCGCCCTTTATCGAGGCGCTGAACAACTGGTTCATCCGCCGCTCGCGCGAGCGGTTCTGGAAGGGTGAGAAGGACGCCGACAAGCAGGCGGCCTATGACACGCTCTATACCGTGCTCGTCACCATGACGCGCGCGCTGGCGCCGTTCCTGCCGTTCCTGACCGAGCATATCCATCGCGCGCTGGTGGATGGGGAAAGCGTGCATCTCGCCGACTGGCCGGATGCGCAGGCCCTCGTCGCCGATGCGGCGCTGGTCGAGCGGATGGATCTCGCGCGCACGGTCGCTTCGGCCGCGGCGTCGATCCGCACAATCAAGAACCTGCGCACGCGCCTTCCGCTGCGTTCGCTGACCGTCGCCCATCCCGGCTTCGAGAAGCTGGCGCTGCTCAAGGACGTCATCGCCGATGAGGTCAACGTCAAGGAAGTCGTGCTGGCGGTCGACCCGTCCGCCTTCGGCCAGGTCGTGCTCGCCGTCGATCCGAAGATCGGCAAGCGGCTCGGCAAGGGTCTGAAGGACGTGCTGAACGCGGCGCGGGCCGGCCAGTGGACGGCGCTTGGCGAGGGACGCTACGCGGTTGCCGGCGAGACGATCGAGCCGGGCGAGTATGAGCTGCGCTTCAAGGCCAATGACGGCCTCGACGCCGTCGCCTTCGACGGCGCGGCCGGTGTCGTCGTGCTCGATACGCATGTCGACGCGGCGCTCGAACGCGAGGGCATCGCGCGCGACTTCATCCGCCTCGTCCAGGTGGCGCGAAAGGATGCGGGACTGCAGGTGTCGGACCGCATCCATATCGAGGTGAAGTTCGCCAACGGCTCGGGCGATGCTGTCTTCGCGCATGAGGCAACGGTGAAGGCTGAGACGCTGGCCGAGACCATCCGTCCGACCGATGGGACGCCGGAAGGCTTCGTCTCCGAGACGAAGCTGCTTGATGAGCCCGTGTCGATCGGCGTGCGCGTCGCCCGCTGAGGCGATCCACTTCCTAATATCAAAGGGCCGGCGTCAGCGCCGGCCCTTTTTCATCTTAGCGTGCGCTTTGCATCAGAGGATAGGAGCGGCGCACCGTCTCCGCGATCAGAGCGGCGGCGACCGCCTTGACGAGATCGCCCGGCACGAAGACCAGCGAGCCCTTGGCGGCGTCGAACAGCGACAGCTTGGCCGCGACGGCGAGCCAGGGAATGCCGACGAGATAAACGATGCCGATGCCGCCGATCACCGAGAAGATGAAGAACCAGACAGCGTTCATGCGCTTCCAGTTCATCTCGGTCAGCCAGCCCGTCACATAGGCCGCGATCGGCCAGGAGATGATGAAGCCGGCCGATGGACCGAAGAACACGCCGAGGCCGCCATTGCCGCCCGCGAGCAGCGGCAGGCCGAGGGCCACCAGCAGGACGAACAGGAGGATGGCGAGGCCGCCGCGCTTGGCGCCGATCAGGCAGCCAGCGAGCATGACGCCAAGCGTCTGCGCCGTGATCGGCACGGGCAGGAAGCCGACAAAGATCGGCGGCACGAGATTGACCGCCGCCATCAGCGCGGCGAACAGCGCGATATAGACGATGTCGCGGGTGGAAACGTCTCTGGTCATCGGTTCATGGCCCCCATTCATCCGGGTTGGATCATTCGCTCTGATACGGGTGGGTTCAAGCGTCATAACCCCGGGCATCGATCGCATCGGCGAGCGCATCGGCGGCCTTCAGGGCGCGGATCACCAGCGGCACGATGAGGGCGAGCGGATTGCCGCCCAGCCCGCGCGCGGCCTGCGCCTCGCGGATATGGCGGTATTCCTCGGCGATCACCGGGATGAAGCGGATGGCGAGCGCGATGGCGAGGCCGACCTTCTCGGGCCTGAAGCCGAAGCGGGCGAGCGGTCCAAGCAGCCATTCGACCAGTTCCGCCATTTCGGACACTGGCGTCGTCAACGTGACGGCGCTGGCGAGGAGGATCAGCGTGCCAAAGCGTGCAACCGCGAGGGCGCCGTCCTCGGCCGATCCGAAAGCGAGGTGAAACAGGAAGACGAAGCCGATCAGGAGCGCCGGTCCGCGCAGGTCGCGCAACAATCGTCCCGGCGGCGCGCCCGTCGAGAGATAGACGCCGGCAGCGATCGGCACAGCCAGGAGTGCGGCCAGCGGCGAGGCAATGAGGAAAAGCGCGAGCGAGGCTGCCAGCAATGCGCCGACCTTCGGGCCTGCCGGAAGGCGATGCAGCCAGGAGCTTCCGATGGTGTAAAGGCCTACCGTCATTGCATCTGCCCGCGATAGAAGCGCAGCACCTCGCCGGGCGATCCGTCCGCGACGATCCGGCCGTCCTCGACCATCAGCACGCGCTCGCATGTCGCAACGAGATCAAGATCGTGGCTGACCAGGATCGTCTGATGCGGCAGTTCCGCGATGGCGGCGGCCACGCGGTTGCGGTTGCGGAGGTCGAGAAGGGTCGTCGGCTCGTCGAAGACGATGATCTCCGGCTCCGTCACCAGGACCGCCGAGAGCGCGACAAGCTGCTTCTCGCCGCCCGACAGCTGATGCACCGGCCGTTCCCTGAGATAGCCGAGGCCATAATGGGCAAGGGCCGCGTCGATGCGGCTGGCGATCTCGCCTTTCGGCACTTTCCGCGCCTTGAGCCCGAAGGCCAGATCCTCGGAGACGATCGGCATCACGATCTGGTGGTCGGGGTTCTGGAAAACGAAGCCGACCTTGCGCCTGATGGCCTTGACCTCATGCGCGGTATCGAGGCCATCGATGAGGACGCGGCCAGCCTTCGGAATGACGAGGCCGTTGAGGAGACGAGCGAAGGTACTCTTGCCCGAGCCATTCGCACCAACGATTCCGACCCGCTGCTCGGCGAGCGAGAGGTTGATGCCCGCGAGGACCGGCCGGCCGTCGAAATCATGGCTCACGGCGTCGAGTTCGATCATGCCGGTCCGGCGTCCCCCAAGGGATTGTGCGACGCCGCATGCGATAGAGCCAACCCTTCGCCGGGTCAATTGCCGATGCGCCGCTCGGCCGTGCTGCCTAGAACCGACGTCGCGGCCTCTTTCGCTGCGGCGCGTCATTGGCTACAAATCGCGCATGACCCAGAACCTCGCCGCCCTTTTCCCCATCGTCAAAGCCGCCCCCGTCGTCCCGGTGCTCATCATCGAGGATGTGAAGACCGCTGTGCCGCTGGCGCGCGCGCTCGTTGCCGGCGGCTTGACGGCGCTCGAGGTGACGCTGCGCACGCCGGCCGCGCTCGAATGCATCCGGGCGATCAAGGGCGAGGTCGAGGGTGCCAATGTCGGCGCCGGCACGATCCTCGATGAAAAACAGTTCGACGCTGCGGTCGCTGCCGGCTCGACCTTCCTGGTCAGCCCCGGTGCGACGCCGCGCCTGCTCGCTCATGCCGACGGATCGCCGGTGCCGCTTCTGCCGGGCATCGCAACCGCCAGCGAGGCCATGGCGCTGCTTGAGGCGGGTTATGGCGCGGCCAAGTTCTTCCCAGCCGAACAGGCAGGGGGCGCGCCCTATCTGAAGGCGCTGTCCTCGCCGATCCCCGGCGTGATGTTCTGCCCGACCGGCGGCGTCAGCCTCAAGAACGCGCCGACCTATCTGGCGCTGCCGAATGTCATGTGCGTCGGCGGCTCTTGGGTTGCCCCGGCGGCGGCGGTCGCGGCCGGCGACTGGGCGGCGATCACCACGCTCGCCGCAGAGGCTGCCGCCCTTAAGGCCGTCTGACGCGGCTTGCGGCGCCGCCACCTGCTTCCTACCTTGCTCTTGATGTTTCAAAAAAGGTGGGGAGACGGGCATGATCGACGGCAAGAAGCTTCTGGATCAGTTCCTCGGCGCTGAGACGGGGCGCTCCGGCGTCCCGAGCGGGCTCGGCACTTCGGGCCGCTCGCCGGCAGGTGGCTCGGGTGCGCCCGGCGGCCTTGGTGGCCTCGGTGATCTCCTTGGCGGGCTGACGGGCTCTGGCGGTGGCGCCGGTGGGCTTGGCGGCGTTTTCGGCCAGGTGACCGACTACGCCAAGAAGAATCCCGGCATGTCCACGGTCATCGCTGGCGGTCTCGCCTCGGTGCTGATGGGCGGGGGCTCCAAGTTGAAGCCGAATGCGCTGACGCTCGGCGGTCTCGCGGCGCTCGGCACGCTCGCCTACAAGGCCTATCAGCAATATCAGATCAATAATCCCGCAGCGCCTGCGGCGCCGGCCCCGGCGCCGGTCGGAACGGGCCTGCCGCCCGTCGTGACGCAGCAGACTGCAACACCCGAGGACGCCACCGCTCTGTCGATCATCATTGCGATGATCGCGGCCGCCAAGGCCGATGGTCATGTCGACGACGAGGAGCGGCAGAAGATCCTCGGGAAACTCACGGAAAACGGCCTCACCGCCGAGGAGCAGGCCTTCCTCGACCGCGAGCTTGCCGCCCCGCTCGATTTCAATCGCGTCGTCGGGCTCGCAACGAGCCAGGAGCATTCCATCCAGCTTTATGCCGCCTCGCTGCTGGCCATCAATCCCGACCACCCGGCCGAGCGCGGCTATCTCGACATGCTCGCTGCCCGGCTCGGCATCGAGCCCGGTCTCAAGACCGCGATCGAACAGACCGTGGCGAGCGCTGCCGTGTAGGCAAGGATTTGCTCTGGCCCTTCAAACGCCCAGTGTATCGAAGTGTCATTGCCGGGTTTGACCCCGGCAATGATTGGACTCGACTTTTGGGCCGTCCAAGAGCTGGCTCATGCAGCCTTGGCGTTCTTCGTGAGGAAGTCGCCGATGCGGCCCATCGCCTTCAGGATGTTCTCGGTCGAATTGGCGTAGGAGAGGCGGATATAGCCCTCGCCATGAACGCCGAAATCCGGGCCGCCGATCGTAGCGACTCCGGCCTCTTCCAGAAGCGCCGAAGCCAGCGGCTTGGCCTTCCAGCCGGTCATGCCGATGTTCGGAAAGGCGTAGAACGCGCCCTTCGGCGTGGCGCAGGAGACGCCCGGCAGCTTGTTCGCCTCCTCGACCACGACGCGGCGGCGCCGGTCGAACTCCGCCACCATGGCTGAAACAGCATCCTGCGGCCCGGTGAGTGCGGCAAGGCCCGCCCACTGAGCCGGTGCATTGACGCAGGACCAGCAGTTGACGGCGAGCTTCCGCACCTTGTCGACGAGCGCTTCCGGCCAGACGGCATAGCCCATGCGCCAGCCCGTCATCGCATAGGTTTTCGACCAGCCGTCGAGCAGGATCACGCGGTCGCGGATCTCGGGATAGGAAAGCAGCGAAGTGTGGCCGAGCCCGTCATAGGTCATCTGGCCATAGATCTCGTCGGAGAGAATCGCGATATCGGGCCGGTCGGCGAGGCCGGCGACGAGCTTGTCGATCTCGGCCTTCGGCGTGACGCCGCCGGTCGGGTTGGCCGGCGAATTGAGGATGATCAGCCGTGTCGCCGGCGTGATCAGCGCCAGCGTCTCCTCGGCCGAGAAGGCGAAGCTGTTCTCCTCGCGGATCGGAACGGGCACTGGCCTGGCACCTGTGAACTCGATCATCGAGCGATAGATCGGGAAGCCAGGGTCGGGGTAGAGGATGTCGGCACCGGGCTCGCCGAACATCAGGATCGCTGCGAACATCGTTACCTTGCCGCCGGGCACGATGACGACATTGTCGGGGGAAACAGGGGCCCCGGTGCGCTTGGTGACGTCAGCCGCAACCGCCTCGCGCAGCGGCAGGATACCCGTTGCCGGCGTATAGCCGTGTTCGCCATCGCGCAGTGCCTTCACCGCCGCCTCGACGATATGATCGGGCGTGCGAAAGTCTGGCTGGCCGATCCCCAGATTGATGATGTCGCGGCCGGCTCTGGCGAGCGCGGTGGCTCGGGCAAGCACGGCGAAGGCGTTTTCCTCGCCGATGCGATCGAACTGTGCGACGGTCCTGAACATCCCTGGCGTTCCTCAGCTTCGGTGCGGCATTGCGGCAGGGGCGCCGCGGCATACTCGCTTGTTGATTTCGTATGATGTTTCAGCGCATCCTCCGGCCAAAATCAAACCGATTGAACCGGGAGATACTCATGTCCTCTACCACATCCAAAAAGCTCCGGTCGCAGGCCTGGTTCGACAATCCGGATAATCCCGGCATGACGGCGCTCTATCTCGAGCGCTACCTCAATTACGGCCTGACCCGGAACGAGCTTCAGTCGGGAAAGCCGATCATCGGCATCGCCCAGACCGGCTCCGATCTCTCGCCCTGCAACCGCCATCACCTTGATCTTGCCAAGCGCGTCCGCGACGGAATCACGGCTGCCGGCGGCCTGGCGATGGAATTCCCGGTCCATCCGATCCAGGAAACCGGCAAGCGGCCGACCGCGGCGCTTGATCGCAACCTTGCTTATCTCGGCCTGGTCGAAGTGCTCTACGGCTACCCGCTCGACGGCGTGGTGCTCACGACGGGCTGCGACAAGACGACGCCGGCCTGCATCATGGCCGCCGCGACGGTCAACATCCCGGCGATCGTCCTCTCGGGCGGCCCGATGCTGAACGGCTGGTGGAAGGGCGAACGCGCCGGGTCCGGCACCATCGTCTGGAAGAGCCGCGAGCGGCTCGCCGCCGGCGAGATCGACTATGACGAGTTCATCGAGATCGTCGCCTCGTCGGCGCCTTCGGTCGGCCATTGCAACACCATGGGCACGGCCTCGACCATGAACGCGCTCGCCGAGGCGCTCGGCATGACGCTGCCGGGCTGCGCCGCCATTCCCGCGCCCTATCGCGAGCGCGGCCAGATCGCCTACGAGACCGGCGTGCGCGCCGTGGAGATGGTATGGGAAGATCTGAAGCCCTCCGACATCATCACCCGCGAGGCGATCGAGAACGCGATCGTCGTCAACTCGGCGATCGGTGGCTCGACCAACGCGCAGATCCACATCAACGCGATCGCCAAGCATGCCGGCGTGCCGATCAAGATGGATGACTGGCAGGAGGTCGGCTACGAGATTCCGCTGCTGGTCAACCTGCAGCCGGCCGGCAAATATCTCGGCGAGGAGTTCCACCGTGCCGGCGGCGTCCCCGCCGTCGTCAACGAGCTCGTCAAGAAGGGCAAAATTCGCAATGCGATGACGGCGAACGGCAAGACGCTTGCCGATAATTGCCGTGGCCGCGAAAGCGAAGACCTCGACGTCATCCTTCCCTATGACGCACCGCTCGTGAAGGATGCCGGCTTCATCGTCCTGCGCGGCAATCTGTTCGACAGCGCGATCATGAAGACGAGCGTTATCTCGGACGAATTCCGCCAGCGCTACCTTTCGAACCCGGCCGACCCGAATGCCTTCGAAGGCCGCGCGGTCGTGTTCGACGGTCCGGAGGATTATCACCACCGCATCGACGATCCCTCGCTCGAGATCGACGAATACACGCTGCTCTTCATGCGCGGCACCGGCCCGATCGGTTATCCGGGCGGCGCCGAGGTCGTGAACATGCAGCCGCCGGCGGCGCTCATCAAGCGCGGCATCCATGCGCTGCCCTGCATCGGCGATGGCCGCCAGTCGGGCACGTCGGGTTCGCCGTCGATCCTCAACGCCTCGCCTGAAGCTGCGGCCAATGGCGGCCTCGCGCTGCTGCGGACCGGTGACCGGGTGCGCATCGATCTTGGCAAGGGTTCGGCGGACATCCTCATTTCCACGGAGGAATATGCCGAGCGCAAGGCCGAGCTGTCGAAGCATGGCGGCTATCACTTCGCTGGCAACCAGACGCCGTGGCAGGAGATCCAGCGCGTGCTCGTCGACCAGTTCGACGAAGGCATGGTGCTGAAGCCGGCTGTGAAGTACCAGCATGTGGCGCAGGAAATGGGCATTCCGCGCGACAATCATTGAGTTCGGGACCCATGCCGCATCTGCGTATCGCCCCGGAAGGGATCGGCCTCCATCTCTGGCTCGTGCCGGAACGGAAGCCGCCCCAACCGATCGAGATCGACGATCTCGACATCTCGGACGATCTGGCCGATCGTATCGAGGCGTGGGGCGATGCCTTCGACGCGGTGATCGATGATTCCCTGCCTCCGGCGACGGGCTTTCCCTCGCCGGAGGCAGAGATTGTCTGGCGGGCCGAAGGCCAGCTGATCGCCGCGGCGCTGAAGGACGAACTCGGCGCGGAGTGGGAGATCGAAACGCGCTTCTGAGACGGTCACGTCCTGCCGATTGAAGCGCCGAGGGGGAGCCGTGATCGACAAGGCCTGGCATGAAGCCAACCCGATGCCGCCCCATGCGACGCTCGACCAGCGCATCGCATGGCATCTCGACCATGCGGCCAATTGCGGCTGCCGCGATATTCCCGAGAGCATCAAGCAGGAGCTGAAGCGCCGCGGCGTTCCGGTGCCCAAGCGCCGGGAGACCATGGCGAGTACGCCCGTCGGAACGATGCCGCTCGGCGATCTCGTCGATCCCGTGCCGGCCGAATTCCCGCGCCGCGTGACGATCGACGGCAACGCGGTCAGCCTCGTGCCCTTTGACGCCGCGGTGCATGCGCCGGCGCTGTTCGAGGCGATCGCCGGCCGCGACGACCTCTGGGCCTATCTGGCGTCGGGCCCGTTCGGGGACCTCGCCAGCTTCACCGCGCATTATGCAGCCGCGGCCGAGAAGTCCGATCCTCTGCTTTTCGCGATCGTCGATCGTGCCAGCGGCGCGGCTGTCGGCCACGCCACCTATCTGCGGATCGCCCCGACCGACCGGGTGATCGAAGTCGGCAACATCCTCTATTCGCCCCTCCTGCAGCAGACGCGCGGCGCAACCGAGGCGATGTATCTGATGGCCCGGCATGCCTTTGAGGATCTTGGCTATCGGCGCTATGAATGGAAGTGCAACGCCCTCAACGCGCCGTCGCGGCGCGCAGCGCTCCGTCTCGGCTTCACCTATGAAGGCACCTTCCGCCATCACATGATCGTCAAGGGCCGCAATCGCGATACGGCCTGGTTCTCGATGCTCGATCATGAATGGCCGCGCGCCAAGGCGGCCTTCGAGGCATGGCTTGATCCGACGAATTTCGGTGAGGACGGTATCCAGCGCTTCAGCCTCGCCGCGCTCCGCGAGGGGACGGGGAGTGCCTGACAGCATCGTTCTGCGCCAAGCCGCCGCCAGCGATCGCGACGCGCTCGTCGCGATGCAGCGGGCTGCCTATGAGCCGAACCGGACGATCATCGGCGGGACGCCGACACCGCTCAGCTGGGACTATGACGCGGTCCTCGATGAGTGGGAGGTGTGGCTCGCCGAGGACGAAGCTGGGCTTTGCGGCGCGCTGATCCTCGAGGCTCGTCCTGACGAACTCTATATCCAGAGCGTCGCAGTGGCACCTGCTGCGAAGGGACGCGGCGTTGGCAACCGCTTGCTTGCCTATGATGAAAGACGGGCGCTGCAGACATCGCGCGATCGCCTGACGCTGACCGCCAACGCGCTGATGACGTTCAATATCGACTGGTATGGCCGCAAGGGCTTTGTTGTCTACGAGATCGAGATGATCGGGCAGCGTCGCCGCGTCCACATGGCGAAAGCGCTGCACGCATCCGCTCTACCGCCGCCCTAACCTAAAAATCACCAAGCATCGCTCTGGGAGGAGCAATCATGACACGCCGTCTCGAAGGCAAGCGCGCCTTTCTCACCGCCGCAGGCGCAGGCATTGGCCGCGCCACCGCCATCGCCTTTGCCGCCGAGGGCGCGACGGTGATCGCCACCGATCTCAATGGCGGCCTTCTGGCCGACCTGCACGAACATGGGATCGCCGAGGTCCACACACTCGACGTCCGCAGCACGAGGGACGTCGGGGCGCTTGCCGCCGATTGCGGTCCCATTGACGTCCTCTTCAATTGCGCCGGCTTTGTCCATCACGGCTCGGCGCTGACGACCTCCGACGAGGACTGGGACTTTTCGTTCGACGTCAATGTGAAGTCGATGCACCGGACGATCCGTGCCTTCCTGCCGGGCATGCTCGATGCGGGGGCCGGCTCGATCATCAACATCGCTTCTGGCGCTAGCTCGATCCGCGGCCTTCCCAATCGCTATGCCTATGGCGCCTCAAAGGCCGCGGTGATCGGACTGACGAAGGCCGTCGCAGCGGACCACATCCGCCAGGGCGTCCGCGTGAACGCCATTGCGCCGGGCACGATCCAGTCGCCCTCGCTCGATGGCCGCATCGCCGAGCAGGCCGCCAAGACCGGCAAGTCGATCGATGAAATCCGCCAGCAGTTCGTCGATCGGCAGCCCATGGGACGGCTCGGCACGGCCGAGGAGATCGCCTGGCTTGCCGTCTATCTGGCGTCCGACGAGGCGAGCTACACCACCGGGCAATGCTTCTCGGCCGATGGCGGCTTCGCACTTTAGCCCGCCGCGAACCGCATCGGCCGGCAGACCGCAATAAAAGGAGGCCGGCGGCTTGGGACCGCCGGCCTTTCTCGATTCCGCGTGCGCTGCCGACTATTTGCCTTCGATGAAGGCAAGGCTCGCCGAAGCCATGGTGTCGAGCGTCTCCGGGCCGGTGAAAGCATCGAAGCCGTGGTCGGTCGGCAGGATCATGATCTTTTCGGGGCCGTCATGATAGGTGAGGAAGATCTCACCGGCCGCCGGCTGTGGCGTGACGATGATGTCCTTGGTGCCGACGATGACGAAGAGCGGGCCCTTGTAGCGGGCGATCGCCGCAACCGGGTCAACCGTCGTCAGCGACTTGAAGAAGCCGGTCTTCAGCTTGGTCTTGATGCCCCATGGGAGCGCAATCTCGACCACACGAGCCGGGTCGGGATCAGCGATTGCCGCCTCGACAGCTTCTGGCCCGATGAAATGCGCGAAATTATAGGTCGGATTGGCGGCCGCGGCCCATAGGGTCGCGCTGGCGACCGGACGTTCCGCCGCGACATGGGCTGCCACCAGGCCGCCGAGGCTCCAGCCGAGCACATGGATCCGAGCGGGATCGACGAGACCGGAGGTCTTCAGCCAGTCGAAGGCCGCGAGGCCATCGGCGATCTCGCTCGTCGCGGTCATATCCTCCCACTTGCCGGAGCTTTCGCCGGAGCCGGTGAAGTCGATGCGAAGGCTGGCAACGCCGCGCTCGGCGAGGAGGCGGGCCGTTCGCGAGAAGATGCCCTCATTGGTGCCTTTGATCGCGAGTTCGTCGCGCGAGCCGGTGAAGCCGTGCAACAGCAGAACGACGGGCGGATTTGCTGCGCCCTTCGGTATTTCCAGCGTCCCGACAATCGTTTCGGTACCGCGCGTGATCTTGACCGTGCTCTCTTCGGTCGCGCCGGCCGGGCGAGCCAGTTCGGCCGCCCCGGCCGCTTTCATCGCGTCCGTATCGTCGGCGAAGGCGGGCGCGGCGGTGCCGAGCAGCAGGAGGACAGGCAGGATCAGCCGTTTCAACATGGCGTGCTTTCCTTGGACGCATGGGGGAGGGATTGCGGGCGCATCATGCCGGATCACCGCCAGAAATCAAAAGGCCGACGCGAGCGCCGGCCTTTTGCTGTGTTTAGTGCGCCGGCAGAGCGCCGGGCGGCGGTTCTGCCGCGGGCGGCGGTATAGGCGTTCCATCGGCGAGGTTAGCCTCCGGATGAACCACGGCCTCCGGCGTGGCGGCATCGTCGTCGGTATGCCGGCGATGGGCGCTGGAGAGATAGGTATAGAACATCGGCACGACGAACAGCGTGAAGATTGTGCCGATCGACATGCCCGCCGCGATGACGATGCCCATGGCAAAGCGCGCCTTGGCACCGGCACCAACTGCGGTGATCAGCGGAACGACGCCGAACACCATGGCCGCGGTGGTCATCAGAATCGGGCGCAGGCGGACGCGCGCTGCCTCGACGATCGCCTCATGCTTCGAGAGGCCACGCAGCTCGCGCTGCTGGTTGGCGAACTCCACCATCAGGATGCCGTGCTTCGTGATCAGGCCGACAAGCGTGATCAGGCCGACCTGACTGTAGATGTTGAGCGTCCCGCCAGACAGCGCCGGTACGAAATTGCCGAGCCGCGAGCAGATATTGAGCACGGCAATGGCGCCGAACAGCGACAACGGAACCGACATCATGATGATGAGCGGATCGCGGAAGCTCTCGAACTGGGCGGCCAGCACCAGATAAATGACAACGATGGCGAGGCCGAACACGATCAGCAGCGTGTTGCCGGTCTCGATCTCGGTACGCGACTGGCCGGCATATTCGATGAAGAAGCCTTGCGGCATCACCTCGCGGGCGATCTCCTGCAGCGCGGCGAGACCGGTACCGGATGTGATGCCCGGAACCGGCAGCGCCGAGAGCGTTGCCGAATTCAGCTGGTTGAACTGCTCGATCGCCGGTGCCGAACCCGTTGTCGAGATCGACACCACCGCCGACAGCGGCACCATCTTGCCGGACTGCGAGCGCACGAAGAACGTGCCGAGGCTTTCCGGATTGTTGCGATACTGCTGCGGCACCTGCGTGATGATGTCGTAGGCGCGTGCTTCGCGGTCGAACTTCGAGATGCCGTTCTCGCCGACGAGCAGCGTCAGCGTATTGCCGATATCGGCGACCGAAACGCCGAGGGCGGCGGCGCGGGCGCGGTCGATGGTCAGGTTCACCTTCGGCGTATCGAAGGAGAGCGAGTTCTGGACCACGATGAACTTGCCCGACGCCTGGGCGCGGTTCTTGATCTCTTCGGCGACATCATAGACGCGGTCGGCCGTAGCGGTTGACTGAACGACCATCTGGATCGGCAGGCCGCCGCCGGTACCCGGCAGTGACGGGATGCCGAAGACGAAGGCCTGGACGCCAGCGACCTTGTCGAGGCGACCTTGGACGTCCTGCTGCACTTCCGCCTGCGATCGCGTGCGCTGGCCCCAGGGCTTCAGCACCATGCCCGAGAAGGCTGAGTTGGCACCACTGGAACCGGCGATCGAGAAGAGGGCGTCCCGCTCGGGAATGTCGGCGGTGCGCTCGGCGATCTGGTCGACATAGTGCTGCGTATAGTCGACTGTCGCATATTGCGGCGCGTTGATGAGGGCGAACAGCGCGCCCTGGTCTTCGTCAGGCGCGAGCTCGGACTTCGTGTTGACGAACAGGAACCCGACGGTGCCCATGACGATCACGACGAGCAGAAGCGTGATGGGCCGTACCTTCAGCGAGCCTTCGAGCCGGCGGCCGTACCAACCGCTGAACTTCTCGAAGATATGGTCGACGAAACGCTGCAGACGGCCGCCACCTGGCTTCAGGATCAGGGCCGCCATCATCGGCGATACCGTCAGCGCGACGAAGCCGGAAATCACCACCGCGCCGGCCAGCGTCAGCGCGAATTCACGGAACAGCGCGCCCGTAACGCCCTGTGTAAAGGCGATCGGCGCATAGACCGCGGCGAGCGTCACCGTCATCGAGATGACGGCGCCGGTGATCTCCTGCATGCCGACGATCGCCGCCTTCATCGGCTTCAGGCCCTCGTCGATATGGCGGTGGATGTTCTCCACCACGACGATGGCGTCGTCGACGACGAGGCCGATGGCCAGCACCATCGCGAGCAGCGTCAGCGTGTTCAGCGAATAGCCGAGCGCCCAGAGGATGAAGCAGACGCCGATCAGCGACAGTGGAATCGTGACGATCGGGATGATGACCGAGCGGAACGAGCCGAGGAACAGCAGGATGACGACGACGACGATGGCCGCCGCCTCGAGGATCGTGTGCAGCACCTCTTCGATCGAGGCGCTGATCGCTTCGGTCGAGTCATAGACGAGGTCGATCGTCATGCCCGTCGGCAGTGACGACTGGATCAACGGCAGCTCGGCGCGCACGCCGGAGGCGACGTCGAGTGGATTGGCCGACGGCGTCTGGAAGATGCCGAGGAACACGCCGTCCTTGCCGTTGAAGCGGACGCGCGCGTCGTTGGAGGCCGCGGCGAGCTCCACGCGCGCGACGTCGCGCAGCCGCACGACTTCATCGCCATTGGTGCGGATCGGCAAGGCGCCGAAGGTCTCGGGGTCCTGGAGTGTCGTCTTCGCCTCGATCGAATAGGCGTAATAGTCGTTCTTGGTCTTGCCGGGCGCCGACAGGAAGTTGGACGAGGTGATCGCGGAGAGGACGTCTGTCGCCGTGACCTGGCGCGAAGCCATGGCCATCGGGTCGAGCCAGACGCGCATCGCGAATTCCTGCGCGCCAAGCACTTCGGCATTCGCAACGCCGTTCACCGTGGCAAAGCGCGGCTGGATGACGCGGATCAGGTAGTCGGTCAGCTGCTGCGCATTCATCGTGTCGCTGCGCGCCGCGAGATACATCAGCGCGAAGGAGAAGCCCGTTCCCTTCTGGATGACCGGGTCCTTGGCTTCGGTCGGCAGATCGCCGCGCACCTGCTGGACCTTGGCGATGACCTCGGTCAACGCCTTGTCGGGATCGGTGTTGAGGCGCATGTGCACGGAGACGGTGGAGAGACCCAGCGCGCTCGAGGAGGTGACGTAGTCGACGCCTTCGGCCGCCGAAACCGACTTGGTGATCGTCGAGGTGATGAAGCCCTGGATCACGTCGGCGCTGGCGCCCGAATACACGGTTGTGACCGTGATCACGGTCTCGTCGACCTTCGGATACTGGCGGATGGACATCGAGAGGATGCCCTGCGCGCCGAGCAGCAGGATGAGCAGGCTCACCACGGTCGACAAGACCGGGCGGCGGATGAAGATCTCCGAGAAACCCATGATCAGAGCGCTCCCGCAGGCTTCACGGCACCTTCCGGTGGCTCGCCGTCCTTGTCGATCGCGACGGGGGCGCCGGGCGAAAGCTTGTTCTGGCCCGAGGTCGCGATGAGCTGCCCCGGAGTGAGACCCTTGACGATCTCGATCGTGTCATCCGAGCGGCGGCCTGTTGTGACGAAGACCTGCTTGGCGACGAGCTCAGGCCCAGCAGGAGCAGCGGGGGCTGCCGCGGCCGCGCCCTGCGCAGCGGCAGGCGCCGCAGCGGCGGGAGCCGGGTCCGCCTTGTCGATCACATAAACATAGGTGCCATAGAGGCTGATCGTGACGGCGGTCTGCGGCACGGCGATCACATTGTTCTCGACCGGCAGGTCGACGCGGACATGGATGAACATGCCGGGCCGCAGCGCGCCATCGGAATTGCTGACCAGGGCCTGCACGGTGACGAGGCGCGATGCCTGGTCGATCTTCGGATCGATGCCGGTGATCTGGCCCGTATAGGTCAGCTTGTCCTCGGTCAGGCCGAACTTTGCCGTCTGGCCGATCTTCAGCGAGCCGAGCTGCTGTTCCGGCACGGTGAAGTTGACCTTCATCGTGTCGAGATCCTGCAACGTCGCGACTACCGTGGCGGGCTGGACATACTGACCGACATCGATCTTCGGAATGCCGATCGTGCCGGCAAACGGTGCCTTGATCGCCTTCTGGTCGACCGTCGCCTCGATCTGCTGCAGCGAACCCTTGGCCTTGTCGAGATTGTTCTGCGAATCCTGCAGCGAAGCGATAGTCCCGACCTTGCGGTCGAGCAGCGCCTGCGAGCGGGTCAGCGCATCCTGCGCGACCGAAACCGATGTCTTGGCGCTGGCGAGGCCGGCGCGATCGACGGCGTCATCGATCTGGACCAGAAGCTGGCCCTTCTCGACCTTGTCGTTGGCCTTGAACAGGATCTGCTCGACGATGCCGCCAGCCTGAACCGAGACGTCGACGCCCTGCGAGGCGGCCACGGTGCCAACGGCGGAGATGCCGGGCTTCCATGTGGTCGGCTGCACCTCGATGGCCGAGACCGTTACGACCGGGCGCTTCATGCTGGCGAAGAACTGCGCCGTCGCCTTGTCGAAAAACACGTTCATGAAGATCAGCAGGCCGCAGATTGCGCCCACGATGATCAGGAACACCGTGGCGATGATGGCACGCACCATGAGGCTATCCAGCTTTTGGGTTGCCGCCCAATCGGCAACCATTTCTGCATCGATCAATGTGTCAGAACGCTTCTCAGCAAGCATCCTTGATCGTGCAGCATAAAAGAGTGTACCGTCTGGACGGTCAAGTCAACATGCTGCAATGCGGCAACACATCTTGCGCCATTGCGTTGCATCCTGGCAACGTTCGGCCCGAGCCCAGGAGACAGTGTGGACGAGCAACAGCCGCTCAAGCCCCCGCGCAGCAGCACGCGCGATCGCATTATGGAGGCAGCGACCGCCGTTGCCCATGCGGTAGGGCCGGCCCATCTGTCCCTTGATGCCGTCGCCGAGAAGGCTGGCGTTTCCAAAGGTGGTCTACTGTATCATTTTCCAACGAAGGCGTCGCTGATCAAAGCGATCATCGAACGTCACCTTGAAACGGTCGAACGGTCGGCCGGACTGGCAGGTGACGCGGCGCCGTCGGATGGCTCCAGCGTCGCGCTGGCGCTGATGCGCTCCTTCTGCGCCACACCTGCCGCGAAGCCCGGCGGTGCGCAGGGCTTCCTCGCCGCGATGGCCGAGACCCCCGAGCTGCTGGAGCCGATCCGCGATCACAATCAGCGCATTGTCGAGTGTCTCAGGAAGGCGCGCGAGCCGGAGATCGCTCTGATGACGTTCCTGGTGGTCGAGGGGCTGCGCTGTCTGCAGATCTTCGATGCCAATCCGATCACGGAAGCCGAGACCGACCGCATCTTCGCGACGCTCTCGGCGATCCTCGCGGTCGCGCCGGCCGGCGACAGCCCTGCCGTTCCCGAGAGCTCCAGCCCTTAGGCCGCGATCACTTTCAGCCGCGTTCCGTCATGGCCGACGACGCGCACCAGCGTTCCAGCCGGCAGATCCGGCCCTTCGACGCCCCAGCTTGAATCGTCGACGCGGATGCGGCCCTGCCCCTCGCGGATCGCCTCGCTCAGCGCAAAGGTGCGGCCGAGCAGGCGGGCAGCGCGGTCGTTGAGCCTGAGATCGTCCTCGGCATCGGCGCGGCGGAGCGCCAGGCGTCGGGCGATCATGACGAACACCACCGCCAGCACGACGAAGACGACCGCCGCCAGCTGCCAGGGCATCGCGACGGCAAGTGACAGCAGGCCGACGGCGATGGCCGCCAGTCCGAACCACATGAGGAAGGCGCCGGGCGCAAAAAGTTCAAGGGCGAGCAGCACCAGCCCGACGATCACCCAATTCCATGCGCCGAGCGAAGCAAGCCACGCGTCCATTTCAGCTGCCATCGCCGGTGCGCGGAACGGAGGGGTTGCGGCGCGTCGGGCCACGCGGCGAGGACGGCTCCGTGCCAAAGGCCTCGCGGGCAATCTCGGCAATGCCGCCGATCGAGCCGAGCAGCGCGCCGGCCTCGATCGGCATCATCAGCACCTTCTGATTGGGCGCCGAGGCGAGCGCCTCTATCGCCTTAGTGTAGCCCTGGGCGACGAAATAGTTGATCGCCTGCACGTCGCCGGCGGCGATCGCGCGGCTGACGAGCTCGGTCGCCTTGGCCTCCGCCTCGGCGGCGCGCTCCCGCGCTTCGGCGTCACGGAAGGCCGCTTCGCGGCGGCCTTCGGCCTGCAGGATCTGCGCCTGCTTTTCGCCTTCCGCGCGCAGAATCGCGGATTGGCGGAGGCCTTCCGCCTCGAGGATCTGCGCACGCTTCTCGCGTTCGGCCTTCATCTGGCGGCCCATCGACGCGATGAGGTCGGCGGGCGGTACGATATCCTTGATCTCGATGCGCGTGATCTTGATGCCCCAGGACGAGGCTGCGCTGTCGACGACGCGCAGCAGGCGGTCGTTGATCTCGTCACGATGCGAGAGGAGCTGGTCGAGGTCCATCGAGCCCATGACCGTGCGCACGTTGGTCATGGTCAGGTTGAGCAGCGCGTTCTGCAGGCCCTGCACCTCATAGGCGGCGCGCGCGGCATCCAGCACCTGATAGAAGGTGACGCCGTCGACGCTGACCGTCGCATTGTCCTTGGTGATGATTTCCTGCGTCGGAACGTCGAGCACCTGTTCCATCATGTTCATCTTCGCGCCGATACGGTCGACGAAGGGAACGATGAGGTTGAGGCCGGGCTTCAGCGTGCGCGTGTAGCGGCCGAAGCGCTCGATCGTATAGTTGAAGCCCTGCGGCACGGTCTTGATGCCGGCTGCCAGCACCAGGACGACGAGGACGACCAGCACGAGAATGGTCGCATTGAAGCCAAAGAAGTCCATGTCGCGCCTCCACCTTGCCGCGACGAGCTTTACGAGCTTCGCCGCGGCGAGGCAAACAACGCCGCAGGAGGGGAACGGCCGACGGCCGTTCCCGTGTCAGGATGAGGAAGAGCGCCGCTCAGAGGTAGCGGTTGACGACGCCTTCGAGCAATTCCTGGCGGCCGGAGCGCGGCTGCGGATCGGCGATCGTGAGCGCGCGGTCAGCGACCTGGTCGAGGCTTCGCTCGCCTGCAAGGATGCTCTTGCTCTCGGCGCTGTCCCAGCCGGCATAGCGCGCGGCCAGCGGGCCTTCGAGCCCCTTTTCCTCCAGCATGCGCGCCGCGCCGATCAGAGCACGGGCGCAGGCATCCATCGAGGCGACATGGCCGATGAGGAGATCGTCGGGGTCGATCGACTGGCGACGGATCTTGGCGTCGAAATTGAGACCGCCGGTCGTGAAGCCGCCGCCCTTCAGGAACTCGTGGAAGACCGGCACGAGTTCGCCGACATCCATCGCGAACTGGTCAGTGTCCCAGCCGAGGAGATTGTCGCCGCGATTGATATCAAGCGAGCCGAAGATGCCGAGCGCGAAGGCCAGCATCACTTCGTGGTGGAACGAGTGCCCGGCGAGGATCGCGTGGTTCTGCTCGATATTGAGCTTCACCTCCTTGGCGAGACCGTAGCGCTCCAGGAAGCCGTAGACCGTTGCGGTGTCGTAGTCGTACTGGTGCTTGGTCGGCTCTTTCGGCTTCGGCTCGATCAGGATCGGACCCTTGAAGCCGATCTTGTGCTTGTGCTCGACGAGCATGTTGAGGAAGCGGCCGAGCTGGTCGAGCTCACGCTTCATGTCGGTGTTGAGCAGCGTCTCATAGCCTTCGCGGCCGCCCCAGCAGACATAGTTGGCGCCGCCGAGCTTGTGCGTCGCCTCGATCGCCGCGCGAACCTGGCCGACCGCATAGGTGAAGACGTCGGGATCGGGATTGGTCGCAGCGCCCGCCATGTAGCGGCGATGCGAGAAGAGATTGGCCGTGCCCCAGAGCAGGCGAACCTTCTCGGTCTCCATCTTCTTGGCGAAGATGTCGGTGATCACCTTCAGATTGTCGATTGACTCGGCGAGCGTCGCTCCCTCGGGGGCTACGTCGACATCGTGGAAGGCGAAGAAAGGCACGTCGAGCAGGCGGAACATGTCAAAAGCGACATCGGCCTTCTGCTTCGCCAGAGCCAGCGGGTCGCTGCCATGCATCCAGGGGCGCAGGAAGGTTTCACCGCCAAAGGGGTCGCCGCCCGGCCAGGTGAATGAGTGCCAATAGGCGACCGAAAAGCGGAGATGATCCTCAAGGCGCTTGCCAAAGACCACCCGATCCTTGTCGTACCAGCGGAAGGCCAGCGGAGAGGTTGCGTCCGGGCCTTCGAACATGATGGTGTCCTTCTGCGTGAAGAACTGGGACATGGGCATTTCCTCCTCAGTTGAGCTACGGCGCCCCGATCGACGAGGCGCTCAAACGAACGGCGGAGCATGTGGCCCCCAAATGGATGAGGGGCGCACGTCATGCGGCAAGGGGCCCGGGAGATGCGGTATTTGATTTGATAATCAAATAAATAATGTCAAACAAAGGCCACTTTGCTTGAGGCTCAACGCCTGCTGGTGGTGGTATACGATCGCGATTTGCGGTACGCAACTCAAAAATGGAACGCGGGTTGGCGGGCTGTCGGGTGACGGCGCGCGGCGCGGCAGGAGGAGGAAGAGATGTTCATCGGGATCGACATAGGGACGTCCAGCGTCAAGACGGTGCTGATGTCAGGCGATGGCGCGGTCTTGGGATCGGAATCGCGCCCCCTGACGGTGCAGCGTCCCGAGCCCGGCTGGTCGGAGCAAGATCCGGAAAGCTGGTGGACCGCGACGCTCGAGACCATGGACGCATTGGCGGTGGCTTTCCCGGCCGAGATCGCGGCGACGCGCGGCATCGCGCTCTCGGGCCAGATGCATGGTGCGACGCTGCTCGACAAGGATGGCGCCGTGCTGCGGCCGTGCATCCTCTGGAATGACGGCCGCGCGGCCGCGGAATGCGCCGAGCTTGAGGCTGCATGCCCTGAGCTTCATGCCATCACCGGCAATCTCGCCATGCCAGGCTTCACCGCGCCGAAGCTGCTCTGGGTGCGAAAGCATGAGCCGGAAATCTTCGCCCGCACCCGCAGCGTTCTGCTGCCAAAGGCTTATGTCCGCTACCGTATGACCGGCGATAAGGTGGACGAGATGTCCGACGCGTCGGGCACGCTCTGGCTCGATGTCGGCAAGCGCGACTGGTCGGATACGGTGCTCGCCGCCACCGGGCTTGATCGCAGCTTCATGCCGCGCCTCGTCGAGGGATCGCAATCCGGCGGGCCGCTCGACGCCGAACTCGCAAAGCGCTGGGGCATGGCGACGCCGCCTGTCGTTGCGGGCGGTGCGGGCGACAATGCGGCCGCCGCGGTCGGGCTCGGCGCGATTGCTGCCGGCTCGGCGTTCCTGTCGCTCGGCACATCCGGCGTTCTCTGGGTCACGACCGACAGGTTCCTGCCGAATCCTGCCTCTGCGGTCCATGCCTTCTGCCACGCCATCCCCGAGACCTGGCACCAGATGGGCGTCATGCTCTCGGCAGCTTCGGCGCTGTCCTGGTATTCGAACCTTGTCGGCGTCAAGGAAGGCGAACTGCTCGCGGCGCTGGGCGAGACGGTGGAAGCACCAGCGCCTGTTCTCTTCCTGCCCTATCTCTCGGGCGAGCGGACGCCGCATAACGATGTCGGCGCGCGCGGCGCGTTCATCGGCCTAGCGCATGAGCATGATCGCGCTGCGCTGACGCAGGCGGTGCTCGAAGGCGTCGCGTTCGCCACGCGGAGTTGCCAGGCGGTGCTCGAAGCGGCCGGCAGCCATGTCGCGGAGATCGATCTCGTCGGCGGCGGCTCGCGCTCGGCGCTTTGGGCGTCGATCATGGCGAATGTGCTCGGCATCCCGGTGCACACCGTCGAGGACGGCGAACTCGGCGGCGCGTTCGGCGCGGCGCGGCTGGCGCGGATCGCGGCGACCGGCCTTTCGCCGCGCGAGGTCTGCCCGCCGCCGAAGCGGCTCAGGACTTACATGCCGGATCCCGCGCTCGCCAAGGCGTATGAGGCGCGTTATGCGCTCTGGCAGCGCTATTACCCGCTGATGAAGGAAGCGGCGGCCGGTTGAGCCGCGCTCGCCTCAGATCCAGCCCGCCAGTTCGCGGCGGACGAGATGTTCGAAGAGGGCAATGCTCTCTTCGCTGTCGTTGAGGCAGGGCAGGGCCGCGAAATGCTCGCCGCCATGCTCGCGGAAGATGTCGCCATTCTGCATGGCGATTTCTTCCAGCGTCTCGACGCAATCGGCGGCAAAACCAGGGCTGACTACGGCGAGCCGCTTGACGCCGCTCTTGGCAAGCGCCTCGACTGTCACGTCGGTATAGGGCTGCAGCCATTCGGCGCGCCCGAAGCGCGACTGGAAGGTGAGTTTCAACTTGTCCTTGGCCCAGCCGAGACGATCGCGCAGCAGCCGCGCCGTCTTGTGGCAATGGCAGTGATAGGGATCGCCTTTGTCGAGATATTCCTTCGGCAGGCCGTGGAACGAGGCCAGTACAAGCTCCGGCTCGAAATCGAGCGCCGCGATCGATTTCTGCATCGAGCGCGCCAGCGCGTCGATATAGACGGGATCGTCGTGATAGGGCGGCAGCGTGCGGATCGCCGGCTGCCAGCGCATCGCCTTCAGCACCTCGAAGGCCTTGTCGTTGACCGTCGCGGTCGTCGACGCGGCATATTGCGGATAGAGCGGCGCGATCAGGATGCGCTCGCAGCCCGCTGCTTTCATCGCGGTCAGCCGTTCCTCGATCGAGGGTGTGCCGTAGCGCATCGCCCAGTCGACGACGATGCGCTTGTCGTCCGCGAATCGCGGCGCGAGCTTTTCGGCCTGCGCCCGCGTAATGGTGCGCAGCGGGGATTCGTTGCGCTCCTTGTTCCAAATCGAGGCGTAGGCGTGGCCGGATTTCTTCGGCCGGAAGGTCAGGATGATCAGGTTGAGGATCGGCCACCAGATGAGCCGCGGTACCTCGATCACGCGGCGGTCTGAAAGGAACTCCTTCAGATAACGGCGCATCGACCAGTAGTCGGTGGCATCAGGCGTCCCGAGATTGACGAGCAGCACGCCGATGCGGCCGCGCGCCACCGGCGGATGGCCGGGCGGCAGGGCGGAAAGTTCGGTCGGTGCGGCGTCCATGAGGTCTCGTCTTCCTGATCGATGGGTTGCGGCAGAGAATAGGGTTCTGCAGCCGCTTCTCAAACCCCGGACAGCGTGGCGGCCAAAATGCCGCCGCGGCGGTTTTGGGGTGACAGGTCGCGGCGCGATTGACACATTGGATGCTTAAGATGCGCCCGCTCATCCCCCGCCTCGACCAAGAGGAGCATCCGATGCCCGTTATTCTTCGTCCTGAAGCCACAAGCCTGCGCGTCCGGCTTCTGCGCGCCGCCGCTGCTCTGCTTCTCACTGGGCTGTTGCCTGCGGCTGCGCTTGCCGAAGCGGTGACGCTGCGCTTCGTCCAGACCAACGATATCGATCGCATGCAGGACGCCAAGGGGCGCGGCGGCTTTGCCCGCGTTGCAGCGGTTGTTGCGGCGGAGCGTGCCAAGGGGCCGACTTTCTTCGTCCATTCCGGCGACACGCTTTCGCCGTCGCTGCTGTCGGGCATCGACAAGGGCGCGCATATCATCGACATCCTCAATCAGATGGGCGTCGATGCCATGACGCCGGGCAACCACGAATTCGACTTCGGCAAGGCGAATTTCGAGACGCAGATCAGCGCGGCCAAGTTCCCGATCGTGACCTCGAACATGCGCGAACCGGGCGGCAGCCAGCCGCCGAACACGCTTGATACCAAGCTGGTCGAGGTCGAGGGCATCAAGGTCGGCTTCTACGGGCTCACGACAGAGGACACGCCCGTCGTCTCCAGCCCGGGCGACATGGTATTCCAGTCATCGATCGAGACCGGCAAGGCACGGGCGAAGGCGCTGCGCGAGGCGGGCGCCGATCTCGTCGTCGCCGTCGTGCATACACCGCTCTCCATCGACATGGCGCTGACGCGCGCCCATGCGGGCGATCTGGTTCTGTCCGGCCATGACGAGCATCTGCTCGCCTTCTATGACGGCAGGACGGTGCTGACCGAGTCCGGCTCGCAGGGCGACAGCGTCGTCGTCACCACCGTCACGGTCGACAAGACCGAGAAGGACGGCAAGACGACCGTGACCTGGACGCCGCATTTCGACATTGTCGACACCGCCGACGTGACGCCCGATCCGAAGATCGCCGCGGTGGTGAAAGGCTATCAAGACAAGCTCGACGAGGCCTTGAAGGTCGATATCGGCACGACCGAGACTCCGCTGGACAGCCGCCGCGCCACGGTGCGCGAGGAGGAGGCCGCGATCGGCAATCTCTTCGCCGATGCGATGCGCGCTGCGGTCGGTGCCGACGTCGCCATCACCAATGGCGGCGGCATCCGGGCCGATCGTGAATATCCGGCCGGAACCGTTCTGACGCGCGCCGACATCTTCGCAGAGCTGCCTTTCGGGAACAAAACGGTTAAGCTCGAAGTCTCCGGCGCGACGCTGAAGGATGCGCTCACCAACGGCTTCAGCCAGGCCGATATGGGCGCGGGCCGGTTTCCGCAGATCTCCGGCATGACCGTCGAAGTCGATCTTTCCAAGCGGCCCAGCGACCGCGTTCTCGCCATCAGCGTCGGCGGCAAGCCGCTCGACCCCGCGGCCACCTATACGCTCGCCACCAACGACTTCATGGCTGGCGGCGGCGATGGCTATGCGATGTTCCGCGACGCCAAGGTGCTGCTCGGGCCGATCGATGCCCAGCTCATGGCGAGCCAGGTCATCGACTATGTGGCGGCGAAAAAGGCGATCGCCCCGAAAGCCGAGGGCCGTATCGTCGAAAAATAGGTCAAAACCGTCGCATCCGGACGCCAGGCGGCCGGATGCGACGGCCGATCGGTCAAGCGGCGCGAGCAGGGCCAGTGCCGGCACCGGTTGTCGCAATCGCCTCGTCGATCGCGGCGAAATCGGCGTCGTCGAGGGTCAGCGTCGCTGCGCCGATCCAGCCGTCGATCTGCTCCGGAGCGCGGGCGCCGACGATCGTCGCGGTCAGGCCCGGCCAGGCAAGCGCCCAGGCCAGCGCAACCGAGCCAACCGTCGCGCCGTGCTTGTCGGCGATCGGGCGCAGCGCATCGACGAGCGCAAGGTTCTTCTTCAATGTTTCGCCGGTGAACTGGCCGTCCTTCTTGCGCCAGTCGCTATCGGGCAGCTTGGCGGCCCGCTCTTCCGAGAAGGTGCCCGTCAGAAGCCCGGCCTGCATTGGGCTGTAGACGATCGTACCGGTGCCATGCGCCTTGCACCACGGCAGGATCGCGGCGCCGACATCGCGGCGGATCATTGAAAACGGCGGCTGCAAGGTCTCGACATGGCCGAGCGCCTCGCAGGTTTCGAGTTGCGTTTCGTCATGGTTCGACAGGCCGACATGCAGCACCTTGCCCTCCTGCTTCAAATCGAGCAGGGCCTGCCAGTATTCCTCCAGAGGTGCATCGGGCGCTGGCCAGTGCATCTGGTAGAGGTCGATCACCTCGACGTCGAGCCGCTTCAGCGACAGCTCGACCTCGCGGCGGATACTGTCCATCTTGCCGGAACGGCGAACATTGGTGCGGTCGCGATCTTCAGGCGGCCAGACGAGGCCACATTTCGTGAAAACATAGGGCCGCTCAGACTTCGGGATGTCCTTCAGCGCTGCCGCGACCACCTCCTCGGAATGACCGAGGCCGTAGATCGCGGCCGTATCGATCCAGTTCACGCCCGCCGAGATCGCATGGCGAATGGCGGCGATCGAGGCGCTGTCGTCCTGCGGACCCCAGGCATCGCCGCCGATGGCCCAGGCGCCGAAGCCGACGGGCGTGATGTCGAGGCCAGTCTTGCCGAGGGGGCGTGTGGGAAGCGTCGTCTTGGGCATGGGAATCTCCGGTGGGCTTTCGGCGCGCATGATCGGCAAGCGCCATTCATCTTTCCAATAGAAATCTGAGCTGATATTCAGCATAGCGAAGCATCAATCCGCCAAGGCCGGCCGCGTTCCGCCGCCAACGCCCGGCCGCCAGGGAGTTCGCGATGGACCTCCGCCAACTCGAGCACTTCGTCGCCGTTGCCGAGGATCAGCATTTTACCCGCGCCGCGCAACGTCTCAACATCGTGCAGTCCGGGCTTTCGGCCTCGATCCGGGCGCTGGAGGCGCAGCTTGGCACCGTGCTGTTCCGTCGGTCGACCCGCCGCGTCGACCTGACGACGGCAGGAGCGGTGTTTCTCACTCATGCGAAGCGGGTGCTGGCGACGGCACGCGAAGCGCGTCAGGCGCTGGCCGACGTCGAGGGGCTCGTGCGCGGCAGCCTTTCGATCGGCCTCGTGCAGTCACCGGCGCCGTTCATCGACCTGCCGGACCTGCTTGCCCGCTTCCATGCCGCGCATCCTTCGATCGAGATCCATCTCTGCCAGGCCGGCTCTGAGCACATGACGGCGAAGCTGCGCGACGGCCGAGTCGATCTCGCCTTCGTGCCGTTCTTCGGCGAGCCTCTCGAGGGCATGGCGGCGCGGATCGTCGCCTGCGAAGCGATGGTGCTGGTCGCGGCCGAGGGCCATCCGCTGGCGCGGCGGCGCAATCTGCGCATCTCCGATCTCGCTGGCGCGACCTTCGTCGACTTCCAGGCCGATTGGTCGACGCGGCGGCTGGTCGACGCCGCGTTTGCCGAGGCCGGCGTTGCGCGGCGCATCGCCTTCGAGGTCAATGATCTCGCGACGCTGCTGGAGCTCGTCGCGCGCGGGCTCGGCATCGCGCTGATGCCGCAGGCGATCGCCGAGGCGCGGGCGGGCGAGGCCGGCAAGCTGCCGATCGCCATCGCCGCGCTTTCGGGTGAGTCGATCTGCTGGGAACTGGCACTGATGCATGTCGCGAGCGAACACAAGGATGGCCCGTCCAATGCTGCGGCGCGTGCCTTCCTGGCTCTGGTGCCGGAATCTCATGATGACGAGGAACTGCCGGTCGAAGACGTGCACACCGTTACAGAGCGCGAGACCGTTGCCGATATGGCGTAATTTCGCCAACTGTCTGAGCGATTGAGATCGTACCCTATTCGAGCCACCAGAGACCGTCATGACCAACGCGCCCCAGCTCACGCCGCTTGTTGCCGTCACCGCAGATGTCAAGGATGTCGACAACTATCGCTGGCACGCGGCGGCCGAGACCTATGTGAAGGCCGTGACGATCGGCCTTGCCGGCATTCCGGTTATTGTCCCCTCGCTCGGCGATGCACTTGATATCGACAGGCTGCTCGAACGGGTCGATGGCGTGCTGGTCACGGGCAGCCGGTCGAACGTCCATCCGCCGCTCTATGGCGCCGAGGCGGATGCCGCGTCCGAGCCCTATGACCATGCACGCGACGCGACGACTTTGCCGCTCATCCGCGCCGCGATCCGGCACGGCGTGCCGCTCCTCGCCATCTGCCGCGGCTTCCAGGAGCTGAATGTCGCGCTGGGGGGAACATTGATCTCGGAGGTGCAGGACCTGCCCGGGCGGAGCGACCACCGCGCGCCGGTTTCCAACGACCAGGCGGAGCGCTTCGCCATTCGCCAGGACGTCGTGATCACGACGGGCGGCTGTCTCGGCCGCATCGTCGACGCCGAGGCGTTCAAGGTAAATTCGCTACATCGTCAGGCGGTGGGCACGCTTGCCGAAGGGCTGACAGTCGAGGCGGTGGCACCAGACGGCACCATCGAGGCGGTCAGCGTGACGGGTGCGGCCGGCTTCGCAGTCGGCGTGCAGTGGCATCCGGAATATTGGGTGGCGACCGACGCCCCATCAGGACGGCTGTTCCGCGCTTTCGGCGATGCGATGCGGGCGCGGATTGCGGCGCGCGGCAGTTATCAGGCCGCGGCGGAGTAGCCTCAGCCGCTCGCGAGCGCACCGCCGAGCATCGCGAGGCCGAACAGCAGGATGCCGGCGGCCGCGGCGAGCTCGAAGCCCCGCAAGACGCGGTTGGCGAGAGCGGATCGGCCATCGCCGGTGAACCGCACCGCGATGTCCTTCGCCTTCACGGCAAGGATGGCCAGTGCCGCGACGGTGGCGCCGGTGCCGAGGGACATCGCCAGCACCGAGAGGATGCCGGCCCACCAGAGCTGCTGCGCCAGGGCGAAAACCAGCACGATGACGGCGCCCGAGCATGGCCTGATCCCGACGGCCAAGATGGCGGCGATGCCGCTCCGCAAGGTGAGCGGCGATGTCAGTGTGGCGGGATCCGGGATATGCGCATGGCCGCAATCGCAGGAAAGATCGACGCTCGCGGTCGCTGCCGTCGCGGAAAAGCCACCATAGGCAAGGCGCGGCTGGCCGAGAGCGGCGGCGCCGAACCGTGTCGGCGTGACGGCCAGACCCTGCTGTCCGAGGCTGCGTCGATCCAGCCCGAGCCGGTTATGGCCGTGGATCGCGCAGAAGGCGTCGTGCACATGTGGCGCGGTCGCTGCGGAGGTCCCGCTGCCATGGTCGTGCCGGCCGACCGTCTTCGACCACAGCAGCCAGACGCCGCAGAGCGCGATCATCGCATAGCTGGCAATCTCCAGCGCGTCCGTGGCGCGCGTCATGGTGACCGCGGTGACCTTGAGCAGGATGGTGCCGATCCCAACGACAATGATCGCCGTCAATCCCTGGACGAAGCCCGATGCGAAGGAGATGGCGATGCCACGCTTCAGCGTGTCGCCGGTCGCCAGCAGGTAGGAGGCGATGACGGCCTTGCCGTGACCCGGTCCGACGGCGTGGAACACGCCATAGGCAAAGGAGAGCCCGATCAGGAACCAGGCGGCGTGGCTGCTCTGCGATAGCTCCGACAGGGCGCCGGTCAGCTCGCGGTAAAAGCTCGACTGCTCGGCGGCTATCCAGACGAAGAAGCCTCGGAACGGACCGGCCCAGCTGAGCGCGCCGCCGCCATCCGGCGTTGCGATGCCGAACGGACTTGGGCCGGCGAAGGCGGTGCCCGGCGTCAGCAGCAGGGCGCCGATGAGAGCCGTGGCGCGTTTCATGAGCAGCCGATGGTAATGAGGGTTGAGAGGCTCGACGCGGCATCCGCGAGTTCCTGCGGCAGGTCATGCTGGTCGGCCGGGATCGCGGCGAGCTGCGCCATAGTGGCGTCGTCGAGCTCGTGCGGCGGACGGACGGTCGCCTTGCAGCCGGCAGGCGCCCCGTTCAGCGTGATCTCGTGGTTCTTCACGAAGCTGAAGGCGACGAAATATTCCGGATCGAACACTTCAAGCGTCGCGTGCGGGCCTGGCGCGATCGGCGTCCTGATCGGCAGCGTATAGAACAGCGTCAGCCGGCCGCCGTGAAAATCGAGCCAGTATTCGCTCGGGAAGTTCACGGGGACGTGCTTGTCGCCGACCTTCAGGTTGGTGAAGTAGCGGTATTCCTTGAGGGAATCGACATTGACCTTGGCGAGCGGCTGCAATTCGTCGTCGGAAAGCTTGCCATCGCCATTAGCATCGAGCCCTTGAACGGCAAAGGCCGTGAAGGCTTCATCGAACTGCCAGCTGTGCCGGATCGCCGTCATCTTGCCAGTCGCGTCGAAGACGATTTCCTCGCGTGCATCGACGAAGACATGAGGGTGCGCACTGGCGGTTGCCATTCCGGCCGAGAGAAGCGCGAAAGCGAGCAGAAGGCGGCGATTGAGCATGAATCGTTCCGGAAGCGGCGACATTGACGACTTCGCCCGAGAACTGCGGCCAGATCGTGTCGGACAGATCAGCAGCCGCCCTCGGGCGGGTTCTTGCCGTCGAACCAGCGCACCAGGAAATCGATGAAGGCGCGCACCTTTCCGGAGAGGTGGCGGCGGTGCGGATAGACGGCGTGTATAGCGACGGCCGAGGTCTCGAACGCCTCGAGCACTGCGACGAGACGGCCGCTGGCGATGTCGTCGCGCACGACGAGATAGGGAACCATCAGGAAGCCGAGCCCCGCCAGGGCGGCCTGACGGCCGACACTCGGGCTGTTGATCTCGACGCGACCCTTGACGGGGATCGTCACCCGCTCGCCCTCGACCATGAACGGCCAATGGCCGCGATTGACGTTCCAGTCGATGATGCAGGGGCGGTCGAGCAGGTCGATCGGATACTCCGGCAGGCCGTATTTCTCGATCACCTCGGGGGAGGCGCAGCAGACGATGCGGAAAGCCGACAGGCGGCGGGCGATGAGGCTCGAATCGCCGAGCGAGGAGATACGGATGGCAACGTCGAAGCCCTCGTCGACGAGATCGACGAAACGGTCCTCCAGATGGAGTTCCAGGCTGATATCCGGCTCCTCCATCACGAAATCCATGATGGCCCGGCCGAGTTCGCCGTCGCCGAAGGTGCGCGGCGCGCTGACCTTGAGGCGGCCACGGGCAGCGGCATGCGCATCGCCGACCGAGGTTTGCAGATCGTCGATGCGCTGGAGAATCTCGGTGGCGTCGCGTGCGTAGGTCTGGCCGACCTCGGTCAGCGACAACGTCCGGGTGGTACGGTTGAGAAGGCGGGCGCCGAGCTCGTCCTCCAACTCGCGCACATATTTCGAGATGAGGGCCTTGGATCGTCCCATCTTGCGCGCCGCCGCGGAGAAGCCGCCGGCTTCGACGACCTCGACAAAGGTGCGCATCCGCGTCAGCGTGTCCATGGCGTCAGCCCGCCATGATGCGGCGGGCGAGGTCGATCAACGCCCGGTCGCGGCCAGCGGGAGCGACGAGCGAGACGCCGAGCGGACAGCCCTGATGTTCGGCCAGCGGCAGGTTGATCTGCGGCAGGCCGGCAAGGCCGGCGGAACACAACATCGACAGGGCCCGGTCGCGATAGGAATCGAGGACCTCGCCCTCAAGTCCGCGGAGCGGCGCAATGCCCGGCGTCGTGGGGATGGCGAGCACCGTGTCGTCACCGAGCAGTGCGGTCAGCCTTTCGCGAACCTGACGGCGACGGGCGCCCGCGCTCGCATATTCGTCGTCGGCGACATGGCTCGCCCATTCGAAGCGTTCACGAACGCCCGGGCCAAAATGTGGGTTGTTGGCCTTGATCCAGGTGCCATGGGCCTGCCAGGCCTCATAGGCCTGGATGGTGCGGAAGATCATGCGCCAGGCTGCGAGGCCTTCTTGTGCGACGATCACGGCGCCGGCCGGCTCCAGATGGGCGGCGATGCGCGGCGTCGCCGAGCGAACGGCGGCCTCCTCGAGATCGCCGAGGAGCAGCGCGTGGATGTCATCGCCGACGATGAAGCGCGTCAGCGGCGCGCCGGTTTCGTCCGGGCCGAGCAATACGTCGCCCACCCGCGCGAAGGTGTCGGCGTCGCGGGCAAACCAGCCGACGGTGTCGAAGGAATGGGCGAGCGGAAAGACGTCGGAGATGTCGATGCGGCCAAAGGTCGGGCGAAGACCGATCAGGCCGTTATAGGACGCCGGCGCGCGGACCGATCCGCCGGTATCGGTGCCAAGGGCGATATCGACGATCTCTGCCGAAACCGCCGCCGCCGAGCCGGAAGACGAGCCGCCCGGAATGCGGCCGGGCGCGCGGACATTGATCGGCGTGCCGTAATGGGCGTTTTCGCCATTCATCGAATAGGCGAATTCGTCGGTATGCGTCTTGCCGACAAAAGCGGCGCCGGCATCGAGCAGCGCCTGAACGGCCGGCGCGCTCGTCGTCTTGATGGTGCTTTGCTGGCGCACCAGCGGGTGGCCGGCACCGGTCGGATAGCCGGCGACATCGTAGAGATCCTTGACCGCCAGCCTCAATCCCGCGAGCGGTCCCGTGGTCGCCGAAGCGACAGGAATCGCATCATAGTCAACGAAGGCATCGACCGGATCGGTGGCACTTGGCATCAGGACACGCTCGCTCGGGCTGAAAGACATCGGCTTAGCCGCCGATGGTTCGTTTCATAGCCTTATTTCAGACCCCGCGCCAATCTCGCGCCGCTCCCGTTCAGGCGGGCACCGCCGCTCCGTCCGAACGCGGGTCCGCGGCACCGAAGAGACGGCCATCCTTGCGGCGCACGATCGCGCCGGCATGCCCCATCACGTCGGAATAGGCCTCGTCGATCACCTCGACATCATGGCCGGCGCGCTGCAGCGCCAGCACGAGATCGGGATCCAAACGGTTTTCGAGGCGAAGATTGGTCGCGTCGGAGCCCCATGTCCGGCCGAGCAGCCAGCGCGGCGCGTCGATGGCCGCCGCAAGGTCCATCCCGAAGCGCGCATAGCGCGTGAAGACGGCCCCCTGCGTCTGCGGCTGACCTTCGCCGCCCATCGTGCCGTAGCTCATGATGCGGCCATCGTCGAAGCGGGCCATGGCCGGGTTGAGCGTATGGAACGGCTTGCGGCCCGGTTCGAGCGGATTGACAGCGCCCGGATCGAGCGAAAAGCTTGAGCCGCGGTTCTGCCAGGTGATGCCGGTCTGGGGCAGCACGCAGCCCGAGCCGAACTCGAAGAAGATCGACTGGATATAGGAGACGGCGAGGCCATTTGAGTCGATCGCGCCGAGCCAGACCGTGTCCCCCTTCTGAGCGACTTGTGGCCAAGGCAGAGCCCGCTTCATGTCGACCGCCGCAGCCTCACGTTCCAGCGCGCGGGGGCTGAGATGGACGGAAACATCGCCGGCAAAGAGCGGATCGGTGACGGCGCGATCTCGGATCATGAAGGCGCGCTTCGTTGCCTCGACGAGGCCATGCACATGCTCGAACGTCTCGCCGCGCTTGATGCCCAGTCGCTCGAACACGCCGAGGATGATGAGCGAGGCGAGGCCCTGCGTCGGCGGCGGGGCGTTGTAGACATTGGCATCCGCGAGGCGGACCGAGAGCGGTGAGCGGAAGCGCGCTTCATGGCGGGCAAGATCCTCCCGCGTTACAGGCGCACCCATGCGATCGAGATCGTCTGCGATAACCTGCGCGACGTCGCCCCGATAGAAATCGGAGAAACCCGCATGGGCGAGTTGGTCAAGCGTCTCGGCCAGGCGCGGCTGGTGGATGATGTCGCCAAGGGCCGGCGCTTCGCCGTCCTTGAGGAAGACGTCCGAGAACCCAGGTGCGGCGGCGAGCGCATCGCGATGAACTTTGGTGAGATGCGCCTGCGACCGCGTCACCGCGATACCGGCCTTGGCCCTCGCGATGGCGTCCGCGAGGAGCGTGCGGCGGTCGATGGCGCCGCCGAGGCTTTGCGAGAGCTGGAAAGCGAGGTCCCAGCCCGAGACCGCGCCGGCTACCGTCACGGCTGCGTCGGGGCCGCGCACAGGAATCCGGTCGTGGCCCTTGTCGTGATAGGCGCGAATGCTCGCCTTCGAGCCCGCACCACCGCACGCCTCGATATAGCGCGGCTCCTTGCCCGGCTCGCGGATCAGCCAGAAGCCGTCGCCGCCGATCGCGTTCATATGCGGATAGACGACGGCGATGGTCGCGGCGGTGGCAATCATCGCCTCGATCGCGTTGCCGCCGGCCCTCAGGATCTCGGCTCCGGCCTCAGCCGCCGCCCGGTGCGGCGCCACAACCATGCCCTTTTCGCCGACGACCGTTTCGCTCATGCCGCTCTCCCGTTTTGCTGCTCCCGTGCTTAAGCGAAAGCGGGGCCGCTCAAAAGGGCGAATCAGCACGCTGCATGCCAATCAGTCAGCGTCCGCCCAATAAGAGGGCGGGGTCTGAATCCCTCGCGTTCCTGCGGGAAATGCGACCGTTTCGTGTCACGGGTACGGCGATTTCGAGCGTTTTCGCCTGCGGACCAAGCCCGTATGCAATTTTCTGGCTGCGAACCGAAAAACCGCTTGAATGCGACGGTCGATCATCATACCTACGCCTTGCCCAATTATCGCACGTGCCTGTGGTTGCGTGCCGACCGGTGGGGCTCCGGACAAGAGGCCGGGGCGACGCCCATGTGGATCCCGAAAGGGCCACGAAGGAGTCCAGGAGTGATCCTGGAAAGGTCGGCAGCCGGAAAGCGAACCGGTGAACTCCGTCTCCGCGGAGGACGCGACTTGAAGCAACGACGTAGCGGGCTTTTTTGGTCTCTACCGGCTCTCCATCGGCCGTGGTCACTGAAGAGGCACTACATCCTTGCCGGGCGTGCGGATCGGGTTTTCCCGTTCCAAGCGACGGCGGCGCTTACGGAACTCGCGAGAGTTCCAGCCGCGACCGCCACCCGCGAAATCTGCCGGCTTAGCCGGCAAAACGGCGCTCTGTCAGCGTTCCGTCCGCGTCCATAGCGGTCGGCGCGAAGGCTTTGCTCCGCTTCGCCGTTTCGCAACGCTAGTGGGCCTTCGCTCGGCCCGTGGGATCACGTCCATGACCGCTCGCATCATCGACTTCCTCAACACCCGACGTCCCGACGGCCCTTGCCTCGTGGTCGATCTCGATGTCGTGCGGGAGAATTTCCTGGCCTTCGCGCATGCGCTGCCTGACACGCGCATCTTTTATGCGGTGAAGGCCAATCCGGCGCCGGAAGTCCTGCGTCTGCTCGCCTCGCTCGGCTCGTGCTTCGATTGCGCCTCGGTGGCTGAAATCGACATGGCGCTGGCCGCCGGCGCGACGCCCGATCGCATCTCCTTCGGAAACACGATCAAGAAGGAGCGCGACATCGCTGCCGCCTTCTCGCGGGGCATCGCGCTCTACTCGGTCGATTGCGAAGCGGAAGTCGAGAAGGTGGCCCGTGCCGCCCCCGGCATGCGCGTGTTCTGCCGCATCCTCTGCGATGGCGCGGGCGCCGAATGGCCGCTGTCGCGCAAGTTCGGCTGCGAGCCCGAGATGGCTGTCGGCGTGCTTGAGCATGCGCAGAGCCTCGGTCTCGTTGCCTATGGCATCTCGTTCCATGTCGGCTCGCAGCAGGGCAACACGGAAGCCTGGGACGGCGCGCTCGCGTCGGCCGCCGGCATCTTCGAGACCCTTGCCGAGCGTGGCATCCAGCTGTCGATGGTCAATCTCGGTGGCGGTTTCCCGACGCGCTACCTGAAGGAAGTCCCGGGCGTCGAGAGCTACGGCTCGTCGATCGACCAGGCGCTGAAGCGGCATTTCGGCAACCGTATCCCGGAGACGATCATCGAGCCGGGCCGCGGCATGGTCGGCAATGCCGGCATCATCAAGTCCGAGGTCGTGCTCATCTCCAAGAAGAGCGACCGCGAGGATGATCCGCGCTGGGTCTATCTCGACATCGGCAAGTTCGGCGGCCTCGCCGAGACGATGGACGAGTCGATCCGTTACCCGATCCGCACGACGCATGACGGCGACGTCGTGGCGCCCTGCATCCTCGCCGGCCCGACCTGCGATTCGGCCGACGTGCTCTACGAGAAGACCCCGTACAACCTGCCGGTCACGCTTTCGATCGGCGACGAGGTGCTGATCGAGGGCACGGGCGCCTACACGACGACCTATTCGGCCGTCGCTTTCAACGGCTTCGAGCCGCTTGCCTCCTACGTGATCTGAAGGCAACGCATCATGATCGTGATTGGCGCAGAGGCGCCGGCGGAAGCCGGCGCCCGTGAACTCCTGCTCGACCGCGCGATGGGTCCGGACCGCTTCCTCAAGAGCTCCGAACGCCTGCGCGAAGGCCGCCTGCCGGCCGCCGGCCTCGCCCTCGCTGCCCGCGATGGCGATGCGCTGGTTGGCACCGTGCGGCTGTGGAACGTCGCGGCCGGCGGCCGCGACGCGCTGCTGCTCGGCCCGCTCGCAGTGGCCCCAGAGCGCCAGAGCGAAGGCCTCGGCTCCAAGCTGATGCGCGCCGCGCTGAACCGCGCGGCCGTACTCGGCCACAAGGCGGTGATCCTCGTCGGCGACGCGGATTATTACAGCCGCTTCGGCTTCTCCGTCGCGCTCACCACGCGGCTCTTGATGCCCGGGCCGGTCGACCGGCGCCGCTTCATGGCGCTCGAATTCGCCGAGGGCGCTCTTTTGGGTGCGGCCGGCATGCTGGTCCCGACGGGCGATTTCGCGACGCCGTCGCTGGTCGGACCGGATTTCGAGGTGCTGGAGCCGCTGCGCCTCGCAGCTTGACCTTCGCCGAAACGACAGGGCCCGGCCGTTCCTGCGAGGGAGCGGCCGGGCTTTTTTCATGACGGTTCAGTTCGTCACAGAAGGACTGTAGGTTAGCCGCGTTCTGTTGGGTTGAATGAAGGAGAATGTGCAAATGGCGAGTTGGCCGGTCTATGGTCGTATCGATGGCCCCGTGGTCATTATCGGCTTCGGTTCGATCGGACGCGGCATCCTGCCATTGCTCCGGCGCCACTTTGCGCTCGATCGTGCACAGATCGTCGTCGTCGAGCCGGGCGACGAGAATGCCGGTCTGCTTGCGACCTTCGGTGCCCGCCATGTCCGCGTTGCCCTGACCCGCGAAAACTACCGCGAGGTGCTGACGCCGCTTCTGACCGGCGGTGAGGGGCAGGCCTTCTGCGTCAATCTCTCGGTCGACACATCGTCGCTCGACATCATGAAGCTGACGCGCGAACTCGGCAGCCTCTATATCGACACGGTCATCGAACCTTGGCCGGGCTTTTATTATGACCACAAGGCCGATCCCGCCTCCCGCTCCAACTATGCGCTGCGCGAGGAGCTTCTGGCCGAGAAGCGCGCCCATCCGGGTGGGCCGACGGCGGTCTCCTGCTGCGGCGCCAATCCGGGCATGGTGTCATGGTTCGTCAAGCATGCGCTGGTCGATGTAGCGCGCGATCTCGGCATCGATTTCGAGGAGCCGAAGAACCGCCGCGAATGGGCCGCGCTGATGCGCGCCACCGGCGTCAAAGGCATCCATATCGCCGAGCGCGATACCCAGCGCTCACGCAATCCGAAGCCGCTCGACACCTTCGTCAACACCTGGTCGGTCGACGGCTTCGTATCGGAAGGCCTGCAGCCGGCCGAGCTTGGCTGGGGTACGCATGAGAAATGGGTCCCCGACCATGCTCGCGCGCATGACACCGGTTCGGGTGCCGCGATTTTCCTGCTCGGCCCGGGCGCCGACACGCGCGTGCGCTCCTGGTGCCCGACTCCCGGTCCGCAACTTGGCTTCCTGGTGACGCATAACGAGGCGATCTCGATCGCCGACCATTTCACGGTGCGAGAGGAAGGCGAGGTCGTCTACCGGCCGACCTGCCACTACGCCTATCACCCGTCCAACGACGCGGTGCTGTCGCTGCATGAGCTGTTTGGCCGATCAGGCCAGCGCCAGGCGAAGCAACACATCCTCTCCGAGGAAGAGATCATTGCCGGCCGCGACGAGCTCGGCGTGCTGCTCTATGGCCATGCAAAGAACGCCTACTGGTATGGTTCGCGCCTGACCATCGACGAGGCGCGGCAGAATGCGCCCTACCAGAACGCCACCGGTATGCAGGTCACGTCCGCGGTGGTCGCGGGCATGGTCTGGGCGCTCGAGCATCCGGCCGCCGGCATCGTCGAGGCGGATGAGATGGATTACCACTTCTGCCTGCGCATCCAGCGGCCCTATCTCGGCACGGTCGAGGGTATCTATACCGACTGGACGCCGCTGACCGATCGCCCCGGATTTTTCCCCGAGGATATCGATACCAGCGACCCCTGGCAGTTCCGCAACGTGCTGGTGCATGGGCTCGGATAGGGCAGGGCTCAGGCCGTCTCGCGGCGGTCCCTTATGCGCCTGCGCCGTCTGAACGGCACGGTTGCCAGACGGCAGCACGCGGCGATGATGTAGACGACGACGAAGCCGAGCGCGGCCGTGACCGCGCCGGCCGTCGTCGTCGGGACGGCGGGCTCGTAGCTGTCCCAGGTTGCGTCGACCAGATCCCGATCGGGCGCGCGGAGCACAGCCTCGACACGGCCAAGCGGGCCGCTTGCTTCGAAGGCCGCCTGCTGGGCGGTAAGCCGCTCATAGCGCTCCACGGACGCGGCGGTGCTGGCGCCGCGCAATTGCACCAGCCTGGTGTCGTCGCCGAGCAGGCTGGCAATGGCACGCTCGCGATCGAGCCCGACCGTTGCCGCATCGCGGTCGAAATCGGCGACGACGCGGCGGAGTTCGTCGACAGCGCCGCCAAGGCGCTGCCGATATTGCTGGGCGAATTCGGGGGCCTGCGAGGCAATGACGCCGCCGAAGACCGCGGCGGCGAGCAAGGCGGTCCGTCCGATCATTGATGGCTCCTTCTATGAGCACTCAATGTCCACGGCCGCCGATCGCTCCCTCACGCAGTCCCGTGCACCACCTGCCCGTTCATCAAGGTAAGCTCGATCTTCGTGCTGGCGATGTCATAGACGTCGCCGTCGAAGATGTTCCTTTCCAGGATGAGCAGATCCGCCATCTTGCCCGCTTCGATCGAGCCGATCTTGTCTTCGAGGCGGATTTGGCGCGCCGCACCGAGCGTGTTGGCATGCACGGCTTCCGCCACTGTCAGGCGCTCGTCCAGAGGGGCCAGGATCGGGTTGTCCTTCTTGCCGATCAACTGGCGCGTGACAGCGATCTGGATCGAATCCAGCGGCTTGAAGGTCGAGAAATAGCCGGATGCCGGCCAATCCGTTCCGAAGGAGATCGTGCCGCCGTTCTTCAGCGTCGACTTGGCGCGATACATAAGTTCGGCCCGCTCGCCATAGCGCTGTTTCATGTTGATGAGCGTATCCGGATCGCCCGAGAACCAGTTCCCCGAGAACTCCGAATTGACGCCGAGCTTTCCGAAGCGCGGCATGTCTTCATCGGTGACATAGACGAGATGCGCGATCGTGTGGCGGCGATTGCGCGGCGGGTTGTTGGCGATGGCTTTTTCGATCGCGTCCAGCACCATCCGGGCCGTGCCGTCGCCGCATGCGTGGACGTGCACGTCATATCCCGCGGCGTCGGTGGCGCCGATCAGCGCTATCCACTCTTCGACCGAGAAAGGCGAGGCACCCCGGAAATCAGGTCGATCTGAATAGGGCTCGACCAGCCAGGCCGTATAGCCGCTCTGCGTCCCGTCGCCGATGATCTTCATGAAGGAAATCTCCACGAGTTCCGACGAGACGGTCTTTTGCAACGCCTCCAGTTCCTTGACCGCGGTATCGATGGGCGGCGACTTGACAATATAGGAACCGACGACGCGGAAGGGCAGACGCCCCTGCTTGTCTAGGTCCGTGTACATGGACAGGATCGTGGCCTGGTCCGAGCCAATCGGCGGCACGCCCGCATCGAAGACCGCGGTAATACCGGCGGCCGAGGCTTTCGGCATCCACTCCACCATCAGCTGCCCCATGGCGGTCGGCGAAATCGGCTGCACGGCGTTGACCAGTTGGAGCACCGCGTTCACCTCGAGCGCATAGCCCGTGGGGAAGCCGTCCTTGTCGCGCGCGTAATAGCTGAAGCGCGGGATCGGATCAGGCGTATCCTTGTTGACGCCGGCGATTTCGAGCGCCTTGGAATTCGCCCAGAGGCTGTGGCCATCGATCGAGAAGAAGAAGGCGGGGCGATCCGAGACGATCTTGTCGATAATCTGTCGGGTCGGCCCCTCGGGACCGAACATATCGACGCGCCAGCCGAAGCCGCGGATTGGACCCGTCGGATGGGCCTTGGCATAGGCGTCGATCGCGGCGACCGCAGCGTCGAGATCGGGCACCTGAAGATCGACGCCCGAGGTCAGGAATGCGCCGAGGAAGGGATGAATATGACCCTCGACGAAGCCGGGCATGAGGAGCCGGCCACCCAGCTCGACGACCTTTGTCGAAGGTCCCTTCAGCTTATCGATTTCGGCGTTGGTGCCGACCGCCAGGATCGTCTTGCCACTGACCGCGACTGCCTCGGCCCAGGGCATTGCTGGGTTCTGCGTGTAGACCTTGCCGCCGCGGAAGATATAGGTCGGCTTGCCGTCCGTGGCGGCGAACGCCGGAATGCCGCTCGCCCCGAGCGCAGCGGTGCAGGCGAGCGCGCCGCGCACGAAACCGCGCCGGCTGACAGCAAAGCGCGATAGCGGCGTGCCTGGATTGGCAGCTACCAATTTGCCGAGCGCTTCGTTCAGGCCGCAGTTAATGCACATGTCTATCCCTCTCAGGAACTTTGTCTGGCGCTGCTTTCCGCTTGGCGCGATTCATCTCGATCACGCGTTACTGTGCCGAAAGGGAGATGACGATGTGTAAACGAGCCGAGGGAATTTTATCGAAAGATCACAGCAAGACGATCGCGGCCCGGCGGCCCGGTCAGTTGCGGAGAATCACGCAGGCGCCGCCCGCCTTGCGCAGGCTGGCGCAGATGCCGGACGCCGCCTTCAGACTCGGGGCCGGCAAGCGGACGCGATAAAAAGCGCGTCGGCCGCGGCCTGCGAGGCGCGAGCCGAGAATCAGGGTCGGCCGGCCTTCGAGGATCGCCGGATAACGACCGACCATCCGCTGGTAGGAAGCGATGGCGCGCGCCTTGGAAAAATTGCCGGAAAGCTGGACCCCATAGGGCGCATAGGCACCTTCGATGAGCCGCGGCGCATAGGTGCGGATCGAGGCGACGATCCGTTCGCAGTCATCCTTGCCGCGCTCCTTGTCATCATCGGGTGGGCGGATGCCGTTGTCGCGCCAGTCATGGACGCTGCGTCCGGTGACGAAGAGTACATAGTCCTCCGTCTCCGCCGGCAACCATCCACCGTTCCGGAGCCATCCGGAAAGGCGCGTCGGACCCGCATTATAAGCGGCCGCCGCGAGGCCGAGATTGCCGAAACGGAGCCGCAACTCGGACAGATAGCCGGCAGAAGCGGGAATGGCCTTTTCCGGATCGAAGGGATCGTCGAGGCCACGCTCGGTCGCCGTGCCCGGCATGAATTGCGCGATGCCCTGCGCGCCGGCTCCGCTGGTGACGCCAGGGCGGAAGCTGCTCTCGCGCCAGATCAGCCGCGTGAAGAAATCCACCGGCAGCGCCTTTTCCCCGGCCGCCTGCTCGATCAGCCTGCAGATCGTCTCTTCCGTGCTCTCCTCTGTCGCAGCCATGGCCAAGCTGGGAAACGCAAGCGCGCAGAGCGCCAGCGCCATGAGCTGCGGCCAAGGCTGTCGCAAAGTCTTGAGCAGCACGTTGATCATCGATGGCCGGCCCGTTATGCCCGGCCATGCTGCGGCTTCGGCGTTTGGCGATCAAGCGGCGCGGCGTTGTCAGCCGGCGAGATCGATGAGCCCGGCGGTTCCGTCCTCGGTGCCGAAGGCGAGACGGATGCCCGTTGCGTCCCAGCCGAGCGCGCTGACGGGGCCACCTTCGGCTTTGCGCAGCCGCGCCTCATCGCCATCGGCAAAGCGGGCGGCGATGATCGAGCCGTCTTTGTAGCCGATCGCGACGACATCCTCCGTCGGATGGCAAGCGACCTGCGTAACGACGCTCTGCGCACTAAGGCCGAGCTGCAGCGGCTGCTTGCCCATCGGGCCGTCCTTGAAGTGGAACGGCCAGAGCACGGCCATTTCGGCGCCCGACGTGGCAAGGAAGCGGCCCTTGATCGACCAGGACATCGACTTCACCTTGCCTGGATAGCCGGACATCCGCATGTTGCCGCCGCCGTCGGATACTCGCCAGCCATGCAGCGCATTCTCCTGCATGGCGGTCACGACATGGCGTCCGTCGGGTGCCCAGGTGACCGCGATATGCGAGCCCTTCCATTCGAACTCGGTCGGTTTCGCGTCCGTGCCGACCCACCACAGCGAGACGCCGTTATAGCGCGCTACGGCGAGGCGGACGCCCTTCGGTGCGAAGGCGAGGCCAGCCACGGTGCGCTCATGAGCGAACTGCTTTTCCTTGCCGTCCGGAAACACGACGATCGCCTCGCGGCCTCCCGCAAAGGCAAGGACGCCGCCGGGACCTGTCGCGATCTGGTCGATCCATTTCTTCGGCCGCGCGGCGATCTCCTTGAGCGTGCCACTCGCATCGATCGACACGACACGTCCGTCGTCACCGGTCGTGATCAACTGGTCGCGGGCCTCGGTGCGGGCCGCGGCGAGCAGGCCGCCGGTGTGAACGCCAAGCGTTTCGGCGGCCGCGCCGTCGACTAGCGCAACCTTGCCGTCGCCAAGCGCGAAGACGGGACGATCACCAAGGAAGCTGGCGGCGACGACATAGGCGCCGAGGGGGAAGGACTGGATGCTGGGCATGGTGCCTTTGAAAACTAACCGCGATAAGGGCCGCCGGGCGGTCCCCAGTTCCAGCCTGGCATCGGTGCACCCTCGGGGGGTGGAACCGCGCCATCGGCCGAGTTGATGACGGCGAGGCGGGTGCCCCATTCGAGATAGCCGACGACTGCCGCCCGGAACTCGGGGTCGGACGGAAGACCGGCCTCGTCGAGTGTGTCCAGCATCATGTCGATCCAGCGCCGGCGCTGCGTCTCGGTCAGATGGCGCCCCATATGGCGGACGATCATCGCGCGGTGTGAACCGCCATTGCCGGTATAGCCGGTCGGGCCGCCGAACACTTCGGCGATGAACGCCGCGACATGCGCGGCGTGATGCGGATCCATGCCTGCAAAGACGGGCCCGAGGATCGGATCCTCGGGCACCCTGGCGTAGAAAAGCGCGGTCAGGCGGCCAAACGCTTCGGTCCCGCCCGCCCATTCGACCAGCGTCGGTATGGTGTCCGCGCTTCCCATCGTCGCCCCAGTTCAGGCCGCTTTGAGGCAGGCTTCGAAGCTCTTGCGGATCGCCTCTTCATTCAGCTTGCGGCCGATGAAGACCAGACGGCTCTCGCGCTTCTCGTCGTCGCGCCAAGGCCGCTGATGGGTGCCCTCGATGATCATGTGCACGCCCTGGATCACATAGCGGTCCGGGTCGCGGTCCATGGCGAGAATGCCCTTGAGGCGGAGGATGTTCGGGCCCTCGACCTGCGTCACTTCCTGAATCCAGGGGAAGAACTTCTGCGGATCGAGTACGCCGCCGCGCAGCGAGATGCTGAAGACGGCGTTGTCGTGGCGCGGATGATCGTGGTGATGGTCATGATCATGGCCGTGATGGGCATGGTCGTGATCATGATGATGGTGATCGTGGCCGCAATTCTCGTCATGGACGTGATCATGGTCATGGTCATGATCCTCGCCCTCGAGGAATTCCGGATCGAGCGAGAGAATGCGCTCGAGGTCAAAGGCGCCACGGTCGAGCACCTTGTCGAGGTCGATGGCGGAGCGCTCTGTCCGGTGGATCGTGGCGTGCGGATTGATGGCGCGGATGCGGCGCTCGACATTGGCGAGCTCAGCCGGGCTGACAAGATCGATCTTGTTGAGCAGCACCACGTCGGCGAAGGCAATCTGCTCTTCGGCCTCGGGCGCGTCATCGAGCCGCTTCAGGAGGTTGAGCGCATCGGCTACCGTGATGACGGCGTCGAGCCGCGACTTGGCGCGGACATCCTCGTCCATGAAGAAGGTCTGCGCGACCGGCGCCGGATTGGCGAGGCCGGTGGTCTCGACGAGAATGCCGTCGAAATTGCCGGGGCGCTTCATCAGGCCTTCGACGACGCGGATCAGGTCGCCGCGCACGGTGCAGCAAATGCAGCCGTTGTTCATCTCGTAGATCTCTTCGTCGCTCTCGACGATGAGATCGTTGTCGATGCCGATCTCGCCGAACTCGTTGACGACGACAGCGTATTTTTTGCCGTGGTTTTCCGAGAGGATGCGGTTCAGAAGCGTGGTCTTGCCGGCGCCAAGATAGCCGGTGAGCACGGTGACCGGGACCTGAGTGACTGTGGCCTGGGTTTCCGTCATGAGGCGATCTCCGGGGCGGCGCCTGGCGCCGCTTGAAGGATGGGGTCAGAGGCAGGTGATATAGGGGATGTCGCCGTCGATTGCATCAGGCTTCAACCGGAAGGGGCTTTCATCGACACCGTCCACAGTTTAGAATTGATCTAGAATGCGGATGCCGGCCATTGTGGGCGTCGTCCCGCCGGAACTGAGGATATCGCCTTGAGCAGCCGGACGATCGGTGGATATTCGAGTGTGCAGGTTTTGCTGCACTGGGTGATTGCTGCGCTGGTCTTCTTCCAGCTCATCTTCGGTGAAAGCATGTCGATGGCGACCCGCGCGGCGCGGCGCGGCACGGAACTGGATCCGACCGACGCGACCCTTGCCTCTGCCCATTACTGGGTCGGCATCGCCATCCTCGTTCTCGTCGCCTTTCGGCTTGCTGTCAGGCTTGTCGGCGGCGCGCCAGACCCGCAATCCTCAGGAGCCCCCGTACTCGACAAGCTGGCGCATGCGGCGCATTGGCTGTTCTATATCCTGCTGGTCGGCATGCCGGTGACGGGCCTGCTCGCCGTGTATGTCTGGCCGGAACTGGGCGAAATCCACGAACTCGGCAAGCCGGTTTTCATCGTGCTGATCGCGCTGCACGTGCTGGGTGCGCTCTATCACCAGTTCTGGCTGAAGGACGGCACGCTGCGCCGCATGTTCGTTCCGGCGCGCTGAGTTTCAGGCGTCGTCGCGCTCCACGGCCCAGCAGGCGACCTTCGTCTCTCCATGCCAGGTTAGTTCCGGCCGCTCGACTCTGCAGCGGTCGAAGGCAAGCGGACAGCGTGTGTGGAAGGCGCAGCCTCGTGGTGGATTGAAGGGCGAGGGCAGTTCGCCCTTCAGCGGCATGCGCTCGCGCTCCCGCGCTGGATCGGCGACCGGCGTCGCGGACAGGAGAGCGCGGCTATAGGGATGAAGGGGGCCGGCGAACAGGACATCGCGCGGCGCCTGCTCCACGATGCGGCCGAGATACATGACCACGATCTCGTCGGCCATGTGTCGGACGACCGACAGGCCGTGGCTGATGAAGAGATAAGCGAGGCCGAGGCTTTCCTGAAGCTTGACCAGCAGATTGAGCACCTGCGCCTGCACGGAGACGTCGAGCGCCGACACCGGCTCGTCGAGAACGAGGATATCGGGGCGAAGCATCAGGGCCCGCGCGATGGCGATGCGCTGGCGCTGACCGCCCGAGAACATGTGCGGATAGCGATCGGCATGCTCCGGGCGGAGGCCGACCAGCCGCAGGATTTCCAGCACGGCCGTGCGTCGGTCGTCGGCGCTCATCTCCTTGCGGTTGATGATCAGCGGCTCGGCCAGCGCCGCGCCTATCTTCTGCCGCGGATTGAGCGACCCATAGGGATTCTGGAAAACGATCTGCACGCGTGAGCGAAGGGCCGCCAGCGCCGCGCGGTCGGCGCCGACGATATCGACGCCGGCAATGGTCAGCGCGCCGGCCGACGGCGGCTCGATCATCGTGACGAGGCGGGCGAGGGTGGACTTGCCGCAGCCGGATTCGCCGACGACGGCGAGCGTCCGTCCCGCCTCCAGCGTGAAGCTCGCATCGGCGAGCGCCTTGATCGTTGCGGGCTTGCGAAAGGCGCCGCGACCGACCTCATAGTGACGTGCCAGATGCTGGGCGGTCAGAACCGTGCGATCGCTGGTGCTCACCGTGCTCATGCCGCGACCTCGCGGCCTTCTGGCCGGGGATGTCCGATCGGCCGGCCATGAGAGAGCGGATAGTGACAGAGTGCGAAGCCGGCGATGGCGCCCTGGCGCGGCGGCACCTTTTCGCGGCAGCGATCGGTGGCGAAGCGGCAGCGCGGCTCGAACAGGCAGGCCGGGGGGCGGTCGAACTGACCCGGAACCGTGCCGGGGATCGATGGCAGGAAGCGGCCTTTGGCCCGCTCCGGCAGCGCGGCGAGCAGCGCGGCCGTATAGGGATGATGCGGATCGTCGAACAGCGCACGAACCGGCTGTTCCTCGATCTTCTGGCCGGCATAATGCACCGACACGCGCTCGGCCGTCTCCGCAACGACGCCCATGTCATGCGTGATCAGCACGAGGCCGGTGCCAGTCTCTCGTTGCAGCGCGATCAAGAGGTCGAGGATCTGCGCTTGGATGGTGACGTCGAGAGCGGTCGTCGGCTCGTCGGCGATGATGAGCTTCGGCCGGCAGGCAAGCGCCATGGCGATCATCACCCGCTGGCTGATGCCGCCCGAAAGCTGGTGCGGAAAGGCGGTGAGCCGCCGCTCCGGATCCGGGATGCCCACGGCGGCAAGGAGTTCAAGCGTGCGCAGCCGGCGCGCGGTCTTGTCGAGGCCGAGATGCACCTTGAGCGTCTCGCCGATCTGGAAGCCGACCGTGAAGCACGGGTTGAGGCTCGACATCGGCTCCTGAAAGATCATGGCCATGTCCTTGCCGACCAGCTTCCGCCGTTCGCGCGGCGTCAGCGTCAGCAGATCGCGCCCGTCGAATGCGAGGCGCTTCGCCGTCACGGTCGCGCTCCACGGCAGCAGCCCCATGACCGCGAGCATCGCGACCGACTTGCCCGAGCCGGATTCACCGACGATTGCAAGGATTTCGCCGGCATCAACGCTGAGCGACACGCCGTCGACGGCACGAAAAAGCCCGGAGGCAGTGTCGAAGTCGACCGAAAGGTCGTTGATTTCCAGAAGCGCCATCAGCTCCTCCTCATCTTCGGGTCGAGGGCGTCGCGAAGACCGTCGCCGACAAGGTTGATCGAGAGGACAGTGATCAGGATCGCGAGGCCCGGCTCGGTGACGATCCAAGAGGCGGATTGCAGAAATTCGCGGGCCGATGCGAGCATCGCGCCCCATTCCGGCGAAGGCGGCTGCGCGCCGAGGCCGAGAAAGCCGAGCGCCGCGGCTTCGAGGATCGCGTTGGAGATGGTGAGCGCCGCCTGCACGATGATCGGTGCCATGCAATTGGGCAGCACAGTCAGGAACATGATCCGCAGCGTGCCGGCCCCGGCGACCCGCGCCGCGATGACATAGTCGCGCGATTTCTCGCTGAGCGCCGAGGCGCGCACCAAACGGACATAGTTCGGCAGGTAGACGATGGTGATCGCGACGATCGTGTTAGTGAGGCTCGGGCCGATGATCGCGACGATGACGATGGCGAGCAGCAGGCTCGGCACCGACAGAATGACGTCCATCGCGCGCATGATGATGATCGAGGGCCATCCCGGTGCGAAGGCGGCGACGAGGCCGAGCGCGATGCCGGCGAACATAGACGCGATCACCACCGCGATACCGATAAACAGCGAGAGCCGCGCGCCGTACATCAGCCGCGAGAGCATGTCGCGGCCGACCTCGTCGGTGCCGAGCGGGAAGGCAGAGGTGCCGCCCTCGGCCCACATCGGCGGCACGCGCACGAAGTCGCGGAACTGCTCGCTCGGCCCATAGGGCGCGAGGAAGTTGGCGAAGACCGCGATGAAGACCAGTACGCCGAGCAGGATGAGGCCGACAAGCGCTGCGCGGTTTTCGGAGAAGTCACGGAAGAAGGCGGCAAAAGCACCGGGCGGCGGTTTGACCGCGGGGCCGGCCGCATTGACGGCGGGGGCTTTATCAGCGGCCATGGCGGATCCTCGGGTTCAGCACGCCATAGAGTACGTCGACCAGGATATTGATCAGGATGACGATGCCGGAAATCAGCAGGATACCGCCTTGCAGCACCGGATAGTCACGGCGCTGGATGGATTCGATCAGCCATGTGCCGATGCCGGGCCAAGAGAAGATGTATTCCGTCAACACCGCGCCCGCCATCAGCGTGCCGACCTGCAGGCCGATCACCGTCACGACCGGGATGAGGGCGTTGCGCAGCGCATGGATTCCGACGACGCGGAAGGGCGAAAGGCCTTTCGCCCGCGCTGTGCGGACATAATCCTCGCCGAGAACCTCCAGCATCGTCGAACGGGTCATGCGCGCGATCGTCGCGAGCGGAATCGTGCCGAGCACGATGGTCGGCAGGATCAGGTGGGAAAGTGCCGAGAGGAACGCACCGTCCTGGCCGGAGAGCAGGCTGTCGATCAGCATGAAGCCGGTAACGGGGTCGAAATAATACAGCAGGTCGATCCGGCCTGAGACCGGCGTCAGATCAAGCTGGACCGAAAACAGCAGGATCAGCAGCAGACCCCACCAGAAGATCGGCATCGAGAATCCGGTGAGCGCGACGCCCATGACCGAATAATCGATGAAGGTGCCGCGCCGCGTCGCCGCGATCACACCGGCCGGAATGCCGAGCACGACCGCAAAGATCATCGCGCAAAGAGCGAGCTCGATCGTCGCCGGGAACAGCGTCAGGAATTCCTGCAGCACTGGGGCATGGGTGGAGATCGACGTGCCGAGATCGCCATGGCCGATCTGCCAGAGATAATCGAGGAACTGCTTCCAGACCGGCTGGTCGAGGCCGAGTTCATGGCGAAATTCGGCGAGCCTCGCAGCCGAGATGCCGCGCTCGCCGGTGCGCACCTCGATCGGATCGCCCGGAACGAGGCGGATCGCGACGAAGGTCAGGAAGGCGATCGCGAGAAAGGTCGGGATGACCAGCAGCGTTCGCCGGATGATGAATCCGAACATGGGCGTGACGGGCGGTGGCGGCGGGGAATCCGTTCCCCCGCCGCCGCACGCGTGCCTATTTCAGGTCGACGTCGGCGAAATCGTGCCGGCCGAGCGGGCTGACCTTGTAGCCGACGACTTCCTTGCGGACCGGCTCGAACACGACCGAATGCGCGATGTTGAACACCGGCACCTCATCATGGGCGATGACCTGCATCTCCTCGTAGAGCTTGGTGCGCTCCGCCTTGTCGGTGATGCTCTTCGCCTTCTTCAGCTTGTCGTCGAAATCCTTGTTGCACCACTTGGAGATGTTCTGGCCGCCGTCCCGGGCCGCGTCGCAGCCGAGCAGGAAGAAGAAGTTGTCCGGATCGCCATTGTCGCCCGTCCAGCCGAGCTGGCCCATCTGGTGCTCGCCCGCCTGCATGCGCTTGCGGTATTCGCCCCATTCATAGGAAACGAGATTGGCCTTGATGCCGACCTTCTCGAGATCGGACTGCATGATCTCGGCGACGCGCTTGGCATTCGGATTGTAGGGTCGCTGAACCGGCATCCACCAGATGTCGGTCTCGAACCCATTCTCAAGGCCGGCTTCCTTCAGGAGCTCCTTCGCCTTGGCGACATCATGGGGATAGTCGACGATGGCGTCGTTATAGCTCCAGATCGTCGGCGGGATGAAGTTCTTCGCCGGCTGGCCCGCGCCGAGATAGACGTCCTTGAGAATGGCGTCCTTGTCGATCGCGTAGGTGATGGCGAGGCGCACGCGCTTGTCGTCAAACGGCTTCTTGGTGACGTTGAAAGCAAGGTAGCCGATGTTGAGACCGGCTTGCTGCATCAGATCGACATTAGGATCCTTGCCGATCGCTTCAAGGTCGGCCGGATTCGGATAGGGCATGACCTGGCATTCGCCCTTCTGCAGCTTCGACCAGCGCTGCGTCGCGTCCTTGGTGATCGCGAAGACGAGGTCGATCTTCGGCGCGCCGCCCCAATAATCGGGGAAGGACTTGTAGCGGATGACCGCGTCCTTCTGATAGGCGACGAATTCGAACGGACCAGTGCCGACGGGCACCTGATCGACCTGCTCTGGCGTGCCGGCCTTCAGCATCGCGTCGGCATATTCGGCCGAGAGGATCGTGGCAAAGTCCATCGCCAGATTGGCGAGGAACGGCGCCTCCGGGCGCGTCAGCGTAAACTTGACCGTGTAGTCGTCGACCTTGTCGATCGACTTCAAGAGGTCAGGCATGCCCATGTCGTTGAAGTAGTCATAGGCGCCGCCGGAAACCTTGTGGTAGGCGTTGTCTTCCTTCCACATGCGGTTGAACGAGAACAGCACGTCGTCGGCGTTGAATTCGCGCGTCGGCGTGAAGCCCTTGATCGTATGGAACTTGACGCCCTTGCGAAGATGGAACGTCACCTCGAGCCCGTCGGGCGAGACGTCCCAGGACTCGGCAAGGCCCGGAACGACATTGGTCGTGCCCGGCTCGAACTGGACGAGCTGGTTGAAGGCAGGGCGCGCGGCGTCGAACGAGGTTCCGGTGGTGTTGATCTGCGGGTTGAAGTTCTCGGGACTACCTTCGGCGCAATAGACCAGTGTCTTCGCTTCGGCCCCGGCCGCGAGGCCGCCGACCAACATGGTTGCAGCCAGGAGGCCCATCAGTCTTTTCATTTGCAAAGTCCCCTCACGCGGGCGCCGGTACGGCGCTATCCGGTCTCGCCCCTGCACCGGTTCCATCTGCCGTGGATCTCGGACGGGCGATCATCTTCAAATCGAGCCGAGGTGGCGGCCGAATGCAAGTTAAAACTTGTCGGCCGCCCGGTTCATCCAAAGCGCCTCGGATGGGGGAAGCTTTGCGGTCGGCCGTCAGGTGACGGCGTGCCAGAGGCGCGAGCGGTCGAAGCGCGCCAGCTCTTCCAGCAGTTCGATGAATGCCTTGGCCTGATGGTCCACAATCAGGCGGCCGCGCTCGGCGGTCGCGCGCGCGGCGTTGCCGACGGCACCCGAGGGGTTGAGATCCTGCGCCTGCCAGCCGATGCGCGCCGGCGCCATATGGAAGCGGAGGCGCTTGAAATCCCTGAGGAGCTCGAGCTGCTGCGATCGGAAGTCCTCGGCCTTGTCCATTTTCACAAGGTCAGGCCGGAAATGCAGCATGATCGAGGTTTCGACATCGCCGCCATGGATGCCATAGAGATCTTCCTCGGGGGGCACGAGGCCGGCAGGCTCGCCTGCACCGGCCCAGCCGGTCGAGACGGCGACCATGCCGTGCTTGATGCGCAGTTCGCGCGCGAGAATATCGGCGACCGGGACATTGCCGCCATGCGAGGTGACGATGACGAGCTTGCGGACACCGGCCCGCGCGATCGAATCGCCGATTTCCATCCAGATGCGGATCGCCGTTTCCCAGGAGAAGGTGATCGTACCGGGCGAGGCGATGTGCTCGTTCGACTTGCCGATCGGCTGGATGGGCAGGAACGTCACCGGCAGCCCCTCGGGCAGCAGTTCCACCGTGCGTTTCACCATGCCTTCGCCGATGCAATGGTCGGTGTAGACGGGGAGATGCGGCCCGTGCTGCTCGATCGCGCAGACGGGAAGGACCGCGATCCAGTCCTTCTCGCCGCCAAGAAAGTCCGGGGCCTGCATTTCGTGCCAGTAGGGGCGGGGAAGGGTCATGTGGGTCGCTCTTCGTGTCAGAAACCATCTCGTTCTGTCATTGCCGGACTTGATCCGGCAATCCAGATTTTCTCGCCTTGCTTCGGCCGTTCGAAGAAGCCTCGATTGCCGAGTCTGACCCGGCAATGTCGGCAATCGGAGCCGTGATCACAGCGCTTCCAGGAATGCCTTCGACGCCCGGCCGTGTTCATATCGGAGGCGGCCGAGATCGACGCCAATGGGTGCGCCATCCTCGATCCGCCATTCGCCCTTGACCATGACGCGATCGGCCGCATGGGCGCCGCACAATACGAGCGAGGCAATTGGATCGCCGGCGCCGGAAAAGCGCAATTCATCGAGCGACCAGAAGGCGAGATCGGCCTGCTTGCCGACCGCGATGGCGCCAATGTCGTCGCGGCCGAGGCAGCGTGCCGAGCCCTCGGTGGCCCAGCGCAGAGCATCGCGATGCGTCACCGTCTCCGCGTCGTAGCGGAGGCGCCCGATCATCAGCGCGTGGCGCACCGCCTCCATCAGGTTCGAATTGTCGTTCGAGGCGGAGCCGTCGACGCCGAGGCCGATAGGCGAGCCAGCGGCCTCCAATTCCTTGGTGCGGCAGATGCCCGAGGCGAGCACCATGTTGGATGTCGGGCAGTGGCAGATGCCGACGCCATGGCGGCCGAGCTTCTGGACCTCGGCATCGTCGAAATAGATGCCATGCGCCAGCCAGACGCGATCATTCAGCCAGCCGACCTCTTCGAGATAGTCGGCGGCGGTCATGCCATGCGTCTCGCGCGCGAAGGCAGCCTCGCGCGCCGTTTCGACGAGATGCGTGTGCAGCCGGCAGTCATGCTTTTCGGCGAGCGCCGCCGTCTCACGCATCAGCCGCTTGGTGACGTCGAAGGGCGCGTTGGGAGCGAGCGCGACCCGGGTCATCGCGCCGTCGGCAGTGTCGTGATAGCGGGCGATGACGCGCTCGCAGTCGGCAAGGATGACGTCGTCGTCCTGCACGGCGCCGCCCGGCGCTATCGCCTGACTGTCCTCGCCGCCGGTCAAATCGAGTGCGCCACGCGTCAGCGTCATGCGCATGCCGATCGCCGCGGCTTCCTCCGCCTCGATGTCCATGGCGTGCTCAAGGCCGCGCGGAAAGAGATAGTGATGATCGGACGCCGTCGTGCAGCCCGACATCATCAGCTCGGTCATCGAAAGCCGTGCCGCGAGGCGGAAATTCTCGGCGTTCACATGCTTGGTCCAGACCGGATAGATCGAGGCGATCCAGGGCCAGAGCGACTTGTTGATCGCGGCGGGATGGGCGCGCGTCATCGTCTGGAACATATGGTGATGGGTGTTGATGAGGCCAGGCGTCACCACGTGGCGGCTGGCATCGAACACCTTGTGCATCGGATGAACAGGTTCGGCGCCTTTCGGAACCAGTTCCGTGATCCGCCCGTCCGCAACGACAAAACCGCGCTCGGCGCCGTCGCCAAGCGTCGCGATCGGGTCCTTGATCCAGAGATGCTCGGTCATGTCGACGTCTGCCCCGTGTCCCCAGCAACGAGACATCGCCGGAGGCTTGACGGCAAGATCATATGTTCGGCAGCCGCGCGGCCTATGTGCCGCGCGGGACGAGGACGGCGTGCGGTTCTCCGCTCCGGCCTGATCTCAGACGGTCTCGAGGAAAGCCTTGGCGACGCGGCCATGCTCGTAGCGCAGCTCGGCGAGATCGACGCCGACCGGAGCGCCGTCCTCGATCTTCCAGTTCCCTTTCACCATGACGCGGTCAGCTTTGTAGGCGCCGCAGAGGACGAGCGCGGCGAGCGGGTCGCCGGCGCCGGAAAAGCGGAGTTCGTCGAGCGAATAGAACGAGAGGTCCGCTTGCTTGCCGACCGCGATCGTACCGATGTCCTTTCGGCCGAGGCAGGCGGCGGAGCCCGACGTTCCCCAGCGGAAGGCGTCAAGATGCGTGACGCTCTCGGCATTGTAGGTGAGGCGTCCGATCATCAGTGCGTGGCGCACCGCTTCGATGAGGTTCGAATTGTCGTTCGAGGCCGAGCCATCAACGCCGAGGCCAACAGGGGAGCCCGCGGCCTCCAGTTCCTTTGTCCGGCACTGGCCTGATGCCAGCACCATGTTCGATGTCGGGCAATGCGAGACGCCGACCCCGGCCTTGCCGAGGCGGACGACCTCGTCGTCGTTGAAGTGGATGCCATGCGCCAGCCAGACGCGGTCATTCATCCAGCCGACTTCTTCCAGATAGTCGACCGGGCGATAGCCGAAATGCGCCATGCAATAGTCGATCTCATCGCGCGTTTCGGCCAGATGGGTGTGCATGTGGCAGTTGCAACGCTCGGCGAGCGCGGCGGTTTCGACCATCAGTCGCTTGGTGACGTTGAAGGGCGCGCAGGGCGCGAGCGCCACTTGCAGCATCGCGCCTTCCGAGGCGTCGTGATAGCGGCCGATGACGCGCTCGCAATCGGCAAGGATCGTGTCCGTATCCTGCACGGCGCCTGAATTGGCGTTACCGCCCTCTTCCTCGGTCAGGTTCAGCGAGCCGCGCGTCAGCGTCATGCGGATGCCGAGCTTGCCGGCTTCCTCGGCCTGGATGTCCATCGCCTCGTCGAGGCCCGGCGGATAGAGATACTGGTGGTCAGAGGCGGTAGTGCAACCTGACATCATCAGTTCGGTCAAAGCGAGGCGGGTTGCGAGTCGGAAGTTCTCCGGGTTGACGTTCTTCGCCCAGATCGGGAAGAGCGCCTGCAGCCAGGGGAACAGTTCCTTGTTGATCGCGGCGGGGTGGGCGCGCGTCAGCGTCTGGAACATGTGGTGGTGGGTGTTGATGAGGCCGGGCGTCACGACGTGGCGCGCGGCATCGAAGACCTTGTGCACGGCATTGACGGGCTCGGCGCCCTTGCCGACGAGTTCGGCGATCTTGCCATCCTCGACGACGACGCCGCGCTCGGCTCCGTCAGCCAGAACCGCGATCGGATCCTTGATCCACACCCTGTCGCCCATCGTCCCGCCGCCCTTTCCGGTCTGTGTCGGCGCCGATACGACCATGCCGGCTGCTGCGACGCAACATCGTTGCAGCTGTCTCAGGCCGCGGCCTTGATGACCGGATCGCCATAGGCGGCAGCCAGGCAGGGAGAGACGAACAGCCGCCCCTGCCAGGCGCCGCGCGCCGTGCGGGCTGCCACGATCAGCCAGAGAACCGTGAGCGCCGCCACCAGCACGCCGCCCGTCACCGTGAAGAAGGCGAAGCCGGTCGCCCGGGCCAGAGCGAGCGTCGCGAGGGCGTAGACCGCAATCGGGAAGGTTAGCGCCCACCAGCCGAGATTGAACGGCATTTCCTCGCGGATATATTGCGCGGTCTTCAGCACAGCGAGGATCAGCCACCAGGCGCCATAACCCCACAGCAGCACCGCACCCAGGATGCCCGCGCCAAAGGCGACGTCGCCGACGGCGGCAAGGCCATGCGCGGCGAACAGCGCCGGGGCGTTGTTGCCGAGTACGACGAGCGCGAACGCACCCGTGCCGAGCGGCCCGAGCGCTAGCCAGCCCGAAGCCGCCATGTCGCTCGTGGGCAGCCGGTGCAGCACGAGCCGCAGCAGCAGCAGGACAAGGATGCCGAGCGCCGGCAGGACCGAATACGCCCAGAGTGCGTAGCTGAGGATCTCGACCGTGAACGCATCGCCGCTCGCCAGATGAGGGACCAGCAGACCGCCGCTGGCAGCCGCAACCTCGCTCGCAACGATCGGCAGCAGCCAGACCGCCGTCATCTTCTCGAGGCTGTGATCCTGGCGCGTGAACATCAAAAACGGGATGAGCGTGCCGCAGGCGACGGCCATCGCGACATCGACCCACCACAGCGTCGTCGCGATGCTAATCGCCGCCGCGCCCCAGAGCGGAATTCCGAAGGCAAGGAAGCCATTGATGATCGTGGCGAGCCCCATCGGGATCGTACCGAAGAACATCGACATGACCGGATGGCGGAAGATCCGCTTGGCCTCATTGAAATCGAGCAACCAACGCGCCCCATAGGCAGCCGAGAACAGCACGAACAGGGCGATATTGGCTAGCCACAGGCTGCGTGCGATCTCGTGCAAGCCGGGGATCACAAGCGGAAACTGATTGAGCGCCAGCGCGAGGCCACCCGTGCCCATGGTGACGGCAAACCAGTTCGGCGTGAAATTCCGCAGCCGCCACAGCGCGGCGTCCCCGGTCCCGGACGCTTCTCCTATGGTGGGCTGGGCCATGGCTGAAGCTCTATCGATCATTGTCGCTCTCCCGCCTTGCGCTATCCTGCAAGGTCTTTTTCCCGGTCATGGCTGCGCCCGACCGGCCTATGGGTCGGGATGGTGATGCCATGCCACGAACGTGCAATCCATCGACAAATATTGTATCAATCGTTCGGTTCAATCGAATGAATTTCTCATGACCTTCGAGCAACTGCGCATTTTCCTTGCCGTCGCCGAGCGCGAGCATCTGACGCGTGCGGCCGAAGTCCTGCATTTGACGCCTTCGGCGGTCAGCGCCTCAATTCGAGCGCTTGAGCTTTCCTATGGCGTCGCGCTGTTCAATCGTGTCGGCCGACGAATCGAGCTCAGTGATGCAGGACGGCTGTTCCTGCCGGAAGCGCGCGCGATTCTTGTCCGCGTCGGAACCGCCGAGGCGCTGATTGCCGATCTCGGCGGGCTGAAGCGCGGCCGGCTGGCGCTGCAGGCCAGCCAGACGATTGCCAGCCATTTTCTGCCGCCGCTGATGGTTGCCTTTCAAGCTGCGCATCCTGGCGTCGCGCTCAGCCTCGTCATCGGAAATACCGAGACGGTGGCAGACGCGGTCGCCGGAGGCGAGGCTGAACTCGGCTTTGTGGAAGGGCGGATCGCCTCGCCGCTGCTCGATAGCCGCAAGGTTGCCGAAGACCGGCTGATCGTCGTCGTGCCCCCAGGGCATCCCTGGGCCGACGGCGCTCCGTTATCCGTCGCGGCACTCGGGACGTCTCGCTGGGTGCTGCGCGAAAGCGGCTCCGGCACGCGCTCGTCCTTCGCGGAGGCGCTGCTTGCCGCTGGCCTTGCGGTGGACGATCTCGACGTGGCGCTGGAACTGCCGTCCAACGAGGCCGTGCTTTCCGCCGTGGCTTCGGCGCCGCTGGCCACCGTTGTCTCGGAAGCGGCCGCATCAGCGATGATTGCGGCGGGACGGCTCGTGCGCGTTGATTGCGCCCTCCCGCCACGCGCCTTCTTGATGCTGCGCCACAAGGAGCGGCATCAAACGACAGCCGCGCTCGCCTTTGCGGACCTCGCCGTGACGGGCATCAGTCCGCCCGCGCCGCCACCGCCTCGATCTCGACGAGGAATTCCGGGCGCGTGAAGCCCGAGACGATGAACAGCGTCGAGGCCGGCGGCGGATCGCTCACATAGCGGTCGCGCACGCTCATGTAGCGGCGCATGTCCTCGCGCTTGGTTACGAAAGCCGAGAGGCGGACGATATCGGCGAGGCTCATGCCGCCCTCGGCGAGGATCGCCCGGATCGCTTCGAAGCAAACCTCGGCCTGCTCCTCGATCGTTTCCGGAACACTGTCATCGGCGCGAACGCCGAGCTGGCCGGACGTGAAGATGAAGCGACTGCCGGCAGGCGTGGCGACGCCGTGGTGATAACGGCCGAAGGGTGGGCGGACCGAGGCCGGGGTCAGGGGCGTGTTCAAGGGGGGCTCCTCTCGCGATGGGACAACCTTGCGTCCGGCCTCCGCGGCTCGCAAGCGACTTTTCGCACAGCGATTGGGCAGAGCTGTCGCTCGGCAGTAGTGGGTCGATGATATGCCGCTATGCTGTGCAACAATCCTGTCCTAGGATTGGCCAATCGGGCTTTCGGAGAGGCAGAGGCGACGGGCCGGCGATCTTGGTGGCATGGCTCTTGCGACGTCATGGCATTGCGCCGGCCGCGACTTGGATCTTCGATGGTTCCCGGGGCACGGTCGGTGAGCTTGGCGGCGCCCGTGGACGCCGAGGGGAAAAGGAAGGCTGGGAGCATGAGATCGTTCAAGAACGGCATCGCAGGCGCGTTGGCCGGCATCGCGGCGTTTGTCGCTGCGGGCCAGGCTCTTGCGCTCGACGAGGTGAGCTTCGGTACCAACTGGCTGGCCCAGGCCGAGCATGGCGGCTTCTATCAGGCGGTCGCGGACGGCACTTACGAGAAGTACGGCCTGAAGGTGAAGATCCTGCAGGGTGGGCCGCAGGCTGCGAACCGGGCTCTCCTCCTTGCCGGCAAGGCCAATTTCTACATGGCGGGCAACCTTCTGGAGCCGTTCTCGTCGGTCGAGCAGGGCGTGCCGCTGGTCGAGGTCGCGGCGATCTTCCAGAAGGAGCCGCAGGTCCTCATCGCGCATCCTGACACGGGCATCGAGAAGTTCGACGATCTCGCCAAGCTGCCGACCATCTTCATGGGGAAGGATGGATTTTCATCCTTCTTCCAATGGATGAAGTCCGCCTATCCGGGCTTCAAGGATGAGCAGTACAAGCCCTATACCTTCAATCCGGCACCGTTCCTCGCCGACAAGAACTCGGCGCAGCAGGGTTATATCACCTCGGAGCCGTTCGAGATCGAACGCCAGGGCGGCTTCAAGCCGAAGCTGTTCCTTCTGGCCGACAGCGGTTTCGATACCTATTCGACGCTTATCGAGACGACGCAGGACTATCTGGCTACCAATCCCGATGTGGTGAAGCGCTTCGTCGAAGCATCGATCGTCGGCTGGTACAACTACCTCTACGGTGACAACAAGGCCGCCAATGACCTGATCAAGGCCGACAATCCCGAGATGACCGACGACCAGATCGCCTTCTCGATCAAGACGATGAAGGAATATGGCATCGTCGATTCCGGCGATACGCTCGAAAAGGGCATCGGTTGCATGACCGGCGACCACATTAAGTCGTTCTACGACAAGATGGTGAAGGCGGGCGTCGTGAAGGCCGATCTCGATATCTCCAAATCCTACGACACCCAGTTCGTCTGCAAGGGCGTCGGCAAGGATCTCAAGAAGTAAGCCGTTTTCGCTCAGGCAGCCGGCTCTCGCGCGCCGGCTGCCTTTTCCATGCTCCCCCAGCGATGATGCCCGTGTCCTCAGCAATCAGTATGGCGCCGCAACTGGTGCCCGGTCGGCCGATCGTGCAACTCGAGCACGTCTCGAAGACGTTCTCGAACGGAACAGTCGCGTTGAAGGACATGACGCTCACGATCGGCGAAGGCGAGTTCGTCAGCCTTCTCGGCCCTTCGGGCTGCGGCAAGTCGACGGCGCTGAGGATCATCGCCGGCCTCGGTGAGGCGACGACGGGCCGCGTTGAATGGCCGACGATGGCGCATGACGCCACCGGCAAGGTCGAGCGCGCCATCGGCTTCGTGTTCCAGGAGCCGACGCTGATGCCCTGGGCGACCGTATTCAAGAATGTCTGGCTGCCGCTCCGCCTCGCCGGTATCTCCAAGCAGGCGGCGCGGGCGCGGGTCATGGAGGCGCTCGACATGGTGGGCCTCGCGAGCTTCGCCGACGCCTATCCGCGCGAGTTGTCTGGCGGCATGAAGATGCGCGTGTCGATCGCCCGCGCGCTGGTGACGCGGCCGCGCGTGCTGCTGATGGACGAGCCGTTCGCGGCGCTCGACGAGATCACGCGACAGAAGCTGAATGACGATCTGCTGCGGCTTTGGGCACAGTTTGGCTGGACCGTCGTGTTCGTGACGCATTCCGTGTTCGAATCCGTCTATCTTTCGACGCGGATCGTCGTCATGGCGCCGCGCCCTGGCCGTGTCATCGACGAGATCGCCGTGGCGGCGCCGTCGCCGCGCGATCTCGCCTTCCGGACCTCGCCCGAATACAGCGAGCTGACGCGCCGGACCTCGCAATCCCTCCATTCGGCGCTCGGCGCCAATGATCATCTATGACCGAGCTGCAGCAGGGCCTTGCGGCAGGCGATGCCCACGACACCCAGCCGCAGGCAGACGGCGGGCCGCCTGCTCATGAACGTATTTTGAGGGTCGTCATACCGCTTGTGATGCTCGGCGGGCTGATCGCGTTGTGGGCTTGGTACGTCAAGGCCTACAACGTGCCGCATTATATATTGCCGGGGCCCGATCTCGTCGCACAGGCGATGGTCAGGGATTGGGGCGTGCTCGGGCCGGCGCTTCTCGTGACGTTGACCATCACGTTTGAGGCCCTGCTCATCGCGCTGGTCGGCGGCGTCCTCATAGCGATCCTGTTCGCCTCATCGCGCTGGGTCGAGATCGCGCTGTCGCCTTATATGGTGATCCTGCAGGTGACGCCGATCATCGCCATCGCACCGCTGATCCTGATCTACACCTCGACGACGCAGCAAGCGCTGCTGATCTGCGCGTGGATCGTCGCCTTCTTCCCTGTCCTTTCCAACACCACCCAGGGCCTCAAGAGTACGGATCACAACCTGCTCAATCTCTATGAGCTCTATGGCGCCTCTCGCTGGCAGACGCTGTTTCTCCTGAAGCTTCCGGCTGCCCTGCCTTACTTCCTGACCGGCCTCCGGATTGCTGGCGGCCTCGCTTTGATCGCGGCGGTCGTTGCCGAATTCGCTGCCGGCTCGGCCGGTGCCGGCTCCGGTCTCGCCTTCCGCCTGCTCGAATCGCAATACCGCCTCAACATCCCCCGCCTGTTCGCGGCCCTGATCCTTCTCTGCGCCACCGGCGTCGCGATCTTCGGGGCGACGAGCCTTCTTTCGCATCTGCTGCTGCGGCGCTGGCACGAAAGCGCCATCCGCAGGGAGAATTGACGTGACCTTCGGCTTTGCCAACCTGCCCGATGCCGGGCGCTATGTGCTCTCCAATGCCACCGTGCCGGCCGCGACCTTGGCCGGCAATGGCGGCGGCGTCGATGTCGGCGAAGGCCTCTCGCGCGTCGATCTCGTCATCGACGACGGGCGCGTTGCTGCGATCGCGAGGGCGGGCAGCATTGAAGGCCTGCCGGCGTTTGATCTCGATCATGGGCAGGTCTGGCCCTGCTTCGTCGACATGCACACGCATCTCGACAAGGGCCACATCCTGCCGCGCCACGCCAATCCGGACGGTACCTTCCCCGGCGCGCTTGCCGCTGTCGAGGCGGACCGCGATGCCCATTGGACGACGGCCGATGTCCGCGCGCGCATGGAATTCTCCCTGAAATCCGCTTATGCGCATGGCACCCGCCTCATCCGGACGCACATCGATTCCGTGCCGCCGCAGTTTCCGGCGTCCTGGCCGGCCTTCGTGGAAGCGCGAGAGGCATGGGCCGGCAAAGTGGATCTCCAAGGCGTCGCGCTGACGCCGATCAACAATTTTCTGAACGATGCCTTTGCGACCCGGCTCTTCGAAACGGTCGTTGCCGCGGAGGGCATCATCGGCGGCGTCACCTTCATGATCCCGGAGTTGCCGGCTGCGCTCGACAGGCTGTTCTTTGAAGCATCTGAGCGCGGCCTCGATATCGACCTGCATGTCGACGAGACCGCAGATCCGAACGCCCGCTCGCTGCGAGCCATTGCCGAGGCGGCACTGCGGATCGGGTTCGAGGGCCAGGTCACCGTCGGTCATTGCTGCTCGCTGGCGCGTCAGGAGGAGAGCGAAGCTGATCGGACGATGGATCTCGTTTCGGAGGCCGGTCTCGCGATCGTCTCGCTGCCGATGTGCAACATGTATCTGCAGGATCGCTTCCCGGGCCGCACGCCGCGCTGGCGGGGCGTGACGCTTCTGCATGAAATGCGGGCGCGCGGGATCAAGGTGGCCGTCGCTTCCGACAACACCCGCGATCCGTTCTACGCCTATGGCGACCTCGATGCCGTCGAGGTGCTGCGCGAGGCGGTTCGCATCCTCCAGCTCGATCATCCGCTGGACGAGGCGCCCCATGTGGTCACGACGTCGCCGGCCGATATCCTGCGGCGTTCCGATGTCGGTCGCATCGCCGTCGGCGGACCAGCCGACCTCGTGCTGTTCCGAGCGCGGACCTGGACCGAATTCCTGTCGCGGCCGCAGGCTGACCGCACCGTGCTGCGCGGCGGAAAGGCGATCGACCGCACGCTGCCCGATTATCGTGAACTCGACCCTCTCTTTGGAGGCTGACCGTGGCCCGCACCTTCTCCTTTGATCTCGACGCGCTGAAGCGCGACCTCGACGGCATCGAGCTCGAGGACAATCCGGCACTGGTGAAGCAGAAGAGCCGGGACTTCTTCTGGTATTCTCCGGTTCTGAAGCGTCAGCTCGACGATGTGACGGGCGATCTCGTTGCGACGCCGAAGGACGAGGATGAGGTGATCCGCATCCTTGCGGCGGCGTTCAAGCATGACGTCCCTGTCACGCCGCGCGGCGCTGGTACCGGCAATTACGGCCAGGCGATGCCGCTGTCAGGCGGGCTGATCCTCAATCTCACGGCGATGAACAAGGTCAAGGCGATCCTTCCCGGCCGCGTCATCGCCGAGCCCGGCGTCATCATGGCGCAGCTCGATCGTGAGACGCGGGCGCATTCCGGCCAGGAACTGCGCCTGCATCCTTCGACGGCCAATACGGCGACGATCGGCGGCTTCATCGCCGGCGGTTCGGGCGGTGTCGGCTCGATCCGCTGGGGCGGCCTTCGCGATCTCGGCAATGTCATCCGCCTGCGGGTCGTCACGATGGAAGCTGCGCCACGCGTGCTCGATCTCAGCGGCTGGGAGCTGCACAAGGTGATGCATGCCTATGGCACCAATGGTATCATCACCGAAGTCGAGATGCCCCTGACGGCGGCCTATGACTGGGTCGACGTTCTCGTCGGCTTCGACGACTATATGGACAGCGTTCGCTATGCCGATCTCCTCGGCAATTCCGACGGGCTGCTCCTCAAAGAGATCGCCACCGTCGCGGCGCCGGTGCCCGAGACCTATTTCTTGCGGCATCAGAAATTCATCAAGATGGGCCAGTCGCTCGCCATCCTGATGGTCGCGCCGCAGTCGCTCGACGCGTTCCTGGCACTCACGGAGCGCGAGAAGGGCGACGTGATCTTCCGTTCGGACACGGCCAGCGATCTCAAGGGCATCCCGCCGAATTTCGAGTTGGCTTGGAACCACACGACGCTGCGGGCGCTGCGGGTCGATCCCGCGATCACCTATCTGCAGACGATGTATGCGCCCCCGCACCATCTCGAGAAGATCGCGCGCATGACGGCGCTTCTCGGCGATGAAGTCCCCGGTCATCTCGAATTCGTCCGATTCGACGGCAAGATCACCCCGATGGGCCTGCCGATGCTGCGCTTCACCACCGAGGCGCGGCTCGACGAGATCGTGCGGCTGCATGAGGACAATGGCTGTCCGGTGTTCAATCCGCATCGCTACACGCTGGAGGAGGGCGGCATGAAGCAGACCGACGCGATCCAGCTCGCCTTCAAGCATGAAGCCGATCCGAAGGGCCTGCTCAATCCCGGCAAGATGATCGCTTTTGAAGACCCGGATTTCGATTTCGCGGCGCAGAAGACCTATCTTTTTCCGGGCCTCAGGGTCGCTTCGTGACTGAGGCGCGACGCTGACATGCGAATTCTGGTCGTCTTTGCCCATCCCGTCGAAACAAGCTTCCAGGCGGCCCTGCACAAGACGGTCGTCGCCTCGCTGAGGAAGGCTGGCCATGAGGTCGATGATTGCGACCTCTATGCCGAAGGCTTCAATCCGGTCCTGTCGCGGGAGGAGCGGCTGCACTATCACGACATTCCGGCCAACCGGGCCAATGTAGAGCCCTATGTGCAACGCCTTCTGGCGGCGGAGGCGCTGGTCCTCGTCCATCCTGTCTGGAATTTCGGCCTGCCGGCGATTCTCAAGGGTTTTTTCGACCGCGTCTTCCTGCCGGGTGTTTCGTTCCGCATGGAGAACGGCAAAGTGAAGCCCAATCTCCATCACATCACCAAGCTCACGGCCGTGGTCACGTATGGCGGGGCGCGGTGGCGGGCGCTCGGAGTCGGCGATCCGCCGCGAAAGATCGTCAGGCGGGTATTGCGGGCACAGATCAAGCCGCTGGCGCCCGTCGACTATCTCGCCCATTACGACATGAACCGCTCGACCGAGGCCACGCGATCGGCATTCCTAGCCAAGGTCGCGGCGGAAATGGAGCGGTTCTGACATGCGGGCATTGGTCGTCTACGCCCATCCAGTGCCCGAGAGCTTCGGCGCGGCACTGCGCGACACGGTGATCGCGGCGCTGGAGCGAGGCGGACACGAGGTCCGCCTCGTCGATCTCAATGCGATCGGCTTCGACCCGGTGATGAGCGCCGACGAGCGTCGGCACTATCACGATACCGGCGTGAACGAGATTCCGGTTGCCGATCAGATCGCCCATATCAAGTGGTGCGAGATGCTGGTCTTCGTCTATCCGACCTGGTGGTACGGATTGCCGGCCATCCTGAAGGGCTGGCTCGACCGGGTCTGGGTGCCGCATGTGGCGTTCATCATGCCGACGGAGACGCAGGGCATCCGCCCCAATATGCAGCATATCCGCAGGATCGTGGCAGTGACGAGTTGCGGCGCGACCTGGTGGCTGTCGAAATGGGTGGGCGAGCCGGGCAAGCGGACGCTGCTGCGCGGCATTCGGCCTCTGTGTCATCCGCTGTGCCGGACCACCTATATGGCGATCTACCGCATGGACACCGTCAGTGCCGGCGAGCGAACGCGCTACCTCGACAAGGTCCGGCGGCGCATCGAGCGCTTGTAGCGAGACACAAGGTAGGCGCGGCATGCGACCGATGCTATCAAGGCTGCGGGTGAGCCGGGGCAGCGGATGAGCGGGGCTTTCGAACGCAGGCGGTATTCGGTCGACGTGGCCTTCGTGGTCGCGTTGTTCCTAGCCGTCCAGGCGTTTATCAGCGGCGCCGCCCTTGGCGCGCGCGCTGCCTCGCCCGATCCGCTTGCGATCCTCTGCAGCACCGCCGCTGTGGATCGCTCCGACGCCTCGGCACCAGCCGGCGGCGTCGCCCACCTGGTCGATTGCTGCACGCTGGGCTGCCCGATGCTGGGCGGCCTCACGCCGCAGCCGGTCGCAGCGCCAGCGCCGTCGTCCCGCGTTGTCATCGCGCTATCGAAGCGCCAGCCGGAAATCTGGCGTCTCCCCGCTCGCTCGGAACTCGCGCCTCTCGTCGCACGGGCACCTCCTCCCGCCTGAAGTCCGAATGTCGGGCCGGCCTTAGCTGGCCTCCCTCCATCCGATTGTGGTCCCTCGACTGAGCCAGGACGACGTCGCCCATTTCGGGCCGGCGCCCGTTCGGCCGCTGAGCCGTGGTGACCGCCGATATTCAGCGATGTGCCGCCAGCGCGAGCGGTGGCCAGAATGCGAGAACCTTCATGTCGTCCTCTTCCATCTCCTCCGCATCGGTAGCGGCGGCCCCGCCGGCCATCGACGCGCGCTATTTCGCCGCCTGGCGATGGCATTTCTATGCGGGGCTGTTCGTCATACCCTTCCTGATCATGCTGGCGCTCACCGGCGGCGTGATGATGATCTATTCGGGTGTTGGCAACGAGCTTGGCTATGCTCCGAACATCGCGCCGGCCGGTCAGGCGCTGCCTGTCTCGGCGCAGGCTCGGGCGGCACTCGCAGCGGTACACAGTGGCGCGCTGTCCACCTATGTGGCGCCCGCCGCACCGAACCGGCCGGCCTATTTCGAGATTGCCCGTGACGACGCCACGATCGCCGTCGCCGTCGATCCCTATCGCGGAACGGTGCTGACTTCGGGCGATGAATCCCGGACGATCCGGGCTCTGGCGGAGAAAATCCACGGCACTTTATTGATCGGTACGATCGGCGATCGATTGATCGAGGCTGCCGCTTCGCTGACCATCGTGCTGATCGCGACCGGCCTCTATATGGCTTGGCCACGGCGGGACGGCCTCACGCAGGCGCTGTTTCCCCACCTGAAGCGCCGCGGCCGGGCGCTCTGGAAGGACCTGCACCGGGCGACGGGAATGTGGATGTCGTTCGTGCTGCTCTTGTTCCTGCTGTCGGGCCTCGCCTGGGCCGGCGTCTGGGGCGATAAGCTCGTACAGCCCTGGTCGTCCTTTCCGGCCGAAAAATGGAACCAGGTGCCGCTGTCGGATCTGACCCATGCCGCATTGGACCATGGCGTACTGCATGAGGTGCCATGGGGGCTCGAGCAGACGCCGCTGCCGGCCTCCGGCTCGGATGCTGGCGGACCGGGTGTCGAGGGTCCGGTATCGCTCGACAGCGTGGCACTGTGGGCGGCCGCTCACGGCTTCCACGGCCAGTACAAGCTGGCGGTCCCGCAGAGCGATACCGGCGTCTACAGCGTGTCGCTCGACGGGCGCAACCAGGACGGCGTTTCGCCGTCCGGCGATCGCTTCGTTCACATCGACCGCTACACCGGCAATGTCCTCGCAGATGTGGGCTATGCGGATTATTCGCCGGTCGCGAAGCTGATGGCGTGGGGGATCGGGCTGCACAAGGGCATGGCGGGGCCGGTGAATTTCGCGTTCAACCTCGTCGCGCTCGCCCTCGTGCTGCTTCTGTGTGTCTCAGGCGCCGTCATGTGGTGGAAGCGGAGGCCCGCCGGCGCGCTTCGCCTCGCCGCGCCGCCGATGCCGCGCGATCTAGGCCTCTGGAAGGGCGCGGTGGTGGTGGGTCTTGCCGTCTCGCTGGCATTCCCGATGGCGGGCGTGTCGATCCTCGTGATCTCGCTGGTCGACCTCGTGCTGATCGCCCGCGTGCCGGCGTTGAAACGCGCCTTCTCCTGACGCAAACAGCAATGGGCCGCGGCGCCATCTGGCGGCCGCGGCCCGTCACAACTCCAGTCGGAAACGGCTGGCTCAGCCTTGTCGGGCGAGCAGCCGGTCGAGTTCGGGGCGGAATTCTGCCGCGATATCGGCGCGCTCAAGCGCGAAGGCGACATTGGCTGCAAGGAAGCCGACCTTGTTGCCGCAGTCATAGACCTCGCCGTCGAACCGGCAGCCGTAGAAATACTGCTTCTCCATCAGCTTCAGCATAGCGTCGGTAAGCTGAATCTCGTTGCCGGCGCCGCGCTCCTGCTTGGACAAGAGGTCGAAGATCTGCGGCTGCAGGATATAGCGGCCGTTGATGTAGAGATTGGACGGCGCGACCTCCGGTTTCGGCTTCTCGACCATCGCATTGATGCGGAAGGCCGCGTTGGAGAGTTCCGCACCGATGCCGACGACGCCATACTGGTTCGTCTCGGCCGGATCGCATTCGCTGACGGCGAGCACATTGCCGCCGGTCTCGTTATAGGCTTCGACCATCTGGCGCAGGCAGCTCGGCTCGCCCTTCATCACCATGTCGGGCAGGAGCACCGCGAAAGGTTCGTTGCCGACGAGCTCGCGTGCACACCAGACGGCGTGGCCGAGACCGAGCGGAACCTGCTGGCGCGTGAAGCTCGTCGAGCCTGGCTTCGGCAGATCCTTGGCGAGCAGTGCCAGGGCCTCGTTTTTGCCTCTTCCGGACAGTGTCGCCTCAAGTTCATACTGAACGTCGAAATGATCTTCGATGACGGCCTTGTTGCGGCCGGTGACGAAGATGAAATGCTCGATGCCGGCCTCGCGCGCCTCGTCAACCGCGTACTGAATGAGGGGCCGGTCGACGACGGTCAGCATCTCCTTGGGCATAGCCTTGGTGGCCGGCAGGAAACGCGTGCCAAGGCCCGCCACGGGGAACACGGCCTTACGAATGGGAGCGCTCATAAACACCTCTCGGTCGAAATTCGCTGGGGACAGTATCGCCCCAATCCTAAGAACAACGCTAACGAAATCCAGAAGATGCACGACATCCCGCACTGCGGTGCGCGCCTTCCTTTACCCCCTATTAATGATGAACATTGCATGAGGATCATATGACGGTTCTGGTCACAGGCGGCGCTGGCTATATCGGCAGCCATATGGTGTGGCGGCTCGTCGATGCCGGCGAGCGCGTCGTCGTGCTCGATAGGCTGTCGACGGGTTTCGCCTGGGCGGTCGCCCCCGAGGCTAAACTGGTCGTCGGCGATATTGGTGACGAGACACTTGTCGAGCAGCTGATCCTCGACAATGAGATCGATGCCGTCATCCACTTTGCCGGATCGATCGTCGTGCCGGAATCGGTCGCCGATCCGCTTGGCTACTATCTCAACAACACCGTCAAATCGCGCACGCTGATCGCAACGGCGATCAAGTGCGGCATCAAGAATTTCATCTTCTCCTCGACAGCCGCTGTCTATGGCGACGCCGGCACGGAGCCGGTGGTCGAAAGCGCGCCGACAGCGCCGCTCTCGCCCTATGGCCGCTCCAAGCTGATGACCGAGTGGATGCTCGACGACGCTTCGCGCGCGCATGATTTCCGCTATGTGGCGCTGCGCTATTTCAACGTCGCCGGCGCCGATCCGCGCGGTCGTACGGGTCAGTCGACCAAGGGCGCGACCCACCTGATCAAGGTCGCCTGCGAGACCGCGCTCGGCAAACGGCCGAAGATCGAGATCCTCGGCACCGACTACGACACGCCCGACGGTACCTGCGTGCGCGACTACATCCATGTCAGCGACCTCGCCAACGCCCATGCCGATGCGCTGGCTTATCTTCGGCGCGGGGCGCCGAGCCTCGTCGCGAATTGCGGTTACAGCCGGGGCTTCTCAGTGCGCGAGGTTATCGAATCCGTGCGCCGCGTTTCCGGCGTCGACTTTACGGTCGTCGAGGGGCCGCGCCGGGCTGGCGACGTGCCGGCGGTCGTCGCCAACGCTTCCGTGGCGCGGGCGCAGCTTGGCTGGACGCCGCAGCATGACGATCTCGACACCTGCGTCAGCACCGCGCTGGCCTGGGAGGCGGCGCTTTCGCGCCGCAATCACGTGGAATAGTGCCGTCGCCATCGCGGCGGCACCGATTGGGAGAAGACGATGCCGACACGAACCGAACCGACGCCAGCCAATGCTTTCGCGCGCCTTGCCGGGATTGTCGTGCTCGGCCTTGCCCTCGTCATTCTCGCGATTCCCGCGGCGATGGCTGATGCCGCCGGGCAGCGTTTCGTCGCGCAGTTCTGGCCGACCGCACAGAAGGCCGGCATTTCGCGCCAAGTCTATATGAACGCGCTCGGCAATTTCACACCGGATCCCGATGTGCTCGCAAAAGCCAGCAACCAGGCCGAGTTCGTCAAGCCGCTTTGGGATTATCTCGACGGCGCGGTATCGGAGAAGCGGATGGAGAACGGCAAGGCCGCGCTCCGTCAATATGGACGCCAGCTGGCCAGCATCGAGGCGGCTTACGGTGTCGATCGCTCCGTTGTCGTCGCCATCTGGGGCATGGAATCATCCTATGGCGCGGTGCTGCAGAACGACAAGATCGTCAAGGGCACCATCCGCTCGCTGGCGACACTCGCCTATCAGGGCGGCTCGCGCGCCAAATATGGTCGCCAGCAGCTGATTGCGGCGCTGAAGATTCTGCAGCGCGGCGATATCGGCGTGCGCGGCATGACGGGCTCGTGGGCCGGTGCCATGGGCCATACCCAGTTCATCCCGACCACCTATCAGGCCTATGCGGTCGATTTCGATGGCGATGGGCGGCGCGACATCTGGAATTCGGAGGTCGACGCGCTGGCATCCACCGCCAACTATCTGTCCAAGATGGGGTGGCGGATGGGCGAGACATGGGGATACGAGGTCGTTTTGCCACGTGGGATCGACTGGCGGCTTGCGGATGGCGGCAAGACCGCGCCCCTCTCGGCCTGGCGCAAGATCGGCGTGCAGCGCGTTGCCGGCCGTGCGTTCCCCGCCAGCGACGAGGCGGCGCGGCTTTACGCGCCTGCCGGCGCGAACGGGCCGGCCTTTCTGCTTCTGCCGAATTTCCGTGTCATCAAGCGCTACAACAATGCCGATGCCTATGCTCTTGCGGTTGGCCACCTCGCGGATCGGCTGAAGGGCTCGGGCGAATTCGTTGCCGGATGGCCACGTGGCGTCCGCCCGCTGACCAGCGACGAGCGCGTCGAAGTTCAGTCGCTGCTCGCCCGGCAAGGCTTTTATGACGGCACGATCGACGGCAAGCTCGGGGCGGGAACCCGGCAGGCCATCCGCTCTTACCAGCAGCGGCTGGGCCAGATTCCGGATGGCTATGCCTCGACAGGCCTGCTGGAACAATTGCGCGCCGGCGGATAAGGCGGTCGCTGCTACCCTCCGGGGAGGGCCCCCTGGCGTTCGGCAATTCATACAGGCGCTGAAATGGTCTAGCATTGCCGGACTAAGGCGAAGCGTTGCGACGCCCTCGGTCATGTGACTGCTCTGACAGTGGAGGGGGTCCGATGCCGCTCAGCCTCGTTCGGTTCATGCTCTTCCTCGCCGTCGCCATTGCCGTGCCGATGGGTGACGCGATCGCGCAATCTCGCGGCGGTTTCTTCGAGCGCCTCTTTGGCGGCGACCGAGAGGTGCCGCCGCCGCCCGGAGTTATTCCCAATGCGCCGAGAGCCGGCCAACCCGGCCGCGCGGCGCCCGTCCAGCGCAAGAAGCAGGCGGCGACTGCGGCGGCGGCAGAACCGGTGTATCCGGTTGCCGACATCGAACCCAAGGAGACCGATGCGCGCCGCGTCCTCGTGATCGGCGACTTCGTCGCCGGTGGGCTCGCATGGGGGCTCGACCAAGCGTTCGCGGACAATCCGAAACTCGCTGTCCTCGACAATACCGATGGGTCGTCCGGGCTGGTTCGGGATGACCACTACGACTGGACGGCCAGCCTGCCGGACCTCCTCGCAGAAACGAGGCCGGATGCAATCGTCGTGATGATCGGCATCAATGACCGCCAGCCGATCCGGGCCGCGGATGGTAGTCTCGCGGTCCGATCGGATCGATGGGATGCGGCCTATACGGCGCGCGTCGAGCGGTTCGTCGCAGCCTTGAAGGCGGCCGGTAAGCCGGTGATCTGGGTCGGCGAGCCGCCGCTTCGTTCCGCCGACGGCTCGGCCGACATGGCCTTCCTCAACACGGTGTTCAAGGAGAAGGCGGAGGCGGCGGGCATGCGCTTCGTCGATATTTGGGACGGCTTCGCCGACGAAGATGGCAAGTTCGTCGCGCGCGGCCCGGACATGGATGGCCAGGCGCGGCAGCTGCGCTCAGGCGACGGCATCAATTTCACCAAGTCTGGCCGCCGCAAGCTTGCCTTCTATGTCGAGCGCGAACTCGGGCCCGCCGGCACGGGCGATGCGATCGGAACCGCCGCGCCGCTCAATCCGAACGAGACGGTCGAGATCGGCGCCGATGGCAAGGCGCGGACGGTTGGCCCTGTCGTCTCGCTCACCGATCCGCCGCCGGCTGCCGTCGATGCGACGCTTGCCGGGGCCGCCCCGGTCGCAGCTCCAACCAATACCGCCGATCCGGTCTACAAGCTGACTGTCGAGGGGATCGCGGCGCCGGCCCCGCCCGGGAGGGCCGACGATTTCACATGGAAAGCGCCGCGGCCCACCACGGCAGCCGCCAGCGGCAGCGTGGTCGATGGCATCATTATCGTGCCGGTCGCGGGCGTCCTAGGGGAGGGCCAGCCGGCGAAGTGACCGAAATCTGTCCCGCGATTGAGCGCGATGTGATCAGGGCTGCTGAAGCTGCCTGGCGAGCCGTGCGACATCGGGATCGTCCGGTGTTACCGCCGAGAGCGTTCTGGCGAGCGGTGCGGCCAGCGCCGCGTCGCGTGCCTCGAGCGCATTATTGAGAGCGAACCCGAGCAATTCGGCATCATAGGGTAGCCGCGCCAGCGCCATGCCGATCTCTGCCTTCGCAGCTTCAGGCTGACCCGTCGACTGCAGAGCTACGGCATAGACATAGGCGTAATGGGCGTCGTCCGGCTGCAGGCGCGTCGCGCGTTCAAGCTCGGCGAGCGCTTCCGGATAGCGCTTTTGGCGGACGAGACCGAGCCCGAGCGCAAAGTGCGGCGCCGCGACTTCCGGCGACAACGCGATCGCCTGGCGCAGGACGCGCTCAGCATCCGCCTCACGGCCCTCGGCGCGATAAAGGTCGGCGAGATTGACCGAGAGGGGTGCGGCGGCGGGCTCGAGTTTCAACCCGGCGAGCAGTTCCTTTTCCGCGGCATCGGGTTGGCCGCGCCGCATCAAGAAGGTTGCGAGATTGGCGCGGCCTTCCGGCCGGTCGGCATTCAAACGCTGCGTTGCCTCATAGTCCGCAAAAGCAGCTTCGGTCCGCTTGCGGTCGTCGGGAGCCAGATTTGCGAGGGGCTGGTCGGCGAGGAGCGTCGCTGCCTCGATGCGCACGGAAAGGCTGGGATCGGCGAGAAGGGGACTGCCCAGCCGCCACCGCGCGTCGAGGGGCGCGCCAGCGAGGTTGCGAAGTGCCGTGGCCCGCACCAACGGATCGGGATCGGTGAGCGCGGCAGTCGTTGTGATCGCCGTGGCGGCGGAGGGGAAGTGCTGCAATTCCGAGAGGGCGGTCGCACGGGCAACTCCGGGCACTGCCGGCTGGCTCACGAGATCAATCAACAGGGCGCGGGCGGCGGGTTCGCCGGCTCGGCCGCGATGAAGAGCTTCTGTCCAGGTCTGGTGGCCCATCCGCTCCGGGCCATGCCAGCGTGCTACGGCGTCGGCGGCCCATTGCGCGGTCTTGTCGGCATGGCAGTCGTTGCAGGCATTCGGTGTGCCGAAGGCCGCTGAAAGGTCTGGGCGTGGAATGCGGAACGAATGATCGTGGCGACGGTCGACAACCATATAGGTGCGTGCTGGCATGTGACAGGAAATGCAGTCCGGCGCCGTTGGGCCGGGCGCATGGCCGCTATGTTCGCGTGTCGCGAACTTTTCCGGCATGTGGCACTGGCTACAGACGGCAGAGCCCTCTGCTTTCAGCCTGTCGCTGTGCGGGTCGTGGCAGTCGTTGCAGGTGACACCGCGTGCGAACATCAGGCTCTGCTTGAAGGACTGGTCGTTGAAGACCTCGTCTTTCATCTGCCCGTCGTCCTCGAAAAGACCCGAAGCAAGCAGGGATTCCATATGAGTATCGGCGAGCGCGCGGCCGGGCTGCCAGTTCTCCGACAAAGTGCCCCGCCGGGCATGGCAGCGGGCGCAGGTCTCGACCACGTCGCCGACCGGCCGGGTCACGCCATGCGCCGGACTGCCTGTCTTGGGGTCCGGCGTCCAGTCCGCGGGCGGCCTGACGGTCGCGACGCTGGCAAATCCATGATTGGCAACGGCCGTATCCGCACCAGAACTCGCCCAGGAAACATGCGCGGCGCCGGCGCCATGGCAACTCTCGCAGCCGACGCTGATTTCCGAGAAGGTCGTATGGAAGCTGTCGGTCGGCGCGTCGTAGCCCTTCTTGAGTGCGGTCGAATGGCATTCGGCGCACATGAAGTTCCAGTTCTGCTGGCCCCGGGTCCAGTGCAGCGGGTCTGAGGCAGGCATCGGCTGGTTCTGGTAGAGATGGAACCAGCGCTGACCGCCCTCGGCCTTTGGTCGCGTGTCCCAGGCGAAGGGGAGGGCCTGCAGGCGGCCATCCGGAAACGTGACGAGATATTGCTGCAGCGGATAGACGCCGAAGGTGTGGCTGACGGTGAAGCTCTGTGGCTTCCCGTCCCGGTCGTCCGTTTCGACGATGAAGCGGTCGCCGTCGCGGTAGAAACGCGCCTTTGAGCCGAGATGCTCGACCGAGACGTCGTCGAAATCTCCCGACACCGTCGCGGGCGTCACGACCATCATCGCCTTGGCGTGATCGGAGGTCTTCCAGGCGTTGAATTCGGCGCTGTGGCATGCGCTGCACGCCTTCGAGCCGACAAAGCCGGCCGGCGCAAAGGCCTGCAACGCGCCGACGGTCCCTGCGTCGAGCGCATGGTCGTCATCCGCTATCGGGCCATCCGCGATGGCGGCAGAGAAGAGGATACCGGCGAAGAGGGCTGCAAGAAGAAAACGAACGAAGCGGATCGACGCCTCCCCCGATGGCGTGAACTTCCGAGCGGGAGACTAGCACTTAGCTGCCCGGTTCTGCGACCACCTCCACCAAGGTCGTCGCGCCGCCATAAAGAGCGGCGCGACACGGCTTGGGCGGCTATTTTCCCGCAGACTGGGATGCGATGGCGGCGTCGATCTGCGCCTTCACCGCCGACATGTTGAAGCTGGCGCCGGCCTGCATCGGTGGGAAGTCGATGAAGGTCTGCGCCTCCCTGGCAACTTCCTGCTGCACGAAGACAAAGCGCCAGAACTGGTAGGCAAACCAGTTGTAGTAAGCGAGCGAACCCGACTTGCCGTCCGACAAGCCCGTGCGCTCATAGGGGTCGAGCCGGAGATTGGTCAGGATCGGCCAGTCGACCTTCTCGGTCGCGCCGATCCAGCCATTCGGCTGATCGGTGAAGCGATACTTGTAGTCGTCGATGCGGACGGCGCCGAGCGTGCTTTCCGTGAAATAGTAGATTTCATGTCGGTTCGAGGGGCCCTTGCCCGTGATCAGGTCAAGCTGGTTGTAGCCGTCGAGATGCACCTTGAAGGTCTGGTCGCCGATCTTGGTGCCCTCAAGAAGCTTGCTGGAGATGTCGGGACTGCCGGCGGCCGCCAGGAAGGTCGGGAACCAGTCGAGGCCGGAGATGATGCTGTTTTCCACCTTGCCGGCCGGAACATGGCCGGGCCAGCGCACAAGAGCCGGCACGCGAAAGCCGCCCTCGAGCGCGGTTCCCTTGCCGCCCGCGAACGGCGTCTGGCCGCCATCGGGCCAGGTGAAGTTCTCGGCGCCGTTGTCGGTGGTGAAGACGACAATGGTGTTGTCATCGAGGCCGTTGGTCTTCAGATAGGTCATGACGGAACCGACGATATCGTCGAGCTGGGCCATGCCGGCCTCTTCTTCCGACCAGCCGTTCTCGGCAGTCCGCATCTTCTCGTATTTCTCGGAGAGATGCGTGACGACGTGCATACGCGTCGGGTTCAGCCACAGGAAGAATGGCTTTTTCGCCGCCTTGGCCTTGTCGACGAATTGCAGCGCGTTGCTCAGAATCTCGTCGTCGACCGTTTCCATACGAGGGGGATAAAGCGGGCCGGCATCCTCGATCTTCTGCTTGCCGATGGCGCCCCAGCGCGGCTGGACCGTCGGATCATCGACGTTCGTCGCCCATGAATGGATCATGTTGCGCGGGCCGACGACGTCGAGCAGATTTTGCGGATAGTTGGGGTGCGACGGATCTTCCATCGCATCGAGATGATAAAGGTAGCCGAAGAACTCGTCGAAGCCGTGCACCGTCGGCAGGAACTTGTTCAGATCGCCAAGATGGTTCTTGCCGAACTGGCCCGTCGCATACCCTTCTCCCTTGAGCGCCTGTGCGATCGTCACCGCCTCCGCGGGAATGCCGATCGATGCACCTGCCTGGCCTACCGTCGTCATTCCGGTTCGAATGGGCAATTCGCCGGTGATGAAATTGGCGCGGCCTGCCGTGCAGCTCGCCTCGGCATAATAGTCCGTGAAGCGCATGCCTTCATTGGCGATCTGGTCGAGATGCGGCGTGCGCCCCGACATGATGCCCTGATTATAAACGCCGATATTGGACCAGCCGATGTCGTCGCCCATGATGACGACTATGTTGGGCTTCTTGGCCGGTTCTACGGCGCTGGCCGCAGACAATGCCCCGGCCAGCATCGTCGCGCAGGCCATGGCGGCCCACACGACCCGCGATGGGCGTAGGTGCTTATGCATGATGACATCCCTCCCACCGCAAGCAAAGTCTGCCGCGGCAGGAGCGAAAATTATCACGTGCGCCGAGAGTTCAGTTGATCGCGATCAACCTACTTTCGGCGTGATGTATAAGTCCAAAGGCGTGTTGGCCGCTATTGGGCCATACGCCTTTGGGGGATTCACCAGGCGAGACTAGTGGCGCCCATCAGGTCCTTATCGATGGCATGGGCCGCCTGGCGGCCTTCACGGATAGCCCAGACCACCAGTGACTGGCCACGACGCATGTCGCCGGCCACATAGACCTTGTCGACCGAAGTGGCATAGCGCTCGGTATCGGCCTTTACATTGCCGCGCCGGTCGAGCTCGGGGCCGAGTTCGGCGACGAGACCTTCCTTCTTCGGGCCGGCAAAGCCGATGGCGACGAAGACGAGATCGGCGCGGATGATGAATTCCGTGCCTTCGATCGGCCGACGCTTTTCGTCGACGCGGGCGCATTCGACGCCCGTGACCTTGCCGTTCTTGCCGACGACGCGCAGCGTTGCGCAGGCGAACTCGCGCTCGGCGCCTTCGGCTTGCGAGGAGGAGGTGCGGAACTTGGTCGGCCAATAGGGCCAGACATTCAGTTTGTCCTCGCGCAGCGGCGGCATCGGGCGGATGTCGAGCTGCGTCACGGCCAAGGCGCCCTGGCGGAACGCCGTACCGACGCAGTCAGAAGCGGTGTCACCGCCGCCAATGACGACGATGCGGCGGCCGGTGGCGATGATCGGCTCTTCGGTGACGTCCTCGCGACCGACCCGGCGGTTCTGCTGGACGAGGAACGGCATCGCGTAATGCACGCCTTCCAGCTCGACGCCCGGGAGCTTGGGATCGCGCGGATCTTCCGCGCCCGCGGTGAGCAGCACCGCGTCATGGCCAGCGATCAATTCGTCGACCGGCAGGGTGCGGCCGACGTCGGCCCCATAATGGAATGTCGCGCCCTCGGCCTCGATCTGCGCGACCCGTCGGTCGATGAGGTGCTTCTCCATCTTGAAGTCGGGAATGCCATAGCGGAGCAGGCCGCCGGCCTTGGGCTCGCGCTCATAGACATGCACGTCATGGCCGGCGCGGGCGAGCTGCTGCGCGGCGGCGAGGCCCGCCGGGCCCGAGCCGACCACGGCGACCTTCTTGCCTGTCCGCGTGACCGAGATTTCCGGCTTGATCCAGCCGTTTTCCCAGCCCTTGTCGGCGATCGTCTGCTCGACAGACTTGATCGCGACCGGCACGTTTTCGAGGTTCAGCGTGCAGGCTTCCTCACACGGGGCGGGGCAGATGCGGCCGGTGAACTCCGGGAAGTTGTTGGTCGAGTGCAGGTTGCGCGAGGCTTCCTGCCAGTCGCCGGAATAAACGAGATCGTTCCAGTCCGGAATCTGGTTATGCACCGGACAGCCCGTATCGCCATGGCAATAGGGGATGCCGCAATCCATGCAGCGCGCCGCCTGCTGCTTCACCTCGTGATCGGTGAGGCGCAGGGTGAATTCCCGGAAGTGCCGGATCCGGTCTGAAGCCGGCTGGTACTTCTGATCCTGGCGGTCGATCTCGAGGAAGCCTGTAACCTTTCCCATGCCCGTCCCCTACTCGGCCGCCACGCCGTAGCGGGCGCGTTCCATTTCGATAAGCGCGCGCCGGTATTCGACCGGCATGACCTTCCTGAACTTCGGCCGATAGGCGGCCCAGTTGTCGAGGATCGTCCGGGCGCGCTCGGAGCCCGTATAGTGAAGATGCTGCGAGATCAGGCGGTGCAGCCGCTCGTCGTCGAAGCGGTTCATGTTGGACGAGATGTCGATCCGGCCCTTGTGCTCGATATCGCCGCCATGATGGTGCAGCTTCTCGAGCAGGTCGTCCTCTTCCTGGACAGGCTGGATCTCGACCATCGACAGGTTGCAGCGCGAGGAGAAGCTGTCGTCCTCGTCGAGCACATAAGCGATGCCGCCGGACATGCCGGCCGCGAAGTTGCGCCCGGTCTGGCCGATGACGACGACGATGCCGCCGGTCATGTATTCGCAGCCATGATCGCCGCAGCCTTCGACCACGGCGATGGCGCCCGAATTGCGCACGGAGAAGCGCTCGCCGGCGACGCCGCGGAAATAGGCTTCGCCCTCGGTGGCGCCATAGAGAACCGTGTTGCCGACGATGATCGACTGCTCAGGCACGACGCGGCTTTCCGGCGCCGGGCGCACGACGAGGCGCCCGCCCGAGAGACCCTTGCCGACATAGTCGTTGCCTTCGCCGATCAGCTCGATCGAGACGCCGCGGGCCAGGAACGCGCCGAAGCTCTGGCCGGCTGTGCCGGTCAGCGTCACGGCGATCGTGTCGTCCGGCAGGCCATCGCCGCCATAGCGCTTCGCCACCTCGCCGGAAAGCATCGCGCCGGCCGAACGATCGGTGTTCTTGATCATCGCGCTGATCTTGACCGGCGTCCCGCTTTCGAGAGCCGGCAACGCTTCCGCGATCAGGCGCCGATCGAGAACAGCGTCGATCGGGTGCTTCTGCCGCTCGGTGTGACGGATCGCATCGCGCGGGGCGTCCGGCTTGAAGAACAGCTTGGTGAAGTCGATGCCGTGCGCCTTCCAATGCTCTATCACGCGCCGCTTCTCCAGCCGGTCGGACTGGCCGATCAACTCCTCGAAGCGGCGGATGCCCATGGCGGCCATCAACTGGCGCACTTCCTCGGCGACGAAGAAGAAGAAGTTGATGACGTCCTCGGGCGTGCCCTTGAAGCGCTTGCGGAGCACCGGGTCCTGCGTCGCGATTCCGACCGGGCAGGTGTTCAGGTGACACTTGCGCATCATCACGCAGCCGGCCGCGATCAGCGGTGCTGTCGAGAAGGCGAACTCGTCCGCGCCGAGCAGCGCGCCGATGACGACGTCGCGGCCGGTACGGAAGCCACCATCAACCTGGAGCGCGACACGCGAGCGGAGCCCGTTCAGGACGAGCGTCTGTTGCGTTTCGGCAAGGCCGATTTCCCACGGCGACCCGGCATGCTTCAGCGAGGTCAGCGGCGATGCACCCGTGCCACCTTCGAAGCCCGAGACGGTGATGTGGTCGGCACGCGCCTTGGCGACGCCGGCCGCAACCGTGCCGACACCGACTTCCGACACGAGCTTCACCGAGACGTCGGCCGCCGGGTTGACGTTCTTAAGGTCGAAGATGAGCTGCGCGAGGTCCTCGATCGAATAGATGTCGTGATGCGGCGGCGGCGAGATGAGGCCGACGCCCGGCGTCGAGTGACGAACCTTGGCGATCGTCGCGTCGACCTTGTGGCCGGGCAACTGGCCGCCTTCGCCGGGCTTGGCACCCTGCGCCACCTTGATCTGCATCACGTCGGAGTTGACGAGATATTCCGTGGTGACGCCGAAACGGCCCGAGGCAACCTGCTTGATCGCCGAGCGCATGGTGTCGCCATTCGCCATCGGCACGAAGCGTTCCGCTTCCTCGCCGCCCTCGCCGGTGTTCGACTTGCCGCCGATCCGGTTCATGGCGATCGCGAGCGTCGTATGCGCCTCGCGCGAAATCGAGCCAAAGCTCATCGCGCCGGTGACGAAGCGCTTGACGATCTCGGCGGCCGACTCGACCTCGTCGAGCGGCACGGCGGCCGCGCCGACATCCTCCGCCAACTTGATGTCGAACAGGCCGCGGATGGTGAGCAGCGCCTTCGACTGCTCGTTCATCTCCCGGGCATAGTCTTCATAGCGCGACCAGGAGCCGACGCGGACCGCATGCTGCAGGTTCGCGACCGAATCCGGCGTCCAGGCATGGCGTTCGCCACGCTTGCGGAAGTTATACTCCCCGCCGATGTCGAGCGCCGAACGCAGCACCGCGACATTGCCGAAGGCTTCGGAATGGCGCCGTACGGTCTCGGCCGCGATCTCGGCGAGGCCGACACCTTCGATGGTGGTGGCGGTGCCGAAGAAATAGCGGTCGACGAAAGCCGAGGAGAGGCCGATCGCATCGAAGATTTGCGCGCCGCAATAGGACTGGTAGGTCGAAATGCCCATCTTGGACATGACCTTCAGGATGCCCTTGTCGATCGACTTGACGTAGCGGTGGACGAGTTCCTCCGCGTCGACTTCCTCGGGGAAGTCCTTCTTCATGTCGGTCAGCGTCTCGAAGGCGAGATAGGGATTGATCGCCTCGGCGCCGTAGCCGGCCAGCACGCAGAAATGATGCACCTCGCGCGCCTCGCCGGTCTCGACGACGAGGCCGACCGAGGTCCTGAGGCCCTTGCGGATCAGGTGATGGTGCACGCCGGCGGTGGCGAGCAGCGCCGGAATCGGAATCCGCTCCGGCCCGACCATGCGGTCCGAGAGGATGATGATGTTGTAGCCGCCATGCACCGCCGCCTCGGCGCGCTCACAGAGCCGCTCTAGCGCGTCGACCATGCCGTCGGCGCCCTTGTCGGCCGCATAGGTGATGTCGAGCGTCTTCGACTGGAACGGGTTGTCGTCCAGCTCGCCGATGGCACGGATCTTCTCGAGATCGCCATTCTCCAGGATCGGCTGGCGCACTTCGAGCCGCTTGCGGCGGCCTGCACCCTGCAAATCGAAAAGGTTCGGCCGCGGCCCGATGAACGAGACGAGGCTCATGACGAGCTCTTCACGGATCGGATCGATCGGCGGGTTGGTGACCTGCGCGAAGTTCTGCTTGAAATAGGTGTAGAGCAGCTTCGACTTGTCCGAGAGGACGGAGATCGGTGTGTCCGTGCCCATCGAGCCGACCGCTTCCTGGCCGGTGGTCGCCATCGGCGCCATCAGAAGGCGAAGGTCCTCGGTGGTGTAGCCGAAGGCCTGCTGACGATCGAGCAGGCTCACATCCGTGCGCGGGGCGCGCGGCGGCACGGGCGGCAGGTCCTCGAGCACGATCTGGGTGCGCGAGAGCCAAGCCTGGTAGGGCAGCTTGGAGGCAAGCTGGTGCTTGATCTCCTCGTCGGAGACGATGCGGCCTTCCTCGAGGTCGATCAGCAGCATCTTGCCGGGCTGCAGCCGCCACTTGGTGATGATCTTCTCTTCGGGAATCGGCAGCACGCCGGCTTCCGAGGAAAGGACGACATCGCCATCCTCGGTGACCAGATAGCGCGCCGGACGCAGGCCGTTGCGGTCGAGCGTCGCGCCGATGCGGATGCCGTCGGTGAAGGCGACCGCAGCAGGCCCGTCCCACGGCTCCATCAATGCGGCATGGTACTCGTAGAAGGCACGCCGCTCCTCATCCATCAGCGGGTTGCCTGCCCAAGCTTCGGGAATGAGCATCATCGCGGCATGGGGCAGCGAATAGCCGCCCTGCACGAGGAATTCGAGCGCGTTGTCGAAGCAGGCGGTGTCCGACTGCCCCTCATAGGAGATCGGCCACAGCTTCGAGATGTCGTTGCCGTAGAGCTCCGAATCGACCGAGGCCTGCCGCGCCGCCATCCAGTTGACGTTGCCACGGACCGTGTTGATCTCGCCGTTATGGGCCACCATCCGGTAGGGATGGGCGAGGCGCCAGGACGGGAACGTGTTGGTCGAGAAACGCTGATGTACGAGGGCCAGCGCGCTCTCGAAACGCTCATCGTGGAAGTCGAGATAATAGTCGCCGAGCTGATAGGCGAGGAACATGCCCTTGTAGACGATGGTCCGCGCCGACAGCGACACAACATAGAAGTCGTTGTCGAGGCCGGAATAGGCCGCATAGATGCGGTTCGAGATGACCTTGCGGATGATGAAGAGCCGCCGCTCGAATTCGGCCTCGCTCTCGATCAGCTTGCCGCGGCCGATGAAGACCTGGCGATGAAATGGCTCGGTCGCCGCGATGTCGGGTGCCTTGGAGAGCGACGAGTTGTCGACCGGCACGTCGCGCCAGCCGAGCAGAACCTGGCCCTCCTCTGCAACGACTTCCTCGACGAGCTTCGCCATTCCGGCACGGATTTCCGGGTCCTTCGGCAGGAACAGGAAGCCGACGGCATAGGAGCCGGGCTCGCCCAGATCGAAGCCGAGGCGCGCGGCCTCGTCGATGAAGAAGCGATGCGGAATCTGGACGAGCATGCCCGCGCCGTCGCCCATCAGCGGATCCGCGCCGACGGCACCGCGATGGGTGAGGTTCTGCACGATCTCGAGGCCGCTCCGGACGATGCGGTGCGACTTCTCGTTCTTCAGATTGGCGATGAAGCCGACGCCGCAGGCGTCGTGCTCGTTGCGCGGGTCGTAAAGCCCCTGCTTTCCGGGCGCGAGCGGCATGCTCGGCGGCGCGATATCGGCGCGAGCGACCGTGCTTTTGGTCGCGCGGTTCGAACCCGCTTCCGCCAACCGCATTTCCGTTTCGCTCTTCGCCATCGGCATCTCGATGCCCTCGCTCGTTCTCGCGTGAACCGTCCGATCGCGGCGCTTGTCGCCCAGACCGGTCTTCCCCCTTCACCGGTTGCCACGCAGATGCGTGAGCCCCGGATTTCTTCTAGCAAGTTTCGTTCCCGAAGCTTGCATGGCTGCGCGACGCATGCCACGCAGCGTCGTGTCGCAGCTTATAAAATGGGACAGCAATCCTGTCCTATTAAAAGCGCGCCAAAATGCCAGACTTCACCTCACCGCGCAAGCGCCGGACGAGGCAATTCATTATGTTTGTTTCGGCGGCACCGAGGCAATCGATCTTTCCGAACCGCCGTGCCAGCGTCGACGCAGTTTTCTTGCGCGACGCGACCGGGAGATCGTGCGGCGGCGACCGCATAACAGCACAGGATGAGCATGATCTTCGCAAGCGACAATTGGACCGGTGCCTCGCCTCAGGTGGCCGAAGCGCTGCTTGTGGCGGCTGGAGGATATGCGCCCGCCTATGGCGGCGACCCGCTTTCGGCCGATGTCGCAGCCGCGATGTCGAGGCTTTTCGAACGCGAGGTATCCGTCTCCTTTGTTGGGACTGGCACGGCTGCCAATGCGCTGGCTCTCGCCCACGTGGCAAGGCCGGCGGGTGTCATCTTCTGTCATAGCACCGCCCATATCGCGGCGGACGAGGCCGGCGCGCCTGAATTCCTTTCAGGTGGCGGCCGGCTGCATGGGATCACCGGCGCAAAGGGCAAGCTGACGCCGGAAATGCTCGAAGCTGCGATCGGTCTCTATCCGCCTGAAGCCGTCTTTCACGGCCAGCCGGCATCGGTTTCGATCAGCCAACTGACCGAAGCGGGGACGGCCTATTCAGCCGACGAGGTGTCAGCCATTGCAGTCGTGGCTAAGGCGGCCGGGTTGCCGCTTCACATGGATGGAGCGCGCTTTGCCAATGCCGTCGTCGGGCTCGGGGTCACGCCAGCAGACATCACCTGGAGGGCCGGAGTCGACATGCTCTCATTCGGGGGCTCGAAGAATGGCTGCTTCGCCGCAGAGGCGGTGATCTTCTTCGACCCCGAGAAGGCGAAGGGTTTCGATTTCCAGCGCAAACGCGCCGGCCACGTCTTCTCGAAGAGCCGCTTTATCGCCGCGCAGTTTGCGGCCTATCTCGCCCGGGATCACTGGCTCGACCTCGCCCGGCATGCCAATGACATGGCGCGGTTGCTGGCGGACGGGATCGAGGCCGCGCGCGAGGCGCGCCTCGCTCTGTCGCCTGATGGCAATGAAGTGTTCGCCTTCCTGTCGCGTGACGCCGATCAACGGCTGAAATCGGCGGGCGCTCTTTATTATCCTTGGCCGGCGAGCGGGCTCGGTGTCGGAGAGGCGGGGGAGGGCGAGGTTCTCGTTCGCCTCGTGACGAGCTTTCGCACCGCTCCCAATGAAATCGACCAGTTTGTAGGGCTCATCGACTGAGCATTAAAAAGCGCCCCGCCGATCGGCGGGGCGCTCGAAGTCCCACTCTTTCAGATGCGGCCGCCTTACGCGGCCTGCTGCTCGATCTGCTTGCCAGCCGTGTTGGCATTGGCAATCGCGATCTGCCGGGGCTTCATCGCCTCGGGAATCTCGCGGACAAGATCGACATGGAGCAGGCCGTTCTCAAGGCTCGCGCCGCGTACCTCGACATGGTCGGCCAACTGGAACCGGCGCTCGAAGCTGCGGCCAGCAATGCCGCGATAGAGCACCTCGGCGTTCTGGCCTTCCTCGACCTTCTTCTCGCCCTTGACGGTCAGCGCGTTCTGGCGCGACTCGATCGAGAGCTCCTTATCGCTGAAACCGGCGACGGCCATGGTGATGCGATAGGCGTTTTCGCCGGTCCGCTCGATATTATAGGGCGGATAGCCGGGAACGCCGTTCTCAACACCAGCGGTCTGGTCGAGCAGCGAGAAGAGACGGTCAAAGCCGACGGTGGAGCGATAGAGGGGGGTGAGATCAAACGTGCGCATGACAAGTCCTCCTGAGAGCGACAGGGGTTTCGAACATCGCTTTGAAACCGGCCAAACGGCCCGGTTTCCGGCGTCCTTCGGCGGGCCCTGATGGCGCCCGCAGCCTCGATATGGGGAGTGCTTCGCGGGCGTCAAGAGGGCTGAATTCCGACCTGAACAGCGGATGAACGGCCGGTTCGGATCCGGTTCAGGCCAGTCCCGCTAGGGTTCGATCATTCCGGCGGCGATCCTTGCCCGCCGGGTTTTCGGAGACCCGGTCATGTTCAAGGCCCTTCTCGCATCCAGCCTCGTTGTCAGCGCCCTGACCCTGCCGGCCGTAGCCGGTGATCTCGACTACCGCCCCGTCGGTGGCGGAACCTATGGCTATCAGGAAGCAGGCGAGAGCGGCTGGCGCGGCGATGATGGCGGCTTCTTTCCGCCGCCCCCACCGCCCGGGCGCTTCGGCCCCCCGCCCGTCTATGCGCCTGCGCCGGACTGGCGCATGCCTCCAGGACAGTTGGTCAGAACCCTTCGCCACCGCGGCTATTACGACGTCCAGATCATTCGCGAGCGTCGGGACGTCACAATCGTCCGCGCCGGTGCCCGTGGCCAGGACGTGATCCTCGTGGTCGACGCCCGCTCGGGCGATGTGCTGCGCCAGCGTCCGGCTGACGATTGGGGTCAGGGTCGTGGCTGGGGCCAGGACTGGCGTCGCTGGTAATTCTCCCGCCGGTCGCTATCCGCCCGCCCGCGACCGGAGGTGCGGGGCCGGCGGCATCGAGAGCGATGCCGCCGGTCTCGATTCTTCAAGGCTCAAGAGGGCTGCTGCCGTCACGGCCGATCGTCGGGCTTGCTAACGCACGAGCCTAGCCATCCCGCGGCCGCGTCGCTATCGTGCGGCCGGGTAATCCTGCCCGTCGCCGTTGCCCCTGCCGCACTCGGCCTGATGCGTTCGTGGTGTTCCCGTTCGGCCGATGAGCTTCATCTCGCTGCCTGACAATCCCCTGCCTGAAGGCGTTCACGAGACAGTCGTGACGACGCAAGATGGCGTTCGCCTGCGTGTCGCTCGCTGGCGACCGGCGGGCGCGGTGAAAGGAACAGTCTCGCTGCTGCACGGGCGGGCCGAGACGATCGAGAAGTATTTCGAGGTCATCGGCGAATTGCTGCAGCGGGGCTTTGCCGTCGCGACCATGGACTGGCGCGGCCAAGGTGGTTCCGACCGGCCGCTGCCCGACCCGCGCAAGGGCCATGTCGAGGATTTCTCGGATTATGACCGCGACCTCGAAACGTTCCTGCGCGAGTTCGTCCTGCCGGATTGTCCAGCGCCGCATTTCGCGCTGGCTCATTCAACGGGGGGCCTGATTCTTCTCCGCCATGTGCGCCGCTCGGGACTCACATTCTCGCGCATTGTGCTGACATCGCCGCTGCTCGAGCTTGGTTCGATGAACCCGCCACGCTGGTTCGTCCGCTCGGCTTCCGCGACGCTTGCTTCGCTGGGGCTCGGCGACTTTTATCCTCCGGGCGCCGGCCTCGTGCGGCTCGAGGAACGCAGCTTCTATACCAATCCGCTCACCGGCGACGCGCGTCGCTTCGCGCGCATGCGGGCCATCGCGGCCAGCCGTCCGGAGCTCTGCATCGGCCCGCCCACCATCGGCTGGCTCAACGCCGCCTGCCACGCCATGCGCGACGCGGCCGATCCGACGTTCGCCGCAGCAATCGCGGTCCCGACGCTGGTCATGACAGCCGGCGCAGACAAGGTCGTGCGTCCGCTGGCGACGGAGCGTTTCGTCCGCAATATGCGGCTTGGCAGTGAGATCGTCCTTGCCGGAGCCCGGCATGAGATCCTCATGGAGCGGGATTCGATCCGCGCGGCATTCTGGGCGGCCTTCGATGCTTTCATTCCGGCGACCAAGGACTGACACGTTTTACTGATATGCTTGCTTATGGTAGACTTTATCAATGGTGCAGGTGTGCTCTCGCACGGCGCCTCTTAAGGTTGTCCATCGAGAGAGCTCAAGTGCCCCGCTTCGAGTCGGGTGGAGGCTTGGCTGCTGCTTCAGGTTGAAAAGGTGGCACATTCGCGACGCTGGACAGTAAATCGATAGGGCGAGCGCAGGTTTTGGCCTTTGTTGTTGCAAGACAGCATTGCGTTTGCGTCGCGGTAGACTACCCTGTAAAAGGGGGAGTTAATATCAGCCAGCCGCGTGGGTTGGCCGGCTGGCAACAATGGAGCGATCAATGATTCGTCTCATGGCGAGTACGATTCTTGCTGTCGGCCTTGTGTCGGCGGCATCTGCTGCAACGCTCTCCGGTGTCTCGGGGCCTGTCCTCGTCGACAGCGGCAAGGGTTTTGTCAAGATTTCGGCGAATGCCGAAGTCGCCCCGGGCAGCCGGGTGATGATCTCGAAGGGTGGCCAGGCTGTTTTGGCTTATGCCGACGGCTGCTCGAAGACGCTCGGCGCGAACACCATCACGACGGTGGCCGGTTCGGGTGCTTGCAATGCGCCGGCGCAGGTCGCCGGCCAGGCTCCTGCGTCTTCGTTCGTCGTTCCCGCGGTCGTCATCGGCGGCACGGCGACGATCGTCACGATCGCGGCGTTTGCCTCGAAGGACAGCGCGAGCGACAACGAATTGATTTCGATCAGCCGCTAACGGTTGATTGCATCAAGGATCTCCGCGTGCAAGCGGAGATCCCCCGCGGCCACGACGCGGCCGCCGGCAGAGGCTGGCCCGCCTTCCCAATTGGTGACACGGCCGCCGGCCCCCTCGATCACCGGGATCAGTGCGACGATGTCGTAAGCGTGCAGTCCGGTCTCGATCACGGCGTCCATGAAGCCGGCTGCGACCATGCAGTAGGCGTAACAATCATAGCCATAGCGCACGAGGCGCACCTGTTCCTCGACGCGCAGATAAGCCTCGCGTTCCGCGCCTTTGAAAAGGGCCGGTGTCGTCGTCGACAAGACGGCGTTCCGAAGCCCGTCGCAGGCGCGCGTCCTCAAGGCGCGCGGACCACCGGGGCCCGTATAACGAGCCGATAAGCCATCGCCAGAAAAGCGCTCGCCGGTAAACGGCTGCGCCATCATTCCCAGCGCCGGTCTGCCGCCTGACAGGAGCCCGATCAGCGTGCCCCAGACGGGCAGGCCCGAGATGAAGGCGCGGGTTCCGTCGATCGGATCGAGCACCCAGACATGCTCCGCGTCCAGGTTCTCGTCGCCATATTCTTCGCCCATGATGCCATGCGCGGGAAAAGTCTCGTTGATGAGGCGTCGCAGGGCGGCCTCCGCAGCCCGGTCTCCGGCGGTCACGGGATCGAAGCCCGAGGTCGCCTTGTTGTCGACCTGACCCGATGCCCGGAAATGCGGCATGATTGCTTCAGTGGCAGAATCAGCGAGGCGATCGAGGAAAGGAAGCAGTGCGGGATCGATCATCGGTAGGTTCTCCAGCGGCCGTCGAGTCAGTTTCGGCCTTGCAGGCGTTCGCAGGCGCCGCCGATCAAAGCATTGATTGTCTTCATCTTTATGACCAGTCGGCCAGCGCGGTCGATCGCATAAAGCGCCTTCCGATCCGCATTGCAAGAAAGTTGAAATTCCCTCTTGATATTTTTGCAGTGCACGAGCAAATTATTGCAATGCGGTAGCTCGATTGGCGTCGAGTTCCCGCTGCCCTCCTTGGGCGTTTCCTCCCTAGACTTGGGCCGCCTCGCCTTGCGAGCGGCCCTTTTTCTTGTCTCCAGCTCTCCGATCTAGCGGCGTCTATTCCGCCGCCAAGCCGAGCGGCCAAAGTCCGCCGTCGGGCAGCTCCGACAGCGCCCGCGCGAAGGCAACGATGTCGGCGGCCACGCGGATGAAATCGGCCGTGGGCTGGAAGTTGCGCTCATTCATGTAGAGCCCGCGATTGATCTCGACCTGAAGGGCATGCAGCCCCTCGGCGGGCCGCCCGTAGTGCTCGGTGATATAGCCGCCCGCATAAGGCTTGTTGCGCGCAACCGTGTAGCCCAACTCGGTCAGGACGGTGGCCGCGGCATCGGCGATCTCCGGCGCGCAGCTCGCGCCGTAGCGGTCGCCGAGCACGAAATCGGCGCGGACGCGGCCAGGCGCCGTCCGCACCGAGGACGGCATCGAATGGCAATCGACCAGGACGGCGAAGCCGAAGCGTTGCCGTGTCGCCTGGAGCAGGGTGTCCAGGGCCGCGTGATATGGCTTGTAGACACCCTCGATCCGGTCGAGCGCTTCGGCCACCTGCAGCGGGTGCGCATAGATCTCGACATTTTCCGAGACGACTCGGGCGATGGTGCCGAGCCCGCCGGCAACCCGCATCGAGCGGACATTGGCATAGGGCGGCAGTTCGCCGTCGAACATGCCGGGATCGAGTTCATAGGGCTCACGGTTGACGTCGAGCCAGGCGCGCGGGAAGTGGGCGCGCATCAGCGGCGCGCCGAGCGGCACCACCGACAGGAAGAGTTCGTCGACATAGGTGTCTTCAGAGCGGCGTATCGCGCGCTCATCGAGGCGGGACGCGGCGAGGAAGTCGGCCGGGTAGGCGCGGCCGCTATGCGGGGAATTGAACACGAACGGAAGCCGCTGGTCGGCGGGCGCGACGACCTCGAACGGTGGCTGGGCGGCATCGGAAGGGATTGGATTGCTCCACAAGACTGCGGCGGGTTAGGCTGCCGGCATGTTGCCAATATGGTACGGTGAAGTCCACAACCGAACCGGTCCAGCGGCTTCGTGCCGCCATTCATTCGATCTTTACCGCATCGGGACTTAAGATTCGCGCGCGGCGCACAGCGCCTGACCGCCTTCCGACCGGATCGCCTGCCTGGCATGGAATTCTGATGAACCGCATCCTTCTCGCCGAAGACGACAACGACATGCGCCGCTTCCTGGCCAAGGCGCTGCAGAACGCGGGTTACGACGTTGTGTCGTTCGACAATGGCCGCAGCGCTTATGAGCGGATCCGCGAAGAGCCGTTTACGCTCCTTCTCACAGATATCGTCATGCCGGAGATGGACGGCATCGAGTTGGCGCGCCGCGCCACGGAGCTCGATCCCGATCTCAAGGTCATGTTCATCACCGGCTTCGCCGCCGTGGCCCTCAATCCGGATTCGAACGCGCCGCGCGATGCCAAGGTTCTGTCCAAGCCTTTCCACCTGCGCGAACTGGTCACCGAAGTGGAGCGTCTGCTGGCAGCCTGAAACGGAGCTTGTCAACAGGCCCCGAAAAGGCATGCATAGACGGGCTTGAACGCGGCGAACCGATCCTCTATACCCTCGCCACGCAGCCGGTCCCGCCCGGCACGGAATAGGATGGGCGTGTAGCTCAGCGGGAGAGCACTACGTTGACATCGTAGGGGTCACAGGTTCAATCCCTGTCACGCCCACCATCCTTCTCAAAACGCAGCCAATCGATATTGTTGAAATCGCGCGTTCGATAACTGTCGAACCCAGGTCGCCACTGCCCATCGACATGATCTGGCTTCTTCGAGCTGATCGTGCGACCTCAGTTGAGCCAGAGATTCGGCTCGGCCGCTCGGTTCTCGACGGAATGCTTCGGCGGTCGGCGATTCAGCACAGGCGCGGCAGTCACGGGCCCGGATGTGGCGTTCATTGAGGACGGGTGGATTCGATCGAGGACGCACGAACACGACGCCGATCCCTCCGGTTGCGCCACCGGACCTGTCAGTACGACCGGAGCACATTCCTGGAGACGGCCGCGACACTCTTCGACGTCGAGCCCAGCTGCCATCACAACCAGGGTCGGGAACTCTCCGGGTAGGAAAATGCCGTCCCGAGTTCGTGATAGGTCCTGTTCAAATACATCAGACTGCGTATTTCATGGCCGATCTTGATGCCGAGCACATGGGCGATCAGGAGGCTATGGGTATTGATCTCGACAACCTGATCGATCCGGCAATCGAACGACACCACGGCATCGTCCAGCGCCGGAGAGCCGGTGATCATCGTCGACCATTGCGCCCGCCGAAATCGTTCAGCCATTTCGAGCTTTCCGACGCCTGAGAAGACGCCCGAGAGCGGCTCGTGGTGCGATGCCAGTGTGTTGACGCAAAGGACGCCGTTGGCCTTCAAGGGTGCATTCTGCTGGCTCTGCCGGTTCATGCAGACAAGCAGCGAAGGCGGCTCGGCGCTGAGGCTGCAGACCGCGGTTGCGGTGAAGCCGAGCTGTCCGTTCGGCCCGTCCGACGTGATGATGTTCACGGCGGCGCCGAGGCGGCTCATGCCCTCGCGAAAGGTCTGCAACGACACAGCATTCTCGGCGGCAATATGGGCCGGATCGGATGGTGTCATCTTGGCCTAGCCGGTCTGCTGGATATCAAACTGGCCCGCAAACGACCGCGCGACATTGATGTCGGTCAGCGCGGAGATGATGCTGCCAGGACGCGGGAACCCGTAATAGTAGGCGTCCGCCGCCCTCGGATCGTTCCGCGCCACATCGAGCACGATCTGGGTGGCCGGTGATGGCGGCTCGAGGAAGAGCCGGGTCAGCTCGCAGCTGCCGCGACCATATTTTTCCCACATGCCGAGATTGACTTCCGTCATCCAGAGTTCGTCGAACGGCTGGTCGCCATGACGGACAATCTCGTCCGCCAGATATTTCGCGCTCCGGCTGGCGAAGTTACCGCCTTGCCCGCAGATCGGATCAAAGGTGATCGCCGTATCGCCGACAGGCATGATGAGTCCGCCTGATGGGAGACGGCCAAAGGGCCGGCGGACCATCGGCGCGAAGCGGCCGACGAGCCATCCATGCGGATCTTCCGACACATATTCCATGTCGTCGACCATGTGATGCTCCCAGGGCGCGAATTCGCGAATGATGTCGCGTGCGTGCTGGGTCACTTCTTCGCCGGACCTGGCGCCCGCGAACCGGTCGAGCCGGCTGCCTTCCTTGGCCTCGAACAGATAGGCATAGGTCGGGCCGGCGGTCTTGTGGTTATAGGGGACGGCGAAATACTCGCCTGAATCCGCGAAGAAATCGAATTTGGTCGAACTGTAGGGGATGCGGTCCGAGAACCAGTCCTTCACATGCTGGCCAGACTTGCTGCGGACGATCGTCATGGCCAGGTTGCGCTGCGGACGGTCATAGACGCTGCGATGGGCGTCGCGTGGGATCAGCCGCCCGAGATCGGCCTTACCCGCGGCAAGGACCGTGAGATCGTTGGCTAGAGCAATCTTGTCGGCGCGTTCAGGACTGACTCCCTCGATCACCAGCGTGCCGCCGAGCGCCTCGAAATCCTCCAGCCAGCGATGGATACGCATCCGCTGGTCTATGGCGCCGCCCTTGCGGCCATATTCGAGCCGGCCTTTCAACACCGTCGCGTCTGGATCGCTGGCATGGCGGGCGCTTTCCAGGAGGACGCCTTCGGCCGGAAATATATCGTGTGACCAGAAATCCATGCCCAGTTCGCGCTCGATGTCGATTACTTCGGCGTAGAGGCACGCGCTCCCGGTCGGCGCCGAATGGTTCAGCCACTGCTCCGGTGTCCTGTCCGAATACAGGGTGACCTGATATCCGCTTTTGACGAGGGCGTAGGCGAGGATGCAGCCGGCCTGGCCGGCGCCGATGATTGCGATTTTCGTCATGAGCTTATCGGTCCCTCTCCGTGCGGTGTGGTTCCGTGATGGCCTCGACGAGACGCGCGATGCCTTGGCGAAGCGGGACGCCGGGTTTGAAGCCGAGTTCCCTTTGCGCTGCCGCGATGCTCAGGCGGCCGAGCGTGACGTCTTCCGGATCCGGCCCCTCATCAAGCGTGATGTCGGCGGTCGGGATCAACTCGTGGATGATCGCGGCTGCTTCGTCGATCGTCGGATTGACGCCGGCGCTGATGTTGAAGGTTCGGCTCGGTCGCGTCTCGACATCGAGCGCCAGCAGGATGCCCGCGACGACGTCGTCGACATAGACCCATTGCCGCGGGAAACCCATGCCGTAGGGCAGATGGGTCGGGCGCCCCTGAAGGGCGTCGGTGATCATCCGCCGCAGGACGCAACTGGTCTTGCGGCGGGGGCCGTAAACTCCGGCGATGCGCAGTACGATCGCGTCGACGCCATGCTCCGCGGCATAGGCGGAAAGGATGGCCTCGCCGGCGATCTTGCTTGACGGGTAGCTCTGCCGCGGGCTGAGCGGAAAATCCTCGGTGATGTCGTCAGCCGGCTGGTCGCCATAGACCGTCAGGGACGAGCAGAACACCAGTCGGCAGCGGCCCGATCGAAGCGCGATCTGCCTGGCCAGTTCGGCGATGTCCAGTGTCCCGCCGACATTGACCTTGAACATCAGGGCCGGGTTGTCGCGCCCCACCATCGGGCCCGAGAAACCGCCGCAATGGACAATGGCGTCGATCTCGTAGCGCGCGGCGATCTCGTGCAGCTTGTGCACATCGCCGATTTCGAGCTCGAAGGCCTGGTCCGTCAGCGTCGCGACTTCGCCGATGCTGCGATCGACGGCGACGACGGTGCGGCTCTCGGCAACGAGGCGGCGAACGACCTCATAGCCGAGAAGGCCGTTGGCGCCGGTCACAAGCGTGGATTTGCTGATCATCGCGATCCCTCGTCTCGTGGTCGCCCTGAATGGGCGCGAACTCTCGACCTTTCGGCACGCGTCGCGGGGATCGCGACTCCGGCATGGTCGGCGATATTAATGATACAATCTTGTTGAAGATTGTATCGAACGATGCCCGCGGGGCCGCCCGCCTATCGCGGTCCGGCCTTGGGTCCGCCTGAGAAAATCTCCGACAGCATCGCCAGGAAGGCCGTGCGGTTGGCGTGGAAGGCGACATGGCAATTGGGCGGACGGGTCGTGCGCGTCTCGTGATCCACGACGGTCCTGCCAATTGTGTATTCGCCAATGGTCTCGATGACGACATTGACGAATTTCGTCTCGATGATGCCTGGCTGGACCAGCGCTGCGACGCAAACCGCATCGTGGACCGGCGCCGTCGAAGGCGTGCCCGTCGGCTGATTGGCCTCGTATCCCTGGATGCGGTGCTCGACGATATCGGCAGCGGCGACGCCGGCGGCGGTTCCGAGATTCCGAAGGGCCTCGCACTGCTCGCGGGAGACGAGTGCTTCATGCGTCGCATCGAGCGGGACAAGGGTCACCTTGCGGAAGCCCGCGCGAAAGACCTGGGCGGCCGCCTCGGGATCGGCCCAGATATTGAACTCCGCGGACGGCGTTATGTTTGACTTGTTGATCGCCCCGCCCATGATGATCAGCTCATCCACATTCGACGCGAAGGCCGGATCAATGGCGATCGCCGCCGCGACATTGGAGAGCGGGCCGACCGCGATCAGCGTGATGTTGCCCGGCTGCGCGGCAAAGGCTTCGGACAGGAAGACCGGCGCGGATTTCGGCTGCTGCTGACCCTTCGGCGCGGGCAGCGGCAACACGTTCATATGGACTTTAGGATCCCGCTTCGTCGCCCGCGGAGTCGGGAAATCAGGGCGGACGATCGGGGTTGGCAGGCCCTCATAGACGGGAATATCGCCGCGGCCGATCCATTCGAGCGTGCGGAGCGTGTTGTCGGTGCATCGATCGACCGGGATGTTGCCGTTGACCGTAGTACAGGCCAGGAGGTCGAGCGCTGGATGCAGGGCGGCCAGCATGATCGCGACCGCATCGTCGGTCCCGGTATCGACGTCGAGAATGAGTTTGCGGACCATCAAGAACTCCAGACTTTGGGCATGCCACCCGGCTTCGGTGCCGCCAAGCTTGGGCAAACATCCATCATCAGTCAATACGAAATGAGTGCTGATCGTATCGTAAATACAAGACGTCTTGATCCGAGACGTGTTGCGTGCGGCGCCGCTGTTGGATATCAATCCGGGAACGAAAGGGTGTTGGACGATGAGTGAAGCCTTGGATCTGGACCGGCCGGAGCTGCGATCCGAACCCGGCACTGTCGAGAGCGTTCCCGACGAGATCTACGACACGGTCGTCTCCGCCATCCTGGACCGGGCGCTCGATCCCGGCACCAAGCTCCCCGAGGACGTGTTCTGCCATCACTATGGCGTCAGCCGGACGATCGTCCGTGTCGCCATACACCGCCTTCAGCAGGACCGGCTGGTCGAATTGCAGAGGAACAAGGGCTGCTTCGTCCTCGTTCCCGATCGCAAGGAAGCCATGGACATTTTGGGAGCGCGCAAGGCGATTGAGCCCTATGTCGTGCGGCGGCTGGTGGATTCGGCATCCGAAGACGACCTCTCCTCGCTGCAGCGTCACGTCGACCGGGAGGACGACGCCTATCACCGCAACGATCAGCGGGAAGCGCTGCGTCTGTCGGGCCAGTTTCATCTGCTGCTCAGCAGCATCGCTGGCAACAACGTCATTCAGACGACGCTGCTCAATCTCGTCTGCCGATCCGCGCTGGTGATCGCGACCTACAGCGACGTCACCGCCTGCTGCAAGGCGCATGATCACCGCCGGTTGGTGGATCTGCTCCAAAAACGAGACGCCGTTGCCGCCGTCGAACAGATGGAACGCCATCTGAACGACATCGAGCGCGATCTCCTGCAAGACAAACCCGCGGAAGCGAAGCCGAGCCTGGAGAGCGTCCTGCAACGCTACGGACCGACGGCGAGACTACGCCCTCTACGCCCGATCGATTGAACGCTGCTGTCAGGCAGATTTCCGCCAATTATTGGGGCGTGTGGTCAGCCGGATTGACGATCGCCAACCGCGACAGCTCAACGCTGTCGATCTCTCCCCCATGGCCGTCGAACCTCAGATCGCCAGGCCGTCCGCGTCGAAGACGTGCAGGCGAGCCGGATCGACATGGGTCGTGAGCGCTGTGCCGAGCGCGATCTTCTGCTGGCCGTCGACGGCGATGGTCATCGCCTCGCCGCCCGCCGTGGTGGCATAGATCATGGTCTGGCCGCCGAGCTGCTCGACCAGATCGACAGTGACATCGGCGAAGGGAATGCCCGATCCAGGCGCGATCATGAGGTGTTCAGGCCGCGCGCCGACCGAGACGCGGGCGCCCGGACCGCTCGCCCGCAGCGCCCGCGGCAAAGCGATGGCCTGTCCCGCGGCCAGCAGCTTCGCGCCCGCGCCATCGGCTGATTCAACCCGGGCCGCGAGGATGTTCATCTTCGGCGAGCCGATGAATCCGGCGACGAAGAGGTTGCGCGGCGTGTTGTAGAGATCGAGCGGCGCGCCGACCTGTTCGATATTGCCTGCCCTCAGCACGACGATCTTGTCGGCCATTGTCATGGCCTCGACCTGGTCATGCGTCACATAGATCATCGTGTTGCCGAGCTCCTTGTGCAGCTTGGCGATCTCGACACGCATCTGAACACGCAGCTCGGCATCCAGATTGCTGAGCGGCTCGTCGAACAGGAAAATCCGCGGCTCGCGTACGATGGCGCGGCCGATGGCGACGCGCTGACGCTGGCCGCCCGAGAGTTGCTTCGGCTTGCGCTTCAGCAAAGGCTCAATGCGCAGGATCTCCGCCGCCCTCGCCACGCGCGTGGCGATCTCGGCCTTGGGCAGCCGCGCCGTTTCCAATCCGAAGGCAAGGTTCTGGTAGACGCTCATATGCGGGTAGAGCGCATAGGATTGGAACACCATGGCAATGCCGCGCTTGGCGGCCGGCACGGCGTTCATGCGCTGGCCGTCGATCAACAGGTCGCCGCCGGAGATCGGTTCGAGGCCGGCGATCATGCGCAACAGGGTCGACTTGCCACAGCCAGAGGGGCCGACGAAGACGGCGAACTCGCCCGGCTCGATAGAGAGGTCGATGCCGTGAATGACTTCGACTTCGCCATAGCGCTTCTGGACCTGTTGCAGCATGACACGCGTGGCCATGGTCACCTCCTAGGCGCCTGCTGGCAGCCAGCTCTCATATTTCGGATGATCGGGACCGATCGGCCATGTCACTTCGGAATGGGTCTCCGACGAATGGTAGAACGCCGTCACGATCTCGAGCGCTCGCCGCGAATCCGCACTCGTCACAGGAAGCGGCCCGCCAGAAACAAGCGCGGCGTGGAACAGCGCCATCTGCGTCTCGAAGCGCTGCGGTACATGCTGCCAGCCCTCCAGCAGGGCATCGATCTGCGCGCGGGTATCATCGTTCCGCGGCAGGATGGTCCAGGGCTTGTTGCCGGGCGAGTAAGCCTCGTGGTCGCTTTCGAAGGTGACGTTCTCGAAAACGAGGCGGAGGCGCGAGATCTCGTCGGCCGCGCCCAGCGTGGCGGTGAGCGAGGCCAGTGCCCCGCTTTCAAGTTCCACACTCGCCGAAACGCAGTCCTCAACCTCGATCGGGTTGACGCGTGTGGCTACGCGGCCGAACAGGCTCTTCAACGGGCCCATCAGATAGGTCAGCATGTCGTGCTGATGGATGGCATGCGTCATCAGCACGCCGCCAAGCTCCGTCCGCCATTTGCCGCGCCAGGGCACGGCATAATAGTCAGCCTCGCGCCGCCACAACGTCTCGACTGTCGCGACATAGGGCTTGCCGGCGATGCCGGCATCGATGATCGCCTTGGCCTGTTGCACGCCATCGCCGAAGCGATACTGGAACACCGGCATCAGCCGGCCGCGCGCCTGCTTTTCCGCGGCGATGACGGCATCGACCTCAGCCAGCGAACCAACCAGCGGCTTCTCACAGACGACATGCTTGCCGGCTGCCAGCGCGGCCATCACCATGGGATAGTGCACCATCGGCGGCGTGCAGATATCGATGATGTCGAGATCGCCCATGGCCAGCAGGTCGTCGAACTGGGCCGTCCGCCGCTCGATGCCGAATTCGTCCGCGAGGCCGTTCATCCGTGCAGGATCAAGGTCGCAGATCGCCAGCAGCTTGAATTTATCCTTGTTGGTGAGATAGCCCTCGACGATGTGCGAGCGGCCAATACCGCCCCCGACGACGGCGACTGTCTTGATATCGCTCATTGCTGCCACTCCGTACCGCGCTCCGCGATCGCCTGGGCGGTGAGGGCGAGCTCCATCGCCTTGAAGCAGTGGTCCTGGCCCATCGCCGTCTCGGTGCGGTCGCGAATATCGGCCAGAAGCTGCGGCCCGTAGGGCAGTTCGACGCTGCTGCAGTCGATATGCTGTACGCCCTCGCCGTTGACGAGGAACAGGTGATCGGTGCCGGGCCGCCCGGCGATGTCGATATATTTGCGAAGCTCGATATAGCCGTCAGTGCCGAGGATCGTCAGCCGTCCGTCACCCCAGGTCGGCAGGCCGGAGGGCGTGAACCAGTCGACGCGGACATAACCGGTGGTGCGTGGGGTTTTGAGGTGCATGTCGCCGAAATCCTGCAGGCCGGGCTGGCCGGCATTGGCGCGGTTGGCGACGCTGGCCGAGATCACCTCGGCCTCGAGCGTGCCGGAAAAGAACAGGAACTGCTCGCACTGGTGCGAACCGATATCGCAGAGAATGCCGCCATAGCGCTGACGCTCGAAGAACCATCCAGGGCGCTGGTTGTTGCGAATGGCGTGCGGCCCGAGCCCAACCGTATTGATGACCTCGCCGATCGCGCCGGCGGCGACGAGTTCACCGGCCTTGACGGTGGAGCGGGTCTCGAAATGCTCCGAATAGCAGATGGAGAAGATACGGCCGGTCTCGCGCTGCGCCGTTTTGACGGCAGCCAGCTGGTCCAGGCTGATCATGCCCGGCTTGTCGCTCATCACGTCCTTGCCATGGCGCATGGCGGCGATGGCGATGCCTGCGCGCTCGTCAAGGATCGCGGCGGTTGTGATGAGGGCGATGCTGTCGTCCTCATAGATTTCTGCGGCGGTCAGAGCACGCCGGACGCCGGGATAGGCCTCGAAGAAAGGCTTGGCGAGCTCGTCCTCTGGCGCATGGAAGGCGACCAGTTCGGCGCCTGCCCGCAGCAGGCAATTGACCTGCCCGTAGATATGGCTGTGGTTGAGGCCGATGACCGAAAATCGAATGCTCATTGCAGAAGAGTCTCTTGCTGGCGGCGTGGGGGCGGTGCCTTGTCGGGTTTGGTGGGGTCAGCCGGCTAGCGCTTCATGCCGGTGGTCGCGATGCCCTCGATCAGAAGGCGCTGGAAGACCAGGAAGAAGATGAACACCGGGACCAGCGTCAGCGTCGACATCGCGAAGAGGCCGCCCCAATCGCTTTCGGCGCTCGAGTCGACGAAGGTGCGGAGCGCCAGCTGGACGGTGTAGGTTCGGATATCGGACAGATAGATCAGCGGGGCAAAGAAGTCGTCCCATGTCCAGATGAAGGTGAAGATCGCCGCCGTGGCGAGAACCGGCGTCGAGAGCGGCAGCAGGATCTTCCAATAGATGCGCCAGGGGCTGCAGCCATCCATCATCGCGGCCTCGTCAAGTTCCTTCGGCAAGCCGCGGAAAAACTGCACCATCAGGAAGATGAAGAAGCTGTCGGCGGCGAGGAACTTCGGCACGACCAGTGGCAGGAACGTGTTCACCCAGCCGAGCTGATGGAACAGCACATATTGCGGGATCAGCGTCACCTGATAGGGCAGCATGAGTGTGCCGAGCATCATGGCGAACCAGAAGCGCCGGCCGCGAAATTCGAGCCGTGCAAAGGCGAAGGCGGCGAGCGAGCAGGTGGCGAGATTGCCGATGATCGCGAGGACGGCGATGATCAGCGAGTTCAGGAAGAACGTGTCGAAGCCGATCCGAAGGCCGGTCCAGCCGCGGATATAAGACTGGATGCTCCATGAGCTTGGCCAGAGACTCGTCGCCGTGAAGATCTCGTTTTCGGGCCTGAACGACGCCGACAGCATCCACAGCAACGGATAGAGCATGAGGATCGAGGCGAGGGTCAGGAGGCCATGTGCCAGCAGCGACAGCGCACCCTTGCGGAGCCGGGTCGTCTCGCCACTGTCGCCGGTGACGACGGTCAGGCGCTGGACGTCAGTTATCATAGTGCACCCAGTACTTCGACGTCAGGAACGAGAAGCTGGTGAACAGCGCGACGATGACGAGAAGGATCCAGGCGAGAGCCGATGCATAGCCCATCCGGAAGAATCCGAACGCCTCCTGATAAAGATAGAGCGTATAGAACAGTGTCGAGTTGATCGGATTGCCAGTGCCGCCGGAGATGATGAAGGCCGGCGTGAAGCTCTTGAAGCCCTCGATGGTCTGGATGATCGCGTTGAAGAAGATCACAGGCGTCAGCAGCGGCAGCGTGATCTTGCGGAACATCCGCCATCTGCCGGCCCCGTCGAGGCTGGCCGCCTCATACATGTCGAGCGGAATCTGCCGGAGGCCGGCCAGGAAGATGATCATTGGCGAGCCGAACTGCCAGACCGCGAGCGCGATCAGCGTCCAGAGCGAATAGCGCGGATTGGAAATCCAACTCGGACCCACAATGCCGAAATTGAGGAGGAACTGGTTGACGAGGCCATTGCCGGCGAACAGTTGGCGCCACAGCACGGCGATGGCGACCGAGGCGCCGAGCAGCGACGGCAGATAAAAGATTGCCCGGTAAATTGGCAGACCGCGCATGCCGCGATTGAGCAGCAGTGCCACGCCGAGCGCAAAGGCCAGCTTCAGCGGCACCGAGACGATGACGAAGAAGAGCGTCACACGCATCGACTGGATGAATTTTGCGTCGGCGGTGAAGATGCGTACGAAATTGGCGCCGCCGTTCCAATGCGGAGCGGTCAGGAGGTCGAAATCCGTGAAGCTCAGATAGAGCGAGATCAGGATCGGGCCGAGTGTCAGGCCGAAGAAGCCGATGAACCAGGGCAGCAGGAAGAGGTAGCCCGGCCCGTTTTTGCTGCGCGCCGCTGCCCACCACGACGGGGCGGCCGCGCCGGCGACTGATCCGCCTTGCGCGACCTCGTGTGACGGCGCGGAGGCCAAGGCCTCAGCCCTTCTTGGCGCGGGCCAATGTGGCGCTGGCCTGGTCGAAGAAGGCGGGGCCGGCGTCCTCGGGCGATGTCTGGCCGAAGGCGACTTCCTGGCTGGTGGTGCGAAGCTGCGTCGAGACTTCGCCGGCATTGGCGGGCGGGGCCGGCGGCAGCGGACCGAGCAGGTCGCCGAGATTGGAGACGAATTCGAGCGCGATCTTGCTCTGTGCATCCAGCGTTGGCGCAATGACTTCGCGCGTCGAGGCTTTGCAGGGAATGCCGCGCTCGACGCCCAGCGCCTTGGCCGCCTCGGGATCCGAGATGAAGAAGTTGATGAACTTCGCGCTCAGTTCCTTGTTGGCGGAGGTGCCGCCGATCGAGAAGAACATCGAGGGCTTGCGATAATGACCGCCGCCGCTGCCCGCCTTGATACGCGGGAAATTGGTCATGGTCAGCGGATCCTTGTTGACCGCCTGGAAGGCGATCAACTGGTTCGAATTGGCGAAGGTCGTCGTCGCCTTGCCGAGCGTGATCATGGTGTTCTCGATTGCGTCGGTCGCGTCGAGCGCCTGGTCCTCGGCCGAGACGATAACGTCCGCCGCGCGCAGATCGCTCCAGAGCTTGAACCAGTCCGTCATGTCCTGCGCGTCGAAGGCGGCCTTGCCGTCGGCGGTGTAGAGCGCCTTGCCGCGCTGGCGCAGCCAGTTTTCCAGCGCCGGCTCGACGCCGCTGCCGTCCTGGAACAGCTTCATGCCGGGGCGCTTGTTGGCCGCGTTGAACTTTGCGGCAAGCGCCGGCAGATCCTCATAGCTGAGTTCCCGGCCAGGCAGTTCGATGCCGGCCTCTTTGAAGGCGGCTTCGTTGACCATAAGCGCGACGGAATTGGCGCCGAGGCTGATGCCATAAAGCTTGCCGTTGACCTTGCCGCCGTCGAGCTGATCCTTGTCGAAATCATCCAGCTGCAGCGCGCCGCCGACGAATTCGTCGAGCGGGGCGATGCCGCCCCGGATCGCGTATTCGACGATGTAGCGATAGTCCATCTGGATGATGTCGGGCGCGTTGCCGCCGGCGGTCTGCGTGCCGAGCTTGGCCCAGTAGTCCTGGAAGGCCATGAACTCGCCGTCGATCGTGACGCCGGGATTGGCCTTCGAGAACAGGTCCGTCGCGATAAATGTCCGGTCCGCGCGCGCCTTGCCGCCCCAGAAGAGCAGGCGAAGCTTGGCGTCGGCCGCAAAGGCCGGGCTGATCGCGCCGGCAGCGAGCGCCGCGGCGCTCCCAAGCAGGAACTGGCGCCGGTGAAGCGTCGTCATGTGGCAATCCTCCCGTTCTGGTTGCGACCGAGGTTGATGTCGCTGCGCTCTTGGCGGCGCTAAATAACCAATTGGTTACAATCTTGGGTCAATCGCAGGAGGGTGTCAAGTCGTCGCGGCGGCCACGCCGCGCGCACTGCGGTGCCATCACCGCGTGCAGAGATAATCGAGCACCATCCGAACGGCATGGGCTTCGCGCTCCTGGATCAGCGCGAATTGGCCGAGATCGCGCTCGAAGATCACCGAGAGGGTCTTCATGTTGGAGACGTAGAAATAGCCGAGGCTGGCGACCGAAATGTAGAGCTGCATCGGATCGACATCCTTGCGGAACACGCCGCTCGATACCCCCCGCTGAACGATCGCCCTGATCTCGCTGACCAGCGGCGAGTGCAGCGCCGGAATATCCTTGATCTGCTTCAGGAAGCGGGCGTTCTGCAGGTTCTCGACCGCGAGCAGGCGTGGAAACCACGGATTTGCGAGGAAATGGCGGAAGGTGAACCGGACCAGCCGGTCCATGGCGTCGACCGGCGCGTATTCGCCCAGCGACAGCTCGCGCTCGCCGCGCCGGATTTCCTGATAGGCGTCGAGCAGGACGGCGCTGTAGAGCGCTTCCTTGTTGCCATAGTAGTGGTAGAGCATCCGCTTGTTGGCCTTGGCGCGCTCGGCAATCGCGTCGACGCGCGCGCCGTTGAAGCCCTGCTCGCAGAACTCGTCGCGCGCCGCCTTCAGGATCGCCGCTTTGGTTCGCTCGGCATCACGCGGCCGTATCGAGCCGATTTCGGCGCGGCGCGTCTCCGTCGGTTCGGCGGGGATGATCTCTCCGTCGTTGTCCATCTCTCATTTGCTCTTTTGGTCGGTTGCCGCTCCGACGCCCCCATGCGCAGACAGCAAGCTTGACTCGGGATTCTAGCCATGTCTACCTATGTAACCAAACAGTTACAAGGAGGCTGTCTGGTGGCTGACAGACGCATAGGCGTCATCATGCATGGCGCGACCGGACGGATGGGCTACAACCAGCATCTCGTCCGTTCCATCCTCGCCCTGCGCGATCAGGGTGGCATCGTGCTTTCGAATGGCGACCGCCTCGTGCCGGAGCCGATCCTGGTCGGCCGCGATGGCGACAAGCTGAGGCGGATCGCCGAGCGGCATGCGATCGAACGCTGGTCTACCGACATGACCGCGGTGCTCGCCGATCCCACGGCAGCGATCTTCTTCGATGCCGGGACGACGCGGATGCGCGCCGGCCTGCTTGGCCGGGCGATCGATGCTGGCAAGCATGTCTATTGCGAGAAGCCGGTCGCCGAGGATCTGCACATCGCCGTGGCGCTGGCCCGCAAGGCGAGGTCGGCCGGCATCAAGCACGGCGTCGTTCAGGACAAGCTGTTCCTTCCCGGTCTGCTGAAGCTCGCAATGTTGCGCCGATCGGGTTTTTTCGGCCGGATTCTCTCGGTTCGAGGCGAATTCGGCTATTGGGTGTTCGAAGGCGACTGGCAGGCCGCGCAGCGTCCGTCGTGGAACTATCGCAAGGCCGATGGCGGCGGCATCATCCTCGATATGCTCTGCCACTGGCGCTATGTGCTCGACAATCTGTTCGGGGCGGTCAGATCCGTGTCCTGCCTCGGCGCGACGCATATTCCTGAGCGCTTCGACGAGCGCGGCGAGCCCTATGCCGCCGATGCCGACGACGCAGCTTATGCGACCTTCGAGCTGGAAGGCGGGGTGATCGCGCAGATCAATTCGTCCTGGGCGGTCCGGGTCAAGCGCGATGACCTCGTCACCTTCCAGGTCGATGGCACGCACGGCTCCGCGGTCGCGGGACTGCACCGCTGTTTCACCCAGCACCGGGTCAACACACCGAAGCCTGTGTGGAATCCCGATCAGCCGCAGCTGATGGATTTCCAGGCCGGCTGGGACGAGGTGCCGGACAATATGCCGACGGAGAACGGCTTCAAGGCGCAGTGGGCGATGTTCCTTCGCCATGTCGCAGAGGATGGACCTTGGCCCTACGGGCTGGAGGAGGGCGCCAAAGGCGTCCAGCTTGCGACACTCGGTCTGAAATCATGGCGCGAGCGGCGCTGGCTCGACGTTCCCCCGCTCGACATCTGACGACGCGTAGGATGGCAGGCGAACTGGCGATCAATCTGGCGACGACGCGGGGCAGCTGGGGTTTTGCCGAAGCTGCCGACGGCTGCCTGCAGCGCGGGATCTCGGCGATCGCGCCTTGGCGCGATCAGGTGGCAGCGGTCGGGCTTGCCGAGGCGGCGCGGATCGTTCGATCGGAGGGGTTGCGGGTCACCGGGCTCTGCCGCGGCGGCATGTTTCCGGCCGAAACGGAATCGGGCCGCCAGGCGGCGATCGACGACAACCGGCGGGCCATCGATGAGGCGGCGGCGCTTGGCGCCGATTGCCTTGTCCTGGTCGTCGGGGGCCTGCCGGGCTCCAGCCGCGACCTGTCCGCTGCCCGGACCATGGTCGAGAACGGCATAGCCGCGATGCTGCCGCATGCGCGCAGCATCGGCATGCCGCTAGCGATCGAGCCCCTGCATCCGATGTATGCCGCCGACCGCGCGTGCGTGAACACGCTCGACCAGGCGCTTGATCTCTGCGCGTACTTTGGCGAGGGCGTCGGCGTTGCGATCGACGTCTATCATGTCTGGTGGGATCCGAAGCTTCCTACTGCAATCGCTCGGGCCGGCCGCATGAACTGCATCCTCGCGCATCACATCTGCGATTGGCTGGTGCCGACGCGTGACCTGCTGCTCGACCGGGGCATGATGGGCGACGGGGTGATCGATCTTGCCGGTATCAGGCAGATGATCGAGGCGGCCGGCTATACCGGCCCCGAGGAGGTCGAAATCTTTTCGCGCGACAACTGGTGGCGGCAGCCGGGCGAGACCGTGCTGGCGACCTGCATCGAGCGTCACGCCAATCTCCAGAGCCAGGGACGGACATGAACGGGCATGAACGCCAGCGCTATGCACTGGTCGGAACGGGCAATCGCGGCACGACGATGTGGGGTAGGGATTTGCTCGCGGGCTGGCGGCAGGAGGTCGACCTTGTGGCGATCTGCGACACCAATCCGCTACGGGCCGAACGCGCGCGCGCGATGATCAAGTCGAACGCACCGATCTACACCTCGATCGAGGAAACCCTTGCCGCAGCGCGGCCCGAACTGGTGATTGTCTGTACCCGCGATTCCAACCATGACGACGTCATCGTGGCCGCGCTTGAAGCCGGGGCCGACGTGATTACAGAAAAACCAATGACGACGTCGATGGACAAGATCCGCCGCATCCGCGACGCCGAGCGGCGCACCGGCCGGCGGATCGATGTCTCCTTCAATTATCGCTACGCCCCAACTGCAGCCAAGCTGAAATCGCTGCTCATGGCGGGCGAAATCGGCACGCTGACCTCGGTCGACTTTCACTGGTATCTGAACAACCAGCACGGCGCGGATTACTTCCGCCGCTGGCATGCTTATGTCAAAAATTCCGGTAGCCTGTTCGTTCACAAGGCGACGCATCACTTCGATCTGCTCAACTGGTATATCGGCGCCGATCCGGTCGACGTCGCAGCGTTTGGCGAACTGCGCCAATATGGGCGCAACGGGCCTTTCCGCGGTCCGCGTTGCCGCGATTGCAGCCACGCTGAAGAGTGCGACTATTTCTTCGATATGAGCGCGGACGAATTCCTGGACCAGCTTTATGAAGACCCGTCCGAAATCGACGGTTATGTGCGGGACGGCTGCGTCTATCGTGAGGATATCGACATCTTCGATACGATGTCGGCGACGATCCGCTATCAGAATGCCGTCACGGCGTCCTATTCGCTCAACGCCTTCATGCCGATCGAGGGGCATGCCATCGCGTTCAACGGCACGCGCGGCCGCATCGAGCTGCGCCAGTTCGAGAAGCAGCCATGGCCGACGCCCGACCATGACGAAATCCTGCTCGTCCGATCGTTCGATGGCGGCGTTGAACGGATCAAGGTGCCGCATGCCGGCGGCGGCCATTTCGGTGGCGATGATCTGATGCGCTCGATGATCTTCCGCGATGGGGCCGATCCGCTCGGTCAGCGCGCCGACAGCCGGGCCGGTGCGATGTCGGTGATGACCGGTCTTGCTGCCCTGCAAAGCGCCACGACCGGAAGGATGGTCAAGCTTTCCGAGCTTGGCGAAATCGACCATCCTTGAGCCAAACGTCGAAGCAACACCTGCAAGAGGTCTCCACGATGGCAGATGAAAAACTGTTCGCGCAGCCCGGGGAGGGCAGCGCAATTCCGCTTGGGACCAGCACACGCCGGGTCATCCTCAGCCTGCCGGAACTGATGCTCGTCGAGTTCAGCTTCGAGGCTGGCGGGATCGGCGCCCTGCATGCACATCCGCATGTCCAGAGCAGCTATGTCGCGGAAGGAGAATTCGAGGTGACGATCGGCGGGGCGACCGAAACGATCGGCGCTGGTGGCGCTTATATCGTGCCGTCCGGCGTCACGCATGGGGTCAAGGCGCTGACGGCTGGCCGACTCATCGACAGTTTCACGCCGCGGCGCGACGATTTTCTGTGAGACAGGCGATAGCGGCGGATTGGCAGTTTGGCCTCAGGCCGGACGCATCGTCGGCGAGGGAGAGCCTAGGCCCTGGCAAAGCCGAAAATGAAAAACGCCCGCCGGGGAGGAGATCGGCGGGCGTTCTCATGGAGGGCGGCGAAGCGAGGGAGGAGGTTCGCTGGCCGCCGGATCGCGAGGACGAGGGAGGAGGTTCGTCCTGGCGAATCTCTTGAAATCAGTAACCGACTGCCTGACGGGCAACCTGGTTGATGTCGGCGCGGTCGATGCCGAGGTCCGCGAGTTCGCGCTTGGTCAGCCGCGACAGCTCGTTGCGGGTCTCGCGATACTTGCGCCAGCTCTTGAAGCCGTTCACGAGGTTCATCTCGATATCCTTCCGGATCGGGTGACTGCCGCCCGGCTCATCCGCCGAACGACCTTTCTTGATTTCGAATGTACGCTTGGCGAACTAAGTTGAGCAGCGCTAAAAAACGCATGGCAGGCCTGCGCATGATGCATTGCAGCAGCGGCGCGTCTCATCATGGTGCGACGCGGCAGCGCCGCCCCTGCTGGCGATTCCGCCGCGTCAATAACCGAGCGCGATGCCGTCCTTGCGATGATCCGTGGCGCCGAAAAGCGCGCCTGTTTCATCGTCAACGGCAATCGCCTGGCATCCGCCGATCGGGGCATCGCTGACATCGACCGTGTGGCCATAGCCGGCGAGCGTCTCCGCCACGGCTGGATCGAAGGTGCTTTCCAGGCTGAGGACACCATCGAAGGCGAAGCTTCGCGGTGCATCGGACGCGGCCTGCAGGGCCTTGCCGCGATCGACCACTTCCGAGACGAAATGTGCGTGACCGGCCGCCTGGTACTGGCCGCCCATGACGCCGAACGACATCACCAGGCGATCATCCCGCGTCAGCATGCCCGGGATGATGGTGTGCATCGGCCGCTTGCGCGGGCCGATGGTGTTCGGGTGGCCTTCGGTCACGCGGAAGCTGGCGCCGCGGTTCTGCAGCACGACGCCGGACTGCGGGGCATAATGGCCGCTGCCGAAAGCCCAGAAGATCGAGTTGATCAGCGAAATCGCATTGCGATCGCGGTCGACGACCGTGAGATAGACCGTGTCCTTGTGCGGCGTCTCGTCAGTCGGCGGCAGGGGTGTGCTGGCACGATCGGCCCGGATCGCCGCGCGGAGCGGTGCGATGGTCGCCTCGGACAGGAGTGCTTCGACATCGACGGGAGTGACGTCGGGGTCGCCGATCATGGCGTCGCGCAGGCGATAGGCTGCCTTTGTCGCCTCAGCAAAGAGATGCACGCGGCCGGCCTCGTCGAGTGCCACATCCGACAGGTCAAAGCCTTCGAGAATCCTCAGGATGATGAGCGCTGTGATGCCCTGGCCGTTCGGCGGACACTCATGCAGCCGATAGCCCCGGTAAGAGGCGCTGATCGGCGAGAGATAGTTGGACGTTTGCGCGGCAAAATCCTCCATCGTCAGAAGACCGCCACGTGCCGCGAGCAGGGCGACGATCTCCTCGGCGACCGCCCCCTCATAGAAGGCGGCGCGGCCTTCTGCGCCGATCGCCCGCAGCGAGGCAGCGAGGGCGGGATTCTCCATCCGCTCGCCGGCCCGGGGGGCGCGGCCTTCGACGAGGAAGCGCTGCATCGCTGCCGCGTCATGAGAAAGGCGGCCAACATTGGCTGCCCAGTCATGCGCAACGCGCGGCGTCACGCGGTAGCCGTTGTCGGCTGCGGCGATGGCCGCCTTGAGAACGGTCGCGAGCGGCAGCGATCCGTAGTCCTCCGACAGGCGGCACCAGGCATCGACGGCGCCGGGCACCGTGACGGCATGGACGGAGCGATCGCCGATTTCCGTGATGCCCTGCGCCTTGAACCAAGCGGGATCGGCGGCCTTTGCAGCGCGGCCCGACCCGTTGAGGGCGATCGGCAGACCGCCCTTGGCGGAATAGAGCGCGAAGCAATCACCGCCGATGCCGGTCATCAGCGGGTCGACGACGCATTGGACGGCGACGGCTGCAAGCGCGGCGTCGACGGCATTGCCGCCGGCGCGAAGAATCTCGATCGCTGCCAGCGTCGCGGCCGGATGCGAGGTCGCCACCATGCCTTCGGCACCGACCGCCGTGGAGGCGCCCGTCTTCACGAAGTCGCGTTCCGTCTTCATGGCTCTGTCCTCAAGTTCTTTCGTCAGTGATAGAAGAGCGGCGCGAGGCGCGCGCGCTGCACGAAGCCAGGATCATGCAGCGGGACCAGTTCGCCACCGGTCTCCGCCGCGATGGCTTTGAGGCGGCGGATGCTGGCGAGGGCCGCCGGATCGTCCATGCTGGAGCCGAGAACCTCGCGGTCGAAATTCTCGAGGAGGTCGACGACATCGCCGACCAGGATCTTCACCCCGTCCTGCGGCAGGCGGACGACCGCCGACTGATGGCCCGGCTGGTGGCCGCGTGTCAGCACAAGGTCAAGACCGGGCATGAGCGTCGCGTCGCCGTCGACGATGTTCCAGCGAATGGCGGGATCGGCATAGTCCGCATAGTTCATGCGTCCGGTATCGGCCATCGCCGCCGCATGCTCCAGCTTCTGGATCGTCACGCGGGCGTTCGGAAAGTCGCGAAGGTGCCCGGTATGGTCGCCATGGGCGTGGCTGAGCACGATCTCGGTCACGTCGGCCGGGTCGACACCGAGCCCGGCAAGCTGCGTCAGCACCTCATGCTCCGGCAAGACGACGGGCGGGCTCGGAAAAGTGGCGTTGACGTAGCGCGCAGCGGCCGCGACCGGATCGGCAAGCCCCGCGCTCTCGAGGCCGGTATCGAACATCACATAGCCGCGCGCCGTCTCCATGAGATAACAGCAGATCGGCACCGCGAGGATGACGTAGGGCTGCTCACCGCGGATGCAGCCCGACTTCCGGATGATCTCGTAGCCGGCCAGCAAGATATAGAGCTTGCGGATCTCTGTCGCCGCGTCGGTCATGCGGCGGCGCCCCCGAAGATCTCCTTCAGCAGCGCGATGAAGCGCGGGCCGTTGGCGCCGAATGCGACGTGGGTATTGGCCTCGTTATCGCCGCGTTTGTTGACGTCGAAGACGGTGCGGCCGACCGTGTGGATGCCCGCCGTCTCGACGGCGACGTGAATGTGCCGCGTCTCGATGATGTCCGGCTCCGCCAGATAGGCGACGCAGACCGCATCATGCACCGGTGCCGACCCGAGCGTCTTCATCGGCTGGGTCGAATCATAGCCCTTGATGCGCTGGCTGATGAAGCGGGAGGCGGCGATGCCCGCATTGGTTCCAAGCGCCTCCAGCGCGCCGCAATCGGCACCCGAGACGAGTGCCTGGAACGTGGCGTCGAGGGGCACCAAGACGCGGCGCGCGAAGGGTGCCTCGAAGACGATGGCTGCAGCTTCGGGATCGGCCCAGATATTGAATTCGGCGGACGGCGTTACATTGCCCGTGTAGTGCGCGCCGCCCATGATCACGAGCTCGGGCACATTGCGGGCGAAGTTCGGATCGGCGGTGATCGCCGCCGCGATATTGGTCAGCGGGCCGACCGGAACGAGTGCGATCTCCTCGGTGGCGGCGCGGAAGGTTTCGATCAGGAATTCGACGGCGTTCTTGTCAGCCTTGCGGCTTGTCGGCTCCGGTACCGGCAGCGTGTTCACATGCATGCCGCCGTCCTTCTTGACCGCCCGCGGGACCGGGAAATCCGCGCGGAGGATCGGCTTCGGGCAGCCCTCATAGACGGGGATGTCGCTGCGGCCGATGAAATCGAGCGTCCGCAGCGAATTGTCCGTGCAATAGCCGATCTCGACATTGCCGTTCACCGTGGTGACGGCCAGGAGATCGAGCGCGGGATGCAGCGCGGCCAGCATGATGGCGACGGCATCATCCGTGCCGGTATCGACGTCGAGGATCAGCTTGCGCGGCAAGGTTGGCTCCTGAGAATGGACTTGAAACGTTGATGTGGACGGCCGGTCAGTCCGGCATGCGCTCGGCGGCGCCGATGGCGGCAAGTCCGGCACGGGCAATGGCAATGTCCTCGTCATCAGGCGCCGAGCCGATGCCAATGCCGCCGACGCAGATGCCGTCGATGACGATCGGCAGACCGCCGGCCATATTGGTGAGCTGTCCGTCCGAGGCGAGCGCCAGGCTCATCGCCAGATCGCCGCCGATCTCGGTAGTCGGGCGACGATGCGAGGCGGCGCTCTTTGCCTTGTTGGTGGCGGTGGTGAGCGAGAGGAACTTGGCACCGTCCATGCGGATGGCGGCCAGAAGGACGCCGCTCTCATCAACGATGACGATATTGACCTGCCAGCCGATTGCTTCCGCCTTTGCGACAGCGGCTTGCAGAGCCGTCAGCGCGGCGGCATGGGTGAGCTTGAGGCTCGGTCTGGTGACGGCCATGATCGTTTCTGTCCTTAGGGATTCTGAAGTCTGCCCGGGCCGGATCCGCGTTGCGAATCCGGCCCGGGCCATCATGTCGTCAGGCGTCGCCTGATCCAAGGCATTCCGTTCAGAGGAATTCGGGATCGAAGACGTCCTTGTAGGGGACGTCTTCCTTGAGCACGCCGGAGATGGTGATGATGCTCTTGGTCTTTTCCCAGGCCTCCGGCGGCATCGAGCCGTCCTGCTGCCACATGTCGTTGTTGCGGGCGCGCGTCAGGATGGCGTCAAGGTCGTCCTTCGGCAGCGTCGGGAACTCCTCGGCCGCGATGGCGCGCATTTCGGCTTCGTTGGTGAAGACGAGGTCGAGCGACTTCTTGGTCGCGGCGACGACCGCCTTGGCGAGTTCGGGGTCAGCCTTGATCGTCGCTTCCGGCAGGTTGACGGTCGTCCAGGCGAAGAGGCCGAGTTCCTTCGGCATCGAGGCGAAGGGCTCCTGCCAGATGCCGGCCTTGACGCCCTGCGCGATGAACGGCTCGTAGACCATGGCGAGGTCCGCCTCGCCATTCTTCATCGCGGCGACGCGGCCGGCATCGGTCGCGATCTCAAGCATCACGAAATCGGCGCGCGGATCGAGACCGTCGCGCTTGGCGAGATAGAGCAGGATCGAGTTGTCGGTCGAGCCGCGCGTGCCGACGGCGATCTTCTTGCCCTTGATGTTCTCGGCGAAGCTCTTGGCCGGATCGATCGTCACGCCTGTGCGGGCGCTGACGAAGGAGTTGGCACGGTTTGACAGCGCGATGATGGCGCGGATCGGCTTGCCGCCCTTCACATTGGCGAAGGCGATGTGCTCCGGGCCGCCGATATAGGCATCGGCATTGCCGGACTGCACCGCTGCCATTGCCTTGCCGCCACCTTCCGACGTCACGATCTGGACGTCGAGGCCGGCTTCTTTGAAGTAGCCCTTGCGGATGCCGACATAGAAGGGGAGCGAATCGGCCGAATGGCCGGGCTCGGTGACGATGAACTTGCGGAGATCCGCGCGGGCGGACCCGATGCCCCCCACGAGGCTGGCGACGCCGAGCCCCGCGGCTCCGCCCAGTATCTGACGACGATTGAACTGAACCATGCTGCTGTTCCCTGTCTTTGTGATGGTGGTGTTATGTCTATCGGTTGCTCGTACTAGATCGTCTTGACGTTCTGTCCCCTCGTGAACTTGTGTTCGAGCCAATTGACGGCGCCGTAGAGAACGATCGCCAGAAGAGCGAGAATAATGATGCCGACCCAGATCAGAGCCATGTCGTAGGTCGAGCCCGCATACATGATGATCTTGCCGAGGCCGTACTGGGACGAGATGAATTCACCTGCGATCGCACCGGCGAGAGCCAGACCGATATTGATGTGCAGCGAAGAGGTGATCCACGGCATGGCCGAGGGCACGACGATCTTCAGGAAGACGTCGCGCCGGCGCCCGCCAAGCGACAGCGTCAGCTTGACGAGGTCGTCGTCGACGGCCCGGACGCCGGCATAGGCCGCGAGCGCCGTGATCACGGCGGTGAAGGCGACGGCGAGGGCGATCTTCGACGAGATGCCGATGCCGAAGATCAGGATGATCAGCGGTCCGAGCGCGATCTTCGGTACGGCGTTGAAGACGACGATATAGGGCTGCACGACGGCTGCGGCGTTGATTGACCACCAAAGGCTAAGCCCAATCGCGGCGCCGATCGCCGAGCCGAGCAGGAAGCCGATGATCGTCGCCTTGAAGGTGAACCAGGTATCCTGGAACAGCGTGCCTTCGCCGATCACGATGATGAACGCGTTGTAGATGCGCGAGGGCGAGGACCAGAAGAACGGATCGATCAGCCCGAGCCGGGTCGCGAGTTCCCAGCCGCCGATCAGGGCGACGAAGATCCCGACCTGCAGCGTCCAGATCGAGCTGCGCTTCCAGGACTTCTCATGGGCGATGACGACGCCCTTGCGGCGAAGCGGGCGCTTCAGATGCGCGGCCGGCGAACTCGTCGCCTGCGCTGCGGCGGGCATGTCGCTCAAGACGTTGTCGGTCATCGGATGAGCCTTTCGGTCATGGGTCGCGCTCATGCGGCTTCGCTGTCGGCGGGCTGACCGCCGGAGAAGAGCAGGTCGAGACAGCGTTCCTTGGCGCGGATGAATTCAGGGGCGGTGACGACGTTCCGGCCACGCGGGCGCGGCAGCGACACGTCGAAACGATCTGCGATGCGGCCGGGCCGTGGCGAGAGCACGCAGATTTCGTCGGAGAGGAAGATCGCCTCGTCGACATCGTGCGTGACGAAAAGCACCGTGCGGCCGAAGTCCTTCCAGAGCGTCAGCAGCCATTCCTGCATGCGGAAGCGCGTCTGCGCGTCGAGCGCGGCGAAGGGCTCGTCGAGCAGGATGACGTCGTTGTTGCAGAGAAGCGTGCGGAGCAGCGCTGCGCGCTGGCGCATGCCGCCGGACAGGCTCGCCGGATAATGTGTCTTGAACCGTCCGAGGCCGTAGCGATCCATCAGCGGCTCGGCGACGGCGCGCGCTTCGCGGCGATCGACGCCCTGGATCTCGAGGCCGAAGATCACATTGTCGAGGATCGTCCGCCAGGGAAGCAGCAGATCCTTCTGCAGCATGTAGGAGACGAGACCGGCGCGGCCGGTGATGTCTTCGCCATCGAGCACGACACGGCCGGCGCTCGGCTGCAGAAGGCCGGCCATGATATTGAAGAGCGTGGACTTGCCGCAGCCGGACTGGCCGATGAGGCTGACGAAGGCGCCGGGCGCGACATCGAGCGAGATCCCCTCGATCGCCTTGACGGGTGGCGCACCGCCGGTGCGGAACTCATGCGTCAGGCCATCGAGCCGCAATTTGGGCCGAAGCGTCGATGGCTCCGTCGGCGGCAGTGCCGGCTCAGTCATGATCGATTGGGACATGCGCGTGCCTCCTTCAAACGGATCGGTTGCGGGAGAGGGCAAATGTCGCCAGCCGCCGGCCGGCGGCGACCGTCGCTATCCAGCCGAATGGCGCGTGGGCCAAACACCGGTTTTCTGGCGTCGATAATGAAAATGACAGCATGGCGTCACCCTCGATCCCATCTGGGTCCGGCCGTCTGGCCTTCCCCATCCTGTGAGATCTCCCGGGTTTTTATCCCGCCGTGCATCGGTGCGGATTTCTCCCGCCCCGACTGCAGCTCTCGGTCCTGCGCACCGATGACGGTGCCGGATCCCTAGCCGCTAAGCTCGCCCATTCATACGCAAGCTGCGTGCCAACTGTATGCCGTCCGTATTGCGCCGATCACGGTTTCGGCGTGCAGGCGGTGTGCCGCCGAAGCCGGTTTGGTCTGCCGTGAATGATTGCGCAGATGCCGGGATGTTCGATCTCGCAACTCTCGCGGACCGCGGGGGGCCATGTGGCGCCGACTTGCACAGGAAGGCAGCGCTATGGCTGCAAATTACGCGGTTTGGGCCTCAGGTCGCGTCTGTGCCTAAGGATGCGGCACCAAGGCTCGGGGATGTCGGGCCAGCAAGCGAGGCGCCGCCGAACGGCCGCGCCTCGCCGGGGCTTGTGGTCAGATCACTTCGAGATAATCGCGATGCGCCAGAGCGGGGAAGGGCGCATGCGGCAGCGTCTGGTACCAGAAGGCGACAGAGGCGATGTCGTCCTGCAGCGGCAGATAGCGGCGGTCCTTCTTTTCGGTGCGCCAACCGAGAGCCTGGATCGTGATCCGCAGATCCGAATTGAAGCGGATCGGGTCCGTGATGTGCCAGCGATACATGCCGAAGCGCTGCTGCGAGCGGTAGACGCCGTCCGGGCGCAGTACCTGCGGCAGGCCGGCATAGGCCGTCGTATATTCGCGATAGGCACTGACCATGGTCGGGTCGATGACGCCGCCGTCGAAATTATAGGCGCCGCAGAAATAGTCCTCGGTACCGGTGCCGCAGATGGTCGGATAGTCGCGGTCGCCGTCCATGAAGAACTTGATCTCGCCTTCGCCCCACCAGCCTGAATTGTTGGTGCCCCAGGCCATGTAGGTGCCGACATATTGCCCGCGCCCCTGTACGCCATCGAGGATCGTGTAGTCGTCCATGAAGGGCAGGGGATTGGTGCGACGGAACTGTGCATGGAAATAGGCGACGTCCTCGGGCACTTCGGTGAGCGTGTAGTTCACCTGGTAATAGACGATGGCAAAGTCGTCTGGGTCGCGGTTTTCAAGCGTGATGCGGCAGTGACGACGAAACGGCATCTCCCAGTAGCAATTGAAGGCGCGGCCAGGATTGACGCAGACGGCAAGCGAGGACACCTGCGCATACTGGTTCCAGCCCGAGCAGAAGAAGTCGCCGAGCGGGGCCTCCACCGAGGGATTTTCCTGCCCATCCCAATAGATGCGCAGGATCAGGTCGCGCCAGCGCACATTGGCCGGGGTGATCCAGATTTGCTGAATGGCACCGGAACCCTCGATCTCGGCGATCGTCCTGATCTCGCCCGCCTCCATGCGGATCGAGGGGGAGACCTTCCAGCCGCGGCCCGAGCCGTCGGCGCCGAGGCCGCGGGCGCAGCTCGCCCCGGTGCCCTCGGTCGCCATGCCGCCTTTTCCCTTGGCACCGTCGAAATTCTCCGGGCTGATCGAGCGCGTCACCGCATTCGACAGCCGCGCAAGATTGCCCATATGCATGCCGAGACCGGAAAAGCCTGCCATCGTGTCGTTTCCATCTGTTCTAGTTGATTGAACCGTCGGCGGCGTTATTTGAGGCCGCTGGTCTTGATCGATTCCATGATCTGGCGCTGGAAGATGACGAAGATCACCAGCATCGGCGCCGCGACGATGGTCGAGGCCGCCATGATGTAGTTCCAGGAAGCCGAATACTGGCTCTTGAAATTGGCGATGCCGACCTGCACGACCCAGAGATTGCTGTCGGACGCCACGGTGAGCGGCCAGAGGAACGAGTTCCAGTTGGCGAGGAAGAACAGGATCGCCAGCGAGGCGACGATCGGCCGGCTGAGCGGCAGGATGACGCTCCAGTAGATCCGCCAATAACCGGCGCCATCGATCCGGGCCGCCTCCTCCAGTTCGCGCGGCAGCGAAAGATAATATTGCCGCAGCAGGAAGATGCCGAAGGCGTTGAAGATCGCCGGCACGATCAGGCCGGCATAGGTGTTCAGCATGCCCATCCACCGCACCAGGATGAACAACGGCACGATGATCACGGGCAGGGAGACCAGGAAGGTCGAGAAGATCGCGAGGAAGATCGTTTCACGCCCGGGGAAGCGCAGCCGGGCCAGCGCATAGCCGGCCATGGTGTGGAACCAGAGCGCCAGCACGGTCACCACGATCGACACGACGAAGGTGTTGGCCAGGTAGCGCAGGAACGGCACCTCGGTCAGGACATAGATGACGTTGCCAAAGGTCGGGGCCTTGGGAATGAGGTTGGGACTGAAAACCTCGGTCTGCCCCTTGAAGGCGATCGAGACCATGTAGACCAGCGGAAAGATGGTCATCAGGGCGAGGACCAGAGTCACCGCCATCCAGACGCCGCGAACGATGGTGACCTGGCGGGGGGCGAGGAAAGCGGCGCTACTCATAGTCGAAGCGTCCCCCGCGCGTCATGAAGAACAGCACGCCCGTCAGCAGCATGAGGACCACGACAAGGATCGACGACATCGCTGCGGCATAGCCGAAGGCACTGTACTGGAAGGCCTGCTGGTAGATGTAGGTGATCATCACCGAGGTCGCGTTGGCCGGTCCGCCGCGCGTCATGACATAGATGAGATCGAAGGCCTGGGAGCCCGCGACTGCGGCGACGAGCGATACCAGCAGCACGAAGAAGCTGGTCGGCCGCAGCAGCGGCATGGTGATGTGCCAGAATTGCTGGCGCGGCGAGGCTCCATCGATGGTCGCGGCCTCATAATATTGCCGGGGGATATCCTGCAGGCCGCCAAGAAAGATCATCATGTAGAAGCCCATCAGGAACCAGACCGTGACAAAGACGGTGGTGATGAGGGCAAGGCTTGGATTCCCGAGCAGCGAAACCCCGCCGATGCCGAAGAACGAGAAGATGCGCGCAAAAAGTCCGATCTTGTCGGCGCTCAGGAACTGCCAGATCACGGCGATGACGACGAGGCTGACCATTTGTGGCGCGAAGAACATCGAGCGCATGACGGCATTGAAGCGGTTGGTGCGCTGGACGAGCAGGGCAAGGCCGAGCCCGGTGACATAGAGCGACGGGACCAGCAGGACGACATAGATGGCCGTCACGCGAAGGCAGTGCCAGAACAGGGGGTCGGCGGCCATCCGCCGGTAGTTGGCAAGGCCGACAAAGGCGAAACTGCCGAAGCCGTTGACGTCGAACACGCCGATGATCAGCGCGAACAGCATCGGGAGGCCGACGAAGACCAGAAGGCCCAGCGTATCGGGCAGGATGAACAGATACGCGGCGATCCATTCGCGCGTCTGGGCGTCATAGCTTCGGCGGCGCGGGCGGTTCCGCACAGCGGTAACCGTCATGCTGCTGGTGTCGACCGACATGGCTCTTCCGGCATGTGAGAAAAGGGGCCTCGCCGGCCGGAGGGAAACCGGCGAGGCAGGCGCTGCCCGGAACAGGGAGCCCGGGCTGCGTCCGGATCACAGCATCGGCGCACCCTTGTAGGTGGCGAGGAAGGCGTCGAGTTGCTGCGAGGCTGCGGCTGCCGTCGCCTGGGGATCGGCACCGCCGAGCTGCGTCTGCTGGATCGCGTCCGAGATGATCTTGTAGACTTCGGGCGGCAGGCGCGGCTCGCCGCGCGTTCCCGGCAGGATGTCGCGGCTGAAGATGCCGAGATTGCCCTTTTGGAACGCATCGCCGCCGAGCTTCAGCGCGCTGGTGCGGGTCGGCATGTCGGATTTCGCGACCGTGCACCAGTCCACTTCTCGCTGGATGGAGTCCTTGTCCATCGAGGCGAGCGCCCAGGCGACGAATTTGCCGGACATTTCAGTATTCGCGCCCTTGGCATTGGCGACGAAGGCCCAGCCGCCGCCGACGGTGACATATTTGCCGCCGGCCGGAACAGGCAGCTTGAAGATGCCGTAGGGGACGTCTTTGGCGTTGTTGTCCATCGCCGAGATGCCCCAGATGCCGACATTCTGCATGGCGCAATAGCCGGAGCCGAGATTGGCGGCGATGTCGCCGCCGCCGCCGCCGAGCAGCTGGCGCGGCGCGGCTCCTGAATTGATCGCATCCTGCCAGAGCTTCAACGCCTGCACGACGCCGGGCGAATTGAAGGCGCTCTTGCCATCAGCGCCCTGGAATTCACCGCCGCCCTGCCACATGAACGGGTACCAGGTGAAGTTTTGGTAGTAGCCGGGGCCGGTCTCGAAGAGCACGCCATAGCGATCGCCGGTCGTCAGCTTCTTGGCGACCTCGAGCAGTTCGTCCCAGGTCTTCGGGATGTCGCTTTCGCCAAGCTTCGCGTCTTCGAAGGCCTTCTTCGAATAGTAGAAGGCCATCGGCTCCAGTTCCATCGGAACGCCGTAGATCTTGCCGTCGACCTTGCGGCTGGCGATGACGCCTTCCGGGAAGTCGGCCTGCGCCTCAGGCGTAATGAACGGCGTCAGGTCCAGCAGGACGCCGCCATTGTAGTAGCGAAGGAAATCGCCGGGCGAGATGACGAAAATGTCCGGGCCCTGGCCCGAGGCGAAGGCGGTCGAGAGCTTGGAGCCGCTCATATATTCCGAATTGGGAACATAGACGAGCTCGACCTTGGTCTCGTTCTGCGCATTCCAGCTGTCCACCATGGCCGTGAACCAGTCGACCTGCGGCTTCACTTCACCGCCGGGCGCATAGAACTGCCAGAATTTGAGCGTCTCGGCCGCATAGGCACGCGACACATAAGGCGCCGACAAGACAGCGCTTCCGGCCAGCACCGCGCCGCCGGCGAGGAGCGAGCGGCGGGTCGGCATCAGCAGGGATGAGCGGGGCGAGCCCGCGGGACGGTCGAATTTGGTCAAGGCGTCTTCCTCCGTTAGGCTGCCGCTTCTTTGCCGGTCATGCCAATCCTGAAACCTTTCAGAGAAAACCCCGCTGACAAGCCCACTGAAAATTGCACGTCCCATTGCGCTCGTGGAATTTCAGTGTCTTGCTATGCTAAAGTTGCTCCGAAACGTTTCAGAGACGCTAGCATGGCTCTTTTCGCCTGACAAGGATCGCCCGACAATTGACGACACTGCGCGATGTCGCCCGCCACGCCGGAGTATCGATCGGCTCGGTTTCCACCGTCATCAACAACACGGCCCCTGTGAGCCCGGCTTTGCGAGCCAAGGTGCTGCTGGCGATCGATGAACTGGGCTATGTGCCGGATGCCGTTGCCCGCAGTCTCAAGATGGGCCGAACCCGCACGATCGGGCTGATCCTGCCGGACATTACCAATCCGCATTTCGCGGCGATCGCCGGCGCGATCGAGATTGCCTGCGATGCGGCCGGCTACTCGCTGCTGCTCTGCAACACGATGGACAATCCGACCAAGGAACTGCGCGACCTTCGCCTGATGCGGACGCAGCGCGTCGACGGGGTCATCCTCGTTCCGGGCGTCGGCGACGGGGATTATATCGGCGAGCTCAATCGCGCCGTTTCCGTTCCCATCGTGCTGATCGACCGGACCTTGCCCGGCCTCGATTTCGATGCCGTGGTGCTCGACAACCGGGCCGCCAGCCATGGCCTCGTCGACTATTTCGTCCGCAGCGGCCACAGGCGGATCGGCATCGTAATCGGGCCGCCGGGGATCTCGATCGCCAAGCAGCGCCTCGAGGGCTATCTGCAGGCTCTGGCGGATCATGACATCGATGTGGAGCCGGCCTATATCGCCCACGGTGGTTTCCAGCCGGAGCCGGACTATCATGCGACCGCCGGGCTTCTGGCCCTGAGGCGACGCCCTACGGCCATCATGTCGACGAGCTATCACACGACGATCGGCGTGATGAAGGCGCTGCTCGACAAGGGTTTCCGCTGCCCGAACGACATCTCGGTCGCTGGCATCGACGATTTCGTCTGGGCGACGGCGTTTTCGCCGAAAATGACCGTGATGGCTCAGCCGATCGCGGATATGGCGCGCCACGCTGCGCAGCGTCTGTTCGGACGCATCAGCGGCGCGATCACCGGACCGGCGGAGGTGCTGGTTTCGCCGCCCACGCTGCTGGTCAGGGAATCGACGCGGCCGCTGGTCGATTGAGCGGGATCCACCGCCTTTGCAAAGCTGTGCCGCCCCCATACAAGCGGTACGGGAGATATGTACCCGCGGGGAGGGGATAAGTGGACACGGCAGCGACGATCGAAGCGGCAGCGCCGCGGCATGGGCGGGCCGAGCGCATCGCGACACGGATCGCGTTCTTCATCGCCGGCTTCGGCATGGCGGCCTGGGCGCCGCTGGTGCCCTTCGCCAAGGCGCGGGTCGGCATCGACGATGGCGTGCTCGGCCTGCTGCTGCTCTGTCTCGGTGCCGGCTCGATGGTGACGATGCCACTGGCCGGGGCCGTTGCGGCGCGTTTCGGATGCCGTACGGTCTTCACCGCCTCGACGATGATGCTCGCCGTTGCGTTACCGCTTCTGGCCAGTGTCACCAGCCTGCCAATACTGGTGGCGGCGCTTCTCGTCTTCGGCGCCGGGGTGGGCGCGATGGATGTCTCGATGAACATCCAGGCGATCATCGTCGAGCGGGATCACGGCCGGGCGATCATGTCCGGATTTCACGGGCTCTTCAGCCTTGGCGGCATCACGGGCGCTGCCGGCGTCACGGCGCTGTTCGCCTTCGGGGCTAGTCCGCTTGTCGCCGCTTCGGCCGTCGCGCTGATCGTCATCGCCTGCCTCGCGCTGGCCTTCCGCAACATGCTGCCCTATGGCAGCCGCAGCGATGGTCCGGCTTTCGCGATCCCGCGCGGCGTCGTGCTGTTCATCGGCATCCTCTGCTTCATCACCTTCCTGACGGAAGGCGCGATGCTCGACTGGAGCGCGGTGTTCCTCACCTCGGTGCGCGATGTCGCGGCCGATCGCGCCGGGCTCGGCTATGCCGCGTTCGCCGTCACCATGACGATCGGGCGCCTCTCGGGCGACCGCATCGTGTCGCGGTTCGGCGGCACGACGATCATCGTGTTCGGCGGCCTCTGCGCGGCGGTGGGATTGCTGATCGCGACCTTCGTTCCGGCGCCGGCCGCGGCCCTTGTCGGCTTCGCGCTGGTCGGCGTCGGTTGCTCCAACATCGTGCCGGTGCTGTTCACGAGCGTTGGGCGGCAAAAGACCATGCCCGAGGCGGTTGCGGTCCCGGCCATCACGACGCTCGGCTATGCCGGAATCCTCGTCGGCCCGGCGGCGATCGGTTTCATCGCGCATGCGGCCAGCCTGCCTGTCGCCTTCGCCGTCGTGGCCGTGCTGCTTCTCGGAGTCGCGGCGAGCGGCAAGCGGCTCAAGGTGTGACGGGCGGCGCTGCCGCCGCCCATCCATTCAGTCGCGTGGGCGCGATCAGTAGCGCTGCGGACCCTTCGGCTTGTTGCCGACGATCTCGTCGATCTTCGCCATGACCTCCGGCGTAACCTTGTCGCGGCTCTCGAGCGAGGCGAGGTTGTCGTCGAGCTGCGAGAGCTTCGAGGCGCCGAGAATGACGGTCGAGACATGCGGGTTGGCGAGGCACCAGAGCAAAGCAAGGTGCGTCAGCGGCAGGCCGAGCTCCTTGGCAAGGGCTGCCAGCTTGTCGACGGTGCCGAGCTTCTTCTTGCCGTCTTCGCTCTGCCAGATTTCCTTCAGCCACTCATAGCCCGGCAGGTTGAGGCGGCTGTCGTCCGGGATGCCATTGGCATATTTGCCGGTGAGCACGCCCGAGGCGAGTGGCGACCAGATGGTCGTGCCGAGGCCGGTCAGGCTGTAGAGCGGGAGGTAGTCGCCCTCGACCTTCTGGCGCTCGAAGATGTTGTATTGGGGCTGCTCCATGGTTGGCGGCGTCAGACCGAGCTCGCGGGCAACGCCGTAAGCCTCCGTGATCTGCTGTGCCGTCCATTCCGACGTGCCCCAATAGAGGACCTTGCCCTGCGCGACGAGGTCGTGCATCGCGCGCACGGTCTCTTCGATCGGGGTGTCGATGTCGGGGCGATGGCAGAAATAGAGATCGAGATATTCGACCTGCAGGCGCTTCAGCGCGGCATGGCAGGCGTCCGTCACGTGCTTGCGTGACAGGCCGCGCTGGGTCGGCTTCGAGCCGCCCCAGAAGACCTTCGAGGACACGATGAAGCTGTCGCGGCTCCAGCCGAGGCGAGCCAACGCCTCGCCCATCAGCGCCTCGGAGACGCCGGCCTCATAGCCTTCCGCATTGTCGAAAAAGTTGATGCCGGCGTCATAGGCGCGGGTCATCATCTTCATCGCGTCGTTCTGGTCCACCTGCTTGCCGAAGGTCACCCAGGAGCCGAGCGAAAGTTCGCTGACCTGCAGGCCAGACTTGCCCAATCGACGATATTGCATGTCGTCATTCCTTGCGTTTTCAAAGGGAAGGGACCGCAAGCGGCTATGCCGGCGTCCCATGTCTCTCGTTGTTGATCTGCGTCTTCCGCCGCCTCTCGGCACAAACTTGCGGGCCAGGGAGGGCTCCCAAGCCGGCGGCGCGGATTGCCCGCCGCCGCAAAATCGCTCACACTCGATGCGTCGCGGCCGAGTGGTCGGCGACGGCCAATTGAACCCATTCAGAGCGCATGATGCAAGCCCGGAGCCGCCAACCATGATCGCCGTTGGCATTCTCTGCGTCTTTGCGGTGCTCGCCTGCCATTGGCTCGGAATCTACCTGATCCGTCGCATGTTTGAGACGACTCTGGCCCTGCTTGGCGCGCGCAGGGCGCTTGGCAGCGAGATCGCCTTCGCGCTGGCGATCTTCGGTCTCGTGATCCTCAATTTCACGAATGTGCTGATCTGTACGCTGTTGGTCATGGCCGGCGGCAGCGGCATCGCGTTCGAGCATGCCTTTCATTTTGCCATCGCCAACTTCACGACGGTCGGCCTCGCGGCCCCCGTGAGCGGCAGCGTGGCGGCCGTCGCCGGGCCACTGATCGCGATGTGCGGCATCGTCAGCTTTGGCTGGAGCACGAGCTTCCTGGTCTCCTGCTCACGCGCCATCCGGGTTCCCGTCGAGGCAATGACCGCCGGCGGGACCACAACAAAGGTGGGTTCGAGCCCGACGCAGCCGTGGCGCGGCGAAGTCGACTGATCACGAGATGGTGAAGCTGTAACGAAATCCGCAGCGCCTGCGTAAGTGTCAGTGGAGGCCGATGCGATCGGTCGTCCGAAGATGCTGCGGAGGACGACAATGTCAGCACAACGAACGCTCGATCTGCGCTTCCGGCAGCGGCTCCGGGTGTCACGTCCGCAGCGCTGATCCGCTCTCGCGGCGGTTCAATCGACCTATAGGGGCCTCCCGGCTCCGACCGAAATCATCGGATGCGGCACTGGCTGCGCCCGGTTCGAGGACCCGCGCGCCGTCGAGGGCGGTGCGACGGTCAGACTGCGGCTGCCCGCAAACGGATCCGCCTCTTTTCACCAACCGAGGACAGAACACCATGACAACTTCCTTCAAGACGCTGGCCCTGCCGCTCTTCGCCGCCATGCTGGCGACCGGCGCTTTCATGAGCACGGCAGCCGCCGAAGATGCGATGAAACCCGACACGATGGCGACCGACTCCATGAAGCCGGACTGCCCCAAGGGCACGACCTGCGACGACGCCATGAAGCCCGACGCGATGAAGCCGGATGCTATGGCTCCCGACGCCATGAAACCGGATGCGATGAAGCCAGATGCCATGAAGCCCGACGCAATGGCCCCAGATGCGATGGCTCCTGCCAAGTAACGCATCGCGGCCGGCCGGTTCATCTGCCGGCAAACAAATGCGATCCCGGTGCCGTCTGACGGCGTTGCGGGGTCGCTCTCCCTGGCCCACCCTTCCCGGAAGGCGCCGCGATGAGCTCGCTCGACAGTTCCCTTTCGATGATTCCGTCGCCGCCCGCTCGGCGGATCCTGATACGCCGCCATTCGCTCGCCGTGCGTCTGACGCATTGGATCAATGTGCTCTGCCTCAGCTTCCTGCTGATGAGCGGGCTGCAGATCTTCAATGCCCATCCCGAGCTCTATTGGGGCCAGTTCGGCGCCGATGCCGATCATTCATTCCTGGCACTCGAGGCCGTCAACGAGAACGGTGCGCTGAAGGGCGTGACACGGATCGGCAGTCTCGAGATTCCGACGACCGGCGTGCTCGGCGCCTCTCTCATCAATGGCGAACTGCGCCCGCGCGGCTTTCCGACCTGGATCACCATTCCGAGCTATCGCGATCTCGCCGCCGGCCGGCGCTGGCACTTCTTCTTCGCCTGGCTATTCGTGATCAATGGGTTCGTCTATCTCGCCTACGGCTTCCTCGCCGGTCACTTTCGCCGGGACCTCGCACCCACGGCCGCGGAATTGACGCCGCGTCATCTGGCCCATGAGATTGCCGCGCATGCCCGGCTGCGCTTTCCGAAGGGCGAGGCGGCGCGGCGTTACAATGTGCTGCAGAAGCTGACCTATCTCGCTGTCGCGCTGATTCTGCTGCCGCTGATGGTGGCGACTGGCCTGACGATGTCGCCGGGCATCGATGCAGCCTTGCCCTGGCTGGTCGATCTCTTCGGCGGGAGGCAGTCGGCGCGCAGCATTCACTTCATTGCCGCGTCGCTGCTCGTCCTGTTCGTCATTGTGCACCTCGCAATGGTGCTCGTCTCCGGCGTCCTGAACAATCTTCGCTCGATGATTACCGGGCGCTACGCGATCGACGCCGATCAGCCTGCCGCCGCCAAGGATCATCTGCCATGACCATCACCCTCAACCGCCGCCGCTTCCTGATCGGCGTCGGCGTCACCGCCAGCGCGGCGACGCTTTCAGGCTGCTCCTGGCTCACCGAAAATGACAGCGTCCAGCGCGTGCTCGCCATGGCCGAGCGACTGACGATGGGTTCCCAACGGTTCCTTCTGTCCGACGAGGCGCTGGCTCGCGAATACAGCGAGGCGGATCTCTCTCCGGTGTTCAAGTCGAACGGGACGCACGAACCCGACAGCGAGGACTATGCGGCGCTGGCAGACAATAATTTCGCCGACTGGCGCCTTATCGTCGATGGGTTGGTCGAACAGCCGCTGAGCCTCTCGCTCGCCGACTTGAAAAAGCTGCCGTCGCGGACCCAGATCACGCGGCATGACTGCGTCGAGGGATGGAGTGCGATCGGCAAGTGGACCGGCGTCCCGCTCGGACTGCTGATGCAGACGGCTGGACTAAAGCCTGACGCACGCTATCTCGTGTTTCACTGTGCGGACGAATACGAGAAGACGCTCGACGGCAGCGGTCAATATTACGAGAGCATCGACCTCGTCGATGCATTTCATCCGCAGACGATCCTCGCCTATGGCATGAATGGCGAAGATCTCGCGATCCCGCATGGCGCGCCTCTTCGCCTGCGCGTTGAGCGCCAGCTGGGCTACAAGCAGGCGAAATACTTGATGCGCATCGAGGCGGTCGACAGCTTCGCCCGTTTCTATCGCGGCAAAGGCGGCTTCTGGGAAGACCGCGGCTATGAATGGTATGCAGGCATCTGACCGCAGGCCATTCGCTCCAGTTTTTCTGCATGGAAGGAGAATTCACATGGCAAGTCTGATCAGACCGGCACGATCCAGCCGGATGTTGCGCGGCGCATTGTGGCTGGTTGGCGCGCTCGCTGCGGCACCGTTTGTCGCTTCGGCGATCGGCGGACATGCATCCGCCGCCGAGGGTGCCTTTGTCATTCCCGCGCCGAAGGTCGACGAGGCTTCAAAGGCGGGAAGCGAGACGGCGGTGATCGCAGGTGGCTGCTTCTGGGGCGTCCAGGGCGTCTTCCAGCATGTGAAGGGCGTCAGCAGGGCCGTCTCCGGCTATGCCGGCGGCGGCGCCTCGACGGCGCATTACGATGTCGTCGGCACCGGCACGACCGGGCATGCCGAGTCGGTCGCCGTGACCTTTGATCCAAAGCAGATCAGCTATGGCGAGATCCTGCAGATCTATTTCTCGGTCGCTCATGATCCGACCCAGCTGAACCGGCAGGGCCCGGACACTGGGACGCAATACCGGTCGGCGATCTTTGTCGAAAACGCAGACCAGAAGAAGGTGGCGGAGGCCTATGTCGCCCAGCTCGGAGCGGCAAGCGTCTATCCCGGCAAGATCGTCACCGAGATCGCGCCTCTCAAGGGGTTCTATCCGGCCGAGGCGTATCATCAGGACTTCCTGACGCTCAATCCTGACTATCCCTATATCGTCTATAACGACCTGCCGAAGATCGAAAACCTGAAGCGGTTGTTCCCGGCTGTCTATCGCGACAAGCCGGTCTTGGTTTCGGCTGCGAATGGCTGATGCCAACGTCACCTCGCCCGGTCAGGGCGAGGTGACATTCCGATTGTGGCTCAGGCGGCGGCGCCCGGCATGAAAACCATCGCGACGCCGTTCATGCAGTAGCGCAGGCCCGTCGGCTTCGGGCCGTCATTGAAGACATGGCCGAGATGGCCGCCGCAGCGGCTGCAATGCACTTCGGTGCGGGTCATGCCGAACGACGTGTCGACGGTTGTGCCGACGCCGGCGTCCAGCGGCTGCCAGAAGCTCGGCCAGCCCGTCCCGCTCTCGAACTTCGTCTTTGACGAGAACAGCGGCTGCGCGCATCCCGCGCAGGCGAAGATGCCGGCGCGATGTTCATCGAGCAATGGGCTCGATCCCGGCGTTTCCGTGCCTTCCTGGCGAAGGACGGCGTATTGGTCGGCGGTCAGGCGCTTCTTCCATTCCGCATCGGAATAGCTGACGGCGAAGGCACCGGCTGCGGCTCTTGCCGGGGCGGCGAAACGGCCCCTGGCAAGCAGGCCGCCGCCGAGCGCGAACGCGGCGGCGCCAAGCATCAATCTGCGGGTCATCATCATGGGCGGTCTCCCTGGGCTCTGAAGACCCGGAGCCGGGCCTCTAGGGAGATACGGCGCGCGATGCCCGATCGTGACACCGCGCCCGGCTGATCACCGACAGTTGAACGGGTGCTACTTCACCGAAGAGAATGCCGTCGGGGTCAGGAACTGACTGGAGACGTTGGAGAGGATCGGGCCATCCTTCTCGCTGTCGTTTCGGGCCTTGATCCAGTCTGGATCGGTCGTGAACGCCGTCCATTTCGCTTCACGCTCGGCCAGCGTTTCCCAGGCTATGAAATAGGTGAGGTCGTTGTTGGTCGGGCCGACCATTGTGGTCCAGAACCCAGCCTGTCGGATGCCGTGCTTTTCCCAAAGACCGAGCGTGGCATTCTGGAAGCGGTTGAGGAGGTTCGGCATGCGGCCGGGCAGGCAGGTATAGATCCTGAGTTCGTAGATCACGTCGATGCATCCGTTGTTGTTGGCGCAGTTGAAGGTGGGACGGTGAGCATGGAGCGGCCAGCTCACGCGGACAACCCCCGGCTGTCAGCCAAAGCGCGCTAGCGTGAAGATATCGAGGGACGGCGGGCGCGGACGGCCGAGCACCATCTCAGCGGTCAGTCGTCCGACGAGGGGGCCGAGCGTGTAGCCGTTGGCGGTGGCGGCGATGAAGAGGCCGGGGATACCCGGGATCTCGCCCATCAGCGGCGCGCCGTCGATATTGACGTTCATCGCGGCCCAGCTGCGCAGCAGGCTGAGCCCCGCCAGCGCCGGCACCGTGCGCACGGCGACCCAGAGATTGCCCTCGATGCTCTCGCGCAGCACGCGGGCAAAGCCCGTCGCTCGGTCGGTTCCGGCGGTCCAGGCGCCGCCGATGATGAGATTGCCGTTGGCCGCCTGCTTCATGGAGAGGTGCCGATCGGCATGGGCGACCAACTGGCCGAGGATCGGCCGCGTCGGCTCGGTCACCAGCATCTGCAGCGGTGCGCCATGGATCGGCAATTTGACGCCCGCGAGCGCCCCGACATGGCGCGACCAGCCGCCCGCGGCCACCACGACGCGTCGAGCCCTGATCGTCCCGGCCGCAGTCTTGACGATGAACCCCGTGTCCTCGCGGCTGATACCCGTCACAGCATGACCATGGCTGAAGCGGGCACCGCAACGCTTCGCCTCTGCGACGAGGGCCGGGGTTGCCTTCAGCGGGTTGATCTTGCCTTCGAGCGCGCAGTGCGAGGCCACGACCATGCGCTCCGAGATCGCCGGGGCGATCCGGGCGAGGTCGGCGCGCCCAATCACCTCGACATCGATACCGACGCTGCGCTCGGCCTCGACCTTGCGGCGGAGGAAGTCGGTCTGATCATGGTTCTCGGCGACCATCAGCCCGCCGGTGGTGGTAATCTCGAAATCGGCGCCAAGCTCGGTCTCGAGCGCCTTCCACAGCAGCACGGCGTCGCGCTGGAGCGGCAGCGTCTGGAGCGCGGGATTGCCGCCTGCCATGGCCTTCTGGCCAAAATCCCAGGACAGCAGCTGGACATGCAGGCTGCCGGCATTGCCTCCGGAGGCTTGACTGTTGGCAGGGCCGGCATCGATGACGACCGTGTCCATGCCGCCGCGCGCCGCATAGAGCGCCGTGGAGACGCCGATGATCCCGGCGCCGATGACCAGCAGGTCGCAGCTTGCGGGCAGCGGATCGGCAACAGGCGCAGCGGGCGGATGCGGCGGCGTATCAACCTCGCGGTGGCCGCCCCATTCTGCCTTTTCGCTGCCGAGCAGGATCGCGGGCACCGGCTTTTCCGGCGCCTGCGGCGCGAACAGATCGGCTGGCCCGGCCTCTGATAGATCTCCGCTGCGGAGCATGCGCAGGGCCTCGCCGGCGCAATAGCGCCCCTGGCAGCGGCCCATGCCGAGGCGGGTCCGACGCTTCAGGCTGCCGAGGTCGCGCACGCCTTCTTCGTGCATCGCGGAGATCTGGCCGGCTGTCACGTTCTCGCAGCGGCAGATGATCGTCTCGGCATCGCTCACCATAGAAGGTGCAGTCGCTGCGAAGGCTGTCCATAGATGCCGCTGGAACCGCAGCGCCCGGACTTTTGCACGGCGGGCTTCAGCGCGCCGGGCTTCGGATATCGGCCGACCGAGCGCGGCAAGCATCGCGGCACCGGCGATAGCGCCTTCGGCCGTCGCAACTTTGCGGCCGCCGCCATCGCCACCATCTCCGGCAATCCAGACGGGCAGGGTGCCCGAACGGCCATCGGCATCGCGGACCGCTTTCGGGAAGCCGTCATCGGGATCGATCGCGACCGGGCCGCCGAGCATGCGGACGAGCGTCGTCGAAGGCACGAAGCCATAGCCGAGCGCCACCGTGTCGACGTCGAAGCGCAGAGGGGCGCCGATGCCATCCTCAGCAACGGCCACCGCGCGCTCGGCGCGGCCGGCACCTTCGATAGCTGCGATCCGATAGCCCTCATGCAGGGGAATGCCGGCGCGGGCGAGCGCGAGGCGCATCCGGATCCCCTGCAGCGTCAGGGACGGATCGGAGGCCAGCATACCGGCGAGAGCGCCCGCCTTGCCAATGCCGGAGGGACAGCCGCTTTCCAGCACAGCGACGACATGGCCGCCGCCGCGCGTGATCTCAATCGCCGCCTGCCAGTTGAGCGGTCCGTTGCCGGCGATCAAGATGCGGGCGCCGGGGACGACGCGGTAGCTGCGCGCCAAGGTCTGCAGAGCGCCCGTCGTCATGACGCCCGGCAACGTCCACCCAGGGACGGGTGTCGGCCGCTCATAGGCGCCGGTGGCGATCAGCACGGTCCTCGCCGTGATCAACCCGGCGCCGGCCGCGCCAATGGTGGCGAGGCTGACGCTGCCGCCTGCAACGCCCGCCTGCCAAACGGCCTGGCCCTGCCGGATGTCGGCGCCGAGCGACACGACCTCATCGACAAGGCGGCGGCCTTCGGCGAACTGCGCATCCTCGCCACCGCGTGCGAAACGCTGCGATCCCGCGAGCGGTTTGAAATACTGGCCGCCGGGCTGGTCACGCTCATCGAGAAGGATCGGCTTGATGCCGCCTTTCGCCAGCACCCGCGCCGCTGCGAGACCGGCCGGGCCGGCACCGACGATGACGACGTCCAGTGTTTCCGGCTTCGGGGCGCCTGCTGGCGGCACGCCGAGCGCCGCGAGCGAAGTGGTCGCGGGATCGTGCCGTCGGACAAGCATGCCCGGCTCGGCCTTCACCATGCAGGCGCGCTGGCCGCCGCGCCCGTCGATTTCGACCAGGCATTCTTGGCAGGCGCCCATGCCGCAGAAGATGCCGCGCTGTGTCTCCGGTCCCGCCTGGCGGAGGCCGAGATGGCCTGCTGCGGCGAGGCTGGCCGCGAGGCTTTCACCGGCGCGCGCGGCCACGATCTCGCCCTCGAAGCTGAAGGCGATCGCCGCGCCGGACGGCTCGATGCCGCCTCCGTGAAGGCGCAGCCGATCGCCTGAAGGCATGATCAGGCGGCCCTCGCCAGCCTGACACCGGCAGCGAGGAGCGCCGCCTCGACCATCGGCCATTCGGCTTCGGGCAGAGGCAGCCTTGGCGCCCGCGGCGCGCCGACGTCGCGTCCCATCAGCGCCAGCGCCGCCTTGGTGGCCGAAACATAGCGATGGCCGCCGACGAGGCGGATTACCGGCAGCGCCTGCTGATAGAGCGCGCGGGCGCCGTCGAAATCGCGATGGTCGGCCCAGCGCGAGAAGATGCCGGCAAGTTCCCGCGGCATCAGGTTTGAGCCGACCGCGACCCAGCCTTCGGCGCCCGCCAGGAAGGACTCGAAGCCCATAATGCCGCCGAACACGGTCATCCGGTCGCCGCAGAATTCCAGGATGTCGCGAATGCGCGTCACATCCATCGTCGATTCCTTGATGTAGCGGACATTGTCGATCCGGCTCAGCCGCTCGACGATGCGGGGCGTCAGGTCGACATTCGCCGTCGCCGGATTGTTGTAGATCATGATCGGGATCGAAAGCGCCTCGCCGATGCGGCGGTAGTGCTCGAAAAGCTCGTCCTCGGTCGGCGTCGAATAGAAGGGCGGGATGATCATGACGCCGTCGGCACCAAGCGCCTCGGCCTCGCGCGAATAGCGGATGACGTCCTCGGTGCGCTCGGCGCCGGTTCCAATCAGAACGGGGACACGGCCGGCGGCGGTATCAATGACAGCTTTCGCGACGTCGTGGCGTTCCTCATCGGTCATGGAGAGGAATTCGCCGGTCGAGCCGAGCGGCACCAGCCCGTGGATGCCTTCGGCGATCTGCCAGTTCACCATCTCCGTTGTCGCAGGGAGGTCAATCGCGCCGCTTCTATCGAATGGCGTGATCATGACGGTGAAGGTTCCGCGAAATGTCTTGGTCACGGGGACTTTCCTGTATCGTCCGGGCAATTCGCCAGGGTGAAAAAGCTGTTGGCATCGGGCGCTCTCGCCGGGCGCGGCGACGTTATACGTTGGGTCGCGGCAGCGTCGTGCGTGGTCTGCGAGACGCGGGAAGCATGGCTGGCCATCATGCAGCAGGTCCCGGCGGTTGCTCGGCGGACACCGTTCCGCACCAGCGGGCCAGCATCGTTGCGGCGACCGTCACGGTGCGGAGGTGATCCTCGACATCAACCCACTCATCACGGCCGCCCGCATGGGTGAGGTCACCGCAGAGCGGCCCGAGGCCGATCGCGGGAATGCCCTTCTGCACCAGCGGATTGCGGATGTCGCTCGACGTGTGCATCGGATTGACGCGTGCCGTGATGCCGGCGACGTCGGCGATCGTTCGCGCGGCGGTCTCATAGAGCGCGTGGCGGTCGGGAACGTCGGAACCGCTGACGCCGGACAGCCAGCGCAGCACCGGGGAATGATGTGCGAGATAGGCATCGTCTGCGGCCGCGGCGGCCAGCGCCACGGCAACCTCTGCCTGAACGGCTTTCATGCTCTCGGAAGGTGGAAACGAGATCGAGCCGGAAAAGCGCAAGGCGCCCGGCGCGCGCTGGCGCAAATCGGGGTCGCCGGCCGTGATCGACGCGATGAGGATATTGGTCGATCGCCCCACGGCGGCTTCGAGGCGCGGATGGCGGATGCGCGCGCCGCGTCCTGCATCAAGCCGGCGCAGCGCATCGATCAGCAGCATCGCCTTGTCGAGCGGGTTGACGGCCTGGTGAGCGAAGGCGGTGTGGCTCGGCTCATGCGTGTCGGGTGGCGTCCCGGTTACTTCGACTTCGAATTCGAGCACGCCTGAAGCGAAGGCCTTGATCTCGGCAAGGCCGGCACCGGATTCTGCGGGATGCAGATAGAGCGCGCCATCGGCCGAGATGCCACGATCGAGAACCGCCGCGATGCCGCGCGCGTGCCGCTTGCTTGGCGTGATGGCGACCACGACGTCGCCGGCAAGCGACAGCCCGGCTTGGCGAAGCGCGGCAAGCGCTGAGATCGACGCCGCGACGCCGGCGAGGTCATCGGCAATGCCCCAGCCATGCATCCGGCCATCGGCGATGGTGGCTGAGAAGGGATCGTTCTGCCAACCGTCGGCGCTGGTGACTCGCTCGCTATCGGGATGGGCGAAGATCAGCAGGCTGCGGCCGGTACCGCTGCCGGGGAAGCGGGCGACCACAGCGCGCCTCTCTCCCGCATCCATCGCCGGAGCTGTGGCGAATTCATCGACGAGCGGCACCTGGGACGGCTCGTAGCTGATGAGCTCGACAGCTCCACCGATCGCGGCGAGCGCATCGGCGACGCGGCCGAGCACGGCTTCCTCGCCATCCCGCTGCAACGCGACCAAGCCTTCCAGCAACGCCACGGCCTCGTCCTTGCCAGCGGTCACAGCGCGGGCCAGGGCGTGAGGAACGGAAATATCTGGGGATAGGGTCATGCGAGCAGAGTGGCCGGAAAAGCGAAATTGAAGAAGCGACTCCGAAGGTGAGTCGGAACTGAACACCGACAGTATACAACATCAATGCAACGCGAATTCCAAGCTGGTTGGCGAACTGCGGCCTTACCTGCTGGCTTTCCGAGGCAGCTATCATGTCTGGCGGCGGCCACGTGACAAGGCTCTCCGTCGGGCGGCTGGGAGGGCAAGGAGAACCGAGACGCGCCAAAGGTTTGGCCATCCACCTGTCCCGATCGCTGGACAGAAGCCGTCCCCGCCGCTGACAAAATCAGCTTGCGTCGTATTTGCTTTTGACGTGTTCTCCCTCTGTGTACCGATGGCATGCAGTGGCTGCCGGTCGGTCTGGCTGGGACGGTGGGGCGAGTTCTGAACGCGCGGGAACCTTTGCGGCAAGTTCCGTCGTTGCGGAATGACCGTGCCACCTTTCAGCCCAAGATTGCCGAATGCGCAACGGGGACGGCCGTGTCATGATCACAAAGGGCCAACACGGCGACATCGACAAGGCTGGCATAACAGCACGATTTCAAAGGGAACAGTGATGATGCATGTAAGACGGGTTTCGGGGTTGCTGTCGCTCGGCATGGCGGCGGCGCTTGCCTCCAGCGCGTTGATGCCCATCGGCCGGGCCATGGCTCAGGATGCCGGGACGCTTGTCGTCGATACGGCTTTCCAGCTGAAGACCGCCGATCCGGCGCGCGAATTCGAGCCGACGGCCAATCTTGTGTTGCACCCGGTCTATGAGACGCTGGTGACCTTCACGGGCAGCGATCTCACGAAGGTCGTCCCGTCGCTCTCCGCGCTGCCGGTGATCACGCCGGACGCCAAGAGCTTCACCTTCCAGCTCAACCCGGCCGCCAAGTTCAGCGACGGATCGCCCGTCACCGCTGACGACGTGATCTTCTCGTTGAACCGCGTGAAGAACGTCAAGGGCAGCCCTTCCTTCCTGCTCGACGGCGTGACAGTGACGAAGGGTGCGAAGGACGGCGAGATCGTCCTGACCACAGAACAGCCTGACCCAGGCCTGCCCTTCAAGCTCGCCAATCCGGCGGTCGGCATCGTCAATGCCAAGGTGGTCAAAGCCAATCAGGGCTCGGCCGACGAAGGCGCCGACAAGACCGACCGCGCCGACAGCTACCTCGCCACGGCCTCGGCCGGTTCGGGGCCCTATCTGCTCGAAAAGTTCGACATGGCCGCCGAGGTCGTGCTGAAGAAGAACGACGCCTATTGGGGCGAGAAGCCGAAATACGACCAGATCGTCGTGCGCAATGTCGAGACCAGCGCGCAGCAGATGAATGTCATGCGCGGCGACAGCCAGATCGCGCTCGACCTGCGCCCCGACCAGCTCGACGCCATCAAGGACGCTGCCTATACGATCTCGGTCCCCAGCGCCGATGTCGTGTTCATGTTCACCAATTCGAACGCCGATGTCTCGCCCGTCGCGGCCAATCCGGACTTTCAGACGGCAGTTCGGCTCGCCATCGACTATGACGGCATCGTCAACATCGCGGGCGAGGGTGCGGTGCGCCCCGGCTCGATCATCCCGACCATGTTCGCGGGCTCGCTGCCGACATCGGAAGGGCCCAAGCGTGATGTCGAGGCCGCCAAGGCCGCGCTCGCCAAGAGCGGCATCAAGGATCCGACCATCGAGCTTACCTATGTGTCGGACATCACGAAAAACGGCGTTTCCTTTGCCGATGTCGCCGCCAAGATGCAGGCTGATCTGAAGGAAGCCGGTATCACGGCCACGTTGAAGCCGTCACCAGTCTCGACCTTCCTCGACGACTATCGCGCCGGCACACTGCCCTTTACCATCGTGTGGTGGGGTCCGGATTTCCCCGATCCGAGCGACTATCTCCTGTTCGGACCGGGCGAGAAGGTCGGCCTGCGCGCTGGCTGGAAGGCGGGTTCCTCGCCGGAGATCACCGAAATCGCCAAGAAGGCGGCTGTCGAGATCGATCAGACGACGCGCACCAAGCTCTATGACGAATGGCAGAAGAAGCTGAACGCCGAAGGCCCGTTCACCGGTCTGTTCCAGCCCGCTTTCTCCATGGCGAGCTCCAAGACGCTCGAACCCGTCGAATATAATGCGATGTGGACGATCGACCTCACGGCGATCTCGCCCGCCAAGAAGTAAGTGTCGCCCGGTCCGGCAATGATCAAATTCCGCTCCGCCTGGTATGCATTGCCGAACCTCGTCCGCTTTCTGGTGCGCCGGCTTTTCGTCGGCGCGCTGCTCTGCCTCGGCATCACCTTCGTCTCCTTCGCGCTGACGCAGGTGGTGCCGGGCGACCCTGTCTCCGCGAATCTGGGGGACCGCGCCGCCAGCGATCCCGAAATCGTCGCCGCTTTCCGCGCTCGCTACGGCCTGGATAAGCCCATTCCCGAGCAGTATCTGCTCTATGTCGAGCGGCTTTTTCACGGCGATCTCGGCGAAGCGCAGCAGACCCACCGCCCGGTCACGACCGATCTGGCGCAATATCTTCCCGCCACGATCGAGCTCGCCTCGGCGGCGATGATCCTGGCACTGGTCTTCGGCATCTCGCTCGGCGTGATTGCGGCAATCAAGCGGGATGGCTGGCCGGACCAGGTCATCCGCATCGTCTCGCTCGCCGGCGTCTCGGTGCCGACCTTCTGGCTGGCGCTGGTGACGCTCTATGTCTTCTTCTTCAAGCTGGGCATCGCACCGGGCGTCGGCCGGCTCAATCCAGGCGGCAAGGCGCCGCCGGCGATTACCAACATGTTCACGATCGACTCGCTGCTCACGGGGCAATGGGCGACATTCGGCACCGCCGTCAGCCATATCGTCCTGCCGGCGCTGGTGCTGGCGATCTACACGGTCGGTTCGATCACCCGCTTCACGCGCGCGGCGATGCTGGAATCGCTCAATCAGGACTATGTCCGCTCGGCCCGCGCCAAGGGCCTGCCGGAGCGGACGGTGATCCTTCGCCATGCGATGCGGCCGGCGCTGGCGGCGATTGTCACGGTCGCCGGCATGGCATTCGGCCGGATGCTCTCCGGTACGGTGCTGGTGGAATCCGTGTTTTCCTGGCCGGGCATCGGTCAATATGCCTACAAGAGCGCGCTTGCCCTTGACCTGCGCGCCATCATGGGCGTCAGCCTCGTGGTCGCCGTCATCTATATCGTCGTCAACATGGCCGTGGATCTGATCTACGCGCTCATTGACCCGCGGATCCGCCTCGGATGAGCGACAGCAGCCTTTCTGTTCCCGAACTGGTCGTGCTGCCGCGGCGGCGCTTTCTGCGCCGCTCGGCCTGGACGCAGCCGCTTGGCCTTGTCGGTCTCGCGCTTCTCGTCGCCATCGTGCTGATGGCGGTGTTCGCGCCATGGCTCTCGGCGCATGGGCCGATCGAGCAGGGCGCGAAACGCTTCCTGGCACCCAGTTCCGAGCATTGGTTCGGGACAGACCAGCTCGGACGCGACGTCTTCGCCCGCGTCATCTATGGCGCGCGGGTATCGCTGCCCTATGCGCTGCAGCTGGTCATCATGGCGAGCGTCATCGGCACCATCGCGGGTGCGATCGCCGGCTATTTCGGCGGCTGGATCGATGGCGTGATCATGCGCGCCGCCGATCTCGTGATGGCCTTTCCCGATATCATCCTCGCCATGGCGGTCGTCGCCGCGCTTGGGCCGGGGCTCTTCAATGCCGTGCTGGCGGTCGTCGTGGTGAGCTGGCCGATTTATGCCCGCGTCGTGCGGTCGATGCTGCTGACGATCCGCGACGAACCCTATGTACAGTCGAGCCGGCTGCTCGGCATCTCCTCGGCGCGGGCGCTCTGGGTCGATGTGCGGCCGAATGTCGTCGGCCCGCTGATCGTGCTGGCGGCGCTCGAATTCGGCCATGCGGTGCTGATCCTTGCCGGCCTTTCCTTCCTCGGCCTCGGCGCGCAGCCTCCGGCGCCCGAGTGGGGCTCGATGGTCTCGGACGGCTCGAAATATTTCGACAAATGGTGGCTCTCGGTCTTTCCGGGCCTTGCCGTCCTCCTGGTCGTGCTCGCGGCGAATTTCGTCGGCGACACGCTCCGCGACGCGCTCGACCCGCGCACCGCGAAGGCCTTTCGCTGATCATGTCAAGCCAGCTCGCCAAGCCGCCGCTACTGTCGATCGAGGGTCTCACGATCTCGCTGCCGACCGCCGAGGGTCATCGTGCCGAGGCCGTGCGCGGCGTCGATCTGGCCATTGGGCGCGGCGAGATCGTCGGCCTTGCCGGGGAGAGCGGCAGCGGCAAGACGCTGACGGCGCTGTCCGTGCTCGGCCTGCTGCCGGGCGGAGCGCGATCCGGCGGGCGCATTTTCTTCGAAGAGCGCGATCTTCTGGCGAGCGGACGGGCGGCGCGGGCCGTGCGCGGCTCCGAAGTCGCGATGGTCTTCCAGGACCCGATGACGGCGCTGCATCCGATGCTCTCCATCGGCCGGCAGATGACCGAGCATGTCCGCTTCCACCTGCATCTCAGCCAGCATGCGGCCGACGCCGTTGCCGTGGAGATGCTCGACCGGGTGCGTATCCCGAACCCGCGCGAGGCGATGACCCGCTATCCGCACCAGTTCTCCGGCGGCATGCGGCAGCGCATCGCCATCGCGTCGGCACTCGCCGCCGGCCCGAAGCTCCTGATCGCCGACGAGCCAACCACCGCGCTCGATGTGACGGTGCAGGCCGGCATTCTCAGGCTGATCGAGGGTTTGCGCCGGGAACTCCAGCTTTCGGTGCTGCTGATCACGCATGATCTCGGCGTGATGTCGGCGCTCGCCGACCGGGTCTATGTCATGTATGCCGGCCGCGTCGTCGAGCGTGGCGCGCGTTCGGACGTGCTGGCTTTGCCCCGCCATCCTTATACGCGCGGTCTCCTCGATGCCCTGCCGCATGGCAGTCCGTCCGATCATCCGCTGCGTGCTCTGCCGGGCTCGCCGCCGGCGATCGGGCGCTTCCCGGTTGGATGCGCCTTTCATCCGCGTTGTCGCTTCGCCGAGGATATCTGCCGGGCCGATGTACCGGACCTGATGCCTGTGGCGCCGGGCCGCGTGATCGCCTGTCCCATCGATCCGCTGATGGCGGTGCCGGCATGAGCCTCCTGTCGATCCGCGACCTCGTCGTGCGTTATCGCGGCCATTCCGGCGCGACGGTGACGGCGGTTGCCGGCTGCGATCTCGATGTCGAGGAAGGGCAGATCGTGGCGCTGGTCGGCGAATCCGGCTGCGGCAAGTCTTCGCTCGGCAAGGCGGCCGTCGGCCTGATCCGTCCGGCCTCCGGCAGCGTCACCTTCGACGGCGAGCCGGTCGAGCCGCTCGGCCAGCGGGCCCGGCCTGCTGCGCAGCGGCGGCTGCAGATGGTGTTCCAGGATCCGTTCTCCTCGCTCAATCCGCGACGCCGCATCGCCGATCTCATCGGCGATGGCTTGCGCGTTTCAGAAGGGGATGGCGGCCGGCGTCTATCGGTCGGGGAGTGTCTGGAGCGGGTAGGCCTGTCAGCCGGGATTGCGGATCGCTTTCCGCATCAGTTCAGCGGCGGCCAGCGCCAGCGCATCGCAATCGCCCGGGCGCTCGCCGCGCAGCCGCGCTGCATCGTCGCCGACGAGCCGATCTCCGCCCTCGATGCCTCGGCGCAGGCCTCGATCGCCAACCTGCTCGTTTCCCTGGTCGATGATCTGAAGGTCGGGCTGTTGTTCATTTCGCACGATCTTTCGATCGTCAGGCGCATCGCCGACATCACGACCGTCATGTATCTCGGCCGTATCGTCGAGACCGCGCCGAGCGAGCCACTGTGGCGCGCGCCGCTGCATCCCTATTCGGCCGGCCTCATCGGCGCGATCACCGAGCCGGATGGCCGTGGCCGCATGCCGACAGACCTCCCCGGCGACGTGCCCGATCCGGCCTTGCCGCCGCCCGGCTGCCGTTTCCACCCGCGCTGCCCGATCGCCATCCAGCGCTGCGCGGTCGAGGTTCCGGAACGACGCGTGCTCGGTCCCGGCAGAACGGCCGCTTGTCATCGTGCGGAGCCGGTCGCGGCCTTTGCGTGACGCGCCCGTGCTTCCGCCGCCAACCCCCTGGAGATCACGATGCCCAACTACCAGCAACGCATGCAGCGCTTCCAAGACCTGATCGCCGGCGCGGCCGACCTCGTCTTCTTCCATATCGGCACGGATCTCGATTACCTGACGGGCATCCACCGCGACATTCCGAATTATGGCCGGGTACTGCATCCGGGCGCGTGGCTTGAAGGCGCCTGGCTTTCGGCGGAACGGGCGCCCATCCTCACGCTGCCGCGCATGACAGCGGAGCTTGGCGGCAAAGGCGGCATTTCGGGCTTCGAGATCCGCGTGCTCGGCGATTGGGACGATCCGGCCGTGATGGCCAAGGGCATCATTGATGAGATGAAGCTGCCCGCCTCGCCGCGCATCGCCGTCAGCGAGAATGCCGAGGCCGAGTCGCTCATCCAGATCCAGAAGCTGATCCCGGATGCGCGCTTCGTATCGGCGACGGCGCTGCTGCGCAAGCTGCGCGTCATCAAGGATGCCGACGAGATCGAGACGATGCGCGCCGCCGGCCGCATCACCGAGGCGGCGCTCACCGACGCGGTCGCGACCTTCAAGCTCGGCATGACCGAACTCGATGTCGTCGCCGAGCTCGACTACCAGATGAAGCGGCACGGTTCGCTCGGACCGTCCTTCACGACCTCGCTCTACAACACCGGCACCAATCATCCGATGCTGCTCGGCCAGCCCTTGAAGACCTGGCCGCGCAAGCTGAACCCGCCGGTGTCGGTGTTGCTGGACTTTGGCGCCGTGCTTGACGGCATGTGCTACGACTATGGCCGCACGGTCTCCTTCGGCACGCCGAGCGCCGAACAGATCAAGGTGCATCGCCTGATCATGGACGCGCAGGCGGCCGGGATCGCGGCCTTGAAGGCGGGCGAGGCGACATGCGCCGAGGTCGATTCTGCGGCCCGCGACGTGATCGCGGCGGCCGGCTATGACAAGGCGTTCCGCCACCGCCTCGGCCATGCCATTGGTTCCGACGTGCACGAGCCGCCTTTCCTGACCAAGGGCAGCGACACCGTGGTGCAGGAAGGCATGATCTTCACCGTCGAGCCCAGCATCCTACAGGACGGCAGCTTCAGCGCACGGGTCGAGGACTGCATCGTGGTGCGGCCAGGGGGCGGCGAGCCGCTGACGCGCGGCTTCCAGGACCTGATCGTCATCGATTGACGCTAATGCGGCTTGCCGACCGGCCGACCGGCTTCGTCGGCGGCTGCGGCCTCGGCCGTCCTCCGGCGATGGATCGCGGCGCCGAGCGCGGCAACCCAGGTTCGCGCCGGCTTGAAATCGGGGTCGGCCACGCCGTTTTCGATCTCGGCGATCAGCGTGTCGAGCTTCAGCGTGATCACGTCGAGCGTCTCGCGATCGTAGCGGTCGGTGGCGGGATCAGCCTCGACTTCGCGCCGGATGATGGCGAGCGCGTCGCGCCAGGCGACCGGATCGGCGAAAGTGACATCCTGCTGGAGCGCATGATGCAGCGCGCCGAGAAGCTCGAGAACGTCCATCGTCTGGTCTCCTGCCATCCTGATCCTGACCTTATCGTCCCCGGGGCGGCGGGGTTCAACCCCGAACGCGACAGATCGCGGGCCTGTCATCGCGCGCCTTCCGCCTCGGGGTGTTTCATACTAGCTTGGCGGCCCGCCGCGGAGGGCGGATTCAAGGGCGGCTGGAGGCCAGCGTGGACGTTCCGAGCTACGATATCTTCGTCATCGGTGGCGGCATCAATGGCTGTGGCATCGCCCGCGACGCGGTCGGCCGCGGCTACAGCGTCTGCCTTGCCGAGATGAACGATCTTGCCAGCGGCACCTCGTCGACCTCGACCAAGCTGATCCATGGCGGCCTTCGCTATCTCGAATATTACGAGTTCCGCCTGGTGCGCGAGGCGCTGATGGAGCGCGAAGTGCTGTGGTCGCTCGCGCCGCACATCATTCATCCGATGCGGTTCGTGCTGCCCTATGCGAAGGGCCTCCGCCCGGCCTGGCTCATTCGCCTCGGGCTCTTCCTTTATGATCATATCGGTGGCCGCAAGTTGCTGCCGGCGACTCGCACGCTCGACATGCGCCGCGATCCTGCCGGCAAGCCGCTGAAGCCGGGCTTCACCACGGCGTTCGAATATTCGGACGGCTGGGTCAATGATGCCCGGCTCGTCGTGCTCAATGCGCGTGATGCCGCCGATCGTGGTGCGGCCGTGCATGTGCGAACCAAGGTTGTTTCGGCGCGACGCGAGGGCGATGCCTGGCTGGTCACGATGGAAGACCGGCGCAGCGGCGTGCAGGAGACCGTGCGGGCACGGCTGATCGTCAATGCCGCCGGCCCGTGGGTCGATCACGTCCTGACCGATACGCTCGGTCGCAATGACGCCCATCACGTCCGCCTGGTGCAGGGCAGCCATATCGTCGTGAAGAAGAAGTTCGACGATCCGCGCGCCTATTTCTTCCAGAACCGCGATGGGCGAATCATCTTTGCGATTCCGTACGAGGATGATTTCACCCTCATCGGAACCACCGATCAGGACTATCCCGGCGACCCGCACAATGTCGTCATCAGCGAAGGCGAAATCGATTATCTCTGCGCCGCCGCGAGCGAATATTTCGTCGAGCCGGTCCGGCGCGCCGACATCGTCTGGACCTATTCGGGGGTTCGCCCCCTGTTCGACGATGGCGCATCCAAGGCGCAGGCGGCGACGCGCGACTATGTGCTGAAGGACGAGCCTGTCCCGGGCGCGCCGGCGATCAATGTCTTCGGCGGCAAGATCACCACCTATCGCCGCCTGGCTGAATCGATGCTGGAGAAGATCGAACATCATCTCGGCAAGAAGGGCGAGCCATGGACGGCGTCGAAGCCACTGCCCGGCGGTGAATTCCCCGCCACCGGCTTCGAGCAGGAACTGGCCCGCCTCACAGCGGCCTTTCCGTTCCTGAAGCCGGAGCATGCGCGGCGGCTGCTCCGGCTCTATGGCACGCGGGTCTTCATCATGCTCGGTGACGCCAGCAGCTATTCCGATCTCGGCAGTCGCTTCGGCGCGGACCTCTTCGAGGCGGAGGTCCGCTATCTCGTGGCCCATGAATGGGCAGCGAGCGCCGACGACATTCTCTGGCGCCGCACCAAGCTCGGGCTCCGCTTCAGCCGCGACGAGGCGGCGTCGCTTGACGCCTACCTCGCAGAGATCTCGGCAGTCGCGGTCGCCACCTAGCGCCGCTGCGGGTCAGCGCTTCTTCCAGAGGAACGCACCGCCCTCGAGCCCGGCCTCGTTCGAGGCGATGGTGACATTCTTCGGCAGCGTGTCCGTCTCGATATGCTTGGCATTGCCGCCGCCGATATGCAGCTGGTCGAAATGCAGCAGCGTGAAGATCAGGTCGATCGCCTTCTCGACGCGCTTGTTCCAGTGCTTCTTGCCTTTGTCCTCGAAGGCAGCATTGCCGAGATATTCGTCATAGGTCTTGTCGTCGTGGATCGGATGATGCGCGAGTTCCATATGCGGCATCAGATCGCCGTCGCGGAACAGCGCAGTGCCGGCCCCGGTGCCAAGAGTCAGGACGAATTCGAGCCCCTTGCCGCTGATGATCGCCATGCCCTGCATCTCCGCATCGTTGATGATGCGCACCGGATGGCCGAGCTGCTTCTCCAGCGCGGCGGCGAGGTCGAAGCCGGCCCAGCCTTCGGTCCCGAGATTGGGCGCGGTCAGGATGCAGCCATTGCGCACGACGCCTGGAAAGCCGACGGCGATGCGGTCATAGGCGGGAAAGCCCTTCACCAATCCGCCGATGGCGTCGAGAAAAAGCGACGGCGGACAAGGATGCGGCGTCTCGACACGGGCACGTTCGTTGATGAGTGCGCCCTTGTCGTCGATGACCGCTGCCTTGAGGCCGGTGCCGCCGACATCGATTGCAAGAATGCCTGTCACGTCTGTCTCCACTGCTGCGATCAACGGCTGCCGCGATGCGCGTCGTGCCGCGCCCGCTCGACCGTGACTTCGAAATCGACATTCTCCCAGCGGTTCGAATCCGGCCAGAAGAAGGTGAATCTGATGATGTGGCCGGCGGCAATGCGCGACGTATCGATATCGAGCATATGAATTCCGAAGGCGTTGAGCGTCGTTGGGGTGTCTTCCGTCGTCGCCCAATTGTCCTTCGACCAATGCACGACGGCCGGGGATTCGACCTCGATCCGGAGCGCCCGGCCATGCGACACGGTGCGGATCTTCTGCGTGAAGCGCCAGATGCGCACCTCGGCCTTCACCTTGTCCTGCTGGTAGCGCTTGACCGTCTGCGGCGGCATGTCGAACACGGCGCCGTCGCTCAGCGAGCGAAGCAACTTGATGTGCTCGGAATGCGCCCACACGAGGGGCATCGCGCTGCCCGAGGGGTGGCCGTGATAGAGCTCGCGCTGGGGGATGTCGGCGCTGTCCCAGACCTGTTCGGGGAGCATGCCGCCTGAGCTCGCCGATTGCTCCAGCGTGTCGAGCAGTTGCTCGGCCAGCGGAATTCGTCCGGCCGCGATCTCGTAATGCGCCCGCTCGCCGGTCAGGAGCGGCCAGGGACGACCAATCCCCGTGCCATTGAAGGGACGGCCGTCCTCATGCTCGCCATAGCCGTCTCCATTGTAGCGATACCAGATCGGACCCTGCGGCAGCTCGGCCTTCAGTGTCGCATCGATGGCTGTGACCGTGTCGACGATGCGCGGATCGTCGGCGGCGCGGAGGCCGAAACGGACGAGCGCCAGCGCATCGGGACTGATCAGCATCGTTGCGTGCTTGCTCATGTCCGCCGGCGGTCGGTTCTTGATCGGCACGAAGCCATCGAGCGGCGAGGCACCATCAGCGGTGTCGGCCGTGGCGATCCGCACGTAATAGCCCTCGATTCCGAGCTGCTTGCTGAGTTCGGTGCCGGTGGCGTAAGTCCAGTATTCGATATCCTCGTTCCAGCTGTCGGCCGTCTGCCGCAGATAGTGTGCGGCCTTCTTCTCGCCGAGGATCTCCAAAAGGTCGGCCGCGGCCAGAAGGCCAGCGATTTCGACGGAGAGCGTGAAGGGCGAATAGCCGGCGTCTTCCTCCCAGCGGTCTTGTCCGGTCACCGGACCGTTGCAGACGATGAAATGCGCCGCCTTTTCGATCATCGGCTTGATGCGGGCGATCTCGATGCTGTCGAGATGGCCGTGACGGCGCAGCATATCGGCGAGGATGATCGGGAATGCGCACTCGTCCATCTGCACGCCGCCCCAATAGGGCGAGCCGTCGAGCCAGACATTCTGCGACCAGTGGCCATCGGCTTCCTGGATGGCCGTCAGATAAGCCAGCACCGCCTTAGCCTCGTCGACCGCGCCGGCGGCGAGAAAGCCGCCGGCCGTCTCAACGAGATCGCGCGGCCAGACGAGATGATAGCCGCCGAGGTCCTCGTCTCCCTTGGAGAAGCCCCAGGGAATGGAGAGGCTGGCGATGGCTGCACCCGGGAAGGAGGCCGGCTGGTGCGTGGCGAGCACCGCGGCGCTGATGCGATAGCTGTTAAGGTTGCTGGCGCCGGCAGGCCTATCCAGCGGCAGCAGCCGCTTCTGGTAGGCGCGCCAGCCGGCCGAATAGGCGCGGCGCGCCACGTCGAAGCCGGCCTGGATGCTGGACAGCGCCTTGTAGGCTGCTTCTTCCCAGCGTGAACCGAAGGCGACCGCGATCAGGGCTTCGTTGGCGGCCGCGAGGTCGATTTCGGCCGCGAGGGCGACATTGCCGTCGGCGGCCATGCGCCAGCTTTCGTTAAGTTCGCCATCGCGCGAAAGCTGCTGCCAGCCGTCAGACGCGCCGACATAGCCGACCGAGCGCGCCAGGAACGGCACCGAGCAGGCGACCGCGAGCGCGCCGGCCTTGGCGCCGGTCGCGAACAACATCGGCGTGCCCTTGTAGTCGTCGATCCAGGCGGTGTTGTTGCTGCCGCCATTGATAAGATGCGGTGCGATCAACCCGAACAGGCGATAGTCGCTTTCCGATCCCTGCAGCGCCTCGAAAGTGAGACGCTGCAGCAGCGTCTCGCGCTTCGGATCGGTCAGGACTTCCTTCTCGATGCGCCAACGCCCGTCGCGCGCGGTATTAGTGAGGCGGAACGCGGGAACGCCTTCCTCGATCATGGCGATGCCATGATCAGCGTCGCGCTTTTCCTCGGCGAAGTAGCCGTCGAGTCCGGTGACCATGAAGCCGAAATCGCGCGTGCAGGCCGCGTCTACACGCGGCCAGTAGATCTCGTTCAGGATGCCATGGCTGACCGTGAACCAGATCCGGCTCGCCGCGGTTCCCGCCGTCCCGACGCCGCTTTTGGCGCTCGAAGTCCAGCGCGGCGGCAGGCCGGGCTTCCCCGGCGGCACGGTGTCGGATGCATCCATGGTCGTCTCCGGTTTTTTTGGGCTTGCAGCTTAGGTTCGGTTCCGTCGTAAATCCATGCGTTCGACAGGGCATATTGCCTGCCGACAGCCTGACGCCACGTTCCGATCTCGCTGATTCGCTCCGCACTTAACACTTCCTCAGCGCTAGCCGTAGCAAGCAAAGGCTGCCTCAAAGTGAATCGACCTCGAGAAAGGGACATCCGATGACAGCGTTTCCAGGTAAACCGGTGCTGCCGAAGGATGCGACGCCCGCACCGCCCTCCACGATGATCATCTTTGGCGGGTCGGGCGACCTCACCAAGCGGCTGGTGATGCCCTCCCTCTATAATCTTGCGCGCGACGGCGCGCTCGATCCGGCCTTCAGCGTCATCGGCGTCGATATCGTCGATCACAGCGAGGAAGACTACCGCGCCTATCTGACCGAGACAGCCAGGGGCCTGGCGCAGGCTGCGGGTGCGACGGTCGATAAGGACGCGTGGGCTTGGTTGATGCAGCGCACCGGCTATGTCGTCGGCAATTTCGACGATCCCGCGACCTACCAGACGATCCATGAGCGCATCGCCGCCAATGAGCCGGCTTCGCATGGCGCTGTCTTCTATTTCGCCGTCGCGCCGCGCTTCTTCGGCCCGATCGCCGATCATCTCGACAAGGCTGGCCTCCTTGCCGAGGACGAAACCGAGTTCCGCCGGATCGTCGTCGAGAAGCCGTTCGGCATGGACCTCGCCTCGGCCCAGGCGCTGAACGCGCAGCTGCTGCGCGCCGCCGACGAGAGCCAGATCTTCCGCATCGACCACTTTCTCGGCAAGGAGACGGTGCAGAACGTCATGGCGATGCGGTTCGGCAACGGCATCTTCGAGCCGATCTGGAATCGCAACTTCATCGATCATATCCAAATCACCGCTGCCGAGACTGTAACGGTCGAGCGGCGCGGTGGCTTCTATGATGCGACTGGCGCGATGCGCGACATGGTGCCGAACCACATGTTCCAGTTGCTCGCGATGATCGCGATGGAGCCGCCGAATTCGTTCGACGCCGATGCGATCCGCACCGAGAAGGCCAAGGTCATCCAGGCGATCAGGAAACTGACGCCGGACGAAGCGACTGCCTATGCCGTGCGCGCGCAATATGCCGCCGGCGAGGTCGGGGGAGTCGCGGTCAAGGATTATCGCGAGGAAGCGGATGTCTCGCCGACCAGCCGGACCGAGACCTATGTCGCGCTGAAGCTCGAAGTCGAGAACTGGCGCTGGTCGGGCGTGCCGTTCTATATCCGCACCGGCAAGGCGATGTCGGTCCGCAAGACCGAGATTGTGGTGCAGTTCAAGAGTCCGCCGCATACGCTGTTTCAGGACACGCCCACCAACAGCCTGCAGCCGAATGCGCTCGTCGTGCGGGTGCAGCCTGACGAAGGCATTTCCTTGCGTCTCGCCGCCAAGATCCCTGGCCGCGCGGTACGCCTCGCCGAAGTCGACATGGACTTCCGCTATGCCGACTATTTCAAGCGCGAGCCTTCCACAGGCTACGAGACGCTGATCTATGACTGTCTCGTCGGTGACGCGACCTTGTTCCAGCGCGCCGATAATATCGAGGCCGGCTGGGCGGCGGTCGAACCGATCCTCGAGGCCTGGGCCAATGCGCCCGGCGAGATCTATCACTATCCGGCCGGCTCGGCCGGGCCGGCCGCTGCCGATGCGCTCATCGAGCGCGATGGCTTCTCCTGGTTCTCCCTCGACGAGAAGGCTCCCAAATGACCGGCCGCGCCCTTCCAAAGCGGATTTCGCTTCTTGTGTCCGACGTCGACGGCACGATTGTCACACCGAGTCCCAACAAGCATGTGGCGCCGGCGACGATCGAGGCCGTGGCGCAGCTTCGCGCCGCCGGGATCGCCTTTTCGATCGTCTCCAGCAGGCCGCCGCGGGGGATGCTGTCGGTGGCCGGACCGCTCGGCGTCGACCGGTTTGCCGGCTTCAACGGGTCATCGATCGTCGCGGCCGACCTGACGCCGATCGAGCAGCATTTCGTGCCGGAGGCGGCCGCACGCCTTGCGGTCGACGAATTGCGAAAGGCCGGCGTCGATGTCTGGGTGTTTGCAGACGGCGAGTGGTTCGTCACCGATATTGACGGGCCCTATGTGGCGCACGAGGTTCACACCGTGGGCTTCGAGCCGATTGCGGTGACCGATTTCGGCGATCATATCGCGCGCGCCGGCAAGATCGTCGGCTCGTCCAAGGACCCGGAACTGCTCATCCGCTGCGAGGTCGAACTGCAGCAACTGCTCGGCACCAGCGCGTCGGCCAAGCGATCGCAGACCTATTATCTCGACATCACGCATCCGAGCGCCGACAAGGGCTATGCGGTGAAGGCGCTCGCCAGCCATTTTGGCGTTCCGCTCGACGAGGTGGCGGTGGTCGGCGACATGGTCAACGACCTGCCGATGTTTTCCGTCGGTGCCCTCGCGATCGCCATGGGCAATGCCAGCGACGAGGTCAAGGCGCTGGCGGACTATGTGACGACTTCCAATGCCGAAGATGGTGTCGCCCACGCCATCGACGCGGTGCTCCTGCCCCGCGCGCCTTAGACGCACTATCGCCGGCCGTGACCTTGTGCGCTTGGCCGGCGCCTTGGAACGTTGCCGCAGTCCATCCGTTGAAGGGAGACCCTGTCTTGCCTTCGGAGGATGATCGATGCGGATTGCCCAGGTTGCGCCGCTGCTTGAGGCGGTGCCGCCGCGTCTTTATGGCGGGACGGAGCGCGTCATTTCATGGCTGACCGAGGCGTTGGTCGAGGACGGCCATGAGGTGACGCTGTTTGCGACCGGGGACTCGGAAACAAGCGCAAGCCATTTCGTGACACGTGCAGAGGCCAGCCGGAGCGCCGGGCGCGATCACGCGGCGCTCGCCGATGTCTTTGCACATGTGCGAAGCCAGCTCGACGATTTCGACATTGTCCATTTCCACACCGAGTTCGCGCATTTCGGCGCCTTTCCGGGTGCTGAGAACAAGTGCCTGACGACCCTGCATCTCCGGCTCGACCGCGAAGAGGCCGCCGAGGCAGTGGCCGCCCATCCGGAGATGCCGCTGGTCTCGATTTCGAACAACCAGCGCCTGCCGCTACCGGATGCGCGGTATGTCGCGACCGTGCCGCATGGCATGCCGGAGGATCTGATCACCGAAGGCGACGGATCGGGCGGTTATCTGTTGTTTCTCGGCCGGATTTCTCCGGACAAGCGACCGGATCGCGCCATCAAAGTCGCCTCAGCGCTCGGCATGACGCTCAAGATCGCCGCGAAGGTCGATGCTGCCGACGAGCGCTATTTCCGGGAAGAGATCGAACCGCTGCTGGCAACCGAGGGTGTCGAATATCTCGGCGAGCGTGACGACAGTGGGAAGGCGGACCTGCTCGGCAAGGCGAAGGCACTACTCTTCCCGATCGACTGGCCCGAGCCGTTCGGCCTTGTGATGATCGAGGCGATGGCTGCGGGAACGCCGATCGTCGCGTGGCGGGCCGGTTCTGTACCCGAGGTCATCGAGCCCGGTGTTACCGGGCGAATCGTCGAGAGCCTCGATGAGGCCGTCGACGCGGTGCGCTCGATCGACGATCTGCCGCGTCACCGGATCCGCCAGGAATTCGAGCGACGCTTCACGGCGCGCCGCATGGCGCAGGATTATGTGAAGGTCTATCAGGGACTTATTGGCAGCTGAGGGCAGGCCTCTAGCCAGCGCGTCGTTAGGTGATCATCCAGCGTCGCGCTGCAGCCACGAAAAGGCCTCGGCAAGGTTGGCGGGCGCGACGGGTTTGGCGCAATGGCCGATCGCGGCGTAGCGCATCGGAATATCGGAGGCATCGAGCCCGGTCGCAAAGACGAAGGGTATGCTGCGCTCGAGCAGCAGGTCAGCGACCGGAAAGGCGAGTTCGCCGAAAAGGTTGAGATCGACGACAGCCGCGTCGAGACGGTCGGCCTCTGCAATGGCGCGCAAGGCACTGCCGACCGTATTGACCGGGCCGATCACGACGGCGCCGGCGTGTGTGAAATTCTCCGCCAGATCAAAGGCGATGAGCGCATCGTCCTCGACAATGAGAATGTGCAGGCCTGCGAGAAGCTGGGACAGGGTGGTCATGGACGTGGGAAATGTCCGGACGTGCAGCAGCAAGTGGCATGATCGGGAGCGCGGTGCCCGCCGATCAATGCGCGCTGCCCTTGCGACTCGAATCGGCTGAGCGATCCAAGTCCTCGGTGAGTGCGTCGGATTTCGAACGTGCACTCGATGTTTTCTTGGCGCCACCATGCGAGGCCGCGCCCCCTTTGCGGCCCGCTGCCGCGGCGAGTTCACGGTTCATCGAAAAGCTGCGCTTTTCATGCGGAACGCTTTCGCCGCCCTTTCGGCCGGCATCGGCCGCGAGACGACGATCCTGCGAGAAGCTGCGCTTCTCGTTCGGGACGCTTTCGCCGCCTTTGCGGGCAATGTCCCGCTGCTTGTCCCCGTCCATCGAGGCGAAGCCGCGGCCAGAAGTATTGGAATGCTCAGCCATGGCGGTGCTCCTTAAATGGGAATGGATTCGGATGCCCGCGCCGCGGTGATGCCGCGCGACTGCATACCAATCCCGGCCCGCCAAGCTTCGTTCCCGAAATTTCGTTCCCAAAACAGGATCATCTCCGGAATAGCCAAGGCCAAGCTTCGTCGAGCGGAGCATAGAAATGCGCATACCCTGATCGAGTGGTGAGAGCCGTTGCTGCGCAACCCCATGGCCGCGCGAAGCGTTTCGTCGTCCGGGAGACAAGGACGCGATGAGACGACAGGGCACGATCAGGATTGGCGTTTCCGGCTGGACTTATTCGCCCTGGCGCGGCCATTTCTATCCGCAAGGCCTCGCCCATAAGCACGAACTCTCCTTTGCGGCCGATGCGTTCGCCAGCATCGAAATCAACGGCACCTTCTATCGGCTGCAGCGGCCGGAGACCTTTCGCCGATGGGCTGCCGAAACCCCGGACGATTTCGTCTTCGCCGTGAAGGGCCCGCGCTACATCACCCATATGCGGCGCCTGCGCGAGCCGGAGGCTCCGCTTGCCAATTTCTTCGCGTCGGGCGTGCTTGAGCTCGGCCCCAAGCTCGGGCCGGTGCTGTGGCAATTTCCGGCCAGCTTCGCTTTCGACGCCGCGCGCCTTGATGATTTTCTGGCGCAGTTGCCGCACGACGCCGAGGCCGCGCTGGCGCTCGCGCGGAAGCACGATTCCCGCCTGCCGGGGATCGAACTGCCGGATCATGTCGCGGCGCACAGGGTCCGCCACGGCGTCGAGATCCGGCATGACAGCTTCCGAAACGGCGACTTCATCGAAATGTTGCGCCACCGCCGCGTGGCGCTGGTCTGTGCGGACACGGTCGAATGGCCCCGGCTGATGGATCTCACGGCCGACTTTGCGTATCTCCGCCTGCATGGCTCGGAGGAGCTCTATCGCAGCGGGTATAGCGAGGCCGCGCTCGATCGCTGGGCACGGCTCATCCGTGCCTTCGCCGATGGAAAGCCGGCGGCCGATGCCGACACGGCCGGGCCGCCCGATGCACACCCGGCGCCGCGCGATGTTTATGTCTATTTCGACAATACCGACAAACGCCATGCCCCGGACGACGCAAGGGCATTGATTCACAAGCTCGGGCTCGCTGTCGGGCACGGCTAGAGATCGTCCGCTTTGCCGCTGTCTGAGCAGCCGTCGCAGCCTTTCGCGGCGACGAGCATTGGATTGCTGAAATGAGAGGAGACAGCGATGAACGAGTCACTCGCGGACAAGAGCAGCCGAGAGGCCAACCAGACGACCGATGACGATCTCGGTCAGCTCGGCCCTTTCCAGCCGATGGATACCGCGCCACGCGACGGCACGCTCGTCGTCGGGCGGGAGGAGAATGGTGCGTGCCATCTGATGCGCTGGCGCAGCAAGGCACGCATGCTGGAAGAAGATGGCGCCGAGGATCAGGGCGCGGCGCCCTATTGGGCCAGATGGCGCACTGATACAGGCCTGAAGCCTGTCGAATGGGCCCCGACCGATTTGACGCCTGAGACCGCGCTCGACCGCGTGTAACCGCTCAGGCGTCGGCGAGGCGTAGCGACATCAGCCGCGCGAGAGCATTCTCGCCGCGGCTGCGATGCTGCCCAGTGCGGGCGCGCCGGAGAATGGCGGGGAGGGCGCCGGCCTCGAAGGCCTTGACCACCAGCGCGTGGACATAGCTCTTCCGCGCGACGGCAGGCGTGTTGGCAAGGTCGGCCGCGACGAGGCGCATGACCTCGGCGATCTGACGGCGCCGCATGCGCTCCGAGTGAGCGGGTGCCATGCTGGCCAACTGCTCCGTCGCGGCGGCACTTGCCGCCAGCATGCGGAAGTCCTTCGCCGAAATGTCGCGGCCGGACACGCGCTTCAGATAGGCATTGATATCGTCGGAGCGGATTGTCCTCACCGCGCCGCCTTCGTCGCGATATTGCAACAGGCGGCGACCGGGCAGCGTCGAGATGCGCCGGATGGCGCGCGCCAATTGCCTGTCGATGACGGCGCAGCGGATGGTGCTGCCGCCCTTCCCGCGGAAGCAGAGTGTCAGCCCGGAGGTCGAAAGGCGCACCTGCCGCTTGAGCAGTGTTGCTGCGCCATGGGCACCGCTCGATTCCAGATAGAACTCCCCGCCGACCCGGATATGGGTTTCATCGATGATCGCAACCGCGGCGGCGAGCGCCTTGCGTCGGCTCAGCGCCGCGCCGGCGACATCGCGCCGGACCGCCGCTCTGACGCGCGGCAGCACCTTGATGATCTCCGACAGCCGCTCGGCCTTGCGCGCCTCGCGCTCGACATCCCAATCGGGGTGATAGCGATATTGCAGGCGCCCGGCCACGTCGCGGCCGATGGCCTGGAGATGGGCGCTCTGCAGGGACGCGATGCGGACGTCGGTATAGGCGGGCGGGATGGCGAGGCTGCGAATGCGCGCCAAGGTCTCGGGGTCGCGGATCTGCTTGCCGTCGGCACCGAAATAGGCAAAGCCGCGACCGCGCCGTCGCCGTTCGATGTCGAGGGAATCGGCACGGACGGCTTGCAGCACGCTAACGCTGTCGGACATGGAGAACTCCCGGACATCGCCGCAGGGCGCGGCCGATGATTCAAATCGCCATGGCGACGCCCGGTTCCGTCATCTCAGCGCGCGGCGCGACCGAGGAGCGGCGGCGTGCGCAGCACCAGGCGATCGCCCGGTCCGTGCACGGCGGCAAACAGCAGGCCGGCGAAGAATGTGAAGTGATCGACGAAGAAGCCGAACTCGGCCTGATTGGCGGTCCAATGCGACGGACCGTGGAAGGCAAAGGCGAGGAACAGCACGTAGATCGCCGCGAGTATCGAAGCCTCCGTGAAGAAGGCGCCCGAGAGGAAGCAGACGGCGAGCGCCAGTTCGAAGAAGGCCGCGATCCAGGCGAGCGGAAGGGCGAATGGGAAGCCCGCTGAGGCGATGTAGGTGGCTGTCTGGCCCATATCGGCGAATTTGAAGACGAGCGCCATCACGAAAATGCCGCCGAAGATCAGCCGGGCGACGAGGACGGCCGCGGTTCTTGCCATGGTCTTCTCCTGTTTGATCGAAGCAGCCTCGGCTGCTCGCCCAAGGACGCTTGAGCCGGGACTAATCCGACAGGGTTCATCCGTGCAGAAAGGGCAGGATCGCGCTGCGAGCCTCGGCGAGATGGGTGAAGAGCGCTAGGTGGCGGCCATGCTCGATCGGCAGCAAACGGGCATTTGGCGCACGGGCTGCGAGTGATGCAGCATGATCGAAGGGGACGACGCGGTCGGCGCGCCCGTGAATCGCGAGGACAGGCATTGCGAGTGCCTCGAATTGGAAAGGCGGCAGGCGCGCGATGCGGTGGAGATCGGCGGAGGTCCCGTCGATGCGGGCGACCGACCGTGTTAGCAGGCTTTGCTCAAGCGCGTGGAGCAGCCCGAATGCTTCCGGATCGGACAGCAGCCGCCGCGCGAGGTCGGCGTCGCCGGCGAGGCGGCGGACGGCGCGGGCAGGATCCGCGGCAAGCCGCCGCCGCAGGAAGCTCTTGATGAACGGCAGGCGCGCGGCGAGCCGGCCTAAGCGAAGGCCGCGCAGCAGATCGGGCCTGACGGTCATCCGCCCGGTGATCGCCGAGGCGAGCAGCAGTCTGTCGCAACGCTCCGCGTGGCGGAGCGCGAAAGCGATCGCAACCGGACCGCCGGCCGACAGCGCGGCGACCGTGATCCGCCCGATCCCGAGTTGGTCCAGCAGGGAGGCGAGGCGGTCTGCCTCGGCGTCGAGCGTCGGCGCCGTCGCTCGGGCGCCGCCATAGGCGGGACGCGTCGGCGCGATCAGACGCCAGCGGGTGAGATCGGGCGCGAGAGCGGCTGCGAAGAGGAAGGCCTGGTCGGCGCCGCCCATGCCGCCATGCAGGGCCAGCAAGGGCGCGCCCTCGCCATGGTCGATATGCGAGACGGCGCCAAGCGCCGTCACGGTCAGCCGTTCCGCAGGGATCGCGATCGTCGGCGGCCGGGTGCTGCCGGCCGCTCCCGGGCACCTAGTGATAGCCGATATTGGCGCGCACCTTGCCGCGGAACACCCAGTACGACCATGCCGTGTACATCAGCACGACCGGCAGCAGCACCAGCGTGCCGACCAGCAGGAAGGCCTGCGTCGCCTCGGAGGAGGCCGCGTCCCAGAGCGTATACTTGTAGGGCACGATCATCGGGAACAGGCTGATCGCAATGCCGATATAGGACAGCGCGAACAGGCAGATTGCGCCGATGAACGGCGCGGCCTCACGCGCTGAGCCGAGCGCGCGCCAGGTCAGGAACGCCACCACGAGCGCGGCGATCGGCACCGGCGCGAAGATGATGATGTTCGGGAACGAGAACCACCGCGCCGCGACTTCCGCGCTGGCGAAGGGGGTCCAGAGGCTGACGATGCCGATGGCGATGACGACGCCGATGAGGCAGATGCGGCCTTGGCGCCGCGCCAGCGCCTGAACGGCGCCTTCGGTCTTCAGGATCAGCCAGCCGGCGCCGAGGAGCGCATAGCCGAACATCAGCGCGATTCCGGTTAGGATCGAGAACGGGGTCAGGAAATCGAAGGACGAACCCGAGAAGGTGCGGCCGCTGACCTCGAAGCCCTGGATGAAGCTGCCGAGCACGACGCCCTGCGCGAAGGTTGCCGAGGCCGATCCGTAGCAGAAGGCATGGTCCCAGAACGTCTTGTGCTCGCTGTCGCGGAAGCGGAACTCGAAGGCGAGGCCGCGGAAGACCAGCGACAGCAGCATCACCAGCACCGGGAAATAGACGGCCGGGATGATGATCGCGAAGGCGAGGGGGAAGGCTGCCAGCAGCGCGACGCCGCCGAGCACCAGCCACGTCTCGTTGCCGTCCCAGATGGGCGCGACCGAGTTCATGATCAGGTTGCGGGAGGGCGTGTCGGGCGCGAAGCCATAGAGCATGCCGACGCCGAGATCGAAGCCGTCCAGCATCACATAGAAGAAGACACCCATCCCAATGATGACCGTCCAGATCGGCACGAAATCGAGGACCGTATTCATCGCCATGCTCCCTTACTGCTCGACGGCGCCGGCGATCACCGGCGCATCCGGACGGCCGCCCTTGACGGGGCTGTCGTCGTCGTCTGTCGAGGCCAGGCGTGGTCCCTTCCGCACGATGCGGTACATCAGCAGGATGCCTGTCGGATAAACGAAGAGATAGACCGCGACATAGCCGATGAGCGAGATCAGCACGTCAAGCCCGGTCAGCGACGGCGAAACAGAATCCGCCGTTCGCAGCATGTTGTAGATGGTCCAGGGCTGTCGCCCCACCTCGCTGATCAGCCAGCCCGAGATGACCGCGAAGAAGCCGATCGGCGTCGTGATCTGGAGCACCTTCAGATAGAGTGTGTCAGTGGTCAGGCGTCCTCGGTAGCGGAGCCAATTCCCCCAGACGACGAGCCCCAGCATGACCACGGCGAGCCCCACCATGGCGCGGAAGGCGAAGAAGGGGATCACGACCGGCGGCCAGTTCTCGCGCGGGAAGGCGTCGAGCCCCTGCACCTCGCCATCGAGCGTATGGGTCCAGATCAGGCTGCCGAGATAGGGAATATCGATCGCGAAGAGATTAGTTGCCGTCTTCTCGTCCGGGATGGCGAACAGGGTCAGCGGCATCTCGGTGCCCGTCTCCCAGATCGCCTCGAGTGCGGCCAGCTTGGCCGGCTGATGCTGCAGCGTGTTGATGCCTTGGGCGTCGCCGGCATACATCTGAAGCGGCACCAGCACAGTCAGCAGCCAGAGCGTCATCTTCATCATGACGCGGCCCTCCTCGGCAAAGGTGCCGCGGCGCAGCAGATAAGCACTGACGCCCATCACGACGAAGCCGGTGGTGATGTAGAAGCCGATGACGTTATGCGCGAGACGATAGGGGAAGGATGGGTTGAAGATCGCCTGCAGCCAGGACGTTGCGAAGAAGCGTCCGTCGACGACCTCATAGCCTGCCGGCGTCTGCAGCCAGCTATTGGCCGAAAGGATCCAGAAGGTCGAGATCAGCGTGCCCAAGGCGACCATCAGCGTCGCGCCGAGATAGGCCCAGCGGGGCACGAGGTTGCGGCCGAAGAGCAGGACACCGAGAAACGCCGCCTCGAGGAAGAAGGCGGTGAGTGCCTCATACGCCAGAAGCGGCGCGATCACATTGGCCGCGGCGTCGGACAGGCGGCTCCAATTGGTGCCGAACTGGAACGGCATCACGATGCCGCTGACGACGCCCATGCCGAAGGAGACCGAGAAGATGCGGATCCAGAAGGTCGAAAGCCGCAGATAGATTTCGCGCTTGGTGATGAAATAGGACGTCTCGAGCACGGCGACATAAGAGGCGGTGCCGATCGTGAAGGCCGGAAGCATCACATGCCAGATGATGACCCAGGCAAATTGCAGGCGTGACAGGAAGAGTGCGTCGAGTTCCATCGCTTCCTCCGAAGGCTTTTAGTGCCACGCTGCCCCGTCGATGGCGAAGCCGTGTCCATTCTGTGGCGAAGCTAGGGTGGTTCGGCGCGCTTGTCGATGCGCAGCCGGCGCGATCCGGGCCCATTTCCGGGGGACGACAGGAGCGCGCGCGTCATCGCTTTCGTCCTGACCCGTCCGTCGCTGCGGAAATGTTGTGGATCCGGCCGCGGGCTCTGGCGTGCTGGCGCAGGGTGGAACGCGCATATGCGTCAATACCGCGCGCAGCAGAACCGCGCCGCTCCTTCGCATGAGGTGGCGTCTTCGCCTCCAGGTAGAGCGCGGTTTGCGGCAATGAACAGTGACGGTCGCGTTCATACGCGGCCCGCGCCCTTGAAAAGATCGTCGCCGCTGCAAGATGAGCGGGGGGCGGATCAGCGCAGGCGGTGACGGGATGATGGATCGGTGGGGAAGGGGCTGGCATCGTGTCCAGCGCTTTGCGGACCATCCCGATCCACTTGTCGTCGCCAGCAATTGGATTGCGCTGATCGTCGCTTCCAACCAGCCCCTTTATCCGCTCTATGTGCAGTGGGTTGCCGGCGGCGGCGGGATGGCAGCAATGCTGACCTGGTTGTCGACGCCATTCTTCGCGTGCGCGCCGATCGTTGCACGCCGTAACTCCGCGTTGGGCCGAGCGATGCTTCCGCTGGCCGGTATCTTCAATTCACTGCTCGCATTGTCGTTGTTCGGGGCGGATGCCGGGCTGACGCTGTTCCTCGCGCCTTGTCTCGTGCTGGCTGGCCTTTGTTTCAGAACCGACGAGCGGTCCTGGAGCTATGGCATCGTGGCGCTGGCCATCGCCGGCTACGCATGTGTCGTCGGATTGATCGGGCAGCCGATCGTGCCGTTGACCCAGTCAGCCGCTGCCGCATTGTACGAGGTCAACCTGATCAGCGCCGCCTGCCTGCTGATTTTAATCGGAATGACCTTTTCTGGCGCCACGAAGTCTCCTGACGGCCACCGACCTGGGTAAGGACCGCAAGCAAGCTGGTGCCGCCCTACTCGGCGGCGATGCGGAGCGCGGGGTCGGCGACTTCTTCGGTCATCACCTCGAAACGGCGAAGATTGTGCGGGCCAAAGCTGTGCAGCATCGGGATGTCGGCGGCGTCGCGGCCGCGCGCAACCGTGATACGGCCGATGCGGGGCATGTTGTGGCGCGCATCGAAGAGATACCACTGGTCGCCGATATAGGCTTCGAACCAGGCGTTGAAGTCCATCGGGCTCGGATTGAACGGCACGCCGATATCGCCGAGATAGCCGTTGCAATAGCGCGCGGGAATATTCAGAGCACGGCAAAGCGTGACCGCGAGATGCGTGAAGTCGCGGCAGACGCCGACGCGTTCCTGATAGGCTTCAGCGGCCGTACGCGTGGGGCGCGCGAAGCCGTAACCGAAGGTAAGATGCGAATGGACGAAATCGCAAACGGCCTGGACGCGTGCCCAGCCGCCTTCGATATGACCAAACCGCATCCAAGCCTCGCTGCCGAGAAGGTCGGTCTCGCAATAGCGGCTGCCGAGCAGGAACGGCAGGACCTCAGTCGGCAGCTCGCCTGCCGGAACCTGGCGGGCCGATGGCGCCCATGGATCGGTATAGCCGGTGTCGTAGATCGTCCCGACGCTTTCGAGCGAGACGGTGCCGGGCGCGGCCTCGATGCGGCGCCGGGTATTGCCGAACGCATCCTTGAAGATCTGGCAGCTGAGCCCGCTGCCGCCCATCCGCCAATCCTCGTCGATGACATCGGTCTGTCTTTCGGCAGAAAGATCGAGCGCCGTCAGGATCGTCATCGGCTGGAAAACGTCGAATTCGATGCGGTACCCGTAACGGATGAACATTTGATCACGACCTCGGCTATGAGGTCGGTTAACTCACGATAACAGGGTCGGTTCCGGCCAATTGCCTGATCGCCACGAACGATGCCACGGAAGGACGTCAGATCATGTTCACACCACATAACCCGGATGACGTGCTGCCGGTCGTCGGGCCGCTCAGCTGGGGGCTCGAGTTTCCTGCGCCGAAGCGGTTCCTCTTCGTTTCCGGTCAGGTCGGCGCCGCGGCCGATGGGCGGATCGGGGAAGGACTTCTGGAGCAGGCGAGGCTCGCCTTCGACAATGTCGGTGCGGTGCTCCGATCAGCCGGGCTGACCCCAGCCGATGTCGTCCGCACTGGTCTTTACTTCACTCGCCATGTCGAGATGACGCCGTCGCTGCAGGCGGAGTTCAACCGGATCCGCACCGACTTCTTCGGCAGCCACAGGCCGAGCTCGACGTTTCTGTTCGTGCACGCGCTGGCCGACCCGCGCTGGCTGTTCGAGATCGACGCCGTCGCGGCGGCATTCTAGTTCCGGCCGGGTATGCGCACTGCGCGGCCGGGGCAGAGGCCCCGACCGCGCAGCGTGGATGCTGGTTCGGCTAGCGGCCGCCCTCGATCTTGCGATGGCGCTGACCCATGCCGCCGGTGCCATAGGGATAATCGGCCATTTCAGGCTTGCTGACAGCGTCGAGGCCTGCGAGGTCCTCGGCGGTCAGAACAAGCTTTGCCGCGCCGAGATTATCGGCGAGCTGCTCGCGCGTGCGGGCGCCGAGAATGACCGATGTTACGGCGGGCTGCGCCGCGACCCAGGCCAATGCCACCTGTGCCATGCTGACACCATGGGCTTCGGCAATGTCCTGCACCTTGCCGATCACGGCCCACGTCACCGGATTGGCGTTGCGGGCGTCAAAGGCCTCCATGCCCCGCTTCGGGTTTTCGCCGAGGCGGGTCGCGCCGGTCGGCATCTGATCGCGCTTGTACTTGCCCGACAGCCAGCCGCCGCCAAGCGGCGACCAGGGCAGGAGGCCGATCCCTGCGTCGAGCGAGGCGGGAACGATCTCGTGTTCGATGTCGCGCACAAGCAGATTATACTGCGGCTGCAGCGTGACCGGAGCCGTATAGCCATTCGCCTTGGCCATCCAGACGGCCTTGGAGAGATGCCAGCCGAGGAAGTTCGAGAAGCCGTAATAGGCGATCTTGCCGTTGCTGACGGAATCGTCGAGGAAGCGCAGCGTCTCCTCGAGCGGCGTCAATGCGTCCCAGGCATGCATCTGGTAGAGGTCGATCTGCTCGACGCCGAGCCGCTTCAGCGATGCGTCGAGCGCGGCGCCGAGATGCTTGCGCGACAGGCCGACATGGTTCGGTCCGCCGCCCATCGGGAAGCGCCCCTTCGTAGCGATGACGAGGTCGTCGACGGCGGACGGCTTCGTCTTGAGCCAGCGGCCGATGATCGCCTCGGATTCGCCGGCGCTGTAGACATCGGCAGTATCGATGAAATTACCGCCACCGGCGACATAGTCGTCGAGCAGGGCGAACGAGGTGGCCTCGTCCGATTCGGCGCCGAAGGTCATGGTGCCGAGACAATAGGCGGTCACGACTGTGCCGCTGTTGCCAAGCTTCCGATATTCCATGGTCAGTCTCCATGTAGGGGAGGAGGGCCGGATCGGCGAAGTGACCGAGCCCGGCGGTGCGAGTGCAAAACGACGAGCCACCTGCGGAAAAGGGTGGCGGAGGGGATCGTCGTCTCTCGTGGGGCGTGCCAGGTGTCCTCGGGCCGGCCGGATCGGCCGCCCACCGAGCGTCACGGGCACAATGGTCGACCGGCTTCCAGCATTCAAATGGAATATTCAGATGGAACTCATCACGCGCGGCGCTGAATGTCCCCGAAATCCCCTGTGGCCGTCATTCATCGCTGCCTCGGGCGCGCAACTGGCGGGCGGAGAGTCGGATCAAGTCCCGACCGTCATGCCCTGTCGGCGGGCGGGGGTGCCGCTGATTGGCGGATGGTCAGATCGACCGGCACCGACAGGCGACGTGTCTCTTTTGCGTCGTCGAAGATCAGCTCGACCGCCATGCGCCCGATCTCCTCGATCGGCTGCGACACCGTGGTGAGCGGCGGCTCCGAATAGGCGCTCTCCGGGACGCCGTCGAAGCCGACGACAGAGACCTCGGCAGGAACCGCGATGCCACGTTCCGCCAGCCAGTCCAGCGCAAACAAGGCGATCCGGTCGGACATTGCGAGCAGCGCAGTCGGCGGTCCTGCGCTGTCGAAAAGCTCAGTGAGGGCGGCCATGACGCTCGTCCGGTCATTCTCGGTTTCGAACACCGGCACCGTGGATGGATCAATGCCGCGTTCGGCGAGCGCTGCGCGATAGCCTTCTATGCGCTCGCGCGAGCTCTTGTAGATCGCCGCCGCAATCGCGGCATCGTCGACACGGCCGACATGGCCGTCTACGAGCTGTAGCGACAGGATCGCGAAGTGGCGATGTCCGAGATCGGCAACATAGGCTGCGACGGTGTGGGCGCCCGCGTGATCATCGATCCCGATCATCGATATGGTCTCGTCGTCATGCTCGAGTCCCAGCGCGACGAAAGGCAGCTTGCGTTCGCGGGTCAGCTCTACAAGGCGAGTGCCGCCCTCGATGCAGAGCAGCACGAAGCCATCGACGATCGCACTCTGGATGTTCCAGGCGAGCTTCTCTTCGTTTGCCGCCGATACCAGGGAAATGCCAGCGCCCTGCAGGTCGCAGGCCCGGCTGATTCCTGTCATCAGCACGCGCGCATAGGGGTCGTCGAAGAAATAGGACAGCGGCTCGGCCGTCGCGACGCCGATCGCGTTGACCTTGCCGGCGCGCAGCAGCCGTCCCCGGGGATCCGGTCCCGAATAGCCGAGCGCGCGGGCAGCCGCTTCAACCCGTTCCCGTACTTCCTTGCGCACGATATCCGGGCGGTTGAAGACGTTCGACGCGGTCCCCTGTGACACGCCGGCAGCCTTGGCGACATCGGACAGCCTGACAACCTGGCTCAAGCCTGCAGCTCCGTTCTTTCCAGCACTCTACTTGGTTCTTGGATCGGTTCAAACAATCCTTGACATTCGAAAGTCAGTTGCTATTTTTGAATCGGTTCAAACATCGCTGGATGTGGATTGAATCGCTTCAAAACGATGAGGGAGTGAATCATGATCCCCGCAAGCTATCTGTTCCGCAGCATTTATCGTGACCATTTCGAGGCGGCCGAACCGCGCCAGGCGGATCCGCCGTTCATTTCTGGCCGGCTTTCGCTCGACAGGGTAACGGCCGCGATCCTCGGCTTCGCCTATGGAGCCGGCCATTTGACGCTCGGCGCCAGCCCGGTCGCGCGTCATGAACGCCGCCGATAGCTGATCGTCTCGAACCGCATCAGGAGCACGTCGACGAGCAAAAGTCGTCCGACGAGCGGTTCGCCGATGCCGAGGACCAGCTTCAGGACTTCGGCCGTCTGCAGCGTTCCGAGGATTCCGACGACCGCGCCGAGGATGCCGGCCTCGGCGCAACTCGGGACGAGACCCTCCGGCGGCGGTTTGGGAAAGAGGTCGCGATAGCCCGGATTCGGGCGACCATCCGTCTCTTCGAAGGGCTTCAGCACAGTAAGCGAACCGTCGAAGCGGCCGACCGCCGCGGTCACCACAGGCCGACGCAGGGCAGCCGCGCGATCCGCCACCAGAAAGCGGGTTTCGAAATTGTCTGAGCCGTCGACGACGATATCGAAGGCTTCGATCAGCGCATCCGCATTGTCGACGGCGAGCCGGACGGGATGAATTTCAACGGCGACGTGCGGGTTCAGTCGTGCCACCGCAGCGGCCGCGCTCGCCGCCTTGGCCGTGCCGATCGAGGTTTCATCGTGCAACACCTGGCGCTGCAGGTTGGACAGCGACACGACGTCGTCGTCGACGACGCCGATCGTGCCGATGCCGGCAGCGGCCAGATATTGGATGACGGGCGAGCCGAGCCCGCCGGCACCGATGACCAGTACGCGCGCCGCCTTCAGTCTCTGCTGGCCCGGTCCTCCGACCTCTGGCAGCACGAGATGGCGGGCGTAGCGCTCGATCTCGTCCGGCGTGAAGCTCATTCTCGCCCCATCTGACGACGCGGCGTCACTTGGTGCCGTACATCCGGTCGCCGGCGTCGCCAAGACCGGGGACGATATAGCCCTTGTCGTTCAGATATTTGTCGACCGACGCGGTGAAGATCGGGACGTCCGGGTGCGTGCCGTGGAACTTGTCGATGCCTTCCGGCGCGGCCAGCAGGCAGACGAAGCGGATGTCCTTGGCGCCGCGCTCCTGCAGGCGGTCGACAGCGGCGATGGCGGAGTTCGCCGTCGCGAGCATGGGATCGACGACGATCGTCAGGCGTTCGTCGAGATCGTCAGGCGCCTTGAAATAGTATTCGACGGCCTGAAGCGTCTTCGGGTCCCGGTAGAGACCGACATGGGCGACGCGCGCTGCCGGCACGAGGTCGAGCATGCCTTCAAGCAAGCCGTTGCCGGCGCGCAGCACCGAGGCGAAGACCAGCTTCTTGCCGGCAAGCGTCGGCGCCTTCATTTCGGCGAGTGGGGTCTCGATGGTGGTGGTGGTCATCTCGAGGTCGCGCGTGACCTCATAGCACAGCAGGGTCGCGATCTCGCGCAGGAGCTGACGAAATCCCGCCGTTGAAGTGTGCCGATCCCGCATGATGGTCAGCTTGTGCTGCACCAGGGGATGGTTGATGACTGTTACGCTCGCCATTCGTCGCCTCGCTTGTCTCTTCCGACAACCTAGCCGACACGGCTCGTGGCGCAAGCGGCGCCTTGTATCGGCTTGATGCGATGCCGATCAAGGTTGGATCCGGGTCGCCCCACGCGCGCCTAAGGCCTTCAGGAAACGGGTTCCGGCGCCTTCATGATGTTGTCCTGCATCTTGAGCAGCGTCAGGCGCATGGTTTCCAGCACATCGGGATCGACGCCGCGCTCCGCTTCCTCGCGGACCGCCTTGCCGATCGAGCGGATGCGGCGGACGATGTTGGCTGCTGTAGGCGTCAGGCGGATCAGCTTGGCGCGGCGATCGGCCGGATCCTGGATGCGCTCGACAAGGCCGGCAGCCTCGAGCCGATCAAGGAAGCCGACCAGAGTCATTGGCTCGACGCAGAGTTCCTCGGCAAGCGTGGATTGGCGCAGGCCGGGTCGCCGGCTGACGAAAGCCAGCGTGCGGGCCTCAGCGACCGTCAGCCCAAGGCCAGCATTTTCAAGAGCTTTTTCAAACCGGCGGCGGAGAAGTCGCGCGACGTCGACCAGGACGAAACCAAGCGGATCTTCAACCGTAGCTGCCAAACGCTGAGCTCCTGCAGATATTATATGTTTACCATATAATAAACACTTTTGTACTTTGAGTCAATCTTGCGGCCTTTGCGGTCCCTGGCGCCATGCGCCGATCGTCGCAGTTCGGACGATTTCTCGATCGAGGTTGCGTTTTCGGGCCGTTTCAAGCATTTTGCGCCGCAAAATGGCCCGGTGGCGTTGTTGCACCCTCGGTCGCGTCCAAGGGCATAGCGCCGAGGACGCCGCCCGGGGTGTCGCTGCCTTTTTGGATTGAGAAATGTCACTTCGCAACATCGCCATCATCGCGCACGTCGATCATGGCAAGACCACGCTCGTCGACAAGCTGCTGCAGCAGTCGGGCTCCTTCCGCGACAACCAGCGCGTCGCCGAGCGCGTGATGGACTCGAATGACATCGAGAAGGAGCGTGGCATCACCATCCTGGCCAAGGCGACCTCGATCGTCTGGAAGGACACGCGCATCAACATCGTCGATACGCCGGGCCACGCCGATTTCGGCGGCGAGGTCGAGCGCATCCTGAACATGGTCGATGGCGTGATCGTGCTCGTCGACGCCGCCGAGGGCCCGATGCCGCAGACCAAATTCGTGGTCGGCAAGGCGCTCAAGGTCGGCCTGAAGCCGATCGTCGCGATCAATAAGGTCGATAAGCCCGATGCGCGCATCGAGGAAGTCGTGAACGAGGTGTTCGACCTCTTCGCCGCGCTCGACGCGACCGACGAGCAGCTCGATTTCCCGATCCTCTACGGTTCGGCCAAGCAGGGCTGGATGGGCCGCGCGCCCGACGCTTCGCATGACGCTGGCATGGCGCCGCTGTTCGATCTCGTGCTCGAGCACGTGCCGGAGCCGCATGTGGAAGAGGGTCCGTTCCGCATGCTCGGGACGCTACTCGAGGCCAATCCCTATCTCGGACGCCTCATCACCGGGCGTATCACCTCGGGCACGGTCAAGCCGACCCAGATGCTGAAGGTGCTGTCGCAGGACGGCTCGACGGTCGAGAATTTCCGCGTTTCCAAGATCCTGGCCTTCCGCGGCATCGAGCGCCAGCCGATCGAAGAAGGCGTGCCGGGCGACATCGTCGCCATTGCCGGCATGACCAAGGGCACCGTCGCCGACACGTTCTGCGATCCCACGATTACAGAGGCCATCAAGGCGCAGCCGATCGATCCGCCGACCGTGTCGATGACCTTCATGGTCAATGACAGCCCGCTCGCCGGCACAGAAGGCGACAAGGTGACGAGCCGCATGATCCGCGACCGCCTCTTCAAGGAGGCCGAGGGTAATGTGGCGCTGAAGATCGAGGAATCCTCGGGCAAGGACGCTTTCATCGTTTCGGGCCGCGGCGAGCTCCTGCTCGCGATCCTGATCGAGAATATGCGCCGCGAGGGTTATGAACTCGGCGTTTCCCGGCCGCGCGTCGTCTTCCAGAAGGACGAGAACGGCCAGATCGAGGAGCCGATCGAAGAGGTCATCATCGACGTTGACGAGGAGCATTCCGGCGTCGTCGTGCAGAAGATGGCCGAGCGCAAGGCCGAGATGATCGAGATGCGCCCCTCGGGCGGCGATCGCCTGCGCCTCGTCTTCCGCGCTCCGACCCGCGGCCTCATCGGCTATCAGGGCGAATTGCTGACCGACACGCGCGGCACGGCGATCATGAACCGTCTGTTCCATTCCTATCAGCCCTACAAGGGCGTGATCGCCGGCCGCCGCAATGGCGTGCTGATCGCCAACGAATCCGGCGAGGCCGTCGCTTTCGCCCTCTGGAACCTCGAAGATCGTGGCCCGATGATGATCGAGCCCGGCTGGAAGGTCTATGAGGGCATGATCGTCGGCGAGCACACGCGCGACAACGATCTCGAAGTGAACGTGCTCAAGGGCAAGAAGCTGTCCAACGTCCGCTCGGCGGGCAAGGACGAGGCGGTCCGCCTGACGCCGCCGATCCGCATGACGCTGGAGCGTTCGCTGTCCTGGATTTCGGACGACGAGCTCGTCGAGGTGACTCCGAAGTCGATCCGTCTGCGCAAGACGATCCTCGATCCGACCGAGCGCAAGCGCGCCGACCGTTCGAGCAAGGCGACCGCCTGAGCCAAGCGACGCGCCTTTTATCCGGCGCGTCGACCGCATTGCGGCAGGGATGTCATTTCCCTGTCGCTGATGCGACAGCCCGCGTGAAAAAGGGCTTTCCCCTCCGCTAAACCCGACCTATCCTCATCGACATGAGCACTCTGTCGATCGGTGTCCGCCGGGCTGAAGCGAGTGACGCGGTGGCAATCACCGCGGTTCATGACAGCGCTTGGCGCCAGGCATATGACGGTTTGATTCCGGCGCGCGAGCTGAGCCGGATGATCGCGCGACGCGGCCAGACCTGGTGGGGCAGGGCCATCCGCCGGGGCACCGGGATTCTCGTGCTCGAGGCGGGCGGTACCATCGCCGGCTATGCGACCTATGGCCCCAATCGTGCCCGCAATCTCGTCCAGCGCGGCGAGATCTACGAAATCTATCTCCGTCCCGAATATCAGGGCGTCGGCCTCGGTACGCGGCTGTTCCTCGCGGCGCGGCGCGAACTGGTGCGGCACGGCTTCGATTCGGCCGTCGTCTGGGCGCTCGCCGACAATGAGGGTGCCTGCCGCTTCTACAAGAATGCCGGCGGCCGCAAGATCGCCCGCGGCAGCGAGCGCTTCGGCGACGTGACGCTGGCCAAGGTCGCCTTCGCATTCGCACGCGGCTGACGCAATCGCGAGATCGGCCTTGCGGGCGGACGGCCGTCCGCTTATGAGCGGGTCGCGATCAGCGGATCGCTTGGCGGCCCTTTCCAGGGCGCCTTCGCGATCCGTGCCCTCAACTCCGCACCAGGGATGTTTCCATGCGCATCGACGCAGTGCCGATCGGCAAGAATCCTCCGCACGACATCAACGTGATCATCGAGGTGCCGGTGGGCGGCGAGCCGATCAAGTACGAAATGGATAAGGAGGCCGGCGCGCTCTATGTCGACCGCTTCCTCTACACGCCGATGCGCTATCCGGGCAATTACGGCTTCGTGCCGCACACGCTCTGCGGCGACGGCGATCCGATCGACGTGCTTGTCACCAATCAGCGCGCGATCATCCCCGGCGCGATCATGAATTGCCGCCCGGTCGGCGTGCTGCGCATGCGCGACGAGGGTGGCGAGGACGAGAAGGTCATCGCTGTTCCCTCGACCAAGCTCACGCGTCGGTATGAGAAGATCGAGAGCTACAAGGATCTGCCGGAGATCACGCTGCGCCAGATCGAGCATTTCTTCCAGCACTACAAGGATCTCGAGAAGGACAAGTGGGTCGAGATTTCGGGCTGGGGCGATAAGGCCGAGGCCGAGCAACTGATCCTCGACGCCATTGAACGCGCCAAGAAGGGCTGAGGATGTCGTCCGCGACCGTCGCTCTGCTTCATCGTCGCGGTTTCATCCTGGCGGCGGGCGCCCTGCTCGCCGCCGGGCTGCCATCAGCGGCGCGGGCGGAGGACGACCCTTCTGCCGCCGCATTGGCCTTCCTTGAGACGATCTACAGCACCTATCGCAACAACGGCGCCGGCATCGACCGCAGCGACGACGCCGTTCTGCAGAATTTCTTCACGCCGGAGCTGGCCGGCATGATTTCGGATGATGACGCGCGCGCCGCCGCGGACGGGGAGGTGCCCAATCTCGACGCCGATCCGTTCATCGACGCGCAAGATGGCGACATCGGCGACATCGCGCTGACGGTGTCGGATGCAGGGGGCGGACGGCTGATGGGCCATGCCCGCTTCAGCAATTCCGGCGAACCGAAGGCAATCGATCTTCTTCTGGTCGAGACGCCAGCCGGGTGGCGCATCGACGATATTCACTGGCCGGAAGGCACATTGCGCGGCCTCTACAGCCACTGAACCTCGCGTTCAGGCGGAAGTTCGGCCGCGCGCGCCAGAAGCACGGCCGGTTCGCCCGCAATCCGCAACGTCTTCAGCCGCGCGGTATGGCCGCTGACGACGCTGACACTGGATTTCGGAAGGCCGAACTGGTCGGCGACGAGGGTCGCCAGTGCGGTGTTGGCAGCGCCCTTCTCCGGCACGGCCCGCACGCGCGCCAGGAGAACGATCCGCCCATCGGCAAGAGTCGCGATGCCGTCGAGCGTGTCGCGGCCGCCGCGCGGGGTCAGGCGGATGTCGAGAAGGATGCCGCCCGCCTCGGCTCTGGCGAAGGCGGCCCCGCTCAAAACACGTTTGGATAGACGTAGAGGATGATCACCTGCTGGATCAGGATGATGCCGAGCAGCAGGACGACGGGCGATATGTCGATGGCGCCGAGCGTCGGCACGACGCGCCGTATCGGCCGCAGCACCGGCTCGGTCGCCTGATAAAGAAAGCTGCCGATCGCCGAAACGACCTGATTGCGCGGATTGACCACGCCGAAGGCGAACAGCCAGCTGAAGATCGCACTGGCGATGATGACATACCAGTAGAGGTTCAGGGCGATCATGACGACGTCGAGGATGGCGCGCATTGGTTTCCCGAATGAGGCGGAGCGAAGGTTCTGGGCCGCCCCCTCATGTAGCTGTCGACTGCCCCAGCCGCAACCCACGCCCTCCCGCCGGCGACGCTTGACAGCGCCGCCCGCCGCGCCCTACAAGGCCCCGTCGCTCAGCGACGGGGCCGTAGCTCAGATGGGAGAGCGCTGCAATCGCACTGCAGAGGTCAGGGGTTCGATTCCCCTCGGCTCCACCAAGTTCGATCAATTCCTGTTTAGATCAATAAAATCAATGACTTGATTGAGTCGCCGCTTTCGGTGCGTACCCCAATGCGTACCCATGTCGCGTACCCCATAGACGGGGCGTGAGGTAGGGTGATCTGCCAAGCAAATCACTATACGCTGCCCTTCATACCGATAGAGGCTGACATGAGCGGATGCGCCGTCGACGCTCGAATGGTCTGCAACCTCTTCCTTGAGCAAGCGAGGGAGTTGCAGAAACCTGTCACCAATCTTGCGTTGCAGAAGCTGCTTTATTTTGCCCACGGTCTCAATCTCGTGGAAACTGGCGAGCCGCTTGTGTCAGGGTACTTCGAAGCGTGGCAGTACGGCCCCGTTCACCCCGGAGCCTATCAAGCCTTCAAGGCGGCGGGTGCACACCCAATCGACTTTCTCGCTGGGCGGCGCGATCCCATGTCGGGCACGATGTCTCCGTTGCCGCATCTGAATAGTACCGACGCCCTCGTACGCGTTCGGCAGGTGCTATTGACCTACCGGACGATGACCCCCGGCCGTCTAGTTGAAATCTCGCATGCTACAGACGCGCCATGGCACTTTGTTGTCACTCGTGCTAAATCTGGTGGATCGCTCGGCATGCGAATACCAGATGACGTGATCCGTGCGCGGTTTAGATATCATAAAGTGAGTATCGGACTAATTCCGGCCTTCGGAGAGCCTGATGAAGAAGCGCCCTATTCCGGAAACGGACCTGGCTAGGATCACGGTCCTTCCGTGGGATCGTCAACGGTCTGAACTAGAACATCTTAAGGTCAGTTTCTCCCCGTACTCCTATGGATCAGTTAGAGGTGTCTCGGGAGATATCCTCAACATCTCGACAATCATGTTAGGGGCGACGGCACGTCCTGCATGGCAGATTATTGCCCGTGAAATCGAGCGTAATTGCAGGCGGGGCGAGGACGAGATTGCGGCCAACTTGGCGGTCGGACGCGCGCTCTATCAATTCTCGGAGAAGCACTCTGTCCACGGGCGCCGCGAAGAGTTTTTCCCGTTGACAGTCGGAGTATTCGCAAAGCTTCGGTACTGGTCGCAAGCAGTGGTATCAATCGATGGTCGGCCATCCGTTGTCCATATCGACCCTCGTAAGTCATCCGCACTGGACGCGCGTTCTCGGCGATTCGTGTTTTCTGTGATGCATCAACGCATCAGGCTCGCCGACCCCGATTTCACCGAGGTCACGCTGGGCATCATGCAGGTGCCGAAACGTGCTGATGGCTCTCGGCAGGCTGAGCTTCATGTCAACACTGATGTGGAACTATACGATTTCGAGGCACTCGATCAGATGATAACGACCACCTATGAAATCTGGTGGGATATCTTGGCTGAGCGCGAGGCGAAGCGGCGTGGCGATGGCTCTGGCGAAGCGGGTCCGCTGTTCGGCACTGGCTAAGGGGTGCCAGTTGCGGGCTCCCCCAGCGAGAGCCGGGAGAGCGTTTCGTGTTGCCGTAAGCCGCCGCCCCTATTTCGGCCAAAGCCGTTCGTCGATCCCCGCCTTGCGGAGGCCTTCCGCGACGACCTTCGGGTCCGCGCCGGACTTGACGGCCCCTTCAGCGTTCTTCAGCAGCCGCGCCTTCGCCTGATCAAGCTGGCCACGGGCTTCCTCAAGTGACTGGTCAGCAGCGGGCTCCGTCGTCTGCTGCTGGGCCCGCCAGCTCTGGCTCTTGGCGCGGCGCTTCTCCTTTCGGTTCTTGATCGCGTCCACCATCGGTGCGACGGCATCGGCTGCACCCTGCTTTGCCGCCTCGGTCACTGCCTGCGCGCCGCTGGCCAGCGCGGAACCCAAGGCTTCCACTGCAGCACGTTGCTTCTCGCCCTTCTCGCGACGCCCCTGACGGAGCTGTTCCTGCACCGCAGGATCACGCCAGTTCTTCGGGAGGAACGGCCCGAGGTGGATGTCTGCGGGTCCATCGGGGTTCCCGAGCTGGAACCACGGCTCATAGGCGGTGCTGGCAGCGTTGGCCGCGTCCTCGGCCTTCATCCGATTGATCTCGGCGATACGGTTCTCGTTCGCCGCCATCAGGTCGTCTGAGGTGAAGACGCTGTCCGCGCGGTTGTCGACGGGCCACCCTCCTGCCTTCACGACGATGCGCCATGCGTTGCCGCCATTGCCAGCCGTGAACACGGTCAGGTCGCTGGTCTCGATGCCTTCGGTCTTGCCGTGTTTCTCGACATACTCCCGGATCATCTCGGTCGCGAGGTCGGGGAAGTTCGGCGGCAGCCGCTTGTCGCTGGCATCGATCCACCAGCCGTTCACATTGACATGCGTGCTCCTGACACGTTCAGCGGCCAGCTCAATGGCCTTGTCTGCGTTCACGCCCCGACCCGCGATGACCTCAGCGCGCCTCTGAATGGCCCCGACAAGGACCGACTCGTTGAGGCTTTCGACACCGCCTCCAAAGACGCCCTTGATGGAGTTCCACATGGACCCGGTGTCTGCGGCCTTGCGGACTTCAGCAAGGCTGACCTGAGCCGCCGGGTTGGGCCTGCCGGCCGGGTCGGCGTTCTGGTCGACCGCATCCAAGAGCGCCTTCGTCGGGTCCATCCCGAGTTCCTCCTCGCTGATCCGCGCCGTCTCAAATACGTCCGCCTTGTCCTTGGGCAGGAGGTCGCGCAGAAGCTGAGACTTGTTGGTGCGGAGCAGCTTGAAGAGGGAATAGGCTTCAACCGTCTGCTGGGGGATTTCCCCGCCGAGAACGGCTGGCGTCGACAAGGCGTTGACGCCGCGTTCCATGGTGCTCCTCCAGCTCTTCGGTGGCACGCCATTGGCGGCATAGATGGGCAAGTCTCGGAGGATCGTCTGTTCCCGCGTCTCGCCCTTCTCCTTGGCAACAGCGGCCGAGCGGACGGCATAATCATCAACGGCGCGCTGGCGCACGTCATCCTCGAGAATTGTCTTCTCGTTGCCCTCCTTGTCGATGACCACCTTAGGGCCAAGGCTAAACAGCTTCCCCGATTTCATCGCCTCGATACCATCGTTCGTCAGGGCCGCTTCCTGGTTCTCGAACTGCACCGCGAGGGCGTCCTTGGCGGCAGCCTTCTGGGCCGCTGCCTTGAGCCGCTCGCGCTCGTTGCGGTTCTGGGAGATCATCCCGTTCGCCCATCCCTCGGAGACGAGGCCCGGCTTGTCCTTCACGAGCTGCCTCAGGGCCGCTTCATCGGCATCGTTGGCCTGCCCCTGCGTGAACTTGTCGAATAGGGACTGGCGGGTGTCTATGCCGCCCTCTTGGTTCTTGCCGTCCCGGATCGCCTTGGCGCGGAGGACGGCCTTGGCCATGTCGCCGCCGACCTGATTGTCGTCGAGGAGCTTGCCGAGCTTGGCACCATCGGCGCCCGTTCGGTCCATCGTGGCGAGCGCCGTGACGAGGTCATAGTTGCCCTCTTCAGCCAGCGTCGCGGCGAGCTGAACAGCCGCCTTCCCTTGGTCCTGAAAGGACATGCCGAGGAGACGCTTATTGCCATAGAACTCCCTGAAAATGGCCTTGGCCTGCTCCTCAGGGGTCGCGCCAGCGGCGGCGCCATTGCGCGCGATGGACAGGAAGGCGTCCTGCAAGGTCTGCTGGTTCGCAGCATACTGCTCCTGCGCCTTGTAGCCGGTATAGCCGGCCCTGAGCTGGCGCAGAGAGGGGTCGATGCTGGCCATGAACGACTTGACGTAGGACGGGTCGTTGGCCGGGTCGCCGAGGTAGGGCTTGACCTTCTCAGCCACGAAGGCGTCGAAGTCCCCGTTCGCCTTGTCGAAGTCGTTGACGTAGGCGTTCTGGATATCGGCCAGCGCCAGCGTCGAGTTCTGCATGCCCGAGACGCGCTGCGCAGCGGCGCGGCCGATAGCCGACTTCAGAACCGGATCGGCTTCGACGCGGGCGGCATAGTCTTCGGGAGATATGGCTTCAAGCTGGTGACGTCGCGCACGGGTTTCCGCCGTGTCCTCGTCCATGGCCCGCTGAACGGAGCCGAAGCGCTGGAGCGCGGGGTTGATGGTCGACAAGCCGTCAATGAACTGATCGAGCTGCGTATCGCGCTGCGGCGCTGCGGGCCGCGAATACGTGTCAACTGGCGATGCTGCGAGGCGCAGCCCGGGAGCTTGGATGCGCACGTCCTGTTGCGGGACTTTGCGGCTAACAGGGCGACCGCCCATCGGGCGATCTTCGGCGAACGGCGTGAGGCCGGGAAGTTTGACCATGAGGGTTCCTGTCGTGCTGGAGAAAATGGGCTCTGCGGCTGGCTGGGAGGTCCGCTGAGAGTCGTTTCAAGGCTGGTTGCAGCTCGGTTCGTCGGCCAAGCCGAGGCGCTCACGGATAGTCCGCAAGCCCGTGGCGGTATGCTCGGCAGGCACCGCGCGGTAGTGAGCGTTGCTGAAGTTCACAGGTGGTAGGCCGAGGTTCAACAAAGCGAGGTCATGGGCAATGCCGGCCCGGAATGGATCGGCAAACCAGCCGAGCCGCACGGTGCGCCCTCCGGTGCGGATCGCCGCCAGCCAGAGTTTCGGTTCGGGCTGGTCGGCGTCAACGATGCGGAATGCGCCCCGGAAGGGATGCCGGTCCCAATCGTCGGCAGCGGTTGCTTCTGAGGGGCTCATGCGGCCACCTCAAGGGCGGGCTCGGCGTCATCCGGGAGGAACTGTTCCCGCCCCTTGCCGCGCCCCTTCGAGGCGGTCACCTGAAGGTTGTCGAGCCGGAGATTGAGGCGGTCGCCATCGCGATAGCTCACGGAGGCACCGCGCTTGCTCGGGCAGGCGATGAGGCGGGCGACCTGGGCATTGTTCCCCCAGCCTAGTGCGGTTGGAACCTTGGCTCGCACGTAGGCGAGGCCCTGACCATTGTCGTTCAGGAACCAGTTCCGCCCGATGCCCATGCGCTGGAGGCGCTCATAGTGGCGCGGGAAGAGCTTGGCTCGGGCGCCGCTCGACAATGGAACAAGGACGATGGGGCGGCCGTCCGTGTCCGTCGTGTGGATGACTGGGCGGCGCGGGATGCGGGCGGTGGTCGGGCGGAGAATTGTCATGATCATTGAGCTTTCGACATAGCTTCGCCGTCGCGGGCCGCTGTGCGGGCACCACGTTGGGCGGATTGATTGGAGGTTCGGGAGGTTCGGGAGGTCGGTTCAGACGGGCTGAACGTATTATCCTAATATGAAGTCGATGGCGGTGTGGGCGGCCTCAGCGGCGCTTCAAGATGGCGAAGGCGGCGTCCCGCCCTTCGCGCTCTTCGGCGGCAATCAGGCCACGGCGCTCCGTCTCGCGCGCTTCGATACCCGCGAGCTTCGCTTCTGCCGCTGCATCGGCCGCAACAAGGCCGCCTTCTGAGAACAGGGCGAAGACCTCGGCCATCTTCACCGCGAGGTTATCGGCCTGCTTGGTGCCCGACTTGGCGATGATGAAGGCGGCCTGAGCGCGGTTCAGGTGGTATTCGGTGACTTCACGGCGAGCGCCTTTGCCCGCTTCGATCATCACGCCACTGTGGCGCAATGATCCCATGGCTTCGAGGATGGCGCTGTTTCGCTTGATCATTTTGCGGATGTCAGTCGGCCGCTGATAGCCGAGTGCCTCGGCAAGCTGGATGTCGACAATGGTGGCCGCCGCGGAAGTCGGGAGCGGCATGGCGTTGGTCGTGATGAGGTCGGTCATCGTTCGGAAGGTTCCTTTCGAGGATACGTGACGGCGCCGTTCGCGGCCACGGATGGCGCACGTTGGGGCGGCTTGGCGATGTCGGAGGGGGTCAGTTCAGCAGGCAATCCGGCTCAATCGAGAGCATCGGACCTTATGGGTCTTATAAGTGGAAGGGGGAGGGAACTCAGGGTGTCCTTGGCGTGTGGTTGATCATGCTGCCGGGAGTTCGAACGTGGTGATCTCACGGGCGATCATCCCCATCATCATCCCCGCCTCTCGCGCCCTCGGCATCTTCACCATCAGGCCGTCATGCAGCGGCAGGGCAACGATGCCCTCAGCCATCAAGGCCATCAGTACGCCCGCCATGATCCGGCTTTCGGTGTTCATGAGTCGATGGCCGATGCCGGCCCCGAGGCTGTTCCTGAGAGCAGGATGGCGAGCGAGTAGCGCTGCCCTGAAGCGCCCCACGGTCCACGTGGGGGGCATCTCTGCATCAGGGTCTTCGGCCTCTGGCCATGAGGGTCGACGTCCCGACCGGTCAAAGAAGAGCGTATTCATAGCCAGCTTCACTGCCTTGCGGTGGCCTTCGAGGCCGGGGATGGCGTAGGGGTCATCGGCGGGCGGCTGCACTCCAACCGCCGCGTAGGCCAGTCTCGGAAACATCGCGGAATAATCGAGGACCGTCACGGGTTCGCCGTCGACCCTGATGCCAGCTCTTCTTGCCCGCTTCAGGTTCTGCCAGAAGCCACCGAAGAGCCGCCCGCCACGGTCGAACCGTTGGGAAAGAGGGTCATCCTCGGCCATAACGAAGTGGCGCCTCATAGACCGGTCATGTGGGTCGACAGGGCCGGCTCCATCGTCGATGAAGGCAATGTCGGCTGCCGCGAGGAAGCCGGTCAGCGCCCGTATATCCTGCCGCATGGCGATGGTCTCGGCCGTGTCTAGATAGTCGATCATTTCACGATGATGCACGCGCTCGTCGCGGCGATGGATGACCGAGGTCCGAGCCAGAAGGACAACCTCCTCACCGCCCAGCCGACCAAAGTCCGCCAGTGATATCCCGGCATCCCGCACTAAGGCAGAGAAGGACTCTGTGGGCGCCAGAGAGGACGCCTCGCCGCGTTTTGGAGATGGCCGCAGGGTGAGATGCCCGAGGTCGCCGAGGCGGCTCAGGAGAGTCCTGAACGGCTTCCCGAAGGCAGGGTTGTCATAGCGAGTGAAGCCGCACGTTCCGTTGCCGGTGAGAACAGCGAGCCAGCCGGTCTCGGGGGGCATGAGGACCGCATGGGCGAGGTTCGCCACCACGACTTCGACAGCCAACGAATGATGCTGATGATCGATGGCCTTCCGCTTCCGCGCCCTGAGGCCGCTTGATAACTCGTGGGTGTCGATAGCGGTGGCGACGTGGGTGACAAGGTTGCGAAGAGCTGGGCCGCAAGCGCCGCGCCAATCGTCGAACCAGCGGTGGCGGCTAGAGGGGTGCGCTCGGGGCATAAGTGGCTCCGCTACACGAGGGAAAAGAACAGGTACGGGAGGATACAGGCGAACGACCGCTGAAATTGGCGCGCGGGTTATCCTGGGGTGGGGGGCATTCGGCGGCCCATATGTGGGCGGTAATCGAGCTAGCCCGGATGATAGGCGTCGCTTTCGTGGCAGTGCAGATCGGCCAAGCCCGCCGGTCTCAGGGCGCACTCCACAGAAAGAGCGCGCCCCTCGAAGCCCCCTCAGCGTCTCGCAAAGTACCCGCCAGTATCGCCCCAGCGTGCTTCACCAAGGACGACGCCGAACATGCCCTGAAAGCTCTCTCGAAGGGCCAATAGCGCCAGCGAGAACGAGGCCGAGGTGGTCCAGACGAGGCCCCGGCTGTTATGCCGAGGGCCGCGCCGATCATGTCGCGACGACGCTAGGGAACTAGCAGTCGTGCCGCTCTTCAAAAGTGTCAGCCGCATCCATTTCCACCCTCTCAGCAGTCGTCGCCTGACGACGGGTGGCAAGCTCCATCAGCAGCGCCGCCGGGAACGGGATCGACAAGGCGAGTTCAAAGTTCTCGCCCTCAGGATCGGCTGTCAGCAGGAACATCCTGATAACGTCCCCGTCATGGGCGATCTCAATGCCCATTCGAGTATTCGCGGGTGTGAATGCGGACTGTCCGTCGATCTCCGCAAGGGGGATGTTCAGCGCGCTGGCCCGATGGCCGGGACCAGAAAAACGTAGGGAGACGGTGTTGTTCTGCATTGTAAGTTCCGTTGGCATGGGTCGGACGCAGGAAATCTGCGTTTGCTGGGGTGGGGGGTATTCGGCACGCTGTTTAGGGCGACTGAGAGAGCCAATGGCGCCGTTTAATTTTTGAACTGGGGCTCTAGCCTGTTTTATAACGACCGAGTGGTTGGGCTCCTGAAGGAACCGCGCGCGCCTCATCTTTCAAGACCGCTAGTGCGCCCCGCGCTTCGCTCTTATCAGCCGTGCCCGTTCGCCCTTCGCGTGGCCGGGTGCCAGAACCGTGATGATCCGTCCGCGCTTCGTGGCGACAAAGATGCGGCACACGGACCCCGGCGGATCAATCCAATGCACGGTCGTGTCGGCCTTGCGGTAGTAGACGCTCTTCCCCGCCTTGATGGCCGCAAGTACGGCGCTGAACTCCCCCGGCGCAAGCACGACCGCGTATCGCTCATGAAGCCGTCGCAGGAAGTGCCAATGATCGTCCGGAATGAATGCACCATCCCATCGCGGATCGAACGGGGTAGCGTCGGAAGTCATATCCCCTAGGCGCCCTCGGGCACATCGCCACCCACCGCCTTTGCCAACTCGCGAGCAATCCGCCGACCCTTTTCGCTAGGCACCATGAGGAACCTGCGCGCGTCTTCAGGGTCGCGCTCAACGTCAACGAGGCCGTGGCCGCGCCTCTCCCCGCTGCGTCCCAGCCCAAGCGTGCCGACATTGCGGGAACAGGCCGACTGAGAAAGGTCCACCAGCAAGCCGAGCTGCTCCATCGTGATCCGGGCATGCAGAGCGATGGCGACGAAGCTGTGCGCGATCTGAACCGGCATCAACCCATCGACCGCGCGGAGAATCTCGAAAACCTCCATCAGCCTGTCGAGGCTATTCTGCTCTGTCACGCTTCTGCCCGCTATGGTGGTCGCTGGAGTTCCCCGAAGCCCGCGCCTCGGGGGGGACGTCGTCCGGTAGCGCCTAAACGGCTAACGCTCTCTAGAGCCGCGACATCACGCGGACGAAGCTGGCCAGCATCAGCGCAGGCATCGCGGTGCACCGCCATACCATGAGAGCCGCCCGGCTCCGCAAACATGCTGGCGGGTCCATCACGACCTCCCAGCGGCCGATGAACACGGTCAGACGGGCACTTTCCTTCCGTCCGGGCAAGTCAAGATCCGTATCGAAGAACGACCGCCCACGCGCTCGCCTCTCGCAGCAAGCGAAGGCCTCGCCAACAAACGGGATCGAGACATATACGCTGTGCGTGATCTGGATCGGGGCGAGGTAGGCGGCAGCTTCGGTGGTCATCGGTGGTTCCATAGGGTTGCTGAATGGGACCGAAGCTACCCACGCGCGCTCCCGCCGGTCCAATCAAAGCTGTGACTCGATTGGCGGTGATCGAGTCACGCCGTTGATGGATCGTCCGCCACACGCGTGCCACGTGTGGCAGAAGGCCCGCGAACCCGCCTCGGCAGCTTTAGGCAACGGTGCGGGGGCATGAGCGGCCACGAGGTGGATATTTATGGATACGTATCCATCGTAGTATGCTGGAAACGGCCCACCCTGCGACATTATTGCGCAACCCGTACCGAAGCCCAGCGGCCCGCGGTTCCCCTCCGTCCGGTTGAACTCAGCGCCGCTGGCGCGGCTGGCGATATAGGCCAGCTTGAAGTGGAGAGCCTTGGACCCGGTGAAGCCCATGGCGAGGAGCGCACAGCCGTCCCGGTCCATGTCGAAGTGGCGGACCTCCTTGCGGGCCTTGTCGTGGAAGACTTGGTTCTCGATGAACAGGCCGCTCAGATTTGAGCGACCAGCCGTTTCGATCAAATGGTCGATGTCAGCCAGCACGTGGTCATGCCGCTTCTCGAACTCCTCGGCCACGTCACGGCTGCTGGCTAACACCTTACCGCCGACCGCACCGAGGATCTGCGCATGAGAGGCCGCTATGTTTCATTGCGTTCGGCCACGTGCCACGCTCACAAATGAACGATGGTGGGGCTGGGAATGGCGACTGCACGACAGGAACTTGGGGCGCTCGGCGAAACGATTGTAAAGAGGGGATGTCGCTGTCCGAAGTGCAAACGGACGGGCTCGCTGGTCCGGCTCCCAACCAACTTCAAGTGCGCTGATGTGATATGCGACTTCTGCGGCTACCTCGCGCAGGTGAAGGCCAGCCGTGTGAAAGACATCGACGTGGTTCCGAAATCGGTCATGGGTGCCGCCTGGGGACCGCAGAGCGAGCGGATGGCCGCGTCCATCTACTTCCCGCTGTTCCTTGTCCTCGTGAGTGAGGATTTCAAGCGGCACGCCATCTACTACCTCGCCTCGGATCTCCAGCTTCCTGAGATGTTCAAGCCTCGCAAGCCGCTGTCCCTCACCGCGCGCCGGGCAGGTTGGCAGGGCTTTCACTACGACTTGGTGCCCGTGCGGGACAGGTTCGTGAGGTTGAGCTAGCAGATAGCCGGACCTCGCGCGCCTTACGATGGCGCCCCCGCCGCTGGGGTCTCAAGCGCCCGATAAACGCTCCCCCGACCAATGCCGAGTGCCTTTGCGATCTCAGTCGGCGTCTTGCCCTCGCGATGCAGCGCCCGAACGTCATCAGCCTTGGCCCTCGCTGTGGGCTTCCGGCCCTTATATTTCCCCTCGCTCTTCGCCTTGGCGATGCCCTCGCGTTGGCGCTCTAGCATCATCTCACGCTCGAACTGAGCGAACCCCGCGAAGATGTTCAGGATGAGCCGGCCGGTGGCGCTGCGGGTGTCCACGGTCTCCCCGCCAAGGTTCAGCACCCGGAGCCCCACGCCCTTCGCATCAAGCTCCCGCACGATGTCCCAGAGGCCGACCGTCGAGCGCGCCAAGCGGTCCACCTTGGTGACCACCAACGTGTCCCCCTCCCGGACGAACTCGACGGCCAGCTTAAGCTGCGCCCGAGGTGCCACAGAAGAGACGTGCTCGGCATAGACCTTCTCACAGCCGGCAGCTCCAAGGTCGCGCTGCTGAGCCTGAAGGCCCGCTTCCTGTTCCGTGGTCGAAGTGCGGGCGTATCCGATAAGCATGGGACGGCTCCAAAGTGTCCAATAGGTTCCAAGCCATTGAGTCACCGCGCGTCCGAAATGTCAATACCATCCTATTGGACGAGATTGGCGAATGCGGCGGACACGTCCGCTAGACCCTGCCCTATTGGGCGTTGAGCCATCGCTTGGTATCCTGACAGAGTACCTTCAGGGGCTACTAAAACTGTGCCGATCAAGAAGACGCTCTCCAAGCAAGAGGCCATCGAGAAGGTCGACCATATGTTCCCGCTGTTGATGGAGCAGACCAAGCTGGCCCTGCATGCAGAAGCAGTGATGGAGGTGCTCAACGAGAGCGCGGTGTCGGCCAAGGGAGCGGCCATCTATGGCCCATCGACGCTGCGCACCATCCAGAATGGGCTGTTGGTCGACCTAGTCATCTCCCTGGCGAAGCTGTTCGATCCCCAAGCGCCTCGCGCCAGCCGGGGAGAGACGGTTGCGAGAAGGCACAATCGTTCGGACGTGGCATCCTTGGCCGTGATGGTGAGGCTGTTGAAGCAAAGGCGATGCTCATCGGCCTTGGCTGCACGCGCTGGCTTTCCCGCCACGGAGGTTCATGAGGCCCTGTCAAAGGCAACTCGCAGGTGGGCCGCATTCAGACGGTCCAGCAAGAGCAGACATGCTGTGACAACTCTGAAGGAGTATCGCGACAAACTAACGGCCCACTTGCTCCTCGTGCCTCCAAAAACCAAGCCTCGCTACAATGAACTCTTTCATCTGATGGACGTGGCCATGGAGATGATGCAGCCCATCGCTATTGCTGTGAGCGGTACGAACCATGTTCTAGGAGAATACGAAACGATGCTACGCGAAGACGCCTTGGACTTTTGGTCGAGGGCCTTCCCGGCCATCATGATAGCGGCGGATGAAGGCGGCGCTGAGCAGCTCCTCTCCAGCGGCAGGGCCGAGGCAAGTTGAGCACGAGCGCGTCGGGCGTGCCTGTTCCGGCGCCTAGGTGTGCATTATGCGCGTGAGCGCGCGCATGCGGTCATTGCGAGCGCAGGCCGGGGTACCAGGGGGGAAGTCGCTTCGTCTCCTATCGAGGCGGGCGCACAGATTTTTCCGACTAACTAAACGGCCCCCATCATCATGACCTCAAGGCTACCAATCCTGGACTGCGCTGACCTTGGTTGAAGTGATCCGTCTATGCGGCGACCCCAACTTCCGCCTCCTCGTACAGCGTGACGAAAGATGGCTGCAATACTAGCACGGAGGCGCGGGAAAGCAGGTGTCATCCATCACGATTTCAAAGTGCTGCCGTTGAGGAAGCGCCGCCCAGTTTTCGATATAACGTGCATGAGACGTCGCCAATGAGTTGTTGAGGCTTGGCAGGATTCGATGCCACCTTATTTTTGCGCGACCGATAATTGTGGGCGTGTCGCACCACTCGCCAGAATCACGAACATATGCTCTTCTTTTGCTCCAGCATTCCAACCAGGAACTCCGATGGCTGCTCAGACGGGGCTAAAACTATCCGTGCGTGCTTTAGGCCCAGTGACCAAGCTTGAAGCGTCCCTAAGTCAGAACGCTCAGAATTTGATTTATGCTAGGAACGGCACAGGAAAGTCGTTCTTGACTCGAGCTCTGCGTTACATTGATCTTTTTGGTCAAGGACAAGATATTTCTGATGCTGCGTTTAACCTTGTTTCGGAGGAGGCAAGCGATAGTGAAGGCTCGTTTTTGCTGACAAGGGGGGATAGTCGGGTTGCGTCCTTGTCTCTCAATCTGCGCGCAGCACAAGTGAAGGCCGACGCGCACGGCCGAATATTTCACGTTTTTTCGGACGAATTCGTCAACAGCGAGCTTCGGCAGCGTCAGTTCGAGATAGACGGTAATATTGAAACCGAAATAATACTCGATCATCAACTTATAGACACAAAAGCCCTTGAGAAACGGCGATCCGCCAAAGAGAGCCAAATATCAGAGGCATGGACTACTCTTCAGCGATCTATGAATGCTCAGAGAGACAGCGAACTCGTGGATCGGGCTAAGGTAAACCGTAGACTGAGAGAATTTCTCGACGTAACAATTGCGAGATGTGTCGATCACGCCCAACAGCCAGCTCTCCCAGATCGTTCTTTGAAGACTATCATTGGAGATCTAGATTCACTCAAGGCTCTGCCATCCGATCCGGATCATCCCTCTAAAATTGGCGACATTTCCTTTAGGACAGAGGATACCCATAAGATTGCCGAACTATTGGCTAAAATCACGTCGCCATCGACGATATCTGACGAGATAAAACAACATCTAGCGCAGGCGCCTGAATTCTTTCAGGTCGGGCTGGAAGCGCTGGCTGCAGCCGGCGACGAGCGTTGTCCATTCTGTAGGCAGAGCGTGGCCCACCCGCCCGCGAAGGAACATATCGAGCTCTATCTCGCCTACTTTGCTGATGCAGAGGGGCGTCACAAGGCTGAGCTTCGAGAAGCCTGGGTTGGAATCAAAGCTGTGCGAACAGCGATTCAGGCCCTGTTGGGCGATGTGGCTAGAGCAACCTCGAAGTACGAGGCTTTGCGGAAGCATATTCCTTCTCAGCGAGACGCGCCGTTGCCCGATGTAATCGGTTCGGCGGGCCGACTCGACCGTGTGCTCATGCAATACCAGGAAGCTGTAGAAGCCAAAGGGAAATCGCCATCGGCTGCGGTGGCATTGCCGGATAGATCTATTGAGCAACACCTTGGTGATCTACACTACGAGGTGCTTGAAACGAACGCAGCTTTTCAAAAATTGTTTTTTGCCGTCGAGGCATCTGACAACGAGCGGCTCAGGCTGCAGCGTGAAGCCTGCCAGGCCTTTGTAACCGAGTTCACGCACGCAAATTGGCTTGCAATATCGGCTATCCATATTGCTTCCTTGGAATTGTTTGGAATTGAGAGCGAACTGGCCGATCTGCTGAAATCGCAACTCTCTGCGAGCGCAAAACAGCGCGTCGCTCAGACATTTGAAATGCTAATTTCGAACTTGTTCGGCAAGAAATACGCGTTTGATCGAGAAAACTTCGTCCTAAAGCGAGAGAGCAGAAGCATGGCCCGGGGGGCTGCCCGGACACTGAGCGACGGCGAGAAGACTGCAATTGCGTTCTGCTATTTCATAGCTTGTGCCCATAAGAAAGTTCGATCATCTTCTGATTATTTGAAGCTTTTCTTTGTTTTTGATGATCCAATTACATCTATGTCATATGACTTCATATTCTCTATTGCTCAAACGCTCAAGAATATTAGCATAGATGGGAACGGAATGATCTCGATCAATCCGGCCGATAAATCGAGGAATGGATCGGCAGATCTATTGATCTTCACGCATAGCAGCTATTTTTACAATATTTGTATAACAAATGGTGTTATTAGGAAGGGGTCGGCGTTCTTTTTGTCTAAGGAAGACGGAGAGCACAAGATATTTCCCTATGCAAAATACGCCGCGCCATTTGAACAGCACCTTAAGGAGGTTTTTGATGTCTCCATCGGTCGGGAACCCGATCATACAACTGGGAACTCGATAAGGTCTGTCTTGGAGGCTGTGGGGCGTTTCTGTCATCCCGACAAGTGCGGTCAACTAAGCGAGTATGTCGGGTTTCTGGCGGGCGAAGAGGGAGTTATCATCAAAAGCGTGCTGATAAACAACTTATCTCATGGGACATACTACGAAGATACTCCGAGCCCAGAAGAGATTCGTGAAGCATGCGGCGAGGCCATTGCGATTGTCGAAAGATATGCAAAGGGACAGGTTGAGTTAATCCGTGCTGCTTCTAGAAATTGACTCACATCTGATCAAGTAAGTATGTTGTTTTATTTTTGAGTTATCGCGAAAGACTGGCGCTATCGACAGGCACCCGTCCTAGAAATCGGCATCCGAAGGGAACTGGGTCCGCAGTCGCCTGTTTGATTGGCCGTGCCCAAACGGAAGAACCGCCTGTCCACGACCGGTTCCGATAGTCAATCCCCAAGGAGAAACAAGGCGCCCGCGATGCGGGCCTTCTTCTCGGCGATCAGCGCCGCGTAGGTGCCGGCGATCTCGGTCGGAAGGGGCACCGAGGTGCGGGTGTCGGCCTTCGCAGTGTCACGGGCGGCCTCGTTCAGGAGGTAGCCCCCGGTGTCCGCGATGGCGTTGACCACATCACCGGCCAGCCACTGACGAAACTCCTGCGCCTTCGGCTTGTCAGATGCCATCAGCACGAAGTTGACGCCTGCGCGGGTGAGGAACAGGGCGCCGCGATTGGGGAATGGGCTACCCTGCTCAACAAGCAGGTTAGACTTGGGAACGTGGACGCGCGTCTCGGTCGGCACCTTAAGGCTGTTCAGGGCCGGCAGGGATCCATTGTTCTTCGGGTCGTAGCCCGCCGCGCGGAGCGTATCGAGCGCCATCAGCAGCTCGCCGTGTTCGGGATGGTTCACGGCCCGTACGGTGGCGCCTTGGAAGTCCTTCGAGATCAGGTTGAGCTCGGTCATGGGATTGGAGAACCGGGCGCCTTGGTCGGTCGCTCCGCTCGAACCTCCAGCAGGCCTACCAGTCCCCAATGTCGCAGCTTGGAAGATGGCCCGGGTAAAGTTCGATCATTGCGACGAGCAACCTACGCGTCTCCCAATAGATATCGAACTGCCGATTGCCGTCCTCGAATTGTCGCCCTCCGGTCAAGTCGCCTAACTGCGAGACACCGCACTCCATCTCACCCGCGCGGGCAGGCGGACGCCAGTAATCCTGCCCTGGACCAAAGGGGATGACGTGAGGACGTTCCAGCACAGAGTGCTTGACGCCATTCGTGACGCCGCGAACAACGTGCAAGGCAGTTTCGGCGTGCGCCTTCAGCCTGACTTCTATAGCCTCCCTGCGTCGGCGTCCGGTGGCCCCCTCTTCTGCTGCGTCCACCGCTAAATAGTCGATGAGATGGTAGACTGCGATGCAGGCCAGATAGGCTTTGCGCCGCGATCTTCGGTCGTCGCTGGCATCCCGGACGGTAGGAGCCACTATTTCCAGTAGATACTCTGCCGGCGACATCCCCTGTCTTTCTGCTGCTAGGAAGCGGGAGGCTAACCCCTCCGCGCAACCTCCTTCAAGCCCCTCGCAGCGCCGCTCAGGCTCTCCCTCGTCGGCAGGCTGACGGCCTCCACACACTGCCGAGCCTGTTCGAACAGCGGTCCCGAGGAGTACCGCCCAAGCGTCATGCCTTGCCGCTTGTGACCGACGACAGACGCGATGATGTGCTCAGGCTGGCCTGCTTGCTCGGCCTTGGTGATGAACCATCGGCGGAACGAATGGAAGTTCACGAGCGAGCGGCGCTTGCCGGGAATCACCTCGTCAACGCCAACTTGCCGTCGATAGTCGGTGAACTGGTTCGAGGCCTTGAAGGACCTCTCGCGCATGGATCCCGCCTTCTTCGGCCCCGGCCACTCTGGAAAGAGCGGGTCGGAATGGTCCTTCCCCTCAGTCCGGCGCGCGATGATTCGGAGCAGTGCAGGATGGATTGGACAGGCGCGTGCCTCCTTCTCCCTCTTCTGCGGCTTGAAGCGGAAGTAACCGTCCGAGCATTCGCCAACCGAGAGGCAAACGATGGCATCAAGGCGCGCGCCCGTCAGTGCGCCGATCCGCATCAAGTCTGCCATGACCGGCGAGGCAGGCCCGTCCAACAGCATAAGCATCTCCGCATCCGTGAAGGGCCGCTCCTCCTCGCCGCCCCTGCTCGTCGGCTCTTCCAGCGTCTTGCCGTGCCAAACGTTCGAAGCCGCATAGTGCCGCTTCTCCATCCACTGCCAGTACCGCGATAGTCGGCGGAGATACTTGTTGAGGGTGACAGGCGACACGCCCTTGGTCATGCCCGCCAGTTCGTCCATGAAGCGCCCGGCAAGCTTCGGCGTGATGGCCTCAACAGCGGGGCGCAGATGGTTCGCGCGGCACCACTGGGTCAGATAGTCGAGCGCCCGGTCGTCGTCAGCAAGCGTCCTCGCCTTGACGGACATGGACGCCTTGTAGGCCGCATGATGCAGGTCAAGCGGCGTCGCTTCGCCTCTTGCCACGGCCATATAGTGGCCAGCCACCCGCGAGCGCGCGGGATCGAAAGCAGGTTCTTCGCGCCCGGTATCAGGGTCCGTTTCGATGCCGACCGGCGCGCCCGCGATCTCCTCCGCTCGCAGTTCGATCCCGAGATCGATTGTCTCGATGTCGTGGTCGTCCCGAGCGAGGCGCCGCAGCCGAGCCATTTCCACGGCCTCCTGCAACAGCTTGCTCTTGCCGCTGTCGTCACCGGCATTGCTGATGAAAGCCTTCAGTTCGGCGACCACGGGCCATTTGAGCCGGTTCGCGACGGCAAGGCTGTCCGTTTGAAGGGACCGCTTCAGCTTCGTGCCAAGCTGCCTGTGGAGGCCGCGCGGGACCGCCACCACGACGCGCCATTGCCCGTGGTGCTGCTCCAGATGACGACGGTCCGCGTCCGATGATCTGCCCATTCAATGCCCTGCGCACCCGCCTGCGTACCCCAAGTGCGTACCCCACGGACGGGCTGAAACGCAAGGAGTTAGGCCATTCCTGCGGTTTTGATCCACAAGGGATAGGCTCCCCTCGGCTCCACCAAGTTCCCACATAGCTTACATATCTATTGAATCTCACTTCGAACGCGGTCTTCGCCCTGTCGAAGGATCGCGGCCGTTGTCAGATGGCGACTGCCTGTATGACCGGCTCCCCATCGGAGTTGTCGCCGGACATGATCTGCGATGACGTCATGACCCTTGGAGCCGCTCGCGCCAGCCCAGTCCCGCAACTGTGTCGCAAAGTGGCCGGTACTCGCAGCCGATATGGCCGGCATAGCCGAGCTCGTCGAGCGCGGCGAAGATTCGGAAATCGTCCAGTTCCCCGGTGCCCGGCTCGTTGCGTCCCGGAACCGAGGCCGTCTGGATATGGCCGGTGATCGGCATCAGTCTTTCCAGGCCCTTCAGCATGTCACCATGCAGGATCTGGCGGTGGTAGATGTCGAATTGCAGCTTGAGGTTGGGGCGATCCAGCGCGGCGATCAGCTCGGCAGCCTGGTCGAAGTCATTCAGAAAATAGCCCGACATGTCGCGCGGATTGAGCGGCTCGATCAGCAGGTCGAGCCCGTTCTCGCCGGCCGCGTCGGCCGCATGGGCGAGCGCCTCGCGGTAGCGCGCGGCGGCCGCGACGTCCGTCCGTTCGGCAATGCCGGCCATCATGTGAAGCCGCGGCACGCCCAGGATCCTCGCATAGGAGAGGGCGGTCTCGACGCTCGCGCGGAATTCAGCCTGCCGGCCCTCGAGGGCGGCGAGACCTCGCTCTCCCTTCGACCAGTCGCCCGGCGGCAGGTTGAAAAGAACCACCGAGAGACCGTTGGCCGACAGCTTTTCGCCGATCGCCTCGGCCGGAAAGTCATAGGGAAAGAGGAACTCGACGGCATCAAAGCCCGCATTGGCCGCTGCTTCGAACCGGTCGAGAAAGGCGTGCTCGTTGAACATCATCGTCAGGTTTGCGGCGAAGCGCGGCATCAGGCGGTTTCCTCCGTCGGGGCAGGGAGTTCGAGTCCGGTGATTTGGGCATAGAGGCGCGCGACGGAGGCGTCATCGTCACGTGCCATGCCGGCGGCGGCCGTGGCGAGGAAGAGCTGCAGCGCTGCGCTGGCGATCGGCAACGGGAAGTTTTGGCCCCGGCCGATATCCGAGACGATGCCAAGATCCTTGGTGAAGATCGAGACGGCACTGCGGGGGCTGTAGTCGCCTTCAAGGATGTGGGGCACGCGGTTCTCGAACATCCAGCTCGTGCCGGCGGATTGCGTGATCACCTCGAAGACGCGCGCCAGATCAAGATCGAGGCTCTTCGCGAACACCATCGCCTCGCACGCGGCTGCGATATGAACGCCGGCAAGGAGCTGATTGACGATCTTGAACGAGGAGCCGATCCCGACATCCGGTCCGAGTTCATGGACACGCGCGGCAATGGCATCAAGAACCGGCCGCGCGGCGCGGAAGGCGTCCGGAGCGCCAGAGGCCATCACGGTCAGTTCGCCGCTTCCAGCCTTGGTGGCTCCACCGCTGATCGGCGCGTCGAGATAGAGCAGGCCGGCCGCTTCGGCCAGGGCGGCAAAGCGCTTAGCTTCGCCGGGCGCCATGGTGGCGGACGAGACGATCACCGCTCCCGGTGCCAGCGCGGCAGCGACCCCATCCTCTCCGAAAAGCACGGCTTCAGTCTGGGCCGCGTTGACCACCACGATCACTGCGGCGGCGGCGCCTTTTGCAGCCAGACCTGGCGTCGCCGCAGCGCGTCCGCCAGCACCTGCCAGCGCGGACCGCGCTGTTTCCGAGAGGTCGCACCCGGAGACATCGAAGCCCGCGCGGATAAGCGAACGGGCCATGCCGAGGCCCATCGAGCCTAGGCCGACCACGGCAACATTGCGCGGATTTCCCGTCATGGAGGTCTCCAGGTTCAATTAATGACAGCGCTGTCATTCCTGAATGCCATAGCCTCTAGCATCCTGCAATCGTTTTGTGTTAGCGCTGTCATCGTCACTATGGAGAGGTGCAGATGTCAGCTGGAAGGGATGCTCCGCCGCAGCGCGCGCTGCCCGTCCTCGCCGACGTGGCGCGGCTTTCCGGCGTGAGCGAGATCACCGTCTCGCGCGTCATCCGCAACAAGGGCCCGATCTCGGACAAGACGCGCGAGCGCGTGCTCCATGCCGTCGCCGAGACCGGCTATGTGCCGAACCGCCTTGCCGGCGCGCTCGCCTCGGCGGACTCGATGTTGGTCGGCGTCGTGCTGCCATCGGTAACCAACATCGTCTTCGCCGACGTTCTGCGCGGCATCCACGAGGCGCTGGCGCCTGCCGGCTATCAGCCCGTGGTCGGTGTGACCGGATATGATGCGGACGAGGAGGAGCGGGCGGTCCGCTCGCTTTTGGCCTGGCAACCGGCGGCGATCATTCTCGCAGGCTTCGAACATACGGAGGCGACGCGGCGCATGCTGGCGGCGAGCCGGATTCGCGTTGCCGAAATCATGGATATTGACGCGACGCCGATCGATGTCGCGGTTGGCCTGTCGCATCGGAGCGCGGGGCGCGACATCGCCCGCTATCTGCTGTCACGCGGCTACCGGCGCTTCGGCTATGTCGGCCATGACTGGGACAGTGACCATCGCGCCCGGCTGCGTTTCGAGGGCTTGACGGAAGAACTCGCTGCCCAGGGCCTTGCTCTCGTCGCTGAGCGGCGCATCGCCGGTCCAAGCTCCACGCTCGCCGGTCGCGAAACGCTTGCCGGCGTGCTGGCCACGGGCGAGCGGCCCGATGTTGTGGTGTTCTCCAATGATGACATGGCGGTCGGCGGCTATTTCCACTGCCTCGCGGCCGGGCTGGTTCCACGACACGACATCGGCCTGTTCGGCTTCAACGGACTGGAGATCGGCGCTGCCCTGCCGCTCCGGCTCTCCACGGTCCGCTCGAACCGCTTCCTGATCGGCAAGCTGGCGGCGGAGGCGCTGGTCGCGCGTCCGGATCGGCCTGCTGACACCGCAATCATCAACACCGGCTACGAAATCGAAGCCGGAGAGACCGCCTGAGGCGAGGAGAGGAACGAGATGCTGCTTGGCGCGATCGCCGATGATCTGACCGGCGCGACGGATCTCGCGCTGATGCTGGCCCGCGAGGGCATGAAGACCGTGCAGGTCGTGGGCACGCCGCCGTCGGGCTTCGATACCGGCGATGCCGAGGCGGTCGTCGTCGCGCTGAAATCGCGTACGATTCCGGCCGCAGAGGCGGTGTCGCTTTCGCTGGAAGCGGCGCATTGGCTACTCGCCGGCGGCGCAAGGCAGCTCATCTTCAAGTACTGCTCGACATTCGATTCAACGCCCGAGGGCAATATCGGTCCGGTAAGCGAAGCGCTGATGGAACTGCTGGGGGCGGAGGTCACGATCGCCTGTCCCGCTTTTCCTGCCAACAAGCGGACCGTCTATCGCGGCCATCTCTTCGTCGGCGACCTGCTGCTCTCAGACAGCCCGATGAAGGATCACCCGCTGACGCCGATGCGCGACGCCAATCTGGTTCGTGTGCTGCAGGCGCAGACGAAAGTCCCGGTCGGCCTCGTCGCCCGCGACGTGGTGTCGGAAGGCCCCCAGGCGATCCGGTCGAGCTTCGCCGCTGCCGCATCCGACGGGCCGCGGATGTTGATCGTCGATGCAATCGAAAATGACGATTTGCGGGCGATCGGCGAAGCCGCGTCGGACATGAAGTTGATCACGGGCGGGTCGGGCATCGCGATCGGCCTGCCGGAGAATTTCCGCCGGGCCGGCCTCATCGGAGGGCGCGGTGCCCCCGCGCGTCTTGCGACGCCCGCCGGTCGACCGGTGATACTCGCCGGTTCCTGCTCAGCCGCGACGCGCCGTCAGGTTGCTGCCGCTATCGCCGCCGGATTGCCTGCCCGCAAGATCGACCCGCTTGCCATTGCCGATGGCTCGGAGACGCCTGCCGAGGTTCTCGCTTTCATCCAGGCGGCGGGCGAGGGGCCGGCGCTGGTCTATGCAAGCGCAGATCCGGCAGCCGTAGCGGACGCCCAGGAGAAGCTCGGCCGCGAGCGCGCCGGCTCGATCGTGGAGCACCTCTTCGCGGAGGTTGCGACCGCACTGCGCGACCGCGGCTATACGCGGTTTCTCGTCGCCGGCGGCGAGACGTCGGGCGCCGTCGTTCAGGCGCTTGACGTCAAGGCACTCATGATCGGGCCCGAGATCGACCCGGGCGTCCCGTGGACGCTGAGCCTCGGCGACGAGGCGCCGGTCGCGCTCGCCCTCAAATCGGGTAATTTCGGCACAGACGATTTCTTCCTCAAGGCCTGGACGCTCCTCTCATGACGACCGCAACGATCTCCGACGAGACGCGCCTGCGCGACGAGATCTGCCGGATCGGCGCTTCCATCTTCAATCGAGGGCTGACATTCGGGTCGACCGGCAATATCAGCGCGCGCCTGCCGAGCGGCGAGATGCTGATGACGCCGACCAATGCCTCCCTCGGTGATCTCGATCCGGCCCGCCTGTCGCGGTTCACGGCGGAGGGCGTTCATGTCGGGGGCGATGCCCCGACCAAGGAGGCCTTCCTCCATCGCTGCATGTATTGCGAGCGGCCTAAAGCGGGCGCCGTCGTGCACCTGCATTCGACCTATTCGGTCGCGGTCAGCATTCTCGCCGATGTCGATCCGAGCGACGTCCTGCCGCCCCTGACGGCCTATTACATCATGCGCGTGGGATCGCTGCCGCTCGTTCCTTATTATCCGCCGGGCGATGAAAGCCTCGCCATTGCGGTCGGTGAGCAGGCCAAGGCGCATAGCGCGGTGCTGCTCGCCAATCACGGACCGGTCGTTTCGGGCGCGACGCTGCGCGAGGCGCAGTACGCGACCGAGGAACTCGAGGAGACGGCGAAGCTCCATCTCCTGCTCGACGGCCACAAGACTCGGCCGCTGACGCCGGAGCAGGTCGAGGCGCTGCGGCGGCGATGATCAGCCGCGGCCGACCAGCGGCATCTTCGTCGCCATGATGGTCATTTCGAGGATGTTGGTGTCGAGCGGCAGTCCGGCCATGTGGACCACCGCGTTTGCGACATGCGCGACATCGAAGGTCGGCTCGACCTTGATGGAGAGATCGGGCTGCAGGACGCCGCTCTTCATCTTGGCGGCCATGGGCGTCTCGGTATTGCCGATGTCGATCTGGCCGCAGGCAATGTCGTATTTGCGGCCGTCCAGCGCCGTCGATCGGGTGAGGCCGAGCACGGCGTGCTTCGAGGCCGTATAAGGCGCGGAGTTCGGCCGGGGCTTGGACGAAGAAATCGAGCCGTTGTTGATGATCCTGCCGCCGCGCGGGCTCTGGTCCTTCATGATGCGGAAGGCCGCCTGCGTGCAGAGAAAGACGCCCGTGACATTGGTGTCGATGACCGCTTTCCACTGCTCGAAGGGCAGGTCCTCGATATTGACCGGCGGCGCGTTGACGCCGGCATTGTTGAAGAGCACGTCAAGCCGGCCAAAGTGGTTCTTCACGGCGTCGAAGAGCGTTGAGACCGAGACGGGATCGGTGAGATCCGCCGGTACGACCAGCACCTCGCCGACGGTCTCCCTGGCAAGCGCTTGCAGTGGCTCCTCTCGCCTGCCGGTGACGGCCAGGTGATAGCCGGCTGCGGATAGAGCGAGGGCTACTGCCCGTCCGATGCCAGAGCCGGCGCCTGTGACGAGCGCGATCTTTCCCGATTCAGACATGGCGATTCTCTCCGAAATGCGCGTCATTGTGCAAGGAAGCCGCCATCGACCGGCAGCGTATGTCCCGTGATCATCGATGCGCCTGGACTCGCCATGAAAAGGATCGCGGCAGCGACTTCTTCCGGTTCCGCAAGGCGTCCCATTGGCGTCATCGCCTCGATCCTGCCGACAAGGACGGGGTCGGATGTCAAAGGCGCGATGAAAGGCGTGCGGACATAGGTCGGCGCCACCGCATTGACGCGAATGCCGAGGCCTGCCCATTCGATGGCGAGCGCGCGCGTCATGTTGACGATGGCGCCCTTTGTCGTCTGGTAGGAGATGTTCGGGTAAAGCCCGCCGCCCGAAAAGCCCATGATCGACGAAACGTTGACGATCGCCCCGCCGCGACCGCCGGCGATCATGTGGCGCGCGGCGATCCGGCAGGCGAGGAAGGTGCCGGTCATGTTGACGGCGACGACCTTGTCCCAATCGGCGATCGAAAGCTCCAGCGCCGGTCTGCGGATGGCGAGGCCGGCGCTGTTGACGAGGATGTCGATCCGGCCAGCCTCGGCGATCACCGCATCGAATGCAGCCTCGAGCTCTGCTTCGTCGGCGACATCGGCCGTCACGCCGAAAGCGGAATTCCCGCAAAGAACGAGCGCATCGGCCTTGTTGGGCGCGCGATCGAGCAGCGCGACGCGGGCGCCCGCCTGTGCCATCGCTACTGCGCTTGCCAGCCCGATGCCGCTGCCGCCACCAGTAACGACAGCGACGCGGCCCGCGAGCGAGAAGGGATGATTGGTCATCGCTGTTCTGCCCTTGTCGTCAGACGGCGATCTTGCCGCCGAGTTCATCGTCGATATGGGCCTTGATGATAGCGTCGAACGAGGCATCTGCCTGGAAGCCGAGCGAAATCGCGCGCTTCGGCTCGAAATCGGGAGCCCAGCCATCGACGATGCGGACGATGGCAGGGTCGGGCTCGCGGCGAATGAGCGCTACCGCGCGGTCGCCCGCGACCCGGCGCAGCGCTTCGATCTCTTGCCCGACCGTGGCCGACAGGCCAGGCATGGAGAGGTTGCGGCGCGGGCCGATCGACGCGCCATCGATCGTGGCGGCATGCAGCAGGAAGCCGACGGCGGCACGCGGCGAGGCGAACCAGTGGCGCACGGTCTCGGCAACCGGCAGCACGGCTTCGAGACCGACGAGGGGTTCGCGCAGGATATTGGAGAAGAAGCCGGACGCTGCCTTGTTGGGCTTGCCGGGGCGAATGCAGATGGTCGGCAGGCGGATGCCGACGCCGTCGAAGAAGCCGCGGCGGGTATAATCGGACAAGAGCAGTTCGCCGATCGCCTTCTGAGTGCCATAGCTGGTCAGCGGCGTGGTGAAGAATTCGTCCGGTATCGTCGCCGGGAAGGGCGCGCCGAAGACGGCAATCGACGAGGTAAAGACGAGGCGCGGCTTGTATGGCGCCTTTACGCTTTCGAGACGGACGGCATCGAAGAGGTAGCGCGTTCCATCCAGATTGATCCGATAGCCCTTGTCGAAATCGAGTTCCGCCTCGCCCGAAACGATCGCGGCGAGATGAAAGATGACGTCGGGGCGGTCGGCGATCAGACCTTCGGCCGTGCCGGGCGTCGAGAGATCGGCGATTCGTGTCGAAACGGCGCCGGTAAAGCCTGCCGGGGAGGCGGGCTCGACGACATCGGCGAGCGTCAGGCGATCGACCGGCTGGCCACCGAGCCCGCCATCGGCCACGAGGCGCTCGGTGAGCTTGCGGCCGACCATGCCGGCGGCTCCGATGATCAGGATATGCATGGGAAAGCCCCTTGGAAAAGTGGTGACTCAGGAGAAGCGAAAGCGGGCGACCGCATAGGGCGCGAGCGTGGTTTCGCCTTGGGTGAAGGATCGCGTGAGACGGTCAAGTGCGGCGGGATCGGTGCCGGCCGCGACGAAGCTCTCCGCGTCGAGCACGAAGGCATCGCGGGGAACGCCTGGCAGCGTCACATGCTGCGGCGTGCCCGTCCGGTTGGCGAGCCAGAGTTCGGTGCCGGTATCTGTCTCGGCGGCGATCGCCTCGATTGAGGTCGACGCCTCAACCGGGCGCATCGGCCGGCCTGAAAGCCGGGCGAGGCCCGAGAGGACATGAAACATCGGAAAGACCCCGCCGACCGTATCGAACCATGGCTTTGGCCAGTCGCTTGCCACGGAGATGAGTCCGAAGGCGCCCGTCGTGCCGCCGAGCGTCACGGTCTCCGCGCCTCCCGCCGCGAAGCGGGCGAAGAAGCCGAGCGCCCATGCAGCGCCGAGCAGGCCACGGTGGCGCGGATCGTTGAAGTTCATCGCCTGCCGGATGTTGTTCGGATTGGCGAACGGCGCTTCGCCATAGGGGTTCATGCGCATGCCGATTGCGCTCGGTCCGACCGCGAAAGGCCGGTCCCCGGCGATTGTGGCGGCCGAAAGCGCTATGGCGGGCAGCGACTCAAGTCCCTCGACGATCGACTGGTCGTCGCCGGCATGCAGCGTGGCGGTGGTGGTGAATGAGACGAGGTCGAGGAGATCGACCGGCGGCCGCTTGCGGTTCATCTCGGTAAAGAGGCTGAACATGCCGCCGCCGAGCCGGGAGCCCGGAAAGGCCATCCGCGCCGCTTCGAACAAGGCGCGTGGCGGAGGAGCCGGTGGCCAGATGCTGCCCGGCAGCGTGCATTTGAGGTCGGGTGCTGGCGATACCAGCACGGTCGAGAAAGGTGAGCCCAGCGCTGCGACGGTACGGCCGAGCGCCGCCACTTCCTCCGCGAAATCATCGACCGAGACGATGACCGCCTCAAGCCACGCCTCGGCACCGATCGCGCGCGCAGCGGCGGCGATCCCTTCCAGCGTGGTGCGGTCGTGGCCCTTTTGCGGGTCGTAATAGCCGACCAAGACGGAGGCGCCGACCGAGCGAAGCAGGCCGGCATTGGCCAGCGTGTTGGCGGTCTCGCTCGGATCGAGGCCAAGCCCCAGCCGCGGAACGGAGCGGCCGGGAGAGCCGAATAGGATCCGCGTTGAGGCCGCGCCCGATGCGCGCGCTGGCGCTCCGCCCGCGACGGTCAGCCGGATTGCTTGCTCCAGCCGGTCATCCTTGGCCACCGTATAGGGCCAGGGCAGGGCAAGAGGACGGACATAGGTCTTGTACGAGGCGTCGGTCCAGTTGCGCTGGTCCTCCATCTCGTAGGTGTCGCCTTCCATCTGGCAGGTGACGACAAGGCCCGGCGCCGCCTCATGGGTAAGCGCGCGGAGCGCCATCATCGGCTGGACGGGATCGATGACCTCCGGGAAATGACCATGCTCGACGGTGCCGTCTACATGCTCGATCGCGACGGGACGGCCGGAAACGCCGACGATCGGATGCAGCACGACGAAGCCGGTGCGGTTGGTCAGGAAATCGGTCTCGGCGATTCCGGTTGCCGAGAAGTCGAGGCGGCCGGCTGCATCGGCCTCGATCCGGGCCGTGTAGCGGAAGGCCTGGCGATCGTCGCTGGCCCGCGCCTCATAGGTGACCGTAAAGCCATCCGGCCGCTCGTCGACCCGAAGGTTCTCGATGACCGGATTGTAGGTGCCCCAATTGCGGTCACGGACAATGAACGAGATGGCGCGGATGATCTCGACGCCGCCAAAGCGGATATGGCGGAGGTTGCCGGTGTCGAGTTCCGCGGAGAGCGCCCCCGCAACGAGGATGCGAGGCGCGACGACCGGCTCTTCGGTGCCGAACAGGCGGATGGCGAGAGACGGCGCGCCTGTCATCGGTTCACTCGCGAACTGACGAGCCGCTCGGCGAGGAGCGCAACGATGATGATCGTGCCGATCGCGGTGCCCTGCCAGAACGGCGAGACGCCCATGAGGTTCAAGCCGTTGCGGATCATCACCATGATGAAGACGCCGATCAGCGTGCCAATCATCGAGCCACGGCCGCCGTAGAGACTGGCACCGCCGATCACGACGGCAGCGATGGCGTCGAGTTCGAGCGCGTTGCCCATCAGCGGATCGGCCGAGAGCAACTGGGCGATAGAGAAGGTGACGGCGACAGCGGAGAGCGCGCTCGCGAGCACGTAGGGGACGACGGAGTAGAACAGCGTGTTGAGGCCGGCGGCGCGCGCCGCTTCCTTGTTCGAGCCGACCGCGTAGATGGTTCTGCCGCCCTTGGTATAGGTGAGATAGGCCCATGCCAAAGCATAGAGAACCAGCAGGAACAGGACGTTGGAAGGTATGCCGAGAACGCTGGTGTAAACGATGTCCTGCATCGATTCCGGAATGTTCGAAATCGCCGTCTGGCCGGAGAAGATGTAGGCGAGGCTGCGCGCGATCGCCATGACGCCGAGCGTCACCACAAAGGCTGCGAGGCCGAAGACGTTGATCAGAAGGCCGGACAGCAGGCCGATGAAGGCGCCGGCCGCAACGGCAACGGCAATGGCCGGCGCGACCGGCATGTGTTGCACGGCGAGGCCCAGGATGATGCCGGTCAATCCGGCGACCGACCCGACGGAAAGATCGATACCCCCGGTCAGGATGACGAAGGTCATGCCGACCGCGATGATGCCGATCACCACCGATTGGTCGAGCATGTTGAAGATGTTGGAATGCGTCAGGAAATAAGGCGAGAGGACCGAGAGGCAGGCAGCAATGGCGATCGCCAGCAGGATCATGCGGACTTCCAGCCGTCGCGCCAGCTTCTTGACGAAGGGCGGTCGGGTCGCTGGGTCAGCGGCGATGGTGGTGGCCATGGAGGATCGTTCCTTGGTCATAGCGTTGCCGCCATGGTGTCGATGCGGGTTTTGATGGCTTCGGGCGCGGGCAGGGTGCCGCCCTCCCGTAGGGTGATGCCGACCCAGCCGAGATCGTGGCCACGCGGGCTGGTCATCGGCACGACGAGCGTCGTCCGCCCGCCGCTGGCTTCGGCGACGAAGGTGCCTTCCCGCCGCGCCAGTGCGGTCGGGAGGCGGGTCTCCGACAGCCGCCGCGCCTCGCCGGCGCGAAAGCCCGGATCGAGTGCCGGGTCGTTCACCACGGCGTTCAGACAGATCAGGCTGTCATTCTCGATCAACGCCCAGAATCCGGCGCCGCCATGCTCGCGCGTCAGGTCATTGAGCAGCGCGGTGTTGCGCGCCATCGAGGTACGGGGCGCGGCCAGGAGCGTGAGCTTCTCCTCGTCCAGCATCGCGCTGGGCAGGTCGGCGATCGAGCGGCCGTCGCTCACCACAACCACACGATCCGACAGACCAAGCAGTTCCTCGAAATCCGAGGAGATGACGACCACGGCGACGCCTTCGGCGGCAATGTCGCGCAGCATGGCGTAGATGCTCGCGCGCGTGCCGATATCGACGCCTTTGGTCGGCTCGTCGAGGATGAGCACACTCGGCTCCAGCAGCAGCCAGCGGGCGATGATGATCTTCTGCTGCATGCCGCCGGAGAAATTCAGCATCGAGGCATCGAGCAGGCGATCACCGGGGAGGCCGAGCTTTGCCAGCAGTTCATCAACTCGCTTCGTGCGTGCGCCATAGCCGCAGAAGAAGCCGCGATGCGCGCCGAGATGGGCGATCAGCAGGTTTTCCTTTACCGACAGGTCCGGCACGATGTTCTGGGTCCGCCGATCCTCGGCAACGAAGCCGAGACCAGCGCGGATCGCGGTCTTCGGGCTGTTGCCCTTGAGCGGCTTGCCGCCGAGCAGCACCTCGCCGCCGGTCCGCGGGCGGAGACCGAAGATCGCCTCGGCCGTTTCCGAGCGGCCAGCGCCGACAAGGCCGCCCAGGCCGAGAATCTCGCCCTTGCGGACCGAAAAGGACACGTCGCGGACGACGGGCAGGGCGCTGATATGCCTGACTTCAAGCGCTATGGCACCGCCGATTTCCGGTGTTTCCTCGTTGCGGGCATAGATCGCTCCAAGCTCGGAACCGACCATGGCGCGGATCAGCTCCGCCTGAGAGAGGTCGGCCGTCGGACGGGCATTCATCACCGTTCGACCTTCACGCAGGACCGTGACGCGATCGGTGATTGCGAATACCTCTTCGAGGCGGTGCGACACGAAGACGAGGCCATGGCCGGAGTCGCGCAGGCGCGCCATCACGTCGAACAGTCGCTCCACCTCGCCAGGGCTCAGCGAGGCTGTCGGTTCGTCGAAGATCACCAGCTTCGCCCGCACGCCGAGCGCCTTGGCGATTTCGACCAACTGCTTCTGCGCCGATGAAAGCCGGCGGACCTCCCAGTCGAAGGGAAGGCTATCCTGCTGGCCGAGCGATTCCAGGATCTCCTCGCCGCGTTGGCGCAGTGCTCCATAGTTGAGGCGGCCGGGTCGGCCGAGTTCGGGCAGGAAGATGTTCTCGAGGACAGTCAGATCGGGGACGAGGCTCGTCTCCTGCATGACGATGGCGATGCCGATATTGAGCGCGTCTCGGGTACCGCGCAGCCGGATCTCACGGCCGCGATAGACCATCTCGCCTTCGTCGAAGGCGTGATGACCTGAAATGACCTTGGATAGGGTCGACTTTCCCGCGCCATTGGCACCGAGCAGGCCGTGGATCTCACCTTCGCGCAGTTCGAAATCGGCGCCCTGCAGGGCGCGCGTCCGGTCGAATGTCTTGGTGATGCCGCGCATCACAAGCAGCGGCGCGACCACCGTTTCGGGTGAACGGTCGAGAGCGGCGAGAGACAAGGCGCATTCCCCAAAAGTCGGCCTGAACGAAACAAGGGTCGGCGCCGCAGTCCGAGACTGCGGCGCCTATTGGCTCAGACTTCGTTGGCGAAGACCGTTTCCTTCACGACCGGCAGTTCCTTCTCGATGTTCTCGCTGGTGATGGCGAGGATCGGGACGGTGATCTCCTTGGCGGGGGTCTTACCGCCGATGGATTCGACCATGGCCTCACCAGAGCGGACGCCCATGAGGAAGGGCTGCTGCATTCCGGACACGACGAGTTCGCCCGACTTCAGCAGGTCGACGAATTCCGGGATGCCGTCGAACGCGGCGACGAGGACTTCGCCGTTGCGGCGTGCGGCCTTGATGGCCCGCAGCGCGCCGATGGCCGGCTGGTCGGTCTGAACGAACAGGCCGCGCATGTCCGGGTTGGCGGTCAGCAGATCCTGCGTGAACTTGAAGGTCTCGTCGGCGGTGTAGCTCTGCATCTGCTGCATGCCGGCGTCCTTGCCGGTGAAGCCGCCTTCCTTAAGGCCATCGAGGAAGCCCTTGGTGCGGGCCTGGCCGTTCTTGCGGGCCTGCGAGATGGCCACGATGCCGACCGAGCCGTCTTGCCAGCCCTTCTTCTTCAGTGCCGCTGCGAGCGCCACACCGACATCATGCGCGCCGCGATAGTTGTCGGACGAGATGAACGAGACGAAGTCGCCCGAATTCGTGCCGATATCGGCGATCACGACGGGGATATTGGCGCGCTTGGCAAGCTGGAGCACGCTCGGCGCCGTCGATGAATCGGTCGGCGAAATCACGATGCCGGCGACGCCGCGGGCGATCGAATCCTGCGCGTTCTGGAGCTGAGTCTGGGCGCTGTTGTGAGAATCGAGTGCCTGGAAGCCGAAGCCGCCCTTGGTCGCAGCCGACTCGACGCCCTTCGACAGATAACGCCAGAAGGGCAGGTCGAGGCCGGGCGTCAGATAGACGATGTCCTTGCCAGCAGCCGCTGCGGTGCGAAGCCCGGCGAGACCGGTGCCGAGGGCCAGTGTCGTGCCGCCTGCGAGCTTCAGAAATGACCTGCGTTCCATAAAATTCCTCCCGTTGGTTCAGCCAATGTTGGCCGAGGTTTGTTCGTGCGTTGACGGGCCGGCGCTTCCTCAAGCGGACGGTCCGGATTCTCCCTGCATGAGGAGTTGGGTCGTCGCGTAGATCCGACCGGTATGGACGGCAAAGGCCTCGGCGGCAGCGACGGGGTCGCGCGCCTTGAGAGCCTCCACGATAGCGACGTGATCGGCATAGCTCGTTGCGATGGCGCCGGGCCGGCCGACGGCCTCGCGGCGGTACTCCATCATGTAGGCGTAGAGATCGGTGCTGAAATCGGCGAGAAGCCGGTTCGGCGATGCCTGGTAGATCGCGACGTGGAACTCGCGGTCGCTGATCAGAAATCGGACCGGATCGTCAAGCGCGTTCTTCTGCGAGGCAAGGAGTGCCTCCAACTGCGCGATCCTGCGGGCGTCGATGCCGATCGCCGCGTCGGCAACGACCTGCCGCTCGACCAGCAGGCGCGCTGCATGAACGGAATCGAGATTATAGGCGTCAACGGCGCGCGCTGTGGCGAAGCCGACCGTCACGGGCCCGACGTCGCTGCGGCGAACGCGTGTTCGTGCGCCCTGCGATATTTCGAGAATGCCCTGGGCCGCCAGGATCTGGATGCCGCCGCGCACCGCGTCGCGGCTGACATTGAGCGCGACCGACAATTCCCGCTCGCTTGGCAGCGGGTCGCCGACCTGCAGGATGCCCGACGCGATGAGCCCGGCAAGCTTGTCGGCGATCACATTCGTAATAGGGCGCTTGACGATCGCTTCCCGAAGGGTCGGGAGCTCCGTCAGATGCGCAGTATCACCGGACTTTCGCTGCAGTGGCATCGCAACACTTTGACTGGTCGGACCAGAAGGCCAGTTGAGCTAAGCGATCCCTATGGAGTCTGTCAAGCGCGCTTGTGGGTGCCATGAGAGGCGGCACGATGGAAACTAGAGCAGCGAGAAAGGGCCACAGCGCATGGCCGCGCCGGCTTCACCGGGCGAGCGGGTTGTCGCCATGCCACCAGTGAGCGAAGGGATCCGACTGCAGGATTCGGTCCATTGTCTCCCGGCTGACCCGCGGCAGCTTCGTGCCTTCGAGCTGGTCGTTGATGCCGAGAAGGCCATCGACGGATTCATCGACACGGGCAAATGGGAAATCGGTCCCAAAGAAGATCTTGTCGACGATGCGGTATTCCTGGGCGCAGATCAGGATATTGTAGTACTGCCAGGGGCGGTAGCTCAGCGCAGAGACCTCGCAATAGACATTCGGCTGTTTGCGCGAGACGACGATGCATTCCTCGTACCAAGGGTGGCCCATATGAGCCATCACCATCACGAGGTCCTTGTATTTCTGAGCTATAGGCTCGACATGGATGGCCCGTCCCATGTCAATCGGCGCATTGCGGGCGAAGGTCGTGCCCATATGCATGGTCAGCGGGATGTTATGCTTCTGCAGATATTCATAGACCGGCACGAGCCGCGGATCTGAAAGCGCGACGCCGTTATAGATTGGCCCGAACTTCACGCCTTTAAGCTTCAGGTCCTCGATGGCGTGGACGAGCATGTCCATGCAGTCGGCACGCCGCGGATCGACATAAGCGAAGCCGACGAACTTGTCGGGATATTTCCCGACAGCCGCGGCCGTCGTCTCGTCATTGCTCTCGATACCGACGCTGTCGCCATAGCGCAGCGCGAAGACGATGGCTTTCTCGACATGTGCCATCTCTGCATAAAGCGTGTCGGCATCAGCCTTGGGCGCCATCTCGCCGGCGCGGACGCGGGCGAGTTGCTCCGCATAGAGCGGCAGAACATGCTCCTCGCTCCAGATGTTGACGTGGCAATCGCAAAAAGCGCGCGTGGTCATGGCGACGTGTCCTCCGATCAGTGCGCGGCAGCCGCGGGACGGCGGCCATGCAGCGACATCAGAAAATTAGTGAGTTCGAGATAGGTCATGCTGGAGGTCGGCGCGTCGAGCGCGATCTCGCCGCGATCCAGCACCACCAGCCGGTCGCAGACTTCGTGCACATGGTGGATATTGTGCTCGATATAGATGCAGGAGCGTCCACCGGACTTGATCGAACGGATGAAGTCGAGAACCTTCTGAACCTCTTTCAGAGCCAGCGCCACGGTCGGCTCGTCGAGGACGATCAGGTCGCTGTCGAAATGCATCGCGCGGCCGATGGCGACGCCCTGCCGCTCGCCGCCCGAGAGACGACTGACCGGCGTATCGACATCGATGCCGACGCCGCGAAAGCCGATGGTCGAGCGCATGATATGCTCGGCGACCTTTTTCTCGGCCTTGACGTCGATGAAGCCGAACCGGTTGGTGATCGGCCGGCCAACAAAGAAATTGCGCCAGAGCGGTTGCTTCTCCCCGAGAGAGGAGTCCTGGTAAACGGTCTCGATGCGCAGCTTGTGCGCTTCCTTCACCGTGTAGGACGAAGCGTCGATCTTCAGGCCGCGGACATAAAGCGTGCCGCTCGTCGGCGGCTCGACGCCTGTCAGGACCTTGATCAGCGTCGATTTGCCGGCGCCATTGTCACCGATCAGCCCGACGATCTCGTTGGCGCCGATCTCAAGCGTCACGTCCTTGAGGCTGACGACCTTGCCATATTTCTTGCCGACATGCTCAAGGCGGACGATCGGGGTTGAGGTCATGAAACGCGATCCAGTTCCTGGCTTCAGTAAGCGGGCGGAGGATCGGGCGACGCGGCGAGGCCGCGCCGCCCGAAAGCCTTAGCGGATGCCGTCCTTCACGAGCGCTGCGAGCGCGTCGACATTGTCCTTGGTCAGATAGCCGCCGCCGGTGTTGAGCTGCAGGCCGGCGAGGCCGTACTTCTTCTGCAGCACGGCTGCGACGACGGGCATGAAGCCCTGGAGATAGGGCTGCTGGTCAAGCACGACGGTGATGTAGCCGTCGCGCACGCCCTGGATCGCCCCCGAGGAGATGTCGAAACCTGAGGTCACGACCTCGCCTGGCTTCTTGCCGGCCTGCTTCAGCACCTTGTCGAGCACGGCGGTGATGCCGCCATGTCCGGGGACGATGATCGCCTTGGTGTCGGGATTGGCCTCGAGATAAGCGACGAGGACGGGAACGGACAGCGCCGGATCCTGCACAGCCTCGTTCGACCACTGCAACGTGGTGAAGTCGATGCCCTTTTCCTTCAGCACCTCGGTGGTGCCTTTGGCGACGTCCGCGCCCGGCGCGCCTTCGATGAAGGCGCCATAGACCAGCACCTTGTTGCCGGACTTCAGCTTACCATTGTCGATGGTGAGATTGGCGAGGTTGCGGCCGGCGCCGTGATTGTCGAGGCCGAAATAGCTGAGGCTGGTGCCGGGCAGTTCGTTGTTGTTGACCACGACGACAATGCCGTCGGCCTTGGCCTTCTCGAGCACCGACTTCATGGCGTCGGTGCCGGGATGGCCCATCACCACCATCGCGTCGGGCTGCGCGGCGATCGCCTCGCTCGCCTGGACCAGCATCTTCTGAGGATCCCAGCCGGCATGCTGCTCGATCAGATTGACCTTCAGAACCCGGGCCGCGTCGCGGGCGCCGAGCTCCCGGGCGAGCGTTGCCGTGTCGCCGGGATTGCCGCCCATCTGGAAATAGATGGTCATGCCGGAATCGACTGCCTCGGCGGCCATTGCCGCGACCGGCGCTGCCAGCATCGCCGAAAGAGCAAGGCCGGCTAGTCCCTTCATCAGATGTCGCATGGTGTTCCCCTTTTTTTCCTTGGAAGTGGATTTATCTTCTCGCGCGCGAGCGGAGATCCTTCAGCAACGGGACCTTGTCCGGATCCTCGATTGCCGCATTCATGGTGACTGAGACGATGAAGACGAGGCCGATGAAGAATCGCGTCCAAAAGCCTGCGACCCCGCTTGCAACAAGCCCTGCCTCGATGATGGCGACGATCAGCGAGCCAAACACCGTGCCGACCACCTTGCCAGCGCCGCCGAAGATCGAGGTGCCGCCGATGAACACCGCCGCGACGACCGTGAGCAGATAGCCCATGCCGGCCTGGGAGAAATAAGTTGTCGTCTCCATTGTCAGCAGTACGCCGGCAAAGGCCGAGAGCAGACCCATCAGCGTGAACAGCTTGATCTTCTCGCGGTCGATCGCGATGCCGACCACCTTGGCGACCTTGAGATTGTCGCCGATGAAGAGAAGGCTCTCGCCGAAACGGTGCCGGTTCAGCACCATCCAGATCAGGACGGCGACGCCGAGCGCCCACAGGAACTGCACGGGGAAGACGCCGATGCGGCCGGCGAAGACGCTGTGGATCAGCTCGCCCTCAATATCGGGAATCGCCAGCGAGGCGCCATTCGAGACCACCGTGACGAGCCCGCCCCAGAGGAACAGCATCGCCAAGGTCGCGATCAGCGAGGGAATGCCGAGCTTGGTCACGACGAGGCCGTTGACGAACCCCATCACCGTGCCGGTGGCGAGCGCCGCCAGCAGGGCCAGCCAGGTCATGTCATAGTTCTGGTAGAGCGCGCAGAACACATAGCTGGCGAAGGCGACGACGGACGGGAAGGACAGGTCCATCTCGCCAGCTACGACAACCAGAGTGAGCCCCAGCGCGATGATCATCGGCGGCGGCACATTGGCCATGAAGCTCATATAGACGCGGAAGCCCATGAAGGCCCGCGGCGCCGTCAACATGAACAGCAGCACCAGCAACAGGAACACGAAGGCAATCGGCGTGCCTTCGATCTTGAAGAATGCGGCGATCGGATTGTTGGGAGGACCCTTGTCGGCATGCGCCATCAGAGCACCCCGTATTTCGCGTAGACGTCGCGGAGATAGCCGCCGGCGCGGAGCTCATCCATGGAATGGTCTTCGCCGCGGATCTTCTCGAAGGCGATATTGAGAACATCCGCCTCGACCGCCTGCGGAACAACCACTGCGCCGTCGGCATCACCGAAGACGAGATCGCCGGGGGCGACGCGGACGCCAGCGCAGATCACCGGCACATCGACAGCCTGGATCTGACCGCGCCCTTTGGAATCAAGCGGCGCTATGCCGGCATGGAATACCGGCAGCTTCAGCCGCCGGATTTCGAGGATATCGCGGACGAAGCCATCGGTGATGCAGCCCGCCGCGCCGCGAACCGTCGTTGCGGTCGAGAGCAGGCTGCCCCAGGGCGCGATGCGGGAGGATCCGCCGCAGGCGAAGACTGCGACATCACCGGGCTTCAGATCATCGACGACCGCGATTTCGAGCTCATAGGGGTTCACCCCCTCCTCGACATAGGCGACTTCCATATAGATGCCTGTGCGCGCGCGACCGCACATCTTGAGCTGCTCGTCGAGCGGCCGGATCGAGGGCGGGAACGCCTGGTTGGTGACGCCGACCGCATCGAGCGCATCGGAAAGGACCGCCGAATAGAGCTGCTCCCAGCCAGCAGGCAGCGGAGCATTCTGATACGGCCGGAAGCTTGTATTCGCAGACATTTCGCCTCGCTTCAGAAGGAAACCTTGGAGGGGGGCGTGCCGCTGCCGCCGACGAGGAAGTCGAAATCGACGCCCTTGTCGGCCTGCTGCACGTGATCGAGAAAGAGTTTGCCGTAGCCGCGGTCATAGGCCGGCTTTGGCGGTACAAAAGCCTGGCGCCGCCGCTCGAACTCATCGGCCGAGAGATCGACGTCGATTCGACGCGCCTCGGTGTCGAGGATGATGATGTCTCCTGTGCGCACCAGCGCGAGCGGACCGCCGAGCGCTGCCTCCGGCGCCACATGCAGGACGACCGTGCCGAAGGCCGTGCCGCTCATGCGCGCATCTGAGACGCGGACCATGTCGGTGACGCCTTGCGCCAGCAGCTTCTTCGGCAGCGCCATGCTGCCGACCTCGGGCATCCCGGGATAGCCGACGGGCCCGGCATTCTGCAGCACAAGCACGCTGTCCGCATCGACATCGAGATCGGGATCGTCGATCCGGGCCCGGAAGTCGTCCGCATCCTTGAACACGATAGCCTTGCCGCGATGCTGCATCAGCGTCGGCGAAGCCGCCGATGGCTTCAGGATGGCGCCGTCGGGCGCGAGATTGCCGCGCAGTACAACGAGGCCGCCCCGCGGAGTCAGCGGATTGTCCACCGTGCGGATCACCTCGTCGTTCCAGCTTTCCGCCTCTGCGACCCGCTCGCCGATCGTGCCGCCCTCGATCGCCGGTGCGTCGAGGTTCAGCCTGTCGGAGATCCGGCGCATGACGACCGGCAGACCGCCGGCATCGAAGAATTCCTCCATCAGGAAGCGGCCCGACGGCTTCAGGTCGACGAGGCAAGGCACGTCGCGACCGAGCACGTCCCAGTCATTGAGCGTGAACGGCACACCGAGCCGCCCGGCCAGTGCAAGAAGGTGCACCACCGCATTGGTCGAGCCGCCGATCGCGCCCGCGACTTTCACGGCGTTTTCGAACGCGGCCCGGGTGAGGATCGCGGAGATGCGGATGTCCTGCAGTACCAGTTGGACCGCACGCTTGCCCGCCTGCTCGGCAAGCACGGCGCGGCGGCTGTCCGGCGCAGGGATCGTGCCATTCATCGGCAGGCCGATGCCCATCGCCTCGGTCAGCAACGCCATGGTCGACGCAGTGCCCATCGTCATGCACGAACCGGCGGATCGGCTCATCGCCGCCTCGGCGGCCTCGACATCTGCCTTCGAGATCTTGCCCGTGCGATAGTCCTCGTCGAGCTTGAAGACGTCGGTGCCCGAGCCAAGCTCGCGGCCGCGATAGCGTCCGTTCAGCATCGGACCGCCGGAGACGAGGATCGAAGGCACGTCGCAACTCGCCGCACCCATCAGCAGCGCCGGTGTTGTCTTGTCGCAGCCGGCGAGCAGCACGACGCCGTCGATCGGATTGGCACGGATCGTCTCCTCGACATCCATCGCGACGAGATTGCGGAACATCATCGTCGTCGGCCGCATCAGCGGTTCGCCAAGGCTCGTCACCGGGAATTCGAGCGGGAACCCGCCGGCCATCAACACGCCGCGTTTCACATGCTCGGCGAGGTCACGCAGATGTCGGTTGCAGTTGGTGAGTTCCGACCAGGTGTTGCAGATGCCGATCACCGGACGCCCGTCGAACATCTCGGGCGAGAAGCCCTGGCTCTTCATCCAGCTGCGCGGGATGAAGCCATATTTGCCGGCCCGCGCAAACCACTCGGCGCTCCGGCGGGACTGCGCGTTGGCGGGCTTGGCTTCAGACGTATCGGACATGCGGGAGCTCCTCGAATGGAGATGACATGTAACGTTAAATCGAAAAGTCGGCAAGCCCTTCCGCGCGGCCGATTTTCAGGTGGTCGCGCCGGCATCGAAATGCACGGGAAGGACATATTCGGCGCTCTCGAATCGGCCGCTTTCAAGCCGCTCCAGCATGGCCTTGCCTGCTCGTTCGCCGAGTGCATAGGCTGCGGAATCGACCGTCGTCAGCCGCGGCCGCGCATAGCGATGTGCCTCGAAGCCGTTGAAGCCGACGATGCGCACGTCCTCGGGAACGCGGACGTCGTGGTCGAACAGATAGAGCATGGCCGCCGTGGCAATCGGGTCGTTGGCGCCGACGATCGCGCCGGGCAAAGGGTGCGTGGCCAGATGCTGCGCTACTACTTCCTGCACATCAGCGAAGCTCTCGCTTTTGGAGGTGATGACGGTGAGCCGCGCTACGCCTCCATTGGCAGCGAGGCTTTCCCGCAAGCCAGCAAGCCGCATCTCGATTGCCGGCCAAACCTGCGCCGGTATGATCGCGAGGAAATCCGTCACGCGGCGGGCCAGAAGATGATCCCCGATCAGCTGTCCGCCGCCGCGATCATCCTGCCGCACAATACAGAGATCACCGCCGGCGCTCTCGAAGGGCTCCTGAAAGACCACAAGCGGCTGGTCGAGTTCGACAAGCTTCTGGATCGACTGATGCCGTTCCATATCTGGGCCTGCAATCATTGCGCAGAAGCCGGCCACCTCGAAATTCCGCATGATCATTGACGACGAGAGCTGGTCGCCGCGCATGCCCTGAACCGTGAGCGTGAAGTCGGCACTATTCAGCACATTGGCGAGGCCTGCGACCACCTGGCAGGTGAAGAAATCGGCGAGAAAAGCGGGCGATTCGTCGACGATCACCATGCCGATCGACCGCTGCTCGGCAACGCGCAGGCTGCGCGCATTGGCCTGGCGTCGATAGCCGAGGCGCTCGATCTCGCGCTCGACGCGCTTCTTGGTCGCCGGACTAACGAATTGCAGCCGCCCGTTCAATACGTTGGAGACAGTCATGGCCGAGACGCCGGCCGCCTTGGCTACGTCCTTGATGGTTGCCCGTCGCCGCGGCGGTTCTCTCGTCATGCTTGCATCTCCATGTCCAGCAATGATACCTCGCATATATCGTTAAATGAAACGAGATCGGAATCACGATATCATGTCGTCCTATGCTCACTATCCGAGCCTGCGCGGCAAGTCGGCTTTTATCACTGGAGGCGCTACGGGGATTGGCGCCGCGATGGTGGCCCATTTCGCCCACCAGGGCGCACGTGTCGGTTTCATCGACATCGATGACGGAGCGGCGCAAGCACTGATCGAGACCCTCCCGCTACCGGTTCACTATCGCCGGTGCGACGTGCGCGACATCCCGGCGCTGCAGGCCACGATTGCCAGCTTCGAGGTAGAGGCGGGACATGTCGACATTCTCGTCAACAACGCCGCCAATGACGATCGCCACAAGGTTGAGGCGGTCGATCAGGCCTATTGGGACGATCGGATGGCAATCAACCTGCGCCCGCACTTCTTCGCGGCGCAGGCGGTACGGGCTGGCATGGCGAGGGCTGGCGGCGGCTCGATCATCAATCTCGGCTCGATTGTCGTGGCGATGGCCGCAGCCGAATGCGTCGCCTATGTCGCCGCCAAGGGCGCCATTCACGGAATGACGCGGGCGCTGGCGCGCGAGTTCGGCCCTGACATGATCCGCGTCAACTGCCTCATTCCCGGCTGGGTAATGACAGAGCGACAGATCAAGCTCTGGCTCGACGATGCGGGCGAGAAGCGGATCGCCGAGCGCCAATGCCTGCCAGAGAAGATGGTGCCGGACGACATCGCCCGCATGGCGCTGTTCCTGGCCGCCGAAGACAGCCGCCACTGTACGGCGCAGAGCTTCGTCGTCGACGGCGGCTGGACGTGATGTGTGCTGCAGGTCTCGCGACAGAATCGTCTCCCGCTGAAACTGTTTCATGGCTGCTTCAGCCAGTCACGAGCGTGAGGCTGTTCGTTTGAGGAGCCTCGGGTCTGCCCATCCCGATCACAGCATCGAGGGCAGGACGCGGTCCGGAGGCTTGTGGCCATCGAAGAAGGCGCGGATGTTGATCAGCACCTTCTCGCCCATCTCAAGGCGGCCCTCGATCGTCGCGGACCCCATATGCGGCAACAGGACCACCTTGCCGGCCTCAGCGAGGCGGATGAGCTTCGGGTTCACCATCGGCTCATGCTCGTAGACATCGAGGCCGGCACCGGCGATCGATCCCCCGGCGATGAGGCGAATCAGCGCCGCCTCGTCGACGATCTCGCCGCGCGCCGTATTGACCAGATAGGCTTCGGGCCGCATCAGCTTTAGCCGGCGCTCCGACAGCAGGTGATAGGTGCCGGGCGTGCGCGGGCAATTGATGGAGATGATGTCCATCCGGGCCAGCATCTGGTCGAGGCTGTCCCAATAGGTCGCCTCGAGGGCATCCTCGGTCGCCTGCGCGACGCGGTGGCGGTTGTGGTAATGGATCGCGACGCCGAAGGCCTTGGCGCGCCGCGCCACCGCCTGACCGATCCGTCCCATGCCGACGATGCCGAGCCGCTTGCCGGTGACGCGCCGACCGAGCATCCAGGTCGGGGTCCAGCCCGTCCAGTCGTGCTCGAGGCTCAGCACGCGCGCGCCTTCGACGAGCCGGCGTGGTACCGCAAGAATCAAGGCCATCGTCATATCGGCCGTATCTTCGGTGAGGACGCCCGGCGTGTTCGTCACCGTGATGCCGCGCTTCAGGGCAGCTTCGACGTCGATATGGTCGAAGCCGTTCGAGAAGCTCGCGATCAGGCGCAGTTGCGGCCCCGCTGTCGCGATCAGCGCCGCGTCGATCCGGTCTGTCACGGTTGCGACGAGTACATCGGCGCGCTGTACCGCCGCCGAGAGCGCCTCGACCGACATCGGCATATCGTCGATATTGAGCTCGGTGTCGAACAATTCGCGCATGCGCGTCTCAACCGCGTCCGGCAGGCGGCGCGTCACGACAACATGCGGCCTCTTCTTCATCGCTCGTCCTTCCCGTTGAGGGCCCGTTAACTACGGACCCATCACATTTGGTTCTGACAGCCGGGCACGGCGCATCTTCCGCAGAAGCTTCTACCCGACGCGACCGGACGACAAGTCCGCCGCACGGCCGGCCAGCGGAAAGAACGCCCCGGCGAGCGCGGAACGGGCATCGACATGAATCATCGCAACCTCGGAAATATCGCAGCAGCGGGCCGGCGTGCCTTCTGGAAGGGCGCATCCGCGGCGTTGCTGGTCATGGCCCTCGTCATTTTGCCGCTGTCCGGCGGTCGGGATGCTCATGCGCAGGGCGCGGCCGGAGCGGCGCCGAAGCTAGGCCCGAGCGGATTGCCTTTGCCCCGCTTCGTGTCGCTGAAGGCAGGCCGCGTCAATGTGCGCGTCGGCCCGGGCAACGACTATCGCATCGCCTGGGTGTTTACACGGTCAGGCCTGCCGGTCGAGGTGATCCAGGAGTTCGACAACTGGCGCCGCATCCGCGATTCGGATGGTACCGAGGGTTGGGTCTTCCACAGCCTGCTCGGCATGAAGCGCACGGCGGTCGTGGCGCCCTGGCAGCAGGGCGATCCGTTACCGATTCGGGCCGAGCCTGAGGATACAGGCGACATCACTGCCTATCTGCAGCCTAAGGTCGTCGCGAAGGTCAACGAGTGCGAGGCCGGTTGGTGCCAGCTTGCCGATCCGCGCTTCAGGGGCTGGATCCGCCAGGATCGGCTCTGGGGCGTCTATCCGGACGAGACGATCAATTAGCGGGTCGCTCCGACGTGGTGATCAGCAACGGGTTAATTCCGTCGCTTCCAGGTATCCAAACGACCTAGACTCCTGCCGCGTCCGGGTTCTGCCCCGCCTGAGGTAGGGCAGGTCGCAGGTGCCCAGGCGACCGGCCGCCAACAGGTCCCAAGAGATGCGGCTGCAGATCATTCGAGCAAATGCCGACGATAGGCCGATGATGCGCAGGCTTCTCGAAAACTGCCTGTCCGAACTTTCCCAATGGGGCGAGGTCGATATCGCCTATCCCTTTTTCGACGCCTATTGGGACCCGCAGGAGCGCCGCTGGCCTTATCTCTTGCAGCAGGACCGGGATATCTGTGGCTTTGCGTTGATCAATGCCTGGTCGCCATCCGGCAAAGGGACCGATCTCGCGATGGCGGAGTTCTACATCGCGCCACACGCGCGGCGGTCCGGCATCGGGCGTGATGCCGCGGCGAAGATCTTCCTGATGCATTCCGGCCAATGGGAACTCGGAATCATATCTCGAAACGAGCCCGCGCAACGATTCTGGCCGAAGATGATCGCAGAGGTCGGTGCCCGCGACGTGGAGCGGATCGACGCCGATGGCGAGACGATCTACCGCTTCAAAACCGGATGATCCTGGCCGGTTGATCAAGCCCTGCTCGCGATTAGCGCCCGTAAAAACGAAAATGGCGCCAGCGATGTCGCCCCATCGGTAACCGACGAGGTTGTCCAGAAGACCCCCGCTCAGCTTTCCTTGCTGCGCAGGCGGACAATGATATCGACACGCGAGATCTCCATGCCGGCAAGCGGATCAGGAAGCTCTTCGACGCGCAGACCAGAGGAGGGGATGTCGACGATCCGGTTCTCCCCTTCGATGAAGAAGTGATGGTGGTCGTCGGTGTTGGTATCGAAATAGGTCTTGGACCCATCGACCGCGACCTCGCGCAGCAGGCCAGCCTCCGTGAACTGGTGCAGCGTGTTGTAGACGGTGGCGAGCGACACGGGCACGCGGTGGCCCATCGCTTCCTCATGCAGCCCTTCGGCCGAAATATGCCGATGTCCCTCGCCGAAAAGGATCTCGGCAAGTGCCAGACGCTGGCGCGTCGGGCGCAGGCCGGCATGGCGCAAAATGGTCCTGACCTCCGACGCCTTCTTGTCGGTGCGAATTGCACGCCTCGCCAGATCCACACGCATCAAAAGCCGTCCATTTGTCTGTCCGCCGCCAGGAGCATAGAGCTTTATGGCGCGGGTTTGAGCCAATCTGCGCTAACCTAACTTTCTTACGCAGGTTTAGCAACCGCGTTGCGCCAAGCGAACGACGAGTGGCCGCCGGATCTCTCCGGCAGCCACCGTGGTCTATCTTTTGGTGATGGTTCAGGCGCGCTTCGGCTCGAGGTCGACCGACCAGAGCGCGGTGTCGGCCGTGTCCATCAGCGTCACGGTCATCACGCGGCTCTGCGCATCGATCTTCACATGGCCGAAGAACTGCAGGCCGGCCGAAGGCGGCAGGTTCTGCTGGCCCTCAGGCGGCGCCTTCACGAATTTCAGCTCGGGCCCGAAGGTCATGTCGAGATCGTTGGGGCCGAAGGTGCCGGCATGGATCGGGCCCGAGACGAATTCCCAGAACGGCTCGAAGTCCTGGAACGCCGCCTTGTCGGGATTGTAGTAGTGGGCAGCCGTGTAATGCACGTCCGCGGTCAGCCAGACCGTATTGCGGATGCCGGCCGCCTTGATGAAGCGCAGCAGGTCGGCGAATTCAAGCTCGCGGCCGAGCGGCTTGCCGGCATTGTTATTGGAAACGGCCTCGAAACCCTTCTGGTCCTTGAAGTTGTCCCAGACGACGATCGACAGCGGCATGTCGGCGGCGATGACCTTCCATGTCGCCTTGGATGCCAGCAGTTCGCGCTTCAGCCAGGCGAGCTGCTCGGCGCCTAGGAAGGCGGCAACGCCGCCCTCGACAGGCTCCAGATTGTCGCCGTTGGGGCCGCGATAGGTGCGCATGTCCAGCATGAAGACGTCGAGCAAAGGCCCATAGGGAATCTTGCGATAGACACGCTGTGGCTCGGCCAGCGTCGTGGCGATCGGCATCCATTCATGGAATGCCTTTGCGGCGCGTGCGGCCAGCACATGGATGTTCTTCTCGGTGTAGGCGTCGCCGAGCACCTTCGAGTCCGACCAGTTGTTGGTGACCTCGTGGTCGTCCCACTGGGTGAACACCGGAACGGCCGCGTACATGGCGCGGACGTTCTCGTCCATGAAGTTATAGCGGTACTGGCCGCGGAATTCGTCGAGCGTCTCGGCGACCTTCGATTTCTCGGGTGTCGTGACGTTCTTCCACTTGGTGCCGTCGGGCAGGTCGACCTCTGCCTTGATGACGCCGTCGGCATAGATGTTGTCACCGGAATGGATGAAGAAGTCCGGATCATGCTTCAGCATGGTCGCGTAACCCTTCATGCCGCCAGCATCAGGATTGATGCCCCAGCCTTGGCCGACCGTGTCGCCGGACCAGACGAACGAGACGTCGCGGAGGCCGGCCGGGGCGGTGCGGAGATGGCCGGTGACCGGCTCGGCGACGACGTTCGGGTCGGCGAGATCTGCGAACAGCACGCGATAGAAGATCTCCTGATCCGATGGCAGTCCCTCGGCGAGGATCTTCACGGCATAGTCGTTTTCGGGCAGCGCTGTCAGCGTCGGCAACCGGGTGGGGTTGGCGAAACTCTCGGTCGTTGACCATTCGAAGACGGCACGCGCCGGACGGTCCGTCCGCGACCAGAGCACGGCGCGATCGGCCGCGACATCACCGGACTGGACGCCATGCGTGGCGACCGGACGATCGGCGGCGCGGCTGATGCCGGGCAGCACCAGGCCGCCGCCGAGCGCAAGCAGCCCGGTGGCCGTCGTGGATCGAAGGAAGGCCCGTCGGGACAGGCGGTTTTCAGTGAGGCGGATGCCCATGGCGCATTCCCTTTTGATTGGAATGCTTCCAGCATGCCGCCTCGCGGTGACAGGGGGTTGGCCGGCGCGTGACCAAGCGATGACGCGCCGGCGAAGGATCAGTCGCGCTTGTGGTCGCGCGCGGCGAGCGTGCGCAGGCGCAGCGCATTCAGCCTGATGAAGCCGGCCGCGTCCTTCTGGTCGTAGGCGCCACGATCGTCCTCGAAGGTGACGAGGGCGTCCGAATAGAGCGACTTCGGCGAGGAGCGGCCGACGACGATGACATTGCCCTTGTAGAGCTTGAGACGGACCGTCCCCTCGACATGCGTCTGGCTCGTGTCGATGAGCGCCTGCAGCATCAACCTTTCCGGCGCGAACCAGAAGCCATAATAGATCAGCTCCGCATAGCGGGGCATGATCGAATCCTTAAGATGCGCCGCCTCGCGGTCGAGCGTCAGGCTCTCGATGGCGCGGTGGGCGGCGATCAGGATCGTGCCGCCCGGCGTCTCGTAGACGCCGCGCGACTTCATGCCGACATAGCGATTCTCGACGAGGTCGAGCCGGCCGATGCCATTGTCGCGGCCGAGGTCGTTGAGCTTGGTCAGGAGCGCTGCGGGCGAGAGATGCACGCCGTCGATCGATACGGGATCGCCCTTCTCGAAGCCGATCTCGACATAGGTGGCAATGTCGGGCGCGTCCTCGGGCGCGATGGTACGCATATAGACATAAGGCGGCGGCTCGACGGCTGGGTCCTCCAGCACCTTTCCTTCCGAGGACGAGTGCAGCAGGTTGGCATCGACCGAGAACGGCGCCTCGCCGCGCTTGTCCTTGGCGACCGGGATCTGGTTCTTCTCGGCGAAGTCGATGAGATCGGTGCGCGACTTGAAATCCCAGATGCGCCAGGGGGCGATCACCTGCAGCTTCGGATCGAGCGCGGCGACCGCAAGCTCGAAGCGAACCTGATCATTGCCCTTGCCGGTCGCGCCATGGGCGACGGCGTCGGCGCCCGTCTCATGCGCGATCTCGACGAGGCGCTTGGCGATGAGCGGCCGCGCGATCGAGGTGCCGAGCAGATAAGTGCCCTCATACAGCGTGTTGGCGCGGAACATCGGGAACACGAAGTCGCGCACGAATTCCTCGCGCAGATCGTCGATATAGATCTGCTTGACGCCCATCATCTCGGCCTTCTTGCGGGCCGGCTCGAGCTCCTCGCCCTGGCCGAGATCCGCCGTGAAGGTGACGATTTCGGCTTGGTATTGCTGCTGCAGCCATTTGAGGATGATCGAGGTGTCGAGCCCGCCGGAATAGGAGAGCACGATCTTCTTGATGTCGGACATGGAGCGGGCCGCTTTCGGAGGTTTCAGGCTGGCCGGCTTATAATATGCGCGCTTCCGGCCGGCAACCGCAGCTCACTTCGGAGCGCCGATCCCGCGCAGCCTCTGCCCGGCGCGGGCGAGCGCGCCTTCGACCGTCGCATCGATGCGCGGCCCCAGCGGGCTCACAACGATGAGGCGATGCAGCACCAGGACGATGGCGAGCGTCACGCCCCAGGACAGCATCACATCCGACAGATAATGGCCGCCGAAGGCGATGCGGTTCAGCGACAGCGCGAGGCCGGTGAGCGCGACCGGGATACCGACCGGCAGACGCAATTCGCGCGGCAGCAACAGCACCGGCGCCAGCAGCCAGATCGCCGTCGAGGCCTCGCCCGAGATGAACGAGCAGTTCGAGACGCAGGCGCCGCCAAAATGCCAGGCCGGCTCGAAGGTCCAGGCGCCGCCGAAGAGATCGGTCTGATAGGGGCGCGGCCGGCCCGAAAACGTCTTGAACAGCGCGTTGACCACGAGGCCGGGACCGAGCGCCAGGCTCGCCAGCAGGAACACGGTCGAACGCGGGCGGATGGCGATCGGCCGTAACGGCCAGACGAGCTTGCCGAGGAGGCTCGCCGCGAGCACCACCAGCACGAGGATCACCAACTGGTCGCCAAGGCGGCGGAGCTGGCCGAGCAGAGCGATATTGGCCGCCGGGAAGCCGTCCGGCGCATGGAAGAGGCCGGCGAACCTGATATCGAGCGCCGGGACGGCCAGGAACAGCGCCGAACAGGCGAGGAGATAGACCGCGACCAGCATCAGCGGATCGCGTCGCCATCCGCCCGCAGTTGCGCCTTTGGCCGCCTCGTCCGCCATGTCCCGCCGCCTCGTCACGCTTCGCGCCATCCCACCCGCTGTCCGATGACCCGTCGCTACCTGCTCCATCGGGCGAAGACAAGGCGGACGCGCCGGCCGGCGATGGCCAGAAAAATGCGGGCATGGCAGCGCGACGGGCGGCGCGGGCCCCGGGCGATGGCATGGCGGAAGAGGCGCGCGGGGCGCTCGGCTCGCCAGGCGCACGGGCGGCGCGCCGGCGGAGAGGAGGAGAGGGGAGTTGCCCGAACCGCCCATGATGGCGGCCGGCGCCCCGCGCGCGAAGGTTTGACGGCTTCCTTCCGAGGGACCTTGGGTGTTCCCGTTGCTTGCGGCCACCCCACGACGAAGCCCACGCCCGGCGCAAACGCCGGACGCCGCCGCTGCCCGGCGTGTACCGGACCGGCGCCTCAGACTCGGCCGCCTCCTGGTGCCGGCTCGTGACGCCGGCACTTGGAGGCCTTCGCACCCCCGCCCGCAAACGGAACGACCGGTTCGCCCTCTTCGAGAGGCGGGGATGAGCCAAGTGTAAGGCCGGCCGGAGCGACGGGGATTGTTATTTTTGGCCGCGTGACGGTTCGAACCTTGCAAGGCGCACCCTCTGGGAGCTATTTCCCCGCGAAAAGACGCAGAGCGGCCGCAATTTGAAGTAATTCTCCCGCCGGCTCGCACGATTCGGAAGGTCCCTACGCATGAACATCCACGGCCTGACTGCCGCTGCCGGCACCATGGACAGCGTCTCACGGCGCCCGGCCGGCTTCGTCAGCCGCCGCTCCTTCCTCATCGGCGCGGGCGCGAGCTTTGCTGCCGTTTCGCTCGCCGGCTGCGTCACCGGCGGCATGAGCCTTGCCGAGGCGCAGCGCGTCTATGGCCCGCTGCCGAACGAGAAATTCCCCGTACCGGCGGTCGCCATCCAGAAGGTCGATCCGAAATATTACCGCCGCACCGTGCGCTACGAGACCAAGGAAGCGCCGGGCACGATCATCATCGATCCGAAGAACTTCTATGTCTACCGGGTCGAGGAGGGCGGCATGGCGACGCGCTATGGCGCCAATGTCGGCCGTGACGGCTTCCGCTGGAACGGCGACGTCATTGTCGGCCGCAAGGGCGAATGGGCAACCTGGACGCCGCCGAAGGAAATGATCGCGCGCCAGCCGGAAGCGGCCAAATATGCCAAGGGCATGCCCGGCGGCCTCGGCAACCCGCTCGGCGCCCGCACGCTCTATCTCTACCAAGACGGCGTCTACACGCTCTACACGATCTACGCGACGATCCATCCGGAATCGATCGGCAAGGGCGTCACCTCGGGCTGCACCGGCCTGCTCACGCAGGACATGATCGACCTCTACGACAAGACGCCGGTGGGCACGAAAGTCGTGATGCTGCCGTCCTAGCGACGCGCGACATGGGCGAGGCAGCGGCCTTGCCCGCCTTTTGCGGCGGACAGGACCGGCCGGGACTGTTCGGGCGACGCCCGGTCACAGCGAAGGGATCAGCGCCATGGCTAGCAAAGTCGATGAGGGCCTTGGTCGCCGCGACTTCCTGATCGCCTCGGTCGCAACGATCGGCGCCTCGGCCGGGCTCGCGGCCACGGCGCCTTCCGCCCACGCGGCGGGTCCGGCGGCCGCCGCCGCGCCGCCCGCATCCGGCGCGACTGTTTATACGGGCGATGTCATAGAGGGGCGCAAGGTCGTCAGCGCCCTCGATGTCGACGATCTCGAGCCGGGGCGGAAGCATCTCCTTTATTTCCAGGGCGTCGAGATGCCGACCGGCCAGCACTGGTATGTGTCCGTCATCGTCGCCAGGGGCACGAAGCCGGGCAAGCGCGTCGTCCTGACCAGCGGCGTGCATGGCGACGAGATGAGTTCCGTCCACACGGTGCAGACCGTGATGAACCAGCTCGATCCGGCGGATATGTCGGGCACGGTGATGGCCGTCACGGACATCGCCCGCGCGGCCATGGAGGGCATGCAGCGCCGATGGCCGAATGCCGGCCGCGGCGCCGACCTGATCGACCTCAACCGGGAATGGCCCGGCAACGAGAACGGACTGACCGCCCCGAGCCGGCATGCCGGGCTGCTGTTCAACCGCTTGCTGCGGCCGAACGCCGATGCCGCGATCGATTTTCATACCGGGACGACCGGCTTCGAGGTTGCGGCCTTCAATATCGGCGGCCTGGATGTGCCGGCGGTCAAGGCGATGATCGAGCTCTATCCCGTCGACCAGATCTACGACAATCACGTCTATCCGGGCGTGCTGCACAATGCCTTCATGGACGAGGGAATCCCGGCCTTCACGCCGGAGATCGGCGCCGCCCGCGTGCTTGATCTCGAAATGATCGCGCTCTTCGTCGAAGGCACGATGAACGTCCTCAAGCACCATGGCATCGTGGCGGGCCCGATGGGGCGGACGGGCAAGGACGTGAACGTCTTCACCGGCAACAGCGCCTTCCCGATCCTCGCCACCGAGGGCGGCCTTGTCGAGCATCTGGTCAAGCTCAACGAAAGGGTGCAGCCCGGCCAGAAACTCGCCCTCCAGCGCAACAGCTTTGGCGAAGTCGTCGCGGAATATAAAAGCGGCGTCTCAGGCGTGGTGACAGGCCAGCGCAGCGACGCAATGGCCGAACCGGGTAATCCGCTGGCGTTTATTCTGTTTCATCAGGATGTGGCTGGTGGGGGTGAGACGTATCCGGAGTGATTGTCGTCAGGAGGGCTTCCAGACGATCTACGCGAGGTCCGTCGGCTGCGATCGGCAGGGGGGGCGTCGCCGCCGGCTTTATCGGCCTGCTCAGGCAGGACATGATCGACCTAGACAACAGGATGCCGGCTGAAACGAAGGTGGCGATGCTGTCGAGTGGGGGTAAATACTGATAGATCGAGATGTCATTCGGCTCTGCTGATCGGCCGCTGGAAGCGTAATAGAGAAGGGGCAGAATCCCAACTAACTCAATTAAATAATTATCCTCACTCGCGCAAATATACTAGAGCGGTTGGTCCGATTCGCCGCCTGTCTCTGTCAGAGTCTTTCTTCGAGGGAAGCGCTGCAAATGCTCCAAGAATGCTCGCTTGGGTGCATATACGTACTCGTCACCCACATTTTGTCGTAAATGCTCCTTAAGTAGCTCCATTTTCGTCTGCGTACGAAGCTCGTACTTTTCCTCAACAGAGAGGTCAAGATTGTCCTGAGACGCATAAGAAACGTCTTGAGAAATAATACTTATTTTATATAGTTCCTGCCTCCTGCGATTGATTGAAATAACCTCAAATATCATATACTTAACGATCGTATAGCATATCGCTAATACAGTCAAAGAAACAGATACATAAGGCAATCTTGATAACAGAAAATCAAATATGTTTATCCCTTGCAATTGAGATATCGTATCCAAAAGACGTTCTGAATTGCTGAAAAGGCGTAATGTTACACAAACGATAATTAAAAGCGGAATTATGCAGAGTGCGGCATACAAGCGGACGTTGCGGGCACCTTGGCGGACATAGCCATTAAGATCTGTTGGGAATAAATTTATGTTGGCCTTAATCTCCGCCAATTTCCGCTCCTCATCTACGATTGAATCGGTCAGTATCCGCCTCTCCCCAGTCATCTTTTCAATAGACTGCTGAATATTATCTGCACGACTAGATTGCTCTTTTGCTACCGTTGCGGCCACGTCAATATCTTCGATGGATTTTTTGTGAACAGCTGCACTGGATTGGATTTGAGTGTCAAGATCGGACAGTTCGGTGCGTCTTTCCTCGAGCTCCTTCTCAGTCCTGTCCAATTCTGCCTTGCTTTCCTGAATCTCTTCGTAAGTCTTAAGCGCTTTCAAAAAGTAACGTTCGAATTCAGAAATTGCAGAGGCCTTCTCTGCCTCAATGCTGTCGACAAACCTGATGATGCCGGCGATGTGCTGCCTTTCGACACCGAAAACTTCGACCTTTAGGAGTTCGGCTGACTTGAAAAGGGATTCGGTAGGGCGGAGACCAAACCCCTTGGTAAAGTCATTTACTGAAAACCTAAACTGGCCGTCTTTGAAATAATCTGTAAAAGTCTTCTGTTCATTATCGCTGAGATATGGAGCATAGCTCAGCTCCATCCCATGATAACCCTCGTATTCTTTAGCATGCACAATTATTTCTGTAACGTAAATGACCTCCACAAAATCAAAATCGAGCCAGACTCGCCGCGCCTTCATATTATTCTCTGGAGAGGCGTTGCCTATCAGTAAGGTCGAACGGCGGGTCTTGTGCGAGAAGAAGCTAATTTCGATATTTTGTGGTCGCGGAAATGTCTCGTCAAACGCAGCCTGAATGCCGGCATCGGATGCTTCAGGAAGTTGTGATGCTGAATCGATTTCCGTCGGCATTGGGCGAACCTATTTTCTGATTCCTTGGAGGGTAGCCCTGTTGTTTAGCGTCCGCCAGACGTGAGCTCATCTCCAAACGCATTCTTTCTCCGGTGCCAACGGCTATGTCGTTGAGAGACGCCGACACGGCAGCGGATAGAAGTCGAAGCCAGTGTTGAACGCGGGAAAAGATCAGGGCCGCGATGCCAGATGGTCTTGGGCCGACGGTTCGAATTAATCGGTATGCTCATAAGTCAAAGAATGCACTGACGAAGTGGAAGCTGCTACGCCGAATTCGGTGTAGATCAGAGCTGCAAACCGTATGCTGGACGACTCACCAAACCAGCGCTCCACACACTCCGCCACCATCCGCTTGAACGCCTCGACAATCGCCAGCGCCGCGCGTCCCAGGCCGGAGCGCTACTCGTCAGATTCTTGGTTCGCCGTTCTGGCTTCAGGGTAACGACCGGCTTCTCTACCTCTCAAGGCTTTCGCGTCGACGCAGCCTCGGCCGCCATCCTTTCCACGCGCTCCTCCCGCGTCCCCGTCACCTCCGCGACCCGCGCCCCTCCCGCCAAAACCCCGAACTCATCCCCCCGGATCATCGCCTTCAGCCGCGCATCCACGCGGCGGCGAAGGATGGGGTGTTCGATGGTGGTCGGGATTTCGTCGGGCTGGGTGAGTGGGATGAAGATGATGCGGTCGAGGGTCTCAACGGCGCGGGTGATGCGGGTGAGCAGTCTGCCTTGCGGCAGCCATTCGAAGCCTTCGTCGGTGCTGACGATGTCGAGATAGGCGAGGAAATCGAGCGGGCAGCGGTCGAAGATGACATTCTCGCCGCGGGCTTCGTCGAGGATCAGCCGGCAGCTCTCGGCGAGTTGCGCCTCGAAATCGGCGACGGTGGGCTTGGCGCTGAAGGCGATGCCGCGCTCGGCCAGTCGCCAATAGGGTTCGGCGACGGCCTCATAGGCCGGATGGGTGGCGACGAAATCCTCGATCAGCGTGGTCTTGCCGCTGCCATGCGTTCCGGTGACGGCGATGCGCATCGGGGCGTCGTGGCGATGCGCGTCAGCTGCCGAACCGCTGCTCGACATAGGCCGCCACCATCTGGCGGAAATCCTCGGCGATGGCTGGGCCGCGCAGGGTTGCGGCTTTCTTGCCGTCGATGAAGACCGGGGCGGTGGGGGTTTCGCCGGTGCCGGGGAGGGAGATGCCGATATCGGCGTGCTTCGATTCGCCGGGGCCGTTGACGATGCAGCCCATGACGGCGACCTTCAATTGCTCGACGCCGGGATAGCGTTCGCGCCACTGCGGCATCGCCTTGCGGAGGTCTTCCTCGATCGTCTTGGCGAGTTCCTGGAACACGGTCGAGGTGGTGCGGCCGCAGCCGGGGCAGGCGGCGACGACGGGTAGGAAGGCGCGGAAGCCCATGGTCTGCAAGAGTTCCTGCGCCACCTGGACTTCGCGTGTGCGATCGCCATTCGGCTCGGGTGTCAGCGAGACGCGGATCGTATCGCCGATGCCCTCCTGCAAGAGGATGCCCATCGCGGCCGAGGAGGCGACGATGCCCTTCGAGCCCATGCCGGCCTCGGTGAGGCCGAGATGCAGCGCATGCGGGCTGCGGCGGGCGAGATCGCGATAGACGGCGATGAGGTCCTGCACATTCGAGACCTTGGCCGACAGGATGATCTTTTCGCGCGCGAGGCCGATCTCTTCGGCGCGGGCGGCCGAGAGCACGGCCGAGCGCACGATCGCCTCGCGCATCACGGCATTGGCCGAAACGGGCGCGGCCGAGGCGGCATTGGCGTCCATCAGCGTCGTCAGCAATTCCTGGTCGAGCGAGCCCCAGTTGACGCCGATGCGCACGGGCTTGTCGTAGCGGATCGCCAGCTCGATCAGCGTGCCGAACTGGCGGTCGCGCTTTTCGCCGAAGCCGACATTGCCGGGATTGATGCGGTATTTGTCGAGCGCCTCGGCGCAGGCCGGGTGATCGGTCAGCAGCTTGTGGCCGATATAGTGAAAGTCGCCGATGAGCGGCACGTCGATGCGCCGGCGCAGCAGCTTTTCCTTGATATATGGCACGGCGGCGGCGGCCTCGTCGCGATCGACCGTGATGCGCACCAGCTCCGAGCCGGCGATGGCGAGGCTCGCCACCTGCGCCACCGTCGCGTCGATATCGGCGGTGTCGGTGTTGGTCATCGACTGGACGACGACGGGCGCTTCGCCGCCGACATCGACCTTGCCGACGCGGACGGAGACGGCCTGGCGGCGCGGCAGCGGGCCGGCGGGAAAATCCGGAATGGCGAAACCGGCGAGGGGAGCGACGAGGTTCATCAGCAAAGCGTCCCGCAAAGGGAGAGAGGGGCGAAGGCGAAGCAGGCGATGCGCATCAGGCATTCGCCCGGCAGCGGGCGCAGAGGCCGCGGATCTCGATGACGGGCGCGCGCGGCGCGAAGGAGGCGGCCTCGGTGAGCGCATCGAGCGCGACGGTCAGCGCCTCGGACGAGGCTTCGGCGGCGGCGCCGCAGGCCTCGCAAAGCAGGAACACCGTCGCGGCGCCATGGCCGTGGCTGGAATCACTGGTCCCGACACGCTGGCTGCGCGTGCAGGCGATATAGGCGTTGCGGCTCTCGATGCGGTGGGCGAAGCCGTTCTCGACGAGGAAATCGAGCGCGCGATAGACGCTGACCGGCGCCGGGCGCGGCCCCTCGCGGGCGAGGCGGTCAATGACGTCATAGGCGCTGGCCGGCACATGGCTTTCGGCAAGCGCGGCGAGAACCTTGCGGCGCTGGTCGGTGAAGCGGAGGCCCGAGGCCGCCGACACCGCCTCGGCATGGGCGATCGCGTCGCGCTCGCAATGGCCATGGTCGTGCTCGCCATGCTCATGCGGCGTCGCCGTGCCTGCCGTCTCGCCGGTCGTCGCCTCGTTCATTGCGCGATCCCGATTTTGCCCGCTCGTCGTCGCGGGCCATCTTCCCATGCTGGAGCGTCGCGTTCTACCATGCCTTCCGGTCATGTTCACGCCGGCGCCAGCCTCTCTGCAATATAGTCGCTGGCGCGCCGCTTCTCACCCCTCTTGTCGCGCGGAGTACTCGCCATGTCGAACGAACGTCACCTTCGCGGCAAGACGGCGCTGGTCACCGGCTCGACCTCCGGCATCGGCCTCGCCATCGCGCGCGCCTATGCCAAGGCCGGCGCGCATGTCGTGCTCAACGGTTTCGGCGATGCCGACGAGATCGAGGCGATGCGCAAAACGCTCGCCGGCGAGCATGATGTCGAGGTGCGCTATCACGCGACCGACATGACGGACGTCGCCGCGATCGAGGCGATGGTGGCCGAGGTCGAGGCCGAATTCGGCGCGATCGACCTCCTCGTCAACAATGCGGGCGTGCAGCATGTCGCGCCGGTGCATGAGTTTCCGGTCGACAAGTGGAACCTCATCATCGCGCTCAATCTCTCGGCCGCCTTCCATGCCATGCGGCTCGTCATCCCGCAGATGAAGAAGAAGGGCTGGGGCCGCATCGTCTCGACCGCCTCGGCGCATGCGCTCGTCGCCTCGCCCTATAAATCCGCTTATGTCGCGGCGAAGCACGGCATTGCCGGGCTCACCAAGACCGTGGCCCTCGAGGTCGCCGAAAGCGGCATCACGGTGAACGCGATCTCGCCCGGCTATGTCTGGACGCCGCTGGTCGAGAAGCAGATCCCCGCGACGATGGCGGCGCGCGGGCTGACCGAGGAGCAGGTGAAGCGCGACGTGCTGCTTGCCGCTCAGCCGACCCGGCAATTCGTCACCGTTGACGAGATCGCGGCGCTGGCGCTGTTCCTCACCACCGATGCGGCGCGCAACATCACCGGCGCGCTGCAGGTGATCGACGGCGGCTGGACGGCGGCCTGAGGATATCGACATGGACAAGCTTGCAGGGCGCGTCGCCGCCGTCACCGGCGCGGCGAGTGGCATTGGCCGCGGCATCGCGCTCCGCTTCGCCGAAGAGGGCGCGGCCGTCGCCGTGCTCGACCGCGACGCGGCGGCCGCGGCGCGCGTGGCAACAGAGATCATCGCCGCCGGGGGACGCGCGGCGGCCGTCGCCTGCGACGTCTCGGACGAGGCGTCGGTCCATGCAGCCTTTGCCGAGGCCGTTCAGGCGCTCGGACCGGTCGATATCCTCGTGAACAATGCCGGCGTGCTGCGCGATGTGCCGATCGCCGCGATGACCGCCGGGGAATGGGACCGCGTCATGGGCGTCAATCTCCGCGGCGCGTTCCTCTCAGTCCAGGCCGTGCTGCCGGCGATGCGCGCGCGCGGCTTTGGCCGCATCATCAACATCGCCTCGCAACTGGCGCTGAAGGGCGGGCCGGAGCTGACGCATTACGTCGCTGCCAAAGCCGGGCTGATCGGATTCACCAAGGCCTTGGCGCATGAGGTCGGCCGCGAGGGCGTGACGGTCAACGCCATCGCGCCGGGCATCATCGAGACGCCGATGAGCGCAGGCGTGCCGGACGACATCCGCGCCCGCATTTCCGCCGGCCTGCCGATCGGCCGCTTCGGCCGCGTCGACGAGATCACCGGCGCGGCGCTGCTGCTCGCCAGCGACGAGGGCAGCTATTTCCTCGGCGCGACGCTGAATGTGAATGGCGGAGACGTCATGGCGTGAGCGCCCGTTCCGCCAGCACCTCGGCAAAGATCTATTGGCAGGTCAGCACAGCTTTCGGCACGCAATAGCAACTATAGGTCTTGTTGGCGCAGGTCTTCTGGTCGAGCGAAAAGTCGGCGCAGTTGCAGGAGACTGTATATTGCTTGCCGGATGTGAGCGGCAGGCTGCTATAGATCGAATAGCCACTTCCACGATCGGCAGGCCGCATGCTCGTCTCGAAGGTGGAATCATCCGCCGAAAGCGCGACGCTTGCGGGCCATGCCGCCAGCATCAGCACGGCAACTAGAAGACACCTGAACAATCACCGTCTCCTGCGATTGAACTTCGTTGCTGCGGTACGAAGGGCAGCCGACCTATCGGCTGGCTGCCCTTCGTTTGGTCAGGCTGGCCTCACGGTGCCGGGCTCGGCGGCGGCCCGTCATGCGGGCGGGGCGCTGGGTGAGCGCGATGCGGCTTGCCGCAGCCCTTTTGCCCAGGCGGCGGCGGAACGCGGCACTTCTTGCGCTGCTGCTTGTAAGCTTTCTTGGGCTGCGGCTTGTGAGGCTGGCTATTGGGCGGCCGCGTGTCGCGCTGGTCAATCGGCGGCGACGCGTCGCCCGGGGGCGTCTGGGCCAGGACCGGCGAGGCAGCAATCGTCAGGGTCGCCAGCGCGATGATGAACTTTGCGGTCCAGTTGGGGCGTGGTGTCGTCATCGGGTCACCGGTTCTCGGGGGCGTTGGGAGCAGGGTTCCTGGAGGTCGGCGCTTTGGAGCCGTGTGTCTTGGAACCGCGATTTTCGGCGCCTCTGGCCTTCGAGGCTCGGGCCTTGGATTCCGGGCAGCGCTTCCCGTTCAACCGGCATTTCGACTTGGCGTGCGACTTGGCGTTGGCGTGTGTTTTGGAGTCCTTGGTCTGAGCCTTGGACGGCGCGCCAACCTCGGGTTTCGCCTGGCTTTGCGGCGCGGGCTCTCTCGGCGTCTGAGCCAGGACAGGCGTGGCGACGAGGGCGAAGGCAAGGACAGCGCCCGTCAAAAGTCGTTTTTTCATAAGGCCTCCATTTCGAGGTCGAACCGCGGCCCAGCCAGAGCCGAAATTCAAATTGGCGATGAGCCCCCGTGCGATGAACGTTTCAATGCGGCAGAGGTAACACTGGATTTGATGTCGAAGTGTTTCAAATTGCTGAGCTTTCGGACACGGCCCGGCTGCGCTCACTTCCCGCCGCCGGTATGAGCGCCGCGCCGCCGACCCCCGGGCTCACCAGCCGAAGGTTAACGCCGCGCCCGTATTGCCATCGCCGTCTTGCGCGATGCGGGTGTCGGTGTTCCGGCCGAATTGGAAGATGCCGTAGGAATTGCCGTTGCCGGCCTGCTGCAATGTCGCCGCATGGCCGTCGCCGCGCTGGGTGACGACACCGACATTGCCAGCGCCCTGCTGCGCGACGCCGGCGGCGTTGTTCTGGCCGCGCTGGTCGATGTGCGCTCCTGCGTCGCGCAGCCCGTTATAGAGCGCATAGGCGCGGAGGCCAAAATCCATGGCGCGGGCGTCCTCGGCCGTGCGCGGGGCAAGCGTGAAGCCGATCGCGCCGCCGGCAAGCGCCGGCGCGGCGGGCAGGGCGATCGCGCCGGAGAGGGCAACGACGCTGGCGATGGTCTTCAGGGCGGAAAGCATGGCGCGATGTCCTTTGGAAAAGCGATTGCAAGGTTCGGCGGCGATCAGCCGCCAATGACGGCGGTGCAACGCGTGCTGGCCGCGCCGGCTGTGATGTCGAGCGTCACGGCATAGGTGGCGGCGTCACCGCTGAGGCTGAGGCTGCCGAGCCGAACCGTTTCTCCCGCCGCGAGCGAGAAATCGCCGCCCTGCCGGATGGCCGACGCATTGCCGCCACCGCCGCCGCTGACGCGGAGGCTGTAGCTGCCATCCGTGGCGCGTGCCGCGCGGACGCTTGGCTCAAGGAGGATCTGCCCGCCGGAACGGCTCTGGCCGATCGAACAGGCAAGCGGCCCAGCCGCCGCTCCGCCGCCGCCCCGGCCCGCCGCCGCCACCGCCGCGCCGGCTGCCATCGCGCTGAGCGTCATCGCGGCCGCGATCGCGATTGTTCCTGTCTTCATGGCTGGTCTCCTCGTCTTTCAACCGGAATGGTGGAATAGAGCGGGCGGGCCGGCGCAGTCTGCCGGCCCCTTGGCGTTCAGGAGCCGGGGCTTAAGGGCAGGCCTGGACGAAGGCCGCGACATTGCCGCTGCCGCCCTGGTTGACGTCTGCGGCGCAACCATGGCCGACCTGCACGCCGGCGGCGATGTTGCCATTGCCGTCCTGCGTCAGGATAGCGGTGTGGCCGGAGCCGAACTGGCCGATACCCGCGACATTGCGGTTGCCCAGTTGGTAAGTGGCGCCGGAATTCCCCGTGCCTTCCTGGCCGATCGCCGAGAGATTGCGCGCGCCATATTGCTGCGCCGTCGCGCCGTTGAAGCGGCCGTCCTGATAGACGCGGATGCGGTTCTGCCAGCCGTTCTGGGCGCCGCCGGAAGAATTCGCCCAGCCATACTGCTCGATGCGGAGGTCATTGGCGAAAGCCGGCGCGGCAGCAAAGGCAACCCCAGCAGCGATGGCGGCGCCGAGCACGAACGAACGGATCATGGAACCTCTCCTTGATTGCGGCCGGAGCCGCGCTGTCGATGAGGTTCGTTCTAGAGAGGCGAGGGGGAATGGATGCTGAAGGGGGTGTTTATCTGGCGTTCAGGGGAGACCGAACGGAGGGCACTGCGGGATTGCCGGAACAGCGATCGGCTGGCGCTATCGGGACATTTGAGTTCCGACAGGGTTATCGAATGCTCTGGCATCAGAACGCTGTCGACCAACGGAATGAGCATCGATGCGTTGAAAATGTTCGTTTTTTGAACAACTGGAGCTGGCTTCCAACCTGAGCCACCGCCGGGAGCGCGACGTTGCCTCCCGGCGGCGGCATTGGTTGCTGCAGTTATTTGGCAGCGGCCGCAGTCTCGATGACCGCGGCGACCTCGGCGGCATGGGAGGCCAGGGAAGCGTGGCTGCCGTCGACCTTCGTCACCTTGGCCTTGATGCGCCCGGCGAAGAATTCCTGGGCATGTGGGTCGAGAACGAGGTCCTTGGTGCTGAGCACGTACCAGCTCGGCTTGTCGTGCCATGCCGCGACGGTAGCGGGTGCATCGAAGGCGGTGTGGTTGATCGGCATCTGGTGAGCCGCCAGATGCTCGCCGATTGCCTTGGGCAGGTCGCCGGCGACGGCGGCCGGGAACACGGCCGGGTCGATCGTCAGATAGCCCTTGCTGTCGGGACGGATCGCCGCGGTGCCCGGCGTGGCCGGCCCGCTCGCCGCCAAGGCCGAAACGCTTTCGCCCTTTTCGGGAGCGAAGGCCGAGACGTAGACAAGCGCTTTGACCTTGGCGTTGTCGCCGGCCTCGCCGATCACGACGCCGCCCCAGGAATGGCCCACCAGGACCACCGGCCCGTCCTGTGCGTCGATCGCGGCGTTGGTGGCGGCGACATCGTCGGCCAGCGAGGTCAGGGGGTTCTTGACGGCCGTGACCGTGTAGCCCTTGGCTTTGAGGATGGCGGCGACGCCATCCCAACTCGACTCGTCCACGAAGGCGCCATGCACGAGAACGATGTTCTTGATGGTGCCCGCCGGCAGGGTCGTCGCGGCGGAGGCCGGGGCGGCGCCCAGCATGGCGGTCGAGAGCATCAGGGCGGACATGAGAAGGGTCTTCATCGTCAATCTCCAGGTGGGCGCTTCAGCGCCGGTTGATGTCGGTTCGGACTATCTGCAATATCGTGAGGAGCGCCTTCCGTTGTCGCGGAAATCCCGCTAACCTCATTAATGAATTGAATTGTTTGCCTTAATCCGTTTCCGAAGACACCCGTAACCTAGGATGTCGTGCCATGAGTGACCATGACCGAGACCCCGCAAGGCATGCTCCATCGTCCAGAGTTGCGAGCATGCTGGCCGCCCGGATCGACCTGCTGTCGCAAATGCTCGACCTGGTGAGACTGCGCGGCGAACTGGTATTCTCAATTGATCTCGGCCATCCGTGGGGGCTGCGCTTCCAACCGGGATCGGCCTATTTCTTCGTGGTTCTCGAGGGAGGGCTCACCGTCGAGGTGGCCGGGGAACCGTCCGTCGAGGCAATCGCGGGAGACCTGGTGATGCTGCCGCGCGGCGTCGGCCACGTCCTGACGGATGGCGGCGGCGCGGATCCGGCGAACGCCGACGACATGATGGATGTGCAGTTCACGAACGAGCGCTTCGCTCTCCGCCATGGCGGCAACGGGCGGCCTACGAGGCTCATCGGTGGTGCGTTCCATTTCGAGAGCACGGCTGTGCCTTGGGTCGTCTCGGCGCTGCCTGCCGTCATCCATATCGAAAAGTCGGGTGGACAGACCGGTGGATGGCTGGAGGGACTTTCCCATTTCATGCTGATGGAAGCCCAAACCGTCTATCCGGGCTCTTCGGTCATGATCTCCCGTCTCATCGATGTGCTGATCATCCGCGTGATCCGGACATGGGCGCAGACGAGAAATCCCGATGACGCCGGCTGGCTGGGCGCGCTGGCCGACCCGCGCATCAGCCGGGCCCTCAAGTGCATCCACGACGAGCCATTTCGGAGGTGGACCGTCGCCGACCTCGCGAACGCTGTCGGAATGTCCCGGTCCAGCTTTGCCGACCGCTTCTCGCTGCTGGTCAAGGAGGGTCCGCTGTCCTACCAGACCCGCTGGCGCCTGACGCTGGCGCACGAGTTGCTACGACAGGCCAATGCGCGCGTCGGGGATGTGGCGCGGCAGGTCGGATACAATTCCGAAGCTGCGTTCAGCCGCGCCTTTAAATCCCAGTTCGGTGTACCGCCCGTCGATCTCAGGGCAACCGGTCACGGTGCCCGGTTGCCGATCATCGGAACGCAAAGGCTAGGATCTCTTTCGGTGTGAGTGTCGAACCGGATCACCGCTCTTGGCGCAGAGAGACGAGTCTGGCTCGCGCTACAGATGCCCCGAAAACGGGCGCTTTTCGAACGGACCAGCCAGCATCTCCGCTCCGCCTGGGAACCCGGAGCGGGTGTATTTCTCAACCGTCGTTTTCCGCCCCAGCTCCGCCCGTGACAAGGGTGGGGCGGCGTCCTAGAAGGAGGACAACATCGTTTTCGGGGGATTTGGGATGGGATTGGTGATCACCTTCCGCAACCGCGTGGCGCTTGCGGCCTGTTTCGTCATCGCGGCTGCCGGCGCGGCTTCGGCTGAACCGCCGACTTATTCGGCCGATGTGCCGGCCAAGATCACGACGCCTGACAGCGTTGAGACGCGCCTCGGCACGCTGCGCTTCCACAACGGCGTGCCGGATGAGGCGACCGTCAAGCTTGTCTATGACAATCTCGATTTCTCGCGCGGCGTCGAGGCGTTCCTGCAGGGCATGCCGGCGACCTCCGTGCGCGCCCTGTGCAACGGCGTCGAGAGCGTCGGCGCCAAGGCCAACCAGGGCATCGCCATCACGGACGATCTCGAAGACGCCCGCTCGCTGTTCCTGACGCCGAACACGACGACCGTCTATGCGCTCACCTGTCTCGATCTAAGCGCGGGGCCGATGGTGCTCGAAGTGCCGACCGGCGTGCTCGGCCCGGTCGACGACGGCTATTTCCGCTGGGTCACCGATGTCGGCCTCACCGGGCCGGATGCCGGGCGCGGCGGCCGATATTTGTTCGTGCCGCCGGGCTACAAGGGCGAGTTGCCGTCCGAAGGCTACTTCGTCAAGGCGCCGCGCACCAACACGCTGCTCGTCTTCTTCCGCGTCTTCGTCAAGGACGGCGATATCGCCGGCTCGGTCGCTCATGCCAAGGCGGGTACGAATGTCTATCCGCTGAACGCCACCACCGAGAGCGGCGAGACGCCGAAGGCTGAGTTCGTCAATATCTCGGGCAAGAAATTCAACACGATCAGCGCCAACGATTTCAGCTTCTATGACGAGCTGAACCAGGTGGTGCAGGCCGAGCCGGCCGATTTCCTCGATCCCGACAAGGTCGGCCTGTTCGCCTCGATCGGCATCCGCAAAGGCCAGCCCTTCGCGCCGGATGCGCGCATGAAGGCGATCCTCACCGATGCCGTGGCGGTCGGCAATGCGACCGCACGCACGAACCTCGTCGACAGCCGCGATCCGCGCACCAGGTTCTATCCCGACCGGCAGTGGTTCACGCCCTTTGTCGGCGGCAGCTACCAGTTCCTCGACGGTGCCGAGCGGCTGCTCGACGCGCAGATGATGTTCTTCTACTACGCGACCGGCATCACGCCGGCGATGTCCTTCGCCAAGGTCGGCTCGGGCTCGGCCTATGCCGGCTCGTTCAAGGATGCCAAGGGCGATGCGCTCGATGGCGGCAAGACCTACAAGGTGACGCTGCCCGGCCCGGTGCCGGCCAAGGAGTTCTGGTCCTTCGTCGTCTATGACAACCAGACCCGCGGGCTTCTCGAGACCGACCAGAAGACCGCCGGCGTCGACAGCCACCATCCCGGCCTCAAGACCGATGCCGATGGCTCGGTGACGATCTGGTTCGGGCCCAAGGCGCCGGCGGGCGCCGAGAATAACTGGGTGCAAACTATGCCCGGGCGGGGCTGGAACACGCTGCTTCGCCTCTACGGCCCGCTGGAGCCGTGGTTCGACAAGAGCTGGAAGCCGGGCGACATCGAGCCGGTCGAATAGGCCGCGGCGGCTGCCGTCAGCGCTTGCGGATTTCGAGGCGGTCGACGGTCAGCGTGCCGACCGAGAGCTTGTCGATCCGCGCATCGCGAATGCGCAGCCGGCCGATGGCGAGCGCGCCGATGGCGATGGCCCCGACCGCAATCGCGCCGAGCGCAACGGCGCCGATTGCAGCGGAACCGATCGCCGAGGCGCCGATAGCTGACGCGCCAAGCGCCTTCGCGCCTGTCGCTCTGGCAGGGACGATGCGTGCTGTCGGGGTCATGGCTTCCCTTTCTGCGGCTTGTCGCCAGGAAGAGACAGCTTAACCCGGAATCGATGGTTGCTCACGCGGCCCCGCACAAAGGGACGCGAGCCTCAGCCTCAGCCGAGGCCGATGCGCCGGAGCACGGCGCGCTGGAGCTGGCTGCCATGATCGGCGATGGTTTCGATCACCGCGAAATGATGAAGTCCGGCGACTTCTTCGCTCTCAACGCTGTTGCCAGCCGCCGCGAGCGCCGCGGCGAAGCTTGCCTGCTGCCGCTTGAATTCGTCGGATTCGGCGCCGCCGACGACAAGGGTGAGTGGCGGCATGTTCGGGCGGACGGCGTGGAGCGGGCTGTTGCGGGCCGCCATGGCTGCGTCGAGGCCGACCGTCTCGTTCAGATAGGACAGGCGGATGGGCTCGAGGTCATAGAGGCCGGAAACGGCGACGCCGCCCGCCACGATCTCGGCCGGCAGCTCCGGATCGAAGGCCGGCCAGTCGGTCGCGGCGGCGATGGCGGTGAGGTGGCCGCCTGCGGAATGGCCCGCGAGGAAGATGCGGTCGCGGTCACCCGGGATGAGCGCGCCGGCATTCTTCCAGACAAAGGCGATGGCGGCGCGGACCTGCCGCACGATCTCATCCATGTGATGGACGGGCGTCAGCGCATAGTTGATGACGACGAGCGTCGCGCCTGCATCGACGACACCCTCGGCGACGAAGCGGAAATCCGCCTTGTCCTTCCAGATCCAGTAGCCGCCATGGATATAGATGAGGATCGGCGCGCGAGGGTCTTTCGCCGGGAAGACATCGAGCCCCTCGGTGGCCGAGGGTCCATAGGCGATGTCGAGCACGACAGGGCGTAGCGCGGCGCTCGCGTCGCTGCGGGCGCGCCAGCGATCGAAGATCGCATAGCTGTCGTCGGCGACGAGCCGCTCATATTGCTTGTCCAGGCCGTCCTGATCGTAGTCGCGGTAGACGAGGGTCATGCGGCGCTCCGCTCAAGGCCGAAGGCGTCATGCGCGGCTTGCCAGTTCATCAGGTGATCGAAAGCGGCGTCGAGATCGGCGATGCCGGTCGGCCCGAACTCCTCGGCGAAACGCTGCCAGGAGAGAATGCCGCCATCGTGATCGCCATAGAGATTGATCTCGGTCGCTTCGCCGATCTCCCCACCGATCTGGTAGCGGAAGGCGGGGAAGCGTTCGGTGAGCCGTGCGCACCAGTCGCCGATCGACCAGATGAAGGGCGTGCCGAGATTGTAGATTGCGTGGCGGTGGACAGGAGTGGTCAGCAGCGTGATCAGCGACGCGGCCGCATCGCGCGAGAAATGCCAGTTGCTGCGGCCGGGACGTGGCAGGAAGGCCGGGCTCCCGGCCAGCGCAAGGCTGTTCGCCTGGAAGACCGGGTTCATCGTGTCGCGCATGCCGGTGCGATATTCCCACGGGCCGAACACGCCGGCGAGGCGGCCGGCGACCCAGTCGAGACCGGTGGCATTGCCGATCTTGTCCAGGATCATCTCGCCGGTCCATTTCGAGAGCGCGTAGAGATTGCCGGGATCCTTGGGCCAATCCTCGTCCAGCATGGCATAGTCAGGCGTACCGCCGCCGAAAATGGCATTCGACGAGACGAAGACGAAGCGTTCGACGCCATGAGCGGCGCTGGCGGCGGCGACCGCGGCAAGCCCGGCCATGTTGACGCCGACGACAAGCCCGCTCTCGGTGCGCTCGCGCGCCACATTCGAGGTGATCGCGGCTGCGTGCAGCACGCGCGTCACCTGCTGTTCGGCGAGGATGCGGCGAATGCCGTCCTGATGGCGGATATCGGCGCAGATGCTGGTGAGCTGGCCGGGTAACTCGGAAAAGGCGAAGGCGGCGATCGGCGGCAGGGGCCGATCGGCCAGCGCCACCACATGCTCGCCTTGCGTCAGCAGTTGCTCGACGATGTTGAGCCCGACGAAACCGCTCGCGCCCGTGACCAGAATGCTCATGCTCCGACGTCCTCTCGTGCCGATGCCTGGGCCTTTCGGCCGTGTTCCCCGAGCGCCGCCAGTGCCACGGCGCGCGCCGCTTCGATATGGGCCGTGCTGAGCCGCGCCGCCGCCTCGCCGTCGCCGGCCTTCAGCGCCGCGAGGATCGCCTTGAGTTCGCGCAGGCTCGCCTGCGGCCGCCCCGGCCGCGACATCGAGCGCGAGCGCAGGAACGAGATGCGGCCATGCAGCGAATGCAGGATCTGGCCCAGCACGACATTGTCGGCGGCCTCGAAGATCGTCTCATAGAAAAGCGTGTTGCTGGTGCGCTGCGCCTCGCGGTCGTCGCCGCCGGCGGCGCTTTCGATCGCCGCCATGGCAAGATCGAGCCGGCGCGCGATGTCGGGCGTCATCGCTTTAGCGCAGAGCATGCAGGCGCGCGCTTCCAGCAGCATGCGCATGTCATAGAGATCGCCGATCTCCTTGAGGCTCATCGAGGCGACGACGAAGCCGTTGCGCCGATTGCTTTCGATCAGGCGCTCCGCCTCGAGTTCGCGCACCACCTCGCGCGCGATGGTGCGGCTGACGCCCGCCCGCTCGCAGATCTGACGCTCGGTGAGCCGGGCACCGGGCGGCAGCTCGCCGTCATGGATCGCGGCACGAATGGCGGCGGACACCTGTTGGCGCACGGAAAGGAGTGAGAGACCCCCATTCATCATGTCAGCCCGTCGACGCCCGCGACCGCGGCGGCGTCAAGGCCGCCGAGCCGCTGGTTGAGGCGTCCGCGATTGGCGAAGCAGCAGATGATCGCGACCTCGTCCGGCAGCGGCGCATCGGGCAGATGAACCGTCATGCCATCATAATGCGAGCGGACATAGAGCGCGTCCTTGTGGGCGAGCGGAATGTCGATCGTGGCGCCCGGCGCCGCACGCTTGGAAAAGGACGAGATCCAGGCCTGCCCGCCTCCGATCGCGGCGCGCAGCGCGTCGCCGAACGGCGTCGTGATCAGCGCGATGCCGTGTTCCTGCTCGCCGGCAAGGCCGATCACGGCCCCCTTGCCATAGCTCTCGATGCCGAAGGGCTTCATCGCGGCGACGCCCGCTTCCGCCATGGCGCGGCCCAGCGCGGCGCTGGCCGCGATGAAGTCGTTGAGCGGGCCGACCGGCAGGCCGGCATAAGGGTTATGGAGCACCGCGACCACCGCGACCTTGCGCAGCGGCGGATCGCGTTCGATGGACTGCTCGGCGGACGTCGTCTCGGCGAGCACGAACTGCCGGCGGATACGCAGGCCGGGAACCGAAATGAGGGTCATCGCGCAGCCACCATCGCCGCGCGCTTCGCGGCCGTTGCATCCGAGTCGAGCGTCAGGCGCTCGTCGATGACGACGCCATAGGCACGTTCGGCATAGGCACGGCTGCAGAAGCCGTCGAGCACATCGTCGAGCACCCGGTCCGCCGGTCGCTCCAGCGGATCGCCGAAGCCGCCGCCGCAGGGCGAATAGAAGGCCATGGTATCGCCGGGCTTCATGACGACGCCCGAGATCTTGGCGTGTTGCGCCTCGGCGGTGCCGATGGGGTCTGCGTGGTTGAAGATGTCGACGCGGCCGGGCGCGCCTTCATGGCCGCCGAAAAGGCCCCAGGGGGCGTCGGTATGGCGTTCTGCTTCGTGCGTCATCCATCCGCCTTCGAGCAGGCGCTGCTCCTTGACGACGCCGATGCCGCCGCGGAAGCGTCCGGCGCCGCATTCGACATCGTCGCGCAGTTCGTAGCGGTCACAGATCATCGGCAGATGCATGCCGAGATCCTCGATCGGGTTGTTGCGGGTGTTGGCCATGAGGTTGTCGATCGAATCCGGTCCGTCCGAGCGCGGGCGGCCGCCATAGGCGCCTTCGTTGACCTCGATGAACACCCAATAGTCGCCGCTCTGGCGAAGGCCCGAATAGGCGACGAAGGAGAGCGAGGCCGAGGAACCGGCGATCGACGTTTCGGGCAGCACCGGCGAGAGCGCACGGATGATGCAGTCGATCATGCGGTTGCATTGGGAGAAGCGGGCCGAAGCGGCGGTCGGGAAGATCGGGTTGAAGATCGTGCCCTTCGGCGCCGTCACCTTGATCGGCCGGAACGAGCCTTCATTGGCCGGCACGGGCACGGCCGAGGTCGCGGCGTCGAGCAGCAGCGAGCGGAAGGCGACATAGCAGGCGACCTTGGTCGAGCCCTCGAAGGGCACGTTGAAGGCGGTCGGAACCTGCGGCGAGGAGCCGGTCAGGTCGACCTCAGCCTCGTCGCCGCGGATGCGCACGCAGACCTTGATCGGCAGGCGGACATTGCGGTTGCGGCCGTCATCGTCGAGCCAGCTTTCGGCGTAGTAATCGCCGTCCGGAATCTCGGCGATCTTTCTGCGCAGCATGCGCTCGGTGTAGTTCATCAGTTCGGCGGAGGCTTCCTCCACCGTCGCGGCGCCATAGGTCGCATAGAGCTCCTGGAAGCGGCGTGCGCCGAGCTCCGCCGAGGCGATCTGCGCGCCGAGGTCGTCCTGCAATTGCTTGCCGACGCGGCTGTTGTTGCGAAGATAGTTCCACACCGTCTCGTTGCGGACGCCGCCCTCGACGAGCTTCACCGCCTTCAGCAGCATGCCCTCGCCGAAGATGTCCTGAATGTCGACGATGAGGCCGGGCGTCGCCGAGCCGATATCGACGTGATGGGCGGTGTTGGCGGCGAAGCCGACATGGCGGCCCTCGAAGAATACGGGCACCACGACCGCGATGTCCGGCGAGTGGCTGGCACCGAAATAGGGATGGTTGTGGATGACGACGTCACCCTCGCGCCAGGGCGTGGTCATCGAGGCGTCAATGCCGCGGAGGTAGCCGGGGATCGAGCCGATATGCAGCGGGGTGTTGTCGCTCTCGCACAGCGTCGCGAAATCGCGGTTGAAGAGACCGGCACCGAGATCCTCGCTTTCGCGGATGATCGAGGAAAAGGACATCCGGTAGAGGACGTAGGCCATCTCCTTGGCGATGGTGTGCAGCGCGCCGCCGATGACCTGGAGCGTGACGGGATCGATGCTCATGCTGTCACCTCACGGGCGATATGGATGTTGCCGGACCGGTGGACGCGGGCCGTGAATCCGGGCGGCACCAGCGTGGTCGAATTATGCTGCTGGATGATCGCCGGGCCGGGAACGACATGGCCGGCCGCCAGCTTGTCGCGGTCATAGCGCGGCGTTTCCACCGTCTTGCCGTCGTCGAAGGTGGTGGGGCGCACATAGAGAAGCGCGTGCGAAAGGTCTGATGACGTCGCGTCCGGCAGTTCGGGCCAGGTCAGCGGCGGCACCTCGGCGAAGCCGATGACGCGCAGCGTCACGATCTCGATCACCGCGTCGTCGAAGCGATAGCCGTAGTCGCGCTCATGCACGGCATGGAAGGCATCGGCGATTGCCGATGCCGTTTCGGCCGTGATCGGGCCGTCGGGAAGGGGCGTCCTGAGTTCAAAGCCCTGACCCTGGTAGCGGCATTCGGCGACACGCTCGAACTTGTGCGCCGCCGTCTCAATGCCGTCGGCGGCGAGGCGCTCTGCGGCGAGTGCCGCCAGATCTTCGAGCGTCGCATTGGCGGCCTCGAACGGCCCGGCGGCGGGACCGGAGATGAGTGTCGGGGTCGAACGCGTGAACTCATAGGCGAGGCGCGTCGCCAGCAGTCCCATGGCGGCGGTGATGCCCGGGGCCGGCGGGACGATGACGTCCTTCGCCGAGACGGCCTCGGCGAGCGCCACGCCGTGCAGCGGGCCGGCGCCGCCGAAGGGCATCAGCGAGAAGCGGCGCGGGTCGAAGCCGCGCGCCACGGAATTCGAGCGGATGGCGAGGGCCATATTGGCGTTGACGATCGTCACGATGCCGAGCGCCGCTTCGATCAGGCTCATGCCGAAGGGCTCGGCGATCTTCTCACGTACCGCCCTTTCGGCGAGCGCCGGATCGATCGCCATGTCGCCGCCGAGGAAACGTTCGGGGTCAAGGCGGCCGAGCACGACATGCGCATCGGTGACAGTTGGCTCCGTGCCGCCCTTGCCGTAGCAGGCCGGCCCGGGAGCAGCGCCCGCCGAGCGCGGGCCGACGCGGAAGGCGCCGCCCTCGTCGCGGAAGGCGATCGAGCCGCCGCCGGCGCCGATCGTGTCGAGATCGAGCATCGGGGCGAGCACCGGATGCTCGCCGACCACCGTGTCGCGGGGGTTCATGATGCGGATATTGCCGTCGGCGATGACGCCGATATCAGCCGAGGTGCCGCCGATGTCGATCGTGATGACATTGTCGACATCCGACATCGCGCCGGCCCAGCGGCCGCCGATGACGCCACCGGCGGGACCCGACATCAGGATCGTCACCGGGCGCTCGGAACAGGTCGCGACCGTGCCGATGCCGCCATTCGACTGCATGATGCGGAGTTCAGCGTCGACGCCTTCGCTGGCGAGGCGGGTTTCGAGATTGCGCAGGTAGCGCGCCGTGCGCGGGCCGACATAGGCGTTCATCGCCGTGGTCGAGAAGCGCTCGAATTCGCGGATGACATTGGCGACTTCGGACGAGCCGGAAATGAAGGCGTCCGGCATTTCCTCGCGCAGGATTTCGAGCGCGGCGCGCTCATGCGCGTCGTTGAGGAACGAGAACAGGAAGCAGACGATGACGGCCTCGACGCCGCGCGCCTTCAGCTCGCGGGCGGCGGCGCGAACCTCGTCGAGATCGATCGGTGTCTCGATGCGCCCGTCCGGCGGCATGATGCGCTCGGTGATCGGCATGCGGTTACGGCGCTTGACCAGCGGGCTCGACTGCCACGGCACGTCGAAATGCAGCGAGAAATTATGCGGGCGCTTGTGACGGGCGATGTGCAGCAGGTCGCGGAAACCCCGCGTGGTCAGCATGCCGACTTCGGCGCCGTTCTTCTCGATCGTGATGTTGGTGGCGACCGTCGTGCCATGCACGACGCGGCGTACGGCCTTCGGATCAAGCCCAGCGATGCGGCAGATCGCGAGAATGCCCGCGACGACGCCGATCGACTGGTCCGATGGCGTCGAGGGAACCTTGTGCACGAAGACGCGGCGGCCGCCCGGACCGTCATCGTCGCGTTCGAGAACGAGGTCCGTGAAGGTGCCGCCGACGTCAACGCCGATCGAGGCCATCAGCGTGCCTCCGCCGATGCGAGACCTGCAAGGTAGGCGAGAACGCCTTCGAGCGGCTCGACATCGCCGAACTTGGCATCGATGTCGAAGAGGTTCCATTCCACCGCGCCCGCGATCCGGTCGCCGACGCATTCGCGCACGACGATCGGCCGGAAGCCGGCCCAGAGCGCATCTTCGCAGGAGAGGCGGACGCAGGACGAGAGCGTGACGCCGGTCAGGATCACCGTGTCGACGCCGAGGCTGGTGAGATAGCCGGCAAGGTCGGTGCCCTGGAAGGCGCTGGCGCGCTTCTTGACGATCAGCAATTCGTCGTCGCGCCGCTCGAGCCGCTCGTCGATCTCGCAGAGCGGGCTGCCAGCCTTCAGATGTTCGAGCGGGATCTTCTTGCCCCAGAGGCCGGTATCGGCATGGGGGCCCTCGACGATGTCATAGGCGCAGGTCGTGTAGACGATCGGAATGCCGAGCGCGCGGCCGGCGGCAATCAGCTTCTGCGTCGACGGGATGATCACATCCATGCCGTCGCAGGCAAAGGCGCTGCCCTTGGTCGTCCAAGCCTTGGCGAGATCGACATTAACGATGGCCGGACGCGATCCATAGCCAAGGCGGCGCATGAAGCCTCGGCCCTTGTAGAAGGCGGCATATTCGCGAAACGCGGTCTGCAATGCCTGTTCGAAGTCCTGCTGCATCGAAATTCCTCATGCTCGGTTCTTCATCATTGGCATATTGTATGACATAGTCAACGCCCGTTCTTGGCCTCCGGTCGGCGGCGCTGGACAGGCGCGCTGGCTGCGTTACGGTCGGCGCCGCAACGGAGAACCGGATTGGCATGACGGACGCGGCCACACTGACGAGAATGATCAAGGCCGGGCAGGGTCAGGAGCCGGCCGACCTCGTCATCCGCGACGTCCGCATGCTCGATGTCGTCACGGGCGCGATCAGTGAGACCGACATCGCCATCGTCGCGGACCGGATCGTCGGGACGCATGGCCGCTATCAGGGGCAGACGGAGATCGACGGGCGCGGGCGGTTCTGTGTGCCGGGTTTCATCGACACGCATCTCCATGTCGAATCCTCGCTGGTGACGCCGCTCGAATTCGATCGCTGCGTACTGCCGCATGGCGTGACCACGGCGATCTGCGATCCGCACGAGATCGCCAATGTGCTGGGCGCGGCGGGCATCCGCTATTTTCTCGATTGCGCCGAGCAGACGGCGATGGACCTCCGCGTCAATCTCTCGTCCTGCGTCCCGGCTACGGCGTTCGAGACGGCCGGGGCGGAGCTGCTCATCGACGACCTCCTGCCGTTCGCCGATCATCCGAAGGTCATCGGGCTCGCTGAGTTCATGAATTTCCCGGGCGTGCTGGCTGCTGCGCCCGACGTCATCGCCAAGCTCGTCGCGTTCCAGGGCAAGCATATCGACGGCCATGCGCCGCTTTTGCGCGGCATGGCGCTCAACGGCTATCTCGCCGCGGGCATCCGCACCGACCATGAGGCGACGACCGCCGCTGAGGCGCGCGAGAAGCTCGCCAAGGGCATGGTGGTGCTGATCCGCGAGGGATCGGTCTCGAAGGATCTCGCGGCGCTCGCCGAGGTTCTCGATGAGAATTCATCGGCCTTCATGGCGCTCTGCACCGACGACCGCAATCCGCTCGATATCGCGGAGGAGGGGCATCTCGACGGATTGATCCGCATGCTGATCGCGCGCGGGCGGCCGCTGCACCATGTCTATCGTGCGGCGAGCTGGTCTGCCGCGCGCGCCTTCGGGCTGCATGATCGCGGGCTCGTAGCGCCCGGCTGGCGGGCCGATCTCGTCCTCGTCGACGATCTCGAAGCCTGCAGCGTATCCGATGTGGTTTCGGCCGGGCGGCTCGTTTCAGACGCGCTGTTCGAGGCGCGCGGCACGGTTTCGCCGGTCGGCTATGGGTCGGTCAAGGCGAACGAAGTCACGGCGGAGAGCTTCGCCATCTCGGGGCGGCGCGGCAACCAGGAAAGCCCGGTCATCGGCGTCACCGCCGGGCTGATCATCACGCGGCATGAGCGGGCAATCCTCCCGGTCGAGGACGGCAACAGCGTGCCCGATCTCGCCCGTGACATCGTCAAGGTCGCGGTGGTCGAGCGGCACGGCAAGAATGGCAATATCGGCCGCGGCTTCGTCACCGGCTTCGGGCTGAAGCGCGGGGCCATCGCCTCCTCGGTCGGGCATGACAGCCACAACATCACGGTCATCGGCGCCGACGACTCCGACATGGCCGTCGCAGTCAACCGGCTGCGGAAGACAGGCGGCGGTTTCGTCGTTGCCGCCGATGGCCGCGTCGTCGCCGAGCTGACGCTGCCGATCGCAGGCCTGATATCCGATCTACCCTTTGACGCGGTGCGGGGGGAATTGCATCACCTGCGCGAGGCGGCCTATGGGCTCGGCTGCACACTGCCCGAGCCTTTCCTGCAGATCGCCTTCCTGCCGCTGCCGGTCATTCCCCATCTCAAGATCACAGATCGCGGCATGTTCGACGTCGATCGCTTCGAACTGATCCCCGATTAGGACCCTGCCTGATTATGGCGCGTATCCACTGCCTCTCGACCGCCGACATGGACCGCGTGTTCGAGGTCGACCATCTGCCGGTCCATGACGAAAAGATGTTCGCGGCTGCCTTTCATGAAGGCGCAGGCGGGCAGGGCGTGTTCGTCGCTCGTGCGCTAGCCGCACTCGGCGCCGCCGTCACCTATCACGGCACAGTCGGCGACGATCCGACCGGCGCTGCGGTGGTGGCCGAGTTATCCGCCATTGCCGGACTTTCCGTCGAAATCGCGCGCCTTGCCGGCGTCGCGACGGGAAGCTGCGCCATTCTCGTCGATCGCACCGGCGAGAAAGCGCTCGTCCTGGCGCCGGCGGCACCCGAGCTCGGAGGTCGCCTCGGCGAGGGGCTCACCGTCGAGCCCGGCGATATCGTGACGCTCAACTTCTTCGATCCCGCGCAGATGGCGCGTGTGCTGGCGCGGGCCCGAGCCGGCGGTGCCACCACGATTGTCGATATCGAGGCGACGGGCATCAGCGTGTTTGGCTGGGAGGCGGCTCTCGCCGTCATGGCGGCGGCCGACATCGTGTGCTCCAACCAGACGACGCTCGACGCATGGTCGGCGCGCGAAGCGGTCACGGGCGCGTTGCTCGATCGCGCCGAACGCTTCGCCCGGGCGATCGCCATCTCCGGGCAGCGCGTCTGCGTCACGCTCGGCGCTGAGGGTGTTCTCGTGTTCGATGGTGCAGCGACCGAGCACATCCTGGCTGTGCCGGTGAAGCCGCTCAACACGACCGGCGCCGGCGACACCTTCCTCGCCGGGCTCGCCTTCGGCCTCCATCGGGGCGACAGCCTCTTTGCTGCCGCACGGCTCGCGACCCGCGTTGCGGCTGATTTCCTCGGCTTCGGCTCGGTCGATCGCGACCGCCTCGGCCTCTGATCCATTTCTCCAAGGAGCATCAACGCGTGACCGCCTCGCTCAATCTCGCCGAACGGATCGAACTCGTGCTGGCGGCTGCCTGCCTCGGCGATGCCCTCGGGGCGCCGCCGGAGGCGATGCACCCAGCCGAGATTCGCAAGGTCTTCGGTGGGCGCATCACGCATTTCGTGCCGGCGCCGCCGATGGCGCCGTTCTCGAACGGTGCCACTCCGGGATCTCTCACAGACGACGCGACGCAGCTCCTCGCGATGGCGCAGGTGATCATCGAAGCCGGCGGCCATCCGACGATCGAGCATGCGGCCAAGGCGCTGATCGCCTGGGCCGATGATCCGCGCGGCTTCGGCAAGTTTGCGGGTCCCTCGACGCAGGCCGCCATCGACCGGATGCGTGCGGGCGAGGATCCGCGTCTCGTCGCGACGCCGGCCCGCTATTCGGTCGCGGTGGGGACCACCAACGGCGCTGCGATGCGCGCGCCGGTCGCTGGCTGCATCCGCCCGGGCGATATCGACGGGGCCGTGGATGTCGCGGCGACACTCTCGGCGCCGACCCATAACACGCAGATCGCCTATGCCGGCGCCGGCGCGGTCGCGGCCGTCGTGGCGATCGGTCTTTCCGGCGGCGTGTCGCGAGCGGGCAAGACCCTGTCGCTTGCCGAGGCTGCCTTCGCGGGGGCCGAAGCGGGTGATCGCCTTGCCGCGACCCGCGGCCGCCTTGCGCCGGGGCCAAGCGTGTTCAGGCGGATGGAACTCGCGGTCGCGATCGGTGAGCGCTATCGCGGCGATATCGAGGCCTGCATGACCGAACTCGGCGCCGTGATCGGCGCGGGCCTTCCGATGGCGGAAGCCGTCCCCGCCGCCGTCGGCCTTGCCGTCGCTGTGGGACAAGACCCTTTCTCGGCCATCGTCGCCGCGGCCAATGAGGGCGCCGACAGCGACACGGTGGCGCTGATCTCGGGCGCGATGGTGGCTGCCTGGTCGGACAGCCTCAAGGCACCCGACGACATCATGGCGACACTCGAACTCGTCAACGGCATCGATCTCGGCGCGATCGCGGCCGATCTCGCCGCAGTTGCCAGTGCCTGAACAGCATTGGGCCCCACGCTCTCGCGAGCGCGGGGCCCAATGAAGCTTGCAGCGGCTACTGCTCGACCGAGCTGCCACCCTCTTCTTCTTCCAGCGTCACGGCGACGTCGGCATTGGCCGAGAGGCGGACCGTGCCGTTCTCGACGTCGGCGACGAGGCCGAGCGGAATGAAGTGGTGATGGCCGAGATGGTGGCCTTCGCCGCTGTCCTTCTTGACCAGCTTGATACGGTCGCCCTCGATCTTGTCGACGGTTCCGACATGAACGCCGTCGGCGCCGATGATGTCAGCGTGTTCCTGGATCTGCGTGGCAATGGCCATGACGTCTGCTCCTGTTGAGGACCTCTCAACGTGGCAGACGATGGAAGGATGCAAAGGCGCATCGACGGACGGCGACGAGGGCCGCCGTCCGTGAAGTCTCGCTTACTGCGGGATTTCGACGTGGCCGCCGAAGCCGAAGCGCATCGCCGAGAGCAGGCGGTCGGCATAGGTATGCTCCTCGCGCGAGCGGAAGCGGGCGAAGAGGGCGGTGGCGAGGACCGGGATCGGAACCGCTTCCTCAATGGCTGCCTCGACCGTCCAGCGGCCCTCGCCGCTGTCGGCGACCGAACCCGAATATTTCGCAAGCTCGGCGTCGCTGGCGAGCGCGAGCGCCGTCAGGTCGAGCAGCCAGGAGGAGATGACCGAGCCGCGCCGCCAGACCTCGGCGATGTCGGTCATGTCGAGGTCGTAGCGCTCCTCGGGCGGCAGATTGTTGGAATTCTTCATCTTCAGCACGTCGAAGCCTTCGGCATAGGCCTGCATCATGCCGTATTCGATGCCGTTGTGGACCATCTTGACGAAGTGGCCGGCGCCGGCGGGGCCGGCATGGATGTAGCCGTGCTCGGCGCGGTCGTCGGTCTTGGTGCGGCCGGCCGTGCGCTCAATGGTTCCGAGGCCGGGGGCAAGCGTCGCGAAGATCGGGTCTAGGCGCATCACCTCGGCCGCGTCGCCGCCGATCATCATGCAATAGCCGCGCTCGAGGCCCCAGACGCCGCCGGACGTGCCGACGTCAATATAGTTAAGTCCCTTCTCGGCCAGCGCTTTCGCGCGGCGGATGTCGTCCTTGTAGAAGCTGTTGCCGCCGTCGATCAGCGTATCGCCGGGCGCGAGCATGGCTGCGAGCGCGGTGATCGTGTCCTCCGTCGGCGCGCCGGCCGGGAGCATGACCCAGATCGCGCATGGCTTGGCGAGCTTGGCGACGAGATCCTCGAGGCTCGATGCGCCGGTAGCGCCGGCCGAAACGGACGCCTTGACCGCGTCGGTGCTGCGGTCATAGACGACGGTCGTGTGGCCGCCGTCCATCAGGCGCTTGGCGATATTGCCGCCCATCCGGCCCAATCCGATGATCCCAAGCTGCATAGGTCCGTTCCCTCTCAAAACATCGATGATCGACGTGTTTCCAACAGGAGTAGAGCAAATTTCTTGACGGGATGTGACGACTTCGTACGCGCCATGCTAGCAAACGCGGCGCGAAGCGGGGACGCCAGGGGAGCGGCATGCTGACGAGTTTCGATTATATTTCGCTGCTCTTCGTCTTGGCTGCCGGTATCGGCCTGATCAATGAGCGGTTCGGCCGCCTGCCGCGGGTGATCGCGCTGCTGATCGGATCGCTCGTCGTCTCGTTCGGCATGATCGCCGCCTCCTGGCTGACGCCGCACATCCATGTCGCCGCGCGCACCGGCGCCCGCCTCGCCAATGCTGACCTGTCTGATGTCCTGCTCGACGGTGTCCTGGCGCTGCTCCTCTTCGCCACCAGCCTGACGACGGATGCCGCCGGGTTGCGGCGGCGCGCGCGGCCCATCTTCCTGCTGGTGACCTTCGGCGTGGTCATCGCGATGGTGATCTTCGCCTTCGGCATCCAAGCGGTGCTCGCTTATGCGGGCTTCTCCGTGCCGCTCGCCTGGTGCCTGGTGCTCGGCGCCATTCTCGCGCCGACCGACGCCGTTGCCGTCGAGCAACTGCTCGCCAAGGTGAAGATGCCGTCCGAGATCCGCGATCTCATCACCGGCGAGAGCCTCTTCAACGATGGCGCCGCCGTCGTGCTGTATTTCGCAGCGCTGGCCACGGCGACGGGCGACGAAGCCGTTGTCGGCCATGGCCGCCTGTTGTTGACATTCCTCGTCGATGGCGGCGGCGGCGCGCTGCTCGGCTTCGCGACCGGGCTCGTCGCGCGCTTCGCCATGCAACACATCCGCGAGGAACATCTCGTCGTCACGATCTCGCTGGCGCTCGTCTTCGCGACCTATCGCATGGCGGCGCTGCTCGAACTGTCAGGGCCGATCGCGGTCGTCGTGGCGGGACTGACGCTCAGCCATTTCCAGGCCAAGCGCGATCTCGATGCCATCTGGCGGCGCCGGATCCACGACTTCTGGTCGATGGTCGACGAGATCGTCAACACGCTGCTGTTCATGCTGATGGGGTTCGAGATCCTGGAGATACCGATCGGGGCAGCCGGGTTCTGGCCGGTCCTCGCCGCGATCCCGCTCTCGATCCTGGCGCGCTTCGTCAGCGTTGCCGTGCCGCTCGCTCTCGGACACCGGCCGCATGGCGAAACCGCGCGCGCCGTGGGCGTGCTGACCTGGACCGGACTTCGCGGCGGCATCTCGATCGCGCTGGTGCTGGCCTTGCCAGACAGCCCGTATCGCGAGACGCTGACCGCCATCTGCTACACGGTCGTGATCTTCTCCGTCATCGTGCAGGGGTTGTCGACGCCGGCCGTCGTGCGACGCGTGCTGCGGGCGAGGAACTGAAGGCGGCAGCAGGACGAAGACCCTGGGGAGGGGACGAGAATGCAGAAACTGATCGTGTTGCAGTCGCTCTGGGCGATGGAGCGGCGGCAGACCGACGGGCTCGAGCGCTCGCTTGAGAAGAATGTCGAGATGATCATCGAGGCGCGCTATGACGGCGTCTCGACCGACTGGCGTGACCGGGACCGCTCGAAGCGGATCGCGGCGATGCTGAAGCCGCATGGCATGGTCGCGGAAGGGCAGTGTTTCCCGCAGACCATCGACGATCTCAAGCCGGTGCTCGAGATCGCGACCGAGACCGGACTGCATCATCTCGATATCCAGCCGGATGTTCGCCCGCGGACGGTCGCGGAATGCGTGCCGCTGATCGAGGGGTGGATGCGTCTCGCGGAAGAGGTCGACTTTCCAGTCTATATCGAGACGCATCGCGACCGGATGACGACCGACCTCTATTTCGTGCTCGATCTGCTCGACCGCTTTCCAGATCTGAAGCTTTTGGCCGATCTCTCGCATTTCCTGGTCGGGCGCGAATTCGCCGATCCGGTCAGCGCGGAGAACCACGCTTATATCCACCGCGTTCTCGACAATTCATGGGCTCTGCACGGCCGCGTCGCTAGCCGAGAGCAGGTTCAGATCGAGATATCATTCCCGCATCACCGCAAATGGCTCGACCTCTTCCTCGGCTGGTGGGACTACGGCATGCGCTCATGGCGACGCCGCTCGGCCGACAACGCGGAACTATCCTTCGTCTGCGAGCTTGGACCTCAGCCCTATGCGATCGCCGGCCCGGACGGCAATGATCTGTCCGACCGCTGGAGCGATGCGCTGATGATGCGCGAGGAGGTTACGGCACTTTGGGACAGGATCATGCGCGAAACGGCCTGAGCAGCAGGCTCTGCCCCGGCAAGACCTTCACGCCGCCCTGCTTGCACCTCTTCACCGGCTATCGTTATCTTAACTGTCGAATCACGGCTGCGTGGGAGGGAACGCTTCGGTGGTGAAGAGCATGCGTTTGCCAATTCTTGTCCTCTTCGGCGCCCTCCTGGCGCTTTTTCAGCCCCTCGCCGCCACAGCAAATCCCTTGCCGCAGTCCGCGGGCGCTGCTGTGCCCGAGGCGAAGGTTCAAAAGGCCTCGACTGCGCCACGCGCGACGCAAAAGCGCGTCGGCAAATCTGCGCAGCCGACGGTCCCGACCCACGCCGCGAGCGTTTATCTCATCCGCGGCTTTCTGGGCGTCTTCTCGCTTGGCATGGACCGCCTCAATGCCAGCCTCAAGGCTCAGGGCGTGAAGACGCGCATCCTCGGTCATACCGGCTGGCCGAGCGTCGTCGCCGACATCACGGCCGAGGCGGCGCTTCATCCGGACAAGAGGGCGCCGATTGTGATCATCGGCCATTCTCTCGGCGGCAACGCCGCGCTTCAGGCGTCCTATGTGCTCGGCCAGCATGGCGTGCCGGTGGATCTCGTCGTCACCGTCGATCCGACCTCGTCGCGACCGATCTCCGACAAGGTCAAGCGCTACCTCAATATCTACATGGCCAATGACGGGCTCGGTGCGGCGCTGGCCGCCAAGGGCACCGGCGTTGACAACGACAATATCCGCGACAATCCCGATCTCAACCGGCCCGGCGTCAATCACTTCACGATGGACGAGAATCCCATCGTGCAGCAGCAGATCATGACGGCCGTGCTGAAGGCGCTCGGCCGCAAGGCGCCGGCAAGCAAGTCCCCAGCCAGCAAGTCTTCGGCAAAATGACGAGGCGTCGTCCTCCCACGCCGCTGGGGACCGATCGCTTGAGCGATCCGGGGGACCACTGGCCCAGGCGCGTCGTGGTGACCGGTGCCGGCGGGCATCTCGGCGGTTGGATCGTCTCGATCCTGGCCTCCGGCGGCGTGAACGTAACCGCAACGGCAGGTCCAGGCGAGGATCCGCAGCGCCTCGCGGCCGAATTCATCGCGTCCGGTGTCCAGCCGGCTCGCCTCAGGGTCGTTGCCTGCGATCTGCTTGATAAGCCCTGCTGGACCGAGATCATGGCCGGTCAGGACGCGCTCATTCATGTTGCGGCGCCGATGCCGCATGTGCTGACAGAGGATGCGGCGCCGCTCGTCGCCTGTGCCCGCGAGGGCTCGCGCCGGGTGGTCGAGGCGGCGGCTGCGGCGGGCATTCGCCGCATGGTGATGACCTCATCCATCATGGCCGCGCTCTATAGCGCGGACCGCCCCGACGCGCGCGTCGTCACCGAGGCCGATTGGTCAACGCCTGGCCGGGCGCCGATGACCGTCTATGCGGAGGCCAAGACGGTGGCGGAGCGCACGGTGTGGGAGGTCGCAGCTGCGCGGGGCCTCGCCACGACGGTGATCAATCCCGGAATCATCTTCGGACCGGGCCTCACCTCTTCAATTTCGCCTTCGCTCAACATCTTCCGCGAGATACTGCTCGGCCGCGCCATCGTCGCGCCGCGCATCCTGCTGCCGCTCGTCGATGTCCGCGACGTCGCCTGGCTGCATGTCGCCGCGCTGCTCTCGGACGCAGCGGTCGGCGAGCGCATCTTCGCCGTCGCCGACCAGCTTTGGCTCGCCGATCTGATCGCCTGCATCCGGGCCAGCGGCTTCGAACAACTGCCGGTTCCCCGGCCGATCGACGATGAGCGCGCGCGGCGGCTCGCCGACAGCTTCTCAATCCTCAGCTATCTCCGCTTCGATATCGGCGAGGAGCGCTGGATCGGCAGGGGCAAGGCCGAGGCGCTGCTGAAGCTGCGCTGGCGCCCGGTGGAGGAGACGATCGTCGAAACGGCGCGGTCCCTGTCGGGCCGCGCTGATGCCCGACATGCTGCCTGAAGCGCCCGAGGTTTAGGCCGCACGGGCCTCCGCGAGTTCCTTCCGCAGCGCCTTTTCGAAATCATAGACGTCGATCTCGATCGCGTGGCGCGGCGTGCGCTCGAATTGCCAGTGCGGATGGGCGGTCTCATGGGTGATGCGGCGTTCGAGATCGGCCGGGCGCGCCAGGCGGCCGGTCGCCTGCAGAGCGACGATGCGCGCCTGCAGTTCGGCGAGCGGCCAGATGCAGCCGATCGGCTGGAACAGGCCGACGAAATCGAGCGTCGGGAAGGCCTCCGGCATCATCTTCAGATAGAGCGGAACGTCGAGCGCCTCGGTGAAATCGAAGAGGTCCGGGTCGAAGAAGGGGAAGCGGGTGCGATAGCCGGTGGCGAAGATCACCGTGTCGAAGGTCTCGAGGCTGCCATCGGCAAACCGCACATTCGGGCCCTCGAAACCGGCCACGCCCGGCCGCGTCGCGACCGTCCCGTGGCGCAACCGATCGAGCAGCTCCGAATTCAGCGTCGGATGCATTTCGAGCACGCGCCGTTCCGGCTCCGGCAGGCCGTAGCGCTTGTAGGGGCCGATGACCAGCTTCAGCATCAGCGCGAGCAGGCGCTGGCGCGGCCATTTCGGCAGATGACGCAGGCGGCGATAGGCGACGTCGACGGGCATGCCGAGCACGATCTTCGGCACGATGTGATAGCCGCGGCGGAAACTGATGGCCGTCCGGTTGGCGACCCGTGACAGGGCGACGGCGATATCGCAGGCGGAATTGCCGCCACCCACGACGAGCACGCGCTGATCGCGGAAGGGCTCGGCGCGGCGATAGTCATGCGCATGCATCACGCGGCCGTCGAACGCGCCCGGCGTTTCGGGAATCAGGGGGTCCCAGTGATGGCCCGAGCAGACAACGAGGCGATCGAAACTCTCCTCGCTGCGGCCGTCGGGTCCCTCCAGCGACAGTCGCCAACGGTTCTCGGGCAGGGGCGCGGCATGGAGGACGCGGGTTCCGAAGCGGATGAAACGCGCGAGACCGAAATGCGCGGCATAGGCCTCGAAATAGGCCAGCATCTGCTTGTGCGAGGGGAAGTCGGGGTAGTCGGCCGGCATCGCGAAATCGGAATATTGCGACAGCCGCTTCGAGGAGATGATGTGCGTCGTCTCATAGACGCTGGCATGGCCGGTGGTGTCGCGAAACACCCAGTTGCCGCCCAGCTCCGGCTGCGCCTCGAAACAGGTGATATCCGTCAGCCCGGCATCGGCCAGCGTCTTGACGGTCGCGAGGCCCGATGGACCGGCGCCGATGACGGCGATTTTCGGCATGGCAGTGCTCCCTCCCAAGAGCGACGTGCGTGCTGAGGGCTTCGCGTGTCTCCAGGCCGATGTCAACGCTCGCCGCGGCGGAAGGGCTGCATCAGCGCCTGCGGCACGCGGGCCCGCCGCGCCATGACGAGCAGCGCCAGGATCGACATGATGTAGGGGATCATCAGGAAGAGCTGGTAGGGGATCGCCTTGCCGACGACATGCTGCAGGCGAAGCTGATAGGCATCGAAGAGCGCAAAGAGCAGCGCGCCGCCGAGCGCCCGTTCCGGCCGCCACGAGGCGAATACCACCAGCGCGATGCAGACCCAGCCACGGCCCTGCACCATGGTCGGGAAGAACGAATTGAACGCTGCGAGCGTCAGGAAGGCGCCGCCCATGGCCATCAGCGCGCTGCCGAACACCACGGCACCGATGCGGACCCGGATCGGGTCGATGCCCTGCGCCTCGGCTGCATGGGGATTTTCGCCGACGATGCGGATGGCGAGCCCAAGCGGCGTGCGCGCCAGCGCATAGGCGATGACGAGGGCCAGCGCGATGGCGAGATAGGTCGGAGCCGTCTGGCTGAACACAGCCTCGCCGAGAAACGGCAGATCGGACAGCACGGGGATCTTGATCACTTGGAACGGCACGATGGTCGGCGGCGAGCCGGACACCGGGATTGCGAGGCGGAAGATGAAATAGGAGAGGCTGGACGCGAACAGCGTGATGCCGAGCCCGGTTACATGCTGCGACAGGCCGAGCGGCACCGTGAGCGCGGCATGCAGAAGGCCGAAGACCGCGCCGGAGAGGGCGGCGACGGCGAGGCCGAGCCAGAGATCGCCGCCATGATAGACCGTCATCCAGCCGATCATCGCGCCGAAGGTCATGATGCCCTCGATGCCGAGATTGAGCACGCCCGCTCGCTCCGAGATCAGCGCGCCGAGCGTGCCGAAGATCAGCGGCGTCGCGATGCGCAGGACCGCTGCCCAAAGGCCGGCCGAGGCGAAGATGTCGAGCGCGTCCATCATCGGCGGATCCGGTAATTGGCGAGCGAGAGCGCGACCAGCATCGCGAGCAGGGACATCGCCACGATCACATCGGCGATGAAGCTCGGCACGCCAAGCGCGCGGCTCATCGAATCCGCGCCGACGAACATCGTGGCGACGAAGAGCGCGGCGAAGACGACGCCGATAGGGTTGAGCGCCGCCAGCATGGCGACGACGATGCCGGTATAGCCAAAGCCGGGCGAGAGGTCGGTAGTGACGTAGGCCTTGACGCCGAGCACCTCGATGGCGCCGGCAAGGCCCGCGAGGCCGCCCGAAATGCAGGCGACCTTGACGAGAACACCGGTCAGCGAAACGCCGGCGAAGCGGGCCGCCGCCGGATTGAGGCCCGCCGCGCGGCTCTCCATCCCGAAGACGGTCCGCGCCTGAACGAGCGCGATGACGACGGCCAGGCCGATCGCCACCAGCAATCCGACATGCAGCCGCGTCCGCGCCACAAGCTTTGGCAGCATGGCATCGGCGACGACCGGCACCGATTGCGGCCAGCCGAAAGCGAGTGGATCCTTCAGCGCGCCCTCGATCATCATCGAGACGAACAACAGCGCGACGAAATTGAGCAGCAGCGTCGTGACGACTTCATCGACGCCGAAGCGAAGGCGGAGCGCGAGCGGTCCGAGCAGCAGCAGCGCGCCCGCGACGGCGCCGGCCAGCATCAGCGCGGGGATCAGCAGCACAGGCGGCAGATGCAGCCCATGCTGCGAGCCGAGCGCTGCGGCGGCGAGCGCGCCGACGAGGAACTGGCCCTCGGCGCCGATGTTCCACAGCCGCGCGCGGAACGCGACAGCGGCAGCAAGGCCGGTCAGGATCAGCGGCGCGGTCCGCGTCAGCGTCTCGGTGATGGCGAGGCGCGAGCCGAAGGCGCCGATCAGCATGCGCCGATAGGCTTCGAGCACCGGGGCTCCCGCGATGGCGATGAGAATGCCGGCGAAGGCGAGGGCGACGAGGACAGCGGCGATCGGCGCGGCGAGGCGCAGGCCGAACGGCACATGGGTGCGGCGCTCGAAGCGGATCACGCCGCATCCTCCCAGCTTCCCGCCATCATCAGTCCGAGACGGCGCGGATCGGCCTGCTCGACCGGGATCGCCGGCGAAAGCCTGCCCTTGACGATCGCCTGGACGCGATCGGCAAGCGCCAGGATCTCGTCGAGATCCTCGGAGATGAGCAGGACGGCCGTTCCCGCCCGGCGCGCGGCGAGGATCTCGCCGTGAACTGCGGCAACAGCGCCCTCGTCGAGGCCGCGCGTCGGCTGGGCGGCGATCAGGATGCGCGGGCTCTCCGCGAGATTGCGGCCGAGGATCAGCTTCTGCATGTTGCCGCCCGAGAGGAGGCGGATCGGGCTGTCCTCTGAGCCGCCACGCACATCGAAGCGCTCGATGATCTCGCGCGCGAAGGCGCGGCCGGCGGCGCGGCGAACCAGCCCACCGGCGGAGAAACGAGGCTCGCGTACCCGTTCGAGCACGGCATTTTCCCAAACCGCCATCTCGCCGACGGCGCCGTCGGCGTGGCGGTCCTCCGGGATGCGGCCAATGCCGGCGGCGACGAAGCCACGCGGGGAGGGGCGCGGCGCTGGGGCGCCATAGAGTTCCAGCTGTCCGGCGGTCGGCCGCTCGAGGCCGGAGACGAGGCGGACGAGCGTGTGCTGGCCATTGCCGGAGACGCCGATGATGCCGAGCGTCTCGCCCGCGCGGACCTCGAAATCGATCGCCTTCAGAGTCGTGCCGACATCGATGCCCGAGGCCCTGAGCGCGATGGCGCCTGGCGCCTGGCTTTCCCGGTGGGGGCGTGCGACGCGGCGGCCGACCATCAGCTCGGCGAGTTCATCCTTGGTGGTCTCGCTGGCGCGCCGCTCCGCCACGACCTTGCCGCCGCGCAGGACGGTGACGCGGTCGGCCGCGGCCAGCACCTCATGCAGCTTGTGCGAGATGAAGATGATCGAAAGTCCGAGCTCGGCCATGCCGCGCAGCGTCCGATAGAGCTGCTCTGCCTCCTGATGCGTCAGGACGGCGGTCGGCTCGTCGAGGATCAGCACCTTGGCGTCGCGATAGAGCGATTTGAGGATCTCGACCCGTTGCCGCTCGCCGACCGAGAGATCGCCGACGCGGGCATCGGGATGCACTGCGAGGCCGAATTTCGCCGAGAGCGCCGCAAGCCTCGTTCGCGCTGCGGCGCTGCCAAGGCCGAGCGCGCCGAGCGGCCGCGTGCCGGCGATGACGTTTTCAAGCACGGTCAGGTTGGCGGCGAGCGCGAAATGCTGATGCACCATGCCGATGCCGGCCTCGATCGCGGCGCGGGGCTTTCCCGGCGGCAACTCGCGGCTAAAGGCGATCACCCGCCCCGCATCGGCCGTGTAGTGGCCGAAAAGGATGTTCATCAGCGTCGTCTTGCCGGCGCCGTTCTCGCCGAGAAGGGCGAGCAATTCGCCCTGCCGCAGTTCCAGCGTGATGTCGTCATTAGCGGTGAGCGCCCCGAAGCGCTTGGTGATCCCTTCAAGGCGAAGGACGACAGGGACGTTCACGAGGGAAGACCCGCGATGGTCGTGCGATAGGACCAGGGCACGGCCCGTTGCAGGACGCGGGCGAGGCGGAGCAGCAGCCCGTCGCTCGCCATCGGCCCGATCAACTGGATGGGCAGCGACAGCCCTGCGCCGTCGGTGCCATGGGGCAGGGAGAGCGCAGGCGTCCCCGCGACATTGGCGAGCATCGCATAGGGCGCGAAATCGCTCATCCGCCGCCATTGCAGTTCGACATCGTCGTGATCGAAGGGGAAGGCGCCGATCGGCAGTGGCGGTCCCGACAGCATCGGCGTCAGCACGATGTCGACTTCGTCGAACAGCCGCCACAGCGCATGCGCCACGCGCACGGCAGTCGACTCCGCTGCCTGATAATCGCGAGCGGTCATCGCAAGCCCGCGCCGCGCCACGGCGGCGGTGAGCCGCTCGACCTTCGAAAGGTCGGGCATGTTGCGGGCGAGATTGGTGCAGATGATCCGGTCGAAGACCATCTCGGAATCGGCGAGAAGGGGCGCCAGGCGGGCGGGATCGAGTGTGACGAGCGTGTGGCCGGCGCGGCCAAGCACCTCGCCGGCATGCGCGACAGCCTCGCGGCGTGCTGGCTCGATCGCTCGGCCCTCGGCGACATCGAGGACGATGCCGATCCGCAAGGGCGTCACGGCTTCGTCGAGCCGCCCGGAGAGCGGCAGATCGAGATCGGGATCGGGGAAATAGCCTTCGCCGCTGCCGGAGAAATGCTCCAGCGCGAGCGCGGTGTCTCTAAGTGACCTGGAGACGACGAGTTCGGCTGCGATGCCGCCGATATGATTGCCGAAATCCGGGCCGCCGGGCATGGCGCCGCGTGTCGGCTTGAGGCCGACGAGGCCGCAGCACGCGGCCGGGACGCGCGTCGAACCGCCTGCATCGGTGGCGTGGGCGAGCGCGACGATGCCGGCCGCGACCGCGGCTGCCGCGCCGCCCGACGAGCCGCCGGGCGTCAGCGCCGGATCGAGCGGATTGCGCGCGACCGGGCCGATGGCCGGCTCGCTCGACAGCGAGAGGCCGAATTCGGGCACGGTGGTGACGCCGAAGGGCACGAGGCCGCCGGCCTTGAAGCGGCGCGCGAGCTCCGCGTCCTCTGCCGGCGGGATCGAAGGCAGCGCTGCGGAGGCGCAGACGACCGGCAGTCCTGCCGCCGCGGCGCCGAGGTCTTTCATGAGAAACGGGACGCCGGTGAACGGCTTCAGGCGGAAATATTTCGGCCGTCGTTTCAGGCCGGCGTCGATGGCGGCGGCACCCTCGCGTCCAAGATCAGCCGCGAGAAACGAGATCGCGCCCAGCGACTGCAGCTCGACTTGACGGTCGAGCGCTTCATCCATGGCGGCTCCCGCTGTGGTGGCGCCTGTGCGGATCGCATCCGCGAGCGCGGCGCCGTCGGCGGGTTCAGACGATTCTGTCACGGCTGGCGTTCCATGCATTTAAGGATGTCATTGCCGGGGCTCGATCCGGCAATCCAGCCTTTTTGAGGCTCGGTCTGAACGCCGCCGATGGACGCAAGACTGGATTGCCGGATCGAGCCCCGGCAATGACAGTGTGGTCACATCCTCAGGTCGGCTCGGCTGGATCGACGGGTACGGTGAAGGTGCCGTCCTTGATCGCCTTGCGCTTGGCTTCCATCGCCGGGACCGAATCCTTGATCACCATGCTCTCAGTGAAGACGATGTCGTTGCCGCCTTCCTTCATGTAGGAGAACGGGCTGTAATCCTTGCCGGTCTTGGCGCCGGCCTGCGTGTCCTTGATGGCGGCGTCGAGGATCGGCCGGAAATACCACATCGCATTCGCGAAGACGGTTTCGGGATAGCGCGGCGTGTAGTCGATCAGCGAGCCAACCGACTTGATGCCCTTCTCCTTGGCAGCGTCGGCGGTGCCGATGCGCTCGCCGAACAGGATGTCGGCGCCGGCATCGATCTGCGCGAGGCCGGATTCGCGGGCCTTGGGCGGATCGAAGAAGGTGCCGATAAAGCCGACCAGGAATTTCGCATCGGGGCGCACTTCCTTCACGCCGGAGCGGAAGGCGTTGATGAGAATGTTGACCTCGGGGATCGGGATGGCGCCGACCGCGCCGAAGGTGCCGGTCTTCGACATCGGCGCCGCGAGCATGCCGGCGAGATAGGCGGCCTCGTGGTTCCAGGTGCCGAACGTGCCGAAATTGTCGCCCGCCGGACCGCCTGACGAGCCCATCAGGAAGGCGGTGCCGGGATAATCGGCCGCGACCTGGCGCGCTTCCGTTTCGACGGCATAGGATTCGCCGACGATCAGCTTGTTGCCGGCCTCGGCATATTCGCGCATCGCGCGCGGATAGTCGGTGCCGGAAACGCCTTCCGAGAAGGTGTATTCGATCACGCCATCCTTGGCAGCGGCCTGAAGCGCCTCGTGCAGGCGCGAATTCCAGGCGTTCTCTACCGGCGAGGCGTGGATGCCGGCAACCTTCAGCTTCTCCGCGGCAAAGGAGGCGCGAGGAGCGGCGAGAGCGAGCGTGCCGGCGGCCGAGGCAAACAGGAAGCGGCGCCGTGAGATCGTGGTGGACATGACTGTTCCCCTCTGGAGCGCGCTGGGCGCACCGGCATGGCGCCGGTCTTTTGTCTGAGCGGTCAAATTCCATCTTTTGCCCAGTTAATTGTCAAGCCCATCGCCTGTGCAAAACCCTGGGCCTCGGGATTGCCGGCGCCAAAGGGGAACTGACGGCGCGCGCGTCTGTTGGGAGGGTGCAATCAGCGAGGGATTTCATGACGTCAAGGATGGAAGGGGCTCGGCCGGTGGACGGCGCGGCCAATGCCGGGCCGGACTTTGCCTCGCCTCTCGGGCTGGTCAGGGCGACCTATCGTGTCCAGTTCAATGCGGAATTCACCTTCGAAGACGCTGAGCGCCTGTCGCCCTATTTTTCCGCGCTCGGCATCAGCCATCTTTATGCTTCGCCGATTTTCCGCGCCCGCGCCGGTTCGGCGCATGGCTATGACATGGTGGATCCGACTGAGATCAGCGATGAACTTGGCGGTGAGGCCGGGTTTCGCAGCATGGCGGCGACCCTCGCCGCGAACGGTATCGGCATCATCCTCGACATCGTGCCGAACCACATGGCCGCGGACGGTGCCAACCCCTACTGGATCGACGTGCTCGAATTCGGCGCCGATGCCGTGTCTGCACCGATCTTCGATATCGATTTTTCCCGCCGGATCGCGCTGCCATGGCTCGGCGATGACGCTGCGGCGATCGAGAAGCTTGCCTATGACGAGGCCGCGGGCCGCGTCACCGCCATCGTTGCTGGCAACGCCGTTCCGCTGCGCCCCCGGTCGATAGCCGCTCTGCTCGACAGGGTCGGCGCGATGGAGGCTGCGTTGGCCTGGCGAGTTGTCGACCGTGGCAAGGCCGATCCAGAGGCGATCGATACGGCGCGCGTGGCGCTGAGGGCCGCCGCGGCTGCAATGTCGGATTCGTTCGAGCGCGCCCTCGACAAGGCTGATCTCAATGCTGTGCATGCCGAGCAGCATTGGCAGGCCGTGCCCTGGCGGCAGACGGAATCGCTCAACTATCGGCGCTTCTTCGAGGTCTCTCACCTTCTCGGCGTCTGCATCGAGGATGAGACGGTGTTCGAGATCGTTCACTGCCTGCCGCTGGCGCTGCTGCGCGAAGGGCTGGTGCAAGGCCTTCGCGTCGATCACGTTGATGGTCTCGCCGATCCCGCTGCCTATTGCGTCCAGCTGCGCGAGGCCACGGGCCCCGAGGCATTGATTCTCATCGAGAAGATCCTCGGCCACGACGAGGCCCTGCGGCCATGGCCCATCGACGGAACTACTGGTTACGAGCGGCTCAATCTCATCAACGAGGCCTTCGTCTCGGCGAACGGCCGCACGGCATTTCAATCCTATCTCGAGGCGCGCGGCTGGCTTTCCGGCAGCCCCCTCGCACGGATTGCAGCTGCAAAGACCGAGGTCGTCGAGAAGAGTTTCAAGCCGGAGCTTGCGCGTCTCCTTGAAAGCGCTGCCGCGATGCTCGGGGACGACGCTCCGGTTGCCAGTGTCCTCGAAGCGGCGGTCGTGGCGCTGCTCTCGGCGTTTCCGGTCTATCGGTCCTATCTCGTCGGTCTGCCTGCTTCGCCTGAAGACGACGCGCTCTGGCGCGAGGCCGAGGCGCGGGCCAAACGCGATGCGCCCGGCGTGGCTCCGGTCCTGGTGCGCCTCGTCGAAGCCGCACTCCGGGCGCCCGGGCTCGACGCCGCACGCTTCCGCCGCTTGTTCCAGCAACTTTCCGGGCCCGCGATGGCAAAAGGGTTCGAGGATACTGAACTCTATCGGAGCGTCGCGCTCGCCTCGGTGAACGAGGTCGGCTCCGATCTCGTGGCGCCGCCGCGGAGCGACGACGAGCTTCATGCAGCCTTCGCCGCCTTTGGGCCGAGGGGTCTGACGCCGCTTGCGACGCATGACACCAAGCGCGGCGCCGATACGCGGGCGCGCCTTAATCTTCTCTCGCATTTCCCTGAGCGCTGGATTCGACTCGTCGAGGGCTGGGAAGCGCAGCATGCAGACTTGAAGGCTGAAGCCGGGCCGGACGACCTTGATCTCTGGTTCATCTATCAGACGCTGTTCGCGGCCTGGCCGCTGCCGGTCGACCGGGCCCGCGGCTATTTCGAGAAGGCGATGCGCGAGGCAAAGCGGCATAGCGGCTGGACCGATCCGGACGAGACCTATGAGGCTGCGCTGCACGACTTCGTCGCGCTGCTGATCGCAGGCAGCGAGGGCGCGCCGTTCCGCGCAGAGCTCGAGGCTTTCCTCGCGGAAACCGCCCCTATCGCTGCAACGAACAGCCTGTCGCAGACCCTGCTGCAACTGACGCTGCCCGGCATTCCGGACATCTATCGCGGGACGGAACTCGCTGATTTCAGCCTTGTCGATCCCGACAATCGGCGTCCTGTCTCATGGGAGCGTCGCGAGGCGCTGCTGTCCTCGCCAGTTTCGGCCGTCCCTCCTATGGCGGAGGACGAGGAGCGAGCCGCGAAGCTCAGCGCAACACGCAGCCTGCTCGCGTTGCGTGCGCGCAATCCCGACATCTTCGCATCGCCCTACCAGGCGGAACGCGTCTCCGACGGCTGGTTTGCCTTCAGCCGGCGCGGCTCCGCCGCGGAACTCGTCGTCGCCGTGCCGCTGACGCCTGAGGCGATGGCATCCGAGAGTGTCGTGTTCAACGATCATCAGCTCAATGGCTCCTGGCGAAATCCCATGGGCGGCGACAGCGAGACGGCTGTTCAAGGCGGCCGCGTCCTTATCGACACAACCGTACCGGTGCTCGTCCTGACGAGGGCGATCGAAGGCGGCGCCACGGAACCTCGCCCGTGACCCTGAGTTGATCCCCGCCACTGGCGACAGGCCAGCCAAGCGCTGGGAGACGACATGACCGAATTCAGCGATGAGGACATCCGCCGCGAGGCGTTTTTGCTCTGGGAAGCCGAGGGGCGCCCGCTTTGGTCGCACGGCTACGACCACTGGTTCAGAGCCATTGAAAGCCTGCGCCGCCGTCATTCGGCGGAGCGCGATTTTGGCCGGGCGCTGCCGACGGAGGAGTCCGACGCACCCAGTTGACCCATTTTCAGGAGACGACCATGACCATGCAGGACAGAACCGATAACAGGCCCGAAGGCGGGCACGCCCTCATCGACTCTCTCGTCGAAGGGCAGCCGCCCACGGGAGACCCGGCGATCCTGCGGTCCAGCCTCGCCATCGCCGATGAGACGCGCGGCGATCGCGTCGGATCCGGGCCGGAAGAGTACGAGCACGGTCCGTTGTCGTTCGACCGCATCTCCCATTATCGTTTCGGTCCCGAATTGATCGAGGGTGGCGTTCGATTCCGGCTTTACGCACCCTCGGCAGATCAGGTTGAGGTTCTGCTAGTCGATCGCGCCCCCACCCCGATGCAGGCCGGTGACGATGGCTGGTACAGCCTTGATGTTCCGGGCGCCGGCCCCGGCACGCTTTATCGCTACCGCGTCAAGGGGATCGACGTCCCCGATCCGGCCTCGCGCGGCCAGGCTGACGATACCGGTGGATGGAGTGTCGTGCGTGGTCCGCTCGGCTTGGCGAGCGAGCGCACAATCCGGCCCTGGCATCAGGCGGTGATCGCCGAGCTGCATGTCGGCACCGCAACCCCCGAGGGGACGTTTAAGGGGCTCGCGCAACGGATCGGGCATTTCGCCGATGCCGGCTATACCGCGATCGAACTGATGCCGCTCGGCGATTTTCCGGGCTCGCACAATTGGGGCTATGACGGCGTATTGGTTTTCGCGCCGGAGCGGAGCTATGGCACTCCGGAAGACCTGCGGGCGTTGGTCGATGCTGCCCATGCGCATGGGCTCGCGGTGATCCTGGACGTCGTCTACAATCATTTCGGCCCGGTCGATAACTATCTCCCCCTCTACGCAGCGCCGTTCTTCGACGAAAACGTCCATACGCCTTGGGGCGCCGGGCTCAATTTTGCCGATCCCCTGGTCCGCCTGTTCTTCCTTGAGAATGTCCGCATGTGGATCGAGGATTACGACATGGACGGGCTCCGCTTCGACGCGGTGCATGAGTTCGGCACGTCGGGCGCTCAGCAGATGAAGCGCGAGATGGCGGCGATGGCGCGCGCCATCAAGCCGAACGCGATGCTGATTCTTGAGAATCTCGACAATGAAGCCAGTTGGCTCGAACGAGATGCGTCGGGTCGCCCCCGTTATTTTGACGCGCAGTGGAACGATGACATCCATCATGTCCTGCATGTGATCGCGACCGACCAGCGGAGCGGCTATTACCGCGACTTCGCAGACGAGACCGTGGAGAAGGCGCGGCGGGTGCTGGCCGAAGGTTTCGCCTATCAGGGAGAAGCCGTACCGCGGCGCGGCGATATCGAGCGCGGCGAGCCGTCGGCGCATCTGCCGCCCTCGGCTTTCGTGTCCTTCATCCAGAACCACGATCAGATCGGCAACCAGCCAGACGGGCGGCGGCTTGCCGAGGATCTCGATGCGGAGCGGCTCGATTTCCTGCATTTCGTGATCATGCTGTCGCCGCAGATTCCGATGTTCTTCATGGGAGAGGAGGCGCATATCCGCGCGCCGTTCCCCTTCTTCGGCGATCTCAAGGGAGAATTTAGCGCCGAGATCCGGGAGGGGCGGGCGCAGCAGGCGAAGGAGTTCTTTGAATCCGACCATGCTGACGAACTGGTGCCCGACCCCATGGCGCCGGAGACCATGGCGATGGCGAAGCTCGACTGGAACGAATTTGCCGCTCCGGAGCGGGCGGAAGCGCTGGACCGGTTCCGCGAACTGGCGCGGCTGCGCCGGGAGCATCTGTGGCCGTTGACCGATGCGCCTTATCAGGGCGCAGAGGCGCATCAGGACGGCCGGGTCGTGGCCGTCTCCTGGACCTACGCCGGCGGAAGGCTTGTGATGGTGATGAATGCCGCGCCGGACGAGGGCTCGATCGAAGTGCCGGCCTTCGCGCCGATGGCAACGACGGGAATACACCGGCGCGAAGGCGAGCGGATGGTGCTCGGCCCGTGGTCGGCGGCGATCGCAGTTCTGCCTGCCGAGGCGTGACCGCAGGCGTTCGGAGAGGACCTAGCGCCGGGTGACTGCAGCGAGGGCCATTTCCAGCGCCGGCATCGTATAGGGCTTCTGCACGAAGGCGACAGAGGCATCGTCGCCAAATCCCTCGACGTCGCCGAGGCCCGAGGCAAAGATGATCGGCAGGTCCGGGGTTGTGGCGCGGACTCGGTGCGCGAGTTCGACGCCGTTCATGTCGGGCAGGCCGACATCGGTCAAGAGGACGTCGAAGGCATCGTCTGCCAGAGCGGCCAGCGCGGAGCGGCCATCGGCCGCTTCCTCGACCTCGTGTCCGAGCTCGCGCAACATCTCGGCCGTGTTCATCAGGATCAGGAAGTCGTCCTCGCAGACCAGCAGCCGCATCTTCAGCCTCGCTCAGGCGGAAGGATCCGCGCGTAGATTGTTGTCGCATGCCACATAGGGCGTGGTACGTCCCCAATCAAACTGGTGCGGGACGGGTGCATCCTACAGCAATGCCCAAACGGGGGAAGCGTCGCCTATCAGACCATTCGCCAAGGCGTCAGCCCGTGGCGCGCAACGGGACAACGACCCGCGGCGCGGCAAGGGTCGCCAGCGGCATCGCCTCGCCCTGACGGCCGAAGCGAATGGCCACCACGGAGCCATAGGGGATCCGCGTCGTGAACCCTGCGTCGTCATCGAACTCGACGGCATCGGCCTGGCAGCGCACGCCGCTGCTTGCCAGATGAGGCCCGTCCTCAAGGCGCTCGATCTCCAGCCAGCCGGCTGCAGCCTGCATCTCGGCGTCGATCCGCGCGATCATTTCCCGGACGGTTTCCATCATCGGCGTCCTCTGCTTTCGTTCTGTTCTTATTTTGTTCTCTTTGGCCTCACTGTCAAGATATCCACAGGGCGAAAAGCACCGTAGCTCAGCTGCGCGTCAGCCGATGCCAGGGCCGCGCGCGTTCGATCTGCCCCGCCAGCGCGAACAATGTCCCGTCGCGGCCGAGCGCCGATGCGAACTGGGCTCCGATCGGCAGGCCGTCGACGCGTGAGACAGGCAGGCTCATGGCCGGCGCGCCCGCGGCGTTGAACGGAAAGGTGAAGGGCCCGAAGGCCGTCAGGCGATCGACAAAGCGGGTGACGTCAGTCTCCGTCCCGTTGAAATGGCCGTGCGCCAGCCGGCTCGTCGCAGTCACCGGCGTGATCAGGACGTCATAGCGCTCGAAGAAGCGGGCGAGGGCGCGCCCCATCGCATGCATCTCGCCGATGGCGCGGATCTGGTCGCCGGCCGTCAGGCCCTTCGCCTCGTCCATCCAGGCGACATTCACCGGCTCCAGCAGTGAACGGGGATCAGCGATGCCATGCGCCGCCGCAACATCCTCGACGAAGACGAGGGTGAGGGCCGCGGCAAGACGGCGGAAGCAATGCGCCGGATCGATCCCGTCCAGCGAAGGCCGCGCTTCCTCGACATGGTGTCCGAGCCCGGCCGCAAGATGGGCCGCCGCGATCGCGGCGTCGCAGCAGGCGGCTTCGACCGGCTCGCCGCCAAAGGCTTCCGTCATCAGCGCGATGCGCAGCGGTGCCGGATCGCGGCGCGATTGCTCCAGGAAGGACAGGTCATCCGCCGCGAGGCTGTGCCGCGCGCCGGGTTCCGGCCCACTGGTCGCGTCGAGCAGAGCGGCGCTGTCGCGGACCGTCACGGTGAGGGCGTGGTTCACCGACATGCCGAAGAAGATCTCGCTGGCATCTGGGCCAGGTGGCGTGCGGCCCCGGCTCGGCTTCATGCCGAAGATGCCGGTGAGCGATGCCGGCATGCGGATCGAGCCGGCGCCATCGGTTGCATGGGCCATGGTCACCATCCCCGAGGCGACCGCGGCAGCGCTGCCGCCGCTCGAGCCGCCCGGTGACAGCGCCGGATCGAGCGGATGCCGCGTCGGGCCGAAGGCGGCCGGTTCGGTTGCCGAGGACAGTCCTAGTTCGGCGGCATTCGTCTTGCCGAAGATGACGAGCCCGGCGGCCTTGTAGCGCGCCGTCAGCGTCGAATCCCGCGCCGCGACGATGCCGTCGAAGAGATGGCTGCCGCTGGTCGTTACGCTGTCGGCGAGGCGGAGGTCGAGATCCTTCAGGAGGAACGGCACGCCGCGAAACGGACCGTCCGGAAGGCCCTCGGCAATGGCGCGCCGCCCAAGATCGTCATGCCGGTGCACGACGGCGTTCAGCGCCGGGTTGAGCGCGTCGACACGGGCGATCGCGGCGTCCAGCGCCTCGTCGGGCGTCAGAACCCCGGCGCGGATCTGCTCGGCGATCCCGATCGCGTCGAGCCCGCTCAAGGCATCGTCGGAGACATCCGTCATGCTGCAAGCTTCTTGGCGAGGGCGAGCAGCGTGCGATCGGCGCCGCGCCAGCCGAGCACGGCGAGTCCGACAGGGATCGTGCCCGCAGTTCCAAGCGGCAGGCCGGCCTGGGGCAGGCCGCTGAGGCCGGCGATGCAGGTCAGATCGACAATGCGATCGCCGGCGGCGCCCATGACCGAGAGTGGCGCGTCGCGATGCGGGGGCAGGATCGGCACCGCCGGATAGACCACGACGCGGCGGCCTTCGAGCAGGGCGTCCAGCCGCGCGCTGAGATCGGCGCGGAAGTGCAGGGCGTCAGCGCGCGCGCTGTCGGAAATCAGGGCGGCATGGGCGAGCGTCGCGCCGACCTCGAAGGAAAAGCGCGGATTGACGGCGTCCACCCAGTCGCGGAACGTTGCCGAGAACTCGCTGCATTGCGCGGTGATCTGGCACTGGTTCCAGGTTTTGAGGCCCTCCTGCGCCAGCGTGATCTCGCGGACAGGCGCGATGGCGCCGAGGCGCGCAAGGGCGGGCTCGATCGCCGCGCGCACCGCCTCGTCGGCGATCGCGAAGGCGTCCGTCGCGATCAGGATCTCCTCGATCGGCGCTGCTGGCGCTGCGTCTGGCGTCAGCACGATACCGACCTTTCCGAAGATCGTGGCGTCATCGGCGAAGAAGCCGGCCGTGTCGAACGACGCGGACTGCATCATCAGCCCTTCGACCGAGATGGCGCCATGCGTCGGTCGGAGGCCGTAGAGGCCGCAGAAGCTTGACGGCACGCGCACCGAGCCACCGGAATCGGTGCCGAGCGCGAAATCGACCAGGCCGCCGGCAACCGCCGCGGCGGAGCCGCTCGACGAGCCGCCTGGAAAGCGGTCGCGGGCGCGCGGATTGATCGGCGTGCCGTCAAATTGGTTGCGCCCGAGCAGGCCGAGCGAGATTTCGTCGGTGATGGTCTTTCCGGCGAGTGTCGCACCGGCGGCGAGAAGCTGTTCGACGACCTTTGCCGAGCGGCGGGCCGGCGGATGTGTTCGCGCCCAGTCGGGATTGCCGCAGCCGGTCACATGGCCGGCGATGTCGAAGAGGTCCTTGGCGGCGAAGGTCAGCCCGTCGAGCAGACCGCTGCCCGTTGCCGGCAGGACAATATCGGTTCCGGGCACGAAGGCGCCGTAGGGATCATGGATGGGCATGGTTTCGTTCCTCAGGCCTGCTGCCGCTCGATCTCGACCTGGTCGACGACGCTGACATGCGCCGCAACCACATGCCAGTCGCCGTCGATTTTGGCCCAGCTCTGCTGCTGGCGCCCGATCTTGCCGGGGGGAACGTCGACATAGAGCGTCGAGACCGTCGCGAATTCGCGGCCGAAGGTGGTGACGATCGTCTCCGTCAAGGCGCGATCGGGTCCTGTCTTGCGGCGCTTTGCATTGAAGGCCTTGATAGGAGCATGGCCGTGCTGGATCTGGCCGTCGCCGTAGCGGACCGTATAGGGGCTGTCCCAGAAAAGGTGGTCGAGCGCCGGCCCATCGGCGTCGATCAACCCCTGTTCGTAACGGCCGAAGGCTTCCGTCACCTCGGCGACGGTTTCGGGATCATTGATGACCACGCTCTCACTCCTCACTCGACAGCTTTTCGGCGCGCATGATCGGGGTATTCGGCTCACCCTGTAAACGCGCTTGAAGCGGCAGGCTGCGCAAAGGTGCGGCAGGGCCGCTCATCGTCCCGGCAGGATCGCGGCTAGTTCATCGCGCGTCGGAAATGCGGCGCGCGTTCCCTTGCGCGAGACCGTGATGGCCGCGGCGCGGGTCGCCGCCGCGAGGCTGTCGCCAAGCGAAAGGCCACGGTCATAGCGCGCGGCGGCAAAGACGGCAGCGAAGGTGTCGCCGGCGCCGGTGCTGTCGACCGCCTTCACCGGTTCGCCTGCGATCTCGACCGGACCGTCGTCGCCGAGCGCCAGGGCGCCGAGACGGCCGAGCGTGACGACGACCGTTCCGGGGCCGTCTTCGCGCAGTTCGATGGCGGCCTCGAGTGGCGTGTCCTTGCCGCTGAGGAGCCGTGCTTCGCCCTCATTGACGATGAGGCAGTCGACCAGCGGAAACAGCGCCGCCATCTCGGCGCGGATCGGCGAGGGGTTGAGCAGCGTCGCCGCGCCCTGAGCGCGTGCGGCGTCCAGCGCGGCCCGGGTTGCATCGAGCGTCAGATTGCCCTGCATGACCAGAAGGTCGCCCGGGCCGAGCAAGTCCACGCTTTCGCGCGCCAGCCGTTCATCGACCGCTTCGGCGGCGCCGATGATGGAGGCGATCGCGTTCTCGCCGCCGGGGCCAACGAAGATCAGCGATCGATCCGTCGACCGGCCGAGCGGAACGAGGTCCGCCACCTCGATACCTTCGGAGGTCAGCGCCTCGGCTACCCATTCCGCATCGGCGTCCTCGCCGACCGGCGCGACCAGGCGGACATCGACCGCGGCACGCTTCAGCACGATCGCCTGGTTGGCGCCCTTGCCGCCGAGGTCGCGCTGCGGGGCGCCGGCGATGACCGTGGCGCCGGGGTTCGGGAAGGTCGCAACCGTCATGGCTTCGTCGATCATGACCGCGCCGAGGACGAGAACGCGCATGAAGGGCTCCGCTTCGTTTTTGACCGGACGACTATAGCGCGCGCTGCATCGCCTTCGCCAAGCGCCTGACTTGGGTGCCCTGTGGACGAGCATCGGAGACGTTGCCAACCGGAGAGGTATCAGCTAGAGGTACGTATCAGTAATACGTATCAGGAAACTCCCGGCATGACTGTCGAACGGCCTCGCAGGGTCACGCAGCGCGATGTCGCGCGCTTGGCGAGCGTGTCGCAGACCACGGTTTCGCTGGTTCTTTCCGGCGCGCCGACGAGCCAGATTCCAGCGGAGACGCTGGAGCGCGTGCAGGCAGCGATGCGCGAGCTTGGGTATGTGCCGAACCGGTGGGCACGCGCGCTCAAGACCAACAAGACGATGACGCTCGCCTGTGTCGTTCCGGATATTGCCAACCCGTTCTATCCCTCGCTGTTGCGCGGCATGCAGTCAGCCGCCGATCACGCCGGCTATGATGTAATCACGATCAATACCGACGGCGCCGCCGAGCGCGAGCAGCGCTTCCTCAACTGGAGCCTCGAAGGCCGCGTCGATGGGGTCGTCGGGGTGTTCTTCACGCTGCGCGTCGCCGATTTCCAGCCGCTGACCGATGCTGGGATCGGCGTGGTCAGGATCGAATCGTCGAAGAAGAAGGTCGGTCCGCTGCCGGTCGACAATCTCTATATCGACAACGAGGCGGCTGCAGGCGAGGTCACGCGCTATCTGATCCGGCGCGGCTATCGCCGCATCGCCATGATCGCCGGCCTTGGCGGCCCGCAGGAAGGCCGTCTCAACGGCTATGAGGCAGCGCTTCTCGAAGCCGGCCGCAAGCCTCTGATCGTGGCCGACGAAGCCTTCAACGAAGAGGGCGGCTTTCGCGCCGCCCAGCAATTGTTCGCGCTGTCCGCGCGGCCCGATGCCATCTTCGCGGCCAACGACATGATGGCGATCGGCGCCATGGCGGCAGCGCGCGAGGCCGGGCTTGCCGTTCCCGGCGACGTTGCGATCGCCGGCTTCGACGACATCTTCGCTGCGCGGCTGGTGACGCCGGCGCTCACGACCATTTCGCAGTTTCAACACGACCTCGGCACGACGGCGGCCGGGGTCCTGCTCGATCGGCTCCAGCGCGGCAATGCGGGACCCGGAACGAGCCAGGCAATGCCGTTCCGTCTGATCGAGCGCAGTTCAACCTGATCGATCGAGCTGAACCAACGGGAGGAGGAAAATAATGGGTTATCGAGCAAAAATCGCTCTGGCAGGCGCCGCGCTGGTTGCTCTCGGCGCATCGGCCAGTGTCACCGCTGCCATGGCCGAGGAAAAGAAGCCGATCACGTGGTGGTATGAGACCGCCGCACCGGAAAACCAGGAGGCGCTGCAAAAGCTGCTGGTCGAGCCGTTCAATGCGGCGCATCCGGGCGAGAGCCTCTCGATCGATTTCCGCGGCGCCGAGCTCGACAAGCAGCTCCGCATCGCGATGCTCTCGGGTTCCGGGCCGGATGTCGTCTATACGGCAGGTCCAAGCTATGTCGCCTCGATGGCGCAGGCCGGCCAGTTGCTGCCGCTCGACGACTATGCGGCGAAGCTCGGCTGGAACGACCGCGTCCTGCCGGTGTTCCTGGAGCTCGGCAAATATAACGGCAAGCTTTACGCGCTGCCGAAGACCTACGAGACGCTTGGCCTCTTCTACAACAAGACGCTGTTCGAGAAGAATGGCTGGCAGCCGCCGAAGACGATCGCCGAGCTCGAAACGCTCGCCGACGCAATGAAGGCGAAAGGCCTCGTTCCCTTCGCGGCTGGCAATGCCGACTGGCGCCCGAGCAACGAGCACTATGTCTCGATCGTGCTCAACTCGATCGCCGGACCCGAGAATGTCTACAAGGCTCTGAACGGCGAGATTCCCTGGACGGCGGAGCCCTTCGTCAAGGCGATCGATACGCTCAACAACTGGTGGCAGAAGGGCTATTTCGGCCCGAACTACTTCTCGCTGACCGGCGAGCAGGCCTTTGCGCAGGTCGCGACAGGGCAGGCCGGCATGGCGCCGACGGGCACCTGGAACTTCCAGAACGTGCCGCGCTACTTCCCGCAGAACAACGCGGTGCCCGGTTTTGTTGGCTTCCCAAGCGCTGAGGGCGTGCCTTATCCGATCTATGCGCTCGGCATCGGCTCGACCTTCTCGATCGCCAATTCCTCGCAGAACCCCGACGGGGCGGCCGAGGTGATCGACTACGTCTTCAGCGACAAGTTCTATGGCGACATGAACACCGTCTGGCAGGGCGAGTGGAACACGCCGCTGAAAGACCTTTCTAAGGTGCAGATCGGCGCCGACGTCCTGCCGCTCTATGGCGAGACGATGAAGAATCTCGCCGCCTCGGTCAGCGACGGCCAGTATGGCTACACCACCTGGACGTTCCTCCCGCCAGCGACGGACACCTATCTCGTCTCGGGCATGGAGGAGGTCTGGCTCGGCAAGATCACCACGGCGCAGTTCCTCGAGAAGCTTGACGCGACCTTCAAGGAAGAAAAGGCGGCCGGCAAGGTGCCCGCCGTTCCGAAGCGCTGACGTTCTGGGCGCCCTTCTCCGCGCGGGGAGGGGCGCTTCGCGACACGGTGCGCTTGGCACGTCGTCGCCGGATCCATTCCGGCGATGACCGGCCGAAGCCCGTCGCGCATCGCAAGACGCCTTCCTTCCCGCAAGGACACCGGCCATGTGGCTCTATCTCGTGCCGACGCTCGCCATCAATGTCGTGATCATCCTGATCCCGGCGCTTCTGACGGTCGCCCTGGCCTTTTTCCAGTGGGACGGCATCTCGGCGCCGGTCTTTATCGGCCTCGGCAATTTCGCGGCGCTCTGGAGCGACGGGCCGTTCTGGACGGCGCTTCAGAACAACCTGATCTGGACGGCGCTTTTCCTGACCGTGCCGATCGGGATGGGTCTTCTTGCGGCGAGCCTCCTGCTCGTCGTGCCCCGGCGCGGTTCCACGCTGTTCCAGGTCGTCTATTTCCTGCCCGTGATCATCGCGACTGCGATCACCGCGCGGGTCTGGCAGGGCATGATCTACAGCCCCGTTACCGGTGTCTTTGGCTATCTGCAGAAGCTCGGCCTGCCGATCGTCAATCCGCTGTCGCAGACCTCGACGGCGCTGTTCGGCGTCGCCACCGTCGATCTCTGGCACTGGTGGGGCTTCCTCTGCGTGATCTTCTTCGCCGCGCTCCGCCAGGTGCCGCAGGAGCAGATCGAAGCGGCGCGCATCGAGGGCGCCAGCTTCTGGCAGATGATGCGTTATGTGCTGCTGCCGGGCATCCGGCCGACCATCATGCTCATGATGATCATGACGGTCATCTGGTCGTTCCTCGTTTTCGACTTCGTCTACATCCTGACGCAGGGCGGACCGGCCTTCTCAAGCGAGGTCCTTTCGACGCTCGCCTATCGCAAGGCCTTTTATGACCTGAATGTCGGCCAGGCGGCCGCAACGGCGCTGGTGATCAGCCTGTTCGGCCTTGTCGCAACGTTCTTCTATATCCGCATCCAGTCGAGGGAGAGCGTCTGATGAGGCTCGTCGAAAGCCGCGCCACGCTGACGATCACCTATGTCGTGCTCGGCATCGGCCTGTTCACGGCGCTGTTCCCGATCGTGTTGCTCGTCCTCAATTCGCTGAAATCCGCGCAGGAGATCGTCCAGAACCCGCTGGCGCTGCCGCAGGTCATACGCTTCGACAATTTCGCCCGCGCCTGGAAGGACGCCCGCTTCAGCACGACGTTCTGGAACTCGGCGATGCTGACGGCGCTCACGATCATCCTCGTCTGCAGCACCGGTTCGGCCGCCGCTTTCGTGCTCGCGCGCAAGAAGATCAAGGCCTGGAAGGTGGTCACGTTCTACCTGCTGGCGACCACGACCGCGCCGATCCAGCTCTTCCTGTTTCCGCTTTATTTCGGTTTCGCCAAGCTCGGCCTGATCAACAACGTCTTCGCCGTTTCGCTTGTCTACACGGCGATCTACTCGCCCTTCGCGATCATGCTGCTTCGAACCTATTTCCTTGCCGTGCCGAAAGAGATCGAGGAAGCCGCGATCATCGACGGCGCCTCGTCGTGGCAGGTGTTCACGCGGGTGATGCTGCCGATCGTCTCGCCGGGCATCCTGACCGTGGCGCTGATCATCGGTCTCTATTCGTGGAACGAGTTCCTGATCGCCACGACCTTCCTGCAACGGCAGGACAAGCTGACCGCCGTCGTCTCGTTCTTCCTGCTCTCCGGCCAGTACTCGTCCGACTGGGGGGAGATCATGGCCGCGGCGCTGATCATCGTGCTGCCGATCGTCGTCCTTTTCGTCTTCCTGCAGCGCCGCTTCATCGAGGGCATGGCCGGCGGCTCGGTCAAGGGCTGAGCCGCGCCCCGCCAAATCCGAAGAAAATCCCGAGGAACCAAGGGTCCATCATGAGCAACGCCCCCCTTCCGAACGATTATCTCGAACGCGTCTATGCCGGCGTGCTCGGAAAGCTGATCGGCGTCTATGTCGGCCGCCCCTTCGAGGGCTGGACTTACCAGAAGATCATGAGCGAGCTCGGCGAGGTCGACTATTACGTTCATGACCGTCTCGGCGTGCCGCTCGTCGTCACCGATGACGATGTCGCCGGCACCTTCACCTTCGTGCGCGCGCTTGAGGATTACGGCATCTCGGAAGATCTCTCGGCCGAGGATATCGGTCGCGCCTGGCTTAATTATCTCGTCGAGCAGCGGACGGTGCTGTGGTGGGGCGGCAACGGCAATTCGACCGAGCACACCGCATGGCTGAATCTGAAGCGCGGCGTTCCCGCGCCGGCCTCCGGCTCGATCGCGGTCAATGGATCGACGGTCGCGGAGCAGATCGGCGCGCAGATCTTCATCGACGGCTGGGCGATGGTGGCGCCGGGCCAGCCGAAGCTTGCGGCGAAGCTCGCCGAGCAGGCGGGCCTTGTCAGCCATGACGGAGAATCCGTTTATGCCGCGATGCTCTGGGCCGCGATGGAAGCCGAGGCCTTCGTCTCAGGCGATATCGAGCATCTCATCGAAACCGGCCTCGCGGCCATCCCGGCGGATTGCCTGATTGCGAAGCTGATCGCCGACATCCGCGGCTGGCACAAAGAATTCCCGGACTGGCGCGACACGCGGCAGAAGATCGAGGACCATTACGGCTATGACAAATATCCGGGCAACTGCCATGTCGTGCCCAACCATGCGCTGATGATCATGGCGATCCTCTACGCGCCCGACGATTTCCAGCGCGCCCAGATGATCGTCAATACGTCAGGCTGGGACACCGACTGCAATGCCGGCAATGTCGGCTGCCTGCTCGGCATCAAGCTCGGCCTTGAGGGCATCGATGCCGGTCCCGACTGGCGCGGGCCGGTTGCCGACCGGCTGCTGATCTCCTCGGCCGATGGCGGCAATGCCATCAACGATGCGGTGCGGACCAGCTACCGGCTGGCAGCGCTCGGGCACAGCCTTGCCGGCTCCAAGGCGCCCGCGGCGCCGAAAGGCGGCGCGCAGTTCCACTTCTCGCTGCCGGGTAGCGTGCAGGGCTTCCGGCCAGAGCGTGGCCACGGCCTCGCCGAGCGGACAGAGCTCGAGAACCGCGTGGTGCCGGGCGGCCGTGCGCTCGCCATCGCCTATCGCGGTCTCGGGCCCGGCCAGATCGCCGCCGCGACGACGCCGACCTTCTCGCCGCCCGAGGTGCTTGCCATGCGCACCTACGAATTGATGGCGACGCCGCTCGTCTATCCGGGCCAGAAGCTGCAGGCGGCCGTCGCCACTGATGCCGGCAATCTAGGCGCCGTCGATGTCGGCTTCCGTCTCAAGGTCTATGGCGCCGAAGATGTACTCCAGACCGTCGACGGGCCGACCATCCGCCTCGCGCCCGGTGCCGAGGGCCACCTCGACTGGGTGCTGCCCGATTTCGGCGGCCAGCCGATCGCCGAGATCGGCTTCGTCATCCGCGCCGAGGGCAGCCGGGCCGATGGCGCCGTGCTTGTCGATCATGTGCGCTATGGCGGCACGCCAGAGCTGCAACTGCGCCGGCCGGACGAGCCGAGCGACTTCTGGCGCATGGCCTGGGTCAATGGGGCGAGTTTCTTCTCGAAGCGCTTCCCGCAATCCTTCCGCCTGTCGCAGGACCGCGGCGAAGGCATCATCATCCATGGCACGCGCGAATGGACGGACTACAAGGTCGCGGCCGATGCGATGGTCCATCTCGGCAACGAGGCCGGCGTCGCGGTTCGGGTGCAAGGCTTGCGGCGCTATTATGCGGCGCTGCTGTCCCGCGACGGCAAGCTCCGCCTCGTCCGCCAGCGCGATGAGACGCGCACGGTCCTCGCCGAAATGCCCTTCGATTGGACGCTCGAAACGCTCTACGACATGGAAGTCGAGGCCGACGGCACGACGCTGCGCTGCCGGATCGGCGACACCAGCCTGACAGCCGCGGACGAAAGCCCCGAGGCGTTGCACGACGGCGGCATCGGCCTTCTCGTGCATGAGGGGGCGCTCTCCAGCAACACGGTCCGCATCTCGGCCCTTGCCTGATATCGACAGTGCATCGGCGCTATCCGCGCCGGTGCACCCCTTGCTTCGGCGCGCCTGCCAGCTGATTGTCGGCGTTCTCGACCAGCCGGAGTCATCGCGTGTTCCCGATCCTCGACCCCCGCCGTGGCGATATCGAGGACGATGCCTCCAGCACCAAGCGGCGCACGCTGACATCGCTGGCCGGCAGCCTGCTCGCCGAGATCAGCCTGCCGAAGCTCATCGCGGCCTGGGTCAGCCTCGTCGCGCTGCCGGTGATCGTGCTGGGGCTGGGACCGCTGATGGTCTCGATCTGGGTCAGCGCCGCCTCGACGTCGGCGGAGCGCCTCTTCAACGGCCTGATCCCACTCGTGGTGGCGGCCGCGCTTGTGGCGGCCGCATGGTTCGGCGGCCGGCCATTCCTGCGTCTCGTCGAAGCGAATTTCTGGTCGCTGAACGCGCTGGCCGTACAGCCCGGCTATGCCCTTGCCCGCGAGGGGCTGCGCCATTTGGCCGAGCGCAACCTGCCCGAGACAACGAGCGATGACCGGCGCGACCGCATTCGCGCCGTCTCGGCCGCGGCGGCGGGGTTGCTCGTCTGCGGGCTCTCGATGCTGTTCGTCGTGCTCGCCCTTCCGCATACCCATTGGACGGGAACGCTCGGCGATCTTGCCGAGCCGGGCCGTCTGGCATTGGCGGGGCTCTTCAACTGTATCGTGCTCATCGGCTGCTATGTGGCCGTTGCGGCGCTCGTCTGGGGTGTCGCGGACGCGACCATGGACCAGCCGCGTGATCTCGGCGCCTTCGCCCCCAAGGTTCCAGGCGGCCGGACCTGGCGCGTCGCCCATCTTTCAGACATCCATATCGTCGGTGAGCGCTACGGCTTCCGCATCGAGAGCGGCCGCTCCGGCCCGCGCGGCAATGGCCGGCTGACGCAGCTTCTCGTCGCGCTCGACGCGTTCGACAAGGCCGAGGGCCTCGATCTCATCCTGATCAGCGGCGACCTGACCGATGCGGGCCGCGCTGCCGAATGGGCGGAGTTCTTCGACGCTATCGCGGCATTCCCCGAACTCGCCGGGAAGATGGTCGGCATTCCTGGCAATCATGATCTGAATGTTGTCGACCGCGCGAACCCGGCACGTCTCGATCTGCCGATGAGCCCGAACAAGCGGCTGCGCCAGATGCGGCTGCTGGCGGCGCTCGATGCGCTGCAGGGGGACCGGGTGCATGTCGTCGATACTGCAACGGGGATGCGCGGGCAGACGCTCTCCGCAGCGCTTGCGCCTCATGCCTCGGAGATCGCAACCTTCGCCGACACCGGCACCCTGCGGCTCGGCGCGAAGCTCGGCAGCGTCTTCGCAGCCGCTTTTCCGATGGTGCTGCCGCCCGAGGCAACGGGCGGGCTCGGCGTCCTGATGCTGAATTCAAACGCCGAGACGCATTTCTCCTTCACCAACGCGCTCGGCTTCGTGCCTCGCGAGCAGGAAGCCGCCATGGCGCGGCTCGTCGCCGAGACGCCGGACGCGATCTGGATCGTGGCGCTGCACCATCATGTCGTCGAATATCCGCGTGCTGCCAAGGCGCTGTCGGAGCGGATTGGTACGGCGCTGGTCAATGGCTCGTGGTTCACGCGACGGCTGCAGGGAATATCGCGAACCGCCATTGCGATGCACGGACATCGCCATATCGACTGGATCGGCCGAAGCGGCGGCCTCGTCGTGGTTTCGGCGCCGTCGCCGGTCATGAACGCCACCGACGAAGAGCCCACTTATTTCTATATCCACGAGATCGGCCGCGATACGTCGGGCGGCATCCTGCTGCACCCGCCGCACCGCATCGACGTGCCAGGCGAGCCGCGCCTGAGACGATCCTAGAAGCTCAACTGCAGCGCCACCGAGCCGGCCTGGCTGAGAAAGCCGGTCGGGCTGGCCTGCATGTCATAGTAGAGACCGAGGCTCGATCCCGGTCGTGGCTGGCCGACGAGCCCGAGGCCTGCGGAAATGAGCCAGCGCGAGACATCGTCGCCCTCGGTCAAGAAGGCGTCGCCTCCGCCTTCGTAGCTCGCGGTGATCGCCGTCCCCGTATCGAGCGGGTTATAGGTCAGGCCGCCATGTGCGTTGATCGCTATGTCAGTTGCGATCGCATAGCTTAGTGCGACCTCCGCCCCGACGGGCAGCTCATCATAGGCTTGATAGGCAACGTGGAGGTTGAGGCCGTCCGCACCTGTCTCGGAATAGGCATCATCGGCGACATGGAGATAGCTGGCGGTGAGGGCGGGCGTCACGACGAGCTTTGGCGACAGGTCGATGCGCTGCTTCAGCCGCATGCCGGCCTCGAACGTGTATCCCGAATAATCGGCTGAGGCCGTGCTGCCCATGAAGCTGATGGCGCGGGTGGCGCTGTTGTCGTTGATGCCGGCGTTCAATTGCAGGTCGAGACCGAGCGACGGCGTCAGCGCCATGCTGCCATAGAGGCCGAACACGTAGCTGTCGATGGAGAGACTGCCGGGTGCATCGACCGCGTCGCCGGAAGCGTTGGAACGCGAATAGGCGAAGGCCGAGCCGAGCGAGACGCCTGCGGCGACAGACTTATCGAATCCAATCGCCACACCGCCGGTGCTCGCACTGTAGCCCGGAACGCCGTCGCGGCCTGATTGGGCGAGCCCGCCTCCAAGCGGACGCAGCCACGCATTCCACGATCCCATGCGCGCCGTATCCCCCGCGCCGCCGGCGATCCCGCCGAGCCGGTCGGCGATGATCTGCTGCAGCATGCGCTGGTTGTCGGCGGTGATGCGCGGGCCGGCACCGGCAAGCACGGGCAGTGTTTCGCCGACGGCCGCGACCAGAGCTGCGCCGGAGAGATCGTTAAGCGTGAGGATGGCCGGCGACAGCGGGCCGGTGAGGCCGGCCTCGGTTCCCGCGACCTCATACAGCGTCCGGGCGGCGGGCACAGCCGCGGTAAGGCCGGCTGCCGCCACCGTGTCGGCATAGGGCCGAACGAGCGACAGGAAGGCGGATGGGATCGCATCCACGCCGTTGACGCCATAGCCGGACAGGATCATTTCGGCGGCTGAGGCGTCACCCTCGATGTCGCCATAGAGGCTCGAGAGATTGCCATCGAGAAGCGTGTTGTACAGCACCTTGCCATCCGGGGTGATGGAGCCGAGCAGGGTGTAGGTCACACCGGCATCGCCATCGGGGCCGATGCCTTTGCCCCAGAAATAGCCGTTGGTGTAGTTGGTGATGACGAAGGTTCCCGGCGCTTTACTCCCGAAAAGCGCGGGATCCACAATCCGCCAGGGCGTTCCTGCCGTCCACGTCCACTGGAACGACGACAAAGTGACCGGTATGGCCTGTGGGGCAGGCGGCGTGAATGTCGCGGGGTCGTAAGTCAGCATATAGGCCCAGTGCGAGACCAGCAGTTCCGACCCGGTAATCATCTGCATGAGCATTGCCGGCTCGCCGTCGACCGTCTTCATCTGGCCGAGACCGACGACGGGGTCCGAGCCGTCAGGGTTGCTGAATACGATGACGACGGACCCGTCTGGCGCGACTTGCCCGGACATCGCCAGACTCGAGGTGGTGATTGCTTTTCCCAGAGACAGCTGCGCCGACGACGCGCCGGTGAAGGCGCCATTGGTGGCCGTTCCAAGTGTCCACAAGGTCTGGTCACCCAGCGGGATGGGGTTCGCGAAGCTGGTACTGGAGGACCCATAGGCCAGCAGTTGCGGCACCGGGACATACCAGTTCGTATTGGAGATCGTCGCATCCCACTGTGATTGCGCCGACGCCATGTCAGGTGGTGATAGGCCCAGAAGCGCCGCAACAGCGGCGCCAAGCTGCGTCAAGCGCTTTGTCGCTCGCATGTCGTGTCGCCCCCGATCCGAATCACGGCCCTCCCCAGTCAACACAGGGCCCGCCGATGGTCCAGAGCGTTGGGCCTTGCACCGGGTGATCCGGCATGTAGCGGGCGCGAATGATTGATATGGAATAAGGAACCGCACGCGGCTTCGGTCATTCTCCTTCAATGCACACAGCGAGGGAGGAACGCCTTATGTCCATCCAGGGTCAGACCGTCCGCGATATGGGCAATCTCGGTCCCCGCGATATCGGGGCGCTGCCGCCGCATGTCGAAGCCAAGGTTTCTGGCGGCGAAGCGCCCGTGAAGGTGCTCCGCGAGTGGCGCGGTCTCAGCCAGATCGAGCTTGCGGATCGCTCCGGCGTCGCGATTACGCAGATCGCGCGCGCTGAGCGGCGTTATGAAACGTCACCCGCCGTCCTGCGTTGTCTCGCGCGGGCGCTCCGCGTCCGCGACGATCTCCTGCTCGGCTGAGGAACGCCGGTCAGCCCTTGACCGCGCCGGCCGTCAGGCCGGCGACAATGTGCTTCTGCGCCGCGAAGAACACGATGATCGTCGGCAGGATCGTCAGAGTGATGAAGGCCAGGATGAGCTGCCAGTCGCTCGAATACTCGCCCTGATAGACCATGATGCCGAGCGGCCACGGATACTTCGCGTCGGAATTGAGCAGGATCAGCGGCAGCAGATAGCTGTTCCAGCTGCCGACGAACGAGACGATGCCGACGGTGGCGAGGATCGGCCGCGAGAGCGGCAGCGTGATGTGCCAGAAGTAACCTAGATAGCCGCAGCCATCGACGAAGGCCGCGTCGAAAAGCTCCTTCGGAACGTTCTGGAAGAAGCGGCGGAACAGCAGGATGCTCATGCCGAGCCCGAACGCGACCTGCGGCAGCACAACGCCCCAATAGGTATCGAGCAGTCCGAGATCTCGGATGCGGATGAACAGCGGCAGGATCGCCGTTGCGACCGGGAACATCAGCCCGATCAGGAAGTAGTTGAGCAGGAAGCTCGATCCGAAAAACGTGACATGCGCGAAGGTGAACGCGGCCATTGCGGCGACGGCCAGCGTCAGCGCCACTGTCAGCGTGGCGATCAGGAATGAGTTTCCGAGCATCTGCCAATAGCGGCCGCTCAGCAGGATGTCCGTATAGTTGGCCCACTGCCATTCGCCCGGCAGGCCGAAGGGATGGACGCGCAGGTCGCCGAGCGTCTTGAAGCCGCCGAGCGCCGTGGTGATCAGCGGCAGCAGCACGATGGCCGCCACGAAGAACAGGCTGACATAGAGATAGAGCCAGGTAACGAAGCTCATCCGGTGGGCCGAGAAGGCCGAGCCACGGCGCGCGGGCTTGGTCACAGGCTCGCCGAGAGCGCTCGGCGCGGCGGGGGCGAGGGTCCGGTCAGTCATTGCGCATGAAGATCCGTCTGTAGCCGAAGGCCAGAGTCACGCAGATGATGAAGAGCACGACGCCAATGGCGCTGCCGAAGCCGACCTTCATGCGCGTGATGCCGTAGGAGTAAAGAAACGTCACCATTGTCTGGGTCGAGTTCGATGGCCCGCCCCCGGTCAGCGGCATGATCATGTCGAAGAGCTGCAGCGAGCCGACAACCGAGAAGAACACCGAAAGGCGGATCGTCGGGGCAAGCAGCGGCAATGTAATATTGCGGAAGCGCTGCCAGCGCGAAGCCCCGTCAATCTCGGCGGCCTCATAGTAGCTCTTATCGATGTTCTGCAGTCCGGCGATGAACAGCATCATGTGGAAGCCGAAATACTTCCAGACGATCACCGCGAGCACGGCGTAGATTGCAAGGTGACGATCGGCCAGAACATAGGGCGCGGCGACGTTGAACATGCTGGCGATGGCGGCGAAGAGACCATAATCGCCATCATAGACGAAGCGCCAGATAAGGCCCGCCGCAACGTCGGCCAGCACATAGGGCATGAAGAAGATCAGGCGGAAGACAACTGCGCCTGGAATGCGATTGGAGACCATCGTCGCGAGCCAGAGCGCAAGCGGCAGCTGGATCACGATGGAGACGAGAATGATCAGGAAATTGTTGCCGAGCGCCGTCGCGAAGGCGGAGGTGCGCCACAGCGTCTCGAAATTCTTGAACCCGATGAACTTCTCCGGAATGCCGTAGCCGTTCCAGTCATAGAACGAATACCACGCTGCCTCGCCCATCGGCAGGATCACGAAGAGCGTGAACAGCAAAAGGGCGGGTGGCAGGAACAGGATCAGAACGGGCAGTTTGCCCTGGATGCCCATGCGCCGCCCGGTCGATACGGCACTGATTGCGGAGCTCATCGAGGCGCCACCTCCACATGAGGGGAGAAGGGGCGCCGGACCCGAAGGCGCGGCGCCCGCGAGGACGGTGTGCCCGTCAGTGGTCCAGCGCCCAGGCGTCCTGGATCTGCTGCGCCGCATCTTCGGGCGACATCTGGCCCGAAACGATCTCAACCGAGACATCGTTGACGACGCGACCAACCGCCGGACCGAGATCCTGGTCGAGGAAGTTCTGGTGCCAGGTCGAGGCCGCAAGCTGCTCGGCGGCGGACTTGACCAGCGGCTGCTCGATCGCAGAGCCGGCGCCGACCGCAGCCGGGATGATGAGGTTCTTGCCCGCCATCATCGTCTGGTTTTCCTTGTTGGTCAGGAAAGCCGCGAAGTCGAGCGCCTCAGGCGGGGCGTTCTTGGTCAGAACCCAGCCATTGATGCCGCCCATCGTGTCGGTCAGCTGGCCCGCGCCACCCGCAACGGTCGGGAAGGGGAACATGCCGATATCGTTCTCGTCGAGACCCTTGCCATCCGCAGCGAGCGTGTGCTGCTGGACGGCCGTCGAGTCGAAGCCGAGCAGCATCGCCGCCTTGCCATCGGCGAACATGCCGACCGGAACCGGCCACTTGGTGCCGAGATAGCCCTGCTGGAACGGCTCGAGCTTGCCGAGCGCCGCGAGATCCGCGCCGGCCTTGACGAACGCTTCAGACTTGAAGCCGTCACCCTCGCTGGCCTTGGCCGCGTCGAACGCTGCCTTGCCGCCCTCGCGCATGGCGAGATAGCCCCAGTAGAAATGGATCGGCCACTTGTCGCCGCCACCACCGGCGATCGGCGTGATGCCCGCGTCCTTGAGCTTCTTCACCGCGGCCAGGAAATCGTCCCAGGTCTTGATCGAAGCGGCATCGACGCCGGCCTTTTCGAACAGCTTCTTGTTGTAATAGAAGCTGACGAGACCCGTCTGGTAGGGGACGGCGTAGATCTTGCCGTCGACGGTGAGGCCGTTCACCAGCGCCGGGCTGTAGACGGCCTTCAGCTTGCCGCCGTCGGCATCCATCGCCTCGGTAACGTCCTTGATCGCGCCAGTCGCCGCCTGGGCGGCCAGAACGCCGCCGCCCCAGGTGTAGAACAGATGTGGCGGATCGTTCGACTGCAACAGCGTCGGCAGCTTGGCCTTGAACGCTTCGTTCTCGAGGAACTGCATCTCGATCTTCACGCCGGGATGCGCCGCCTCGTAGTTCTTGACGATTTCGTCCCAGGCCGCGCCGATGCCGGGATCGGTATTCAGATGCATCCACTTCACGGTCACGTCGGCCATTGCCGACGACGCCGAGATGGCAAGCGCGACGGACGCGCCCAAAAGGCTCTTGAGCTTCATGCAGGTCCTCCCAGACTGGCCGGGCTCCTCAACCCGGGCGTCACTTAAATAAATGATGCGGATTAAATCTGTGCTGGTTTGCCGCAAGCTGTCAAGGGGAGGTGCAAAATGCTGCCCTGCAACAAGGCAATGCGCCGTTGACACGTTCGTGGCGGGATGAGAATAACTGCCTGACCCGGATTAAATGACACCCGCCCGATGAAAACCGCCGATCCCGAATTGATGCGTGCGATCAATCGCTTCCATGTGATGGACGCGATTCGTCGTTTCGGGCCGATTGCGCGTGTCGAGATCTGCGACCGGACGGATCTGTCGGCGACGACCGTTTCGGCGATCACAGGCGCTCTGCTCGATGACGGCCTCGTGATCACGCAACAGCTCGGCGGCATCCGCGATGCCGCGCGGGGGCGGCCGCGGGTACTGCTCGACCTCAATCCTGACGCCGCCCATGTCGTAGGGGCTCGCATCGCACCCGACCGCATTACGATCGCGACGACCAATTTTCGTGCCGATGTCCGCGCGAGCCTGACGCTTCCCGTGCGCGTCGGACGTCATGCGGTCCCGGTGGCGGTCGACCTCATCGAGGACGGCATCCGCCGCTGCGTCGCCGATGCTGGCCTCGAACTCAGCCAGATTTCGGGCGTCTGTGTCGGGCTTCCCGGCGTCGTCGAGCGCGGCGCCGGCATCTGCCGCGCCAGCCCGCTGTTCGGCGAGCGCGACATTCCGCTGGCGGCCGAGCTGACGCGGCGGCTGGACGGCGTGGTCGCGACCATCGACAGCGACGTCAATCTGGTGACGCTGGCCGAGCACTGGTTCGGACAGGCGCGGGGTCTCGATGATTTCCTCGTGGTTTCGGTCGAGCTCGGCCTCGGACTCGGCATTCTTCACAAGGGTGAGCTGTTTCGTGGCGCCAACGGGCTCGGCCCGGATCTCGGCGACCTTCTCGCGCGGCCGCCAAACGGCAACGGCCTTGTCCGGCTCGCGTCGATCGCGTCGGAAGAGAGCCTTCTCTCCGATGCGCGTGCTGCGCTCGCGGGGACCGAGCATGAGCATGCCTTCCGCCTCGGCCGCGGCATGGAAAAAGTGCTGGAACGCGCCAAGGCCGGCGATCCGGCGATCGTTGCGCTGCTGCGCGCGGCCGGCGAGGCGCTTGGCTTCGCCATTGCCAATCTGATCGTCCTGTTCGCGCCGCCGAAGGTGATCCTGGCCGGGCCGGCGCTTGCTGCCGGCGATGCGCTGGTCGGCCCGCTACGCGAGACGGTGGCGGCGCTGCTGCCGCCGAGCCTTGCCGATGTCGCCGATCTGGTGGTGCATGAATGGACTGAGGATATCTGGGCGCGGGGAGCGGCGGCGATGACGCTGCGTGATCTCTATGGCGCGCCCTGGGGAACGACCGGGCCTGCGCCGCATCGATAGAGCGGCCGGCCGATAGAATTTGTGAGGGAGGAATAGGATATGACGGATCGGGTCGGGATCGGCTTCATCGGCTGCGGCAATATCAGCGCCGCCTATCTCAAGGCGGCGCGCGGCTTTCCGCTGCTCGATGTGCGGGGCGTCGCCGATCTCAACAGCGCGGCGGCAGAAGCCCGTGCGTCGGAATTCGGCCTGACGGCCATGTCGATCGACGCAATGCTGGCTGATCCGTCGATCGAGATTATCGTCAATCTCACCATTCCCAAGGCACATGTCGAGGTCGGCCTTCGGGCTGTCGCCGCCGGCAAGCATGTCCATTCCGAAAAGCCGCTCGGCATCGCCACGGCCGAGGCGAAGACGCTGGTCGAGGCCGCCAAGGCCAAGGGCGTTCGCATCGGCGCAGCTCCCGACACCTTCTTCGGCGGCGCCCAGCAGACCTCGCGCAAGCTGGTCGATGAGGGCGCCATCGGAACGCCGCTCGGCGGCACAGCGTTCTTCATGTGCCCTGGCCATGAGCGCTGGCATCCCAATCCCGCCTTCTATTATCTCGATGGCGGCGGGCCAATGCTCGACATGGGCCCCTATTATGTGACGAGCCTCGTCAATCTTCTGGGGCCCGTCGAGAGCGTCGCGGGCGTCGCCACCAAGCTGCGCGACGAGCGCCTCGTGACCTCTGAGCCGCTGAAGGGCACGAAGATCCCCGTCGAGGTCGCGACCCATGTCGCCGGTACGATGAAGTTCGTTTCGGGTGCCGTGGTCTCGATCGCCATGAGCTTCGACGTGCCGCGCCATCGTCACAGCCCGATCGAACTCTATGGCTCGGACGCCTCGCTGCTGGTGCCCGATCCGAACCATTTTGGCGGCGAGATCATGCTGGCGACGGCGTCGGATGACTGGAAAGCGGTTCCGACCGAGCATGCCTATGCGGACGGCAATTTCCGCGTCATCGGCGTCGCGGACATGGCGGATGCGATCCGCACCGGCCGGCCGCATCGTGCGAGCGGCGATCTGGCGTTCCATGTGCTCGAGGTGATGGAGGCGTTCCAGCGCTCCTCGGACGAGGGTCGGCACATCGCCATGACGACCCGGCCGGAGCGGCCTGCACCGCTGCCGGTCGGCCCCGGAATTTTCGGATGACGGATTCGGACAGGAAGGACAAGACCATGCGCGAGGCACTGATCGTCTGGGGCGGCTGGAGCGGGCACGAGCCCGAGCAGGGCGCCAAGGTGATTTCGGGAATGCTGGAGGAGGAGGGTTTCAAGGTCTATGTGGAAAACACGACCGAAGCCTTCGCGGATCCTTCGATTGCCGATCTTTCGCTGATCGTCCCGATCTTCACCATGTCGAAGATCGAGAAGGAAGAGCTCGAGAACCTCACCCGCGCGATCAAGGGCGGCGTCGGCCTCGGCGGCTATCATGGCGGCATGGGCGACGCGTTCCGGGATGCGACCGAATACCAGTTCATGGTCGGCGGCCAGTGGGTCGCTCATCCCGGCAACATCATCGACTACCATGTCGACGTGGTGAAGCCCGATGATCCGATCATGGAAGGCATTCCGAAGCGTTTCCCCTATCGCTCCGAGCAGTACTACATGCATGTCGATCCCTCGAACGAGGTGCTCGCGACGACAACGTTCAACGGCGACCATGCGTCCTGGATCGACGGCACTGTAATGCCGGTGGTCTGGAAGCGGCGTTATGGCGAGGGACGCGTGTTCTATTCCTCGCTCGGCCATGTCGCGAGCGAGTTCGAAGTACCAGAGATGAAGACGATCGTGCGGCGCGGCCTGCTCTGGGCCGCGCGCTGAATGAGCGGCATGCCGCGGGCGACGATTTAAGCCCGCGGCGACATTCCTTTGCGTTCCTTAGCAATTTTGCCCGGCGCACGGCCGGAATTTCCAGCGATAGTCTAGCGATAACTGATCCGACTGAAGAACGACTGCGGACTGCGCGCCGCTCCAGAAAGATCACGGCGGGATAGTCCTTCCCGTCGACACTGGGGTCACGACGAAGATACTCAAGGCGGTGGCCGTGGTGGCATTTCGTCTATTGCGGGACTTTGCGGATATGCCATGATCGGCGTCGCGAGGTACCGTGACGTCTCGCAACGGGGCGAGGGGCGGCGCCTCCCTTTTGGGGGAATGCCATGCGACAGCTGCTTCTAGCCGGAGCGGTCGCGGCAGGGCTCTGCCCGGTCCCGTCCGTCGCCGCAAACGTCGGCAAATGTCATTTCGATACCGCGACACTTTCGTTTCAGGGGACCGACAGCCAGCAGGCCGCGTGCCTGCTGCGCAAGGTTGGTCGCCTCGGCGCAGTCTCTCCGGCGCCGGCCGTGCTTCCGGCATCGCTGGCGGGACTGATCGGCCAGCCCGCGACGCTTTCGAAGACCGATATCGCAGCCTATCTGGCGCGCAGCAATATCACCGAGACGGAGGTCGGCGGACCGCTCGCCGATCCGTTGTCGCATGCGCGTGCGGGCGATGTCCGCGCGCCGCAGGCGCGCTATTTCGTCATCCATGATACGTCCGCGCCGACGCTTTCGCAGGCCGATCCCTGGCCCGAGGATCGCGCCGTCGACACCATCTCCAGCACGGCTGCGCATGTCTTTGTCGGCCGGATTGGCACGCTGAAGGCGCCCAACAGCTTCGCTGTGCCGATGCGGGCCACCAAGCTGGAGAGCCGGGTGGTCGGCACGCCATCCAAGGGATTGTTCCTGCATATCGAATTGCTGCAGCCGCGCAAGACCATCCGCATTGGCCGCGCATTGATCGACGCCGACGCGCCCGACCCCGGCTTCACGCCGGTTCAATATGAGCGGCTGGCGCTTCTCTATACTGTGGCGAGCGCGCGCCGGGGCAATTGGCTGGTGCCGGCTTTTCATGCCGCCATCGACGAGGGCCTCAGCGACGCGCATGATGATCCCCAGAAATTCGACATGGCGGCCTTCGCGGCGGCCCTCGTTTCCGTCCAGGCCGCAATCGCGCAGCACGCCGACGCGGCTCCGGCGGCCATTGCCGTCGATCCGATGACCACGGGCGCAACCGGCGCCGATCCCGAGGCGGTGTGCCGCCGCCTCGTCGCGGGGCTGCCGTCGCTTTCGGGTGGCAGAGAACTGGTGGCGGCGAACAGCGGCGGCGAGACGTTCAGGCAGCTCTATGCCGACTGCGACCGGACGAACCTCTTCGGTGGCCGGTCGTTGCCGACCTATAACGGACGTCGGCTCAAATGCTCGACGGACCCGAACAACCTCGCTGCGCTCAAGACATGGGGCGACGGCACCGTTGTGTTCACCGCCAAGGCGTCGGTCGATGCAGACGGCTCACCAGTCATCGGCGGCTCGGGCTGGCCGAACCAGGTGCAAACCTGGCTGAATTTCGATCGCGGCTCGGAGTTCATCTTCGCCAACGCGGAGGAAATCCCGTTCATTGTCGTCCCGCAAAGGACGCCTGACCGGCAGATTTCGTTCCAACGCGACACCGGCATCGGGCCGGGGGATCTTGCCATCGCAATCAAGGGTGACAAATGCTCGTTCGGCGTGGTCGGCGACTCCGGCCCGTGGTTCCGGATCGGCGAGGCCTCGATGCGGACTCAAGCCGATCTCGGCAATCCGCAATGCGCCCGTCAGGACGAACATCCCTGCAAGAGACTGCGCGGTGGCTCAGGCATCGGTATCGCAGCCGGCGTTACCTATGTCGTCTTTCCGAAAACGAGGCCACGCCCCCTGTTGAGCCAGACGGCGGCGGAGGTCGCGGCCCGCGAGGGCGCGGCGAAGGCGGCAGGCTTCCTTGCGGCCAACAGCCGTTGAACGTCAGGTGGACAACATGATCGGACTTCGCACGATCGCCGTCGCAGCCTTTTTCCTCACTGCGGGGCATGCCGTGGCCGGGGATGTCGACACGGTGCGCGGCGCATTGAGGGGTTTTGACTTCGGACGCTATATGGAAGGTGCCTGCGTTGACCATGCCGTACCCGGATGGTCAGGATATCCGACCAGATTGTGCACCTACAGCGTCAGAGGTGCCAGCCGTCCGGCCCAGGTGGTCCTGCTCGATGCCGATGACGCGCAACTGTCACGATGGATTGCTTCCGCCTGTCGCGCGGCCCGCACCAATGATCTGATCTTCTGCGCGCGAAAACTTGCCCGCCAGATCCGTGACCAGAGCGGGGCGCAGTTTCCGGTGGCCGGCATCGTGCTGGAGGATATGGATGGCGACGGCGTCCCCAACCAGTTCGCCTTCCGCGATGGTGTGACGGCGGTTGTTCCTGGCGTCACCAACGGCAAGGCGGGCCCGCCGACGCCTGCGGAGACCGAGGCAGGGCTCACTGCCGCGCCGACCGCTGCCCGCAAATTCGCACGGATCGCCGGCACGACACGGGAGCAGTTCACCTCCTATCGCGGCGCCGGCGACGTCGCGGGCCTCGCTTGGCTCGCGGCGGTCAGGACGGCCTATCAGGCCGCCTGGCGCGCCGACGACAACGATCTCGTGTCGGCATTTGCCGTCGTCAACCGCAGATCGTTGTCACGCTGAGCGTTGCCACTGGCGGAGAAATCGAAGTGGGACGCTGTTGACGGCTCGGCCTCGTCGAGGACATGGCTGGAGGATGGCGCGTTAAGCCGTCCAGACGGCGGCATGCGTTCAGGTTTGGTCGAAGGCGGCCGGCGTCCAGGCGCCGCCGTTTTTGGCCGAAGCGACCGCGGCGGCGACGAATTTGACGCCGCGGGCGCCATCGACGACGTCCGGCACGAAGGCGGCGCGGCCGGCCGCGAGCTCCACCTCATCCCGATGGGCGCGGATGATCTCGGCTGCATCGCGATAGAGGTTTGCGAAGGCCTCGATATAGCCCTCGGGATGGGCGGCCGGCATGCGCGAGACGCGCTGCGCCTCGCCTGCCGACCCGAAACCGCCGCGAATGATGGTCCGCGCTTCCTCGCCATAGCGAGCATGGCGGAGCTCTTCCGGCGCCGTGCCGCGCCATTCGAGGCTGGCCTTCGAGCCATGGATGCGCACGGAGAGATCGTTGTAGTGACCGGGCGAGGTCTGGCTCGCGATCAGCGTGCCGCGCGCGCCATCCACCCAGCGGACCAGCAGATGGGCGTTGTCGTCCAGGCGCCGGCCTGGCACCGCGGTGAACAGATCGGCGGAGACGGATTCGGCTTGCCGTCCTGAGATGAAGGCGGCGAGATTGAAGGCGTGCACGCCGATATCGGCGAGGACGGCGGATTCGCCCGCCCGCGACGGATCGGTGCGCCATTCGGCCTGCTTCTGGCCCTCGGCATCGATCGGCAGCGTCAGCCAGTCCTGGATATAGGCGGCGTGGATGGCAACGATCTCGCCGAGTTCGCCTGCCGCCACCATCTCGCGCGCCTGGCGGACCATCGCATAGCCGGTATTGTTGAGAGTCACTATGAACTTGCGCTTGCGGGCGGCCGTCAGCGCGACCAGCGCTTCCGCCTCGGCCATCGTCGTCGACAGCGGCTTGTCGCAAATGATGTCGATGCCGGCTTCGAGGAAGGCGGTGGCGATGGGCGCGTGCAGATGGTTTGGCGTGACGATCACGACGGCCTCGATGCCGTCGGGCCGGGCCGCCTCGGCCGACGCCATGGCGCGGTAGTCGGCATAGGCGCGGTCCGGCGCAATGCCGAGTTCGGCGGCCGAGGCGGTGGCGTTGACCGGGTCAGAGGAGAGCGCGCCGGCGACGAGCGCGATCCTGTCATTGAGCCGCATGGCGAGCCGATGGACCGCACCAATGAAGGCGCCCCGCCCGCCGCCGACCATGCCGACGCGAAGCCGATCCCGCTCAGAGCCATCTGCGGTGGCGTAGACCATGTTCAACCTCCCTCGTGTCTGTTTGGGGAAGGATAGCCGGGGCCGCCGAAATTTCGAAGAGGATTTCCATTTTGCAGATTGCGAAATGATCGTGTCGCGATCATTTTGGGCTCGCCCAGGCCGATCCTTCGGCCGAAAGGAGAGATCGCATGGCGGATCGCAAGGAAGCCGGCGCGAAGGCGGGCGAGGGCCCAGCTTCGTCACAGCCGACCCTCGACGAGACCGACGGCGAGGCTCCGGGCCGCAAATCGGCACTCGGCTACACCAGGCCGCGAACCTATGAGGAACTGCGCGCCGTCCTCGCCTCCGGTACGGTGCATTTTCCGAAACGGCTGCGCCAGGTGGCCATCTTCCTGTGGCAGCATCCCGACGATGTCGCGCTTGGTACGATCGTTCAGGTCGCTGAGCAGGCGGGCGTGCAGCCGTCGACGCTGGTGCGCTTCGCCAAGACGTTCGGCTTTGCCGGCTTCTCCGATCTGCAGGGCCTGTTCAAGGACCATGTGAAGGGCTCGTGGCCGGAGGCGCGCGGGCGGGCCGAGCCATCCCCTAAGGCCGAAACCCGCGCCGAGCTGCATTTTCTCGGTGGGATCGTCGCGGCCGCCCGCGCTTCGCTCGACCGGATCGGCGAAAGCTTCGACGTCGCTTCGTTCGAAGCGATGATCGATGTGCTCGCCGGCGCGGACCTCATCTATCTCGTCGGCAGCAAGCGTGCGTTCCCGGTCACGGCCTATCTGTCGCTGACGCTGTCGCAGCAGGGCGTACGCAATGTGCTCGTCGACAATGTCGGCTCGACGGCCTTCGACCAGATCGGCTGCATCGGCCGGGGCGACGCGCTGCTGGCGGTCAGCTTCAGTCCCTACAATTCGATCACGCCCGACCTCGTCGCGGTTGCACATGAGCGCGAGGCGCAGATCGTGACCATCACCGACAGCACGTTCTCGCCGTTGATCCCTCTATCCAGGCGCTGGATCGAGGTCATCGAGTCGGATTTTGCCGGTTTTCGATCGCTCGCCGCATCGCTTTCGGTCGGCATGGCGCTGGTGCACGGCGTCGCCGCGCGGCGAAGCGCCGGCCGCCGGCAAGGCGGTTGACGGCCGGAAATTATCGTTCCATATTCTAGAAAATAGAAATTGCGTTCTCTGGGAGGAGAGTCGTGCATTTCAAGGGGCGCGGAACGCTTAGGCGGTTCCGGAGCGCAGCCGCTTTGGCTTGGGTCGGGAGGCTGCTATGAGCGCAGCCGAGGCGTTGCGGCCGGCACTGCTGGCGCGCTTGCCGGACAGCGTGGCACGGCCAGCCTATGACCGTGCTGCCGTGACGCCGGGTATTGCCCATATCGGCGTCGGCGCCTTCCATCGCGCCCATCAGGCCGAATTCACCGACGATGTTCTGGCTGGCGGTTCCACGCGCTGGGGCATCACCGGCATCAATATTCGCCCGCCGGAGCTCGGCGAGACGCTCGGCCGTCAGGGTGGGCTCTATACGCGGCTGATCCGGGAGGATCAGAGCGTCGCGGCGCGGGTGATCGGCAGCATCGTCTCGGTTGTCGACAGCCAGGACAGCGCGGCACCAGCGCTTGCCGTCCTGTCCGCGTCTGAGATCGACGTCATTACAATGACGGTGACCGAGAAGGGCTATTGCCACACCCCCGCGACCGGCGCCCTCGACGCATCTCGGCCGGAGATCGTCCATGACCTCGCACATCCGGAGGCGCCGACCAGCCTGCCGGGACTGATCCTGCGCGCGCTGGAACTGCGCATGCAGAGCCACGGCCGGCCGGTGACCGTGGTCAGCTGCGACAACATCCCGGCGAATGGGGACATTCTCGGCGCTGTCGTTCGGGAGCTGGCGGCGCGGCGCGGCGGCGGGATCGCGGGCTGGATCGAGGCCAATGTCGCCTTCCCCGGCACGATGGTCGACCGGATCGCTCCGGCGACATCCGAGGCGGATTATGCCTTTGTCGAGAACCAGTTCGGCTATCGGGACAGGGCTGTCGTGGTCGGCGAGCCGTTCCGGCAATGGGTGATCGAGAACCGCTTTGCTGGGCCGTTCCCGCCCTATGACCGTGTTGGTGCGGCCTTTGTCGACGACGTCACGGCATTCGAGCATCTGAAGATGCGAATCCTCAACGGCGCACAGACCGCACTTTGCTATCTCGGCGTCCTCGCTGGCCATGAGCACACCTTCGACGACATGGCCGACCCGCTGCTTGCGCATTTCGCGCGACGGATGCTGCTCGAGGAAAGCCTCCCGACATTGGCGCCGGTACCGGGGATCGTCCCAGAGGTCTATGTCGAGCAGAGCCTTGCGCGGCTCCGCAATACGGCGATCCGGCATCGCAATCACCAGATCGCCACCGACGGCTCGCAGAAGATCGTCCAGCGCCTGCTGAATCCGATCCGCGACCGCCTCGCGGCGGGTGCGGGCATCGATCTTCTCGCGCTCGCGGTGGCCGGATGGATGGCCTATCTCGTCCGCGCTTCGGATCGGTTCGGTCGCGCCTGGTCAGCCGACGACCCTTATGCCGGCCGCGTCGCGGCGATCGCCGATCGCATCGGTTCGGACCCCGCGCGCCTCGTCGAAGGCATCGTCGCGATCGACGCGATTTTCGCACCGGCTCTCGCCGCCGATGCGCGGTTTCGCACGGCGGTGACGGGTCATCTCGGTGGGCTGCTGGCGGACGATCCGATGCAGCATGTCCGCCGCGTCATGGGGCAGGGGGAGTTGGAGGGCGCATGATGGTGGAGGAACTGAAGATATGAAGCTCGGATTTCTGACCGCACCCTTTCCGGATCTGTCCCTGGTCGATGTCGCCGATTGGGCCGGTAAAAGCGGCTTCAGCGTGCTGGAAGTCGCCTGCTGGCCCAAGAGTTCTGGCCCGACCCGCCGCTATGCCGGCACGGCACATATCGACGTCGCCGCCATCACGGCCTCGGAAGGGAAAGAGCTCATCGCGGCGCTCGGCGAGAAGGGCGTTACGATCTCGGCGCTCGGCTATTATCCGAACCCGCTGCACCCGGATCCCGCCCATCGCCAAGCCGTCATCGAGCATCTGAAGACGGTCATTGAAGCCGCCGGGCGCATCGGCGTACCGCTGGTCAACACATTCCTCGGCGGCGATGCGGCCAAGTCGGTCGACGCCAACTGGGAGGATGCGCTCGCCGTCTGGCCGCAAATCGTCGCCCATGCGCGCGATCATGGCGTGCGGCTCGCTATTGAGAACTGCCCGATGATCTTCAGCCATGACGAATGGCCGGGCGGGCATAACATCGCCTATGCGCCGCGGATCTGGCGGCGGATCATCGAGGAATTTCGCGGCGAGATCGGGATGAATTTCGATCCCTCGCATCTCGTCTGGCAGATGATCGACCAGGCGCGCTTCATCCGGGAGTTCGGCCCGCATATGGCGCATGTGCATGCCAAGGACCTGATGATCGATCGCGACGGTCTTTATGAGAACGGCGTGCTGTCGGCTGGCATCGGCTGGCAGGTGCCGCGCATGCCGGGGCTCGGCGAGGTCGACTGGCCGGGGTTCTTCTCCGGCCTCTATCGCGCCGGCTATGACGGGCCGATCGTGATCGAGCATGAGGACCGGCAGTTCGAGGGCAGCGACGAGAAGGTCAAGCGCGGGTTCCTGCTCGCACGAGACGTTCTAAGCCCGCTGGTCAAATGACCGGCGGCAGGCGACAGTGATCGGGCCGACAAGAGCAACAAGACCGACCCGGTCCGTGAAAAGACCAAGTCGAAACGACACAACAGTGGAGGAATCGTTCATGACGAAGACACATGCATTGCGGACCGGACTTTTGGCCGGCGCCGCGCTTCTCGCCTCGGTCGCCGGATCCTGGGCGCAGGGCACTTATACGATCGGTGTTTCCAACACCGTGCAGGGCAATGGCTGGCGCGAGGAAATGATCTGCGCGATCAAGGCCGAGGCGCTCGCCTCCGGCAAGGTCGCGAAGCTCAACATCGCCCATCGCAACACGGATGCGGCCGGACAGTCCGAGGATATCCGCAATCTGATCAGCGCCGGCGTCAACGCCATCGTCGTCAACCCGGCCGATCCCTCGGGCGTCAATGCAGCCCTCAAGGAAGCGACCGACAAGGGCATCGTTGTCGTTGCCGTCGACCAGGCCGTGACGGAGCCGTCGGCCTATGTCGTTTCCAACAACCAGGAGCAGTACGCCTATCTCGGCGCCAAATGGCTGTTCCAGCAGATAGGCGGCAAGGGCGACGTCGTCTATATGCGCGGCGCCGCCGGCGCTTCGGCCGATAGCGACCGCGACAAGGGCTTCAAGAAGGCGCTGGCCGAGTTCCCCGACGTCAAGGTCGTGCATGAGGTGTTCACCGGCTGGCAACAGGATCAGGGCAAGCAGCAGATCCTCGACTTCATCGCCACCGGCACGCCGTTCAACGGCATCTGGACCTCCGGCATCGACAATGTGATCGTCGACGCGCTGGTCGAGTCTCAGACGCCACTGGTCCCGGTCGTCGGCGCTGACAATGCCGGCTTTGTCGGCCAGCTCAACACGGTGCCGAACTTCACCGGCGCCGCCGTGACCAATCCGGGCTCGATCGGGGCGGCCGGCGTCACGCTGGCGCTGCAGATCCTCGATGGCAAGAAGCCGGCGACACAGACCGTGCTGGTCGATCCTCAGCTTTGGGAAAACGCGACTGAAGAGGGCAAGGCCAAGCTCAAGGCGGCGGCCGATCCTTCTCTCTCGCCGGAATGGCCTGTCTCCATCTCGATCCCAGGCTGGACCGACTACACGAAGGAACAGATCGTCGCCTGCAAGGGCCCCGGCGAATAGCGCGCCCGGAGATGAGACGTGGAGCGCCGGTTTGCCGGCGCTCCATCACCCTTTAGTCGATCCGACCAGCAAGAGCCGCGGCAAGCCTGTGACGACCGATCCGATCCTCATCGCCACTGGCGTCGCCAAGCATTATGGCGCCGTCGCGGCGCTCCGCGATGCTTCGCTTTCGGTCCTGCCGGGCGAGGTGCATGCGCTGATGGGCGCCAACGGCGCCGGCAAGTCGACACTGGTCAAGATCCTGACCGGCGCAGTGCGGCCGAGCGCGGGCAGCATTCGCATCCGGGGTCGCGAACATACCGTTCGTTCGCCGGCCGAGGCGCGGCGCGCCGGGCTGGTCTCGGTCTATCAGGAACCATCGCTGATCCCCGATCTCGATGTCCTTGCCAATCTCCGTCTCACCGATACGCCAGTCGAGCCGTTCCGGGCCTTTGTCGAGGAACTCGGCGTCCCCGATCTCGATCTCTCCGAGACCGCGCGCGACATTCCGCTCGCCGTGCTTCGGGTTCTCGATCTCGCACGCGCGCTCGCTATCGAGCCGGACGTGCTGCTGCTCGACGAGATGACCGCCGCTCTGCCGGCCAATCTGGCCGAGCGGGTGCTCGATGTCGTCAAGCGGCAGAGCCGCAGCGGCCGCTCGGTCATCTTTATCTCCCACCGCTTCATCGAGATTCAGGCGCTGTGCGATCGCGCGACCATATTGCGCGACGGCGAGACGGTCGGGGTTGTCGACATCGTGCCCCGCATCGAGGAGCGGATCGTCGAGCTGATGCTGGGGGCGAAGGTCGAGAAGACGAGGATCCGGGCGGCTGCCACAACGGGCGCGTCCCCGATCGCGGCCGGGCCGGCGCGGCTGGCCGTCCGCCACCTCCAGGTCGGCACCAAGCTCAACGATGTCTCATTCGATCTCGCCAATGGTGAAGTCGCTGGCGTGGTGGCGCTCGAAGGGCAGGGACAGGACGAACTCTTCGCTGTGCTCTCCGGTTCGATCCGGCCCAGTGGCGGCGAGGTGCTGGTCGATGGCGCGCGCGTTGCGTTCGCCCATCCTGCCGACGCGATCCAGGCTGGCATTGCCTATGTGCCGGGCGATCGCAGCGAGGCGCTGCTCGGCCATCGTTCCGTGCGCGAGAATATCGCGCTGCCCTTCAGTGCGCGGCTGCGCAATTGGGGGCCGATCGACATGCGCCGCGAGCAGCAGACCGTTCTGAAGGCCATCGAGCGGCTGCAGATCGATACCCGCGCGCAGCGCGAGGTCCAGCGGCTCTCGGGCGGCAACCAGCAAAAGGTCACGATCGCCCGCTGGGTGGCGGCCGGGGCGCGCACGATCCTCTGTTTCGACCCGACGCGCGGCATCGATGTCGGCACCAAGCGGCAGATCTATCAACTGATGCGCGAACTCGCGGGGCAGGGCCACTCGGTCCTCTACTACACCTCGGAGCTTGAGGAGGTTCAGCTCGTCTGTGATCGCGCCATTGTCATCTTCGGTGGCCGGGTCGTCGACGTTTTGCCGGTCGCACTTGCCGACGAGGCGGCGTTGACGCGGGCCGCCTATGGCCTGCCGCGCGACGCCGCGCCTGCCGGGGTGCTGGCTGGGACGCAAGATGGAGCCGCCGCGCCGTGACCCGCTTCCTCCGTCGCCGCGGCTGGGTTGCCGGCCTCTTCGTCCTGCTTGCGCTGCTTTTCGTCGCGACCAAGATCATCCAGCCGGGCTATGGCGCCGGCGATTTCGCCTCGCTCTCGCGCGCCGTGCTGCCCTATGCCTTCGCGGTTGCGGCGCAGACCGTCGTGGTCATCGCGGGCGGCATCGATCTCTCCGTCGCGGCGATGATGGCGCTGACCAGCGTCACGGCGGCAGCGATGATGAACGGCGCCAGCCCGGAATTCGCGCTGTTCGTGGTGCCCTTCGTGCTTCTGCTCGGCTTCGTGCTCGGCGCGATCAACGGCATCCTGATCATCGTCACCCGCGTTCCCGACATCGTCGTAACGCTGGCGACGCTCTTCATCCTGCAGGGGGCTGCGCTGCTGGTGCTCAATGCCCCCGGCGGCTCGGCGGCGGAATGGCTGAAGGCGATGGTCGTCGGCACGGTGCCGCTGCCGCTGTTGCCAGAAGCGGTCACCGCCTGGTTTCCGAAGGCGCTGCTGCTGCTCGTCGTTTGCCTCGGCATCGTCTGGATCCCACTGAAGCGCTCGAAGCTCGGCCTGTCGCTCTATGCGATCGGCTCCAGCGAGCTCGCCGCGTTCCGCTCCGGCGTCCCGGTCGCGCGGACCCGTATTCTCGCCTATGCCTTTTCCGGCCTTTTCGGCGCCATGGGCGGACTGGCGCTCACCATGAGCACCGGCATCGGCGCGCCGATCCCCGGCCCCTATCTGCTGGCCAGCGTCGCGGCGGTGGTGCTGGGCGGCGTGACACTCGGCGGCGGTCGCGGCGGGTTAGTGGGCCCCATCGTCGCCGTTTTCGTGCTCCGCCTCGTGCGCACGGACCTGACGCTGATGGCGCTCGACCCCAATGTCACGACCATCATCGAGGGCGTGATCATGGTTGTGGTGGTGATGCTTGGCGCCTTCCTCGCCATGAAAGGACGCCGCTCATGAAAGGATGGTCGCCATGAGCAACTCTCTCACTGCCGATGCGCCGGTTCCGTTCGGGCGACGCCTCAGGCGACTGATGAGCGACCGTCCGCTCATTCCGCTCATTCTGCTTCTCGTGCTGCTGGTCGTCGTGCTGCAGATACTGCGCCCCGGCATCGTCAACGAGCGCTGGATCGCCAACACGATCAAGTTCGCCATTCCGCTGGCGATCCTCGCCGGCTGCCAGACCATGGCGATGCTGACCGGCGGCATCGATCTCTCGGTGTCGACCTCCGCTACCATGGCGGCATTCATCATGGCGACGCAGGTCGTCAATCACGATCCCTCGGTCGCGATCGCCATCGCCCTGGTTCCGCCAGTGCTGATCGGGCTTGCCAACGGCATCGGCATCGGCGTTTTCCGCGTTCATCCGCTGATCATGACGCTCGGCACCAGCCTGATCGGTTCCGGCTTCCTGCAGGTCTATCAGCGCACCGTGATCGCGACCGGGACGTCAGTTCCCCCAGGTCTCGCTTGGCTCGGGACGGGGCTGACCTATGGCGTGCCGAACGCGCTGCTGCTCTTCGTCCCTGTCGCGGGCTTCATCCTGTTCCTGCTCAATCGGACCGGCTTCGGCCGCCTGCTCTATGCAGTCGGCGACAATGAGCGCGCGGCGCGGCTCGCCGGCGTCGCCTACTGGCAGGTCATCACCGCGCTCTATGTGCTGTCCGGCCTGCTCTCGGGCATCGCCGGGCTGCTTTATGTCGGGCTGATCAAGGCACCGTCGCTATCGCTCGCCGACCCCTTGATGCTGCCCTCCGTGGCGGCGGCGGTCATCGGCGGAACCTCGATCTTCGGCGGGCGTGGCGGCTATACGGGCACGATCGTCGGCGCGTTGATCCTCACCGTGCTGACGACGCTCCTCACCATCCTGCAGATGCCCGAAGGCGCGAGGCGGATCCTGTTCGGGCTGATCGTGCTGCTGGTGACGGCGGCCTATCTCCGCATCATCGAGGATCGCTGAACCAACCTGGCGGACGATCGGGAGGGGACCATGGCAGGACGACGCTGGCGGATCGCGGGCATCAATTTCGATCACATGCATATGGGCGATCTGCTGCGCGAGGTGGACGAACATCCAGATGCCGAGATCGCCGCGATCTGCGACGTCCAGCCCGAGCGCATGAGCGCGGCGATCGGCTCGTTCGGCATTGGCCGCGATCGCGTCTTTACCGATGTCGCCACCTGCCTCGCCAGGACGCGGCCCGATCTCGTGATCCTCTGCCCGGCGACGGCTGATCACGCGGCGGCCGTGGAAGCAGTCGCACCCTATGGCGCTGATATCCTGGTCGAGAAGCCTTTCGCGGCCTCGCTGGAGGACGCAGACCGGATGATCGCGGCGACGAAGGCTGCCGGCGTGCGGCTCGCGATCAACTGGCCGCTCGCTTGGTATCCGCCGCATGTCACCGCCAAGCGCCTCATCGACGAGGGCGCGATCGGCGATGTGCTGGAGGTGCATTTCTATGACGGCAATCGCGGTCCGCTCTACCACCTCGCCGACAAGGTCGAGGTATCGGACGCAGAGGTGCACCGGCAGAAGCCGGGTTCCTGGTGGTACAAGCGCGCCAGCGGCGGCGGCAGCCTGCTCGACTATCTCGGTTACGGAGCGACGCTCGGCACCTGGTTCATGAATGGTCGCGCTCCGCTCTCCGTCACCAGCACGGTCGACCGGCCCGCCGGGCTCGAGGTCGACGAGCATTCGATCACCGTTCTTCGATACGAAACGGGCCTCTCCAAGCTCGAGACGCGCTGGGGAACCTTCACCGACCCATGGGTGATGCAGCCGCAGCCGAAATGCGGCTTCGTCATCGTCGGCAGCGAGGGAACGCTGTCGAGTTACGACTTCGAGCATCACGTCCATCTGCAGACGCGTCAGCATCCCGCCATCCACCCGATGCCGGTGCACGACCTCGTCGCGCCGCATCGCCGCCCGGTTGAATATGTGCTGTCGCGCTGGCGCGCGGGTCTCGATGTCGAGGGGCCGCTGTCGCCGGCGCTCAGTCGCATCGGGCAGCGCATCGTCGATACGGCCCGCCGCTCCGCCGATGAAGGGCGGACTCTGGAACTGCTGCCATGACCGCGGACCAGTTGCCGGCGGAGGAGTCCTACGCGCTGGTGGCGCGAGAAGCGCCGGAAATCGCGGCGCCTAGCCTCGACTACCGGCCGCCAATGCCGGCCGATCGGTCGATCCCGATCGGGCTGATCGGGGCTGGCGGCATCTCGTTTGCCCATCTCGAGGCCTATCGCCGCTACGGTCTCAATGTCGTCGCGATTGCCGATCGTCATCTCGACCGGGCCATGATGCGGCGCGACCAGCATTTTCCGCACGCACGGGCGACGAACCGCGTCGATGACCTGATCGGCAATCCGGACATTGCCGTGCTTGACATCACGCTGCATCCCGAGGGACGCGCGCCGCTGATGCGCCGCGCGCTGGAGGCGGGGCAGCATGTGCTGTCGCAGAAGCCGTTCGTGCGCAGCCTGGCGCTTGGGGCAGAGCTCGCCGATCTCGCGGCGGCGCGCCGACTTCAGCTCGCTGTCAACCAGAACGGCCGCTTCGCGCCGCATATGGCCTGGATGCGCGCAGCGGTGGCCGCCGGATATGTCGGCGACGTCACCGGGGTGCATGTTTCGATCCAGTGGGATCACGGATGGGTCGCCGGCACGCCGTTCGACCAGATCGACCAGCTGATCCTTGAGGATTTCGGCATTCACTGGTTCGATTTCCTGGTTTCGATCATCGGCGACCGCGCGACCTCCGTCATCGCCCGGTCGGCACAGGCGGCGGATCAGGCGGCGCGGGCGCCGCTCCTGGCCGAGGCGCTGGTGGCCTTCCAGGGCGGTCAGGCCTCGCTGGTCTTCGACGGTGCCACAAAGTTCGGCGCGAGGGACGAGACCGTGATCATCGGCACGAAGGGGACGCTGCGCAGCTCAGGTCCCGATCTTGGACACCAGCAGGTCAGCCTCTTCACCGAAGCCGGCGTGGCGCGGCCGCGGCTGGAGGGGACATGGTTCAATGATGGCTTTGCGGGTGCGATGGGCGCGCTGCTGGTCGCCATCGAAACCGGCGAGCCGCCGATCCATGCCGCACGCGACAATCTCCGCTCGCTGCGACTTGGTCGCGCGGCTGTCGAAAGCGCGCTGGAGGCTGGAATTCGCATCCGGATCGACCCCGAGGAATGATCACGGTCGCATGCGCGGGCTTGCGAAGGCGCCGCATCGCTTTAGCTATAGAGCGAGGCGACAGGACGAGGCTAGACGCCGCCGTCGCCGATGTCAGGGAGTGATCATTGGACCTCGCGCAAACGCTTAAATCCATCGTCGCCATTCATGCGCTGGTGCCGGACGATGCCTTCACGGCCGGAGCGCTCGGAACCGAGCGGGCCGGCAGCGGCGTCGTCATCCGCGACGGTCTCGTGCTGACGATCGGCTATCTGATCACGGAAGCCGACCGGATCTGGCTGCGCAGCTCGGACGGCCGGCTGACGCCGGGGCATGCACTCGCCTATGATCAGGACACGGGCTTCGGCCTCGTGCAGGCGCTCGGCCGGCTCGATCTTCCGGCGCTCGAGCTTGGTTCGGCCGCACATGCCGAGATCGGCGATCCGGTCGTCGTCGCGGGCGGCGAGGCCGGCCAGTATGTCCGCGCCCAGATCGTCGCCAAGCAGACCTTTGCCGGCTACTGGGAATATCTCCTGGACGAGGCGCTTTTCACGGCGCCGGCGCATCCGCTTTGGGGCGGTGCAGGGGTCATCGATGCTGACGGACGCCTGATCGGCATCGGTTCGCTGCTGGTCCAGCAGATGGACGAAGACGGCGAGGCCCGCGACGCCAATATGGTGGTGCCGATCGACCTGCTGCCGCCGATTCTCGACGATCTTCTTGCCTATGGCCAAGTGCGGCGGCCGCCGCGGCCCTGGCTCGGCATGTTTTCGGCCGAGCATGAAGGCGGCATCGTCGTGGTGAGCCTTGCCGATGATGGCCCGGCGGCGCAGGCCGGCGTCAGGCCCGGCGACATCGTCACGGGCATTGGCGGCCGCAGTGTTGAGCGTCTTGCCGATCTCTATCGAGCCCTTTGGGCTAGCGGACCGGCTGGCACGGACGTCGAATTCAACCTCGTACGCGACGATCGCCCCCTCACGATCCGGATCAAGTCCGCCAACCGCGCCGACTTCCTCAAGAAGCCGCGCCTGCACTGACACGGCGTCCGACGGCGCCATGCCGCTGATCTCCGCGGTTGCGCGGAGCATTGCCGCGCCATGATCCGCAGCCTTCAATTATCGGCAACGGGGGCGTTGCCGATATCGCAACGCTCCGTATCGAAAACGGCTCTTCTGCCCTTGCTGCACCCCCGTCAGAGTTCGTCCCGCGAGCCCGATAATTGATCTCGGTCAATCCGCTGGTCCCGAAGGGGAACAGCGGACTGGTCCAGAAGATCGAGGGCCGCGCAGGGAAAAACGACCATCTCCGTCGGAAGACGGCGTTCGAGGGCCATCACTGAACGTCCAGCCGGAACCGTCCGCCAAGACGGCCCGATGGAGTGTAGTCTGATGGGTTCATCCTCGCGCAGCGGCGGCCTGACGATCCGCGATGTCGGCATGGTCTATCGCCGGCGGGACCAGGTGACAACGGCGCTCACCGGCTGCACGCTCGATATTCCTGAAGGCGGATGGGCGTCGCTGATCGGCGCCTCCGGCTGTGGTAAATCGACTCTGCTTCGCATTCTGGCTGACATCGTCAAGCCGACAAGCGGCGTTGCGCTCGTCGGCGGCGTCTCGCCGGCCGAGGCGCGGTCGGCCCGCACCTTTGCGCTCGTCTCGCAGCAATCGACGATGCTGCCCTGGCGCAAGATCCTCGCCAATGTCGAACTTGGGCTCGAGGTCGCGGGCGTCGACAAGGCAGCGCGGCGCCGCAGCGCCGAGGAAGCCATCGAACTCGTGGGCCTCAAGGGTTTCGAGCAGGCATTCCCGTCGGAGCTTTCCGGCGGCATGCGCCAGCGCGCGGCCATTGCCCGAGCGCTGACTCTGAAGCCGCGCTTCTTGTTGATGGACGAGCCGTTCGGCGCGCTCGACGAGATCACGCGCGAGAAGCTCAATTTCGAGCTGCTGCGGATCCTGAAGGAGACGTCGGCGACGCTCCTGCTGGTCACCCATTCGATCAGTGAGGCCATCATCCTGTCTGACACTGTCGCCGTGATGTCGCCGCGGCCCGGACGAATCTCGCACCGGGTCGAGATCGGCTTCGGCCACGATCGCACCAACGCCATGCGCGATGATCCTGCTTTCGGTGCCTACGAGGCCGAGCTTCGCCATGCGCTGCACGGGCCTGCCAGCAGCGCTCGCCCCGCATCCCATCCCATCCCCGCCTTTGCCATCCACTAGGAGACGCTGATGACTACCGGACTGTCCCCGCTCCTCGAAACCAAGCGTCCTCGGCGCATCGCCGGCGCGGCGCTCGGCCTCGGCCTCATGGCGCTCGCGAGCGGCGCTGCCCACGCGGAGGATCTGCAGAAGCTCTCCGTCGTCCTCGGCTATGTGCCGAATGTCGAATCCTTCGGCCCCGAATACGCGCTGAAGATGGGCTTCTTCAAGGAAGAGGGCCTCGACGTCGCCGTCGTTCCGGCGGGACAGGGCGTTGACCAGGTGCAGATGGTCTCCGCCGGCACCGTCGATATCGGCATCTCCAATCCCGAGTTGATCCTCGCCGGCACCGCGCAGGGCGGTAAGTTCAAGGTCTTCGCAGCCGAATTCCAGAAGACGCCGGTCGCAATGACCTGCCGCAAGGATTCTGGCGTCGAGAAGGCCAAGGACCTTGAGGGCAAACGCCTCGGCATCAAGACGCCGGCCAAGCCCTTCGCTGATCTTTTCATGAGCAAGAACGGCATCGATCCGACGAAGGTCGAGACCACGACGATCGGCCCGAACGACATTTCCGTCCTGATCGCCGGCCGGATCGACTGCGAGGTCACGACCTTTGCCTTCAACGAGCCTCGGCTCATCGAGGCCGCCGGCGTTCCGGTGAACGTGTTCTCGTTTGGCGAATTCGGCCTCAACTCCCAGAACGATTCCTATTTCGTGCAGGAGAGCTTCTTCAACGATCCGGCCAAGAAGGAATTGCTGGTCAAGTATCTCCGCGCTGAGATCAAGGCCTGGGAAGCCTTCTTCAAGGATCCTGATGCCGCGGCCAAGTTCATGGTCGATGGCGGCTTCACCGATGGTCTCGATATCGATCAGCAGACCTACCAGGCGCAGAAGCAGGCGCTCTACATGAAGGACGCGCTGACCGCCGAGAAGGGCATTTTCTGGATCAATCCGAAGACCTGGGCCGAGACGGCGGAGAACACCTTCCTGTCCAAGGTCACGGATACCAAGATCGACCCGACCCCGCTCCTGACCACGGAGATCCTCGAAAAGGTCGCGCCGCCCAAGATGTAGCCGGCGTCCAGCCAGGGTGCGCGAGCGTTCACTGACCTTCGCGCACCTTTTCCATGGGCCGGCCCGCCGGCCGCGATGTCCTTAGCCGCGGAGCAGGATCATGAGTTCTCTCTCGCTCGCCGATGCCGGAGCGACTGAACGAAGCGAAAGCGCGAGGACGCGGCCGCAGATCAATGTCCCTCTCGGGCTGATCCTGCCGCCGGCGCTGTTCGTCATCGCGCTTGTCGGGCTCTGGGCCGTGCTGTCGGCCACGGGCGTCATCCCGCGCTATATCCTTCCGGCGCCGGACGCGATCCTCAACGAGTTCATCCGCAACTACCCCGTGCTCACCAAGCACGCGCTCGCGACGATGGGCGAGGCGGTCGCCGGGTTCCTGATCGGCAATATCGTCGCCGTCGTGATGGCGATCCTCTTTTCCTATTCAGGGCTGCTGAAGGATGCCTTCTATCCCTTCGCGCTGATCTCGCGCGCCATCCCGATCATCGCCTTCACGCCGCTTCTCGTCATCGTGCTCGGACGCGGCCAGCCGCCGGTGATCGCGGTGGTGTCGATCGCCGTGTATTTCCCGGCCTTCCTCAACATGATGCGTGGCCTGGCCTCGGCGGATGTCGACTATCACGAGATGCTGCACACCCTTTCGGCGAGCCGCTGGCAGCGCCTCAGAATAGTCGATTGGCCGGCATCGCTGCCCTATCTCTTCGCGGCGCTGAAGGTCAGCGCCTCGATCGCCTTCATCAGCGCGCTGGTCGCCGAGTGGATCGGCGCCAATCAGGGGCTCGGCTATCTCGTCGTTATCTCCAGCCAGTACTTCAAGCTGCCGACGCTCTGGGCTGCGATCATCGTCGCGGCGGTGCTGACACTGCTTCTCCTTGCCATCGTCGTGATCCTCGAGCGGTTGTTGCATCGCTGGACCGCGACGGCGGCCGAGCTTTAGGGAAGGCGGCACATGGCCCTGCAAACTGAAGCCATCGCCAAGTCCGGCAGTCTCTCATGGCCCGGGCTCGGGCCGACCGCGCGGGCACTGTCGAGCCGGCCACGCGCCGTCCTGGCGCCGCTTGCCGTGCTCATCATCGTGCTGGCGCTCTGGCAGGGTCTCGCGGCATCCGGCGCGATCTCGCCGCTGATCCTGCCGTCTCCGACCGCCATCGCCGGCGCCTTCGCGATTGATGGGGGCAACCTCTTCTACCATGCCGCCTATACCACGATGGAGGCGCTGAGCGGTTTCGTGCTTGGCAATCTGCTGGGCCTCGCACTCGCGGTGGCGTTCCTCTATTCGGATCTTTCGCGCCGCACTGTCTATCCCCTCGCGATGGCCGCGCAGGCCGTGCCGATCGTCGCCATCGCGCCAGCGCTGATCCTGTGGTTCGGCAACGGCATGGCGCCAAAGGTTTTCGTCACCGTCTTCCTCGTTTTCTTCCCGATGCTGGTGAATGCGCTCAGGGGCCTCCGAAGCGCCGATGCCGAGGTGATGGAGCTGCTCTACACGCTCTCGGCCTCGCCCCGTCAGGAACTCGTCATGGTGCGCCTGCCGGCCTCCGTGCCGTTTCTTTTCAACGCGCTGAAGATCTCGGCTTGCGCCTGTTTCGTGGCGGCGATCGTCGCGGAATGGATCGCGGCTGATCGCGGGCTCGGCCATCTCATCGTGCTCTATGGCAGCCAGTACCGCATGCCGCAGGTCTGGGCGGCGGTGCTGATCGGCACCGTCGTCAGCATGGCCGTCTACGGCTTGGTCGTCCTCGCCGAAGCGCGTCTCGCGCCCTGGCTGACCCGGCAGCGCCCTATTTCAGATTAGGAGAGGAGAACGCCATGGCTTTCGCGCCGATGGGCATCATGAATCAGATGTGGGCGGCGAACGATGTCAGCGATCGCGACGCCATCCGCACCGCGCTCGACGAGATCGTCCATGCCGACGCGCTCGGCTTTTCCTCGGTCTGGATCGGCGAGCATCATCATGTGCGCCCCGAAAATCCCTTCTATGGCCGTATCCCGGCCTCCGAAATCTTCCTGGCCCATATCGCGGCCCTCACGAAGCGGATCCGCGTTGGAACTGGCGTTCGCGTGCTCTCGACGACCAGCGCCCAGCGCACCGCCGAGGAAATGAGCCTGCTGCATCTCCTCACCGAGGGCCGGGTCGAATTCGGCGTCGGGCTCGGCGCCAACCAGATCGTCGAGGAGGACCGCGCCACCAAGGCGGCGCGTTTCCGCGCCTTGCTCGACGAACTGATCGGCATTCTTTCAGGGGAGATCGGGCCGGCGATCGCGCCGCGCCCCGATCCCTCGATCCTCCGCAACATCTGGGCCGCCGCGCGGGATGAAGGCAGCATCGATCATCTCGCGGCGCGGGGCGTCAATCTCGTCATCGGACAGGCCGAGATGCCGCATGTCCAGGCGCCCTATGTGGCGCGCTACCGTGCCTCTGGCGGCAAGGGGCTGACACGCGGCGTTCGGCTCGTCTTCGTCGCTCCGACGCGGGCCGAAGCCATCGAGCGCAGCCGCGTGGCGGGCGAGAGCTATTTCCGCCTCATGCTCGGCAAGGGCTATCACAAGCAGGCCGTCGAGAGCGGCGCCGCGTCCGCCGCTCCGCAGACCGACGAGGAAAAGCGGCGGCTCGCCAGCTTCATCATCGGGTCGCCCGAGGAGGTCGCGGCTGAACTCGACGCCTATGTCGAGACCACCGGCATCGACCAGCTCGACGTCATGGTGCAGATCCCCGGCCTCGCGACCGAGGATGTGCGGCGGTCGATGTCGCTCGTCCAGGACGAGGTTCGCCCGCGCCTCGCGCTCAACAGAACCGCCCTCACGCGCTCCGTCGCCTGATCCAACACGGGCTCAGCGGTCCGCCGTCGAAGTCGTCATCGATCACCGATGGCTCTAGTTGCGTGACGAGCCGATGGACGGCGGCGGACGCCGCCTTGCGGGGGCGGTCCACCAGCCATAGAAGTCGTGGCACGCCCCTCCAACGGGCCGGTCTGCCGGCCAGTATTGGTCGCCATGTCCGCATTCATGCATGTCCATCTCGTGGCGCTGCGCTATTTCCGCGAGACGGTGCGGTGCGGGTCGATGCGCCAGGCCGCCGAGCATCTCCATGTCGCGGCGTCGGCGATCAACCGCCAGATCCTTAAGCTCGAGGACCAGATGGAGTGCAAGCTGTTCGAGCGGCTTGCCGAGGGCGTTCGGCTGACGGCGGCCGGGGAAGTGCTTTATCGCTATGTTCTGAGGCTGGAGCGCGATCTCGACCGCGCGATGTCGGAGATCGACGACCTGCGCGGCCTCAGGCGCGGCCATGTCGCGCTCGCCTGCGAGGACGGCATCGCCCGGGATTTCCTGCCCACGATCCTCGCGGCCTTCCATGCCGACTTCCCGATGGTGACCTTCTCCGTCGATGTGATGGCGGCGCTCGGCGTCATGGCCAGCGTCGTCGACGGCACGGCGGATATCGGCATCGCGATGGCGCCGCCGCGTCGCACCGACATCGCCGTCGAGCGGGAGGCTGCGATGCCGATCGGCGCGATCGCGGCGCCCGGTCATCCGATCACCGCACGCACGAGCCTCAAGATGTCCGACCTCGTGCAGGAACAGATGGTGCAGATGCGCGAGGGCAGCGGTGGCGGCACGCTACTCTATTCGCTGATCAATGGCTGGACCTCGCGCCATTCGTTCATCGAGACCAATGCCTCCGATGCGGTCACCAATCTGGTGAAGGCCGGGCTCGGCGTCGGCGTCCGCACGCCGATCGGCATCATGCGCGAGATCCGTGCCCGCGAACTGGTGTTCATCCCGATCAACGACCCTGTGATCGAGCCGCCGCTGCTGACTGTCTATGCCAAGCTCGGCCGGACGCTGCCGACAGCCGGCGCGATCATGCTGGAAGAGATCAAGAAGGCGATGCAGAGCTTTGCTGCCGAAGTCGTCGAGGTCCTGGCGGGCTCAGGCCGCGGCGAGGCAGCGATCGTTGCCGCTTCGGCAACGGATCGCTGAGTATTCGCCGCTTCTCCTTCAGCCTGCCGCGGGCAGAATGGCGGCATGGTTCGGGAATACCGCGTCCCTGACGCTTCGGCGTCCCGCGCCGCCATTGCCTCGCTCGAGCGGGGTCGCCGATCAGGGACGCAACATGACAGCCATATTCGATTCCGCCGCCGAGGCGCGGCTTGCCGCGCTTGCCGAACGGGCGCGCGATGAACTCGCCGCCACCGCCTTCGCGACCAAGCCCTGGGTGACGCCCCGCTACGAGAACAGCGAGAGGATCGCTGATGTCGCCATCATCGGCGGCGGCCAGTCCGGCCTCTTCCTCGGCCACGCGCTGGCGCGGGCCGGCGTCGACAACATCGCCGTGCTCGACCGCAGCCCGCAGGGCTATGAGGGCGTCTGGGAGACCTATGCGCGGATGCACGAGATCCGGTCGCCGAAGGAGGTTTCCGGCGGGGAGGGCGCCATTCCGAGCCTCTCGGTTCGAAGCTGGTTCATCGCCCGCCATGGCCGCGCCGCATGGGACGCGATCGAGCGCGTGCCTCGAACCGATTGGATGGCCTGGTTGCGCTGGTATCGCAGCGTCGTCGACGTGCCCATCGAGAATGATATCGCTGTCACCGACATCGACTTCGATGCGGATGGCGTGACGCTCGAGACACGCAAGGCCGGGGCTGTCGGCAAGGTGCGGGCGCGTCTCGTCGTGCTCGCGACCGGGATGGACGGCGGCGGCCGCTGGACGGTGCCGAGCTTCATCGAAAATGCGTTGCCGCCGGCGCGCTACAACCACACCAGCGACATCATCGACGTCAAGGCGCTGGTGGGGAAGCGGATCGGCATTCTCGGCGCCGGAGCGGCTGCGTTCGACATGGCGGTGGCCGCGCTGGTCGCGGGCGCTGCATCGGTCGACATGTTCATGCGGCGGCCACGTCTGCCGCTCGTCGATCTCGTGCGCGATTTCGAAACCGCCGGACATCTCGGCCATGCGCACGAACTCTCCGACGAAACCAAATGGGCGCTCTCCAGCCTGCTCGGCGGTCTCAGCCAGTCGCCGGCCGAGCATCACTTCAACAAGGCCTGGAGCTTCGACAATTTCCGCATGCATCTCGGTTCGCCCTGGGAGACGATCGGCATGGACGGCGACGCGATCACCGTGACGACGCCCAAGGCGACGTTCCGCTTCGATCATGTCGTGGCGGCCACCGGAGTCACGGTCGACATGGCGCTCAGGCCGGAGCTGCGGCGCATCGCGGCCCATGCCGCGCTTTGGCGTGACCGCTTCGTGCCGCCGGCGGATGATCCGGCGCCGGGTCGCCTCGGATTTCCCTATCTCAATCGCAGCTATCAGTTCCAGCCACGTATTCCCGGCGAGGCTCCGGGCATCGAGCGTATCTTCGCCTTCAATGCGCTTGGCGCGATGAGCATGGGCGGGATTTCGCAGGTGTCGATCTCAAGCCATAAATTCGGCCTGCCGCGGCTGGTGCGCGCGATCACCGGCCTTCTCTTCCGCGAGCAGGAGGCCGGCATCCTCTCCAGCCTCGCGCGGGAGCGGCCGCCTTCCATCCGGATCGAGTCGCGCATCCGCGCCGCACTCGGCATGGCGGAGGACTGACGCGGCACATAGCGCGTCCTCGGCATCCAATTTCGGCGCCGGTCATTGGGTCAGCATCGCCCATGACGCCCGGGAGCCCCGTGGTCCGCATTCTCTCCTACAACGTGCACAGCTGCATCGGCACGGACGGTCAGCTCGCACCCGAGCGGATCGCGGCCGTGATCGCCGAAAGCGCTCCCGACATCGTCCTCCTGCAGGAGGTCGATGTCGGGCGGCTGCGGACCGGCGGGCTCGACCAGGCGCATCAGATCGCAGAAGCGCTGGCGATGCAGCGGCATTTCCATCCGGCGCTCAGCCTCGCCGAGGAGCACTATGGCGATGCCGTTCTGACACGGCTGCCCATGACCCTCGTCAAGGCGGGTGCCCTGACGGGTCCGCGCCGTCTTGCCGGCGAGCCGCGTGGTGCGCTTCGTGTCTCGGTCGAGGTCGAGGGCCATGCGCTCACCGTCGTCAACACGCATCTAGGCTTGCTGCCGCATGAGCAGGCGCCCCAGATCCGCGATCTCCTTGGGCCGTTCTGGGCGGGCGATCCCGCGCTTGTCGGCCCGGTGGTGCTTGGCGGCGACTTCAACGCCTTTCCCGGAACGCCGAGCTTTCGCCGGATCGCGCAGGGCTGGACCAATGCCTATCGCCGGAAGCCGGCGGGAGGGCGCGGCGCGACCTTTCCGAGCCTTCGGCCCTGGTTGCGTCTCGACCATCTGTGGTTTCGCGGCCCGCTTCGCGTGAGCGACGCGTTTGTCGTCGCCTCGCCGCTGGCGCGCCGTGCCTCCGATCACCTGCCGCTCGTTGCCGATTTCGAGTTTGCCGTCTGACACAGCGTCGCGGCCGGGAACGGGCACGCCGCTTCGCCGTTCGTGCAAAAAGGGCGAAGGCGTGACAAGCACATTCTCACCGACAATCGAGACCTCAGAACGGAATCGGCCGCGTTCGGACGACGGCGCCGGCCGATGGACAGCGTTCTGGCGGAAATGGAAGCCCTGGATCAGCCGAATGTTCTGGCTCGGCGGCCTTTGCCTTGCAGGGGTGCTGATCTGGCTAACGTTGCGTCAGCACAGCCTGGCCGACATCGTCAGCGCGATCGCCGCGGTTCCTGCCGGGAGCATCCTTTTCGCGCTTGTCTTCGCAGCCGCGAGCTATGCCTGCCTCACATTGTCGGACGTGATCGCGCTGCGCTATATCGGCCACCGCCTGCCTTATCGCGCGGTCGCGCTTGCCTCGTTCGTCAGTCTCTCGATTGGCCACAGTGTCGGCCTCGCCGGTCTCAGCAGCGGCGCAATCCGCTATCGGTTCTATCGGAGGCGCGGCGTTCACCTTGCCGAAATCGCGCGGCTCACCGTGATGTGCGGCATGACCGTGGCATTCGGGCTGGTGGCGCTCGCCATTCTGCCGCTCGCAAGCCGGCCTGAGCTGACGGCTCGCCTCCTCGGGAGCGCCGGGCTCGGCTATGCTCTCGCGGCGGCAGGGGTGGTCCTGGTGCTTGGCTACTGGTTGCTCGCTTGGTGGCGCACCGGCCCCGTGACGCTGTGGCGATGGCAGGTTGAGGTTCCCTCGCTCGGCATGGCCGTTGGCCAGACGGTCGTTGGCGCCGTCAATTTCGCCATCGTCTCGGCCTGCCTCTATGTGCTGGTCCGGACCGCAGGCTCGGTGTCCTATCTCGATCTCGTCGCGATCTTCGTCATCGCCAATATCGCAACCATTGTCTCCCATGTGCCCGGCGGTGTCGGCGTGATCGAGGGCGTCGTCATCCTGCTGCTGCCGGGAGAGGCGGTGGTCGGACCCGTGCTGCTCTTCCGGCTCGTCTATTTCCTGCTGCCGCTTCTCATGGGATGCGCGCTGCTTGCGGGCGCGGAGTGGCGCGCCAGGCGCCGGGGTGACGCCGATAGGGGCGAAGACGCAGCAGCCAGCCGGGCTCAAACGGGGCTTCGGGATCGAGAAAGCGCGTCCCGGCGACGAAATGCGCCGGGCCAGGGCTTGCCGGAAATGCCCTGAGGCCGCGCGGGCCGTCGTTCAGCGTGTCGATCGTGCGAATCAGGGAGCCCGTCGCCGAAAGCGCGTCCGCCACAGCTTCAGGCGACGCCGCGATATGTTCGGCCACCAAGCGGTTGCGGAAATCGGCGATCGTTGCCCGCGCGGCCTCGTCGGAAGCTTCGACAGCGAGGTCGCATTCGGTATCGAGCCCCACGGAGCGGTTGTTGAGGTTGGCCGAGCCGACGCGAAGCAGGCGATCATCGGCAATGATCAGCTTCGAATGGATATGAACGGCCACCTCGCCGGTCTCGGAAGGCACCACGGGGTAATAGATGCGTAGACGGCCATGGCGATCGGCGCGGCGCAGCGCGCGGATCATGCGAGCGCCGTTCTCGCCCATCACGATGCGCTCGACGAGGACCTCGGACATCTTGTTGAGGATGATGACGATTTCCGGGCCTTCCGGACGGCGGAGCAGCTTGCGCAGCGCCGCCCGGACATAGCGCGCCGTCACATACTGCGCCTCGATATAGAGATGGCGCTTCGCCGACATCAGCATGTCGCGGATCATGGCCTGGCTCTCCAGCGCCGGCGGACGCGCCTTCCAGCGCGGCAGGGTGCGGGCGATCGCGATGCATTCGCCGGCAAAATCGACGGGAAGATCGGACGGCCAGGGCGCGCTGCCATCTTCGGCGCGTGCCGCTACGGGAACCGTGGGGGCGCCCGTGGCAATCGCCCAGCGTTCGCGGGCGACCGCGCCGAGAGACGCTGCCGCCGGTCCTGTCACCGCCATCTGGACATCATGGACCGGCTCGCAGGGGGTTCCGTCGGGCTTGGCGCGCAGCGGCTCATGCGCATGATGGCAGCAAGTGTCGCACCGACCTCCGGTCAGGTCGATCCCGCCCGCGAAGGCGAGGCTGTCGTCGATCACGACGATCTTCTGGTGGTGCGCCGCATAGATCGGATGCTGCGTATCGAGTTTCACAGCGATGCGCGGATGCTGCTGCCAGGGTTCTCCGAGGAGAAGTGGCAAGGCCGGGCTCGGCGCATGCACGAGCGCAAGGCTCCAGACGAGCACGCGAACTTCGAGCAACGGATGGGCGTCGACGAGACTGCGGAGGAAGGGGCCGAGCGAGGGCGCGCCGGGATCATCGCTCAGTCGGATCGAGCCGTCGAAATCCCAGCCGATGATCCAGATCGAGCGGCGCGCCTGCCTGAGCGAGTCGTCGAGATGCCGAAAATACTCCGCGCCGTCGATGATGACGGCCGAGCGAGGCGCTTGGTCGACACGCCAGCAATTATATCCCGGCTTGAACAGGGCCCCCGAACGGTCGCGGAGATCTGCTGGTCCTGAGCGCCAATGGTCGAAATACAAAGCTTGCCTCGTGCAGGCTGGTCCGGCCGATGGGTCGGATCGCGCAGGCGCAACGCGCGAAGGCGCCGTCAGTTCAATCCTGACGCACGCCGCTATCTCCCATCATCGCATCTGCCTCGGCTGCGAAATCGCCGACGAGCCCGGCCAGATCGCTATCGACGAGTTTCGCCACCTCAGCGGCGGTCGCCCAGCGCCGCTGGCGCCAAGACGATTCCGGCCATCGTGCCGCCTCGTCCACTACCGCCAGGGGGTAGACGAGAATGTGCTCGGTCGTGCCATTCCTGATGTGATCGAAACCGCCATACGGCAATTCATCGATATTGCCGCGGACGCCGGCCTCTTCCCAAGCCTCCCGCGCCGCCGCCTCGAAGGGGGCTTCCGATGGCAGCATGCGGCCCTTCGGCAGTACCCACCGACCGGAGGAAGTGGTGACGAGCAGCACCTCCACGTGTGGCGACCGGATCCGGTAGGGCAGGGCGCAGCAGGTCCGCGGTGATGCCTTGTCAAGCATTGCCAGACCGTCGCCCTTCCGCGCCGGCGGGGACAATCACCTCGACGGCGTAGCCTTCGGCCATGGCATGGCCCGCCGTGCTGACAGCCGCCTCGAAGGCCGCCTCCTTGGTGACATAGGGGCCGGTCACGTCCTCATCGTGACGCACGACGAAGTGATCTTCCCTCCCGACGATCTCATAGCGAGCGAGCGGCATGGCCAATCTCCTGACAGTCTGGTGTGCCAGGATGCAACTTTTCTGGCCCGCGGCGGTTCCGATGCCGGAACATCCCGGGCCCAGGCTTGTTGCTTCGAAGACGGTCGGCGTTCGGGCAAGGCCATGCCCTACAGGAGGACAGCGATCCATGCGCGCAGTATCAGGTTTCTTCGCGGCGACCGGCCTTTCGGCCCTGATCGCATGCTCTGCTGCCGTGGCAGCCGAGCCGATCACACCGCAGACATTTGTCCATGATGCCGGTGTTGCCGGCGTCTACGAGATCAATGCGGCGGGGATCGCGATGTCCAAGGGGACGCGAGACGACATCCGCGCCTTCGCGGCCGAGATGGTGAAGGATCACACCGCGATCGCCGCTGCGCTCAAGGCGAGCGCCGGTTCCGTTGCGGTCCCCGCGACGGTCGACAAGGCAGCGCAGGCGAAGCTCGACGCCCTGACCGCAGCTTCAGGCCAGGCGTTCGACGTTCTTTATGTCGACCAGCAGGTCGCCGCCCATGACGGCGCCGTCACGCTGTTCTCGCAGTTTGCAGACGATGCGCCGGATGGGACTCTGAAGGATTTCGCGTCCAAGACTCTCCCGGTGCTGAAGCATCACCAGGAAATGGCCAATACGCTGAAGTCCGAACTCAAATAGTGCGGCGTGCCATGCCGGATGCGGCCCATCTGCGCCTCGTCCGGCCAAGATGCTTTCTCCATCGAGAGGCTCTTCTCGAATCCCTGATGATCCGGTAGGCAGGGAGGGCATCAGGGGGAGAGCGAGATGGAAACTGCAGCGACATTGATCGTGATCGGCCGGGTGGTGCTCGGCCTTTTCTTCGTCATCGCCGGCATCCGCAACTTCATGCATTTTTCCGATCGCTGCGCGATGGAGACGAATTACGGCTTCAAGCTGCCGGCCGCCGCAACGGCGCTCGGCTTTGCCGTCCAGTTGCTTGGCGGACTGGCCTTGGTGGCCGGCATTTTCACCGTCTGGGGTGCCATCGGGTTGATCCTGTTCCTGATCGCGGCGACGGCGTTCTTCCACAATTTCGCACTCTTCCGCGGCGAGGCGCAGCAGCCGCATCTCTATTTCACCCTCGTGAATTGCGCCCTCGTTGGCTATTGCCTGATGGTCATCGCCACCGCCTGATCTTCGCGCTGTTGATGCGGAAATCGGTGCGAATGGCCGATTGCGCCTGATCGCGGCCTGAACGTCGTCGGCTGCTGATGGCTGCCGCGTATGCCCACGCGTCGGCCGCTGATTCCCCAACACCCATCGATCGTGACTCTGCACCGCGCTGGCCGCTTGGTGGGACGGCGTTGACAGGCCAATCACATCCAGTAGTATATTAGTACGGTATAGCGCGAACGAAGGCTCGCTGCATGGCGGATATCGAGCAGAATGTGGTGCGGCCGCGATCGACGGCGCTCAATGTCTATGAGCTGCTGCGTGGCGAGATCGTGCTTGGAATCCTGAAGCCGCTTCAGCCGATCCGCGAGGCGGCGATCTCTGAGCGGTTGTCGATTTCACGCACGCCGGTGCGCGAGGCGCTGCTGCGTCTCGCCAATCTCGGGCTCGTCGACATCTATCCGCAGAGCGGAACCGTCGTGGCGCCGATCCGCGTTGCCAAGGTGCGGGCTGCGCAGTTGATCCGCGAGGCGGTCGAGGTCGAGGTGGCCCGCCGGGCCACGCGACTGGCGACCGAGGCTGATATCGCGGCGCTGCGCTCGATCTTCGAGGAGCAGCAGTTCGCCGCCGGGCGCCTGGACATCCGCCGCTTCTACGAGCTCGACGAGACGTTTCATCGCCGGATCTTCGCCAGTGCCAACTGTCTCGCCGTCGCCGACGAACTCGAGGACGTCAAGGTTCATCTCAACCGGATGCGGTTCGTGACGGTCAACTGGCCGAACCGCACGCGCACCATTCTCGACGAGCATGGCGGGATCGTCGCGGGCATGGCCGCGCGCGACGAGACGGCGGTCGCCGCCGTAATGACGCAGCATCTGAGGACGATCCTGCAGGCTCTCGAAGCGATCGACAAAGGGCAGGGCGATCCCGTGCCCGCGATGTGATGGAGGGGTGGCCGCCGGTCCGGCGGCGTGGCCGAGCCGACGAAGAGCGGCGGGCAAAAAGGCGAGGAAGCGGAGGAAGCGATGCCGGCGATCAAGACGATCTATGTGTGCAATCACTCGCACACCGATATCGGATTCACGGACTATCAGGACGTCTGCTTTCGGCAGCACGCGGACTTCATTCGCCAGGCGCTCGATCTCATCGAGGCGACCGAGGACTATCCGGAAGAGGCGCGGTATAGCTGGACCTGCGAGACCACTGGACCGCTGCTCCGCTATCTGCGCAGCGCCGGTCCGGATGAGCTCCGCCGCTTTCAACATTGGCATCACGCCGGCCGCATTGACGTCGCGGCGATGAACTACAATCTGACGCCGCTGCTCAATGTCGAGCAGATGCATCGCAGCCTCTATCCGCTTCGGGCGCTTCGCGACGAATTCGGCCTCACGGTCGAGAGCGCGATGCAGGACGACGTCAACGGCATTTCATGGCTGTTCGCCGATCTTCTCGCCGAGCTCGGCGTCTGGTTCTATTCGGCCGCCATCAATCCCATCCGCGGCGCGCGGCCGAAGCCGTTTCCGGGCGCCTTCCGCTGGCAGGGTCCGAGCGGACGCGAGGTGCTTGCCTGGAATGGCTATCACTATCTCTTTGGCCGTAGCCAGGCTGGCCTCGGCAATTTCGAACTCGTCGACCGGCTGCTGCCGCGCTGGGTGAGCGGCCTCGAAGCCGACCCGACCTATCCCTATGACTTCCTCTATTGCGAGGCGACGCATCCGGTCCGCGTCGACAACGGTCCGCCCGACCGGCGCATGGCTGACTTCGTCAAGCGTTGGAACGAGGAAGACCGTCCCTATCGCATGGCCTTCAAGACCGTCACAGAATTCGGGCGCCTGCTTGAAGCGGAGCATGGCGCGACGCTCGGCATGCAGCGCGGCGACTGGACCGACCACTGGATGGATGGTCCAGGATCGAGCGCCTATGAGACGGGCATCAACCGGCAGGCGCACGAGATTCTCGGCGCCGCCGAGGCGATCGAGGCCTGGCTGCGCAGCGAGGACCGTGACCGTTACGACGCTGTCCGTGCAGCGCATGACTATGAGCAGGCGATCCTCTTCGATGAGCATACCTGGGGGGCTTATTCCTCGATCGAGGCGCCGGATTCGCTGTTCACCAAGGCGCAGTGGAACCGCAAGGCGAGCTTTGCCTATACCGCGGTGATGGAGGGGCATGACCGCCTCGCTGGCGCTGCGCGTGCCCTTGCAGCCCCGCTCGGGACGCCGGGCCCGGAAGGCGTTTTCAATCTCGGCGACCTAGCGCCGGAAGAGGCGTTCAAGCCATCCGGCATCGAAGACGTACTCGTTATCAACACGCTGCCCTGGGACCGCGACGTGATCGTCGAGGAACCGGAACCGCGAGGCGGGGCGGCGCCGGCCGGGATGCTCGACTGCTTCTTCAACAGGCGCAGCGGTTGGGGTGGGAACCGTCCGGTTCCGCCCATCCGGCGCGTCGCGGGCCGCGTGCCCGCCATGGGCTTCGCCTTCCTGCCGCTCTCGACGGCTCCGGCGGGCTCCGATCTGAGGGCCGGCCCTGGCTTTATCGAGAATGCGCATTACCGGATCGAGATCGATCCCGAGGGCGGCGGACTCAAGGGATTTCTCGACAAGGATCTCGGGCATGATTTCGCCGGCCGTTATGAGGGCTGGCGGCCGGGCGAATATGTCTATGAGGTCGTCGAATCCGACAAGGGACGCGACGCGATCGCAAGCTTCGACTTCTCGAACCCCGATTTCTTCACCGGCTTCAAGGACACGCCCTGGCGGCGGAGCCGCGCCAGTGAGGTCGTGATCGAAGAGGCGGTCGTCGAGAACGGTCGTGCCTCGATCACGGTTCGGATCCAGGCGGGAGGCGTTGCGTCCGCGGCGGTCACCTATGCGCTTGATAGCGGCGTGAAGCAGCTTGCGGTCGATTGGATGCTCGACAAGCTGGCGCATGAGGCGCCGGAGGCCGTGTTCATCGCCTTTCCGTTCAATCTCGGCGCTCCGCGCTTCATGCTCGACATGAACGGCATTCCCTCGGAGCCCAACATCGATCAGCTCGATGGCGCTGCCAAGGACTGGTATCCGGTCCAGCGCTGGGTCGATGTAGGCGATGGCGCGCGCGGCGTCACCGTCGTTCCGCTCGACGCGCCGCTCGTCCATTTGGGTGGCATCACCACCGGCAAATGGGCGCGGACGCTCACGCCGGAGGGCCCGACGATCATGTCTTGGGCGCTCAACAATCACTGGATGGTCAATTTCAAAGCGAGCCAGGATGGCCGCATTCCGCTGCGCTATCGGCTGACGACGCATGAGGGCGACGTCGATCCCGCGACCGCGGCTCGGTTCGCGGCGGAGGCGTCAATGCCGCCGGTGGTGCTGCGCGACATCGCGCCGACAGGGCCGCGTAGCGGATCATTCTACGCGATCGATCCCGCCGCGCCGATCCTGGCGACCGCGAAGTCTGGCGAGGCGCCCGGCTGGATCGCGCTTCGCCTGCAGAATCTCGCCAAGGCGCCCACGCTGGCGACCATCCGCTTTGCCAAGGCGCCAGCAGAGGCGCGGCGCAGCGATCCGATCGAGCATCCGGGCGAGCCGCTTGCCGTATCGGGGACTTCGCTCGCCATCGATCTCGATCCACTCGCCACCGCCACCATCCTGGTGCGGTTCGGCGAGGGCTGAGCCGGGAGGGCTCGGGAGACGTGGAGGACCGATCCGGCACCGCCGGACCGGAATGCAGGACAGGACGAGGAGGACGTCGAATGAAGATCCGGAAACTGGGCCTGATGGCCCTGTCTCTGGCCATGCTGGCGACGCCGGCACTGGCACAGAGCGTCGATTTCTATCACGACAAGGGCAACTGGAACGACGCCTACAAGACGGTGCTCGGGCCGGCCAAGGAGGCGACGGGCGTCGAGGTCACCCCCGTTCCCTATGCCGACACCAGCACCTACCAAGCCGCGGTGCGTGCCGCGCTCCGGACGTCGAGCGCGCCGGGCGTCTTCGCCTGGTGGTCCGGCTATCGCATGAAGGATCTCGTTGACGCCAAGCTCGTCACCGATGTCAGCGATGTCTGGAAGAAATACACCGACGCTGGGCTGGTGAGCCCGTCGCTTGCCTCGGCCTTTACGTTCGACGGCAAGATCTACGGCATCCCGAACCTCGTCGCCTACTGGGTCGTTCTCTACAACAAGAAGACCTTCGCCGAGAATGGGCTGACCCCGCCGACGACCTGGGCGGAACTCGAGAAGGTCGCCGCGACGCTCAAGGAAAAAGGTATCACGCCCTTCGGCCAGACCGTTGAGGGTCGTTGGCCGAGCTTCATCTGGTTTCAGGAACTGCTGGTGCGCAGCAATCCGGAATTCTATGCCAAGCTGATGAGCGGGAAGGCGAAATACACCGATCCGGAGGTCACGGCGGTGCTCAAGACCTGGGCCGACTGGATTGGCAAGGGCTATTTCACCGACCCCTCGATCGCCTTCGGCACGTCGGGCTCGAACGCCATGGCCGGGCAACTGGCGCAGGGCAAGCTCGGCATGATACTCGTCGGCACCTGGTATGCGACGACGATCGTCCAGTCCGGTCTCGACGCCAATGATCTCGGCGCGTTCATCATGCCGAACGAGAAGCCGGACTTGTCGAAATCGGTGATCTTCGAAGCCGGCCCGCTGCTCATCGCCTCGGCATCCTCGCAGAAGGACGACGCCCTCAAGGTCGCGGATTACTGGATGTCGGCAAAGGCCCAGCAGGCCTGGGTCGATGCGCAGGACTTCCCGCCGATCAACAAGGACGTCAAGGCGAAGTCGCCGCTGATCGCCAATCTCGTCAAGGAGATCAATGACGGCGGCTACACCTCGATCAACCGGTTCTGGGAGGCGACGCCGCCGGAGATCGCCGAGGCCGCCGTCGATGAGCTCGGCAACTTCATGCTGCACCCCGACACGGCGGCGCAGGTCCAGCAGAACCTGCAGGCGCTCGCCGACAAGTATTGGGCAGCCCATCCGCAGTAGTTCCGCGGCGCCATGTGGTGCCTGAAGCCTCGCGCCGGTCGTCCGGCCGGCGCGAGGCCCTTCGCCAAGTCTGCCAGCCGCAGGTCGCGGCGCGTGGGCTTTTGCGATGACGACGCGCCGTCGCGAGGACGCGCAGGAGAAAGTTATGACCGCAACCCTCGACCACACCGCCGCGCCGCTCATCCGACGCCCGGCCGGCCGACCGCTCAGGCAACTCGTGGTGCCCTATCTCTATGTGCTGCCGGCAGCGCTGTTCGTGGCGGCGTTCCTGCTCTATCCGATGGTCCTGACCGCCTGGCGGAGCCTCACCCATTTCGACGGCATCTCCGACCCGACCTTTGCCGGGCTCGACAACTTCCGCGACCTCTTCGCCGACCCGCATTTCCTGCTGTCGCTGCGCAACACGGTGATCTGGACCGTCGCGGCGGTGATCTTCCCCGTGACGCTTGGCCTCGTCTTCGCACTCGCCTTCAGTCGCGTGCGCTGGGGCGGATTCTTCAAGACGGTGATTTATCTTCCGGCGACGATCTCGGCTGCCGCAGCCGGCATCCTGTTCAGCTTCGTCTTCAACTACGACAACGGCATCCTGAACATGATCCTGCGCGGCATCGGCCTTTCGGGCCTTGCAAGCCGCTGGCTGTTCGACGTGCCGACCAACACATTCGCGATGATCGCGACCTATACCTGGCAGCAGACCGGCCTCAACATGATGCTGTTCCTGGTCGGCCTGCAGGGGCTCCCCCCCGAACCGATCGAGGCGGCGAAAATCGAGGGTTGCACGGGCTGGAACCTCGTCCGACGCATCATCCTGCCGATGCTGATGCCCTATGTCGTCATCACGACCCTGCTCGCCATCGTCAACGGCTTCAAGGTGTTCGACCTGATTTGGGTGATGACGCAGGGCGGCCCCGGCCGCGCCTCCGAGACGCTCGCCGTCACGATGTATCGCGAGGGTTTCATCCTGTTCAAGCAGGGCTACAGCGCCGCCATAGCGGTGGTCATCTCGGTCGTTGCGCTTGCCTTCTCCTACTTCTATCTCCGCTCCGTCCTCGAACAGGAGGCACGTCAATGAGCGCTGAAATCGGCGAGACGACCGGCGTCGTCCGTGAGGCGCGGTTCACCTCTGCGCTGATCCTCACGGTGTTCTGGGTATTGCCGATCGCTCTTTTGATCATGAGCGCGTTCAAGACGCCCATCGAATTCTCGAGCACCTCGACGCTGGCGCTGCCGCAGTCTTTCCACCTCTTCGACAACATTGCCCGTGCTTGGGCGAAGGGCATGGCGTCCGGCTTCGTCAACAGCGCGATCTACGGCGTCGTCGCCTCGGTGATCTCGGTCATTCTCGCCGCGATGGCCGCCTATGGCATCGTACGGCTGCGCATCCCGCAGGGAATGTTCTGGTTCCTGCTGATCTATAGCGGCACCATCTTCCCGTTCCAAATGTATCTGATCCCGCTGTTCAATCTCTATCTCGACACTGGGCTCTACGACACGCGGATCGGCATCATCGCCTTCTATGTCGCGATCACCATCCCGTTCTGCATGTTTGTCATGCGAGGCTTCTTCCTGACAGTGTCATGGCAGGTCCAGGAAGCCGCCGCGCTCGATGGCGCCAACTCCTGGCAGACCTTCTGGCGCATCATGATGCCGATGGCGCGGGCGCCGCTGATCCTGCTCATCCTCATCCAGTTTACCTGGATCTGGAACGACCTCTTGTTTGGGCTGGTGCTGACGAAGTCCGAAAGCGTTCGGCCGATCATGGTCGCGCTGGCCGGCATGCAGGGCGTCTATGGCGCCAGCGACGGTCCGTCGGTAATCGCCGCGACGCTGGTCGGCAGTGCGCCGACGCTGATCCTGTTCCTTGCGCTGCAGCGCTATTTCGTCCGCGGCCTGACGCTCGGGATGGGAGAGCGGTGATGTCGCGCGGGTGTTTCGTTCCGAGGGAAATGCATTCATGAAGATCATCGATCTCAGGGCGACGACCGTGGCCGTCCCGCTCGAAGCACCGCTGCGCCATTCGAATGGCGCGCATTGGGGCCGTTTCGTGCGAACCATCGTCGAGGTGGAGACCGACGCGGGGCTCATCGGCCTCGGCGAGCTCGGCGGCGGCGGGCAGTCGGCCGAGGCCGCGATCGCGGGCCTCAAGCCCTATCTGGTCGGGCACGATCCGCTGCAGCTCGAACAGCTGCGGTGGAAGATCATGAACCCGACCGCCTCGCTCTATAACAACCGGCTGCAGCTGCATGCGGCGATCGAGATGGCCTGCATGGATGTCGCGGGCAAGTTTCTCGGTATTCGCGCCTGCGATCTCATCGGCGGGTCGCTGCGCGAGGAGATCCCGTTCGCGAGCTACATCTTCTATCGCTACCGCGACGAGAAGACCGGTCTCGGCGGCGAGACGACACCGGACGAGATCGTGACCCACGCCAAGGATCTCGTCGCGCGCTACGGCTTCACGGTGCACAAGCTGAAGGGCGGCGTTTTCCCGCCCGGGCATGACATCGAGGTGATGCAGGCGCTTGGCGAGGCCTTTCCCGAAGCGAAGCTCAGGCTCGACCCGAACAGCGTCTGGACCGTCGAGGAGGCAATTCGCGTCGCCAAGGCGATCGGCAACCTCAACAACGACTATTTCGAGGACCCGACCTGGGGCCTCGAGGGCATGCGGCGGCTGCGCAAGGCGATCGATATCCCGACCGCGACCAACACGGTGGTCGTGAATTTCGAACAGCTCGCCGCCAATATTCGCCTCGAAGCGGTCGATGTCGTGCTGCTCGACACGACATTTTGGGGTGGTCTTCGGCAGGCGCATAAGGCGGGCACGGTGCTGGAGACGTTCCAGTATGGCGCTTCGGTGCATTCCTCGGGCGAACTCGGCATCCAGCTCGCGTCGATGCTGCATCTCGGCGCTGCGCTGCCCAATCTCGGCTTCGCCGCGGACGCGCATTACCACCACCTGACCGATGACGTTATCGCGGGTGGCAAGCTCGCCTACAAGGACGGCAAGATCGCATTGCCCAAGGGGCCGGGCCTCGGCGTCGAACTCGATCGCGACAAGCTCGCCCAATACGCGGCCTATTATCGCGAGATGGGCGGCTATCTCTACGACCGCGATCCGGGGCGGCCTGACTGGTACTGCGTCATGCCCGAGACGAACTATGCCGACCCCCGGAAGGGCGGCCGTCTCCCGCGCTGAAATCGAACATCCATTCCATCTTAGATTGACCGGAGCGCCCGATGATCAGGGAAATTCTGTTCGTCCATCATTCGCACACCGACATTGGCTACACGCACCCGCAGCCTGTGGTGATGGAGCTGCATCGGCGCTTCATCGACGAGGCGCTCGACATCGCAGATGACACGGCCGATTTCGACGATGAATCGCGCTTCCGCTGGACCTGCGAGGTTACCGGCGTGACCATGGACTGGTGGAACCGAGCCTCGAACGGCGACCGCGATCGCTTCCTTGCTGCCGTCAGGCGCGGTCAGTTCGAGGTGGCCGGCATGCAGTGGCACATGACGCCGCTGATGGATCATTCCATGGCGCTCGACGTCCTGAAGCCGATCCAGTTTTTCCGCGACCTCGGCATTCCCGTCCGCTCGGCGATGAATACCGATGTCAACGGCCTGCCCTGGGGCATGGTCGATGCGCTGCTCGACCATGGCATCAGCGGCATTTCGATGGCGATCAACGAGCATTTCGGCCATGCGCTGCGGCCCTGGCCGCGCGCTTTCCGCTGGCAGTCGCCCGCTGGCCGCGAGATCATCGCCTATAATGGCTTCATCTATGGCGTCACCAGCGACCGTGGCATGCGCGTTCCCGTCGATTTCGACGAGGCGCTGGTCCGCGTGCCGCAATGGGCGAAGAGCTGGGAGGAGCGGGGCTATCCGCATCCCTTCCTGATGATGCAGATTACCAATATCCGCTATCATGACAACGGCGCGCCGCAGCGTGCCCTGCCGGAATTTATCCGCCGCTTCAACGCGACCGATCCGGCGGTGCGCCTCCGCTTCGTCACCATCTCCGAGTTCTTCGACCGGCTGCGCGACGAACCGCTCGACACCTTGCCGCTGATGCGCGGCGACTGGACGGACTGGTGGAATTTCGGCGCCGGCAGCACGGCGCAGGAAACGCGCCAGGCGCTGCAAGGCCAGCGCGACCTCGCCGCCGCCGAGGGGCTGCGCGCCTTCGTGCCCGGCGCGACGCTGAAGCGCGAGGACGAATTGTTCGAAGCGGCGCGGCGGGCGCTCGGGCTCTATGCCGAGCATACCTGGGGGGCCGATCGATCGATCAACCAGCCGTTTTCGCCGGAGACGCGGACTCAGCAGCTTCTGAAGCTCGCTCTGGCGCCGGAGGGGGCGAGCATCGCCCGCATGCTCCGTCGCGACGGATTGGAGAGGCTGGCCGGCGAGATCGGCGGCGAAGAGCCGCGGCTCCTTGTCTATAATCCGCATCCCTTCGCCGTGCGGCAGTCGGTGAAGCTGCCGCTTCTGCCGCCGGTCGGTGGCGTCAGCGAGGTCAGGGATGGCTTCGGGATCGAGGCGATCGTTCCCCATGGACCGTCCTCGCATCGTGTCCAGCGCCAGGACGTGATCTTTTCCGACTTGCCCGACCGGCATGCGATCTGGACCGAGCCGTTCGAGCTTCCGGCGCTCGGCTATCTCAGCGTATCTGCGGCAAGTGTTCGAGCCGCCGCTTCGCCGACTGCGGACAGCATGGTCCTTTCGAATGGGCGTCTTCGCGCCGAGATCGATCCGGCCGGCGGGCTGACGTCATTGACGCTCGACGGTATCGATTATGTCGGCAAGGCGGAGGGTGTCACCTTCGGCGTGCCGGTGCTCGAGCGGCCGGAGGGCGGAACACGTGAGGCGATCTTCGACCGTGTCGACGTGGAAGCGGCCGAGTGGAACAAATCCTGGCATACCGATTGGTCCGCGGTGCGGGAGGCGGGCAAGGTCTCGGAGGACGCTGAGGCGATCACGGGGCAGGGCCGGGCTGAGATCCGTCAGAGCTTCACCTTTTCCACCGGCGATCGCGTCACGGTGGTCTGGCGGCTGGTCGCCGATCAGGCGGCGCTCGAATGTGAGGCGATCGTCGACAAGGCGCCGTTGGCGTCGCCGCACGGGATTTATCTGCCGCTTCCCGTTCGCCTCGCCGGCGCCTGGCACTGCGACTATGAAACGGCAGGCGCCAATGTCCGGCTGGACGACGAACAACTTCCCTTCGCCAGCCGGCACTACATCACCACACAGCGCTATATCCGCATCGCCGACGGCAACGCCGACCTCACCGTGGCGACGCCGGACGCGCCGCTGTGGCAGGTCGGCGGCTTCACCTTCGGGCGCTGGCGGGAACCTGATGGCAGCGTTGTGCGGCCGGCGCCCATTCTGAATGCCTGGCTCACCAACAATTATTGGTCGACCAATTTCCAGGCCGACCAGGGCGGCCGCTTCAGCTTCCGATTCACGCTGCTGCCGGGGTCCGGCCGTCCGCTCGGTGCTGCCGTGCAGGCGGCACTCGCCTATACCCAACCGCTTGCCGCGCATGTTTATGCCGAGCGTGGCCCGCTGGCGGCGGAGCGCGGCCAGCTTCTCGACATCGATGCCGGTCCGCTCATGCTGACACGGCTCGAGCCGGCCGACGGCGGCGTCGCGCTGACCTTCCTCAATCCGGACGATCAAGCCACCGAGGCACGCATCCGCGCCGGGCGCATGGCGCCAGCGGCGGCCAAGCGGACATCGCTTTCGGGCGCGGTGATCGAGGATGTCGCAGTGGCGAATGGCGAGCTGCGGTTTACGGTCGGACCGCGCGCCTGGACGCGTGTCGTCGTGACATCCTGACCGAAGCACGAGCGCTCCCGCCGCTTAGGCGGGGGCGCCTCAGGCGAGCGACGGGTCGCCCGCGATGACGGCGCGGATCTCGCCCTCGACGATGTCGAGGATCTGGTTGATCGCCGCGACGGCCGCCTCGACGTCGCTGTCGAGGATGGCATCGGCCAGAGTACGGTGCGGCGGGAACGACGCGATGCCGAAGCCGTCGCGGCCGAACGGCGACTCCGCCGAGCGCTCAAGCGCGTGATCGAGGCTAAGCAGGATCTGTCCGAACATCGGGTTGCCGGACGCCTCGTAGATCGCGCCATGAAACGCGGCGTCGGCCTTGCGCCACGGACGGCGTGCATCGACATCGTCGATCAGGACATCGCAAAGGCGCGAGATCTGACGCCGCTGCGCGGTGTGGGCATTCATCGTTGCCTTGCGCACGACCTCGCGTTCGAGCGCGCGCCGCACCTCCATGAGACGGAGCAGCGCCTCGCCTTCGAGGCGGATCATGGTCGGGGCGTGGCCCCGCGACGAGGGCACGCGCGCCACGAGGAAAGTGCCGGCGCCACGACGGCGGCGGATGATGCCGAGACCTTCCCAGCGGTTCAGCGCCTCGCGGATCGTCGTGCGGCCAACCCCGAGCTTCTCGGCGAGCGAAAGCTCGGGCGGAATGCGATCGCCGACCCCAAGGCCGGCGCGCTCGATCATCTCCGCCAGGGCATCGAGCACGGCGACGCCACGCGTCGTCGTGTTGATGCGTTCGAGATACTCGACCGCATCGCGGCGGCCGGGCTCGATCAGGAGGTCGTCGATGGGAGTCACCCTTGGCTTTGCTTCCTGCGCGGCTGTCGCTGCGCCAGCAAATCACCGAGCGCGCGCACCAGCAGATCCATCTGTTCGCGGGTATTATAGCCCTGGCACGACAATCGCGCGATATGGTGTCCTTGCCATTCGAAGACAGGAATTTCGATGCCATAGTCGCGATAGAGCTCGTCGTGGATGGCGAGTGGATCACAGGCCGGGATCGGCATCGCCACCATCTGCGGAGCGGAAAATTCGGGGCTCGACAGCGGCGGCAGACCGAAGAGATCGCTGACCCGCGCCGCCGTTTCCTGTGCGAGGCGTCCGCACTCGGCGGCAACCCGCCACCAGTCATGCGCCCGGCGGAACTCGAGAGCGGCCGGCACGGCGAGCCAGGGCGAGGGATCGCGGGTTCCCTGCATTTCGATTTCGTCGACAAAGGCCGACGCGCCGAAGGGGCCACGCACACCCGGTTCCTTATTGTCGGCCGTCCAGCCATGGCTGATCACGAGCGGATCGATCATCGCCTGCAGTTCGGGCCGCACATAGAGAAACGCCGATCCTTTCGGCGACATCATCCATTTGTGGCAATTGCCGGAATAGAAGTCGGCGCCGAGTGCATCGAGATCGAGAGGGGTATGACCCGGCGAATGCGCGCCGTCGATGACGCTCCAGATGCCCTGCGCGCGTGCCTCCGCGACGAGCGTCTCGATCGGGAACAACAGCGCGGTCGGTGAGGTGATGTGGCTGAGGAAGAGTACGCGCGTGCGCGGCGTGATGCCGGCGCGGACGGCGTCATGGAAGGCGTCGGCCGAGGTCAGCGGCAGCGGGACCGTGACCTGAACGATCTTCGCGCCAGTGCGCCGGGCGATGAAGAGGAGCGTCTTCTCAAGCGCGCTGTATTCGTGGTTGGTCGTCAGGATTTCGTCGCCAGCCTTCAGCGGCAGCGACTGAAGGGCGATGTTGAGGCCGGTCGTGGCATTCGAGACCTGCGCGACATTGTCGGGTGCCGTGCGGAGTTCGGCAGCGAGTGCCGTGCGGGCGACACGCAGATTGGCTTCGAGACCGCGGCGGGAATCGAGGAATTCGACTGGCTGGCGCTCCAGCTTCGCCTGCCAGCGCTGATACTCCTCAAAGACTGGACGGGGGCAGGCGCCGAACGAGCCGTGGTTCAGGAACACGACCTTGGGATCGAGCAGGAAATGCTGGGTCAGGTTGGTGGTCACGTCAGCGCCCTTTCAGGGTCGGATCGAGAGCATCGCGCAGGCCGTCGCCGAGCAGCGACGCCGCGAGGATGGTGACGGCGAGGGCCAGCACCGGGAAGACGGCCATGTGCCAGTAAAAATACATGAAGTTCATGCCGACATTGATCATCTGGCCCCAGCTCGGCGTTGGCGGCTGAACGCCGATGCCGAGGAAGCTCAGCGAGGCCTCCAGCATCATGGCGAGCGGGATGGCGAGCACGAAGCCGACAATGACGGGCGATACGGAATTCGGGATCAGATGGCGCCAGACGATGTGCCAGGGTGACGCGCCAAGCGCCTGGGCCGCCATGATGAATTCCTTCTCGCGGAAGGATTTCACCTGGGCGCGGACCAGCAGGCAGACATTGACCCAGCCGAACAGGCCGGCAATCAGCACGATCGCCCAGACGCCGCCTCGCGTCAGCGTCGCGAGCAGCAGAGCGGCGAGCAGCGGCGGCACCACGGAGAACAGCTCGATGATGCGCATGATCACCCAGTCGAACCGCCCGCCGAGATAACCGGCGAGCGCCCCCAGCGGCAGGCCGAGCAGCAGGCTGAACACTGCCGCCGACAAGCCGATGCCGAGCGAGACGCGGGCGCCATAGACGATGCGCGTGAAGAAGTCGCGGCCGAGATCGTCGATGCCGAACCAGTGTTCGGATGACGGAAACGCCAGCGCCTTGGTCAGGAAAGCCTGTTCGTTCGGCCCGGTCTTGGAGACCAGCGGGGCGAAGATTGCCATCAGAATGATGACGAGGAGGATGATGCCAGCGCCAAGCGCTGCCTTGTTGGCCGCGAAGCGGCGCCAGGCGAGATAGAGCGGGCTGCGTCGTTTGGCGCTTCCCGGACGCGGAAGAGCGGGGCCGGCTGCGCTGAGATCGGTCATCGGGCCTTCCCTCCGAGGCGGATGCGCGGATTAAGCAGCGCGTAGAGGATGTCGGAGATCAGGTAGGAGATGCAGAAGAGCGCGCTGATCATCAGCATCAGGGCCATTTCCAGCGGATAGTCGCGCTTCTGGATCGACGAGACGAAATAGGCGCCGAGACCCGGCACACGGAAGATCGCCTCGACGAAGATTGAACCGGTGGCAATGCCGACGAACATCGGCAGGAAGATGGTGATCATCGGAATCGCCGAATTGCGCAGCACATGCTGGAAGATGATGCGCCTTTCGCTGAGGCCCTTGGCACGGAGGACAGTCACGAAGGGCTTGTTCAGCGTGTCGAGCATCGCCGAGCGGGCATAGCGGGCATAGGTCGCCAGCGGCACCGCCGCATAGGCCATGATCGGCAGGATCCAGCGCCGCGGCTCGCCCCAGCCGCTCGCCGGCGTCCAATGCAGCCAGACAGCGAAGACGAGGATCAGCAGTGTCGAGATCACGAAGACCGGGATCGTCAGACCGAGCGTCGCGATGCCCGAGGCGAGATAGTCGATCCAGCTGTTGCGATTGAGGGCGGCAGCCATGCCGAGCAGGATGCCGATCGGCGCGCCAATCAGAACGCCGAGCCCGCCAAGCACGAGGCTCGGCACCCAGGCATGGGCGATCAGGCCCATCACCGTTTCGCCCGGGCTCTGGTAGGGCACCCCGAAATCGAGATGGAAGACGCCCCACATGTAGCGGACATATTGTTCCCACAGCGGCTTGTCGAGGCCGAGCTGGGCCATCAGCTTGGCCTTGATATTGTCCGGCAGCGGCATCTCGTAGCCGTCGAACGGACCGCCAGGAATGGCGTGCATCATCAGGAAGATGATGACCGACACCACGAAGAAGGTGGCCAGCATCGAGAGCGTGCGGCGGATGATGAACTGCAGCATGGTCAGCGCCCCTCCGTCACGATCGCTTCGACAAAATGACTGCCGACCAGCGCGACAAGCTGGGGGTCGGCGGTGTCGACCAGCGGCTGCGGCTCGATCTCATGCGGCCGGAAGCGCGGCGTTCCCGCGGCCAGCTCCTCGGCGCTGAGAAATGTCCGGCGTCGGCGGGTCTTCGGATCGATGACCGGTACGGCATCGAGCAGCGCGCGCGTATAGGGATGATGGGCGGCCGCGAAGATCCGGTCGGTCGGCCCGCGCTCGACGACGCGTCCGCGCAGCATGACGACGACCTGATCGGCGAGCGAGCGCACGACGGAAAGATCGTGGCTGATGAACAGCATCGACAGTCCCATTTCGCCTTGCAGGTCCTGCAGCAGGTTGACGATCTGCGCCTTGACCGACACGTCGAGCGCTGACGTCGGCTCGTCGGCGACAAGCACCGACGCACCGAGGATCAGCGCCCGCGCCACCGATATGCGCTGGCGCTGGCCGCCGGAGAGCTCGTGCGGATAGCGCGTCGCATAGCTGCCATCAAGGCCGACACGCTCAAGCCAGTGCCGCGCCTGGTCGCGCCGCTCTGACGGTGTGCCGATCGCATGGATCGCGAGCGGCTCGGCGATGATTTCGCCCAGCGTCATCATTGGATCGAGGGATGAATAGCTGTCCTGGAACACCACCTGCGTCTGTCGGCGAAAGGGCTTCATCGCCTTCTGGCTCAGGTCGGTGATGTCCTGGCCGCCAAGCAGGATCCGTCCGGCCGTTGGCTCGACGAGACGTAGCGCCATCAGCCCGGTTGTGGTCTTGCCCGAGCCGGATTCTCCCACGAGAGCAACGACCTCGTTGCGGGGCACAATGAGATCGACGCGGTCGACGACCGTCTGCGCGTCGAAGCGTTTGGTGATCTGGCGAAGTTCGAGAGCGGGAGCGGTCATGCAGCGGCCAGTTCTGCGGCGACGCGAATGCAGGCAGCCGTACGGCCGGGCGCCTTGGTCTCGAGCTCCGGCGTCGTCGTGCTGCAGGCGGTGATGGCCATGGGGCAGCGCGGATGGAAGGGGCAGCCGGGCGGTGGATCGGCCGGATTGGGCGAGGCGCCCGGGATTTCGGTGAGCCGCTGCTTGCCCGGCTTCTGACCCGGGATGCTGGCGAGCAGCGCGCGCGTATAGGGATGCAGCGGCGCCTCGAAGATGGCCTCGACCGGCCCCGTCTCCATCACGCGACCGCCATACATGACCACGACGCGGTCGACCGTTTCGGCGATGACGCCGAGATCATGGGTTATCATCACGAGGCCCATGCCGGTCTCGGCCTGGATGTCCTTGATCAGCTGCAGGATCTGCGCCTGAATGGTAACGTCGAGCGCCGTGGTCGGCTCGTCGGCGATGAGGACGGCCGGCTCGCAGGAGAGCGCCATCGCGATCATCACGCGTTGCAGCATGCCGCCGGAGAGCTGGTGCGGATAGAAGCGAACCACTGCCTCAGCGTTCTTGATCTCGACGCGCTTCAAAAGCGCGATCGCCCGCTGCATCGCGTCCTTTTTCGAGACATCGCGATGCGCCGTAATCGTCTCGACGATCTGGTGACCGATGGTGAAGACCGGGTCCAGCGACGTCATCGGATCCTGGAAAACCATGGCGGCGACGCGGCCACGGATCGAAGCGAGGGCCTTCTTGTCGGCGCGGAGCATATCCTGCCCGCCGAGCGAAAGCCTTTTGGCGGCAATAGTCGCCGGCGGCTCACGCAAGAGGCGCAGCAGTGCCGAGCAGGTGACGGATTTGCCAGAGCCGGATTCGCCGACGATGCCAAGGCTTTCGCCGCTTTCGAGATCGAAGCTGACACCGCGAACCGCCTGTACGACGCCCTCGTACTGGCGAAAGCTCACCGTGAGATCGTCGATTTCGACCAGCCGCATCTGCACGCGTCTCCATTAACGGAAAAGGAAGGCGGGCGCCCGGAAGCGCCCGCCCTTGACCTCACTCTTTGGTGACGTGCGTGTAGAGATAGCCGGAGAGGCGATCGAGCGGGGTGAAGCCCTTCGAGTTCGGCGTCACGCCTTCGCCCTTCAGCTTGTCGCTGACGGCGGCGATGGTCACAGGGTGGACCAGCGGTACCAGAGCGGCGTTGTCCGTCAGGACCTGCTCGGCCTTGGCATAGTCGGCGAGGCGCTTGTCCCAATCCGCGCCAGCATCGCCCGCATCGACGAGCTTGTCATATTCGGGGAACGCGTAGTGATGGCGTCCGCCCGACTTGAACAGATCGTAGAAATTTGACGGGTCGAGATAGTCATATTCATAGGGCGCAAGGAACAAGCCGTTCGAACGCGCCTTGAGCGCCGCCGTCCAATCCTTGGTCGGCATCGACTTGATGCCCATGTCGACGCCAAGGATGTCCTTGAACTGCGCCTGCAGGTACTGGAGCATCGGCGCGGCGATGGCCGCGTTGTAGCCGCCCTGTTCGCGATACCAAATCTCGATCGGCGGGAAGCCCTTGCCGTCTGGATAGCCGGCCTTGGCCAATTCTTCCTTGGCGAGCTTCGCATCGAACACCGTCTTGTCGGCGATCGACTGCTGGTAGCCCGGATAGCTCGGCGCGAGGATCGACTTCGCCGGAACGGCCGTATCCTTCAGCACCGTCGAGGTCAGTTCATCGCGATTGATGGCTGCCTGGAAGGCCTTGCGGACATGGATGTTGTCGAAGGGCGCCTTTTCGGGATCGAAGGCTAGGTAGTAAAGCGCGAACACCGCGTTCTTTCGGATGCCGTCCGGGAACTGCTGCTGGACGACCGGAACCTGGCCTGCGTTCAGCGTGGTCCAATCCGCCTCGCCGGCCATGAAGGCGGGGAAGCCGACTTCAGGCGGTCCGATCTGGGTGTCGAGGACCAGCGTTTCGATCTGCGCCGGCCAGGGTCCGTTATATTTCGGGTTCTTGACGAGCGTCATCGTGTTGTTGGACTTCTCCCAGCTCTTCACCATGAAGGGGCCGGAGGCGACCAGCGTGTCGACACTCAGGGCGTAGTCGTCGCCGATCTTGTCCACGACGTGCTTGGGAACCGGGTACCAGAGGCTGGCGACACCCGGGAAGTAGGATTTCGGCGCATCGGTCGTGACCTCGATGGTGGTCGCGTCCACGGCCTTGATGCCGAGCGTCGACGGGTCCGCATGCTTGTCGGTCACGTCGGACCAGCCCTTGATGCCGCCGGCGAACGACCAGTACCAGTTGAAGTCGTAGCCTTCCTTGGCGGCGCGCTGCAGCGCGAAGACATAGTCTTCGGCGGTCAGGGGCTCGCCGTCGCTCCAGACCAGCCCATCCTGAAGCTTGAAGGTCCAGGTCAGGCCATCGGCCGACTGCGACCAGCTCTTCGCACCCATCGGGTTGAGCTTGTATTCGCTGTCGAATTCGGTCAGCGGCAGCGACGTGATCTCGGGTGCACCGGCGCGGTCATACACGGTCTTCATGTAGTCCATGTAGGTGCCGCTGGTGGTGCCGCCGGGCCCCGTCACCGTGCTGTCGGCATGGGCGACCGCCGGCAGCGACAGGCTCGAAGCCACGAGAACCGCACCGAGCAATCTATGCAGCGCGTTCATCCAGTCCTCCTTGTTGATGGGCACCGGCGTTTCCCCGTCCGGTGGCCCAATGACATATGACTGACAAAGTCTGCGAGACAGCACAAGCGGTTCTGCCGGCCTTATCGGCAAGAAGGGGAAATTTCTTGAACGGAGGCGGTCCTTGGCGCCGCGGCGGCCGACCTCCCCCGTCCGCGCCTGCTCATTCGCCTGCCGGCTGCAGCGCTGCGTCGCCCACGGGTTCGGCCTGTTCCGCGCGCGGTGTCGCCGTCCGGCCGTGGACGAGGCGGCTGAGGAAGCGGCTGAATTGCTCCATCTCGACGAAGATCACCGGGGTGATGAATAGCGTCAGCAATTGCGAGACGATCAGGCCGCCGACGACGGCGATGCCGAGCGGCTGGCGGAGTTCGGCGCTGGCACCCGTGCCAAGCGCGATCGGCAATGCGCCGAGAAGCGCCGCGAAGGTCGTCATCATGATCGGGCGGAAGCGGCGGACGGCGGCGCGATGGATCGCCGGGGCTGGCGCGAGATTCTCCTCGCGTTGGCCGGCAATCGCGACGTCGACCATCATGATCGCGTTCTTCTTCACGATGCCGATCAGCATCAGGATGCCGATCAGCGCGATGACCGACAGATCGAGCCCGGCGAATTTCAGCGCCACCAGCGCGCCGAGCGCCGCCGCCGGCAGGCCGGACAGGATGGTAAGTGGGTGGATGAAGCTTTCATAGAGCATGCCGAGCACGACATAGATCGTCAGGATTGCCGCGAGGATCAGGATCCCCTGCGTCGACAGCGAATCCTGAAACACCTGCGCCGTGCCGGCATAGGACGTGTAGACATTCGCCGGCAGACCGATGTCCTGCTTGAGGATCGTCACCTGGTCTGTCGCTTCGCCGAGTGCGACGCCCTCAGGCAGATTGAACGAAATGGTCGCAGCCGGGAGCTGCCCGAGTTGATTGACCGTCACCGGACCAGACACGCGATCGATCCGCGCGATGCTTGAAAGCGGCACGAGCGTGCCGGATGAGGCGCGGATGCGGATCGTCGACAGCAGATCGTCCGACCAGGACAGGTCGGGGTCATATTCGAGGATGACGTCATAGCTCGAGCCGGTACTCTGGATCGTCGCGACCGTCTCCGTGCCGAAGCCATCTTCCAGCGTCTGCCGCAAGGTTGCGGCGGTGATGCCGAGCGACGACGCCTTGTCGCGGTCGATCACCAGGCGAGCCTGGAGCGCGTTGTTTTGCAGGTTGTTGGCGACGTCGACAAAGTGCGGATCGGCGCGCATTGCGTCGGTCAGCCTGGTCGTCCAGTCGTTGAGCGTCGGCTGGTCGAGCGATTGGACGACCAGTTGGTACTGACTCTGCGAGCTCATGCCGCCGACGCGGAGATTCTGGACAGGCACGATATAGCTGCGGATGCCGGCAATGCGGCCGAGCTGCTGGCGGAGATCGGCCGTCAGCACATCGAGCGGCGGGCGTTCGTCTTTCGGCTTCAACTGTACCGAAAGCGAGCCCGCATTCATCGTCTGGGAGCCCGGGCCGCCGCCGACGAAGGAGGCCACATGCTGGACATAGGGTGAGGCGCGGAGAACGTCCTCGACCTGCCGCTGCAACCCGCTCATGGCGTCGAAGGAGATATCCTGACGCGCCTGCGTCGAGACCGAAAGTTGGCTGATGTCTTCCTGCGGGAAGAAGCCCTTCGGTAGCGTCATGAAGAGCCAGGCCGATGCCGCAACGGTCGCGAGGAAGACGCCGATGATGATGAAGCGATGCGCGAGGCACCAGCCGACCCCCCGGTCGTAGCGCCGCTCGATCCAGAGAAAGGCCTTCTCGAACCAGGCGGCGGGTCCCCAGCGGCCGGGTTCCGCGGCCGATTTGGGTAACCGGGCCGCCAGCATCGGCGTCAGCGTCAGCGAGACGACGGCCGACGCGCCAATGGCCAATGTCACGACGATGCCGAACTCGTTGAAGAGCCGGCCGACGACGCCGCCCATCAGCAGGATCGGCAGGAATACGGCGACGAGCGAAAGCGTCATCGAGATGATCGTCGCGCCGATCTCGGAACTGCCTTTCAAGGCTGCCGCGAAGGGTTTTTCGCCCTCCTCGACATGGCGCATGATGTTTTCGAGCATGACGATCGCGTCGTCGACGACGAGGCCGACCGCGAGCGTCAGGCCGAGCAAGGAGATGTTGTCGACGCTGAAGCCGAGCCAATACATCCCGCCGAAAGCCGCGACGAGCGAGAGTGGCACGGCGAGCGCCGGAATGATCGTCGCCGAAAGCTTGCCGAGGAACAGATAGATCACCAGCACCACCAGCAGGATGGTGATGCCGAGCGTCATCTGCACGTCCGAGATCGCCGCGCGGATCGATGTCGAGCGGTCGTTCATGACGTGAACGGTCATCGAGGCCGGCATCGAGGCTTCGAGCTTCGGCAATTCGGCATTGACCGCATCGACGACTGCGACCGTGTTGGCGCTCGGCTGGCGCTGGATCGCGAGAACGATGGAGCGGGATCCATCGTACCAGCCGGCCGTCTCCGTGTTTTCGACGCTGTCGACGACGTTGGCCACATCCATCAGGCGGACGGGGCTGCCATTCGGATTGGCAATGATCAGTTGCTTGAACTGATCGGCGTTGGTCATCTGCGTCGGTGCGTCGATGACGAGGTCCTGGCTCTTGTTGGTCAACGTGCCGACGGGGGTCTGGTCGTTGGCCCCTGCGAGCGCCGTCGAGACCTGGTCGAGCCCGATGCCGCGGGTCGCCAGCTTGCTCGGATCGACCTGGACGCGCACCGCATAGGTCTGGCCGCCATAGACGCTCACCTGCGCGACGCCCGGCAGTGTCGAGAGGCTTGGCGAGATAACGTTTTCGGCGAAGTCATCGATCGTCGACATCGGCAGCGTCGGACTTTGGACCGCCAGGAACAGCACCGGAGCATCGGCCGGGTTGACCTTCCGATAGCTCGGCGGGTTCTGCATGTTCGCGGGAAGCTGCCGCTGGGCGCGGTCGATCGCAGCCTGAACGTCGCCTGCGGCCGTGTCGATGTTCTGGCTGAGCGCGAATTGCAGCACGATCTGCGAGCTGCCAAGCGAACTCGTGGCGCTGATCGTATCGATGCCGGAGATGGTCTCGAACTGCTTGATCAGCGGCGTCGCGACCGCCGTCGCCATGGTTTGCGGCGAGGCGCCGGGCAACTGCGCGCTGACGCTGATCGTCGGGAAGCTGACCTCCGGCAGGGCCGCGACCGGCAGCTGCTGATAGGCGAACACCCCGCCCATCGCGATGCCGAGAAACAAGAGCGTCGTGGCGACCGGCCGGCGGATCCAGAATTCGGAGATGTTCACGACGCGTCTCCAACGACGGTGGGCCTGGACTTCGACGCGTGGTCGCCGGGCTTGGCAGCCTTGCCGTCGCGGACATTGACGGTCATGCCCTCGGCCAGCGAAAGCTGGCCCTCAGTGACCACCTGATCACCAGCGCTGAGGCCCGCGCTTATGCCGGCCTTGTCGCCGACGATGCCAGCTACCGTGACGGGCCGGACATCGATGGTCTTGTCCGGCTTGACGACAAAGACGTTCGAGCCGCCCTGGCCTTGTTGCAGCGCGACCGTCGGCACGATGACGATGCCTCTGTTGGTGCCAAGGTCGATGTCAACCTTGACTGCCTGACCCGGCCAGAACACGCGATCCTTGTTCGAGACCGCGGCGCGGGCCGACATGGTGCCCGAGCCCTGAACAATCGTGCTGTCAATGAAATCGACCTGCCCGGCGGAAACGGAATTTCCTGCCGTCGCGACTGCGTCGGGCTTCGCCGCCTGAGCGGTACCGTTGGAGGGCGCGGCGCCTGGATCGGCGGCCGACACCTGGACGGATACGGGGCCTTTTGTCAGCGACTGGCGCAACAGATCGACATCGGCATCCGAGACGGCGAAGAGCGCCTCGATGTTGTCAATATCGGTCAGTGTGACGATCGCGTTGCCGGGCTGGATCAGGCTGCCAACGGTGATCGCGAAGGCCCCGAGCCGGCCGTCATGCGGCGCCTTGATCCGCATCTCGTCGAGCACGACCTTGTCGGCGGCGATATTGGCCGCGTCCAGCGTCACAACCGCCTGGGCACTGGCGGCCGAGGCGGTCGCCTGGTCGAGCTGCTGCTGGCTGTCGAATTTCCGCCCGAAGAGATCTTGTGCCCGGGTCAGATCGGCCTTCGTCGACGTGACGGAGGCCTCGTCGCGCGTCATCGCCGCCGTGTCGCGATCAAGCGTCGCCTGCGCGGCGCGGTCGTCGAGCTCGGCCAAGACGTCGCCAGTCTTCACCTCCTGGCCGTTGGCCGCCAGCAAGCGGGTTACGATCCCCTGCTGCTGGGTCGTCACGGTTGTCGAAGCAGTCGAGGCGATCCAGCCGATCGTCGAGCGCCGGACCGGAAGGTCTCCTGCAACTGCCGTCGCTACCGTGACAGAAACGGCGCCGCCGCCATGTCGGCCACCCTTTCCGCCGGCGGGCGCGCCGCCCTTTGCCTCCGTGGCCGGCGAGGTCGTGCCGTCTGTCGCGGATGCGGCCCGTGCCGTTCCGAAGAGGAACGGCGGCTGTTGGCGCCAGTAGCCCAACCCCAATGCACCCGCGGCTACGATTGCAGCGACGCCGACAGCCAGAACAGCTGCTTTCCGCATGACGAGATCCCCTGTTACTGCTGCCAGCTATGAACCGGCTATGCGGGGCCGATCCATTAAATCCGCGTAAGGTTGCGCGGTGCGGAAAAGGGCATGTTGCGGCGCGTGATGCGGCCGACACAAAGTCGCCGTAAAGCGGCCTGCGCCGGACATGGGGTTCCGACGACGCCGGAAATCCGTCGCGGCGGCTGTCACTCCTGTCGTCACGAAAAAGTGAGAGGAGGTTTGAGTCCGAGTGCCGCTAGGCACTGCTTCCGCGCTTCAAAATCGCGTTGCGGCAGCGGTTTGCATGGCCTGCGGGATGGTCTGCCCCTGACGGCCGGGCCGTCGGCTACTCGTGATAGAGCACCGAGCGGCCGCCATCGATGACGATGCAGGCGGCATTGATGAAGGGCGCCTCGTCGGAGGCGAGGAACAGTGCGGTCATTGCGACCTCCTCGGGTCGCCCGATGCGTTTTGGAGGATGCATGTCGAAGACGCGCTTCCGCTCGGCCGCCGGGTCTGGAAAGGTGTTCCAGTAGTCGATCGCCAGATCCGTCTCGATATAACCCGGCGCAATAGCATTCACGCGGATGCCTTCCGCCGCATAGTCGATGCCGAGCGCCCGCGTCAGGCCGAGCAGCCCGTGCTTTGCCACCGGGTAGGGGAAGCAGCCTGGAATGATCGAGAAGGAATGCGAGGAGGCGATATTGACGATCGCGCCCGAGCGCTGCGCCCGCAAGGCCGGCAGGACCGCCTTCGACATGCGCCAGACGCCGTCGAGATCGACATCGAAGCAGCGTCGCCACTCCGCCTCCGTCGTCTCATGCGGCTTGTGGAAGACATTGATGCCGGCATTGTTGACGAGGATGTCGATCCGCCCGAAGCGGGCCAGCGTCGCCTCGGCGGCGCCCTGGACCGCGGCATCGGACGTGACGTCGGTCTCGACGAACAGGACGCTCGCGCCGGTCGCCGCGATAGTGTCGGCGGTTGCCCGGCCTGTCGCTGCGTCGCGTTCTGCGATGACGACCGCGGCGCCCTCGCGCGCGAAGGCATGGGCGATGGCTGCGCCGATGCCGCGTCCGGCGCCCGTGATGATCGCGACTTTGTCCTGAAGGCGGGCTGTCATCGGTTTACCAATCCACGATCGTGCCATCGGGCATGGCTGCCGCGCGGGTCGGGAACGGTTCCTGTTTCCAGGGGTGCCGCGCCGCTACCGCGAGGTCGACCTCGATGCCGAGGCCGGGCCGCTCGGGGATCTGCCAGGCGCCGTCTACGCGCCGGATCGGGCCGTCGACGACCTCGAAATACCAAGGCACGGCGCCGGTCATCTCCTCCTGGATGATGACATTCGGCGTCGCGATGTCGAAATGCAGGGCTGCCACGCCAGCGATCGGTCCGAGCGGATTATGTGGCGCAAGGCCGATGCCGGCGACCTCGGCGAGCGCTGCAATGCGCCTCGCCTCGCTGAAGCCGCCGCAATGGCAGAGGTCGGGCTGCGCCACCGTCATGGTGCGTGCCTCGATATAAGGTGCAAACTCCGCCGCGCTGGTCAGCCGCTCGCCATGCGCGATCGGCACGCGCGAGGCCATGGCGATCGCCTTCATCGACGGGACGTCGCCAGGCGGGATCGGCTCCTCGGCGAACATCACGTTGAACGGCTCGAGCGCATGGAGATAGGCCAGCGCCGCGCCGGCGGAGGCGCAGCGGCCGTGGAAATCCACCATCAACTCGATCTCGGGGCCGACGGCATCGCGGAGCGCCGCCATGCTGTTCGCGAAGTCGTCGATAGCACGCGGCGTCGCCGTGTAGTGCGTGTAGGGCACGTTGACGATCTTCATCGCCCTGTAGCCCTGTTCCTTGACGGCGAGCCCGCGCTCCACGAGCGAACTGGCATCCATGGAATTATAGACGGCGTCCATCTCGCCGAGGCCAAGATGGGTGTAGACGGGGACGCGGTCGCGGACCTTGCCGCCGAGCAAGCGCCAGACAGGAACACCGAGCGACTTGCCGAAAATGTCCCAGAGCGCCATCTCGATGCCGGACAATGCGGTCATGCCGATGACGCCGAGTGGCTGCCAGAAGCCGTGCTTCTTCATGGCGCGCACCGCCTGCTCGATGTCGCGCGGGTCACGTCCAAGAACCAGCGGCTCGAGATCGGCGATGGTGCCGACGATGGCGCGCGCCTTCCATTCGAGCGTCGCCTCGCCCCAGCCGTACAGGCCGGGCTCGTCTGTCAGCACGCGCACGAACACCCAGTTGCGCAGATCGGCATTGACGATGTGGGTTTCGATCGCAGTGATCTTCATGACTGGGCTCCGATCCGCCGTCTAGGGCGTTGCGCCGGCTGCATTCACACGGCAGACATAGACGGAGGTCGTCGCCGTCATCATCAGGAGGTGGCCGTCGGCGCCGCCAAAGGTGAGGTTCGCGGCGCGCTCGGGTAGCCGCAGACGACCGATCAATGTCCCGTCCGGCCAGTAGCAGCGGACACCGTCGTCGGTCCCCATCCAGAGGCGGCCCTCCGTATCGGCGCGCAGTCCGTCGAAATGGCCGCCAGGCTCGGCGATCAGCACCTCGCCGCCCGAAAGGGCGCCATCGGCGCCGACCCGGAAGCGGCGAAGATGGTTGGGGCCGTCCGCCAGATGCGTGCTGCCGGTGTCCACGATGTAGAGCAAGCTCTCGTCCGGCGAGAAGGCGAGGCCGTTCGGCATGACGAAGTCATGCGTCACCTGTCGCACTGCGCCTGTCGCGGGATCGAAGCGGTAGACATGGCAGCCCTCGACATCGGCGCCTGCAGGGCGCTCGGCCTTGCGGCCATAGCTCGGATCGCTGAACCAGATCGAGCCGTCGGATTTAACGACGACGTCGTTCGGCGACTGGAAGCGACGCCCCTCGATGCGGTCGACAAGCGATGTGATGCTGCCGTCTGTCTCCGTTCGCGTGATCCGGTGCGGCGTCTGTTCGCAAGAGACAAGCCGGCCCGAACGATCGACCGTGTTGCCGTTCGGACTGTTGGCCGGATAGCGGAACGTCGAAACCGTGTCGCTGGCCTCGTGCCACGACCAGATCGTATCGCCGGGAATATCCGACCAGACGAGCAGGCCCTGGCTCGCCAGCCAGGCCGGTCCCTCCGCCCAGCGCCCGCCGCTCCAGATGCGGCGTGCGCCGGCGTCCGGGACGGTGCAGGCTTCGAAACGCGGGTCGATGACCTCGAAGGCCGGCGTCTCGATCTCTTTCAGCGGCAGCGCTACCAATTCGTCACCGAGCCATCGTGGCGCTTCAGGTGCGGTGCTTCCCAGAACTTGAAGCTCTGCTGCTGGATCAGCGTCTCGTTCACCTCGACGCCGAGGCCTGGTGTATCCGTGACCGCATAATGCGCGTTCTCGATGCGCGGCTGGACGGGGAAGAAATCAGAATTGTCGAAGCCGAGCTGTTCGGCGGTCGAGGTGCGGGTCTCCAGCCAGGAGAAGTTCGCCACGGCTGCCGCGAAATGCACGGTTGCCGCCGTGCAGATCGGCCCGAGCGGATTATGCGGCATCATGTCGACATAATGCGCCTCGCTCCATCCGGCGACCTTCATCGCCTCGGTCAGTCCGCCGACATTGCAGATGTCGATGCGGTTAAATTGGTGGATGTCGCGCTCGATGAAGGGCAGGAACTGCCATTTCGAGGCGAATTCCTCGCCGATGGCGAAGGGGATGTCGACCATCCGCCGCAGCGCCTCATAGGCTTCCGGCGTCTCGTCGCGGATCGGCTCCTCCAGGAAATCGAGCGTGCCGGACGGCATCTTCTGGCAGAAGCTTGCCGCCTCGGCGACCGATAGGCGGTGGTGATAGTCGATGCCGAGCACAACATCGCCGCCGAGCTCCTCGCGCGCCTTGACGCACCATTTGGCGGTCGTCGCGATATGCTCGCGCGGCTCATACACCGTCGGGTTGGCGTGGCCGGAGGGCGACAGGCGCATGGCGACCCAGCCTGCCGCCACCAACTCCTTTGCCTGCTCGATCATCGCCTCGCCGGGCGCGGCCGTCGTCGACGCGAAGGTCGGAATGCGATCGCGCTGCTTGCCGCCAAGAAGCTGGTGGACCGGTACGCCAAGGGCCTTGCCGAGGATATCGTAGAGCGCGATGTCGATGGCCGAGATGGCCGCCTGCAGCACGCGCCCGCCCTCGAAATACTGGCTGCGATACATCTCCTGCCACAGGGCCCCGATCCGGAACGGATCGCGGCCGATGAGGAATTCCCGATAGTGCTCGAGAGCGCCGACCACCGCCTTCTCGCGGCCCGAGAGCCCGCTCTCGCCCCAACCGAACACGCCTTCGTCTGTTTCAATCTTGACCAGAAGCTGGTTGCGCGTGCCGACCCAGACGGGATAGGCGCGGATTTCCGTGATTTTCATCGCGAGTGGTCCGACAGTTCGAGGAAGAAGCGAGGAAACGGCTCAGAGCGTGGGGAGGGGGTTGCTCTTGCGCCACTCCTCATATTCGGGGCGCGCTTCGTCGGACAACGGATAATAGCGCTGCAGCGAGCCGCCCTTGAGCAGCATCTCGCGCGAGAAGTCCTCCCAGTCGTGATGCGTGCCGGCATGTTCCAGCACCTGGTAGCCGAGCGCCGCCGGAACGACGCAGGCGCCGTCATCATCGGCGACGATGATGTCGCCTGGCATCACGGTGACGCCGCCGCAGGCGATCGGCGTGTTGACGGCGAAGGGCATCAGCTTGGTCTGGGTGTGGAAGTTCGGCGTCACGCCGCGCAGCCAATAGCCGAGATCGATCTGCTTGGCGTGCGGGAAATCGCGGATGCAGCCGTCGATGACGACGCCGGCGCCACCGCGGCCCTTGAAATAGGTCAGCATCATCTCGCCGAAGATGCCTGAGCGCATATCGCCGCGCGCATCGACCACGACGATGTCGCCGGGCTGCGTGTGATAGAGCACATGGCGGTGCAGCTGCTTCTCGGGATCGAGATATTCGCCGTCGCCGTAGAGGTCCTCGCGCTTCGGCATGAATTGCAGCGTCAGCGCTGGTCCGGCGACCGCGCGTCCCGGTGTCCAGGCGACGGGGCCTTCGATGAAGGTGTCGCGCACGCCCATATGGTGCAGCGTGCTGCAGGCCGTCGCGCAGCCAAGCGCCTGCAGCGCGCGAACCAGTTCAACCGGCGGCCGGACGATGTCCTTCGTCTCGATCATGGTGTTCTCCTCCGAAATTCCGCGATGCGCCGCGTGGCGCTACCAGTGCCAGATCGTGCCGTCCTCGAGCCGGTTGACCGGCAGATAGGCGCGCTCATAGGGGTATTGGGCTGCGAGATCCTCGTCGATATCGACGCCGTGGCCGGGCGCTTCGCCCGGATGCAGATGGCCGCCGTCCTGCTGCCAGGCATGGGGGAAGACCTCATGCATCAGCGGCGTGTAGCCGGAGAATTCCTGGATGCCGAAATTCGGCACCCAGAGATCGATATGGACATTGGCGCCCATGGCGACCGGGGAGACGTCCATCGGCCCGTGGCAGGCGGTGCGGATATGATAGACCGACGCGAAGTCGAAGATCCGCCGGAGCCCGGTGACGCCACCAGCATGAACTGATGTGGCGCGGATATAGTCGATGAGCTGCTCCTCCATGACCAGCTTCGCGTCCCAGATCGTGTTGAACACCTCGCCGAGCGCAATCGGCGTCGTCGTGTGCTGGCGGATGAGGCGGTAGCCCTCCTGCAATTCGGCCGGCACCGGATCCTCAAGCCAGAACAGGCGATACGGCTCCAGATCCTTGCCGAGCCGCGCCGCCTCGATCGGCGTCAGGCGATGATGCGTGTCGTGCAGGAGATGCGGTTCATCGCCATAGGTGTCGCGGAGCCGCTGGAACAGCTTGGGGATGTGGACCATGTATTTCGAGGTCGACCAGACTTCCTCGTTCGGCAGCGCGTCGACCATCCCGCCTGTACCCTGCACCGAGCCCTTGCCGGTGCCGTAGATGGCGGGCAGGCCGGGAATGCCGACCTGGGCGCGGATCGCGAGGTAGCCCTCGTCACGCTTCTTGCCGACTGCATCGACCGCTTCCTCGATCGTCATGCCCTGCGCATGCGAATAGACCATCACCTTCTCGCGGGAGGCGCCGCCGAGCAGCTGATAGAGCGGCATGTTGGCCGCCTTGCCCTTGATATCCCACAACGCCATGTCGACGGCCGAGATGGCCGCCATCGTGATCGGCCCGCGCCGCCAATACGCACCGCGATAGAGATACTGCCAGATATCCTCGATCCGGGCCGGATCGCGGCCGATCAGCAGCGGCGCGACGTGGTCCTGAAGATAGCTGACGACCGCGAGCTCGCGGCCGTTCACCGTGCCATCGCCGATGCCGTAGAGGCCCTCGTCGGTCATTATCTTGACGGTGACGAAGTTCCGCCCCGGCGAGCAGACGATGACTTTGACGTCGGTGATTTTCATGGAAGGCAACCTTGAGACGGGGCGGGGGTACGGCGGGCGACAGGCGGGCTAGTCGAGAGTATGGCGCCAGCCGAGCATCCGCTCGGCCTTGGCGGAGGAAAAGAAGCTGCGATAGCCGCTGAGGTCGCCGCGAACCGGCACATCCGGGAAGAAGCGTGCGGAGAGTTCGAGGCTCGGTATATCGACCACCGTATCGGGCGCCACGATGTAGAAAACCTCATGGCCGGTGAACGGCGCATCGAGCGCCTGCAGGCAGGCACGCGCCGCGGCATCGAACGTCGTATAGGCCCAGAGATGCTTGGCGATCTCAGGCGTCGCATGAGCATAGATTTCGGCGGCTTTGGCGCGGGCCTCGCAGACATAGTGAAACCGCATCGAGGCGATGCCGAGTTCGCTGTAGCGGCGCGCGAAGCTGTCGGCCTGCTGCTCGCAGATCCATTTCGAAAGGCTGTAGGGCTCTTCGGAATAGTTCGGATGCTGTTCATCGAGCGGGAGATAGTCGAAATGCGCTTCGCGGCTGAAGGAAAGCCCGATCGCATTGACGCTTGACGCCTGCACCATCCTGGTGATGCCGACTTCGACGGCGGCACGCAGTGCGTTGTAGCTGCCGACGACGTTGTTGTTATGAATGATGTGATCGGGATGGCGCCCCGGCGCTGGGATCGCCGCCATGTGGATCAGGGCGTCAGCGCCGCGGAAGGCCTCGACCAGCGCGTCATAGTCGCCAATATCCGCTTCGACGAAGTGGACGCCCGTCAAGTCGGCCTTAGCGGGCGGCGCGACCCGGTCAATGCTGATGACGCGGTGCCCGCGACGCACCGCCTCATCGGTGATCGCCCGCCCGATGCGCCCGCTGCCGCCTGTGACGGCGATCGTCCTGATTGAGCCTCCGGCCGCGGGGGCGGATGGGTCATTCGCCATGCTCGTCGCGCTCATCGGCGCGTTCCTTCCTGATGCTTCATGATGCGTAGACGGCCTGGTGCAGGCCGCGGATATAGCCGATGGCGTAAAGCCGCCCGAAGGCCGAGTAGCCGGCATGGTCGTTGCTGTCGCCCTCGACGGTCGGCACATGATCGGGCCGCAGGACGCCGTCGAAGCCGATGTCGCGATAGGCCTTCATGCAGGCCAGCATGTCGGTCTTGCCGGCGTCGTGCCAGGTTTCCTCGAAGGCCTCCGGTGTGCCGCGCACGTCGCGGAAATGAACGAAGGAGATTGTCTTCCCGAACTTACGGATGGCGGCCGGCAGGTCGTCCGTCATCAGCGTGAAGTTGCCTTGGCAGAGCGTGATCGTGTTCATCGGGCTCGGGACGAGCTCGATCAGACGCTGATAATTGTCGATCGACCGCATGATCCGCCCGACACCGCGGATCGGCGACAACGGCGGATCATCCGGATGCATCGAGATCTTGACGCCTGCCTTCTCGGCGACCGGCAGGACCTTCTTCAGAAAATATTCGAGATGGGCCCAGAGCGCCTCTTCGTCGATTGGCGGATTGGTGGTCAGGTCTTCAGGCACGTCTTCAAGCCGGAAGCTCGTCACCACGGAACCGCCGCGCGAGGGCGTCGCGAGATTGGTCCTGACCCAGTTGAAGTCGGTCATCCACTCGTAGCACCAGACGGGAATGCCGAGCCGGCCCATATTGGTCAGCAGCCGGCAGACCGTCTCGATCTCCGCGTCGCGCCCTGGCAGGCCACGCTTCGCCTTGTTGAGCGGCGGCCGCGCTTCGATCACCACGAGCTTGAAACCGCCGGCCTCGTAGCGCTCCTTGAGCCGCTTCAGTGGCGCAAAGTCCCAGGGTGCCTCGCCTTCGAGAAGATCCTCGGGCGGCAACCCGCCAACCGCGAGGCTGACGCCGGCCTGCTGCGCCAGCCGCCAGACAGGCGTCGGCGTCGGGCTGATGAATTCAGCGATTTCGAGCATCGGCAAGTAATTCCCATGATCGGCGCCGATCGCGGACCGGCTGTGGTGGACGCGCATGCGGAGTGGGTTCAGACGGGTAGGAGTTCGGAAAGCTGGGCCTTGGCGATTTCGGGGCGCTTTTCGTAGAGGAAGCAGGACGCCGCGTGCCGCTCGTCGATGCGGAACAAGGGCGGATCCTGCTTGCAGATCTCCATCGCCATCGGACACCGTGTCCGGAAGCGGCAGCCATCCGTATTGCCACCGACTTCGCGCGCCTTGATCGGCTGCGCCCCCCAGCGCTGGTCGAGATTGGGCCAGGGGATCGAGTCGACCAGGAGCTGCGTGTAGGGGTGCTGCGGTTCCTTGATCACGCGGTCGACGTCGCCGGCCTCCATCACCGAGCCGCGATAGAGCACGATGATCGATTTCGCGATGTGATAGGCCGTTGTGAGGTCATGCGTGATGTAGATGACCGAGACGCCATGGTCGCGCTGCAGGTTGCGCAGCGTCTCGAGGATCGTCGCGCGCAGAGAGGCGTCGACCATCGAAACCGGCTCGTCGGCGATAAGCAGGCGCGGCTTCAAGAGCAGGGCACGGGCGACATTGATGCGCTGCCGCTGCCCGCCCGAGAGCTGGTGCGGGAAGCGACCGAGAATGTCCTCCGGGCGAAGGCCGACTGCCGTCAGGGCCTCCTCCATCTTGTTGCGGGCATCTGCCTTTGATTTCGCGAGGCCGAAACGCTTGATCGGGACGGTGAGCAGGTGGTCGACCGTATAGAACGGGTTGAAGACCGCGAACGGATCCTGAAACACCGCTTGGACCTCGCGGCGATAGGCCATTTTTTCCGCGCCGTGCAGCGAGGCGATGTTCTTGCCGCGGTAGATGATCTGTCCCGCCGAGGCCGTGATGAAGCCGAGCAGCAGCATGGCGAGCGTCGTCTTGCCGCTGCCGCTCTCGCCGGCGACGGTGAGGATGGTTGGCTCATCTTCCTTCAGCGTCAGCGAGAAGTTGCGAAGCGCAATGGTTGAATGGGCGTTGATGATGCCGTGCGAATAGACCTTCGAGACGTTCTCGAGGCGCAGCAAGTCGGCCATGTCATGCTTCTCCGTCATAGAGATGGCAGGTCACGCGCCTGCCGCCGGGCAGGACCTGCGGCTCCGGCCGGATCGTCGTGCAATGGGGCATCGCGCTGGCGCAGCGCGGATGGAACGCGCAGCCGCTCGGCAGGCGAAGCAGCGACGGGGCAAGGCCGGGAATGCCTTGGAATACGCCCTTGTTGCCGAGGCTCGGAAGGCTGGAGATAAGCGCCTGCGAATAGGGGTGCTTCGGGTCCGTGAACATCTCGCGGACGGTGCTGACCTCGACGAGTCGGCCGGCATACATGACCGCGACCTTGTCGACGAACTGCGCCATCAGGCCCATGTCGTGGCCGATCAGGATGACGGCCGCGTTGATCGCCTTCTGCACATTGTCGATCGTCTCCATCACCTGCCGCTGCGTGACGACGTCGAGCGCGCTTGTCGGCTCGTCGGCGATGATCACATGCGGATCGAGCAGGATGCCGATGGCGATGCAGACGCGCTGCTTCATGCCACCGGAAAGCTCATGCGCGTACATGCGATAGACGCCGGGATCGAGGTCGACCGACTGAAGCGCGCGCTTGCAACGAGCCTCGATCGCGGCGCGGCCCTCGCGCGGCAGATGCGATTTGACCGCATCGACCATCTGCGCGCCGATCCGTGTCACGGGGTTCAGCGAGTTCATCGCGCCCTGCGGGATGTAGGCGATGCGGGAGAGCCGCGCCTTGCGCATACTTTCCGCGTCGAGCGTCATGAGATCGCCGCCGCCAACGACGACGGAGCCGCCTTCGATGCGTCCCGGCGCCTTGATCATGCGCATCATGGCAAGAGCGAGGGTGCTCTTGCCCGAGCCTGACTCCCCGACCATGCCCAGCTTTTCACCGGAGTTCAGCGTGAAGCTGACATCGTCGAGCGCCTTGGCGCGGCCCGAGTCCGTGTAATAGGTGACTTCGAGATTGTTGACGCGAAGGATGGGTCCCCCGTCCCCCACCGCGCGGAGGCGCACTGCTTCTACCGGCCGTGCCGGATCCTGCACGAGAATGGTGTTCATCGTGGTCACTCCGACCTGCGCACGCGGGGATTGGCGAGCTCGTCAAGGCCCATATTGATGAGCGCAAGCGAACCGAGGATGAGGATCATCGCGATCGACGGGATGATCGGCCACCACCACCAGCCATTGAAGAAGGCGCCTTGCGACTGCGCGGCCCAGATGATGTTGCCGAGCAGCGGCTCGCGCAGCGGTCCGAGGCCGAGTACCGCCAGATAGAAGGCGGCGAACACCGCCGAAAAGACCTGCGCCACGAAAGCGGCCGCAATGAAGGGCAGCAGGCAGGGCAGGATTTCCTTGAAGATGATGCCGAGATCGCTGACGCCGGAAAGCTTGGCGACGGCGACGAACTGCCTCTCCTTCATGGTGAGCACCTGCGAGCGGATGACCAGCGTCGGTCCCATCCAGGCGAGAAGCACGACGATCAGCGCCATGGTGACGATCGTGACGTCGCGCTTGTCGAGCGAGCCGGCGATGACGACCTGGATCAGGAGAACCGGAATCGGCGTCAGGATCTGGCAGACGGTACGGATGGTGCCGTCGATCCACTTGCCGAAATAAGCCGAGATGAAGCCGAGGACGACGCCGATAAGCGTGCCGAGGCCGCCGGCGAACACGCCGATGAACGCGGTCTGCCACATGCCCACCACCATGGCGGCGAGCAGGTTGCGGCCGAAGAAGTCTGTACCGAACGGATATTTCCAGCTCGGTGGCTTCTTGGCGGCGACAGACAGCGGATAGGCCTGCTTGAGATCGACTGTCATCAGGCCGATGACGGTGAAGGCGACGAGGCCGAGCAGGATCAGGACGCCGAAGGCCAGGCCCTTGTTGCGGCGCAGATAGCGGAGGAAGAGGACGAAACGGCTGGGCCGCTCAACCTGCTTCAAAATCGGGGGCGACAGCGCGACAGTCGACATGCGTTTCGCTCCTTATGAACTGCGGACGCGGGGGTCGAGCAGGGGATAGATGAACTCGACGATGGTCATGAGCACCGCGACCGCGATGGTGATGAACAGCACGATGCCGTAGATCGTCGGGAAGTCGTTGGCGCGGATGGCGAGGTTCAGCATCGTCCCGATGCCGGGAAGCCCGAACAGGCCTTCGACGATGATCGCGGAAGTCACCATCGTGCCGAGCGCCAGCGCGAGGCCCGTCACCTGCGGCAGCATGGCGTTGCGCAGGTAATAGTCGCGGAAGATCCGGCCGCCGGTCAGCCCCTTGTGCTCGGCGAAGTTCACATAGTCTTCGCCTTGGATGGTGACGCCCATGCCACGCATCGACAGCACCCACCCGCCGACCGAACCGAGGATGAGCGCGAGCCCCGGCAGAATCTGGTGACGCATTAGGTCGAAGAAGAAGGTCCAGGTCCAGGTCGGCACCACGCCGACCGAATAGGCGCCACCGAGCGGCAGCCATTTGAGTCGGAAGCCGATGAAGAACAGCAGCAGGATGCCCATGATGACCGGCGGTACGCCCGTCAGAAGGATGAACGGCGTCGCGAAGGCGCGCAGCCAGTGCGGCGCGCGCGGCCAGGCGGCGACTGCGCCGAGCAAATTGCCGATGATGAAGCTGAGGATGGTCGTGACGAGCAGCAGACCGAGCGTCCAGGGCAGCGACTGCGCGATCAACTCGGTAACGGTCGTCGGATAGCGATAGAGCGAATAGCCGAAATCGAGGTGCAGGATGTTGCCGAGATAGGTCCAGTACTGCTCGTAGAGCGGCCGGTCGAGGCCGAACTGCCGGTTCATCGAGGCGATGATCTTCTCGAGGTCGGCTGGCGAAAAACCGCCTGTCCGCGCCAGCTCGCCAAACCGTTCGCGTAGCGCGTTGCGGCTCGACAGGCGTGGAATGAAAAAGACGATGGTCGAGGCGGCCCATATCACCAAGACGAGGAATAGTAGCCGCCGAATGACGAGTTTGAGGCTCACGTGATGGTCCCTGACGTCGCTTGCCGTATCGTTTGCGGTGGTGCGGTGCGCGCCGCGGGGCGCGCACCTTTGTCGCAAAGCGGACAGTGATCCGCGGCTCCTGCGCTAATTCGCGCCGGAGGGCTGAAGACCCGTGATCACCAGGGCGCCGGTATGGGCCCAGAACGCGCCGTTCTCACCGGCGGCGACATTCGTGGAACTCGGCCAATTCTTCCAGTAGTGGTTGTTGTAAGGAATGCGATGCAACCACTGGATGACCGGCACGTCGATCACATCGCGCCAGTAGATGCCGAGAGCCTTCGCGGCGCCTTCCTGGAACTTCGGATCGTCGGAACCGAGCGGCGAGATCTCGTCGAGAATCTTGTCGAACTCGGGATTCTTGTAGCGCGAGAAGCGGTTGTTGCCTGCGGCCGAGCCGATCGACTCGCTGTACTTGCCGTGGAACAGGTTCAGCGCCTCGAAGGGATCATAGAGGCTGGCGCCATGGCCGAAGAGATAGAGCCCGGCCTTGCCGTCGACCATGTTCTGGTAGGCGTCGGTGCCGAAATTGACATTCGAATCGAAGCCCGCCTGCCGCAGCATTTCGGCCAGCACAGGAGCGATGTCGCCATGAATGGTCTCGAAGGCCTGGATCGTGGCATCGAACGTCTTGCCGTCCTTCTCCCACAGCCCGTCGCCATTCTTCGTCCAGCCCGCCTCGGTCATGAGCTTGGCGCTCTCCTCGACGTCGAACTTGCCGGGTTCGTACTTGGCGGCTTCGGCCTTCACCGCGTCCGAATCGGCGAATTTCTGTAGGTTCGGATAGAGCGGGAACGGATAGATCGTCGCGATCTTGGCGCCGTCATAAAGGACTTCGTTGATACGATCGCGGTCGATGGCGAGGCTGATCGCCTTGCGGACCTTGACGTCGTTGTAGGGCGCCAGCTGCGTGTTCATCCACAGCGAGTTCGGCCACCAGTCGAGATAGCCATAAGGCGATTCTGTGCCGGTCCAGGACTGCACGTCCTTGTTCTGCTCGAGGATGTTGCCGATGACCTGCGCGCGCATGTCGACCGAGGAGTCGAACTCGTTGTTCACGAGCCGCTGGGCCACGGTGTCGATGGGCTGATTCAGGATGTTGACGATGACGACGCGCTTGACAGCCGGCTCAGGCGAGCGGCCGGCCTTGACCGCCCACCAGTCGGGCCGGAGGTCGAGGATCTTCTGGTTGGCGTTCCAGGCGACGACGCTGTAGGGGCCTGAATGCGGGATCTCGTCGAGACCGACAGAAGCGGTCGGGTTGGCCTGCGCCGCCATCCAGTGCTCAGGCACGATCGGCAGGCCGGTGTCGAACTTCTCGGTCAGCACCTCGAACTTGAAGCGGGGCGCCGGCTGCTTGAACTTCACCTCGACCGTCAGATCGTCCTTGGCCGTGACGCTGTCGACGAACTGCGTGAAATGCGCGTGATATGGCAGCGTTTCATACTTCATCTGGCCTTCGAACGTGTAGGCGACGTCCTTGGCCGTCACCGGCTTGCCGTCGCTCCACTTCGCGTCCTTGTTCAGCTTGATCTCGAGCTCGGTGAAATCAGGCTTCGTGTATTCCATGCTGTCGGCGAGCCACGGAATGAACTGGCCGCCATCCTTGAAGATGCCGAAATACATCAGCGGCTCAAACAGGAGGTTGTTGCCCTCCTGATGTGTGTAGCCTGGCAGCACCCAGGGATTGGTGGTGCCGATCGACGTGCCGCCTGAGACGCCCCATGCGAGATTCAGCGTCTGATTGCGCGGGACATCGGGCAACGGGCCCTTCGGAACGATTTCCTGAGCCGCCGGCAGGCCGGGGCTTTCAGCAAAAGATGCGGCTGGGGCAAGAAGCGCCGCCGCGGCCAGCACGATGCCGGCAATATGTCTCAGTTTGACCATATGACAAAACTCCTCCCTTGTCTGTTGAATGAAGCAAACGTCGTGACGTGCTTCGATCGGCGCAGTTGAACGTGTCCTCCTCACACCAGAAACAAAATCGGAAAGGCTGTGTCCCTGCCGGGATCTTGTTCGCCTGTTCGGATCTGATCTTGCCGGCGCGTCATCCAGCGATGTCGCGCATTTCCTTCAGCGTCGAGTTGGCTGCGAATGATTGCCCACAGACAGAGGGCTGATGCAGCACATGCGATCGTTCGGCAACAGATTATCAATCACGCGATACAGTATTCGTATCGCGATCGACGTGAATCCGCTGCGCGAAGAGCGCTGTCTCGAACTTGTCTTCTTTTCCTTCCCTGGCGATATTGCCCATCTTAAAGCAATCCGCTTATTATCTATTGTTTCCAACACGGTTACGTCACTTTGACGACTTGGTCAATCGCGAAACGTGTTTCAAAGTGTCTCTTTCGCCTACTGAAAAATCCCTCCCGCCTTATCGATGAAGTGGAGAAGAACGATGTCGAAACCCGCGATGCGCATCGCCGTGGGCCAGTTTCATGAGCTCACCGACGAGAAGCTCCGCTTTGCGGCCCAGATCGGGGTGGGCGGTATCCAGATGAACAATCCGACCTTGCCGGGCGATCACTTCTGGGAGGAGGCCGACATCCGCCGGCTCGTCGAGAAAGTCGAGGCGGCGGGGCTTGTCTTCGAGGCGATCGAAAATGTTCCGACCCACTTCTACAACAAGGCCATGCTCGGCCTGCCGGGACGTGACGAGCAGATTGAGAACTATTGCCGGACGCTGGTGAATGTCGGGCGCGCCGGCGTGCCGATCCTTGGCCTGCATTTCATGCCGAATTCCGTCTGGCGCACCGATCGGAGTGCTCCTGGCCGCGGCGGCGCCGGCAACACGCGCTTCGAGATGGCGAAGGTCGAGGCGGCCGGCAAGGACGCCTGGCGCGCCTTCATGCCGACGACGCTTGGGCGTCCGGATTCGATGCCTGTCTTCGATGACGCCGACGGCATCATCACCGCCGAGATGATGTGGTCGAACTACTTCTATTTCATGGATGCAGTCCTGCCCGTGGCGGCCGAGGCCGGCGTCAGGATCGCGCTGCATCCCGATGATCCGCCGGTGCCAATGCTGGGCGGTGTCGCCCGCATCTTCAAGGAGCCGACGGATTTCCGCCGCGCCTATGCCCGCTATGCCGACAGCCCCGCCTGGGGCCTCGACCTCTGCCTCGGCTGCTGCTCCGAGATGCCCGGCGGAGCCGACAATGTGCGCGACATGATCACCTTCTTCGGACCGAAGGGCCGAATCTTCTACGTCCATTTCCGCGATGTGCAGGGCACGGTGCCGGACTTCACCGAGTGCTTCATCGGCGAAGGCAATTTCGATCCCGCCGAGGTCATGGCGCTGCTGCATGCCAGCGGCTTCACCGGCTTCCTGCTCGATGACCACGTGCCGCAGATGGATGGCGACACGGCCTGGAACCATCGCGGCCGTGCGCATGCGATCGGCTACATGCAGGGTCTCCTGCGCATGGCCGAACGCGCCGCTGCCTGATAAAGGCGCGGCCTTCTCAGTCGAAGAAGGCCGCGTCGTCTTCATGGAGATATTTCCTTGCGGCGTCTGCGTTGATATCGAGGCCGAGGCCGGGCGCCTCGAACAGATCGATCATGCTGTCTGTGACGATCTTTTCGGGGAGGCCCTCGATGATGTCGTGCCACCAGGGGTCTGAGGCGCCGGGATATTCGAAGCCGACATAGTTCGCCGGCAAAGTCGCCGAGACATTCACGAGTGCGCCAAGACCAAGAAGGCCGTTGGCGATGCCGTGCGGCGCCATCAGGATCGAGTGCATATGCGCATGCTCCGCGATCCATTTGAGCTCTGCGATGCCGCCGACATCGCCAGGATCGGGGCCGACGACATTGACCGCCTGGGTCTCGATCAGCTCCTTGAAATTGTTGCGGAGATAGATCTGCTCGCCGGTATGGATCGGCGTCGACGTGGATGTCGTCAATTCGCGGTAGAGCTGCGGGTTGACCCAGGGCGTGTAGTCGCCGGTCAGCATGTCCTCGAGCCACATCAAATGGTATTTCTCGACCGCGCGGGCGAAGCGGATTGCGTCGGGCAGCATCCAGCCGGGCCCGCAGTCGAGCGCCAGGCTGACCTTGTCGCCGAGCACTTCTTTCATCGCCGCGACGCAGTCGAGCATGTGGTTGAAGCCACGCTCGCTGATGAGGCCTGTATCCATGGCGCCGTGGAAGCGGCTGTTCTGGGGAATGCCGTAGTGGAAGTCCGGGAAATCGCGCTTCATCGAGGAGTGGAAGCTGATGCCCTGCTTCACCATGAAGAACTGCTCGGGCTGTTCCATCATCCACTTGCATTCGGAGGCATAGTCTTCGGGGCTGGTGCCCGACATCGGGCGCCGCCGGAAGCCGTTGTAGACGCGGACCTTGTCGCGCACCTTGCCGCCGAGCAGCTTGTAGACCGGGACGTTGGCTGCCTTGCCGGCGATATCCCAGAGCGCATGCTCTATGGCGCTGACGGCAGCGCCATAAGGCTTGAAGCTACCGCGCTGGCGGATCTTCAGCATGCACCGCTCGACATCGGTCGGGTCCTCGCCGATCAGCGCCTCGCGGAACTGCAGCACGAACGGCTTTAGGTAAGGCTTGGTCCATTCGACCTCACCCAGCCCGTACAGGCCTTCATCGGTGGTGATGCGGACGATCGGATGACGGCCGATCACCGCGCATTTCAGATCCTTGATCTTCATGGGCGTCTTTCGCGCACAGAGGGCTTTGGGGTAGACGAGACGGCCCTTCAGTCGTCCTCGTGGCCTCGGAAGTCGGCGCCGACGCGCAGATCGTTCCACTCGGTGGTGTCGCTGAAATAGCTGGCGGTCTTGCGGAGGTTCTCTCGGATCACGTCCTCGTTGAGGTCGATGCCGAGACCGGGCGCGTCCGGCACCGTCACATAGCCGTCGGCCATGTAGTTCGCGTCGAGACCCTTCACGAGATCGCGGAAGAAGGGGAGGTCGAGGCCGTGATGCTCGACCGCAACAAGGCTGGCAATCGACGCGCCGAGATGGACATTGGCCATGAAGCCAACCGGCGAGCAACACGCATGCAGCGCGGTCGGAATACCAAAGCGCTCGGCATGGTCGGCGACGCGCTTCGTTTCCATCAGGCCGCCCGAAGACAGCATGTCGGGATGGATGATATCGAAGGCGCGCGTCTCGATCGCCTCGCGGAAGCCTTCCCAGAGATAGAGGTCCTCGCCGGCCGCGACCGGTGTCAGTAGCGCATCGGCCACCTTCTTGTGCCCGGCGATGTCGCGCCAGGGCATGACGTCCTCGATCCAGGCAAGATTATAGGGCTCGATCGCCTTGCCGATGCGGATCGCTTCGTCGGCCGTGACATAGCCTTCGCCGAAATGGTCGGTGCAGAGCGAGATCTCCTCGCCGACGGCGCCGCGCACCGCAGCGCAAATCTCTGCCGCGAGTTCGACGCCACGCTCGCTGATCCGCGGACCGGCGCCACGGCCCGGAACATACCATTGATTATATTGATGGTATTCGTGCTTGGTCGCGCTGCCGACCAGAGCGCCCGGCGTCTTTTCGAACAGGCGGGCGGGAAGATCGAACTTGATGAAGGTAAGGCCGAGCGCCTTGCGCTTCATCACGACCTCGACATAGCCCTCCGGCGTCTGGTTGCGCGGGGCGGGCGTGTCGCCATAGAGGCGGACCTTGTCCCGATATTTGCCGCCGAGCAGCTGATAGCAGGGGATGCCATAGACCTTGCCGACAAGGTCCATCAGCGCGATCTCGATGCCGCAAACGCCGCCTGCCTCGCGGCTGTCGCCGCCATAGCGTTTGATCGACTTGAACAGGTAGTCGACATTGCACGGGTTCTGGCCGACCAGCAGGTGCTTCAGGCGGAGCGCGGTATCGGGATGCGCGCCATCGCGCACTTCGCCGAGGCCGTAAATGCCTTGGTTGGTATCGATCCGAAGGATCGGATAATAGCCGTGGCCGACGATCGTCGCGACGCGAACATCGGTAATTCGAAGCTTTGACGGCTGAGAGGACGTACGGATGCCGTTCTCGACGCTCTCAACTAGCTCCAGTGGCTCTGACGCAATAGACAAGACATTCCCTCCAAAGGATAAATCATGGTGGTTATTCCACCTTGTCTTTATGGATATTGTGACGCGAGGCGCGCATCTGCTCGATGATGTGCCTGCCTGATCCTTCGACATGCCGGGCGATGATTGCCGCGGCTGCTTGGTCGTCATGGGCCTTGATCGCCTCAAGGACCTCGCCATGTTCGCGCATCACGGCGGCTTGGCGACCGAGCGACGTGCGATGGCGGCGGCTGATCGCCCGGAGGATCTCTCGATGCTTCCACCAGAGATCGACGGCATGGCGGTTGTAGTGCCGCTGATACATCGTGTGGTGGAATTGCGTGTCGAGCAGCCCGTGGCGGATCGGGTCGGCGTAGTTCAGCGCTACCATCTCGGCATGCAACGCCTCGAGCGCCGCGATGTCCGCCTCGGTGGCGATGCCGACAAACCAGCGCGTCAGCGCTGGTTCGATCAGCACCTCGATCTCATAGATGTCGCGAATGAACTCTTCGTCGATCGGCCGGACGCGGGCGCCGCGGTTCTGCGCCATCGTGACGAAGCCTTCGCCGCGCAGTTGCTGCAGGGCCTCGCGCACGGGATTTGTTGATGTGCCGTGCTGGGCGGCGAGGTCGGCGACGATCAGGCGGGCATTGGCCGGCAGCCGACCTGAAATGATGTCCTCGCGGATCGCCTCATAAACCGAGGCCTCGCGGTCGAGCGTGGGAAACAGGGGGACGTCGAGGCTGGCAAAAGTGTTCATCAACCGCTTCGCATGCCCTTGGAATTCGCGCTCTGGCGGGTTAGCGCATAATGCACTGCATTTCGTGTACGATTTCTAGCGGAGTTGCTCGCAGTCGTCGAGGCCCTGCTCACAATTTCGAGGAAAACGGACGATGATCGGCGCCGGGATGCATGACCGGGGCAACCCCCGCCCGCAATCAGCCAGGCAGCGTCGCGGTCATTTCGTCGTGGAAAAGCCGGTCTCAGTCTTGGAGCGGGCCGGGCGGGCGGCGATATTCCGCGCCGCTGCTTCGCGGACGAGCGCCTTGAAGGCCTCGTCGTCGATCGTGTCGCCGGCGTGGATATCGATCGCCCGGCGCGTATTGCCCGTGAGGCTCGCATTGAAGAGACCGGATGGATCCGCGAGGGATGCGCCCTTGGCGAAGGTGAGCTTCACGACGTCCTTGTAGGTTTCGCCGGTGCAGATGATGCCGGAATGCGACCAGACCGGCACGCCGCGCCATTTCCATTCCTCGGTGATGGCGGGGCCGGCTGACCGGATCAGCATGCGCATATAAGCGAGCCTCTCACCGCGCCAATCGGCCAGTTCGCTGATGCGCCCATCGATCAGCCGCGTCGCTGCGCTGCTGTCATTGTCATCGCTGCGCGTCATCGCGATTCACGCGCTCGTGCTCAAATAGGCAAAGGTCACGCCATCAGAGGCATCCGCGAGTTCGAGGTCGCTCGCTGTCCATGTCTCGACGGGTGTTTCCTTGACGCTGCGGGTATCCACGCGGCGGACGAGGTCGAAGCCGTCGTCCTCGCCGGCGATCATCACCTCCGCATTTGGCAGGTTGAGTGCGTTGAGCCGAGCGATCAGTTCCGTGACGGTCATGATAGTCCTCCATCCGCTTCGCAGGTGCATCGGTTGTGCGAAGCCGATCGATTTTTAAGCCGGGGCGGCGCCGGGTCAATGCGCGGCATGTCCGTGCGATCCCGCCTACGAACGACATGCTGCCAAGTTCAAGCTTCGCGTCGGAACTGTTCGGCCTTGTTGATCCCCCGCGTTGAATTGACTCGATCCGAGCACCATAACTGTTTAGAACAAATCATGAACATCTGAAGGTGACGCATGGCACTCACGAGCCTTGAAAAGCTTCGCATCCTCGCCGATGCCGCGAAATACGACGCATCCTGTGCTTCTTCGGGCGCTGAGAAACGCACTGCGAAGCCTGGCGGTATTGGTTCGACAACGGGAAGCGGTATTTGCCACTCTTACACGCCGGACGGGCGTTGTGTGTCATTGCTCAAGATCTTACTGACCAATTATTGCCTTTTCGATTGCTCATACTGCATCAACCGTCGCTCATCGAATGTCAGGCGGGCGCGCTTCAGCGTCGATGAGGTCGTTCGCCTCACGCTGGAATTCTACAAGCGCAACTACATCGAGGGCCTGTTCCTCTCCTCCGGCATCATCCGGTCGCCCGACTACACGATGGAACAGATGATGCTGGTGGCGAAGCAGCTTCGCCACCAGCATGGCTTTGCAGGCTATATTCATCTGAAGGCAATTCCCGAAGCTAGCCCGTGGCTGATCGAGCAAGCCGGCCTGTGGGCGGACCGGCTTTCCGTGAATGTCGAACTGGCCTCGGATATCAGCCTGAAAAAGCTTGCGCCGGAGAAGGACAAGGGCTCGATCCGGGCGGCCATGGGCCAGATGCGCGAGCGCATCGTCGAGGCGCGCGAGGAGCGCCGGTCCTTCGCCCCGGCGGGGCAAAGCACGCAGATGATCGTCGGGGCTGACGACGTCACGGACGAAGCGGTGCTGAGGACCAGCTCGGACCTCTATTCCGACTTTGGCCTCAAGCGGGTCTACTACTCGGCCTTCAGTCCCATCCCCGAGGCGAGTCCTGTCCTGCCGGTGAAGGCTGCGCCGCTCAAGCGCGAGAACCGGCTGTATCAAGCCGATTGGCTGCTGCGCTACTACGGTTTCACCGTGCAGGAGATTGCGGCAGGTGGTGAAGACGGCATGCTTGATCTCGAAATCGATCCGAAGCTCGCCTGGGCGCTGAAAAATCGCGATCGCTTTCCGGTCGACGTGAACAGCGCCGACCGCGAGCTGCTGCTGCGCGTTCCCGGCCTCGGCAGCCGCGCCGTCGATAAGATCATTGCCTGCCGACGTCATACGCGGCTGCGATGGGACGATGTCGGTCGCTTGAGTGGCGGCATGAAGCGGGCAAAGGCTTTCCTCGTCACCGCGGACCATCACCCTTCGCATCTGACCGATCGGCTCGATCTCCGTCAGCGCCTTGCACCGCCTCCGCGGCAGCTCGGTCTCTTCGAATGAAGCGGATCGAACTTTGCGACGGCGCCGATGCCGAAGGCTTCAGGCAGGCGGTGCGGTTCCTCGTTGCCGAGCTCATTCCACCCGCGGAGGTCGTGTGGAGCAGCTCGAACAGCCCGGCGCTGTTCGGCGAGGCCGTTGCGGCTGGCGCGCCACCGGTCGCCTTGCCCAAGGCGGTTGCCGAACTTGTCGGCCTGGTCGTCTGTCACCGCGATCCCGAGCGTTACGCGCTGCTTTATAACCTCATCTGGCGGGTTCTCCAGGGCGAGCGCAGCCTCCTGGAGATTGCAAGCGACCCGCTGGTCCACCGGTTGCACATAATGGCGAAGGCCATCCGGCGCGACATTCACAAGATGCACGCTTTCGTCCGCTTCCGCCGCGTCGAGGCCTCGGACGGCGAATGGTTCGTCGCGTGGTTCGAGCCGGATCATCTTATCGTCGAACGCGTTTCCTCGTTCTTCATCGACCGATTTCGCAGCATGCGCTGGTCGATCCTGACACCGGTCGGATCGTTGCGCTGGGATGGCGACCAGCTCACGACGGGGCCTGCCGCGGTGAAGGGTGACGCCGCCACGAATGACGACATGGAGGAAAGCTGGCTCGGCTATTACGAGAGCACGTTCAATCCGGCACGCGTCAATCCGTCGATGATGCGCGCTGAAATGCCGACGCGCTATTGGCACAATCTTCCCGAGGCGCAGCTGATCCCCGGCCTCCTTCAAGCGGCGCCGCAGCGCGTCAAGGATATGACTGAACGCGAGGCGATGGCCGCCGTCAAACGCAACCCGGACAAGGCAGTTGCCGCCATGACCGATCAAGAACCAAAGACGCTCGAACAGCTCAACCAGCTCATCGCGGCATCGGAGCCGATGGTTCCGGGCGGGACACACGCGGTCCTCGGCGAGGGTCCTGACAGGGCCGACATCGCCTTTGTCGGGGAGCAGCCTGGCGATCAGGAGGATCTCCAGGGCCGTCCCTTCGTCGGACCCGCCGGAGAGCTGCTCAATCGCATGATGGACGAGGCCGGGATCGATCGTCGCGCTGTTTATCTCACCAATGCAGTCAAGCACTTCAAATTCCAGCAGCGCGGCAAGCGGCGGCTGCATGTCGGGCCGACCGCGGGAGAGGTGAAGCACTATCGCTGGTGGCTCGAAAAGGAACTTAGTTTCGTCCATCCGAGGCTGGTCGTCGCGCTCGGGGCAACCGCCGTCCTTGCGCTGACCGGCAAGGCCCTTCCCGTCACGAAGATGCGCGGTCCGGCTGTGCTCGGAGAGCATCCGGGCTTCATCACCGTCCACCCGGCCTATCTGCTGCGTCTGCCCGATGCCGAGGCGAAAGAGGCGGCGTTGGCGCTGTTTCTTCAGGATCTCCGCGCCATCAAGGCGCTGGCTCAACGGACGCGTGAGTAATCAGGCGCTACGGTGCATGGGTAGCGCCTCGAAGCTGCTCGTTCAGCCGGGTTCGTTCTTTGAGACGATTTCCGTCCAGCGATACTGTTCCTCGAAGCCCAGCAACTCGCGCGCCTTGCGGTTCGAAAGTGGCGCCTCATAATCGGACATGGTTCGCGTGACCGGCGTTTCCGGTGCCACGCGCGCCAGGAACGCTTCGGTGGGCTCGTTGGCGATGATCCGGTCGTTGGTCGCATTGAAGACCTGGAAGCCGAGCCCGTCGGTCAGGAGGCAGCGATGGACGATCTGGCCGAGGTCGCGGGCATCGGTGTAGCTCCACGCGTCGCGATGCCGTTTGGCCGGGTCGAGGGCCTGGGCCGGAAAACGCTCATAGTCCTCCGGAAGCGTGACGGCGCCGATCCGGAGGGCATAGATGTCGGCACCGCTGCGCGAGGCGAAGGAGCGGGCGATCTTCTCGCCGACGACCTTCGACAATCCGTAGCTGTCCGTCGGGTCCGTGTCGTGATCCTCGTCGACCGGGAAACTGTTGAACGCGCGCTGGCCTTCGGCGAAGCAGACGCCATAGACCGTTTCGCTCGAGGCGATGATGACCTTGCGGATGCCAAGCTTGGTGGCGGCCTCGATGACGTTGTAGGTCGAGAGGACGTTGGACGCGAACATCGTGTTGTCCGGCCGGGCGAAGATGCGCGGGATCGCAGCGAAGTGGACGACCGCATCGACGGGCGCGCGCCCGCCGCCCGCAAAATACTCATCGAAGCCGAAATGCGTCGAGAGCGCGTTGAAGGCCTGACCGCTGTCCGCGAGATCGACGATCATCGTGTTGATGCCGGGGATATCGACGGGCGCGAGATCCAGATTGAGGAGCTGGTGACCTTGCGACTGCAGATAGGGAAGAACGACGCGGCCGACCCTGCCGCTGCCGCCGGTGAACACCACGCGCTTGCCCATGGCTGGCTCCGATATGGAATGTAATGCAATTCGCCGGAGCTGATGCCCCGGCGCTTCCAGCCGGCCGGCTGGCTATTCGAAGACGCCGTAGCCCGAAACGGCATGACGGCGGACATTGTCCATGTCGAGTTCGACGCCGATGCCGGGCACGTCCGGGATGACAATGTGGCCGTTTTCGACGATCGACTTGGCGCCGTTCGGCAGCTTGACATAGCTGTCCCAAACCTCGCGCTCCTCGAGTGCATGCCATTCCAGGACGAGGAAATTCGGCACCGACGCGCAGACATGGCAGGTCGCCATAGTCCCGAGCGGCGAGGATACGAGATGCGGCGCGAACGGGATGTAGTAGGTCTCGGCGAGCTGCGCGATTTTGCGGCTCTCCGAAAGGCCACCGCATTTCGGCACGTCCGGCATGATGACGTCGCAGACCTGCTGCTGCAGCGCCTCGCGGAAGCCCCAGCGCGTGTAGAGATTTTCGCCGATGCAGATCGGCGTGCGGCTGCGGTTGCGTACCTGGCGGAGGGCGTCGACATTCTCGGCCGGAATTGGCTCCTCCAGCCAGAGCAGGTTGAACGGTTCCATCTCCCAGGCGATCCGACTGGCGCTCGGCACGTCATAACGGGCATGCAAGTCGATGCAGAGGTCGATATCGGGCCCGACAGCCTCGCGGACGGCTGCCACGCGATCGACCATGGTGCGGATTTCGGCGGCATTGGCCGTCGGATTCATCTCGTCGAATTTCGCCGGATGCTTGAGATTGTCGATATCGAACTTCAGCGCTGTGAAGCCCTCGGCGACCATGCGTTGTGCCCGGGCAGCACAGCCTTCGGGCGAGCCAGACGCGTCGTCGCCGTCGCCGCAATCGGCGTAGAGGCGGACCTTGTCGCGATACTTGCCACCGAACATGCGGTAGAGCGGCTGCCCCGCAGCCTTGGCAGCGATATCCCAGAGCGCGATCTCGATGCCGGATAGAGCGATCAGGAAGATGCCCGACTGCGCGCCGGAGAATACATGGTTGCGGCGCAGCTTGTCCCAGCAATAGTCGACATTGCGCGGATCCTCGCCGATCAGTTCGCGCTTCAGATCGTTGATCAGGCCGACGATCGCTCCGGCGCCAGCGTCCGGGTTGGCCTCGCCATAGCCGACGATGCCCTCGTCGGTATCAATGCGGACCAACGTCGCATGGCCGTGATAGGCCACGACGGCCGTCTTGATGTCGACGATTTTCATCTCTTGCTCTCTCCCTTGATGCCCTGTCCGGCACGCATTGGTGCTCTTGGAACGGTATGGTTTGTTGGGTTCGTCTCCGGGCGGCGAACCGCCTCGGCGCAGCTCCCGCGACGGCGAATGGCGAGGTCAGGGGCTTCGCATCATCCGCCGTCGCGGGTTGGCGCATCCGCGGCCGGAGGGAGGGAAGCCGTCTCGCTTGGAGGAAACGAGGCGGCAACTCCGGCTGCGGATCCAGTCAGGCCGGCTTTGCCTGGTTGGGGCTGACGATGTAGCCGAACATGTTGCCCTTTCCGGCGATCGACGCCCAGATTGGCTTCGTCACGCGGTCGATCTCGGCGATATCCTCTTCCGAGATCGTCCAGCCGACGCTGGCCGCATTCTCATCCATCTCACTGAGCGTGCGCGCGCCAAGCAGCGGGGAACTGACGCCGGGCCGACTGGTCAGCCACTGCACCGCAAGCTGGGGCACCGACTTGCCATATCTGGCCGCGATGGGCCGCAGGTCCGCTACCGCATCGAGACATTGTTCATAGGTGCCCGGCTGGAACAGCAGGGTCGTGCGGCGCTGGTCGCCCTCGGCAAAGACCGTGTCGCGTGTCAGCGTTCCCGTCAGCAGGCCCTGCGCGAGGCCGCTATAGGGCATGACGCCGATATTGTGCTTGCGGCAATAGGGAAGGGTCGCCGCCTCGATCTCGCGCCAGAGCATGTTGTAAGGCGGCTGGAGGACATCGATCGTGCCATATTCGCGCGCCTTGTCCATTTCAGCGGGCGAAAAATTGGAGACGCCAACGGCGCGGATCTTGCCCGCAGCGCGCAGGCGCTCCATTGCCTCCATGGTCGGTCCGACGGGAAAATCCGGATTGGGCCAGTGGATGAAATAGACATCGACATAGTCGGTCCTGAGCCGCTTCAGGGATCCTTCGAGTGCGGATTCAAGTTCCCGCGGATCGAGATGGTTCGGTGCGACCTTTGTGGCGATGACGGCTTTGGAGCGGCGGTCCGCCAGTGCTTCGCCGAGAACCTCTTCCGAATGCCCATTGCCATAGGCTTCGGCCGTGTCGATCAGCGTGACGCCGAGTTCGAGTGCGCGATGGATGACGCGGACGGATTCCGCATCGTTGGCGGCCCCCCAGAAGGCGCCGGACATTCCCCAGGTGCCCAGCCCGATCTCCGAGACGGAAACAGGCGACGACCCAAGACGACGCTGCTGCATAGTGATCCTCCCATGTGTCGCGGCCGTTTCTGGCGCCGCTTTTGTGATAGGTTTATACGCTGATCGACTTATCTGACAAGTGGAGTTGCGTAAAATCCTTACGCTGACGCGTATCGCGATATGAAGTGCTGCGAGAGAGGGCAGCTGCCATGCAGCAGCGGTCGATCGGCCAAGCCAATCGCTCTTGAGGCGAAGAGAAGATCGGCGGCTCGGTAGCCGCTCGTCGCGCCGCTAACGGAAGTTGGGAACCTCGTCGACCATCATGATGCCGATGAGGTTTGCCTCGAGGTGCACCCGCATGGCGTCTTCCGCGCGGCGGGGGTCGCGCGCGGCGAGCGCGTCGAAGACGGCTCGATGCTGCTGCGTGGCGATCGGCAAGGCGTCCGGCGCCTGGTTGCTGACGCGCCGGCTGGCGAGCTGCCACCAGCGCGAGGAATACATGAAGCGGTCGAGGATCCGATTGCGGGTCGCGCGGCAGATCTCCATGTGGAATTCGAGATCGAGGCGCAGATAGTCGTCGGGATCGTTCTCATTCCGGGGCATCGCATCGAGCACGGCGCTCAACCGGGCGAGGTCGTCTCCCGTAACGCGCACCGCAGCTTCCGCGGCAATCGCAGGCTCCAGAATGAGACGCGCATCGCGCAATTCGTGTAGCAATTCACGGACCTGCGCCTTCGGCAACCACTCGATCAGGAGAGGACTAAGATAGTCCCATTCAGCGATCGGGCGCAGTGTCACGCGGCGGCCCTGGGCGATGTCGACCATATCCAGCGAACTCAGGATTTTCAGGGCCTCGCGGGCCACTGCGCGTGAAACGCTGAATTCCACCGAGATCTGCAATTCCGAAGGCACCAGACCGTCCGGATAGGCATCGGTCGCGATGCGTTGGATCAGGACGCCGGCGACTTGCGTCGGCAGGGTACGGAGCTGGACCTTCATCGGCAATGGGTGAGCCTCAAACGCTTGGAATGGCTGAACGAACCAAACTACGGCGACGCGGGACGCGCGTCACGGGCTGAAACAGGCTGGACAGAGTTTGGCGAGAAGCACGCGATCGCGACGCGCTGGGCGACAGCAACGGCGCCAGCACGGAATCGGCCGACCGAGCCTCAGAGAAATTGCCGTGTTCGTCGGGAAGGGCTGCCTGTTCGCAGCGCGCCTGCGCGCAGCCCGAGACGAATATGAGACGGCACACAGCGATCAGTGCGCTCCGTACAGATCGTCTTTCGCTGTCGTTTTCCCGCATCATCCGCCCCCCGGCGCTGCCGGATCCGCGATCCGGGACAGTTCATGGGCTTGTGATACTTGACCGCCGCTCGTTGCGATAGTAGCATCATCTTATCGGACAAGTCGATAAGCATATAAGCGCTTGAGCGCAACGCTGTCCGTCGCTCGCACTGGCCCTTGGCACGGTGGGGAGGAGCAATGCCTGATGTTCGTCGATAGTGACCCTTCATATTCAGATGCCGGCACAGCGAAGGCCCGCGGTCGTCGCGTGCTGCGTGGTCGCTCATGCGGCTGCAATCCGCGATGGCGACTCGGTCCGCCGGGCGCCCGGCACGTCCACCACATTCCGCAGGTTGAACGGTAGGCGCGCCAATCGCCGCCTTCTCCGCGATCATCTGCGACACATCCCAGCAACGTCCCAGGCCGGCAGCAGATCGAATTTGCCTTGATGCACACGGCCGGTTTCGGGGCGTCATAGGACGACGTCATCGCCGCGGAGGAGCGCGTCGGCGATGACGATAAGCAACGAAAACCAAAATAGGGAGGTAACAATGGCTTTTGACAGACTTTCCAGGCGCGGATTTCTAGGTGGTTCCGCAGCCGTTCTTGGGGCAAGCACATTTGCCCCGCGGATTGCGCGTGCCGAGACGACAGAGATCCGTGCATTGCTGATCACCGGCGGTCCGCTCTATCCGAAATATTGGGAGAAGGTGGTCGCCGATTTCACCGCGAAGACCGGCATCAAGGTCAAGTATGACCTGCTGGAGTTCACGCCCCTAACGACCAAGATCGTGACCCTCGGCGCGGCCAGAAGCGGTCTCTATGATGTGTTCAGCACGCATACGGCGCAGATCGACTCGTTCTTCAATTATTTCGCTCCGCTCAACGAGTATTTCACCGAAGACGAGCTCAAGGATTTCTACCAGGTCGGCGTCGACTATCTCGTCAATCCGAAGACCAAGGGTCTCGCCGCGATTCCGCGCAACATGGACGCGCGCACGCAGTATTACCGCTCGGATGTCTATGCCGAACACGGTCTCAAGGCCGCGGTGACGTGGGAAGACCTTGTCGAGGTCAGCCAGAAGCTGACCGGCAACGGCTATTACGGCCTCGTCGTGCCGGGGCAGGGCGATCCGGCGCAGCGCACCTTCTCCGACCTCCTGTGGCAGGCGGGCGGCGACTGGGTCGATGACGCGGGCAAGCCGTCCTTCAATGCCGCTCCTGGCATCGAGGCGCTGACCTATTACCGCGACCTCATCCAGAAGTGGAAGGTGGTCCCGCCGGACGCCGTTTCCTATCAGTGGAACGAGAATTCGACACAGTTCTCGTCCGGCGCCGTCATGGATACGTTCGACTGGCCGGGCGCCTTCTCGACGCTCTCCAATCCCGAGACGTCGAAGGTCGTGGGCAAGTGGTCGACGGCGCCTTACGTCCGGAACAAGACCGCGATCTCCTGCGCGATTTCGCACGCCATGGCGCTCAACAGCATGTCCAGCAAGAAGGACGCGGCGGTCGAGTTCATCAAATACACTGTCGGCTCGGAAGCGCAGCTTCTCAACTTCAACGACTACTCGAACTTCCCGAGCCGACTGTCCGTCGCGAAGCAAGTCGTTTCGGAGGCGACCGGCGCCAAGGCGGAATGGCTGGCCCAGCTCGAGCAGACGATTGCCACCGGCAAGGAGTGGCCGAAGCTTCCCGGCTTCTCGCGTGTCTGCACGCTCATGTTCTCGACCATCGAGCGCGCGCTCAGCAACCAACAGTCGCCCGAAGACGCGCTCAATCAGGCATCTGCCGAAGCCCTGCAGATCATGACGCAGGCGGGAGCTTACAACTAGCATGACAGCCGCCGCACAGCCGGCGGGGCGCCGGTGGCGACGTTCGCCACTGGCTCCTTCCTGGCAAAAGGGATACCTCTTCGCCAGTCCGGCGCTGATCGTCATGATCGCGATCCTGATCTACCCGCTGATCTACTCATTCGTCATGAGTTTCTATCGGTGGGATCTCAGCGCGCCGTCGCAATATTTCGTCGGCCTGTCCAACTATCGCGATACGTTCAACTCGCTCGGATTCAAGCAGACGCTGCGTGTCCAGCTCATCTTTTCGGCCGTCACGATCATCATCGAGGTTGCGGCTGGGATGGGCGTCGCCGTCCTGGTGAACAGCAAACTGCGCGGACTGAAGCTGGCGCGCACGCTGCTCCTGGTGCCGCCCATGATCGCACCCGCAGTTGTCGGCCTCAATTTCCGCTGGCTTTTCAATGGCCAGTACGGCCTCGTCAACGGCATTCTGCGTTATCTGGGCCTGCCCGAGGCACCGTGGCTGTCCGATCCGAACTGGGCGCTGGTCTCCGTGATGATCGCCGATATCTGGCAGAACACGCCGCTGCTGGTGCTGCTGTTTCTCGCCGGACTGCAATCACTGCCGCAGGATCCGATAGAGGCGGCACAGGTCGATGGCGCGTCGCCCTGGGGGATCTTCTGGCACATCACGCTGCCCTTGATGCGGCCGATCCTCATGATCGCGCTGATGCTGCGGATCATCGATACGTTCCGCACCTTCGATGTCGTCTGGCTGATGACACAGGGCGGACCGGGCGGGGCCACCAGTCTCATCACGGTCAACGCCTATCAACTGGCCTTCCAGAGCGCGTCCTTCGGCCATGCCGCGGCCGTGTCCTATGTCGCCCTTGCCATGTCGTTGCTGTTCCTTGCCGTGCTCTATGGCGCGCCATGGGCCGCCAGGAAGCTGAGGAGGAACTCATGACGGACACCGTGCAGGATCGCCCGAGAATACGTCGGCGCCGCGCGAAGCTTCGGGACGGCATCACGCCCGGCCTCGTCATCCGCTATCTCGTGCTGATCGGGACGGTCCTGCTCACGGTCTTCCCGCTGGCATGGCTCGTCCTGACATCACTGCGGAACTCGGCGGACATCTTCGCGGTGCCGGTGCGCGTGCTGCCGGAAGCGATCACATTCGGTCAGTATATTGCGGTTTTCAGCCAATACGGCCTCAATGGTTATCTCTGGAACACGGTGATCGTGTCGATCGCCACGGTGGTGCTGGTCATCCTGCTCGCCGTGCCCTGCGCCTATGCGATGGCCCGCTTCCGTCTGCCGGGCGCGAAGGTGATCGTCAGCATCCTGCTCATCATGCGGATGATCCCGGTCGTGGCGCTGGCTATCCCGCTCTTCGCAGTGTTCGCGTCGATCGGACTGCTCGACACCCTGACGGCCCTTGTAATGGCGCATACGGCCTCGAAGCTGCCGGTCGCGATCTGGCTGCTGATGGGGTTCATCCAGGATCTGCCCAAGGAAATCGAGGAATCGGCTCAGATGGACGGGGCGAGCACGCTGCGCATCATCGTGCAGATCGTCTCGCCGCTGATCGCGCCCGGCATCGGCGCCACGGCCGTCATCACGTTCCTCTTCACCTGGAACGACCTTCTCCTCGCGCTGACGCTCTCCTCGTCCGAAGCGTCGCAGACGCTGCCCGTGGGGCTCACCAATTTCGTGTCGCAGTTCGGCATCGACTGGGGTGCGATGTCGGCAGCCGGCGTGCTCATGGTGATCCCGACCCTGATCTTCGTGTGGTTCGCCCAGGGACTGCTCGTGAAGGGCCTCGTCTCGGGCGCCGTGCGGGGCTGATCCCGACACATCACCGCGACCGGGTCTTCCCCGGTCGCCAAGACATGCCAGTGCGGCTGCTGGCCTCTCTCTTGATTGTGAGAGTGGCCGGCGGCAGCCGAAGAGATGGAGAAGAGATTGGATAATCCCTTTGACTACAAGGACATCGTTCGGCCGCCGCGCGCCCTCGTCGATGCATTGGCGCGGATTGGATCGGCGACGCTGAGCAGCGAACTCGCTCAGCATCTCGGCATTCGCGATCCGCAGATCCGGGGGCCACGCCCGCTGGTCAAGGGCCGCACGGTCGCGGGCCCCGCATTGACGCTGCAATGCATGCCGAAGCGCGAGGATCTCTACGGCGCTGCTGAATATGAGGACCCCGAAAAGCAGCTGCACCGGCATGTGCTCTATCCGACCCAGCCCGGCGACGTGGTCGTTGTCGATGCGCGGGGCGATCTCGGCAGCGGCATCTTCGGCGAGATGATGCTGACCTTCTTCGCGGGACGGGGCGGTGCCGGCGTCGTCATCGACGGCTGTATTCGCGATTCAGCGGAGGCCGCCAAACTCGACATCGGAATCTGGGTGAAGGACGTCACGCCCAACTATCACGCCCAGACCAACATCATTCCCTTCGCGGTCAATGTGCCGATCGCCTGCGCCAATGTGCTGGTCATTCCGGGCGACATCATCGTCGCCGACGACGACGGCGTGGTGGTCGTTCCCGCGGCGCTCGCTGAACAGCTCGTTGCGATCGCCGGCCAGCATGCCGAATGGGAGGAGTTCGCCCGCATCCGTCTCTCCGAAGGCGGCGACCTCAGGAAATACTATCCGCTGAGCGTCGAGGCGGAAGCCGAATACCAAGCCTGGCGTCGTGCGCAGTCCAACGACTGACCCGGCGTAACGCGCCGGGGGCTCGGCACCCTGGTCGCCGTCAATGACGGCTCCAGAGGCGGCAGGATGCCGCCGCCTCCGGTTTTCGGATACCTCGCGCGAGCGCTGAGGGCGATAGGCGCCGATCAGGTTGCCGGACGATCGAGCAGCGAGGCGGCCGGCTGGTTGAGGTAGAGCGTCGCATGCGGCGCCGTCTGCAACAGCGAAGCCGGGCACATGAACGTCACCGGGCCTTCCAGGAGGCGCTTGATCACCGGCGCCTTGTCAGCGTCATGGACGAGCGCCAGGACGCGGCCGGGCTTCAGCAGCGCATGCATCGTCAGCGAAAGGCCGTAATGCGGCACTTCCTCGATCGACTTGAAGATGCCGGCCTTCTTGACCTGGTTGCGCGTGACTTCATCGAGGAAGACGACGCGGATGATGTCCTTGGTGTCGAAGTCGGCTGGCGGATCGTTGAAGGCGAGATGGCCGCTGTCGCCGATCCCGACGACACACAGGACGGGCTGGAGTTCGTTGTAGAGCTTGGTGTACCGGGCCAGTTCTTCCTCGACCGGCTCGTGATCGCCCTGCATCGGGAAGAAAGCCTTGGGCTTCACGTGATCGAGCAGGTGCTTGCGCATGCGCGACGCGCCGCTTTCAACCCGGCTTTCAGCGACGCCCATATAGGTGTCGACATGCAGGACCGTAATCTTCGACCATTCGATGTCGGTGCGGGCACGCAGCGCCGTGTAGAAGGGCGCCTGTGCCGCGCCGAGCGCCATGATGATGGCGATCTCGTCCTTCTTGGCGAGTTCCGCCTTGCAGACCGCGGCCAGCGCCTCGGCAGCGGCTTCGCCGAGCGCCTCGTCCGTCGGAGCCACGAGGACTTCCAATTCACCGTATTTCAGCTGTTCCATGGTCGGAGTTCCTTGTTTGCGGCGCATCGAACGGCGCCAGATTTGCCACGACCAGCATCGTTCGCTGCGGAGGCGGGTCCGCTGCGGCGTGGCCTTGGTGGCTCGGATCGCACTCCGAGCCGGTGATCAGGGCTTCAGGATCTCAGGGGTCGCTTCCCGCCACTTTTTCCTGCGGAGGGGGAGGGAGGACGCGGCGCGCCTTCGATGGCTGTCCAGCGCACCGAGAAGCGGGTCGCGACGTGGAATTCCTCTTCGAGGTCGACAAAAGTCTCCTGCAACAGGCGCTCGATCGCGTCATGGTCGCGCGCGCGGATCGCGGCAAGCTGGCGGCTGTGGACATCGATCATGTGGCGGCCGTGTTCGGCGTCATTGTTCAGAGCGCCGCGGAGCGGATTGAGGTCGCGATAGATCGACGTCATCGTCCGCAGGAGAAACTGGTTGCCGGCGGCGTGGGCGACGCGGCGATGGAACATGCCGTCCGCCCGCTGCACCATGCCGGGATCGCCGAGATGGCGCTCCATGAGGCGGATCGTGTCGGCGATCTGGTCGAGTTCCTCCTCCGAGGCATTCTCGGCGGCGAGGTGATAGACGATCGGCTCCAGCATGCGACGCGTGGCGATGAGCTCGGCCGCGTGATGCGCCTCATGCGCGATGTTTTTGCCGACGAGGTCGAGCGGGATCATCCCGGTCGCGACGAAGACGCCGCCCGCCTGCCCGGCTCGAATACGCAGCACGCCGGAGTTCTCGAGGATGCGCAGCGCCTGACGCAGCGTCGGGCGCGAGACTTCGAGCAGCTTCGCCATCTCGGTCTCGTTCGGCAGGCGATCGCCTTCGCTGAGCCCCTTGGCATCGATGGCGTCGATGATCCGCTCGATGACCGTCTCGAAGGTGCGATGCGCCTTGATGGGTGCGAAGATGCGCGCCGAGGAGTTGCTGTCCTCCGGATCCTTGGCCCGTTTTCGTTCAGGTGCGTTGGTGTTCATTGCAGGTCTCGCAGTTCTCTTCCCGCCAGCGTACCGAGTTCTGCGGCGTGCTCGAGTTCAGAAACGATGATCTCGGCGCGAAATGATGGTTCCAGACCGCTGTGATAACGCTGCAATGCCGGCTCGAGAAACACATCTGCCGAACGTTTGATCGAACCATTCAGAACAATGCGGGCTGGATGGTAGAAACGCGAGATCATCTGCATGGCCTCACCGAGATAGCGGCAGAAGATTGCGACGGTCTGCAGGGCCGCCGGCTCGCTGGTCCGGGCACGCTCGAAGATCGTCACGCCATCGGCAATCTCGCCTGCGATCTCCGCATAGACTTCCCGCAGCCCGCGCCCGCACACCGTGCGATCGAGCGAGCGGTAGGCACCGAGTTCCTCGACATAGACCGTCTGTTCGGAAATGAGGCCGGCGGCATAGGCACCGCGTAGCACGCGGCCGTCCTCGAAGACGCCGACGCCGATACCTGTGCCGAGATTGAGCATGGCGAAAGGGGCACCGTCGCGACCGGCGCCGAGGGCAGCTTCCGCAATCGCCATGGCGTGGATGTCGTCATCGACGAAAACCGGCAGCCCCAGTTTCTCACGGAGGAATGGCTGCAGCGGGAAGCCGACCCGGCCCCCCATCAGCGAGCTGTAGACCACGTCGCCCCGATCGAGGATGCCGTTCAGCGTCAGGCCAATGCGCTGCACATCCGGCGGACACATGGTGCGGATCAGCGCGGCGAGGTCGCTGGCAAAGGCGGTGGTGCCCCGCCGCATCAGGGCGGTCGGTGTCATGCCGAGCGGGGTAGCACGCAGCTCTGCATCGATCGTGCAGAACTGGATCTTGGTACCGCCGATATCGACTCCGAGGCTTACGCTCATGCGCTCACCCGGTAGCCGATCGGGGCCGGATCGCTATCGCCGGCAAGGTGGAGCGCCTCGACCGGGCCGAGCTGGCCCATGGCGGCACGGTAGACGATCGCCCAGCGGCCATCGCGGTCCAGCACGGGAATGCCGTGATAGGGCAGGATGCGCGACCACGTATTGACCGGCAATACCGCGAGGTTCTCGGGCTTCGGCGAGACGGTCAGCTTGAGCGCATAGGGCCTGAGATCGTGCAGATAGCCAGTCGAATCCCTGAGCGCGAGCAGCGCGCGATAGGCGAAGAACTGCCTGTGCGCCACCTTGTCGATGAAATCACGCGGATAGCGCAGCGCCGAATCCGTCTGTTCGCGGTCATAGGCGGCCGCCAGAACATGCGGATCATAGTCGAGCGTCGGCACCGAGGTGCGCGATGCGGCAGTCGTCGTGTCATAGGCGGCACGGATCGCCGAGTCGCCCTGCTGCCAGAGTTCGCGCAGCCGTTCCTGCTCGTGGATCCAGCGCGCCTCGAAATTGGGGATTTCGGTGACCATGTCGTCGAGGCTGTGGAAGGTCACCCGCTCCGGATCGACGCCCGACACCTCTACGACATTGGCGATGCCGGCGCGATAGGCCGCGATCCGGCGCGGATCGACGCCCTGGCAGCGGCCAAGGATTCCCTCTTCGAGGATCGTCAGCACGCCGCCGGGCGGATAGACGGCAGCGATCGCATCGAGCACCGCCTGGAAGCGGCGCAGCATCAGCGCCTCGCCAAGGTCCGGCGCCGCGCGCTCGTTCTTGAGCGGATTGGGCACCTTGTAGGGGAAGGCCATGGAGACGAACTGGATCGGTTCGTCGCGGCCGATGAAATAGTTCAGCCGGTCGAGCCAGGCCGCACGATGCGCAGGAATGAAGGTTGGGTCGCCGAACAAGACCTCCGGATGTTCGAAGATCGAGAGGATCCGTTCCGCGATCGTGCCGCCAGGCTGCGCCGTGATCGGCGCATCATTGCTGAGCAACAGCCGGTTCAACGCCGCAGCGTCAAGATCGGTCCGCGATGCGATGACCGGGGCCTCGAAGCGGCGCGGAAGGGCGGCATTCACATAGATATAGGGGCTGGTCATTCTCTGCTCGGAAGGCATCGGTCTATCGGATGCGGGCCAGGAATTCGCTCGTGCGGGCGTGTCGGGAGGCACGGATGACTTCAGCGGGCGTGCCGGATTCGGCAACGCGGCCGCCATCGATGAAATGGACGGTGTCGCCGACCTCTTCGGCGAACTGGATTTCGTGCGTCACCACCATCATCGTCATGCCTTCACGCACCAGATCGCGCATGACGGCCAGCACCTCGCCGACGAGTTCCGGATCCAGCGCGGAGGTTGGCTCGTCGAACAGGATGATCGATGGGCGCGCGGCGATGGCGCGGGCGATGGCGACCCGCTGCTGCTGGCCGCCCGAGAGCTGGGCCGGATAGGCGCCGGCGCGATCGAGGAGACCGACCCGGTCCAGCAATTCGCGGCCGCGATCATCCGCCTCGCGGCGGCTTTGCTTCAGGACCATGCGCAGGCCGGCGGTGACATTTTCCAGCGCCGTCATGTTTGGAAAGAGGTTGAAGCGCTGAAACACCATGCCGATGCGCGCTCGTCGTGCCGCTGTGACGCGCTGGCGCGCCTCATACCACTGCTCGCCGCGCTTCTCGGCGCCGACCAGATAGTCTTCGACCCAGAGTTCGCCGTCATTGTAGCTTTCGAGGCTGTTGACGCAGCGAAGCAGCGTGCTTTTTCCGGATCCGGACGGGCCGATGATGAACGATGCCTCGGCGCGGCGGACCGTCAGATCGACGCCTTTCAGCACGTGATGGGCGCCGAAAGACTTCGTCAGTCCCTTCATGCTGACGATGTCATCCTGATGCTTGTCCTGCATGACCATCATCCGAGGTTCGGCCGCGGCAGCTCGCGGCTGGCGGTGCTGAGGCCCCGGGCAAGATAGACCTCCAGGCGGGACTGGCCGAAGGAGGCGATGGAGACGAGGAACAGGTACCAGAGCGAGGCGACGATCAGCATCTCGATCACATAGAAGGTCTGCGAGGCGATGCTTTGCGTTGTTCCGAGGATCTCGCGCGTGCCGATGACATAGACCAGCGAGGTTGCCTTGAGCAGGTCGATGGCGAGGTTTCCGGCCGCCGGAACAATGACCCGGATCGCCTGTGGCAGAACGATCCGCAGCAAAGCCTGCGTCGGCGTCATGCCAATCGACAGCGCCGCCTCGCTCTGGCCGTTGTCGACCGCGATCAGTCCGCCGCGGATCACCTCGCACATGAAGGCGCTGACATTGAGCAGCAGTCCAAGCAAGGCCGCGGTCGTCGGCGTGATGAGGCTGTTGATCGGGAATGAGTGGCCGGCAATGCTGATCTGCGGCAGGAACAGGCCGAGATTGAACCAGAACACGACCTGAACGAGGACCGGTGTGCCGCGGAAGAACCAGACATAGCCGGCGGCGATCGTCTCCAGCACGCGGTTGCGTGAAATGCGCATCGCCGCAAGAACCGTTCCCAGCACCATGGAGCCGAGCAGGGAGACGAGCGTCAGCATCAGCGTCATCGCCACGCCGTTCAATACGGCCGGAGCGAAGAGATAGTCGACGATGATGTTCCACCGGATCCGGCCGCTGCCGATGACGATCTGCGCCATGCCGAGCACGATGACCATTGCCAATACCGCCAGGGCGGCATTGGCAATGCGCGGGCCGAGCCTGCGGTGAATCCGCAGGCTCGTATTGGCTGAATTCACGGAATTCATCACGACGCTGCGCTGGCGTGAGGCTAGAACAGCGGGGCGTTAAAGGTGAAGGCCGCGACGGCACCGTCGCCGACATTCCACTTGTCCATGATCTTCTGGTAGCTGCCGTCTTCCTTCATCGCCTGCATGGCGCCGCCGACGGCGGCCATCAGGTCGGTCTGGGACTTGGAGAAAGCGATGCCCTGGTTGGCCGGCGCGAAGAGCGGAACGGGCGAGAGTTCGAGCTGGGTCTGGATGCCTTCCGTCGCGGTCTTCAGCGTGTAGTTGCTGACGCCATAGGTATTCATCGTGGCATCGGCCTGACCGCTGGCAACGGCGAGATAGGGGCCGGTCTGATCAGCGGTCTCCGACAGCACGACCGGGCTCGGGCAGGTCTTGTTCAACTTCTCGACGAGGTCGGGAAATAGCGAGCCGGTGACGATCGCGACGCGCTTGCCGCAGAGATCGTCCATCACCTTGATGCCGAGGGGATTGCCCTTCGGGACGATGACGCCCGAACCTTCCTGCGAATAGGCAATGAAGTTCACGACGTCTTCGCGCTTCTTCGTATCGGCCATGGCGCTCAGATAGAAGTCATAGCGCCCGGACTCGACGCCCGGAATGCCGGCCGTGAACTGGATGACGTCCCATTTGACCTTGAGGCCGAGCCGCTTGGCCGCCTCGTTAACGAGATCCGCATCGACGCCCTTCACTTCGCCGCTCGCCGCGTCGACGAACACCCAGGGGGCGTTGCCATCAGTGGTGGCGACATTGAGCGCGCCGCGGCTCTTCACCGCCTCCGGCAGGTGTTTCACCATGTCGGGGGTTGCCGGCATGTTCGGCGTGATCGTCACGGTCTGCGCCAGTGCGGCGCCTGCCGACATCAGGGCAAGCGAGGCGGCACCCAGAATCCGGACCAAGCCGGCTCGTTTAGCGAGAAAATCCACGGGAAGGCTCCTTTGAGCTCATTGGGAAGGCAGCAAAAAGGTAACCCGTTTTCTCTTTAAAGTGCAATAGAGTTTCTCTTAGGATATTTGCGTATGGAGTGATGCCGGGCGGAGGTGTGCACGGGGTCGTGGCCGAGCGAAATCCCGCGCTTCGATCCGGTGCAGACGGGGTTGCGCCGGACGGTGATGTCCGTTGGAGTCGATCTGCGAAGTTGTTGTCGGCCATTCCCCGGAGGCAAGGCGGCACGCCGGCCGGATCTCGGCCTCCGCGGCTCCCCGGTCTCTCCGCCTGCTCTATGCGGCAGCCTTGTCGAGAGTGTCGATCTCGGCGGCCAGCTTCTGAGCCTCGCCCGATCCTGAGGCGGCGTAGTTGAGGTTCTTGAACAGGCCCGTCAGCTTGGTGAAATGCTGCCGCGCTGCTTCCTTGTCGGCAAAGGCGTAGCGCCGGGTGACGATGCTGTGCACCTGGTCGAACAGTGCGTGCTGGCGTTCGATCGGCGAGGAAGAATCGACGGCGTCGAACGCGTCCTGCTGCAGGAAGACCATGTCGAGGAAGCGTGCGGCCTCGGCGGCGACGAAGTCCTCCAGGCTGATGCCTTCTTCGCCGGTGACCTGCTCCATGCGGGCGACCTCGTCGCCGCGCGCGAGCAGCCCGGTCAGCGCCGCCACCTTCTCGTTCCAGTCGGGCGCGAGGTTCTGCGCGGACCACGCGGCGAGCTGGTCTCGGTAGCGCGACCAGGAGATCAGCGGATCGATGGCCGGATAGAAGCGACGATAGGCGCGGTCATAGGAAAGGCCGAGGAAGCATTTGACGGCCGCCAGCGTCGACTGCGTCACTGGTTCCTCGAAATTGCCGCCGGCCGGCGAGACGGAGCCTATAATCGTGAGCGCGCCCACGGTCCCGTCATTGGTCTTCACGACGCCGGCGCGCTCGTAGACGCTCTTCACGGAGCTGTCGAGATAGGCCGGAAACGCCTCCTCTCCGGGGATTTCTTCCAGCCGACCGGAGGTTTCGCGCATCGCCTGCGCCCAGCGGGAGGTGGAGTCGGCGATGACCAGCGCCCTGAGGCCCATCTGGCGGTAATATTCGCCGATGGCGATGCCCGTATAGATCGAGGCTTCGCGCGAGGCGACGGGCATAGACGAGGTGTTGCAGACGATCACCGTCCTGTCCATCAGCGAACCGCCGGTGCGCGGGTCCTTGAGGCGCGGAAATTCCGAGATCGTCTCGACGACTTCGCCCGCACGTTCGCCGCACGCGACGAGGATGACAATGTCGACGTCGGAATGGCGGGCGATCAGGTTGAGCAGCACGGTCTTGCCGGCGCCGAACGGGCCGGGAATGCAGGCCGCGCCGCCCTGCGCGATCGGGAAGAACACGTCGATGATGCGCTGCGTCGTGATCATCGGCGCATCGGGATAGAGCCGGCTCGAATAGCCCGCGCTGACGATGCGGCGCGGCAGCGGCTCCCGCACCGGCCAATCCTGCGCGAGCGTCAATTCGCGCTCGGCACCGGAGGCCGCTTTCAGCCGAGCGACCGGTTCGTTGACGGTGACCGTGCCGTCGCGGATCCAGGTGATTTCGAGGCTCTCGTCGAGATCGAAGGGCACCATGATCTTGTGGGTGATCGGGCCTTCGGGAACCGTGCCGATCGTGTCGCCGCCGCGGACCCTGTCGCCTGAACGCCGCATGGCGGTGAACGACCATTTTGCATCCGGATCGAGGCCGGGCGCCTCGACGCCGCGTGGCAGGAAGATGCCGTGGCCGATGGCGAGCGCCTCGAGTGGGTTCTGCAGCCCATCATAGACACGGCCGAGCAGGCCCGGCCCGAGCCTGACCGAGAGGAGGCGGCCCGTTTGCTCGACCGGATCGCCGAGGCCGACGCCGCCGGTGCTCTCGAACACCTGCGCATCGGCCTGGTTGCCCTCGACGCGCAGGATCTCGGCCTTCAACCGCTGCTCGGGCTCACGCGCCGGACGGATATAAACGACCTCGTTCTTGACGAGACGGCCTGTGGCGGCATCGTCGAGCCTCAGGCGGACGATATCTTCCTGGACGGCGGTGATGCTGGCAGTGGGGGACTGGGTCATGCCGCCTCCTGGATGGATGCCGCCGGGGGGAGCGCGACGTCGAGCAATTGCGCGAAGCGGACAGCCGCGGCGTCGGCGTCGTAGCGCGCCCAGCGATCGGCAAGCTGCCAGCGCATGAGATAGAAGACGACGGCTTCGAAATCGAATTCATGGCCGAATTCGTGCCGCCCTGCCGCCCGCCAGGTCACGTCGAGGATGAGCCGCTCCAGGCCGGCGCTGTCGCCAGATTCGAGCTGCTCCCGCGCCTGCGCGATCCATGGGAATGATCGCGCCATGCCGAAATCGGGCTGCGTCCAGTTCCGGCGGATCGTCTCGACATGCCGGCCGATGCCCCAGGCCGTTCCGGAGACTGGTGTGTTCTCGCCGGCATGGCGGCGGCGCAGAGCTGCGATGAGCGTGCGGATTTCGAGTCGCTCCAGCGCTGCCTCGCGCAGCGTGTCGCTGCGGATCGAAGCAAGGATGCGTTCGGCGCGCGCCACATAGGCGGCATCGTCATCGCCCGTGTCGATGCGGTTCCAGGAGAGGATGGAGGCGATGGCAAAAAGCTCGTCACGATCGGCCGGCTCCAACATCTTCATTCGTTCGGTAAGCCGGGCCGGGTTGATCGGCAACGCCTTCTCGCCGAGGAGCCTGATCGAGGGCAGGCTCGCCATCAGCATCACATAGGGTTCGGTGTGTAGGATCACGTCACCACCCCTTCGAGCAATGCCCTGAATCGCGGCTGCATATGGGCGAGCAGGGCATCAGCAACCGCCTTGTCGGTGACGTCGACCGAGACGCCGCGGTCGCCGAGCACGATCGTGATGCCGCCGGCATCGTCTTCGGCACGGCCGTAGCGAATACCCTCGCGCAGCATGTCGCCGGTAAAGGCAGCAACGAGATGGCTGAGCGGATCGTCGCGCCGCTCCCCCGGCTTGCGACGGAGATCGTCGAGACCGACCACCGTGCGCGGCAGCAGCAGCTCGATATCGGCGGATTGGTCCGCGCCGCTTTCTGCGCGCACGCGGCCGACCAGTGTCAGGATCATCCGTCTCAACATGTCCTCATCGCGCACGGCATCCGATACGGCCTTCCCGACATCATCGGCGAAGCGGCGTGCGAGGCGCTGCTTCAGCTCGAGGGCCACGTCGCGCGCCGCCTGTTTCAGGGCGTCCTCGCCGGCGCGGCGAAAGGCGTCGGCCTCCTTGCGGGCGGCGTCCAGCTTTGCCTTTACCTCCTTCTCGGCGGCCTGGACGATGGCGCGTGCCTCGGCTTCGGCCTCGGCCCGGATGCGCTCGGCTTCGCTGCGGCCGGCGGTGACGCCCTGATCACGCAACCGGGCGATCAGGCTTTCGACCCCCGACTCGGTCTTTTGAACTCTTGTCTCTGCCGCCATGATCGCCTCCTCAGCCCTTGATGTTGCCGGCGAGGACGAGCGCGAAGACGAAGGTGAAGACCGCGAAGCCCTCGACGATCGCGGCGGGCGCCAGCGAAAGGCCGAAGATCTCGGGCTTTGACTTCGAGGCGGCGATGGCGCTGGCGCAGGCCTTGCCCTGCCAGACCGAGGTATAAGCGAGGGCGAGGCCCGTCAGGATCCCGATGCCGAACAGGCCAGCGCCGTTCTCCGGGGTGATCGTCCGCTGCAGCGAGAACATGACGACGATGCCATAGATCACGGTCGAGGAGGGGATCGCCGCGACGCCGACGAAGCGGCCATAGCCGCTGTCGGTTTCCAGCATCGCGCCGATCGCGGCCTGTCCGGCGATGGTGACGCCGATGGCGCTGCCGATCGCGCCGAGGCCAACCGGCGCGAAGACGCCCAGCCAGCCTAGAATGACCATGAGCTCGTTCATTCGGGGATCTCCCTCTTGGCAAATGCGCGGAACGGATAGCCCTCTTCCGAGAGGCCCCAGCCGAAGAATTCGATGTAGTTGAGCCGGAGGCCATGGACGACGCCGCCCATGATGCCGATGACGAAGTTGATGGCGTGACCGAAGGCGAGGATCAGGAGCGAGGCGAGCAGGCCGAGACCGGGACGCGAAATCTGTAGCCCGGCCGCCATGCCGTTGAAGGTTTCGGCGAGCGAGGCGCTGGCAAGGCCGAGCGCGAAGAGCCGCAGATAGCTCAGGATGTCGCCGAAGAGCTTGGTGATCGAGGTGAGCCCCATCAGGCCGTCCGTCACGCGAAGCAGCCAGTCCGTCGGCCGCGATATGGGGCGGCCGGCAGCGGAGCCGACGAAGACCGCGACGAGGCCGGCGACGAAGAAGGCCGTGCCGCCACGCGCGAAGCTTCCGGCGCTGAGCCAAGTCAACAATCCGCCGATAATGACGGCGAGCCAGCCGATCGGTACCAGCGCCCCGGCGCTTGCCCGCGCTAGCCAGGCCGTCGCCACCAGCGCGATGCCGACATGGACGGCGCCGATGACCACCGAAAGCTTCATCATCTCGTCGAAATTCGTGATGTGCACGATCGCGATGCGGGCGAGGAAGCTGCTCGGGCGCGGCGCGACGCCGAAATAGGAGCCGGCCAGGACGCCATAGACGAGGCACGCCACGGTGATCGCTGCCAGCATCACCCGCGTGCGCCGGCCACCATCGGTCTTGCCCATCCGCTTCCAGAGCCAGAGGACGATCAGCCCGATCACTGCGGCATAGCCGGCATCGGCCATGATCATCGCGAAGAAGATCGCGAAGGACGTGAAGACGATGAAGCTCGGATCCCAGGCGCCATAGGCTGGGGTTGTGTAAAAATTGGTGAGATCGGCGCCGCCGCCGAGACGGGCATCCCGCGGGCGGAGCAGGGTCGGTGGCTTGTCGATTGCCGTGGGCTGCTCTGCGAGGACGGCGAGGTTCTGGCTCTCGGCCATCCGCTCGATCGCCGGAACGCTCTCGCTGGGCGCCCAGCCCTGAATGGCGAAGAGCCCATCCGTGTCCAGCGTCTTGCCCGCGACGTCGTGGCGTTCGTCGGCATCCTCGGCGCTCGCGAGCTCGGTTCCAAGCAGCAGGCGCCAGCGGGTCAGCTCGCCGCGTTCGGCCTTCGCCTTGTCGAGGTCGATCTCCAACTGGTCGAGTTCGGCCGTCAAAGCGTGCAACGGCACAGCGCCGAAATGCGTGCGCGGCACGGGCAGCAGGTCTGCGGCCGGTTCCTCCGCCGTCACGACCACAACGAAGAGCCGTGTCGAGTCCTTGCCGACGATCGCAAAGGGAAGCGAGACGTTATCGAGCGTCTCCCGCTGTCTGATCGGCAGGACGTAGAACCACAGCCGTTCCCCGCCGAGCGCGTCGAGGGCGGGGAATGCGACGTTGCCCCATAGCGAGACATCGCCGATCCGCGCCACCAATTCGTCGCGCCGATCAGAAAGGCGCCGCAGCGTGCGGCGGTTCTCGGCGATCCTCCCGACAATGTCGGCCAGATTGAAGGCGGTGCCCGGACGATAGGGGCGGCGCTGCTCGGGCGAGTCCACAAGATGCCGAAAGGCGGTCCTCGCCCGGTTGCGCTCGGCGGCATCGGTCGGCGCCAGCGGATCGGCCGCTCTGAGCGGGATCAGATGCATGACGCCGAGCCGCTGCAGCGCGTCGATCACCGGGTCCTTCTCGGCGAGCGGGCCGCAGATCGCGACCTTGTGCATGGGGACGATGCTCATGCGGCACCGCCCGCCGCGCGCTGGCGCTTGGCGATCTTGCCGCCGACCACGGCCGCCCGTTCGGCATCGCCGAGATAGACCATGATGCGGCGGATATTGGCCTCGGCTTCCGGGATGAGCACCTTGTCGAAGAGATTGACGCGCTGCGTCGTCGTCGCGACGGCCTTGTCGAGCTTCGCGAGACGCTGGCGCGCGACATCGACCTCGATGCGCAGGCGGATTGCCGCCTCCAGCCGCTCAACCACAGCATCGACCCAGTGCGGGCGCACCATCCTTCCATAGGGCGTGCGGAGGATCTCGACGGAGCGAAGCACCGGCAGGCTGACGCCAGCGACGTTCTGTGTGCCGAACTCGACCCTGCCCAGCGTGACCAGCCCGGAGACGTCAATGCGGCTGTCGGCCAGCATGGGCAGCGCAGCACCCGCCGCTTCCGCAGCACCCGCCACCTTTGCCTCGGCCTCCCCGATCGCCCTCACGGCGTGGACGCGCTCGCCCATCAATTGCTGGCGCTTCAGATCGAGCGCCGGAAGGTAGCGGCGATAGGAGACGAGATTTTCCTTCTCCTTGCGCAATTGCGACTTGCTGAGCGGGACGCGGGCCATGATCAGGCGGCCTTTGCCGGGTAGTATTTGTCGACCAGAGCCTGCCGGATCAGCAGTTCCTCAGCGGGGAAGCACTCGGCCATCGTCTTCCAGCCGAGATCCAGCGCCTCGTCGAGGGGCATGGAGACGGCGAGATCCATGAACCGCGCCTCGAACAACGCGCCGAATTTCAATGAGCGATGGTCGAGATCCGAAAGCTCGAACGCCATCGCCTGCTTGCGCTGTGCATCCCGCGCCCCGGAATAGAGGCGGATCATGGTGTTCATGACCGCGCTGTGGTCGTCGCGCGTCTCCTTGCCGATGACGTGCTGCTTGAGGCGCGACAGAGAGCCAAACGGATCGATGCGGCCACCCCGAAGGTAGAACTGCCCTTCGGTGATGTAGCCGGTATTGTCCGGCACCGGATGGGTGACGTCGCCGCCCGGCATGGTGGTGACGGAGAGGATCGTCACCGAGCCGGCGCCCGGAAAGACGGCCGCCTTCTCATAGCGCCGGGCGAGCTGTGAATAGAGATCGCCGAGATAGCCGCGATTGGACGGGACGCGGTCGAGCGCGATGCCGACTTCCTTCAGCGCGTCGGCAAACGCCGTCATGTCTGTCAGCAGCACGAGGACGCGTTTCTTCTCCTCGGTGGCAAATTTCTCGGCGACGGCCAGCGCCATGTCGGGAACGAGGAGGCGCTCCAGGACCGGATCCGAGGCCTGGTTGACGAACATGATCGTCCGCCCGAACACGCCGGCATCCTCGAAGGCCGTGCGGAAACGCCAATATTCGTCGAAGGTGAGGCCAAGGCCGCCGAAGACGACGACATCGGCATCGGCCTGGATGCCAATGCGCGCCAGAAGCGTGTCGTGCGGCTCGCCCGATGTCGAGAAGATCGGGATCTTCTGGCTCTCCACCAGGCAGTTGAACACATCGATCATCGGCACGTCGGTGCGGATCATGCGCGAGGCGAGCGACCGGCGGGCTGGGTTGGCCGAGGGGCCGGCGATCTCGACTTCCGGCTCCTGACCAAGGGCCGGGCCGCCGTCGACGACGGTGCCCGCGCCGGAGAAGACGCGGCCCAGAATGTTTGGCGAGAACGGAACGCGGGGCGCGTGGCCGAGAAACTGGGTCTGCGCCCGCGTCGAGAGGCCACGCGTTCCCGGAAACACCTGCAACGACGCCTCGCCCTCCGCGATCTTCACCACCTGAGCCAGCCTCGGGCCGCCTGTGCCTTCCTGAACCAGCGCCAGGTCCCCGAAGCGAGGCCCGGCGGGATCATCGCGGGTCTGTACCGGCAGGGCGACGCGGAGCACGTCGCCGATGATCGAAAGGACGCGGTCATATCGAATGGGAACGACGGACATCGGCGAACTCCGGCCCCACGCAGGGCATCTCGTATCAACCGGGCGCGATCGATAATAACATTGACCTTCATCAAATATAGATCGATTGCTACCTCTAGGATACGGGACGAAGATTTCAGTCGATATTGCAATGCAGCAATAATGATCGAAGTCTCGTGCGGAGTTTTGTTTCTCTTTTCGCAGGTTGTATTGCCGGACGACAGGAGGCTGAACTGATTGTTCGTTTCCCATATGATCGTAGACGCGCCGGGCACATTGAAATCGAGGCGGGTCAAGCCCTTGTGACTTGTGGCGTCCCTTGTTTTGCCGTCCGTGCGGCGTGCCTCGCGCTGCTCCTCGCCGCCAGCGGCTGTTCCGAGGAGAAGAAGGCCGGAGCACCGCCACCGCCACGCCCGGTTGCAGCGATGCAGGTCGGCGTCGCGACGGCGCTCGGCCAGCGCCAGTTTCCGGGTCTCGCCAAGGCAGCGCAGGAGGCGATGCTGACGTTCCGCGTCTCTGGCCAGATCGCATCGCTGCCCGTTCGGGTCGGCCAGAAGATCGAGGCCGGCACGATCGTCGCGGCGCTCGACGACAGTTCCTATCGCTCCGACGTGACGCGGCTTCAGGCCGACCTCGATCAGGCCAATGCCGATCTGCAGCTGAAGTCGGACCAGTATGATCGCATCCTGCCCCTGGTGAAGAGCGGGACCTATCCAAAGGCGCGCGGCGACGATGCGCTGAGCGCGCGGGAAGGCGCGACGGCACGCGTCCAGTCGGTCAGGTCCGCCCTTCAGCGGGCGCAGATCGACCTTGACCAGACCGTTCTGAAGGCTCCCTTCGAGGGGCGGGTTGTCGCCGTCTATCCCGAGGTTTTCGAGGAAGTCCGCGCCCAGCAGCAGATCGTCCGCCTGCTTGATCTGCGCCGGCTTGAGGCCGTCATCGACATTCCCGAGACGCTGATCACGCTCGTGCCGCTCGTCGGCTCGATCGAAGCGCGGTTCGACGCCTATCCAGATACGGTGCTGAAGGGAGAGGTCGTCGAGATCGGCACCGAAGCGTCGCAACTGACCAGAACCTTCCCGGTGACCATCGCGATGGACCAGTCGGCCGATGCCAAGGTCGTCATTCTCCCCGGCATGGCCGGCAACTTCCGGGTCGCCACCGTCGATGAGGGTGAAGCCCAGAAGCAGATTGTCGTGCCCCCGGCCGCGGTGCGGCCGCTGGAGCCCGGCAAGGCGCCGCTCGCTGTCTGGGTCCTTGATCCGGCGACGGCCAAGGTCGCGCTCCGGCCCGTCCAGGTCGGCCGTGTCGTGCAGGGTGGCCTTGAAGTTAAGGAGGGGCTGAAGCCTGGCGAATGGGTGGTGACCGCCGGCGCCAACAGTCTCGCCGAGGCAGAGCTCGTGCGTCTGCCGCCGGAAGGCGAAGCATCGCCGGAGGCACCCAGATCATGAAGATCGTCGAATTCGCGGTCGATCGTCCGACGGTTACCTGGTTCGGAGCCGCGCTGATCCTCATCGGCGGTTTCGTCGCCTTTTTCACGCTTGGCCAGCTCGAAGATCCGGAATTCACCATCAAGACCGCGGTGGTCATGACGGCCTATCCCGGCGCCAATCCCGAGGAAGTCGAGCAGGAGGTGACCGACAAGATCGAGGTGTCGCTGCAGAAGCTGAAGGAGCTCGATTCGCTGGAGAGCTTCTCGAAGGCCGGAAGCTCGCGCATCAAAGTCAACATCAAGGCCTCCTATGGCTCCGAGGAGCTGCCGGCGATCTGGGACAAGGTGCGCGCCCGCGTCGACGAGGCGGCGCGTCAATTGCCGCCTGGAGCCGGCAAGCCGCAGGTCATCGACGATTTCGGCGACGTCTTCGGGCTGCTGCTGGCCGTGACCAGCGATGGCTATTCGCCGAGCCAGCTCAAGACCTATGCCGACGATCTCAAGCGTGAACTCAGCCTCGTCGATGGCGTCGCCCGCGTCGATCTTTGGGGCGTGCAGGATCGGCGCATCTATGTCGATGTGCGGCAGAGCCAGCTGGCGCAGCTCGGCCTTTCCGAGGCGACCATCGCGGCAGGCCTCGCGACGCAGAACGCGGTCGTCGACGGCGGGCAGATGTATGTGAACGACAGCAAGCTGCGCATCGCGCCCACCGGCACCTTCGACGTCGCCGAACAGATCGGTGACCTCGCGCTGCAGCCGACGGCGCTGGACCTCCTCCAGAATGCAAACCGCCAGTCGCAGGGCGGCAATAACGAAGTCATCCGCCTGCGCGATGTCGGCCGCGTCTATGAAGGCTATGCCGATCCGCCGGCGCAGATCATGCGCTTCAACGGACGACCGGCGATCGGCATCGCGATCACAAACCGCCCCGGCGAGAACGTCGTGACGGTCGGCGAGGCTGTTGATAAGCGCCTCGCCGAGCTGACGCTGGATCTGCCTATCGGCGTCGGTGTCGAGAAGGTGAACTGGCAGTCGACAACCATCGACCAGTCGGTGAGCGGCTTCTTCATCAGCCTGCTCGAATCGATCGTCATTGTTCTCGTCGTGCTGACGGTCCCGTCGGGCTGGCGCATGGGCGTCGTCATCGGCACCGCGCTGATGCTGACGGTGATGGCGACCTTCCTGATGATGGGCATCTTCGGCATCGACTTGCAGCGCATGTCGCTCGGCGCGCTGGTCATTGCCCTCGGCATGATGGTCGACAACGCGATCGTCATCGCAGACGGCTATGCCGTGCGGATCAATCAAGGCATGGAACGGCGCGCCGCGGCGATCGAGGCTGCGAGCCAGCCGGCCATGGCGCTGCTTGGCGCCACGATCATCGCCGTCATGGCGTTCTATCCGATCTTCGCCTCCGAGGAGAGCGCCGGGGAATATTGCGCGAGCCTCTTTTCCGTCGTCGCGATCTCGCTGCTGGTCTCCTGGGTCCTCTCGGTCACGGTCACGCCGCTGCAATGCATCGCGATGCTGAAGCCGGCCAAGAATGCCAGCGCGGAAGCCTTCGGCGGCCCGTTCTTCAACACCTTCCGCGGTCTGCTGCATCTCGCCATCCGCTTCCGCTTCGCGACGATCGCCATCGCGTTCGCGGTGCTTGTCGCAGCGCTCGGATCGTTCGGCGGTGTCACCAAGCTCTTCTTCCCCGACGCGGCGATGACCAAGTTCATGGTCGATTACTGGATGCCGGAGGGGACGCGCATCGAGCGTGTCTCGGCGGACCTCGCCGCGATCGATGAACATCTGCGTGCCGATCCGCGCGTTGCCGAGGTCGCGACCTTCGTCGGGGCCGGCCCACCGCGCTTCTACCTTCCGGTCGAGCCTGAGGCGCAGAATTCGGCCTATGGCCAGCTCGTCGTCAACGTCCATGACCTCGGAGAAATCGACGGCCTGATTGCCGAGCTGCAGCCTTGGCTTGCCCAGAATTTCCCGACGGCGCTGACCCCGCTACGCAAGTTCGCCGTCGGACCTGGCGATACGTGGAAGTTCGAGCTGCGGCTGAGCGGGCCGGGCGATGCGAGCCCGGCGGTATTGCGCGGCCTCGGAGACCAGGTGCTGGCAATCGTCAGGGCGAGCCCCTATGCGGGATTGATGCAGACCGACTGGCGACAGGCGGTGCTGGAAGTCCGCCCCGACTACAATCCCGTGCGCGCAGCCTGGGCCGGGATCACCCGGGAGGACCTCGCCCGCACGACCCGCCGCACCTATGACGGGCTGCCGATCGGTACATTCCGCGATGGCGACGAGCTCGTCCCGATCGTCATGCGCAACGTCGCCAGCGAGCGAGACCGTCCCGGCGATATCGACGTCCTCGGCGTGCGCGGCATCGCCAGCACGCAGTCGGTGCCGCTGGCGCAGGTTGTCGACAGCGTGGCCGTCGCGCCGCAGGAGGCGGTGATCGCCCGTTACGACCGTCGGCGCACCCTGACGGTGCAGGCCAATCCAGCGCTCGGACAGACTTTCCCGACGCTTTACCAGGATGTGAAGGCGAAGATCGAGGCGCTGCCTCTTCCCGCCGGCTACGGCATGGAATGGGGCGGCGAACAGGAAAACAGCTCAAAGAGCCAGGCCTCGCTGCTGCCAGGCGCCATCCCGGCACTCGCGATCACGATCTTCATCATGGTCGCGCTGTTCAATTCGCTGCGCCCGCCGCTCGTCATCGCGCTCACCATTCCCTTCGCGCTCGCCGGGGTCATCTTTGGCCTGCTCATCACCGGCGTGCCCTTCGGCTTCGTGGCCCTCCTCGCCGCGATGAGCCTGGCTGGCATGATGATCAAGAACGGGCTCGTGCTGCTGGACGAGATCAATGCCGGCGTCGACCGCGGGCTGACACGTTACGATGCGACGGTCGAGGCCGCCGTCTCGCGGCTGAGGCCCGTGCTGCTGGCGGCCGGAACCACGGTTCTCGGCGTGATCCCGCTGCTATCGGACGTCTTCTGGGTTGGCCTCGCCGTCGTCATCATGGCGGGCCTCACCTACGGCACGCTTCTCACCATGGTGCTGGTGCCGGTGCTCTATTCGACCTTCTATGGCCTGAAGCGGGACAAGAAGGCAGCCGAAGCGACGCCTCCGCCCGCTGCGACAGCGGTCCCGCCGGCGGGAGTTGCGGCATGATCAGTCGCGGCGAGATCAAAGCGGACGACGTCCGCCACGCTTCCGGCGCTGCCGCCCTGCTCGCTCGCTGGGCGCCTGGCATCGGCGAACTCCGTCGCTATGATCGTGCGGACTTCCCGGCCGATCTCAGGGCGGGCATCGCCGTGGCGGCGGTCGCGATTCCCGTCGGCATCGCCTATTCCGAACTCGCCGGCTTCCGTCCCGAATATGGCCTCTATGCCTGCTTCGTGCCGCCGCTTGTTTATGTCGTCTTTGGCTCTTCGCGACAGATGATCGTCGGGCCGGATGCCGCCACCTGCGCAGTGCTGGCCGCCGCTGTCGCGCCACTCGCACTTGGTGATCCCGCTCGCTATGCGGCGCTTGCCGGCATGCTCACGCTGATCGCCGGGCTGATCTGCATCGTGGCCAGTTTGATGCGGCTTGGGGCGCTGGCCGACTTCCTGTCGAAGCCCATTCTGGTGGGCCTGCTCAACGGCATCGCTTTGACGATCATCCTCGGCCAGCTCGGCAAGCTCACCGGCATCAAGCTGGAAAGCCATGGCCTGGCGATCGCGCTCGAGACAATACGGCGCGCCCATGAGGCTGTGCCGATGGCTGTCATGATCGGGCTGGCTGCGCTGCTCGTCGTCGGCCTGCTGCCACGCATCTTGCCGGCTCTCCCGTCCGGCATCGTGGCCATGGCGCTGGCCGCGGCCGCCGTGGCATTGCTCGGCCTTGACCGGATGGGCCTCGCCACGCTCGGACCCGTGCCCAGCGGCCTGCCGGATCTGGCTTTTCCCAATGCGGGGTTCGCTGACTTGCCCGATCTGCTGCCGAATGCTGCCGCGCTCGCGTTGGTCAGCTATGCGAGCCTCATCTTTTCGGCCCAATCCTTTGCCGCCAAGAACGGCTATGAGGTGGACGCCGACCAGGAGTTCGCGGCGCTTGGCGCATGCAATCTCGTGGCAAGCCTCTGCCAGACCTTCGCGATCAGCGGAGCGGATTCACGCACGGCCGTGGGCGACGCCAATGGCAGCCGGACGCGGCTTACCGGTCTCATCGCGGCGCTGATCGTCGGTGTCGTGCTGCTGGTCTTTACGGCGCCGCTTCGCTACGTGCCGCTGGCCGCGCTCGGCGCGGTACTGGTCTTTGCCGGCCTGTCGCTGATTGATCTGAAGACCCTTCGTCTCATCTGGCGGGCCGACCCTGTCGAGGCGGCCATCTCGCTGTTGGCGACATTCGGCGTCGTCGGGCTCGGCATAACGCGCGGTGTGCTGTTCGCCGTCGTACTGGCGCTGCTCCGCTTCATCCATCTGACCGCGCGCCCGAGCCTCGATGAGCTCGGCCTCATGACGGGGATGGCCGGCTTCCATGCGCTCTCCCGCCACGCGACGGCGCGCCCGGTGCCGGGGGTGGTGATCCTGCGCTTCAACGGGCCGCTGGTATTCTTCAACACCGGGCATTTCCGCAAGGCGCTTCTGGCGGCTGTGGCCGCAAGTCCCACGCCGCCTCGCGCGGTGGTGATCGACCTGCTGCCGATGACGCGGATCGACGTCAGCGGCCTGTTCACTTTGCGCGATATCGCTGGCGCGCTCGGCTCCCGCGGCATCCGGATTGTTGGCGCTGGCCGGCGCACGGAGTGGCTTCATTGGCGCGATCAACACGGCTTCGACGAACTCGGGTTCGAGATCTTTCCGACCCTGCGCAGCGCCGTCCACGCGCTGACGCGGACGACCGCCGACCTTCCCAAAGAGGACGGGGACAACGGCAATGAGGGAGAGGGCGAGCTGCCGCGCGCGGCCTCGCTTCCGTCCGGGAGGACATCAGCATGATCCAGCCGCATGTCGTTGAACTTTCGGCGGCCATCGAGACGATGGCGAGCCAGGCGCGGAGCGCCAACGAACTGGCCGATGCGCTCCGCCGCCGCTATCCCGACGAGCCGATCTCGATGCTGCGCCGGGCCATCTTCTTCGCCGTCACCGATCCCAACCGGAAAGACGGCGCCGTCACATCACGATTGTTCGATGCCGCCTTCGCGATGCTGGAGGGCACAGGATTGCACGCCGCCTGACGCGGCGTTGGTTCAGGGGAGAGCCGCCATGGACAACAAGCACAAGGTCGACAAGAAGGACGACAAGAGGGCCGATCCGGCTGTCTTCTTAAGAGACCCGGCGGAGAATGCGGACGGCAAGCTCGGCCGGAAGGTCTATGAGACGGAGCTGGAAAAGCTGCAGACCGAATTGGTGCGCATGCAGCAATGGGCGAAACAGTCAGGCGCCAGAATCTGCATCCTGTTCGAAGGCCGCGACGCGGCCGGCAAGGGCGGCGTGATCAAGGCGATCATGGAACGGGTCAATCCCCGCATCTTCCGCGTCATCGCCCTGCCGCCGCCGACGGAACGCGAAAAAACGCAGCTCTATATCCAGCGGTATCTTCCGTATCTGCCGGCGGCGGGCGAAATCGTGATCTTCGACCGCTCCTGGTATAATCGCGCTGGCGTCGAACGCGTGATGGGCTTCTGCACCGAGGACCAGGTGACGAAGTTCCTCAGCGGCGTCGGCGGCGTCGAGCGGGCCATGGTCGAATCCGGCATGATCTTGCTCAAATACTGGCTGGAGGTAAGCCCGGAGGAGCAGACGCGCCGCATCGAAGCGCGCATCGATGATCCAAAGAAGGTCTGGAAGCTCTCGCCGATGGATGTGCTGTCCTATGAGCGCTGGTACGACTATTCCCGGGCTCGCGACGCGATGTTCGCGGCGAGCGATACCGGATGGGCGCCCTGGTTCGTTGCCCAGTCTGATGACAAGAAGCGCGCCCGCCTCAACATCATCAGCCATCTGCTGTCGAAGATCCCCTACGAGCGCATCAAGAGCGAGAAGGTCAAGCTGCCCAAGCGCCAGAAGGCCGGCGGCTATGTCGAGCCCGACATGCCGTTGCACAAGATTCCGGAGCCTTTCTGACGCCATCCGGGACTATCCATGAAGTGTCGGCCTGAGTTCAGGACGCGACTGGATGTGGCCGTTTCTCCGATGAGCCTGTCGCCTCGTTGACGGCACCGCTCGCTCGACCTCTGTCCCGACCAAGGACTTGCGGCCCCGCGCGAATTGACGCTATCCACCGGGGCGAAGGGGTAGCGACGACCATGGTGAAGCAGGTAGCGAGGCGTCTTGGCGCGCCGTCAGGCCCCCGGGCGGCGAATGTGGCGGAGACGCGGGAACGCATCCTGCAGGCTGCCATCCGCCAATTCGCGCGCCACGGATTTGCCGGTGCACGCATCGACGTCATCTGCGCCGAGGCCGGCGTCAATGCCCGCATGATCTACCACTACTATTCCGACAAGGCTGGCCTCTATGTTGCCGTTCTCGAGCGCGTGCTCGGCGATCTGCGGATCGAGGAACTGAAGCTCGAGATCGATGAAAGCCGGCCGCTGGACGGGCTGCTGACGATGTTCGAGTTCACGTTCCGCCATTTTGCGCGGCATCCCGAACTGGTGCGCCTGCTGTCCGCCGAGAACCTCTTGGAAGGGCAGTATCTGAAGGGATCGGAATCGACGCCGATGGTCGCCTCGCCGGTGATCGGGCACATCGGCACGCTGCTGGCGCGCGGCGAGGCCACCGGCGCCCTGCGGCCGGGCCTCGATCCGGTGCATCTCTATGTGACGATGGTCGCGCTCTGTTATTTCCACAAGTCGAATGCCTACACGCTGAGCGCGATCTTCCGAACCGATATCGGCGCTGAGGACTGGCAGCAGCAGCATTTCGCGATGGCCCGCGCCGTCCTCGCCGCTTATCTGGCGCCGCCGGCTCAGCACTGAAGTCAGCCTAGTTCACGGGCGCAGACTGCCGCATTTCTGCGCAAATACGATCGCACGTCGTCGCCATTGAAGGCACCGCGCGTCTGCATGCGCCGCGGCGCCGACAGCCAATCCCATAAAGTATGTGAACATTTACTAATTGAAGATGGGTGCCGCGTGGCGGCCAGGAAACATGGCACGCTGATTGCTTTAGTAAGTGGGCAATTACTATTAACCCTTGCCGGAGCCCGCCATGTCCCGCCCGAGCCTTGCAAATTCGATCCGACGCTTCGCGTGCGCCGCCTTCGGCCTCGCCCTGACTGCAACCGCCTCCGCCGCCGCCGATGAGCAGAAGATCGGCTTCATCTATGTCGGACCGGCTGCCGACGAGGGCTACAACATGTCGATGGATCTCGGCCGGAAATATCTTGAAGAGCATGTTCCCGGCGTGTCGACCTCCTTCTTCGAGGCTGTGCCTGAAACGGCCGAAGTCGAGCGGGTGATGGAGCGGATGATCCGGTCCGGCCAGAAGATCATCTTCGCCACCAGCTACGGATATCTCGACTACGCGATTGCCCTCGGCAAGAAATATCCTGACGTCCGCTTCCTGCATGCGGGCGGCCTCAAGACGTCGGACAATGTCGGCACCTATTGGGCCGACAGCGATGACGGAATGTATCTGGCCGGGATGACCGCCGCGTCGGTTTCGAAGAACGGCAAGCTTGGCTTTGTCGGCGCTTTCCAGATCCCGCAGCTTTTCCGTTCGATCAATGCGTTCGCGCTTGGCGCCCAGTCCGTCAATCCGGCCGCGACCGTCACCGTGGTGTGGACCGGCGGCTGGTGGGAGCCGCAGAAAGAGACCGAAGCGGTCAGCGCCTTCGCCGATCAGGGCATCGACGTGGTCGCGGAACAGGTCGACAGCCCGATCACGATTGCCCAGACCGCCGAGAAGCGCGGCATCCACATCGTCGGAAAGGACGTCAACGTCAAGGATCGCGCCCCGAAGGCCTGGCTTACCGGCGTGTCCTGGAACTGGGGCCCGATGATGGAAGGGCTGGTGAAGGAGATCGACGCTGGTACCTGGAAGCCCTCCCATGTGCGAGGCGATCTCGCCAGCGGGGCTGCGGTGCTCGATCCCTTCGGCGAAGCGGTGCCAGAGCCGGTCCGCGAGAAGGTGCTGGCCATCAAAGCCGAGATCATTGCCGGCAAGAAGGACATCTGGAGCGGCCCGATCGTCCGCCAGGACGGCACCGAGGTCGTGAAATCAGGCGAAGCCCTCGGGATGGAAGCCGTGGAGACGATGGATTTTCTCGTCAAGGGCGTCGTCGGCTCGACGAACTGAGATGGATCCGGCCGGCGGCAGCCCTGCCGTCGGCCCCTGAACCCGCATCGGGACCGGACAAGAATGACAACGAATACCAGGAGGCCGGACGCCCCGGCAGACGGCACCGTCCTGCAGGGCACGTCCCCGGCACAGGGCTGGCTGGTCGGCCGCGACCATGTCGACATGAGCCGGCCGCCGCGGCCCTACCGACCAGCCGTCTTCGCCGCCGAGCCGCAGTCAGTCACCATCGATGCAGGCAAGACCGCGCTGCTGATCGTCGACATGCAGAACGACTTCTGCACGGTCGGCGGCTGGCTGTCCTCACGCGGCATCGACATCACGCCCAATCGCGCGCCGATCGCGCCGCTCCAGCGCATGATCAAGGCCTGCCGCGCCGCCGCGGTCCCCGTCGTCTGGGTCAACTGGGGCGTCCGCAAAGACCTTCTCAACATCTTCCCGTCGCTGCGCCATGCGCACAGCCCGCGCGGTGACGAGCCCGGCCTCGCGGAACCAGTTCCCGGCACGCGCTCGGAAGTCATCGCCAAGGGCAGCTGGGGTGCCGAGGTCGTCGATGAGATCAATCCCGGCACTGCCGACATCCAGATCACCAAGCATCGGTTCAGTGCGTTCTGGGATTGCGAGACGGATTCCGTGCTGCGCAATCTCGGTGTCACCACGCTCATGATCGCGGGCGTCAACATGGATCAGTGCGTGATGACGACGCTCGAGGATGCAAGTTTCCTCGGCTACGACGTCGTCCTCATTGAGGATTGCACGGCGACCACGTCGCCGCGGTTCTGCGTCGAAGCGGTTCTCTACAACGTCAAGCTGCTCTTCGGCTTCGTGACACGGTCGGAAGCCGTAATCGAGGCGCTTTCGCAAGGAGCAACGCTATGACGCCTCCGATCGCGACCACGGCCGAGCGGCGCCTCGCCGAGCTTGGCATAGAACTGCCTCATGTTCCGAAGCCGATAGCCAATTTCGTCCCCTGGCGGCGAGACGGCGCCCTCGTCTTCCTTGCCGGCCAGGTCTGTGAATGGAATGGCCGCGTCACGCACAAAGGCAAGGTCGGGGATGCCGTCGACCTCGTCGCCGCGCAGGAAGCCGCACGGATCTGCGCGCTCAACCTGACGGCGGCGCTGCGCGAGGCGCTCGGCGGCGATCTCGACCGTGTGCGCGCCTGCGTCCGCATCGGTGGCTTCGTCAATTGCGTGCCGGACTTCCCCTTCGTGCCACATGTCGTGAACGGCGCCTCCGACTTCTTCCATGCGCTTTTCGGCAGCGTCATCGGCGCGCATGCGAGGACCGCCATTGGCGTCGCGCAACTGCCGCAGGGCGCCTCGGTCGAGGTCGACGCGATCTTCGCAGTGGCATGATCATGGATCGAGAGCCGCTTGTTCGCTTCGAGCATCTGACGCGCCGCTTCGGCGAGCTGGCGGCCGTCTCCGACGTGTCGCTGGACATTCGCGCTGGTGAGGTGCTGGCGCTGCTCGGCGAGAACGGCGCCGGCAAGTCGACACTGATGAAGCTGCTCTACGGCATCCATCCGCCGAGCGCCGGGCGAATTCTGCTGGACGGGCGCGAGAGCCCGATCCGCGGACCCGCCGATGCGATGCGCAATGGCATCGGCATGGTGTTCCAGCATTTCTCCCTGTTGCCCGCGCTCTCCGTGCGCGACAATCTGCTCGCCGCCTGGCCGGCGACCCCGGCCTATATCGGCCGCCGCAGCAAGCGCGCGGCCCGCGTTCTCGACAGGCTCAGCGTCATCGCGCCGGACATCGATCCCGAGCGCCGCGTCGACACGCTGTCAGTGGGCGAACAGCAGCTTGTCGAGCTGTGCAAGGTCGTCAATCTCGAGGCCCGTGTCGTCATCCTCGACGAGCCGACCTCCGTGCTGACGCCGGCCGAGGCGCAGCGGCTTTACGACTTCGTCCTCCGCCTCGCCGCCGAGGGAAGGGCGGTCGTGCTGATCACGCACAAGCTCGCGGATGTCGAGGCGTGCGCGGATCGCATCGCGGTGATGCGCGGCGGAATGCTCGTCGCGGATTTCGCGAAGGGCGAGCGCACGACGGCCGAGACCGTGGCGCTGATGATGGGCCGGCCGGCCGCGACAGCTGAGCCAGCGCCCGACCGTTTTGCCGGCCGGCCGGCGCGCCTTGTGCTGCGCGAGATCACCGCCAGCGCCGCCGGCCATGTGCTCAAGGGCATCTCGCTGGAGATCGCAGGCGGGGAGGTGCTTGGAATTGCCGGCGTCGCCGGCAATGGCCAGACCCTGCTCGCCGAAGTGGTGGCTGGCGTCGAGGCGCCTTCCGGCGGCGATGTCCTGCTTGATGGTGAGAGCATCGCGCGCCGAGGCGACGAGCCGCACGCCACGCCCATCGGCTATATTCCCGAGCAGCCGCGCGACAATGCGGTGGTTGAAACGATGGACCTTTCCGCCAATCTTCGCCTCCGCGCGCTGGCGGCCGGCGAGGCAGATGGGGCCTATGACGTCGCGGCGCTTATCCGCCGCTTCAACATCGCGCCGTCCGAGCCGACGCGCCGCGCCGGCACGCTCTCCGGCGGCAATTTGCAGAAGCTCGTGGCGGCACGTGAACTCGGCGTGCCGCGCCCCGCTGTTCTCGCCTGCTATCCGACCATGGGCCTCGATCTCGGGGCGGTCGGCACCGTCTATGAGGCGATGTTCGCACAGGCGGCGGCCGGCGCCGCGGTTCTCTGGATTTCGGAGGATCTCGATGACCTGCTCGCCCGTGCGCACCGGATCGCGGTGATGCGCGGCGGCGCCATCGTCGCGCTCGTCGAGAATGATGGAACGCTGACGCGCGATCGTCTCGGGGCCTTCATGACCGGCGCTCCGGCGGAGGCGGCAGCATGAGCGCGCGCGAGGGCTGGATCACATTCGCGGCGACGCTCGCCGCCTTCCTGATGCTTTCGGCGATCTTCTTCCTGCTCCTCGGTAAGCCGCCACTCGAAATGGGTCTTTCCCTGGTCGAGTTCGCGTTCGGCGACGCCTATTCGCTTTCCGAAACACTGGCCAAGGCCTCGCCGATCCTGTTCTGCGCGCTCGCCGTCGCGGTTCCCGGCCGCCTCGGCCTGATCTCGGTCGGCGCCGAGGGCCAGCTCTATATCGGCGCCATCACCGGCACGGCTTTGGTCCTCGGTTTTCCCGAGCTGCCGCCGCTGGCCATGATCCCGCTGATGCTCGCGGCGGCGGCGCTTGGCGGCGCGGCCTGGGGGCTCGTGCCCGGTCTGCTCAGAGCGCGTCTCGACATCAACGAGACGATCGTCACCCTCATCCTCAATTACTGCGCCGTTCTGTTCGCCTCGGCCCTCGTCTTTGGGCCGTGGCGCGACCCTGCCAATCAGGGATGGCCTGCGACTGCGCCATTTCCACCCGCAGCCGTGCCACCGGCAGTGGACGGCAAGGTTCATCTCGGGCTGCTGATCGGCGTTCTTCTCGCTCTTGCCCTCCACGTCTTCTTCACGCGCGGCCGCGCAGCGGTGCATATCCGGATCCTCGCTGGAAATCGCAAGGTGGGGCGCACCTTCGGCCTCGACTTCGCCTTTTGGGTGACGGCGCTGATGGCGACGGGTGGCGCGATCGCGGGGATCGGCGGCATCATTGAGGTCGCAGCCATCCAGGGCCGGCTGCAACCTTCGATCTCGCTCGGCTACGGGCTCACCGGCTTCCTCGTCTCCTGGCTCGCGCGCCACCGGCCGCTGGTCATACTGCCCATCGCTCTTCTCGTCGGAGGCCTCCTCGCCGGCAGCGACGCGCTGCAGCTGTTCGCGAAGGTTCCGGCGGCGAGTGCGACCATCCTTGAAGGTCTGCTCTTCGCCACGGCACTCGCCGTCCCCGGCCTCATCGCCCGCTGGAGGCGCTCCGATGGAAACTGATCTCTGGATTCTGCTCGCCGGCTGGCTGGTTGCCACGCTGCGCAGCGCGACGCCGCTTCTTTTCGTGACGCTCGGCGAGACGCTGACCCAGCGAACCGGCGTCATCAATCTGGGCGTCGAAGGCGAGATGCTGGCAGGAGCCTGCTTCGGCTTTGCAGTCGCGGTCACCACCGGCAGCCCGTGGCTCGGCCTCGCCGCAGGCGCTCTGGCGGGCGGGACGCTTTCACTGCTGCATGCCGGGCTGGTGCTTGGGGCTCGCGCCAATCAGATCGGCTCGGGCATCGCGGTCTGGATGATCGCGCTTGGCACGACCTCCTATGTCGGCCGCGGCTTCGTCGGCCAGAAGGTGACACCGCTGCCGCAGCTCGTCGGGCCGGGTGCCGGAGATGGGTTGCTTGGGGTTCTGTTTCGTCAGCTGACCGCGCCTGCACCGCTCGCCTTCCTGGCCGTGGTGCTGGCCGCATGGTGGCTGGCCAACACCCGCGCCGGCCTCGCCTGGCGCGTCGCCGGGGAATCCGCCCGCGTAGCGGCGGAGAATGGTCTGCGGCCGACCTGGATACGCCTGCAGGCGATCGTGCTCGGCGGCCTGCTCTCCGGTCTCGGCGGCGCGGTGCTCTCGGTCGACTACACGCAGACCTGGGCCCAGGAAATCACCAAGGGACGCGGTCTCATCGCGGTGGGCCTCGTCATCGTAGCCCGCTGGCGGCCGATCTTGGTCCTTCCGGTGTGCCTGATGTTCGGCCTTGCCGAGGTCGCGGTGTTGCGTGTCCAGGCGGCTGGCGTCGAGGCGTCGTCCTATCTGATCGCCACCGCCCCCTATGCGGCCGTCCTGATCGTGCTCGTCGTCGGGCATCGCAGCGCCCGAAGGAGCCGGACGATGCCGGCCGATCTCAGGTCGATCTTCTCGTGAGCGGTGCGCGGCTGTGCCCGCATCGCCGAAAGGCAATCCGGGCCGCTAGATCACGCCGCGACGAACCGCTTCGGCCACTGCCTGGACGCGGTTGCTGGCGTTGAGCTTGGTCGTGATCTCCTGAACCTTGCGTTTCACGGTGATCTCGGTCAGCGCCATCTCGTCGGCGATGTCCTGCGTACGGGCGCCATCAGCGAGGAGCCGCAGCATCCGCACTTCCTGCGCGGTCAGTCCGCTGTCGCGTTGGATCTGCTGGGCCGCGACGCGCTTGTATTCCTCCATCATGGTCGGAATCAGCTCGGCGGAGAGCATGCGCTGGCCGCCATGGATGGCGCGCAGAGCCTTGGCGAGGGTTTCGTAGGAATTGGTCTTGAGCAGATAGGCGTCGGCGCCGGCCTCGAGCGCACCGACCAGATATTGCCGGTCATCATAGGTCGACAGGATGATGCATTTGGGCGCGTCCGGCCGGCTCTTGATGAGCCGCGTCAACTGGATGCCGTCCATGGTGCCGAGGCGGATGTCGATGGTGACGACGTCGGGCCGCTTGCCCGCGAGCTCGTTGAGCGCGTCGGACGCGTTGCCGGCTTCGGCAACCACGCGCATGTCTTCCTCGTCCTGCAGCAGGCTCTTGACCCCGCGGCGGAAGATCTCGTGGTCGTCGACGATCATGACCCTAATGCGCGGCTGTTCCATCCGATGCTCCGATAATGCCTCCGATCCCGATCAAGATGGTCGTTCCGCCGCCGGGGCGGCTCTCAATCGCCACATCGCCGCCGACGGCATGGGCGCGCTCGCGGATGCCGACGAGGCCGAGACCAAGTTCCGCGGCGTCGAGAACGAAGCCGCGCCCATCGTCGCGGATGGCGACATCGAGGCGAGACGGCCGGAAGGCGAGGGTGAGGTTGAGGTTGCGCGCACCGGCGTGACGAACAGCGTTCTGCGATGCCTCCTGCACGATGCGATAAATGGCGAGATCGACGTCGGGGCCGAGCGCGAAGGGCGTGCCGTCGACACGGATTTCGGCAACAAGCGGCACGTTGGAAGGCAGTGATGAGAGATAGTTCTCGAGGGCCGGGATGAGGCCGAGTTCGTCGAGCACAGTGGGGCGCAGCGCATAGATGATGTGCTTCATCTCGCGCAGCGTCGTATCGAGCATGCGCTGGCACTCGGTCAGCCGCGCGTCGAGATCGGGGCGGTCGCCGACGCGGCGGCGCAGGGCCTGCAATTCGTAGGTCGAGGCGAGGATCGACTGCGCGACGCTGTCATGCAGGTCATAGGCGATGCGGCGCCGCTCCTCTTCCTGCACGCCGACGAGACGGCGCAGCAGCGCGCGCAGCTCGACAGCCTTGCGCTCGATCTCGTCACGCGCGGCACGCAACTCCGTGGTGCGGTCGGCGACCTTCTGCTCCAGCGCTTCGGAAAGATCGCGAACGCGGGTGAACAGGCGGGCATTGGCGATCGCGACTACGGCCTGGTCGGCAAAGGTGCGGACGATGCGGCCGCTTTCGGGTCCATAGAAGCCAGGCTCTGGCCAGTCGATGCAGAGCCAGCCGAGGCATTCGCCCCCGAGGACGAGTGGCGCGCTGCACCAGGAGCGGACCTGCTCGGTGCCGGCCTGCACCACCCAGTCCGGCTCCCGGCGCACATCGGGGAGGATGATGGTGCGATGCTCCTCCAGTACCGGGCGCGACAGCGGGGTCTCGGCCGGATCGAACGTGACGGCGCGCACCTTGTCGTTGTCGGGATAGCCCTTGGCGGCGACAACCCGCATCATGCCGTCCTCGCCGCGCAGCGTGACGCGGCAGCCGCGATGCGGCACGACGCGCTCGAGCTCCTTCAGAACTGCCTCCAGCACCTGATCGGGATCGAGGCTGGACGAGATGATGCGCGACACGTCGGCCAGCGTATCGGCGAGCGCGCGCTCGTGCCGCTCGGCAGCGAACAGGCGATGCTGCTCGATCGCCGGCGCGATCTGGTCGGCGATGGTCTGTAGCAGGATGACATCGTCGCGACGGAAGGCGTCGCGACGGTCGCTCTGGATGTCGAGAACGCCGATAACGCGCTGGCCGAGGCGGAGCGGCAGCGCCAGCTCGGACTGCGTGTTGGGCAGCATCACATGCGAGACGAAATGGCTATCCATTGTCACGTCGGCCGAGATGCGCAACTGCCCCGTCTCGGCGACGCGGCCGATGATGCCGCGCCCGGCCGCTTCGCTGAAGCCGGCGGCAAGCAACTGGCCGGCGAAGGGGCCGGAGGCGTGGACCAGCTCGATCCGGCGCGTCTCCTCGTCCATCAGCAGCAGCTGGATATGGTCGTAGCCGAGCGAATGATGGATGAGGCGCGTGATCTCGCCAAAGAGCTCGGTGCGGTCGTGGATCGCCGTCACCTGCTGGCCAAGCCGATGCACCAAGGCGAGATGACTCTTGATCCGCTCGATCTGGGCGGAGAGGCTGTTGCTGTCGAGGAAGCCGACGAGATCGTCCGCGACGAGGCGCACGAGCTCAGCGCGCTGAGGTCGCGCCCGCTCCGAGCGCGGGAAGCCGAGCAGCACATGGCCGCGCGGCCCGTCGCGGCCGGCAAGCGGCGCGGCCTCCAGGGCAAAACCCTGGCTGGCAGCCCTGTTGACCATGAAGGTCGGCATCGTCACAGCGCCGGCGGCTTGCAGGCGCAGATCGCCGAGATGCCGGTGGATCAGCGGCGGGATCTCGCCGGCGACGAAGATTTCGGCACCGCGCTCGCTCGACAGCAGCACGGCGATCCAGCCGGCGCCGGTGACGGCGAGTGCGCGCTGCAGTCTTTCGTCGAGGCGGGCGCGATCGGTGGCGGCGAGGTCAACGGCCAAGATGCGCTGCAGGCGCAGCATGTGGGTGCCGTCATCGTCGCGATAGAGCGGCCGTGCCAGCGGCTGGTCCGCCGTCTCCGCCATATCACCGACCGAGAAGCCCATCAGGCCGTCTCGCCCAGCAGCTGGTGATCGGCCGCGACACCGACCCCGTCCAGACGGAGGCCACGTCCTGCAGCCGCCGTCACGGCGCCCGCTGCGAAAACGGTCTCGCCCCGGCTGATGGTCCGCTCGATGCGGCCGCGGAGCGCCGCGCCGACATAGGCGCTGTGGCGGTTGCGATAGAACAAATCCTCCTCGGCGAGCGTGAATTCGGCATCGGGGTCGACCAGCACCAGATCGGCGTCGGCACCGATAGCGAGCGAGCCCTTCCGGGGCGACAGGCCGAACAGACGGGCCGGATTGGTCGCGGTCATGCGGACGATGTCGGAGAGGGCGAGGCCGCGCTTCGATCCCTCGGTGAGCAGAACCGGCAGTGTCGACTGCAGCCCGGAGATCCCGCCCCAGGCCTTGAAGATGTCGGCATCGCCGGCGGTCTTGTCCGCGATCAGACAGGGGGAATGGTCGGAGGCGATGACATCGACGGCACCCGCCAATACCCGCTCCCACAATGCCTCGCGCTCGGCGGGCGCGCGCAGTGGCGGCGCGCATTTGGCGAGCGGTCCGATGCGTTCGAGATCGCGCTCGTCAAAGAAAAGATAATGCGGGCAGGTCTCGGCGGTGACCGCAAGGCCGCGAGCCTTGGCGGCGCTGATCCGGTCGATCCCAGCGGCGGAGGAGACGTGAACGATATGCAGCCGCGCGCCGGTTTCCTCGGCGATGGCGACCGCCTGATCGATGGCGGCAAGCTCGGCGTCGATCGGCCTTGCTTCGCCCCAGGCGGCGCGGTCGGTGCGGCCGGCGGCGCGCAGCGTCGCGGTGAGGCGGTCGGTCATCGCCTCGTCCTCGGCATGGACGGCGAGGAAGGAACCGAATGTCGCGATCGCGCCCATGCCGGCCCGCATCAGCCGTGCATCGACGCGCGGAAAATCCGACGCCGTGCACATGAAGGCCTTGAAGCCGACGACGCCGCCGGCCTGCAGGTCGGCGAGGTCGGACAGGTTGTCATCGACGAGGCCGCCCCAGAGTGCATAGTCGACGATGCTTGTCGCCGCGGCCTGCTGCTTGAGGCGCAAGGCCTCGGCATTCACGGTCGGCGGATGGGCATTGAGCGGCATCTCGACGAAAGTCGTGATGCCGCCGGCCGCCGCGGCGCGGCTGCCGGTTTCGAACCCCTCCCAATGACCGCGCCCTGGCTCGGAGAAATGCACATGCGCGTCGACGAGGCCCGGCATCAGCACGCGCCCGCCCGCATCGATGGTCTCGCTGGCCAACGCAGCGCTCTCGCCCTCGAAGACCGAGGCAATGCGTCCGCCGCTTACCCCCACCCCGCCCGTGAAGTCATGCTCCGCCGTCACGACGCGTGCATTGCGGATGACGAGGTCGAACGCTGCGCTCATCCGTCGAGCCCGATCAGCCGGGCCGGATTGGTCGCCGTCATCGTCTGTACCTCCTCGATCGAGAAGCCGAAATAAAGAAGCATCGAGATCATCATCCGCATGCCCTCGATCGGCGAGGGCAACACCCTGACGCCATAGTCGGTCGCAAGTACGAACTGTTCCGGTCCGACATCGCGAATGCCCTGCAGCCAGCTCATGGCTCGGCCATGCACGAGCGAACTCATATCCATCAGCTCACGCTCGACATAGTAGTGCGTCTGAGGCATCCATGGCCCACCGAAGTCGACGGCGCAAGCCTCGAGGAAGAAGCCGCGGCGCGCGATGTCCTTCTGCTGCTCGACGGTGAGAAGCGCCCGGGCTGGATGGGCGACCAGCACCTTCCGGATGCCCCATTGCTCGGCCAGATCGACGACGCGCATCGCCTCAGGTCCCGAGACATGGCCGGTGTTGAGATAGACCTCGGGCCGCTCGGCGACCATGTCGAGAATCTCCTTCAGTGCATCCGGCACCGGCCCGTCGAGCGGGATGCGGATGGCACGCGACAGTTCCTTCTCGGCAAAGCCGGGGATCGCATCCTTGAAGGGGACGAGCTTGCCGTCGACCAGAGTCGATTCCGTCGTCGCCGAATGCCAGGTGCAATGCGAGCCGAACGAGATCATCCGGCAGCCTTCGCCGAGATTGAGCGCCGTGCGCACCGCGCGTGGGTTCATTCCGCCATGCGAGGAATTCATCAGATATCCGCCATAGGTGCGGAAATCTTTCATGTAGCGGTTGACCATCCAGGCGGTACCGGAGGCCCAGCCGAACACATCGTAGTAAAGGATGGTTCGCATGCCGGCCGCGCGGGCCATCTCGGCGACCTGGATCGGGTCGAAATGCCCGGGATTGGAGCGGAGCACCGGCCCCGCATGGACATGGCTGTCGATGGCGCCGACGAGGAGTTCCTCGGGCAGTTCCATGGTGCGGTTGTAGAAGGGCTCGTAGGTTGCCACGGCTTTGCTCCTAGACCGGGTCGAGGCCAATGAGACGGGCCGGGTTGTGCGCCGTCATGGTGCGGATTTCGTCCGGACTGAATTCGTAGTCGAGCAGCGTCGTGATCAGCGTGCGCATGCCCTGCACCGGCGTCGAGGCGGCGCGGATGCCGTAGTCGGTGCCGAGCACGAAATGCTCCGGTCCGACCTCGCGGATATCAGCCATCCACTGCGCGGCGGTGCGGCGCGGCCGCGGGATATCGCCTGAGCGGTCCATGTATTTCTTCTCGACGTAATAATGCGTGCGCGGCGCATGCGGATAGAGCCAGTCGACGAGGCAACCTTCCAGGAAAAAGCCGCGCCGCGCGGCATCCTTCTGCTGCTCGATCGAAAGCTGCTGGCGCGCCGGATGGGCGATCAGGACCTTGCGGATGCCAAATTCCTCGGCGAGATCAAGGATGCGCATCACCTCCGGTCCGGAGACATGGCCGGTGTTGAGATAGACGTCGGGATGGTCGGCGACCATCTGCAGGATCTCGGCGAGATCGTCGGAGATCCGGCCTTCCGTCGGGATGCGAACGGCGCGCGAAAGCTCGTCGCGTGCGAATTCGGGATAGGCGTCCTTGAACGGCACTAGCTCGCCGTCGATCAGGGTGGACTCCCGTGAGGCCGAAAAATAGGTGCAGTGCGAGCCGAAGGAGATGAAGCGGCAGCCTTCCTCCATGTAGAGCGCCGTGCGCACCGAGCGCGGATTGAGCCCGCCATGGCAGGAATTCATCAGATAGCCGCCGAAGGTGCGGATACCAGGCACATGGCGGTTGACCATCCACGCGGTGCCGGAGGCCCAGCCGAATACGTCATAGTACACGATGGCGCGCATGCCGGCCTCGCGCGCCTCGATCGCCACCTCGAACGGATCCTGGTGGCCGGGATTGGAGCGCAGCACCGGGCCGGCATGGACATGGCTATCGATGGCGCCGACAAGCAGCTCGGACGGCAGCTCCATCGATCGGTCGTAGAAATTCTCGCTCACGGTCATGATGCCGTCTTCTCCCGGTATGTCGGTTCGGAACTTTGCTTGTTGAGGTCGTCGGCCAGCCAGCAGGCGGCCCTGTGGCCGTCGCCGAGATCGGCCATCGGGGGCGCTTCGCGGCAGCGGTCATGCGCCAGTGGGCAGCGGGGCCGCACGGGGCACTCGCCGGATCTGGCGGCGCGGAGGTCGAGTTCGCCGTGCATGGGCGGCGCTTCGTCGCCACTGGGCTTGAGCCGCGGTGCGGCCGCGAGCAGTGCGCGCGTATAGGGATGCGACGGCGCCGTGAAGACGGCGTCGGCCGGGCCTTCCTCGACGATGACGCCGAGATACATCACGAGCACACGGCTCGCGACATAGCGGACAACCGCCACGTCGTGGCTGATGAACAGCATCGCGGTGCCGACTTCGGCCTGCAGAGCCTTCAGCGTCCGCAACACCTGCGCCTGGACCGAAACGTCAAGCGCCGACGTCGGCTCGTCGAGCACGATCACCTGCGGCTCGGAGGCGAGCGCGCGCATGATCGCGACGCGCTGGCGCTCGCCGCCAGAGAGCTGGTGCGGGTAGCGCTCGAGCGCGTCAGCATTCAGGCCGACCAGGCCGGCAAGCATTTCCAGTCGCGCCCGCCGGGCGCCGCGCGGCACGACGTCAAAATTCGCCAGCGCCTCGCCGACGAAGCGCGCCACGGTCATGCGCGGGTTCAACGACGTCTCCGGCTTCTGGAACACGACCTGGACATTCCGGCGGAAGGCGCGCCTGTCACGCCCGGACAGAGCGGTGAAATCCGTTCCGCCGACAACCACTTCGCCGCTATCGGGTCGCTCCAGGCCGACGATGCAGCGGCCGAGGGTCGTCTTTCCGCAGCCGCTTTCGCCGATCAGGCCGACGACTTCGCCGGTCGCGATTTCGAGAGAGACATTGCGAACGCCAACCGGCATCGCCTCGGGCTCAGCAGCATTCCTGAAGAGACGCAGAAGGTTGCGCACGGAGAGGGCAGGGGAATTCATGTGGCGTCCTCCCGATAGAGGATGCAGCGCACCTCATGGCCGGCCCGCGGCAGCAGCGCCGGCACGCCGGCCTCGCAATCCGGCTGCGCGAACGGGCAGCGATGCGAGAAGCGGCAGCGCTCGATATCGCTGCGTCCACCCCAGACGCTGCCGGCGAGCGGTTCCAGTTCATGCGGCGCATCGACATCCGGCACGGCGGCGATCAGCCCACGCGTGTAGGGATGGAGCGGCTCGGCGAAGACAGAGGCGAGCGGTCCGCGCTCGACGATCTGGCCGGCATGCAGGATCGTCAGGCCGGAGCAGTATTCGGCGACGAGCGACAGGTTGTGAGCGATCAGCACAATGGCGAGGTCGCGCTCTCGGCAGAGCCGCGTCAGGAAGCGCAGCAATTCACGTTCGGTCGTCACGTCAAGCGCCGTCGTCGGTTCGTCGGCAATCAGCAGACGCGGTTCCGTCGCCAGCGCGCAGGCCATGGCGACACGCTGCGCCTGACCGCCGCTGATCTGATGCGGATATTTGTCGGCGAGGTCGGCATGGTTGAGACCGCAGACCCGGAACAGCTCGATCGCCTCGCGGCGACAGGTGGATTTCGGTAGGCGCCCTGCAAGGACGCGCTCGACCTGAGCACCGGTGGTGAGGAACGGGCTGAGAGCGCCTTTGGCGTTCTGGAACAGGAGCGACACGCCATGCGAGAGATTGGAGCGGAGGCCGCGACGGTCGCTCGCGGCGAACCGCCGTCCGGCAAAGGAAACGTCGCCAGCGGTGATGTCCAGGCTCGCTGCGGCGAGCCCGACGCTCGCCATCATCGAGATCGATTTGCCCGACCCGCTTTCGCCGACAAGGCCGTAGATCTCGCCATGGCGCACCGAAAGGCTCATTCCCTCGACAATGCGGCGCCGGTGACCATCGCGAACCGTCTCGATCGTGAGGTCGCGCATCTCGAACAGGGCCGGGTCACTCATCTCAGCGGTCCTGCCTGCGTGGGTCCAGCCCGCTCTCGAGCGCATCGCCGAGCAGGTTGAGGCTGAAGATAGTCGTGCAGAGGATGAGCCCCGGGCAGATGCTCATCCACCACGCGCCCTGCACCAGGAACTTCGTTCCCTCGGCGACCATGACGCCGAGATCGGGGGTCGGCGGTCGGATGCCGATGCCGAGGAAGGACAGCACAGCGACATTGCCGACGGCCGCCGCGAGATTGAGGCTGGCGTGAATGGCGATCGGGTTCAGCGTGTTCGGCAGCACATGGCGGAACATGATGCCGAGTTCCGTGGCGCCTGAGCAGCGCGCGGCGTCGACATAGTCGAGATGCTTCACCGCCAACGTCTGGCCGCGGATGACGCGGGCATAGAGCGGGATGTTGATCAGCACCGTCACGATGACGATGCTGCCGACGCTCGGGCCGATGGCGAGGACCAGCACCATCGCGACGAGGATCAGCGGAAACGACTGTATGATGTCAACGAACCGCATCAGCGTGTCATCCAGCCAGCCGCCGCGATAGCCGCAGACGAGGCCGATCAGCGACCCGATCAGGATGGCGCCTGTCACGCCGACGCTGGCAACGATGAAGTCGATCCTGAGCGAGACCAGCGTGCGCGAGAACACGTCGCGGCCGAAATCGTCGGTGCCGAACCAATGCGCGCCCGACGGCGGCAGCAGCGTGTCCGGCGTGGTCAGGATCGGGTCATGCGTCGCCAGCAGCGGGCCGAAGGCCGCGACGAGCAACAGCACGGCCAGTATGACGACGCCGGCAAGGCCGAGCGGATCGCCGGCGAAGACGCGGGCATAGATCCTTCGCCAACTGGAATCACGGCTCGCCGGGAGCTTTGCGGCGGCGGTCATGGGCTCGCCTGCCACGCCGATCTCACTTGCCATAGCCATGACGGATCCTGGGGTCGATCAGGGCGTAGGAGAGGTCGACCAGAAGATTAGTGAGCGCGACGCCGGACGCGACGAGCAGGATGCAGGTCGAGACGGGCGCCATGTCCGAGGTGGTGATCGCGGTGACGGCATAGCGGCCGATGCCGGGCCAGGAGAATACCGTCTCGACGATCGCGGCACCGGCCAGCACATTGCCGACGACGAAGCCGAACGTCGTCACGATCGGTATCAGGGCGCCGCGGAACGCGTCGCCGAGCACGACCTGTCGTTCGCGGAGGCCGAGGGCGCGGCCGAAGGTGACATAATCCTCGCCGAGCGATTCCCCCATCGCGGCGCGCGTGATGCGGGCAAGCGGCGACACGACGCCGAGGCCGAGCACGAGGACCGGCAGGATCAGCTGCCGTCCAGCGGCGAGCGCGACATCGAACTTGCCGGAGAGGAGGCCGTCGAGCGTGTAGAAGCCCGTGAAAAAAGGCGGAGGCGAATATAGCGGCGACAACCGTCCCACCGGGGTGGGCGCCCAGCGCAGCTGATAGAACACGACGAAGATCAGCACGACGCCGAGCCAGAAGGCAGGCACGGACTGGATGGCGATGTTGACGAGGCGGAGCACGTGGTCGGTGGGTCGTCCTCGCCTGATTGCTGCAAACATGCCGAGCGGGATTGCGAGTGCCGTCCCCAGCAGGATGCCATAAACGGCGAGCTCCAGCGTCGCCGGAATGCGACGGGCAAGATCCTCGCCGACGCTGTTGCCGGTGCCGAGCGAACGCCCGAACTCGCCGCGGAACACCGATTCCATATAGCGCGCGTACTGGACGATCAGCGGCTGATCGAGGCCCATCTGCCGGCGCATTTCGGCGCGCTGTTCGTTCGAGATGTCGGGATAGCGGCTCGTCACCGGATCGGACGGCAGCAGATAGGCCATCGAGAAGGCGACGGCGCTGATCCCGATGAGCACCACGATGCTGATGGCGACGCGCCGGAGCACATAGCTGAGGACGGGTGGGATTCGCATCGGTCTCATCAATTCCGGAGAATGAGGCCGCGCGCCGGCCAAGGCGGCGCGCGGCTCTGCGAGCAGGGGCTCAGTTGCAGGGGCGCAGCCAGGAGAAGGTGATCGTGCCCCAAGGGAACTTGTTCACGTCGCAAACCCGGCTTGAGACCGCGGCATTCCAGTTCACCTGGAACAGCGGCGCTGCCAGATGCTCGCCGTTCAGGATGCCGAGCACCTCGTTCTGCAGCTTCATGTAGTCCGGTTCGTCGTCCTGCGGGATCAGCAGCGCGGCGAGTACGTCCTTGTCGACGGTCGCATTGGAGAACTGGATGTGATTGGTCGCGCTGTCGGTGCGATACATCCAGTAGGCCCAGTACATGAAGTCGTTCCACCACGGTCCCATCGAGTGAATGGAGACCTTGAGGTCACGCTTGCCCCAGGCGGCATCGTCGAAGGCGTTCTGGGTCAGCGGCTTGATCTGCATGTCGATGCCGATGCCGCGCAGCGCGTCCTGGATGATGACGGCGGCCGCCATATTGCTCGAGCCCTGCACGACCGGCACCTCGAAGGAGGGGACGTTGCCGGCATATTTGCTCTCGGCGACGAGCTTTTTCGCCGCCTCGACATCGGTGGTGAAATAGGGATCGGCGACATAGCCCGGCGTCGACACGCCAACGAGGTTCTGCACCGGCGTGCAGAAGTCCTTGCAGACTTCCTTGACCAGGCGGTCATACGGGATCGCCTTGATCACGGCTTCGCGGATCTTGATGTCGTCGAAGGGCGCGACGTCGGGCTTCCAGCGCAGCACCGCCACGTCCTGCTGGGAGGGAACGCTGAAGACCTTGACAGCGCCGGATTTGGCAAGCGTCGCATATTCGTTTGCCGTGACGAAGGCGAAGTCTGCTTCGCCGCTCTCCATCAGCAGCGCCCGCGTCTGTGGATCGGGCACGACGCGGAACATCACTTCCGAGTAATAGGGCTTGGCGTCGCCCCAATAGTCCTTGTTGGCTGTGATGGTGATCGCCTCGCCGCTCTGCTGTTCGCCGAGCTTGTACGGGCCGGAGCCCATGGCATTCTTCTTGATCCAGTCGACGCACCAGGTGTCGCCCTCGGCGCGTCCCTTCTCGCAGGCGGCCTTCGACATCACGGTGAGCGACATCGAGGCGAAGTTGCGCAGCGAATAGCGTCCCATTCCATCGGGGTAGGTGAACTGGATGGTCTGGGGATCGATCACCTTCATCTGGTCGGTCTTGAAGATGCCGCCGGTCTCGATCTGCGTCGTGCCCCAACCCATACGGCCCTCGAGCGCCCGCTGGATCGACCAGTAGACATCGTCAGCCGTCACCGGGCTGCCGTCCCAGAACTTGGCATTCGGGTTCAGATGGAAGGTCAGCGTCTTCTTGTCGGGCGAGACGTCCCAGGAGGTTGCGAGCCGGGGCACGATCTTCGTCTGGTCGGCGATGCCGGTCGCGGGGTCGATCTCGTAGGTGACGAGGGTATCGAACAGCTCCATCGCCATCTGGCCGACAAAGGCCGAGGTGTTCTGCGGATCGAGCGTTGCCGGATATTCATGGTGCAGGTAGATCAGCCGCGGTCCGGCGCCGACCTCATCGGCAGCCAGCGGCTTGGGCGCGAATACAGGCTCGGCCTCAGCCGTTCCCGCAAGGGTCACGGCAGCCGTCATGAATGCCGCCAGGATCGGCAGGGCGCGGTGTCTCGACATCAGTTACCCTCTGTTTCGCAGGCGTCGCCGCACCCCGGTGCGGCCCGGAACCGGATGTCCGGATCCTGTCTTGTGATGGGTCGAGGGTAGTTTTCGGGCGCGCATGGCTTCAAGTTCACCTTCGGCGCAAACGCGGATACGAACGTATCCGTATCGATCTCCACGTGCCGGCGCGGTTGATCAGCAACGTCTCGTGCGTGCGACGGATCGGGGCTGCATCTCGGGCGTTTCCGCCTGATGAAGATCGCGACCTTCAACGTCAACGGTATCAACGGGAGGCTGCCGGTCCTGCTGCGCTGGCTGGCTGAGGCCGCGCCGGATGTCGTTTGCCTGCAGGAACTGAAGGCACCGGACGACAAGTTTCCGGCAGCGGCGCTGAGCCAGGCCGGCTATGGCGCTGTGTGGCAGGGGCAGAAAGCTTGGAACGGCGTCGCCATCCTCGCCCGCGGCGGCGAGCCGATCGAGACGCGCCGCGGCCTGCCCGGCGAGGACGAGGACAGCCACAGCCGCTATATCGAGGCGGCGGTGAACGGCGTGCTGATCGGGTGCCTCTATCTGCCGAATGGCAATCCGGCTCCCGGAGCGAAGCTCGACTACAAGCTTCGCTGGTTCGAGCGGCTCACGGCGCATGCCGCCGATCTGCTGGCGACCGGCGCCCCGGTCGTGCTCGCGGGGGACTACAATGTCATGCCGACCGAACTCGACGTCTACAAGCCCGAGCGCTGGGTGGATGACGCGCTGTTCCGGCCGGAGGTGCGCGCGGCGTTCCATGCCCTGGTCGCGCAAGGCTGGCGGGATGCGATCCGGAGCCTGCATCCGAACGAGCGCATCTACACTTTCTGGGACTATTTCCGGAACGCCTTTGGCCGCAATGCCGGGCTGCGGCTTGATCATCTGCTGCTCAGTCCCGCGATCGCATCGCGCCTGACGGCTGCCGGCGTCGATCAGGCGGTGCGCGGCTGGGACAAGGCCAGTGATCATGCCCCGGCCTGGATCGAGCTTGCCGATGTCGCGACACCCGCCCGCCGCCGCGGCTCCCGCAAGCCCGCGAAGCCGACCGAAGGCTGACCGCTGATCCTGGCTGCGGGAACTTTCTGCTGAAGGCGTTGACGGCCCGGCATGCGACGGCCATGAACGCTGCGACATGGGGCGGGGAGGCCAATCATGGAAGCGAGAGCAGGAACGGCAGCGAAGGAGCAACGAGTCTTCGCGAAGGTGGCGCGGCGGCTCATCCCCTTCATGATGCTGCTTTATCTGGTCAGTTTCCTCGACCGCGTGAATGTCGGTTTCGCGGCGCTCACCATGAACGCCGATCTCGGCTTGTCCCCTGAGGTCTTTGGCTGGGGCGCGGGCATCTTCTTCCTCGGTTATTTCCTCTTCGAAGTTCCCTCGAATCTCGTGCTCGAAAAGGTCGGTGCGCGGTTGTGGATCTGCCGCATCATGATCACCTGGGGGCTGATCTCCGCCGCGACCGCCTTTGCGACTGGCCCCACCTCGTTCTTCATCCTGCGCTTCCTGCTGGGGGCTGCCGAGGCCGGCTTCCTGCCCGGCATGATCCTTTATCTTGGCTACTGGTTTCCACTCGCCATACGGGCGCGCTACATCGCGCTGTTCATGGCAGCGGTCCCCATCGCCAGTGCGGTTGGCTCGCCCTTGTCGGCCTTGGTGATGGAAACGCACGGTTTCCTCGGGCTCGCCGGTTGGCAGTGGCTCTTCATCATCGAGGGGCTGCCCGCCACGCTGCTCGGGCTTGTGGTGCTGGTCCTCCTGCCGAACGGCCCCGCTGACGCGCGCTGGCTGAACGAGGATGAGCGGCGGGTCATCGCAGCAAGCATCGCCGCCGACCATGCGGTGAGTGGTGCCGCGACTCGCCACAGCCTGTGGCCGGCGCTGCGCGATCCGCGCGTGCTGATGCTCGGACTCATCTATTTCGGTCTGGTCGTCGGGCTCTACGGTATCGGCCTGTGGCTGCCGCAGATTATCCAGAGCTTGGGCTATGACACGCGGCAGATCGGATCCATTCTGATCCTGCCCTATGCTGTCAGCGCGCTCGCCATGCTGGCCTGGGGCCGGCATAGCGACCGGACCGGCGAGAGGGTGCTACATGTGGCGGCGGCGGCCTTTCTGGGCGCCATCGGACTGGTGGCGAGCGTGCATGTCACCTCGCATATCCTCGCCATTGCCGCGGTGACCTGCGCATCGGTCGGCATCTATGCGGCGCTCGGTCCATTCTGGGCCGTGCCACCGCTTTTCCTGCGCGGCACCGCGGCTGCGGCCGGCATCGCGCTTATCAATTCCATCGGCAATCTCGGCGGCTTTGTCGGCCCCTATGCCGTCGGATTCATCAAGGAAGCCACTGGCCGGTTTACGGCCGGATTCGAGCTGCTTGCGGCCGTGGTCTGCGTCGCCGGATTGTTGGCGATCCTGCTCCGCGTCATGCTGAGGCGCCGCGCCATGTCTGGCGATCAGCGCCAGCTCGCGCGTTAGGGCGATCGGCGCGCCCCTCGATGCCGGGGTCTGCCTATGTCGTCGATGGCCTGCCGGTAGGAGCGCGTTAGGGCGATCCTCGACATGGCCATGGTCCGCTTCAACGCCTTCGTACGGACGGTGCGCGAACTGGAAAAGGCTCGCGGCCAGCGTTCGCCGAACCGGCGGCTACCGGACCGACGGGCATCTGGTCCTGCCGGTCAGCAGCCTGACCGGCGCGCCACACCTGTCAGAAGCGGATATCCAGCGTGCCCTGCACCGCATTGTCGGTCGCGTCGTCGGCGATCTGGCCGGAATAGCGAAGGCCGAAATCGACCCGGCTCGTCGGCCGGAAGCCGATGAACGCGTCGATGAGCGCCGCATCCTGTGCGATCGGCAGACCGGCGACCGTGAAGGCCGAGGAGCCGAGGAACGCAGCGGTCGCTTGTGGCGTGATGTCTCCGAAAGCGTGCTGCCAGCCGAGGCTGCCACGGGTGAGCAGCTGCAATCCATTGCCGATATCAAATGCCTGACCGAGGCGCATGCCGAGGACGTTGAACGTCGTCGACATGGTGCTTTCGGCGAAGGTGAGCGCAGCAGCGCCGCCGGTCTCCCAGAAGCCGTCCATCGTCAGATTGACATAGGCCAGGTTGACGTAGGGCTCCAAGACGGCGCGGCCGAGCCGGACGTCATAGGCCGCCTCGCCGAAGACCTGCGCGGTTCCGCCCTGATAGTCGGCCGACAGGAATTCGGCTGTCGTTGGCAGGAGAGCCGTGCGGCCCGTCGCGATGTCGTGCCACGTATAGCCGGCACCGAACCTAAGGCTGGCATCGCCCTGCCGGGTGCCGCCATAGATGGCGACGTCGTAATTGTCGCTCGTGCCGCCACCACCCACGCCATCGAGCGAGAAGTCGGACTGGCTGTAGCCGCCGGCGAGGCCGACCCTCCAGGCATCGCCGAGCGCAGCATCGGCTCCGAGCAGGAAGCCGCCGATCGAGCGCGACACCGCGGCGGCATTGCCATCGGACCAGCTATTGCCCCAAGCGCCATAGGCCTGCGTCCATGCCGTCGCATCAAGGCCGGGGGCCAGCCGGGCCGTCTGGCTGCCGGAGGCCTCCGGGCCAGCGGCATCCGAAAAGGCCTGGCGGACACGGCCGGTCACCGCATCGCGCAGATAGATCGACTGCTGCTGCAGCGTGCTTTCCGCCGACGCGGCGATCTCGCCCGAGAGGCTGTCGAAGACGGACGGGACCTCGGCGATGGACATCAGCGCCAAGGCCTGGTTGAGCGGAGACTGGAGCCCGAGCGTTTCCGCGGCCGACGCGGCCATGCGCTCGTTCTGCGTGACGGCGAAGTCTTCGAAGCGCAGCGCGCTGCGTCCGAGCGTCAACACGCCGGTTCCGTCGAGACTGGCGCCAAGGAAGGGAAAGGGCGAGGCAGTCGATCCGAAGAAGGGCGATGCGACCGTGAAATTGGACGCGATCGAACCCGCCTGGATCACGGAATAGCTGTTGCCGAGCACCGGCTCGAAGCCGTTCGCCGCCGCAAGATAGAGCGTCGCGCCGTCGGCCACCAGCGTGCCGCCGACCACCAGCAGGTCGGACAGCCCGTTGGCACCGAGTTCGGCATAAAGCACCGAGCCCGGCTCGAAGGTGGCATCGCCGCTGACGATGATCGTTCCGACCGAATTGCCCGGCGAGACAAGCGCGCCGGGCTTGGCGCTGAGCGTTCCCACCGTGCCGTTGCCGGAGTGCTGATTATAGACCGTGAGCGTCCCGGTCACCGTGCCCTGGTTGGCGATAGGGCCCGTGCTGGTGACGTCGCCCTCGATCTCGCCGGTATTGGTCAGCGAACCCGTATTGGTGATGTTGCCGTCGACGAGATTGCTGTTCGAGAATGTTCCGGAATTTGTGACGTCGCCCGTCAGCGTCCCGCTATTGGTCCAGGAGCCGCTATTGTTCACGGCGCCGACAAAGCTTCCCGAATTGTCGACCGTTCCGGCATTGACGAAGGCCGCGCCGGAATTGGCGCCGACGAAGAGGCCGTCATTGACCAGAATGTTCCCCGCGGCGACCGCATAGCCATTGTTGTAGTTGTAGAAGCTCGCGCCGCTCGCGACCGTCAGGTTGCCGGTCATGGTTCCGTTCAGGGCCGTGGTGCCCGATGCCGCGGTCACGCCGCCGCCATTGGTGACGGCGCCGTTCAAGACGACCGTGCCACCATTCAGCGTGAGGCTGCCCGGGCCGAAGATGCCGGCGTCGAAGGTCGCAGTGGTCGAGGTGTTGATGGTGCTGGCATCGAGCAGCATCACCGGCAGGTCGGTCTCGAAAGCCTGCGTCAATGTCAGCGGACCGGTTGCGGCGATCAGCTGCGTGACGCTGGCATTGGTGGCGCCGCTGAAGCCGTTCGCGGCAACGCCAAGAAAACCGCCGTCGGCATCGAAGAGAACGTTGAAGCCGGCATAGGTGTGCAGGCCTGAATTCACGAATGCGGCGGCGGGCGGGCCGATTGTGACGGTGCCGGGGGTCTGCGGATTGGCGGTGTCGCCGACGACGAAACTGTATGTGGCGCTGCCGCCCGCGAGGCTGATCGTGATCACCGTGCCCGCCGTGGCCGGCCCTTCCGTGCCACCCGGAATTTCGAAGAACGAGCCGGTGATGCCCGTGTCCATCAGCAGCGTAGCCGTGCTCGACGTGCCGGCAAGCGTGACATCGGCCGCGACGGATTGCCAGTTGCTGGTGGCGCCGTTTGTCCCGGCGCTGTTGAGAACGAGCTGCGCGTAAGTGAAGGCTTGCGACGAGGTGTTGGCCGCGGTGAGGCCGAGTTCGACGCCGGTTGGCGTGATGATATAGCCGCGTCTCAACGCACCCTCGGCCATGCCGTCGATATTGAGAAAAAGATTATAGGCTTCCGACGTTGTGGGCGCTGCATTCAGCTGTTCGTTCAACTGCTTGCCGGAGAGAGACAGGTCGACGCTGCCGGTGCCCATCGTGTTGCGATCATAACCGACGCCCATCATGCTGACGCTATTCTTGGACGCTTCGGCATCGCAGGGATCGCTGCCGACGCCGAGGCAATAGGCCTCCGTGACGACAAGCACCGGCAATGTGGCTGTCACCGTGGTCGGGTTGCCATTGGCATCCGTCCCATTGTCGAGTTCGACCGTATAGTCGTTGAAATAGCCTGTCAGGAGCAGTCCCGAGCTGTTGTAATACTCCCATCCGGGCGTCCCCGAAGTGGAATAGCTCGCGACGTGGTTGGCCGAGAGGACGAGGCCGACCGAGCCAGTGTCCATCGTCACGGTGACCGGGCTGCCTCCAACGCTGAGCCCGACGTGAAGTGTATCCTTGTCTGCCAAAGCCGTTTCGAGAGAATTGGCATAGGTGACCGAATAGGACTGGGTATAGCCGTCATAGAGGTTCCACCCCGCGGCGTGCACCCTGTCGGGGACGAAGCCGAGCGTCAGCGCCAGGACACTGGCCGATGCCAACAAGGCAGACCCGCGTGCAGGCAGCCAGCCGGACTGTGACGCGGGGAATTGCGACACGACTTCACCCTTCCTGACAAACGGGCAAATCCATAGCCGCAGGCACGACATCGATTTCGCCAGATGATGGTGCCGATCATCGACGAATCTCGGCTCTGTAACCGATTGTTGCTGAGCCACAAAGAAGACGCAATCGCCCTTTGGGCGCGATACACAGCACTGGTGACGCGGGATCAGAACGCCGCTTCAATCCCGCGTCGGCCAGTAATGCCGTGGCGCGAGACGATCGGGTGCGGCGCGAAGCCCAGCTCGCGAGCACATGGGCCGCGACGCACGCGCGGGTTCCAGGCGGAGATGATGCGTCTGACGTGTGGGTCACGCGAAATAGTTGGGCCTATTCTTTCGCTGGATCCCCTATGACGAAGAAGTTCTGGACGGCGATGCCGCGCCGAAGCATCTTTCGTGCACGAAGCGTCGCAAGCTTGCAAATGGCGATTCTGAGGTGTGCTGGTGCGGCCTTCGATCGAAGATTGCTAATCAGACGGACGATCGTCGGGAGGAATCGCGCCAACAGCGCGACCGTCAATCGTCCGGCCAACAAGAAACCATCCGTGGGAGGATAGACATCGTGAAGTTCATTCGACAGCTTCTGGCGACGACGGTTGCCGTCTGTGCCCTGGCAACGGTCGCGCATGCGGCCGGCCCCGAAATCGTCGCGGGGCCGAGCGCCGACCCCGCCTGCTTCAAGCCCTGGGCGGCCGAGACCAAGTTCTTCAAGTTCCCGAAGAAGGAAGGTCCATACCGGATTGCGCTTGCCAACGGCTTCATCGGCAATACCTGGCGCATCCAGATGATCCAGACGGCCAAGGCCTATGCCGAGCAGCCGGACGTCAAGGCGAAGCTCAAGGAATTCAAGGTCGTCTCGACCGGTGACGACGTCGCCGCGCAGATCGCCGCCGTCGATAACTTCATTAATTCCGGCTACGACGCGATCATCGTGAACGCGCAGAACCCGACTTCCTTCAAGCCGGTGATCAAGCGCGCCAAGGCGGCTGGTGTCGTGCTCGTCGCCTTCGACAACACGCTCGACACCGACGAGGCGATCAATGTCAACGTCAACCAGAAGGGCCTTGGCGAGCTCTGGGGGCAGTGGCTGGTCGATCATCTGCCCGATGGCGGCAAGGTGCTCGAGGTACGCGGCGTCACCGGCACGTCGGTCGATCGCGATCGGCATGAGGGTGTCCAGGAAGTGCTCGGCAAGTCGGGCAAGAAGTTCGAGACAGTCGAGGTCATCGGCCGCTGGGACGACGGCACGGCGCAGAAGGTGACGGCAGATGCGGTGGCCGTGCACAAGAAGTTCGACGGAGTCACGGTCCAGGGTGGGTCGACCGGCACGGTCCGCGCGCTGATGGATGCCGGTCATCCATTCGTGCCCGTCGGCGGCGAAACGGAAAACGGTTTCCGCAAGCTCTGTGCCGAACATTCGGCCGATGGCCTTAAGTGCACGTCGGCCGGAAGCGGCCCGGCTCAGGTGGCCGTCGCTATCAAGACCGCCATCGCCGCGCTCGAGGGCGACGTGGTGCCGCAATCGATCGCGCTGCCGCTCGCCATCGACCACGATCCGGACTTCAAGGACGGCGTGAACTTCTATTCGAAGGAATCCGACAACTTCTTCGTCGGCAACTCGTTCCCGGATTGCGGCATCAACTTCACCGCCCAGGAAATCATGGGGCAGAGCAAAGAGAACCAGTAGGGCTTCAGGCCTCGGCCGGCGGGTCATATCGGCCCGCCGGTTCTGTTCGTCCTCCAGCGCTGCGGATTTTTCCCTTGCATGACCGAAAGCCTTATCTCGAGCTCAAGCAGATCTCGAAGCGCTATGGCGGCGTTGCCGCGCTCACTGGGGTCGACTTCTCGGTCTATCCCGGCGAAATCCAGGCCGTTCTGGGCGAGAACGGCGCCGGAAAGTCCACGCTGATCAAGATCGCTTCCGGCGTCACGGATCCGACCGAAGGCGAGGTGCTGGTCGAGGGCAAACCCGTCCGGTTCAGATCGCCGACCGAGGCGATGCGTGCTGGCGTCGTCTGCGTGTTCCAGGAATTGTCGCTCCTGCCGGAGATGACGGTCGCCGACAATCTCTCGATCATCGACCCGCCGAAATGGCTCGGCCTGATCGATGCCAAGGGGCAGCGTGAGCGCGCCCGCGCACTCCTCAAGCGTGTCGGCTGCGAGGACGTCCATCCGCTCGAACTCGTGCGCGACCTGCCGCTGTCCCGTCGCCAGATGGTGGAGATCGCGAAGGCACTTGGCCGCAACCCGCGCATTCTCATTCTCGACGAGGCGACGTCTGCCCTTACGGCCGACGATGTCGAGCGCGTCTACGGCATCATCCGTGACCTGAAGGCCTCTGGCGTCGGCATCCTCTATGTCTCGCATCGCATGCGCGAGATCGAGGCGCTGGCCGACACGGCGACGGTCTTCCGCAACGGCCGCAAGATCGAGACCTTTACGAAAGGGGCTCGTTCAGTCGATGCCATCATCGAAATGATGATCGGCCGCGAGGTCACCCACCAATATCCGGAGAAACCTGACCCCTCGACTGACAAGCCCGTCGCTTTGGCCGCGGCCAATCTCGCCTGGGGGCGCGAGATCCAGGATATCTCGTTCAATCTGAGGAAGGGCGAGATCGTGGGCCTTGGCGGTCTCGACGGGCAGGGCCAGCGCGAACTGCTCCTGGCACTGTTCGGCGTGCTCAGGGGTGTTTCGGGCACCGTGGCCGTCGATGGCAAGCCGCTCCTGCTCGATGGTCCGCGAAGGGCCATGCATGCCCCGCTGCCGATGGCTCTGATCCCGGAGGATCGGAAGACCGAAGGCCTGATGCTGCCGATGAGCGTGCGGGACAACATGACACTCGCCGCGCTGCCGCATCTCGCCGGCCGCTTCGGTGTCGATCGCGACAAGGAAAATGCCGCCGTCCAGTCGATGGTCGATCGGCTGCGGGTCAAGACACCTGACATGCTGGCGCCGGTCTCCGCCTTGTCGGGCGGCAACCAGCAGAAGGTCGTGCTGGCGAAATGGCTGATGACGGAGCCTGGCATCATCCTCCTCAATGACCCCACGCGCGGCATCGATGTCGGCACCAAGCAGGAGATCTACCGCCTGATGCGGGAACTCGCGAACCAGGGGGCTGCCATCCTGTTCTATTCGACTGATTATGCGGAGCTGATCGGCTGCTGCGACCGCGTGCTCGTCATCTATGGCGGTCGTATCCGCCGCGAACTGGCGGGGGAGACGCTCAACGAGCGCAGTCTGCTGCAGAGCGCCCTCAATGTCGACGCGACGGAGCAGGCAGCATGACGACCACTGGCACAAGGCGCTCGGCGTTGAGCAATTGGCGCTTCTGGTTCGCGCATAATTCCGGGGTCCTCACCGCCGCGGCGCTCTTCGTGGCGATGTTCACGCTCTATATCTCCAATCACAGCGCCGGGCTGACGCCGGCCGTTGCCACCACCGCCGCCAACAAGGCCGTGCTGCTGGCGCTGGTCGCCATGGCCCAGACGTTGCCCGTTCTCACGCGCGGTCTCGACCTATCGGTCGGCATGGTGTTCGTGATGGCCAACTGCATCGCCTCGGTCATCGTGGTCGGGACGGTGGGCGAGGGTCTGCTTGGCATTCTCGCCGTCCTCGCCATCGGCGCATTGGCCGGCTTCATCAACGGCGCCATCGTTGTCTGGGGTCGACTGCAGCCGATCATCACCACGCTCGCGACCGGCGCCGTCTACTACGGAATTTCGCTGTTCGTTCGCCCGGGTCCCGGCGGCGATGTCCAGTCCGACATCGCCGACTTCCTGACTGGCCAATTGTTCGACACCGTTCCGGCAGCCCTGGTCGTGCTGCTCTTCGTGGTGCTGGTGGTTTGGATTCCCTATCGCCGCTCGGTCCTCGGCCGCGCTGCCTACGCCGTCGGCTCGAACGAGCAGGCCGCCTACATGTCCGGCGTACCCGTGCAGAGGGCGAAGCTGCTGGCCTACACTTTGGCCGGGCTGCTCGCCTCCGTCGCCGGGCTGATGCTTACATTCAACACCTATTCGGGCGAGGCATCCGCGCCGATCGCCGGCAGCTATACGCTGAACTCGATTGCGGCGGTCGTCATCGGCGGCACCTCGCTGTTCGGTGGCTGGGGCTCGGCGATCGGCTCAATCTTCGGCGCCTTCGTTCTGCGCACGATCGAAGATCTGCTGTTCGTCTTCGATCTCCCGCCGCTCTGGCAGCCCCTGTTCCAGGGCGTCGTGCTGCTGATTGCCGTCAGCCTCGGCGCCTTGCGCATTCTGCGCGTTCGCAATCGATTGGAGCTCTTCTCGTGACCGGCGTCGATATCGGATCCACGCGTGGCCCGAGGCTTGCCGAGCGTCTCGGAATCGACCGTTCGGTCGCGATCGCTTTCGCCTGCATCCTGCTCATTCTGGCAGGCGGGGCGATGTATTCCCGCGAATTTCTGTCGCCGGAGTATCTCTTGCAGCAGCTGCAGGTCGGCGCCTTTCTCGGCATCATCGCCTCGGGCGCGATGATGGTGATCCTGCTCGGCCATATCGACTTGTCGATTCCTTGGGTAGTAACGCTCGGAGCGATGATGGCGACCGCGATGGTCGGCTGGGGCGGCGCAGCCGGAATCTGGCTCTGTATCCCGTTTGGCGTCTTTTGCGGCGCGGTGATCGGCGTCCTGAACGGTGTCGGCGTCGCCTATCTGCGCCTGCCATCGATGATCTTCACGCTCGGCATGAACGCGGTTGTGCAGGGGCTGATGGTGCTGCACACGGGAGGCTTCGCGCCGCTCGACCAAGCGACACCCGCCATGCATTTCATCGCCGTGCAGCGCAGCCTGTTCGGTATTCCAAACGCCCTGTTCGTCTGGGCGCTGGTCGGCTGCTTCGTCATCTACGTGCTGAAGCGAACGGCGTTCGGCCGTGCCGTCTATGCCGTCGGCAATCAGGAAGCCGCCGCCTATCTCTCGGGCGTCAACACCAACCGCGTGCTGATCGGTTGCTTTGCCTTCTCCGGGGCCATGGCGGCCTTTGCCGGCGTGCTGCTCGCCGGCTATTCCAACAAGGCCTATCAGAACATGGGCGACGCCTACCTACTGCCGGCGATCGCGGCCGTCGTCTTGGGCGGCACCAACATCCTTGGCGGGCGCGGCAATTATCTCGGAACCATCGCCGGCGTTATCTTGATCACGCTTCTGCAGTCCATCCTGTCCGTCATGCAGATGCCGGAAGCTGGCCGCCAGGTCATCTATGGCTGCGTCATCATCGCGATGCTGCTGATCTACGGGCGAAGCGCCAAGGCGAGAAGCTGACACGGCTGTCCGCGGGCCTGACTGCCAGCGGACGCGCTGGCTGAACATCGACCCTATGTCATAAGCGCATCGGGCCGCTGTCCACTATGAGCATCTCGCCCGAGCTTCCTCTCTGCCGGCGCAGCGTTCTTCATAATGATCGCCTCGCGGCGAGGGGTGCGCGTGTCATTGCGCGGCGCCGTCGATCACCGCCGCCACTGCATCGGCCTCTGAGACCAGACCGGCATGGCTTGCGGGAATCTCGGTGACGGAAGCCTTCATGCGCCCGGCGAAGAAGCGCTGGGCATCGGGCGGGATCACCATGTCCTTGGTGGTCACGACATAGAAGGTCGGCTTGTCGTGCCAAGCGGCGACCTCTGCCACCGCGCCGAAATTGGCCGGGTTGGAGGGGATCTGCGTCGCTGCCATCGCCTCGGCTTCCGCCTTGGGGAGGTCGCCGGCGAAAAGGGTAGGGAAGGCGGCAGGATCGAAGATCAGCCCGCCCTCGGCATTCGGGCGGATCGCCTTCGTGCCCTCGCTGGGCGGTGCGCCTTCGAGAAGCTTGTTCAGCGATTCGCCCTTGTCGGGAGCGAAGGCCGAGACATAGACCAGCGCCTTGACCTTCTGGTCGCTGCCGGCCTCCCCGATGACGACGCCGCCCCAGGAATGGGCGACCAGCACGGTCGGCCCGGACTGGGCATCGAGCGCCGCCTTGGTCGCCGTGACGTCATCGGCGAGCGAGGTGAGCGGGTTCTTGACCTGCGTCACCGAAAAGCCTTTCGCCTTGAGGATGGCGGCGACCTTGTCCCAGCTCGTCTCGTCGGCGAAGGCGCCGTGGACGAGGACGACATTTTTGGCCTTCTCCTGAGCGACGGCCGCTGTCGCGCCGAGGGTGGCAGCGGCGAGAAGGAGGGTGGTCATCACGATCTGCATGTTGCTCTCCACGAATGAGTCAGGGTCTTGATGACGCCGGCCTGCTTTCAGGGCAGAGGCTCGGGAACGGGCATGTCGAAGGCGTTGAGAACCATGGCGATCAGAGCATAGCCGCCGATGAGAAAGACGAGTTCGCCGGTGCCCTCCCGGCCGAGAAGCGCGGTTGCACGCTCGAAGGTCGAGGCGGGAAGGATGCGTCCGTCCAGCAGGGCGTTGGCGACGTCATGAGCGATGCCCGCCTCGTTTGAGAGATCCGCCGGCCTTCGACCCGCAGCCAATGTCGCGATCTGCGCCTCCGTGAGCCCGGCCACGGCACCCATGATCTCATGCGCATAGAGTTCGTAGCGGGCATTGAGCCGGGCTCCGACTGTCAGGATCGCCGTCTCGCGCACGGGTGGCGGCAGCTTGGCTTCGGTTCCGATCGCGGCGAGGAACTGCAAGGCCGGAATGCCGAAAGCGGGGAAATGCAGCATGGCCGGGAAGGGGCCGATAAGCGCGCCGTCCGTATCCTCGGCCACGATCTGCGGCTGCTTTCGAACCATCAGCCCGACGATGGTGTCGTGGACGCTCCGAAGTGCAGGCGACAGGCTGTCGGGTGGCAGCGGGCGAAGGCGCATGGCGATCTCCTAGAGGCCTTCGGCATACCGGCCGTCGATCAGGACGAAGGCCATGCGACAGACTGTGTCGGATCGATTGGACCAAGCATGGCTGGTGCCACGCTGGATCACGACATCGCCGGCGTGCAGCAGCGTCTCGCTCGCATCGAGAACCAGCGTCATCTCGCCGTCGAGGACGATGCCGTAGTCGATCGTTTCCGTCCGATGCATCAGCGGATGGGCGCCCGTCTTGAAGCGCGAAGCATCGCCTCCCCCCATAGCCCCGAACGCCGCCTGAGCGCCGGCGGCACCCAGCAGCCGGATCGCGTCGCCTTCCGGTGGGAAATCGATGATGCGGATGCGCGTCCCATTTGTGGGCGGGGCGAGAACCAGGCCGTTCTCGTCCGGTTCGGCCTCATGTCGCAGGATCGGGGGCGGGGCTGCCCCCGTGTTCCAGATCTCGAAGAAGGTTGCACCGCCCGGGCCACCGACCAGAACCGAACGTGTCGGCGGCGCGTCGGACAGAATGACGGCCCGTCCGACCTCGTCATGGCCTGTAACGATGCGCCTGAATGTCCCTCGCAAGTCTCGTCTCCCGTGATGGCGTGCCGCTGCACGAGCGGCGCTTGCGGCCTATTTGGCAAAGCGAAAGCTCTCGGACGGTGGCGGTCAGTTAGTCTGATGTTGCACGCCAGGACTCGCCCTGATCTGCTGATGGCCAGAGCACTTAGCGGTCGTACAAGCAAATGTAGCAGCGCCGCCGTTCCGGTTATTTCAAAATCTTGCTTTTCTGCTCTGGTGTCGTCACGCTCTTTTGCTAAGCTGTTGACCTTCATTGCAGTTGTAGATGTTCTCGTCCGTCAGGACGTCTTGACAGGTCGCTGCATGTCCCAATCTCGCACTTCCGCCGGCCTCGACGCGCGCGGCCTCCCGATCTGCGACGCGGCCTTGAGCGAGGCTACGCCGATCAATCATCGGGAGAATGTCGAGCGGTTCCGGATGACGCCGATCCGCAGCATCGGCATCGGCACCAAGTCTTCGCTCAAGGCGTCGTTCTGGCGGACCGATCTTGAGGACACCGAGGTCGCGGGCGATCCCGATTATGCAGCAGTCATGGTGCATCTCGGCGGCGCGCTCGTTCGGCGCAATGCCGAACGCATTCCCGGCGCGATCGGCTCGATGTCGATGCAGCCTTTCGAGACCACGCGATGGCGCCTCGACGGCATGGTGAGCTTCGTGCATATCTTCGTGCCCGTGGCGCTGATGGGCGATGTCAGCGAGAGCCTGTTCAGCCGCGACTTCGGCGCCGAACATCTGGCGGTGCCCTGGGCGACGCGCGATCGCCAACTCTTTGCCGCTGTCAGCGCCGTCCAATCCGGTCTGCTTGCCGGTGAGCCGACCAGCCTGCTCCTCGACAGCTGGGCGCTGATCCTGTCCGATCTCCTCGTCCGCCGCTTTTCAACGCATTCAGGACGCCCCGTAAGGATCTCGAAGGGCAGGATTCCCGCACGCGGCGTCGCACTGGTCGTCGACTATATCGAGGCCAATATCGACAAAGACCTCGATCTCGCCGAGCTCTCCAGCGTCGCGTCGATGAGTGTCTATCATTTCGCCCGGCGCTTTAAGGAAACGGTCGGCATCAGTCCGCACGCCTATGTGCGGAGGCGCCGTGTCCTGAGAGCAAGGTCCTTGCTCGACCGTCAGGTCATCGGTCTCGCGGAGGTCGCGGCTATGTGCGGCTTCTCGAGTCAGGCCCATCTGACGACGGTGTTCCGAAGCCAACTGGGCGTCACACCGGGCCAATACAAGCGAATGGCCGGGTGAAGTCCGGCCCGTTCTCTGCGAACAACGTGCCACTCAGTTTGAGCACGCGCTTCAATCGTTTGAGTGCGGCCAGTTATCCATTGCCACGGCACGTATCGGTCCATTGAGCTTAAACCGGTGCCCGCTCTTCTCCGTCGGCATTCGTCCCAACGTTTGTTCGTCCGCCGAGACGGCGTTGGCCGCACGAACCGCACCAAGTGCCAGAACTCATCGAGCACCACCAGCTATTGCTAGACCTTATTCATTCGTTCTGCCTCGCTCATCTATGCTATGCTCGTCGCACAATTCTCGGAGAGTCCACCGACCATCACACCACAGCAGTAGCCGGCGCGATCGAGCCATCGCCGACTGGAAGCTCGTTCGTTCGTGCTCTGGAGATCAATGGCAATGGCAGACGCGCTAAAGGTCGGCGACCTAGTTCGCTTGGTGTTCGGAGGCCGGGTCGTGGCCATCCACTCAGTCGATACGACGCCGGGCGGAACCGTGATGATCGGCTGCGGATTCGTAGACCAGGCCAGTGTTTCAAAGCTTCCCCTTCCGCTCGGACGCCGGCCGACAATTCACTGAGGCACCACCCTCATCCTTCCTGCCTCGCCGCGCGCGACCTTCCCGCGCATCGTCTGGCAGTGGCCGGTGCACCGGAACTGCTTGGCGCCAAACAAGCGACGCTTGCTTGCCACAGGCTTGCCGGCGCGCATCAACCTGCCCGATAGGAGTGGCGGCGGAGCTCGACAATGTCTCGACCTCCGCCCGGCCAGGTTCATTTTACCTTTCACACGTAACTACCGAGGAGTGACGGGTCCGGAATCCGCGTCGTGCAAATGCTCGCCGGCATCCCCTATGATCGGCTCGCGGCGATGGTCGCGCTAACCGAACCGCAAGAAAGAGGAGATCAGCGCCCATGTGCACCTCGCTCGGCTACCAGGATTCTGCCGGCAAGGCCTATTTCGGCCGCACGCTGGAATTGACCATGGATCTTCCCCTTGAGGTGACCTTCTTCCCGACCGGATACGAAACGGTCTCCGAAGTGGAGGGGCAACCGGCGCTGACACTCACAAGTCGGCACGCGATTGCGGTGACGATGCCTTACCGGCCGCCGACCCCGCAGGCGCCGCTCGGCTTTTCCGACCTCAAGATACTGGAGGGGCCCAACGACAAGGGGCTTACCTTCAGCCTCCTGTCCTATCCGGCGGCCGGGGGTACCCAGAAGTCGGCGGACGTCACCCGGTCCGTGCTTTCGGCCTCCGACCTCGGCGCCTGGGCGGTTGGCCAGTTCGAGACGGTCGCCGAAGTGAAGACGGCGTTTACCGTCCAACCGGTGATGCTGCAGCCGCTCGGCCTTCTCGGCGGCGCCGAGTCCCCATTCCACTATGTCGTCCACGATGCAACCGGCCTGCTCCATCGCCAGATGGGCTCGGCCTGAGGCGCCTGGATCCGCCAGGCGACCGCCGCCTTTGCGAGACCTGGTAAAGTTCCCCGCGCCTTTCCGACACGCTGTTGGGCAGGCACAAAAGGCGAGAATTGCGTACGCATGTGGGACTGGTTTGCAGCTGCCTTGCGGGACAATCCCGCCATCGCACTCTTTCTGACCGTGGCCGTCGCCTATCCGATCGGGACGTTCCGCTATCGGGGGATCAGCCTGGGAACGGTGGCAGCCACGCTCATCGTCGGGATCCTGATCGGACAATTGCGGATCGACATCTCGCACAATGTCGCGATCGTCTTCTTCCTGCTCTTTCTTTTCGCCATCGGCTATCGGGTCGGCCCGCAATTCGTTCGCGGCGTGGCCCGGGACGGCGCGCCTCAAGCGCTGTTCGCCGTCGTGATGTGCGCCGTGTCGTTCGACACTGCTTATGGCGCGGCGCGAATGGCCGGCTATGATCTCTCCTACGGGTCGGGGCTCTTCGCCGGCGCGGCCACGGCGTCGGCTGCGCTCGGCCTTTCCACCAGTGCGATCCAGGGCCTCGGCCTTTCTGCAGATGAGACCCGTGCCATGGTCGGGGCGCTCTCGACCGCTTTCGCCATGACCTACATCTTCGGCACGATCGGTCCGATCCTCATCATTTCGCAACTGGGGCCGCGGGTGCTCCGCATCGATCTGGCCAAAGCCTGTCGCGCCTACGAGAAGCGGCTGGGCGGATCGGCCCACGGCGCCGGAACTTCATGGCATCATTACGTACTGCGAACCTACCGTCTGTTCGAGGGCTCGCCGCAGATCGGAAGAACGATCGAAGAGATCGAGGTCCGCGAGACCCGATCCCGGTGCTTCTTCGGCCAGCTTCGCCGCGACAGAGCCCTTCTCGAACCTCATCCGGCGACGGTGCTGAGGTCCGGGGACGTCGTCAGCATTGCCGGACCGCGCGGCGGCCTGCAACGGCTCTTCGACGTCGGCGCGGAGGAGGTCGAAGATCTCGAACTGCTGACGATACCGACAACTGGTGTCGATGTCGTCGTCACCCGGCGGGCAGTCGATGGCAAGACCCTCGCCGAACTCGCACATATGGAGGCGACACACGGCATCTTCCTCACGCGCATCCGTCGCGGCGCCATGGGGGACGAGATCCCCATTCTGCCCAACACAGCGATCCATCGGGGCGACGTGCTGACGGTCGTCGGTCAGCCCGAGCGAATCCGGGCCTCGATAGCCACCATCGGCCGGGCGGACTTTTCCGACAAGGAAACCGACGTCACAACGATGTTCCTCATGATCGCGATCGGCGCTCTCGTCGGAGTGCCGGTTCTAATGCTGGGCGGCGTCCCGCTGACGCTCTCCACGGCCGGTGGCGTCCTCTTCGCCGGGATCGCGGCGGGATGGCAGCGTTCGACCTTCCCGACCTTCGGGAATATTCCTCCGCCCGTCATCTGGTTCATGAACGTCGTCGGCCTCAACCTCTTCATCGCGGTCATCGGAATTACCTCGGGTTCGAGTTTCGTCGAGGGGGTCCAGCATGTCGGGCTGCCGCTGTTCCTGTGGGGCATGCTGGCAACCAGCCTGCCGGTGACACTCGGACTGCTGATCGGGAAGTATATCTTCCGGTTCGACGATGCGCTCGTTCTCGGCTGCTGCGCAGGCGCCAGCACGTCGACGGCAACGCTGGGCCTCCTGACAGACCAAGCGGAAAGCCAGGTTCCCACCCTCGGCTATACGATCCCCTATGCTGTCTCCAATACGCTCCTGACGATCGGCGGGATCCTCATGGTGACCTTCCTCAAATGAGGGCGTTCTGTTTCGCGTTCGGGTCTGGCAACGGCAGGCCGGCCAGGATCGGGCTCAGCCTGGCGCTTTTTCCATCGCCGCTGGTTTCCGCCTAGACACATACAGTCGTCGAGGTCGGCGGACGCCACTTACTGCAGGATCAATCGTCTCAGCAGAGACACGAGTTCGACCTGCCGACTGACGCCGACCTTTGAAAATATGCGCTTGAGGACGACCCGGGCGGTGCCCTCCGAGATGCCGAGCGCCCTTGCCGCCTCCTTTACGTCCCGGCTGCCGGCGAGCAGGGACGCCAGGCGCGCCTCTCCCGTCGTCAATCCGAACACCTTGCGGATGATCGTCGGCTCGATCAGCTGATCGGTCTCCAGGTCTTTCGCCAGCATCAGGACGTGTTTCTCGGGCTTCACGAAGCCAAGGGCATCGGCCGAGGTTCCGACGAGCGGCGCCGTCCATACCACGAGGCGCTTCTCACCCTCGGGGTCGGAAATGGTGGCTGGATGCGGGATCTGTTCGCGGAGGCGCGTGTCCGCCTGCGCTCGTTCAACGGTCGAGACGAAGTCCTCGACATCGGCCGAGATGGTCGGCCGGAGACCGTCTTCGCTTTCGACGAAATAGCGGCCGACAAGCTTCCCCGCAGACCGGTTGAGCCGGAGGGGGCGCATCTTCTCGTCAAGGATGAGTGCCGGCTGGTCCATCGCGTCAAAGGCCTCTGCGACCGTGCTGCCGGCGACCTTCGACTTCAGGTAGGCCGCCGTTATCCTCAGCGACTGCTCGAGGTGACGGGCGAGCAGCAGCAGGGCCTTCCGGTCAGCGTCCTCGAACGACCCCTCGGAACGGGCCCGGCAGACAACAATGCTGGTGGGACTCCCGAGTTCCGAATGAATGATGGACGCCATCACATGGGAGATCCCGAAGCGGGAAAGGAAGTCGGCATAGAAAGCATTCCGCGATGCTTCCGAAAGATCGAGAATGTCCTGCTCCGTATAGACATCGCCGGCATGAAAGCCGGCCGGAATCCTTCCTTCGAGCCAGGGGTTTCGCCCAGACCATCCCTCGTCCAGATATGAACCCACCGCATCGGCGATGCCGGCCGAACAGGATGGAACAGTCCAGCCCTGCGGAGACTTCGCGAATATGACTGCGCCAACCGAGGCGGAAAGTGCTGCAACTCTTTCCAGGGCCGATGTCCAGAGGTCCGCGCTCAAGGACGCCTCGTAGAGGCTGTAGATCGCGCCGTCGATATCCAGCGGCGCCGCGTTTCCATCGGCAGACGACAGGTTCGATACAGTCAAAGCGCCATTCCCGCCGTCATCGTTGCATCAGTCCAAAGATCGGTCCCGGATCGTCGACTTCGCGACGTGCATGCCCACGCCTCGGTGGTGGATCAATGCCGATCCGCGAAGCGGGACAGCCATAGCAGATGTCTTCAGCCGGCCACTGCGCCATGAGCCGGTCTGGCCGTCAGGGCATCATTCGGACGTGCTGATCGTAGAGGATCCAGACCGTGCCCGACACCATGATCAGCAGGATCAACACGGTGAACAGGATCAGCATCAAGTCGTCGCGATGCGAGCGTTCAAGGTCGATGTGCAGGAAGAAACGCAGGTGCACGACCGCCTGAATAAAGGCGAGCAGCCCGAGTACGGCGAGTGCGGCGCCTCCGCTCAGCAGGTCCAGCCAGACCACCGCGAAGGCGCCAGCGGTCAGCGTCAGCGCCAGGATAAGGCCGATCACATAACTGAGCCGCTCGCGTCTCTCCTCCTCATACGCACCCGGCATGATGTCGGCGGGAACCCGGTTGCTCATGACGCGACCCCGAACAGGTAGACAAAGGTGAAGATGCCGATCCAGACCACGTCGAGCATGTGCCAGAACAGGGCGAGGCGCATCAGCCGCAGCTTCACCCGCTTGTCGAAGCCGAACACCGCGATCTGAATCGCCATGATCGCCATCCATACCAGCCCGGACGACACGTGCAGCGCATGCGTGCCGGTCAGCAGGTAGTAGGCCGAGAGGAAGCCGCTCACCTGCGGGGTTGCCTCATGCGCAGTGGCCATGACGTAGTAGTCGTGCAGTTCCATGCCGACGAAAGCGACGCCGAGGATCCCAGTGACGAGCAGCCAGGCCAGCACGCTGCGCCGGTTCTCGCGATATTTCATCGCCAGCAGGGCGAAACCGAAGGCGAAGCTGGAGAGCAGCAGCAGCAGCGTTTCGAGGAATGCGGCGGTCAGATCAAAGACCTCTGCGGGCCCGGGACCTTCGGCGATGCCCTGGACGCTCATCGCGGCGTAGGTCGCGAACAGCACTGCGAACAGCACCAGATCGCTCATCAGGAAGATCCAGAAGCCGAACAGGACCTCTTCGGCGGCTTCATGGCCTTCGGGATCTGTGCCGGCGAGGTTGATGCCGGGATGGAGGCGTTCGGAAAGGCTCATCGCGACACTCCCACGGTAGCGCCGGAAGACAGGACGCCGGCGCCCCCCTCCAGACTTTCCGGGACGGCCCGGCCCCGGTTTGCAGCTGTCATCTCCTGATCGCGAGTCACGCCAGGGGTGGCGCGCACAGCGGCGAGGAACGCTTCGTTCGCCGCCTTCACCGTGGCGGCCGGAATGATCTCCTCGGTATCGCTCGCGAAGGAACGCGCGATGACCACAGCCCACATCAGCACGAAGGACACCACCACCAGCCACCAGATGTGCCAGACGAGGCCGAACGCCCAGGCGCAAGCGAACAGGCCGATCAGCGGCGCCGTCGCGGTGTTGCGTGGCACCTCGATATCCTCATAGGCCGTCGGCGAGCGGTAGGCGGTGCCGGCCTTCTTGGCTTCATAGAAGGGATGCCTTGAGGACACCTCCGGCAGCACGGCAAAGTTCCAGTCAGGCGGCGGGGAAGGTATCGACCATTCGAGCGCCCGCCCGTCCCATGGGTCGCCCAGCGGAGCGGCGAGCTCGGCGCGCCGGCGCACTGACACAACGATCTGCGTCACCATCAGGGCGAAGCCGGTGAGAATCAGGACAGCACCGGCCATGGCGAGGGCGAGCCAGGGCAGGTAGGCGGGGTCCGTCCACATATAGGTGCGGCGCGTGGCTCCCATCATGCCCAGCCAGTAGAGCGGGAAGAAGGCCAGCAGGAAGCCCGGCGCGAAGCACCAGAACGAGGCCCTGCCCAGGCCTTCGTGCAGCCGGAACCCGAAGGCTTTCGGGAACCAGAACTGCACGGCCGCGAACATGCCGAACAACACACCGGGAATGATCATGTTGTGGAAGTGGGCCACCAGGAACAGCGTGTTGTGAACCTGGAAGTCAATGCCCGGATTGGCCAGCAACACGCCGGTCATGCCGCCGAGAATGAAGGTGAGCAGGAAGTTGATGTGGAACAGCATCGGGGTGGTGAAGCGGATGCGCCCGCCCACCATGGTCAGCAGCCAGTCGTAGACCTTCACACCCGTCGGTACGCCGATCACCATCGTCGCGATACCGAAGACGGCATTCACATTGGCACTCTGGCCCATGGTGAAGAAGTGATGCAGCCACACTGCAAACGAGAGCACGGCAATGCACATCGTGGCGTAAACCAGCGAGGTATAGCCGTAGATGCGCTTGCTGGAGAAGGTTGCGACCACCTCTGACCAGACGCCGAAGGCCGGCAGGATGAGAATGTAGACCTCGGGATGGCCGAACAGCCAGAAGAGGTTCGCATAGTTCATCATGTTGCCGCCGGCGCCATTCGTGAAGAAGTGAAAGCCGGCATAGCGGTCGAGGGCCAGCATGATCGTCGCGGCGGTAAGCGGCGCCATCGCAAAGATCATCAGGATCGAGGTGCAGAGCGTCGTCCAGCAGAACAGCGGCATGCGGAACAGCGTCATGCCGGGGCAGCGCTTCTTGTAGATCGTTACGGCAAAGTTGAGGCCTGTCAGCGTCGAGCCGATCGAGCCGAGCGATACCGCCCAGATCCAGTAGTCGACGCCTTGGCCGGGACTGAAGTGGATTCCGGTGAAGGGCGGATAGGCCGTCCAGCCACCGGTGGAAAACTGGCCGATCACGAGCGAGACCATGATCAGGATCGCGCCGGCGATCGTCAGCATCAACGAGATGGCGTTGAGCAGCGGGAAGGACACGTCACGCGCGCCGATCTGCAGCGGCATCACATAGTTCATCAGCCCGGTGATGAAAGGCATCGCCACGAAGAAGATCATGATCGTGCCGTGGGTGCTGAAGAGCTGCCCGAAATGGTCCGCCGACAGGAAGCCGCTGTTGTCTACGGCGGACAATTGCTGAGCGCGCATCAGCGCTCCCTCGATGACTGCCCGGGCGAACATCACCAGCGCGGTGACGATGTACATGATGCCGACCTTCTTGTGGTCGACGCTGGTCAACCAGTCACGCCACAGCGGCACCCACCATCGCTTGACCGTCAGCAGGATGACGCTGGCGAGCGCGCCCAGCACCGCGACCGTTCCTGCGCCCGAGGCGATGAACTCGCTGAGCGAGGGGTTCTCGATCGCACCGGCGAAAACAAAGGAGTTCCACGTGATCTGGCCGAATATCAGCTCCCAGTTCATCGTCCAGCCTCCTGCATGTGATCATGTTCGTGGTGGGGCGATGTGGAGGCGGACATTCCCGCATGGGCGTGTCCTTGTGCCATGCCAGGCGAGAAGCTTGCGATCACCTTGTCGAACAGGCCGGGCGCGAAATTGCCATAGAGCACAGGTTCGCTGACCACCGAGGGCTTGAGCAGGGTCTGGTATCCGGCGGCATCGAGCGCGGCCGTCTGTGCCTTCGTCGTCTGGACCCAGGCCGCGAACGCTTCCTGGCTCATCACACTGGTCTTGAAGGACTGGGTGGCAAAGCCGAGGCCGTTATACTGGGTGTTGCGGCCGATTAGGTCGCCGGTCTTGTCGGCAAGCACATTGAGCTGCGTCTGCATGCCCGCCATCGCGTAGATCTGCCCGGCGAGACTGGGAATGATGAAGGACTGCATTACCGTCCCGCTGGTCAGTTTCAAGGTGACCGGGCGGTTTTCGGGCAGGGCCAGCAGATCGAGTGTCGCCACGCCTTGCTCGGGATAGAGGAACAGGAATTTCCAGTCCAGCGCCACCACCTCGACCAGCAGCGGCTCCGGACCGAGCGGACGATAGGGGTCGTGTTGCAGCGTGTGCTTCCAGAGTGCGGTGCCAAGAGCGAATGCAAGCGCGACCGGGACGCCCCAGATGAGCGCCTCGAGACCCCAGTTGAACTCCCAGTCCGGCCGATAGGTACCCTTGCCGCCGCGACGGTAGCGCAGCAGCACGATCGGCAGCGCCACGAACATCGGCACGATGACGATGAGCATCAGCGTGCTGATGACACCAAAATGCGAGATCTGACCCGCGGCGATCGGTCCCGCAGGCTCCAGAAAGCTCCCTGCGCAAGCGATCCCTGGCCAGGCGGCCGCTGGAACGGCTGCAGCAACCAGCCCGACAATTCCCCTGGACTTCACGCGGCCCCCCTTGTGAACAATGCGTGCCCTGCCGTGTAGAGCCCTTCCCCCACAGGCATCAGCCCGAATCCCTGTCGCAGACAAACACGAATGGAGACAATTATCACCGTGCTGCGAGCAAGGATTATGGAAAATTCATGGCTCCGGGACGGCAACCATGGGGCGATCGTCACCACCGCAGGCTCCTCTGAGCCCCAGTTTTCGTATTGCCGCACGCCGAGGGCGTGATCCATCTCCCATATGGAAGATCGACCGACTGCACATTCTCGCGCTAGTTGACCTCGCGGGTGGCGGCGGGAATGGTTGGTCTCCGCCTGTCATCCGGGGGCGAAGCTTCTGGTCGATGCATGCAACTATTATGGTCAATGTGGTGTGGCTGGCTGCAGGTCGGCTCTGGTCGAGCTGAGGGCCGATGTCACAAGTGCCGTGGGCGCCCCTATTCCGGCTTCGTGTGGACGTGCCGGTGATGATGGAAATGCACGTGCTCATGGATTTCGGCGGATAACAGCCGCCCATGCTGCGCAACCACCGCGCGGGTCGCTAGCTGGCTTACAAACTCGACGTCATGGGATACGAGCAGCATCGCCCCCCGGTAGGCGTTGAGCGCGGCGAGCAGCAATTGTCCATTATCCGCATCGACTCCGTTGGTCGGCTCGTCCAACATCAGCACCTCGGGATTCATGGCGAGCAACCCGGCTAGGCAGACGAGCCGCTTTTCTCCGCCGGAAAGCCGATGGCTGATCCGGTCGGCAAGGTGGCCTATGCCGAGGTCGTCAAGCGCTGCCTGCGCGCGCTCCATCGACTGCGCATGGCTGCAGCCGATATTGAGCGGTCCGAAGGAGACATCCTCGATCACGCTCGGACAAAACAACTGGTCGTCACTGTCCTGAAACAGGAAGCCGATGCGAGGACGAAAGCGGCGAAACTGCCGCTCGTTCGAGCAGTCCTCCCCGAAAAGGCGGATGCGGCCGCCGGCAGGTTGCTCAAGCCCGACAATGGTGCGCAGCAGGGTCGTCTTGCCGCTCCCGTTCGGTCCGATCACCGCCAGCCTTTCGCCTTGGTAGAGAGCGAGATCGACGCCGGCCAGAACCGTCTTGCCGGCACGGGTGACGGTGACGCCATCGAGGGAAAGGAGCGCGCTCAAAGTCGGTCCGCCATCACGGCGAGGATGCCCAGGCTCGAAATCAGCGTGAAACGGATCCAGTCCAGCCGCGTCGGTATAGGCAGGCCACGATACGGAAATCGCCCGCTATAGCCACGGCAGAGCATGGCCTCCTCGACGCGCGCCGCGCGATCCAGCGAGCGGACCAGCAGCATGCCAACTAGATTGCCATAACTGCGCCAGGTGTGGCGGTTCGAGCGCGGTGCAAAGCCCCGGGCACGCATCGATTCGTGCAGACGCCGAGCCTCATCGCGAATGAGATCGATATAGCGCACCGTCATGACGATCAGGCGGTTGAGCCGCTCGGGCACATGTAGGTCCCGCAGCGTCGCTCCCAGGCGCGTCGGCTCGATGTCGCCAAGCAGCACCGTCAGCGTCAGCACCGAAGCGGACACTTTCATCGCGATGAGGATGGCGCGCCAGAGCCCCGCGGCGCTCGCTGTGAACGGACCGATCGTCAACAGAGGCGGGCCTTCGACGGTGAACGGCAGCGTCGCGAACAGGAGCAGCATGAACCCCTCGACATGCAGCAGCCGGAGCCAGACTCCCCGCTTGGGACGGCTTATAAGCACCGTAGCCAGGACAAGCACCAGCGCAATCCCAGCGACCGGCAACGACTTTAACTGGGAAATGCTGGCGACAATCAGCAGGGCGGCGACGAGACGCAGTCTGGGGTCGCCGGGTAGCATCATCGGCGCCTCCCGCTCGCCCAGAGCCCGATACCGACAAGGCCGATGATCAGGAATATCCCGGACAGCACGTCTACGAAGCGCAGCCGGGCATCCATCTGCTCGATGCGCTCCAGCAGCGGCTCGACCTGCTTCTGCACGGCAGTGCTCACCAGCGCGGCCAGTTGCGGATCGGGCGTCGCGGCCGGGGCGGCGGACACTTCGAGCGCGGCGGTGGGGGGCAAATCGGAGGCGATCGGGCCGAGGCGGGAAGCGGCGAGGGTTGTCGAAGCGATGTGCGCTTCGTGCGTATCGACGGTAATCGTCACAGCCGAGGCGATGGCCTTCGGGAGGTCGAAAGCGAATCGTCCCTCGCCATCGGTCGAACCTTCGGCAATGCGATTTCCCGATGCATCCTTGGCGATCCAGGCGCTGCCTTCCGGCCGGCCGCCGCCAATAAAGAACGCATAGCCGCTGACCGCGTCGCCCTCAACGGCTGCGAACACCTTCAGCTTGTGAGCTTGCGCCGGCGAGCCAAGCACCATCGCGATGAAGACCAGCCCGAACAGGCGGGTCATGCGGCCGGCCTCAAGGCGTCAGGCTGAACCCGCGCCAGGAAGGTGATGATCGCCGCGGTGACGAAAGCCTCGGCGATCATCAGCGGCAGGTAGGTCACGATCAGCACCCGAGCCACCGGCGTGTATTCGGAGGCAGACAGGGCGAGCGATAGCGAGACGAGCCCGCCCGTACCGGCCACCGACAAGGCGCCGACAAGGCCGGCAAGCCCCGCGCGCACGGCGACACTGCTGGCATTGCGGATCGCCGGGCCGAGCAGCATCGCAAACACGACGCCCGGCAGCGCGATATTGACCGTGTTGACGCCCAGCGTCGTCAGCCCGCCGAAGCCGAACAGCAGCGCCTGCAGCACCAGCATGACCAGCACGGCCGGGAACGTCGCGCTGCCGAGCATGATTCCCATCAAGCCCGTCAGCAGCACGTGGACGCTCGACGGACCGACCGGCACCGAAAACAGCGACGCCACGAAGACTGTCGCAGCGAGGATGCCTGCCCTGGGGATCAGCCGATCGTCGAGCCGGCGCAGCCCCAGCCCCACTCCGCCAGCGGCTATGGCGCCGCCGGCGATCAGGACGGGCGCCGAGAGGATGCCGTCGGGGATATGCGCCATTGTCGCTCGCTCCGCTACGGCTCAGCGCCTGTCGGCGGCTTCACGCCCATGTCGGTCGCCTTGACCCAGATGAGTCCACCTTCTTCGACGGGGACTTCCCGGCCGTCCGGCGCACTGCCTCGCTTGTCGCCCTCGACGAGCGCGGCAAAGCCCCACCAGCCTTGGTGCGGCATCGCATAGCTGAAGGTGCCGTTGGCGTCGGTGCGGATCACCTGGGTGATGAAGGCATCGTTCGGTGCAGCGACCCCGCCGTCATTGACGAATTCGACCTCCACCTCGGCGAAGGGAACCGGCTCGCCCGACTTCAGGACGACGCCCGAAAAGAGATTGCCGGTCCACAGCCCCGTCGGGCGCGTGAGGGGGCGGATTTCGACCGGCAGGCCAACCAGTTCGTCCCAACCCGCGCCCGAGGCGAAGCCATCGACGACCACCTTGGCATAGTGGACGATCATCTTGTTCTCGGGCGGCTCCCAATAAGGCCTTGGCTCGACATAGAAGATCGCCGCGCCCGGCTCCTTCACATCGTAGGAGAGCGTCCAGGCCTCCTTCCCATCGACCCGCTTCTCGGTGATCGCGGCGCTCAGATCGGTCTTCTTGCCGCCAGCAAGCACGCCCACTTTGACAGGTCGCTCCATGTCCATGACTGGACCGCCTTCGAAGGGATGCGTGAATACAAGGCCAAGCGTGACTGGGCCGCCATCTGGCAAGACGTCGGCGGAAGGAATGATCTCCTGGAAATGCGCCATCGCCGGAGCGGAAGCGAAGATGACAGCTGCCAGACCGCCGCAAAGTGAGGAAACCAACCTGTGCATGCCAACCCCAGTATGAAATTATTGGAATAATATCATACCAAACTCTGCCCAGCGACAAGCCCTGCCGGCTTCGTTGTGCGGATGCGGCGTTCGACCTATTTTCGCGATCGCAACGGGAGAACGTCCATGCAGCGAACCACCATCGCCATCGATGACGATCTGGCGTCGGCGCTCGACGCCTATATGTCGAGCACAGGCGCAGTCAGCCTCTCAGAGGCCATTCGCGATCTGGTACGCCGCGGCCTTTCGGCACGCCCGCAGGCGCCAGCCGAAGCAAACTGTTTCGGCGTCGTCAGTTGCACGGTCGACCAGTCGGTGCGCAACCTGGCGGCGCGCGTGCCGCAGGGCCGACTGGATCGACACGATGAGGCGATCGCCTCGCTCTCGGTGCCGCTCGACCACACAACCTCACTTGATGTGACGCTCATGCGCGGCCGGGTCGGCGCGGTGTCGGCCTATGCTGAAACGCTCTTCATGGAGCGCGGCGTCATGCATGGCGCCCTTAGCCTCATTCCAGTGGCCGAACACCGCTCATCGCATGCCCATCGGGGTGGCGTCGATCACGAACACAGGCACCTGAAGGTCCTGAGCGGGTTCTGAATCCCGCCCGTCTGCAGGCTCGTGGCGAAGCCGCCCGCAGGCCGCTCGCGATCGATGGGTGTCAGCGGCCGAGCAACGGGTCGGGATTGAATCCGTGCAGCGGCACGTCGTCCGTGCCCCAGTGCTTCGTCAGGACATGGACGTGAACGTGGCGAGCGCCTCGCTTCGCGAGAATATCCAGGATCGCCGTGTCTCCGCTCGGCTCCGGAGCATGAATCCAGAGCAGCAGGCCGCCAGCATCGATCTGATCCTGGATATGGGCAGCATGCTTGCGGCCGAAGAAGCGGACAAACAGCAGGCCCACGGCGCCGAGCGCCGCGGCGCTGCCCGCTGTGATGGCGATGGCCGGCACGAGCGCCGCGCCAACCGCACCGACCGCCCAGGCGCCGCCAAGTCCTGCGACAAGCGCCGGACCGCCGGTGACCGCGGCTAGACCCTCGGTACGCGCATCGGGAGATGCATAGGCCGAGCGCGGCGTGCTGGCATTGTCCTCGAGCTTCTCGGTTGGAACCCCAGCCAGTTCATCCCTGCGTGCCAGTACGCTGAGATCCGCGCGTGTAACGCCGATCTCCATGAGGTCATCGACGGCGTTGTTGAGCGAGGCTTCATCGCTAAAGATCGCGACGATCTCGCGCTCCACATAAGCTTCGCTATCGTTTGCCAGCTTCCTAACGCCCTCGGACACGCGCAACTCTCCCTTCGAACGCACTCCAATCAGTCTATGGCCGGGTCTCACGGACGTCTACCCCAGCTCGGCGACGCGCAGGAGCGCTGTGTCTGCGCGGCTGAGCCCCATCAAACTCTTCATTCGATCATCAAGACAATGACGGCAGCAATCGGTCCTCTACAACCGCTTGCGTCGCCTCTGGTGCAGTTGCATGCTCCGTATCAGCCGTGCACCTCCGCAGCGCTCGTCTGTTGCCGGACGTGGGAAAGCGGGCGTCAACCTATCATCCTCCAACGGAGTGCGTCATGAAGTAGGGCCTATCACTCGCAGCCGCGGTTTTCCTTCTCGCCATCGGCGCTGTGCCGGTGACATCGGCTGCGGCGTTCGAGTGTCCGACGAAACCGCTGGAAGCTGCCGATGCGGCGCGAATCAAGCTGTTGCTCCCTAACGGCGATGCCTTCGCCGACGTGAGCAGGCTGAACGCCGCGGTTGACGATCTGAAGACCGAAGGGGTGCTGTCCGCTATTCTCATCGACAAGCTCATCTCGGCCTTTTGCGGCGAGGTCGCCACTGAATCATGTCTCTCCGATGCCGCGAAAATCACTGCAGTCATGCGATTTGCTGGCCGAGTGGCACGGACTGTCTATGCCCTTCAGGACGCCGACGAGATCATATTGGACGTTGCCTTCCCGCCCTCCGTTGTCGATGCGCTCAGCGAACGCTCGAAGGCGTCCGGCGTCAGTCCAGACAGCTGGATCAGGACCGCCGTCGACGCCGCCCTCCAGTAGGAGCGCCATGTCCGCCCGGCGAAGTGGCGCGGACCATCGATCGGTCGCCGCCCTCGCCTGCCAATCGACTATGCCGACAAGCGCCGCGTTCTGGACTTCGAGTCGTCCGGACGGCTGGCTGAAGCTGCATCCTCGTATGCGGCGGCTTGATCCAGAGTTGCGACTTCTCAAACGCGAGGATCCCGCGTGCAGGTCGGCCTATCAACCGGCCATCGAGTGACTTGACGAACGCCGAGCCGGGTCCGCGCTGCTCGTATTGCTGCGCTCAAACCATGTGGCGCAAGGGACTGCACCTAACAGGGATCTTGTTCGCAGAATAGCCGACGTCATGAAGGTGGTTTGCACCCTTGAAGCCATCCATCCCCTATGTTGATCCGAGGACCATTTGGGATGGATGGAACGATGGCAAGAAAGCGCCACAAGCCAGAAGAGATCGCCGCGACGCCGCGCCAGGTTGATGTGCTCACGGGTCAGGGCAAGCCGATCGTCGAGGCGGGCCAAGACCAGGCAAAACAACCAAGGAGAAAATGCCGAATTTGACCGCCGTCTGATCCAGACACCATCATCAGGCCAAGTCAGCTTCCACTGGAGATCCCGGGTCAATACTCAACGGATATCAATAAGCCACGCCGTCATACGGCGTTTGTTGTACCTCTTTTCTTCTGTTCAAGGCTCAGCAGGCCGGCGAGATCATCCGCGATCATTGCGTCGCAAAGATCGGCGACGCCGGCCCCCCGAGCGCGCGCGAGGACCACATTGGCGGTCTCCTTCAGCGCGGGGATCGCATTGTCTACAGCAGCCGAGCAACCGCACATCGCGAGGAAGGCGTGGTCATTCTCGGCGTCGCCGACGCCGACCACTGCGTCGGCGGCCATTTCAAGCTTGTCGAGCGCGAAGACGAGTCCCGTTGCCTTGTTGACATTGGCAGGCAGGATCATCACCGCGCCCTTGTTGAAGATGATCTGCAGCTCCAGGCCCATCTCGCGGATCACTTCGAGCACGACCGTCTCATGTGGCTCCCATGTCGCGACGATCGACCGGCCCACCGAGATCGGCCCGACGCCACGCTCGATCAGCCGTTCCACGAAGGCCTCGGACGGCGGCGGCGCGATTGCCGTGACGGCGGCCGTCGACGGGTCGTAGAGCAGCGCGCCATTCTCGGCGACGACCAGATCGAAGAGGCCAAGCTGCGGACACACCGCGATCAACTCGTCCAGCTCCCGGCCGGTGACCATGATAAGCTTCCGCCCGGAGCCTTTCAGCCTCCCTAGTGCCGCAGCAGTATGATCCTCTAGGGCGCCGTCATGCGCGATTGTTCCATCATAATCGGTGGCAAGGGCCGTGAAGCGCATGGAATGTTCCTGTCTGATTGTCAGGGTTTCGCCCTGTTGTCGAAGCTCGCATTGCCGAGACCGGTGCCGATGGTCACCACGGCCCAGCGTTTGGTGTCGCGGCAGAAGGGCACTTCACTGAGGCCCTGCACCACGGCGTCGTTGTGGATGATGACGGATGTCTGGTGCTCGCCGATGTGTGGAAAACCCTTGGCAAGCGCCGCCGCCAGATTGAAGCGCTCGCTCTCCCAATTCCCGCCCGGGAGGTTTTGTCCGCCGCGGTCGATCGAGCCGTCATGGGTGATCACGCCGGGGCAGCCGACGCCGATCAGCGGCGCAACCTTGAAGCCCTCTCGTGCGGCAAGGCCGGCCAGCCGCTTCACCATGCGGACCATGCGGTCGACGGTCTTCTGGCGAGCCGGACTTTCGTCCGCATGGCGCCAGACGGTCGATTTCCACACGGCAGCCCGCGAGAGGTCAGGCGCCTGATCGAGCCGGAGACGGACCACGCCGACCCGGATATTGGTGCCGCCGATATCGATGGCGATCATCGCATCGTGCCCGTCGAGCACCCAGCTCGGCATGAGATGGCCCGCGCCGATCAGCGCCGCTTCGTCGGGGTGATAGCGGATGGGGACGAGGTCGACCGCTATCTTCTGCGCATGCAGCAGCAGCTTCGTGCGATGGGTCACCAGGGCGCCGAGGCGTCCATGGCTGAGCCCGCCCCCGACGATAATCCGCTCCGCACCGGCCCAGCTCTTGTGCTTGAGGAACCGGGCGATGACCGAGGCGAGCGACTCCGAAAAGACTTCGATCGCGCCGAGGACCACAGCGGCATCAGCTGGCACGCCCTTGGCGAGGATGCGTTCCAGCTCCCGCTTCGAAAATGCCGGGGCCCGCTTCTGCGTGAAGGCACTGTCAGGAGCGGGCGCGAGGCGCGAAAGGTCGGTGAGGGCATCGAAGAATGCACGGCGATTGGCGCGCTCTCCGGCATATTTGCCCTTCTCCTTGAACTCCAGTCCGTAGCCGTTGACGACCACGGACGGCAGCTCGGCCGCGCCATGCGCAAAGCTGTTGGTGGAAACCGGCCGCTCCAGCATGAACCCTCCGACATCCGTTAAGGCTGTCGAGGCAACGATCGGCGGCCTGCATGGTTCAAAACCTCATGCAGGTCTGGGGGCGCGTCCTCCGGTCGGTCAGGTTGCGGTAGCACCCGTCATGTACGGGTGCCTTCCTTCAGTCGATAGCGGTCGAGCCCAACGGCGACGATGATGACGAGACCCTTGATGATGTACTGCCAGATGTCGGAAACGCCGACGAGGATAAGGCCGTTGGAAAGCGTTGCGATGATCAGGGCGCCGATCAGCGTGCCCCAGATGGACCCGACGCCGCCGACAAAGCTGGTGCCGCCGAGGATGACAGCCGCGATCGCGTCGAGCTCGTAGGCCTGGCCAAGCTGCAGGCCATTGGCTGCATAGAGCCGGGCCGCCGACATCACCCCGCCGAGGCCGGCGAGCAGGCCCGACATCGAATAGACGAACAGCAGCACCAGCGGCACCTTGATGCCCGTCAGTCGGGCCGCCTCGCTGTTGCCGCCGACAGCATAGATCCAGGTCCCGAGTACGGTACGCTTCAGGATGAACCATGAGACGGCGATGACGGCGACGGCGATGATCGCGAGCCAGGGTATACCGGCCACGGTCCCGTTGCCGATGAAGGCGAAGGGGAGGTCGGGGTTGAAGACCGTCGTATCCGCGCCAAGCAAGCGCGCAACGCCACGTACCGCCGTCAGCGAGCCGAGCGTCACGATGAAGGGCGGCAATCGGAAGAACGAGATGATCGCGCCATTGCCGAGGCCGAAGATGAAGCCGGCCGCGATGGCGGCGGGAATGCCGAGCATGCCGACATCTGGCCACAGCGAGACGATCACGGCGACCATGGCGGCAACCGCGAGAATCGAGCCAACCGAGAGGTCGATGCCGCCGGTGAGGATGACGAAGGTCATGCCGGCCGCCAGGACGACATTGATCGAGGCCTGCTGCGTGACGATCGAGAGATTGTTGACCGTCAGGAAGCGTCCGCTGAGCAGATGGAATCCGACCGCCACGATCACCAGCACCGGCAACATGCCGAGCGCGGTCAGCGTCGACCTCAGCCTCGCCTTGTCCGCGCCGCTCTTCTCTTTCTGACCTGCGGTCATGACGTCATTCCGTCCTGTTTGCCTGCTTCACGCCCGTCGGGGGCCTGCGTTCCGGTTGAGAGCGTCATGATGGCTTCCTGGTCGATCGGCGCGCCCATCGCCGCCTTAACCTCGCCGACGATGTGACCCTCGCGCATGACGAGCACGCGGTCCGCGATGCCGACGATCTCCGGAAGGTCTGAGGAGATCACGACGATGGCGATGCCGCTCTTCGCGAGTTCGTCGATGATGCGGTAGATTTCCGACTTGGCACCCACATCGACGCCGCGCGTCGGTTCATCGAGAATGAGCACCTTGGGTGCCGTCTCGAGCAGGCGGGCCAGCAGGGTTTTCTGCTGATTGCCGCCCGAGAGCGCTCCGACATTGATGCGCGTGTTTGCTGCGCGGATCGAGAGGTTCGAGACGGCCGTATCGGCCCGCGCATTGGCGGCCGCGAAATTGAGCAACCCAGCGCCCAGGGCGTCGCGGCCAATGACGCCGATATTGATGTTCTCGTTGATCGACATGTCGAGGAACAGCCCGAGGCCCTTCCTGTCTTCGGTCAGGTAGGCGATCCCCGCGTCCATGGCCTCGCGCGGGCTGCGAATATGAAGCTCCTTGCCGTCGAGAAGCACCGTGCCGCTCGTCTTGACATCGGCGCCGAAGATGAGCCGGGCAAGTTCTGTCCGCCCCGAGCCTACAAGCCCTGCGATGCCGAGCACTTCGCCGGCATAGGCGTCGAACGAATTGTGGTGCACATGGCGTCCGTCGCCGATGTCGCGGACGCTGAGCATCTTGCGGCGCCCTTCCACCGGTTCCCGATGGTCCTTCTTGTAGAAGGATGAAAGATCGCGGCCGACCATCATGGAGACCAGTTTGGCCGCCGAGAGGTCGCGGCGCTCCAGCGTTCCGATATAGGCGGAATCCCGCAGCACGCTGACGCGATCGGCCAGCCGGTAAATCTCTTCCATGCGATGGCTGATATAGATGATGGCGATGCCTTGCGCCTTGAGGCTTGCGATCACCTCGAAAAGCTTGTCTGTCTCGCGCGACGTCAGCGATGTCGTCGGCTCGTCCATGACGATGATGCGCGCCTGGGTCGTCAGGGCGCGTGCGATCTCGACCATCTGCCGGTCGCCGAGCGACAGGGCCGCGACCGGAGTCGACGGTGAAAAGCCGATGCCAAGGCGTTTGAGGATCGGTTCTGCGCGCGCCTTCGATGCGGATGCATCGAGAAGGCCGAACCGCGACGGCTCGGCACCGAGGAACATGTTCTGCGCCACTGTCAGGTTCGGCGCGAGCGCCAGTTCCTGATAGATCACGGCGATGCCGTTGGCCTTGGCGGCGGAAGGATCGCTGGTCGTGACGGGGCGGCCGTCGATGAGGATCTCGCCGCCGGCATCCGCGATATAGGCGCCCGACAGAATCTTCATCAGCGTCGATTTGCCGGCACCGTTCTCGCCCATCAGGGCATGGACTTCGCCGGGATAGACCTTGAGCGAGACGTTCGAGAGCGCCCGGATGGTCCCGAACGTCTTTGAAATCCCGCGCATCTCAAGGACGGGCGTGGCGGCAGTTTGATGCGCGTCGATGGAAGACAATTCGGCGGATCCCTGTCACCGAAGGCCGCGCCTGCTCGAAGGCGGGCGCGGCCTGATGGTCTCTTCGTCAGCTTAACGGGCGGAAATTAGCGCTTTCCATCCCAGCCTGGATAGTCGGCGACGTTTTCCTTCGTCACCAGCTTGGTGTCGAGAAGCGTGGTCTGCTGTTCAGGCTTCTTGCCGTTCAGCATGGCGACAGCCAGCTCGGCAGCCTGACGCGCCATGCCATAGGGGTCCTGCGAGGCGGACGCGACGATACGGCTGTTGCCGCTCTTCAGCGCTGCCACGATGTCGGGCGAGCCGTCGACGCCGGCAATGATCATTTCCTGCCGGTTCAGCTGGCGTGCGGCGAGATCGGCGCCGATGGCGGTCGGGTCGTTGGCGCCGAAGACTCCGTCGATCTTGGGGAAGCGGGTCAGCAGTGCCTGCATGACGGCGAGGCCGCCTTCACGCGAAGCCTTGCCGTCCTGATCATCGGAAAGGATCTTGATGTCAGGATGCTTGGCGAAGGCCTGCTTGCAGCCCTTGACGCGATCGATAATCGAGGAGACGGGCGGGCCATTGATGATGACGACATCGCCCTTGCCGTCGAGGCGCTTGGCGAGGTCCTCGCAGGCGATCTCGCCGGCCTGCACATTGTTGGTCATGACGGTGAGATCGGCGCCCGCGGCCGAGACGTCCATCGCTGCGACGATTATGCCGGCAGCCTTGGCCTTCTCGACGAAGGGCTTCACCGCGACGACGTCGACGGCGTTCAGCATGATGATCTTCGAGCCGCCGGCGATGAAGCTATCGAGCTGCGACGCCTGCTTGTTGAGATCATAGTCGGCGCCCACGACCGTGACCTGGACATCCGCATTGCCGGTCTTGAGACCGTCTTCCGCGCCCTTGATCAGCGGCTGGAAGAACGGATTGCCGAGCGTCCCGACAGTGATGCCGGCCCGGTCGAGCTTCTCCTCAGCGCTCGCCATGCCGGGCAGGACCGCAAATGTGACGGCCGCCAAAAGTGCCAGTTTCTTTTTCATCTCTACTCCTCCAGTAGACCAGGGTTGGTCACGATGAAATCAGTGTGGTTTCGATGGAATGGCCGCGGCGGCGATCGCCGCCAGCCACAACGACACGGCAATCGCGCCGGCATCGGGATGACCGACCGCCCGCTGGCCGATGTAGCTGGCCCGGCCGCGCCGCGATGCAATTGCCGCAGTCGACTGCGCGCCTGTTTCTGCGGCCTCGGTCATCCGCTGCAAAGCCTCGGTAATCGGCCGTCCTCCCGCGAGCGCGGTCTCGAGCGCTGCGCAGGCGGGCAGCAGCGCATCCAGCATGGTGCGGTCGCCTTCGCGCGCGTCGCCGAGATCGGCTATGGCGTCAGCGCCTGAGCGCAGCGCCGTTGCCCAGCTTTTCGCGACTTGATCGCCATGCCGGCTGATGGTTGCGCCGGCCCGCGCAAGACCGGCGGCATAAAGCGCCCCGGAGGTTCCGCCAACGCTACGGCCGACGATCCGCGACAAAGCGAGCAGCGCCGCTCCGGGCGAAAGCGTGGCGAGTTCGCCGAAATGGGCCCGAACTTCCCGCGCACCACGCGCCAGATTGGCGCCAAGGTCGCCATCGCCGGCCAGCCGATCAAGCTCAGTCAGTTCGTCTTCGGCGCGTTCGAGGCAGAGCATGACCGCGTCGACTACCCGCGAGAAGTCGGCGGACGACAGGCCGCCAAGCTCCGAGGAGAGCGACGGCTCGGGGAGGTCGATCGTGGCGGGATGCGTCCGCGCGATCCCGCCACGGCCCGGCCATGCAGGGGCGTCGGTCGGGTCGTCAAGAAGCGCCAGCAGGTCGTCATCGAGAGCAAGCAGTGAGATCGAAATGCCGGCCATGTCGAGCGCGGTCAGCAGCGGGCCGTTCCAGACGCGGCGCACATCAAGCCCGAGCATCTTGGCAGCGTCGATCGCCTCGCCGGTGGCGATTGCGATCTCCATCGGCGGCGTCGCGCCGAGATTGTTGACGAGCAGCGCCACGGGCATTCCCGCGCCTATCGAGCGGTCGCTGGCGATCTTCGTGACGATGTCTGAAACCATATCGCGGACCGGCCGAATTTCCTCGCGCCGCACTCCTGGCTCGCCGTGAATGCCAAGGCCGAGTTCGACTTCGCTTTCGCCAAGGCTGAAATTCGGCTTGCCGGCGGCCGGAACGGTACATGCCGAAAGGCCAACGCCGAAGGTTCCAACGCGCTCGGCGACCTGCTCGGCCACCGCCTTCACATCCGCCAGCGCCATGCCGCGCGCGGCAGCCGCGCCGGCTACCTTGTGCACGAGGACTGTGCCGGCAAGGCCGCGCCGTCCGGCCGTCTCGCCGTTGTCCGACAAGGCCACGTCATCGGCGACCATCACCGTTTCGACGGCGATTCCCTCGGTTCGCGCCAGTTCGGCGGCGAGGCGGAAATTCAGTCGATCGCCGGTGTAGTTCTTGACGATCAGCAGTACCCCGGCAGGCGAGGCTGCGGCACGAATGGCTGCCAGGACCGCCTCGGTGGAGGGCGACGTGAAGACTTCGCCGCAGACGGCGGCGGCCAGCATGCCCTCGCCGATATAGCCGGCATGCGCCGGCTCATGGCCTGAGCCGCCGCCCGAAATCAGGCAAACACGGCCGCGGCGCTTGTATTCGTCGATGTCTGCACGAATGACGACGCGCTGATCGCGAATGATCGCGAGACTCGGATTGGTCGCGGCAAGGCCAGAGAGCATGTCGTCAACGACATCCCGCGCGGAATTGATGAGCTTCTTCATTGGCTCCTCCTTCCAATGGCCCGCCAACCACCTCCCAGCAGCTTTGTCCGGACAAGGCGGACGTTACGTGCCATCTGGAAACGGTGTCAAGGCTTGACGGCATTTTGTTATGTATGTACCTCTTGTACGTACAAAAACTGATACGGAGCCCACATGTCCAGCCGTCTTTCGACCAGCTATCGCATGAACCGTCTGTTCCACGAGGATCGGGCGACCCTCATCGTTCCCGTCGATCACGGCGTCGTCTGGGGCCGTGTTCCGGCGCTCGAATCGCCAGTCGCCGTGATGAAGTCGTTCCTCGACGAGGACATCACCGGCTTCATGGTGACGACGGGCATCGTGCGCTCCACCGAGGCCATGCTGGCGCGCCGTCCGGCGCTCTCCCGCGTGCTGGCGATCGATGCCTTCTGGCCCACCGGCGCGCCGGAGACCGGAACCGGTACCATCATCGCAAGCCTTGAGGATGCGGTGCGGCTCGGCGTCGACTGCGTGAAGCTGCTGCTGCCGTGGAACGTCTCCGACAAGGAAAAGGTTCTTTATTGCGAGCGGATCGCCAAGGTCATCTCCGACGCAGCGCGCTGGGAAATGCCGGTGATGGTCGAGCCCGTGCTGCTCAACGTGCCGCGCTCGCCGGAAGTGATCGCGCAGGAGCTCGAAGTTGCCCGCGTTGCCTATGATCTCGGGGCCGATATCATCAAGATCACCTTCCCCGGCCGCGCAGCGACCGAGATGCTGGTCAACGAGCTGAATGTTCCGATCCTGGTGGCTGGCGGCGCTCTTTCAGGCGATGCCGCATCCACCATCAAGGATGTCGAGGATGCGATCGTTGCCGGTGCCCAAGGCGTCGTGGTGGGCCGCAAGGTCTGGCAGCGGCCCGCGAAAGAGGCGAAGGAAGTCATCGGCGCGCTGGCGCGGATCGGCCGGGAAAAGTTTACCCGGCATTGGTGAGGCGGCTAAGGTATGCAGGCCCTGTTTTGTGGCATCGATATCGGGACGACCAACATCAAGGCCGTCCTTGTCGATGCCGACGGCCGCACGCATGCCACGAAGACGCGCCCTACGCCGCGGACCCGTGATGAGACAGGGCCGGTCACGAACGCCTCAGCGCTGGTTGCCGCAGTTGAGGCGCTGATCTTCGCGACCTGGCGAGCGAGCGGCGCGATCCGACCGATCGTGGCGATCTCCAGTGCCGGGGTGGGCGAGGATGGTCTCACAGTAGCGCCGGGGACGCTGGCGCCCACATCGGTGTCGATCCCCTGGTTCGATCGCCGCGCGGCCGCCGAGGCCGAGGACCTGCAGCAGCGCCTGCCGTCGAGCACGCTTACCGGTATCGTTTTCGAGCCGACCCGGACAGCCGCCAAATGGCTCTGGCTGGCGAGGCATTCGGAAAACGACGCGGGCCTCTGGCTCGCTCTGACCGATTATCCGCTCGCCGTCTGGAGCGGCCGTCCTTTCATGAGTGAGACGCTGGCCGCGCGCACGGCCTGCTACGACGTCACGGCGAGAGCCTGGATTCCAGAGTTGCTTGCGGCGGCACGGGCCCCCGATCTGCCTCCGGTCCTCGCGGCCGGCGCCGTCATTGGGGCCATGCAGGCGGGGCCACTGACGCAGTCCGGCGCGTGCAGCACCGAGACGATGCTTGTGGCCGGCGGGCATGATCACCCCGTGGCTGCATCCTTCATTCGGCGGCTCGACCGCGACGCAATCGTTGATTCGCTGGGGACTGCGGAACTCATCTATGCCGAGGCCAGCCACTACGCGCCGCGGCCGGGCACCAGCCTTGTTCATTCCGTGCCCATCACTGCAGCTGCCGGCCAGTCGATCAGCTACGTCTTCGAGTTCGGCGAAGCCATGCGCGTGCTGGGGCCGGCGCCGGATTGGCAGGCCGCCCTCGGTCGCATATCGACGGCGGATTTCGCCTCGGACCCACCCTGGCTGCCATCTCGCTCCGCGCTGGCAGCCCTGGCCCACACCGATGGCGGTGCGGGCAATGGGGCGATGCTAAGCCATCTGCCTGCCCTGCTGGAGGGTTGCGCGTTCGTCACGCGTTCGGTGATCGACGAGATGCTGCATGCGGGCGTCAAGGAATCCCCCGTTTATAGCAGCGGCGGCTGGAGCAGGTCCGATCCTTTGATGCGCTGGCGCGCCACCTTGCTGGGGAGACCTCTCTTCCGCATCGACGAGAGCGAGCAGGCCGGCGTCGGTGCGGCGCTTTTGGCGCGCGATTCTGTGGGCTCGGGTGGCGATAAAGCGATGCCTCACGCGAGGGTCGATCGCTTCGACCCCGATCCTTCCGCGGCTGCCTTCCATACGGAGCGCTTCAGCTTTGTGCAGGCTGATTTGACGTCGCTTCGTGCGCTTCGGCATTGACGGAAATGATGATCACGTCGCTCCGCACATAGGAGCGATAGAAATCAAAGGGACGGTCGCCCTCGCCGCGAGAGGCCGACTGGATCAGCAGCAGCGGCGAGCCACGGCTGACTTCGAGCAGACGAGCCGATTCCGGTGGCGCCGGTACTGCTGCCACGTCGCGGCGCGCTGAGTAGATCGCGAAGCCTGCCTCGCGTAGCGTCTCGTTGAGCGAAGCCTGGCCGGCGAGCACCGGCTTGCCGAGAAGCGCGGCGCCGGCATCCTCTGTCAGGTAGTTCAGCGAATGAACAGCAGGCTTGCCGTCGACACGACGCAGCCGCTCCAGCACAAAGCCGCGCTGGCCCTCGGGAAGTTCGAGCGCCGCCGCCGCTTCCTCCGGCAAGGCGACGAAAGCCGCCCGCAAGACCTCTGTTTCCACGACCCGGTCCGCGGCGTGCGAGCTCGTTTCCAGGAAGCCTTCGGTCACCTGCAACGTCCAGCCCTTGACCGGGCTTCCGCTGACGAACGCGCCCCGGCGCGGCACCATTCGGATCAGCCGTTGCTGCTCGAGCGTGCGCAGCGTCTCGCGAACGGTCGAGCGCGAGAGATCATAGCTCCGGCAAAGATCCGTCTCGCCGGGCAGGCGCGATCCCTTGGGATACGTCCCCGACTTGATCTCCTCGGCGAGAATTCGGGCGAGCTGCTGGTAATATGGTTCGGCAGACGCCCTGTCGATCACGCGCATGTCATGGCCTGCCCTGCGATGTCGTTCGGCGTCGATGTTAGTGTATGACGCTTTCGCTCGCCAAGCACCGCCCTCTCGCATGGTTCGCCACAGAACAGGATGGGCGCCGGGATTGGGCGCCTGTCTCGGGCGTTTCGGCCTGGTGAAGATAGCGACCTTCAACGTCAACGGCATCAACTTCCGGTGCTTCTGCGCTGGATGGAAGAAGCTGCGCCGGATGCCGTCAGCTTGCAGGAGTTGAAGGCACCGAATGAGAAGTTCCCAGCTGCTACGCTAGGCCGGCTATGGCGCGGTTTGGCCTGGTCAGAGATCGAGGAACGGCGTCGCGGTTCTGGCCCGCGGCGGCGAGTCGATCGAGACCCGCCGCCGCGGCCTCCCGGGATGAGCGCTGGACACGGCGCACACCCGGCAAGAAGATCTGGAATTGCCTGTGGATCACGCAACCCGGCGTCAAAGATGAGACGGATTCAGCCGCTCTTCTCTCGTCCGTCCTGAAGACGGAGGAACCATGCAGGTTCTATCGAAGACAATCTGCCATGCGGCGGCGGCGATAAGCTTGGCGCTTGCCGCAGCCGCGGGGCCGGCCCTGGCTCAGTCCGTGCCGGAAAAGGCAAATTTCGATCCCGCCAAGGTGGTCGCTGGCATCGCGATTACGCGCGAGGAATGCACGGCATTGGAGCAAAAGGAAACCGCGATCTGGGTTGAGATCGGCGGCGCTTCGGCCTGCATGCGCTACTACGCAGCCGGCCTTGCGCCCGGGCTCAATCCTGTCGCCATGGTCTGGCTGAACGGCGACGTGCTCGGGCCGAAGGGCAACAATGCCGACAAGCGACAGAGCGGCTTCGGACCGGGCGAGATGGTCGCGATGGAACAGAAGCTTTTCACGCGTTTTGGTGTTCCAACGATCTTTCTTGGAAGGCCGGGCACCTATGGCAGCGCCGGCAAGCATTTCACGATGCGCGGCCGTCCGGTCGAGGCGGCCCTGGTCAATGCCGCGCTCGATGGCCTTAAGAAGCGCTATGGCATCGGCGCCTTTGCGCTCGGCGGCCATAGCGGCGGCGGTACGCTGGTGGCGGAGATGCTCGCCAGGCGCGATGATCTCCGTTGTGCCGTGATCTCGTCAGGGGCTTCCGCCTATCGCGCCTATCTGGAGACGCGCGGCCTCCTGAAGCCAGGCGAAAAGCTGACGCGCTTCGATCCCTATGCCGTGCTCGACAAGATCCCGTCCGATCCGAAGCGCCGTATCTTCGTCATCGGCGATCCGCGCGAGACCAATGTGCCTTTCTCCGCGCAGAAGCTCTATTTCGAGGGTCTGACGGCGCGTGGCCACGCCGCCTGGCTCATCCCGCTCGAACGGGCGAGGGATGACCGCCATCACGATCTCGTCGACTTCGGTGAGTTGGCGGACGGGATGTGCGCTGCCGGCAAAAGCACTGAGGCGATCATCGCGGCGTTGCAGGCGCTGCCCGATCCCCCGCCGCGCTTATCGAATTGAGGCGGTGGCCGGATGATATCCCTGCGCATCCTGTTCGCGCCTCTGCTGCTGCTCGCCCTTGCTAGCGGCGCGTGTGCCAAGCCGTGGCAGAGCGTCGATCCTGCAGCAAGCGGATGGTCGGTCGACAGGCTGAAGGCGGCGGAGGCCTTCGCCGCCGACCTGAACCCTACCGCCGTCATGGTGGTGCAGGATGGCAAGGTAGTTGCTCGCTGGGGCGATGTTACGCGCCGGGTCAACATCGCCTCCGTCCGCAAGAGCCTCCTCTCCGCGCTCTATGGCATCGCGATCGCCGAAGGCCGTATCGATCCGGCCAGCACGCTTGGCGAGCTTGGCATCGACGACAAGGCGCCGGCGCTCACCGCAGCGGAGAAGCAGGCGACCGTGCGCGACCTGCTGATGACGCGCTCCGGCGTCTATCATGCCGCGGCCTACGAGACGGCTGATGCCCGTGGCAAGCGGCCGGGACGAGGCAGCCACGCGCCTGGCACCTTCTGGTACTATAACAACTGGGATTTCAACGCGCTCGGCACGATCTACCGCCGGCAGACCGGCGAGGACATCTTCGCAAGCTTCGCCAGGCGCATCGCGGCGCCGATCGGCATGGAGGATTTTTCCGTGCGTGACGGTCGCTATGTGCTCGAAGGTGCCTCCGTCCACCCGGCCTATCCCTTCATGATGAGCGCGCGCGACCTCGCCCGCTTCGGCCAACTTTTCCTGAACGGCGGAACATGGGACGGAAGAGAGGTCGTCCCCGCCGCCTGGGCGCGGTTATCGACGTCGGCGCTGTCGCAGCCGCCCGGTCATAACAGCGGCTATGGCTATATGTGGTGGACACTCAACACCGATCAGTGGGGCGAGGGCGGCGCGTTCAACGCTGGATATGGAGGCGAGGTCATAGCCTTCCTGCCGGAAATGCGCCTCGTCATCGTGCAGACCGTGGATCCCAGCCAGAACAGCCGCGGCATTGAGATGCGTGATTTCTTCAAGCTCATGCGGAAAATCGTCGATGCCGCGCCTTCAGGTTCAGAACCTTCGCGAAGATAGCTTCGTGCCTCAACGCCCATCGTCCGTATAGTATGGGGAGAGTTGTTTTGCTGGTTATCTTGGCTCGCCCGAGTTAACCGGGCGGCTTCTCGGAGACGGCGATACTCCCGACATCTGACGCCAGGGGCAATGAATGTGCTTTGCTCCATGAGCGGACGAGCCTCGCGCCGCCCCCGCCGCCGCCGAAACCGTTCCAGCCATTTCCACCCCCGCGCCCGCGCCTGCGTGATGGTCAGATCATTGACCGCGACGGTGCCGGACTCCACGAACAGGCCGCGATACCGGCTGTTGCCGGACAGGGAGAAGTTACCGCCTTTGAACGTCACGTTGCGCTGCACCGTCGGCAGGTTACTTGCGAGCGTAATATTGGCGGTGCAGGTGATGGTATCGCCATCTCCGGCTCTGCCGATCGCGCGACGCGGTTCGGCGTCGTTGGCGACATTGAAGTCTGCCGCGAAGGCCGGGCCCGCAAGCAATAAGAAGCCGATGGCTGGGATCGTTGCCCGCGCGTGAGGTCGGCCCGTCGTTGACAGGCATTTCCCACGGAGGAGACATCCGGCGATACCGAAGCCACTCCTTACGGGGGTTTTGGCGAGGAGAATCAGTCGATTCTGCTACGGAAAGCGACGGCGGCGGCGTGGGCTGCATAGCGCATTTCGGGGCGAAGAATGTGCCGTTGGGACCTGTACGGACTGGTCGTTCAGCGCATCTCCGGTTGATGCCGGCGCACCGCACGGGTGAATGATGCCCAGATCACCCGACAGGAATGGGCGCGAGGGAGGTCGCGCCCACTAGATGTGAGACCTCGTCCAGTTCGTCCGAGGCATGTCGAACGGGTAAGGCCGCGATCATCGCGTCCATGTCGCAAGGCCGTCAGCATTGAGATAGTCGATGCTGACGGCCTCGACCCTGCCACCTTTCACCGCGAACCGGACCGAGGACAACGAGCCGTAAGGCGCATTCTCGCTGCGCGGCGCGATGGAGAAGGTGTCGCCGTCCCAATGGGTCATCGGCATCGTCACATTGCCGGGACCGAGCGTGAGGACGAGACCGTCCTTGCCTTGCGAAATGCGGGCGGGGCCGAAATAGGCACTCTCGAAGCTGCCGACATAGTCGCCCAGCGGTCGCGCCGCGGTCACTGTCGCGGGGGCGATCTTGCCGACGAGATCGCCGAACGGGTCGTAATTCTGCATCAGCAACGGATGCAGCAGTGGATACCAGTCGCGGGTCGTCGCGCCGTATTGCACGATATCCATGAACTGGCTCGATATGGTTTCGGCCGCACCTACCGGTCCGCCATTGGTCAGGACGACGATGGCGATGTCGGCAGACGGCAAGATCTGCACATTGGTGCCGGCACCGAGCACGAAGGCCCCGGAATGGCTCATCGCCGGCCGGCCGTTGGCATTGACCGAGACGTTGAAGCCGTAGCCGTAGAAGCCCGAGCGCGATCCGATGGTTTGGGCGGGCGAGCTGAAGGACTCGGCGCGCAGCGCTGGCAGAAGGTCGTTGGGCGCGATCATTTCCTTGCCGCCATGCCGGCCATTGGCCAGCAACAGCTTCAGCCATTCCGCGAGGTCGGTCACATTGGAGGAGACGCCGCCGGCGGGCGCCTGCTGGTCGGCGTCGCGTTGATAGAGCGGCACGAAGCGGCCAGCCTGGAGAGTGTGCAGCGCCGCGCGGTTCTTGCGCGCCACGAAGTCGGCGTAGCGCGAGCTCGTCGATGTCATGCCGAGGGGCGAATAGAGTGCCTGCTCGGCAAGGTCCGCCCACGGCTTCCCGGCGGCGGCTGCCACCGCCTCGGCTCCGGCTGTGAGGCCGAAATTGGTATAGGCGTAGGTGATACGGAACGGGTCGAGCCTCAGCAGGCGCAGCCGCTCGAAGATCGTCGCGCGGTCGAACCCCAAATCCTCCAGAGTATCGCCGGCAGCATGGGGCAGGCCCGAGCGGTGCGAATAGAAGTCGCCCACCGTGGCATTGGCCGTCACATAGGCTTCCGCGAGCTTGAAGTCGGGGAGATATTTCGCGACCGGATCATCCCATTTCACTACGCCCTTGGTGACCTGGATGGCGGCAATCGTGGCAGCGATCGGCTTCGACAGGGAGGCCAACTGGAAGACTGTCGCCGTGTCGATCGCCGCGCTTTTTCCCAGTTCTCGTACTCCGAAACCGCGCGCGAAGACGGTACTTCCGCCGTGGACGACGGCCACCGCAGCGCCGGGCACGCCGCTGCGCTTGAGCGTGTCCTCGATGGCGGCCGGGAGCGCGGCCAACGCCTTCTCAATGCCCCCCTCGGCCAGCGGGATCACGTCCTCGGGGGGAATCGCGCCGAGGGTGAGGGGAATTGTCTGGCCCTGTGCGGGAAGGCTCAGCGTGGAGCCGAGCAGCAGCGCCAGCAGCGCAAGCTTCAGCGAAGTCATAATCGATCTCCAAATGCGACAATCAATGTGCCGGCCACTCGCTCCGAACTGCCTCACGGGTGTGGGTGCTGCGCGCCCTGTGCGTTGAGGTAGATGGCGGCAGGCGCGGTCGGCGCGGTGATGAACAGCCGGTTGTGCCTGCGCCCGCTGAAGCAGAGGTTCGACACGTTTCCGGGGACCTCGACGGGTCCGATATGCTCGGTGCAGGTGATCCGCCGGTCCATAGGCATTCGAGCTTCGCCAGATGGAGAGCCAGCCTGTCGAAGCGCGGATCGATGACCGAGAATGCGCTCATGGCGGTGAGCCGAGCCGGGCCGCATAGGCGGCCAGCGCGTCGGCGTGATGCCCGTCGGCGCGCAGTCCGAGATAGCCGTCTGGCCGCACTAAAAAGAGCGTCACGCCGCGCACCCCGAGCCGCTCGGCGATGGCGGGGTCGCTGCTGGCAGACTCTTCTCCGGCTGAAGGCTCGGCGTCGAAGTCGAAAACCGGCGTGCCGAAATGCGCCTTGACCAACCGATGGAGTTCCGCCGCCTCGTCCGCTTCCGCCAGAATGCCGCTGACGACGATCGCGGTATGGCCAGTGGCCGTGACGGACGTTGAGGGTGCCTCGCGGGCTGGCGATATCGCGAGATCGCTCGGCCACAACTGACCGGGTGCGAGCCCGTCATTGCGCTCGCCCATCACGATGGGCGACGCACCATAGTCGATGTCGTGTTCGGCCTCGGCCACCGCTTCCTGCCGGCGCGTGACAGGATCGGCGAACACCCCGCGGATGGCCGCGTCGCGGGCGCGACGGTCGGCCCCATCCCTCAGCATCTGGGCTTGGTCGGCCTCGTCGCCGGCCGCCGTGAACTTCAGCGCCACCGGGCGTCGTTCCGCCTCATAGCTGTCGAGTAGGGATTGCGAGGAGCGACCCTTGCACACCAGCGCCAGCTTCCAGGCAAGGTTGAAGGCATCCTGCAGGCCGCTATTCATGCCGTGGCCCTGTATCGGGCTGCAGGTATGTGCCGCGTCCCCCGCGAGCAGCAGGCGCCCGGCGCGGTATTGTTTCGCGACCCTGGTATAGCAATGGAAACGCGTCGGATTGGCGACTTCGGTGAAGGTTGCATCGGGGAGATAGCCGATCAGCGTGCCGGCAGCATCCGCCACCAGGTCGGATTCCTCGGAGCTCGGCCTGAGATAGACGCGCCAGCGCTGATCCGGCAGCGCAGTCAGGATAATCGGCGTTGCATCGAGATAGGCGTAGTTGGCCTCGTGGGAATACGGCCAGCCGCTGATGGCGGTGTCGAACACCGCCCAGGGTTCCTCGATCTCGTGGCCATCCTGCTCGATGCCGGCAAGCGAGCGGACCGTCGAGTGATGCCCGTCGCAACCCACCACCCACCGGGCGCGGACCTCTCTCGGCTCGCCTTCGCATTCCAGGATCGCCGTGACGCCATCCTCCTGCTGCCGGAGGTCTGCCAGACGGGTCGAACGCGTCACCGAGCCGCCGAGCCGGCCGAGGTAATCCGTCAGGATCGCTTCGGTGACCTCCTCGGAGACGCCGAGATTATAGGCATAGCGGCTGCCCGAGAGGGAGAGGTCGATATCGCCCAGCGCCCTTCCGTCCGAATGAACGCGCGCCAGGCGCTGGCGGACGCCGGCCTGCAGCAAGGGAGCGGATATGCCGAGGGCGTCGAATATCTCGATCGACCGGGGATGGACGACCGTTGCCCGATCCCACGACATCGGTTTGTCATGGGCGTCGATCAGCAGGCAATCGACGGCCCGGCGCTGCAACTCGGCCGCCAGCAGCAGTCCGGTGGGGCCGGCGCCCACGACAAGAACGTCTGCATCGGTTTTCATGAAACTCGTCTTTCCTTGCTGCAGTTCAGCGAGCGTCGCGGAGCCGGATAGCGAAATGCCACGGGACGCATCATCGCCGCGTTCAGATCGGCGGCCAGCCGTAGCGCTTGCGCAGATCGGCCAGATTGCCCTTGATCCGTATGATGGCGGCGCGGGTGGGCTCATGTTCCGCGAAGCGCAGTCCCTCGGGGGTTCGCAGGAACACCTCGGCGGCTTCCGCCGAGATTTTCAAATCGTATCCGGTCTCAAGCCAGATCGCGTTGCCATAGGCGTCAAGGCGGATCAGCGGTTTGTCCCTGCCGAAGAAAGTATTCGATGCATAGGTCTGGAGCCGCGAGATACGGTCCCCCTTAAACTGAATGTGCTGCATGGCGAGCAGGTGCTGGTCGCCATAGCGGATGTCGAGCACGATGGCGCCGGTGTCCGTCTCCGGATCGTAGGCGATGGAGGGCACGTCGACGCCGTCGATGATCGCAAACCACCAGACGTTGTTATACTCGACGAAAAAGCGCAGCGACATACGGTCGGCATCTGCGAGCGTGGTCTGAAGATATCCGGTATCGGCATCGAACAGATCCAGCTCGAAATGCCGGCCCGAATACATGCTGCGGAAGCGACGCAGCATCTCGAAGCGTTTTGCTGCCAGTTCGCCGTTCGGATCGGCGACCTGGGCCGAAACGAGGCCGGGCGCCCCCTGCGCCGTGGCGGTGGCGCTGACCATTGTCGCGACCGGCGCAGCCATGCCGGCGAAGAGTACGATACGTCGATCTAGCATAATGCTTTCTCCAATTTGACTGGTCGGTCGGGTGGCTGGTGGCGAGACATCGAGACGTGCGCGTCCTCAGCCATCACCACGTCAGCTTGAGCCCGCCCCAGAGCTGCTGGTTGTCGTCACCGTTGCCGAGTTCCGCATCGTAACTGGCGAACAGTGAGGCGTTGTCGCTGATCCCTAAGTTGCCGGAGAAGCCGACCAGCGCGCTGTCGCGGGGCAGCGTGGTGCCGAACACGGTGAAATCGGCACCTGGAGCGGAGGTGAACGACGCATTCATCGACTGCACCGTGTCGGCGAATTCGTGCACCCAGCCGAGCCGCAGCCCAAGGTCGAGCGGCATGCCGGTGCCGAGATCGAGGGTGGCGTTGAAATCGGCACCAAAGGTGGTGCGCACCGAGGTGGTGGATTGCGACGCGACGGAGAGGTTGTAGAGGCTGGAGCCGGTCTCGGTGAAGCCGTCCTGGCCGAGCGAGACCACCTGAAGCCGGCCGAAGGGGGTGATCGAGGACTTGAACGGTGTGTCGACGTCGAACCTGTAGCCGGTCTCGATCTGGCCGAGGAACTGGCCGGCGTCGGTATCGCCATAGGCGATCCCCGGAGCAAGACCCGGGCTTCCGATGAAACGCTGCAGGCTGTTGCTGGCGTTGGCGTACCCCGCCAGCGCGTCGGCGTAGAACGCGCCCTGCGCGAAGGAGGCGTAGGCGGCGACGCTCAGCGTGTCGAGGTCGCTGTCGCCCGCGAAGCCGTCGACCGATTGCGAGCCGGCGACATAGCCGCCGGCAACACCGAGCAGCAGGCTGGGATTGAGCCGGTAATCGAGGCCGAAGGCGGTGCCGCCCAGCGAATAGTCGAGACCGGAGGCGTTGGCGTTGCCACTGATGCTACCGGTGCTGCCGATGCCACTCATCCAGGTCGTGAAGCCGACCATGTCGTCGGAGCCGGGGCTGGCAAGGGAGACCCGGTCACCGCCTGAGGTGCCCCTACGCGCGACCGACATCTGGCGTCCGACCGCGTTCATGAATAGCTGGCTGGCGCGCAGGTTCACCGTGCCGACGTCGGCATAGGGCTGGCCGCTCAGCACCTGCAGGGCGGCGGAGCCCTGCTCCATCGGCACATTGGCCATGGTGGTAATGAGGCCATCGACCTCGCCGCTGGCAGCGATGGCGTCGAGCGCGCCGCCGACCGCCTGCTGGTTGGGCGTCGCGCCGGCCGACTGGAACGCGTTGTCGGCGAGTGCCAGCGTGACATAGATGTGCCAGGGATCGAGCGAGACCTCAGGTGTGAGGAAACCGACGCCACCGGCCACGTCGCCGAAGGTAACGGTGCCGCCGGCTTCGGTAGTGATGATGGTGTAGGTGGTGCCGGGCGTGTAGATGCCGGGATTGGCGACGATCTGCAGCGTGCCGGCATTGATCATGACTTTGTGGCCCTGTCCGACAACGCTGATCCGGTCGCTGTCGCCGGCGGCATCGACCTCCATCTCCAGCGCGCCGCTGTTGAGCGTGAAGGTGCCGTCGGCCGTCAGATGCCCGATCGAGTTGCCCGGCTTGATCGTGCCGCCATTATTCGTGATGTCGCCCGTCACATTGCCAGAGCCGCTTAGCGTGCCGCCCTTGTCGACAGTGACATTGCTGGTCAGGTGACCGTTGACGGCGAGATTGCCGCCGAGGATCGTCGTTCCGCCGCCGACGCTGCTAACGCCGGTGAGATTGACTCTGCCAGTGCCGTTCTTGGCTAGAGTGCCGGTGCCGCTCATACTGCCGGCATAGGTGCCGTCGAAGCTCTGGTCGAAGTTCAGGGCGGCATTGTTGACGATATCGCCGAGCAGGCTGGAACTCGTTCCTTGCAGCGTACCCCCGAGAACCGTGAACTCTGCCAGGCCGGGGACTTGCGACTTGAACTTGCTCGTGCCGCCAAGGATCAGCGTTCCGGCTCCGGTCTTGGTGATGGTGCCAAGACCCAGCGTATTGCCCATGCCCGAGATGTCGCCGGCAAAGGTGCCGTCGGTCGTCTGATTGAACACGATCGAGCGGGCATTGGTGTTGCCGGCATTGTTGTCGAAGGCGATGTCGCCGCGCAGGTTGCTGGTATTGCCCTCGATGGTGCCACCGTAATTGTTGATCCCGCCATACGCGTAGGAAGCAGCGGCGAGGACGAGCGTGCCGCTGCCGACCAGGCTGAGTGTCTTGGGGCCTGTCCCGCCCGACCCTATGGCGCCCGTCAGTGTCAACGTGGTGCCGGCATCGAGCTGGAAGCCACCGCCGGCATCCGTCAACGTGATCGAACGATCCGTGGTGAAGCTGTTGGTCGCCCAGAGGTGACCGTTGTTGACCATCAGGATGTTGGATCCGGCCGCGCCAAGCTTGTCGTCTGATGCGATCTGCAGCGTACCCTCATTGATGATGGTCCCGCCGCTATAGGTGTTCGTGCCGGTGAGTTGCAAGACGCCGCCACCGTCCTTGCTGAGTCGGCCGGTGCCGCTGATATCGCCGCTCCAGACCAACGGATTATTCTGGACATAAATGGAGCCGAAGTCGGTCACTGTGAGATTGCGGTCGATGGCAAGCGCCGCAGCCGCATCCGCAGTGGTACCGATGGTGCCGCTGTTCAGCGCGATCCCTGCGCCGGCCGCACCCAGATTAGCGTCGGTCGTGAACCTGACATCGCCACCGACGATCCGTGTGCCGCCGGTATAGGTGTTGTTCGCGGCGAGTTGGAGAATGCCGTCTCCAGCGACGATCAGGGCGCCGGCGCCGCTGATCGCCCCGTTCCAGGTGACCTTGGCATTCGGATCGCCGCTGTTCGGCCCTACATAGATGCCGCCGGTTCCCGTCAGCGCCAGGGCGCGATTCATCGCCTGCCCGTTTGCTGTGCCGATCCCGATCGCGCCGCCAGCGAGTTCGATGGCCCTGCCGGCCGCACCGAGGCTGGCGTCGGTGCGGAAATAGAGCACGCCGTTCTCGACCCGCGTGCCGCCCGCCTGCGTGTTGACGCCGTCGAGTGTGAGGTTGCCGGTGCCGGTCTTGATGAGAGTGCCCGTGCCCGACATGTTTCCGGCATAGATGCCGTTGGCGCTCTGGTCGAACAGGACCTGGGCATTGTTCAGGATGTTGCCCTGGATGCCGAGGCTGTTGCCCTGGAGGGTGCCATTATTGACGGTAGTTCCGCCGCTATAGGTATTCGCGCCAGTCAGGATCAGCGTGCCCGGTGCGTCTTTCACCAGCGCCCAGCTGCCAGCAGCGGCGCCCGTTCCGCCCGAGCCGGTCTGATCGGCGATGGCGTCAGCGATGTTGTAGGTCTGGCCCGTCGCCGGCTCTATGGTCAGTGTACCGTTGCCGGCGAGGAATATGCCGGAGCCCGCCGCGCCACCCTTCACGCCCGTGGCATAGCCGGCCCCGCCGGCGCCACCTGCCGCCGTGTTCCCCGAGACGTTGAGCGGACCCGTCAATGCAAGGGAGCCGCCTTGCTCTACAAAAATCGCTCCGCCCATGCCGGCGCCACCACCACCTCCGCCACCCAATTTGGTGTCGAAATTGGTTCCGCCGGCAGCGCCACTGCCGCCGAGAAAGCCACCGGGCTTCGTGGTTCCCCCCGAACCACCTCCACCGCCGCCGCCAAAGCCGCCGGATCCGCCGAAGGCTTGGCCGGAGCCACCCCCGCCGCCGCCGAATTCTCCATTGGCTCCATTGGCGTCGTCGTAGCCATCGCCGCCACCACCTGCTCCGCCTCCGCCACTGGAGAAGGCGCTGGCATTGCCGCCATTGGCCCCGCTGGGCAAGTAGCCGCCGCCGCCGCCGCTGGTCCACGCATATGAGCCGCCGCCGTCTCCAGTGCTACTTCCGCCCGCACCACCGTGCGCTGCATTGTTTTGCAAACTGACATTGCTGACCGAGACATGAGCGTCCTTGGAGATGAACAGCGCGCCGCCGAGTCCTGCGCCGCCACCGCCACCGCCCCCGCCCCAGCCGGTGCCACCGCTGCCGCCCTGCGCCACGGCGTCGGCAATAGTGAGATCATTCACCGCCACCGTGCCGGATTGCACGAACAGGCCGCGATACTGGTTGGCGCCCGAAAGGGTGTGGTTGCCGCCGACAAAGGTAACATTGTTGGTCACGTTCGGCAGGTTGCTGCCCAGAGTGATGTTGGCCGTGAACGTGATGGTGTCGCCATCGCTCGAGCTGCTGATCGCGTTCCGAAGGTCGGAGTCGCTCGCCACGTTGAAGTTCGCGGCATAGACTGTGCTGGTTGCGAGAGATAACCCTATGGCCAGGACGATGACTGGCACGCGACAAACTAAAAGCGTTGAAAGAGCCGTCGTATCCAGGAAGCCCACACTTGCTCGTGGACGCTTACCTATGAACATCGCAACGGCCGTCATCGTCGAGATCCTCTGATCGGGATGGGCGAGCGTGAACCACGACGCATCGCCTCCGAGGGAGTGCTTCCGGCCCAGATGTCGGCGTTGGAGCGCCACTCACCCGATGACCTTTGAAAGCCGGAAAAGCATGGCGTCGGCGACACGTGCAACCGCTTTTTGGCCGCGCCGGGCTGCGTGATACACGACGACGAAACTTGAGACGCCTGAACGGTTTTCCGGGTACGGATGACCCCGCGTGCCGGCGCGCGCGCCGCACAGCGGTCGCCGTGAAGCGTCAAGCAGTTGCGCACCGATCGGAGGATGGATTCTAGGCTCGCGGGAGGGGTGTTCAGTCAGCGGAATTGGTCGCGCCACGCACTCGGCGAGACGCCAAACCGGCTGCGAAACTGCTTTCCGAACGATGATACGTCCTTGAAGCCGCAATCATAGGCGATGACGGATATGCTGCGCTCCATACCGGCCTCAATGAATTTGCGTGACATGGCGAGCCGGACGTCGCGGACCGTCTCCATGATGGTCGCGTCATTTTGCGCGAAGGCCCGATACAGCGTCGCCCGCGAGCACCCCACGGCATGGGCAATGGTGTCCGGCGAAAGGTCCATCAGATTGTAGTTGACCTGGATGAAGCGCTTGGACGCGAGGAAGAGCGCATTCGGATCCGGCTCGTTCCTCCCATTCAGTCCCCGTCCAATACGCTGGAGCAGAAGCAGCGCCAATGTGTGCAGCGCGTCGAGCGCGATTGCCATTTCTTTGGGGTCGAGGTGATCGGCATGGAGGTCCAGTGCTGCCATCTGGTCGCGGACCATAACGCCGAGCGGGACCGTATCGAGCGGCAGAACAAGGCCGGGCAATTCACCCCCGAATGCCTCCAATGCCTTGGTCCGCGGCAACACGAGATAGACTTCCTTCCCGATGCTCCAGTGGTAGCGCATGGGACGGGTCGCGTCATAGGCAACGAGCCGGCCGGAGGGTGTCGTCGATTGCGGGCCGCCGGCGCTCTCAAGCCCGACGCTTCCCGTCGCCATCATCGAGATGATGATGGCATCCAGCCCGCCGCTCCGCCGTGCAGCCGGTGTGACGAGCGTGCGATGCACAGAACCTTCATGGCTGGCGAAAAGTCCTATCGCGCCGCGCACAGCCCGTTTGATGCCCACCAGTTCGCCGTCTTCAGCTTTGGGAGGCTCCAGATTCGCAATGCTGTAGGCAGTCTCGCGCCAGGCGTCGAAACGCTCCCCGGACTCGAAATCGGCCGTCGACAGACGCTTCAGCCGATAAAGCTTGGCATCCGTTCCGATACGCGTTTCATCCGTGTCGTCCGGATCTTGACGTTCCGCCAATTCTTAGCCCCGCGGAAGCCAGTGCCGCCTCAAGCTTCGAAGCACACTCAAACACGGATGCACAACGACTTTTTGCTGTAGCCAGATGGGATACCCCAGCGAGCTTTGGGACAAACGAGCGAGTGTGGCGCGCCTCGACAGTGCGACAGACTGGCACCGGACAGTTCGCGTTGCGCAGACGTGCAGATGCAAAGCATTGAGACTACCGGCTTCCTGCCATCGTGTGCTGCCCCGCTATCGCGGTGCGTGCTCCGGCATCACATCAGACATGCGGCCGTTGCAGCGGGCCTGGTCCAGCGGGCGGCCCAGCTCCTCGTAGCGCGCCGCCGCCTCCGCGAAAGCGGCGAGCGCCCGAACGGGGTTCGCCTGCGCCTGCCGCTGCAAGCCGCGCGCCTCCCAGAGCGCCGCCGCCCAGGGGCCGCCCTGCCACATACCGGCGATGCGTTCGGCCTCGTTCAGGCGGCGATCGACCTGTTCCAACTTCCCCGCTTGCGTCAGAGCGACGGTGGAGGCGATGCGCAGCGCCATCGAACAGGGCTGGCACGCGCCCGGCGTCAGCAGCCGGTCGCCGGTCAGGATCGCTTCTTCGACCTTTTCCGGCGTCGTCGCCGCCCTGACCGCCAGCGCCTGCAGGCGTAGCAACAGATGATTGGAGAGCCAGGATTGCGCGGCGTCGCCGAGCGCCCGCTGGATCAGCCGGCCGGCCTGCCATTTCTGGCCGCGCGCCAGCGCGATCTCGGCCAGCCGCTCCAACACAAGGACGCGGCCCGACAGCGCATTGGCGCCGACATGCAGGCGCTCCGCCTCGGTCAGATGCTTCTCCGCCGCGTCGAGGTCGCCGGCGCAGCGGGCAATCTCGCCGAGGATCAGGCCGGCCAAAGCGCGGCCGGCGATTGAATCGGCCTCCTCGGCGACGCACATGAGCTCCCGTGCGGACGCGGCGATGGCAGCGTGCCCCTTGGCGTCGCACAAGCAGAACTCGGCGAGGCAGAGATGTCCGTCGAAGACAGAAGGGACGAAATCGTCCCGGCTACGCACCCATTCGGTGAACTCGCTGCGGAACAGTTGCGGCCAGCGCCCCTGCATATGCGCCGTCAGGCCGAGAACCGCGCCCGCCTCGCCGACCTCTCGGGCCAGACCGCTATCGAATGCCTGCGCGCGCGTCTCGCGGGCGAGCTCGGCCGCCTTGTCGAACTCGCCGCTCTGCAGATGCACCAGCGCCCAGGCGATCGAGGCACGGATGCGCTCGGCCGGCAACGCCGGTTCGACGCCGGACAGCGCCAGCGCCCGCTCATAGAGCTCGATCGAAGCCTTGCTCGGACCGACGCCGAGCTCGGCATGCAGTCGCTCGCGCAGTTGATCGAACTGGCGGATCGCCTCGCCGCGGTTTCCGGCGTCGAGCGCCGCCTGCATCAGCGCGCGCTGCGCCTCTTCGTCGGTCGGGTCGAGGGCGATCAGACGGTGCCAGAGCCGGCCGGTCCGGAGCACCGACCGATTGAGCTGCTGCAGCCGCTCGCGCGGAGCGTCCAGCCATTCCAGGAAACGGTCGTCGGGCAGCAGGACGCCGCTATTGAGGTCGGCCGCCGCCTCGCATTCGGCCGGGTCGCCGCTGCGCAGGGCGCGCTTCGCCGCCGCCTCGAACCGTTCCAGGTCGGTCACGAGATCGACCTCGTCGGCGAAGGCGACGATCTCCTTGTTGACCGCGATCAGGTCATGCGCACCCATGGCGCGGCGGGCAAAATGGATCGCCTTGCGGAGGTTGGCCCCAGCCAGCTCGGCATCCTGGTCGGGCCAGAACGCCTCCATGATCTGCTCGCGATGGATCCTGTGCTGCGGCGAGATTGCCAACAGTTTGACGATAGCGGCGGCGCGATCGCGCTTCCAGGCGATCGGGGGAACCTCCTCGCCGCCGACGCGGACGGCGAAGCGCCCCAGTAAATGAATGACCAGCTGCACCATGTTTCCCTGCCCGAGACGGATCCGGCGCGGCCCGGACGTCTTCGCCGCAACGATTGCTACTTCGGGGAACGCTCGCGGAACGGAGCACTCGTAACCTGCCCACCTCGACACATTCAACCAGGAAGGGAAGCATCATGTCGCTTCGCATCAACGATTTGGCACCGGATTTCACCGCCGAGACGACCCAGGGTCCGATCTCGTTTTACGAGTGGCTAGGCAAGGATTGGGGCATCCTGTTCTCGCACCCCAAGGACTACACGCCGGTCTGCACCACAGAGCTGGGCTACATGGCCCGCATGAAGCCCGAATTCGACAAGCGCGGAGTCAAGATCATCGGCCTCAGCGTCGACCCGGTCGACAAGCACGCCGGCTGGGCCAGGGACATCGGCGAAACGCAGGGCATGGCCCCCAACTTCCCGATGATCGGCGATCCGACGCTCGCCGTCTCCAAGGCCTATGACATGCTGCCCGCCGCTGCCGGCGACACGTCCGACGGCCGGACGGCGTCCGACAACCAGACCGTCCGCAACGTCTACGTCATCGGGCCGGACAAGAAGATCAAGCTCGTGATCTCCTATCCGATGACCACTGGCCGCAACTTCGACGAGGTGCTGCGCGTCGTCGACTCGCTGCAGCTGACCGCCAAGCACCGCCTCGCCACGCCAGTAAACTGGAAGCCGGGCGACGACGTGATCATCGCCGGCTCTGTCTCCAACGACGAAGCGAAGCAGCTCTATCCGCAGGGCTGGAAGGAGCCGAAGCCCTATATCCGCATCGTGCCGCAGCCGGTCCTGACCTAGGCGCACCGCTTCGGGGACGGTTCGCCCGTCCCCGAAGGATACGCAACGACGGGCTGTCGTCTGCGTTCGGCCGAAATCCTTTTGCGAATGATGGAGCGGACCATGATCTTCCGACAGCTGTTCGACAGCGTATCCGGCACCTACACCTACCTTCTGGCCAGCCGGCCGGGTGGCGAGGCGCTGATCATCGACCCCGTGCTCGAAAAGGTCGATCGCTACCTGCAGCTCGTGCGCGAGCTCGATCTGCGGCTGGTCAAGGCGGTCGACACGCATCTGCACGCCGACCACATCACCGGCCTCGGCGCGCTGCGCGACCACACGCATTGTATCACCGTCATGGGCGAGCAGACCAAGGCCGACGTCGTCTCGATGCGCGTCGCGGACGGCGACCGCATCACCATCGAGGGCCTGAGCCTCGATGCGCTCTACACGCCCGGCCACACCGACGATTCCTATTCCTATGTAATGGGCGGCCGCGTCTTCACCGGCGACACGCTGCTCATACGCGGCACGGGCCGCACCGATTTCCAGAACGGCAATCCGCGCGCGCAATACGACTCGATTTTCAACAAGCTGCTGCGCCTGCCGGACGAGACGCTGCTCTATCCGGCGCATGACTACAAGGGCGACACGGTCTCCACAATCGGCGAGGAAAAGCGCTTCAATCCGCGGCTGCGGGTAAAATCGATCGACGAGTATGTCGACCTGATGAACAGCCTGAACCTGCCCAATCCAAAGATGATGGACGTCGCGGTTCCAGCCAACATCCGCATCGGCCTGCACCAGGACGACATCGCTCGCAAGGGCTGGTCTGTCTCGGCGAAGGAGGCGATGGACATGCGCGGCCGCAGCGACGTGACGCTGGTCGACCTGCGCGAGAAGACCGAACGCGAGCGCCACGGGGTCATCCCCGGCTCGCTCCATGCCCCGTACCCCGCGCTGCAGGAGAATCTCGACGCCGGTGGCATGCTGCATGCGCTGGCGGCCGACGGCGGCAAGCGGATCGTCTTCTACTGCGCATTCGGCGAACGTTCGGCCATGGCCGTGCAAGCGGCGCAGGATGCCGGCCTCAAGACCGCCCGCCACATCGAAGGCGGCTTCGACGCCTGGAAGAAGGCTGAGGCGTCGGTTGTACACAGGTCTGCATGTTCGGCCCGATCTGGGCGAGAGTGACCAGGAGCCGGATTCAAGAATCTATCGCAGGCTCGACCTCTTGCATGGCCGACGACCCTCGCCGAAGTCAGCTGCCTGCTGCCGTGATTAATCGTGACCGAGGCGCGCGACAGAGCGTGTAACTTCGTCGTGGTCCGACCTTCGCTCGTCGGCGTGCGTATTCGCCATGACGAGCCCCGCCGACAACATTGCGGTAGATTCGGCCGGCCATGTCTGCTGTTGGGGAATGATGTCCGCTCAATGTCCGACTTGAGGGCAATCCCGGTCGAGCCCGGGGATCTGCCGCAATGCATAGGTGGCCGCAACAAACCGGCGCGGGCAGGTCGGGCCGTCCCGCGCCGGTAGCAGACGTCGCGGCCTAGATGTTCTGGCCGCCCGACACCTCGATGCGCTGCGCGGTTACCCAGCGGTTGTCGGAACCGAGCAGGCTCGCGACAGCGGGGCCGATGTCGTCAGGCAGGCCGACGCGGCCAAGCGCGATGATGCTCGCGAAGGCCTCGTTATAGGCCGGCGTATCGCGGACGGCGCCGCCGAGGAAGTCGGTTTCGATCGCTCCCGGCGCAATGGTGTTGGCGGTGATGCCGCGGCTGCCCAGTTCCTTCGCCATGTAGAGCGTCAGGATCTCCACGGCGCCCTTGGCCGCGGAATAGGCGGAAAAGCCGGGATAGCTGGCGCGGGTGAGGCCGCTGGAGAAATTGACGATCCGCCCGCCATCCACCATCAGCGGCAGGAGCGCCTGGGTGAGGAAATAGACGCCCTTCACATGAACGTCGAACAGGGCGTCGAACTGTGCCTCGGTCGTCTCGGCGAAGCTGGCCATTTCGCCGTGGCCGGCATTGTTGACGAGGTGGTCGAAGCTCTCGCGACCCCATATGTCCCTGAGCGTGGAGCGAACGGCGTCGACGAAGCCCGGGAAGCTGGCGACGATGCCGGTATCGAGCTTCAGGGCCACCGCCCTGCGGCCCAGCGCCTCGATCTCGGCCACGGTGGCCGCGGCGTTGGCGGCGCCGCTCCGATAGGTGAGGATCACATCGCCGCCATGACGCGCGATGCTGATGGCGGTGTTGCGGCCGAGGCCGCGGCTGCCCCCGGTGACGATCGAGATGGTGGTCATGCGCTTGCTCCTTGATCAGCGTTTTCGCTGGAGAAACAATCGCGCAGCCGCGGCCGGCAGAGTTGCCGGATGCTCGCCATTTCTTGCCTGATAGTCCGCGACGCTTGAGTGCACTCGCTGCGCAGGATAGGGTGAGGCCATGACAGAGACGCTGCTCGCCACAGCCGCCCGCTTCGCTGAACCCCATGCCGACGCACACGGCGTGGCCACGACCCCGATCCCAGGGCTTGCCGTGGTGCGGGAGACGATGCCGACGGCGATTCAGTATGCGATCAACCGGCCGCTCGTCGCCCTGGTGCTACAGGGCCGCAAGCACGTGGCCATGGGCGCCAGCACCTTCGATCTCCGTCCCGGCGAGTCGCTGCTGATCACCGCAGACGTGCCCACGGTGAGCCAGATCACCGAGGCCAATCTGGCCAGGCCGTACATCTCCATCGTCTTCGAGATTGATCCAGCCGTGGTGGCTGAACTCGTCACGGAGATGGGGGCGGCTCCCTTTCTGGCCGGCGCCCCGATCCGGGTCGACCCGACGGAGAGCGAGGTTGCCGACGCGGCGCTGCGCTTGCTGAAGCTCGTGGACAGGCCGGCAACGATCCCGATTCTCCAGGCGCAGCTGCTGCGCGAGCTGCATTTCTGGCTGCTGTCCGGCCGTCATGGCGGCGCCATCCGCGCGCTGGGGATCCCTGGCAGCCATGCGCAACGCATCGCCCGCGCCGTCAACCTGATCCGCTCCGAGCTCGCGGCGCCGCTGCGCGTCGAGCAGTTGGCGAGCACCGCGGGAATGGGCCTCTCTGCGTTCCACGAGCACTTCCGCGCCATCACGTCACTGACGCCCTTGCAGTTCCAGAAGAAGCTTCGCCTGATCGAAGCGAGGCGCCTGATGCTGTCGGCGGGCGAACCGATCGGCAACGCCGCCTATAGCGTTGGCTATGAGAGTGTCCCCCAGTTCACGCGCGAGTATGGACGGCTGTTCGGGGTGACCCCCGCCCGCGACCGACGGCAGCAGTCGGTGGCCTGAGCGCCAGACGTCCGCCCCTGGCCGACGCTAGTTCTTCCCGGTTCCTCTGATTCCGACTCAACTTCGCCGGTGGCGCAAGCCTTGGTGTGACGGCGTCATGACGGCCCCCTAAGGCCCGCTGACGCCGCCTCCGCCCGGCGCGTGATCTTCGCTGGGCTCGTCTTCGTGCAAGCGCCTGCATCCGAACCTCATCAATGGCAGCCATTAGTTCAACGCGGTTCCACTCGAAGCGGGCCCGAAATTGTGGATCGTCACTCCTCCTGATACTGGCTTTCATTTGGCGGTCTATTCCAAGAAGGACGCCGAATCGGAATGCGTCCGAACACGGGACGTCTCCGTCGTAAAACAGGGCCGGCTAAGTGAAGCTTTGAATTATGGGGAGCCCCACGCGAGGGGCACGCCAATCGCCAACGCCATCCAGCAGCAAGCGCCGACGGTGTTTGCGCATCGCCGGACTTAATACGTGAGCGCACGAATAGTCGCCCAACGCTCCCCCAAAACTCGCAGAGGAGCGGCAAGCCCCTCGAAGACCGCCAGAGACCGTCGGACGACCCGTTATTCCAGCCCTCAAGCGCGAGCCGGAAACCCTCTCGCAGTAGCGCATAGGCCGATTTGGCCGTTTGCAAAGTCGAGTATGACAATCCGTCCAGATCGTATTCTCGTAAGAAACGGTCGAGGGCAGAGACAAGTCTCCCATCTGAGTGGGAAATCGTGCCCAAAAAGGCGACTATTGTTAAAGAATTAAAAAGGAATTACTCCGAAAACTGTAATATTGTAGCTTCCTTACGCCTGACCACGTATCTTCCCATAGCAACGCGAACCTGTGGCCGCCGATACGATCGCCCTCTCGCGCCATGACTGACATTGCCGTCCAGATGCGGGGTCTCATTTCATAGACACGTTCGGAAGCCAGAGCATCGATTCGATTATTCAAAATAAAACGTCGAAGATGAACTTCGTTATCAAAAGTCACCACGTGATCCCACCGAAGTGTATCCGACAATCTATCGGACCAAATCGTGAGGAAGACAACCCAGGATCCGCCAGTCCTTTTCGTGGATCGAAGGTCGGTCTTCACGTAGCCGCGATCGCACGACGGGGCCGACCAGCATGAGATCAGCTTTCAATTTCCTCAAAGATATCTGGCAGGATTGACAGTGGTCGGACTTGCCTAGCTAGATACCACCGGATGGGTCATCGTCGGTGATCCTCAAGCATTCTGTCTGTGCCGGTCGCCGAAAGAGGTGAAGTTCATGCGCAGAATGATTCGGGGACTCAAGAGTATCGACAGGCTTCCTGAAATCAGTCGATGCACTAGGAACGTTCGGGAATATCTAGCGGTTATCCAAGCCTTTTTGGGGCTGAGAAAGCTCCGCTATCCGATTGAGCTTCATGATAACCAAGGTCAAAAGCTCATAATATACGATTTTGAAGACCTCACTACGCTTTGGGCTGTGTGGTGCGCTGATGAATATCGGGTTCCTTCCGATGCCCTAACCGTAATCGACGCCGGCGCAAATATTGGAGCGTTCAGCCTATTTGCGAAAAAATCGGCTCCACAATGCCAGATCGTCGCGATCGAACCCTTTCCGTCCACGTTCGACAAGCTTGTTTCGAACATTACTAGAAACAACATGCAGAACAGCGTCACTTGTAAGTGTTTGGCGCTCGGAGCCTCCCCTGGACATCTCTTTATGAGCGCCGCTCCCGAAATTAAAAGTCACTCGAGGAAAACGCAGGAAAAGCCCAGCGATCAGAACTTTATATCTGTCGAATGCGTGGGCCTTGAGAGTATCGTAAGTGAGTTCCTGGCTAAAGAGGTCGACTATCTAAAAATAGATATCGAAGGCGGTGAGGTCCCGTTCATAGTTGACTCGGATAGAAATGATCTCAGGCTCGCGCGCAAGATTGGCATCGAATGCCATTCAATTGATGGTCGCGAGCGCGTTTGGGCGAAGCTCGAGCAAAGCGGCTTCAAACTTGATCGAGTATCTCGCGGCTCTTTGAAAACCGCGGGATCTACCGCAGAGTTTCTTCGGGTCTGACGTCTTTCCCAGTCAATCTATGAAGCGACGGCCGCTACCAACCCATCTTGTTCGCGACGCGCTAAACACGGTTTGTGGCCCAACCATCACGCCAAGAGGCCCCATAAGCTCGGCTGGCGTGCTGGCGGTGTGGTGCTGGCGTTGCGCCACTTTCATTCGGATGCGCCGGACGCAACGGAAGTACCGAGCGTCGCACTTTCTGTCCCAATCGGCTTGAGAGATGAACCGAAGCAAAGGCGATTCCAAGCGTCGCACCGCGGCGGCCGACGAATGGGGCCGATCTACCCATAAGCCCTTATGTAATATAGAGCTTCGCACGCTGCGACCAAAAATGAGCGTTGCGACGTTTCGCGTCGCGACGTTCGTCCTGTCGGCCTGGTCTTTCGCGGAGGATCCAACAGGCTCTCGGCTCTCTCCATAAAGTCCATCAAGGAACCGGGCCGATACGCGGAGGGAAACCGCCTCTATCTCCGGTTCGCCCCATGCAGATCGAAGCAATGGACGATCGTCTTCCGTCGCGACGGCAAGTGGCACGAGATGGGACTCGGAAGTCTCGGCGACATCTCGCTCAAGCGCGCTCGTGAATTGGCGGATTTACATCGTCAGACGATCGCCGAGGGCGGCGATCCAACCGCTGAGCGCCGGCTCGAACTCACAAAGCGGACCCTCCGGGACTATGCCCGGTCCGCTTCGGCCGCTTCGCGTTGATCAGATCACGGTCGATGACATCGAGGACGTGCTAAAGCCGATCTGGACGGCCAAGCGCGAGACCGCTTCGAGACTTCGCGGTCGCATCGAAAAGGTGCTGGATGCCGCGATTGCAAAGGGGCACCGCAAGGACCTTAACCCGGCCCGGTGGAGGAAAACCTCGACAGCATCCTGCCGAAGGAAAAGCAGGTGCGCGGCCATCATGCCGCTATGGACTTCGGGGCAATACCGGCGCTCATGGGGATGTTGCCGTAGCCTCCTCCCTGAGTTGTCCCTGCCGCAAACCCCTCCCGCCGTACCCGGGGCGCCGCTTATCTGGTTGAAGGGGTGAATATGCATCGCCATTTCAAGGCCATGCCGCGCTCGTCCAAGCCGAAAGCCCCCACCCGACTTGTCCAGCGATGGCCTTTGTCGACAGCGGCCACGTTGGGATCTGCTGTCCGGACGCGGGGCATCCTGCTCGAGGTGCGGGCGCAGCTGTCGTTTATCGAGCGGAAACTGGTCGACGTCGAAACCGGGACACTCGTGCTGCGCGTCCCGGAAGAGGATCTAGACCCTCATGCGGCCACGGCCGCCGTCGTCGCTCGAACACTGACCGGCATCGAGGATCTGCCGATCATCCCGCGCGAGATCGAAGATATCCTTTCAATCAAGACGGCCGAGCGCCACCGCTGGCTGAAGGACGGTCGGCTGCAGAGCGCCGGCACCCGCACGGTCCAGCTGCGCGGTCGCGCGCGAAAGATCACCTTCCATGTCTTCGAGCCGCGCCACATCGAAGACATCCTCGACCGCAACCTGCCGGACATCTGGCGCGAGCAGGACGCGCTGGCGGCGGCCGAGAATCGCCAGCGTGGCAGGCAGAAGGCCGCGCTGAAGAAGGCCGGCAAGCTAGCGGACAACGCGAAGGCCGAGGGCAGCGCTCGCCAGGAGAAGACGCCGCTGAAAGGCTGGGACGATTTCGACCTGGACGGCCTGCTGCGCTGATGAGGCCTATGACAACCGTCGGCCCTGACGCATCCATTCACCGCCGGCAACACCTGCGTAGGATGGTTTGCCTCATCGCACGGGCCTGTGCGAAACTCCCAGGCTGAAAAGCCCACTTCTCCAACCCCATGGCCCCATGGAGATCATCGATACCGAAGACAGCAAGGTAGGCGCAGCGCAGCCCACTGACCTCCCCGCCAACGGAGAGAGGACGGTTTCGGCGGTCATCGAGTCGCGACCCGAGTCCGACGACGGCACCGGGTATGCCCATCGAGCGCCGTGGCGCAGGCGGCTGCGCGAGCTCTATGTCGGGACTGACCCGCGGGCGACACGATTCCAGTGGGCCCTGGCCAGCGTCGACCTTGTTATCATCGGTTTCTTTGTGCTCAGCCCCGTGCTTCAGGAGTGGCGGGCGTTCCTGTGGGTCGACTATGCCATCGCGCTGCTGCTCGCCGCCGACTTCTCGGCACGAGCTGCGGCCGCTACCAGTTTGCGGCGCTGGCTTCGGCAGCCGGTCGTGTGGGTCGATCTTGTCGTCCTCGCCACACTTCTGGCACCGCTGTGGCTTGCCAATCTCGGCTTCCTACGCATCCTCCGTCTTTGGTCATTGTCGCAAAAGAGCCTGTTCTGGCGCTCGCTTCGCCGACACGGCTATCAGGAGTGGGAAGATGTCTGCCGAGCGGGGATCAACCTCGTAACCTGCCTCTTCGTTATAACCGGCTTCGTCTATACCGTATTCGCTGGTCCGGGCTCGGGTATCGGGGGCTGGATTGACGCCCTTTATTTCACCGTTGCCACGGTTACGACGACGGGATTTGGCGATATAACGCTGCCGGGTACTGCCGGTAAGCTAACCTCGATCGTGACGATGATCGTTGGGATTTCGCTTTTTGTCCGGCTCGCTCAAGCCTTGTTCCGGCCCTACAAGGTGTCCTTCCGCTGTCCGCAATGCGCGCTGCTGCGTCACGAGCCAGACGCCGTCCACTGCAAGGCCTGCGGGCACCTCCTTGCTATCCCCGACTCCGGCGGCGGATGACTGGGTACCGACGCTCTCAGGGACAAGACGTTCGATCGCACCCCCGCTGCTAGCGAATCGTAATCTAGGGCGATCGGTGCACCTACCTTTTAAGCCTGTTGCGATCGAGGCAGTCTGCTTCACGCTCAATTGGCGGCTGATCTCGCTTCCCTTGCGCGACGCGGGTCCATACGCTAGATACTGAACTATATGGTTCAGTTTCTATCCTCCCGTCTCAACGTTTCCTTCGCCGCGCTCTCGGACGCGACGCGACGCGGCGTTCTGGAGCAACTCGGGAGAGGGGATGCTTCGATCACTGAACTTGCAGGCAAGTTCGACATGACCCTCACCGGCATGAAGAAGCATGTTCGCGTCTTGGAGCAGGCGGGACTGGTCACGACGCAGAAGGTTGGACGCGTGCGGACCTGCACGCTCGGCATCAGCCGATTGGCTGAAGAGACAGCCTGGATCGAAGAATATCGTCGGCTTTGGGCTTCGCGTTTCGACGTGTTGGACCAGATCGTCGAGGAACTGAAACAGAGGGAGACTTTCGATGAACGCAGGGAGACAGAGTGATCCCGCCGCCGGCAGGGCCCGCACAAAGGTTGAGCGGACGTCGGATCGGGAGCTTGTGGTGACGCGAACCGTCGACGGCCCGGCGCGCGTCGTCTTCGAGGCATGGACTAGGCCGGAATTGTTTCAGCGATGGTGGGCGCCGAAATCGTTCGGTGTCACCTTGATCTCCTATGAGGCCGATGTTCGTACAGGCGGCGCGTACCGCTTGGTGATGGGCCATCCTTCATCGGAGCAGCCCATGGCATTCATCGGTCGATACATCGAAGTGACGCCGCCCTCCCGCATTGTCTGGACCAATGACGAGGGGGGTGAAAATGGGGCCGTCACCACGGTAACCTTCGAAGAACAAGATGGCGCGACACAGCTCGTCGTGCACGAACTCTATCCTTCGAAAGAAGCGCTCGACGAGGCCCTCGCCTCGGGAAGCACAAGCGGGTGGGGAGAGCAATTCGAGCAGCTGGACGACTTGGTCGTCATCCTGGATTTGGAGGTCTGACGGCGATGGGCAAGGTTCGCGTTGCAGGGTTCGCCGTGTCAATTGACGGCTTCGCGGCCGGCCCGGATCAGAGCCTGGATCATCCGCTCGGCAAGCGGGGCGGCGAGTTGATGAGCTGGTTCTATCCGAGCCTCATTCGGCAATCGCGGCTCCGGCCGGACGGCGAGCGTCATGGCCGCCATAGATATATCCTGGGCGTGGAAGCTCTCCGCGCACCGTATCGTCGCCAAATGACGGCAATTCGCCCTTAGGGGCCGCGCCGCTGCCGAGCAGAATGGCCTCGACAGCGCCCCAGGGTTTTTGCAGACGAACCGTATGACCGCGTTCCGCTAGCGCACGAACCGTGTCGGGCGACAGCGCATAGGGTTCGGCAAAGAGAATGTCCGGCAGCCATTGCGCATGCACCCTCGGCGCATTGACCGCCTCCTGGATGGTCATGCCGAAATCCACGACATTGAGGATCGTCTCGACGACGGCGGTGATGATGCGCGACCCGCCGGGGCTCCCAAGCACCATGAAAGGCCGGCCGTCCTTGACTACAATCGTCGGGGCCATCGAACTCACCGGCCTTTTAGAGGGCGCGATGGCGTTGGCTTCGCCCTGCACGAGTCCGAACAGGTTGGCCGCGCCGACCTTGATGGTGAAGTCGTCCATCGTATCGTTCAGGAAGAACCCTGTACCGGGCGCCATGACGCGGGCTCCGAAATAGGCGTTGAGCGAATAGGTGACAGCGACCGCATTGCCTGCCTTGTCGACGACCGAGAAGCTCGTCGTCTCGGTGCCTTCATGGGGCGACGTGGTGCCGGACAAAGTCTCGGAAGGCGTCGCCTTGTACGGGTCGATGGTCAGCCGAAGCGCAGCTGCATAGTCCTTGGAGATCAGCCGCTCGACGGGGTTCTTGACGAAGGCTGGATCACCGATCGCGGAGTTGCGGTCGACAAAGGCATGGCGCATGGCCTCCGTCATCAGATGGACCGTATCGGCCGAGCCGAAACCGAGATAGCCGACGGGATAGAATTCGAGAATGTTGAGGATCTCGCAAACGGCGAGCCCACCGGCGCTTGGTGGCGCGGCCGTCAGGATCTCGTATCCCCGATAGGAGCATTCAAGCGGCTTGCCGATCCGCGCCGTATAGTTCGCGAAGTCGTCAAGGCTGAAGAGCCCATTGTTCTTTTCGCTTGCTGCGACAATCGCCGCGGCGATCGGGCCCTTATAGAAATAGTCGGGCCCTTGATCGGAAATGCCCTGCAGCGTCGTTGCCAGTTGTGACTGGACGAGACTGTCGCCGGCCTTGAGCGGCTCGCCATCGTGGAGCCAGTAGTGCGCGAGCGCTGGATCAGCCCGGAAAGCGGCCGATCCCGTCGCGATGATGTCGGCATCTGGACGAGTGAGGATGAAGCCATCGCGCGCCAACCGGATCGCCGGTGCCATCACGTCAGCGCGCTTCATTGTTCCGAATCTCGAAAGCGCGAGCTCGAGACCGGCGACCGTGCCCGATACGCCGGCGGCCCTCCAGCCATCGAGGCTGGCGCGCGGAATGACTTTGCCCTGATCGTCAAGAAAGACATTAGGACCGGCGGCCTTGGGCGCAGCCTCCCGAAAATCGATGAACACGGCCTGCCCATCGGCAAGGCGCAGAGTCATGAAGCCACCGCCGCCAAGGTTGCCGCAGCATGGATTGACGACGGCCTGGGCATATCCGACCGCCACCGCGGCATCCACGGCGTTGCCGCCGGCTCTGAGGATCTCGGCGCCAACTTCCGCCGCAAGCGCCTGGTCGCTCGCCACCATGCCTCGCTGCCCCTCGACAGGGGCAGGCGACGCCGCCAGCGCTGGGGTGGCCAAAAGACCTACGCCAACCAGAACCAAGGAGAACCGCAGCATTTTGATGAACCGCCTTCGAAACAACGCGCCTGGCAATGCTACATAAAAGAGGATGGGCGCGCGATACTGGATGCGGGCGAGGATCCGAGTACAATTTCGGTTGTGCGGTTCAAAAAGCGGCGGCTTTATGAGCTCGGTGGCATGGACTACGAATATCCAATTACCCCGCAGGCTGTGGCGGGCATTGACCGCCTAAGCAAGGGGCAGCCTAGACATTGATCAGCGCCTTAGGTGATAGTCCTGGGAGTTGATGGATTGGATCCATCCTGAAATTTCGGGCTCGATCGTCCATCACTGCCCCTGTAGCAGTAGCCGTCGTCAGTCATATTCGCCTGCAGCCATCGTGCATGTCTTGACGACAGCCTCGATACCCATCGCCAGATCATCAATCGTGATCGACTCATCAGGATGATGACTCAAACCGCGTGCGCAGCGGACAAAGATCATAGCGATCGGCGCGATGTGCGCGACGTTCAGGCCGTCATGACCTGCGCCGCTTGGCATTTCGATGACGGGGCATCCGGTTTCGTCCAGTGCTTTGCGAATGATGCCGGTGAGGCGAGGATCGCATAACGTCGAATTCGTGTCGGACGTAATCTCGGTCTCGACAAGAACCCCTCGGCTCGCTGCGATTATTCCAAACGCACGAAACATATCCTCTGCCGCCGCGCTCTTTCTGCCGTCTTCAATAGATCGGAGGTCCAGCGAAAAGGTGACGCTGCCGGCGATGACATTGGTTGCGTTTGGATGGCACCGTATCTGCCCTACCGTCGCAATGCATTGAAACTGCTTGGCGATCCTTTCGACCGCGAGAATGCATTCGCTCGCCGCCACGAGCGAATCCGCCCGCATGTCCATGGGAACGGTGCCGGCATGGCCGGCTTCGCCTGAAACCGTTACCTTTGCACGCAATGCACCGGCGATCCCGGACACGCAGCCAAGGGCAACGCCGCGGTCTTCGAGGACGGGGCCCTGTTCGATGTGAAGCTCGATATAGGCCGAAGGGGGCGTGTCACGGCGCGAGGCCTCGAACACACGCGCCGGGTCGAGGCCGAACGCGATCGCGGCCTGTCCCGCTGAAACGCCTTCGATGTCAACGCGGGCTGCCCAGCCGGACGGTTCGAGGCCCGCCATGGCCATGCTGCCCAAGACAGAGCCGCCAAATCTGGTCCCCTCTTCGTCTGCAAAACCCACGACCTCGATAGCGACAGGCAGCCGACATGACGCGGAGGCCAGCCGTTCGACGACGGCCAGTCCTGCGACCACGCCCAGCGCTCCGTCATAGCGGCCGCCGTCTCGAACCGTGTCGAGATGCGAGCCGAGCATGATCGCCGGCGCGTCCTCGGCAGCACCCGCATATCGGCCGACGACGTTGCCAGCCGCATCGATCGACGCAGCCATGCCGATCTCCCGCATCCAGCCGAGAACGAGATCGTTCGCCTCTTTCAATGCCGGCGAGAAGGCGAGCCTGGTAATCCGTCCCGGCTCGTCCGTGCAGGCCGCCAGGATTTCGAGGCGCTGCCAGGCCCGTTCGGCCTCGGTTCGCCTATCCGAAACTGACATCCCGGTTCACATCCTTGTAGAGGAGGTAGGCCGAGGTTTCCCAGCCGGTCGGATAGAACAGCTGCGGGCAGAACGGTCCCATCCAGATGAAGTCGTCCTTCCAGACCTCGTGCCAATCCTGGTCGAGGAGATACATGCCCTGTCCCTCGAGCATGTAGAGCCCATGCTCCATGATGTGGGTTTCGACATCCGGGAAATGGGTGCCCGGCGCGAAGGACAGGATGTTCAGCTCCATGTCGAAGCGCATGTCGCCATAGGGCAGTAGATGCTCCCAAGTGCGCCCCTCTGTGCCGTTATGGTTGATCTTCTCGAGATCGTTGCGCTTTGAAATGATCAAGTCCGGCGGCGGCAGCCCGATCGAGACATAGGGCTTCTTGATGCCCAGCACCCTTGCCTCGCCGGGGCCGATATTGCGCACCGAGAATTTGGCATTCGGTGGCAGATAGACATAGCCCTCCGGATCGAGGCGGCTGGCAATGCCCTCCACCGTCAGCTCCACAGAGCCCTCGAGCACATAAAGCAACCGTTCCAGCTCATCGGAGAACGCCTCCCGCGTGCCGCCGCCTTCCGCGATTTCGAGCACAGCCTGGGCAAAGCGCGCGCCAAGCTGCGGCGCGGCCTGGAAGCGGACCACCGTGCGTTCCCAGCGCGGCAGATAGCTGTCCATGATGCCTTCCGGCGGCATGACGGCATAATTGCGCTTCACCGTGCCGCGCGTGTGCCCGAAGGCGCCGGGCGCGATACGGCCGGGTTTCACTTTCATGGAAGAGGGATGCATCGGCTCAACCCTTGAAGTCGGCCGGCAGAGCGACCGTCATGATGATTTCGACCTGGTCGCCATCAGGCATGACCGATTGAACGAAGGAGCGTACGGGGCCCTTGCCCTCTGGCATCCATTTCGCCCAGACGGCATCGAATTCCGGCTTGCGGCCATGGTCGGTCACGATCACTTCGGCGCGCACGATGCGGGTGCGGTCGAGGCCGTAGGATTTCAGATAGCGGTCGATGACGCCGAGCGCATTTTCCGCCTGCTGCGGCAGGTCGAGCGACAGGTCCTCGGAGGTCGCCACGCACCACAAGAGACCGCCGCCGCCTGGAAAATGGTAGATGGCGTTCTTGGATTTCGTTGGCATCTCGTCGATCGCGACGCGGGTGATGTCGTTCATTTGAGGTCCTTGCGTGAATCAGGTCGTTGCGAGCGTCGCGGTGGAAGCGTCGAAGCCATTGGGGAGATGCCCGGTCGGCGTGGCGATGGCGTAGGGGCCGCGGGCCAGGAACGCGCCGCTTCCCTCCGCGCCGGTCACCTCGCCGTCACGCATCACCACTTCGCCGCGCCTGAGCGTGACGACCGGCCAGCCGGTCACCTCGCGGCCCTCATAGGGCGTGTGGTCAACCGCGTGGTGCAGATCGGCATTCGTGACCGTCCGCGTCTTGGCAGCATCCCATAAGACGATGTCGGCGTCGGCTCCGGGCACGATCGCGCCCTTCCTGCCTTCGAGGCCGAAAATGCGGGCCGGATTGGTCGCCGTCAGGCCCACGAAGGTTGGAAGGTCGATCTTCCCCTTGACCACGCCTTCGGAGAACAGCAGCGGCATGCGCGTTCCGACACCCGGAACGCCGTTCGGAATATCGCGGAACGGCGCGTCGCGGCCATTCATGTCCTTGGCGAAGGCGCCAGTGAAATTGAAGGCGCTGTGGTCCGACGAGACGACGTCAAGGACGCCGCGCCGCATCATCTCCCACAGTCCCTCCCGGTCCTGGACGTCGCGCGGGGCCGGGCTGCACATGTATTTCGCACCCTCGAAATTCTCGCGTGCCATGTCGGCCGCGCTGATCGCGAAATATTGCGGGCAGGTTTCGCCCCAGACCTTGAGGCCGCGCAGCTTGGCCCGCGCGATTTCTTCGGCCACTTCCGCGCAGGAAACGTGGAAGACCTGGATCGGCGTATCGACCAGTTCGGCCAGCGCGATGGCCCGGTAGGTGGCCTCGCGTTCCACCACCTTCGGCCGCGACCAGGCATGATATTTTGGCGCCGTCAGCCCCGCCGCGAGAAGCTGTTCCGTCATCCAGCCGATGGCGTCGTAGTTTTCGCAATGCACGACGGTCATCGCGCCTTCGCGCCTCGCCGCAGCCAGCACCTTCAGATACTGCCGGTCGTCGAGCCGCGCGCCATCATAGGTCAGGAACACCTTCAGGCTTCGTATGCCCGAGGCCACGACGGCCGGAATCTCCGCAATCACCTCGTCGCTCGGATCGGTGATGATCTGGTGGAAGCTGTAATCGATGATCGAGCGGCGCCCGCGCCTGAGCGTTTCGGCCAGTACCTCCCGGATCGGCTCGCCCTTGAACTGGGTGACGAAGGAGATCGCCGAGGTCGTGCCGCCGCGCAGGGCCGATTGGCTGCCGCTGAAAAAGTTCTCGGCGCCATAACCCATGCCGGGCTCGACCTGATCGAGATGGCAATGGGTGTCGACTCCTCCCGGCATGACCAGCAGGCCGCCGGCGTCGATTTCCTTCGGAGCGCGCAGACCATCGCCAATAGCCGCAATGGTTTCGCCGCGGATCGCCACATCGGCGCGGAATACCTGCGTCGCGCTGACGACCGTGCCGCCTCGGATCACCAGATCATAGTCGTCCTGCATCACGCGGTCCTTTCCAGCGGGGCGGTGTGGAAGTCGATTTCCAGTTCCAGCGCATGGCGAAAGCTCGCCGCCAGTTGCGGTTCCAGCGCCGGCGTGGCGCTGTCGATCTGCCGGCGCAGCCAATCGGCCTGCGCCAGGAATTCGGGCTCTGCATGGAGGTCTACCCAGCGTTTGAGCACAGGGTTCGAAATCGTGCATTTCGCGGCCCGGCTGCACCACGTCGCGTACATCCATTCGGCCGCGAGCATGATGGCGACCCCGTCGAGATAATTGCCCTCGGCCGCGATCTTCAGCATGCCATCGCGGAAGGCGAGAACCGAGGGCGGCATCGCCTTGGCACGCACCTCAGTTGTGATTCCCAGCTTTGCGAAAGTCGTCTCGAAATAGCCGATCTGCTCGACCGCGAGAGCCTGCAGCACGCCGGCCAGCCAACGTCTTTCTTCAAGGCCGGGGGCTTTCACCAACATGTGGCCGAAGATCAGCATCGCCGTTTCGACGAAGTCGCATTCGTAGATCAGATAGGCGCGGAACTCGGCGTCAGAGAGCCTGTCGGCCTCGATCGCGGTGACGAATGGGTGCTCCTGCATCCCGTCCCAGGCCGGCTGGCTTGCGACGCGGATGCGCTCGGAGAGCGGGGTCTTCGATTGGGTCACGGAGAATTCCTCAAGCGGCCGGCCGGATGGCATGGACCTTGTTCATGAAGGCTTCGACACGGCCCCGCTCGACGGGGTTCCACCAGACGCCGCCGGATTTCAGCGCGCTGGCGATGATCAGCCCATCGAGAAGCGGCAGCATGGAGCCGACATTGTCGGGCGTGACGCCGCTGCCGACCAGGAGTGGCAGGTTCGTCGCATCGCGCATGGTCTGGATCTCGTCGAGCGCCGCCGCATCGCCTGTCCGCTGGCCGGTGCAGATCACGGCGTCAGCATCGAAGAACGCGACGTCGCGCACCAGTTCTGTCACCGAACGGTCGGCAACGATCGCGTGCGAGCCATGCTTCACATGAGCGTCGGCGAAGATCGCGACATCCTCGGCGGCGATCGCGGCGCGATAGCGAAGCGCCGATGCCGCCTCTCCTTCGATAAAGCCCTCATTGGCGACATAGGCGTTGGCCCATTGATTGACGCGCACGAAGGCGGCACCAGCCGTCTTGGCGATGGCCAGGGCCGGACGCGCCGCATTGGCAAGGACATTGATCCCGAGCGGGATGTCGGTGCGCTGCCGGATACGGTCGGTGATCACGGCGAGGCCGGCGGCCACCTCATACCCAATATCGCCCGGCTTGACGAAGGGGATGTCGCCATGATTCTCGATAATAAGACCATCGACACCGCCGGCAACGTAGTTATCCGCATCGTCAACCGCTTTATCTATGCTGATCTTGAAATCATCTCGCTTATAGCGTGGAGATCCAGGCATAGGCGGACAATGAACGACGCCGATAATGACCTGCGTTCTTCCAAAAATCTTCTTGATGATATTATTTTCTTTGCTAGATGTCTGAGACATTACTTTCTCTTCAAGGTGGCATCTCATGCTTCTGGTGTTGGGTAACGCGACGGTCGACGAAGCCATGGGCGTCGAGACATGGCCGTCGCCCGGCCAGACGATCATCGCCGGGGCTCCGAAGCGGGATTTGGGAGGCAAGGGCGCCAATCAGGCAATCGTTGCGGCGCGTGCAGGCGCGGATGTCCGCTTCGTGGCCGCGATCGGCAATGATGCCGACGGCCGCTGGGTGGCGGACGCGCTCGCCTCCGAAGGATTGAATGTCGATGAGCTGATGATCGCCGCCACGGCGACCGACCGCTCGCTGATCTTCATCGACCCCAATGGCGAGAACGCCATCGTCAGCACCGTCAACGCCAGCCTCTCGATCAAACCCGACACCGTTGAGGCGCTCGTCGGAGACCTTGCCGCCGGCGACCAAATCCTGATGCAGGGCAATCTTTCGCTCGACGCCACCCGGGCCGGGTTTGCCGCAGCGCGCCGGGCCGGCATCCACACCCTGTTCAACCCGTCGCCGCTGCATGCCGGCCATGGGGAACTGCTCGGGATGGTCGACGTGCTGGTCGTCAATGAGGGCGAGGCGCGGTCGCTCAGCCAGGAGTTCTCCGCCGTAGCCTCGGCAAAGGCCTTGCGCGATGCCGGGGTCCGCGAGGTCATCGTGACACTTGGCGGTCGGGGCGCCGTTTTCTGCGACGCAAGCGGCCTGCACCACGTTTCCGCCGACACGGTCGAGGTCGTCGACACGACGGGCGCCGGCGACACTTTCATGGGGGTCCTGGCGGCGGGTCTGTTCACGCACCGCATGACCGGGATCGCCGCTCTCCGTGCGGCCAGCCTTGCGGCGGCGATTACAGTGCAGCGCGCGGGCACGCTCGCGTCCTTCCCGGCGAGAAACGAGATCGCGGCCATCCTGAAGCTGAAGGCGCCCGCCTAAGGCGACAGGGGAGAGCACTCCGAGGAGGCGAGCGGAGGTCATGCTAGCGGCTGGCCATCATCGGGATGAGAAGACGCTGCGGGGATTGTTGACCAGCAGCGTGCGGATCGCGTCTTCCGACACCCCATGGCGGCGGAGCCGCGGCAGGAAATGGCGCAGGATGTATCCGTAGCCATTGCCGCCGTAGCGCGTCAGCATCATCTTGATGAATACGTCGTGCGACAGCAGCACGCGGTCGCCATACCCGCGCTCGATCAGCTTGACGATGGCGCGGGCGGCTTCCTCGTCGCTCGGGCACTGGACCTGTTGATCGGCATAGAAGAAGTCCATGCCGATCATGTCATATTCGACGAAGGCGCCGCGCGCTGCGATCTCGCTCTGGTAGCCGAGGTCGTCATGCGACGGGTTCATGTGACAGAGCACGGTGTGCTTTAGGTCGGCACCCTCGGCCGCAACGATGTCGAGCACGCTGTGGCCGAGCCGAAGCCAGCCCGGCAGGTGCACCATCAGTGGCAATCCGGTCCGTATCTGCGCTCGGGCCGCACCGCGCAAGGATTTCTCCTCGTCGGCGGTGAAGGCCGCTGAAACGCCGATCTCGCCGATGATGCCGATCTTGACGTCGGTTCCATCAGCGCCGACCGTTGCCTCTCGCACGATCTCGTCTGCGATCTCGTCGACAGACATGGCCGCGACCTTGGCCGGATGCGAGCCGGCGAGATAGAAGCCGGCGCCCATGACCACATTGAGATTGGACGCCTCAGAGATGCGGCGCAGCGCCAGCGGATCGCGGCCGATCCCCTGACAGGTTGGCTCGACGACCGTCCTGCCCCCCTGGCCCTCGAAATCCTTCAGCTCGGCGACCGCCAGTTGTTCGTCGTCGAGCCGGATGTTGTGCTTGTTGACGAACGGATCCTGGCGGAGCTCGCCGAGGATTTCGATACAGACGAAGCTAGACGCCAGATGCTGGCGCTCGGGCGTTTTTGGCGCATGCCACCAGCATGTGCAGTCATTGAGGATGTGCTCGTGCATCAGCGTGACGCCAAGCGCGTCCGCGGAAATGGGTCCGGTCACCGTCATGACCTGCCCAGATCCCACATGCGCAACGGAAAGCTCGCTCATTGCGAAGGACCCTCAGCTCTTGCGCCGGACGCTGCCGACCTGATCGAAGATGCGGGTGTTCACCCAGATTGCGATCAGGATGATCGCGCCGGTCACGATCTGCGTGTAGAACGCATCGATCTTCGAGAGAATGAGACCGTTGCTGATCACCGAGATCGTCAGCGCGCCCATGACGGTGCCGACGATGGTCCCGCGGCCGCCCATCAGCGAGGTGCCGCCCAGCACCACCGCAGCAATCACGTCGAGCTCGGTGCCAACAGCCGCATTGGACGAGCCGGAGCCCAGTCGCGCAGCCACCACCAGAGCGGCCAGCGCCGCAGCAACGCCGCTCCACACATAGACGGACGCGACGACGCGCCTCGCCGGGATGCCGACGCGCCGCGCAGCCTCAGCATTGGCGCCGACGGCACAGACATGCCGGCCATAGACCGTAAAGTTCAGCACGATGAAGCCGATCAGCGCCACCGCCAGCCCCATCAGAGCAGGCGACGGAATGCCGAAGAGCGTGCCGCGTCCGATGCTGAGGAACAGACCGGGCGGAATGAGGATCGAGAAGCCGCCCGTCAGCACCAGCGCGATGCCGCGGATCGCCGAAAGCCCGGCAAGCGTGACGATGAAGGCCGGTATGCGCTGATAGGCGACGAAATAACCTTGAAAGAGGCCGATCACAGCACCCAGCATCAGCATCAGCACCGAGACAACGGGCCAGTCCCAGCCAGCCCGCAGCAGCAGGGCGGCCGACGCATTGACGAGGGCGATGATCGAGCCGACGGAAAGATCGATACCGCCGGTGGTGATCACGAATGTCATGGCCACGGCGACGATCAGCGTCGGCGCCGCCTGCCGAAGCAGGTTGAGCAGATTGCCGGGAGACAGGAACACGTCGTTGATGGACGTGAACAGCGCGCAGCAAGCGATCAGGAAGACGGCGATCGACAGCACATGCGCGTGGCTTTCGAAGAAGTCCCTGAGACGGGAGCCACTCTGGCGTTCGGTATAGAGCGTCATCAGCGGTGCCCCTCTCCAACGATCAGGCGGACGATGTCCTCGAGATTGGTCTCGGCGATTGCCCGCTCGGCGACTTTGGTGCCCTCATACATGACGGCGATCCGATCACAGACGCGGAAGAGGTCCTGCAGACGGTGCGTGATCAGCACGACGGCGACACCCTTTGCCTTCAGCCTGTTGATCAAGGCGAGCACGGCCTCGACCTCGGCCACGGCGAGCGCCGATGTCGGCTCGTCGAGGATCAGAACATTGGGATCGAAGGCTGCCGAACGCGCGATGGCGATGGACTGTCGCTGGCCGCCCGAGAGCTGCGCGACCTTTAGCGCCGTGTTGGGAATGCGGATCTCCAGCTTGCGCAGCATTTCATGCGCGCCGCGCTGCATCGCCGCCTTGTCCAGAAACGGTCCCTTACTGATCTCGCGGCCGAGATAGAGGTTGCCCGCGACGTCGATCGTGTCGCAAAGGCTGAGGTCCTGATAGACCATCTCTACGCCGTAGCCACGCGCCTCGGCCGGACCGGAATAGGCGATTTCCTTGCCGTCGAGCTCGATCGTGCCCGCGTCCGGCAGGTATGTTCCGGCGAGGATCTTGGTGAAGGTCGATTTGCCTGCGGCGTTGTCGCCGACCAGGCCCAGGCATTCGCCGGGCCATAGATCGAGATCGACGCCGCGCAACGCCTCGATCGATCCGAAGCTCTTTCGAATGCCGCGGACGCGCATCCGAGGTCTCGCTGGCGGGGAACCGGAGGCGGCCGAAGCCGCCTCCGTGACGTTGAGCGCGCTCATTTGAACTGCGCGCGGAAAGCGTCGACATTCTCCTTCGTGACGATCGTCACGGGCACCTTGATTTCCTTCTCGACGCTGCCGCCGCCGGCCAAGGTCACCAATGCCTCGACGGCCTTCTTTCCTTCGAGGAAGGGATCCTGCTGCACCACGCCGACGAGGAAGCCCTGATCGATCGCCGCGATCGCCTGGGCGCTCAGGTCCCAGCCGAACAGCTTGATCTTGTCGGTCCGTCCCTGGCTTTCTGCAGCGGCGACCGCGCCCACCAGGGCGGGCTCACCGGTCGCATAGAGGGTCTGCAGATCGGGATTGCCGGTGAGGAGGTTCTCGGCCGCAGCCAATGCCTGATCCTGGATATTGCGGCCGTCGACGACACCGACGCTGGTCGCAACGCCGGCGGCATTGACGACCTCGTCAAAGCCCTTCTGGCGCAGGTTCTGAAGATCGGAGTTCAGCGCACCGACGCTGCCGAGGGTGACTTTGCCGCCCATGTTCTTCTTGACGTAGTCGACATAGAACTCGCCGATCAGCTTGCCGGCCGTGTAGCTGTCGACCGAGATCTGCGCCTTCTGCGGGCCTTCCGGCAGCACGCCGTCCACGGCCACGACCGGAATGCCGGCCTCGGAAGCGGTGCGCACAGCGGGCATGACGCCGTTCTGGTCGACCGACACGATAATGATGCCGTCGACCTTCTGCTGGATGTAGGTATCGAAGGCGCTGTCCTGGGCCTGCGCGGAATTGTTGGCGTCGAACACCAGCAACTCGTCGCCCGAGGCCTTGGCAGCCTCCTGTGCGCCGCGGGTGATGTCCGTGAAGAACGAGACCTGCTGATTATACTGGATGAGCGCGAAGGTCTTGCCGGCCGCGCTGGCGCCGGTCGCCGCCAAGGCGACGAGCATTGTCGAGGTCGCGAGAAGCTTAAGCGTCGATTTCATCATGTTCATTCCCCTCTTTCTGGTTATCTGCGCTTGGTGGCAGTCTTTTGCCTGCCCGCGGATGAGAAACTGATCCGCGCAGGATCAGCTCGACGGGCAGATATTCGATCACTCTGTCGAGATCCTCGCCCCTGAGGCTACGGATCAGCAGGTCGACGGCGCGGCGCCCCATCATCTCCACCGGCTGCCGGATCGAGGTCAGCGGCGGGTCGAACAGGACGAATGGCGCGATGTCATCGAAGCCGATCACCGACAGCTGGCTCGGCAAGCGGATGCCTTCGCGGCGGAAGATCTCCAGCGCGCCGATCATGATCTCATCGCTGGATACGAGAAGGGCCGTCGCCTCGCTGCCGGACGACAGAAATCGCGAGGCGCAGGCGCGGCCGTGCTCAGGCGAATAAGCCCCGAAAAACTCATCGCGAATGACGACATGCTGGTTGGATTCGGCGATGGCCCGGCGGATTCCGGCCAGACGCGCCTCGGTACTGCGCATCGCCTGCGGGCCGCCGAAGAAAGCAATCGACCGGTGCCCCATCTCGATCAGATGGCGGCCAGCCAAATAGCCGCCCAACTCATTGTCGCTGAAGACGCGCGGGCCAACGACGCCGCCCACATCCTCGTCGAGAATGACGACCCGGCGGCTGCTCGCATTGATGGGATCGCGCAACGTGCCGTCGTCGGCGTGGTTGCTGACGAAGATGATGCCATCGACCGCGCTGCCGCTGAGTCGCGCAATGTATTCGCGCTCGCGCTGCAGCGTGTTGAGCGAGGCGCACAGCGTCAATGCATAGCCCTGCTGGCCGGCCTCGCGCTCCACCGCCGCTGCTAGCCTGGCGAAATAGGGGTTTGCTATGTCCGGAACGACCAGCGCGATCGTCTCGGAGCGGCCGAGAGACAGATTTCTCGCATGCGGATTGGGCGTGTATTCGTGTTCGGCGACGGCGCGCCGGATCCGCGCCGCCGTCTCCTCCGGAAGCTGCAGACGGTTGTTGAGAAAGCGCGAAACCGTGGCAACCGACACCTCTGCGGTGCGGGCGACATCGGACAATCGGGATACCTTCGCGCTCATGGAAACCAATCCCACGTAACCGGTTTACAAGACGCTTCACGCTAGCAGCGTTTTGAACCGAGACAAGCGGTTTATCAAAGATTCTGCGAGAATTATTCCGTTCGAACGATGTATGCTGAAGAATAAAGCAGCGTCTGTCCAAATCTGATGCGCGCAGCATAAGAGATGAACTTTGTTAAGCGCTTGCTCGGTGGCGCGCAGGGTCCAGACGCCTGGACGCCCGCGCGCTCTACGCGCACCAGCGGGCCACTGCGATGGCGATCGCCTTGGTGCACTCGACCAGATCGCTGACGGCGAGATGCTCGTTCGCCTGATGGGCTTGCGTCGGATCGCCGGGGCCAAAATTGATGGTCGGCGTCTCGCCAAGCCCGCTCGGCAGGCCAATGTCCGAATGGGGGCCGAAGCCCGCCAGCACAGGCGACAGGCCGGTCGCCGCGCAGGCGCCCTGCATCGTCTGCACGAACGGGTGCTCGGCTGGCACCTCGGCGCAGTCGGCGTCGAGGATCCATTCGATGCGGGCCGGATGTGCTCGGAGATAAGGATCGGCCTGGCAGACGAAGGCTATGTGCTCCTCGATCTCACGCTTGACGTGGCCGCCAAGCCCGAACTCGTCCTTCTCGCTCGGCAGGTACTGCGCGTCGATCACGATCTCGGCCCGGCCGGCGGTCGAGGCCGGATGCTCGCCGGCCTGCATCTGCGTCACCATGATCTGGTTGGGCATGTCCATCAGGGGGTGCATCTTCCTGGGATCGGTCATCCAGCGCCGGTTGAGGATATCAATCCCGTCGAGCATCTGGCGGCAGAGCTGGATGGCGTCGACGGGACCCGCCTCATACCAGGCACGTGGCGTTAGTTCCGCATGGCCGCCAATGCCGTCGATGACGATCCGGCCCCAGACGACGCCGTGGCAGAGCGGAGCGATCCGGTTCGCCGTCGGCTCGGTCATGATGCCGGCATCGGCCTTGAAGCCGCGGTCGACCATGGCAAGCGAGCCCATGCCGCCAATCTCTTCGTCGACCACAGTCGTGAACACCACGTCTCCGGACAGCGGTACGCCGAGCTCCTTCAGGACCTCGATCGCCATCAGCATGCAGGTGACGCCGCCCTTCATGTCGACGGAACCGCGCCCATAGAGCTTGCCGTCCTGAAGCACAGGGGTGAACGGCTCGGTCTTCCAGTGTTCAGCTGCACTCGGCGGGACCACGTCGATATGGCCGTTCAGCATGATGGAGCGGCCGCTGCCGTTGCCACGCAGCACGCCACCGAGATTGGGCCGTCCGACGAAGGTGCGCCCCTTGTTGGCGCCGGGGCGTCCCTTGTACTTTTCATAGAGCGCAGGACCGTCCGGCTCCCACAGATCGGTGGTGAAGCCGAGCGCCTCGAGGCGCTGTTGGAGGTAGAGCTGGCAGTCGCGCTCGCCGGGACCCGCCTTGGTCGGGTCTGACAGGACGATCGACGGGAAACGGACCAGATCGCTCAAGGTCTCGACGATGCGGTCGGTGCGCTCCTCAACCCGCTTGGCGATGTTCTGCTCGAGGCTGTCCATTCTCATCTCCGATGTGTCGTCAGGCGGTCGGCAATCAACACGGCGATCAGAAGTATGCCGACGATGCCGACCTGCCAGACGGTGTTGACGTTGAGGCGCAGCAAGCCGGTCTTGAGCGTCACCAGAAGCAGCACGGCGGCGAGCACGCCTCCGACGCCGCCGCGTCCACCGACAATGGCGACGCCGCCAAGCATCGCCGCGGTCAGCGATTCCAGCTCGAGGTTCTGACCGATATTGGGGCGACCGCTGCCCAGCCAGGCCAGGGAAATCAGGCCGGCAAGACCACCCAGCCCGCCGCTGATCGTGTAGATGAGAAAGCGGACGCGATCGACAGGAATGCCGACCAGCCGCGCCGAGCGCTCGTTGAAGCCCATCGCGTAGATCCAGCGACCCCAGGCCGTCCACAGGAGGACGATGCCAGCCACGATGAAGGCGGGCAGCGCGATGGTAATAAAGGGCAACGGCAGCGATGCGATCGTGCCACGACCCCAGGCAAGCATCCAGGCCGGCACGCCGGACATCGCCGCGCCGCCTGTCAGCGCCAGTGCCGAGCCGGAATAGATGAACAGCGTGCCGAGCGTGGCGATGAGCGGCAGGATGCGCAGCCTGGTCACGAGCAGCCCGTTGATGGCGCCAAGCAGCAGTCCGATCAGGATGCAGGCCGGCGGCACCAGGGCGATCGGCATGCCCGTCTTGAATGCCAGCATGGCGAGCATCGCCGACAGCGACACGGTTCCCCCGATCGACAGGTCGATGCCGGCGCCGCCCGACAGGATCACCAGTGTCTGGCCGAGTGCCACCAGCGACAGGATGGTGGAGAACTGCAGGATATTGGTCAGCGTGCCGGCGTTGAACATCGCGGGGCTGAGCGCCGACAGTCCGATGATCGTCGCCACCCACAATGCCGCAAGGATCGCCAGGACGAGGTTCTGGCCGCGCATTCTGCGAAGCGCGATCATTGTGTGGCGCCTGCGAATTTGAGCTGCAGCCGGCCCGAAAGGCCCTCGATGCTGAGAACGCCGATCAGAAGAGCGCCCGTGACGACCGCCTGCCACAATGACGGCACGCCGACGAGCAACAGGCCGTTCTGAAGGATGCGCAGCAGCAGCACGCCGAGTACGGTGCCGAGGAGGCTGCACTTGCCACCAAGGATGCTGGTGCCACCGAGGACCACGGCGGCGATGGCGTCGAGCGCCAGCGTGCTGCCGATGGTCATCTCCACATTGCGATAGGTGCCGATGTAGAACACCGCCGCCACGCCGGCCAACGTGCCGCTGATGACGAAGGTCGAGAACTGGATGAGCTTGGTGTTGACGCCTTGGAGGCGCGCCTTCTCCTCGGAATTGCCGACAGCGAGCAGATGAAGCCCGAACGGGGTTCGCCGCATCGCCAGCCAGATCACGCCATAGGAGAGCGCGATGACGATGACCGCAATCGGCACGCCGACGATCCGAACCTGCAGCATCTCGGTCAATGTCGGCGGCAGGCCAGAAAGCCAGGCACCGCCAAGCGCCAGATAGATCGCCGCCTTGTAGACCCCGAGCAGGCCGAGCGTGGCGACAATGGCCGGGATTCGGCCGAACACGACGACGGCGCCGGTCACCATGCCGAGCGCGGTACCGGCCAGAATGCCGGCAAGGGCGGCCAGCGACGGATCGACGGCGGCGGTAAGGAGCCTGCCGATGACGAAGGCGGCGAGACCCATCACAGTGCCGATCGACACGTCGACGCCGCCCATAGCGAGCAGCAACGACATGCCGAGACTGATCAGCAGCAGTTCGACGCTGTTGCGCAGGATCGTGACCGCGTTGTCCGCGGTTGCGAAGAAGGGAGAGGCGATCGCGAACAGCGCGATCGCCAGCACACACGCCGCGAGCAGAAGCAGCTCGCGTTTCTCAACCACGGCGCCGCGGGGCAGGACGTTGATCATGGTCGGGCGCCGTGTCCGCTCAGAAGTCGTATTTGTCGACGTTCTCGGCCGTGAAGATCGCCGGCGGCCCAAGCAGCAGAATGCCGGTCGCGGCGTCGTAGGTCGCCGGGCTGGTCATGCCGGGAATGGTGTTGCTTGCCTCGAAAGCCTTGCCGTCGATCAGCTGCTTGCCGGCCCACACGGTCAGATAACCGAGCTGGCTAGGATCCCACAGCACGGTGAAGCCGAACGCACCGCTCTTCAGATAGGCGCGCGCCGTATTCGGGCTGCAATAGCCGGTAGCGGTGATCTGGCCGATCTTGCCGGCGGTTTCGATCGCCTGCGCGACGCCCGGGCAGGTGCTCGACGCGACGGCGATGAGGCCCTTCAGGTCCGGATTGGCAGCCATCAGGTCAGAGCTGACCTGCGCCGCGCGCTGCGCGGTGCTGCCGGCATATTGCGGCTCGAGCAGCTTGAGCTTCGGATATCTTGCTGCCGCCCGCTTCTGCATGAAGCCGATCCAGGCATTGAGGTTCGAGGCGGTCGCCTCGCCGGAGACGATACCGATCTTGGCATCCTCGCCGACCCGCTTGACCAGTTCGTCGATGATTGCGTCGCCGAGGCCTTCGTCTGTCGCCTGCGCGACATAGACGAGGCGGCCGCTGTCGGGCGCGTCGCTGTCACTGGTAAAGAGCTTGACGCCCTTGGCCTTTGCGGCCTCCGCGACCGGCGCGATGGCCGAAGCATCGAGGACACTGACGGCGAGCGCGTTGACGCCCTGGTCGATCAGGTTCTGAACGATCTGCAACTGGTCGACAGGGTTGCCGTCCACAGGGCCGGAATAGATGAAGTCGACGCCGAGGTCCGCCGCAGCCTTCTTGCCGCCGGCCTCCATGGCGTTGAAATAGGGGATGCCGACGATCTGCGGCACGAACGCCACCTTCGGCTTTTCCTGCGCAAAGGCCGCGCCCACGCCGATCGTGGCGATCGCCGCGGCCGTAGCGAATATCCTGACCATGTCCTTCATGTGATTTCCCTTTTCTGGATGTCGTTATCTGGTTTTCTCGAGCGCCCGGACATCCGCATGGGCACCCGTGATGAAGGCGACGATCTCCTCGGGCGTGGTCTGGTCGCGCAATCGCTCGGCGACCTTGCGACCGCGCCGGAACACAACCATGCGGTCGGCGACCTCGAAGACATCGGAGATGTTGTGGCTGATCAGCACGACCGCGCAGCCTCGGGTGGCGAGTCGGCGGGTGAGTTCGAGCACCTTGCGGGTTTCAGCGACCGCAAGCGCTGCCGTCGGCTCGTCCATGATCACCATCTTGGCATTCAGGTTGAGCGCCCGGCAGATGGCGACCGCCTGGCGCTGGCCGCCCGAAAGGCTGCCGACGGCGGCGGACGGATCGGAGATATGAGCGTCGAGTTCGACCAGCAGATCACCGACGCGCTTCTTCATCTCGGCGCGTTTCAGAAAGGGAACGCCGAACACCGAGCGCTTCATCTCGCGGCCAAGGAATACGTTCTCCGCGATCGACAGGTTCTCGGACAGCGCCAGTTCTTGGAAAATGGTCGCGATTCCGGCGGCGGCCGCATCCTTCGGTGAATTGAACGAGACCGGGTGACCTTCAACGAGAAGCTGGCCATCGCTCGGTGCATGCGCGCCGGCAAGTACCTTGATGAAAGTCGATTTCCCGGCGCCGTTGTCACCGAGCAGCGCGAGCACCTCACCGCGCCTTATCTCCAGATCGACATTGGACAGGGCAGTCAGCGCGCCGAAGCGCTTGGTGATGCCCTTGGCAAGGAGGAAAGGTTCGGTCAAGGCGATCAGCGCTCCCGTCCGTCCTGGGCATTGCGGTCATCGAGATCAAGTTCTCTGGCGACCCGCGTTGCATTCCGAGGTTCGAAATCCGCGGGCCGGGTTGCGGCACGCTTCCGTGCTGCGCCGACCGAGAAGGCCTTAGTGCTCATCCGGACGCGTCCCTTTCCCTGGTCTCGGCCGACAGGACCGGTCTCAACGGACCTTCGCCACAGCTTCCATCAGCCGCTCGACGCGGCGCGGATCGACCGGATTCCACCATTTCCCGTCAACCTTCAGCCACTGCCCGATGATCGCGCCATCGGCCGATCGGAACAGCGCCGGAACCTGCTCGGGCGACAGACCAGAGCCGACGATCACCGGCAGGTTGGTTCCGGACCGGACCTCGTCGACTTCGCGTGGCTCGGTCGGCGATCCCGTGCGCGTGCCGGTCGCTATCAGGACATCGGCATCAAACCACTCGGCATCCGTCGCCTGTTCGGCGATCGAGCGGTCGGCTGTGATCGCATGCGCGCCGAACTTCACATGCACATCGGCAAAGATGGCGACGTCCCTGGCGTGAATATGGGAGCGATAGCGCATCGCCTCGGGGGCCGGGCCGTTGAGGAACCCCTCATTGGCGACATAGGCGTTGACCCACTGATTGACGCGCACCCATCCAGCGCCGACCGCCTTGGCTACTGCCAAGGCAGCGAGCGCGCCATTGGCCACACAGGTGATGCCGATCGGCGTGTCGACGACCTCGCGCACCGCAAGGCAGGCCGCAGTCAGCCCGGCGACGGTTTCGTGACCGATCTGATCGGGGCGCGAGAACGGCATGTCGCTGGCGTTCTCGATGATGATGCCGTCGACGCCCCCTGCCGCCAGCGTCCTGGCGTCCGCCGCGGCAGCTGCATAGACCTCACGCACGGGCTGGCCGTCATAGCGCGGCGCACCCGGCAAAGGCTTGAGGTGGACGACACCGATGACCGGCTTCGAGACCGGAAACAGCGCCTTCAGCGCATCGGGCTTTTGCGGAAGAACCTGTGGAGCGGTCATGAAACGCCTTCGACGATCTGAAGCTGGGACAGGACCGCGGTGCGGTCGGGAAATGACATCTGGCCGCCGAGCCGACCGCAGGAGAGACTGGCGGCGACGACGGCGCGGCGCAGGTTCTCCTGCGGCGGCAGGCCGGCTGCCAGCCCGGCAACGAACCAGCCGGCAAGGCAATCACCAGCGCCGGTGGTGTCGATGACGGCGAGGCCCGATGGTGGCGCGACGGTGAAGATGGCGGCCGCCGAAGCGTAGCGCGCGCCCTCAGCGCCCATCGTGTGGACGACGCTTTTCGCGCCGGTCCGCAGCAGGATCTGCTCAAAGCCGTCGCCGATTGCGCGCGCCGAAAGGGCATTGACGAAGACGACGCTCGCGCCCGCGACCAGATGGGCGATCGTGTCGAAACCGTCCTTAAAGGTTGCGGGCTCGAGGTCGAGCGACCATGGCACGCCGGCTTCGCGGCAACGCTGGACCAGCCGCGGCGCGGCCGGCCCGTAAAGCGCGGTGTGCACATGGGCAACGTCGTCCAGCGACACCCGCTCGATCGCCTCGAGCGTCGGGAACAAGGTCGGGTTGGGATCGAGCATCAGCCGCTTTTCGCCATGCGGCTCGATCAGCACGACAACGCGGTAGACCGAGCTGTCGCCGTGCTCCACCTCGACCGCCAGGCCGGCCGCTCGAAGGCCGGCAAGCAGCACCTCGGACGCGGTGTCGTTGCCCAGCCTGACGCAGAGCCTGACGGCCGAGCCGCTGGCAGCGGCCGCCGCGGCCGCATTGGCGACCACGCCTCCGGGCCCTTCGACAGTGCGGTCGGCATGGACCTTCTCGTCCGGCTGCGGCACGTGTGAAACGGCCATCGTCAGATCGAGGCTCACGTCACCGACAAATAGGAGAGCTGACGCGGCCACGAGCGGTTTCCAGTTGGACCGAAGAATGATCAAACGTACGAACGTAATGACATTTGGTCAACCGGTCGGTTTCCTGCTCTGCACGATTTTTTTGCGATGGGGTCTCGTGCCCGAAATGAGTGCAGCCTGCATCAGCAACAGGCGTCTAGATGCCCGCTTCGGTCCCAGGAGATGATGGAAAATCTGTCATGACATTGGTACAGCGTGCGCATGGCTTGGAATGATTCGTCTCTGACTTCGGGGGGCGCGCCGCTGTGGCATCAGATCGCCGAGCGGCTGCGCAGCGCCATCATCGCCGGCCACTTCAAGCCGGGCGATCTTCTGCCGTCCGAGGCGGAGTTGAACCGCGTCTTCGGCGTCAGCCGCACGACCGCGCGCGGTTCGCTCGACACGCTGGAACGGGAAGGCCTGATTGTCCGCCGCTCCGGCGTCGGCTCCGTCGTCGTCGAGCCGATGGTCGAGCTGCCCGCCAATGTCATGGCGAGCTTTTCGGAGGACATGCGCCGCCGGGGCCATGCGCCCTCGTACCAGACGATCAGCGCAGGTCTCGCGGCGATACCCCTTGAAGTGCGCGATATCTTGCGTGCGCCAATGGCCAAGCAGGGCTTTCGGATTCATCGGCTGTTGCTGGCCGACGCTAAGCCCATCGCCGTGTCCATCTCGTGGATCGCACCGCACGTCCTTGCCGGCCACAAGCCACCCACCGTGCGCGAACTGGATGCGGGGTCGTTGTATCAGTGGTTGGAATCGGTCTGCGGCGTCCGCATCTTGTCCGGCCACGAGGTGATCGAGGCGCGCGTGCTCGACACGCAAACGGCTACAAGCCTTGGCGTGGACTCAGGCACCGCTGCCCTTGTTGTCTCGCGCCTGTCGGAAACCGCCGATCGCACGCCTGTCGAGTTTGCCCAGATGACCTATCGGGGCGATCGCTATCGCCTCAGGATAGATATCTAGCCCGAGTGCGGGGCGTTTTGCGCGAACGTTGAGCCTTTCATCGTCAAGGTTGCGACGATGGACTTCGACACGGTGCAGATCGAGATCGCGCGCGCTCGCGACTATTCCGCTTGATCCTGGGTAATCCCGGCTAATCCCGCTTGCTGCCACGTGGTCAAACCAAATGGCGCGTCATAGGACCCGACCAAAGATCAGCCACCTGCAAGCCCCGGAAACAACGGCGCTATTTGCCGTGGTCTCTGAAGTGGCGAAAATACTGGAAAAACAAGAAGTTAGTGGCGGTGGGTGCAGTCGGCTGCAAATCTGTCTCTGCCGATTTCTCTGTTATCAGGGAAAATACAGGGAAGATTTCGCCGATATCGGCCTCTTTCAAGCGTGACAACGCCGATAGCGACGCCAAATCAATGATTTGCGTTATCAGGTCGGCGCGCGAGAACAGGGAATTCTCGCGGAAAGAATAGGGAGTTGGCCGCGCTTAACAGGCCACTTCTGTTGCTGAATAGGTCATCAAGCAACGAGACTTCGATCTACCGGCGGCGCGGCTGGAGGTGCCTGATAACGGCGGACTTGATTGCGGCTCACGTTTTCCCAGCAGTTCGTCGGGTTGAGAAGGCTTGCAATTGATACGGTTAGCGTTGCGCCCTCGCACGGGCTCTGCGGCGACCGGAAGGGCTGCTTCCCTGCGCTATCCGCCAATGATATGCATTCGGGGCAAGTTCGCCGGCCAACGCCAGCATCTGGCTAGTGCGGCCTAGAAACGTCGAGTAAGTCCAAGTTGGTGATTGACTCGGATCGAGTTGGCAAGAAAATTGGTATCATCAATCAGCGTCTTCGATGTTCAGGCAGAGTTCCACTCATTGACCTGATCGAGGAAAGGCGGCGTCGAGATGATCTTCACCTTCGCCCCGCCCTCAAGAGGCCCGCTGCAGGCTACGTCAAAGGCGCAGCGTCGGGCCGGATATCGTGAAAACCTTCTGGATGGCGCCGCGAGGTTGCAGCGCGAGATTACCGACCGGGAGGATGGTCCGCCCGAACAGGAGGCGCGCCGCATCGCGGATCAGGTGATGGCGGCCCCGGATCGTCCGGTAGAGCCTGCACCAGCGGCTGATCGTCGTGTATCCTCAGAGCCCGGAAAGACCGACCGGCAGCATCGCGAGCATCAAGGGGTGCGCCTTTGCTGATTATGTGGAAAGCTTCCTGCCGCCAAAAAGCTATTCGCGATGTAACGCGACGCATCTGAAGCTGACGCTGGCTCGCTTCCCATAGCCGGTCTTCGAGCCTCCTCCTAAGCTGTGCCAAGCAGTCGAGGCACCGGCGGCCGCTTCATTGCGCGAGGGTATTCCCGCCCGCTAAAGCCCCCCGCTCGGTTCTTGCCAAGAGGGCGTGTTGCGCAGCGGTGCTGGACTGACGAGGCTCAGCATCTGTAGCACCTCCCGCGGAGCGGGCTTGCGCCAGACGGTCTGGAAGGATTCCACGACGTTCTCGGCGGTGACGGCAAGGCCGGGCAGCGCCACCCAATCCGGCGTCAGGCGTCCGAGAAGGGCGCTGACGGTAACAGACGCTGCCGTCTCGCCCTGGCGAAACGGCTGCTGGGCGGCGATCGCGACCAGCGAGTTGTTTGCGGCAAGGGCAATCGCGGCGTCCTGGCCGAGATCGACCGTCACCATCGGAATTCTCCGACCGAGCGTGGACAGCACACCGGCGGAGGCGATCGACGGCGTATCCCAAACGACGAAGAGCCCGGCGATGTCGTGGTGATCTTCGAAGAGGCTGCGCGTGGCTCGGGCGGCATCGGCGAGCGAGGGGAATCGCCGGACCTGCAGCCGCACATCCGGGCGGTTGATGCGCATCCACTTCACGAAGGCGATCTCGCGCTCGTTGGTCGCGAAGAAATCCGCTTCGTAACCGAGGACCCCGACCTCGCTGCCCTCGGGAACATGGGGGGACAGGCATTCGGCGGCGATCTTGCCGAGACCGAAATTGTCGGCCGAGACGAGCGAGATGTAGTCCTTGCCGGGTAGGAGGCCGGTCGGCACATTGTCGAGCAGCACCAGCTTGATGCCGGCCGCCGCGACACGCGCATGGGCGGCCGCGACCTTGGCATTGGCGACGGGGAGCGAGAGGATCGCGTCCGGAGCCTCGGCGATCAGCCGGTCGAGCGCCTCGATCTGCACCTCTGGCGTGAAGGCGCAGTCGACGACATCGATCACCGCGACGCCGCAATCGCCGAGCATGCCAATCACGCCGGAGAGCTGCTGCTTGGCCCAGTCGCTCGCCAGCGTGTGGAGGACGATGGCAACGCGAAAGCCGCGCGCCCGCGCTCGCGCCATGTCCTCCGGCAGAAGTAGGACCCGTTCGGGAGCCGACGCCCGCTCTCCGTGCGGACCGAGACCAGAAATCGCCATGTCCTTCCTCCTCACGCGTCCGGCGGCCGGACCGTGCTCTCCTCCGCAAGTCTCTTCCGCGCGATGTCGTCCTTGATCCGCTGGAAGAGCGGATGTGCCTGCGGCCTGCCGGCCATGATCCAGTCTCTCAGGATGGCCGGTGAGAACACGCCCTCGATGGCGACGATCGCCGCCCCAACGAGGCCGGCCGAACTGCCCATCTGCGAGCGGACGACTTGCAGGTCCCGGCTTACCAATGGGTGGCAGGCGCCGTAGATCGCCTCACGCGCGGAGGCGAGCAGGATGTCGTTCGTCTGCGCGATAGAGCCGGAAAGCACGATGAGGGCAGGATTGAGCATGTTCGCGAGGGTCGCGACCACCTGACCGATCAGCCTGCCGCTCTGAGAGAGGATCTCGATCGCGGCGGCGTCGCCGATCTGAGCCGCCTGCGCCACTTCGAGCGCCGTGATTTCGCCCCCGCGGCGGATATGCTCGGCGAGGATCGGGCTCGCTCCACGCTCGGCCGCGCTTCTGCCCTCCTGGGCGATACGGTCCGAGCCGGCCATGGCTTCGAGCGTGCCGCCGCCTCCAGGTCCCGACACCGGCACCGAGCCGATAAGCCCTACTGCACCCTGCGCCCCGCGAAAGAGCGCGCCGTCGCTGCCGAGGCCTGCACCGATGCGCTTGCCGACCTTGACGAACAGGATGGTCCGATGGCCGCTTCCCGCCCCGGCATGCAGCTCGCCCATCGTCATCGTCTCGACGCTGGAGCGAAGCCAGACCGGTGCCTCGAACGCCTCGACCAGTGTTTCGACGAGAGGAAAGTTCTCCCAGCCGGGCAGTACCGTGGGTGTGGTGCCAAGGAAGACCGCTTCGCCGCCATCCGGCACGGCACCGGGCAACGAGATCGAGATGCCGTAAAGCGGCGGGTTGCCCTGGCGTTCGAGAATCCAGCGAAACAGCGTGGTGAGCCGCTCGGCTAGGGATGACACCGGCTGGGTGAGCTCGCTTGCCTCGTGATGCTCCATCAGCAGGGCGCCGCCGAGATCGGCAATCCCGACGCCGAGCGCCGTCTGGTCCAGCGTCGCGACAAGGATCTTGCCGCGATCCGCACTGAACCTAACGAGGCGCGGGGCCCGGCCGCCAGCCGCCGCGCCGAGTTCGCTTTCATTGAGTAGGCCGAGTTCACAGAGCGTGCCGAGCCGATCCGCCACGACCGCGCGCCCAAGCTCGCTATACCGCTCTATTTCCTGGCGGGTAGTCGCCTGCCCGGAGCGGACCAGATTGAGGATTTGGACGAGGCTTGGTGAGGCTGTCTCGGAGACGCGCGGGCGGCCTTTCCGGCGCGGAGAGGAAGCGGCTTCCGCAAGGGCCGGCGTCGACATGTCTCGTCCTCTCTGCGGCGTCGCGATCGCTCCCTTCATAAGACCGACCGTTCGGTCTGGCAACGCCACACTTATGCATTAAATCTGCAAAAGATATGCACGATAGGACGTTAAATTGTTGACATCGATTTTTTATCGCCTTAAGCCAGCGTCATGGAAGGCGGCAAGCACTGGGAGGAGATGCCGATGTCGAGCTTAAAGCTCGCCTATCATGCGAATTGCTGGGGGAATCTCGGTGGGGACGCCGTCGGCGTCACGTCAATCACCAACCTCGCCTATCGCACCTTCGGCGACATGCGTCGGGCCTTTGCCGATATCGCGGCGGCCGGCTACGAGGGCGTCGAGCTCTTCGACGGCAACCTTCTCGACTTCAGCGCCGACGAGATGAGTGCTCTCCTCGCCGATAACGGGCTGACGCTCGTAGCGACCTATGCCGGCGCAAATTTCATCTTTGACGACATCCTGCCGGAAGAGCTGGCCCGCATTATCCGCGCGGCCGATCGGGCTGCCGAACTCGGCGCCCCCCATCTCGTTGTCGGCGGCGGCGCCAAGCGCTTCGACGGCATCCGTGAGGCAGACTATCCGCGGCTTGCAGCGGCGCTCGACCGGGTCAAGGAAATCGCCGAGGACCGCGGGCTCACCGCTCACTATCACCCGCATTTGTCGACCATCGTCGAGGGGCCGGCGGAAGTCAGCAGGATCTTCGGGCTGACCGGCATCGACTTCTGCCCTGATACCGCGCATCTCGCCGCGGCCGGCGGCGATCCGGCCGCGCTGATCCGCGAGCATGCAGCGCGCATTTCCTATGTGCATCTGAAGGGCTTCCAGAAGGAGCCTTTCGCGTTCACCCCCCTCGACCGAGGCGATATCTCGACAGACGCGATCATCGCGGCGCTTCGCGAAATCGGGTTCGACGGCTGGGTGTGCACGGAGCTCGATTCCTGGGCCGACCCGCTGGAGGGCGCGAAGGCCAGCAGGAGCTATCTCGAATCGGCCTGAGGGCCGCGAACGGGGCCAAGCCCCACTTCCGGGAGGACTTAGTGATGATTTCCAGACGAACCCTGCTGGGCTCGGCCGCCGCGCTGACGCTCGCTCTCGCCTATGCCGGGCCGGCGCTGGCCGATCCGGACCAGGCGCTCGCCGACCTGCAGAAGACGGTCCTTTCCAAGGGCCCTTCGGGCGAGGCTCCCTCGCCGGCGTCGAGCGTCATGCTAACCCCCGACGAACTCGCCAAGATCAAGGGCATGAACGCTACCGCCGCGATCGTCATGCATTACGGCGGCAATGACTGGTCGCGCGCACAGATCAACGGCCTACAAAAGCAGTTCGCCGACATGGGTATCAAAGTGCTCGCGGTGACCGATGCCGGCTTCAAGCCGGAGAAGCAGGTCGCCGACCTCGAGACGATCATGGCCCAGAAGCCGAACGTCATCGTGTCGATCCCGACCGATCCGACGGCGACGGCCGCAGCCTACAAGGCAGCGGCGGCAGCCGGAACCAAGCTCGTCTTCATGGACAACGTCCCGACCGGTTTCGTGGCCGGCAAGGACTATGTGTCCGTGGTCTCGGCCGACAACTACGGCAACGGTGTCGCCTCCGCGCATCTGATGGCCAAGGCGCTTGGCGGAAAGGGCGACATCGGCGTGGTCTTCCATGCTGCCGACTTCTTCGTCACGAAGCAGCGCTACGACGCCTTCAAGGCGACAATCGCCGCTGACTATCCGGACATCAAGATCGTCGCCGAGCAGGGCATCGGCGGCCCCGATTTCTCGGGCGACGCCGAGAAGGCCGCTTCGGCCATCCTGACCTCCAACCCGAACGTAAAAGGCATCTGGGCGGTCTGGGACGTGCCCGCCGAGGGCGTGATCTCGGCGGCGCGCAACGCTGGCCGTGACGATCTCGTCATCACCACGATCGACCTTGGCGAGAATGTCGCAATCTCGATGGCGCAGAACGGCTTCGTGAAGGGCCTCGGCGCGCAGCGTCCCTATGACGCCGGCGTCGTGGAGGCAAAGCTCGCCGGCTACGCTCTGCTCGGCAAGGACGCTCCGGCCTTTGTGGCGCTGCCGGCTCTGCCGGTCACGCGAGACACGCTGCTCGAAGGCTGGAAGGCGGTCTATTCGACCGACGCGACCGACAACGTCAAGAAGAGCCTCGGCCAGTAAGGCCCAAGCGCACGGGGCGCCGCAATGCGCCCCGTGCAGCATCGAACGGTGCGACCTGCGCCTGCCTCCAGCCAGAGCGGCGGACGGCTGCCGCTTGCCAAAGCCGCTCTCTTTCAGGAGAAAACCGATGACCAAAGTGATGAACGTCGCCATGATCGGCGGCGGGTTCATGGGCAAGGCGCATGCCATGGCCTATGCCTCGATGCCGATGTTCTTCTGGCCGGCTCCGGCCATTCCCCACCGCAAGGTCGTGGTCGAGGTGACCGACGGTGCGGCCGAGGAAGCGCGCCGCCGCTATGGCTTCGAGGAAGCATCATCGGACTGGCGCGCCGTCGTCGCCCGGCCTGATATCGATGTCGTCGACATCTGCACGCCCAACAATGTCCATGCGGAAATTGCCATCGCCGCGGCCAAGGCCGGCAAGCACATCATCTGCGAGAAGCCGCTTGCGCGCACTGTCGAGGAGGCCCGGGCGATGGTCGAGGCGGTCAAGGCCGCCGGCGTCATCCACATGGTCGCTTTCAACTACCGGCGCACGCCTGCCGTGGCGCTTGCCAAGAAGTTTATCGAGGAAGGCCGGATTGGCCGCATCCTGAACTTCCGCGGCACCTATCTGCAGGACTGGTCGGCCGATCCCGACTCGCCGCTCTCCTGGCGCTTCCAGAAGAAGATTGCCGGGTCCGGCTCCGTCGGCGACATCGGGACGCATGTTGTCGATCTCGCGCATTATCTCGTCGGGCCGATCGCTGAGGTGATCGCCATGACCCCGATCTACAACAAGACCCGTCCGCTGCAGCTAGGCGGCGTCGACAAGCTGGGTGCCGCCGAGAAGTCGGCAGATGCCGAGCGGGGCGAGGTCGATGTGGACGACGAGCTCGTCTCGATGCTGCGCTTCAAGGACGGCGCGATCGGCAGCCTCGAGGCAACGCGCAACGCTTATGGCCGCAACAACTTCATCACGCTGGAAATCCACGGCACCAGGGGCTCGATCCACTTCAACTATGAGCGCCGCGACGAACTTCAGGTGATGTTCGCCGATGATCCGGCCGATGCGCGCGGATTCCGCACGATCTATACCGGCCCGGCGCATCCCTATGGTTCCGGATTGTGGCCGATCCCCGGTCTCGGCATCGGCTACTCCGAAACCAAGATCGTCGAGTGCTATGACTTCTTCTCAGCAATCGCGAAGAAGCAGCAGCCGAGCCCGAACTTCAATGACGGCCTGCTGACGGAACTCGTCGCCGACGCCTTCATCCGCTCGGGCCAAAGCGGCGTTTGGGAGAAGGTTGGATGATCCCTAATGCCGCTGCTGTCCGCATGACCGGCATTTCAAAGGCCTTCGGGGGCGTTCGCGCCCTTGACGACGTCAGCCTCGAAATCCTCCCCGGCGAGGTTCATGCGCTGCTGGGCGGCAACGGCGCAGGCAAGTCGACAATCCTCAAGATCCTGAACGGGGTTCATCGCCCCGATCAGGGCACGATCGAGGTCGGCGGCGTGCCGCTCACGACGCATACGCCGGAGGCCTCCCGAGCCGCCGGCATTGCCATGAACTATCAGGAAATGAGCCTGGTCCCGACCTTGACCGTGGCCCAGAACATCTTCCTGACGCGCGAATGGCGCGACGGCATCGGCTTCATTGACGATAACGAGGCCGAGCGTCGCGCCGCGGAGATCTTCGCGATGCTCGAGGTCTTCGTCGACCCGAAGGCGATCGTCGCTGATCTCGGCGCCGGGCAGAAGCAGCTGACCGAAATCGCCAAGGCGATCTCGCAGGATGCAAAGGTGCTGGTGCTCGACGAGCCTTCGACGGCGCTCGCCGTTTCCGACGTGGAGCGGCTGTTCGTCTTTCTGCGCAAGTTGAAGGCGAAGGGCATCGCGGTCATCTATGTCAGCCATCGCATGGACGAGATCGCCCGCATCGCCGATCGCGCGACGATCTTGCGGGATGGCCGCCATGTCATCACGGCGCCGCTCGCCGAACTGCCGATCGATACGATGATCGAGCATATCGTCGGCAAGCGCTCGATGGGGCTTTCCGATGTCGCGCGGATCCAGGCGACCAAGGGCGAGGTGCTGCTCGAACTGAAGGATGTCAGCGGCGCCCATAAGCCCGAGCACATCTCGCTGACCTTGCATCGCGGCGAAGTGCTTGGTCTTGCCGGTCTGCTCGGTTCGGGCCGTTCATCGCTGGCGCGCGCAGTGGCCGGCATCGATCCCATTGCCAGCGGCGAGATCCGCATCAAGGGTCGTGCCGTCGCCATCCGCAAGCCGAGCGACGCGATCGCGGCCGGCGTCGCGCTGGTACCGGAAGCGCGGGCGACGCAGGGCATCATTCCCGCCCACTCGGTCGCCTCCAACATGATCCTCGCCGTCATCGGCCGCCTGTCGAAGGCTGGCTTCGTCGACACCAAGGCGGCCAACAGCCTCACCGACACGCAGATCGATCGACTCAAGGTGAAGACGGCCAGCCGCGATCATGCAGTCGCTACGCTCTCTGGCGGCAATCAGCAGAAAGTCGTGATCGGCAAGTGGCTCGCCACCGACCCTGAAATTCTCATTCTCGACGAGCCGACGGCCGGCATCGATATCGGCTCCAAATCCGAGATCATCCGCCTCGTGCGTGAGCTCGCAGCATCCGGGAAGGCGATCATCATGATCTCCTCCGAGCTGTCGGAACTGTTGACCGCCTGCGACCGCATCCTCGTGATGGCGGATGGGCGCATCCATCAGGATCTGCCACGCGAGGCGCTGGACGATCCGGAGGTCTCCGCCGATGACCTCGCCCACCGCCTCCAGGCGGCCGAGCAGCGGCTGCAGATCGAAATCCAGAAGGCCCTCGCGGTTCAGGAGATTTAAATGGCTAGCGCCTTCTTCGCCAACTGGCGGCAGAACATCATCTATATCGGCTTCCTGGTGATCTTCGTCGTCTTCGCGGCGACGCTGGCCGACAAGGGGTTCCTCAACCCCAACAATCTGCTCAACATCGTACGCCAGACGGCGATGATCGCCGTGATGGCGATCGCCATGACGTTCGTGCTCTCTGCCGGCGAGATCGACCTGTCGGTCGGCGCCGTCGCCGGCCTCAGCACCGTCACCGTCGCCATGGCGATCGCCGTCGGCGGTCCGGTCGTCGGCGTGATCGCCGGCCTCGCCACGGGCCTTGCGGTCGGCATGTTCAACGGCTGGCTCACCACCCGCGTAGGCATTCCCTCCTTCCTCACCACGCTTGCGATGATGGGGATTGCAAAAGGCGTCGCAATGTGGATTTCCGCGACGGCGGCCGTGCCGATCCTCTCCCCCGGCTATTCCTGGCTGTTCGGCGGCGGCAATGTCGGGCCGGTGCCCGTCCTGCTGCTGTGGATGGTTATCCTCGGCGCGATCGGCCACATCGTGCTGCGCCGCACCGGCTTTGGCCGGAGGGTCCTCGCGACCGGCGGCGGCGAGACGGCCGCCCGTTATTCGGGCATCGATACCAAGGCGATCAAGTTCAAGGTGCTGGTCATCTCATCCTCTGCCGCGGCGCTCGCCGGAATGCTCTATGCCGGCCGCCTGCAATCCGGCCGCTTCCAGCTCGGCGAGGGCGACGAACTCTCGGTGATCGCGGCGGCGGTGCTCGGCGGCACCAGCCTCTTCGGCGGCCGCGGCACGGTGATCGGGACCATCGTCGGCGCACTGATGATCGGCCTCATCAACAACGGCCTGATCCTCATGGGCCTCGAATTCAGCCAGCAGCTGATCGCCCGGGGCGCCATCATCATCCTCGCCGTTGCCCTCAGCCAGAAGAGGACTTGAGATGCCCGTCACTGTCATCGGTACGCTCAAGGCCCGCCCCGAGCGGCGCGAGGACCTGTATAACGTCCTCGCCGCGATCGTGGCGCCGACGCGGGCAGAGCCTGGCTGCATCAACTATGACTTCCATGTCGATGCCGCGGACCCGTGCGTTTTCATCTTCTATGAGAACTGGCGCAGCGACCTCGATCTTGAGGCGCATATGAAGATGCCGCATCTGCAGCCCCTCTTGACGCAGGTCGACAACCTGCTGGCCGGCCCGGTCGATGTCCGCAGACTGACGATGATCAGCGATCTGGCCTGAGGGGCGTGCGCCCTGAAGACTAGGTGGTCGTACGCAAGGGCGGGCTTGAGTCCTTCCACACATTCAACCGCTTCCTCTATGTCGAGTAGCTGATTATTTGAGAAGTGGGCGGGCCTCAGGGCCCGCCTTTTCAATGGCAGGCATCGCTGGTGCGTCGAGTGACGATAGACATCTCGCGTCGCCCGGCGGCCGTTGTACTTCGTTGAGTGCTCGAAGCGCGATTGCTCGGCGACGGGCTTCATGCGCCATTCATTGCATCGTTGAGATGGCTTGCCGACGGGCCTTTCATCATACTGGGGCGTAGCAAAACCGTTACAGCACGCTCACTGTGATGAATGCGATCCCCTAGATGGTCTCCGCTCGCTCAACACGCCGAACCTCGGTCGGTATCCCGGAAGGCCCTTACGAGGCCCCCGAGGCGATCCACATCGACGCGAGGTCCAACCTCGAGGCTCAGCAGGTCGCTGACTTCGTCGATCGCGTTCACACTCAGAGCCGCCTTCGCTTGCTCGTTGACGAAGACGTTCGGGCAATCGGCCTCGTCCTCGAACTCCTTCGCAATCATTTTGCCGGGCGATTGACGACCCCGACCTCGCTTGCCCGTGCGTCAGGCCTCACACACGGTACAGCGATCCGCACAATCGGCGAACTGCTGCTGCACGGCCTCATTGTGCGACGTCCTCGTACGGAGACGGGACGATCCTTCTCACTGCACCCCTCTACTGAACTCCTTGCGAGATGGTACGGCCTGGCGAAGGAGATGCGAGCCATCGCCGGCAATCTTGCGGCTGGAAGGCCCTCACGCGCCAGCGCGGGGATGGAGAGTACCGAAGCGCTGATCCCGCCGCTCGCCGTGCTCGACGCCAAGCTTAATCTACCGCGGGGCCTGCGCGTGCTCGTGCATGCTGACCCGACCTTCATGGCCATGAATGCCCTCAAGCGGCAATTCGAGCTGATCCTCGGCGTCGAGATCCAATCCCGTGCGCTCTCGATCGACAGGCTCCGCAAGGCGATTGTAGCAAACGGATCGCAGCGGGTTTCCGACTACGACGTCCTCGCCTGCGACCTGCCGTGGTTCGGCGAGATGGCCGGCAGCGGTCTCCTGTTGCCACTCGACGAACTCGTTGCCGAGGGCGGCATAGATATCGGCGACTTCGTGCCAGATGCCGTTGCGAGTGCCCGCTGGAATGCCGTCCAGTATGGACTTCCGGTGATGTCGACTGCCGAGATGCTGGTCTATCGCACCGATCTGCTCACTGAGGCGGGCGTGGCTCCGCCGCGGACCCTTGCCGAATTGCTGGTCGCGGCGCGCATCCTGCACAGGCCCGACCGCGGCGTCTATGGCATCGCCTGGAACGGGGGGCGTGGCACGGCGCTTGGCCATACCTTCATGACAATCATGGCCGCCCATGGTTGTCCAATAGTCGAACTTCCGAAAACGGCCGACGGTTACGACGGCGAGGCGGGGGCAATGATGCCGCTCCGTCCCGCATTTCTGTCGGCAGAAGCGCGCGATACGGCGGAGTTCTTGCGGGCGCTGATGCCGCTGTCGCCGCCCGAGATCCTATCGATGGCCTGGTATGACCGCGCGCGGGCGTTCGCGTCCGGTCGGTCCGCGATGGCCTACTCGCACACGCTGCTCGCCCATCTCTACGAGCGCGACCAGGAATCGCCCGCCTTCGGCCGGACGGGACATCTGCCGCATCCGCGCGGGCCGAACGGGCGGCACATTGCGCCGCTCGGCGGCTATGCCCTTGCGATACCGGCGAATATCGCGCCCGAGCGTATCCCTGCAGCGTGGCAAGCGCTTTCTTTGTTGACTTCGGCCGGCGCCGCGAAGCTCTACATCCTCAATGGCAGCCTTGCCAGTCCGCGATTCTCTGTCAATCGCGATCCAGACGTTGCGGCGATCTCGCCAGTCATCGGTGTCGTCGACCAGATGGCGCGACAGCGCGTGCTTCGCATGTGGCCACGGCCGCCTATCCGCGGCATCTCGCAGGTGATCCAGATCGCCGGCGAGGAGATCCATGACATGCTGCTCGGGCTCAAATCGCCCGCCACAGCTCTCACGGACGCGCAGCGCCGGGCTGAATCCATAGTCACGCCAGCGGCATTCTGAAGACGGTCCAATCTGGACATCTTTGCCAGACCGGCATGGCGTGCGCTGTGGGATATTCCGCGAGCGACGAAAGCGACATCGAACCGACGATGGCGGTGCGACAAGCCTCTTCCAGGCTGGTTCGGCATGGCCATTCAGGGACGAGCAAGGAGAACGACGTGAAGCTCGCCTTCAATACGTGGGTCTATTCAAGCTTTCCGGTCTGGGTACCGGCCTATCCGCTCGACGAGACGATCCGCCGGATCGCGGCGATCGGGTATGACGGCATCGAGATCGGAGCCGCAGCGCCTCATGCCTATCCGGACCATCTGTCGGCGGAGCGGCGCCGGGAAATTCGCTCGGTCCTTGAGAGTTCCGGCATAGCGCTCGCCTCCATGCTCCCGGCGCCTGGCGGCGGTCCTGGCTTCAATGTGGCCTCGCCCATTGCCGAGGAGCGTGCCGACGCCATTCGTCAATACAAGAAGGTGACGGAGCTCTGCGCCGAATGGGGCGGCAAGACCGTGCTCTATGTCGCCGGCTGGCAGATCTTCGGCACTACTCGAGAGGATGCCTTTGCCTTCAGTCGCGATGCCCTCGCCGAGATTGCCGACCACGCCGCGACACTCAGTGTCACTATGGCGATCGAGCCGACCTCGGCGGACAGCAACCTGATCGATAGCTGCGACGATGTCATCGCGCTGATGCGGGCAGTCGACAAGCCGAATATCGGCGCGATGTTCGACACCTATCACACGCTTTACCGTAACGAGGTGCCGACGGATTACGTGCATCGCCTCGGCAAGGATCTGGTGCACCTGCACCTCGCCGACGTGAATCGCGATCCGCCGCAGCACGGACCGGTCGACTATGCCGGCCTCGTCGCCGCGCTGAAGGCGAACGACTTTGCCGGCTATCTCACCATGGAAATCGGCTTCAACCGCCGCGGGGTCGACCCCGACCAATTCGCCCGGCGTGCCTACGACTACATCAAGCCGATGCTCTGAGCCTTGATCCGCCGCGGCCGGAAGAGCGCGGCGCGTCAGAAAACTACACCAAGGGGAGGAACCCGCCATGAACAAACTTCTCAAAACGCGTCTCGTCGCCTCGACCATGCTGGTCGCGAGCATCGTTCCGGCCGGCGCCGAAACCGTCGTCACGCAATGGGACCAGTTCGCTACCTCTGGCATAACGGCCGCCGGGCCCGCCATGGATGAACTCATCGCCGCCTGCGAGAAGACGCTGCCGGGCACCAAGATCCTGCGCACCGTCGTGCCGTCGATCGGAATCCGCGAGAGCTACCGCCTCGCGGTCTCCGCCGACAAGACACCGGACCTTGCCTATACCTGGCCGGCGGCTTCGGTGCTCGCTGGCTATGCCCGGACCGGCAAGGTGGCGCCGCTCGACGCCTACTACGCGAAGTACAAGTGGGACGGCATCAACGACTTCTATCGCGGCCGCAACTCCTACAAGGGCAAGCTCTATGGCGTTCCCATGGAGCAGGACCTGATGGGCGTCTACTATAACCGCGATCTCTTCAAGAAGCTCGGGCTTGAAGTTCCCAAGACCTATGCCGAGTTCCAGGCCGTGGCCTCCAAGGTCAAGGAAGCCGGCTATGTGCCGATCGCCTTCGGCAATCGCGACCGCTGGCCGGCGACCAACACGCTGAGCCTCATCCTCGGTCTCACCGCCGGCCGTGACGGCGAGGAGAAGGTGCTGTTCGGCGATGCGAGCTGGAACCAACCCGCCTTCAAACAGGCGGCCGAAACGCTGGCCAGTTGGGCGAAGGATGGCTATTTCCCCCGTGGTTTCAACGGCATCGGCTATGATGAAGCCAATGCACTGTTCCTCGGCGGCCGGGCGGCCATGACCGTAACCGGATCCTGGGTGCTGCAGGATATGGCCCGCGGCGCCAAGTTCGATCTTGGCGTGTTCATGCTGCCGCCGATCGCTGATGGGATTCCTGCCGGCACGATGTGGGGCGAGGGCTCGCAGTGGCAGATCGCTGCAAGCGCGCCGGATGCGACGAAGGACGCCGCAGCCGCCTATGTCGACTGCCTGATTTCGCCGGAGCATCGGCAGGTCTGGGTCGAGAAGGGCTTCCTGGTGCCGATCGGGACCAAGGCCGAGGATCTCTCTGGCTGGAACACGCTGCCAGCCGTGAAGGAGTTCTACGCCGAAGGTCTCAAGACGCCCGACACGAACTTCTACGACCTGCACACCACGCTGCCGGAAAGCGTCACACAGGTGCTCTATCCCGAACTGCAACGGCTCATCGGCGGCAATGCGACGCCCGACGAATTCCTGACCGCGATGCAGCAGTCGTGGAGCAAGGCCGTCGCCAACGGCGAGCGTTGGCAGCCCTAGGGCGCGCCGAACGACGCGACGCCGGAGAGGCGGTTTAGCTGCCGGCGTCGCGCCTCCACCATCCAAAGGGATTGATCGATGACAAGCCAACGGACGGCGATCCTGTTCGTGTTGCCGGCACTCGTGCTTTATCTGGCCTTTGTCGGCCTTCCGATCCTGCAGGTCGCGGCCTACAGCCTGTTCACCTGGGACAACGGCACCGTCACCGGCTTTGCCGGCCTTGCCAACTTTGCGAGGCTGATCGATGACCAGGTGTTCTGGACGGCACTCGGCCATAACGGCATCTGGGTCGTGCTGACGCTGGCCTTCCCGCTCATGATCGGCCTGCTCCTCGCCTCGATCCTCGCCGAATGCTCGCCGCGCACCATCCGCGTGCTCGGCGCGATCTATTTCCTGCCGCGGACAATTCCGCTGGTGGTGGCCGGCATCATCTGGGGCTGGATCTACAATCCGATGTTCGGGCTCGCCAACTGGGCGCTCGACCTCGTCGGTCTCGGCGTCCTCGGCGGCGCCTGGCTCGCCGAGCCGTCCACGGCGCTCTATGCGCTCAACGTGGTCGGCGCATGGACCTTCTTCGGCTTCTGCGTGCTGATCTATCTCGCCGCGATCCAGGCGATCGATCCTTCGCTTTACGAGGCCGCCCAGCTCGATGGCGCCTCGTGGATCAAGCGCTTCCGCTTCGTGACGGTGCCCCTGTTGAAGCCGACGACGCTCTTCCTTGGTCTCTATGCCGCGATTGAGGCGATGCGCTTTTTCGATCTGGTCTGGGTTACCACCCAAGGCGGGCCCGGCTACGACACCGAGGTGCTGACCACACATATCTACAAGACATTCTTCCTGGTCGGCGACTTCGGCTATGCCGCAACGCTCTCCGTCGTCCTGCTCGCGATCGTGCTCACGGTCAGCGGCGTCTCCTATCGCCTCCTGAGGTCCGCATGAACGCCACCCTGCTTGCGGCCCCGTCCGCTTCGCAAACCGCCGGCCGGCGCAGTGTTATCGGCGCCTATCCCGCCGGGCGCCTCGCGCGCCATCTCATCCTAGTACTGTTCGCGCTCTACGCGCTCGCGCCTGTCTATCTGGTGCTGCTCGCCTCGGTGCGCAGCGAGGCGGATCTGTTCTCCGGTCCGCTCAGCCTTCCGTGGCCGATCGACTTCTCGAACTATGCACGGACCTGGAACGAGAGCGGTTTCGCCCATTACTTCCTGAACAGCCTGATCATCAGCACCGGCTCGACAATTCTTGTGCTTCTGACCGCGCCGCTCGCCGGCTATGCCTTCGCCAAGCTCGATCTGCCGCGCAAGGAATTGCTGTTCGGCCTGTTTCTCGCCGGTCTCGTCGTTCCGGCCCCGTCCGTCATCGTCGCGCTCTATGGCAATCTGCAGAAGCTCGGTCTGCTCGATACGCGGCTCGGCGTGATCCTGCCCCAGGCGGCGCTGCTGCTGCCCTTCTCCGTGTTCATGATGCGGACTGTCATGCAGGACGTGCCGAAGGAGCTGATCGAGGCGGCCGTGGTCGACGGGGCTTCGCCGCTCGCCACCTATTTCCGCGTCGTGCTGCCCGTGGTTAGGCCCGGGCTGATGTCGCTGGCTCTCATCGCCTTCCTCTTCTCCTGGCAGGAATACCTGCTGCCGCTCGTCGTCATCCAGACCGACGATCTCAAGCCGCTGACGGTCGGCGCCGCCACGCTGCAGGGCCGCTACGGCGTCGACTATGGCGGCATTGCCGCCGCCGGCACGATCGCCTTCGGCCCGCTCGTCGTCCTTTTCCTCGTCATGCAGCGCTCCTTCGTTCGTGGCCTGACGGCCGGTGCGGTGAAGTGAGCGTCTCACAAGAAAGGTCCAGCTCATGAAAGCCGTCTATCTTCCGGGTAACCGCAAGGTCGAGATCCGCTCGGTCGCGATCCCAGTGCCCGGTCCCGACGAGGTGCTGCTCGAGGTCAAGGCATCCTGCATCTGCCGAAGCGATCTCAGCCTCTATTATGGCAATGCCGTCGTCGGCGGCGACGCGGCAGGCGGCTGCATCACCGGCCACGAACCCGCCGGCGTCGTCGTCGAGACGGGCGTGGCGGTGAAGAACTTCAAGCCGGGCGATCGGGTCGCGGTCTATCTCGCGGTTGGCTGCGGCGTCTGCGCACGCTGCCGGCAAGGCAATTTTCATCTCTGCCCGACCTGGAAGTGCCTCGGCTTCACCAAGGACGGCGGCAACGCCGAATATCTCGCCGTGCCCGAGCGCAACCTTCTGCGAATCCCGGCCTCGATGTCCTACGTGGCGGCGGCGATCTCGACCGACGCCTTCGGCACGCTCTACAGCGCCTGCCGCAAGCTCGGCCTTTCCGGCGCGACCAGCGTCGGCATCTGGGGCCTCGGTCCGATGGGGTCGGCGGGCATCCTCGCCGCCAAGGCTCTCGGCGCGCGGGTGGTGGCGCTGGACCCGATCGCCGAACGGCGGCATTTCGCGGACGAGCTCGGCGCAGACCTGACGCTGGATCCGACGGATACTGGTGCGGCCGCGGCGATCGCCGCCTTCTCCGGCGGGGAAGGGCTGTCGGCGGCGATCGATTGCTCGGGCAACGGTGCGGCGCAGAATATGGCCCTCGACAGCCTCGCCCCGCTCGGCCGGGCCGCTTTTGTGGGCGAGAGTCGGGAAACAACAATTCGCCCAAGCGAGCAACTGATCCGCAAGCAAATCTCGCTGATCGGCTCCTGGTATTTCGGCATCAGCGAATATGAGGAGATCATCCGGACGATCGAGACCCACAAGATCGACCTCGAGCGCCTGGCGACCCACCGCTTCGCGATCGACGAGGCAGAGACGGCTTTCCGCCTGTTCGACGAGCGCAAGACAGAGAAGGCGGTCTTCGTCTTCTAGGCGAAAATAGCTTTGCGAATTACCAGGTTGAAGGCGGCGACACGAGCTTCACCGCTTAAGCGGTGAAACTATTCCTTCACGGCACCGGCCAGGATCCCCTCGACCAACTGCTTCTGGACCCGCAGCAGAATCGGCACCAGCGGCAGCAAGATCAGCATGCCCCCTGCGGCGATGAGGTCATAGGGAATGGTGTTCGCATCGGCACGGATCGGAATTTCGAACAGCCGAACCGTGAGGAGGCGGGTACTCGGCGTGATCGTCAGCGTGAAGGCGAACAGGAACTCGTTCCAGCCGGCGATGAACAACAGCAGGAACGTCACGGCGACGCCCGGCAGCGCGATCGGCACGATGATGCGGAAGAAGATGTCGAGCAGCGAGCCGCCGTCGATCGCCGCCGCCTCGTCGAGTTCCTTGGGGATTGCCTTGAAATAGGAAAACAAGGTCAGGAAAGCGACCGGGATACCTTCGGCCATGAAGACGAGGATCAGGCCGAGATGCGTGTCAAGCAGCCGCAGATCCTTGTAGGCGAGGAAGATGGGGCCGAGCGTGACCATCGCCGGGATCGCCATCGAGCCGACGACCGTCGCATACAGCAGCGACTTGCCCGTGAAAGCCATGCGCGAAAAGCCGTAGGCGGCGATGCCGCCCAGCATGGTGGCGCCGAACGCCGCGAGACCAGCCACGAGGACCGTATTGCCGAGCGTCCGCCAGTAGCTCCAGGCCTTGATCACGAACGGATAGGCCTGCAGCGTCGGATTATGCGGCCAGAGCGTGGCCGGAAGCCGATAGGCCTCGCCAGATGATTTGAGCGAGGTCACCAGCATGAAATAAACTGGAAACGCCAGGAAAAGGAGGACCAGGACCAGGAGCGCCATGAGGAGGATGCGCTGCGGGTGCAGTAGTGGAAGGGTGCGTGCGGCCATGATTGTTACCGGGATGATGCCTTATACATGCGCCAGGCGAAGAAGCCCCCGATGAGGGCCGTCAACAGCAGCAGCAGCACATTGATTGCCGAGCCGTAGCCGTAGCGCAGCTCCTGGAAGAAACGCTGATAGGCGTAATAGGCGAGGTTCTGCGTCGCGGTGCCTGGCCCGCCGCGCGTCAAGCCGCCGATCTGCTCGAAGGTCTGGACCTCGCCCATGCCGCGGAACATCAGCACGAGGAAGATCGTCGGCCGCAGCATCGGCACCGTGATGGCTCTGAACCGCTGCCATGCATTGGCGCCGTCCACCTCAGCGGCCTCATAGACATCCTTCGGGAGCGCGGCGAGCGCAGCCATGAAGATGAGGGCGACCCATGAGACGTTCTTCCAGACGGTGACGAGAACGACCGAGCCGCGCGCCGTATTGGCGCTGGAAAGCCAGCGGATCGGGCTGCTGATCACGCCGAGGTCGCGGAGGATCTGGTTGAGAATGCCGCCATCCTCATAGAACATGATCTTCCAGACGGTAGCGGCCAAGAGCGGCGCCATCACCCAGGGCAGCAGCATGATGAAATTGCTGATCCACCTGGCGCGCAGCTGGCGCATCAACAGCATGGCGATCGCCAGTCCGAGAGCGGTCTCGAGCGCGACGCTCGTCACGGTATAAAACAGCGTGAAGCCGAACGAGCCGATAAGGGTCTTGTCCGACAGCATCGCCGCGTAGTTGGCGAGCCCTATGAAACGTCCCGGCGCCATTAACGACTTGTCGGTGAAGCTCAGCCAGAAAGTCTGAAGCGCTGGCACCAGCGTAAAGGCGAGGCGCAGAAGGATAGCCGGCAAGACAAGGCAATAGGCAACGGCGTTGACGCCGGTGAGCGCGTCGCCAAGGCGTTCGGCTGCCGAGCGAGATCGCGCGCGATCCACGATTTGGGAACTCATCGGGCTGCTTCTATCTCTCAGAGATGGATATCCCGGCAGCGACGGCCGCCGGGATCGTGAAGGCGTTGCCGTGTCGGCCGCCAATCCCTCAGCCGCGGATCGCCTGGTATTCTTCGATCGCCCAGGCCTGCGTTGCAGCGGGATCCTTCTCGCCCGAAAGGATATAGCTGCCGATCTTGTCGAACATGTTCCACAGCTGGGTAACCTGGGGGCTCGATACGATCGGCTCGCGGAACCTTGCACCGCGGATCTGATCTTCCCAACCGGAACCGATCGTCAGCTGCGGCAGCTTGGCGACGATATCGGGGTCAGTGAACATCGAGCGATAGGGTGGCGCAGCGCTCTGGGCCAGCGAAACCTGCTTGATGATGGCGGGCGAAGACAGCCAGGCGAGGACCTCCTTCGAAGCATCCTTTTTCTGGCTGAACTTCGAGAGCAGCCAGCCCCAGCCATGCACCAGGCCGATATCCGAAGCGGGACCCTTCGGCCAGCGCGACATGCCGATATTCTCCAGCGTGACCTTGGTCTGGTCGGCCCTGAGGATGTTGGCGAGGCCACCATCATAGGTCCACCACATCGCGGCCTTGCCAGCGGCGGCGAGCGCCTCAACTGCCGGATTGTCCTCGCTGATCGCCGAGGGCGGGGTGATCTTGCTCGTCTGAACCCAGTCATACATGAACTGCAGCGCCTGCAGCGTCGCCGGGTCCTGAAGGGTCTTCAGATCGGCGCCCGCCTGATTGAGCATCAGCAGGACGGTGTTGAAGGCGTGGCCCTGGCCGCCGAGCGGGCGCCAGCCCCAGATGCCATCATCGGCTTTGGTCACCGACTGGCCGACCGAAACCAGCTCGTCCCAAGTCTTGGGGGCGTTCGGAACGAGCGATTTATTATAGAAGAACGGCTCCAGCCCCATCGTGAAGAAGATGCGGTAGACGCCGCCGACAGCGTTGTTGAGGACTGTGATGTTCTCGACGATATCGCCGGAATTCTTCGTCCAGGCGTCGGTGCCACTCAGATCCTCGGCCCAACCATTCATCCCCCAGAGACCGCCGATCAGATCATCGGCGAACAGCACGTCGATGCCGTCATAGCCGGTCTGGCCCCACAGCGTGATCTTGGCCATCACATCCGACCATGCAGCCGGCAGGACGTCATAGTTGATCTTGACGCCGACCTCCTTCTCGGCCCTGGCAAAGATGTCCATGAGAGCGGGAGCGTTCCACCCGATCATGTTGATCTCACTGGCGCCTTGGGCGCGCACATACGGCGCACTGAGAGTCACGGCCGCTCCGGCCAGGGCCGTCGACTTCATAAAGCTTCTGCGGCTCATGTGTGAAATAGGCATGGTCTCCTCCCTTATGGTCTCTTGTCGGCGAAAAAAACGATTAACTCTTCAGGCGGTTGGCGTCGCCAATGGTTCCGTTCAGATGCTGAAATCCGGAATCTCGACTGCGGCGCCGTCCTGCATGGCCGATTCGTGCGCGGCGATGCCGGGTGCGGTCCAGTTCGCGGCCGTGACGACATCGATCGCCGGACTACGGCCTTCGACCGTCGAGCGCACAAACTCATGGACAAGATGGGGATGGGATCCGGAGTGGCCCCCGCCCTGAACGAATGACAGATGCTTGCCATCGGAAAAGACCGACCGCTTGGTGAACGGAGCGATCTCGGACGGCAGCAGATCCTGCCGGTCCGGCGGCGTAACGATTTCATGGTGGATCTTGCGCCCGCGGCTGAAGGCAGCGTGGGGCATCGAGAAGATCAGCGGATCTTCTTCCTCGATCTGCTGCCACTCAAAGCCCAACTTGTCGCCATAGATCGAGAAAGCCTCGCTATAGGGGCGGACGGTCTGGAACAGCGATCGCGTGACCTCGACGGCGACGGGACTGTTCGCGAGGCGGAAGATAGCCGTTTCGACGGGGAAAGGATTGCCGTAGCGCTTCTGGCGCTCCTCGGGCAGGCGGCCGGATCCGAAGCAATGCACCTTGGTCACTCGTTCGCCAAGCAGCTTGAGAACCGGCGCGATGGCATGCGTCATGTAGTGATGTGGCGGCAAACCCATCCAATAGTCCGGCCACCCCTCCATGTCCTGCATGTGCGAGCCACGCGCAAAGGAGATGGTGCCAAAATCGCCGCGCAGATAGTGGTCTTCGACCATCAGAAATTCGCGGGTATAGGCGGCCGTCTCCATCATCATGTAGTTTTTACCGGATTTGCGCTGCGCCGAGATGATCCGCCGGATATCGGCGAAGCTCGTGGCCATCGGGACGGTACAGGCGCAGTGTTTTCCGGCTTCAAGGACGCGGATGGCCTGTTCAGCATGAAGGGGGATCGGCGTCACCAGATGGACGGCGTCGACGTCCGGATCCGCCAGGACGGCGTCGAGCCCCGGATAGCTCCGCTCGATACCAAACCGGGCGCCGGCCGCTGCCAATTTTTCTGCGTTGCTGTCGCTGAGTGCCACCCACTCGACATCGGGGTGAGCATTGTAGATCGGAGCGAACTCTGCCCCGAATCCGACTCCGACGAGCGCAATCCTTAGCTTGCGCTTTGCCTCAGACATCGGCCTTCCTCCTTGTATTGCTCTTGTCAGTGGCATCGATTAATCGTTTTTTCGATGGCTGTAAACGATTAATCGATGTATCCAGTGGCAGAAGCATTCGAGGGCGGTGATTTGGCTGGTCGCAGGAAGGGAGTCGAAACCCGTGTTTCGATGCGTAATGTCGCGGCATATGCCGGGGTTTCGATAGCCACCGTCTCCAAGGTGATGCAGGGCGCGCCCACTGTCCTCCCGGAGAATGTCACCAAGGTGCAGAATGCCATTGAGGCGCTCGGCTACCGCATCAATCCGCTCGGTGCGGAGCTGCGGCGCGGCCGTCGCAATCTCGTCGGTGTGATCGTGCCGACCTTTGAGGAGCCGCTCATTGCCCGCCTTCTCGTTCGGCTGGAGCTTGAGGTGGAGCGGCGTGGTCATGTGCTGTTCGTGGGTTGCAGCCAAGGATCCGAGGCACGCGAAACTGACATCGCGGTGCGAATGCTGGACTGGCGTGTCGCCGGCGTGATCGTGAAGCCCGTGAAGGGACAGAAGAGTCCGGCCGCGCTGTTGCTCGAGGACGCCGCGATGCCGGCCGTGTTCGTTCAGGCCCGCAATGCCTTGCTGCGCTTCGACACAGTCATCTTCGGTATCAACCCCGACATCGCCGAATTGGCAGCCGCCTCGGTCGACATGCTCTTCGCACGGATGGAAGCGCCCGACGAGCACCCCACCATCCGAATCAGCCGGCCGACCGACGACAGTTCGGGCTGAGTTCGACGGATCCCCGACGGTTGGCTGCATGCATTGCTAACCTCTGGGCGGTAATTGCCCGGCCATAACCCGAATCCCCCGCGCATCGTCGCCGCGGCCTCGAGAGGGAATTGACCTACATCAAAAACATTATTATCGATAAACATTATAAGAGAACGACGTTTGGGAGGACGACGATGCAACGACATGGGATGACCCGGAGACAGGCGCTCTGGTCAGGAGCGGGGATCGCCTCGATTCTGGCGGCACCAGCTATTGGGCGCGCACAGTCTCCCGTCGAGCTGACGATGCTCGACTATTCGACGGGTCCCGCAGGGGAAACTCTGAGCAGGCTCGCAAGCGACTTCACGGCCGAAAATCCGGCAATCCGGATCACACGGCAGACGGTGCCGCAGAACCAGTATCAGAACACGCTGCTTCAGCGCGCCGCGGCCGGACAGCCGGCGGATATCCTGGATATCGACGGGCCCATGACGCCAGGCCTCGCCGAAGCCGGCGTTCTCGCGCCGATCGATGCCTATGTCGACCTCGATCTCGACGCGACCTTCTATCCAGCTCCTCTCTCTACGGCCCGGTGGAAGGGCAAGCTCTATGGCCTGCCGGCCGGCAACAATGCCGAGGTGCTCGTCTATAACAAGAAGATGCTGGCTGATAAGGGTTTGACCGTCCCCGCGACCCAAGACGAACTCCGCGAGACAGGCAAGAAGCTGGCTGGCAACGGGGTCTACGGCTTCGCAGCCTCGGCCTATGGCGGCGAGGAATGCACCTGGAATTGGCTGCCCTATTTCTGGAGTCGGGGCGGCAATCTGGACGACCTGCATTCGCAGGCCGCCGTCGATGCGCTTGAATTCTGGGGTGGGTTGGTCAGGGATGGTATCGCGCCAGCGGCACAGCTGAGCTGGCAGACCGCCGAGATCGAGCCGCGTTTCGTCAACGGCCAACTCGCGATGGCGATGCTCGGCAGCTGGCAGCTGCGTTCGCTCGATGCCAATGCGAAGCAGGTCGGCCTCGACTACGGGATCGCCATTCTCCCTGCGGCGATGAAGCCGGGCGAGAAGCCGATCGCACCCTTCGGCGGCGAAGTAATGGCCGTCGGTAGCCTCGACCCGGCCAAGGCGGCGGCCGCCTGGCAATTCATCAAGTGGGTCCAGACGCCCAAGGTTATCGTGCCTTTTGTCGAACAGTCGGCCTACGTCCCGGCGAGCAAGCCTGCGACGGTTCTGTTCGAGAGCAATCCGGCGAACGGATTGTTCAAGGCTGTTTCGCAGATGCTGCCAACGGCACGCTCGCGAACCGAACTGCTGGGGGCATCCTACTATGAGGTCAGCGGCAAGATCACAACGGCGATCCAGCAGGTCATGACCGGCGCTGCCGACGCCAAGACGGCACTCGGCGCAATCTAGGCCACAGGAGCCGAACATGTCGAGGTCGGAAGGATTGTCGCCCCGATCTCTCGATGCCCGAAGCGCAGCGTCGCTTCGGGTTTCGAGCCTCCGCTGGCGTCGCGAATGGACACCTTATCTGTTCATCGCACCGCTCGTTGTTTATCTGCCGGCGGTCTTCGCCTATCCCCTGTTCTATAACGCCCTGATCAGCTTTCAGAACTTCACGATCCGCTCTGTCGTCACCGGAACCGCGGACTTCGTAGGCCTCGACAATTTTCGCGCGGTCCTGAGCAACCCCGTGACCTGGCTGGCGCTAAGGAACACCGCCATCTTCGCGGCATCATCGCTTCTCCTCCAATATGTGATCGGCCTCGCCCTGGCGCTGTTGTTCACGCGCGCCTTCCCGCTCAAGGGCTTCATGCGCGGAATCATGCTGCTGCCATGGCTGCTGCCATCGGTTGCGACGGTCACAGTGTGGCTTTGGCTGTTCGACGGCACCAACGGGCTCATCAACTATTTCCTGATGCAGTTGCACGTAATCGCAATGCCGGTGAGTTGGCTGAATAGTCCAGCTTCGGCGCTGGCGGCAATCATCATTGTCAATGTCTGGGTCGGAATCCCATTCAACCTGGTGATCCTCTACAGCGGCATCCAGGCCATTCCAAAGGAGCTCTATGAGGCCGCTGAAATCGACGGCGCACGCGCCTTTCAACGCTTCCGCTTCGTGACTCTGCCGCTCCTGAGGCCGGTCAACGCCGTGCTGTTGCTACTCGGTCTGATCTATACGCTGAAGCAGTTCGACATCATCTACATCCTGACTAAGGGCGGTCCCGGCAACGCCACGCAGGTGCTCTCCACCTGGTCGTACGGTCTCTCATTTCGAGACATGCGCTTTGGCCAGGGCGCTGCTGTCGGCAACATCATGCTGCTCATCTCGCTCACCGCCGCTATCTGGTACGCCTTCTTCACGCGCAGGGAGCCGCGCCAATGATACGCCGCGATCAAGGCGCTGCCACGTTCTTTTACTTTCTCGTCGCCGGGTTCGCGACGGTCGTCATGCTGTTTCCACTCTATTCCATGGTGATGACCTCAATCCTCACGCAGCCGCAGCTGTATCGCCTACCGCCCTATCTCCTGCCGCCGCAACTCGATCTGTCTTCCTATGCGGTGGCCTTCTCCGATCAACTGAAGCCCATCATCACGTCCGCGATTATCGGTGCCCTGACGGTGGCCTTCTCGCTCGCCATCGCGATTCCTGCGGCCTATGGCCTCGCTCTATTCAGGCTCTGGATCACTGGCGTCTTGATGCTCGCGTTGCTGATCACGCAGATGATCCCAAGCATCATGCTGGCTACTCCGCTTTATCTGATGTTCAACCGCGCGGGCCTCACCGACACTTATCTTGGCTTGGTGGTGGCCACCTCGACGAGCGGCATACCCTTCGCTGTCGTGCTACTGCGGGCCTTCCTTGAAAAGGTGCCGAAGGAACTCAGAGAGGCGGCGCTCATCGACGGGGCGTCCGAGTTCTCCGTGCTCTGGCGGATCATTATTCCGATTTCTCGGCCGGCGATCATAACGGCGGGCCTTTTCATCTTCTTGTTTTCCTGGGCCGACTTCGTCTATGCGCTGACTCTGACGCCGACCGGAAAGATCGTTCCGCTCACGATTGGCATCTACAAGTATATCGGGACGTATTCCGTGCAGTGGAACCTGATCATGGCGGCATCCGTGCTCGCCTCGATCCCGGCGGCACTGCTTCTCATCCTTGCTCAGCGCTATGTCACCGCCGGACTGACCGTAGGCGCCGTCAAAGGCTGAGCAGGTAATCACCAACAATACTAAGGAGGATATGATGGACGTGTTTTCCGCACTCGACCAGATTTGTGGACCCGACGGCGCCCTGAGCGAGGAGCAAAAGCGGCATTTCGACGAACAGGGCTACGTCATCCTGCCCAACGTGTTTTCACCTGAACAATGCCGTGTGTTCGCAGAAGAGTTTGACCGTCTCTCGGCGATCGAGGGCGCCGAGGGCGGCAAGGAGGTGCACACGGAAGCCGGCGCGCCGCGCGTCTCGAACGTGTTCAACAAGACCGATGTCTTCGATGTCTGCCTTCGCTCTGGTTCCATCCTGCACGCCGCCCACCATCTGCTCGGCGACATGAAGCTTCACGGTGCCAACATGCGCAATCCGCTGAAGGGCCAGGGTCATCAGAATCTGCATTCGGATGCTCCGAAAGCTTCACAGAAGGACTGGCGGGTCGCCAACGCGCTGATTCCCTTCGACGATATGGACCGGACCAACGGCGCGACTCGCGTGGTGCCGGGCTCACACCTCCTGCCGGCACTGACCGGACCGGACGCAGTGGTGACCATGGAACTGACCGAGGCCGAGCAGAGCCTGCTGCCCGAAGATCGAGTAGCGCGTCACCCCCGGCAGATCGAGGTCGAGCTGCGAGCCGGTGACGTGGTGGTCATCAACGGGGCGCTGTGGCACGGAGGCACGCGCAATGAAAGCGGTCGCAACCGGCGCATGCTGCATCTGAGCTTCACGCGCCGCGAATTGCCGCAGCAGCTTGTCCAGCAGGACTATCTGACGCCGAGTTTTGAAAAGCGCCTGACGCCGGCGCTGCACTATCTCCTGGACACCCATCCAATCGACGCCGCTGCCTGACCATTCTGGCCGCCTCCCGTTTCAGAAGTGAACCGCCGTCAGCTGCGATGCTCGCGGCGGTTTGATGGGCGTGAAGCGTTACGATCTGAATGACCTGCAGTGGCATCGGATCGCCGGTCTGCTTCCTGGCTGGCTATACAGCGCGGACCACCTCCGACAATCGTATCTTTGCGAGCGGATACCTTTGGCTGCTGCGCTTCCGCGCGCACTGATGCGGGTTGCCCGAGCGCTAAGGCAACGGGAATACCCTCCGCCGCCGCTCTCAGCCGCTGGCCATGCCAGCGGCTGCGAGCGGGTGTTCGAGGCGTTCACCGCCGGCCGCGATAATCAATATCTGGTGATTGATTCAAGCGTCGTGCAGGCGCACCAGCAGGCGGTCAGCGGAAAGCGGCGCCAAGGATCAGCTGTTGGGGCCTTCAAGAGACGGACTGACCACCAAGATCCACACGCATCGACGATGCGCTCGGCCGCCCGCTGCGCATCATCCTCAAGGCGGGTTAGCGTCGCGACGTCTTCGAGGCTGAGGCTTTGCTCGTAGGCCAGGTTGGCGGCGCAGTCCTTGCCGACAAGGCCTGTGACGCCAATGTCTTGGGTGCCAGCAGCGCCGCCACGGGCGCCCGACGCCGTCATCCCATCGAAGGGATGCCGCAAGATCGCTATTCATCACGCCGCCGACATCTACAGACGTCAAAACCGATCGAGCGATGAGTCGACCGCCTCAAGCACTTCCGACGCTTCGCGACACACTGAGAACGACGAACCATCGACTTCCGTGGACTCGTCTTGCTCGCGGCCGCACCATTCGGATAATCTGAACGTCGATCCGGCCTAGAGCGCTAACGTCATAGTGTCATCCAACCCCTTGCTTGAGCTTCGGACGAGAGCGAGGCCTCGGGGTAGAGGAGCTCGCTCCCGCGGCGAAAGCGATTGCCAAACGCAGGATCTGACGTGCTGCGTAGTGGCTCCGGCCTCTATGATCTCATGGCAAGCGGGCGCCTATGTCAGTTCGGCATCTCTAACCATCAGCCCCGCATGCCACGACGGCACGGTTTGCACCGCCTAATTCCGCACAACTATAATCGTCGGTCGTGGCGACGTCGGTATCGCTGATTACAGATTGAGCTTCTGCGAACTATCGCCATCGACGCGAGCACTCAATCGTGACGGCTCAAAACTTCAGCCTTCGGCAAACGCCGGAGCGGTCCAAAATGGCGGCGATCGTGGCCAAACGGCCGACTAGCGCGATCACGCGACTTGCAAGCAGTGCGATGTCATCTGTCGCCATGGGTTGTATGAGCCCGCGACGACAATGTATAGCGATACGAATAGCGTGCCCTCTCAATCCATTGCTTAATCAATTCTTGAGATTTCTGCATGTCTTTCAAGACGATCGCTTCGATCATCTCGACCAGAATTCGTGCGCCAGCTTTGTTCTCAGAAATCTCCCAAGCACGATCCACGCGATAATTGTAATAAACGATGCTGAGGGACAGTTCTGTGAACTCTACAATGAATCGATTTGTCGAGGCCCGGGCCATGAGGCCGTAGGTCTCGTTCTCGAGATCCTGGAACTCTCGGTCGCCAACCTCCACCTTGTCGATGAATGCCAGCAGCCGGATGCGCAACTCCGCAAGATGCGCCCAAACAGAATCCGCGGTCGGCAGCAGCAGCAATCTGCGGACGGCGATGCCAGCAAAGGCCTCTCGGAGCGTCAGAACTTCGTCTATGAATTCCGTAGTGATGCCGCGCAATATCCAACTGCGATTGGGCCGTTTTTCAATGAGGCCGAAACGGGAAAACCGGATGAGGAACTCGCGCACGCTTGAAGTGCTCGTGTTGAAACGCCGGGCTATCTGCAGCTCATTGATCACGTCGCCCTCTTTGGCGTCACCGCCTATGATCGAGCGCAGGAATTGCTCTTCGAGGTGTTGCGTGGCGGAACGCGTCTCGCCCATCGGGTAGTAGTCTGAGGCGTTGGGCAAGCGCACGATAACGCGCCAACGCCGTTGTCCTGCGACGAGGCCGCACTTCTCCAACTGGCGGACTAGCTGAGCAATGGTCGAGCCACTGACGTGGAGGTCCGATCCGAGTTCAGTCAGCGAACGAAGCGGATCGCCGACGGCCTTTTCCGCAAGGATGTCCAGCAAGCGATTGTAGCTGTTTTTGAAGACCGAGCGTGATCGCGCCATGCCAACCGGTAAGAATGCCGAAGGACGTCCCGCACCGCGGGGATGATCGCTGCGATACCACTTGGGAGACTGGACGGGAAGAGTGACTGATAAACGTGTTTATCGATAAAAATTGAATCGTAAAAGTCAAGACTTACGGAAAGGGGTAAGAGCCTGGGTGAAGACGCGATGATATGCGGCTCTCGCGCCTGTAGCGGAGTCGTTCAGTACGGTGCCATCGGCAGTCGTCATTCATTACTATGAAGCGACGTCGATTTCGGAAACGATCTCGCCGCCAGACTTGGTCGTGAATGCCGTTTGCGCTTGTTTGGCCGCGCTCGCCATCGCGTTGCGACTTCTAGGGATGAGCGCTGCAGCGGCCCGCCGCCGCACCATGGCATAGGCGTTGGGCTGGGTGAGGGGCGTGGTCGTCAGCTGGTCGTTTCCCCGGCCGATCGTGCGAAACAGCGGGCCCTTCGGGGCGTCGGCGAGGCCACAGCTATCGATATAGGCCTGCAGATAGGCATCGAGATCATGGTGGCGGGGCATCTCGTGTTGCTTGCCGCCTTTATCATGCAGCCGAACCCAGAGCCGTCGATTCTGGATGAAGACATCCTCGACTTTCATGCTGAGCACGGCGCCAATGCGGGCGAAGGAATAGGCCATCAGGCTGATCCAAGGTGCGGTCGCGGAGGCCGATCGGCGTCGACACGTCGATGGCATCGTGCAGTTGCCGTGCCTCGTCCGGCGCCAACACCGGTGTCTTGCCGCGCTTCACGCTGTGTTTCGGTTCGCGAACCGACTGGGCCGCAGTCCCCATTTTTGTCATCCGGCGAGGATTCCGCGCTCCGTGTCGGCGGCGGGATCGGTCGTAAAAACGTCACCGCGACCGTTGCAGGCCGACAGCCGTATTCTTAACTATAAGTTAACAACCGATTGGCTGTGGGCGGCGCGATGTGGATCGCGACGAGCGACCATTAGGTTTCACGCCAGAACCCGGCGTGAGCGCCGTTCGGCGTCTCCTGGGTTCTTGCCAGGTGGTTCCGGATTTAAGCCGGGGCCGCTTCACTCAGCGAAGAGCTCCGATCATTCGTCGTGATGGAGTTCTCGCATGTCAAAGCGTTCAATCGTTGATCAACCCGTTGCGGCGTTAAAGCCGCGACCGGGCAATCCTCGCACGCATTCCCCGAAGCAGGTCGAGCAGATCGCCGCGTCGATCAAGCGGTTCGGCTTCACCAGTCCGATCCTGATCGATGATGCGAATGGCATTATCGCCGGACATGGCCGGGTCGCGGCCGCGAAGATCCTGGGCCGGGTGACGGTACCGACGATCAAGCTCTCCGGCATGAGCGAGGCAGAAATTCGCGCCTATGTGATTGCGGATAACAGGCTGGCGGAAAAGGCCGGCTGGGACCGCGAACTGCTCGGCATCGAGTTTCAGTATCTCGCCAGCCTCGACATCGACTTCGACCTCTCGATTACCGGCTTCGAGCTGCCTGAGATCGATGTGCTGATCGGCGAGCTGTCGCTGGACGGTAAGGACAGCAAGCCCGACCCGGGGGATGAAGTGCCGGCCATCGTCGGCCCCGCCATCACGCGCGCGGGCGACCTCTGGTCGATCGGCCGTCACCGATTGATCTGCGGCGATTCAACGAAAACCGAGACCTATGCGGCGCTGCTTGGTGATGACCGGGCGCAGATGGTGTTCACCGATCCGCCCTATAACGTGCCGATCTCAGGCCATGTCTCGGGCCTCGGCAAGGTCCAGCATCGCGAGTTCGCGATGGCCTCCGGCGAGATGTCGCCGGAGGCATTCACGGACTTCCTCACCACGGTGTTCCGGCATCTCGCCGCGGTCTCGATCGACGGCGCCATTCACTATCAGTGCATGGATTGGCGGCACATGCAGGAGGTGCTCGCCGCAGGCCAAGCGGCCTATAGCGAACTGAAGAACCTTTGTGTCTGGGCGAAGTCGAACGGCGGCATGGGATCGCTCTATCGATCGCAGCATGAACTCGTCTTCGTGTTCAAGTCCGGGACGGCGCCGCATATCAACAATGTCGAGCTCGGCAAGCACGGCCGAAACCGAACCAATCTCTGGAGTTATCCGGGCATCAACGCCTTCGGCGGCAACCGCGACGATCTCAGCCTGCATCCGACGGTGAAGCCGGTCGCGCTGGTGACCGATGCGGTCCTCGACTGCTCGAGGCGCAAGGGCATCGTGCTCGATGCGTTCGCCGGCTCCGGCACCACGCTGATCGCCGCGGAGCGGACCGGTCGGTGCGGCTACGGCATCGAGATCGATCCGCTCTATTGCGATGTCATCCTGCGGCGGACGAAGAAGGTTTGCCGGCTCGATGCGACGCTCCTTGCGACTGGGCAGAGCTTCGCCGAGGTCGAGGCGGAACGGCGCGCCGAGGCCAACGCGGCTGATGACACGACGCGTGACGATGTCGTTGAAGCGACTCGGGAGGCTGCTGAATGAGCGACGCCTCCGACAACAAGAGTCCTCCCTCAGACGTCGGCTATCGCCGGCCCCCGCCCAGAACGCGGTTCAAAAAGGGCCAGTCGGGGAATCCCGGCGGGCGGCCGCGGAAGAAGGGACCGGCGGTCACCGACATGGCTGCATTGCTCGACGCGCCGGTCAAGCTGCGGCAGGGTGGCCGAGCTAAGACGGTGGCGATGAAGGAAGCGCAGCTCCGGGCGATGCTGAAGAAGGCGATGACCGGCGATCTCGAGGCGGTTGCCTATTGCCTGCAGCAGTTCGACGCGCACGGCGCGATCGCAATGCCGGAGCTCGAGCAGGGCGGCGTCATCCATATTCCAAAGACGATGCCCATCGGCATGGGGACGCTCTTGGTTCAGTTTTTCGGGCGGCCCAAAGAGAAAACCGCGACCGGGGTGCCGATATGGTCAGCCGACCAGATAGCGATTGCTCGCGAGCGCTATCTGGCGAGCGTGAGCGATGATGAGCGCAATGATGACTTGAGAAGAGGATATCCCGATCTTGAACAGCGATGACAGGGCGCCGACGGGCTACGGCAAGCCGCCGGCCGAACATCAGTTCCAACACGGCCAGTCTGGCAATCCGAAGGGCCGACGGAAGGGCGCGCTCAACACAAATACCATCGTCCAGGCGATCGCCACCGAGCGGCATCGGGTCACTATCGAGGGCCGGCCGCGCACGATGAACACGGTCGAGCTGTTGGTCCAGATCCTCAAGCATCGGTCGCTGCAGGGCAGCGTCAAGGCCAACAAGCTGCTCGACAAATATCGCATCCGCTTCGCACCGGAACCGACCGACACGCCAAAATACGCTGTGTTTCCCGAGGCGCTGACGATCGAGGAATGGATGGAGCTCTACTCGCCTAAGGACGATGTGCCCTATGGATATGGCGGAGAAGCGCTGACGCCGCGCTTCTAGCGTCAAAAGGGTGTGCCGGGGCTGCTTAGGGCGGCGGCGCAGGCGCCGCGCTCTCAGCCTCCGCTAGGCTTAGCGTCCGCGGCGGCCGCCGCTGCCCCGGCTCGTTATCGCGTTCGGTCCATCAGCCAGCCGAACAGGCCGACCTCGATGGCGATGGCAGCGAGCGCCTCGCCTGTCCACAGATGCAGACGCGGCTCTGCCGCGATCACAAGCGAGCCTGCCGGCTTGTGGCAGGCGAAGAAGAAGCGGTCATAGCTGCCGTCGCTCATGAAGCGTTCGAGATAGTCGTCGAGCTCAGCCTGTTTGTCTCGGTCTTGATCTGCACCCAGGCGCGCTCGCCAGTGAGCGGCTGGTCGAGGGCGAGGTCGATGTCAGGCATGTCCTCGCCGAGCAAGCTGATCCGCCGCCAGCCGCCACGCGTGAAGACGAGATCGACCAGCGTCTCGAACTCCCGCCAGTCGAGCTGCCTTATCATCGCAACAGCCAAGGTCTGCATCGACGCCTGAAGGGTCGCTGCCTCAGCATGCAGAGGATCGCTATCGCCGCGAATGCGGCGCAGCAGATAGTCCTCGCGATCGATGGCGCAGATAGTCCGACGATAGCCCGCCGTGCGCGTCAATGCTGAGCTAAGGCCGGCGACCGAGAGCGGCTCGCCGGCAAGGCTTGTGCGGCGCCAGCCTGGGGCTGCCGCGCGGCGATAGCGGCTGGGGCCATCGGGGAGGGCAGGCTCGACCGCCATGGCCGGCCCGTCTGGAAAGGCCCAATAGAGATGGCCGTCGGCGATCGTCACAAACAGCGTGTCGTCGGGAAGTTCGTAGAAGTCCCTCAGCTCACGAACATCCTGCGTTGCCCCTGATGCCGGGCGATCTGCCGCTGTCAGCCGCCGCCGTAACTCGTCCCATTCCCCCGCGGCGCAAATCTCGTGCTCGACGTTCCGAAACCCGAGCGGGATGATGCCGTCATCAATGGCCGTCCGGGCCCAGGCGCCGCCTTTGCCGAGCTTGATATAGCGAACCTTGCCGGGCTTGAACGCTTCGATCTTCACCCGCTGCTCCTGTCGACGATGAGTGATGATGACCGCAACGTGCGCTTGCGGAGCGAGGGGTAGTCAAGCCGGAATGACACTGATTGAGGGCAAACGCCGTCAAAAGCCGCGAAACCCCGACGGAGATCGATCCGGCGCTCGCGTGACGAGACTGGCACGAGGCGCGTCGGGCTCGTGAGCGGCGCAGGGGCGAGTAGCAGCAGCGAGACAGCCGCGGACGATGCTGGCGGCATATTGCCGAGCGGCCGACGTAGATCGTCAGGACGAGCGCGCCGGCGTTCGCGAGGACGCGCTCGCTGCCAATCTCTTCGCCACCCCGGCTTCCAGCATCCTTGGCGTGATGGCCAAGCTCGGTGCCCTGCTCGGCGTGATGGAACCGGCTGGATTACGAGGATGAGCCATGGCCGCAGATCCGCGCGGTCGTCGACCTTCTGTACCGGTTGGGTTTTTGCTTGCCGGGAGCCGAGGACGAGCCGACTGGCGGAGCCGAAACTGCTGACTTACTGTTTGAAGCAGTGCTGCCGATGCTATTGCAGGAAGTGCGGATGCGGTCGCTGAAAAGCTCTTTCGGGCGCCAGCACCCGTCCGCTGCGATTGACGAAGGATCGTACGCTGTCCGCGTCATTCACGTGGCGGGAGATCAAGATCTTGAGCTCATCCGATAGACCGATCAATCCGCGGTCGAACATCCAATGGGCCGTTCCGGAAAGCGCAATGCCGTTGCTAATGATATCCCGCCCAATGGCTTCGACCGGACGATATGCGCTGCTGGGACTCTCGGCTCGGCCGCCGCCATTGATCAGCCTCAGGCCGCTGATGGCACAGCGCTCGTCATAGGCGTCGAGAACGACGCGCGCATGGCAAGTCATCTCGCGATCCTCGACCGCCAGACCAGCGTCGGGCGAGGCGGTGCCGTCCAAAGCCCCCGATACTGCCAACCTCCTCGACGATGCGGAGGGGGGGAGTCTGCCTATGCCAACATGCGCAGCTTCGGCTCACGATCCCATTGGCGGGTTGCAGCGTGTTCGGCAAAACCACCCTGCTTCGCATCGAGCAACACGATGCCCGGATCGGCAAAGACACCGGCCTTGTCAAGCAGCGGCTTCGCTTCCTGGCTGTAGCCGATCGCCTTCAGGTGGCTGAATGCATCACTGACGAAATTGACGGCTGCGGCTTCGTTCAGGAGCTGCGCGCATCCCGCATCGGAAAGCGCCAGGGCGACCGCGTCGAACAGTACCGACGGTGAGCCGGCGAGCTGCCCATCTGCCTTCACCTTCTCGCCGTTCTTCAGCACCACGCCGCCGATCTTGGGCGCCACGATCTTGACCGCTGCACCGTCGCCTTCGGCCGCTGCGCGCAGTGCGTCGATGATCGTTCGATCAGCACCGTCCGTCACCAGGATCGCGACCGTGCGCCCTTTCAACGACGGGGGATACTTGCCGATGATGCGCAGCGCCGGCGACAGGTCCATCGCCTGGGGTTCAACGTCAGCCTTCGACGCCGCGGGCAAATCCATGTTCAGGCCGTCCGCGACGCGCTTAGCGAGGTCCTCGTCGACATTGCGCAGGTTGCTGATCACGCGCAGCCGCACCGGCTCAAGCACCACTTTGGACAGCTCGAAGACGATAGCACTGGCAAGATGTGCCTGCTCAATCGGCGTCTGCGAGCGGAAGAACAGCCGAGCTTGGGTATAATGATCCGCAAAAGTTTCGGCGCGAAGCCGCACCTTGCTACCTTCGGTAGGCGCGGCAAAGCTGCGGAATCCACCCTTGGGATCTTCGCGCGGGCCGCCGATCTCGCCATACTCGGCCAGGCTGTTTGGCTCATAATTGGCGCGGCCGGTGAATACCTTGGTCTGCATCTGGCCATCACGCTGGAAATTTTGGTAGGGGCACCCCTTAGCCTGATTGACCGGCAGCTGGTTGAAGTTGACCGTGCCGAGGCGTGAGAGCTGCGTGTCCTGGTAGGAGAACAGTCGTCCCTGAAGCAGCGGATCGTCCGATACATCGATGCCGGGCGGCATATTGGTTGGCAGGAAGGCTACCTGCTCCGTTTCGGCGAAGAAATTGTCCGGGTTGCGGTCCAGCACCATGCGCCCGACGAAACGGATCGGAACCATCTCCTCCGGAATCAGCTTGGTCGCGTCGAGGATATCAAATGGCAGTGCGTCTGCTTCAGCCTGCGTCAGGACCTGAACACCGAAGTCCCATTCGGGGAAGTCGCCCGCCGCGATCGCTTCGTGCAGATCGCGGCGATGGTAATCTGGATCGGCGCCTGCGATCTTGACCGCCTCGTCCCAGCAGGTCGACTGCAGACCTAGCTTCGGCCGCCAATGGAACTTGACGAACACCGCGTCATCATTCTCATCGAGCAGGCGGAAGGTGTTGACGCCGAAGCCTTCGATCATCCGGTAAGAACGCGGGAGGCCGCGATCGGACATCGCCCACATTATCATGTGGGTGGACTCCGGCATGAGGCCGATAAAGTCCCAGAAGGTGTCATGAGCACTTGCGGCTTGCGGATAGCCGCGGTCGGCCTCCATCTTGACCGCATGGATCAGATCGGGGAACTTGATCGCATCCTGAATGAAGAACACCGGGATGTCGTTGCCGACTAGGTCCCAATTACCTTCATTCGTGTAGAATTTGACTGCGAAGCCCCGGACATCGCGCGGCGTATCGACCGAGCCGGCGCCGCCAGCCACCGTCGAAAAGCGGACAAAGACTTCGGTTCTCGCGCCGACCTCCGTCAGGACTTTTGCGCGCGTTACGTCGGCGAGCGATTCCGTCAGCTCGAAATAGCCATGCGCCGCGGAACCGCGGGCATGAACGATGCGCTCCGGGATGCGCTCATGATCGAAATGCTGGATTTTCTCGCGGAGGACGAAATCTTCGAGCAGAGTCGGACCGCGCTTGCCGCCCTTCAGCGAATTCTGGTTATCGCTGATCGGGACGCCATGATTGGTCGTGGTGCGCTGGTCACGCTGCGACGCAGTCTGGTGTAGTTCGCCCCCGGCTCCGCGGGATGTCGGCTCGCTTGTCCCCGTCTTATTGCGATCGGCCATCGTTCACTCCCGGTTCTTTGGGGGCCGCGACAAGCGGCCGATTCACCGGAGCAAACGTGCCGAATTGAGGGCGGTTCCGTTGACGGGGTGGAGGTGTAACCGGGAACGTCGCCGAGGGGCCGACGTTGCCATCGCGTGAGCGTCAGCGTTGCATCCCGGGAGAAGCGAATGCCCGTCTACAAGCTGGATATCGTTGACCGCGTAGCGCCGGCATGGCAAGGAACCGCGATCGCCACGGGCGGCTGGGTCAGGGCCGACTGCGAGCGCGAGGCCCGCAGATGCTTTGGCGAGGCGGAACCTCGTAAACGCGGTGCATCCAGCAGTCTGGTGATCTTCTCGCCCTGGTATGACACGCGAGTCACGAATTGCCGCTTGGACCAAAGCCACGAGGATCTCGCCGGCGGGATGATCGAACTTACCAACGGCCTACGCCTGAAAATCAAGGGTTGATGTCGCGCTCGACGGTGACAGTGGCCGAAGCGATTATGTCATTCGATATGGGCAGCGGAGACACGAGGGGGCAAGGTTGATCTCAGCCAGGGAATTGTCCGAATAGCGACGCAGCGCCTCAAGAAGCAGGCCGCTCTTGTCGCCGAATGCGCCGTAGAGGCTCGGCGGCCGATGCCCATTCCATCAATGAGTCTGCTATTTGAGGCTGCTTCGAATCAATGCCGGCAAACAGGTCCCGACGGTGACGCCTGCCGCGGCTGTTGCAATCTGCATACAGCCTCGCGACCGATCAGTCGCCGGCAACGAAGGTTGGATCGACTTTGCCCAAGAGGGCCGTGCGGCGCGGAAGGCGGCCATCACCCTCGAGCGTCATCGCCGAGCTGGTGAAGGCCAGTCGCGGCAACGCTGCCACATGAGCCTCGGCTCCGCGGGCTCAGATGGCAAGATCATGGAAACCGTCACATCTCGGGGCGTCACCATCCTCCGCCTCGGCGCCGCGACGTTCCACATGCCGGGTGCCGACGCCCAACCTGTGGTCGAGCACGCTCGCGCTCGGCTAGCCGCCTCGCGTCAGGGGAGGGCGGATCCGATGCTCGCGCGGATTGGCTCGTCCCTTCCTCAAGCGATAAGCCAGGCGAGCAAGGTTAGGCGATGGCGCCTTCAAACTCCTCTGACGCCATACCGGGCAAGCTCGCAAATGTGTCGCGCGCGTAGCGTGCCGGCGACATGCCCACATCACGCGTGAAAGCCACGCTGAAGGCGCTCGCGGAGCTGTATCCAACCCGTCGGGCGATTTCCCCGACGCTGGCCTCCCGCTTGCGCAAAAGGTCCTTGGCCAAAGCCAGCCGCCAGGCCTTCAGATATTCCATCGGCGCCATGCCGACCGCGCTCTGAAACCGCTGATAAAAACCCGACCGAGACAAAGCTACTTCTCGCGCCAGTTCGGCCACGGTCCATCCGCGCTCTGGCCTTGTATGCATGCCCCTTATCGCCACGGCCAGTCGATCGTCCGCAAGGCCGCGTAGCAATCCAGGGGCGTCGCCCAGCTCGGCCGCCGACCGAAACGCCTCGATCAGCAGCACTTCCAGGAGATGCTGCAGGACCACTTCTCGTCCCGGCTTGCTGCCAACGGCCTCGTCGCCCAGCAACTGCATCAACATAGCCAGGCGATGCTCGCCTCGCACCACCACTAGTCCCGGCAGCAGCGACGACAGCAAGGTCGCATCGTCGGAGTTGAATACGCAGTAGCCCACCAGCGCGCGCATATCGATCGGGCCATCAACGCTGCCGACGCGATACCCGCCTCCCGGCAATATGACAGGATCGATGACCATGTCATTGTCATCGCTTGCCACGTCACTCCACATCATAAAGTCATGAGCGAAGGGGATCAGGATGAAGTCGCCTGCACCGATGATGACCTCGCCGCTTTGGTGATCCAGGTAGCGTAGGCTCCCCTTGAGCACCGCGACGTAATAGGGATTAGGCGATTGCGTCCGTCTCACACGCCATGGTCCCGATCCCGTGACGCATTTGGAGAACGGCGCGCCCGGCTGCAGCAGGCCGACAATCTGAGTGAGGGGATCAGCCATTCTGGACTCATTCGAATGAATATTGGACGTTTAGATATAGAACGTCCGACTGTCGATGACCATCTCCTGTTCGCCAACCCAGAACAGGATCACGCCATGGCTGAAAACTCACACATCGCCCTCGTTACCGGCGCCAATCAGGGCATCGGGCTTCAGATCGCCACCGATCTCGCTGCCAATGGACTCACGGTGCTGCTCGCCTCCCGTAACCTCGATCGCGGCAAATCGGCGGCCCAGACCATTGACGGAGACGTTTATCCCATTCAGCTCGACGTCACCGACAACGCCTCGATCCGAGCCGCCGTCGCTGAGGTCGAACAGCAATTTGGCCGCCTCGACATCCTCGTCAACAATGCCGCCATTTCCCGGGCAAATGGCCAGGAAGTCGAGACAATGCAGGACTATGTTCAGCGCTCGCGGGCGACGCTGATCTCGGTCGACGAAGTAAGGACCATCTGGGAGACGAATGTCTTTGGCGTCCTCGCCGTGACTCAGGCCTTCGTACCCCTGCTGCGCAAGTCGAAGGGCGCACGCATTGTCAACGTCTCGAGCGGCCTCGGGTCGCTTACGATCAACGCCGCGCCTCATCCCTATCGCGCGGCTTTCAACCCCGGCTATGGCGCTTCAAAGACCGCGCTCAACGCCATTACGCTGGCGTTTGCCATCGATCTCGAGGCAGAGGGCATCAAGGTCAACGCCGTGACGCCCGGCTTCACCAGCACTGCGCTCAACAACTACGAAGGCACCGAAACCGTCCAGCAGGGCGCCGCCGAGGCCGTCCGCGTCGCGCTACTCGCCAGCGACGGCCCGACCGGCACATTTACCGGGTCGATCGACGAAACCTATCCCTGGTAATCGAACCAAGGTCCGCCGCCGCTATACCGGCGGACCGAAACCAGGATGTATAACTAAGTACGGACCACAGTTCGTCGCGCACAGTCTATAGTGAAGAAAAGTTGTACCTTATGTTAAAAGCAATAGTAATAGTTGTAACTTGACAAAATATCGAGATTAGTTTCAGAATACGCGATATAATATTTCAGAGTACTGTTGACGTCGGCAGGGCCCAAGCCCGTTCCAAGTGCCTATCCGTGTGATTGTCTCCTTTAACGTATAAGTTCTAGATAGGTCGGACGCGCCGGGTTCCAGCCTGTGTTGAGGTGGGAACGAACTTGGTCGGCGTTGCACCACGAGCGGAAATTGTATCCGGAGCGGTATTGGGAACTCTGCCACTTGATCGGACAGTCGGGGTTCGCGCCCAAGGCGACGTCTGCTGGTATCGGGATGGTTCGCACCCTTCAGATCAGCCGCAGGACCATTCCCGCGGCCTCACGCGGAGTCACCACCACATGACATGACCCAGCGTTCACGCACCGCGCGTACCGCGGCCGAAGGACCGGAGCCGCAAAGAGTGGCAGCGAAGGAAGCGAGTCTGGTTACCCGGCAGCGGGCATGATGCACTCAACTCTCGAGGCAGTGCTTGTTTCCAGCTGCAAGGTAACACCGACGATGACCTTGGTGACGCAAATGTCATCAGCGGAATGCCGAGCTTTGCGGCTGACCTTTCGCGACAGTTATTTTCCTGACTTTTCCCCGGCAGCGATGAGCTTGCGAAATCTGGGATATCTTCGACTATAGGCCAACAGCCAGGCCGCGTGCGGCCTCAAACCTAATTGATCTGACAGTCGACGTGTCTCAAGACAGTGAACTAATATCTGTGAGGCATGAAACGTGAGCGCCCGATCAGCACCGTTCGCCGCCGAGCCAGCTACCGATCCGCCGCTGCGAAGAACGCTGGCGGCCGCTGGTTTGCCTGCAACCGGACGCTATGTTCAAACGTCCGGTTGGGTCAGCCGCGTGTGGGTCGGCAACGAATACGTTGTTCGATTGAACACCGACACAAGGTTTAGTGGCGCCTATCGTCACGAGGCCGCGGTCGTCAGTCTGCTCGCCGGCAGCGAGGTTCCGCATGCCCGGCATATCGCCCATGGGGAGGGCCCGGACGGGCCCTGGTATATCTCGGAACGCCTGCCCGGCCGGAGCCTCAGCGACGCATGGCCAGCGGCGGACTCACCCACGCGCCAAGCAATCATCGAGAGCCTTGGCGCTGCCTTGCGTGCGCTGCACCGCGTTCCTGTCCCGGCGGGCCTGCTGCCGCCCTGGCTGGCCGACGCGCTCTCCGGCGGACCGTGGCCGGCCTACCACCCACCGGTCGTGAGTGCGACGCTCCCGCAGGTCAAGGCCGCCCGGCGACTTTCCGGTCACGACGCGCGCCTGCTCGCGGACGCCGCCGATTGGATCAAGGAGCGGCTGACACTGTTCGCCGACGACGAACCCGTCCTCGTCCACGGCGATCTGCATGGCTCCAACGTGATCGTCGACCAAGGACGCGTCACCGGTCTTGTCGACTTCGCGGAGGCGGTGGCTCAGCCGGCGGATGTCGAGCTCGATACCATTCTGCGCTGGTGCGCGAAAGCACGAGATTTCCCGCCCCGCCCCGACGAACAAGGGCTCGACGAGACTACGCTGAAAGAAGTTCCCGGATGGCTGCACGGCGCGTATCCGGAGCTGTTCGAGCGCGCGCATCTGCGTGAGCGCCTGAATCTCTATGACATGTATGGGGAACTCGCACTTCACGCACACCACCCCCAGCCAGAAATGCGCGAGGCGGCGCGCGGCCGCATCGCCCGCCTGCTGTCCGGCCATAACCATCTCGATGGACTCGTCTGGTAGGTCATCGTCTTCGCGCCAAGCGGACATGTGCTCCCAACACCGGAAGCCGGCCTTGCCTGTCCGACGTCGGGTCCACGAGCGCGATCTAGCGAAGCTTGGCGATCCCGATGCCATCGAGTTTGGCGCGGTCCTGGATGGATTCCTGGCTGCGCGTCATCGCTTTCGATATCGCCTTCAGTGCCATGCCCTTCTTGGCGAGCAATCTGAGCTTCTCGAGCTCCTCGTGTGTCCAGGGTTGCCGGTGCCGTTCAACTCGCTCGGTCAAGACGTGCTCCTGTTCGGCCAATTGGTCGCGTGACGCAGCCGGCTCGCATTCTCATATCTCACCGAGCCAAGGATGTCCGAACAGGGCGGGCCGACATCCGAACGCGCCTCAATCGTTGAAACCGCGCGACCGAAAACAGGTCATGTGCGGCAAGCAATTGAGAGAATCTCGAGTTCGCAATTCCCCAGCTGGACAACATCGCCGACGCTTTTTCCAAGCAGGGCGATGGCCACCGGAGAGCCATGCGATATCGAACCCTGAGACGGGTCGGCCTCGTCCTCGCCGACGATGCGGAAGGTCTGCTTGCGACCATCGTCACGCACGAAGGTGACGGTGTGACCGAAGGCTACCATGTCATTCGATAGGGGCGGCGGCGACACCTGGGCCGTGCGGACGCGTTCGGCGTAGTAGCGCATATCCCGAACAGGAAGCGCCGACTGCCGCCGCCTCTCGTTGATGTCATCCAGCGCGTCAGCGGCCTCGAAAGCCGCTCTCGCCTTGGCCAAGTCGTCTTGCAGGGTACGCAGGCCAGCTTCCGTGACGAGGTTGATCCGATCGGAGATCGGACGAGCTGGCAAAATGGTCTCTGATGCGGCCTCGGCGCTTTCTTCTTTGACGAACGCCACGCTCAATGGGTCGGTCTCCTGACTGGGGCTATCCCAACTCGATTAACGGACTATCCGAGATAAAGCTGCACTCACGGAACGGCTGTCCGGCAGCACGATCTCCTTTTCCGGTCGCCGTCAATATCCGCGGCGTGTTCGCTGCAATCCATTATGCGTCGCCGCATCTGCACGATCGGAGCCGTATCGTCACGATCGGCAGCAATACGGCGCATCAGATCAGCTTGGCCGGCTCCAGCGTCTAGGCAATGACCTAGGCAGCTGTGGCGCAGCTTGTGAGGGGTGCCGCTCTCGACTTTGCCCCGCGTCAGATCACGGTCAACAACATGCAGCCCGGCCTGATCGAGACGGAAATGACGGCGAGCCTGATGGATTACATCGTGCCGAAGCTGCCGCTCGGGCGAATTGGCAAGGCCGACGAGATCGCCGATCTAGTCGCTTGGCTGGCTGGCCCCTGCGCCGGCTACGGCAAGGAAAGTTCCGGACGCTTGCGCTTCATACGGGAACAGGTTAAATACTGAACTATATGGTTCAGTATTCAAGTCGTCTCCTCGATCGCTCTTTTGCGGCGCTATCTGATCCGACCCGCCGCGGGATCATCGATCGGCTTGGCCGAGCGGACGCGTCGATCACCAGTCTCGCCGATACGTTCCAGATGACGCTGACCGGCATGAAGAAGCACGTCCATGTCCTGGAGCGGGCGGGGCTCGTCGTCACGCAAAAGGTAGGACGGGTTCGAACCTGCAAGCTTGGAAGGAGTGGCCTCAAGGTAGAGGCGGAGTGGATCGAGGCGCACCGCAAGCTCTTCGAGGCCCGCTTTGACGCCTTGGACGAAATCATCGGGGAAATGAAACCGGAGGAAAGCGAATGAGTCAGCAAGTTGGCCGTGCAGGTGGTGCGCAGAACCCAACGTCAGTCGAGCGCAGAGGGGATCGCGAACTCGTCGTTATGCGGATATTCGATGCGCCGCCGAGCATTGTTTTCAGGGCGTGGAGCCAGCCCGAGCTGTTCCAGCGCTGGTGGGTGCCCAAATCACTATCCGGCGTTTCGCTCGTATCGTGTGAGACGGACGTCCGTACCGGAGGAAGATATCGGCTGGAGTTCGGCGCCGGCGGTTCGGACACCATGGCCTTCTACGGCAAGTATCTCGAGGTGGTGCCGGACGAGCGCATCATCTGGACCAACGACGAGGGCGAAGAGGGCGCGATTACGACCGTTACCTTCGAGGACCAGGGCGGGAAGACATTACTGACTTTCCACGAAATCTATCCGTCCAAAGAGGCGCTTGAGGAAGCACTACAGGGCTCGGCGGCCGGATTGCCGGAGCAGCTGGAGCAGCTCGACGAATTGCTTTCCCGCACAGGCGAGTAGGGGTCGGGAAACTGGCTTTGCGGAGAACGTCTACTTTTGGGGAGTGACTCCACCGGCCTGTCCGGCCGGAGCGAGGGCGCAAAGCGGCCATTCGCAATGGCGTGCCGGAAAGGCCGCTTCGGGGCCGCTGGCAGACTGTCAACTTCTGGAGTTTAGAGGATGAGAACAGTCATGGAACTTCGGTGCGCTGCTCCCGAGACCGATCCAGAGCAGGCATTGGACCGATTGCAGTCATCCTACAGCAAAGACTTCCCGATCGAGGCTCCACCGTCGACGTGCAGCGTCTGGCCGGTGATGAACGCGGCGTCGTCCGACAGCAAAAATTCAATCGCAGCGGCCACCTCGCCCGGTCGGCCGAACCGGCCCATGGGAACGCCGGAGAGGTAGCGCGCCTCACCTGCGCTGCCGATCGGATTGTTCGCCCGAAACAGTTCCGTTTCGGTTGGCCCGGGCGAGACAGCATTCACGGTGATCCCGGTCGGTGCGAGTTCCAGAGCCCAGCTTCGTGTGAAGCTGACGAGTGCGGCCTTGGCAGCGGCATAGCTCGTCCGCTGCACGCTCCCTAGAACGGTGAGGCTGGAGATATTGACGACACGGCCCCAGCTGCGCGTGCGCATGCCGGGCAAGGCCGCCTGCACAGCCACGAGGGCGGGATGCAGGTTGACGCGCATCACCTCCTCGAGCGTTTCGACGGCGATGTCGCCGAGCGGCTCGGCTTGGACCAGACCCACATTGTTGATCACGCCATCGACGTCGCTGCCCCTGACGATTGCGGCCAGGTCGTCATTGGCTGCGCGTTCGGACAGGTCGAGCGTGTGGAGCGGTCCGGGGAAATCGGCGCTCGGGTTCCGGGCAATGCCGATGACGGTGTGCCCGCGTTCGGCGAGGCGGTGGGCCAGGGCGAGACCGATGCCCTTGCTGGCGCCAGTGATCAGGAACGTTCTCTGCATGGGAAGAAACCTCAGGCCCTACCTCAAGATCAGCAGCGCCGATACGGATTGAATGGATCAGGCAGCGGCGCGGCTGGCCGCAAGGCGAAGCGCCGGCAGCATGTCTTCCGGTTCCGGACGGCGAGTATAGTCCGGATTGACCTCCGCATAGAGGAGCACGCCGTCCTGACCGACCACGTAGCGGGCCGGCATCGGTAGGGTCCAGCTGTCGTCGCCGTTGAAGGCCGGAAGGTCGTTCTTCAGCGACTTGTAGAGCTCGATCAGGTAATCCTGCATGTGGAAGCGCAGGCCGAAGGCGGCGGCCACGTCGTTGTGCGGGTCCGACAGGATCGGGAAGGTCAGGTTGTTCTGGCGCATCGACTTGCGGCTGTTGACCGGGTTCTGCGGCGAGATGGCGACAAGCTGCGCGCCGAGCGCCTCGAACTGCGGCAGCGTTTTCTGGAGCGCCTGCAGTTCCATGTTGCAGTAGGGGCACCAGACACCGCGATAAAAACTGATCGCCAGCGGGCCATGCGCCAGAAGATCAGCGGACGAAACCGTCTTGCCGTCGGGATCGGACAGCATGAATTCCGGTAGGCGATCGCCAGCCTTCAGTGCCTTCTGGGCCGCGCCCGAGGCAATCAGCTCGGCGGTTGCGCGCTGCATGGTCTCGATGACCGAATAGGGTACGCTGTAAGGCGGTTTGCCGGCTTGGAAATCGGCCTTGAAGGCATCGATCTTGGATTGCAGGGTCATGGATCTGCCCCTCTATTCTGAACGTGGGACGTGCCGGACTCCAGGCTTTGCGCTGAAGCCCGGCGATGGATGGGAATGATCAGCCTTTGGCGGCCATCGACCGCGCCACTTCGGCGGCGCTGATGCCTTCGAGGGCCAGACCATAGCCGGCACCTTCGTCGATGATCCGGCGCAGCTTCTGCGTCAGGGCAATGCGGGTGTAGCGGCTGGTGAGCGGCGGAAGCGCTGCGATGCCTTCGGCGATTTCACGGGCACGGGGGAGCAGCTTGTCGGCTGGCACGATCTCGTTGACGACGCCCCAATCCTGGGCGGTCTTCGCATCCAGGACCTGCCGGGTCAGGATGAAGTAACGGCCGCGCACGCTGCCGATCACTTCCGGCCAGAGCAGGTTGACGCCATCGCCCGGCACGATGCCGAAGTCGAAATGCGGCTTGTCCTGGAAGACCGTTTCCGGGGTTGCGAGGATGATGTCGGTCAGCAGCGCATATTCCGAATGCAGGAGGACCGGACCGTTCAGCGCGGTGATCATCGGGACCTCGATGTCGAGGATGTTCATGAGCACCTTCTTGCCCTCGCGCAGGATCTTGTCGTAGCCGAGCGGCGAGAAGAAATCGAAGCCCTCGGGGCTGATCGCATCCATGAAGGCATCGCCCGAGCCGGTGAGGATGACGACTCGGTTGTCGGCATCCGAACCGATCTGGTGGAAGAGTTCGACGAACTGCTCATGGGTGTGGCCGTTGAACAGAAGCTTGGCGCTATCGGTATGGAGCGCGACTTCGAGGACGCCGCTCGGCGAACGGGTCAGACGGGCATTCGGGAAGTTGTTCTTGTAGGTATCGAAGCGAGACATGGGGGTACTCCTGTATGTCCGGGTTCTGTGGTCGGGTTGAAGAGGAAGCGGGACAGGAAGCGCCTTGGGTCAGGCCGCAGAGGTAGGAGCTTCGACCAGCGCCTCGACGCGAGCGATGGCGCGCTGGACGGCGGGGCGGGCGGCCACGGTTTCGTACCAACGGGAAAGGTTCGCGCGGTCGTCGAGCGTCAGGCCGGGGAATTGCCGGCGCCACAGCCAGCCGAAATGGGCGATGTCGGCGATGGTGAAGGCCTCACCAGCCATGAAGGCCTGATCGGCAAGCTTCGTATCGAGGAGGCCGAGAATGCGCTCGGCTTCGGTGGTGAAGCGGGCTTCGGCGATCGGCTGCGGCTCGGGCGAGGAGCGCTTGAAGAAGCCGGCATTGCCGAAGGCGGGGCTTAGGCCCGAAGCGTGAAAGAACAGCTGTTCGAAGACTCGGGCGCGGCCCTCGCCGTCGCTCGGCAAAAGCTTGCCGGTCTTCTCAGCCAGGTAGATGAGGATCGCGGCGCTTTCCGTCAGGATGAAGCCGTCGTCCAGCAGGACGGGCACCTTGCCGTTCGGATTGAGCGCCACGAACGCCGCCGCCTTCTGCTCGCCCTTGCGGACGTTCACGGCCTTCAGGTCATAGGCAAGACCGAGTTCCTCCAGCGCGATCGGCACCTTGACGCTGTTGGGGGTGGAAAAGGCATAGACTTCGATCATCGCTCGTCTCCATCGGATCGTGTTCGTTGGAGAGAGTTATGACCATTCCAAGGGGCTTGAGGCAGACAGCTGAAGGCCATATTGCTTATTCCCAGGGAGAATAAGCAATGGATCGATTGCAGGCGATGACCACATTCGTGCGGGTGGTGGAAGCGGGGTCATTCTCGCAGGCGGCCCGACAGATAGGTGTCGGTCAGCCGGCGATCTCGAAGACGATCGCACAGCTGGAGGACCGCCTTCAGGTCCGCCTGCTCATCCGGTCGACCCACGGTTTGTCGCCGACCGACGCCGGCGTTCGCTTCTATGAGCGGGCAAAGGCAGCGATCCATGAAGCGGACGAGGCCGAGTTGGAAGCGAAGGGAGCGGGCGCAGGATTGTTCGGGCGCCTTCGCGTGTGCGCGGCGACGACATTCGCGAGGTTGATGATCATTCCGCGCCTGCCGGAATTCCTCGAGGAGCACCCTGAACTGGAAGTGGACGTGGTACTCGACGACCGGGTGATCGATCTCGTGTCCGAGGGCATCGACATCGCGCTGCGCATGGGCGAACTCACCGACTCTTCTGCCGTTGCGCGACGTCTTGCAACCGGTCGGCGGTCCGTGGTCGCGACCCCTGCCTATCTTGAAAAGCACGGCGTGCCTCAGGTGCCGGCAGATCTCGCCGCGCATCAGGCGGTGGTCTATTCCCAGCTCGGCAGGAGCTGGACCTTCCGCAGGGAGGGAACCGAAGCCTCTGTTGTGGTCTCCGGTCGGGTTCAGTTCAGCGCAGCCGAAGGCATTCGCGCAGCGGTTAAGGCTAGCATGGGGCTGGCCGTCACCTCGGACTGGATGTTCTGGCCGGAACTACTGAGCGGTGAGGTTACGTGCGTCCTTGAAGACTGGGAGCTTACGAGCATCGACCTCTGGGCGGTCTTCCCCACGGGGCGTCTTGCAGGCGCCAAGGCGCGGGCATTCGCAGACTTCGTGGAGCGGGTCGTCGGGTAAGTCCAATCTACGATCGGCGCAGGTTTACCATTCCGCCGAGATGCCGAGATGTCCGCTTTCGGGATGCGCACAAGGCACCGGCTACGACCGAAATGAGGGCGCAGAGCGGACCTTCGCAAAGGCGTCTAGGGAAGGCCGCTTTGAGTCGACAGCGGCTGCTCCACCGTTTCTAGCGCTCCGACATTCCGACTGGACTTCCCACCGCCGGCAAGCATTGCTGTGTCTGCGTCGACGGCGCGATAGCCGGCCGGACGCAGCCTCCGTCCGGCCTGTGGTCTCCGCCGGGCTCGCCTCCGTGCAAGCGCCAGCAACGTGTCGGTGCCGAATGGAGCAAGATCATGGACATCAATCTCACCATCGACGGCGGCGATCAGGGCCGTGTCTCGGCAGAGCCGCGGGCGACCGGCAATATGCCGGCCAAGAAGCTGTCCGACACGGCGCTGGTGCTGCTGAACGCCGCCGCCAATCGCGACAACGGAATGATGCTGCCGGTGCCGGATGGACTGAAGGCGCGCGGCAGCGCGCTCACGGCGTTGTTGACGAGCCTTCTGTCGCGAGAGCTCGTTGAAGAGGTTGCCGTCAAGACGGAGGTCGAGAGCTGGCGAGGAGATGAGAATTCGAGTTGGATCGGGCTTCGCCTGGCACCAGCCGGCCTCGCCGCGATCGGGATCGAGCCGATCAGCGATGGTGGAGATGCGGCCACAGCGCCCGTCGATGCTGACATGGAGAAGCCGCAACGGCGCCCTCGAAGCAGGACCAGATCATCGCTCTGCTGTCGCGTCAGGACGGTGCCACGATCGAGGTGCTGATAGCGGCGACCGGCTGGCTGCCGCATACGGTGCGGGCGGTGCTGAGCGGCCTGCGCAAGAAGGGCCACCGCATTGACCGGCAGAAGGATGGGGATGCCGGTTCGGTCTACCGGATCCTCCTGAGCCCGACGGTTGAGGCCGCGCCTTCAGTATCGGACGCGGCGGTCTGAAGTCGATGCCAGTGACTACCTCCCTCGCCAGCAGGCTGGCGGAGCTGGAGACGATGAACACGGCGGCGCTACAGACCGAGTGGCGCCGCCTGTTCCGCTCGCAGCCGCCCTCGCTCAGCCGCGATCTGCTGATGCGGGCGATCGGCTATCGCTACCAGGAGATCGCGTTTGGCGGACTCGGCAAGGCCGATGCTCGCAGGTTGCGCACCCTCGCCGATGCGGCGGAGGCGGCCTCCGCCGGCAAAGCAACGTCGTCGGCGGGGGATGATCGCCTTGGTGCCGCTCGCGTGGTGCTGATGCCCGGCGCGCGGCTTGTTCGCGAGTGGCATGGCCGAACCCATAGCGTCACCGTGACGGACGCCGGCTTCGACTACGCCGGACGCAGCTACCGATCGCTGACCGAGATCGCCCGCGAGATCACCGGCACGCATTGGTCAGGACCGCGCTTCTTCGGTATCGGCGCGGCAAGTGGAAAGACCGGTGGCTTACAGCGAAAGGGCAAGCTCGCCTCCGCACCGGTACCGAGGCCCCGGAAGGCGAAGGCATCAAACGATGGCTAGGTCGTCTTCATCATCGTCCTCGCACCGGATGGCTTCGGCTGCAACGACAAAGCTCCGCTGCGCGATCTATACCCGCAAATCGAGCGAAGAGGGGCTTGAGCAGGACTTCAACTCGCTCGATGCGCAGCGGGAGGCTTGCGAGGCCTACATCCTGTCGCAGCGCCACGAGGGCTGGATCGCCCTGCCGCAGATGTATGACGATGGTGGTATCTCCGGCGGCACGATGGAGCGGCCGGCGCTGAAGCGGCTGCTGATCGATATGGCTGCCGGCAAGATCGACGTGGTCGTCGTCTACAAGGTCGACCGGCTCACGCGATCGCTGGCGGACTTCGCCAAGATCGTCGAGATCTTCGACCAGCGCTCGGTGTCGTTCGTCTCGGTCACCCAGGCCTTCAACACCACATCGAGCATGGGACGGCTGACGCTGAACGTGCTGCTGTCGTTCGCGCAGTTCGAGCGCGAGGTCACCGGCGAGCGCATCCGCGACAAGATCGCCGCATCTAAGAAGAAGGGCATGTGGATGGGCGGCCTGCCGCCGCTCGGCTACGACGTCCAGGATCGCAAGCTGGTCGTGAACCCGGCGGAAGCCAGAACCGTCCAGCTGATCTTCGAGCGTTACACGGCGTTGAAGTCGGTCCGGCTCCTGCAGGCGGAACTCGACCGTACCGGCGTCGTCAGCAAAGTTCGTCAGCGCGACAATGGCGCAGCCTATGGCGGGCAGCCGCTCGGCCGTGGTGCGCTCTATGCCATGCTGGCGAACCGGCTCTATCGCGGCGAGATCGCGCACAAGGGTGTGTCGCATCCTGGTCAGCACGATCCGATCATCGACGAGGCGCTGTTCGACGACGTCCAGCGGATCCTTGCTATCAATCGGGTCGACCGCGAGCGTGGCACCAATGCTGATGCGCCGTCGCTGCTCGCCGGGCTCATCTTCGATGCCGACGGCAACCGGATGACGCCCACCCATGCCAGCAAGAACGGCGTCCGCTATCGCTACTATGTCTCGCAGACGCTGATAGCCGCCAGACCGGGGAAGTCGGACGTTGGCGACGAGCCGAGACCAGTCAATGCAGCCTTGACCGGGCAGCGTCTCCCCTCCGCCGGCATCGAACGCCTTGTTCTCGACCGGTTACGCACTTTCCTCACCACTCCGGCCGAGATCGTCGCGGCAGCGGATGCGGAGGAGGAACCGGCCAATCGTCAGCTTCGCGCCCTCGATGCAGTGAGCCAGAGAGTTCTGTTGGACGCGGCCGGACGGCAGGCGTCGGTCCTCGCTAGCGGCGGCGAGGTTGCTCAACGAGATTTCTTGCTCGCCATCCTCCAGCGCATCGCTGTCAATGGTGATCGTGTCGACGTCTCGATCGACAGGTCGGCGCTCGTGCAGATCCTGAACGTCCGCGACGCAGGCCTACCGGCCGATCGTGTTGAAACGAATTCGAAGCAAGTTGCCGCGGCACCCTTAGGTTCAGATGGCGAGCAGATTCGTCGTGGCGACATCAAACTGACCGTCCCGGTTGCTTTCAGGCGAGCCGGCCACGAACTCAGGCTGATCGTGCCGGGCAGAACGGCGGCGGCGGAGCCCGACCGGAGCCTCGCGAGAATCCTCGCTCGGGCGAGCCGTCTTTTCGACCGGTTGAACAGCGATCCCGAACTCACCGCGGCCGAACTCGCCAGGAACGAGGGCTTGAACAAGTCTTATGTCTCGCGGCTCGTCAGGCTGGCCTTCCTTGCACCCGACATCGTGACGGCAATCCTCGAAGGCCGGCAGCCTGTAACCCTCACAGCCAACAAGCTAATGGCCGACACCCGGCTGCCGATCGATTGGGCGGAGCAGCGCCGCGTGCTTGGATTCGAGTAACGCCTCGCAGCTTTCCAGCCTGCCCTGCGCTAGGATCCAATAAATGGAAGCAAGGGCGTATGCCATCGATGCCACTTCGGCAGCTTTGCTTCTCGGGCTTCGTCAGCATCTTGTGTCGGGGTTTCCAGGACGGTCTCACGCGGTCTGCCGGTAGCGGAAAGCTTGATCGGCGGGCGCCGGGTCCAGTGCGCCCCCTTTGGTCAGATGCCGGTAGCTGCCCTTGCCTCGCGCAGGCGTTAGGAAGCCGTGAGACTGATAGAGGCGCAGTCAGCGAACCGCCGGTACCCAAAATGGAAAAAGGGGGTACTGCCGAAAGCCGCCGCGGAGACGGGGGCTTAAAATGCGCGGGTGGCTGGGCGCAATATGCGTCTCTCTCCACCCTCGTGAAGATCGACCGCCCGCAAGCCTCGGAAACGACGGCGTTATCGGCCGCGGTCTCTCAAAGGTCAAAAAGCCATTGAAAACAAGAATTTATTGGCGGAGAGGGGGAGATTCGAACTCCCGATACCCTTGCGAGTATGCCGCATTTCGAGTGCGGTGCAATCGACCACTCTGCCACCTCTCCGCGGTGGCGCCGTTCGCGCGAAGCGGGTGATACATGGCCGCGGGAGGGATGACAAGGGCCGGTACGCGCTTTCGCAGTCCATCCTCAAGACGGCCTGTGGATGCGCCGCCCGCGCCGCGTCGGAGATCTGCCGGCTCGCTCCCTCCGTAGGTCCATTTGTCCTCTTCAGCGGTCGCTGAAGAGGATGCCGCCGCGCGCCTTGCGGGATGGCGCGGATTCGACGATCTGCACGACGACTTGCTCCGCGGTGACGCCGAAGTTCCGCGTCACGGCATCGGTGATATCCTTGACGAGGCCGCGATGCTGCTCGATCGAGCGACCTTCGACGGCATAGACGATCACTTCAGGCATGGTCAGGCTCCTCTGCGGCCAATGGATGGCAATCGGAGCCCGCCACACACGAGCCGTCAAGCCGGCTGGCCGAGACCGGTCAGCAGCGTGCGGATGAGGCCGACTTCGTCGTCGTTCACGCCGTGGCTCGATCCTGGATAGATCCGCTTCGTCACGCTGGCGCCGCTGGCCGCGAACCGCTCGGCCGAGACCTCGACGCGAGTGAGCGGGATATGACCGTCCCGCTCAGAACAACCAAGCAGCACCGGCGTTCCAGCGAGCCGCTCGTCGCCCTGCCAGAGTTCGGCATCGACGCCGATCAGCCCGCCAGACAGCGCGACGACGCCGCCATAGCGGGCCGGGCGCCGCGCGGCGGCCTCGAGGGCGAGGCAGGCGCCCTGCGAAAAGCCGAGAATAACGATCCGCTCATCGGCGAGGCCAGCCGCGTTCAGATCATCGAGAAGGTTGGCGACCGTCTCCAGGGCTGAGCCGAGATACGGTGCGTTGACCGCGCGCGGCTCGATGAAACGCTGCGGATACCAGACATTGCCAGCGGCCGCCGGCGCCAGGAAAGCAAGGTCGCCATGACGGAAATAGGCGCTGAGCGAGAGGATATCCTCGGCGCTGCCGCCGCGCCCATGCAGCATGACGACGGCACCACGAGCCTCTTCCGGCGCAGCGCCGGCGGCAAGGATGGGGCGGCCGCCATGGGGCGGCGCGCTGCGTGTCTGAGAGAGGGTCATGATGATGATCCGATGTCGGGATGGAGAGACGCGGCGCCCGGTGGGGGCGCCGCGTGGCAGGCTAGAGCGGCTGCAGGCGGCTCTCGATCGAGGCGCGGCGCGGCTCGAGGAAGGGCGGCAGCGACAGATGTTCGCCGAGCGTCTCCAGCGGTTCGTCAGCCGTGAAGCCGGGGACGTCGGTGGCGATCTCGAAGAGGACGCCGCCCGGCTCGCGGAAATAGAGCGAGCGGAAATAATAGCGCTCAACCTCGCCGGACGACGGGATGCGGAAACCGCGCACCCGCTCGGTCCAGGCTGTCAGTCCGTCGTGGTCCGGCGTGCGGAAAGCGACATGATGCACGCCGCCGGCGCCCTCACGGGCAACGGGAAGGTCGGGCTCGACCGCAACATGGAGCTCCGCCGACGGTCCGCCTTCGCCCATGCCGAAGACGTGGACGCTATTCGACGAGATCGCGCTCACCGGATAGTCGCGCAGCTTCTGCATGTTCATCACCTTGGTCAGAACCTGCTCGGTCGGCCCGAGCGCCGGCACGCTCATGGTGATTGGGCCAAGGCCGAGGATCTGGTGTTCGGCCGGAACGGTGCTTTTCTCCCAGGGATGACGCGTGGCGATGCGCTCGTCAGCGACGAGTGCCAGCCGCTGGCCTTCGGGATCCTCGAAGGCAAGGGACAGGCGTCCGGTTGTCTCGTTGGGCTCGGCCATCTTGGCGCCGGCGGCGGCGAGGTGGTCGCGCCACCAGCCGATGCTGGCCGGATCGACGCGGAAGCCCGTGCGGGTGACGGAATGCGTGCCACGGCGGGCAGGCGCGGCTGGCCAGTCGAAGAAGGTGATATCGGAACCGGGCGTCGCGTCGCCATCGCCATAGAAGAGGTGATAGGCCGTCGTGTCGTCCTGGTTCACCGTCTTCTTGACGAGGCGGAGGCCCAGCACGCGGGTGTAGAAATCGAGATTGCCCGGCGCGTTGGCCGTGATGGCGGTCAGATGGTGGAAGCCTCCGAGGGTGAGGTCCATAGCGGCAGTCTCCCGTTTGAAGTTATTGTCTGACGCAAAGATCGGCTGTCATCTGGCCAAACACAATCGGTCGGCCGGCACAAGGTTGTCTACGTGGAGTGGACAATCCGCTTTGATTGATAACGAAGCGGGATTCAGTGGTGCGGGAATGGGGAGGCATATCATGGCCAAAGACGAGCGCGGTTTTCTCTGGGGGGCGGCGAGCGCTGCCTATCAGGTCGAGGGCGGCTGGCAGGCGGGTGGCAAGGGCCTCAGCAACTGGGATGTGTGGACCAATATCGACCGCGTTACCGAGCCGGTGTCCGGCAAATTCGAGACCGGCAATGTTGCGATCAATGCCTATGACCGCACGCAATATCTCGAGGATATCGCGCTGATGCAGCGGCTCGGCCTCGATTGCTATCGTTTCTCGCTGTCCTGGTCGCGACTGCTGCCGGACGGTGCTGGCCGGATCAATGCAACCGGCGTCGCCCATTACCAGCGATTCTGCGACGACCTTATCGCCGCCGGCATCGAGCCGATCGTCACCTTGTTCCATTGGGACCTGCCGCAGGCACTGCAGGCCGAGGGCGGCTGGCACGACCGCCGCTCGGTCGATTGGTTCCGCGATTACGCCCGCGTAGCGCGCGAGGCGCTCGGCGACCGCGTCTCGAAATACATCACCTTTAATGAGCCCTTCATCGACCTCTTTCTGATGGAGCCGATGATTGCCGCCATCAAGGAGGGGGGAGCGGTTACCGAGGCGATGCTGGGCCGGCAGGGGATCGCGCTGCATCACTGGATGGTGGCGAGCGCGGCGGTGATCGCCGATTTCCGCGCGGCTGGATTTCAAGGCGAGATCGGCCTGGCGCTGCCGCTGATGCCGATGCTGCCGGAAAGCGGCAGTGCCGAGGACGCGGCGTCGGCCGGCCGCGCCGATGCGATCATCAATCGCTGGTGCCTCGATGCGATGTTCAAGGGCCGCTATCCCGATGAGGTGATGGAGATCTTCGGGCGCCTCGATCCGGCCTTTCGCGTCGAACCAGCGGATTTTGCGCTGATGGCGGCGAACCGTCCGGATTTCCTCGGCGTCAACTTCTATGCGCCGTCTTATATCCGCAGCGATGCCGCCGCCCCGTTTGGATATCGCTGGTTCGACACCAATCCCGACCCGGCGCCGCGGGCTTTCAACGGTCCTGTCCGTCCCGACGCGCTGCGGACGCTGCTCGAGCGCATTCGCGACGACTACGGCAATCCGCCCATCTACATCACCGAAAATGGCGCCGGCTTCGGACCGAACGACGAGGTGATGGAGCGGGGTCAGGTCGTTGACCCGTTGCGCGCCGATTATGTCGCCCGCCACATTGCCGCGGCGCTGGAGGCGAAGAAGAACGGCGTCGATCTTCGCGGCTACATGGTCTGGAGCCTTTTCGACAATTTCGAATGGCTGTTCGGCTATGCGAGGCGCTTCGGCATCGTCCATGTCGATTTCGAGACGCAGAAGCGGACGCCGAAGCTGAGCTTCGAAACATACCGCGCGATCATCGCGCGCGGCGTGGCTCAGGTGGGATAGACGAACGGATCGCCGGCCCGGTCGCGGTCATAGACTGGTACGCCGGCGACATAGCTTGCGCGGACGGCGCGATCATCGCCAAGCGTCATTAGGACGGAAAGCGTCTCCGTGAGGTCGCGGCAATAGGCGGTGCGGAACTGAAGGAGCGGTGTCGCCGCGGGATCGAGCACGATGATATCCGCCTCGCGGCCAGGCTCGATGGCGCCGATGCGATCGGAGAGATGCAGCGCCTCGGCAGCGCCTGTCGTCGCGAGCCAGAGCGCCTCGGCTGTGGACAGCGTGGTGCCGCCGAGCTTTGCCACCTTGTAGGCCTCGTTCATGGTCTGGAGCTGGGAAAAGCTGGTGCCGGCGCCAAGATCCGTGCCGAGCGCGACCTTGACCGGCCGATCGGCGCGTTTTGCCTCGAACAGGCGGAAAAGGCCGCTGCCCAGGAACAGGTTTGAGGTCGGGCAGTGTGCCAGTACCGAACCCGTGCGGTGGCAGCAGGCGAAGTCCGCTTCCGTCATATGCACGGCATGGCCGAAAATGGCGCGCGGGCCGGTCAAACCGGCATGGTCGTAGACATCGAGATAGCTCGATCGTTCGGGAAAGAGCTCAGCGACCCAAGCCGTTTCGGCGACGTTTTCGCAAAGATGGGTCTGGACGTAGGTGCCGGGATGCTCCCGCCAGAGGCGGCCGGCGGCTTCGAGTTGCTCCTCCGAACAGGATGGCGCGAAGCGGGGTGTGATCGCGTAGAGTTGGCGGCCCTTGCCATGCCAGCGGGCGATCAGCGTGGCGCTTTCCTCGGTGCCGCTGGCCGCCGTGTCGGTGAGGTCCGGCGGGGCGTTGCGGTCCATGAGCACCTTGCCAGCGATCATGCGCGTGCCGAAGCGCTCGGACTCGGCGAAGAACGCATCGACCGAATGGGCGTGCACCGTGCAGTAGACCGCAGCGGTGGTCGTGCCGGCCCGGAGCAATTCGCGCAGGAAGCGCCCGGCGACATCCTCGGCATGTTCCGGGTCGGAAAACCCAGCCTCGGCGGGAAATGTGAAGGCGTCGAGCCAGGCGAGTAACTCCTCACCGGCGGCCCCGATCATCTGCATCTGCGGATAGTGGACATGAGCGTCGATGAATCCAGGTGAAAGGATCGCACCGGGATAGTGATCGACGGGCGTGCCGGGCGGCAGGCTTGCCAGCATGGTTTCGGCCGGGCCGACGCGGGCGATGATGCCGTCCTCCACGAGGACGAGGCAATCTTCCTCGAAGACCAGCGCCTCGCGTCCTGCAGGGCCGAAGGGGTCGCCCTGAAACCGAGCCACCGTTCCACGGATCGCCCTTGCCGCCATCGCCAACCCCATTTGAATCTGCCTGCGCGAACGATCCCGCGTCTCGCGGAGAATTGAAAGTGGGCTCGTCGCCGCTGGTCATCGCGGGGGCGCCTTGCAAGAGGGGCGATCCTGCTTGAATTAGCCGCAAGGGCGGTCGATGGACAGAAGAGGGCAGGGGCGGTAAAAGGGCGCCATCATCAACGACGGGAACCGTGTCCGATCGCGTTGCACTTCGAGGCGACGGGCTCATGTCTCATGGAACATACCGAAGTCAAAGCCGCCGAGGACAGTCTGGCAAGCGTCGTCCGTCCCTCCTTCCTCGTCCGGCGCTGGCAATCGTTCCGAGCGGATCTCGCCGATCCCGACGGCACGGTGGCGATGATCGCGCGCATCCTGCGCGGCAACTACAAGACGCACTGGAAGGGCTACACGCTGTCCTTCTTCTTCCTGTTCATCGTGGCCGGCATGACCTCTTTGTCGGCCTGGATCATGAGCAGCGTCGTGAACCAGATTTTCGTCAAGCAGGACAAGGAGATGCTGGTTCTCCTCTCCTGTGCTGTCGTCGGCATCTTCGTCGTGAAGGGCGCGGCGACCTACGGGCAGATGGTCGTCCAGAGCCGCATCGGAAACCGCATCGTCGCTGAGAACCAGAACCGCTTCTACGACCGGATCCTGCGTTTCGGCCTCAATTTCTATAACGAGCGCGCCTCGGGCGAGATGATCATGTCGATCTCCGCCGGCGCCAACGGCATCCGCAGCGTGATCGACACGCTCGTGCTTAGCGTCGGCCGCGATTTCGTGACGCTGATCGGTCTCGTCTTCGTGATGGTCTACCAGGCGCCGATCATGGCAGTCTTCGCGCTGGTGGTCGCGCCGGTGGCGATCATGTTCATCACGCGGCTGGTGAAGCGTATCCGCAGCATCGCGCGGGCCGAGTTCACATCGGGCATCGCGATCATATCGATCATCCAGGAAACCGTGCACGGCGCCAAGATCGTCAAGGCGTTCGGCCTCGGCGACCATATGCGTACGCGCATGTCCGACGCCGTGGGCGCCGTCGAGAAGCGCGCCAACAAGATCTCGCAGCTGCAGGCGCGGACCAGCCCGCTGATGGAGACGCTGGGCGGCGTCTCGATCGGCCTCGTGATCTTCTATGCCGGCTGGAGCACGATCTCGGCCGGCAAGACGCCGGGCGAATTCATGTCGTTCATCACCGCGCTGCTGCTTGCCTACGAGCCGGCCAAACGCCTTGCCCGTGTCCAGGTCGGACTTGCAGAGAGCCTTGTCGGCGTTCGCGCGCTGTTCTCGATCCTCGACCACCCGGTCAGCGTCACCGAGAACGACGAGAACCCGGCGCTCAAGCTGACGCGCGGCCGCATCGATCTTGATGACGTGACCTTCGGCTACCGTACCAGCGAGCCGGTGGTGCATGGCATCACGCTCTCGGTCGAGCACGGCAAGCGCCTCGCGCTGGTCGGGCCATCGGGCGGCGGCAAGTCGACAATCCTGTCGCTGATCCAGCGGTTCTACGATGTCCAGAAGGGCGCGATCCGCGTCGATGGGCAGGATATCCGCACGGTTTCGATCGATACGTTGCGTCAGCATATCGCTTTTGTCAGCCAGGACGTGTTCCTGTTCTCCGGCACGGCACGCGACAATATCCGCATCGGCCGTCTCGACGCGACCGATGCCGAAGTCGAGCAGGCGGCACGCGATGCCTTTGCGCATGATTTCATCATGAACCTGCCGAACGGCTATGACAGCACGGTCGGTGAGAACGGCGTCCAGCTCTCGGGTGGCCAGCGCCAGCGTATCGCCATTGCCCGCGCCATCCTCAAGAACGCGCCGATCCTGCTGCTCGACGAGGCGACATCGGCGCTCGATTCGGAATCCGAGCGCATGATCCAGGCCGCGCTCGACAAGCTGGTCGAGGGCCGAACGACGATCGTCATCGCCCACCGCCTCGCGACCATCCTGACTGCCGACGAGATCGCAGTTATCGAGCATGGCAAGGTGCTGGAAAGCGGCACCCACGCCGAGCTGGTGCGCAAGCAGGGCCTCTATGAGAAGCTCTACCGCTACCAGTTTGCCGAGGATCCGGCGTTGGAGCGCCAGAGCGCCTGAGGCGCGTGACGTTGCCGGGCACACCCGGCAACGCTGCTTCGCCGCGGCGTCGAACGTCGGCCTCTAGAGGAGGCCGCGCCCCGACAGGTTCCGCATCAGCGCGGTGGCGCCGAAGGTCCAGGGCTCGGCATCCGAGGATAGAACCACGCGGTTTGACAACTGGCCGAGCTTCGGCGCTGCAATCGTCACGATGTCGCCGATCTTGTGCGTGAAGCCCTGGCCGGGACCGTCGCGGTCCTGCACCGGGGCGAACATCGTGCCGAGATAGAGCACGAAGCCGTCGGGATATTGATGGTTCTTGCCGACGGTCTGCTTGACGAGATCCGCGGGGTCACGGCTGATCTTCGACATCGCGCTGGACCCGTCCAGGCGGAAGCCGTCCTCGCCCGTCACCGTCAGCCGGACCTCGGTCTGCCTGACATCGTCGAGCGAGAACGAGGCGTCGAACAGGCGGATGAACGGTCCGATCGAGGCGCTGGCATTGTTGTCCTTGGCCTTCGACAGCAACAGCGCCGAGCGGCCCTCGACATCGCGCAGGTTGACGTCATTGCCGAGCGTCGCGCCGACGATATGGCCGCTCGAAGAGACGACGAGCACCACTTCCGGCTCGGGATTGTTCCAGGTCGAGATCGGATGAATGCCGACCTCGGCGAGATGGCCGACGCTCGACATCGGCTGTGCCTTCGAGAAGATCTCCGCGTCCGGGCCGATGCCGACCTCGAGATATTGCGACCACATGCCCTTTTCGATCAGCAGCGCCTTCAGCGCCGCCGCCTGCTCGGAGCCGGGGCGGAGACGAGCGAGATCGTCGCCGATCGTCGTCTGGATCTCCGAGCGGATCGCATTGGCGCGTTCGGGCAGGCCGCGCGCCTGCTCTTCGATCACGCGTTCCAGCATCGAGACGACGAAGGTGACGCCGGCGGCCTTCACCGCCTGGAGGTCGATCGGCGAGATCAGCCACGGCTTGGTGCGATCACGCGTCGCGAGCGGCGTGTTGGCGAGGATATCGGCAAGGCTGCCAAGCGTCTCGCCGTCGGCCATGGCGGCAACGCGGCCCGGATCTTCCGTCTCGCAGAGGTCGCGCATGGTGACGACCGCGGCCGTGATGTCGAAGACCTCGTCGCCCCTCAGCGAAATGATGGAGGGACCGTCGAGATCGGGCCTGAACACCCGCCCAACGAGCGTCGCCTCGCCGGCATCCTGTGGCAGGGCAAAAGCGGGTGTCACATCGAACGACATGGAGCGGTCCTCTCGCATTTTCGGGGCGCCAGCGTCGAGGCCGGCGGTGGACGAACCTAGTATGCGGGGCGGCCCCTGCCAACCGCCGGCAGGCACCAAGTCAACGCATCGCCGCGTCGCAGCTGCCGCATTTGTGGGCCGCAATATCAGCCGTTCCATGCGCCTGTCTAAATTGTATGCAATCGAGCGCTATTGTATGCAATGGAGCCGTGTGAGCATCGGTGGCGGAACGCAACATGGCAGGTGAGGTCTTCGGACAGCGACGATCCCAATCGGAATCGGCTCGTTCAATCAAATGTTTGCGTGCGCTTGTGCGCAGCACGCCGTCACCTGTCGCCGCCTTGGCACATCTGTTGCGAGAGACGGAAGTGGGAACACCCCGGCGCCGGGAGGCCTGCGCCGATGTCCGTTGCAAAAGGTATTGCCCATGTCCGCATTTTCGCTCAATCGCAGGACGCTGCTCAAGAGCGCCGCCATCGGCTCTCTCGGCCTGACGACCGGCCTGTTGACACGCCGCCCGGCGTTTGCGGCCGATCTGACGATCGGCATCATCTATGTCGGCTCGCGCGACGACTATGGCTGGAACCAGGCGCATGCCGTGGCGGCCAAGGCGCTGGCTGCCGTGCCGGGCGTCAAGGTTGTGGAAGAAGAGAACGTCCCCGAGACGGTTGCTGTGGCCAAGACCATGGAGTCGATGGTCGAACTCGATGGCGCCGGCCTGATCTTCGCGACGTCCTTCGGCTATTACTCGCCATTCATGGTCGATGCCGCGAAGAAATATCCCGACGTTCAGTTCCGCCATGCGGCGCCCCTCTGGACCGACAAGGATCCGAAGAACGCCGGCAGCTATTTCGGCTATCTCGATCAGGCCCACTACATCGACGGCATCGCCGCCGGCCTCTCGACCAAGTCGAACAAGCTCGGCTTTGTCGCCGCCAAGCCGATCTCCTCGGTGCTCTCCAACATCAATTCGTTCGCGATCGGGGCCCGCAAGGTCAATCCCAACGCGACCGTTCAGGTGATCTTCACCGGCGACTGGTCGATGCCGGTGCGCGAGGCCGAGGCAACCAACGCGCTGATCGATGCCGGCTGCGACGTCATCACCTGCCATGTCGATAGCCCGAAGACCGTCATCCAGAACGCCGAAGCCAAAGGCGTCAAGTCGTGCGGCCATAATGCCTCGCAGGCCGATCTCGCGCCTAAGGGTTTCATCACCGGCGCCGAATACAAGTGGGAGACGATCTACAAGCAGTATGCCGACACGCTGGCCAAGGGCGGCGAGCTGCCGAACTTCCTGTCGGGCGGCTATGACCTCGATTTCGTGCAGAACACCCCCTACGGCGCGGGAGCGACGCCTGAGGCGATCAAGGCGGCTGACGCGGCGAAGATCGAGATGAAGGCTAAGGTGCCGGTCTATGTCGGTCCGCTCAAGGACAACACCGGCAAGGAAGTCATCCCGGCCGGTACCGTGCATGCGCCCTACGATCCGTGGATCGACCAGATCAACTTCCTGGTCGAAGGCGTCACCGGCTCCATCACCTGATAGGCCCCGGCGGGTAAGTCCCGCCGCATGAGAGCACCGCTCCGGTCGAGGCCGGGGCGGATGACGGGCGGCGCCGCCGCTTCGGTCCCTTGTCTCCTCGGGAGAGCTTCGATGGCGGATATTGCACAGCAGGACGCGACGCCGGCAGTCTATGGCGGGCTTGCCGAGTTGCTCGACCGGCTACGGCGATCGTCGGAATATGTCTTGATCCCGCTGTTCGCGCTCGTGGCCGCCGGGCTGCTCTTCTCGATTTTCCTGCTGGCGCTCGGCCAGTCACCGGCAACCTTCTTCTCACTGCTCTGGCGCGGCGGCTTCGGCACAGGGTTCTCGTGGGAGAACACGCTGGTGCGCGCCGCGCCGTTGATTCTCACCGCGCTCTGCGTCGCCGTTCCGGCCCGGCTCGGTCTCACCATCGTCGGCGGCGAGGGCGCGCTGGTGCTCGGCGGATTCGCTGCCGCCGTGGCGTCCATTCCGCTGGTGAATGCCGGCGCGCCGAGCTTCGTCGTTCTCCCGGTCATGGGTCTTTGCGCCATCGCCGTTGGAGGGCTCTGGATCGGGCTCGTCGGCGTACTCCGCCACTATCGCGGCATCAACGAGACGATCGCCAGCCTGCTGATGTCCTATATCGCCATCGCGATCATGAACTTCTTCGTCGAAGGCGCGCTACGCGATCCAGCCAATCCGAACAAGCCGTCGACCCAGGCCATTGGCGAGGCCAACATGATCGGCGACGTGCCGGGCCTTGGCGTCCATTGGGGGCTGCCGGTCGGTATCGTTGTGGCGATCTTGCTCTGGGTGCTGATGAACCGCACCACCTTCGGCTTCGCCGCACGCGTCACCGGCGGCAATGTGCGTGCGGCGCGGGCCCAGGGACTGCCGGTCGGCCGGCTTATCGTCATTTCATGCGCGATCGCCGGCGCCTGCGCGGGGCTCGCCGGCTTCTTCGAAGTCGCGGCAATCCAGGGCAAGGCCAATGCATCGCTCGCCGCCGGCTACGGCTTCACAGGCATTCTCGTCGCATTCCTCGCCCGCCAGAACCCGCTCGCCATCGTCCCTGTCGCGGTCTTCCTCGGCGGCATCGCGGCGGCAGGCGGCCTCATCCAGCGCCGGATGGGCATGCCCGACGCGACGGTGCAGGTGTTGCAGGGGCTGATGTTCGTGGTGCTGCTGGTCAGCGAGACGCTTTATGGCCGCATGCCATTCTTCCGGGCGAGAGGAGACAAGCGATGAGCGGGACCGATATCGGCTTCTGGGGCGTTCCTCTTGCGATGTTCGCCGGGGCAATCCGCGTCTCGACGCCCTTCCTTTTCGTCTCGCTCGGGGAATGCCTCACCGAGAAGTCGGGCCGCATCAATCTTGGCCTCGAGGGCACGCTCGTCTTTGGCGCGATGTCGGGCTACGCGGTCTCGTATCTTTCCGGCTCGCCCTGGCTCGGCGTGCTGGCGGCGGGTATCTCCGGCATGTTCTTCGGCGCCATCCACGGCTATATCTGCAAGCTTCCCAAGGTGAACGACATCGCGATCGGCATCGCCATGATGCTGTTCGGCACGGGCCTCGCCTTCTTCTTCGGCAAGCCCTTCATCCAGCCGCAGGCGCCACATTTGCCATCGATCAATCTCGGCGGATGGTCTGATTATCCGCAGATCCAGTCGGCGCTGGAGATCAACCCGCTGTTCCTGGTGGGCATTGTCCTCGCCGTGGCGATGTGGTGGGCGTTCAAGAATACGCGCTGGGGCCTCATCATCCGCATGACCGGAGACAGCGCGCCGGCGGCGCTGGCCATGGGCTATTCGGTCGATCTCGTCCGCTTTCTGGCCACGACGGTCGGCGGCTTCTTCGCGGGCGTCGGCGGTGCCTTCCTGTCGCTCTATTATCCGGGCGCCTGGAGCGAAGGCCTCTCTTCGGGACAGGGCCTGATGGCGGTGGCGCTTGTCATCTTCTCGCGCTGGAACCCGCTGCTCTGCTTCGCGGCGGCCCTGCTCTTCGGCGCGGCCGGTGCCATCGGGCCGGCGCTACAATCGGTCGGCATCACGCAGGGCTACTACTTCTTCAATGCGGCGCCCTACCTGCTGACCCTTTTCATCATGATCGCCTCCGTCTCGCCGAAGCGCTCGCTGAAGGGCGCGCCGGGCGAATTGTCGATCACCAAATAGGAGTGTCGCCATGAACGGTCTGGGCGGTCTCAACAAAGCGCCTGCTGGCGTCGTCATCGGCCTCGTTCAGTTGCAATTGCCGGTGACGGTGACGAAGGACGACCTCGCGCGCCAGACCGCGCGGGTCGTCGAACTGGTCGGCAAGGCGCGGCGGAACAATGCCGGCATGGACCTCGTCGTGTTCCCGGAATATGCGCTGCACGGGCTCTCGATGGATACCAATCCCGAGATCATGTGCGATCTCGACGGGCCGGAGGTCGCCGCGTTCAAGGAGGCCTGCGCGCGCCACAGGATCTGGGGCTGCTTCTCGATCATGGAGCGCAATCCTGGAGGCAATCCCTATAATTCCGGCATCGTCATCGACGATACGGGCACGCTGAAGCTTTATTACCGGAAGCTCCATCCCTGGGTGCCCGTCGAGCCATGGGAACCGGGCGACATCGGAATTCCCGTCATCGACGGCCCCAAGGGCTGCAAGCTGGCGCTGATCATCTGCCATGACGGCATGTTCCCCGAGATGGCGCGTGAATGTGCCTATAAGGGCGCCGAGATCATGATCCGCACGGCGGGCTACACCGCGCCGATCCGCCAGAGCTGGCGCTTCACCAACCAGTCCAACGCCTTCTGCAATCTGATGGTCACCGCCAATGTCTGCATGTCGGGCTCGGACGGCACGTTCGATTCCATGGGCGAGGGCATGATCGTCAACTTCGACGGCGAGATCATCGCCCATGGCACGAGCGGCCGGCCTGACGAGATTATCACTGCCGAGGTTCGGCCCGATCTCGTGCGCGAAGCGCGCATCAACTGGGGCGTCGAGAACAACATCTATCAGTTCGGCCATCGCGGCTATGTCGCGGTCAAAGGCGGCGCGCAGGACTGCCCCTACAGCTACATGACCGACCTCGCCGCTGGCCGCTATCGCCTGCCATGGGAGGCGGATGTCGTCCATACGGACGGCACGGCCTGCGGCTTTGCTGCCCCGACACGGCTCTATGGCGAGAGCGCAACTGCCTCGGACGCGCAGCAGGCGGCGGAATAGGGGCGGGACATGAGCACAGACACTCTTGACGAGCGGGTCGCCGCAGCCGTCGTTCCGGGCGGGCGCACGATTGCGTCGGATCCCTATCCGTGGCCGTTCGACGGCAATCTGAAGCCGGAAAACACCGCGCTCATCGTCATCGACATGCAGGTCGATTTCTGCGCTCCGGGCGGTTATGTCGACTCAATGGGCTACGACATCTCGTTGACGCGCGAGCCGATCGAGCCGATCCGCCGCGTCCTCGATGCGATGCGCGCCAAGGGCTATCACATCATCCACACCCGCGAGGGGCATCGCCCTGATCTCGCCGACCTGCCGGCCAACAAGCGCTGGCGCTCGCAGCGGATCGGCGCCGGCATCGGCGACCAGGGTCCGTGCGGGCGCATCCTCGTGCGCGGCGAGCCAGGCTGGGAGATCATCCCCGAGCTGCAGCCGGTTGAGGGCGAGACGATCATCGACAAGCCGGGCAAGGGCTCGTTCGTCGCGACCGATCTCGAACTGGTGCTGCGGCAGAAGGGCATCCGCAACATCGTGCTGGCTGGCGTCACTACAGACGTCTGCGTGCACACCACGATGCGGGATGCGAACGACCTCGGCTATGAATGCGTGCTGCTCAGCGACTGCACAGCCGCTACCAAGCGCGAGAACCACCTTGCGGCGATCGACATGGTCAAGATGCAGGGTGGCGTCTTCGGTGCCGTTGCGACGTCGGATGCATTGATCGCGGGGCTCGTCTGATGGCGCGCACTGCTTTTGTCCATCGCATTGCGGCCGCGGCGCCCGACGATGTCTCGGGGCTGACGGACGCGATTGCGTCGGGCACCATCGATCCCCGTGGGATTGTCGCGATCCTCGGCAAGACCGAGGGCAATGGCAATGTCAACGACTTCACCCGCGCCTTTGCCGTCCGCGCGCTCAAGGATGCGCTCAGGCCACATCTCTCGCCGGAGGCCGTCGAGACCGTATCCTATGTAATGTCTGGCGGCACGGAGGGGGCGATGTCGCCGCATTTCCTGGTGCTCGGCAGCGGCGAGACGGCCGATGCCGGAGCTGGCCCGGCGCTCGCTGTCGGCGGCGCGCATACGCCGGCGCTGCCCTTCGACGAGCTCGGCCGGCTTGGACAGGTCCGCCTCGTCGCCGAGGGCGTCCGCGCGGCTATGGCGCATGCCGGCATCGATGACCCCGCCGACGTTCACTTCGTGCAGATCAAATGTCCGCTCCTGACTGCCGAACGCATCACGTCCGTCGAGGTGCGCGGCGGCAGCGTCGCGACGCGGGATACGCTGAAATCCATGGGCCTTTCGCGCGGTGCCTCCTCGCTTGGCGCCGCGGTCGCGCTCGGCGAGATTGCGCTCGAAAGCTTCGATGAAGCAGCAATCGGCCGTGATGCCTCGCTCTGGTCGGGCAGGGCCTCGGCGTCGGCCGGCGTCGAGCTCGCCAATCACGAGATCGTCGTGCTCGGCATGAGCCGCGACTGGTCGGGCCCGCTCGCGATCGATCATGCCGTGATGGCAGACGGCATCGATGTCGAGCCGGTGCGGGCCGCGCTGCGTCGCCTCGGCTTTGACGCCGACGGACAACTTTCGCCCAGCGAGCGTCCCGCGCTGATGGCGCTCCTTGCCAAGGCCGAGGCCGGCACCAGCGGCCGCCTCCGCGGTCTCCGCCACACGATGCTCGACGATTCCGACATCTCCTCGACGCGCCATGCCCGCGCTTTCGTTGCCGGCAGCCTCGGGGCGCTTGTCGGCCATGCCGGCATCTATGTGTCGGGCGGTGCCGAACACCAGGGTCCCGATGGCGGCGGGCCCGTCGCGCTCATTGCCGATCGCCGCCGCCTCCCATCGCTTGTCGCAGCAGAAGGATCGCCGTCATGACCGCGTTCGCCGAACCGACAGGAACCACGCGCCGCGCGGTGGAACTCGAAACCGTCGGCATGACCAAGATCTTCGGATCGCTGGTCGCGCTGGAGGATGTTTCCATCCATGTGAAGCCGGGCACGCTGCATGCTCTGCTTGGCGAGAACGGCGCCGGTAAATCGACGCTCGTCAAATGCATCATGGGTTTCTACCAGCCGACGCGTGGCAGCGTGATGGTGGGCGGCAAGGAAGTGGTCATCGCCACGCCGCGCGATGCGCATGCGCATGGCATCGGCATGGTCTACCAGCATTTCACGCTGGTGCCCTCGCTGACGGCGGCAGAAAACCTCGTCATCAGCCGCGCCCATCCCCCGGCGGTGATCGATTGGAAGAAGGAGATCGCCGGGCTCGAGGCGTTCCTGGAGCGCATGCCGTTCAAGGTGCCGCTGACGGTTCCTGTCTCGAGCCTTTCGGCCGGCGAAAAGCAGAAGCTTGAGATCCTGAAGCAGCTTTATCTCGACCAGCGATTCCTGATCCTCGACGAGCCGACATCGGTGTTGACGCCGGGCGAGGCGGACGAGGTGCTTGGCCTGCTGCGCGGCATGACACAGGCCGGCGACCTGACCATCCTGATGATCAGCCACAAGTTCCGTGAGGTCATGGCCTATGCCGACGACGTCACGGTGCTCCGCCGGGGGCAAAAGGTCGGCGGCGGCGCAGTGAGCGCGCTCAGCGTCGACGAGATGAGCCGCATGATGATCGGGGATACCAAGATCCGCGAGCGCGCGGCGCGCAAGGCGTTCACCGGCCAGAAGGTGACGCTGGAACTGGCCGGTGTCTGCGCCGAGGACGACGGCGGCATGCCGGCGGTCGACGCGGTCAATCTGAAGGTCCATGCCGGCGAAATCGTCGGCGTCGCCGGCGTTTCCGGCAACGGCCAGTCAACGCTGATCGAGGTGCTCTCCGGCCAGCGCGACATGACCGAGGGCCAGCTTTTCATCGACGGCGAGAATTTCGAGCCCGTGCGTCAGCAGATGGCGAAATTCAAAGTGTTCGGCCTGCCGGAGGAGCCGCTGAAGAATGCGGCGGTGCCACGCATGACCGTTGCGGAAAACATCGCGTTCCGTTCCTTCGACGAGCCGCCGATCGCCCGGCGCTTCGGCTTCATGTCGCCGAAGCCGATGCGCAAAAGGGCTCGCGAACTAATCGCCGCCTATCGCATCAAGACGCCCTCGACCGAGGAACCGATCGAGAATCTCTCGGGCGGCAATGTCCAGCGCGCGATTCTCGCGCGCGAGCTTTCCGGACAGGTCGATGTCCTGATCGTCGCCAATCCCTGCTTCGGGCTCGACTTCGCCTCGGTGTCGGAGATCCGCTCGCAGATCATGGACCAGCGCAACCGCGGCGCCGCCGTGCTGCTGGTCTCTGAGGATCTCGACGAGGTGCTGGAGCTTTCCGACCGTGTCGCCGTCATGTCGGGCGGGGGCATCCATTATGTCGTGCCGATCGCCGAGGCCGACCGCAATTCCATCGGCAAGGCAATGGCAGGGCACTGAGCATGATCACCGTCGACGCAAAGCCGTTCCCCTATGCCTTCCCTCCCGACAAGACAGCGCTGATCGTCATCGACATGCAGCGCGATTTCGTCGAGCCGGGCGGCTTCGGCGAGTCGCTCGGCAATGATGTCTCGCTGCTGCGTGCCATCATCCCGACTGTCGCCGCGCTGATCGGCCTTTTCCGTACGAACGGCTGGCCGGTGATCCATACGCGCGAGGGTCACGCGGCCGATCTTTCCGATTGTCCCCCGAGCAAGATCTGCCGCGGCGCGCCGTCGATGCGCATCGGCGATGCCGGGCCGATGGGGCGGATCATGGTGCGCGGCGAGCCTGGCAATGCGATCATTCCGGAGCTTCAGCCTGTTGACGGCGAGATCGTGATCGACAAGCCGGGCAAGGGTGCTTTCTACGCCACGCCGCTCGGCGAGGACCTCGCGCGGATCGGTATCACGCATCTCATCTTTGCCGGCGTTACGACGGAGGTGTGCGTGCAGACAACGATGCGCGAGGCCAATGATCGTGGCTTCGACTGCCTGCTGATCGAAGATGCGACCGAAAGCTATTTTCCCGAGTACAAGGCCGCGACCGTCTCGATGATCGCCGCGCAGGGGGCCATCGTCGGGTGCGTGGCGCCCTTTGCCGCGCTTGAAGCTGCGTCCGCGTGAAGGAGGGACTGAGTGATGAGTGATTTCGATGCCGCGGCGCATGTCGCGCATATGGAGACGGTGATGGCGCTCACCATCGACGAGGCCTGGCTGCCGTCCGTCGTCGCAAACATGGCGGCCACTGCGCGCGCGGCAGCGCTTGTGATGGCGTTCGAACTCGATGATCACGTCGAGCCGGCGCCGGTATTCGAGCCGTGAGTGCTTTCGACATCCTGTTCCGGCCAGGGCATGAGATCGCCGCCGACGTTCGCGCGCGCCGGGTTTCCGCCCGGGAGGTGACCGAGGCGGCGCTGGACGCCATCGAGGCGCTGGATGGCAAGCTCAATGCCTTCACGGACGTGACGGCCGAGCGGGCCATCGAGGAAGCGAACCGCGTCGATGCGGCCGTGATCGGTGGTACGGCGCCGCCGCTCGCGGGCGTTCCCTATGCGGTCAAGAACCTTTTCGACATCGAGGGGGTCGTCACCCGCGCCGGTTCGAAGATCAACCGCGAGAACCCACCTGCCGCGGCCGATGCGAGCCTTGTGACGCGCATGCAGAAGGCGGGCGCGGTGCTGATCGGCGGCGTCAATATGGGCGAATACGCCTATGACTTCACCGGCGAGAACGTCCATGACGGCGCCTCGCTCAATCCGCATGATCCGGCGCGGATGTCGGGCGGCTCGTCCGGCGGATCGGGCACGGCCGTCGCGTCTGGCATGGTGGCGCTGTCGCTCGGGTCTGACACCAATGGCTCGATCCGCGTGCCGTCGTCCTTCTGCGGCCTCTATGGCCTGAAGCCGACCTTCGGCCGCCTTTCGCGCGCCCGAACTTTTCCGTTCGTCGCCAGCCTCGACCATCTCGGGCCTATCGCGCGTTCGCCGCGCGATCTCGCCATGGCTTTCGACGCGCTGCAGTTTCCTGACCCCGACGATCGCCACCAGTTGACGCGGCGCTCGCTCGATGCGGAACGCGTTCTTAGAACTGGCATCGACGGACTTCGTATTGCAGTCGCCGGCGACTATTTCCGCAGCCAGGCGGGCAACGAAGCGCTTGCTGCTGTCGATCATGTGGCGAAGGCGCTCGGTGCGGACCGCGAGGTGGACCTGCCGGAAGTGCATCGGGCTCGCGCGGCCGCCTATGTCATTACGACCAGTGAATCCTCGGCCCTGCATCTGCCGCGATTGCAGTCGCGCGCTCGTGACTACGACCCTGACACCCGGGACCGCTTTCTCTCCGGCGCCATGGTGCCGGCGGCCTGGTATGTCGCTGCACAGCGCTTCCGCTCCTGGTTCCGTGCCGAAATGGAGCGGCTCTTCGAGACCGTCGACGTCATTCTCGCCCCTTCGACACCGTTTCCGGCGCTTCTCTCGGGCACGAAAGAGGTGGAACTTGCCGGCAACAGGGTTCCGGCCCGGCCCAATATCGGTATCTTCGCTCAGCCGATCAGCTTCATCGGCCTGCCGGTCGTCGCGGTCCCGGTCTGGCCGGCGGGCACGCATCTGCCGATCGGCGTGCAGGTGATCGCGCCTGCATGGCGAGAAGACATCGCGCTGCGGGTTGCCGAAGCGTTGCATCAGGCCGGCACCACCGCGGCGCCGGTTGCCCCCATACGATTGCAAGGTTCATGACCACGGAACTCGAACTCAACGCCCGCTGGGCCGGACGCAACAACGACAAGGATCGGCTGCGCGATCGTGTCTGGGCAAAGCTCATGACTGACGGCGTCAATGTCGGACCCGTCGACAGCCGCATCCCGAACTTTGCTGGCGCCGATCTCGCGGCGCTGCATCTCTCCCGGCTCGACGCCTGGAAGAATGCGCGCGTCGTCAAATGCAATCCCGATCCGCCACAGATCCCGGTCCGGCTGCGTGCGCTCTATGACGGCAAGATCCTCTATGCGCCGGTGCCGGAACTGACCAAGGGCTTCCCCTTCGTCCGCCTCGATCCGACGGTGCTCGAGGCCAAGGGCGTCCAGTTCGAACTCGCCGCCGTGTCGCAGGGCTTCGTCGAGCATGGCGAGCCGGTGGAATTCGAAGAGATGGAGCCGCTCGATTTCGTCGTCGTCGGCTGTGTTGCGGTCAGCCGCGCCGGTGGCCGGACAGGCAAGGGCGGCGGCTTTGCCGACCTCGAGCTCGGGATCTTCCGGGAGCTCGGCAAAGTGACGCCCGAAACGCCCGTCGCGACATCGGTGCATTCGGTGCAGGTCGTCGACGACGCGCTCCTTCCGATGCAGCCGCACGACTCGCCGCTCGATTTCATCGCCACAGATGTCGGCCTGATCGAAACGGCCACCACCATGGCGCGGCCGACGGGCGTCGCCTGGGATTTCGTGCAGGCCGACCAATATGCCTCGATCCCGTTCCTCAACGATCTGAGGGCGCGCATCGAGAAGAGCGGGGGCTGAGCTAGGGATCGTGACAATCGAGATTGACCATCCGGAGACCAAGGCGGAACTCGAAGCGGCTTTTGCCCGCTATGAGGCCGCGCTGGTCGCCAACGACGTCGCCGTTCTGGACGAGCTCTTCCTCGTCTCGCCGTCGACGATCCGTTACGGAGCGACAGAGAACCTCTACGGCTACAACGAGATCGCGGCCTTTCGCTCCGGTCGCTCGCCGGCGGGCCTCGCGCGGCGGCTCGCCCGGACGGTGATTACCACCTATGGCCGTGACTGCGGCGTCGCATCGACCTTGTTCTATCGCGACAGCGCGCCCGGCAAGGTCGGACGCCAGTCGCAGACCTGGGTACGCACGGTCGCTGGCTGGCGGGTCGCGGCCGCCCATGTCAGCCTGATCGCCGATCCGGACGGCGGCGGGACAGGATCGTGAGGGCGCGCGCGGCTGACCCGGGAGATGTTCCCGTCCGCCGCACGCGGACCGAGGATCTGAGGCTGCAGCTTGCGGACGAGATCGTGCGCGGCGTGTTTGCGCCCGGCGATCCACTCGACGAGGCGGGGCTCGCGGCACGCTATGGCGTGTCGCGGACGCCGGTGCGCGAGGCGTTGCGCCAGCTTGCCGCGAGCGGACTGGTCGAGATTCGTGCACATCGGGGGGCCATCGTCACCCGGCCGTCCGAAAGCCGGTTGATGGAGATGTTCATCGTCATGGCGGAGCTCGAAAGCCTCTGCGCCGCGCTGGCGGCCGAGGCGATGAGCCTGCTGGAGCGTCGAGAACTGGAGCGCGTGCACAGTGTTCTTGGCGAACTCGTGAAGTCTGGCGACCCGTTGCGCTATGCCGAGGCCAATGAGCGCTTTCACGGCGCGATCTATGCCGGGGCTCATAACGGCTATCTCGCCGAGCTGACATTGGCGACGCGGGCGAGGCTCGCCCCATTTCGCCGGGCGCAGTTCCGCCGCGTCGGCCGACTGGCGGATTCCTTCGACGAGCACGACCGCATCGTGGAGTCGATCCTGCGCGGCGACCGCGAGCAGGCAACCCGCGAGATGCGGGCCCATATCGGAACGGTCAAGGAAGCCTTCGACCGCTATATGGAAGGCCGCTGAGCCAAGGCCTCAGAGGCAGTCGACATAGGGACCGGCCTGCCTCGCCCTGCGCTCGATGATGCGCGCGGTGCCCTGCATGACGCGGGAAGGCTTGGCGGGATTGCGAGTGATCGGGTTTGGCAGCGCCGCGGCGAGGAGTGCCGCCTGCCGGGTTGTGAGGTCACGGGCCGGACGTCCGAAATAGTGTTCCGATGCCGCCTCGATGCCGAACAGCCCGGGCCCCCATTGCGCGATGTTGAGATAGATCTCGATCATGCGGCGCTTCGACCAGATGAAATCGGCGTAATAGGCGAGGGGGATTTCCAAGCCTTTGCGGATATAGCTGCGCGACTGCCAGAGATAGAGGTTCTTGACCGTCTGCATGGGGATGGTGCTAGCGCCGCGCGAAGGCCCGCCCTTGGCTCCCATGACCAGATTGAGCTGGTCCCAGTCGACGCCGGCATGCTCGCAGAAGCGGCCATCCTCCGACATGATGACCGAATTGACCATCGCCGGCGCAATGGCGTCGAAGGACACCCAGTCGCGCTGCATGCCTTGGAAGGTCAGGCCCGACCAGAGCATCAGTGTCGAAACCGGTGGGATGACCCAGTAGATCGGCGTCAGCACGAGCGGCAGAGCGATGATGACGATCGCGATCTTGAGGGCAAGGGAGAGCCAGCGGCGGCGACGTCTTGCCGGCATGGCGATCTCCGTCTCAGCGGTTGTCGCGACATCCGAACTGGCCGAAAACTCGGCATGGCCATCGGGACTGGTGGTGGGGTCGCTGGCGGGCAGGGTCATGCCGCTGTCCGCGCCGGCTCGAGGGCAAAGCTGCCGAGGCAGCGGGCCAGCAGGCGGAAGTCGGGCTCGCGGCTGGTGCCCTTGCGCCAGCAGAGGGCCAGGCTTCGCCGCGTCGGTCGCTGGTCGATGGTCATCAGCGCAATGTCCGTGCCGGAGAGAATGCCGGCCTCGGTCGCGATGCGCGGCAGGAAGGTGATGCCGAGGCCGTTATCGACCATTTGCACCAAAGTCGAGAGGCTGGAAGCCTGGATGTCCTCACTCTCGCGGGCGACGAGTTCCGGCGCGGCCGCGCGGATATGGTCGCTGAGGCAGTGGCCGTCTTCCAGCAACAGGAGCGTTTCGGCGTCGAGTTCGGATGCGGCCACGGTCCTTCGTCCCGCCAGCTTGTGATCGCCATTCACGGCGAGCAACAGGCTGTCCTCGGCGATGATGTCCACCATCAGGCCTTCAACCGGGGCCGGCAGGGCGATCAACACGACATCGAGCCGACCGCCGCGAAGGTCCTCCAGCATTGGGCGCGTCAGGTCTTCGCGCAGGTGCAGCCGGAGGTCGGGATAGAGGCGACGAAGCTGCGGCAAAGCCCGCGGCAGGAAATAGGGGGCGATCGATGGAATGACGCCGAGACGGATCCGTCCGGCCAACGGCGCATGAGACGCGCGCGCCGCGTCGACCATTTCCCGCGCATCGACCAGCAGCGCCTTCATCCGTTCGAGGATCGCTTCGCCCGCTGCGGTCAGCGCGACCATGCGGTTGGAACGGTCGACAAGGACGACGCCGACCGTTTCCTCGAGCTGGCGGATGGCATCAGAAAGGGTCGATTGCGTGACATTGCAAGCCGCCGCCGCGCGGCTGAACGAGCCGCTCTCGGCGAGCGCGACAAAATACTGCATCTGGCGGAGTGTCGGGAGCTGCATCGATCCTGCAATACCGGTCAGGCCGATCACCGGCAATCGATAAATCCGATCGTCGCTTTCGATTTTAACGGTTTGACCGATGCGATGCAGCATGGCACCTTCTCGCATATGCAGCAGCGCCTCTCTGTTTTTGTGTGCGCTGCCGAAGCGCTCGCCTCAACATCCTCAGGAGTAAGACATGCTCGGCATCGGCGACAAGCTGCCTGAATTCTCGATCACCGGCGTCAAGCCCGGCTTCAACAAGCATGAGGAAAATGGCGAGAGCGCCTTTGAGACGCTGACCGCTGCCTCGTTTCCCGGCAAGTGGAAGGTGATCTTCTTCTATCCGAAGGATTTCACCTTTGTCTGCCCGACCGAGATCGCCGAGTTCGCCCGCCTCGCCGGCGATTTTGAGGATCGCGACGCCGTCGTCCTCGGCGGTTCGACCGACAACGAGTTCGTCAAGCTGGCCTGGCGCCGCGACCATAAGGATCTCGACCGGCTGCCGATCTGGTCGTTCGCCGACACCAATGGTGCGCTGGTCGATGGCCTCGGCGTGCGCTCGCCCGATGGCGTCGCCTATCGCGTGACGTTCATCGTCGATCCGGAAGGCACCATCCAGCACGTCTACGCGACCAATCTCAATGTCGGCCGCAACCCGAAGGACACGCTGCGCGTGCTCGACGCGTTGCAGACCGACGAGCTCTGCGCCTGCAACCGCGAAGTCGGCGGCAATACGCTGGCGGCCTGATCGATCTGGCCGGCGCGCGGGTAGCACCCCGGCGCCGGCCAGTTCTCACGCTTCGGCTTTCCGGAGCATGTCCTTTTGAAGCGAGTGTGAAGAGCGCCCCATGTCGATCGACAGCCTGAAGTCCCGCATCCCTGATTTCGCCAAGGACGTTCGTCTGAATCTGTCGACGCTCGGCTCCGACGAGACGCTGACGCCGCAGCAGAAATACGGCCTCATGGTCGCCTGCGGCATCGCAAGTCGCAATCCGGCGGTGCGCGCGGCCCTCGAAGCCGAGGCCGCCCAGCATCTGACGCCGGCCGCGCTCTCTGCTGCCAAATCGGCCGCTGCGATCATGGGCATGAACAATGTCTATTACCGCTTCACGCATCTGGTCTCGAACGACGAATATCGCACGCTGCCCGCGAAGCTGCGCATGAACGTCATCGGCAATCCCGGCGTCGACAAGGTCGACTTCGAGCTGTGGTCGCTGGCGGTTTCGGCCATCAATGGCTGCGGCATGTGCATGGACAGTCATGAGGCTGTGCTGAAGAAGGCCGAGGTCCCGACCGAAGTCGTGCAGACGGCCGTGCGATTTGCGGCAATCATCCAGTCCGCCGCGATCGCACTCGAGGCCGCCGAGGCCGCTTGACGCCTTCCCGGCAAGCTGCCAATTCGGCATCGCCCGATCCGCATCGACGCGCTCCGGGCGATGGCCCGGAGCTTTCGCTTGCAAGACTTTGCCGACCGTCTTTCCGAAACTGCCCGTGATGTCGAGGCGCTGCTCGGCGACCTCCTCGCCGAGAAACCGCAGCCCGGTGAGATCGCTCGACCGGCGCGACTGCTGGCGGCCATGCGCCACGCCATGCTCGGCGGCGGCAAGCGGCTTCGACCTGCGCTGACGCTTGAGGTTGCGCGGCTGTTCGGCCGAGCCGATGCCGGCGTGATGCGCGTCGCCGCCGCCATCGAGTGCCTGCATGGCTACAGCCTCGTGCATGATGATCTGCCTTCCATGGACGACGACGACATTCGCCGCGGCCGGCCGACGGTCCACAAGGCCTTCGATGAGGCGACGGCGATCCTGTGCGGGGATGCGCTCCAGACTCTCGCCTTCGATATCATCGCCGCGCCTGAGACCGACGACGACGCCCTCGTCCGTGCCGAACTTGTCCTGGGGCTTGCCCGCGCGTCCGGTCTCGGCGGCATGGCGGGCGGCCAGATGCTGGACCTCGAGGCCGAGAGCAGCAGGCTTGGCGAAGCCGCAACGCTCGAGATGCAGGCGATGAAGACCGGTGCTCTGATCCGTTTCTCCTGCGAGGCGGGCGCGATCCTCGGGCGCGCCGATGCCGAGGCGTGCCGCCGCATCCGCCGCTATGGCGAAATCATCGGTCTCGCCTTCCAGCTCGCTGATGACCTGCTTGACGCCACCGCGACGCCCGAGGCGCTGGGCAAGGCGACCGCCAAGGACCAGGCGCGCGGCAAGGCGACACTCGTCGCGCTCTATGGCATCCAGGAGACGCGGGCGCGGCTCGCCAATCTCGTCGCCGAGGCCGAGGGGTTGCTGGCGCCGTTTGGGCCGGCCGCCGCCCCGCTCGCCGAAGCCGCGCGCTTCGTGGCGCTGCGCGAGAGTTGAGGGCTGCTTGGATCGGAAGCCGTTTACCAGCTCTTCAGCATGATGGGAGCGAGGGTTCTCCTGTTGACGCGCCGTTAGGGGCGATCGGGCAGGCAAAGGCATCTCCGCGAGGACATCGATGCTCGCCCGCTTCGCCCTTTTCGCTGCCGTCATCCTTGTTGCCGTCGGCGCGCTGTCCGGCAGTGGGATGCTTGACCGGCTGGCTTCTATGGTGACGCCACAGGCCGCAGCGCCGACGCCAGCCTCAGCGCGTCAGCCGGTTACGCTGACAGCCGATGTGAGCGGACACTATTTCGTCGATGCCCAGGTGGACGGCAGGCCGGTGCGGTTTGTCGTGGATACGGGCGCGACAGCTGTCGCTCTCTCCGCCGAGACAGCGAAACGGCTTGGCATCATGCCCTTAGGCGCGGCGTTCACCAATGCCAGCCGCACCGCCAACGGCGTCGTTGCAGTGGCCCCGATCCGCCTTCGGGAGATCCGCATTGGCGGGCTGCGCGTTGCGGATGTCGACGCCGTCGTGATGCCGGAGGGCGCGCTTTCGGTCGATCTGCTCGGCATGACGTTCCTCTCGCGCCTTTCCGGCATCAAGGTCAGCGGCCGCCAAATGACGCTCACCCCCTGAGCCATCGTGCCCGTTTCGCCGATACATGTCTTTGTCTCGACACGGAGATTGGGATATGCGCGGGTCGAAGGTTGCTTTGCAGCAGACTTCTGCGCAAATCTCAGCCCAGCCATCCACAACGGGAGTTTCCCCAACGTGTTTCCGAAACCGGTCGCCAAGCTCCTGCGCAACACCTACGCGTTTGAATCGAAGCCGATGGTCAAGCCGACCGGGTTCCGCGAATATGACGCGCGCTGGCTGTTCAACGACGAAATCAACCTGATGGGCGTGCAGGCGCTTGGCATGGGCCTTGGTACGCTGCTCGGCGAGATGGGCATCAAGCGCGAGATCGTGACCGGCCATGACTACCGGTCCTATTCGGCCTCGATCAAGCTGGCGCTCGCCACGGGCCTGATGGCGGCTGGCTGCAAGGTGCATGATATCGGCCTTGCCGTGACGCCGATGGCCTATTTCGCCCAGTTCGAGCTCGACGTTCCCGCCGTCGCCATGGTGACCGCGTCGCATAACGAGAATGGCTGGACCGGCGTCAAGATGGGCGCGGCGCGGCCGCTGACCTTCGGCCCGGACGAGATGAGCCGGCTGAAGGAGATCGTGCTTTCCGCCGCGTTCAACCTGACGGGCGGCGGCTCCTACCAGTTCCACGAC
>NZ_FQUP01000006.1 GCF_900129325.1 Kaistia soli DSM 19436 | reverse complement strand
GTCTCATAGGTCCCCCAGGGGCGGTGGATCTTGATGTGCTCGTTGGCCTCGTTGCGCTTTTCCTTCTTGAGGCCGGCGACGAGATGCTTGACGTCCTGGCTGCGGTCGGTCGGCATCACCAGGATGGCATCGTCGGACGCGATCACGGTGAAGCCGTCGAGACCGATGCCGGTGACGAGCGGTCCTTCCGAATGGACGAAGGCGTTGCGGCTGTCGAGCAGCGATACCGGGCCGAAGGTGACATTGCCCTCTTCGGTCGGGGTGCCAAGCTCGCGCACCGCGTCCCAACTGCCGATATCGGACCAGGCGAAGCGTCCCTCGATGACGGCGGCGCGATCGGTGCGCTCCAGCACGGCATAGTCGATCGACTTGGCCGGTGTCGCGAGGAAGGCCGCCTTGTTGAGACGGATGAAGCCGAGATCCTCAGTGGCACCGGCGACGGCGGCAAGAGCGCCAGCGGCGATCTCCGGCTCGAACTTCTCCGCCTCGGCGATCATCAGCGCCGCCGGGAAGATGAAATTGCCGGAATTCCAGAGATAGCCTTCGCTGAGATAGGTCTCTGCGGTGGCGCGATCCGGCTTCTCGACGAAGCGTTCGACCTTGAAGCCGCCGGGAACGGCAAGCGGAGCGCCCGGCTTGATATAGCCGTAGCTGGTGCGCGGTTCGGTCGGCGTGATGCCGAACGTGACGATATAGCCTTCCTCGGCGACGCTCGCGGCCGTCATGCAGGCGCGGCGGAACGTGGCGGCGTCGGGAACAAGATGGTCGGCGGCGAGCGCAAGCACCAGGCAGTCGTCGCCGTAGCGTTCCTGCGCGATCCGGGCCGCGACGATCATCGCGGCGGCAGAGTCGCGCCGCGCCGGTTCAAGGACCACCGTGGCTTCGACGCCCACTTCCGCTGCCTGGCGGCGCGCAAAGAACCGGAAATCATCGCTCGTCACGACGATCGGATCGGCGACGCTCTCGCCAGCCTCGGGCAGGCGAAGCAGCGTCTCCTGATAGAAGGTCTTGGCCGAGCCAAGGCCCAGGAACTGCTTCGGCAGACTGTCCCGGGAAATGGGCCAGAGCCGCGTTCCCGAACCACCAGCAAGTATAACGGGAACGATCTTGGAACCGGTCATCAGCGATCCTCTAGCGATTTTGCGGCGCACTCTATCATGTTGCGATGCCGCGTACGTTGCCCAAATTTTGGCACGGCGAGCGGCCGAGTTCAACGCATCCGAAAGAGAACCCCGCATCGGGAGGAGGCGCTGGCCGTCCGCGCGCAGGGCGATTGCGAACAAAACAAGAAACGTGCTGCATTCGCGTGCGGCTTGGCCGCCTGATTCGCAAGGAAGCTGCTCGAACGATGAGCGCCGATCCCCTCGCTCGGCTGAATGAGGACCAGCGTCGTGCCGTGGAACACGGCGTGACGACGGAGGGCCGCGGTCCGCTCCTCATCATCGCCGGGGCCGGTTCCGGCAAGACCAACACGCTCGCCCACCGCGTCGCGCACCTCATCCGCAACGGCGCTGATCCCGGCCGCATCCTGCTCCTGACTTTCTCGCGGCGTGCCGCGGGCGAGATGGCGCGCCGCGTCGAGCGCATCGCGGCTGCAACGCTCGGCGACAAGGCCGAGGCGCTCGCCGGTGCGATCCTTTGGTCAGGCACGTTCCACGCCATCGGCGCGCGCCTCTTACGCGAATATGCGGCCTGGCTCGGCCTCGACCCCGCCTTCACGATCCATGACCGCGAGGATTCGGCGGACCTCATGAATCTCGTGCGCCACGAACTCGGCCTGTCGCGCAAGGAGAGCCGCTTTCCGCAGAAGAGTACTTGCCTCTCGATCTATTCGCGCGCCGTCAATGCCGAGATGGCGCTCGATCAGGCGCTGATCGAGGTCTTCCCATGGTGTGCGATGTGGAAAGAGGACCTGCGCGGCCTGTTCTCCGCCTATGTGGAGGCCAAGCAGCGCCAGGGCGTGCTCGATTACGATGACCTGCTGCTGTATTTCGCCCATGCCATGGCCGAGCCGCAGGTCGGAGCGGCGATCGCCGCCCGGTTCGATCATGTGCTGGTCGACGAATATCAGGACACCAACCGGCTCCAGGCTTCGATCCTGCACGCTCTAAAGCCATCGGGCGAAGGGCTGACCGTGGTTGGCGATGACGCCCAGTCGATCTATTCGTTCCGCGCGGCCGAGATCCGCAACATCCTCGATTTTCCCGCCCGATTCGCGCCGCCGGCCTCCGTGGTGACGCTCGCACGCAACTACCGTTCGACAGCGCCAATTCTCGCCGCGGCCAATGGCGTGATCGGCCTCGCCAGCGAGCGCTTCACCAAGGATCTGTGGACCGAGAAGACGGCGGGCGAGGCTCCGGCGCTGGTCACCGTTCGCGACGAGACCGACCAGGCGCGCTATGTCGTCGAGCGCATCCTTGAAAAGCGCGAGGAGGGCGTGGCGCTCAAGGCGCAGGCGGTTCTCTTTCGCGCCTCGCACCACAGCGGCCCGCTCGAGGTCGAACTGACGCGGCGTAACATCCCTTTCGTGAAGTTCGGCGGCCTCAAATTCCTTGACGCGGCGCATGTGAAGGACCTTCTCGGCGTTCTGCGCTTCGCCGAGAACCCGCGCGATCGCGTCGCCGGCTTCCGCGTCATCCAACTGATGCAAGGCGTCGGACCGACCACGGCCGGAAAAGCGCTCGATGGGTTGGCCGGGGCCGTCGACCCTCTGGCCGCGCTCCTCGACTTCGCGCCGCCGGCTCGCGCTGGCGAGGATTGGCGGGATTTCATCGGCCTGATGACGGCGCTGCGCAGCCGGCAACTCGGCTGGCCGGCGGAACTCGCAACTGTCCGTTCCTGGTATGAACCACATCTGGAACGCCGACACGAGGACGCGGCCATCCGCCTGCTCGATCTTGTGCAACTCGAACAGATTGCCGCGGGCTATCCGTCGCGCGAGCGCTTCCTGACCGAGCTGACGCTCGATCCGCCCGACGCCACCTCGGATCAGTCGGGGGTGCCGCTCCTCGACGAGGACTACCTCATCCTTTCGACCATTCACTCCGCCAAGGGGCAGGAGTGGTCGCAGGTCTTCGTGCTCAACGCAGTCGACGGCTGCATTCCTTCCGATCTCGGCACGGGATCGTCGGCGGAGATCGAGGAGGAGCGACGCCTGCTCTATGTCGCGATGACACGTGCCAAGACCGATCTCCACCTCGTGATGCCGCAGCGCTTCTTCGTCCATCAGCAGGGCAGGGGCGGCGACCGCCATATCTACGCGTCGCGCACACGCTTCATTCCGCCTGCACTTCTGCGGCATTTCCGCCAGGTCATGTGGCCGATGGCGCGTGCGACGGCCACGGAGGCGCCTCTACAGCCGCCGGCGCCGATCGATATCGCGGCCCGCATGCGTGGGATGTGGCGCTAGGTGGCGGGCTCAATTGGTATGATGACGAGACGAGCCTTGCGCGGCGACGAAGTCTCGTATTGAACCAAACGACAACAAGAGGTCGGAGGAGACGAGACGATGCATGTGCTGATCCTGGGCGCCGCCGGCATGGTGGGCCAGAAGCTGACGACAGCGCTCATCGCCGACGGCGGACTTGGCGACCAAGCCCTGACGCGCCTGTCGCTGGTCGATGTGGTCGAGCCTCCCGCGCCCGCGGCCTTCTCGGGCGCCGTTGATCGCGTCGCCGCTGATCTGTCGCTCCCGGGCACGGCCGAGCAGGTCGTCGCATCGCGGCCCGATGTCATCTTTCATCTCGCCGCGATCGTCTCGGGCGAGGCCGAGGCGGATTTCGACAAGGGCTATCGTATCAATCTCGACGGCACGCGCTTCCTCTTCGACGCCATCCGCCTCGTCGGCGACGGCTATCGCCCGCGCATCGTGTTCACCTCGTCGATTGCCGTATTCGGCGCGCCGTTCCCGGATCTGATCCCGGACGAGTATTTCACGACGCCGCTGACGAGCTATGGCACGCAGAAGGCGATCGGCGAACTGCTGCTTTCGGACTACACCCGCCGCGGTTTCTTCGACGGTGTCGCGATCCGCCTGCCGACCATCTGTGTCCGGCCCGGCAAGCCGAACAAGGCGGCTTCGGGCTTCTTCTCGAATATCATTCGCGAGCCGCTCAGCGGACACGAAGCGGTGCTGCCGGTTGCCGAGGATGTGCGCCACTGGTTCGCCTCGCCGCGCGCAGCGGTCAGCTTCCTGAAACATGCTGCGACGCTGGACAGCGACCGCATCGGCCCGCGCCGCGCGATTTCCCTGCCCGGTCTTTCCTGCACGGTCAGCGATGAGATCGCCTCGCTCCGCCGCATCGGCGGCGAGGCGGTGGTCGCGCGCATCCGCCGCGAGCCCGACCCGACGATCGGCCGGATCGTCGCTGGCTGGCCGACTAATTTCAATGCCCGCCGCGCCGCGGAACTCGGCTTCGTCGCCGAGACAAGGTTCGAAGAGATTATCGAAGCTCACATCGAGGATGAACTGGGCGGCCGCTTCGTTTCGTAAGGACGGGAGTGGCCCTATGACGAACTCGTCCAACTCGCCGATGTTGCGGAGCGGGCAGGCGTCGACGTGACGATCCAGGCCGCCGTTCAGCCGACGGGCGTGAATACCCGGATGCGGTGTCCGTCCGGGTCGAGGGCGACGAAGGTGCGCCCAAAATCCAGCTCGGTCACGGGCTGCGCGATGGTGATGCCCTTTGCCGTCCAGGCGTGAAAGGTCGCTTCGAGCGCGTCAGCGTCCACTGTGATCGCGACTTCTGCGCTACCGGCGGCACCGCTGGCCGGGGGCTGGACGCCGTGCTTCGACCAGAGGCCGAATTTCAGACCGTTTTCGAAGACGAACAGAACGAAGGTGGGCGAGGATTCGACAGCTTTACGGCCAAAGAGTTCGGCGTAGAACGTGCCGCTTGCCTCTGGCTTGTCGACATAGAGCAGGATGTAAGTCGGGGTCATTGGAAGTCTCCGTCGTTGGTGACGACGGAGATCTAGCCCATCCTGCTGTCAGTTTTTGTCAGCATGCCGCGCTTCCCCTCCAGGGCCTTCCAGTCCTTCATGAGCGCGGCGCGCCGGCGCGGATAGCGCTCGCCCGTCTCGGTCGCTCCGGCGATACGGTCCGTGCGAAAATGACGGAAATCATCGCGCAACTCGCACCAGGCGATCAGCACGCGGACGTTGTCGAAGAAGCCGAGCGCGAAGGGCCAGATGGTCCGGTTGGACAGGGTGCCGTCGGCATCGGCATAGGCCAGCGCAAGACGCTGCTCCGCTCGAATGGCGCGTCGGAGCGCCGCGAGATCGATCCGGTCACGAGGCGATCCGGTCGGAGCGACGAGCAGCGTCGAGCTGTCGAGCGCGCGCCGCAATTCCTCCGGCAAGACGCCAGAGATCTTGGCGAGCACATGCTGCGCCGAGCGCTGCAACGGTTCGTCGGCGCGCATCGCGACGAAGCGCATGCCGAGAACCAGGGCTTCGATCTCCTCATCCGCAAACATCAGCGGTGGCAGAAGGAAGCCCGGCTTCAGAACATAGCCGAGGCCTGGCTCACCCTCGATATCGGCGCCCTGGCCCTTGAGTGTCGCGATATCGCGATAGACCGTCCTGAGGCTGACGCCCAGCGTCTCGGCGAGTGCCTGCCCGCTGACGGGCCTGCGATGACGCCTGAATTCCTGAATGAGATCGAGCAAACGTTCCGAGCGCGCCATCCCGGCCTCCTGATGACCGTCCCATAGCACATTTCAGCCCACCGGCTTCCGGCCGAAGCAGAGGCGCACAGTAATTCGATAAAATAAGCCGGCAAATAATAAGCCGGCATGTCATTGAAACTTCATTACTATTGGGCGCCTCGATCGGCTAACCGGTTGCCGTCGCGCCGCAGGAGGCGCTCCACCCCATTCCCGTGAGGCTTCCATGCACGCCAAATTCCTCGGCGCCGCCGGCATGTTCGCGATCGCCGCCATGCTGGCCGGACCCGCCATGGCCGACAAGACCAAGATCGATTTCTGGTTCGGCAACACCGGCGATATTGCCAAGCGGGTCCAGGAGCAGTGCGACCGGTTCAACCAGTCGCAGTCAGACTATGAGGTCGTCTGCACGTCGCAGGGCTCTTATGACGCCTCGCTGCAGAACACCATTGCCGCCTTCCGCGCCGGCAAGCAGCCGACGATCGCCCAGGTCTCGGACGCCGGCACGCTCGACATCATGCTCTCTGGCGCCTTCTACCCGGCGAAGAAGCTGATGGCCGACATGGGCTATGCGGTCGACTGGGACGATTACTTCTCCGGCATTCGTTCCTATTACGCGACCTCGAAGGGCGACATGTACTCGTTCCCCTTCAATTCATCGACGCCGCTGCTCTACTGGAACAAGGACGCCTTCGCCAAGATCGGCAAGGATCACGCGCCGGCGACTTGGGAAGAGGCAGCCGAAGATTTCAAGGCCCTGAAGGCCGCCGGCTACGCCTGCCCGCTCGGCTTCAATATCTCGCGCGACGAGATCTGGCAGTATGGCGAGCAGTTCATGGCCGTGCATGGCGAGCCGATCGCCACCAAGCGCAACGGCTATGACGGCCTCGACGCCGAGTTGATCTTCAACAAGGGCAAGTGGGTCCAGTACGTCAAGAACCTGAAGAGCTGGTACGACAACGGGGAAGCTGTGCTGAAGTCGAAGGAGACCGGACAGACCTTCGTCGAGGCCTTCGCCGCTGGCGATTGCCAGGTGATCCTGACTTCGGTCGGCGACCACGGCAATATCGGCCGCACCGCGAAGCCCGGCATGAACTGGGACGTCGCGATGCTGCCGGTTTATGCCGGCACCGAGCGCAAGCACTCCTTCGTCGGCGGCGCCTCGCTCTGGGTCCTCGCCGGCAAGTCGGATGCCGAATACAAGGGTGCCGCGGCCTTCTTCAACTTCATCGCCAAGCCGGAAGAGGCGCTGACCTGGTCGACGGTCACCGGCTACATCCCGGTGCGCAATTCCGGCTACGACTATCTCGTGAAGCAGGGCTTTTATGACAAGGCGCCCTATGCCGGCCGCGAACTCGCGATCAAGAGCCTGACCGCCTCGCCAGCAACGGCCGACTCGCTGCCCGGCATTCGTCTTGGCGGGCTGCTGCAGATCCGCCAGGAAATGGCCAACGGCCTGCAGGCGATCTTCATCAACAATGCCGACGTCCAGGCATCGCTCGACGATGCGGCGGCGCGTGGCAACCAGATCCTGCGCCGTTTCGAGCAGACCTATAAGGGCAAGCAACTGCCCTAGGCCTTCTCGCGTCTCTTCGCCCTCTCCCGTCCGCGGGGGAGGGCTTCCGGCCAAGAGCGGACGGCAATACGGATCCCATGGAAAAGCGCGCTACCTTCTCCTCGACGACGATCGGCCTCATCTTCATTGCGCCGATGCTGCTGCTGATCTTCGTCTTCTTCTACTGGCCGAGCGGCCAGGCTCTCTATTGGGCCTTCACGCTCGAGCAGCCCTGGGGTGGCGGAAATCAATGGGTCGGATTGCAGAATTTCCAGCAGCTCCTCTCTGATCCCGTCTACTGGAACTCGATCACAAGAAGCCTCGTCTTCGGTCTCGCCTCGACCGCGATCGCCATGGGCGTTGCGCTGGTGCTGGCGCTCTTCACCGACCGGGAGCTTCGGTTCCACCGCGCCTATCGCTCGATCTTCGTCTGGCCCTATGCGATCGCGGCGCCGGCGCTCGGCCTTGCTTTCCGCTTCATCCTGGCGCCCGAAGCCGGCCTTTTGTCGGTGCTCAACTCGGTCTGGCCAAATATCTGGAATCCGGCTCTCGACGGCAAAGACGCGATGATCGCTGTGATCATCGCCTTCTCGTGGAAATATATCGGCTACAACTTCATCTTCTTCCTGTCCGCGCTCGCTGCCATCCCGCGCTCGCTGATCGAAGCGGCGGCGATGGATGGCGCCGGTCCGGCGCGCCGCGTCGCCGACATCCAGCTGCCCTTGCTGACGCCGACGCTGTTCTTCCTGCTCGTGATCAACATCACCGAGAGCTTCCAAGACAGTTTCGGCATCGTCGACATCATGACCCAGGGCGGTCCGGCCCGGGCCACCGAGCTCATGGTCTACAAGATCTATTTCGACGGCTTCAAAGGCCTCGACTATTCCGGCGCTGCCGCCCAGTCGATCATCCTGATGGGCCTCGTCGTCCTGCTCACCATCGTGCAGTTCCGCTTCATCGAGCGGCGCGTGCACTACAAATAGGAGCGGGTCATGGTCGAACGCACACCTCTTTTCGACGCGATCTGCCAGGCAATTCTGCTGATCGGTCTGCTCGTCGCCTTGCTACCCTTCGCGATCGTCATCATCGCGGCGACGCACGACATCCGCACCGTCAACATCGTGCCGATGCCGCTGATGCCCGGTCATGACCTCATGGCCAATCTGCATGAAGCCTGGGTCCGCGCCGATCTTGGCAGCAAGCTGTTCAACTCGATCCTGTTCGCGACGTCGGTCGCCGCCGGCAAGGTGATCCTCTCGGCGATGGCGGCCTTTTCGATCGTCTATTTCCGCTTTCCCGGCCGCTCGTTGCTGTTCTGGGCGATCTTCATCACATTGATGCTGCCGCTTGAGGTGCGCATCGTTCCGACCTATGCGGTAGCAGCCAATGCGCTCGCCCCATTCCAGGCGATCCTTGACCTGACGGGCATCACCTGGCTGGTCCGCACGGTCTCTGGCCTCCAGGTGACACTGCAATGGGGGCTGCTCAATTCCTATCCCGGCCTGGTCCTGCCGCTGGTGGCGACGGCGACAGGAACGTTCCTCTATCGGCAGTTCTTCCTGACCATTCCGGATGAACTTGCCGAGGCCGCCAAGATGGACGGCTCGGGTCCGGTGCGGTTCTTCTTCGACATGCTGCTGCCGCTCTCACGGCCCAACATGATCGCCCTATTCACCATTATGTTCGTCTGGGCGTGGAACCAGTATCTCTGGCCGTTGCTCGTCACCACCGATCCGAAATTCGGCATCGCGGTCACGCAGCTCAAGCTGCTGATCCCCTCCGAATTCGGCCTGCCCGACTGGAACGTGGCGATGGCCGGCACGCTGATCATCATGGCGCCGCCGCTGGTCGTCGTCATCCTGATGCAGCGCTGGTTCGTGCGCGGCCTGATCTCCACCGAAAAGTAAAAGGAAGCGGACATGGCCTCGATCGGAATCCGCGGCGTCAGGAAGGCCTATCAGAAGAATGCCGTCGTCCATGGCGTCGATCTCGATATCGCTTCGGGCGAGTTCATCGTCATTCTCGGGCCTTCGGGATGCGGAAAGTCGACGCTTCTGAGGATGATCGCCGGCCTTGAGGAGATCTCGTCCGGCGAGATCGCCATCGACGGGATCGTGGTCAACCAGCTGGAGCCGCGCGAGCGCGGCTGCGCCATGGTGTTCCAGAACTACGCGCTCTATCCGCACATGACCGTCGCCGACAATATCGGCTATGCGCTGAAGGTCGCCGGCGTGCCAAAGGCGGAGCGGCGGCGCCGCGTCGAGGCGACGGCGAAGATCGTCGCGCTCGAATCTTTCCTTGATCGTCGGCCGATGGCGCTTTCCGGCGGTCAGCGCCAGCGTGTCGCCATGGCGCGCGCCATCGTGCGCGAGCCGAAAGTGTTCCTGTTCGACGAGCCGCTCTCAAATCTCGATGCCAAGCTGCGCGTTGCGATGCGCGCCGAAATCCGCCGGTTGCACCGCCGCCTGGGTGCCACGTCGATTTTTGTGACGCATGACCAGGTCGAGGCGATGACCTTGGGCGACAGGCTTGTGGTGATGAATGCCGGCCGCGTCGAGCAGGTCGGCGCGCCCGCCGATGTCTATAATCGTCCCGCCAGCCGCTTCGTCGCGAGCTTCGTTGGCTCGCCGGCCATGAACCTTCTGGAAGGCGCGATCGATCGGCACGGTGTCTTCGTCTACGATGGCGAGCGCCGTATCGAGGTCCCCGCCGCCGTGGAAAACCGCCTCGTCGGCCACAAGGTGACGCTCGGCGTCCGCGCCGAAGCCGCCCGTCTGGTCGAGGCCGGTACGCCCGGCAGCTTGCCGGCGACGGTCGATTTCATTGAGGAGCTCGGCGCCGGTCGTGTCGTCCACACCGATTTCGATGGCCTCTCCTTTGCCGTCGCCGTGACCGAGCCCGTCGCGCTGGCCGCCGGAGCGGCGGTCGGCATCGCCATCGATCCGGCTGACATCCATCTCTTTTCGTCCGAGACAGGCCTCAGGATTGACGCTGCGCCCGCCGAGGCGCGCGCGGATTCGGCTTAGTTTCGCTGTTGGTTGAACCTCGTTTCTTGCACCCCGCGCCGGTGTTCCGGCCAGACAGGAGCCAGACAATGACCGCGACGCTGCCGATTTCGCATGTTGGCTTTTCAACCTCGCCTCATAAGGGCGACCTCGCTTCTCTCGAAGCGTCCATCGCAGAGATCGTCGATCTCGGCGCCGACGTCGTCGAACTCGGGCTGTTCGGCGAGGATCTGATTTCCGGCGGCCGCGTCATCGAGGGCCGTGCCCGGCACTTCGCCGAGATCTGCGCCAAGTTCGACATTCGCTATACGGTGCACGGCCTCATCGTCTCCAACTTCATGGACGAGGCGCATCTTGCCTATCAGAAGGCGGCGGTCGGGGCGATGATCGAGCTGTGCGACCGCATCGGTGCCGACACGCTGGTACATCATTCCGGCCATGCGCCGATCGGTTCGCGCCCGCTACTGACCCATTATGATCGCGTCGAGCGCGCGGCGCTGGCCGAGATGGCCGCCTTAGCGGGCCGCCACGGCATTCGCATCGCGCTCGAAAACATCTTCGCCGTCGACAACAGCGAATACCGCCAGCTGCCGTCAGAGGTCGCCGCGACGGTGCATTCAGTTGGCAGCCCGCATCTCGTCGGCCTCATTGATTTCAGCCATGCCTATATCGAGGCGACGCGCACGGGCGCGGATTTCGTGCACGAAATCAAGGCCTTCGCGCCGGTTGCCGGCCATTTGCACCTGCATGACAGCTTTGGTCGGCCCTACACGATGTCGAAATTCTATTACACGAGCGAGGCGATCGCGCTCGGCATCGGAGATCTGCATCTCCCGCTCGGCTGGGGCGATCTGCCCTTCGAAGCACTGTTCAACGAGATCGATGTCCTGCCCGGCACAGCGCTCATCATGGAGATCGGCGAGCGCTTCTCGGCCGAGCGGGCCGACTCGCTCGAACGGGCCCGCGCCCTCGCGGCGCGGATCAACGCCCGCCATGCCGTCGCGGCAGCCTGAGTGAGCGACGCCATGCGCTTTGCCGACAAAGCCGCGGAGGTCGACCTTGCCGATCTCGTCACGGCGCGCGTCCCGAGCCTTCCGAAGCCGCCCGCTGCGCTGTTCGAAAAGGCGGAGGAGGCGGAGCAGACAGGGTCCGAGCATGACCGTCTGGCGCACGATCTGCCGGCCTTCAACGCGGTCGAGCTTGTCGCGCCGCCTTCGGGGCTAAGGAGCGGGACATCGCTCCGCGTTGCCGCCTGGAATGCAGAGCGGCTGAAGCATGCCGGCGCCTCGGCGGCCCTGGTCGCATCGACCGGCGCGGATATTCTACTGCTGACCGAGACCGACAATGGCATGGCGCGCTCGGGCAACCGCCATACCACGGCGGATTTGGCGGCGGCGCTCGGCATGGGCTACGTCTTCGGCGTCGAATTCGTCGAGCTTGGCCTCGGTGACGATCGCGAGCGGCTCTGGCATCGCGGCGAGACGAACCGGGTCGGCTTCCACGGCAATGCGCTCCTGTCGCGCCTGCCGATCGCCGATGCCGCGCTGATCCGCCTCGATGATGGCGCGGTCTGGTGGCTCGATGCCTTGAAGGGGCAACGCCGTCTCGGCTGGCGGATGGCGATCGCGGCACGGGTTGAAACCGCAGCGGGACCGCTGCTGGCGGTGGTCGTACATCTCGAGAGCAAGTCCGATCCCGCCGACAGGGCGAGCCAGGTCGCGCGGCTCATCACGGCGATTGAGGCCTTCGCGGAGGGGATGCCGGTCGTCATCGGCGGCGACTTCAACACCAAGGCGCTGCCGCCCGGGACGCTTGGCCCCGATCTCGATCCTGCAGCCCACGAGCCGCTCTTCGCGCTGATGGCGGCGGCCGGTTTCGATTGGCGCGAAGCCAATACCGCCGATGCCTCGCAGCGCCAGCTCCCGGACGGCAAGCCCGCGCCACCATTCCACCGCCTCGATTGGCTGTTCACACGCGGACTCGACCCACTTGATCCCGCCACTGTCCCGGCAACGGACGCGAAGGGCGATGCCATTTCCGATCATGATCTGATCGTTGCCAATGTAACGACGCGGTGAATTTGAAGGCAAAGCTTCGCGACGCGTTAACCTCTGCCGGGCGACAACAGTTCATGACCTGCCATCGCGGAAGGGTGGTCGTCTAGTCTTGTCGTGTGGAGCTTTTTATGTCGACCGTTCGTTCTGTGACGCATGATCTCTTGCGTCGGCTGGAATTGACCACGTTCTTCGGCAATCCGGGGTCTACGGAAGAGACCTTCCTCAAGGACTTCCCTTCGGATTTCACCTATCATCTTGCCCTTCAGGAAGCGTCTGCCATCGCGATTGCCGATGGCTATGCCCAGGCGACCGGCAAGCCGGCCATCGTCAATGTCCACACCGCGGCCGGCCTCGGCAATGCGATGGGCAATCTGATTACCGCCAGCCTCAACAAGACGCCTCTGATCGTCACAGCCGGCCAGCAGACGCGCGAAATGCTGCTGATGGAGCCTTGGCTCACCAATGTCGACGCGACGATGCTGCCGCGTCCCTGGGTCAAATGGGCCTACGAGCCGGCGCGGGCGGAAGATGTTCCGGCCGCCTTCATGCGCGCTTATGCGACGGCGGTGCAGGCGCCGGCCGGCCCTGTCTTCCTGTCGCTGCCGCTCGATGACTGGGACAAGCCGCTCTCCGGTCAGGCGCTGCTGCGCACCGTCAGCCACCGTGTCGCGCCGGATCTTGAGCGTCTGAAGTCGTTCGCTGAGATTCTCTCCGCAGCGTCGTCGCCTGCGCTGATCTTCGGCGCAGCGATCGATCGCGGCAATGGCTGGACGGAAGCCGTGGCGCTGGCCGAGAAGCTCGGCGCCGCCGTCTTCGCCGCTCCCGCCAGCGAGCGCACGCCCTTCCCCGAAGACCATCCGCTCTATGTCGGCGGGCTGCCTTTCGCCATCGGGCCTCTTTCGGAGCGCCTCAAGGGACATGACGTCGCCATCGTCATCGGCGCGCCGGTGTTCCGTTATTATCCTTATGTGGCTGGCGACTATCTGCCGGCCGGGCTGACGCTGCTGCATATCAGCGATGATCCAGCCGAGACGTCGCGTGCGCCGGTCGGTGACAGTCTCGTTGCCAACGCCGTGCTCGCCACCGCGGCGCTGGTCGATCTCGTCGAGCCGAAGAGCCGGCCAGGACGCACGATCACCCCGCTGGCCCAGCGCATGGCGCCGCAGGCCCCGCGCCATCCGGATGCCGCGCCCGGCGGCAAGGATGGCGTGCCGACGGCTGCCGATGTCTTTGCCGCGCTGGCGGCGGTCCGGCCGGAGCATGCGGTTCTGGTGGAGGAATCTCCCTCGAACCTCGCCGATCTCCATCGCTGGTGGCCCATCACCGAACCGGCCACCTTCTTCACCTTCGCCAGCGGCGGGCTGGGCTGGAACCTGCCGGCCTCCGTCGGCATCGCGCTCGGCGAGCGGGATACGGGACGGAACCGGCCCGTGCTCATGGTCATCGGCGACGGCTCGTTCCAATATTCGCTGCAGGCGCTGTGGACGGCGGCGCAGAACGATCTCCCTATCGTCTTCATCGTGCTGCGCAATGGCGAATATGGCATCCTCAAATCATTCGCCGTGCTGGAAGAGACGCCTGGCGTGCCGGGCCTCGATATTCCCGGCATCGATATCGTCAGTCTCGCGCGCGGCTATGGCTGCGACGCCGAGCGGATTTCCGATCTCGAGGCGTTGAAGGCGCGCGTCACCGCCGGCTTTGCCGGTGCGCGTCCGCTGGTGATCGAGGTGCCGATCTCGCCCGATATTCCCCCGCTGATCTGATCTTGTTGTCCTGAGGCATTTTCCCGGCGACGGCGAAGCCCGGCTTCGCCGTCGATTGACTCTTGCCATGCTTGGAGTCGTTATAGGAACAAATCATGAACATTCATGAGATGGAATAAGGGTGACGAGAATGGGGACGGCCGGACGGGTAACCGTTGACGCGCTGCGGCGGCAGGTGGCGGCGATCGAGCGGGCTGGCGACGGCACCCGGCCACTGGCCGGGCGTCGTCTCCCGGTCGATCACGGACCTGTCGATGCGGCGATCGGCGGCGGGCTGGCGGCCGGAGTTCTGCATGAGATCTTGCCGGCGGCGGTTGCCGATAGCGCTGCGGCCGGTGGGTTCGCACTGGCGCTTTCGCTCTGCCTCGCACCGGCCGAGCGGCCGCTGGTGTGGATCCGAGCCGCAGCCGCCGTGCGGGAGAGCGGGGAGCTTCACCCTGACGGGCTCGCGGCACTCGGGCTCGATCCGGCGCGGCTGATCCTGGTTCGCCTCGGCGATGCGGCCTCGATCCTGCGCGCCGGCGTAGAGGTGGCGCGCTGCGCGGCGCTCGGCGCGGTGATCGTCGAGCTCTATGGCGACCCGAAGGCGCTCGACCTGACCAGCGAGCGCCGCCTGATGCTCGCAGCCGAGCAATCAGGCGTCAGCGTCATTCTGCTGCGTCCCGGCGCGAAGGCGGCGCCCGGCGGCGCCGAGACGCGCTGGCGGCTCGCCTCGGGCCAGACGCAGCCGTTGCCGATGAATGCGCCGGGTCGGCCTGCCTTCGACCTGACGCTTCTACGCCATCGCCATGGTCCGCCCGGCGGGCCCTGGCGCCTTGAATGGAACCGCGATGCGAAACGCTTTGAACCCCTCCATTTCGCAACCGAGACGCTACGGCGCGATCCTGATGCCCTGCCTCGCGTCGAACCGGCTGCGCCGGCTGCCGGGCGCGCCCTTTGGCGCCATGCCGGCTGAAGCGCCGCTGCTGATCACCGAAAAGGTGAAGGGCGCGCTCGTCATCGCAGCGCGCGATCCAGCGGCGATCCGGCTCGGCCTTGCGCCGGGCCTGACGCTCGCCGAGGCGCGGGCGCGTATCGCTGATCCCGCCGTGGCGGAGGCCGATCCTGCCGCCGACGCCGCGCTTCTGGAGCGCATCGCTGACTGGTGTGACCGCTACACGCCGCTGGTGGCGCTCGACGGGCCGGGTGGGCTGATGCTCGATCTGACAGGGGTCGCCCATCTCTTCGGCGGCGAGGCAGCGATGCTGGAGGATTGCCTGAAGCGGCTGAACACATTCGGCATTTCGGCACGGATCGCCATCGCCGGCTCGGCCGATGCGGCGCGGGCGCTCGCCCGTGCCCGCCCGGGTTCGATCGTGCCGCCGGGCGGCGAGGCGCTGGCCGTGCGCGACCTGCCTGTGACGCTTCTCGGCCTCGATGCGGCGCGTAGCCTCGCGCTCACCCGTGCCGGTCTCAAGACGATCGGCGACCTCATCGACCGGCCGCGCGCTCCGCTTGCCGCCCGCTTTGGTGCCGAATGCGTCGATCGCATCGCCGGGCTGACCGGCCTCGTTCATCATCCGATCTCGCCGCGCCGGCTTGTTCCCGTGGCGCTGGCTGAGCGCATCTTTTTCGAGCCGGTCTCCCGCACCGAGGATATCGAGGCAACGCTCGCAGGCCTTGCCCTCGATGTCGCTCGGTTGCTCGAAAAGCGCGGCGAGGGCGGCCGGCGGTTCGAAGCGGTCTTCTACCGCGTCGATGGCTTCGTCCGCCGCATCGTCGTCACGACATCGCGGCCGAACCGCGATGCGAAGGCGCTCATCCGCCTGTTCCGCGAAAAGCTCGACGCGCTCTCCGATCCGCTTGAGGCAGGCTTCGGCTTCGATCTCGTCCGCTTGGGCACATTCGCGACCGAGCCCTTCGACGAGATCGAGACCAGTCTCGACGGCCGCGCCCGCGACGAGGATGCGCTCACCGATCTCGTCGACCGCCTCGGTGCGCGCTTCGGACCGGAGCATGTGCTGCGCTTCGTCCCCGAGGATACGCATATCCCCGAGCGGCGGGCACGGGCGGTGCCGGTTCTCGCCGCGCCGGCCGTGCGCTGGCAGGCCGATCTCGTCGCGGGAGAACCGCCGCTCCGGCCGCTCAGCCTGTTCAATCCGCCCGAGCCGATCGAGGCGCTGGCCGAGGTGCCGGACGGGCCGCCACTCCGCTTCCGCTGGCGCCGCGTGCTGCATCGCGTCGCGCGCGCCGAGGGGCCGGAGCGCATCGCGCCGGAATGGTGGCGGATGAGCGACGACACGCTCGACCGCGATTATTACCGCGTGGAGGATCAAGAGGGCCGCCGGTTCTGGCTCTATCGCGAAGGGCTCTACGGCCAGGAAACGACGAACCCGCGCTGGTATCTGCACGGGCTCTTTGCATGAGTGCGCGCGGCCACCCCTTCGCCGAACTCGGCGTCATGAGCAATTTCTCCTTCCTGGAGGGCGGTTCGCATGCCGCCGAGCTCATCATTCGAGCGGAAGCGCTGGGCCTTGCCGGCATCGGCATCGCCGATCGCAACACCTTCGCCGGCATCGTCCGCGCGCATGACGCCTGGGGCGAAGAGGAATTCGGCAATCCGCGCGCCAAGGGCCTTCGCCTTGTCGTCGGCGTCCGCCTCTGCTTTCGCGACGGCACGCCTGACATCCTCGCTTATCCTGTAGACCTTGCCGCCTATGCGCGGCTTTGCCATCTCCTCAGCCTCGGCAAGAAGCGGGCGCCAAAAGGCGCGTGCTATCTCGACTTCGGCGATCTCGGCCGTCATGCCGAGGGCGTTCTGATGATCGTCATGCCGCCTGACCATCCGGACGCCGTCTTTGCCGGGCTGCTGGAGAGAATTGCCATGCTGGCGCCCGGCCGCGTCTGGCTGGCCGCCAGCATGCCGCGCCGTGGCGCCGATCGCCGTCGTCTCGCAGGGCTTGTGTCCTTCGCCGAGGCCGCCGGCCTGCCGCTCATCGCCACCAATGACGTGCTCTATCACGCGCCCGAGCGGCGCCCGCTGCAGGACGTGCTCACCTGTATCCGAGCAAAGACGACGATCGAGAAGGCCGGGCGGCTGCTGGAGGGAAATGCCGAGCGTCATCTGAAGGACGGCGCGGAGATGACGCGCCTCTTCCGCGATCGGCCCGAGGCCGTCGCTGAGACGATGCGCTTCATGAAGCGCATCCATTTCACGCTCGACGAGATCAAATACCAATACCCGACGGAATCCGTGCCGCAGGGCATGAGCGCGCAGCAGCATCTGGAGGTCCTCACATGGAGGGGCGCGGGGGAGCGCTTTCCAGATGGCATTCCGCTTGAGGTCGAGGCGACGCTGAAGAAGGAGCTCGCCTTCATCGATAAGCTCAACTATCCCGCCTATTTCCTCACGGTGCATGACATCGTCGCCTATGCGCGCGAGATTGGAATTCTTTGCCAGGGGCGCGGATCGGCCGCCAATTCCGCGGTCTGCTATTGTCTCGGCATCACCTCCGTGAATCCGGTCCAGCACCAGCTTCTCTTCGAGCGCTTCGTCTCGGCCGAGCGGCAGGAGCCGCCGGATATCGATGTCGATTTCGAACATGAGCGGCGCGAGGAGGTGATCCAGTACATCTATCGCCGCTATGGCCGCCTGCGCGCCGGCATCTGCGCCACCGTTATCTCCTATCGCACCAAGAGCGCCATCCGCGAGGTCGGCAAGGCGATGGGGCTTTCCGAGGATGTGATCCTCGCGCTCGGCAGTACGGTCTGGGGTGGCGGCTGGGGTTCGGCCGTGCAGGACAGGCATATCCGCGAATCCGGCCTCGACCCGAAAAACACCGCCATCGCGCGCGTCGTGACCCTTGCGGAGGAACTTCGCGGTTTCCCGCGCCACCTCTCCCAGCATGTCGGCGGCTTCGTGCTGACGCAACGCCTCCTCAACGATCTCGTGCCGAGCGGGCCGGCCGCCATGAAGGACCGATCCTTCATCGAATGGGACAAGGACGACATCGATACCGTCAGGATGATGAAGGTCGATGTGCTGGGCTTGGGCATGTTGACCTGCATTCGCAAGGCGTTCGACCTGATCGCTGCGGCGGGGGGGACAGCCTATGAACTGCACACCGTCCCTGAGGACGATGAGGGCGTGTATGGAATGCTGCAGAAAGGGGATTCGATCGGCGTCTTCCAGGTTGAGAGCCGGGCGCAGATGAATATGTTGCCGCGCCTCCAGCCGAAGAAATTCTACGATCTCGTCATCCAGGTTGCGATCGTCCGCCCCGGCCCGATCCAGGGCGACATGGTCCATCCCTATCTGCGCCGCCGGCAGGGGCTCGAAGAGGTGAGCTTTCCCGCGCCTTCACCGGAGCATGGCCCGAAGGATGAGTTGGAACAGGTGCTTGGCCGCACGCTCGGCGTGCCCCTGTTCCAGGAACAGGCGATGAAGCTCGCCATGGTGGCCGCCCGCTTCACGCCCGAGCAGGCGAACGGTCTGCGCCGCGCGATGGCGACCTTCCGCCATAACGGCACCATGCACAAATATGAAACGATGATGGTGGAGGGCATGGTCCGGCGTGGCTATGAACGACAGTTCGCCGAGCGTTGTTTCAGCCAGATCAAGGGCTTCGGCGAGTATGGCTTCCCCGAAAGCCACGCAGCGAGCTTCGCCCGCCTCGTCTATATCTCCGCCTTCATCAAACACTATCATCCGGCAGCTTTCGCGGCGGCGCTGCTGAACTCCCAGCCGATGGGCTTCTATGCCCCGGCCCAGATCGTGCGCGATGCTGCTGACCATGGCGTTGTCGTGCTGCCGGTCGACGTCAATGCGAGCCTTTGGGACAACCAGCTCGAGCGGCATGAAGGCCAGCTCGCGCTCCGCCTCGGCTTTCGCCAGATCGACGGCTTCCGCGAGGATTGGGCCGAGAGGATCGCGGCGGTGCGCGGTCCGGGCTTCGAAAGCTTCGACGTCTTCGTCCGCCATACACGCCTGGAGCGCCGGGCCTACGAGCGGCTCGCCGATGCCGATGCGCTGCGCTCGCTCGGGCTTGACCGCCGGGCCGGCCTCTGGAGCGTGCGCCGCCTGCCGGGCGCACCGGCGCTGCCGCTGTTCGCCGCTGCGGATGCGGCCGAGCTTGGCAGGGAGGAGGATCGTCCCCTGCCCGAAATGCCGCTCTCCGAGCATGTCGTCGCCGATTACCAGACGCTGCGCCTGTCGCTGAAGGCACATCCGATGAGTTTCCTGCGCGCGCGCCTTGCCGGAGAGGGCATCCTTTCGGCGGCCGACACCACGGCGCTTGCCGATGGCGCAAAGGCGCGCATGGCCGGCGTGGTTCTGGTGCGCCAGCGGCCCGGCAAGGGAAACGTCGTGTTCATGACGCTGGAAGACGAGACCGGCATCGTCAATATCGTCGTCTGGACGCGGCTTTTCGACAAATTCCGCCGCACCATTTTGGGCGCCAAGCTGGTGCTGGTGGAGGGGCGGATCCAGAAAAGCCCGGAAGGCATCATCCATCTTGTCGCCGACCGACTTGTCGATCGCACAAGTGATCTCGCGCGCCTTTCGGAAGACCGGAAGCCCAATCTCCAGCTCTCGCGCGCCGATGAATTCGTTCACCCGCAACACCCGCGCACAGCCGGTCATCCGCGCAATGCCCGCATCATCCCGAAGTCGCGCGACTTCCACTGACGCTGTGGCATGGCGCTGAAAAGCGCTGGACAGGCGCGCTGCCCCGATTATGGGTTATGGCCTGTATGAGGGAGGAAAAACGATATGGAACAGTGCTGGCGTTGGTTCGGGCCGGAAGATCCCGTGACGCTCGATCATGTCAAGCAGGCCGGGGCCAGCGGCATCGTCACGGCGCTGCATCACATCTATGACGGCCGCGCCTGGACGCTCGAAGACGTCCTGGAGCGCAAGGCCATCATCGAAAAGGCAGGTCTGCGCTGGAGCGTCTGCGAGTCGATCCCCGTCCCCTCCGAGATCAAGCTCCGTTCCGGCGCCTATCGCGAGAAGATCGACGCCTGGAAGACCAGCCTCACCAGCCTTGCCAAGGGCGGCGTGAACGTCATCTGCTACAACTTCATGCCGGTGGTCGACTGGACGCGCACCGATCTCATGTTCCGCCGGCCGACTGGCGGCTATGCGCTGCGTTTCGACATGCCGGATTTCGTCGCCTATGACGCGTTCGTCCTGAAGCGGAAGAACGCCGCCGCCGGCTATGACGCCGCGCTGCTCGCGGAAGCCGAACGCCGCGTCAAGGCCATGGATGAAGCGGCGATCACGCGGCTCGAAAAGAACATCATCGCCGGACTCCCTGGCGGCGAGGACAGCTATTCGCGCGAGGGCATCGCCCGCCAGATCGCTCGGTTCGATGGCCTCGGCGATGCCGAGATGCGCGATCACCTGATTGAATTCCTGAAGGAAGTCGCCCCGCTTGCCGAGGAACTCGGCGTGCGCCTCGGCATCCACGCCGATGACCCGCCCTTCTCGTTGTTCGGCCTGCCGCGGGTCGTCTCGACGAGCACGGATGTCCGCACCATCCTCTCGGCCGTCGATATTCCAGCGAGCGGATTGACGCTCTGCTCCGGCTCCTATGGCGCGCGGGCCGATAACGACCTGCCGGCGATCGCGGAGGAATTCGGCAGCCGCGTTCATTTCGTTCATTTGCGCAATGTGACGCGCGAGGCAGACGGCTCCTTCTTCGAGGACGATCACCTCGCAGGCAGCACAGACATGGTGAAGCTGATCGTGGCGCTGACCCGCGAGGAACGCCGCCGCCGGGCCGAAGGCCGCGCGGATGCCGAGATCCCCATGCGGCCGGATCACGGCCATCTCCTCGTCGACGACATCACCAAGGTCGAGGCGGGCATGCGGGTCAATCCGGGCTATTCCTGCATCGGTCGCCTGAAGGGCCTTGCCGAACTGCGCGGCGTCATGGCGGCGGTCGACCAGCTCATCCCGGCCTGATGCTTCTGAAGCGGCGTCGCATTGGTTCGATGTGACGCCCCCTACATTTCCGAACATGTCGGCTTGACTCTGCCACCTCCCTTGCCCACTTCATGCGAGCGAATGTTCATTCGCACGAAGCGCAGGGGTCCGTTATGGCGACGATGGTGGCGATAGATCCGGCTGAGCGGGTGGTAAACGCGCAGGAAGCGCGGCGCGCCCAGGTGCTCGACGCCGCGCGTGTCTGCTTCGCCCGTTCCGGCTTTCGCGGTGCTTCGATGCAGGAAATCTGTGCCGAGGCAAAGATGAGCCCCGGCGCGCTCTATCGCTATTTTCCGTCCAAGGAAGCGATCATCGAGGCAATCGCCGAGGATGAACGCTGCGACGCTGCCGCGATCGTCGAAACGATGCGGGGCGACGCGCCCCTGCTCGATCGCATGGTCACCTGTTCCATAGGCTATTTCGCGTTTATGCGCGAAGCGGGTGCATCGAGCCTGATGGCCGAAATCAGCGCCGAGAGCCTGCGCAACACCGCCATCGGTCAGCGCTTCGCCCGCATCGACGACAAGGTGCGCGCAACGATTGACGACATTCTGTCCGAGGCAGTCGCTGCGGGCGAAATTCCGCCGATCGACGACATGAACGCGACCATCGGCCTGCTTATGGCGGCTGTCGACGGCATCGCGCTGCGCCAGATCGCCGACCCGGACCTGACCCTTGCCCGCATTGAACCTGTCCTCCGCCGGATGCTTGCCGGCGTCTTGCAGATCACCGCCTGAATGCATAACGCGCGATCCCCGATCGCCCATGCCCCTGTTTCGAGAAGGCGCTGCGTGAGCGGCGGACAGAGATGAAGTTTGAAATCCGCCTCGCGGCATCGGCCGCCCTCGCAGCCTTCCTCGCCGGTGCCTGCATCACACTGCTGTCGGCACCGGCCGCCTTCGGTGCCGAGGCCGCTGCGCCCGCGGCTGTCGCGCGGCCGCCGGCCATCACGGTTGCGCCCGCCGCCCGTGGCGAAGTCGTCGAGACGGAGACCGTCGTCGGTTCACTGGTGCCCCGCGAGGAGGTGCTGGTGGGCGTCGATCTCGACGGCTACCGCCTGACCGAACTGCTCGTCGAGGAAGGCGACAGGGTCAAGGCCGGCCAGGTTCTCGCTCGTCTTTCGACCGATACACTCGAAGTGCTGCTCGCGCAGAATGCATCTTCGCTCGCTCGCAACGATGCCGCGATCGCGCAGGCCAGGAGCCAGATCGCCGAAGCCGTCGCGACCGAGGTGGAGGCCAAGTCCTCTCTGGAGCGCGGCACGTCGCTGCAGGAGAAGGGCTTCGCGTCCACGAGTGTCCTCGACCAGCGCCGCTCGCTGGCCGGCGCCGCGACCGCGCGCCGTGCCGCCGCCGAGCAAGGGCTTGCCGTCGCAGAGGCGGACAAGGCATTGACAGAAGCGCTCCGCCGCGAGCTGGAGCTGCGGCTTGCCAAGACCGAGATCAAGGCGCCGACCGACGGGATCGTGCTCTCCCGCAACGCCCGTATCGGCGCGATCGTCTCGGGAGGCGGCGAGCCACTCTTCCGCATTGCGGAGGATGGCGCCATCGAGATGGAGGCGCAGGTGCCCGAGACGGCGCTGGCGCGGATCGCCATCGGCCAGCCTGTCGAGATCCACTCCGCCGGCATCGACGCCGTCATCGAGGGCAAGGTGCGTCTGGTCGCTCCGCGAATCGACAGCACGAGCCGGCTCGGGCGCGTTCGCGTCGCGTTGGCGCCCGATGCCAAGGTCAATGCCGGAGCTTTCGCGCGCGGCACCGTCGAGATCGCCCGGCATGCCGGCGTGATGCTGCCGCAGTCGGCGATCGTCACGCTCGACGGCAAGCCGACGGCGCAGGTGGTCAAGGACGGCAAGGTGGAGACGCGTGCGCTCGTCACCGGGATTTCCGGCAACGGCGTCGTCGAGATCCGCTCCGGCGTCGCCGAGGGCGAGGACGTCATCCTCAGGGCCGGCACATTCGTGCGCGACGGCGATCAGGTGACGCCGGTGCTGGCGTCGGCTCAGGGAGCGAAGGGATGAACTGGAACTTCTCCGCCTGGGCGATCCGCAATCCGGTCCCGCCGATCCTCCTCTTCGTCGTGCTGATGGCACTCGGCCTCTATTCGTTCTTCCATCTGCCGATCACAAAATTCCCCAACATCGACGTGCCCGTGATTTCGGTGACGGTCACTGATGTCGGCTCGGCCCCGGCCGAGCTCGAGACGCAGGTGACGAAGAAGGTCGAGGACGCCATCGCCGGCATATCCGGCGTCAAGCATGTCACCTCGACGGTCACGGATGGTTCCTCGACCACGGCGGTCGAGTTTCGTCTCGAGATCAACACCGATCGGGCGCTCAACGACGTCAAAGACGCCATCGCCAAGATCCGCAGCGATATGCCGGGCTCGATCGATGAACCGATCGTCCAGCGCATCGACGTCGAGGGGCAGTCGATCCAGACCTATGCCGTCACCGCGCCGACGATGACGGCGGAGGAATTGTCCTGGTTCGTCGACGACACCATCATCCGCGACCTGCAGGGACTCAAGGGCGTCGGCCGCGTCGAACGCATGGGCGGCGTCACGCGCGAAGTCCAGGTTCGGCTCGACCCGGACCGCCTGATGGCGCTCGGCGTCACGGCGGCCGAGGTCAGCCGGCAGCTCAAGGCGACCAATGTCGATCTCTCCGGCGGTAAGGCCGAAGTCGGCGGCCAGGAGCAGACGATCCGTACGCTGGCCAATGCTCCTAACCTCGATGAGCTCGCCGCGACCCGCATCGTGCTGAGCGGTGGACGCGAGGTGCGGCTCTCCGATCTCGGAACGCTGGTCGACGGCTATCAGGAACCGAAGTCCTATGCACGGCTCGACGGCAAGCCGGTCGTCGCTTTCGCCATTTACCGTGCCAAGGGCGCCAGCGACGCATCTGTGTCCGACGTGGTCAAGGCCGAGGTTGCGACGCTCCAGGCGGCTCATCCCGATATCGGCTTCTCGCGGATCGACGACAGCGTCTACTACACCTATGGCAACTATCAGAGCGCGATGGACACGCTCGTCGAGGGCGCGCTTCTGGCGATCCTCGTCGTGCTGCTGTTCCTGCGCGACATCCGCGCGACGCTGATCGCGGCCATCGCATTGCCGCTCTCGGCGATCCCGACCTTTTGGGCGCTGTCGATGCTCGGCTTCTCGCTGAATCTCATCAGCCTGCTCGGCATCACCCTCGTTACCGGCATTCTCGTCGACGATGCGATCGTCGAGATCGAGAACATCGTCCGCCACACCCGCATGGGCAAAAAGCCCTACAGGGCGGCGCTGGAGGCGGCCGATGAGATCGGCCTCGCGGTCATCGCGATCTCGGCGACGATCATCGCGATTTTCGCGCCGGTCTCCTTCATGGGCGGTGTTGCCGGCCAGTATTTCAAGCAGTTCGGTCTCACCGTCGCGATCGCCGTGTTCTTCTCGCTGCTGGTCGCACGACTGATTACCCCGATGATGGCCGCGTTCTTCATGCGCGTGCCCTATGCGGGCGATGGCAGCGATGGACGCAAAGTCTATCGAGGCGTCTGGCCGACCTTCCGCCGCCGCGTCGGTGCGCTTGCCCTGGTCGGTATTCTGTTCCTTGCCTTGCTCATGCTGGTTGAAAGCGCCGGGCCGGCCGCCGCCTGGTGGGCGCCGCTGACCGCGCTTGATGGTTTGGCGGCGAAGCTCGCAGCTAGTGGCTGGGCGCTCGTCATCGGCGGCACGCTGGCTGTCGTGCTCGCCGTTGCAGCCTTCACGACCTGGCTCGGCCGTCCGCATCCCGAGGAGCATGAAGACGGCTTCATCATGCGGCTCTATACCGGGCTGCTGCGCGCGACGCTCTGGCGGCCGCGCATTCGCGTGCCCTTCGCGACGCGGCTCGAAGAAGGCGTGAAGCGTCCGGTCCGGTTGCGCGTTCCGGTGATGCCGCTCGTCACGATCGCGGCCGGCATCGCCTTCTTCCTCGTCTCGATGAATGCCACGCAATATCTTCCGACCGGCTTCATCCCGCCGGTCGACGAGGGCCGCATCGTCACCTCGGTCGAATTGCCGCCCGGCGCACGCCTCGACGAGACCACGCGCGTCAGCGACGCGATCTCGGCAACGCTCGGCAAGATCAATGGCGTCGAAAGCGTCTTCGTGATGGGCGGCACCTCGCCGACCGGTACGCTGGAAAAACGCCGCGCCACGGTCATCCTCAACCTGACGCCGAAGGAAAGCGGCCGGCCGAGCCAGAAGGACCTGCAATTCGTGGTGCAGGATGCGCTCGCCAGCATCCCCGACATCCGTGCCTTCTTCATGAATGAGCGTGGCGATCGCGAGGCGACAGTCGGTATCCTCGGCCGCGACGGCGACGCCGTGACGGCCGCCGCGAGTAATCTCGAAGCCGCGATGCGCAAGGATCCGATCTTCTCGAATCCTGCGGCGCAGGCCTCGTTCGCCCGGCCGGAGATCCGGATCAACCCGAAGGCCGATCAGGCAGCCGATCTTGGTATCTCCACCAGCGCGATCTCGGAAACCGTCCGCGTCGCCACCATGGGCGATGCTGACAGTCAGCTCGCCAAGTTCACCGTTGGCGACCGGCAGATCCCGATCCGCGTCGAATTGAAGGAAGGGTCGCGCGGCGATCTCTCGTTGCTCTCCGCCTTGCGCGTGCCAACCGGTTCCGGTGGCTCGGTGCCGCTTTCGACCGTTGCCGATATCGGCTTCGGTCAGGGACCGTCGACCATCGAGCGCTACGATCGTGAGCGGTTGGTCAAGGTCGGTACCGACATGGCGCCCGGCTATACGTCGGGGCAGGGGCTCGATCGCATCAAGGCGCTGCCGGTGGTCAAGGACTTCCCCGCGGGCGTCCGCATCCAGGATACCGGCGATGCTGAAATCCAGGGTGAAGTCTTCTCCGGCTTCGCCGTGGCGATGGGCGCCGGCATCATGATGGTGTTCGTGGTGCTGATCCTGCTCTTCAACAGCGTGATCCAGCCGATCACTATCCTGGCCTCGCTGCCGCTTTCGGTCGGCGGCGTGGTCGCGGCGCTGCTCCTCACCAACAACGCGCTCTCGATGCCGGTCATCATCGGCATACTCATGCTGATGGGCATCGTCACCAAGAATGCGATCATGCTGGTCGATTTCGCGGTCGAGCGTGAGAAGCACGGCATGGAGCAGACCGAGGCTGTGATCGATGCCGGGCGCAAGCGTGCCCGGCCGATCGTGATGACCACCATCGCCATGGCTGCCGGCATGCTGCCAGCCGCCTATGGCGTCGGCCAGGGCGGCGAGTTTCGCGCGCCGATGGCGATTGCGGTGATCGGCGGCCTCCTCGTCTCGACGGTACTGTCGCTGGTGTTCATCCCCTCGGTCTATTCGGTCATGGACGACGTCTCGCGCGGCATCGCCGGGCTGTTCCACTGGATCGTCAAGCCGAACCGCCGCGAGGAAGCCGGCGACACCGCCGAAGACGCGCATCCTGCGGCGGCAGCCAGCTCCGCAGCCGACGCCACAGCCGCCGAGCACGCGGCGGCGATGCGGATCGCCGCCGAATAGGTTTCGCCCGGACGCCCTGCCATCGGCGGGTCGTCCGGGTTCTCTGTTTATGGAACGATCCAAAAAATCTGTGGTCGCCTTGCGGCTAAAGTGACGCATTTAGCCTAAAGGCTGGATTTCCAGCTAACGGCGATCTCTTGACGTGGTTGCGATCTCGGCATAGAGAACTGGAACGTTCCAAAAACAGAGATCGACAGCGATCCATGAACGCCCGGGAAACGCCAGCCACCGCTTCACGCATCACGATGATCGACATCGCCCGCCATGCCGGCGTCTCGAAGTCGACGGTGTCGCTCGTGCTGCAGGCGAGCCCACTGGTGAAGGCCGAGACGCGCGATAAGGTCAATGCGGCGATCGAGGCGCTTGGCTATGTCTACAATCGCGGCGCAGCGAACCTCCGCGGTTCGCGCTCGAACATCGTCGGCATGGTCATCAATGATCTCGCCAACCCGTTCTTCGCCGAGCTTGCCGTCGGCATCGAGCGCGTCTTCCATGCCGCCGGCTACATTCCGTTCATCGCCAACACGATCGAGAATGCGAAGCGCCAGAGCGAAGTGCTGCGCTCGATGTCGGAGCATGACATCGCCGGCCTGATCATCTGCCCGGCACGCGGCACGCGTCCGGCCGATATCGAGGCGCTGGCGCAGCTCGGCGTGCCGACGGTGCTCGCCATGCGCCGTCTCGCCGGACCGAAATTCTCGTCCGTCACGCCGGACAATTTGCGCGGCGCGCGGCGGGCGACGGAGCATCTCATCGCCCTCGGTCATCGCCGCATTGCCTTTTTCGGCGGCTATTCGGACATGATCGCCCAGAATGATCGCTGCGGCGGCTACCAAGCCGCGCTGTCGGCCGCCGGCATCACGTTCGACCGCGCGCTGGTCATCGAAGGGCCGCCCAATCGCGACTGCGGCCTCAACGCGATCGGCCATGTGCTCGACATGGCCGAGCCGCCGACGGCCGCGCTCTGCTTCAACGATGTCGTCGCCTTCGGCGTGCTCTCGGGCCTCGAGCGGCGCGGGCTTGCCGCCGGCCGCGACTTCGCACTCGTCGGCTTCGACGATGTCGCCGAGGCGCGCCACACCAATCCGCCGCTCACGACGGTGCATGTCGATACCGGCGCACTCGGCGAGCGGGCGGCGCATCAGGTGTTGCGCATGATCCATGGCGATACGCGGCCGGAGGAGTTCGTCAGCGATGTCGATCTCGTCGTGAGGGCGAGTTGCGGCGCCACATCCAGGAGACAGCCATGACCACGATCCGATGGGGCCTCATCGGCGCCTCCAATATCGCCCGCGAGCATGTCATCAACGCTATCCGCCAAAATGGCGGCGAGGTGCTGTCGGTGATGAGCTCCGATGCCGGGCGCGCCAACGACTATGCGGCCGCAAACGGCATCCCTTCCGGCACGGACAGCCTCGCGGCGCTCTTGGAGCGCGATGATATCGACGCGGTCTATATCTCGACGACCAACGAGCTGCATCGCGACCAGGCGCTTGCCGCGGCCAAGGCCGGCAAGCACATCCTCTGCGAGAAGCCCCTGGCGCTGGCGCTGGCCGATGCTCATGCGATGGTGAATGCCGCCAAGGCGGCCGGCGTCGTGTTCGCGACCAACCATCACCTGCGCAATGCTGGCGCGCATCGCGCGATGCGGGCTGCGATCACTGAAGGGCGCATTGGCAAGCCTCTGGCGGCGCGGGTGTTCCACGCAGTCTATCTGCCGCCGTTCCTGCAAGGCTGGCGCATCAACGCGCCGGCTGCCGGCGGCGGTGTCATTCTCGACATCGCCGTGCATGACGCCGATACGCTGCGCTTCGTTCTGGGCGACGAGCCCGAAAGCGTCCAGGCGCTGACCCAGTCGGCCGGCATGGCCGAGGGTGGCCTCGCGGATGCGGTGATGACGACAGCGCGCTTCCGCTCCGGCCTGATCGCCCAGACGCACGATGCCTTCACATCCAAATATGCCGGCACCGGTTTCGAGGTGCATGGCACCGAGGGCTCGCTGATCGCGCGCGATGTCATGACCCAGAAGCCGATCGGCTCGGTGGTGCTGCGCGACAACAACGGCGAGCATGCGCTCGATTTCGATCGCGGCGACCTCTATGTCCGCGCGCTCGGCGCTTTCCATGCGGCCACACGCGGCGAGGGCCAGCCGGCTGCGACCGGCGAGGACGGCATCCGCTCGCTCGCGTTCGGCCTCGCAGTTGCCGAGGCGGCGCGGACCGGCGCGCGCGTCGCTGTGGAGACGGGGCTCTGAGCATGGCGTCGAAGGTCATCACAGCCAGCGAAGCCGCGGCTCTCATCAAGGACGATGCCGTCGTCACGGTCTCCTCGGCGAGCGCGCTTGGCTGTCCGGACGCGACGCTGGCGGCGATCGGCGCGCAATTCGACGCCACGGGTCATCCGAAGAACCTGACGATGCTGCATCCAATCGCCGCCGGCGACATGTATGGCGTCAAGGGCATCGATCATGTCGCGAAGCCCGGCTTGCTCGGGCGCATCCTCGCCGGCTCCTATCCCTCCGGTCCGTCGACAGCCGAGCCGCCGGCGATCTGGAAGATGGTCGGCGACAATGCCATTCCGGCCTACAACATCCCCTCGGGCATCCTGTTCGACATGCATCGCGAGGCGGCGGCGAAACGGCCCGGGGTCATCACGAAGGTCGGCCTCGATACCTTCGCCGATCCCCGCCGCCATGGCTGCGCGATGAACGCCGCGGCCGAAGCAGCCCCGGTTGTCGAGGTTCTCGATTTCCGCGGCGAGGAATGGCTGTTCTTCCCCTGCATCGTGCCCGACGTCGCCATCATCCGCGCCACGACGGCCGACGAGCGCGGCAATCTTACCTTCGAGCATGAGGGCGCCTATCTCGGCCCGCTCGATCAGGCGATGGCCGTGCGCAACAATGGCGGCATCGTGATCGCGCAGGTGAAGCGCTTGACGCGAGCCGGCACGATGAAACCGCTGGCCGTGCATGTGCCCGGCATTCTCGTCGACCATGTCGTCGTCGCGCCCGACCAGTGGCAGACCTGCCAGACCGCCTATGAGCCGGCGATCTCGGGCGAGATTTCGCGCCCGCTCGAGAGCTTCGACATTCCCGCCTTCGACATCGCCAAGGTCATCGCCCGCCGCGTCGCGCTGGAGCTGAAGGCGGGCTGGGCGGTCAATATCGGCTTCGGCATCTCCGCCAATGTGCCGCGCATCCTGATCGAGGAAGGCCGGCATGGCGACGTGACTTGGGTCATCGAGCAGGGCGCCGTCGGCGGCGTGCCGCTCCTCGATTTCCAGTTCGGCTGCGCCTCGAATGCCGAGGCGATCGTGCCGAGCCCGCAGCAATTCGTCTATTTCCAGGGCGGGGGCTTCGATTGCTCGCTGCTCTCCTTCCTGCAGATCGATGCGTCGGGCTCGGTCAATGTCTCACGCCTCTCCGCACGGCCGCATGTGACGGCTGGAGCCGGCGGCTTCGTCGACATCACCGCGCGGGCCAAGCGCATCATCTTCTCCGGCTATTTCAATGCCGGCGCTAAGTTCGCGATCGAGAACGGCACGGTGGAGATCGTCAAGGAAGGCAAGGTCAAGAAGCTCGTGCCGGAGGTGGAGCACGTCTCCTTCTCGGGCCGACGCGCTGTCGCGCAGGGACAGGAGATTCTCTATGTCACCGAGCGCTGCGTCATGCGGCTGACGCCTGCGGGCGTCGAGGTGATCGAGATCGCGCCGGGCTTCGATCTGGAGCGCGATATTCTCGGCCAGGCAGAATTCCCTCTTCGGGTAGCGAATGACCTGAAGCGCACGCCCGACCGACTCTACCATCCGGCAAAGATCGGCCTCGCGCTTGAGGAAGCCCATCATGGCTGAAACGCGCATCCGCAACGAGATCGATGGCCCGATCGCGATCTTGACGCTCGACCGGCCGGAAAAGCTGAACGCGCTCGATCAGGCGATGATCGACGCGATCGAAGCCTTCGTAGCGTCGACCGAGGCGAACCGCGCCGTGCGCGCTGCGATTATCACCGGGGCGGGCGAGAAGGCCTTCTCCGCCGGCGGCGATATTGCCGCCTGGGCCGGGCTCGATCCGGTGACCTTCATGCGTGACTGGATCCGCAATGGCCACCGCGTGTTCGATCGCCTCGCGCGCCTGCGTCAGCCGCTGATCGCCTGCCTCAACGGTCATGCCTTCGGCGGCGGGCTGGAACTCGCCGCGACGGCCGACCTGATCGTGATGGAGGCGCATGGCCGCATCGGCCTGCCGGAAACCGGACTCGCCATGGTGCCGGGCTGGTCGGGCACGCAACGCCTCGTGCGCCGCTTCGGCTCGCGCGTCATCAAGCGGATGGCGCTCGGCGGCGAGATGTTCGGGGCCGAGGAGGCGTTGGCGCTCGGGCTCGTCGATAAGGTCGTGCCAAAAGGCGAGGGGCTCGCGGCCGCCAAGGCCTTGGCGACGTCGATCGCTGCGCGCGGCCCGGTGGCGGTCCAGGTCACCAAGCAGTTGATCAACGCCGCCGAGGGCGAAGAGCAGGCGGCGGCAATCGAATCCGTCGCCGGTGCGCTCGCAGCCTTCACCGAGGATCTGAAAGAGGGCGCCGCCAGCTTCCGCGAGAAGCGCGCCCCCCGTTTTGAGGATTGCTGACATGACCCTTCACATCGATCCGGCGCGTCTCGCTGAGGCGACCAGCGGCCCCCGCCGCTACCAGATGCTGATCGACGGCAAGTGGACTGATGGCGAGGTCGGGCTCGAGGGCGAGCGTGTCAGCCCCGGCCACGGCATCGTCGTCAGCCGCTACGCCTTCGGTTCGGAGGCGGATGTCGCGCGCGCCGTGGCGGCTGCCCGCCGCGCCTTTCATCGCGGGCCCTGGCCTCGCATGAAGGCGGCCGATCGCGCCGCCGTGCTGCTTAAGACTGCCGACCTCATCGACGCGAGGCGCGAGGAGATCGCGCGCCTCGATGCGATCGAGAGCGGCAAGCCGATCAGCCAGGCGCGTGGCGAGATCGCCGGCGCCGCCGATATCTGGCGCTATGCTGCCTCGCTCGCACGTACGCTGCATGGCGAAAGCTACGCCAATCTCGGCGACGACATGCTAGGCGTGGTGTTGCGCGAGCCGGTCGGTGTCGTCTCGATCATCACGCCGTGGAACTTTCCGTTCCTGATCGTGGCGCAGAAACTGCCCTTCGCGCTCGCCGCCGGCTGCACGACCGTGGTCAAGCCCAGCGAGATGACCTCGGCCTCGACCGTCGTTCTTGGTGAGATCCTGATGCAGGCCGGCCTCCCCGAGGGCGTCTGCAACATCGTGCTCGGCACCGGGCCCGAAGTCGGCGCCCATATGGTCGCCCACCGCGACGTCGACATGGTGACATTCACCGGCTCGACGCGGGTTGGCAAGGCGACGGTGCAGGCCGCCGGCGCGACGCTGAAGAAAGTGGCGATGGAGCTCGGCGGCAAGAACGCGCAGATCGTGTTCCCCGATGCCGATCTTGATGCCGCGGTCGATGCCGCCGTGTTCGGCGCTTTCTTCAACGCCGGCGAATGCTGCAATGCCGGCAGCCGGCTCATCATTCACAAGGCGGTGGCGAAGGACTTCCTCGCGGCCTTCGAGAAGCGCGCCGCGCGGGTCAAGGTCGGCGACCCGCTCGACGACGCTACCAAGGTCGGCGCGATCATCACGCCCGAGCATCTGAAGAAGATCGAAAATGCCGTGATCGACGCGACCGCCGACGGCGCGACTGTCGCGCTCGGCGGTGCGGGGCTCACCAGTGCTGCGGGCCAGTACATGACGCCGACGGTCGTGACCGGCGTCAAGCCCGACATGGCGATCGCGCGCGAAGAGGTGTTCGGCCCGGTTCTGTCGGTGCTCGAATTCGAGCGCGTCGAGGAGGCGCTGCGTCTTGCCGACCTCACCGACTATGGCCTTTCGGCCGGTGTCTGGTCGCGCGACATCGATACCGCCATGACCGTCGCGCGCTCGGTTCGCACCGGTACGGTGTGGGTCAACACCTTTATGGATGGCTATCCCGAACTGCCCTTCGGCGGCATGAAGCAGAGCGGAATCGGTAGAGAGCTGGGCAAGAATGCGGTAGAAGATTTTTCGGAGGCCAAAACAATTCAGTTCCATCGGGGTCCGCGCACCTCATGGTGGGTGGAGGACTGACGGGGAGACGGCCGGCTCTGGAGGGAGCCCGGCCGAGGTTGATGCGTCACTCGGGAGGAGATGATGATGCGTAAGCTGATGATGGCTGCGGCCATGCTGGCGACGACGGCGCTCACCGCGCATGCGGATGACGTCAAGGAAGTGCAGATGCTGCACTGGTGGACTTCGGGCGGCGAGGCTGCCGCTCTCAATGTCCTCAAGCAGGATCTCGCCACGGAAGGCTATACCTGGAAGGACGTTCCGGTGGCCGGCGGCGGTGGTGACGCCGCCATGACGGCGCTGAAGGCGATGGTCGCGGCGGGCAACCCGCCGACTGCCTCGCAGATGCTCGGCTATACGGTTCTTGATTACGCCGAGGCCGGCAAGATGGGCGACTTGACGGAGACAGCCGTCGCGGAAGGTTGGGACAAGGCCGTTCCAGCCGCTCTGCAGAAGTTTGCCGTCTATGACGGCAAATGGGTCGCGGCGCCGGTCAATGTCCATTCGGTGAACTGGCTTTGGATCAACAAGGCCGTGATGGACAAGATCGGCGGCACCGAGCCGAAGACCTTTGATGATTTCATCGCGCTGCTCGACAAGGCCAAGGCGGCCGGCGTCACGCCGCTCGCGCTCGGCGGCCAGAACTGGCAGGAAGCGACGATGTTCGACAGCGTCGTCCTGTCGACCGGCGGTCCCGAATTCTACAAGAAGGCCTTCAACGACCTCGACGAGGACGCGCTGAAGTCCGACACGATGAAGAAGTCGTTCGACAATCTTGCCAAGCTCAAGACCTATGTCGATCCGAACTTCTCGGGCCGCGACTGGAACCTTGCCACCGCCATGGTCATCAATGGCGATGCCCTGGTCCAGGTGATGGGCGATTGGGCCAAGGGCGAGTTCGTGGCGGCGAAGAAGGTGCCCGGCACAGACTTCCTCTGCTACCGCTTCCCGGGCACGGACGGCTCAGTGATCTACAACTCCGACATGTTCGGCATGTTCGACGTGCCGGATGATCGCAAGGCCGCCCAGATCGCGCTCGCCAAGGCGACGCTCTCCAAGAGCTTCCAGTCGGCCTTCAATGTGGTGAAGGGCTCTGTTCCCGCGCGCACCGACGTTCCGGATACCGACTTCGACGCCTGCGGCAAGAAGGGCATCGCCGACCTTAAGGCCGCCAATGAAGGCGGCACGCTGTTCGGCTCGTTCGCCCAAGGCTATGGCGCGCCTCCGGCGGTCGCCAATGCCTACAAGGACGTCGTCTCGAAATTCGTCCACGGCCAGATCACGTCCTCCGATCAGGCGGTCGATGAACTGGTGAAGGCGATCGACGACGCCAAGTAGCGGCGCATCCTACGTCTTCCCCGCTCGCTCTGGGCGGGGAAGATGCGCTCTGTCATTGCCGGCTCGCCCCGGCAATCCAGACATCCCTTCGACGCAGTCACCCGCCCGACGCGACAAGCGAGGCAGGCGTGCCGGGTCAGGCCCGACAATGACAGGCGTTCGAAGGATCCGTCGATCGTCGATCCGGAGTCCGCCCATGGCGCTGACAACTGCAACCCACCCCGATAGGCCGTCGGCAGCCGGCATTCAGCCGTCCAGGTCGATGCGCGCGCGGATGCAGGATGCGCTGCCGAAGCTGGTGCTGGCGCCAAGCTTCGCGATCACGCTCATCTTCGTCTACGGCTTCATCCTCTGGACGATCTATCTCTCCTTCACCAACTCGAAGGCGTTTCCGAAATATGTCCTCACTGACGCCCGCGCCTATCAGCGGCTGTGGCGTTGGACGTTCGAGAGCGATCCGCCGTCGTCCTGGTATACCTCGATCACCAATATGGGCATTTTCGGCGTGCTCTATATCGCCATCTGCCTCGGCCTCGGCCTGCTGATCGCGATCCTGCTCGACCAGAAGATCCGCGGAGAGGGCCTGCTGCGACCGATCTATCTCTATCCGATGGCGCTGTCCTTCATCGTGACCGGCGTCGCGTGGAAGTGGTTCCTCGATCCCGGCCTCGGTCTTGAGCAGACGCTGCATCAATGGGGCTGGACCTCGTTCCATTTCGACTGGATCAAGAACAAGGATTTCGTGATCTATACCGTCGTCATCGCCGGCGTCTGGCAGGCCTCCGGCTTCGTGATGGCGATGTTCCTCGCGGGCCTCCGCGGCATCGACAGTGAGATCGTCAAGGCCTCGCAGATCGATGGCGCCTCGACCTTCCAGCTTTATCGCAGGATCATCATTCCGCTGCTCCGGCCGGTCTTCCTCTCGGCGCTGATCGTGCTCGCGCATATGGCGATCAAGTCCTACGACCTCGTGGTCGCGTTGACCTCGGGCGGGCCGGGTGGCTCGGCCTGGCTGCCGTCCAACTTCATGTATGAGTACACCTTCAAGCGCAACGAGATGGCTGTCGGTTCGGCCAGCGCCGTGATCATGCTCGCTACCATCTCGGCGATCATCGTCCCCTATCTCTATTCCGAGCTCAGGGAGAAGGCCCGATGAGCGCCGCTCTCGCCGCGTCGCGCCGGACGCCGGGGTCGTCCATCGTCCCGCGCATCGTCATCTACGGGTTGCTGATCTTCTTCGCGCTGATCTACCTAATCCCGTTCTTCGTGATGCTGGTGACATCGCTGAAGACGATGCCGGAGATCCAGCAAGGCAACATGCTGGCGCTGCCGAAGGCGCCGACGATCGATCCCTGGATCAGGGCCTGGGGCGAGGCCTGTGTCGGGCTGACCTGCGAGGGCATCCACGGCTATTTCTGGAATTCGATCAAGATGGTCGTGCCGGCCGTCGCGATCTCGACCATTCTCGGCGCCCTCAACGGCTATGTGCTTACCAAGTGGCGCTTCAAAGGTCACAAGCTCGTCTTCGGACTGATGCTGTTCGCCTGCTTCATTCCGTTCCAGGCCGTGCTGTTGCCGATGGCCACTGTGCTGGGTGAGTTCGGCCAGATCGGCAAGGCGCTCACCAACGCGACCGGGTTCGCGTTCGGGTTCGGCAACCCGACGGTGAACCTCGTCTTCGTGCATGTCGTCTATGGTCTCGGCTTCACGACGCTGTTCTTCCGCAACTATTACGAGGCGTTCCCCACCGAACTGGTGAAGGCCGCCATGGTCGACGGCGCCAGCTTCTTTCAGATTTTTCGCCGCGTGCTGCTGCCGAATTCACTGCCGATCATCGTGGTGACGGTGATCTACCAGTTCACCAATATCTGGAACGACTTCCTGTTCGCCTCGGCCTATGCCGGCTCGGGCGACGTGATGCCGATGACGGTGGCGCTCAACAATGTCGTCAACACGTCGACCGGCGTCGTCGAATACAATGTCAACATGGCCGCCGCGATGATCGCCGCGATGCCGACGCTCCTCGTCTACGTCCTCGCCGGCCGCTATTTCGTGCGCGGTCTCATGGCGGGCGCCGTCAAGGGATAGAACCATGGCGTTTCTGGAAATCGACCGTCTCGTCAAGCGCTTCGGCGCCACCGAGGTTCTGAAGGGCATAACGCTCGAGGTGGAAGAGGGTGGCTTCCTCGTGCTGGTCGGGCCATCAGGCTGCGGCAAGTCCACGCTGCTCTCGATGATCGCCGGGCTCGACACGATCTCCGAGGGCGAGGTGCGCATCAACGGCCGCCGCGTCAACGAACTGCATCCCTCGCAGCGCGACATTGCGATGGTGTTCCAGTCCTATGCGCTCTACCCGAATATGACGGTCGCCGAGAACATCGCCTTCGGGCTCGAAATGCGCGGCGTTCCGAAGGCGGAACGAGTCGCGGCGGTGGCCAAGGTCGCGGACATGCTGCAGATGGGTCATCTCCTGAACCGCAAGCCGAGCCAGCTTTCGGGCGGCCAGCGCCAGCGCGTCGCCATGGGACGCGCGCTGGTGCGCGATCCGCAGGTGTTCCTGTTCGACGAGCCGCTCAGCAATCTCGACGCCAAGCTCCGGGTCGACATGCGCACCGAGATCAAGCGGCTGCACCAGCGCATGGGCACCACGATCGTCTATGTGACGCATGACCAGATCGAGGCCATGACGCTGGCGACCCAGATCGCCGTGTTGAAGGATGGCGTGCTGCAGCAGTTCGGAAGCCCGGCCGAGGTCTACAACAACCCGGTCAACATGTTCGTCGCCGACTTCATGGGTTCGCCATCGATGAACCTCGTGCCGGCCAATATCCGCGCAGAGAATGGCAGGACGGTCGTCGCGCTGAGCCGGGCGAATGAAGAGGATCTCATTCTCGATCCCGGCGCCGCGTCTGAAAAGCTCGGCACGGTTCTCGGCCAGGATGTGCTGCTCGGCATCCGTCCCGAGGCGATCACCGACCACGATGGTGCCGATCGCAACGCCAAGACGCTCGTCGATGCCGATTGCCACGTCGAGGTGGTCGAGCCGGCTGGCTCCGACACGTTCGTCGTCACCCATCTCGGCGGCAAGCATGTCATCGCGCGCATGCGCTCGGACGCTTCTGTCAGGGGCGGTCAGCGCGCGCCCTTCACCTTCAACATGGACAAGGCCGTGTTCTTCGATCCCAAGACCGAACTTCGGGTGGCATGATCGTCATGACCCCCGACATCGTCATCATCGGCTCGGGCATGGGCGGCGCGACGCTGGCCGCCGGTCTCGCCGGCTCGGGTGCGCGCGTCCTCATCCTGGAAAAGGGGCGTCAGCTCGCCGATCGGCCCGAGAACCGCGACGCACGCGCCATTTTTCAGCGCGGCTATTTTCGGCCCAAGGAGCAGTGGTACGACGCCGAGGCCAACGACGCCCCGTTCAATCCAGGCAATTATTACTACGTCGGCGGCAATTCGAAATTTTATGGCGCGGTGCTGATCCGCTACCGCGCCGAGGATTTCGAAGCCATGGAGCATGATGGCGGCGTGTCGCCGGCCTGGCCGATCTCCTATGCCGAAATGGAGCCCTATTACAGCCGCGCCGAACAGCTCTACCGCGTGCGCGGCGAGCTCGGCGACGACGACACCGAGCCGTATCACTCGCAACCCTATGCTTTCGGCGCCATCCCGGATGAACCGGCGCTGGCGGCGGTGCGGCGGCGGCTCGCGGCTGCCGGCCTGCATCCGGCTTCGCTGCCGCTCGGCGTCGACATCGATCAATGGCTGAAGAAGGCGCGGACACCCTGGGATGCGTTCCCGGATGCCCGCACCGGCAAGATGGACGCCGAGACCTGCGGCCTCGCGACGGCCCTCGCCGATCCCAACATCACGATCGAGACTGGCGCTGAGGTCACGCGGCTTGTCGCCGGACCTGACGGCCGCATCACCACTGTCGTCTATGTGCAGGACGGTGAAACGAAGACGCTGTCGCCGAAGATCGTCGTGCTCTCGACCGGCGCGGTGAAATCGGCGGCCATGCTGCTCGCCTCGAAAAGCGAAGCCTTTCCAAACGGGCTCGCCAACGGCTCGGATGTGGTCGGGCGCTATTTCATGAGCCACAACATGACGGCGATGATCGCCGTCGATCCGCGTTTCACCAATGATGCCATCCACCAGAAGACGTTCGGCTTCAACGACTTCTATTTGTCGGACGGCAGGGGCGGCAAGCCGCTCGGCAACATGCAGCTTCTCGGCCGTGTCTCCGGTGCGATCCTCAAGGCCAATGTCCGTTTCGCGCCGGAATGGACGCTGAGCCTCTTGTCTCGCCACAGCGTCGATTTTCTCGCCATGAACGAAGATCTGCCGGATCGCGACAGCCGCATCCGCGTCGATGGCGAGCGGGTCATCATGCAGTGGAAGCGATCCAACATGGAGGCGCATTGGAAGCTCGTCCGCGTCATGAAAGAGCGTTTTCATGCCGCCGGCTTCCCGCTGGTGCTCACGCATCACTTCGATGGGCGCACGCCCTCGCATCAGTGCGGCACGGTCCGTTTCGGTACCGATCCGGCGACATCGGCGCTCGATATCCATTGCCGCGCCCATGACCACCGCAATCTCTTTGTTGTCGACGCCGGCTTCCTGCCGACCTCGGCCGCCGTCAATCCGGCGCTGACGATCGCGGCGCAGGCGCTCCGCACCGCTGACCACATGATCGCGACCGGGTTCGACGCATGACAGCCGAGGCCGGAAAACGTCCCGTGACGCTCGTCACCGGCGGCCGGCGCGGCATCGGCCTCGCAATCGCCGAAGCCTTCGCAGCCGCCGGCCATGATGTGGCGCTGACCGACATCGTCCGCGACGATGCGGCGGACGCAGCGATCGCCCGCATCGAGGCACTGGGCGCGCGTGCTCACTTCGTGGCCTTCGATCTTGCTGATCTTTCGGCGCATGAAACAGCGCTCGCGGAGATCGAGGCGGCCCTCGGCCCAGTCGACATTCTGGTCAACAATGCCGGCATCGGCGCCGTGGTCCGGGGTGATCTCCTCGAACTGCTGCCGGAGAATTTTGACACCGTCCTCGCGGTCAATCTGCGTGGCACGCTGTTCTTCACGCAGGCTGCCGTGAAGCGGATGCTGGCGCGTCGGGGTCTGCATCCCCGCGCGATCCTGACGGTATCGTCGGTTTCGGCGGCGCTCGCCTCGCCGGAACGGACGGACTACTGCGTTTCGAAGGCCGGTCTCGCGATGTTCGTCCAAAACCTCGCGCTCCGCCTCGCCGACACCGATATCGGCGTCTTCGAACTTCGACCGGGTATCATTCGTACCGATATGACGGTCAAGGTCAGCGAAAAATACGACCGACTGATCGCGGACGGCCTCGTACCGGCCGGACGCTGGGGCGAGGGCGCCGATATCGGGCGCGCCGCGGTGGCTCTGGCGAGCGGCGCCTTCGGCTTTGCGACTGGAACGGTCGTCAATCTCGATGGCGGCCTCGCAATACCGAGACTGTAGTTCAACCCGCGATCCTACATGTCGCGGCATATTGTTTGGAACGTTCCAAAGTGCTCGGAAGCCGATGGAACGGCTGGAGGAAGCGATGGCGGATTACATCATTGTCGGCGGCGGTCCGGCCGGCTGCGCGATCGCGGCCCGGCTTTCGGAGGATGCCGCCGTCAAGGTGCTCCTGCTCGAAGCGGGCGGCCGGGACAATAATCTGCTCTACCACTGGCCGGCCGGCTTCGCGAAAATGACCAAGGGCATCGGCTCGTGGGGCTGGTCGACGGTGCCGCAAAAGCACATGCAGGACCGCGTGCTGCGCTATACACAGGCCAAGGTCATCGGCGGCGGCTCGACCATCAACGCCCAGCTCTACACCCGCGGCAATCGGCTTGACTATGACGAGTGGGCGCAGGCTGGCTGCCGCGGCTGGTCCTATGAGGATGTGCTGCCCTATTTCCGCCGGGCCGAGGACAACCAGCGCTTCAGCGATGAATTTCACGCCTATGGTGGCCCGATCGGCGTCTCGATGCCGGTGGCGCCTTTGCCGATCTGCGATGCTTTCATGCGGGCGGCGCAGGAGGCGGGCATTCCCTACAATCATGATTTCAATGGCGCCCGGCAGGCCGGCATCGGCTTCTATCAACTGTCGCAGAAGAACGCCCGCCGCTCTTCAGCCGCGACTGGCTATCTGAAGCCCGCGGCGACACGGCCCAATCTCAGCGTCGAGACCGGCGTCCAGGTGCTGCGGGTCGTGGTGGAACAGGGTAGGGCGGTCGGTGTCGAGGTCGCGGCCGGCAATGGCGGGACGCACATCCACCGCGCCGATCGCGAAGTGATCATTTCGAGCGGCGCCATCGGATCGCCGCGCCTGCTGATGCTCTCCGGCATCGGCCCGGCCGATCATCTCCAGTCCGTCGGCGTGCCGGTGGTCCATGATCTTGCCGGCGTCGGCGGCAACCTGCAGGACCATCTCGATCTCTTCGTCATCGCCGAATGCACCGGCGACCACACCTATGATTCCTATGCGAAATGGTATCGCTCGGCCTTTGCCGGCCTTGAATATCTGATGTTCAAAAAGGGTCCCGTCGCCTCCTCGCTCTTCGAGACGGGTGGCTTCTGGTATGCCGATCCCGAGGCGCGCTCGCCGGACATCCAGTTTCATCTCGGCCTCGGCTCGGGCATCGAGGCAGGGGTCGCCAAGCTTAAGAATGCCGGCGTGACGCTGAATTCGGCCTTCCTGCGTCCCCGCTCGCGCGGAACGGTTCGGCTTGCCTCGGCCGATCCGGCCGCAGTGCCGCTGATCGATCCGAACTACTGGGCCGATCCGCACGACGTCGAAATGTCGCTGCGCGGCTTGCGGCTTGCCCGCGAGATCTTCAGCCAGAAGGCGCTGAAACCCTTCATTCTCGCCGAGAGGCTGCCGGGCGATGGCGTCGTCAGCGACCATGACCTTTTCGACTATGGTTGCCGCCATGCGAAGACGGATCATCATCCCGCCGGCACCTGCAAGATGGGCGTTGATGCCGACGCGGTCGTCGATCCCGAGCTGCGCGTGCGCGGCATCGAGGGGCTGCGCGTCGCCGACAGCTCGATCATGCCGCAGGTAAATTCGTCGAACACAAACGCGCCGACGATCATGATCGGTGAAAAGGCGGCTGACCTTATCCGTGGCGCCAAGCCTCTGCCGAGGGCTACAATCGCGCCCGTTGAAGAAGCGCGGCCGCGAGTCGCTTGAAGAAAAGGGCAGGAAACCAGCATGATCACCCATTGCGTCTTCATCCGATATCGAGCCGATGCCAACGACGCCACGCGCGACGATATCTACAAGGCGCTGCATGGCCTTCGGCCGCGCATCCCCGGGTTGACCGGCATTGTGATCGCCGCCAATTCGAGCCCCGAAGGCCTCGACAAGGGGTTCTCGGAGGGATTCATCGTCACGTTCCGCGACGCCAAGGCGCGTGACCAGTATCTCGCCGATCCGGAGCACGCGAAGGTCGGCGCCATGATCGTGGCGGCGGCCGAGGGCGGCATTGACGGGATCTTTGTCTACGATCTCGATCACTGACGCGCGCCATTGAACAGGGTTTCAACCGGATGACGCGGCGCCGAAGCTGGCGCGGCGCGGCGGTTCGCTGCTAAGACGGCGCTCGGATCGCTTTGTCGGATGGAACCGTGTCATGTCGCTGAACAAGATTGAGGACGCCATTGCGGCCATCGCCGCCGGCGAGCTGGTGGTCGTCGTCGACGATACCGATCGCGAGAATGAGGGCGACCTCATCATGGCGGCCTCCAAGGCGACGCCCGAGAATGTCGCCTTCATGATCCGGCACACCAGCGGCATCATCTGCGTGCCGCTGACGCCGGAACGTGCCGAGCACCTGCACCTCCCGCCGATGGTTGCGAACAATCGCGACCCGATGCGAACCGCCTTCACTGTCACGGTCGACTACCGCGTCGGCCTGACAACGGGCATTTCGAGCGAGGAGCGTGCCAACACGATCCAGGCGCTTGCGAACGACAACTGCACCGCGGGCGACTTCCTCCGCCCCGGTCACATTTTTCCCTTGATCGCACGCGAGGGTGGCGTGCTGATCCGCTCCGGCCATACCGAGGCGGCCATCGATCTCGCGCGTCTGGCAGGACTGGAGCCCGCCGGTGTGCTCGCTGAGGTGGTCAATGACGACGGCACGGTCAAGCGGTTGCCACAGCTGCTCGAATTCGCGCGAGAGCATGGCCTGAAGATCGTCTCGATCGAGGATCTCATCGCCTATCGCGCCCGCACGGAGAGCTTCGTCAAGGAAGTCGACAGCTTCCAGGTTCCGGTCGGCGGCCGCACGGCAATGGCCTATGTCTACGAGACGCCCTTCGATCCGATCCAGCATCTCGCCATCGTCTTCGGCGACATCGCCGAGCAGCCCGACGTGCTGGTGCGCATCCACCGCGCCAATCCGATCACGGATCTCGTCTCGCGCGGACCGGATTCGAAGGGTTGGCTGGAAACGACGCTGCGCAAGGTCGGGACGGCGGATCGCGGCGTGTTCCTGATGATCCGCGATCCGGCGGTCGCCCGTCCGGACGGCTCGCTGCCGGGTGACGGCGAAGAGCGGCATCTCTCTGCCCGGCAGCGCAAGGAGCGCTGGCGCGAAATCGGTGTTGGCGCACAGATCTTGCGGGCGCTCCGCGTCCGGTCGATCCGCCTCATCTCCTCGCAGGAGCGGCAATATGTCGGCCTGCAGGGCTTCGGCATCGAGATCACCGGCCGGGAAAGTGGCGACTGATCTGACGTCCGGAACTCTTTGCTCTCGACCGCATTAATTGGGCGAGCGGTGCTGAGACCGCTGAAGAGACGGAGCTTCGTGATGCTGAACTGGGCTATTCTTTTTCTGATCGTGGCGCTTGTCGCGGCTGTTCTCGGTTTCGGCGGTATCGCCGGTACGGCCATCGGCATCGCGAAGATCATTTTCGTCGTGGCGATCGTGCTGTTCCTGATTTCGGCCGTGATGCATATGATGCGTCGGGCCTGATCTAGTCGATCACCTTGAATAAAAGCCCGCCGCGGGAACGCGGCGGGCTTTTTTGTTCAATCAAGAAGCGTCGCGGCGATCGCGCGGCCGATCGAAGCGATGGCGGCGTTGCGAGCGTCGAAGCTCGCCGCGGTCTCCGTGATATAGACGGCCACAAACACCGGCTCGCGTGCCGGCGGAACGATGATCGCGATGTCGTTCATCGTGCCGTGATTGCCGCCGCCCGTCTTGTCGCCGATGAGCCAGCGTGCAGGCAGGCCCGCGCGCAGCTTGGCATCGCCGGTTCGATTGGCGACCATCCACGTCGCCAGTTGCTTTTTCGAACGTGCCGACAGGACCGGACCGAGCAAGATCGCCTGAAGTGATCGAGCCATTGCGACGGGCGTCGTCGTATCGCGCGCGTCGCCGGGCGAAGCCTCGTTGAGCGCAGTCTCCCATCGATCGAGCCGCGTCGTGTCATCGCCGATCGATCGGGCGAAGCTGGTCAAACCGGCCGGACCGCCGATCGCCTTCAGCATCATGTTGCCGGCCGTATTATCGCTCGTCGTCAGCGCTGCAGCGCAGATCTCGGCGAGCGTCATGCCCTTGCCCTCGGTGCGGCGCTGGGTGACGGGGGAATAGTCGACGAGATCGCCTTGTCTGATGATGACGCGACGGCTCAGCGAGTCCGTTCCGCTATCGACCTGCCTGAGGATCGCAGCAGCCGCTAGAACCTTGAATGTGCTGCAAAGCGGAAAGCGTTCGTCGGCCCGGTGCAGCCAATGGCGCTTGCTCCCGGTGTCGAGGATCGCAACGCCCACTCTTGCCGCGAGCGAGGCCTCGATCTCGGCCAGCTTAGAATCGAGATCGCCCGAGGTGGACTTAGCGGAACCAGGCGAAGCGCCGAGAAACGGCAGCGCCACTGCGAAACCAAGCGTGGTGAGGCAGGCACGCCGCGTCAGACATGTCGCCATTGCAGATTTCCCCTTCGTCCCAGCGGCCGAATGGGGAAATCGCTGCGGTTTCCGTCATTTTGATGACGGGCGGATGATCAGGCGCGAAGCCGCATGGCGTCGGCAATTTCAAGCGCCGATTTTTCAGCGCTATCACCGCCCGGCAGGTCGACGCCGCCATTCATGATTTCTTCGAGACGCGCGCGGGCACGCGAAACACGGCTCTTGACGGTTCCGATACGGACGCCGCAGATCTCAGCCGCTTCTTCATAGGAAAAACCGCTGGCCCCGATCAGCACGAGCGCCTCACGCTGCTCGTCGGGCAGGAGACGCATGGCACGCAGGAAGTCGTCGAGTTCGAGATGGCCCGGCTGCGCAGGAATGTCGGAAAGACGACTGGCATGCGTACCTTCGGCATCCTCAACTTCGCGGCGGCGCTTGCGGACTTCGGAATAATACTGGTTGCGGAGGATCGTGACGAGCCAGGCATGCAGATTGGTGCCTTCCTGGAATTTGTCGCGATTGGCGAGAGCCCGCATGACGGTCTCCTGCACGAGGTCGTCAGCACGATCGCGGTTTCCGGAGAGCGATCGCGCGAAGGCACGCAACATGGGCAATGCCTCGACCAGTTCATTCTTCATGGATGTCTCCTCGACGCCCCGCGCCGATTGCGAAGAGGCAAGTCACGCGCGACGTCACTCGCCGCTTTTGCTGCGCTCGCCTGAATTGTCATCGATCCGCTCAAGCAGCGACATGATGTCATCCGGCAACGGTTCGTTCAGCGCATCATCGAAGACGCGGCGCAACTGACGACCGATCCAGTCTTCCTTGCCGTCGCGCCCAGGTGACAGCGCCTGCCCGGGGAGAGGCGGCTCACCCTTCACGTCCTTTTCGTCATTATTCACTTTTTCTGTCCCAGCAGTTGCCATTGCGGCTCACCCGTCATTCCAAAGCGTCGCGACCGGACCCGGTGCCTCCTCTCGGTTCGCGGCACTGTCCAATGCCCGATCCGAATTTTGGTTCCAGCGTGCTGGAACCGAAGAGCACAATATGCGTTGCTATCCCGACGCACCGTCCTTCCGAGGGAAAAACCATGCCTGATAGCCTGTCGCAGATGCTGGCTCCGCATCTGCCTTTCCTGCGCCGCTACGCCCGCGCGCTGACAGGAGGCCAGCGAAGCGGCGACGCCTATGTGCGCGCCTGTCTTCAAGCCATAATCAACGAGCCGTCGGCTATCCAACGCGACGTCCATCCCAAGGTTGCACTTTATCGTCTGTTTCATGCGATCTGGTCCGGCACGCAGTTTGGCGAGACCGGCGAGATCGACGGTATCAGCCGCCAAGAAGCAACGGCGCAGCAACGCCTTTCCGAGATGACGCCGGAGAGCCGCCAGGCTCTGCTTCTTTCGACGATGGAAGGTTTTTCGGATGCCGACACGGCCGCCGTGATGGGCGTTGAGGAAAGCGTGATACAGCCGCTGATCGCCGAGGCCCTCAGCGAAATCCAGCGCCAGACGCACACACGCGTGCTGATCATCGAGGATGAGCCGATGATCTCGATGGACCTTGCCGGGATCGTCCAGGAGCTCGGCCATGAGGTCGCGGCGATTGCGCGGACCCGTAGCGAAGCCGTCGCCGCTGCCGGTGCGGAGCTGCCCGGGCTGGTGCTGGCCGATATTCAGCTTGCGGATGGATCGTCCGGTATCGACGCGGTTAAGGACATTCTCGCCGGTTTCAGCGTGCCGGTGATCTTTATCACCGCCTTCCCGCAGCGCCTGCTGACGGGCGAGCGTCCCGAGCCGACATTCCTCCTGACGAAGCCGTTTGATCCGCGCACGGTCAAGGCTGCGATCAGCCAGGCGCTCTTCTTCAATTCGACAGCCTCAATGGCGGCCTGACCGGTCGTTTTGAGATCGGGACGACAAGCGGCCCCGGAGCAATCCGGGGCCTTTTTCTATCGGCGCCGACCGAGGCCCGAAAGAAGGCCCATGGCAAAGGCCACTGCGGCTGTGGTGGCGTCACCGGTTTCAGCCGGGCGTCTGCGCGTCCGGCCGCCATAATTGGCACTCACATAGATGATGAGACCAACCAGCACAAAGACGCCGGCCGAAATCAGCTTGGCCGTGCGAGGGCCGAGAGCGATGACGAGCGCGTCATAGCCGGCGGCTGCCGCGAAGGTGATGCCGATCAGAATGAAGACCGCGGCCAGCGCGGTCCAGGCGACCTTCTTCAGGGTCCGCGCGGTTGCCTGCGCCGCCACCGCGGTGGCGACGCTGGCAAGAGCTCCGAAAACCCCGCTCATCGGCGGCCCAGGACGGCGCCGATGACGAGGCCGATGCCGGCGGCGATCAGCACGGCCGGAAGCGGGTTGGCGGTAATGCGGCCCTGCAGGTCCTCTGCGAGCTGCTCGCCGCGTCGATGCGCGTCGTGGGCGGCGCCATAGGCGGCATCGCCAGCCCGGCTCGCCGCATCGCGCAGCGCATCAGCCCCGGCCGCTGCATGTTCCTTGGAATAGGAGCGAACGGTCTCCGTCAGGGACAACAGCTCCGCCTGGATCGCCTTGATCTGATCGGAGAGCTCGGAACCCGCGGTCTTTTCTGCCATCATGCACTCCTGTTGAATGGGTCACGCCTTGCTGCGCGCCCGGTCGCCGGTGACGGCTGCAGCGTGACTATAACGCGGCAGCGGCCGTTTGTGGTGTAGACGCCGTGCCGCCGCGGACAATTTGTCCGTCGCGGTTAAGGCAGCACCATCCTCCCGGACAATGAACGAGCCTCGCCGCGGTTCCGCTTCGTGATCAATCGCCGAGTCCGGAAAGGCGCGCGGGCAGGGACTTGCGCCGTGGCGGCGCCCATCCGCCGATCTTCGACGTGGCAAGCCCGAGCGAAACCAGGCTTTCGACGAGGCGCACGGCCGCCGAGACTCCTTCGATGACCGGAAGGCCATGCTCGCTCGACAGCGATCGGGCAAGATCTGCGAGACCCGCAGTGCCAAGGACAATCGCCTCCGACCGATCCTCGCGAATGGCGCGGTCGATTTCGGCAGAGATGCGGTCCCGCGCCGCCGAATGAAGGTCGTCGAGAGAGTGCAGCGATATTTCCGCGACGCGCACCCGAACGCAGCGGGCGCTGAAGCCGTAGCGGACGAGGTTGTGCTCGATAAGCGGCACGGTCCGCGCATGCGTCGTGATCACCGTGAAGCGGCCGGCGACGAGACTTGCAAGATGGAACGCCGCCTCGCCGATGCCGATCACCGGCGCCCGGGCGAGCGAGCGGGCCGCATCGAGGCCGGGATCATCGAAGGCGGCGATGATATGGCCGGAAACCCCGTCGCTCTCCCCGCGCGCGACCTGCTCGACAAGTCCGGCCAGCGCCAGCGCGGCCTCGACCGGCCCCTCGATCGAGGCCGGTGCGTCCGTGGCCGGAACGGCGATGACCTCGGTGCCGCGGGAAGCAAAGGCGCGACCAGCTGCCGCGATCCGTGCCGTGGTGCCGGGCGCGCTGCCCGGATTGATGATCTGAATGCGCATGAAGCGCGTTATACGCCCCGGCCGGCGTCCGATCCATGCCGACGGCGGCGGGCCTGCACGATCAGCAGCGTGGCAATGGCGGTACCGATGACGGCGAAGGAGACGGCGGTCGTTACCGTGCCGAGCGCATAGATCACTGGCGTTGTTACCGTCGTGGTGAGGCCGCGCAGGGTCAGTGGCAACGTGTTGGCCGAGCCGACCGCCTGGCTGGAACGGGCGATCTCGTCCCAGGACAGGGTGAAGCCGAATAGCGCCACACCGACCAGCGAAGGCAGGATCATCGGCAGGACGACGAAGCGGAAGGTCTGCCAGGGCGAGGCGCCGAGATCGCGCGCTGCTTCCTCATAGGCTGGATTGAAGCGGTTGAAGACCGCGAACATGATCAAAAGGCCGAAAGGCAGCGTCCAGGTGAGATGCGCGCCGAGCCCGGAACTGAACAAGCCCATCAACGTCTGGAAATTGTCCTGGATCGATGTGCCGATGAAGCCGAGGAAATTGGTCCAGCCGGTCGGGTTCTCGATGTCGACATAGTTGTCGACGAGGCTGTCACCAAAGCCGGTGATCGTCTGGTTGAAGAGCTGGAACTCGAGCGCGATGCCGAGCGACACGACGATCGAGGGCAGGATCAAGCTGGCGATCGCCGTGAAGAACAGCGTGTCCTGACCGCGGAAACGGCGGCGGAACGCATAGCCGGCGAGGATCGAGATCACCACGGTGATGATGGTCACGACGATGCCGAGCTTCAGCGAGTTCACCAGGGCGTCTACGACGTTCGGCACGCCGATGCCGGCCCATAGATTATGGAACCAGTGCAGCGAGACGCCATTCATCGGGAAGGTCATGCCGCCGCTCGGGCCCTGGAACGAGAGCACGAGAATTGTGATTGTCGGGCCGTAGAGGAACAGCACATAGAGCGCGAAGATCGCCGAGAGGACGTAGAACGTGCGCGAGCGGGACTCGGTCATCGCTCAGAGCTCCTTGCGAATGTCGACGAAGCGCAGCAGCGTCCACACGATCATCAGCACGACCGCCAGCAGCACGATCGCATTGGCGGCGGCGATCGGGAATTGCAGCGCGGTGATCTGCGTCTCGATCACCTTGCCGGCCGAGGCGATCTGCTGGCCGCCCATCAGGCCGATCGAGATGAAGTCGCCCATCACGACGGTGATGACGAAGATCGAGCCGATGGCGATGCCGGTCTTCGACAGCGGTATGATGACGTTCCAGATCGTCTGCCAGGCGCCAGCACCATTGTCATAGGCGGCCTCGATCAGCGACTTGTCGATGCGCGACATTGAATTGAGGATCGGCACGATCATGAAGACCGTGTTGATATGCACCAGCGACAGCGTCACCGAGAAGCTCGAATAGAGCAGCCAGTCGACTGGTTGCGACGTGATGCCGGCATTCATCAGCGCCTGGTTGATCAGGCCGTTGCGGCCGAGCAGCGGGATCCACGAGATCATGCGGATGACGTTCGAGGTCCAGAACGGGATGGTCGTCAGCAGCGCCAGCACGATCCGCGTCGTCGGCGACTTGATCTCGAAGACGAGGTAGTAAGCGATGGTGAAGCCGAGCACGAGGGTGATCAGCCAGACCATCAGGCAGAATTTCAGCGTCGAAAGATAAGTCCGGAACGTCGTGCAGAGGTCCGGCAGGCTCGCGAAGCACTTGTCGAAGGCCGTGACATAGTTGTCGGCGACGAAGGCCGGCGTGATCGAATAGCCGGTATAAGTCCAGAAGCTCACCATGAAGGTGATGGCGAGCGGCAGGACGAAGAAGACGAAGAAGACGAAGGCGAGCGGCGCGGCTTGCCAATAGGGCGTCCAGCGCGATTTCACGTCCAGCATGGGCGAGGTGTCTCCGTCCGTCTTGCATGTCGATCGGAGCGGTCACGATGCTCGCGTCCGCACCTTGGTCGGACCCGGCAGGCCGAAGCCTGCCGGGCGCATCAGATCAGGCGGCGATGAACTCGTTCCACTTCTGAACCATGTAGGCGTTCTCATCCATGATCGAGTTCCAGCAGGCGACGGCGCCCATGCGCGTGTCGTAGGAGCCGCCATCGCGGATCGTGCCGGCCTTTTCAAGCAGGCCGCCGTCGGGACCCATGATGTCCTTCTCGGCGGGCTTGCCTTCCATCCAGAACGCCCACTCATAGGGCTGCATGTTTTCCTTCGCCGTCTCCAGAACGGCCGCGTAGTAGCCCTGGCGGTTCAGATAGGCGCCGGCCCAGCCGGAGAGGAACCAGTTGATGAACTCATAGGCGGCGTCGAGCTTCTTGCCCTTGAGCGTCTTCGGCAGGCCGAAACCGGCGGCCCAGGCGCGATAGCCTTCCTTGAGCGGCTGGAAGGTGCAGGGGATGCCCTTGAGGCGCACGGCGGTGACGGCCGGAGACCACATCGACTGGATGACGGTCTCGCCCGAGGCCATCAGATTGACGCTCTCGTTGAAGTCCGACCAGAACGCGCGGAACTGGCCGGCCTTCTTGGCTTCGATCAAGGTGGCGATCGTCTTGTCGATCTCCTCCTTGGTCATGTTGCCCTTGTCGCCATACTTTACGAGGCCCATCGCCTCGTTGACCATCGCGGCGTCCATGATGCCGATCGAGGGGATGTTGAGGATCGCGGCCTTGCCCTTGAATTCCGGGTTCAGCAGTTCTGCCCAGCTGTCGATCGGGCGCTTGATCAGGTCAGGGCGGATACCGAGCGTATCGGCATTGTAGGTGGTCGGGATCAGGGTGATCCAGTCGGTCGGCTCGCTGGCGAAGGTCTTGCCGCGCTGCTTCTCGAGATAAAACACCTTGTGCGGCGCCGTGCCCTGGTCGCCGATGGACTTGCCGTTGACCTTGCCCTGCGTCAGCGCGGGAACCAGCTTGTCGACGAGCTTGATCTTCTTGGCGTCGATACCGACGAGGCTGCCCGAGGGGATGAGGTTCTTGAGCTGGAAATACTCGCTGTCGACGAGGTCGAACGAATCCGGCTGCGTCAGGATGCGCTTGGTGACGTCGTCGGTGGTGACGGTCACATACTCGATGTTGATGCCGAGCACTTCCTTGGCCTTGGCGGCGATGGCGGGCGACTGGTTGGTCGCCGTCGAGAGATAGCGCAGCGTGATCGGTTCGTCGGCATGGACGGCCGGGAAGCCTGTGACGACGGTGGTGCCGATGAAGCCGGCTGTAATCGCCGAGCCCTTCAGCAGCGTGCGGCGCGAGATCCCGACATTATCGGTCTTCTTCATGGGATGTTTCTCCTCTGGTGGAAGATGATGCCGCTAGGCGGCGAGCTCGTGGATATCGGCCGGATCCCAGTGGACCTTGACCGCCTCGCCAGCCTCGAAGGGGTGGCTGTAGAAGATGCGTTCCGGCACGATCGCCATCATTTCGACGCCAGTTTCCGTGGCGAGGCTGACATGGACGGCGATGCCTTGATATTCGACGTCGCGGACCACAGCCGGCGTGCCGTGGCCGCCGCTTGAAATCTGCAGCCGGTCGGAGCGGATGCTGATCTTGCGGCCCTCGTCGGGCATGATGTTGTGGCCGCCAATGAAGCGGGCGACGAATTCCGTTGCCGGCGAATTGAAGATGTCGCGCGGCGCGCCGGCCTGCTCGATCCGGCCGTTGTTCATGATGATCACGAGGTCGGCGAGCGCCATCGCCTCTTCCTGGCTGTGCGTCACATGAATGAAGGAGATGCCGAGTTCGCGCTGGAAGCGCTTCAGCTCGGCGCGCACGCGCACCTTGAGGAACGGGTCAAGCGCCGAAAGCGGCTCGTCGAGCAAGAGGATCTGCGGATCGGTGACGAGCGCGCGGGCGAGCGCCACGCGCTGCTGCTGGCCGCCGGACAATTGGCTGGGCAGGCGCGCCTGATACCGCTCCATGTCGACCATCTTCAGCGCCTCGGTGGCGCGGATCGACCGATCGACCTTGTTCATGCCCTTCATGCGCAACGGGAAGGCGACATTGTCCCGGGCCGAGAGATGGGGAAATAGCGCATAGGACTGGAACATCATCGCCGTGCCGCGCTTGGCGGGCGGCAGCGTGTTGACGACCTCGGGCCCGAGCACGATGTCGCCGTCCGATACACTTTCATGCCCCGCGATCATGCGCAGCGTCGAGGATTTGCCGCAGCCCGAGGGGCCGAGGAGGCAGCAATAGGTTCCGGCCTTGATCTTCAGGTTAATGCTGTCGACGGCTGTCGTGTCGCCGTAGCGTTTGGTGACGGATGCGAGTTCAAGATCGGCGGGGCGTGCCATCGTCGTCTCCGTTGGGGGCCAGCACCTTCAATCGCAAGTCGTGTGCCAAGCCTCCCGGATCGGCGGGCACGGCTACAAACGCCTTGCGCACCGCGGTTTTCCCGCCTTTGAGAGGTCGCAACGCGACCCTGCGCCGCTTTCATGCGCATGCACAAAGATTCAGCGTTGGAGACGATCGATTGCCTCAATCGTATACGATCGCGATCTTTGCCCGTCGCTCGCCCTCCATTATTCTTGCCGAAGCGGTTCGGCGTGAGGGCTCTTCCTGTGCCGATCCTGGAAAGGGCGACAATGCCGAGCGACGATCGCGTGGCTTCCCACTCTGCGATGGAGCGCCGTATCCCGCTGCGCAGCGCGCGGGCGGCGATCGTCTATCGCGAGCTGCTCTCGGCCATTCTCGATCACCGTCTCACGCCCGGCACGCGCCTTCCCGAGGACGAAATCGGCGCGGTCTATGGCGCCAGCCGCACCATCGTCCGCTCGGCGCTCGAGGCGCTGTCGCATGAAGGCGTCGTGCATATCGAGCCCAATCGCGGCGCCATCGTCGCTCAGCCGACCGTTGCCGAGGCGCGTAGCGTTTTCGAAGCGCGCCAGTTGATCGAGCCACGCGTCGCAAGCGCCGCGGCGGGTCGCGCGACGCCGGCTCAACTCGAGGCGCTCAGTGCGGAGGTCGAAGCCGAACATCAGGCGCTGCACGGTGGAGACCATCGCCGGGCAATCGTTCTCTCCGGCAGCTTCCACATCATGATTGCCGAGATCGCCAGCCAACCGGTCTTCGCCGGCTTCGTGCGCGAACTCGTCGCGCGCTCCTCGCTGATCATCTCGCTCTATTGGCGACGCAAGGAGGCGACCTGCGCGACGCCGGCCCATGGTGCCCTGATCGCGGCGCTCGCCGCGGGCGATGCAGCGGGCGCGGCCGCGCTGATGGAGGCGCATATCGTCGATCTTCTCGGCGGGCTCGATCTCGTCGAGCATCCCGCGGCGCCGGCCTCCCTCGCCAAGCTGTTGATCGCGGATGGTCCTGTACGCGAGGCGGGCTTGCCAGCCCGTTCGTCCTTGCCCTAAGCCGCGCTTCGTCGCGATGCGTCGAACCGTAAGCGTTACCGTCAATCAACGCGCTCAAAGACCCACGCCGTGGGTCGTGTCGGCTTGCCGACGGGCGCACGGCGCAACCTTACGGACCTGATCATGACGATCCAATCTCCCCGCGCCCCGGCCGCAGAGTGCCTGCCCGCTACGGTGCTCTCGTTTTTCCCTTGATCCTGTCGATCTTCATGTGCGGAACGGTTTCGGCCGTTTCGACGCTGAAGGGGCTGGGCCTCACGCCGGACTTCCCGCTTCGCTGGGCGGTCGCCTGGGGCCTGTCCTGGCTGATCGCCTTCCCCGTCCTGCTCATCATCCTGCCCTTCGTGCGCCGGATCGTCGGGCTGATCGTGGAGCCGGCGGCGCGCTGACACCCTAAGCAGGGCGCTCGATGCGTCCCGCTCAGCCTTCGGGCTGTTCATGCTGCATTTTCGAGCATTCGTAGATTGGAATTGCTCGAATCCACGCCTTGACGGCCGTTCTGGAATTTGTCCAAATGATCAAGAGTTTTCCGGCCGGCGCGACGTCACAGTAAGAGGGCGCGCAGCTGACCGGGCCAGGGATCGGCCGAGGGGCCGCGAGGGAGAGTGATCATGGCGACCAGAGCGCCGGACATCGCTACGGGCCGTTTGTCGCCCGAGCAATATGCCGCCAACTTCAGCGACATCCATCCTCCGCTGGGCCGCCATGAGGCGTTGGTCGAGGCGGATCGCTGCTATTTCTGCTATGATGCACCCTGCGTGAAGGCGTGTCCGACCACCATCGATATTCCGCTCTTCATCCGCCAGATCCTGACCGACAATCCGATCGGCTCGGCGGAGACGATCCTGTCGCAGAACATCCTCGGCGGCATGTGCGCCCGCGTCTGCCCGACCGAGACGCTGTGCGAAGAGGCCTGTGTCCGCGAAGCAGCAGAAGGTAAGCCGGTCAAGATCGGCCTCCTGCAGCGCTATGCCACCGATACGCTGATGGACGAGGAGGGCGAGCAACCCTTCGAACGCGCGGCGCCGACCGGCAAGCGCGTCGCCGTCGTCGGCGGCGGCCCGGCCGGCCTCGCCGCGGCGCACCGTCTCGCCATGCATGGCCACGATGTCGTCATTTATGATGCGCGCCAGAAGGCCGGCGGCCTCAATGAATATGGCATCGCTGCTTACAAGGTGCCGGATGACTTCGCGCAGGACGAGGTCGAATTCATCCTCTCCATCGGCGGCATAACCGTCGAGCATGGCAAGGCGCTTGGCCGCGACGTCCAACTCGCCGATCTTCGGAGCGCCTATGACGCCGTGTTCCTCGGCATGGGCCTTGCCGGCGTCAACGCGCTGGTGCTCGAAGGTGAAACCCTGCCCGGAGTCGCGGATGCCGTCGATTATATCGCCGATCTCCGCCAGGCCGAGGATCTCGGCACGCTGCCGGTCGGTGGCCGTGTGGTGGTGATCGGCGGCGGCATGACGGCGGTAGATGTCGCCGTGCAGTCGAAACGCCTCGGGGCCAAGGAAGTGACGATGGTCTACCGGCGCGGGTCCGACAAGATGGGCGCCTCGCTCTATGAGCAGGAGCTCGCCGCCACCAGCGGCGTCGTGATCCGCACCAACGCCAAGCCGCTGCGCCTCGTCGTCGAGGACGGCCGCGTTGCCGGCATGGTATTCGAGGAGACGGCCGAACTAGACGGACGTCTCGTTGGCACCGGCGCGACCTTCGAGCTGCCCGCCGACATGGTGTTCAAGGCAATCGGCCAGACGCTGGTGCCGGCTGTGCTGAATGGCTCGGCGGAGACGATCGCGCTCGACGGCGGCAAGATCCGCGTCGATGACGAGCGGCGCACGACGCTCGCGGGCGTCTGGGCCGGCGGTGACTGTGCCGCGACCGGCGAGGACCTCACAGTCGCCGCCGTCGCCGATGGTCGCATCGCCGCGGAATCCATTCATCGCGCTTTGAGCGCGGGCTGAGGGAAGGCATCGCCATGGCCAATCTCGCGTCCAACTTCATCGGCATCAAATCGCCGAACCCGTTCTGGCTCGCTTCGGCCCCGCCGACCGACAAGGCTTACAACGTCGTCCGCGCGTTCAAGGATGGCTGGGGCGGCGTTGTCTGGAAGACGCTCGGTACCGATCCGCCTGTCGTCAATGTGTCTGGCCCGCGCTATGGCGCGATCCATTCCAACGACCGTCGCCTGATCGGCCTCAACAATATCGAGCTGATCACCGACCGGCCGCTCGAGATCAATCTGCGCGAGATCAAGGAAGTGAAGCGCGACTGGCCCGATCGCGCGCTGGTCGTCTCGCTGATGGTGCCGTGCGAGGAGCACTACTGGAAAGACATCCTTGCCAAGGTCGAGGAGACCGGCTGCGACGGCATCGAGCTCAATTTCGGCTGTCCGCATGGCATGTCCGAGCGTGGCATGGGCTCATCCGTCGGACAGGTGCCGGAATATGTCGAGATGGTCACGCGCTGGTGCAAGCAGCACAGCCGCATGCCCGTCATCGTCAAGCTGACGCCGAACATCTCCGACATCCGCCAGCCGGCGCGCGCCGCCAAGCGCGGCGGCGCCGATGCCGTCTCGCTGATCAATACGATCTCGTCGATCATCGGCGTCGATATCGACACCTTCTCGCCGCTGCCCTCGATCGATGGCAAGGGCAGCCATGGTGGCTATTGCGGCCCGGCCGTGAAGCCCATCGCGCTCAACATGACCGCCGAGATCGCCCGCGACGCCGAGACCCGCGGCCTGCCGATCTCCGGCATCGGCGGCGTCACGACCTGGCGCGACGCGGTCGAATTCATGGCGCTCGGTGCGGGCAATGTGCAGGTCTGCACCGCGGCCATGACCTATGGCTTCCGCATCGTGCAGGAGATGATCACCGGCCTCTCGGAATATATGGACAGCCACGGCTTCACGTCGGTCGACGAGATCACCGGCCGGGCCGTCGGAAATGTCACCGACTGGCAGTATCTCAACCTCAACTATGTCGCCAAGGCGAGGATCGACCAGGATCTCTGCATCAAGTGCGGCCGCTGCCACATCGCCTGCGAGGACACCTCGCACCAGGCGATCACCTCGATGGTCGACGGCATCCGCCATTTCGAGGTCATCGACGCCGAGTGTGTCGGCTGCAATCTCTGCGTCAATGTCTGCCCGGTTCAGGATTGCATCACGATGGAAGAGATGGTGGCGGGCACAGATCCGCGCACCGGCTTCCCGGTCACCGGCGAATATGCCAACTGGACGACGCATCCGAACAACCCGATGGCCAAGCCCGCCGTGGTGGTAGAGCCGGCAGAATAGCGGCTGGATGGCCCGGGCTTTCTGCGCCGTCAGTCGGCGCAGGACAAGCGCTCGGGTCAGCCTGCGCATTGTCGCGGCGGGACACCGAAATGTCGGCGGAAGGCATGCCCGAAGGCGCTCTCCGACAGGTAGCCGACATCCGCCGCGACGCTTTTGACGCTCTCATGACGTGATGACAGGGCGATACGGGCGCGAGTCATCCGCCAGTTCCGGACATAGGCAAGCGGTGGCAGGCCGACCTGACAGGTGAAGGCTGCCGAGAACGCCGCGCGCGACATCCCCGCCTCAGCTGCGAGATCGGCAACGGTCCAGGACCGTGCGATGTCGCCGTGAAAGCATCGGAGCGCCCGACCGAGGCGTGGGTCTGCCAGTGCTCCGAACCAGCCGCCGATCAGCTCGGGCGCCGAGGTTAATGCCCGGATGGCCTGAACCATCAGAACCTCGGCGAGCCTTGCCGTGACGACTGCGTGGCCCATCGCGGCCGTTGATGTTTCACTATCCAGGAGTGCCAGGACGGCGGCGATCGCTTTTGACTCCGGGGCGGAGCCGGAGATGTGCATCACCGGGGGGAGCAGGTCGAGCAGGAAGCCGCCTGCGCCGGGCGCAAATGAGATCCCTCCGCCAAGCGCAACCGTCTCGTCGCCGCCGAGATGAACCATGTCGTTCCCGTTCGCATAGAGCGGCGCCCCTTCGATCGGCGGCACGGTGGGATCGCTTGCGATCGTGTAGGCGCTGCGGCCGATCAGGCAGCAATCCCCCGCCACGATCCGCAGCGGAGAGAGGCCGGGCAGGATCAGCCAGCCCGTTCCGCGGAGTTGCGCGACGAACTTCAGCCGCTTGAGGGCCGGAAAGGACAATGCCCATTCGCCGGCCCCCTCGAAACGCGTCGTTCGGGTCGGACGCGCCTCAAGCACAGAGAGGACATCTGAAAGAGGGTCCGCGATTCGAGACGATTGCGAGAGATTCATGGCGTTCTGAGCATAGATCGTCTGATGCCGAGTGACTACCTTTGCTGAAAGGAGATCAATATGGGCATCAGCGGTAAGGTTGTGATCATCACCGGGGCGAGCAGCGGTATCGGCCGTGCGACGGCCCTGCATCTGGCGGAGGCTGGGGCGACGGTGGTTCTCGGGGCCCGACGCGAGGACGCGCTGGCCGAAATCGCCGGCGGCATCATCGCGGCAGGAGGACGCGCATTCTATAAGGCGACGGATGTGCGCGTCCGTGCCGACCTGGAGGCGCTCGTGCAGCATGCGGTCGACCACGCGGGCCGCCTCGATGTCATCGTCAACAATGCTGGCATCAGTCCGATCTCGCGCTTTGACGCCCTGCGGGTCGAGGATTGGGACGCGATGATCGACGTCAATCTCCGAGGCACGCTCCATGGTATCGCCGCAGCGCTGCCGATCTTTGAACGCCAGCGAAGCGGCCATGTCGTCAACGTCGTCTCGACGGCCGGTATCAAGATCGTGCCGACCATGGGCGTCTACGCTGCCACCAAGAATGCCGTACGCACCATCAGCGAGGCCCTGAGGCAGGAGTCAGGCCCGCATCTGCGGGTTACGGAAGTGTCACCGGGCATGATCGCAACCAATCTGGGCGACTCGGTTTCGGACACGGCGGTTAGGGGGGCGCTGGCAGCCCGTCTCGGGGCGATGGCCATATCGCCAACCGCGATCGCCAGGGGGATCGCATTTGCGATTGATCAGCCTGACGATGTCGAGGTTGGCAGTATCGTCATCAGACCCACGGCCCAGGACTGAGACGGCCGAAGTGGAGCAATCTGCGGTCGAGCCGATGGCCGCCGGTGGGTGCTATCGCCGGAAGATTCCGCCGAGTATCACGTCTTCGAGGGCGCGCGTCGCGGCCTCGAAGTGGCGGTCGTCCGTCGCCTTGTCGCCGAGCACAGAGCGAATCTGGACCTCGAAGTCGGCATAATGCTGCGTCGTCGCCCAGACCATGAAGATGAGGTGATAGGGATCGACAGGCGCCATGCGGCCTTCGGCGATCCAGCGCTGCATCAGGGCAGCCTTCTCGTCGACAAGCGATTTGAGGCGCGTGCCGAGGATGAGCCCGAGCACCGGTGCGCCCTGCAGCATCTCCATGGCATAGAGGCGGGAAGCCTTCGGATTGTCGCGCGACATTTCGAGCTTGCGGTCGATATAGACGCGCAACTCTCCGCGCGGATCATCACCCGCACCGAGCGCCTCAAGCGGCTGCAGCCAGGCCTCGAGCGTGCGCTTCAGCACCGACAGGTAAATGTCGTCCTTGCGGCGAAAATAATAGAGGAGGTTCGGCTTGGTCATGCCGGCACCGGCCGCGATCTGGTCGATCGTCGAGCCGCGCAGGCCATAGCTCGAAAAGACCTCGAGCGCCGCATCGAGGATGCGCTGCTCGTTCGCTTCCTGGATGCGCGTGCGCTTCTTGGTATGGTGGGCGCGCGCCGGCTCGGCGGGATTCATCACGGGCGACGGCGCCTTCCCTCTGACCATGGGTCGACAGTTTCGCCGATTTCGCGCCACGATCAAGCGGCCGGCCGTGGGCATTGTTCCTCCGGCCGCGAGGCCGCCGGAGGAACGGAATCAAAGGCGGCTCAGGCGCCGACCATCACCTTGCGCTCGCGCCTGCGGTCATGGACCGGCTGGTAGGCGATGCGCGAGTGATATTCGCAGTAGGGAATGCCGCTGCCCGAACGCTGGCCGCAGAAATGGAAGTCCTCGGTGCTCGGATCGCCGATCGGCCATTTGCAGGTCTGCTCGGTGAGCGTCAGGATCGTCGCATGCAGGCTGATCGGCACCACGACGGAGTCCGAGGCCTCGGCGCGCATCGCGCGGCGCGGTTCGGGCGCGGTCTGCACCAGCGGTTTCAACGCGGTGTTGCCGGCGACCAGCGGCCGGGCCGTCGGCGCTACGCCCCGCGGGGCGATGCCGGTGCGACCAGTCGCTACGGCGGGCTTCCGGGCGCGGGCGGTCGGCGCGGAGGCCGGTTTTGCCCTTCCGGACAGGCTCAGCCGGTGCACCTTGCCGATCACGGCATTGCGCGTTACCCCGCCGAGCTCGGTTGCGATCTGACTGGCACTTAGCCCGTCGATCCAGAGCTTCTTCAGCAACTCAACCCGTTCGTCCGTCCAAGTCATAGCAAATCCTTGTCCGTCGGAGAGACAGCCCGAATCCCTGATGAACGCCGTCCTGGACTGCGGACGACGACAGACTCGACACATTGTTCAGGGAGGACTGTCGCTCGATATTTCGTATCTTAACGAGCGTTAAGCTACTATATGGCGTGACTCTCTGACAAGAGTCGGGGGGAATCGCGGCGACTGTTCTTGCTGTTTTCCCCAGCTAAGGCCTGCCGAGCGGAAGTTTGAGTCGCGTCAATCGCTTAGCCGCCTGCGCGGCTGTGGATGGCTGCCCTCCATTGACAGAAAACGTCACGACCGTGATATAAGGGCAACGCAAAAAGGTGCTGCCCGGCGCGACGGCCTCGGGTGGCACCTTTGGTTTTTTAGCATCCGGCAATCTGCGGCCAGACCCGAGGAGGGCAAATGAGCGCCCCCGCATCCAGCGTACCCACGGCTTCCAACGCCCTGTTCGACACATTCGCGCGCGCCCCGCTCGCATTCGAACGAGGCGAGGGCGCATGGCTCTTCACGCCCGAGGGCGAGGCCTATCTCGATTTCTCCGCCGGCATTGCGGTCAATTCGCTTGGACACGCCAACCCGACGCTCGTCGCTGCCTTGACCGAGCAGGCCGGCAAGCTGTGGCATACCTCGAACCTGTTCCGCATTCCGGGCCAGGAGCGTCTTGCCGAGCGGCTGGTGGATGCGAGCTTCGCCGACCGGGTGTTCTTCGCCAATTCGGGCGCGGAAGCCAATGAGTGCGCGATCAAGACGGCGCGGCGCTACCACTATGTGAGCGGCCGTCCCGAGCGCTACCATATCGTCACGGTCGAAGGCGCCTTCCATGGCCGGACGCTCGCGACCCTCGCGGCAGGCGGTCAGCAGAAATATCTCGACGGCTTCGGTCCGAAGGCCGACGGCTTCGACCAGGTCGCATTTGGCGACATTTCGCTCGTCAAGGCTGCTGTGACGCCTGAGACGGCTGCGATCATGATCGAGCCGATCCAGGGCGAGGGCGGCGTGCGCGCCTTCTCCAACGGCTTCCTGCGCGAATTGCGCACTCTTTGCGACGCCGAGGGCCTGCTGCTGATCATGGACGAGGTTCAGACCGGGGTTGGACGCACCGGCAAGCTGTTCGCTTATGAGTGGACCGGCATCACGCCGGATATCCTCACTCTGGCGAAGGGCATCGGCGGCGGCTTTCCGCTCGGCGCCTGCCTTGCGACCAACGAGGCCGCCAAGGGCATGACGCCGGGCACGCATGGCACGACCTTCGGCGGCAATCCGCTGGCCATGGCCGTCGGCAATGCAGTGCTCGACGTGGTTCTGGCGGATGGTTTCCTGGATCACGTGCGCGAGACCGGCATTTATCTGAAGCAGCGCCTTGCGGCGCTGGTCGACCAGCATCCGGATGTTTTCGATGGCGTCCGCGGCGAGGGACTGCTTGTCGGCCTGCATGGCGTCAAGCCGGCGCCGGAGATCGTCGCTGCGCTGCGCGCGCAGCATATGCTGGTTGCGGGTGCCGGCGACAATGTCGTGCGCCTGCTGCCGCCGCTCACCGTCGGCCGCGAGGAGGTCGATGCCGCGGTCGCGAAGCTCGAAGCGGCGGCAGCGGCCCTGACGCCGGCGCGGCTCGAAGCCTGATCGGACCATCATGACCAGGCATTTTCTCGATCTCGCCGATTTCGATTCAGCGACTCTGAACGGCATTCTCGACCGCGCGCGGACGCTGCGCGCGGCGCGCGATGGCGCGCGTGACGGTGTCGGGCCGCTGGCCGGCAAGGTGCTGGCGCTCGTCTTCGAACAGCCCTCGACCCGCACCCGCGTTTCGTTCGATGTCGGCATGCGCGAACTCGGCGGCCAGACCTTGATGCTGACTGGCGCCGAGATGCAACTTGGCCGCGGCGAGACCATCGCCGACACCGCGCGCGTCATGTCGCGCTATGTCGACGGCATCATGATCCGGATCCTCGACCAGGATGCGCTGGCCGAGCTCGCGGCCAACGCCACGGTTCCGGTGATCAACGGGCTCACCCGCCGGTCCCATCCCTGCCAGGTGATGGCCGACATTCTGACCTTCGAGGACCATCGTGGTCCGATCAAGGGCCGCACGGTGGCCTGGGTCGGCGACAGCAACAATGTGCTTGCCTCCTGGGTCCATGCTGCCGCACGTTTCGACTTCAGCCTGAAGATCGCGACGCCCCCCGAACTTGCGCCCTCGCGCCGCCTGCTCGATTGGGCACGCACGGCCAATGCGGCCGTTGTCGCCGGCGAGGAAGCCGAATGGGCCGCCGCCGATGCGGACTGCATCGTCACGGACACCTGGGTTTCGATGGGCGACAGCGAGGCCGAGCGGCGTCACAACCTGCTGAAGCCCTATCAGGTCAATGCGCGGTTGATGGGGCGCGCCCGCCAGGATGCGATCTTTATGCATTGCCTGCCCGCCCATCGCGGCGAGGAGGTGACGGCTGAGGTCATGGACGGTCCGCAATCGGTCGTGTTTGACGAAGCCGAAAACCGCCTGCACGCGCAGAAGGGCATTCTTGCCTGGGCGATGGGCGGCGAGACGGAGTAGCCTAATGTCGGAAATCGGAAATCTCGGGCCCCGCTCGGTCCAGCCGGCGGGCGATGATGCCGTGCTGCCCTTCGAGGTCGAAGGCCTCGACGTGCGCGGCCGCGTCATTCAGATGGGGCCGGCCCTTTCGTCTATGCTAGCCCGGCATGATTATCCGCCGCCGGTTTCCAAGCTGCTTGGCGAGGCGATCGTGCTTGGCGTTCTGCTCGGCTCGTCGCTGAAATTCGAGGGGCAGTTCCTGCTGCAGACACAGACTGACGGGCCGGTCGACATGCTCGTCGTCGACTTTCGCACGCCTGGTAATCTCAGGGCCTATGCCCGTTTCGATGCCGAGCGGGTGGCGGAGATGGAGGCCGAGGGCACGCTCGAGCCGGCTGCTCTGCTCGGCAACGGCATCCTCGCCATGACGATCGACCAGGGCGTTCACACCAGCCGCTATCAGGGCATCGTCTCTCTCGACGGTTCCAGCCTCGAGGATGTGGCGCACACTTATTTCGCGCAGTCGGAGCAGATTCCGACGGCCGTCCGCCTCGCGGTCGCCGAGATGATGACCCGCGAGGACGGCAAGGTGGCACATAGCTGGCGTGCCGGCGGCCTGCTGGTTCAGTTCTTGCCGCAATCCGAGGATCGCATGCGGCAGCGCGATTTGCCCGGTGGCGATGCGCCCGGCGGTCTCGACGATGAAGACGAAGATGACGACGACGCCTGGGTCGAGGCGAAGTCGCTGGTCAGCACGACGGAAGATCACGAACTGATCGATCCGGAAGTGCCGGCCGAGCGGCTGCTCTATCGTCTCTTCCATGAGCGTGGCGTGCGCGTCTTCGATCCGACGGCTGTGCGCGACCAGTGTTCCTGCTCGCGCGAGCGCATCGTCGGCGTGCTCCGCTCATTCTCCGCCGAGGAGATCACGGAATCGATCGAGGACGGCGCGATCACCGTGACCTGCGAATTCTGCGGCCTCAAATACAACTTCGACCCGGCCGAATTCCTGTCCTAGAGCATCGGACCGAAGAGTGGAATCCGGGTTTCGGGAGAATCCGATGCGAAAGCAAAGAGCTAGATCGCCGCTTGAGCGTCCGCCAGGACGTCTGGCGATCTAGCCCGCCGGGGGTCAGTGGACGATCCGGACCTGGTTGGGGAGGTCGAGAGAAAAGGCCGGGATCTCGACCACGAACATCTCGCCGCCGTCTGTCTGCATCTGATAGGTGCCCACCATGATGCCGGATGGCGTGGTGAGCGGACAACCGCTGGTATATTCGAAGCTCTCGCCGGGCTTCAGCGTCGGTTCCTTGCCGACCACGCCGCGCCCGCGCACTTCCTCGGTACGGCCGGCTGCATCGGTGATGCGCCAGAAGCGCGAGCGGAGTTGCACGCTTTCGAGCCCGAGATTGACGATTTCGATATGGTAGGCCCAGACATAGCGGCCATCGCCGGGTGAGGATTCGTCCTCGATGAAACTAGGCTCGACCGTGACCTGGATCGATCGCGTGACGGCACGGTACATCGGCGGCGCTCCTGCTGGAGAGCGGCTCATAATCGAAATCGGATCGCGCCGTCAACATTGCGCAATCAGGACGCTGTGATGTCGCTTCCTTGTCACCGCTGCACGCTCCGCTAGAGTTACGGATCGAGCGGCGCGAAACCCGGATTCGCCGAAAAAAGAAGGGCAACGGAAATGCTGAAGGAATTTCGAGAATTCGCCTTGCGCGGCAACATGGTCGATCTCGCGATCGGTATCATCATCGGTGCCGCCTTCAGCGGGCTGGTCCAGTCGATCGTCAATGACATCATTATGCCGATCATCGGGCGGATCACCGGTGGCATCGACTTCACCAACAAATACATACAGCTCGCCGGCGATCCGCAGCCGACGCTCGATGCGGCCCGCAAGGCCGGCGCGACCATCGCCTATGGCAACTTCCTGACGCTGGTGATCAACTTCATCATCATCGCCTGGATCCTGTTCATGATCGTCAAGGGCATGAACACGATGAAGCGCCAGCAGAAGGCCGATCCCGCCCCCGCAGCCACCCCAGAAGACGTGGCCCTGCTCCGGGAAATCCGCGACCTCCTCGCTACCCGCAAATAGTCACGTTCGGCTGTTTTCGGCTTTGGATTGATCGGGGCCAGCGGCGGACGCCTGTGATGCTGGTTACAGCGTCAGCCGACCGTTCTTGCTCAACTAGACCGCTTTCGGCTGTGAATGCGGCCGCTGCACTGTCTGTCGGGATCGGAACCGCTGTTGAAGAGAATGACCGCCAAGGACCGGCTTCGGCCGGAGGCTCACGGTGCCCCGGAAAGCGGGATCGTCGAGGTCTTCAATTATGGCCGCGGCCGTGAGGGACTGATCCCGCTCTGGGTCGGTGAGGGTGACCTCGCGACGCCGGACTTCATTGCCGATGCCGCGCGGGCCGGGCTCGATGACGGCGAGACGTTCTACACCCATCAGCGCGGTATCCCCGAACTGCGCGAGGCCATTGCCCGCTATCACGAGCGTCTCTATGAACGCCCGTTCGATTCCGAGCGCTTTTTCGTCACCTCGGGCGGCATGCCGGCGATACAGCTTGCCCTCCGCATGGTGGCTGGACAGGGTGACGAGGTTGTCATTCCGACGCCGGCCTGGCCGAATTTCGGTGCGGCGACCGAAGTCGGCGGCGCGCGCGCCGTGCCGGTGCCGATGCAGTTCGGCAATGCCGGCTGGATGCTCGACCTTGATCGCTATTTCGACGCGGTGACGGACCGGACCACGGCGCTGTTCCTGAATTCGCCCTGCAATCCGACCGGCTGGACCGCGACGCGCGAGGAATTGGTGGCGATCCGCGATTTCGCGCGCGAGAGGGGACTTTGGATCATCGCCGACGAAGTCTACACGCGCTTCGTCTATCAGGGCGACCGGGCGCCGTCCTTCTACGATGTCACCGAGCCGGACGAACCGGTCCTCTATGTGAACACGCTTTCCAAGAACTGGGCGATGACGGGCTGGCGCGTCGGCTGGCTCGCGGCGCCGCCGCGCTACGGACAAACCATCGAGAATCTCATCCAGTATTCGAGCTCGGGCACGCCGAAATTCCTGCAGCGCGGCGCGGTCGCGGCGCTCGATCGCGGCGACCACTTCATAGAATTTCAGCGCGACCGCGCCATGGCGGCGCGCGAAATCGTCTGTCTCGGTCTGGAGGCGACTGGCCGCGTGCGCTTCACTTGGCCGAAGGGCGCCTTCTACCTGTTCTTTTCGGTGGACGGCGAGGCGGATACGCGGAAGCTCGGCCTGCGGCTCGTCGATGAGGCGAATGTCGGCCTCGCACCCGGCGATGCGTTTGGAGCCGCCGGCGCCGGTTTCATGCGCATGTGCTTCCTGCGCAATCCGGATCAGGTCGCGGCGGCGACGGATCTCCTGGCCGACTGGCTGGTCGACCGGGACTAGGCGGACGGGCCTCGCTCGTCCTGCCTTTCGGCGTTGCGACGCGTTTAGCCGCCGGAGGCCGAGACCGCCAGGCGCTCGACGCCTTCCATCGCGCGCTGCGGGATCGCCGGCGTGCGGCCGAGCGGTAGCCACAGGCGACGCCAGACATCGACCAGCGCATCGCGCAGACCGAGGATCAGCGCCTCGTCGTGACAGGGCGTCGGCGTGATGCGCAGCCGCTCCGTGCCGCGCGGCACGGTCGGGTAATTGATCGGCTGGATATAGATGCCATGCTCTTCCAGCAGCATGTCCGAAGCCTTCTTGCAAAGGTCCGGATTGCCGACGAACAGCGGCACGATATGCGTTTCCGACGGCATTACCGGCAGGCCGGCGTGGATCAGCACCGATTTGGTGCGCTGGGCATAATGCTGCTGCAGGGCGCGCTCGGTCTGCGACGCCTTGAGGTGGCGGATCGATGCAGTCGCGGCAGCGGCGATCGCCGGCGGCAGCGCGGTGGTGAAGATGAAGCCGGGCGCGTAGGATCGCACCGCGTCGACGATGGCGCGGCTCGCGGTGATATAACCGCCGAGCGCCCCGAACGCCTTGGCGAGTGTGCCCTCGATCACGTCGATCCGGTGCATGACGCCGTCGCGCTCGGCAATGCCGGCGCCGCGCGGGCCATACATGCCGACAGCGTGCACTTCGTCGATATAGGTCATCGCGCCGTATTTCTCGGCGAGATCGCAGATCCCAGCGATCGGCGCGACGTCGCCGTCCATCGAATAGACGCTCTCGAACACGATCAGCTTGGCGCGGCCGGGCGCCGTCTCGGCCAGAAGTTCCTCGAGATGATCGAGATCGTTATGGCGGAAGATCTTTTTCTGCGCACCGGAGCGACGCACGCCCTCGATCATCGAGGCGTGGTTGAGCTCGTCCGAGAAGATGACGCAATCGGGCAGCAGGCGGGCGAGGGTCGAGATGGCCGCTTCGTTGGAAACGAAGCCCGAGGTGAAGACGAGGCCGGCTTCCTTGCCGTGCAGGTCGGCGAGCTCATGCTCCAGCTCGACCAGCGGATGGGTCGTGCCCGAGATGTTGCGCGTTCCGCCGGCACCGGCGCCCATGCCCTGTGCCGCGGCAACCATCGCGCCGACGACATCGGGATGTTGGCCCATGCCAAGATAGTCATTCGAGCACCAGACGGTGATTTCACGCGCGCCGCGCTCGGAGCGCCAGACCGCATGCGGGAAGCGGCCTACGATCCGTTCGAGATCGGCGAAGACACGGTACCGCTTCTCGCTGTGAAGCGCCTCGATCGCATCGATGAAGAACGACTGGTAGTCCATGAAATCGGCCTGCTGATTGGAAGAGCTGCAAACTAGCGGAGGGCGTCGAACCTGTCCAATGGAGGCAGCGAGCGTCGGCATTCACTTATCCGTCACTAGCCCCGCCGGACCGTCGGTGCCATGGCGCAAATTAGCGCATCCATCGAGCGCCGGTTTGATCGAAATCACAAGGGGCGCGTGGCAGGCCCCGGAAACAGCGATGCCGGCGCAAGGCCGGCATCGCAAGGATCAGTCGGTCAGGGGGTGGATCAGAACGAGTATTTGACCGCGGCAGTCAGGTTGATCTTGTCGCCATAATAGCCATCGCCAGTGTTCTTCCAGGAATAGCCGGCATTCAGGTTGAGCTTGGCGGCGTCGCTGAAGGCATAAGTGAGGCCCGTCGAGACCTTCGGCGTCTGCCACTGATAGTCGAACGCATCGCGCCAGCGGGCGTTGAAGATGTTCCAGGTCCACTGCTTGTTCAGCTTGAGATCGCCGGCGAGATAGAGCGCGTAATAGGCGGCTGTCGAGGTGCCGTCGTCGCCGAGGCCCGTCGCGTCCCAGGTGACGCCGAGGGCGGCCTGCGGCGACAGCGAGAAGTCGCCGAACTTGAACTTATAGGCGACGCCAGCTTCGCCGTAATACTGCTCGGTGCTGTTGTTCTTCAGCGTCGCCTGCAGCGAGGTGTTCAGCGTCCAGTTGTCGTAGAACAGATAGCCGAGGCTGGCCTTGATGGCCGTGTCGGCATAGTCGCCGGCCTTGTTGGAGCCCTTGCTGACCGCGTAGAATTCCGGGCTGACCTCGAGGCCGGCCGTCCAGTTCAGCGTCGGGTTGGGCGACTTGACCGGCCCGAGATCGGCGGCGGCAGTCAGGTCGGCGGCGATGGCCGGGGAAGCCAGCATCAGGGCCGGCAGCACGAGCGCCAGCTTCGAAAAAGCCTTCATGGGATCAACCCTTGTTCCATGTTCCGCTCGCCGGCGTTGGGGGGAGGAGCGCGCCGGGAGACGTGATCAGGAACTTAACTGCGAGTGAAGCCAGGGCGTTATCGCACCGAAGCCACAGTGCGCTGTCACAACGTGGTCACGGTTCCGTCATATTAGCTCAAATGCGATCATTCCGCCACTCGCTTGATCGAATGGCGACGATGCATTCCTGCGTCGCGGCTGGGCGCGCGGCCGTTCAGGCCTTGTCGAGGGCGAGGCTGATGTCCTCGATCAGGTCATCGGGGTCCTCGAGGCCGATCGAGAGGCGCAGCATGCCCTGCGTGATGCCGAAGCCGAGCCGCGCTTCCTCGCTCAGACGTTGATGCGTCGTCGTCGAGGGATGGGTGATGAGGCTCTTCGCATCGCCGAGATTGTTGGAGATCTTGATGATCTCCAGCGCGCTGGCGACGCGGAAGGCCGCTTCCTTGCCGCCATCGACCTCGAAGGCGATCAGCGTCGAGCCGCCCTTCATCTGCCGCGCGATGACCGCGGCCTGCGGATGATCGGCACGGCCGGGATAGATGAGCTTCGAGACCTTCGGATGCGCCGCGATAACGTCCGCGACGCGAGCGGCGGTGGCTGTCTGCCGCTGCACGCGGATCTCCAGCGTCTCAAGACCCTTGAGCAACACCCAGGCATTGAACGGCGACAGGCTCGGACCGGTCTGGCGCAGGAAATTGTGCAGGTGGTCGGTGACATAGGCCTCGTCGGCCGAGAGGATGATGCCGCCGAGAACGCGGCCCTGGCCGTCGATATGCTTGGTCGCCGAATAGACGACGACATCGGCGCCGAGTTCGATCGGCGACTGCAGGATGGCGGTCGCGAAGACATTGTCGACGACAAGCCGCGCGCCGGCCGCATGCGCGATGTCGGCGACGGCGGCGATGTCGATCACTTCGAGCGTCGGATTGGTCGGGCTCTCGAGGAAGAAAGCCTTGGTGTTCGGACGCACGGCGTCGCGCCACTGGTCGAGATCGGTGCCGTCGACAAGCGTCGAGGCGACGCCAAAGCGCGGCAGCAGGTCCTCGACGACATAGAGACATGACGAGAACAGTGCCTTGGCGGCGACGACATGATCGCCCGCCTTCAGCATGCACAACAGCGAGGCGGTGACGGCGGCCATTCCGCTCGCCGTCGCGCGTGCTGCGGCTGCGCCTTCGAGGAGGCGCATCCGCTCCTCGAACATGAACACGGTCGGATTGGAAAAGCGCGAATATATGAAGCCGGGGGATTCGCCCTTGAAGCGCGCCTCGGCGGCTTCCGCGTCGTCATAGGCAAAGCCCTGCGTCAGGAACAGCGCCTCGGACATCTCGCCGAACTGCGAGCGGAGCGTGCCGCCATGGACGAGTTCGGTTGCGGGGCGGCGGCGGCGAGGCGGAGGCGTGTCGGCCATTGCATGTTTCCCGATACAAAAATCCCGACCATCGGCCGGGAGCAAAAGATCGGGATACGGGTTCGCCGCAACCGACCTTTTAGCGACCTTGTTTAACGTGGCGGCAAGCCGGTCGGCTCAAAGGACCACGAACTGACAGTTCTGATATTCTCGTTGCCGCCCGTCGTCAATCGCCTGATCGGCACAGGTTCTGGCGCTTGGCTGGCTGCGGGACTTCCTTTAAGCAAGGGCGCGCCCTTTCAAGGGGCAGAGCACTGCGGGGACGGGCGCGCATGGCCGGCACGATTAATATGGGCATCCTTTCTGACCGGCAGATCCGGACCGGTTTCGTGGACGGCTGGATCGCCTCTGAAAAGGCGCTGGACGCCGACCAGATCCAGCCGGCGAGCCTTGATCTGCGCCTCGGCGCGGTCGCCTACCGCGTCCGTGCATCGTTCCTTCCGGGCCCCACCGTCACCGTCGCCGACCGCATCCAGCAATTGCGCCTGCACGAGATCGATCTCACGCGTGGCGCCGTGCTGGAAACCGGCTGCGTCTATATCGTGCCGCTGCTCGAAAGCCTCGCTTTGCCGCCGGAGATCGAAGCCTCGGCCAATCCAAAATCCTCCACCGGCCGGCTCGATATCTTCACCCGCGTGATCACTGACCGCGCGCAGGCCTTCGACACGATCCCGCCCGGATATGTCGGCCCGCTCTATCTCGAGGTCAGCCCGCGCACCTTCCCGATCCTCGCGCGCACCGGCTCGCGCCTGTCGCAGATCCGCTTCCGCCGCGGCGATACGCGCCTGTCCGACGCGGCGCTGAACGCGCTGCACCTCGCATCGCCGATCACCGACCGCAAGCCAATGATCGCCAATGGCCTTTGCCTTTCGATCGACCTCGAGGGCAGCGGGGCGATCGTCGGCTACCGCGCCAAGCGCCACACCGATGTCGTCGATGTCGACCAGCGCGCCGCGCTCGACATGCTGGATTTCTGGGAGCCGATCAGCCGGCGTGGCCGCGCCGAGCTGATCCTCGATCCTGACCAGTTCTACATCCTCGTCTCGCGCGAGGCCGTGCATGTCCCGCCGGAACACGCTGCCGAGATGGTTGCGTTCGATCCGCTGGTCGGGGAGTTCCGCGTGCATTATGCCGGCTTCTTCGATCCCGGCTTTGGCAACAGCGCCGCCGGTGGCGCCGGCAGCCGCGCCGTCCTGGAAGTCCGCAGCCATGAAGTGCCGTTCATCCTCGAACACGGCCAGACGGTTGGCCGCCTCGTTTATGAGACGATGTCCGAGCGCCCGGCCGTGCTCTATGGCGCCGGCGCCGGCTCGAACTACCAGGCGCAGGGCCTGAAGCTCTCCAAGCATTTCCGCCTGCCTTAGGGTTCCGCCGCCAGCGACACCGCGCCGAGGCCGTCGATCTCGATGCGCGTGGTATCGCCCGCATCGAGCCACCGCGTCTCGACGAGGCTTCCGGTGAGAACAATCTCCCCGGCCTCGAGCCGCCGGTCCTGCGCGGCGAGACAATCCGCAAGCCAGGCGACGGCGGCATAAGGGTGGCCGAGCACATCGGCACCGACGCCGCGGCCGCGATCTTCGCCATTGATGATCGTGACGCCGCGAACGCTCGCAAGGTCGGGCAGCGCATCACGTGGCACGGGCCTACCCAGCACGCAGCCGGCGGCGAAGAAATCGTCGGCGACGAGCGTCGGAGCGCCGAGCGTTCGCCAGTCCTGATAGCGATCGTCGACGATCTCGATCGCCGCCATTGCGACCTCGATCGCCGCTGCCACTGTGCCGAGGCTCGGCGTGCCGTCGCGCCCGTCGAGCCGGTGGCCGAGCCGGACGGCGATCTCGCATTCGATGCCGACGCGCCGATAGTCGCGCGCGCTGATCCGCGCCGCGTCGTCATGGCGGGTCCCTGCGAAAAGGCCTGCGGCACAGGGCGCGTCGATGCTGAGATAAGTCTGCATCACCCTGGTCGTGCAGCCGATCTTCCAGCCGATGCGGCGGCCAAAACGCGTTCCGGCCAGCCGCTCATGAACCTGCTGCTGGATCCGATAGGCAGCGGGGAGGTCGAGGGGGCGGCCGTCCCCCGGCAGTGGCGTGACGGCGCCGCCATCACGGCGGCGTTCGGCGAGGATCCCGGCTGCCGCTTCGGCTGACATCGTATTCCTTCTCAAGTGGGCAGGCGACCGTCTCTCGACGTCGCTTTGGCTTGCTCTTGCCGGATGCGGTGGTCCATGTTGAGAAAGGGGCGGGAAGAGCATTTGGGAGGCGATCTTCATGTATGTCGGCGTCGAGGGAAAGGTGCTGCTGGTGACGGGCGGCACGCAGGGCGTCGGAAGGGCGATCGCCATTGAGGCGGCCCGATCGGGTGCCGAGGGCGTGATGATCACCGGACGCAACCTCCGCCGCGGCGCGGCCGTTGCCGAGGAACTGGAGGCGCTTGGCGTCGAGGCTGGCTTCGTCGACGCCGCGCTCGATGATCCGGATGCCCCCGCGGCGATCTTCCAGGCGACGCTCGACCGCTTCGGCCGCATCGATGCGCTGGCCAATGCCGCTGCGCTCACAGAGCGCGGCTCAGTCGCCGAAGCGGATGTCGATTTCTTCGACCGCATGTTCGCAGTGAATACGCGGGCCCCGATGTTCCTGATGCAGGAGCTGATCCGCCATCTGCGCGAGCGGCGCGCGCATGGTGCGATCGTCAACATCCTCTCCGTCAATGCCCATGGCGGCACGGCGGAGCTCGGTATCTATGCCGGCAGCAAGGCAGCGCTGACGGTCCTCACCAAGAATGCCGCCTATGCGCATCGCTTCGATCGCATCCGCATCAACGGCATTCTGCTCGGCTGGGCGGACACGCCGGGCGAACGCGAGATGCAGTCGTCGCGGCTCGGCAAGGGTGAGGGCTGGCTGGCGCAGGCCGAGGCCGCGCAGCCCTGGGGCCGGCTGATCAAGTCCGAGGACGTCGCGCGCCTCGCGCTGTTCCTGCTGTCCGATATGTCGATTCCGATGACGGGATCGATGGTCGACCAGGAGCAGAGCTACGTTCTCGGCGTCAGGGACTGAGCCGTCTTCGCCATCGCGCTATCGGATCTCCCATGCCGCATCACCGAGACCTGACCGACCAGGCGATCTTGCTCGCCCTTTTCGAGGCGGCGCTCTCTGCCGCTCTGCCCGACGGCCGGTTTGAGGCGGCTTTGCCCGATCCGCCCCAGGGCCGGGTCATCGTGCTTGGGGCAGGCAAGGGCGCGGCGCGGATGGCGGCGGCCTTCGAGGCGGCGTGGACCGGTGCCGGTCACGCCCCGCCGGAGGGGCTCGTCGTCACGCGCTACGGCCATCGCGAGCCGACCCGCTTCATCGAGGTCGTCGAGGCGGCGCATCCCGTTCCCGACGCGGCCGGATTGCTCGCCTCGGAACGCATTCTGGCCAAGGCGCGCGAGGCCGGTCCCGACGATCTTGTCGTCTTCCTCATGTCGGGCGGCGCCTCGGCGCTGATGGCGCTGCCGGCCGCCGGACTGACGCTTGAAGACAAGCAGCGGTTGAACAAGGCGCTGCTGAAAAGCGGAGCTCCGATCGGCGCGATGAACCGTGTGCGCAAGTCGCTCTCGGCCATCAAAGGTGGCCGACTGGCTGCTGCCGCCGCACCCGCGAAGATGATCACCTATCTGATCTCGGATGTGCCGGGAGATGATCCCGGCGCGATCGGCTCCGGTCCGACGATCCCCGAGGCCTCGGATGCGGAGGGTGCTCTCGCGATCCTCGCCGAATATGGCATCGCCGTCGACGACCGGGTCGCGGCAGCGATGCGGGCCAATGTCGTCGCCGCGGGGGCGGGCGGTCCGCTGGTCATGCTGGCGACGCCCAAGATGGCGCTCGACGCGGCGGCTGAGAAGGCGCGCGAGATGGACCTCCGACCGCTGGTGCTCGGCGACGCGCTGGAAGGTGAGGCGCGCGACGTCGCCCGCGTCCTTGGCGCCATCGCGGCCTATGCCAAGGCGCATGGCGAGCCGGTCGCGGCCCCGGCCGTGATCCTCTCCGGCGGGGAGACGACCGTCACGGTGCGCGGCAACGGGCGCGGCGGACGTAACGCCGAGTTTCTCCTCGCGCTGGCCCTGGCGCTCGGCAGCCAGGAGGGAATCGCGGCGATTGCCTGCGACACCGATGGCATCGACGGTTCGGAGGACAATACAGGAGCCTGGTTCGAGCCAAGCCTGTTGGCCTCTGCGCGTGCCATCGGTCTCGATGCTGCCGCATATCTCGCCAACAACGACGGCTATGGATTCTTCGCGACGCTGGATCGCCTCGTCATCACCGGCCCGACACGCACCAACGTCAATGACTTCCGTGCCATTCTGGTGCGTTGACGACCGATCGCGCTGCCTGCCCTTGGCGGCGAGGGCGGCGGGTCGTAAGAGACTCGGATCGCGCCGGAACGCGGGATGATGACGGATCAGGTGACCCAACCGAGCGGCTTTGGTCGCAGCTACAAGCATGTCGCGCGCCGCATCGTGGCCTCGCGCCGCGACGGCATGGCTGACAACCAGCTCGGCTTGGTGCTGACCTTCGTTGCCGGCGCCGTCAATGCCGGTGGCTTCTTTTATGTCGGCCAGTACACCTCGCATATGTCGGGCATCGTGGCGGCGATTGCCGATCATGTCGTGCTCGGGCTCGGGGATCTCGTTGTCGCCGGCCTGATCGCCTTCGGCGCCTTCATGCTCGGTGCCGCAACGTCCGCCATCCTGATCAATTGGGGCCGGCGCCATTATGTCAGCACGCAATATGTGCTGCCGATCTCGCTCGAATGCGTGCTGCTGCTGGTCTTTGGCGCCTTGGTCGGGCCTACTTTGCCGGCCTCGCTGGTGCAGCCGCTCGGTATTCCGCTGCTCTGTTTCATCATGGGGCTACAGAACGCTACGGTGACCAAGATCTCGAGCGCGCGCATTCGCACCACTCATATCACGGGCATGGTGACCGATCTCGGCATCGAGATCGGCAAGTTTGGCTACGAAATGGTCGGCCGTTTCCGTCCGACCGACGCCCGTGCGCCGGTCACTGCCGATCGACCAAAATTCGTTCTTCTGTCCTCGCTGCTCGCCGCGTTTGTTTGCGGCGGCATCATCGGGGCGCTCGGCTTCAGTCGCATCGGGCCGGCTTTCGCGACTTTGCTCGCGCTGGTGCTCGCCGCCCTCGTCGCGCCCTCGCTTGGCGAAATCCTGCGCCATCGCCGCCGCGCCCGGCGGCGGCGCCAGCGAAGCCGGACCTAGCGGTCGATCTCGTCTTCGTCCTCATCGAGCCCTTCCGTCTCGACGACAGCCTCAGCCTCCGAGTTGGGGCGCCCGTCGGTGTCGAAGATCGTATCGAGAAAGGCCTCGTTGGCCCGCTCGTCGATCGGCGGCACGGTCGGATAACGCGGCTTGGTCGGATCCTTAGGTTCGCTCATCATGTCCTCCTCGCTCTAGACCCGGTCAACGCGCGCTGTGCCGGCGCCGTTCCCGTCCGCCTTCCGAGGAATTGACGTGGAGTGCCTTCGCCGGTTCAGATGATCCGAGCGGGGGAGCATCAGAGATGACGTGCATCGGACGACTGGGCGGATGGATCTTGGCGTCGCTGCTGCTGACGCCTCTTGGTGTTGCGCGTGCCGCACCGCCCGATTTCGATCACGCGCTTCTGGGCGCGCTTTCGAGCGATACCCGCGACGGGATCACCGTGCGCGTTGCGGTGCCCGGCGCCAAGGCGGTTGATACGATCCTTGGCATGCCGGCGATCGAGAAGGGCATCCAGCCCGTCTATGTCGAGATCGAGAACGGCAGCGGCGCGCCGCTCTGGTATATGCCGATCACCATGGACGAGACCTATTTCTCGCCGGCCGAGCTTGCCTATCGGTTCCACGATTCCCTGCATCCCGAGCGCAGCATCGACAATGCGAAGCGCGCCGAGCGGCTGTCCATGCCGATGGCGATCGCAGCCGGCGCGACGGCATCCGGCTTCGTCTACACGCATCTCGAAACCGGTCTGAAATTCGTCACGGTCGGCATGCTGAAGGACGGCAACGAGATCGACGTCCGCTTCATCATTCCCGTCGCCGGCCCGGCCTATGCCACGCCGCAGCTCGGGCCGAACCATATGCCGGTGACATCCACCGTCGAGGATGTCGATCTGCCGACGCTGAAGGCGCGCATCGAGGCGATGCCCTGCTGCACAACCAACGCCGCCGGCGACCGCAACGGCGATCCGCTCAACCTCGTCGTCATCGGCAATGGCATCGACACGCTGTTTCCCTTTGTCGGGCGTGGCTGGCACCTGACCGAGCCGCTCGACCTGCATAGCGCGATCGACACGGCGAAATCCTTCGTGATCGGGACGGAATATGCGACGTCGCCGGTCAGCCCGCTCTACGCCTTCGGCCGCCACCAGGACATCGCGCTGGAAAAGGCACGGGGCTCCATCAACGAGCGCAACCATATGCGCTTCTGGCTGACGCCGCTGCGCTATGAGGGGCAGAATGTCTGGATCGGCCAGATCAGCCGCGATATCGGCGTCGAGCTCACCGACAAGTCCTGGTATCTGACGACGCACAAGATCGGCCCGGAAGTCGATTTCGACCGCGACTACCTGCTGCAGGACATGCTGAAAAGCGGCGCGATCGCCCATTTCGGCTATGCGGCCGGCGTCGGCGTTTCGCGCCTCCCCGATCCGCATGTGAACCTCACCGGCGATCCCTATGTCACCGACGGGCTACGCTTGGTGGTCATGCTCGACGTTGACGGCGGCCTCGTCCGTGGCGCCGAGGCGCTCGAATGGGCAAAGCTGCCGCTGCCGGGTCAGTAGCGGCGCTGGCAGCCGGCATCGCCCTGCTCAACCCGGCGGCGGTTCTCCAGCCTCTCCCGGCTCCGTCTGCGTGATCAGCCGTGAGGCGCGCTGGTTGCGGAGATAGATCCACAGCCAGCTCATCGCGACGGCAAGCCGGTGGCGGACGCCGATCAGGAAGAAGACATGCGCGATGCCCCAGATCCACCAGGCAAGCGCGCCGGAGAGGCGGATCCAGCCGAAGTCGATCACGGCGCGGCGTTTGCCGATCGTCGCGAGGCTGCCATCGTGATGATAGCGGAAGGGCGCCGGGGTTTCGCCCGCCAGCCGGGCACGAACGGCCTTCGCTGCATGCCGCCCGGCCTGCTTGGCGGCCGGCGCGATGCCGGGGACAGGCTTGCCGCCCGGAGCTGCGATCGAGACGGTGTCGCCGATGGCGAAGATCTCCGGATGGCCAGGCACGGAGAGATCGGGCTCGACGGTGATGCGCCCGGCACGGTCGGCCGGAACGCCGAGCCATTCGGCGGCCGGTGAAGCCTGCACGCCGGCCGCCCAGATCACCGTCGCGGCCGCGATACGCTCATCGCCCCTGACGATGCCGTTGGCATCGCAAAGGGTCACGGCCTCGCCAAGCGCCACCTCGACGCCGAGCCGCTCAAGCGCCGCCTTGGCGAAGGCGGATTGCTCCGGCACGAAGGCCGGCAGCAGGCGCGGCCCTGCCTCGACCAGGACGATGCGGGTTTCGCGCGTGTCGATGTGGCGGAAATCGCGCTTCAGCGTGTCGCGCGCCAGTTCGGCGATCGCGCCGGCAAGTTCGACGCCGGTCGGCCCGCCGCCGACGATCGCGAAGGTCAGCAGCATCTCCTGCCGCGCCGGATCATGCTCGGCTTCGGCCTGCTCGAACGCCGTCAGGACGCGGCGCCGGATCGTCGTCGCATCCTCCAGCGTCTTCAGCGCTGGCGCGAATTGCTCCCAGTCGTCATGGCCGAAATAGGAATGGCGCGCCCCGGTAGCGATGATCAGCATGTCATAGGCGACGGGATCGAGACCCTTCAGCATCACCAGGCGGCGCGCCGTGTCGATCCCCGTCGCCGTCGCCATCAGCACGGAAACCTCGGGCCGCCCGCGAAACAGGAAGCGGATCGGCCAGGCGATGTCGGAGGGTGTCAGCGAGGCGGTCGCGACCTGGTAAAGCAGCGGCTGGAAAAGGTGGTGGTTGCGGCTGTCGATGATCGTGATGTCGACCGCAGCGCCCGCGAGGCCGCGAACCGCTTCGATCCCGCCGAATCCGGCTCCAATCACCACGACGCGGGTTCGTGGGGACTGGACCATGCTCATGGCGCTCTCCTGCTGTGCAATCGGTGTTCGTTTTCGGGCCGCAGTCTTTCACGCGGCGGCCGTTTCGACGAGCCCTCGAAATTCAATGCTCACGACGCTCGCAGATGCGGAATAATCAGTCTCGCGGTCGCCGTCTGAGTGGCATATTCAGAATGACACGATCTGGATCCCAGACCCGACGTCACGTGTACGAGAAGATCGCGATGCTCGCCAATTCCGCTCCCCCCGCCGTCGCGCTTGCCGATGTGAGCAAGAGCTATGGTGGGCGCAGCGTGGTGAACGACGTGACGCTCGAGGTCAGGAAGGGTGAGTTTCTCGCCATTCTCGGCCCGTCCGGCAGTGGCAAGACGACCATCATGCGGCTGATCGGCGGCTTTGAGGCGCCGGATCGTGGCCGCATCTTCATTGCGGGCGAGGATGTGACGGCGGTGCCGGCGGAGCGACGCCGCGTCAACACCGTCTTCCAGAGCTATGCGCTTTTCCCTCACCTCTCCGTCCTCGACAATGTCGCCTATGGCCCGCGCATGCAGGGGCTCGGCCGTGCGGCGCGGCGCGACAAGGCGATGGAGATGCTGGCGCTGGTCCGCCTTGATGAAGCGGCCGGCCGCAGGCCGCACCAGCTTTCGGGCGGCATGCAGCAGCGCGTCGCTCTCGCTCGCGCGCTCGCCAATGATCCGGCCGTGCTGCTGCTCGACGAGCCGCTCGGTGCACTCGACCGCAAGTTGCGCGACGAGATGCAGCGCGAGTTGCGCCGCGTCCAGGCCGAGCTCGGCGCCACCTTCATCTATGTGACGCATGATCAGGACGAGGCCTTTGGCATGGCCGATCGGCTCGCCGTCATGCGCGAGGGCCGTTTCGTACAGATCGGTCCACCGGCCGAGGTCTATGACCGTCCCGCGAATGCCTGGGTCTCGCGCTTTGTTGGCAGCGCCAATGCGTTGCCGGCGCGGGTCGAGACGCCGGGCGCGCGGCCGGCGCTGCGCTCGGATCTTGGGCCGCTCGAAACCGGGTTTCTCGCCGAGGGTCTTGTGCCCGGCGATGCCGCGCTGGTGCTGGTCCGACCCGAGGCGACGCGCTTCGTTCCGACCGGCGGGCCCCCCGGCGCCAACCGCATTGCCGCGCGTCTCGTCGACAGCGTCGCCATCGGCCCCGCGCTGCGCCTGCGCGCCGTAACGGACGGTGGCCTGGCCTTCGAGTCGATTGAGGCCCGGCCGCTTGGACACGCCCATGGCGCGGCCCTGGCGCCGGGCGATCCCGTTCTCGTCACGTTCGACGCTGATGCCGCCCGCGCCTATCGCGACGAGATGACTGCCTGAACTCACCTCGAAAGGAACCAAGCAATGACAGTGGACTTTCGCCGCAGCGGCCTCCTGAGCCGCCGCTCCATTCTCGGCCTGCTCGGCGCCGCTCCGGCGACAGCAGCCCTATCCGCGGCCTTCCCAGGCTCCTTCCGAGCCGAGGCGGCAGGTTCGGGTCAGCTCAATGTCTATTCGTGGCCGGATTACTTCTCGACCGGCAATCTCGAAGCCTATGCCAAGAAGTCCGGCGTCACGCCCAACATTACGACCTATGATTCCAACGAGACGCTGTTCGCCAAGCTGAACAGTCCGGCCGGCGCCGGCTTCGACATCGTCATTCCATCGTCGAGCTGGATCAAGCAGCTTGCCGACAAGGGCCTGCTGCAGGAAATCGACCACAGCAAGCTGAACCTCGCCTCGCTCGACCAGGACTTGCTCAACCGCGACTACGATCCCGGCAACAAATATTCGATCCCGAAGGACTGGGGCCTGCTTGGCGTCGTCTACGATCCCGAGGCCGTCGGCGGCGAGATCGAGACCTGGGAAGATTTCTTCAAGGCGGGTGAGAAGCCCGGCGTTTCCGGCAAGGTGCGGCTGTCCGATTCCGGCTGGGAGACGATCGGGCCGGAGCTGTGGCTGCAGGGCAAGGATTGGAACACCGCGACGCCGGACGAGATCAAGGCGGCCGGCGAGCGGCTGAAGGCCTTCGCCAAGCATGTGAAGTCCTTCTCGGGTCTCGATCCCAACCAGGTCGCCAATGGCTCGATCGTGCTGGCCCAGACCAATAACGGTACCGCGCGCGCCGCCATCGGCCTCAATCCCAAGCTCAAATGGGTCGTGCCGGGACCCTTCAGCGAGCTTTGGGTCGACAATTACGCGATCGTCAAGAACGCGCCGAATGTCGACCAGGCCTATGACTTCCTGGCCTATCAGCTCCAGCCGGAGGTGCAGCTCGAGGAGACGCAGTATATCGGCTTCCCGGCCGCGCTCGCCGGACTGAAGGAGAAGCTGCCGGCCGACACCAAGAATGTCGACATCATCTTCGGTGGCAAGGATCTCGACTTCAAGAAGCTGACCTCCTTCGTCGTCAATCCGGAAACGATCGGCACCTATCTGCAGGTCCAGGCTGAAATCCAGGCTGCGGCCGGCGGCTGAGCGTGGTCGCTGTCGAAACCATCGTCGGTTCGAGAAGCTCCGGCGGCGCGTCCGCCGGGGCTGTCGCTCCGCGCACTGCGGATCATCTCATCGCGTCCATCCCAACGCTGTGGCTCGCGATCTTCTTCCTGACGCCGCTCGCTTTCACGGTGATCTTCTCGTTTGGCCGCTCGACCTTTGGCGGCGTCGAGCTTGGCTTCACGCTCGACAACTACGCCACGGCGCTCTCGGGCTTCTATGGCGCGACATTCGTTCGGACCGTGATCTTCGCCGCCTCCGCCTCGGCGCTTTGCCTCGCCGCCGCCTATCCGGTGGCCTATTTCATCGCCCGCCACACGACGCGTCGCCGCACGCTGGCGATCCTCCTGATCCTCATTCCCTATTTCTCGAGTTTCCTGATCCGCGTGATGGCGCTGCACATGCTGATGTCGCGCGGCGGCGCCAGCGAGATCGTGCTCAACGCGCTGCATCTTCACGCGGGACCGCTCGACATTCTCGATACGCAGACCGCGGTCTTCATCGGCATGGTCTATGCCTATCTGCCGATCGCCATCGTGCCTCTCTTCGTGGTGCTCGACCGCATTCCGCGCCCGTTGATCGAGGCCAGCCGCGATCTCGGGGCCTCGCCGTTCAAGACCTTCCTGTTCGTGACGCTGCCGCTGTCGCGTCCGGGCATCGCGACGGCCGTGCTGCTCACCGCCGTGCCGATGCTGGGCGAGATGGTGATCCCGAAACTGCTCGGCGGCAGCCGCGGCGTGCTGATGGGCCAGGCGATCGCCTCGCAATATCTGCAGTCGCAGAACTATCCGCTCGGCTCGGCCATGGCGGTGCTGGTCCTCATCGCGGTCGCCGTCATCGTGCTGGCGCTCGCCCGCCTCACCAAGGGCTTCGACGAGGTCACGGCGTGAGCACGGAGGGGGCCAGGATCGGCGATTGGCGCAGCCGCATTCCCGATGCGGCGCTGTTCGTCTGGTACGCCGTCGCCGTCTTCTTCCTGTTCGCGCCGATCGTGGCGGCGATCATCTATTCGTTCAACATGGGCGTCGTGAACAAGCAGACCGCCACCTGGACCGGCTGGACGCTGCATTGGTATCCGGCAGCCTGGTACGATCTCTCGCTGCGCCGTTCGGTCGAGCAGAGCTTCGTCGTCGCGTTCTGGACCGCGCTGGTCTCGGTCGGCGTCGGCGCGGCGCTCGGCTATGCCATGGTCCGCCATCCCGCCGCCGCCGTCCGCCGCCTGCTGGCCGGGCTCACTTATGTGCTGCTCATCGTGCCGGAATCGGTCATCGGCGTGTCGCTGCTGCTGTTCTATGCGGTGACGCGAATCCCGCTCTCGACCGCGACTTTGGTTGCCGGCATCACGCCGCTCACCATCGCCGTGGTGGCCCTCATCATGCGGGCCCGCGTGCTGACGCTCGACCGGCGCATCGAGGAAGCCGCCGCCGATCTCGGATCATCGCGGCTGACGACGATCCGGCTGATCATCCTGCCCCAGGTGGCGCCCGCGCTGCTCGCCGGCGCCGTGATGGCCTATACCTTCGCCTTCGACAACCTCGTCGTCTCGGCCTTCCTGACCACGCCGCAGGTCAACACGCTGCCGGTCTATCTCTATGGCAGCCTGCAATATGGTCCCTCGCCGGCGGTCTATGCCGCGGCTTCGGCCGTGTTCGTCTTCACCCTCGTCATGCTCGGCATTGCCGGGCTCATCTACCGTTCCAGCCGGCGTCCCCCCGCCGCCGCCGATGCCTGAGGATCGATCCCTTGTCCGCCCATGATTTCAATCCGCTGCTCGACATACCCGTCTTTCCCGCGTCCGGTTTCGCGCCGTTGGCGGACCGACTGAAGCGGATCTTCGCCACCGGAAACGATCTCCTCTTCATCCAGGCCGAGGCGCTGCTGGCGCTCGAAGCTGCCGCGAGCAGCCTCGGCCGGCCCGGTCTTGTCGCGGTCAATGTGGTGACCAGCCCCTATGGCACCTATTTCGGCGCCTGGCTGCGCCGGGCCGGCGCTGACGTCGTCGATGTCGTCGCGCCATCCGGCCAGCCTGTAGCCACTGAGGCTGTCGCGCAGGCGATCGAAATGCTCGGCCATGTCGATCTCGTCGCCATTGTGCATGCCGAGGCCGCGAACGGCGCTCTCAATCCGCTGGAAGAGGTGGCCGCATTGGCCCGGGCGGCGGGCGCGCTGCTCGTCGTCGATGCCGTCGCCTCGGCGGGCGGCCACGCGGTCGATATCGAAGGGCTCGGCATCGATATCGCCGTGCTAGGCCCGCAGAAGGCGCTTGGCGGCCCCGTCGGACTGTCGCTCGTGACGGTCAGCGACCGCGCCTGGGCTGCGATGCAGTCCGTACCGCGTTTCTCGCCCTCGCTGCTCTCCCTGCTCGACATTAAGGAAGCCTGGCTCGACCGTGGCCGTGGCGCGCTGCCGGGAACGCCGCCGCCGCTCGAATTTCACGCGCTCGCCGCTGCCGTCGATCGACTGGAGGCTGAGGGGCTCGCCGCCCGCATCACCCGCCATCAGCGCGCGGCCAAGGCGAGCCGCGCCGGCCTTCGCGCCCTCGGCGTCGAGCCGTGGGTCGCCGATGACGACCGGGCCTCCGCGCTGGTGACCGCCGCGCCCGTGCCGGATGGCGTCGACGCCTCTGCGCTGATCGACGCCGCCGCCGCTTTCGGCGTCGCGCTCGGCCGCGGCTTCGGCGACATCGAACATCGCCTCGTCCGTCTCGATCATACGGGCGGCCGTGCCGCCTTCGGCCCGGTATTGGCCAATGTCACCGCCTATGGCGCGGCGCTGGCGGCGCTCGGGCAGGTGGTCGACATCGGCGCCGGCGCCGCCGCGGTCACCGCCGTCTATGGCGAGGCGTGAGCCGCATGGCTGAACGCCTCATCCATCTGAACGCGTTCGAGAACGCCTCGCCGGTCAACATTTCCTCCGGGCTCTGGCGCCACCCGGACGACCAGTCGCATCGCTATAAGGATATCCGCTACTGGACAGAACTGGCGCAGATGCTGGAGGCCGGCGGCTTCGATTCGATCTTCATGGCCGATGTGCTCGGCATGCTGGACGTCTATCAGGGCCGGCCGGATGCCGCGCTCAGAACCGCGACGCAGGTGCCGATCAACGATCCGGTGACGCTCGTGTCCGCCATGGCGGCGGCCACGCAGCACATTGGTTTCGCCGTCACGGTATCGCTGACCTATGAGCAGCCCTATGCCTTCGCGCGCACCATGACCAGCCTCGATCATGCCAGCGATGGGCGCGTCGGCTGGAACATCGTCACCTCCTATCTCGACAGCGCCGCCCGCAATCTCGGCCGCGGCGAGCAGCTCTCGCATGACGAGCGCTATGATCGCGGCGACGAGTTCATGGAGGTCGCCTACAAGCTCTGGGAAGGCTCGTGGGAGGACGGCGCAGTCGTGATCGACAAGGCGCGCGGCGTCTATGTCGATCCGGCCAAAGTCCATGCGATCGGCCATCATGGCCGTTATTTCCAGGTGCCGGACGCCTTCATCGCGGAGCCGTCCGTCCAGCGAACGCCGGTCCTGTTCCAGGCGGGCTCATCGAAGCGCGGCCAGACCTTTGCCGCTACCCATGCCGAGGGCGTGTTCGTGCATGCAACACGGCCTGAAATCCTGGCGCCCATCGTGGCCGGCGTCAGGGCCAGCGCCGCGGCGCTCGGTCGTGATCCCCGCAGCATCAAGGCCTTCGCGGTCGCCACGATCGTCACCGGAGCGACCGATGCCGAGGCCGAGGCGAAGCATCGCGATCTCCTCGCCTATGCCGATTACGAGGGAGCCATGGTGCAGTTCGCCGGCCCGCTCGGCCTCGACGTCTCGAAGTTCGATCCCGACCAGCCGCTGACCGACATCAACCGGAACGCCGCGCATTTCACGCGCCAGCTCTTCGCGGATGCCGATCCGGACCGCGTCTGGACGCTGCGCGACATCGCTGAATATATGGGCGTCGGCGGCATGGGGCCGGTCTTTGTCGGCTCGGGCGCGACCGTTGCCGATGAGATGCAGCGCTGGATCGATGTTGCCGATCTCGACGGCTTCAACCTCACTTACGCCATCCGTCCCGGCACCTTCGCTGACATCGTGCGCCATGTCGTGCCGGAACTGCGCCGCCGCGGCCTGATGCGCGCCGCCTATGACGGCACCACCTTGCGCGAAAATCTCTATGGCGCCGGACAGAAGCGGCTGCGCGACGATCACCCCGGCAAGCGTTACGGACGAGGTTAGGCGACATGTTCTCTCTCCCCGACGCGCAGGCCTTCATGGCGGTCGACGGCATCGATGCCTGGCTGCTGCATGACTATCGCGGCTCCAACTTGCTCTTCTGGCAGGTACTTGGCGTGCAGCGGGCACCGACCCGGCGGGCGATGCTGATCGTGCCGCGCGAGGGACCGCCGACGCTCCTGATTCACACCGTCGACCAGTTCTTCTTCCACGATATCGACCTGCCGAAGCGCATCTATCGCGGTTGGGAGGAGATGCATGCGATCCTCCGCGAACGTCTTTCGGATGCGCGGCGGCTCGCGATCGAATATTCGCATGAGGGCAGCGTACCGACGGTCTCCTTCGTCGATGCCGGCACGGTGGAGCTCCTACGCGACTGGGGGTTCGAGATCGTCTCTTCGGCCGATCTCTTCCAGGTCTCCGCTGCTGCCTGGGATGACTTCGCGATTCTGAGCCACAAGCGTGCCTGCGTCGTCGTCGCCGGCATCAAGGATGCCGCCTTCGATCGCGTGCGGACGGCGATCCGCGCCGGTCGCAGCGTCACGGAATACGAGCTGCAGCAGTTCATCGTCTCGGAGTTCGAGCGGCTCGGGCTTGAAACCGAGGGCCAGCCTGTCGTGCAGGCCAACGGTCATTCGGGCATCGTAAGTTATGAGCCGAAACCGGAAGGATCCGCACCGATTGGAGCGGGCGACTGGCTGCTGATCGACTTCTGGGCGCGCACTCCCGGCGAGCGCAATGTCTATTCCGACATTGCCTGGGGCGCCTTCGCCGGCATCGAGATCCCCCCAAAGATCCAGCATGTGTTCGACATCGTCCGCCGCGCCCGCGACGGCGCTCTCGAAGCGATCGAGACGGCCTGGCGCGAGGGCCGAACGCTGCAGGGTTGGCAAGTAGACGACGTCGCGCGCGGCATCATTGCCTCCGCCGGCTTCCGCGACAATTTCCATCATCGCACCGGCCACAGCATGGGGCCGGGCAAGCGGCTGCACGCGCTTGGCGTCAATCTCGACAATCTCGAGACGCATGACACGCGCGCGATCCTGCCGCGCACCGGCTTCTCGATCGAGCCGGCGATCTACCTGCCCGAATTCGGCGTTCGCCTCGAGATCAACGTCTTCCTCGATCCGGAGGCGGGGCCGACCGTCACGACCCCGATCCAGGAGGCCATCGTCCGCCTCGTCTAGCGCAGGACATGGTTAGCGGACCGTTTCGTTAACGCGCTGCTAACCATCCCTTGGGCAAGCTGGCAGAGGAAATGCCTCCGATCGGGAGCGGCAGATGCTCAGGAAGATCTATTTGACCTCGGCGCTCGAACAGCTCATGGCGCAGGGGCGCATCCATCGCCCCTCGCGTGCTCATGCGATCCTGCGCGCTGTGATCAATGACGGCGCGGCAGCGCTCTCCGATGCCGATCGCCAGTTCTATGATCTCGAACTGGTTCCGATGATCGAGCGCGCCGCCGCCTATTGAGTCCGCGCAACAATCCGGTCGGTCGCCATGCCGGGCTCGTCAGGCCATAGTTCCCTCTGAACTGACGTCGCCAGCGCACTCCTGCCCCGACCGTCAGTCGTTCAGTTCGTCGGCAGCGGCGATCACCTCGCGAATGATCTCGTCGACGTCCTGTGGCGTCGTCCGGTGATTGACGAAGCAGGCGCGCAACGCGAAGTGGCCGTTGATCATTGCATTGGAAAGATAGACCCGCCCGCGAGCGATCACGCGCCTCAGGATTGCCTCGTTATTCTTCGTGCGATGGCGGAAGCACACGGCGCTCAGCGGCACCGGCGCAAGCAATTCCAGTTGCGGATGTGATTGGACGGACTCGGCAAGCAACTCTGCGTGTCGAAGGTCCCTGCCGATGGCCTCGCGATAGGCGTCCCGTCCATGATACTGCAACGACATCCAGAGCTTCAGCGCACGAAAACGTCGCGTGAGCTCGATTGATTCGTCGAAGAACGCGAAGGTTTCTTCCGGATCCTGGTTGAAGATCCTGACATAGTCTCCGCTGTACGAAAAGGCGCGGCGCGGCGCATCGCGATTTCGGTAGAGCAGGCAGCTGCAATCGATCGGCTGATAGAGCCACTTGTGGGCATCGAGCGAGATCGAATCGGCCAGGGACAGGCCGTCGAACTTCTCCGGCACGGCAAGCGCAGCCATCACGCCGAACGCGCCGTCGACATGCAGCCAGAGCCCTTCCGTCTCGGCGATCTGGGCCAGGTCATGCAGCGGATCGATCGCGCCGGTGGCAACCGTCCCGACACTGGCCACGATCGCCAGGGGCGTCTTCCCCGCGCGGCGGTCTTGAGCGATGGCGTCCCGCACAGCGTCCGCGCGCAATCGAAGACTCGCATCGACAGGAAGCAGGCGAAGGTTGTTTCGACCAAGGCCCAACAGCGAGACGGCCTTGGCGATCGACATATGCGCCTGTTCGGACGCATAGACGACGCCGGGGCGAGCGCCGTCGTCATTGGCTGGCAGCAGGCTTTCGCGGGCCATCGCCAGGCCCATCAGATTGGCCGTAGAGCCGCCCCCGCACAGACTTCCAGCAAAGCCGGCGCATCCGACCGCCTCCGCCAGCCAGCCAACGACGACGCGCTCGATAGAGACCGCAGCAGGGGCAGAGCGCCAGGATGTGCAGTTCTGGTTGAGGACCGAAGCAAGGAAATCCCCGATCGCCCCGACCGGTTCGCCTGAACCGGCGACATAGCCGAAGAAACGGCCTGTGCAAGGTCGGACATGCTGGGCTATGGCCGAGAAATCGTCGAGTACAGCGCGGCCGCGTCCTTCATTCGCCCAAGGCCGATCGAAGAGGCGCGAGGTTTCCGTTCCGCTCGTCGATGGATAGGCCGGCCGCGATGGAAGAGAGGCCCAATAATCAGCGGCGATCCTTGCCGCCTCCGAGGCAAGGTCCGACAAATCGCGATCGGATAGTTCAAGCGCGCGCATGTTATTGCTCCACAGAGCCCGGGACTGAGCGTGTCGAGCAAAAATAGCGTAATGGAACCGCCCGATCATCTATGGAGATCGAGCGCGCCGCCGCCTATTGATCAGCCCTTCTGAAGGGCGTCCCGCTTGGCCGTCAGCCGGTCGAGTTCGGCCTGCTGTTGCGCGATCCGCTTGGCGCCCAGGTCTTCGTCGCCGGCGCCGGAAAAGGCCGCCGCCTGCTCCGTCAGCTCGATGAGATTGGCGCGGACATCCGCGATCTGCTGTTCAAGCGCCGCGATCTCGCTCTTGTCTGTCATGGTTGTCTCCTTGTGTCGGGCGGCGAGGAGAGCATGAAGCGCGCCGCCCGTCCATTTCGTCATTGCGCTGGCGCGGGAGCCGGCACTGATCTGAGTGAAGATAAGCGAGCTGGCGAACGCCAAGTGCGATCAAAGCAGCCTTGGCCGCGTGATTTTCGAGCAGGACGCGTTTTTTTGCGGCAAGGGAGGACGGCGCGAAATCGGCTAGTCTGCCGGCGAATAGCTGCCGGAGCTCCGATGTCCTTCGATCTCGTCCTCGACCACGCCCTTGTACCGACTCTGTCCGAAAAGCCCGTCTCGATCGCGGTTCAGGACGGTCTGATCGCGGCGATCGGCATCGATGTCGGGCCGGCGCGCATGCGCGAGGATGCCGGTTTCAGTCTGGTCTTGCCCGGCTTCGTTGATAGCCATATCCATCTCGACAAGGCCTGCATCCTCGACCGTTGCCGCGCGGAAGGTTCGCTCGCCGAGGCGATCGGCGAAGTGGCGCGCCTCAAGGCCGATTTCAGCGAGTCCGATATCCATGCCCGCGCCGAGGCGACGCTCAGGATGGCGATCCTGCAGGGCACGACGCGGATACGAACCCATGCCGAGATCGATACGCGCATCGGGCTGCGCGGCTTTCACGCGCTGCAGCGACTGAAGCGCGATTATGCCTTCGCCGTCGATCTGGAAATCTGCGTCTTCCCGCAGGAGGGGTTGACCAATGATCCGGGCGCCGAAGCTCTTCTGGTCAAGGCATGCGAAGAAGGCGCCGATCTCGTCGGCGGCTGCCCCTATACCGACACCGATCCCGAGGAACAGATCGCGCGCATCTTCGCGATTGCCCGCCGCTTCGATCTCGATGTCGACTTTCATCTCGATTTCGACCTCGATCCTTCCTGGAGCCATCTCGATGTCGTCATGGCGGCGACAGAGCTGAATGGATGGCAGGGCCGCGTCGCGGTCGGCCATGTCACAAAGCTCTCGGCCATGCCGCGTGAGCAGGTTGCGGCCTATGCCGCTCGGCTCGCGCGCGTCGGCGTCGCGGTGACTGTGCTGCCGGCTACCGATCTGTTTCTGATGGGCCGCGGTCGCGATCACAGCGTGCCGCGCGGTGTCGCGCCGGCTCATCTGCTCGCTGAGGCGGGCGTCACCTGCTCGATCGCCACCAACAATGTCATGAACCCGTTCACGCCTTTCGGCGATTGCTCGCTGAACCGTATGGCCAATCTCTACGCCAATATCGCCCAGCTCAGTCGGAAGGCCGACATGGCGCTTTGTCTCGATATGGTGACCCACCAGCCGGCGCGGCTGATGCGCTGCGAGGGCTATGGAATCGCGGTCGGCAACCCAGCCGACATGGTCGTGGTCGACGCTAAGGGCGAGGCGGAGGCCGTTGCGCGGATTGCCCCGGTCCTGATGGGATTCAAGCGCGGCGTGAAGACATTCGAGCGGCCGCGCGCGCGGCTTCTCCAGCCCTCCGGCGTCTGAAAACGCTGCCCACTTCGTTGACAACGCGGGCGGTGTCCTGTCCGATCCGGCAAGCATCGGGACCATGAGGCGGACGTGGCAGCGGAACGAGGCAATCTGAACGGCGCGGTCTTCGCGCTGGTCCTCGTCGCTGTCGGCATCACTGCGGCGATCGATCGGTTCGGCACGCCGCTGCCGCTTCCTAATTTCCTGGCCGCGGTTCCGCTGGCTGCCGGCCTCGCATCGGCGATTGGCGCCCGCAGTCTCGTCCATGGCGACGTCGTCGGCACGCGGCCGCTCGCAGCAGGCAGCGCGCCCTGCGCAATCCTGATCTCGGCACTCGCTTTCGTCGCGGCGCCGATCGCCATCGGGCTCGGCGGCGTCGCGGGCCTCGTGCTGGTCGCGTGCTTTCTCGCGGGCGGCGCCATCGCGCTTTTCGGCGTTGCGCCCGCGCTGGGGCGAACAGGCGCGGCGACGATTGCCGGCGCCGTCCGGTCGCGGTTCGGTCCTGCTGCAGGCCTTCTCGCTGCACTTGCCTGTCTTGCTGCGTTGCTACCGCTCCTGGCGGCCGAGGCTGGGCTTGTGCCGGTCATCCTCAGCGAAACGCTCGGGCTTACTATTCCCGCCGCCAGTCATGTTGTCATCGGCGCGGCGGTATTGGCGGCGCTTGCCGGCGGGCGGCGCTCGGCCATGGCGATGGCCGCCGGGTTGCTACCGGTGCTCGCTTTGGCCTTTCTGGTTCCGGTAGCGGTTGCTGAACAGGAAGCGGTTGGATGGCCGCTGCCATGGCTCGCGATGTTCGATGGCCGCGCTTTTGCCGCACCGACCGCGATGCCGGCTTCCGCATCGATTGTCCTGGCGCTGCTGCTGATCGTCGGAATCGCCGTGCTACCGACGCTTGCGACGCCAGTGGGCGCGCGCGCGGGCGGACGTCGCTGGACTTTTGTCCTCGCGGCCGCGGTGTTGCTGGCCGCCCCGGCCTATGCCCTCTATGGCCGGCTTGCCGGCATCGATCCGGCGACCGATCCGGCCGGGCTGGTGCTGAATTTCGCCGCTTATACGGGCCTCGGTGCCGCGCCAGCCCTGCTTCTGGCCAGCGGCCTCGTCGCCGCTGCGGCGGTCGCGCTGGCACTTGGCCTTGCGACGTTCGGCGCGATTTTCGCCGAGGATGTCTATGCTCGCCATGGCGAGCCATCGGCGCCGCCAGGCCGGCGCGCCTTCATCGCCCGGCTGGCAATTCTTGCCGCTGGGATCGCTGCAGCGCGGATCGGCCATAGCGGTGCCGGCATCGCGACGCTGGCGGCTCTCGGGCTTTCCTTCGCCGCGGCCGGGCTCGGCCCCTTGTTGCTGGCAGGCTGGAACATCCCGACGACCCGGAGCGCCGCGGCGACGGCCACCATCTCCGCGGGCCTTGCGTTCGTGGCGTTGAACGGCGCGCTGGCAGCGTTCGCGCCAGGCCTTGGCGCGTACCTCGGCATGGGCCGTATCGCACAGACGGTGCTCGGCCCGACGGGATGGCTCGGGCTTCCGCTCGGCGCCTCCGGTTCCATCGGTGCCGTGATCGGCCTCGCCGTGCTTTTGACGATGACCTTCGCGCGCCGAGGGGCTCCTCCAGCTGTTAATGACCAGGCTGGTGCGCCCGATACTCTATCCGCGCTGGCGCCGACGCCGGCCACGCATTCGCCCCCCATCTCCGCGAGCCCATCCGCGCCCCAACCGTCTTCCAACCCTGGAGTTCTCCACCCGTGACTGCCGATGCCCCTGACCCCCGCCAGCCGCTCTTTCCGGCAATCGAGCCCTATGCCGTTCATCGGCTGAAGGTCTCCGATCTGCACGAGATCTATGTCGAGGAGTGCGGCAATCCGCTCGGCAAGCCGGTGATCATGATCCACGGTGGGCCGGGTGCCGGCTGCACCCCGATGATGCGCCGCTGTCACGATCCCGACAGCTACCGGATCATCCTTGTCGACCAGCGCGGCTGTGGGCGCTCGACGCCGTATTCCGAGCTGCGGGAGAATACCACCTGGGATCTGGTTGCCGACATGGAGAGCATCCGCGCTCATCTCGGCATTGTGACCTGGCAGCTCTTCGGCGGCTCCTGGGGCTCGACGCTGGCGCTGGCCTATGCCGAAACCCATCCGGAGCGGGTAAGCGAACTGATTCTGCGCGGTATCTTCATGCTGCGCCGAAGCGAATTGCTCTGGTTTTATCAGGAGGGCGCGTCCTGGCTGCTGCCGGAGGCGTTCGAGCCCTTCCGCAACGAGATTGCCGAGACGGAGCGCCACGACCTCATCGCGGCCTATCACCGCCGGCTGACCGGGACCGACGAGGCCCGGCAGCTCTCGGCGGCGCGGCAATGGAGCATGTGGGAGGGTGGCGCGCTATCGCTGCTGCCGGACCCCGGCCGCGTCGAAGCCTTCGGCGATCCCCATTATGCGATCGCCTTCGCGCGCATCGAGGCCCATTATTTCGTCAATGGCGGCTTCTTCGATCGCGACGACCAACTGCTTGCCAATGCCCATCGTCTGCGCGGCCTGCCCGGCGTGATCGTGCATGGCCGCTATGACCTCTGTACACCTGTTGCCAATGCCATCGACCTGCACAAGGCCTGGCCGGAGGCGGAACTGGTGATCGTGCCCGATGGCGGTCATGCGATGTCGGAGCCTGGCATCCTCGCTGCCCTGGTGGCCGCCGCCGAACGCTTCAAGGCCTGACGGCTTCAGGGCTTGGCGGGATCGGCTTTGGCGGGAGCGGGGGCTCGCCGCTTTTCATCTCGTGCATCAGGCCGAAGAAGCGGCGCATCAGCTCGGTGCTGAAGCCGAGCGCGCGATCGAGTTCCGGATCGTCGGTCGGCGATGCTGCCGCGCCGGCGCTCGGGCCACCGTCGATGGCGTCCAGCCGGCCGCGCAGGCGCTCGACCTCGGCCGAAAGCGCCTCGACGCGCGCCGTCAGCGCCTCGACCCGTCCCGGTTCGCCGAGCACCGCCTCGGGAATCGCGGCGCAGCGCCAGGGCGAGTCGATCGCCTCGGACTCGCGCCGGCAATGCGAGACGGTCCCCGTCTCCGTATCGAGGCGGACAAAACCGCCATCGGCCGGCACCATGGTGTAGCGGCCGATCCGCGGGGCATCGAGAGCGGCATCGGGTGCCGCGGGCGGCGCGGTGTCGGCGGCGCGGGCCTCGGCCGCGAAGACGGCGAGCATTGCGGCGAACGTGAGCACGGACAGGCGCTGCATGAACCCTCCTTGAAGAGACGGGCGTCAGCTGCCGCTCGTCTCTTTCTGCCGGATCAGACCATTGACGACGCTGACCGTGCGCCGCAATTCCTCGACCGCCCGTTCGATGTCGATCTTCTGCCGCTCGAGGATGGCGATCTGCTCGTTGAACTTGCCAAGCGCCAGGCGCATCTGCGGCACCTGACCGTCCTTGAGATCGTAGAGATCGAGCATCGCCTTGATCTCGGTCAGCGAGAAACCGACCTTCTTGCCCATCAATACCAGCTTGAGCCGTCCGCGGTCGCGGCGCGAATAGATCCGATTCGGGCCCTCGCGCCGTGGGCTGAGCAGTCCCTTGTCCTCATAGAAGCGGAGCGTCCTGAGCGTGACATCGAACTCGCGCGCAAGATCGCCGATCGTGAAGCTGGTCTGCCGGTTCCCGTCGGGGATCCCGGTTCCGTCCACATCGTCGCGTGCTATATCAGCCAACCGCGTCACGCTCATCGAATCCCTTTTTCCTGCCGTCACGCCGGACCAACTCTGCTTCCCAATCTCATCATCGCACGGCATCGTGGCAAGCCTGGGATGAACGCAATGCGCGTGGAATGCATGATCAGGCGCGCGGCAGCTGCCGAAGCCTGAACCGTCGTTAAGGGACCTTACTCGTCCCTCAAGACAGCGTCGGTCGATTAACGCGTTGTTTACCATGATTTGCCAATGCTCGGGCGAAGGCGATCGACCGCATCGTCGCCGCGTCGGCTCCCGGTTTCGCTGCCCGGGCCGAGGCGCGCCGACCAGATGACGAGGCGCGCGCCGCAGAGGCAGGCTCGGGGGTCGGGTGGCAATGATGACAGGTACGAGATCCGATTTCGGACCAGCGCGTTCGGCTGCGCAACCCGCTTATGCGGCGGGCGATGCAGGCGGCGCGCGCCGTGGTCCGAGTTCGGAGCGCATCGCGGCGCTTTCGGCGCTGGTTGAGAGCATTACCGAGCAGATCGATGCGATCGAGGGGGCCGCCCGTCGCGGTGCCAGCCAGCGAGCCGCCCCGCCTGTTCAGCCGCAGCGCCAGAGCTTCGCGCAGCTGCAGCCGGCCGAAGACTTCGTTCGACCGGAACCGTTGCGGGAGCTGCCTCCCCGCCAGGAGCTTCCGCGCCAGGAGCAGCCGCCGGTCGAGACGCCGCGCCCCGAGGGCGATCGTCTGGGCGAGATCGAAGCGCGACTTGCGGCGATCGCCGGCCAGATGGCCGCCGCGCAGGCTATTCCCGCTCCGAGCCCGGCACCACGCGTTGAACCTGTTCGCCCTGAACCGCCCCGCGCCGAAGCGCCCCCGGTGTTCCGCTCCGCCATCGCCGAGATCGCGGCCCGCCAGCAGGCCATCGACGGCGAGTCCGGGCGCCTTGCCGCCGTCGATTCGATTGCGATCGAAGATGCGATCACGGCGCTCCGCAGCGACATCGCGACGCTCGGCCGCCGGATCGGCACCGAGGCGCAGCGCAGCGAAGAGATGGACAAGGCGCTGCGCGCCGATTTCGCCGCGAGGCTCGAGACCATGCCGCGGGAAGGCGCCGGTCTCTTCGATGAATTGCGCCAGCATCTCGCCGATATCCGCCAGGCGATCGACGCCTCGGCGCGCGAGACGACCCTCGCCTCGATCGAGTTGGGTTATGGCCACGTCATCGAGCGACTAGACGACATCGTCCGCCGCGTACCGGAGCGCGGCCGCGTCGAGCAGCTTGCCGACGAGGTCGGCCGCCTCGGCGGCCTGATCGATCGCGCCCAGCCCTTCCGCTCCATGGAAGGCGAACTTGAGGACATCCGTAACGCGATTGCCTCGCTGGCCGCCACCCGCGTCGATACCGCTGCCGATCGCCAGATCGCGGAGCTTCGCCAGACGATCGAGCGGCTCGCTTCGATCCCGCATGGCACGGTCGATCTTGCACCGATCGAGCGGGAGCTTGCCGCCATCCGGCGTGAGGTCGACGGTTTCGCCAAGGGTACAGATCCGGTCCTGATGATCCGCCTTGAAAAGCAGGTCGCGGCGATCCACGGCATGCTCGAGGCCGTCGCATCGCGCGGGGCCATCGGCGGGGAGGCGGCGCTCAGCCGCCTGGAAGAACGCATCGATGCGCTTTCCGGCCGATTCGATGCGATCGTCGAGCTGCCGAGCCTGCAGCCCGCGGCCGCCACGTCGGCTGCGGCCATCGCCGCGATCGACGGCCTTCGCGGCGAGATCTCGGGTTTGCGTGAGCATATCGTCGAACGCGAGCCGGTTCGCTTCGACGCGATCGACCAGCAGATGCATGCGCTGATGCAGCGGCTCGACGCCGCGACCCGGCGCGACGACAACCAGACGCTTGCCCAGCTCGAGGCGCAAGTTGCCTCGCTCGCCGAGAAATTCTCCGGATCCGCCCCCGGCGCCGACGCGCTCTCCAAGGTCGAGGAAAATCTCGACCGCATGCAGTCGATCCTCGGCGACACGCGCCGCGAGACCATCGAGGCGGCCCGCGATGCTGCACGCTCGACGCTCAGCGAATTCGCCGGTCAGCTGTCGAGCTATCCAGATGAGGCGCTGATCCGCGCGCTGCGCGAGGATCTGCGCAACCTTCAGACGGCAGCGCTGCATTCCGACCGGCAGAACCACGACACGCTGGAAGCCGTGCACGACACGCTGGCGAAGGTCGTCGAGCGCATCACGCAGCTCGAAGCCGACGAGCATGGCCTGCAGCTTGAGCCTGCGCCGCGCCGCTATGCCGAGCTGCCGGAGGACCATCGCCCGCTCGCGCCGGGGTCGGGCAAGCCCGATCTCAGCCTGCGCTCCGAGTTCTTTCCCGCCGAAGAGCCGCGCTCTGACGCATCGGCCCGCCCGGGTGACCGGAAGGCGGATTTTATTGCCGCGGCCCGGCGCGCCGCGCAGGCCGCGCAGGCCGAAACCGCAAAGGTCGGCAAGGCCGAGCGCAAGGCCGCGCTGGAGGAAAGCGCCGAGGCCGAGTCGCGGCCGGGGCCGCTCGCGCGCATTGGCCAGGTGTTCCGCTCACGCCGGCGCCCGATCATGCTGGCGATCGCCGCTGTCGTGCTCGCGCTTGGCGCAGTCCAGTACGGCCCTTCCGTCGGCGAGCGCATCGCCAGACTGACCGGCGATGCCGCCATAGACCCGATGCCGACGGCATCCGTGCCGGTCAAGCCAGCGCGTCCTGCTGTTGCCTCGGTGCCCACCGCCGCGCCCGCTGCCGCCGCCCCCACGCAGACCGTGGATCCCTCGGCGCTCGCCGCCAAGCCCAACCTCGTGGCACCAGCCTCCGACGCAGCGCTCGCCTTCGAGCCCGCCAGCGCTATGGCAAGCCCGATGAGCGCCGTGCCGGCTGTCGCCGTCGCGCCGGCGCCCGAGCCGGTTCCGGCGCTCAACGTTGCGTTGGTCAAGCGGGATGCGAATGCCGGTGACGTGGTCGCCGCCTTCGAACTCGGCAAGCAGTATGCTGAGGGCCTCGGCGTTCGCCAGGATGTTCAGCTTGCGGCGCAATGGTATGCCCGCGCGGCGAAGGGCGGCCTCGCCATCGCCCAGTATCGTCTGGGCAGCCTCTATGAACGCGGCGAGGGCGTGAAGCGCGATCCCGCCGAGGCCGAGGCCTGGTATCGCAAGGCGAGCGCGCAGGGCAATGCGCGCGCCGTGCACAATCTGGGTGTCATGATCAGCGAAGGCGCCACGGGCGCGCCCGACTACACGGCTGCGGCGCAGCTCTTCGTCGAAGCCGCCAATCTCGGCGTCGCCGACAGCCAGTATAATCTCGGCGTGCTCTATGCCCGCGGACTTGGCCTCGGCGTCGACCTGATGCAGTCCTACAAATGGTTTGCTCTCGCAGCCGCGCAGGGGGACACCGATGCCGGCAAGCGCCGTGACGAGGTTGCCAACGCGCTGAAGCCTGCCGAGCTTGCCAGCGCGCGCGCCGCCGTGCAGGCCTTCACGCCGCGGCCGCAAAACGCTGCAGCCAATGCTGAGCCGGTGCCGAAGGCGGAATGGATGCAGACGGCTTCAACGGCTGCACCGCTTGCCGGGGCGAACCTGACCGACGGCAAGGGCTGAGCACGACGAAAGTTGGCTGCGGGCGCGTTGCGCCGGCGGCCTCGGCAAGACGTTACATCGGAGGGCCTTTCCCGCGGCGCGTTCGCGTTGACAGGCGGCGGGTCAGCTTGTTTATCGGGCGGAGCGGCGGTCCCGCCCTGAGAGGCCTCTCCCGGGCTTCCAAGACCGCCAGCGGTCAGGCGTCGTGCAGATCTATCTCCCCATCGCCGAACTGCCGGTCAACATGTTCCTCATCTTCGGCATGGGGGCAGCCGTCGGCTTTCTGTCGGGGTTGTTCGGGGTCGGCGGTGGCTTCCTGCTCACTCCTCTGCTGATCTTCTCGGGCATCTCGCCGGCGGTGGCGGTGGCGAGCACGACCGCGCAGGTCGTCGCCTCGTCCTTCTCGGCCTCGCTTACTTATTGGCGGCGCAAGCTGATCGACTTTAAGCTGGCCGGCGTTCTGGTCGTTGCCGGTATCGTCGGCTCGACGATCGGCGTCGCCATCTTCACGCTGCTGCGCCGGACCGGCCAGCTCGATCTCATCATCTCCATCTGCTACGTGACCTTTCTTGGCCTCGTCGGCGGACTGATGCTGTGGGAATCTGTCCGCTCGATCATCAACACGCGGCGCGGCCGCCCGGCGCCGCTCCGCCGGCCGGGCCAGCATGGCTGGATGCACGGCCTGCCGTTCAAGATGCGCTTCAAGCGCTCCAAGCTCTATGTCAGCATCATCCCGATCCTCGCCATCGGCGTCGGGATCGGCATTCTCGGCTCGATGCTCGGCATCGGTGGCGGCTTTATCCTCGTGCCGGCCCTGATCTATATCCTGCGCGTCCCGACCAGCATTGTGGTCGGCACATCGCTGATCCAGATGATCGGCACGATGGCGGTGGCAACGCTGCTCCAGTCCGGCAACAACCATTCCGTCGATGGCGTGCTGGCACTCATCCTGATGGTCGGCGGCGTCATCGGCGCGCAATTCGGCGCCCGGCTCGGCGCTCGTGTCGGCGGCGAGCAGCTTCGTGCCATGCTGGCGCTGCTGGTGCTGGCGGTCGGCATCCGCTTTCTCGTCAATCTCGTGTCGACACCGGACGAGCTGTTTTCGCTGGCAACCCTCGCCGGGGATGCCAGGTGAACGCGGCGTTCCGCCTCGCTCTGCTCGCCGGCATGCTGGTGCTTGCGCTTCGGCAGTCGTCCGCGGAGCAACTGGTCGTCGCGCTCTCGACCGACCATGTGAAGATCTCGTCGAGCTTCACCGGCACCGGCGTCACGGTCTTCGGAGCAATCGAGCGCGATGCCGGGACCATATCGCGTGGCGGCGTCTATGACATCGTCGTCGTGGTGCGAGGCCCGGACGAAACCCTCGTCACCCGCCGCAAGGAACGCGTCGCCGGCATCTGGCTCAACCGGGCCGCGCGCACCTTCCTCGACATGCCGTCCTTCTATGCGGTGCATTCCTCGCGGCCGCTCAACGACATCGCGCCCGCCGAAACGCTGACGCGCTACCAGATCGGCTTCGACTATCTCGCCTTCCGCGCGAGGGAAGGTCGCCCCGAGCCGGGCGACGAAGCCTTTCGCGATGCCTTCGTCCGGCTGAAGCGAGAGGCGGGGCTTTATAGAGACGCGCCCTATGGCGTGACGTTTCCCGGTTCAGCGGTCTTCCAGACCACGGTCGACGTGCCGGCCAATGTGCCGGTCGGCACCTATCGCGTCTCGGTCTTCCTGTTCCGCGACAGTGCCATGCTGGCAGCCAACAGCGCCGCCTTCGGCATCGCCAAGACCGGCTTCGAGCAGTTCACCTTCGATCTCGCCCGTCGCAACGGCTATTTCTACGGCCTGATCTGCATCGCACTGGCGCTTCTGACCGGCTGGCTGGCCGGCGTTCTCTTCCGTCGCGACTGAAGCCGAAAACCAACGCTCTCCTGCGCGCTTCGCCCCAAGATCTGGCCTCGGGCCATCCAGATTTCGCCGACACATCTTGTGCTCCGAAGTTGAACGGAGGGAGAGTGGGACGTGTCCGGGCGCGGAAGGAAAACGCGGGCGGGGCGCGACAATCATGGAAGGTGAAAACGCACGCGATGTGGAAACGGGTCGAAACACTCATGACGACGATGGCGCTGACGCTGGCCCTCGTGGCAGTCGCGGCTGCCACGGGCAAATTTGCGACCAAGGCGGAATTCCTCGGCGCAGTGGCCGGCAAGTCGCTGACGACGACGACCAAATCGGGCAAGCCCTTCAACGCCGTCTATGAGGCAGGTGGCTCGGGCATCTTCACTCTCGGCAGCAACAAGGCGGCCGCGTTCAAGTGGACGTTCAAGGGCGACACGCTCTGCTCGGTGTTCAAGACGATGAATTTCACCGAATGTAACAAAGTCGAGATCGCCGGGCCTACCGTGGTCCGGTTCATCGATGCGAAGAGCGGCCGGCTCAACAACACCTATTCCGTCCACTGACGATGTTCGGAGGAGGGACGTCAGGCGAAATCGATCTGTCGGCGGCCTTCCTCGACAAGCGCGGATCGCCGCTCCGACCCGGCCTCAGCTTTTGCCGCGGCCGAGGTTGAGCAGGCGGATGACGATCCAGACGGGTATGACGATCACGGCGCCCAGCAGGAAGTAATTCCAGATCCAGCCGATGGCGCCGAACCCCATGTTCCAGATCCGCCGCACGAAGGCTTCGAGCCGGGCGAGGATGTCATAGGGCGAGATGCCGAGCGCCGACAGGACGATGCCGACGACGAGCGACAGGACAATGAGGCGGAGCAGCACCTGTGCCGGCGAACCACCCATGAAGCGTTGCAGCCCGTTCATCACTTTCTCCGCTGGCCCGAATCGCTCCCGATCATAGCGTGAGCTGGTAGAACTTGCTGTCGACGGCGAGGCGCGGGAACGAGCCGGGCAGGTCCTTGGGAACGATCTCGGCAAAGCCGTTCTTCTCATAGAAGCGATGCGCCGCGAGGAAGCGATCCGTTGTGCCGAGAATGATCCGGCGAAGGCGGTGCTCCTGAGCATGCGCGACCAAATGGCCGAGCAACCGACGCGCCGTGCCGTCGCCGCGATGAGCGGGCGAGACGAACATCTTGCGGAGGGCCGCATCGCCCTCGCCGATATCGTAGAGGCCGATCGTGCCGACGACACCGCCTGGCGCGATCGCGACCCAGAAGCCGCCGGTGCCGCGCTGATAGAAGGCTGGAATGTCGCGCAGGTCGCCCTGTTCCTCATAGGTGATCGCTATGCCGAATTCCTCCTGCTGGATCGGCACGATGAGGCGGGCGACACCGTCGGTGTCGCCGGGCGCGAAGGGGCGGATGGCGGGAGGGCTGTCGGCGGTGGAGATCATCGCGGTCTTGGTGCGCCCGGCTCCATACCTTGTCAATCGGCAGCAGAAAGCAGCGCCTCCAGCGTCTCGATGCGGTCCGCCTCGCGTGGCGGCTTGTCCCAGCGGAGCCGCGCGACGCGGGGAAAGCGCATCGCGACCCCGGACTTGTGCCGCGTCGAGCGGTTGAGACCCTCGAAGGCGACTTCCAGCACCAGCCCGCGATCGGCTTCGTGGACGACTTCGCGCACCGGGCCGAACCGGTTGGTGGTGTTGCGGCGCACGAAGCGGTCAATCTCGGCCAATTCGTCGTCGGTGAAGCCGAAATAGGCCTTGCCGACCGGGACCAGCTCCGTCCCTTCGGCACCCGATTTCCAGACCCCGAACGTATAGTCGGAATAAAAGGACGAGCGCTTGCCATGGCCGCGCTGCGCATACATCAGCACGGCGTCCACTGTGTAGGGATCGCGCTTCCATTTGAACCACGGCCCCTTCGGACGGCCGGGCTCATAGACCGAATCCCAGCGCTTCAGCATCAGCCCCTCGATGATCGCGGCCGGCGGCGCGCTCCGCTTCTCCATCAGCGCCTCGGCGTCGTCATAGGGAATGAGCGGCGAGAGATCGATGCGCTTGGCAAGCGACGTCGCCACGAGACGTTCGAGCCGCTCACGCCGCGTCCGGAAGGGAAGGGCACGGATATCTTCGCCCTGGTCGACGAGGCAGTCATAGGCGCGGATGAAGGCGGGATGGCTGATGACGAGCTTGCCGGAGACACTCTTGCGGTTCAGCCGCTGCTGCAGCTCCGAGAAGCTCCCGGCATTGATGATCTCGCCGTCGAGCCGGCCGACCAGCAGCTCGCCATCGATAGCCCCCTCGATATCGAGCCCGTCGAGGACATCGGGAAACGCGTCCCCGATATCCTCGCCCGTTCGCGTGTAGAGGCGCTTGACGCCGTGATCCGAGACGGCCTGCACCCGGATACCGTCCCATTTCCATTCCGCCGCATAGGCATCCGGCGTGATCCGTGGAAGGTCGCCCTCGTCGAGTGGCTGCGCCAGCATCACCGGGCGGAAAGGCGCCCGCGCCGAGGAGATCGGCTTCTCCGCTTTTCCGTCGAGCCAGGCGAACAGTTCCAGATAAGGTGGGCGCAACCCGTGCCAGAGTTCCTCGATCTCGTTGACCTCATGGCCGCCAAGATCGGCGAGGGACTGCTTGGTGAGCCGCGCCGAGACGCCGATCCGCAAGCCCCCGGTGACCAACTTCAGCAAGGCCCAGCGTCCCGTGGCATCGAGCATGTCGAGAAAGCCGGCCACCCGCCGGGGACCTTCGCTGCGCGAGGATGCAGCGATCGTTTCGACGATCGCTGACAACGAGGGCGGCGCTGGCCTGGGGCCGGTTGCCGGCGATGCCGTCACGCCCCAGACCAGCGCGATCGTCTCGGCGAGATCGCCGACATAGTCATAGGAATAGGCGAAGAGCACCGGGTCGATCCGCTCAGCGACCAGCGCGCGCAGCATGGCCGGCTTCACCGCCGGAAGGTCAAGCTCGCCCGTCAGCGCCGCGAGCGCGAAGCCGCGATCGGGATCCGGCGTCGCGCGGAAATAGTCGGTCAGGAGCTTGAGCTTCGCATTGCGCGAAGGCGTCAGGATCAAGCGATCAAGCAGGGCGGCGAAGTCTTCCATGCTGCATTAGGTATGGTTTTGCGCGCCGCTGAAAAGGCGGAGCATCGACGTTCTTGCGGTCAGCGTCCGCAGAAACTAAGTCTTGGCTGTCCGATCGATGATCGGACCTCGTTCTCAGGGCGGGGTGAAATTCCCCACCGGCGGTAGGCAGGCATCGTCTGCAAGCCCGCGAGCGCCCTCCCGTCAGGGGAGGGGTCAGCAGATTCGGTCCAATTCCGAAGCCGACGGTATAGTCCGGATGGAAGAGAACAAGCGCCATGCATGCGATCCTGCCTTGCGGCCGGGGCGTGCGCGTTCGCTTTTGCCCTGATTTCGTGTTGTCCAACATTTCGAGGATCAACATGAGTCAGACCACACTCACAGCTTCTCCCGCTCTTCCCGCGCCTGTCGCGGGTGCGGCTTTCATGGTCGCCGCCGGCGTCGCCTTCGCCGGCGTCAACACGCTGGAGCAGATTGCGACGACACGGCTCGGCATTCCGGCGCCGACCGCCGCCTTCCTGCAATATGCCGTGGCGCTTCTCGCCGTCTTGCCTTGGGCCGTGCGGCGTGGCCTGCCATCGCTCTCGACGCGCCGGCCCTGGCTGCAGGCGTTGCGCGTCCTGCTCGCGGCGCTCGGCGTCCAGGCCTGGGTGGCCGGCCTTGCCCATGGCGTGCCAATCGGACAGGCCGTCGCGCTCGTCATGACATCGCCCTTCGTCGTGACGCTCGGTGCGGCATTGCTGCTCGGCGAGCGTGTCTCGATCGAGCGCTGGCTGGCGGTCACGATCGGCTTCGCCGGCGGGCTCATCATCCTCGATCCGTTCGCGGAAACCTTCACGGCGGCGAGCCTCTATCCGCTCGCCGCATCCGTGCTCTGGGCCGGCGTCTCGCTGGTGCAGAAGCGGCTGCTCGTCGAAGACAGCCCGGAAGCTGTCGCAGCGTGGTTGTTGCTGCTGCTGGCGCCGGTCAACCTGGTGCTAGCACTGCCGTCCGGCCTCGTGCTGCCGACCGCCGATGGCTGGATTGCGATCATCGCCGTCGGTGTGCTGACGGCAGCGGCGCAGGCGTTTCTTGCCCTCGCTTATTCAAGGGCCGACGCCGCCTATGTCCAGCCTTTCGATCACGTGAAGCTGCCGCTCAACATCATCGCCGGCTGGCTGGTGTTCGGCTGGCTGCCGACCGCGCAGCTCTGGATCGGCGCCGCGCTGATCATCGGGGCGTCACTGTTCCTGCTCTGGCGCGAGAGCCGGGCGCCGGAAGCCGGCCGCGCAACGGGTCAGTCGCCTTCGTCCTCGTAGCCGACAAGGTGCAGCGGGCGGGCGCGGATGCCCGCCAGCTCGCACCAGCGCACCAGCGCCTCTTCACGGCCATGCGTCACCCAGACCTCGCCGGGTTCGATCTCGGCGATGGTTGCCGTCAGTTCGTCCCAGTCGCAGTGATCGGAAATGATCAACGGCAGCTCGACCCCGCGCTGCTTGGCGCGCTGTCGGATCATCATCCATCCCGAGGCGAAGCAGGGAACCGGATCCGGGAACCGCCGCGCCCAGCGGTCGGCGAAGGCCGAGGGCGGGCCGACGACGACCGCGCCGGCAAAAGCCGCGCTTTCGCCGCGCCGCGCGCTTTCGAGCGTTGCCGGGGCCAGCGGGCCGAGATCGATCCCTTCGGACTCGTAGAGCGTGCAAAGCCGCTCCAATGCGCCATGGATATAGATCGTCTCGCCATAGCCTTCCTCGCGCAGGCGCTTGATGACCCGCTGCGCCTTCCCGAGCGCATAGGCGCCGACAAGATGGGCACGCTCCGGAAACGCTGCCAGCGAGGCGAGCAGCTTGCCGATTTCTTCGCCGTCGTCAGGATGGCGGAACACCGGAAGTCCGAACGTCGCCTCGGTGATGAAGACGTCGCACGCGACGGGTTCGAACGGCGCGCAGGTCGGGTCGCGCCGCCGCTTGTAATCACCCGACACCACAATGCGGCAGCCTTGCGCCTCGACGGCGATCTGCGCTGACCCGAGCACATGGCCGGCCGGATGAAACGAGACTGTGACGTCGCCGATTTTCATCCGCTCACCGGGGACCGCCACCTGCTGCTGGCCAGCGAAGTCCTCGCCATAGCGCACGGCCATGATCGCAAGCGTCTCGCGGGTCGCGAGCACGGCGCCATGGCCGGAACGAGCATGGTCGGCATGACCATGCGTGATCAGCGCCCGCGCCACCGGCCGGATCGGATCGACATGAAATCCGCCGAGCGGACACCACAGCCCGTCCGGTCCGGGCGCGAGAAGGTCTTCGGGGCGGATCATGCGGGATAGATAGGGTCTCGACGGGTTGTGGAAAGGAGGCAGCTGCGGGCGTCGCGGCGGATTCATTCCATGGCCGTGAAATTGCATAAAGATCTTCGGCTCTCGATACTTGCTGAAAAGCGGACACGTTGTAGAAGTGGGCCCAATCAAAACGGCGCGTGCCGTTGCCTGCTGCACTTTGCAACCCATGCCCAAGGAGCCAGCCGCAGCCGATGAACACAGCGGAGTGGGCAACGCGGCAGGCCGGCGCCCTAAAGGCCGAAGGCGAGGCGGAGAAGGCGTCCTCCGAGATCGACTGCTTCTATGACACGCTCTGCCATATGGCGCGGCGACTGTTCGGCGTAGGCGCCGTCGCTGTGCGGCCCGGGGTGGAAGACAGCTGCCGGGTTGGCCTTGCTGAGCACATTGATGCGGCTGCGGCGGCGCCTGCAATCCGGTCGGCGATGGCCCTTCTGTCAGCGGCGGACGAGGCGGTAGAGCCATCGAACTCCAGAGAAGCCGGCAGCCTCTCGCTGATCGCGAGCAGCACCTTCGGTGACGACGGGCGTCTGGCGCTGTTCGATGCCGCACGCGGGCGCCTCGACATCGAGGAACGTCAGCATTTGCAGGATCTCGCCCGCCTCGCCGAGGGGCTGTGGCGCCTTGAGAGGCGAGCACGCGAGGCTGCGCTCCAAGGGGAGCACTTCCGCCTCCTGGCCGACACATCGACCGATACCATCATCCGCGGCAATCTCGATGGCATTCGGCTCTATGTGTCGCCGGCGATCCGGGAATTGCTGGGTTATGAGCCGGAGGAACTGGTCGGCCGGCGCGCGATCGATATCACCCATGCCGACGATGTCCCGACCTTTGGCCGATTGATGGGAAAGGTGCGCGCCGGCGATCTCGACGTCGGCCGGGTCGAACAGCGCATGCTGCATAAGGATGGTTCATGGTGCTGGATCGAGGCTCATATCCGGTTGACGCAGGACAAGCGAACCGGTGAGCCTGACGGCTATGTCGTGTCTGTTCGTGGGATCGACGAGCGGAAGGCGATCGAGGCGCGCCTTGAGCTGCTCGCGAACCGTGATGAGCTGACCGGTCTGCCCAACCGCAAACTCTTTCGCGAAAGACTGCTTGCCGGCCTCTCAAAGGTGGGTTCTGGAGAGCGACGCTTCGCGCTCTGGTGGATCGATATCGACCGCTTCAAGGACATTAACGACAGTCTCGGCCATCAGGCGGGCGATGCGGTCCTGCGGGAGGCCGCCTTGCGCTTCGAGGCCGTGGCGCGGCCTGGCGATATCGTGGCGCGTCTCGGAGGAGACGAATTCGCCCTGATCGGCGCGGTCGGGCCGGACGATGCCGAAGCGGCAGCACTCGCAGAGCAACTGATCGAGGCTATGCGGGTGCCAGTCGCCGCGGGTGACCACACGATCGAGGTCGGGCTAAGCATCGGCATCGCTTGTGCACCGGATTGCGGGCTCGATCCCGACGAGCTTCTCGCGGCTGCTGACAAGGCGCTTTATCAGGCAAAGTCGGCGGGACGGCGTACCTATCGCTTCTGCCAGAAGCTCGCGGCGCGCTGACTGGAGCTTTCACTCGCCGCGGCTCGACTTCGTGGGGGATCGGCCCTACCTCTTGCCGGTGAGCACAGCCGCCGATCTTCTCCCGAAGCCGTTCATGGAGTGGTTTGCGCAGCGCGGCTGGTCCCCGCGGCCGCATCAGATCGCGCTGCTCGAAAAGGCGGAACAGGGGCGTTCGGCTCTGCTGATCGCGCCGACCGGCGCCGGCAAGACCCTGGCGGGGTTCCTGCCGAGCCTCGTCGATCTCGCCCGACGTCCGAAGACGACGCGCCGCCCCGGCATCAACACCCTCTATATCTCGCCACTGAAGGCTCTGGCCGTCGACATCGCCCGCAATCTCGAGACGCCAGTAGCCGGGCTGCGGCTCGATATTTCAGTCGAAACGCGCACCGGTGACACGCCGGCCCACAAACGCCAGCGTCAGAAGCTGGCCCCACCCGACATCCTGCTGACAACGCCAGAGCAACTCGCGCTGCTGCTCTCCAATCCCGATGCCGGCCGCTTCTTCGATACGCTTGAGACCGTCGTTCTGGACGAATTGCATTCGCTGGTGACGGCCAAGCGCGGGGATCTGCTATCGCTCGGCCTCGCCCGGCTCAGGCAATTGCGCCCGGGCCTGCGTGTCGTCGGGCTTTCGGCAACCGTGGCCGAACCCGACGATCTCAGGCGCTGGCTGATGCCGCAATCGGTGGGCGCGCCGCCGAACCTTGCCGATCTCGTTATCGTCAAGGGCGGCGCCAAGCCCGACGTCACCATCCTGCCGACCGAGAACCGCATCCCCTGGGCCGGCCATTCCGCCGTTCATTCGATGGACGCCATCTACGAAGCCATCAAGGCGAGCCGCATGGTGCTGGTCTTCGTCAATACACGCAGCCAAGCCGAGCGCATCTTCCAGGAACTCTGGCGGATCAACGAAGATGCGCTGCCGATCGCGCTGCATCACGGCTCCCTCGATGTCGGCCAGCGCCGGCGCGTCGAGGCGGCGATGGCGGCGTCGAGCCTGCGCTGCGTCGTCTGCACCTCGACGCTCGATCTCGGGATCGACTGGGGCGATGTCGATCTCGTCGTGAATGTCGGCGCGCCCAAGGGCGCAAGCCGGCTCGCCCAGCGCATCGGCCGCGCCAATCACCGGATGGACGAGCCCTCCCGCGCCGTCCTCGTGCCTGCCAATCGTTTCGAGGTCATGGAATGCACCGTGGCGTTGGAGGCGAGCCTGACGGGCGCGCAGGACACGCCGCGGCTCCGGACCGGCGCGCTCGACGTGCTGGCGCAGCATGTGCTTGGCATGGCCTGCTCGGCGCCCTTCTCGGCCGAGGCGCTGTTCGCTGAAGTGACCTCCGCTGCGCCCTATGCGGGCCTCGATCGCGAAAGCTTCGACCGCGTCGTCGATTTCGTGGCGACAGGGGGCTATGCGCTCAAGAGCTATGAGCGTTTTGCGAAAATCCGGGCGGGCAAGGACGGGCTCTGGCGGATCACCCATCCCGCCATCGCGCAGCAATATCGCCTGAATGTCGGCACCATCGTCGAGGCGCCCTTGATGAAGGTTCGCCTTGCCTCACGCAAAAACGGCGGCCCCGTCGGCATGGGCGGCCGCGTTCTCGGCGAGGTCGAGGAATATTTTGCCGAGCAACTCGCGCCGGGCGACACCTTCCTGTTCGCCGGCCTCGTGGTGAAGCTCGAAGGCATTCGCGACAATGTCGTCGTCGTCTCGCGCACGCATGATGAGGCGCCGAAAGTTCCCTCCTATAACGGCGGCAAGTTTCCGCTCTCGACCTATCTTGCCGATGGCGTCCGCCGCCTGCTGGCCGATGAAAGCAGTTGGACGCGCTTGCCGGATCAGGTATCCGACTGGCTGCGGATCCAGAAGGAAGCTTCGGTCCTGCCGGGCGCCAATCAATTGCTGGTCGAGACGTTTCCGCGGGGCAATCGCTTCTACATGGTCGCCTATCCCTTCGAAGGGCGGCTGGCGCATCAGACGCTTGGCATGCTGCTGACGCGGAGGCTGGAGCGCGCGAAGCTGAGGCCGCTCGGCTTCGTCGCCTCCGACTATGCGCTCGCCATCTGGAGCCTCGGCGACATGGGCGCGGCGTTCGCCAGAAAGAAGCCGGCGCTCGGCGATCTTTTCGCGCCGGACATGCTGGGCGACGATCTCGATGCGTGGCTGGCCGAGAGCTACCTCCTGAAGCGCAGCTTCCGCGCCTGCGCACTGATCTCGGGCCTGATCGAGCGGCGGCATCCCGGCAAGGAGAAGTCCGGACGTCAGGTCACGATTTCGACCGATCTCATCTACGACGTCCTGCGCAGCCACGAGCCAGATCACATCCTGCTGCGTGCAACCTGGGCAGACGCTGCGACCGGGCTTCTGGACGTCGCCCGGCTCTCCGACATGCTCATGCGCGTCGAGGGCTCCATCCTGCACCAGCGCCTGGAGCACATTTCGCCACTCGCGGTGCCCGTCATGCTCGACATCGGCAAGGAAAGCGTCGCCGGGTCTGCCGCCGAGGAGATCATCCGCGAGAACGTAGATGACCTCGTTCGCGAGGCGATGGGCGACGCATTTGCCGATGCCAGCGGCATGGGGGGCTTGCCGACGGGAATCCCGCGCCCCTAGGATGGGACGAGAACGAAACACGAATCGGCGCATGATCTTCAACCAGCACGCCCTGAAAGTGCCCGCGGCCGAGCCCCGGCCGGCCGAGTGGACGATTGCCGGCACGCGCCTGACGCTGACGGTCGAGGGCGGATTGCATCTGGCCGAAGCGTCGACGCTGGTGGTGGCGGATCTCCATCTCGAAAAGGCGTCGGCCTTTGCGGCGCGCGGGCAGATGCTGCCGCCCTATGACACGGCCGCGACGCTGAAGCGGCTCGCTGCGCTCATCCACCGCCTGAGGCCGGCGCGGGTCATCGCGCTCGGCGACAGCTTTCACGATCGCGGCGCGGGCGCGCGCCTCGCAGAGGGCGACCGCGCCACGCTGACGGCGCTCACCGCGCTGACGGAATGGATCTGGATCGCCGGCAATCACGATCCGGAGCCGCCAAACGGCCTCGGCGGCTGGGCGACGAGCGAGCTTTCGATCGGTTCGCTGACCTTTCGCCATGAGCCCCGCCCGGGCCGCGCGGTCGGAGAGGTCGCCGGCCATCTGCACCCCTCCGCCCGGGTCGTCGGGCGTGGGCGCTCCGTGCGGCGGCGCTGCTTTGCGGCCAATGGCGAGCGGTTGATCATGCCGGCCTTCGGCGCGTTGGCCGGCGGGCTCAACGTGCTCGACAGGGCCTTCCATCCGCTTTTCGAGGGCCGCGCCTTTCACGCCTTCATGCTGGGTGTCGACGTGCATCCCGTCGCCGGCCAGAGGCTGGTCGGCGAGGAACGGACGGCCTAGAGCGGCTCGGGGACGCCGCGCCTGATCAGCTCTCGATCATGACGTTGAACCCGCCATAGATCATCCGCTTGCCGTCGAAGGGCATGTTCTCCATGAGTGCCTTGACGCGTTCGTCAGCCATGACTTTGGCATTGACGGCGTCGCGATGAGCGCGGTCGCGATAAGTAATCCATGAGAAGACGACGATTTCATCTTCCTTCGCCTGCACGGCACGGGGAAACGATGTCAGTTCCCCCATGGGCACGTCGTCGCCGAGGCATTCGACGTAGCTGAGGGCGCCGTGCTCCCTCCAGACCTCATTGGCGGTTGATGCCATCTTCTTGTACGCTTCGAGATGTGCCTTCGGCACAGCGATAACAAAGCCGTCGACATAGGTCATTTGATCCTCCTGGTTCTTCGGTCTCCTCCAAGGACGGACGACACGCGGATATTCCGACAAAGGCGATGCGCTTTTGCGCGACCGCTCAAGCCGCCGCGCGGGTACGCCGCTTTTCGCGGCCGACATGCCGCGTCTTCGCCCAGTGATGCGGCGCCAGCAACAGCTGGAAAACGGCGCGGTAGCAGGCGATGGCAAGCAACAGCCAATAGGCCGGCAGATAGAGGAGGGCGCTGGACGGCCGCTTCTGCCTGCGCAGGCGATAGGTCTGCCGCGACAACACCACGAAGACCAGATAGGCGGCGACGAAATTGGTGACGTTGAGGCCCGTGACCACCGACAGCAGCGGGCTGTCGGCCCGCCAAAGCCGCGCAGGATCAAACAGCATCGCCAGCGCCGTGGCGATATAGAGCGGGTGCACCGCCGCCGCGATCAGCGAGCCGATCGACGTCAGCATGAAGCCGATGAAGCGCTTCGTCCCGATCTCGCGCCACAGCCGGCGTGGCTCACGCAGATGGACCAAAACCGTCTGCATCCAACACTTCAGCTTGCATCCAGCCAAACTCGAAAGTGCACAATTAATGGCAGAAAACCGCCGATAATTGCGCACCAACGGTCGGAGAGGTGTGGCACAGTTTGGTAAGATCCGATAAATTTGTTGCGACACGGTTGCGACGGAAAACGGGAGGACGACTCCGTGGTAAGTGGATCAGGCGCTACTAAATCGGGAATAGCATTGACCGCGCGATCAGTTGAGGCGCTCCATCCGGAGAAAGCCCCATATCGTGTGCCCGATATCCGATGCCCTGGTTTGGCCATCCGTGTCGCGACTTCCGGCGTAAAAACGTGGGATATGAGCTACCGTATCAAAGGCGGTCAGGTCAGACGGCGTTCTTTGGGCCGATTCCCCGAAGTTGGTTTAGCCGAGGCTCGCGAGCGCGCCAACGATCTCGCCGCAGCGGCCAGGGGCGGTCGCGATCTAGTCGGCGAGGAGGATGCGGCCCAAGTTCTGATGGCCGCACGGCCCACGATCGCAGAACTGATCGAACGCTATTGTCACAGGCGTGTCAGAGGGAGACTTCGCACTGCCGTCGAAATCGAACGTCGGCTGAAGAGGGCTCTCCTGCCTGTCCTTACTAGGTACGCGGATGATCTCCGTCGCCGGGATCTTCGTGAATTGCTGGATGCTGTCGCAGACGCCGGTATGACTAGAGAGGCCGAGGCCCGACGACAGTCTATCAGCACAATGTTTCGCTGGGCTATTTCCGTTGACCTCATCGAGACCAATCCGATCTGGGGGCTTCCCACCTACGATGCCGGCCAGGCTCGTAGCCGGGTGCTCAGTGCGGACGAAGTTAGGACAGCCTGGCATTGGTTCGCCTCCTCTAACATGCTCCCTAGCCATGTGGCCGCACTTAGGTTGCAGCTGTGCATTGGTGCTCGAATTGGCGAGATCGGAGGCATGGCTCGTTCCGAAATCGACTCAAATTGGGTTTGGCACCTGCCTGCCGAGCGATCGAAGAATGGCTCTCCCAGAGCTACTCCACTTGATGGTCTTGCCAAAGATATTGTGATGGAGCGGCTCAACTACTCCACCTCAGAGCTTCTTTTTGAAAGCGAGCGGGGCGCTGCCGCCACCGCCTCGCAGATTGGCGGAGCAATTATCAAGCGCCGAAAGGATTGTCCTATTGAAAGTTTTGCTACTCACGATCTTCGGAGAACTGCGGCGACCTCAATGGCGGAACTCGGTATTTCTCTTGAAACTATTGCAACTATAGTGGGGCACTCGGCTGGAAATGCTGCCACGCATACGCTTTTGAAGCATTACATTCATACACAGAGTATTAAAATAAAGAGAGACGCTTTGGATATATGGAATTCCAAGCTCAGAGAGATAATTAGAGCGTCATGATTGGCAAGTCAGTCGATACAGCCGACGCTGACATTCCCGGAAACGGATATCGCAGACCGACCGCCGGCGGTCGTGGTGGCGCCAACTGGCGAAATTCAAACCGAGCCCGGAAAGCGGTCGTTCAGGGCTGTCTGTGGTTGCGGTGCGCCGCACCATCTTCGGGCACTTCCATCAGCAGTCGTTGATAGGATGGTGGGGCTAGTCGGGAGCCTGAGAGGTTGAGCTATAAGCTTCCTCGATGAGCGCCGCTGATATTCGGCGCAGACAGAAAGCGCTGTTTCTTCTTTCTGCTTGCGACACGATAGTCAGAGCGTCGCTTCAGAATGGATCCCAATGTCTGCCTCAGCTACTACATCCGCCCTTTGGGACGGCCGGTGATTGAGGCCTTCTGCGGCGGCACGGGTGCGGTCCTCATCGAACGCGCCGGCCCTGTGGAGGGGTTTGCGTTTGCCGTGGACGAGTTGTCAGCCCTTCTGGGCAGCAATATCCGTCGCCACCTAAGTCCGTTCGTAGCCTCGTCCTGGTGTGGCACCGAGTGGATCGGCAGCTCCTACAGCCACGCGCTGCCAGGCCACGCCGACGCCCGCCAGATACTGGCATAACCCATTGATGACAGACTATTCTTTGCAGGTGAAGCGACGCACCGGTCCGACTTCTCGACGGCGCATGGCGCCTGGGAAAGCGGCCTAAGAGCAGCCGAGCGGGTCATAGAGCGAACAATCTAAACAGTTCGGGATGGCAGTATCTGACTCTGCGCGACCCGGTACAGCCTATGCTGGGCCTGCCTACGACATCCAAGCGATCGCGACCTCGCCGACGGGGTTCTTGAGCGGAGCTGACGGATTGGTGGCGGCTTCGAACACCGCCGCCGCAACGTCGGCGCGTGCGTGACCAGTCCCGTGTCTCCGCGGACTCTGACCTGGGTCGACTGGTTCAGCGTCACCGACTGCTAGAGCCCTTCGTCAATATTCCGCCGGCCGAAGCCGAGGAATACTACTATGCAATGCTGGGCGAGCCTGCCATCGCGGCGTGGCCCAAACAAAAACGCCTCCGATGAAGCCGGGCCGGCTCCGACTGGCTAGCCGGTCGACAAACGCCAACTCTGCTTTTCTGATTCAAGTACAATCCAAACCGACGGCTGGCTCGCAGGGTCGTCTTAGAACTCTATTTGACAGTCCGGATCAATCTCGCGAGCGCGTTGCGTGGCAACGGCCCGAGCCGATTTGAGGATTTTGGCCCCGATTCCTCCCGCAAGTGCCAACTGAGGCTTTCTGAGATCGCCATAGACACCGAGCAAGGTTCCGAGCTGGGGTCCCCAGAGCCGCTCCCGGTGATGGTGATGAGTCTCGCGACCGAGCGGCGCTCGCACGGGGTTGGTGACGTATCGGCAGCGAGTGTCTTTGGCGCTGTAATCGATCCAACCCTTCAGATCAAAGATATCCACGAGCTTGTGCCCAGGCGCCCCCATAAAGCCACTGCCCCATCCCTTGAGCCGCGCCTTGATCTCAGCCTTTGTGCCCCACGCGACTCCATGGAGGTGATAGCAAAGCGTTTGCTGTCTTCCTCGGGACGTTCGATGGATCGCGACATCGACAAGGAGGAGGTACGAGAGGCCCTCTAAGGCTGCACTGACATCGCTCTCCATCGCAACGAGCATGTCCTCAAGTACTGGTGGCCGAGATGCCCCTTCGAGAGCGAAGGACCACTGTTCCGAGTAAAGGGTTATGGCGATCGTGGGCAATGAAGAGCGCTCTTGCTCGAAGGCCTTCATCAATGCGCGGCGCCACAAACCACCCGCCCAAGGGTTCAACGCGCGCATTTCGTGCGCTCTCAACTTCGAGAACTCGGCGACAGCGAATCGGCGACGGCCGATGCCACGATTGTTCAGTCTTGATGCGGCCTTGCCAATTCGCGTGTACTGGGTATATCTATTCGGTATTACGAAGGGTCCAGGCATTATATATGTGGCTCCAATAATTTACAGTCGTCGATCTATAGTACGAGTCATCGATAAAAAGCACATATGAACAGCGCAAATGTAGTTTACAGTATTGTCGTCAAGTGTTGGTTACATACGAATGAGCGATGAGATCGTGTAGCGGGCATATCGACTCCAATATATGCGAGGGATATGCCCGCTCCGCCAGCTATTCTCTTACGCGGGCGACCTTCTCGGCATCGAAAATCACGCGCTTGTTCTTCGTGCCATTACGTCGAACAAAAAGCTTTACGAGCTCTCCATCGCGCGATTTGATGACCTTCTGATAGAGCTCCAGAGGTACTGTGATGCCAAGTACGTGGCTGGTGGCAGCCGCTGATGCGTCGTCCTGCGCATCAGCGGCTTGGCTGCTCTGCCGCGCCTTAGCCGCCTTACGAATGAGCCGTTCGATCCCGCCTTTGAGAGCTTTCTGCACTTCCGCCGGTGAGGAGTCCTCTTCTAAGAACGGTGTGACGGCGCTGGCGTACTTGTAAGCGCGCTTCCGTTCGCTCACGGTTTTCGCGCGTTTCACAAAGATCATTACCGCTCGAGAGATGTTCTCGACGGTTGGCTTCGTGGATTTCATCTTGGTCTTCGAATGCACCCAGTAGGGGTTGCTTAAGAAGTCCTCCCACAGAACGGTGTCGGCGATATAGGCTTGCGCGATAAAAAAGGACTTGAGCACAAGGCGGCTCCTGGTTGCGCGTGACGTGTCGCGCAGATCGGCGAACTCACCCTGGCACGCTTCCGCTGCGGCCAACGGATCGTTGTCGATTTGCTTTTTCAGGAGCTTGACGTCGATGTGACGTGGGGTTTTGCTTTTTGAAGACATGCATTCTCCCAAGTCGCGTTACGCGACTTTCGATGGTTGACATTGATTGTGCTCTGCGCCACCAGCTTTGCTGGTAGGGCGTTCGGAACGGAAGCACTCCGGGTGCATCGGTATATTCGCGGAGGGCAGGCAGACGCCTACCGCACCGCCGGCACCGTTTAGTGGTGCCGCCGACGCTCCCGTTGCATTCCCTGGCGTCGGCCGCGAGTTCGCGCGAATCGGCTTCAGTCTCGGTTTCGCATCGGGCCGACTCTTTGGGCCTAGCTGCCGAGAAGCCGCTCTATATCACCCAGGCGCCATACGGCGATCCTCGGCCCTAGTTTGATAGGCTTCGGATATCGACCGTCTTTGATGCCGGCGAGCCAGGTGCTCCTTGCAATGGGAAGTATCCCATTCGGTTTCACAATATCGCTCAGTCGAAGCAGTCGCTCGTTCGCGATCGGCGATCTCCTTGTGTCGGTGTGCATCGCACCCTCCGTTTGTTGACGGGACGGAAGATGCGGGTGTCAGAATCGATCGAATAGTGGTGACGATTTAAGCGACGCTTCGATTCAATTTACACGCGCTCGGACTTAAGCGCACCGGCAATGAAAGTGAGCGTTCTGCGGTTATAAATTTCCGAGGTCGGTTCGATCGTATTTTGAATCAGCTCGCGGAAGCGCAATTTACCCACAATGCGATCTAATAGAAAGCCGGCGTACGAGTCGGTTTCCGCGCCGCTGATGGGGCGCTTCAATGGAGGGCGATTTCGAAAGACGTAGGTTTACACGGAAGGTGCGGGATAGCGGCTTCGGGAGGCCCACATATCGGCTACTTCTTGACCGCTAAGAGGATAGCCTTCAGGAACGTCGCTCTCTGGTCCTCCGACAGCTTTGCCAAATTTTTCTTTGGTCTACCTGCGTCGTGAAATTTGTGTGACGTTAGATCATGCCGGATTCGTTTGATCTCAGCGTCAGCTATTGGCGGACGGCCGCTTAATGCGACTGCATCGGCAATCAAATTAGTTAGCTCGTCTTTCCGCGGATAACACGAAGTAGCCGAACTAGACTGTTCGATTGCCTCGGCAATTGCTCGTTCCTTACCGGAGCCTAAGTATCGTGCTCGTTGCGGTTCCGGCTGGCCGGTGCCTTGCCGCCTGGATTGTAGCCAACGTTCGAAGCTGGCTTGCTCTATGAAAATTGGACACCACAGACGATTGCTGCGCATAACCCCCAGAGCAAATTGAACCGTCTTGGCCCTCGTTCCGGACAGTAGAGCCCTCGGATAGGGAGAAAATTCCGAAGGCGTCTTATGATAGATTGCGATAACTTGCTCAGATTCAATGGCCTCTTTGAGGGCCCTACGCGCAGCGCGAAACTGCTTCACAGCCTCGGTTGTGGATGGTCCCGCCGGGATCTCTTCAGAAGTGATCTTATATAAAGTCCCCATTACGGTGGTTGTAATGGAGTATTTCAAAACTCTCTGTGTTTTCGTCAAGATGATCGGCATGTACCTAAATGCCTTTTGCGTTCCCCATGTTTCGAAATCGTTTCGTCCTATTTGATCGAGCGCTTGCGGGACTGTTAGGTGTTTGGACGGCGCCGTCACGCCGGCCAGGTGCTTGTAGACTAAGCGACGATGCTTTTTTGGCGCTATTTCGACAGTAAGAGTACCGTCGTCGCCCTGTGCGGCGAAATTATCAACCTGAGTGGTTTTAACATCCGAATCCGATGACTGTCCGATCGGACCAGAATCAATGTAGTGATGTATCGGCAAGACAAGTTCCTTGATTCGAGTTGCTGATGCTGAGGAATCTTATGGCAAAGCGACCCGAGAGTTCCAGTGATGGGAATGGCTACATCGAATTTTGGTACCGGCATCAGTGCAGATGTTGTCGATCGCTGATGACCCGCCATTGATTTGTTAGCCAGCAGCGGCGGGGCCCGACGCGTTAGCGTGGAATTGCGCCTAGATGAGGAGGTTTGGCGTAAGCCGCGACGGGGATGTTCCGAGCGCCGAATGAAGAAATAGATGTTGCAGTCGTCAACCATGCGGCGATTTTGGCTTCAGCACGGTCGAGCCTGGGGGACACGTACCCACCCAGCAATTCGTTGGTATGAGGCCATCGAAGCGCTCGTGGAAGCCGGGCTGAATCGGCTGGACGGACCCCGATGGACTGCCGAGCGTCGGCGCTTCTGTGCCTGGGCGAGCATAGCGTTCGAGCTTAACTCGGCGCGGCGATTGGAGTCGATCACGCCGGGCTTCGCGTTGGAACAGTGCGGTTAGTTCGTTCGCCGCGCCAGCCCGGATCGAGGTGACGGAGATGGCGGTAGGCAATCCCGTGCGCCATTAGCGACGATTTCTAGCGTGCGGAAGCATGGCCGCAGGCGTCTGTCGCTGGACGGAGTCCAGCGACAGACGCGAATTGGCCTTCATCCGCCGACGAGGAGCGACACCTGAGCTTTGATGGCGTGGCGTTTTGACCGCAGCTTGCGGTCAGCCAGACTCTACCCTCGATCGAGCCGATACATCCGACCGACCCCGGCCGGCCCGCCGTCGCGTCGAAGAGGGCCCTGCATTCTTCACTTATATGATCCGTGGTCCGTGCTCGCGTCGATCTATCCATCCTTCAGAGGCCGGGCTCCAACTCCTCGTGGAAGAGAATGCAGCGGCATGGCACTGCTTTGTGTCAGACTATGCGCATCCCTCCACATGATCGGCGGACCCCGCGGGGTCCGCCGATCAAGAACGGTATGGGGACTAGGGACCTCTCAGTTCTCCTCTTTCCGTCGACTGAGATACGGGAGCGCTGTTAGTTCAAGAGTCGGCGGAGTTTTACTCAGTACGACGTTGAAGCCCTTTCCCTCAGCATTTTTCCACATCACGCCGATGGGCTGCCACGTCCTCTTTGGTCCATCGGTGGCGATCCAGTAGACGGTATGGCTGGGATACTTCTTGTCAGAGCCTTTAGTTGTCACAGATGCGTTCCTTTGATTTTTCATCGTGCGGTGTTCTTTCCAGTTGTTGTCTGGCTGCCGCCGTCGACGGCCTTGCCTAAGTCGCGAGCGCTTTGCTCGCTTCAACAGTCTGGTCGGACACAAATCTCGCGAATAGCACTGCCGAATATCTTCACAGCGTGATTTTCAGCGCTCGATTTCGGAGAGATAAATCCGTTCGACGAGGCCGAGGACGTAGTTGTACTAATCACAGTGATCTTCTAGTCCCGCGAGGGCCTCAACTCTCACGATCATCCAAACGGCTTACCTCATACGATTTGCCGACTCATGAAGCGTAACCAACGCGGCAGCGCGCACGCATTCAGGCCGCCAAATCGAATCGATCGCCAAAATGAATCGAGAGCGATTTTCGACCGATTTGCCGTCAGCCAAACATCTGGTCGCGGGCCGCTACCTGGTCACGCGTTGTAAGCGGCACACAAAGGCGAACCGTGCGGTTCTCCAAATGGCCAAGGAGAGATAAATGACAGCGAGCTATACTGAGCCTTACGCCGGCCTGTATGCGGGTGAGACTTTGACCGGAATAAAATTCATGAAGGAGGACTGGGCCATTCGGATGTACGTGCGCGCTGGGGATAGATGCGATATTCGGGTAAGGTTCCAAATGCCGCGGTGCTGGAGGGTTACGCCCATGTCTCAAGTGGAGTCGCCCATGAACGGACAGGTAATCGGCATTGAGACGGGGTTATTCCTGGTCGAAGATTCGCCCTTTTCCCGGAGCTTCAGCGAGGAGATCGTGCTTCACGATCGCGAGATGATGCGTCACTTTTCAATCGTTACCTTAGGCGGGGTGGTCGATGTCCTTTCGACCGATTTCCCAGAGCTGGCTTCGTGCTATCACCTGTGACGTGAGCCTCAGCGACGGCCTCGCTGGGGTTGAATAGGTGCCCTGAGAATGACTCTTGTCGGGGCTGCTCCCGTCGAATTTAGCTACTCGGTCAATCGAGAGTCCGCCAACCACGCTGGCGACATCTGTCAAACAGCGTTCAATGCCGATCCCCGATGGGCGTCCAATATTGACCGGTCGTAAGAATTGAGAAGGCCGTGGCGATCCGAGCGCCGCCGTAGGCGGCGTGGAGATCGACACGGCTTTTTGAGGCCGGCGGTGGTGAGTTCAGAGGCGGTTCTTGAAGCGCCAGCTCTCGTTGCCGGTCTCGACGATGTCGCAATGATCAGTTAGCCCATTCGCTGATGCTGAAATTGATGGTGATGACGACAATGGCCTGTTCATCCATGCCGAGGCCAAGCTGGCGAACGGCATGTCGGCGGCGAACGCTCAGCAGCGGTGGCTGTCAAAGGGACCTCGCTGCCCGGCGAGAGCGAGCAGTTCAAGTGCTAGGCTCCTCGCAAAAATCCTCAATCCATTCCCAGTGCGTTCCTGACACTCCGTCCCAGAGCGCCAGGTATTTGAAGCGGCCGCCCTCAATAGCTCTTTTGGCCCAATCTCTTGCCTGATTCAGCTCGTCAAAGAACTGCTGCGAATCGCCATCGCCATCAGGGTCAGCCGGAATCGAGCTTATGAAGCATGCGATGCCATAGCGCTTTAGGCTGCTATTCCAAGCCCAGTTCATGCGTGTCCTGTACGAATATGAGGCGCTTGAAATTCAACCTGCACCACTGACTTAGCCACACCTTTTGTGAAAGCACAGTGCCCTTGAGCGATCAAGAGCGGCTCATGGCATTTTTGGCAATCTGCCATGGGTTCGTACTTGGCATAATTCCGCTGTTGACCCATTTCAGGCCTCGGGAAGGTCCGCTTCCGGCATGTCGATTGCGCCGCGTTGAATGCCCTAGGTTGAGCCGAAAGCCGCCCATTGGCTTTTGGGCACATCAGCCTCCAAGGCGATCTTGTGCTTGATGATCCAGTTAAGTCATCAAAAAGGCTCGGCTTCGTTTTCGAAGGCGGTTGACTGAAACCCTCGAGAGGATGTTGCTCTCACGATACCGTCATGGCTGAGCGGCGGGCGGTTTGCCCGATCGCGTCGCCAACGGTCCGGTATAAGGATGGCGGCGGATCGTGCCCCATTCCTGGGATCGGCAGCCATTCCGCGCCGGGAATAGAGGCGGTGGTATCGCAACCGCACGCGAGCGGGATCAGGGCATCCTCCGTTCCATGTATGACGAGGGTCGGCGCGCGGATCGTCGATAGCCTCACCCTCCTGTCGCCCGCAAGGGCCATCGCCGCGCCTTGCCGTCCGAAGCCGCCCTGGACGTAGCCACGGCACAGTTCCGCGCCGATGAGAACGCGATATTCCTCTTCGTCCAGCGGATAGGAGCTGCCGGCGATCCGCCGCGCAAAGGCGACGCAGTGTGCGATGAAGCCTGCTTCGTCCAGCGCCAGATCGGGCGTGGGATGCGTCATCATCGCCATCGCGTCGGGCGCGACCGATGGCAGGCTTGGATTGCCCGTGCTCGACATGATCGAGGTGAGCGCGCACACGTCGATCAGTTGATCCACAAGCGTGCTTTCGGTAACCTGGCCAAGGCGGGTGCGATCATCGGCATGGCGCCATCCCGAATAGGTGGGCTCGCTCGGGTATGGTCGGCGAATACGGCTTCGACTACTCTTGGCACCAACCCTCGTCAACGTTAGCGGGATCTGGGCCAACATCAAGCCCGAGGTTCTTTACTATCGGGGCAACAAAACCAGGCCGGCGACGATCTCAGCGGCGACTATGGCTTAACACTCAACCTTCCCCGAGGATCAGTTCTGGAACTGCTACCGCCATCCCCCTTTCTCAGTCGATTTCGAAACGTCGACGTCGCGGGGGACGACTACTTCTTTTGGCTGTTTGAAATCTAAAAATACTCAAATTTTCAACATGCGAATTATTACCCCCAAAGTAGTAGCCGAAGCAACCGAATCCATTTCAAGAGCATTGTTCGTTCGGCGGAACGCATACAAACAAGTGCATAGGCCGCCGGGAGTGAACTTTACCAGGGATGGAAGCAATGAACCGGATCTTAGGTGTTCTCGGCTCGGCTCTCTGTATAAGCACAGCATTGGTGCCAAACTCGGGAGGTGCCCAAGGACTCATCGGCGGCGTCGTTACCAGCGTTACGCCGACCGTCAACAACACGGTCAAATCAGTCGGGTCCGTTACCAGTAGCGTCGGATCAGCGGTGGGCTCGACTGTAGGCACCGTGGGCTCGAGCGCCGGATCGGCGGTCAGCAATGTTGGTTCGGCAGTCGGCGGCCCTGTGGGCGGAACGGTCAGCGCCGTTGGAGACGCAGTCGGGAGCACGGCCCGAACGGTCGGATCGACCGTCGGTACCGCGACGACCTCCGTAGGGGGTGCGGTGTCTTCTGGCTCGACCACTCCATCGGGAAGCTCGAGTTCCAGCAATCCTGTTGCCTCGGCGGCCGGGTCCTTGGGCAACACGCTCAGCGGCGTCACATCTGTTACTGGCGGGCTGGCCGGCAATCGCAATCTGTCGGGTTCCAATTCGTCGACGGCCACCAGTGCGCCCATGCCCCATGGGCCAGGCGGCGCTCGGTCAGGCGGCTCCAATCCGCTCGCCGTTCTGCTTACGCCCAAATCAACCCTGCTCGGCGGCATCGATGCACGGCTCGATGTGCTCTCACGACGTGAGTTGGTGCGCCTCTGCGTGGATGTCGGCGGTGGCTCAGGTTGCGGCGGTTCGCGCCAGAGGCTTTCTGAGCTTGTGGACGCCCGCGTGAAGCTTCTCTCCAAGCAGCAGCTCGCAACCGTGTGTGTCAACATTGGCGCAAGCTGCGGCTCGGTCGGCGGTGCGCGCGTCAATGCGGCGGCGGTCAATCGCGAAGGTGTTCTCAGCGCGGATGCCCGTTCCAATCTGATCAACGGCATTCGAGCCAAAGCGAACGTTCTCTCGAAGGGCGACGTCGTCAAACTGTGCGCGACAGCAGGCGGCGGTGCCGGCTGCAGCACCGGGTCGCGGAACCAAGCAGTCCGTCTTCTCGACACGCGCCTTGCTGCTCTATCACCGCGCCGACTGCTTGACCTCTGCCTGAAGGTTGGCGGCTCGTGCGGTACCAGCGGAACGGTCATCGGAACGGGGCCGCAGCCCGCGACTGGCATGCATCCCGGCAACGGCAATAGTGCTCACCCTGGGATTCCTCATACGCGGCAGGGAACGCGCGTTCTTGCCAGCGTGCTCGACCGGAACGGTGTGCTCAGCGCCAAAGCTCGGTCAAACCTGGTCGGCGGCATTCGCGCCAAGGCGAATGTGCTGGCCAAAGGCGATGTTGCCAAGCTCTGCCTGACCGCCGGCGGCGGCTCCGGCTGCGGAAGCGGGTCGCGCAGCCAGACGATGCAGCTTCTCGACACCCGTCTCGCCGTCCTGTCGCCCAGCAGTCTGGTTGATCTCTGCCTGTCGGTTGGCGGTTCATGCGGCTCTGGCGCAGGGGGCAATGGCGGCGGGACCAATCCCGGCGGTGGCACAACGACGCCTGGAGGCACAATCCCGGGTACAACGGTCAACAACGGCGGTGACAGCACCGTCCCGGCCGGAAACGGCAACAATTCCGGGATTGGAGTAGCCAACAACAACAATGGGAATGGCAAAGGCAATGGGCTTGCCCCGACCCGGCCCGGCACGATGGGTGGCAATCTCCCGAACCGTGGCATTGCCCTCGCCGACAGCAGCATGAGCGATAAGGATGGCCGCTTGGCGCGCAAACGCTGTTCGACGATCCTGATCAATCCTGCGATGTACGACGAGGAACTCATCAAGCTTTGCCGGATGATCAGACAGCCCTAGTGGGAATGACTTCACGCGCGGGGCTCCGGGTCCATCCAACCCGGAGCCTTTTTTGCGTTTGGTTGATCAGAAGGAATGGCGGCAGAAGCGAGGTGAGGCTGCCTTGGTTTGTTGCGCTCCATCGGGAACGTTCGGCTTGCCGCTGCGCGCAGATTCTGAAATCGTATCCTAAAGCGAGTGCAGCAATTTCGGCCGGCTCGAAACCAGGAGACCGGCACAATGCCCTTCAGTGACCCCAATCACCCGCTCTGGGAACCAGGAAACCTGAAGTGCGCACTGCATGCAGCCGGCGTCGCTCTCTGGTGCTGGACTGTCGAAACCGAGCTTTTGCGTTTGATGAGCAGGGGTTCGGTGTTTGGGGTTTGCCGGAGAGAAAAACTGTGACCTTTGAGGACCTCTCGTCTCGCATCCATCCGGCCGACCGTAACAGGGTTCGAACCGCGTTTACTGCAACGCGGGCGATTATCGGCGCCTATGACCTCAGCAGACCACGCACTCACCCTATAACTGCCACGGTATTCGGAGCGGCGTAGTGAAGCGATTGAGAGGGCTGGCAAGTTTGTTGTTGGTGGCAGGCGCGGCCCCACTTGTGGAAATGGCGTGGCTCGCCAGCATCAGCTATGCGCTGTGGCTGGTTATCCGTGGGCGGTAGCCGGCATCGACACCATCCAGCGCCTTCTTGAGTAGGCGGGTGGGGTACCTCGCTGATCAAGGCCATTGGGGAGCACTGCGAGTTTGTTCGAGCGGATCGCAATCTACGCCGCGCCGCTGCCTACCGCGCCAGCTTTCTCGCACGATTAGCTTCAGCTTGACCGGCACTGGTTCGACTTGCGGCAGCTTGAGCCCGAGCGAACCGATCCGAAATACAGCAAGCGCCTCGTGGGCAGCGATCGACCGATGGCGATCTGCTTGGCCTGCGGACGCAGTCGGGCAAGTTCCAGCGCCTCACCAGGTCCAGGAGAGCTTGGCCACGCGCCTCGGCCGGCGCTGCGCAGATCTCGGCTGTGAGCTTGCCTGACGCCCTGTGAGCCGGACGACTTCGGCGATCGCTGCTGGTACGACGGCGGAAACCGCGCGCACCTCAACAGCGACCTTCGCTGATGCCTGGGTGCGGCTCGCGGCACGGCATAGTAGACACCTCAGGTGATGGAGATCATCAATCGGGATACTCTGAAGAGGCGCTGACATGCCCACGACTGCGCTCTTGGTGATGTTCTTGTAGTCGCAAAGGGCGCCCGTCCCTCCAGTAGCCAAACGTTGCGCGATCGACGCATTTCATTATATCGGTCCCGCATCTGTTTCTTTTTCGAAAATCACATGGCCGAAGCCACTCTCTCGCAGCGCATGCTCGAAAATTACGATGACTTCACGCGGCAGGAGCGGCGGCTTGCAGACTTGCTGCTTGAAAATCCCGATCTGCTCGGCCTCAACTCCGCGACTGAAATATCGGCCAAGGCCGTGGTCTCCAAGGCGACCACGGCAAGGTTCTTTCGCCGGCTCGGTTATGCGAGCTTCAAGACTGCACAAAAAAAGGCGCGGGATGGTACCGCACCCTCGACTGCGGCCCCGTTGCCGAAGGGGCTTGAGCGCCGGGTTGGACGGGGTCAACTGGCCGACCATCTGGCGGGCGACGTACAGAATCTAGTCAGGTCCATCGAGGCCCTACGCAGCGACGAGCTCGATCTCGCAATCCAGTCGCTTTCGCGGGCCGAGAAGCTCTGGGTGGTTGGCTTCGGCGACAATTATCCGTTGGCGCATTTCGCGCGCGCGCTGCTGATCCGCATCAAGGCGGACATCCGCATGATCCCAATTGGCGGTTTTTCAGTGCCCGAGGAATTTGCTTCGATCCAGCCCACCGACGCGATGATCGCCCTCGGCGTTGGCCGCAAGACGCGCAGCCTTCGTTCGCTGATGCGCTCGGCGATCCATGCCGGGGCGCAGGTGATCTACCTGACCGACCAAGCTGGCCGTGGCTCGACGGAGGTCGCGACCGTCACGCTTCGCTGCCGGACGCGTGGCGTGTCTGTCTACGAGTCGGTCGTCGCTCCAGTTTCCGTCATCACCTATCTCTGCTCGGCTTTGGCGCTGAGGATCGGCCAGTCGGCGATCGAACGGATGCATTTTATCGAGAACATTCACGAAGAGTGGGGCGATCTGGTGCCCGGAGACCTCTGACGCGCGCCTTTTCTGACGCGTTTCAGTCCACACTTCGGCCTGTTTGTTTCACTTCAGGAAATATAATCGTCATTTCTGAAATTGGTTTGACTAAGCCGGGCCGTTCGCCCAGCTTGCTCGTCGAGCGGAAGGGCGCGCGGCAGTAGGGCGGCGCGGGCGAGGGCAAACAGGTCCTCGCAGTCGACGGGATTGATCAGGGTATCGCCAACAGCGCGACTCCTGCGGCCTGTGCGCCGCGGGCAGCCCCCTCATGGCCGCGTCCTTGCGTTTGCGAAAAAGGAGCCAGGGGAACGAAAGCATGATTGCATTCAAGGGTCTGATACGGGCTGTCGCCGTCGCTGGCGCGATCAGCCTTTCCGTTGCCGGCGCAGAAGCGAAGGGTATCGTCTGGGCGCGCTATGGCGATATCGATACGCTCGATCCGCACCGGGCCACCAGCACGCTGTCGCTGCAGGTCTGGAGTCTCATCTACGACACGCTGCTCGCGACCGATAAGGACGGCAAGCCAGTGCCGAACCTTGCCGAATCCTGGACCTCCAATCCAGCAGGCACGGAATACACGTTCAAACTGCACAGCGGCGTCAAATGCGCGGACGGTTCGTCCCTCGATGCGAACGACGTCAAATACACGGTAGACCGTGCCTTGGACGCGGCGAATCCCAGCGTGACCAAGGCAAGCTGGGGACCGATCAGCAAGGTCGACGTCATCGATCCAACAACGGTGAAGTTCACGCTCGACAAGCCGTTCGTGGCGCTCGTTCCCTTCCTCGCCGACAGTTTCTCATCGATCATCTGCAAGTCGAATAAGGGCGTCGAGGGCTTCGGCACGACGTCTGCCGTCGGCTCCGGACCATGGAAGCTCGTCTCGTGGACGAAGGGGGACAAGATCGTCCTCGCCCGGAATCCCGATTACCAGAATTTCGGCAAGCTCGCGGACAACAAGGGCGCCCCCTATATGGACGGGCTGGTGATCTCGGTCGTCCCAGAGCCGCAGGCCCGCCTTGCCGCTCTCAAGACCGGTGAGGTCGACATTGCCGAACCGCCGCTCGACGATGTCGAGGCCTTAAAATCCTCGGGCGATCTCAAGATCACGGTCGCCGAGAACACCGGGCAGAATGTCTTCTGGGAATTCGCCGTGCACCGGCCGCCTTTCGACGATGCCCGGGCGCGGCAGGCCGTGGGCTATGCGACTGACGCGGCGGATGCGATCAACCTCGTCTATGGCGATCTCTCGCTGCCTGAAGCCTGCCCCGTCTCGCGTGGCGTCTTCGGCAACGACCAGGAGTTCTGCCTGAAGTACCGCACGAATTACGATCCGGAGAAGGCGAAGGCCCTGCTGAAGGAACTCGGCTACGGGCCCGACAAACCGCTCGAGACTTCGATGCTGGTCTGGACCGGCGGCAATCGCCAAAAGCTTGCCGAGGTCTTCCAGGCGCAACTGGCCGAGGTCGGCATCAAGGCCGATATCGAGATGATGGATATCGGCACCATGAACGCCCGCGTCCGCCAGGAGAACGAGACGCCGACGGGCAAGGGCTCGATGGATATGATGACCTGGTCCTGGTACGACCCGGACATCCTCTACGCGCTCTGGCATTCGCCGGGTGCCTATCGCGGCTTCACCTCGCCCGAACTCGACAAGATGCTGGACGAGACCCGTGTGCTGACCGAGCCGGAAGCGCGCAAGGCCAAGGTGCAGGAGGTGTTCAAGTATCTCCTGGAGAACGGCATCCACATCCCGCTCTACACGCCGGGCTGGGAATGGGTCTTTGCCGAGCGTCCGACGGTCGAGGGCTTCCATGTGGCGCCGTTCGTCTATCCCGTCTTCAACGACGTGAAGATCACCGACAAGAAGTCGTGACCCAAGAAGTCTGACCACGATCACCAAGGTCGGAGGGCCCGGTTCGCCGGACCCTCTTCTTGCGGAGAGACCCTGCCATGTGGTTCTTCATCCTCGGCCGTCTCGCGATGGCCTTCCTCACTATCCTCGCGACCACGGTTGCGGTCACGCTGCTAATTCACCTCGTCCCAGGCGATCCCGTGCAGATCATGTACGCGCAGAGCCAGGGAACGACGCCGGAGCAGATCGAGGCGATACGGCACGGGCTTGGCCTCGACCAGCCGATCTATGTTCAGTATGCGAGCTATCTGTGGCGCCTCGCCCACGGCGACCTCGGCTATACTATCCGCGGCCATCAGCCTGTGCTGGACGTGATCCTGCAGAGGCTGCCCAACACTCTGGCGCTCGCGGCCGCGGCGATGGTCGTGGCGATCGCGATCGGGCTTCCGGTGGGCTTCATGGCGGCCTGGCGGCGCGGCAGCTGGCTCGACACAGCGCTGATGGCCGGCGCCATCGCCGGCATATCGATCCCCGGCTTCTGGCTCGGTCTTTTGCTGCTCCTTGTCTTCGCGGTCGACCTCGGTTGGTTCCCCGTCAGCGGCACTGGCCCTGCCAACCTGGTTCTTCCGGCGGTGACGCTGGGCCTTTCCAACGCCGCGGTGATCGCTCGCATGACGCGCTCCTCGATGATCGACACGATGAGGCAGGACTTCGTGCGTACGGCTGAGGCGAAAGGGTTGCCCAAGGCAACCATTCTGCGCCGCCATGTGCTGCGCGCCGGCCTGGTCCCGATCGTCACGATGATCGGCCTCCAGTTCGCCTTCATGATGGGCGGGGCGATCGTGGTCGAGAACATCTTCTCATGGAACGGGGTCGGGCGCATGGCGATCGAGGCGATCTTCCAGCGTGATTATCCCGTCATACAGGGCTTCATTCTTGCCTTCGCAACCGTCGTGGTCGCCGTTTCTCTCATCGTCGATGTGATCTATGCGCTGGTCGACCCGCGCATCCGCAGGAGCTGACGCAATGACTGAGCTCCTTCACGAAATCAGCGTCCCTCCGACTCGCGTCTCCGGTCGCCGATGGGTGTTCCTGCGCCGCGTCGTTGCGACGCCTGGGGGAAGCGCGGGCCTCGCCGTGCTCCTCCTACTGGTCGGCAGCGCGTTGTTCGCCGATCTCGTTGCGCCCTATTCTCCAATCAAGATGGGCGTCGGGAAACGCTTCCTGCCGCCGAGCCTCGCTTTTCCAATGGGCACCGATGAGTTCGGGCGGGACGTGTTCTCACGCATCCTGTTCGGCAGCCGCCTGACGCTGATGATCGGTGCGATCGCCGTGGGCATCTCGATGTCGGCTGGCCTCGTGATTGGCCTCGTCGCGGCCTATCGCGGCGGCTGGATCGAGAAGGTCCTCATGCGCACGACGGATATGCTGCTCTCCTTTACCGAAACGCTGATTGCGCTCGCCTGCGTTGCCGTGCTTGGCCCGAGCCTCGCCAATGCGATGATCGCGGTCGGGATCGCCGGCATTCCGCTCTATGCCCGCACCTGCCATTCAGCCGCGCTCGTCGAGCGGTCGAAACCCTATTTCGAGGCAAGCGTGGCCGCCGGGGCGGGCCACTGCCGGCTCATCGTCCTTCATCTCCTGCCCAACATCCTGCCGACAATGATCGTGGTCGCGACACTTGGTATCTCCTCCGCCATCCTTGCCGCGGCAGCGCTGAGCTTCCTCGGCCTCGGCGCACAGCCACCGCAGCCCGAATGGGGCGCGATGCTCTCTGGCGCACGGGACTATCTCAACCGAGGACCCTGGCTTATGGCCGTGCCGGGCCTCGCCATCGCCGTCACCGTCCTTGGATTCAACCTTCTCGGCGATGCCGTCCGCACCGCTCTCGATCCCCGCGAGGCAGGCGAATGACCACCCAGCTGCTCGATGTCGAGAATCTCTCCGTCTCCTTCAGGGCTGGCGAACAGAGGCGTGAGGCGTTGCGCGGCCTATCGTTCAGTATCGGCCGCGCCGAGACGCTGGCCATCGTCGGGGAGTCCGGTTCCGGTAAGTCCGTCACGGCCCTTGCGATTATGGGCCTTCTCCCGCGAGGCGGCCGGATCGACTCCGGCGCGATCCGCCTTGGCGGTCGCGACCTCGTCGGCGCGCCGCCGGCTGCGATCGCCAGGCTGCGCGGCGCGCAGATGTCGATGATCTTCCAGGAGCCGATGACATCGCTCAATCCCGTTCTCTCGATTGCGAAACAGATGATCGAGGGACCGATTGCCCATGGTAGGGCCACCGCGCGTACAGAGACCCGCGAGGCGGCGGCGATGCTGGAGCGTGTTGGCATCACGGACCCGCTGCGCTGCCTTGCGCAATATCCCCACGAGCTTTCGGGCGGCATGCGTCAGCGGGTCATGATCGCAGCGGCCATGATGATGCGACCCGCGCTTCTGATCGCAGACGAGCCGACAACGGCGCTCGATGTGACCGTGCAGGCGCAGATCCTCGACCTGTTGCGCGCGCTGGTGCGGGATGAGGGGACCGCGCTGGTGCTGGTCACGCATGATATGGGCGTGGTCGCTGAAATGGCGGATCGTGTCCTGGTGATGCGCCGAGGCGAAGCGGTCGAGGATGCAGCCGTGCGGCCGCTTTTCGCCCATCCCGAGGCGACCTATACGAGGGCACTTCTTGCCGCCGTCCCGAGACTCGACGATGGTTTTGAAAGTGGTGGACCCCCGGGTGGACGCTCCGGTGGGACTCCGATCCTTGTGGCTCGCGGCATCTCGCGGACCTTCGGCGGACGCAGATTCTTCAGGCAACGCTCAGCCACGCGCGCCCTTGATAACGTAAGCCTAACGCTCGCGAAGGGCGAGATCGTCGCTGTGGTGGGGGAGAGCGGCTCAGGAAAGTCGACGCTTGGCCGTGCGCTGGCTCGGCTTACAGATGTCGACGCCGGCGAGATCCTCTTTGAAGGCGAGAGTCTGACGGCGCTCTCCGGAAAGAAGCTGCGCCGCAGGCGATCCGGCATCCAGATGGTGTTCCAGGATCCCTATGCCTCACTCGATCCGCGCTTTACGATCGGACGCACCATCGCGGAGCCGATGCTCGTTCATGGCCTTGCCACACGGGCGGAGGCGGGCGAACGGATTGCCGCACTGCTCAGTCGTGTCCAGCTCGACCCCGGCATGGCCAGCCGCTACCCGCATGAATTCTCCGGTGGACAGCGTCAGCGCGTCGCCATCGCGCGGGCACTCGCCGCGCGCCCACGCATCATCATAGCCGACGAGCCGACCTCGGCTCTCGATGTTTCCGTGCAGGCACAGATTCTCGATCTGATTGAGGAACTGCGCAGAAACGAGGAGCTATCCTTCGTCTTCATCTCGCATGATCTCGCTGTCGTTCGCCGCATTGCCGACCGCGTTGCGGTCATGCGGGCCGGGCGGGTGCTCGAGCTAGGTCCGACGGGCGTGGTTTTTCGCGAGCCGGCCCATGTCTATACCCGCGCGCTTCTCTCCGCGGTACCCGCGCCGGACCCTGACCTGCGCGGCCGACCGCGCATTCACATCGCCGCCGGAAGCTATCCGGCGGGTCGGCTCGTGGAGCGCGCGCCCAATCATTGGGTCGCGTCATGACGATTGGCATTGCAGCCTACGGCCGGGACGCCGGGCTTGCGGTCCTCCGCGCCCTCGCCGCGGTCGAAGCCGTCGGCCGTGGCGCCATCGGCGGGTTCGTGAGCATGGTCGCTATTTCCAGCGCCGGAGTGCTCGTGCGCGCTGAGACCCAGCGCGGAGGAAGCGCCCGGTTGTTCGAGGGAGGTCTCGCCTCCGCGCCCGGCGCCTTATTGGAGGCGGGGATCGCCGGATTGATGTCGAGCGGCCCCGACCGGCCCGAGCCGCTTTCGCAGTTCACCCCCGCCCTCGCCGATGTCGGGCTGGTCACCGGACACCGGATGCCCAACACGATGGGCGCCGGCGGACTCAACCTCAACGACGAAGTGCTGGACCTTTTGCGGCGCGGCATCGGCGTCGACGAGGCCGTACAACGGGTGCTGGCGGCCAATCCCGGCTCGGATGCCGGCGTGATCGCGCTCTCCATCCACGGCGAAGTCTGCGCCGCCGACAGCGCCCATGTCGAGCGTCGCGGCGATCGGGGCCGCGCTTTGCTTCGCGCGGCGGGTGGCGATGCCGTGGTCGCGGTGCTCCACAATTCGATCCATCCGGTCCGCCCGCTTGCTCAGCTCGCTGCCGAGGTCGCGCTCGACGTGATGTTGCCGGCAGACAGGGCAGATGGGCGGATCCGTCTTCGTAGCGGGACGCCGCTCCGCCTCGGGCCGGCCAATGCGGTCGAGATCGCGCCCGACGGGATGGTCGAGACCGTCCTTGTCGAAGATCCGCGTTTCCTCGATGGCGGGTGGAGCCTCGGCCTAGGACATGAGACCGCCGTGCTTGGCGCGGGGCGCCTAATGGGCGCGATGCTCTACGAGCCTTACCTCGTCGTGCAAGACGGACTGGTGAAGACTTTGGACGGACGAGACGACATCTTCATACCGATCCGGGTCAGCGCCGATCGTGCCCCGCCGGGACGGTTATAGACCAGCAACTCCGGCTAGCGCCGGCCGCGTCGTTTCCCGCGCACGCCCGAACGGGCCGCTGCCTGAAGCCGGGTGTCGACGATTTCGGTCCAGTTGGTCGCAAACGGACCATAGGCGCGTTGATTTCGGAGTTCGACGGCCTATTGGCGCCGATCACTGGTTGCAGGGGCACCGCGAGGAAAGCCAGCGGCCAGATGGTCGATCAGTGCGCGGACGGCCGGTGGCAGGCCGCGCCGCGTCGTGAAGACCAGATGGACGTTGCCCTGAACACCACGCCACTCCGGCAGGATTCGCACGAGCTTTCCTGCTTCGAGCGCCTCTCGACAGACATGATCGGGCAGGATCGCCACGCCAAGGCCGCTGATCGCGGCGTCCCGAACCGTCGCCATGTCTTCGCATCCCAAGCGCGGTTCGATGCGAATGACACGCTTTTGACCATCCTCGGCTTCCAGATACCATTCGAGATCGTCGGCTGCGTCGTTGGTCGCCAAGGCGGGCAGGGAAGCCAGTTGCTCGATATCCCCCACCCGACTGGCAAACTGCGGGCTCGCAACGAGAATACGGGTCGACAGCCCGAGCGACCGCATCGTCAGTGAGGCGTCGCTGGTGAGACTGCTGCGAATACGCAACGCCAGATCAATTCGCTCCTCGATCAGATCGACCGCCCGATCTGTTGCCAGGAGTTGCAGCCGCACTTTCGGATAGCGGCTCAGAAATGAGGAGATCAGGCCGGATATGGGCTGCATCATGCCGGTTGGGCAACTGAACCGGATGCGGCCGTAAGGCTCCGTCTGCGCCTGCTTGACGAGCGCCTCGGCCTGTTCGGCTTCGGCAAGCATGGCGCGGCACCGCTGGTAGAAGGCCTGCCCGGTCTCGGTGACACGGAAGCGGCGGCTCGACCGCTCGATCAGGCGCAGGCCCAGCCGATCCTCCAAAGCTGCGATGCGCCGGCTGAGCTTGGACTTTGGTTCACGCAATGCACGGCCAGCGGCGGCAAACCCTCCATGGGCAACCACCTCGGCGAAATAGGCGAAGTCGTTCAGGTCGGTCTTCATCAGCGTTCCTCCTGCAGAACGCTAAGTGCCATAAATGACAGCTACACGCATCATCGTTCTCACAGCATTTACGTTGGGCAAGGCGCCTGGCGCCGATCCGAGCTGGAGACAGATGATGAAGAACAGGTTCGACGATAAGGTGGTGGTGGTGACCGGCGGCACGAGCGGCATCGGTCTGGCCACGGCCAAGGCGTTCGCTGCCGAGGGGGCATCCGTGTTCATCACAGGGCGCCGACAGGACGCGCTCGACGCCGCGCTGAAGCAGATCGGCGGCCGAGTCACCGGGGTTCGCGGCGATATGGCCAAGCTCACCGATATCGACTGCCTCTACGATGCCGTTCAGCAGAAGCATGCTGAGATCGACGTCGTCTTCGCCAATGCGGGCGGCGGCGAGATGGCGCCCCTCGGCGCGATCACCGAAGAACACTATGCGAAGACGTTCGACACCAATGTGAAGGGCGTGCTCTTCACCGTTCAAAAGGCGTTGCCGCTGCTTAAGGACGGCGCTTCCGTGATCCTCACCGCCTCGACGACCAGCATTTCCGGAACGCCGGCGTTCAGCGTCTATTCCGCTACCAAGGCCGCGGTGCGCAATTTCGCACGCAACTGGATATTGGACCTGAAGGATCGTCATATCCGGGTGAATGCGATCAGCCCGGGCGTCACCGAGACGGCAGGCCTCGACGAGCTGTTTGGTGGCGGCGCGCAGGCCCAAGGCACCAAGGACTTTCTCGCGACCCTCATCCCGGCCGGGCGCGTCGGTCAGCCGGATGAGATTGCCCAAGCCGTCCTGTTCCTGGCGTCAAACGAGGCCAGCTTCGTGAACGGCGTGGAACTCTTCGTTGATGGCGGCCAGGCGCAGATCTGAGCCTCGCCAACACATTCGAGGCGGGTTTGCGAATGCAGAGTTCGCGTCCTGCCTCGACGAACGCCCGATTTTCGAGGAGCAGAATGTAATGATTGAAGAACGCGAATCCACCGAGCGCATCGAGGAACTGCTCACCCGCAATCTCAAGGAGATCTTCGGGGAAGCCGACGAAAAACGCCGCCGCGCCGCGATCGAAGAGCTTTGGGCAGAGGATGGCGTCCTCTACGTGCCGCCGGGTCCCGTTATTGGCTATGAGGCGATCAACAAAGTCGCTGGCCAGCTAAGGGCTGCGCATCCCAACTATGTCTACACGCCGAATGGCAAGCCGCAGGTGCTCCACAATGCAGGCCGCTTAGCTTGGGGATCAGGGCCGCGCGACCAAGCGCCCGCCTATTCCGGCTGGGATGTCATGATCGTCCGGAACGGAAAGATCGTTGCCCTCTACGTTTTCCTGGACGAAACCTCCGAGGAGTTTCGCCGTGTCAAAGTGAAGCTCTGAGGCCGGGAAACGCCACACTCGCTGGGTAGGTCTCCTATCCGGACTCTTCGAACCTGCTAGCGGATAGTTCGGGACAAGACTGCACGATTTCGGCATTCGGCCGTGTCGATCTAGTTCTTGGAGGAGACGACCGCGGGCGAGTGGAGGCAGCCGCTTTGCTCTGCCCATAACACAGCGCTGTGGCCGGCTCGGCTATCCTGAGTTGAAGCCAATTCAGGAGGCGCCGACACGCGCCAGCCCACGCATTGCGAGGCGAGCCGTAGTTCGTAGCTCGGCCTCCTTTGCGCCTCCCCGCGCCGTGACCTTCAATCCTGATCGCAACGCCAGGAGCATCCGGCCGACAGCGTCGGGATCAAGATCCGGATCGAACTCCCCGGCGTTGATGCCGGCGCGAACCCGCTCCGCGAAAGCTGCAATGACGGCTTCGCCGGCCTGATCGTTCAGGGCGTTGATGTCCTCATCCTGACGACTGAACTCGATGATCGAGCCGACGCCGAGACAGCCGGTCTCGATATCCCGACTTGAGCCGAGCCCCACCAACAAGGCCGCCTCGATGGCGTCGACGGCCGTTCCCGTCGCCAGCGCCTCTCCCATTTGCTGCAGCGAGCCGTCCGAATAGCGGTGGAGCGCCTCCAGAAAGAGCCCACGCTTGTCGCCAAAGGCGCCATAGAGGCTTTGCCGGCCGATGCCCATGCTCTCGATGAGGTCACTCGTCGAGGCGGCCTCGAAGCCGTGCCGGGCGAACACCTTGATCGAGCGGTCTATCGCCTCGTTTCGATCGAATTCCGAAGGTCTGGCCATGGCGGCACTCTAGCATTCTTGAAAGATGAGTCCAGAATGTTCTTGACTCATTGATCCATAACGGAGAGAGATTGTGGACTGATCAATCAATAATGGAATCCAGAATGTCTTCCGCTTTCTCCGCTATGTCTCCTGCCCTTGTCTTTGGCGGGTCGCGCGGCATGGGTGCTGCCATCGTCCGCCGCCTGGTGGCCGATGGTCGTCCGGTTGCGTTCACTTATGTCAGTTCGCCCGACAAGGCAGCGGCGCTCACAGAGGAGATCAAAGGGGAGGGCGGAGCCGTCCTCGCCATCCATGCCGATAGCGCCGATCCGGAGGCGATCCGTCTCGCGATCGAAGCTGCCGTCGAGCGCTTCGGCAACCTCGGTGTTCTGGTGGTCAGCGCCGGCTTGCTGATGGGCGGCACCATCGACCGCTTCCCTGTCGGTGACTTCGATCGCATGGTCGCCGTCAATATTCGCGGCGTGTTCGCTGCGATCCATTATGCGGCGCCGCACCTGCTCGATGGCGGTCGCATCGTGACGATCGGCAGCAATACTGCGGACAAGATCGGCTCGGCGGGTTCGAGCGTCTATGCAATGACCAAGGCCGCAGTGGCGCAACTCGTGCGAGGGGCCGCTCTCGACTTCGCTCCGCGCCATATCACCGTCAACAATATTCAGCCCGGCCCGATCGAGACGGACATGACGGCGAGTCTGATGGACTACATTGTGCCCAAGCTGCCGCTCGGACGGATCGGCAAGGCCGACGAGGTCGCCGATCTCGCCGCCTGGCTGGCCGGTCCTGGCGCTGGCTATATGACCGGTGCAAGCCTCACCATCGATGGCGGCTGGACCGCTTGAGGCGAACGCGGCCGCTGCATTCTTCCTCATCATTGTGCGAGGGTGGCATGATCGAGGCAGGTTCGCCGTATCACGCTCCCCTTGATGAGAAAGAGCGGAGCGGTTGCTATCGTGCGCCGTGGACGACGAGGGGGAGTGCCATCATGATGTCGAACGGATCGGAGAAATACCTGGATCGCTGCGGCTTCCCGCTGGCGTCGGCGGCGACCATCGGCGCTTCGGCAGGCCTGGTTGCTCTCGCCGGCGATGCGAGGGTCGAGGAGAAGGGGCCGCCTTTGCCTTTGCAGCAAGCGCCTCGACACCCGGGACCCCACGTATCTCAACGTCCGGTACGGGGCCGTATCCGGACTGTCAGCTATCCGGTAGCCAGTGCCGTGTAGTTGCCCTTCTGGACCCGACCCCATTGCCGTCATTGGCGCCCTCGATGTGAACTGCTGAAATCTGCCATTTGCCGCTCAAGATGCGGACGGCCCGCAGCCCCATGTCAGCTTTTCGCGGGCGACGTCGAATATGTGAATACATTTGTCTGGCACCTGAAGCTCATAAGTCTAGGTGCTACAGTTGCCTTCATGGGCACTTATTCTGATCTCAAGCTTGGAAAATTCGTCGTCGAACAAAGCGGCAATTTCTCAACCAGCACCCACCAGTCTATTTTCCTACCTAAGCACAGCACGTTTGTGCGGCGCGAGGGCAGAGAAGACGAAGACCCCGTGGAGATTTTCCAAGCTCCGCTGCGCGATCTGGTGACCCGGCTTGAGCTGATGGGTTCGACACTGCCGGCGATCGAGCGTCGGTTCTCCAATCCGTGGGTGACTTACGATGAGCCCCACGATATCAGCTTTGGCGAAACGCTGGACCTGGTGCGCAATGCTGATCTGAGTTTGATCCCCGACTGGGAAGGGGACGATGACAATTTCGGCATCTTGCCACAACATTACTACGGGCACCTCATCGAGAAGGTCGGTGTCCACTTTCTGGCCTCTCCAGCTTGGGATTTGACGGCACTGCTGGAGCGCCTCAGTGCAGAAGACATGCTGCGAGTGCTCGCCGAACGTCCTGAGAACCTTGATCTGATGGTTGTCTGGGACTTCATGGACATCGTCGAAAGTGGATACTTCGAGCGGAAAGACTTCTCTGTTGGATGTGGTAACCAGAGCTTCCTTCTGGTTACAGAGGGCACCAGCGACACGGAAATTATTCGGCACGCCTTCGATATCTTGCGTCCAGATATCAAGGACTTTTTCCGATACGTCGATATGGAAAGCAACTATCCTTTCGGTGGTCACGGCAATCTGCAGAATTTTATGAGAGGCCTGAGCAGCATCCAAAAAACGGACGGCGTTCTGGCAATCTTTGACAATGATGCCGCGGGCGTTGGGTCATTGGCGGCACTGTCCAAGCTGCGTGACGTAAATGCTGTAAAACTGCCTGATCTCGAGGAGTTCAGAAGCTTCCCGACCATTGGGCCCACCGGGGAGCACCGTGCAGATATCAACGGCAGAGCCGCTGCGATTGAGTGCTATCTGAAGCTTGCGAATGGCTGCCGTATTAGATGGACCAATTTCGATGACAAGGCCGGAGAGTACCAGGGCGCCATTGATCAGCGTGGGTCAGAGAAAAGTAGGCAACGGGATGAGTTTGTCAGAACGACCGCCAGCGACGACTATCCCTTCGACAAGATCGAAAAAGTGCTGGATGTGATCGTAGACGCCTGCATCAGGAGCAATTGCACTTAGGGGTTGCGGGCGACACTGTGAATTTTCTCATATAGAGTTTGGTGTCCGTTGGTTTGCCAGTCCTCCCCAACAGCTGACAGTCTCCTTCCCACCCAAGACTGACAGGCAGGCAACATATCCTGCGCGTCAAAGCGGCCATCCGAGGGGGCGCGGATGGCCGCCCAACTTCAGATTTCCGTCTGCTCTGCCAGCAGCAGAGCGTCCTCCACGTCGACACCAAGATATCGGACCGTGTTCTCAATCTTGGAGTGACCGAGCAAGATCTGGATGGCGCGGATGTTGCCCGTCGCCTTGTAGATCATGGAGGCTTTCGTGCGACGGAGCGAGTGAGTGCCATATTCCTCTTGGCGTAGGCCGATCGCGGTGACCCACTCGTCGACTAGGCGAGCATACTGCCTTGTGCTCATGTGGTGCGCATGATCGATGCGGCTCGGGAAGGCATAGTCCTCAACGGTGCCGCCGCGCCGTTCCAGCCAAGCCAGCATGCTGGCTCGTACGTCGCTTGTGATCTCGAACTGGACCGGCCGCCCCGTCTTCTGTTGCACGACGATCGCGCGAGCCCTGATCTCCGGACCGGCGACCACATCACGGATCCTGATCTTGACCAGGTCGCAGCCGCGAAGCTTGCTGTCGATGGCCAGATCGAACAGCGCACGGTCACGAATGCGTCTTTCGCGATCGAGGAAGAATCGAATGGCCCATATCTGTTTCTGGGTGAGCGGACGCTTGGTGCCGACATGCTTTCCGGCATTCCAAGCAGCACGCTCGCGGCTGGCATCATCAAATTTAGAATGGCCCATGTGAGTTCTCCTCGGCCTTGATTGGCCACGGGAGAAACGTCGAGGGACCCTACCGCACAGGGGCCGATTGCGGATGGGCGGGTTTTAAGTTCGCTATTACCTAAAGCCGACATCGGCTGATCAGCCGTAACCTTTCCGATCCGTCGCACTGAGGTCGTTCTTGCCTCTTGGAACGCGCAGACCGTCGCTCAAAGCGTTTCCGGCAGAACCTCTGTCGAGAGAGACAGGCGATAGCTGATCTGGTTTCTGAGCTTGGGATCGTGCCTAATTAGGCGCCGGACGTTGCGCGGGTCACATTGGCAGCGCAACGACGTTTTCAGTCTCGAAGAGATGCGTCACGGCTTCCATCGCCGCATTGCCGAGCGCCTGCGTTGCGAGCACGGCAAGACGCTTTTTCGGCCGGGACACGGCGACGTAGAAGAGATTGCGGCAGCGGTGAAAACCGCCCGTGTTTTTATCGGTGATCTTGGCGGTAGTGAGCAGTTCGAAAAACTGCGGCCAGTTGTAGTGATTCCAGCCGCCGCTTAGGATGACGAGCACGTTTTCGAACTCGGCCCCCTTCACGCTGTGCTGGGTGGCGAAGGGCGTGAAGCCATTGATGAAGTCGGTGACGGCGATCAACTCGCGATAGGGGACGTTTCGCAGCTCACGGTAGCGCTTGAGCGATTTCGGCTCATCCTCGGTCGGCTCGGGCCCCAGCTTTGCGATCTCATCTTCTCGGTGGACGACACGATCGCTCAATCGCGGCCGTCGCGTACCTTTCAGATGGTCGATCAGTTCGCCGATGGTCCCAGTGTCCCGAAGCGCGATTACCGCGTCCATGTCGGCCTGCCATTGCGCCTTGTCGGCCGTCTTCCGGATGGTCGGGATGCCGCCCATTAGTCGGAACATTTCCCCGTAATTGCCCGCCTTGTAGGCGGCGCAGATGGGCTCGACGGTATCGGCCAGGAAGGCAATCGCAGCGTCTTCCTTCTTGGCGAAAGCCTCGTTGCGATCGAAAATCCGGGCGATGTTGGGATAACCGCGCTCGGCCGCGATAGCGTTGTGGGTGAGCATCAGGATCTTCGTCCGCGCGGGATCGAAATCCCAGCCCTCGTCCTGTAACGTCTGACGGACGCGCTCGATCGAAGCCGCGTGCGAGTCTTCGGGCAATTCCTGTTTGCCGTTGCGGGAATCGACACGCGCGCCGGCAAACAAGTTAGTGTGGAAAAAGCGGGCTTCGCCTTGCCCGTCCACGTCGTTGACTTCCTGCACAAGCTCCGGGCGCAGGCGGTTGAGCACATCCACGATGACCGGGACCGAGCGAAAGTTCGATCCCTTGTCGATGCCCTCGACGTTGGGGAGATCGAGGAGCGCATGATCCTTGCGGTAGATCGTTTGCCAGTGATCGCCGAACAGCCCGGTGATCGGACCATCGCCCGGCGCGAAGAAATGATCGGCCAGCGCCGACATCACGAGCGGGTCGGTGTCCTGATACTCGTCGATGAAAAGGACGGGGTACAGGCTCCTGAAAATTCGTTTGAATTTCGCGTTGGCGAGCATCGCCGCGAGGAAGCGCGGAACGTCGTCATGGTTGAGGGTGATCCGTTTCTCGTCGATCCCGAAGAACCCGAGATTGTAGTCCACCTGCTGATCCTGAATCCCGCCCGCCGCCTCGATCGCCTCGCTGTACGGCTCATGCGCGGCGACGAGCTCGCGCAGGGTCTTTTGAAACCGGGAGATGAAAGCCCAGCCGAACCCGTGGATGGTGTTGACGAGGATGGCCGGGTGTTCCTCGATCTCGTTAGCGATCTCCTGCCGGGCAACCTCCGTGTAGGTGATGCACGCGACCTGCTGCCCGGCGTGTATGAGTGCCGGGCCGCTCTCGGCAATGATCTTCTTGAGTGCCGCAACCAGCGAATATGTCTTGCCAGCTCCTGCGCCTGCTTCGAGCCGGAAATTCTGGCTGTTGCCGAGGCATTCGTCGAGGCGGGCCTGTGCCTGTTGAGCTGCTACAACGGCCGGCGATGGTTGCCCGGTCACGCTGCCCCCTCGGCCGCTGGCGCGTCAGCCCCACCCGGCGCTGGCGGGACGTCTTCGGGAACGATCGGCGGCGGCGCGTCCGGCGGCGGCGGCGGCTCCGATAGCCAAACGAGGCCTTCCTTGATGTATTTGGGGACGTTCCAGTCGGCCTCGATGATCGCGAAACGGATAGCCTCCTCGGACTTCTTGAAATCCTGCGCGGCATCGAAGGCGTTCTGCGCGGCAGCCGCATCGTCGGCGATCCCGAAGCGATCGAGATTGGCAAGGATCAGCGCGTCTTCGTAACTCCGCGCGGTGTGAGCTGAACCGTCCTCGGGCATTTGGTAGGCGATGCGGCAGAATCGGCGCGTTTTGTCGGCCGGCGTCTTCGCGGTGAGCGCGGCGACCGAGATCATGGCGTCATCAAACCACCTTTTCAGGGCGTTGTTCGAAGTCCGCTCCGCTTCCGCGCATGGGCATTTCCGTAGCTTGCCATCGGGATGCAAGCGCACAGCGTCGATGTCGGTGACGATGAGCGTCTTCAGCTCGAGCAAGTCCAGCAGCGGGTAGAAAACCTGCGCGTGCGCGCCGCCAACCTCCATCGTCGTGATATATTGCCGGCAGAGCTTCGCTTCCGGGGGAAGCGTGTCATCCACCAGTTTCAGGATGCGGGGCATCAGGATTTTTTCGGTCGCGCCTTCGACGAGGATCACCTTGTCTGCGAAATAGAGGTCGCACTTCGTCAGCGTCATATACTGCTGGAGGAAGCTACGATCGTCCGACTGAATCGCAGCCGCGCCCTTGCGGAAATCCTTCACCTTCGTCCGCCTGACGCCTTGCGCGGCGGTCGGCTCGTTGAGGAAATACCGGATGGCGTCGAACTGGGCCGCGTTCGCTAGATGCGAGGAGTGCGTGGAGACGATGAACTGCACCTGCCAGACAGGCTCTCCGGGATATTTTTCCGAAAGCGTGGCTATGGCTTCGTTGAGCTGCGTGATGAAAACTTCCTGCATCTGGGGATGCAGGTGCGCTTCCGGCTCCTCGATGAAGACGAGATGCGTCCCCGGTCGGGTGGCGGTGCTGCGATAGGTTTTGTGCAGGGCTTCGAGCTGAAGCAGGATATAGATCAGGTTGCGCGTTCCAAGGCCGTTGTAGCCCTCGGGCAGATGGACTCCATCCGTCCCCGTGTAGAGAATACGGGTGTTGTCGGTCAGAAGGCTCTCAACGTCGATCTGCGTCTGCGGGCGCAGCTCAGTGTCGTTGAGGCTCGGAAATCCAAATGAGTTCAGCGCCGGCAACAGCCCCTTGAGCTGATCGTCAAAATCGCCCTGCATCGTCTGTTCGATACCCGCGACGGCGGCCTTGAGCTGAGTGGCGATTTCCTGATCGCCCGGCGATGCGTTGAGATTGCTCGCCGTGCGGAAGAGCTTGTTGAGAAGCTTGCCGATCACGTCGGTGTCGCCCCGCTTGCCCATATCCAAGGTGCGCTGCGCCTTGACGAAGCCGGTTTGCAAAAGCGCCTTGAGTTCGGCGGTGCCGTCGAACGCCCGGCGATTGTTTGCGTCGGTCGGGTCGATCGCGAAACACTTGATCGAATATGCGGCGGGGATCGCATCACGGAGGTGTCTGAACAGCACCTCGTTGGCATTCTGCGCTCCGGCTTCGTAGTCGGGAAGATCGAGCAGCGGCGCGAGTTTGTTGAGCGAGCAAGAGTATTCGATCAGAGCGATGGCGCTGGTGCAGGCCGGGTCGAGGTCGATGATGAAGGGAGACAGGGGACCGAGGTCAGCCTGCGCGCCATCATAGGTGAAGGTGAGGGTCAGCGCGATACGCGGGAGAGCGGCAAGGACCGCTTCCGGCTGACTGTCCACCACATCCCGCGCCGCCTTCGCCGTCACGAAATGCGCGCGGACGGCGGCCGAGAAGTCCTCCAGACGGAACGAGCCGAAGCGCTCGCCGAGAAACTTGTCGAACACCTCGGTGAGCGAGGTTTTGCCGCTATTGTTGCGGCCGACAATAACTGTCGCCCCCTGCTCGATAGCGATATCCACGCTTTCAAGCAGGCGAAACCCTTCGACGCGCACGTTTGATAGCTTGACCATGAACCCCCTCCGTCAAGCTATCGTAGTGCCGCTTCGATCTCTGCTCTAGCGCCGATTGGGCCGATCGTTTCTATCGCCACGATAGGGAGCGTGAGTTGTTCGGCGCGTTGCCATGCACGCGAGGATGTCCGGAGGGGCACTGATAGAGGGATGCAACGGGAGAGCGCAGCGTCTCACATGCGAAGGCTGCGTGGTACTACCGCGCACGAGTTGCGGTTAGCATAAGCGAATTTCTTCACCCTGCCACAGGTCCGGTGATAGGAGTGTCCCATACATCCGCGAACCCAGCTATGAGATACAATGCTTTAACAGACTGACCTTGCCACTCTGCCGCCCGAACTTGCCAAGGAAATCGCCGAAACCGAATTCGTCTCCATGGCATATCTCGCCGTGATTTCGTTCGTGGTCATGGATACCAAACGCGACCCCGATTATTTTTCAAATCACCTGCCGTCGTGTTTGTCCCAAGACCTTCTTCAGTCCGCCATGTCGCTCCATTCTTGTAAGGGAGGAAGTTCTAAACGTGGCACGACGCGAGTTGCGATTTCTCATCGAAGCGTCCGTTAAAATTGCCGCTATCCAGCAGCGTAGCTACATGACCAAGATTGAGGCGAAGGTCGAAGCCTTCAAGGGCGAATTTTCATCGTCCAGTATCTCGATCAAAAAGGACATCGGCCTGTCGCTTCTACCCGAAGCATATCGAGCCCCCTTTCTTGAGGAGGTTGGCCGACTTTACGGCCTCACGTCGCAATACGTCCATCTGTCTCCGGCACAAATTACTCAGTCGCTCGAAGCTTTCAAGTCGGGCGCGACCGCTGGGAAAGAGCGCCCAGCCGACGTTCGGGAATTCAATCGCACTGCCGAGCGGGCATTAGCGGCCTCGCTCGTCCTTCTTTTTCACGGTGTTCCCTATTGGGTTGCGGGTGACTGGCTCGTCGATGGCGACGGCGCGAGCGTCGGGGGTCACTTCATGAAGTCACGCTTCTTTGCCGCGATGGATGAGGGCTTTGACTACAAGCATGAGCGACAGGCGAAGCTTGGTGAGGTGCAAGCCGCTCGGTTGGCGGCGATAAAGTTTTAGCCCTCCCCCGCAAGGTGGTTTGCGATCCTGTAGCGACGGGCCGCACCACCAATCTCGATGTCAGCTTCCAGTCGTTATCAAGCTCACGTCGAATGGCCGAAGAGGGGGCGCAACGCTGACCGGCAGCGCCGCAGGCCTCAAAATGCTTGGCTTTGACCCGCACTGGGCGGACGGCGTCGCCTTCGACTTCGGGTTCGACGTTCAGGCCCAAGCCGACATCAAACGGCGATGATAGACCAGTTGCCATACCGGATCGAAGCCCTTGAACGGCAAGGTGTTCCAACCGTGGGTCACCTCATCGAGGGAATCGCAAACGACACAGCCGCTACCCGAGACCAGATGGAGGCCAGCATCATGCTGCTCTGTCGGGAACGTCAGATCGATTTGGTGAGCGCTGCAGGTTCGCAGCGGAGGCCGGGCGCCAAACCAGAGCCCGGCAATTTCATAAGGCTATCGCGGCAATTGCTCATACCCGGTGTCGCAATGCCGCAGAGATAAAGCCTTTGGCGCGCGGGGCAACGTTAGTTGCACAGGCCGCTTTCGGGCACAGCTATAAGGGTGACGAACGACTGGGATGGCGGCGCGTCCCTGACAGACGGCTCCGGGGCCGATTGCCGACAGGCCACTTTAGAGAGGCTCGCAGTGAAAAACGGTCTTTCGATTGCTGCGACCAGCGACTCGACTCCTCACGCAGCCTCCGATTTCTCCCTCCACAGCTGGTCGGCAATGGCCACGAAGTGCGGGATCGAACAGAATTCGCAGTCGACGATGCGGGGGCGACAGCTGCGGAGCTTCCCGATGGGTGACCCCCATGGATCGACCTGCCAGTAGTTGGTGTCTGCCTGACCGGTCTGAACGCGCAGCATCTCGACCACCAGCAGATTGCCGGCCAGAGCACTGACGAACGCGAAGGGGGCGAGAACCTGCTTGCCCTCAGCGGATTTCAACGCCTGCTCAGCGCACAGCTGCTTGAACAGGCTGTCATAGGCCATGCCCTCGATTGCCGCCGCCTGAATTCCCGCGTGGGCGCCAGCGATTAGCGCCGCCGCATCGGCGGAGATGAGACTTTCCCTGACCATGTCCAGGCTGATCCCGAGCCCGCCGGCGATGGCCCGTTCCCGCGCCTGCTCGTCGGGAACGTGGCGGTAGATGCACGACAGGCACGCATTGGCAGTCGGCTGGCGGTGCGAATGAACGACCACCGCCCGGATGTCGGTGGTCGACGCGTCGAACACGCGTCCGGGAACTTCGGCCTGAATAGCGCGACGGACGCGACGACTGTCGACGGTGACGATCGCGGTGCGGTGAGGGCCGTTCTTCGCCACGTAATCGTGAAAATTCCCATTGAAGGGGATTAGCGCGACATGCGGGAAATCGGGGCTGGCGTTCCGCGCCAAAGTTTCAGCCTTGGGGTGCTCGACGTCGGCCTCGGTGAAATAGAGGCACCGGTTCGGATTGCCGCCGCCGACGGCCTTGGGATCGACGATCGGCAGCGTACCCCGCGCGTCGACATGGCGCAACGCCCGCAGGAAGGCGTTGCCGACGGCGCCAGCGCCGATGAGCGCGGCGCCGTCTAGGTCGATCGACGCATCAAGAGCCTCGCGCGAGATGCCGAGCTGATCGAACGGCACCGTGATCGGAAGGCCGACCTTCGGAAGTTCCTCGGCATCGATCGCCAGGGACAGCGTCGCCGCCGCCGCCGAACATGCTGCGATCGCCGCGAAGAGGGGATGCGGCTCCGTAGACGCCACCTTCGGCGGTTCCAGGCCGATCACCGCCTTCGACGCATCGATCCTGGCATACAACCTCTTTGCGTCCGAACGCGGCACGGCATCGCCGACGACAAGTTCGACCTTCACGTCGTCTGCCGGATCCCGCGTCACCGACATCGTGCGATCGAGAAGATCGCAGATCTCCCTGGCCCAATCGGCGCAGGAAGCGCGCTCGCCCGCCGTAACTAGGATCCGTCCTTCGAGACGGGCTGATGCGGCATCCTCGTCGACGCCGAGCGCCGATGCGAGCATCCGAGCATTCTCCTGCCTGGCGTTGATCATCCCACGACTCCAATGCATCCGTCCGGCCCGCCCGTCGGCACGCGAACCCATTCGTTTTCGCCGGAAAGGCGATAGCTGGCGGCCTGCTCCGCGAAGTTCGCCGGCGTGGTGTTACGGGCGAATTCCGGCAGCACGAGCGACAGGGCGCCGACATGGCGGACGATCGCCCATTCGTCGTCGGCCTCCGAGTGGAAGGCCCTGCCGGGGTGGCTATGGACCTGCGCCAGTATCTTCAGGCGCGCGCCGCGCAGATGGGTCATCAGAGCGCGCAGGCTCGTCGGCGGCAGCTTGAAATAGTCGATGTCGGTGATCTGATCCGGCTCGTAGACCTCCGTCACCGGCATCGGTTCTCGGATAGCGGAGGCGGGCCCCAACCAGAGGACGACGCGTTCCTCGGAACGTGCGCCGCCCGCACGCAGGATGTCGATCGTTCGTGCGAGCGTGTCGGTGGTGCAGCTTAGCGCGGTCATCCTACTGTCTTCTTCCATGAGCGGTAGATCTGGGTGACGATGCCGATGAGGTCGTTGCCCGACGTGCCGCGATAGTTCGACCATGCCTCGGTGAGGTGGCTTTCATGGGTATGGTATTCCCGGACCCCGCGCATGCACACGAACAGACGCCCCGTCACCGGATGGGGGCACGGATGGAAGATGCTGCTCGTGGAAGGCGGCGCCGCATCCACCGGCGTGCCGTCGGCACGCAGGAGCTGGATGCTGGGGGGCAGCTCGTTCCACTGCTCGCATTCCAGCCGCAGGCGCAGCGCCGCCGCGGTCGGGTGGTGGAAGATGACGTCGAGGACGGGGTATTCCGCCGACACGATCTCCCACCCCCAGCGACGCACGGCGGCGACGTCGAGGCGGCTTACGTCCGCCTCGAACGCCGCCCGCGAGATCAGCTCAAGCATTGCCGCCGCCACCTTCGCGCGGCATCCAGTCGAGTTCGACGGTACCGGTCAGGCCCGCCTGCCCGAAGGTCAGCGAGGCGTTGATGTCGTTGCCTGCCACGCTGACGACCCAGCCCGACGTGTCGGCGAGGTCGAGCTTCCGCGCCGCCTTCTCCAGCACAGACGAGATCGTCTCGTCGCTCTTGACGCGCAGCCCGCCTTCGCCCGGGAACACGCCGCTGAGCGTCATGACCGTCACCAGCAGCTTGTCGGCACCGTGATGCTTGCGCGAGACGATGTGCTCGACGCCCTTCGGGCCGAACGCGATGGTGTTGCCCGGCCGGAGAACCACGTCCGGTTCGTCCTTCCGCTCCAGAACCCAGTCCTGCCCCTCGGGGGCCGGCCAGATCCGGTAGAACTCGTCCGTCTCGATCTGATCCGTGGGCCAGATCTGCCCGATCTCGTTCACGGTGAAGGCGGACGCCTCGTCGGACAGGATGGCGCGCAACTGACCAGTAGGATGATCGGCGAGGACGATCCTAGCGTCCGTGGTCATATGAGTGGTGCGTCCCTTCTCGATCATGACGGCCTGATACTCGCTGGCCGGGGTCAGCCCGGCGGCATTAAGCGCCTCGCGCACCCTGATGATGGCGTCGTCGAACTTGATGAGCTCGCCGTTGACGGGGAACTCGTTGGCGGCGCGATCGCGCCCGGGGTCGAAGATGGTCATTGTGTCTTTTGCTCCAGTACGATGCCGGCCACGTCGCCGGGACTCTTGACGACCGAATGATCTGGACTAAAGTGTCGAAACAGTCTCGATCTGGACGATGTATGCATCGGGACTAATTACCGCGTCAAGTCCACATATGGACAAGGAGTACTTTAAGATGGCGATAAGCGCCCCCGACGCCCATGCGGTCGTCGGGCGATCAGGGATTCCAGCCGAGCTGGAGGCCTTCTTCGCAATGGCCGAGCGGTGGGGCCTGTCCACCGACGAGCAGATCCTGCTGCTAGGGTCCCCCGGTCGTTCGACCTTCTTCAAGTGGAAGAAAGAGGGCGGCAACCTGCCCGCCGACACGCAGGAGCGGCTCTCCTATATCTTCGGCATCTGGAAATCGCTGCGGATCCTCTTCACCGTCGACGAGCGCGGCGAGGAGTGGGTGCGCAAGAAGAACACGTATTTCGACGGTGCCAGCGCGCTCGACGTGATGCTAGAGGGCAAGGTCACTAGCCTCTACAAGGTGAAGCGCTTCCTGGATGCCCAGCGTGGCGGTTGAGATCGGACCCATCGTGCCATGGAAGGGCGAGACCTTCCGGCTCATCCCGTCCCGTTTCCCTCCGGTCTCGGTGTACGAGGGCCTGGTCGCCAACGACCGCATGGACGCCCTGGTCGACATCGAGAACCTGACCAACCCCCGCCTCCAATCGCAGGCTCGCATAGCCAACATAGAGAACAAGGACCCGAAGACGTCGGCGCGCCTTCAGAACTGGAACCTCGCCCCCTTCGCCTACGGCCATCCGGACGGCAGCACCTTCTTCGACGCCGACCGTCCGTGCCTCGAGGTCGCCGCCGACCGGCAGACCGCGCTGGCGATCTCCGTGGCGAAGCGTCAGCGCTTTCTTGCCTGCACTTCGGAGGGCCCGATCGGCCTGGACATGCGGATGTTCAAGACGCCGCTGTCGGGCCGGTTTGTCGATCTGCGCCACCTCAGCGCGGAGGAGGTGCGGGACCGCGGGCGTGACCTGGGCAAGTCCATCGTGAACGATGTGGACGGGGTGCTATTCCACCCGATCGAACGCCCCAGCGCGATGGCGATCTCCGTGCTGAACGGGTCGATTCTCGAGAAGACCCTCCAGGCGGTCCACTACCGCTACCAGTGGAACGGTGAGCGGATATCGCTTCTCTACGCGTTCGACGACAAAGGTACCCGGATCGAGCCGGACCATCTGCGCAGCGAAGCGGACTGCCTCGCTGCCTAGATCGCGGCGGGAATCCTGCCTGCCCGCCAGCCTTCGAGGCGGACGATCTCGTGGAAGTCGCAGCCCGGAGTCCTACACACGATGCTGGGAACGACGCGGCCGTCGGCTTCGATCGTGTGGTCGCGAAGCGCGATGCCGTGCCCTTGGGAGCACGTCACCTCCGCCTTGAAGCGACGTATCGTGGAGGGATGGCTCGCCTTCCAGTGAAGCCTTTCCGGCCTACCTTCTCCGGCATGCTCCTTGAGGCCGATGAGCGGATAAGATCGCTGGCGCGAAGCAGCGCCTGTCGGCCGGGACGTTCTGGAAGCTGGCCGCTGGGCGATCGGCTCGCCGACGAAGAAGCGCAGTACCGCCTTCAACCACTTTGGCATCGACTTCTCCACGCAGGCGCGGCCACAAATGTCCATATGCAGCGGTCTGACTATAGAGATCGTCGGCGTCTTCGCTGCTACGGATCGGTTTACGGGCTTCATGTCCAGAACCTAGTATGTCGCTGAACCCTATCGGGATCTCGATAGGGACTGAGAAAACGGCGACTTTCAGGACCGAAAGTTGGACTCGCCAATGGCTGAAATGCGGGCGCGATGCTGACCGAATTGCCGAAAGAAGAGGGGCCACCTCACAGTCAAGGTCGGTCGCGTTTTTAGTGATGGGGCCAACCCAAGGGATCAAGAAGTAGCCCTTCAAGTTCCACATTTGAGCAACTCAGGCTACGCATGGCGGATATGATCGAGGAGATTTTTTACATACTGGCGATCCCGTCTTGGGAACCGATAAGGGTGTCGCCATTCCAAGGCTTCGCTCCAGGGCTTTTTCACATCGCGCCATATCTCGTGAGCGTGCCAGCCTTCCCTAGCGACATTTCCGAACTCGCCATGGATCCGGCCGACCGACTTGCGAGACGGCGGGCGGGCCAGGGCGCGTGGCATTGGTCGCCTGTGACCATCGAAAATTTACTCGATCATGGACAACCTACGCCAAGTCGGCCGTTCATGGTCGTCATAACGAGCGAGCCTGAAATGGCGCGCCGTGTGGCGACCTGGCGGAGAGGTCTGCGTGTTCGTCCCTTGCACCTTAGCGCCCATAGAATCGGCGGTGCAATTCGTCCGCATGAACTGACCGTGGAGCGTTTGCAGCAACACTGTCGCACTGCGCTGCGCCAAGCGAAGGAAGCAAACCGATGGCTCGACATCACCGAAAGGCTGTCGATGATCGACGCTTGGCGTCCTTGGGAGATGAAGCCATCCGGGCTGCACCATCACTCCCACAACGTGACGCTGCCTAATGAGATGGTCCTTCGATCGGCGGGGTTCATCACGGAAGGAGAAGATGGCAGGCTAGAAGGGTCGCCTGAGCAGGACTATGTCGACGGCATCACGGAGTCGGCGAGCGCAGTATTCAGCTTGCACGAGCAAGCGAATGACCGCCCGATCTACCTGCTAAACCCGCCGCGACCAGACCTCATTCTTCTAGCGCCCTCGATGCATGTCCAAGCGGCCGAGCTTATCGGAAGGGCGCAGCTACCAAAGTTGAGCATGCGCGCATTCAGAGCGCTCAAACGCCAACGCGGATACACGATCCAACTCCCTGTTCAGGACGAACAGTCTATCAATGAGATCGGACCCATTTTCGGGCTCCGCGGAGGAGAGCTTCGCATCACGACCTACGCGGTTGGGGTTCGCGCCACGTCCACCGCTGCTGCAACCATCCGACTTCCAGCTCTGATCAATCGGTCCGCTGGCGTTGTCGGCCAGTTGGCGCGTTTTCTTCGTCACCATGAAAACCCTCCCCCTATCAAAACTGCCCGAGTCTTTCGCGCCGTACAAAATGCGCTCTCCGAAACAATGCCCCCTGATTATATGGACCTGCTCCGGCAGTCCAACACCGGCATCAAGATAATTGGAGAGGCCCCACTCGAGTGGTTACCGCTCGGCGATCTCCCGCTTGGCATCGCCCGCGACGTCTCACGCATTGGGACCACCCCGGGCAACCTGCTGATCGAACAGCTGCGCCATGTTCCTCCACTCTACATTCCTGCGGACGAATTCAAGAAATACCTCGTCGTATCAATGTTCGAGGAAGGCGACGGCATTGCGCATCATGTGCGGCGGGCGCTTGAGGTTCTTCCTGGTGCTGCCGAAGCCAAGCTGACCGGAATTTCGGCGGCACCAAAGTCGACCGACGAGTTTGTCTCTGTCGTGAATGGCTACAGTGGTCCGATCCTGATCGTCGATAGTCACGGTACCCACGCCGACAATCCTGACGTTGGGGGGCTCAATATTGGTGGGAAGTTTGTCGACGTGTGGGGCCTGGCCGGGCACTTGCGGCCGCCACCTATTGTGATTTTGAGCGCCTGCGATACGCATCCGTTCGATCGCTCCCACGCCACCGTCGCGAACGGTTTCCTGCGATGCGGAGCAATTGCGGTCCTAGGGACGGTCCTACCAATCCGCTCGCGCGATGCGGCAATCTTCCTCGTTCGGCTGATGTTGCGCGCCATCTCGTTCGGCAATGCCATGAACGCAAACGGCAGGTCGGTGGCCTGGACCAACATTGTGGGTGGCGCGCTACGAATGCAGCTCGCGAGTGACATCGTGCGCAGCCTCGGAGCACAAGGGCTGCTCCCCAAGGAACATGTCGCCGACATCCATCGCGCGGCAAATTACGACATCAACCCGCCGAACGAGCGAACCGATTGGCTTCCACGCTTGAAGGAGCGTTGTATCGAGACGAGAGGCTTCAACCAGTCTCAATGGACAGCGGCCTATACAGGCATCCTCGCGGGGTCAGATGTCATCCGCTACGTCAACATCGGTAATCCAGAAGCGATTCTGATCTCCGACGAGCGCGTCCTGAAACGGACGATGCACGATGCGCAGATGCAAGCTTAGGGTTTCAGCGATCGGAGTGCCCGCCGGCACAAACTGAAGGTCCGCATTCGGTGTCGAGGCCAACTTCCGCTTCTGGCGCAAAGGTGCCGACGTGCCCCAACTCGTTGATGTCCGCTTTTGGGCCGCGGCCGTTGCCAGATCAATGACCGAGATGGGGCGCGTAGCCGTCGGGCAGCTATCGATCCCGATCCGGCCCTCGACGGCCAATCGCCGGACTCATTCCGGACACTTAGTTTGCATGGCCGGACGCTGAAAAATGCCAGGTTGCAAGCCCACCGCTTTAGATAACTCCTAGTGCCTCTGTTCTTCCGTTGGAGCGGCCCGCCACCCCGCCACACACGCAGTCAGCATCACGACATTGCCGACTGCGCCTATCAGGCACGATCGGCGCGTCGGAACGATACGTCGGGGTGATCGTCAGCGCGAGGACCAAACCCGGCGACACCAGGCACCGGCCCCCGAGCACGACGAACACCGCCGCCAGCCAACACTGGATCGTGCGGACCGACATCACGGCGCCGCTACAGGCCGTGTGACGACCGCGCAGGGTGCCGGGGTGCAGGGCATCGCCAGCGGCTGCCGATCTGGCAGCACGCTGTATTTGCGTCGGGAGATTCCCGACAGGGCGAGGCTGAGGTTGCGCTTGAACGGCGGGACGCGGTTTAGGATGCGCAGCACGATGTTGCGGATCCGCCGTGCAATGCCCGACCGCACCGTCGCCATCCGCGTCAGGCGGGAGGCTAGCCCTAGCACCAACTGGGCGGCAGGCCTGCGGGTTGCCGCATAATCGTCTAGCACGCCGTCCGGCGCACCGTCTCGCACCACGCGGGTCAACGCCTCGCCGAGCACGATGGCATCGACCAGCCCGGCGTTCATGCCCTGACCACCAGCAGGGCTATGGACGTGTGCGGCATCGCCCATCAGCAGGATCGGGCCCTTCCGATAGGTATCAGCCAGCCGGTGATGCACGCGGAAGCGCGACGACCAGGCCATATCGGTGACGCGCGCGCGCCTCGCTTCCGGGCCGCGCACGTCAAGCAGGTGCTGGATCAGGTCGATCCCCGGCACTGCCGGCGCGTCATCGACCGTAGCGACGACGCGGTAGGACCCGTTCGGCAGCGGCGCGACCACCACGAGCCCGGCCGGCGAGAAGAACAGCGACACTTCGCTGTTGCCCATCGGCCAGTCCATGAAGACGTCGGCGAGCACGAAGGATTCGCCGTATGCCGCTCCCTGGAAGGCGATCCCCGCGGCTTCGCGGATCACGCTGTTCATGCCATCCGCACCGACGACGTAGCGCGCATGGATCGTGCGCTCGCCCTCGGCGGTCTTTACCTGCACCGCCGCGCCACTCGCATCGGTCGTGACGCCCAGCGCCGCGATGCCGCGATGCACGTCGCCGCCAAGATCCACCAGCCGCGCCTGCAGCACGGCCTCGGTGGTCGATTGCGGCACCAGCAGCATGTGCTGGAACGCCGATGGCAGCGCCGCATAGCTGATACCGAGCAACGGCTGGTCGCGGTCGCGCACGGTGAAGTCGGTAACGGTCATTCCCTCGTCGGACAGCGGCGCCGCGACGCCGATCCTTGAGAGCATTTCCAGAGTATGCGGATGCACCACCCCGGCGCGTGACGTGTTTTGCGCGGTCTCCAGCGCATCGACCAGCAGATGATCCACCCCTTCCTGCTGCAGGGCGGTGGCGAGCGCGAGCCCTGTGGGTCCGGCGCCAACGATAAGAACGTCTGTTTGAAGCGGTACCATGATTGTGTCTCCTTAATTTGCCAACAACTGTTGACTAAAATAGCCTATTGCATTTGTCAACACACGTTGGCAAAAAGGCATATGACCAAACCAAAGGGCAGCACGCCCAAAGCGCTCCGTACTCGCGAAGCTATCGAAATTGCCGCGCGGGAATTGTTTGCAATCAATGGCTTCGACCGCACCACTGTGCGCGACATCGGCGCCCGCGCGGGCATCGATCCGTCGATGATCATCCGCTATTTCGGCAGCAAGGATGCGCTGTTTGCGCAGATCGCGGCACCTGATCTGCACCTGCCCGATCTCAGCGCGACCGACTCGGGCGTCATCGGCGAGACTCTGGTGCGCCATTTCCTCGACCTATGGGAAGGTGACGGGGTCGGCGGCGGGATGCCGGTACTGCTGCGCTCTGCGGCATCGAATGAAGAAGCCGCCGAACAGCTGCGTAAGATTTTCCTGACGCAGGTTTTCCCGGCCGTTGCCCGCGCCGGGCCGCCCGAGACCGCGCCGAGGCGCGCCGGGCTGGTCGCGAGCCAGCTGCTCGGACTGGCGCTGACGCGTTACGTGCTGATGGTGCCGCCGGTCGTGATGATGCCGCCCGAGTTCATCATCCGCACCGTCGGCGCGACGATCCAACGCTATGCTTCGGGCGAATGCCTAAGCCCCGACGAAGCCTAGGTTCTCGGTACAGGCGTCGTTGATTGGGTGTGGAGCAACGGCAGCTTTCCACATTGACGCAATACACCGGGAACGACCGCTATGGGGGCGCAAAGCGGACGTCGCGCTTGACGTTTGAGGAGTCGGTAGGTGTTAACACCGGCCTCTCGCGTTTCTGCTAATTCCGACTGGACTTCGCCCGCGGTGCGAGCATTGCTGTGACCGCGTCAAGGCGGCCGGGAAACCTGCCGCCGCCGCCGCCCGGCTCCTGATCTTTGCCGGGCTCGTCTCCGTGCAAGCGCCAGCAGAGGGCTGGTGCCCAACGGAGCAAGATCATGAACATCGCCAACGACATCGAGAAGACCGGGATCGCAGGCGAGGACAAAGAGCAGACCGCTTCGACACGCCGAAGCGCCGGTACCCGAAATGGCAAATTGGGTACTGCCGAAGGGCGCCACGGAGACGGGGGCTCAGAATGCACGGTTGACGGGGCGCAAAATGCGTCTCTCCGCACCCTCGTGAAGAGCGGCGGCTCACAAGCCCCGAAAACGACGGCGCTGTCGGCCGCAGTCTCTCAAAGGTCAAAAAACAATTGAGAACAAGAAGTTAGTGGCGGTGGACGCAGTGGGTCGCTAACCCGCCTCTGTTGATTTCTCTGTTATCAGGGAAAATACAGGGAAGATTTCGCCGATATCGGCCTCTTTCAAGCGTGACAACGCCGATAGCGACGCCAAATCAATGGTTTACGTTATCGGGTCCAGCGCGCGAGAACAGGGAACTCTCCCGGAAAGAATAGGGAGTTGGCCGCAGCAACGTAGAGCTAGCCCTCCGTCGTACAAATGCAGCTGGAGTCGGCGATTCATCGGCCGGGGGGCAGAGAACTCGATCAGGGACATTGGATGCGAGGACTGAGGCGACTCGGTGTGCTGCGTCCTTGGCAGTTGCGACGAAAAACTGTCGTGAGTTGTGCAATGCGTAGCGGTGACGGGACGTCCACTGTCTCGCCGTTCTCATTAAGCCACTGAAAATCCCTGTCACCTGGGATAATCTGGACTCGTAACGAGCTACCCTCGTTTACTGCGATCCCTGGTCGATCTGAGTCGCCACCAGAATCGCGTCGGCCTACAAATTGCCGATCGAAGCTTCCCTTAGGATGACCTTCTCAAGGGTCAAATCGGAGATGGCCTGGCGGAGACGTTCATTCTCCTTTTGCAGTTCTTCGATGCGGAGCGACGCGTGGCCGGTCGGTCGGCCTAACTCTGCACGCCACTGCTGAAAGGACATTGCGGTGATGCCGACCTGGTTAAGGGCGTCGATCATGGCCGCACTATCGGCTCCGCAATCTGCCGGATGCAGGAGCCTGCTCATACCTGCGAGGCCTGCTCGTTTAGCCTCCCGGCTGGTGGCCAGGAAATGAACAGAGGCAACTGGCAACAGATTATCAAAGAGCGGTGTCATATTCATGGTCACCAGCTGGCAGCGACCGGGAACGATCAGCAGTCGCATATCGGCAGGATGCGCGCCGATAGTGGCATTGCCGGTTGGCTGGTGCGGCGGATGTTCCGCCAACGCAGATGTCTCCCGGCCGCCGTCTAGACGGGCCTGTCGCTGTGAAATCAGAATAAAGCACGCTGCGTCGAGGCCGCACGCCTCGTGAAGCAAGGCCAGGAGGGCCCGTGCAACTGCTGTGGGGACGACATTGCTGGTCTCGGTCAGTCTCGCAAAGGTGTCTGATGCCAGAAGGCGAGACAGGACATCGATCGTTTCGTTGGGACTGATCAGAAGTTGCGGTGGCTGTCCCAACGTCGAAGCCGCGCAGAAACTGCCGGCGCCAGGATGAGTCTGAGCCTCTGTCGGCGCAATCCGATTGACTGGTGCCACAAAAGCGTAGCCCCGACCGGCCACATTGACGATATAGCGGGCCTCGCCATTTTGCTCGCCGAGTGTCCGGCGAAGGGTAGCTATGCACACGCGAAGATTGGCTTCCTCGACAACGACGTCGGGCCACACGAGGTTGTGGAGTTGTCTTGCTCCAACAACCTGGCCGGCCCGATCAACCAAGGCGAGCAGCAGGTCGAAAGCGCGGCCGCCTATCGAGACCGGAACCCCGTTCCGCGTCAGCAGACGCTCGCTTGCCCTCAGACTGAAAGGGCCAAATTCGAGACTGGCCGGAACCGTCGGGGTTGCCTGACCTGACGCCCAGCTGCGGTCGGGGACGAGGGCCGCCCGAGTCTGCTTTCCGAACGTTCTCATCGATGGTTCAACCGTCATGATGATGGCCTCCGGGGGTCGAGAGCGCCTGCGAAACGGCCGCGAGCAGAGCGGTGGCGTCGAAGGGCTTGCGGAAATAGCCCTGGTGGTTACTCCTTGACGCGCGCGTTTGATCAGCAGTCTCGTAGCGTCCGGTGATGAAGATGACAGGCAAGTCCGGACACGATGTGCGTACGATCCGACAGAGCTCGATACCGTCGATGGCGGGAAGTCCAATATCCGTAATCAGGCAGTCAAGGCCGTCCACTGCGTCTGCTTCTATGAGTGCCTCTGCAGATGCGAACAGCTGGACTGAATGGCCGACGGCTTCCAGCAAGTCCTCGATGGATTCCAGAATCCGCTGATCATCGTCGACGACTGCAATAGATTTCTTCCCACCTGTCATTTTTCGACACGCTCGCCGATGAGGCGGTTCGCCAAGAAGTTCAATTTCTCGGCCATGCGCACGAGATCGGCAAACGAAGTAGACTGCATCTTCCTGGTAATGTTGCTTCGATGAATCTGCAGCGTCACCTCACTTACGCCGAGTTTCGCCGCGGCTTGCTTGTTCATCAGGCCGCTAGTGACCAGCGGTAGGACTTCTCTCTCTCTTGGTGTCAAGAGGGCGAGACGGTCTCGCAGGATTGCCAGTTCAGACTTCTGCCGGCGATTGCTATGATCGAGCTCGATCGCCGCTCGGACGGAAGCCACGAGTTCGTTCTGCAGAAACGGCTTCGTAAGGAAGTCCACGGCGCCGCCTTTCATCGCCCGCACAGAAGACTGAATGTCGCCATGGCCGGTGATGAAGACGATGGGTGGATGATCCTCGCGGTTGAATTTCGTCTGAAGTTCAAGCCCGTTGATGTCTGGGAGTTCGATATCGAGAAGCAGGCATGCTGCCCGGTCGGGTCTTTCGAAGGCGGTATAGTTGGCAGCCGAACCAAAGGTCCATGTATCAATTCCGTGCGCCGCGAGGAGATCACTCACGGCCTCACAGACGCGCTGATCATCGTCGACGACGAAGGCAATTCCCGTGTCCTCTGACATATCCGACCACCCGCCCGGAGAAGCCAAACTTGCGAATGCACTCCACGGACTTTACCAGCGACGAGGTCAGCTGATCCATAACAGAAGCACGTTAGAGCTTCCGGCTGGACAAGTGCAGGCGCCCATTGCCCGCGAGCCGAGTGCGCCCGGCATGAATCTGATCTTCTTGACAGGCGGGGGCAGGAGAGTCGCCTCGGGACAGGCGGTGTTCAGGATAGAGTCCGTGCGGCTTCTGTCTCTTGCGGTAACGGCTATGCAGACACGATCACGCGTGCCTAGCCGCTCCCGACGGCCACTACACGTCGGGCTGGTCGCGGCTCCCGCGGCGACCGATGTCCCCGAGAGAGATAGCATCGTGGATCGGGAGTTCGAACGCGAACACTGCACCTCGCGATGGGTTAGCCTCCGCCCAGAGCCGACCTGAATGCGCATCAACAATGGTTCGACAGATGGACAGCCCCATGCCCATCCCATCGCTCTTCGTGGTAAAAAAGGGCTCGAAGACCTTACGTGAGTCCGCCAGCCCGATCCCGTTATCGGCAACCCTCACAATCGCGGCGTCGCCAGCCACACGAGAGCTGATATCCAGTCTCATCGGCACTTCTCCGTTTTCTCGCATCGCCTCAACGCCATTTCGCAGAATGTTAAACATAAGCTGCTGAATCTGTACTCTATCGAGTTCTATGAGAGGAATATGTTCATCCAGGTCCATGGAAATTGATAGTCGTTTGTCGGAGTATTTCTTTAAGATTAAGCCGATCATCTCATTCAAGAGGTTATTGATATCGGCCGCTTCCTTGTGAGGCGCCTTTTTTGCAAATAGCTCGCGTATCCGGCTTACAATGTCGGCCGCGCCCTTCGCATCGCGGACTATTCGGCTGACATTCGTTCGAGCTCTGTCGAGGTTCAGCGATTCGGCTGACAGCCAGAGTTGACAGGCTTCACTATTAGTAACCACGGCAGCCAATGGCTGGTTGACCTCGTGAGCGATCGAGGCCGCAAGCTCCGCCAAGCTTGCATATTCCGACGCCTGTGCCAGCTTGTCTTTCGCATCCTGCAAAGCCGCCATGGCCTTCACTTCGTCATCGATATCGATGTGGAGACCGTACCAACGAACGACCTTGCCATTCTCGTCGAATGCCGGATTCACGCGCATCCTGAACCAGCGATATACGCCATCATATCTACGCTGGCGGACCAGCCGATTCATCGGCACAGCGTTCTCGATGCAAAATAGGGTATCGGCAACGTATTCGTCCACGTCATCCGGATGAATGAACTTGTGATATCCTGATCCGTTCACCTCGTGAAACATGCTGCCGTAGAAGATCATGCTATGTTGATTGGAGTATTCATTCTCTCCATTGCTGTCCGCAATCACGATATTTTCTGGAATGTGATCTAGGATTGTTCTGAGGTTCTCCTCGCTGCTGCGCAGAGCGTCTTCGGCTGCTTTCAGATCACTGATGTCAATGAACGTTCCCCACGACGAAACGACCACACCGCTTTGATCAAGGATGGGATGCACTGCCGATCGAAACCAGTGATAGCGTCCATCAGGACCGAGAAGACGGTGCGTGCCACGCTTTTCCGATCTGTGCTGCTGCCCCCATAGATCCAGCGTCTTGTACTTATCTTCCGGGTGAATGGACTCTGGAGAAACTACGAGGGAGCCCCGCGGCACCTGAAGGAACTCCCTCATTCGAGAGTTCATGCTACGTATTCGTCCGCCGCCGTCGGAAGTCCACCCCAGGCCCGGAATGTTCTCGACGAAACCACGTTCGGTTTTGCGGAGAAGGCGTTCCCGATAGTAAGAATGGATCGACCCACCAAGAAGCGCGCTTGTGATGGCTAGAAAGAACAGAGAGAGGATGCCGCCTTCAAACAACAAGAATGCACAGGCGGAAATGAAAAGGGTGACTAGAAGCGCAACCGCGAAAATCACGGGCTTGGCGCTCTTGAGGTCGTCCATCTTGCGCCCCCCCTTCAATCCATTTCAGTGTATTGCAAGCTGCCGACCGTGAACGGACAATTCCGCCTCGTTGCAGCACGCCCGGTGCTAGACGAGGTTATTGCCCCCGCCTTCGGGTCACCACAGCAGGTTTATCTCATGGGCCGACTGGCACAGCAACGAGCTCGCTATATGTGCTGTCTTTCCAAGGCGTTAAGGGCATGTGCTCGGTTGAGCTCTATCGTCAACAACCGTTCTGTACCGATGCTTGCTGGTTATTTCGGCCTAACCGGGCCTTCAAATACCTCGTTCTCGCCATCCTCGACACTGGTGTTGCCGAGGATGGCGATACGTCTGCCGCCATTGCATATTATCTTAGTCCGCTGATGGGCGCGGCAGCACGGTGGCCCTAAATGACCTAGAGCAGCGAGGATTCTTGAGCGCTAGCATCGACATTCTTGTCTTTGGGCCGTTTACGCTCGTTCCAGGTAAACGGCTGCTGCTCAGGAACGGGGATAGGGTACCGCTGGGAAGTCGGGCTTTCGAGATCCTGACCGCACTTACCGAGCGTGCCGGAGAGGTTGTTGGAGCGCGCGAATTGATGCAGCGCGCCTGGCCGCATGCCACCGTCGAGGATGCGAATCTTCGCGTCCAGATCGCGTCTCTGCGCAAATTCTTGGGCGACAGCGCTGAAGGCGCCAAGTTCATTGCCGCCGTTTCGGGGCGTGGATATGTTTTCGTTGCTCCCATCCAGCGGCTCGATCGGCAGACGCGATTTGCACCACCCGCCGACCTTGCAAAACTCCCTCAGCTGCCAGCAACTGTATTCGGACGGCATGAAACCGTCGATGCCCTCTGCCTTCAGGTACTCTCGCGGCGCTTTGTGACCATTGTAGGACCCGGCGGGGTCGGCAAGACAACTGTCGCTGTCGCAACAGCTCAAGCGCTCGCTTCAGATTTTGCTGCGCCGTCGATCGCATTTGCTGATCTCGGGGCAGTGGGTGAACCAACCCTCGCGGTCGGCGTCGTTCTGGCGGCCGCGGGCTGCGCGGTTCGTGGTCCGGATCCGCTGGCCACTTTGGCCCAGCATCTCGCTGACCGGCACATGCTCCTGATACTGGATAGCTGCGAGCACGTGATCGAGGCCATGGCGCCCCTCGTGGCGACATTGCTCAAGGGAGCGCCCAATGTCCACATCGTTGCAACCAGCCGTGAGGCCCTCCGCATCCAGGAGGAGACTGTTCACAGTCTGCTGCCCCTCGGATGTCCCGCGTTTGGAACGCCAACCGCATCCCAGGCACTCGCCGCGCCGGCAGTTCAACTGTTCATGGATCGAGCGATTTCCAGCGGCCACTCGGGGCCCCTCCGGGATTCCGAAGCTCCCGTGGTGGCGGCAATCTGCCGACGGCTTGACGGCATAGCACTTGCGATCGAGATCGCTGCGAGTCGGGCTGGGACCTATGGGTTCGATACGCTCGCCGAAATGCTCGACGGGGGCGGTGAGCTGTTCCTTCAGGGCGATCGAATTGGCCAGATGCGTCATCAGACCCTTCAGGCGACACTCGACTGGAGCTACGCGCGCCTCTCGCCTTTCGAACAAGATGTCTTTCGCAAGCTTTCTGTGTTCGCAGGTCCATTCTCGATGGCTGCCGCCAGCGCTGTCACGGGTGAAACAGGGCTAGGTACCGCTTCCGTGGGCGCAGCTGTTGCCGGCCTCATCGACAAGTCGCTCGTGGCCGTTGCGCCGAAATCAGGACCAGCCTGCTTCCGACTCCTTGACACGACACGCGCCTATGCGGAATTGCGTCTTGCTGAAGCAAGCGAGGCAAGCAAGCTCGCACAGCGCCATGCTGTCTATTTCGCTGATCTGCTCAGAACTGGAAATGGTTCCGGACCCGACATTGTGACGGGAGCGGTATCCCAGCTCGTTCCGCACCTGGGCAATATCCGCAAGGCGCTTTCTTGGAGCTTTTCGGTTTCAGGAGATCGCCGAACCGGAACCGATCTGGCGTCGTCGGCGGGGCCTCTGTTCTTGGGGCTCTCGCTGCTTGACGATTGTCGTCATTGGTGCCGGCTCGGCCTCAACGCGCTCGACGATGACTGCCGCGGATCAATGCTCGAGCTTTCGTTGCAGGAAACGCTTGCGACGGCGCTGATGTATGGCAGCGGCAATGGCGAAGAAGTCAGGCGGACCTACGAGCGGGCACTGGAGATCGCGACAGCACACGCGGATACGGGACGGCATCTGCAACTGCTGACGGGCTATTACACTTTTCACTCCAGGCGTGCCGATTTTCATGGCTCGCTGGCCGCAGCGCGCAGGCGCCGAAGGATCACGCGGGGGATGGACGATCTAGCACAGAAGGCGCTGACCGAGTGGCTTCTTGCAGTTTCACTGCACCTAATTGGACGGCAGTCTGCAGCGCGCCGCCATTGTGAGATTGCATTTAGCAATGCGGCGGGCCTCAGTGCGGAGCGGCTCAATATTTTCGGTCATAGCCTTCATGTGTCCGGTTACACGACCTATTCACGCGCACTTTGGCTCAGCGGTATGCCCGATCGAGCGCTCGCGATTGCCGAACAGGGACTCCAGAAGGCGAGGTTGTATGATCATCCGGTGACGCATTGCATCGCGCTCTCCTACCTGACCCCGGTATTCTTCTGGCTCGGCGATCTGGCGAGGGCAGGGGCGATGGCGGACGAGTTGCTGTCGCGAGCGCGGACCCACGCTCTGGCGCCCTATCATGCCGTCGGCCTCGCCATGAAGGGCGAGTGGCTTTTGCTCGAAGGCGACGCCCAGGCAGCAGCCGGAATGCTGGGCGAGGCCGTGCATGCCGCAGAGGTGAACCAGTACTACACGGCCATTTTCGGGACGATGCGGGCGCAGGCCGAGGCGCTGGCCGGGTGCGGCCGGCCGATCGAAGCCCTTGCCGTCATCGACGACGCAATGGCCCGTGCGAGACGTGCTGGCGGCACGATGTGGTTGTCCGACATCCAGCGCGCTCGTGGCGAGATCCTGCTCCAGCAGCCCAACCCTGACATCGGCTCCGCCAAGGAGATGCTTGAGTCCGCCCTCGCGGAAGCGAAGCTACGTTCCTCCCCGGGATGGGAACTGCGCGCCGCACTGCCTTTGGCGCGCCTCGTCGCCGAAGAGGACAAAGCGCGGGCACGCTCGCTTCTCGCTTCTGTCTATGAGCAGTTCAAGGAAGGCTGGGATACGCCCGATCTCCTTGCGTCGCGCCGCCTGATAGTCCGGCTCGGTACCCGCTGACGCCTCTATTGCGGTGCCGATGTTTTACCGGAATTTACAAACCAAAACTCGCCGGCGACGCGATGCGCAGCGAAGCTTTTCGCATGAGCACGCAATATCCCCCTAAGGTCTTATCGCGCCGCAGCCCCGCTTCGCTCATAGCCGAGAGCTTTGAGGCGCCGGAGCCACCCCCGCACCTCCAACACATCCAGAGACCCGGCGAACTGACGCTGTCGGAGATTCTCCTGGAGCCCCGCAGGACCGGACCGAACCAGTCGCTGGGTTATCAGGAGAGCTTCCACGTCGCCGTTCTCCTACGGGGCGTCGACCACGAGCTATGGCTGAACGGGCGTTCTGTCCCGGTCGAGCCCGGACTGTCCGGCGAGACCTATATCATCGATCAGCGGCAGGATCCGCGCGCGCTTGTCCACGGTCCCTCCCACTTCATTCACTTTTCGCTACCCCTCACCGCATTGAACCGTGCGGCGTCCGAGATCGACAAGGCATCGATCTCCGAACTCCGAAGTGATCTGCCGCGTGGCTGGAACGATCCGGTCATGAGGGGCCTGGCAGAGGGCGCGCGCGCTGCCCTGTCCGGCCGGCACCCGCTCAGCGGCCTCCTGCTTGACGGCCTTCTCAGCGGCGCCTGCGCCCATATCATTGGCCGCTACAGTGAACGCACGGTGCAGACATCAGCCTCCCCAACACGCCTTGCGCCCTGGCAGGAGCGGCGCGCGAAAGAGATGATGAATGCTAATCTCGATGTTTCGCTGGCCGAACTCGCTCGAGAATGTCGGATATCGAGCGCACATTTCGGCCGTGCCTTCCGGAACACGACCGGCGTCAGCCCACATCAGTGGCTGATATCGTGCCGGATCAACCGAGCTGAACAGCTTTTGCTCGATCCTGAGATATCACTCGCCGAAATCGCGCTCGCCTGCGGTTTCGGCAATCAGAGCCATTTCAGTATCGCATTCAAAGCACGGAACAGGGTGAGCCCGGGGCGGTGGCGCCGGGAGCATCTGTCGGGCGAAGCACCCGTTGGACCACTGCTGCTCGACTCGCGGATCGATTATCTCGGCCGATCGTCGGGCGCCGTGCCGACTTTGTAAAATTCGCGCCGGAAGGTTGAAAGACGCCTCCCGCGTCATCCGGCATTTTCTGGCGCACCAAGGATCGTTCCCCTGGAAGAGAGGCCGCACAATGCTCAAGGGCTACACCGTACCTCTGACCCCGGAAGGTGCGTCACAACTAACGCCGCCACCGCCGTGGCACTATTCGAGCGATTGCATTGCGATCGAATATTGGGCGGACCCCGCCGCCGTCACTGCGCTCCTGCCGCCGGGGTTGGTCCCTGACGAGGCGGATCAGGGAAGAGCGTTCTTCTGGTTTCTCGACTGGCAGTTTACGGGCGAGAACGACGAACTCACGGATCCGGCCCGCTATCAGTACCGCGAGGCCTTTGTGCTCGTCGAGGCGCGACTGGATGGCAAGCCGGTCAATTTCTGCCCCTACATCTTTGTCGACAATGATGCCGCGCTCGCTCGGGGCTGGGTCCAGGGCTACCCGAAGAAGCTTGGCAGCGTTTTTCAGACGCGCAGCTTCGCCGCGCCGAGCGCCGCTGCTGCCCCAGTCGCGGCCGGCAGCAGGTTTGGTGCAAGCATTTCGGCGCATGGCGAAAGGCTGGCGACGGCCCGCATCCAACTGGAGGCGAAAGTCGATGATCCCCGAACGGTGTTCAACCGACCGACGATCATCCGCCGCTACTTCCCGCAGCTTAGCGCCGGCAAGCAGGACCAGCCGGCCGTCAATGAGCTGACGCTCTCGCTCATGGACGACCTCACCTTCACCGATGTCTGGGCGGCATCGGCCGAGCTGTCGATTCCAGTGGTGGCTGGCGAGGACATGCACGCGATCGCTCCCCTGCGGGTGGGCCGCGGCTACAGGTTCGGGATGGCTTATTCGGTCACCGATCTGCCAATCCTGAAGAACTACCTCGCCTAGTCCGTCAAGCGCCTGGCAGCGCTGTGAGCGCGGCTCCGCCGCAACATGGGAGTTTTGACCAATGACGCAGACCGGAGCCGATTTCCTCGCGGACACGCTCGCAGCTGCCGGCGTGAAGCGCATCTACGGCGTGGTGGGGGATTCGCTGAACGGCTTCACCGACGCGCTGCGGCGGCTCGGTGCCATCGAGTGGATCCATATGCGCCACGAAGAGGGTGCCGCCTTCGCCGCCGCGGCGGAGGCTCACCTGACCGGAGAATTGGCGGTCTGCGCCGGCAGTTGCGGACCGGGAAACCTTCATCTCATCAATGGGCTCTATGAGGCGCAGCGAAGCCGAGTCCCGATGCTTGCCATTGCAGCGCATATTCCGAGTAGCGAAATCGGTATCGACTACTTCCAGGCGACGCATCCAGAGAGCCTGTTCCGAGAATGCAGCCACTATGCCGAGCTGGTCTCGAGCCCGGCCCAGTTGCCGCAGGTGCTGCTTCGCGCCATGCGGGTCGCAGTGGCCGAACGCGGCGTCGCGGTGGTAGTGCTGCCCGGGGACATCGCGCTGAAGCCCCTCGAAAAGAGTGTGCCCTCCTGGCTGCTGCCCGCTGAGCCGATCGTGCGTCCGGGCGAGAGCGAGCTCGATGCACTGGCTGATCTCTTGAACGAGGGCGAGCGCGTCACGCTCTTCTGCGGTGCCGGCTGCATCCACGCTCATGACGAGGTGGTGGAGCTGGCGCGACGCCTGCGAGCGCCGATTGTGCACGCGCTTCGTGGCAAGGAATTCGTGGAGCACGACAATCCTTATGATGTTGGCATGACAGGCCTGCTCGGCTTTTCGTCCGGCTACAATGCAATGAAGAACTGCGACACGCTTCTTCTGCTCGGCACCGACTTCCCCTACCGCCAGTTCTTCCCCACTCACGCGCGTGTCGCCCAGGTCGATATTCGCGCCGCGGCGCTCGGCAATCGCTGTTCCCTCGATCTTGGCGTCGTCGGCACCGTGCATGACACACTCGCCGCTCTTCTTCCGAAAATCGACGTCAAGGAGGACAGTGCGCATCTTGACGACGCCCGCGCCGATTATCGCAAAGCGCGCGCCGATCTCGATGCGCTCGCCGAGGGCGGGCCCGGAACGCGCCACATCCATCCTCAATATCTTAATCGCCTCGTGAGCGACTATGCGAGCAACGACGCAATCTTTACCTGCGACGTCGGCACGCCCGTGGCCTGGGCAGCGCGATACCTGAAGCTGAACGGTCGTCGCCGCCTCGTTGGCTCGTTCAGCCACGGCTCGATGGCCAATGCCATGCTGCAGGCGATCGGGGCCCAGGCGGCGTTTCCGGAACGCCAGGTCATCTCGATGTCAGGCGACGGCGGCTTCACGATGATGATGGGCGAGTTCGTCACGCTCATCCAGCATGGATTGCCGGTGAAGGTCGTGGTCCTCAACAACGGCACGCTCGGCTTCGTGGAGCTCGAGATGAAGGCTTCTGGATTCTTGGACGCCGGCGTCGATCTGAAGAACCCGAACTTTGCCGCGATGGCAGAGGCAATGGGGATTAAGGGGGTGCGGGTGGAGGATCCGTCCGACCTCGAGGCCGCCGTCAAAGAGGTGCTTGCCCATGACGGGCCGGCCCTACTCGACGTCGTCAGCGTCCGGCAGGAATTGGTAATGCCACCGGTCAAGACGGTCGAGGAAGCGGAGTCCTTCAGCATGTTCATGCTGAAGGCGGTCCTCGATGGACGTGGAGGCGAGCTCATCGATCTCGCTCAGTCCAACCTGCTGCGGTAGCCGACGACAAGGAGGCGAAGCATGCCGCTCTATACGATCGTTACTGAAGCCGGCAGCCTCACGGCAACGGGCAAACAGGCTCTCGCAGAGAAGCTGACGGCGCTGCACCACGAATATGCCGATGTGCCGCGCAACTGGGTCCATGTGGTCTTTCAGGATTACCAGCCGGGTAGCGGCTTCACTGCGGGCGTGCCAGCAGCGGCGGTTGCGCTGACGCTTCTGATCCGTACGGGCCGTTCCGATGTCTACAAACGCGGTCTGCTCGTCCAGCTCTGGGCTTTAGTGCAGGAGGCAACCGGCGCGCCCAACGACCAGATTGTCCTCAGCATTCTGGAAGGTCCCGCCAGTCAGGCCATGGAGATGGGCAAAATCATGCCAGACGTCGTCAGCGGAGGCTGAGGGCGGCCGACGATGGAAGCCAGCAATCGGGCAGGGCGGCTCGCGCCGTTCGGGCTCTAGTGGTGATTTCGTCATTCACTCCGAATGAGGAGCTGCGTCCTTGAGCCAGCGTGTCTCTGATGTCCTGATCGATGTTCTCGTCACCGCCGGCGTGAAGAGGTGGCCGTTCTGGCCTGGCTGGAACAACCGGGGCCGGCGCTACCGCACGTCAAGGTCAGCCCGATGGAGCTCGTTATGCCTCCACCACCCTTCATGCAACCCGAAGCCGCCCTCGGCATGGCCCTCGACGGCGCGAGGGCGGTCTTGCACGGCAAGTGACACGACGTCTGGGAGATGGTCGTCGAGAACATGAAGTAAAGCGACGCCACGATGGCCACTGGTCCTCGGCTGCGCACTTCAAGGCAACTTGCTGGAAAGGAACCGTGTCATGGACACGACCGCCCTGTTGCTGTCCCGCCTCCAGTTCGCTGGGACCGTGTCATTCCATATCATCTTCCCGGCCTTCACAGTGGGGCTTGCGGCCTGGCTCTGTGTGCTTGAGGCGCGATGGCTGGCGACCGGTCGACCGGTCTATCGGCGACTGTTCGATTACTGGCTCACGATCTTCGCTATCGCCTTCGGCATGGGGGTCGTCTCGGGTATCGTGATGGCCTTCCAGTTCGGCACCAACTGGAGCGAACTCGCACGGCGGACCGGTCCCATCCAGGGGCCGCTTCTGCTCTATGAGAGCTTCACGGCCTTCGCGCTCGAGGCAAGCTTTTTTGGCGTTTTGATGTTGGGCCGCGGCCGCGTGCCGAGCTGGCTCTATCTCTTTTCCTGCCTAATGGTGGCGCTCGGAACGACGCTTTCGTCATTCTGGATCATGGTCAACAACAGCTGGATGCAGTCACCGGTCGGCTTCGAACTGCAGCCTGACGGCGTGTTCTGGCCGAACGACTGGCGCGCGATCCTGTTCAGCCCGGTCGTCTGGGTGCGATTCCCGCATATGCTGCTGGCCGCCTATATCACCTCCGCATTCTGTATCGCTGCGGCCGGGGCGTGGCACCTGCTGCATGGCGCGTTCAGGGCCGAGGCCGCGGTCATGCTGCGCATGGCCCTAGGCCTCGCCGCGGTGCTCGTTCCAGCTCAGCTCTTGGTCGGCCATCTGGTCGGCGACTACACCCATGATAAGCAGCCGGCGAAGTTCGCGGCTATCGAAGCGCGGTGGAAGGATGAGCAGCCAGCGTCGGAAGTGCTGATCGCATGGCCCAACGAGGCCACGCAGTCGAACGACTTCGCCGTTACCATCCCGTATCTTGGCAGCCTGATCGGCTCGATGAGCCTGACGGCGAAGGAGGTGGGGATCGAGAGCTTTCCGGATGCGGAACGCCCGCCCGTCATCATCCCCTTTTTCGCGTTCCGCATCATGGTGGGGTGTGGGCTACTGATGCTCGGTCTCGCCTGGTACGGCTGCCTGCAGATCGCCCGCGGGCGGCTCGAGGATCGACAATGGCTCCTCCGGGCGATAGCCATCTCATTTCCGCTCGGCTTCACAGCGACGCTGACCGGCTGGTTCACGGCCGAAGTCGGTCGCCAGCCCTGGACCGTCTACGGCATGCTGCGCACGGCCGACGCGGTCACGCCGTCCCTCACCGGCGCGCAGGTCTGGGCGACAATCATCATCTTCACCGTCGTCTATGCGGTCATCTTCGCGGCAGGGGTGACCTACATCTTCCGCCTGATCCTGCGCGGTCCCGTGCCGATCCCCCTTTTCGAGCCGGGCGAGACCAACCCGAAACGACCCCTGTCCATTCCCGGCGAGAGCCCCGGTGTCCCCGGTCCTGTGGCCGTTTCGCACCAGGAGGTGGCATCATGACGGAATTTTGGACGGCCGCGCTCGCGCTCTCGATCCTGCTCTATGTCCTTCTGGACGGGTTTGACCTGGGCGTCGGAATGCTGCTGGCCCTGATGCCGAACGAGCGGGGGCGCCGGCACATGCTCCGCGCGATCGCTCCGGTCTGGGACGGCAACGAGACGTGGCTGGTGATCGCCGGGACGATCCTGTTCGGGGTCTTCCCCCTCGTTTATGCGACCCTGCTTTCGGCCTTCTACCTGCCGATCATCGTCATGCTGACCGGGCTCATCCTGCGCGGCGTCTCCTTCGAGTTCCGCGAGAAGAGCCGCCATCCCGGGTTCTGGACCTGGTGCTTCATTCTCGGATCGCTGGTCGCCACCTTCGTGCAGGGCGTCGCGATCGGCGCCCTGGTCGAAGGCCTTCCGATCGCCGATGGGCGTTATGTCGGCGGCGCGTTCGGCTGGCTATCGCCCTTCGCCGTGCTGTGCGGGATCGCGCTGTTGCTCGGCTATGCGCTGCTCGGCGCCGGATGGTTGACGCGCAAGACGACCGATGACGTGCAGGCATTCGCCTTCGGCGTGCTGCCCAGGCTGCTCGTCGCCGTGCTTGTCCTTCTCGCCGCGATCTTCGCCTATTCGCTGGCGCTCGACCTCGCCGTCATGAATCTCTGGCTGGAGCGGCCCGTCCTGATCGTCTTCCCGGTGATCGGCGCGCTGGCCTCCGCGGCGATGGCGCTCGCGATCCGCCGGCGGATGGATCTGGCACCGTTCCTGTGCGGCGCCGTCATCTTCGCGGCCGCCTTCGCAACTCTCGCTGTCTCCTTCTATCCCTACATCATCCCGTTCTCGGTCACGATCGCCGAAGCGGCAGCGCCGCATGCAAGCCAGTCCTTCATGTTCTGGGGGGCGGGGATCGTCGTCCTGCCGATCACGCTCGCCTACACGATTTCCGTCTACTTCGTCTTCAAGGGCAAGGTCGATCCGGACGCCTCTTATGGGCAGCCGAGCCGCGAGAAGCGATCGACATGACCGCGGCTGTCGGGCAACGGCCCCTCGTCCTGGCCGGCTTTCCAATTGCGGGCTGGGCCTTCGCGCTGCGAACCTGGATCGCCCTGGTGCTCGCGCTCTATGCCGCGTTCCGCCTCGAACTCCAGTCTCCCGCGACGGCCGCGCTAACCGTGGCGGTGCTGGCCTTCCCGACCCGCGGGCAGGGGATGGAGAAGGCGGCCTATCGCGTCGCCGCCAGCATCATCGGCCTGACGGCGGCGGTTGGCATCATCGGGATCTTCCACCAGACGGGCGGGCTCCTGATCGCGGTGCTCGCGCTCTGGATCGGTGCCTGCGTCTTCGTCTCCTGCCTTCTGGACGGCTTCCGCAGCTATGCCGCGGTGCTGTGCATAATCTCGGTGGCGCTGGTCGCCATCGAGCCTCTCGATATGCCGCAGAGCGTGTTCCAGCTGGCCCATGAGCGCGGGGCAGCGATTGTCGTCGGCATCATCGCCTCGACGCTCGTCAACGACATCCTCTTCGCGCCCGATCATCACCCGAGGATCCACCAGCGCCTCGCCGACCTGCAGCACCGCGTCGCGGCGTTCGGCCGGGCGGCGCTGCAGGGCATTTCGCCGGGCGCCGGCGAAAGCGCCGCGCTGCTGCGCGACATCACCGGCCTCAGGCCCGACATCACCGGCCTCGCGCTCGAGTCGAGCCTCGGACCCAGGCGCAGCACCGCTGCGCGCACCGCCATGGTCGACCTGGTGTTCACGCTCGCAGCCGCGCGGATGCTCGCCGTCCTGACGGCGGGGCAGGGCGCCACGCGCGATCCACGCGCCCCCGCCGCCGGTGCCATCGCCTGGATGACGGCCGAGCTCAGGCGGAGACAAGGCGACGTTGCCGCCAGCCTTGCGGCATTGACGGCCAGCAAGCTGCCGCAGCGCGGATGGCGCTCTCCGCTTTACCGGTCCACCCGGATCGCAGCCGCCAACGCCTTGCGCGCGATCGTCTATTTCAGTCTTTCGGCAGCGGCGCTCGCTCTCGCCGGCTGGGACGCCACAAGCGTGTCCCTTGCCTTCGTCGGCATCCTGATCGGCCTGTCCTTCATGGCGCCGGATCCCGCCGGCGCCTCCAAGCTTGCACTGGTCGCGGCGCCGATCGGCGGCCTCCTGGCCGGGATCCTCGAATTCGTCGTCCTGGATGGCGTCAGCGATTTCCCGCTGCTCGCGATCGGCCTGCTGCCGTTCGTCCTGGTGCCGACGCTGCTGATGACGCTGCCGAACCTCGCTTTGGCCTCGCTCGGCCGCAGTAATCTAGTCTTTGCGATCGCGATCTTCAGCCCTGCCAACCAACAGAGTTACAGTCCACAGACCTTCCTGTTCTCCTGCCTCTTCCTGTGCCTCGCATCTCTGCTGCTTGCTATCTGCCAGAAACTGCTACCGCCGCTCGAGCCGGCCCGCCAGCGCCGCATCCTGCTCGGCGAGGCGGCCCGGGACCTCGACAACCGGCAGGCAAGTCACCGCCCCCACCGCGAAGAGCAGATGTTCCGCGATGCCGGGCGCGTGTCGCGGATCGCGGCAACCACGGGGAAGGATACCGCCGGGCAGAGCGATGTCGAGGCGGCATTGCGCATGTTCGACGAGGCCGCGATCCTCCGCCTCGCCGGCGGGGCGCTCGACATGCTCCCGGCCGACACGCCTCACGATCAGCGCCGGGCGTCCGCAGCGGCCGTCGCAGCGGCCAATGCAGGAGGCATGATCGCCGCCGCGGATCTGCTGGCCTCGAGGATGCCGAGCACGGGCGCGGCGGCTCTCGCCGCAGCGGGGCTCGCTCTCGCCAGGTTGCGGGAGCCCGACACGCGATGACCCCGCGCTTCTACGATCTCGTCATCGGCGGCGTCATGATCGCTCCGATCGTCCGCACGCTCGGTCTCGCGATCCTTGTCGCGCTCGTGCTTCGCCCGGTCCTGGCGCGCATCGGATTCGGACACTGGTTCTCGAACCCGTCACTGGCGGAGTGCGGCCTCTTCGTCGCGATCTTCGCGCTCATCACGATCCTGACCTAGAGGATGTCCATGGCCGAGCCATCCACGTCCGTGCTGTCCACGCCCAGCTCACTCGCAGCGGCAAGCTCCGCCCCTGAGCCGAGACCTGCCCCTGCGGAAGCCCCGGTCGCCGCGGAATCGCTGCCGACAGCTCCCCCGACCAATGCTGCCTCGATCGAGGCGCGCCGCAGATCACCCGTCTTGCACTTCGTCGCGAAAGCAGCGACGACGCTCGCCACGCTGGCCGTCGCAGCCGCGGCGGTCGTGGCAGTTCTGATGGTCTGGCAGTACTACGCGACGACGCCTTGGACGCGGAATGGCGTCGTGCGTGTCCAGGTTGCCAATATCGCTCCGCAAGTGTCGGGAGAGATCATCCGCCTCGCCGTGGCCGACAACAAGTTCGTCCGGCAGGGCGAACTGCTCTACGAGATCGACCCGTTCAACTTCGAAGTCGCAGCGAGGACCGCGCAGGCGGGCGTCGACCAGGCGGCGGCCGACGTCCAGGTCAAGCAGGCGCAATCCGACCGTCGCCAGCGCCTGTCGGACGCCGCGACCACGCCCGAGGAGCAGCAGGTCTTTGCCGGCGGCGCCTTGCAGGCGAAGGCTGCTTTCGACGCCGCAACCCAGCAACTGGCGCAGGCCCGGATCAATATGGAGCGCACCAAGGTGACGAGCCCGGTCAACGGCTACGTCACCAACCTGCTGCTGCGCGTCGGCGATTTCGCGGCGGTCGGCAACAGCAACATCTCGGTCGTGGATGCCGAGAGCTTCTGGATCGACGGCTATTTCGAGGAGACGAAGCTTGCCCAGATCTGCATCGGCGATCCCGTCGAAGCGAAGCTGATGGGCTATGGCACCCCCATCAAGGGCCATGTCGAGACGATCACGCGCGGCATCAGCGTCGGGAACGCCGCGGCCGGCGCGCAGGGGCTGCCGGACGTCAATCCGATCTATACCTGGGTTCAGCTCGCCCAGCGGGTTCCGGTCCGCATCGCGATCGACGAGGTGCCGCCGGGGGTTCCGCTCGTCTCCGGTCTGACGGCCACGATCACCGTCAATCCTGCGCCGGCAGGCGAGAACCCGGGCTGGCGGCAACGGCTCGTGGCCCAGTGGCACGATCTCGCGAACCTCTTCGAACCGCCCGCGCCGCGTGCGAATTGCCTCGGCCCGGCCGTGGCGGAAGCGTCCGAGGTCGAGCGTTTACCGGTTCCGGCCACGTCCCCGGCCCCAAGCCCCACAGAAGTCGATCCGGGGCTGGTTCCCGGCCTCGACAGCTCTCCAAGCCAGAACTGATCGGCCGCCCGCTGGTGGGGTCGGACCTGCGCGAAATCGGCTGACCGGTTTTCTGCAATTCGGGCCGGAAACCGGGAAGAAGCCCGGTCGCTGATGCATCAGTCTCGTGCAGCGGCCATCCGTGCGCCGCAGGCTGATCAGCAGGAGGGGCGGTTGAGGAAGCTCTTTGAGGCCAATCCCACCAAGATCGGGCGTCCGTCAGGCTCGATCGTCTGCGATGCCGTTCCCGACGACCGTATCGATGGAACGCCGGCCGATCTGCGCGACTCCCTGGTGAGCTTGCTGGGGCCGGACAGAGTTCTTCATCGGCTGACCGATCTCGTTCGCTATGCATCGGACGCCAGTCCGTATCGCTACCTGCCCAATGTCGTCGTCATGCCGCGCAGCGTCGACGAGATGGCACGCCTGCTGGAATTCTGTCGGCAGAATGGTCGGAAGGCCGTATTCCGCGCCGCCGGGACGAGCCTCAACGGCCAGTCGCAGTCGGACGATGTGCTGATCGATGTCCGACGATACTGGCAAGGCTGCAGCATCGAGCAGAACGGCCTGCGCCTCCGCGCGAAAGCCGGCACTATCCTCGGCATTGCCAATGCCCATGTTGCGCGGCACGGCCGTCAGCTTGGCCCCGACCCGGCCAGCCACGGCGCCTGCACGATCGGTGGCGTGATCGCCAACAATGCGGGAGGAATGCGCTGCACGCTCGACCGCGATGCCTATCGCACCATGGCCGACTGCACCTTCGTATTGCCATCGGGAACGATCATCGACACGGCGGAGCCAGGTGCCGAGGAGGCGTTCGCGGCAGCCGAGCCAGCCCTGGCCGAGGGGCTGATGCAGCTGCGTGCCGAACTGCTAGCCGACGCGGAACTTGCCGTACGGGTGCGCCGGAAATACTCGATACGCAACACGCATGGCTACCGGCTCTGCGCTCTCCTCGATGGCGAGACGCCTCTGCAGATATTCCGCCGGCTGCTCGTTGGGTCGGAGGGGACGCTTGCCTTCATCGCCGAGGCGGTGATGGAGACCGTTCCGGTGCCGGCCGTCAGGGGCGTGGCCTTCCTGATCTTCCCGTCGATCGACGCTGCAGTGTCCGTCGTGCCGCATCTCGTGGCGATGGGTGCGTCGGCGGTGGAATTGATGGTGGCGCCGGCATTGACGGCGGCAAGCCAGCTGATCGAGGGCACCCCCAGCTATTGGGCGCGGCTCGATCCGGAGGCGGCTGCCCTGCTGGTCGAGTTCGGCGCGGGTTCGGTTGAAAGCCTGGCGCTCAAGGAGAGCGAGATCACAGCCCACCTCGAGGGCAAGGGCCTTCTCCAGCCCGTCGCCTTTACGAGTGTCGCCGAGGCGGTGGAGCTTGCCTGGCACGTCCGCGAGGGCCTGCTCGGCCTGGTCGGCAAGCAGAGGCCCGCAGGAGCCATGCTAATCACCGAGGATGTCTGCTTCCCGCCGGCAAGCCTTGCCGCCGCAGCGCGCGACCTGCAGCAATTGCTCGCGAAGCATGGCTTCACACCCGGCATCGCCGGGCATGCGGCGCATGGCAATCTTCATTTCATGCTGGTCGCGAAGCTGGACGAGGAAGAGAGCCGCGCCCGCTACTCCGCCTTCATGGAAGAACTCGTGTCGCTCGTCGTCCAGAAATATGACGGGTCGCTGAAAGCCGAACACGGGACCGGCCTGAACATGGCGCCGTTCCTCGCTGCCGAATGGGGCGAAAAGGCCACGGCGATGATGTGGCGAATCAAGGAATTGGCGGACCCGGAAGGCGTCCTCGGACCCAATGTCATCCTGACGCGCAGGAAGATGCTCCATCTGGAGCGGCTCAAATCCGTTCCCATGATCGAGACTGTCGCAGATGCTTCCCAGTGCATCGAATGCGGCTTCTGCGAGCCGGTCTGTCCGAGCCGCAACGTCACCACCACGCCGCGGCAGCGCATCGTGCTCCGGCGGGAGATGGCGCGACAGTCGGATGGCTCTGCTGTGCTCGACCGGCTCCAGAAGGACTATGAATACGACGCCATCCAGACCTGCGCAGGCGACGGAACGTGCTCACTCCGCTGCCCTATTGGCATCGATACCGGCAGCCTCATGCGATCGTTTCGGCGCATGGAGCGCAGCGAACGCGAGGAAACGGTGGCCTTGCGCGTGGCGCGCAACTGGGCGCTGGTGGAGCGACTGTCGCGCATCGGGCTTTCGACTGCCGACGTGATCCAGAAGACCTTCGGAACCCGTACCCTTACGGCGCTGACCGGGCTCGGCCGCAGCGTGATATCCGAGGACCTGCTCCCCTCTGTGCCAGGACCGATGCCGCATGCGGCCAAGGCTCTGCCGCACACGATGAAGGACGGCGCGGCGGCTGTCTATTTCCCGGCCTGCATCAACCGCATGTTCGGCCGCGACCCGGATTGCAGCGATCCGATGAGCCTGCCGGAGGCGCTGCTGCTGGTCTCCGAGCGGGCCGGTCGGCCCCTCTGGATACCGCCGGACGTTGCGGGCCTCTGCTGCGCCACTCCCTTCAGTTCCAAGGGGTACGCGCGTGCTCATGCCGACATGTCGACCCGCATGGCCGATGCGCTGTGGCGTTGGTCGGAAGAAGGGCGCCTGCCGGTGGTGATCGATGCGGCCTCTTGCACGCACGGGCTCGTCACCGAGGTCTGCAGGAGCCTGGACGAAGAGCGGGAGGCTCGCTTCAAGCGGATCAAGCTGATCGATGTCACCCAGTGGTGCCGCGATCTGCTGCCCGCGCTCTCCGTCGAGCGGGAACTCGGCCACGTGGTGCTGCACCCGACTTGCTCCATGATGCATCTAGAGCTTACCGGGGCTCTTGAGGAGATCGCACGGAGCCTCGCACTTGAAGTCGAGGTGCCGATCGGGGCCGCCTGCTGCGGGACGGCAGGGGACCGCGGGCTCCTCCATCCCGAACTCGTGCGCTCGGCTACGTGCGAGGAGGCGCAGTCGGTCGCTGAGCGGTCGGCAGATGCGTATTTCTCCGCCAACCGGACCTGCGAGATGGGCATGCGCCACGCCACCGGACGCCCCTACGAATCCTTCGTGTTCGCCCTGGAGCGCCAGAGCCGCGGCACGGAGCCGGCGCTTGGGAATCCTGGTCAGCCGGGGCCGGCCGCTCTGGGCGACTCCAAATCTTAACGGGGAGGTTGGAGCCGGATTTGAGGTCCTTTTCGCAAACGTTGCTGATTTCGCGAAAGAGGCTGAAACCCGGATCTGCTGAACTGGACCTAATGCAGCCAGTGAGCACCTCGTAAGGCGGAGCAACCAACCCGCTGCCGCCCGACTAGGGATCGGCAATCAGAGCGATGCGGGCGGACACAGCCCGCCAAGACAACCTCAACCCGGGAGACGATCAATGACAACAAGCAGACTGATCCGGGCCGGCCTTGTGGCCGCCTGTGTTTTGATAGCGACTGCGCCAGGTGCCGAAGCAGCGCCGCTGAAGAACATCGTCCTCGTACACGGAGCCTGGGTCGATGCCTCTGGCTGGAAGGGCGTCTACGATTTTCTCGTCAAGGACGGCTATTCCGTCACGATGGTGCAGGAGCCGGAAACCTCGTTCGCCGACGATGTTGCGGCGACGAAGCGGATCCTCGATCTGCAGGACGGACCGGTACTGCTGGTCGGCCATAGCTATGGCGGATCGGTCATCACCGAGGCTGGCGTCGATCCGAAGGTGGTCGGGCTCGTCTATATTGCGGCGCACGCACCCGATGTCGGCGAAGACGAGAGCGCCCTCGGCGCGAAGACGCCGAGCGTGCTCGGCAAGACCGAAGGCGCGATCAATGTGACGCCCGACGGCTACACCTATCTCGAGCACGACAAGTTCCTGACCCTGTTCGCGCCCGACCTGCCGCGACCGGACGCCGAATTCGCCTCGCGCTCGCAGGTTCTCGCGCAGAAGAGTGTGTTCGCAACGCCCCTCACTGCGGCTGCCTGGAAGGACAAGCCGAGTTGGGGGGTCGTCGCCGGTTCCGACCAGATCATCAGTCCCGAACTCGAGCGTTGGTATTACGAGCGGGCCAAGAGCAAGTGGATCGTGATCGAGGGCGCCAGCCACTCGGTCTATGCCTCCCACCCCCGGGAAGTCGCCGATGTGATCGCCGAGGCAGCCCGCAGCCTCGACAAGTGACGGCGGCTGGTGCGTGGGGGGCCGCCCCCTCCCGGCCCCCCACGCACCCTTTTCCCCACGGAGCGAAAGGCCCATCATGGCCGAATGGCAGCAGAATCGCGCCAGGCGCGATAGGCGTATCGAGGCCGGCATCAAGCTGGCTGAAGGCAAGATCGTCGCCGCTGGTGACGCGACTCGCCTGCTGGAGGCGGTCATCCAACCCGGAGACCGGGTCTGCCTCGAGGGCGACAACCAGAAGCAGGCCGACCTCCTGTCCGCGGCCCTCCTCGCTGCCGACCCGGCCCGGCTCAACACCCTTCACATGGTGCAGTCTGGGGTTGTGCTGCCGGCCCATCTCGATCTTTTCGAGCGCGGGATCGCGAAGCGGCTCGACTATGCCTATTCCGGACCACAGTCGGCGCGCATCGCCGCGATGCTGTTCGGCGGAAAGATCGAGCTGGGCGCTGTCCACACCTACCTCGAACTCTTTGCGCGCTACTTTATAGACCTGACGCCGCATGTAGCATTGATCGCCGCCGTGAGCGCCGACCGCGACGGCAACCTCTATACCGGCCCAAACACCGAGGATACGCCGACGGTTGTCGAGGCGACCGCCTTCAAGGACGGGATCGTCATCGCGCAGGTCGGAGAGATCGTCGATCACGTGCCGCGCGTCGATATCCCGGGTGACCGGGTGCATTTCGTGGTCGACGCCGGCCGCCCGTTCTTCGTCGAGCCGCTGTTCACCCGGGATCCGGCGCTGATCACCGAAACGCAGATTCTGACCGCCATGCTCGCGATCAAGGGCATCTATGCCCCTTATGGCGTCAGGCGGCTCAACCACGGCATCGGCTTCTCCACCGCGGCAATCGAGCTGCTGCTGCCGACTTTCGGTGAACGGCTCGGCCTCAAAGGCAAGATCGCCACCCATTTTGCGCTCAACCCGCATCCGGCGCTGATCCCGGCGATCGAGGCTGGCTGGGTCGAGCAGATCCATTCCTTCGGCTCCGAGGTCGGGATGGACGGTTATATCCGAGCCCGCCCGGACATCTATTTCACCGGCTCGGACGGATCGCTGCGCTCCAATCGCGCCTTCTCGCAGGTCGCCGGACTCTATGCTTGCGACATGTTCATCGGTTCGACGCTGCAGATCGATCTAGCCGGCAATTCCTCAACAGTAACGACCAGCCGCGTCGCAGGCTTCGGCGGCGCGCCCAACATGGGCTCCGACGCGCGCGGCCGCCGTCATCCGAGCGAGCCCTGGCTGAAGGCCGGCGCCGATGCCGATCCGGTATCGCCGGCGCCACTGCGCCGTGGTCGCAAGCTGGTAGTGCAGATCGGCGAAACGTTTGGCGAGAAGAACGCACCTCAATTCGTCGAGCGGCTCGACGCCATCGAGCTCGCCGACAGGCTGAAGCTCGATCTGGCGCCGGTCATGATCTATGGCGACGACGTCACGCATATCGTGACCGAGGAGGGCATCGCTAACCTCCTTCTCTGCCGCAGCCCAGCCGAGCGAGAACAGGCCATCCGCGGTGTCGCCGGCTACACCGATGTCGGCCTCGCCCGCGACCGCAAGGCCGTCGAAGGTCTCCGCGCCCGCGGCGTGATCTGCCGGCCGGAGGATCTCGGCATCGACCCGCTTGATGCCGACCGCAGCCTCCTTGCGGCCCGCTCGATCAAGGACCTCGTGCACTGGTCCGGCGGCCTGTACGACCCGCCGTCCCGCTTCCGCAACTGGTGAGGGTGAAGGCGATGGAGACATTGACCATCCAACTGCAGGCGCCACAGCCGGCCCGCGGCCGGCGCGCCATGGCGATCGTCGGCGTCGTCGGCTCGGGCGATCTCGAGGTGCTGGCCGAACGCGTTCTTGCGGCCGAGGAGTGTCACCTGGAGATCAGCACCGCCATCGCCGGATTCGGTCCCGTCTGGCAGGCCGTCGCTCGCGATTTCGTGGAGCGGCGATCGCCGGGCGGCGTCCGCTTCTCAATCAATGACGGCGGCGCAAGGCCCGACATCGTCGCGATCCGCCTGGCACAGGCCGCCCGTCTCATCGAGGAGGATCAGCCATGCACGTAAGCCGGGCCGAGAGCGGCGGAGACCCTGTCGGAAGTCGGCCTGCCGGAGCAGGGCCGCGGAGCTGGTACGAGGCGAGCGCGCGCCAGCGCCTCGATCTGCTGCTCGATCCAGGCAGCTTCGCCGAATTCCTGGCGCCGCCGGACCGCGTCGTCAGCCCGCATCTGGCGCTGTTCGATCTCCCGCATCAGTTCGACGATGGCATCGCCGTTGGACGGGGGAGGCTCGGCGGCCGCGATGTGCTCGTGGCGGCGCAAGAGGGTCGCTTCATGGGCGGGGCCTTCGGCGAGGTGCACGGGGCAAAGCTGACAGGTCTCGTGAAGGCGGCGCGGGATCTGGCGTCGACGCCCGTCCTAATCTTGTTCGATACGGGCGGCGTCCGCCTGCAAGAGGCGAATGCCGGCGAACTCGCCATAGCCGAGATCATGCGGGCTGTGATCGAAGCTCGCGCGGCCGGCGTTCCTGTCGTCGGCCTCATCGGCGGCCGCGCCGGCTGCTACGGCGGCGGCGGTCTCATCGCGGCGTGCTGCTCCGCACTCGTCATCTCCGAGCAGGGACGAATCGCCGTGTCGGGTCCCGAGGTCATCGAGACCAACCGCGGCGTCGAAGAATTCGACTCGCGGGACCGCGCGCTGGTCTGGCGCACCATGGGCGGCAAGCATCGCCGCTTGATCGGTGCGGCCGGTACATTCGTCGATGACGCGGTCGCGGCCTTTCGGGCGGCCGCGATCGAGTGCATCGGGGAAAATGGCGCAATCGATGCGGCCGTGCTTGCTGCCGAGCAGGAACGGCTCGACACCCGCGTCCAGCGCTTCGGCACGATGGAGGACGGGCTCGACATCTGGGCCGCGCTCGGCATCCCCGATCCGAAGTCGGTCCCAGGCATGCCAGCCGAGACCTTTATTCCTCTCGCAGACCAGTTCGGGGTGAACGGCCATGACGCTCGCTGACCTTCTCGCGTCGCTTTTTCCGAGCGGACACGACATTCATGTCGACAAGGGCGTCCTCGTCGGATCGGCGAGGCTACCGGACGGATCAGATGCACTGGTGCTCGGCGTCACCGATCATGCGCCGATCGGTGTCGACGAGGCGATCGTTCTCGCGAAAGCGGTGATGGACTCGATCGACCGAGGAACGGGACCGATACTCGTCCTCGTTGATAGCGGCAGCCAGCGCATGAGCAAGCGAGACGAACTGCTGGGGCTCAATGAGTATCTCTCGCACCTTGCTAAGGCGCTGATCCTCGCCGATCTCAAGGGGCGACCTACGATCGGGATCCTCTACGGCCATTCGGCAGCCGGCGCCTTTCTGGCCACTGCGCTGGCCACGCGCGTCCTCGTTGCCATTCCGGGCGCAGAGCCAGCCGTCATGGATCTGCCGTCGATGTCCCGCGTGACGAAGCTGCCGATCGAGGTGCTCGAGGAAAAGGCGAAGTCGACGGCGGTCTTCGCGCCCGGCCTCGACAATCTCGCTAAGACCGGCGCCGTCTATGCTGTCTGGGGCGATAGGACTTCTCTCGACAGACAGCTCGGCGCACTTCTGGCCGCGATGCCGGACACGGTCGACCGGCGCGGCGCTCTCGGTAAGGAGCGAGGCGGCCGAACCCTGGCAGCCGATATCGCTGCCCGCGTTCGCCACGCCGGCCTGTCCGGGGCCCGAGACTGATGCGTCGGCACGATCTCGCCTGGATACGGCCGCAAAGCTGGAGGAGGGGCCTCGGCGGCTACGCGGCCGATACTCTGGTCCGAGAATGGGCCACATGCAACCGGCCGCTGGTGAAGCGGCGGTCATTGGCCGGCGAGCCAGCCGGGGTGTCGCTCGGGCTGCCCACCCCGCCCGCCGACGGAAAGAGGCGGCTCGTCTTCCTGTTTCCCCTCGAAGCCATTGACCGCGTTATGAGGCCCCCGACGCTGGCCGATAGCCTCTCCACCTTGCCGCTGTCTTGGCATTGCACAGCGGCGCGGATCTCTCTGCTTGGAGAGCAGCATGCAGTCACGATGCGCGTGTTCGGGAGCGCGGCGTTCCAGCTTCTCACCGGCCTCGATTTTCTGACACCCGCCTCGGATCTCGATCTGCTGATCGAGATCGGGCCAGAGACCGATCTCGTTGGATTGGCCGCAGATCTCACAACGATCGCCCAGCGCGCGCCGATGCGTCTCGACGGCGAGTTCATGGGACCGGATGGCGCGGCCTGCAAATGGCGCGAGATCGGACGCGACAGCGACCCGGTCCTGATCCGGACCGCCGACGGGCTCTCACTCGGTCCTTCCAACTCAATTCTCTCGGGCGGAGCTGGCATATGAGCCCATCCCGCGCAGCCTTTGGTGCCGCTCGCCGCATTCCGGAGGAGAGCAGCGAGATTGAGGCCTCTCGCGTCACGCTGCTTGCGCTCTCGGCACTGCTGCGCGAACTCGAAACCTGGCCGAAGCCGGGACTCGTCAGCCATGTCGACAGCGGCAGCCATGACGACATGGATGCGGCGCTGTTTCGCGAGAGCGCCTTCGCCATCGCGCCGTTCTGGCGACTGCTATATCTTGCCGCCGCCGATGGCGCTGACATGGCGGCGCTGCGCACGATCGGCATTGCGGCAGAGGCGGCCATGGTGGCGGCAACCGGTGGCATCAATGCGCATCGGGGCGCTATTTTTGGCATCGGCCTCCTCTGTGCTGCCAGCGGTGCACGCGACGCAAGACGCATCTCCGCAAGGGCCTCGCTCGGTGAAACGGTGCGAGCGCTGTGGGGCGCCGAGATTCTGGCGGGGCCAATGGTGCTGCACAGCCATGGCAGCGAGGCGAGACGTCGTTTCAGCGCCGGAGGCGCCCGAGCTGAGGCCGCCGCCGGCTTTCCAAGCCTCTATCGGATCGGCCTACCAGCTCTCGCGATGGCAAGGCACAAGGCGCCGGGCGATCCTGAAGCCCAGCGCGTTGAGACGTGCTTCGCGCTGATCGCCGCCCTGGAGGATACCAATCTTCTTCATCGTGGCGGCCGAGATGGGCTCACCTTCGCGCAGTACGAGTCACGACTGTTCCTGGCCGAAGGCGGCGTTGCCCACCCGGATTGGCGCGATCGCGCAGCCTCGATCCATCGCCGCTTTGTTCGCCGGCGCCTTAGCCCTGGTGGCGCTGCCGATCTTCTGGCAGCGACCCTCTTGGTGGACGCCATCGAGGGAGTTCGAGAGTCATGACGGCCGCAATCCTGCTCGCACTTGTGCCCGTCTTTTTCGTGCTCGGGCTCGGCTATGCGGCAGGCCGGCTCTCCATCGTCGAGAACCATCACGTTGACGGCTTCAACAAGCTGGTCATGAGCTTTTCCTTGCCGGCGGCACTGTTCGTGGCGACGGCTTCCGCATCGCGGAGCGAGATGGCGGAGCAGGTGCCGCTCTTTGTGATTCTATCCGTGGTGATGCTCGTCATTCTGTTCCTCTGGTACGCGCTGGCCCGGATCGCGCTCAAGGCGTCCAAGGCCGATGCGGCGCTTCAAGCCCTCACAATCGCGTTCCCCAATCTTGCAGGGGTCGGCCTGCCAATCGTCGGTTCGGTCGTCGGAGCGAGTGGTACCGTTCCGATCGCCGTGGCGCTTGCCGCCGGGTCCATTCTCGTCACCCCGTTTGCCCTCGTGATGGTAGAACTTAGCGCGGACAAATGTTCGCCAGAGCTGTCGGCGATCACGCGTGTGCTCAGTTCCTTCCGTCGCGCCCTTACCAAGCCCGTAGTCGTTGCACCCTTTCTCGGCGTCGCCTGCTCGCTCCTGGAGGTGCCGATCGATCCCGTTGCCAAGGCCGCACTGCAATTGATCGGTCAAGCGGCGGCCGGCGTCGCACTGTTCCTGACTGGCCTCGTGCTCTCGGCCCAGCCCTTCAGGCTTGACTGGCGGATCTTAGGCGCGACGGCCGTCGCGGACATAGCCCGGCCCCTGCTCGCGCTGGCAATCGTGGCACTCGTTCCGGTGAGCACCGAAACTGCGCGCCTGGTGATCCTCATCGCGGCCGTGCCGTCCGGCTTCTTCGGCATCCTGTTTGGCATAAGCTACCGACAGGATTCAGCGGCGCTCGGTTCCATGGTGGCAGCGAGCACGATCGTCAGCATCGCGACGCTCGCCATCGCCATCGCGCTCCTGTTTCCGTGAGGCCGGGCCATGCCGCTCGCGATTCTATGCTCCGGACAAGCCCATCAGGGCCCGGACATGTTTGCCCTGACCGCTGACGCGCCCGTCGCCCAACTACTCTTCTCGCTGGCGTCCGCCCTGCTCGGCGGCCGCGATCCCCGCAGAATGGTGCTTGAGGCGGATGCAACGACGCTGCAAGCCAATCGGACTGGGCAGATCCTCTGCGTCCTCCAAGGTCTCGCGGCCGCTGCGACTCTCGCCGACGTGATGCCCGACAGTTTCATTGTGGCGGGTTACAGCATCGGCGAACTGACTGCCTGGGGCGTGGCTGCAGCTATCGCGCCAGCCGATGTGCTCCGTCTGGCGGCAGAGCGGGCCGAGCTAATGGATGCCGCCAGTCGGCCGGGCGAGGGACTGCTGGCCCTTCGCGGCCTGGACGAAGTCCGCATTGCCCAGCTTGCGACAGAACACGACGCCGCCGTCGCGATCGTCAATCCGGGCGGCGGCGTCATACTGGGCGGCAGCGCCAATGCCCTTTCAGCGCTGTCGGCCGATGCCGTCTCGGCAGGCGCGTACCGGGTCGTCAGACTGCCTGTTGCCGTGGCTTCGCATACGCCACGGCTCGCCGATGCAGCGCGACAGTTTCGGATCGATCTGGCCGGAACGACCATCGACACCCGTGCGCTTCGGAGACACCGGCTTCTCAGCGGCATTGATGGACAAGCCGTCTTCGACCCCGATGCTGGCCTGGACAAGCTGGCCGCCCAGATCAGCCGGACCGTACACTGGAACGCCTGCCTGCAAGCCTGCCTCGAGGCCGGCGCAACCGCCTTCCTGGAACTCGGCCCCGGCCACGCTCTCGCCGAGATGGCTGCCGGCGCATATTGCATGCCCGCCCGCAGCATCAGCGAGTTCGCCGCCATGGAAGGGGTAAGAGCCTGGGTGAAGACGCGATGATATGCGGCTCTCGCGCCTGTAGCGGAGTCATTCAGTACGGTGCCATCGGCAGTCGTCATTCATTACTATGAAGCGACGTCGATTTCGGAAACGATCTCACCGCCAGACTTGGCCGTGAATGCCGTTTGCGCTTGTTTGGCCGCGCTCGCCATCGCGTTGCGACTTCTAGGGATGAGCGCTGCAGCGGCCCGCCGCCGCACCATGGCATAGGCGTTGGGCTGGGTGAGGGGCGTGGTCGTCAGCTGGTCGTTTCCCCGGCCGATCGTGCGAAACAGCGGGCCCTTCGGGTCGTCGGCGAGGCCACAGGTATCGATATAGGCCTGCAGATAGGCATCGAGATCATGGTGGCGGGGCATCTCGTGCTGCTTGCCGCCTTTATCATGCAGCCGAACCCAGAGCCGTCGATTCTGGATGAAGACATCCTCGACTTTCATGCTGAGCACGGCGTCAATGCGGGCGAAGGAATAGGCCATCAGGTTGATCCAAGGTGCGGTCGCGGAGGCCGATCGGCGTCGACACGTCGATGGCATCGTGCAGTTGCTGTGCCTCGTCCGGCGCCCAGCCCGCGATCCCTATGGCAGCACATATTGCGGAACGAATTTGAGGCACCGCGGCGAGCTTCACGGTCTTAGATTTGCCCAACGGTAGCGACGGCTTCGGGAGGTGACATACGTTCTGTCGAACGACTGCAACGAGGGCGCAGAGCGGACGTTCGCCGAGTCGTGTCGGGAAGACCGCTTTGGGCCAACATCGGAAATCGACCAGACCTTGAGTCACGTAGTTGCGGGTGCCGCCATCAATTGAAACTTGATGGTACTGCCAGAATATCAGTGCGTGATGCGGATCTGGATCTGCGCCGCGTTAGCTAGCGGCTTTCCTTCCCCGCCGAAGGGTCTGTGGTTTCGGACTGTCGGCGTCGGGAACCTCAAAGAGCGCGGCGACCGATACGCTCAGTGCTGCGGCGATCCTGTCAAGCAAGTCGACGGTCGGATTTTCCTGCTCACGTTCGAGACTGCCGAGGTAAGCGCGGTCGATACCGGCATCGACTGCCAGTTTCTCCTGCGAGAGCTGCCGGAGAACGCGCAGGCGTCGAAGATTCCACGCGACTAGCTGGCGACCGTTCATAGCCGCAGCTAGGCGGGACGATGTCTATTAAACCACGGTCTATAGCCATCATTTTAAGCCGATGATACGCTCTCGTTGCACACCGTTCTGCTCGCAACCCGATTGAGCCCTTCACATGAATCAGCCTGTCGCATTCGTCTCCACCGACTTTGGGGGACGCCGGTGATCGAAATGTTGGCGAGGAGTGCCGTCTATGGCTTTGGCGCATCGTTTGGGCGCGATGCCTACAAGGGCGCAAAACAAGCATCAGGCGCGATCACTGTGCTGGCCGTCTTGTTTTTGACGATCTGGGGTTACCGTGGTCTAGCGCGTAACATTGGCAACAGAACACGATCGGAGGTGATAGCGCGCGTCCTAGGCAGTGTTTTCGCGATTTGCGCCGGTACCTATTTATCCGGCTCGGTTGCCATAGTAGTTTTCTCGGTGACCCTGCCTTGGCTGGTCGGCGTTCATATTGTCTCGGCCATTGTCGGACTTTTATGGGGCCGTGCTCAGAAGCGCAACGACGAAACAAGCGCCGAAATCGAACTCAGCAATGTCGAGTTCATGGAGGCGAATGGCCTGCACGACAGCCCGTTCGACGCCGATCTGATCGAGGATGGGGACGGCAATCGCCTCCGCGTCAAGGAGACACGCGATGACGCCATCGTATTCATGGTGGTCGGGAGACGCGGCCTCCGCGCCGTGATCTCACTCGACAGTGGCCGGATGGTTGAATATTCCGGGCTCGTTCGGCTGTGAGGCCTGCCGTCAAACAACGCGTCCTGGCAGCCCACCATCTTAGTGGCCGGGTGGCGCGATACGTTCCTCGCAATATGTCTGCGGTTGCCCAAGCCGATTGGCACCAACACGGTCTTGACCGTCGGCCGCCGCTGCAAGGGCATACGAACTGGGCATTGCCGGTCGCGAGATCGGCTGTCGGCTGGTCGAGGATTGTCGCTGCCGCTCATGCAGCGCGTTCGCGTGCGACGCGCTCATATTCGCATCGCCGCTTGCAACTCATGGCACTTCACCACTTTTGCCATCAGTGGGATCAAACAGCGCCTCATGGCTACCAATTTGTTAGCTGTACCAATTGGGTCGACAGTCAGAGGCGAGTGGTATCGTTGGGCAGGTCGTCAGCCATCTGGAGCTCAATCGCGTGTTCCATCTCTGGGCCGGGGAGAGGGATCTGCGGCACCGTGACGACCGCGGCTGGCAAGGTCGGGTGCGGCAATCCGATTGGAGACCGCTATTCGGTCATTTGAAATCCGACATGGTTAGCGGAGATCGTTGCCGGGCTGACGAATCGGACCAAGAAGATCGAAGCATTGTACGGAAACGTTCGTTTTCGGGACGGTCCGCCGACCTAGGACTCCTCGCTCAGCAGTTGCTCGTATCTGGCCAGGTCGAGGTTCGGAGCCGCGCAAGCGTCATAGGTTTTTTGGACGAACGCGAAGATCAGTGCGCGAGGAGCGTCGCCGGTGACCTCCCTCAACGTTCGTTCCAACTGGACCTCGTTGGCCAGGGCGGGATATCCGCCGCGCGCATAGCGCCGTCCGGGCAGGACGCTGCCTTTAAGGCCGCGCGTCCCTACGATCACTCGCCACGCCTTGGGCGCACCGAACTGCGCGAGCGTCGCGAAGGTCGCCGCCACGTCGAAAGAAATAACTCCAAAGCTTGGTGGGTGGGTGATGTTGCAACAAGGAGCAGTGTAGGCTCGCATTGGAGCACACACCCTGACGGAGGGTATACAGCCTGATGCTAGCGCCACGCCGACGTGTCGAGCCTTTCATCCGCCTTGCGATGATGATGGCACCATTGGCCGCGCTAGGAGCAGTTTGTGTCGGGGTGATGGTGCTTGCCGGCTACGCGCTTGGCATTGAGCGGCTGTGGCGCCCAGTTCCCGCTGGCTCAGCGACACATCCGCTCACTGCCTGCGCAATCGCTTGTATTGGTCTCTCAGTATTGCTGGCGCGGCCGATGCGCCGCAGCAACGCTAGTGTCGCGTTCGCGATCTTGGGCGGCACTATCGCCTGGATCCGCTTGTTGACGATCCTCACTGGCCGCAATGATGCGTTTCAAGCTTGGTCGCCGTTCGGCGAAATCCTTAAGGAAGCGGCGGCTTCGGGTCTACCGATCTCGATGGGTCTACGTGCCTCTATCATGATCGGCCTCTTGGCTGCGGCTCTGATATGCATCAGAATAAATGCTCATTTCTCTGCGCAGATATTAACTGTTGTCGCAACGTATCCGCCTATATTCTCGGCGATAGTCTATATTTATGGTGTTAGTGATCTCGGCGGCGTCCTTTCACCGACCACCGTCATCGCCGGCTTGCTTTGCATCGTCGCAATATTGTGTCGGAGCGCCTACCGCGTTCCCTTGCGTAGCCTGCTCGCCCACGGATCCGCTGGACGCGTTTTCCGACATCAAGTTTCTATCACGGTCGGAGTTTGCGTTGTGCTTGGCTTGATCGCAGTGCGGTCAGGCTTCGATAACGACGGAAAGACCCTCGCCATCGAGGCCTCCACGCTAGTCGTTGCGCTTGTCCTGGTTCTGATGAATGCAGCGCATCGCTCAAGGGTGGGCGCTGCCGGTGAAAGACGTCGGCTGGAAAAGCCCTCCCTGTTGATTGATCTTGAGACAGCGCAGGAACGCGGGGAGCTTTTTCTCGTCTATCAGCCGCAGGTTGCTTTAGCGGATGAACGCATCGTGGGCGCCGAGGCCCTAATCCGGTGGTGCCACCCCGGCCGCGGGTTGGTCCCTCCGTCCGAGTTCATTCCCCTTGCCGAAGCGTCCGGGCTGATCGTTGGCCTCGGCGCTTGGATCCTGGAGGAGGCTTGTCGGCAGGTAACGCTATGGCAGGGCGGGCCTCTGGGTCACGTAACCGTCGCGGTCAATGTCTCGGCTTTGCAGCTAATGGATAAGACATTTGGAGAAAGAGTAGCGGCTACCGTCGCTAGCACCGGATTGCCGCCAGAGCGCCTCGTGCTCGAAATCACCGAAAGCGCCGCGATGGACACCAAGGACAAGAGCATGCGGCTTCTAGCCGGGTTGCGCGAAACGGGCGTCCGGATTGCCATCGATGATTTCGGTACTGGATATTCGTCCCTCGCTTATCTCCGCGATATCCCCTGTGATTACCTGAAAATTGATCAATCTTTCGTCCGAGACGTTTTCGTGGACTCCCGGGCTAGTGCCATTGTCCGTGCAATTGTCGCGGTGGGTCGCAGCCTCGATCTTGTCGTGATCGCAGAAGGCATCGAGACGAAAGAGCAGGCCGACTTTATGCAGAGTATTTGGTGCGACAAGGGTCAGGGCTACTTTTACGGGCGTCCTATGCCGGCCGAAGATCTGATGGTCTGGGCGAACAAGTATGGCCTGCGTGAACAATCAGCATCGGTCATGCAACCGGGAATCCTTTATGGGTAAGTTCGACAACGTGCAGGGGCAGATGACCCGAAAGGTTTCTACTGGCATCACGGGCTTCGACAGGATGTCTGGCGGTGGATTGCCGGCTGGGAGGGTCACCGCGGCGATCGGAGGGGCGGGTACGGGTAAAACAGTCTTCGCTTTGCAGACGCTCGTCCACCGAATCAACGAGAGTGGTCGGCCGGGCATCCTGGTCACCTTTGAGCAGTCCGCCGACGGAATAACGTCCGATATCAATTCGTTTGCATGGGAGGGTGGTCGCCTGCTGGAGAGCGGCAAGCTGATTGTGATCGACGGGCGACCGAAGCCCGAGACAGTTATGAGCGGATCCTTCGACATCGCCGGCCTGCTGGCGATGACAGAAGGTGCTGCGGCCCCCGACTGGCCGTCCTGCATTGTCTTCGACGGCATCGACACTCTTCTTGCCCTGCTAGGGACGGCAACAGCTCAACGGGCGGAACTGTTGCGATTGCAGGATTTCATCAATCGAATTGACTCGATGGTGATCCTGACGATCAAGGCGGGCAGCGACTCTACGACCGGTTTCGAAGAGATTGCTCTCTACATGGCAGACTGCGTCATTGAGCTTTCCCGCGAAACCGAGGATGGCGCTTCGCCTCGCGGCATTCGAATCCAAAAATATCGCAGTTCGGACCATATGCTGCGTCGTTTGCCATTCTTGATGACCGCGGGCGGCATCGAGGTGGAGGGCATCGAGGCGGAGCCGCGAATACTGCCGGTATCGAGCGAGCGGCTGTCTCTTGGCGTCCCGCATCTTGACGTCATGCTGGCTGGGGGGATTTTCCGAGGCAGCAGCACCTTGCTCTCCGGATCGCCCGGGACAGCGAAAACAACGCTTGGATGTCTCTTCGTCGACACGATGTGCAAGCGCGGAGAACGCGCCCTGAGCATTTGTTTTGACGAAGGTCCGATGGAGATCGTCCGCAACGTCGCGTCTGTCGGCATCGATCTCCAGCGGCACATCAATGCAGGTCTGCTCCGCATGCACAGCATTGCGGATCGTTCTGCAGGCCCGGATGAATTCGCTTTTGAAATCAGGACGGAAGTCGAACGACACCGGCCCAGTCACTTGGTGATCGATCCGATCTCCGTATTTACCGCAGATCCGATTTCACAGCGTGCTGTGCGACGCATCATTGAGCTTTGCAAAAGGGAAAACATCACAATTGTCCTGACAAGCCTGCTCGATCGCGCCGCCGGGGAGTCGGAATCGTCCCGATCCTACGTGTCGACCATTTGCGATACCTGGATCCACCTCAGCTATGTGCTCAGCAATGGGGAGCGCAACCGCGCGCTCACCATCGTCAAATCTCGCGGTACCGCCCACTCCAACCAGGTGGGAGAGCTTCTGCTCGCTGCCGGAGGCGTTTCGATAGCCGATGCTTATACAGAGGACGGCGAGGTGCTGATGGGTTCCCTGCGATGGCAGAAGGAGCGAAGCAATCAGCGCGCCATTCGGGAGGCCGAGGCCGAGGCCAAGCTTCGCTATCATGAGGCGAAGCGCGGCGTCGAGGAACTGGCGCAACGCATTGCTATGCTCACCGCGGAACTGGCAGAAAAAGAGGGCGATGTCCAAAGACTGGCCGATGAAGCGGCTGCCAGCATCCTGTTTGAGACCGAACGTCGGGGCGAGATGTCGCGCTTGCGGAGTGCAATGACCACCGCGGCCGGCGAGCGGATCGCAGAATGATGCGCGCGCCGGACCTTGCCAAAGTGCCAAGCGGTATTGCGCTGGAGCTCTATGTCGCTGGCGACAGCCTCAACTCAAGACGGGCGGCCACCAATCTTGCCGAGATTGTGCGGCGTCTGGACTCGCAGGCAACGGTGACAGTCGTCGACGTCCTGAAGGACAAAGGGGCTGCGTTCGCCCGCCGCATCTTTGTCACGCCGTCCCTGATCGCCAGCATCAAGGGTCGGGAGCATCTGATCATAGGAGATCTTTCCGATGTAGATGCCGTCGTTCAAAGTCTCAAGGACTGAGCTCGGCCGGTTCGAGCCGGTCACCAGGTCGTCCGCGCACGTTCGGATCCAAAATATTGAAAGGCCGACAGACAATGTGGATCCCTCCCGAGGCGCCCTCGAATGAGATCGAGCGGCTCGAAGCCCTGGCACAGTATGGAATACTGGACACTGCCCGTGACGAACGCTACGACCGGATAGCTCGCATTGCTGCGAAGGCTTATGCCGCCGACATCGCGTTTTTGAGTTTCGTCGACGCGCAGCAGCAGTGGATGAAGGCGAAGACATCGGATGTGCTGCATGATTTCGTGGCCCGGGATGCCAGCGTCTGCACCCTGGTGATTTCTTCGGGCGAATCGCTGGTCTTTGAGGACATGCGCACGGCGCCTGAGCTCGAGGGCCACCCACTGGCGAGAGATATGCCTTGGCGATTTTATGCGAGCGTGCCGATCCGCGGTGAAGGCTCGAACGTATTGGGCACGCTGTGCATCATGCGAACCGACCCAGGGACACCGGCAGACTTCGAGCTGGAAACGTTGCTCGATCTGGCGGCCATAACGAGTCACGAATTGTCTCTGACACTTCACAACACCCAGCTGCGCGAACAGAGCAACACGGATAGCCTGACCGGGATCCATAACAGGCGCAAACTCGACGAAGAAATGCCGAGGGCCATTCGGCGCTCTACCCGCACATCGACGCCCGCGACGTTGCTGTTGATTGATCTCGATCATTTTAAGGAGGTCAACGATCGTCTTGGTCATCAGGCCGGAGATGATTTACTGGCGCGTTTCGCGGCCTTCTTGCAGTCGTTTCCACGGCGACCCGACGACGTTCTCGCGCGATTTGGCGGCGAGGAGTTTGCGCTGATCCTGGCAGGTACTGACGAAGACGGCGGTGTTGCCGTTGCCACGCGGATCATCGCATCTCTTGCCAAAACTCAGATGCCCCATCCTGCCCGGGGGCAGCTGAGTGCCAGTATAGGCATAGCTGCGCTCGGGGCGGCCGACGACAAGAATTCCTGGCTGGCCCGTGCTGACCGGGCCCTCTACCTCGCCAAGGGGCTTGGCCGAGCGGCGCTTAGTGTTGCTTGACCCGAACTGACGGCAGTCAACTCGGGCAGGCCGGTGCCGATATGTTGCTTGATACCGGGGATCGGATTGGTCCAGGCTGCACTTAGGGCGAGAACAGCGGGGGCGTCGCGGAGCAAACCGAGGCAGATGCTTCACATTGTTTACATCCTTCCCATTGAGGGGCGAGTGGAACGGATCACGTCCGAGAGCTGCGGCCAGTCGATGGGGTAAAGCTCGCCTCATGAAATCTCTCGATTGATTACGAGCCAACATCGCAGCCATGATTACATGCCGGAGCACAGCGGTCCAAAGCAGGATGCCTGTCGCTACGCCGCAACGAAGGCGAGATAGGCTGTGAATCCTACGCTATAGATCAGCATCCCTCCGATCGATGGCCCCGACCAACAGGCGACGCCCAGGGCAGCCAAGGCAATACTGGCGACGCTCGTAACCTCAGCCGCGACGCCTCCAGCGGCAGGCCCAGCGGCAATTGCCCTTGCCAAGGGCGGAATGATGAAAAGTGCGAACCCTGCCGCAATGTCTGCAAAGACCACTAGAACCAGCACGGTCTTCGTGAACGCCTCTGATCGTCTTCGGCTCGACTAAGGCTTCGCCACCGCCCTCCCGGCCGCGCCTTAGCCCTGACAACCAACTGCCATATGCGTCGATCTTGCGATTGCCCGATTGTAATCTTTGGTGTCAGCGGGTTATTGGCGGCGTTTTGAGCATCTTGGGCAAAGGCGAGATTTGAAGCCAACACCGCCAAGGCAGAAGCCAAACAGATCGATCGCACTATTTTCAAATGCTGCGCCCTTGCTATCCGGCGCCGATGCTAGGGCAAAAAATGGATCCGTCCAACACCCGCTCATGCGTCGGCCCCTTTGCCTTGGTCTGGGGCGGCTGCGGCGCCTGCAGCGGCCGTTACCGGACGGGTCGCTCAAGATTGGGTCGCGCGGCGCGAAGCAGGACGGGTGACTGCTGGTGGCGGCATCTGCCGAGCGAATACGGTCTAGCCCACGCCTATCGAAGTATACTTTTCGGTGCGACAGCCGCATGGAGGCAATATAGGCTGGGGCATCGGGGAGGGTCGTCGACTACCTCATTGGGGTCGGCAATGGAGGGGGTTCAAATGCGAATCTATCCACTCTTGCTTGCGAGCGCCGCAGCCGCTTTGATTGGCTTCGCAGGGCTCGAGGCAAGCGATGCTCAAGAGGCCCAGCCAGCATCTTCGGGAACAGCCAAGCCGAATATCGTTGTCATCTTCGGTGACGATATCGGCATCGCCAATGTCAGCGCCTATAGCGACGGTCTGATGGGCTACACCACGCCCAATATCGACCGCATCGCAGAACAGGGTGCCCGGTTCCTGCAATACTATGGCGAACAGAGCTGCACGGCGGGTCGCGCGGCTTTCCTCACTGGCCAGCACGGCTTGCGCACCGGCCTCACTAAGGTCGGCTATCCCGGAGCGCCGATGGGTCTCAGCCAGCTTGATCCGACCATAGGCGTCGTTCTCAAGAATGCCGGCTACGCGACCGGCCAATTCGGGAAAAACCATGTCGGCGACCGGAACGATACGCTGCCGACGGTCAACGGCTTCGACGAGTTCTTCGGCAACCTCTACCACCTGAATGCCGAGGAGGAGCCGGAGCTGCCCGACTATCCCAAGGACCCTGCCTATCTGGCAAAGTTCGGGCCGAGGGGCGTCCTGAAGACAACGGCAACGGATGTCGATGACCCCACCGTCGACCCACGCTTTGGCAAGATCGGCAAGCAGACGATCGTCGATACCGGCCCGCTGACCAAAAAGCGGATGGAAACGATCGACGATGAGACCTCGGCGGCCGCCATCGACTTCATGAAGCGCCAGCACACCGCCGACAAGCCGTTCTTCGTCTGGTTCAATTCGACCCGCATGCATTTGCGAACGCATGTGCGCCCGGAGCATCGCGGCCGCTACACCCATGGCGACAGCGAATATATCGATGGCATGATCGAGCATGACGATACGATCGGGACGATCCTCAATGCCCTTGATGAGATGGGCATCGCCGACAACACGATCGTCGTCTACACCTCCGACAACGGCCCCCACATGAACACCTGGCCGGACGGAGCAATGACACCGTTCCGCTCAGAAAAGGACACCAACTGGGAAGGCGCATTCCGTGTGCCCATGATGGTCCGCTGGCCAGGCCATATCGCGGCGGGGACTGTCACGAACGAACTGATGAGTCACAATGACTGGATGCCGACGCTCGCCGATATCGCTGGCGATCCGAAGCTCGTGGACGAGCTGAAGGCGGGCACGACCTTGAACGGTAAAGCCTACAAGGTCCATCTCGATGGCTTCGATCAGGCCACATTCCTGGAGACGGTCACCGGGACGATCGGGAAGAACAACGGCGCAAAAAGCGCCCGCAATGAGTTCTTCTACGCCGATGACGACGGGCTCCTCGTCGGCATGCGACAGGGCGACTACAAATACGTCTTCTCCGAGCAGCGCAAGGAGGGAACGATGGGGCTCTGGGCCGAGCCCTTCACGACCCTGCGCCTACAGAAGATCTTCAATCTGATGCAGGACCCCTATGAGCGCGCCGACATCACATCCAATACCTACTGGGACTGGAACCTCAATCATGTCGGTTCTGCCTACGGGATGATGGATGACGTCTTCAAGTTCGTCGCGACCTTCGACGACTTCCCGCCGCGATCGTTCCCGCCCTCATTCAATCCGGCGAATGTGCTGGAGGACAAGATGAAGATCATCCGCGGCGAACGCGCGCTGCGGCAGGCGTTCCCGATGCTCCCTGACGCTGCCAAACCGACCGACGAGGCTAACTGAGCAGAAAGCGTCTCTCGACTATATAGCCCGACGCGTTCTCGTGGTGCATCGGGCGCATTTATGGCTGGCGAATTATCCGCCGAGCTGGCGAGCTGTTTAACCAGATTTGGCCGGCGACCGGAGCTCACCGCTCGTCATCTCATTCCCGTCTTCCGGCCCTCCCAATACCTATGGTCCGATCGATACTTGTTCCTATGCCGAGATGACCGCCAGCCGCGACAGCTTGCAGTTCAAGACCAATGCGGTTCCCGGCCAGAATGGGGCGACCTGGAGATGGACGCCGTCTGATGGCTTCATCAACAGCGACCCTGTTGTCTACAGGGTCGACAGTGACAAGGGCTGGAGCGACCTTCGATCGAGGACGATTGGGCACCCGAGCGAGCTGTTCTTTTACGGCGAGATTGCTCGCCAGCTCGTCGAGCTTCTAGGCGTCGACCGAATTGCGTTTCAAGCGATCCTCTCTGGCGTGGGGTCGGGGGAGTTTAAGGGTAACAACTACTTCGGCTCCGCCTGCACGCCCCATATGTGCGGCACAGAGGAGGGTATGGTCTTCCTCGATGCGCTTTCGAAGCGCGCCTACATCGCGTGGAAGCCCAACTAAAAGAAGATCGTTGTGCGCCCGCCGGTTGAGCAATGGCCTGTGCCCGCACGTACGCACTTGTAGAGCTGGGCGGCCGGATTCTAGCGGATCTGGTTCTATAGCTATTCGCTCTGATCTGTTGCCATAGGCGCTGCTTCGTTGGTCATACAGGACCGCTATTCGGTCAATTGGAAGCCGACGCCGGGATCCGGAAACCGCTCGTTTTCAGAACCGCTGGAGCTGGCTTCCAACCTGAGCCACCGCCGGGAGCGCGACGTAGCCTCCCGGCGGTGGCATTGATCTCCGCAGTTATTTTGCGCCGGCCGCAGCCTCGATGACCGCGGCGACCTCAGCGGCATGGGAGGCCAGCGAAGCGTGGCTGCCGTCGACCTTCGTCACCTTGGCCTTGATGAGCCCTGCAAAGAACTCCTGCGCATGGGGCTCGAGAACTAGGTCCTTCGTGCTGAGGACGTACCAGCTCGACTTGTCGTGCCACGCCGCGACGGTGGCCGGTGCATCGATGGCGGTGTGGTTGATCGGCATCTGGTGAGCCGCCAGTTGCTCGCCGACTGCCTTAGGAAGGTCGCTTGCGACGGCGCTCGGAACACGGCTGGGTCAATCGTCAGATAGCCCTTGCTGTCGTGACGGATCGTCTCGGCGCTGACCGCTCTTGGGGCAGAGAGACGAATCTTGCTCCCTACATGTGCTCCGAAAACGGTCGGGTTCCGACATCCGGTCTAGTTCGCTTGTGCTCGCAAGTAGTCGCAGGTTCGCTTTGGCTTTCGCACACCGGCCCTGCCGTGATCAGGAGGGGGGTTCCTCTGCGTTTTACCCTAATGGTCGGAAAGCGCAGCGTTCGTCTCAATCGTATTTGTGACTGCTGACGAGATATGATGGACGTTGGCCGCCTGGAGGGCATGATCGGCGGCAACTGGTCGCCTGCGCTCGCGGTTGAAGTGAAGTAGTCTATCTGAACGTCATCGGATGGGCCGCCGCCGTTTCGCTGCTGCCCATCCCTTCAGCTCACCGATCGCCCCGGCAAGGCGGATAAAGGCGGCTCTAAAATTATAGACAAAGGAAACGCAATCATGACGGCCCATCAAATGGCTAAAACGGCAATGCTGTTGGCGGCAATGGCCCTCTCGGCGGGTGCTGCCGAGGCGCAGCAAGCCGCCAAGTCGCCGCATGTCCCGCTGCAAAAGACGATCGGCCAGGTTACGCCGACCGGCCCGGAGCCTTCGCTGGCTGTGATCAATTCGGCTGGCGCGCGTCTCGAGGGCGACAAGCTCATCTTGACAGGCGTTTCGGCCAACTCGATCGTCTTCGCTGATCGGCCGGTTCGCGCCGCAGGCCACGTCACCACGGCTCAGTTCATCCAGCAGTGGGACGAGGGCAAGGACAGCTTTGCGAAAGACCCGCCGAATGCCACCATTTCGGTGCTGGGCGGCGATGGCTCGGATGTAAGCGACGCTGTAGTGACGCTGAAGTCAGCCAAGCTGGACGGTACCAACCTGACATTCGACGTCACAGTGCTCGAGGGTAACTTGACCGGCGCCAACGGCCCGGCTGCACTGTTCATTGACTTCTTCGCCGCGCATTACGGAGGCGGCTATGGTGGCTTCCATGGCGGCGTGGCGGTGGGGGGCTATCATGGTGGCGCCTACTGGCATGCACCGGTCTACCATGGCGCCTGGTACGGCGCCGGCGCAGGTGCAGCTGTCGCCGGAGCCGCTGTCGCAGGTGCCGCAATCGGCGCTGCTGCCGCTGCGCCCTATTACCGGCCCTATCCGGTCTATCCGCCATATCCGGCGCCGACTTGCGGCTACTATCCCTATCCGCCTTGCTACTGAGCCGCGGGTATATTGCGAGGGCCCGGGCAAAACTGCGATAGTTTGCCCGGGCGTGCACATATCATAGAAGTTCGAGCGCGAGCGCAGCCGCTGGCGCTCGAACAGCTCCGGATACGCGCCGTGCAGACATCCGGGCACCTCTGTGAGCGTGGTTTCGTCGAGCCCTTGTTCATCGGGTCGGGGTGGGTACTCTCGCGCTTTCGCACACCAGCGCAGGATAGTATCGAGCTCGACATCCGCTGGCTGAGCCACCGCCTCGGCCAGCGGCTGCACCGGCTTCTGCGTCGGAAGCAGGGTGTTGCCGGCATAGGTGAAGCGGCGGACATCGGCGATCGGTCAGTGGCCCAGAGGCGGGGCCCCCTTGGCCATGTAGGCCTGCTCGTTATCATGGCCGAGGAAGCGGCTCGCGGACGGGTCATCCTTGACGAGGTCAGGTGGCCAACCATTCGCAGGTCCGCCTCCCGCCAAACCTCAGCGAAGTGGTCGACGACATTTCAGCCATAGCTGACCCGGAGCGACCGCGAGATCTGCGAGGCGATCGGGCCCGAACTGAAGCGCCGCGGCTTCTTCTTCGTCGGAAGCTGACGCAGAGCCCGCCGGGCTTCAGCAGCCGCACCATATTCGCGAAGGCCGGCTTCCGTCAGACCGGATCGTTGTCGTCGGCGAGGGTGCGTCCGGCCCAGTCGATAGGCGACGAGATAGGGCGATCGGTGAGAATCATGTCGGCGCTCGCGGAGGGTACAGCGCTTGCTAATGCCCGAGACGCCCGACGAGCTGAAGCGTCGACGTGATTGGCCTTGCGACGTGGTAGTGCTGACGTCGCTCAGCGCTCGCTCTCGAACGGCGGTATCCCCGGCTTCTTCTCGATGCGGTCCCGATAGAGCGCGGCGCGGCCCAGGAGCATCAGTGTGACCGGCGTCGTCACGGTCACGAAGACCGCGATCGCGATCTCGTGCAGCACCAGCCGCGACTGAAGGGCCGAGGACAGGATCATAGAGGCGACGAGCACGCCGCCGGTACCGAGTGTCGTTCCGAGCGTCGGGGCGTGGAGGCGGGCGTAGAAGGTGCGCATACGCACGAGCCCGATGGCGCCGAGCAGCGTCACCGCGGCGCCGAAGATGATGAAGATCGCGACGAGAACCGCCACCCAGAGTGGCAGGTCGGCGGTGGCGTTCATTCGATGACCTCCCCGCGCATCAGGAACTTCGCCAGCGCCGCGGTCGACACGAAGCCGAGAAGCGCGATGACCAGCGCAGCCTCGAAATACAGCGTCCCGCCGCTCAGCATGCCGATTGTCAGCAGCAGCAGCATCGCGCAGACATAGAGCGCGTCGAGGGCGAGCACGCGATCCTGCGCCCGAGGCCCGACGACGAGCCGGTAGAGGCAGCATGCCATCGCCGCAACGAGGAGCAGCTGCGCGAGAGAAATGGACCAGGAGAGGATCGCGGTGCTCATTCGAATATCTCCAGCAGGAGCGGCTCATAGCGCTTCTTGATCAGGTCGATCCAGTCCTGCTCCTCGCCGAGATCGAGCACATGCAGCAGGAGGGTGTCGCGGCGCGAGCGGTATTCGAGCCAGGCCGTGCCGGGGGTCGCGGTCAGGATGCAAGCGAGGACGGCGAGGGCGGTCCGGTCGTTGAGCGCCAGCGGCACGACCAGGAATCCCGGCTGGCCCGGCCGGTCGGGCCCCTCGATGATGATGCGACCCACGGCGATGTTGGAGCGGACAAGGTCGACGAAGACGATCGCGACCAGCCTGACGACGCTGTCCCAACGCCGTACGCGCGGCTTGGAGGGCTGCAGCGCCGCCATGGTCCGCGCGGCGCCGATCGCGAGAACGGTGCCTAGCAGGAGATGGCCGGCGGAGACACCGTTGAGGAGCAGCCACATCACCAGCAGCGAGGCGGTCAGCACCGGATAGGGCAGCCAGCGTGTCATCGGTCGTCTCCCGCCGTGACCCGAGCCGTGGCGCGAACGCTGTCGATATAGGCCGCCGGAGCATGCAGCGCCTCGGCCGTCGCGGTGGCGTAGCGCATCAGCGGCCCGCCGCCGACGGTCATCGCCACGCAGAGCCCGAGCAGGATCGCGACAGGCGCGAACTCAATCACGCGCACCCGCGGCACGATCGGCTCCATCGGCGCCCAGAAGATGCGGATGCCGGCGCGGACCATGGCGACCATCGCGAACAGGCCGGAAAGGATGACGAGCGCTAGGAAGGACCAGGCCGCCGGCCGGATCGCGCCTTCGCCGCCGGCCCCGAGCGCGGCCGAGAGCAGCGCGAACTTGCCGAGGAAGCCGGAGAAGGGTGGTAGGCCCGCGACGAGGATGCCACAAAGCGCGAAGCAGGTGCCGAGGATGGCGAGCGTGGCCGGAATGGCAATGCCGACCTCCGCGACGTCCTCGCCTTCGTCATCGCCATAGAGCTCCGACGTGACCGCGAGGACGTTCGCGGCCGGGTCTTGGGCGCGCTCGACGAGCTCGATGAGAAGGAAGAGGGCGCCGATCGTGAAGGTCGAGCTGACCATGTAGAAGAGGGCACCGGCCGTGGTCGCGACATCGGCCATTCCGGCCGCGGCGAGCAGGGTTCCGCTCGAGACGATGATGCTGAAGGCGGCGAGCCGCGCCAGCGCTTGTGAGGCCAGCACGCCGATCATGCCGAACGCAACCGTAGCGAGGCCGCCTACGAGGAGCATGAGGTCCGGCAGGCCAGCCGACGATCCGGCGTCGACGCCGAGCAGGAGTGGCGAAAGGCGGAAGACGGCATAGACGCCGACCTTGCTCAGCACCGCGAAGACCGCGGCGACTGGTGCGGCCGCCGCCGCATAGGCGCCCGGCATCCAGAAGCACAGCGGCCACATGCCGGCCTTTACCAGGAAGGCGATGCCGAGGATCGCCGTGCCGGCCTCGAGCAGGCTGCGATGATCCGGCGACAGGCCGGCGACGCGGCCTGCCAGGTCGGCCATGTTGAGCGTGCCGGTGACGCTGTAGATCAGGCTGACGCCGATCAGGAAGAGAAACGAGGCGACGAGGTTGATGGCGATGTAGTGAAGCCCGGCGCGGACACGCACGGCGCCGGAGCCGTGCAGCAGCAGCGCATAGGAGGCGGCGAGCATCACCTCGAAGAAGACGAACAGGTTGAACAGGTCGCCGGTCAGGAAGGCGCCGCTGAGGCCCATCAGCAGGAACTGGAATAGGCTGTGGAAATGCGGTCCGCTGTTGCGCCAGCGCGCCAGCGCGAAGAGCTGCGCCGCGACGGCGAGCAGGCTGGCAGTCACCAGCATCATGGCCGACAACCGGTCGAGCACCAGCACGATGCCGAAGGGCGCCGGCCAGTCGCCAAGCAGATAGGCCACAGATTCCGGGCCGGTGCCGGAACTCATCATCGCGAGAAGTGCGATCGAGACCCCGGCCAGCGCCAGCGTCGACAGCGTGCCGATCGTTGCCTTCAGGATGTGGCGGCGCTCGTCGAAGAGCAGCAGCAGCGCTGCGGTGACCAGCGGCAGCACGATCGGCACAATCAGGAGGTGGTCGCCGAGCTCCATCGTCACGGCTCCCTGCCATCGACGTGATCGCTTCCCGTCAGCCCACGGGAGACGAGCAGGACGACGAGGAAGAGCGCCGTCGTCGCGAAGCCGATCACGATTGCGGTCAGCACCAGCGCCTGCGGCAGCGGGTCAGTATAGAGCGTTGGGTCGATGGGGCCGCCGGCTGCCAGGACCGGCGGGGCGTTCACACGCAGCCGACCCATCGAAAAGATGAACAGGTTCACACCATAGCCTGCGAGCGACAGTCCGATGATCACCTGATAGCTACGCGGGCGCAGCACCAGCCAGACCCCCGAGCCGGTGAGCACGCCGATCCCGATCGCAAGCGTGAGTTCCATCACGGCGCCTCCGCGTTTTGGGAAAGCGGGATCCCCGAGGCGCGCAGCCTGCGGATCGACTGGTGCGCGAGCGCAATGAGCATCAGCACCGTGGCACCGACAACGAGCGAGAAGACGCCGAGGTCGAAGAGGAGCGCGGTCGCGGCGGGAATCTTGCCGATGACGGGCAGGTCCACATAGCGCGCATGCGAGGTCAGGAACGGATAGCCGAATACCCAGGAGCCCATGCCCGTCGCGGCAGCGATGAGGAGGCCCATGCCGATCCAGCGCACCGGAAGGACGCGCAGCTGCTCCTCCACGACGCGCACGCCGGACGCCATGTATTGCAGGATGAAGGCGGCGGCCATCGCGATGCCGGCCGCGAAGCCGCCGCCCGGCAGGTCGTGTCCGCGCATGAACAGATAGGCCGCGAACATGATGATTACCGGGAACAGCCAGCGCATGGTGACGGAGGGGACGAGCAGGTAGTCACTGGCGATGCTGCCGTCGCCGCCCGAGGTCGCCTCGTCCTCGGGGCCGGTCTGCTGCTGCTGCTGAAACGGGGATTCGACGCTGTCGGGCGCCGGGCGGAACCGGCGGAGTAGGGCGAAGACGGTGAGCGCCACGATGCCGAGCACGGCGATCTCGCCGAAGGTATCGAAGCCGCGGAAATCGACCAGGATGACGTTGACGACGTTGCGCCCCCCGCCTTCGGAATAGGCTCGCTCGACGAAATAGTCGGCGATCGTCTGCGGCGGCTGGCGGGTCATGACCGCATAGGCGACGAGCGTCATGCCGGCACCGCTCACGACGGCGATGCCGAGGTCGCGATATCGGCGCAGGGTGGCCCGGATGGACGAGGGCTGCCGGACCTCCTCGCTGCGCTTCGGCAGCCAGCGCAGCCCGAGCAGGATCAGCACCGTCGTCACCACCTCGACGAGGAGCTGGGTCAGCGCGAGGTCGGGCGCCGACAGCCAGACGAAGGTGACGCAGGTGACGAGGCCGGCGCCGCTCATCAGCACCAGCGCAACGAGGCGGTGGTACTTGGCCTGGTAGGCGGCGCCGATGGCGCAGACAATACCGATCGCCCAAAGCACCGGGAAGAGAAGGTCGACGCCGCGGCTCCAGGGCGAGGGCAACCCGAGCCCGCCCCGCAGCAGCACGACGAGCGCCGCCGCAACGGCGACCGAGATCACGAGCAGGAGCTGCGGCTGCAGCCGCCGCGTGCCGAACCGGATCTCAAGCAGCCGCGCCCAGCGCCAGGCGACCGAGACCATCACGCGCTCGAAGATGCGCTCGCCGCGCAGGCGGCGGATGAGGGGCGGACCTTCCTCGCTGGTCGCCAGATAAATCTTGAGCGTGAAGTAGAAGAGGCTGCCGGCAACCAGCGCGATCGTGCTCATCAGCAGCGGCAAATTGACGCCGTGCCAGACCGAGAGGCTGTAATACGGCGTCTCGTCGCCGAGCACGGAGAGCACGGCGCTGTGCAGGAACGGCCCGATCGTGTGGCCGGGCGCGATCCCGACGATCAGGCAGATCAGGACGAGAAGCAGCACCGGCAGCCGCATGACGAAGGGCGGCTCATGCGCCGTGCGCGGCATATCGGCCGGGATCGGGCCTAAGAAGACGCTGTGGATGAAGCGGATCGAATAGGTGACGGCGAAGGTGCCTGCGAGCACCGCGACATAGGGCGTAACCGTGTCAAGGATCGATGGCGTATGCGTTTCCACGGTCTCGGCGAAGAACATCTCCTTCGACAGGAAGCCGTTCAGCAGCGGCACGCCGGCCATGGCGGCGCTCGCGACCATGGCGAGTGTCGCCGTGATCGGCATGAAGGTGAACAGCCCGCCGAGCTTGCGCATGTCGCGGGTGCCGACCTCGTGGTCGATGATGCCGGCGGCCATGAAGAGCGACGCCTTGAACGTCGCGTGGTTCATCATGTGGAAGATGGCCGCGACCAGCCCGAGCGGGCTGCCGAGGCTGAGCAGCAGTGTGATCAGGCCGAGATGGCTGATCGTCGAATAGGCGAGCAGGCCCTTGATGTCCTGCTCGAAGATGGCGAAGAACGCGCCGAGCAGAAGCGTCGCAAGGCCGGCAAGGCCAACGAGCCAGAACCATTCGGGCGTGCCTGCCAGGACCGGCCAGAAGCGGGCGAGCAGAAACACGCCGGCCTTCACCATGGTCGCCGAATGCAGATAGGCCGAGACCGGCGTCGGGGCCGCCATGGCATTCGGCAGCCAGAACTGGAACGGGAACTGCGCGCTCTTGGTGAAGGCCGCGAGCAGAACGAGGATCAAGATCGGGAGGTAGAGGTTGCTTGCGCGGATCGCGTCGCCCGATGCGAGGACGGCGTCGAGGTCGTAGCTGCCGACAACATGGCCGATGAGCAGCCCGCCGGCGAGGAGCGCAAGCCCGCCGACCCCGGTTACGGTCAGCGCCATGCGCGCGCCGTCGCGGGCCGGGGCATTGTGGTACCAATAACCGATCAAGAGGAAGGAGAAAACACTCGTCATCTCCCAGAAGACAACGAGCTGGATGATGTTGCCCGACGTCACCACGCCAAGCATCGATCCGGCGAAGGCAAGGAAGAAGGCGTAGAAACGCGCCACCGGATCTTCCGGTGACATGTAGTAGCGGGTGTAGAGTACCACGAGCAGCCCGATCCCGGTGATGAGCACCGAGAACACCCACGCGAATCCGTCCATCCGCAGCACGAGACTGAGGCTCAGTTCGGGGATCCAGCCGATGTCGCGCCGGAGCGCGGCGCCGTGCGCGACGCCGGGATAGGCGAAAGCGACAAGGACCAGCAGGATCAGCATCGTTACGCCGACGAGCCACGCCTCGGCGTTCCGCGACCTGGCCGGCAGGCACAAGGACGCGAGCGCCGCGAGGAAGGGCAGGCTGATTAGCGAGACGAGGAAGGCACTACCTTGCACCGGCGGCACGACTCCATGGAGCAGGGGATGGACGACATTGCGCAATGTCGCCCAGTATGGTTGACTTCGCAAACCGAAATCGAGAGCCCGACCGATGCTTCTTCATCCAGCGCAATGCCGTGCGGCCCGTGGCCTCCTCTGCTGGACCCAGGATAAGCTCGCCTCGGCCTCCGGCGTGTCCCGTAGCACCATCAAGGATTTCGAACGTCACCGACACGAGTTGCATCGCAGTTCCGAGGCGCTGCTGATCGCCGCATTCGCGCAGAGCGGCGTCGAGCTTCTGTTCGACGACAAGCTGACACGTGGAATGGGTGTCTGCATGAGAACATGCAGCCTCGGCGGCTAAACGAGGACGTCTGACAAGAGTCCTGCTGAAGAGCCGCCGTGTCATAATTGCAGCAAGAATGTGTCGAGCGGTCCAGCAAGGTCGAGGCACTGGCTTCCTCCGCCAGCAGGCGAACTACGACGAACTGAGTTCGAGCGTCGGGTCCGGAGCGCCAAGCCTCCTACGGTCACGGCGTTGGCGCTAGCTTCACTGCAAGTCTTCACCTTTAGCTGCGTGTAGATCATATTGCCGCGCTCATCGATTGCATACGTGACAGATCGCTGCGGACCTGCAGAGGTGACGATATCGTCGGCACACGATCTTGATCCGCTAGAGGCTCTAAATTTGCTGCCGTGGGTGTGGTTTCGTCATGTGCTCGCCAGCTGCCAGTGTGGCACACTGTGTTTCCGCCGGATGCCGAGGCGCTTCGGCGAGTCACCGAATGGCTGGGCTGCCGAAGCGCGCTGATCACGCGTGCGACGCAGCGGGTCCCACTACAAAGCAGTGTCGAACCTCAGCCCGAAGCCACCATGTTGCGGATCTTGGTGGCCAGATCATCCAATGCAAAGGGTTTGGTGATCATATCCATGCCTGGCTCGAGGAATTCAGACCGCGAAGCAGCCATCGCGGCATAGCCAGTGATGAACAAGACCCGTAGGTCCGGGCGCGTTTGACGGGCAATTTCGGCCAGTTGGCGGCCGTTGAGACCAGGCAGCCCTACATCGGAGATTAAGAGGTCAATTCGGGCTCCCGATTGCAGGATGGGCACCGCATGATCCCCATCGCCGGCCTCGATAGCGCTGTAACCCAGCTCCTCCAGGACGTCGACGACGAGCAGGCGGACCGAAGCATCGTCTTCGACGATGAGCACAGTCTCACCGCTGCCCATAGGTGTCGTGACCACCCCGATATCTGTTGCTGATGGCGCCCAAGTCTTGGCGTTACGGGGCAGATAAAGCGACACTGTCGTGCCGTTGCCCAGCGCACTTTCTATTTCGACATGCCCGCCCGACTGCCGGACAAAACCATAGATCATCGACAGTCCCAGCCCGGTTCCCTGGCCGATCGGCTTGGTGGTGAAGAACGGGTCAAAAGCCTTGTCGATGACTTCAGGCGCCATGCCCTCGCCCGTGTCGATCACTGAGACCCGAAGATAGTCGCCGACGACTGCCCCATCGATGCCGCGAATGTCCCGCCCGCTCAGGGTCTTGTTCGCCACCTGAATGATCAATTGGCCGCCTTCGGGCATTGCATCGCGGGCATTGATCGCGAGGTTCAGGATCGCGTTTTCCAGCTGATTGGCATCAGTGATCGCCTGCCAGCTATCAGCCGGCAGAACGGTCTCCAGCGAAATCTGCTCCCCTAGGGTGCGGCTCAGCAGGTCGCGCATGGATTCGATCAGCGGCACAACGTCGGTAGGCTTGCGATCAAGCGATTGCCGCCGCGAAAAGGCCAGCAGGCGATGGGTCAGCGCGGCCGCGCGCTGCGCTGAGGTGATGGCGGCATTCATAAAGCGGTCTAGATCGTCATAGCGCTGGTTAGCAATGCGGCGCTTCATCACTTCCAGTGAGCCGATGACGCCAGTCAGCATATTGTTGAAATCATGTGCGATGCCGCCGGTCAGCTGGCCAACGGCTTCCATTTTCTGAGACTGGCGCAGCAACGCTTCCGTCTCGCGCAGGATTTCCGCCTGCTTGCGTTCGGGAGTGATGTTATGGCCATAAAGATAGATCAGTTCGCCTTCGGCCACCGCATCCCATGAAAACCAATGGAGAGACTCGTCGGCAGCGGTCAGGCTCAGATCAGTCGATGTCAGCAACCGCTGTGGATCGAATTCGATCAGGCGGCTGGCGGCGTCCAATTCCTCCTGCGTAATTAGCTCCAGGAAGGACCGGCCGATGATCTTGGCAAGCTCGTATCCAAGAATGGCACGCCAGGCGGGATTGGCGTCGCGGATGATTCCGTCAACGCCGACCACAGCCAGCAGATCGCGCGAATTCTGCCAGACCTGATTGCGCTCGCGAGTGCGCTCGCGCACGCTTTCCGATAGGGTCTCATTGGCCAGCCGGAGCTGCTCTTCGACGCGCTTGGATTGGGTAATGTCGTAGATGACGCCGATGTAGCGCAGGCCGTTGGCATCCAGATCCTGCAGATATTCACCCCTGCGCGCTAGCCAGCGAGTTTCCCCGCTATCTGCACGGGTTATGCGAAATTCGATATTCCGCTCCGGCTGCGGCGTGCTGGGCAATTTGGGATCGATGATGGGGCGATCATCGGGATGCACCAGCAGGTTGATGGTCCGGACCGGCAGCACATCGGTCGGATGCAGGCCAAGCAGCCGGCAGAACTGGCGCGACACGGCAACTGTGCCGTAGCCATCGGTATGCTCGAACGTACCTACGCGACCGGCAGTCTGGGCGACACGCAATTGTTCTTCGGCTCGCTTGCGATCGGTGACGTCGACCAGCGTGCCATGGAAACGCAGAGGCCGGTCGAGCTCGTCGAGGACCGTTCGGCCTTCAGCATGGATCCAGCGGATGACACCATCGTCCTTGAGCAGACGGTAGTCCTTAGAAAACACTTCCGCACCGGCCAGGATACCTGCCACCGCGATGCGGATGCGGCGGACGTCTTCGGGATGAATGCCGGTGAAAAACTGTGTCGTTGGCACGCCATTGGCGAAAGCGAGCGGGTCCTGTCCGGTTAGGCCGGCAAAGTGTGCATCGGCAGTGAGGCGCTGGTTGGCGATGTCCCATTCCCAGCTACCCACAGCGCCTGCCGCTTCCAGCGTGAGGTCAAGCCGCTGCCTTGCCTCGGCGATCTGGTGCTGCAGGTCGGAAAGCTCGGCGCGGGCGGAGCCGGTATCGTCCATGTGTTGGTCATTGCGCACTCAGGGAACGGCCTTCATCATTGCAAGCTGTTGGTCAAGCACCCACGGCCCAATTGCTGTCAGCGGTGACGCGGTTGATGAAATCGTCAAGCAGCTCTTTCAACATGTTCAGCGACGGCAAATCCATGATCATGGCGATATAGCCACGGATGTTCCGGTCGCGCACGGCAAAATTGATATATAGGAACAGCACCAAACCGTCAGCATCGGGCTCGAGTCCGACATCGAATAGGACCTTGCCGTCGCCATAAACTACCTTGGGCAGCGACATCTGCAGCGACTGATTGAGCATGTTGGCAATAGTGCCGAGACATCCGTTCAGGATCACATTGCCGGTCTCAGCCAGAGCCTCGTCCTTGAGCGAAGCCACTTCGGCGGCATCCACTTCATCTCCGATAATGGCGCGGACCAATTCAAAACTGTTGTCTTCGGGGAAAATCAGCAGGGCCTTGCCGGAGAAGGCGCCGCCGAATTCCTGCTGGATGGCGACCAAATCGTCGCTTTCACGCTGGCCGATCAGCGCCGCCGCGGCTTGCTGGGTCACTACTTCCACTGTTGGCACCGACAGCAGAACCTGCTTGCCGACCATCTTGCGCAGGCTGGCCGCAGCGCGGCTGACCCCAATGTTGACCAACTCGGTCAGCGCATCACGTTCAAGTTCATCCAGGGTCAGGTTGATCAGTGTCATACGCTGGCCCGGCGCAGACGCAGGGCAGCTCCGCTGAGGAAGCCCTTCATGGTCTCTTCGGTCACCGGCTTGCCAACAAAGGTCGCATTGAGCTCGCGAGCCCGCGCAATGACTTCGTTCTGCACATTAGCGGTAATGATGGCGATCGGCATCTGCGGATAGGCCTCGCGCAGCTCCGCCGCTAGCTCTAGGCCGTCCTTGCCAGGCATATTAAAATCGAGAACGGCCAGGTCGATAGACTGCGCCTTGACGGCCTCCAGCGCTTCATCGGCATTGCGGGCCTCCACCCGCTGCCAATCCGGCTGCAAGGCAGCAATGGTCTTGCCGGCCACGATTCGCGCCAACTTGCTATCGTCCACGAGCAGAACCGTTACCATCAAAAAACTCCGTCAATCTATCGATCCAGCGGATCGCTGCGTCATCTCTAGGCGCACGCTAAGTCAGCGGCAAGTTAAGTCCCCGAGTTGCAGGGACCCGTTCCGTCACAAGAGGCATGATCCGTTGGCGTATGAATGGATCGCTTGGCTCCCCGATGAGGCGCGGCCGCAGCACCATCGCTACTTGCCACAACGCCGTGTGTATCGATCCAGATCCACTGATGTCGACCGGGAAGTCGGGATTGGCTTGCAAAAGGCCCATCAGCGTCTCCGCCTCTTCGACTCCACAATCGCCTCTGATGGCAACTATCTGTCCGTCCAAGACCACGCTCATCCGATCAGTTCCGCAATATCGAGCACCAGCAGCACCTCTCCGTTGGCGAGTACGGTTGTTCCGGCCACGCCCGGCATGCCGGTCAACAGACCGTCCAAGGGTCGCGTAATGGTTTCCATTCTTTCGGCAATGGCATCGACGATGATGCCGACCCGCTGCTCGTTCAAAGTCAGGATGAGCACGGTCATATCGCCCGCGAGGGCTGGCTCGCTCAGCCCGAGCAGGCCCGACAGAGACAGCAGCGGCACGGTTGCGTCGCGCAGGACGAAGGCACGACTGTCACGGATGGGCGTTACGGCATGACGATCGACGCGCACGGTTTCTAGAACTGCCTGCATGGGCACGCCATAGCGTTCGACCCCCACGGATACGATCAGCAACTGCGTCATGGCAAAGCCGACGGGCAGGCGAAGCGCCGTTGTCGTGCCCAGACCAGGGATGCTGCTAAGTTGGACTGTGCCGCCCAGTCGTGTGACATCGCTGCGCACCGCATCGAGGCCGACGCCGCGGCCGGAGAGATCGCTGACAGCAGCCGCGGTGGAAAAGCCGGCTGCAAAAAGCAAATCCAGCACCGCCCGATCATCGAGGCCCTCAGCGCGCTCGGCACTGAGCATGCCCTTGGCAATTGCAGCAGCGCGGATGCGCGCGGGATCGATGCCCCTGCCATCATCGGAGAGGCTGATAATGATATGGTCGCCTTCGGCCGCGACCTTCAGCGCCAGCGTGGCCAGCGCGGACTTCCCGGCGGCCAAGCGGTCTGCCGCGCTCTCGATGCCATGGTCCATGGCATTGCGCACCAGATGCATCAGCGGTTCGAACAACTCATCGACTATGGTCTTGTCAGCCTCGATGCTGTCGACAGCGATCACCAGATCTGTCGGCTTGCCCAGACGGCGCGACAAGTCTCGCACCAGGCGCGGCAACCGGCGAAAGGCCTGATCCAGCGGCACCATGCGCGTCTGCAGCACGCCCCCATAAAGCGCGCCGGCAATGCGATCGAGCGTCTTTTGCGTAGCCGCGAGGTTGCGGGCGATGTCGGCTCCACCCGGCAGGGTGCCGGCCGCTGCCGTCAGCCCGGTCATGCCGTTCTTGGCGATCATCAGTTCGCCCACCAAATCAAGCAGCGCATCGATGCGGGCCGGATCGACGCGCAGGCCGCGCATCGCCTCGGCTCTAGTCTCGTCGGCAGCCGGCTCAACCGGAGACGGGATCATGGCAGTCCCAAGCGGGACGATGTCGACCTGGTCCGGTACCATCCGGAAAATGGTCTCGACATCCGCAAGTGGGGCCGTGCTTAAGGCCTGGAAGACCAAATTGGAGCGGAAAGGGTCAAACCGGGCCTGTGCCGGCCAAGGCTCGCGGGGCTCTATCGACAGATGCACGAGCCCTGGTATGCGCGAGACCAGCGCAATGGGATCATCGCCGCTGAAGAAGCAATCGGCATGCGGCCGATAGTGCACTGCGACCGTGGCCCTGCCGCTGATCTGCGCCGCGAGGGACAGCGCCCAGGCAATCGATGCCGAAGGCTGGGTCTGCACAGCGTCGAAGAGCGCCTGGCTTTCCACGCCCAAATCCGCCTCAAGCCCTGCCGCCTTCTCCAGCCGTTGCGGATTGACCGCACCATGGCTTTCGAGATCATCAACGCAGCGCTCAATCCATTCGAGGATGGCGACGATGGCGTCGACTGATTGAACGTCGAGACCGGCGGAGCCCGACCGGACACTGCCCAGGATATCTTCGGCCTTGTGTAGTGCGGAATTGAGGGCCGGCAGGTCGAAGAGCGCCGTCGAGCCCTTGAGCGTATGGACGGCGCGAAAGGCGCTGTTGAGACGAACTCTGTCGCCGGGTTCGGCTTCGAGGACAAAAAGGTCATCAATGGCCGCCTGCACCAGTTCCCGCGCCTCAAGGATAAACTGGGCCATCAGCTCGTCCATCAGAGCTGCTCGGGGCGTTGATAGACGATCGCGTCAGGAAAGCGGCGGGTGATGAAGTTCGCGGAAATGCGCGACATGGACTCGGAATGGCCGAGACACATATAGCCGCCGGGCAAGAGGCTTTTGAGCAGATTCTCCATGCAGCGCACTCGCGCCGCTCCATCGAAATAGATCAAAAGGTTGCGGCAGAAGATAACGTCGAACCGTCCTTGGCGGGCCACGGACGCCGCATCGGTGATATTGCACGGCGCGAAGGTGACCGATTCGCGCAGGTCATCGATGAGGCGGACGCGGCCGTCCTCGATAGGCTCGAAATAGCGACCGATCAGCTCGGGGGACAGCCGCATCACAGCGCGACGGCCGTATTTCGCCTCGAGCGCTTCAGCGACAATGGCGGTATCGATATCGGAACCGACTATCTCGACATTGTAGGCGTCGACCAGCGCCCAGTTTTCCAGCAGCCAGATCGCGATCGAGTAAGGCTCCTCCCCGCTCGAGCAGGGCACCGACCAGATGCGGATCTTGTCGCCCGGCCGCTTGGATGCCACGATCTCGGGCAGAATAGATCGGCTGAGGCAGGCGAGTTGGTGATCCTCGCGATAGAAATAGGTCTCGTTGATCGTGAAACTATTGATCAGCTGCTCCGCTTCGTCCGCCTCGGCTCGAAGCAGGGCATAGTAATCGGCAAAGGCCGTCAGGTGCCTATGCGCCATACGGTCGGCGATGCGCCGGTCGATATAGTAGCGTTTGGACTCACCAAATTGCATGCCGGTGCGGTCATAAAGGAAATCGCACAGCATGGTGAGATTGGCGCTTGAAAGCGGCGACAGCGCATTGGCGCGAGCCAGCTGGTCCGCCCTGCGGCTAGTCATGCCAGTAGCTCCGTCAGCCGGCGCGGAATATCGTCCATCGGCAATGTATCTACGGCGCCGCCACGATTGACCAGTTCGCCCGGCATGCCCCAGACCACTGCAGTGTCCTTGGCTTCGGCAATAGTATGGCCGCCTGCCGCGCGCAGCTCGGCCATAGCCGCGGCGCCGTCCGAACCCATGCCTGTCAACAAAATGCCGAGCAATTGGGGGGCAGGCAGCTGCTGCATGGCGGTGCGTACCAGCCGGTCGACGCTGGGATGCCAGAGATAGCCGTCATGCATCGGCGCGGCATTGGCGATCAGTTTGCCCGCCCGCTTGCTGATGACCACATCGGTGCCCCCGCGGGCGACATAGACGCACCCGGCAAGCAGCGGGGTGGGGCCGACGACCTCGCTGACGGTCAGCGGCGACAACCTGTCGAGGCGGCGGGCCAATGGCCCGGTAAAGGCCTGCGGCATGTGCTGGGCGATCACGATCGGCCAGCGCAGGTCAGCCGGCAGGGTCGACAGCAGGATATCGAGGGCCGGCGGGCCACCTGTCGAGGTGCCCACGACCACCAGCCCCGAAATACCGGTCATGGGGGCAAATTTTACGGCGGTGGGCGCGACGGGCGCGTTGCCCGCGCGACGGAGCCGCATCCGCTCCGCCAGCCGGCGTGCCCGCGGCAGCTGAACGGCGGCCGCGGCTCTGACCTTCGCGACCAGATCCTCGGTCAGCGCAGCCATATGCAGCGACACGGCCCCGTCCGGTTTAGCAATGAAGTCCACCGCGCCCATTTCGAGGGCCATGAGAGTTTCGTCGGCACCATCAGCGGTCAGGGCTGAGACCATCACCACCGGTACCGGATGCTCCAGCATGATCCGGTCCAGACAAGCCAGCCCATCAAGCTTGGGCATGTTAATGTCGAGGGTCACCACATCGGGGCGGAAACTGGCCACCTGGTCCAGCGCCTCAAGCCCATCCCGAGCCAGGGCGATCTCGAAATCGCCTTCCGCCTTGAAAATCCCGCTCAGCAACTTGCGCATGAGCGCGGAATCTTCGGCGATGAGGATGCGGATCACGCTGTAGACGCCGGGTCTTGCCGAGCGGCGATTTCGGCAATGACGTCTTGCTCGGCGCGGCTGAGCAGTTCTCCGGGGTCGATCAGCAGGATCAGCTGTCCATCCGCCCCGACATTGGCGACGCGGCTGAACACCGCAGACCGCTCGCTGGACAGGGGTGGCGCCACAGCCAGGCTGTCGGCCGCAATCGAAAGGACTTCCGATACCGCATCGACGACGAAGCCCGCCTGCAAACCTCCGACCGCCAAGATGATGACGCGCGGCTGTGTAGCATCCTTAGCGCTAGGAGCATCGAAGCGTTGCCGTTGATCGATGATGGGAACCGGCCGGCCGCGCAGGTTGATGATACCGGCAACAAAGCGCGGACCATTGGGCAGGCGGGTAACCCTGTCGGGCAGGCGGACTACTTCCTGCACTGCGGCGATCGGGAGGCCATAGCGCTCATCACCCAGATCGAACACGACAAACTGTTCCTGCTTCTGGGTCACACTTCGCTCGGCCACGCTATTAGCCTCTTTGCTCTTTGCATCGACCGTGGCCCCAACCGTCTCATTGGCAAACAGCCGCGACACGGAAAGGATTGATACCAGCGGCCGGCCGGCGCCTTGTCTACCGATGGCATCGAGCTCGGCATGCCCGCGCCCGCGCTGCAGGATCGGTGGCACGGCGTCGATCGCCGTTTCATCCAGCCGCATGATTGCTTCAATTGCTGCCACGGCGAATCCAATCTGCGCGCCTTCATGTTCAACGACGAGAACCCGTCTGGCTGAGATATCGTTCCCGTCCAAGGCAAATCCGAGGATCGATGACAGCGAAAGGATGGGCAAGGCGTGATTGCGCACATTGGCCAGACCCAGCACAGCCGCATCGGCCCTTGCGATGCGCGTAATGGTTTCTGGCAGGCGGAGCACTTCAATTACGGCATCGAGCGGAAGGGCGAAGGTTTGCCCATGGACGAGGAAGGCTATCAATATGCGCTGTTCATCCCGGGCCTCATCGCGAGCGGGCGTCACAACCAGCTGCTGCCTGTCGGCGGCGGTGCCAGTCGCTCGACGCCTGAACCCTTTTTCGAGCAACGCGGCGATATCGACCTGGTTGTTGGCCGATGCCGTCTCGGCCAGATCGAGCCCCAATACGGCATCCACCAGAAGGCCCGCCGCCCCGGCTAAGTCCAGCACGACGATACGCTCTTCGCTGCCTTGCGTAGTGCCCATCAACTTCGCCAGCGACACGACCGGCAGCACCGCGCCACGCAGATTACTGACACCCAAAAGGGCCGGCGGCCCATGCGGCACGCGGGTGACGCGGGGGCGGCGCAACACCTCCACAACGTTTTCCCCCGGCAGGGCATAGCTTTGCCCACCCACGACGACTATCAACTGGCGCTGTGCGCTGGCCATGGCCGGCCCCGTGCCGCTCACTCCCCTCTCGTCGCCTGAAGCTCTTGGGACAGCAGCGCGATCTCTTCGATCGCCGCCGCCAGATCCTCGGCGGCGCTCGACTGCTCGCGGGCCGACGATGCAGCCTGGCCGGAGGCGGCGCCGGCTTCCTGCGCGACGGTGGCGATCTGATCGGTGCCGACCAGGATTTCGCGCACCGCGCTCAGCACGGCTTCGGCGCTAGCCAAAATTCCCGCATTGCCCGTGCCTATCGTCTCGCAATCGCGCTGCACCTGATCAAGCCGCTCGACAATTAGCTTGTTGCGCGCCAGTTCGGCGGCAGCCGTCTGCACGGTCATATCGAGATCGCGCCGCGCCGCGCCTATCGTGCTCTGGATCGACCGGACGCCCTCCTTCGCGCTCTCTATGGTCTCCGACGCATTGTCGGCCAGCTTGCGGATATCGCTTGAAACAATAGCGAAGCCCCGCCCTTCGCTGCCAGCCCGCGTTGCCTCGACAGACCCGCTGACCGCCAGCATGCTGGTTTGCACGCCGACGAGAATAATGCGGTCGATGGCGCGCTCTATGCGGCGCGCAATCTCATCGAGCGATCCCAGGGTTGCGATGGCCGCGCGTGTTTTGCCAAGGCCATTTTCGAGCTCGCTACCAATGCCAACGACACTGATGCGATTGCGGGCCAGGCGCTCGGCAATTGCCTGTACCCGTTGAAGGGCATCCTGCGCATTTTGGGTACTCAGGCCCGCACTCGTCTCGATCTGCGCCATGGCCGCGTTGGATTCCTGGGTCGCTGCCGCCTGTTCTTCAGCGCCCCGGCCGATCTGGTCGACTGCAATCAAAATCTCCGCGGCGGCGCTCGACAGCTCCTGCACGGTGGCCGACAATTCTTCGGCAGCTGCACCCATGGCGGCCGACCCACTCGCGGTGTCGGCACTGTCGTTAAGACCCTCGGCGATCTGCGATAGCATCTGTGCCGCCTGCTGGCTCTGCTCCAGGGCGATGCTCTGCTGCTGCACCGCGCGCTGCGCCTCGGCGGCAGCGGCGGCCTGCTCTTCGGCAGCGGCGGCGACATTTTCCGCGCCCTTCTGGACGTCCCGCACGGCCAGATCAGCCTCGACCGCGGCGTTCAGAATGACGCTGCCACCCTCCAGCAATGCCTGGAGATCGCCACGGATCGTCGCCAGATCGGCGAAAATCTCCTGACCAACGCCAGTTTGCGCCCGTGCAGATTGGGCGGCGCCCGCAATGTGCGCAGCGACCTCGGCTACCCCGTCCCCGATCGACTGGGCCAGTTGCTTGATGTCACGAGCGCTGCGCTCCGCTCTCTCGGCCAGTGCACGCACCTCATCGGCGACCACGGCAAAGCCGGCGCCCTTGTCGCCCGCGCGTGCTGCTTCGATGGCAGCGTTGAGAGCCAGAAGATTGGTTTGATCCGACACATCAGCGACAACCAAGGTCGTTTCGCCAATGCTCGCGGCCTGGCTCTGCAGCCGGTTGATAAGCTCCACCGCGGCTAGTTGGCGCGATGCATTGCCCTCTATTACCAGCAGCGAGCCCTCAATTGTTGCCGCCGATTCAATCACGGCTGTGTGCAGCACTTCCGCTTGGCGGCGGGAGGCTTCGGCATCGGTTCGGGCCCCGGCGAACTGCCGTGACAATTCTCCAACCCTGGCCAGCGATTCATGGGCAGCGCCAGCGGCTTCCTCTGCGCCGCTTGCAATCTGCTCAAGTGTTCGCCGCAGTTCTTCGGAGGCGGCGGCGGATTCAGCGATACCGCTGGACAGCTCCATCGAGGCAGCGGCTACTCGTTCGGCCGCTTTGTCTCGCGACACTGGCGCACGAGGCTTGGCCGGCGGCCGCGGCGCCTCGGGCGTCCGTGTGGCGGATGGAGCGGCCGCATTGTCGGCCTTTCGCCGGGCCAGTGCAGTCGTTTTAACAAGGGCCATACGCTATCCCGTCCGGTCGGATTCATTTCACCCAATGGAGATATCATCCAGCAAGCCGTCGGCATACAGCGTGTCCCTCGGCAGAGCCCAATGATATGCTCAGAACATCGGTCCCTCATAGAACGTCGCTTGGGTGGGCCGGTGGCCAGCTCACCACTATCCAAGGCTGCAACTCGGAGTTTAGTGTCGGCTGACTTCCACCGGACACCAAAAGCAGCCAGTCCGCTTCCAGCCCCGTTTCAGCCTTGGGCCTTTCGTTCCCTCAACGAACGTTCCTAGTTCAAACTTGCCGCTCGACCCACCGATGACGGGCCTCATAGAGCGCAACCGCATCGGCACCACCCGGAAATTGAAGCCGATCAGTCGTGCATGGACAGCATCCCAGATGGCCTCAGCATATCTCTCATCTGCGAATACATCTGAACCCGACATGGCTGGTCGAGGTATCCACAGGTTCGGCGTGGCGTGCGGCCGGCCGGTAGCGGCGGCAGTAATTGGGCGCACAGAGATGCGAGCCGCCTTTCAAGACTTTTCGAGGAATGAGGATGCGGGGATGCGCTGGGTCGTAGCTTGCTTCGACAGGCCCTCCGCGCGGATTTTCAGGCACGCAGCAAGCTTTGGGAGCATCGTCGGTGTGGCGGGTCGACCACCAGTCGCTCGTCCATTCCCAGACATTGCCAATCATGTCGTAGAGACCAAAGCCATTGGGTGGGAACGACCGGACCGGGGAGGTCCTCTCGAAGCCGTCAGTCTTTAAATTCTGGTTCGGAAACTGGCCCTGCCAGGTGTTGGCCATTTCGCGACCATCAGGATTGAGCTCGTCCCCCCAGGCATATTCGGCGCCGTCAAGGCCGCCCCGCGCCGCGAATTCCCACTCCGCCTCGGTAGGCAGTTCTTTGCCTGCCCATTTGGCAAAGGCCTCGGCGTCGGCGAATGCGACATGGACCACTGGATGGTCGTCCAGGCCCTTGATCGACGAGCCTGGCCCATAAGGTCGACGCCAGTTGGCGCGGAACCGAAAATCCCACCATTTCGACCAGTCATGCGTATCGACTGGATATTCCGGTGGCTGAAAAACCATCGAGCCGGCCTTCAGCATATGTGGCAGAGCACCCGGGTAGTCTTTGGGGTTTGGCGCGATCTCGGCAAAGGTCACATGACCCGTTGCCTCGACAAAGGTCCGGAACTGGGCATTGGTGACGGGCGTCACGTCGATTTCGAAACTGTCGACGGTGACCCGGTGTGCGGGCTTCTCTTCGGCATAGTGGCGGTCGGAGCCCATGCGGAAGGTGCCGCCGCGGATCTGCTGCATGGGAATGTCGGCTGGAGCCGTCTGGGCCGGTGCGGTGCGGTGAAACCTGGTAATGCTGCCCATATGCTGCTCCTGCGGTTTGAGGGACTGGCTCCGCTGAAGCAAGAACGAAGTTTTCAGCGCCTTGGGCCGAGCATCGGGGAGTACGCCCCATCGTGTTTCGGCACTCTGAATTTCCGGTCAGATCAAGGAATGGACCGCTATCTAGCTTTTACCAGTGCCGCCTGACGGTGGCCAGATCAGTAAAGACTGGAACTTGTAGACCATCTTCGCTGTGAGCCGGTTGGTGGTAGGCTCCTGCGAAAGCGTCAGGTGGGCCTCATCTGCCGGGTACCCGTTGCGGGCACCCGGCAGTTCGTTTTGGGACTAGACCGCAGCTCAGTCCTTAGCCTTGGCAGCCGCGTCCATTGCCTTGAGCTGATCGGCCGAGAGTAACTGGCTCGGGCCGAGCTTGATCGTCAGCTTGTCGATCTTGCCGGTGAAGTCGAACGGCAGCGTGTAGTCCGCCGCGTTTAGTTCCGTCCGCAGGTCGGTGCCGACATCGAAGGTCTCGTCGGCGACTTCGAGGAAGGCGATCGAATTATCCTGCTTCCCAGTGGCGACCACCTTGCCGTCGACCGAGAGGGTGCCGGAGCCGCCCTTGGCGATGCCGGGACCGTCATAGGTGTAGTCGAAGACGATCGTATGCTTGCCAGCGGTGAGGGCGTCAGCATCGGCCCAGCGGTACTGCTTCAGCGTCAGCATGTTGTAGCCGAACACCGGCTTGCCCTTGAGCAGGTACAGGCCCCAGCCGCCCCAGCGCCCGCCAAGCGTGGAGATCACGCCGTCGGCGTTTTCAGGCACGTCGATGTCAGCGGTGACCGTATAGGATCGGCCGATGAAATTGGGCGCGTTGGCGGTGGCGATGCCTGGATTGACGCCGGTGTAAGTGAACTCAGTGCGGCCCGCCGTGGTGCTCGGGCGAGGCTCGACCGCGCGCGCGAATGAGCGGTTGTCGAGCGGCAGCACATTGTATTTCGCTGCCTCCTGGTCCCAGAGCGCCTGCATCTCCTTGAGCTTGTCAGGCATCTTGGCAGCGAGGTCGTTCGCCTGAGAATAATCGTCCTTGAGGTTGTAGAGCTCCCACTTGTAGTCGGTCGGCGCGGGAAGGGGCGCGTTCAGGATCCACGGCCCATGCGGCGGTGTGGTGTTGGCATACCAACCGTCGTGATAGATGCCGCGGTTGGCGATCATCTCGAAATACTGGGTCGTGTGCTTGGTCGGAGCATCGGCATTAGCCTTGTCGAAGGTATACGCCATGCTGGTGCCTTCTATGGGCTTCTGCTTGACCCCATCAACGAGCGTAGGCGCCTTGATGCCAGTCGCCTCGAGGATCGTCGGCACGATATCGATGACGTGCGCGAACTGGTTGCGGATGCCGCCGACATCCTTGATGTGGCCGGGCCACGAGATGGCGAGACCCTGACGCGTGCCGCCGAAATGCGAGGCGATCTGCTTGGTCCATTTGAACGGCGTATCGAATGCCCACGACCAGCCCACCGCCATATGCGGATAGGTCGCCGCTGAACCCCAGAGATCGTAGAACTTCATCTGGTCGGCAATCGGAATGTCGAGAATGCCGTTATAGGCCGTCCACTGGTTCGGCGTGCCGACCAGCGTGCCCTCCGGGCTCGTGCCGTTGTCGCCGACGATGTAGATGATCAGCGTGTTGTCGAGCTCACCCATGTCTTCCACCTGCTGGATGACGCGGCCGATCTCATGGTCGGTGTAGGCGGCATAGCCGGCGAAGACCTCCGCCTGGCGCGCGAACAGCTTCTTCTCGTCCGCTGATAGCGTGTCCCATTTCGGCAGGCTATCCGGCCAGGGTGTCAACTGCGTATTGGCAGGAATGACGCCGAGCTTCTTCTGGTTGGCGAAGATCTCCTCGCGCATGGCGTTCCAGCCCATGTCGAACTTGCCATGGAACTTGTCGATCCATTCCTGCGTCGGCTGGTGCGGGGAATGCGTGCCGCCGGGCGCGTAATAGACAAACCAGGGCGAGTCAGGTGCTGCGGCCTTCAGGCCCTGCATATAGCCGATCGCCTTGTCGGCCATGTCGGTGGTCAGGTTGTAGCCAGGTTTGTTGATCCAAGGGAAAACCTGGCGGTTGTTCTCGAAAAGGTACGGGGTCCATTGGTCGGTCTCGCCGCCCATGAAGCCGTAGAAGTAGTCGAAGCCCATCCCAGATGGCCATTGGTCGAAGGGGCCGGCGACGCTGTACTGGAAGTCAGGCGTGTTGTGGTTCTTGCCGAACCACGAGGTTGCATAGCCATTGTCCTTCAGGATCCGGCCGATCGTCGCGTCTTCGGGCCCGATGATGCTGTCATAGCCGGGAAAGCCGGTCGAAAGCTCCGTGATGACGCCGAAGCCGCCGGAATGGTGATTGCGGCCGGTGATCAATGCGGCGCGCGTCGGCGAGCACAGCGCGGTCGAGTTGAACTCGGTATAGCGCAGGCCGGCATTGGCGATCCGGTCAAGTGCGGGCGTCGGGACGACGCCGCCGAAAGTGCCGCTGACGCCGTAGCCCTGATCGTCGGTCATGATCAGCAGAATGTTAGGGGCACCCTTGGGCGGAACGATACGCGGCGCCCACCAGACCTTCGAGCCTTCCAGCGTCTCCTTGATGACGCCGCCAAAAGGTGGCGTCGGAGCTGGAATGCTGTTGCCGGGAATGGTCGTGGTAGCGCTGGGCTGCCCGAGCACGCCAGTGACCTGTTGCGCGAAGACGGGAGCGGCAGACATCGCAAGGGCTATCAATCCCCCTGCGAGAATGCCCGCCTTTTTCAAACTGCTTTTCATTGTGTCCTCCCCGTGGGGCGTGATTGTTGATATCAACCCATACGTCCTAACCGCGGACCCCATTGGGTCCGAACAGCCCGACATTCCCGTCAGACAAACGGCCGTCTTTCCGCCTCTGGTCGGTAAAAGTAGCTTGCTGCCGCCAGTAAAAGAGCCAAGACCGCGTGAACGGCGACGGCTGGCCAGAACAGAATGCCGGCGGGGATGTTCAACACGCCAATAACGCCGAGATATACGGCCAGCATCGCATTAAGCGCCAACATAGCTGCCAGTGTTGGCGGCCGATCGCGGAGCAGCGATCTCGGCGCACAGGCCACGCTCAACGATAGCAGGGCGATTCCGGCGATCCGGGCGAAGGCGACGCCAAGGTCGGCGACTTCAATCCCGAAGATCAGCCGCGACACCAAGTCCGGGAGCAACACCAGGCCCAGCCCGGTTAGCAGTTCGAGAGCCCCTGCAATGCGGATGAACAATGTGCCGATGACAAAACTCCGGGACAGAACATTTGAATATGTCTCAGAATGCGTGATCTCACGCCACTAGTTCATCAGACGAAGTCTACGAGGCAGAACCATGATCGGCTCGGTGTGAGAAGCCTCGACTAATGCGCACGCAAATAATTCTGCGCCCGTCGGGGTTATGACGATCGAGACCACGACCATGTCAGGTCCGCCAGTCCGAAGCCGGACATAGTCGCCAACCTTAAGCCCGCTCGCCACAGAACATATCAACCCCCGCCAACTCATTGACCCCATGAAGAGGTTGCTCCTCCGACGACGGGACGGGCAGCGACAGGATGCAGCCAAACGTTTCGAACTGTCGGTAGCTTCGATATAACAGGCGTTCGCACAGCCTGCTTACGAATCGAGGACAAGAGTGATGAAATCCTTGAGTCCAGACGCACCGCAAAGAGTCGGTCCGGTTGCGGGGCTCGCAGCGCTGATGGCGGAGCTCGGATCCGACCCCGATGCAGCATGCAGGTCCGTCGGGATTTGTGTCGACGATCTCGATCCTGATAATCGGCTGCCGTTCGCCTTGATCGTGCAGTTGCTCGACCGGTCCGCGCAACTTGCGGGATGTCCGCATCTCGGCCTGCTGTTGGGAATGAGATATGATCACCGATCTCTCGGGGTCGTCGGCGCCCTGATGTCACATGCGCCGACACTTAGCGTAGCGCTTGACGACTTCGTCGGCTCGCAAATCTCGAACTCACGCGGCGCGGTTGTTTATCTGCACCGCTTGGGGACTGACTACGCGCTCGGTTACGGAATTTATGACAGGCAACTGCCAGGTGCTTCGCAGATCTATGATCTCGGCCTGGCTATCGGCTGCAATCTGGTCCGGACACTGACCAATGGAAGGTTTTGGCCCACTGAAGTGCTCATTGGGCATTCGCCATCTGACGACATCCGACCTTATGCCGAGTTCTTCAAGGTGCCCATCCGTTTCAACCAGAACCAGAGCTGCGTCATTATCTCCGGCGAAGCCCTCACTGCCAAGGTTGAGGACGCTGACACCGGCGAGCGGCGGCGTATTCTGGATCAGGTGCGAGAACTCATGCGGCTGGAACTCGGCGGCTGGGCGGCCCGAGTGAGGCACAGGATCCGACCAGCCCTGCTCGAAGGACTCCCGTCAATGCCGTCGATCGCGGATCAACTCGGCCTCCATCCCAAGGCGCTCGCGCGCCTCTTGTCCCGGGAGGGCACGACCTTCCGGTCTTTGCTCGCGGATGTGCGCGGCGTGACCGCGCGAGAACTACTCGCAACAACGGATCTTCCTATCGGTGACATCGCGGCTGCTTTGGCCTACGCCAACCATGGTGCATTCGTGCATGCATTCCGCCAATGGACTGGGGTGTCGCCCTCCACATGGCGACAAGCGACCATGGCAATCTCGCGTTAGTTTCGCTCTTCGCCACTCAACGCAGTCGTGATGGACAAGCTCTAGCTTGATGGCGCGCCTCATAGTGAAGTGGCGACGTCACCCCCGCCACCGTGCTTACGCTACCTGGACGGTCTGACTAGAAGCCGAATATTTGTCGCGTGGAACAATCGGACAACTCGGCGGATCTCGGACGATCTGGAAGCGGGCGGCGCTCTGATGGTCGCGCTCATGCAGCTGGCCATCACGCTGGACGCTTTCACGTGCGGGATCTTGTCCGATTTTCCAGTCTGGCAAGCGCCGTTCATTGGCGGGTGAGGGGATGCCGTCAATCTGGAGGAAGTGCGGTAATGTCTACCATCCCGGACACTTGGTAACTAGGCAGGCTGGTGAACCTGGACACGGTCGCGGCCGTTCTGCTTGGCGAGGTATAGGGCAGCATCGGCCGCTGCAAGCAATGCTGTAGCGGATCCTGCGGCTCCGCCAAGGGTTGCCGCAACCCCGGCGCTCAGTGTCACAGCGCGAATACCGCCGTGATCCGACAGCGATCTTGCCTCAAGGTCCGACCGAATTCGCTCTGCAACAAAGGCGGCACCTTCCGCCGTGGTGTCAGCGAGAACCATTGCGAATTCCTCCCCGCCGATGCGAGCCGGAAGGTCACCCGGTCTTCGCGCGGCCTCGTCCAGAACGCCCGCAACCAGTTTGAGCATCTCGTCGCCGATAGCGTGACCATGTTTGTCATTAAGCCCCTTAAAGTTATCCGCATCGAACAGGATCACCGCCAGGTCGGTACGGGTTCGCGCCGCACGACGCCACTCCCTGTGAAGACTCATCTCAAACTGCCGCCGGTTAGGGAGGCCCGTCAGGAAGTCGGTTCTCGCCTGCCTCTCCAGCTCGCTCTGAGCAGCCGCCCGAAGACGGGATTCCCGCAAGAGCAGAAGGGCGGCGAAAACGAGCGCGGAGCTGATAGCGAGGGCTAAACCTCCGATGAGGAGTGACTGGCGTCGCCAGTTTCCATAGAGCGAGTCGGTTGCGATACCCGCTGAAACGATAAGTCTGGTCCCCTCGACCTTGTCGAATGTGATCAGGCGCTCCACGCCGTCCAGCGACGATCGCGAGACGAAGCTGCCATGTCCCAGTAGTTGCATTCGCTGGAAGTTGGCATTGCGGGTGAGGTCGACCCCGGCGTCACCATTGTCCGCAAGTGCCGGCTTGCGCGCGATGATACGGCCATTACCAGAGACGACGGCGACGGAGTCGGTCGAATCCATGGGTATCGGCTGCAGGATGCCTCGGATGGCTGCCAAGTCTATTACCAGCGCTGTGACCCCGCCAAACTTCCCATCGGCTAGCGCCATACGCCTGCTGAGCACAATCATCTGGCGGCCGCTATTGTCAGCCTCCGGATCGCTGATGAGCAGGCCAATGGCCGCGCTTGCCTGATGCGCCCTGAAGAAGGGAAGTTTTGCATAATCGACGTCCGCGCTGGCGCTTTGCTTGGCCAGGACTTGCCCCCCGGACCCTATAATGGTGATCGAGTCGATGCCTGAATCGCTATTCTGGATGTTGCTCAGGAGACGCGCCCAAACCTCGTTGTCCAGCATGCGCAGTGTGGGATCCGAAAAGTTCGCGATGATCAGCCGCAGCGCTGCGTCATAGCTCTCGAACCGGGCACGCAACTGCGCTTCAACGCTGGCAACCCTTGCGCGGCCAGTCAGCAATGCATGGGCCTCAACTTCTTCGCGGTACTGCCAGAGCGACATTGCAATGGCAGCAAGCACCGTAAACGCCGCGACCGTGCTGCCAATGACCAATTCTGCGCCGGATCGACGGGGTCTGCCCCACCATGATCGGATGCGTTCGAGCATCACAAGTTTCGGAACAATGTCGTGGTCTCCCACTATCCAGTGTCGTTGCCGGCACCAGGCTCACACGATTTCGCCAGCTCCAGCGATCGCTGACCACAGCGGGAGGGGTACCCTTCACCAGAGCTGGGACGATCGCGATACGGTGCTTCGCACCATCTATTGTGCATGGCAATATAGGATGGCGAGGCGACCTTGAGCCTATGAATTCCTGCCGAAGTCGGTCAAGCGGAAGGTGATTGCTAAAAGCTGGCAGACCAGGTGTCGCCGAGCCCTAAGAGAGGGTCGACCGATAAGCGCCCATCCAGCGAGATGACAGCCCCATAAGCGGGCGGAGGCAACTAGAAGACGACATCGGCTTTTGCCGGGCGCTATCCAAATATTCTCGCTATCACCTTAGCGAGGCCGTACGGCACCCAAATGGGCAACATCCGATAAGGGTGACCATGCGGCAATCGATAGCCGTGACGCCGTGCTTGGCGGGCCTCATGCTTGGCGCGGCGGCGGGACGGTGAAGGTTCGTGAAACGCCATGTCGATGCTGCCTTGAACCATGCGGGCGGTCCTCAGCTTGTGGGCAAGCCTCGGACTGCGAGATCGATTGTGGGAATTCCTCTCGCCCAGCACGACACGGATGTCGCGCCGCACCCATTGTTGCAATGCACCATATGGCCAAAGGTTTCTGTGAAACATCCAGCTTCTGCCACATTGCTGACCTCGGCAAACCGCTCCCGCAGCCACTGGTCGCTCTGGATACTGACGAGCCAATGAGATCCAGGTGAGCCGCCTATGCCCTGCTCATTCTTGATGGCGTTGGCGCCCGCAATTCGTTCATGACGATGGCACTCCTCCTGGTGCTCTCCTCGATTCGCTTTCGTGAAAGGCACCGGCTCAGATACTATTGAGCCGTGGGGTCGGAGTGTCGCCGATGGTCGCTCAGCGATCGAAGGACCAGCATGCTTGAACCTCAAAGGGGATCTCACTTTTCGCGAACCGGCCGGGGCCGCGTTTTTCTTGTGACGATCCTCGGTACCTTGGGTTGCGTTGTCGTGGCCCTCTTCGTCGATTCATTCAATTTCCCCAATCTCGATGCCGCCGGACTCGCCCGAGCCATCACAGTCGATGTCTTACTGCCGATATTTCTGGCGGTTCCGATGCTGTTTCTGTTGATGAGCAAGTTGCGCGAGCTAGCGATTGCCAATGAAAAACTTGCCGCCATTGCATCCACCGACAGTCTCACCAGCGTTTTGACGCGCGGCGCCTTCACCGTCCTGGTCGATGCCTATCTCGCCAAGTTCCAGCACGATGCCGATCGCATGAGGGGCGCGTTTCTGGTCGTCGACGCAGATGACTTCAAGCGGATCAATGATCTGTTCGGGCATAGCTCCGGCGACGAAGCCCTGCGCCTGATTGCGTCGATCATTCGTGAAAGCCTGCGACCCGAAGATCTCGTCGGACGGGTGGGGGGCGACGAGTTCACCGTCTTCCTGCCTGGCTTGAGCCCCAGCCAGGCCATCGCCATTGCTGAGCGGATGCGGCAGACGATTCACGCCGCAGAAGTTCGCTTTCTCGACGAGCGTCGGCGCCTGTCGATCAGCATCGGCGGCACGACGTTTGCTCATTCGACCAGCTTCGACGTTCTGTTCAACGCGGCCGACGAGCGCCTGTATCTTGCGAAGTCGCGCGGCCGCAACCGTATCGAGATCGAGCCTCTGTTGGTAGCCGCGATGTGAACGCTCGTCCGGGCGGGCGGCCGAAATGACAATTGCAGAAACGGAGAATTCACACGACCGGCGCGGTGCTGGGTCCCGCCAGCGGTTCTCACCTTTCTTTGCGGGGCACCCGGCCGCCACCGTTTTACAAGCCCCGATCGCCGAACTGATCCGGTTCACCGCGCATCATGCATTTGAGCTCGTAGCCGAGATCGACGCAGCGCTGGCCGAGGCCCGCGGCGGAGCGCTGCTGGACCAGTTTTAGGCGTCGACGCGACGTTGCCCCGGGTGTGACGAGCTTAACGTGGATCAAGCACCCGGTTCGTTCACAGGGATAGAGTGGCGGCACTCGACTACAGCAATGCCTGCAGCAGTGGCTGGAAGATTCCGCCAGGGGGAGACGTCATGCAACGCCCCGAATTCTCCGACCTCGTCCAGCGCTTGGTCGAGGCGTCGATATCTCTGGAGAACATGTCGCAAGACGAGATCGCAGGACTGTTTGCCAAAGCAGCCGACACGATTGCCGACCTGCGCGCTGATGCCGAAATTCGATTGTCCACATTCGTCCGGCGGCCCAATGGCGACGGTGCGGCCTCCACGGAGGCGTGACAGCCTGACAGGGCAATATTGATCCGGGCCGCAGCAGCCCGCGTTCTTGACATCCGCTTAGTTCGCCCGCCTCAGCCGCCGATGTAGGTAATTCTCATCAAAACCGGCGATCTGCACCAGTTTGACGGGGTTCTCGATATGCAGGCTGCCGCGCTGGAAAGACATCGCACCCGTAACCCGCAGCTCCTTCAGGATCCGGTTGAGGTGAACCGCCGTCATGCCCAGTGAGTCCGCAATCAGCAACTGGGACAAGGGCATCGTCAGCGTCGGTTCGGATATCAGACCAATATTGCGCGCCCGGAGGTAAAGTTCGCACATCAAATGTGCCACCCGCTCCAGGCTCGTGCGACGACCCATGCTGGTAATCCAGGCCCGCATCGTGCCTTCGTCGACGAGCTGGGACACATACATCGCCTTGGCCACCTGATGGTGACTGTCCAGGATCGCATCCATATCGGCGCGCTCGATCGTGGCCACCAGGGCCGGGCCGATTGTCTGGATGCTGTGATCCATCTCCGCCAGCAAGGCGACATGCAGGTCACATGAGTCACCCGGCATCATGAATGCAAGGACTTGCCGCGTTCCGCTTGGCAGAATCTTGTAGCGGCACCCCCAACCCTC
>NZ_FQUP01000003.1 GCF_900129325.1 Kaistia soli DSM 19436 | reverse complement strand
CTCGGTGGGCGCCCCGCCAAATCAGCCAGATGCGCATGGTCATGCGGCCATGCTGCTGGTGGAAAGCCTGATCCATGGCCTGATCGCGCGATCAGTGATCAGCGTGGCTGAGGCGGTCGAAATTGTCGAAGTCGCCGTCGAGGTGAAGACCGAGATCGCCGTCGACCGCGGCGACTCCCCGGCCGAACTGGAGAAGGCGCTCGCGATTCTTGGGGCCATCAGTGCAAGCCTCCAGCTGGATATGCCCGAACGATAGAGGTCCGTATGGCGGAACAGCTAAAAGTCGGAGACATCGTACGTCTACGAGCCGGCGGACCGAGAATGGTCGTGGTCTCAGTTGTCACGACCCCCAGCGGCGCGGATTTGGTCGGCTGTAGGTTGCTGGACGTCCCGCAGGTCAGTTCCATCAGCGTCCCAGCCGGGCAACTGGTTACCGAACATTAGCGCGTTGGATGTGCGATAAGAACGTGGATCAGGCTTTCCGCCAAGAACATCGCCGCCTGACCGCGCATATCTGGCTCTGGCGTCGCTGCAGTTCCTCACCTGGCATATTTTCCAAGCCAATGGACGCCTCGATCAAGCGTTAGCCACGATTTGCGAAATGAGGTCGCTCATGACTTTTCCAGTCCGTCCCGCTCATTCCGCGATGACATGGCGCGCCGGGCGCTCCTAGTCGTTAGTTCAAGAGATAGGCGGATCTACCGTTGCAGAGCTTGATCGATGGCTAGACGGCCTCCAACCGGATAGGCTGAATGAGGGGATAGCGAGCGGCCGCGGGCAGGGAAAATGCTACGGCCGCCCGCCCTTCCTCGGCCGCGAGGCCGAGGGTGCAAAACGAATTTTGCGCTGTTCATCAAGCGCGCTGGAATGTATCAACGATTGAGAACTCTGACGAAGTTAACCACGGGTCAGGTGGCAAAGTCAGATACAATAAATCGACTTCTAATCGTATTATTGTTCAGAGAACATATTGTTACGCTAAAATGTGAACGTATAGCATTCATATGCTCGGAATATGCGAACAAATACGGAGTGATCGGGCGGTCGCGGTGACTTTTAATTATTTTGACATTTATATAATCTTATCCGGCGTGTCTTAGTGTTGTCGTTCCAGCTGGTTGTATGCTGTATACGCAACAGAGAGCGGACTTATTGATCTATGTTAACCGCCCATGGCATCCGCCAGCATATCTTGCGCGCGTTGGACTTTTGTCACATTACCGATCGTCTGTAACCTTTTGAACATATGGAACGCTTGTTCAGGCTTCTGTGTGACACTTGGCGTCGTCGGCTGGTTGGCGCGACAGCTGAAGCCGTAGACCGCCCAGCCGGATCTGCCGAAACCGTCACAGCGATTCAGGACTATGGACACGCAGGGCCAACGATATGCTTGCCAGCATCTGCGATAATCACGGCCGCCGAACAAGAGCAGCCGCCGAGCCGTCTCCGGCGCCCTGGCAGGGACTGGGCAGGCGTTGACAGCTATGCTGGAAGCCAACCGGGCAGCGCGATTGCCGCGGATTAGTCCGAAGCGGAACTCGCCAAGTTGTAACCTGGCCAGAGCCAGCTCGGCGGATGGACACGCCACGCCAGACTTTGGCGGATCACGCAGGCCAGGCGGACAATGCCTGTTCGGCAACCGCCTCGAAAAACTCGCGATGTCGGCCCATCAGTTCGACCTTCCGGTCCCTCCTCGCGGATGTGCGCGGCGTGACGGCGCGAGAACTACTTGCAGCGACGGATCTTCCTATCGGTGACATCGGGGCCGCGTTGGCCTACGCCAACCATGGTGCATTCGTGCGTGCATTCCGCCAATGGACTGGGGTGTCGCCCTCCGCATGGCGACAAGCGACCATGACACCATCGCGCTAGATCCGCGCTCCGCCGCTAAAGCCAAGGCGGCCATAGTGATGGAACAATCAGTCTTGATCGCGCGCCTCGCTCCGGCAAGCGCTCGACGTTCGTTGGCAACCCGCGCGCTGGTCGCTTCGCCAATGGCCAACGGATGCTCGGGTGTGGATACTTCGCCTTCACTATGACCGCTAGACCGGCGGCGCGCGTTCTGGAATTGACAGATTTCAGGTTTTTTGCCGACCAAACCTCCATCAGCCCGCTGATGACACGGCGAGCGGATCCTGCATCCAGAGACTTCCGGGGCCGCTGACCTGTTTCATATAGTCGACGAAGGCCCGCACGACGGGAGATAGCTCGCGGCGACTGGGAAAGAGCAGATTCACCTCGACGGGTGTTGGTGACCAGTCCGGGAAAAGATGGACAAGCCTGCCCTCCACGATCTGAGGGGCACAGATATAGCCGCTCAGGATCCCCAAGCCGGCGCCGTTGGAAACCAGACGGTGCACGGTGAGCGCCTCATTGACCGCGAGGCGGGGCTTGATTTCCACTCGCGTCGTCTTGCCTCCCCTTGAAAAAGTCCAGGCGCGCGCCCGGCCATTCTGGCCGGGCATATCGATCGTGTCATGCTGGGCAATATGGTCGATCGAAGACGGTCTTCCTCTGCGTTCAATGTAGGAGGGGGCGGCGCAAAGGTAGCGGCGGATCTCGCCGAGCTTCACCGCGACCATTCCGGAATCGGGCAGTGGCCCCATGCGAACAGCGATATCCACCGCGTCCGCGACGAGGTCAGCGGGGCGGCTGTCGAGATCGAGAGCGATCTCGATATCGGGATAGAGCAGAAGAAATCCGGGCAGCTGCTCGGCCAGCACATTGACACCGAAACCCACGCCCGCGCTGATCTTCAGCAGTCCACGCGGCTGACCCGCAAGGCTGCGGACATAGTCCAATGCCTCGCTGAGCTTTGCGATGATGCCCGGGCTGCGCTCGAGCAGCGCTTCACCGGTCATGGTCAGCACGACGTCGCGTGTGGTGCGCTGGAACAAGCGGGTGCCGAGTTCATCTTCCAACCGGGCAATCGCCCGGCTGACGTTTGATTTCGGCACGCCAAGCGCGCGCGCCGATGACGTGAAGCTTTTCAGCGTCGCGACTTTCTCGAACATCCGCAAGGCGTTGATGTCAACCATGCGGCATTGTCGCACTGTTCGGAACAGTCTGTCCAATACCGATGACGAACCGGACCTGGGTATGACGATTGAGGTGTGCGACAGCATGGTGGTGACGAAAACCGCGAGGATTGACCTGATGAATGAAACAATCTTGGTCGTGGGTGCGAGCGGACAGTTTGCCGGTCGCGTCCCGCGTTCCTCCGCCGCTTTTGCCAGGGACGCCGCTGTCCAGTGGGCGACCGTCTGAGCGAGCGCTATCCCAACAAGGAGACTTGCCATGATGACGATCCAGCCGCTCGCGCCTGAAGATGTCTCGGCCGTCGCCGCTATGCGCGAGGCCGCGTCGGCCCACAAGGGCGAACCGCTCGGCCCCGAGGCGCGCCCAATGTTCGACGCCATGTTTGCCGCCACGCCCGCCGCCGCAGATGTGCGGGTCGAGCCCGCGACCGTGGGCGGGATTTCCGGCTTCTGGCTCCGGCCGGCGAACGCGCGAGCGGACGCGCGCATGCTTTATATTCATGGCGGCGGTTATGTGCTCGGCTCTGCACAAGCGGTGACCCATTTCGCGGGCCAAATCGCCGCGCGCGTCGGCGTGGATGCCTTCGTGCCCGACTACCGCCTAGCGCCAGAGCATCCTTTCCCCGCCGCAATCGACGATGCTGTGGCCGCCTATCACGGTATGGTCGCGGAGGGAGCCGAACGGATCGTGGTCGTGGGCGATTCGGCGGGCGGCGGCCTGACGCTGTCTCTGCTGTCGATCCTCGCCTCTGATAGCACCAAGGGCACGGTGCAGCCGCTCGGTGCGGCGGTGATGTCGCCCTGGACCGATCTGGCGCTCACCGGCGAGAGCTATGAGACGCGGGCCGAGGCTGACCCGATCTTCACGCGCGGCGTGCTCCAGGGTTTCGCCGACATGTATCTGCAGGGCCAGGATCCCATGAACCCCAAGGTGTCACCGCTCCATGCACGGCTCGACGACCTGCCGCCTGTTCGCATCGATGTCGGCGACAATGAAGTGCTGCTCGCCGATTCCGTCCGTTACGCTGACCGGGCGCGGGCGGCGGGCGTGGACATCACCTTGTCCGTCTGGAAGGGCATGGCGCATGTTTTCCAGTCTTCCCTCGGCCAGTTTCTCGCGGCCGAGCGATCCGTCAACGCCATCAGCGACTTCCTCCGCCAGCGGCTCGATGCCCAAGCCGCCGACGGCGCTGCCCCCTCCACACCGATCCAAGGAGCTTGATCATGACGCGCGTGTTGTTTGTCGGGCAGATCCCCGAAACCGTCGACTTTTCCGATCCCTCCCTGCCCCCCGGGTTCAATGCCGAAAAAATCCGCGAGGGCTTCGAAGTTGCGAAGACGTCGATGAGCGAGCGCGGTTGGGATGGCGACCTCTGCATGATCGCTCCCGACGACAGCGGCATCGCAATGCTGGCCGGGCAACTTGCGAAGGCGGACTATGATTGTGTCGTGATCGGCGGCGGCTTGCGCATCCCGCCCAAAGGGTTGCTGCTCTTCGAAAAGGTCGTGAACACCATTCACCAGGGCGCGCCGAAGGCCGCGATCGCCTTCAACACCCGCCCCCAGGATACGGCGGAGGCCGCAGCGCGATGGATCCTCACGGATTGAGCTGCTCCCAGGGGGGCGCGCCGTCACGCTCCGCGCGGTCCTTACGCTTGTCCTTTGGGGTCTGATCAGTGGCCAAATATCCGTCGCATGGAGCACCCGGATGATGCGGCGGATCCCGGCGATCTGGAAGCCGTCAGCGCTTTGATGGTCGCGGCCATGCCATTCGCCATGACACTGGACGATTTCACGGGCGGGTTCTTGTTCGATTTTGCTGGCTGGTAGGGCCGTTCGTACCGGAAGCGCTGATAAGCGTTCTCCCTGACGGCATCAGCCCACCCGAACAGTGGCGCGACCTGCCGCTTTGGCGTCGTAGAGTGCAGCGTCGGCGCGACGCCACCATGAAGAATGATCCTCATCATCGCGAAGCGTTGCCATCCCTATGCTTGTCGTCATCAAGCGGCGGGTGGGATGGGGCAGGGCGGCCGTGTCGAGTGCACGGATTATTGCATCGGCGATGCCGATGGCTCCGTCGGCATCAGCGCCCGCCAGGACGAACCCAAATTCCTCGCCGCCGACACGGGCGACGAGATCGTCCGGCCGGCGTCCGAAGGGCTCCAGAAAACGCGCGAAGTCGACAAGGGCACGGTCGCCCGCTTGATGACCGAGGCCGTCATTGACTTCCTTGAAGCGATCGAGGTCCAACAGCAGGAGTGATGCTGGCTCGCCCGTCCGCCGGGATCGGCGCCAGGCACGCAGGAATTCCTCGTCGAACATGCGGCGATTGGCGAGGCCGGTCAGGGCGTCTGTATTGGTCAGACGGTGCAGCTCGGAATTCTGCCGCGACAGTGTCAGCTCGTGGCTCGAAATCGCCGCGAGATCCCGCAGGACGTCGATTTTGAACCCGGCCGGGGGACCGGGCTCGGATCGCATCACGCACAGTGTGCCGATCACATGCCCCGCCTCGCCGCGAAGCGGAACGCTGGCATAGAAGCGCCACGGAGCTTGCCGCACCGTCGGATGCCCCTCGAGTTCCGGCGCCGTTCGCATGTCGTCGATGACCAGTTCCGTACCGGTCGAGACGACGACCGTGCAGAGGCTGCGATCGCGTTGGATAACGTCGCCCAGCAGATGCGATGTCTTCGACTTCATCCATTGCTGGTTCGAATCCATGACGCTGAGAAACGCGACATCGGCGCTATAGACATGAGTGGCGATACGCGTGATGCGATCGAAACGCTCTTCGGCGGCGGTGTCGAGGACCTCATAGCCGTGCAATTCCGCCAGGCGTTCGCCTTCCGAAGTCGGTGGAGGTGGGGTAATCCACATCGGCTGGCGCATCCGAAGCATTAATTGTGTGGTGCAACATGCCAGAGCTTGGTTTCATTGAAAAGACGCTTGCAAGCGCTGCTCGGCCCTGATCTCGTCTGCATCCAAGGGGCGTATGAACTGAGTTCGCTTCGAACTGGCGGGCGTTTTAACGGCGAAGACTCAGGAAACGCTGTTGGGACGCGGTCACCGATTGTTGCTGTCGAAAGCCCGAGCCCTGTGTATGTCTAAATCTGGTCTAGCGCGGGCTGGTTCGTTGGATAGCACGGGGGAATTAGTTCGTTCTCGCTTCAGGTCGGCTCAAGTGTTCGGCTGCATCGGCGTCGCCTTGGCCGGAGTTTCGGCCGTGGGTCTGGCGACCGGGGCGACCTCCGTTGCTGGCCTTCAAGGCCCATCCCTGCCCGCCAATTCGATCGCTTTGTTAATTGTCGGTGTGGCGCTCCTCTGTAGCAGGCCCTTTCAATCGAGCTCTGCGCTCGTCTGCTGGGGCGTCGGCGCTTGCGCCGTAGCAATGTTCAAGCAGCTTGCCTGGAGACTGGGTTGGATTCAGTCGCCGGTGCTGCCTGGCAATACCTTGATGATTTGCTTGCTCGGGCTTTCCCTGATCCTTCTGGGGAACCGCAAGATCGTGATCGCCCAACTGACGGCCGCCTTGGCGACTTTGCCACCCCTCGCGGCATTGATTTCATTCAGCTACCAATTGCCGGGCTGCCCCAGCCTCTTGGGATTGATAATCGCGCTGAGCGGGCTGTCGCTGGCAGTCGCCCTGCTCGGGCAGACGGCCTATCGAGGACCGCTAAGACATCTGTTGGCCCCCAATCCGGCGGGGCTTCTCTCGAGAGTGAGGATTGTCGTCCTGGGTACGGCCGCCATCGGACTTGGGTTCGTCGCGGCACGACTCCAGTTCGATCCAACCGCAGTTCCCATCATCGTCACCTTAGTGGTCGCCACCATCGTTGTCGTGATGAGCGACATCGTCAGCTATTCCGTGCGCCATTCACGAACTCCATTGGTCGAGCAGCGCCAGGACTTCGCTGAGATCGAGTTTGCTATCGACCGGGCGCTTGGGATCGGAGAGTTTCGGCTTGCCTACCAGCCTCAAGTCGAACTGGCTACGGGTCAACTTGCCGGTATCGAGGTTCTCGTCAGGTGGGATGACCCAACGCGCGGCCAGGTTTCACCTTTGGAGTTTGTGACTGCGGCCGAGGCCACAGGGCAAATCCATGCGCTCGGCCTGTGGATCATCGAGGAGGCGTGCAATCAGGGTCAACGGTGGCGTGATACCCTGCTTGGGGCAGCCGCGCTGTCGGTCAATGTCTCCCCGGTTCAGCTTAAGGCGCCGGATTTTGCTGCGAATGTTCGGGCCATTCTCGGGCGAACGGGGTTCCCTCCGGATCGCCTGGTCGTCGAGCTGACTGAGAGTGCCCTCGTGCAGCGCGGCGATCCAGGCTTCGAGACGCTATGGGAACTGCACCAGGCCGGCGTCCGGATCGCGATAGACGATTTCGGAACCGGCTATTCTTGCCTCGCCTATCTCAGGGACCTGCCGGTGAGCTTCCTGAAGATCGACCAATCGTTTGTCCGTGACCTTCCTCACAATGAGAGTGCGGCTGTTATCGCCAGAACGATCGTCGCGATGGGGCGGGGTCTCGGTCTTTCTGTCGTTGCGGAAGGGGTCGAGACCGAGGCGCAGGCCGACTTCCTGAAGGGGATCTGGTGCAACAAGGCGCAGGGCTATTTCTACGCCAAGCCCCTGAACTCAGCCCAGCTGGCCGGCTGGGCAGAACTCGGAGCATCGCCCTGAAGGGTGGCGGGACGCTGGCAAAAGCGGCAGGATAGCTCGTGGGATGCAGGCGTGCGGAAGTCCGAGGGGGAGGTCCATATCATTCCGACAGAAACGACGGGTGCCGTGCGAGGCGATCTTGGTATCGCCAAATTATCGACCGGGATAGAAGGCTTTGATCACATGTCCGGAGGCGGGCTGCCTCGCGGACGGATCACCGCGGTCACAGGCGGAGCAGGCGCCGGCAAGACGGTCTTCTCGATGCAGTCGATGACCAACTTCGTCAAAAACGGCGGCGATGCCGTTTTTGTCTCCTTTGAGCAATCGCCTCGGAGCGTTCTGGAAGCCCTCTCGACCTTTGCTTGGGATGCAGGGGCGCTCGTCGACGAGGGGCGCATTCAGATCATCGATGCACGGCTGCGCAGCGACATTGTCCTCAGTGGGGTCTTCGATATCGGGGGCTTGTTGGCGAGTATCACTGGAGCGGTCTCTTCATCTTCGCCTGCCTGCGTTGTTTTCGATGGGATCGACGCACTCCTGACCCTGCTTGATCAGCCCTCTCTGCAGCGAGCCGAACTGTTGCGCCTGCAGGAATATGCCGAGAGCCTGTCCTCGACAGTGATCGTCACGCTCAAGCTGCGGCCGGGATCGGCGGACTCGTTCGAGGACATCGCTCTCTATATGGCCGACTGCGTTCTTGAGCTGGAGCGCGGCACCGAAGAAGGCTTGGCAACGCGTAATCTCCGCATCCAGAAATACCGGAGCTCGGCGCATGCACAGAGCCGCGTTCCCTTCATCATGTCTGACCACGGCATCGAGATTGCGACCATCGCTCCGCTGCCTGGCCATGGGGACGTCTCTCATGAAAGGTTGTTGACCGGCATTCCAAGGCTCGACGCGATGCTCGGCGGAGGCTTTTTCCGCGGTAGCAGCAGCCTTTTCTCCGGAGCCCCTGGAACGGCGAAGACGACGCTGGGCAGCATGTTTCTGCACGCGGCCTGCGAGGCGGGCGAACCGGCCCTCGGCATTTTCTTCGATGAGAGCCCGGCCGAGATCATCCGCAATGTCGCATCGGTCGGCATCGATCTTTCGAGCCAGGTCGCGTCGGGGCGTCTGATACTTCATGGCATGGTCGATCGCACGGCGGGGCCTGATGAACTCGTGCATGAGATCGCAGAGAAGATCAGGCTTCACCGTCCCCGCCATCTTCTGATCGATCCAGTGTCCATCTTCACCAACGCGCCGTCCGCCCAGAATGCGGTCCGTCGATTGATTCAGCTCTGCAAAAGGGAGGCGATCACGGTGGTAATGACCAGCCTCCTCGATCGTTTGGCCGGCGAGGGGGAGGCCACGCGGTCTTATGTCTCAACGCTTTGCGATAACTGGATCCATCTGTCCTATCTGATCCAGGCGGGGGAGAGAAATCGAGGTTTGACGATCGTGAAGTCGCGCGGCACCGCGCATTCCAATCAGGTTGCCGAGCTTCTGCTCGACGATACTGGCATCAGCATCGCCGACGTCTATGCCGAGGACGGCGCCGTGCTCATGGGGTCTTTGCGCTGGCAAAAGGAGCGGCTCAACGAACAGGCCCTTCAAAAAGAGCGTAGCGAGTCGGACCGTGTGGAACGCGAAATGCTGCGCAGCATTGAGGAACTGGAATTACGTCAGTCTTCAATGACGCAAGAGCTGTTCGACAGGCGCCAGGATCTTGTTCGGTTGAGAGAACAAGCTCGCGAAGTCCAGCAGATCGAGGAAGCAAGGCGGGGCGCCATGTTGCGCCGCCGTGGTGGGGAGACGGCTCCCGATCGCAAGCAGGGAGCTGACTAATGTCGCCATCGCTAGATATGAACGCGACCGGCGCGCGCTGCCGCCTGGAGCTCTACGTGGCCGGCGATACCCTGAACTCCCGACGGGCAGCCCAGAATCTGAAACGACTTATGGAGGACCTGATCGAGCCGGTCACCGTGACCACTGTTGATGTGCTCAAGGAGCCGAAATTGGCGTTCGAGCAGGGGATCTTCGTGACGCCCTCGCTCATCGCCCGTGACGGCGAGAGAATGTCACTAGTTATCGGCGATCTTTCCGACCAGGAGCTTGTCGTGCGGTCGTTGGAACCCCTGGGCCTCATCGCAAATCGCAGGCCCTGATTGGGGCGCGTTGCCACGGTTGCCAAACTCGTTCGGCTCGCCGCGCATCATGCGTTTGAACGCGTAGCCGAGATCGACACAGCGCCCGCAGACCGGCTCGCATGGTGTCCGCTTGGCATTGGTCCGCATGCAGATGACGGGGGCGAGCGCCTCGCGCTTCTCGTTGGCGACGTAGGCCCGCAACGCCGCCAGCAAGATGAAACTCGTCTCCCAGGTCAGCCGAGCGCCGCGCTTCTTCTCTACCTGCTCCTCCAGACGCTGAATGACCGCCCATGGTGTCAGCGGCGTTCGATTATCGGCCATGGTTGAGAAGCGCGGCGTCCGCTCGCCGCGCGGCGCGGTATTAGAATGTTCGAGGATCGTGTGCTCGAACCAGTAAGTCTGCCGTAACGCGGCCGCAGCATCTCAGCGTTCGGCCCGCCTCCGTGGGGATGCCGTCCTCGACAAAGGTGCTGTTCGAGGCAGCGCCGGACCGCGGTTACAAGCTGCGTGCCAAGGGCAGGTCGGCTGCAGTGCCTCGCACGTCGCGGAGGCCCGACCGTCACCCGATCCCTCAGCGATACGGAACTAGGCGACAATCAGCAGATCGGCGCCGGCTTGTGCTCAGCCGTTTGGACGGATGACGACCTTGATGCATCCGTCCTTCTTGTCGCGGAACGTCTTGTAGGCTTCCGGTCCCTCTTCGAGGCCAATCCGGTGCGTGATGACGAAGGACGGATCGATCTCACCGGCCTCAATGCGCTTCATCAGCGGTTCGAGATAGCGCTGAACGTGTGTCTGCCCCGTCCGCATGGTGAGCCCCTTGGCGACAAAGGCGCCCATGGGAACAGTCACGGCGTTAATGAACACGCCCGGCAGCGAAACGGTCCCGCCGGGTCGGCAGGCCAGGATCGCTTGATGCAGAGCATAGGGCCGCTCCATGGCGGTAAAGGTCGATTCGAGATTTTCGATAACGCCGCCCGGGCCGTGGCTCTCGAGTCCGACCGCCTCGATGACAGCGTCAGGTCCCTTGCCGTCGGTCATGGCGAGAATCTTCTGCTGCAGGTCCGCGTCCTCATAGTCGAGTGTCTCGGCGCCCGAGCGCTCGGCAAGCGCAAGTCGCTCCGGCACTGTGTCGATCGCAAGCACGCGCGCGGCACCGAGCAGGAAAGCCGACTTGATCGCGAATTGGCCCACGGGGCCGCAGCCGAACACAGCGATGGTCTGGCCCGGCTGGATATTGCAGGCCTCGGCCGCCTGGTAGCCGGTCGGGAAGATGTCGGAGAGGAACAGCACCTGATCGTCGGTCAGCCCGTTTGGCACCTTGATTGGCCCGACATCGGCGTAGGGGATGCGGAGATATTCGGCCTGTCCGCCTGAAAAGCCGCCATAGGCATGCGAATAGCCGAACAGCCCTGCCGTTGGGTAGCCGACCAGCTTGGCCTGTTCGGCGCCTGCCGGATTGGAGCGTTCGCAGCAGGAGAAAAGGCCTGAGCGACACATGCGGCATTCGCCGCAGCTAATCGTAAACGGAACCACGACGCGGTCGCCGACCTTCAACTTGCGGACTTCGCTACCGACCTCGACCACTTCTCCCATCGTCTCGTGTCCGAGAATGTCGCCGGACTTCATCGACGGCACGAAGCCACCCATGAGATGCAGGTCGGAGCCGCAGATAGCACAACTCGTTACCCGGATGATCGCGTCGTGCGGGTTTTGAATGACAGGGTCGGGAACGGTGTCGCAGCGAATATCGCTTTTTCCGTGCCAACAAAGTGCGCGCATGAGAAGTCTCCGTCCTCGATCCGTCCCCCAACGGGCAATCTCCCGCGGTGGTGTCGGTTCCCTCGGAGCATGCGATCTGCGGCTATGATCGACTTTCCGATTTCTCTCATCAGAAAAGCGTAGTTCAGATACAAAAATCCTGCGGCTCTGGCGTCGCTGGCGAGCGCTGCGATCGAATAGCCCAGCTGAAGCTTAAGATTAGATTTGATTTTAAACGCACCGTGTGAGGCCGCTTCATTCGAAACCCCTTTAGTGGCGACGTTAAAAGCGGAAGCTGCATGGCCTTCGCAACAGGCAATGCCAGATGCGCGGACCGCCCGTCACCATTGATGTTGCGATCGGACATCTAAGGCGGTTGCGAACGTCCTTCACGGCGCTTCAGACCGTCTCGTAGTCAACTTCGTCGCCGAAGTCTGGACCGCCGCAACCCTCAGCTAACGGTTTTGAGCCCGAGCCTTAGCTTTCAGTGATGCGCCGCTCTTCCTCCGGAGCAACTGCTAGTTGTTTCCAGTCGAGATCCTCCTGAAGTTCGAGATAATGGTCAGGGCCGATCTGATCCGCGTCGCGCAACTCATCAAGGCGTTGACGTTGAAGCAGCAACGCGGCGAGAGACAGCTTGCGGCGACGGTTGACGGGTGACGCATCATCAGGCGCCGAGATGCCGTCGCGGTACTCAAGATAGAATCTCCGAATGACTTCGGCCTCGGGACCCTGCTCGTTTTCGAGCCACTCAAGGGCTGCGTCGGCAAGCGAAGTCTGCGCTGCGTCACGCTCAGCACGCGCCTCGTCTTGCCGTCCCAGATTCAGGAGCCGAATGATCGGCGCCAATGTCCCCCCCTGAATAACGAGTGTTGCCAGCACGACTGCGAATGCCGTCAGGACGACCAGATCGCGATCGGGGAAATTCGCTGGCAACGCGAGTGCCGTTGCGAGGGTGACAAGCCCGCGCATCCCCGTCCATCCGATCAGAAAAGTCTCGCTCTTTGTCGCCGCCGCGGAACTGCGGCCGGCGCGATGCAGATGCAGAGAGATGCAGCGGTATAGAAATGCGATCGCCAGACGGATTGCGATGACGCCGCCAACGATCGCGGCCGCAAACCATAACGCCCTGTCCAATTCGGTGGTGGACATCGCCCCGACGATGCGACGCGCCTGCAGGCCCATCAGAAGAAACGCCAGTACATTGAGCAGGAACACGACCGTGGTCCACACTGCAAACGAATGCACCCGCATCCTCGGCGGATAATCCACTTTCGTGAGGGTGGCGATCGTCATGGCACTGGCCACGGTAGCGAGTACGGCCGACAGATGAAGCCGCTCGGCGATGAGCCACGTCGCAAACGCATAGACGAACTGGACTAAAGTGCCCCCGATTGTATTTCCGGTCAGTGGCCATAGCCGCGAGACGAGAAAGCCGAATGCGATACCGAACAGGATTCCACCGGGTGCGGCTATCGACAGATGGAGCAATGTTTCGCCATCGAGTTCACCGCGCGCCTGGACAGTCAGCGCGGCGGTGAACAGCAACAAAGCCGTCGCATCATTGAACAGGCTTTCACCCTTTAGGAGAGCATCAACACGTCGTGCGACGGGCAGACCGGACAGCACGGCGGTCGCGGCGGCCGCGTCCGGCGGAGCGACGATCGCGCCGAGCGTAATCGCTACGACCAGCGGCAATCCGATGGTCAACCAGTTGATCGCGACGACTATGCCGGCCGTTGCCAACACGGCGACGACGGCAAAGAAGATCAGGGGCAGCATCATGCGTCGTGCCGCGCCGACCGGAAAATCATATGCCGAGTCGACCAGCACGGGCGCGATGAAGAGCGCGAGCATTGTCGGCGGATCGATCGGAATATACGGCGCGCCGGGCAACATCGCCACGGCCACGCCGGCGGCGGCCAGGATGCCGGGATAGGGTAGATGCATGCGCCGCGTCACCTGCAACAGCAGGATCGCGACCGCAAGCAACGCGACAAGGCTTTCGAAGAACGTTATCGGCATGGCATAGCCTACCAGTCGATTGTGCGTATTACAGCGGCCAAAATTCGGTGAAGCTAGTCATGCTGTGCGGCGTTGGGCGTTAAAGCAACTCGCAGCGGAGCGATGAAATGGATTGTGACGTTGCGATTGTGGGCGCTGGTGCCGCGGGCATCGCAGCGGCGCGACTGCTGAACGAAAGTGGACGCTCGGTCATTCTGCTCGAAGCCACCGACCGCGTTGGCGGGCGGGGCCATACAGTCGAGCTCGGGGGCATCGCGCTCGATCTGGGCTGTGGCTGGCTGCACTCGGCCGAGCGCAACCCGCTCGTCGAGGTCGCGCACCGCGCTGGGTTCACGATGGAGCGCGGACAGACGGCTTGGAGGCAGCAATGGCACGATCTCGGCTTCAAGCCGGCCGAGCAGGCGGCAGCGGCAACGGCGTGGAGCGCACTGGAGGATCGTCTTGCGGCCAATCCGCCATCGAGCGACCGGGCAGCCGATGCACTTGAGCCGCACGGCGAATGGAACGCCTACTGTCAGTCGCTGAGCGGATATATGAACGGCACGCCGCTCGATCATCTGTCGATCGCGGACTTCCTCGCCTATGAAAATGCCGCAACGGACGCCAACTGGCGTGTGTATGAGGGCTATGGCCATCTGATCGCAGCGAGCCTTCCAGCGGTCCGCTTAAGGCTGTCATGTCCAGTTCGTCGCGTTGTCTTGACGGAGCGCGGCGTCCAACTGGACACCGATGGGGGAGCGATTGCAGCACGGGCAGCGCTGATCACGGCATCGACCAATGTCCTTGCGCGTGGCGCGATCGCGTTTGAAGCGTGCGCCGACGAGCATCTTCATGCCGCCAGCCTTTTGCCGCTTGGCGTTGCTAACAAGCTGTTCTTCGAACTGCACGGCGATCACGGCCTCGAGTCCGAAACTCACCTGCTCGGCAATCCGCGGAATGCCGATACGGGAAGCTACTACATCCGCCCTTTGGGGCGGCCGGTGATTGAAGCCTTCTTCGGCGGCACGGGTGCGGTCATCATCGAACGCGCCGGCCCTGTGGAGGGGTTTGCCTTTGCCGTGAACGAGTTGTCAGCCCTTCTGGGCAGCAATATCCGTCGCCACCTAAGTCCGTTAGTAGCCTCGTCCTGGTGTAGCACCGAGTGGATCGGCGGCTCCTACAGCCATGCGCTGCCAGGCCACGCCGACGCCCGCCAGATACTGGCACAACCCATTGATGACAGACTATTCTTTGCGGGTGAAGCGACGCACCGGTCCGACTTCTCGACGGCGCATGGCGCCTGGGACAGCGGCCTGAGAGCAGCCAGGCAGGTCATAGAGCGAACAATGTGAGCAGTTCGGGATGGCAGCATCTGACTCTGCGCCGAGCCCGTATGCCGCCATCGACACACAGCGCGACGCCCGCAATGAAGCTTGCCTCATTGCTTAACAGGAAAAGCGCGGCAGCAACGACCTCGCCGAGGCGCGCCATGCGTCCAAGCGGGATGGGCGCTATCAGCGCAGTGCGGACCGCCCTCGAGTAGCGGCTACGGTCTCCAAAACCCTCATGCATTGACCGGGATCAGCGTCGACTTGCTGGAGTCGACATCCTCCTGAACAGGAGAACCCATGTCGCCTATCGATGCGCTCAGGACCCGAGGCGATCGCTTCGACTCGCTCTCTCCTGCAGGTGTCGCCTCGCCAAGGGCGCTCAGGCCAGGACGTTGATGCCGTGGAACGCAACGCCCGCGTAACAAGCTGCCTCAGGTGTTCTGGCTCCCGGTTCCCGGTATCGAATGTTTGAGCCGGTCGGCCAGATAGTCGACGAAGCAGCGCACCCTCGCTGGTGTGTGCGTCCCGCCGACGAACAGCGCGTGCACCTCCTCGCCATCGCCGGGATTGAAGTCCTCCAGGAGTGGCACAAGCTGGCCGGCGTCGATCGCCGACTGGGCCGTCTCGGCGCAGACGCGGGCGATCCCGATGCCCTCGGCTGCCAACTGTCCCTCAGTCTCGCCATTGTTCGTTTCAATCCTGCCCTTGATCGGCAGCACGTAGTCGCGTCCGGCCTTGCGGAACGGCCAACTTGGCGCCGCACGCTTGAAGCTGAACGCGATGCAGTCATGACCGTGCAGGTCCTCGGGGACCGTCGGCATGCCACGGCGTGCCAGATAGTGCGGCGACGCGACGATCACCTTATGCGTCTTGCCGAGCTTGCGGGCCGTCAGCGGACCATCGGGAAGCGGTCCGAGCCGGATCGCCAAGTCGGCCTGCCCCGCCGCGATATCGACGACAGCGTCAGTCGAGCTCACCTCGAGCAAGATGTCCGGGTATCTCTGCATGAAGTCGCGCAGCAGCGGCACGATGAACATCCTCCCGAACACCTGCGACATGCTGAGACGCAGGCGTCCCTTGGGTGAGCCCTGATCGGCGATTGAAAGCTCGGTTTCGCGCAGATCGGCGAGGATCCGCCGTGCAGATGACAGGTAAGTCAATCCTTCTGGGGTGAGAACGAGCGAGCGCGTCGTACGCAACAGCAGGCGGATGCCGAGCCGAGCTTCGATCCGATCAATGACGCGCGCGACGGACGACGGGGCGAGCCTTAGCCGGCGGCCTGCCGCCGAGAAGCTGCCTTCCTCGGCTACGAGCGTGAAGACTTCAAGGTCGCCGGCTAGATCCATACTGCCCACTTGTGCGTTCGTCGCAAAGATGTTGCTTGGCGTTCACACATAGACATTCGCGATCTGCAAATCCACCTTTGCAAAAGTGATGGCAACAGTCCTGTTGCCCGGGCAACTCGCTAATGGGCATGGCCACGCCGGTCCAGATTCGCCGAGAGCGGCGCAATCGAGGAGAGAAACATGGTTTCGCCCTTTGTGATTCATCTGGCCGACGAGCGGCTCGCTGTCGTCATGGCCAAGGTAGAGGCCTATGACTGGAGCCAGCTCCCCGATACAGGCGGGTGGAAGGCCGGTGTCGGGATCACCGACCTCAGGCGGCTCGTTGCCTATTGGCGTGATCGCTACGACTGGCGCGCCGTTGAACGACGCCTCAACGAACTTCCCCACTTCACGACCGACATCGAGGGTGAGCGCATTCATTTTGTCCATGTGAAGGGGAGCGGAACCAAGCCACCCGTTCTGCTCCTTCACGGTTGGCCGGGCTCCTTTCTCGAGTTCGAGCACCTGCTGCAGCCGCTGGCGGCCGACGGACACGATGTCATTGTTCCCTCGCTTCCGGGCTTTGCCTTCTCCAATCCGATCACCGGTGTGATTGGGCCGCGCCGTGCAGCCACACTCATGCACGAGTTGATGCTCCGCCTGTTCGGCGAGGCGCGCTACATCATCCAGGGTGGCGACTGGGGTCACGGCATCGCCGCCTGGACAGCACATGACTATCCCGAGGCGCTGTTCGGCATTCACATGAACATGGTCAATCTTCATGCCGAGGACGCTGCTCCAACCACTCCACCTGAGAGAGATTTCGTGGCTAGGCGGGACGCTCTTGCCGACTGGGAGACCGGCTATAGCCACCAGCAGGAAACGCGACCGCAGACATTGGGCGTCGCGATGGCGGACAGTCCGGTTGGCGTGGCCGGGTGGATTCTGGAGAAAATAGGCAAGTGGTCTGATCTGCCAACTGCTACCGACGGCGGTCCAGACATCTGGAGCAAGTTCTCGGAGGAGGAGTTGCTCACGAACATCATGCTCTATGTCGCGCCTTCGGCCGTGGTGACGGCAACCTGGATCTACCATGGCAAGCGGCTGGAGGGCTCGGATCGCTTCCCTGCCGGCACGCGCATCAGCGTGCCGACTGGCGTGGCCGCCTTTCCAGATCCGGTCTTCGTCCCGCCGCCGCGTTCGTTTGCGGAACAGACCTACAAGATCGTGCAGTGGACCGACATGCCAAAAGGCGGCCATTTTGCCGCTTGGGAGCAGCCGGAGCTGCTGCTGGACGATCTGCGCACCTTTATCGCCATGGTGACACAGCACGGTATGTGAGGCCGGAAGTCGTGCGCGCAGGACCGGCCACACATCATCCGGCCCAGCTCACATATCGGCGCCGTCGAGATACGATCTGGAGTAGCCCGCGATGGATGAGCAGCCGGTGAGAAGCGTCGATACCGACACGCTGCGGATCGCCTATGTCGAGCGTGGTCCGGCCGGCGGATGGCCGGTGATCCTGTCGCATGGCTTTCCATATGACGTTCATGCCTACGACGAAGTCGCAGTCATCCTTGCCGAGGCCGGCGCCAAGGTCATCATGCCCTATACGCGCGGATTCGGTCCGACCCGGTTTATGTCTGAATTCACCATGCGGAGCGGCCAGCAGGCGGCGCGCGGTCGCGACATCATTGAGCTTGCCGATGCGCTCGAACTGAAGCGTCCGATCCTGGGCGGATTCGACTGGGGCGGCAACGCGTCCTGCGTCGCGGCGGCGCTGTGGCCGGACCGGATCGGCGGTCTCGTCTCCTATGCGAGCTACGACATCATCGATATGAGCGAACAACGGAGCGCCGTGGCCCCGGCACTCGAACGCGTCTTCTGGTATCAGCATCTCTTTCAAACAGAGCGCGGCCGTGGGTGCCTGACCGAAAACCGTCTCGATCTTTGCCGGCTGCTGTGGGAGGAGTGGTCCCCATGCTGGACCTTCGATGATGCGACTTTCGCTCAGTCGGCCCGCTCGTTCGACAATCCCGATTTCGTTGATGTCGTCATCCATTGCTACCGCAGCGTTTTCGGATTTGAGGCAGGCGACCCGGCACTGCAGCCCTTCGAAGACCGCCTCGCGGAGAAGCCTGAAATCTTGGTCCCGGTGGTGACGATCGACGGCGCGAGCGACCCGCTCAAGCCGGGTGGCACAGCCAGCCACGCCCGGAAGTTTGTCGGTCCGCACGAGCACCGCATCGTCGATGCGGGACACAATCTTCCGCAGGAGGCACCGGAAGCCTTCGCGAACGCCGTCGTCCGGGTCCACGATTGGCTGGGATGAGCGCGGCACTTGGAGCAGATGTCGTCGTGTTCAGGCCAAATTCTCTGCCGCTTCCGGGCGTTGCCTTCATGGGCGGAATGAATCGATGTCGATGTTTCAAAAGCCCAAGTGCATCACATTCGATTGCTACGGCACGCTGGTACAATGGCACGCTGCTTTGGAGCGCGCCGTCCGCAGCGTCCTGTCCACGCATCGGGAGGCCCAGATTTGGAACGATGGTCGAACCGGTGAGATAGTCGAAGCGCTTCGCACGCGTTCGATGTCTGAGCAGCAACGCCCTCCCTACCGCGACTACAAGACGGTGCTGCGATCGAGCCTGGCCGAGGTCATGCTTCAACGAGGATTGTCGCCGAGATCCGATGACGGAGAGGCGTTGCTGTCGTGCCTGCGCGATATCCCGCCTCATCCGGAGGTTCCGGCCGCCTTGGCGCGCCTTAAGGGCGAGTTTCGCTTGGCGATCATCAGCAACAGCGACGACGACCTAATCGCTGCAACCGTCGCTTCGATTGGCGTACCGATCGACTTCGTCGTGACGTCCGGGCAAGCGCATGCCTACAAGCCCGATCATCGTCTTTTTCGTCATGCGCATGCCATCATAGGCGTGTCCCCGGAGGAAACGGTCCACGTGGGCATGGGGCAGGTGACGGACCTCAAAGTCTGTCACGAGTTGGGCATCCGCGCCGTGTGGATCAATAGGTTGGATGAGACGCTCAACCAGGACTGGGCTCCCGTTTCCATACTCCCCGATTTGACCTCCTTGCCCGATCTTCTGGCGAGAAGCCCGAAGGGCGAAGGTTGGCACTCTGCTGAAATCGGCAGCAGCGAGCGGTAAAGCGGTCGCCAAATTGGCGAGGCAGTTCGATCAGGCGCTGCCTGTCCGATTGCCATCAGATGACCTTCGCCGGCACGTCCACCAGCGTCGTCAAGCGCGGAGGCTTGACGGAAAGAACAAAACGTGAACAGATGGGGATATCTTGGTGGTTTCGGAGGATAAGACGATGTCGATGCTGATCCGTGATGTTGCTGCCCTTGCCGCGCTCTCCGCGTTCGTTGCCATGATCACGATGTGGTCCGAGTTGATCGTCCATGTCGTCTGACGGCGCGCCGCCGGGCGCCCGGATGCGCGCGGCTGTGGACGCTGGCTGCCCGACTCGCCGATAAGGAGGGCGGGGCGACCTAGGACGGTGAGGTGATGCGATGGACGGCCAGTTTCCCGGTGCGGGCGAAGTTGGGTTCGTGCATCTCAGGGTCCATTCGCCTTATTCGCTGCTTGAAGGCGCGTTGCCATTGAAGACCCTCAGCAAGCTGGCGACGGCTGACCGGATGCCGGCGCTGGCCTTGACGGACACGGCCAATCTGTTCGGTGCGCTCGAGTTTTCCGAGAAGATGGCCGAGATCGGCATCCAGCCGATCATCGGTTGCCAGATGGCCATCGCCTTCGACGATGGTTTCGAGCCTGGACGCAAGGGTCCGACGGGGCAGAAGCAACTCGCCGACCTCGTTCTGCTCGCGGCGGAGGAGGTCGGGTACTGGAACCTCGTCCGTCTTGTCTCGCGCTCCTTCATGGAGACGGATGCCGCCGATCGGCCGCATGTGTCGATTGCCGATCTCGAAGCTGCCAATGCGGGGCTGATCCTGCTGACGGGCGGGCCGGGCGGTCCGGTCGACCAGGCGCTGCGGGCCGGGCAGGGCAGCTTCGCCGAAGCGCGGCTGCAACGTCTGACGGCGGCTTTCGGCGACCGGCTTTATGTCGAGCTGCAGCGTCATGGCGGCGAGAGCGAGCGGGTCGAGGGCGAATTGATTGCGCTCGCCTATCGGCACGGTCTGCCGCTGGTCGCGACCAATGAACCCTTCTTCCCGAAGCGCGACGATTACGAGGCGCATGACGCACTGATCGCGATTGCCGAAGGCGCGGTGGTCGCCGAGGAGAAGCGGCGGCGGCTTTCACCGGAACACTATTTCAAGACGCGCGCCGAGATGATCGCGCTCTTCGCGGATCTGCCGGAGGCGACGGCCAATACGGTCGAGGTCGCGCTGCGCTGCCACTATCGGCCGGTCAAGCGGAAGCCGATCCTCCCCCGCTTCGCCGGCGCCAATGCCGACGCCGCGACGGCGGAGGCGGCCGAGGTCGAGGCTCTGAAGGAGGGGGCGCGTTCAGGGCTCAGAAAGCGGCTTGATGCCCATGGGCTCGCGCCGGGCCTCACCGAGGAGGATTATCGCAGCCGGCTCGAATTCGAGCTGAACGTCATCGAGAAGATGAAGTTTCCCGGCTACTTCCTCATCGTCGCGGACTTCATCCAGTGGGCCAAGTCGCAGGGGATTCCCGTCGGGCCGGGTCGCGGCTCGGGCGCTGGCTCGCTCGTCGCTTGGTCCTTGACGATCACCGATCTCGATCCGATGCGTTTCGCGCTGCTGTTCGAGCGCTTCCTCAATCCGGAACGCGTTTCGATGCCGGATTTCGACATCGACTTCTGCCAGGACCGACGCGACGAGGTCATCCGCTACGTCCAGCAGAAATACGGCTTTGACCAGGTCGCGCAGATCATCACCTTCGGCACGCTGCAGGCGCGCGCCGTGCTGCGCGATGTCGGTCGCGTGTTGCAGATGCCCTATGGCCAGGTCGACCGCCTGTGCAAGCTGGTGCCCCAGAATCCTGCCAATCCCGTATCGCTCGACAAGGCGATCGAGGACGAGCCGCGCCTCCGCGCCGCGCGCGACGAGGATCCGACCGTCGCGCGGCTGCTCGACATGGCGCGCAAGCTTGAGGGCCTCTATCGCCACGCCTCGACCCACGCCGCCGGCATCGTGATCGGCGATCGCCGGCTCGACGCTCTGGTCCCGCTCTATCGCGACCCGCGCTCGTCGATGCCCGTCACCCAGTTCAACATGAAATGGGTGGAGAGCGCCGGCCTCGTGAAGTTCGACTTCCTCGGCCTGAAGACGCTGACGGTGCTTGAAACCGCTGTAGCACTCGTCGCCAAGCGCGGGATTCGACTCGATCTTTCGGCTTTGCCGCTCGATGACAAGCCGACTTACGAGATGCTGATGCGCGGCGAGACGGTCGGCGTGTTCCAGCTTGAAAGCCAGGGCATGCGCAAGGCCCTGGTCGGCATGAAGCCGGATCGTTTCGAGGACATTATCGCGCTCGTGGCGCTCTATCGCCCGGGCCCGATGGACAATATTCCCGTCTATAACGCGCGCAAGCATGGCGAGGAGAAGCCGGACTATCTGCACCCGCTACTGGAGCCGGTGCTGAAGGAGACCTACGGCGTCATCATCTATCAGGAACAGGTGATGCAGATCGCGCAGATCCTGTCCGGCTATTCGCTCGGCGAAGCCGATTTGCTGCGCCGCGCGATGGGCAAGAAGATCAAGGCCGAGATGGATGCGCAGCGCGCCCGTTTCGTGGATGGCGCCGTGGCGCAGGGTCTCGCCAAGGACCGCGCCGACATGATCTTCGATCTCTTGGCCAAGTTCGCCGATTACGGCTTCAACAAGAGCCATGCTGCAGCCTATGCGCTTGTCTCCTATCATACGGCCTACCTGAAGGCGAATTACCCGACCGAGTTCCTCGCCGCATCGATGACGCTCGACATGGGCAACACCGACAAGGTCAATGATTTCCGCCGCGAGGCGATGCGGCTCGGCATCGAGGTCGGACTGCCTTCGGTTAATCGCTCTGGCGCGGTGTTCGATGTCGAAGACGGGCGCATCCTCTATTCGCTGGCTGCGATCAAGGGCGTGGGCGCGCAGGCGGTCGAGCATCTGGTCGAGGCGCGGGGCGACAGGCCCTTCCGCGACCTCGCCAGCTTCGCCGCGCGGGTCAATCCACGGATTCTCAACAAGCGGACATTGGAGAGCCTCGTCTGCGCCGGCGCCTTCGATGATCTCGAGCGCGATCGCGCGCGGGTGTTTGCCGGCATCGAGCGCATCATGGGGATCGGCAATCGCGTCGTCGAAGGCGTGGCGCTGGGACAGGACGAGCTCTTTGGCGGGGCAGGGGCGGCCGAGCCGCTTGTCTTGCCGCCCGCCGAGCCTTGGATGCCGGCCGACAGGCTGCAGAAGGAATTCGCGGTCGTCGGCTTCTATCTTTCGGCCCATCCGCTCGATGAATATGCGCCGGTTCTCAAGAAGCAGCGCGTGCAGAACTGGGCCGACTTCTCCGAGGCCGTGCGGCGCGGCGCCGCCGCGGGGCGGCTCGCGGGAACGGTGACGGCGCGTCAGGAGCGCAAGACGAAGACCGGCAACCGCATGGGTATCGTCCAGTTCTCCGATCCAACGGGCCAGTTCGAGGCGATCCTCTTCGCCGAGGCGCTGAACGCGTTTCGCGACCAGTTGGAGCCCGGCCGTTCCGTTGTGGTGCAGGTCGCGGCGGAAGATCGTCCCGAGGGCATCAGCGTGCGTATCATCTCGGTGAAGCCGCTCGACGAGATGTCGAGCGGCTTGAAGCAGCTCCGCGTGTTCCTGCGCGCCGAGGATCCGCTTGGGAGTATCGAACGGCATCTGCCGCGCGGCGGCGACGGCGATGTCAGCCTGGTGCTGCTGCTCGATGAGGGCAGCCGCGAGGTGGAGGTGCAACTGCCCGGCCGCTACCAGCTCTCGCCTCAGATCGCGAGCGCATTGCGTGCCGTGCGCGGCATCGAGCATGTGGAGCTGGTCTAGAAGTCGCGCCGAACGGTTGCGCTTTGATCAGGCGATCGACGCGTCAGGCCGGGAGGGACCCTTCAGCCATGAGGCGCCGATCTTCCGGCGCCTCAATAGCTCATGGGCACCAGTTGCATGACGCCAAACAGTCCAAGCGGCACATAGAGCAGCGTTGCGGAGATTTGAATCTTGCGGCGCCCGGCGAACGCGACGAGCGGCAGTACGACGAGGCCGAGATTGAGCAGTTCTGCCCCCGACAGGATGTCGATCCGCCAGAACAGGGCGTTGAGCGCGATGGCGATTGCGTTGAACGCGGCGAGCGCTACGAGACCCCAGCGCCCGTCGCGCTCGAAGAAGTCCCTGAGGCTGCCGGAGCTGAAGCCCTCGCTCGGCAGGATGGAGGCTGCGGCGAGGAACAAGGTCAGGACCAGGCTGACGAGAAGCAGGAAATTGGGAAAGGTCCACCGCGGGATCGTGGTCGCCAGCTCCTCGATGCTCCACCAGAACGTGATCTGCTGCAGGAAGATGATCGCGGCCCAGACGCAGGGCAGCCAGTCGATACGCACGAGCCCACGCGCCCGAAAGAGCGCAATGCTTGCCAAAAGAATGCGCGCGACGCCGAGCCCAAGGATCAGCGAGAACACGGTCGACATCCAGCGAAAGGTGTCCATGGGCTGCCGCCGCTCCTTGTTGCTGCCACGCTGTTCTAAAGGCGTGGCGCTTCGTTCGCACCAGGAGATTGCGGCGTCGCGCATTCGCGTGACGGGCCTTGAGCCGCGCTCGACCTGCATCCCGAAAGCGCAGACGTCCGTTCGGCGTGCTTACACTCGGCCGCCTCGGGGCTAAATCGGCGCCTCATCCCAGACGACGAAAAGAGCGCTGGAACAACGATCTAGCCGCGTTACCGGAATCGGGTTCTCAACCTCTGATGTTCCTGAACTCGTTGGGCGCGCATCGACACGCCACCTAGTAGCGCCGTGGGAGATGTGGCTCGCGCGGGCCGATGCGGCCTTCCCGATCAACGAAGTGACGACTTCCGAACACGACTGGCGTGCGAAGCCGCAGTGGCGGCAGGATGGCCGCTTGCTTCGGAAGGGACGCTAGTCGCCGGGCGAAGCGACCGGCGAGGCTTTTCCCGTCTCCGCCACGCCGCGCCCGGCGCTGCGGCCGGTTCTTCGCGCATAGGCCCCGCGCAAGAAGCTGCGCGCTGGCAGTTCGACGATACGCCAGAGCAATGTCGCGGTGACGAGAAGGACCGCGCCATAGAGTGCGAGCATCACTGGGGGCGCGAGGCCGGCAAACCAGTCGGCATGGGTGGCATAGGACCGGAGCAGGATCTGATGGACCATATAGATGGAGAAGGAGATCTCGCCGAGGAAAACGAGGACCGGAAGTCGCAGCAGCGCGCTGAGAAAGCCCGCTTGGAAGGCGATCACGAAGATGAGGAGGGCAGTCGACAGGCAGATCGCCCCGCCATGCGAGATCCAGACGCTGGAGGATACGCTGATGCTGGCCGCGAACCACGCGCTGATCGGGAAGACCAGCAGGGCGTTGCCGGCAAACAGAAATACCGCCCCGATCTCGGCCAGGGTCGCCAGCCCCTTATTGATCCGCCGTCGCCGCACAGTCATCCAGGCGAGGGCGACGCACATCCCGAGAACGAACTCGAAAAGCCGCGTGAGCGGATTGATATAGAGCAGCCCCGCCGCGTTAACCCGGTGCATCGGATCGTCATAGTTGGCGAGATGAAGGCTGTCGGAGAGAACGATCAATGCCAGCACCAGCGCGGCGCTTCCGGCGAGCGCATAAGGCCATCGGCGCGGGAAGTCGACGACGAGGCCGATGAACGCCACGTAGAAGAACATCTCGACGGAGATCGTCCAGCTGAGGCTGTTGAACCCGAAGAACACGGTGCCGATGGGGACCCAGGCCTGCAACAGCAGGACGTTGAGAATCCCCGCCAGCCAACTGCTCTCGCCGGTGCCGAACCGACCGGGATCCCCATTCAGAAGGACAAAGAGCAGCACGAACGTCGCGAGATGCAGCGGATAGATCCGCGCGATGCGCGCGACCAGATAGGCCTTCCGAGCTTCAGGGCTTTTCATCGCGCCGTAGACCAGGAAGATAACGAAGCCCGATAGGATGAAGAAGAACGAGACCCCGTTGTCGAGCGGCAGCCCACCGAGCAAGCGGGGCGCGAAGCCGTAGTCGCGAAGGTGATGGAGCACAATCGCCAGCGCCGCGAAGAATCGCAGCGACGTCAGCGCGTCGATCCTCGTGCCGTGCGTCTCGTCTTGACCATCCTGACGCGGCAGGTTGGTCATCCGGTGTTGTCCCGGCCGCGATCCGGCATCTTGGAAGTCTCCCCTGCGGCTAGATCAGACGGCTGCAGCGGAGGCGACCGGCGGATTTTCTTGAACCACGATGCGAAGCGCGCCCTTTGACGTCAAGCTTGCTCTTCTCGCCTTTCCCGCCTATAAGGCGCGCATTCCACACGTGGGGCTCGGGCTCCGGCGGCGCTTTTGCGTTTGTCGGGACCCACCGGTGCCGAACACCGTTCGGCTTTCCCCACGGAGGTTGAACCGGTGAAGGACACTGAAATAAATGGCTATTCCTGATTTCTCGATGCGCCAGCTGCTCGAGGCCGGCATCCATTTCGGCCACCAGAAGCATCGCTGGAACCCGAAGATGGCGCCGTATCTCTATGGCGTGCGCAACAACATCCACATCATCGATCTCGCGCAGACGGTGCCGATGTTGCACCGTGCCCTGCAGGCGGTGAGCGATACGGTCGCCGGTGGCGGTCGCGTGCTGTTCGTCGGCACGAAGCGCCAGGCGTCGGATCCGGTCGCGGCCGCTGCCAAGCGCTGCGCCCAGTATTATGTCAATTCCCGCTGGCTCGGCGGCATGCTGACCAACTGGAAGACGATCTCGCATTCGATCCAGCGCCTGCGTCACCTCGACGAGCTGCTGTCCTCGGACGTGCAGGGCCTGACCAAGAAGGAGCTTCTGACGCTGTCGCGCGAGCGCGACAAGCTTGAGAACGCCCTTGGCGGCATCAAGGACATGGGCGGCATTCCCGACCTCCTGTTCGTGATCGACACCAACAAGGAAGCGCTCGCGATCCAGGAAGCGCGCCGCCTTCATATTCCTGTCGCGGCAATCATCGATTCCAATTCGGATCCGGACGGCATCAACTATCCGATCCCCGGCAATGACGACGCCGGCCGCGCGCTGACGCTCTATGGCGACCTGATCGCCCGTGCGGCGCTGGACGGCATCTCGCGTGCCGCCGGCCAGTCGGGTCTTGATCTCGGCGCTCAGGAAGAGGTCTACGAAGAGGCTCTTCCGGAAGTCGTCGAAGAGGCCGAGGCGACCGCCGCAGCCTGATCGCTTGCGCCGCCCGCGCGGGCGGCAGCTCATGAATGGTGACACGACGCAGCCGGGCTCCCTTTGCCCGGCTGTTCGTTAGAAAAACAAGGAACGAGGCAGACGATGGCTATTTCCGCTTCGATGGTGAAGGACCTGCGCGAAAAGACCGGCGCGGGCATGATGGACTGCAAGACGGCGCTGACCGAGACGTCGGGCGACGTCGAGGCGGCGATCGACTGGCTGCGGACCAAGGGTCTCGCCAAGGCGGCCAAGAAGGCCGGCCGCGTGGCTGCCGAGGGCCTGGTCGGCGTCGCGGCGTCGGGCAACCGTGCCGTGCTGGTCGAGGTCAATTCCGAGACTGACTTCGTCGCCCGCAACGCCGAGTTCCAGCAGCTCGTCCTCAACGTTGCCAAGGCGGCGCTCGAGACGGATGGTTCGGCCGCGGCTGTTTCTGCGGCGACGTTCCCGAATTCGGACAAGACCGTCGAGCAGACGATCACCGAGGCCGTGGCGACGATCGGCGAGAATATGAGCCTCCGTCGCTCGTCCAGCGTTGCAGTGTCCGACGGCGTCGTCGCGACCTACGTCCATGCCGCGACCGCTCCTGGGCTCGGCAAGATCGGTGTCCTGGTTGGCCTCGAGTCGACCGGCGACAAGGACAAGCTCCTCGCGCTTGGCCGCCAGATCGCGATGCACATCGCCGCCGCGAACCCGCTTTCGGTCAACACCGATGCGTTGGATCAGGCTGTCGTCGCGCGCGAGCGTGCCGTCTATGCCGAGCAGGCGCGTGAATCCGGCAAGCCCGAGGCGATCATCGAGAAGATGGTCGAGGGCCGCGTGCGCAAGTTCTACGAGGAAGTCGTCCTGCTGCTGCAGGCCTTCGTGATCAATCCCGACCTGACGGTCGAGAAGGCTCTGAAGGCGGCCGAAGCCGATGTCGGCGCGCCGATCAAGCTCACCGAATTCGTTGCCTATCGCCTTGGCGAGGGTATCGAGAAGGAAGAGAGCGACTTCGCCGCTGAAGTCGCGGCGGTTGCCGGAACGAAATAAGTTCTGGGAAACAAGTGCTTCCCGACTGAAATGCAAGGGGCGCCGGATGACAATCCGGCGCCCTTCGTGTATCGGAACTTGCCCATTCACGACAGCGAGGACAACGGTATGGCGGCACCCGCCCGGTTTCGACGCGTGCTCCTCAAGGTCTCGGGTGAGGCGTTGTTGGGCGCACAGCCCTTCGGCATCGACGAGAAAGTCGTTGATCGGATCGCAGGCGAAGTAGGCCAGGCGGTCGAGTCGGGCGTCGAAGTGGCGCTGGTGGTTGGCGGCGGCAACATCTTCCGCGGCATGACAATCGCCAAGGCCGGGGGCAACCGGGTCGCCGGCGACCATATGGGCATGCTTGCGACCGTGATGAATGCCATCGGGATGCATGAAGCGCTCGAGCGCCGCGGGATTTCCTCGCGCATCTTCTCCGCCGTGCCGATGCCGACGATCTGCGAGACCTTCTCGCAGCAGCGGGCCGAGCGCGCGCTGAAGCGCGGCCGGGTCGTGCTGTTCGCCGGCGGCACCGGAAACCCGTTCTTCACGACCGATTCAGGCGCCGCGCTTCGGGCCGCCGAGATGGGCTGCGACGCCCTCTTCAAGGGCACGAATGTCGACGGCGTCTATTCCGCCGATCCGAAGAAGCATCCCGATGCCGTCCGTTTCGACCGCATCACCCATGCCGAAGTTCTGGCACGTGGACTTCAGGTGATGGATGCCGCTGCCGTGGCGCTTGCCCGCGACAACCATATTCCGCTAATCGTGTTCTCGATCCAGGCTCCGAACGCCTTTGTTGAAGTTCTGCACGGCCAGGGCCGCGCGACGATCATTGCCGACGAATAGGTAGGACCTCGCGCAGAGTTCGCCGTCGCCAAGACGATAAGAGGACGAGATGAATCTCGATGATTTGAGCCGGCGCATGCAAGGCGCTATCAACGCTTTCAAGGCCGACCTTTCCGGCCTCCGCACTGGCCGCGCGTCTTCGAGCATGCTCGATCCGATCACGGTCAACGTCTATGGTTCGATCATGCCGATCAACCAGCTCGCCACGATCAACGTCCCGGAGCCGCGTCTCATCACGGTCCAGGTCTGGGATCGCGGCACGGCGCCGGCTGTCGAGAAGGCGATCCGCGAATCGAGCCTCGGCCTTAATCCGATCGTCGAGGGTGCGGTGTTCCGCATTCCGATTCCCGAGCTGAACAACGACCGGCGCAAGGAATTCGTTAAAGCGGCGCATAAATATGCCGAAGGCGCGCGCGTGGCGGTTCGCCACGTCCGCCGCGACGGCATGGATGGCTTGAAGAAGAGCGAGGCCGACGGCCTTGGCGAAGATGAGAGCCGGCGGCTGACGGAGAAGATCCAGAAGCTGACCGACGACACGATCGCCGAGATCGATGCGGTGCTTGCGGCGAAGGAAGCAGAAATTCTGCAGATCTGACAGGCTCCGGCGCTGCCATGAACTCGAAAGCCAATGATGCGGGCGCCGAGATCCTGGCGACACCGGCGGAAGGAGATGCGGGGGGGCTTCGCATCCCCCGCCACGTCGCCATCATCATGGACGGCAATGGCCGCTGGGCGCAGGGCAGGGGTCTCACGCGCACCGAGGGTCATCGCCGCGGCATGGAATCCGTCAGGACCGCGGTCGAGACCTCGCGTGAGCTTGGCGTCTCCTATCTGACGCTGTTTTCCTTCTCTTCCGAAAACTGGGCGCGGCCACCGCTTGAGATCCAGTTCCTGTTCGGCCTGCTTCGCCTCTTCATCCAGCGCGATCTGGCCGACCTTCACCGCAACGACGTCCGGGTCCGTGTCATTGGCAACCGGGTGCGCCTTGCGGCCGATATTCGGGCGCTGCTCGATCAGGCGGAGACGCTGACCTGCCATAATCGCGGCCTGACGCTGGTGATCGCCTTCAACTACGGGGCTCGCGACGAGATCGCCCGCGCCGTCCGCGCCATCGCCGAGGACGTCGCCGTGGGCCGCGTCGCCCCTGACGCCGTCGACGAGGCGATGATCGCCGCTCATCTCGATACCGCTTCGATGCCGGATCCTGATCTTGTCATCCGGACCAGCGGCGAAATGCGGCTCTCCAATTTCCTGCTCTGGCAGGCCGCCTATGCCGAGTTGGTTTTCATGCCGCTCTTCTGGCCCGATTTCGATCGCGCTGCTTATCTCGAGGCCGTCAAGGAATATTCGAACCGCGCACGCCGCTTCGGCGGCATCGCTGCGCGGAGAAGCACTTGACCGAGGATAGGCATCCGGCGCCCGCATCCGCTCCAACGGGCCGCAACGCCGATCTTGGCGTGCGCCTGTTATCGTCGGCCGTGTTGGTTCCGCTGGCGCTCGTGTGCGCCTGGTTCGGCTCATGGCCGACTTATGGTCTTGCCGCGGCCGGTGCGATGATCGTGTTCGCCGAATGGGCTTATGTGGTCGATCGCTCCGAAAGCCTGCTGCCGCGGCGCCCGGCCGTCGTGCTCGGTGCGGTGTTCGTCGGCCTCGCCAGTCTCGTCGCCGGTTCGAGCGGCGTCATCGCCGCGGTGGCAGTCGCCGCTGCCGGCGTGCTCGGCGTCGCCGCGCTTGGACGCTCCGCGTGGCTGGTCGCGGGCGTCGTCTATGCCGCCATGCTCGGCATTCCCATCGCGGCGCTCCGGGCCGACCCGGCGCACGGCTTCCAGGCGCTGCTGGTCTTGCTGGTCCTCGTCTGGGGCACCGACAGCTTCGCCTTTTTCGCCGGCCGCTCGATTGGCGGCCCGAAGCTCTGGCCGCGCGTGTCGCCGAAGAAGACGTGGTCGGGGTCGATCGGCGGGCTGGTCGGCGGCGTGGCGGCGGCTTTGGTGGCTGCGGCCCTTTCCGGCGTGGCGGTGACGATCGGCCTTGCCGTGCTGCTGGTCTTCCTCTCGCTGGCCAGCCAGGCTGGCGATCTCTTCGAGTCTGCCGTGAAGCGGCATTTCAACAAGAAGGACTCCAGCGGCATCATCCCGGGCCATGGTGGCATGATGGACCGGGTCGACGGCCTCGTCTTTGCCGGCGCTCTTGCGCTTGCCGTGGGATGGCTGCATTCCGGAGCCGATCAGATTGCCGCCGGAGTTCTCATCTGGTGAAAACACCCGTCTCCCTCGGCCGCACGCCCGCTCCCGCAGGCAAGCCCCGCCGGATTTCGATTCTCGGCGCGACAGGTTCGGTCGGCGCCAGCACGGCAGACGTCATTCTTGGCCGGCCGGACGCCTTCATCGTCGAGGCGGTGACGGCGGGAACCCGCGCGCGCGAACTCGCCGAGACCGCGATCCGCCTGAAGGCTCGCATCGCCGTCATCGCGGATCCAAATGGCTATGAGACGCTGAAGGCGGCCCTCGCCGGAACCGGTATCGAGGCCGCCGCCGGAGAGGCGGCGGTGATCGAGGCAGCATCCCGCCCGGTCGAACTCGTCGTCGCTGCGATCGTCGGCGCCGCCGGCCTCGCCCCGACGATCGCGGCAATTGACGCCGGTGCCGATATCGCGCTCGCCAACAAGGAATGCCTCGTCTGCGCAGGTGCTTTTTTCCTGTCGCGGGCGGAGGCTGCGGGCGTCCATATCCTTCCGGTCGATTCGGAACACAACGCCATCTTCCAGGCGCTTGAGGCCGAGAATATGCCGGCCGTCGAGAGCATTACGCTGACGGCCTCAGGCGGACCGTTCCGCCAGGCGCCGATCGATGCCATGCGGCGCGCGACCATCGCCGAGGCGCTCAACCATCCGCGTTGGTCGATGGGCCGGAAGATCTCGATCGATTCGGCGACGATGATGAACAAGGGCCTCGAAATCATCGAGGCGCACTTCTTGTTCGGGCTGCTATCCGAGCGCCTCCATGTCGTCGTCCACCCGCAATCGGTGGTTCATGGCTGGATCAGCTACGCCGATGGCTCGATCCTGGCGCAGCTGGGTGCCGCCGACATGCGCATCCCGATCGGCCATTGCCTCGGCTGGCCGAAGCGCTATCCGGCGACGACCAAGCCGTTCGATCTGGTGTCGGTCGGCAGCCTCACCTTTGAAAAGCCAGATTTGGAGCGCTTTCCAGCGCTGAGCCTGGCCCGCCAGGCCTTGTCGGGCGGCAATCGGGCGACCAATGTCTTGAATGCTGCCAATGAGGTAGCTGTCGAAGCTTTTCTGGCAGGCGAGATCGGTTTTCTCGACATCGCCGCGACAGTGGCCGAAACTCTGGATCATATGGCGGCGGCCTCGGGGTCGGTGTCGATCCAGTCGGTTGGGGCTGCGCTGGCGATTGATGCCGAGGGACGGCGTCTCGCGCGCGGCGTCATCGATGCCCGGCGGCGGCTCGAGGCAGTTTGAAGCGCGGTTCGCGCAAGAGGAGAGGGTTGTCTTCGCATGGAAGCTCTTGGCCAGATCGGTCATTTCGGAACCGGGACGCTCGGCTATCTGATCCCGTTCCTCTTTGTCCTCACCACGGTCGTCTTCTTCCACGAGCTCGGGCATTTCCTCGTCGCGCGCTGGTGCGGCGTCAAGGTCAAGGCGTTCTCGATCGGCTTCGGCCCGGAACTCATCGGCTTCAACGACAAGCGCGGCACGCGCTGGAAGATCTCGGCGATCCCGCTCGGCGGCTATGTCAAATTCCTTGGCGACGAAGACGTCGCTTCGACGCCCGATCATGCGGCGCTCGACAGCCTCACGGAGGATGAGCGGCGCGACACCTTTTTCGGGAAGTCGGTCTGGCAGCGCGCCGCGATCGTTGCGGCCGGTCCGTTCGCGAATTTCCTGCTTTCGATCGTCATCTTCGCCACGATCTTCACGCTTTACGGCCGCGAGGTAACGACCGCACGCGTCGACCAGGTCGTGCCGGGATCCGTCGCCGAGAAGGCCGGCTTCATGCCGGGCGACCTGATTCTCTCGATCGATGGATCGAAGATCGACACGTTCAACGATCTGCAGCGCATTGTTTCCACCAGCGCCGACCTGCCGCTGGCGGTGGTGATCGAGCGGGGCGGCCAGGCGCTGACCTTGTCGGCGACGCCGCAGCGGCGCGAGGTCACCGACCGGTTCGGCAATGTCCATCGCATCGGCCAGCTCGGTCTCTCGCGCGACGCTTCCGGCGGCAATGTGACGGTCGAGCGATTCAGCTTCCCGCAGGCGCTCGTCATGGGAGCGCAGGAGACATGGTTCGTCGTCGATCGAACCTTCGCCTATATCGGCGGGCTCTTTGCGGGACGCGAATCGACGGACGAATTGGGCGGCCCGATCCGGGTGGCACAGGTCTCGGGCCAGGTAGCCACCCTCGGCTTCGCCGCCCTCGTCAATCTGGCGGCGGTCCTCTCGGTCAGCATCGGCCTGCTCAATCTGTTCCCGGTGCCCATGCTCGACGGCGGCCATCTGCTCTTCTACGCCATCGAGGCCATCCGCGGGCGTCCGCTCAGCCCGCGGGCCCAGGACATCGGCTTCCGCATCGGCCTTGCGGCCGTCGTCATGCTCATGCTCTTCACGACATGGAATGATATCGTTCATCTGACGTCGCTATAACGAATGTCCGAAGCTGGTTGTGCGCCGCCACGAAGGGCGTGGCAGCACGGCAACGGACGGTTAAATTCTCCTGTGGCACTCTGGCCCTCGGCTTGCGATTGGGGTCAAAGCCTGCCACAAACTTTGAGAGTGGTTCAGTCTTGCAGGGCTTTCAGGCCCGGCAGAAGGCTGGAAAGTCGGAATCGAAAAGGGCGTTTGAACCCCATGTATTTGTTCAGGACTTTCACCCGGGGGGCAGCCCGCGCCGCGTTTTTGGCGATTGCGGCCCTGGTGCTGTTCGCGCATGTCTCGCTGATCGGTGCCACCGAGGCCCGTGCCGAGGTCGTCAACAGCATCGTTGTGCAGGGTAGTTCCCGCATCGATTCCGAGACCGTTCGAAACTACGTCACCATCCAGCCTGGCAAAAACTTCTCGGCGGAGGATATCAACGCCTCCGTCAAGGCGCTTTATGCGACCGGGTTGTTCTCCGACGTCAAGATCAACCGCCGCGGCAATCAGCTGGTGGTGTCGGTCAGCGAAAACAATATCGTCGGGAATGTGCGGTTCGAGGGCAACAAGAAGCTCAAGGACGACATGCTGACCTCGGTGGTCGAGACGAAGCCGCGCGGCGTCCTCAACGATGCCAAGCTGCAGAGCGACGTCGAGCGGCTGAAGGAGCTCTACAAGCGCAACGGCCGCGCTGAAGCCTCGGTCGAGGTGACGACGCAGCCGCGCGAGAATGGCCGCACGGATGTCACCTTCAAGATCAATGAAGGCACCCGCACCGGCATCTCGGCGATCAACTTCGTCGGCAACACGACGTTCTCCTCCGGTCGCCTTCGCAATGTGATGACGATCAAGAAGACGAACATCACGTCCTGGTTCTCCAAGCGCGACCAGTTCGACGATGCCAAGCTTCAGTCCGATGCCGAGCTGATCCGTCGCTTTTACATGCGGAACGGCTTTGCCGATTTCCGCATCGTCAGCACGGACGCCCAGTTCGACGACGCCAAGAACCGCTACACGATCACGATCACGGTCGACGAAGGCGCACGCTACCGTTTCGGCGCCGTCGCCGTTGACAGCTCGGTGCCCGACATCAACGGCCCGGCGCTGATGAAGTATGTGAAGACGAAGCCGGGTGCGGTGTTCAATTCGACCCTGGTGGAGAAGTCGACCGAGGCGATAAGCGTCGCGCTGCTCGAGCAGGGCCGCTCCTTCGCCCAGGTCCGCCCGCGTGGTGATCGCAACTACGAAAACCACACCATCAACCTGACCTATCTCGTCGACGAGGGTCCGCGCCTCTATGTCGAACGCCTCGACATCCGCGGCAACACGCGTACCCGTGACTATGTCATCCGTCGCGAGTTCGAGCTCTCGGAAGGCGATGCCTATAACCGCGTGCTGGTCGATCAGGCCGAGCGTCGGCTGAAGGCGCTTGGCTACTTCAAGTCGGTCAATGTGGCGACCCAGCCGGGCAGCTCGCCAGACCGCGTGATCATCGTCGTGAATGTCGAAGACCAGTCGACCGGTTCGTTCTCGGTCGGCGGTGGCTACACGACCGACAATGGCGGCGGCTTCATCGCCACCGTCGCTCTGACCGAGAAGAACTTCCTCGGTCGCGGCCAGTATCTGAAGGTCTCGGTTGGCGGCGGCGCTTCGGATCGCACGTTCAACCTTGCCTTCACCGAGCCGTTCTTCCTCGGGCGCCGCATGTCGCTCGGCTTTGACCTGCTCTACAATCAGGCCGAGGAAACGGACTATCGGCCGTACAACCAGAACACGGCTGGTGGCACGATCCGTCTGGGTCTGCCGATCACCGACGACTTCGACGTCCAGTTCAACTACAAGCTCTACCAGCGCAACGTCGTGTCGTGGGGCTCGAATTATATCCTCGACTGGCCGGCCTTCGCCGAACTCTACCCGCAGGGCGCCTGGATCAACTCTTCGGTCGGCTACACGCTTACCTATTCGACGATCGACAACTACCAGGAGCCCCGCAGCGGCGCGTTCGTTCGCTTCGCCCAGGACTTCGCCGGTGTCGGCGGCGACGGCAAGTTCGTCCGGTCGACGATCGATGCGCGCTACTACAAGGAGATCATGCCCGACTCCGATATCGTCGGCTTGATCAAGGCGGGCGCCGGTAACATCACCAGCCTCGGCGATGAGCCTGTCCAGGTTCTGGACAACTTCTACCGCGGCGGCGAGACGATCCGTGGCTTCGCATCGTATGGCTACGGTGCGCGCTATGTCGGCCTCGAAGACACCTACGCGATCGGTGGCACGAACTACTATAACGCCACGCTCGAGGTGCAATTCCCGCTGCCGGTCCTTCCCGAGGAGTTCGGCCTGCGCGGCGCGGTGTTCGCCGATGCCGGTACGCTGTTCGGCTACGATGGGCTCGAGGGTCTCGATATCGAGGACTCCTCGCAGATCCGTTCGTCCGTCGGCGTGTCGATCATCTGGAACTCGCCGTTCGGTCCGCTGCGTGGCGATTTCGGCCAGGCGCTCACCAAGGCCTCGTTCGACCAGACGCAGGTGTTCCGCTTCAGCGCTGGCACCCAGTTCTGAGATCGCCTATAGAAACGACAGGGACCGCCGGGCTCACCGGCGGTCCTTCGCGTTTTGAAAACCGTTCCCGGACTCCCGCCGTCATGGCCGATCCTGTTTTCTTTGTGCCGGCCTCAGAGCCGACTCTTGCCGAGATTGCGGCGCTGACCGGCGCCCGGCTCGCCGAGGGCGCGGATGGCGAGAGGCGCATATCGGGCGTCGCACCGCTCGATCTCGCGACTCAGTCCGACCTCACTTTCATCGATAGTCCCCGCTATCTGCCGCTGCTCGCCGAAACCCGCGCCGCGGCCTGTTTCGTCGGACCGAAGCATGTCGGCGCTGTGCCCTCCGGCGTCGTCTCGCTCGAAAGCCCGCGCCCGCATGATGCCTATGTGGCGGTGCTGCGGCTCATGTTCCCGGAGGCGCTCCGGCCTCAGGCACTGTTCGCGCCCGGGATTTCGCCGGGGGCCCATGTTCATCCGGATGCGCGGCTCGAAGCCGACGTCACGGTCGAGCCTGGCGCCGTCGTTGGCGCGGGCGTGGAAATCGGTCGCGGCAGCGTGATCGGGCCGGGCGCGGTGATCGGCCCTGGCGTCCGGATCGGGCGCGACAGCCACATTGGTGCCGGCACGACGGTCATCCACGCGCTTCTAGGCAACCGCGTCATCCTGCATCCGGGCGTCCGGATCGGGCAGGATGGTTTCGGCTATCTGATGAGCGGCAAGGGCCACGCCAAGGTGCCGCAGATCGGCCGCGTGGTCATCCAGGACGATGTCGAGATCGGTGCAAGCACGACGATCGACCGCGGTGCCAATCGCGACACGATCATCGGCGAGGGCACTAAGATCGATAACCAGGTGCAGATCGGCCACAATGTTCAGATCGGCCGCCATTGCGTGATCGTTGCGCAGGTCGGCATCTCCGGCAGCGCGACGCTCGGCGACTTCGTCGTCATTGGCGGGCAGGCCGGCGTCAACGGCCATGTCGTGATCGGAACGGGCGCCCAGGTCGCGGCGACGGCGAGCGTCAAGGACGATCTCGCCGCCGGCGGCCGCTATGGCGGCGCACCGGCCCGTCCGATAAAGGAATGGTACCGCGAAGAACTCGCGCTCCGGCGTCTCGCTCAGCGCGCCGTCGCGCCTTCCAAGGATGACGAGGGGAGAGAGGGTTGATGAGCGAGGAAACGAAGAGCCTCGGCAGCGCCGATATTGCGCGGATCCTTGAACTCCTGCCGCATCGCTATCCCTTCCTGCTTGTCGACCGGATCATTGAGATCGACGGCGATAACAGCGCGATCGGCATCAAGAACGTGACGATCAACGAGCCGCATTTCCAGGGCCATTTCCCCGGCAAGCCGGTGATGCCAGGCGTATTGATCATCGAGGGCATGGCCCAGACCGCCGGCGCGATCTGTCTCGCAGCCCGCGCGGGCAAGCCGCAACTCGTCTATTTCCTGACCATCGACAACTGCAAGTTCCGCAAGCCCGTGGAGCCGGGCGACGTGCTCGAATACCACGTCAAGAAGATCAGGAACCGCGGCAATCTCTGGCGTTTCCAGAGTGAAGCCAAGGTCGCGGGCGTCAAGGTCGCCGAAGCCGACATCAGCGCAATGCTGGTGGGGCAGTAACGGAGTTCCATGTCCACCATCCATCCCTCGGCGGTGATCGAAGACGGCGCCAAGCTTGGCGCCGATGTGAGCATCGGTGCATTCGCCTTTGTCGGACGTGATGTCGTCCTCGGCGACGGCGTCGAGCTTCGCAACCATGTCTCGGTTTCAGCCCATACCACGATCGGCGCGAAAACCGTCGTCAGCCCCTTCGCCTCGATCGGCGGTACGCCGCAATCGGTGCATTACAATGGCGAGCCGGGCACGATCTCGATCGGTGCCGACTGCGTCATCCGCGAGAATGTGACGATCAACTTCGGTTCGGTCGGCGCGCGCGAGACGAAGATCGGCGATCGCTGCTTCCTGATGACCGGCGTTCATGTCGCGCATGACTGCACCCTCGGCAACGACGTCATCCTCGCCAATTGCGCGACGATGGGTGGCCACGTCACCATTGGCAACAATGTCTTCATGGGCGGTCTTTGCGCCCTGCATCAGTTCGTGCGCATCGGCGATCATGCGATCGTCGGCGGGCTTTGCCCCGTCTGGCGCGACATCATCCCGTTCGGCGCGATCCGCGAGGGCGCTGAAGGGCTGGGCGGACTCAACATCATCGGCATGAAGCGACGCGGGTTCTCGCGGCCGCAGATCCAGAGCCTGCGCGCCGCCTATCGCGACCTGTTCTTCGGCCCCGGCTATTTCGTCGACCGCGTCGAGACGGTCGCAGAGCGTTATGCGGCCGATGAAAACGTCATGCATATCGTCGAGTTCATCCGGCAGCGCGGCAAGCGACGCATTACCGTTCCGCGCAGCGCTTCCGAGCATCACGACGACGAAAGCTGAGGCGCGGGCCGTGACGTCGGCCGCGTCGGGATCCGATCTTGCAGCCGCGCCGCTCGGCATCATATGCGGCGGCGGCGCCTTTCCCTTTGCCGTCGCCGAATCGGCCGTCCGCGACGGTCGAAAGGTCGTGCTGTTGCCGCTGCGGGGCTATGCCGATCCCGATGCCGTAACGCGCTCCGGGCTGCCGGCCGAATGGCTGAGCCTTGGCGCCGTCGGCGCGGCGATTGCGACGCTCCGCCGCTATGGCTGCCGGCAGGTCGTCATGCTGGGCTATGTCTTCCGGCCGCGCCTGCTGAGCCTCCGGCCCGACTGGACGATGCTGCGCGTGCTGCCGCGCTTCGTTGCGGCGCTGCGCGGCGGCGATGATCACCTGCTTTCGCGCGTTGGCGGCTTCTTCGAGGAGCAGGGCTTTCAACTTGTTGGCGCCCACGAGATTGCGCCGGATCTCTTGCTGCCTGCCGGCCAGCTCGGCCGTGTCGCGATGCGCCCTTCGGATGCCGAGGACGCACGGATCGGTCTTGATCTGGTGCGGACACTCGGTCCGTTCGATGTGGGGCAGGGCGTCGTTGTGGCGGAGCGCCACGTGCAGGCGGTCGAGGCGGCGGAGGGAACCGATCTGATGCTCGAACGCTGCGGCCATCTGCGCGCGATCGGCCGCGTCCGCTTGCCGGCGCGCACGGGCGTTCTCGTCAAGGCGCCGAAACCTGGCCAGGACAGGCGGCTCGATCTGCCTTCGGTCGGTCTCAAGACAATCGAAGGTGCTGCCGCGGCTGGCCTTGCCGGCGTCGCCGTCGAGGCGGGCGGCGTCATGGCTGTGGATGCCGCCGAGATGATCCGCCTCGCCGACGAAATAGGTCTCTTCATCGTCGGGCTGGACTCATGATTCTGCCGACGGCGCGGCCGCTTCGTGTGTTCATCCTTGCAGGCGAGGAATCGGGCGATGCGCTGGGCGGCCCGTTGATGGGCGCGCTTGCGGAGCGGGCGCCGGGTGGTGCCGCCTTTCGAGGCGTCGGTGGCTCTCGGATGACGGCGGCCGGACTGCAGAGCCTCTTCCCGATGGATGACCTGACGGCCATCGGCATCGGGGAAGTGGTCGGCAAGCTGCCAAAGCTGCTTGGCCGGATGCGCGAGACTGTCGGAGCAATCCTCGCCGATCCGCCGGATGTCCTCTTGCTTGTCGATGCGCCCGACTTCACTCATCGCGTCGCGGCGCGCGTGCGGCGGCGCCTGCCGTTCCTGCCGATCGTCAAATATGTTGCGCCGACGGTCTGGGCTTGGCGACCGGGCAGGGCGCGGGCGATGCGCGGCGTCATCGATCATGTGCTTGCGCTCTTCCCGTTCGAGCCGGCGGTAATGGCGCGGCTCGGTGGGCCGCCGACGACCTATGTCGGCCATCCCTTGCTGGGTGAGCTGGGGCGCCTTCGTCCAGGCCCCGATGAGATCCTGCGCCGTGACAGCCAGCCGCCTCGGCTGCTGGTCTTGCCGGGTAGTCGCAGGCGCGAGGTCGCGGCTCTGTCGCCGATTTTCGGCAAAGCGCTCGGCCGTCTGGTGGCCGCCGGTCAGGACGTGGAGGTGGTGCTTCCGACATTGCCGCGCCTTGAAGAGGCGCTGCATGCCGCAACGGCGGACTGGCCCGTGAGGCCGCGCATCGTCGTCGGCGAAGAAGCCAAGCAGGCCGCCTTCCGCACGGCGCGCGGGGCGCTGGCGGCGTCGGGGACGGTGACACTTGAACTGGCGCTCGCCGGCGTGCCGACCGTCGGGGCCTATCGCGTTCCCGCCTGGGAGGCCTTCATCGCCCGCCGGGTACTGACGACCCCGACCGTGATCCTGCCGAACATCATCCTCGGTGAGGTGGCGGTGCCGGAACTCCTGCAGGAGGATTGCGCGCCGGGTCCGCTCGCTGAAGCGCTGCTGCCGCTGCTCGCCGACGGCCCAGCGCGGGCCGACCAACTTGCCCGCTTCGCCCGCCTCGATGCGCTGATGAGCACGCATGGGGTTCCGGCGGAACATGTGGCGGCCGATACCGTGCTCGCCGCGATCGCCGAAAAGACGCGGGTTCCCTAGGTTTCCGCGGCGGCCGAACGGCGCCGCGCCCATCGCCATCGCCCGTCATGAATTGTTCGCCGGTTTTGTGCTTTTGTGCCAGCGAAGCTGGCCGGATCACGTTTTTCCGTGTCCCGCGCCTGCCTTTCAAACAATGCCGCCATGACCGTGCCGAACCCCAACCAACCGCCCCCGTCCGGACGTCCACCCACCGGCGTGATCTGGCTCTATCGCTTCGACCCGACCGGTCGGGCGCATGCGCGGCCTGTCGACGAGCCATTCGAGCTATTCGACCCGAATGACGGCTTTCTCTGGCTGCATCTCGATCTGGTGGACCGGCTGGTGCGCGACTGGATCGACAAGACGTCGGGCTTGCCTGCGGCGGCGCGGGCCGTGCTTCTGGCGACCGATGAGACGGCGCTGCTCGAATGCGACGAGGCGGCGGTCTGGGGCGTATTCATCGACACGATCCAGGATCCCGATGACGACACGTTGCGCGCGGCGCCGATGCGCTTTGTGCTTGGGGACGGGTTCCTGATTTCCGGGCGTCGTCATCCGGTGCGTTCCGCTGCTCTGATGCGCGGCCGCATCGATGCCGGCCATCTCGTCGGCGGGCCTGTGGCGCTCTTCGAGCTGATGATCGCGCAGGTCCTGCGCGCCATCTCGGAAACCCTGCGCGATCTTCGACTGACAGCCGATTCGATCGAGGACCGCGTTCTGGACGACCGGTTGCATGATGAGGCGCGGCGGCTCGCCCCGCTTCGGCGGACGGCGGTCCGCCTCCGGCGGCAACTCGCCGGCTTTCGCGGTATTTTGAGGCATTTCGCCGAGGAGCACGAGGACAACGAGATCCAGGCCGGCTCGCGAGCCGCAGCGGAGCGGCTGTTTCGTCGCATCGAGGCGCTCGATCAGGAGGTGCTGGAAATCCAGGATCGGGCGCGCTTCCTGCAGGACGAGATCGCAGCGAAGATTGCCAATAACACCAATCGCCATCTCTATGTGCTGTCGATCCTGACCGCGATGCTGATGCCGGCGACGCTGGTCACCGGCATTTTCGGCATGAACACCAGCGACCTCTGGCTCGAGCAGGGCGGTCACGGCACCATGGTGGCGGTGGCGATCGCCGGGGGCGCATCGGCCTTCGTGCTTTATCTGCTGCGCCGGCTCGGCTTCTTCGAATAGGCAGGCTTGTTCTGTCGACGGGCATGAAAAAGCCCGCCGCGAAGAATGCGGCGGGCCAGTCGACCTCCCGGCGAGCGGCGGGCCGCCGGAAGGTGTCCGTCAGCGACGCTTCGGCGCGGGCGCGCGGGCCGGCTGGCGGCCGGCGCGGGTGTCATCGCGCATCTCGTACCACATCGCATTCAAGATCGCGAAAGCGCAGGCGAGGCTGATGCCGAGGATCCAGGAGAAGTACCACATGGTGCCGTTGCTCCACTTTCAGTAGGCGTTGGGGTTTCGGCCGAGGCCTTCCGTCGTCACCTTGCCGCGCATCACGCGGTAGACGAAGCCGGTATAGACGAGGACGATCGGCAGGAAGATCAGGGTCGCCAACAGCATGATCCACAGCGTCAGATGCGAGGACGAGGCGTCCCAGACGGTGAGGCTGGCGTTCGGATCGAGCGAGGACGGAAGCAGGAAGGGGAACAGCGACAAGCCGGCAGTGGAGATGATGCCGGTGATCGCCGCCGCCGTGCCGATGAAGGCGAGGCCCGCAAGCCGGCGCGCATAAGCGAGGAGGGCAATGGCGCTGCCGAGGAAGCCGAGCATCGGGGCGATGATCATCCAGGGATGAGCGCCGTAGTTGGCGATCCAGGCGCCGGACTGCCGCACCACCGTCTTGGCGAGCGGATTGGAAGGCCCGGCGACGTCCTGCAGGCTGGTAACGACATAGCCCTCGAGCCCGAGCGCTACCCAGACGCCGCCGAGCGCAAACAGGACGATGGTCGCGAGCGCCGCATAGCTGCCATAGATGCGGGCCCGTTCGAAGATGGCGCCGCTGGTCTTCAGCATCACCATCGAGGCGCCGTGAGCAACCAGCATGGACAGGCTGACAAGCCCGGCCAGCAATGCGAACGGCATCAAGAGGCCAAAGAAGCCGCCCTCATAGAACGGGCGCAGCGAGTCGTCGAAGCGGAAGGGAACGCCGCGCAGGACATTGCCGACCGCGACACCGAAGATCAGCGCTGGAATGAAGCCGCCGACGAACAGCGCCCAATCCCACGTCTCCCGCCAACGCGGATCGGCGAGCTTGCTGCGGTATTTGAAGCCGACCGGGCGCAGGATGATGGCGATGAGGATCACCATCATGGCGAGATAGAAGCCCGAGAAGGATATGGCATAGAGCGTCGGCCATGCGGCGAAGATGGCGCCGCCGCCGAGGATCAGCCAGACCTGGTTGCCTTCCCAGACCGGGCCGATGCTGTTGATCACGATGCGTCGCTCATCGTCATTGCGGGCGACGAAGGGCAGCAGGGCGCCGACGCCGAGGTCGAAGCCGTCCATGATGGCGAAGCCGATCAGCAGCACGCCAAGCAGCAGCCACCAGATGAGCCGCAGCGTCTCGTAATCGAGAGGAACGAAGGGAATCATCGTCTGTGCTCCACTAGTGCTGCTGCGGACCGGCGAATGCCGCTTCGGGAAGGATGGTGCCGCCCTGCGGCTCCACCGGCTCGGCCGACGAAGGTCCCTTCTTGATCGCGTGGACCATCAGGTAGACCTCGACGATGGCGAGGCTGGTGTAGAGGACCAGGAAGATCGCCAGGCTGATCGAGAGGTCGACGAGGGTGAGGCCGGAGGCGGCGTAGAAGGTCGGCAGCACGCCTTCGATGATCCAGGGCTGGCGGCCGAACTCGGCGACGATCCAGCCGACCTCGATCGCGACCCAGGGCAGCGGCAGGCTGAGCAGCGCCACCCACAGCATCCAGCGCTTGTCTCCGAGGCGATGCCTGGACGCCGTCCAGAAAGCGACGACGAAGAATCCGATCAGGTAGAAGCCGAGTCCGACCATGATGCGGAAGGCCCAGAACAGCACGGGCACGTCCGGAATGGTTTCGTTGGCCGCCGCCGTGATGTCGGCCTCGGTTGCGTTCTCGATGTCAGGACGATGCAGCTTGAGAAGCAGGCCATAGCCGAGGTCCTTCCAGGTCTCGCTGAAGGTGGCGCGCGCCACGGCGTCGTTCTTGTCGGCGCGGATCTTCTGCAGCGCGGTATAGGCCGTGATGCCGTTGCGGATCTTGACCTTGGCATTGTCGACGAGGTTGACGATGCCCGGCAGTTCCTGGCTCAGCGAGCGCGTGCCGATGATGCCGAGCAGATAGGGGATTGAGATGGAGAAGCTGTTGTCTTGCTTCGCCATGTCGGGGAAGGCGATGAGGTTGATTGCGGCGGGCGCGGGCTCGGTGTGCCACATGGCCTCCATCGCCGCGACCTTCATCTTCTGGTTCTCGGTCGCGAGATAGCCGCTCTCATCGCCGAGCACGACGACGGAGAGCGACGCGGCGAGGCCGAAGCTGGCGGCGACTGCCATGGAGCGTTTGGCGAATTCGATATGCCGGCCCCGCAGCAGGAACCATGCGCTGACCGCGATCACGAAGACCGAGCCTGCGACGTAGCCGGCGCTGACCGTGTGGACGAACTTCGCTTGCGCGACCGGATTGAAGATCACGGCCATGAAGTCGCTGATCTCCATCCGCATCGTGTCCGGATTGAACACGCCGCCGACGGGGTTCTGCATCCAGCCATTGGCGATGAGGATCCAGAGCGCTGAGAAGTTGGCGCCGAAGGCAACCAGCCAGGTGACCGCGAGATGTCCGACTTTCGGCAGGCGATCCCAGCCGAAGAAGAACATGCCGATGAAGGTCGCCTCGAGGAAGAAGGCCATGAGGCCCTCGATCGCCAGCGGCGCGCCGAAAATGTCGCCGACATAGTGACTGTAGTAGGACCAGTTCATGCCGAACTGGAATTCCATGACGACGCCCGTGGCGACGCCCATGGCGAAGTTGATGCCGAACAGCGTTCCCCAGAACAGCGTCATCCGTCGCCAGATGTCGCGCCCCGTCATGACATAGACGCTCTCCATGATGGCGATCAGGAACGACAGCCCGAGCGTCAGGGGAACGAACAGGAAGTGGTACATGGCCGTGGCGGCGAATTGCAGCCGTGACAGCGTGACGACGTCGATGTCGAACATGGGCGATCCTCGAAACGTGATGATCGACGCTGACACGCGTTTCATCAGGCGATCTTGATCAGAATCAAGCCTGGCGCGGATGTCGCAGCGCCAGAGCGCCGATAGCGCGCGCGCGGACGACGTGTCGCAGCCCGGTCGTCAGCTCGCGGCGCTTGCAAGGGGAGCCGGCGAACCGCAAGTTCAGCTGCAGACTGCGTCGGAAACGGGGGGATGACGGAGATGGCGAGCCTTCTCGAGGCGTTCGAGCGCGCGGCAGCGGCCTCGCCATTGGTCAGGTTCGTCGACGTCGCGCTACGCGGGCTTGGCCAGGTGATGTTTCAGGACAATCCCCTGACCGGGCTGTTCTTCCTGCTCGCGATCATCTGGGGCGCAGTCTCGACGGGCCAGCCCTTTGTTGCGATCTGCGGCGTCCTCGCGCTTGTCGTGTCGACCGGCACGGCACTCGTCGTCGGCGTCGACAGGACAGCCTGGCGAGCCGGCCTTTATGGCTTCAATGGCGTGCTGACGGGCCTCGCGCTGGCGACCTTCCTGACGCCGGGGCCGATGCTGGTCGTCTTCGTGGTCCTCGGCGCGGCCATGTCCGTCATCGCGACGCTGGCGACCCAGCGTTGGCTGGCGGGGCACGGCATTCCGGGCCTGACATTCCCCTTCGTCGCAACCAGCTGGCTTTTCCTGCTCGCGAGTCATGGCTTCGCCGGCGTGTCAGGCGCCGGCCTGCCCGCGGGCGCGGTTACGGCACCGGCCGTCATGGTTGCGACCGATCCGCTGCACGTCGTCGACTTCGTCAGCGGAGTTGCGCTGAGCATCAGCCAGGTTTTCCTCAAGGACAGCCTCGTCGCGGCACTGCTGTTCCTGGCCGGCCTGGCTGTCTCGTCGATCCCTGCTGCGTTGCTTGCGGTGGCCGGCGCCTTGATCGCGGTGATCGTCGCGCATCTGGCCGGCGCCGAAAGCGAACTCGTCACCGGTGGCCTGCTCGGCTTCAGCCCCGTGCTGACTGCGGTCGCGCTCGGTTGCGTGTTCGCAAGACCTGCGCCACGCAACCTCAGCTATGCCGCTTTCGCCACCATCGTCACGGTCATTGCCCAAGTCGCGCTGAACGCTGCACTCGCGCCCGTTGCCTTGCCGGCGCTGACCATGCCTTTCGTGCTGATCACCTGGCTGTTCCTGATGGCGTGGCCGGCGGAGAAGCATTAGCCGCATCAGGCTTCTCGCGCCGAAACGCGATGATGATCGGCGCGAGCACCGAGGCGACGAGGCCAGCCGCGAAGCCGTTGTTGTAAAGCACAAGGCCTCCATGCAGGTCGCCGACGGCGAGTGCCGCCGAGGAATGCAGGAAGCCGGCGACGATGCCCCAAGGCCAGCCGAAGCGGCCGGCGATCGGCGCCAGCGTCGTGCCAAACAGAGCGGCGAGTTGAAGCGACGGCATATCCGCGTTCCACGGCTTGGCGAGCGTTCCGATGAACACGCCGAGCATCACCGGCCAGATATTGCCAGGGTGCTTTCCCGCGGCCGCGAAACCGACAATGGTCATGATGGCGCCGATCGTCGGGCCGTTGAGATCCCCGCCGACAACGAGGAGATAGGCCGTGCCGAGCGCGCCCGACGCGCCCATATTGACGAGCGTCGCGCCAAGGCCCGCGGCGCCGATGAAGTCGGTCGGCGCCTGGCCCGTCATCGCCAGGATCGTCCGGACACCACCGAGCGCGCCGCGATCCATCGCGAAACCTGCCGCCGCCAGCCCGGCGAAAATCAAGAACAGGAACACGCCGAGCCAGAGATTGTTGCCGCTCGTCCAGATGAAGACGGGGGCCGGCACGAAGCCATAGGACCGATAGAGCGCGACCACCAGCGTGCCGAGAACGCCAGCCGCGAAGCCCATATTGTAGAGGCTGAAGCCCATATGCGCCTTGAACAGCTGTGCGGCGACCGGCACCAGCACGAAACCCATGACGAGCCCGGTGGCGAGGCCGAGCGGCAGCGTCACCGTGAAGGGCAGTGTCGTCGAGAACAGGATCTCGGAGAAGATCGGCGCCAGCGCGCAGCCGAAGAAGGCGGTATTGGCATGGGCGGCGAACCGCTCGCCCTTGACCCGGCAATAGAGCCAGACGCCGCCGATAATCGGCCAGACATTCAGGAGGTTCTTGCCGAAAAGCCCGAAGCCGAGCGTCAAGAGCAGCGCGGCGACGGCGCCGCCGGTCATCTTGGCGCCCGCGATCCGGTAGATCAGGCATCCGATCAAGGTCAGCAGGCTGGCATTGACGAAAGCGGCGCCCATGCCGCCGACGCCAATATAGTCCGTGATCAGCGTGTCGCGCGCGAGCAGGATCTTGAAGAGGCCGGTGGCGATCACGCCGGGCCGGTCAGCGATGAGGCCGAACAGGAGGAATGCTGCGGCGATCGCCGCAACGACCAAAAGGACGCGGCCATCCTCGGCCGCTGCCGGACCTTCAGCCGCCGTCGCAGGGCGAACCCCAGTACCGCTCATCTCGCCGTCTCCCGTATCGTCCTGCCCGCCATGCCTCGTGCGCGCCGCCGCATTGATCCACGTCGGCGGCGGGTCACGCAACCGGCCGTGCATGGGTCCGCCTGGATGTCATGGATGCGGCGCGCGTGCAGACAACAAAGTGCAATGCCCGCCCGGCTGCTACCTCAGGCCGCGTTGCTGACCCCCGCGTGGTCCTTCATGCTCGCGGGTGATGGAGACCGGTGCGCCATGAGCACGATCGAACACGATCCAGCAAGCGCGGCAACGCGGCTCGGCGCGGCGGAGATGGCGTGGCTGAAGGCGCAACGGCGGGCGGGCGGGCTTTGGCTGCGTGTCGCGATCGCCGTACCCCTGGTCGCCGGGCTGTTCACCGTGGCGCAGGCCTTCACGCTCGCAACCATCATCGACCGGGCGCTGGTCGGCAATGTTCCGCCTGCCGACAAGATCGGACAGGTGTTGCAGCTCGTGGCCATCATCTGCGCCCGCGCCGGCCTCGCTCTACTCGGCGAGCGCCTCGGCAGCCGGGCCTCGGAGGACGTTAAACGCGCCATCCGCGAGAGCCTGCAGGCGTCGATCATGGCGAGGAGCCCGGAATGGCTGCGCGAGCGATCCTCAGGCGTGCTGGCGAGCCAACTCGTCGATGGCGTCGAGGCGCTCGATGGCTATTTCGCGCGCTTCCTGCCGGCGATGATCGCCGCGGCTGTCCTGCCGCTCGCTTTCGCCATCGGCCTGATGCCGGTCGACATCGTGGTCGGAGCGCTCTTTCTGGTCACGGCGCCGCTGATCCCGCTCTTCATGGCGCTGGTCGGCTGGGGCGCCGAAGCGGCGAGCCGCCGGCACATGACCGCGATGACCCGTCTTTCGGGTCTTTTTGCCGATCGGCTCCGCGGCATTCTGGTGCTGAAGCTCTTCGGGCGTGCCGAGGACGAGGTGGCGCGGGTCAAGGCGGCGAGTGACGATGTTGCGAAGCGGACGCTCCAGGTACTGCGCATCGCCTTTCTTTCATCGGCGGTTCTCGAATTCTTCGCGGCGATCGGCGTCGCCGGCGTCGCGCTCTATGTCGGGCTGACCTATGTCGGCTTCATCGACCTGCGTGGCTCCACGCTCGGCTTGCAGGCGGGTCTCTTCTGCCTCTTGATGGCGCCCGAGGTCTATATGCCGCTGCGGACACTCGCGGCCCATTATCATGATCGCGCAGCCGCCAAGGCGGCCGTCGCGGATTTCGCGGCGCTGATCGATACTCCTGAGGACGTTGCGGCGAGCGCGGCACCCACGAAATCGCTTCCGACGGGGGCGCTTCCGGTCACGATCCGCCGTCTGACGCTTCACGCCGCCGGTCGTGGCGTCATTCTCGATGATGTCGATCTCGATATCCTGGCCGGCGCCCGCATCGCGATCTTGGGCCCGAGCGGCATCGGCAAGTCGAGCCTGATCGAGGCGATGGCGCGGCTGCGCAGTTTCGAAGGCTCCATCTCGATCGGCGGCGTACCGCTCGGCGAGATCGACGAGGGTTCGCTGCGCCGCGAGGTCGCGCTGCTCGGCCAACGGCCAAGGCTGTTCCACGGCACGATTGCCGACAATATCCGACTGGCGCGACGGGACGCCACCGACAGCGAGGTGAGCCTTGCCGCCGATCGGGCGCTCGTGGGGGACTTCGCCGACCGGACGCCCGACGGGCTTGAGACGGCGATGGGCGAGCGGGGCAGGGGCGTTTCAGGCGGCGAGGCGCATCGTGTGGCGCTTGCCCGCATCTTCCTGCGTGATCCCGGTCTCATCCTGCTGGATGAACCCACCGCTCATCTCGATGCCGTGACGGAGGCGCGCATCATCGATGCGATCCTCGCTTTCGCGGAGGGTCGCACACTCGTGGTCGTCACCCATTCCGAGGCCGTCGCCCGGAGCATGGACCGGATCTACAGGATCGCCGGCGGCCGGCTTCTGCCAGTGCCGCATCGTCCCGTGGGCGTCGCGTCCGCCCGGCGCGAGCGGGGAGATCTGCCGTGAAGCTGCTGTGGCCGCTCATCCTCCGCCGAGCCCCCGGGTTTCTGCTGGCGCTCGCCCTCTCGGTTCTGACGCTGGCCGCCGGCGCGGGCCTGCTCGGCGTCTCCGGCTGGTTCCTGACGGGCGCGGCCCTCGCCGGCACCGCCGTGGCCTTCGAGCTTTTCGCGCCATCCTCGGCCGTGCGGGGCCTTTCCTTCCTGCGAATCGGCGCGCGCTACGGCGAGCGCATGACGGGCCACGCCGTCACGCTTGCCATGCTTTCCGAACTGCGCAGCACGCTGTTCGCCCGTTTGATCCCGCTTGTGCCGATGAAGGGTGTCGCCGGACGCACGGGCGACTTCGTGGCGCGGCTGACAGCCGACATCGAAGCACTCGATATGGTGATGCTGCAGGCGGTCCTGCCGCTTTTGACCGCCTGTACCGCGGCAGCTGGCCTTGCCCTGATGCTGTGGCTGACCTTGCCCGAAGCCGTTCCGGTCGGCGTTGCCGGCTTCGCGCTGACGGCGCTCGCGGTTCCGCTGGCGCTCGTCCTCGGCGGGCGGCGCATCGGAGCGGCCACCGTCTCGGCGTCTTCCGACCTGCGGGTCGCCGCGCTCGATGGCATCGATGGCCATGGCGACCTCGTTGCGCTCGGCGCAACGGAGGCCGGCATGGAACGCTTCAACGCCGCCGCCGCCCAACTGCGCGTCGCCCGGCTCGCGGAGGCGCGGCGTGTGGCGCTTGGTCCGGCGCTCGCTCAGCTCGGCGCCGGTCTCACAATGGCGGCGACGCTCTGGCTCGGGCTGGAGGCGTTGGCGTCCGACAGGATCAGCGGTCCAATACTGACGGGCGTCCTCCTCGCCATTCTCGGGCTTTTCGAGGTCACCGGGCCGATCCTCCGTGGCGCCGGGCGTATCGGCTCGGCGCTGGCGGCATCCCGCCGCGTGTCGGAAATCGTTACGACCCGGCCGTTGATCCGCGATCCTCTCGCGCCCGCGCGGCTGCCGGGCGAGGGGCCTCTCGTCATCGATCACGTCAGCTACGGCTATGGCATCGACCGGCCGGTGCTGACGGACGTCTCGTTCACGGCGCAACCGGGCGAGCGGATCGCCATTCTCGGCGCCAGCGGCTCAGGCAAGTCGACATTGCTCGGCCTGATCACGCGGCTCGACGACGTCAACGCTGGCGCGATCCGCTTTGGCGGCATCGATATTCGCGACGCCACGCTCGCCGACCTCCACGACCACATCGCGCTGCTCACACAGGACGCGCCGGTTTTCATCGGCACCGTGCGCGACAACCTTAGGATCGGCTCGCCCTTCGCCGATGACGCGACGCTCTATACAGCCCTTGGCAATGCACGGCTCGCCGAATTCGTCCGTGGCCTGCCACAGGGGCTCGACACCTGGCTTGGCGAGTCCGGCGCCACGCTCTCGGCCGGACAGGCGCGGCGCCTCTGCCTGGCGCGGACGCTGCTTTCGCCGGCAAGGCTGATTCTCCTCGACGAGCCGACAGCTGGGCTCGATGGCGCGACGGAGGCTGAATTTCTCGGGGATCTGCTGACGGCGACCGAGGGGCGAACGCTCGTCGTCGCGACTCATGCAGCGCTGCCGCGCGCAGCCGTCGATCGCGTCGTGCGGTTCGAGGATGGCCGTCTGGTCGAGACGGAACGGCGCTGAAGGTCAGCCGGCCTCGGCGCGATCGGTGACGCGGTGCGAATCGATCAGCGCGGCTGCCAGCGTGCAGAGGCCCGCACCGGGTCCGTTTGGTCCGACGCTGCGATAGGAAGCCCGCGCTCCCTCGACCAGCAGGAACAGCTGGTCGGCGAGTTGCTCGGGCTTGCTGAGGCCTGACGCGCAACAGAGCGCAGTCAGCCTTTCGCGATGTGTCCGTACCGCCCCTTCAACGACTTTGCGTCCGGGATGCTCGGGATCGCTGATCTGAATGGCAGCGTTCACGAGAGCGCAGCCGCTCGCGTCATGGCAATCGCCGTGACCGCCGACAAGATCGATCCAGGAGCGGATCTGCGCGAGCGCATCGTCGGGATGGAGCGCCGCAAGATCGTCCCAAACACGCACCGTATCGCAGGCGAGACCGCGCAGATATTCCGCCACCAGCAGGTCCTTCGATTCGAAGTGCCGGTAGAGCGTCATCTTGTTGGTCCCGGCGGCCTCCGCGATTGCCTCGACGCCGACGCCCTGCACGCCATGCCGATAGAAGAGTTCGCGCGCGGCCACGAGGATGCGCTGCCGCGGCGGCAGCGCGCCGGCGGCGGATCGGTGAACAGACTGTTCAGAATGTGGCGCGGTCACGGGGTTGAATTCCTGTTACTCAACGGTAACATTTGATCATGTTACCGAACAGTATCAATCTTGGCCGGATGAGGTCATCCGCACCCAAGATAGTGAAGGGAACCGCCATGACCAACATTCTTTTCGTTTCTTCCAGCCCGCGCGGCGCCGCTTCGCAATCTTCGAAGGTCGCTGAGCTGCTGATCGCCGGCATCCAGGCCGAAGACCCGACCGCGACCGTCACGAAGCGGGACCTCGCCGCCGATCCGCTGCCGCATCTTGACGGGAATTTTCTCGGCGCCGTCTTCGGTCCGGCCGAGACTCACACACCCGAGCAGGCGCGCCTTCTCGCACTCTCCGATCAGCTCGTCGATGAAGTGCTTGCAGCCGATGTGATCGTCATCGCTTCGGCGATGATCAATTTCACCGTGACGTCGACGCTGAAGAGCTGGTTCGATTTCATCGCCCGCGGTGGCCGCACGTTCCGCTACGGCGAGAACGGTCCCGAGGGCCTGGTCAAGGGCAAGCGGGTAGTGGTCGTCGAGGCGAAGGGCGGCATCTATTCCGACGGCCCGATGAAGATCCATGACTACCAGCAGCCCTGGATCCGCTTCATGCTCGGCTTCCTCGGCATGACCGATGTCGAGATCATCCACGTCGAAGGTCAGGCGCTGGGCCCGGATCGCGCCGCGCAGGGCGTGACCGAAGCCGGTACCCGCGCCGAAGCGGCAGCCCGCGCCATAGCAGGCCGCGTCGCGGCCTGACGCCCGTTGCGAAGAGGGACGGGCGGCTTATTCGCCCGTCTTGACGTCCACCGACAGGAGATCCGGCAGCTTGCGCGGATCTTCCTGTGCGGCGGCGATGATGGCGAGCAGCGGCACCGGGGTTGCCGGCGCGGCCGTCAGCGTCATAGTGCCCGGCGTGCGGATAAAGGCCTGCAGTGCCGGTGCAAGCTTCGCCTGGAAGCCGGGGTTCTTCAGCACCAGCATCAGCGTGAACGGCATGGCGCCCGCGAGATCCTCGCGGAATTTCTCCGGCGTCTGGTTCTTCTTCTTGGCTTCCATGGCGACCACGCGGTCGACCACCGAACTGTCCTTCACGACGACCTTGCCACGTGAGAACAGGAGGCTCGGCAGTGCGCTTTCGAGCGTCCGCGGATCCTCGATGGTCGAGCGCTTGAGGCCGGTCAGCATGACATCGGCAACCAACGAGCCGACATCCTTGATCGTCAGGCGGAAATCGCTGAGCGACAGGCTCTCGTCGGCCTCGCGCCAGTTGAGCTTGAAGCCGTAATCAGCCAGCAGCCGATCATAGCCGAGGCCTGCGATCATCTCACGGGCCTTCGGGTCGGTCACCTGCGATAGGTCGAGATTGATGCCGCGCATGTCGAGCCCGACCGCTGTCGGCACCGGGCCGACATAGCTCGAAAGATCGAGCCGGCCGCGATCGAGCGCGCCGATCGTCTTGCCATCCTGCACCACGCTGACATTGATCGCCTCGCCGAAGCCGAGGGTCGGGGCGAGCGATAGCGGATCGGCTTCGATCCCGGACTGGCCGGCACGGATCGCTGCGGAAATGCGGTCGATCGACGGGAACGTCATGCCGCCGAAGGCGAGCCGCTCGGCACCGATCGAGGTCTTGTCGGCGGCGACGTCGAGATCGCCGATGCCGAACTCGCCGAGACCGTCGCTCGAGAAGTCCGTCAGGTGGAAATCACCGAGATGAAAGCGCTGCACATCCGGCGCCATCACGTCGAGATCGGTGAAGCGGAAGGCGCCAATCCCGAAGGCATAGAAGATCTGGGGCAGATAATCCGCCGTCAGCTTGCCGAGCGCCGTCTCATCCATGTTGGGGTTGGCCAGCAGTTCGTCGAAGAACGATGAGAAGCTCTGCGGCGGCTGCCGGAGATTGAGCTTCTCCATCTCGATCGATCCCACGCGGAACTGCCCGCCGGGTATCTCCATCGAGAAATTCGTATAGGTCTCGAGCGCGACGGCGGTCCGCCAGGTCCGGTCACCGACGCCGCTGACATAGCGCTCGGCGTCGAACACGTCGACGACCGCGTTGAGATCGACCTTCAGCGCTTCGAGCTTGTCGGCGCGCATGGTCAGCAGGCCGTCCGGCGAGGGCGATTCCTGTTTGAACGGGCCCATCGTCATCCGCTCGATGACGCCTTTCGACATGTTGGCCAGCTCGAACCCGCCATAGGTCGCATGCGAGGTCTGGCCCTCGAACATCTGACTGGAATCGACGCCGTCGATCTTCAACGAACTGATCGATGTCTGCGCCACGATGGCGTAGGCCTTGACGATCGAGGTGAACATCTTCTGCGGGTCGAAGGCGTAGCTCGCAAAGCTCGGCACCGTCACGCTGTCCGCGGTGATGGTTTTCAGCTTGGTGTCACTGACAGTCCCGACGACCACGCGGCTGTCGTCGGCCTTGAGCGCGACGACCGTGAAGCCGCCATCGGAGGTATCGCCGTAACCCGTAATGGCGATGGTGCCGAACGACACCTCGATCTTGGTCGACAGCGTCTCGCTGCGGATCGAGAGATTCTTCAGCGTCGCTGTGCGCGATGCGTCGTCATAGGTCAGCGTATCGAAGCCGGCGACCCAGTTCGGCGAGGCGTCGAGCGCCGAGATCCAGCTTCGGATCGCCGTCTCCACCGGCTCCGCCGCCGAGGCCGGCGAGACGGAAACAAGCAGCGCCGTGCCGAAGCAGACGGCTACAATGCGTTTGCGGAGGGTCGTGCCGGGCATGGGTCGGCGCTCTTTCGCTCAGTTGTGCAGGGGAGGCAGGACGCCCCGGCCGAGGCCGGGGCGCGATGCGGTCAGTTGTTGGCCTGGACGTCGATCGCCAGAAGGCCCGGGATCGACGACGGCGACGACATCGCCTGATGGCCGAGCGACTCGAGCGGCACAGGTGTCGGCGGGTTCAGCTTGACCGTGAACGACTTCGGATCCTTCAGGAAGGCCGTCACCGCATCGACGGTCTGCTTCTGGAACGCTTCGTCCGTGATGTTGAGCTGGCCGAAGGCGAGCGGCAGCGCGGCGGGGAGCATCAGCGCGAGGCTGTCGCGAGTAGTGCCCATCGACTTCGCCTGCATATCGAGAATCTTCTCGGCGATGCCGGCATTTTCGAAGCGGACCGAGGCATTCTCGAGCGTCGCGGTCGATGCGACGTTCTTGACGGCGTCCGAGCTTTGCAGCTTGTCGCGCGTCAGCCCGCCGAAGCTGCCGGTGATCGTCAGCTTGCCCATGTCCTTGCCGTCGATCTCGATCTCGCGGATCGTCGCCGTTTCCTTGGCCTGATCGTAGCCGCCCTCGATATTCACGTTGAGCAGGAGGCTCGTATAGCCGAGCTGGTCGAGTGTCGCCTTGGCCTGCGCTTCGGTAGCGATCACGGCCTGCGGAATCGCGATGCCGCTGATCTGCAGCTTGACGTCGTTCGCCGTGCCGTCGACGACATTGGCGAGGTCCATCGAGACATTGTCGATCGTGACCGGCTCGGGCTGGTCTTTCTTGTTCGTCGCCGAGATCGCGCCGATGCCGAAATGCGTGAAGGGCGTGATCTTGGCTTTCGAATCGATCTCGGACGGTGCCGGCACGATCGCGTCGTTGACGATGCCCGTCGTCCATTTTGCGGTGTTGTCGCCCTTGATGAACTGGCCGCCGTCAAAAGCGATCGACGTCGCCGAGAAGCCGCCGGGCTGACGGTCGGTGGGCGAGGTAACGACGAGCGAAGGAATGGTGACCTCGCCATCCTTCGGCGAAGTGACCTTGAAATCCGTGATGGTGATGATCTCGCCGCTTGCGGTAGCCGAGCCGTAGCTCGCCTTGGCGCCGCCCTTGGCCTGCGCGGCTGCGACGATGTCGTCGGCAACCTTCTTGGCATCCGAAGCGGCGAAAGCCGTGGTCGCCATCAGAAGGGCTGAGACGAGCACCAGGCCGCGTGCGGCGGCTCGGCCTGAATTCGAGACTCTCATTATGTCCTCCAGGGAACGGTTTCTTGGCGCCGGCAACGCCGCCGATGCACGTCCGGCCGGCATTTTGTAAACAAGTTCATGGCGAGAGCAAGAACAGCGCCCACAACTCCTCAAGGCGTGGTGCAGGCTCTGTTCATCATGTCACGTCCCGCAGCCCTTTCAGAACGCGGCTTCCATCCTATGATGGACGCCAGCCTTCCTGTTGCTCCCGGAAATCTCGCATGCTTCTCGCAGCCCTTGTCTTTATCGGCGCCGGTATCGGCGGCGTCATTCGCTATGCGATCGGTGTTCAGGCGACCCGCTTGTTCAGTTTCGATTTTCCGTGGGCGACCATGGCCATCAATATCCTCGGCTCGTTCCTGATGGGCGTCATCGCGGCCTGGTTTGTCCTGAGGCCGGGGCCGGCCGGCACGCAGGAACTGCGGATTTTCCTGACGACCGGCGTGCTCGGCGGCTTCACCACCTTTTCCACTTTCTCCCTCGACGCCATCTATCTATGGGAGCGTGGCGCCCCGATGGCGGCAGTCCTCTATGTCGGCGGTTCGCTCGTGCTCGGCCTTGCCGGTCTTGCCGGCGGGCTTGCGCTCGTCAGAGGGCTTGCCGGATGATATGAGGCGCCTTCAGAAGAAGGACATCCCCGATCATGGCGACCGTCGTCACCAAGACAGTGGCACCAGACGAGGCCGACATGCGCCTCGATCGCTGGTTCAAGGATCACTATCCCGGCCTTTCATTCGGCCATCTGCAGAAGCTGCTGCGCTCCGGCCAGGTGCGCGTCGATGGCGGCCGCGCCAAGACCAATGACCGCGTCCATCCCGGCCAGACCATCCGCATCCCGCCGCTGGGCGTCGATGACGCCGGCGGCAGCCCGCATGTCGCCCGGCCTGCCGGCGCGCGCGGCAGCGCCGCCGACGAACTCATGGCCATGTGCCTCTATGAAGACGATCACGTCTTCGTCTTCAACAAGCCGCAAGGTCTCGCCGTGCAGGGCGGTTCCGGCCTCTCGACCCATGTCGACGCGATGCTCGAGGCTTTGCGCGATACCAAGGGCCAGAAGCCGCGCCTCGTCCACCGCCTCGACCGCGAGACGACCGGCGTCTTGGTCGTTGCCCGTACCCGTCTCGCCGCCTCGAAGCTTGCCGGCAGCTTCCGGGCGCGCGCGACGCGCAAGATCTACTGGGCGCTGGTGAAGGGCGTGCCGCGCCCGCCGCAGGGGCGTGTCTCGACATGGCTCGCCAAGGATGGCGGACCGACCGGCGAGAAGATGAAGGTGGCACGCCATGGCGACGACGACGCCAGCCACGCCGTCTCGCTCTATTCGGTGGTCGACAATGCCGGCCCGGCGCTGGCTTGGCTGACGATGCGCCCGGTCACCGGCCGCACGCATCAGCTTCGTGCGCACGCTGCCCATATCGGCCATCCCATCATCGGCGACCCCAAATATTTCGAGGCTGACACCAACTGGTCGTTCCCGGGCGGCCTGCAGAACAAGCTGCATCTGCATGCGCGCCGCATCGTGATCCCGCATCCGGCGGGCGGCACGCTCGATGTCACCGCGCCCTTGCCGCCGCATATGGTGCAGAGCTGGAACCTGCTTGGGTTCGATACCGATCTCGGCGGGGAGGCGGAGCCGGACGAAGAATGAGCAATCCGTTCGATATCGGCCCGGAGGGCCACGAGCCGCGCGACCCGATGCGATCAGCGGAGAGCGGCCGCGCGCTGCCTAAGCGGTTCTATAAGGCCGCTGCACACGAGCGTGGCGCTGATGGTGCCTATCTGATCCAGCTCGACGGGCGGCCGGTGAAGACGCCTGCCAAGGCGGTGTTGGCCGTCGCCGAGCAACGCGTGGCCGCCGCGATCGTCGCCGAATGGGCAGCTCAGGGCACGGTCATCGATCCCGCCACCATGCCGGTGACGCGACTGGCCAACTCCGCGATCGACGGCGTCGCGCAGAATGCCGATGCGGTCCGGGCGGAAATCCTGAACTACGCCGGCACCGATCTTCTCTGTTATCGCGCCGGCACGCCAGAGCGGCTGGTCGCGCTCCAGGACGACGCCTGGAACCCGTTGATCGACTGGATGCATGAGCGCTTCGGCGCGCGCTTCCTGCTCGCCGAGGGCATCGTCCATGTCGCGCAGTTTCCGGAGACCATCGAGGCTGTCGACAAGGCGCTGGGCGCGCCCGACGCCCTGGAGCTTGCCGCGCTCAGCACCATCAACACGCTGACTGGTTCGGCCATCCTGACGCTTGCCGTGCTGCACGGCCGCCTGACCGCGGCCGAGGCCTGGGCAGCGGCCCATGTCGACGAGGACTATGAGATCAGCCTGTGGGGCGAGGACGACGAGGCGACAGCGCGTCGAGAGGCACGCTGGCGCGAGTTTCAGGCCGCCGCCCTGGTGCTCGGACGGGATTGAGATCGGAGGCGGATAAGGGGCCGGGCTCTATTTCGCCTTTTCAAGGGTTGCCGAGGCCACCAGTGGCTTGCCCTTGTGCTCGCCAACCCAGCCCCAGACGAAAGTGTCGCCAACCTTGATCAGCGTGACATTGCCGCCGATGCAGCCATGGCCGGTGGCAGGATCGATGCCGCCACGGGTGATCGTCTCGATATAGAAGCTGCTATTGCCCTTCTCGCCGACCGGTTCGAGCGTGCCACCGCAGGATTGGTCGGCATAGTCGACCTTGATGCCGTCGCCGGACGCATCGAGCGTTACGCGATAGGTTCCGGCCTCGCCGACCTGCTGGAATTGGCCATTCCAGATGCCGGCGAGCGGGTCAGCCGAAGCAAGGCCCGCGCCGCCGACGAGTGCCATCAGCGCGATGGCGCCGCGCGAAATCAACCAGGGTTTCATGAACTTCCTGCCCATGTGACAGGCGGCAGGATCGCCGCCTTTCGCGAGGATAGCGGCGTATCGCGGAGGATGCAGCCGACCTCCGTGTTTCCCGCCTGGGTTTTCCCCTTCGTGATCCGGCTTCCGCATCGGCGTTCGGCGCGATAAGTCTCGAAGCGCGAGTAGTGTGGAGGATGCGGTGAAGCATATCCTGGAAGAGCTGGAGGCACGGCGGGCGGGCGCCCGGCTTGGCGGCGGCGAGAAGCGGATTGCCGCGCAGCATGCGAAGTCGAAGCTGACGGCACGCGAGCGCATCGAAATCCTGCTCGACGAAGGCTCCTTCGAGGAATTCGGCATGTTCGTCCAGCACCGGGCGATCGATTTCGGCATGGAAAAGACCAAGATCGCCGGCGACGGCGTCGTCACCGGCTGGGGAACGGTCAACGGTCGCCCGATCTTCGTGTTCGCCAAGGATTTCACGGTCTTCGGCGGTTCGCTGTCGGAGGCGCATGCCGAAAAGATCACCAAGCTTCAGGACATGGCGCTGAAGAACGGCGCGCCGATCATCGGGCTGTTCGATGCCGGCGGGGCGCGCATCCAGGAGGGAGTCGCGGCGCTCGGCGGCTATGGCGAGGTGTTCCAGCGCAACGTGCTGGCTTCCGGCGTCATCCCGCAGATCTCGGTCATCATGGGCCCCTGCGCCGGCGGCGACGTCTATTCGCCGGCGATGACCGACTTCATCTTCATGGTCCGCCATTCGAGCTACATGTTCGTCACCGGCCCCGACGTGGTGAAGACGGTCACCAACGAGACCGTAACGGCCGAGGAACTCGGCGGGGCGAGCGTGCATACGACGCGCTCCTCGATCGCCGACGGCGCCTATGACAACGATGTCGAAGCGCTTGTCGCGATGCGCCGGCTCGTCGATCTCCTGCCGATGAACAACCGGGCGCCGCTTCCCGAGATCGAGACCGACGATCCGGCCGACCGCATCGAGATGTCGCTCGACACGCTCGTGCCCGACAACGCGAACAAGCCCTACGACATCAAGGAATTGATTCTGAAGGTCGTCGACGAGGCCGACTTCTTCGAGATTCAGGCGGCGTTCGCGAAGAATATCGTGACCGGGCTCGGCCGTATCGAGGGGCGCACGGTGGGCTTCGTCGCCAACCAGCCGATGGTCCTGGCCGGCGTTCTCGATAGCGATGCGTCGCGCAAGGCCGCACGCTTCGTACGCTTCTGCGACGCTTTCTCAATCCCCCTCGTCACCTTCGTCGACGTGCCGGGCTTCCTGCCGGGTACGGCTCAGGAATATGGCGGCCTGATCAAGCATGGCGCCAAGCTGCTCTTCGCCTATGGCGAGGCGACCGTCCCGAAGATCACGGTCATCACGCGCAAGGCCTATGGCGGAGCCTATGACGTCATGGCCTCGAAACACCTGCGCGGCGACATCAATTACGCGTGGCCGTCGGCGCAGATTGCGGTGATGGGCGCGAAGGGCGCCGTCGAGATCATCTTCCGCGCGACGAACGGCGATGCCGATGCGCTGGCTGCTCGGACCAGGGAATACGAGGATCGCTTCCTGTCACCCTTCGTCGCGGCCGAGCGTGGCTATATCGATGAGGTGATCATGCCGCACTCGACCCGCCGCCGCATCGCGGCGGCGCTCCGCCTGCTGCGCGGCAAAAGCCTCGAGAACCCCTGGAAGAAGCACGACAACATTCCGTTGTAGTTAATTGATTTAACAGGCATTTTTCGGGAGCGTGTCGCAGCGTCACGCAACCAACGGCGGCAGATCGTGGCGGGGGACGATTGTGCTTGTGTCGAGCAGGCCGAGCCAGGCGCCGATGGGTTTGCCCGCGAAGGCAAGCTCGGGCGCAATATCGGCGAGCGGTACCAGAACGAAGGCTCGCTCAGTCATTCGCGGATGTGGCACCACCAGTCCCGGCTCGTCGATCGCTGCCGCGCCATAGGCGAGAAGATCGATATCGAGCGTGCGCGGCCCCCACCTGACGGCGCGTTCGCGACCATGTTCGCGCTCGATGGAAAGGCCGAGATCGAGCAGCGCACGCGCCGGCAGGCTGGTTTCCACCGCGACACAGGCGTTGAGATAAGGCCCCTGCGGCACCGGACCCCAGGGCGGCGTCTCGTAGATCGGCGAGGCGGCACGGACGATGACGCCGTCTGCTGCCGCCAGCGCGTCGACTGCGGCTTGCAGAAGCGCATGCCGGTCGCCGAGATTACTGCCGAGCCCAAGAAACGCCTCAGGCACGGGACCGCCTCCGCTCGATCGACACAGCGACGACGCCGGTCGCCGAGGGGACCGGGGCTTCCGGCTTGGTGACGGTGACAGAAACCGCCTCGATCCGTGCAAAATCGGCGAAGAGCTCGGTCGCGATCGCCTCGGCCAGCGCCTCGATCAGCTTGAAGCGGCGCGTGGTGGCGACCCGCTCGACGGTCGCGATCAGGTGCCCGTAATGCACCGACTTCGTCATGTCGTCGGTCGTGCCCGCTTCAGAAAGATCGAGCTCGCAAGCTAGGTCGATGCGAAAGCGCTGGCCGAGAGTCGTCTCCTCGGGCAGCAGTCCGTGGAAGGCGAAATAGCGCAGGTCGCTGATCAGGATGCGGTCGGCCATGGTTCTCCGGTCGTCTTCGGGGTGTCCGCCGCGAGGATTGCGTCGGCAACCGCCAGCCCCTCGCGATGCGCCGCGACGTCATGCGCGCGAATGATCGAGGCGCCGCGCGTTGCCGCGAGGATATGAGCGGCGAGCGACCCCGCCAGCCGTTCCTTGGGCTGGCGCCCCGTCAAGGCGCCGATGAAGCGCTTGCGCGACGCACCGGCCAGCACGGGATAGCCGAGCGCCACCAGCCGGTCCAGCCCGGCGAGAACGGCGACGTTTTCCTCGGTCGTATTCTTCCCGAAGCCGATGCCCGGATCGAGAATCATCCGCCTGTCGGCGACACCGGCGGCCCGCGCCATCCGGATCGATGCATCGAAGAAGCGCAATATCGCGTCGAGCAGGGCAGAGGCCTCATGGCGCGTGTCCGGCTCCCAATGCCCGATGACGAGTGCGGCGTCATGCGCTGCCGCGACATTGGCGATAGCAGGATCGCGGCGGAGGCCGGTAACGTCATTGACGATCCGAACGCCAGCGAGCACGGCGGCGTCCGCAACGCTCGCCTTGTAGGTGTCGATCGATAGCAAGGGGCCATTGCCAGCGAGCGCCTCGATCACGGGAAGCACGCGCGCGCGTTCGGTCGCCTCGTCGACGGGCGTCGCCCCGGGGCGAGTCGATTCGCCGCCGATGTCGAGGATGTCGGCGCCTTCCGAGGCGAGTCGTCTACCGCCGGCGATGGCGGCCGCGAGCGCGAAGTGGTCGCCTCCGTCGGAGAAGCTGTCCGGCGTCACGTTGACGACGCCCATGATCAGCGTTCGGCCGCTCGCCCGCCGATCGAGGCGATCGAGGCAGACCGCAGATTGTCCAGCCATCGTGATTGTCAGAGAACCGAGAAGACCTGGCCGGTGAGCGCGCCTTCGACGCTCTTGGAGAAGGCAAGGGCGGCGCGGGCCGCCGGCACGGGCTCATGGCCGCGGAAGAACGGGCCGTATCCTGCCATCGATTCGGTCAGTACGCCGGGACTGACCGCGTTGATGCGCTGGGGCATCAATTCGATCGCGGCGGCGCGGACGAAGCTGTCGATGGCGCCATTCACCATCGAGGCCGACGATCCCGCGACGATCGGGTCATGCGAGAGCACGCCGCTCGTCAGGGTGAAGGAGCCGCGCTCGGACAGGTAGCGCTGGCCGATCAGGACTAGGTTGACCTGGCCCATGAGCTTGTCGGCGATGCCAGCGCCATAATCCTCGGACGACATCTGCGCGAGCGGCGCGAATTTCACCTTGCCGGCCGCGGAGACGATGGCGTCGACGGTACCGACCTTCTCGAAGGCCGCGCGAATGGCGTTGGCATCGGTGATGTCTACGGCGATATCCGCCCCGCTGCGGCCTGCGCGGATGATTTCATGGCGCGGGCCGAGCTCCTGCGCGATGGCCGAGCCGAGGACGCCGGACGCGCCGACGAGAAGGATCTTCATGGTGCAAGTTCCGTCGTGGTTTCGGTTGCGCGAGTGGAAACGGATGGCGTCGGCGCTGCCTGCGCGCTCGAGAGGTCGGCGTTCTCCGCCGGCGCGCGGGACGTGCCGTCGAGAAAGCCGACCAGCAGCTTGTTGAAATCGGCCGGATCTTCGAGAAGCCCGGAATGGCCGACATTCGGCAGGATCGCAAGTTCGGCGCCGGGAATCATCTCGGCCAGTTCGCGCGTGTGTTCCGGCTTGATCGCCTCTTCGTGCGCGCCGTCTGCGATCATGGTCGGGATATGGATGCTGCCAAGCTGCTCCGGCGTGAAGTCCGGCTCCTCGTTCCACATCTCGGTCACGTCGCGGACCGTTTCGGCATGCTCGTCGACAAGGCTCGCCATCTCGATCCGCAGTGTGGACATGGCCGTCGCGCTCGGATCGGGAATAAGCCCCTCGGGGCTGAAATTGGCGCCATAGGTGAAGAGCTTGCTGATACGGTCGGGATGATGGATCGCGATGTCGAGCGCGATGATGCCGCCGTCGCTCCAGCCGGCGAAGGCAGCCTTCTTGATCTTGAGATGATCCATCAATGCCAGCACGTCGCCCATCATCAGATCATAGCTGATGGGCTGCCCGGCACGCGTGCTGCGGCCTTGGCCGCGGCTGTCCGCGACGATCACCTTGTGCTTGCCGACAAGCGCGGGAATCTGGTTGCGCCAATCGACCGAGCTGCCAAGTCCACCATGCAGCAGGATGACCGGATCTGGTCCCTTGGGATTATAGATCCCGTACCAGATCTTCAGGCCGTTGACCGAGGCGAAGCCCGCATGATCCGGCTTCGGCAGCAAAGGGTGATGGATCGGCATCGCCCCAACATAGCCAAGTTCGGCCATCGGCAAAGCGAGGATCGCCATGGCGAACGCTGCGACCAGGATGCGGCTGACCGGGGCCATTTGCGGCACACTCCAAAATCAATCGCGCCCCGACATCCAATGTCCAAGGCGCGCCCGGAGCGCAACGCCAGCCCAGCCGTCGCGCCCAAGCTTCAACTTATCAGAACAATCACGGCCCTGAAATGGCAGCGCCTATCGGCGCGCCGGATTGCGGCAATGGCTGGCCCGCCCTAGAAGATGTGAAGGAAGAGCTGGAAGACAACGGCTTCGGCAATGCGGGGTGTGGAATGTTCGGCAAGATCCTGATCGCCAACCGTGGCGAGATTGCCTGCCGTGTGATCCGCACTGCGCGCCGCCTCGGCATCCGGACTGTGGCGGTCTATTCTGAAGCCGATCGCGACGCGCTGCATGTCGAGATGGCCGACGAGGCCGTCGCCATCGGGCCGGCCGCCGCTAGCCAGTCTTATCTGGTCATCGACCGCATCGTCGACGCCGCGCGCCGGTCCGGGGCCGAGGCGGTGCATCCGGGCTATGGCTTCCTGTCCGAGCGCCCGGCCTTTCCCGAGGCTCTGGAAGCTGCGGGCATCGCCTTCATCGGTCCCAACGCGCGTGCGATGGCGGCCATGGGCGACAAGATCGAATCAAAGCGCGTCGCGGCGGCCGCGGGCGTTTCAACCGTTCCCGGTCATCTCGGCGTCATCGCCGACGACGAGGAGGCGGCCCGCATTGCGCGCGACATCGGTTTTCCCGTTATGATCAAGGCCTCGGCCGGCGGCGGTGGCAAAGGCATGCGCATCGCTCGCGACGAGGCCTCCGTGCGCGAGGGTTTTCGTGCCGCGACCTCGGAGGCGCGTTCCTCCTTCGGAGACGACCGCGTCTTCATTGAGAAGTTCATCACCGATCCGCGCCATGTCGAGATCCAGCTTCTCGCCGACAGGCACGGCAATGTCGTCTATCTCGGCGAGCGCGAATGCTCGATCCAGCGCCGCAATCAGAAGGTCATCGAGGAAGCGCCGTCGCCGCTGCTCGATGCCGCGACGCGGCGCGCAATGGGCGAGCAGGCTGCGGCGCTCGCCCGCGCGGTCGGCTATGATTCGGTCGGGACGGTCGAATTCGTTGCCGGGCAGGATCGCAGCTTCTTCTTCCTTGAGATGAACACACGTCTGCAGGTCGAGCATCCCGTGACGGAGCTGGTCACCGGGCTCGATCTTGTCGAGGAGATGATCCGCGTCGCCTCCGGCGAGAAGCTGCGCATCACACAGGATGAGGTACGGCTGGATGGCTGGGCGATCGAAAGCCGTATCTATGCTGAGGATCCCTATCGCGAATTCATGCCGTCGATCGGCCGGCTGACGCGCTACCGGCCCCCCTCCGAGGGCACGCGCGACGGCGTCACCATCCGCAATGACACCGGCGTCGTCGAGGGCTCGGAAATCTCGATCCACTACGATCCGATGATTGCGAAGCTCGTCACTCATGCTCCGACACGGCAGGCGGCAATCGACGCCATGGCCGATGCGCTCGACGCCTTTCAGCTCGAAGGCATTCGCCACAATGTGCCGTTTCTCTCGGCCCTGATGACGCATCCCCGCTGGCAATCAGGCGCGTTGTCGACTGCCTTCATTGCCGATGAATTTCCGGGCGGCTTCACGGGCGTCGTGCCAAACCTCGAAACGCTGGAGCGCCTCGCCGCCATCGCTGCATCGATGGAAGCCGCCGCCTCTGCGCGCCTCGCCACTCTCCCGGGTCGGCTTCGCCCAGGCGCCGTCAAGCCCCGTCGTGACTGGATCGTCCGCATCGGCGGTGCCGATATCGCGTTGACGCTGGGCGACAAGGACGGCTCCAACTGGACCTTCACCACGGAGACCGGCCGAGACGTTTTCCTGTCCGCTTCCTGGACGCCGGGGGATCGACTTTGGTCCGGATGCGTGAACGGCCGGCCGGCGACCCTTCAGGTGGCGCGCAACGGCGGCGGCTGGCGGCTGGTACATCGCGGGGTAGACGTCGTCGCACGCGCCATGAGCCCCCGCGTGGCCGCGCTCGACGCCCTGATGCCGGAAAAGCGCCTCGCCGACACATCGAAGACGCTGCTCTGTCCGATGCCGGGGCTCGTGATGGCGATCACCGTTGCCGAGGGTCAGGCGGTCAAGGCTGGCGAGACGCTAGCGATCGTCGAGGCGATGAAGATGGAAAACGTGCTTCGTGCCGAGCGCGATCTCGTCGTCGAGACCATCAAGGTCAAGCCGGGCGACAGTCTTGCGGTCGATGCCGAGATCATGCGCTTTGTCTGAAGCGCCTCTCAGGCGGTGCCGACCGAAACAGCTATTCGGCGGCGAGCAGGCTGTCTTTCTTGACGTTCATCTGATTGCCGCGCCACTCGAAACCGCTGCCGGACACTGCCGCGAACCAGAGTGCGGGCAGCATCAGATCGCGGACGATCAGGGCAAGGGTCGGACGCACCCCGAAGCGCCAGCCGAGGCCGATCGCCATCAGCACTTCGGCGCCATACCAGGCAACCGCGAACGCCGCGACCATCCAGCCCGCCACGGCACCTATGGCTGCGAGAAACACCATCGCAAGGATCGGAAAAAGGCCACCAACCACCAGTTCCGCGCAGAAAAAGAGCGGGAACGTCACCCGGCGAAGACGCGCCCAGCGAAGCTGGCGGCTCCAGACGGCCTTCAGCGAGCGCCGGCCGATCGGCTGGGGGAAGGGCAGATGGACGAGATGGACGTCGAGCCCGGCGCGCCGAATGACTTTGGTCGAAGCGGCGTCTTCCGCCGGATCGGCCGCGAGCGCCTCGATCGATCCGTGGCGATCCAGATTCTCCCGCCGCCAGAGCATCGACTTGCCCTGCGCGAAACCGTTGCCGATCGCGTCCGAGAAGAGCTGCCAGCGCGCCTGGAAGGTGTTGAGGAAAGCGCATTCGATCTCGCCGAAGGCGCCGTCCGGCGCGCTGCCGAGCGGCGGCGAGCAGACAAGCCCGGTGCCGGGCACCCAGCGGTCGAGCATGCGGGCGAGATAATCCGGCGGCATGAGGACATTGCTGTCCGCCATCACGATCCAGTCGTGCCGAGCCGCTTTCCAGCCTTTGACGAGGTTGTTCAGCTTCGGATTGATGCTGATGCGGTCGTCACCGATCAGGATGCGCGTCGGGACCTGCGGATTTTCCGCCATGACGCGGCGGACCAGCGGGATGACGGGATCGTCATCCTTGGCGACGCAGAAGATCATCTCGAAGTCGGGATAGTCGACCGTGAAGCCGGAGCGCAGCGTTTCCTCAATGGAGTTCTCAAGGCCGCAGACCGGTCGCAGGATCGAGACGGGCGGATGCGCCGGCAGCTTGGCGGGGATGCGCGTGACGGCGATCCGGCCACGCAATGTCACGACGAGAATGCTGATGAAATGAACACCAGCCGTGATGACGGCAAAGGCGGCCGCGAGCCAGACGAGCCCAGTGATGATGTCGTCGGTCATGGCGCTGACCGGAACCAAGGACAACGGACGGTATGCGAGGCGCGCTTCATTTTCTGGCTGACTTCCCGACACTGCCGCCGTTCGGGCAGAGGCCCTTCGGCTGAAAGGAGGTGACTGACCTAAGTTACGCCCTGATGACGACAACGAATAACTAGACGGAGGGTTGCTCCACGTGCAAGACCCACCCGCGAAACCGGACGAAACCGCCATTTCTCCGGCACGGAAATCCGCCGTTTCGGCGGGAAAGGAACCGATGACCCCCTTCGCGCCCACCGCATTGTTCGATCTCGACGGCACGCTGACCGATCCCTATCCCGGAATCAGCGGATCGATTCTCTACGCGATCGACAAGCTGGGGCGCCCGCCTGTCGACGAGATCACGCTGCGCGCCGCGATCGGTCCACCGCTCGAAGCCAGCTTCGCGGCGATGCTCGGTGGCGATCCGCTGCTCGCAAAGGAGGCGCTGGCGCATTACCGCGACCGCTATGCGCCGATCGGGCTTTACGAGAACAAAGTCTTCGACGGCATTCCCGAGATGCTGGCGAATCTGAAGAATGTCGGGGTCCAGCTCTTCGTCGCCAGTTCCAAGCCCCGCCTTTTCTGCGAGCGGATCATCGAGCATTTCGGGCTCGGCTCCTTCTTCGTCCGCGTTCATGGCTCCGAAATGGATGGCACGCGCTCCAACAAGGCCGATCTGATCACGCATGTGCTCGAAAGCGAGGCCATCGACCGGAGCCGCTGCGTCATGATCGGCGACCGACGCCATGACATCGACGGCGCGCGGAAAAACGGCATCAAGGTGATCGCCGTGGGCTGGGGCTACGGCTCGGCCGAGGAATTCGAGGAGACGCCGCCTGACCTGATCGTCCACGACGTGCCGGCGCTCGTCCCTGCCGTGTCGGCCGAACTGGGGCTCTGACAATGGCGCGGCGGACGGTGCAGGTCTCCGTCACGGGGCGTGTCCAGGGCGTCGGCTACCGCGCCTTCGTCGAGCAGCAAGCGGTGACGCTCGGTCTTTCCGGCTGGGTTCGCAATCGCCGCGACGGCAGCGTCGAGGCTCTTTTCTCAGGCGAAGAGACCGTCGTCACCGAAATGCTGGACGCCTGCCGCCGAGGCCCTCCCTTTGCTGCCGTTGAGGCCGTGCAGATCGTTGCCGAGCCGCCTGCGACCGAAGGCCCGTTCCTGGTCGCGCCAAGTCTCTAGCGCCTTTCCGGTGAGTTCCGATTCGCCGGAAAGGCTCAGCTTCTACGCATTTTCTTCACGCGAACCGGAATTCACATCGTGCGAATAGGGCTCGGCGCCTAGAGGCTCGGGTGAGGCGGGCCGGGGTCGGCCTCCAGCTTCGCCGGCGACGCATATTCCTCGGGCCTGATGTCATGCTTGGCTCGCACGTACGCCAGGGCAATTTCCAGCGGTTCGGCCCACGTAATCCTCCCCTCTCCGCCGATCTCTCGATAGAGCATCACCTGCTCGTCAAGAAAAACCGGCGAGACATCGCGCGTGTAGGAGAGGATCAGGTCCCAGTCCACCAGCCGCCGCAGCGCCTCGTCGAAGCCGGCATAGCGGCCCACGCAGTCGCGATGGTGGACGAATGCGCCGAGATCGATGTAGTTGCTCGCCCGCAGCAATGCCCGGTCGAAGGGCTGGCCGAGATGATGTCGGTTGCCCTGATGATAGAACTCCGCGTAGAAGCACTGCGCTTCGGGATGGGCGAGAATGCCGTCGGCGAAAGTCTCTAGGAAATGCGGCTCGACCAGATTGTCGGAATCGACATAGGCGATCCAGGGATAGCGCGCCGCAGCCAGCCCGACATTCCGCGCATAGCACACGCCGCGCGGCTCCGGCAGCTCGATCAGCACTATCCGCCCCTCGGCAAGGTCGTCCGCATGGCGCTCGTGCAACTGTGCCGCGGTGCCGTCATTCGAACCGTCGTCGACGACGATCAGCTCGAATCGGCGATGCGTCTGCACCAGAACCGAATGAATGGCTTCTTCGACGATCCATCCGCGGTCCCGAGTCGGCAGGATGATGGACATCGAGATGCCGTCACGCGCGCCCGCGTCGCCGGTGTCCGGCTTCAGGCGTCGTCCCTGTTGCAGGCCCTCCCGCGCATAATGCAGCAGCGGATCGACCTCGCCCACATCCGGGTTCGCTGCACGATAGGCCGCGGGATCGAAGCGCGCGGAGGGCGACAGACCCGCGAGCCAGCCATGGCGGAGATAATCGGCGAGCGCCTCGGTATCGCCATTGAGATGAGGGCGCAGGCGTCCGTACCATCCCGCGTCGAACCGCCCGGATTGGGAGACGAGCGCAGCCGCCTCGTCGCCGGTCTCGGCCATTCATCTCTCCCGCCTGCCGGCCCCGCCTCGGGCGGCATAGCCCGGAGTGCAGGGTATAAAATCGCGCCGAGTCTGTGAGCGCAACCTCATCGACTGCTTCTTCTGGGATCTCAAATACTTCCGATGCATCGCGAGGCGATACGACAAGCTGGCCCGAATTCTCTTCGCAGCCCTCGCTCTCGAATCTGTCCGCCTATGGATCAGAAGTTATCAGGCCGCCACCGTCGGCCCGAACAGCGTCTCGAATTCCGCCCGGAGGGCCGAATCGGTCTCCGTCATCGAGATGATGCGTCCGAGATCGGCAAGGCTGGTGACGCCGTGCTCACGCACGCCGCAGGGCACTATTCCGTCGAAATGCGAAAGCTCGGGATCGACATTCAGCGAGATGCCGTGAAACGTCACCCAGCGACGGACGCGGATGCCGATGGCGGCGATCTTCGCCTCCGCGCCGATGCCGCGTTCCGGCTGGCGCACCCAGACGCCGACCCGGTCGTCGCGACGCTCGCCCGTGACGTTGAAATCCGCCAGCGTGGCAATGATCCAGTTTTCGAGGCTGGCGACGAACAGGCGCAGATCCTGCCGTCGCCGCGTCAAGTCAAGCATGACATAGGCAACGCGCTGGCCGGGGCCGTGATAGGTAAACTGGCCGCCGCGCCCCGTTTCGAAGACGGGAAACCGCCCGGGCGCCACGAGATCCTCGGCCTTGGCGCTTGTGCCGGCCGTATAAAGCGGGGGATGCTCGACGAGCCAGACCCGTTCCGGTGCCTCGCCCGCCGCGATCAGCGCGACGCACGCTTCCATCTCGGCGATCGCATCCGGATAGGCGACAGGCGCATCGGCGATCACCCATTCGACTGGCGGGCTGCCGGACTTCGGCAGCATCGAGGCGTCGAGGGCATCGCGAGAGATCGGGTTCGGCTTGGCGGGGGCGTCCATCGCCTACATATAGTCGAGCGCACAGCGGATTTCCGCATCGATCGCGCTGTCGCATTGCGACACTATCCACATGGCTGTCGAGCGTCGATGAATGCGTGCTTGTAACCACCCGGGGGTTTTGCTACATCGACGCCGCGCCGGTTCGCCGGCTCGGGTTCCGCGGTCGTGGCGGAATTGGTAGACGCGCAGCGTTGAGGTCGCTGTGCCGCAAGGCGTGGAAGTTCGAGTCTTCTCGACCGCACCAGAACCCGAAGAAATCCTCGCGAAAACGGCGACCCTCGGGTCGCCGTTTTCGTTTCTGGCGTCGCGCCGTGTACCTTGACCGGGGCAATGGAACGACAGGCTGTGATGAAGCGTTTGCATTGCGGCATAGCGCCCGGTTTTTCCTTTGCCGCAGCCCGCCGTGCCCGCTAAGTCTCGACGCGAGACCTCCCTCGAAAATCCATCTCGTCCTTCCCAAGCGGAGGTTCCATGACCGATCCGGCGACCGAGCCGACGACCATCGAGCGAGACGAGACGCCGGGCTTTGTCCTGCCGCCGCTTCGTGACGAGAACGACAATCTCTCGTCGGACTTCCTGGATGCGCTCGTCGCGGCAATCGATGGCGGCGACGCCGCTGCGGCACGCAGCCTGACGGAGGACCTGCACGAGGCCGATGTTGGCGCCATCCTTGAACAGCTCGACCCGGATCAGCGCCCGGCGCTGATCCAGCTCCTCGGCGATTCCTTCGACTTCACAGCCCTGACCGAACTCGACGAGGCAACCCGCGTCGAGATTCTCGAGGATCTGCCATCCGAGACGGTGGCCGAAGGCATCAGCGAGCTCGATTCCGACGACGCGGTCTATATTCTCGAGGATCTCGACAAAGAAGACCGCGACGAGATTCTCGCGCAGATTCCGTCTGTCGAACGGCTGGCCCTGAAGCGAAGCCTCGATTTTCCAGAGGACAGCGCCGGCCGGCGTATGCAGACCGAGTTCATCGCGGTCGCGCCGTTCTGGACCGTCGGCCAGACGATCGACTACATGCGCGACGCCGAGGAACTTCCCGAGACCTTCCACGAGGTCTTCGTCGTCGATCCGGCCTTCCGGCTGCTCGGCCGCGTGCCGCTCGACCGTCTGCTGCGCAGCCGCCGGCCGGTCAAGATGTCGGAAATCGTCGATGAGGACGCGACGGTGGTGCATGCCACCGACGATCTGTCCTCGGTCGCCCGCCAATTCCAGCGCTACAACCTGATCTCTGCCGCCGTCGTCGACGAGGCCGATCGGCTCGTCGGCATCATGACCATCGACGACGCCGTCGACGTCATCGAGGAAGAGGCCGACGAGGACATCAAGCGTCTCGGCGGCGTCGGTGACGAAGAGGTGTCGGACCGCGTCTGGTCGATTGCGCGCAGCCGCCTGCCATGGCTCTGCATCAATCTCGGCACCGCCATCCTTGCCTCCAGCGTCATCGGTCTCTTCGAGCAGGAGCTGCAGAAGATGGTGGCGCTCGCCGTTCTCATGCCGATCGTCGCAAGCCAGGGCGGCAATGCCGGCACGCAGACCATGACCGTCGCCGTGCGTGCGCTCGCGACGCGTGAGCTCGGGCCTCACAATATGAGCCGCGTCGTCGGACGTGAACTGATCGTCGGCCTCCTCAACGGCGTCTTCTTCGCCTCGATCGTGGCGGCGGTCGCCATCTTCCGTTTCGGGATCGTCGATCTCGGCGTCGTCATTGCCGCCGCGATGGTGGTCAATCTCGTGGCAGCTGCCTTGGGTGGCATCTTGATCCCGCTTGCCATCAACAAGCTGAAATTCGATCCCGCCATTGCCTCCGGTGCCTTCGTCACGACGGTCACCGACCTTGTTGGGTTCTTCTCGTTCCTCGGCTTCGCGGCGCTCTGGTTCGGTTTCTCGAGCGGCTAGAGCTCCGCCAGCCTTCGCGCATTGTTTCCCTGCTCGGCAAAATGTGACCCGACTTTTGACCGAGAGCGTCGACAACGCCGCAAAAAGCGCTAGACGAGAGCCGGAATGCGGCGCGGACTCCATTGCGCCTCCAGATCGAGGGATTGGCGCGGATTGAATCAGGGCGAGATCAGGACGGGCGTCGTCGGCCTCGGCTATTTCGGTTCGTTCCATGCGCGCCAGCACGCCGCCAATTCGAAGGCGCGTCTCGTTGCCGTCGTGGATGCCGATCACAGCCGGGCGGACTCGGTCGCCGCGGACCATGGCGCCGAGCCGCTTTTTGATCATCGTGATCTCATCGGCCGGGTCGACGCCGTCTCGATCACTGTGCCGACCTCGCTCCATCACGCCGTCGCCGGCGATCTTCTGGATGCCGGCATCCATGTGCTGATCGAGAAGCCGATCGCCGATTCGCCGGAAGCCGCGCGCGATCTGATCAGCCGGGCGGCAGCGGCCGGCGTCGTGCTTCAGGTCGGCCATATCGAGCGCTTCTCGCCTGTTTTCGGGGAACTCTCCCGTGCAGCGCGCGATCCGCGGGTCGTCGAGTTGACGCGTATCGGTCCGTGGAAGGGCAGGGCGGTCGACGTCGATGTCGTTCTCGATCTGATGATCCACGACATTGACCTGGTCCTGGCGCTCGTCGGCTCACCCGTTTTGTCGGTCGAGGCGATCGGTGCGGCCGTTCGCGCGCCAACCAACGATTTCGCGCATGCTTTGCTGCGCTTCGAGAACGGCGCGGTGGCGCATCTCCATGCGAGCCGCATCGCGGACCGGCAGGAACGGACCATCCGCGTTGTTGACCCCGGCCGCGTGCTCGTCGCCGACCTCGCTGCGCGCACCGTTTCCTGGACGGCGAATGGCTCGGATGACCGCCATGAGATTGCCGTTCCTCCGAGCGACAATCTCGCGCTTGAGATCGATTCCTTCCTTGACGCCGTCGCGCGGCGGCACGCTCCCGTCGTTGACGGCGAGGCGGGCCTGCGCGCGCTGGACGTCGCCGAGCGCATCACGCGCGCGATCAAGGGGCCTTCGCCGGCCCTTGAATATTCGATGAACGGAGTGTCGTCCTGATGGTCTCCCAGTCCCGCCCTGCCGTGACGGTCGCGTCCGGTCGCGTCGCCTTCTTCGATCTGCAGCGGCAGCAGCGCCGGATCCATGACGAGGTGCGGGCCCGCGTTGATGCCGTGCTGAGCCACGGCCAGTTCATTCTCGGTCCGGAAGTCGAGCAGCTCGAAAACCAGCTCGCCGCCTTTGCCGGCGTTCCGCATGCCATCGGCGTTTCGAGCGGCCGCGACGCGCTGATGATCGGGCTGATGGCGCTGGGCGTTGGTCCGGGCGATGCGGTCTTCGTGCCGGCCTTCACCTTCGCTGCAACCGCTGGCGCCGTCTGTTCGGTCAATGCGACCCCCGTCTTCGTCGACGTCGATCCCTCGACCTTCAACATCGACCCGGCCGATCTCGAGCGCGCCATCGCCGAAGTCGAGGCGGAAGGCCGTCTTAAGCCGCGCGCTGTCATCCCCGTGGATCTCTACGGCCTGCCGGCCGACTATGAGGCGATCGGCAAGATCGCTGCCGGGCATGGCATGACGGTGTTCTCAGACGCCGCCCAGAGCTTCGGTGGTCGATCCGGCAACCGCCGCGTCGGCGGCATGGCGCCCATCTCCGCCACGAGCTTCTATCCGACCAAGCCGCTCGGCTGCTATGGCGATGGCGGCGCGATCCTGACCGATGACGATACGATCGCCGATGCCGTGCGCACCCTGCGCTCGCATGGTCGGCAGGGCACCGGCGATGTCGCGGTTCGCAACGGACTCACCGGCCGGCTCGACACGATCCAGGCCGCCATACTGCTGGCGAAGTTCGAGATTTTCGAGGACGAGCTGAACCGCCGCGACGCGATCGCGCGCCGTTATGATGCTGCGCTGTCGGGTCTGGTCGGTGTGCAGGCACGGCCGGCGGGCTCGCTGTCGGCCAATGCACTCTACACGGTGACGCTGGATGGACGCGACGCTCTCAAGGCGGCACTGGACGCCGAGGGCATCGGTAACGCGCTGTTCTACCGTGTGGCACTGCATCATCATCCGGCCTTCGCCGAGGTTGCCAAGCGGCCGCTGCCGGTTTCCGAACGACTCGCGGAAACGGTGCTGAGCATCCCGATGAATCCCGATCTGACCGACGAGGAAGTCGACCGGGTCATCGACGCCGTGACGCGGCACGTCCGCCAGGGCTGAATGCATTCAAATTCGGCGCTGGCGCGCAGAATTCATGAGACAATTCCGGCAAAGGCAGTGCTATAGACTGCCCGCATGTCGCTGGATCCGACCACGCTGTTGTTCGTGCTGGCAGGCGTTTCCCTCATTTCAGGGGCAGCGCTCGGCACGCGTTGGCTTCGCTCGCGACACGAAGGACATGTCCTCTACTGGGGCGTTGCCTGCGTCCTAGGTGGCGCAGGGGTCGTCGGGCTCGCCTTCCGCGGCTTGATCCCCAACTTCCTTTCGATCCAGATCGCCAATGCGCTGATCCTCGCGGCGCTTGGTCTTGCGCTGAGCGGGGTTCGCGTTTTCACGGGACATCCACCGTGGCGCCTTGCCATTGTCATTGCACCCGCCATCTGGCTGCTCGCTTGTCTGGTCCCGGCCGTCCTGCAGTCCGAGCCCTATCGCGTCGCCGTGGCCTCGATGCTCTCGGGCGGGCTCAGCGCGCTGCTCGGCCGCGAGGTCTGGCGCCGGGGTTCGGATCAGCTTTCCGCCCGAAAACCGATGGCGGTGCTCTGCTTCCTGCACGCCGGGTTCACGCTGGTCAGAGCTCTTTTCGCCTTGTGGATTGGCATCCATGGCGCGCTCTCGCTCGACCGGCTCTTCGTCGGGGTGGGTCTGCTGGAGCCGCTGGTGGTGCTGTTCGGTATCCTGATCTGTGGCCTCGGCCTGACCCAGGAACGCCGGGAGCTGGTTCTGACCCGAAAGGCCGCGCTCGATGCGTTGACGGGTCTCCTCAACCGCGGCGCCTTTCTGGAAGAGGCCGAGGCGATGGTCGAAGCCGCCCGCCTCGCTGGCAACAATATTGCGCTTTTGACCTTCGATATCGATTTCTTCAAGGATATCAACGACACATTCGGCCATGCCGTTGGTGACCGAACCCTGGTCGCCTTTGCGGACGCGGCCCGCCATGTGCTGCGCCCGAGCGATCCTGTGGGACGTCTCGGCGGAGAGGAATTCGCGGCGCTGATCGTCGGCGCTGACCGGGAGGGGGCGGCTCTTCTGGCGGAGCAGGTGCGTGCCGAATTCGCCCGGCGGACCGCTTTGCTCGATGGCATCAAGGTGGCGGCGACGGCCTGTGCAGGGATTTCTGCGTCGCGGGGCGCGCGGGCACCGCTTGAGACCATGATGATCCGTGCTGACGAGGCGCTTTATGCGGCGAAGCGCGGCGGGCGCGACCTTGTCTGGCAGGCCGCCGAATAGAATCGCGGCTAGCGCCACAGCTTGACGGCAGCGCATCGGCCAAGGACAGTGCCGGCCCGTTCCGAAGCAAGCTGGAGAAGCCGATGATGTCCCCTGTCGCCGCACCCTCGATCGCGAGCCAGGGCGCATTGATCCCAGCTGTCGGCCTCGGCACCTACGGCCTGACCGGCGAAGCGGGCGCCGGTGCCGTGGCCGCGGCGATCGAGGCGGGATACCGCCATATCGATACGGCGATCTCCTATGGCAATGAGGTCGAGGTCGGCGAGGGCATCCGCAAAGCGGGCGTCGCCCGCGACGATATCTTCGTCACCACAAAGATTCCCTCTGACGAACTCGAGGAGAGTGCCTTGCTGCGCGCCGTCGAGGGCAGCCTGTCGCGGCTGAGGCTTGATCGCGTCGATCTCCTTCTGATCCATTGGCCGAGCCGCTCGTTGAGCGCCGCCGAGACCATCCGCGCGCTCGGCGCTGCCAAGCGGCGCGGCCTCACGCGTCACATCGGCGTCTCGAACTACACTGTCAGCCTGCTCGACGAGGCGGTGGCAGCCAGCGACGAACCGATCGTCGCCAATCAGTGCGAGCATCACCCCTATCTCGACCAGACGACGTTGCGCGCGGCGATGGCCCGCCATGGCATCGCCTTCGTTTCCTATTGCCCGCTTGGCCATGCCGAAGCGCTCGACGAGCCGCTGGTGCAGGACATCGCCACTCGCATCGGTCGCGCGCCCGCGCAGGTCATCCTGCGCTGGCAGTTCCAGAAGGGCTGCGTCACGATACCGAAGAGTTCTCGTCCGGTCCGGATGCGCCAGAACCTCGATATCTTCGGCTTCAGTCTCGATGATAGCGACATGGCGGCGCTCGACGGCCTTGGCGTCGAGGGGCGTCGCATCTGCGATCCGCCCTTCGCGCCCGAATGGGACCGATAGAAGAGGCAGACCGGGGGTCGATCTGATGTTCTTCATCGCCGCCAAGGTCATCTGGTTCGTCGTGCAACCATCGACGGCGCTGATCCTCATCCTTCTCGCGGGCGTCGTGGCGATCGGCTTTGGCCGCACCCGTGGCGGAGCGCTCGCCATGATGCTGGCAACCGTCGGGCTGTTCGTGGCTGGCCTGCTGCCGCTCGGCATCTTGATGATGCTGCCGCTGGAGGACCGTTTTCCGCGCACGGAGCCAGATGGTCCTGTGGCGGGCATCATCGTTCTGGGAGGCGGCATCGACCAGTCGATTGGCGCTGCCCGCGGCGTCACCACATTGACCGAAGCCGGCGAGCGACTGACCGAAGGCGTCGCCCTCGCACGGCGCCATCCCGACGCGAAGCTCGTCTTCACGGGTGGCATCGCGAGCCTGACGCCCGACGGGCCGACCGAGGCTGATGCGGCGCGCCGCTTCTTCTCCGAGATGGGCATCCCGCCGGAAAGGCTGGTCGTCGAGGATCAAAGTCGCGATACGGCCGAAAACGCGCGCTTTTCCAAAGCGCTGATCGATCCGAAGCCCGGCGAGCGCTGGTTGCTGGTCACATCCGCCTGGCACATGCCGCGCTCCGTCGGCACGTTCAGGGCCGCCGGCTGGCCGGTCATCGCCTGGCCGACTGATTATCGCACCGCCGGACCGCAGGATCTTTCGATCTTGATGCCCCGCGCGTCCTACGGCCTGACCATGGTCGATGTCGCGGCCAAGGAGTGGGTCGGGCTTCTCGCCTATCGTCTGTTCGGGCGCACCGATGCGCTCTTTCCGGCGCCCTGAGCTCCGCCGTCAGCTGGCATGGCCTTCAAACTGCGGCAGGTCGTCGGTGATGTCGTACCAGGGTGCTTTCGAGCCCACGAAGATATGGGCGCTCGGCCGGATCGACGGTGCGTCGGAAAGCGTGCCCATTGCCAGATGGATGCGCGCGCCGTGATTGAGCAGAGAATAGAGCAGGGAACCACATGTCCGGCAGTGGACGTCATGCGCTTCATGCCCCCCATAGCGCAGGATGTTGTCTGCCCCGGTAGTGAGTTCGAGCCGCTCGCTGCCGATGCCCGCGAAAGGCTTGAAGGCGGAGCCTGTCGTGCGGCGGCAATTCGAGCAATGGCAGTTCACGGCATAGAGAAACGCGTCGTCGACGCCGTAGCGCACCGCGCCGCAAAGGCAGCCGCCAGCGAGGCGCCGCGGCGCGGTGTCGCCCGTTTCAGTCATTCGACTGCCTCCGAAGGCCGCCCGATCCGGTAGACGCCCTTGAAGTCATTCGGATCGGCCTGCTTGCCCTTGCGCAGGATCGTCGCATCGCCCGCGAGCGCGAGACGGATCGCGGTGCCACGGATGGGGCCCATCAGACGCCGCCAGACCTTCTCGTCGGGTCCGGCCAGCGCGCGGGCGAGTTCCGTCGGGTCGATGCTGCGGCCCTCGTCGAGGCCAAGGAGGCGCTGGCGCATCTGCGCCTCGATTTCGGCGGCGCTTGTCATGTGCGGTTCCTTTGTGCGGCTTCGATCACGGTGCGCGCGGCGGGGGACATGAATTGCCGATAGAGCTGCATGATCAGGATGAGGCTGGTGGTGGCGATCAAGACCCAGCCATTGATGAACCATCCAAGATAGCCGACGGCGAAGAAGAACGCGCGAAGGCCATGGTTGAAATGCCGGCCGGCGGCAATAGTGAAGGTCGCAGCGCGGTCGGCGGCGGCGATCGCCTCGGTCTCGCCGGCATGCGCGGCCGAAGGAGTCGCGCCGACCAGGATCGAGGCATAATTGAACAGCCGATAAGACCAGCCGAATTCGAAGAAGGCGAAGCCGAAGATGAGGATGAGGCCGATCGCCTTGACCTCGAAAAGGCCCCGCGGCGCTGCTTCCGACATCGAGAGGTCGCGCAGCACGCCGTAGACCTGATCGGTGGAGTTCAGCAGCGCGAAGCCGCCGCCGATGGCGATCAGCGAGGTCGAGGCGAAGAAGGCGGTGCCATTCTGCAACCCGCTCATAATCCCGGTATCGATCATCCTGAGGTCGCGGCGCGCCATGGTGTGCATCCATTGGCGACGCTGATGGTCCATGGCCGAGGAAAGCGATCGGCCCGTTATCGAGAACCGCCAGATGATCAGGGAATAGACGAGCCACGCGCCGACGAACCAGGCGACCGCGACGACGTCGATGGCCGAGGCCGTGTTCAGCATCGACACGCTCCCTCGCTGGGCCTGTCGCGGCGGCGCGTCACGAACGGCTCCGCATGAGCAGGCGGGCGATCTGAACACGGAAGATCACCAGCACAGCCAGTATAACCAACCCCGCGCCGCCCGCGACCGGCGAGCGCAGCATCATCCCAACTGCCGTCAGCACGAGGCCGGCCACGATGCCGATCGTCGCCACGCGGCTGGCCATGAGGTGAAGGTCGGAGGGCGGCAGGTTGGCGGGTGGTAGGTTGGTCATGACTCTCATCTTCGTGGCGATGTCCCTTCGTCATAGTCGCCTCTGTGGAAAAATGGCAGCCTCCGTTTGACCGCGTGGCTGCGGAAGCCGAGGGTCTGGACATGCCGCTCCACATGATCAAGCTCTGCGTCGGGGTCGAGACAGTCGATGAGATCGTCGACTGGATCGAGCAGGACCTTGCCCGCAAGCGCGCGCTCGGCATCCCGGCCGAGGATACGCATGTGACGCGGATGACGCCGCGCCGCATCGACGAGATCCTTGACGGCGGATCGCTTTATTGGGTGGTCAAGGGCCAGGTCCAGTGCCGACAGCGCATCACCGACCTCCGGGCCGTGACGGGTGCCGATGGCATCGAACGCTGCGAGATCGTGTTCGATCCGGCGGTCATCCTCACCGAATGGCAGCCGAAGCGTCCGTTCCAGGGCTGGCGCTACCTGCTCGACAAGGACGCGCCCCGCGATCTCGCTTCCCTCGGCGGCGGAGCGGGCGACGAAATGCCCGCTGCCCTGAAGGCCGAACTCGCCGAGCTTGGTCTGCTCTAGCTAGACCGCGATATTGTCGATGAGCCGCGTCTTCCCGAGCCAGGCGGCGACCAGAAGGCGCAGCGGCTCGGAGCTGCAGGGGATGGGCGCAGCCAGCGTCTCGGAATTGCGCAGTTCGAGATAATCGGGCCGGAAGCCGGCAGCCTCGAGGGCCGCGCGGCCCGTCGCGCAGGCTTCCGCGGCGTCGGTGCCGGATCGGATAGCGGTTGCCGTCTGCTGCAGCACCGCCGGAAGCCGAGCGGCGGTGCGCCGTTCCTCGGCCGAAAGATAGGCGTTGCGCGAGGAGAGGGCGAGGCCGTCAGCCTCGCGCACAGTCGGCAGCCCGACGATCTCGGTCGGCAGATGCAGGTCGGCCACCATCTGCCGGACGACCAGCAATTGCTGATAATCCTTTTCCCCGAACATCGCGATGTCGGGGAAACCGCCGATGAGCAGCTTGCCGACCACCGTCGCGACACCGGTGAAGAAGTGCGGCCGGAAGTCGGTTTCGAGACCGAGCGCAGGCCCAGCGACCGAAATCGTCGTCGCATGACCTTCTGGATACATTTCGCGTGCCGCCGGCGCGAACACGGCCTCGACCCCCAGCGCGGCGAGCATCTCGACATCGCTCGCCTCGGTGCGCGGATAAGCGCCGAAATCCTCGGTGGGCGCAAACTGCGCCGGATTGACGAAAATGGTCGCGACGATGCGGTCGACCCGGCGACGCGCCTCGGTCACCAGCGCCAGATGGCCGTCATGCAGCGCGCCCATGGTCGGGATCATGCCGACCGTCAGGCCCTCTGAATGCCAGCTCGCCGTATTGGCGCGGAGATCGGAAATCGTGCGGAGAAGAATGGGGGGATGGATCATGGCGATACCTCGCGGGATTGCCTGCTTCTGTCGCGCGATTCCCGAACGATGGAAAGGGGCTGGAACCGTCGCCGGCTTCGTGCGTCCCTTGTGCCCATTGCAGCGCCCGCCCGGACGCCGCATGTGTTGAACGCGGCTGCGTCGTGTAGCCTGTTGGGAGATGTGATGGGTCTCGTTCTGCCGCTCGCCGCCGTCCTCGCGCTCGGGATCTGGCTCGCCTGGACTTTCGGCGGCAACAAGGGGAAGGGGGCTCTGCAACTCGCCATCCGCAAGGGCGCCGCCGGGACGCTGCTGGCGCTGGCGGCCGTGATGATCGCGACGGGGAAGCTCTTCGTCGGCGTACCGCTGATTGTTTTCGCGCTGTCTCTGTGGCGGCCGCGCTTCCTGGAGCGCGGGGGCCGGATCATCGACGGGCGGGTGACGTCAGGGCGATTCTCCGGACGCCGGCTCGATGAGCTGGCGCCACGCGAACTCGCGATGCTGCATGCCGAGCTTGCGGCCCGACCAGGCGACCGCCTAGTCCTCGAAGCTTATCTCGATCGCCGGATGCCCGGCTGGCGTGAAAACGTCGATCGTGACGCGGCAGGCGGGCCGCGCCGCCCGACGGGCGCGGGCACCATGACAGATGAGCAGGCCTACCAGATCCTTGGCCTTGCGCCCGGCGCCACCGAGGCTGAAGTCAGCGCGGCCTATCGGCGATTGATGAAGCGCGTCCATCCCGATCAGGGCGGCTCGACGTTCCTGGCCGCCCAGATCAACGAGGCGAAGGAAAGACTCCTCGGCAGACATCGCTAACTCCCATACGCAGTACAAAGAGGGAGAAGATTAAGGCGGTGAACGGCCAAACCTTTAGTCTGGAATGGCAAGGCAGCTGACATCACGCTTCTTGAGAGCGTCGCAGGCGGCACGCGCCTTGGCCTTGCTCTCGAAGCCAGCGAAGCGGGCGCGATAGAACGTGGAGTCGCCCTTCTTGACCGCTTCGATGCTCGGCATGGCGGCAGCGAGCGCCTTGCCACCCTTGGCCTTGGCGGCGTCGAGCAGCGACTGGGCGCCATCTTCGCTCGGAGCGGCGGCAATCTGGACCTTCCAGCCCGAAATGCCGGAGCCCGATCGAACCGGGGCAGCATCCTCGGCGTCACCTTCGCCGACGGCGCCGGTGTCATTCGAGGCGCTTTCGTCATCGGCTGTCGGGACGGGGCCGGTCACCGAGGCGGTGACGACGACCGGGCGAGAAACCGGCTTGCCGCTCGGGCCCTGCACGAAGACCATGCGCGGACCATCGGCGGGCTCTTCTTCGGAAGCGAGCGCCAGCGGCTCGGGCGCGACGGACGGCATCTGCGCAGCCGACGCTTCGACGACCGACGGGGTCGCGCGGGGTTTCGCAGCGGCGACCGGAGCAACCGGCTCAGGCGCGGCTTCTTCGGCATCGGGGCGGATACGGGGCGACGGCGCGAGCGCCGCGGTCTGCACGGGCGCGTCTTCGGTAGCGGCCACGAGCACCGGCTTCGCGATGGCGACCGGCGGCGGAACATCCTCGACAGGGCCGGCGCTCTTGCCCTTGAACATGCGGGCAATCATCGAGTCGCCCTTGGCAGGTCCGGCATAGGCGGTCGGCATATAGCGATCGATCATGCCGACCATTTGCTTGTCGCGGGACGCGGCGGAGCCGCCGCCCATCACAGCGGCGACGATGAAGCGGTTGTCGCGCTTCACGGATGAAACGATGTTGAATCCTGACGCGTTGGTGTAGCCCGTCTTGATTCCGTCCACGCCCTCAACCTTGCCGAGCAGCCGATTGTGGTTGCCGATCGTCTTGCCGTTGTAGACGAAGCTGCGTGTCGAGAAATAGCGATAATAGCTGGGATAGCGCTCCTGCAGCGCGCGGCCGAGCGTGACCATGTCGCGTGCCGTCGTCCACTGGTCCGGATTGGGCAGGCCGTTGGCATTGCGAAACGTCGTTCGCGTCATGCCGAGCGAACGGGCGGTGGCCGTCATGCGGCTGGCGAAGGCGCTTTCCGATCCGGCAAGATTTTCGGCGATGACGACGGCGGCATCATTGGCGGAGCGGGTGATGAGGCCGAGCATCGCATCGCGAACCGCGATCGTCGATCCGGGCTTGAGGCCGAGCTTGGTCGGCGCCTGGCGCGAAGCGTATGCGGAAACCGTCAGCCGCGAATTCAGATTGATCTTGCCGCTCTCAAGCGCGCCGAACAGCATGTACAGCGTCATCATCTTGGTGAGCGAGGCGGGGTGGCGCAGGCCATCTGGGTCGCTCTGGTAGAGCACTTTGCCGGTCTTGCCGTCGACGACAATCGCCGATTTCGGAGCGGCGACGGCGTCGGCCGCCGTTGTCGCGACCATCGCACCCGCAACCATCAAGGCGGCGACTGCGCCTCGGGCGGACCGGGCCTGAAACCGGCCGAAGGCGCTGGAACCCCACAGCATGTCGAACAAAACTCCGTAATCTCGCGGCGCCAGCCAGAGGGGCCGGCATCGCCTAACCGAATTTCAACGAGCACCGGAACTTTTTTGAGGCACCGGCGAAAGGAATGGTCACAAAGGAAGATCAGTGGCCTTGTCGGCCGCGTTTTTGAGCCGCCTTGCGTCCACGGTGTCAGGTTTGAGCCGCCCTTTGCGTCCTGCCCGTTGATCTGCCTGGAGGCTAGGGAGTCGCCGTTACGAATCCGTAAAAATTTACCAAAGAGATCGAAGTCTTACGCCGGCGCGGCCGCCGCATTGCGGCATCCACCCTTTGTGCACTGCAGCATTTCGCTTGACAAGGGCACGTCGATTTCGGAAGAATATTCCCTATTGCGCCAGTCTGGGGGCGTGGGCGGGGAATTTCAGTATGATCAAGGGCTTCGACGACATTCAAAAGGCTTCGAAGGATAATATCGAGCAGGCGATGAAGAGCGTGGAGGCCATGAGCAAGGGCATCCAGGCGCTCGCCGTCGAGACGGCCGATTATCAGAAGAAGAGCTATGAGACCGGCGCCGCGGCGATCGAGAAGATCGTTGCCGCCAAGAGCGTCGAGAAGGCCGTCGAGATTCAGAACGAATATCTGAAGGCGACCTATGAAGGCTATATCAGCGAACTGACCAAGATCGGCTCGATGATGACCGACTTCGCCAAGGATGCGTATCGGCCGTTCGAGAGCGTTTTCGGCAAGATCCCGAAATAGCGCGCTCCGGCTTCCATTGCATGATCAGGCCCGGCCATCAGCCGGGCCTTTTGCTGTTGGTCAGTTGTTCGATTGAGGATGGCCGCGGCACTGGTTGATATTGTCGCTGCCGAAGGTGCCGCAGGCATTGACCGGCTCCATGGCCCGGATCGCCGGGTCATAGGGGTCGCTGGTCCCCGCGCAACCGGCAGCGCCGACGGCGACCGCACCGAGAAAAAGAGTCAGGATCAGAGTTCGCAACGGACTTCCTCCTGCGGATTGTTCCTGCCTGAGATAGCCCGATCCGCCTCACCGGGCAAATCGGTGCCCATCACGCAGACACCGTCCGTCAGCGATTGCTGCTGCACTGGTTGATGTCCTGCGTTCCGCCCGGACCACAGGAATTCACCGGCTCGAAGGCCCGGATCGCCGCGGCGTTCTGCGCCGACATGGTCCCGTCGGACGAACAGGCCGAAAGCCCGGCTCCCGCCGATGCGAGAGCGAGAACGATGAGCAGCGTGCGCATGGCGCTTATCCCTGAAGTCGTTGTACGACACGGAGATAGGTCACGTCGTTCGGTTCGGCCAGCCACGCTTGCGTGAAGGGCAGGCGGAGCTGCGCTGATCCGAAGAAGCAGCCGGGCCGAGGGAGGGACAATGATGGACTGGACGCTGCGCGACGAACAACCGGCGGATGGCAGCGCGATTTCGGCATTGACCACCGCCGCCTTTGCGGGCCGTCCCTACAGCGCAGGGACCGAAGCGGCGATCGTCGACACCTTGCGCATGGCCGGCGCCCTGACGATTTCGCTGATAGCGATCGATGCGGATGGCAGGATCGTCGGGCATGTCGCTTTCTCGCCGGTTACGATCGGCGAGGCCAGCGATGGCTGGTTTGGCCTTGGCCCGGTCTCCGTCGATCCGTCGCGCCAACGCGGCGGTATTGGCACTGCGCTGATCACATCCGGCCTCGACCGCCTCCGCGCCGGCGGCGCCAAAGGCTGCGTCGTCCTCGGCGACCCCGGCTATTACCGTCGCTTCGGCTTCGAGAACGATCGATCCGTCACCCTGGAAGGCCCGCCGCCGGAGTACTTCATGGTGCTGGGGTTCGGAGAGGTGAAGGCCGAGGGCGAGGCACGGTTTCACGCGGCTTTTGGAGCCTGACGCGTTCGGCTTAGCAGAAATCGGGCGCCGTTTTGCGCATCAGACGTTCCCGTGTCGAACCCTTATCGAGCTGTCATCGCCGGGTTTGACCGGCAATGAAAGCGGCGGGGATTGCCTGCCAGCTTAAACCGAATTCCATCACAATGACGGCCGTCACCCGGGCTCCGGCCCAAGGGCTTCAAGGAGGAAGCCCTGGACCGGAAAACCAGGATGAAGTCTTAGCTGCAACCGCTCGTGTTGCCGCAGGTATCGCACTTCAGGCAGGTGCCGTTGCGCACCATCGTGAAATTGGCGCATTCGGTGCAGCTTTCGCCCTCATAGCCTTTCATGCGCGCAATCGCGGCCTGTTCGGCGACGGAGGATTTCGGCTGCTGGGACGGCGTCGACTCGACGATGCCGACCGTCGTCTCGATGGTCGTCTCTGTCTCTGTGACAACATCGCGCTTGAAGGCGACAGCGGCGCTGCCGCTGAGGCCGGTCGTGCGCAGGGCCGTCACGACGGAGGCCGCCGTTACCGGAGCCGTCGCGGCGCCCTTCGAATCGCCGGGCCGCTCGATCAGCTTGAAGCGCTCGGTCTTGCCGCGGACGAGGCCGTGGCTGACCGGCGCGGGACGCGAGGTCGGCTGGTCGCCGCCGCCGAGCGTCGTCGCATTGTTGTCCTCAGGGACGACATGGGCGAGGTCGTTGCGTCCGAGATAGGACACGGCGAGCTCGCGGAAGACATAATCGAGGATCGACGTCGCGTTCTTGATCGCCTCGTTGCCGGTGACCATGCCGGCCGGCTCGAAGCGGGTGAACACGAAGGCCTCGACATATTCCTCGAGCGGCACGCCATATTGCAGGCCGAGCGAGATGGCGATGGCGAAATTGTTCATCATCGCGCGGAAGGCGGCGCCTTCCTTGTGCATGTCGATAAAGATCTCGCCGAGGCGGCCGTCGCGATATTCGCCGGTATGCAGATAGACCTTGTGGCCGCCGACATTCGCCTTCTGGGTGTAGCCCGTGCGGCGATCCGGCATCTTCTCGCGCCGGCGAACCTCACGCTCGATGATCCGCTCCACGATGCGCTCGGCGATCTGCTCGGCGCGCGCTGCGGCGGGCTTTGCCACCAGCGCTTCAATCGCCTCGTCTGCGTCCTCATCGTCATCGGCGAGGATCTGCGAATTCAGCGGCTGCGACAGCTTCGAACCGTCGCGATAGAGCGCGTTGGCCTTCAGCGCCAGCTTCCACGACAGCATATAGGCGCTCTTGGCGTCCTCGACCGTCGCATCGTTCGGCATGTTGATGGTCTTGGAGATGGCGCCCGAGATGAAGGGCTGCGCCGCAGCCATCATGCGGATATGGCTCTCGACCGAGAGATAGCGCTTGCCGAGCTTGCCGCAGGGGTTGGCGCAATCGAACACCGCATAATGCTCGAGCTTCAGATGCGGCGCGCCTTCCAGCGTCATCGCCCCGCAGACATGGATATTCGCGGCCTCGATGTCCTTCTTCGAGAAGCCGAGCGCCGGCAGCATCTCAAAGGCCGGGTCGTTCAGCTGCGCCTCGGTGAAGCCGAGACCTTCCTTGCAGAACGCCTCGCCAAGCGACCACTTGTTGAAGACGAACTTGATGTCGAAGGCCGAGGCGAGCGTGCCCTCGAGCTTCTCCAGGATCTCGTCTGTGAAGCCCTTGGCCTTGAGGCTGGTGTGGTTGATGCCGGGCGACTGGCGCAGCGAGGCATGGCCGACCGCATAGGCCTCGATCTCGGCGATCTGGTGCTCGGCATAACCGAGTGTGCGCAGCGCCTCGGGCACGGCGCGGTTGATGATCTTGAAATAGCCGCCGCCGGCCAGCTTCTTGAACTTCACCAGCGCGAAGTCCGGCTCGATGCCCGTGGTGTCGCAATCCATCACGAGGCCGATCGTGCCGGTCGGCGCGATGACCGTCGCCTGCGCGTTGCGATAGCCATGCTGCTCGCCGAGCGACAGCGCTGCATCCCAGGCCGAACGGGCGGCGTCGGAGAGGCGCTGGTCCTTGATCGAGTCATGGTCGAGCGGGACGGGGAGGGTGGAGAGGCCCTCATAGCCCTGCGTCACCGCATGGGCGGCGCGGCGATGATTGCGGATGACGCGCAGCATCGGCTCGCGGTTCTTCGCGAAGCCGGGGAACGGCCCGAGTTCCTTGGCCATCTCGGCCGAGGTCGCATAGGCGGTTCCGGTCATGATCGCGGTCAGCGCGCCGCAGATGGCGCGGCCCTCGGTCGAGTCATAGGGAATGCCCGAGGTCATCAAGAGGCCGCCGATATTGGCATAGCCGAGGCCGAGCGTGCGGAACTGGTAGGAAAGCTCGGCGATCTCCTTCGACGGGAACTGCGCCATCAGGACGGAGATCTCGAGCACCACCGTCCACAGCCGGCAGGCATGGATATAGCGCTCGACATCGAAGGCGCCGTCAGCGCCGCGGAACTGCAGCAGGTTGAGCGAGGCGAGATTGCAGGCCGTGTCGTCGAGGAACATGTATTCCGAGCACGGATTGGAGGCGTTGATGCGCCCCGAAGCCGGGCTGGTGTGCCACTCGTTCATCGTCGTGTTGAAATGGAGGCCCGGGTCAGCCGAGGCCCAGGCGGCGTGGCCGATCTGTTCCCAGAGGTCGCGCGCCTTCAGCGTCTTCGAGACCTTGCCGTCGGTGCGGCGCATCAGCTTCCAGTCGCCGTCGGTCTCGACTGCGCGCAGGAACTCGTCCGAGATCGAGACCGAGTTGTTGGAGTTCTGGCCCGAGACCGTCAGATAGGCCTCCGAGTCCCAATCGGTATCGTAAACCGGGAATTCGATGTCGGTATAGCCCTGCTTGGCAAACTGGATGACGCGCAGGATGTAGTTCTGCGGCACCAGCGCCTTCTTGGCAGCGCGGATCTCACGCTTCAGCGCGGGGTTCTTGGCCGGATCGAAGCAATCCTCGCCCGAGCCCTCGCAGTTGACGCAGGCCTTCATGATGGCCTTGAGGTGCTGCGCATTGATCTTGGAGCCGGTCACCAGCGCGGCGACCTTCTGCTCCTCATGCACCTTCCAGTTGATGTACTTCTCGATATCCGGATGGTCGGCGTTGACGACGACCATCTTCGCGGCGCGGCGCGTCGTGCCGCCCGACTTGATGGCGCCGGCGGCGCGGTCGCCGATCTTCAGGAAGCTCATCAGGCCCGACGACTTGCCGCCGCCCGAGAGCTTCTCGCCCTCGCCGCGCAGCGCCGAGAAATTGGAGCCGGTGCCCGAACCATACTTGAACAGCCGTGCCTCGCGGACCCAGAGGTCCATGATGCCGCCCTCGTTGACGAGGTCGTCCGACACCGACTGGATGAAGCAGGCATGCGGCTGCGGATGCTCGTAGGAGTTTTTCGAGCGGGTCAGCTTGCCGGTCTTGTAGTCGACATAGAAATGGCCCTGGCTCGGCCCGTCGATGCCATAGGCCCAATGCAGGCCCGTATTGAACCACTGCGGCGAGTTCGGCGCGACGCGCTGCGTCGCCAGCATGTAGCGATGCTCGTCGAAGAAGGCCTGCGCGTCGGCCTCGCTGTCGAAATAGCCGCCCTTCCAGCCCCAATAGGTCCAGGTGCCGGCGAGACGATCGAACACCTGGCGCGAATCGACTTCACCGACAGTGCGCTCGGCCTCGGGCAGATCGGCCAGCGCCTTCTCGTCGGCGACCGAGCGCCACAGGAAGGAGGGAACGTCGTTTTCCTCGACGCGCTTCAGCCGCGCCGGCACGCCGGCCTTGCGGAAATATTTCTGCGCGATGATGTCGCTCGCGACCTGGCTCCAGGTCGAGGGAACCGCGATCCCCTCCAGGCGGAACACGACCGAGCCATCCGGATTGCGGATCTCGCTCTTCGTGGTCCGGAACTCGATCCCGGCATAAGCCGACTGACCGCTGGTGGTGAAGCGCCGTTCGATCCGCATCGTCGTCCATCCTCTTGTGCGAGCGCGCCGCTGCCCAGCGCACGCCCACCGGTCCAAGCTCGACCGGCTGCCAACCTGATCAATGACGGAGAAGGGCAGGTGTTCCGCCCATTTCCTTCATCTTGTGTGTACCCTACCGCAAGACTCTAAATATAGTGTTGAGAGCCGTCTTTTACACGCAAAATCGCCTGTTTCAACGCCCACAAATGCTCCGCCCCGCGCAGAGCATACGCCTGCTCCGCGCTTCCAATACGATCACAAGATTGGGGGGAACTCCGAACGCGCCGTCCATGTGGGCGCAGCGCCCTTAACGCTTCGGAAGCTATGCCGAGTCCCGCCGAAGCGTCAAGGAATAGTGGTGCCCGAAGCTTGGGCGGCTACATATCGTATTGCATCGCTGGGCAGCAGCAAGGCTCGGTGCATTCTGGGGATCATCAGCGGGGACATTCGACGAAGCCGAGACAGGACAAGGGCTTGCCGGGAGTGTCGACACAGAGCGGTCTGTGGACGAGCGGTGAAGAACTCCGTCATCGTGGCGTCACGTGTCGGATCGATGTCCACAGTTTCGGCAAAGTGCGGCCCGATCGCCACACGTCCGTCAGCCGATCGTCGAGACGGCTCATTTCGCGCACGGCAACGCGGTGCCTGGCCAATTCGAAGCCGACCGGAAGCGAGTTGTAGGCGACGCTGATATTGCCCGGCCTGTTGCGCTTCGCCGTCAATCGGACAGCGGTCGCTCGCCGATTCGCTGAGCCATCATGATCAGATAGCCGTCGGGATCGAGGACGAAGATCTCGCGCTGGCCGCTCTCGCGGTCGCCGGTGCGGCGCCAGACTTCGCGCGGACCGTGGTGCAGCGGCGTTCCCTGGTCGGCCAGCCGCGCCTCGATCGATGCGAGATCGGCGACATAGACCTGGAACATGACACCGCGACCGAAAGGCCGTTCGAGCGGACCGGTCTCCCAGTTGCCGGCGCGCTGGCACAGCATGACCTGCGCGCCCTCGGGCCGCTCCGGATAGGCGAAATGCTGCTCCGGCCGCGCATAGGCGACCCGAAAGCCGAGCGCATCGCGCCAGAAGACGAGGCTTTGTTCGAAGTCTTCAACCAGGAGTTCGGGCACCATGGGTGCCCAGCCAGTCTGTGGCGGCCGTTCAGCCATATCGGAACTCATGCCGTGACGGGCAGATGGGCGCCGCCTTGCCGCCGGCTGCCGATCTCAGTTCGTGAAGCGCAAAGCCGTCCGATCAGGCTGACGGAATCGCCCTCGCCGGATCAAACCGGCAGTGGCAGCAAGCCGCGTAGCATCGCAGAAACGGGACAGGGACCCCGTCGATGACGATGGCGGCTGCTACGGCGTCCAGGCGTCGTAGTCGCCGGTAACGCGCGGTCGATGGTCGGCGCCGACGATCGAGCCCTTCGGCCGGTAGGCATAGGGTGTCCCGGTCAGGTTCGGGATATGCGGCTTCTGCCACTCGCGCGGCTTGTAATCGACGGAGGGCGGCGGCGTGTCCGTGCGGTGATGCATCCAGCCATGCCAGCCGGTCGGGATCGTCGATGCTTCGGAATAGCCGTTATAGATCACCCACCGCCGCTCGGGCGAACCGCCGGCGGTGCGGTCCTTATCCGGCGTGCGATAATAGATATTGCCGAATTCGTCGGTGCCGACGCGCTCGCCCTTACGCCAGGTATAGAATCTGGTGCCCATGGTCTGGCCGTTCCACCAGGTGAACAGTTCGGTCAGAAACCAGCCCATGTCGGCGCCTTCTTCTCGCAAGGATTTCGATGACTTATGCCGCCCTGCGGCCGCCAAGTCAAAGCCTCGGGCACGCGATCCAGCCTTCGGCCGCGAATTGCGCTCATCCGTCGCGCCGGGCGCCGCCTGCATGGCCATCATGCGAAAATAAAGATCGCCAACGATTATATCGTGTGCGATAGAAGGTCATGAGCGGGCAGCCGCTCTTGATGATCATGCGGAGTGCAGGTGATGAAGGTTCTTTACGAAACGGCCGCGACGGCAACGGGTGGCGGGCGCGCTGGTCGGACCCGCTCGGCCGATGGCGAGCTTGACTTCCAGCTCGTCGTGCCGAAGGAGCTCGGTGGGCCGGGCGGCCCCGGCGCCAATCCCGAGAAGCTGTTTGCTGCCGGCTATTCCGCCTGCTTCCTTGGCGCGCTGCAGTTTGTGGCCGGTCAGCAGAAGGTCAAGCTGCCGGCTGAAACCTCGGTCAGCGCCAAGGTTGGCATCGGCCCGCGCGACGATGGCACCGGCTTCAGCCTCGATGTTGCGCTCGAAGTGTCGATCCCGGGCGTCGAACAGACGCTTGCCGAGGACCTCGTGGCAAAAGCCCATATCGTCTGCCCCTATTCGGAAGCGACGCGCGGCAATCTCGATGTCGGCCTGACCGTCCGGGCCGGCTGACGAAAAGAGAAGGGCCCGGCATTGCCGGGCCCTTCATTCATTTTCTAGGCGCTGTTGCGAACCGCTCAGCTGCGGCGGCGCCACCATCCAACGCGCTTCGGCCGCGTGTCTTCTTCGACCGTGTCGGAGACCGGGTCGCTCGGCGCATCCGGCGGCACGACCGATTCGTCAGGCTCCTGCGGGCCTTCGGCTTCCTCGATCGAGTCTTCGTCGATCACACGGAGATCCGACGTCTCGTCTTCGGGCTCGTCATCCTCGTCGTCGCCGACTTCCGGCATGTCCAGCGCCGGCTCGTCGTCGATATCGTCGAACAACGGCGCCTCATACTCGGCAATGTCGGCAACCGGGACATCGCGGGCAATCAGACGCTCGCCGGCATCCTCCGGATCGATGTCGCGGATGCCCTCGGGCTCGTCCTCGACATAGATCGTCGACTGGAGTTCGCCCGTCTCATCAAGTTCGAGCCGCGGCTGATCCGCGTCGAAGCCCGGCTGGGCAGCGTCGGACGTGGTCTCGACCTCGCCCTCGGCGGCAACGCCTTCGCCATTCTCGCGCCGACCACGACGACCGCCGCGACGGCCGCGACGACGGCGACGCTTGGCCTCATTTTCGGCATCGGTGCCTTCGCCTTCGCCGCTCTCGCCGGCTTCGGCCTCGTCATCGCCTTCGGCCGACTCAGTAGCGGGAGCCGCAACAGCGTCCTCGCCTTCTTCGCCGTCCTCGTGATCATCCTCGCCCTCATGCTGGCCTTCAGACTGGCCATCGCGCGGCGCATCACCGCTCCGCCGACGGCGACGGCGACGGCGCTTGCGCCGACCGCCGGCATCGTCCTGGGCGCCAGCCGGCTTTTCGCTCTCGGCCTCGCTCTCGGCTTCCTCGCTCTCGACCGGCTCGTCGATCTCGACCTCGTCATCCGGCTCGATCGAATCGGGCTGCACGATCGCGCGAGCGTCACGCACCGGCATCTCGCGGGGAACGACGGGCTCGCCGCGCTCGACAGTGTAGTGCGTCGCGGCCGTCACGGCGTCGTCGGCCAGCACGGTGATCGCGATGCCGAAGCGCTCTTCAATCTCGGCGAGATGGCCGCGCTTCTGGTTGAGAATATAGAGCGCCACCGCCGTGCGGGTGCGGATGATGAGATCGTGCGTGGCGCCCTTGAGGAGCGTGTCTTCGACCGAGCGCAGCACATGGAGGGCGACGGAAGCCGGCGCGCGGACATGGCCGGTGCCATGGCAGTGCGGGCACACCTCCATCGAGCTCTCGACAACGCCGGTGCGGATGCGCTGGCGCGACATCTCCATCAGGCCGAAATGCGAGATCCGGCCGACCTGGATGCGCGCGCGATCATTCTTGAGGGCCGTCTTCAGCTTGTTCTCGACGGCGCGGTTGTTCCGCTTCTCCTCCATGTCGATGAAATCGATCACGATGAGGCCGGCGAGATCGCGCAGGCGCAACTGGCGGGCGACCTCTTCGGCCGCCTCCAGATTGGTCTGGTAGGCGGTGTCTTCGATATTGTGCTCGCGCGTCGACCGTCCTGAATTGACGTCGATGGCGACCAGCGCCTCGGTCTGGTTGATGACAAGATAGCCGCCGGACTTCAGTGTCACCTGCGGCGAGAACATCGCGTCGAGTTGTGTCTCGATGCCATAGCGCGCGAAGATCGGCTGCGTCTCGCGATAGGGCTGAACATTCTTGGCATGGCTCGGCATGAGCATGCGCATGAAGTCTTTGGCCTCGCGATAGCCGTCGTCGCCGGCGACGAGAACCTCGTCGATGTCCTTGTTGTAGAGGTCGCGGATGGAGCGCTTGATCAGGCTGCCTTCCTCATAGACGAGGGTCGGCGCCGCCGAGCGCAGCGTCAGCTCGCGCACATTCTCCCAAAGGCGCAGCAGATATTCGAAGTCGCGCTTGACCTCGGCCTTGGTGCGCGAGGCGCCGGCCGTGCGCAGGATGACGCCCATGCCTTCCGGCACGTCGAGATCCTGGGCGACTTCCTTGAGGCGCTTGCGGTCGGCCGTGTTGGTGATCTTGCGCGAGATGCCGCCGCCACGCGCGGTGTTCGGCATCAGAACCGAATAGCGGCCGGCGAGCGACAGATAGGTGGTGAGCGCGGCGCCCTTGTTGCCACGCTCTTCCTTGACGACCTGAACGAGCAAGACCTGGCGGCGCTTGATGACTTCCTGGATCTTGTACTGCCGGGCGCGGGCGCGGCGACGCTCGGGCAATTCCTCGAGCGCGTCCTCGGCGCCGACCGACTCGACGGCGTCCTCGGGATTCTCTTCTTCCTCGTCGTGGCCGATTTCCTCGACGCTGTGGTCGGAGGCCGGCGCCTCGAGATGCGCGAAGCTGTCGCCGCCATTGTCCTCGGACGCCGGCGCCTCATGCTCGTCGGATGACGCTTCAGCGGGGGCCCGCGGCGCCTCGCTCACGTCTTCGGCGGCGGAAATGGTCTCGTGTTCGTCCGGGGACGAACCCTCGGTCGCGGCGTGCTCGCCGTCATGGTGTTCGGCGCCCTCTGTGGGTTCAGCCGAAACGCTCTCGCTCTTGGCGCTGGCCGGACGGCCGCGCTGCTGGCGCCGCGCCTGCTGGCGGGCGGCGCGCTCGTCGGCCTCGCGCTCTTCCTGCTCTTCGGCCTCGATCAACGCCTGCCGGTCGGCAACCGGGATCTGATAGTAGTCCGGATGGATTTCCGAGAAGGCGAGGAAGCCGTGGCGGTTGCCGCCATATTCGACGAAGGCCGCCTGAAGCGAGGGTTCGACCCGCGTTACCTTGGCGAGATAGATATTGCCGCGCAGCTGCTTGCGCGACGCGGATTCGAAGTCGAATTCCTCGACCCGGCTGCCGCGGACCACCACGACCCGGGTCTCCTCCGGGTGGGTGGCATCGATGAGCATCTTGTTGGCCATGGCGGAATGTCTCCATGACTCCGGCGCTCCACGCTGCGGCCGGCGCATTGCGCCGATGCCGCGCGTGCTGCGCGAGAGCCATCATTGGGGATGAAAATGATTGCGCCGCCCGACGCCGCACCCGTTGACGCTGCCGCGCCGGCGATGGCCGGGTCAAAGGCAGCGGAACGAGGAAGATGCGGCAAAGACATGGGTACGCGCTTCGAGCCTGTTCATTCAGGCGGCGCGGAGGCCGAGCCGCCAAGGGTCGGCCTCAGGCACGGATCGTCCTGAAGCCGCAAGTTGCAGGCCACTCTGGCGCTAAAGGTCACGGGTTCGACCATGCGCGGCGAGGATGCCTGTCCCATCCAACGACCGAGCACCGAACTGATCGCGGAACGCTCAGCCGGCTACCTGGCTGATTGTGCCGGTTCGCCTCGATCGTCCCATCGCATCATGCCGGAGTGTCGCGCTAGGCGACCGTCCGGGCGGAGGATGAATTCCGTAGTCCCCTTGTATGGAAGACGGCGAGTCTGTGCAAGACTCTTGACCGCATCGCGGCAGCAGCCTCCGCAGTGCATAATCTGTGGGCAAGAGGGGAAAGCATCCCTTCCTTTTCCCGAGACGAAAGACGCTGGCGGGTGCGGCATCAAAGACTTAATGCGCAGTTAACCAATCCAGCCTAATCGTCTACAGACCGTAAAGACGGGGCGGGCAGGTGACGATCGAACGAATGGCATGCTGCTGAAACTGACAACCTATCAGAGCCGGTGCATTGCGCCGCTTCTCCGCGTGACGGCGCTGCTGGCGCTGCTGGTCGGCGCTTTTCCCGGTCCGGCCGCGGCTGCCGACGAGGGGGGGCTGTCGGTGCCTGCCACTACGCTGGTCGCACATGATGCCAGGGTCGTCGGCGACGGCGCGCGCACGCGTTTCGTCATGGATCTTACTGATACAACGACATTCGCAGTGTTTCCGCTCGATGAGCCGGATCGCGTCGTCATTGATCTGCCCGGTGTCGGCTTCGCCTTGCCGGAAGGAACGGGGCATGACGGCAAGGGCCTCGTTTCGGCCTTCCGCTTCGGACAGATCTCGGCCGGCAAGTCGCGCATCGTGCTCGACGTCAATGCGCCCGTCGCCATCGACAAGTCCTTCGTATTGCCGCCTGCCGACGGGCAGTCGGCGAAGTTGGTTGTGGATCTCGTGCCGACGAGCCGCGAGAGCTTCGCCTCAGCTGTCCGGCTCTATCGCGACAAGGAGCAGGAAGCCGTCGCCGCCAGCGCTCCCCCCGTACCTCCGCCCTCCGACGGGCGGCTTCGCGTCGTCATCGATCCTGGCCATGGCGGCATCGATTCGGGTGCCATCGCGAAGTCCGGCACGCTTGAAAAGAATGTCGTCCTCGCATTTGCGAAGACCGTCGCCAAGAAGCTGGAGGCGAGCGGACGCTACGAGGTCCTGATGACACGGTCCGACGACAGCTTCATCTCGCTCGGCGGACGCGTCGCCTTCGCCCGCAGCCACCACGCGGACCTTTTCGTCTCCATTCACGCCGATTCATTCTGGGGCGAGGATGTCAGGGGGGCGACGATCTACACGCTCTCCGATCGCGCCTCGGACAAGATGGCGGCCCAAATCGCCGAATCGGAAAACAAGTCCGATATCCTGGCCGGCGTCGCCGTCACCGAAGACACCAGCGAGGTCTCGGACATCCTGATCGATCTCGCGCGGCGCGAGACGAAGAATTTCGCGGTCGTCTTTGCCCGCAACATGATCAAGGAACTGAAGCCTAACGTGCGGCTCTTCAAGCATGCGCACCAGCAGGCCGGCTTCATGGTCCTGAAGGCGCCTGACGTTCCCTCGGCGCTCGTCGAGCTTGGCTATCTCTCCAACCAGGACGATGAGAAGCTCCTGACCTCGGATGCCTGGCGCGACAAGACGGCCGATGCGATGACGCGCGCGGTCGATAACTATTTCCGCCTGCGCGTTGCCCAGACCACGACCGGATCGATCGATCCAGCGACGGTCGAGCAGTGAGCGGCTGTTGCGCGGACACAACGCCGGCCGCCGGCGCGTGTCGTTACCCGGCCAGCGCCCCACAATCTCCACAAATCAACTGGAAGAACGCTTTGCGAGGGTCTATCGAAACCGCGTTCGATACTATGTATGAGAATGCGGGGCAGGGCAGAGATGTCGATGCCGCGAGATCCAGGCCGGCGGGCTTTGTGACGAAGCGACAGTTCGCGGAGCGGCGGCTTCCGGGCGACAGAATGGGTTTCTGACCGGGGCACGCCCATCGGCTCAGCAGAAATGCCGATGATGGCGGGCCAACGGAGATCGCAAACGACATGTTTCTGCGACTGATCGGCTATTTATTCGGGATAGGCGCCGTGTTCTTCTTGGTGGTTGCAGCAGGTGTGGCCTGGTATGTTTCGGGTCTGACGGGCGGACTTCCATCCGTGGAAGTGCTCGCGAAATACGAGCCGCCCGTGATGACGCGTATCCACGCTGCGGATGGGCAGCTCGTGCAGGAATATGCGCATGAGCGGCGGCTCTATCTGCCGATCCAGGCGATTCCGGATCGGGTGAAGGCTGCCTTCATCTCGGCAGAAGACAAGAATTTCTACCAGCATTCAGGTCTCGATTATGTCGGGATCATGCGCGCTGGCCTGCAGAACGTCGCCGCCTTGTCGTCGAACGGCCGCATGATTGGCGCCTCGACCATCACGCAGCAGGTTGCCAAGAATTTCCTTTTGACCAACGAGCGCACCATCGATCGCAAGATCAAGGAAGCGATCCTGTCGCTGCGCATCGAGCAGGCCAATTCCAAGGACAAGATTCTCGAGCTGTACCTGAACGAGATCTTTCTCGGCCTCGGATCCTATGGCGTCGCCGCGGCCTCGCTCAGCTATTTCGACAAGTCGGTGCACGAGCTGACGCTGTCCGAAGCCGCCTATCTCGCGGCGCTGCCCAAGGGCCCGAACAACTACAATCCATTCCGCTATCCCGAGCGTGCCATCGAGCGCCGTAACTGGGTGATCGACCGTATGGTCGAGAACGGCTACGCGACGGCCGATGAGGGTGCCGCTGCCAAGGCGCAGCCGCTTGGCGTCAAGACGCGCATCGCCAGCCCGCATATCTTCGCCGCCGATTATTACGTCGAGGAAGTGCGCCGCCAGCTGCTGCAGATCTATGGCGAGAAGGCGCTCTATGACGGCGGCCTCTCGGTTCGTACGTCGCTCGATCCGGCCATGCAGGTCATGGCGCGGCAGTCGCTGATGAACGGCCTCATCGCCTTCGATGAGGATCGCGGCTGGCGTGGTCCGGTCAAGAACCTGCCGCTCGGCGACGACTGGGGCGCGGCCGTCGGCACCGTCACGCCACTTTCCGACGTCTATGAATGGCGCCTTGCCATCGTAACCGCGGTCAACAAGACCGAGGCGGAGATCGGGTTGCAGCCGGGACGTGGCGACACGGGCAAGCTGCTCGCCGAGCGCGAGACCGGCGTCATTCCCGCGTCCGAGATGAAATGGGCGCTCGGCAGTAAGCGGTCGGTCGACAATGTTCTGAAGGTCGGCGACGTCATCTATGTCGAGCCTGCCGATGGCAAGCCCGGGGCCTATCGCCTGCACCAGGTGCCGGAGATCGAGGGCGCCATGGTTGTCATGGACCCCCATACCGGCCGCGTGCTGGCGATGGACGGCGGGTTCTCCTATGCGGAGAGCGAGTTCAATCGTGCGACGCAGGCGCAGCGCCAGCCGGGTTCCTCGTTCAAGCCCTTCGTCTATGCCGCTGCGCTCGACAACGGCTACACACCGTCCTCGGTGGTGCTCGACGCGCCGATTGAGATCGATCCGGGCTTCGGTCAGCCGATGTGGCGGCCGGAGAACTATGCGCAGAAGTTTTACGGTCCTTCGACGCTTCGCACCGGCATTGAGCAGTCGCGAAACGTCATGACCGTCCGGCTCGCGCAGGATATGGGGATGCCGCTGGTCGCCGAATATGCCAAGCGCTTCGGCGTCTACGACAATCTCGGGCCGTTCCTTCCCAACGCGCTCGGCGCCACCGAGACCACGGTGATGCGGATGGTCGCCGGCTATTCGGTGTTCGCCAATGGCGGCCGGCAGGTCAAACCGACGCTGATCGATCGCATCCAGGATCGTTTCGGCAAGACGATCTTCAAGCATGAAGAGCGAGTCTGCGAAGGCTGCGACGCCGACGGCTGGCACAATCAGGACGAACCCGTCGTCACCGACAACCGCGAGCAGGTTCTCGATCCGATGACCGCTTACCAGATCACGTCGATGCTGGAAGGCGTGGTCCAGCGCGGCACGGCCACCGTGGTCAAGCAGGTCGGCAAGCCGATCGCCGGCAAGACCGGCACCTCTAACGACTATAAGGACGCCTGGTTCATCGGTTATTCGCCGGATCTCGTCGTTGGCGTCTTCATCGGCTACGATAATCCGCGCCCGATGGGCAAGGGCATGACGGGCGGCGAGGTCGCGGCGCCGATCGCGACCGAGTTCTTCAAACTCGCGCTCGCCGACAAGCCGGCAATTCCGTTCCGCATGCCGGAAGGCCTGACGCTGGTTTCGATTGACCGCCGGACCGGCATGCGTGCCCCGCCGGATGCGCCGGGCACCATCATGGAAGCCTTCAAGCCGGGCACGGGTCCTGCCGACACCTATTCGGTCATCGGTTCCTCGGATGGCGGCACGGTGTCGAGCGAGTCCGACCGCGCGATTATGTCGGGAACGGGCGGCCTCTACTAGAGCGTGAGGCACAGCTTCAGCGCGGAAGGTGTCCATGAAGGCGGTTCTGGTCTCATGGCCCTTCTGGGCATTCTTGTCGGCGCTCTTCGCGGCGATGACGGCAATCTTCGCGAAGATCGGCGTGGAGAATGTCGGATCTGACTTCGCGACCTTCATCCGCACGATCGTCATCCTGATGACTGTTGCCTTCATCCTGACCGTGACCGGCCAGTGGCAGCCCTTCGGAACGGTCTCCTCCAGGAGCTACGCGTTTCTCGTGCTCTCAGGATTCGCCACGGGCGCCTCCTGGCTCTGCTATTTCCGCGCCCTGAAACTTGGCGATGCCGCCCGCGTCGCGCCGGTCGACAAGCTTAGCGTCGTGCTGGTCGCAATCGCTGGCGTCGTGCTGCTCGGCGAGCGGCTTTCGCCGCGCAACTGGCTGGGCATTCTCCTCATCGCGACCGGCTCTGTCCTCGTCGCGCTCCGGTAAGGATGCCGCAGGCGGCCTAACGGAAATTCACTTGACCTAACAGCCTCTTTGGCGCACCCAGCTTGGCTGTACGGCCCCTGTTTCAAGGCCGTTCAACTGAACCCGCAGGACGAAATGCCAAGCGACAGTCGAAGTCGATTGAGTCTGCCGCCCGTGGCCCTCACGGCCTGATCGCTCGTCCGATCGGCTCACCGTGACCGGCCCGGCGGCCGGCCGCAATGAGGTGAGTCATGGAAGAAATCAACGCCCTCCGCGGCGCGGATGCGCCCGAAGTCGTGCTCGATTTGCAGCACGGCCATGTTGCAGATGTCGTCGAGCATCTGAACGAACAGGAACCTGATCAAGCCGCTGATGTCCTGGCGGGCCTGCCCTATGATCGGGCGGTCGAACTGCTTGATCAGCCTGAATTCGACGATGCGGCCGATGTCGTCTCCAGCATGCCGATCGATCGGGCAGCCAAGTTGCTGTCCGGCATGTCGGCCGACCGCGCCACCGATCTTCTCAGCGAGATCGATGAGCCGCAGCGCTCCCGCCTGATCGCCCGTCTCGACCATGAAACACGGTCTGCCGTCTCGCGTCTTGCCCGCTATCCCGAGGGGAGCGCCGGCGCGATCATGACGACCGAAGTGGTGAGCGTCCCCGCCAATTGGACGGTGGCTGCGACGCTCGACTATATCCGCCAGGTCGAGAAGAGCCGGGAGACGATCTACACGATCTGCCTGCTGCATCCCGAGACCGGAGCGCTGCTGCAGACCGCAACGCTGCGCCGGTTGATCACGACCGATCCGGCAGCGCCGGTGCTGACGGCCGCGCGCCACAGCCGGCCGATCACGGTCACCCCGACGACCGACCAGGAGGAGACGGCGCGTCTCTTCTCGAAATACGACCTTTTGGCCGTCCCGGTGGTCGACGAGCGCCACCATGTCGTGGGCATCGTCACGGTCGACGACATCATCGACGCCATCTTCCAGGAGACCACCGAGGATGTGCAGAAGTTCGGCGGCATGGAGGCGCTGGACGAGCCCTACATGGAGATCAGCTTCCTCCGCATGATGAAGAAGCGCGCCGGCTGGCTGTCGGCGCTGTTCATCGGCGAGATGCTGACGGCGACAGCGATGCAGCATTTCGAGACCGAGCTCGAAAAGGCGATCGTGCTGACGCTGTTCATCCCGCTGATCATGAGCTCGGGCGGCAATTCGGGCTCGCAGGCGACGTCGCTGATCATCCGGGCGCTGGCACTCGGCGAGATCCGGCTGCGCGACTGGTGGCGTGTGGCGCTGCGGGAGCTACCGAGCGGCCTTTCGCTCGGCCTGGTCCTCGGCACGCTCGGCTTTGCACGCATTACCGCCTGGCAAATGCTCGGCCTGCACGACTACGGGCAGTTCTGGTTCCTGGTCGCACTCACGGTTGGCGCCGGTCTCGTCGGCATTGTCACCTTCGGCTCGATGACGGGGTCGATGCTCCCGTTCGTGCTGAAGCGCCTCGGCTTCGATCCGGCCAGCGCCTCGGCGCCCTTCGTCGCGACGCTGGTCGATGTCACCGGCCTCGTAATCTACTTCTCGATCGCATCGGTGATCCTGCACGGGACGCTGCTCTAGAAGCGCACGGGCAGCATTCCGACAATCGTGGCGAAAGACGATGAATGACAGGCAGAGCGATCTCCGGGCGGCCGCTATCGCGGCCGCCGAAGCCGTCCTCGAGGAGCGATATCCTGCGGCGCGCTTCGGGCTCGCCGCGGGATCGATCATTCGGGGCGAGGGCGTCTCGGGATCGGATATCGATCTCGTCGTGGTTTTCGAAAGGCTCGACGCCGCCTGGCGCGAGTCGTTCATCGCCCACGGATTTCCCGTCGAAGCGTTCGTGCATGACATCGACACGCTGAACTGGTTCAGCGATGAGGACATCGCCAAGGGGCGGCCGGCGATTGTCCAGATGGTTGCCGAAGGGGTGGCCCTCGGTCGAGATCTTGAAGGCGCCAAGGAAGCGCAGGAGCGCGCCGCGTCGCTTCTCGCCCTCGGTCCGCCGCCGCTCGATCGGGAGCGGCTGGACGACTTGCGCTACGCCGTCACGGATCTTTGCGATGATCTGGGCGGGCAGAGGCCGGTCAACGAGCGGCGCGCCATTGCCGCGTCTCTCTACCAACCCTTGGCGGACCTGATCCTGCGGGGGCGCGGTCGCTGGACCGGCAGCGGGAAATGGGCGCCCCGGCTCATCGCGAGGTTGGATACGGCGCTGGCCCAATCTTTCGAGAACGCATTCCACGCAGGCTCAAATGGCAATGTCGAGCCGCTGATGAGGCTGGTGGCGAGCGAACTTGCTCGTCACGGTGGGCCGCTGTTCGATGGTTATCGGCGCGTGGCTCCGGCAACCGCGCGTCGCGTTTGACGACTACTTCTTCACCAGTTCGATAATGTCGAACGTCGACTCGACCTTTGGCAGCGGCAGTTCGAGGCGGTAGCGCTTGGCGCCCGCTTTGACGAAAATGCCGATCATGTCGCGCGCCGCGTCGGATTTGTAGGCGCGGGGCTTCTCGTCGGCATAGTGCCCGGCGCCGTAGAAGATGAGGCGCTTTTCGCTGTCGTCGATGAAGTGGCCGGAGAGGCGTTGCGAGCCGCTCGTCTTGACGAGGCGGTAGCCGATATCGTCCTCGTCGATCCGGCATTTGAACCAGCCATAGACGGAGAGCGGCAGATTTCCGCCCAGCTTGATCGTGCGGCAGCGATAATCGCCGCGGATATCAACGCCGAGGATCGGCTCCGGCCCGCCTGCGAGCACTTCGTCGAGCGTGGCGAGGTCGGCCTTGCTGCCGCCGGCCCTAGCCTCCGCGATGGCGTCACGCCTGGCCGTTTCGAACGATGCGAGTCGCGCCTTGTCGGCCGGTGTCAGTATGCGATCGGCCATCGTGCCGTCGGCAAAGGCGGCTGGGACAGCGGCAAACAGGAGCATTGCGGCGAGCGCTCCGGCCAGACGATGATTTGCCGGATGAGCTTTGGTCTGGTGATCGGTCATGCGCGCCTCTCAGGTTTACAGGCGGGAAGGGCGCCACTATGGTCGCGCCACGCTGCGGGGCGAACCCCCGCCCAACGCCATCACGAGCTGGATTCCTAGCATATGCGAGCCGAGATCGAGACGATCGTCGACGAAATCAAGCAGGGCATAACCCTGCTGAGGAGGCATCTTTGACTGGGATCGTGCCAAGCGTCGCCTTCTTGAACTGAACGCGCTTTCCGAGACGCCGACCTTCTGGGACGATCCGCAGAAGGCGCAGAAGCTGATGCGCGAGCGTCAGAATCTCGAAGACGGCATCAAGGCTGTCGAGGTCACCGAGCGCGATCTCGCCGATAATCTGGAACTGATCGAGCTCGGCGACGCAGAGGGCGATCCCTCGATCGTCGCCGAGGCTGAGGCGGCAATCTTCGCGTTGAAGGACGAGGTGCGCCGCCGGCAGATCAACTCGATGCTGTCGGGCGAAGCCGATGGCAACGACACCTATGTCGAGGTCCATGCCGGCGCGGGCGGCACCGAGAGCCAGGATTGGGCCAACATGCTGCTGCGCATGTATACCCGCTGGGCGGAGCACACCGGCAAGAAGGTGGAACTGCTCGAAGTGCATGACGGCGAAGAAGCCGGCATCAAGTCGGCGACGATCCTGGTCAAGGGCGAGCAGTCCTATGGTTGGCTGAAGACCGAATCGGGCGTCCATCGCCTCGTTCGCATTTCGCCCTATGACAGCAGCGCGCGCCGGCATACCTCGTTCGCCAGCATCTGGGTCTATCCGGTCGTCGACGATTCGATCGATATCGAGATCAACGAGAGCGACTGCCGCATCGATACATATCGCGCGCAAGGCGCTGGCGGCCAGCATATCAACACGACCGACTCGGCGGTCCGCATCACGCACATGCCGTCAGGTATCGTCGTGCAGTGCCAGAACGAGCGCTCGCAGCACAAGAACCGGGCCGCCGCCTGGGATATGCTGCGCGCCCGTCTCTACGAGGCCGAGCTGGAGCGCCGCGAGGCGGCAGCGATGGCGACCGAGTCCACCAAGAAGGACATTGGCTGGGGCCACCAGATCCGGTCCTATGTGCTGCAGCCCTATCAGCTTGTGAAGGATCTGCGCACGGGGGTGGAAAGCACGGACCCGCAGACGGTCCTCAATGGCGACCTCAATGACTTCATGGAGGCCGCGCTGGCGCAGCGCCTCGGTGGCAATGATGTCGAGGTCTCTGACATCGATTGACAACGTGCGCGCGGGTTTCGCCCGCGCGTCCGCTCATGCGTGAGCGCCGCCTGACGATTCAGCCGGCTGCGGCGTTGATCCAATCGACAAGCGCTTGATTCACGGCTTCAGGCTGTTCGAGCGCTGAGCAATGGCCGCATCGTGGAATGGTCACAAGCCTTGCACCCGCGACGCCGGCTGCGATTTCCGCGGCCCGCTCCGGCGGCGCCAGCGGATCGCTGTCGCCGACAATGACGGTCGTCGGCACGGTGATGGCAGCCAGGTCCGGCAGCGAATCGGGCCGGCCGATAACGGCCTCTTGCTGGCGCGCGAACCCTTCGATGCCAATGACCAGGCCCATACGGACATTCGTGGCGACAAGGCTGGCGTCGCCGCGCTGATCTGGATGCATGATGGCTGTGGTGGAGGCCGCAATCAGTGCCGCGAAGTCATCCCGCCGGGCCGCAGCAACCATGGCTCTTCGTGCTGCGGTCTGGTCGGGCGTATCAGGCCGCGCCGAGGTGCTGATGAGGGCGAGTCGTGTGACGCGCCCGGGCGCCTGCCGCATGATCTCGAAAGCGAGATAGCCGCCCATCGAGATGCCGCCGAGTGCGAAACGGGGCGGAGCGTCGGCGAGGATCGCCGCAGCCATTTCCGCCATCGTAGTGCCAATCGATGTCGAGGCTATGGTGACGGGACCGTAGGGCCAAAGCGCCGGGATCTGAGGGGTGAACACCTCGGACGTGCAGAGCAGGCCGGGGACAAGCAGGATTGGCGTCATGTCGATACTCCAGAGGTGTCCGGCAGGATCATTGTCATGCCGGCGCTCCGCCTAGAGCAGCCGTGACATTTCCCGACCTGGAACAATATAGGTCATCGGATCGATCGGCTTGCCGTTGATGCGGATCTCATAGTGGAGATGCGTTCCGGTCGAACGGCCGGTCGAACCGACCTTGCCGATCTCCTGGCCTTCGGCAACCTTCTGCCCGACCTTGACCTTGATCGCCGACAGATGACCGTAGCGTGTCACGATGCCATTGCCGTGATCGATATCGACCATGTTGCCATAGCCGCCCTCCCAGCCCGCCGAGACGACCGTACCGCCGAGCGCGGCCGGCGCCGAATAACCCATCGGCGCACGGAAATCGACGCCGGTATGCATGGCCGGGCGGCCGAGGAAGGGGTCGGTGCGTGCGCCGAAGCCGCTGGAGATCGGCGCGTTGCCGAGCGGCGCGTCCCAGGGGAGCGACAGGGCGATGCGGCGCGTGGCGGCAAGGCGGTCGAGCTCGGCGCTCAGCGTCTTCACGCCGAGAGCGAAGCGTGCTGGGCTGGGATCGTCCGGCAGCGGGACGAAGGGCCCGCCAACGGCGTCGTCGTTGCTGCGGCCGCCCGGTGCCTTGCGCCCGACCTTCTGAAGCACGGCGGCGATGCGGTCGGCGCGCGATGCGACCGAGCGGGTAAGCCCGGCCACCGTCGCTTCCTGCGCCCGCTCCATGGCATCGACGTCGGTCTCGATCTTTGCGATGCGCGCCACGTCCGCAGGCTTCAAATGGCCAGCGCCGCCGACGACGCTGGCGAGTTGAACGCTGGGCCTGGCGACAGGCGCGGCGCTGGCACTCGGGCTGCTGTTCTTGCTGCCCTTCTTGGGCCGCGGCGTCGCGACCGGCACCTTCACGTCGAACCCTGCCCGCTTGGCCGCGTCGGTGATCCGCGCCAGAAGGTCCTGCCGTTTGGCGAGCTGTTCCTGGCGGTCGAGAACACGTCCGACGGCCTGTTCGACGGTGGATTTGTCGATTTGCTGCCGCTCTGTGAGGCGGTCCATTTCGCCCCGGAGATCGGCCAGTCTGTTCTCATAGTCGTGCGAAAGCTTGGCCTTCAGCTCAGCCTCGCGACGCTGGCGGATGACGGTCTCCATCGCCTGGCGCAAGACGGCTTCGTCGGCCTCGGTGAAGATCGGAGCCTTCTCTCCGCCGAGGTAGAGCGCGACGCCGCCGGCAGAGAGGCCAACCAGCAGAAGCAGGCCGAGTCCGATCAGCGCGACCAGGCGGCGGCTGACATGCACGGCATGGAAAATGTCGCCATGGGCGACGATGACGCGCGTTCCCGCTCTGGCTGGCTTCTGACGGGGCGCCGGTCTCCGCTTCGCTGCTGGGCGCCCCGAGGGCTGCGCAGGGGCGTGCGAGGGCTGGCGGTGAGCAGTCTGCATGGCGTCGGTTCAACCTGGCGCGGAATATGGCGGGGGCCGTCCGAAGAGGAGCGGCCGACATCTCACTACAGACTCGGCAGGGTTAACCCTCTGTTACGGGCATGCATCAAAAGCCGAAGAATTGAGGAGAGCGGGGTCGACGTTGGCGCGCGCCGACTGCAAAACGGCGGGAATAGGCCGCTGTAGCCGGCGTCCGCTGTCGGCGTCCTGTGCATAAGATTAGGGGGCCGCGAGCGGCGACGCGCACGAGCGGCTACAGCAGCTGCGTCATTTCCTTGCCGGCGATCAGGAAGCGCATCGGATCGATCGCCTCGCCATCGACGCGGATCTCGTAATGGAGATGCGGTCCGGTCGAGCGCCCGGTCGAGCCGACCCGGCCGATCTTGCCTCCGGCCGCCACGTTATCGCCGACCCGGACCGAGATCGAAGCGAGATGGCCGTAGCGGGTCACCACACCGTTGCCGTGATCGACGTCGACCATGTTGCCATAGCCGCCGTTCCATTCCGCCGCGATCACGCGCCCGGCGGCGACGGCGCGCGCGGGATAGTCGCGCGGCGCGCGGAAATCGATGCCGGTATGCATCGCCGGCCGGCCGAGGAAGGGATCGAGACGCGGCCCGAATCCGCTGGAGATCGGCGCATTGGCGATCGGCTGGCTCCAGGGCAGCGAGAGCGCAACTTTGCGGACGGTGGCGAGCCGGTCGAGCTCGGCCGACAGCACCGCGACGCCGCTCGCGAAACGGTCGGGCTCGGTTGCCATCGGCAGGGGAACGAAGGGGCCGCCGACATCGTCCTCGGCCAGAGGCCGCGGAACCTTGCGTCCGACGCGTTTCAAAAGTGCCGCGATCCGGTCGGCGCGGGTCGTCACGCCGCTGGCGAGCTTCGTGACCGTTGCGTCCTGCGCCGTCTCCATGGCGGCAATGTCGCTTTCGATCGAGGCGATACGGTCCGTGCCGGGCAGGGGGGCGAGCGGATCGCGCTGCGTGCCGCCTGCTGCGCTGGCAAGGGTGAGGCTGGGCACGGCGATGGCGTCGTCGGCACTCGCCTGCTTGCCATCCTTGCGCGGTGGCGGGGGCGGTGCGACGTCGAAACCGGCCTTCCGCGCGGCCTCGGTCAGCCGTGCCAGCATGTCCTGTCGCTGGCCGAGCTCGTCCTGGCGATCGAGAAGCTGCTCGACCTTCTGCTCGACGGTGGCGTGATCGACCATGCGGCGCGAGGTGATGCGCTCGATCTCGTTGCGTAGCGCCGAGATGCGGTCCTCATAGGTCTCGCGCAGCACTGCCTCGGCGCCGCTGTCCTGCCGCAGCCAGTCGTCACGGAAGACGAGATAGGCGGTCGACGCGAAATAGAAGACTGAAAAGAGCACGAAGCAGGCGCCCGCGACAGCCATCAGCCTTGGGCTGAAATGGACAGCCTGCAGGCGGTCGCCGCGCGCGATGATGACGCGAGTCTCGACTTTCGGCGGTTTGGCGACGCGGTTCTGGTTGGCGGCCTGCCGGGCGTCGGGAGAGGAAGCCGGCCGGTTTGGAGCAGCTCTGGCATTCGGCAGCATGGGCGCTTCAACCTGGCGATGATGACCGCAGCCGGCGCTTTCAGGGGCAGCCGGTTCATCGCTGATTAGAAAGCGTTAAGGTTAAACCTTGGTTACCCTCGCGCCATGGCTACACGTCGAGCGCGCGGACGAGCGGCCGGTAGAAACCGGGAGTCATGCCGGCCTCGGCGCGTGCGGCGTCGTTGAAGGGGGGCTTCAGCGGTCCGCGGAAATGCTTGATCACGAGCTTCCGGAAGGTCGGCTCGGGCGCGAGCCCATGACGGTCGCACAGGAAGCGGAACCACTTGCAGCCGAAGGCGACGTGGCGCCGCTCGTCGCGGTAGATGATCTCAAGGATACCGGCGCCGGGCTCGTCGCCCTGTTCCGCCAGCTTGCCGATCAGAGGCGGGGTGACGTCGAGCCCGCGCGCTTCAAGCACCAGAGGCAGGACGGCGAGGCGCGCCATGAGGTCGTGCCCGGTTTCCTGTGTCGCCTGCCAGAGCCCGTCATGCGCGGGCAGGTCGCCATAGGCGGAGCCGATCGCGCGAAGATGGTCGGCGAGCAGCGAGAAGTGCTTCGCTTCCTCGAGCCCCACCTGCACCCAGTTGTCGAAAAACGAGCGCGGCATCGGCACGCGGGCGAAGCGGCCGACAAGGTCCCAGGTCAGGTCGACCGCATTCAACTCGATATGGGCGAGTGAATGGATCAGCGCAGTCCGGCCCTGAGGGGAGGCGACCGAGCGCTTCGGGAGGGCCCGCGGCGGTACGAGCAGCGGCCGTTCCGGGCGGCCGGGCCGGTCCGGCATCGGTCGGTCCTCGGCGCCGCGCAGCGACAGCCGCCGTCCAAACCAGGCCTTGGCGGCCGCAAACGCGATGTCGACCTTCTCGTCGAGATCGGCGGTAGCGACGATCTTGGCCGAGGCATCGGCGAGGCTGGCGAAAGCGGTGGTCATGATCGTCACAGCGCCCTTGCTGCAGCCAGCACTTCGGCGACATGGCCCTTCACTTTGAGCTTCGGCCAGATGCGGGCGATGCGGCCTTCGGCATCGATCAGGAATGTGGTGCGTACGACGCCCATATAGGTCCGGCCATACATCTGCTTCTCTTGCCAGACGCCATAGGCTTCGACGACGTCCTTCGTCTCGTCTGACGCGAGCAAGACGCCAAGTCCGCGCTTCTGCCTGAACCGCGCATGCGATTTTACCGAATCAGGCGAGATGCCGAGAACCGTCGTTCCAGCCGCCTCGAAATCGGCCATGGCCGTGGTAAAATCCAGCGCTTCGGTGGTGCAGGTCGGGGTGTCGTCGCCCGGATAGAAGAAGATCACGAGCTTCCGGCCGCGAAAGGCCGCGAGCGACGCGGAACCCCCGTCATCGGTGGGGAGTTCAAACGAAGGGGCGTTGTCTCCTGGGGCGAGCTGGCCCATTCTTGCCTTCCTTTTGTCGGGTTTGTCTGGCCTCAGAAACAAAAAACGGGAATAGGTTACAAGGTATGAAGAGACGGACGCCCCGCGAATTGCGCGGCTTGGCCGCCTATGGCGTTGATGCCGCCGGATCTGTGGTCAGCAAGACCGCAGTCATACCTGCTTTTGCAGCGACAGAGGGTTTTGACGCCTGACAATGCGGCTCGACCAGTTTCCCTCGGCGCGGGCCCACCGACCGCTCGCGGCCAAGGTACCGATGCGCCGGCGCGGGCGGCTGGGCATCATGCTGCGCATTGCGAGCACGCTCGCCCTGATGCTGATCGTGCTTTTCGTCGCTCTCGCCTTCATTCTTGCGTCCGGACCCGTAGAGCTCGGCGTGCTGCGCGAGCGCGTCGCCGAGACGATCAGCCGCCAGCTCGGCCCCGGATATGATGTCACGGTCGGCGCGGCCATGATCGACGTCGATCCCGTGATGGGCCTGATGGCCCGTTTCGACGAAATCAGGGTCGACGATCGCGGTCATGGTTCGGTGGCGCATATCCCGACCTTGCGCCTCGGCATCGATCCGCTGTCTCTGCTGCGTCTTCGCCTCGATATCACACAGGTCGAGGTGAGTGATCCGGACGTCTCGCTGGTGCGCGGCGGCGACGGACGCATCTATCTCGGCACGGCGGATCACGTTGTTCCTGCCTCGGCCGCCGTGAAACCGGCAGCGGCAGACCGGTCCACGCCGCCCCCGGCCCTCGACGCGATCGATGGCGGCTTCCCCGACCTGTTCACGGCGCTCCATATCATGAATGGCGGTCTGGAGCCGGCCATCGACGCGGCGATCGCGCGCAACTTCCAGCGCCTCAATGTGGACGCCGCGACGATCCACATCTGGGACGCCAAGAAGCTGCAGCAGCGCGTCTTCCCGCATACCGATCTCTCGCTCAACCTCGATCCCGGCGGAACGATCAAGGCGACTTTCGCCACATCGGGCTATGCCGGCCGGTGGGGGATCGTGGGCGAGCGCTCGCTTGATCCGAAGACCGGCGACCGCAATCTGACGCTCTCCTTTTCCCAGCTGACCCTCGCCGACATCGAGCCGAATTTCGGCCGTCCCGAGAGCCTGATCGTCTCCGACATTCCGCTGTTCGGCCGCGCGACGGTCGTGCTCGGCGCGGATGGCGACGTCAAGGATGCGCAGCTCCGTTTCGATCTCGGCGCCGGCAAGTTTGTGTCCGGCTTCGGCAAGGATACCGTGTTGCTGGACGAGGCGACGATCCGCGTCCATTGGGACATCGCCCGGCGCAGCCTCATTCTGGAACCCTCGAATTTCCAGTTCGGTCCGACGTCGGCCGTTCTGACCGGCGCGATCAAGCCGCTCGAGGACCGATCCGATGGCCGTTACAGCTTCGAGTTCGAATCCCGCGGCGCCATGCTGGCGAGCGACAGCAACTCGCCACCCATCGTCGCCGACCGCATCGCTCTGGTCGGGACGGCGGATTTTCCCGGTAAGCGCATCGACATCACCGATTTTGACATCACCACGCCCGTCGCCTCGGTTGCCGCCGCTGGAACGCTCGGGCTGGAAGGGGCGACGCCCTCGATGGCACTCTCGGCCTCATTCACGCCGATGTCGATTTCGGCCCTGAAGCAAATCTGGCCCCCGACACTGGCCGGCCCGGCGCGCAAATGGGTTCTGGAGCATGTGATCGGCGGCCGCATCGCCTCGGGCCATTTCGAGGCGGCGGTTCCGGGCGGCGTCTTGTGGACCGGCGAGCGCGTCACCATGCCGGAAAACTACATGCGCCTCGACGCTCGCCTCGAGGATGTCAGCTTCACGACGGTTGGCACGATCCCGGCCATCACCAATGTCAGCGGCAATGCCGTGGTCGCCGGCTCGACCTTCGGCATCGATATCGACAAGGGCACGATCACCGCGCCCTCGGGCAAGTCGGTCGACATCACGGCCGGCATCTTCGCCGTGCCCAATACGGCGGTGGCCAATGCCGAAAGCCGGATCGAGACACAGTTCGAGGGCGATGTTGGCGCCATCGCCGAGATCGCGAATTCCGAGCCGATGCGTGCGATGTCGCGAAATGGCATCAATCCAGCCAATCTCTCTGGCGACGGACGCGGCAGCCTGTCGATCACCATGCCGCTGAAGCCGGGACTGCTGCCGAGCGACATCAAATGGAGTGCAACGCTCGACACGACCAATTTCGCGAGCACAGCGCCGATCGAAGACCGCATCATCAAGGGCGGCGCTTTCGCCATGACGGCGAGCGCCGACGCCTTCTCGATCAACGGCAAGGCGACGATCAACGGCGTGCCGGCCACGATCGACCTGACGCAGCCCCTGCGGACGGGAGATGGCGACAGCGAGGCGGCACGGCGCAGCGTTCAGCTCGTCCTCGATGCCGATGCCCGCAAGCGTCTCGGCATCGGCCTCGACAACATGCTCGGCGGCACGGTCGGCGCCTCGATCACCGATCTTGGCGATGGCCGTAAGGGCCAGCACTATGAATTCGACCTGAAGCAGGCACGGCTCATGCTGCAGGCCCTCGGCTGGACCAAGGGCATCGGCGTGCCCGCCAAGCTCGTGTTCGACATGGTGCCGCGCCCGGATGGGGGCTTCCTCGTCGACAATATGGTGGCGACCGGCGACGGCTTCGGTTTCCGTGGCAAAGCTGTCCTCGATGCCAAATATGGGCTCGTTTCGGCCGATATCGATCGCTTTGCGCTGCGCAAGGGCGACCAGATCTCGGTGGCGCTGGTCCGCAAGGGCGACGGCTACCAGATCACGGCGCGTGGCGCTTCCTTCGACGCGCGCGGGCTGATCGCGCAGTTGAAGTCCAACACGCCATCGCCGGATGACAGCGCGGCTTCGCTGTCGGTCGATGCGAAGATCGACAGCATCACCGGCTTCGGCCAGGTCACGCTCTCGAATAGCGCCATTCTGGTTTCCACGAACAACGGCGCCGTTGGCAAGGCGAGCCTCAAGGGTTCGCTGCCTGGCGGCGGCGTCGCGATGGTCTACAAGGACAGCGGATCTTCGGGTGCAAGCCTCGACCTCCAATCCGCCGATGCCGGCAATCTGTTCAGCTTTGTCGATCTCTATCGGCGGATCAGCGGCGGCAAGCTCCGCCTGTCGGGCGAGCGAAGCGGCGCCAAGGGACCATTCTCCGGCGTGTTCGACGTAGCGAGTTTCGCAATCGTCGACGAAGCCTCGATGCGAAAGCTGGTTTCGGCCTCGACAGGCACCGGTGAGGCCGCCCAGCCGAGTGGTCTCGATCCCGATCACGTTCCCTTCGACCGGATGCGGCTCGATTATACTAAGCGCGGCTCGCTCATCGTTATCGAGGACGCCGTGCTGCGCGGCGCAACGGTCGGCGCGACGCTCAACGGCACGATCGACCTCGCCAAGCAGGTGATCTCCGTCGCCGGAACCTATCTGCCTGCCTATGCGGTCAACAACCTGTTCGGCCGCCTGCCGCTGATCGGCCTCGCGCTGGGCGGCGGCAGCCAAGGCGGGTTGTTTGGCGTGACGTTCAAGGTTGAAGGACCGATTTCCGGCCCGAGCCTCACGGTCAATCCGTTGTCGATGATCACGCCCGGCATCTTCCGGAAGATCTTCGAGTTCCCGGTCAACTGACGCCCCGTCTCGTTTCGGGACCTCGTCGGGTGTATTCATGGCGGGGCGCCCGAATTTCGGCGCGCCTCGGAGAGAAATCATGAACACCAACGACGCTGTCTTCGCGGGTGCTATTCCTGATCTCTATGATCGTTTCCTGGTCCCGCTGATCTTCCAGACCTATGCCGACGATCTCGCCGAGCGAATCGCCGCGGCACGTCCCAAACGCCTGCTGGAAATCGCAGCGGGAACGGGCGCCCTGACGCGCGCGCTCGCTGCGCGGCTTCCTGCCGATGCAACCATCATCGCCACTGATCTTAATCAGCCGATGCTCGACCGAGCGATCGCGCAGCAAGCCGACGACAAGCGCATCACCTTCCAGATCGCCGACGCCATGGCCTTGCCGTTCGAAGATGGTGGCTTCGACGTGGTCGCCTGCCAGTTCGGCGTGATGTTCTTCCCCGACAAGGTGAAGGCTTATCGCGAGGCCCTGCGGCTGCTCCGTCCGGGCGGGCGCTATGTCTTCAATGTCTGGGATGCGCTGCCCGCCAATGTGTTCGCCGAGACCGTGACGATGGCGCTTGGAGCGATGTTTCCCGAGGATCCGCCGCTCTTCATGGCGCGCACGCCGCACGGCCATTTCGATCAGGCCCGCATCCGCGCCGACCTCACCGCGGCGGGTTTCGGGTCCATCGACATGCAGACCGTCGCGCGCATCAGCCATGGCGGCTCGGCAAGAGAGGTCGCCATGACCTACTGCCAGGGCACGCCGATGCGCGCCGAGATCGAGACACGACGACCGGGCGGGCTCATGGAGGCGACGGATAAGGCTGCCGAGGCGCTCGAGCGGCGGTTCGGATCGGGACCGATCGAAGGTGCCATCCGGGCCATCGTGGTCGAGGCGATGCCCTGAGGCCGTTTCCGGTCAGGCCGGGCGGATCAGGACGTGCTTCTTGCGGCCGAGCGAAAGCTTGACGACGCCTTCAGGCGTCAGCAGGCCGGGGCCGATCATCGCCTTCTCGTCGGAAAGGGCGGCATCGTTCACCCTGAGGCCGCCGCCCTTGATCTGGCGCCGTGCCTCGCCGTTCGAGGCGACGAGGCCGGCGCGGACGAAAAGACCGAGCGCGCCAATCCCTGCCTCGAATTCGGCTGCAGGAACTTCGATGGTCGGCAGCGACTCGGCGAGCGCGCCTTCCTCGAAGGTCTGGCGCGCCGTCTCAGCGGCGGCTTCGGCGGCTCCGCGGCCATGCACGACCGCGGTCGCCTCGGTGGCCAGGATCTTCTTCGCGTCGTTGATCTCGGCACCGCCAAGCGCCTCGAGCCGCGCGATCTCGGACAGCGGCAGGCGCGTGAAGATCTTCAGGAAGCGGCCGACATCGGCATCCTCGGTGTTGCGGAAATACTGCCAGAAATCATAGGGGCTGAAGAGGTCGCCATTGAGCCAGACGGCGCCCTTCGCCGTCTTGCCCATCTTGGCGCCCGATGAGGTGGTGAGCAGCGGCGTCGTCAGCGCATAGAGCTGCGGTCGGTCCATCCGGTGGGCCAGGTCGACGCCATTGATGATGTTGCCCCACTGGTCGGAGCCGCCCATCTGCAGCACGCAGTCATAGCGGCGGTTGAGCTCGACGAAGTCGTAGCCCTGCATGATCATGTAGTTGAATTCGAGGAAGGAGAGCGACTGCTCGCGATCGAGCCGCAGCTTCACCGAATCGAAGGAAAGCATGCGATTGACCGAGAAGTGCCGGCCGACATCGCGCAGGAACTCCACATAGTTGAGCTTCAGCAGCCAGTCGGCATTGTTGACCATGATCGCGTCGCCCGGCCCTTCGCCGAAGCGCAGGATGCGCGAGAAGATCTGCTTGATGCCGGCAATGTTGCGGTCGATTTCCTCGATGGTCAGCAGCTTGCGCTGGTCGTCGCGGAACGAGGGGTCGCCGACCATCGACGTGCCGCCGCCCATCAAGGCGATCGGCCGATGTCCGGTCTCCTGCAACCAGTGCAGCATAGTCGCGGAAATCAGATTGCCGATATGGAGGCTGGTCGCCGTCGCGTCATAACCGACATAGGCCGTGATCGGCCCCTTGATGCACTGTGCGTCGAGTCCCTCAGGGTCTGAAATCTGATGGATGAGCCCGCGCTCGCTGAGCACCTGCAGGAAATCGGACTTGAACGCGGTCATGGCATCATCTCGACAGAGTGGGTGGCGCGGCAGGCTTTAGCAGCCGCCGCCGAAAAGATCATCAGCGACGGCCAGGTTTGCTGTAACCCGGGTTTCCTGCGACCCGGTCAGACTGCGGCGGCGAGCCGTGCTTCCGGCCGGCTGCGTTCGCGCCGGTGCGCGACCGCTTCGGCAAGCCGTTCGAGCACGCCGACCGAGGTCTGCCAGTCGATGCAGCCATCGGTGATGCTCTGGCCATAGACCAGCGGACGTCCCGGCACGAGATCCTGCCGGCCGGCAACGAGATTGCTTTCGATCATCACGCCCATGATGCGGTCATCGCCGGCGGCAATCTGTGCGCCGATCTCATCGCAGACGCGCGGCTGGTTTTCGGGCTTCTTCAGGCTGTTGGCGTGGCTGGCATCGATCATCAGGAAGGGTGGCAGCCCGGCCTTGGCGAGTTCAGCGGCAGCCGCATCGACGCTTGCCGCGTCATAGTTCGGCGCCTTGCCGCCACGCAGGATGATGTGGCAGTCGTCATTGCCGGTCGTGGCGGCGATCGCCGAGCGTCCCTCCTTGGTCACCGCCAGGAAATGATGCGGCTGCGAGGCGGAGAGAACCGCGTCGACCGCGATCTTCACATTGCCGTCAGTGCCGTTCTTGAAGCCGACCGGGCAGGAGAGGCCGGAAGCCAGCTCGCGATGCACCTGGCTCTCGGTCGTCCGCGCGCCGATGGCGCCCCAGCCGACGAGATCGGCGAAATATTGCGGCGTCGTCATGTCGAGGAATTCGGAGCCGGCCGGCAGACCGAGCTTGTTGATCTCGAGCAGCAGGCTGCGCGCGCGGCGCAGGCCCTTGTCGATATGGAAGCTTCCATCGAGGTCGGGATCGTTGATAAGGCCCTTCCACCCGACCGTTGTGCGCGGCTTCTCGAAATAGACGCGCATGACAATCTCAAGCTCGGAGCCAAGACGCTTGCGCTCTTCGACGAGGCGGTGGGCGTAGTCGATGGCTGCCTCTGGATCGTGGATCGAGCAGGGGCCGATCACGACGGCGAGGCGATCGTCGCGGCCATGCAGAATGTCATGCAGCGCGCGGCGGCTCGTCGCGACCGTCAGGCTCGCAGCATCGGTGCGGGGGAACTCGGCCATCACGGCTGCGGGTGGCGAGAGTTCCTTCAATGCGCTGATGCGCAGATCGTCTGTGGTGTCGGGCACGGTTCGGGCTCCTTGGAGTTTCCCGGCAGCGGCCAACAAAAAAGCCGCCAACTCGGTTTGGCGGCTTGGTGGGGGATGCTTCGATCTTCTACTTCGAGCGCGCTCCTGCCTCCGCCGCCGGCAACGGATAGCTAAAGTACCAGCCAAAGAAGAAGGTGCGGGCAGAGAGGCTCATGGGCGAGGCTATAGCCGAGCCGCAGGCGTTTGTCACCTCCTTCATTGACGGAGGCGCTGCAGCTGGCGAAACAAGGCCCGCGGGCAGGAGACGGGATCCGAATCATGCGCAGGATTGTTGCGGTGGGCTTGATGAGCGGCACGTCGATGGATGGCATCGACGCGGCCTTGATCGCCACCGATGGCGAGGATGTCGAAGCGTTCGGCCCGACGGCCTTTCGTCCGTATTCCGAAGATGAGCGGGCCGTGCTGCGCGCAGCGCTCGCCGCGGCCACCACGCTGACCGACCGGACGGCGCGGCCCGGCGTCCTTGCAGAGGCGGAGCGCATCGTCACCGACGCGCATGCCGAAACGGTCGAGCACTTGCTGGCGCGCGAAGATGTTGACGCCGTCAGGGTTTCGCTGGTCGGCTTCCACGGCCAGACCGTCTTCCATGCGCCAGCGCGGCGGCTGACGGTGCAGATCGGCGATGGCGCGGCGCTGGCAAAAAGGCTCGGCATCCCAGTCGTTCATGATTTCAGGGCCGCAGATGTTGCCGCGGGCGGGCAGGGCGCGCCCCTGGTGCCGATCTTTCATCGCGCGCTCGTCCGGGCTGCAGGGCTTTCGGGCGATGTCGCCGTGGTGAATATCGGCGGTGTCGCGAATGTCACCCGAGTCGCCGCCGATGGATCGCTGATTGCTTTCGACACAGGCCCAGGCAATGCACTGATCGACGATCTGATGCGTGAGCGTACGGGCGCCGCCATGGATCGCGACGGACTCATGTCGCTCTCGGGGCAGGTGCAGGCGCAGACGCTGGCCGAGCTGATCGCCGATCCCTGGTTCGACTTGAAGCCGCCGAAATCGCTCGATCGCGACGCGTTCTCGCGCGCGCCGGTGGCGCGGCTGTCGACGGCCGATGCGGCTGCGACGCTCGCCGCCTTCACAGCCGAATCGATCGCGCGCGGCATCGCGCTTGCCGGCGGCGCCGACCGGATCGTCGTCTGCGGTGGCGGCGCGCATAATCCCGCGATTCTTCGCCAGCTGGCCGCGATGAGCCGGGCGGATGTCACCACCGCCGACGCGCATGGCTGGTCGGTCGACTTCATCGAGGCGCAGGCCTTCGCCTATCTTGCGGCAAGAAACCGCGCCGGCCTGCCGATCAGCTTTCCCGAAACCACCGGCTGTCCCGAGCCGATGTCCGGCGGCGTGCTGTCGCTCCCTTGACAGGGGCCTCTCCGGGCGCTGCCTTATTGTCTTGGGCCAACGGCTGCCATCTTGTTCCACGGCCGCCACGCTGGCGCCGCGCCCCGCCGCTATCTTGCGAATCGTTCGACAGCGCGCGGGCTCATCTGGTCCACGCCGAAGGAGAAGCGAGCTTCTACGCCCCATGATCGAGAGCATGTATGTCGCCATCCTGATCGGTTCGCTGCTTGTCGGCGTGGCGGTGTTTACCTCGATCTTCTCGACGAGGTTCGGCGCACCGCTGCTGCTCGTGTTTCTCCTGCTCGGTCTTCTGGCCGGCGAGGATGGACTCGGCATTCATTTCAGCGATGGCCGCGTCGCTTATTTCATCGGCTCGATCGCGCTCGCCATCATCCTGTTCGAAAGCGGCTTCGAGACCAAGTCCTCGGCCTTTCGCGCGGCCGCGCTGCCGGCGCTGACGCTCGCGACGATCGGCGTGCTGGTCACGGCAGGGATCGTTGGCCTCGCGGCGCGCTTCGTCTTCGGCTGGGACTGGATCTCGGCCATGCTGCTCGGCACGATCGTGGCATCGACCGATGCGGCGGCGGTGTTCTTCCTGCTCCGCGTCGGCGGCATCTCGCTGCGCGAGCGTGTGCGGTCCTCACTTGAAGTCGAATCCGGTTCCAACGATCCGATGGCGATCTTCCTCACGGTGGCGCTGGTCGGGATCGCCACAGCCGCTGCCGGCGAGGGCGAAGCCTTTCTCAGCCTGCTGCGATCCTTCTTCCTGCAGATCGGCGTCGGCTCGATCACCGGTCTCATCGGCGGTTTCGTCATCGTGCGCATCGTCAACAGGGTGGAACTGGAGTCGGCGCTTTATCCGATCCTGGTGATGGCGCTCGTGCTTGTACTGTTCGCCGCCACAGGCATTGGCGGGGCCAGCGGATTCCTGGCCGTCTATGTTGCTGGCCTGATCTGCGGCAATGTCCGCATGCGCCAGATCCTGGCGCTCCGGCGCGTGCTGCAGGGCATGAGCTGGCTGGCGCAGATCGCGATGTTCCTGACACTCGGCCTCCTGGCGACGCCGAGCGAGTTCGGGAGCGTGCTGCTGCCGGCGCTCGGGATCGCCGCGGTGCTGATCTTCATCGCGCGGCCGGTCGCCGTCTGGCTTTGCCTGGTGCCGTTCGGCTTCTCGCGTAATGAAACCGCCTTCGTCGCCTGGGTCGGGCTGCGCGGCGCGGTTTCTATCCTGCTGGCGATCCTGCCGATGGTTGGCGGCGTCTCACACGGGCAGATGATGTTCAACGTCGCCTTCATCGTCGTCCTCTGCTCGCTGGTGCTGCAGGGCTGGACGATCGCGCCGGTCGCCCGCTGGCTCGGCCTCGTGGTGCCGGCGCGCTATGGCCCGGTCGAGCGCGTCGATATCGAGCTCCCCGGCCGCGGCGATCATGAGATCGTCACCTATCGCGTGATGCCCGAAAGCGCCGTTGGTCGGGGGCGGCGGATTCCGCGCTGGGCCCGTCCGGCGCTGATCCTGCGCGATGGCCGCTCGCTGCGCTTCGAGGCGGCGGGCCCGCTCGTAGCGGGGGATCAGGTCTATATTATTGCGGCCACCGAGCATGTCCGCCTGCTCGACCAGTTGTTTGCGAGGCCTGCCGATAGCGCTGACGCTTCGGCGCTGTTCGGGGATTTCGCCATAGAGCCCGACGTCAAGCTCGGCGACCTCGCCGAGGCCTATGGCTTCGAGCTGACCGCGGAGGAGGCAAGCGAAACCGTCGCGGGCTTCATGCGCCGCTCGCTTGCGGGGGATATCGAAGAGGGCGACCGCGTCGCGGCCGGGCCCGTGGATCTCATCGTCCGCCGGCTGGACGATCACGACGAGATCGCCGAGGTTGGGCTCGCCCTGGAGCGTCGCGCGCCGCGCCGCAAATTGCCGTTGTTCCAGAACCGGCGCGAAATCGTCGCCTATCTGAAGGAGCGCCGGATCCGCAAGACGGCGGCGCGTGCGGCGGCGCTCGCCGCAGCCGTCACCACAATGCCCCTCGACGAGGAACAGCCGCACTAGTGGCTGCGGTCCGCTTGAAGTCGCGCGCCAGCAGCGCCATCGCCAGCGGAAAGCTGATGAGCCACAGGGCGCCAATCCAGATCAGCCCCGGCCAGACCGTCTGCAGGATCAGGAATGGAGCGAGCAGGCCGTTGGCGATGAAGCAGCGACGGAGAGCAGAGCCTGCCGGTAAGCTGGGCGCCGCGACCAAGGTGGCGAGGCTCATCAGGGTGTAGCCGAGTAGGTCGACGCCTGTCAGCGGGTTGCCGAGCGCGCAGCAGCCAAAAAGCGTCGAAATCGCATTGCCACCGGCAAGCTTTGCCGGAATGACGGCCGAAAGCTGGATCACGTAGACGATGCTGACCAGCGTCGCATACATCACAGCCAGCGAGAGGCCGGCAAGGCTCCAGACCCGCAGCGGCGCCGGCTGCGTCGCATGCAGGCCCGCCATCGCGAGAACGAAGCTCGGCGCCAGCGCCAGCGACGGCGCGAAGATCAGGATCTCGTCAACGGGAAAGCGAAGGACTCCGGCAACCTGCAGGATCTGCGGGATGCCGTAGCCGATGCTGAAGACGAAAGCGGCGATCGCCGACCAGAAACCGAAGCGCAAAACGTCCATCTCCATGCCTCCGCCATCAAGAATGACGGACAGAGGAGAGATCGCCTTGATCTTGCGCAACCTGCGCGGGTTATGCGGCTTCGGTGATCGCCTTCAGGCGCTTGTCGACATAGGCGCCGCAAATGTCGATCAGCGGCTCGACCTGGCCTTCGAAGAAGTGGTTGGCACCCGGCATGATCGTCTGCTCGACGATAATACCCTTCTGGGTCTTCAGCTTGTCGACGAGCGTCTGGACGTCCTTGGGCGGCGCGACCTTGTCCTGGTCGCCATGGACGATCAGGCCGGAGGACGGGCAGGGCGCGAGGAACGAGAAGTCGTAGAGATTGGCCTGGGGAGCAATCGAGATGAAGCCCTCGATCTCCGGCCGCCGCATCAGGAGCTGCATGCCGATCCACGAGCCGAACGAGAAACCGGCGACCCAGCAGGCGCGTGCGTCAGGATGGACCGTCTGCGCCCAGTCGAGCGCCGAAGCGGCATCCGAAAGCTCACCTTCGCCATGGTCGAATTCGCCCTGGCTGCGGCCGACGCCGCGGAAATTGAAGCGCAGAACCGCGAAGCCGCGCTTCGCGAACATGTAAAACAGCTGATAGGTGATCGCATTGTTCATCGTGCCGCCGAATTGCGGATGCGGATGCAGGATGATGGCGATCGGGCCGTTCTTCGTCTTGGACGGCTGATAGCGTCCTTCGATACGGCCGGCAGGGCCGGTGAAGATGATTTCGGGCATGGACGGCGCGTACCTCTGGCGTGTTCCTGCGGCCAAAACCCTGCTATGGGAGCGGCTCCGGAACTTGACTCTGATCCTCAGGGTTTCTAGAACACCTTAGAACAGTTCGAATGGAACGGTCGGACGCAGCCCGGCCGGGAAGCCGGCCTTGTAGCATGATGCAGGGTGCGGATTTCAAGCATAATGCGACATGGACCCTGCCATTGGCGGCGGGTCTGGACCCGGCCTCAGGCTGGGTGCCTGGAGGCGGCTTTGACGCGGGCGCGAATCTATCTCGATTACAATGCAGGTGCCCCGCTGCGCCCGCAGGCCCGCGTGGCCATGATCGAGGCGTTGCAGTCCGTCGGAAATCCATCATCCGTTCATTCTGAGGGCAGGGCGGCACGCGGCCGCGTCGAGACCGCCCGGCGGCAGGTGGCAGCACTGGTCGGCGGCTCTGCGGATCGCGTCATCTTCACGAGCGGGGGCACCGAGGCGAATGTCACGGTCCTGTCGCCACGCCAGCGTGTCGGCGCGGGAGAAATCCGGCTCGATCGTCTCGTTATGGGCGCCACGGAACATCCTTCGGTCTTGGCCGGCGGACGCTTCGCTGCCGATCAGATCGATCGCGTCGAAGTTGACGACGAGGGCGTCATTCGTCTGGATCGTCTCGAAGAGGCTCTGACCGCACTGCCAAGGGACCAGCGCGCGCTCATTTCGGTCATGCTCGCCAACAACGAGACCGGCACGATCCAGCCCGTTGCAGAGGTTGCGCGCCTCGCGGGGCGTTTCGGCGCTCTGGTTCATGCCGATGCGATCCAGGCGGCAGGACGCATCCCGATCGACATCGCAGCCTTGGGCGTCGACTTCCTGACCCTTTCGGCGCACAAGATCGGCGGCCCGCAGGGCATTGGCGCCATCATTCTCGGCGGCGATCTCGCCGCGCCGCTGCCGCTTGTGACCGGTGGCGGGCAGGAAAAATATGCCCGTGCCGGCACGGAGAATGTGGCTGCGATCGCTGGCTTCGGTGCCGCCGCTGCTGCATCCGCCGATGATCTCGGGCGCGCCGATGAATGGCACGCCTGGCGTGATCGCCTCGCGGCGCTGCCGGAAGCCATTCTCGTCGGCGGCGGTGCCGAAAGGCTGCCGCAGACGGCGGCGCTTGCCGTGGATGGTCTCCGCGCGGAGACGCTGGTGATTGCCTTCGATCTCGAAGGCATCGCCATATCGGCAGGCTCCGCCTGTTCGTCCGGCAAGGTTCAGGTCTCGCATGTCATGAAGGCGATGCGCCTTGCTGATACGCGCGCAGGGTCGGTAGTAAGGCTCAGCTTCGGCTGGGAAACGACGGAAGACGACATATCTAGGTTTGGTGAAGTCTGGGGACGGGTCATGTCGCGGCTGAGGCCGGGCATGACGCGCGCCGCCTGAAAGCACTGCTCAACCCGCGGTCCTTGAAACCGCGGCGACGGAGTTGGAAATGCCCGCAGTTCAGGAGACAGTCGATCAGGTTCGCAGGATCGACGTCGATCAGTATAAATATGGTTTCGTCACGGACATCGAGTCCGACCGGGCGCCCAAGGGCCTGTCCGAGGACATCGTCCGCTATATCTCGGCGAAGAAGAACGAGCCGGAATGGATGCTCGAATGGCGGCTTGAGGCCTATCGGCGCTGGCTGACCATGACGGAGCCGACTTGGGCGCGCGTCCATTATCCGAAGATCGATTTCGACGATCTCTATTACTATTCGGCGCCGAAGAGCACCAAGGGTCCGAAGTCGCTCGACGAGGTCGACCCCGAGCTGCTCGCCACCTATGAGAAACTCGGCATTCCGCTCCGCGAGCGCGAGATCCTGGCCGGCGTCGAGGGCGCGAGCGACCGCCGCGTCGCCGTCGATGCCGTGTTCGACAGCGTCTCCGTGGTCACGACCTTCAAGGAAGAACTGAAGAAGGCCGGCGTCATCTTCTGCGCGATCTCCGAGGCGATCCGCGAATATCCGGACCTCGTGCGCAAATATCTGGGCACGGTGGTTCCGACGACGGACAATTTCTACGCGACACTGAACTCGGCGGTCTTCTCGGACGGATCGTTCGTCTATGTGCCCGAGGGCGTCCGCTGCCCGATGGAACTGTCGACCTATTTCCGCATCAACGAGCGGAATACGGGCCAGTTCGAGCGCACGCTGATCATTGCCGAGAAGGGCGCCTATGTGTCCTATCTCGAGGGCTGCACCGCGCCGATGCGTGACGAGAACCAGCTTCATGCCGCCGTCGTCGAGCTCGTCGCGCTCGATGATGCCGAGATCAAATACTCGACCGTCCAGAACTGGTATCCCGGGGACAAGGACGGCAAGGGCGGCATCTACAACTTCGTCACGAAGCGCGGCGATTGCCGCGGCGACCGCTCGAAGATCTCGTGGACGCAGGTCGAGACCGGCTCGGCGATCACCTGGAAATATCCGTCCTGCATCCTGCGCGGCGACGAAAGCCAGGGCGAGTTCTATTCGATCGCGGTTTCGAACGGCTATCAGCAGGTCGACAGCGGCACGAAGATGATCCATCTCGGCAAGAATACGAGAAGCCGGATCATTTCGAAGGGCATCGCCGCGGGCCGCTCTGACAACACCTATCGCGGTCTCGTCTCGGCGCACCGAAAAGCCAGCGGCGCGCGCAATTTCACCAATTGCGACAGCCTCTTGATCGGCGACCAGTGCGGCGCACATACCGTGCCCTACATCGAATCGAAGAATGCGAGCGCGGTGTTCGAGCACGAGGCGACGACTTCGAAGATCGCCGACGACCAGCTCTTCTATTGCCTGCAGCGCGGGCTCACCTCCGAGGAAGCCGTGGCGCTGATCGTCAACGGCTTCGTCAAGGACGTGATCCAGCAATTGCCGATGGAGTTCGCCGTCGAGGCGCAGAAGCTGATCTCGATCAGCCTCGAAGGGTCGGTCGGGTAGTCATTCGCTTTTCCACCGTCATGTCCGGCTTGCCCGGGCATCACGACTTCGGCGGTGGATGATCAGACGTTGATGGCCGGGACTATCCTGGCCATGACGGCGGTGCGAAGTGTGGCCGCCGGAATGAACGGACAAATCAAGATGCTCTCCATCAAAAACCTTCACGCCTCGGTCGGCGATCGCGAAATCCTCCGCGGTGTCAACCTTGAGGTGCCCACCGGCGAGGTCCACGCCATCATGGGGCCGAACGGCTCCGGCAAGTCCACGCTGTCCTATGTGCTGGCCGGCCGCGACGGCTACGACATCACCGACGGCTCGATCCTGTTCGGCGGCGAGGAGATCGTCGAGACGCCCGCCGAGGAGCGCGCGGCCAAGGGCATCTTCCTCGCCTTCCAGTATCCGCTCGAAATCCCGGGCGTCGCCACCATGACCTTCCTGAAGGCGGCGATGAACGCGCAGCGCAAGGCGCGCGGCGAGGCGGAATTGACGACGCCGGACTTCATGCGCCGGGTGAAGGTCGCCGCCGAAAAGCTTAACGTGACTCAGGAAATGCTGCGCCGGCCGCTCAATGTCGGCTTCTCCGGTGGCGAGAAGAAGCGCAACGAGATCCTGCAGATGGCGCTGCTCGAGCCGAAGCTCGCCATCCTCGACGAGACGGATTCGGGCCTCGATATCGATGCGCTCAAGACGGTTTCCGATGGCGTCAACGCGCTGCGTGCACCGGATCGTTCGATGCTGGTCATCACCCACTACCAGCGCCTGCTCGACCATATCGTGCCCGATGTCGTGCATGTCATGGCAGCCGGTCGCATCGTCCGCTCGGGCGGTCCGGAACTGGCGCTTGAACTCGAGGCCAATGGCTATGCCGACTATGTCGGCGCGGCTGCGGCGTGAGTGCCGTCATGAACGCTGAACCCCGCATCCTGCACACGCCGGCGGAGGTCACGTTGGCCGACGCCTTCTCGGCCGCGCGCGGCGATCTGCCGGGCGATGCCGGCGTCGCCGCCGCGCGCGTCGTTGCCTTCGATGCGTTCCAGAAAAAGGGACTGCCGCATCGGCGCACCGAGGCCTGGCGCTATACGGACCTGCGCGCGCTGCTGCGCAGCGTGCCGCCGGCGCCGCCAGCCGAGCCTGCTTCCATCGCGATCGCGGACCTCCTGCCGGGGCTCGACAGGGCGCGGCTGGTGATCCTCGACGGCATCTATCGGCCCGACCTCTCCGATCTCTCGGGCCTCGCCGGTGTCGAGGTGACGGGTCTCGACACGCTGTTGGACCAGGGCGACGAGCGCGTCGGGGCGCTGGCCGGCCGGCTCGACGATGCGATGGTGACCCTCAACACGGCGATGATGGCTGGCGGGGTCGCGGTTCGCGTTCCGGCCGGGCTCGACGTCACCCGCGCCGTCGAGATCGCGCATGTCACGAGCGGCGCCTATTCGGTGTTTGCACGCAATGTCGTGACCGTTGGCGCTGGAGCGTCTCTGCGTGTCGTGGAGACTTTCACGGGCCCGAATGCCGCTGCCTCCGTTGCCAATATCGTCACCGAGGCAGTCATCGGTGATCGCGCCAAGGTGACTTGGGCCAAGCTGCAGGCTGAGGGGGACGCGGCGGTGCATCTCGGCACGACGGCTGTCTCCATCGGCGGCGAGAGCCAGTTCGATCATCTGACACTGATGACCGGCGCCGCAATTTCGCGCTCGCAGAGCTTCGTCACCTATGGCGGCGAATTCGCACGCGCCGGACTCTTCGGCGCCACCATGATCGGCGGCAAGCAGCATGCCGACATCATGCTCGGCGTCGACCATGCGGTGCCGAACGGCGCCAGCCGCGAACTGTTCAAGGCGGTGATGGACGGCAAGGCCGAGGGCATCTTCCAGGGCCGCATCGTCGTGCGTCCCGGCGCCCAGAAGGTCGACGGCAAGATGATGACGCAAGGGCTGCTCCTCTCGGAGGATGCGTCCTTCTCGGTCAAGCCGGAGCTGGAGATCTTCGCCGACGACGTCCAGTGCGCGCATGGCGCGACCTCGGGCGAGATCGACGAGGACATGCTGTTCTATCTGCTTTCGCGCGGCCTGCCGCGGGCCGAGGCAGAGACGTTACTGGTCACCGCGTTCCTCGCCGAGGCGATCGAGGGCCTTGGTGACGAGGCGATCGGCGAGGCGTTCGAACAGATCGCCCGCGATTGGCTGGCCGGACGGAAGACGCTGGCATGACCATTATCGAAGCCGAGGCGGCGCCCTATGACGTCGAGGCGGTCAGGCGGGACTTCCCGATCCTGTCGAAGCAGGTCTATGGCAAGCCGCTCGTCTATCTCGACAACGGCGCCTCGGCCCAGAAGCCGCAGGCCATGCTCGATGCGGTGATGAGGGCCTATACCGAGGACTATGCCAACGTCCATCGCGGCCTGCACTATCTCTCGAACGCTGCCACGGAAGCTTATGAAAACGCACGTGAAACCGTGCGCCGCTTCCTGAATGCCGGCTCGACCGACGAGATCATCTTCACCCGGTCCTCGACCGAGGCGATCAACCTCGTCGCGGACTCCTTCGGCCGCATGGCGATCGGCGAGGGCGACGAGATCATTCTCTCGATCCTCGAGCACCATTCGAACATCGTGCCCTGGCATTTCCATCGCGAACGCAAGGGCGCGGTGATCAAGTGGGCGCCGGTCGACGAGGACGGCGCGTTCCGGCTCGACGTCTTCGAGAAGCTGATCACGCCGCGGACCAAGATCGTGGCGATCACGCATATGTCCAATGTCACCGGCACGATCGTGCCAGTGAAGGAGGTCATCCGCATTGCCCACGCGCATGGCGTCAAGGTGCTGATCGACGGCAGCCAGGCCGCGGTACACCTGCCGGTCGATGTGCGCGACCTCGATGCCGATTTCTATGCCTTCACCGGGCACAAGGTCTATGGTCCGACGGGCATCGGCGTTCTCTATGCCAAGAAAGCGCTGCTTGAGGCGATGCCGCCTTATATGGGCGGCGGCGAGATGATCCGTGACGTCACGGGCACGGCCGTCACCTATGCCGAGCCACCGCACCGTTTCGAGGCCGGGACGCCGCCGATCGTTCAGGCGATCGGGCTCGGCGCGTCGCTCGACTATATGGAGCGGCTCGGGCGCGTCAACATCGCTGCGCATGAGCATAGCCTGGCCGTCTATGCGCAGGAGCGCCTGTCGGCGATCAACAGCCTCAGGATCTTCGGCACGACGCCGGACAAGGGCGCGATCATCTCGTTCGAAATGGCCGGGGCGCATGCTCACGACATCTCGACCATCATCGATCGCGAGGGCGTAGCGGTGCGGGCCGGCACGCATTGCGCCCAGCCTTTGCTGCGTCGCTTCGGCGTCACCTCGACTTGCCGGGCCTCGTTCGGCCTCTACAACACCATGGCTGAGGTGGATCGCCTCGCCGAAGCGCTGCTCAAGGCGCAGCGCTTCTTCAGTTGAGGATTTGACATGTCCGAGGACGTCGCCATGACCGGGATCGTCGACCAAGCAGCAGACGCAGCAGAAGACAGCGCGCTGCCACTTGCCGCGCCGAGCTCGATCCCAGCCGCTGAGCTCGAACAGCTCACGGCCGATATCATCGCTGCTCTCAAGACGGTCTATGACCCCGAAATCCCGGCCGATATCTATGAGCTAGGTCTCATCTACAAGATCGATGTCGACGACGATCGCAACATCGCCATCGACATGACGCTGACCGCGCCCGGCTGTCCGGTTGCAGGCGAAATGCCCGGCTGGGTGGAAAATGCGGTCGGCGCAATTCCGGGGGTCGGACGGGTCGACGTGACCATGACCTTCGATCCGCCCTGGTCGCAGGATCGCATGTCGGACGAGGCGCGGGTCGCGCTCGACTGGTACTGAGAATGGTGGAGGTTGCATCCGCGCCGCCGATCACCGGCGTGCTCGAAACCGCCCTCTATGTCGACGACGTCGCGCGTGCGGTTGCCTTCTATCGCGATGTCCTCGGGCTCAAACTGATGGCCGGGGAGGGCGATCTGCGTTTCGCTGCGCTCGATGCCGGCCCGTCGAGCGTGCTGCTCGTCTTTCGCCGCGGTGGCACGCTTGCCGATATCGCGCTGCCCGGCGGAACAATTCCCGCCCATGACGGCCATGGCCCCCTGCATTTCGCGCTCCGCATTCCGGCTAGCACGTTCGAGGCCTGGCGCAGCCATCTTGCGGCGAATGGCGTGGCGCTTACGGGCGAAATGAAGTGGCCGCAGGGCGGCCGCAGCCTCTATTTCAGCGATCCCGATGGCCACGCCGTCGAACTCGCGACGCCGGGCATCTGGGCCAACGACCCGGAATCGGACTGAGACGCGCGGCAGCCCTTGCCGATGGCCCCGGGATCACCGATCTTAGGGCTAACTGATCATATGCATGCGGCGCCTGGATTGCGCGCTGCGAGGAGAAGAGCCATGGGCGTTCGCTCACGCTTTGCCGTCATGTCGCTGACCGAGGCCGCTGCCGGGCGCATCCGCGAGATCGTCGAGGACGCGGACGAACCCGTTGCCGGCCTCAGGATCGGCATCAAGAAGGGCGGCTGCGCTGGCATGGAATACACCATGCAGAAGGTCGCGGCGCCCGAGGCCAAGGACGAGCGCATCGAGGAGAAGGGCGTCAGCGTCTTCGTCGATCCGTCGGCGGTGCTGTTCCTGCTCGGCACGGTCATGGACTTCGAGACGACCAAGCTTCGCTCCGGCTTCGTGTTTCGCAATCCGAACGAGGTTTCGGCCTGCGGCTGCGGCGAATCGGTGATGCTGAAGCCGGCCGAGATGCCCGGCGCCTCCGCCGCCAGCTAAGCCTTCACGAATGTCGTCAGTGCTTTTCGAGCGGCTGAAGCGCGATGCCGCGCCTGCATGGTCGAGCTATGTCGACCATGTTTTCGTGCGCGGTCTCGGCGACGGCTCGTTGCCGCGCGCGAGTTTCCAGCACTATCTGGTCCAGGACTATCTCTTCCTGATCGAGTTCGCCCGCGCCTATGCGATCGGCGTTTACAAGGCGCCTGATCTTGCCGAGATGAGGAAGGCTTCGGACGGCATCGCCGCGATCCTCGGCGAGACCAGCCTGCATCTGCGCCTTTGCGCCGAATGGGGACTTTCGCCCGATGCCGTGGCTTCCACGCGGCAGGCGCGCGCGACCGTCGCCTATACCCGCTTCGTACAGGAAGCCGGCCTTCGCGGAGACATGCTTGATCTCGTCGTGGCGCTGTCGCCCTGCGTCGTCGGCTACGCCGAAATCGGCAGTGCGCTGGCGGCAAGTGGCAGCGGTCTCAATGACGGCAGCAATGCCTATGCGCCGTGGATCCGTGAATATGCGGGCGAGGGTTATCAGGCGCTGGCCGCCGATAGCCTCGCGCAGATCGATCGCCTTGCAGCGCTGTTTCTGACCGAGGCGCGTTATCCACGCCTGCTCGCGACATTTGACGAGGCGGTCAGGTTGGAAGCGGATTTCTGGCAAATGGGGCTGTCACTCGCCGCTTGAGGGTACCAATGGCTACCGATCACGAATTTCTCGCCGAATTGTTCGAACCGGTTGGCCGCGTCACTTTCCGCCGCATGTTCGGCGGCAGTGGGGTATTTCGCGACGGATTGATGTTCGCGATCGTTATCAACGGCACCATCCACCTGAAGGTCGACGCCGGCAACCAAGCAGGTTTCGAGGCCGAGGGGTGCGGGCCGTTCACCTATGCCCGTCGGGATGGCAAGGTCATGAGCATAAGCTACTGGACGATCCCCGAACGGCTGCTCGACGAACCCGACGAGCTGCGCGACTGGGCGCTTGCCGCCATTGACGTATCGACGCGTGCGCAGATGAACAAGCCGGCCAAGCCGCGCAGGAAAAACCTGACCGCCGCGGACGCGACATAGTCCGCATCTCGGCGCGTTTATGTCATGGTGCGTTGCGGAAGCCACTCGCTGCTCCTTGGAGATCCCATACATGACAGGCCGGAGACGATTGGGCGGCACGGCTTTGCTGATCGCCATGCCGCTTTGGATCGCCGGCTGTGCCAACGCCCCCCTCGATCACGCTGGATCGCTGTCCTCTTATGACAATCTCGCCGAATCGGACGGCGTGCTCACCAAGTCCCGGCTCTACGTCGATGCACCGACCGTGCTGTCCGCAAAGACGGTTCGGCTGGTGCCAACGGTCTTTTCCGACGAAGCGAAGAAGGTGCCGATCTCGGAGGCGCAACGGAAGCTGATAACCAATTCGGTCGATCGATCGCTCTGTTTCGGACTAAGCGATCACTATCGCGTGGTGACTTCGGCCGAAGCGGACCTGACGGTTCATGCCGTTGTCACGCATATGATCCCGACGGACGAGAAGGCAGTGGGCGTATCGAAAGTGGCGTCTGTTGCAAAGTCGGTCCTGCTGCCCGGCATTCCGGTGCCGGTTCCAAGGCTGCCGATTGGCATGGGTAGCTTGTCGATGGAGGCGCAGGCCACGAACCCGTCCGGCGACCCGGTTGCCGCCATGGTGTGGGGACGCGGCGCCAACTTCCTGTCCGGTTCGGCCAGGGTCTCGACCTCGGGCGACGCCTATGAACTGGCCAGCGCGTTCGGCGATGATTTCAGCAAGATGGTCGTCACCGGAAAGACACCGTTCAAGGGCGGCTTGGCACCGCCGTCGATGCGCAAGATCAGATACCTCGCCGATGGAAAACCAACCGACTCCGGCTGCGACATCTATGGCCGCGCGCCGGGTGTCGCTGGACTGATCAGCGGCGCCGTCGGCGCCCCGCCGGAATGGACCGACAAGGGCGGCGTAAGCCCCACGCCCAGGACCGCCGCAACCTATTAGCGGCGGCGGTCGATCAGGAACATCGCGAGGCGCCGAGCGCCTCGCGAAAAGATACGATCCAGCCTCAGCTTGGCCAGAGACGCCTCACATGCCGGGGCACATGACCGGCGCATCCATCGTCGAACCGGCTTGGTTGCAGGAACCCGGCGAACCGGCCTGCTGGGCCGTCTGGCAACCGGCGAGCGCGAAAACGGTAACGATCAAAGCAATGGCAATACGCATGGCAACCCCCACAGGAATGGTCTGAACCTAGCCGCCATGCGCCTGGCTGTCGAGCGGATCGGCGGCGACCCAGTTCATGGACTATCGGCCGGCCGGGTTAAGGATTGATGGCGGCAACCTCGGCCGCAGCAGTCGCCGAGCCGCTGCCAGTCCGCGCCGTCAGCGCAATGGTCTTGAGTGCGGCAAGGTCAAGCTTGCCCGAGCCGAGCAATGGCAGTTCCGCCACCGTCAGCACGGCCTTGGGAAGCTGGATCTCCGATAACCCCCGCGCGCGGCCGAAGCGCTGCAGTTCGCCAAGGTCGGGCGCCGGCCGCTCGGTTATCAGGACGATTTCCTCGCCCTTCCGCTCATTCGGGATCGCGGCAGCGCCGCTCGCATGCTCCGGCCAGAACTCGTTGGCGAGCACCTCGATGGCGGCCAGCGAGACCATCTCACCGCCAACTTTGGCGAAGCGCTTGACGCGTCCAGCAATGGTGATGAAGCCGCGTTCGTCCATCGTGACGATGTCGCCCGTGTCATACCAGCCGTCGGCCACAGGTTCGAGCTGGCCCGGCGCATCGGCGCGCAAATAGCCGCGCATGACATTGGGACCGCGCACCAGCAGGCGGCCGCCCTCAGTCATGCCGGCGATCGGTTCGAGCCGGGTCTCGATGCCCGGCAGCGCCTTGCCGACCGAGCCCGGCTTGTTCGCCATCGGCGTGTTGATGGCGATGACGGGTGCGGTCTCCGTCGCGCCGTAGCCCTCCAGAATGCGCAGCCCGAATTTCTCGGCATAGACCCGCCGTGTTTCCGGCTTCACCGCCTCGGCGCCGGCAAAAACATAGCGCAGGCTGTAGAAGTCATAAGGGTGGGCCATGCGGGCATAGCCGGCAAGAAACGTATCGGTCCCGAACAGGATGGTCGCGTTCACGTCATAAGCGATCTCCGGCACGATCCGGTAATGCAGAGGCGAGGGATAGAGCATCTGCCGCACGCCGGAATAGAGCGGCAGGAGGCACCCCGCCGTCAGCCCGAAGGCGTGGAAGATCGGCAATGCGTTGAGCACAATATCCTCGCGCGAGAAGTCGATGACGCTCGAAATCTGCATCCGGTTCGATTCGATGGCGGCATGGCTGAGCGAAACGCCCTTCGGCAGGCCTTCCGAGCCCGAGGTGAACAGCACGACGGCTTCATCTTGTGCCGTTGCGGCCCGGCGGAATGCGAGACGGCTCATGGCTAACGGTGCGATGCCGCCAAGGAGCGCCAGGAGCTTTGCGACAATGCCGACCTCTCCGCGAAGGTCCTCGAGATAGACGATGCGGCAATGCGGGGCGAGCGCACTGACGAGCGGTTGCAGTCGGCCCTTCTCGACAAATTGGCGCGAGGTCAGCACGACCTTGATCTCGGCCGAGCGTCGCGCCGCGTCGATCGCTGCTGGTCCGGCCGAGAAGTTCAACATCGCCGGGACGCGGCCGGTCGCCTGAAGCGCAAAGAACGTCACGACCGCCGCGATGGTGTTGGGCAACAGCAAGCCCACCCGCTCGGCCGGCGCCGTCATCGCCGCGATGGGGCGTCCGAGCGCAAAGGCGCCGCGGATGATCTCACGATAACCGACCGGCGCACGCGTGACGTCTTCGAGCACCGGCCGGCTGCCATTGAGATGACGGGCATGGACGAGGCTTTCGAACAGCGTGCGGGCCGGCTCGCTGGTCGAGAAGACCATCTCCGTCATGATGTCCTGCAGATGCGCACCGGCTTCGGCGCGGCGGCGACGGCCGACCACTCCCTCGGTGAGGGCCATGCGCCGCGGTGGCAGGACCGTCAGGTGCATGCGCGGCAGAAGACGACGTCGAACCTTGCCTTTCAGCCGCGAGAAGATCGAATACTGGGCGCCGACGATGCGCACGGGGATGATCGGCACGTCCGCCAGCGCCGCGATCATCGCCGGCCCACCATAGACCTTCATCAGCGCGCCGGTGACCGTGATCCGCCCCTCCGGGAAAATCACCAGCCGGCGTCCCTCCTTCACCAGCTTCACCATGCGGCGCACCGAGAACGGGCTGGTCGGATCAACGGGCACGAGTTCGAAGAAGCGGAAGGCCGGCTTGACCCACCAGCGGTCGGCAATGAAGGAATTGATGGCAAAGACGGGCTTGCCCGGCAGCAGGCAGCCGATCAGCACCGCATCGAGAAACGAGGTGTGGTTGACCACCACGACGGCGGCATCCTCGCCGTCACCATAGTTGTCGGCGCCCTCGACGCGCGCGCCGAAAAGCAGTTGCAGCAGCCGATGCCCGAATGCCTTCACGATCTCGTCGGGCATCAGCTTCAGGCAGACGAAGGCGGCGCCGATATTGGCGATGCCGAGCCAGAACAGGAGCTGCAGCGTCGTCACGCCGACGGCGAGGAGACCAGCCGCAGCGATGGTGCCGGCGACCATCAGCGCGGCATTCATGATGTTGTTGCCGGCGATCGCTGCCGAGCGCTCATTGTCGGCGGCGCGCGATTGCAGCATCGCATAGAGCGGTACCGTGAAGAGACCGCCGCCAAACGCGATGCCGACGAGATCGAGCAGCACGCGAAGCCCCGCCGCCGACGAAGCAAAGGCGAACACATCCAGCATGTCCGCGCCCGGCATCCCGCCGAGATGAACGGCCGAGAAGGAGAGGTCGATCAGGAAGAAGGCCATGATGAGGCCGCCGATCGGCGTGTGGCGGGCCGATATCTGTCCGGCTAGCAGCTTGCTGGTCGCGGCTGAGCCGAGCGCGATGCCGACGACGAAGGCGGCGACGAGCAGGTTGGCGACGATCTCGTCGACCTTCAGCGTCGACTTCGCGAATTCCGGGAAGAGCGACATCACGATGAGGCCGATCATCCAGAACCAGGAGATGCCAAGCACCGCAAGGAAGACCGACTTCCGCCGGCGGATGGCGACGAAGGCGCCGCGATTGGCCTCGATGATCGAGAAGCGGAATGGTGCCGCGTCTGGAGAGGGCGGCGCCGAAGGCACGAAGAACGCCGCTACGGCGCCGATGAGTGCCGCGCCGACGAGCCCGGCGACCGCAATCCATGTGCCGCCGAGGCCGATCGTCAGGCCGCCAAACAGCGTGCCGAGCAGGATCGCGACGAAGGTTGAGCCTTCGAACAGCGCATTGGCGGCGACCAGCCTGTTCCGCTCCACCATCTGCGGCAGGATCGCGTATTTCGCCGGCCCGAAGATCGTCGACTGCACCGCATAGAGAAACATGCCGGTGAGGGCGAGCGGCGCCGAATGGATCATGATCGCGATCGACGAGATAATGGCGAGGATGACTTCGGCGAGGCGCGTCCAGCGCACGACGATCTGCTTGTCGATGCTGTCGGAGAGACGTCCCGAAAGGCCCGAAAACAGGAAGAAGGGCAGCATGAACACCGCGCCGCCCAGCGTCACCGCGACTTGGGGCGAGAGGCCGAAGAGGTCAGCGCCACCATAGGCCACCATGAAGCCGAAGGCGCTCTTGAGGGCATTGTCGGCGAAGGCGCCGAACCATTGCACGATGAAGAGCGGGAGAAAGCCTCGCGTGCCGATGAGCGAGGGCGTGGCGTCGTGGCTATGCGGGGTGGCGTTCATGGTGTGAGCGTCTGTCTCTTTGATCGACGTGGCAAGCACGATTGTTCTGAACGGTGTTCAATTATCTAGCAGTATTTTGAACGACGTTCAATATGTGCTATTGATGCCCTGCGGTTCGGCGTTGCGCCGAGCCTAATCGGTGGGAGGGGATCCTGGCACGTCGCAACGATCACTCGCCGGACGATCTGCGCCGCATGGCGCTGGACGCTGCGCGCGCAATCGGTGCTGCAGAGGGTCTGCGCGGTCTAACGGTGCGCCGTGTCGCCGAGCGCATCGGTTATGCGCCAGGCACGCTCTACAACCTGTTCGACAATCTGGACGCGCTCATCGTCACAATGAACGGCGAGACGTTGGAACGGCTGCGGGCCGCGCTCGCGATGGCGGCCGCGACGGACGATGACGCGGCGCGGCCGTCTGCGCTGGTCGATGCCTATTTCGACTTCGTCGAGAGCGAACCCCAGCTCTGGTCCGTCCTGTTCGAGCACCGGCTGCCGGAAGGCACGTCACTGCCCGATTGGTACCGCGATGGCCTTGCCGGGCTTGTGGACGGCGCTGTTGCCGCGCTCGCACCGGTGATGAAAGCCTGGCCCGAGCCGTCGCGGCGCGAGGCTGTTGTCGCGATGTGGGGAGCGCTGCATGGCATCTCGACGCTCGCCGTCTCCGGCAAGCTCGGCCTCATCTCCACCAACCCGCCGCGCCGGCTCGGCCACCTCATCGTCGAGCGCATGATTGCGGCGGGGCCCATGGTTGACCTCTCGTCCGGGGAGTCGTGAAATGGTAATCAGCTTCGGGGATTGAAGGTTTTCGGGGAGAGGCGGCAGTGCAGATTGCGGACATCGTCACGAGGCTCGGGCGAACGAGCTTCTTCAATGGCCTCGAACGTGATGATCTCGTCCGCCTCGCGCAGATTGCCCGCGTCACGACGCATCCCGCCGAGGCCGTTCTTTTCGCGCAGGGCGATGAATCCGATGGGCTCTATGCCGTTGCTACCGGGATCGTCCGCATCTTTCTGACGGCCGAAGACGGCCGCGAACTCACCATCCAGCTTTTCGAGGAAGGCGAGATGATCGGCGAGATCGCGCTGATCGATGGCCTGCCGCGCAGCGCCGGTGCGGCAACCTTGACGCCGACGCAGATGATCTTCGTCCCGCGTCAGCCCTTCATGTCGCTGCTCGATTCATCGCCGCGGCTGCAGCGACAGATCATTCTCAGCCTCTGCGAGCGGTTGCGCCAGACCAACGACCAGGTCAACCGGGCCGTCTTTCATGATCTTCGTCACCGCCTGCTGGTGCTTCTGCGCCAGCTCGCACTGATCCATGGTCGCATCGACCGTGACCAGGCGGTTGTCGAGCTCGACCTCACGCAGGGGACGCTGGCGCAGATGCTCGGCGCGAGCCGTGAAGCCGTGAACAAGCAGATCCGAGCCCTGATCAAGGAGGGCCGCCTTTCGATCGACGGCCATCACATCATCGTCCATCGCTCGGTCAAGGAAGGCTAAGCGGACGGCGCCGTCAGGCTTCGCCGCATCGCGCGACCGGGAAGAGCTGGATTGCCGGCCTTGAACCGACAATCCAGACTTTCCTCGCAGACCCCTGGCTCTGCGGCCGTTACCGCAGGGCGGCGATCGCGGCGACGAGGCCGGCGGTCGAAGCGTCGCGCTTGTCCGCGCTTTCCGTGCCTTCGATCATCGGCAGCAGTTCCTTGGCGAGCTGCTTGCCCAGTTCCACGCCCCACTGGTCGAACGAATCGATGCCCCAGATCGTGCCCTGCACGAACACCTGATGCTCATAGAGTGCGATCAGGCGGCCGAGCGTGAAGGGATCTAGCAGCGTGTAGAGGATGGTGTTGGTCGGCCGGTTGCCCGGGAAAGTCTTGTGCGGAGCGAGACGGTCGGCCTCGGTCGGCACCTTGCCTTCGGCGAGTAGCTCGGCGCGCGCTTCGTCCGTCGTGCGGCCCTTCATCAGCGCTTCGGTCTGTGCCAGGCAGTTGGCGAGCAGCAGTCGATGATGGATGTCGTCGGGCTCATGCGCCCGTGCTGCGACGAGGAAGTCGCCCGGGATCGGATCGGTGCCCTGATGCAGCAGCTGGTAGAAGGCGTGCTGGCCGTTGGCCCCGGGCTCGCCCCAGACGAGCGGTCCGGTCGAATGCGAGACCGAGCTGCCGTCGAGCGTCACGCGCTTGCCGTTCGATTCCATGTCGAGCTGCTGGAGATAGGCGGCAAAGCGGAGCATGCGCTGGTCATAGGCCAGCACCGCCTTGGCCGGAAAGCCGAGCACGTTGCGGTTCCAGATGCCGACCAGCGCCAGCAGCACCGGCAGGTTGCGGTCAAGCGGCGCGTCGAGGAAGTGATGGTCCATCGCATGGGCGCCGGCAAGGAAGTCGCCGAAATTGTCCGGTCCGATGGCGAGCATCACTGGCAGGCCGATCGCCGACCAGACCGAATAGCGGCCGCCGACCCAGTCCCAGAACCCGAAGGTGCGGTCGCTGGCGATGCCGAAGGCGTTGACCTTGTCGAGCGCCGTCGACATCGCGGCGAAATGATCGCCGACGGCCTCTTCGCCGAGCGCATCGACGATCCATTTCCGCGCCGTGCCGGCATTGGTCATGGTCTCGATAGTGGTGAAGGTCTTGGAGGCGACGAGGAACAGCGTCGTCGCCGGATCGAGGCCGGCGAGCGTGTCATGGATATGGGCGCCGTCGACATTGGAAACAAAATGCGAGCGCGGGCCGTCGTGATAGGGGCTCAGCGCCAGCGTCACCATGGCTGGACCCAGATCCGAGCCGCCGATGCCGATATTGACGACGTCGGTGATCTTGCCACCCTTGCCGGCGATCGCGCCGCTGCGGACGCCGTTGGCAAAGGCTGCCATGGCGTCCAGCACCGAATGGACCTCTTCGACGACGTTCTTGCCGTCGACCACATAGGATTCGCCCGGCTGTGCGCGCAGGGCGATATGCAGCACGGCGCGGTTTTCGGTGACGTTGATCTTCTCGCCAGCGAACATCTGCGCCCGGCGCGCCTCGACCCCGGCAGCGCGCGCGAGATCGAGAAGCGCTACCACGGCGGCCGTATCGAGCCGGTTCTTCGAATAATCGAGCAGCAATCCGTCGACCGTCAGCGAAAGCTTCTGGAAGCGCTGCGGATCGGCCGCGAACATCTGGCGCATCGACTGCGCTTCCACGCGGTCCTTGTGACCACGAAGGGCCGAGAAGGCGTTGGCAACTTCGGCCGCCGCAGCGGCTGTTCTGACGGCGGTCATATGGCGTGCATCCTTCGCATCGGGGCGGGGCCATGACGACATACGACGCCGGTCGCTCCCAGGCAAGGCTGGCCGCACGCTGGAGGCTCGGCTCGAAAGTCCTTGGAAAGCTAAGCCCGATCGCCCATTCTCGCCCGCGTTGGATTACGAGTCTGTCAGAGTGAAGTCTTGCAAAGCAAAGCCGACACCGAACTGGTTCGCCGTCAGAACCGCGGCTTAGTGCTCGAGGCGCTGCGGCGGGTCGGCATGATGGCGCGGGTCGAACTCGGCCGGGCGACTGGTCTGAGCCCGGCGACGATTTCGGCCATCACCGGCGATCTCCTCGCCGAAAATCTCATCGTGACGGCCGCGATCGACGACAAGGCCGAGAAACCGCTTGGGCGGGGTCGTCCGCGCGTCGCACTGTCACTCAATCCCGAGGCCGGCTATGTGCTTGGCGTCAAGATTTCGTTGAATTCGGTCACGCTGATCCTGTCGGATTATTCGGGCCATCTCGTCGACCGAACCCGTCTGCCGATCCCGACAATGGGTGCCGATGCGCCGCAATTTGTGCCGAGGCTCGCTGCCGCGATCCGGAACTATCTTCGCCAGCGTGACGTTCCGCTCGGCCAGGTCCCCGAAATCCCCATCGCGATCCCGGGTGTCGTCGACCGGACCACCGGCCGTCTCGTCTGGAGCCCTACCGTCTCCGTCGATGTAGGCGCTGTGCCGGGTCCGCTCAGCGAGTCGCTCGGCGTTCCCGTGTCGATGACCAATGACGTCGACATGATGGCGCAGGCGCTGAACTCGCGCGACCCGGTGCATTACGGCGGCACGTTCGCGATCATCTTCATTGCCTATGGCATCGGTATGGGCCTTTACGTCAATGGCCGCCTGTTCTCGGGCGCGTTCGGCTCCGGCGCCGAGTTCGGGCATACCAATCACGTACCGGGCGGGCCTCTCTGTCGTTGCGGACGGCGCGGCTGTGTCGAAGCCTATGTCGCCGACTACGCCATTTATCGCTCCATCGAGCGGCTGCCGCCCGACGAGCCGCCGGCCGACATTGATCCCGACGCTGAAACCATGGCGAAGCTCGAGGCGCGCGCGCGGGCGGGCGACGACCGCGCTCGCACGGCCTATCACCAGGCGGGCCTTGCGCTCGGCTACGGACTGTCCCGTCTGATGGGGCTCATCAATCCGGGGCGCGTCGTGCTCACCGGGCGCGGCATCGCTGCCTTCGATCTTATGCAGCAAGGCTTCAGGACAGGCATCCAGGAGGGTTTGGTGACCGAGATCGCCGACATGACCGAGATCGAGGTGCTCTCACCCGAAGACGATCTCGTCGATGTCGGCATCCTCGCCGGTGCCCTGCAGCGGCTTGATCGCGAGGTATTCGCAAGCTCGGACCACGAGCCGGTCCCGCCGCGCCGCCGCCCGGCGCTCCCAGCTGTCGGAATGGCGGCCAAAGCCTGAACGGCATCCTTCAGCGCTTCAGCCAGCCTGCGATTCGATCGACGGCTTCCGCGATTTCAGCTTCGGCGCCGGCGAAAGAAAAGCGGATATAGCCGTCGCCGCGTGCGCGGTCGAAGTCGAGCCCGGGCGTTGCCGCGACGCCGGCTTCGGCCAGCATGGCCTTGGCAAAGGCGGCGGAATCGTTAGTGAAGCGCCGTGTCGAGGCATAGACGTAGAACGCGCCGTCGACGGGAAAGAAATCGTCGAAGCCGATCTCGGGAAGACGCTCGAGCAGCAGGCGGCGATTGGCGGCGTAGCCGGCCTTGATTTCCTCCAATTCCTCCGTCGCCTCGAAGGCCGCAAGTGCTGCCCGCTGCGAGAGATCGGGCGCCGAGATGTAGAGGCTCTGGCCGATGCGCTCGACTGGCCTGACCAGCGTTTCCGGCAAGACCATCCAGCCGATGCGCCAACCGGTCATGCAGTAATATTTCGAGAACGAATTGATGACGATCGCCTCGTCCGAGAAGGCGAGCGCGGTTGTTTCCGTGCCTTCATAGACGAGGCGATGATAGATCTCGTCCGAGATGAAGCGGATGCCGAGCCGGTCGGCGGTGGCGATCAGCGCGGCGAGCGCCGCGGGCGTCATCATCGTGCCGGTCGGGTTGGCGGGGCTCGCTATCAGCACGCCGGCGAGCGGCCCGCTGGCATGGGCCCGCTCCAGCATTTCCGGCGTCACGGCATGGCGGTCCCGCGCGGAAGTCGGCAGTTCGACAACATGCAGGCCGAGCGCTGCGAGGATATTGCGATAGGCCGGATAGCCGGGCGCCGCGATCGCGACACGATCGCCATGATCGAATGCGGCGAGGAAGGCGAGGTTGAAGCCCGCGGATGAGCCGGTTGTCACAGCGATGCGCGAGGTGGGGACCGTAACGCCATACAGCTCTTCATAGTGGCGAGCGATCCGCTCGCGCAGGGGCCGCCAGCCGAGCGCCTCGGTATAGCCGAGCCGGCCGCCATCGAGCGCCGCGCGCGCGGCCTCACGGACCAATCGCGGCGTCGATGCACCTGGTTCGCCGATCTCCATGTGCAGGACACGCTGGCCGGCTGCCTCAAGGGCATTGGCCGCAGATTTGACGTCCATGGCGATGAAGGGCGCGACGGCGCTGCGTCGCGATGGGCCATCGGACCGTTCGATCAACGGAACTTGTTCGTCTCTATTCATGCCGCTTGTTGTCCTTGCGGGCCAAGTCTTGCTATTGCCCAATTGATCTGGCCATCGATAGGCTGACTACGCGATGGCCGCGCTTTTACAGTGCCGGGCCTTCGAGAGGAAGAACGGGCTTTGAAGGCATGCTGACGGCGGCGGGGCGAAGGCTACGAGGGATGGCGCGCGGTCTGGTCGTATCTGCGGCCGGGCTGTCATTGGTCTCGACGATGTGTCTGTCGCCCGCATGGGCCCAGAGTGCCGATAAGCGGAATTTCATCCGCGATGCCGAGACCGAGGCGCTGATCCAGGACTATATCCGCCCGATCTTCAAGGCGGCCGGTGTCCGTTCCAGTGCCGTCGAGCTGTTCCTGGTCGAGGATCCGTCATTCAACGCCTTCGTCGCCACCGGCCAGAAGCTCGTTGTGAACACCGGCGCGATTATCGACTCGAAGACGCCGAATGAACTGATCGGGGTGCTGGCGCATGAGACCGGTCACCTCGCCGGGGATCATCAGACCAAGCTGCGCGAGCAGGTCGACCGTGCCAACACGCTCGCCACGATCGGCGCGATCGCCGGCATCGGTGCCGCCATTGCCGGCTCCGCTTCGGGTTCGCCCGATGCAGCGCGCGCGGGCGGCGGCATCGTCGCCGGATCGAGCGAGGCCGCGCGCCGCTCGCTGCTTGGGTACCAGCGCTCGGAGGAGATGGCCGCCGATCAATCGGCGCTCACCTATCTCAAAAAGAGCGGCCAGTCGGCCAAGGGCATGCTGACGACGTTCAACCGCTTCGCCGACAACACGCTGTTCTCTGCCCGGGGCGTCAATCCTTATCTGCAGAGCCATCCGATGCCGCGCGAGCGCATCGACTTGATCGAGCGCGAGGCGAAGGCCAGCCCCTATTACAACACCAAGGACCCAGCGGCGCTTCAGGCGCGACACGACATGGTGCGCGCCAAGCTTGTCGGCTTTACCGGCGACCTGGACACAATCATGCGCCGTTATCCGCCGAGCGACACGTCGCTACCGGCGCAATATGCCCGCACGATCGCCGCCTATCGCAACGGCAATGCGCAGGGCGCCCTCACAATGCTTGACGGCCTTTTGCGAGCGCAGCCGAAAAATCCCTATTTCTGGGAGTTGCAGGGCCAGATCGAGCTCGAGAACGGCCGTGCCGGCCTTGCCGTGCCGGGCCTTCGCAAGGCGGTTGCGTTCGCGCCGCGCTCTGGCCTGCTCAAGATCATGCTCGGTCAGGCGCTTGTCGAAACGGGCGATCCGAAGACGGTCGACGAGGCCGTGAAGAACCTTACCATCGGACTTCGCGACGATCCCGAAGTGCCCATCGGCTATCGCAGCCTGGCCCGCGCCTATGCGATCCGCGGTGATATTGCCATGGCGGATCTCGCTACCGCGCAGGGCGAGTTCGCTGCTGGCAATTATGCCGACGCCAAGCGGCATGCCACACGCGCGCAGGCCGCGCTGAAGCGTGGCTCGCCTGCCTGGCTTCGTGCCGATGACATCGTGTCCTATACTCCAGCAAAACCGGGCTGAGCCCAATCCTCGCGGTACGATCTTATCCGGCCGCCGTCGCCTTCATTTCCAGCAAGGGTCCGCTCTTCATGTTCGAGATTTCCCCGATAAGCCCCTACCGGGCGGCAGCGCGCCGCGCGTTGCGCAGGGCGAGCGGCGCCGGCTTCGCCGCGGCGATCGTCATTGCCGGCCTGGCCGCCGGACCTTCAGTCGCCAATGCCGACCAGACCGCTTTCGACAAGACGCAGCAGGAGGCCATCGGCGCGATCGTCAAGGACTATCTGATGCAGCATCCGGAGGTCATCCGCGATGCGATGCAGGAGCTCGATCGTCGCCAGCAGGTGGCCGAATCGGACGCCAAGAAGGCGAATGTCGCCAAATATTCCGACCTCCTCTTCAATTCGAAGCGCCAGGTCGTGCTCGGCAATCCCAATGGCGATGTCACGCTTGTCGAGTTCTTCGACTACAACTGCGGATACTGCAAGCGCGCCCATGCCGACCTGAAGCAGCTGATGGAGGAGGACAAGGGTCTCCGCGTCGTGCTGAAGGAATTCCCGGTTCTCGGGCCTGGCTCCGAGGAGGCCGCGCAAGTCGCGGTCGTCGTTCACGAGATGGCGCCCGACAAGTACCAGGGCTTCTTCGATGAACTGCTTATGAGCAAAGGCGAGGTCAACGGCGCCCGCGCGCTGGCGGTTGCGGCCGATATCGGCCTCGACCCCGACGCCGTCAAGGCGCGGCTGAAGGAGCCGGAGGTCGCTGCGACGATCAACGAATCATATGGCCTTGCGCAGGCGCTCGGCATCAACGGGACGCCGACCTATGTCCTGCAGGGCGATGTCGTCGTTGGCGCGGTCGGCTACGACACGCTGAAGCAGAAGATCAAGTCGGTCCGCGACTGCGGCCAGGCGACCTGCTGATTGTTTGTCGACGCCCTGAAATCCACAAAGCTTCGCCTTCCAAGGGCGGGGCTTTTCCTTTGCCGGCCGACCCCCTATAACCGGCGCGCTCCGGCCCACGCGCCTTTGCGTGGCTGGTCGCGGTCAACGGTTGCGGCAGAAGCCATTCGATGACGATTTCGGTCCTGGTCCTCAACGGCCCCAATCTCAACATGCTCGGCAAGCGGGAACCCGGCGTCTACGGCGCACGGACACTTGCGGAGATCGAGACGGAGACGACGGCTTTCGGCGCCGGCCTCGGCATCAGTGTCGACTTCCGCCAGTCCAATCATGAAGGCATGCTGGTCGACTGGATCCATGAAGCGCTCGGGCGCTGCCGTGGCATCGTCATCAATCCCGGCGCCTACACCCACACATCGATCGCGTTGCATGACGCCATTCGTGCGGTTGCCCTGCCGACGATCGAAGTGCATCTGTCGAATGTCTTCGCCCGGGAGACGTTCCGCCACCACTCCTATATTTCTCCGGCCGCCCTCGGCGTCATCTGCGGGTTCGGCCCGCTCGGCTACCAGCTGGCGCTGACGGCGCTTCAGCCGCACGTCGTCTGACACGGACAAGGCAAGGTCGCTCCATGAAAGTGCGAAGCTCATGACGAACAAGACATCGACCATCGATCAGGAACTGATCCGCCAGCTGGCGACATTGCTGACGGAGACGGATCTCAGCGAGATCGAGGTCGAACATGGCGATCTGCGCATCCGCGTCGCGCGCAATCTGCAGGCGGCGCCCGTCGCCTATCAGATGGCTCCCCAGGCGCCGCAGGCGGCACCCGTCGCTGCTGTCGTCGTTCCTGCCGAGACGAGCCTCGTCGGCCATCCGGGCGTCGTGCCTTCGCCGATGGTCGGCACCGCCTATCGTTCGCCTGAGCCCGGCGCCAAGACCTTCGTCGAAATCGGCGATACGGTCCGCGAGGGGCAGACGCTGCTGATCGTCGAAGCGATGAAGACGATGAACCAGATTCCTGCGCCGCGGGCAGGTACCGTGAAGGCGATCATGGTCACGGACGGGCAGCCGGTCGAATACGGCGAACCGCTGTTGATCATCGAGTGAGCACCAATCAGCCGATGTTCAACAAGATCCTCATAGCGAATCGCGGCGAGATCGCCCTCCGGGTGCTTCGCGCCTGCAAGGAACTCGGTATCGAGACTGTGGCCGTTCATTCGACCGCCGATGCCGATGCGATGCATGTGCGTCTCGCCGACGAAAGCGTCTGCATCGGCCCGCCGCCGGCACGCGACAGCTATCTCAACGTCGCCTCGATCCTCGCTGCCTGCGAGATCACGGGCGCCGATGCTGTGCATCCGGGCTACGGCTTCCTGTCCGAGAATGCGCGGTTCGCCGAGATCCTCGAGGCACACAACCTCACCTTTATCGGGCCGAGCTCCAATCACATCCGCATCATGGGCGACAAGATCGAGGCGAAGCGTACGGCGCAGCGCCTTGGCATTCCGGTCGTTCCGGGTTCCGCCGGTGCGTTGAAGGACGAGGCCGACGCGCTGAAGATCGCCGCCGAAATCGGCTATCCCGTGCTGATCAAGGCTTCGGCCGGCGGCGGCGGTCGTGGCATGAAGGTCGCCCGCTCGGCGGCTGAACTGCCGATCGCCTATGCGACGGCCCGCTCGGAATCGAAGGCCGCCTTCGGCGACGACGCCGTCTATATGGAGAAGTATCTCGAGAAGCCCCGGCATATCGAGATTCAGGTTCTCGGCGACGGCAAGGGCTATGCCGTTCACCTCGGCGAACGCGACTGCTCGCTGCAGCGCCGCCACCAGAAGGTCTGGGAAGAGGCCGGCTCACCGGCTCTCAACGCCGAGGAACGCGACCGCATCGGCGCCGTCTGCGCCAAGGCGATCGGCGATCTCGGCTATTCCGGTGCTGGCACGATCGAATTCCTCTACGAAAACGGCGAATTCTACTTCATTGAGATGAACACCCGCCTGCAGGTGGAGCATCCGGTGACGGAGGCGGTGACGGGCATCGATCTCGTCAACGAGCAGATCCGCGTTGCCGCCGGAAGTGGTCTTTCGTTCCGCCAGGAAGAGGTCAAGTTCCAGGGCCACGCGATCGAGTGCCGTATCAATGCGGAGGATCCGCGCACGTTCACCCCGTCGCCGGGTCTCATCACCTATTTCCACCCGCCGGGCGGCCTTGGCGTCCGAGTCGATTCAGGCGTCTATCAGGGCTACAAGATCCCGCCTTACTACGACAGCCTGATCGGCAAGCTCATCGTGCATGGTCGCAATCGCGTCGAATGCATGATGCGGCTCCGCCGGGCGCTCGATGAGTTCGTGGTCGACGGGATCAAGACGACGATTCCGTTGTTCCGCGACCTTGTCGACGACCAGGACATCGCCGACGGCCGCTACGACATCCACTGGCTCGAGAAGAAGCTGGCGGTCGACCAGTAAAGAGGCGAGGGCGGGTCCCCCTGCCTCACTACCGCTTCCTGTGAGGTATGTGCGCCGCCCGGTGGTGACGGCGCGTCGCCCCTTCTGTCCCGGCGCTTCGCGTGGCATGCTGCGATTCGTCGCCGGGGCGGGCGCGTCAGGCATCAATGCGGCAGGAGAGCTCGTCTCCGGACCGTGCCCACGCGGACGAAGCATGGCCAGACAGTCGAATTCCACGCTCCAGATCACCCCGCAGGTGCTGCTGAAGGCTTATGCCTGCGGTATCTTTCCGATGTCGGATTCGGCGGACGATCCCGGTCTCTACTGGATCGAACCCGAGAGCCGCGGCATCTTTCCGCTTGAGCGGTTCCATGTGCCACGGCGCCTCGCGCGCACGATGCGCGCCGAACCGTATGAAATCCGCGTGGATACCGATTTCGAGGGCGTGATCGAGGGCTGTGCCGGCGGCCCGCGCTCGACCTATCGCGACAAGACCTGGATCAACAGCCGCATTCGGCGTCTCTATGGCGAATTGTTCGAGCTCGGCTTCTGCCACACCATCGAAGCTTGGCAGGATGGCAAGCTGGTGGGCGGGCTCTATGGCGTGCGGCTGCGCGGCGCCTTTTTCGGTGAAAGCATGTTCAGCCATGCGACCGACGCATCGAAGATCGCGCTGGTCTATCTTGTGGCGCGGCTGAAGGCCGGCGGTTTCAGCCTGCTCGACGCTCAGTTCACCACCGAGCATCTCCAGCGCTTCGGCGCGATCGAGATCGATCGCGACGTCTATCACGAAAAGCTTGAAGCAGCGCTGACGATCGACGGCAATTTCTACGGCTTGGCCGGTGGCGCGACGGTCGACGAAGTCTTGCAGTTGGCGAGCCAGACGTCATAGACGGCGTGGTCGACGGCATGAAGGCCCGGGCTGTCCGCGAACATCCAACCCGTGAAGATGCGGCGCACCTTGCGGGCGAGGGTGATCTCGTCGACCTCGACGAAGGCGTCCGTCTGGGGCGGTTCGGTCGGCGGGCGCGAATAGCAGACGCGCGGCGTCACCTGTAGCGCGCCGAACTGCACCGTCTCGTTCATATAGACGTCGAAGGTGATGATGCGGCCGGTGATCTTGTCGAGACCGGCAAATTCGGCAACCGGGTTGGTGATCCGCTCGGCCGAGGCCGGCAACGCGAGCGCGAGCAGAGTTCCTGCGGCAACGAGGCCGATCGCGCCGCAACGGCGCACGAAGCTGAATGTCATGGGAAGGCCGGAGAATCCACATCGCCGCGGTGATGACGATGGCTCTAACATGCGATTCCGGCGGGGAAAAGGCATAGGCTGGAACGTGCTGTCGGCGGTTGCGCCGCGCCACGATCCCGACCTATGCTGTTTCCTGTCCCGTTCGAACCTTTCTCCGCGGTTTCGAGAGCGTTCGGGACGCTTCCGCTTTCGTCGCGAAGGTGGCGTCAGTCTCGATTTGGGGCGGGCAATCGACATTTGAAGATGCGGCCGGTGGTCGCCCCATTTGGAAACGGGCCCGTCAGAGGCCCCGAAATGACATGGAAACCGCCCATCACAGGCATCCGCTGTTCGGGGTGCTGCTGAAAGTGATTTCGACCATCGCGTTCACGGCGATGGCCACGCAGATCAAGCTGTTGGCGGATCGCATTCCCGCGGGCGAGGTGGCGTTTTTCCGCTCCGCATTCGCGCTCATCCCGGTGCTGATCTGGGTCGGCTCGCGGGGACAGCTTCCGACCGTGTTCGTCACCCCGCGAATCTCGGGTCATCTGCTGCGGTCGATCGCGGGCGCATCCTCGATGTTCTGCGGCTTCACGGCGCTCGGCCTCCTGCCGCTTTCCGATGCGACTGCCATCGGTTATGCCGCGCCGCTGCTGACCGTGATCTTTGCCGTCGTCCTGCTCGGCGAGGTGATCCGCATCTATCGCTGGACGGCGGTCGTCGTCGGGCTGATCGGGGTCGTGGTGATTCTCTCGGGCTATGTCGAGCCGCAAGGCCCCGACCGAAGCGCGATCGGCGCGATGTTCGCGTTGGCGGGTGCGACCTTCGGGGCGCTTGCCGCGACACAGACTCGCCGACTGACCTGGTCGGAGTCTCCCGCGACGATCGTCGTCTATTTCTCGATCTTCACGGCGCTGTTCATGCTGGTGACGTCGCCCTTCGGCTGGGTCATGCCAGCAGCAGGTGAATGGGTCCTTCTCGTCGGCTGCGGCATTGCAGGCGGGATAGGGCAGGTCCTGTTGACGCAGAGCTATCGCTATGGCGAGGCCTCGCTGATCGCGCCCTTCGAATATGTATCCATGGTCTGGGCCATCCTCGTCGGCTATGTCCTGTTCGATACGCTGCCCGGCCTCACCATGCTGACCGGGTCGGCGATCGTGATTGGATCGGGAATGTTCGTTATCTATCGCGAGCAGCAGCTGGGGCGGCGCCGCGCCCGTGAAACCGCCGCGGCGACATCCTTCGATCCTGAAACCTGACAGAAGAGGAGAGCCCATGACGGCGATCGCAGTGACCATCGCGGGCTCGGATTCGGGCGGCGGCGCTGGCATCCAGGCGGACCTCAAGACGTTTTCCGCACTCGGCGTCTATGGCGCGTCGGTGATCACCGCGCTGACGGCGCAGAATACGCTCGGTGTCACCGCCATCCACGACGTGCCGCCGGAGTTCGTCACGGCCGAGATCGATGCCGTCTTTTCCGACCTGTCGGTCGATGCCGTAAAGATCGGCATGCTGTCGCAGCCCGCAGTCATCACGGCGGTCGCGTCGGGGCTTGACCGGTGGCAGCAGGCCAAGGTCGTTTTCGACCCGGTCATGGTTGCGACCAGCGGCGACATGCTGTTGCGCGAGGAGGCCGTCTCGGTGCTGATCCGCGAATTGCTCCCACGTGCTGCTCTGCTGACGCCCAATATGCGCGAGGCGGCGCGGCTCGTCGGCGGCGAGGTCGCCTCGAGCGAAGCCGAGATGGAGGCGCAGGCCGCGGAAATCCTGGCACTGGGCGCCAGGGCCGTCCTGCTGAAAGGGGGGCATGGAGAGGGTGATGAAAGCGCCGACCTCCTGCTGACCCCCACGGGGAGCCGCTGGTATCGCGCGCCGCGCATTGCGACCCGCAACACCCATGGCACGGGATGTACGCTTTCCTCAGCGATCGCTGCCGCTCTGGCGCGGGGCGAGGATCTCGAGACAGCCGTCGCGACCGGCAAGCGCTATGTGACCGAGGCCATCGCGGCGGCCGATCGCCTGACGATCGGCAAGGGCCATGGCCCCGTGCATCATTTCCATGCCTGGTGGTAGTCGAAGGCGCGCAAGCTTCAAGCCGCGCGCCTTCATAGGATCGGTTAAGCAGCCCACCGCGACGAGCGCGACGGGCGAGGTACGTCAGGCCTTGTAGGCGCGGAACGTCTGCTGCTGCTCGCCGAGGCCGGTGATGCCGAGACGCACGCTGTCGCCGTCCTTCAGGAACCGCGGCGGCTTCATGCCCATGCCGACGCCGGGCGGTGTGCCGGTCGTGATGACGTCGCCGGGGTCGAGCTGCAGGAACTGGCTGATATAGGCCACGAGATGGGCGACGCCGAAGATCATGGTCTTGGTGTTGCCGGTCTGGGCACGGGTGCCGTTCAGATCCAGGAACATGTCGAGGTTCTGCACGTCGGCAACTTCGTCAGGCGTCACCAGCCACGGCCCGAGCGGTCCGAAGGTGGGCGAGCCCTTGCCCTTCATCCACTGGCCGCCGCGCTCGGTCTGGAAGGCGCGCTCGGAGACGTCGTGGCAGACGGCAAAGCCCGCCACATAGGAGAGCGCATCGGCCTCATCGATATAGCTGGCCGTCTTGCCGATGACGATCGCGAGCTCGACTTCCCAGTCGGTCTTCTGCGAATTCTTCGGAATGGTCACCGTGTCGTTCGGACCGACGATGCAGTTCGGCGCCTTGTTGAACAGAATCGGCTCCGACGGAATCGCCGCGCCGGTCTCATGCGCATGGTCGACATAGTTGAGGCCGACGGCGATGAAGTTCCTGACGCCCTCGACGATCGGGCCGAGCCGGACGCCGGGATCGACGGCGGGAAGCGTTGAGGGGTCGACAGCGGCGATCTTGGCGATCGCACCATTCTTGAGCGTTTCCGGGGTGATGTCGGAGACGACGCCCGAGAGATCGCGGATCGTGCCGTCCTTGTCGAGCAGGCCCGGCTTCTCCGCGCCAGCGGCGCCGAAGCGTAGGATTTTCATCATTATTCTCCGTGTTGGCGGCGGCGATCATGGTCGACCGACCGTAGCGATGCAAGCGTCGCGAGGCGATCATTGAGCAATGCATTGTTGCCGCGGCGGAACAGGTGCCCGCGCCCTTTCGGCCGCGAGAAAGTCAGGATGATTGACCCGTCGGCGCCCCCGTGAGAACAACCGGGGAGCAGCGGGGAGAACATCATGCAGCAATGGCTCGCCTTGCTCGGCTTCGCGTTCGTGACCGCGTTTACGCCGGGGCCCAATAACGCAATGCTGATGATCTCGGGGGCCAATTTCGGCTTCGCCCGCAGCGTGCCACATATGCTCGGCGTCAGCATCGGTTTCCCCGTCATGGTGCTGGCGGTCGGGCTGGGGCTTGGCGGCGTGCTTGAGGCCTATCCTCTCGTCCATCGCATCCTTGCTTATGTCGCGTTCGCCTATCTCGTCTACCTCGCCTGGAAGCTCGCTTTCGCGGGCCGCGTCGATGGCGAGGGCATCCGGGTCGGCAAGCCGATGAGTTTCGTCGCCGCGGCCCTGTTCCAGTGGGTGAACCCAAAGGCCTGGATCATGGCGGTTAGCGCGCTCGCCCTCTATGTCCCGCCCAATGAGGCAGCGCTTACATCATCGTCCCGCGTTGCGCTGGCCTTCGCGCTCGCCGCGTTTCCGTCGACGGTCGTCTGGTGCCTGTTCGGCAAGGCGATTTCGCACTATCTCGACAGTGACCGCCGGATTGCCATTTTCAACGGGACAATGGCGGTACTTTTGGTCGTGAGCATGGTGCCGACCCTGCTATGACGACGGAGCGTGCGGCGGTGGCGTCACAAATCTGTTGTTCGCTTGGGCTAAGCGGTCTTTAATTTTCCATAAGCCGAGGACGAATCAGGATCATGTCGATCGCGGTTGCTCCCCGCCATCTTCGAACGTTGTTCCTCTCGGATATTCACCTTGGCACGCGTGGCAGCCAGGTCGATCTTCTGTTGGACTTCCTGAAATGGCATGACGCCGAGACGATCTTCCTTGTGGGGGACATCGTCGATGGTTGGCGCCTGAAGAAGAGCTGGTATTGGCCGCAGTCGCACAACGACGTGGTCCAGAAGCTCTTGCGGAAAGGTCGCAAGGGCGCCCGGCTCGTCTACCTGCCCGGCAATCACGACGAATTCCTGCGCGATTATCTTGGCACCCAGCTCGGCGGCGTCGAACTTGTCGACAGCATCGTGCATGAGACCGCCGACGGCAAACGGCTGTTGGTGATCCATGGCGACCAGTTCGACGTGGTCGTGCGCCACGCCAAGTGGCTCGCCTTCCTCGGTGACGGCGCCTACACGCTGGCGCTCGGCCTCAACACCGTCCTCAACAAGATCCGCCGCCGTCTCGGCTTCGACTACTGGTCGCTGTCGGCCTGGGCGAAGCTCAAGGTCAAGAACGCCGTCAATTTCATCGGAACCTTCGAGAACGCGCTCGTCACCGAGGCCAAGCGGGTTGGCGCCGATGGCGTCGTCTGCGGCCACATCCATCACGCGGCGCTGCACGATGATTTCGGCATCCGCTACATCAATACAGGCGACTGGGTCGAAAGCTGCACGGCGATCGCCGAGCATCATGACGGCCGGCTCGAAATCCTGCGATGGTCGGCCATCGCCAAGGACGAGGCGTTTGTCGTCGATCCCGACACGAAGGTCGATCAGGTCGCGGCATGAGCCGGATCCTCATCGCGAGCGACGCCTGGCACCCCCAGATCAACGGGGTGGTGCGGACGCTCGAACGCCTCGCGCGCCACCTTCCTGAACTCGGGGCCGAGGCGATCATGTTGACACCCGACGGCTTCAACACGGTGCCTTGCCCGACCTATCCAGAAATCCGCCTGACGGTGGCGCCGCCCGGCTCGATCGCGCGCAAGCTCGACGCGGTTGATCCGGACCACGTCCATATCGCAACCGAGGGGCCGCTCGGCTTTGCCGTGAGGCGCTGGTGCATCCAGCGGCGCCGGCTGTTCACGACCAGCTATCACACCCGCTTTCCGGAATATCTGGCGGCCCGCCTGCCGGTCCCGGTCGACTGGAGCTATGGCGTCTTGCGCCATTTCCACAATGCCGGCGCCGGTTGCATGGTCTCGACCCGCTCGATCGAGCAGGAGCTGCGGGGGCGCGGCTTCCGCAACTTGATGCGCTGGTCGCGCGGCGTCGATGCCGAGTTATTCCACCCCGGACGCAACCGCGCGGTGCTCGATCTGCCGCGGCCGATCTATCTCTATGTCGGTCGCGTCGCGGTCGAGAAGAATATCGGCGCCTTTCTCGACCTGAAGCTGCCGGGCAGTAAGGTTGTGGTTGGCGACGGACCGGCTCTCGACGGGCTGCGCCGCGCGCATCCCGAAGTCTCGTTTCTCGGCACGCGGGTGGGCACGGATCTCGCCGACATCTACGCTGCCTCGGACTGCTTTGTGTTTCCAAGCCGCACCGACACCTTCGGCGTCGTGATGCTGGAAGCGATGGCTTCGGGCCTTCCAGTCGCCGCCTTTCCCGTCGCAGGACCTCGCGATGTCGTCGGCAATTCCGGCGCCGGTATTCTCGACGACGATCTCCAGGCCGCGGCGCTGGCAGCACTCGCGATCTCGCGCGAGCGCTGCCGACAAGTGGCGCTGCAGAACTCATGGCAGTCCGCGACACGGCAGTTCCTCGACAACGTGACCGGTGTCCATCGCACCTTCGCCAGTCACGCCTTTGCCTGAGCGCACCGTCAGTCGCTGACGGGCACCCAGACCTCGCAACCGCCCAGACCGGTGCGCGGATCGAACTGCGGCGGGTAATATTCGACCATCATGACCGCGACCCCGGGTTTCATCCGTCGTTCGGATGCGAGCCATTCGCCCGCTGCCGCACAAGTCGCGCCGATATTCGAAACATGGCCCTGATGCTGGAAGACGGCGAATGTGAGCGGGGGAATGCGAACGCCGACCAAACTGTCCGGAAGATCGTTCAGCGAGCGCATTGGCACCGCCGCCAGGTAGTCGAACCCGTCGGTCGGATCGCCATCGGCCTTCAGGCAGACACCATAGGCATCGCCTTTGATCTGGCCGGGAATGTTGTCGATATGCGGGCCGAAGCGCTGCCAGAGCAGCGGAATGCCGGCGCGATCCTCATAGGTGAAGAATCGGCGCAATCCGGCGAGCAGCAGGCCGTCGACGGCGCGGATTTCGGGCGTCTCGATGGCGGTGATGGGTGTGTCGGGCATCAGGATAGGTTCCACAAGCTTGAGGGATGTCAGGTCGGCGCCAGCGCGAACATCGTCCGGCGTTCGGCCGAACTGGTCGCGAAACGCCCGCGAGAAGGCCTCGTGCGAGCCGTAGCCCGCGTCGAGCGCGACAGAGAGGATGTCGGGCGCCCCGTCCACCAGTTGTCGTGCGGCTTCGCTGAGGCGTCGTCCGCGCAGATGCGCGGTGACCGAACGGCCGATCGCTTGCGCGAAGCTGCGCGACAGATGGAAGCGCGAGATGCCAGCGATGGCCGCGAGTTCGTCCAGCGTCACTGGTTGTTCGAGATGGCTCTCGATGTACCAGAGCGTCTTGCGGACCGTGTCCATCGCCATTGCCAATTGCCTCCCTGTCCCGGACAACGTAGCCGCCGCGAGGAGCGCCGCTTGATCGGCCTTGCGGCGGCGGCGCGCGCTTGCTAGCGAGCTTTCATGGTCACCATCGACGACATCGAAGCCGCCGCCCGCCGTATTGCCGGCGAGGCCGTTCGAACGCCACTCCTCACCAGCGCCGCGCTCGACGCGCGCCTCGGCGGGCGTATCCTGATCAAGCCGGAAACGCTCCAGCGGACGGGCTCATTCAAGTTTCGCGGCGCTTATAATGCTGTTGCCGCACTGCATGCAGCGGAGCGATCCGCCGGCGTCGTTGCCGTCTCATCCGGCAATCACGCGCAGGGTGTCGCGGCTGCTGCGGCGCTTTTTGGGGTCTCCGCCACCATCATCATGCCGGACGATGCGCCGAAGGCGAAGCTCGAGGGTACACGGCGGCTCGGCGCCACCGTGGTCACCTATCACCGCGCCGGCGGCGCCGATCGCGAGGCAATCGCCGCGGAGATCACGGCGCGAACGGGCGCCCGGCTGATCCATCCGTATAACGAGCCTCTGGTTATCGCCGGCCAGGGCACGATCGGACTGGAGATTGCCGAGGATCTCGCGCTGCGGGAAATGAGTGCCGATGCCGTGCTGGTACCCTGCGGCGGCGGCGGCCTTTCATCCGGCGTCGCCCTAGCGATGCATCACCGCGTTCCCGAAGCGGCGGTTCATCTCGTCGAGCCGCAGGCGTTTGACGACTATGGACGTTCGCTGGCGTCTGGCCGTATCGAACGCAACGCCGCCGCCTCCGGCTCTGTCTGTGACGCGCTGCAAGCTGCGGCGCCCGGCGCCATCGGGTTCGGAATCAACAAGCGCCTCGCCGCCGGCGCGCTCGCCGTTTCCGACGCCGAGGCCCTGGCAGCCGTCGCCTTCGCCTTCCACATCCTGAAACTCGTCGTTGAGCCGGGCGGGGCGGTCGCGCTCGCCGCTCTCCTGTCGGGTCGTCTCAATGTCGCCGGTCGCACCGTGGTCATCGTGCTCTCGGGCGGCAATATCGACGCGGCCATGCTGGCGCGTGCGCTCGCGGCCGATTGAGAGGCTACAAGGTCGTCAGTCGGCCATGGCCTTGGCAGGCGGCGGTTGATACCCTCTGACACCTGATGCCGGATCTTGAGGCGCGGTCCCCCGCCGCGCCGTTCCCTTCTCCAAATCGATTGCCCTCATGAACGCCGCGCCATCGCTTTTCAGCGCTCGTCTTTCGTTTTTCTATGCCGCGTCCTTCCTGGTGAGCGGCATCACCGTGCCGTTCCTGCCCGTCTGGCTGATGGAGCGTGGCTTCGGGCCGCAGGAGATCGCCGCCTGCCTCGCCTTTCCGCTGGCCGCCCGTCTGATCGCGACGCCGGCGGGGAGCTGGCTGGCCGATCGCGCGCCGAACCGCCGCATGGCGATCGTCCTGTTCGCCCTGCTCGGATTGCTGTTCTTCGTGCCGGCCACGCTTGCCCAGGGCAATCTGCTGATCCTCGTCCTGACTGGTCTCGCGGTGACCGCCTGGTCACTGATCCAGCCGGCGGTCGATGCATTGTCGCTCACCGGCGTGCGCCGGTTCGGGCTCGACTATGGCCGGATGCGCGTCTGGGGCTCGATCAGCTTCGTCTGTGCCAGCCTCGGCGCGGGCGTAATCTTTGGCGCTTTTGGCGCCCCAATCCTGGCACCCCTGATCATCGCCGGCTTTGCCACCTGTCTTGCGGTGGCGTTTCTGCTGCCGGTGACGCCGAAGGCCGAGCGACTTGCCGACGATGCCAGCCGCCAGCCTCGCAAATCCGCTCGCACGATCCTGCTCAGCCCATCCTTTCTGGTCATCGCCTCCACGACCGGGCTGATCCAGGCCAGCCACGGCATCTTCTATTCCTTCGGCACGATCGAATGGCAGGCGCTCGGCTTTTCAGGCAGCGAAATCGGCGTGCTTTGGGCAACCGGGGTCGTCGCCGAGATCGTGATGTTCGCGATCTCCAGCCGGTTTTTGCGGCTGAGAGCGGAGACGCTGATCCTCGCGGGCGCGCTCGCCGCGGTCATACGATGGGCGTTGCTGCCGCTCATCACCAGCTTTGCCATGACCTTCTTGTTGCAGTCGCTGCACGCCTTCACGTTCGGCGCCACATTCGTCGGAATGCAGCTCGCGATTGCCCGTACGGTCCCGGAAGAGATGACAGCCTCGGCGCAGGGGCTCTGCATGATGTCCGCCGGCGGGCTGATGGCGCTGACGACACTGATGGCGGGTACGCTCTATGAGCGGCTCGGCGTGCATGCGTACTGGGTCATGAGCGCCTTCGCCGCGCTTGCCGTCATCATCATCGTTGTCGCGCGTCTGCGTGCTCAGCCCCAAAGGGCGGGCGTTGGTGGACTGACCAAGCTTCCGCGATAATCGAGCCCGGGTTCACGGTCGCGCGCGAGCAGGAGCGGCCCGTCGAGATCGACGAAGTCAGCCTGCTGCGCCAGAAGCACGGCTGGCGCCATGGCGAGCGACGTTCCGACCATGCAGCCAACCATGACGGCGAGGCCGTTGGCCCGGGCCGCCGCGAGCACCCCGAGCGCTTCGCTGAGGCCGCCGGTCTTGTCGAGCTTGATGTTCACGGCGTCATAGCGGTCTGCGAGCGCGACGCAGTCTTCCGCGCTGTGCAGGCTTTCATCGGCGCAGACAGGAACGAGGCGCTCGGTGTCACGCAGAAGGTCGTCAGCGCCGACGGGCAGGGGCTGTTCGATCAGTTCCACCCTGGCATTCGCGCAGGCCCGCATGAGGGAGACGAACTCCTCGGGCGCCCACGCCTCGTTGGCATCGACGATGAGCCGGGCCGTAGGGGCTCCACGCCTGACGGCGGCGATCCGCGCATCGTCGCCTGCACCGCCGAGCTTCACCTTGAGCAGGGGCCGGTCGGCTGCGGCGCGCGCTGCCGCCTCCATGCTGTCGGGCGTCCCGAGGCTCAACGTATAGGCGGTTGTGAGGGGCTTCGGCGCGGCCATCCCGAGCCGTTCCGTGACGCTGATTCCGCTTTTCTTGGCCTCGAGATCCCACAGCGCGCAATCAAGCGCGTTACGCGCGGCGCCGGGAGGAAGCGCGGCCTGCATGCCGACGCGGTCAATTCCGCCGGCGATGGCGAAGCTTTGTGTGCGGATGGTTTCGACGACGCCCTCGACCGTCTCGCCGTAGCGGGCATAGGGAACGCATTCCCCACGCCCGACATCATCGCCATCTTCGATCGTCGCGACGACCACGGTCGCCTCGGTGCGCGCGCCGCGGGAAATGACGAACGAACCGGCGATCGGCCAGCGTTCGATGGCGACCGACAGCTTGCGCAGGGTCATGATGGCTTGTCGCTTCCGCCATAGAGGCGGACGATCTCCGCGACGATCGGCTCGACGCCGGTCCGGATCGGATCGACGGCCGGAAGCCCCAGCCTCGCGCCGGTCTCGCGCAGCAGGCTCGCGGCTTCGCTGTCCGAAAGGGCCGCGGTATTGATCGCGACGCCGACGCAGCGGATCGCCGGGTTGGTCAGCCGGCCGCACGTGATCGTCAGCGCGATCACCTCTTCGATCGAGGGCAGGGGATGAGCGACGCCGCGCATGTGGCTGCGTGTCGGTTCATGGCAGACGACGAACGCATCGGGCTGCGCGCCATGCAGCAGGCCGAGCGATACACCGGCGAAAGAGGGGTGGAACAGCGAACCCTGACCCTCAACGAGATCCCAGTGATCGGGTGCCGCCGCCGGGGCGATCCATTCGACAGCTCCCGAGATGAAATCGGCGACGACGGCGTCGATCGCGACGCCACGGCCGGAAATGAAGACGCCACTCTGGCCTGTTGCGCGGAAATCCGCGTCGAGGCCGGCCCTGCGCATGCCACTCTCAAGCGCCAACGCCGTGTATTTCTTGCCGACGGAGCAATCGGTTCCGACGGTGAGCAGCCGCATGCCGGTCCGCTTGGCTCCCTTGCCGGTGGCGAAGCGCTCGCTCGAATGGCGAACATCGTGCAGCGCATGGCCGCTCCGCTCCGCCGCTTCACGGATGGCCGGACTGTCGGCGAGGCGGGAATGCAGGCCGCTGGCGACGTCGAGGCCTGCGTCGAGCGCGGCGACGATCGTCGCGACCCAATGCGCGGGTAGAACGCCGCCGGCATTGACCGCCCCGACGATCATGGTTGCGACGCCTGCGGCCTTCGCCTCGGCGATCGTCATGTCCGGCACGCCCGCATCGGCCTTGCAGCCGGGAAGCCGCAATTGCCCGACGCACCATTCCGGCCGCCAGTCGACGATGCCGAGGGCGGTTTTGGCCGCAAGGGCATCGGGAACGTCACCCAAAAACAACAGATAGGGTGTCACGATCTGCATCGAACGGCTTCCTTTCAGTGGGAGCTTGCCGGGCTTCCCATCATCGTGTCACTAGGATGCTTCGGACGGGAGCTTATGGGCGACCTGAAGGCGTCACAAGGGCTGCCCTCGGGCACCGTGTCCGAAGAGGGCTCATCAACGGTATGGTTGTGGCGGCAGAAGCAGCGGCGCATCTTGAAGCGAACGATTCGGATGGCGGGCTTCGGCTCGTTCCGCATGGTCCGTGGACGCTAAGCAACGCCGACCATCTGGAGGGCGAGGTCGACAAGGCCGTTGCCGCCGCCTCCGGCAAGGCAACTCGGATTGATCTTTCCGACGTCGACCATATCGACACGGCCGGTGGCTGGTTGATCACCCGGCTCGAACGGGAGATCAAGGCGAAAGGCGGATCAGTCGACGTCGAAGGCGGCTCCGATAATGTGATGCGCCTGCTCTCCGCGCTCGAATCCGTCGAGCGCGAGCTACCGCCACGCCGGAAGCAGATCGGCGTCGGGATGGAGCTTCTCGAGGGCATCGGCCGCGCGATGTATGGCGCGGTTTCCGACCTCGAAGCCGGCCTCAACATCCTTGGCGGCGTCACCGTCGGTCTTCTCAATGCGGTTCGCCATCCTTCGCGCTTCCGCATTACCTCGGTCGTCTATCACATCGATCGCGCCGGCCTCCGCGCGGTGCCGATCATCGCGCTGATGTCGCTGCTGATCGGTGCCATCATCGCGCAACAGAGCGCTTTCCAGTTGCGCAGCTTCGGTGCCGAGGTCTATGCGGTCGATCTCGTCGGCGTGCTGGTCCTGCGCGAACTCGGCGTGCTGCTGACCGCCATCATGATCGCCGGTCGCTCGGGCAGCGCATTCACGGCCGAGATCGGCTCGATGAAGATGCGCGAGGAGATCGACGCGCTCGACGTCATCGGCCTCGACGTCAACGAGGTGCTGGTCCTGCCGCGCATCCTGGCGCTGATCATCGCGCTGCCGCTGCTGACCATTATTTCGGATTTCGCGGCGCTCGTCGGCGGCGGCCTCGTCAGCTGGATTTATGTCGGCCTGCCGCCCTCTGCCTTCATCTTGCGGCTGCGCGATGCGGTGGCGGTCAATACGCTTATGGTTGGCCTCATCAAGGCGCCGTTCATGGCCCTGATCATCGGCATTATCGCGGCGACCGAGGGCTTCCGCGTCGAGGGAAGCGCCGAATCGCTCGGCGCCCGCACCACGTCGTCGGTCGTGAAGGCGATCTTCATGGTGATCGTCGTCGACGGCATGTTCGCCATCTATTTCAGCGCCGTGAGCTACTGACCATGGCAGTCCGCAAGAACGCCGTCCCGGTCAAGAGCGAGATCGTCATCAAGGGGCGCGGCATCACGGTTGGCTTCGGCGAACGCAAGATCCTCGAAAATCTCGATATCGACGTCTATCGCGGCGAAATCCTCGGCATCGTCGGCGCCTCCGGCACGGGCAAGTCCGTTCTGCTGAGGACCATTCTCGGCCTGCAGGCCAAGGTGGCCGGCTCGGTCGAGATCCTCGGCCAGCCTTACGACGATGCTGAGCCGGCCATCCGGGCCCAGATTGACCAGCGACTGGGCGTCCTTTTCCAGCAAGGCGCGTTGTTCTCCTCGCTGACGGTCTTGCAGAATGTCGAGTTCCCGATGCGCGAGCATCTGGGGCTGTCGCCGCGTTTGATGGAAGAGCTGGCACGACTGAAGATCGAGCTGGTCGGCCTTGCGCCCGAGGCCGCGGACCGCATGCCATCGGAGCTGTCCGGCGGCATGATCAAGCGCGCCAGTCTTGCCCGCGCGCTCGCGTTGGATCCCGATATCGTTTTCCTGGACGAGCCCACCTCAGGTCTCGACCCGATCGGCGCCGCCGAATTCGACGAGTTGATCGCGACGCTGCGGGCGACTCTCGGCCTGACGGTCTTTATGGTCACGCACGACCTCGACAGTTTGCACACCGTCTGTGATCGAATCGCGGTACTTGGCGACCGTCACGTTCTGGTAGAAGGAACGATGGCGGACATGCTCGAATTCGATAATCCCTGGGTTCAGAAATATTTTCGCGGCACGCGTGCGCGCCGCCTGGAGGCATAGGCGACAGGCATGGAAACCCGCGCCAATTACGCGACGATCGGCATTTTCACCCTCGCGGTGCTCGTCGCCTGTTTCGCCTTCGTCTACTGGCTCGCGCGTTACGACGAGAACGGCGCTCGAAAGCCGATGCGCGTGCTCATTCCGGGCTCCGTGACGGGCCTCGCCACCGGCAGCCAGGTGCTCTTCAACGGCATCCGGATCGGCGACGTCACCAGCCTTCGGATTAACCCGCAGGATCCCAATCAGGTTGAGGCGATGGTCTCTGTCGATCCGAACCAGCCGATCAAGTCCGACACCAAGGCCTCGGTCGGCGTCCAGGGCCTGACCGGCATCGCATCGATCGAGTTCCGCGGCGGCTCGGCCAACCTGCCGAGCATTTTCGATGAGCAGGAGATCCCGACGCTGATCGCGCAGGGCTCGGGCCTCAGCGAGATTCTCGAAAGCGCCCAGGAACTGCTGAAGAAGGCGAACGTCACGGTCGACCGGGTCAATTCCGTGCTCGAGACGGCGGAGCCTTCGGTCAAGGTGACTTTGTCGAACGTCCAGAAGTTCACCAGCGCGCTGGCCGACAACTCCGAGGGCGTCAACGATTTCCTCGCCAATGTCTCGGATCTCTCCAAGAAGATCGGCGATCTCTCCGGCAATCTCCAGGGCCTCGTTGGCAAGGCCGACAACATCCTTGCGGCCGTCGACCCCAGCAAGGTCGCCAATGCGATCAACCAGATCGATACCGTCGTGACGAAGCTCTCGACGGCGGCGGATTCGTTCCCCCAGATCGTCGACAACATAAAGAAGGTCTCGGAACAGCTTTCCGGAACGCTCGATTCAGCGCGCCAGATCGTCGAGGCGGTGCAGGTTGAGGCGGTGAAGAGCACGATCCAGGACATCGCTACGGTGGCGCGGCGCGTTCAGACTGCTACGGTCGACATCAACAAGATCGTGTCGGATGCCGGCGCGGCTGTCAGCGATGCGCGCGATTTCGTTGGTTTCGTCAAGAAGCAGCAGCCTCAGGTCGACCAGATCGTTGCCAATACGGATCAGCTGATGGGCCGTCTCAACCAGGCCTCCGCGCGCCTCGACACGATCCTCGGAGGTGCCGAAGATCTTGTGAAGGATCCAAACGGCAAGAACTTCTTCCGCGAAGCCGCCGCCGCGGCAACCTCGATCCGCAAGGTTGCCGACGCCTTCTCGGGCCGCGCCGACGATATATCGAAGAACCTCGCCGACTTCACGGGGCAGGGCCTTCGCAATGTCGATCAACTCGTGCTTCAGTTGCAGCGCGCCACGAACCAGTTCAATCGCACGCTGAATTCCGTGCAGAACAACCCGCAGGGCTTCGTCTTCGGCAATCCGACGGTCAAGGATTATAACCGGAAATGAGCTCCCTGATCCCGACTCCCGGCAGAGCGAGGCAGACGTCGATGGCTGAGATGAAGCGATCCCTGCCATATGGCGCCGTCATGGCGGTTTTCATGGCCATGCTGCTCGCCGGCTGCGTCAGCAAGCTGGTGACGACGCCGCCACCCAATACCTATGACCTCACCGGACCGACCGACCTGCCGAAGGTTGGCAGCACAGGCAGCGCGCAGATCCTGGTGCCGGCACCATCGGCGCTGCAGATCCTTGCCAGCCAGCGCATCGTCGTCTCGCGCGGCTCACTCATGGCCTATTATCCGAACGCTCAATATCCGGACACGCTGCCAAACGTCCTCCAGGCCCGCGTCATCGAAACTTTCGAGCGTTCGAAGCAGGCTCACGCCGTCGGACGCCCTGGCGAAGGCCTGTCCATCGATTATCAGCTGCTGACCGATATCCGCAGTTTCAACGTCGTGGTCGGCCCGGCGGGAATGACCGCCGAGGTCGAAATCTCCGCGCGGATTCTGAACGACCGGAACGGCCGCATCGTCGATTCCAAGGTCTTCAAGGCGAGCGCACCGGTTGCAGCCGATACGGCACCTGAGGCGATCGCGGGCCTCAATGCGGCGCTCGACGTCGTGCTGGTGGATCTCGCCCGCTGGGTGCTGGTGAAGCTCTAGCCCGCCTCTCAGGCGGAGTTTCGCCGTAGCGGGTCGACCTCGACGACAACGAGGTTGCGGCCACCGCTCTTCGCGCCATAGAGGCAGCTGTCGGCGCGTTCAATCATTGTCTGTGTGGTGTCGCCGGGACGGAAGCTGGCAATGCCGATCGAGATCGTGACGCGGCTGAGCCGCTCGCCGGTCGACCTCTGCCGGATCTCGCGGTTCATTACCGCTTCCCGGATGGCCTCGCCGATAATTGTCGCCTGGGCGATCGGTGTCCGCGGCAGAATGATCGCGAACTCCTCGCCGCCATAGCGGCACGCCGTGTCCTGGCCGCGGATATTCTGCTTTGCGGCCAGCGCAACAAGCCGCAGGACGTGGTCGCCCGTCTGGTGTCCATACCGGTCATTGAACGACTTGAAGTTGTCGATGTCCGTGAACAAGAGAGACAGCGGCGTCGCGGTCGTGGTCGCTTCTCCGATTGCGGCCGCCAATGCGTCGTCGAAATGTTTGCGGCTGGCGAGCGTCGTCAGCTGGTCGCGCATCGACTCGTGTCGGACATGGTCGAGGCTGGTCTGCAGCATATCGAGCTCCGAGCGGGCTTCTGCCAGTTCGGCTTCGATACGCCGCTTGCGCTGGTCGATGATGCGGGAGGCGGTCACGAGGCGGTTGACGAGATCTTCCGTCGAGTGCCGCGTGTCCTGGTCCTTGATCGCGTCACGAGCCACGGCGAGCCGAAGCGCCGCATCCGAAGCTCCGTCGAGTGCTGCGGTCGCGATGGCGGCGAGGATCGGATCAGGTTCGCCAGGCTGACATCTGGCAGCCTCGGACTCTGTCCTGCCGTCGAGAAAGGCGCGCTGGAGGGTCGACACCTCCTCAAGCGAGAGACGCCCGCGCTCGCGGATGATGCCGTCGATGGCTTCGTTGAGCAGCGGTTCGCGCTCAGCCACATAGGCATACCAAAGCGCATAGTAGCGCGGCTCGGCCGGAAGGTCATAAGCCTTCAGCAGCGCAAGCGCGCGTTGCGCGAGCAGCGCCGTATCCTCGAAGCTGCGTGCGACCATGGCCCCCCATCCAATCGCATCGAACGAATATCAATCTTCGTCGGCTGCAATCTGGACGCGAATTTCTAACGAGGAGCTAATACAATCGGTCGCGCCGCTGCGCTGCATCCGCGGTCGATAATCGTGCCTAACGGCCGCTTAACACCGACGGGCCGTCGGCGGCAGCCGTCAGCATGGTCTTTGTCCCGATCCTAGGAGGACGGGAGGCGAACCGGGCGTAGCAGGAATTGCGGCACGTGATCGCCAAGGCCGATAACCCGCTCGCCACCGTCGTCGCGGTCGCGACGCTGGGGCCGCTCCGGGCGTGCCGTCTGCTGCCGGCGAGTTGCCTCGCGGCGGCCCTCGGCGCTCGGACGGACGGGCTCTTCGGCGATGCGCGGTGCGGTCGTGGCGGGCTTCGCCTCGACAACGCTTTCGCGCGGCTCGCTGGACTTGGCCGTATCTGCTGCACGCGGTGCGCGAGGCGCGCGTTCAGCGCGGGGCGCACGTTCGGGGCGTTCAGCACGCTCCGGACGCTCGGACCGCTCGCGGCTTGGCGCGGCTCCGACGGGATCGCCGAGCCATTTCACGCCGTCGCCGGTCAGCTTGTCGATCGCCGAAAGGTATTTCTGGTCAGCGGGAGCGACCAACGTCATCGCTGTACCCGACCGGCCGGCGCGGCCAGTGCGGCCGATCCGGTGGACGTAGTCGTCGGCATGCGTCGGGATGTCGAAGTTGAAGACATGGCTGACATCGGGGATATCGAGCCCGCGCGCCGCCACGTCGCTCGCGACGAGCAGCGTGATCTTGTTATGCTTGAAGCCGTCCAGCGTAGCCATGCGGGCGCGCTGGTCCATGTCGCCGTGCAATGCGCCGACGGAGAAGCCATGCTTCTCCAGAGAGCGGGCGAGAACAGCGACTTCGCGCTTGCGATTGCAGAAGATGATCGCGTTCTTGAGATCGACTGCGTTGCGGATGAGTTCGCGCAGCGTTTCGCGCTTCTCGGCCGACTCGCGCCCGACAGCCACGAAGACCTGCGTTACCGTCTTAGCCGTCGTCGCAGGCTTCGCGACTTCGATCCGGGCCGGGTTGGACAGGAACGTATCGGCAAGGTGTTCGATCTCTGGCGGCATCGTCGCAGAGAAGAACAGCGTCTGGCGGCCAAACGGCAGCAGCTTGCTGATGCGCTCGATATCCGGAATGAAGCCCATGTCGAGCATGCGGTCGGCTTCGTCGATCACGAGGATCTCGACGCCGGTCATCAGAAGCTTGCCGCGCTCGCAGTGATCGAGCAGGCGGCCGGGCGTCGCGATGAGAACGTCGACGCCACGATCGAGCTTCTTTTCCTGCTCGTTGAACGAGACACCGCCGATGAGCAGGGCGACGTTCAACTTGTGGTTCTGGCCGTATTTGTTGAAGTTCTCCTCGACCTGCGCAGCGAGTTCGCGCGTCGGTTCGAGGATCAGCGTGCGCGGCATGCGGGCGCGAGCCCGACCCTGCTCGAGCAGGGTGATCATGGGCAGCACGAAGCCAGCCGTCTTGCCGGTTCCCGTCTGGGCGATGCCCAGAACGTCACGGCGATTGAGGACATGCGGGATGGCTTCGGCCTGAATCGGCGTCGGCGTGGTGTAGCCGCTCGATTCAACGGCGGCCAGCACTTTGGGACTAAGCCCGAGCGTAGAGAAGGATGTGGTCAAGAAGAAAAAGGCCCGAAGGCTGCGTGGGACAGCGAGAGAACGCCATCACCATCGATGAGTGACGCTGGCAAATACCCGCATCGGTGACGATTTGTCAAATCTTTTGAAGGAATTCGGCGCTTTCGGCGGCGATTCGCGTCGAACTTAGTTACTGGCGGGCCCAAACCGGTATGTCCCGTCGTCATCGACAAACAGTTCGTAGCTCTGGTCGGTGTCCTGCGAGGGGTCAACGACTTCGACGAAAACGCTCAGCCCGTCTGGATCCGATTCGGCGACGAAGTCGGAGATATCGAGCTTGAGTTCGGCAAGCTCGGCAATTTCGATCGAGCGCTCGACCCGGAGTGAGCCGTCGACGCCCGTCGCGATCCACTGCACGAAGAGCCGCGCCGTCGGCTTCGGCGCTGCCGTGCGAGCGACGAGAATCCGGTAGACACCCTTGCGGCCGTCCTTTTCCCAATTGCCGGCGATGCGCAGGTCTTGCACCGACGCATCGAGCGCCTGGACCGTATTGGAGACGCTGTCGGCCCGGGCTGTGTTCACCATGGGGGCGAGCAGTCCGGCGAAAAGCGCCAGGGTGGCCGCCGCCCTCATTGCAGGACCAAGCAAGTTTTTCCGCATGATGTCGTTCCGGATCGAGACGGATTGGCAGCGTTGCGAAAATCTATCGCGTCATCGCGCGCCTCTGGCAAGCCGCGCCATCAGCCAGCGAGACCCAGCGTTGCGAGCGTAAGAACGACATAGCGGCCGACCTTGCCGATAGCGACGAGCAGGACAAAGCTCCACAGCGGCTCTCGCAAGGCGCCTGCGACGACGGTGAGCGGATCGCCGACGATCGGCAGCCACGAGAATAGAAGGCTCCAGCGCCCGGCGCGTCGATACCAACGCTGCGCCCGGCCCAGCGCCGCGCCGCTCACCGGAAACCAGCGCCGCTGCCGGAAATGCTCCAGGAAACGGCCGAGCAGCCAGTTGACGATGGCGCCGAGCACATTGCCGAGACTGGCCGTTGCGACCAGCAACCACGGCGCGACGTCGCCCTTGATCAGCAACGCGACCAGCACCGCCTCGGATTGCGTTGGCAACAGCGTCGCCGCCAGGAAGGAGGCTGCAAACAGCCCTGTGAGTTCCATCACCCCTGTCATTCCGTGGCAGATGTCGGCGGCGAAGACCGCATTACATAGGTTGGATGGAATCGGCGTCGCTTGGTGCGCCACGATAGGGGGAAAGCATGTCGCGCTGGCAATGGCTCTGGAGGCAGTTCACGCGGCGCCTCTGGTTTCGAGCCAGCCTCATCGGCGCGCTTGGTGTCGTCGCCGCGGTATTAGCGGCCGTGATCGAGCGTTACATCCCCTGGCAGTTGCCCGGCAAGATCGGCGCCGACGCCGTTGAAGGCATCCTCGACATCATCGCGTCGAGCATGCTGGCGGTGACGACCTTCTCATTGAGCGTCATGACATCCGCCTATGGCTCGGCGACCAGCAATGTCACCCCGCGCGCCACGAAGCTGCTGATGGAAGATCGGGTCACCCAGAACGTGCTCTCGACCTTTATCGGCTCATTCCTGTTCGGTATCGTCGGCATCGTGGTTCTGAAGATCGGCGCATATGGCGATCGTGGTCGCGTCATCCTGTTCCTGGTCACGATTGGCGTGATCATCCTCATCGTGGTGACGCTGCTGCGCTGGATCGATCATCTGACCCGGCTTGGCCGTGTCGGCGAGACAACCAACCGTGTCGAGGCGGCGGCGCTGGCAGCTCTCGAGTCGCGGATCGAGGAGCCTTATCTTGGAGGACTGCGCCTCGAAGAGGCGATGCGGGCGCGCGCCGCCAAAGGCTGGGCGGTCACCGCCGATAGCATCGGCTATGTGCAGCATATCGACATGGGAGCGCTGGCGGGCCTCGCCGACGAGATCGGGTCCGATATCGTCCTGGCGGCGATTCCCGGTGCTTTTATCTTTCCAAATTCGCCGCTCGCATTTCTGGAGCAGCCACCCGAGGACGAGGCGGCGAACGACATCACAGAGACGATCAGGCGCGCCTATTCGATCGCCGCGGAACGGAATTTCGATCAGGATCCGCGCTTCGGGCTCGCGGTCATGAGCGAGATCGGCTCGCGCGCACTCTCGGCCGCATTCAACGATTCGGGAACGGCGATCGATGTCATCGGCCGCATGACACGCCTGCTGAGCATCTGGGCCGAACGGCCCGAGCCGGCGCCCGACGCGATGCGCCACAAGCGCCTGCATGTGCCAGCGCTCGAATCCGACGATCTGCTCGAAGACGCCTTCATGCTGATGGCCCGCGATGGAGCGGCGCTCGTCGAGGTGCAACTGCGCATCCAGAAGGCTCTCTACGCGCTGGGCGCCCTGGGCGACGCCGCATTCCGCGCCGCAGCGCGTCGGCAGGCGGAAATGGCCTTCTCACGCGCCGAGGCCGCTCTGACCCTCGATGCCGATAGACAGCGGTTGCGTGACATGCAGACGGCCTGGCAGGCCGACGCATGAACCGCCGCGGCGAACTCGCTGCCGCGTCGTCCTTCTGCTATCGGCCGATCGATCCCTAGATATCGATCTCGGTTGCGAAGGCGGCGTTGTCCTGGATGAAGCGGAAGCGCTCCTCCGGCTTGTTGCCCATCAATTGCTCGACCGTGTCGCGCGTCAGCTCGATCTCGCCGTCGACGATCCCGACGCGTAGCAGCGTGCGCTTCCTGGGGTCCATCGTCGTTTCCTTGAGCTGCGCCGGCATCATCTCGCCGAGGCCTTTGAAGCGACCGATGTCGACCTTGCCCTTGCCGGTGAATTCCGTCGCCAGCAATTCGTCCTTGTGGCCGTCGTCGCGGGCATAAAGCGTCTTGCCGCCCTGCGTGATGCGGTAGAGCGGCGGAACAGCGAGATAGAGATGGCCGGTGGCGATCAGCTCCGGCATCTCGCGATAAAAGAAGGTGATGAGCAGCGAGGCAATATGGGCGCCGTCGACATCGGCGTCGGTCATGATGATGACCTTGTCGTAGCGCAGATCTTCGTCGCGATACTGGTTGCGCGGGCCGACGCCCAGCGCCTGCATCAGGTCGGCGAGCTGCTGGTTGGCACCGAGCTTTTCGCGGCCGGCGTTGGCGACGTTGAGGATCTTGCCGCGCAGCGGCAGGATCGCTTGGCTCGCGCGGTCGCGGGCCTGCTTGGCCGAGCCGCCGGCGCTGTCGCCCTCGACGATGAAGATCTCGCTGCCCTGGGCCGCGGTCTGGCTGCAATCGGCCAGCTTGCCCGGCAGGCGCAACTTGCGGACCGCGCTCTTGCGGTTGACCTCTTTTTCCTGCCGCCGGCGAAGCCGCTCCTCGGCGCGCTCGATCACCCAGTCGAGCAGGCGTGTCGCGTCCTGCGGCGAGGCCGCGAGCCAATGGTCAAACGGATCGCCGAGCGCCTTCTCGACGATGCGCGTCGCCTCGCCCGAAGCGAGGCGATCCTTGGTCTGGCCGACGAATTCAGGCTCCCGCACGAATACCGAAAGCATCGCGGCGCAGGACGTCATCACGTCGTCGGCAGTGATCACCGACGCGCGCTTGTTGCCGGTTAGCTCAGCATAGGACTTGAGCCCGCGGAGCAGCGCCGAGCGCAGCCCCTGCTCATGCGTGCCGCCCTCGGGTGTCGGCACGGTGTTGCAATAGGAACGGACATAGCCGTCCCCGGGGAACCAGGCGACCGCCCATTCCGCCGCGCCATGGCCCGAGGTCTTATCAGTGCGACCGGCGAAGATCTGGCCGGTGACGGTCTTCTCGCCGGTTAGGTCCGCCGCGAGGAAATCTTTGAGCCCGCCGGGAAAATGGAACACCGCCGTCGAAGGTGTCGCTGCGTCCGGCCCAAGAAGTTCCGGCGCGCAGCTCCAGCGGATTTCGACGCCGCCATAGAGATAGGCCTTGGACCGGGCCATCGCGAAGAGACGCGCCGGCTTGAACTGTGCTGCGGCACCGAAGATCTGCGCATCGGGCTTGAAGCGGGTACGGGTGCCGCGGCGGTTCTGAACGTCGCCGACAAGCACGAGCCCCGAGGTTGGAACCCCGCGTGCAAAAGTCTGGCGATAGAGCTTTCGGCCGCGCGCGACTTCGACCTCGAGCACCTCCGACAGCGCGTTCACTACGGAAACGCCGACGCCATGCAGGCCGCCGGACGTCTCGTAGACCTTCGAATCGAACTTTCCGCCCGAATGCAGCGTCGTCATGATGACTTCGAGCGCCGACTTGTCCTTGAACTTCGGATGCGGGTCGACCGGGATGCCGCGCCCATTGTCGGTGACCGTCACGAAGCCATCCACAGAGACTTCGACCTCGATGAAATTGGCGTGACCGGCGACGGCCTCGTCCATCGAATTGTCGATCACCTCGGCGAAGAGATGATGCAGCGCCTTTTCATCGGTGCCGCCGATATACATGCCAGGACGCCGGCGCACCGGCTCGAGTCCCTCGAGCACCTCAATGTCGGCGGCCGAATAATCGGCCTCGGCTGCGGCCTGGCTCGATCGGCGTGCGGCTGCAGCCTTGTTGGCGGCCGCTGACGGCGCGCTGTTCTCGGTCACAATCTCGGCCGCTGCCGATCCGAAGAGATCGCTGGTGTCGTCCATGGGTCTTCCGTTTGGGTCCGGCCGCTGACATGGCCGGGCGGGCCATCCGAATCAAGCACGAATCTTGCCATGCTGCCGGCTTCACGGCGAGGGTGTTTCCTGTTTGTTCGACCGTGCCGCCAGGAGTTCCGGCTGGAAACCGGTCGATTTAGTCCGGGCTAGCAACCGATTGCGGTTGCGGTGGCGCCGATGTCACTCTGTGGCGGTCCCGCAACACCGGATTTCATTGTCGTCGTAAGACCTTCGCCAGACATCATCTGCCGCCTTTCAGCCATAAAGCGACACGAGCTTCGCCAGCGATCCGGGGGCGGATAGGACAGACCTTGCGGCGTATTGTGGGAAATACCTGTTTTGCTTTCGCATCGACGGCAGGGATGAGTCATTCGACCGGCCTATGGCGGGACGGCCTAGGTTTCGCCGGAAACCGGGTGCACTCTTTCCAGCAATCCAACAATGGTCGTGGAAACGCGACCTGCCTTGATCTCGTGCGGCCGTCTTTGGCCGCAACCTGGTCGGCTGTCCATAACGAAGTGGCAAGCTATGCGGTTTTGTAACGCGTTCGGCGGCGCCGCCCTTTTTGGCATCGGTCTTCTCAGCGGCCTCGCGGGAGCCTATGCCCTTGATGCGCGCACGCTCGACAAAAACGCGACGCCAATGGAAGCGTTCCGTTTCGGCTACAACGCCTATAAGCAGGGCGACAAGACAGCTGCCGTCGAGGCGCTGACCTATGCCGCCGAGAAGGGCCATGCCGGGGCGCAGTGGAAGCTCGGCCGGATGTATGCCGAGGGCGATGGCCTCGCCAAGGATGACATCAAAGCGTTCGAGATGTTCAGCGAGATCGCCGACGGCCATGCCGACGACAATCCGGAAGGCAGCTCTGCCCGCTTCGTCGCCAATGCCTTTGTCGAGCTCGGCTCCTATTATCGCCAAGGCATACCGAACAGCTCGATCCAGCCAGATTTCGGCCGTGCGCGGCAGATGTTTGCCTATGCAGCCTCCTATTTTGGCGATCCGGACGCGCAGCTTAATCTGGCCCGGATGTATTATGACGGCGAGGGTGGGGAACGCGATCCGCGCCAAGCCGTCCGCTGGGCGAAGCTTGCCGCGAACAAGGGCAATGTCGGCGCACAGGCGCTGCTCGGCCATATGCTGTTCGAGGGGGAAGGCGTCAATCGCGAGCCGGTGCTCGGCCTCATGTTCCTGACCGTCGCGCGTGACCGCGCCAAGCCGCTCGATCCCTGGATCCAGAGGCTGCAGGAACAGGCCTTCTCGGTCGCGACGGAAACCGAGCGCCGCACAGCGCTGGCGCTGGCCGACGACTGGCTCAGCAAGAACGCCGCCACCGCCTCGCGCTGAACCATTCATCCACCGCCGTCTCGCGATGGCGGCTTGCGGCGGCCCTCCGAATTCGGCAACCATTCCTCTCCCCGTTTCGCGGCGGCGCCGGCCGGCGTTCGTAGCGGGCGGGCGTGGCCGGAGAGGTAGAATGACGGCCGGCATTGACCCGCTTGGAGCAGGAAATCGGGTGCCGGCGGCGCCTGGCGAAGCCGTGCCGTGTCTCCTCTTCGCGGTAAATCGCTTCGGCGTGAGCCGTCTCCTGAGAGCGTGGCGCTGATGGCCGGGCTCCGCTTTGTTCTCGCTGCCGGGCTTCTCCTCGTCTCGCTGTTGACCGCTGCGGTGTTCGTTCTCGCGGCCGGGCCGATGGCGAGCGACCTCGCCGCCCGCGTCGACCAGCAGCTCGTCGATGCCGGGCAGTCCTGGGCGAGCGTGGCTGTCGACGGCCAAACGGCCATCCTGTCGGGCACCGCACCAACTCTCGAAGCCCAGCGGCTGGCCATTGCAGCCGCCAGCGGCGTCTGGGGCATCCGGCGAGTCGTTGATGCAAGCGCGATCCTGCCGCTGCAGGCGAGCTATGTCTTCACGCTTGCCCGATCCGCCGATGGGCTGACGCTGACGGGCTATCTGCCCTCTGGCGACGTCCGGCTTGCACTCAAGACCGATATGGCCACGCGGCTTTCGGGCGTCCCGGTTACGGACAACACGACATTGGCGCGCGGCCAGCCTGTTGACTTCATTGGCCTCGCGCAATTCGCCGTCGCGCGCGTTGCCGAACTTTCGGAGGGTACGGCGACGCTCGCCGGCCCCTCGCTCTCGATCGATGGCACCGCGAAAGACGAGGCAAGCTTCGCCTCGGCAGCGGATGCGCTGACGCATGGGCTACCGCCAAGCATCGAATTGCGAACCGTGCGTATCCTGCCGCCGCGCGCCGCGACGTTCACCTGGCGCGTCAACTATGACGGCCACACGGCGGTCATCACGGGCTTCGTTCCTTCCGAACTCGCGCGTGGCGCCATTCGCAGCGCATTGGCAGCGGCCGGGCCAGGGATCACCATCGACGATCAGACGCGGCTCGCCTCGGGCGCGCCGGAAGGCTTCGGTTCGGCGGCAGCCTTTGCCGCCACACAGTTGCCCCATCTCTCGGAAGGATTCGCCCTGATCGAGGGCGCGGTCCTGACGCTATCCGGCAAGGCCAAGTCGGTCGATGATCATCAGGCGATGTTGGCCGATCTCGGCGCCCGCCGAGACAAGACCGAGGAGGGCGTGACGATCGGCAGCGTCGATGTCGAGCCGCCCTTCGTCGATCCTTATGTCTGGCGTGCGACGCGCGAGGCCGATCGTGTGATCCTGTCCGGCTACGTGCCGACGGAAGGGGCGGAAAAGCAGATCGCGGCCGAGGCGACGCGCCAGTTCCCGTCGCTCAGGATCGAGGACCGGCTGGCCATCGCTGCCGGCGATCCAAAAATGGATTGGATTGGCGCCTTGCGCTTCAGCCTCGGCCAGCTCGCACTGCTCGGCCAGGGGGCCGTATCGCTCACGGGCCGCAATTACGGCATCGAAGGAGAGGCCGCGTCTGTTGCCGATTTCAAGACACTGACGGAGCAACTGAAACGCACCTTGCCGGCGAGCATGACGCTGGGGCGCAACGCCGTGGCACCGGCTGCCGTCTCGCCGTTCGTCTTCGGTATTCTCCGGACTGATCGCGGCTTGACGCTTTCGGGCTATGTGCCGACCGATGAGATGACGGCTGCGATTCTGGCTGCAGCGAAACCTCTCTTTCCTGACGGGGAGATCGAGCTTGGGCTGGACCGCGCGAGCGGTGCACCTGATGGTCTGCAGGAGGGCGTGCTGGCCGCACTCCAGGCCGTCAGCCGCCTTGCCGCCGGGCATGCCGTGCTGACTGATCGCCAGCTCGATCTCTCTGGTGCCGCCGTTTCGGATGGTGCCCGGCAGGCAATCGAGGCCGATCTGACCGCTGCGCTTCCTGAAGGATATGTCCTCAGCTCGGCGATCATCGTCGCGGTGGGCGGGGATCCTCTATCGGCGCCCGAATGCCAGCAGGCGCTCGACGTTGAGCTCTCGCGCCAGCAGATCGTTTTCGACGAGGACGACGCATCGATCCAGCCGCAGAGCTTCGGCCTTGTCGACCGTCTCGCCGCCATCGTACAGCGTTGCCCAGCTGCGCGCGTCGAGATCAGCGGCCACACCGATTCCGCCGGTTCCGCCAGGCGCAACAAGGCGCTCAGCGCCGACGAAGCCGAAAACGTCCTGGAACGGCTCGTGGCGGACGGGGTAAGGCGCGAGCGGCTGACCGCGGTTGGCTATGGGGAATCAAAGCCCGTCGCTTCCAACGCGACGGCCGATGGCCGCGACCGGAACAATCGCATCGTCTTCACGGTCGAGAGCCGATAGGGAGTCACGCATGGACTACCTGCTGCTCCATATCTGGCCATTCATGGCGGCAGCCACTGTGCTTGGGCTGGTCTCTGGCGCCATCGGCGCGGTGCTGTCGGCCCGCGCCGCCGCCCGCCGTGCCGCCGAGCCCCGAGCGCCGGGCAGGGGACTGCGATGATTCTCTTTGCAGCCGAACTCTGGGCGATCCTTGCCTGCTGCTTCGTGATCGGCGCGCTCGTCGGTTGGGTGCTTGCCCGGCTGATCTGGCCGCTCTTCATCCGCCGCGCGGGTCCGGAAGAGACAGACGAAGAGGTACTCGCGACGCTGGTGCCCTTGCCGCAGCCAGTCTCGCTCCAGTCCTCAGCAACTCGCCGGGAGGAGCCGACCTTCACGATCGAGGCGCGGCCCGTCAACGCGCCGGCTCCGCCACAACCCACTGCATCGGCTCCATCAGCACCAGCGGCGGATTTGGCTTCGCGTCCGCGGACACCTAAGCTGCCGCCGCGCATGCGTCCGCCGGCGCTTCCAGGGCCGCGTCAGGGCAGGGCGGATCAACTGCAACGCATCCCCGGCCTGACGCGCCGCCATGCGGACCGCCTCTACGCGATTGGCGTCTATCATTTCAGCCAGATCGCCGCCTGGACCCCGCAGGAGATCGCCTGGGTCTCGGGCTACCTCAATCTCGGCGAGACGATCGATGGCGAGGACTGGGTCGGGCAGGCGGCACGGCTCGCGGCATCGGATGGACCGGGGCGCCGTCCACGGTCCTGACAGGAGGTTAGCGAATACCGTCGATGAAATCTGCAATGGCGGTGACGAGGTTCCCGCGCAGCATCGGCGGATGACCTTCGCCTGGCACCTCGATCGTGACGAGCCCCGGATGCTGACGGGCCATCGTCTCTGCGGTTTCGCGCGTGATGAGATCCGATGTACCACCGCGGATCAGCATCACTGGTACCGCCACAAGCGCCTGAAAAACCGCCGAAAGGTCGGCGGAAGGCGTCGCGTCGTTCAGCGCGTCGAGCCCGCGCGCCAGCAGCGGGTCATAGTCCATGACGGGCTTTCCATCCTGCTCGGCGAAGGTAAGCCGCGCCTGCGTCTGCCAGTCGAGATCCGAAAAGGCGGGGAAGAACGCGCCATGCAGCGCCCGCAACATGCCGGCCGCCTCGCCCCAGTCGCCCGGCGCCGCTCCCTTGCCGACATAGGACTTGATGCGCAGCAGGCCCGTAGCCTCGACAACGCTGCCGATATCGTTGAGCACGGCGCCCGCGACGAGATCGGGCCGCGCCGCCGCAAGGCTCATGGCGATGATGCCGCCGCGTGAAGTGCCGACGAAGACCGAGCGGCTGACACCGCGCGACGCCATGCCGAGCAGGATATCGTCAATTTCGGTCGGTACCGTGTAGGACAGGCCGGTTGGATCGCGGCCGGATCGTCCACGCCCGCGATAGTCGAAGACGAGAACACGGCGGTTTCGGGCGGCGAGCGGAGCGGCCAGGAGTTCGAAATCGCGGGTCGTGCGCGTCAGCCCGGGCAGGCAGACGACCGGCAACAACGGCGAATCGCCAGAACCGTAGTCGCGCCCGGCAAGCGTCAGTCCGTCACGGCCGAGATAGCTGAAGTCTTCGACCATGGCAGCGGCTCAGGTCGGGCCGCCGCGATGCAGGTCCCGGTTGATCACGAGCGCCGGCTCGCCAAGCCGTGCGCGATACACCTGCAAGTTCTCCGTGCAGCGCATCACATAGTTGCGCGTCTCGGTGTAGGGAATGCGCTCGATCCAGTCGATCGCATCGACATTCGGATCGCGTGGATCGCCATATTGCTGGACCCACTGCACCACGCGGCTCTTGCCGGCGTTATAGGCGGCGAAGGCCATGATGTAGGAGCCGTTGAAGTCGCCAACGAGGTCGCCGAGATGGGCGGCACCGAGCGTCGCATTATAGCCCGGATCGCTGGTGAGACGCTGCAGCGAATAGGGAACGCCGGCAGCCTTGGCGACCATCTTGGCCGTGCCCGGCATCAGCTGCAGCAGGCCGCGGGCGCCGGCATGGCTGACGGCAGCCGGATTGAAGGCGCTTTCCTGGCGAGCGACGGCATAGACAACCGATTTTTCGACAGCGGTGGTCTTGACCGCGCGCGGGATCGCCGCAATCGGGAAGGCGAGCGTGTCGACCGGAAGGCCGCGCACATAGGCTTTCTTGCCGATCTGCAGCGCCACCTGATGCTGGCCTTCCTTCTCGGCCATCTGCGCGAGCAGGCCGACTTCCGTCGGGCTCGTCAGCGTATCTGCCAACTGCATGTAGAAGGCGCGGGCGCGATCATCATAGCCAGCCGCCGACAGGCGCTGCAGGGCCTGAACCATCTCCCGGTTGGCGAAACGCTTCCGGGTTGCGTTGTCGGCACTGCCAGGTCCCGACAGGCTCAACTGTTTCATGCCCAGCTTGGCCGAGGCGATCTGGCCGTAGAAGGTCGTCGGATAGGCGGCGGCGAGGCGGTATTGCGCGATCGCCTCGTTGCGGTCGCCCATCGCTTCGGCGGCGCGACCAAGCCAGTATTCGGCGCGCGACTGGCTGAGCGGCATCGAGGAGGCCGCCTGGATCGCAGCAAAATGCCTGCGCGCGGTGGCCGGATCATTGAGGAAGCGCAGAGCATACCAGCCTGCATGGAACTCCGCATCGGCCTGGTTGGCGCTCGATTCGGCGGCATGCTCGGAGGCGAGCTTGTAGGCGGTACGCGGGTCGCCCATGTCGAGCATCTCGCGCGAAAGCACGCGCCGCTCGACCCACCATGCATCGGGATCGACCAGCTGCTCGGCATTGCGCGGCGCGGTCAGCATCATCGCCGCCGCTTCCTTGTACCGCTCGGAACGGCGCAGATACTGGGTCGCCGAGTAGATATAGCCGGGGTCCTTGCGCAGCGATCCGGGCACCTTGGCGAGCAGAGCGCCGGCATTGGCCGACTTGGTAATGACCGCGGCACGGGCAGCGGCCAGCGCCTGCATGTTTCGGTCGAGCATCTTGGAGACGGCGAGGCCCTCGGCCGCGTCGTCATTGTAGAGGAACATGTCCATCCGCGCCTTGTGATCGGCGGGAGTCAGGAGGCCGCTGAACTGCTTCAGGATCGCCGCCTCGTTGCTGGACGAGAAGGAATCCTTGCGCCAGCGAGGACGCAACAGCGCAGCCGCATCCTTGGTCCGGCCCGTCGCGACGAGCGCGCCGGTGAGCAGGATGAGACCTTCGTCGGAACCCGGCTTGGTGTTGGCAAAGGCGGAGACGATGGTCTCCGGATCAGCATTCATCCGCTGCAGCGCCTGTTCGGCGCGGCGGCGCATCAGCGCCTGTCCGGGCCAATCCGACAGTTCCTGCGCGGTCTGCGTGATCTGCGTCACCGAGACATCCGGGCTGCCGCTCTGGGCGACCAGCCACTGGATGATGTGGCGGTTGGTCTGGTCCGGCATCAGCTGGGCGATCGCCATCGCCTTACCGATCTGACCGGCATCGACCAGCTTCAATGCCGCCTCGAGACCGAGCTGGCTCGGCGAGAAGGACGTGGAAATGTCATTGGCGAGCGAGGCCGCGGAGGCCTTGCTCGTCGTCGGCTTGGCAACCGGCGTGATCGCGGATGTCGTCAGGTCGTCGGTCGCATCGGCCGACCGGGCCGGATGGGAGCGGGGCTTCGGCAGGGCCTGGGCGAGCGTTTCCGAAGCCATGGTCGCGGCCAACAGCGCGGCGAGCGCGACCCGCGCCATCAACTGCGCCCTTTGCCGCCTCCCGCCCCGAGAATTCTCGATCATGCCCGCTCTTCCTTCACGCACACCACAAGTCCGGACGGCCACGAGTTCAATGCCACGCCGGACCGATCATCCAATGTTAGGACCACGTGGTGAACAAAGGCTTGACGCCTCGTGTTCGACGGCGGTTCTTGCCCTGCCGCAAGGCACCATCTATGGTCCCGGCCTCGAGGAAAGAGCAACGATCGCCGCAGCATATCCCGTTCCGCAACCGAACTCTATCCGGGCGGATTTGGGCTGATTGACGGCAAAAGGCGGAATCGCGCGATGTTCAAGGGTTCGATCACGGCACTCGTCACGCCGATGCGGAACGGCTCCGTCGACGAAGAGGCGTTCCGCAGCTTTGTGGACTGGCAAATCACCGAGGGAACCAACGGGCTCGTTCCCGTCGGCACGACCGGTGAAAGCCCCACTTTGTCCCATGCAGAGCATAAGCGCGTCGTCGAATTGTGCATTGAGGTGGCGGCCGGCCGCGTGCCCGTCATCGCCGGTGCCGGCTCGAACAACACCCGAGAGGCAATCGACCTCGCCCGCCATGCCGAGAAGGCGGGCGCCGATGCCGTGCTGGTGGTGACGCCCTACTACAACAAGCCCAATCAGGAGGGGCTCTACCAGCACTACAAGGCGATCAACGACGCCGTCGGCCTGCCGATCATCATCTACAATATTCCGCCGCGTTCCGTGGTCGACATGAGCGTCGAGACCATGGCGCGCCTGGCCGAGCTGCCGAATATCGTCGGCGTCAAGGACGCCACGGCGAAGCTCGAACGCGTCAGCCAGACCCGCCATGCCATTGGACACGATTTCATCCAGCTCTCTGGCGAGGACGCGACAGCTCTTGCCTTCATGGCGCATGGCGGACGCGGCTGTATCTCGGTGACGTCGAATGTCGCACCGAAGCTCTGCGCGGAATTCCAGGCGGCCTGCATCGCGGGCGACTTCGCCAAGGCGCTTGCCTATCAGGACCGGCTGATGCCGCTGCACCAGGCGCTGTTCATCGAGCCCAACCCGACGGGAGCGAAGTACGCCCTTTCGGTGTTGAGCCGGATGGAAGACGACGTGCGCCTGCCGCTGGTCGGCATCACCGAGCCGACCAAGACGGCGATCCGGGCTGCGCTGGTGCATGCCGGCCTGACCAATTGAGGATGCGCTGATGTCCGGCGGAACGGGCGATCCCCGTTACAAGCTCGCGGCCGATAATCGCCGCGCTCGGTATGATTTCGAGATCGGCCAGGTCTTCGAGGCGGGTATCATGCTGACCGGCACCGAGATCAAGTCTCTGCGTGGCGGCCGATCGACGATCAGCGATTCCTACGCGGCCGAAAAGGGTGGCGAGGTCTGGCTCTACAACGCCTATATCCCGGAATATCTCCAGGCGAACCAGTTCAACCACGAGACCCGCCGTCCGCGGAAGCTTCTCCTGCACAAGAAGGAAATCGGCCGGCTTGCCGTCGCAGTTCAGCGCGAGGGTATGACCATCGTGCCGCTCAAGATCTTCTTCAACGACAAGGGCAGGGCCAAGGTCGAGATCGCGCTGGCGCGGGGCAAGAAGCTGCACGACAAGCGCGCGACCGAGAAAGAGCGGGACTGGAATCGCGAGAAGAGCCGCGTGCTGCGCGACCGAGGTTGATTCAATATCTCGGCCGACGCTTCTAATCCGTTGATTCGTTTATCCATGTGGCTCGCGACGATCACGCGCCAAGCACTGTCAGCCCGATGGCCCTAACTGGGTAGAATGGGGCGGGACGAGGGCCGGACCCTCGCCCCGCGATCGTAACGACGCTTACCAGGAACGCTGCATCCAGAGATTGACCGCCCAGGCGTCGCCAGTGGTGTCGTCCGTCTGTTCGACGCGCGAATAGCTGCCGTCCAGCATCAGCTCGAGATTGGTGACGGGCGTCCAGCTCGTCGAGAAGACGCCGCGCCAAGCCTTGAGGCTGTAATCCGTGAACAGCGCACCGTCGCCATCAAACTGGGCATAGCCGCCGGTGACCGCCGAATAGACGGCCTCGTTCCACTGATGCTTGTATGAGGCGAGCGCACTCCAGCTGGTGCCCGTCGCGATGGTCGCGAGCTCGTCATCCTCGAAGCCGCCGAGATCCGCGACCGAAGTGCCGCCCGCGATGCCCGTGAAGCTATTGGCATTCTTGCCATACGCGGCGGACATGAAGAACCCGTCGCCCTTCGAGAAGCTGTCGAGCGAGAATTCTAGCCCGCCGCCGACGGCCCAGCCGTCCTTGCCGGTGCCCACATAGGGATCGCTGGCCGTGCCGGAGCCCGTCACATCGACGGCCTGGTTAACATACGCGGCTGCCAGCTTGCCGCTGACGATCCCCGACGAATAGGAAATCGCCGCGATCAGGTCTGGAATGTTGTCCTGCCCACCGATCGTGTAGACGCCGTCCACATCGGTCAGGCCGTCCGTGCTGCCTGCCGCGCCGCGATCGCGCTGGTCTTCGATCGAAGCCGCAAAGGCAAACCCGTTGGACGCATAGGTGAACTGGATGTGGTCTGTGGTTTCGTCCGAGCCGAAGCCCTCGGTATCCGTATAGCCGCGGCCGAAGTCGAACAGTGACGTGAAATAGCCAGCCTGGACGGGGCCGAGCTGCAGGTAGGCGCTGTCGATATAGGCCGAGTTCGTCGCGCTGTTGACGGCCTGCGTCAGCGACTCGCTGAAATTGCCCTCGTTGCCCGACTGCGCCCGCATATCGATGAAGCCGGTCAGATTACCAAACTCAGTCACCGACGAGGCCGTGAGCTGGATCGAGGCTTCCGTGTAGAAATTGCTCCATCGGCTCGTCGGATAGCTCTCGTTGTAATAGCCGAAGTCGGTGTCGCCGAACGCCGTGCCGAACTTCACATAGCCGCCGACCTTGATGCAGGTGTCGGTGCCCGGCGAATAGAAGAAGCCCTCACCGAATGCGTCGCAGACTTTCACATAGTCGACGGGCTCGGCGACCGTCAGATCGGCGGCTTGGGCGCCACCGATCGTGGCGAGGCTCGCGGCGGAGCAGAGGATGAACGTCTTCAATCGCATTGGAAAATCTCCGTTCGAGGGCCGCGCCGTCAACAGCAGACGGCAGCCTTTGCGGACGGGCATAAGGCGCCCTTAGAAAATTTCTAAATGATTACAGGCGAGAAGCCGAAACTTTTGCCACGCCATCGAACCAACTAGACATGCTTATGGTAATGCAAACATATCAATTGCGCAGTGCGAATGTCTGAAGCTGGGTGCATCAGCCGGCAATCGTGGCTTTTTTAGCACGATGGCCGATCAGGGGGTAAGGAACGCCCTGACATTGGCAAAAACCGCCCGGAACATCTCGGGGGTCAGCACGCCGGTATTCGTGTTGTAGCGGGAGCAATGGTAGCTATCGAAGATCATCAATCTCCCGATCCGGTGCTGCCGACCATGGCCGAACGGATAGCGAGCCATTTTCTCGCCCATCGCGACAACGAGGGAATCATGCGCGATCTTGCCGAGCGCCACGACGATTTCGAGGCGCGGCATGGCGGCGATTGTCGCGGTCAGGAAAGGCCTGCAGGTGCGGATTTCCTCGGTGGTCGGCTTGTTTTCCGGCGGAACGCAGCGCACTGCATTGGCGATGGCCGTGTCGACAAGTGAGAGGCTGTCGTCGGGCCGCGCCTCGAAAATTCCCTCGGCAAAGCCGAACCGGATCAGCGTGTCATAGAGGAGGTCACCGGCATAGTCGCCCGTGAATGGGCGCCCGGTGCGGTTGGCGCCACGGAGCCCAGGCGCGAGGCCCGCGATCAGGAGGCGTCCTTCGGCAGTGCCGAAGGACGGGACCGGGGCATTATGCCAAAGCGGCTCACGGACCCGCCAGGCCTCGCGAAACGCCACGAGTCTTGGGCAGAACGGGCAGTCGCGCGGGGCGTCGCTGTCGGCGAGGCTCACAGGCGCCTCCGCGATCAGACGCCCTCGTCGAAACCGTCGTCGAAGGCCTCTTGCGCCTGCGCCCGTTCCGCGGCGCGCACGGCCCGTTCACCCGGATCGCGGCCGATCCGCGACTGCAGCGTCGTGATATCGACGAAGTGATCGGCCTGGCGTCGGAGTTCGTCCGCGATCATCGGCGGCTGAGTGGCGAGCGTCGAGATGACGCTGACCTTGCGGCCCTTGCGCTGCACGGCCTCGACCAGCGAACGAAAATCACCGTCGCCCGAGAAGAGGATGATGTGGTCGATATGGTCCGCGAGCTCCATGACATCGACGGCGAGCTCGATATCCATATTGCCCTTGATCTTGCGGCGGCCGGTCGCGTCGTAGAATTCCTTGGTCGGCTTGGTCACCACCGAGTAGCCATTGTAATCGAGCCAGTCGATCAGTGGCCGGATCGACGAATATTCCTGATCTTCCGACAGCGCCGTATAATAATAGGCGCGGATCAGATTGCCTTTGCCGCTGAATTCGTTGAGCAACTTCTTGTAGTCGATATCAAATGCGAGGGCCTTGGCGGTGGCATAGAGATTTGCGCCATCGATGAAGAGAGCTATCTTTTCGCGTGAATCAAACATGGTGCGATATCCAGATTCTGAAAATGGCGTTTCGCGTCGGGACGGCAATATGGTCGTCCTCCGCAAGTGATTTGAATCAAATAGGACGTCGGCTTGCGGCTCGCAAACGGTTTGCCGGCCGAAGTTGTGGAGATGGTGAATCCACGAGCCGGGCGACATCCTCTCAGGCGAACGCCGGCTCACTCAAACCGGATTTCGGCGCGGGGCTTGCATTCTACGGCCCCGACACCTATTCATCCCGCTTGAACCCGAACATGTTTCCAGGAGACCTGCCATGGCGCGCGTGACCGTGGAAGATTGCGTCGACAAGGTCGAGAACCGCTTTGAGCTCGTGCTGCTGGCCGGACATCGCGCCCGCATGATTGCCAGCGGCTCTGCTCTGACCGTGCCGCGCGACAATGATAAGAATCCCGTCGTGGCTCTCAGGGAGATCGCCGACGAGACTGTCGCGCCGGAGGACCTCAAGGAGGACCTCATCCACTCGCTGCAGAAATATGTCGAAGTCGACGAGCCCGAGCAGGATATTCCGCTGCTCGCCGGCGGCGACGAAGACGTCGCTGAGGACAATGCGATCGCCTTCGATCGGATGTCCGAGGAAGAGCTGCTGCGCGGTCTTGAGAGCATGGTGCCGCCGGACAAGCAGGACGATTTCTGATCGACTGCAAGCGCGGCTGCTTGGCGCGCGTCAAACTGCTTGTCGTTCGGCGCGGGCCGCGATCCTATATGACATAGCAAGGGACCGGGCCTGATCCCGGTCCAGAAGTCTGTCATCGGATTGCCGCGCCATGATGCGCCAGTATGAACTCCTCGAACGTGTCCAGCGGTACAATCCGCAGGCCGACGAGGGGCTTTTGAACAAGGCGTATGTCTATGCCATGCAGAAGCATGGCAGCCAGCGGCGCGCCAATGGCGACCCCTATTTTTCGCATCCCCTCGAAGTCGCCGGCATCCTCACGGACCTGAAGCTGGACGATTCGACCATCGCCGTCGCGCTGCTTCACGATACGATCGAAGACACGGACGCGACGCGCTCGGAGATCGACGCGACCTTCGGCGAGGATATCGGCCGGCTGGTCGAGGGCCTCACCAAGATCAAGCGCCTCGACCTTGTTTCCAAGAAGGCGGCGCAGGCCGAGAACTTCCGCAAGCTTCTGCTCGCCATTTCCGAGGACGTCCGCGTCCTCCTGGTGAAGCTGGCCGACCGCTTGCACAATATGCGCACGCTCCACTTCATGCCGGTGGAGAAGCGCGGCCGCATCGCCGAGGAAACGCTTGAGATCTATGCGCCGCTCGCGGGGCGCATGGGCATGCACGACATGCGCGAGGAGCTTGAGGAACTGGCCTTCGCGGTCGTCAATCCCGAAGCGCACAAGGCGGTGACGGACCGCCTCGCCGAAATCCGCGTGCGCAATCAGGGGCTCATCGTCGAGATCGAGAAGGACCTCAAGGAGAAGTTCGAGAAGAACGGCATCAAGGCGCAGGTCTATGGCCGCGAGAAGCGGCCTTATTCGATCTTCCGCAAGATGGAGCGGAAGGCGATCTCGTTCGAGCAGCTGTCCGATATCCTTGGCTTTCGCGTCATCGTCGACAGCCATGCCGCCTGCTACGCCGCGCTCGGCATCGTCCACATGTCGTGGCCAACGGTGCCAGGACGTTTCAAGGACTACATCTCGACGCCGAAGCAGAACGACTATCGCTCGATCCACACGACGGTGGTCGGTCCCGGCCGTCAGCGCGTCGAGCTGCAGATCCGCACCTGGGACATGAACGAGGTCGCCGAATACGGCATCGCGGCTCATGCGCTCTACAAGGACAAGGTCGGCGGCAAGCTCTCGGACGAAAGCCGCGCCTATACCTGGCTCCGCCGCACTGTCGAGATGTTGGCCGAAGGCGACACGCCGGAGGAGTTTCTCGAGAACACCAAGCTCGAGCTCTTCCACGATCAGGTTTTCTGTTTCACCCCCAAGGGCCGCCTCATCGCCTTGCCGCGCGGCGCGACGCCGATCGACTTCGCCTATGCTGTTCACACCGACATCGGCGACACCTGCGTCGGCTGCAAGTTGAACGGCCGCATGATGCCGCTCACGACCGAACTGAAGAATGGCGACGAGGTCGAGATCATCTGCTCAAAGGGGCAGATCCCGCCGCCAGCCTGGGAATCCATTGCGGTTACCGGCAAGGCGCGCGCCTCGATCCGCCGTGCCGCCCGCGCCGCGATCCGCAAGCAATATGCCGGTCTTGGTCGCAAGATCGTCGAGCGGGCCTTCGAGCGTGCCGGCCGCGATTATTCCGAGGACCGCCTCAAGGCGGCGCTGCCGCGCCTTGCGCAGCAGAATATCGAGGACATGCTGGCCTCGGTCGGGCGAGGCGAAATCCCCTCCGTTAATGTCTTGAAGGCCGTCTATCCCGATCACAAGGACGAGCGGGCTTCCCTGCCGAAGGGGGGGGCCGGGACGGGCGGCGAGGCTGGCTGGTTCGGCCTGAAGAAGGCGAGCGGCATGATCTTCCGCGTGCCGAGCGGCGATCCCGCCGATGCCGAGCATGCGATCCCGATCCGCGGACTGCATGGCGACATGCCCGTGCGCTTCGCCCCCGAAGGCGGCGCCGTGCCGGGCGATCGTATCGTCGGCATCATGACGCCGGGCGAGGGGATCACGATCTATCCGATCCAGTCGCCGAGCCTCAAGGATTACGACGACGAGCCGGACCGCTGGCTGGATGTGCGCTGGGATATCGACGCCGCCAATCGCGAGCGTTTCCCGGCTCGCATCGAGGTCGTTGCCATCAACGAGCCCGGGACCCTGGCGCAGGTGGCGCAGGTGATCGCCGACAATGACGGCAATATATCCAACCTCAAAATCATCAGGAGCGCCCCAGACTTTTCCGAAATCGAGATCGATCTGGAAGTCTGGGACGTCAAGCATCTGAACCGCCTGCTGAGCGACCTGCGCGAGCGCCACGTCGTCAGTTCGGCCAATCGAGTCAACGCCTGATCGGCGTCATCAGTCTGGGAATCGCCATGCAACAGCACGAGGTCATCGACGTGTTCCGCCAGTCCGGCGCGCTGCTCGAAGGACACTTCATCCTGTCCTCCGGCCTGCACAGCCCGGTCTTCCTGCAGAAGGCGCGCGTCTTCATGTATCCGGACCGCACCGAGCTGCTCTGCAAGGCACTCGCCGAAAAGATCCGCGCCAGTGGGCTGGAGTTCGACGTCGTCATCTCGCCGGCCCTCGGCGGTCTCATTCCCGGTTACGAGACGGCGCGCCATCTCGGCGTTCCGGCGCTCTGGGTCGAGCGGGAAGGCGGCGTCTTCCGTCTCCGTCGGTTTGACCTGCCCGAGAACGCCCGCGTCCTGGTCGTCGAGGACATCATCTCGACGGGGCTTTCGAGCCGCGAGACGATCGAAGCCATCAAGGCGCTGGGCGGCACGGTCGTCGCGGTCGCCTGCCTGATCGATCGTTCGGCTGGAGAGGCCGATGTCGGCGTTCCGCTCGTCGCTCTGGCGGACTACAAGGTTCCGGCCTATCCCGCCGATGATCTGCCGCCGGAACTCCAGTCGATTCCCGCCGTGAAGCCGGGCAGCCGCAATCTCTCCTGAATGGATCGGCTATAGTTCGCCGTCATGTTGTTCCGTCGTCGCCACCCTCTGCGTCTCCACCAGAAGCTCAATCATTTCCTTTGGCCGAAACGCGGCTGGGGACGAGCGCTGCGCTATTATGGCAAGCGCCTGCTTCGCCTTTCCGGAACGCCGCATTCGATCGCGGCCGGCTTTGCCGTGGGCGTCGCGCTCGCAATGACGCCGTTCATCGGCTTTCACTACCTGCTCTGCTTCGTCGCCGCCTTCCTGGTCCGCGGCAATGTGCTGGCCGCTGTGCTCGGCACGACGATCGGCAATCCGCTGACTTTCCCATTCATCTGGTTCGCTACCTATGAGACCGGCAATATGGTTCTCGGCTGGTTCGGTCTCGCCAGTCACGCGAAGACAGCGGAAGAGCTGTCGCACCGTCTGTTGACGAGCTCGTTTCACACGATTTGGCCCGTCATCGAGCCGATGCTGATCGGCTCGATCCCGCTCGCGATCGTGGCCGGCGGCATCTCCTACATCGCCGTCTTCTTCGCTGCCGAGGCCTTCCAGACCTCGCGCCGCGAACGGTTCGCCATCCGCCGGCGCGAACTGCATGGCAGTCGTTTTTGATCGTGCATCCTGAAGGGAGCGCCCGCCCGATGTCCCGTTTCGAACCGCTCCGCCTCGGCGTCAACATCGATCACGTCGCAACGATCCGAAATGCCCGCGGCGGCGCGCATCCTGATCCGCTACGGGCGGCTGAGCTTGCCGCTGCCGCCGGGGCCGATGGCATCACGGCGCATCTTCGCGAAGATCGCCGTCACATCCGCGATGCCGATATCGAACGGCTGAAAGCCGAAATCACTCTGCCGCTCAATTTCGAAATGGCGGCAACGCGTGAGATGGTCGCTATCGCGCTCCGTCATCGCCCCCATGCCGCCTGTATCGTGCCGGAACGGCGCGAGGAGCGCACGACCGAAGGCGGCCTCGATGCTGCCGGACAGATGGCGAATCTTCGGCCGATGATCGCCGAGCTTGGCGCGGCCGGCATTCGCGTGTCGCTGTTCATTGCGCCGGATCTTCGCCAGCTGGATGCCGCTGCCGATCTTCAGGCGCCCGTTGTCGAACTCCATACCGGCACCTATTGCGAGGCTCACGAACAGGGCGCGGATGCGTTCGCCGCGGAGACACGGCGCCTCGTCGAAGCGGCCCGCCACGGAGCCTCTCTCGGGCTTGAGATCCATGCGGGCCATGGCCTTTCCTACGACACCGTAGGGCCGGTGGCGGCGATTTCGGCTGTGCGCGAACTCAATATCGGCCATTTCCTCATCGGCGAGGCGGTTTTCATCGGACTGGAAGCCTCCATCCGCCTGATGCGTGCGGCGATGGATGAGGCACGCATGGCCGCGGCGAAGGAGGCGGTTCTGTGATCATCGGCCTCGGCAGCGACTTGATAGACATCCGCCGCGTCGAGAAATCGCTCGCGCGCTTCGGTGACCGCTTCATCGACCGCATCTTCACCGAAATCGAGAAGGCGCGCTCCAACCGGCGCAAGGAGCGCGCTGCGTCTTATGCCAAGCGTTTCGCGGCCAAGGAGGCCTGTTCGAAGGCGCTCGGGACGGGTCTCAGCCAGGGCGTCTTCTGGCGGGACATGGGCGTCGTGAACCTTCCAAGCGGCAAGCCGACCATGAAGCTCACCGGCGGCGCGGCCGTCCGTCTCGCGGCTTTGCTCCCGGCCGGCCATGAGGCTGTCATCCACCTGACGATCACCGACGAGTATCCACTCGCCCAGGCCTTCGTGATCATCGAGGCGCTGCCGTCCCCGCCCTGAGCGCAGGATGCGGCGGCGCGTTGCACGCTGCCGGAGAAGCCGATAAGAACCATGCGCCCGCGAGGGCCCTTATAGTGACGGATCGGGAAGGCTCATGAGCGTGGCCGGCGACAAATACAAGTCAGAGCGCGGCGGCTTCGGCGAGACCGTCAAGATCATCGTCCAGGCGCTTGTGCTGGCTTTGATCGTCCGCACCTTCCTGTTCCAGCCCTTCAATATTCCGTCTGGCTCGATGAAGGACACGCTTCTGGTCGGCGACTACCTGTTCGTGTCCAAATATGCCTATGGCTACAGCCGCTATTCACTGCCGTTTGCGCCGGACATCTTCTCGGGCCGCATCTGGGCGACGCCGCCCGAGCGTGGTGATGTCGCAGTCTTCAAGCTGCCGCGTGATCCCTCGGTGGACTATATCAAGCGGGTGATCGGGCTTCCGGGCGACAAGATCCAGATGATCGACGGTGTTCTCCAGATCAATGGCACGCCGGTGCCCAAGGAAAAGATCGACGACTACACCACCACGGATGAGTTCGGCGCGGAGACGCGGGTAGCACGGTACAAGGAAACGCTGCCGAACGGCGTCAGCTATACGGTGCTCGATCTCGACCCGCACAGTTTTTCAGACAACACCCAGGTCTTCGAGGTCCCGCCTGATCATTACTTCATGATGGGCGACAACCGCGACAACTCCACCGACAGCCGCGTGCTCGGCGCGGTCGGTTATGTTCCGTTTGAGAATTTCGTCGGCCGCGCCGGCCTCATTTTCTTCTCGGTCAAGGAAGGCGAACCAGCCTGGCAGTTCTGGCGCTGGCCCTGGACCGTTCGCTTCGACCGCATCTTCAAGTTGATCTGATGTCTAGCGGTCTCGCCCCTCTTGAACTACGCCTCGGCCATCGCTTCGCGGTGATCGACCTGCTCGAACGCGCGCTGACGCACGCGAGCGCCGTCGCCGAGGCCCATCTAGGCCATGCTGCCAGCTACCAGCGCTTGGAATTTCTTGGCGACCGGGTGCTGGCACTCGTCATCGCGGACATGCTCATTGCTGCCTTTCCCGACGCGGAGGAGGGCGAACTCGCCCGCCGGCTGACCGCTCTCGTGCGCAACGAAAGCTGCGCCGAGGTGGCGCTGGAAATCGGGCTTGGCAACTGGATCCGCCTCGGCGGTGGTGAAATCCAGTCAGGCGGCCGCAAGAAGGCCGCGATTCTCGGCGATGTCTGTGAGGCGGTCATCGGTGCGCTCTATCTCGACGGCGGCCTTTCTGCGGCGCGTGATTTCATTGCAGCGCATTGGCAGGCGCGGATGCTCAACTGGAGCGGTCCGCTGCGCGACGCCAAGACGACACTGCAGGAATGGGTGCAGGGCCGTGGCCTTGCGGCGCCGACCTACGAGATCGTCGAGCGCAGCGGCCCCGATCATGCGCCGAGCTTCCGTGTCGCCGTCACGATCGACGGCATGCCGACGGTGGTCGGCGCCGGCCGGTCCAAGCGCGAGGCCGAGCAGAAGGCCGCGACCGCCGTTCTGGTCGCACAGGGGGTCTGGAGGCCCGAAACCCATGACACCCATTGATGACGCGCACTCGGACATGACACCGGAAGCCGCATCCTCATCGCAGCACGATACCCGCTGCGGTTTCGTCGCCCTGATCGGCGCGCCGAATGCCGGCAAGTCGACGCTCTTGAACCGCCTCGTCGGCACCAAGATCTCGATTGTCACCCATAAGGTTCAGACGACGCGCGCGATCATGCGCGGCATCGCGCTTGAAGGCGCTTCGCAGATCATCTTCGTCGATACGCCGGGCATCTTCCGCCCGAAGCGCCGGCTCGACCGCGCCATGGTCGATACGGCCTGGGGTGGCGCCAAGGATGCCGATCTCGTCGCGCTGCTGGTCGACGCCGAACGCGGCCTTGGCGACGACGTGAACGGGATTCTTGGCAAGCTGGCGGATGTGCGCCAGCCCAAGATCCTGATCCTCAACAAGATCGACCAGGTTAGGCGCGAAGTGCTGCTCGAAATGGCCATGAAGGCCAATGATCGGGTGCGCTTCGAACAGACCTTCATGATTTCGGCTCTTTCCGGCGATGGTTGCGGCGATTTTCTCAGTTATCTCGCCGGTGCCGTTCCGCCAGGGCCATGGCTCTATCCCGACGATCAGGTCTCCGATCTGCCGCTCCGGGCGCTGGCAGCCGAGATCACGCGCGAGAAGCTGTTCCTGCGTCTGCATGACGAATTGCCCTACGCCTCGACGGTCGAGACCGAGCAGTGGAAGGACCAGGCCGACGGTTCGGCACGGATCGAGCAGACGATCTATGTCGAGCGCGAGAGCCAGAAACGGATCGTGATCGGCCATAAGGGCGAGACCATCAAGGCGATCTCGATGGCGGCACGCGCCGACATTCAGGAGATGGCCGAAAAGCCGGTCCACCTCTTCCTCTTCGTCAAGGTGCGTGAAAACTGGGGTGACGACCCGGAGCGCTACCGCGAGATGGGCATCGAATTCCCGAGATAGCCATTGGACAGCCGCCGCGTCATGACGCGGCGGCGACCGCGCGCGGTCGTCCGGAGACCAAGTCGGCCTCTGAACCGACCCTGATCAGGATCACGAGCAGCCACGCCGCCAGACTGGCGAATTCATCGAAGAGCAGCCACTGTTCGAGGGGCGCGATGGGCTTGGCATCGCAGGCCAACAGTCCTTCGATCTCGGCAGTCTGTAGTATCTGGCGGGCATGGGCGCGCGACACGCTGAATTGGCGGGCCAGTGAGGCAATCGACGGCGGCGGATCACCACGCGCGACGCTGATCGCGGCGAAGACGGCGATGGCAAGCCCGGCATTGCTATCGGCGAGCGCGCGCAACCTTGGTGCATGATCAAGAAGGCGAAAGCCGGAAAAGTTCAGTGATATGAGCGCCCATTCGGCCCGGCGCGCGAAAGTGTGTTCATCTAGCGAAGCCAGAGACCGACCATGCTCCGGCATCAGCTGCGCGATCATCTCGTGGAGCCGGCTCCATAGGCTGGTCAGCAGGCGATCGAGTTCGGGGGTCGGAACGATCGGACGTGTGCGGCCATCCTTGAGGGCAGGCCCGGCCTCAAGAAAACCAGCCCAGCGCAGGCCTGACCCGATGGCACGCGCGCGACCGCGACTGCAGATCTTCCACTCGTGGCAATAGGCAGCGAGACGAGCTTTTGACAGCCGGTGCCCTCGTTCATCGGGCACGTGGTGCAGAAGATGTGCCGCAAGCATCACCAGGAAGCGACCTCGATCGTTCATGACGACATGCAAAGCAGGCCGATGCGCATAGTTTTGCAACAGCTCATCAAGCAGATCGATAACTGCGCTGTTGAACTTCGGCAGGGCCCGTAATGCCATCACCTCCGCCGTGATTGCTTCGCTGTCGACCCCAAGCCACGGGTCCGCGACGGGCATTCCGTAGTCCATCACCACAACCTGTCGTTTTCTCAGAGTCAGAGCTCGTCGGGAGACCCGATGCCGACCTGAGGACTTCGCTTCAAATTCCGAACATATCCATTTTCTGCCATTTGAAGCGATCGGACAAGCCGATATATTCTGATTGGGATGGCGAAAAGTACAGCGTTTTCAAGTGTATATCGCCGAATGATGAGAGCGTGCCGCAGTCATGTGGCGCGGCGATTTTGTTTGTCCTGATTTAGCTATCGGCAGGAGCTTGCATGACTTCGGTGAGTCCAGTGGATCCGGCGGTAAGCATCTATCCTCTACCTATGAGTGCACGTCGCGCGCGGTTTGAAGCGAGGAACGCCCGGCGCCATCGGTTGAAGCTGCCCAAGGGTCATCCCTATCGGAGCCTGCCTATCTGGATCCCGTACAAGCTGGCGATCATCATCAGCCGGAGCCAGTATCAACCCTCTTGACGGCGCATACGAGCTGGCCCGGCACGCGGCAAGGCGAGCTGATCAGAGATATGCGTCAGCAATCGGAAGGTTATTCCGGAATGTCGGGAGCGCGGACTTAGCCTTCGGGCTCGTCGAAGTGCGAAGGCAGGGCACTGTCGAAGCCCTTGGCGGCGCTGCGGCGGCTACCGACCCAGATATTGTGCTGAACCGGAAAGCGGTCCGGCTCGTCGAGCGAGGCGAGGGTGACATCGATGCGGATGTCGTCGTCGGTCATGGTCATCATCAGCGGCGTGCCGCAATCGGCGCAGAAATGCCGCCGGCCGAGCGACGATGATTCATGGATCGCGGGCGCGCCAGCCGTCAGGTGGAAAGCCGACGAGTCAAACGTCGCCCAGGTCAGGAAGAGCGCGCCGCCCGCAAGTTGGCAGAGCCGGCAATGGCAGTGACAGACGAGGCGCGGCGGCTTGTCGATCCGGTAATGGATCCGGCCGCACAGGCAACCGCCGGTGATCGCCTCGGTCACAGCGAAAGCTCGACGAAAACAGGCACATGGTCCGACGGCTTTTCCCAGGCCCGGACATGCTTGTCGATTCCGACCGATACCAGATGGTCGGTAGCGCGGGGCGACAGCAGCACATGGTCGATGCGGATGCCGTTGTCCTTCTGCCAGGCGCCGGCCTGATAGTCCCAGAAGGTGTAGAGGCCTCCTGCATCCGTCGTCGCGCGCAACGCATCGGTAAATCCGAGCGCCTCGATCGCGCGCAAGGCCTGCCGGCTCTCGGGCTGGAACAGCGCATCGCCCGTCCAGAGAGACGGATCCTTCGCATCTCGCGGCTCGAGGATGACGTTGTAATCGCCGCCGAGCACCAGCGGCTCTTCGATTAGAAGCCGCGCCGCAGCCCAGGTCCGGAGCCGCTCCATCCAGGCGAGCTTATAGGCAAACTTCTCCGTGCCGATCGGATTGCCGTTCGGCAGATAGAGCGAGACCACGCGGAGGGCGCCTGAGGGCACCGAGAACACGCCCTCAATGAAGCGCGACTGCTCGTCGCCGTCATCGCCCGGCAGGCCGCGATTGACTTCGTCGAAGGGAAGCTTGGAGAGCAGGGCGACGCCGTTGAAGCCCTTCTGGCCATGCGTCGCGACATTGTAGCCAAGGTCTTCGAAGGCGACGGCAGGAAAGCCTTCGTCGACCGTCTTGATCTCCTGCAGGCAGACGATGTCCGGCTGCGCCTCGCGCACCCAGGCGACGGCCGTCTCGATGCGAGCCCTGATTCCGTTGATGTTCCAGGTGGCTATTTTCATGCGCGGCAGACTAGTGCGAGAGCAGGGCGGTGCATAGATGCCGGCATCCCGATCCGTGCGGCCGCCGGGAAATGTCCTTCCGGTTCATTCGGTCGCAGCAATGAAGAGGACCTGCGTCGGCAGAGAATTCGTATATACCGACGCGACCTGTTGGAGCGCGACGGTGGCCAAGGGGCTGAGGGCCCGGTTTGCCGAAGGGGAGACGACGCATTGGATGCACAGACGAGCGCCGTGGCGGATGCCGCCGTTGAACCGCCTCTCAAGGGCATGGCGCGACGCATTGCGATCCTGGTGGTCCTCCTCGCGTTCTTCATGGATATCCTCGACGGCACGATCGTCAATGTGGCGATACCCTCGATCCAGAACGGCATTGGCGCCGATTACGCCGCCATCCAGTGGATCGTCGCGGGCTATGCGCTCACCTTTGCGCTGTTCCTGATCCCCGGCGGCCGCCTCGGCGACATCTACGGCTACAAGACGATGTTCCTGATCGGCATGGCGGGCTTCACGGTCGCCTCCGCCGTCTGCGGCTTCTCGACGACCGGCCATGGACTAGTTGCGGCCCGCCTGTTCCAGGGCGCGACTGCGGCGATCATGGTCCCGCAGATCATGTCGATGATCCAGATCCTCTATGTCGATCCCAAGGAACGGCAGCACATCTCGGCCTATTACGGCGCCATCGCCGGCCTTGCCAGCGTGCTTGGACCGATCCTCGGCGCACTGCTCGTTGCGAGTAGCCTGTTCGGACTCGGCTGGCGCATGATCTTTCTGGTGAACGTCCCGGTCGGTATCTTTGCGCTCATTGCGGCCTGGTTCGCGCTGCCGAATGCGAAGTCGCCGCATCCGCTGAAGCTGGACCTGACCGGAACGGTGCTGGCGCTGCTCGCGATGAGCCTCCTGACCTTTCCGCTCATCCAGGGCCGCGAGCAGGGCTGGCCGCTCTGGGGCTTCGCCATGATCACGGCCTCCTTTCCCGCCTTCGTGCTGTTCGCCTGGAGCCAGCGTCGACGGGATCGCATCGATGGCTCGCCGCTGGTGGTGCCGGATCTCTTCCGCTACCGCTCCTTCGTGGTCGGTATCCTCATCGCTGGCAGTTTCTTCGGCGTCGTCGGCGGTTTCTTCCTGACCCAGACGCTTTACATGCAGCTTGGGCTTGGCTTCTCCGTCTTGGAGGCCGGCTTGACCGGCATTCCGTTCTCGCTCGGTGTGGCAGTGGCGGCCGGCGCATCGGGGCCGCTGCTCGTGCCACGCTTCGGGCGCCTAGTGCTGACCGTTGGCTGCTTTGTGCTCGCCGCCGCCATCGCCGGCCTCGGTCTGACGGCCGACTGGCTCGGGCATGACGTGACGCCGATCGACATGATCCCGACATTGATCATCGGCGGCATCGGCATGGGGCTGATTGTCTCGCCGGTTTTCAATTTCGTGCTCGTCGACGTACCAGTGCGTCATGCCGGTTCGGCTTCGGGCGTCGTCAGCGCCGTTGGCCAGGTCGGCACCGCGATGGGCATCGCGCTGACCGGCGTCGTATTCTTCGGGCGCCTTGCGGTCACCGCGCAGGATTTCGTCAGCGCCTTTGTCTGGTCGACCGGCTTCGGTGCCGCCGCCATGGTGATCGTCGGCTTCCTGACCTTCTTCCTGCCTCGGTATGCCAGGCCTCGGGACGACGTTTTCGGCGCCCATTGAGGGCAGCCTTTTTACCGTTAGCGACGCGCCCCGTCTTGGCGCGGTGATCTGCCGACCCTAACTTGAAGCGCGGAGCCGCAACGGCTCCATCTGCAATCTGCCGGTTTGCCGGCGGCGCGTTCAAGGGAGAAACGAATGCCGACACGTATTTCGGACGCCGAATGGAAGGGCGATCTCAAGGCCGGCAAAGGCTCGGTGAAGCTCGGAAGCGGCGCCTTTGAGGGCCAGTACAATTTCTCGTCCCGCTTCGAGAGCGGCGTTGGCACCAATCCCGAGGAACTGATCGCCGCGGCGCATGCGGCCTGCTTCTCGATGGCGCTCGCTGCCGGCCTCAGCGGCGCCGGCCACACGGTCGACAGCGTCCACACGACGGCCAAGGTCAAGGTCGATCCGGTATCCGGCGGTTTTGAGATCACCTCGATCCAGCTCGTTACCGAGGCGAAGGTGCCGGGGATCGACAAGGGAGCTTTCGACGAGATCGCCGCGGCGACCAAGGAAGGCTGTCCGGTCTCCAAGGCACTGAAAGCCGTGCCGATCTCGCTCGACGCCAAGCTCGTCTGAGAGAGCGCAATTGTCCCAGCCGGCATGCCTTGACCGGGCCGGCCGGCTGGCGGACAGTCTCGCCCCATCGAGGGGTGCATGATGACACGAGACTATCCGCGCGAGACGATCCCGTTCGACCTGCCGCCTCCGTTTCCAACCGAAGCTTTCACCGACGCCAGCAGGGCCGTCGCACGACTGATCGAAATCTACGACGCCCACACGAAGCATCTGCGCGATCGATTCTTCGCCATGCTGAAGGGTGATGTTCCGCCCGGCCGCGTCCGCGCCACATACCCGCAGATCGCCATCAGCACATCGAGTTTCGCCAAGGTCGATACCCGTCTTGCCTATGGCCATGTTTCCGGTCCAGGCGATTATGCGACGACGGTGACGCAGCCCGAACTCTTTCGTACCTATTTGACCGAGCAGATCCGACTGCTGCTGCGCAATCACGGCGTTCCCGTCATGATCGGGCCGTCGAACCTGCCGATACCGCTGCATTTCGCGTTCCCGAACGGCGTCCATGTCGAAGGCGAACTCGCCGAGCGCATCGAGCGGCCGCTGCGCGACATCTTCGACGTGCCGGATCTCGCCGTCACAGATGATGCGATCGTCAATGGCACCTATGAGCCTGTGCCCGGCACGCCGTTGCCGCTTGCGCCTTTCACCGCGCCGCGCATCGACTATTCGCTGTTCCGCCTGGCGCACTACACGGCGACAGGCGCCGAGCATTTCCAGAATTTCGTCCTCTTCACGAACTACCAGTTCTATATCGACGAATTCTGCGTCCGCGCCCGCAAGCTGATGGCCGAGGGCGGCGGTGGCTATTCGGCATTTGTCGAGCCCGGCAACCTGCTGACGCCCGCGGGTCATCAGGAGCCGGTTTCCGGCCGCGCACCGCCGCGCCTGCCGCAGATGCCGGCCTATCATCTGAAGTTTGGCGCGTCCTCCGGCATCACCATGATCAATATCGGCGTTGGCCCGTCCAACGCCAAGACGATCACCGATCATGTCGCGGTGCTGCGGCCGCATGCCTGGTTGATGCTCGGCCATTGCGCGGGCCTCAGGAACAGCCAGGCGCTGGGTGACTATGTCCTGGCGCACGGCTATGTCCGCGAGGATCACGTCCTTGACGCCGATCTCCCAAGCTGGATTCCCATCCCGCCGCTCGCCGAGGTGCAGGTGGCGCTGGAGGAGGCCGTCGAGGAAGTGACGGGACTGGCGGGCTATGATCTGAAGCGGATCATGCGCACCGGCACAGTCGCAACGATCGACAACAGGAACTGGGAACTGCGCGACCATCGCGAGCCCGTGCAACGCTTCTCGCAGTCGCGTGCGGTGGCGCTGGACATGGAATCGGCGACGATCGCTGCGAACGGCTTCCGCTTCCGCGTTCCTTATGGAACGCTGCTCTGCGTTTCCGACAAGCCGTTGCATGGCGAACTGAAGCTGCCGGGCATGGCTTCGGAATTCTACCGGACGCAGGTCGGCCAACATCTCGAGATCGGCATCCGCGCGCTCGAAAAGCTGCGCGAGATGGCGCCGGAGCGGCTGCATTCGCGCAAGCTGCGCAGCTTTACCGAGCCGTCATTTCAATAGGACGCCGGCCTTTGGCATTCGCGATCAAGGCCGCAATCCTCGACGCCGCCGCCGAGACGTTCGAGTTTCCGGCGCAAAAGACGATGTATGGCGGCAAGGCGATCGCGGCCGGTGACGTGGTCTTTATCTTCGCGAGCGAGAACCACGGTGGCCGTGGCCTGTTCGCCAGGGGCAGGGTGATCGGCGTCGAACCTCTGCCGCGAGTGCCAGGGCCAGGTCGGCAGACGCCGCGTGTCAGTGTCAGGGTTCGCCGCGAATCGCTGGCGACAAAGCCTTTGGGTCGCGCCGAGTTGAAACCCTTCGCGAGCTCAGACACCGACGCAGGGCTGGCTGAACTGCAGTTTAAGTTCTATCGCCAGGCAACCGACAAAATCGTCGGTCTATCCGAAGCGGCGACAGCGGCCCTTGACCGCTTCTTCTGAGATCGAGCGACCTGCGGCCTACTGGCGCGACACGTCGCCCGATTGGGTGTGCTCGATCAGAACGCGTCCTGATGAGCCGAGGCCTTGGCGACGGCGTCGCCTTCGCCCGGAAGGCTGGCCTTGGCCGGCTTGCGCCCCAGCGAGCCGGCGGTCAGGAAGCTCACGACCACCAGCGGCAGGCCGAGGCCGAAGGCCGAGCGGATGCCCCAATGCTCCGCAACAAAGCCGAGCAATGGTGGTCCGAGCAGGAACACGACGAAAGCGATCTGCGTTAGCGCGGCGACATTGATCGCCGCGGGTCGATCGGTCCGCTGCGCCGCCGCCGATACGGCGAGCGGGAACAGTGTCCCGGAACCGACGCCAAGCATCGCAAACCCAAGAAGCGACACCGCTGGCATCGGTGAGAAGAACACGAGTGCTATGCCAACGGCCATGACGACGATCAGCGTGCGCGCGACCGCCGCCGGCGAATGTCGATCGACGAAGCTGTCGGCGAAGAAGCGCGTCGTTGCCTGGCAGAAAGCGAACACTGCCACTGCGAACGCGGCGAGGAAGGGCCCCGCTTCGAAGACGTTGCGCATATAGATGGCCGACCAGTCGAGGCTGGCGCCCTCCATCAACATCGCCGATAGCGTCACAGCGACGAGCACGAGGATGGCGCCGGTCGGCCGCGCGAATTTCGGCGTGGCCGTCTCGCTCGTCTCGCGCTTAGGCGAGGGCTGGTATCCGCCAAGGAAGAGGCTGACCCCGAGTATGGAGATCAGCACGACCAGCGCGAGATGCACCTGCACAGAGATGCCCAGATGGGCAATGACGCCGCCGAAGAGACCGGCGCTGAAGAAGCCGATGCTCCAGAAGGAATGCGCGCGGTTCATGATGCGCCGCCCGATCAGGAACTCGGTTCGGTCGGCCTCGACATTCAGGATGATCTCGACGCAGCCGAGCAGCACGCCGACCGGGAACAGCAGCAGGAAGAAAGCGATGGGCGACGGCGCATGGCTCGCAAGAGCATAGCCAAGTGCGACCAGCGGAATGAGAGGCAGAAGCGCGCGGCGGAAACCGATGCGCTCCAGGAAGGGCGCCGCCACAGTCAGCGAGACAAGCGTGCCGAGCGGCGTCCCGATCAGGCTGAGCCCGAGCGCGCCTTCCTGCACGCCCATGGCCGCTTTGATGTCAGGCAGGCGCGGGAAAATGTTGCCCATGCTGAACGCATAGACGGCGAAGGCCGCATAAATGCGGTGCTGGGGTCCGAGCGGCAGGCCGAAGCGCATCGCTATTCTCGATCGAAGGAGGACGGGAGGCGGGCCGAAGCAGCACCTGAGGGGAGACGAGATATTGCATGCCCCGCCCAACCATGCAAGAACGTGCATGAATGGGTGTGAACATACATATCCTCGCCGAGGAGCGGTACCGGGTCATCCGTGACCTGCTGACGGTGCACGGCCAGGTTCTGGCGACCGATCTCGTGGCGCGCTTCGGCGTTTCCGAGGATACCGTGCGTCGCGATCTGCGCGAGCTGGCGCGTCTCGGCGCCTGCCGCCGTGTCTATGGCGGCGCCGTGACCGCCGCACCCAATCGTGGTCCCGTCGGTGTCCGCGCCGCCATCGCGCCTGAGGTTAAGGCACGACTTGCCGCCGAGGCGGTCAAGCTGCTCGTGCCGGGCCAACTCGTCTTCATCGATGCGGGTTCGACAAATATCGCCATAGCGCGCGCGCTGCCGGCCGGCATGGCGCTGACGGTCGCCACCAACGCGCTGGGCGTCGCCAGCGTGCTCTCCGAAAATCCGGACGTAAAGCTGATCGTGCTGGGCGGTGCGTTCGATGCGTCGACAGGCGCCTGCCTCGGTGCGGAGACCGTTCGGGCGATCGACAGGCTCGGCGCGGACCTCATGTTTCTCGGCGCTTGCGCGCTCGATGCGTCAGCCGGCGTGACGGCGTTCGATCCTGATGATGCCGAAGCCAAGCGGGCCATGGTCGGCAACAGCCGCCTGATCGCGGTCGCGGCCATCGCCGACAAGCTGGCGACCGCTGCGCCCTACCGGGTCGCACCGATGACGGCAGTCAGCCATCTGGTCACAGAATTATCAGTGCCAGAAGAGATGACAGCGGCAATCGAGGCGCTGGGCTGCGCCGTGCACCGCGCCTGAGCGCAGCGCCAATCAGATAGCGAAGCTGGTGCCGCAGCCGCAGGAGGAGCTGGCGAGCGGGTTCTTGATCTGGAACGACTGCCCGATCAGATCGTCGGCGAAATCGATTTCCGATCCCTCCATGAACGGGATCGAGACCGAATCAATCAAAACCGTGGCGCCGTTCTTTTCAAGGACGAGATCGTCGGGATTTCGTGCGGTATCGAGATCGAAGCCATACTGGAAGCCGGAACAGCCACCGCCCGAAACGCTGATGCGCAGCGCCGTACCATCCGCTTCCTTGGAAAGGATGCGGGCAATGCGCTTTGCGGCCCGGTCGGAAAGCGTGATGTCGAGCGTTGCAGTCGTCATGAGGATGTTCCGTTGCCGGCCTACCGTTGGCAGGCCCTTCGCGATAGTTAAGAACGCGATCGGCAGTGTCAATGCGCCGAATGGACGGATGGCGGCAGCGTGCAGCACGAATTCGATGGATTGATCGGCTTTGGCGGCGCGGCGCGGGCGCCTTTCGCCGCCGATCCGACAGCGAGCCGTGGCCGCCTACACCCCGAGCCGGCGAGCCCCACGCGGACGCCGTTCCAGCGTGACCGCGACCGCATCATCCATTCAACCGCCTTCCGCCGCCTCAACAACAAGACCCAGGTCTTCCTCTACGACGAGGGCGACCATTTCCGCACCCGGCTGACCCACACGATCGAGGTGGCGCAGATCGCTCGTGCGCTCGCTCGGGCTCTGCGCCTCGACGAGGATCTCGCGGAGGCCGTGGCGCTGTCGCATGACCTTGGCCATACGCCCTTCGGCCATGCCGGCGAGCGCGCGCTCGATCGCGTCATGAGCCCCTATGGCGGTTTCGATCACAACGCGCAGAGCCTGCGGGTCGTCACTAAACTCGAGCGCCGCTATCCGGATTTCGACGGGCTCAACCTTGCGTTCGAGACGCTGGAGGGCCTCGTCAAACATAATGGCCCGCTGCTGGCGCCAGGGGCGGATGCGGCGACGCTTCCCGCTGCGATCCGGGCCTATTCAGCCGAGCAGGACCTCGAACTTGCGACCTTCGCCTCCGCCGAGGCGCAGGCAGCGGCGATCGCCGACGACATCGCCTATGACGCGCACGACATCGACGACGGACTGCGGGCGGGGCTTCTCAGCGTCGATGGGCTGCGCGAAGTACCGTTTCTGGCGGAGATCATGGCAGCGATCGAGCGCGCGCATCCGGGCGTCACCGGACCGCGCCTCATCAATGAGATCGTCCGCCGCGTCATCACCCGGATGATCGAGGACGTGATCGGCGAGTCACTTCGGCGCATCGTGGCCGCTGACCCGCGCTCGATCTCCGGCGTGCGCTGTCTCGGCCGTCCACTGATCGGCTTCTCCGAGGAAATGGCCGCGGCAGACCGGGCTGTGAAAGCCTATTTGAAGCAGAACGTCTATCGTCATGATCGCGTGATGGCAGTCATGCGGTCGGCCGAGGCAGTCCTTGAGCGACTGTTCGAGCGCTATTTCAGCGACGCTGCTGCGCTTCCGGACGAGTGGCGGCCGTCGCCCGACGACGCGGATCCTGCGCGCCGCGCGCGCCGCATTGCCGACTTCCTGGCGGGCATGACCGACCGTTATGCGCTGCGGGAGCACAAGCGCCTGTTTGACGCATGGCCCGATTTGGGCTAGGCGCCAGCATCCCTTTAGAGCTTCGCCGAAGGCATCCGTCTGATCATGAACATCTTCCGCGACTTCACCGCGCGCGTCACATCGGCCGTCGAGATCATTCTCGCGGCCGGCGGCCATGAGGGCACGGATCTTTCGCGTATCGTCGTCGAGCCGCCGCGCGACGCCGCGCATGGTGATCTTGCCACCAATGCCGCCATGGTGCTGGCCAAGCCACTCGGCCTGAAGCCGCGCGATCTCGCCGAGGCCGTCGCCGGCCGCCTGCGCGATGACGAGGACGTCGCCTCGGCGGAGGTCGCCGGTCCCGGCTTCATCAATATCACGCTGTCGGAAGGCTACCGCGCCCGCGGGCTGAAGGCCGCCATCCTGGCTGGCCCAGACTATGGCCGCAGCACGATCGGCAGCGGCACCAGCGTCAATGTCGAATATGTCTCGGCCAACCCCACCGGCCCGATGCATGTCGGTCATTGCCGTGGGGCTGTCGTCGGCGATGCGCTCGCCAACCTGCTTGCCGTCGCCGGCTACGGCGTAACCAAGGAATACTACATCAATGACGCCGGCGGCCAGGTCGACGTGCTCGCCCGTTCGGCGTTCCTGCGCTACCGCGAGGCGCTGGGCGAGACGATCGCCATTCCGGAGGGACTCTATCCGGGCGACTATCTGAAGCCGGTCGGTGCCGCGCTCGTCGAGCGCTTCGGCGATACGCTGCTGGCGGAGACGGAGGCCGAATGGCTTCCAGCGGTTCGCCAGACCGCGATCGACATGATGATGGCGATGATCCGTGATGATCTCGCGCTGCTCAATGTCCACCACGATGTCTTCTTCTCCGAAGCCTCGCTCGGCGGCGACAATGGCGGCAAGATCAAGTCGACTATCGATGATCTGACCGAGCGCGGCTTCGTCTATCGCGGCACGCTGCCACCGCCGAAGGGCCAACTCCCTGAGGACTGGGAGGATCGCGAGCAATTGCTGTTCCGCGCCACCGATGTCGGCGACGATATCGACCGGCCATTGGTCAAGTCCGACGGCAGCTACACCTATTTTGCCGGCGACGTCGCCTACATGAAGGACAAGGTCGACCGCGGCTTCAAGCGCCTGATCTATGTCCTCGGCGCCGACCATGGCGGCTATGTGAAGCGTCTTCAGGCGCTTGGCCGCGCTCTTTCAAACGGCACCGTAAGCGTCGAAGTGCTGCTTTGCCAGCTCGTGAAGCTCTTCCGGGCCGGTGAGCCGGTGCGTATGTCCAAGCGGTCGGGCGATTTCGTCACGCTGCGGGATGTGGTCGAAGAGGTTGGCCGCGACGCAGTCCGCTTCATGATGCTGTATCGCAAGAGCGACGCGCCCCTCGATTTCGATTTCCAGAAGGTCACCGAGCAGTCGAAGGACAACCCGGTCTTCTACGTCCAGTATGGCCACGCCCGCGCGGCCTCGATTCTCCGCAACGCAGCGATCGAGCTTCCGGGCATCGATCTTTCGGCGCAAAGCCTTGCGGAGACAGACCTTTCGGTCCTTCAGGACCAGGGTGAAATCAGCCTGCAGCGGCGGCTCGCGGAATATCCGCGCCTCATCGAGGGCGCGGCTGAATCGCATGAGCCGCACCGCATCGCCTTTTTCCTTTATGAGCTCGCGGCCGAGTTCCATCAGCAATGGAACCGCGGCAAGGATCTGCCGCAATTACGCTTTATTAACGCTGATGAGCCAGCATCGACCATGGCTCGGCTTGCCCTTGTTCATGCCATAAAGCAGGTGCTGTCATCCGGGCTCGATGTGCTTGGCGTGAGCGCACCTGAAGAGATGCGTTGAGCGTCTTTATCACGAGCGTTATTTCGGCCCGCTTGAGAGCGGGCAGGCGGAGAGTGTAACGCGATGGCAGATCGCTTCGACAAGTCTTTTGCGCGTCGCCCTTCAGGTGAGGTTCCGCGCCGCGATGACGCGGCCGATCTTCCCGAGGACGATCCGCTGGTGGAACTTGCTCGCATTGTTTCGGGCAATGAAAGTTTCGACCAGATCCTCGGCTCCCGCTATCAGCCCCAGGACCCGCCCCGCCAGGCGTCGCCGCGTTCGGCACAGCCGCCGCGCGACACGTCGTTCGACCTCGAGGCGGAGCTATTGAACGACCTTCACTCCTCATTCGATCCAGCCGCACGGCCGGTGCCGCGTGCGCCCGAGCCGCGTGCGCCGGACCCAAGGCTGTCCCAGCCGCGTGCACCGGAGCCAGTCCGGGCGCCGTCGCGTGCTGCCGACCCGGCGCCCCGCGCCGACGATTTCGACCATATGGCCGTGCGTCCCGGAGCGCCGATCGCGCCGCCGCGCGCTGCCATTCCGGCAGCCCCCGCGCCCGAAGCCTATGTCGCCGCCCCGGATTTCGGCCGCGGCCGCGTCTCTGAGACGATGCAGCGGCGCCCGGCGGCGCAGCCGGCTCCCCCGCTTCGCGATGACGACGACTACGGCGATGACTACATCGATGATGAGGATCTGCGCGCCGACTATGAGGACGGTGACAACGGCTATCTCGATGAGCCCGATTTCGAGGGCGAGCCGCCGCGCCGTTCCCGCAAGGCGCTCATCACCGTCGGTGTTGTTCTCGCCGTGCTGGTTGCAGGCGGGCTTGGTGCATTGGCGCTGAAGGGTCGATCGTCGGTCAGCGGCGGCGGCACACCGCAAGTAATCGCAGCGGACCAGAGCCCGACCAAGGTCGAGCCGGAGGTTCAGCCGACGCAGAACCAGGACACACAGCAGAACAAGCTGATCTACGACCGCGCCGATCCCGACACAGCATCGCCGGACCAGCTCCAGATTCCGGACAACGGCACCGCCGACGCCACCGCACAGTCGAACGAGAGCCAGGCGAGCCGCGAGATTTCGCGGATCATCCTTCCAGGCGGCCCTGGCGACCAGTCATCGAGCCCGGCAGTTCCGGGCGGCGTGGACAACACGGTGCCCAATACCGGTGATGATTCAGGTCCGCGGAAGGTCCGCACGGTCGTCGTGAAGCCGGATGGCACGATCGTCTCCAGCGAGGCCGCGCCGCGTGGTGCGACGCCGGCAGCCAATACGAATGCGCCGGCATCGACCGATGCTGCCAGCGCCACGTCGCCGACCGCGCTGCAGACGCCTGCCGCAGATGGCGCTGACACGGCGCCGTCGACGGCCGCGGATGACACGGCTCCCGCCATGGCGGCCCCTGCGAAGGACGCTTCGCAACTCTCGGCTCCGGCTGCGGCAGCACCTGAGGTTGCCGCTGCGCCGACGCCCGTTCCGGCTACGCCCGAGCCTGCGGCGCCTGCCGCGACGCCTTCGAGCGGAGGGTTTGTGGTTCAGGTCTCGTCGCAACGCTCTGAGGGTGCCGCCCAGACGGCCTATAAGAGCCTGCAGCGCAAGTTCCCGAGCCTCATGGGCGATCGCGAGCCGGATATCGCCAAGGCCGATCTCGGTGCGAAGGGCGTCTATTATCGCGTCCGCGTCGGACCGATGGCGACGCGCGACGAAGCGGTCAATTTCTGCGAACAGCTGCGCGCTGCCGGCGGAACCTGTATCGTCCAGAAGAACTGATATCTCTTGGCCGGCCGCCCGTGCTGATGCTTCTGGTCAGCGGGCGGCCGGACTTGCTTTCAGCCGCCGAAGCGCGGAACGCTAGTGGAAATCGGACGGCCGGACGAGTCGCCGTCCGTCGAACGCGTGAGCGAGCATCGCCAGAATGACAGCCAAGGCCTTCATCTCCGGCTGTGCCGGCATTGCGCTCACTGCTGACGAGATCGCGTTCTTCCGCGAGGCGAGGCCCTGGGGCCTCATCCTCTTCAAGCGCAACATCGGAACGCCCGAAGACGTCTGCGATCTCGTCGCCACCTTCCGTGACGTTCTCGGCGATCCGGATCGGCCGGTGCTCATCGACCAGGAAGGCGGCCGCGTTCAGCGCATAGCCCCGCCACTTTGGAAGAGCCGCCCCGCCGCACAGTTCGCGGGGACGCTCTATGAGAGCGACGAAGCCGCAGGTCGACGCATGGCCTGGCTGCAGGGACGGCTGATCGCGGCGGATCTTGCCGATCTCGGCATCACGGTCGACTGCTTGCCCGTGCTCGATGTCGCGACGGCGGAGACCCACCCGGCGATCGGCGACCGTTCCTATGGTCACGATCCCGACATGGTCGCAATCCTGGGTGCTGCGGCCGCCGAAGGGCTGATGGCAGGCGGGGTCCTTCCGGTCATGAAGCATATGCCCGGTCATGGTCGCGCGGTGATCGACAGCCATCACGCGCTGCCGGAAGTTTCCGCCAGCCTCTCGACCTTGCAGAAGACCGATTTTGCGCCGTTCCGCGCTCTGGCGGCGCTGCCGATGGCGATGACGGCGCATATCGTTTTCAAGGCGATCGATCCTGACCAGCCGGCGACGACATCGCGCACGGTGGTGGACAGCGTCATCCGTGGTCAGATCGGCTTTGACGGCCTGTTGATGAGCGATGACCTCTCGATGAAGGCGCTCGGGGGCGACGTCAGCGAGCGCACGGCGCGGGTCATCGACGCCGGATGCGATCTCGTCCTCCACTGCAATGGCGACATGACCGAAATGCGCGCCGTGGCCGCCGCTGTGCCGACACTCCAAGGCCGCTCCGCTGAACGCGCGGCCGCCGCTCTATCTCACCGAGCCGCGGCCCATCCGTTGGATCGGGAAGCGGCTGAGGCGGAATTCATGATCCTTGCCGAGCGTTCCGGCTGGCCGCCGGCCGCGAGCTGAGCGCCCGATGGCGGAGGCGGCGCGCGGCGAGGGGGCCGGGTCCGAAGCCTGGGAGCGGCAGGACCGGCCAAAGGCGGATGCGGATGCGCCGCTCGTCGTCGATGTCGACGGCTTTGAAGGGCCGCTCGACCTCTTGCTGGCGCTTGCTCGCAACCAGAAGGTCGATCTCGCGCGCATCTCCATCCTCGCGCTCGCCGACCAGTATCTCGCTTATATCGAGGAGCTCAGGAAGCTGCGGCTGGAGCTTGCCGCCGATTATCTGGTGATGGCGGCATGGCTGGCATTCCTGAAATCGAAGCTCCTTTTGCCGGAGCCGCAAGCCGGGGACGAGCCAAGCGGGCAGGAACTCGCCGCAGCGCTTGCCTTTCGCCTGCAGCGCCTTGAAGCGATGCGCGAAGCGGCGGCGCGGCTCGTCAACCGCGACCGCAATGGCCGCGACGTCTTTCCGCGCGGCGCGCCCGAGCCGGTCGAACTGCTGCGTCGAAGCCGTTACTCCGCTTCGCTTTTCGATCTGCTCTCGGCCTATGCGGCGCAGCGGCAGCGGCAGATGGTTTCGATTGTCCATGTGCGGCGCCGGCAGGTCTGGTCGCTTGCCGAAGGGCGCGAATTGCTGGAGCGGATGATCGGTTCGATTGCCGAATGGACGCCGATGGAGGTGTTCCTGTCGCCCTATCTCGTTTCGCCCGAAATCCGGCCGAGCGTGCGGGCGAGTGCGTTCGGAGCCAGTCTCGAACTGGTGCGCGAAGGCAGGCTCGCGCTGCGCCAGGACGGGGCCTTCGCGCCGATCATGCTGCGGGATGCCGCGGCGAGGGATGACGATGCCTGAGCCGGCCGCGATCACCTCGCTGGCGCCTGAGGCGCAGCGCATGGCGCTCCGCATGGTCGAGGCCATTCTCTTCGCCAGTGCGGCCCCGCTTTCCGCCTCCGAGATCGCCGCGCGGCTGCCGGAAGGCAGCGATGTTGCGAGCCTGATCCGCGAATTGCAGCACGCCTATTCCGGCCGCGGCGTCAATCTCGTGCAGGTCGCGGGCAAGTGGATGTTCCGGACGGCGGGCGATCTCGCCTTCCTGCTGCAGCGCGAGCAGGAGGAGCCGAAGAAGCTCTCGCGCGCGGCGCTGGAGACGCTGGCGATCATCGCCTATCACCAGCCGGTAACACGGGCCGAAATCGAGGAAATCCGCGGCGTTTCAACCTCGAAAGGAACGCTTGACGTGTTGCTGGAAACCGGCTGGCTGCGCATGCGCGGCCGACGCAAGACGCCCGGCCGGCCGATCACTTATGGAACGACCGAAGACTTCCTCGTGCATTTCGGTCTCGAAAGCGTGGGTGATTTGCCGGGTCTTGAGGAGTTGCGCGGCGCGGGTCTGCTGGACGGCCGCATCCCGCCCGGGTTCTCTGTGCCCGAGCCCCGCGACGCGCCCGACCTGACCGCGGATGAAGACCCGCTCGACCCGGAGGATCTTCTGCCCTCAGGCCTCCGCGAGGACTGAACGCTTCAATTCTGTCGACCTCCAGCTGCCTTCGGGCTAAACCGCAGCCATGACCGCCAATATCCAATCGACAGTCGCCAAATCGCCGGAGAGCGCCCCTTCGCTCGAACGCACCGCATGGGGCCTCCGGGGAACTGCCGGCGTCACGATCGCCGCGCGGCTCGGTTTCGAGGGTGTCACGCATCACTATGGCAGCGAGGTTTCACTGCGCGGCATCGATCTTTTGGTCGAGCCTGGCGAGGTCGTTTCGCTGCTCGGCCGCTCGGGCTGCGGCAAGACCACGCTGCTCCGGGTGACGGCAGGTCTCGAAATGCCGTCGGGCGGCCGCGTGACCATCAATGGCCGCGAAATCGCCGGTCCGAAGACGCATGTCCCGCCCGAAAAGCGCGGCATCGGCTTGATGTTTCAGGACTATGCGCTTTTTCCACACATGACGATTCTCAAGAACGTCATCTACGGGCTGGCGTCGACGCCGCGCGCCGAAGCCGAGCGGCAGGGCCATCGGGCGCTAGCGCGTGTCGGTCTCGAAGGATTCGCCTCCGCCTATCCCCATGAATTATCGGGTGGCGAGCAGCAGCGCGTCGCGCTCGCCCGCGCCATCGCGCCGCGTCCGAGCGTCCTGCTGATGGACGAGCCGTTCTCGGGCCTCGACAAACGCCTCCGCGACCATGTCCGCGACGAGACGCTGGCCATCATTCGGGAGACTCGGGCGACCTGCATCATCGTCACGCATGATCCTGAAGAGGCAATGCGGATGAGCGATCGGATCGCGCTGATGCGGTCCGGGCGCCTGCTGCAGATCGGCACGGCGCGCGATCTCTATGAGCGTCCTATCGATCTCTACGCAGCCCGGTTCTTCTCGGAAATGAACGAATTCAACGGCGTTGTTAGCCATGGCGGGGTCGAAACGCCGGCGGGAATCGTCGATGCCGGCACGCGGTCCGAGGGAAGCGCCGTCACTGTCGGCATTCGGCCTCAGGGCGTTCGCCTCGGCGGGGAGGGTGTCCCCGGCCGGGTCGTCGGCCATCGTTTTCTCGGCGAGGTCGATCTCTACGACGTCGCGGTCGATGGCAGCGATGTTCCGGTCAAGGTACGGACGCGCGGACCCTTGCCTTATGGCGTTGGGGACACCGTTTCGATCGCGCTCGAGGCACGCGATGTCCTCGTGTTTGATAAAGTCTCACAATAGCCCTACATGCCGCATAGGGTTAGGTCAGGTTGCGGCAGCCGGACGGGTCTGCAATAGTTCGTCCCGGCTGCGCCGCAGAAGGCGCTTTGGAGAGGGTTCATGGGTTCGCTTAGCATTTGGCATTGGCTGATCGTGCTGGTGATCGTGCTTTTGCTGTTCGGCAAGGGCAAGATCTCGGACATGATGGGCGACGTCGCAAAGGGCGTGAAGAGCTTCAAGAAGGGGCTCGCGGATGAAGACGAGACCGTGGTCCGCCCGACCGGCAACATCGACCACAAGCCCGCCGACATCGTCACCCCGACGACCGACGAAAAGACGCGCACCAGCTAGCATTCGAGGAGCCGCCGGCCATGGGGAACCGCCGCGTCGTCGACGGGGCGTTTTTTGCATGTCGGCGGGCGTTGATCGATGTTTGATATAGGCTGGAGCGAAATCCTGCTGATCGCGATCGTCGCGATCGTGGTGGTCGGGCCGAAAGACCTGCCGCCGATGTTGCGTGCTGCGGGTCGCATGGTTTCGAAGCTGCGCAAGACGGCCGGCGAATTCCAGAGCCAGTTCAACGAAGCGCTGCGTGAAGCCGAACTCGACGGCGTCAAGGATTCGCTGAACGAGCTTCGCGGTCTCAATCCGATGAATGAGATCCGCAAGCAACTCGATCCGATTCAGGCGGCGCTCGCCAAGCCGGAGCCGGTGGCGAAGCCGGCACCCGCGCCGGTGCCGCCGCCGATGAACCAGCTCGCCCAGCCGATGACCGACGCAGATCTTGTTCCGGCGGCCGATCCGCTTCCGGTTGATCAGGCGGCCGCGGCGGAGAAGAAGCGGGCTCGCAAGCGGAAGCCGAAGGCCGAAATCGCCGAGGGCGAGGTTCAGCCTGCTTCGCCGAAGCGAGCCGCCAAGCCGAAGGCGGCTGCGGTGGTTGCAGAAGGCGAAGTCGTCGCTGTCGTGAAGAAGCCACGCGCGCCGCGCGCAAAGCCGGCCCCGCAGGACGTCGCGACAACGCCGCCGCCGGCAGAGCCGGTGCAACTCGATATGGCCTCGTCGCTCAGTCTGCCGGTGCATGCGCCGCTGGCGCCGACGGTTCCGGCCGCCCCGGCCAATGAGATCGCCGCCGCGCCGACGCCCGCGCCGCCGACTGAAGAGCGCAGTTGATGACCGACCAGCCGACGCATGAAGACGAGATCGAAGCCAGCCGCATGCCGCTGCTCGATCATCTGATCGAACTCAGGCAGCGGCTGATGTGGGCGATCGGCGCCATTCTGGTCGCCTTCCTGATCTGTTTCTATTTCGCCGGCACGATCTACAACATCCTCGTCATTCCCTATGAATGGGCCGTCGGCCCGGCGCAGGACGTCAAGCTGATCTACACGGCGCCACAGGAATATTTCCTGACGCAGATGAAGCTCGCGCTGTTCGGCGCCGTGTTCATCGCATTTCCGGTCATCGCCTCGCAGATCTACAAGTTTGCCGCGCCCGGGCTCTACAAGCACGAGCGCAACGCCTTCATCCCCTATCTCATTGCGACGCCGATCCTGTTCTGTCTCGGCGCCGCGCTGGTCTATTTCCTGATCCTGCCGCTGGCGCTGCATTTCTTCCTGTCGTTCCAGCAGACGGGCGGCAACGGCAAGGCTTCCATCGAGGCGCTGTTCAAGGTCAATGAGTATCTCGGCCTGATCATGACGCTGATCCTGGCCTTCGGCACCGTGTTCCAGCTGCCGGTGATCCTGACCTTGCTCGGCCGCGCCGGCATCGTTTCGAGCGAGATGCTGAAGTCGAAGCGGCGCTATGCGATCGTCGTCGCGTTCATCATCGCCGCGGTGCTGACGCCGCCGGACATGATCAGCCAGATCTCGCTCGCGGTGCCTGCCATCCTGCTCTACGAGCTCTCGATCATCTCGGTGCGCATGATCGAGCGCCAGCGGAAGGCAGCCGAGGCGGCAAAGGCAGCTGCCGACGCGAAGGACGAATAGAGCGGGCGATTTCGTCCCGTTCCCTTTCTCCGAATAAACCTCCACCGTCATGCCCGGGCTTGTCCCGGGCATCCACGTCTCGGGCATCGGCTCATGGTCGCGGACGGCTCAGCAAGTCGTGGATGGCCGCAACACGTCCGGCAATGACGGCTCGATAGTGGGAGTGGGACGACGGCACCTTTGGAAGCGAGGACATCGGCGCTTCATCGGAGGAAACGCCACCGTCGGCGTCGAACCCACGATAGCTTGGTTTGCCGCCCGAGATTGATCCAGCGGGTTGATCCCTTCCGCGTCTCCCTCTATCCCTCAGGCGCGGCCGCGCACCTGTGGCCGGCATCAAGCCGAGACTCCTGCCATGCTCGATATCAAGTGGATCCGCGAAAACCCTGCCGCCTTTGATCGCGCGCTGTCGCGTCGTGGCGCACCGCCGGCCGCAGAGGCCATACTCGGTCTCGACGAGGAGCGGCGTTCGCATGTCCAGAAGGTGCAGTCGGCGCAGGAGCTGCGGAATTCGGCTTCTAAGGAAATCGGCAAGGCCAAGGCCGCCAAGGACGAGGCGACCGCCGCCGCGCTGATGGCCGAGGTCGGCGAGATCAAGGAATTCCTCGCGCATGCCGAGGAGAAGGAGCGCGAACTCGACACGGCGCTGAGCCGCCTGCTGGCGACGCTGCCCAATATCCCGCTCGACGATGTGCCCAATGGCAAGGACGAGCATGACAATGTCGAGAAGTCGATGTCCGGCCAGAAGCGGCTCTACGACTTCGAACCGGTTGAGCATTTCGAGATCGGCGTCGCAACGAAGCTGATGGACTTCGAGACGGCAGCAAAACTTTCCGGCAGCCGCTTTGTCGTGCTGAAGGGCGGACTCGCCCGGCTCGAGCGCGCCCTCGGCCAGTTCATGCTCGACCTGCACACGACCGAGCACGGCTATACCGAGGTTCAGCCGCCGCTGCTGGTGCGCGACGACGCGTTGTTTGGCACCGGACAGTTGCCGAAGTTCGCCGAGGACCTTTTCAAGGCGGGCGAGCAGCATTGGCTGATCCCGACCGCCGAAGTTCCGCTGACGAATATTGTCCGCGAATCCATTCTCGATGAGAAGGAACTGCCGCTGCGCTTCACCGCGCTGACGCCGTGCTTCCGGTCGGAGGCGGGTTCTGCCGGGCGCGATACGCGCGGCATGCTGCGCCAGCATCAGTTCAACAAGGTCGAACTGGTCTCGATCACGACGCCGGAAACCTCGCTCGGCGAGCATGAGCGCATGCTTTCCTGCGCTGAGGCGGTGCTCCAGGCGCTGGAGTTGCATTACCGCGTCGTGACGCTTTGCACGGGCGACATGGGCTTCGGCGCCCAGAAGACCTATGACATCGAGGTCTGGCTGCCGGGCCAGAAGGCCTATCGCGAGATTTCTTCCGTCTCGGTCTGCGGCGACTTCCAGGCGCGGCGCATGAATGCACGCTATCGCCCGGCGGGCGACGCCAAGGGCACGCGCTTCGTGCACACGCTGAACGGCTCGGGCACGGCGGTCGGCCGCTGCCTGATCGCGGTGATGGAGACGTTCCAGAACGGCGATGGCAGTGTGACGATCCCCGCGGCGCTGCGGCCCTATATGGGTGGCATCGACAAGATCTCCGCCTGAAGGCAAAGCTTTCCGCTTGAAAGAATGACGATGCGCATCCTGCTGACCAATGACGACGGCATCCACGCGCCGGGGCTCGCGGCGCTGGAGCGCATCGCGCGCACGCTTTCGGACGATGTCTGGGTCGTCGCGCCGGAGACCGATCAGTCGGGGCTGGCGCATTCGCTGACGCTGAGCGATCCGCTTCGACTGCGGCAAGTTTCGGAGAAGACCTTTGCGCTGCGCGGCACGCCGACCGACTGCGTGATCATGGCCGTGCACCAGGTGCTCGGCGGCAAGCCGGATCTCGTTCTCTCCGGCGTCAATGCCGGCCAGAACGCCGCTGACGACGTGACCTATTCGGGAACGGTGGCCGGCGCCATCGAGGGGACGCTGCTCGGCATTCCCTCGATCGCGCTCAGCCAGGCCTCGCTGACCGTCGACGGCAAGCGGACCATTCCATTCGAGACGGCAGAGCGTCATGCGCCTGATATCATCGAGAAGCTCGTGGCGCATGGCGCGCCGCGCGGCGTGCTCTACAACGTCAACTTCCCCGGCTGCCCGGCCGAGGCGGTGGTCGGCGTCCGCGTGGCCGTGCAGGGTGTCGTCAGCCATGGCCTCGCTATCGAGGAACGCACGGATGGTCGCGGCAATCCCTATTTCTGGCTGAAGTACCAGCGCGCAGCGCAAGAGCACGACGCTGGAACGGATATGCACGCCATCACGCATCAGTCGATCGCCATCACGCCGCTGCGCCTCGACATGACTGCCTATGACGAACTGGCGGGACTCAAGACGCTGTTTGGCGATTCCTAAGGTTGCACTAACAACCCGTTTACCAGTGCCGGTGCATCACTCGTCACAAGAAGGCGAGGGCGCGTAGCGTATGGCACTCGGGGCGGTTCAATTCTATCCGGCGGATGACTTCGACGACGGCTCGCGAATTCCGATCGCCGAGTTCCTGCTGCGGCTGCGTCAGATCGGCATCGTCGACCGCCAGATCCTCGCCGCGCTCGAGGCAGTTCCGCGCAGCCTGTTCCTCGATGGCGACGCGCGGCATGGCCCGCTCTTCGCCGAACGGCCGCAACCCATCGCCTGCGGCCAGCAGAATACCCCGCCGATCATCGTCGCCCACGTGCTGAAGGCGCTTGCCTTGAGCGGGCGCGAGCGCGTGCTCGATGTCGGCACCGGCACCGGCTATCTCGCGGCCGTGCTTTCCATGACGGCGCGCCATGTCTACACGATGGAGCGCTTCCGCACGTTGGCCGGCGCCGCCGACGCGCGCTTTGCCGCCATCCGCAGTGACAGCATCACGGCCGTCTTCGGCGACGGGATCCATGGCTGGTCCGAGAAGGCGCCATTCGATCGCATCGTGACAATGGCGTCGGCGCCGCAGCCGCCGAAATATCTCATCGACCAGCTCGCCCCGCACGGCATCATGATCATGCCCGTCGGGCCCGCCGATGGCCTGCAAATGCTCACGCGCTTCAAGCGCGTCGACCGGGTCATCGAATCCGAGCCGATCTCCCCGGTGCGCTTCGTCCCGATGATCCCCGGCAAGGCCGTTCGGCTCTAATCTGTCCGGACATTGAAAGCGCCGCCAGCCGTCCCTGTAAGGGGTGAATTGGTTGACAGTCGCCCGTGGCGCAAATGCCGCAGCGTTGCCACCATCTCAAGGCGCCGCTTGGGCTTTTCGAAGACGAATCCGAGTCGCTTAAGCCTTTGTCAACGTTACCGCTGTCTACTCGCGACATCGAAATTTTGTGGCGTCGAGAGTATTCACCGATGCGTAAAAGCGTTCTGTCTGTCCGGTCCCGCGTTCTGAGCCAGGTTGCGGTTATCTCCCTGCTCGCAGGGCTGACGGCTGCATGCAGCGGCGATGCATCGCGGTTTGGAATTCCCGCCTTCACCGGCAGCACGGCGAACCAGAAGGCGATCATCGGCGGCGACCAGCCGATGCCGGCCCCGGTTCAGCCGAGCCCCTACACGCCACCCTCGCAGGTTCAGCGAAGCAGTCTTCCGCCGACATCCGCCCAGCAGGACGCGCTCCTGCCCGGCGTCGCGCCGAGCGCAGGCGCCGTCGCGACCGCCGCCGAGCCGCAGCCTCTGGCCCGCCCGGCACCTGCCGCCGCCGTGGCCACCAATTCCGGCAAGGGCGGCTGGGATACGACGGGCGGCACGGTCGTGACGCTCGGCGCCGGCGAGACGCTGTCCTCGATCTCCCGTCGCTATGGCGTTCCCGTCAAGGAACTCGCCCGCGCCAACAACATCACGGATCCGTCGGCCGTCGGCGTCGGCGCGCGCATCACGATCCCGACCTATGGCGTGGCAGGCGCGGCTGCAAAGCCCGTCGCGGCAGCGGTGGAAGACAAGAAGCTTGCCAGCGTCGCCGACACCACGACGTCGCTTGGCGGCCTGCATACGGTGACACCCGGCCAGACGCTCGATCAGGTCGCGCGGCTCTATAATGTGAGCCCCAAGGAAATCGCCGCGGCCAATCATCTGAACGCCGCCGATACGCTGAAGAGCGGCCAGAAAATCAAGATCCCGGGCCACTCCCCGTCCAGCACGGCCGCCTTGCGGCCCGATCCGGCCCGCAAGCCGGAACTGGCGCAGGGCGAGGAGCCGGAAGGAACGCCCGTCGCCACCGCGAAGCCGCAGGTCGACGTTCCCGAGACGACGGCATCGATCGCACCGGTCCCGACCAATACGGCTGCCGGCGACGCGGCCAAGGAAATGGCTGCAGCCGCCGCCAAGACGCCGCCGGCCGATCAGACCGCATCGGCGCCTGTCGCGGATGCGCCCTCGGCGAACGGCACCTCGTTCCGCTGGCCGGTGCGCGGCCGCATCATCGGCTCGTTCGGCACCGCCGCGACCGGAGAGCGTAATGACGGCATCAATCTCGCCGTGCCGGAAGGAACATCGATCAAGGCCGTCGAGGCTGGCACCGTCATCTATGCCGGCAACGAGCTCGAGGGATACGGCAATCTGGTGCTGATCCGCCATGCCGACGGCTGGGTCTCGGCCTATGCCCACAACAGCCAGATCCTGGTGAAGCGTGGCGATACCGTGCGTCGCGGCCAGATCGTCTCCCGCGCCGGCACCTCCGGTTCGGTCAACGCACCGCAGCTCCACTTCGAGCTCCGCAAGGGTTCCAAGCCGGTCAACCCGATGGATTATCTCCAGGGCTGATCCACCACGGATGACGTGAGTTTCGAGGCCGGCCGGGCAAACCCCGCGCCGGCCTCAGATATTTCCGCGCCGCGCCGCCCGCCAGAGCCGCCATTGGACCTGCCACTGCGGCAGCGCGACGGCCGTCTGGAATGGGTCGTAGCCGCGCTTCTCCATCTTCAGCAGCGTCGGCTCAACGAGAGCGACCGGCAGGAACGCGGGCAGCAGGGACGGATCGAGCTGTCCGATCGCGGCACGCGCCTTGTGCAGATGGTCGCGGGCGATCGCCCGCATTTCCGCGAGGAGGGCCATCAGCGCTGGCGTCGTGCGGCCGGCGAAGATGTCGTCGGCCTTGGCGCCATGTTTCCCCATGAGATCGGCCGGCAGATAGAGCTGCTGTCGGCGCGCATGCCAGGGCAGGGCGCGCAGCAGCCCCGCGATCGCCTGCGCAACGCCGGCATGGCCGCTGGCATCGGCGCTGCCGGGATCGCGGCCCTTGGCGAGGATGAGCGCGCCGCACTGGATCAGCGCCGCCGCCGTCTCCCCGGCATGGCCTTCGAGGTCCGAAAGGCTCGGCATGGGGTCGTTGTAGAGGTCGAAGACGCGCGCCTCGATCAGGTTGATGAGCGCCGCACGCGGCAGGTTGTTGAGGCCGATCGTCTCGATCAGGGCCGCGGCGATCGGGTTGCCGGCCACCTCGCCATGCGCCGAGCCTTCGAGCAGGTCGCGCCACCATTGCAGGCGAATTTCGCCGGGCAGCGCCTCGCTGACGCGCTCGCGCACGCGGGCGATCTCCAGATTGAAGGCATGCAGGGCGAAGAGATAGCGCCGTTCGGTTTCCGGCGCGAAGAGATCGGCGAAGAAGCGCTCGGGATCGTGCTGGCGGACCTCGGTGGCGGCGAAGGCGAACGCGTCCATGGGATCCGCCTAGGGCGCGATCAGCGCCGCCGCGACCGAGCGGCCCTCGGCGAGCAGGATATTATAGGTGCGCACTGCCGACCCGGTCGCCATGATCTCGACGCCGATCGACGCCTCGCGCAGCGCCTGGCGTAGCGGGGCGGGGATGGCCGCGATGTCGCTGCCCGTCCCGATGACCAGCACGGCAATCGAAGCGGCTTCATCGATGACCGGCGCCAGTGTCTCGGCGTCGATCTCCGTGGCGCTTTTCGGCGCCCAGCCATAGATGCCGCTCGGCAGCGCCAGGATCGAGCCCGGATGCGCCATCTCGGCGAAGCGAAACCCCGCTTCGCCACCATAGGCATCGATCGGCACCTGCTGAGGCAGATGCTGCTGGCGCGGAACGATCGCCGGCGGACGTTTGAACAGCGCCATGGCCGATCAGGCCTTCTGCGGCGCCGCGCCCTCGTCCTTCTTCTTGTCGTTCATGGCGTCGGAGCGCAGGCCGAAATAGATCAGCACCGGCGCCGCGACGCAGATCGACGAGAAGATGGCCGCGATCACGCCGAAGATCATGGCGAGCGTGAAGGCGCGGATGACCTCGCCGCCGAAGATATAGAGCGAGAACAGGGCGATCAGGGTCGTCATCGTCGTAATGACGGTTCGGCCGAGCATGTCGTTGATCGCGCGGTCGATCAGGTCGCCAAGCGAGATCTTCTTGTATTTTCGAAGCGTTTCGCGGATTCGGTCATAGACGACGACGGTGTCGTTCAGCGAATAGCCGACCGTCGTCAGGATGGCGGCGAGCGAGGTCAGGTTGAACTCGTGCTGCGTGACGACATAGAAGCCGAAGGTCATGACCACGACATTCGCCGCCGAAATGATACTGCCGACCGCGAACTGCCATTCGAAGCGGAACCAGACATAGACAGCGATCGCCGCGAAGGTGACGATCATGGCGAGCGCGCCGTTGAAGGCGAGTTCGCCCGAAACGCGCGGGCCGACGATCTCGATGCGCCGGAACTCGGCGCTGTCGCCGATTGCCGTGCGAACCTTGCCGATCGCCTCCTGCTGCGCCGTCTCGCCGCCTGCCTGCTGACCGATGCGGATGAGGATCGAGTTCTCCTCGCCGATCGTCTGAACCTGCACGTCGCCGATGCCGAGGTCGTTCAGCGAGCCGCGCAGCTTGCCGAGGTCCGGCTTCGGATCCTTGGTCTGGATTTCGATGACGGTGCCGCCGAGAAAGTCGATGCCGTAGTTCGGGCCGACGGCGAAGAACAGCACGACCGACATGATCGACAGGAAGGCCGCGATCGGGAACGTCCAGCGCCGCATGCGCATGAACGGGATCTTGGTGTTGTCCGGGACGAGGCGAAGATGGCGCATGATGACTGTCCTTCGTTCGCTCAGAGCGTGATTTTGGTCGGACGGCGCCAGCGCACCCACAGCGCGACCAGAAGGCGCGTGAAGGTGAAGGCGGTGAACATCGTCGTCGCGACGCCGATGGCATGTGTGACGGCAAAGCCGCGGATCGGGCCGGAGCCGAGATAGAACAGCACCAGGGCCGCGATCAGCGTGGTGACATTCGCATCGAGAATGGTTCCGAGCGCGCGGTGGAAGCCGGCGTCGATCGAGGCGATGGCCGAGCGTCCGGATCGGTATTCCTCGCGGATGCGCTCATAGATCAGCACGTTCGAATCGACTGCCGTGCCGACCGTGATGATGACGCCGGCGATACCGGGCAGCGACAAGGTCGCGCCGAGAAGCGTCACGATGCCGAAGATCATGATCACGTTGACCACCACGGCGATGTTGGCGATCCAGCCAAGCACGCCATAGGTCGCGATCATGAAGGCGCAGACCGCTGCCGTGCCGATGATCGCGGCGATCTTGCCGGCGCGGATCGAATCGGCGCCGAGGCCCGGTCCGACATTGCGCTCCTCGACGATCGTCAGCTTGGCCGGCAGCGAGCCGGCGCGCAGCAGGATCGCGAGATCATTGGCAGACTGGACCGAGAACGAGCCGCTGATCTGCCCGGAGCCGCCAAGGATCGGCTCGCGGATCACCGGTGCCGAGATCACCTTGTCGTCGAGAACGATGGCGAAGGCGCGGTTGACGTTCTTCTGGGTGACGTCGCCGAAGGTCTGCGCGCCGCCCGTCGTCAGGCGGAACGACACGACCGGCTCGTTGGAACGCTGGTCGAAGGTCGCCTGCGCGTCTGTGAGATCCTCGCCGGTGATCAGCGGGGTTTCTTCCAGCACATACTGGACGTTGGGATTGTCCTGTCCGGGCAGGACGATCGTGCCGGGCTTGCGCTGCGGCTCCGCCTGTCCCGTTTGGAACGACGAGTCGACGAGATGGAAGGTGAGCTGCGCGGTCTGGCCGACCAGCGACTTCAGGCGCTCGGGGTCGCCGAGGCCGGGTGCCTCGACGAGGATGCGGTCCTGGCCCTGGCGCTGGATCGACGGCTCGACGGTGCCGAGCTGGTCGATACGGCGGGCGATGACCTCGATCGACTGATCGACGATCTGGCGGATGCGCTGGGTGAGCCCAGCCTCCGAATAGGACATCTGGACGAGGCCGTCGCTGCCGACGGTCAAGTCGAACTCATTGATGGCCGTGCCGCCGAGCAGCGAATTGCCAAGCGGATTTTGCAGTGGCTGGAGACGCTTCTGCACGAGGTCGAGCTGCGAGGTGTCGCGGATGCGCAGCTGGACGCCCTGGCCCTGGACACCAAGGCCGGAATAGCCGATGCGCGGCTCCTGCAGCATCGCCTTGCGGATTTCGCTGACCAGCGTGCGCAGCCGGCGCTGCACATAGTCCTGCTTGTCCACTTCATAAAGCAGGTAGGCGCCGCCCTGCAGATCAAGGCCGAGGACCATCTGGCGTTTCGGCACCCAGCTCGGCCAGGAATCAACCGTTTCCTTCGAAAACAGATTCGGCACGGCCGCCAGGATCCCGACCAATACGATGGCCAGGATCCCGATCATCTTCCAGCGAGTGAAGTGGAGCATGGGAGTTTGCGTTCCAGATGGCTTCAGCCGTGTGATCGGCCGTTATCGGGGAAAGGACTATTCGCCTTCCTTGACCGGCTCGCCCTTGGCGCGCACGTCGGCGATGGCGGAGCGCGAAACACGGACGCGCACGTTCTCGCCGACTTCGAGCAGCAGCTCGCTGTCGTCGACGACCTTGGAGATCTTGCCGATGAGGCCGCCGGTCATCACGATCGTGTCACCGCGGCGGACATTCTTGATCATCTCCTGATGCTGCTTGGCGCGCTGACGCTGCGGCCGGATCATCAGGAACCACATGATCGCGAAGACGAAGATGAAGGGGACGAACTGGATCAGCATTTCCATGCTGCCGGCGGGCCCTGCACCGGCTGCCTGGGCAAAGGCTTGGCTGATGAACATCGACGATTCCCTATGCTTCTGCGATCCGGAGGGAACGCATCAAAAAAAGCGCGTCGCTTGCGCCGGCCTTCACATAGGGAGAGACAGCGGCTTGCAAAACGGCGCGGACTATAGCGGCGAGGCCGGCCTTTGCAAATGCAGCCGCCGGCGTGATACCGCAGGCCGTCTTCATCCACTGTCGACCCCGATAAATCAAGGAGCGTTCGCGGCATGGGCGAGCTTGACCTGACCCCGATCGCCGAGCGGCTCGACCGGCTGCTCGCTCTCATCGAGCGCGCGGTGCCCCCGGCGCGGCCCCTGATCGACCTCGGTGCAGCCGATGCCTTTGTCTGGCAGGCTGCCTCGGCGAGCCTTCAGCCTGTGCCGAAGGTCAACCGCGTCGACATGAGCTTGCTCAAGGGCGTCGACCGCGTCCGCGACATTCTCGTCGAAAACACCGAGCGCTTCGCACGCGGCCTGCCGGCCAACAATGTCCTGCTCTGGGGCGCGCGCGGCATGGGCAAGAGCTCGCTGGTCAAGGCCGCGCATGCCGAAGCCAACCGTGCGTCCGGCTCACAGCCCGGCGGCCATGCGCTGAAGCTGATCGAGATCCACCGCGAGGATATCGACAGCCTGCCCGAGCTGATGGCGATCCTGAGGAGCTCCGGCCGCCGTGTCATCCTGTTCTGCGACGACCTCTCTTTCGACAACGACGATACGTCGTACAAGTCGCTGAAGGCCGCGCTCGATGGCGGGGTCGAAGGCCGGCCCGAGAACGTCGTGTTCTATGCGACGTCGAATCGCCGCCACCTGCTGCCGCGCGACATGATGGAAAACGAGCGGTCGACCGCCATCAACCCGAGCGAGGCGGTCGAGGAAAAGGTGTCACTCTCCGATCGCTTCGGCCTTTGGCTCGGCTTCCACAAATGCAGCCAGGAGGATTATCTCGCGATGGTGCATGGCTATGCCGCGCATTTCGGGCTGGAGCTGCCGGAAGCCGATCTCGATTGGCAGGCGCTCGAATGGGCGACGACACGCGGCGCAAGGTCGGGCCGCGTCGCCTGGCAATTCACGCTCGATCTGGCCGGACGTCTCGGCGTGCCTGTCACGGAATAAAGGACGGGGGCCGGGTGTCGGCAGCGCCCGGTGCCGTTCGTCCTCGAGATGTCATTGTCGAGGGAACGACACCCTATGCGCTATCTCTGCCTCGTGATTGTTGACCCTGCCCGGTTCGAGGGCCTGACCGCCGAAGATCATCGTGCGATCACCGCCGAGTCGCTCGCCTATGACGACGAGCTGGCGGCGCGCGGCATCCTGGTGGCGGCTCACGCGCTCGATGAGCCGCCGACCGCGACGACCATCCACGTGCGCGACCGCGAAACCTTCTATACCGATGGTCCCTTCGCCGAGCTCAAGGAGCATATCGGCGGCTTCATCCTGATCGAGGCGGCTGACCAGGCAGAGGCTCTGTCCATTGCCGCCGCGATTCCGATGGCGCGCTATGGCCGGATCGAGGTCCGCGCGGTGCGCAGCCTCCGCTAGGACATTCGACGGTCACGAATCCGTCCCGCCTGCCGTTCCATCCACTGTCATTGCCGGGTCAAGCCCGGCAATGACAGACCTTCCGCATCGGATGACTCGAGAGTCGGTCGATGCTCCAGCCAGTCCTATTCCGCCGCCACACGGACGTCCGCGGCGAGCCACGCTGCGGCATCGGCGCGGGCGCGGGCCGTCAGGGCATGCTTTTTGGCCAGTGTCTTCTCGGCGCCGCGCAGCCGCTTGCCGGGCTCCTTCGGGACCTCGATCGGCGGGAACAGGCCGAAATTGACGTTCATCGGCTGGAACGACCGCGTGCTGCCTTCGTCGGCGACGATATGCCCACCGGTAATATGCCGCACCAGCGCGCCCATGGCCGTCGTCGGCGGCGGTAGCGACGGCGCTTCGCCGAGGCGCTCGGCGGCCGCGAAGCGGCCGGTCAGCAGGCCGATCGACGCCGACTCGACATAGCCTTCACAGCCGGTGATCTGTCCTGCGAAGCGCAGGCGCGGCATCGCCTTGAGGCGGAGCGTCTCGTCGAGCAGCTTGGGCGAATTCAGGAAGGTGTTGCGATGCAGGCCGCCGAGGCGGGCAAATTCGGCGTTCTGAAGCCCCGGAATCATGCGGAGGATCGCGGTCTGCGCGCCATATTTCAGCTTGGTCTGGAAGCCGACCATGTTGAACAGCGTGCCAAGGGCATTGTCCTGGCGAAGCTGCACGATCGCATAGGGCTTGACCGTCGGATTGTTCGGATTGGTCAGGCCCACCGGCTTCATCGGCCCGAAGCGCAGCGTCTCGCGGCCGCGCTCGGCCATGACTTCGATCGGCAGGCAGCCATCGAAATAGGGTGTCTTTTCCCACTCCTTGAATTCGGTCTTCTCGCCGGCGATCAGCGCATCGACGAACGCGTTATATTCGACCTCTGTCATCGGGCAGTTCAGATAGTCAGCGCCCGTGCCGCCAGGGCCGGCCTTGTCGTAGCGTGATTGAAACCATGCGATGTCGCGGTCGATCGAGTCGAAATGCACGATCGGCGCGATCGCATCGAAGAAGGCGAGCGAATCCTCGCCCGTCAGGCCGCGGACCGCTTCGGCGAGCGCCGCCGAGGTCAGCGGCCCCGTCGCGACGATCACATTGTCCCAGCCCTCGGGCGGCAACCCTGCCACTTCGCCCCGTTCGATCGTGACGAGCGGATGGCTGGCCAGCACGGCCGTCACCGCGGCCGAAAAACCTTCGCGATCGACGGCCAGAGCGCCGCCGGCCGGAACCTGGTGCTTGTCACCCATCGCCATGATGAGGGAATCGGCCATGCGCATTTCCGCATGCAGCAGGCCGACCGCGTTGGCTTCGGCATCGTCGGAACGGAAGGAGTTCGAGCAGACCAGTTCGGCGAGGCCGTCGGTCTGATGGGCGTCGGTCTTTCGGACCGGCCGCATCTCGTGCAGCACGACGGGCACGCCGCGTCGGACGATCTGCCACGCGGCCTCGGAGCCGGCGAGGCCGCCGCCGATGATGTGGATTGGACGCGTTGCCGCGCTCTTGGATGTCGGATCGATGGAGGTCATGGCGCGGACACTATGGCGACGGCGCGCTCCAAACAACCATCTGCCGCGCTCGAAGCGGGGGACGGAGGCTCAGACAAACGAAAAGCGCCCGCCGGGGAGGAGATCGGCGGGCGCTTCTCAGAGGTGGCGACGTCGCGAGGGAGGAGGTTCGCTAGCCGCCTGATCGCTGGGACGAGGGAGGAGGTTCGTCCCTGCGAAACTGAATTCTTAGTAACCGGCGACCGCGCTGCGGGCGACCTTGGTGATGTCGGCACGGTTGATGCCGAGATCGTCGAGCTCACGGCGAGTCAAACGCGCCAGCTCGTTGTAGGTTTCGCGATACTTGCGCCAATTCTTGTAGCTGTTGATGAGGTTCATCGTGGTCATCCTTCAATCTGATCTCTGGGGCGGCAACCGTTAGGTTCTTGCCTCGCCCTTTGTTGATCCGAATGTAGGAGTGAGCCGCCGCGCTGAGCAGCCGGAAAAAACGCATGGCTGGAATGCGGATGATGCAAGGCAGCATTAACAATCCATCAGCGTGTGCAGTGCAACATTAATGGCTGAGGCGAAACCGTGGCGCCTGACCGGCTCTGTTACGGAGAGATGGCCAGACGCTCGGACCCGCGCTTTCACGCCGATCTACACGACGACGCGGCGATAGAGATGCCAGGTGGCGTGGCCAAGCACTGGCAGCACGACGGCGAGGCCAAGGAAGAATGGCAGCGTTCCGAGCACCAGCAGTACGGCGACGATGAGACCCCAGAGGGCCATCGGGCCCGGATTGGCGACAACCGCCTTGAACGACGTCAGCATGGCCGTGGCAGCCCCGACGTCGCGATCGAGGAGCAGCGGGAAGGAGACGGCGCTGATCGCCAGCACCAGGAGCGCGAACAGGAAGCCGACCAGATTGCCCATGATGATCAACGTCCAGCCTTCCGGCGTCGTGAACACCCGGTTGAGGAAATCGGGCATTGCCGCCGCGGCCGCATAGCCGAACGTGCCGACATAGATGGCCTGCGCGGTTGCCAGCCAGCAGAGGAAGATCACCATCAACAGGAGGCCGAGCGCGATAATGGCGCCAAACGACGGCGCGTGGCGAATGTCGAGCACATGGTGCGCGGCCGTATCGAGCTTCTGCTCGCGCCGCCGCGACAATTCATAGAGCCCGAGTGCCGCGATCGGGCCGAGCAGCGCGAAACCGGCCATCAGCGGAAAGAGCAACGGCAGCACCGCCGTTCCATAGACGACCCGCCCGAGGACGAGGCCGAGAACGGGATAGATGATGACCAGGAAGAACGCATGCGATGGCATTGCTAGGAAGTCGTCGAGACCTTCGCGGAGCGCCGCCGCGATGTCTTGAAAGCCGATCCGGCGGATGACGGGTATCTCGCGGTCCGCGACCGAACCTGTCATTACATTCGAAAGAGCCATAAGCCGATCCTCCCTCTGCCGTGTTGCACGGCTGTCGAGCGGGGCGGACATCCCGGGCGGTGAGCACTGGCGCCGTTCCCGAAGCTGCGACAGGATAGCGCAGCTTCGCCCTTTCGACTGATCACAATCCCGCGTCCGCGTTGTTGTGGATGGCTCGCCAAAGAAAAGGATCTTCAATGCAGCAGCTTTCCAGCACCGGTCGACGCATTCTCGACGGGATTTCCGAACGCTATGGCATCAGCCAAGACGCAGCCGAAGTGCTCATCGCGGCGCTTGTTGCAGGCGGCGGCAGCCAAGCGCAATTCTCTCATCCGGATCTCGGTGGCATGGGGCAATGGTCGGCCGGCGGCATGATCATGGTCGGCGACATGTTCAACAACGACCTCAAGCACCGGGTCGACGGCTTCCTGAGCGAACTCGCGACAGCGCTCCGGGGCGGCGATTTGTTCGAACCGGCCGCAGAGGGTCGCCGCGATGGCAGGGAAGGGGCCGGTCTCTTTGCGCCGGGCGGTGGCTTTGCCGCCTCGAGTTGGCCGGACGAGCTTGGAACGCCCTCGACGAGCGGCGCCCAGAACGACTTGCACTATGCTTATTTCCCGGACAGCCGGCGGCTCGCGATCCGCAAGGGCGGTCACATCACGCTTTACGATACCGCCGATCACGCGATTGGCGGCGTGTCCCAGCAGCAGTCCGGCGACCAGAGCCTCACCTTCACCAGCCAATACGGCACGGTTCGGCTCGACACGCTGCGACGCGTCGCCGGCGGAGACGACCAGCCACCGCAGCCATTGGCTGCCGAGCCGTCGTCGCCAAGAGAGACGCCCGCCACCGCAACGGGCTCGCCGTCTCGTCCCGAAGAAGGCGATGTTGTCGGGCTGATCGAGCGCCTCGCGACGCTGAGGGATCGCGGGATCCTTTCGGACGAGGAATTTGCCGCCAAGAAGGCAGAACTGCTCGCCCGGCTATAGGCAGATGGCACGTGCCGCTGCCGCGGTGCTCACCGGTCATCTCAATCGATTGAAATTCGTTCTGTGAGAGCCTCCGCGGCGATTGAGGTGCCGACCGCAGTGTGTCAGTCTATTGCTGAGACGCCAGTCTCCGCGAGGATGAGGGGAGGTACCCGGATCCGCGACTGACGAATGCGTGGCCAGCCGGAGGCCGCGCCCGTTCTCATGCTGCCGGCTCATAAAGACAAAGAGTTTGTTCGGGAGGACAACCGTGTTCAAGAAACTGACACTCGCCGTGGCGGGCCTGGTCATGGCTGTCGCCATGCCGCTCGCCGCCGAAGCCAAGACATTCTATTGGGTCTCGCATGGCGGCCCGGCCGACCCGGTCTGGACCTATTTCCTCGCGGGAGCCAAGCAGTGGGCATCCGACACAGGCAATACGGTTAACACCTCGTTCCACAATGGTGACGTCGCCTCGCAGCAGGAAGCCGTGCGCGCCGCCATCGCCGCCAAGGCTGACGGCATCGTGACGACGAGCCCCGATCCGGGCAGCCTGGTCGAGATCGCCAAGGAAGCGAACGCCGCGAAGATTCCGATCATCAACTTCAACACGCCCGATCCGAAGGCGAGCTTCAATGCCTATGTCGGTGGTGACAACGTCACCTTCGGCAAGCACTGGGCGCAGTATCTGGTCGACAAGGGCCTGATCAAGAAGGGCGATCATGTCTGGATGCCGGTCGAGATCCCTGGCGCCACTTATGGCGTGCAGGAAGAAGAGGGCATCAAGAGCGTGCTCGAGCCGCTTGGCATCACCTATGAAGTGACCGAGGCGACGCTCGACCAGGCCGAGGTGATCAACCGCATGGTCGACTACCTCACCACCAACAAGGGCAAGATCAACGCGATTATCGGCCTTGGCGATCTGGTGACCGGCTCGATCAAGCGCGTCTTCGACCAGGTCGGTGTCAAGCCGGGCGAAATCCCGGTCGTCGGCTGGGGCAATTCGCTCGATACCACGCAGGAAGTGCTGACCGGCTATGTCAATGCCGGCCAGTGGCAGGACCCGCAGGCGACCAGCTATGTGGCGCTCTCGCTCGCCAACATGGCCGCCAGCGGCATTCCTCCGGGCTTCAACGTCATCACCGGCGCGCTCTATGAAAAGGACACCGCGCAGGTCTACGACGACATCCTGTCCGGCAAGAAGCAGTAATCCGCAGATCGATCGGCGCGGCGGCCCTGGCCGTCGCGCCCCCTCGTCCGGCTGACCCTCCGCCGCTTGCGCGGAGCGAGGGCGCGCCGGCCCTTCCAACATCGTGCGGGTTTATCGTGGAAAACCGATCCCTTCTCCAGCGCCTGATCGCCAAGCCCGAATTCGGCCCGCTGGTCCTGCTGGTGGTCGAAGTCGTCGTGTTCTGGTCGATCAATCACGACTTCCTCTCGCCGCTCAACATCTCCAACACGCTCGCCTTCACGGTCGAACTCGGCCTCATCGCGCTCGCCATGACGCTGCTGATGACGTCCGGTGAATTCGACCTTTCGGTCGGCTCGCTGTTCGGCTTCTCACCGGTTCTGATGTGGACGCTGTTCAATGCCGGCGTCATGCCGCTGGAAGCGGGTTTCGTCACGGCACTGGTCGTCGCGGCGATCATCGGTCTCGTCAACGGCTGGTTCGTCACCAAGCTGAAGATCCCGTCATTCCTCGTCACGCTCGGCATGCTGCTCGTCGTGCGCGGCACGGCCCTGTTCGTGACGGACGGCTTCCCGCAGCGCACCTGGAGTGCAGGCGGCAGCTGGCTGGCCGAGATCCTCGTCGGCGACTTCTATGTCGGCCCGTTCCGCATCTATGCCTCTCTGTTCTGGTTCATCGCCGCAGCGATCATCCTCGGCTACGTCCTGACGAAGTCGCGCACCGGCAACTGGATCCAGGCGGCGGGTGGCAATCCTGGCGCCGCGCGCGCCCGCGGCGTCGCGGTCGACCGCGTCAAGATCGGCCTGTTCATGCTGTCCTCGGTCATGGCGGCGCTCGCCGGCATCATCTCCTCGATCCGCACGTCTGCCGCCAATCCCAACAGCGGCACCGGCTATGAGCTGGAAGTCATCGCCATGGTGGTCATCGGCGGCACGGCGCTCACCGGCGGCCGCGGCACGATCATCGGCACGGTGATCGGCATCCTGATCCTGCGCATCATGCGCAACGGCATCGTGCTGATCGGTGTACCGGGGCTTGCCTACAACATCTTCATCGGCGCGATCATCCTGGGCATGATGGCGCTGCATTCCTGGCTGGAACGCCGGCATCAGGCGGGGACGTGACAATGGCCGAACCTCTGATCCGGATGGAGAACATCCGCAAATCCTACGGCCGCGTGCAGGCGCTGGAAGGCGTGAACTTCCACGTCAACGAAAGCGAGATCGTTGGCCTGCTCGGCGACAACGGCGCCGGCAAGTCGACGCTGATCAAGGTGCTTTCGGGCGCCGTGCCGCTCACCAGCGGCGATATCTTCGTGCGCGGCCGCAGGGTGCAGTTCCGCACGACGAGCGACGCCATCGCGGCCGGCATCGAGACGATCTATCAGGACTCGGCGCTCGTCACCCAACTCTCGATCGCGCGCAACCTCTTTCTCGGCCGCGAGCCGATCAAGGGGCCGCGCTTCCTGAACCGAATGGATCAGGAAGAAATGAACCGGGTGGCCGATGCGCTGCTGAAACAGGTCGGCATCTCCAAGAACATCCCGCCGACGACGCCGATCGGTTCGCTTTCGGGCGGCGAGCGCCAGGCCGTGGCGATCGCTCGCGCGATGCATTTCGACAGCGACCTGATCATTCTCGACGAGCCGACCAACAATCTCGGCGTCGCGGAAACGCAGGGCGTGCTGTCCTTCGTGCGAAACGCGCGCGACTCCGGCCATTCCTGTATCTTCATCGCGCATAACATCCACCACGTCTTCCAGGTGGTGGACCGCATCGTCGTCATGCGGCGCGGCAAGGTGGTGGCGGATGACATCGACCCGAAGACGACGAGCGTCGCGGCGGTCGAGGCGGTCATCACAGGCATGCCGGAACTCACCGGCGGGGCGCCGGTGCATTGAGGCGGAGACGCGGCCCCGGTCGCGTCACCAGTCTCGATCTGTTATCATTTTATTGGAGCCGACTCGTCATCTCGCGCATTGACGGTCGAATGCAACGCCGACCAAGAGAAGCGTCCCCCATGAAGCACGCCTACGCCGCCCTCGTTCTCATCGCCGCAGCCGGCCTTGCTGGCTGCCAGAGCCAGCCGATGCAGGTGTCCGCGCCCATGATGGCTGCGCCGTCCAATGAGCCGCTCGCCTGGGTGCGGAAGGACGGCCAGAGCGGCCGCGCCAATCCGGCGCTTGCCGATCAGTTCGCCACCGACCGTGCCGCCTGCGTTGCACCGCCCGGAGACAACGCGGCCCTGCGTGCCGCTGAAAGCTGCATGTCAGGACGTGGCTATGTACTCGTTCCCGCATCGCAGGCCGCCGCGACGGCTGAGCAGTTCCGCCGCCAGGCTCGCTACTAGCGGGGCCGCGCCCGGAACGCTTTGGAGCGTGCGGCTCCTTTCGGGCCACCCGGGCTCAGCGACATCATCCCCCATGTTGGGTAAGCCGGCCGAAGGGCCGGCTTTTGACGACCGAAGTGTTCGCGCATAGGTTGCTATGCGCGAATTTTCTTGCATGATGGGCAGGGTGAGTTGGCGCTGGAGCAGATCCTGACCATCGAATCGGGCGCGCGGTGCGCGCGGCGTTCTTTTGAGACCATACGGGTCGTCGAGATACGGGCATGAAATGCTGAATTTGCGCGCGCGGTGGATCAGGCGCCGTCAGCAGATCGTCGTCTCCTTCATTGCCGCAGGAACTCTGGTCTTCGTCGGCCTCTGGATCTTCGAAAGCAGTGCAGGGATCATCCTGGACAGCGACCGATGGGCTTACCCCATCATCATCGCCTTCCTCTGCATCAATCTGCTGACCGTCGCGATGCTGCCCCGGTTTCAAGCCGCGGCCGAGGTCGCGTGCTTTCTGGCGGTTGCATTCTATCTGCTCAGTCAGATCGCGTATCTGACGCTCGGGCCGCCGGAAAAGAGCATCTACAGTATCGCGGTGGCACTGTTATGGATGCCGGTCCTCTATGTCGGCGCGTTTATGTTCTTCTCGCGCAGCCGCGCCATGGTCGCAGTAGGCGTCACCTTCGCGCTTTCCGCTGTTGCACTTGTCGGCGGCACCATCTTCACGGCCGGGCGCGGGGAGGCGGCTCTTTCCGGCCTGCTGGTCAATGCGCTCGTCTCGCATTTCCTCGTGCTGCTGCTTTTGTCGCTGGTGTTGTTCCTCCGCGATGAGTTCGACCGGATCGCGTCCCATGCGCGGAACATGGAGGATGCGGCGAACACCGATACGCTGACCGGCATCGCCAATCGGCGTGCGCTGGAAGAATGGATGCAGCGTCGCGACGCCCAGCCGAGCGATCATCGCGTCGCGCTGGTCTTGTTCGATATCGATCACTTCAAGGCGATCAACGACCGACACGGACACCTGATCGGCGACGAGGTTCTCGTCTCGACCGCCCAGCTGATCCGCAGCCAGATGCGGGCGCATGATCTGGTCGGGCGCTGGGGCGGCGAGGAGTTCCTCGTCATTATCGACAATGCCGATGCAGCCGTCGCCACCCGGCTCGCCGATCGCGTCCGCCGGCTCGTCAGAGTCGCGGCTCATCCCGTCGCGGGGTCCGTCACGCTGAGCGCCGGTCTCGCGGTGTGCGAGCCGGCTCAGTCCATCGCGGCGATTTTTCGTGCAGCCGACTCGGCGCTTTACGCTGCCAAAAGCGGCGGGCGCAACCGCGTCGTCTGCGCCTAGGCTCAGGCGGGTGCAGGACTATTCGGCGGCCTCGGCCTTGCGCCGTCTCCGCGCCGTCCTGGCCTTTTCCAGCACAGGCTTCAGGAAGCGGCCGGTATAGGAGCGCGGCTCCTTCGCGACGTCCTCCGGCGTACCGACCGCGACGATCTCGCCGCCGCCATCGCCGCCTTCGGGACCAAGATCGATGATCCAGTCGGCCGTCTTGATAACCTCGAGATTGTGCTCGATGACAACGACCGTGTTGCCTTGGTCGACGAGGCTGTGCAGCACTTCCATCAGTTTGGCGACGTCGTGGAAATGCAGGCCCGTGGTCGGTTCGTCCAGGATATAGAGCGTCTTGCCGGTGGCGCGGCGCGACAGCTCCTTGGCGAGCTTGACGCGCTGGGCCTCGCCGCCTGAAAGGGTCGTCGCCTGCTGGCCGACCTTCACATAGCCAAGTCCGACTTCATCGAGCGTCACCATCTTGTCGCGGATGCCGGGCACCGCCTGGAAGAAGTCCTTGGCCTCCTCGACGGTCATGTCGAGCACGTCGGCGATCGACTTGCCCTTGAACTTCACGTCGAGCGTCTCGCGGCTGTAGCGCTTGCCCTTGCATACTTCGCAGGTGACATAGACGTCCGGCAGGAAGTGCATCTCGATCTTGATGACACCGTCGCCCTGGCAGGCCTCGCAGCGCCCGCCCTTGACATTGAACGAGAAGCGGCCTGGCCCATAGCCACGCGCCTTTGCCTCCGGCAGGCCCGAAAACCATTCGCGGATTGGCGTGAAGGCCCCGGTATAGGTCGCTGGATTGGACCGTGGCGTCCGTCCGATCGGCGACTGGTCGATATCGATGATCTTGTCGATAAATTCGAGCCCCTCGATCCGGTCGTGCTCGGCCGGATGGAGATGCGCGCCGTTGAGATGTCGCGCCACGGCGGCATAGAGCGTATCGATCAGGAAGGTCGACTTGCCGCCCCCCGAGACGCCGGTGACGCAAGTGAACGTGCCGAGCGGGATATCGGCCGAGACGTTCTTCAGATTGTTGCCGCGCGCGCCCACAACGCGGATGCGCCGGTTCTTGCTGATCGCCCGGCGCTTTTCCGGAATCTCGACCGTGAGTTCGCCGGTCAGATAGCGCCCCGTCAGCGAATCCGGATTTGCCATGATCTCGGCCGGCGTACCTTCGGCGATGATCTTGCCGCCATGAACGCCAGCGGCCGGTCCGACATCGATGACGTGATCAGCCGTCATGATCGCGTCTTCGTCGTGTTCGACGACGAGCACCGTGTTGCCGATATCGCGCAAATGACGGAGCGTCTCGAGCAGCCGCTCATTGTCGCGCTGATGCAGGCCGATCGATGGTTCATCGAGCACGTAGAGCACGCCCGTGAGGCCCGAGCCGATCTGCGACGCGAGGCGGATGCGCTGGCTCTCGCCGCCCGACAATGTCCCGGAATTGCGCGACATCATCAGATAATCGAGCCCGACATCGACCAGGAAGGAGAGCCGCTCGCGGATCTCCTTAAGGATTCGGACGGCGATCTCGTTCTGCTTGTCATTAAGCGAGGCGGGCAGGGCCTCGAACCAGGCATGGGCGTTGCGGATCGACAGCGCCGAGACGTCGGCGATGTGCTTGCCCGCGATCTTGACCGCCAGCGCCTCCGGCCTCAGCCGGGCGCCACCGCAAGCCTTGCACGGCGTCGCGCCTTGGTAGCGCTCGATCTCCTCGCGCGCCCAATTCGATTCCGTCTCGCGCCAGCGCCGTTCGAGATTGGTGACGACGCCTTCGAAGCTCTTCTTCGTGCGATAGGCGCGGGCGCCGTCGTTATAAACGAACTCGATCTCGGTCTTGCCGGTGCCGTGCAGGATCGCATTCTTCGCGACCTCCGGGATGTCGTCCCACGGGTCGGTCATCTCGAAGCCGTAATGGCGGGCGATCGCCTCCAGCGTCTGCGCATAATAGGGCGACGACGACTTTGCCCAGGGCGCGATCGCCCCCTGCTTCAGCGACACCGAGCCGTCGGGCACCACAAGGTCGGGATCGATCTTCTTTTCGGAGCCGAGGCCGTCACATTCGGGGCAGGCACCGAACGGATTGTTGAACGAAAACAGGCGTGGCTCGATCTCGGCGATGGTGAAGCCCGACACCGGGCAGGCAAACTTCTCCGAGAAGGTGATCCGCCGCGGATCGTCGCGGTCATCCGTCTCGTCGGCGAACTCTGCCAGCGCGATGCCATCGGCAAGCTCAAGCGCCGTCTGGAAGCTGTCGGCCAGCCGCGCGGCGATATCTTGGCGGACGACGATGCGATCGACCACTACATCGATATCGTGCTTCAGCTTCTTGTCGAGCACCGGTGCTTCGGAAATCTCGAAGAACACGCCGTCCAGCTTGATGCGCTGGAAGCCCTTCTTCTGCAGCTCCGCCAGCTCCTTCCGATACTCGCCCTTACGGCCGCGGATCATCGGCGCCAGCAGATAGAGCCGCGTGCCCTCAGGCAGCGCCATGACGCGGTCGACCATCTGGCTGACCGTCTGGCTCTCGATCGGCAGTCCGGTCGTCGGCGAATAGGGAATGCCGACGCGTGCAAAAAGGAGCCGCATGTAATCGTAGATCTCGGTGACGGTGCCGACCGTCGAGCGCGGATTCTTAGAGGTCGTCTTCTGCTCGATAGAAATCGCCGGCGAAAGCCCGTCGATCTGGTCGACATCGGGCTTCTGCATCATCTCGAGGAACTGGCGCGCATAGGCCGAGAGGCTCTCGACATAACGCCGCTGGCCCTCGGCATAGATGGTGTCGAAGGCGAGCGACGACTTGCCGGAGCCGGAAAGCCCCGTCAGCACCACGAGCTTGTCGCGCGGGATGTCGACATCGACATTCTTCAGATTATGCTCGCGCGCACCGCGCACCGAGATGAACTTGCCGGTCGTCGCGCCCGACAAACGGGTCTCGATATCATGAGCCATGGGTCTTCTGGTCCATCGGGTGGGGAGCGGCCGGAGCCAACCGCAAATCTAAGCTTTCGCAGCCGCGAGACAAGGCGCAGCCGAGCAACTCGGTCCGCCCCGCCGCCTTTTGCCGAAACTCCCGTCGAATCGTCCCCATGATCTTGCCAGCCTTGCCGCGATTGTCTAGAACGAAAAGAGAACAAGCAGCCGTCCAGGGCCGATGGCAGGCGAAGCTTTGTGGACAAGCCGCGATGCCGGGCGCATGCGTCGGCGTTTGGGGCTAGTCTGACGGCGCTTTGGCGCCGAGACGTCTGGTTTGGCGACAGCGGACAGAAGGAAAAGCAGCATGGCCGGTAGCGTCAACAAGGTGATCCTGGTCGGTAATCTCGGACGCGACCCCGAGGTGCGCCGCTCGCAGTCGGGCGATCCGATCGTCAATCTGAACATCGCGACTTCGGAAAGCTGGCGCGACAAGGCCAGCGGCGAGCGCAAGGAGCGCACCGAGTGGCACCGCGTGGTGATCTTCAACGAGAACCTCGCTAAGATCGCCGAGCAATATCTGAAGAAGGGCTCGACGGTGTACATCGAGGGCCAGCTCCAGACGCGCAAATGGCAGGACCAGTCCGGCCAGGAGAAATTCACCACCGAGGTCGTGCTGCAACGTTTCCGCGGCGAGCTGACGCTGCTCGGCGGCCGGGCCGGCAGTTCCGAGGGCGGCGACTATGACAGCGGCGGCAGCAGCGATTTCGGTCGCTCGAGCCCGATGCAGAGCCCGCGTGCTGGCGCCGGCGGAGCGCGCCAGCCGGCTGCGGCAAGCTCGTCCTACGCGGCCGATCTCGACGACGACATCCCGTTCTAGCACGAAGCGTAGCTCGGGGCCGACCGCCCTATGCCCGTCCTTCCCGATGTGCTGGCTGACGGCCTCGACATCGTGTTCTGCGGCACGGGCGCGGGAGCCTGGTCGGCGCGGGTCGGCGCCTATTATGGCAAGCCCGGCAACAAGTTCTGGCCGACCCTTCATGCGGTCGGCTTGACGCCGCGCTTGCTGCGTCCGGCCGAATATCCTGATGTGCTGGGCTTTGGCATCGGATTGACCGATGTCGCCAAGGAGCATGTCGGCCAGGACGATGCGATCGACCTCGCGCTTGTCGATGCGGCAGCCCTGCACAAGAAGATCCTCCGCTTTGCGCCGCGGCGCATCGCATTCACCAGCAAGCGCGCGGCGAGCCTCGCGCTCGGCCGACCGACTGGCCGGATTGCCTATGGCCTGCTGCCGGATCGGATCGGCGCCACGGCTGTGCATGTGATGACCTCGCCATCCGGTGCCGCGGGTTCCTATTGGTCGATCGAGCCTTGGCGCGAGCTGGCGTTGGCGCGCCGGTTGATCTCGCCGGCTGCCCTCGCTAAGCCTCTCGCGGACCGCGCATCGGGGACAGCATGAACAAGGCGCAACCGCAGCTCCAGCTGACATTCGGCAAGGCGGTCGCGGCCTACCAGGCAGGGCGGTTGCGCGAGGCCGAGCAGCAGTGCCGTCTTGTCATCGCCGCGCTTCCGAAGCTCTTCGACGCCCGATTCCTGATGGGCCTTGTTCAGGCCGGCCTCAGCGCCCACAAGCAGGCGGTCGAGAGCTTCGATCGCGCGCTGGCGCTGCGTCCGAAAGTGCCGGACGTCTTGGCGGCGAAGGCGGCCTCGCTGCAGGCGCTGAACAAGCCGGCCGAAGCTGTCGCCTGCTATGACGCGGCGCTCGCGGCGGCGCCCGTCAATGCAGAACTCGCCTATAATCGTGCGACGGCGCTGGAATCGCTCGGCCGCACGGATGCGGCCATTGCCGGCTACGACGCCGCGATCACGGCGCGGCCGGATTTCGTCGAGGCGCTCAACAATCGCGGTGTGCTGTTGCAGGCAGGTGGGCGGCTGGACGCGGCGCTGGCGGACTATGATCGCGGCCTCGCGGTGCGGTCTGATCATGTGCCGATGCTGCACAATCGCGGCCGGCTGCTGCGGGATCTCGGACGCTTTGATGAGGCGCTGATGAGCCTCGATCGGGCGATCGCTGCCGCGCCGGGACGCGCTGACCTTTTCAACAGCCGTGGTCTCACTCTGCTCGCCGCCGGCCGCGCCGATCAGGCGTTGGCAAGCTTTGACCGCGGCCTCGCCTTCGCGCCGGCCGACGGCGCACTCCGCCTCAACAAAGCCAAAGCCTTGCTGGATCTTGGCCGCGCCGGCGACGCGCTCGCGACGCTGGAAGCGGCGCAGGCCGCGCTGAGGACCAAACCCGAATTCGCCGTGATCGAAGCAGCGGCGCTCTTCGAACTGCAACGCTATGAGGACGCGGCCGCGACCTGCGGGCGCACGCTCGCGGCTCATGACGACCATGCCGGCCTTTGGACCGATCGCGGCAACGCCCTGCGCGAATGCGGCCGCTTCGATGAGGCTTTGGCAAGCTATGATCGCGCGCTGGCGATGGAGCCCCAGCACCGGCCGGCACTTTACGGCCGCGGCACGCTGCTGCTGTTTCTTGGCCGCCATGCCGAGGGCTGGCCCGGCTTCGAGCATCGGCGCATCACTGCGGTCTGGCGAGCGCGCGGCGCCGGCACGCCCGAATGGGATGGCGGCCCGCTGGCAGGACGGACATTGCTGCTGCATGCCGAACAGGGCCTCGGCGATACGATCCAGTTCGTTCGCTTCGCGGCTGATGTCGCGGCGGATGGCGCCAAGATCATCGTCGAGGTGCCACAGAGCCTGCGCGCACTCGTCGGCACCATGCCGGGCATCGACGTGCGCGCGCAGGCCGAGCCACCGCCAATGCACGATGTGCACGCTTCGCTGATGAGCCTGCCCTTCCTGCTTGGTGTCGGGGATCGGCTTGGCCGAGGCCAGGTGCCTTATTTCACGCCTGATGCCACGCGGGTGCAATCCTGGCGGGCGCGGCTGCCGGAAGGACCGTTCCGGATCGGCATCGCCTGGCAGGGCAATCCGCGCGCCGCCGTCGATCGCCTGCGCTCGGTTCCCCTTGACGCGTTCGCGCCGCTCGCGGCGGTGCCCGGTATCGAACTCGTCAGCCTTCAAAAGGGCGACGGTCTCGACCAGTTGGACCGGCTGCCGGACGGCATGGAGGTCACCGTGCTGCCGGATGATTTCGCGACGGGACCCGACAGCTTCATGGATACGGCGGCCGTCATGGCCAATCTCGATCTTATAGTCTCGATCGATTCGGCCGTCTCCCACCTTGCCGGCGCGCTGGGGCGGCCGCTCTTCGTCGCTTTGAAGCAGGTGCCCGAGTGGCGCTGGGGTCCGGACGGCGAGATGTCGGACTGGTATCCATCGGCGCGGCTGTTCAGGCAGTCGCGACGGGGGGATTGGCAGGAATTGTTTGAGCGGATCGCCAGCGCGGTCGCGGCTTTCAAGAACGCCGCTGGGCGTTGAAGAGGCGAGGGCAGGATGATGCCGACGGTCGAGACGCTCTATCGCTTTCCGGTGAAGGGCTTCTCGCCCGAAAGGCTCGATCATGTCGTGCTGGAGCCGGGTCGACCCGTGGCCGGCGACCGCATCTATGCCGTCGAAAACGGCCCCTCGGGCTTTGATCCCACGGCACCGGCCTTTCAGCCGAAAATGAAGTTCCTCTGCCTGATGAAGAATGCGCGTCTTGCGCGGCTCTCGACGACGCTCGACCCCGAAACGCATGAATGGCGCATCGAAAGCGCTGTTGGCGGCATGACAGCCGGCCTTGCCGCACCCGAGGGGCGGGCAGCCGCCGAGGCTTGGCTCTCGGATTTCATGGACGATGAGCTGCGCGGGCCGCTAAGGGTGCTCTCGGCGCCCGGGCATAGTTTCTCCGATGTCGGCAAGCCCTTCATATCGCTGATCAACCTGGCCTCAGTCGCGGCGCTTTCCCTGATCATTGGCAGGACGGTCGATCCGCTGCGCTTCCGTGCCAATGTCAATCTCACGGGATGGCCACCCTTCGCCGAGTTGGACCTGGTCGGACGAGAAGCGCAACTCGGAGAGGCGAGGGTCACGATCGTCAAGCGCACGCGCCGATGCGTCGCGACCAATGTTGATCCGGCGACCGCGGAGCGCGACATGGCCATTCCGGCGACGCTGCAGCAGGAATTCGATCACATGGATTGCGGCGTCTATGCCGAGGTTACGGTGGGTGGCCGCGTCGCACCCGGCGACCAGCTGAAGCTTTTGTAGGTCTGCCAATGTCGCTCGCGCCCCTCCTTGCTGCTTCACCGGTCATCCAGGTCCATGCTTTCTCGGCAATGGCCGCCTTTGCGCTCGGGCTCGTCCAATTCGCGGCACCCAAGGGAACGTTGCCGCATCGGGTCACCGGGTGGCTATGGGTGGTCCTGATGACGATGGTTGCCGTGTCGTCGTTCTGGATCCACACCATCAGGACATTTGGCGATTTCAGCGTGATCCACCTCCTGTCGATCCTGGTGTTGGTGGTCTTGCCCGGCACGGTTCTCGCCGCGCACCGTCATCAGGTCTCGCAACATGCGCGTGGCATGAAGAAGCTGTTCATTGGCGCACTGGTGATCGCCGGTCTCTTCACGTTCCTGCCGGGCCGGATCATGCATGAGGTTGTGTTCGGGCAAACCGACAGTCGCTAGGCAGCCGGCAAGCCCGATGCCCTGACGATCGCCACGATACCGTCGGCGACGAATTGAACCGAGAGCGCCGAGAGCAGCACGCCGAGCAACCGCGTCAACACGATGCGGCCGGTATCGCCGAGCACGCGATCGAGCGGGCCAGCCAGCATGAAGACGAGCAGGCAAGAAAGAACCAGCAGCGCGACGATCACAAGCAGGCCGATGAGGCCGAGGGTGTCGGGCGCGCCGGAGGCGATCAGGATCGTCGCCGAGATTGCACCCGGCCCGGAAATGAGAGGGATCGCGAGCGGGAAGATCGCGAGATGGCGGACATCCTCGGCGTCGAAGGCGCTCTCTTCGAGCGCGCGGTCAGCGCTGACTTGCTTGCGCTTGTCGCGCCGCTCGAACACCATTTCGAAGGCGATCCAGAACAGCAGCAATCCGCCGGCGATCCGGAAGGCGGGGATCGAAATCCCGAGAAACGTGATCAGCTTCTCGCCGCCAAGCGCGAAGGCGAAGAGTATCAGCGTCGCGGTCAGCGTGGCGCGGATCGCGGTCTGCCGGCGCTGCAAGTCGGTCATGCCGCGGGTCAGCGCGACGAAGATCGGCGCGAGGCCAATCGGGTCGATCGTGACGGCCAGCGTCACCAAAGCGTTCAAGAGATAGTCGCCCACGCCTCATCCCCGCATCCGCCCTCACCGCAGAGCTTCGCATGGCCACGCGGCGGCGGCTACCAGTTGGCGGCGCCAGCGGTCCAATAACCGTAGGCGCAGGCTTCGCCCTTTGTCTGTATCGGGTCGATCAGCTCCGGCCAGCCCTCGGAGACCGCGAAGCACTCGTCCGATCCCGGCGACACCAGCTTGTAGTTCTGGCCATCCGAGCGATAGACGGGTTGGAACGGCGCGGTGTCGACTTCGACAACACTGACGTCCGGATCGAATGGCGGCAGCGCTGCCGGATAGCGACCCGATATCGCATGCTCCGCTTCGATCGCGTCGTGCAACGCCCCCAACTGGCGAATATTGCGTTCATAGCCGAAGACCAGCGGGTCCGGCGGCTGCTTCAACGCGGCGATCCGTGCCTTTGCTCGGGCGGCCATCTCGTTCGGATTGGCGTTCTTCCAATCGAAGACGTTGGTCTCGATCCCCGGCAGACAGGCTGCGAGACCGGCTGAGTAGATCGCTTGGCCCTTGGCATTGGTGTGGTAGACGGTGTCATAGCGATACTGCACCGGGACGATGGCGTTGATCGGATCGCAGTGGAGCGGCATGCCGATGGCATCAGCCGCGCGCGCCAGAGCGATCAGGCTCGCCCAGTAACCCGCCTGGAAGATCGTGCCGGAGTCGTCCTCTATGATGACCGGCCAGGTCAGCAGCATCCCGGCGCCTCGGTTGGCCAAAGTCTGCTTCCAGCTTGTCAGCGCTTCGGCTGCATAAGGCGTAAGTGCCGCCGACGAAGGCGTGATCAGCGTGCCGACGGAATGCTGGTCAGAGGCCGGGGTCTCCAGGATCAGCGCCTTGTCGCCATGGGCGTTCATCGTTGAATAGTCGTAGGGATTGTGCTCCGGGCCTGCCGCCCCGCCTGCGGCCTGGATCTGTCGCCAATCTTCGAGGAGTGCGGCTGCGGAGCGCCATTTGCCCGCCGGATGACCGGTTACGAGTGCGCCGAGGTGATCCGCGACGCCCTGCATGGCGCTGGCCGGCTGTGTTGCCAGTGCGATCGGCACCAGCCGAGAAACGGGAATGGCGCCGGCGAAAGGATAGAGAAAGGCGAGGAAGCTCTCGGCGGAAAGATCCGTGACCGAAGGCCGGCTATAGTGATCAAATTCGAGCGGCAGGACCACTCGGTCGTTCGCATCGATGAAATCGCTGGCCTGCGCCAGCAGTAAGTCGATATCCAGCCCCGCGTGCAGCCCGAAATTCAGCGTCGGCTCCCCGGTTGTCCGCTCGATCGCGCCACTATCGACGCCGAACAGCGTCGCAGATCCGCCTACGATGATCGTCTTGCGTTGTTCGGCCGGTAGATTGTGCAGCAGCTCGGCGTAGAAAGCCCGTCGAAGCGTCAGGATGTCGTTCAGCCACCACTGCGCGCCATTCCAGCTGCCAAGTTGGAACAGGACCAGCAGCGCATAGACGAGGGGTGCCATAACGGCGGCCACGGACATCGCGATGATCGAACGCCGAGCCCCCGATGTGAGGCCGAAGCGAATGCGCGCCTTTTCCTCAGAAGCGGAAATAGATGAACTCATTCGTCGAGCTGTGTCCGGTGAACGTGATCATGGCAAGGCCGAACAGGAGGCCGCAGAAGCAGGCGACGCGGAGCGCGAGGCGCCGATCGGGCAGGATGGTCGTGCCGGCGATCTGGATCGCGGGTGGCGCGAAGAAGGCGATGGCCGCGGCGAAGGCGACGAGCGCGATCATCCGGTTGAGTTCCGCCACCGAAAGGAACGGACGCCAGTTATCGGATGCGATCGCCGAGATGTCGATCATGGCAAGGAGATGCACGCCGGCCCCGGCCAGCGTCGCCGAGCGGAACAGGATCCAGGCAAAGGTCACGAACACGAAGGTCAGCAGCCAACCGGCGAAGGCCGGCAGCCGCGGCAGGCCGGATCGCGTGTACCAGCGGTTGGCCGCCAGCGCGAGGCCATGTGCGAGACCCCAGAGAACGAAGCCCCAGCCGGCGCCATGCCAGATGCCGCCGATGAGCATGGTTGCGATCAGATTGGTGTAGGTCCGGATTTGCCCGCGGCGGTTGCCGCCGAGCGAGATGTAGACATAGTCGCGCAGCCAGTTGGACAGCGTGATGTGCCAGCGGCGCCAGAATTCCTGGATCGAGCGCGATTTGTAGGGCGAGGCGAAATTGAGCGGCAGGCGAATGTTGAACAGCATGCCGAGGCCAATGGCCATGTCGCTGTAGCCGGAGAAATCGAAATAGATCTGGAACGAATAGCCGAGCGCCGCGAGCCACGCCGTGCCGAAGCCGAGCGCATCCTGATTGTCGAAGAACGGTCGGATATAGCCGGCGAGCGGATCGGCGATGAGCACCTTCTTGGCAAGGCCGACCGCGAAGAGGGCGAGCCCGAAGCAGATATTGCGCACGCGTGGCGTAAACACGCGCTTCAGGTCGACCTGCCGGCTGATCGGCAGATAGCTGGTGATCGGGCCGGCGATGAGGTGCGGGAAAAAGAACAGGAAGAAGATGTAGTTGAGAAGGTTCGGCCGCCGGATATTGCCGCGGTGAACGTCGATCAGAAACGCGATCTGCTGGAACGTGAAGAAGCTGATCGCCAGCGGCAGATGGCGAAACTCGCCATGCGCGACCTGATACCCGAAGGCGCTGTTCACCGTGTCGGTCAGGAAGTTGAAATATTTGAAATAGCCGAGGATCACGACGTCGAGCGTGATTCCAAAGGCGAGAAATGCAGCGGCAAAGCGGCCCCGCTCGATCGCGCGGGCCAGCGCGAAATTGGCGAAGAGCGAGAGGCCGAGTACCACGACGTCGAGAACGCCGGAGACCGTGTAGAAATACACGGAAGCGAGGATCAGGAAGAGCTTGGCATAGAGGTCGGAGTAGCGACCGATGGCGAAGGTGAGAAGGGCGACGACCGGCAGAAAAAGGAAGATGAACTCGGGTGTGGAGAAGAGCATCGACGCCGTGCCGCAGAAAGACGAAACACTGTTTCATTCGAAGGCATGACGATCGAAGACGCCGGCCCCCCACCGAGGGGCGCTATCTCGCATGCAACGACGGCAATGCGCAAGCAGCTCGGCTAAGGCTCCTGGAAAGACAGACGGCAAAAGTTTTCGGCACGTCCGCGAGCACCGGCAAATCCGTTGAAAAACAGCGATTTTTGCGGGTTTCCTTGAACCGCCACAATGGGGTCTCTATGATCGCGCGCAACGAAACTGATTCCGGAACCCCCCTTGTCCGATACAAACGAGCCGCCTCGCTCCGAAGAGCCGGGTGACGGCCGCCCCTCAGAATTCGAAACCATCTCGATCTCCGACGAGATGAAGCGCAGCTATCTCGATTACGCCATGAGCGTGATCGTGAGCCGCGCGCTTCCCGACGCCCGTGACGGCCTCAAGCCGGTTCATCGCCGTATCCTGCATTCGATGAACGAGCAGGGCTACGACTGGAACAAGGCCTACAGGAAATCGGCGCGCGTCGTCGGCGACGTGATCGGTAAATACCATCCGCATGGCGACCAGTCGGTCTATTTCGCGCTTGTCCGCATGGCGCAGGAATTCTCCATGCGCGTCATGCTGGTCGACGGCCAGGGCAATTTCGGCTCGGTCGACGGTGATAGCCCGGCGGCCATGCGATACACCGAAGTCCGCCTCGCCAAGCCCGCCCATTCGCTGCTCGAGGATATCGACAAGGACACGGTCGACTACCAGGACAACTATGACGGTTCGGAGCGCGAACCGGTTGTCCTGCCGGCACGCTTTCCGAACCTGCTCGTCAATGGCGCCGGCGGCATCGCCGTCGGCATGGCGACCAATATCCCGCCGCATAATCTCGGCGAGGTCGTCGACGCCTGCATCGCTTATCTGAACGATCCGGCGATCTCGATCGAGGATCTCATCGACATCGTCCCCGGCCCGGACTTCCCGACAGCCGGCATCATCATTGGCCGTGGCGGCATCCGCGCCGCCTATCAGGAGGGTCGCGGCTCGATCCTGATGCGCGGCCGCGTCACCGTCGAGACGATCCGCAAGGAGCGTGAGGCGCTTGTCATCACCGAGATCCCGTATCAGGTGAACAAGGCCACGATGATCGAGAAGATCGCCGAACTGGTGCGCGACAAGCGCGTCGAAGGAATTTCCGACATCCGCGACGAGAGCGACCGCCAGGGCATGCGCGTCGTGATCGAACTGAAGCGCGACGCCGTGGCGGATGTCGTGCTGAACCAGGTCTACCGCTTCTCGCCGCTGCAGACGTCGTTCGGCGTCAACATGGTGGCGCTGACCGGCGGGCGGCCGCAGCTGATGAATTTGAAGGACCTGATCCAGGCCTTCGTCAATTTCCGCGAAGAGGTCGTGGCGCGTCGCACGCGCTTCCTGCTCAACAAGGCGCGCGACCGCGCGCATGTGTTGGTCGGCCTGGCGATCGCGGTCGCCAATATCGACGAGGTGATCCATCTGATCCGCACGGCGCCCGATCCGGCGACGGCGCGCGAGAGGTTGATGGAACGTCATTGGCCTGCGGTCGATATCGCCCCGCTGATTGCGCTGATCGCCGATCCGCGCCATCGCCTCGCCGACGATGACACCTACCGGCTGTCGGATACGCAGGCCCGCGCGATCCTCGACCTTCGCCTGCAGCGCCTCACCGCGCTCGGCCGGGACGAGATCGACGAGGAACTGAACAAGCTCGGTCTCGAAATCGCTGACTACCTCGAGATCCTTCGCTCTCGCGCCCGCATCGTCGCAATCATCCGCGAGGAGCTTGTCGCGGTCCGCGACGAGTTCGCGACGCCGCGCCGCACCGAGATCCTCGATGGCGGCGCCGATTTCGACGACGAGGACCTGATCCAGCGCGAGGACATGGTCGTCACGGTCAGCCACGAGGGCTACATCAAGCGTGTGCCGCTCGCGACCTATCGGGCCCAGAACCGTGGCGGCAAGGGCCGCTCCGGCATGGCGACCAAGGACGAGGATTTCGTTACGCGCCTGTTCGTGACCAACACGCACACGCCTGTCGTCTTCTTCTCGTCGCGCGGCATCGCCTACAAGATGAAGGTCTGGCGGCTGCCGCTGGCGGCGCCGCAGGCGCGCGGCAAATTCCTCAATAACCTGCTGCCGCTGCAGGATGGCGAGCGCATCACCTCGATCCTTCTGCTGCCGGAGGACGAGGCGAGCTGGGAAACGCTCGACGTCATGTTCGCGACGACGCGCGGCACTGTCCGCCGCAACAAGCTGTCGGACTTCGTCCAGGTCAACCGCAACGGCAAGATCGCTATGAAGTTCGACGAGGACGGCGACGCGATTGTCGACGTTCAGCTCTGTTCCGAGCACGACGACGTCCTGCTGACCACGGCCGCCGGCCAGTGCATCCGCTTCGCCACCACCGATGTGCGCGTCTTCAAGGGCCGCGATTCGACGGGCGTGCGCGGCATCGCGCTTGCCGATGGCGACAGCGTCATCTCGATGGCGATCCTCCATCATTTCGACGCGACGGGCGACGAGCGCTCGGCCTATCTCAAGATGAGCCGTGCAGTGCGCGGGGAGGCCGAGAGCGAGGAAGTCGTCGTCGATGTGGATGCTGAAGCGGGCGCCAATGGCGAACTGCCGCAGGATCGCTACATCGCGATGAGCGCGGCCGAGCAACTGGTGCTGACCATTTCCGAAAACGGATATGGCAAGCGGACCTCGTCCTTCGAATACCGCATCACCGGGCGCGGCGGCAAAGGTATCGTCGCCATGGCCGTGAACGAGCGCAACGGCAAGCTCGTGGCGTCCTTCCCCGTCGAGGACAGCGACCAGATCATGCTGGTCACCGATGGCGGCCAGACGATCCGCATGCCGGTCGGCGGCGACAAGCCGATCCGCATCGTTTCGCGCGGCTCGCAGGGCGTGATCGTCTTCGACACCGCTGCCGGCGAGAAGGTCGTTTCGGTCGATCGTCTCTCGGAAAGCGAGGCCGAGATCGAGGGTGAAGTCTCCAAGGAGGCGTAACAACGCTCCTGGTCGCCAGCCACACAAGAAAAAACGCCAGCCTTGCGGCCGGCGTTTCAGTTTTGGGGGAGGTCTTCTCTTCTGGAGGTCGGGTAACCTTATGGGGTGGGGGCTAACCGATAGAAGCTCAGTTTGCGACCGGGGCAGGGACGCGGGTCAGGATCGACATTCCGTCCGTCCGCTGCTCGATCGTAATTTCGGGGCGTGCGCTGGCATCGGCCACGGTCATGAGGCGATCCTGCTTCTTCGCGATATGGACGCGCGTGTCGCTCAGCACTGCGGCGCCGGCCATGCCGACTGCGATCGTCGCAACCGCACAGGTTGCCAGGATCATCATGTGGAACCACGTGGTCATGTCTCTTCTCCGTGTCGCGGCCGATTTGATCTTGGACACATCACGCCATCAGAGCTATGAACCGCTTCACTGAAAGCCGTTCGTCTGCCCTTCATTTGGACATTCAACGTCGCAATTTCGAGGCGGTTCCTTGGAGTTTCCAAGGCAGCATGGTCACAGCTTCGCGATCGTGTCCGTCAAACCCGGAGTTTTCGCCGCGTGATCCGCATCGGTTTCTTCCCAGGCTCTTTCGATCCGATCACCAATGGCCACGCCGATATCCTGGCCGGTGCCCTGGCACTGGTCGATCGGGTCGTGGTTGGGATCGGTACCCATCCCGGCAAGGCGCCATTGTTCTCCTTCGACGAGCGCGTCGCGATGATCGGGGAACTGGCATCGACGCTGGCGGACGCGGCGGGGCGGGTCGAGGTCACGGCGTTCGATGGACTGACGGTAACCGCTGCTGGTGCTGCTGGCGCAACGGTGATCTTGCGCGGCCTTCGGGACGCCACCGACTTCGACTATGAAATGCAGCTCGCCGGCATGAACGGCATGATGCACCCGGCGATCCGAACCATCTTCCTGCCTGCCTCGCCGGAGACGCGGCCGATCACGGCGACGCTGGTCCGCCAGATCGCGAAGCTCGGCGGCGATGTTTCTGCCTTCGTCCCGCCCTTCGTCGCCCGAAAGCTGACACAAAAATTCGCTTCCTGAGCGCGCCCGCCTTTCGGGCGCCGCAGAAGATCCAACAATCGGAGAGATCCTTGAACCGTACCCTTGGCATGATTGCGGCGCTTGTCGCGGCCTTCCTTTTCGTCGCCCCGGCCATGGCCGCAGGCGAGAAGCTCGATCCCGAGAACACGATCTATCTCGACCTCAAGGACGGCCGCGTCGTCATCCAACTGCGTCCCGACCTTGCGCCGGCGCATGTGGCTCAGATCAAGAAGCTCACCCGCGAAGGCTTCTACAACGGCATCGTCTTCCACCGCGTCATCGATGGCTTCATGGCCCAGACCGGCGATCCGACGGGAACCGGCACCGGCGGCTCCAACGAGCCCGACCTCAAGGCCGAGTTTTCTAAGGAGCATTTCAAGCGGGGCACGCTCGGCATGGCCCGCGCGCAGGATCCTGATAGCGCCAATTCGCAGTTCTTCATCATGTTCGCCGATGGCGGCTTCCTCGATGGCCAGTATACGGTGTTCGGCGAAGTCGTGAGCGGCATGGAATTTGTCGACAAGATCAAGAAGGGCGAGCCGCCGGCAAATCCCGACAAGATCATCAAGATGCAGGTTGCGGCCGACGCCAAATAAGGTCGTCCGCCCTAGATAACGTCGCGGCAGACGCCAAATCGGTGGAGGCGGGCGCCAAATGATGGCAGAAGCCTTCCCGACGCCGCACAACACGCAATGGAGAGACCAGGTGGCCGAGATCAAGGACCCGGAAAACACGCTCATCCTCGAGACGACCAAGGGCACGGCGGTCATCGCGCTGCGCCCCGACCTCGCCCCGAACCACGTCGCCCGCATCAAGGAACTGGCGCGCGAGAAGTTCTATGACGGCGTGGTGTTCCATCGCGTCATCGAAGGCTTCATGGCGCAGACCGGCGATCCTACCGGCACCGGCATGGGTGGATCGGGCAAGAAGCTGAAGGCTGAATTCAACCGCGAGCCGCATCTGCGCGGGACGCTGTCGATGGCCCGTGCCCAGAGCCCGGATTCTGGCGATAGCCAGTTCTTCATCTGCTTCGGCGATGCCAGCTTCCTGAACGGCCAGTACACCGTCTGGGGTAAGGTCATCGAGGGCATGGAAAACATCGACAAGATCAAGCGCGGCGAGCCGGTCAAGGATCCCGACAAGATCGTCACCCTGCGCGTCGCTGCCGACGTCGCCTAAGATTCTGACATTCCGCCCGGGCCGCCCAAAAGGCGATGCCCGGGCGTTCTCCTGCTGGCGATTGCGGGCATCCCAGGAGTTCCTTCGAAGTCGCAACGGGCAGGGCCGGTTGCGACGGCCTATTCATCCGACTAGAACCCCGGGCGCCGCGAGGCGCCTTTTGCTTTGGATCCCATGCGCGTCGACCTTTTCGATTTCGAACTGCCGGATGAACGGATCGCGCTGCGCCCCGCGCAGCCGCGCGATGCAGCGCGCATGCTGGTTGTGCGGCCGGGCGCGGCATTGGAAGACCGGATCGCGCGCGAACTGCCTGATCTGCTCCAGCCCGGCGACGCGCTGGTCTTCAACGACACGCGCGTCATTCCCGCCCAGCTTTTCGGCGAGCGCGTGCGCGACGGCGTCGCCGCAGGCATCGGCGTGACGCTGCATATGCGCGAGGCGGGGGATCGCTGGCGCGCCTTCGTGCGGCCCGCAAAGAAGATTCTGGCCGGCGACCGCATCCTGTTCGGAGAGACGGCCGATCGCGCGTGCCTGATCGCCGGCCTGGCAGCGACGGTTGCCGAGAAGGGCGAGGCGGGCGAGGTCGTGCTCGCTTTCGATCTCGCGGGTCCTGCCCTCGACGAGGCGATCGCGCGCGTCGGCCATATCCCGCTGCCGCCCTATATCGCTTCGAAGCGCGGCGAGGACGAACGCGACCGCACGGATTACCAGACGATCTATGCCCGCGAGGAGGGTGCCGTCGCGGCTCCAACGGCCGGTCTGCATTTCACGCCCGAATTGTTCGAGCGGCTGGACGCGCGCGGCATAGCCCGCCACTTCGTGACGCTGCATGTCGGCGCTGGCACATTCCTGCCTGTGAAGGCTGATGATACCTCCGATCACCGGATGCATGCCGAGCGCGGCGAGGTGTCGGCCGAGACCGCGAATGCGCTGAATGAAGTCCGTGCGCGGGGCGGACGCGTCGTCGCGGTCGGCACCACCTCGCTGCGCCTGCTCGAAAGCGCCGCCGGCGAGGATCGAATCATCCGCCCGTTCAACGCGCCGACCAGCATCTTCATCACGCCCGGCTATCGCTTCCGCGCCGTCGACCTCCTGATGACGAATTTCCACCTGCCGCGCTCGACGCTGTTCATGCTCGTCTCGGCCTTTTCCGGCCTCGAGACCATGCGCGCGGCCTATGAGCACGCGATCGCCACCGGCTATCGCTTCTATTCCTATGGCGATGCGTCGCTGCTTTTCCCCGCGGAGATCGCATGAGCGAGCGCTTCACCTTCACGCTTCTGAAGTCCGACGGCATGGCGCGGCGCGGCGAGATCACCATGCCGCGCGGCACCATCCGCACGCCCGCCTTCATGCCGGTCGGCACGGCGGGCACGGTCAAGGCGATGTATCCGGGCCAGGTGCGCGAGCTTGGCGCCGACATCATCCTCGGCAACACCTATCACCTGATGCTGCGGCCCGGCGCCGAGCGGGTCGCGAAGCTCGGCGGCCTGCACACATTCGCCAACTGGCCGCATCCGATCCTCACTGATTCAGGCGGCTTCCAGGTCATGTCGCTGTCGCAGCTGCGCAAGATGGACGAGCGCGGTGTGACCTTCCAGAGCCATATCGACGGCCGCCGTTACGAGCTGACACCCGAGCGCTCAGTGGAGATCCAGGGCCTGCTCGACAGCGACATCCAGATGCAGCTCGACGAATGCGTCGCGCTCCCGGCTTCGGAAAGCGAGATCGAGCGCGCTATGCAGCTCTCGCTGCGCTGGGCAGAGCGCTCCAAGGCGGCCTTCGGCGACCAGCCGGGCAAGGCGATCTTCGGTATCGTGCAGGGTGGCGACAATGAGCGGCTGCGCGCCCAATCGGCTACGGCGCTGCGAGAGATGGACTTCAAGGGCTATTCGATCGGCGGGCTTGCCGTCGGCGAGCCACAGGACGTGATGCTTCGCATCCTCGCGATGACCACGCCGATCCTGCCGACCGAGAAGCCGCGCTATCTGATGGGTGTCGGCACGCCGGACGACATTCTTGAATCGGTTGCGCGCGGCGTCGACATGTTCGATTGCGTGATGCCCACGAGAGCCGGCCGCCATGGCCTCGCCTTCACGCGCTTCGGCAAGGTTAACATCAAGAACGCCCGCCACGCCGAGGATCACCGGCCATTGGACGAAGCATCGGATTGCCCCGCCAGCCGCGATTATTCGCGCGCCTATCTGCACCATCTCTTCAAGGCCAACGAGACGCTGGGCGCGATGCTGCTGACCTGGAACAATCTCGCTTATTATCAAAGCCTGATGGCAGGCATCCGTGCGGCGATCGACGAAGCGCGCTTCGAAGCGTTCCGCATTTCGACCAAGGAAGGCTGGGCGCGCGGCGATATCGCGGCGCTCTGATCAGATCGTCGGCGCGGTATCCTTGAGCAACTGGCAGCCGGAGATTTTCCAGCTTCCATCAGCCTGTTTCTCAAAGCTGTAGAGCGCGATCCAGTTCGAGCCGTCGGCGGCAGTGAGATAAACCTTCTCCATCGGACCCGCCGGCCCCTCAACCACCTCGCCGAAGGCGACGCTGCCGGATCGGTAGACGGGTGGATAAGCCTGCCGCACCATGTTCATGAACACGTCCGGACTGGGAAACATCCGCTGGATTCCCGGCGCGGCGCGCCCATAGGCAGCCATGGCGTCATCCTGGCGAAAGGCCTGTAACTGGCCCTGAACCAGCGCCTTGAAGGCGTCCTTGTCGGCGTTGGAGGGTTCGGCCCACCCCATCGCGGGCGTGGCTGCGATCAAAAGGGCGACGAGCAATGCGGCAGGCTTCATGGCTGGTTTCCTCGCTCAGCGACGACGACGGCGTCATCTGGGGAGATAGCTGGGGCGGCCGCTTGGACAAGGCCGTGCTCCGCGAATACGGCCGTTTTCGCCGCGGGCCATTGCGGGGCCGGCGCGACGCCTGCTATCCCGGAGGCCGGCCGTCGTGGAGGGTTTGATGAAAGCGGTATTCGTCCAGATCAAATGCGAGCTCGGCCGGGCCTATGAGGTGGCGGCCGCCATCGCCGATGCCGAGATCGCCTCGGAAATCTACTCGACCGCGGGTGATTTCGACCTTCTGGTAAAGTGCTATCTCGACGACGCTGTTGATCCCGGCCATTTCGTCACCGAATCGATCCAGCGCTTTGAGGGCATCCGCGATACCCGCACCATCATGACCTTCCGCGCGTTCTGATCCTGCCGAGCGCCGCGTCGAGACGGCCAAATCCGTCGCCGGGCGGCAGGCCGAAGCGGATCGCGCCGGGGATATCGGCGAAAACGCGAGTCCAGATGCCCATCTCGGCCAGGTGCCGGTGAAGGCCCTGATTGTCGCCGACGCGCACCAGGCGGAACAGGTCCGTGCCGCCCGCAACCGACAGCCCGTGCTGGGCAAGGAGGTCGTCGAGTTGCGCTCGGCTCGCGGCGAGGCGACGGCGCGTCCTCTCCTGCCAGCCAAGATCCGCCAGCGCGGCCGTGCCGATCGTGATCGCCGCCCCGGAGAGCGGCCAGTCACCCACGAGTCCCCGGAGGCGCTGCACCGCTGCGCCCCTGCCGAGCACGAAGCCGAGCCTGAGGCCGGCCAACCCATAGAATTTGCCGAATGAGCGGAGCACGACGATCCGCGGGTCGTCGAGAACGCGCGCAACGCTGAGCGCCGGCTCAAGATCGCAGAAGGCTTCGTCGACTACCATGAGCCCATGCGGGGGTAGCGCCGCTGCGGCGGCACCAATGGTGGCCGGCGCATGGCGCCTGCCGTCGGGATTGTTCGGGTTGGCGAGCACGACGACGTCGGCCCCGGCCGCTGCCTCGAGGCGGTCGATCGCGGTCACGTGGTGGCCGGCTGCCGACCAGGCTTCGCCATGCCCGGAATAGGTGGGTGCGAGGATCGAGACGCGGGCGGCCGGAACAAGCAGCGGCAGCAGGCGAAGTCCAAGGTCGCTGCCCGGCACCGGCACGATGCTGGCGGCCGCGCTGACATCATAGGCGGTTCGCGCCGTCTCGATCAGTTTCGCGAGCGCAGCCGGATCGGGCAGCCGTGTGTCGGCGGAAAGTTCAAGCGGTGCAGCAGGATAGGGCAGGGGGTTGATGCCGGTCGAGAGGTCGAGCCAGTCCGCGACGGCAATGCCGTAACGCGCCGAAGCGGCCGCGAGGCCGCCGCCGTGGCGCGGCGCGTCGTCATTCCTCTGCATGGGGCGAGCCTGTGCGCTTTTCGGACGGAACGCCTTTGCCCGGATTCAACACGCCGCGCAAGGATCCATGCCGGCAAGGTCGCCATGCTGACCTCCACCGCCGCGTATCCAGCGCAGCGGTAGAGATGGTCGGCGATCTCCAGCGGCCGCTCCCCCATGCAGGTTCGGCGGATTAATGATCGTCGGCGAACTCGATGCCTTGCTGGACCTCGGAGATGGCCTGCTGGATCAGGTTCATGGCCTGGACACGATGACCGCCTTTGTTGCTCGTTGCCTCGCGCAGCGAGCCGAGCGCGTCATAGAGTGACGACAGCGCGCGCTCCATATTCCCCTGATAGGCCTCGGCGGTCGCAGTCGACGCGGCGACCAAACCCATCGCCGCGACGCCGCCAAGCGCCAGATTTGCAAGTTCACGCCGCGATTTGGTTTCTGACATTTCAATTCCTCCTCAGATGATCGTGTGAGACGCAACAGAAAAGCACGACAAAGGAGGTGAGGCCAGTCAAAATAGGTAACTGTCATAATTCTAAAGAAGAGTTGGGAGGCCAATAAATAACCGAAAGCGGTATGGCTTGCTCCATCATTGCGAGACGCGCATCACGGCCTCGCGAGTCAATGGGGAAATAGTGGCGAACCGACCATCAAAACTGTGTATCTTTTGGCACATACGAGCGGGTCCAGGTCACGTTTGACGTTTCGATGGAGACAGCGCCTCCGAAGCGATGCGAATGAGTGTCTGCGCCCTTGAGATCAGCTTGCAGCCCCTTCCGCATTCCTCGATCTCAGAAGCGCGGGAAGAGGAGGCGTCTTCCCAAGCGAATAGAGTATGGCTGTATCGTGCTTCCACGGATCATGATCTCCCTTCATTCCGCGCTGTCCCTTTGATCGAGGGCGACCATCGCAGCGAAAATGCTGGGTCAGGGACACGTCGGATTGGATAGGATAGGGCAGAAGGGTGAGGCTGAATTGATTGCAATCGGATGCATTTCGCCGATCATCCTCGGCGTCATCGGCGTGCTGGTCGGCAACTGGCTCGACGGCAGCTCGGGCGCCATCTGGGGCGGGGTCGCGGGGTTGATCGGTGGCGGTGTGTCGCTCGCTGCTATGGGCTGGCTGGCGCGACAATTGAAGCAATAGAGTGGATGCGCGGCGTAGGCTCAACGCACCGGGTGCAAGCAATCGGCAGGAGAAGTCGCTGCCAGATGCTTGACTTCGCTTGGTTAGAGCGATGGAGGCCTCGCCCGGAATCGAACCGGGATGCAAGGATTTGCAGTCCTCTGCGTAACCATTCCGCCACGAGGCCCTCGGGTTGCGGATGTAGAGGCAAGGTGCGCTGGTAGGCAAGCACTTTCTCGCCGTCATCCCCTGTCTTGGCCCCCCTGCGGCGCCGCGGCGCGGCGCGGCGGCTTGTCACCCCTGCCGCGGCTCGGTATTGAACAATGAACACTCACAACATCGATATGGGATCCCGGAATCATGGTCGATTTCACCAAGGCACGCGTGACGATGGTGGATTGCCAGGTCCGGACCGTCGATGTGACGGACTACGACGTGCTCGATGCTTTCTCCGCCGTGCCGCGCGAGGAGTTTCTGCCCGACGCGCTGAAGCCGCTCGCCTATCTCGACGATGACCTCCTGGTCTCGGCACCGGGCGAGCCGGCACGTTATGTGATGGAGGCGGGGCCGCTTGCACGCCTCGTTCAGCTCGCGGAAATCAAGCCGACTGACATCGTGCTCGATCTTGGTCCGGCCGGCGGCTACTCGTCAGCGATCCTGGCGCGCATCGCTGCCCGGGTCGTAGCGGTCGAACCGAATCCTGCCCTTGCCGAAGCGACACGCGCCAATCTCGCGCGTCTCGGCATCGCCAATGTCTCCGTCGTTTCAGGTGCGCTTGTCGAGGGCCATGCGGCGGAGGCACCCTATGACGTGATCATCATCGAGGGTGCGATCGAGTTCGTTCCAGAAGCGCTTGAGAAGCAACTCGCCGAGAACGGGCGAATCGTTGCCGTGGTCGGCGTGAACGGTCTGGCGGCGAAAGCGACAATTTTCACGCGGACGGGCGGAACGATCAGCGGTCGGCCGGTGTTTAATACGCATGTTAAGCTGTTGCCGGAATTCCAGCGCCCGAAGGCGTTCGTATTCTGAAATGGCCTGAAATCAACGGTTTGGTAACGAACGCATCAAATTTTACCGATCGTCAGCTGTGGCTTTCGCGCCGCAGCACACACTTTATCAACGGTTGCATCGGTCACGCCATTTGACCGTCATCGGCCCCGGCGTATCTTAGCGGCGTCTTGTCCGCTGGTGGACGTCCGGTAGGGGGACGTCGCCTCGCAACGCCGAGGTTCGATAGTGTCGTTTTCCCGGGTCTCTTTGACGTCCGTGGCTTTGGTCGCGCTTTTGGCGACTGCTCCTTTGGCGCACGCGGATACGCTGGCTGCCGCTCTTGCTTCCACCTACAATACGAATCCGACGCTGAATGCTCAGCGCGCGGGACTGCGCGCCACTGATGAAGGCGTTCCGCAGGCGCTGTCCGGCTACCGTCCGGTCGTGACCGGAACGGCATCGATCGGGCGCACGACCGGGAATTCCTCCGCCGGCAGCGCAACGCTGACGCCGCGTTCGGCTGGGATCACCATCGAGCAGCCGCTGTTTCGCGGCTTCCAAACGCAGAACAACGTCAAACAGGCCGAATCGTCCGTGCTTGCCGGACGCGAGTCCCTTCGGTCTACCGAACAGGACGTGTTTCTCGATGCGGTGAGCGCCTACACCAATGTTCTGCAGACCCAGGCGATCCTGACGCTGCGCGAGCAGAATATCGTCTTCCTGCAGGAGCAGGTCCGCGCCGCTACGGATCGGCTGAAGGTTGGCGAGGGTACGCGCACCGATCTGGCCCAGACTGAGGCCAGCCTCAGCCAGGGCCAGACCGACTACGACGTCGCGGTCTCGAACCTGAATGCGGCCAAGGCGACCTATCTGCAGGTCATCGGCATGCAGCCGAAGTCGCTTGTCATCCCGGTCTTCAATGATCGCTTGCTGCCGAAATCGCTCGATTCGGCGATTGCGACCGGCCTCAAGAACCACCCGGCGATCCTGACTGCCTCGTTCAATGTCGACACGGCCGCCTTCAACGTGAAGTCGATCGAAGGCCAGTTGCTGCCGACCGTCTCGCTGCAGGGTTCTGTTTCCCATTTGGACGAGCAGTCTTCCGTCGGTGCCTGGAGCAATTCGGCTTCACTCACCGCGAATCTGACGGTTCCGCTCTATGAGGGCGGCGTGGTCTATTCGCAGGCCCGCCAGGCTAAGGAAACGCTCGGGCAGCGCCGCATCCTTCTCGACAGCGCCCGCGATCAGGTTCGCGCCTCGGTCGATACGACCTGGGGCCAGCTTGCCGCGGCGCGCGCGGCGATCGTTTCGGCGAATGCGCAGGTCAAGGCCTCCGAGCTGGCCCTTGCCGGCGTCATCGAGGAACAGAAGGTCGGACAGCGCACGACGCTCGACGTGCTCAACCAGCAGCAGACGCTGATCCAGGCCCGTGAGACGCTGGTCATCGCCCAGCGAAGCGCCATTGTCGCGGGCTATTCGGTGCTGTCGTCGATCGGTGCGCTTTCGGCTGATCGTCTGGGCCTCAAGGTCGCGACCTACAAGCCGCAACAGCATTACAACGCCGTTCGCGACAAGTGGTTCGGTCTGAGGACGCCCGACGGACGCTAGTTGGCGATATCCTTTAGAAGACTTCGACGCCGGCCATCGTGCCGGCGTCTTTCATTTGTGGCTGCCATGGCCCCGATGCCCGATTGAGGCGTGCACAACGCCGCCACCACGCCGGGGCGCAGTTTCGCGGCTTCGGTGATTTCGCTAGCGTTCGACCCGGAACCGCATGAGAATCAAGCGATTCGTAGCATTGGCGGTTCAGGGCACGGGGTGATGATGGCCAAGGTCAGTCAGGCGCAGGAACCGTCCATGGAGGAAATCCTGGCCTCCATCCGGCGGATCATCTCCGACGATGGTGAGGATGCGCCGACCGCTGCCACGGGCGCCTCTTCGATCTCGACCGAAGCCATCGATGCCTTGTTCGGTGCCCGGACGACGGGCGAGGAAGTCCAGCCTGTCCCATCATTCTTGCGGCAGGACGCACCGACACCCATCGCCGCCGAGCCGGTGCGCAAGGCTGAGCCTCGGCCGGCGCCCGAGCCCCGCTTGCAGGCGGAGCCGCGGCCGCGGGCCGAGCAGCCGCGCGTCGAGCCTGTCTTCCAGCGTCCGCCGCTGTTTACGCCGGCTACAACTGCCAAGCCCGAGCCGGCACCGTTGCGTCCGACCCCCGAGGTCAAACGACCGGCCGCCGCCGCACTTCCCGTAGAGGAGGTCAACACCGGCCGTCAGTTGCTCTCACCGGCGGCCGATGCCGCCGTGACCGCGTCCTTTGGCGATCTCGCCACGACATTGCTTTCTGGCAATGCGCGCACGATCGAGGATCTGGTCAAGGACATGCTGCGGCCGATGCTGAAGGCCTGGCTTGATACCAACCTGCCGCCACTCGTCGAGCGGCTCGTACGCGACGAGATCGAGCGAGTGTCGCGCGGGCGCTGAGCGCGCCATCCTTCGCTGCGAGATTGAACTTCGGCTTCCGACCGGCCGTGTGACCGAGCCTTTTGTTGACTTGGCTCCGTCCATCCGGTTTACAGCACCTCAACGACGATCAACCGGAAACGGTCATGCTTGACAAGAATTACGACGCGGCCGCGGTCGAGCCGCGCATCTATGACGCGTGGGACAAGGCTGGCGCCTTCAAGGCCGGTGCCGGCGCCGCGCCGGGGGCGAAGCCGTTCTCGATAGTGATCCCGCCGCCCAACGTCACCGGCTCGCTCCATATGGGGCACGCGCTTAACAACACGCTGCAGGACATCCTGGTCCGTTTCGAGCGCATGCGCGGCCGCGATGTGCTCTGGCAGGTCGGTCTCGATCATGCCGGCATTGCGACGCAAATGGTCGTCGAGCGGCAGATGATGGAACGGCAGGAGCCGGGCCGCCGCGCGATCGGCCGCGACAAGTTTGTCGAGAAGATCTGGAACTGGAAGGCGGAGTCGGGCGGGACAATCATTGGGCAATTGAAGCGCCTCGGCGCTTCCGCCGATTGGTCGCGCGAGCGCTTCACTATGGACGACGGCCTCTCGCGCGCCGTCGTCAAAGTTTTCGTCGCGCTCTACGAACAAGGTCTGATCTACAAGGACAAGCGTCTCGTCAACTGGGATCCGGCGCTGATTACGGCGATCTCCGATCTCGAGGTCGTCCAGGTCGAGACAAAGGGTCATCTCTGGCACCTGCGCTATCCGATCGAAAGCCGCCGCTTCGATCCCGAGGATCCGTCAACGTTCATCACTGTCGCCACCACGCGGCCGGAAACGATGCTGGGCGACACGGCGGTCGCTGTTCATCCGGATGACGAGCGCTGGCAGCATCTGGTCGGCAAGTTCGCCATCCTGCCGCTGGTCGGACGCCGGATTCCGATCATCGCCGACGAGTATTCCGATCCCGAAAAGGGTTCCGGCGCCGTCAAGATCACGCCGGCGCACGATTTCAACGATTTCGAAGTCGGCAAGCGGCACAACCTGCCGATGATCTCGGTGCTCGACCGCGAGGCGAACGTCACGCTGGCCGGCAATCTCGAATTTCTCGCCGGCCTGCCGAAGGGCGAGGCGCTGCTCGCGCTCGTCGACGCGCTGGAGGGCTTGGACCGTTTCACGGCGCGGGCGTCGATCGTCGCGATGATGGAGGAGGGCGGCTATCTCGCAGGCATCGAGGACCACGCCCATGTCGTGCCGCATGGGGATCGCGGCGGCGTGCCAATCGAGCCCTATCTGACCGACCAGTGGTATGTCGATGCACATACGCTGGCCCAGCCGGCCATCGCTTCGGTGCGCGAGGGGCGGAGCGTCTTCTATCCGAAGTCGTGGGAAAAGACCTATTACGAATGGATGGAGAACATCCAGCCCTGGTGCATCTCGCGCCAGCTCTGGTGGGGCCATCAGATTCCGGCCTGGTATGGTCCTGACGGTGCCTTCTTCGTTGCGGCGAGCGAGGAAGAGGCGCGGGACAAGGCTTACCGGCATTACAAGTTCGGTCCCGAGGGCGGCGCCCCGATCGCGCCCAACCTTGAACGGGTCGTGATCGGCGCGTTCGAAGCTGACGCGCTCGATGATGCGAACCATGTGCTGGAAATCAGCCTTCAACGCGACGAAGACGTGCTCGACACCTGGTTCTCGTCGGCGCTGTGGCCGTTCTCGACGCTCGGGTGGCCTGATGAGACGGCGGAGCTCGACCGCTATTTCCCGACCAATACGTTGGTGACCGGCTTCGACATCATCTTCTTCTGGGTGGCCAGGATGATGATGATGGGCCTCCATTTCATGAAGACCGAGCCCTTCCGCGACATCTACATGCATGCCCTCGTCCGTGACGAGAAGGGCGCCAAGATGTCGAAGTCGAAGGGCAACGTCATCGATCCGCTTAGCCTGATCGATCAGTACGGCGCCGACGCGCTCCGCTTTACGCTGACGGCGATGGCGGCGCAGGGGCGCGACATCAAGCTGGCGACCAATCGCGTCGAGGGCTATCGCAATTTCGCGACGAAGCTCTGGAATGCCGCTCGCTTTGCCGAGATGAACGGTGCCGTGCATGGTGCGGCGTTCGATCCAGACGCGGCGACCGGAAAGCTTAACCGCTGGATCGTCACCGAGACGACGCGCACCGCGCGCGCTGTGACCGAGGCGCTGGAAGCCTATCGGTTCAACGATGCGGCCAACGCTCTGTATCGCTTCGTCTGGAACACGTTCTGCGACTGGTATCTGGAACTGGTGAAGCCGGTCCTGATGAACGAGGATGCCGACGAGGCGGCCAAGGCAGAAACGCGCGCGGCGATCGGCTGGACGCTCGACCGGATCGTTACGCTGCTGCACCCGTTCATGCCGTTCATCACCGAGGAACTCTGGGGCCGCACGGCGCCCGAGGGCCAGGCGCGTGATCGGCAGCTGATCCTCACAGCTTGGCCGGCGCTCACCTTCGAGGACGCGGCCGCTGCGGACGAAATCAACTGGCTCGTCGATCTGATTTCGCAGGTCCGCTCCGTGCGTTCGGAGATCAATGTTCCGCCGGGCGCCATGGTGCCGCTGATCATTGTCGGCGCCAGCGCTGCGACGAAGGCACGGCTCGGCACGCATGACGCGCTGATCCGGCGCCTCGCGCGCGCCGCGGAAGTGACGATCGCCGACGCTGCGCCGAAGGGCGCTGTGCAGACCGTGGTGGGCGAAGCGACGATCGCGCTGCCGCTCGCCGGCGTCATCGATCTCGATGCCGAGCGCGCCCGCCTCGGCAAGGAGCGCGACAAGGCTTCGAAGGAGATCGGCAAGATCCAGGCGAAGCTCGGCAACGAGCAGTTCGTGAGCCGCGCACCTGAAGAGGTGATCGAAGAACAGCGCGAGCGCCTGGCCGAAGCCGAGGCGCTCGTCGCCAAGGTCGATGCGGCGCTTGAGCGACTGAAGGGGTAGGTCCTTACACGCCCCTGAACGCGCCGGGAAGCAGCTTCACGTCGACGTCGCGGGCTGGAGCGAAGTCGAGACGGCGATTGGCGTTGATGTAGGGCTTGAGCACGGTTGCTTCGAAGAAGCAGGCCGCCGAGGGGCCGTTGCAGCCGACCGCGTTGCCGTTGACGACCTTGAGAGCGACTGGCTTGCCGAGCCCCGGCACGGAAACGGAGATGTTGGCAATATTCTCGTCCTTCAGCCCCTTCTGCGTCAACGATGTCTGGTCGGCCCGAACGACCCCGCTGATGATCAGATAGTAGAGGCCTGAGTTCGGGCGCGTAGCGTCGGTCACCGACCAATGCGTGTCGACATCCTCACCCGCCGCCACCGCATCGCTATAGGCCCTCGCCAGCCCGGTATAGATCGAGGCGTATTGTTCGCGCACGGCGCCTTTGGCCGTGAATGCCACTTGCCGTCCGACCTCTGCGGTGACGGCGGTCTTGATCGCGTCGCTGCCGAATGATCCCTCTACGGCGATCCCCTGCACATTCGTCGAGCTCAGCTCAGTCTTTGGCTCGGCCGTCGGTCGCTTTGCCAATGGGATGTCGTCTGCGATCAGCGTCAGCCGGTTGTTCTTCGTGTCCCACAGATAGAGGCGTCCGACGGGCAGCAGCCCTGTGTTCCAGTAGCCAAGGCCTGTCGCCTTCGCGAAGCTCATATCGGCCGTGTAGAGCGGTGGAGTTTGGCAACCGGCGAGCAACCCGGCAACGAGCGATATCGCGGCAATCCTGTGCATGCGCTTTCCCTTCCCCAAAGGATGCGTGCCGATCACGTGATCGCACGTCTCTCTATGGTTGCTCCATGGGAAAAAGTATCGCAATAGTTGTGTTTGCGAAGTCAAGAAGTTCCGGCGGTTGTTGCGGCACGGCCGCACTTCGCCCATAGACCTTCGCGTCGAACAAAAAGGGCGCCCGAAGGCGCCCTTTCATTCGTAATTGTCGAGACGCTCAGCGCCGCTTCGAAACCGGGACGTAGTCGCGGCGGTCGGCGCCCGTGTAGAGCTGGCGTGGGCGGCCGATGCGCTGGCCCGGATCCTCGACCATTTCCTTCCACTGCGCGATCCAGCCGACCGTGCGGGCGACCGCGAACAGCACCGTGAACATCGTAGTCGGGAAGCCGAGCGCCTTCAGCGTGATGCCCGAATAGAAGTCGATATTCGGATAGAGCTTCTTCTCGATGAAATAGTCGTCGCTAAGCGCGATGCGCTCCAGTTCCAGCGCCACTTCGAGCACCGGGTCGTCAGTGATCCCGAGCTCACCGAGCACCTCATGGCAGGTGCGCTGCATGATTTTGGCGCGCGGGTCGTAGTTCTTGTAGACCCGGTGGCCGAAGCCCATCAGGCGGAACGGATCGTTCTTGTCCTTGGCTCGGGCGATATATTCCGGGATCCGGTCGACCGAGCCGATCTCCTGCAGCATGTTGAGCGCCGCCTCGTTGGCGCCGCCATGAGCGGGTCCCCAGAGGCAGGCTATGCCAGCCGCGATGCAGGCGAAGGGATTGGCGCCCGACGATCCGGCGAGACGTACCGTCGAGGTCGAGGCGTTCTGCTCGTGGTCGGCGTGCAGAATGAAGATGCGGTCCATCGCGCGGGCGAGGATCGGGTTGACCTTGTATTCCTCGGCCGGCACCGCGAAGCACATGCGCAGGAAGTTCGACGCATAATCGAGCGAATTCAGCGGATAAACGAAGGGCTGGCCGACATGGTACTTGAAGGCCATCGCAGCGATCGTCGGCATCTTGGCGATCAAGCGAAGGCTGGCGACCATGCGCTGGTGCGGGTCGGAGATGTCGGTCGAGTCGTGGTAGAAGGCCGAGAGCGCGCCGACGACGCCGACCATGATCGCCATTGGATGGGCGTCGCGGCGGAAGCCGGTGTAGAAGCGCGACATCTGCTCGTGCACCATCGTGTGATAGGTGACGCGCTGGTCGAAGTCGGCCTTCTGCGCTGCGGTCGGCAGTTCGCCATAGAGCAGCAGGTAGCAGGTTTCGAGAAAATCGCCATGCTCGGCGAGCTGGTCGATCGGATATCCGCGATAGAGCAGGACGCCTTCGTCGCCGTCGATGAAGGTGATCTTCGAGTCGCAGGCGCCGGTCGAGGTGAAGCCGGGATCATAGGTAAAACGCCCGGTCTTGGCGTAGAGCGACCCGATGTCGATCACGTCGGGGCCGATCGTCCCCTCCTTGACGCCGAAGTCCCAGGACTGATCGCCGATCGTAAGTGTCGCTTTGGTTTCGGTCATGCAGCCAACCCCTTGGAGAAAGCGAAATTCTTCTGGCGGGAACCCGGGGCGTCGACGGTCAGCAAGGCCGGCACGGTGCCGCAGGGAAACGAGTGTGCAATTGCGTAGCCCATTTACCGCAGCGCGGCAAGGCAGCCCTCCGGTAGACAAAACAGCGCTGGCGAGTGGACAAAAGCTAAGGCCGCCATACGCAGATGCAGGGCCATCAGAAGCCCCGGTGGACGCCCGCCCGCCGGGGCCTCTGACGTCTTAAACGGCCTGGTCGGCGATGCGTCCGAGGCTCTCCTCGCGGCCGAGCGTCATCAACACGTCGAAGATGCCGGGCGAGGTCGAGCGACCCGTGAGCGCGGCGCGCAGCGGCTGTGCCACCTTGCCGAGCTTCAGCCCCTCCGCTTCTGCAAACGCCTTCACCGCTGCCTCCGTCGCCTCGATGGTCCACGCGGTTTCCGACAGCAATTCATGCAGCCGCCCGAGCAGCGCGCGGGCGTCGGCATCGAGAATGGCCGCGGCCTTCTCGTCGGGGACGAGCGGGCGAATGGCGAAGATGAATGCGGCGCCGTCCTTGAGCTCGACCAGAGTCTTGGCGCGCTCCTTGAGGCCGGGAAGCGCCATGGCGAGCTGGGCGATCTTGGCCTGGTCGAGCAGCTCGGCCATCACAGAGCCACCCGGAAGATGCGGCAGCGTCTCGATGAAGAGTGCCAGCAGCCGCGCGTCGTCCATGGTCCGGATATAGTGGCCGTTCAGGCTCTCGAGCTTCGCGAAATCGAAGCGCGAGGCGGAGCGGCCGACATCAATGATGTCGAACCATTCGACCATCTGCTCCGTCGACATGATCTCCTCGTCGCCATGGCCCCAGCCGAGGCGGACGAGATAGTTGCGCATCGCTTCCGGCAGATAGCCCATGGCACGGTAGGCATCGACGCCGAGCGCGCCATGACGCTTCGAGAGCTTGGCGCCATCAGGGCCGTGGATCAGCGGAATATGCGCCATGATGGGCACGTCCCAGCCCATCGCCGCATAGATGATCATCTGACGGGCGGCGTTGGTCAGGTGATCATCGCCGCGTATGATGTGGGTGACGCCCATGTCGTGATCGTCGACGACCACCGACAGCATATAGGTCGGGTTGCCGTCGGAGCGCAGCAGCACGAGATCGTCGAGATCCTTGTTGGGGATGACGACGCGGCCCTGGACCTGATCCTCGATTACGGTCTCGCCCTCGAGCGGAGCTTTGATGCGGATCGCCGGCTTGACGCCGGGAGGCGCCTCGGACGGGTCGCGGTCGCGCCACGTGCCGTCATAGCGGGGCGAGCGACCCTCGGCCCGCGCCTTCTCGCGCATGGCGTCGAGCTCGGCCGGCGTGCAGTAGCAGCGATAGGCTTTGCCGGCCGCCAGCATTTCCTCGACCACCTCGCGATGGCGCGGGGCGCGGGCGAACTGGAACACGGTCTCGCCCTCCCAGTCGAGACCGAGCCATTTCAGCCCGTCGATGATGGCGCCGATCGCCGCCTCGGTTGAACGTTCGCGGTCGGTATCCTCGATGCGAAGCAGCATCTTGCCGCCGGTGTGGCGGGCATAGAGCCAGTTGAACAGCGCGGTCCGGCCGCCACCGATATGCAGGAAGCCGGTGGGGGACGGAGCGAAGCGGGTGACGACCGGTTTGGACATGGGCGGTTCCAGGCTGGGCAATTCCAGGCGGCGATGATTGGGGGGAGCGGGGCGGCTGCGCCGCGTGTTCGCGTTTGTGGGCGCAGCATGTAGCATGGAGCCGCGCTTGGGCGAAAGGCGGGGATCATGGCCGGGGGCGATCGGCGCGAAACGCTTGTCGCGACGGACCGGCCGGCGGCGAGGCGCCGTCGCCGCCTGCTGTCGCATGTCCCGGGCGGACCGTGGCAGGGCTTCGGCTTCGCGATTGATCGGCTCTGGCTGGCCATGGGGGCAAGCCTCGAGCGCGAACTCGACGCGGCACGCGGCCTGCCCTGGCTGGCGGTCGCATTCGGCGCCGGCGCTCTCGCTTATTTCGCGCTGCCGTCGGAGCCGGTCGCGCCTGCGCTTCTGCTGCTCGCCATCGGCCTCGCCGTGGCCGCCTGGCGGGTCCACGAGCGCGCAGGGCTTTTCCGCCTGCTCCTCCTCGCGTCCTTGTTTGCCTCAGGCGTTGCCGCCACGAAACTGAGGACCGATGCCCTGGCGACCCCAATCCTGGAGCGCGAGGTCACGGCGACGGTCACGGGTTGGGTGGAGGGGCGGGAAGGGCGGCGCGGCGGCTATCGCCTGACGCTGCGCGTCGCCTCGATCACGGGCGCGAAACTCCGCCATCCGCCGACCCGGGTGACTGTCACCGTTCGCGGGGATGCGGCCAGGGTCGGCGACGCCGTCAGCATGCTCGCCCGCCTCCGCCCGCCCTCCGGCCCGGCGCTGCCTGGCGGCTATGATTTCGCCCGCAACGCCTATTATGAAGGGATCGGCGCGACAGGCTTTGCTTATGGCCCATCGAAGCCGGTCGATCTCGGCCCGGTGCCGCTCTCCATCCGGCTTCGTGAACCGCTCGAAATTGTGCGCGAGGCGATCCGCGTTCGCGTTCTCGCCGCGCTCTCCGGCGATACCGGCCGCATAGCCTCGTCGCTCATCATCGGCGATCCCGGTGGCATCAGCGATCGCGCCGAGGATGACCTCCGCCAGTCCGGCCTTGCGCACGTCCTCTCCGTCTCGGGACTGCATATGGTGCTGGTCGCGGGCGCCGCGTTCTGGATGATCCGCGCGCTGCTGGCCCTCGTGCCGACGCTCGCGCTGCGCCATCCCATCAAGAAATGGGCGGCAGCCGGAGCGATCGCCGTCACTTTCTTTTATCTGCTGATCTCCGGCCTCGACGTCGCGGCGCAGCGCTCCTTCATCATGACGGTCATCGTCTTCAGCGCGATCCTCGTCGATCGACGCGCGATATCGATGCGGAACGTCGCGATCGCCACCTTCATCGTCCTGGCGCTTGCGCCGGAAAGCATCCTCGGTGCGGGCTTCCAGATGTCGTTTGCCGCCACGGTCGCGCTCGTCGCCGGTTTTGAGGCCATGGCGCGCTACAGGCGCGGCCGGCGCGGGCCGCCAGCCGAGCGCTCGCTCGTCCGCAGCGTCCTCGGCTGGGCCGCCGCACTCGTCGCCGGTCTTGCCGTGACGTCGCTGCTTGGCGGCCTCGGCACCACCCCCTTCGCGCTCTACCATTTTCAGCGCATGGCGCCGCTTTCGATCGTCGCCAATGTGCTGGCCATGCCGCTGGTCGATTTCCTGGTCATGCCGATGGCGCTCATTGCCGTGCTCCTGATGCCGTTCGGGCTCGACCAGCCTTTCCTCGCGGTCATGGGCTTCGGCATCGATGGCATGATGGTGGTCGCGTCGCATGTCGCGGCCTGGTCGGAGGGGTCGGGCGGCGCGGCAATGCCGTCGGCAGCAGCGCTGCTCATCTTCATCGCCGGCTTTCTCTGGCTTGCGCTGATGGGCGAGCGCTGGCGCCTCGCCGGAATCGGCCCGATGCTGCTCGGCGGACTCTTGGCCTTCCTGCCGGCGCGGCCCGACATGATCATCGCTGCAAACGGGTTGTCGGTCGCTTATCGCGGCGCGGATGGGGGCTATGAGATCCTGGCGCGCAAGATCGACAAGTTCGGCGCCGGAATCTGGCTGCGTGCCGATGGTGATCCGCGTGATCCAGCCGATCCTGCACTGAAGGCCGGGACCGCCTGCGATAGCATCGGCTGCGTCGGTCGCCTGCCTGACGGCCGCATCGTCGCGCTGGCCCTCGATCGGGCCGCCTTCGCGGATGATTGCCGTATGGCGGCGCTGATCGTGACGCCGCTCACCGCGCCCGCGGCATGCGATGGCATGACCGCCGTCGTCGACCGGTCCCGGCTGGCGAGGACAGGCGCCGTCACGCTCGTGGCGCGCGAGGTACCCCTTCAGACGCCGACAAGCCTTCCGCGGCCGCGTGGCGCAGGCATGGCGACTGATAGCGACGAATTTTCGCCCGGCGACGAAGCTGATGCGACAGGGATTGAGGCTGAGGAGGATGCGCAGGCGAGCGGCAGCGACGAGCCGGCAACGCCGACGCCGCCTGTCGCGCGTGAAGCGGACAAGCCGCCTGAGGGCACCGATCGACTCGACGCCCTGTTCGTGGTCGGCACGACCTATCCCGCGGTTCGCCGAGCCTGGATGCCGCCGCTCGATTGAATGCGGTCAGCCGGCCTGGCGGCGGCGGCCCGTCGGCGCTCGGCTTCCTCGACGACAGGCGGAAGCGGATCCATGACTCGCGAGCGGGGGAAGCACGCGATCGCCTCCGTGCCCTCGCGCAGACGAGACCGCAGTTCGAATGTGCCGTCATGCATCCGCATCATCGCTTGGACGATCGGCAGGCCAAGCCCGGTGCCCTGTTCGGCGCTCTTGATGGCGATGGCGCCTTGTCCGAAGGCGGACATGACGATCGGCAGTTCCTCCGGGGCAATGCCGGGACCGTTGTCGCGGATCGAGACATATTGGCCGCCGCCGGCAGTCCAGCCGGCGCGGATGTCGATCGCTCCGCCCGGCGGAGTGAACTTGATCGCGTTCGACAGCAGATTGAGGATCACCTGGCGAACGGCGCGCTCGTCGGCCCAGAGCCGAGGCAGATCGGGTTCGAGCAGTTGCGTGATCTTGAGGTTCTTGTTGCGCGCCTTGAGGCGGACGAGATTTTCGCACTCCTCGATCACATGGGCGAGCGTCACCGCCTCTTCATGGAGTTCGTAGCGTCCGGCCTCGATGCGCGAGAGGTCGAGTATCTCATTGATGAGCGCCAGCAGATGCTGGCCGCTCGAATGGATGTCGCCGGCATACTCGCGATAGGTCGCGTTCTGCATCGGCCCGAGGACCTCATTCTTCATCACTTCGGAAAAGCCGAGAATGGCGTTGAGCGGCGTGCGCAGCTCATGACTCATCGTCGCGAGAAAGCGCGACTTGGCGAGATTCGCCTCCTCGGCGCGCCGGCGCGATTCGTCCGAGATCGCTTTGGCCGTTCCGAGCTCGGCGATCAGATTATCCTTCTCGGCGCGATAGCGCATCATGCCCATGGTGGTGGATTGCAGGCGCTGCGACAGCGTCAGGAAGAAGATCTCGCTGCCGATCGAGAGGAAGGAGAGGGCGAGATAGAGCACGTCCTGCCGGATCGCGAACAGCGCCACCATGGTCAGCGCGATCGGCGCGGTGCCGGCGACCGCGCCGGCGGGAATGCTGGAGGCGAACATGGTGCCGACCGCCAGGATGGTCAGCATGGTCGCGAACTGGAAAATCTCGATGCCAGGCGCCTGAACGGTCGACGTCGCGATGAGCAGGGCGATCCAAGTCAGGCCGTAACAGAATTCAGTTGCAACGAACATTCTGGTCCAGCGCCGGATCGAAACACGATCTGCGGAACTTTTGAGAAAGCGATGGCAGAGAAACGTCCCCACGCAATGCGCCGCCAGCGTCGTAGCCGCCCAGGAAATAATGATCGTATGCGACAGCCAGACGGTCGCCACCAGTGCGACGAGTGCGACAAGCAGCGGCACGGCATAGGCGGCCGAAAGCCGTGTCCGCGCATAATGGACCAACAATTCGTGATCGAAGCTCGGGCTCGTGCCGCTCATCGAGGCGAGGCTGTCGCGATGATGGCGCACCGTGCGCGCGACGGCGCGCCGCCGCTCCGCGCGCTCGCGGTTCACGACGATCTTGTCGTTCGGAAACAGCTCCGATACGCCCTGCATACAAGACATCCTTGGCGTGACGGCACGCCGATAATGTCGAGCCTAACCGGTGATGGTTTAAGTCCCCTTTCGATGGGCTGGTTAATGCAAGGTCGCGATGATGCATCCAACCAATTCCAAAGAAATTCTGTCGGAGCATCGCGCGGCCTCGCGTTTCGACGACATCGCAACGGCGGCGCGCGCCTGTCGGCTCTGCGTCGAGGCGCCGCGCGGTGCGCCGCTGCCGCATGAGCCGCGGCCGGTCATTCGCGGTTCGTCCGAGGCGCGCATCCTGATCGCTGGCCAGGCGCCAGGGACGCGCGTGCATGCGTCCGGCATTTCGTTCGACGATCGCTCGGGCGCGCGGCTGCGCCACTGGATGGGGGTGGACAGCGGTACCTTCTATGACGAAAGCCGGATCGCGATCCTGCCAATGGGCTTCTGCTTTCCGGGGCTGGATGCCAAGGGCGGAGACCGGCCGCCGCGTCGCGAGTGCGCCCCCGCCTGGCGGGAGTCGCTCGCCGCGGCGCTGCCGGCCGTTTCGCTCGTTCTGGCGATCGGCAGAGCGGCGCAGCGCTGGCATCTCGGCGCTGACGCCGACGGCGGTGTCGATGACACGGTTCGCCGCTGGCGCAGCATTGTGGAACGGACCGAAGCGCCTGTCGTCTTTCCGCTGCCGCATCCATCCTGGCGCAACACGGGCTGGCTCAAACGAAATTCGTGGTTCGAGGCGGAGCTGTTGCCCGAGTTGAGGAGAGTCATACTCGACCAAGTTGGTCGTCTTGACAGGCCGACAGGATAGAGAGAGAATAATATTCTCATCTATCGTGCGTCAGGCGGCCTAGGCGAAAAATTCGTCCCGCTGACGTGGTTTGGTACTTCAGGGACGACTGGAAATGATCGATCGGCTCGACAGAAAGATCCTGCAGATCCTGCAGGAGGACGCGACCATTCCCGTTGCCGAGATCGGGCGACGCGTCGGCCTGTCGACGACACCGTGCTGGCGACGGATCCAGAAGCTCGAGGAGGATGGCGTGATTCTCCGCCGCGTCGCCGTGCTTGATCCACGCAAGGTGAATGCGAAGGTGACGGTATTCGTCTCGATCACGACCAGCCAGCACAACGAAGAATGGCTGAAGCGCTTTGCCGAGGTGATCCGTGACGTACCTGAGGTGGTCGAGTTCTACCGCATGAGCGGGCAGGTGGACTACCTTCTGCGCGTCGTCGTGCCAGACATCGAAGCCTATGACGCCTTCTACAAGCGGCTGATCTCGCGCATCGACATTGCCGATGTTTCCTCCGCCTTCGCGATGGAGCAGATCAAATATGCAACCGCTCTGCCGTTGAATTATGTGCCGCTCGAGAAGGACAAGGGCGTGGCGTGACGCTAAGGCCTTGATCCTGATCAAGGCCGCCAGTCCGACAGCACGGCAGAAGTCCGCCCGAGCCGGAGAATGAGACCATGAGCCAGCCGATCGATCCGCGCGGCCGCGTGCCCGTGACATTGGGCACGCCCGAGGGAATCGACGAGGATGGCATCCGCCGCCTCGTGCACGGCTTCTATGACGCGGTCCAGTCGGACGAGATCCTCGGTCCGGTCTTCGCCCGCGAGGTCGAGGATGGCCGCTGGCCCGAGCATCTCGCCAAGATGTGCGACTTCTGGTCCTCGGTCTTGCTCAAGACGCGACGCTATGAGGGCCGGCCGCTCGCGCCGCATCTTCGTCTGCCCGACCTCTCCGACGCGCATTTCGAGCGCTGGCTAACGCTGTTCGCGGCAACGGCGCGGCGCACGTTCGAACCCGACCCCGCGGCTGTCGTCATCGCATTCGCCGAGCGGATCGCCAATTCCTTCCGCCTGTCGCGCGCCCTGCATCGCGGCGAGGACACGACCCGCCTTCGGCCGATAGCGGTTGCCTGACTGGAAGCGCGATCCGCGAAGGGTCAGTGCTGGCGGACATGCCGCGTCAGGCGCCGCTCCAGCATGTCCCAGACGCGGCGGATGATCTCGACCAGCGCGAGATAGAGCACCGCCGCCCAGAGATAGACCTGGAAATCGAACGAGCGCGAATAAGCGAGGCGTGTCACGCCCATCAGGTCGAACACGGTGACGATCGCCGCGACCGACGAGCCCTTGATCATCAGGATGATCTCGTTGCCGAGCGGCCGAAGCGCGAGAAGCAGGGCCTGGGGAGCCACGACCATGCGGAAGACGGAGCGCGGCGTGAGGCCGAGCGACATCGCCGCTTCGCTCTGGCCACGCGGCACCGACAGGATCGCGCCGCGAAGAATTTCAGCCTGATAGGCAGCCGTGTTCAACGTGAATGTGAACACGCAGCAGAAGAAGGCATCGCGGAACAGCCACCAGAGGCCGATTGACTGCAACTCCGCGCGAAACTGTCCCGCCCCATAATAGACGAGGAAGAGCTGCGCCAGCAGCGGCGTTCCCCGCATGGCATAGACATAGGCAAAGGACAGGCCGCCGATCACGCGGTTCTTGCTCATCCGCCCGAGCGCAATTGGGACGGCGAGGAGCGCGCCGAGGCTGATCGAGATCACCACGAGCTGCAGCGTGACAATAAGGCCTGACAGCATGCGCGGGCCGTAATTTTGCAGCAGCTCCCAGTTCATGCTGCCCGCCTGTGGCCGCGTTCGGCGCGTCGTTCGATCGCCGTGATGCCGATCGATGAGATCATCGACATCGCGAGATAGATGAGGCAGGCGACGCCGAAGAAGAAGAAGGGCTGTTTGGTGACGCGCACCGCGATGCCGGTCATGCGCATCAAGTCATCGAGCGCGATCACCGAGACGAGGGACGTATCCTTGAGGAGGATCAGCCAGAGATTGGCAAGGCCGGGCAAAGCGAGGCGGATGAGCTGCGGCAGGATCACGAGCCGCAGCGTCGGAAATGGCCTGAGGCCGAGCGCCTTGGAGGCTTCCCACTGCCCGCGACCGATGCCGTTGAAGGCCCCGAGAAAGACTTCAGATGCATAGGCCGAGAAGACGACGCCGAGCGCGACCATGCCGGAGACGAAACCGCTGATCGCGACCGTCTGGCCAGGCGCGACAAGGTTGACGAGCTTCTGAAGAAGGATCTGTCCGCCGAAATAGACGATGAAGATCGTCAGCAGTTCGGGCAATCCGCGGAAAACCGTGGTGTAAAGATTGCCAAAGGCGCGCAGGAGACGGCTGTTGCTGCGCTTTGACTGCGCGATCGCAAGGCCGAGAACGAGCCCGAACGGCAGCGTGGCCACGGCGAGACGGATCGTAAGCCAAGTGCCGGCGGCGAGGGCATTGCCCCAGCCGCCAGGCCCGAAACTGATGAGGTCGATAAGGTCCAAGCCGATCTTCCTCTGCCGCCTTTCCGGTCATGCCGATCAGGCAAGGCCGGGGGCGGGGTTATCCTTGGCTCAGTTGGCCCAGATCGAGAACGGGAAGTACTTCGCGTTGATCTTGTCGTACGTGCCATCAGCCTTGATGGCTTCGACAGCCTTCGAGATGGCGTCGCGAAGGTCCGTATCCTCCTTGCGAACCGCCGCACCGACGCCGCCGCCGAGCGGAACATCGGCGACGATCTCGCAGCAGCCACCATCCTTCGTCTTCAGCCAGTCCATGCCGACGATCTTGTCGACGAGCAACGCATCGATGCGGCCCGAGGCGAGGTCGAGATTGACCTCGTCCTGCGTCGGATAGAGCTTCACCTCGAAGCCCGGATAGGCCTTCTCGAGATAGCCCGACTGGATGGTCGAGGACTGGGCGCCGAGGGTCTTGCCCTTGAGGCCTTCCGGCGAGACGTCGGTGATGCCCGATCCCTTCACGGCGATGAAGGCGGAGGGGGTGCTGTAATACGCCCGCGAAAAGTCGACGACCTGCTTGCGCTCATCGGTGATCGACATCGAGGCGAAGATGGCGTCGAACTTGCCAGCTTGTAGGGCCGGAATGATGCCATCCCAATCCTGCGCCACGAAGGTGCAAGTGGCCTTCAGGTTGGCGCACACCGCCTTGGCGACGTCGATGTCGAAGCCTTGCAACTGCTTGTCGGAATCGATGAAGTTGAAAGGCGGGAAAGCACCTTCGGTGCCGATGCGGATCGTCGACCAGTCCTTGGCCTCCGCCGAAAGAGTAACCGCGACAAGGGTCGCTGCCGTCAGGGCAATTGTCTTGAACAGGCGCATGTTCCAGGACCTCAGTGTTTCCTTCGGCTCCCAAAGGAACCATTTGTCATTGCTAGCATCGCGAGGAGCGAATGCACAATCGGGCCGCTTCTCGTTCAGGCGACGATCGAACCAGCCCCCTATCGATCGTCCTGCCTAAGCGTTGAGCGTGCTTTGATAAGCATCACAATCTGTGTCCGCCCGCAAGCCACGCCTCGGCACGATCAAGGTCATCGGGCGCGTTGACGTTGAAAAACGGATCGAAGCCGTCGGCAGCGACGGGCCACGTCGCGACCGCGAAGCCTTCAGCCGCGAGAAAGCCGCGCACGCCGTGGCTCTTTGCCGTCTTGCGCCACGACCGAAGGGCGGCGGCGCGCGCGATCGGCCAAAGCGCGAACACCGGGTGGTCTCGCTCGCCCGACGCTGCGATCACGATCCGGTCTTCGGAACCGGCTGTGGCGACCAGGCGCGCGACGAGATCGATGGGCAGCAGAGGGCCGTCGACCGGGACCGTGACAAGAAAGCGCGGGGGGGAGGGAAGCGTCGCGGCCCAATCGAGCCCGGCCTGAACGCCGCCGAGCGGGCCCGTATCCGGGCGATCATCGGCGACGACCGGCAGTCCGAAGCCATCGAAGCGGCTTGCATCGCCATTGGCATTCAGCGCCAGAGGGCCGACCTGTGGTCCGAATCTCGCGATGACATGGGCCAGCATCGGTTCGTCGGCCAGCGGGACGAGCGCCTTATCGCGGCCCATCCGGGTCGAGCCGCCTCCTGCGAGGACCAGGCCCGCGATCGTCATCGGCTCCAGCGTTTGTTGAGAAGCATGAAAGCTCCGCCTGCTGCGAGCCCCCAGAATGCCGCGCCTATTCCGAAAAAGGAAAGGCCTGATGCAGCCGTCACGAAGGTGACCATCGCGGCATCGCGATCGGCGGGATGCGCAACAGCGCCGGCGAGCGCCCCGCCAAAGGCGCCGAACAGCGCGAGCCCGGTTGCCGCCTGGATCAGCACCGGTGGCGCGATGGCGATCAGCGCAGCGGCGGTGGTCGCGCCGAGCCCCAGCACGAGATAGGTGAAACCTGCCGAAACGGATGCGATCCATCGGCGTCCTGGATGCGGGTGCGCATCAGGGCCGGCACAGAGCGCCGCCGTGATGGCCGCGAGATTGATCGTGTGGCCGCCGAAGGGCGCCGCGATGATCGACCCGATGCCGGTCGCGACGAAAACTGGCCCGACCGGCGGCTCATAGCCATTGAGCCGCATCACGGCGATGCCAGGCAGGTTCTGCGAAGCCATGGTCACGATGAACAGCGGCACGGCGAGCGACACCATGGCTGTCGCCGAGAACTGCGGCCAGACGAAGGTGATGTCCGGAATGAAATGTGCCCCTGCCAGCCCGCCGGCCGGCGCATGCCAGGCGATCATCGCGATCGCCGTCGCGACTGCCGCCGGCACGGCCCAGATGCGCCTGATGCGGCCAACCAGCGCCCAGACCAGCACGACCGGAATGGCGAGATCGGGCTCGAGCGCGACTGCCTTTGCGGGGGCGAGGCAGAGACCGAGCAGGATGCCGGCCAGCATGGCGCTCGCGAGCACTGGCGGTATGGACGACACGAGCTTGCCGAATGGCTTGATCAGCCCGGCGGCGATGATGAGGATGCCGGCACCGATAAAGGCGCCGATCGCGACCGCATAGCCGCCGTCGAGCATGCCGGTAGCTGCGAAGAGAACCGAGCCCGGCGTCGACCACGCGATGCTGAGCGGGATGCGATAATGCCAACTCATGCCGATCGCGAGCAGGCCCTGTACGATGCAGATCGCGAGCAGGCCGGAAGCGGCCTGAGCCGGGGTCGCGCCGACCGCTATGAACCCTTGCAGGACCACAGTAAAGACGCCGGCAAAGCCGACAAAGGCGGCGATGATGCCCGCAAGCACGGGCTGCAGATTGCTTGAGCGGGCAAGGCCGGCGTGAGCGTCATCAGAGGTCGGAGAAACCGTCATGGGAACACTTGAGAATTGAGTTTGTCAGCGATGATTGTTAGATTGGATCCAATCGACAGGCAAGGCGCCGTTGGCTTTTCTAGGCGGTCTGGAGGATGGGAGGGGCAGTGACTTCGCTGGAAGGCATTATCCAGTCGGGCGGGCGTCGCTATCGCACCGCGACGGAATATGTCGAGGCAACGCTCAAGCAGGCGATCCTCTCCGGCGCGCTTTTGCCTGGCACGCCGCTGAGGCAGGAGGAACTTGCAACCCGCTTCGAGATGAGCCGCATGCCGATCCGCGAGGCGCTGCGCCAGCTCGAAGCGCAGGGGCTCGTCGATTTCGAGCCCCATCGCGGCGCGATCGTCGTCGAGATCACGCTGGCCGATGCGGACGACAACTTCGCGATTCGAAGCGCTCTGGAGCCACAGGCATTGCGCCTGTCGCTGCCGCATCTCGGGGCCGACGATTTTGCGCTTGCCGACGAGGTCATCGCCGAGATCGACGGCGAGACCGACCCTGCCCGTATGGGGGAACTCAATCGCCGCTTTCACATGACGCTGTACGCGGCCGCCGGACTGCCACGCCTGCTCGCCCTGACCGAGCAGCATCTCGTCGCCGCCGATCGCTATCTCCGATTCCACCTCGCCACCGATGGCGATATGGGGCAGGCGGAGCACCGCGCTCTTGTGGCCGCTTGCCGCTCTGGCGACGAGACCGAAGCAGTTGCTGTTCTCGGCCGTCATCTGGCGCGCGCTAAAGCGGGCCTGACGGGATTCTTTGCGGCCCGCGCTGCAACCTGAGCGGGACGGAACGTTCGGCTGGACCTCCGCATTAAAGGTAGAGGCCAGAGGATGCCTCGTCTGCACAGGATGCCCATCATGAAGACAGTTGCGATCGTCGCTTCAACCGTCGCCGCTCTTATGGCGGTATCCATCGCTCCCGCAGGCGCCGTGAGCGCCAGCAAGGCGCGACAGGTCTGCATCAATGCGGCTGCCACCCAGCACAACGAACTGAAGGGCAATGTCCAGGTTCGCAAGGTGAAGGCCGGCAAGTCTGGCGCGCAGGTCAACCTCGTGGTCAAGGATGTCGAGGTGAACTGCATGGTCAGTTCGGGCGGCAAGGTCCGCTACATCAACTGACTTTCATGAAAACGGGCGACCCGAGGGCCGCCCGCTCTCCGTTCCATATCTTTCGCTCACGCAGCGAAGTCGAGGCCCTTGGCGAGTTCCATCGCCTGGCGCTCGAACAGCCGGCGATAGATGCCGTTCTCGCGTCGGACCAGCACGTCATGCGTGCCTTCCTCTGCGATTTGACCGCGTTCGAACACCAGCAACCGGTCCATCGACCTAACGGTGGAGAGACGGTGGGCGATGACGATCGCCGTGCGTCCCTCCATCAACCGCTCCATCGCCTCCTGGATCAGCGCTTCCGATTCTGAATCGAGGCTTGACGTTGCTTCGTCCAGGATCAGAACCGGCGCGTTGGCCAGGAATGCGCGCGCCAGAGCGACGCGCTGGCGCTCGCCGCCAGAGAGCTTGACGCCGCGCTCGCCGACCAGTGTCTGGTAGCCTTTCGCCATTCGAGCGATGAAGTCATGCGCATTGGCGAGCCGCGCCGCCTCCATGATCTCCTCCATCGACGCACCGGGCCGGGCATAGGCAATGTTCTCCGCCAGCGAGCGGTGAAACAGGATCGGCTCCTGTTGGACGATCGCGATCTCGCCGCGCAGCGATGACTGCGTGACATGGGCGATGTCCTGCCCGTCGATCAGGATGCGGCCGCGGTTCACGTCATAGAGCCGCTGGATCAGCTTGACGAAGGTCGTCTTGCCAGATCCCGAGTGCCCGACGAGGCCAATCTTCTCGCCTGCAGCGATGGTTACGCTGAAATCCTCATAGAGCGGCGTGTCGTGCCCAGCATAGTGGAACGTCACGTCGTCGAAGCGGATTTCACCGGCACCGATGCGCATCGGCTGCGCATCTGGTTGATCCTCGATACCGAGCGGCTGATCCTCGAGACCCACCAGTTCTTCCATGTCGTTGACCGAGCGCTGCAGGTTGCGGACATGCATGCCGACATCGAGCAGATAGCCTTCGAGTACAAAGAACGAGGTCAGAACGAAGGTGACGTCGCCAGGGCTTGCCTGACCTTGCCACCAGAGCCAGAGGACCAGGCCGATCACGGCGCCACGCAGGATCACCACCATGGCGTTCTGCGAGGTGCCATTGTTCGTGCCGCGGACCCAGGTTCGCGCCGTGCGGATGCGCCATTTGCCAACGATCCCGGCCAGCCGCGCATCCTCGCGTGCCTCGGCGCCGAACGCCTTGACGACGGAGTTACAGCTGACCGCATCGGCGAGAGCGCCGCCAAGCTTGGTGTCCCAGGCATTGGCGAGGCTCGCCGCGGGCGCGACGTAGAACAGCGAGAGCGATACGGTCACAGTGATGTAGACCACGGAGCCGATCGCGACGATCACGCCCATCATCGGCCAATAGGCGCCCATCAGGATCGTAGTGCCGACCAGCACGACGACCGACGGAAGCAGAGCCAGGATCAACGTATCGTTGAGCTGGTCGAGCGCCCACATGCCGCGCGAGATCTTCCGCACCGTCGAGCCGGCGAAGCTATTGGCTTGCCAGTTCGTCGAGAAGCGCTGGACGCGGAAGAAGGCGTTTTCGGCGACGGTCGACATGATGTTGAGCGTCAGGCGGATAATGCCCATGAAAGCGAGATGCCGCGCCACTACCATGCCGATGCTGAGCGCCATGACGGTCAGGAACGCCCGCACCGCGACCGCAAGCGCGGCCTCCCGCTCCGTGCCGCTCGAAGCGAGTGCATCGACGATGCGTCCCGCGAAAAGGGGCAGCAGAACGTGAGCCAGCGTCTCAATCAGCATGGCCCCAGCGACAAAGGCAGCGATGCGCTTCTCTTTGCGCCAATGTGCGAAGGTGAAGGCGAAGACTTTCGCGAACGGACCGGAAAGCCAGCGGCTGCGCGGCCGCAAAGCATTGATACGAATCATGATGACGAACCCGGCCGCTGAGCGCGGTTCCGGCCTCAAAGAAGACAATGATCGGCGGACGCGGCGTTGCAGCAACGCACCGTCACACGGCGGAAAAGAGGAAACTGGGAGGAGGGCGGAGACCGTGCGCGGCTGAGAGCCGGGGCCGGATGCGCCTGTCGTCCGAACTAGAGTCCGGCTGGTTCCCGGACATGGAAGGCAGGTGCGGCAGCTATATGCATCGATGCCATGCAGTCCTCCCTCGTTGGACGTGTCAGGAGGAGAATGTGTATCGCAAGACGCCGGGCATGCCAAGCCGTCGCCGCGGCGAAGTGCCACGTCGAAGCTTCGGATATGGTTTTCTGTGCCCAAAAAGACACAGAGCAAAGAGGCAGTTGATGAAGACGGCCCGGCCGGAGCCGGGCCGCAAAAACGTTAGTCGGTCACAACCGGTGCCGCTGCATGGAGGGCGCGAGCGGCCTCCTGGGCGAAGCAGAGGTCGAGAATGCGCTGCACTTCCGCCGCACGGCGAAAGGTCGGCTCGTCATTGACGCCGGTGTTGCAGGCCTTGGCGAAGCGGGCATAGGTGGTCGGCACCGGTGGGCACTCGACGTCCTTCCAGCTCGACGAATCGATGTCCGGACCTTCGCAGATCTTCAGCGAGGAGACCTTGCCGTCGGTCCTGACGTCGAGGCCGCCAGCGGTGCCAAAAAGGCGGAGCGTCAGGTCGTTGGCATGGCCAGTCGCGAAGCGGGTCGCCGAGATCGTGCCGAGCGCGCCATTGGCGAATTCGGCAGTCATCACGGCTGAGTCGTTCACGTCGAGCGGATAGTCGCCGATCTTGTCGCCTTCGGCCTTATGGAAGGTCTTCAGGCGGCTGTCGATATTGGCAACCTCGCTGTTCGCCGCGAAGCTGGCGAAATCGACGATGTGCACGCCGACATCGCCGAGAACACCCTTCGAGCCGTGCTGGGCCGACAGGCGCCAGAGCCAGCGCGATTCCGTGCGCCAGTCGCCCCATGCCTTGCTGACGAGCCAGCTCTGCAGATAGGACGCCTCGAAGTAGCGGATGTCGCCGATCGCACCGGCCATCACCAGCTCGCGTGCCTTCTGAAGGGCAGGCGAGTTGCGGTAGGTGAAGTTGACCATGTTGATGACGCCCTTGGCCTCGGCCGTTTCGGCCATTTCGAGGGCGAGGGGGTAGCTGGTCGCGAGAGGCTTCTCGCAGAACACATGCTTGCCAGCGGCAAGCAGGCGCATGGTTGTCGGATAGTGCACCGCATCGGGCGTCACATTGGCAACGGCGTCAAAGCCGCCCCACGCGATCGCTGATTCGAGATCGGCGAACAGTTCGGTTATGCCGAACTGCTTGCCGAATGCCTCGCGGCGTGCCGGGTCGGTTTCGACCGCGGCGACGAGTTCAGTATTGGGCGCGGCTGCGAATGCGGTCGCGTGGCTGACGGCCATGCTGCCGGTGCCGAGGATAAGGATCTTAGCCATGATGGTAGATGTGTGCTCCTGAGCGCGATCCAGCTTCCTTTAGCGGAAGCCGGCCTCGCCAGCCTTGTGCAGCGTTTCGCCCTTGATCGTCAGCGGACCATTGGGCGCCTTGTCGGCGGGCGTGTTGGGGGCATTGGTAATGCCGGCCCAGGCGGGAGCGGGGTTGTTGGCCCACTTGACCGCGTTCTTCAGCACCTGCTTGACGTCGGTGTTGTAGTAGATCGGATAGGTTTCGTGGCCGGGCGAGAAATAGAAGATCTTGCCGCCGCCGCGCTGATAGGTGAGGCCGGAGCGGAACACTTCGCCGCCTTCATACCAAGTAACGAAGACCGTCTCCATGGGCTCCGGAACCGTGAAGGGCTCGCCATACATCTCGGTCTGCTCGATCTCGAAATAGTCCGAGAGACCCTGCGCGATCTGATGATTGCGATTGATGACCCAGACGCGCTCCTTCTCGCCGGCCTCGCGCCACTTCAGCGAGCAGGGCGTACCCATCAGCCGCTTGAAGATCTTCGAGAAGTGGCCGGAATGCAGGACGATGAGACCCATGCCTTCCCAGACGCGATTGGCGACGCGCTCGACGATCTCGTCGGAGACCTGGCCATGCGCCTTATGGCCCCACCAGATCAGCACGTCGGTCTTGGCAAGGCGCTCGACCGAAAGGCCGTGCTCTGCTTCCTGCAGCGTCGCGGTCGACGCTTCGATCATCGGATCTTCGCCGAGTCCCTTCGCGATCGTGGTGTGCATGCCCTCCGGATAGATTTTCCGGACTGTCTCGTTTTCCTGCTCGTGAACGTTCTCGCCCCAGACGACGACGCGGATCGTCATGATCTCATTCTCCCTTGAGGGTTCCTCGGTGACACTTCCAGCCCGCGGCACGGGCGCGTTTCGAGCACGACTCGGGACGGGCGCGGAAGCTCCGCGTGGCCAATCCAAAGCGCTTTGGATGAGTAGCGGGTTATCTATAGCGCGCCTCACGGCGGATACAATATGGTCTGGTGAGCGCCGATGCAGGCTTTTGCAAGGCGGGTCGAGAACCCCCCGATCGCCCGCTTGACGCGGCGCCGGCCATGTCTCTATATGCCGCCATCTTCGTCGGCGCGCCCGGCGAACGGGCGGTTAGCTCAGCGGGAGAGCATTCGCTTCACACGCGAAGGGTCACTGGTTCAATCCCAGTACCGCCCACCATTTCCTTATTCCCTGCCAGCCGTCTTGGCGTCGATCCAGAGCGTTTCCATCTCGTCGAGGCTTGCCTCGGCTGGACTACGCCCAATTTCTCCAAGGCGCCGCTCCACATGGCCGAAACGATGGCGGAACTTCTCGTTCGTGCCGCGCAGCGCCGCATCGGGGTCGATATCGAGATGACGGGCGAGGTTCACGACGGCAAAGAGCAGGTCGCCGACTTCGTCCTTTAGCCGCGCGGGGGCCTGCTCGGCGGCCGCAAGCTCTTCCTCGACCTCCTCGATCTCCTCCCGCATCTTCGCGATCACGGCATGCGGATCGTTCCAATCGAACCCGACCGTCGATGCCTTCTTCTGCAAGGCCACGGCGCGCGCCAGCGGTGGCAATCCGGTGGGGACCTGTTCCAGCAAGCCGGGCGTTGATTCGGCCGGCAGGCCGGCAGCCGCCCGTCGCTCGGCGCGGAGCCGCTTTTCCTCCGCCTTGATCTCGTTCCAGAACCCCTTCGCCGACCCGGCGCTGCGTGCCTCCTCACTCCCGAACACATGCGGGTGACGCCGGATCATCTTGGCTGTGATGCTCTCGATCACATCGCCAAACGCGAACGCCCCTTCCTCCTCGGCCAGGCGCGCGTGATAGACCACCTGCAGTAACAGGTCGCCAAGCTCTTCCTGGAGATCACCACGATCGCCGCGTTCGATCGCATCGGCGACCTCATAGGCCTCCTCGATCGTGTAGGGCGCGATCGTCTCAAAGGTTTGCTCGACGTCCCAGGGGCAGCCGCCGACCGGCGCGCGCAATGCCGCCATGATGTCGATGAGGCGGGCGATATCACGCGAAGGCTGCATGGGGCGGTCCTTGGAGAGGCATTTGGAGGCGGCAGCCTCCGGGCATCTGGTGCGCCCGTCAAGCCGATGTCGTGCGGCGCCAGTGGCCGAAGTCGCCTATTTTTTGGACACATTGCACAGGAATGGAACGCCCAGCTCATGTCGCCGAACTGGACGAGGCGCATGATGCGTCAAGCCGCGATGCACAGCGCGCCGGGTGCAACCAGATCGAGGGCGGGAAATGGCTTCCAGGACGACGGGGAAGATGTCGCTTCCCATGCTGACCGCCATGGTCGTCGGCTCGATGGTCGGGGCGGGCATCTTCAACCTGCCGGGTCGCTTCGGCGCGGCGACGGGACCGTTCGGGGCCATCATAGCCTGGATGATCGCTGGCACCGGCATGTACATGCTGGCCCGGGTCTTCCAAGCGCTTGCCGAGAAGAAGCCTGAAATCGATTCTGGCGTGTTCGCTTATGCCAAGGCCGGTTTCGGCGACTATATGGGCTTTCTCTCGGCCTTCGGATACTGGCTCGGCAGCTGCCTCGGCAATGTCTTCTACTGGGTGTTGATCGGCTCGACTCTCGGCCGTTTCTTTCCCGAGATCTTCGCCGATGGCAGCAGCCCGACCGCGATCATCGTCTCGCTGATCGGCATCTGGGCCTTTCATTTCATGATCCTGCGCGGGGTCGAGCAGGCGGCCTTCATCAACACAGTCGTGACCGTTGCCAAGATCGTCCCGATCATTGTGGCGATCATCATCTTCGTCTTTGCCTTCAACTACAGCCAGTTCTCCGAGAATTTCTTCGGCGGCGTCGGCATGGTGGAGAAGTCGCTGTTCCAGCAGGTGCGCGACACCATGCTGATCACGGTGTTCGTCTTCCTCGGCATCGAGGGCGCGAGCGTCTATTCGCGCTTTGCCAAGACGCGTGCCGATGTCGGCTCGGCCACCATTCTCGGTTTCGTCGGCGTCATGGGGCTGATGGTGGCTGTCACGCTGCTGCCCTACGCGGCCATGCCGCGCGGCACCATTGCCGGCGTCCAGCAGCCCTCTCTCGCGGGCGTGCTGGAAGTCGTCGTCGGCCATTGGGGGGCGGTGTTCATTTCCATCGGCGTGCTCATTTCCGTCCTCGGCGCCTATCTCGCCTGGTCGCTGATCTGCGCGGAGGTGCTGTTCGCCGCGGCGAAATCGCAGGATATGCCCCGCCTCTTCGCCGCGCAGAACGGCAACAGAGTGCCGGCCAACGCGCTTTGGCTGACCAATATCGTCGTGTCGCTGTTTGTTATCTCGACCTACTGGTCGCGCGACGCGTTCAATTTCATGCTCGACATGACGAGCGTGACGTCGCTGCTGCCCTACCTGCTGGTCGCCGGCTATGGCGTCCTGATCGCGCGGCGCGGCGAAGGGTATGCGACGACGCCGCAGGAGCGCAGCCGCGATCAGATCTTCGCATCGATCGCCGTCGCTTACACGATCATCATGTTCCTGGCCGCTGGCCTCAAGTATGTCCTGCTGGTCGCGGTCCTCTATGTGCCGGGCACCGTGCTCTATGTCTGGGCGCGGCGGGAACAGAACGCGCGGCTCTTCTCCTCGGCCGAACTCATCGTCTTCATCATAACCGCGCTCGCCGCCATCGCGGGCGCTGCCGGCCTCGTGACCGGCATCATCACGCCTTGACGTCAACGTCGCAAAGAGAGGTCGAATCCATGGCCGAAACCGTCACGCCTATACCCTTCGGGGTGCATTCCGAAGTCGGTCAGCTCCGCAAGGTCATGGTCTGCGCCCCGGGGCGCGCCCATCAGCGCCTGACGCCCAGCAATTGCGACGAACTGCTCTTCGATGATGTGCTCTGGGTCGACAATGCCAAGCGCGACCACTTCGATTTCACCAACAAGATGCGCGACCGCGGCATTGATGTGGTCGAGATGCACAATCTGCTGACCGAGACCCTGGCGATTCCAGAAGCCAAGAAATGGATCCTCGACAACCAGATCATCCCGAACCAGGTCGGCCTCGGCCTCGTGGACGAGATCCGCAGCTATCTCGATGGGCTGCCGCATCGCGAGCTTGCCGAGACGCTGATCGGCGGGCTTTCGACAGAGGAATTCCCCGATATACACGGCGGCGAGATGCTGAAGCTGGTTCGCGAGGCGGCCGGCGTCACCGAGTATCTGCTGCCGCCACTGCCGAATACGCTCTATACCCGCGACACGACTTGCTGGATCTATGGCGGCGTCACGATCAATTCGCTGTTCTGGAAGGCGCGCCACGAGGAGCCGATCCTCGCCGCCGCCATCTATCGCTTCCATCCGGATTTCGCGGGCCGCGTGAAGGTCTGGTGGGGCGATCCGCTGGCCGATTGGGGCATGGCCACCTTTGAAGGCGGCGACGTGATGCCGATCGGCAAGGGCAATGTCCTGATCGGCATGAGCGAGCGCACGTCGCGCCAGGCCATCAGCCAGGTTGCCGAGCGGCTGTTCGCGGAAGGCGGCGCCGAGCGTGTCATCGTCGCGGCCATGCCCAAGCTGCGCGCGGCCATGCATCTCGACACCGTGTTCACCTTCGCGGACCGCGACTGCGTCCTCTACTATCCGGACATCGTCGACGGCATCCAGGCCTTCTCCTATCGGCCGGACGGCAAGGGCGGCCTTGAACTCCACAAGGACAAGGGAACCTTCGTCGAGACGGTTCGCGATGCGCTCGGCCTCAAGAAGATGCGGATCGTGGAGACCGGCGGCAACGCCTATATGCGCGAACGCACACAGTGGGACTCGGGCGCCAATCTGGTCTGCGCAGCTCCCGGCGTCGTCTATGCCTATGACCGCAACACCTATACCAACACGCTTCTGCGCAAGGCCGGCATCGAGGTGATCACCATCACCGGCGCCGAACTCGGCCGCGGCCGTGGCGGCGGTCACTGCATGACATGTCCGATCATCCGTGACGCGGTCGACTACTGAGCGGAAGCCATCCCTGGGGGCAGGGCGGATCGTGCAGCCTTCGCTGTCGGGCGATCGGCTGCACGATCCGATGGGCATGCCCACGCGCGACGGCGATGCGGGACTCGGCTAGAACATCGAAAGGTCCGGAAACGGCGCGGGGATTTCGATGCATCGCTGGTTTGGCAGGCAGGTTCGGCGCCTGGTGCTTCTCGTCATCGTCGTTGTCGTGACGCTGCTTGGCGCCCGCATCTATTTGGCGGAAAGCGGTCCGCCGCTCGAGCCATGGCATACTTTCGTGCCCAAGGAGATGTCGGACGAGGCGATGGACCGCGCCAGCTTCGCCGATTACCAGAAGGCCGAGAACACCATCTTCGCCGACATCCGCAGCCAGGTTACGGACAAGCTCGAGCCAGCCGAGCGCGTACCCTTCAATCGCTACTTCGCCGATAGCCCGGTCAACCCGGAGCGCTTTTCGACCGACTGGAACCGCTCTTTCGAGCTCATGCCGACCGGAACGCCCGTCGGCGCGGCGGTTTTCCTGCATGGATTGACGGATTCACCCTATAGCTTGCGCCATCTCGCCAAGCTCTACCAGGACCGCGGCTTTGTCGCGATCGGCATCCGGTTGCCCGGCCATGGCACTGTGCCTGGGGGGCTGACGGCGGTGTCATGGCAGGACTGGATGGCCGCCGTCCGGCTCGCGATGCGCGAGGCGCGGTCAAAGGCGGGCCCCAACGCGCCGATCCACATCGTCGGTTATTCGAATGGCGGCGCGCTCGCCATGCTCTATGCGCTGGACGCTCAGGAGGACCAGGCTCTGATCCGGCCGGCGCGCATAGTGCTGATGTCGCCGATGATCGGCGTCACGCGCTTCGCCCGATTCTCAGGACTCGCCGGGTTGCCCGCGCTGCTGCCGGCCTTCGCCAAGACGGCCTGGCTCGATCTCCTGCCCGAGTTCAATCCGTTCAAATACAATTCCTTCCCGGTCAACGCCGCCCACCAGTCCTATGCGCTGACTATGGCGGTCCAGGATCGGATCACGCGCTTGGCTCAGGACGGCAAGCTTGGCGGCCTTGCGCCGGTTCTGACCTTGCAGTCCGTGCTCGACGCCACCGTCAGCGTTCAGGCCGTGGTGAATGCGCTCTACGGCAACCTGCCGGACAATGGCAGCGAACTGGTGCTGTTCGATATTAATCGCCACACCGAACTCGGACTGCTGTTCCGCACCCGGGCCGAGGATCTCCTGCCAGCGTTGTTGACGCCCGCGCCGCGAAACTATCGCCTGACGGTGATCGGCAACCGCGAGCCGACCACCGACGAGGTCGTTGCGCGCAGCACCGCGGCGGGATCGACGGAAGAGGCGGTGCAGCCGACCGGTCTCGCTTATTCACCCGACATCTATTCGCTGTCGCATGTCGCGATGCCATTTCCGCCCGAGGACGGGCTCTATGGCAACCATCCCGATCCGGCCGACGCCTTCGGGATTCATCTCGGCACGATCGCCGCCCATGGCGAGCGGAGCGCGTTGATCGTCAGCCTCGATTGGCTGCTGCGTATCTCGTGGAACCCGTTCTTCCCCTTCGTGCGCGAGCGCGTCCTGGCTGGCCTGCCCGCTGCCGAGAGCGCCGCGCCGGTCGTGCCGTCCGCCGCAACGGAAGGCGCTCCCGTTTCGCCCGCGGTTCCACCGCAGCCTCCGGCCGCTCCGTCGGAGCCCGCGCCGGCTGCACCCTGAGCCGGGCGCGTCGGTTCAGAACGAGCCGAACAGCGAGCCGAGGACGATGACCGCGACCAGCGCGAGGATGGCGCCGACGATCGCCACCATGACAATGTCGCGATAGCTCTGCCTTGGGGTGGCGCCGCAGACCGCCAGCAAAGTCACGACAGCGCCGCTATGCGGCAGGCTGTCGAGCGTCCCGGCGCTCATCACCGCGACACGGTGCAACAATGCCGGATCCATGCCGATCTCGGCAGCAAGCTTCATATAGGTGCCGCCAAGGGCGTCGAGTGCGATGGTCAATCCGCCCGAGGCCGAGCCGGTGAGCGCGGCGAGGATGTTGGTCGCGACCGCGAGCGAGACGAGCGGGCCGCCGCCGATCGACAGCACCCAGTCGCGGACGAGTGCAAAGGCCGGAAGCGCTGCCACGACGGCGCCGAAGCCGACGAGGCTCGCGACACCCATGATCGGCAGCACGGACGCATTGGCGCCCGCATCCATGGTCTCGCGCAGCTTGGGAAGGCGGCGCCAGTTGAGCGCGACCGTAGCGACGATCGCCACCGCGAGGGCGACGGCCACCGACCAGACGCCGCTGACCGACGCCAGCGACAGTGCGCCCCAGCGCGGTTCGGCGAGGAAGGCAAAGTCGAGCCGCGGCAGCACCAGGAAGGACATCACGAGGTTGACGATGATGACCAGCCCCAGGGGCAGAACGGCAATTGCGATCGGCGGATGCGCCTCGCTCTGGTGGCCATGCGCAATCTCTGCGGGATCGAATTCGCGCGCGGTGCTGGCGCGCTCGCGCAGGGTGGTCTCGGTCAGCGCGCCAGCATCTGGAACGCCATGGTCGGCGCCGAAGCCCTCGCCCCCGCGCCGCGCCAGCGTCTCCTGACGGGCGAGCCACCAGAGCCCGAAGCCGAGCATGATCGCCGAGGCGATGATGCCAAGGCCCGGCGCAGCAAAGGGCGTCGTGCCGAAGAAGGGCATCGGTATGGCGTTCTGGATCGCCGGCGTGCCGGGAAGCGCCATCATCGTGAAGGTGAAGGTGCCGAGCGCGATCGCGGGCGCCATGAGGCGGCGCGGAATATCGGCCGCGCGGAACAGCGCCCCGGCCATCGGCGCAATGACGAACAGCGCGACGAAGAGGCTGACGCCCCCATAGGTGACGATGGCGCCGGCCAGAACGACCGCCAGTATGGCGCGCTTGGTGCCCAGCGTCTTCGTCATGAAATCGGCGATCGAGGCGACGGCGCCGCTGTCCTCCATCAGCTTGCCGAACAGGGCGCCGAGCAGGAACAGCGGAAAGAACTGGCCGATAAAGGTGGCCGCGCTGCCCATGAAGGTCTGCGTCCAGTGGGCCAGCAGAGGCTCGCCCGAGAGGAGGGCTGCGATCAGCGCCGCGACGGGCGCAAGCAGCAGGACGCTCCAGCCGCGATAGGCGAGGGCGATGAGCAGGCCGAGGCCGAGCAGAATTCCGAGAAGGCCGGCGGCAAGACCCATGTCACACCCCCTCCAGCAACCGGTCGAGATCGAGCGTCGAGCGGCGGCCGATATCGTCGCCATGGAGCGTCAGGAACTCCGAAGCCGCGTTGCGGCCCTCGTCGCGCAGCATGGTCAGGAACGGCCATTCCGCGTTGAGCTTCGACGAATAGCCGAGTGAAGCCATCACGTCGTTGCGGATCATGTGGATGCGCATCCGCGCCCATTGCGCGCCCTCGGTATTGCCGGGATCGGCGACCTGGCGCAGAAGTGCGACCATCCGCAGTTCCTTCAGCAGGACGCTGTTGAACGACACCTCGTTCAGCCGGTTGAGGATTTCTGCGGCCGATCGCGGCGTCCCCGGGCGCTCGACGGGGTTGATCGGCACGAGAATCGTGTCGTCGGATTCCAGGTCACGCACGAGCGGCGTGATGGTCGGGTTGCCGGAATAGCCGCCATCCCAATAGCTTTCGCCATCGATCTCGACGGCCTGGAACAATGTCGGCAGGCAGGCCGAGGCGAGCAGGACATCGGCCGTGATCTCGCCATTGCGGAAAACACGGCCCCGGCCGGTGCGCACATTCGTTGCGGTGATGAAGAGCTGGATTTCCGAGCGCTTCAAGGCTTCGAAATCGATCGCCTCGTCAAGGATGGTGCGCAGGGGATTGCGGCCCGTCGGATTGAGGTCATAGGGCGAAAACAAGCGGGACATCATGTCCATCGCTACAAAGATCGGCGAGGTATCGAGTGTCCATCGCCCGAGCAAGACGTCGAGCGGACCGCGCTGGAACGGGCTGAACTGCGCTGCGTCGGCAACCTGCCGCCAATAGGCCTCGAGTGTCGCCTTGGCGCCCTCGGCACCGCCCGTGGCAAATCCCGACGCCATGACGGCGGCGTTCATGGCTCCGGCCGATGTTCCGGAGATGCCGTCGATCTTGAACCGCTGCTCCTCCAGGAAGCGATCGAGCACGCCCCAAGTAAAGGCACCGTGTGAGCCACCGCCCTGCAGGGCGAGGTCGATGAGGATCGGCGGATTGTCCGTGGGCGCGCGGTCGTTCATGGCCATCAATTCCCCGATCGATCAAAACAACGCCTCGTAATCATAGCATCTTGTTGCACTGCGACATGACGTTTTCCTGCATAGCTGCCGCTCGTTTGATGACGGACCTGCCGGGGTGTAGACTGAAAGCTTCGGCGCTCGGGGGAGCGAAGCCATGGGATCTGCAGTTTCTCGCGAATGGGATAAGGCTGGGCGTGATCGTGCGTCCGCGCCGAAGGCGGAAACCCCTCTTTCGCCGGTGCGTGTCGATACGCGCACGCTGGGCAAGAATGATCAGTTCGCGGCCTGGCGCAGCTTCATGGCCGCGACGATCGACGTGACGATCGAGGGCGATCCGGCTGACGGCTTCGAGGCCGAGCAGACTGTGTGGGATCTCGGCAGCCTCGCCCTGTCGCGCGCCGTGATGCCTGCTGGCGCGCAGATCCGCCACTGGCGCCATCTGAAGCGCGATCCGCTCGATCACTGGTGCCTCGTCATCAGCCGCGGCTCTGCCGCCAGAAGCGGCTTGTCGCTGTCCATGCGTTCGCTGGCATTGCCCTTTGAGGGTCACTCCAATGACCGTTCGGTGATCAGCCTCTATGTGCCGCGCGATTCAATGCGGAGCGCGTCTGCGGGCTTGGACAGGCTGGCAGGCCAGCTTCCCGACACGCCGCTGACTGGTCTTCTCATTGACTACCTCGTCAGTCTGGAACGCCGCCTTCCCGCCATTCCGTCCGATGAGTTGCCACGGTTGATCGAGGCGACGAGGCAGCTTCTCACTGCATGCCTGATGCCATCGGTCGATCACACCGAGGCTGCGCAAGAGGTGATGACGGTTTCTCTGCTCGATCGCGCACGCAAGATCGTGCAGCAAAATCTCGGCGCGGTGAATTTCGGGCCGCATCAGCTCTGCCGCATGCTCGGCGTGTCACGGTCGCGGCTCTATCGGCTGTTCGAGCCACTCGGAGGCGTAGCCCACTATATTCACCGACAGCGCCTGCTGGCGGCGCATGCCGCGCTGGCCGATCCGCTCAACAATGGCCAGATCGTCAAGGTCGCGGAGCGGGTTGGCTTCAGCGATCCATCCGGCTTCAGTCGCGCGTTCCGCCACGAGTTTGGCTACAGCCCGAGCTATGCACGCGCAGCCGCCTCGATGAATGCGATCCTGCCGGTTGTTCGGAGGCCGGCCTCCGCAGGGGAGTGGTCCGGGCTAGCCGACGTCCTGGCGGGGCTCCGAGTCTGAAGCCGAACCGCTAGCGCGCGGCCACCATGGCCCCTGCGAAGCCGATCGCCAGCAGGAGCAGCAGCGTCCCGGCGACGGGCCATGTTGTGATCCAGGCTTCGGCGCGCGCGATGCGATCCGTCAACCCACGGACAGAGGTCGCGGCGGGCCGCAGGACGATCAGCACATCACCGGGCGGCAATTCAGGCCGGCGGCTGAGCCGCGACCAGCCCAGGAAGGCGACACCGCCGAGCACCATCGGCCAGGCGAGATCGAAGATAGCCTTCACCTCCAGGACCTTGCCGATGCTTCCCGCCACCGATGGAAAGAGCAGCCACGGCAGCAGGAGCGCAGCGGCGGCCGCGATCCACCAGGCGCCGCGGATCGCCAGCGGCGCTTCGGCACGATCGTCAGATGCTGCGATCGTGCGCGCACGGGTGATGAAATGCAGCATCAGTATCGTGCTGGCGGCTGCCGAGAGCGACCCGAGCGTGCCGGCAAGCCCGCTGCCGAGTGCATCCTTGACGGCAAGCTTCGCCAAAGCGCCGCCGGTGAGCGGCAGGCCGGCGATGCCGAGCGCCACCACGATGGCCGGCCACAGGATGGGACGGAGATGGCGCGGACCCGTGGTGGCGATAGCGGCCAGCGCCAGAAACAGCCCGCCTTTGGCGAAGACATGGTGAAGGGCGTAGAAGGCAAGTTCCGACGGCGCGGCGAGCCGACCTGCGGCGAGCGCCATTCCGGCGACGGCGGCGATGAAGCCCATTTGGCTGATGCTGGAATAAGCCAGGACCGCCTTCGGATTGCGTTGCGTCAGGCCGACGGCAACGCCGAAGAACGCCGACACGAAACCGACCATGGCGAGCGCCTCGCCCCAGCCCGGCAAAGCGGCGCTGAAGGGCAGGAAACGAACGAGGCCGATGACGCCGGCCTTGACCGCGGCGCCGCTGAGCACGGCCGCAGCCGGGAAAGGCGCGGCGCTGTAGGTCGGCGGCATCCAGACATGCAGCGGCACCAGGCCCATCTTGCTGCCGAGGCCGAGGATGAGGAAGACGAGCGCCGCATCGCGGGATGGCGAGGCGGGCAGGGCCGCGACCACGTCGGGGATCGCCATGCTGCCGGATGGCGTGCCAACGGCAAGCAGCACGAAGGCGGTCAGCAGGAAGGCCTCGCCGACAACCGCGAGCGTGAAATAGACGCGGCCGGCTCGAAACGCAGCAGCGCCGCCGTCGCGCGTGACGAGACCGTAGCCGGCAAGGCTCACCAGTGAAAAGGTGAGATAGAAGGTGACGAGGTTCGCGGCCATGAAGACGGCGAGGCTGCCGGTCATGGTCAGCAGCCACCAGGATTGATAGGGCAGGGTCTCGAGCTTCTCGCGCCAGAAGGCCGGTGCTGCGATGCCGGCCGCCAGCCAGATCAGGGCGGCAGCGCCAAGCAGCATGGCTCCGGGAAAATCAAGGGCGAGACCGAGCGGACCCGGCAAGGTGACCGCGCCGTCGATCGCGAAAAGTGCCGCCACGAGACCGGGCAGCGGGGCGAGCCAGAGGAGCCGCGCCAGCCTCTGGCGCACCCACGGCGAGAATGCCGACAGCGCGAACAGCGCCAGCGGAAACAGGGCGGCGAGGGGCAGGAGCACGTTCATGGCGATACCTGCGCAATGCGGCCGATGGCGAGCAGCGGCCATGGCGCAAGCGGGAGGAAGCCGATGAGGATTGCGATCACGGCGAGGACGAGCGCCGCGCATTCTCGGACAGGCGCCACGGGATACTTGCGCTCGGCCGGCGCTTCGGGCGTCGAAAAGGCCGGAACGAGAATACGGAACACATAGCCGGCAGCCAGTAGTCCGCCCGCGAGGATCACCACGGCCCACCACCAGGCGCCTTCGCCAAGCGCGGCACTCAGCATCAGCCATTTCGCCGAAAATCCGCCGCTCGGCGGCAGGCCCATCAGCGACACGCTGGCAAGCGTCATCGTCAGAACGGTGATCGGTGCGATCCGGCCGAGACCCTTGAAGCCAGCGATGCGGTCATGGCCGATCGCCTCATAGACGAGGCCGGCGGCCATGAACATCGCCGCTTTGGCGAAGGCATGCGCGAGAAGTTGCAGGACGCCGCCGGTCCAGGCGAGCGAGGCAAAGGGCGATGCCGCCTCGCTGCCGGTCGCGAGCGGGAAGACGAGGAACAGGTAGCCGATCTGCGCAACCGTCGAATAGGCGACGAGCAGTTTCAGCCGCTCCTGCCGTAGCGCCAGCACGCTGCCGACGATGACCGCGCCGGCGCCGAGCATCCCGAGACCATTGGCGCCGATCGCGCCCAGTCCCGGCGGCAGCAGGTCGAACCAAAGGCCGAGGATCAGGAAGAACGAGCCCTTCACCACCAGCGCAGAGAGAATCGCGCTGGCAGCCGCCGGCGCGCCGGCATGGGCCGGCGGCAGCCATAGATGCAGCGGGAAGAGGGCGGTCTTGGCGATGAGCCCTGCCGTCATCAGCGCGATCGCGAGCAGCAGGGCGCCGTCGGCGCCGCGCATCTCTGCAAGCACGACCAGATCGAGCGTGCCATAGGCGCCATAGACGACCGCGACGCCGAGCAAATAGAGCACCGAGCCGGCCAGCGCGAAGACGAGATAGCGCAGCGCCGCCGCCAGCGTATCGCGGCTGCCGTCAAGGCTGACCAGCGGCACGGCTGCGAAGGTCAGAAGCTCGAGCGCGACATAGAGGTTGAAGAGGTCTTCGCCGACGAAGATGAGGTTGAGGGCGCCGGTGATGGCAAGCAGCATGGTCCAGAAGACCATCGGCCGCCGCCGCTCGGGGCCATGCGGATCGAAGCCGAACTGGCCGCGCGCATAGAGCGCCGTCACCGCGACGATCGCGCCGGTCATCACCATCATCACCGCGGCGATGCCATCGGCGCGGAGCGCCAGGCCGAGCGGCGGCATCCAGCCGCCGACGAGATAGACGAGCGAGGCGTCGCTTGCCCGGACCGCCTGCAGCGTCGCCAGCGAAACGACGAGATTGATGGCCAGCGTTGCGATCGCCACCCATTCGATGGCGCGCCAGCGCACGAGCCAAAGGGCGAGAATGCCGATTACCGGCACGACCACAGCCAGCACCAGCAGCAAGCCGCCCGGCGTCGTCGCCATCAGTCCCGGGGTCATGAGCTGCCATCCCCGTCATTGGCATCGTCTTCTGCCGCCAGCCGCTCGATCAGCGTGATGGCGAGCGCGGTCGCGCAGAAGGCGACGACAACACCCGTGATGACGAGCGCCTGCGGTACCGGATCGCCGGAAAAACCGGCGCCGGCGCCGCGGCGAGCGATGACTCCGAACAGAAGAAACACGCCGCCGCCCAAGAGGTTGAAGGCAAGCAGACGGCGGATGAAGCCCTCATGCAGGACGATGCCGTAAAGGCCGATGCCCACCAGCACGGCCCCCGTCAGGCCATAGAGCGTCGCCGCATCGATCGGTGCGAGGCTCATAGTTCGGTCCCCGGCGCGGTTTCCGGCGGTCCTGCGACGAGCAGGCCAAGCGTCGCGGCGATCGAAAGGGTGAGCGCGACTTCGATCAGGAGAATGAGAGGTTTTGCGAGGGCTTCGGGATAGGCGAGGAACGATCCCGCCAAAGGTATGCCCGCGACCCCAACCGCGACGAAGACGATCGGCCCGGCCGCCAACAGCAAACGCAGCCGCCAACGCCCGATCGGCGGCGCCTCCGTGAGGCCAGCCATCATGGCGAGGATCCACATCGCCGCGAGGATGGTCGCGCCCTGGAATTTGCCGCCGGGCGCATCGGCACCGACCCAGACGATATAGATCCCGATGACGACGCCTATGGGAATGAGAAGGCGGCCGAACAGCGGCAGCGGTCCGAATGAAGCTGTAGGGATCGGCGCGCCCGGTCGTCCGCCCCATGCCCTATCCGGCGTCAGCGACCAGGCGCCGAAAAGGGCGAGAAGCACGACAACCGTCTCGAGGAATGTATCGAGCGCGCGATAGGCCATCAGCACGCCGGCGATTGGATTGCCAAGGCCTGTGCTCGCAAGATGGCTGCGCACGTCGGCGGCGAGGCTCGGCGGCGGGCTCACGGGGAGCAGGACGACTGCCGCCAGCCCGGCGCTGATCACCGCGCAGAGCAGCCCGACAAGCACTCTGACGCCGATCGGCGTTCGCGCTGTTGTGACCGGCTTCAATCGAACGCTGGCTCTCAGCAGGATGACGCCCGTGACGCCTCCGCCGATCGCCGCCTCGGTCAGCGCCACGTCATAGGCGGCCAGCCGCGCCCAGGCGAGGGTCAGCAGAAGGCCATAGGCGACGAAGCCGACGATGGCCGCAAAATCGTCGCGCGTCCGGATCGTCCACAGCGCAACGCCGATGACGAGCGCCGTTATCAGAAGGTCGAGCGCGAGGTCCAGCATCATTTGCCCCTGCCTGATGGACGGGCAAGGCGAGCGATCAGCTGGGCGGCTGTTGCGCCGGCAAGCTGCACCAGAGCCCAGATCAGCACCAGTTTCAGCGCCGTGCTGAAACTGCCCGATAGAGGCAGAAGGCCGAGGATGATCAGCCCGAGGCCGAGATTGTCAGCCTTGGTCAGCGCATGGAGCCGCGTCAGGGAATCGGGGAAGCGGAGCAGCCCGACTGTACCGGCGAGAAAGAAGATGATGCCGGCGCAGATCGCGACCGCCGAGAACAGCGTGACAATCGTGGTCATGACTCGGGTTTCCCCGGCGCACGATCCGCTTTGGCGGCGAGGTCCGCCTTCTGCACGAGTGTCGTCGCCAGTGCGATCGAGGCAAAGGCTGCGAGCAGCGCCAGCGTCAGCGCGGCATCGACGAGGGCCTCGGTGCCGCTGCCGACGGCAAGCAGGACGAGAACGGCGACGCCGCCCGAGCCGAGCAGTTGCACAGCCATCATGCGGTCGATGCGCGAGGGACCGCGCAGGACGCGTACCAGCCCGACCGCGACGATCGCGAGCACGATGACGGCTGAAACGGTCAACGTGTCAACCATGGGGACGCCCCTCGGTCATGATCCGTCGAAGCCGTGCTTCGTCCTGCGCCATTTCGACGGCGACCGGGTGGTGGATGTCGAGGCAATGCACCACTAGTCCATCCCTGTTGTCCTCTCCAACCGGAAGCGTTCCAGGCATCATGCTCGAGATCGTGGTGAAGAGGTCGCGCGTGAAACCGCGCCGGAGCGAGGGACGGAAGGTGATGAACCCGGTCGCGAGCGGCAATGCGGGATCAAAGGCTCGCCGGGCGACATCGATGCCGGCGACGAGCGACTGCCTCAGGAAACGGCCTTCGAAGCGAATCATCGCTCCAAAATCCAGCGAAACATTCCGGCGCGGCATCAACCGGAGACTGACCGAGGTGGCCGCAAGCGCTGCAATGAGTCCGACCGCAAGATCCGCCGGCGCTATCCCTTTCAGGATGCAGAAGACCAGCATGAAGCCGACGAATCGCAGAACGGATCCATACCGGGCGGGCTGGGCAACATCCTTCAATGGGGCCATTTCCGCGCCATCCCTTGCGATTTCATCGACACCAGCCGTCGGCAGCTGCGATCATATCCGCGGCAAGCGGAGGTTAGTGGCGAGGATGAGCAAGTCCGGCCGCAGTGACAAGGACCTTCGACAGTCATCCGCCAGCCATGGCCATTTGGGATCGTCAGCATAGTGGTGGGACAGGTTGCTCATCACACGGACGCGCCAAATAGGTAGTTTCCGCGGAGCCGGCACTCATCATCGACCTGCCGCATGCGCGTTTCGGGGGGCGGCCGAGCTCGGTGCTCGCGCTACTTGAGCGCAGTCCCTTGCAACGCTGCGAGTAGCGTGGCTTCTCTGTCGACGGTTCAAAGGCTGGGATTCTCGTTGTGACGATATCGGCAATGAAGTCGAAGGCGGGTTCGTCGTTCCTGCGCACGGTCGCCATCCTGAGCGTGACGGCGGCCTTGCTGTCAGCCTGTGGCCGCGAGGACGAGGCCAAGGCGCCCGCGCCGCGTCCGGTGCGTACCGTAACGGTGGAGCGCGCCCCAGCGACCGAATCGGTTGTCCTGACGGGTCAGGTCCAGGCCCAGAACGAAGCGGCGATGGCGTTCCGCATCGGCGGGCGCATGATTGAGCGTCCGGTCAATGTTGGCGACAGCGTCAAGGCTGGCCAGATCCTGGCAAAGCTCGATCCCGTCAACGAACTCAACACGCTGCGCTCGGCCAATGCCGCGCTTTCAGCGGCTGAAGGGCAATTGGTCCAGGCCGAGAACGCTTTCGAGCGGCAGGATCGGCTGCTTGCCAGCGGGTTCACGACACGGGCCAATTGGGATCAGGCGCAGCAGGCGCTCCGCACCGCGCGGTCGCAGGTCGACGATGCCGAAGCACAGCTCGAAATCGCACAGGACCGCGTAAGCTTCACTGAGCTCAAGGCCGATGTCGACGGCACGGTAACGGCGCGCGGTGCCGAGCCGGGCGAGGTCGTCCAGGCCGGGCAGATGATCGTTCAGCTTGCGCGCCGCGACGGCCGCGACGCCGTGTTCGACGTTCCGCCGCAAGTGCTCCGCACCGCGCCGCCTGACGCCGAGATCACGGTTCGCTTGACCTCAGACCCGAATGTGACCGCCATCGGCCGCGTTCGCGAAGTGGCCCCACAGGCTGACGCGCAGACGCGCAACTTCGCCGTCCGCGTCGGCATCAATGCGCCGCCCGCCGCGATGCTGCTCGGCTCGACCGTGACAGGAACGCTCAAAATCAGCGGCGCGCCGGTCATGGCGCTGCCTGCGACCGCGCTGACAACCAATGAACAGAAGCCCGCCGTCTGGGTGGTCGACCCCGCGGCCTCGACGGTTTCGCTGCGCAATGTCGAGATCGTGCGCCACGATCCGGGGACGGTCATCGTCGCCGACGGCATCGCGCCGGGCGACGTCGTGGTGACGGCCGGCGTCCAGGCGCTGCATCCGGGCCAGACCGTCCGCCTCGTCGGGGCGACGCCATGAAGGGTATCAATCTCTCGGCCTGGGCGCTGGGGCATCGGTCGTTCATCATCTACTGGATGATCGCGATCATCGTCGCCGGCGCCTCCGCCTTCATCCATCTCGGCCGGGCCGAGGATCCGGCGATCACGATCAAGACGATGATCGTGGGGGCCGCATGGCCGGGCGCGACGCTCGAGGACACGCTGCAGCAGGTGACGGAGCGGCTGGAGCGCAAGCTGCAGGAGATCCCTGAGGTCGACGACATCCGGAGCGAAACCAGCGCCGGCCGGACGACACTTTTCGTCAATCTGAAGGACAAGATCACCTCGGCCGAGGTGCCGGGCATCTGGTACGAGGTTCGCAAGGGCATCGGCGATATCCGCGGAAGCCTGCCACAAGGCGTCGTCGGGCCGGTTTTCAACGACGACTTCGGCGATACCTTCGGAACGATCTACGCCTTCACCTCCGATGGCTTCACGCATCGTGAGCTGAGGGATTATGTCGAGGGCGTCCGATCGAAGCTGCTCTCGGTCCCTGACGTCTCGAAGATCGACATTTTGGGCGCGCAGGACGAGCGCATCTATGTCGAATTCTCGGCCGAGCAATTGGCCGGCCTCGGCATCGACCGCAACCAGCTCATCACGGCGCTCCGCGCGCAGAACGTCGTCAGCCCGGCCGGCGTGCTGGAGACCGGCGACGAGCGCATCGCGGTCCGGGTCACCGGCGCGTTCGAATCCGAGAAGGACCTGCTCGACATCAATTTCGTCGCGAATGGTCGCCTCATCCGGCTGCGCGACATCGCCGAGGTCCATCGCGGCTTCGCGGATCCGCCGCAGCCGATGTTCCGCGTCAATGGCAAGCCGGCGATCGGCCTCGCGATCTCGATGAAGGACGGCGGCGATATCCTCGCGCTTGGCGGCAATATCCGCAATGCGATGAACGAGGTGACGGCCGAACTGCCGCTCGGCATCGAGCCGACGCTCGTCGCCGACCAGGCCCAGGTCGTCGACGAGGCGATCGGCGAGTTTACGACTTCGCTCTGGCAGGCGATCGCCATCATCGCCCTGGTGAGCTTCGTCAGCCTCGGCATTCGCGCGGGCACCGTGGTTGCACTCGCGATCCCGCTGTCGCTCGCCATGGTTTTCGCGGTGATGGACATCGCTGGGATCGATCTGCAGCGCATCTCGCTCGGCGCGTTGATCATCGCGCTCAGCCTGCTGGTCGACGACGCGATGACGACGGTCGATTCGATTTCCTCACGGCTCGCCAATGGCGAGACGAAAGAGGCAGCGGCTGCGAACACATTCAAGACTCTGGCGCTCGCCATGCTGACTGGGACGCTGGTCACGGCCGCTGGCTTCGTCCCGATCGGCTTTGCCCAGAGCTCCGCCGGCGAATACACCTTCTCGATCTTCGCCGTGGTCGGCATCGCGCTGGTCGTCTCCTGGATCGGCGCGGTGACGTTCTCGCCGCTGATCGCCGTGCTCCTCCTGAAGAAGCCGGACCCCAAGACGGTCGATGCGCCTCCCGGCTTTGTGGCGCGGACGTTCCGGACCATTCTTCTCGCCGCGATGCGCATGCGCTGGGTTACGATCGGCGTCGCCGTGGCGTTCTTCGTACTCGCTTTGTTGACGCTGCCGCATGTCCCGCGCCAGTTCTTCCCGGCCTCGGATCGTGCCGAGCTGCTCGTTGATCTCCGCCTGCCACAGAATGCTTCGATCGAGGCGAGTGCCGACGCGTCGGCCAAGCTCGACGCGATCCTCGGCGCCGATCCGGATGTTGCGCGCTGGAGCACTTATGTCGGCCGCGGTGCGATCCGTTTCTACTTGCCGCTGAATGTCGAACTCGCCAATCCGTTCTTTTCTCAGGCGGTGGTGATCGCCAAGGACGTCTCGGCGCGCCTTCGCTTGCAGGAAAAGCTCGAAAAGGTCCTGGCCGAGGATTTCCCGGGCGCCGTGACGCGCGTCTCGCCGCTTGAGCTCGGCCCGCCGGTCGGCTGGCCGGTGCAGTATCGCGTCAGCGGACCCGACATCGAGCAGGTGCGCCAGATCGCGCAGCAGCTCGCCGGCGTGCTTTCGTCCAACCCGGATGCGCTGCGCGTCAATTATGACTGGATGGAGCCGGCGCGGATGGTCCGCGTGAAGATCGACCAGAATGAGGCGCGCCTGCTCGGCCTGTCCTCGCAGGCGCTCGCCGCTGCGCTGAACTCAGTCGTAACGGGCTCGACGGTGACGCAGGTTCGCGACGACATCTATCTGATCGACGTCGTCGCGCGGGCGACGAGCGCCGAGCGGCTGTCGCTGGCCAATCTTCGCACGCTGCAGATCCCGCTCGCCAACGGGCGGAGCGTGCCGCTGTCGCAGGTCGCTACCTTCGATTTCGGACAGGAATATCCGCTGATCTGGCGGCGCGACCGCGTGCCAACGCTGACCGTTCAGGCCGACGTGAAGCCCGGCAGTTCGCCCGAGGCGGTGGTTGAGACGCTGACGCCAGCAGTTGCCAAGCTGTCGGCCACGTTGCCAGCCGGCTATCACATCGCAGTCGGCGGCACGGTGGAGGAGAGCGCATCGTCGCAAGCCTCCGTCATGGTCGTCGTGCCCTTCATGCTGTTCCTGATGATCAGCTTCCTGATGGCGCAGCTACAGAGCTTCAGCCGACTGCTGCTCGTCGTGAGCGTGGTGCCGCTCGGTCTCATCGGCGTCGTCGGCGCACTGTTCATCTTCAATCGCCCGCTCGGCTTCGTCGCGATCCTGGGTATCCTGTCGCTGATGGGGCTCATCGCGAAAAACGCCGTCATCTTGATCGAGCAGATCGAGGCGGAGCGACGAACCGGACAGCCGGTCTGGGATGCCGTGGTCAATGCCACGGTCTCGCGTTTCCGGCCGATCATGCTGACCGCCATCTCGACCATCCTCGGCATGATTCCAATCGCGCCGACGATTTTCTGGGGGCCGATGGCGTTCGCGATCATGGGCGGCCTGTTCGTTGCGACGCTGCTGACGCTGGTGTTCCTGCCGACGCTCTACGTCACGTTCTTCCGGATCAAGGAAGGCGAGGGCGCTCCGGCACCGACGCCGCCCGCGACCATGCCGCCAACGGAACCGATCGCCGCCTGAGGCCTCTCCGGCCGTCGACCAGTCGGTGCCGCGCTCGTGGCAGTGGCTCAGCCAGGTTGAGAGCCGCCACCGTGCTTGCGGCCTGCGCGGTTTGCTGCTCTGCAAGGGCAGGAGGCCTGGGCCGCGGAAGATAGACGCTCCGGCGGGAGTAACCTTCGGGCGACTGGTCAGGCCAGCGCATCTTGCTTCGAGGATAGGCAATGACTGACCTGCTGCCGACCGATCGCCGCGCCAGCGGCTCCTCGCGCAGCGGCCTCGCGACGGCGCTCATCGTCCTCGCCGTGCTGCTTGCGCTCGCCTTCGTCTGGTTCACCGCCTCGAGCCTGCTTGTCATCTTCGCGGGTATTCTCTTCGCGGCCTTCCTCGATGCTTGTGCGCGCGCGCTGAAGCCGATTCTGCCGGTCGGCCGAACGATCCGGCTCGTCATCGTGATCGCGGCACTGTCGCTGCTTGCCATCGTCGGAACCGTCCGCGGCGTCGTCCAACTCCCCGAACAGGTCCGCAGCCTGATCGCGATCATCGATAGCCAACTGGACTTCCTGCAGGAAAAGCTGCTCGCCTTCGGCATCGAGTCGCTCGGGCCGGAAGGCGGTCGCAATTTCCAGGGCCTGCTGCCGGACATGGGGCAGATGTTCGGCCATGCGCAATTCGCGGTCGGGACGGCCACAAGCGTCCTGACGACGACGATCGTCATCGTCTTCGTCGGGTTGATGTTCTGCTTCGATCCCGCGAGCTATCGGGATGGTGTCGTGCGGCTGGTGCCGATCGGGCGCCGCGATCGTGTCCGGTCTGTCATGGACGAAATGGGCGGCGCGCTCCGCGCCTGGCTGATCGGGCAGGCGGCACGCATGCTGTTGATGGGCGTCGCCGTCTGGATCGCGCTCTATGCGCTCGGCGTCCCCGGCGCCTTCGTGCTCGGCATCCAGGCTGGCCTCCTCAACTTCATCCCCTATCTCGGGCCAATCGTCGCCGCGATACCGGTCGCCCTCGTTGCCATGCCGCTTGGAACGGCGATGCTCATCTGGGCGGTCGGCATCTACACGGTGATCCAGACGGTCGAGGGCTACATCATCGGCCCATTGATCCAGAAGAAGGCTGCCGAGGTTCCGCCGGCCTGGACGCTGGTTGGCATCGTCATCGCCGGGACGCTGTTCGGCACACTCGGCGTCGCGCTCGCGATGCCCCTGATGGCGATCGGCCGCATCGCGCTGATCCGCTTCTATGTCGAGGACTGGCTCCGCGACCGCGCCGGCTGACTGGCCTCGATCAGTTCCGCGCCATGCTGCCGAAGATCATGACCGGCGCCGAGAGCACCACGCCGGCGACCGAGCCGATCGTCTGGCCGGCACCCTGCGCCGTCGCGCCGATCTGCGCCGCTGGCGCATCGGCGTCGGAGATGAGCTGACCCGCCGCCATTCGCCCGCCGAGTAGCTGGACGATCTCCGGGCTGGTGGCGAATTTCGAATGGTTGAGGCGGTCGCCATTGCTGAGCGCCGAGAGGTCGATCACGGTGACGTCGTTCGCCCTCTCGAACTGCGAGAGATAGGGCTCGCGCGTCAGATCGACGGCCCCGACCCGCGTGACGCCGCCTGACAGCAGGCGCGAAACGCGCAGCGCGCGATCGTTCGACGAGACGAAAATCGTGATGTGCGGGCGCTTTGGCCCGATCTCTTCCATCTGGCGATGAAAGACGTCGAGATCGAGATCGGGCGAGGCGAGGATGACATTGCTGACCTTCGCCGGCACGCGGCCATCCTGCAGAGCGATCTGCCGCAGCGCCTCCACGGCCACCCAGCCGCCCATGGAATGCGCCATCACGGTCACGCTCGAGACATTGGGGCTGCGGGCAGCCGCGCGGATGACGAAGGCAAGGTCGCTGCGCGAGAAATTGGCGCTCTCGCGATCGTAATTGTAGTCGAGCACGCGTCCGCGTGATGGCCACGAAAACAGCACCGGTGCCGCTTGCTCGTTGCTGTCATGCACGATCTGCGCGAAGCGGAACACCGAGGCATCGAAGGGCGTGTTGAAGCCGTGCACGAAGATGAGCACCGGCCGCGGCTTGCCGTTCCGCTTCGTGAACCACCTGGAAATATCCGCCGCCTTGATCGGCGTTACCGATGTTGCGACGAAGTCGTGGACCGGGTCGCCCGGGACCCGCCGCGGCCACTGAACCTGACCGATCGCACGATCCTTGGGGATCGAGATGACGACATTGGCGAGCGACAAGCCGGTACCTCGCTCACCGTTGAAGAAGACGCCCGGGGCCGGGTCGGCGGCGCGCGTGGTCGCGACCAGCATGTCAACGCTGCCGGCTGCCGCGGGGTCAGTGGCCACCGGCGTCAGCGCGCCCTCTGGCCGCGACGCGCAACCCGCGAGGACGAGAGTCGCCAAAACCATGCCGAGCAAACCGCGCCAGCAATTGCTCAGATCCTTGCCGGCGCGCATTGCTGCTCCTGTCCACGAAATCGGGCGCCGCCTGCAGCGGCCTGATGACGGGTCAGGATAGAGAGCGCTCGTGTCGCGGTGAAGTCGGCGCGCGCCGACCCTCGCCGGATAGACGATTTGCCGTCGCGCTGCGCTTTTGCGGCAACGCTCAGACGGCGCCGACCGCAGCGGCATCCGCGCCCGGCGAGGCGGGCTTGTCAGTTTCCGGGTCGCTGGAAACGGAGCCGAGCATCCCCAGCGCGATCTCGCGTTCGCCCATGATCGCCAGATTGGCGCCGTAGTCGACCAGATGGGCAACCTCCGCGTCGGTGCGGCCGCGGGCGATGATCTGCATCGAGCGATTGAGGCTGCGCGCTTTCGACACGATCTGACCAGCCTCGAAGGCGTCGGGAATGGCGATCAGAAGGTGGCTGGCGCCGGCGATATTGGCCGCCGCCAGAACCTCGCCTTCGACAGCGTTTCCAAGGATCACCTCGGCGCCGGTCGCGCGCGCCTCCTTGGCGCGCTCATCGCCGTTCTCGACGACAAGATAGGGCCGTCCCGCCTTGCGAAGACCCTCGGCCACGATGCGGCCGACGCGGCCATAGCCGATCACCACTGCATGGCCGGAAAGGCGGGTCGGCGAAAGATCGCGCGCCTGCGCCGCAGCCTCGGTCACCTCGGCGGCGCGCACCGCCGCGCGATGGCCTTCGCCGGTACGCTGGTAGATCAGCTTCGCTGCGCCGAACACCAGCGGGTTCAGCATGATGGACAGGATGGCGCCGGCAAGGATCAGGTCGCGTGCGGTCTCGTTGATAAGGCCGAGGCCAAATCCGAGTGCCGCCAGGATGAACGAGAACTCGCCGATCTGCGCAAGGCTCGCCGAGATGGTCAGCGCGGTGGAGGTCGGATATCGGAAGGCCTTGACGATGAGGAAGGCGGCGATCGACTTGCCGACAAGGATGATCGCCAGGGTTCCGAGAAGAAGCAGCGGCTCCTTCATGACGATGTGCGGATCGAACAGCATGCCGACCGACACGAAGAACAGCACCGCGAAGGCGTCGCGCAGCGGCAGCGTTTCCTCCGCAGCGCGCTGCGAGAGCGGCGATTCGCTGAGGATCATGCCTGCGAAGAACGCGCCGAGGGCAAAGGACACGCCGAACAGCGCGGCGGCACCGAAAGCGACGCCGAGCGCGATCGCCAGCACCGCCAGACGGAACAGTTCGCGCGATCCAGTATGCGCCACATAATGCAGCGCCCATGGGATGAAGCGGCGGCCGACAATCAGCATGAAGGCAACGAAGGCGGCGACCTTGCCGACCGTCAAAGCGAGGATGCCGACGAGACCGAAGCCGCTTGACCCGGCAAGCCCGGAACCGCTGGCGGTGCCGCCCGTAAGGATCTCCGCCAAGGCCGGCAGCAGCACCAGCGTCAGCACCATTGCCAAATCTTCGACGATCAGCCAGCCGACGGCGATCTTGCCGCGGTCGGTATCCATCAGCCGCCGCTCCTGCAGCGCCCGCAGCAGCACCACGGTGCTTGCGACAGACAGAGCGAGGCCGAATACAAATCCGCCGACGAGCGGCCACCCGACTGTCCAGCCAAGCCCCATGCCGAGAAGCGTCGCCGCGCCGATCTGCACGATCGCGCCCGGCAAAGCGATCGCCTTCACCGACATCAGATCCTTCATCGAGAAGTGAAGGCCGACGCCGAACATCAGCAGAATGACGCCAATCTCGGCCAGTTCGTTGGCCAGGCCCTGGTCCGCGACGAAGCCCGGCGTCGATGGACCTACCAGAACGCCCGCAAGCAGATAGCCGACAAGGGGCGAAATTTTCAGGCGATGGGCGATGACACCTAGGATGAAGGCGAGGACGAGGCCAATGACGATCGTCGCGATGAGCGGCGTGTAGTGAGGCACGGGTCACTTTCTGGTTCGGGGCGGGCGGATATGGCCAAGGTGGAGATAACCGCCGACCGGTTCAACCAGAAATCGGGTAAGTCAGAGCCTTTTTGGGAGCCTCGCCGGAAAAAAGAGGCCCTCCGGAGAGGGCCTCGATTGCGTGGTGGACGATGGCGGAAGCGATCAGCCGCTGGCGCCGCCGGGCAACGTCGTGTTGGACGATGTCCGGGCCGGAACGGGATCCGGAACCGCGCCGCCATGACTCTGATAGACAGCGACCGGATCCGGCTCGACATTGCCGAGCACCTGGACGCGCGTCCCAAGCGGAACGCGGCTGTAGAGGTCAATGATGTCCTGGTTGATCAGGCGGATGCAGCCGGACGACAGCGACTTGCCGATCGACCAGGGCTGTGTGGTGCCGTGGATACGGTAGAGCGTGTCGACCTTGCCCTGATAGAGATACATCGCGCGGGCGCCCAGCGGATTGCCGGGACCGCCGGGCATGCCGTCGGGCCACTTAGCCGCTTCCGGATCGCGCGCCATCATCTCCTTCGGCGGATGCCACATCGGCCATTCGCGCTTGGCCTGGATCGTCGCATCGCCGGACCAGGCGAAGCCCTGGCGTCCGACGCCAACGCCGTAACGAATGGCAGTGCCGTTCTCGAACACCAGATAGAGGAAGTGATTCGGCGGATCGATGACAATCGTACCGGCATCGGCCTGCATGCTGGCCGGGATCGTCACGACCTGGCGAAGGAACTGCGGGTCCATCTTCCGGGTATCGACTGCCGGAACCGGGAACGGCTCCGTGTCGATGGCGGCATACATCTGGGCGAAGCCCTGGTCGATCACCGGCCCAGACGCGGTCGGCGATGGGGCCGTGACGTCGACCGACTGACAGCCGGCAAGTGCGATCGGCAAGCCGATCATGAAACTGCGACGGCTGAGCTTTCCAGTCGTCTCATTAGGCTTCGCTTGGTTCAAAGCCTGACCCTTTCGACTACATATGGACGGGATAAGAAACGTTCACGCGGCATGGACATCGACCACCGGGGGGACAGTCGCTGAGCCGTTGTCGCTATTTTCGTTCGCCTTAGCATAGGAATGGTAACCGACTTGCAGGACTGCCGCGAAAATCCGCCTGGATGACAATTCGGCAACATTTCGGCGCAGCAACCCGAGACCAGTCTTGTCATCGTTTTCATTCGGCGACAGTTCCGCCGAAACAAAGGCGAAGCAGCCCCACTTACGCCACGATGTCACCTAACCCCTCCAATGTTGCCGCAATGTCACATTCGCGCTGTCGTCCGATGCCGTGAATCGGCTATCAGCCATCATTCGGCTTCGTACTCCGCTTCGAAGGAAACGCCATGCGCTGGTCGCCCCAGCAGGAAGATGCGCTCGCCGGTGTCGCCGCGTGGCTGAAGCGCGGCGATTCGCCGGTATTCCGCCTGTTCGGCTTTGCCGGCACCGGCAAGACAACGCTTGCGCGACATATCGCGGAGGGGATCGACGGCAAGGTTGCCTTCGCGGCTTTCACCGGCAAGGCGGCTCATGTGCTGCGATCAAAAGGCTGTGAGGGCGCGGGCACGATCCACAGCCTGATCTATCGGCCACGCTCGGGCGACGACGAGGAGCAGCCAGTTTTCGCCATCAACCATGACAGTGCCGCCGGTGAAGCAGAGCTGATCATCATCGACGAATGCTCGATGGTCGATGAAGAACTCGGCCGCGATCTCCTCTCCTTCGGCACGCCTGTTCTGGTGCTCGGCGACCCGGCGCAACTCCCGCCGGTCAAGGGCGGCGGGTTTTTCACCGAGTCCGAGCCGGACCTGATGCTGACCGAGGTGCACCGCCAGGCGCAGGACAACCCGATCATCCGTCTGTCGATGGCCGTACGCGAGGGGCGTGCCCTCGACTATGGCGATTTCGGCGAAAGTCGCGTCATCGGTCGGCGGGACATCGACGCTGCGCAGATCCTCGGAGCGGATCAGGTTCTCGTCGGCACCAACAAGACTCGGCGCTCCTACAACCAGCGCATCCGCGAACTGAAGGGGCTGCTCTCGCCGATGCCGGCCGTCGGCGACAAGCTCGTCTGCCTGCGCAACGACAAGCAGAAAGGGCTGCTGAACGGCGGCACCTGGACGGTTTCGAAGCTCGGCGCCCCGCGCAAAAGCTTGATCCGCCTCGATGTCGTGCCTGAAGAGGATTCGTCCGCCAAGGCCGTCAAGGTCGCGGTGCATCCGGATTTCTTCGAAAATGGCGGCGAGGGACTGTCCTATCCTCAGCGCCGCGCCTCCGATGAATTCGATTTCGGCTATGCGCTGACCGTTCACAAGGCGCAGGGCTCGCAGTGGGACGACGTGGTCCTGTTCGACGAGAGCTGGGCCTTCCGCGAGCATGGTGGACGCTGGCTCTACACCGGCATCACGCGCGCCGCCGAACGGCTGACGGTGGTGCGCTGAGAGGCGCGGCGGGCGCTGCATGCCTGTCCTGCAACGAATGCGTCGCTTCATGCCTTCCAAGGTCGGCGTCGTCATGCTAATGGCACGCGCCAACCTCATTTTCCTACTCGCCCGCCGATGGTCGCCCGACCTCCGGCCGGTTTTTCGCATTCGAAGGGAAGCGTTGGCATGGCACAGATCATCGAGCTTACGACCGGTCGCGAAGCTCTGACTTTCGACGATGTGCTGCTTCAGCCGGGGCATTCCTTCGTCATGCCGGGCGAAGTCGACATCCGGACCCGCCTCACGCGGACCATCGAACTCAACATTCCCATCATTTCCTCGGCGATGGATACGGTCACCGAGGCGCGTCTCGCCATCGCGATGGCACAGGCCGGTGGTCTCGGCGTCATCCACCGCAACCTGACGCCCGAACAGCAGGCCGAGGAGGTCCGCCAGGTCAAGAAATTCGAATCGGGCATGGTGGTGAACCCGGTCACGATCGGGCCGGACGCGACGCTCGCCGAAGCCCTTGCGCTCATGAAAGCGCATCGCATTTCCGGCATTCCCGTCGTCGAAGGCAATGGCAATCCCGGACGCCTCGTCGGCATCCTCACAAATCGCGACGTGCGTTTCGCGTCCAATCCCGGCCAGCGCGTCTACGAGCTGATGACGCGCGAAAACCTCATCACGGTGAAGGAAGGCGTCAGCCAGGCCGAGGCCAAGCGGCTGCTGCACACCAATCGGATCGAGAAGCTCGTGGTTGTCGACGAGTCCTATCGCTGCGTCGGCCTCATCACCGTGAAGGACATGGAGAAGACGCAGCTCAACCCGAATGCCGCCAAGGACGAGCAGGGTCGCCTGCGCGTCGCCGCCGCGACCACCGTCGGCGAGAACGGCATCGAGCGTTCCGAGATGCTGATCGACGCCGGCGTCGACCTCATCGTGGTCGACACGGCACACGGCCATTCGCAGCGCGTCCTCGACGCGGTCGAGCGGGTCAAAAAGCTCTCCAACCGCGTCCAGATCATCGCCGGCAACGTGGCGACCGCCGAGGGCACACGCGCGCTGATCGATGCCGGCGCCGATGCTGTGAAGATCGGCATCGGCCCGGGCTCGATCTGCACGACCCGCGTCGTTGCCGGAGTCGGCGTGCCGCAGCTGACCGCGATCATGGAGGCCGTCGCCGTTGCCGATAATGCTGATGTCCCGGTCATCGCCGATGGCGGCATCAAATATTCCGGCGATCTCGCCAAGGCGCTTGCCGCCGGCGCCCGCTGCGCGATGATCGGCTCGCTGCTGGCCGGCACAGAGGAAAGCCCCGGCGAGGTCTATCTGCACCAGGGCCGCTCGTTCAAAGCCTATCGCGGCATGGGATCGGTAGGCGCGATGGCGCGCGGCTCCGCCGACCGCTATTTCCAGGCCGAGGTGCGCGACACGCTGAAGCTGGTGCCCGAGGGCATCGAGGGGCAGGTGCCCTATAAGGGGCCGGTCTCGGGCGTGTTGCACCAGCTTGCCGGCGGTCTTCGCGCCGCCATGGGCTATGTCGGCGCCGAAGATCTTGCCGCCTTCCGGGAACGAGCCCGCTTCGTCCGTATTTCCTCGGCGGGGCTCCGCGAAAGTCATACCCATGACGTCACGATCACGCGTGAGAGCCCGAACTATCCGGGAATCGGCTGATCATTATGCTTAAGACCGTCATCCTCTGGCCGGCCATCGCGCAGGCCGTCCTCATCTTCCTGTCCTATGTCAATCTCGGCCGAGCCCGCTCGGCGGCGGTCAGGAACGGGCTGGCCAAGGACACGGACTTCCCGCCCGGCAACGAGCCGCCTGAATCGGCGGCGGGCCGGCGGCTCGTTGCCAACCAGTTCGAATTGCCGGTGCTGTTCTTCGTCGTCATCGCCTTCCTGATGATGATCGACGGCGTTTCCATCATCGAACTGGCCCTTGCGTGGCTGTTCGTCGTTGTGCGCGCGATCCACATGATCGGCAGCCTCAAGGGGCCGTTGATGCTCCGCCATGCGAGCTTCTTCGTGGCCTTTCTGATAGTGGTGGCGCTCTGGGCGGATCTCGCGATCCGACTTCTCTGAAGCGGCGAGGGGAGCCGATGGATCTGACGAATGTCGCGCTTGTGGGCCGTCTGCTTGTTGGCGCGCTTTTCGTCGTCATCGGCGTCCGTCTGCTGATCGGCCGTCGTCCGGTCGCGATGCTGCTTGGCTCGAAGCGACTGCCGCAACCGCTCGGGATCGCCATTATCGGCGGCGGCATCGAGATCGTGCTGGGCCTTGCCGCGATCGTCGGTGTCGCGCTGCCAGCAGTGTTCGTCGCCATGGCCCTCTTTGTCGTCGCCGCCACGGCGATGGTGCATGACTTCTGGAACAAGAAGGGCATGGCACGGACGCTGGATGTGAATGTCGTGCTGTCAAATGGCCTGATCGTCGGCGGCCTCATGGTAATGGCCGCCTATCCATGGTGACGGCCGACAAGGGAATAATCGCTACATGACGCCTGTCGCCCGCATCTCGGCCGCGATCGAGGTTCTCGACGATATCATCGACCGCCGCCGCCCCGCCGCCGACGCGCTCAAGGATTGGGGCCTTTCGCACCGGTTCGCCGGTTCGAAGGACCGCCGGGCGATCGGCGATCTGGTGTTCGATGCGCTCCGTCACCGCAGTTCCGCGGCCTTTGCCGCTGGCGACGAAAATGGTCGTGCCATCATCCTCGGTCTCTTCCGTGTCCATCGCGGCCTCGATGTGCCCTCGATCGAGCGGTTGATTTCCGGCGAGCGGTTCGCGCCGCTGCCGCTGACCGACGAGGAGAGGGCTGTCCTTGGCGCCGATCGCCTCGCCGAGGCGCCCGATCATGTTCGCGGTGATTATCCCGAATGGCTGGCGGAGGAACTCGGCCGTGTCTTCGGCGAGGATGTCGTTGCCGAGATGCAGGCGATGGCCGCATCCGCGCCGCTCGATCTCCGCGTCAACACGTTGAAGTCCGAGCCCGACAACGCGGCCCGTGAGCTGACATCTGAGCTCGGCCGTGCACCCGAGCGTCCCGCGCTGTCGCCGCTCTGCCTGCGCCTGCCGCTGGAGCCCGAGCGCGGCGAGCCGCACATCGCCTCGACCGAGTGTTTCCTCAAGGGCCATATCGAGATCCAGGATCTCGGCAGCCAGCTGGCAGCGGAATTCGCCGGCGCACGGCCCGGCATGCAGGTGCTCGATTTCTGCGCCGGCGGCGGAGGCAAGACCCTCGCCATGGCCCCGGCCATGCAGAATCACGGCCAGATCTTCGCCTATGATTCCGATCGTCGCCGCCTCGCCCCGATCCACGACCGGCTGGCCCGAGCCGGCATCCGCAATGTTCAGGTCCGGACGCCGAAGCCGGGCAGCGACGTGCTCGACGATCTCGAAAAGCGGATGGATCTCGTCCTCGTCGATGCGCCTTGCACCGGAACCGGCACCTGGCGCCGCAACCCGGACGCCAAATGGCGCATCCGCCCCGGCAGCCTGGCCGAGCGACAGAAAGACCAGGCGGCCGTGATCGAAGCGGCGGCACGCTATGTGAAGACCGGTGGGCGGCTCGCCTATATTACCTGCTCGCTGCTGGAATCGGAGAATTCTGACCGCGTGGCCGCCTTCCTGGCTGACCATCCCGGCTTCGAGGCCGTCGATCCGGAAACGCTGGTCGCGGCCTATGAGACGGAGGCGATGATCGAAACCGGCGACGCCGTGCGCCGCCTTCCGCTCGGGCTGATGCTGACGCCGCGTCGCAGCGGCACCGATGGCTTCTTCATCGCCGTGCTTGTACGGCGAAGCTGAGGACGGCAGATCCGCCGACCTCGACACCCGGCCGCCCCACCACTAGAAGGGCAGGCTCGATACCACTGAACGGAGATCATCCATGCGCGGGCTTGTCAGGCTCATCGTTCTCGCCATCGTCGTGATCGGCGGCTACTGGGCCTACTATGTGTTCGCCGCTGCCGATCCGAACGACCGCTTCGGCGTCGAGATCAACAAATACATGCCCGAGCAGGCCCGCAAATTCGCCTGCGACAAGCTGAAGGAGCGCTTCGGCGCCGTCACGGCACCTGAAGGCTGCGCTGCCTATCCGAGCTGGGCCGGCACGCCGGTCGCTGCGCCGCCGGCAACGCCGGACGCCGCGACGACATCGCCCTGACGAGACTAGAGGCCGGCCTGAGCGCCGGCCTCTTGCTTCGATCGATACTTTCGCCCGTTCGCCCACCCTCTCTCCGCCGGATCCGCTCATGCCCGACAGCATTCTCATCATCGATTTCGGTTCCCAGGTCACGCAGCTCATCGCGCGCCGCCTCAGGGAAACCGGTGTCTATTGTGAGATTCATCCTTTCCAGAAGGCCGAGGAAGCCTTCGAGCGGCTGAAGCCGAAAGGCGTGATCCTCTCGGGAAGCCCCGCGAGCACCGTTGATATCGGCTCGCCCCGCGCGCCAGAAACGGTGTTCGACGCCGGCGTGCCGGTACTCGGCATCTGCTATGGCGAGCAGACGATGAGCGCCCAGCTCGGCGGCAGCGTCGAGGTCGGTCATCACCGCGAATTCGGCCGCGCCTTCATCGAGGTCAAGAAGCCGTCCGCGCTGTTCGAAGGGCTGTGGGAGCCCGGCAGCCGCCATCAGGTCTGGATGAGCCACGGGGACAAGATCACCGCGATCCCGGAGGGCTTCGAGGTCATCGCGGTCTCCGAGGGCGCGCCCTATGCGGCGATCGCCAACGAGCAGCGTCGTCTCTACGGTGTGCAGTTCCATCCCGAAGTGCTGCACACGCCGGATGGTGGCAAGCTGCTGGCGAATTTCGTCCATCAGGTCGTCGGGCTGAAGTCGGATTGGACGATGTCGGCCTATCGCGAGCAGATGATCGCCAAGATCCGCGCGCAGGTCGGCAGCAAGCGGGTGCTCTGCGCTTTGTCGGGCGGCGTCGACTCGGCCGTGGCCGCCGTGCTGATCCACGAGGCGATCGGCGAGCAGCTCACTTGCGTCTTCGTCGATCACGGGCTGATGCGCCTCGGCGAGAGCGATCAGGTCGTGTCGCTGTTCCGCGAGCATTTCAACATCCCGCTCGTCCATGTCGACGCGTCCGATCTCTTCATCGGCGAACTCGAGGGCGTCTCTGACCCCGAGACCAAACGCAAGATCATCGGACGCCTGTTCATCGACGTGTTTGAGGCCGAAGCGAAGAAGATCGCCAGCGACGGCAAGGGTGCGCCGGAATTCCTGGCGCAGGGAACGCTTTATCCTGACGTGATCGAGAGCGTGTCGTTCTCGGGCGGCCCGTCGGTGACGATCAAATCGCACCACAATGTCGGCGGTCTGCCGGCCCGGATGAACATGAAGCTCGTCGAGCCGCTGCGCGAGCTCTTCAAGGACGAGGTGAGGGCGCTCGGCCGCGAGCTCGGCCTGCCTGACTTCTTCGTCGGCCGCCATCCGTTCCCGGGGCCTGGCCTCGCAATCCGCTGTCCGGGCGGGATCACCCGCGAGAAGCTCGACATTCTCCGCAAGGCCGACGCCGTCTATCTCGACGAGATCCGCAAGGCAGGGCTCTACGACACGATCTGGCAGGCTTTCGCCGTGCTGCTCCCGGTGCAGACGGTCGGCGTCATGGGCGACGGGCGCACCTATGATTTCGTCTGCGCGCTGCGCGCCGTAACCTCGGTCGACGGCATGACAGCGGACTTCTACCACTTCGACATGACCTTCCTCGCCGACGCGGCAACCCGCATCATCAACGAGGTCAAGGGCATCAACCGGGTCGTCTACGACGTCACCTCGAAGCCGCCAGGAACGATCGAGTGGGAGTAGGGGATACAATCGGCGGCAACAGCTTAGTTTCGGCCAAGTCTCGTCGGCCGGAATCCCGCAACGCCGGTTGATATCCGTCAATGACCAACATAATGCTTGCCGCTGGAACTTGATCGGCAAGGGTCTGGAAACCGGCTCTTGATGCAACGCGCGCCATAGCGTCAAACAGGATCGAAACCGAAGGCCAATGGACGGGTTCTCGCTATTGGCCAGCCTGTACCAACTGCAGTGGGCCCATGGACAGTATTCGGCCGGAGAGAAAGAAGTCTTCAGCGGACCTGTCGGCCCGGCGAAGGCGCGGCGATGGACGTCCCACCATCGCCGACGTGGCGGCGCGGGCCGGCGTCGCCGCAATCACCGTGTCGCGGGCGCTGAGCGATCCGTCGCTCGTATCCGACACGCTGCGCAAGACCATCGAAGAGGCGGTGCAGGCGCTCGGCTACGTCCCCAATCTCAGCGCCCGTACTTTAGCTTCGACGCGATCGTCGGTGGTCGGAGTTCTCATTCCGTCCCTGTCGCAGACGGTTTTCACGGATGTACTCCGCGGCGTCTACGATGGTGTCGACGGCAGTCCGTTGACCGTCCAGATCGGCAATACCCGCTATGACGAGGCGGAGGAAGAGCGGCTGATCAAGGTCTTCCTGCGTGAGAAGCCCGCGGGCATGATCGTGTCGGGCATCGACCAGACACCCGAGGCGCGGCGCATGCTCGAAAATGCGGGGTGCCCAGTCATCCAGATCATGGACATCTCGGACGATCCGATCGACCAGATCATCGGTTTCTCCCACTACGACGGCGGACGGAAGGTCACCGAGCACCTGATCGAGGAAGGCTATCGTCGCATAGGCTTCATTGCCGGCTGGGTGAGCCGTCGCTCGTCGGGACGGCTCGATGGGTATCGGGCTGCCCTCGCGGCCGCGGGGCTGCCACAGCCCAGTCTCGAGCATTCGTTTTCACCTGGCTACATGCCCAAGCTCGCCGATGCATCGGAGACGCCCGCCGGCCGGCCGGTGCTCGAATTTGCGACGCCACGCGTCGGTCGCGAATTGTTCAGGGCGGCTATTGCAGCGGATCCAGGGCTCGATGCGGTGTTCTGCAACAATGACATCCTGGCGCTGGGCGTGCTATTCGAATGCCAGGCTCAGGGCATCCGCGTCCCGGAAGATATGGGCATCGCCGGATTCAACGATCACGATTACATGGAATCGGCGTTCCCCTCATTGTCGAGCGGGCGCACGCACCGCTATCGCAACGGCCTCGATGCGGTCGTCGCCATCCGCAGGCGGCTTGGCGGCGCGCCGGTCGGCGAACCCGTGATCGACATGGGCGTGGAAGTGATGAAGCGGCGCAGCACCGACCGGTCCGGCAACCGTCGCGACTAGAGCAGTTCCGGTGAAAGCCGGTTCACAAGAATTGCTCTATCTATTTGTTTTGCCGCATTTTCCTCACGCGAACCGGTGTCCACTTCGCTTGAAAATACTCGAGCGGCGTGCCGGGAATGGCGCGGATATCACCCGCGCGATTTCGACAGTTTCGGGAGTGCCCGCTGCAATACGGTTTCAAGGTGCCCGCCGAGGGTACCCTCGCCACCGGCAGCCAACCAATCCTGGACCAGCCGGCCGGCGATTTCCTGCGGCACCGGCAGGCCGTTGGCCCAAAGCCCGGCAGGAACCTCGTTGATATAGGTCCACGGGTCGAACGGCAGCGCCAACGGCCCGGGCTGGTGCGGGCGAGCGAAATAGATGCGCTCCGCATTGCCACCAAAGAAGGCAGCGCGCTCATCTGCCGTCGGTTCCAGGAAGTCGATCCAGGCCATCGCAGCCGGCATCGTCTCGTTGCGCCAGAACAACAGCGGCGCCTCCGCACCCCACAGGATTCGTGACCAGCCGGCGCGGGCGACGATCGAGCGCGCCCACAACCGAATGGAGGATGCCGGATAGCCGCCATGGCGCGAGAATACGACGGCGAAGCGGGGGTGGGCAAAGAGGCCGGCCACAGGATACTGCTCGAGTTCGTCCGGTTCGCCGCCGCCCGCAAAGTGGCCGCCGATCACCGTGAGGCCTTCATGGCGCTGCAGGGCATCGTGCAAGGCCTGTGCGCAGGCCGCCTCGGCCAGGCGGCCGACCGCCAGCACGACGCCGCCCGCTTCGCCAACGATGTCGAGGAGGAACGGCCGTTCGAGCACGTCACGGGCGGTCATGCGCAAGCCCGTGAAGCCGGCGGCGAGTTGGGCGCGGGCCCCTGCCGCGATCTCGCCGTGATCCTTGCCGAGCGGCACACCGAGACCGCGAAAGATCTCCGGCTGCTCGGTGAACGCCGCGTGGATGCCGGCGAGATCGGGCGAACTGTCGAACGAACTGAGCACGGCTTTCCCGATACCCTCCCGCCGCATGATGCCTCGATAATCGGCGACGGTCTGGAAGCGAGGCAGGCCGGTATGGGAGTATGCGTCGACGATCATTCGGAGTCTTCCGCCTTGTAGACGTCGGCGGTCATCCGCGGCAGCGCGGCGAAGTCGAAGGCAGGCGTGAACCCTTCCAGCAACTCAATGTTCTTGTCGACCTCATGCGGCCAGCGCATGCCGACAATCGGGGCATGCACGCGGGAGTCCGACAGGACGAATTCGAGACAGACCTGGAACAGATCATGTGCCGGCTGCCACTCCGGCGCGAGGTAGCGCGCGGCGCGCTGAAGGATGCCCGAGGTCATGGTCCTCATCGTGACGATGCCGGCCCCAGCCTTGGTGCCGTCGATGAGAAAGTGCTTGGCGGCATGCTGGTAGATGAAGTTATAGGCAACCTGGTACACGTCGATCTCGGGGTGGGCGAGGAACTGGATCGCCGTCCATGGCTCCTCGGCGGTCAGGCCGATGAAGCCAATCTCGCCCTTCTGCTTCAATTCCATCAGGCCCTCCAGGGGGCCGCCCTTGACGATGTGTTGGTACTGCTCTGCGGTGAACATGCCGCCATGGAATTGTACGATGTCGAGCCGGTCTGTGTTCAGCCGCTTGAGGCTTTCACGCACGCTGTTGATGGTCGCCTGCTTGCTCATGCCTTCCCAGCGGACCTTCGTCGCCAGCACCGTTTCGGCGCGGCGGGTCTTCATCACCTCACCGATGATCCGTTCGCTGTTGCCCTCGCCGTAGCCAGGGGCGGTGTCGATGTAGTTGATGCCGTTGTCGAGCGCGTAGTTCACAGTGCCGATTGCGGCGGCTCGGCCCGCGGCCGACCACGGATCCCAGTCATTGGCGCGATTGACGCCGCCAAAGGGATAGCCTCCGAGCGCGATGCGGGAGACCGACAATCCGGTGCGACCGAGGGTGATCTTCTTCATGCCAAGTTCCTTGGATCTAGAGGTCGGCCAGCGCGCTCTTGACACCCGAGAGGTTGTCGAGCCGCATCTCCGAATATTTGCGGCCCAGCACGATGCCGGTGGCACCTCCGGCGAAGGCCGCGCGAACCGCGGCGCTCACGCGCGCCGGGGTGGTCTCGACGAGGCCCGGGCCGGCTGTCAGGTCGGCGTCGATCATCGGTGTGTCGCCGATCGAAACCTCTTCTGCCATCTGCGCGTCAGGTTCCCCGACCGGGATGTCGATGCCGATTCCGGCCCAGACCGTGCTGCGGCCCTCGCGGCCGACATCGGCGCGCGCCACCTCGCGGCGGACGTAGTCTGCCGACAGCCCTGTCTGCGGCAGCTTATCGAGCGCTCCTTCGTCGAGACCGAGCATTTTCAGAAGTATCGGATAGACAGCGGTCGGATCGGCGTCGCCGAATACGGCGCGGGCGATGTTTCGCACGAAGCTCGCGAGACGCGGACCACCGGCATCGTGATAGGTCGAGATCTTGAGGAAGTCGGCGATATGGCTCAGGTCCGCGTAGTTCTGGCTGGCCCGTTGGAACGGGCTGAAGCTGCTGCCCTGGTAGAGGTCCCAGCCGACCTTCATGTCGGGGCGGAACGAACGGACGGTCCCGAATATGTCGCGATAAAGCTGGTGCTGGCCGTCGGCCCACAGCGACTGCCAGCCGATGATTTCGGGGTAGGTCAGCAGCAGCCGCCAGAAGCCCGCAATAACCCCGTCAGGCGGGCGGTTGCCCTCGGAGACCGCGGCATTGAGGAGGACCAGCTTGCGCTGACCTTCCTGAGCCCGGCGCCAGTCGATGCCGCGTTCGGCGGCTCGCGCCTTGCAGTGCGGGCAGAAGCAGACGATCAGCCCGAGACCCTGCCGGGTCGGCTCTTGCAGGAGCCGGTCCAGCGGGCCCGGACGGGCAGAGCAGAAGGCGAGGCCATCCAGTTCGTAGCTCTTGATGTAGTCCTCGACGATGCCGAGGACCCAGTTGCGATAGTCGGGATTGTTGAAGCAGGGGCGGCGCGCCGGCTTGTTCCAGATGTCGACTTCAAGGCAGTGCTGGAAACCAGGCAGGCGGCGCAGTTCGCGGGCATGGCTGCTTTCGTCGAAATAGGCAAAACTCTTGAGCCCGCGAGGTCTTGCCTCGGCGATGACAGCCTCGAGCATGTCCCAGTCGGGGTATTCTGGCGCGCGCCCGGCCGGGCCCAGAACGCTGCCACGATAGAATTCAGGGTGCACCTTGGCATAATTGCCGCCGCGCCAGTCCGGCTCGTATTCCGCCTTGCCGTGGTCGGGAAAGGGACGCCCCGGCTCCGCCCGGCCGCCACTGGCACGATTCCAGGTGGGTGTCGCGAGCCACAGCGTGTTGACTCCGGCCCGCGATTGAACCGTATCGAGGACGCTGCCGGTACCTTCGTCGATGAAGGAAACTGCGCCGATCTGGATGGCGATGGTACGTTCGGCCATGAGCTCAGCCCTTGAGGCCGGTGGTGGCGATGCCTTCGACCAGCCGCCGCTGGAAGAAAGCGAACACCAGGATGACGGGGACCAGCGAAAGCGTGGTCATGGCGAACATCGGCCCCCAGGCCGATTGTCCGGAGGCATCGAGGAACAGCCGCAGGCCCAGCGACACGGTGTAGTGTTTCTCTGTCGAAAGGTAGAGGAGCTGGCTGAAAAAGTCGTTGTAGGTCCAGATGAAGGTGAAGATCGTCGTCGTCACGAGGGCCGGGCCTAGAAGCGGCAGGATAATCTTGGTGAAGATCTGGAACCGGTTGCAGCCGTCAACCATAGCCGCCTGTTCGAGCTCGATGGGAATGCCGCGAATGAACTGGACCATCAGGAATATGAAGAAGGCGTCGACGGCAAAGAACTTGGGCACCACAAGCGGCAGGAAGGTGTTGGTCCAGCCAAGGGCATTGAAGATGATGTACTGAGGCACCACGGTCACATGGAACGGCAGCATCAAGGTGCCGAGCATGACGGCGAACCATAGGCCACGCAGCTTGAACCTGATCCGTGCAAAGGCGTAGGCCGCGAGAGAGCACGACAGCAGATTGCCGATGATGGCGCCGGCGCAGACGACGAAGGAATTAATGTAGAACGTCGCGAACGACGTGCCGCTCCCGAGTACCCAGCCGCGTATATAGTTCGTCAGGTCGAGGCTTCTGGGGATCGGACTGAGTTCGGTGAAGATTTCACTGTCGGGCTTGAACGAGCTGCCGATCATCCAAAGCAACGGATAGAGCATGCAGAACGCGCCGACGATCAGCACAAGGTGTGTCAGCAGCTGGCTGAATGGGAAAACCCGGACGGTTCGAGTGCTGGTTGCCATGGCCCTATCTCGCGTCGTCGTAGTGGACCCAGTACTTGCTGCTCAGGAAGGCGAGCGCGGTGAAGACGCCGATGATGATGAGTAGAATCCAGCCCATCGCCGACGCGTAGCCCATGCGAAAGTTAGTGAAGCCCTGGATGTAGACATACAAAGTGTAGAACAGCGTTGAATCGAGCGGACCGCCCTTGCCGCCGCTGATGATGAAGGCGGGGGTGAAAGCCTGGAACGAGTTGATGATCTGCAGCACGAGGTTGAAGAAGATCACCGGTGTCAACATCGGCAGGGTGATGAACCAGAATCGGTGGACCTTGCCGGCACCATCGATCGTTGCGGCCTCGTAGAGCTCCGCCGGGATCTGCTTGAGGCCGGCGAGGAAGATGATCATGGCCGAGCCGAACTGCCAGACATGCAGTATCACCAGCGTCCACAGCGCCTGTTTGGGCGAGGACACCCAGCTCGACCCATGAACACCAAAAAATCCGAGGATCTGGCTGACCACGCCGTCCAGCCCGAAAATCTGCTGCCACAAGATGGCGATGGCGACGCTACCGCCCAGCAGCGAGGGAACGTAGTAGACGGCTCGGTACAAACTGATGCCGCGGATCCTGGTGTTGAGCAGGAGCGCGAGGAGGAGCGCGAAGAGCAGGTTCAGCGGCGCCGCGGTAAACACATAGGTAAACGTCACGCGCAGCGCTTGCAGGTAGCGAGGGTCGCGCGAGAACAGCGTTATGTAGTTCTGCGCCCCCACCCATTTGGGCGGCTGCAACAGATTGAAATCCGTGAAGGACAGATAAAGTGAGACGAGCGTCGGGCCGGCCAGAAACACTAGCAGTCCGACCAGCCACGGCGCGAGGAACAGGTAGCCGTAGGCGTTGTCGCTGAGCGGCTTGCGGGTTCGAGCCGGGCGTGCGCCGGAGCGCGACGGGCTGAGGCCTGTCGCGGCGGGGCTTTCGCTGGAATGACCAATCGTCATCAGCCTAGAATCTGCCCGGCCTGGTCGAAGAACTGGCTGACCGTGTCCGCAATCGAGGCCTGTTCGAAGGCCACGGCCTGATGCGACCGCTGCATCAGATCCTGGACCTCGGCGCCCTGCTTTGGCCACGGAACAAAGCCGGCGGACGCATGATCGGCCACGTATTTGACGGTGGCCACCATGCTCTGCTCGACGGGCGAGATGTCGGGCGTCACCAGTTCTGCGATCTTGGAAGAGGCCGGCACGCCGCGTGCCATCAGCTGGATTTTGGCGGCGTCGGGATCGTTGAGCACGAAGTTCACGAACGCCGCCGCCAGATCCTTATCCTTGGCGTCGGCATTGATGTAGACCTGCATGCTCGAGTTCACGAAGGCGCCGTACTGGTCGCCCTTGAGCGCTGTGCTGCCGACGCCGGTGGGGAAGGGGGCGACGGTCAGCTTGTGCTTGGTCAGCCCCTGCAATGAAGACGCGATTGAACTGTTGATCGGATACATCGCGGCCTTGCCGGTGATGATCGGCGATGTCTCGAAGCCGGTCTCCAGCGCAGTCACTTCGCCAGGGGGCACGGCGCCGGCCTTGCGCAGTTCGTCCCAGAAGGTGAACCATTCGGTGAGCTCGTCCGGACCGAATCCGATCTTGCCGTCCGGCGTGAAGGCGTATTTCTGGCGTTCCCTGAGGAACACCTCGAGGCCGGCGAGCGCGCGCGTCCCCGCGGCCGCCCAGATGTCGGCCGAGCCGTAAAAGCCGGGCTTGGACAGCGATTTGGCGACCTTGGCGTACTCGTCCCAGGTCCAGCCATAGTCGGGGATGTCGACCTTGGCGTCCTCGAACACCTGATTGTCGAGGAAGTAGCAGCCGCAGGCGAGACCCCATGGCACGCTATACTGCTTGCCGCCCACCTTGGCCGTTTCGAGCACGCTCTTACTGGCGTTGCTGACGTCGATCTTGCCGGCCGCGATATAGTCGTCGAGCGCCAGCAACCGGCCAGCAGCAATCAGGGCTCCCGGGTCGGCCACCTGCATGACATCGGGAGCGTTGCCGCCGGCGAACTCGGTCGACAGCTTGTCCTGATACCCGACGAAGCCACCATATTCCGGCGTCACGCTCAGACCCGGATGCTTCGATTGAAACAGCTGGATCAACGCCAGCGTCTTTTTGTGGCGATCATCAGATCCCCACCAGGACAGGCGCATCGTGGTGGCGTCCTGTGCAAACGACACGCCGGACAGCAATGGAGAGGCGGCCAACGCACCCGCGCCGACGAGAATTGTGCGACGGGTAAGCCGGCCGGCCTCGCCAGCCATTTCCTGGTCCTCTTGCTTAGCCATATTGGGTAGTCCTCCCTTTGATTAGTCTTGAGGTCTGACCGGTTTGATATGGGTCAGGCCCAGTCGATGACCGCCACCTCGTGGTCCAGAATCCTGTCGACCGAGAACACGAGTTCGCTACCGTCCATCGTCGCGTCGACCTGACGCCCGGCGACGCGCAGATCGACCGTGGCAGGTGCCTTGCCGCCATCTGCCGCGCGAACGCGAACGGTGGTCGGACCGACCGGAACCAGTTCGTCCTGACGTCCCGGTACGCGTGACGTCACCAGCCGATTATTCAGGTGCAGCACCTGGCGGTTGCCCTGCCGATACAGCGTCGGCGTCACCAAGCCGTGTCCTCCTTCGACCCTGACAGCCTCCTGTCCCTCCCCGATGCTCCAGCGCACCGCATTGGCCAGCAGCAGCGCATGCTCGAACTGTTCTTCGCGGGCAAAGCAGCGATCGAGGTCGGCTACGAACCAGATCAGGTTTCCGCCGCCGGCGCCCTTCTTGACCGTGATCGCGGGAAGGTTGGTTCTGAAGGTCCGCATGAACGAGGTTTCAGGCGGGTAGATCGGAAAGTCGGGAATGAAGGTCGCGAGCACTGTCGTGTCTTCGTCGGCCTCGGCAACCGGCAGGTAGCCACCGAAAGGCAGCGTGTCGGTATCGTCGAGGCCGGCGAGCAGGGGGTGGCGCGTTCCCGCAGCTGTCGGGGCGGTCGGGTCCGATGGGCCGTAGACGCCGGCGCGAAGCTCGGGCGAAAGACGGAGGTAGGAGTGGCGTGCGTGGGTCTCGATGTTGCCATCCGGCTTGCCCTGGCCCCCGAATTCGCCGCTACGGCGATGCAGGCCGAACAGAGCGCCGAGCGCGAAGTCGGCCAGCCGGTCACCATGCTCGCTGTAGAGGCTCGATTCCGACGTGGCGATGACCGAGCCGCCCTCATCGGCAAATGCTTGCACGGCCGCAATCTGGGCGGCCGACATCGCGCCAAGATTGGGGAGAATTAGGACCTTGAATCGGCCGGCCGCGGTGCCGACGGCGTCGGCGTGCAGGGGGAGCCAGGCGATTCCTGCCTTGTCCAGCGCTTTGGTCGCGCCGCGGTAGGGATTGAGGGTCGCTTCCGATGCGTTGTGTTGCCCCAGATAGTCATGGTTCTTCTGCGACCAAAGTACAGCGACGTCGGCGACTGGGCTGCGGTTGAACAGAACGTCCTGATTGGCTTCGTGCCACTTGAAGATTGGCTCGGCCGTCCGGTATTGCCGCCTGTCCTCATGCATCGAACCGATATGATGCCACCACGGCTGGATCCCCCCGGCGAAGCCGGACGACGACCAGAGCCGCACTTCGGCCGGCGGCATGCTGGAAAGCCGAAAGGCCGGGCTGCCGAGCTGATATTGCGGGGTCGATTCAGGGATCAGGACGTTCCAGCCACCGACCTCATGCAGGCGTTTGCCTGCCTCCGTGTTCTGCTCGAACCCGTCCACGCCGTTTCGGCGCTGGTGATCGAGCATGATGATCGGGCTGCGAGAGAGAATCTCCGGCAGATCAATGAAACGTTCGTTGTTGTGAAGCACATCGCCCGAGATCATGCCCATCCAGGCGCAATCCGGCCCTCCCGCCTCGGTCGTTACCCGATTATTGAGTTCCCAGATCTCCGTACGGCGCCGGTAGCTCCACTGGATCCACTTGCGATAGGGCTCGCTCGACCAGTTATCTTCGTGGGGCAAAAGCAGGCCGGAAAAAGCCTCGAATTGCTCCTGGCAATTGCGGCAGTGGCAGATGAGGCCGCGCCGCAGCCCAGCCCAGTTGTTGTCCGCGAAGCCGTCCGGCTTGCTGCGCGAGATGATTTCGCGGATCACGCTGGGCAGGTACTCCGCATAGTAGGCGGAGTTGATGCAGGTGACGTATTTGTCGGCTTCCCGATACGGGTTGCCTGCTGCATCGACCGCAATCCAGTCCGGATGGGCGCGATAGAACTCGGCCGACACGCGATTTGAATCCATCCGCGCGATGACGGTGAGCTTCTCGTCACGGGCCGCCTTGACGATCTCGCCATAGAGGTCTCGGCCTGCGAGCTTCAGGGCAGGTTTATGCAGCGGAATCTCGCTCGGGTAATAGGTTACAATCCCGCCGGCATTGATGATCACGCCCTGAATACGTGTCTTCCGCCAATGTTCGCGCCAGAAGTTGGCGTCGTAGCGCTCAGGATCTATCTCGACCAGATTGGTTTGAGCCCATCGAAGTGTTGTTTTGTACCAAGGCTCAGAAACCATAATGGCAATCATCCTTCAATTCGCATGTCACAAATGCGTCCTCCGACTGCTCGCTCGGTCGCGAAGCCTCCCACCACAGCCAGGTGCAGCGACGAGACTTCTCCGCGATATCGTTGGCATTCCTCCGACGCACCGGGGCGCCGCTTGGGCCCTACACCGGGTGCGATATGCGTACGGTAGCGCTACCATTTCGACGATGTCAAGGGTCGGACTGCGTAGCTCCTGTCCTCCCGCCAGGACAAGCCGCACCGTCACGTCGGGATAGGAAGCGAGGAAATCGTGGACGATCGCAGGGACGTTGAGCGCGCCGAACGCGATCGGCGCGGTCACGAGCAACTTGCCACGCGGTGCGCGATATTCGCCCGAGGCGGCACGCTCCGCCTCGAACAGTTCTTCGAGCACCCGCCGTGCCGAGGCGACATAGGCCGTGCCGCCCTCCGTGAGTAGAAGCTTGCGGCTTGTGCGGATGACAAGCTGCGACCCAGCTCGATCTTCTGCTCGACTACCAGACCAATGTAGCGCTCTGCGACGCGGTCCAGGCTTACTTGCGCGAGCATCGGCCGCCAGTACTGGCCGTGTGGGGCAAGAACGATCCGTTCTTCGTTCAGTCGGGCGCTGAGGCCTTCAAGCGTGACGTGCCGGCGGCGGACATTCGCTTCGTCAAGAGCGGCCGCTTCGCGCTCGAGACGCATGCCGCCGAGATTGGCGCCGCAATGCGCGCCTTTCTCGCCGGGCATGTGAGCTGATCCCTTGTCCGGGCGCCGCCCGTCCGGGGCTAGGACGTCCCGCGGCCGAGACACGGTATGGCGTTCATGCCGATGTGCACCGCTGCATCAACTCGGCATCTTTGTGCTTCATTCAGCTCAATAATCGCGAGTCGAAGGGCTATAGTGAATACCGGCGCCTGTTCGAGAACGAAGGAAGGGTTTGAGACATGGCAGACAACACACAACGTGCCGTTCTGGCCGGCGGCTGCTTTTGGGGCATGCAGGATCTGATCCGCAGGCAGCCGGGTATCGTTGCCACGCGCGTGGGATATTCGGGCGGGGAGGTGCGCAACGCCACCTATCGCAATCACGGCACCCATGCCGAGGCAATCGAGATTGTTTTCGATCCCGATCTGACGAACTATCGCCAGATCCTCGAATTCTTCTTCCAGATCCACGATCCGACCACGGCGAACCGGCAGGGCAACGATGTCGGCGCCAGCTATCGGTCCGCGATCTTCTACGCTGACGAAGAGCAGAAGGCTGTTGCGGAAGAGACGATCGCCGATGTCGACGCTTCCGGTCTCTGGCCCGGCAAGGTCGTCACCGAGGTTTCGCCGCTGGGGGATTTCTGGGAGGCCGAGCCGGAGCATCAGGATTACTTGGAGCGAATCCCGCACGGCTATACCTGCCACTTCATCCGGCCCGGCTGGAAGTTGGCGCGCCGCGCCGACGCAGCCTGAGGCATAAGTCAGCGCTGGAAATCCGCAGGAGGGTTTCCGGAGCCTCGACGCATTTCGCGGCTAGGTCCGTCCAGCGGATCGTCAGCGAAACTTGGGTCGCCCTGAAGGAAGCACGAGACCTCTCCGTCGGAGCGCGGCGTCGACGGTCCGTTGGCAAGCCTCCGGGCGGGCCAACTGGATCGAACGTCGATCGTCACGGACAGTATCCCGCGCGCGCGATGAAGAGGGTCGCGGCAGGCAGCCTCAGCGGGCGGCCGTCGTATTCAGATAGACGGCATAGAGACGCTGCGTCGCGCAGATGAACAGGCGGTTGCGGAAACGGCCGCCGAACTCGACATTCGCCGCGACCTCGGGCAGCACGATCCGGCCGAGCAGCGTGCCGTCTGCCGCAAGGCAATGCACGCCGTCCTCGGCGCTGGTCCAGATATTGCCATGCCGGTCGATCCTGAAACCATCGTAGATTCCGGCCTCGGCCTCGCGGAGCAGCCGAGGCGGGCCTAGCCTCCCATCCGCGGCGAGCGGATAGGCAAGGAGCCGCGACGGACGCGAGCCGCTGTCGGCCACGTAGAGAATGCTTTCGTCCGGCGAGAGCGCGAGGCCGTTCGGCTGCACGAGGTCGGTGATCATCGCTTCGGCGCGGCCGTCCGGGCCGACGCGATAGACATTGTTGCTGCCGATCTCGCTTGCGATCCGCGCGCCTTCATATTCGGTTGCGATGCCATAGGTCGGATCGGTGAACCAGACAGTCCCGTCCCTGGCGACGATAACGTCGTTGGGCGAGTTAAGCCGATGCCCATCATGGCTGTCGGCGACGGTCGTCACCGAGCCGTCATGCTCGAAACGCGCGACGCGGCGGTTCTGGTGCTCGCAGGCGAGAACGCGGCCCGCTGGATCGAGCGTGTGGCCGTTTGTGAAGAAGGAGGGCGACTGGAACAGCGTGACGGCGCCCGTCACCTCATCGAAACGCAGCACGCGGTCGTTCGGAACGTCGGAGAAGAGCAGGTGCCGCGCGGCCGGCACATAGACAGGACCTTCGAGCCAGCGTCCGCCCTCATAGAGCACATCGACATGCACGTTGGGCAGGACCAGCGCACCGAAGCGCTCGTCGCGGATATCGAACCAGTGCGTGATCATCGCTCTCTCCGAAGGGGAGGCGGCGCGCGTCGCGTGCCGCCCCGTCTTGCTCAGGCGTAGTTGTTGTAAAGGGTCTTCTTGCGCAGATAGCCCTCGATGCCGTGCTTGCCGTCCTCGCCGCCGATGCCGCTCTTGCGATAACCGACATGATGCGCATGCGGGCTCTCGCCGGAAGCGCGATTGACGTAGATCTCGCCGAATTCGAGCTCGTTCACGCTGCGCATGATCTTGCGATGGTCGCGGGTGAAGACATAGGCCGACAGGCCGAAATCGGAGTCGTTCGCATAGGCCAGAGCCTGCTCGAAATCATCGACGGCAAGCGCCGCGATGACCGGGCCGAAGGTCTCCTCTTTCATGATATCGAGATCGTTCGAACCGACGGAGAGAATGGTCGGGTAGAACCAGTGGCCGCGCGCCTCGGCCTGTTGCGGCGTGGCATCGACGAGCCGCGTTGCGTTCTGCTTCAGCGCCTGCGCGACCATCGCCTTCAGCTTGGCGACTTCGCCTGCATTGATGCGCGGCCCGATGTCGACATTGGTTGTCGGATCGCCGACCGTCAGCTTCTGCACCCGCGCGACGAACTTTTCCATGAAGGCATCGTGGATGGCCCGGTGCAGATACATGCGGTCGTTGCAGGTGCAGACGGCGCCGCCGGCGAAGAACTTCGAAGCCACGGCCGCATCGACAGCCTTGTCGATGTCGGCGTCCTCCATGACGATGAAGGGAGCCTTGCCGCCGAGCTCGAGGCGCACTGGCTTGATGTGCTCCGCGCCGAGCGCATAGATCTCGCCGCCGGCCCGCACGCTGCCCGTCATCGAGATGATGTCGGTGCCCTTGTGCGAGACGAGATGAGCGCCGACGGTCCGCCCGTCGCCGACCACGACATTGATCACGCCATCCGGAATTCCGGCGCGGCGTGAAAGCTCGGCGAGCACAAGCGTCGTGAGGGGCGTCTGCTCGTGTGGCTTGACGATAATCGTATTGCCGGTGACGAGCGCCGGGCCGACCTTGCGGGCAAAGAGCGCCGCCGGGAAGTTCCAGGCCGTGATGCCGACGGCGACACCATAAGGAACGCGCTGGATCCAGATCTGCTCGTCGGGGTTCTCGCCCGGCATGATCTCGCCCTGAATGTGGCGGGCGCTCTCCGCCGCATAGCGCAGGAGGAGGGCGGAGAAGGCGACGTCGATGCGACTGTCGTGCAGGATCTTGCCGCCCTCGGCTGTCAGCAGATGCGCCAGCGCTTCGGCATTCTCGTCGATGAGCGCGGCGAAACGGTTGAGCAGCGCCGCGCGCTGCGCCGCCGTGGTCGCCCGCCAGAGCGGCTGCGCCTTTCGCGCCGCGGCGATCGCGCGGTCGGCATCCTCGATCGTGCTCGAAGCGACGGCGGCGACGATGCTCTCGTCCTTCGGATTCTCGATCTCGCGCCGCTCGCGGCTTGCGGAATCGACCCATCGGCCGCCGATGAACAGCTGGCCTTCGCCAATGCCGAAATCACGCATGGTCTGGATCGTCATGAACGCTTCCTCCTGTATCCGTGCTCGCAGATCTCGTGGATCACTTGATGATGCCGATCTTCTTGCGGTCGATCGTGACGAACACCGAAAGGACCAGCACCAAGCCTTTGACGATGTTCTGGAAATAGGGGTCGAGGCCGACGATGTTCATGCCATTCGACAAAATGGTGATGATGAGCGCGCCGAGGATCGTCCCCTGGATGCTGCCGACGCCGCCGGTCAGCGGTGTCCCGCCTACGACCACGGCGGCGATGGCATCGAGTTCGAGTCCCTCACCGAGCTGAGCGGTCGCTGCCATCGCGCGGGCGCCCTGAAGCAGGCCGGCCATGCCGCACATTAGCCCCGACAACACGAAGATCGCGATCTTGACGCGGTCGACGCGGATGCCCGTCAGGAGCGCGATCCGCTCGCCGCCGCCGATTGCCCGCACTTCGCGCCCGAAGACCGTCAGGTTGAGCATCACCGCGGCGGCGGCGATCAGAAGGATGGCGATCAGCACTGAATGCGGGATGCCGGCGGTGCGTCCCGAATAGAGATCGAGAAAGCGCTCGTCATCGATCGAGATCGGCGCGCCGCGCGTGAAGAAGAGCACGATGCCGCGATAGACGACCATCGCGCCGAGGGTGACGATGAAGGAAGGGACCTTGCCCTTCGCGACGACCATGCCGTTTACGAGGCCGGCGGCCGCGCCGATCAGGCATGCGGGAACGATGGCATAAATGCCGAGGCTCGCTGCGGTGGCAGCCGCCACCAGCGCCGCCAGCGCCACGATGGCACCGACCGAGAGGTCGATCGAGCCTGCGATGATTACGAAGGTCATGCCGAGAGCCGCGACCAGCAGCACGACGGCCTGCTGGGCGACGATCATCAGATTGTTGAACTGCAGGAAGCGCGGCGATGCCAAGGAGAACACCGCGACGAGGACGAGCAGCAGCAGGATCGGGAAGAAGCGCCGGATGTCGTCGCGACGCGAGCGCGCATCAGCCGGCCGCTGCGTCGTCTCGGAATGTCCCGTGACCGTGGGTTTTGTGGACGACATTGGTTTCCCTCAGGTCATGTGCCGGATGATGGCGTCTTCGGAGGTGGCGGCCGGGTCATCGATCGACGCCGCGATGCGTTGTCCGCGCATGACAAGGATGCGGTCGCTGAGCCCGATCAACTCGTTGAGGTCCTCGCTGACCATCAGGATGGCGAGTCCTTCCTTCGCGGCCTCGCGCAGCGAACGATAGATTTCGGTGCGTGCGCCGACATCGACGCCGCGCGTCGGATTGTTGAGCAGCAGCACGCGTGGATCGATGGCGAGACATTTGCCCAGCACGACCTTCTGCAGGTTGCCGCCGCTGAGCGAGCCGGAGCGCGCCTTTTCGGAACTCGTCTTGATCAACAGCCGGGCGATCATCGCCTGTGCCATCGTGCGCGCCTTGGCGCGATCGAAGAACGGGCCGCGGCGCGGCGGCTTCGCCATGACGAGATTGTCGAGCACGCTGGCATCAACGATGAGGCCCTCGGTCGTGCGCTCGCCGGGCAGGTAAGCGATGCGCGAGGCCCAGCCGTCGGCTGGCGTCTTCGCGACGAGCGGAGCACCGCCGACCGTCACGCCGCCGCTTCGCGGGCGTACGACACCGGCCGCGATCTCCAGGATGCGCTCTCCGCCTGCGCCCTTAAGGCCTGCGATACCGAGGATTTCCCCCGGAGTGACCGAAAGACTGGTCGGCTCAAGCCCTTCGGCCGTCACGCCGATGAAACGCAGCATCGGCGCGCCAGCGAGCCGCGCCTCCGGGCGGGCAGGGTAGAGACCCCGCGACAGGTCGCGCCCGACCATCCGGCTCTGGATGCCGTCGCGGTCGAGTTCGCCGGCCGCGAAGTCCCCGACCTTGCTGCCGTCCTTCAGGATGGTGAGCTGGTCGGCGACCGCGGCGATCTCCGCAAGGTGATGCGAGACGAAGGCGACGACGAGGCCTCTCTTCCCGAGGGCACGCATGGCGGCCAGCAGTTGGTCAGCCTCGCGGTGGTTGAGGAAGGCGGTGGATTCGTCGAACAGGACGGCGCGCGGCTCGGTGGAGAGCGCGCGTGCGACCTCGATGCATTTCCACTGGCCGAGATCGAGCCGCGACAGCGGTTGCGCTACCGAGACATCAACCGCCAGGGTGTCGAGCAGGGCCTGCGCCGCACGGTTCATGGCAGCCTGGTTGAGGAGGCCGCGACTGCGGAATCTCGCCAACTGGCCCGAGAAGACGTTCTCGGCGATCGTCAGCGACGGATTGATGGTGATTTCCTGAAATACCAGACGGACGCCAAGCGCTGTCGCCTCTGCCAACGAGCGCGGCGCATAGGGCTGGCCGTCGATGGCGATGCTGCCTGTATCGGGACGCTCTGCACCGGCGAGGATCTTCAGCAAAGTCGACTTGCCGGCGCCGTTTTCCCCGACGAGTGCATGAACGCGGCCGGGCTCAAGCGTGATCGAAACGCCGGAAAGGGCCCGTGTGCTGCCGAAGCTTCTGGCGATGTCGGTGGCGACGATCTTCAAGGTCGTGTTCCCGGACGGCCCCGGCTGAAGAGCAGGGCGAGACGGTGCGAAGAGAGGTCGCGGCCCGGACGGAGGCTCCGCCGGGCCGCGACCGTGTGACCTCAGCTTACTTCGAGTATTTCAGCTCGAAGGTGGCCGCGCCGGCGCTCGGCGTGTAGGTCTGCGAGTGGGCCTTGAAGTCATAGGGCGGCACGCCGCCGGGGAAATCGGCCTCGAACTGGGCGACGCGGTCCTGCGTCAGCGGCAGCAGCTTCAGCTTGACGTTGTCCTGATCCTTCGGGATCGGGTGACCTTTGATCTGGTCGTAGAGCATGACGAGCGCGAAGCCGCCCTGCAGCCAGTGACCGCCGATGTCGAACAGCAACTCGCCATTCTTGACCGCCGTAACATTCTCGGGGTTGAGGTCCATGGCGACGACCATCACGTCCTTGCCGGGCTGCTTGCCGGCATTCTTCAGCGCCGTCATGACGCCCGTCGCCGTGCCGCCATTGGCGGCCCAGACGCCCTTGATCTCAGGGTTGCCCTGATAGAGCGACTCGAACACCGTCTGGGACGTATCACGGACGAAATTGCCGTCGACTTCGCCCGCGATAACCACTTCCGGATGATCCTTCAGCGCGTCCTCGAGGCCCTTGCGGCGGTCGATGGCGACCGACGTACCGGCCGTGCCATTAACGACGCCGATGACCTTCTTGCCGTTCGCGTCGGCAGGAATGGCGGCAAAAAGCGCCTCGGCCATCTGCTTGCCGGCATCCTCGTCGCTCGGGCCGACAAAGGCGCTATAGTTCGGGAAGCGATCGCTCTGCGGCTGGAAGTCCGGATAGCTGTCGGTCAGGATCACCGGAATATTGGCGTCCTTCGCGAGCGTCAGGCCACGGGCTGCCGTCGCCCAATAGGGCGTGAAGATGATCCCATCGACCGGCTGGGCGACGAGGTCTTCAAGCGACTTCACCATCTGATCGGGCTTGTTGTCGGCGTTGAGCACGACGAGATTGACCCCGAGTTCTTCCGAGCCCTTTTTCATGAAGTCGATGTAGTTGTTCCAGAACTGCGCAGCGAGCGTCGGAACGACAACGCCGATGGTAGGCTTGTCGGCCGCTGCCGAGGCAGAGCCCGCCAGCGCGACGGCTAGGGGCGCCGCCATCGCCAGCAGAACGGTCCGAATTCGTCTGTAAATCATAGGATCCTCCCCAAGGGCCGAGATTGTATGAGTGCGACCGGGCCGGCCCGGACCGGTCGCGATGAATGGTGCGCCGACGGGCCCGTGGGCCCGCTCCTCCGGCGTCAGGCGCTTCGCGATCGCGCGAAGGACGCGGCGAGTTCGATCGCCTCGATGAGGCTCGTTTCACTGGCGATGCCACGGCCGGCGATGTCGAACGCCGTGCCGTGATCGACCGATGTCCGGATGATCGGCAGGCCAAGCGTGACATTGACCCCGCTCAGCGCCTCCCAGCGGCCGGTCTTCTCGTCCACCGAGAAGCCGAGAAGCTTGACCGGGATGTGCCCCTGGTCGTGATACATCGCGATCACCGCATCGAACTGCCGGGCGCGCAGCTTCACAAAGACCGTATCGCCAGGCACCGGCCCCTCTACATCGAAGCCCTCATCGCGAAGCTTGCGGATCGTCGGTTCGACGATGTCGATATCCTGCCGACCGAACAGGCCGCCTTCGCCAGCATGCGGGTTCAGCGCGGCAATTGCGATCTTGCGGCGCGGCAGACCGAGCGCCTTGAGTGCCTCGTCGGTCAGCACCACGACGCGGCTGATCCGCTCGGGGGTCACGCGGCGCGGCACGTCTTCAAGGGCGACATGGGTGGTGATGTGGCTGACGCGCATATTGCCGTGAGCGAGCAGCATGACGCTGTCGCGGGCGCCGGTCAGGTCCGCCAGAAGCTCGGTGTGGCCGCTGTAGTGATGGCCGGCGAAGTTCAAGGCCTCCTTGCTGATCGGCCCGGTGCAGATGGCATCTGCGCGTCCGTCCATCGCGAAATCGACGGCCTTCGCAATCGCATCATAGGCGATCCGGCCACCCTCGGCGGTGGAGCGCCCGACCGGAACCTCAAGCCGATCGGCATCGACGTCGACGAAGGCAATGGGTGGCGAGTCTGGCGCTGCGAGGAGGGCCGGATCGACGGACACCGCGGGATCATCGAGGCCAAGAGACTTCACGGCATTGCGATGGGCCGAGGCCGATCCAACAAGCACGAGCGAGAGATCGCCGGAAGCGATACGCGGGCGCAGCACTGTGGCTGCGCGCGCCATGATCTCCGGTCCGATTCCGGCCGGGTCTCCCGATGTGACGGCAATCCTGGGTCGAGACACTGATGCACCTGATCTTGTTTGAGCGGAAGCTAGCGAAGGCGGGCGGAGTTGGGAAGTCATATAACGTCACGTTCTATCAGAAAACGTCATTGCACTGCACAAAAGCGGGGTAAAGTGGGCGCAGGCGGCCGAGCGCGTGTTAAATGGGAGTTGACACTTTTCGAAATCTCTCACTTTCTACCACCGGCGAGTGAATATGAGCGCAGGCTGCTGCGCCTCACTCGATCTGAAAGGGAGGACTTGCCATGGCATCCGTGAAATTCATAACCCGGCTCCTGGGCGCGGCGTCGATCGCTGCGCTAACCTGGGGCGCTCATGCCGATACCTACAAGCCGGAGTGCTTCAGCCCGGCCAAGGACAATCAGAAGACGATCCAGTATGATGCCAAGAAGGGCCCGTACAAGATCGCGCTGGTGAACGGCTATGTCGGCAATGATTGGCGCATCACCGCTATCCAGTCCGCCAAGGCATGGGGTGCGCGCCCTGACAATGCCAAACAGCTCTCCGAGTTCAAGGTGATCTCGGTCGGGAATGACTCAGCCGCCCAGATCGCGGCGATTGATAACTACATCGCTGCTGGCTACGACGCGATTGTCATCAACGCGGTGAACCCGACCGCCTTCGACGCGGTTGTGAAGCGTGCACAGCGCGCCGGCGTCGTGCTCGTCACGTTCGACAACGTTCTCGATTCCGACAAGATCGTGCAGGTCAACGAGGACCAGTTCGACCTCGGCCGCATGAAGGCGCAGGCCGTCGTCGACGGGATCAAGGCTGCCAAGGGCGACGTGAAGGGCCAGGTGCTCGAGATTTCGGGCCTGCCGGGCAACAGCGTCGATCGCGACAACCATGAGGGCATGCATTCGGTGCTCGACCAGTACAAGGACCTGAAGGTCGTACAGGTCGTCGGCAACTGGGATGCGGGCACCGCCGAGAAGGGCACCGCCGACGCGATTGCCACCAATGGCAATTTCGACGGCGTGATGGTCCAGGAGGGGGCGATCGGCGCGCTTCATGCGATGCAGGCTGCCAAGCACCCGGTCGTCCCGATCGGCGTCGACGCGGGTAACGGCACGCGCCAGCTTGCCGTCGAGGGCAAGTATCCGGGAATAACCGCCGCGCAGGCGCCGGCGATGTCGGCACTCGCTCTGGAGGCGGCGGTCGTGCTCCTCAATGGCAAAGCACTGCCCCAGAAGGTCTTCCTGCCGATTCCGAACAAGAACAATGCCGATCTCGTTTCCGGCAAGGACTACTTCCCGGACCTGCCTCCGAATTTTTATACGACGACCGGCTATCCGCAGTGCTTCCCGGTCTTCACGCCGCAGGAACTGCTGGGACAGGACGCCCAGAACGCGGAGTGATCCGCGTCGGCGGGACATCGGAAGGCCAGTTCGAATGACATCTCTCGTCGAATTCTCCGCCGTATCCAAGACCTATGGCGGGATTCCTGCCCTGACCGACGTCTCGCTGACGATCGAGGCTGGTGCCGTTCACGCCATTCTCGGCGAGAATGGCGCCGGCAAGTCGACTTTAATGAAGCTGCTGGCGGGCGTGATCACGCCCAATGGCGGCACCATCAAGGTCGACGGAGTCGAGCGGCATTTCGCGACGCCGCGCGATGCGACGGCGCTCGGCATCGTCTGCATGTTCCAGGAATTGTCGCTGATGCCGCATCTCACGGTGCGCGACAATCTCCTGCTCGGTGACGGCGGGCCGATGCTGCGGCTCATTCGCGGCGCCGCAGTCAAGGCCGTGCGCGCCTCGCTCGATAGCGTTGGCGGCAGCCATATCGGCCTCTCTTCGCTCGTCTCCGAGCTTCCGCTTGCCGATCGGCAGCTTGTCGAGATCGCCAAGGCTATCCACCGGCGGCCGCGTCTGTTGATCCTCGACGAGGCCACGGCGGCGCTGACGGCCGAGCGTGTGGAGACGGTGTTTGCCGTGATCCGCAAGCTGCGCGATGAAGGCTGCGCGATCCTCTTCATCTCCCATCGGATGTACGAGATCGACGCCGTGGCGGACCGCGTCTCGGTGTTTCGCAATGGCCGCCATGTCGAGACCTTCGCGGCCGGCACGCGCAACCGCGACGAGATGATCGGACTGATGGTCGGGCAGCCGCTGACCGAACTCTTCCCCCCGCGAGTCGCGGGGCCAGCCATGAGCGTCGCACCGCTCCTTTCAGGGCGCGGCCTCAGCTGGGAGCGCGGGCTTGACGCTGTCGACTTCGACGTCCGGCCGGGCGAGATCATCGGCCTTGGCGGCCTCGACGGCCAGGGCCAGCAATATCTGATGCATGCCGTCTTCGGCGTCCTGAAGGGTGTGCAGGGAACGCTGACGCTCGACGGCAAGCCGCTTGGCGGTGTCACCCCGCGCCGCGCGAAGGCGCCGGGCGTCGACATCGCCCTCGTTCCGGAAGACCGCAAGACCGAGGGCCTGATCCTCGACATGTCGATCGGCGAGAATCTCAGCCTCGCCGGGCTCAGCCGCAAGCCCTATGGGCTGACAAAGGCGGCGGGCCCTGCAGACGTGGCCGTTGCGCGCCTCACGGAACGGCTGGAGATCAAGCTGAAAAGCCTCGACGATCCGGTCAAGGTGCTCTCGGGCGGCAATCAGCAGAAGGTCGTGCTCGCAAAATGGCTCGCCCTATCGCCGCGCTGCCTGCTTCTGATGGACCCGACGCGTGGCATCGATGTGCGCACTAAGGCGCAGATCTACCGTCTTCTCCAGGAACTGGCAGGTGAGGGCCTCGCGATCATCCTTCAGTCGACGGACTATGAGGAACTCATCCATCTCTGCCATCGCATCTACGTCTTCTATCGCGGGCGGGTTGTCCGCGAGATGAGCGGCGACGAGGTCACGCCCGACGCCCTGATCGCCGCAGCGCTCAACGCCCACTCGAACACGGCCTCGACATGACAGAAACCGGCATATCCCGAAGCGGCAAGTTCAAGGTGCCGCGCGTCGTGATCTCAGCGGTGCTGCTCGCGATCCTGTTCGCGTTCTACATCACCATCCAGCCGCGCGGCTTCTCAACCTATGTGATGACGATCTGGTCGAATCAGGGCCTGCTCCTGGCGCTTGCCGCCATAGCGCAGTTCTTCGTCGTGCTGGTGCGCGGCATCGATCTCTCGGTCGGTCCCATGATCGCGCTGACCAATGTCGCTGCCTCGCACCTCCTGTCGGGTTCCCTTGGCGAAGTGGCGCTTGGAGTCCTGCTGGTCATGATTGTCGGCACTGGCTGCGGTCTGCTCAACGGCCTCGCCGTCGTCGTCGGCCGTATTCCGCCGATCGTGGCGACGCTCGCGCTCGGCAGCCTTTATTCAGGCGTTGCCCTATTGCTGCGGCCAACACCAGGCGGGGATATCGACGAGACGCTCTCCGACGCGCTGACCTACGATGTCTATGGCGTGCCCACAGCGCTGATCGCACTCGCCATCATTCTGGTTCTGGTCGCCATCCCGCTGCGTCGGAGCCGGTTCGGCATGAGCCTTTACGCCATTGGCTCCTCGCGGGACGCCTCGGTGATGACCGGCATCCGCGTGCCTCAGGTGACGCTTGCGGCCTATGCGCTTGGCGGCTTCTTCGCGTCGCTCGCGGGACTTTATATCAGCATGCTGACGCTGACGGGCGATCCGAATATCGGGCCGTCCTACACACTTAATTCGATCGCCGCGGTCGTCATCGGTGGCGTTGCATTGTCGGGCGGGGTCGGCTCGCCGCTCGGCGCGGCGCTCGGCGCCTTCATCCTCAAGACGATTTCGGCTCTTATGTTCTTCTCCAACCTTCCGCCGCTGGCTCAGCCCTTCTTCGAGGGCGCCATCCTTGCGATCGCCATCGCCCTTGGCTCGCTCGGCATGCTTCGCGTGCGATCCCGCCTGGAGCGGTTCCTCTGATGTCAACGACCTCATCTTCAACGACCGGCACAGGGCGGATGGCGTCGTGGGGCGTCGATCGTTCGGTAGTCATCCTTCTGGTCGCCAGCGTCGTGGTGCTGGCCGGCGCCGCGCTGGAATCTCCAGGCGTTCTCTCGGTCAACTACCTGCTGCAGCAGCTCCAGATCGCGGCGATCGTCGGTATCCTCGCAACCGGTGCGATGCTGGTCATCCTGCTTGGGCAGATCGACCTCTCCGTGCCGCTGACCATCACCGGCACGGCGATCCTCGCCACCTCGCTCGCAGGGTCGGGCAACCCGACGCTCGCCTTCATCGCGATCCCTGCCGGGCTCGCCGGCGGGCTGCTCATCGGGGCGGTCAACGGCCTCGGCGTTGCGATCTTCCGGATTCCGGCCATGGTGTGGACGCTCGCCGTCAATGCGATGCTGCTCGGGATCACGGTGTTCTACACCAGCGGTGCGAAACCGGCCGGCGCACCGCCGTCTCTGATGGTCTTCCTCGCCCGCGAGCGGACCGTCGGCATTCCGAATGCCTTTCTTCTATGGCTTGTCGTTGGAGCGCTTGTGCTTTTCATGCTGCGACGCACCGTCTTCGGCAACTATATCTATGCGCTCGGTCAGTCGCCGCGAGCTCTCTTCCTCGCTGGCGCTCCGGTCGAGCGAATCATCGTAGGCGTCTTCGCCCTGGCCGGCCTCCTTTCAAGCCTCGGCGGGCTGTTGCTCGTCGGCTATGCCAACCAAGCCTATCAGGGCATGGGCGACAGCTATCTGATGCCGGTCATCGCCGCGGTCGTCCTCGGGGGCACGTCGATCTTCGGCGGCAGCGGCAATTATTCGGGCACCTTCATGGGTGCGATCTTCATCACTCTGCTCGCCTCGGTTCTTTCGTTGATGCAGGTCCCCGACGCGTTGCGGCAGATGGTGTTCGGCGGCATCATCCTCGCGATGCTCTTGATCGACCGCGCCCGCCGCACCCCCTAACCTCCGTTCGAAATCAATGAATCAGACCCGACGCCCCGAACTCATACCCGCCCAGCGCCGCGCGACGATGCTCGAGCTCATCCGCAAGCGCGGCGCCGCCTCCATCCAGGAGCTGGCCGAGGCGATCGGCATCTCGATGTCGACGGTCCGCCGCGATCTGGAGCATCTCGAGGAGCGCGGCTATCTGGAGCGCTCGCATGGCGGGGCTGTGATCCAGAAGCAGTTGCAATCGACCTTCGAGCCGGAGGCGGCGATCACCGCCGAATTCGACCGGTTCGAGAAGGAGGCGATCGGTTCAGCTGCCGCAGCGACGCTGAAATCCGGCGCCAGCGTTCTCTTCGACAGCAGTTCCACGGTTCTCGCGGCAGCTCGTGCCTGCGTCGAGCGAGGCGTCCCTCTGACCGCCGTTACCAATGATCTCGGCATCGGCCAGGTGCTGGCCGGGGCCAACAATATGCGGGTCGTCGTGCTCGGCGGCACGGTGCGGGCGGGTTCGCTTACCATGGTCGGCGAGCCGGGCGAAGGGTTACTCCGGGAGCTATCGGCCGATGTTGCCTTGATAGGCACGCATGCCATCACGGCTCTCGGACTCAGCGAAACGTCGCTTGAGGCCGCTGCCATGAAGCGCGCCATGATCGCGGCGGCGCGGCGCGTCGTACTGCTCGCCGATGCATCGAAGTTCCGCGCGGCCGCGTTCTGCAGAATTTGCGAACTCTCCGATATCCACGAGCTCTTCACCGACGACCGAGCCGACCCCTCCGAGATCGAGCGGGTCCGCAACATCGGCGTCTCGGTGACCGTCGTCCCGTCGAGAGCCTCGACGACCGCCGCCGCATGACTCTTTTTCGCCTCGTCGCCGACGATCTCACCGGAGCGCTCGACACGAGCGCCCAGTTTGCCGGCCTTGTCGGTCCCGTTCCGGTTCTCGTCGATCCGAAGGCCGCTCGACCGGGAACGTCCTTCGCCATTAATATGTCATGCCGCGACGGCGAGGAGACGGCGGCGATCGCAGCGACGCGGGACACCGTGGCGGCGCTGACCGGGGCCGACATCGCCTTCAAGAAGATCGACAGCCTCTTGCGCGGCCATTGGGCCGCCGAACTCGCGGAGATAGTCCGGTCGGGCCTGTTCCGCCGTGTCGTGCTCGCGCCGGCCTTTCCAGCGCAGCGGCGGATGACGATCGGCGGACGCCAGGTCGTGGCCGACGCTACCGGCGCGATCAAGCTGGTCGCCGAGCCGGCGACGGCGCTCGCCCGCCATGGAATCGCCATCGCGACCGAAACGACAAACCCGCTTGCCGATCAAGGCACGAAGGTCCTGCTGCTCGACGCAACGGCGGATGACGAACTCGATGGAATCGTCGCTCGCCACCGCGGCGCCGCCGGAACGCTCTGGTGCGGCGCTGCCGGGCTGGCGCGGGCGCTCGCCGGTCGCCCGGTGCCGGTTGTCGCGTCGCCGCCAGGCTCGCATTTCGTGCTGGTCGGCTCGCATCACCACGTCACGCGCCGCCAGATCGCTGCGTTCTTGGAACACAGCAAGGAGCCGATTGTCCGCTATGGCGCCGACGTGGCGGCAAGCGCCCGGGCGATCGCCGCACGGTTGTCGGCGAGCGGACGCTGCGTCGCCATGCCGGATCTGCCCGATGGGATCGACGGTGCAGAGGCGGCACGGCTCATCGCTCGCCGGATCGACGGTCTCGCGGACGAGATGCCACCGCCCGATGTGCTGACCGTCGTCGGCGGGGAGACCTTCGCCTCGCTCTGCGCCGCCCTCGGCGCCGACAGGCTCGTGGCAATGGGCGAAAGCGAACCTGGGATCCCGGCCTCGCGGATGGATGCCGGCCGATGGACGGGCGTGCCCTGCTTCTCGAAGTCCGGAGCGTTCGGCGGCGAGGACTGGCTGGTACGTCAACTCGCCGTCGTATGATCTAGGGGAGGCTTCGACCAGCTGTTCGCGCGTCGAGCGGGGCCAAAAACCCCATCATGCGTCATGATCCGGCCAGCGGAGCGTTACCGCCGCTCGGACCGGCCAGACGATCTTCTCCGCGCCATCGGCCCGGCAGCAGCTCATGGCTGAGGCAAAGGGCGCCCGGTCGCGCGAGCGCGGTTATGGCTTCGTCGTCAACGAGAGCGCGCCGAGCGAGGTGGCGGTCGCGGCCCAGGTTCTCGATGCCGCCGGGCGGCCCGTCGCCGCCGTCCATGTTGCCGGCACGCTCACCAAATGGGACCCGGAGGACTATGAGCGTCGGTTCTCGCCCTACGTTGTTGAAGCGGCCCGCTCGCTCAGCCATTGGGACGTAAACGGCCTCACGGCCGGCGGGCGGGGCGTCTGATGTCGGCCACCGCGCCCCTGTCGGCCGTCGAATGGCTGGCATCCCGTTGTGACGTGATGCTGTCGCTCCTCGGCGAACTGGTCGCCATCGACAGCGGCACAGCCAATCACGGCGGCGTCGCGGCCGTTGCCGCGAGGCTCGCGGCATTTCTTGCCGAGGCGGGCATTGAGACAGAAGCGGTCGCCGCCGAGGGCAGCGGGCCTGGTCTCAGAGCGACGGTGCCCGGCGCGAAGCCCGGACGTCCCGTGCTCCTGCTCGCCCCTTCAACTGGTCGGCTGCAGGAAGCTGTCGATATGCGCGGCCACCTGCAACAGGTGATTGTCTTCGCGAAAGCGTCCAATCAGTTGGCAGCCGATCGGCAGCGCGCTTCCGTCTCGGGATGTCGGGAGCGCGACGATGGGGACGTGAAGCGCTGTCCACATCCTGTTCATGGTCGGCAATCCGGTGCCGCTGCCGATCAGTGGCGCAGCGCCGGTTGTGGCCGGCGCAATGATCGCGTCGAACGAATGTGCGAGATCGGCAAAGACGGCGCGGCAGCGCGCTGCCAGCGCGAGCGCGTCGGCAAGGCGGTCCGTCGTCCCGGCCCGAGGGGCCGCGTCCTCCTCGAAAATCGCCGCGAGGTCAGGGTGCATCTGCTCGCGCCAGCAGTCGTAGTAGCGCCGGAACGAGATGCGCGCCTCGCCGCGCATGATTGCGAGTTGCGCCGCTGATAGGCCATCGAACAGCGGCGGCAGCGTCGCTTCGCCGAGGTCGATGCCCGCCGCGGCAAGTCTATCGACCGCCGCCTGGAAGACGAAACGGCCGTCTCCGTCAACTTCGTCCCATTGCGGGGTCCAGCAGATCCCTACGCGAAGTCGGCGCGGGTCAGCGGCGACCGGTCGGGGAGCGGGCGGAAAGGGAAACAGCGAGGCGACGAGTGCGAGATCGGCGACCGATCGGGCGTGCCAGCCGACGCAATCGAGCGAGGGCGCATGCGGGTGGACGCCGCCCACCGGCACGACGCCGTGACTCGGCTTCAGCGCATGGATCCCGACATAAGAAGCTGGTCGGACGAGCGATCCGCCGGTCTGCGTCCCGATAGCAAAGGGGACCATTCCTGCGGCAACTGCAGCCGCCGAACCGGACGATGATCCCCCCGGCGTTCTCGTCGGATCGCGCGGGTTGCGCGTCGGCGGAATGCGGCCAGTCGCGGCGAGTTCCACGCTTTCGGTCTTGCCGAGCACGATGGCACCGGCCCGGCGAAGCGTCGCAACGACAGCGGCATCGGCGTGGGCCACGCGCCCGATCGGTAAGTCGGAGCCGAACTGCGTTTCCATGCCGGCGACGTCGATGACGTCCTTCACCCCGAATGGCAGGCCCTGAAGCGGCCCATCCCGGCCGACGCCATTGTCCAACAGACGCGCCGCGGCGATGGAGGCATCCGCGTCAACTGACACGAATGCGCGAATCGTCGGCTCGCGCTCCGCAATCCTGTCGAGGCAGGAGCGAACCAACTCCTCCGCCCCGAGTTGCCTCGAGCGGATCAGCGCCAGCGCCGACGACGCGTCGAGATCGCACGGCGCAGCTACGCCGCGCGGCATCACGCGGCGATATCCCCGGGCGGCAGCGGTTCGCAGTCGACGGGCAATTCGGCGGCGAGGAGCTTGCGCGTATAGGGGTGCTCGGCGCGCTCGAAGATGGCCTCCGTGCTGCCCTGTTCGACGATCTTGCCGAGATGCATCACCGCGACGCGATGGGCGAGCGAGCGGACCGAGTTGAGGTCATGCGTGATGAACAGTGCCGCGAGGTTCATCTGCGACTGCAACCCACGAATGAGATCGATGATCTGGGCGCGGACGCGAATGTCGAGCGCGGTGGTTGGCTCGTCGAAGACAATGAAGCTCGGCTTCGTGGCGAGCGCCCGCGCCACGCCGACGCGCTTTTGCTCGCCGGCCGTCAACTCATGCGGCCGCGCTTCGGCGAGAGCGGTGGGCAGATGGACTGCCTCGAGGAGCTCCGCCACCCGCCGCGCGCGCTCGGCGGAGGTCATGGGCTCGATGAGTGCCATCGGCTCGGCGAGCAGGTCGCGCACGCGCCAGCGCGGATTGAGCGCGACATAGGGTTCCTGAAACACCATCTGCATGTTGCGCCGGAGCGGCCGAAAAGCGTTCTCGCGAAGGTCGGTGATGTCGCGGCCGTTGAAGATGATGCGGCCATCGGTGTTGTCGAGCAGACGCATCAGGCATTGGCCCGCCGTCGTCTTGCCGGAGCCGCTTTCGCCGACAAGGGCCAGCGTTTCGCCGGCTGCGATCGAGAAGCTGACCCCATCGACGGCCCGGATCGGCTCGACCGAACCAGGGACCGCAAAATGCATCGTCAGGTCGCGGACGCTGACCAGTGGCGGGCGGTCGTCCTCGGCGAGCGGCCGCTGCAGCGTCGGCCGGGCTCGGGCGGCGTCGAGGAGTTCGCGGCTATAGGGGTTTGCAGGCGCAGCCAGGAAGGGCTCGACGTCGCCGACTTCCACGAGCCGGCCAGCTTTCATCACGGCGACGCGGTCGCAATAATGCCGGACGATGCCGAGGTCGTGCGTGACGAGAAGCACCGACAGGCCGCGCTCCCGCGAGCGTTCGACCAGGCTCTCGAGCACTTGCGCCTGGACGGTCGCGTCGAGGCCGAGTGTTGCGTCATCAGCGAGCAGGACGTCCGGATTGCCGGCAAGCGCCATCGCGATCACGATGCGCTGCGCCATGCCGCCGGAAAGTTCATGCGGATAGGCGCGGGCACGTCGTTCCGGGTCGTTGATGCCGATCTCGCGCATGAGAGCGACCGCGCGGGCCGTGGCGGCTCGCTTGTCCAACCGTTCATGGCTCCGCACGACGCGCGCGATCTGGTCGCCGACCCGCGCGACAGGATCGAGCAGCGCCTTGGCATTGGTGCCGATCAGGGCCACCTTGCCGCCGCGAAACGCCCTCGCATCCTCGGGCCCCATCGTGCTGACCGGTTGGCCGCGATAACGCACCTGTCCGGCAAGAACCCGGCCACCGGTGGGGAGAAGGCCGATGATGGCGCGGGCGAGCACCGACTTGCCGGCGCCCGTTTCGCCGACGACGCCGAAGATCTCGCGCGGACGCAATTGCAGATCGACACCGTCGATCACGGTCTTGTCGCCGAAGCCGACGCTGAGGCCGTCCAGTTCGACGATAGGCGCCTCGCTACTCTGGCTCATCGCCGCACTCCGGGCCTGCTGGTGTCGAGGAGGCGCTTGGCCTCATCGGAGAGGAGCGCAAAGGACAGAACCGAAAAGACGATTGCGAGGCCGGGGAACAGAGCAACCCACCAGACTCCAAGGATCATCTGCTGGGCGCCGGAGCTCACCATCAGTCCCCATTCCGGCGCGGGCAGCCGCACGCCGGCGCCGATGAATGAAAGGCCCGCGGTCAACAGGATGGCCATGCCGATCGAGACGGAGATCTGCACGATCACCGGCGTCATGGCGTTCGGCAGGATGTGGCGGAACATGATCGCGAAATCACCCGCTCCGCTGCACCGCGCGGCGGCGATGAACGGGCGCTCTCGAAGCGACAGGACTTCGGCGCGGACGATGCGCGAGAACATCGGCACGAACAGCATGCACAGCACGATGACGACGCTCCAGATCTCCTGTCCGAGCACGGCGACCAGCGCCATGCCGAGCACAAAGACGGGAAAGGACTGGATGAAGTCGAAAAAGCGCATCACGAGTGCGCCGGTGAAACCGCGGTAATAGCCGACCAGGACGCCGATCGGCACGCCGATCGCGAGCGAGATCGCCACCGCTGCGAAGCCGATCAGGAGGTTGACGCGCGTGGCGAAGACGATGCGCGAGAAGATGTCCATGCCGAGTTCGTCGGTGCCCAGCCAGTGGATGGCATTGGGTGTTTGGAGCGAGTCGATCGGATTTGCCTCGATCGGCGAAAATGGCGCGATCCACGGGGCGAAGATGATGGCGATCAGTTGGAGCGCCAGCAGGAAGAGACCGATGACAAGGGCGGGGCGGAGGAACGATGAGCGGATCGGTGCGTCGGATGGCATGGTGATCATGTCCTGATCCGCGGATCGACGACTTCATAAAGGATGTCGGCAATCGAATAGACGACGAGGATGAACGCGGAGGCGACGAGCACGAAGCCTTGCAAAGCCGCATAGTCGCTGTTGATCACCGCCTGCACGGCATATTGGCCGAGGCCGCCCCAGGAGAAGATCGTCTCGACCAGCACGGCGGCGCCGAGCAGGAAGCCGAGGATGAAGCTGGAGACGCTGATGATCGGCGGCAGGCTGTTGCGCAGCGCCGCACGGATGATCTGGCGTTCCGGGACACCGCAGGCCCGCATCTGCTCGACGAAAGGCGCGGCCCAGATCTCGGCAAACACCGTCTGGGTCATCTTGGTGACCGCGCCGGCATTGACGATGGTGATCGTGAGAATGGGCAGGATCAGCCGACCGGCGGACGAGCGAAAGGCCTCGAAATCACCTGCGAGAAGGCTGTCTATGGTCAAAAATCCGGTCACGGTCGGCGGTGGCGTCAGCATCATGTCGACGCGTCCAAAGGGGGCAGGCGCCCAGCCGAGCATGTAATAGAGAAAGAAGACGAGGAGCAGGGCGACCCAGAAGTCGGGCAGGGCGCCTGCTGCAAATCCATAAGCGCGCGCGCCCCAGTCAAAGGCGCTGCCCTTCTTTACCACCGAGGTGACGGCGATCGTGACGCCGATGCCAACCGTGCAGATCACGGCGAACAGGATCAGCTCCAGCGTCGCCGGCGCCCGATCGGCAAGGTCATCGAGGATCGGCTTGGAGGTGAAGGGCGAGGTGCCGAGATCGCCATGCAGCACATTGCCCAGGTAGATCGCAAATTGCGTCCAGACATCTTTGTCGAGGCCGAGCTTCTGATGATAGAGCGCGATCGACTCGTCGGTCGCGAAATTGCCGAGGATCAGCCTCGCCGGATCGCCGGGGAGCAGGCGGATCAGGAGGAAGGCGATCAGCGTCACGCCGAACATCTGCGGCACGATCAATGCGATGCGCGTCACGATGATGCGCAGCAGGCGAGGCTGACGGCGCCAGAATTGTCGTGGAGACACGCGCATGAGGCAGCTCCTTCACTGAACCGGGAGAGACGAAGCGAAGCGGCGCGGCGAGCCGTCTGGCCCGCCGCGCCCACGCGCTATTCCTTGTGGTAGTCGAACCAGGCGTTGCCGTTCGGCGTGTACCAGGACGTGCCCTTCACATTGGCCCGCGTCGCAAGCTGATAGCCGGGGTTGAACAGGAACACCCATGGTGCATCCGAGACCACCATCTGCTGCACCTTCTTCATGTCGGCGAGGCGCGCCGGCTCGTCGGTGGCGGTCAGGTTCTTGTCGATCAGCTTGTCGACCTCCGCATTCTTGTAGTGCGAGAAATCCACCATCGACTGGCTGTTGAGCCAGAGATTGGTGACATAGGCGGCGTCCGGGACGATCGCCATGTCGCGCAGGAAGTATGCAGGGATCGTGCCGCCGGAGTAGCGCTCGACCAGCGTCGAACTGGGCAGCTTGGAGAGTTCCAGATCGACGCCAGCCCTCGCAAACGCGGTCTTGAGGATGATCGCGATCTGCTCCTCGATCTCGTCGCCGGTGCGGTAGCCGAGTTCGGTCTTGAAGCCATCCGGATAGCCGGCTTCGGCGAGCAGTGCCTTGGCCTTCGCGACGTCTTCCGTGTAGCCGAAATATTCATCCGTGAAGCCCGGATAGATTTCGGAGACTGGGCTCTTGGTCGGGCGTGCAGTGCCGAAATAGACGCTCTTCTCGATCTGGTCGCGTGGAACGAGATAGTTGAGCGCCTGGCGGACCCGTGGGTCGGTGAAGGGCTTGATCGTGTTGTTCAGGTCGACGCGGTGGATGTAGTTGCCGTAGACCTTGGAAACCTTGACCGAGGGAACCTTGGACAGAAGGTTCAATTCGCGCGGCAGCAGCCATTCCGCGACGTCGATGGCACCGCCCTGGAGCGCGGCCACGCGGTTGGATGAGGTCGGCACCTCGCGGAAGATGATCTTCTTCAGCTTCGGGACGCCGCGATAATAGTCGAGGTTCGCCTCATAGACGACTTCCCGGCCAGGCGTAAAAGTGGTGACCTTGTAGGGCGAGAACGAGGCCGTATTGGTGCTGAGCCACTTGGCCGCCCAGGGATCCTCGGCGGTGACATGCTTCTTCGCCTCGGTCGCATCGATGATCCCAAGATCCGAATTCACCCAGAGGCGCTCGATCAGTGGCGACGGGCCGGGCAGCTGGATCTTGACGGTGTGGTCGTCGATTTTCTGGAAGGCGCTGAAATCGTTGATCTTCAGCATCTGGTGCATATACCAGTAGAAGGTGCCCTTGAGCGTCCAGCCGCGCTCGAAGGTCCACATCAGGTCGTCCGCGGTGAGCGTATTTCCGGCGTGGCTCTTGGCGTCGGTCAGATGGAACGTGATCGACGAGCGGTCCGGCGACACTTCCCAGGACTTCGCCAGCGCGCCGACGAGCTTGTCGAAGTTCTCGACCTGGACGCCGTCTTCGTTGGTCTTCATCTCATAGGCGAGCAGACGCTCATAGACGTTCTTGCGGGCCTCCTGCACGGCCTCGGTCGAAGGATATTCGAGTTCGAGCGACTCCGGGGTGCGGGGGCCGGCGACGATCAAAGTCTCGCTGGCCGTATCGGCCAGTGCCGGAAGTGATGGGAGCACGACTCCTACCACTAACGCCGACGACAAAGCGAATTTGCGTAGATAAGACATAGTCACCTCTGGAATTGTGATTGCTTAAGTCTTTCCCGTCGGAGCTGTTGCTCTCTTATTGAGTTATGGCGTTCCGTAACCGCCCCCGCCGCCGGTCTCGATGATGAGAACGTCGCCTTTGGGTACATGCAGGTTGTAGAATTTCGATGGGCTCTTCAGCCCGTAGAGCTCCCCGAGTTCTGTCGTGACGCCGTCGCGGTGGATCGACCAGCGATTGGGCGTGCCCGGCGAGCCGCCGGCGAGACCCCAGGGGGCAACACGGTGGCGGTCGCCGAGCCCTGAAAGATAGTGGTCGGCCAGCAGGCGATATTCATGGACGGTGCCGTGGCCACCGCGATGGCGTCCCGCGCCGCCTGAGCCATCCCGGATCGCATAGCGATCGACCAGGACCGGATATTTGTGCTCCCAGACTTCGATCGGCTGGTTCATCGACGTCTCGCCCCAGAAATAGACGGCGTCGTTGCCGATCGCGGCGGCGGTCGCACCTTGGCCGCCCTCGTAATAGTTGTACCAAACCGCCTCTGTGCCGGTTCGCGCGTCGTAGGCACGGCCAGCGAGGTTATTGCCCGAGGCGTGGCTTCCGGCGCCGATCCGCTCCGGCACGGCCTCGGCAAAGGCCTTGAGGATCGTTTCCGGGACGCGCTTCGCCATTTCGAACGTGCAGCCATAGACCGGTGCCGGCCACTCGGCATTCACGATCGACCGCGGTGGCGCGATCATCTCGACCTGATCGAAGATGCCATGGTTGACCGGAATGCTCGGGTCGACGAGGGCAACGATCGCCGCATAGGCGCCGGCACGCGCCGAGGTGAAGGTCGCGTTGACGGGTGTCGGCGCCTGCGGCGCCGTGCCGGCGAAATCGAGCAGGAAGCCGGTTTCGGATTTGGTGACCTTGACGCGGATCGGATAGGTGGCGTCGGTCAGCCCGTCATCCTCGATGAAGTCCTCGGCCTCGTAGACGCCATCCGGAATTGCCTTCAGCGCGGCCAGGAAGCGGGCGCGAGAATACTCGATCGCGGCCTCCATGCCGTCGATCACCGCAGCCACGCCATAGCGGGCGGCGAGTGACTGGATGCGGCTCTCGGCAATCGCTGTCGCCGAGACCTGGCTCATCAGGTCGCCCCAGTCGTCTTCGGGAAGACGGACATTGGCAAGAATGAAGTCGCGCGTCTCCTCGATCAGCACGCCCTGCGCATAAAGCCGCGACAGCGGGATGATGAGGCCGTCCTGCACGACATGGGTGGAGGTGCCGGCGCAGCCGCCTGCGCTCATGCCGCCGATATCGGTCCAATGGCCAATATTGACGGCATAGCCGACATGCGTGCCCTCGCAGAACATCGGCCGCGCGACCACCACATCGGACTGATGCGTGGCGAGATAGGGATTGTTGGTGATGAACACGTCGGCAGGCTTCGGAGCGGGGAAGCGTTTCACCATCGCCTGCATGGCGCCCACGAGGGAGCCGAGATGGACGCCGACGCCGCGTGACTGCATGACCATGCGGCCCTTCGTGTCGAACAGGGCGCAAGAGAAGTCGAAGCCCTCGGAGAAGGTCGGCGAATAGGCCGTCAACACCGTGGTCTGGATCATCTCGTCGGTGGTCGAGAAGAGATGATTGCGGATGATCTGCTGGGTGAAGGGGTCGAGGCTGCTCATGAGGGCTGGTCCCCGTTCGTGGCGATGACAAGATTGCGGAAAGGATCGACGCGGACCGCGGCGCCCTCGGCGACGAAGAAGGTCGTATCGACCTCCTCGATGAGGCATGGCCCGGCAAATCGCATGCCGGGCACGAGCCGTGTGCGGTCATAGATGGCAACCGGTCCGGCGACGCCGGTGATGGTCGTCATCCGCTCGGCTGTCGCCACCGCGTCCGGCATCTCCGCCTCGGCCGGGATCGGCAGCGGCGGCATATCGGCAATGGCGGTGACCCGGCTCGTCACGACCATCACGGCGTGACCGTGCCGCGTTCCATAGAGCGCGAAGTGCTTCTCTTCGAAGGCCTCGGCGATCTGGCCGGCTGTCCAATCCGGCTGAACGAGCACGCTGATCTCATGCGCCTGCTTGACGTAGCGAAGGTCGAGGCTGAACTCATAGCGCGGTGCGCCGGTCGCGTTCTCGAAGGCGTCGGTTCCGATCTCGGCGGCGAGGTCGCGGAGAAAGGCCTCGATCTCTCCAGGCGCCAGACTCTCAAGCGGTTTGAGAATGGTGCGGGCGCGGCTGACCTTGAGCGGTGCGCTGACCATGCCGAACGCCGAGAAGACGCTTGGCATGTTGGGAACGATGATCTCCGGGATGCCGACTTCCTTGGCGAGGATCGAGGCGTGCTGCCCGCCGGCCCCGCCGAATGGCACCAGGGTGAAGTCGCGGGGATCGATGCCCTTTTCGACCGTCATCTGGCGGATTGCCGTCGCCATCGCGGCATTGACGACGCGGTAAATGCCTTCCGCCGCAGCCTCGATCGAGACCGAAAAGCGTTCCGCGATCCGGCCGACGGCTGCCCGCGCGCGTTCGACATCGAGGGGAAATGCAGCGTTGGAACGGATGAGCCCGAGCACCAGATTGGCGTCGGTCACGGTGCATTCCGTGCCGCCGCGGCCATAGCAGGCAGGACCCGGATCGGCGCCGGCGCTGCTCGGACCGACGCGCAGCGCACCCCCATCATCGACCCAAACGATGCTGCCGCCGCCGGCACCGATGGTCTTGATGTCGATCGTCGGCGTCTTGATCGGAATGCCCCACTCGACCTCGAACGTGTTCTTGATGTCGAAGCGCCCGTCGCGGATCACCGCGACGTCGAAACTCGTTCCGCCCATGTCGACGGTGACGAGATTGCGCTTGCCGGTCTGGTCGCCGAGGAAGCTGCCGCCGAGCACGCCACCGGCCGGACCCGAAACGCAGAGCGTGACGGGGCGTTCCGACGCTTCGGTTCCGGTCTCGATGCCGCCTTCGGAACTGAGATAGTTGACGAGCCCTGGCTTCCCGACCCGTGCGGCGAGCGCATCGACATAACGGCGGACGCGCGGCATCGAATAGATGTTGGCGACGGTCGTATTGGCACGCTCATATTCGCGGATCTCGCGGCAGATCTTGGACGAGATCGATACCGCCACATGCGGCGCGCGCTCGCGGATCACCGCCTCGACGATGCGTTCGTGCCGGTCGTCGAGATAGGCATGCATCAAGCTGACGGCGATGCCTTCAACGCCAAGGGCCACGATCTCGTCAACGACGGCCGCCACCTGCGCGGCGTCGATCGCGGTTTCGATGGTCCCGTCAGCCATGATCCGCTCGTTCACTTCGAAGCAGAAGGCGCGCGGGATGAGCGGCACGGGCTTGCGCCAGCCGAGATCATAGGGAAGCGGGCGCGTGGCGCGCATGATCTCGAGCACATCGCCGAAGCCGCGGGTCGTGATGAGCGCGGTTCGCGCGCCCTTTCGCTCCAGGATCAGGTTGGTGACGATGGTCGTCCCATGCACCAGTGTCCCGATTTCGTCGACCGGCACGCCGACAGCGTCGAGCGCAGCGAGGAAGCCGTTCTCCGGAGCGGTCGGGGTCGATGGCGTCTTCGCGCGGGTGACTTCGCCCGTCGCCTCGTCGAAGACGACGATGTCGGTGAAGGTTCCGCCGATGTCGATACCGACGCGCTTTGTTTTCTTAAGATCGGTCGTCAAGGTCGATAACCTCACGCTGCGTAGAACTGGTCGACCACGTCGATGGTCCGGTCGATCTCGGCTTCGGTATGGGCGCCGGATACCAGCAGACGCTGGACCTTGCGCGGTTTGGCGTAGATGCCGTGGTCGAAGAGGAAGCTGGCGAATTCGGTCGCGCGGCTCATGTCGTGATGCGCCCAGACGTCGCCGAAGGAATTGAGGCGGCGATCGCTGTTGTGAATCGCGACGATCGAGCGAAAGGCATTCGCATTGGCCGCGATGCCGCGCCGGGCGAAGACCTCTTCGAGACCGGCGCGCAACCGCTCGCCAAGCACCGCGATATGCGCATGGACTTCGCCGTCGGCGAGCTGCCCGATCGTGGCGAGGGCCGCCGAGACGCAGGCGACATTGCCGTTATAGGTCCCCGAGAAGAATGCGCGTCCAGCGGGCGCCAGATGCTCCATCACGGCGCGGCGGCCAGTGATTGCGGCGATCGGCAGGCCGTTGGAAATTGCCTTGCCGAAGCATCCGATATCGGGCGTGACGCCAAAGATTGTCTGAGCGCCGCCGATATGGTGCCTGAAGCCGGTCAGGATCTCGTCGAAGATCAGCAGCGCGCCGTAGTCGGTGCAAAGCTGGCGCAACGTCTCGAGAAAGCCGGGCAGCGGAACGATATTGCCGGTCAGCGGTCCGTGCATCACGGGTTCGACCACGACGCCGGCGATCCGATCGCCCTCGACGCGGAACAGTTCCTTCACGGCCTCGATGTCGTTGTAGTCGAGAACGCGGATCGACGCGATCGTCTCTGCCTTGAGGCCCGTCGTTTCCGGGATCGGCTGGTAGAGACCGTCATTGCCGGGGCCGCCGGCATAAGACTGGACGTTGAAAAGGAAGTCTTCGTGCCAGCCGTGATAGGAGCCGGCGAACTTAACGAAGATCGACCGCCCCGTCGCAGCGCGGGCCAGCCGGCCCGCCATATAGAGCGTGTCGGATCCAGCGTTGAGAAAGCCCGACATCTCGGCACAGGGGATGTGCTTCGCCATCGCTTCGCCGAGCTCGACCTCAAGGTCGTTCGCAGCGCAAAAGACCGTGCCGCGCGTGCGCATCGTCTCGGCGACTGCCGCATCGACACGCGGGTCGGCATGGCCGAGCACGGCCGGACCGGCGCCGTTCCAGTAGTCGATATATTCGCGGCCATCGACGTCGTAGACCTTCGAGCCGAAGCCGCGCTTCAGGTAGTGCGGGTAGGGGGCATAATACTTGCCGTCGCCCTGTGCCCCGAGCGGCGCCACCTTGCTGGCGCGCTCAAACAGAGCTTTCGAGCCCGCGATGGCGTCGGTGGGGAGATAGCTGAAATTGGACACATCGTCCTCCCGGAGATTCGGTTCTTGTCGGCGCGCTGTGCTGACCATTGCCGTCGCATGCCGCCCGGTATCGCGCTGGCATCGCCCCTCGGCTGTGCCGTCGCGAATGCCAGCTCTTCGAAGGGCGCGTATCGGCCGCCCTCTCTTTACATCTGATATGATATCAAACTTTATCACATTTTCAGGCAATGCCATAAAATGGGCACGTCAGAGCCTGACTGCCTATTTGCTGAACTCCATGGCCGGCTGCACTGCGATGGCCAGCGTGGGGCCAGCAATATCAAGGCGTTATTCCTTCGGGTGGGTCGCGGGTGTGCCGAGAAATGAAGCGGCGGCTCGATAAGCTCGCCATCAAGAACGTTGGAGGTGGATGCTTGACTTGCGCCCGCGCGCGGTCGATTGAACAAGAGTTGTCTTGCGATCGATCGCACTACTCGGCCGTCCGGATCAGCTGACCAACCCACGATGCTTGCTGCAGAAAACCCTCCGACCTTCTCCAAGACGGATCACGCCTATGAGACGCTGCGTCGGCGCATCCTTGATGGCACGCTGAAGCCTGGAGAGCGGTTGCGGCTTTCGCATATCGCGGGCGAGCTAGGTCTCAGCGAAATGCCGGTCCGCGAGGCGCTGCGGCTGCTGCACAAGGATGGGCTCGTTCTGCTCAACCTGCATCGCAGCGCGGAAGTCGCGCGGCTGTCATTCCAGTCAGCCTGGGAAATCGAAGAGGTACGGTTGCGGCTCGAGGCATTCGCCTGTGCCGCCGCAGCGCCTTATCACGACGCTGAAACGGTCAAGTCGATGCGCTGGCTCATAGGCGAGCTTCAACTAGATCTCGAGCATCCTGTCGCGACGGCGCGCGGCAACCGGGCATTCCACACGCTCTTGATGTCCCGCGCGCCGAATGCCTTTCTGCGCGCGCATATCCAGGAGCTGTGGGACCGCACCTGGCAATATTCCTCGGCATCATTCTTTGATTTCATGCCGGATCGGACGCCAATGCTTCCGGTGGAGAACAACCGGATCGTCGATCTCATCGAGCAGCGCGACCAGAAGGGTCTCGAGAACTATCTTGCCGAGCGTCTCGACAATATCTGCATGGCATGGAGCCGCGCCGTGCGCCGCGCCCAACAGGCGCAGCCTGCTGCTATCTGAGGCGCGGGCGGGAGAGCAGGGGCCGCTGCCTCAAGCAGCCTTGTGTTCCGTGAGCCAGTGGCGGGCGATATCCTCGCGCCGGCAGATCCAGACATCGTCATGCCGCGCCACATGGTCGAGGAATCGTTCAAGGCCGGAGATGCGTGCTGCGTGGCCGATGATCCGAGAATGCAGACCCACCGACATCATCTTCGGTGTCTCGGCGCCTTCCCGGTACAGCACGTCGAAGGCCTCGATCAGGTAATCGGCGAACTGCCGTCCCGTCGAGATGCCGCCGCGAACGAATTTCGTGTCGTTGTTGGTGAGCGTATAAGGCACCACAAGATGCGGCTGGCCGGCAACCTGCACATAGTAGGGCAGATCGTCGGCGTAGCTGTCGGAATCATAGAGAAATCCGCCATGTTCGGCGATGATGCGCCGGGTGAAGACGCTCGGTGCATAGCGGCAGTACCAGCCGGATGGCGGTGAGCCGAGCGTTTCCGTCAGGCTCGCGACGGCCTTCGCGACCAGTTCGCGCTCCCGCTCCTCGCCGAGCAACTGCACGGGCTCCCAGCGATAGCCATGGCAGCAGACGTCAAAGCCGGCTGAACGGATCGCCGCGGCGATCGCCGGATTGCGCTCGATGGCCACGGCGCACGCAAACGTCGTCGCAGTCACGCCGCGTTCGGCAAGCGTGCGCAAGATGCGCCAGAAGCCGGCGCGCGCGCCATATTCGAACATCGATTCCGCGGCGAGATCGCGGCCCTTGAAACCGCCGACGCCGCCTTCGGTCAAACCGTCCTCGGTCATTTCATCGCCGTCCGGGAACGACCGCTCGGATCCCTCCTCGACATTCAGCACGATGTTGAGCGCCAGCCGGGCGCCGCCCGGCCAACGCGGATGGGGCGGGGTCGGACCGTAGCCTATGAAGTCGCGTGGGGGCAGATCGTTGTCGGTCATGGCAGATCCCGGTGCTCGATGGTGATCGCGGTGGGAAGGGAGAACCAGTCCGTCTCTCCGGTCACCCCGTGGGCAGCCATCACAACGACGAAGTCGATCGCGGCGTCGATGCTCGTGAGGCCGTGGTGCCAGACGCCAGGATGGTAGGTGAAGCCCGTGGCCGGTGGACACAGGAACGCCCGCAACGCCTTGGGATCAGGCATGCCTTCGGCATCTTTCCCGCAAACGACCACCAGCGCGTGGCCGCTGCCGAGCGGCATGAAGGATTGTGCGCCATGCGGATGGCGCTCCAGCTTGTCGATCCGGAGCGGCCATTGGGCCGGTTTAACGGGGTGGATCCAGAGGGCGGGTCTGGCATCTGGCAGCGGCGTTGCGAGCACGGCCGGGAGATAATGGCGCTCAGACCCGCCGGGGTGGCGGATCAGCGCGCCAAACGCCGCGAACGACGTGTCTGTCAGCGGCTCGACGCGCATCTAGACCCCGAGCCTCTTCTCTTCGGCGATGAACCAGTCGCAGATCTCGGCGCCGGTGCAGTGGACGACGCCTTCCTTTGCGAGGATGTGATCGTAAAGCTCCTCGAGATAGCCGATGCGATGCGGCACGCCCGTCAGGTAGGGATGGATGGAAATCGCCATGACGCGCGGCGTTTCGGCACCTTCGAGGTAGAGCCGATCGAACTGGGCGATGCCACGCTTCATCAGTTCGTCCGAACTGTGGCCCTGGACGGCGTGAACGACAACATCGTTGAGTTCGACCGTATACGGGACCGAAACGATCGATCCTCCGGCGGCGGCCAGGCGCACCGGCTGGTCGTCCAGGCACCAGTCGCAGACGTAGTCGATACCCGCCTCGACAAGCCGGTCGATCGTCTCTTCGGTCTCGGTCAGGCCGGGGCTTTCCCAGCCACGCGGCGCCCGGCCAGTGAATTCGGCAATCGCAGCAATCGTGCGTCGTATGGCATCCGCCTGGTCGGCGACATCATGCATTGGGCGCTGTTCATAGCCATGGCCGACGAAATCCCAACCCGCGTCGCGGGCTGCCGTGCAGACTTCCGGATAAGCCGCGATCGCCGATCCGTTCACGGCGAAGCTAGCCTTGAGCCCGCGCGACGAGAGCACGTCGAGGAAGCGCCAGAACCCGACGCGAAGTCCGTATTCATGCCAGGCCCAGTTTGGAATGTCGGGAAGCAGCATGCGGCCCATCGGCGGCGGGAGAACTGCGCGCGGCATCGGCCGGGCAGGGCTCCAGTTCTCGACATTGACGATCGTCCACACCGCAACGCGAGCATCGCCCGGCAGGCGGAAGGCCGGCCGGCTCGTGATTGGCGAAAACGGCACGCGGCCCGCGATCTTGGCAGGGTCGATCACTCTGTCCATGAGGTGAGGTCCTTCGTGCGCCGTCAGATCATCACATCGCCGCCGTTTGGCGACAGCGTTTGTCCGACGAAATAGGATCCGGATTCGGAGGCGAGCAGCAGGACAGCCGGGGCAATCTCGTCCGGCTGACCGAAACGACCGATCGGCAACTGGCCCATCTTCATGGCCCGCCATGAATCCGACATTCCCATCAGAAGTTCGGTCTCGACCGGTCCTGGCGCGATGGCATTCACCAGCACGTCATGCGGAGCGCCCTCATAGGACAAGGCGCGGGTAAACCCGACAATGCCGGCCTTGGCGGCACAGTAATGGGCGAGATTGGGCGCGCCCTTGTAAGCCAGTTGCGACGCGAAATTGATGATCCTGCCATAGCGCCGCGAAACCATGTCGTCGAAGACCTGACGCGTCGCGAGGAAGGTGCCGCGCAGATGCACCCCCATCATCGTGTCCCAATCGGCCACCGTGATCGAACCAAACGGCTTGTCACCGCCGATCCCGGCGCAATTGACCAGGATGTCGATCGCGTCCGCTTCCTGGCGGACACCGTCGAAGAACGCCGCGACGGCCTGCTCGTCGGCGACGTCGCAAACCGTGCCTTTCGCGAACCGGCCGTCTGTCGACAGGCGCGCATCAAGAGCCTCTGCCCGCGCCTCGTCGCCAACATGACAATAGAAGACGCGCGCGCCGTGTTCGACGAATGTTTCGACGATCGCGGCGCCGATGCCGCGGCTGCCCCCTGTGACCACCGCGGTGCGGCCGGCCAAACTGAACGATTTCATGCCGATCTCCATTTGTGATATCTGATCAAATATCGGAAATGGATGCAAGCGGAAGCGCCTCGCTTAGCGAGCTGCGGCAACTCGCCGTCGCGTGATGAAGAGCGCAAGCCTGGGCTAAGGGGTTCGTGCGTCGACGGGACGCGAGGGAATGGTGCCGGAAGCGCGGCAGATAGGCTAGAACGGGATGACGACTCCCGCGCGGCGACGCCGCGTAACCAAGCCCTGTTCGCGAGAGCCATGGCCAGAGCCCCGACCGGCGGCAGCAAGCCCTATTATCAGATCGTGCGCGAGGTTCTCTCGGCCAATGTCGCTGCCGGCAATCTGCCTGTCGGCACGCGCCTCCTAACCACGGCGGTCGCTGACCGGCTCGGCGTCAGTCGGCCGCCCGTGAAGCGCGCGCTCGAACTGCTCGAGGCCGACGGCGTGATTACGGCTCTGAGTTCGCAGGGCTATGTGGTCGGCGATGCGGCAGCGGGTACGAGCCCCGAACGTACCAATCTCCATCGCCTTGAACTCGACCTGCCCTTGGAGCTCGGTGACAATCTTGGCCAGGCGAGCTGGGAGCGGATCTTCGAGGCCGTCGAGGCAGAGATCCTGAACTGCATCCCGTTCGGGACTTTTCAGATATCGGAATCTCTCATCGGCGAGCATTTCGACGTCAGCCGGACTGTCGTGCGCGATGTGCTGTCCCGGCTGGACGCCCGAGGCTTGATCGTGAAGGATCGCAGCTCCCATTGGATCGCGGGGCCGCTCAGCGCCCGCATGCTGGACGACGCGCATGAAATCCGCCGATTGATCGAGCCGGGCGCATTGGCATCGGCCATGCCGATGCTCTCAGCCGGCTTTCTGCGCGACAGCCGCGCGGCAGTGACGGAAGCGCTCGAGCGCTCGACGGCGCTCTCGGTCGGCGAGGTCGATGCAATGGAGCAGGCGCTGCATGTCGAGGCTCTGGAGCCGCTGCGAAACAGACGTCTTGCTGGTGCCGTCCGCCTCCAGCAGGTTTCGCTCGTCATCAACAGGCTATTCGCCACCTATATCGGCCTGCACGACGAGAGCGACATGCTGCGCGAGCATGCCCTCATCCTGGATCACATGCTGCTTGGCGATGCCGAGGGCGCTACGGTTGCCATGCGCCATCATCTTGATGCCGACCATGCGCGCAGCCGCGCCCGCCTCAAGGTTCTTTCCGTGTTCGACGCAGCCGAGATCGCTCCCTATCTCGTCCGCATTCACTAGCCGCCGCGCAGGATCTTCGCTTGTCTCAACCCCTTAAGCTCCGCGTCATCGGCCGCAGCGAGGTTCTGCCCCGCCCGGTGCTGGAGCTGGCCGCGGCCGACCTTCCCTTCGACATCGAATTCGAGCTGATCGACAGCGTGAAGGGTCTTCAGCGGGTGGTCTCCAGCCCCGATACCTTCGATGTCTATCACCAGTGGCACACGGTGGACCTGATCTGGACCGCGCGCGCGATCCAGGCGATCGATCTTTCGCGCATCGATCACGCCGATCTCATCCGCGGCCAGGCCTATGAGCGGCAGGGCGATGCGCGGGCGATGGGCTCGGTGTTCAACCAGCTGTTCCTTCAGCCGTCCGGCGCGCTCGGTTCGACGCCGACTGGCCGCATCGTCATGCTGCCGCTCCTGCACGGCGTTGACGCCTTCGCCTATCTGCCATCGGTGTTGAAGGAGTTCGGCAATGGCACGCCGAACAGCTGGGGTTGGCTGCTCGACCCGCGCCTTGCCGGCCGCGTGGCGATCATGAGCGATCCGGTGCTCGGCATGATCGAGGCGGCGCTTGCCGTCGAGGCGTCCGAGGACATCCGTTTCGCCGAGGTCGGAAATCTCACCGTCGAGGAAATCGACACGGTCGTCGATATCCTGCTGCGCAAGAAGAAGCTCGGCCATTTCAAGACGATCTGGAGCAACTATCTCGAATGCGCCCGCTCGATGCAGCGCGGCGTGGTGCTGCAATCGATGTTCTCGCCGGCGCTCGCCATGCTGCGCAGCCAGGGCGTGCCGGTGATTGCCGCCGTTCCGCGCGAAGGCTATCGCGGCTGGCACGTCGACCTCTGCATTTCTTCGGCGGCGACGGGCGAGCGGCTCGACGCCGCCTATGCCTATCTCAACTGGTGGATGAACGGGAAGGGCGGCGCCGTCACGACGCGGCAGGGTTATTATTTCGCCCAGCCCGAGCTCGTGCGGCCCCATCTTTCGGCGGCGGAGTGGGACTATTGGTATGCCGGAAAGCCGGCCGAGGCGGTGCTCACAGATCCACTCGGCCAGCCGATGGTCGCGCTTGGCGAAGTCCGCGAGGGCGGCTCCTATTTCGAGCGGATGTCGCGTGTCCGCGTCTGGAACGCCTTCATGGACGAGCATACCTATCTCGTCCGCCGCTGGCGGGAATTCCTCGAGGCCTGAGAGGCCGCGCCGAAACGCGGCCTCTGAATATTTACGCGGCTGCGCGCCGCGCCGCGGTCGCGGTTCCATCGAGCCTGCCGGCGACGATCACCACGCCATAGTCGCGCTCGGCTATCTCCGCCGAGATGAGATCCTCGAGCACGTCCGAGAGCACGGATTCCGGATCGCGCTCGAACGGGTTGCCGTATCCACCGCCACTTGGACCTTCCGAGATCAGGTGATCGCCAGCACGGATCTTGTGGTAGGGCACCTTGGAGACGAGGTCCTCGCTGCCGCCCGCCTTGTGGACGAGCTTCAACGACGCCTGGAAGCCGTCATCGCCGCCGTCATACCCCCAGGGACGGTAGCGATGCCCGTCGCCCTCGACCGAGAAGGCGCCGTCGTCGAGGAACGTGAACTCGCGGATCGTGCCAATGCCGCCGCGGGTGCGACCAGCTGCCATCGCATTGTGGCGAAGCTCGTAGCGGTCGACGCGGATCGGCAGATGGGATTCAATGTCTTCGATCGGGTTGTTGCGCGTATTGGCGAACAGCGTGTCGACTGCATCCATGCCGTCCGATCCGTAGCGGCCGCCATAGCTGCCCTCGAGGATCTCCATATGCACCCACTGCTGGCCTTCGCGCATGCCGGAAAAGGCGACGACGCGAAGATTGCCGATGCCTGCTGAAACCTGCTGCGGCACTGCCTGAGCGAGCGCCTTCATCACGGTGTCGGCCAGCGCGTTGCCGGGGCAGAAGCGGGCGATCACAGGCGCCGGGAAGATCGGATTGGCGATCGTGCCGCGCGGGGCAACGATGGTTATCGGGCGCGAGAGACCTTCGTTTTGCGGGATGCTGCCATAGACGACGCTGTCGAGCAGGATCGAGCGAAGTGTCAGCCAGATGGAGATATCGACCGTGCCGACGAGCGGCATGTTGATCGGTTTGTCCGGCAATTGCGGTGCCGTTCCCGTCAGATCGACGGTGATGCTGTCGCCGCGGACCTTCAATGTGACGGCGATCGGCAGGTCGCGGCGCGAGGGATCGGCGTCGTCGAGGAAGCCATCGATATGGGTGACCGCCGAATAGTCGCCATCGGGCAGAGCGGAAATCGCGTTGCGCATCAGCCGCTCGGAATAGTCGAGCAGATCCTCGAACGCATCCATCACGGTCTTCAGGCTGTGCTGATGGACGAGTGCCAGGAAGCGTTCGGCGCCGATCTGCGCCGTCTGGACCTGGGCCTCCATGTCGCCGACCACCAGCGCCGAGGCGCGGATATTGTCGCGGAGAATCGACCAGACGGCCTCGTTACGACGTCCGGCTTCCACGACCTTGATCGCCTTGAACTGCAAGCCCTCGGCATAGGTGTCGACTGCATCGACGATGCCCGTGCTGCCCGGCGTCAGCGCACCGATATCGAGGTGATGCGCGGTGGTGACTGAGAAGCCGATCAGCGTCCCATCGAGGAACACGGGAACCGCGAAGCCGACATCAGGACCATGGCTGGCGCCGCCATAGGGGTCATTGTGCATAATGACGTCGCCGGGCTGCAGCGTCTCGCCGCGAGCAGCCATCTGCTTCAGGATGCCCCTGACATAGCCGGGGATTGGCCCGGATTGCAGAGGCGTGCTCATCTTGCATTCGCAGAGCTGCCGGCCCGTCGCATCTGTGAGCGCGGTGCCGAAATCCTCGGACTCGCGGATGATGCTCGAATAGCTCATGCGCATGAGCTTGTGGCCCATTTCGACCGCGATGTTTTCCAGCGCGCCCTGGATGACGGCGCCAGTGACGGGGTCGACGCGGGTCGGCGCAGCGGCGTGGCCGGAATGTGCGTTCAGCGTGGTCTCGCTCATCTTCGTCTCCCTCAGTTCGCGGCTTCGAGGCTGATCAGGATGCTACCGGAGGCGTCCACCACCGCGCGCGTGTTCGGGGGCATGACAGTCGTGGAATCCTTCTGGAGGATGATCGCCGGACCGGGGAAGCTCTCACCAACGGGGAGGGCGGTGCGGCGGTAGATCGGGGTGTCCACGGTCTCCAGCCGATCGCCAACGCGGAAGACGGATGGAGCCGTGCGTACGAGCGCCGCGGCGAGGCTGCCGCTCTCCGGCGTCTTCAGGCGATCAAGCTTCGGCATGCGGCCGATGCCGCTGACGCGAAGATTGACGATCTCGATCGGGCTGTCGCGGAAAGCATGGCCATATTCCGCGGCATGCGTGCGGTGGAAGGCTTCGAAGGTCTCGGCGAGGTTCTCCGGCGTGATCGGCCCGCCGGGGAACAGGATCTTCAGTTCATAGCCCTGACCGACGTAGCGGAGGTCGCCGACGCGCCGGAACGAGACGTCTGTCGCATCGATGCGATCGGCGGCAAACTGCGCCGCAAGCTCGGCCTCCATAGCGCCGATATCGGCGTTGATCCGGTCGAGATCGACGCCGCCGGAAACCTGGAACTGCGTGCGCGTCACGTCATATTTGAGATCGGTCGTGAGAAGTCCCATCGCCGAGGTTATGCCCGGATAGGGCGGCACGATGACTTCGGTGATGCCAAGCATTGCCGCGACCTCGACACCATGCAGGGGCCCGGCACCGCCAAAGGCGACCAGCGCGAAGCCGCGCGGATCGATGCCCTTCTGGATCGTGCGCGAGCGGATGGCGTTTGCCATGTTCGAGTTGATGATGGTCAGGATGCCATGCGCCGTCTCCTCGACGGGTAGGCCGAGACGCTCCGAAAGGTCAGTGACGACACGGCGCGCCGCAGTCTCGTCGAGCGTCATGCCGCCGCCAAGGAAGTCCTCGGCGATCAGGCGGCCGAGAACGAGGTTGGCGTCGGTGACGGTCGGCTCGCTGCCGCCGCGTCCATAGGCGGCCGGTCCGGGCACGGCGCCCGCCGAACGCGGGCCGACGCGGAAGGCGCCGCCGCGATCGATATGGGCGATCGAGCCGCCGCCGGCCCCGATTGTATGGATGTCGATCATCGGGGTCAGCAGCGGAAAGCCGGCGATCGAGGTTGAGCGCGCGTCGGTCTCTGCGAAGACGCCGTCCACGACGATACCGATATCGGCGCTGGTGCCGCCGATATCGAAGGTGATGAGGCGGCTGCGGCCAGTGAGATCGCCGATCCACTTGCCGCCGAGGACGCCGGCTGCGAGGCCAGAGAGAAGGGTCAGCGTCGGCTTTTCGACGACCATCTTGGGCGTTGCGACGCCGCCGTTCGACGCCATGATCCGGAGATCGCCATGCACGCCGGTGTCGCGCAGCGCCGTGTCGAGATGGTCGATATAGCGATCGACCTTCGGGCCAATAAAGGCCGCGAGCGAGGCCGTCGTGAAGCGCTCGAACTCGCGAAACTGCGGGGAGATGAACGACGATGTCGTCACGAACGCGCCCGGCATCACCTGTTCGACAATGGCCTTCGCCTCTAGCTCATGCGCCGGATTGAGGTAGGAGAACAGGAAGCAGATGGCGACCGACTCGACGCCCTCGGCCTTCAACTCCTCGGCGGCGCGGCGCACGGCGTCGCGATCAAGCGGCACCAGTTCCGCGCCCGTCGGAGGCACGAGCCGGCCGGCAACGGTCTTGCGGTGCTGGCGACGGACCAGCGGCCGATGCTGCCAGGGCAGCTCCTGAATGATAGAGTAGTGCTCGACACGCTGGTGGCGGCCGATATGGATGATGTCGCGGAAGCCCTCATTTGTGATCATGCCCGCCCGCGCGCCCTTGTTCTCGAGCACGGCGTTGGTGGCTGTGGTGGTGCCGTGGAAAACATAGTCGATCGTGGCGGGATCGACATCGTTGGCGGCACAAAGTTCGCGGATGCCGGTCATGACGCCGCGGGAGGGATCGTCGGGCGTCGTCGACACCTTGTGGATGGCGAGTGCGCCGCTTTCCATGTCGCAATAGACGAGGTCCGTGAACGTGCCCCCGACATCGACGCCGATTGTTCTCATCATGGTTCTCCGCAGGCTATCCGCCGATCGATACGGTACTATGGATTCATAGTCCATATTTTGCCAAGCAGGTCCAGAGCGTATCCACGCTGTTTCCGCTTTGACACGCCTTGACGGCTGCGGGAGCGGTGACGGGTCGGCGCTCCGATTATAAAGCGCACAATAGCTGCCGGAATTTGCGGCGCTCTGCTGCTTGTGCGTGCGCTTTGGTCTGAAGGGGGATGGGCGGTTCGAGAATTGAAGGCGAAAGGCCAAACAGGCGTTGACGCGCACGGGAAAACACGCTGTGAATACTGCACTATGTATACCGATGGCATGAAAGCCGCGGCATTAAGAGGACGGGAGCAATGATGTCAGGGAATTCGATCAAGCTGGCAGGCGCAGCCTTCGCCATTGGCCTCATGATGAACGGTGCGCATGCCGAGGACGCGCCGGCCAAAGCGGCGGCCGACCTCGCGAAATACACAGCAATCCCCACCTTCGAGGCGGCCGGCGAGGCGTTCGACGCCAAGGCTTGCATGGCCGGCAAGTCGATCCTCTCCATCCCGGGGTCGAGCTCTGTGCCGTTCCTTGCCACGATCAATGCATCCATGGCTCGCATCGCCAAGGATGTCGGTTTCAAGTTCCAGATCTGGGAGAATCAGGGCCAGCCGACGCAGTGGGTGCAGGGCGTCGAATTTGGCGTCTCGAACAAGTTCAACCTGATCGACCTCCTGGCCGGCGCCGATCCGCGCTCGCTGGTGCCGCAGATCAAGGCCGCCCGCGATGCCGGCGTCGCCGTCACCGCTTCGCATGTCACCGGCTTCGAGCAGGACGTCCCTGGCGGCGTCACGGCTGCGATCCCGATCGACTACAAGCAGGCTGGCAAGCTGCTCGCCGAGTGGACGATCTCCAAGACGGCCGGCAAGACCAATGCCCTGGTGCTCGTCACCAATGAGGTGCTTTCGACCGACTCCATGGTCGCCGGCCTCAAGGAAGCCTTCGCCGACTGCCCTGACTGCACCTACAAGATCGTCAACGTCTCGATCCCCGATTGGGCCAGCAAGATCCAGCCGAATGTCCAGTCGGCCGTCATCGCCGATCCGGGCATCAACTATGTGATCCCGATCTATGACAGCATGTCCCAGTTCGTCGTGCCGGCGCTGACGATCACCGGCGCCTCGGACCGGGTGAAGATCGCGACCTTCAATGGCACGCCCTTCGTGCTCGACATGATCCAGAAGGGTCAGGTGGAGATGGATGTCGGCGAGAATCTCGATTGGATCGCCTACGGCCTGCTGGACGCCCAGATGCGTCTCCTCTGCGGCCTCGCCCCGGTCAAGGATCCGAAGATCCCCTTCTTCATCTTCGATGCGTCGAATGCCGCGACTGCAGGAACGCCGGCCGAGTCTTCGAAGGGTTACGGCGACGCCTATCTCGCCGGGTACAAGGCTCTGTGGAAGCTGTGACGTCTGAGCTGACCGCAGGGGAGGCGGGCGCGCCGGATGCCGCGCCCGCCATCGCCCTTCGTGTCGAAGGGCTCTCCAAGCATTTCGGCGGCGCGCAAGCGCTCGCCGATGTTGCGCTGGAGGTTCGTCGCGGCGAGGTCCTCGGCCTGCTCGGACAGAACGGCTCGGGCAAGTCAACGCTGATCAAGATTCTTGCCGGCCTCCACGCGCCCGATCCGGGTGCAAAGCTGACGGTCGCCGGCCGGCCGGTCGCCTTGCCCCTGCCGGCAGGCGAATTCCGCAAGATCGGCATCGCCTTCGTCCATCAGCATCTCGGGCTGGTGCCGTCGATGACGGTGCTTGAGAACCTGCTCGTCGGTGAGCATGCGACCCGCGCCAATTGGAAAATAGGCTGGGGGCGCCAGGCCGAGCGGGCGCGGGCCTTGTTCGCGCGCTTCGGCCTCTCGCTCGACCCATTCGCGCCGGTCGAGCGGCTGAGTTCCGTCCAGCGCGCGCTCTTCGCCATTGTTCGCGCCTTTGATCAGCTGGAACAAACGCCGGACGCCTTGGCGCGCATTCTCATCCTCGACGAGCCAACGCCTTTCCTTCCGGCCGAAGACGTCCGCAAGCTCTTCGCGCTCGTGCGCGGCATCGTCGCTGAAGGCGCGAGTGTCATCTTCGTCTCGCATGACATCGACGAAGTGGCCGAGATCACGGACCGCATCACCGTGCTCCGCGACGGACGCGTGGCCGGGACGCTCGCGACGCGGGGCGCCAGCAAGGCGGAGATCATCCGTCTCATCGTCGGGCGCGCCGTCGATCTCGCGGGAATGCGGGCCGAGGTCCGCGAATTGGGGCCTGAAGCCGTCGTGCTCAGCGGTCTCTCGGGTCGCAGCGTCGCAGATCTCTCCTTCCGTGTGCGCGCCGGCGAAGTCGTTGGGATCACCGGGCTGATCGGATCGGGCTATGATGACGTCGTCGGCATGTGTTTTGGCGCTGTTAGGGCTAAGTCCGGCTTCCTGACGCTGCACGGCGCCGAGCAGGATCTTTCCATCGCGACACCACATCGCTCGGTAGGCCTCGGCGTAGTGCTCATTCCGGGCGACCGCCTCGCCGCCGGCATCGTGCCGACCCTCAGCATCACCGACAATGTGACACTGCCGGTTCTCGATCGGTTCGGCAGCCAGGCCCGCCTGTCGCGCGGCGCTATGCGCGACTTCGCCGCCGCACGCACCGAGGCCTTCGATGTTCGCCCACGGGACCCCGATACTTTGATGAGCGCCATGTCCGGCGGCAACCAGCAGAAAGTCGTGCTGGCGAAGTGGTTCCAGATGAAGCCGCGCCTCGTCCTGCTCGACGAGCCGACGCAGGGAGTCGATATCGGCGCGAGAGCCCAGGTGTTCGGCGAAATCCGCAAGATGGCGGGCGAGGGTGCGGCCGTGATCTGTGCGAGCTCGGACCATGAGCAACTCGCCGCCATCTGCGACCGGGTGATCGTGCTGTCCCGGGGCCGACAAGTCGCCGAGCTTGCCGGCGACGCCATCTCGAAATCCGCCATCGCCGAGAGTTGCTACCTGAGGGTGGATGACCTCGCTAACTCGTCCGACACGGAGGCCGCCGCATCATGACTGCCGAAACCGCGGCCAACGCCGCCGCTCGCCGACAAGTCTGGATCGACCGCGGGGAGCGCTACGGCCTGCTGATCGCATGGCTGATCGTGATTGCCGCCTTTGGCGCGGTAAAGCCCACGGTCTTCCTCTCATGGGCCAATTTCTCGACGATCTTCGGATCGCAGGCCGTTCTCGTCGTGATGACGCTCGGCCTCATCATCCCGCTGACGGCCGGCGACTACGATCTCTCGATCGCCGGCAACCTGACCCTGAGCTCGATGACGATCGCGGTGCTGAATGTCTATTTCGGCTGGCCGATCTTCGCCGCGGCCATGATGGCGCTCGTGGTTGGTCTCGTCATCGGTGCGGTGAATGCCTGGATCGTGCTCTACTTCCGCATCAATTCCCTGATCGTGACGCTCGGCATGGGCACCTTCCTGCATGGCATCACGCTCTGGATATCGAATTCGAACACCATCAGCGGCATCGACTTCGCCATCGCCAATGTCGTGATCGTCACGCGGTTGTTTGGCATTCCGCTCGCCTTCTATTATGCGCTGCTGATCGCGGCGATCATCTGGTACGTCTTCACCTATACGGCGGCGGGACAGAGGCTGCTCTTTGTCGGCCGCGGCCGTGAGGTCGCACGTCTTTCGGGCATCCGTGTCGACCAGGTGCGGGCGGCGACATTCCTTGTTTCGGGGCTTCTTGGCGGCTTCGCCGGCATCCTGTCGGTCGGATCGCTCGGCGCCGCCGATCCCAATTCGGGCCTCAGCTACCTGCTCCCTGCCTTCGCGGCGGCGTTCCTCGGCGCCACAACGATCACGCCGGGGCGGTTCAATCCTATCGGCTCCGTGATCGCGGTCTATTTCCTTGTTACCGGCATCACCGGCCTGTCGATCCTCGGTATCAGCACGTTCGTGCAGGATCTCTTCTATGGCGGCGCGCTCGTCATAGCCGTCTGTCTCTCGCAACTTGTTCGTGGCCGGCAGGAGCGGCTGTCATGACGCGCATTCACATCGACCCAGCCCTTGTCGAAGCCATGATCATGGAAATGGGGACGATCGGAGCCCATAGTGGCACCGGTGTCTGGCGCACCGTGTATTCGCCCGCATGGGTCGCAGCGAACGACCTTTTCGCTCGCTGGAGCGAGGAGGCCGGTCTTTCCGTCAGTCGCGACGCCGTCGGCAATGTCTGGTCGAAGCTCGCGGGCACCGAAGGCGGCAAGTCGATCGTCTCGGGCTCGCATATCGATACGCAGACGCCGGGCGGACGCTATGACGGCACACTTGGCGCACTGAGCGCCCTGATCGCGCTCCGCGCCCTTTCGGAACAGTTCGGCAGTCCGAAGCGGACTATGGAGGCGCTTTCGCTCTGCGAGGAAGAAGGCAGCCGCTTCCCCGGCGCCAATTTCTGGGGCTCGCGCGCGATTACCGGCGCCATCGCACCCGGCGATGCCGAGGCGATGAAGGGCTACTCAGGCGAGACGATGGCCGAGGCGATGCTGGCCATCGGGCTCAATCCGCAAGCCATCCCATCCGCCAAGCGGGACGATATCGACGCCTTCATCGAGCTCCATATCGAGCAGGGTCCGATCCTCGAACATGCGGACCTGCCGGTCGCCATCGTCGACGCGATCACGGGCCTGCGGCACTACCATGTCCGCCTCACCGGTGAGCAAAACCATGCGGGTGCCTTCCCGATGGATCTTCGACGCGATCCGATGGCCGGTTTCGCCGAGATCGCGAGCGGCGTCATCAATACGGCGCATCGACTGGGTCGTCCGGCGGTGACGACGATCGGACGCATCGCTGCTGACCCGAACGGCGCCGCCGTCGTGCCGCGTTCGGTCAGCTTTACGGTCGACGCTCGTCATCCCGATCCCGAGAAGCGACTGCAACTCTATGCGCTGCATGAAGGCTTGATGCGAGAAGTGGCCGAGCGGCGCGGTCTCGCGATCGAATGGGAGATTGGCATCGAAAAGGTGCCGTGCCTCAGCGATCCAGGACTTGTGACCACATTCCGCGAGGCAGCTGCCGTGCAGGGCGTTCCGACGCTGACCATGGCGAGTGGCGCTGGGCACGATACGCAGCAGATGGCGAAGATCGCGCGCACCGTGATGATTTTCGTCCGCTCAAAGGACGGCCGCAGTCATACGCCTGAAGAGTTTTCGTCGATACCGGACATCGTCGCCGGCATCGAGGTGTTGGCAGCGGGGCTGCACCGACTGGCCTACTAAAGGGGCCGGACGGGATTGAAGGCGATAAGTCGCTGCGCGCCGTGAATTGCCGCTGATCGACGTCCCGCCGCCCGACACCGTGCTCGCAGTTCGCAAGTCGTGATCGCAATGACGAAACGCGTCGAGCAATAGACGATCAGCGCGTCGCGGGAAGGACGTGCTCGCCGACCCGCGGGCCGCCGCCTCTCGCGCTGACGCGTCGAGGCCCCCTCCACAACCCGTGCCGATTCGGTTGCAGAGATTCCGCCCGCGCGCCGTTTCAGCCACGCAACCGGAGCGAGCGACGGTGCTATTGGATCCATCTGAGGTGACGGCGAATGGGCGCGAAGAGCCCCGCGCCAGGCCGCCGCTCACTGTTTGTTGCTCGATTGCAACAGATCATGGCGACGCCACTTTAAAGCCCTAATTCGTTCGACGTACCACTTTCGGTTATTATGCAATCAGCGATAGGCTCACAACTGCCGCATCGAGCATCACCATTCGCCTCCCAATTAGGCATTGTGCTGGGCAGTCAGCGGCGGGCGGATTGTGGGGGAATGGAATGCTGTCGTTTGCATGGGCGAAAAATGACGTCTTGAGCGCAACCTCGGGGAATGGCCAGCTGGCCGAATCCCGCGCCCGTCTTCTGAGTTCTACGGGAATTGCGACGACACTTGCCCTTGCCTTGATTGTTGGCGCAGCGGCGCCCGCCCAGGCCGACAAGACCTATAGCAGCAACACCACAACCACCACCGGCAACCGCCTCACTTCGCCCGCCGGCTTGCAGGTCGGCACCGTCACTGTCACGGTCAACAGCGGTGTCAGCGTCACGGGCGCTGGAGCCGGCGTAAAGGGCGGCAACCTGGCACCGAATGCGGCCTTCAAGAACAACGGCTCGGTGACGAGCACGATTTCCGGGCAGAATGGCGTTGACGTCCTCGGCGCGACCCTCGGGTCGGCCACCTATACGGGCGGCTCCGGATCAAATGTGACCGGCGCCAATTCCGGCATCAACGCTGTTGGAACGAGCGCGACCGTTACCATCAACGGTGCAGTTGGCGGAACCACCACCGTCACGGGCAACAATGGTGACGGCATTTTTGCTCATTCGACGGTGCCAGTACTGGGTACCGCCACTGTCAAGACAACGAACACGGTGGTCCTCGGATCGAACAACGGAATCCATCTAGACGGTGCCAACAACGTCGCCAACCTGACGGGCGGATCGGTCACGGGCACGGCCGGCGACGGCATTCTTTCCGATGGCGGCGCCGCAGATATTTCGACGTCGATCACGACCAACGGAACCGACATCACGGGCGGCCAGAACGGCATCAACGCCAAGAGCGCCGCCAATACGTTGAACCTGACCGGCGGAACCGTGACCGGCAATGGCGCCAACGGCATCACCACCAACGGCCTTCTCAATTCGATCACGACGGATGGCACGACTGTGATCGGCGCCGACAACGGCATCAATGCTCTTGGCGGGGCCAACACGATCGACCTCACAGGTGGCTCGGTCACGGGAACCTCCGGCAACGGCATCAATGTCAATGGCATCTCCGCCGACATCACGACCAACGGGACAACCGTTGTCGGCGGTGACAACGGCATCAACGCGCTGACGGTGGGGGGCGGCGCCGTCGTCAACGTCACCGGCGGTTCGGTGACAGGCCAGTCCGGCGACGGTATCGCGGCGATCTCGACCGGTGCCCTCGGTCTCGGCGGCGCTACGACCGTCGACACCATGGGCACCTCGACTGTCCTCGGCAACGAAAACGGCATCAACGCGCTGGCGCTTGGCGCCAATATGGATGTTCAGACCACGGTGAACGCCGACGGCGAATCCGTGACTGGCACAAACGGCATCGGCGTTTCGGCCATTGCCGTAAGCGGCGCTCTTGGTGGTACGCCTGGCATCGCCGAGACTGACGTTACCGGCTCCGCCAACATCACCGGAGCCGATGTTGGTGTGCTGGCGGTTGCGGGCAGCGTGACGGTCGACCCCACGACACTCGATCTCGGTTCGCTCGATTTCTCCGATCCCTCAAGCCTCCCGCTCGGCAATGGCAAGGCGGTCGTCGACGTCAATACGTCGGGCGATATCACCGGAACCAACGGCAGCGGCGTGATCGCGCTTGGCGTCGGCAATGGCGGCAACGAGGTCAGCGTCGACACTACCGGCGGCACCGTCCTCGGCAATAACGGCGTTGGCGTCCTTGCCGGATCGCTTGCCACCGGAGGCACGCCCGGTACCGTCGACGTCAAGACTGGTGATGTGACCGGCAGCTATGCCGGCGTCGTCGGCTTCAACACGTTCGGTGACACCAATGTCACAGCGAACGGAAAGATCTCGGGTGGCATCGTCGGCGTCGCCGCGATCTCCAACCAGGGTGACGCAACCGCCACGCTGAACGGCGATATCGATCCTCCGCTGATCGGCCTGGCCTCCCTGACGATCGGCAATGGCACGGCGATCAGCTCGACGTCGGCTGGCAGCTCGGTTGACGCCGACGTGATTGGCGTCATCGCTGCAAATGTCGGTGAGGGTCGCGTCGTCGTCCATAACGATGGCGACGTCACCTCGAGCGCGCCGACGGCGCTGCTTGGCGTCGGAGCCGTCAAGATCGGCGATGGCAATGTTCTGGGGATTGCGGATGTCGGCATCAACAATACCGGCACTGTCGACAACTACCTGATCGGCGTCGGAACGCTGGCCATAGGAGATGGCAACGAGTCGCTGCTGATCAACAACGGCTCGGTGTCGGCCGGTCTGATCGGCCTGGGTGGCCTCGCGGTCGGCGACGACAATTCGGTCACCGTCCTCAATGACAGCTACGGCACGGTCGACGCCGGCCTCGCAGGCGCGCTGGCAGTCGGCATTGGTGACGGCAACACGGTCGATGCGACCAACAAGGGCACGATCACGGCGGGCGTGGTCGGTGTCGGCGCACTCGGCGTCGGCGACGGCAACACCGTCGATGCGATGAACTACACGACAGTGAACGCAGGCATCGTTGGCGTGATCGGCGTGGGTGTTGGCGATGACAACACAATTACGGCCGGCAACAACGGCACCGTCACCGCTGGCCTGATCGGCGTCGGCGGTCTTGCCTATGGCGACGACAGCTCGGTCACCGTCCTGAACGACAGCTACGGCAACGTGAATGCGGGCCTCGCCGGTGCGCTGGGCGTCGGAATCGGCGACGGGAACACGATCTCCGCAACCAACAAGGGCACAATCACGGCGGGCGTGGTTGGTGTGGGCGCGCTCGGCGTCGGTGATGGCAACACCATTGACGCGATGAACTACACGACCGTGAACGCAGGCATCGTCGGCGTGATCGGCGTGGGTGTTGGCGATGACAACACAATTACGGCTGGCAACAATGGCGCGGTCACCGCCGGTCTCATCGGCGTCGGCGGCCTTGCCTATGGCGACGACAGCTCGGTCACCGTCCTGAACGACAGCTACGGCAACGTGAATGCGGGACTCGCCGGTGCGCTGGGCGTTGGTATCGGCGATGGCAACACGATCTCCGCCACCAACAAGGGCGCGATCACGGCCGGCGTGGTCGGTGTGGGAGCGCTCGGCGTCGGCGATGGCAACACCATTGACGCGATGAACTACACGACCGTGAACGCCGGCATCGTCGGTGTCATCGGCGTGGGTATTGGCGACGATAATACGATCTCGGCTGGCAACAATGGCGCGGTCACGGCTGGCCTGATCGGCGTCGGCGGTCTTGCCTATGGCGACGACAGCTCGGTCACCGTCCTGAACGACAGCTACGGTAATGTGAACGCCGGTCTCGCGGGTGCACTGGGCGTCGGAATCGGTGACGGCAACACGGTCGATGCGACCAACAAGGGCACGATCACGGCGGGCGTTTTCGGAGTTGGAGCGCTCGGAGTTGGCGATGGCAACACGATCGACGCGATCAATTACACGACGGTGAACGCCGGTATCTTCGGGGTGATCGGCGTTGGCGTTGGCGACGACAACACGATTTCGGCTGACAACAATGGTGCGGTGACCGCGGGCCTGATCGGCGTCGGCGGTCTTGCCTATGGCGACGACAGCTCGGTCACCGTCCTGAACGACAGCTACGGTAATGTGAACGCCGGTCTCGCGGGCGTGATCGGCGTTGCCATCGGCGATGACAATACGGTTCGTGCCGGAAACAACGGCACCGTCACGGCAGGTCTGGTGGGCGTTGGTGGCCTCGTTGTCGGCGATGACAACCTGGTCAGCGTAAGAAATAGCGGCACGATCGACGCCGATGTCGCAGGGCTGATCGGTGTCGGCGTCGGCGACGACAACAGCGTCAGCGCCCGCAATTTCGGCTCGATAACGGCTGGCGTCGTCGGCGTCGGCGCACTTTCCTATGGCGACGATAGCGCGGTGACGGCGGTGAACGCCGGCAATGGCAGCGTGACCTCGGACATCGCCGGCGTGGTCGGCATCGGCATCGGTGACGACAACAGGGTCGAAGCTGGAAACAGCGGCCATGTGATCGCCGGCCTCGTGGGCGTCGCCGGTCTGGCGGTCGGCGACGACAACTCGATCGAGGCGAGGAATTACGGCACGGTCGATGCCGGCATCGCTGGCGTGATCGGTGTGGGTGTCGGCGACGACAACACAATCTCGGTCAGCAATAACGGCGCGGTTACTGCCGGTCTCATCGGCGTCGGCGGGCTTGCCTATGGCGATGATAGCTCCGTGAGCGTGCTGAATGATCGCGACGGCACGGTCGATGCGGGCCTTGCCGGCGTGATCGGCGTTGGTATCGGCGACGACAACCGGGTTCGCGTCGGAAATAGCGGCATAGTCACGGCCGGCTTGGTGGGCGTCGGCGGGCTTGTCGTCGGCGACGACAGCTCGGTGGGTGTGAGGAACAGTGGTTCGATCGACGCAGATACCGCAGGGCTGATCGGTGTCGCAGTCGGTGAAGACAACAGTGTCAGCGCTCGCAACTATGGCTCGGTGACGGCCGGCCTCGTGGGTGTCGGGGGGCTGGCTGTTGGCGACGAGAACGCCGTCGATGTGCGGAATTACGGCGCGGTCGATGCAGGCCTCGCGGGCGTCATCGGCGTGGCCGTCGGCGACGACAATTCGATCTCGGTCAGCAACAACGGCGCAGTGACGGCGGGCCTCGTCGGCGTCGGCGGGCTTGCCTATGGCGACGACAGCTCGGTGAGCGTGCTGAACGACCGTTTCGGCACGGTCGATGCGGGCCTTGCCGGCGTGATCGGCGTCGGCATTGGCGATAGCAACCAGCTTAGTGTTGGAAACAGCGGTAGCGTCACAGCCGGCCTGGTCGGCGTTGGCGGACTAGCTGTCGGTGACGGCAATGTGGTCGGCGTTTGGAACCGCGGCACGATCGAGGCGGATACTGCGGGATTGATCGGCGTCGGCGTCGGCGACAGCAACATCGTCAGCACTCAGAATTTCGGCTCGGTGACGGCCGGCCTCGTCGGCGTCGGTGGTCTCGCCTATGGCGACGACAGCGCAGTCACTGTGATGAATGCCAGCAATGGCAGCGTGACGGCAGATGTCGCCGGCGTGATCGGGATCGGCATCGGCGACGACAGTGCGATCAATGTTGGAAACAACGGCGTGGTTGCTGCGGGCCTCGTTGGCGTCGGCGCACTCGGCGTCGGCGACAACGACACGGTCGCGGCGAGGAACGATGGGACCGTCACGGCCGGCCTTGCGGGTGTGATTGGCGTCGGTGCCGGTGATGACAACGCCGTCGACGTCCGCAACTACGGTACGGTGACGGCTGGTCTGGTCGGTGTCGGTGGCTTGGCGGACGGTGATAACAATACCGTCGACGTCAGAAACCAGGGCACGGTCGACGCTGACATTGCCGGGGTGATGGGCATCGCCATCGGCGATGGCAACATCGTCGGCGTTGGCAGCAACGGCACAGTCGCAGCAGGCTTGGTCGGTGTCGGCGGTCTCGTGGCCGGTGATGACAATATCGTCGATGCAAGAAACCACGGCATTGTGTCTTCGGATGCTGCCGGGGTCATCGGCGTCGCCATCGGCGATGACAATACCGTGGATGTTGGAAACAGCGGCTCAGCGACAGCCGGGGTGGTTGGCGTCGGCGGCCTTGCGTTCGGCGATTACAACATCGTTGATGCAAGGAACCGCGGCACCATCGACTCGGACGCGGCGGGGTTGATCGCTGTCGGCGATGGCGACAGCAACACGATCACCTCCACCAATACCGGAGCGGTCACGGCCGAGCTTATCGGCGTCGGCGGCCTCGCGACAGGCGATAACAATTCGGTGCTTGTCCTCAATGCTGATGCAGGCGTGGTCGACGCCGGCTTTGCCGGGGTGATTGGTGTTGGCATCGGTGATGGCAACACGGTCGGTGTTGGCAATAGCGGCACTGTGACGGCGGGCGAGATCGGCGTTGGCGGCTTGGTGGTCGGCGACAACAATATCGTCAACACCATCAATTACGGCTCGGTCGATCCCGACCTCGCTGGGGTCATCAGTGTCGGCGTCGGCGACGACAACACGATTGCCACCAGCAACAGCGGCACGGTGGTGGCCGGGCTTGTCGGTGTCGGCGGCTTCGCCTTCGGCAACGATAATGCCGTGACGGTACTGAATACCGGGACGGGCAGCGTGACCGCAGAGACGGCCGGCGTAATCGGCCTCGGCATCGGCGATGGCAATGACGTCGTCGTCGACAACGAGGGCACGGTGGCCGCGGGCCTCGTCGGCGTCGCCGGCATCGCCATAGGCCAAGATATCTCGGTCGACGTCACCACCGCGGGCGCCGTCGCGGCCGGTACCATCGGTGTCGCCGGCGTTGGCGCGGGCAGCGGTGATGTCAATATCGACGTTCTCGCCTCCGTGCAGTCGGATGGGCTCGGCGTCTTCGCGTTCAAGGGTGGCGATGGCGATACCACCGTCGCCATCGATGGGCCGATCAGCGGCCGCTCGGGAGCGTCCACCGGCAGCGATGGCGTTTCCGTGGTCAATGTCGGCGGAGCGGGTCTCGTTCAGGTATCGACGACGCTCAGCGGAACGATCGTTTCCGGCGGAGACGGCATCTCGGTCAGCAAGTCGTACGGCGACGGCGATGGCACCAGCGCCGTGATCGTCAACACGGCCGCGGCCATCACGGCGGGCGGCAACGGCATCAGCGTCGATCAAGAGTCGGGCGACGGCGATCTTCTCGTCACCATGTCGGGCCAGATTTCTGCCGGCGATGCGGGCGTGACGGTCTCCAAGACCGATGGCGAAGGCGACATCACGATCTCGGCGAATGCCAATGTGTCTGCGGCCAACGGCTTGATCGCCTATGGCGAAGCGCAGGATGGCGACGCCGTCATCACGACGGCAAATGGCACTACGATCTCGGCCAGCGCCGCTGGCATCTCCGCGACCAAGCTCTCGGGTGGTTCGGGCGACATCTCGGTGACCACCGGTTCGCAAAGCGCTGTTTATGTTGGCGGGACGGGCATCGTCGTGACTAATTCTGCCGGCGGCGGAAGCGACGACGCGACTGTGGCCGTTGGGACCGGAGCGTTGGTCAAGGCCGGTACGGATGCGGTCTCGGCATCTGCTTCTGGCGACGTCGCCGTCTCTATCGGTAGCGGAAGTGCCATCCGTGGTGACAGCGACGAGACCGGAACGGGCAGGGGCATCACGATCGCCAGTGGCGGCGCGGCAGCCCTCTCGATCGGAGCCAATTCGGTGGTCTCGGCGTCGGGTGTCGACTCGAACAATGCGGTGCTCTCGGTGACGAGCGGCACCGGAGCGATGATCGACATCGCCAGCGGCGCCTTGGTCACGTCATGGCCTTATGACGGCAGCAGTCCGTCCAACGCCAATCTCGAGGCAGCGGCGATCCGCATGGCCATCGAGGCGACTGGCGGCGCGACGACGATCAACAACTACGGCACGCTGGTCGGCCGGATCGGCCTCACCGACAGCGCTGACGTCTTCAACAACTACAGCTCGAACACCTGGGTCGTCGTCGGCAACAACAGCCTCGGCGGCGGTTTCGATACGCTCAACAATCCCGGCCGGATCCAGACGGCGCTGAATGGCGCAGTTGGGGAGCAGACCAACCTGTCGTCGCTGGAGAGCTTCGTGAACGGCGATCCGACCGGCGTCGGCGTCGGTCTGGTGAGCCTCAGCGATGAAAGCGCCGGTCAGCTCGCCTTCAACGCCAACCGTGACGTCACATACACCAGCGGGACGTTCACCGGCGTTGGAAACAGCACTCTGGCCGTCGACGCCTATCTGGGCGGTTCCGGTTCGACGTCCGACATGCTGTTGGTCGGTGGCCTCGACGTGAACGGCAATCCGATCGCCGGCCAGGTGACATTCGGAACGACGCAGATCCTGATCAATGACGTCAATTCGGGACCGGGCGGCTACAACCCGACAGGCATTGCCGTCGTCGAGGCCCAGAACGGCACTATCGCTTCCGGCAACTTCGTGATCGATCCCAGTTCGGACAACTACTCGAGCCGATTTGGCGGAATCATTGACAAAGGCCTGTTCTTCTACGATCTCGCAACGGCGCCGACGGCCACAGGAACGACGCAGCTTCTCGTCGGACTTCCGGATCAGGAAGCGCTGGAGTTTCCGTCCTTCGTCACCGGTGCGCAGACGATCTGGCATGAGACCGCAGGGCTCTGGCTTGATCGTCAGGCCGACCTTCGCTCCTACTTCCTCAATCCGCCCTCGGCGACGCCGGCTGATGCATCGACCGCTGCGGCCGATGCCGCCCAGAAGAGCCTCGCTCCAGGCGTCTGGGCCAAGGCGATCGGCAGCTGGATGAACAGAGACAGCAATGTCGGTTATAGCGTGCTCGACAAGAACTTCGATTTCGACACGTCCTACAACCAGAACACCTATGGCTTCATGGCCGGAGCCGATATCGGCGGCAACATCACCGACAAGTCGGCGCTGCTGTTCGGTGTCCTCGGCGGCTATGTCAAGTCGCAGCTCAATTTCGACAATTCCCCGACTTCGGGCGACTACAGCGGCGGCACGGTTGGTGTCTACGGCACCTATATCAATGGCGGTTTCTTCCTCGACGGCCTCGTCAAGGCGGACTTCCTCAATCTCGACTACACCGCGCCGACGCTGTCTAGCTATGGCGGGGCCAGCCAGTCGTCCGATGTGACGTCCCTCGGCTTCGTCCTCGACTCGGGTTACCGCATCCAGTGGACGCCGCAGATTTTCTTCGAGCCGGTCGCAACGCTTGCTTATGTCAATGCCAGTATCGACAACATGGGCAGCGTCTCGAACACAACCGTCGAATTCAACGATGGCGAAAGTCTGCGCGGCGCGGTGGGCGCTCGCTTTGGCGGGCGCGTCTATGATGCCGAGACCTACTGGATCGAAGCATCGGCCGTCGGTCGCCTGTGGTACGAGTTCGATGGCGACAATGCCGCCACGATCCTCAACGCGGGCACGCCGTTCACCGCCACTGATGATTTCAGCGGCGCCTTCGGCGAGGTGGGCGGCAGCCTCAATCTCTTCGGCAAGAACAGCGGCTGGAGCGGCTTCGTAAACGCGGATGTCAAGTTCAACAACGAGTTCACCTCGGGGACGACGCTGACGGGCGTGCGCTACAACTGGTAAAGCGACACCCTATGTGGCCGTAAATTGCGGGCCGACCTTTCGGAGGTCGGCCCGCCTTCACTATAAGGCGCCGGTTCGGCTCGCGACGGCCCTGTGTCAATCCGCAAAGAAGGAAGTCCAGATGCAACGCGCGCTTGGTTCTGCTCGTCCGGCCGCCCGGGCCGGCTTGGCAATCGGCATCTTTGCGGGCCTGATGATGTCACAGGCTCTCGCCCAGACCCCTGCGCCCAAGCCGGCGCCTAGCACGCCGAAGCCGGCGGCCAGCGCGCCCCAGCGCACGGAAACGGTTGTCTATGACAATTGGACTGTCACCTGCCATGACAGCCTGTCGAAGGATGCCAAGCGAACCTGCGCGGCCAATCTGCGGGTGATCAACAACAAGACTCAGCAGAACCTCTTGGTCTGGGAGATCGGCAACGACGCCACTGGAAAGCCGATCTTTGCCCTGCGCGTGCCACTTGGTGTGCTGACAAGGCCTGGCATCGTGTTGACGGTCGGCGCCGGGAAGCCCCGCAAGTTCGATTATGTCCTTTGCGATCCGCAGGGCTGCGAAGCTGCAGGTCCGTTCGACAATGCGCTTTCCAAGGAATTGGGCGCGGCAGCCGAGGCGACCGTGACCTTCGTCGCAACCACTGGCCAGCCCATCGCCCTCAAGGTTCCGCTGAAGGGAATCGCTGAAGCCGTGCCAGCTCTGAGAGATTGAGTCGCTGCATCGCCGCGGAGTGACGGCCCGTTCGTCGTGTTGGGCGTCTTTGAGCTAGAGCCCACCGGCTGGCGGCGATGCCGCACGCGTTGCTAGCCATCTGTCCAAATGGGGGCAGAAGTGGTCCACTCGCGCGCGTCCGATGGACGCGGCGGACATTGCATGCGGCAGGACGTTGACGACCTGCGAAATTCGACCGGCATCCGTCTTGTTGCGAGGAATGCACCAAGCCGTCAGCGTGTTCATCTGCAGTCTGGACGCCATCGACGGCGGCATCTGATTTCTGCCCGCATCATGTCGAAAGCGACTGAAGGAATTGCGGCCAGCCCACAATGGAGCTGGCCGCTTCGTTTGTATGGCCGGCTATTCGGCTACTCCGCGAAGCCCACATTCTCCATGTGCAGGCTGAGCGTCGGCGTGATGACCGATCCGGTGACATTCTTGTTCATCAGATAATTGAGCGTCTCGTAGTGCGAGAACACGAGCGGTGCATCGTTCGTGAGGATCGTGCGGATCTGCCTGTAGAGATCCTTGCGTTCGGCCTCGTCGGAGCTTGCGGCGGCCTTGTCGATGAGCGTGTCGACGGCAGGATTGGAATAACCCACGGTATTGATCGGGCCGCCCGACTTGATGACCAGCGAGTAGAAATTGTCGGGGTCGATCGTCCGTTCCTGATACGCGCTAGTGACCTGATACTTGCCCGAGACATAGGCATCGTACCACACCGAGACATCGACGGGCTTGATCGTCATGTTGATGCCGATCGCCTTAAGCTCGTCGCGAACGACCTGGCCGGTCTTCAAGAGTTCCGGATACTGCGGCAAGCCAAGATATTCGACGTCGAGGCCATTCGGAAAGCCAGCCTCCGAAAGTAGCTGCTTGGCTTTGGCGATATCTGGTTCGGCCGCGAAGATCCCGGTCGGATCATACCATTTCGAGCCGGTCGGCACTTCCTCGAGGCCGAGTTCACCGGTGCCGAGGTAAGCCACGTCGCGGATATCGGCACGGTTGATGGCGAGGGCAACGGCCTGGCGAACCTTCGGATTGTTGAAGGGCGGTTGCTTGGTGTTGAAGGCCAGGAAATCGGGGATGCCGGCGACCGGGCTGGTCACATAGGTGAAGCGCGGATCAAACGCCAGCGTCGGGACGAGGTTGAGCGGGACGGCGTCGGCCCAGTCGAGTTCACCAGCGGACAGCGAGTCGATGCGGCTCTGGTCGACGGGGAGAAACTTGAATGTGACACTGTCGAGATGCGGCAGGCCAGCCTTGAAATAGCTCGGGTTCTTCTTGAGCGTGATGTGGTCGCCCTGAACCCATTCGACGAACTCGAACGGACCCGTGCCGACGGGGTTGCGAGCCGGATCGCCGCTCTCGATAGCCTTCTTGTTGACGATTTCGCCATTGGTAGCGAGGTTGGTGAGGAACGGTCCGAAGGCCGACTTCAGATGAAAAACGGCGACGGCCGGATCGCTGGCATCGACGGATTCGATCTGGGCGTAGAGGCCGGCATACGCACTGGCGGTCTTGGGATCGAGGATCCGCTCGAAGGTGTATTTCACGTCGGCCGAGGTGAACTTCTCGCCATTATGGAACGCGGCGTTTCCGACGAGGTCGAATTTCCAGGTCTTGTCGTCGATCTGGGTCCACGAGGTCGCCAGATCGGGGACGAACTTGCCGGACGCATCCATATCGACAAGTTTGCTGAAGATGCCCTCATAGACCTGGGCGCCGGTGTAGACCGAGGAGGTCGCCGGATCGAGCACATCGGGTTCACCGGTGAGTGCAGCGCGAAGATCGCCGCCGTCCTTGATCCCGGCAGCGATCGCTGGACTGCCGGCGACGGCAAGCAGCGCGCCGAGCGAGAGCGCAGCGAGGGTGAGCTTCAGCGTTCTTGCGCCGCTGGGGCGCCGTCGGAATGCGGGTTGCATGATCGTGTTCCTTGGCTGATCGGATGACTAAGCGGAGACACTGCGAACGAACTCGATGAAGGCGCTGTTGAACGGATCGGGGCTCTCCCAGAGGCAGGCATGGCCGCCTGGAACCGTCTTCCATTGCGCGCCAGGAATGGCTTCGCACAGCTTTCTGGAAAGCCGCACCGGGATCAGGATGTCTTCTTCGCCGGCCAGCACCAGCGTGGGTACCTTGATCTCACCGAGGCGGGCGGTGGCGTCGTGATCCTGGATCACCGCAAGCTGGGCGAGATAGACGTCAGTGGTCTGGTCTAGCGCCGCCATGGCCGCTGCGAATTCGGCGGCGTCGCCGGGGCGTTCCTCGAAGAAGGGGCCGGTAAATGCCCACAGCGCCACGTCGCGCATCACGAACGGCACGCTGACTTCCTTCGCGAGATCGGCCCACATCGCGAACATGGTCTGGCAGAAAGCGTCGGCCTTGCCATAGGTGCAGGCGAGTGTGAGCGATTTGAGATCGCCCGGATAGGCGAGGGCATATTCCTCGGAGATCATGCCGCCCATCGACACGCCCATCAGGTGGAAGCCCGTGATCCCCAGATGATCGACGAGCGCCTTGGCGTCGTCGGCCATCTGCCTGGAGCTGTAGGGGCCCTGCGGCCGGTCCGTCTTGCCGATGCCGCGATTGTCGAAGCGCAGCACGCGATAGCCGGCATCGACCAAAGCCGGAATCTGAAAGCCCCAAGAGAGCAGATCGTCAGCGAGGCCGTTGATAAGAACGATGGTTTCCTCGGCGGCCGCGTTGCCGTCGATCTCGTAGTTGATGGTAATTCCATTCACGTGAGCTGTCGGCATAAGGGCCTCCTTGGCAAGGATCAGCGAGGGCGGGGAATGGCGGCGAGGAGCGTGCGCGTATAGTCGTGCTGCGGATGGTTCATGACTGCTTCGGTCTCGCCCATCTCGACGATGCTGCCGCGATACATCACGGCGATATTGTCGCTGACATGCTCGACGACGCCGAGATCGTGCGTAATGAAGATCGATGCGACTCCGAGGTCCTGCTGCAGGTCCATGAGCAGATTGAGGATCTGCGCCTGGACGCTCATGTCCAGCGCGCTGACCGGCTCGTCGGCGATGATCAATTCCGGCTCGCTCGCAAGGGCGGCGGCGATCCCGACTCGCTGGCGCTGGCCGCCGGAGAGATGGGTTGGCAGTCGACCGGCAAGAGCCGGGTTGAGCCCGACGCGGTCAAAGAGATCGAGTACCCGGCGTTCGCGGTCGGCAGGCGTGCCGATGCCGAAGCAATCGAGGGACTCGCGCACGCTGCGGCCGACCGGCCAGCGCGGATCGAGGCTGCCGAAAGGATCCTGGAACACCGGCTGGACGCGCCGGCGAAAGGCGGCAAGCGCACGCCCGGACAGCGCCTGCACCTCGACGCCGTCGAAAATCACCGCGCCGCTATCCGGCCGGGTGAGTCCAAGGATGCAGCGACCAAGGGTGCTCTTGCCGCTGCCGCTTTCACCAACGAGCCCAAGCGTCTTGCCGCGCTCGACGACGACCGACACGTCGTTGAGCGCCGGCGGCGGCTTGCGGCCCCAGGGAAGGGCGGTGGCGTAGCTCTTCCGCAGATGTTCGACCCGCAGCAGCTCAGTCATTGACGGCTCCCGCAGCGGCGCGCAGCAGTTCGGCTTCGCGGAGGCTCTCGATGTTCCACGCGGCGGGGATGACCGGCAGGCGGGTGCCGCGCGGCGCGCCGGCGGGATTGGCCGCGAGCAGCGCCCGCGTATAGGGATGGCTGGGATTGGCGAACAGCTCACGCGTCGCGGCGGTTTCAAGCAACCTGCCGCCATACATCACGCCGACGCGGTCGGAGACCATCGAGACGACGCCGAGATCGTGCGTAATCAAGAGGACCGTCGTACCATGGTCGCGGCGCAACCTGTCGATGAGCTGCAGCACCTGAGCCTGGATCGTGACGTCGAGCGCGGTAGTCGGCTCGTCGGCGACCAGCAGTTGCGGGTTGTTGGCGAGCGCTGCCGCGATGACGATGCGCTGGCGCTGCCCGCCCGAGAAGCGGTGAGGGACGTCGCCATAGCGGGCGGCGGCATCCGCGATGCCAACTTCGCCCATCAAGGCGATAGCGCGAGCTTTGGCGTCACGGGCATTGACGGGGTAGTGCGCGCGGATCGTCTCGGCGATCTGGTCGCCGACCGGCCAGGTGGGATCTAGGCTGGCGGTCGGGTCCTGGAAGATCATCGAGACTTCGTCGCCCCGCATCGAGCGCAGCGCGTCGTCGCTGAGGCCGACCACCTCGCGGTCATTGACCCTGATGCTGCCGCTGACCAAGGCGTTGGGGGGAAGGAGGCCCATCACCGCATTGGCGAGCGTGCTCTTGCCGCTGCCGCTCTCGCCGACGATGCCAAAGATCTCGCCACGATGGATGTCGAGCGACACGCCGTCGACCGCGGGCGCCGGCTGCGCGGCATCGGCTGTGCGGAAGCTCACGCCGACATTGCGCATTGAGAGCACCGCGCTCATTCGGCCACCCCGCGCGGATCAAAAGCACGACGCAGTCCTTCGCCGAGGAACGTGAAGCCGAGCACGGCAACGACGATCGCGAGGCCCGGGAAGATCTCGACCCACGGTGCCTGGATCAAAACCTCGCGGCCATCGGCCAACATGCCGCCAAGCGAAGGCGTTGGCGGCTGCGTGCCGAGCCCCAGGAAGCTGAGGCCGGCCTCGAGCTGCAGGGCGAACGCGCTGAGGACCGACGCCTGAACGATCACGGGGCCAAAGGCGTTCGGCGCGACATGCGTCGCCAGGACGCGCAGATGGCTGGCGCCCCGGGCACGGGAACCGGCGATATAGTCGTTGCGCGACACGATCAGCGTGCTGGTGCGCATGACGCGGGCGAGGATCGGCAGATAGATCACCGCGATGGCAATCGCAGCGATGACGCTGCCCGGCCCCAGAATGGCGATGAAGGTCACCGCCAGCAGCATCGCTGGAAAGACAAGGATCAGATCGAGCGTCCGCGAGATTGTGCTGTCGACCCAGCGGCCAAAATAGCCAGCAGCGAGGCCGAGCGGCACCGCGAGGATCAGCGACGCGAGAACCGCCGAGACCGATACCATCAGGCTCGCGCGCAAGGCGTAGATCACCCTGCTGAGCACATCGCGTCCAAGTACGTCGGAGCCGAATGGATGCTGCAGGCTCGGTGCACCGAGAACGCGATGGACCTCGACAGCTTCGGGATCATGCGGCGCGATCAGCGGCGCGGCGATAGCGATCAGCGCGAGCAACACGAGGATCCCGCCGCCGACGAGCATCAAGCGCTTCGGCGAGTGGCGGTGGCTTTCGATCTTGCCGCCGGCGATCGGTGTGCTCGCGGTCTCGGTCATGTTCCGGCTCCATCGGCGACGCGTGGGTCGAGCCAGGCAACGATGAGGTCCGTGATCAGCGAAACGACGATGAAGATCGTGGCGATGGCAAGAATGCCGACCTGGACTGTCGGATAGTTGCGCTGATTGATGCCGGTCACCACCAGGCGGCCGACACCCGGCAGGGCAAACATCGTCTCGATGATGATGGCGCCGCCGAGCAATACGCCGACCTGGATGCCGATCACCGTGACGATCGACGGCCCGGCGTTGCGGAGCGCGTGACCGAAGACGATGCGCCGCGGGCTGATGCCCTTAGCACGAAGGAAGGTGATGAACGGACGGCTCATCACGGAGCCGAGGGCGCCACGCGTGGTGCGAAGGATATAGGCGGCCTCGCCGGTTGCGAGCGTCAGCACCGGCAGAACCATGTAGCGGAGGTTCCCGACTGGGTCGGTGGCGAACGGCACATAGCCTGACGGCGGGAGGATCATCAGCGTGCCGGCAAAGATTAGGACAAGCACGATGCCCAGCCAGAAGTCGGGCACGCTGATGCCGATGACCACGAACCCCTCTGTCAGGCGCCTGATCCAGCGGCCACCGGTCGCGGCGCGCACGCCGAGCGGCACGCCTACGAGCACGGCCAGCAGCATGGACAGCCCCGTCAGCTCGAAGGTGACTGGCAGGCGCTGCGCCAGCAGTTGCGCCAGCGAGGCATGGCTGACGATATCCTTGCCGAGATCGCCCCGCAGCAGCGCACCGGCCCAGCTCAGATATTGATCGAGCAGGCTCTGGTCGAGACCAAGCCGGTGCCGCAGCTCGGCGACATTCGCGTCGGTGGCGCGGAAGCCCAGCATGGTGCGGACCGGATCGCCCGGCACCAGGCGGATGATGAGAAAGACGACGATGCTCATGACGAAGAGCATCGGGATCGTGAGCAGCAGTCGTCGCACGATGAACCCAAGCTGCCGGCTCATTTCGGCGCTCCGATCGCTGCCCCGTCATGCTCGGCCCGGTCGACCAACTGGCGGATGAGGTTTTCGGAGATGGCGAAATGCTTGGCGGCAATCGCCGCCGCGTCGTCGCCCCGGCCTTCGATCACCGCTGTGACGAGATCGGTGTGCTGCCCGATGGCGGTGCGCCGCGCGGCGTCGGTATAGGGCTCTGCACCAAGGTTGAGCGTGATCTTGGCGCGAAGATCCACCGACATGGCCACCAGGATCGGATTATGCGTCGCCCCGGCAATGGCAAGATGCAACGCTGAATCCGCGCGCCGCGAGGCGTCATGGTCGGGGGCGTCGAGATAGTCCTGCAGCGCCTTGGCCATGGCGGCGATGTCGGCATCGGTGCGCCTTGCCGACGCGGTCCGCGCGATCATCGGCTCGACCAGAGTTCGGGCATCGAAGATGTGCTCGAACTCGCTCCAGTTGGCGATGATCTGCCGTCGCACATGTTCCGCTGAACTCGGTCCCCAATTGGCGAGCACGAAATAGCCGCCATTGCGGCCGCGGCGCACTTCGAGATAGCCCTGGTCGGTGAGCTGCTTCAGCGCCTCGCGCACCGAGGTGCGGGAGACCCCGAGCATCGAAGCGAGTTCTCGTTCGGTCGGGAGTTGCTGGCCAGTCACGTAGAGACCGAGGGCGACGGCAGTCACCAGCCGGTCGACGACATCGTCGGCAACATGCCGCGTTACGATCGGCGCGCCCCAGTGCTGCGCGGCGCCGACCGCCTCCGTCGGCTCGGAAGTGGTCGGCGGCATCGCTGCCGCTGCCCCGCGCTCGCTCATTGCGCGCCCTCGTCTGCGAAGCGCTTCAGGATGAACCGTGCGAGCGTCTTGGCTGCGTCGACGATGCTTTGGAGTTCCACGGATTCATCGATGCCGTGCATCCCGTGTGCGATGGCGCCGAAACATACGGCCGGCGTGTCGAAATCGTTCAGATAGATCCGCGCATCGGTCGTGCTGCCGAGGGTGTAGACCGCGGGAGCAACGCCGTGGGCCGCGACATGCGCCGCCGTGAGATCACGAACCAAGGCCGACTTTTCATCGAGCAGGTATCCCCGCGCCCGAAAACCGGTGAGTGTCACGGTCGGGTCGACCGGGAAGCCTGACCGCGAAGCAAAGTCTGCGACCACCGCGCGCACCACAGCCTCCGCCTTGTCCGGTGACCAGCTACGCGGATAGCCGACCCTGACGCTGAAGGTCGCGTGCGAGGGAACCGTCGACGTCCAGTCGCCGGTCTGCACCTTGCCGAGATTGAGAGAATAGGGATTGAGGTTGGTCGCCATGCTCGGTTCGGGCTCGGTGCGACCGAGATCCTCGCACCACTGGCGCAGCGCGTCGATCAGTCGAAGGCCGAGATCAAACGCGCTGCTATGCGCGCCCGCGTCGTGCGCATGGCCCGAGGGCGAGGCGACTTCGATGTCGATCCACATCACTCCGACGCCGCCGACCAGCAGGCCGAGATCGGTCGGCTCCAGCAGGACGACCTCGGATGCAATGACGCCGTGCTCGCTGACTGAACGCAGGGCGCCGTTGCCCGTGCACTCTTCCTCGATCACCGCGACAAAGCCGAGCCGCTTCGTCGCGAACAGGTCGGGCGCGACGTCGGCCAAGGCGCGTAACGCCAGCATGCCGACCGCGAAGCCGCTTTTCATGTCTCCGGCACCGCGGCCATAGAGCCGGCCATTGCGGCGCTGAGGCTCGAAGGGCGGATTGGTCCATAATTGCGGGTTTTCGGCCGGAACGACGTCCATGTGCCCGTAGAGCAGCAGGGTCAAGTCTGCATCGCCGGGCGTGGTCGCCACCGCTTGGTAGCGGTCGGCGGTTACCATCTCTGCGGGCGGCGCAACGCCGGCGCGACGGTCCGCCAGGGCGCCGTTGAGGAAGGGCAGCCGCTCGACATTCAGCCCCAGCGACAATGCCTCGTTGACAAAGACCTCCATCGCCGACTGCTCCGCCCCGACGATGCTAGGCACGCACACCAGCCGCTCGAGAAACGCAAATGCGCTTTCGCTGTTGGCCTCAATGATGCGGTCCAGATCAGGATACATAGGGCGATGCTTTTTGGTTTAGAGTTCAGACCCTATGCCAAATTGGACGCGCTCAGCAAGCGGTTTGCCGATGAAAATTGCACCTCCCTGAAGTGCTTAATGTGTGTGCGTTCGCGAGCAGGGAGTGATGGCTTGATTGCGGTCAGTTGATCAGCTGAATCGATTGAACCCTAGAGCGCGTCGACGCTCTCGGTGGCAGGGGCGTCTCTCGATCCGGCTTCGGCGTATTGTCTTTCGGCGGCGGACGGGTCTGACAGCCGCGCCGCGATCCGATAGGCTTTTGGCGACGAGCCGGTCACGCGTTTGAAGGCGTTACTGAAGGCGCTTTCCGAGGTGTAGCCAAGCGACCGGGCGATGGAGGCGACAGACTTGCTCTCGTCTCTCAAGGCGCGCTCTGCCATGTGCATGCGCCACTCGGTGAGATAGGTCAGGGGCGCAACGCCGGCGACTGTTCGGAAATGCAGCGCGAAGGTCGTCCGGGACATGGCGCAGGCTCGCCGTCGTCAGATGCGACCGCAAGATCCACGGTCCGGTCGCTGGACCGGAAAGGCGAGGTCTCGGCGTGAACCTCAACGGCTTCGGAGCCAAGGCAGAGCGACTGCTCGGCTGAATACCGGAACGGAATATGTCATCGACGGCGGAACCGTGCCTACTGTCTAGGCCGGCGCGCTTCCAACGTTTGATAGACGATCTTGCAGCACGTCATTGCGGCCACCGACTGCATGGCCAGCGTCGCCGGTATCGCTTCGCCTGACAGGATGACCCAAGGCGCAGTTATTTCGCCTTGGGGCGAGCCTTGGTTTCGGCTCTCGTTTTTGCCGTCTTGGTCGCTTTCAGCGCCGGTTCGATCATGGCCTCGGCCGACTTGATCGCATCGCCAAGCGTTCCGAGCTCGGCCTTCAGCGCCGCGATCTGCTGGTCGGCCCAGGTGATGCTGTCAGCCTTTTCCTGTTCAATCGCCGCGATGCGAGATCGAATGGCCACGGCTCGTGCCTCGTTCACCTCGACGGGCCGTCGCAGCATGGCAGCGTCGAAGCCGGTCGACTGCAGCCCCTTGGTGAGCTCGGCCGTCAGGCTCTCCTGGCGTTTCAGCAATTGGTCGAGGTTCATGCTGCTCTCCCTATACAATCATGTTGAAGGCGTTTTCGGGGCTCGGGAACTGGTTGGCTGGCGCGCGACCGAGCGTCGGTCCGTTTGAGATGTTGCCGATGAAGGGGCCGCGCCGGCCGTTAAGCTGCCATGACGGAAAGCCGGGCGTCGTTGCCTTGATCTGATTGGACGAAATCGTCAGCGCCCGACCGAGCAGATGCACGGTCGCGGATTGCTGATTGCCGTTTGCGGTGACGTGAGCGCAGTAGTTGCCGGACACCATCACCCGCTCGAAGCGCAGATAGATGCGATCGTTGATCTGCCTTTCCAGCAGCTCTACAAGCGCCGTGGCCCCAGTGCCGATGAACTTGTTGTCGCAAATCTGCACGGGGAAGCCGATCTCCAGCCGCCTGTCGCCGAAGTCGATAATATAGTCGAGCAGGCCCTGCATGAGCAGCGCGCGATCCTCGGCGGCCGGGTCACGCGTGGAGGCATCGCTATAGGTCACGAGATTGCTGGCGATGCGCGCCTCGAGGACATAGAGGCCCCTGATGCCATAGGCGATGGCGGCGACGGGGCCGGCCTTGTCTGCCGAAAGGCCGGTATCCATGACCTCGTTCGCCTCGACATGCCATTCGCCGAACACGATCAAAGCGCCGATCGCGACGGCTCGATCAACGCCGCCTCCACAGCGGATCAGGCGGTTTTCGACGATCGTCGAGCGCTGCGTTGTGGCGAGCATCAAGATGCCGCCGCGGTCGAGATCGGTGAGACGGCATTCGGTCACCGATGGCGCCTCTTCGAGTGCGATGCCGATACCAAAATTGCCGCCGTCGATGCGGTTCTGCCGGAGGCAATTGCGTGCGCCTGACATCGCGAAGATGCCGAAGGTCGGCTCGAGGATATGATTGTCGCTGACCATGGTGTCGGTGGACTGGTTCAGCGTAATGCCCAGCCCGAACGGCACCGCGCTTCTACCGAGCAGATTGGCGCTCACATCAGCATGCGCGACGCCGGCGAGGACGATGCCATGTTGCGGGCCTTCCAAAATATTGCCGCTGATGGCGATGCGTTCCAGCGGCAGGAACTTGCCGTCGGTTTCGTCGCCCGCCACGATGGCGACGGTTAAGCCAACCTCCCTGGTGCGCGCGATGCAAACATTGTCCGTGCAGCTCGATCCGCTGCCGCAGAGGCGGATGCCGATCAGCCGGCCTTCCCGATAGATCAGCTGGTTGTTGTTGACGATGGCGTTCGGTGCCGCCACGTCGATGCCAAAGGCCGTTTCGTCCTGTCGGTTGACGCCAAGCTGGATGCGATTGCCGCTGATACGCGGCAGGCGGGCGCGCGAGCGGGGCGGGCCGGCGGCGTTGTCGTTGACGATGATGCCGTTGATCGCTGCGGTGATGATGTTGTTCTCGATGGTCAGGAACCCGCGCATTTCCCGCGCGACGATGGCGACGTTGGTCGTCTGGTCCTCCTGGTCGCCGGGCATATCGAGCGCGCAGCCGGTCACGCTGACATCGGCGCAGCCTTTTTCGAACCAGAGGCCGATATTCGGCGTGCCGATGGTGCAGTTTGCGATGTCGATGCCGGTCGAGGCGACTGCGAACAGGCCGACCGAATCACGCCGCGCAAACATTTCGATGCGGCAGTCGGAAAGGCCGAAGTCCTCGGCCCCTTCGATCTGAATGACCGGCTGTGCGCCCGCTTCGCCCTGGCGGAAGACGAGGTCGTGGACCCGGTCGTGCAGCGCCTGGCTGACGATCAAAAGGCCAGTGCCGCGCCGGTTGTAGAGGATGGCACCGAGGCTTTCGCCATGCAGGGAGACATTGTCCTTCTGCAGGACCAGGGGACTTTCGATGAGGTGGAGGCCGGCCTTCAGGCAGACGCAGCCGCCCTCGGGCGGCAGGGCGTCGATCGCGGCCTGAATGTCCTCGCCCGGATGAACCACGAAGGTGCAGCAACCTTCACCCGAAGACGGCGGCGGCGGCCGGCAATCGCTCGGCGTAGCCCCGGCGGGGATGGCGGCCAACTGGAGATACTGGTGGCGGATCCCGCGCGGCGGTGCCTGCGCAAGCACCTCGACCGAGGCATCGGCGGTGCGCGCGGCGAATACCCAGTAGTCGCCGACATGGAAGCTGCCGCCAGCCGGCGAGACGGAGAAGCTCACCTGAACGCCGTCCTCGAGGTCCAGCGGCCCGGCCGCCGTGGTCATCAGTCCGTCGGCATCGAGCACGTTGGCGGGTGCCTGCTCATCCCAGCGCTGCAGGCGGGTGTTCCGGCTGGTGATGTCGGCCGCCGTCGGGCCGAAGGGCCGGCCGGCTGTGGGGACCGCGCGGTCGAGCGTGACGATGCGCTGGGCCTCGTCGATATCGACGACGCGAGCCATCTGGCCGGATTCGCCGTTGAGTTCGCGATAGTCGTCGGTCAGCGTCACCCAGTCACCGACGGTGAAGCGCAGCACCTCGTCGCGGCCAATACGGTTGACCTTGATCTGGCTTTGACCGCCGGCAACCGCGATGGCGCTGACGCGCGAGACGATCGAGCCATTGTCGCGCGACCATTTGAACCTGGCCGTGCCGAGCGGCCCACCGACCTGAACCTCGACGCGGTAGAGACGGTTCTCGATGCCGCGATAGCCGGCATTGGGCGGTAGCACGCAAGGATCATCCGGCGCCGGCGGGGCCACGGCCGAGGTCGTCAGCCGCCCGGCTGAGGGCGGGAACAGCGCATCGAGATCGACACCGCAGGCAGCTGGATTGCCGGGTTCGACGCGCTTGACCTGCCAGACCTGCTGGATGCGCGTGGTGGTATCGACGCCGCCGAGCGCGACATCGAGCAGGCGGCTGTCCTCAGCCCAGCTGACTTCGCGCTCCCACATATCGAGATAGACCAGCGTATCGACCGCTGGATTGAATGGCGGCGGGTCGGGCAGGAAGGGCTGATTAAGATAGGTGATACCTTCGCCCGCAAACACCTCCGCCAGACGGCCGTCGAGATAGAGCCGGCCTTCGCCGATTGAAAGATCGGCCGGAGGTCCCGCGAGCAATCCGATGAGAAACGCATTGGGCGTGGTGAGATGGGCCACCCATGCGGCGCCGCCGGCGTCGAGGCCAAGCACGCGCACCCGTTCCCGCAGGAGATCGGCCTCCTCGTTCCAATCGGAATCCAGCTGGACCCGGCCCTGTTGCATCAAGACGGCCGCGAAGCGCCTGCGAGGATCGAATGTGAAGCGGGAATAATCGCCGGACATGGCCATTCGCCTTTCGAGACACGGTCAGGTGACGCGGATGAATCCGGCTTCGAGACCGAAGGGAAGATATTCGTCGAGACGCAGCTTCAGGTTGGCGAGGCGTTGCGGTTGCTTGAGATGGCACCACACGCCCATGTCGGCGCCATCCTCCGATCCGGTGGCGATTTCCGTTGCGACCTTGCGGTGCAATTGCAGCCAGGCCGGCTGACCAAACGCCTCGCTGGTGTATTCGGGACGCACGCGCATCTCGGTCTCCTGTCGCAGCACGGCGCTTTCGGCGGGGGTCATCGGCCCGGCGATTTCGCTCGCGCGCTTGAAGGCGAGGTCCGGCTGGCACCGATAGCGGCGCGGCGTTGTAGAGCCCGGCATGACATAGCTGAAGCGGAGGCAGCCGATCTGCTGCCGCAGCACGGTGATGCGGCCGTCGAAGATGCTGTCGGTGGCGAGATCGATTTCTCGCACCTGCACGGCGCCGCGGATTGTCGAACGCTCGATCCGGCAGGACGGACCGGAGCTGTTGGCCGGGACACCGGCAATGGCGATGCCTCCGAGCCCGTCAACGGCGCAATCGAGCAGCGCGATCAGCTCTGAGTGTTCAGGGAGGCGCAGCCGCCCCATGATCGAGAAGGCCGCCTCCAGCCGCAGTTCCGTGTTGGCGGGGCTGCCATCTGCCCGAGTCGCGGCGGCGGTGACGCTGGCCTGAACCGGTGGCGGTGGGCCGGGCGGCAGAACAGGATCGGGCGCTGCGATGGACTGGCCAGGCACCAGCGTGGTGTGGATGAGGCGCAGCCTGCCAAGCGAACCGTTGATCGTCACGCGACCTTCGATCAGCAGGCCCCCCAGGGTGACGGTGGCGGTGTCGTGATCGCCGGTGATGGCAAGCGGGCCAGGCAGGCGCAGATGCGGCCGGCTGCCGTCGGCTGCTTCGATGGCAATGAAGCGTCCGTCAGCCGGCTCAATGGCGATCGCGTCGCTGTAGGTGCGATTGTCGTGCACGCGGACGATGCAATCGGGCCTGCCCGTCGCGACCCATTGGGCGAGGGCGGCAGCAATGGTTGAGAAGGTCCCGGGATCGCCGCTGCCGTCGACATGCAGGATGAGGGCGCCGGCCGGCGGCTTGATCAGCCAGGGACGGCGACGATACGCGCCTCCGCCGAGATTGCCCGGGAAGCCGTGATGGAACCAGACACGCACCCCGCCGGCCGCCGCTGCCGCGGCGGCGATCGGCCCGAGCGCGATCCGGCCGGTCATGACATCGATAGCGACCTGATTTCCCGCCGGCTGACCCCAGGCTTCGAGATTGCGGCAGCGGATCCGCGAAATCGGGACTGGCGCGCCGTTAATGAAGATCATCATCGCCCGGTCTTCGGCGAGCACCATCCCGGCAAATGGGTCGAACAAGCCGTAATATTCGGAGAAGTCGGGGATGACTGGCTGCAGCAGGGCGCGGCGCATATCCTCGTGGAAGTCAGGTCGCGACAGCGCCTGCGGGACATGGCGGCGCTGGCTCAGTCCGGTTTCCTCGTCTTCGCGGCGGCGCGCGGAAAACAGTGGAGCATCCTGTCCCAAGGGGCTGAATCGCCAACGAAAATCACCCGCCGCACCCTGGCGGCACGCGTCCACGGCCTCGAACTTCTGTGCGATCAGTCGCCATAGGAAGAAGCCGATCTTGCGGATGCCATACCATCCCTCGATCTCGCCGATCGGCCGCACATCGATAGTCCGGCACGTCTCGTCGAATGCGCCGTCCAGCCGATCCAACCGGGCGAGGGAACGGAGGTCGGGGCACTGGATCGCCTGTGGGCGGATATGATTCTTGATGCGCTGCGTCCATTGCAGGCGCTGGAAAAACTCGACCGCATGGGCGGGCCAGCCGGTAACGTCGCGGGCCATCTCCTCCAGCATCGGCACCGTGCCCTTGCGCCGGCGGTAGTAGATCGTCTTGGCGACATCGGCCCGGTTGCCCAGCCCAATCTGGGGACGGAAGCTGGGACCGTTGAGGTTGCCGAACAATTCGCCGGCGCTGTCGCCGCCGCGTACGCGGCTTTCGTCGAACAGTGGCGTGGTGCCGACGAGATCGCCGATATAGGGGATGACCCACGGCTCGCAGGTCTCGACGAAGGCATCGTTGTAAAGCTGGAGGATGTCGGCATCGAGCGCGTCAGCCTGCCCCTCGATGATGCTGAGCAGCGCCTGCAGCGGGCCGGGCGGATCGCCGGGGTTGCGACGGTCTGGCCCATCCAGTTCCTGGAGATAGGCCGGGAGCAGCGAAAATAGCTTGTCGCGCAAGGCGGTGGAATAAGCGCTCATAATCCCTCCACCACGTTCAGCAGGATATCGGTGGCCGGCACCGCCACGAAGGCCTGCTCGGCAGGAAGCGCGAGCGCCTCCGGATCGAGTGCGAGCCCCGCAATGGACAGGGGGTCAAGATCGGCGATGGGAACCAGGGGGCGCGCATCGAAAATCCGGATATTCGGCTGTAGCGGGTCGGTAGTTGCGCCGCGTCGTGCGATCTGGGCCGCTGTCCAGCTCTCGCTGCCCTTGATCCGGAAACGATCGACATCGACGGCCGAGACGCCGGTGGCGCCCTGCAGCGCCGCGACGATCTGGCTGAGATGCAGCGGATGCGCCAGTGGCTGCGCGTCGAAGGCGAGGAACGCGTTCAGAGCCGTCCGTGCGGCGGCTTCTATGGTGTCCGCCTCGTATGCTGGATCGCGCAACAGGCGCGCCGTTACGACGACCGGAACGCGCCAGAGATTGCCGAGGATGAGGGGGTGATTGGGGTCGCGCACCGAGTTGAGCGCTGCGTGCAGCAACGCCATGGCATCGGAGGAAAGACGCGCACCATCGACCCCGGCGATGGTGAGCTGTACAGCCCGTTCGAGCCCGATCCACGCCCAACTGGCGCGGGCGCGGGCAACGAGGCCCGTCTGCTGCGCCACATCCTCGAAATCCTGGAGGGCAATGGCGCGGCCGAAGGTGCGAACCGTCGCCGGCGCGCTGCTGCGGGCGGTGGTCAATGCTTCCGGATCGGCACCGCCATCGGTCGGAAGCGGATTTGTGACGGCGCGAAGACCGACCGGACGGGTCAGCAGGGTGCTGAGCTGGTCAGCCTGGAGGCGGCCTGCCAGTCCGAGGCCGGTACGATAGCGCGCGACGACATTGCTGGCGCCGCTTGGCAATCGCGCGCCGGTCCGGCCGTCGCCAAAGGCGAGGGTAGTGACGCCGTCGTCGCCGGTGCGTGCCGTGTAGAGACGCTCACTTGGGCCATGTCCGAAGAGCGAGGGCGCTTCCTGCCACAACTCGCCATTCACCCGCACCGCGAGTTCGTTCTGCGGGATGACGCCCGAGGCCGAGGGTAGTCGTGTCACCGGGCTGCGCTGCAGCCGAAACTGCTGGAACGTCCGGCTGCCATCACCATGGCCCAGCGTCTCGTCCGGCTGGGTTTCGCCATGGCTTGCGGCGACGACATTGGCGTTCATGCGCGGCTCGACCAGCGGCGTCCCGAGCGCCGGCGTAAAGCCAATGAGAGCATGCGCGATCCCGTCGCTGCCGGCTGCGAGGGGCGTCAAACTGGAGATTTGCGCCAGATGCCGGACCGTTCCTTGCGAGAGAACGATCCTCCGCTTCTTTTCAAGCAGTCCGAAATCGTCGAGATGGTCGGAGCGGATATGGAGGGTTTGCCCCGAGAGCGCGGCGGGGTAAGCGTAGCCGCGCGGTACGATCGCCGGCGTCTCGATCTCGAAGATCCGCGTCTTGCGGAGATCCGGAATGAGCGGAAGGCCCTGGCCGATCAAGAGCGCGAAGCCGGCGGCACCGACCAGTGGCGCGACTGGCTGGATCCCGATCCGCGTGACCGTGTCGGTCATAGGACCAAGAACGACAGCATCAGTGTCGATGCTGCCAACGAAGCCGAAGGCGAAGCGCTGTGCGGCGGTCGGGCCGCAATCGACCAGCAGCGTCGCGCCCTGTTTCAGATCCTCCACCTTGCGATCGAGGCTATAGCGCGCGCCGCTCGCGGCGAGCGACAGCGAATAATCGACGGCCGCCTTCTTGGTGACCCAGCGTTTGGCCGGAGGGAGCGCTGGGTTGGCATCGTAGAATGAATAGCTGTCGGGCACATTGTAGCCGAACAGATTGAGGCTGCGCTTGATCTTGAAGCCGACGGAGCCTGCTCCTGGAACACCGATATAGCTCTCGAGCTCGAGATATTCGCCATCCGGCATCTGCTCGATCTGCCGCACGGTGTGAAGCTCAATGGTGCCGCCACCGACGATGACGATGCTGTCGCGCTGGGTCAGTCGATCGGGCCGTGCGAGGATCGGGAAACGCCGGCTGCCGGCAGCGAAGGGGGCCTTGGGGATCGGCGCGCCGTAGACCGGTACGTCGTTCAGCCGGGCATCGCCCTGCACCGCTGCGATGGTCTCGAAGGTCTGGGGATGCTCATCCTGGCCCGGAACGCTCATCACCTTGAGCCCGGGCGTGAGCCTGACGCGCGCGCCCTTATCGAGCGTGAAGGCGAGCGCGGTGGTGGCGGCAACGCCCGGCGAGAGCCGGTAGCCGATCATGCGCACCAAGCGCAGCAGTGAATCCCTCTCCCGCGCTGTTCGCAGGAACATCTCGTTGGCGTAGCGCTCGCTGTAGAATGACAGGACGTCCGCAACCGCCGCGAACAGGTCGATCGCCATGATGGCGTAATCGTCGTCGCTGCGGCTGCTCAGGGCCTGCAATGCGGCGCGGACTTCGGCGGGCCACAGCGTGTCGTCTGGATCCACCGGGTTCGGCGAGCCGGAGGCGATGGCATCGATCATGGCCTGCCGGAACGTAGCGTAGCTGCCCGTTTTCCACCGGATTTCGGTCAATCCGGGCCGGTTTTCGATCACCAGCGGTGCGGGAGGCGCTCCGGGTTCGCAGCAACTGCAGAAATCGGCCGAGGGAGCGTGCGTCATCTCAAAGCCCTCCCACCGCGCTCAGCCTGAGCACGCCGAATTCCGGCTGGTTGCGGTCATTGTCCAGCCGCGCGACTTCGTTCGGGCCCATCGGCACCAGCCCGCGCTCCAATTCGCCGTTGGGCAGGTCCCAATAGCGCTTCATCGTGAGGATGCGGGCGGACTCGACGCCATCGATGGACTGCAGTAGGGCGTAGATCCGGCTGGAATAGACGGACGAGCCAAAGCGGAAATTGCTGGGATGGAAGAAGCCCGTCACGCCTCCGGGGAGGCGCCGGTTTGACAGCGCGTCGCTGACCGCCTGCAGCACCTCGCCCCGGAAATGGCCGCGCTTGATGCAGAGCCTGATGTCCAGCTCGATCGGCACATAGACGGCGGCGTTCACCACCAGATCATATCCGGCGAGGCGGTAGCGGCCCAGCCAGGCGCTCGCCTTAGCTGCAAAGGCCGGCCGGAGAACGGCGCCGCCGCCGGGCAGGCGGTCGAGCGAGGCCGGATCGTCGGGATGCAGCGCGACGAACACGGTGTGCCAACTGCCGGTCCACAGGAACCGCGCCTTGGCAGCCGCGACGCCGTTCAGCTTGAGCGCTGCTGCCTCATAGTCGGCTTCCGTCACAGCGCGGAACGTCTCGGCCCGGAAGGCCTCTGGCGCGAGTTGACGCGCCTCCTCGATGCTCTGCGGGTCGGTACCGCCCGTTGCGGCAAGCGGCTGGCGCAGCGCCGTGATGGCCGGGAAGGGCAGGGCCGGGCCACCCGGATTGGACGGATCGACCAGGTCGGCGGCCTCTGGCGTGATGATGTGCTTGAGCGTGTCGGTCCCGATATTGCCGGCCCGCCCGTTGCCGATGCGATAGCGCGCGCGGGCGCTGATCGGTCGATCGATGCGACGGCCGTACTGGTCGTCGCCGAACCGCAACCGTGCGTCGCCCCGGTTGCCGATCTCGGCGACGAAGTGCGCGTCGAACATGTCGCTGCCGATCAATGTACGCTGGGGCCGGAACAATTCGCTGTCGACGCCCTCCCAGCCATATTCGACGGTGATCGCCGGCAGGGCCGCGTCGGCGGGCTGGTCGAGATCATGCCTGCCGGTGGCGAGCCGCCCATCGGGGGCGAAGATCGGATCGCTGGGCATGGTCTGGAAGGTGAGCGGCGCATCGATCAGCGGCTGGATATCTATCGGCCAGCGACTGCTGCCCGGCTCGACGGCTGGCAGGGTGCCGTCAGGAACGGCGAGGCTCGGCAGTTCGCGGATGACCGTGCGGCCATGATCCGCTGGCGCGACATTGGCCCTGATGATGGTGACCAGCGGAATCAGCTGTCCGCTCTGCTGCTGCATGGCGGACAGGCAGAACGGCATGCGCGTGGCATCTTGCTCGCGCCAGCGGACATGGAGCAGCGGCAGCGGCGTGTCGCCGACCCCGGCCGGCGTGAGCTGCCCGCCCACAAGCGTGTCGCGGAATACCGGGTCGGTGGCGTTCTCCACCATTTCGAGACGCACCACCTGCCGGTGACGTGGATCGGCATCGGCGGCAAGTCCGGTGGTCGGCCCCAGCACTTCCTCAAGCAGCAGATACTCGTCGGCCTGGAGATCCGGACGGCTCGCCCCGAGGTCACCACCGCCGAGAGGCCGGGTGGCGAAGAGCCAGGCTTCGCGCGCGCCCTTGGCAAGGCAGCAGGTCGCATCGCCCCAGTCATGGATGCGCAGCAGATTGCGGGCGCCGATGACACGGATGGGTGCGGCCGTCTCGAAAACCGTCACCGACTGCAGGGCTGGGTCGGTGTCGAGATCGGCCATTCCGGGAGCGATGATCAAGCCGGGCGCGGCGACCTGACCCCGCAGAGGCTGGCTGACGCGGGTCATCAGCTTCGTGCCGGCGAGGACAGTGCCATTGACGCCCGCCGCGCCGTCAAACTGCACGAAGCCATGCGCATTGCGGCCCTGATGCAGCTGGTAGTCAATCAGCCGGACATGGCGCGCGGCGGAGATGCGATCGCGGCAGGTGTCGAAGAAGGCTTCCGTCGCCGCCCAATCCTGGAAGTAGCTGAGATAGTCGCCGGTATAGGCGAAGAGCTCGATCAGGCTGACAGTCAGATCGGCCGGATTGCGCTCGGTGAAATCGGGATTGAGCTGAGGCGCCAGATCCATCAGCAGGCGGCGGAAGCTCTGATAGTCCTTGGCGAGATAGTCGAGCGCCGGCTCGACGAATGTTTCGGGCTCGCAATCATGACGCGGCGCGCAGTCGAACTCCGAAGGGCAGCCCGCCTTGAAGCTGAACGGCGCTTCGGAGCGCTCGGCATCGATCCCAGGATCGGCGACATGCAGCCAGTAGGTGGAGAGGTCGCCCTCGCGGTCGACGAAAACGGCCAGCCTGTCCGCTGCCGCTGTCGCGACGACGTCGAGCACCTCGACGCCGACGATGCGGATACCGCCCTCGATCGAGAACGAGGCGGGCGAGCCGACGAGGCCCGCCGGCGGCGGCTTGACGAAGCGCACTTCGAGACGGAACCGCTGGCCGGGCGGGGCCAGCGGATTGCGATAATACTCGACGAAATCGATGCCGTTGAGCGGATGCGCCGGTGCCGCCAGCACCGCGTTGCGCTGTTCGTCATCGCACCAAAGCGGCTCCTCGCGCGAAATCATGACGCTATCGCCCTTTCGAACACCGCCGTCTGGCGCTCGGAGGTGGCGCGGACGGAATAGGTGACGGTGATGGAAAGCGTCGACTCCATCGCCTCGACCGCGACGTCCTCGACCAGGATGACGTCGCCCAACCAGCGCAGCAGCGAGCCTTGGACGAGATGCTGTGTGGTGGCGGTCAACGTGTCGCTGAGCGGGGCGAAGACGAGCTGCCGGATGCCGCAGCCGAAATCGGGCCGATTGACGCGTTCGCCCGGCGTCGTGAACAGGACCGCCTTGATCATGTCGCGGATATGATCGTCATCGTCGGTGACGGCGGTCCGCCCGTTTGCGTCGAAGCTGAAGGTGATGTCGAGATGCGCGGCCATCGCTAGATTCCCGTCGTGCCGAGGGTGACGGAAGTGGTGCGGCTGACGCCATCATCGTCGTAGTGGACGACCATGCTGGCCTGCTGCGCCTTGAGATGGCCGATCACTCCGCGTGCGATCGCGACGAACAGCCGGCGGCGGTCGCGCCGCTCGGGCGTGTCCTCCATCGGCAATCCTGGCAGGCCATCGGCGATCAGGCTCGTATTCAGCGACTGCTCGATCGCTTCCGCCATCGAAGCCGAGAAATCGTCCAGCGTGCCGGGTTTGATCGCCATGGCTCTACTCCAGAAAGACTTTGGTGGAGATCAAGGCGGGCGTCGGCGGCATCATCGGCGCCACCGGCGGCGCGGGCGTGACGGGCATGAAGCCGAGCGCCAATTCGCCGGGATGGACATGCGTGTTGAAGGCGGTGACGAGGGAGCTCAGATACGTCAGCAGCTGGTCGCCCAGGACGCCCGGATGAAAGGCCTGGCCGCTGCCTTCCTGCACGATCGGCGCCTCGAAGACGACGCGCGCCAGCCCGGTGAGGGTCACGGTGCCCGTCTTGACGTCGACCTTGACCTTGTTGGTGCCGAGCGCATCGGTGACGACCACGGTCTGCATGAGGTCGTCGGTCGCAATGGTGAGGCCGAGGGGCGACCGCCAGATATTCTGCGTTGGCAAAGGCGGGCCGGGTGAGGGCGGTTCGTTGGGCGCCTCGGGCGCCCCCCAATAGCCCCCGACCCAGATCGGGCGGGACACGTCGCCGGCCTCGAACTCGATCCACACGCCCGAACCGATCGGCGGAATCGAGAACAGGCCTGATTTCACGCCCGCAACCGGTGCGCAGGGACTGGCCCAGCCCGTCGGCACCGCCTGCAGCACCTCCGGAACATTTGCCATGATGCGGCCCATGCTCTGCGGGTCGACATTGTTGAACACGGTGCCGCGATACTTGCCGTACCAGCGCTGGCGCCGCCGCTTGCCGCCGTCATGGTCAGCCATGGTGCCCAATCCTTCTCATGTGACCGGCCCGAGCGGATCGACGAAGATCTCCGCTCCGGTCAGGCCCACGGCATTGCGCAGTGCCTCGAAACTCTGGGTGTAGCCATCGCGCGAGATGCGATGGCTGACGCTGGTCACGAGGTAGAGACCGGAATGCTGGTTGCCGGCTCCGCGCACCAGCACCGGCAGGCCCGGCAAGAGCGGCCTGGAATATTTCAACCCGTCGACCTCGCCATTGGCACGTACGGTGCGGGCGGAGTCGGTGACGCGCGCGATCGCCTGCAACGTCTTCTCGGCGACATTGGCGGCATCGTTGCTGGTTTCGACTTCGATCGGCGGCGGGATGATCCGCGTGAGGGAGGGCTCGCGCCCCATCGGGATCTCGGCCGCTGCCGGCACCACGATGGGGATGGGTGCGCGCGTGTTGGATTCGGGGAAGACGCTGATCGCCGTTGCCGGCCGAAGCATCTGATTGGTGAGGCTGAAGCCAGTGAGGTTGGTCTGGCTGCCGAAATCGATCGACAGCACGCCTTGCGGCGGTAGCGCCGTCATCATCGCCATCGGCATGAAATGCCCGACATCGAGCCCTACGATCGGATCGGGCTGAATGAACAGATGGTAGCTGTGGAAGGAGGCGATCTGCTGCAGGAAGGCATTGTCGCGATCCTGCTGGGTGGTGGTGGTGTCGAGGATCGTCCGCGTCGGCGGCGTTGGGATGACGGCCGGCAGAATGGCGTATTTACCGAAGATCGCCGCGACGATGGCACTGTCGGGAATGTTGGGCCAGGGGATCGGGATCTGGATATGGCCCATGGTCGTGCCGAGCTGATCGGCGCCGACTACTTCGAGACGCGAACCGCCGGGCGTGTTGGAAACGTTGAGCTGGATATCGCGCACGAAGCCGTTGATCAGCGTCATCGGCAGTCCGAGGCCGAAGGACAGGCTGATGCGAATGGGCACCAACGGCCGGAACAGGTCGATCATGATGGCATCGAAATCGCCGATGACATTCCGGCTGAGATCGAAATGCAGGCGGAACATGCTCGCGCCCTCGATGGAGGTCTCGACCTCGATCTCCGCGAGTGCATTGGCCACGAAGAAGGGCAAGGGCGCGAAGGCCAGCTGCACCATGAAGAAGGAGGGAAGCAGGCTCACGACCCGGCCCCTCCCGTCGGGTCGGGAATGATGATGCGGGTTCCCACCCGGGCGGTCAGCTCGGCGGGGCGCGCCGTGCCGTTGGCATCGCACAGCCGCCAATAGCTTTCGGCATCCTGCGCGATGTTCCACGCCGCCGTGTCGGGACGATCGCCGCTGGCCACCACATAGCCGCCGCGGCCGTCTGGCGAGGGCAGGAAGCGGATGCGCTTGTAGCGCACCGTCCGTCCGTCCGCCTGAACGTATTCGCTTTCCTCGACCGCCTGATAGCGGCTGCCGCGGGTGAACATGGCGCCTCCTCAGATCGGTAGCAGGTCGGCAATGGCCGACGCGCTGGTGAGCGTGTTGGCAGCGGCCAAAACTTCCTTTTGGGCGAAGCCTGCCATGTAGACCCAATAGCCCGGATTGGTCGTTTCCAGGTCGCGATAGGTCAGGACTTTCAAGGACATATCCGCCGAGACCCGAATGGGATTGAGCGCGACGTCGAAGGCCTGCTCCTTGATGGTCAGGCTTTCGAGGCGCACCGGCAGCACGCGATGGCGGCCCCAGATCAGCAGCGTGAGCGGAGCCTGTTCCGCCGCCACGAACGCGATGCCGCCCAGCGCCAGCGCTTCATTGGCGGCGACAAGGGCGAAAGACGGATAGGCGAGCGTCTCCAGGGCGGCGATGGCGGGATGGAGCCCCATCGCGACGGTGTCCGCGTTCTGCGCCGGCGCTTCAAGCTGGTCGGCCGCATCGATCTCGACCGTGAAGGTGAGCGTCTCGTCCGGCGCTCCGGCGGTGCGCTGTGCATCGCCCCGGCCGCCGCCCTGAGCGCCGCGCATCTGTATGCTGCGCGAGACCTCGTCTGGATTGTACTGGAAGACGATGATCGTCGGCAGCAGCGAGGGCAGCCTGTAGGCGACGAGGCCGCCTTTTCGGATCTTGGGGCTTCCTGGGAAAGCTGAAGGCACGCCATGCACTCCCCGCTAAAGGAACGGTCGCCGGCCCCCCGACCGATACGTGCAACAAACGGCTTTTCTTGTTTTTCTTGTCAGTTCGTGAGCGGCAAATTGATCACGGAATCCAACGTATTGCAAGAACGTGTTCTATAACGTCCGCAGAAAATATTATGTAGTTGTCAGATGCCATTGACACGTCGCCTCATACATAAGATGATGAGCGAAGTCGCAAACATAGTCCCCCATTTGATATATAGCAACTCCTTAGTCAATCAGACGTTTGGAGCGCGGGCAGGCAGCGTCTAAAATTTTAGTCTTTAAGACGCGCCAATAAGTCGTATTTCTTGTAGTAATACAAGTATTGCGGTCGGTCCTGTGCTGTCATTTCAGGAGGCGTAGGCTATGCCAGTCCGGCCCACTTATCCCGGCGTGTATGTCGAGGAAATTCCCAGCGGACTCAAGACGATCGCTGGTGTTTCGACATCTGTCGCCGCGTTCATCGGCACCTTTCCACGCGGCCTCCTGAACCAGGCGGTCCGCCTTCTGGGATTGCCCGATTTCGAACGCGAATATGGTGGGGTCAGCGTTGCCAGCGAGGCCAGCTACGCGATCCAGCAGTTCTTCCTGAATGGTGGCACCGAGTGCCTCGTCGTTCGCGTGGCGAGCGACGCCACGGCTGCTACGGCAGCGGCGCCTGCCACCGTGGTTGCGGTCAACGGGTTCGGCAACAATATCGTGCGTCTCAGCGCCGGCCGCCAGATCCTGGGCAATCCAGCGGACAATCCAGGCGCGTGGGGCAATCTGCTTCGGGTGGAGGTCGACTATTCCACCCGCCCGGCAGCCGTCGCGGCGGAAACCGGCGCCCTGTTCAACGTCACGATCAGCCTGGTGCGCGTCGACGGCGACCGGACGGTGACGGTGGCCAGCGAGCGCTTCATCAATCTCTCCATGCAGGCTGGGCCGGACAACGCGCTCGACACCATCAATGCCGGCTCGGCGCTGGTTCAGCTCAACCGCACTGGATTGGGGGCTCTGCCCGCGGCCAATGCCCGTCCGGCGGCGAGCGGCACGACTGGCGGCCCGATGCCAGCGGCCACGGCCGTCCCGGCCGGCGTGACGGTGCTGAACGCCGTCGTCACGATCGCGGGCGTCGTCACCAACATTCCCAATTTCAATATTCCCGCGCCGGCGAGCATCGGCGCGTGGCCGGGTGTGTTCCAGACGGCGTTGCGGGCACAGGCTGGGTTGCTGCCGCTGGCGAGCCAGCCTTATCTTTCCGAGGCGACGGTGGAGCTCGTTGGTGACAACACCGCGCTCAGTCCACTGCGCTTCTCTGTCCGTCTCGGCCGCAATGCGCGTCCGTTCGATCCGGCCGCCACCATCAGCTTCGGTGGCGCGGGCCTCGCGACTTATCTGCTCGATCCGGCGGCGGCCGTCGCGACGCGTGCCGTCGTGGCGGCGCAGCAGTTTCCCCTTGCCGGCGGCAGTGACGGCACCATGCCGGTCGACGTCGCGCGCTATCGCGGCGTGCGGGGGGCCAAGACCGGCATGTATGCGCTCGAGGATGCCGATCTCTTCAACATCATGTCGATCCCCGATGCTGCGACGCTCACCATGTCGGATGCCGACATGCGCGCGCTCTACACGGAAGCCGAGATCTATTGCGAGGAACGGCGCTCGATGCTGCTGGTCGACATCAAGCCGAATGTCGCGCGGCTCGACCAGATGCAGGCCTGGCTTTCTGCGAATGACACGCTGCGCCATCCCAATGCCGTCGTCTATTTCCCGCGCACGCAGATCAGCGATCCAAATGCTCGTGGCCGGCTGCGCAGCATCGCGCCGAGCGGCACCATCGCCGGGCTGTTCGCACGCACCGATACACAGCGCGGCGTCTGGAAGGCGCCAGCGGGCACCGATGCAAGGCTGCGCAACGTTCAGGCGCTCGATTATGTGCTGACCGATCCGGAGAACGGCGCGCTGAACCCGCTAGGGGTCAACTGCCTGCGCACCTTCCCCGTCTACAGCAATATCTGCTGGGGCGCGCGCACCCTCGACGGGGCCGACCAGCTCGCCTCCGACTGGAAATATGTGCCGGTCCGCCGCTTCACCCTCTATCTGGAAGAGAGCCTTTATCGCGGCACGAAATGGGTGGTGTTCGAGCCCAATGACGAGCCGCTGTGGGCGCAAATCCGGCTGAATGTCGGGGCGTTCATGCAGGATCTTTTCCGCAAGGGCGCCTTCCAGGGGTCGACGCCGCGCGACGCCTATTTCGTGCGCTGCGACGCCGATACCACGACCCAGACCGACATCGACAACGGCATCGTCAATGTCGAGATCGGGTTCGCACCGCTGAAGCCGGCGGAGTTCGTCATTCTGAAAATTCAGCAGATCGCGCGTCGCGTCGACGTCTGATGAGGGCAGGCCATGGCTCAGTTCACCGTAAACGCCCGCCGCTTCGATCCCTACAAGAACTTCAAGTTCCGCCTGAAGTGGGATGGGCGCTATGTCGCCGGCGTCAGCAAGTGCTCGGCGCTCAAGCGTTCGACCGAGGTGGTGGAACATCGCGAGGGCGGCGACCCCAGTACCAGCCGGAAATCGCCGGGTCGCACTAAATATGAGGCCATCACGCTCGAACGCGGGGTGACCCACGATATCGATTTCGAGCAGTGGGCCAACAAGATCTGGAATTTCGGTTCCGGTCTCGGGGCGGAAGTTTCGCTCGCCGATTTCCGCAAGGATGTCATCCTTGACCTCTTCAACGAGGCCGGCCAGAAGGTGCTGTCCTACCAACTCTATCGCTGCTGGGTCTCCGAGTTTCAGGCGCTGCCCGATCTCGATGCCAATGCCAACGCGATCGCCATCCAGACTCTGAAACTCGAGAACGAGGGCTGGGAGCGCGACTATGCCGTCACCGAACCGGCGGAGCCCCGCTTCGAGGAGCCCGCGTGACATGAATGCGGCAGCGCGGAACCATCGCCCGGATTCCCTTTGAACCCGGCGCGGGCAGGGCAGGGCCATGACACAGCACGCCATCCCGGTCGTCGCTCCCTATGCCGCCCGCTCCGCGTCGATCGAGCGCCAGGACGGGGGCCTGAGCAGGGACGGGCGGTTTTGGGTCCGCGCGCTTGCGGGCGAGGATGAACTGGCGATCGCCGACGGGCTCGCCGAGGAACAGAGCGCAGTCGAGATCGCGTCCCGGCTGATCGGCGCGTGCGTTGCCGACGCCGCAGGGCCGATCGGGTTCGAAGCGGCCGAAGCGCTGAGCATCGGTGACCGCGAGGTGTTGCTCCGTGCCATCCATGCGGCAACGTTTGGCGCCTTGATAGAAACGCAGGTCGCCTGCAGCGACGATTGCGGCGAAACGATCGCCTTCGGCCTCGATCTCGATCTGCTTTCAGAAATGCCGCCGGAACCTGGGCCGATGCATCGCATCCGCCTCGGCGCGCGGACGATCGCCTGCCGGGTGCCGACGGGTGCCGATATACGGCGCGCGTTAAGCCATAACGGCTCTGCGGCGGAAAGTCTGGCTCTCGCCTGCACCGACGGCAAGGTTGGCGCCAGCGAAGAGCTCGCGCGGGCCTTGGCAGAGCTCGATCCCAACGCCGAATGCACGCTGTCACTGGCCTGCCCGAACTGCGGCCGAACCTCAACCCTGTGGCTCGATGCTTTCGAACTGCTCCGCCGCGCGATTGCCGAGGAGGGCGGCATCATGCGCCAGGTTGATCGGCTGGCGCGCGCCTATGGCTGGAGCGAGGCCGCGATCCTGGATCTGCCTCGCGACCGGCGCCGGCGCTATTGTTCCCTCGTCGCGGCGGAGAACGCGCCATGAGCGGATTCCTGGAACGTCTGGCCTTGCGCGGCCAAGGCGGCTCGCGTCTCGCGTCCTTGCCGATCATCAGGCCGATGCCGGCGATTTACGGCGCAACGGCACTTGGCAGCGAACCCGGCAATGAAATGTCGCAGGCAGAGGCTGATGGAGCCCGCGCGCAGCCACATGCCGCGGACGTCGGTCCGACACATCATCGGCAAGAGCCGGGGCCGCGGATGTCGGACGCAACGTCGGCCGCGCCGTCGCGGCCTCCGGCAACGCCCGACAGGATCGAGCCATCGCCGGCATCCGCAAACGCACCCCGTCAGGGATCGGCTATTCCTGCTCCTCCTGTCCGCATCCCGGCTGAGCAGAGGGCGATCCCGCGGCAGGAGCGGAAGGTCGGGAACGAGACACGCGCCGATCTGCCGAGAGGCATCGTTCGCTCCTCTGACATAGCGCCCCCGTCCGAGCCCGATCGCCTCGGCCGAAGAAGCCGTGAGGCTGTCCCGTCGCCGTCCGAGCCTGACTTGGAAGCATCGTACCCGGTCTCTCCGGTGCGGACGCGCTCCGGACTGGAGCGGCTGTTCGAGGCGATCGAGGCTGCGGATGAGGTCGGATCCGCCAGCGGACCCACTCAGGCACGGCGGGACGATGTCTCGGTCGCGCCAACGCCCGACGAGGGGCCGCTGGTCAGCATCGGACGGATCACGATCAGCGTCGCGCCGCCCCCGGCTTCTGCCTCATCGGCGCCCACCGGACCACCCCGCAGCCATGGCTTTTCAGCCTATGCCCGCCTTCGGGGCGGGTATGAACGCTAGGCGCCGACCATGGCGGATTTCAACGCGATCGCGGCGGTATCCCGGACCTTGAGGCGGCTGATCGTCGATCGCATGGCAACGGCTGGCGTGGCGGTCACCCTGGCTCCGCCCGACATCACCGTCGCCGGTGTCAACGGTCCCCGCATCAACCTCTATCTCTACGAAGTCGCGGAAGACGCACAGCTCAAGAACCAGAACATCCCCGGCCGCGAACATCCGGCCGCTTACGGGATGCCGCCGCTGTCGCTGACGCTGCGCTACCTGCTGACCAGCTATGCCCGCTCGGACGACCAGCAGGATTCCGACCTGATCGCCCAGGCACTGCTCGGCGACGCGCTGCTGGTGCTGCACGATTTTGGCGGCCGCATGGACGATTTGGAGCTCGTGACCAATCGGGTCGGCGCCATCGGCGATCCCTTACTCGACGCGGTGCTGCGCGCGGAGTTCGAGCGGGCCAAGGTCGTGCTGTTCCACGCGCCGACGGATGAACTCACCAAGCTGTGGTCCGCCATGCCACAGGCCAATTTCCGCCGCTCCCTCGCGTTGGAGGCGCGCATCGTGCAGCTCGAATCGCGCCGTCAGCGCCGTCAGGCCCAGCCGGTCGAGCGGCGCCGCTTGCTGGTCTCGGTGGCGAACGCGCCGACCATCGCGGCTGCCTATCGCACCCCGCCGCCACCGCCTGCCGACACGCTGCGCGACATGCGCATCGCCATTGGCGAGGAACTGACGATCGAGCACGAGCCGATCACCGCCGAGCGGCTCTACGTACGGCTCGGAACGCTGGAGCCAATCCGCATTCCGTTGCCGTCCAACGGCCGTATCAGGCTGTTGCTGCCCGACAGCCAGTATCCGGTCGACCTCGATCACGCCGCTCTCCGGCCGATCCCGCCGGATCAGCGTCTGCAGCCGGGAACGCTGGAGGTGCATCTGCTCGGCGTGACGGCGACAGAGGGTGTCGAAGGCGCGCTCGATCGCGGCGTGCCGGTCACGGAGGATCGCGCGCTCCGATCGAACACGGCGCTGCTGCAAGTGGTGCCGGTCATCGCCGCCACCAGTCCAGCCTTTGGCAATGGCGGCGCCATGCTGCGCGTGACCGGCCAGCGTCTGTGGGCGCCGCATCTGCCGAGCCAGGTCCTGGTCGGCAATGCCGCTATTGCTGTCCGTCCGCCACAGCCCGGCGATGCATGGGCGGCCCCGACACCGACACAGGTGGAAGTGCCGGTCAGCGCGATAGCCGCGTCGCTGCTGCCGAGCGCGACGCCCTATGCTGTCGGCGTTCAGGTCAACGGCGCGCGCAGCCGCGAGACCGGCTTCACATTCAGGCTCGACCCATGAAACCCTCGGTAGCCGTCGCCGATAGCCCGCCCGCCGGCGGATCGGCGGCCGGAGCGGCTGGGGCGGACGAAACGAATTGGTTGGCGCAAAATGACCAGGTGGTGGCGCTCGGCCTCGCCTGGCTGGAGCGCTGCCTGGCGGGCGAGGAAGCCGGGGCGGAACGCGCCACTTGGGAAGAAGCACGCCAGGCGATGCTCGCGTCGGGCGAACCTGCAGCGCTCGATCGCCTCGGTGCCCTGTTTTCGCTGTCGCCCTTTGAAGAAGACGTGCTCTTGCTGGCGTTGGCGCCCGAAGTCGACGGCCGTTTCGGGCCACGTTATGGCACGGCGCAGGGGCGCCTTTCGGCTGCAGCGGTCTCGCCGCATCTTCTTGCGCGACTGCTCACCGGGAGCGAGCGCCTGCCGCCGCAGGCCCTGCAGAGCCTGTCGCCGGGCGGCATGTTGCGCCGCTTCGCCTTGATTGAACTCGACGAACGAGACCTGGCTGTCCATGCCGCCATCACGCTGCCGGAACGCATCCGCCTGCTGCTCTGCGGCATCGAGGCATCGGACGATCCTGCCGATCTTTTGACGCGCCCGGTCCCGCTGGTGTCGCTGCCTGACCGGCTCGAAGCCTCGTCCGCGCGCATTGCCGCTTCGCCTGCGGTGCCCTTGCAGATCCAGATTGTCGGCCCCCGGCGTTCCGGCCGGCGCGGCCTCGCCGCCGCGATCGCCGCCCGCCTCGGCCTCGGCTGCCGGCGCCTGACCGGCCGGCCATCGGGCGCGTCGGAGCTGGCTGCGCTGGCGCGCGAATGCGTTCTCAACAATTGCGCACTGCTGATCGAGATCGACGATACTGATGGCAGTGACGAGGCGGCGCGGAACCTGCGGTTCCTGTTGCCGATGCCGCTCTTCATCGTTTCGGAGCGGCCGGTCGACGGGCTCGAGGACCTGCCGGTGCTGCGATTGCCGGCCTTGCAGGCGGACGAGCGCCTGACGATCTGGCGGCGTTCGCTGCTCCACCCGGCTGAAGCCGATCTCGCGAGCCTCGCCGAGCATTTTGCTCTCGGTCCGAGCGAGATCGACGCCATCGCGCGGCGGCGCAATGCTGATCCCGCCGAAACCTGGTCGGCTTGCCGCGAACTCGGCTCGCGCGATCTGGAGGCCCTCACGACCCGCATCGTCCCGGAGCGCGGCTGGGACGACATGGTTCTGGACCCGGACGTTCTGGCCGATCTGCAGGGCCTTGCCGGCCAGATTTCCCGCCGCAGCGAGGTCCATCGCGACTGGGGGTACAGGCGGATTCTCGGCCGGGCAACCGGCATCAGCGCGTTGTTTGCCGGCCCGAGTGGCGTCGGCAAGACCATGGCGGCCGAGGCGATCGCCAAGGCGCTCGATCTCGACCTCTATGTGATCGATCTCGCCCGCGTCACTAGCAAATATATCGGCGAGACCGAGAAGAATCTCAGCCGGATCTTCAGCGCAGCGGAGGCGGGAGGCTGCGTGTTGTTCTTCGACGAGGCAGACGCGCTGTTCGGCAAGCGCAGCGAGGTCAAGGACAGCCATGATCGCTATGCCAATGCCGAGATCAGCTATCTCCTGCAGCGCATGGAGAATTTCGGCGGGCTGTCGATCCTGGCGACCAATCTGAAATCGCATCTCGACACCGCCTTTCTCCGCCGCATCCGCATCATCGTCGATTTTCCGGTGCCGAACGCAAGCGTGCGGCGCCGGCTCTGGCAGCGGGCCCTGCCACCGACAGCCCCGCAATACGGCATCGATTGGGACGCGCTGGCGCGGCAGGAATTGACCGGCGGCAACATCGCCACCATCGCCACCAACGCTGCCTTCCGTGCTTCGGCAGAGGGCGAGGCGATCGGCATGTCGCATGTCATGGCGGCGATGGCGGCCGAGTTCAGGAAGCTTGATCGCGACAGTTCGACCTTGGGCGCGCGACGATGAAGACGGGTCCCCCCAGCGCGCCGGGAGGCGCTCCCGCAACGACGGCACCGCGCCTCGCGATCGGTTCGGTTGCCGTCTCGGGGATCGATGCCCGCGCGGCCGGGCGTCTTGGTGCTGCGATCGAGAGGGCGGTCGACGAAGCGTCTCGCTCCGGCGCGCTGTCGCCGGCTGGGCGGCCGTCCCTCCATCTCGATCTGCCGCACGGCGCCAATGAGCGCGACATCGCCGCGGCGCTCGTTCGAGCCCTCGGGAGGCGATGATGGCGGGCGGACGGCTGGCGAGCGCGAGCATGGCGAAGGCCGGGCAGGGCTTGACCCGCTGGGCTGCCGCGCCGCGCCACGACCCGCGCGAACGGTCGGCTGACCGGCAGTCGGATGCCGTGATGGGGGGGCGGGGTGTCGAGGCGAACCCTGTCGTTCCGGCCGGGACGGCGCGGCCTGCCGGTTCGTCGCCGATCGTCAGCCGAATGGGGCAAGGACAGAGCCTCGATGCTGCGACGCGGGGCTATTTTGAGCCGCGCTTCGGCGCTGATTTCTCGCAGGTGCGCATTCACGCTGGAGCGCAAGCCGGCCGAAGCGCCGATGCGATGGGCGCCGAAGCCTTTACCGATGGTCGCGATCTCGTCTTCGGGCCGGGCCGCTATGCCCCGGCGTCGGAAGCGGGCCGGCGCCTGATCGCCCATGAACTGGCGCATGTGGTCCAGCATCAACAAGGGCTGATGCGGCAACCGGGGCAGCTATTCCTCAAACCCAAGGCGGTGCGCTTTCAGGACGAGCCGACACTGGACGATGTCTCCGATGGCAAGCGCGTTCTGAAGACCGGTGACAGCGGCGAGGCAGTGGTCCGCCTCACGGTGGCCCTGTCGGAGCTTGGCCACTACACGCTGAGCATCATCGACGAGAATTTCGACACTTATGTCGCCGGCGCGGTCACCAAGTTCCAGACCGCCGCTGGCCTGACGGGCAAGGTCACCGCGGACCAGTGCGACAAGGTCACGTTCGACGCCCTCGACGCGAAATTCGCCGGCGGCTACGGGGTCGAGCGCGCCGTGATCGGCAGGCAGAAGGCCGGCAGCCTTCTTGCCGGCACCGACACACTCGATACGGCGGAACGGAAGGCCGCCGACCGCGCCATATCGACCGAGGTGAAGGCAGTGGGTGGCGGACCGCTGCCCACTTTCGTTCCGGATATCAAGGGCAAGGGCAAATATGAGGACAGGCTCACGACCCTGGTCGAGAGCGTCATCGTCGACCAGTACGACCGGTTCGGCAAGGACAAGGGCAAGGACCACAAGGACCCCGCCAAGCTCTATGACTGGAAGCAGATCGAGCTGATCGCCAAGGAATCGCAGAAGGCGACCGATGCAGTCTTCAAGGAATATTACTCAGGCGTCGTACATCCGGCGCTGACCCAGGGCACCAATCTTTTTGATGGCTGGGACGACAAGGAGGCCCAGTTGAAGGCCGGCGGCAAGGCCAAGGAAGATGAGCGAGCCAACTGGCGCGTGCAGAAGATCATCGAGGGCCAGGATGTCTATCCGCTGGATACCGAGCATGGAGCGGTGCAAACCCGCAAGGCCGAGGCCGATATCATCAAGCGGGTCAAGAAGGCGCTCGTGGGCAAATACCGCAGCGAGCTGATCGAGACCGACAAGGGTTGGCCGGGCTTCGCCGATCCCAATACCGGCAAGATCTTCATCCAGCGCTTCAAGGGCACGACGCCGGACAGGCAGCGGTTCGACATGTGGCACTATTTCTACACGTTCATCCACGAATACATCCACACGCTGGAGAATGCTGACCACACGAAATACCGCCAGACCAAGTCGGAAAAGAAGGGCAACAAGGTGCTGCGCGAGGGCGCGACGGAGTATCTGTCCCACATCGTATGGAGCAGCATCACCTTTGACGCCGCATTGCGGAAGACCATCGAGGGGCCGTTCCACGATCCGCTGACCACCTTCAAGATCCCGCAATTCGTCGGCTATGCCGAGTTCGCCAATGCCGAGCGGCTGGCCGGCATTGTCGGTATCCGCAACTTCCTGGCATCCTATTTCCTCGGCAAGGCCGAGATGATCGGCAAGCCATGAGCAACGCCGACGGGCTTGATTTCTATCTCCAGCGCGACCCACAAGGCTGGCACGGCTTCCCGCGGGCGTCCGAGGCGGAGCTAGTTCGGCGCTATCCTTTCTCCGAGGGCGAAGGCCGGGCGCGCCGCGGGCTCGATCGCATCGACTACCGGTTTCGCGCCCTGAGGCAGCCGGGCTTTGACGCGCCCTTCTTGTTTCACCTTGCCGGGGACACGCTGGCCTTCATCGAAGCTGAGTACTGGTCACTCGATGCCGAAATATGCGCTGAGACCATCAAAGCACTCGGGCCGCCACCGGAACGCATGGACGGCTTCTTCCGCGAAAGCGCCGTGGCGTCGGGCGAATGGCTCTATCCGGCGCGTGGCATCGCGCTGTGCGTCATGCCGGCGACCGGGCTGATCGCGCGCTGGACGGCATTCCCTCCGACGAGCCGCGATTTCTATCGCCGCGCCATCCAGATCACGCAGCCCGCGCGCGAGTTCGAGGAGGGACGGCGGCCATGACCACAACACGAGCCGCCGCCCGCGCTTCCCCTGGCGGCAAGGCCGCAGCGGGCAAACCTGCCGGCGCGTTGCCGAAAAGCGTGCAACGCGAAACGAAGGCGTCGTCGCAGATCGTCGGCGGCCTGGTGCCGCGCGAGAGCACCGCGGGGCAGCCGCTCGCCCCGCCGATCCGAGACTATTTCGCGAGCCGCATCGGTGCCGATCTCTCGCCCGTTCGCATCGCTGCCGACAATCCGGCCGTGGCCTCGCTGGGCGCTCAGGCGATGACCATCGGACGGCACATCGCCTTCGCACCCGGCGCGTTCGATCCGAAGTCGCGGTCGGGCCTGCACCTGATCGGGCACGAACTGGTCCACACGGTGCAACAGCAACGCGGCCGGGCTGCCTCTGCCGGCGGATCGAGAGATGCCGCCGAGCGCGAGGCGGAGCAGGTATCGGGCCGTGTGCTGCGTGGCGAGCGGGCGTCGGTCGGCGAGGCGCGTGGTGTCGGTCCGGCCTTCCGGCTGCAGGACTATCAGAACTCGCTGCCGGGCGGCTATGACGAGCACATCAACGCCCTCGGCGTCAGCCAGCTGCAGACCGATATCGCCGAGCTCACCGAATATCTCGACGCCCAGTATGCCGGGACCGAAGAAACCGACCGGCTCTTCGCCATCCGTGACCGCCTTCAGGCCCGGCTCGCAGCCCTGGTGAAGACGGCCAATGCCGATCCGCCCAAGCCGAAGCGCGCCGCGAAGGGGCGTGGCAAGGGAAAGGCGGCCGCGCCGGCCCTGGCGCCGCTCACGCCCGACCAGATACCGCGCATCCTGCGCGACCGGGCCTCGACGCCGCTGACTGATCCCGACGAGATCAAGCACGAGGTCGATCTCATCATCGCCTATCTGCAACGCGGCGATGTCTCCAACGACGAGCGCAGTATTCTGCGCGTCGAGCTGCAGGTGCTGGCGCCGCAGTTCGAACAAGTCATGCAGGCGGACTCGGCCACACGCCAAGCCAAGCGCGTGCAGGCTGCCTTCGCTGAGGCGGGCGAGGGCGCCGAGGGCCTGAAGCGCAAGATCAGCATCATCGAAGCCATCTATGACGACCCGTCCGAGCCGCTCGCGGCCTTCATCCAGAACGGCAATGAGCGGATCCGCATTTCCAAGGCGCAGGCCAAGCAACTTCGCGCCGATGCAGCGGCCAATCTGCGCAAGGCGCTCGACCGCGCCGCCAGTACGGCCGACAGCGCCAAGGGGCTCTATACCGAGCAGACCAAGGTCAATGACGACCATCCCATTGTCTCGAGAATCTCGGGCTGGCTCGGCGGGGTTGACGATCCGGGCCTTGCGATGTCGATCGCGGCCGGCGTGCTCGCGGCCAATGCGACGCGCGCCAAGGCCGAGCTCGATCGCGGCAACCTTTCGGCCGCCGTCGATCCTTTGGTCGCGGCCTCGACGCAGGCGCGCAAGATGGAGATGGCCGTCTATGCCTGGCATACCGGGCTGATCAGCGGCGCCGAGACTGCAGTGACTGGCCTGACCTTCGTGCGCGACGCGGCCTTCGCCATCGATATCGCCATCGGCGCCGTGGTGGCGGCGCCCTTCGTCGCGGGTGCCGTCGGAGCCGGCGGACTCGGACTCACCGGCGCCGCGGCGACCGGCACCACGATCGTCGGCACAGGATTGGTCGTCGGGTCCGGCGCGGGATCGGTGGCCGGCACATCCGAATATGTCGGACAGCGTATCGCGGGCGCCGATCACGCCCAGGCCTTGGCCGCCGCCAATGAACAGGGCGAACGTCGCTTCAAGGAGGGATTCGCGGCCGGCGCGGGCGGCGCGACCACGCGCATTGTTGGCCAGGCACTCGGGCCCGGAAGTACGGCGGCAGGACAGCTCACCAACCGGCTGGTGTCGCAGGGCGCTGGAAACTTTGTCGGCTCCACGACGCAGGCGAAGCTCAACGGTGCCGATCTCGACGATGCGCTGCTGTATGGCGGCAGGCAGACGGCGCTGGGTTCGATCGGCACTCTCGCGGGTGCGCCCTTTGCGAATGGGTCGCTGCTGCAGTCGACCGTATCGACGGGGACCAGCCTTGGCGTGAACTATCTAGACGTTCGCGCGCAGGGCGGCAGCAATGCCGAAGCCCTGCAGGCGACCGCGATCAATCTTGCCACGATCGGGGCCCTGCATGCCTCCCCCAAGATCGAACGGCAGCAGGCGGGCTATGAGGAGGCCGGCAAGAAATTCGGATCCGGCGTCAAGAGCACGGCGGTCAACGCCAAGAACCAGATCGGTTCCTATGCGCGCGCGGGCATGCTGGGCCTTCAGCTTTCGCTGCCGCCACTGCGCGCCGGCAACAGTTCCGGCACGGTGCCGGCCACGCCGTCTGCGCTGGTGGCGAGCCAGAACGAACAACCGGCGAGCCAGGCGGCCGCGCCGCCCGACACGAAGGCTCAGGCGCCCGCGGCCTCGACGGTCGCACCGAATGTCGAGGCGGAGATGGGAATCCCGGCGGCGCAGCGCACGGCTGCGCGCAACGCCTTCAGGGGCAATCTGACCAGCCAGGATAATGCGCCTCTCGGAACGGTGTGGAACCAGGTCGCCAATCCGGGTGAGGCCGCCACGCTGACAGCTGGTAACAGCAGGCGGCTGTTCAACAATCAGCGCAACCGCTTCTGGCGCGCTGTTCGCCGTGACCCGGCGGCACTGCAGGCGATCCGCGCCATGGGAGGCATCTTCCCCGAAGAGCGGAATGGCGGCGTCATCAATCCGAACGCCACCTCGATCCCGGAGATCAACCTGCCGGACGGAACCCGTCTGGGGATCTCCATCGACCATCAGGTCGAACGCCAGACCAATCCCAGCTTGGCGCTTAACCCCAACAATCTACGCCTCTCGACCATCCGCGAGAACACTGTTGTGCTGCGCCAGCTCCATGATCAGGACCCGTTCAACAATCCGCCGCCCAACTGGACACCCGGCCCGTGAGCCAGCCGGACGATGCTCACACAGGTTGACTAGGAAACTTTTGACGATATAGTTTCATAGTCAACCACATCGCTACGGACTCGGACATGTCGTCTGTCTCAGACCTCGACGCCCATACGGGCTATCTGCTTCGGATGGTGTCGAATGCCGTGTCGCAGGAGTTCGCGCGCAGCGTTGCGGGGGAAGGCGTGACCGTGGCGGAGTGGGTCATGCTGCGCGCGCTTTATGGCGGTGATGCCATCGCGCCTTCTGCGCTGGCCCGGAAGATGGGCATGACGAAAGGGGCGATCAGCAAACTGGCCGATCGGCTGCTGGAAAAGGGGCTGATCGTTCGTGTCGGCAACGCGGAGGACAAGCGCGCCCACACCCTTTCGGTATCGGACGCCGGCGCCGAAAAGGTGCCACTTCTCGCGCGGCTCGCCGATGAGAATGACGCGGCGTTTTTCGCGACGCTCGGCCGCCAGGATCACGAACGGTTTCGAGGCCTGCTGCGGGCTTTGATCGACAAACACGGGTTGGCGACAATTCCGGTCGACTGAGCCCTCGATCTCTCACATCTCTCTATCAGGAAAGGATCTGCGCATGGACGCGGAACGACGTGCTATCGCCAAATTCTGTCTCGACGCAGCGCATGAAGGCAAGCTGAGCTTTCCGGAAATTATCGGCAAGTTGGTCAATGCCGGCTTCGAGGGCTACGCAGTCGATTATCGCCGCAACAGCCAGACCTATTATCTGCCTGATGGCGACAATGCCGACTTCGACATGCCGCATCCCGCCGGTTCGGTGGCCGCGGTCTTTGACGGCGACGCAGTCGAGGCCCTCGTCCGGTGGGCGCAGCGGAACGCGCCCGATTATTCCTATGCGGCTTTTGGCGAGAAGGTGAAGGCCGCCGGTTGCGCCGGCTACCTCGTCTCCTTTCTCGGTCGCCGCGTGGTCTACTATGGCCGCACTGCCGAGACTCATGTCGAGCTGTTCCCGCAATGAGCAGATGGACCGGTTCGTTATTTCGGTGCGACCGGCGCGCGCGGTCCGCCCGGCGATCGGGAAAAGACGCGTTTGGCAGGCTTGGATTTCGCTGCCCGATACCTGCCGTTCCTTGCCGAGGGCGCGCCGCGCCATATGTTCGTGGATAGGTGAATCCGACATCGTCGTGCTTGAATGAGATGATCCGGCCATCGCGCTTTTGCGGCGGAGGGCCGGCGCCAACCCAGTGAGCTTTTCCATGTCACGCATCTTCATATCCGGCTCGTCCATGGGACTTGGACTGATGGCAGCCGAACGCCTGGTCGATCAGGGTCATGAGGTCGTTCTGCACGCCCGCAACGCCGACCGCGCCGACGACGCTCGGGCGGCTCTGCCAAAGGCCGAGTCGGTTGTGGTCGGTGATCTCGAGACGATCGCGGGCGCCAAAGGCGTGGCTGATGCGGTCAATGCTCTCGGGCGGTTCGACGCGGTGATCCACAACGCTGCCGTCGGCTATCGCGAGAGCCACCGGATCACCGCCGACGGCTTGCCGAGCGTCTTTGCCATCAACACGCTGTCGGCCTATATCCTGACGGCGTTGATCGAGCGGCCGAAGCGGCTCGTCTATCTCTCCTCCGGCATGCATCGCCACGCCGACGCGAACCTCGACGACATCCTCTGGAGAACGCGGCGGTGGAACGGATCGGCCGCCTATGCCGAGAGCAAGCTGCATGATGCGATGCTCGCCTTCGCGATTGCGCGGCGCTGGCCGGAGGTCTTCTCCAATGCGCTCGAACCTGGCTGGGTGCCGACAAAGATGGGCGGTCCTAGCGCACCTGATGACATCAATCAGGCCCATCTGACGCAGGCCTGGCTCGCGGCGGGCGATGACGAGAATGCCGATGTGACGGGTGCCTATTTCTTCCACCTGAAGCAGATGAGCGCGAACCCGCAAGCCCATGATCCCGCCTTGCAAGATCGGCTCGTCGCGATCTGCGCGGAAATCTCTGGCATCGCGCTGCCGGCCTAGGTCAGGAGCGAGCTGATGCGCTGCGCGTCCTCGGGGGTGGCCGGGTTGTAGACGACCATCGTCAGGTCCTTGCGTCCATCGACAGCGAAGGCCGAATATTCGAACGAGACGTCACCGAGGACGGCGTGCCGGATGTGTTTCACGACTTCGCCATGAGGCCCCTGCACATCGTTCGCTTGCCACAGTCGCTGGAAGTCGGGGCTGAGCCGGCAGAGCTCCTCGACGAGGGGCGTTACGTCCTCGGCGGCTCCGGCGCGGGCGGCATCGACCCGAAATGAGCCCAGGGCGAAGCGCGCGACGCTTTCCCAATCATATTGCGTCTCGCGCGAGCGCGGATCGAGGAAGATGAAGCGCAGGATGTTGCGCTGATCGGCTGGAACAGAGGCATAGTCCATGAGCAGCACGGACGCTGCCTTGTTCCAGGCGAGAACGTTCCAGATGGCGGTCCGCACGAGCGCGGGGCTCGGGTCGAGCGCATCGAGGACGCGTTGCAGCCGCGGCGTGACGCTGTCGCTCTTCTGGTAGCGGACCTCGGGTGGATGGCCGAGGCCGATAAGGAAGAGGTGCTCCCGCTCGACATCGGTCAGCATGAGGGCGCGCGACAGCCGGTCCAACACATCGGGCGAGGCCGCGCCACCGCGTCCCTGCTCAAGACAGGTGTACCATGTTGGGCTGATATTGGCGCGCTGCGCAACTTCCTCGCGCCGCAAGCCGACGGTGCGCCGCCGGCCGGTTGGATAGCCGAGGGCTGCGGCGTCGAGCTTGGCGCGCCGATCACGGAGATAGACGCCGAGTTGATTGCCAGGCCCGGTTTGGCCGCTCATCGTGACAGACATTATACTACCTTAAGCTACCGACTTTACCATGATAGCCAGCCAGCCGAGATTGTCGTCACCAAAATATGGAGAGTGACGATGCGTGTCTTCGTAACAGGCGCAACAGGCAATATCGGCTCGCGCGTGGTGGTTGATCTGATCGCCGCCGGTCATCAGGTGATCGGCCTTTGCCGATCTGATGAAAAAGCCCCGGCCCTCGCGGCGACAGGTGCTGAAGTCTATCGGGGGTCGATTGCGGACCCGAACAGCCTGAAGGAAGGTGCCGCCCGGTCGGATGGCGTGATCCACCTGGCCTTCAATCACGATTTTTCGCGCTTCGTGCAGAACTGCGAGGATGACCGCGTCGTCATCCAGACGCTGGGCTCGGTGCTGGCCGGTTCGGATCGGCCACTGGTCATCACCTCGGGAACGCCGATCGCCAACACGGTTCCGGGCGAGCCCGCGAGGGAAGGCAATCCGATCGTCAGCTCGGCCCATCATCCGCGCGCAGCTTCCGAAGAAGCGGCCGCGGCTGTGGCGGCGAGTGGCGTCAACGTCTCCGTCGTGCGTCTTCCGCAGGTCCATGATCCGGTGACGCAGGGCCTCATCACCAACGCGATCGCGGCCTATCGCGCCAGGGGCGTCTGCTTTTATATCGGGGACGGCCTCAACCGGTGGCCGGCGGCCCATGTCGTCGATGTCGCGCGGCTCTACCGGCTGGCAATCGAACGAGCGGAGCCGAACGCAAAATATCATGCGGTCGCAGAGGAGGGCGTGTCGACGCGCTCGATCGCGACGACGATCGGAGAGCGGCTCGGCCTGCCGACGCAGTCCGTCCCGGTCGAAGAGGCTGCCGACTATTTCGGCTGGCTCGCCTCGCTGGCTGGTCTCGATATGCCCGCCTCAAGCGCCTGGACACGTCAGACGCTCGGCTGGGAGCCGACAGGTCCAAGCCTCATTGCGGATCTGGAAGCCCTGGAACTGCCGGCCGCCTGACGCGCGGTGGGGCGCCTTCGCGGACCGGGAACCCAGGCTCACGCCTTCCATGTTCGGTCGAGCAGGTCGAGCCAGTTGTCCCGTGCGATGCGGGCTATGAGCGCTTCGCCATAGCCCGCGGCCCGCAGTCGTTCCCAGAGCGCGGGCAGTTTCGAGACGTCGGAGAGCGGCGCCGGCACCACGGCGCCGTCATAGTCGGAGCCAATCGCGACGCCCGTTTCGCCGAGCCGCGCGATCAGGGCGTCGAGATGGCGCAGCATCACATCGAGCGTCGTATCCGCGACCATGCGTCCATCGGGCCTCAGGAAGGCCGTGGCGAAATTGAGCCCGACGACTCCGCCGCGCTCGCGGATGGCGTCGAGCTGGCGGTCCGTCAGGTTGCGCGACACCGGCGCGATCGCATGGACATTGGAATGGGTCGCGACGAGCGGCGCATCGGAGATCGCGGCAACGTCCCAGAAGCCCTGTTCGGTGATGTGGGAGAGGTCGATGAGGATGCCAAGGCGATTGCAGGTCCGAACGAGCGCGCCGCCGAGATCCGTCAGTCCGGGGCCTGTATCGGGCAAGGACGGATAGCGCATGGGAACGCCATGGCCGAAGCGGTTGTGACGGCTCCACACGGGTCCGATCGATCGGAGACCGGCGGCGTGCAGGATGTCGAGCATTTCGAGATCGGAGCCGATCGCCTCGGCCCCTTCGATATGCATCACCGCCGCAAGTGCGCCGCGCCGCATCGCCGCACGGATTTCGCTGACGGTCCGGCAGACGGCGAGGCTGCCTTCCGACGCACGCTCGAGGCGAAACAGGATCGACGCCATTGCGAGTGTCGGTGCCTGGCCCTCGGCGATCGAGAGCGGGTCTGGCAACGGCAGGTCGTAGTTGTCGCCAGCCATGGCGTCCATGAAGTCGGCGGCCATCGGCGAGGGCGGGAAGATCGCGAAGAGACCGCCGGCAAACCCGCCGGCCCGTGCGCGCGGAAGGTCGATATGGCCGATGTCGGTTCCGTCCAGGAAACCGCGGATTCCGGCCTCGCCGCCCTGATTGTAGAGGCGGAGGAGAACGTCGTTATGGCCGTCGAAGACGGCAACGGGCTGGGGCGACATGGAAGGTCTCAGCGCGGAAGAGTCGGGGACAGGCGCAACACGTCATCGAGCGGCTTTCGCTGCGAGCGCGGCACCTTGAAGCGCTCGGGCATATGGCCGAAGCCGATCATGGTGATGACCAGCTCGTCGTCGGGAATACCGACAAAGGCGCGCATGGCGCGATCGATGTCCTCTGTCGTGCTCCAGTTCAGCATGCAGGCACCGAGCCCTTCGGCGTGAAAACCGAGCGTCAGCGTCATCGCGAACATGCCGCCATCGATCCAGCCCTGATAGCGCTCGCCGACCGTGTACCAGTGGCGGAGGTCACTGGTGACGATCGCGAGGCCGCCGAGTTGCTCGCCAAAGCCGCGATGGCCCTGCTGGAAGGCAAGGACGCGGGCGATATCCTCTTTGTCCGTGAAGGCGTAGACGCGGCAGGTCTGGCGGTTGCAGCTCGACGGCGTCTGCTGCGCGGCCCTGACGGCGCGCTCGATGACGTCAGGCGCGACGGGACGGTCGGCATACTGGCGCACGCTGTGGCGCGCATCCATGAAATCGAGGAAGTCCATCGAGGACCGCTGGCGGATCTCGTCGGCGAGCACGTCCTCGGTCCCGCCGAGAAGTTCGGCGCGCGCCGCCTCTACCCGTCGCTCGATGCCCGCGATCCTTTCGGCAAGCGCGCCGATGCCGCCACCGTTATCCCTGTTGAAGGCGGCATAGGCGACGAGCGCCTTGACCGCGATCTCGGCGCTCGCATCGAGGCCGTGATCGTTGATGTAGCGGGTCGCCTCGTCGCAGAGTTCGGCGACCCTCGGCATGCCGAACCCCGGCCGTGGATCGCGGAGAGACAGGCCGTGCTCGACCATATGCGCGAGCAGATGAATATGCGCCTTTCGGTTTTCCCGGCTGCTCGGGCCGTTCAGGAACGATGCGCGCGTGAAGCGGCGATAGTCATAGGCATAATTGCGCAGGAGTGAGGCCGAGCGGCGGATGCGGGGAACGATGTCGGCAAAGGTTTTGGCTGGACGAGGGGGCATGAGCGAGACGGCCACGATCTCTGGAGGGGATAGGGGTGCGAGGCGACCGGGACGGCCGTCGTCGGTGTTGAGGTTTCCCCTCCGCTTCGCCCCTGTCAAACCGCCCGCCACGGCTTTCCTGCCCAGAAAAACAACACGGCGTAAAACGCAGGCAGTCGCATTCGCCGGAAACCGCAATGAAATCAATTGCCGCCTTGGGTATTTCCTACCCTAACGGGTAGGTGGGCGACAGAAAGTTGCGCGGACCTACCCTCCGAATCAGTTTCGTACCTATCTCGCTGGACGCTTGGTCCGTCGCCGCGCTGGTGCCACCGTTTGGCAATCGAGATGACGAACGAGGCTGCCATGGGCGCTCCAGTCGACGTGCGGGTTCTCTCCCCGATCACCACCAAGGGCTTCCGGAGACCTTCCGATCTGAAGGCGCTCGAATATGACGGCATCGTCGTCAGCTACAGCCAGATCGATCAGGGCCCGGCGTCCATCGAAAGCGAATACGAGATCGCCATGTCCGTGCCCGGCACGATCGCCAGGGCGATCGAGGCCGAACGCGAGGGTGCCGATGCGATCGTGATCGACTGCATGGGCGATCCCGGCCTGCGCGCCGTTCGGGAGGTCGTTTCGATCCCGGTGCTCGGGCCTGCCGAGACGGCCATGCATGTCGCGGCGATGCTGGGGCATCGCTTCAGCGTCGTGACGGTGATGCGGCGCCTTCGGGCGCAGTTCGAGAATGAAGCCGCCATCTATGGCCTATCGACCAAGATGGCCTCGGTGCGCCATGTCGACATCCCCGTCCTGGCGCTGGAAGACGATCTCGTGGAAACGCGGGCGCGCCTCGTCGAACAGGCGCTTCTCGCGGTTGAGGCCGATGGAGCGGAGGCAGTCATCTTCGGCTGCACCGGGCTCCTTGGCTGTGCGGCCGCCGTCAGGGACGGGCTGCTGGCCCGTGGCATCGACATTCCCGTCATCGACCCGATCCCGACCGCGGTTTCCATCGCGGCGGCACTGGCGCGCGTCGGTCTCAGCCAGAGCAAGCTGACCTATCCCGCGCCACCCGTGAAGGAGATGCTCGGCTACGACATCGTCCTGCCATCCGCGATCGCCGCCGAATGACCAGCGTGGCCGGGCAGGGAGGCGACACACGATGAGCGTCACCGGAGGAAGGATCGCGCTGCGTCGGCCGGCCTTCTCGGTCGCCGAAGCCTTTGGCGGCTTTCGCCTCTGGTGGCTCGTTCTGCCGGCCTTTCTGTTCTTCCTGGCGTTCTTCCTGGTCCCGCTTGTCTCGCTGCTGGCCATCTCGTTCAACAAGACGGTGCCCGGCGTCGTAACCCTGACGACGGCGTTCACCCTCGACAATTTCGAGCGGATCTTCACGCGCTCGATCTACTATTCGTCGATTCTGCGCTCCATCGGGATCGGGATCGTCGTCGCCGCCATCGCGCTGATCCTCGGCTATCCGCTGGCCTATCTGATCGCCAAGACTGAGCATCCCGGCCGCAACACGCTGCTGATGATCCTGGTGCTGTCCTCGATGCAGCTCGACATGGTCATCCGGATGTATGGGCTGATGGTGCTGATGGGCGATACGGGTCTCATCAACAGCGCGCTCATCTGGGCAGGCCTGATCCATGAGCCGCTGCCGCTGATGTACAACACGTTTGGCGTGGTGGTCGGCCTTGTGCAGGTGACGCTGCCCTTCATGGTGCTGTCGCTGATCGGCATCATCCGCGCCATCCATCCCTCGCTGGAGGAAGCGGCGCGAAGCCTCGGCGCGAGCAGGGCAGAGGCATTCCGCAAGGTCGTTCTGCCGCTCTCGATGCCGGGCATTCTCGCCGGATCGCTGCTCGTCTTCGCGCTGTCGATCAGCTCCTATGTCGTGCCGGCGCTGATGGGCGGTTGGAAAGTCATGGTGCTGCCGATCCACATCTACCAGCAGATCGCCGAGTCCGGCCGCTGGCAGTTTGGCGCCGCCGTCGCCGCCGTGCTGTTCGTGACCAGCCTTATCGCCGTCTTCGTCTATCACCGCGCCGCGGTCTGGACCTCGGGAGGGCGCACCTGATGCGCGACGAGGCCCCCGTTTCCCCGGTTTTCAAGGCCGTGGCGATGCTGACGCTGGTCTTGCTGCTGCTGCCGGTCGTGATCGTCGTCCTCGCCGGGCTCAATGCCGGCGAGTATCTGACCTTCCCGCCCAAGGGACTGTCGCTGCGCTGGGTCACGGCATTTCTCGGCTCGGCGACCTTCATGTCCGCCTATATCTACAGCTTCGTGCTGGCGCTGGTGTCGACGTTGATCTCGACCGTGCTCGGCACGCTCGCCTCGCTCTACCTGTCGCGCTCGCGTAGCGGTGCGGCCGCGGCGCTGCGCGGCTTCTTTATGCTGCCGGTCGTCTTGCCGGGCGTCGTTCTCGGCCTCGCGCTCTACATCTTCTATGTCACGACCGATATCGGCCTTGCCCGCACCTTTGCCGGGCTGCTGATCGGTCATGTGCTGGTCACCTGCCCCTTCGTGATCGCCACCGTCACCGCCTCGATGGTCGGTTTCGATCTCTCGCTGGAGGAGGCCGCACGCAGCCTTGGCGCCTCGCCCTGGACGGCGTTTCGCAAGATCACGCTGCGCCTCATCGCGCCGGGCATCTCCGCTGGTGCGATCTTCGCCTTCATCGTGTCCTTCGGCCAGTTTGAGACCACTCTATTCCTGACCGTGCCGAACCACGAGCCGCTGCCGATGGCGATGTACATCTCGCTTCGCTACAAATTCGAGCCCACCGCGGCCGCGGCCGGCATCTTCGCCATCGCTCTCGTTGCCCTTTCGACCGTCGTCTCGTCGCGACTGGTCAGCCTCCGGCGCGTCTTCCGCGCCTGATCGCAAGCTCCGCCGCGCCCGCCGGAGCGGTCGCGGTCCATACCGAAAAAGGACAGGGAAAGAATGACCAGCAGCAGCGAAAGGCGCGGGGCTACCCGCCGTGGATTCCTGAAGGGCACGGCCGGCCTTGCGGCCATGGGCGCCGGCGTCAACCTCTTCAACATCAACCATGCCTGGTCGGCCGACGCCGTCTATGAGGGCGGCGTCTTCGACGCTGGCGGCGCGACGCTCAACATCGCGGAATGGGGCGGCTTCTGGGAGGAGATCGTCCGCAAGGAAATGCTCGACGCGTTCGAGAAGGACTTCAACTGCAAGATCGTCTACGAGAGCTCCTTCCCGTGGTTCCCGAAATTCGTCGCGGGCGGCCCGGAAAAGCCGCCCTTCGCGATCGCCAACTGGAACTATGGCGAGATGTTCAAGACCGCGGCGGCGGGCGATTTCTTCACGCCGCTGGATGAGGTCATCGAGAATCTTCCGAACGCCAAGAATATCTGGCCGTTCGCGACGGCAACCGGCGTCGGCGTGACGTGGAGCTATACACGCTACTGCTATGCCTATCGCACCGATCTCGTCGATCCGCCGATCAAGACGTTCAAGGATTTCTGGGAAGAGAAGTTCGCAGGTAAGCGCGGCACCTATGTGACGTCGAACGGCCTGCAGATGGACTTCTTCATCGCGGCCTGCGCGCTGTTCGGCAAGGATCAATATGATCTCGCCGCCGGCTATGAGGCCATGAAGCAGGCCATGCCGATGAAGATCTCCGATTTCACCGGCAACATGCAGACACTGCTTGAGCGCGGCGAGGTCATCGTGGCCGTCCAGCATGATGCCGAGGTGTACCAGATGATGGACAAGGGCATCAAAGTCGCACCCTATCTCTGGGAAGAGAAGAAGCCGATCCTCACCCAGACCAAGACGATCAGTAAGTATCTGGAGCCCGTGCAGAAGAAGCTCGCTTATGCGCTCCTCAATCTCACGCTGGATCCGAAGCTTCAGTCTGTGATGTGCGAGAAGTTCTACCAGCGCCCCGTCAACAAGGATGTGGTCGTCACGCCGAACCTCGCTTCGAAGGGCGTCACCAATACCGCTGACTCGACGGCTGGCTACTGGACGCCGGATTGGAAGAGCTACAACGAGAACGAGGCCGACATCGTCGAGACCGTCAACGGCATCTTCGCCGGCTGATCGCACCCGAAAATCGATCCCGGAACCGGAAGAGCCATGTCCGACATCCGCCTTGTGAACCTCACCAAGAGTTATGGCGAGGGGAACGCCGTCTCCGAGGTCAATCTCGAAATCGGGGAGGGGGAGTTCTTCTCCCTTCTCGGCCCGTCCGGCTGCGGCAAGTCGACGACGCTGCGCATGATCGCGGGCTTCATCCGCCCGACTTCGGGTCAGATCTTCGTCGGCCGCGACGACATCACGGCATTGCCGCCCGAAAGGCGGGATATCGGCATCGTCTTCCAGAACTACGCGATCTTCCCGCATATGAATGTCGCGGAAAACATCGCTTTCGGCCTGAAGCTCCGGAAGATGCCGAAGGCCGAGATTGCCCGCCGTGTCGAGGCGGCGCTGAAGCAGGTTGGCCTTGTCGGCTATGACGATCGCTACCAGCGCCAGCTTTCCGGCGGCGAGCAGCAGCGCGTGGCGCTCGCCCGCGTGCTCGTCACCGAGCCGCGCATCCTCCTCCTCGACGAGCCCTTGTCGGCGCTCGACAAGGGCCTCCGGGAGGAAATGAAGTTCTGGATCAAGGATCTCCAGAAAAAGCTGCGCATCACGACCGTCTATGTGACGCATGATCAGGACGAGGCGCTGACGATGTCCGATCGCATTGGCGTCATGTCGAAATCGCGCATCGTGCAGATCGGCACGCCGCAGGACATCTATGAGCGGCCGAAGACGCTGTTCGTGACATCCTTTATTGGCCATTCCAACGTCATGGACGTGACGGTGGCGCGCCGCGATGGCGACATGGTCGTCGTCTCGCTCGACGGCCACGAGATGAGCGCCCGCGGCGCGGCCGACCTCCAGCCCGGAACCCAGGCAAAGCTGGTGGTGCGGCCGGAGAACATCCTGATGGGCGCCGCGCTCGGCGAAACGGGGCCGCGCCTCGCGGCCACCGTTCTCAGCGAGACCTATCAGGGCGCGATCGTCCGCTATCGCCTCAAGCGCGGCAGCCAGGAGATCGTCGCCGAGCGACAGAACCAGGCGCATGTCGAGCGTTTCGCGCCGGGCACCGAAATCACGATCGGCTGGGACCCTGGCTGGTCCGAAGCCCTCACAGCCTGATCGTTCCAAGCAGAAACTCAAAACGAAGGTTCGCATCCATGCGCATCGGCATCGACGTCGGCGGCACCAATACCGACGCCGCCCTCATGGACGGCATCACCGTCAAGGGCGCCTGCAAGACGCCCACCACCGCCGACGTCAGCTCCGGCATCATCGCCGTGCTGAAGGAAGTGCTCAGGATGACGGGGGTTGCCGCTTCCGAGATCCAGGCCGTCATGATCGGCACGACGCATTTCACCAATGCCGTCGTCGAGCGAAAGCGCTTGCTCGAGGTCGCCGCCATCCGTCTCGGACTGCCGGCGACCCGGGCGCTGCCGCCGATGACGGACTGGCCAAACGATCTTGCGACCACGCTCGGCCGCCACACCTTCATGGTCCATGGCGGCCATGAATTCGACGGCCGCGAGATCGCGCCGCTCGACGAGAAGGAGATCCTGCGCATTGCGGGCGAGATCAAGGCACGAGGCATTCGGACCGCCTCGGTTACCTCGGTCTTCTCGCCCGTCACGCCCGTGATGGAGCAGCGCGCGGCCGAGATCCTGCTCAATGAGGTTCCGGGCCTGGCGATCTCGCTCAGCCATGAAATCGGCCGCGTCGGCTTTCTGGAGCGCGAGAACGCCTCGATCATGAATGCCTGCCTCGCCGATCTCTCGGCGAAGGTCGTCAGCTCGTTCCGCAGCGCGCTCAAGGAACTCGCCATCGAGGCGCCGTTCTTCATCAGCCAGAATGACGGGACTCTGATGACGCCGGATTATGTCGAGCGTTATCCGGTGCTGACCTTCGCCTCGGGGCCGACCAATTCGATGCGCGGCGCTGCCATGTTGGCCGGGCGCAAGGAGGCGATGGTGGTCGATATCGGCGGTACCACCTCCGATGTCGGCATGCTGATGCAGGGCTTTCCGCGCGAATCCGCCGTTGCTGTCGATATCGGTGGCGTCCGGACCAATTTCCGCATGCCGGACGTGCTGGCGGTCGGACTTGGCGGCGGCTCGCTCGTCCGCGACGATGGCGCGCGCATCGGGCCGGATTCGGTCGGCTACGAGATCACCTCGAAGGCGCTCGTCTTCGGCGGCGACACGCTGACGACGACCGACATCATCGTCGCGGCCGGCCTTGAGGATATCGGCGATCGGGCGCGTGTCGCCCATGTCCCGGCCAAGACCATTGCTACCGCGCTCGACACAATCCATCGCATGGTCGACGAGGCGGTCGACAGGATGAAGACCAGCGCCGAGCCCTTGCCCGTCATTCTGGTCGGCGGCGGCTCGATCCTCGTTTCGCGCCAGCTGCCGTCGGCCTCTGAGGTGATCCGCCCGGAAAACGCCTCCGTCGCGAATGCCATCGGCGCGGCCATCGCGCAGGTCGGCGGCGAAGTCGACCGCATCTTCTCGCTCGAGGGGACCTCGCGCGACGTGGTGCTGGATGGCGCCAAGGCCGAGGCCGCGGACCGCGCCACCAAGGCCGGCGCCGATCCATCGACGGTGAAGATCGTCGACATCGAGGAGGTGCCTCTCGCTTATCTGCCCGGCAGCGCGACGCGTATTCGCGTCAAGGCGGTCGGCGATCTGGTCATGGCGTGAGGCGGCCATGAAGCTCACATCCGAAGACCTGCACGATCTCGCCATCGGTGCCGCCTTTCTCGGCACGGGCGGCGGCGGCAACCCCTATGTCGGGCGGCTGATGGTTCAGCGCTGCCTCGACGAGGGGCTGACGGTCGATGTCATCGATCCGTCCGAACTCGCTGATGATGCTCTCGTAATCCCAACTGCCATGATGGGCGCGCCGACGGTTCTCATCGAGAAGCTGCCGAGCGGCGAGGAGGCGATCGGTTCGCTTCGTGCGCTCGAACGCTATCTCGGACGCAAGGCGGATGCGACGATGCCGATCGAGATCGGCGGGATCAATTCGACGATCCCGCTCGTCGTCGGCGCCCGGCTCGGACTGCCGATCGTCGATGCGGACGGCATGGGCCGCGCCTTTCCCGAACTGCAGATGGAGACGTTTGGGGTCTACGGCATATCGGGCAGCCCGATGGTCGTGACCGACGAGTATGGAGACTCCACGCTGCTGAACGGCGCCGACAACAAACAGATGGAATGGTTGTCGCGCATGGTGGCGATCCGCATGGGCGGCTGCGCCTATATCGCCGAATATTCCATGTCCGGCGCGGATGTGAAGCGCACTGCCGTGCCCAATACCATGACGCTCGCCATGCGCATCGGCCGTTGCCTGCGCGAGGCGAAAGCCAATCACGAGAGCCCGTTCGACGCGCTGCTGCGGCTGCTGCCGCAGACACTCTACAATCACGGCCGTATCATCTTCACCGGCAAGATCGTCGATGTCGCACGCGAAACGCGCAACGGCTTCTCGATCGGGCGGGCGCGGATCGATGGTCTCGGCCCATGGCGCGGCACGATGGAGATCGAGATCCAGAACGAGAACCTGATCGCCCGTGTCGACGGCAAGGTCAGGGCCATCGTTCCCGATCTCATCTGCATCATGGACAGCGAGAGCGCCGAGCCGATCACCACCGAAAACCTGCGCTACGGCCAGCGCGTCACGGTCGTCGCAGTCGCTGTGCCCGCGATGATGCGGACCCCCGCAGCGCTCGACGTCTTCGGACCGCGCTGTTTCGGCCTCGACGAACCCTTCACGCCCATCGAGACGATGACCTGACCATGCGCACGCATATCACCCTGGACGATCTCGACGACCTCGCGGTCGGTGCCGCCATTCTCGGCACTGGCGGTGGCGGCGACCCCTATATGGGCAAGCTGATGACCCGCGCGGCGATCGAGGCGCATGGACCTGTGCGGCTGATCCCGCTCGACGAACTGCCGGACGCCTTCAATATTGTCGCCTGCGGGGCGATGGGCGCGCCGACGATCCTGATCGAGAAGCTGCCGAGCGGCGAGGAGATGGGCCGCGCGCTCGACCTCTATGAGCGCTATACCGGCCGCACGCTCGACGCGCTGATCCCCTTTGAGGCTGGCGGGATCAATTCGACGATCCCGCTGATGGCGGCGGCGAAGCGAGGGCTCCCGGTCGTCGATGCCGACGGCATGGGGCGCGCCTTCCCGCAGCTCGAGATGGAGACGTTCAACGTCTATGGCGTGCCGGCCGCGCCCGTGGCAATCGCCGACGAGCGCGGCAATACCGGTATCCTCGAGGTCAAGTCTGCGGCGAAGTCCGAATGGATCGCGCGCGGCCTGACGATCCGCATGGGCGGCCAGTCCTTCATCGCCAATTACGGCATGGACGGCGCCACCTGCCGCCGCGTTTCCGTACCCGGCACGGTATCGTTGGCGCTCGGCATCGGACGCACGATGCGCGAAGCCAAGGCCCAGCATCGCGACGGTCTCGAAAGCCTCATCGAATTCTTTGCCGGGACGCATTACGAGGAGGCGAAGGTTGTCGGCTCCGGCAAGGTTGTCGATGTGTCCCGCCGCGTTCAAAATGGCTGGTCGGTCGGTATCGTGACGATCGAGCCGTTCCGCCGCGGCGAGGAGCCGATCCGCATCCAGATCCAGAACGAGAACCTCGTCGCCGAGCAGGCTGGTGAAATCCTCGCCATCGTGCCCGATCTCATCTCGCTGCTCGATGTCGATACCGGCGAGGCGATCACCACCGAACGCCTGCGCTACGGCCAGCGCGTCAATATCCTCGCCGTGCGCGTTCCCCCGATCATGCGCACGCCCGAGGCGCTTGACGTGTTCGGCCCGAAGGCCTTCGGTCTTGATCACGCCTATCGCCCGCTCGGACTTTTGCCACAGCGCTGAGACCGGCGTGAAACTTGCTTGGGAGGACCGACGGACGCGGCTCACGCGAAGCCTGAGAGGTGCATCTGGGTCATGGCGGTTCTGCCCTTCGTCGATCGGATCGACGTGCTGCCGAGACGCTTCGGCAGGCCGCGTGGCGCGCATGACGTCATCGAGCGGTCGTTCCTCGTCGATCGGCTGCGCAATGGCCTTGCTGGGCAGATCATCCTGCTGCGTGCGCCGCCTGGCTTCGGCAAGAGCGAACTCCTTGCTGCCGTCCAGGCGCGATGCGACACGGCGCAGGATCGCTTCTCATGGCTGACCCTGTCTCACGAGGACTCCGATCCAGCCGTATTCCTCGACAATTTCGCTGCCGCTCTCGGCCTTGATACGGCGCCCGCCCAGCGTCTCGGGCTGGAGCGGGCGCGGCAATTGCTGCTGAGCCGGCTGGTCGCAGAAGGCGGACGCCCCGTCGTCATCCTCGATGAATTCCAAGTCGCCGAGGGCGAAGCGTTCTCGGCCTTCTGCAATGCGCTGTTCCGCCAATTGCCGGAGCCGTTGCGCATCATCATCTCGACCCACCGCCGACCCGAATTGTCGTTGTCGCGCATTCGGCTCAAGGGTCTCCTGACCGAGATACTCGCCGACGAACTTGCCTTCACGCGGTCGGAGATGCGGCGCCTCGTCGGCAAGGCGCTTTCGAACGAGGAGTTCGAGACTTTCGCCGAGGTGACCGGCGGCTGGCCGGCTTTGGTCAGCCTTGCCGTACCGCTGTTGAACGGCACGGCGAGCCCCGAGGTGCGCGCTGAACTGATCGCAGGCACCCATCGCCTCTACCGCGATTTCGTGCTCGAAGAGGTCGCGCCGCAGATCCCGCCGGACATGCGGGAGGCGCTGACGGTCTGCTCCATCCTGGCCGACTTCCCGCTCGATCTGGCCGCCCATCTTTCTGGCGTCGACGTGGCGCCGCGATCGCTGAGGGACCTTGAGGATTTCGCGCCGATCCTCGTTCCCGTCAGCCAGCGACCAGGCTGGCTGCGCCTTCATCCGGTGGTTCGCGCCACCTTCGCGGCGCATCTGCAATCGCTCCCGCCCGAACGGGTGGCGGCGCTGCACGGAAGGGCGGCTGCGTGGTTCGCCGAGCGTGGCCATCTTGAAAAGGCCGTCAGTCACGCATCGCGCGCCGGTGATTTTGCGCTCGCCGCGGAGGCGATCCGGCAGGCCGGCGGCGTCAGCATCTTCCTGAAGGCCGGGCATTCGGTGCTGGCGGGGGTGATCGACAACATCCCGACGGATGTTATCCACCGCTCGCCGAGCCTGAAGCTCTCTTATGCATTGGTCCTCGCCAAGCAGGGTCGGGTCCAGCAGGCGCGCGCCATCATCGTCGACCTGCGCAACGCAGCGGAATCTGGGCAGCGATCACCTTTCCTCGCCATCCCCATCTCGGCGCTCGATCACATCGAGGGGCTGATCAATGTCTATAACGACCGCAATTCCGATGCGGTCGAGATCGAGCGGCTAGAAGGGATTGCCGGTCGTCTTGGTCCGGCGGAGACCTTCGGCCGGGGCTGGATCTACAATCATCTGTGCATCGCCTACACTGTCAGCGGCGATCTCGAGGCCGCCCGTACCAACGCCTTGAAATCGCTGGCCTGCTACCGCGAGGAAAAGTCCTCCTACGGGCAGATCTTCATGCTCATCCATATGAGCCTCGTGGCGATGCTGGCCGGTAGACCGGCGACGGCCATCATGTTTGGCCGCGAAGCCGAAGAGCTGTGCCAGCGCCATCAATGGAGCGACCGCAACCTGATCGCGATCGCCCATATCCCGCTTGCCGAGGCGCTCTACCACCAGACGCAATGGGAAGCTGCCGAGGCCATGATGCGCGAGGGCATGCCCTTTCTTGCGCGCGGCGAAGGCTGGGTCGATCTGTTCGTGCGCGGCTACGGCACGCTCGCCCGCTGCCAGCTTGCTAAGGCCGGCATCGAGGCGGCCTTGGCGGTGATCGACCGCGCGGAAGAGGTGGCCGTCGAGCGTGCGCTGCCCCGGTTGCGACTTGCCGTCGACATCATCCGTATCGAGCTGATGACGCGCGCCGGGCTGCTCGAATCTGCGCTGCACATCGTCGAACACCTGCCGCCGATCGACGACGAGGGGGTGTGGCCGACCTGGCGGGAATGGAGCGACGCCTCCGTCGCGCTGGCGCGCATCTTCCTGCGCACCGAACGGGCAGAAGAAGCGCTGCGGCTGTTGGCGCGGCTCGACCAACGCTCGCGCGAGCACGACCGCGGCTATCATCATCTGGTCGGCAGGGTGGTGTCGATCGAAGCCTTCTGGGCCGCGGGCCGGCTTGAAGAAGCGCGCGGCGCCTTGCTTGCCGCCATCGCCTTGGCACGGCCGCAGGACTGGTTGCAGGTGTTTCTCGACGAGGGATTGCCGCTATCGCAGGCGGTGCGCGGCATCGTGCGCCGCTTCGGTCTGTCGACATTCAGCCCCAAGACGTCGGAATTTGTCAGTCGCATCGCCGGCGCCTGGCAGCAGGGCGGTCCTGCGCGGCCGAAGAGCGAACGGGACGGGCTTCTCAGCGCCCGCGAGCGCGAAGTGCTGGACCTGCTCGCCGGCGACGCTACCAACAAGGAGATTGCCCGCGACCTCGGCCTCAGCGAAGCGACCGTCAAGTTTCACCTGAAGAATCTCTACGCCAAGCTCGGCGTCAGCCGGCGCAATCTGGCGATATCAGTCGCGCGGCAGACCGGCATGATCGAAGGCGCCTGAAAGACGCCGCGCCGGTCGCGCCGGCAGATCAAGCTGGAGTGGCCAAGGCCTTCATCCGCTGCAGTTCGAGCAGGGGCGGCGTCGCGGCGATCTGTTCTGCCGAAAGCATGTCCCATCTGATGCCACGCGGGCGGGTCGCGCGCTTCACCTCGAGGAAGCGGGTCGGCGTCGCGATGGTGTCGACAAGGATGTCGGTTTCGCTTGGGTGAAGCTTTTCCTCGACGACCTGGACGTCATGTACCATCGCCGCCACCGGAGTGGCTTCGTCGACGATGCCGACTTCGGTGAACATGCCCCATTCAAGATCGAAGAAGCCATGGCCCTTGCCGAAGCGCACGCCATCCAGCGAAACCGCAGAGGCGCCCGTCACCATGAAATCGAAGCGGCCGCGCTTGGCGATTTCGGCCAGCGAGATCGGCCTGCCGAAATGCTCGAGCCCATCCAGCCAGGCGGCAAAGAGGGCCTGGCCGGGCGGGACCATCGAAGGTTCGAGCAGGTAGAAGCCGCGGTAGATGCCATAGGTCGAAACGACGAGAGTCTTGCCGGCTTCGAGCATGCGGCGACGCAGGTCGACGAGACCATTGTCCGGGGTGACGAAGGCGTAGCTGCCTTTCTGGTAGAAGGGCTGCGCGACGAGCCGGTCGGTGGCGCTCTCGCTGCCCTCGAAATCGGGGATCACCTCAGAGAAATTGAGATGAAAGCGCGAATCCGGCTTGGCGACCGGACGCAGCTTTTCCCAGATCCGCTCGCGAACGATCCTCGCCCTGCTCATCGTCACTCCCTTTTACCGATTCATGGCCATTGATCGCGAAACTCTAGTTCGCCGCGCGATTTGCCGTCATGACGAAAGAATGTGCAGGTCGACCCAAAATCTAGGGCACCGCTTCCTCAGGACATCGTCTGTTGGCGCCTCGACTCTATCAGACGCGGTGATATGAATCGGGATAACCGATGGACACGCCGCCAGGAAACGCCCGCTCTTGACCCGTAATTTTCTGACACTCGACGCCGCCGAAAGCCATGCGGCCGTTCGGGTGCTGTCATCGCCTGCGCGCATCGATATTCTGCGCCTTCTGCATGCAGAGGGTCCGATGAACGTCAACGAGATCAGCGCGGCACTCGGCTTGCCGCAATCGACCGTGGCGACCAGCGTGCAAGCGTTGGAACAGGCCGATCTGATCGACACCAAAACCGTCAAGGCGCGCAAGGGCCACCAGAAGATCTGCTCCGCCCGCTATGCGGAGATCGTGATCCGGTTCGACCGCGAGGTGAAGGCCCCCGACGACGAGGCCATCGAGGTATCGATGCCGATCGGGCTCTACACGAGCTGCGCCGTCGAGGCGCCATGCGGCCTCTGTTCGACGGAGGGCGTGATCGGCATGCTGGACGTTCCGAATTACTTCCTTGATCCGAGCCGCATGCAGGCCGGTCTGATCTGGTTCGGCCGCGGCTTCGTCGAATACAAATTCCCGAACAATGCGCGCCTGCTCAACGACAAGATCGGCGCGGTCGAATTCTCGATGGAACTGTCGTCGGAAGTGCCAGGCACCAATCCCGACTGGCCGTCGGATATCACGCTCTGGGTCAATAATATCGCCGTCGGCACATGGACGTCGCCGGGCGATTACGGCGACAAGCGCGGGCTGTTGACGCCGCGCTGGTGGAAGCTCGAAGGCTCGCAATATGGCACGCTGAAGACGTGGACCATCTCCGAACGCGGCACCTTCATCGATGATATCAAGATCTCTGATATAAACATCGCGGATCTCGATATGAACAGCCATCACTCGATCCGTCTTCGGGTCGGCATCGCCGAGGACGCAAGAAATCCCGGCGGAATCAATATCTTCGGCCGAGGTTTTGGCAATTTTGATCAGGATATCGTCATGCGGATCTATCGGACGCCGGCCTGACATTGCGCGGTGGCCGGCTGCGAAGCGATTGACAGTCTGCGGCACGCGGACCATACTGATGATTATGTATCACGAATAATGATACACTTTTTGGGAAACGCAAAGTGAGGTTGCCGTGAAAGCGAACGTGATCGTCCATAAGGACTTCGCGGTCTCTCCGATTGACGATCGTGTCTACAGCTCGTTCCTTGAGCATCTGGGTCGCGCGATCTACACCGGTATTTATGAGCCCGGACATCCGACCGCCGACGAGGATGGCTTTCGCGGCGACGTGATCGATCTCGTCCGCGCGGTGAAGACGCCATATGTGCGTTATCCCGGCGGAAATTTCGTATCCGCCTATAACTGGGAAGACGGCATCGGTCCGCGCGAGCTGCGTCCGACTCGCCTCGACCTCGCTTGGCGCACCCGCGACGACAATCGCATCGGCGTCAACGAATTCGTCGACTGGTGCAAGAAGGCCGACACCAAGCCGATGCTCGCCGTCAATCTCGGCTCGCGCGGCCTCGATGCGGCGCGAAACTTCGTTGAATATTGCAACCATCCGGGCGGCTCCTACTGGAGCGACCTTCGCCGTCAGCACGGCTGGAAGGACCCGCACAACGTCAAGCTCTGGTGCCTCGGCAACGAGATGGACGGCCCTTGGCAGGTTGGCCACAAGACGGCCGAGGAATATGGCCGCCTCGCCAATGAGACCGCCAAGGCGATGCGCCTCTTTGACAAGTCGCTTGAGCTGATCGTCTGCGGCTCGTCGAACGCCGATATGCCGACCTATCCCGATTGGGAAGCGACGGTGCTCGATCACACCTATGACTCGATCGACCACATCTCGCTGCACATGTATTTCGCCAACAACGAGCATGACACGCTCAACTATCTGGCGAAGGGCGAGAAGCTCGACCGTTACATCAATACGATCGGCGGCGTCATCGACTTCATCAAGGCCAAGAAGCGGTCGAAGAAGGACGTCAAGATCTCGTTCGACGAGTGGAACGTCTGGTATCACAGCCGCGAGCAGGACAAGAAGATCCTCGAGGGCGACGAGTGGCCGGATGCGCCGCATCTGCTCGAAGACCTCTACAATTTCGAGGATGTGCTGCAGGTCGGCGGCATTCTCAATACGTTCATCCGTCGTGCCGACCGCGTGAAGATCGCCTGCATCGCGCAGCTCGTGAACGTCATCGCGCCGATCATGACGGAAGAGGGCGGTCCGGCCTGGAAGCAGACCATCTACTATCCGTTCCTCTATGCCTCGATCTATGGCCGCGGCACCTCGCTGCGCGCCGTCGTTGACGGCCCGACCTATGACAGCGAATTCGGCGATGACGTGCCGTATCTCGACGTCTCGGCCGTCCGGTCGGTGGCTGGCGATGAGGTCACCTTCTTCATCGTCAATCGCCACCTGACGGAGACGCTGGACCTTGCCGCGACGCTTGAGGGTTTCCCGGGCGCGCGCCTCGTCGAGCATATCCAGATGACGCATCCGGACCTCAATGCCATCAATACGGCGGCGAACCCGGACAATGTCGTGCCGAAGACGGTGTCGGGAACGGTCGTTGAGGCGGGCAAGCTGCAGTCGAAGCTGCCGCCGCTCTCCTACAACGTCATCCGCGTCGCGGTCTGACGGATCGGGGGGCGGCTCCGGCCGCCCCCGTTATCTCTCCGTCGTCCACGTCAGTTCGATGCCGCGAGAGAGTTCTTCACGAAGCTGCCGGCCTGCATGATGATGGGCATGTGCTGGCCCTGGCCTGTCAGCAGCGCGAGATCGGCAAGCGGATCGCCGTCGACCAGAATAAGATCCGCGTGAGCGCCGGTTGCGATGCAGCCAATCTCTCCAGTCATGCCGATCAGATCGGCGGCGACCGACGTCGCCGAGCGTATCACCTCGACCGGCGGCAGGATGCGGCCGCGAATGACAAATTCGTCGGATTGGAAGCGGTGCATTTCGCCGAGCAGATCGGTGCCGTAGGCCATGGGCACGCCGGCCTCGCGCAGGATTTCCAGCGAACGTGGGCTTCGGATGCGCACGTCGTCGATCTTGGCGACTGAGTCCGGCGGCAGTCCCAGCGATGCGCCTTCGCTGTGCAAGGCCTCATAAGTGACCAAGGTCGGGCAGGCGATCGCGCCGCGCTCGGCCATCAGCAGCGCGGTTGGCGGCTCGATCAGATTGGCGTGCTCCACGGAGCGGATGCCGCACGCGACGGCGCGTGCGATGGCCTCGTCGGTATAGAGATGCGCCGAGACATAGGTATGGGCGTTCCGTGCTTCCTCGACGATCGCCTCCAGCTCGGCTTTTGAAAATTGCAGGACATGGATGGGGTCGGTTGGCGAGGCGACGCCGCCATTGGCCATGATCTTGATGAATGTTGCGCCTTGCCGCAATTCGTCGCGCGCCGCGAGACGGCAGCTCTCGACGCCATCGCAAAGCCGTCCCATCGTGCCGAGCCGGTAGGTGAGGTCTTCGGCGAGCCGATTGTCGTAGCGGCCGCGCAGGTCTGAATGGCCGCCGGTCTGCGAGAGAGCCTTACCGCAGATGACGAGGCGCGGCCCTTCGATCAGGCCTTGCGCCAGCGCATCGACAAGCGCGTGCGTCGCGCCGCCGACATCACGGACGGTCGTGAAGCCACGGCTCAGCATCCCGGCCATGATCCGCGCGGCCCCGAAAGCAACAAGCGCGTCGGGCAGGCGGGCATTGCGCCCGAGATCGGCCATCGTGGCCGTGACATGGACATGGCAGTCGATGAGGCCGGGCATCAGCGTGCGCCCGCCGCAATCGATCCTTACGGCATCGCCATCGATGATTGGCCGATCCGAAATCTCGGCAATCCGCCCGTCCGCGACGCGAACGAAACGGTCGTGCTCGTCCGTCGATCCGTCAAGGAGGCGGGCATTCTCGAAAACGACCGAAGGCTGGATCATGCGTGTGAGTCCGTATCTGGGGTTCTTGCCGAGGCAGCACGGGTCGCGCCCTCGATCTGTTCCTTGAGCACCGCCTTCCAGAAGCGCAGCAGACGGCGGAAATAGACGGGGTCATCCCGCAGCACCGTCTGGACGCCCATGCCACGCAGCAGGCAGAGGGTCGCGTTCAGCATGACCTCGATTTCCAGCGCGCCGAGGCCGGTGCCAGCGAAGAAGTGGCGCCATATGGCGTCGAGATTCTCGTGGAATGCCCGCGTCCGTTTTTCGAGGCGCACGCGCAGATAGTCGTTGTGCCGAGCAGCGGTCACTTCCTCCAGCGTCAGCATGAAGAAGCGCCCGGAGAAGATGATCCACACGCGGTCGATGAAGTCGCTGAGGCTCAGGGATCCGCTCTGAACCAGCCCGGCATAGGTGCGGATGTCACTGGTCACCATGGTGAGGTGCTTGTCGAAAGCCTCCACCACAAGTTCGTCCTTGCCCGCGAAATGATGGGCCAGCGCGCCGCGCGTAAGGCCGGCGCGCGCGGCGATGTCCACAGCCGAAGTGCCCGCATAACCCTTCGAGAGAAGAAGGTCGAGCGTGGCTTCGATCAGCCGCGCCCTGGTCGCGGCGGTCCGCTCTTCCTGGGTGCGCGATGATTTTTCGGGGGTGGGCTGCATGGCGCGAGGGTAGCAGTCTCTATAAAACATGCAAGCATGCATGTATGTATTGACAGGGTTCCGATTGCCTGACAGGCTTCGGCCATCGTGACGCCCTAGCTGATAACGAAGCCGGGCAGGGCGATCACAAATCGGACAGGATCGAAGGCGAGGCGGGTAACACTCGAGGTTTACTGCTGCGTGCGTCTATGAATAGAAAGCAACGTCGCAATGCTCTTGCGGCGAAGTGTTAGTTGTACTTGCGAGAGTTGCTAGCGCGATGCCGACGAGCTGGAAGCACAGGGCATCGGTAAAGATGCTGTCTAAACAATAGTCACTGAGTGGTTATGGTTTGGACTTCGCTGGCATTCGACAGAATGCTAGCTTCAATAATCGATTTAGTTTTGTTCCGACGAGCCGAGGCGCACGTTTTCGTGCGGCGTGCGGCTGGAGAAATCCCATGCCTGAGACGACGCTGGCCGCCGCCAATGTGAAGATCGTTCACGACAAGACCCGCAATCTGAAGCGCTTCTGCGAATTGATCGAAGAGGCCGGCGCCTCTGATGTCGACGTCCTGGTGCTGCCGGAAATGGGCCTGCAGGGCTATGCCGATTTCGGGCTGGCTATGGGTTCGAAGGCGGCAGCCGAGCAGAAGCAGTATTATTTCCGCGAGGCGGAGACCATTCCGGGGCCGTCGACGGATGCCATCGCGGCCCTGTCGCGGCGCCACGGGATGCTCGTGCAGGTCGGCCTCGCCGAGAAGGCGCTGCACGGCAACGCGATCTACAACTCGACCGCGCTGGTAGGACCGGATGGCGTCCTCAGCATCTACCGCAAGACTCACAACACCTTTGAGTTTCCCTATTTCTCGCCGGGCGAGGAGATGCCGGTCGTCAGCACCGCCCATGGCACGCTGGCCAGCATCATCTGCTACGATCTCGCATTCCCCGAACTGCTGCGCAGCTACGCCGTCAAGGGCGCCGATGTCGTCCTGATGTCGACCGCATGGCCGATGAAGGGCCATGACCGCGCGACTGACTATCACGGCTGGGCTATGGACCTCGCATCGCAGTCCAACGCCTTCTTCAACCAGTTCTGGCTGGTCGTCTCCAATCATTGCGAAAAGGGCGCCTATTCGGCAGGCGTTGATTATTATGGTGGCAGCCAGATCGTCGACCCGACGGGCAAGGTCGTTGCCTATCTTGCCGACGAAGAGGGGCTCGTGGTCCACAAGGCCGACCTCCAGGCCGAGATCCTCGCCTCCCGCACGGAAGCCTTTTTCGGCCTCAACCTGCTGCAGGATCGGCGACCGGAGCTTTATGGCGGGCTCATCGACGAGGGCCACCGCTATCCGGCCGAGGCCTTGCAGCAAGGCGTGATCGGCGCTCGCTCGCCAGCCGCGCCAAAACCCCTTCATGAGCGGCCCCGGCTCGCCAAGCCCGCTCGATCCGTTTGATGCGCCGGCCAGCAGAGCAGATTCAATGATCACGACCGAGAGCATCGCCGCGGCGGAAGACCTGCTGGCGATCCGCTATACGCCGGCCGAGCGCGCGCAGATGCTCGACAATCTCGAGGGCCAGATCGCTTCGGCCGTCGCGCGCCGCGCTGTCGTACTCGACAATGCGATGCCGACGGCAAGCCGTTTCGATCCGCGCCTTGCCACGACGCCGGTGCCGCCACCGCAGACCAAGCCCGTCTATTCCTCCGTCGCGGCGGCTTGTCCCGCTGAGGACGCGGACATTGCCTTTGCGCCGCTGACCCATCTCTCGGCCTGGATGGCCTCGGGCGCGCTGACGAGCCGGCGGTTGACCGAGATCTATCTCGCGCGCATCGCCGCGTTCAATCCGCATCTCTTCTGCTATGCGACGGTCATGTCCGAGACCGCGCTGGCGGAAGCCGACGCGGCGGACGCGCTGCTTGCGAGCGGCACCTTGCTTGGCCCGCTGCATGGCATTCCCTATGGGCTGAAGGATCTCTTCGACACCAAGGGCGTCGTCACAGGCTGGGGCGCCGAGCCGTTCCAGGATCGCATTCCGACGGAGGATGCGGCGATCGTTCATCGCCTCCGTGCCGCCGGCGCGGTCCTGCTCGGCAAGACGACCGTTGGCGCACTCGCCTACAACGACATCTGGTATGGCGGCCGGACACGCAATCCCTGGAATCTCGAGGAAGGTTCGAGCGGCTCGAGCGCCGGCTCGGCATCCGCCACCGCAGCGGGCCTTTGCGGCTTTTCGATCGGCACCGAAACGCTCGGCTCGATCACCTCGCCAAGCCAGCGTTGCGGCACCACGGGTCTCCGCCCGACCTTCGGCCGCGTTTCCCGCGCCGGCGCCATGGCGCTCTGCTGGTCGCTCGATAAGGTCGGCCCGATCTGCCGCGGCGTCGAGGATACCGCGATCGTGCTAGCGGCCCTGAACGGCTTCGATCCGGCCGATCGCGGTTCGCTCGGCGCTTCTTTCAACTTCGACGCCACGGCCTCGTTCGAGGGACTTCGCATCGGCTTTCTGCCCGAGGCGTTCGGCGAAGGGGCAACCGAGGTCGATCATGCGGCGCTCGCCGCCGCGCGGTCATTGGGTGTCGACGTCGTGGAAGTCGCGCTGCCGGATCTTCCTTATGAAGCGCTGATGAACATTCTCTACGCCGAGGCGGCGGCCGCTTTCGAGCCTCTGACGCTCAGCGATCTCGACGACACGCTGACCTGGCAGGATGACGGCGCCTGGCCGAACACCTTCCGCAAGGCGCGCTTCCTTTCAGCCGTTGACCACGTCCAGCTGGACCGGCTGCGCTATCAGGTGATGCTGGCGCTTGACGCGCTCTTCGCCGATGTCGACCTGCTGATCGGCCCGTTCATGACGGGACCGATGCTGGTGGCGAGCAATTTCACCGGTCATCCCTGCCTGCATCTGCGCGCCGGCTTCCTCGAGCTCGCAACCCGCGGCGCGGCCTCGCTCGGCGCCGGCAAGCTGACGACCGGCGAGCCCGGCGCCGATGGCCCGCTGTTCAAGGTGCCGCAGGGCATCTCGCTCTGGTGCCGCCTGTTCGATGAGGGCCGGCTCGTCAATTTCGGCATCGCTCTTGAACGCGCGCTCGGCGTCGCCTCTGCGCGTCCCCCACTTCCGGCCTGATCTGACCCATCGCATGCCCCGGCTCCTGCCGGATTCGCTCATCCGCTCAACCGCATCGCCGCTAGAGGATCCTCCCATGAACCGCAGAGACTTCCTGAAGACCACGGCCCTTCTGGGCGGCGGCGCTTTGATGATGACCGGCTGGCCGGGCGCACTGCTGGCGCAGGAGACCCCCAAGAAGGGCGGCACGCTGATCTGGGGGCACTCCGAGACCACACAGAGCCTCGACATGCATGTCACCGGCTCGGCTTCGACGCTCCGCCTGCTCGAGAACATTCACTGCCCGATCGTCACCGTCGACAAGGCGTTCAACGTCATCCCGATGCTCGCCGAGAGCTTCGAGGAGAGCCCCGACGGACTGACCTACACGTTCAAGTTGCGCAAGGACGTCAAATTCCACAACGGCAAGACGCTGGATTCCGCGGACGTCAAATATTCGTTCGACCGGGTGCGCGATCCGAAGACCGGTGCCGTCAACTTCGAGGTGTTCAAGGATGTCACCGCGATCGAGACCCCCGATGCGAACACCGTCATCGTCAAGCTCGGCCGCGTCAATGCGCCGTTCCTGAGCCGCCTCGCCGAGAACGGCGCCGGCGTGATCATGCCGGCGGGCTCCGGCGAGGGCCAGGCGAACATGCCGGTCGGCGCCGGGCCGTTCAAGTTCGTCCGCCGCGAATTCGGACATGAGGTCGAGCTGGTTCGGTTCGACGATTACTTCGAAGGCCCGGCTTATCTCGACAAGGTCATCTCGCGCGAAATCACCGAGCCGACCGTGCGCTTGACCGGACTGCGCACCGGCGAACTGCACATGATCAACGACATCCCGGCCGATCGCGTTACCGAGGTCGAAGGCATCGACACGCTGCAGACGCTGAAGTGGTTCCCGCTCAATTTCGACTTCCTGAACTTCAACCACGACTTTGAGCCCTTCAAGGACGCGCGGGTCCGCGAGGCCTTCGACCTGATGATCGACAAGGAACAGTTGCTGCAGGGCGCGCTCTGGGACCAGGGTAAGCTGACGGCTTCGCCGAGCTTTCCGACCTCAAGCTCTTACGATGCCGCCCTCCAGCAGCGTCCGCAGGATCTCGACAAGGCGATGGCGCTGCTCGCCGAGGCTGGCTACGGGCCGGGCAAGCTGAAGCTCGTCTTCAAGACGACGACCAACTATCCCTATCATGTCGAGTCGGCGCAGATCATGGCCGAATGGTTCCGCGCCGCCGGCGTCGAAATGAAGATCGAGCAGCTCACCTGGGCCGACTGGCTGAGCCAGGTCTGGGTGAACCGCGACTTCCAGATCTCGATGATGAACTTCTTCACGCTGTGGGAGCCGGACTTCCTCTACTACAGCCTCTGGAACTCGACCGGCGCGTTCAACTATCGCAATATCAAGGATGCCGAGATCGACGCGTTGACCCAGCAGGCGCGCGGCACGGTTGATCCCGTCGCCAGGGCCGATCTCTACAAGAAGGTCCAGCAGCGCATCCACGATCAGACGCTGGACGTGATCCTGTGGTTCCGCAACGGCACCATCGGCGCACAGAAGACGGTCGGCGGCCTCGACACGATCGTCCATCCGAACGGCAGCAACCTGCGCTTCCACAAGGTCTGGCTCAACACCTGATCCCGCGACCGGCCGGGCTGCACTCGCGGTCCGGCCGGTTCTCGTCTCCTCGCCGAGCAACAACGCCCCTGACCCGCCGAGGCCAATGACCTATCTCCTCAACCGCCTGTTCTCGATCGTGCTGACGCTGTGGCTCATTTCGGTCATCACGTTTGCGGTCACCAGCATTCTGCCCGGCGATGTCGCTATGATGATCCTCGGCACGCAGAGCAATCCGACGGCGCTCGCTGGTCTTCGCGAACAACTCGGCCTCAATGATTCGCTCGTCGCGCAATATGGCCGCTGGATCGGCGGCATGGTGGTCGGCGATTTCGGTCATTCGCTCGTCTTCAAGGAGCCGATCGCCGACCTGATGGCGCAGAAGATGAAGGCGAGTGCGCTGATCGTCGTCATGTCGATGGCGATCGCGCTCGTCTGTGCCGTGCCGCTCGGCGTCTGGGCGGCGGTTCACCGCAAGAAATGGCAGGACACGGTCTCGTCGAGCGCCGCTTTGTTGGGCATCAGCCTGCCTGACTTCTTCTGGGGCATCGTGCTGATCCTGTTGTTCGCGCGAACGCTCGGCTGGTTTCCCTCAAGCGGCTTCGTCGATCCCTCCGTCGATTTCATCGGCGCCGCCCGCCATGCCTTCCTGCCGGCGCTGGCGCTCGGCCTTGGGCTGATGGCGCATCTCACCCGCGTCACCCGCTCGACAATGACGGGCATCCTCAACCAGGAATTCATCCGTGTCGCCCGCGCCAAGGGTCTTTCCGAGGGCAGCGTCGTCTGGAGCTACGGCCTCAGGAATGCGGTCGGCCCGATCATGACCGTGGCGGGCCTGCAGATCGGCTATCTTTTCGGCTCGATCATCGTCGTCGAGACCCTGTTCAACTACACCGGCATGGGCTGGATCACCTATCAGGCGCTGCTCAATCGCGATGTGCCGTTGATCCAGACCTCGGTGTTCTTCATCGCCGCAGTGGTGATGCTCACCAATTTCGTGGTCGACCTGCTTTATCTGCTGGTCGATCCCCGCATCAGGATGCAGTAGCCGTGAAGCGTTTCCTCACCCCGCAAGGCGTGATCGGCTTCACGCTGATCGTCCTCATCGTCGGCATTGGCATCTTCGCACCTCTGGTCATTCCGGCCGACATGGCGACCAAGATGAAGATGACGATGCGTTTGAAGCCGCCAAGCATCGGCTATCCCTTCGGCACGGACCAACTTGGCCGCGACATCTTCTTCCGCGTGCTGCTTGGCGCCCATACTTCGCTCGGGATCGCCGGTGCCGCCGTAGCCATCAGCGTGCTGATCGGCCTGCCGCTCGGCATCATTTCCGGCTATGCGCGCGGCGCCGTCGACAACGTGCTGATGCGCATCGTCGATACGTTGCTGAGCTTCCCGGCGCTCCTGCTGGCGCTGACGATCTCGGCGATGCTCGGCCCGAGTATCCCCAATACGATCATCGCGATCGGCATCGCCTTCACTCCGTTCCTCGCCCGGATCATCCGGGGCGAGGCGCTGCGGGTTTCAGCCATGCCCTATGTCGAGGCGGCCCGCGCTGCGGGTACCAACGACGCCGCGATGATCTGGCGCCATATCCTGCCGAACGTGCTGCCGCTCGTCATCGTGCAGGCAACGATCAGCCTCGCATTCGCGATCCTCGCCGAGGCCGGACTCTCCTTCCTAGGGCTCGGTACGCAGCCGCCGAACTCCTCCTGGGGCCTGATGATCCAGGCCTCGCGCGACTATCTCGACGTCGCGCCCTGGACTGCGCTCGCGCCGGGCGCCGCCGTAGCGCTCACCGTGCTGGCGCTCAACATGTTCGGCGATGTCCTGCGTGACGTCCTCGATCCGAGGGCCTCGTGATGACCGCACCGACAACCCCGCAGACTTCGCACGGCCAACCGATCATCAAGGTCTCCGGCCTCCGCGTCGAATTCCAGACCGATGACGGCATGGTCGCCGGCGTCAAGGATGTCAGTTTCGAGATCCAGCCAGGCGAGACGCTGTGCGTCGTTGGCGAATCCGGGTCCGGCAAGTCGGTGACGTCGCTCTCCATCCTGCGCCTGATCGAATTCGGCGGCGGCCGCATCGCGGCGGGTTCGCTTGAATTCGCGCGCGGTAGCGGCGAGGTGATCGACCTCGCCAAAGCCGAGCCAGACGTCATGCAAGGCATCCGCGGCAACGAGATCGGCATGATCTTCCAGGAGCCGATGACCTCGCTCAATCCGGTCTTCACGATCGAGCGGCAGCTAACCGACGGCTTGAAACGCCATCGCGGTCTGACCGGCGAAGACGCGCGGGGCAGGGCGCTCGAGCTGCTGAAAGAGGTCCGCATTCCGGAACCCGAACGGCGGTTGACGCAATATCCGCATGAGCTTTCGGGCGGAATGCGCCAACGCATCGTCATCGCCATGGCGATGGCCTGCCGGCCGCGACTGCTGATCGCTGACGAGCCGACAACGGCGCTCGACGTGACCATTCAGGCCGAGATCCTTGGCCTCATCGATCGGTTGAAGCGCGAGAACGGCATGGCCGTGCTGTTCATTACACATGACATGGCCGTGGTCGCGCAGATGGCTGACCGCGTCGTCGTCATGTATCGCGGCGATGTCGTCGAGGAGGGGCCTGTCCGCCAAATCTTCGAGCATCCGCGCGAGACCTACACCAAGGCGCTCCTCGCGGCCGTGCCGAAGCTCGGCGAGATGCGCGACAAGCCCGCGCCCGAGCCGATGCGCATCCTCGGCGACGAGACGGAGCGCGCCATGGCGTCGCCGCCGGCCGAAGGCGGCAGGATCGAGCCGCTCCTGACCGTGAAAAACCTGACGACCCGCTTTCCGGTCAAGGGCGGTCTGCTCCGCCGCACCGTCGCAAATGTTCATGCGGTCGAGGATGTCAGCTTTTCGCTCGCGAAAGGCCAGACACTGTCGCTCGTCGGCGAATCTGGTTGCGGCAAGTCGACCTGCGGTCGTTCCATCCTCCGGCTTGTCGAGGCCAATTCCGGGGAGATCCAACTCGATGGCTGGGATGTGCGTTCGCTCAGCCGGCTCGATCTGAGGCATGCCCGCCGTGACATGCAGATGGTATTCCAGGATCCGTTTGCCTCGCTTAACCCCTATCGGCGGCTGCTCGACCAGGTCGCCGAGCCCTTGGTGAATTTCGGCCTCGCCTCGGGCAGCGAACTGCATGACCGTGTCGCGCATCTCTTCGATCGCGTGGAGCTGCCGCGAAGTTTCCTGCGCCGCTTCCCGCACGAGCTTTCCGGTGGTCAGCGCCAGCGCGTCGCCATTGCCAGGGCGCTTGCTCCAAGCCCGAAGCTCATCGTCGCCGACGAGAGTGTTTCGGCGCTCGATGTCTCGGTGCAAGCGCAAGTGCTCAACCTGCTGATGGAGCTTCAGGCCGATCTTGGCCTGTCCTTCCTGTTCATCAGCCATGACATGGCGGTGGTCGAGCGCGTGTCTCACAATGTCGCGGTGATGTATCTCGGCCGCATCGTCGAGATCGGCCCTCGCGCCGCCGTGTTCGAAAATCCGCGCCACGCCTATACGCGCTCGCTGCTCGAGGCCGTGCCGATCGCCGATCCGGCACGCCGCCGCCCGCATGACGACCGCAGCTTCCGCCCACTCTCCTCGCCGATATTCCCGGTCGGGGCCGCCGTCGAGCCGTCCAGCTATGACGAGGTGGCGCCCGGCCATCTCGTGCTGCGTCCGCTCGCGGCCGCCTGACCTCTTCTGAAGGACCAAGCAATGCCCATCGTCAACCGGATCGCCGATTTCCACGCGGACATGACCGCCTGGCGGCAGGATCTGCACCGCCATCCCGAGCTGGCGCTCGAAGAGCACCGCACCAGCGCCGTGATCCAGGAAAGGCTCAAGGAGTTTGGTGTCGACGAGATCATCACCGGTTTTGCAGGAACCGGCGTCGTCGGCGTCATCCATGGCGCGAAGCCGGGCCGCGCGATTGGACTGCGTGCCGATATCGACGCCCTGCCGATCCATGAGGAGAGCGGCGTTCCGCATGCCTCGACGACGGCGGGCGTTATGCATGCCTGCGGCCATGATGGCCACACCGCGATGCTGCTCGGCGCGGCGCGTTATCTCGCCGAGACGCGCAATTTCGACGGCACGGTTTACGCGATCTTTCAGCCGGCCGAGGAGTTGCATGGCGGCGGCGGCATGATGGTGCGCGAGGGCCTGTTCGAGCGCTGCCCGATGGATCTGGTCTTCGGCATGCACAACTGGCCGAAAGCGCCTGCCGGCGAATTTCTGTGGCGCGTCGGGCCGACCATGGCAGCCGTTTCCCGTTTCACCATCACGATCACGGGACGCGGCGCGCACGGCGCGCAGCCGCATGACGGCGTCGATCCGATCGTCGTCGCCGGCGCGATCGTCGCCGCCTTGCAGAGCGTGGTCGCCCGCAACGTGCCGCCCCTCGAAAGCGCGGTCGTCACTGTCGGCGAGATTCGAGGCGGCGGTGCATTCAACGTCATTCCCTCGGAAGTGATGATGCGCGGAACGACGCGCTGGTATCTGCCGGAGATCGGCGATCTCGTAGAAAGCGCGATGCAGCGCATCGTCCGTGCCACCGCCGAAGCCTATGGGGCGACGGCCGAACTCATCTACGAGCGGACCTATCCGGCGACGATCAATGACGGGCCGGCGACGGAGCTGTCGAAGCGGGCCGCGGAAGCGGTTGCCGGCGCGCGCGGCGTCTCGGAATTGCCGCAGCCGACCATGGGCGGGGAGGATTTCTCGTTCATGCTCAACGCCAAGCAGGGCAGCTACATCATGCTCGGGAGCGCGCGCACGGATGAGGACCCGCAGCTTCATCATCCGCGCTATGACTTCAACGACGAGGTCCTGCCGGTCGGCGCCAGCTATTGGGCGACTCTCGCTGAGCAATTGCTGCCGCGCTCGGCACCCTGACCGCGGCTGGAGGCGCCGCCGGTCTCGATCGACCTGCTTGATGAGGCACTAGGCACTGGCGCAGAGAACGATCTCGCGCCGGTGCGGCCGGTCGCGATGCTCGAAGAGATAGAGCCCCTGCCAGCGGCCGAGCATCATCCGTCCATCGAGAACCGGGATCGACAGGGAAACCTGCGTCAGCGCGGATTTGATGTGCGCCGGCATGTCGTCGGGACCTTCCAGTCGGTGAACCAGATAGGCCATCGACGGGTCGTTCGCCGGCGGTACGAGCCGCGCGAAGAAGGCGTTCAGATCGCGGACGACATCCGGGTCGGCGTTCTCCTGCACCAGCAGCGAGGCCGAGGTATGGCGCACCAGTACCGTGAGAAGGCCGGTTCCGATATCGGCGCGGGCAAGGAAATCCTTGGCCTCGTCGGTGAATTCGTAAAGGCCCTGGCCGTGGGTCGGCACGATGACGGTTTCTATGATTGCCATGCATGAGGCCTGACGGCCGCGCCGGATCCTGTCAAGCGCTGTGGTGGAAGCGCGCGGCCCAATCGGCCGGGAACGCACCATTGTCCGGCGAGTTGCCCCATGGGCATCGATGGCCGCAAACGGGATCGATCGAGGGCGACTGGAGCATGATTCATGGACAAGCATACGGCCGATGAGGTCTCGCACGCCGTCGTCACTGCGGGACCCGAGATCCCCGCCGCGCCGCAATTCTTCATTCCGTCCACGGCTTCACTGCAGGAGCGGCGGCCGCGCACGCTGAAGCATGGCGACACGTTCGGCGTCTTCGATCACAACGGTGATGCTGCATCCGGTCCTGGTAGTCCCGAGGGCGTCTATCACCGCGACACACGGCACCTCTCGCACCTCGCGCTCAATGTCGCCGGTCATCGACCGATCCTGCTGAGCTCTACGCTGCGTGACGACAATGCGACGTTGACCTGCGATCTTGCCAATCCCGATCTATTCGGGCCGGACGGGACACGTGTACTCGACCACGATCTCATCCATATCCGCCGATCGCGGTTCCTCTGGAACGCGACGTGTTTCGAGCGCATCGCGATCCGCAACTTCGACCAGGTGCCACACCGGCTGACGCTGACGATCGATTTCGCCGCCGATTTCGCCGATCTCTTCGAGGTGCGCGGCACCAAGCGCGAAAGGCACGGCGAGCACCATCCGGCGGAGATCCGAGCGGATGGCGTGGTGCTCGCCTACACGGGACTGGATGGCGAGCGACGCGAGACCAGCCTCCGTTTCGATCCCCGCCCGGAAGCGGTCGCGGCCGACCGGGTTACCTATACGATCGACCTGCCGCCGAACGCCGCCGAACTGCTGTTCGTTGAAATTCGTTGCGGCGCGCGCGAGACGGCAACGGCATCACGCCGCGCATTCTTCCAGGCGCTTCGCGACGCGCGGCGGGCGCTCCGGGCCTCGTCCGGCCGGGCGACGGCCATCACGACCTCGAACGAACTGTTCGATGAGGCTGTGCGCCGCAGCGTTTCGGATCTCTATATGCTGATCACCGAGACGCCGGAGGGACCCTATCCCTATGCCGGCATCCCCTGGTACAGCACGGTGTTCGGTCGGGACGCCTTGATCACGGCGCTCCAGACCCTCTGGCTCGATCCTGCGATTTCGCGTGGCGTCCTACTGCAGCTCGCGGCTAACCAAGCGACAGCCTATGACCCAGCCGCTGATGCCGAGCCGGGCAAGATCCTTCATGAAGTCCGCCGAGGCGAGATGGCGGAACTCGGCGAGGTGCCGTTCCGCCGCTACTACGGCAGTGTCGACTCGACACCGCTCTTCATCATGCTGGCCGGTGCTTATCTCGACCGAACCGGAGACGTCGCGACGGCCAGGCGACTCTGGCCACATGTCGAGGCAGCGCTTGGCTGGATCGAGAAGGATGGCGATCGCGATGGCGACGGCTTCGTCGAATATGGCCGCCAGCGCGCGGAAGGGTTGATCAACCAAGGTTGGAAAGACAGCCACGACTCGATCTTCCATGCCGATGGAAGCCTCGCCGAAGGGCCGATCGCCGTGGTCGAGGTGCAGGCCTACGTGTATGGCGCGTGGCGCGCGGCGGCGCGTCTTGCCGCGGCGCTCGGAAGACCGGACGATGTTGCGCTTTATGATGAAAAGGCCGAGGCGCTGCGCCGGCTCTTCGACAAGCACTTCTTCGACGAGGCGCTCGCGACCTATGTCCTGGCGCTCGACGGCGCCAAGCGGCCCTGCCGCGTGCGCAGCTCAAATGCTGGTCACGCACTCTACACCGGCATCGCTTATCCGGAGCGCGCCGCGACTCTCGTCGCGACGCTGATGGACAGCTCGTCTTTTTCCGGCTGGGGGATCCGTACGATCGCCTCGACCGAGGCGCGCTACAATCCGATGAGCTATCACAACGGCACAGTTTGGCCGCATGACAACGCGCTGATCGGCGCTGGCTTCGCGCGCTATGGCTATCGGCACGAGGCTGCCCGTCTCGCCGAAGGCCTGTTCTCCGCCTCGATCTATATCGAGCTGCGCCGACTGCCGGAGCTTTTCTGCGGCTTTCCGCGCCAGCGCAGCCGTGGGCCGACCTTCTATCCGGTCGCCTGCTCGCCGCAGGCCTGGGCCGCCGGCACGCCATTGTCACTGATCCAGTCCTGCCTCGGCCTGCGCTTCGATCCCTCGGCTGGCGAGATCATGTTCGACGAGCCGGTGCTGCCGCCCTTCCTGGACGAGCTTATCCTGCGCCGCCTTCGCGTCGGCCCGGGTCGGATGGATGTCGCCCTCAGGCGGAGCGGGCAGGAGGTCGTCGTCAATGTCCTGGCCCGCGAGGGCCGGGTGAGGGCGCTCACGCGGAATTAGGGCCGAGGGAGGCCCGCCCATTAACGGACCTACGCTTGAGCTTGACGCCTGAATGTTGCCGTGGGATGGGATTGGCGTTCAACCTCTGGCCCCTCCCGTCTCGGGCGCGCCGCAACTTTCAAAAGAAAGGGCGCGCCATGACTCCGCGTCACATCGGGCCTCCTCCCCATCAAGACGATCCCTACAGCAAGCTCGTGTCGCCGCATGGCGTCCCGGTCGATCAGCTCGTCTCCGTTCTTCAGAAGGAGATCAGGCGCAGTCACGTCGATAACGCCGTGCGCGCCGCCTACGAAATGCTGATCACCTCCGAAGCCGTCGCCGATCATTTCTGGCATCGGCTGAAATTGATCGCGGTCGAGGATGTCGGCATGGGCCTGCCGATGGCGCCGCTGCTCGTCAACTGCCTGCACGACAACTACCGCACCTGCAGTGGGGGCGAAAAGATCATGATGGCGGTGCATGCCGTTCGCCTGCTCGCGACGGCGCAGAAGGATCGCACCAGCGCTGAGCATACCGACCTCGTCATTCAGCTCGTGGCACGCGGCGAGGCCGCCGTCGAAGTCCCGGACTATGCGCTCTGCGTCCACACGCGCGCCGGCCAGGAAATGGGACGCGGACTGATGCAGTGGTGGGAGAACGGCGCCAAGGTCAATGACGAGTTCGCCGGCGCCGATCATACTTATCGAGAGCGCCTCATCCCGATCTGTCGGGAAGCCGAGGCTGGCTCCTGACGCGTTTCAATGGGCGGCCTGGCCATCCCGGCCGCCCACTTTCCGGGCGATGACAGGATCGGCGAAAGGCGCGCGAAGCCCATCTTGCTGGCGCGACTCGTCGCGTGTTTTGCTAGCATCACATAACTGGATTGGACGGGCCTCCTGTGGGACTGGCTTTGCGTCCGCCATGCGGCAAGACAGGGGTGGAGCATGACGCGGATCGGGGCCCGCTTGGGCGGTCGGCAGCGAAGCATCGGCTGGAAGTGGATAGCGACCGGGCTCTGCGTTGCCACGGCTCTGGTGGCCATTCCCGTCATTGGCAAGACCGCAGAGAGCGTGGCACCACCATCCCTGTCGAGCACGGTCGCTGGCTCTCCCGAGGCGATCGCGAGCCGTCTCTCGACCATGCTACAGTCGGCCCGCGCGGTGATCTCGAAGCATCAGACCGAGATCAACGATCCGGCCGTCGGCGACAAGCATCTCGATGCGGCGGCCGTCATTGCCGAGGCCACGGCCAATTATCAGAAGAAGACAGGTGAGGATCCGGCGAGCTATCCGCCTTCGACCCGCCAGGGACGCTTGATCGCCGCGCAGCTCGCCTCGATCAAGGAGGTGATGGACGACGCCCAGCCGCTGATCAACGAAAAGGGCGTCGCGTTCAAAGGGTTCATTCCCGCGACCTTCGCCCGTCTCGTAAACGAGTCCTTCGCGCGAAGGGTCGGGGGCGAGGCGCACATAAAGGTCACCGCACCACCCGAGCTCGTGCGCAATCGCAAGGCACGGCCGGATGGCTGGGAGACGGCCGTGATCGCCGACAAGTTCCGCAGCCCCGCCTGGACGCGTGGTACCAGTTTCTCCGAAATTGTTGAGGCGAACGGCGGCAAGGAATTCCGCATGGCGGTGCCGGAATATTACGCCGCGTCCTGCCTTTCCTGCCATGGCGCGCCGAAAGGCTCGATCGACATCACTGGCTATCCGCGCGAGGGGGCGGCCGAGAGCGATCTTGGCGGCGTCATCAGCGTCGTCCTTGCCAATCCCTGAGCCGCGCCCGTGGCCCGCTCACTCATCCGACTGCTCCGTACGACCTCCATCCCGGTCCGCACCATCGTGCTCGCCGTGCTGCTGTTGCTGCCGATGGCGGCGACGAGCGCCTACATCTTCTGGACCGGCCAGCGCGCGGCGGTGACGGTCGGCGAGGCGCAGCGCATCGCCGCGATGTCGGATGCGGTGAGCGAGGTTCATTCGGCCTTCCAGGACCTGCTGTATTGGCGCGCCGACCTCGCGGTCAGCCTGCTCACGCTGGCCGAAACAAAGGGCGACGCCGCGCGGGCGCGTCTCGATGCCGGTCTTGCGGCGTTGAAGCCTTTCATGCCGAAGGAGGCCGAAGCGATCGGTGCCGGCGTCGCCGCTTTCGACGCCAGCGCGATGAAAGCCGTCGACGCCTATACCGACGACCAGCGCGTTGTCGGCAATGCGCTGTTTGCCGAGGCGAGGGGCCATGGCGAACAGGTAGAGGCGCTTTTATCGGGCATCGAACCGCAGCTGCGTAGCCAGGCCGCGGCGGCGCGCGTCGAGGTGCTGAGGCAGTTCACCAACGGAACCAATGTCTCGCTCATCGTCACAGCCGTGGCCGTCGTTCTTGGCGCTCTACTGACCTTCATCGTTCTCGCCTCGATCCTGCCGCCGCTCAAGCAACTCGTCACGGCCATCGGCGAGATCACGCGGGGGCGCAGCGACGTCGCCCTGCCGGAGCCGGCGCGCGATGAGCTCGGCGCCATGCGCGATGCGCTCGGCCTTCTCGCCGAGAGCATCCGCGAGCGTGACCGTCTTGCCGAGGAAGCGCGGCGGCAGAGACAGACGCTGTTCGACGCCATCGAGAGTATCAACCAGGGTTTCGCGCTCTATGATGCCGATGACCGCCTGCAGCTGACGAATACGCAGTATCGCGGCATGCTGACCGCGATCGCGGATGCCATCAGGCCGGGAATGGCATTTGTCGATCTGTTGCGCCGCTCAGCCGAGATGCGCGGTCTCGGCGCGGAGGAAACCGAGAGCTGGATCGCCGAGAGGCTGGCGCGCCGTGGGCGTCCTGAATCGCATGTCGAGCAGTTCATCGACGGGCGCTGGGTGCAGATCCAGGAGCGGCGGACGGGGCAGGGCGGCATCGTCGCCGTCTATACCGACGTCACGGAGCTTCGCGAGCGTCAGCGGGAACTCGAACTCGCCAAGGAGGCGGCAGATCACGCGACGCAGGTGAAATCCGAGTTCCTCGCCAATATGAGCCATGAGCTGCGGACGCCGCTGAACGCGATCATCGGCTACAGCCAGCTGCTGATGCAGGACGCCGAAGACGATGGCAATGCGGACGCGGTCGCCGATCTGAAGAAAATCGAGGGTGCGGGGCAGCATCTCCTCAGCATCATCAACGACATCCTCGATCTATCCAAGATCGAGGCGGGGCGGATGGAAGTCTATCTCGAGGCCGTCGATCTCGCCGCCCTCGCCCGCGACGTCGAAACGCTGGTGAAGCCGCTCGCCGCGAAGAATCGGAACACGTTCCGCGTCGAGATTCCGCCCGATATCGGTTCGGTTCGCACAGATCACACCAAGCTGAAGCAGATCGTCCTCAATCTGCTGAGCAATGCCACCAAGTTCACGCGGGACGGCACGGTGACGATGTCAGTCGTCCGGAGCGGCCGACAGCTGGTCGTTTCGGTGACGGATACAGGCATCGGCCTGACCGAGGAACAGCAGGGGCGCCTCTTCCAGGCCTTCTCGCAAGCCGACAGTTCGACGACGCGGCGCTTTGGCGGGACGGGCCTCGGCCTTGCCATAAGCCGAAGCTTCGCCCGCACGCTTGGTGGCGACCTGACGGTGACCAGTACGCCGGGCGAGGGCTCGTGCTTCGTGCTGAAGATTACAGATGGTGGCGCCGAGGCGCTCGAGAGTGAGGGCGAGGCGGCCGTGCCAGAGGGTGACGCGCCGGCCAATCTCGGCGGCAAGGCCGGCCGTGTGTTGGTGGTCGACGATGATCCACATACCCGCCACATCATCGGCTCCCATCTCGTTCGCGAGGGCTATGCGCCCCTCTATGCCGGTTCGGGCGCGGAGGCGCTGGAACTCGCCCGCTCGGAGAAACCCGACGCCATCACGCTCGATATCATGATGCCGCAGGTCGACGGCTGGGCGGTGCTGGTGGCGCTCAAGGAAGATCCGGAGCTTGCCGACATCCCGGTCGTGATCGTGTCGATCACCGATGACCGGAGCCTTGCCTTCACGCTCGGCGCAGCCGCCATGCTCACCAAGCCGCTCAACCGCACCGAGCTGCTGGCGACGCTTGAGCGTCACTTGCCCGACCGAAGCGCAGCCGAGGGCCAGACATTGCTCGTCGTCGAGGACGATGCGCCGACGCGTGAACTGATGGGCCGCATCGGAGAGAAGCTCGGTATGGCGACCGCCGAAGCGCGCAATGGCCGTGAAGCGCTTGATTGGCTGGCTGGCCACCCAGTGCCGCACGCCGTCCTGCTTGATCTCAACATGCCCGAGATGGATGGATTTGAATTTCTCGGCCATCTGCGCGCCGCTGAAGCCTGGCGCGACATTCCCGTCATCGTCGTAACCGCGCGAGAGCTTTCCAATGATGAGCGCGCCCGGCTCAGCCAAACGACCCAAGGCATCATTGCCAAGGGCAAGGCGGCGCATTTCGAATTGAGCCGTGCCATCCGCGCGGTCACGGAAGGAGGGACGGGCTGATGGCCGTGATCCTGCTCGTCGAAGACAACGAGCTCAATCGCGACATGCTTTCGCGACGGCTGAAACGGGCCGGCCATACGGTGCTTCTCGCCGTCGACGGACAGGAGGCCGTCGACAAGGCGCTGGGCCAAGCGCCTGATCTCGTCTTGATGGATCTGAGCCTGCCGGTCTTCGATGGCTGGGAGGCCACGCGACGCATTCGCAGCGCCGAAGGTGGCGCCAGTCTGCCGATCATCGCGCTGACAGCGCATGCGATGGTCGGCGAGCGCGAGGCGGCGCTCGAAGCCGGTTGCCATGACTTTGATACCAAGCCTGTCGATTTCGAGCGCCTGACCGCGAAGATGGCGGCGTTACTCGGCGCGGGCTGAGCGCCTCAATCGGCGGACGGCGGTCTCCAGCGCAGCACCAGCGCCGTGATGTCGTCGAATTGCGGCGCGTCACCGGCATGGGCGAGAACGCGCTCGATGAGCCCGCCGCTGAAGGCGCGTGCCGCGTTTCCGGCGAGCGACAGGCAATCGGCCATCAGGCGCTCCGACGTATAGAGCTCGTGACCGTCATTCTCCATTTCGGGCAGCCCGTCGGTCATCAGCACCAGTGTCTCGCTCGCGCCAAGCTGTATGTCGCGATCCGCGAAAGTCAGGTGATCCATGACGCCGATCGGTGGATCCGCATTCGTCCGATCGGCCACGATCCCGTCCGCGCCGACCTTGAAGGGCGGCAGGTGGCCCGCATTCACATAGTCGAGCCGCCCGCTGGCGATATCGAGGAAGCCGAGGACCAAGGTCACGAAGACGCAGTCCTCGTTGTTCTTGCAGAGCTCTTCATTGAGCAGCGTTGCGACCTCGGAGGGGCGCGGCATCCGCCCGGCAAGGGCGTAGAACTGCAGTGTCCCCGCGCGCAGCAGGCTTCGCGTGCGGGCCATGAACAGCGCCGCCGGCATGCCCTTGCCGGAAACGTCGCCGATCGCGATGCAAAGCGTTCCTGGCGTCACCTCGAAGAAGTCATAGAGATCGCCGCCGACTTCCTGCGCCGGCATCATGACGGCATGGAGATCGATCGCACCGCCGGGCGAGGGGAAATGTGTGTTGACCATCGCGAGCTGCTGCTGGCGCGCGCTTGCCATCTCAACCTCAAGACGGGTCAGCTGCCGCCGCACCTCAGCGCGCAGCGCCTTCTTCTCTAGCACCGAGCCGATGCGCGCGCGGAGGATCGACGGATTGAATGGCTTCGGCAGATAGTCCTCGGCGCCGAGATCGATGCACTTGACGACCGTTTCGATCTCGGTCGACGCCGAAATCATGATCACGGCCGTCTGCTCGAGCCGGTTTTCTAGACGGATCGCCTCCAGCACCTCGACCCCGTTCATGCGCGGCATCATCACGTCGAGCAGAACGAGATCGACCGGATGGGCGCGAATGTGATCGAGCGCAGCCACGCCGTCCTCGGCTTCGGCAAGATGGCGGAAACCAAGCCGTTGCAGCCGGCGCAGCAGGATGGCGCGGTTGTCCTCGACATCGTCAACGACGAGGATATGGCTGTCGGCTACGTGCATTGGAAAAGATCCAGACGGGCGATGCGCGGGCGCTTCGGGGCGCTCAACGTCACATTCCCGGCCGGCCAAGATCAAGCCTTGCATGCGGTCATCCGAGCGATTGACGCTGCGTGGTTGCGCCAATGGTCACAGCGGTTCAGCACGCTTGCTTCCGCCATCAACTTCACGACAATCGCCCCGATGGCTCGATAGTGGGTTCGGGCATGGCGGGGCAAAGCGTGGCGGAAACAAAGACGGAAGAACGGGGCAGCGACAATTCGGCGGGACGTTCGGCCGAGGTCGACCTTATTGCCGTCCTTGTCGCCGTGACCGGTGGCGAGCCGCGCGTCATGACCCTCGACGGTGGCCGTGCCCTGCCTTCCGGGCCGTTCGAGCTTGCCCATCGCTCGCTCCAGTCGGGCCTGCGCGATTGGGTCGAGCAGCAGACGCATCATCCGCTCGGCTATGTCGAGCAGCTCTACACCTTCGCCGACCGAGATCGCGGCGCCGGACCGACGGCCGCGCGCGTCATCTCGATCAGCTATCTCGGGCTGACGCGCGAGGATGTCGGCCGGGACAGCGCCGAGGGTTGGCGAAGCTGGTACGATTATTTCCCATGGGAGGACTGGCGGTCGGGTCCACCGCCGGTGATCGAGGAGATCGTTGCTCCGGCGCTGACCGCCTGGGCCGAGGGTGGAGGCACCGAGCGGCGCCATCGCGTCGCGCTAGCGTTCGGCCTTGGTGGCAATCCCTGGAACGAGGAACTGACGCTCCAACGCTATGAATTGCTCTATGAAGCCGGCCTCGTCGCCGAGGCACATCAGCCGCGACTGGACGAGCACGGCCTCCTAGTGCCGGGCAGGGCAATGCTGACCGATCACCGCCGCATTCTCGCGACGGGAATCGCCAGGCTTCGAGCGAAGATCAAGTATCGGCCGGTCGTCTTCGAGCTCATGCCGCCGATGTTTACCCTGCTTCAGCTCCAGCGCTGCGTCGAGGCACTGGGCGGGCGGCTGGTGCACAAACAGAACTTTCGCCGTTTGGTTGAACAGCAGGAACTTGTTGAAGAAACAGGCGAAACCGCAGCCGAAACGCTCGGTCGGCCGGCGAAGCTGTTCCGCTTCCGCCATGCGGTCGAGGTCGAGCGCGCCATTGCCGGAACGAAATTGCCACTGATCCGGTCTTGACACCGCTTATACTCAGCGTAAGCATATGTCCAACTTATGCTCAAAGTGAGTATTGTCATGGACGCTCCTGCCCCCGTTACCGCTACCGCCTTCTCAGCGCTTCTCGCTCGCACCGAGGCGCTCTATGCGCCGATCCGCAGCGTCGTGCCGCCCGCCGACTGGGCGCTGTTTGCCGAGGACGTCGAGGCGATCCTGGCGCTGAAGCGCGAGAAGAACGCGGTGATCCTGGCGCACAATTACCAGACGCCCGAGATCTACCACTGCGTCGCCGATATCGTTGGCGACAGTCTGGCCCTTGCCCGCGAGGCGATGCATGTCGAGGCCGATATCATCGTGCTCGCCGGCGTCTCGTTCATGGCCGAAACCGCAAAGCTGATGAATCCGGGAAAGACCGTGCTGATTCCGGATACGGAAGCCGGCTGCTCGCTGGCCGATTCGATCACGCCGGCCGACATCCGCCTGATGCGCGAGGCCTATCCGGGCGTTCCCATCGTCGCTTACGTCAACACGACCGCTGCCGTGAAGGCCGAGGTCGACATCTGCTGCACCTCGGGCAACGCCAAGCGCATCGTCGAGTCACTCGGCGTGCCCAGGGTCATCATGCTGCCGGACCAGTATCTGGCCCGCAACGTCGCCGCCGAGACGGGCGTCGAGATCATCACTTGGGCCGGCCAATGCGAGGTGCATGAGCGCTTCACGGCCGAGGACGTCCGCGAACTGCGCGCCGCCCATCCGGGCGTCACCGTGCTCGTCCATCCCGAATGTCCGCCAGAAGTCGTCGCCGAGGCGGACTTTGCAGGCTCAACGGCCGCCATGACCGACTATGTTGCCGATCATCGGCCGCCGCGCGTGGTGCTCCTCACCGAATGCTCGATGAGCGACAATGTCGCCGTCCATTATCCGGACCTCGAATTCATCCGACCCTGCAATCTCTGTCCGCATATGAAGCGGATAACACTGAAGAACATTCGCCGCGCGCTCGAGGAAAATCGCAACGTCGTGACGATTGATCCCGCGATCGCGGATCGGGCCCGCAGCTCCGTCGAGCGGATGCTCGCGATATGAGCGCCGATCTTGCCGTACTCGCCGGCCAGCCGGTGATCGTCGGTGCGGGTCTTGCCGGGCTTGCAACAGCCCTTTTCCTGGCGCCGCAGCCCGTGGTCCTTCTCACCAAGGCGCCGCTCGGCGGCGAGGCTTCAAGCCCTTGGGCACAGGGCGGCATGGCGGCGAGCATGGGCGACGACGACAGCCCCGCTCTGCACCATGAGGATACGCTCGCAGCCGGCGACGGCCTTTGCGACGCAGCGGCGGTGCGTCGGATCGTCGAGGCAGCACCAGGCGCGATTGCCCGGCTGGCTGCGCTGGGCGTCGAATTTGACCGCCATGAGAGCGGCTTCCGCCTCGGCCTCGAGGCCGCCCATAGTCGCAACCGCATTGTCCACGCCGACGGTGACGGAACCGGCCGCGAGATCATCCGCGCGCTTGTCGAAGCGGTCAGGCGCACACCGTCGATCACTGCGCTCGAGCATGTCGAGGCGCGGAGACTGCTGCTCGATGGCGAGGGGAGGGTCGCCGGCATTCTGATCGCCGGACCAGATGGCGCCGCCGTGCTTCCGACCACGCGTGTCGTGCTGGCAACGGGCGGCATCGGTGGGCTTTATGAGGAAACGACCAATCCGCTCGCCTGTTTCGGCCAGGGTCTCGCGCTTGCCGCGCGCGTCGGCGCGGTGATCGCGGATCCCGAGTTCGTGCAGTTTCACCCGACGGCCTTCGCAACGGCTGCACGGCCGATGAAGCTGATCAGCGAGGCGGTGCGGGGCGAGGGTGCGCTGTTGATCGACGAAGACGGCCGGCGCTTCCTGGCCGCAGAGCCGGGCGCCGAACTTGCGCCACGCGATGTTGTCGCCCGTGCCGTCTGGAGAGAACTCGCCGCCGGCCATAGCGTCTTCCTGGATGCGCGCGCGCGTCCGGGAGCCGGCTTCAGTACCCGTTTTCCTGCGATCGCACGCTTCTGCAGCGAGGCGGGCCTCGATCCTGCGCGCGATCCGATCCCTATCCGCCCCGCTGCGCATTACCATATGGGCGGCATCGCAGTGGATGCCGCCGGCCGGAGCAGCGTCGAAGGCCTCTGGGCCGCCGGCGAGGTCGCCTCGACCGGTCTGCACGGGGCCAATCGTCTCGCGAGCAATTCGCTCACCGAGGCGGCCGTGGCAGCCGCCGCCGTGGCGGAAAGCCTCAAGGCGGTGCCAGCACGACCATTCCGCCCGACGCCACTTGCCGAGGTTCCAGCAGCTGCCGATCCATCATCCGTCCGACCGGTCCTGTCGCGTCATGCCGGGGTATTGCGCGACGGGGAGGGGCTCGCATCGGCCGTCGCGGCGTTGCTGCCGCGCGCGCTCGGCAATTCGGCTGCTGCCGATCCGGCATTGGTCGGCCTCATGATTGCCGTCGCGGCCTTCGAGAGACGCGAGAGTCGCGGTGCGCATAGCCGGACGGATTATCCGGAGCGCGCGAGCGCCGCTCTTCGAACCCGCATCACCGCCAGCGCGGCGCTCGCCGCTGCGCGCGACATCGCCGAAACCGTCTTTCCATCTGCCCGGAGCGCCTGACGTGCCGATCAATCCTCTTCCCCTGATCATGATCGAGCCGCTCGTCCGCGCGACGCTGCTCGAGGATCTTGGCCGCGCCGGCGACCTCACCACCGATGCGATCGTCCCTGCCGACGCACGCGCCGAAGCGCGTCTCGTCGCCCGCCAACCGGGCATCATCGCCGGCATCGACCTCGCGCGTCTTGCCTTCCGGCTGATCGATCCGGATATCGGCGTCGAAGTCGCCTTGGCTGATGGTGTCGCGGTAGCGCCCGGCGACACGATCGCGTCGGTTCGTGGTCCGGCCCGGGGCATTCTCACGGCCGAGCGGACGGCGCTCAATTTCCTGTGCCGTTTGTCGGGCATCGCCAGCGCGACATCGGCGATTGTCGCCTCCGTCTCGGGTTACAAGGCGCATATCGTCTGCACCCGCAAGACAACGCCTGGATTGCGCGCCGTGGAGAAATATGCGGTTCGGGCGGGCGGCGGCGCCAACCACCGCTTCGGCCTCGATGATGCGGTGCTGATCAAGGACAACCATGTCGCCATCGCCGGCGGCATTCGCCCCGCTCTCGAAAGAGCCAAGGCGCATGTCGGCCACCTCGTGAAGATCGAGCTCGAAGTCGACACCCTCGACCAACTCGCGGAGGCGCTCGAACTTGGCGTCGACGCGGTGCTGCTCGACAACATGGATCCGGCGATGCTCGCCCGCGCCGTCACGATGGTTGATGGTCGTGCGATCACCGAGGCGTCGGGGCGTATCAATCCGACGACGGCGCCCGCCATCGCTGCCAGCGGTGTCGACCTCATTTCGGTCGGTTGGCTGACGCACAGTGCGCCGATCCTTGATATCGGGCTGGACTTCTAGGCTGGAAACAAATCGTAACGAGACATGTCGCAACGGCCTGAGAGCCATGTTTCGACACGAAAGCGCGGGTGACGGCAATGTTTCGAGCCTTTCCGACCTAATCGAAAGACACACTTCCTCTAGCTGTAAGGTCTAAAGTCCGACCCGTCGGCGAGTTTCGTTCGTATCGCGTCGAGAGGTGTCGCAGCCTCGTTCCTTTTGGCCGGAGACCTTACATGAACCGTCGCAACGTCAGGCCCGCGCTGATGCTCGGTCTTTTTGCCGCATTGGCCGCCTGTTCCGGCGAGAAGTCGCCAAGTGGCCCGCCCGGAAGCGGCGCGCCGGTCGAGGTCGGCTTCGTGACCTTGAACGCGCAACCGGTGCCCATCACCGTTGAGATTGCCGGTCGTTCTACCGCATCTGCAGTTGCCGATATCAGGCCGCAGGTGGACGGAATCATCAGGAAGCGGGTCTTCACGGAAGGATCGACGGTGAAAGCCGGCGATCTTCTTTACGAGATCGACCCGCGCACCTATCAGGCAACCTATGACTCTGCCGCGGCTTCACTTCAGAAGGCCGAGGCCGCGGTGCCGAGCGCACAGGCAAAGGTCGACCGCTACAACCAGCTGGTCGGCGTGAATTCGGTCACGGCGCAGAGTCTTGATGACGCCAAGGCTACGCTGGCCCAGGCCAAAGCGGACGTGGCCTCGGCGCAAGCTGCGGTTGAGACGGCCCAGATCAATCTCGGCTTCACAAGTGTCACAGCACCGATCGGCGGCCTTATCAGCACGTCCGCGGTGACTGAAGGCGCGCTTGTCACGGCGAACCAGACCACCGCGCTCGCCACAATCCGCCAGATCGATCCAATCTATGTGGACCTCACGGATTCGACGGCCAACCTTCTGCGCATCCGAGGGCTGATGGATAGCGGACGGCTACAGCGACCCGAGGGGCCGCTGCAGGTGAAGCTCATTCTTGATAACGGCGTCGCCTATGACAAGACCGGAACGTTGCAGTCTTCGGAGGCGACGGTGAGCCAGACGACGGGCACCTTCTCCATGCGCGCGACCTTCGCCAATCCCGACCGGGTGTTGCTGCCCGGCATGTATGTCCGCGCCATCGTCGGACTCGGTGACGACAAGGCGGGCTTCCTGGTGCCGCAGCGCGCGGTGGATCGCAATGCCAAGGGTGCGGCGACGGCAATGTTCCTCACGGCCGACAACAAGGTCGAGACGCGCATCGTCAACACGGTTCAAGCTGTCGGCAACAACTGGCTGGTCGACGAAGGGATCAAGGATGGCGACCGCCTGATCGTCGACGGCTTGCAGAAGATCCGTGATGGAGCGGCAGTCGCGCCCGTCGCCGTCACGCTCGACGAAAACGGCGTGGTCAAGTCGGGGCCGGCAGCTTCTGGCGAGAAGGAGACAGCGAAATGAAGCGCGGTTCGATCGCCGACTTCTTCATTGCCCGCCCGATCTTTGCTTGGGTGCTTGCCATTGCCGTCATGCTCGGTGGATTGCTGGGAATCTACACGCTGCCGATTGCGCAATATCCCGAGATCGCACCGACGACGGTTCGCATCTCCGCCACCTATCCGGGTGCGAGCGCCGAGACCGTCGAGAACTCCGTGACAAAGGTCATCGAGCAGGGCCTGACTGGGCTTGAAAACCTAGACTACATGTCCGGATCGAGTTCCGCGACTGGTTCATCTTCGATCCAGCTCACCTTCGCCAGCGGCGTCGATCCCGACATCGCGCAGGTTCAGGTGCAGAACAAGCTGCAACTGGTCGAGTCACAGCTTCCCGACGCCGTGGTCAACCAGGGTATCAGCGTCACCAAGTCGAGTTCCGGCATCCTGATGGTCGGCGCGTTGGTGTCGAAGGACGGCAGCCTGTCGTCACAGGATCTCGGAGACTATTTCTCATCAACATTTGAAGATGTCATCAAGCGCGTCGAGGGCGTTGGCGACATCAACGTCTTCGGCTCGGGCTTTGCGATGCGCATCTGGCTCGATCCGGCGAAGCTCGCCAAGTACCAGCTCATGCCGAGCGATATCTCGACAGCGATCTCGGTCCAGAACAGGCAGGTTTCGGCGGGCCAGCTCGGCGGATTGCCAAGCCCGGCTGGGCAGCAGCTCAATGTTACGGTGACGGCGCAGAGCCAGCTGCAGACACCCGACCAATTCCGTAACATCATTCTGAAAACGGCCACCGACGGCTCGATCGTGCATCTTGGCGACGTCGCGCGGGTCGAGATCGGCTCGGAGAGCTACGGCTCATACTCGCGCTACAACGGCCTGCCGGCGGCGGGGTTTGGTATCAACCTCGCGACCGGGGCGAATGCGATCAACACCTCGGCCGGCGTCAAGGCGGCTATGGAGAGGCTCTCGGCCGCTCTGCCGTCATCGATCGAGGTCGTATATCCCTATGACACGACGCCTTTCGTGAAGCTCTCGATCGAAAAGGTGGTCGAGACGCTTGCCGAAGCCGTTGTTCTGGTCTTCCTCGTGATGTTCCTGTTCCTGCAGAACATTCGCGCGACGCTGATTCCGACAATCGCGGTGCCCGTCGTCTTGCTCGGTACGTTCGGGGTCCTGGCGTTTTTCGGCTATTCCATCAACACGCTGACGATGTTCGCCATGGTCCTGGCCATCGGCCTTCTCGTCGACGACGCGATTGTCGTTGTCGAGAATGTCGAGCGCGTGATGGCCGAGGAGGGGTTGTCGCCGCGTGAAGCGACGAAGAAATCCATGGGCGAGATCACCGGCGCGTTGATCGGCATCGCCATGGTTCTCTCGGCCGTCTTCCTGCCGATGGCGTTCTTCTCTGGCTCGGTCGGCGTCATCTACCGCCAGTTCTCAGTCACGATCGTCACGGCGATGGTGCTCTCCGTTCTGGTCGCCATCGTGCTGACGCCGGCGCTCTGCGCGACCATGCTCAAGCCTGCCAAGCATGGCGAGCGAAAGGGGCTGTTCGGCTGGTTCAATCGAAATTTCGATCGCGGCACTGACAGCTATGTCCGCGGCGTCGGCGGCATCATTCGTCGTCCGGTACGCTTCCTCGCCCTGTTCCTCATCATGGTCGCCGGCGTCTACCTGCTCTTCGTGCGCCTTCCGAGCTCCTTCCTGCCGGAGGAGGATCAGGGCGTGCTGATGACGATGATCACCTTGCCATCCGGTGCCACGCAGGCCCGGACCCTCGAGGTGGTCAAGCAGGTCGAGGCGCATTTCCTCAACGAGGAAAAGGGCGATGTCGACGCGGTGTTTTCAGCGCTCGGCTTCGGCTTCAATGGCAGCGGCCAGAACTCCGCGATGGCCTTCATCAAGCTGAAGGACTTCGACGAGCGCAAAGGCAAGGACCAGACTTCTGCGGCGATCGCGGGACGCGCAATGGCCGCCTTCTCGAAGATCCGCGACGCGCAGGTCATCGCTCTGGCGCCGCCCGTCATCCCCAATCTCGGCCAATCGAACGGCTTCGAGATGTATCTCCAGGATACGGCCGGGGCAGGTCAGGACCAGCTGAAGGCGGCGCGCGACCAGTTGCTCGCGGCAGCGGCCAAGGATCCGCTCGTCGTGGGCGTTCGTCAGGGTGGGCAGGAGGATCAGGCCCAGTTCAATGTCGATATCGACCAAGCCAAGGCAAAGGCGCTCGGCGTCGATCTCGCTGACATCAACAGCACGATCTCGGTCGCCTTCGCGGGATCCTATGTCAACGACTTCATCGATCGCGGCAAGGTGAAGCCTGTCTATGTGCAGGGCGACGCCGAATTCCGCACAGAACCTGGAAGCTTCGACAGCTGGTTCGTTCGCAATGCGAGCGGCGAGATGGTGCCCTTTTCAAGCTTCACCTCGTCGAGCTGGACGCGGGCATCGCCGAAGCTCGACCGCTACAATGGCATATCGGCGGTGAGCATCCAGGGTTCGTCCGCCGCAGGTGTCAGTTCCGGCACGGCGATGGACGAGATGCTGACGCTCGTCTCGGAGCTTCCATCCGGCTTCACGGCGGCCTGGACCGGCCTTTCCTATCAGGAGCAGCTCTCCGGCAATCAGGCGACGGCGCTCTACGCGATCTCGATCCTCGTTGTCTTCCTGTGCCTGGCGGCGCTCTATGAGAGCTGGTCCATCCCGTTCTCCGTCATGCTTGCGGTGCCGATCGGCGTGCTCGGCGCTCTCGTGGCGGCCAAGCTTTTCGGCCAATCGAACGACGTCTACTTCAAGGTCGGCTTGCTGACGACGATCGGCCTCTCGGCGAAGAACGCGATCCTGATCGTCGAGTTCGCACGGGACCAGCAGGCAGCCGGCAAGGAACTGGTCGAGGCGACGCTGCTCGCCGCGCGTCAGCGCCTGCGGCCGATCCTGATGACCTCGCTCGCCTTCATCCTGGGCGTTCTGCCGCTCGCCATCGCGACGGGCGCCGGCTCGGGCGCCCAAAACGCTGTGGGTATCGGCGTCATGGGCGGCATGCTCGCGGCGACGTCGATCGGCATCTTCATGGTGCCGATGTTCTATGTCGTCGTTCGTCGCGTCGCCGATCGCCGCAAGCCAAAGCCCGCAGCGCCCGAGACAGTCGTTACGGCGCACTGAGCGCGTGACCGGCGAAAGCCGGAGACTGACAAAAAAGGCGGCCGCCCCGAACAAAGGGACGGCCGCTTTTTTCTTTGGCCCAGCGCTGAAGATCAGGGCTTCGTGTAGGCGAAGAACGGCAGGCCGGTGGTGAAGTTCCGTGGCAGGCGCGTCGCGATCAGCCAGGCGATGACCGCCGTGATGATCTTGTCGGCGAGATTCTGCACGAGGTTGGAGATCGCAACCGACTGGATGAGCTGCGTGCCCATGGCCAGCAGATAGGCGGTGGCAAAGTCCGTGCCCGAGCCCGTCACGCCGCCGAACATGTAAACGATGATCGGAATGGCGACGATCGTCGAGATGACCGCGATGATGGCGCCCGAGACGATGGTCTTGCCGAGGCTGGAGAACCAGCCATAGCGGGCGAGAATGCCGGCGCTGGCGCCGATGACCAGCGCGACCGGGAAGAAGGCTGCCGCGACCGGATCAAGGATCAACCCCCAGATCAGGCATGCGAGCGTACCCACGATGGCGCCGGCGATCGGACCGGCGAGGATTCCGACAAGGATTGTCCCGATCGAGTCGATGAACAGAGGGAGTTTCAGCCAGGCGACGATCTGGCCGACGACGATATTGATCACGATGGCCGCCGCCATCAGAACGAGCGTTCTATTGTCGAACTTCATGTTGTTCCCCAGAGAAGAAAGACCGCATCCCAACCGGCCGTTCGGCCGGCATCCTTCTTGGCCTTCAGCGTGCCCCCGCCTCTGGCAACCTCGGGACGAAAGTCCCGCGTCTAGATTGATCAGCCGACCGGGCGTGTCACCGCGTCGATCAGCATTTTCATGAACCAGTCGCGCGAGGCGACATCCACCACCGTGGCATTGACCGGCTTGCCGGCATGCAGCTTGCGATCGACGATCGTCTGTCCGAGCGCCGGTCCATCGGCGTTCACGACCTCCACGAAAGCCTCACTCGACTTCACCACGATCGACGGATCGATGGCGATCGCCATGGTGATCGGATCGGGGAGGTCGATGCCCGGCAGGCCCGAGACCTTGGTGGCGAACTCGACCAGGAAACGCTGGATATCGACGCAGAACGCACCGAGCGACCCTCCGACCCTTTTTAGCTCGTCGGTGTCGGCAGGCTCGACGACGGCATAGCGGCAGGAAACCTCCCAGCCGCACATCACGATCGGCATGCCGGATTGGAAAACCATACGAGCGGCGTCGGGGTCGGCATAGATATTGAATTCCGAAGCCGGCGTGACATTGCCGGGTCCGTCGCCAATTCCGCCCATGATGACGCAATGTTTGACCGCCTGCGCAAGCCGCGGCTCGCGTGCCAGCGCCACCGCGACATTGGTCAGCGGCCCGAGAGTCACCAGCGTGATCTCGCCGGGCCGCGACAGGATGACCTCGATCATCTTGTCGACGGCATGGCCCTCATCGGGAAGGCGACCGGAGAGCGGCAGGCCGATATCGCCCATGCCGTCCTCGCCATGCACGTTGACGGCGTCAAACGGCCCGCGGATCAGCGCCTTGCCGATGCCGGCATAAACGGGCACATGCGTGGCGCCGCAGATTTCGCGCGTGTAAAGCGCGTTCTGCAGAGCCTTTTCCAGCGAGCAATTGCCCATGACGACCGAAATGCCGGCGATCTCGACGGTGGGATTCATGAATGCCATGACGAGCGCGACGGCGTCGTCGGAGCCGGTATCGGTATCGATCCACAGCGTCGTGGCCGGAGCGTTGAGAGGCATTCAGGCGGTCTCCCTTGTTTGGAGCACGGGCGGCTCCTTGTTGGGTGTGGGGGCTGCCGGATCGAGCAGCCCCTCGGTCTTCAGGTCGGACCAGAGGCTTTCGGGCACGGGTTGATCGAGCGCGGCGAGGTTACGATCAATTTCGGCAGGCTTGACCGCGCCGAGCACGAGCGAGGACACGGCCGGATGGCCAAGCACGAACTGCACGGCGGCGCGCGCGAGCGGCACGCCATGTGAACGGCAGACGGCTTCGATGCGTGCGACGCGGTCCATGATCTCGGGCGGAGCAGCTTCGTAGTTATAGCGCGCTCCGGGGATGGCGCCTGTGGCGAGGATGCCTGAATTGAAGATGCCACCGAGCATGATGCCGACGCCCTGTTCGAGCGCGAGCGGCAGCAGCGTCGGCAGGGCCGGCTGTTCCAGCAGCGAATAGCGGCCGGCGAGCAGGACAGCATCAAAATCGGCAGCGCTGAGGAAGCGTTCGCACCAGTCATGATCATCGAGCCCGAGCCCGATCGCCTTGATACTGCCTTCGGCCCGGAGCTGGTCGAGCGCGCGGTAGCCACTGTCGAGCGCCTGGCGGTAGCGCGCCTCGACCTGATCCTCGCCATGCGTCCATGCGTCGATATCGTGGATCAGCAGGATGTCGATACGATCGGTGCCGAGCCGTAGCAGCGACTGCTCGAACGAGCGCATCACGCCGTCATAGGAATAGTCGAACTGCGGCCGATGCGGCAGGCTGCCGACAAAGCCGCGCGCCGGCGGAGGCACCGGGCCGCCGCCAGGCGTGGCCGGGCTCATCACCCGGCCGATCTTTGTGGATATGACAATGCTGTCGCGCGGCGCCGCCCGAAGGGCCGTGCCGATGCGATGCTCAGCGAGGCCGTTGCCGTAATGCGGTGAGGTATCAACCAATGTGATGCCGGCCGCAAAGGCCGCTTCCACCGTGGCGATCGCCTCGCGTTCATCGAGCTTCTCAAAGAAGTCGCCGAGCGGCGCCGAGCCGAAGCCGACACGCGAGACTGTGAGCCCTGAGCGGCGGCCGAGCGGAACCTTGGCGAGCGGGGCCGTCATGGTGCCGGCCGCCGGAACTGGAGATAGAACGCATAGCGCTCGGGCAGCACGAAATCGGGCTTGTCGATGCCGAGTGCGCCCGCCGCACGATGCGCGAAATTGGAATCGGCCAGGAGCTCGCGGCCGATCGCCACGAGATCGGCCTTGCCGCTGGCGATCACGTCCTCGGCCTGTTCCGGCTCCGTGATCGCGCCAACGGCCATGGTGGCGATATCGGCTTCTGCACGGATGCGTGCGGCGAAACCGATCTGGAAGCCTGGCCCTTCCTTGATATGGCCGGGATTGGTGCGAACGAGGATGCCGCCGGCCGAACAGTCGACGACGTCGACACCGGCCGCTTTCAGCGCCTTGGCGAGCGCCACCGCATCGTCGAGCGTCAGGCCCTCTTCCGGAATCCTGTCGATGCAGGAGGCGCGATAGAAAAGCGGCATGTTGTCGGGGATTGCTGCGCGGATCGCTGTCGCCACCTCGAGGGAGAGGCGCATCCGATTTTCCGGAGTGCCGCCATAACGGTCCGTGCGTCGGTTGGAGATCGGCGACACGAAGCTGTGCAGCAGATAGCCATGCGCGCCATGGATTTCGACAAAGTCGAATCCCGCAGCGACAGCGCGCCCAGCCGCCGCGACGAAGGCAGCGACGACGTCCACGATCTCGCTTTCATCGAGGGCGTGCGGAACCGGCCAGTCCTCGTGATAGGCGATCGGCGAGGGCGCCACCGTTTCCCAGGCGCGCGGGTCGCTTGATGGCAACGCCCAACCGCCATCCCAGGGGGCCGTCGAACTCCCCTTTCGGCCGGCATGCGAGAGCTGGATGCCGATCACCGCGCCCTGCCTGTGATAGGTCGCGGCGATGCGGGCGAGGCCCTCGACATGCGCATCATCCCAGACGCCGAGGCACTCGGGCGTGATGCGACCATCCGGCGTGATGCCCGTCGCCTCGACCAGTGCGCCGCCGACCCCGCCAAGAGCGAAGCGCGCGTGATGGTCGAAATGCCAGTCCGTCGCGAAGCCCTGGCTCGCGGCGTACTGGCACATCGGTGAAACGACGATGCGGTTCTTGAAGGTCACGCCCCTGATGGTCAGGGGCGTAAAGAGGCTTGCCATTGATCACTGGCCGTTGCCGGCCGTCCCAGTCAGAGTTCCTTGAGAATGCTCGTATCGAACAAGCTTTTGTCGGCTTTGACCCCAACCTTGTCGAGCGTCGCGAGGTTCTTCTCGATCCAGTCGTCGTCCATCGCGAAGACGCCGTTCGGGTTCTTCATGAGGTCGACCTGGATACGCGAATGGAACAGCGCCGCTTCCGGCGTATAACCATTGCCCTTGAACCAGGTGTTCTCATACTCTTTCGTGTATTTCTCAGGATTGGCGAAGTCTTCGTCCCAGCCTTTGCGGCTTGCGCGCATGAAGGCGACGATATCCTTGCGGCGCGTCTTCAGAGTCTCTTCGTTGACGGTGACAAGATCCTGGCCGAAGGGCAGGCCGAAATCATAGAACAGCAGGTAGCTCGCCTTCTTGCCCGATGTCTGCTCGACGATGAACGGCAACGACGTCATGAAGTCGACAACGGCATCGACCTGGCCAGTCGCGAGCGGCGTCGGATCGAAGGCGTAGGGAACGATCTTGACCTGATCTTCCGTGACGCCATTGAGACCGAGCAACACCTTGAAGGTGCCGAGGCTGAGCGGCGGGCAGGCGACGGTCTTGCCGACCAGATCCTTGATCGACTTGATGCCGGTCGCCTCAAGGCTGATGACGCTGTCCGGGCTCTTCTGAAACTGCGCGCCGATGATCTTGAACGTCGCGCCCTTTTCGGACACGGCCGAGGCCGTCTCGATCAGCGAGGTCAGCGCGATGTCGGCCTTGCCGGTCAGCAACGAGGCCTGCGGAATGACATCGGGGCCGCCGGGCAAATAGGTGAGGTCGAGTCCCCCTTCCTTGTACCAACCTTTGTCGATGGCGATGAAATAGCCGATGAACTCGGGATCGTTGATCCAGATCGACTGGAAGGAGAGCGGCGCCTCGGCGGCACGAGCCCGTCCGATCGGGGCGAATGCCGCCGCGGCGAGGCCGGCAAGGGCAGTCTTGCCGAAGGCGCGGCGGGTCTGAGTGAACATCATTGATCGGCTCCTGTATCAGCGGAGGGGAGTGACAAGCCCCAAGGCGCGCTGGCTCCGAGGGAGGCGGAGCCGCGGCGGCCTGCGGTGGCGCGAACGGGTGATATGGTCGACGGTCTGACTCGAACCTGCCCATGGCAATGCCGAAGGCGCGATCGCATCAGCAGTCGGTTCGACCCGAATTCTCGGTCGATCAGAACCTTGAATACGGATTGTATCGCCGGTGCATCCAGGTTCAACTGCCTAATATGCAGACCGGGCCAATACTGTGTCCAAGTTATAGGCAGCGGCTGCTCATTCTTGTGATGACCGGTGCAATCCTGCGGCAGCGCGCGAAAAACCATGGCAAATCGCCTCAACCTGCACCGTCGGAGAGATATTCGATCTCGAAGAAGGCCCCGCCTGGCGCGCGGCAATAAATCGACCGTCCACCGGGAAAATCGATCGCACGGCCGAGCATGCTGGCTCCTTGCCGGACGGCGAGGGCGACGGTTTGGTCGAAGTCATCGACATGAAAAGCCACGTGGCCGGCCCCCGGTCGCCAAGGCAGCGCGTCAGCCTCTGGCCGCGGCGCGGCGTCGGAGTGGAACGCGATCAGTTCGAGGATGAGCGGATAGGCATCGGAACGCATCTGAGTGAAATCGCAGGAAAGGCCTTGTTGTCCCGTCAGCGCGACGATGTCGTCGCGCATGCCGCGTTCGATGAAGATCGGCTCGAAACCGAACACCTCGCCAAAGAAGGCGATCGCCGGGTCGATTTCGGAAACCGTGAGCGAGGCATGGTGCCATCTGATCATGCCCGTCATCGGCCGACCTTCCGTTCGATGAAGCCGACCGCCTCATAGGCGGCGACCGAGATGAGGATGGAGATGAGCGCGCCGGCCCAGATCATGTCGTAGTCGAGCCCGCCGCGGGAGATATTGAGTAAGTTGCCGAGGCCAACTCCCGAAAGCAGCCATTCTGCCACCATCACGCCCAGCAGCGCTTGCGGCGCGACGAGCCTCGCCGCCGCGAAGAGGTGGCCGATCGAATAGGGAATGGCGATGTGAACCAGCTGCTTCCATCGGCCGCCGCCGTAGGCGCTGACGAGATCACTCGCCGCGCGGGGCACGGTCGTGAAGCCTTGATGCAGCAGCACATAGGCCGGAAAGAACACCACGAGCATGGCCATGAACACCGAAGCTGTCACGTCTCGGCCGAAGACCAGCACAACGAAAGGCACGACCGCGACCAGTGGCATGTTCTGCGCCACGAGAGCGATGGGTAGCAGCGCCCGCGCGACGGCTGGCGCGAGCAGCGAGAGCGCGGCCAGCACGAAAGCGAAGGCAAGGCCCGCGAGCAGCCCGAGAAGGGCGATGGGCAGCGTCTGGCCGAGCGCCGTCAGCAGCGCGGCGCGGGCACCAGCCGCCTGCCGCCCTTCGATGAGGAACATAAGGGTGCGGCCAGGACCGGGCGCTATGATTGGACTGACATGGGAAAGGGTGACGGCCAGCCACCAGATGACGAAAGGCAAGGCGACGGAAACGCCCGCGAGCGTGACCCTCTGCCAGTTCCAGCCGCCATTGGAGCGTGCGGCCGTCTGCACGGCGGCGAGCGTCACGGCGGTGCTCGACGCGGAGAGGCGGCGGGCGGGCAGCAGGAACAGCGCGTAGCCGGCCAATGCAATGGCGCTCGATGCGAGGCCGATGCCCCAGAGACGCGCCGGATTGCCTTGGGGCAAGGCTGACAGGAGGAAGGCGCCGAAGCCCCAGCGCGTGCCGGAACCGAACTCGCCGAGCACCGCGCCGAGCACCGCAAGCGGGGCCGCGACGCGGAAACCGGCGAAGAGGTCGGGCAGGGCACCACGAAGCCGCACATACCGCATCAGCTTCCCCTCGCCGCCGCCATAGGCTGCCACGAGATCTGCGATGCGCGGATCGACTGCGCGAAGGCCCAGCAGCGTTGCCGACATCGCCGGGAAGTAGACCATCAGTGCCGCCAGCACCGTCTGGGGCCAATCGCCTTTCAGGAAGAGCACGAGCAGCGGGCCGATGACGATCGCCGGCATGGCGAAGAGGGCAATGTTGATACCGCGAAAGGCGAGTTCCAATCCTGGCGACAGGCAGAACAACAGCGCGGCCACGACCGCGACCGTGACACCGATCGCGAATCCGATGGCCGATGTCTGGATCGTGGCGCTGCCATGTAGCCAGTAGAGTTCACGGTCAGCGAAAGCCTGCATGAGAATGCGGGACGGCGCTGGCACCATCGCAACGCCCCACGACGTCGTTGCGCCGATGAACTCCCAGACAGCAAAGAATATGAGCGTTCCAAACAGGATACGCGCATTCTCTCGCGTGGAGGGCGCGATCATTGCGACCCGTCCTCGCCATGGAGACTCTCCGTCAGCCGATCGCAGAGCGCATGAAAATCGGGACTGCTGAAGAGGCTCGGCAGGCGTGGTCTCGCGAAGGGCACTGTGATGATTTCGGCGATGCGGCCGGGCTTCGCATGCATCACCACGACCGTGTCAGCGAGGAAAACAGCCTCGTCGATGCCATGGGTGACCAGCAAAGTCGTTGTCTGCCGCGCTGCCCAGATGCGCTGCAATTCCACGTTCATTGCGCGGCGGAGGATCTGATCGAGCGCGCCGAACGGCTCGTCCAGTAGCAGCACCGACGGGTCGGTCACCAGCGAGCGGGCGATCGCGACGCGCTGGCGCATGCCGCCGGAAAGCTGGCCGGGCAGTGCCTGCTCGTAGCCCTTGAGACCGACGAGTTCGATCAACGACTGGACGGTCGCCTGATGCCGTTTCACCGGGCGGCCGAGAATCTGCAGCGGAAAGGCGACGTTGTCGGCAACGCTGCGCCATGGAAGCAATGCCGGATCCTGGAAGGCGATACCAAGCTCGCCTTCCTTGCGGAACTGCTCGGGATGCTTGCTGCGCACGAGTACGGCGCCTCCTTCGTCCGGCTGCTCAAGGCCCGCAATCATCCGCAGCAATGTGGACTTGCCGCAGCCGGAGGGCCCGATCAGCGCGACGAAGGCGCCGCGTGGGATTTTCAAGGAAATCGGATCGAGCGCCCGCACCGGTCCGCGCGCCGTCTGAAACGTCTTTCCGGCCTGGTCGATGATGACGTCGACTGGGCCGACTGTTTCGGGCACATGCGGAGACGTCAGGCTTTCCGGCGCGGGCAGGGCGTTCATGACTGGCGTGCGATGTCCTTCTTCAGAGGGCCTTCAAAAAGGCGCTGGCTGCGGCGCCATGTTCGTGCCGCAGCCTTGCAAGATCGACACCGACAGGGGCGCTATCGATCACGCGCCACGCGCCGCCGACCATGACACGATCCGCCGTGTGCGCACCGCACAGAACCAGTGCGGCAATCGGGTCGCCAGCGCCGGAAAAGCGCAATTCGTTGAGCGTGAACAGCGCCAGATCAGCCTCCATGCCGACCGCGATCCGCCCGATATCGGACCGCCCGATACAGGCGGCGGAGCCTTCGGTGGCCCAGCGCAGCGCGTCGAGATGGGTGACCGCCGCCGCATCGTAGCGCAGCCTCCCGATCATCAGAGCATGGCGCACGGCCTCCATCATATTGGACGAGTCGTTCGACGCGGAGCCATCGACACCGAGCCCGACGATGGCGCCGGCCGCCTCCAGCTCCTTGGTGCGGCAGATGCCCGAGGCGAGCACCATGTTGGAAGTCGGGCAATGGCAAACGCCCACGCGGTGGCGGCCGAGCCGGGCAACCTCCGCATCGTCGAAATGAATGCCGTGCGCGAGCCAGACGCGGTCGTTCAGCCAACCGACCTCCTCCAGATAATCGAGTGGCCGCATGCCGAAGCGCGACAGGCAGAAATCGTTCTCGTCCTCGGTTTCGCCGAGATGGGTGTGCAGCCGGCAATCGTGCTTTTCAGCTAGTTCCGCCGCTGCGCACATCATCTCGCGCGTCACGTTGAACGGCGCGCAGGGCGCAAGCGCCACCGTCGAATAGGCACCAGGACGGCGATCGTGATAGCGGCCGAGCACGCGCTCACAGTCGGCGAGCACGACGTCGTCATCCTGCATCAGCCGCTCGTCCGCGATGCCGCCCTTGGTCATGCCGAGATTGATGACGCCGCGCGTCAGGGCAACGCGCATGCCAAGCTTTGCGGCCTCCTCAACTTCGATATCGACGGCGTCGGGCATGTCGGCCGGGAACACGAAGAGATGGTCTGACGCCGTCGTGCAGCCGGACAGCAGCAGTTCGGTCAGCGCCAGGCGCGTGGCAAGGCGAAAGCTGTCGCGGTCGAGATGATCGCCCCAGAGCGGATAGAGCGCCTTCAGCCAGGGAAACAGTTCCTTGTTGATCGCGGCCGGATGGGCGCGCGTCAGCGTCTGGAAGAAATGATGATGCGTGTTGACGAGGCCGGGCAGCACGACATGGCGGCTCGCATCGAACGCTGCGTCATGCTGCGGGTCGGGATCGTCGCGCCCGACCAGCGCCACGATGCGGCTGCCCTCGACGACGATTCCGCGCTCGGCGCCCTCTGCAAGGATGGCGATCGGATCACGGAGCCATGTGCGCATCAGAAATGCTTCCCTAGGAAAATGAAGAGGGAGGAAGGGCTCACCGTACCGCCCCCGCGTCCCAGCCGAGCACCGCCTTCACCTCCAAAAACTCGCGCATGCCGTGATCGCCGAGTTCGCGGCCATTGCCGGATTGCTTGTAGCCGCCGAACGGCGCCTCGAAGTCGAACCAGGGATTGTTGATGAAGACGCGGCCGGCGCGGATGCGGCGGGCGGTGGCGCGGGCATGGTCAGCGTCGCGTGAATAGACATAGCCGGCGAGGCCATAGACGCTGTCATTGGCGATCCGCACCGCCTCTTCCTCGTTGCGATAGGTGAGGATCGAAAGAACCGGACCGAAGATCTCCTGCCGCGCGATGGTCATGTCGGGTGTCACATCCGCGAAAATGCTGGGACGCACGAAATAGCCGCGGTTGAGGTCCTGCGGCCGTCCGGGACCGCCCTCGACGAGGCGCGCCCCTTCGGCGATTCCGGTCTCGATCATGCCTTGGACCTTGGCGAACTGAGCGCTGCCGGCCACCGGGCCCATGCTCGTCTCGGCCGATGTCGGATCGCCGACGACCATCGACGCCGTCACGGCGCGGGCGCGATCGATGACCTCGTCGAGCTGGGACGCGTGCACCAGCATACGCGTCGGCGCGATGCAGGACTGGCCGGAATTGATGAAGCAGCGCTTGACGCCATCGGTCACGGCGAGATCGAGATCGGCGTCCGGCAGCACGATATTGGCAGATTTGCCGCCGAGTTCCTGGTGCACACGCTTTACGGTGTCGGCGGCCGCCTTGGCGACCGCAATGCCCGCGCGGGTCGAACCCGTGAAGGAGACCATGTCGATGTCGGGATGGGCAGCGATCGCCGCGCCGACGACCGGTCCGGTCCCATTGACGAGGTTGAAGACACCGGCCGGCACGCCCGCCTCATGCATGACCTCGGCGAGGATCAGCGCCGATAGCGGCGACAGTTCCGACGGCTTGAGCACCACGGTGCATCCTGCGGCGAGCGCCGGCGCTAGCTTGGTGACGATCTGGTTGAGCGGCCAGTTCCAGGGCGTGATGAGGCCGCAGACGCCGATCGGCTCATGCGTGATCAGCGATTGCCCATGCGGCACGTCGAAGGCGAAATTGCGCAGAACTTCGGCGGCGCTTTCGAAATAGACGATGCTCGACGCCGTCTGCAGCTCCCAGGAAAGCCATTTCGGCGACCCCATTTCGGCCGTCACGGCGGCAGCGAGATCCTCCCGCCGCGCCTTGAAGACCTCGACGATGCGCGCGAAGAGTGCCAGCCGCTCCGCAACGCTGGTCGCCGCAAAGGCCGGAAACGCGTCGCGGGCGCTCTGGACCGCGCGGTCGACGTCGGCGGCGTTGCCGAGGCTGATCGTGGCGATCGCCTCCTCGGTTGCCGGATTGATCACCGGCGCGCGGGTGCCTGAAAGCGGTTCAACGAAGGCGCCGCCGATATAGAAACTCGTTGTCGCGGCCACGGCCTTTTCTCTCTTCATACGTCCGACAGCTGCGCCTCGACGCGCCGGATGGCGGCGTCCTGGTGCGGCTGCAGGTCTTGGCCGGTCATTCCGGCGATGATCGGCTCGAACGGATCCTCGACGCTTCCCTTGAGGCCGGACAGCGCCTCGATGATGGCAAGGCCGAGGAACGGCACCGAGGGCCGGTGATAGCCGCCCTCGTGGTTCAGCAAAAGACGTCCGTCGCAGCAATCGGCGGCGACGTTCATGACGCGCTTTGTCATGGCGGCGAAGGCGCTGCCGCCGAGCATCATGCGTGCCTGCGGATCATAGGCGCCGGCGTCGAGGCCAGAGGCGATGATGATCATCTCCGGCGAAAAAGCACGGAGGGCCGGCAGGATGACGCGATCCATGGCAGCAAGGTATGCGCCGCTGCCGCAGCCGGGCGGCAGCGGAACGTTGACATTATAGCCGGCACCGGGGCCGCCGCCTATCGCATCGATCAGCCCTGATTGGGGCGGATAGCAGTTGTCCTGGTGGATCGAGATCGTCAGGACGCTCGGATCGGTCCAGAAGATCCGTTCCGCGCCATTGCCGTGATGGACATCCCAATCAAGGATCGCGACACGCTGGAGACCATGCACCAGTTGCGCGTGGCGGGCGGCCAGGGCGCCGTGGTTGAAGATGCAGAAACCGAAGCCACGGGCCGCTTCTGCATGATGGCCGGGCGGACGGAGCAGGGCGTACGCATTGGCGACGCGGCCCTCCATGATCGCGTCGACCGCTTCGAGAACGCCGCCTGCTGCCAGCGCCGCGATCTCGTAGCCGCCAGGGCCGAACGGCGTCACGCCGACCGGATCGCCGAGCGCGGCGTCGCCGCCATCCGCATCGCTCATCGCCTTCAACCGGGCAATGTAATCGACGTGATGAACGCGGCCGAGCTCTTCCTCGCGCGCAGGCCGGGGCTTGATGAGAAGGAGTTGCTCGGTCAGTCCTGCAACATCGAGCAGGTTCTTGATCCGTCGCTTGCCAGCCGCGCTTTCCGATGGCTCGTCGGGCTCGATCACGCCGCGGCCGGATTGCATGAATCCCGCCAGTGCATGCGTGTCGTGCCACATCAGCAATTCATGCCAGACGAGGCCGGTCGGTTTCGTCATGCCGTGACACCGAACTCTTTCGCGGTGGCATCCAGCGCCTCACGGGCGATGTCGAAGATCGTGTCGAATTGTTCGATCGTCGTGACCAGAGGCGGCATTAGGCTCATCGTGTCGCCATTGGCGCGGAAGGCGAGGCCGCGCTTCAGGCCCTCGGCGGCGCAATAGTCGCCAATATGGGCCTCGTAGGGAAACGCCTCGCGCGTTGCCTTGTCCTGCACGATCTCCAGCCCGCCCATCAGCCCGACCGAGCGCACGTCGCCGATCAACGGATGATCGATGAATGAGTCGAGCTTAGCCTTGAAATAAGGGGCCAGCGTCGCGCCGGCGTTCTCGACCAACTTCTCCTCGTCGAGGATGCGGATGTTTTCGAGTGCCACGGCGCAGCAGGTCGGATGACCGGAATAGGTGTAGCCGTGAGCCCATTCGCCGCCCTTGTCGATCAGCAGATCGGCAATACGGTCGGAGATGACCGTCGCGGAGAGCGGCAGGTAGCCGGAGGTGATCGCCTTGCCAAGCTGCAGGATGTCCGGCTCGATGCCGTAGCGGCGATGGCCGAACCAGTGGCCGGTGCGCCCGAAGCCCATCACGACCTCGTCGAGGATGAGCAGAACGTCATATTTCCTGCAAATGCGCTGGATCTCGGGCCAGTAGGTCTCGGGCGGACAGAGCGCGCCGCCGGCGCTCTGTGCGGGCTCGGCGATGAAGGCCGCGACATTGTCCGGCCCAAGCTCGAGGATCTTGTCCTCGAGCCAGCTCGCGGCAAGCACGCCGAACTCAGCCGGGTCCATGCCGAAGCCGTTGCGATACTGATAGGCCGTCTTGATATGGGTGACGCTCGGCATCGGGATGTCGCCGCCGGCGCTGTGCATCGGCGGGATGCCGGAGAGGCTGGCCGCCATGTGCGTCGAGCCGTGATAGGCAAGCTCACGCCCGATGATCATCCGCTTCTGCGGCCGTCCGGCAAGGTCCCAATAGTGCCGCACCAGACGAATGGCGGTCTCGTTGGCCTCAGAGCCGGACGACTGAAAGAAGACGTGGTTGAGGCTGTCGGGCAGCATCGATGTCAGCTTCTCGGCAAGCATGACCGCCGAGCGATGCGTCGTCTTGAAGAAGGACTGGCAATAGGAAAGCTCAAGCATCTGCGAAGCCGCGGCCTCGACCAGCTCGCGCCGCCCATAGCCGATATTCACATTGCCGAGCCCGGAAAGGCCGTCGATGATGCGCGTCCCTTCGGTATCCCAGACATAGATGCCCTCGCCGCGCACGGCGACGCGGGCTCCGCCCTGGCGCAGGCTCGCATGGTCCGTGAAGGGATGCAGATAATGGGCGCGGTCCAGCACCTGCCAGCCCTGCGTGTCCATTTCCCGATAGGCCATGTTCGTCTGCTCCTCGCATCTTCAGGAGGGCATTAGGAGGCATGCGCCTTCAAGACGACAGTGCTGTGCTGGCGCAAAAGCATGGTGCTGCGTGCGCTCGTTCCTTCAATGTGACGAGGCCGATCTGAACGCACCCGGAGCGACGCCGAACTGGCGTCGGAAAGCGCGGCTGAAATGCGAGAAATCCTTGAAACCGCGGCGGAGGGCTATGCTGTTGATCGGAAGCCCGCGCATCAGCGGATCCGCCAGTTCGCGGCGGATGCGGTCGAGCCGCTGCGCCTGGACGAAGCGGGCGACCTGCTGCTCTTCACCCTCAAATAGTTCATAGAGGCGGCGCAGCGAAATGCCATGCGCCGCTGCGATGCCGCGCGGCGAGAGTTCGGCGTCGTCGAGATGGGCAAGAATATAGGCCTTGATGCGATCGAGCTGCGAAACACGGGAGAACGAGACGGTTTCACCGCTCCCCACATCCATCAAAGCGGTCGCTGTCAGTTCGAGCACATGCTGCTCCAGCCGACTCGAAAGCGCGGCCGGGATGTCGTTGGGCCGCTCGCACAGTCCACTGGCCAAATCGTAGATGAACCGGCCCGGAATACGGTCGGCTGCGAGATGCAGCGCTACCAGACGGTCGACAGAGGGTACGCGCTCCCTGAGAGCCGCACGCGGCACCTTCAGCGAAACCTGCCGATAGGGGCCGCGAAAGCGCATCTGGTAGGGCCGACGGCTGTCATAGAGGACCATCGATCGTGGGCCCGTTACGATGTCACGCCCATCCTGCGAGAATGCGCATTCACCGTCGATTTGGATCGTCAGCTCGTACCAGCGATCATCGCCGCAATGGATATCCCGCTCGCTGCGCACGACATCGAGACTGGTCGAGACGATGTCGGCGATCGTCACTTCGCCGAGGCTCAACCAGGCGACATGGCCATAGAAGCCCTCAAACCCGTCCCGCCGCAGTTGTGTCGGCGGAAACAAGCTGTTCGTCGCCTCGCGCCAATAGTCGAGCCGCTCGGCAGCCGGAACCGCATCCGTCGAGAGATCCCGCCAGCCGAAGCCCGAAACGGTCATCGCATGCTCCATCGCTCAGGTGGCGAGAATATCCGCGCCTTCGAAAAGGTCTTCCGGCTTGAAGGCCGTCGAAATCAGGCCGTCCTCGGTGAGGTAGCGGATGATGACCTCCAGCATGGCACGGTTCTTGGCAAACCCAACCGGCCAATAATCTTTCCCGAGCTCACGCTCGGCCTCAAGCAGCGATTCAAGCGCCCAGGGCAACATGGTCGAAAGCGCCACCTGGTCGAAGAGCTTCGCCCGCGCCACTGTCTGTGCCTCGGCGAAAGCGTCGAACAGCGCCTTTGTCAGGCCAGGATTTGCTTCGGCGATCGGCCGCTTGACCGCGAGGATATGCATCGGCGGGAAGATGCCGGTCTTGCGGAAATAGTCGAGCTCAGCGGTTTTGGCATCCTCGAACAGCCGGCCAACGGTCTCGGATGGCCAGGTGCTTGGCGCGCGAGCCGTATAAAGCGCGTCGATCTCGCCGCTCGCCAGCATCTGCGCCAAAGATCTGTCGGTGCGCTCCACCTTGAATTTGTCAGGATAGACCTGCGGATGTTCATCGCCCGTCCGGGGCGCTTCGAGCCCCCCGGTGACGTAAATCGGCGCCGTCCGGTCGAGGCCGTAGTGCTCCTCGAAGAAGCCGCGTTGCCAGACGGCTGCGGCCATGTCGAACACCATGAGCCCGATCCGCTTTCCTGCCATGTCAGCCGGCGTCCGGATGCCGCTCGCCTTGTTGATGAAGACGCTGGAAAAGCGGAAATGGCGCGAGGGAAAGATCGGCACGGCGAGATAGGGCCGGTCTGGCCGCTCCAGCGTGCGCAGATAGGTCGCGAGGGGAAATTCGCAGGCGTCGAAATGGTGCGAGCCGAGCTGCTTGTTGAACAGCGCCTGCACGCCCATCAGTGTCACATCCGGCTCGACGCCGGCAATCTTGACCTCGCCGTTGGCGATCGGCCGGGTGCGGTCGCTGTCGCTGGCGCCGATGGTCAGTTTCAGAAGCGTCATTCTCACTTTTCCTTCTGGTCGCGCAGCCGCGCGACAAGCACGTCAAGAAGTTCGGGGAGGGCAAGCGGCGTAGCGTTGGCGCCGCCGCGGGCATAGATGCCGGTCGCCTGGATCGTGTCGATGCCGAGCCGCGCGGCGAGGCGGTCGATCGCATCCTTGCACTGGTCGAGCGTCGGCAGGCAGACGATGGCGGCGTCGGGGCCAAGGTAGTCATTGGCACCAACAAGGTCCACGCGGCCGGAACCGACCTTGCGGGTGGCGGGAACGTTGTTCGCCGCGCGCTCGGCTTTGCCGATGACGAAGCTGCGATGGGTCAGGCCGGGCGCCACCCAGGAGACGATGTCGTCATAGCGATGCCCGATCCGGCCGACGACGGCGGCGACCGCCTCGGCCATGGCGTTGTGCATCAGCGCATAGTGACGCCGCTCCTCGTCGCCCCATTTCCAGCGTGTCTTAGAAACGGCAATGGCTGTCGAGTCGCTGCGCCAGGGCGACACCGCATTGCCGCGCTTCTCGAACAGGCCCGGGTCGTCATAGGCCGTGGCCGGCGAGGCGCCGCCCGGATAGTCGATGATATGTTCATAGGGCACGACGCCCATCGGCTCGGAGATCACCATGCGGTGCACAAGCGTGCCGGCATCGTCCATCAGCGGCGAGAGATTGAGTACGTCCTGTGAGAATTCCGGCTCGAGCCGGGCCTGCAATTCCTGCGGCAGGTCGAGCTGCGCGGTCGGCCGGAAGCCGGTGTCGGCAAGGCGCTGATTGATCGCTTTATGTTCAGATGAAAAGGGATAGGGCTTTGTCTTCGTGCAGGGCATGAAGAGCAAAACCTTGCGCTTCGCGGCTGGCAGCTTCGGTTCGTAGTCGTTGCGGATGAAATCGAGCCACGCCGCAATGCGCGGATGTGTGAGGCTGTCGACATTGTCCTGCGGGCTGTAGAGGCAAAGCGTCGGATCGAGGACGAACGGGCTTTCGATCTTGTCCGCGGATTCGGTGATGCGCTGGGCGCGATCGGTGACAGTGACCATTTCGCTTTGTTCGTCCTTTCAGGCAACTCGCGAGGCGCGGGCGGCGCGGCGCGCTTCGAAGGCGGAAATGTCGAGCTCGACCTCGTCATAGCGGTCAAGACCGGCAATGAAGGCCTCGGCGTCGTCGCGAAAAAGCTGGCGTGTGATGCCAAGGGCGATGCGCTCGGTTGAGAATTTGAGCTGGGAGATGCCGGCGGTGGCACCAAGGCTCATCATGGCCCCGAAGGAATGGCAGTAGAGCCGCGACAGATAGGGCGCCGCGCCGGATGCCTTCTCCGTGAACTGGAAGTCACCCGACAGGTAAGGATAGGCGCCGAGCATCGAGCTCTCCGCGCCTTTGGGAGGCGTATAGCGATCAGACCAGACAGCGATCTTGTGCGCAAAGCGGGCCAGTTCCGGCCTCAACGCCAGATCGACGACGAAACCCGTACCCACGATCAGGAAATCATAGTCAAACACGCCCCCAGGCGTGCCGAGCCGCACATGTCCATCCTCGAAGGTGACGCTTTCAATCGGACTGCCGAGATGGAGATCGAAAGCGTCGAAGCGCGCACAGCGCTCAAACGTATCCTGGGGCGGCGGCTGGTTGAGCGCGAAGAACCGCCGCATGAAACGCCACTTCGCCTCGTCGTCGAGATCGGCGAAATGGCGAATATACCCCGCATTCTCGATATAGCGGTTTGGATTGACCTTCGGCAGCGAACGCCGCCGCGCAAAAACGTCGACCGCGCTCGCGCCGGCTTCCAGCGCCATCGCCGCATTGTCGAAGGCCGAGGCCCCGGCGCCTATGACGCCGACGCGCTTGCCGTTCAGGGCGGCGAAATCGATCGGCTCGGCCGTGTGCGCATATCGCTCTCTGGGCAGGGCCTGCTTGACGACAGTGGGCACCTGCCATTTACCCGCGCCCTCGATGCCCGTCGCAAGCACGACGTGGCGCGCCAGCAGCCGTTCCGCCTTGCCGGCGATTATTGCGCGGACGTCGAAGAGATCGTCGGCAAGCGGCTCGATGTCGATCACGGCCGCGTCGTTGGTGACGTCGATGCCGACGGTCGACTGCAGCCAGCCGAGATAGTCATGCCAGTCGGCGCGCGGGATCTTGTTGACGCCGGCCCAGGCCGCGGCACCGAACTTCGCTTCGTACCATGCGCGGATCGAGAGACCCGGCAGTCCAAGTTCCGGCCCTGACACATGCTTCGGCGTCCGCAGTGTCTGCATGCGAGCATAGGTGATCCAAGGCCCCGACTGACCGCTCGGGCTTCGGTCAAGCACGCGGACATTGGTGACGCGCTCCCGCAGCAGGCGGAAGGCGAGGGCAAGGCCGTTCTGGCCGCCACCGACGATGAGGACGTCGAGCACCGGCTTGCCGTCGTGCTGGCGGGGCACGACCCACTCGCGCGCCGGATAGGCAACGCAGTCTAGTTCGAAGCGAACGCGCTTCGCCAACTCGTCGAGGCTGCTCATCGTCATGCGACGCACTCCATACCGGTCCGCGCCATCAGGCTTTCGCCAGGCGGACATACGCGCGGCGCAAAGCACCGGACTTCTGTTCGGGAATGTCCAATCCGGTCTTCCGGTCGATTGGACGGCAATCTTCCAAGCAATCCGCATACCAACCGAAGCTGGCGGTCTACCGAAGAGCGGCGCCGGCGACATGCCGAAACGCTATGCAGACGCTGCTCATTGAGCAATCGGCACCTCTTCAATGAGCGTTTTTCGAGACCTTCTCTTCCGTGACATGGCGGCGAAATGAGGCGGCGAGTCGTTCGTGATCCAGGCCGCGTGCGATCACCGCCAATGCGGTCTGAGGCGCGCCGCCATTCGCCGGCATATGCTCGGGCTTGTGCACCACATGGCGCACTGACTGGACGACGACGGCGACGGGTCCGTCATCCATCTCGATGCCCACCGATCCCTTTATGCGGAGGATGGCGTCGCCGTGGCGATGCAGAAGAAGCGACAGCCAGGCAGCGAGGCGCGCCCAGGCCACAGGAGCCTCCGCAGTGAGCACCGAGGCCACGATGCGGTTGTGACCGGGCGTCGTCGGTGCGGCCATGAACGAGCGGATGGCGCGGGCGGGCAGGGCTTGATCGGCAAGAAGGGACCGATCGAACGGATCGAGACCGCCTGCCGCAAATGTCCGGGCAATCGGGTTGACGGCTCCGATACGGTCGGCCAGTTGCTCCGCCGTGCCGGCTTCGGCGAGGTCTGCCTTCGTCAGCAGGATGATATCGGCGGCGATGAGCTGGGACATCGCTTCGGCGGATTCGTCGAGTGTCACCGAGCCGTGGCAGAGATCGACCAGGGTGACGACCCGTCCAAGACGAACGCGCGCCTTCAGGATGGGGTCAGTCGAGAGCGTCGCGATCAAGGATGTTGGATCGGCTATTCCCGACGTCTCGATCAGGATGCGGCGGAACGGCGGAACGGTTCCGTTCGCCTTGCTCTCGATCAGCGCGACGATCGCGGCGCGAAGATTGCCGTCGGTAACGCAGCAGAGGCAGCGGTCGCCGACAACCGAGGCGGCCGCGCCGGACAGATTGATCAGTTCGCGATCAACCGGCAGATCGGCCATTTCGTTGACGAGGATCGCTGTTTCCGTGAGAGCGCCGCCGTCGACCAAGCGCCGGATCAAGCTTGTCTTGCCGCTGCCGAGAAAGCCGGTGAGGATATCGACATCGATCGGCTCATTCATCGTGGCGGCTCGCGAGCGGATCAGGCCTTGCGCGACCGAGCCGGTCTATTGCCCGCCACAGCGCCGCGAGATCAGGCACGATCTCGGTGCGTCCGGTCGGACCGATGACGCGGAATCCTTGACCCCAGGCGGCGATACGGACCCCCGATTCTGCTGCGATGTCTGCGGCAGCGGCGGCAAGGCGCGCACGTCCGAGTCCGGGACGGGCAGCCGCTGTCGGCGCTGCCGCCCAGTGCATTTCGGTGAAAGTTCCGCAAAGGCCGCACATCGGAGGACTCAATCCTCGCAGACTATGGCAAACCCTCGAACGGGTTGCCGGTTGACGCTATCCTGGCTAGCGGACCGTAAAGGAGGCGCATCATGGAACAATTCACCGGCGGCTGCTTGTGCGGCGATGTCCGGTTCGTCGCATCGGGGCGCCCCTACAGGGTCGGCATCTGCCACTGCCTCGACTGCCGCAAGCATCACGGCGCCCTTTTTTATGCCTCGGCGATATTTCCCGGAAATGCCGTGGCGATCGAGGGCGAGACGCGTTCCTATGCCGGACGCTTCTTTTGTCCCCGTTGCGGCTCGTCCGTCTATTCCGTCAGCGACGACGAAATCGAAATCAATCTCGGGTCGCTCGATGCTCCTGACCAGATGCGGCCGACCTATGAGAGTTGGACCATCCGCCGGGAGCACTGGTTGCCGCCATTTCCGCTGGCCCGACGGTATGAGCGTGATCGCGAGACCGGCGGCCGCTTCGAGGATTAGGTCGCATGTCCGCCGCCATTCCGCACGCATGCGACCAGTCTCCTCTGTCCGCCGCTACGGCTTCGGACCGGGCGTGCCCTTCGGATGCCGCTTCAGGAAGTCCTTGGCGATGTCCTCGAAGGTCACAAACTTGACGCCAGGGTGCTTGGCCATATGGCCGAACAGCCGCTCATGCATCATCAGCACTTGCGGCCGGCCGGAGACATCCGGATGGATGGTGATCGTGAACACGGCATAGTCGTATTCGCGATAGACCCAGTCGAACTGGTCGCGCCACAGCTCCTCGATATCGCGCGGATTGACAAAGCCGTGGCTGTTTGGCGCCGCCTTCATGAACATCATCGGCGGCAGGTCATCGATATACCAGGACGCCGGAATCTCGACGAGCGGCGTCTCGGTGCCGCGGTTCATCGGCGTCATCCAGGTCTCTGCCGGCTTGCCATAATCGATCTTCGACCAGCTTTCCCCGGTGCGGGCGTAGTAGGGGAAGAAGTCGTTATGCATCAGCGAGTGATCGTAGATGATGCCGCGTTCGATCAGCATCTCGATCGTGGTGTTCGAGAACTCCCACCACGGCGCGACATAGCCGGAGGGCTTGCGCCCCTGCAGATTCTCGATCAGCGCGATCGACTTGTCGAGGACGGCGGCCTCCTGGTCGCGCGTCATCATCAGCGGGTTCTCATGGCTGTAGCCATGCATGCCGATCTCATGGCCGGCCGCCGCGACAGCCGCCATCTCGTCGGGAAAAGTCTCGATCGAATGGCCAGGGATGAACCAGGTCGTCTTGATGCCGAAGCGATCGAACAGCTTCAAAAGGCGCGGCGTGCCCACTTCTCCGGCAAAAACGCCGCGGGAAATGTCGCACGGGCTATCCTCGCCTCCATAGGAACCCAGCCATCCGGCGACCGCGTCGACGTCGACGCCATAGGCAACGAAGATTTCCTTGGCCATCTTTCCCTCTTTTCAGTGGACTGCTTGAACTAGGCCGAAGCCGCCGTGTCTGATGCAAGGAGCTTGCCCCAGCCCAGGACGGGCGTCGACATTCCGGCAAGCCGGCAGGCCTCCCAGAATGTCACGGCGATCGAATCGACGATCGGGATGCCGAGTTCGGCCTCCATCTCCTGGACGAGTTCGGTGGCGTTGAAGTTGGTGCAGACAACCGCGATGCAGTCGGGTTTGCTCGTTGCAGCGGACCGCAGCACCTTGCGGATGTCGTCCGCGGGCGACGCGCCGATATCGATATTCTCGCGGATGCCGAGCGACGCGGCTCCGACCACAGGGAAGCCCTGGCGCGTATATTCCTTGGCGATGTCCTCTGTGATGTCCTCGGTATAGGGGACGGCGAGCGCGACGGTTTTCCAGCCGAATGTCCGGAAGGCGCGGTAGAAGGCGAGGGTCGAGGTCGAAGCGGGAAGTCCGGTCTCGCGCGTGATCGCCTCGCAGAGCGCGACGTCGTTTTCGAGCCCGCGCCAGCTTGCCGACGTGCCGTTCCAGACGATGCCCTGAAGCGGCGCATCCGCGAGGAGCCGGGCGCCGGCCAGCATCGTCTCCAGGCGGAATTGTGCGTCGGAGGCGGCCTCCAGCGCCAGATGCTTGACGCGGATGCGCGAAAAGTGATGCGCGAGCCGTCCGTCGAGCGATCGGTTCATCGCATAGGTCAGCGGCTCCAGTTGCGTGTTGGAGGAGGGGGTGATGTGGCCGATACGGGCTATGCTCATGAAGATCAGCTCTTTTCGAACGCATGGAAGCCGGCCGAAAGACGGCCGTTAAAGAAGATCAGCGGATCGCCCTCACGCGCCGAAAGCGCGACGACTTCGCCGATCATGATGCGATGATCGCCGCCATCATGGATCGCCCGCGTCTCACATTCGAGATGAACCAGCGCGCCGGGCAGCAGCGGAAGGCCGCGCTCCGAGATCACCATCGGTTCGCCGTCGAAGGCCTCCAGTGTGTGCTTCGAGAAATGTCGCGCCTCATCCATCTGGGTGCTGGAGAGAACGTTGACCGCGAAACGTCCGGCACCCTCGAAAATGGCGCGCGAGCGGGCGTTCTCGCGGATGCTCCACAGCACCAGCGAGGGCTGGAGAGAGACCGATGCGAAAGAGTTGATCGTCATCCCGGCAAAGATGTCGCCGTGATGCGTCGTCACGACCGCAACGCCGGTCGGGAACAAGGCGCAGGCGCGGCGAAAGTCCGTCGGATCGACAGGGTTGGTCATGATCGGTCTTTCCCTTCGACGGACAGGAAACGATTGATGGGAAGCGGCTTGTGGCGCTGGCTGCGCGCAAAGGCGACCACGTGTGGTTCGAGCCGTCCGGCGAGCGTCCGCGCTTCGGTGAGGCTCGGATCGAGCCGGGCAACGGCTTCGCCGACCCGGGCGCGAAGGTCCATCCGGTCGATCCGCGTCGGGCGGCGGTCGCGGATCACGAGGTCTCCGTCGACCATCACGTCGGCAATTGAGCCGGAATCTGCGGCGGTCACGACCTGGTTGAGCGGGTCGATGAGGGGCAGGAAGTCGATATGGCCGAGATCGAAGAAGGCGAGATCGGCTGCCGCCCCCACCTCGATCCTGCCGGCGCGCGGCAGGCCAAGGAGATCGGCGCCGCCTTCGGTCGCGAGGCGAAGGGTCTCGCCAGCGCCAAGCCAATCCTCTCGCGGAGCGTCGAATATGCGCGACGCATAGGAGGCGAGGCGGATCGCCTGTGGCATTGAAAGGGCATCCGAGGAGTTTGCGCCATCGGTCGCGAGTCCGACGCAGATGCCGCGCTCCAGCATCGGCCGCACATGCGCGATGCCAGCGCCGAGGCGGAAGTTGGAGGCCGGAATGTGAGCGATCCTGCAGCGGTGCGCGGCAAGAAGGTCAAGATCGGCAGCGTCGAGCCAGACGGCGTGCGCCGCGATGAAATGCGGGCCGAGCACGCCGCGCTCGGCGAGATAGGCGACGGGCGACTGACCCCAGAGATCGCGCGCCACACTCGCTTGCAGCCGAGACTCAGCGACATGCATATGGACCGGGAGACCATGCTGCTCGGCAAGCTCCCCGTGGCGCAGCAGGAAGTGCTCCGAGCAGTGATGCGGAATCGTCGGCGCCAAAGCCAGCGCTATGCCGGCCGGCAGGTTTGCCCGCTCGGCGATGATGGCCTCGACAGCCTCGATCGTGGCATCTCCGCCGTCCAGTGCGAAACGGCCGACGCTTTCGCGCAGGTCTTGGGGGAGGGAGGCGGCTAGACCGGGAATCGCCGTGAACAGTGTCTTGTCGGCGACCATCGGCGCCAGCACCGCCTTGACGCCGGCGTCCGCATAGGCCCGCGCCACCGCCATGAAGCCCCCGACCGTTGGGCGCGGGAACTCATAGACGAGGTCGAAACAGGCCGTGCAGCCCTTCGAAAGCATGTCGAGCGCGCCGATCAGCGTCGAGAGATAGATCGTCTCGACATCGCGCGCGCCGCCCATCCACGGCCCGTTGGTGAGCGAGGCTTCAAGTGTCCAGCGGTCGGCGACGCCTTTGGCGAGATTGGCATGGCCATGGGTGTGACTGTTGACGAAGCCCGGCAGGATCAAACGCTCGGAAGCGTCATGACGGGCGGCATCGCCGGCGTCGAGGCCGCCGGGCTCTGCGATCGCCGCAAGACGGCCGTTCTCGACAAGCAGGTCGCGTGCGGTTGCCGTTCCTGACGCAAGATCGGCGACGAGCCCGCCCGTGATGACGGTGCGGCTCATGGCACACTCTCCGCGGGATGCGTCGCCATCCAGTGCCGTGCGATCTCCGAGCGGCCGGCGCACCAGACGTCGTCATGGGCAGAGACCAGATCGAGAAAGCGCCTGATCGCCTCAAAGCGCGAAGGTTGGCCCGAAATGCGGCTGTGCAAGCTTACCGTCATCATGCGCGGCCGCCGCGCGCTCTCGGCATGCAGGACGCGAAATGCGCTTGCGAGATGATCGTAGAAGTCCTCGGCCGTCCCGAGTTTGGCCGTGGCAAGCCGGTTGTCGTTATGCGTGAAGGAGTGCGGGACGACGAGATGCGGCGCGTCGCCAACCGCTACCCAATAGGGCAGGTCGTCGGCATAGGAGTCGGAGTCGTACAGAAACCCGCCATGCTCGACCAGCAGCGCCCGTGTCGCCTCGCTGGACGAATAGCGGCTCTGCCACCCCAGCGGCGGCCGGCCGATTGTCTCGACGATGCCAAGATAGGCGGCGGCGATCGCGGCGCGCTCCTCGGCCGCGTCCATGCGGTAGTAGCGGACAAAGCGGTCGCCATGGCAGCAGAGATCCAGCCCGCCATCGCGGATGGCCGCGGCGATCTCGCCGTTGCGGCGTAGCGCGGCCGCGCAGGCATTGATCGTCAGCGGCATGCCACGCTCGGCGAAAAGCTCGGTGAGCCGCCAGAAGCCGACACGTGATCCGTATTCGAACAGCGTCTCTGCTACGAAGTCACGGCGCCCGGCGCTCACTTCACCCGGAATGGCATCGGTCAGTGCGGCCTCGGAGGCCTCGTCGCCATCCGGGATCGATGGCTCCGCGCCTTCTTCGACATTCAGCACGACAACGAGCGCCAGCCGTGCTCCGCCCGGCCAACGTGGGTCCGGCGGTGTCCGACCATAGCCCACGAAGTCGCGGACACCATTGGCGACTGGGGTCATGCCGCAGCCTTGCGCGTCAGGTCACCCAAAGTGTCGGCAAAGGCGATCAGGCGCTTCTCGCTGCGAGGGCCGCCGATCAGCGACAGGCCGACCGGACAACCTTCGAACGTCGTCGCGGGGATTGCGAGTTGCGGTAACCGAGTGAGGCTGGCGACGGCCGTGAGGGCGAGAGTCTTCTCGCGAAAGGCGATCTGAGCCGTGACAGGCGCATCGCGCCGGGGCGGGAGGTCATGCACCGTCGGCAGGACGATGATGCCGTCGTCGCCGAGCAGGGCGACGAGCCGGTCGGTCAAGGCCTCGCGATTCGGTATCGCTTTGGCGACGTCCTCAGCTTTGACCGTCGAGGCGAGCGCGAACCGCTCGGCAACAGCCTGCGACAGCCGTCGTCCGGGCTCGGTCGCGAAGGCGCCGAGCGTTGCATACAGGTCATGCAGTTGCAGCGGGCGGAAGGTTTCCAGCCAGTGCTCGACCCCTTCCTCGTAAAGCGTGATCTCGGTCGAGGCGCCGAGGCTCTTCGCGATCGGCAGCAGCGCAGCGCCGATCCCGTGCTCCGGGATATCGAACGCATCACGGGCGACCATCAGCCGCGGCGCCGCCGCCGGCCCGATCGGACCGAAATAACAGGCACTGACGCGCTTCATCATCGCGATGTTGCGCGTGAGCCATCCGACCGTATCGAAGCTCGGCGCCATTGGCATCACGCCGGCGACCGAGACGCGACCAAAAGTCGTCCGGAGCCCGTAAAGGCCACAGAAACTCGCCGGCGCACGAATCGAGCCGCCGGTATCGGAGCCGAGGGCGAAATCGACGAGGCCCGCCGCGACGGCAGAGGCCGAGCCGCTCGACGACCCGCCCGGCACGCGATCCGGAGCCGCTGGGTTGATCGGGATGCCGAAATGCGGGTTCATCCCGAACATGCCGCAGGCCAGCTCGTCCGTCGCGGTCTTTCCGGCCATGCGCGCGCCGGCCATCAGCGGGACCAGCACCGAAGGCGCGGTTGCTATGGCCGGAGGAGCATCGCGGAGCCGGTCGGGATTGCCCCAGGCCGATCGATAGCCCGCAACGTCGATCAGATCCTTCACCGCGAAGGAGAGCCCCGCCAGCGGTCCCTCTCCGGTCAGCAAAAGGCTGTCACGGCCGTGATCGACAAAGGCGAGGCGTTCGATCGCCTCGCGGGAAGGCCGTTCGGGCACATCCATCGCCGTCACTCTGCGGCCGAGCGAAGGCCCGGCGCCGGTAGCCCATAGGTTTCCATGAAACCGTCGACCGTGCCTTTCACGCCATCCCAGTCGAAGAAGCGGAACGAGTTGCCGCGCGTGACGAAAGTCGGGCCTGAATAGAACATCTCATACTGTAGATGGCGCGAGCCGAACTCCGAGCCGACGGCATCCCAGGCGAGCTTCATCAGCTTCACGCGCCCTTCGGAGTTGGTGACGATGGAACGCTGCGTCTTTTCGATGATCGCGCGGGTCTCCGGCGTCTCGAAGTCAGCAAAGGAGGAGGGCACCATGATCATGCCGCCGCCCGAAAGCGTGCGCAGCGCTTCGACCACCTCGGGATAGGTCGTCTGCGCGATGACCTGCGCGGTGCAGAGGATCGTGCGGTTCGGCACATAATAGCCGTTGAAGTGCTCGCCTGTCGCCTCCATGGCGACGACCAGCGCCTCGATATTGTTGACCTTGGCCGCGACGAGGCCAAGCGTCTCGCGAACCTGCGGATAGTTGATGATGTTGTTGGTCTCGGCGATCTTGCGTGTGATGCCGAGCAGGAATTTCAGCTTCACCATCAGCCGGATCATGCACTGGTAGTTCTGCATCACATGCGCGCGGCTGTCGTGCCACTGCGCCTGGGCCATCTTGAGGTCCTTGTAGACGAAGACGTGATCCCAGGGGATCTTCACGTCATCGAAATAGACCACCGCGTCGTTCTCGTCGAAGCGGGTCGACAGCGGATAATCGAATTCAGACGTTGCAGCCTGCTCGTAGCTGCGCCGCGACATCAGCGTCAGGCCCTTGGCACCGATGGGCAGTACCGCCGTGAAGGCATAGGCCTCGTCGCCGGCCTGCAGCGCGTTGAAGCCCGAGACCATGATCTCATTGGCCATGATGCCACTCGTTGCTAGCATCTTGGCGCCGCGGATCGTGATGCCGGCGGCATCCTCGTCGACGATCGACGCGACGAGATGCGCGTCAGGCTGGCCGCTCGCCGACTTCGCCTTGTCGGACTGCGGGTTGATGATGACGTAAGAGAGATAGAGGTCGTTGTCGCGCGCATAGTCGAAATAGGATTCGACCGCGCTGGCCCGGGCCGGATCGTAGTCGCGGAATGCTGGCAAGCCCATGCGGAAGCCGGCGAGCGTTGAAGCGACGTGATCCGGCGAGCGGCCCACCATGCCGCAGGTCATCTCGGCCCAGCGCGTCAGCGCCTCCCGCCGCTCCACGAGTTCGCGATGATTGCGCGGCAGATGCCATGCGCGGCTGACCTGGTCGCCTGAAGTCGGCGAGCGAAAGGTCATCGCTTCGATGTTTTCCGGCGCGGCCTGATAGTCATAAAATGCGGCCGACGTCGCGACGGCATTCGCGAAGGCCGGGTCTGTGGTCACATCGGCAACCTTGCGCCCGTCGATATAGATCGTGCGGCTGTCGCGGAGGCTTGCGAGATGCTGCTTGCCGTCTTTCACCATGGCGGATCCTGCTTTCCAAGCTGGATGCCGACGCCAGGCTTCATGCCCTTCGCAATCGGGAGACGATTTGAATTAAACTGTCGAAGTGTCGCGATCATCGCGGCATCGCCCATTCTCGGGTTCGATGCTGCATCGCAAAAGCTAGTCGCCCGTACCACGCGGCGTCAAGTCCGCTCACGCGCCATATAGGCGTCGGCGAATGCCGCCGGTGTCAAAGTCGGAGGCAGCGCGAGCGCTTCCGAAAGCGCGAGCACATCCGGCACCTCGACTCCGATCGACGCGGTCAGAGCCTTGTCGGTGAAGAATGCTTTTGTCGGCAGATTGGCCGCGAGCCGGCCACGGGCGAGCCCCAGCACGCGGTCCGCCTGCCGGGCCACGAAATCCATATCGTGACAGACGAGGATCACGGCCGTGCCGCGGGCTTTTTCAGTCTCGATGATCGTGGAAAGCCGCGTGATCGCCGTTTTGTCGAGTCCCCGCTGGGCCTCGTCGAGCAAGAGGATCGGCGGCTGCATCGCCAGCACGGAGCCGATCGCAACCATGCGCCGGGCAGACTGGTCGAGGTCAAGCGGATGCGCGTCCGCTTCTGACGCGAGACCGATGCGCTCCAGTACCTCGGCGATGCGCGCCTCGAGCGTCGCGCCCGTAAGGCCAAGCTGCTTGGGGCCGAAGGCGATTTCATCGCGGACCCGTGGATTGAAGATCTGCTGTTCCGGCGCCTGGAACACCGTGCCGATCGATCGGGCGAGAATGTGCACCGGCGTATCAGAAGTCGCGTTGCCGGCAACGATGATCGCGCCGCTCTCGGGTTGGAAAAGCCCGTTCAGGAGGCGCAGCAGCGTGCTTTTGCCGGCGCCGTTGCGCCCTACGATTGCCACCACTTCGCCGGACGCGACTTTGAAGTCGATGTCGGCCAGGACAGGCGCACCCGCGACATAGGAAAAGGTAACGTCGTCAACGGACAGCATCGGGCACCTGCAGGGTCTGGAGCGCGTCGGCGAGTGTCAGGGGCAGAGGCCGCCCCTCCGCCCAGCCGCCGGCATTCTGAATACGCCGGCCTGCCTCCGTGATCGCCGTCATGCCGAGCGTTTCGATGCAGCGTGGGTGTGTCAGCACATCAATTGCCGGACCATCGACGGCAATCCGACCTTCGTCGAGCAGAAGGAAGCGGTCGGCGAGAGCCAAAGATGGCCGAAGCGCCACCTCAAGCACGACGATGGTCAGTTCACCCGGCAAGAGTTCCAGCTGTGCAAGGAGATCGTCGCGTGATTCTGGATCGAGATTGGAGGTCGGCTCGTCGAGGATGAGCACTTGCGGCTTCATGGCGAGGGCTGCCGCGATCGAAAGCCTCTGTTGCTCGCCGCCCGAGAGGGTGAAGGGATCGCGATCAACGAGATGGCGCAGGTTGCAGACCGTCATCGCCTCGTCGACCCGGGCCCGAACCTCGGCCTCCGGCAGAGCCAGATTGCACGGTCCGAAGGCGATCTCCTCGAACACCGTGAAGGCGCAGCCGGTCATCTGCTGCGAGGGGACCTGCCCGACATATTGGATCGCTGACGATCGCTCGGCGATATGCCACTCCGTCCAATCCTTGCCGTCCATGCTGACATGGCCGCGTTCGGCCTTCAGGACCCCGTCGGGAAGCAGTCCGGCCAGCCATCGGGCTAGCGTCGTCTTGCCACCGGCGTTCGGCGATAGGATCGCGACCCGCTCGCCGCGCTCGACCGAGAAAGAGACGCCGTCGAGGACCAGCTTCTCCGCGCGCGGGAAGCGAAAGGCGAGGTCGTGGACTTCTAGAAGTGCCACAGCAAGGGAATCCCGAGTTGGAGAACGGCGACCGCGACCAGAATGCGACGAAACCAGACCTGAAAGGTCGAATCGTGCGGCGCGTTGATGACGGTGCGCCGGGGAAAGGCGCGGAAAGCCCGTCCCGAAAGGATCGATGCACGCTGGTCGAGATCGGAAAGGGCCAGCGTGATCAGCGGCATCAGCAATATGGGGAGGGCGATGATGCGTGCCTTCCATGAGCCGGTGAGGTCGAGCCCTCGCACACGTTGCGCGTCCCGGATCGCCTTGGCACGGTCCGAGAACGGCTCGATCAGCAGCAGCGGGCTCGCCACCAGATAGCCGACGCCGGGCGGCACGCCGCGCTGGTCGAGCGCCTTCAGCATTTCCGATGGATGCGTCGTTGTCACGAAGAGCAGCGTCGCCATCAGCATCGCCGCCACCCGCATGAACACCTTGAGGGCGTAGTCGAGGCCATCAGGACTGATCGCGACGAGGCCGAGGTCGGTCTGGTCGGGCCGTTCGATGAGCAGCCCATGCACCACGATGAGCGCGACGCCGATCGGCGTCATGGTGATGAGCAGCCGTTTGACCGATCGCTTGCCGACGCCGGTCGCCATCGAAACCGTGATGGCTGCGAGGACGAGGATCGCGGTCCCGGCCGTCGGCAACACCGCCGCGGCCGAGATCATCCAGAGCATGATCACCAACGATGTCAGGGGATTGGCCTTGTGGAGCAGGCTCTCGCCAGGCGTGAACAGAAGACTCTGCTTGCCGGCTTCCTGTTTGCTCCCGCTTGCCACCGTCTCACACCCTCGAATGTTCGAAGAAACCGAAATTGCTCGTCAGGCGCAGCGGCAGGCGGCTGGCGACGATCCAGGCGATCAGCGCCGTCACGGCCTTGTCGGCGATATTGATGCCGAGATTGGAGAATGCCACCGACTGAACCAGCGATTGCCCGACTGCCAGAAGATAGGCTGCCGCAAAATCGGGGCCGCCGCCAGTGACGCCGCCGAACATGTAGACGATGATCGGTACCGCCACGATCGTGCTTGGCACGGCAACGATGGCGCCCGAGATCGTGGCCTGCCACCAGGTCCGGAACCAGCCGGCGCGAGCGAGCAATCCCGCGACAACACCGATGACCAGAGCGACCGGCGCAAAGGCGGCCGCGACAGGATTAAGGATCAGGCCCCAGACAAGATTGGTGACGAGCCCGGTGATGCCGCCGGCCAGCGGGCCCGCAAGGATTGCGACCAGGATCGTACCGATCGAGTCCAGATAGAGGGGAAGTTTGAGAAAGTGGGCGATCTGGCCGCCGATTATGTTGATGACGACGGCAGCCGCCATCAAGATCAGGGTTCGTGTGTCGAACTTCATCATCCGTTCCTCAGCTCTGTTGTCAGGACCGTGGCGAGATGACGAGTTCATCCCACGTCGAGAGGGGGCAATACTCGCGACCGAAAGCCATGTCGGTCAGATCGACGAGCACCACTTCGCAAGTCGTGCGCACAAGGCACCCGGACAGCATGTGGCCACCGAACATGTCGCCGTTCTCGTCCGAGCAGGAGATGTGAACATGGCAGCCGGTAGGCTCGATCGTGCCAATGAGCGAGACGATCTCGAACAAACCTTCGCGGAGTGCGCCCACCGGACGGGCCGCGTAGCGGATCATTGCATGCGTCAGGCTGCCGACGCTGGTGACGATGCCGACAGCTTTCAGGTCGTTCGCCGCGACGAAGGCCTGGAGCGTGTCGAGGACATCCTCGCCAGGCTTCAGTCGCATGGCGAAGAAGCGTCCGCCGCTGACGAGAGGGGCCGGCACGGCGGATTCTGTCATGATCTCATGTCCACGCAGATGCAGTTTCTGTATGCAACTATTCGTTATCCGCATAAGCATGGTCAAGGTCGCTGCATGCGGAAATAGCAGTCTCCGCGTGCCGTCGCTTTGAGCATGATGTGGGCGGCCGCCGTGCTTAAGCTCGGCAGCTCGATAGGATCAGTGGTTGGCTGGCATGTCACGCAATCCGGTTGCCTCCATGGCGACTTCTTCTGGAAATTCAGTTTCCACAGTCGTCGTCGCCGAGGACGGCGCACCGATCCCTGTCACGCTCTACGGCAGCGCAGGGCCCGTTATCATCCTCGTGCACGGCTGGAGCTGCAGCGCGGCATTCTGGGACCAGCAGGCGGCACATCTGGCGCGCGATTATCGCGTCGTCACGATTGACTTGCCGGGTCATGGACTGGCCGAACCAACGAGGCCGTCGGGCCACTGGTCCATGGCTGAATTCGGCTCCGACATTGCCGCAGTTGCGGACTGGATCGGATCAGACGTCGTCCTCGTCGGACATTCTATGGGAGGCGCCGTCGCGCTCGAAGCAGCGGTGCAGCTTGGCCCGCGTTGTCGCGCCCTGATCGGCGTCGATACGTTTACGGAAGCCGGCTTCTATGCGGCTCGGCCGGCGGCGGAAATCGCTGCGCGGCGGGCCATGTTTGAAGCTAGTTTCAAAGACACGATGCGCGGGATGATCGCTGCGATCACCGCAGACGGCGCCGGGGCCGGCCTCATCGACTGGATTGGCGATGCCATGGCCGCGACGAATCCGAAGGCGGCACTCGGCGTTCTCGAGGCTTTGCTCGCCTGGGACATTGTGCCCCGGTGGGATCTCTGTCCGGTGCCTGTGACGACGATCAACTCGGCCATGCTCGCCCGGCGCAACGAACTCATCGAGCTTGCCGGACTGGACGTCCGCCTCATGGAAGACGTGGGGCATTTCCCCATGCTAGAGAATCCAAGCGAATTCAACGCTCTGCTGCGGAATATTCTCGTGGAGCGCCTCGGATGAAAATCCGGCTGCGAGGTTGTCTTGGCCGCAGCTTCCAAGGGCGTCCGGCCGAATTGCTGTCGCCGGTCATTGTGCGTCTCAGGACTGCTGCGTCAGGGCTGCTGGCAGTGAGGAGATGAAGTCCGCCATGTCGTCGCCGAGCAAGTTGACATGCTCGCTGGCGGCGCGGAAGGCACGCTCGGCATCGGCATGCTCGATCGCTTCGAGGATGCGGGCGTGTTCGCCGATCGTCGCTGCCATCCGGCCGGGCTGATGCGTGACGTGGCGGCGATAAGCGGCCACACGGCGTCGAAGCTGGCGCGTCTGGCCGGCGAGGAAATGCGTATGCGCCGCATCATAGAGTGCGTCATGGAAAGCATGGTTGATCGCATAGAAGCGTTCTGGCTCGCTGGCATCCAGCGCCTCGATCAACCGGCCATGGATGGCGCGAAGATTGGCCTTTTCTGAAGTCGTGGCGCGCCGGGCGGCGAGCTTCGCACAGAGGCCTTCGAGCGCGGCCATCATCTCGAACATCTCGAGCAGGATCGGGATTGAAATCGTCGCGACGGTCACGCCCTGTCGACTCTTAACTTCGACGAGGCCGGTGGCGATCAGCGCCTTGAGCGCCTCACGCACGGGGGTTCGCGACACTTTGAATCGCGCTGCGATCTCGGCTTCGTCGAGCCGAGTGCCAGGCTGCAACTGACCGGAGACGATCATTTCCTCCAGCGCGGAGCGGAGGTCCTCGGAAAGCGTGCTGCCTCGTCCACGTAGAGGAGTGGCGTCGTCTGGATGGCTTTCGGCGATGGCGTCGCGCGCTGTCATGGTTGTCCGTCACCGTTTGCAGGGCCGCTCGAAAGCAGCCATTCGATCATAGACCGCAGATTGTGCATGCAACCAACCGATTCGGTTCAATTTCGATAGGAAGGGTCGATCCGGTCGAGAAGGCGTATGAAGGCCGGCCATTCGCGTGATCCGGGCGCGCGGATATCGCCTTGATGATCATTGAACTGCCGCGCAGCCTTGTCGGTGACTTCCGTAGCCGGAACGGCGAAGTGAGCGCCGCCGGCAACCGCGCTCTGCGCCAGCAATTGCACGCGCGCCGCCTTCTCGAAGTAATACATCAGGATGAAGGCCTCCTGGATCGTGCGGCCGACGGTCAGCACGCCGTGATTGCGCAGCACTAGCGTGTTGTGGGTGCCGATATCGTCGATGAGGCGCTGCCGCTCATCGGTGTCGATGGCGACGCCTTCATAGTCGTGCAGCCCCATATGCCCCTGATAGCGCATGGCGAATTGGCTGAGCGGCAGCAGCCCTTCCTCGAGTGCCGAGATGGCGGTCGCCGCCTCCGAATGCGTGTGCAGCACGCAGAGCGCGTCCTCGCGGCCTAAATGGATGGCGCTGTGGATGATGAAACCGGCCTGGTTCACTTCATAGTCGCTCGGCTCGACCTTGTTGCCGTCGAGGTCGATCTTGACGAAGCAGGAAGCGTCGATTTCGGAAAAGAGCAGGCCGTAGGGATTGATGAGGAAATGATGCTCCGGTCCCGGCAGGCGGACGGAGATGTGATTGTAGATGAGGTCGTCCATGCCGAAATGGGCGACGAGGCGAAAGCAGGCGGCGAGTTGGATGCGAAGCGCCGCCTCGCTGGTCGGCGCCACTTCCAGCGCGGGATCCATGTTGGCCGGGAACGACGCCATCTTCATCTCCACCATACGAGTTTGCGGTCGATCGCGACCAGCACGCCATAAAGGGCGAGACTGCCCAATGAGGCGACGAACACCGCCGCCCAGACCGTCAGATAATCGACTTGGCCAGTGGCCTGATAGATGACCTGGCCAATGCCGCTATAGGCGCCCATCATTTCCGCGACGATGACGGCGATCGTGCTGCGGGCGAGCCCAACGCGAAGGCCGGTCACGAGGCCCGGCATCGCTGCTGGCAGCTGCAGGCGCCACAGGATGCCGATTCGCCCCGCGCCAAACGAGCGCATCAGGTTGATCGCATCGGCCTCTGGCCGCTTCAGCCCGGCCAGGAGATTGAGCAGCACGACGAGGACGACAGCAAGTGCGCCGATCGCGATCTTCGATTCCATGCCGAGGCCGAACCAGAGTAGTACCAGCGGCACGAAGGCGATCGACGGCACCGCATTGATGACGACGGCGATCGGCATCAGTAGCGCCTCGAGCGGCGGCACCAGGATCATCAGAACGGCAAGCACGATGCCTATCGCCGCGCCGAGAAGGAATCCGCCGACCGCTTCGATCAGCGTGACCGTCAGCGCGTCACCGAGCAGCGGCCATTTCGCGATGGCGGTGACGAAGATCTCGGCCGGGCGCGGCAGGATATAGGTCGGGATGTCGAGCGCCGCGGCGCCGAACTGCCACAGGAGCAGCAGCAGCGCGAGCGCCGACGCAACGGGCCAGGCGGATCGGATGAATCTCAGTCCGTACGCCACCAGACGAACCTCCGTTCGAGAAGGACGAGGGCGCCATAGAGCAGCGTGCCCATCGCCCCGCAGGCGATGATCAGCACCCAGACGCGCGGGATCTGCTCGAAATAGAGCGCCTGCAGCAGCATGACGCCGAGGCCGACCGTATCGCCGAACCATTCGCCGACGATCGCACCGGCAAGGCTGAGGGCAACCGCGAGCTTCATGCCGATGAGAATGTTGGGGAGCGCGGTCGGCAATGCGAGCTTCAGGAACAGTTGCAGGTGCGAGGCGCCGAAGCTCTTCATCAACGCGATGCGCTGCGGATCGGCAAGCTCCAGCCCGCGCAGCGTGTTCACCGCGATGGGGAAGAAGGCGAGATAGAGCGCGATGACGACCTTCGCCATGATCGTGTTGCCGAACCAGATCACCACGATGGCACCGAAAGCGATCACAGGAACCGTCTGCAATGCAACGAAGATCGGCAGAAACGCACGCTCCATGATGCGAGAGGCCGAAAACGCGATGCCAAAGCCGACGCCGAGCACGACGCCGGCGAGAAATCCCAGCACGGTCTCGACCAGTGTACGCCAGAAGCCGGCGACGAGATCCGGCCAGACCGAGAGTCCGTCGGCGAGAACCACCGGCAGCGGCGGCAAATAGCGCGGCTGGACTTTGAAGAGCGGAACCAGAACCAGCCAGGCGGCGGCGACATAGACGACAGAGGCGACCGGCGAGCGGGCGAGGGCGCGCGCATTCATGGCGATGCCGCCGCGAAGGTCTTGAGGCTCTCCTCTTCGACAACCGCGAGAAGCTTCTTCTTGACGGCCATGAATTCCGGCGTCGTCACGACGCCGAGATCACGCGGGCGCGGCAATGTGATCGCCTCCTCGCATTTGATCGTGCCCGGCCGGGCGGTCATGACGACGACCTTGTCGCCGAGGAAAATCGCCTCGTCGATATCGTGCGTGATGAACAGAACAGTCCGGCGATGCTTCGCCCAGATGTCGAGCAGCCAGCGCTGCATCATGCTGCGCGTCAGCGCGTCCAGCGCACCGAAGGGTTCGTCGAGCAAGATCAGGTCGCGCTCGAACAGGAAGGTGCGCATCAGCGCAACGCGCTGGCGCATGCCACCTGAGAGCTGATGCGGATAGTGCTGTTCGAAGCCGCCAAGCCCGAACTCGGGAAACAGCGCCTCGGCTTTGGCGCGCGCCCTGCGGCGCGGCATGCCTTCCACCTCGAGCGCCAGCGTCGCATTGTCGAGGACCGTTCGCCAGGGAAACAGCAGGTCGCGCTGCGGCATGAAGGCGATCTTGCCGAGCAGCGCGCCATCCTGCTGCACCTTGCCATTGAGCAGTAGCGAGCCATCCGAGTCGGGCGGCAGCAAGCCGGAGATCATGCTGAACAGCGTTGACTTGCCGCAGCCCGACGGCCCGATCAGCGTCACGAATGCGCCCGGCTCGATCGACAGGTCGACATTGCGCACTGCAACGGTCTGCTTCGGCGCTTCGCCGAAGCGCTTCCAGACATTGACCAGCTGGAGATGCGGCGGGGTGGCGACGGCGGTCGTCTCGTCAGGCAAGGATCGGTCTCCTTTCCGGCCTATTGCGCCGGCAGAACGGAGCTGCGGCGGCGCACCAGATGGCGCCGCCGAGGCCGGTGATCACATCTTCTTGTCGGCGTCCGGGACCTTGGCCCAGAAGGCGCTGTCGAAGGCGGACTTGAGATCGACTGGGGTCTTCATGGCGCCGAACTTGATGAGATCTGCCTGCACCGTTTCGATCGACTTCATATCCATGTAGCCCAGGCCTTCCGTCGTGCCGGCCTTCGCCGTCATGACGCGCTCGATCTCGTCAAGCATGAGTTCCTGATGCTTGCGCTCAAGACCCGAGCCGGCGGCCATCACGATGTCCACGGCCTCAGACTTGTGCTCGAAAGCGTATTTCCAGCCCTTCAGCGTCGCGTCCAAGAAGGCTTGCACCTCGGCCGGCTTGTCCTTGATCATCGTCTCGGAGGTGACGATGGCGTCCTGCTGGGTGGTGACGCCGCTATCGTCGGGCATGAACACCTTGATGTTCGTGATGCCCTGCTCCTTGAGCGTGTTCAGCTCGTTGTAGAGCGTGACCGTCGCGACATCGAACTGCTTGTCGATGAAGGGCTGCATCGAGAAGGGTTGCGAGACGATGTTGACTTCGTCCTGCTTCAAACCTTCGGCGGCCAGCACCGAATAGAGCGTATATTGCGGCCCAACCATCCAGGTCGCGACGCGCTTGCCTTTGAAATCCTTGACCGAATTGATGCCGGACTCGGTGTAGGCCACATAGGCAAAAGGCGTGATCTGCTGCGACATGCCGATCGCGACCAGCGGCAGTTTCTTCTCGCGCGCATAGAGCACGCCTTCGGTGCCCGATGCGATGCCGAATGTATCGGCGCCCGAGGCCACGAGCGTCTCCACATTGACGTTGGGTCCGCCTGGATTGATGGTCATGTCGAGGCCGGCCGCCTCGTAGAAGCCCTTGGCCTTGGCGACATAGACGCCCGCGAATTGCGCCTGCGCCACCCATTTGAGGCGCACGGAAACCGGATCGGCAGCTGCGGCGCTGTCGATCGCCGCGATGCCGGTGATTGCGGCCAAGAATGCTGCCGCTATGCCCTGCGTGATAGAAGTCGACATTCAGACCCTCCGTCCATGTATGCAAGAACTCATCAGCAATATGCATGCCAAGCCAAAGCCGTGTGGTGCGATGGACGGCGGGACGTCGGGATGGACCCACAAACCGCGATTCGACGCCAATCTGAGCGTCGCGAGCCCATAATATGGGCATCGGTTATCCAGATCATCTATTATTGTATACGCAGATCGGCGGCATCGGTGGCGGCCGGCAACGAGGGTGCGCACGATGGAGGACGAGCTTTGGAGCGCAGAATTTACATCGCTCTCCGACGCGATTCGTTCGGGTCGCGTGACATCGCTGGGGCTCACGGAGCTGATGCTCGCCCGTATCGCGGAGCATGACGGGCGGCTGCACTCGTATATCGCCGTCGCGCCCGAAATGGCCCTCAAATCGGCGATGGAGGCCGATGCCGAAATCGCGGCCGGAGGTTGGCGCGGCCCGTTGCACGGCATACCGATGGCCGTCAAAGACGTCTTCTATACGATGGACATTCGTACCGGCTTTGGCTCGTCGATGTACGACGATTTCCAGGCACCCTATGAATCGACCGCAACGGCGCGCCTGCGCTCGGCCGGCGCCGTCATGCTCGGCAAGCTGACCGCCACCGAGGGCGTCTATGCCGGCTATCATCCGTCCATCACCGAACCCGTCAACCCGTTCGGCGACGCGCACTGGACCGGCAATTCGTCGAGCGGCTCAGGTGTCGCTGTCACGTCGGGCCTTGCCTACGGCACGCTCGGAACCGACACCGGCGGCTCGATCCGCCTTCCGTCCGCCTGCTGTGGTCTGACTGGCATCAAGCCGACCTGGGGTCGGGTCAGCCGTCATGGCGTATTCCCGCTTGCAGAGTCGCTGGACCATGTCGGGCCGATGGCGCGGTCGGCCCGCGACGCGGCCGCGCTGCTCCATGCCATCGCGGGAGCGGACCCATCCGACCCAACGGCAGCCTCCGTTGCGGTTCCGGACTACATGGACGGGATTGATGCGGGGATCGGCGGCCTCACGATCGGCATCGATCGGGATTTCATCATTGCGAAGGCGACGCCGGAAGTCGTTGCCTCGATCGATGCCGTTGTTCCCGTTCTCGAGAGTCTCGGCGCGCGCTTCGTTGCGGTGAATTTCCCGGAGACGCGCCCCATTCTCTATGGTTGGCACACCGAATGCTCGGTCGAAGCTGCACTTGCACACCGTGATACATTCCCAGCCCGCCGGTCAGAATATGGCGAGCGCCTGTCCGCGCTGCTGGACTTCGGTCACCGCGTGACAGCCTTCGAACTTGCAGAGGCGCAGCAGGCTCGGCGGGCCTTTAACGGCGCCGTGGCGGCGATGTTCGCGCCGATCGATCTCTTCCTCGTGCCCGCATTGCCGATTGCCGGGCCAACGCTTGCTCATATGGCGACGCTCGGTCCTGACCCCGACGGTATTCTGGCCGTGGGACCGTTCAATGCTCCGTTTGACATCTGCGGATATCCGACGATCACGGTGCCATGCGGCGCGAGCAGCATGGGCATCCCGATGGCTTTCCAGCTTGCGGGCAAGCCCTTTGCCGAAGCGCTGCTGTGCCGCGCCGCGCACGCTTACCAGGGCGTGTCCGACTGGCATCGACGCCGGCCGAACCTTTGAGACAAGGAGACACGGACATGACCAGTGCTGCTTCCAAGGCTCCGCCGATCGACATGGCGGACATGCCGGTCCAGTTGCCCGGCGCGCCGGGCAACGCTGCCGAAGCGCGGGCGCGTTTCTTCAATTCAGGCAATGCCTTCAATGTGAAGCTACCGAAAGTCCCGGCGACCTGCTTCCGCGACGAAGCGCAGACGGCTCTCGAATCCGCCGTGACCGGTCTTTATCCCTGTGACCAGTCACCGGCGATCGGTACTGCCTTCGCGGCGACAACGCCGTTGATGCTCGCCCGCTATGCCGCCATCGCTCCGCGCGACACGCTAGTGGCCGATTTCGCAGCGACAGGCGCGATCTGGTATGTCATGCGCGGCTCCGGCTCGGCCGAAATCGGTCTGGAGCGTGTCGACTTTGGCCCCGGTGATGTCTTTCTCGCGCCGGGCGGCGTGGCGGCAAGGTTGACAGCAGCCGATGGCGGCGCCGTCCTCTGGGTCGTCACCAACGAGCCGCAACTCGCCTTCGACGGATCGCGGCCGGCGCCAGACGCCGAAGCGCCTATCGACGTCGTGCATTATCCGGCGGCCGAGATCGCGGCCCAACTTGGCAGGGTCGTGGAGGCGGCCCAGAATGCAACCACGTCAGGCATCGCGCTGATTTTCTCTTCTGACCGGCAGGAAAAGGCGCGCAACATCATGCCGACCCTGACGCTCTCGCTGAACACCGTTCCGGCTGGCGAGCAGCAGCGCGCGCATCGGCATAACTCGGCTGCCATCACGCTCATCCTGAGGGGCGACGACTGCTATTCGATGGTCGGCGGCGAGAAATGCGTTTGGTCGCCCTTCGCGACACTGGTGACTCCTGCCACCGAGCCGCACTCGCATCACAACGACAGTGCCGAGCGGGCGATGTTCCTCATCGTCCAGGATGGTGGCCTGCATTACCACGCGCGCACCATGGGTTTCGCGTTTCTCGAATAAGCGATCAATTTCATGATGACGCGCCTGATCATCGATACGGATACCGCCGGCGACGATTGCTTTTCGTTGTTGCTCGGCCTTCGCCATCCTGCCGCCCGCCTCGAGGCGGTGACGATCTGCAACGGCAATGTCGCCTTCGACCAACAGGTCGAAAACGCCCTCCACACGATCGAAGTGGCGGGCAGGGGCGGGGAGGTTCCGGTCTATCTCGGCAGCGCGCGACCACTCATGGGACGCTGGGAAGCGGCGAGCTTCCATGGCTCGAACGGGATGAGCGAACTGGAGTTCGCGCCGGCTGCGCAGCGGCCGGAAGCCAAGCACGCGATCGACGCCATCATCGATCTTGTGATGGGCAATCCCGGCGAGATCTCGATCATCGCGCAGGCCCCGCTCACCAATATCGCGCTCGCCTTCCTGAAGGAGCCCCGCATCGCCAAGGCGCTGAAGCGTCTCTGGATCATGGGCGGCACCGACAATGCTGTCGGCAATGTGACGCCGGCGGCCGAGTTCAATTTCTACGTCGACCCGGAAGCGGCGAAGATCGTGTTCGGCGCGGGATTCAACATCACGCTGTCGACCTGGACGCTGACGCTGAATTCCGGCTCGATCGATGCCGAAGCGGTGGCGCGGATCGAGGCACTCGGCACGCCGCTTGGAAAATTCTTCATGGACGTGACGAAGACCCCCCGACGGGTCGCCTTCGAACGTTATGGCAGCACCATCTCGACCCATCCCGATTCACTGACCTGCGCGATGGCGATCGACGAGAGCCTGATCCTCGAAAGCGCTGAAGTCGTCGTCGATGTCGAGGTGGGCGGCGAGACGACGCGCGGTTGGTCGAGCGTCCATCCGCCGCGGCTCGTCGAGCGCTGGGAGGACCGCGACGCCAATGCGCGCATCGTCAGGCGGGCGGACACGGCGGCATTCGCGGACATGCTCGTCCAGGTGCTGAAATGACCAAGCGGCAGATGCATCTCGGCCTTTTCATTCTCGGCACCGGCAGCCATGTCGCGGGCTGGCGTTATCCCGGCGCGTTCGACAGCTTCCAGGATTTCACGGCGATCCAGGAGATCGGCCGCAGCGCCGAGCGCGGCAAATTTGATCTCATCTTCATGGGCGACAATCTCTACGCCGATCCGGCAGCGCACCCCTCCTATACGCTGCGCCTCGAGCCGCTGACGATGCTTTCGGCGCTTGCCGTTACCACCAGCCGGATCGGCCTTGGCGCCACCGCATCCACTACCTATGGCGATCCTTGGTCGACGGCGCGCGCCTTCGCATCGCTCGATCATATTTCCAAGGGCCGTGCGGCCTGGAATGCCGTAACGACTTCAAACGCCGTTTCGGGCGCCAATTTCGGCCGCGCCCACCCCGACCACAGCCTCCGCTACGAGATCGCCGAGGAATTCGTCTCGACGGTGAAGGGGCTGTGGGACTGCTGGGCCGACGACGCCATCGTCATGAACCGCGAGAGCGGTCTCTATATCGACCCGGCGAAGGTCCGCGCGCTCGATCATGATGGTCCCTATCTCAAGGTGAAGGGCCCGCTCAACATCGGCCGTTCGCCGCAAGGCCAGCCGGTCGTGTTGCAGGCAGGCGGCTCGGCGCCCGGACAGCGCCTTGCGGCGCGCACCGCCGACGTCGTCTTCTCCGTGGTGCAGGACTTCGACGAGGCCAAGGCGCAGTATGCGTCGTTCAAGGCGCTGCTGCCGTGCTTCGGCCGCAGCACCGACGCGGTCACGATGCTGCCGGGTGTGATGCCGGTCGTCGGCCGCACCGATCGCGAGGCCTTCGACAAGTTGAAGACACTGCAGAGTTTCGTCTCGTCCACCAACGCACTCGCCATGCTGTCCGATCGCTTCGGCACGGATATGAGCGCCTATGACCTCGACGGGCCTGTACCCGAACTCGGCGAGAACGACGCCTATCACGCCTTTGCCAAGGTGATGCTTGCCAAGGCGCGACGCGAGAACATGACGCTGCGTGATCTCTACAATCTGACCGCTGCGGCGCGCGGCCATTGGGTGCTCGCCGGGTCGGCTGAGACGGTCGCCGACACGCTGCAATACTGGTTCGAGAACGGTGCGGCCGACGGCTTCAATGTCATGCCACCTTATTTCCCGGCCGGTCTCGACGACTTCGTCGACCTCGTCGTGCCGATCCTGCAGGACCGTGGGCTCTTTCGGGCCGACTACGAGGGTAAGACGTTGCGCGACCATCTAGGACTCGATCGTCCGGAGCGGCAGTGATGACGGATCGTGATCTGATGCTCTCGGGCAGCATGCTGCATATCGGTGGCGAATGGCGCGTTGCCTCGGGTGCGGGCCGCATTCCCGTCGCGAGCCCGGCCAGTCGCGAGGTTTTCGGCGCGGTTCCGATCGGTGACGCCTCCGACGTCGAAGCGGCCGTGGCGGCGGCGGAAGCCGCCGGGCCGCAATGGGCGGCGCTGGATCCACTCGATCGCGGCCGGCACCTTCGGGCGATCGCCGAGATCGTACGCCAGCGCATGGCCGAACTCGCGACGCTCGAATCGGCCATCACGGGCCGAGCGATCCGCGAGATGCGCGCACAGATGGGCCGCATTCCCGAATGGCTCGACTATTTCGGCGGTATCGCCGCCGGTCTCGAGGCGGAATCAAACCGTCTGCGGGGAGGGTTCCTAGCCTACACCGCCTATGAGCCGCATGGTGTCTGCGCGCTGCTGACGCCGTGGAACCACCCGATCCTCATCCTCGTCAAAAAGCTTGCCGCCGCACTTGCCGCTGGCAACACCGTGGTGATCAAGCCGTCCGAACTCGCGCCGGCAACGCCACTGCTTTTCTCCGCATGGTGCTCCGAGGCCGGCCTGCCCGCTGGCGTCGTCAATGTCATCACGGGCGACGGCACAACCGGCGCGCTGGTCTGCGCCGCACCTGCGGTGAGGCATATCGATCTGACCGGCGGCACTGCGACCGGCCGCAAGGTGGCCGCCGCGGCTGCCGAACGGCTGGTTCCCTGCACGCTGGAACTCGGCGGCAAGACGCCGGTGGTGATTTTCGCGGACACGAATATCGAGGAAGCGGCGGCCGGAGCCGCCTTTGCGGCCTTCGTTGCGGCGGGGCAGACCTGCGTCTCGGCGAGCCGCTTCATCGTCGAGGACAGCATTCACGACGCTTTCGTCGAGGCCTTCGCAAGGCGGGCGAGGGCGCTGCGCCTCGGTGACCCCGCCGATCCGGCCACCGACATGGGACCTGTCATTTCCGCGGGCGCGCAGGCGCGCTGCCTTGCCTATATCGACGGCGCCATGAAAGCCGGCGCGCGCTGCGTCGTCGGCGGCGAAGTGCCGGATCTTCCAGCACCCTTCTCAGCCGGCTTCTATGTCGAGCCGACGATCTTTGCCGGCGTCGAGCCCGGCATGGCACTGTTCCGCGACGAGGTGTTTGGTCCCGTCGTCTCGGTCACTGCGTTCTCGGACGAAGCCGAGGCCCTGAGGCTTGCCAATGACTCGCCCTATGCGCTGGGCGCTTCGGTCTGGACGCGCGATGTCGCCCGCGCCCACCGCGTTGCCGGACGCATCCGCGCCGGCATGGTGTGGGTCAACGATCACCACAAGAACGACCCGCGCTCCATCTGGGGCGGCTTCGGCGACAGTGGCTATGGCCTCGAAAACGGTTGGGACGCGCTCAAGGGCTACCAGCGCAAGCGCAACGTCGTCGTGAGCACGGCGCCTGGATTTGACGATTGGTTTGCCGGCGGCAAGCGCTACGGATGAACGAGGGCGACATGAAGACGATCCGCATCCGCCTGCTTTGGCATCCGCAACCACAATTCGCCGGCTATCTCATCGCCGAGCATGAGGGTCTCGGCCTTGATGCCGGCGTCGATATCCGGTGCGTGCCGCTTGATTTTGCCAAGGGGCCGATCGCAGCGGTGCTGGATGGCGACGTATCCTTCGCGGTGGCAAGTCCCGCCCACATGATGGAGAGCGGCAGGGCCGACGAGCTCGTTTTCCTGCTCGCGATCCAGCAGGTCAGCTCGCTCGTCTACCCCGCCCGCCGCAGCCTGGGCATCGAGCGGCCGCGCGATCTGGCGGGACGGCGTCTCGGCGTCTGGCCGGGCCGCGAGGATCTCGAGCTGACCTGGATGTTGCATCGCGCCGGCCTTACGCAGGACGACTACGAGCGCATGGCGGTCAACGACACCGTTTCGGCCATTCTTGAGGCCAAGGTCGACTGTGCGCAGATGACGACCTATCACGAGATCCATCATCTTGAGCATGCAGCCGGATCGCTCGACGACTTCATCATTTTCCGAGCGGCAGATTATGGCGCGTCGCTTCTGAAGGATGGTCTGGTGGCACGGCGCGACTTCGTGGAGGCCCATCCCGAGGCGACGCAGAGCGTCATCAACGCCGTCCTGGCCGGCTGGACCAAGGCGTTCCACGATCTCGACGCGGCGATCTCGCTGACGGTTCGCCTCAGGCCCGACATGTCCCGGCTCGAGCAGGAAGGGCAGCTTGCCGATATACGGGCGCTCGCGCTTTCCGGGGCGACTTTGTCGGAGGGCCTCGGCTATCCAGATCCGCGCCACATGGAACAGGCGCTTCGCGCGATGGCAGAGATCGAAGGCCACAGCGTGCCGGACGATCCTGGTCTCGTTGATACCCGCTTCTGGGCTGCGGCGCCCGAGGCGGTGCGGAGCAGCTCATGGTGAAGCGCGCCGACGCCATCGTGGTGGGCGCCGGCGTCGTGGGCGCCGCGACTGCTGCGGCGCTGGCCGAAAGCGGGCGTCGCGTCCTCGTTCTTGAGCAAGGCGTCCCGGGTGGTGCGGTCTCGGGCGCGAGCCTCGCCTGCATCGGCACGCATATGATGGACGAGGAGGAGCTGCCGCTTCTCACATGGTGCTGCGAGGCCTGGGCGGAGCTCGATCGCCGGGCGCCGCGCTTCGAATACAACCGCTGCGGCCAGCTGCGCTTCCTGCGGCACGAGAATGAGCGGCGGTCGGCCGAGACTTGGATCGGCATCGAGCGCGCGGCCGGACTGAGGCCTGAATTGCTCGACCCGGCGGAGGTCCAGGCGATCGAACCGGGACTGACAGGTCCGATCGTGGCGGCCACCTGGTCGCCCGACTCCGCGGTCGTCAATCCGTTTCTCGCCGTCCGAACCCTGCTCGATGTCGCGAGGAGTGGATCAGCCGACGTCGTTTCCGGAGCCACGGTGACGGCTTTGGTAACCAGAGGCGGACGGATAGCCGGCGTCGAGACGTCGCTCGGCCGCTTCGAGGCCAGCATCGTTGTCATCGCCGGAGGGCCATGGACGCAGAGGCTTGCTGCGACCGCCGACGTGGAACTGCCCATTGTGCCGCGAAAGGCTCAATGTCTCGCCACGGTTGGAACGAGACCCGTCATTCGCACCGTCGTCGGCGCCTGCAAGGCGGAAGGGGGCGTCGATGCCGGCTACACGCAGATCCAGCAGGCCGCGAGCGGGCAGGTGCTGTTCAATACCGTGCTCGAAGGCGGCGTGACTGCTACAGGCAGTCCCGAGATCGTGCCGGAAGTTGATAGAGCCTTCGTGCGCGATTCCGTTGATACATTGCTCTTCCTGTTTCCAGCGCTGGCGGGACTCGATCTGCTGCGGTCCTGGGTCCGTTATGAGGCGGTGACGCCGGACGATCGCTTCCTGACCGGTCCTGCCGGGCCCGAGGGATTGTTTGTGGCGGCAGGCGATGGCGGCACTGGCTTCGTTCGGTCGCTCGGCATGGCCAGGATCATCAGGGACCGCATCGACGGCACGACGCCGCCCTGCCGTGACGACCTCTACGATGTCGGCCGGTTTGCCGCCAGGGCTGCGGCATGACTGCGCGGATTACCCTCCTCGTCGATGGGCGCCGCGTCGAATCCGTGGCCGGACGGCCTCTCGGCGCTGTGCTGCATGGCGAGGGAAATCCGATCCTCCGCCGAACGGCGAAAGGCGAGGAACCGCGCGGACTCTTTTGCGGCATGGGCATCTGCTTCGAATGCCTCGTCACCGTCGATGGTCGGCCCAATATTCGTGCCTGTATCACGCCGGTCAGCGACGGCATGCGCATCGAGACCGGCCGGCCATGATGCGGATCGAAACTGATATCCTCGTGGTCGGTGGCGGTCCTGCGGGGCTCTCGGCAGCACTCGCCGCCGCCAAAGCTGGGGCAAAAGTCGATCTCATCGACGCCGGCACGCAGCCGGGCGGTCAATATTGGATGCAGGATCCTGTCGGGCCGCCATCGACGCGTCAGCAGGCTGAAGGGGCAGCCGCCGCCCGCGCCGCTATTGCCGCAAACGTCACCATTCATAGTGGCGCCGAGGTCTGGGCGGCTTTTCCGGAGCGCGAGATCCTTGCCAACGGCCCGGCAGGTCCGCTCGCCTTCCGCTACCGCGCGCTCATCGTCGCCAGTGGCGCTTATGATCGCGTCATGCCCTTCCCTGGCTGGACCTTGCCGGGCGTGATGACGCCAGGCGCCGGCCAGCGCCTCGCCAAGCTCGGCGGCACCGCTCCGGGGCGACGCATCGCGCTCGCCGGCAATGGACCGTTCCTCTACGCGGTCGCGGCGACCCTGCGCGGGATCGGGGCGACGCCGGCGATGCTGGTGGAGGCGGGGACGGCGCGGTGTGCGCCTGCACGACTTGTGTCCCGCCATCCGGCACGCTGGGCCGAGGCGCTGCAGCTTCTGGCCGCTGTTCGGGCGATCCGGGACCGCCGCCGCGGCTTCGTCGTCACGGAGGCTCTTGGCGGTGATCGCGTCCAGGCCATACGGATCGCGCCGATCAGCCATGACGGGGCCATCGACACGACACGAACGGAGACCATCTCCGGCATTGATGCATTGCTGATCGGTTGGGGCTTCCGGCCAATGATCGAACTGACGGCGCTCTTGCGTTGTCGCCATGCTTACGACCGGGACGTTGGCGGCTGGTATTGCAGCGCAGATGCTGAGACAGGCCGGACGTCGATACCGGGCATTTATGCAGCCGGCGAGGTGACAGGGATCGCTGGCGCTGCCCCGGCCCGGTTATCGGGCGCGTTAGCCGGCATTGCCGCGGCGGCGGATCTCGGTCTCGTTACATCCGACTTCGCACACCGCAGAGCGATCCTCGCGCGCCGGCTACAGACCGCCCGTGCCTTCGGCCAAGCGCTGGGCCGGCTCTATCCAGTCCCCGAGTCCATCGCCACGCTGGTCTGCGACGAGACAATCGTCTGCCGCTGCGAGGACGTGCGCAAGGGGGACATACGCGCGGCCTTGAGCGGAGGCACGAAAGGTGTCGCCGGGGCCAAATTATGGACGCGCGCCGGCATGGGCCGCTGCCAGGGCCGTATCTGCGGTTTTGCCGTCGCTGAGATCGTCGCGGCTGAAACAGGCACCTCGCCCGAAGCGGCCGGCTTCAACCCGCCACGCATTCCGCTGCGTCCGGTGCCGCTGAACGTCGTGCTGGCTGGCACTCGCGAGGGCGCACTATGACGGACAGGGTTTCCTTGCAGCTCAAATGGCTGCATCAGTCGCAGTTCGCCGGTTACTACGTCGCGGCAGACAAGGGCTTCTACGAGGCGGCCGGTCTCGACGTCGACATCCGGGTTGGTGGACCGGGCGTTGATCCCGAGCGGGTCGTTGCCAGCGGCGAAGCCGAATTTGCGCAGGGCGGCGGGCTCGAGAGTGTGCTGGCAGCCCGCGCCGAAGGCCTGCCGGTTGTCGCCGTAGCCACGGTGTTTCAGAAAACCGATGTCGTCTACATCGCGCGTGCCGGATCGGGCATCTACTCGCTCGCGGACTTTGCCGGCCGGCGCGTCAGCACATGGTACACCGGCATCCATCTGATCCTCCGCGCGATGCTGGCGGAGGCCGGCGTCAGTCCGGCCTCGATCGAAGAAGTCATTCAAGGCGGCTCCATGCAGCCGTTCCTTGATGGCGACGTCGATATCGCCGCCGCGACTTTCTACAATCAGTTGCCCAAGCTGCGGTCTGCGGGGATCGACGACCTGGTCCTGTTCGATCCGGCTGGCCACGGCATCGTCATCCCGCGCGATCCAATCATTACCTCCGAACAATTGGCCGACCAGGAGCCGTCGCTCGTTGCCCGTTTCGTCGAAGCGAGCCTGCGAGGCTGGCAGCATGCGTTCGCTCAGCAAGGCGAAGCGGTCGAAAGTGTGCTCCGGCGCGATCCCTCCCTCGATGCCACCCTCCAGACGGTGATGATCGCCGAGATCGCGAAGCTGGCGCTATGGGGCGACGGAACGGCGGTGGGCCTTGGCTATCTCTCGAACGAAGCAATTCGCTTCACCAACGATTTTCTGATCCGCAACGGCCAGTTGCCCTCTGACAGCGCTGCTGAAGGCGCCGCCAGGATGGGTCTCTGGACGGACATCCGGACGACGGTCCATCCACTGAATTCGCCGCGCTAGCGCAGCAGACATTTTACCGCCCGGTCGCGACGACCGTTTGAAATCAAGAGGAGACCCCCGATGGATCTGCGTTTGACCGGCAAGAAGGTGTTGATCACCGGCGCCTCGCAGGGGATTGGTGCCGGGCTTGCCAAGGCATTCGCCGAGGAGGGCTGCGAACTCGTGCTGACCGCGCGCAATGTCGAGAAGCTCGCCGCGCTGAAGGCCGAGATCGTCGACGAGATGCCGGAGCGGAGCGTCACGCTGATGCCGCTCGATCTGACCGAGCCTGGGGCGGCCGAGCGGCTGGCGGATGCGGCGGGCGATGTCGATGTGCTCGTCAACAATGCAGGCGTCATTCCTTCGGGCTCGCTGTTCGATATCGACGAGGCCAAATGGCGCGCCGGGTGGGAACTGAAGGTCTTCGGCTATATCAATCTCTGCAGGCTCTATTACCCTCGTATGAAGGCGGCCGGCGGCGGCGTGATCATCAACAATATCGGCAATGGCGGCGAGGTTACGGACCCGCGCTACATCGCGGGCGCGGTCGGCAATGCCAGTCTGATGCATTTCACACGCGCGCTCGGCGGGTCGAGCCTCGACGACAAGATCCGCGTCGTGGGCGTCAATCCGGGTCCGGTCAACACCGACCGCATCTACAACATGCTGAAGAAGCGCGCCAAGGACGTCTTCGGCGACGAAAACCGTTATGGCGAGTTGGAAACGACCTATCCGCTCGGACGTCCGGCCCATGTGCACGAGGTCACCGATCTGATCGTGTTCCTCGCCTCCTATCGCGCGGGCTATATCACCGGCACGATCATGACCGTCGATGGCGGCATCGCCTCGCGGCGCTCGATCATCTGACGGCGCTGCCTGACATTGCGACCCTGATCGGATAGATGATCCGGGGGGCCGCGGCTGGGCCCGAGGAAAGGGTTCGCTGCGCATGGCCGACCAGACGCTGGCCCGTTACGTCAACGAACGGGGCATCCTGACGCTTCTGCGCGTCCATGGACCTTCAAGCCGCGCCGACATGGCGCGACAGCTCTCGCTGACGCCGGCGACCGTCACGCGCCTTGTCACCGAGATGATCGAGCGTGGCCTGGTGCGCGAGGAGCCGCGCGGCGCGGCGCGGGCGGGGAGGGAGCCTGGCCGTCCGGCGGTAGCGGTCGCCCTGGCTCCTGAGGGTGCCTATTTTCTCGGTGTCGAGATCGGCGTCGGCGTGCTCCGCTTTGCCTTGCTCGATCTGGCCGCGAAGGTGACGCAAACGGCGGAACGGATCATCCCGAGGGCAACGTCGCCCGAGATGATCACCGCTATGATCGCCGACGAACTCGCAGCCCATGAGTCGGATCCGCGTTTTTCTGGCCGGATTCGTTCCGTTGGCGTCACGGTTCCGGGCCTTGTCACGCTTGACGGCTATGTCGTCCACCTCCCGATCCTCGGTTGGCGGGAACTGAACCTCAGGGCGCTGCTTGCGGAGGCAATTCCGCTTCCCGCCATCGTCGAGAACAATGCCACCGCCGCCGCCTTTGGCGCGGTCTATACCCAGCCGGAACTGCCGAGTGACTGCACGATCTTCCTAAAGCTCGGCACGGGTCTCGGCGGGGCGGCCATCATCAATGGCCGTCTGCTGCGCGGCGGCTCGGGCACGGCTGGCGAGTTCGGGCATGTCCGCATTGCAGACAACGGCCCCCGTTGCTCCTGCGGGCAGGTCGGTTGTCTGGAGACCTTCGTCAATCTCGCGGCGCTCGCCCGCCTCTGGCGCAGCGGTGATGAAACCGGCGAAAGCGACACGACCGGTCTTCCGGGGCGGGTCGCTGAGGCCGCGGAGAACGATGACCCCAACGCTGTCACAGCCATCGATCATATCGCCGAACGGCTCGGCCGCGGTATCGTCAGCCTCGTCAATATCTTCAATCCCTCGACGATCGTCCTTGGCGGCGTTATGCGGCCGGTGATCGAGCGGATGATCCCCGTGCTGGAGGCGGTGGTGGCGTCAGGCATCGTCCCGGGCATGCGCGTGCCGGATATCCGCCTTTCGGCGCTTGGCTTGCATGAATGCGCGATCGGGGCCGCGACCATTGCGCATCACCGCGCATTCGATCTCTCCAATTTCGATCTGGCGGACGGGGAAGCCTAGCATCCGGCTTGTCCTTGATTTGTTACTTTAGTAAAGATATTAATCGAAGAGGCGGAACGACGGCGCGCGAGAGGGAACGGCAATGGTTGCGAAGAACGAACGGCGGCTGAAGGTTGGCGTGCTCGGCTGCGGGCAGATTGCTCAAGCGGCGCATTTCGAAAGCGCGACCAAGGCCAAGAATGCCGATCTGTTCGCGATCTGCGACGTCGCGCCGGATCTGCTGGCCCGGATGGCGGCGATGCATGCGCCGGAAAAGACGTTCGACAGTTACGATGCCATGCTCGCCGATCCTGAACTCGATGCGGTGATCATCGCGACGGCCGACGCTTTCCATGTTCCGGCTGCCAAGGCTGCGCTCGCGGCCGGCAAGCACGTTCTCTCCGAGAAGCCGATCGGCATCACGGTCGAGGAAGTCGAGGCTCTGAAGGCAACCGTCGAGGCTTCAGGCAAGGTGCTGCAGGTCGGCCATATGAAGCGCTTCGACGCTGGACTCGAGAGCGCCAAGGATTTCATCGACGGCGAAATGGGCGAAATGCTCGCGCTGAAGGCCTGGTACTGCGACTCGACCCATCGCTACGCCATGACCGACGCAGTGCAGCCGCTGATCGTGACAAGTGCCGGCTCGAAGCGGCCCTCAGGCAATCCGAAGGCCGATCTCCGGCGCTATTTCATGCTCGCCCATGGCAGCCACCTTCTGGATACGGCCCGCTATTTCGGTGGACCGATCGTCGAGGTCGACGCGCATTTCCGTGAGCGCTTCAACGCCTATTGCTGGTTCGTTGATGTCGCCTTCGAAAATGGCACTTTCGGCCATCTCGATCTGACGATCCCGGTGCGCATGGACTGGCACGAGGGCTTCCAGATCTATGGCGAGCGCGGCAGCATCGTCGGCAAGACCTACAATCCCTGGTACTACAAGAGTTCCGACGTCGACATCTTCCACGAAGCGACCGGAACCACCTCGCGGGTGCTCGGCGCTGACGGCCACTTCTATCGCCGCCAGCTGGAGGGTTTCGCATCGGTGATCCTCGACGGCGCGCCGATGCGTGGCGCCGATATCGAGGACGGCGTCGCCTGCGTGCGCGGCATGGTCGCGGTCGCGGAATCGGCGCGTACCGGCCAGCCGGTGAAACTTGCCGACGTGGCCGGAGCGCTCTGATGCAACTCGGTATCTTCGCGAAGACCTTCCCCGGAACGACCCCCGACGCCGTGCTCGCGGCCGCGCGTGACGCCGGCTATGCGGCTGTGCAGTACAATATGGCCTGTTCGGGCCTGCCGTCCTTGCCGGTATCCGTCGACATGTCGACAGCTCGTGCGGTCGCCGATGCCTCGGAGCGCACCGGCGTCGCGATCGCGGCGCTCTCGGCCACCTACAACATGATCCATCCCGCGCTCTCCGTTCGCGAGGAAGGCCGTTCCAGCTTCGCCGCGCTCGCCGCTGCCGCGCCGGTGATCGGCACGCGGCTCCTGACCGTCTGCACCGGCAGCCGTGATGCCGCCGACCAGTGGCGCCATCATCCCGACAATGCCAGCCCGGCGGCATGGCACGATCTGATCGCCGAATTCGAGCTGCTATTGCCGATCGCCGAGGCGCATGACATCGCGATCGGCGTTGAGCCAGAGCTTGGCAATGTCGTCTCTTCGGCAGCCAACGCGCGCACGCTGATCGACCATTTCGGGAGCTCGCGCATCAGGATCGTGCTCGATCCCGCCAATCTGTTCGAGGCGGCGACTGCCGCCGAGCGGGAAGCCCTGGTCGAGGATGCGGTCTCGCGGCTCGGCGACAGCATCGCGCTGGCCCACGCCAAGGATCGCCACGCCGATGGCAGCTTCGCGACAGCCGGCGATGGCGTCATCGACTTCCCGCATTTCATTCGCGTCCTTCGGGCAGCCGGTTTCGACGGCCCGCTCGTCACACATGGCCTTGCGGCCGGCGATGCGGCCCGGGTCGCCGCCTTCCTCGAAGCGTCAGGCGCTCCGACATGATCCGGGGGCGCTTCGAGCGGGAGGGACTTGCCCTTTCCACGGCGCGAAGCGGTGCCGGGCGGACGATGCTGTTCCAGCATGGTCTCTGCGGCGATGCCGCCCAGCCGGCCGAGTTATTTCCGCCGCTTGCCGACTGGTCGTGCCTGACGCTGGAATGCCGCGGTCACGGCCTGTCCGAGGCTGGTCCGGCGCAGCGCTTTTCAATTGCGACCTTCGCCGACGATGTCGCGGCGCTGATTGAGGCTGAGGCGAGGCCGCCTGTCGTCATCGGTGGCGTCTCGATGGGGGCCGCGATCGCGCTGAGGCTCGCGGTCACACGGCCCGATCTGGTTTCCGGTCTCGTTCTCGTCCGCCCGGCCTGGTTCACCGAGCTGGCGCCCGCCAATATGCTGCCGAACGCGCTGGTTGGAGAACTGCTGCGCGATTACGGGCCCGTTGAGGCGCGGGTTCTTTTCGAGAATTCGTCCGTCGCCGCCGAACTCGCCGAGCGCGTGCCGGATAACATCGCCTCGCTGCGCGGCTTCTTTCAGCGCATGCCGATCGCCACGACCTCCGAACTTCTGATCCGTATCTCTTCGGATGGGCCGGGGGTCGACACCGATGCCGTAGCGTCCCTCCGCGTTCCGACGCTGATCATTGCGCATGAGCAGGATGCGATCCACCCGCTCGCCCATGCCGAGGCGCTGGCCAGGACGATCCCGTCCGCGACGCTGGTCCGCATTACGCCGAAGGCGGTGAGCCGTGAAGCCTATGTTCGCGAGGCTCGCGCCGCGCTATCCGATTTCCTGAAGGAGACGTCCACATGAAACCCGAAACCGGCTGGTTCGAGGCGCTGCCGAAAGACCGTCTGCTCGCAGAATTCTCGCTCTGGTCGGCTGATCTCGGCCGCCTCGCCGATGATGTCGCGCGCGTCGATCCCTTCGTGGACATCTACCATGTCGACGTCGCCGACGGACATTTCTCGCCGGCGCTGCTCTATTTCCCGGACCTTCTGGTTGCTGTTCGCAAAGTCACGGCCAAGCCATTGCATGTTCATTTGATGGTCGAGGACGCAATCCTAGGCGCGCAGATCGAGCAATTCGCGGAAGCCGGCGCCGATCTTATCAGCATTCATGCCGAGAATGGCAATCTCGACGCCGGCCTCGACCTGATCGGCCGGCTCGGCCTGCCCTCGGGCATCGTGCTGAAGCTGGAGACGCCTGTCGCCACCGTCGCCGATCATCTCGACCGCATCAGCCTCCTGACGCTGCTGGGAACGCGAATTGGCGTGAAGGGACAAGGGCTCGACCCGTCCGCGACCTCTCGCCTGCGCGAGGCTGCGAAGCTGATCGCGGGTGCAGGCCGGACGGGAGATCTGCGGCTCGCCGCCGATGGCGGCATCCGCGAAAACACCGTGCCTGATCTGAGAGCTAGCGGCGCCGAGACAATCGTCATGGGCTCGCTGGCCTTTGGCGCCCCGGATCTTTCGGCGCGCATCGGCTGGGTCCACGGCCTGCCGCTTGCCCGCTGAAGCATGAGCGGCCGTCTCGCCATCGCCATTGACCTCGGCGGAACCCAGCTCCGCGCCGCCCTTGTCGATGGTGCCAAGGTGCTGCGACGCGCGGCCGAACCGACCGATGCCGTCGGTGGACCCGATGCGGTGCTGGACCAGATGCGCCGGCTGATCGCCAGCGTCGAGGGGGATGCCGATCATGCGCAGGTGGCGGGGATCGGCATCTCGGCGCCCGGGCCTTTGGACGGCGAGACAGGTACTATCCTGCACATTCCCACACTGCCGGGCTGGGATGACTACCCACTCTGTGATCGCCTTCGGGACATAACCGGCCGTACCGTGGTGCTGGAAAACGACGGCATCTCCGCGGCGGTTGGCGAATGGCGCCACGGTGCGGGGCAGGGGCTCGACCATCTCGTCTATGTGACGGTCTCGACGGGGATCGGCGGCGGCGTCATCGCCGATGGCCGCGTGCTGCATGGGCGGCGTGGCATGGCCGGCCATGTTGGCCATTTCACGATGACGCCAGATGGCCCGCGCTGTCCTTGCGGCGTCGTCGGCTGCTTCGAGGCGCATGCCTCGGGGACTGCGCTCGGCAAGCGCGCGCGCGCCGCAGCCATCGCTCATCCGGAAAGCGCTCTCGGCGCGCTGGCGCGGGACGGGCATGTCGATGCCCGCCATGTCGTGGCCGCCGCGCGCGACGGTGACGCCGTGGCGCGGGCGTTGATCGATGAGGAGGCGTGGCTGCTTGGTCGCGGCTTCGCGAGCCTCGTTCATCTCTACAGCCCGGAGCGGGTCATCATGGGCGGAGGCGTAGTCTCCGGCTTCGACCTGATGGAGGCCCGGATTCATCACGTCATGCGTGAGAACCTCATGCCTGCTTTCCGCGACGTCGTGGTCGTTCCGGCCGGTCTTGGAGAAAATGCCGGCCTCGTCGGTGCCGCGGCATTGATCCTCGATCAGGCGCTCTGACGTCGTCCGACTTCGGAGAGGGCTTGCGGCAAGGGCCTGCCATCCCGCATCAAGGGGCGATCATTTTCGTGGAATGCTCCGGATGGCCCAGACGACCCCCGCGACTCTCGCGCTCCGCAAGCTCGGCGTCGCCTTCGAACTCGTGACCTATGACTATGATCCGGGCGCCGAGCGCGTCGGATTGCAGGCGGCTGAGGCCATCGGGGAGCCGCCGCATCGCGTCCTGAAGACGCTGATCGCGCAGGTCGATGGCAAGCCGGTCTGCCTGGTGCTTCCCTCGGATCGCGAGGCCAGCATGAAGAAGGTCGCGATCGCCTTCGGCGGCAAGTCGGCGGCGATGATGCCGGTGCCGGACGCCGAGCGGCTGACGGGCTACAAGGTCGGCGGCGTCAGCCCGTTCGGACAGAAGCGCAAGTTGCGCACGGTCGTCGAAGCCGCCGCGATCGACGAGACCTATGTCTATGTGAATGGCGGCCAGCGTGGACTGCAGATCCGCCTCTCGCCCGCCGATCTGCTGATGGCCGCCGAAGCATTGGCGGCGACCATCATCGCGTGATTGCTGGTCGGAGCGCCGTCAGGCGCCTTGCGGACGCAGAGCGCGCAACGACGCGGCGGCGATGATACCGGGCGCTGCGGCGAGGCTCACCGAGCTGATTGGCTCGTCGCTGTCGATCCGCTTGGTGATGCACCAGCGGCCATCGTCGACATAGATCTCGATCAACCCGACATCGACGAAGATCCTGAGCTTCTCGGGTGCAATATTCTCGATGAAGTAGCGCGGCGAGGGCCGCGTGCCCGGCGGCTTGAAGTGCAGCTCGAGCACCTTGCCATCGAAGCCGAGCGACAGGCCGAAGGCCGGATGCGCGAATGCCAGCTCAAAAGGCTCGCCCTTGGCGCCGATCTCGATTTCGATCTCGCCGAGCCCGTCCCGCAAAGCGACGGGCGGCGACGTGGGCTCGATCGCGACGGGAGATGCCGGCAGGCGCAGCGCCTCGACCGTTTCAAGCGGCGGCGTCGAGAGCGTGCCGTTTTTCCAGACCAGCCGGCGCGGGAAGGTCATGGCGCTCGGGAAGTCGCGTTCCTTGAAGACGTCGGTCCAGTTGGCCGCCCAGGCATAGCCGAACGGGCCATCGTCGCCGGCAATGCCCTGAAAGGCATAGGCGTCGGTGCCATAATCGAGCTCGAAGCGCTCCAGGGGTTCGAAGGTCTTGCCATCGAAGCGGCCGACCATCGCGACGGTGATGTTGCGGCGGCGGCTGACTTCGTCGCGTGAACCAAGCAGGCCGAGGATGAGCACGTGTAGCCCTTCGCCCTCGCCATCGAGCGCCACCATGCAAGGACATTCGGCCGGGAGCTTCTGCGTCGTCGGTTCTTCATGCACAACGCCGACGAAACGCCAGTCGGCAACACCCTGCGGATCGCTCGTCTCATAAAGCAGCACGACGGCTGCAGTCTCGGTGCCGCCGCCGAGCAGCATCTTCCAGAGACCGTCCGGCCCCTTGAAGACATAGGGATCCCGGAAATTCTTGCCAAAGCCGGGTAAGGCCGGAGTCGCGCTGACGACAGGTGAAGACGGCCCGACGGTGACGAGATCCTCCGTCACCGCCGTCATCTGCCATTCCCAGTTCGGCAGGCGATCGTCCTCGCGGTCGGTGTAGTAAATGCGCAGGCCGCCATCCGGCAGATTGATGGCGGAGCCGGAGAACACGCCCCCGACCTTCTCGTCCGAGGCGAGCAGTTCCGGCCTCGGCATCACCATGATCGGCTGATGGGTCCAGTCGATGCCGTTCTGTGAGACGGCATGGCCCCAATGCATGGTGTTCCAGCGATGGCTGTGCGGATAGTGCTGGTAGAACAGATGCGTGAGCCCACCCGCCCGAGACAGCCCGTTCGGATCGTTCATCCATCCGAAGGGCGGCGCGAGATGCAACAGATGACGGGCTGTGTTGGCCCGGTTCCGATCCGTCGTAAACAGCGTGCGGATGCCCGAGGTGAGCACCGACGCGGGGTCGAAGGCATAAACCAGCGAGAGTGCGGTCGTTGCGGCGTCGCATGTCAGCGAAGCCGGGCCTGCTGTCAGCCCCTCCGCTTCAGCTCGGGTGAAGTCGTCCGAGGCAGGACCGCGGAGTTCGCGCGACGCCCCGTCCGCGGTGACAAGGTTCGCCACGGATTCGCGCGCTGCCCCGACCGGCTTCAGGAAAACGTGCAGCGTCTCGCCCGCATTGAGGGCAAAGTCGATCTTCATGATGGAAATCCTGACGGGCGTTTCAGCCTTTGACGGCGGAGGAGATGAACGAACTGACGAACCATCTCTGGAAGGCGAGGTAGAAGATGAGCACCGGGATCATCATCATCACCGAGGCTGCCATGGCGTTGTTCCAGTAGACGGTGCCGGTCCCGAAGAACGAGGCGATGCCCACCGAGATCGGCCGCGCATAGTCGGTCTGCGTCACCATCAGCGGCCACAGATACTGGTTCCAGGTCTCGATCCCGAGCAGGATGGCGACCGTGGCGAGGACCGGCAGGCTGATCGGCAGGAAGACGGACCAGTAGATGCGGAAGGGCCCGGCGCCGTCGACCGTCGCGGCATCATAGATGTCGCGCGGGATCTGGATGAAGAACTGGTAGATGAGGAAGATGTAGAGCGGGCTCGCCATGAAGGGCAGGATCTGCGCCGCAAAGCTGTCGGACAGGCCGATCCTGTTGATGATCGTCAAGAGCGGCAGGACGATCGATTCCTGCGGCACTATATAGAGCGCGACGAGGGCGGCAAGAATGACCGCACGCCCCGGCAGCCGCCCCCAGGCCAGCACGAAGGCGGCCATGGAATTGAGGAACACGCCGCCGATCACCGTGCAGAACAGGATGACCAGCGAATTCAGCAGGTAGCGGCCGAAGGGCAGGGCGCCCGAAAAGACCCACATGTCGCGGAAATTCTGCAACGTCGGGTTCTCGACCCAGAAGGCGCGGAACGTTCCCATGTCGGCGAGGATCTGGAAACGGTCGGCCTTGAGGCTGCCGACGACGAGCACGATCAGCGGCGAGACGATGACCAGCGCGATGATCGAGACGGCAACCAGCTTGATGATGCCGCCAATATCGCGCGGCTCGGAGGCGGTCCGCCGAGGCGGCGAGAGGGGTTCCGAGATGACGGTCATTTGCGGTCCCTCACCACCAGGCGCTGCACGAGCGAGACGGCCAGCACGATGAAAAACAGGATGATGGCAACGGCGGAGGCGAGACCCAGCCGCTGATTCACGAAGCCGGCGGAGAACATGTAGTGCACGAGCGTTTCCGTCGTGCCGCGCGGTCCTCCCTGGGTCAGGATGTTCACCTGCGTGAACAGCTTGAAGGCCTGGATCGTCGTGATGATCAGCACGAAGACATGCGTCTGCCGCAGAGACGGCATCGTGACATGCCAGAACTTCTGCCAGCGATTGGCGCCATCCAGCGATGCCGCCTCGTAAAGCGAATCCGAGATGCCCTGCAGGCCTGCGAGATAGACGATCATCTGGAAGCCATAGGCCTGCCAAGCCGAGAGCAGCACGATGGCCGGCATCGACCAGGCGGGATCGCCGAGCCAGTCGATCGGCTGCGCCATGCCGAACGAGACGACACCGAGGATCTGGTTGAACGGGCCGGTCGGATATTGGAACAGCGTTGCCCAGATCACGCACACGACCACCATCGACGTGATCGCCGGCAGGAAGAACAGGCCGCGGAAGAAATTGCGGAACGGCAGCTTCTGGTTCAGAAGCAGGGCGATGGCGAGCGCGAAGCCGCATTGCACCGGCAGCACCATCACGGTGAAGCGGGCGACATTCCACAGCGCCTGCCAGAAATCATGGTCCGTCAGGACTTTCTGGAAATTGTCGAGGCCGACGAAGCGGGCGGGGACCGGACGCGGGATCAGCCGCTCATTGGTGAGCGCGATGCGAAAGGACGAGAGGAACGGCAGCAGCAGGAACGCGGCGATGAGTGCCAGAGATGGCAGCAGCATACCGAGTTCCTGAAAGCGACCGCCCCAGAGCGGGGCGCGGCGATGCCGGCCGGCCGTCAGGGTTTCGGTAGACATTTGGGATCATCTCCGGCTCTTGGATAACGCCGCGTCCCCCGGGGACGCGGCGCTGATGTCTTGCGGCATCCGCCCGGCCAAGAAGGCCGGGCAAACAGCCTACTTGGCCTCGCCGAACGGCGGATAACCGTCATTGTCCTCGATGTCGGCGTCGATCTCCTTGGCCGCCTTGGTCAGCTCCTGCTGGGCGTCGGCGCCATCAAAGATGTTCGTCATCGCCTGCTGGAAAGCGAGCGTGATGGTCGGATAGGCCGGATGCGGCGGACGCGGAACGGCCGTCTTGCCGGCCTGTTCGAACGCAACCGCCATGGCGCCGCCCGGCGCATAGAGCGGCGAGGCCGCAGCGAACGACTTCAGGCCCGGGAAGCCGGCATGGTCACGATAGCCGGCGCGATAGTCCGGATCCTGCAGCATGAAGCTGAGGAACTTGCCGGCGAGCTGCGGATTGGCCGAATCCTTGGAGATCGCATAGATCCAGGTCGCATTCGGGCTCGCGCCCTTCTCGCCGAACTTCGGCAGCGGCATCACGACGACATCGTCGCCCATCTGGGCCTCGGCCTCGGCATAGAACCAATGGCCGCCCCAGGCGAGCGCCGCAGGCCGGCCGGCCGCGTAGAACTGGTTGCCGCCAGCCGACTGCGGAACGACCCAGCCCTTCTTCACCCAATCCTGCATCATCTTGGCCGCCTCGACGCAGGTCGCGCCGTCAAGCATGCCCTCGGCCTTCCAGCTGATGCGGTCGATGACATCACAGCCCATGGAGACGAGCAGCGGCTCGTAGCCATAAGTGATCCATTCCGACTTGGTGCCATAGGAGCGGAAGAGGTCGAGCGGCCACTTCACGCCGGGCGCCGTCGAGAGCTTCTCGAGCGCTGCCTGGAACTCGTCCTTGGTCCAGGCATCGTCGACCGAAGTCGGGATGCGGATGCCGAGCTCGGTCAGCTGCTTGCGGCTGCCATACATCACGACCGTCGAGTCGGTGAGGCCGATCGCATAGAGCTTCTTGTCGATCGGATAGGTGCCCTGCGCGACATTCGACGGCGTCATGTCGTCGATGATCGCCTGGTCGACGAGACCCTCGATCGGCTGCAGCAGGCCGGACCAGACATAGTTAGCCAGGAACGGTCCATCGAGCTCGATCACGTCGGGCAGCGCCTTGGCGGAAACCGCGGCGCCGATCTTCTCGTTGTAGCCGTCATGCGGCGTGTTGATCAGTTCGACCGTCACACCCGGATTGGCGGCCTCGAACTTCTTCGCCGTCGCCGTGATGTTCTTGATCTCATAGGCATCGCCCTGGAACATCAGCTTCAGCGTTTCCGCCTCGGCCGCCGTCAGCGCGCCCGCCAGCATCGTGCCGGCACAGAACAGGCTCAGTAAACGTTTACTCAGATGAAACGCCATGGCGTTCTCTCTCCCTCTTAAGACCGTTCCGCGGGGCTTCAGATCGAAGCCCGCTCCACAAGACGGAACGGGATTTCTTCAACGGTACGCGCCGGGGCGCCTTGCCCGGCCAGAATTTCTGCTGCGCGTCGGCCCATGGCTCTGTGCGGCAGGGCCATGGTGGTCAGCGGCGGATCGAGGCGCGCGGCGATCTCGACCTGGTTGTCGAAGCTCGCGATGGCGACATCGTCCGGAATGCGAAGATCGTGGCGGCGCAGCGCGCCATAGACCTCGAGCGCGACGCGGTCATTGCCGCAAAGGATCGCATCGGGCCGCGCCGGGCCGCCAAAGAGCTCGGCCACATGCTCGAAGACGAGGCTGCGCGCCTGGTTGCTGTAGGTTCCGCGCGTCGCCGGCCGCAGGAGCGTCTCGTCGACGGCGATTCCGGCGCTCGCATGGGCATCGCGAAAGCCCTCGGCGCGGAGCGCGCCGGCGAGAAGGCCGGGCAGATTGAAGAAGGCGATGCGCTGCCGGCCAGCCTCGATCAGACGGCCGGTGATGTCAGCCCCGGCCTGCCGCTCGGCCGGCACCAGCGAGGGCAGCGAGCCTCTGCTGTCGCGGCAATTGATCATCAGCGCGATCGAATCCTGCGCGGCGGCCGGAAGATCGACGACCTGATGATACATCGTCGCATAGGCGATCGACTGCGGCATGAGCCGTTGCAGCTCGGCGATGCTGGCATCGACCGAACGTCCGCTGCCGGTGCTGGTCACGATCACCGAGAGACCGTCGCTGCGCATCGAATTGTCGAAGGCGCGCATGATCTCGGTCGCGAACGGCTGGGTGATCAGCCCGTCGGCGACGATGCCGATGATCGGCATCACGCCCTGGCGCATGCCGCGCGCGATCAGGTTCGGCATGTAGCCGAGTTCGTCGGCAAGCGAACGGATACGCTGGCGCGTATCCTCCGCCATGCGGATCGAGCCGTCGCCGCTGAGCGCGCCGGAGACAGTCTTGACCGAGACGCCAAGCTGCCCTGCAATGTCCTGAAGGGAGACCTTCGAGCGCGCCATGTTGGCGTTCCGCGCTGCTGGGTTATCGTTTACTCACGTCTATCCGATCCGCTGCGCCTGTCAAGACCCATTGCTCAAGGATCATGCATCCTGATCGCTGAACGACCACAGCGGCCCGGCACGGGGCGACATAGTTCTGGGAAACTGCCGAAAGACCTTGTTTCGCTCCTTTGCCTCTTGTAGACCCGGCGGCGGAGAGGTGGCCGAGTGGCCGAAGGCGCTCCCCTGCTAAGGGAGTAGACGGCTTAAAACCGTCTCGAGGGTTCGAATCCCTTCCTCTCCGCCACTTACCTCCTGTACCGCTCGCAGAGCGTCTGAATTCTGCCGATTCATAATAAAACGGCCGGAGCCCTGTTACAATTTCGGTTACAAAACCGGATTGAAAGCAGGCGGGACGATCGACGGCAAAACGGCGCGCCCCGACTGCTTCGAGCTACCCGCTCGGATGGACGAGATCGCCGCAAGCGACCCGGTCGCACTGGCAAACATCAAGAAGCATCTGGCTTGGACGCAGCCACGCGGCAAACAACGAAGTCTGCCGGATGCAAGGGCTAGCCGCGATCCATAGCGCGACGATCAGAGGGCGCTCGGATTTGGCATCGGCGCCCTTTTTTCTACCGGCGGTCGCAATCCATCTTCGAATCGAACCAGTATGGGCGAGTTCCTACCGATGATGGTGAGCGATCTTGCAGTTCTTCTACACCGACCCGCAGACAGAATTCGAGCGCATGATTGGGGGCTATTTCTACGTCAATGCGCTCGGCCAGATTGAGCCGGGGGATGATCGCAAGTTTACTCAGTTCTTGAAGATATCTAAGGTTCCGCCGCGCACTACCGTATATATTGACTCGAGCGGTGGCGATGTTGATGCGGCTATTGGCATAGGGCGAGCTATTAGAGAGCACTGGCTGGAGACTACTGTCGGCAAGTGCCTCCTAAAACATGACAATTCCTCCGAATTCATTTTCAAGCGAGACTACCAACCGGGCCGTTGCATGAGCGCGGCGACACTTATATTGATTGGCGGCAGGATCAGGCTTGTCCTCAAAGGAGGACAGGTTGGAGTCCATCAGTTTTCCTTCCGCAATCCGACTCCGGATGCGATTGGCCATTCTCAAGTGCTTTCCGCAAGGATAGCTGGCTATATTCACGAAATGGGTATTTCGCCGGAATTTATGGCGCTCTCTGCCTCAACACGTAGCGATGAAATTACCATAGTTACTGAGGCCGAACTTGAGAGACTGAAGGTTATTACCGGAGGTCAAACGACTGTAGTTTGGACAGTCCAGGCGCGGCGCAATATGATCTACGTCCGAGGAGAGCGGGATTCAATCTATGGCCATCATAAGATAATACTGAATTATTTGAAAGAATCCGGCTTTATGTTCTGGGCTGTAATAGAGGCGCAAGGTAGAGAGCACGAGTTGATGAATTTCGTTCCTGTAGAATTAGTTGTAAAAAACGAAGAGATCAAGATAGACGTCTCCAGCCGCTGCCACCGAATTATTGAAGGGATGTACGTCAATGTGTTCGTCAATCTTAGTGAGGCCGAAGCGAGGACAATTGCGTTTTCGGACAGTGTAGGTATTCACATTAGGGGTTCTCGGGAAGCAGGCATGTTTTTAGGAATTGCGCCAATGGCTACTTCTGACGGCAAGGAACAGCTTGCGACGTTCTTCAATGTTCTCTGCAGTTGAGGGGGTAACCGTTCGAGCCGCTGCGCTAGGAAACAAATGCACTGCTCTGGCACCATCTAGTGCCTGTGAATCAGGATTCGGCTCCCGTCCAAAACAACGCCAATCTGTCGTCCAAAGTGCCGCTCGGCGCCTGAGATAAGTGTCTATGAACTAACGAATTGATCGCGAGCGCCGAATTCAATCCTCTCTGCCACTCCCGCCGATTGCCGCGCGGACCGCGTCCGCAGATCACGAACTTGGCTTACCGCAGAAAGTTAGTTTCGGCGGACGGCTGCCCCATTGCTGTCAAAGCATATTGGCGAAGCCTGACCCGAAAGCTGCCGTTCAGTCGCTCCGTTTCTCACTGAGCTTTGCCAGATAGTCGCGCAACAACGGCGCCCGCCGGGGACGAAAGCTGGTTCCGTTGCTTGAAAGGCTCTCGACCCGGTCGACCCTGAACATGCGGAAGTCATCACGCAGGCAGCACCAGGCCAGAACCGTCAGCACGTGATCGCTGTACATGATGGCAAGGGGACGAATGATGCGCTGGCTGGCGGTGCCCGCTTGATCGAGATAGCTGATCTCGATCTCCTGTTCCTCCCAGCACGCCTGCCGTATCGCCTGCAGATGCGGATGCAGGCCGTAGCGACCCGTTGGCCTGTAGACATGGGATATCGCATGCAGCAATTGCCGTTCGCGATCATCCGGCAAGGTTGCGGCGACCTTCGCGAGGACGGAATCGGCGGCACGCGCGAGGTCCGGGTCGCCCATCTGGCGCACCTCGCTGAGGCCCACGGTGATCGCCTCGATTTCCAGACGATCGAATGTTTGCGGCGGCAGGGCGTAGTCCTCGACCAACCGATAGCCATAGCCGCGTTCCCCCTCGATCCGGGCGCCCGACAGCCGCAACAGCTCGATATCGCGGTAGATCGATCGGACGGACACGCCGCGTTCGACCGCCAGGCGCTGCGCCGTGATCGGGGGCGCCATGACGCGCATCAGTTGCAGCAGGCGCAGCAATCGATCGGGTCCGCTCATCGTCCAACTGCCGTGAAGTGTCAGGTGGGTGCATCTATACCCGCTTCAGCCGTTTCACACAGCCAGAGGGCGAAGACGATGAGCATCAAGACCGTCGCACACATCAATTTCCGCGGCGAAGCGCGCCCGGCACTGTCCTTCTACCAATCCGTCTTCGGTGGCGATCTGGTGCTTCTCACCCATGCGCAGATTTATGGCACCACCGATCCGGCGGAAGCCGACCTGGTGGGTTGGGGTCGTGTCGTTTCGAACGAAGGCTTTGCCGTCATGGCCTATGACGCACCGGCGAGCCGGGCCTACGATCCGGGACAAAGCCCGTTCTTCATGTCCGTCAGCGGCAATGACGGCGACGAAATCACCGCCTATTGGGACAAACTCAAGGTCGGCGGGGAGGTTTTGCAGGACCTTGCGCCGGCCGGCTGGTCGCCGCTCTACGGAATGCTGAAGGACAGGTTCGGCATCACCTGGGTTCTCGATGTCCAAAGCAGCGACGCCGGTTGAGCGTAACGCGGCCAGATTCTGGCGAGAGCGTGGCTCTGTTCTCTGCACTCGCCCAGATCAGTCTCCGGGCGGTCCTGCGGCCTTCGCGTGCCAAAGCCCCTGGCGACTTGGTCGCCAAGGGGATGCCGGCAGGATCAGCGGTGCCGACCTGTCATCGCGCCGTCCCGACCATCAGGCTGCGCGTTCATCCGGGCGCAGCGTCAGGACCGCGACGCCGGAGGCGGTGACGGCGACGGTGTGCTCGAACTGGGCCGAGAGTGATCCGTCGCGTGTCACGACGGTCCAGCCGTCCGCTTCGGTCTTCACGGTCCGCCGGCCGCGGTTGAGCATCGGTTCGATGGTGAACACCATGCCTTCGCGGAGGGCGAGGCCCGTTCCGGGTCGTCCGAAATGCAGAATCTGCGGCTCCTCATGCATCTGGCGGCCGATTCCATGGCCGCAATATTCGCGCACGACCGAATACCCGTTGCACCTTGCGTGTCGCTCGATCGCGAAGCCGATATCGCCAAGCTGCGCGCCGGGACGAACCGCGCGGATGCCGGCCCACATCGCGTCATAGGTCGTCCGGACCAGCCGTTTCGCGGCTGGATGGACCGCACCGACGAGGTAGGTCTTGCTGGAGTCGGCGATGTAGCCGTTCTTTTCCAGCGTGATGTCGAAGTTGACGATGTCGCCGTCGCGCAGCACGTCCGATTGCGACGGGATGCCGTGGCAGACCACGTCATTGACGGAAGCGTTCAGGACGAAGCCGTAGCCGTACTGTCCCTTGCTGGCCGGCCGGGCCGCGAGATTATCGACGATGAAGCGCTCGACCAGTTCGTTGATCTCGAAGGTCGAGATGCCGATCAGCGGCGTGCGGTCCAGCATCGCGAAGACGGACGCCAGCAGCCGCCCGGATTCAGCCAGCAATGCCAGTTCCTGGGGCGTCTTGGTCATGCTTCACTCGCGACGAGCGGCTGCGCCGAGACGCCGGCGGATTTGAGCTCGCGCCCGAGAATCTCGCTGAAGCACAGCCCCGGATTGGTCTCGCAGAGCATGCCGAGTTTGATCCAGTACGCCGCCTGGGCGTTGATGGAACGGAACGAAACCCGGCTCGCCCTGCGCAGCTGCTCATGCAAGTCGTCCTCGATATTCACGATGCCCATGACGGCCTCCATATACGAAACGTATATGGAGTATATCGCTTCCAAGATGGGAATCCAGTCTCGATCTCGGATGTGAACCGATCGGCGCGCGCTGAGACAGTTCGGTGAAGAACAGCTGGCCGCGGGAAGAGTTTCTTAAAGTCTCCGTCGCTATGCGAAGAGGGTTCGCAAGGAGAATGAGCGATGATTTCTATGTTCACGGTATTCTATGCAGTGCTTGCGCTTTGTGGCGGAGCGCTCGGCGCCTATCTCACCAAAGCGCCGCTTGGCGTCGGCGTGGCGGCTGCGGCCGCCGGCTTCATCGCTTCATGTGTCGCGCAGCTCGCCGGCGCGACGATCCTGATCGCATTCTTGGCCTTCGTCTTGGTGACGGTTGTCGTTGCGCTGGTGCTGAAGCTGCGGCCGGCCCAGATCGGAGCGATCATTGTGGCGATGGTGGTGGTGTCGATGGCAGGCCAGTTCGCCGTCGGATTCGTTGGCGGTTTCGACGCGGCCTTCTCCAAGGCGTTCAATCACGCGCTCAAATCGTAGCGCCTCATCTCGGCAGGCGTCTGCTGTCCGGCAAATCGACAGACGGCGCTATGCGCGGCCAAGTCCGGCGCTATGTGCTCCGCTGAGGCAAGCAATCCGAGGACTTGCCATAGATCTGCCGATGGAGCCGCCTTGTCCCGCACGCATGCCGTTTCGCCAGCCCACCGAATTAACGCCCCTCAGCCGGTGAGCCCAGCGAGATGACGGTGATCGTCGTTGGTCTCGTCGGCGCCGGCCTCGTGCTGGTCGCCGTGATGACGCTGGCCTGGCTGACGCAACGCGTCACGGGGAATGCCGGATGGTCGGATGCGTTCTGGTCGTTCGGCGTAGGTCTGGCCGGCGTTGGCCTCGCGCTCCTGCCGGTCTCGGGTTTGGAATGGCCAAGCAGCCGCCAGCTTCTGGTCGCGCTGGCGGCGGGGCTCTGGTCGGTCCGACTCGGCAGCCATATTGCGGCGCGCTCACGCGGCAGCGCGGAAGATGCGCGCTATGCCGCCTTCCGCAAGGAGTGGGGCGCCGCGTTCCAGCGCCGGCTCTTCGTCTTCCTGATGATACAGGCTGCGGCCGGCTGGTTTCTCGGTCTGTCGATCCTGGCCGCGGCCCAGAACCCGCGAGAGGGACTGGGTCTTCAGGATGCCGCGGCGGTGGCGCTCATTCTGGTCGCGATCCTCGGCGAGACGCTGGCCGACCGCCGGTTGCAGCGCTTTCGCGAGCGCCAGCAGGCAGGGCAGGGCGCCGTCTGCGAGGATGGCCTCTGGGCGTGGTCGCGCCACCCCAACTACTTCTTCGAATGGCTGGGCTGGCTCGCCTATCCGGTCTTCGCGATCGATTTCGGCGGTTATGCGTTCGGTTTCGTGGCGCTGACCGGCCCCGCCTTCATGTACTGGCTGCTCGTCCATGTTTCGGGCATTCCGCCGCTCGAGGCGCATATGATGCGCAGCCGCCCGGAGGCCTTTGCGCGCTATCGCGACCGCGTGCCCGCCTTTTTCCCAAGGCCTCCAAGCCGGAAGCGCGCCTAGAGAAGGCCGAACTGCCGCGCAAGCCAGCTGGCGATGACGGTGGCAAGCCACGCGGCAACGCCACTCACAACCGTGCCCCATGTCATGTCGATGGCGGTGATGGCGACGCCCCAGTTGCGCAGGGTGGCAAAATTGGTGAGGTCATAGGTGCCATAGGCGAAGAGGCCGAACAGCGCGCCCCAGAGCAGCGCATAGCCAGCGCCGGCGCCCTTGACGCCTGGGAGCACGGCGAACACGACCAGACCGACGGCGTAGAAGAGATAGAAGATGACAGCCGGCCCCGGCCTGAAGCTCTCGAGGAGAATATCGCCGAGGAGCGGACGGTAGATCCGGGCCGCCATGGTGCCGAGCCAGACCGTGTCGATGGCGGCGAACAGGACGAGCGTCACGGCATAGGTAAGGGCGTTCAGCATGGGTTCCTCGCGCGGTTGCCCTCCAGTAACGAATGGCCGGCGCCGCTGGATCGCGACGCCGGCCAGATTGTCAGGAGAGGCTACGAGCGGCGAGCCGCAGGAAGCCGGATATTACCAGGAGCGCTTCATCCAGAGGTTGACCGTCCAGGCGTCGCCATCGGTTTCCTTGAGGGCGGCGGCCGTGCGGCCATCGGAGACCTCGACATGCGAGTATTGGCCGTCGAGCATCAGGTCGAGACCGGTGACCGGGGTCCAGCCCGTCGAGAACACGCCACGGTACGCATCGACGGTGTAGTTGTCATAGTAGCTGTCGCCGTCATAGGACGCGTAGCCGCCGGAGACGGCCGACCAGACGGTCGGGGTCCAGACATGCTTGTACGAAGCGAGCGCCGACCAGCTGGAGCCAGGCGCGGCAGAAGCAATGAAATTGCTATTGACGCTCGAGGTCAGGTTGGCGACCGACGTACCGCCGGCGATGCCGGTGTACGAGTTGGCGTTGTCGCCATACGAACCGGTCACGAAGAACTTGTCGCCCTTCGAGAAGCTGTCGAGAGCGAACTCGACGCTGCCGCCGATGGCGTAGCCTGACTTGGCGTCGATCACATAGGGATTGGCAAGCGTGCCGGCGCCGCCATTGATATCAACGGCGTCATTCACATAGGCGACGGCGATCTTCGTCGAGAAGATGCCCGAGGCGTAGGTCAGGGCGCCGACGATGTCGGGGATGTTGGTCTGGCCGCCCTGGTAGTAGCTCGCGCCGCTGAGCACCGGATCGCCGGTGTTGCCGGAAGCGCCGCGGTCACGCTGGTCTTCCACCGAGATCGCGAGACCGAAGCCGTTGACGGCGTAGGTCAGCTGGATGTGGTCGGTCTTGGTGTCGGACGCGAAGCCGCCGGTATCGGTATAGCCCTGGCCGAAATCATACAGGGAGTCGAAACGGCCTGCCTTGATCGGACCGAGCGCGAGATAAGCGCTGTCGACATAGGCCGAATTGGTGGCCGCGTTGACGGTCTGCGTCGCCGACTGCGTGAAGGAGCCGGTGTTGCCGGACTGAGCACGGAAGTCGAGGAAGCCGGTGAGGTTTCCGAATTCGGTGACCGACGAAGCCGTGAGCTGGACCGAGGCTTCCGTGTAGAAGTTCGACCACTGGCTGTTCGGGTAAATCTTGTTGTACGTGCCGAAATCGGTATCACCAAAAGCGGTACCGAACTTCACGTAGCCACCGACCTTGATGCAGGTGTCGGTGCCAGGAGAATAGAAGAAGCCCTTACCAAACGCATCGCAGACTTTTACATAGTCGACCGGCTCGGCGACCGTAAGATCGGCAGCTTCGGCGGCGCCGCAAGCGAAGATCACGGCAGCGGATCCGAGAAGCAAATGCTTGAAATTCATGTCTGACCTCGTGTTGAGGAAGAAACAAGACACGATCGGATAGACCGGTCGGCGAAGCATGACTGCCTCGGCGCCAGTTTATCTTTCGGTCAGGTGCCCCCAAATCAATGTAGAATGCGGCTGCGATCAGCAACCGCCGCCTGTCGCGACCCCTCGCGTCAGGTCGAGCGGAACCTAGCGGGCCGGTCGGGCGCTGGCATGTGAAGAGAATGTCATAATCACTTGGTCAATTTTTCGCGTTGCTGCCGTTGCGAAAATGTCTCAATGGAACATGACAGAATAACAACAGAATAATGACTTGCCGACGCACGAGAGTGGCAAAGACATTCTCTGCAACCGACCCTGCCTGCTACCTTCGCGACGGACACTCATGGCGCGTGAGTCGAGCATTTGCTGTGATATTCGGCTTCACCAAAGGATATGCTTGCAAAATCACCAAAATCCTGTCTGCTATTGAGACTGGTGTTTCGATGCCAAATGGGAGTCAGGATCTCTGGGCGTGGGCGCAAAACGAAAGGCGCTCGATCATGGCGACCCCTTCATTGTGTCGCAATCGTCGTGTCTGCTGCCCAAGCGAGGATTAATTCAGACAACAACGGATGTGGGACCCTCACGCGGCCCCGTTAATGGATCGTTGAATGAATAATCGCAAAGCTCGATGCCGGTGGGCGCGGGGGCCAGATCATGCAAGGGCCAGTCATTTTCTAGGAATGTCGAACTGCGTTTTGCCTGATTAGTGGGCAGGCGCGAACCGGGGCAGGCGCAAGAAAGCGCTTGCTGGCAACCGGGCTAGAGGTTACAAACCGCTTATGCTGCTGTGCACGGTGAGTTGTGCGGTGCAAAACTCGGGCAATCCGCGGGGACTACCGATGTTTTTTGATGAATCTGCTCAAGGCGTCGTGACTGAGCCGGCCAGCCTTGGACTGTTCCGTTCGGCAGAGAGCGACGTCGCCCCAGCGCGTGACGTCGGTGTGCCGAGTGCAAGACTTGTGACACGGGCCTCGGAAATCAACAACTCGCGATTCAAGCGCGCGCTCGACGTGGTCGGCGCAGCAACGCTTCTCCTCGTGCTGCTGCCGGTCCTGCTGATCATTGCGCTCGCAATTCGTCTTGAAAGCACGGGTCCCGTGTTCTTCCGGCAGAAGCGTTATGGCGTAGCGCGCGAAATCTTCACGCTCTACAAGTTCCGTTCGATGAGCGTTCTGGAAACGCACGGCACGTTCGTGCAGGTTTCGGCCGGCGATAGCCGCATCACCAAGGTTGGCGCCTTCCTCCGCCGGACCAGCCTTGATGAGCTGCCGCAGTTGCTCAATGTCCTCAGAGGCGACATGTCGCTCGTTGGCCCGCGCCCGCATGCGGTGCCGATGGATGATACATTCGGCCGCATTCTGCCGAACTATAGTGACCGGCATCTCGTGCGCCCGGGTCTGACTGGATTGGCTCAGATCGAGGGCCATCGCGGACCGACGGATGCGATGAACAAGATCCAGATGCGTCTTCGCTGCGACCGCGCCTATATCCGCAAATGGACGCCGCTCTACGACGTTAAGATCCTGCTACTGACGCCGGCATCTTTGCTGCACGCCAATGCATTCTGAGGTCGCTGGCCTCTAGATCGAAAGCCGCTGCCGAAAGGCCAGCGGCTTTTTTGTTGCCCGGTCAGCTGATGGCCATTGCAGTCGACAATTGCCACCGCTCCTTAACAATCGACCAGCTATATGCTTGTGTCGCTCGAGAAGGTGCCGGCGGATTCGCTGCACGTCGGGCGGCGGTGTGACCGTCAGCGATACCGGCCGTGATCTGGCCGCTCCGGGGGAAATGGAATGAGCCGTCGCGACCTGAGCCTTGTGAGAACCGGCCGCGGACTGCTGCTCGCAGCTGCATCGGTCGCCGTGTTGTCTCTGGCCGCCTGCAACGAGAAGAATGAATACGTGCCGCCGCCGCCCCAAAAGGTGACGGTCGCGCAGCCGACGCAGGACTCGGTCACGCTCTATATGGAGCTCACGGGCAATACGGACGCATTCAATCAGGTCGATCTTGAGGCCCGCGTCCAGGGCTTCCTCACCGGCATCAAATATGTTGACGGCCAGAAGGTGAAGTCCGGCGACGTTCTCTTCACGATCCAGCGGGACACCTATCAGGCACAGCTCGATCAGGCGAAGGGCGCACTGGCGTCTGCTCAGGCTGCGCAGGAGAACAAGCAGCTCGAATATAATCGCCAGAACACGCTGGTTCAGCAGCAGGTGACGTCGGTCGCCAAGGCCGATGACGCCAAGGCACAGCTCGACCAGGCCATCGCTGCGACAGCGCAGGCCCAGGCGGATGTCGAGGTGGCGCAGATCAATCTCGGCTACACCGAGATCAAGGCGCCGTTCGATGGCGTGGTCAGCAACCACCTGCAGGATATCGGCGCGCTTGTCGGCTATAGCGGCCCGACCAAGCTGGCGACGATCGTCCAGAACGACCCGATCTATACTTATTTCAGCGTCAACGAGCGGCAGGTTCTTCTCATCAAGGAAGCGCTCACCAAGCGCGGCAAGACGCTGCGGGACGTCCACGACATTCCCGTCGAGATCGGCCTCTCGATCGACACCGATTATCCCTATACCGGCGTCATCGATTACATCGCCCCGAATGTCGATCAGAATACGGGCACTCTCACAGTGCGCGGCGTGTTCGACAACAAGGACTCGGCGCTTCTGCCGGGCCTCTTCGCCAAGGTGCGCGTGCCGCTGCAGAAGCAGCCGAACGCCATCCTCGTCAACGACACCGCGATCGCCACGAGCCAGGCCGGCAGCTACGTCCTGGTTGTCGGTTCGGATAACAAAGTCGAGCAGCGGATCGTCAAGCCGGGTCAGCTGGAAGGCCAGTTGCGCGTGATCGACTCCGGACTGACCAAGGATGACTGGGTCGTCGTCGGCGGCAACCAGCGCGCCGTCCCGGGAAATACGGTCGATCCGGAAAAGGGCAGCATGAGCGCCGCCCAGCCATCGGCAAGCGCCACGCGGGCTGTGACGCCGCCAGCTGGCTCGGAACCGGCTCCGGCTGCGACAGCAGCTCCGCCGGCAGCCCCGGCTCCGGCGACAACACCAGCGCCGGCCGCAACGCCTGAGCCGGCGGCGCCGGCTCCGGCACCAGCGACCCCGTGAGGGCTTCGAGCTAACGCGACCGATCGGCGACCCCAGGGCAGGCGGCTTCCATGTTTTCAAAGTTTTTCATCGAGCGGCCGGTTCTTTCGAACGTCCTGGCGCTCGTCATTGTGCTGCTCGGCGCTGTGGCGCTCTACACGCTTCCGGTGTCGCAATATCCCAATGTCGTGCCGCCGACGATCCAGGTCTCGACCAGCTATCCGGGTGCCAGCGCGCGCACCCTGATGAACACAGTTGCCCTGCCCATCGAGGAGCAGGTCAATGGCGTCCAGGGCATGATCTACATGCAGTCGACGAGCGCCAGTGACGGCACCTACAATCTCGTCGTCACGTTCGACATCGGCACGGATCCGAATGAGGCGCAGGTCCTCGTCCAGAACCGTGTGTCGATTGCGCTCGCCTCGCTGCCGCAGTCGGTGCAGGTCCAGGGCGTCAACGTCCAGAAGAAGTCGACGGCGATCCTGCAGTTCATCACTCTGTTTTCGCCGGACAAGAGCTATGACGGGCTCTATCTGTCGAATTACGGCGTCATCAACATCCAGAACGAACTGGCGCGTATTCCAGGCGTCGGCAATGTCACGGTGTTCGGCGCCGGGCCCTATGCCATGCGCATCTGGATGGACCCGGACAAGCTGCAGTCGTTCGGGTTGACGCCGAGCGACGTCGTCAATGCCATCCAGCAGCAGAGCCAGGAAGTCACGGCGGGCATGACCGGCATGCCGCCGGCACCGGACGGCCTCAACTTCCAGTACACGGTGAACGTGGACGGGCGCTTCAACGACGCGCCGGATTTCGAGAACATCGTCGTCAAGGTCAACAACGAGAATGGCGGCCAGATCGTTCGCGTGCGCGACATCGGCCGTGTCGAACTTGGCTCGCAGAGCTACAGCCATACCGCAACCTTCAACAATGCGCCGTCGGCGGCGATCGGCATATTCCAGTTGCCTGACGCCAACGCGCTCGCGGTTGCTGATGCCGTCTCCGCCAAGATGCAGGAGCTTTCCAAGGCGTTCCCGCCGGGCCTGAAATACGAGATCCCGTTCGACACCACCAAGTTCGTGACCGCATCGATCGACGAGGTCTACAAGACGCTGTTCGAGGCGGCCATCCTGGTCCTCATCGTCATCCTGCTGTTCCTGCAGGATTGGCGCGCCATGCTGGTGCCGGCGACAACCGTGCCCGTGACGATCATCGGCGCCTTCGCCGCCATGGCGGCGCTTGGTTTCACGGTCAATACGGCCACCCTGTTCGCCATCATCCTGGCGATCGGTATCGTCGTCGACGACGCCATCGTGATCGTCGAAGGCGTTTCACGTCATATGGAGGCCGGGATGACCGGCCGCGAGGCGGCTGTGAAGGCGATGAGCGAGCTGTTCGGCCCGATCATCGGCATCACGCTCGTGCTCATGGCCGTGTTTCTGCCCTCAGCAGCCCTGCCGGGCCTGACCGGCCAGATGTACCAGCAATTCGCGCTGGTGATCGCGGCGACGGCGTTCATCTCCGCGATTAACGCCATGACGCTGAAGCCGACGCAGTGCGCGCTCTGGCTGCGGGCGCCGACACCGCCTGAAAAGAAGAACTTCTTCTTCCGCGGCTTCAACCATGTCTATGACTGGTGCGAGCGTCACTATGCCGGGCTGATCCGCCACATGGTGAAGGTCAGCTATCTGATGCTGCTCGTCGCTGTCATTCTGGTCGGCGTTGCCTTCTGGGGGCTGAGCCGAATCCCGACTGCGTTCCTGCCCAATGAAGACCAGGGCTATGTCGTCATCTCGGTACAATTGCCCGAGGGCGCCTCGCTGCAGCGGACGGATCGTGTCGTACAGGAAGCCACCGACATCGCGCTGAAGACGCCCGGCGTCGCCAGCGCAATCGGCATCACCGGCATATCGGTGCTCGACAATTCTGCGACCTTGTTCAATGCCGGCGCCGTCTATGTCATGTTCAAGGACTGGTCGGTGCGCGGCAAGGCCGAAAACCTGCGCGCTATCTACGAGAATCTCTCGGCGTCGCTCAACAAGCTGTCCGACGCCACCGCCTTCGTGATCGTGCCCCCGCCCATTCAGGGCATCGGCAGCACCGGTGGCTTCACGATGGAGATTCTGGTCAAGGACGGCAGCTCGGACTTCCACAAGCTTCAGGCGGCTGTCAGCCAGGTGGAAGCCAATGCCGCGACGCAGACGGGCCTGCAGCGCGTCAATTCGAGCTTCAGCGCGACCACGCCGCAGTTCACGCTCAAGATCAACCGCATCCTGGCGGAGACGCTGGGTGTCACGGTCGGCCAGGTGTTCTCGACGATCGAGGCCTATCTCGGTTCGACCTATGTCAATCAGTTCACGAAGTTCAACAATGTCTTCCAGGTCTATGTGCAGGCCTCGCCCGAGAGCCGCATCGAGCCGAAGGACATCCTGAATCTGAAGGTGAAGACGAAGACCGGCGATATGGTGCCGCTTGGCACCCTGATCTCGTTCGAAAACAGCGACGGTCCGCCGCTGATCACCCTCTACAATCTCTATCCGGCGGCGACGCTGGCCGGCGGCCCCGCCGCGGGCTTCAGCTCGGGCCAGGCGATGCAATTGATGGGGCAGATTGCGAACGAAACGCTGCCGCCGGGCTATGGCTATGCCTGGACGGCGATGTCGTACCAGGAAGAAATCGTCGGCAACGACATCTACTTCGTCTTCGCGCTTGCGGTCGTGCTCGTCTATTTCGTGCTGGCCGGTCAGTATGAGAGCTGGATCCAGCCGCTCTCGGTCATTCTGGCGGTGCCGCTGGCTCTGCTCGGCACGGTCGCGGCCCTGACCTCGCTCGGCCTCGCCAACAATCTCTATACGCAGATCGGCATCATCCTATTGATCGCGCTGGCGGCCAAAAACGCGATTCTGATCGTCGAATATGCGCGCGAAAAGCGAGCGGAAGGAATGGAGATCGCCGAGGCGGCGGTCGAGGCGGCTCGGCTTCGCTTCCGCCCGATCCTGATGACCTCGTTTGCCTTCATCCTCGGCGTGCTGCCGCTGGTCTTCGCGACCGGCGCCGGTGCCAGCTCGCGTGCCTCGATCGGCATCGCCGTCGTTAGTGGCATGCTCGCCTCGACCTGCCTCGCGGTCCTGTTCGTGCCGTCCTTCTTCACGGTGCTGCAGCGCCTTGAGGAGCGGGGGAAGAGCAAGAAGCCTGCCGTCGCGCCAAATGTGCCGGCGATGACGGCCGATTGATCGGCAACGCACGGTCGCTGGGGGAGAAGACATGTCGTCGAAGCTGAGAATTGCGGCGCTGATGGCCATCGCTGGTTTTGCTGTCACGACTGCGTCGGGGATCGCCCTGGCGCAATCGACCGATCAGCAGATGCAGCAGATGGAAAAGAAACTGGACATGAATGCGACGCCCGACATGGCGGCGCTCGCCTTCCAGGATGATCTCGCGGCGCTCGAAGAATGCCAGTCTGGCTGCAAGCCCCTGATCGAGCGGATGCTTGGCAAATACAAGACCGATCCGACGCTCGGCGGCAATCCAAAGCTCGGCGCGAGCGACGCCGCGCAACTCGCCGCAGCTCTCGCGACGGCGGCAGCAACGCTGCCAAAGGCTGACGCGGAGAAGGTCGGCAGCGACGTCACCGCTTCGCTTGGCGCAGATGCAGGCGCTGCCTTTGCCGGCGCCTATGCCGGGACGACGGCGCCGTATAATCCACAGTAGCGTCAAGGGCGCTGCGACGGCGGCAGCGCTTGCAAAGCCGCGCTGGTCCTGATCGGATATCAGCATCAGCACAGCCGGGGCATGCATGGCATTCGATCTCATCGTCAAGAACGCGACACTTCCGGACGGACGCTCGGGGGTCGATATCGCCGTCGAGAAGGGGCGGATCAGCGCAGTCGAGCCGTCGATTGCAGCCGATGCCGGCCGGGTCATCGACGCTCGCGGTTATCTCGTTTCTCCTCCCTTCATCGACTGCCACTTCCATATGGACGCGACTTTGTCGCTCGGCCTGCCGCGGATGAACGAGTCGGGTACGTTGCTGGAGGGAATCGCGCTCTGGGGCGAGTTGAAGCCGCTGCTGACGCATGAAGCGGTCATCGAACGGGCCCTGAAATATTGCGACCTCGCCGTCGCGCAGGGCCTCCTCGCGGTGCGCACACATGTCGATGTCTGTGACGATCGCTTGCTTGCCGTCGAGGCGTTGCTCGAGGTGCGGGAGAAGGTGAAGCCCTATCTCGACCTGCAGCTCGTTGCCTTCCCCCAGGATGGCTATTACCGCTCACCCAACGCCGCCCGCAATCTGGAGCGCGCGCTTGACATGGGTGTCGACGTCGTCGGCGGAATTCCGCATTTCGAGCGCACGATGGCCGACGGCGCAGCCTCGGTGACAGCGCTTTGTGAAATCGCTGCGAAGCGCGGACTGATGATCGATGTCCATTGCGATGAGAGCGATGACCCGCTCTCGCGCCATATCGAGACGCTCACGGCCGAGGTGCATCGGCTTGGTCTCGGTGGACGCGCCGTTGGCTCCCATCTGACCTCGATGCATTCGATGGACAGCTACTACGTCTCAAAGCTGCTGCCTCTTATGCGCGAGGCCGGCATCGCCGCGATCGCCAATCCGCTCATCAACATCACCTTGCAGGGCCGCCACGACACCTATCCGCGCCGCCGCGGCCTGACGCGGATCGCCGAGATGCGGGCGCTGGGCATTCCAGTGGCGCTCGGCCAGGATTGCTGCATGGACCCGTGGTATGGCCTTGGCCATGCCGACATGCTGGATGTCGCCAGCATGGCTGTCCATGCCGTGCCGATGACGAGCCGCGAAGCCATTCGCTGGGCGTTCGAGGCGGTCACGACAATACCGGCCGCGATCCTCGGCATTGACGGCTATGGCATTGCGCCGGGCAAGAACGCTGACTTCGTCATCCTGCAGGCTGCCGACACGATCGAAGCGATCCGCATGCGGGCCACGCGTCTGACGGTCATTCGCCGTGGTGCGGTCATCGCCGAGACGCCACCCCGTACAGCGGCTCTTAGCCTTCCCGGTCGCCCGACAGTCGTCAATCCCGCAGTCTACGCGCCGAAGACCGCCCATTGACGGGAACGCTCTCGGGCTGTGCGAATTGCCAAGGCGGCAACAAGGATCATCAATGAGCCGGTTTCGCATCCTCTCCTACAACGTGCACAGCTGCATCGGCACCGACAAGCAGCATTCGCCCGAGCGCGTGGCGCATGTGATCGCGAGCTGCAAGCCCGATATCGTTGCGCTGCAGGAGATCGATGTCGGTCGGCCGCGCACGGGTAGCATTGATCAGGCGCGGACGCTGGCGTCGCTGCTTGGCATGGAGGCGCATTTCCATGCCTCGACCCATGTCGGCCCCGAGCGATATGGCGACGCGATCCTGACGGCATTGCCGATCTCGATGGTTCGGACAGGCCCGCTCCCGGGCTTTCACGACCGCATCAAGGTCGAGCCCCGCGGCGCGCTGTGGGCTTCCATCGATGTTGGAGGGGCGGCTCTCCAGGTGGTCAATACGCATCTCGGCGTCTGGCCGCACGAGCAGATGCTTCAGCTGTCGACACTGCTCGGCCCTGACTGGCTTGGCCATCCCGATTGCCACGATCCGGTCGTCTTCGTCGGTGATTTCAATGCGCCGCCCGGGCTGTCACCCTATCGGCGGCTCGCGGCGCAGTTCACCGATGTCCAGAAGGAATGGGGCGACCGGAAGGCGAAGCCTACATTCCCAGGCCGCCTCCCGACGCTGAGGATCGACCATGTCTGGCTGCGGGGCAGGGCCAAGGTTGAAAATGTCGAAGTCGTGCGGACGCCGCTTGCGCGCGTCGCATCGGATCATCTTCCGCTGGTCGTCGATATCGATATACACGCCAACGATGCGCGTGATCATGGCGCGAGCATCCACAAGAAGTCGGCCTAGGCTAACGCTCGGCCGACTTCGGAACTCAGCTTTGGTTGACAGTCCTGCAAGCGGGTGCTGACGGGAGTTGTTGAGAGCGTCCGTTCAGCGATAAATCCAGCTGACCCAGCGCGAATGCAGGCGCTGCGGGCGGTCGCTGCGACGTGAAACACGCGGTGGCGGCGCAGCGTTGAGCCGGTTGAGGTCCGCAATGAGATTGTCATAGCGAGTAAGGCCCGAACTGTTCATATGGCAGAGCATCAGAGCGCCAGCAGCCAGGCTCGAACCAATGCCGAGATTGTGCTGACTGGGCGAAACCTTGTTCGGCGTTCTTTCCATGATCTCCCTCCCGGCGTTCGACCATCGAGAATCAACGTCCCAGAGCAAGACGCGTTCCGACTGACGCGGATGCGGGTAGCTCAGAAGTAGTACGCGCGCAGTGATTAAATGTGAACAATTAATTAACAGTTCACCCGCGGGCCTAACTTTTATTCAAATCAAGGCAAGATGATGACGCGGCAAGCCTCTCCTGCAAGCGCGGCCGGGGTGTGCGGCGGGCGAACGATCAGGCATCCCGCCTCGGCGAAGGTCGACAGCATGGAGCTGTCTTGACGCGGGAAGGGCGTCGCGATCCGAGTGCCATCAGAGGCGATGGCGATCTCGGCCCGGAGATAGTCCTGCCGGCCGTCATTCGCCCGCAAAGGTCCCCCAAGCGTCGCGCTCACCGCGTGCTCGACGGGCGCGAGTCCCAGCATCGTCTCTACAAGTGGCCGCAGGAACAGCAGCGAACAGACAAGGCTCGAGACAGGATTGCCGGGAAAGCCGAGGACGCGCATCGGTCCAAGCCGGCCGAAGATCAGCGGCTTGCCGGGCCGCATGGCGATGCGCCAGAAATCGAGCGCCATGCCCCGTTCCGTCAGAACCTCCTGGGCGAAATCATGATCGCCAACCGATGCGCCGCCGAGCGTCACGAGAATATCGGCGCCTTCAGCAGCATCGATCGCGGTGGCAAGCTTATCCTTGTCGTCGGCAACGATCCCGAGGTCGCGGACGGCGCCGCCGAGCGACTGCACTAAGCCGGCAATGCCATAGCCGTTGGAGGCGACGATGCTGTCCTCCGGACCATCGCTGCCGGGCGGAACAAGCTCGTCGCCTGTGGCGATGATCGCGACCAGCGGCTTGCGGCGCACCGGAACGTTCGCATGATCGAGCGCCGCGGCCAAAGCGAGCTGGCGCATCCCGAGCCGCAATCCTGCCGGGAGCAAAGCCGCCCCGATCTCGAAATCGAGGCCGCGCCTGCGGATGTGCTGGCCGGTGGTGACAATTTCGCGGGCGGCGATGCGCTCTTCGGACAGGCGCTCCACATCCTCCTGCAGAAGGATCGCATCGGCGCCGTCGGGAACGACAGCCCCGGTGAAGATCCGAACGGCTTCGCCGCGACTGACTTGGCCGGCAAAGGGATGGCCCGCCGGTGCCGCGCCGATTACAGCAAGCTGTGCGGGCAAGGCTGCGACATCCGCCGCGCGAACGGCATAGCCGTCCATCGCGGAAACATCGCGCGGCGGCTGCGAGCGCCGCGCGACAAGCGGCTCGGCCAGCACGCGGCCAAGACAGTCCGAGATCGCTACGGCCTCGGATTCAAGCGGAACGACGCCATCGAGCACACGGCGGATCGCTTCCTCGACCGGGAGAAGACCCTTCAAGGCTCGGCCTTCCAATGGCCGGAGCGGCCGCCCATCTTCTCGACCAGCCGGATGGGACCGATGACCATGCCGCGATCGGCCGCCTTTGCCATGTCGTAGATCGTGAGGCAGGCGACGGAAACGGCCGTGAGGGCCTCCATTTCGACGCCGGTCTTGTCCGCGACCTTGGTCGTTGCGCGGACGCGCAGGCCCGGCAACGTCTCGTCGGCCTCGATGTCGATCGTGACTTTTGACAGCATGATCGGATGACAGAGCGGCACGAGCTCATGCGTCTTCTTGGCAGCCATGATCCCGGCAATGCGCGCCGTCGCGAAGACATCGCCTTTTGCGAGATTGCCGGCCGTGATCAGCGCCAGCGTCTCCCGCTGCATCTCGACGGCGCCTTCCGCGACCGCGATGCGGCTCGTCACCGGCTTGTCCGAGACGTCCACCATATGGGCGGCGCCGGTTTCGTCGATATGGGTGAGACGGGCGGTCATCGGGCAAGCTCCTTGCGCATGAAGATGCGACGGTCGAGAGGCAGCCCGGCGGCGCGTTCGGCGCCGTTGAGCAGATGGAAGGCCGGGCCCCAGTCATCGATCTCCACCGGCAGGAACCCTCGCCGCGCGTAGAAGGGCGCGTTCCAGGGCACGTCGGTGAATGTCGACAGGGTCAAAGCCGCAAGGCCGCGATCGGCGGCCGCGGTCTCGATCCCAGCCAGCAACGCGGTGCCGATGCCTTGTCCATTGAACACAGCGCGCACGGAGAGCTCGTAGACATGCAGCGCCTCGTCGAGCAGGCCCGCAAGCACAAAGCCCACAAGGCCGGCGTCTCCCGCAACGGCTCCCAGCGCCACGCCCTTCTCGATCACCGCGAGGATGAACGGCTCGGAACTCGGTTCGCCATCGGCAATCGCGTCGAGGCCAACCTCGCGGAATCGCTCCGCCGCGTCGCGCTCGATCTCCGGAAGCAGCGACGCCTCTTCCGGGAGAATCGCACGGACCACGACCGGCATGTTCAGGCGGCCGGTGCGAGCAGAGCCGAGGTTGCCGCAGCGACGTCGTCCTGGCGCATCAGGCTTTCGCCGACGAGATAGGCATGGATGTTTGCGCCCCGAAGCCGGGCAATATCGTCCCGCGTATAGATCGCACTCTCGCCGACGATGATCCGGTCGCCGGGCACCCGCGGCGCCAGGCGCTCGGAGGTTTCGAGCGTCGTCTCGAACGTGCGCAGATTGCGGTTGTTGATGCCGATAAGCGGCGAGCGAAGACCAAGCGCGCGATCAAGCTCAGCCTCGTCATGCACCTCGATCAGCACGTCGAGCCCGACGCTTGCCGCGGCGTCCTCGATTTCACGCGCCATCTGGTCAGGAATGGCGGCCATGATGATCAGGATGCAATCGGCGCCCCAAACCTTCGATTCGAACACCTGATAGGGCTCGAAGATGAAATCCTTGCGGAGCGCTGGCAGATCGACGGCATCGCGGGCGGCAACGAGATATTCGGGCGCGCCCTGGAACCAGGGCGCATCGGTCAGCACCGACAGGCAGGCCGCTCCGCCGTCCTCATAAGCCTTCGCAAGAGCGGGAGGGTCGAAATCCGGCCGGATCAGGCCTTTGGACGGGCTCGCCTTCTTGATCTCGGCGATGAGCGCCGGCTTGCCATCGGCGAGCTTGTTGCGGATCGCGTTACCGAAACCGCGCGCTGGAGCCGCATCCATCGCGCGCGCCTCCATCTCGCTCGGGCGGATGCGCTCCTTGGCGAGTGCGATCTCGTCGCGCTTGGTCGCCTCGATTTTCTTCAGGATGTCGGTCATCATCTCATCCGTTCGTGACGGCAACGAGCTTCTCGAGCCGCGCCATCGCAGCCCCGGTATCGATCGCGTTCGCGGCACGGGCAACGCCTTCGGCGAGCGAAGCGACCCTGCCGGCGACGATCAGCGTCGCGCCCGCATTGAGCAGCACCGTGTCGCGATAGGCGCCCGGCGCACCACCGAGCAGCGCGCGAAGTGCGGCCGCATTCTCTGCCGCATCGCCGCCCCTGATCGCTTCGGGCGGCGAAAGCGGCAGGCCGACCTCTTCCGGCGTGATCGTGAAGGTCTGGATCCGGCCGCCGTCCAGCGACGCGACGCGGGTCGGCCCCGTCGATGTGATCTCGTCGACGCCGCCAGCGCCATGGACAATCCAGGCCCGCTCCGATCCGAGAGCCGAGAGAACGGCAGCGAGCGGCTCCAACCATTCCGGCGCGAAGACCCCGACCAGCTGGCGCCTCACGCCGGCCGGATTGGAGAGCGGCCCGAGCAGGTTGAAGATCGTCCGCGTGCCGAGTTCGACCCGCGCCGGCCCGACATGCTTCATCGCCGCGTGATGGGCCGGCGCGAACATGAAGCCGATGCCGGCTTCGCGGATCGCGGTGGCGATCGTTTCAGGAGGCACGTCGACATTGACGCCGAGCGCCATCAACACGTCAGCCGCGCCCGACCGCGAGGAGAGCGCGCGATTGCCGTGCTTCGCGACCGGAACGCCCGCGCCGGCGACGACGAAGGCAGAGGCGGTCGAGATGTTAAGCGTGTGCGAGCCGTCACCGCCGGTGCCGACCACATCGATCGCGCCCTCCGGCGCCTCGACGGTCAGCATCTTCGATCGCATCGTCGCCACGGCGCCGGCGATCTCGTCCACGGTCTCGCCGCGAACCCGGAGCGCCATCAGGAAGCCGCCGATCTGCGCCGGTGTGGCGTTGCCCGACATGATGATATCGAACGCCGCCTCGGCCTCGGCGCGGTCGAGCGCCTTGCCGGAAGCGGCCTTCGCGATATAGGCCTTGAAATCGCTCATCGTGCCACGCTCACGCCACCGACCGCGCCTGGCGATGCCGCCGATTCCATTCCCCAGCGATGTCGAGGAAATTCTGCAGCATGCGATGTCCGTGCTCGGACGCGATGCTTTCGGGGTGGAACTGCACGCCGTGCATCGGCAGGGTCTTGTGCATGGCCCCCATCACGACGCCGTCTTCCGATTCAGCCGTGATCTCCAGAACGTCGGGCATCGTTTCGCGGCGCACCTGCAGCGAGTGATAGCGCGTCGCCTGGAAGGGTCCGTTGATACCGCGAAAGACGCTGCGGCCCGTATGGCTGATGGTCGAAATCTTGCCATGCATCTGGGAAGGCGCGCGCACGACATCGCCGCCCATCGCCTGGCCGATCGCCTGATGGCCAAGGCAGACGCCGAAGATCGGGATCGTGGCGCCGGCCTGGTCGATGAGGTCAAGGCAGATGCCCGCCTCGTTCGGCGTGCACGGGCCCGGCGAGAGCACGATGCCCTCGGGATCGAGCGCCATCACTTCGTCGACGCTGATCTTGTCGTTGCGGCGGACCATCAGTTCCGCGCCAAGCTCCCCGAGATAATGGACGAGGTTGTAGGTGAAGCTGTCGTAGTTATCGATGACGAGAAATGCCACTGCCGTTCCTCCGCCTACTGCCCGCGTCCGGCCTGGGAAGCGAACTTTACCGCTTCCTCGGCCGCACGGAAGAGGGCCCGCGCCTTGGCGATGCATTCCTGATGCTCGCTTTCGGGCACCGAGTCCGCGACGATGCCCGCCCCGGCCTGCGCGTACATCTTGCCGTCCTTGATGATCGAGGTTCTCAGGACGATGCAGGTATCCATCGCGCCATCAGCCGAAAAATAGCCGACGCAACCGGCATAAATGCCGCGTTTCTCCCCTTCCAGCTCATCGATGATCTGCATTGCGCGCACTTTCGGCGCGCCGGAAACCGTGCCGGCGGGGAAGCCGGCGGCGAGCGCATCGAGCATGTCGTGCGGGGCGGCGAGGCGGCCCACGACATTCGAAACGATGTGCATCACCTGGCTATAATATTCGAGGAAGAACTTGTCGGTGACCTTCACCGAGCCGATCTCGGCGACTCGGCCGACATCGTTACGGCCGAGGTCGAGCAGCATCAGATGCTCGGCCAGCTCCTTCGGGTCCGCGAGCAATTCGGCGGCGAGCGCCTTGTCCAGTTCCGGCGTCGCACCCCGGCGTCGCGTTCCGGCGATCGGACGGATGGTGACGTCGCCGTCGCGCACGCGGACGAGGATTTCGGGGCTGGATCCGGCGACGGCAAACTCGCCGAAGTCGAGAAAGTACAGGAAAGGCGAGGGGTTGGTGCGTCGGAGCGCCCGATAGAGCGCGAAGGGCGGCAGGCTGAACGGCGCCTCGAAGCGCTGCGACAGCACGACCTGGAAGATGTCGCCAGCGGCGATATATTCCTTGGCCTTCGCGACCATCTCCAGATAGCGCTCATGCGGCGTGTTCGAGACGACCGGTACGTCGAGATCGACATCCGATGCGCCCGCGACACGGGCCAGCGGCCCCTCCAGCGTATCGACAACCTCGGTCAGCCGGTTCACGGCCCGGCGATGCGCTTCCTCCCCGGAGACCCCGTCGGCCGGACGGATCGGCGTGACGATGGTGATTTCGTCCTTCACCGCATCGAAGATCACCATGACGGTCGGGCGCATCATGATCGCGTCGGGCAGGCCGAGCGCGTCGGGATTGGGCGGGCCGAGATCCTCCATCTGGCGGACCATGTCATAGCCGAGATAGCCGAAAATGCCGGCCGACATCGGTGGCAGCGCTTCCGGCAAATCGATATGCGATTCGGCGATGAGCGCCCGGAGCACGTCCAGCGAGCGGCCTTCAGCCGGCACGAACGCCTCGCGTCCGGGCGAAACCGTCCGGTCGATCTCGGCCTTGTCGGCATGGGCGCGAAACAGCAGATCGGGCTCGATGCCGATCATCGAATAGCGTCCGCGCACCGCGCCGCCTTCCACCGATTCGAGGAGGAAGGTATTGGCGCGGCCGGCGGAGAGCTTCAGCATGGCGGAGACGGGCGTCTCCAAGTCTGCGACGAGGCGGGTCCACGCGACCTGCGCCTTGCCGGCGGAATAGTTGCGCGCGATCGTCTCAAGCGACGGCTCGATCAGCATGATGTCTGTCCAGGGTCTCGGCGGGCAGGGATGCCCGGATGTCGGTGGTTGCGGCGGCGTTCGTCAGCCCGGAAGAACCGGGCATGGCGATCAGCGCCATCGCCACCCGGCATGCCAGCGTGCGTCACCATGCCAGCGACGCGGGGCCGAAGCCGAGCCCCCGCCGAACCCAGCCGCCGACGGCCGCGAGAGGCGGCTGATCGTCGGGGGGAGGTGGGAACCGGCGGACGACATAGCTTCCCTTTTTAGCTCGCGCCAATCACGCGCTGCAACGCCTGCTGGTTGACCTTGGCGCCGAGCTGGTTCTGCAGTTCGGCGATATATTGCTGCAACAGGTCATTCTGCATCGCATCGGCGAGCTGCTTGGTCAAGGAAGCCTGAGTCGAGTCGTTCTTGACGAAGGGCGTCTCCGTGACCTCGTCCACCTGCAGCACGATCTGCTGGTCGGGCGTGACGCCGACAACCGCCGCCGCATGACCCTTCGGTCCCGCAAAGGCGGCCTTGAGCGCATCGGCCGAGAAATCCGCCGGCGGCTTGCTACCGCGCGTCTGGTTGGCGTCGGTCTCGACGGTCAGCTTGAGCTGGTCGGCAATCGCGTCGAGCGTCTCGCCCTTGGCGATCCGAGCAGCCGTGTCCTTTGCCTTCGCCACGAGCTGGTCGGCAATCGTCGCCTTCTTCCAGGCGGCGGCGACCTTGTCCTTGACCTCGTCGAGCGGCCGGTCATGCGCCGGATCGATCGACGTCACGGCATACCAGACCACCCCATCACCATTGTTGAGATAGGGATTGTCGATGCCGACATCGCTCTCGAACGCCGCCTTCAGCAGCGCATCCTTGGTCGGGATGTCGGCGACAGGCTGGCCGTCGGCATTGTTGCCGGACTGGTCAACGGTGATGGTCTTCACCGTCAGCTTGTTCTTGGTGGCGATTTCCTGAAGCGTCGAGCCGCCGGCGCGCGCGTCCTCGATGGCATCGCGCAGCGTGCCGAGGTCGTTACGGGCCGCGGTGAGCGCGAGGTTCTTCTTGATCTCTGCCTTGACGCTGTCGAAGGGCTGCACGGTCGCCGGCGTAATGTCGGTCACCTTCAGCAGCACCGGGCCGAAGCTGCCGACGACGACGTCGCTCGTGCCGCCCGAGGGCAATGAGAAGGCCGCATCCGCCACTTTCGCGTCGATCAGCTTGTCGCGCGTGACGACGCCGAGATCGGTATCGACGAGTTTCTTGCCGGCGCCCTCGACGACGCTTTCGAACGATGCGCCGCCCTTAAGGCTGGCGGCAGCCGCCTCGGCGGTGCTCTGGTCGGAGAAGATGAGCTGGTAGACGTGCCGTGCTTCCGGCGTCGAATACTGCGACTTATCGGCGTCGTAGGCCTTCTGCGCCGACGCATCGTCGATGTCTGACGGCCGCGCAACATCCTCGGGCGACACCGAAAGCAGCGCGATCTCGCGCAGTTCCGGCCGGCGCCAGTCGGCCTTGTGGTCGTTATAGAAGGTCGTCAGCTGCTCGGACGTCGGCTCGCCGACATCGGTGATCAGCGAAGAGGGGAGGACCAGGTAGCGGATCGTCCGTGCCTCGGTCTGATAGGTATGCAGCGCTTCGGCGAGCACGGCCGGCATCGTCGCGCCACCCGAAATGCTGTCGGCGATCTGCTTGCGGCGCTCGACGTTGCGGCGCTCCAGAACATAGTCGTCCTCATTCAGGCCATTTGCGCGCAGCACCTGGACGAAATAGGCGCGATCGAAGGTCCCCGCGGGGCCCTTGAACGAAGGATCCGCGGCGATTTCCTTGACCAGCGTGTCCTGCGAGACGCCGAGGGCGAGGCTTTCGGCCTGATCGTCGAGCGCCGCTTCGGTCACGAGGCGGGCGAGGACCTGATTGGGGAGGCCGAACGCGCGCGCCTGATCCGGCGTGACCTGCGTGCCGACCTGCTGGCTGACGCTCTGCAGTTCGCGGCGATAGGCGCGATCGAAGGCCGCGACCGAGATCTCCGTATTGCCGACCGTCGCCACCGTATTGGTGCCGATGCCGCTCAGCGCGCCGGCAATGCCCCAGACGCCGAACGAGATGATCAGAATGCCGATCAGGACTTTCGCCACCGGACCGGAGGCGTGTTTACGCATGGAATCGAGCATCGGCATCCTCTGAGAGAGCGGGGCGGCAACGCCCTCGCTTAGGGCGCGCGATCATAGAAAGGTGATCTCGCCGGGGCAATAGCGGCCGTCACCGATCGATTCCAGCTGTCCGGCCTCTGGAAACGGCCTCTTGACTCAGGGTAGGCAGGTGCCGGCATACAGCGACACTATGATATTCGCCGGATAATCAGGATCGATCGATGGCCCTCCGTACCCCGCTCGTCGTCGGCAATTGGAAGATGAACGGCCTCAAGGCCTCCGCTGCCGAATTGGGGCGCATGATCGAGGGCTATGGACCGGAGCTGCGCTGGAAGGTGCAGATGGCGGTTTGTCCGCCAGCGACGCTGATCCAGACCTTCTGTGTCGTGGCGCTCGGCTCGCGGATCTGGATCGGCGCGCAGGATTGTAACGCGCAGCAGAGCGGCGCCTTCACGGGCGACATCTCGGCCGAAATGATTGCCGATTGCGGCGGCGGACTCGTTATCGTCGGCCATTCCGAGCGGCGGACCATCTATGCTGAGACCGATGCCGAGGCGCGCGCCAAGGCGGAGGCCGCGCGTCGCGCCGGGCTCGTCGCCGTTTTGTGCATCGGCGAGACCGAGGCGGAAAGGTTGGACGGAAGGGCGATCGCCGTGATCGACAGCCAACTGTCCGGATCGGTCCCTGACGGCGCGACGGGCTCCAACCTCGTGCTTGCCTATGAGCCGGTCTGGGCGATTGGCTCGGGCCGCACGCCGACCACTGCCGAGATCGCCGAGGTCCACGGCCATATCCGCAAGTGGCTCGACCGCCGCTTCGGCAAGGAGGGTGAGCGCATCCGCATCCTTTATGGCGGCTCGGTCAAGCCCGCGAATGCGGTCGAAATCCTTGCCATCGACAATGTCGACGGCGCGCTCGTCGGCGGCGCCAGCCTCAAGGCGGCGGACTTTCTCGCCATTGCAGCGACCTATGCATGAGGCCACGCGGCAGCCGCCCCTTGGTACCAGGCCCGGCGAATCCCATATCCGGGTAGCCGGGCACTGGCATCGTCCCGGTCGATCGTGTACAAGGCGCCGGATTTCAGAAGCTTCCTACCAGAGTCATCGATGCAGACAGTCATCATCGTGATCCACCTCATGGTGGTCGTCGCGCTCGTCGCCGTGGTCTTGCTGCAGCGCTCCGAAGGCGGAGCGCTGGGCATCGGCGGCGGAGGCGGCTTCATGAGTGCCCGCGGCCAGGCCAATGTGCTGACGCGGACAACGGCCATTCTCGCCGGCGTCTTCTTCCTGACGTCGATCGCGCTGACGCTGCTGACGCGCTATGGCGACCGGCCGGCCTCGATCCTCGACCGGATCCAGAGCCAGTCGGCTCCGGCGACGACCCCGGCCAGCGGTCAGGGTGGCATTCTCGACCAGCTTCCGGCGCGCAAGGACGGCACGTCCGCTGCGCCTGCGGCGGGCGGAGCGACCACCGCACCGGCAACCGGCACGACGCCTGCTCCTGCGACGGGAACGACCGCGCCTGCCACGACGGCACCGGCTCCGGCTGCGCCGGCAACGCCTTCGGTGCCCAGCACCAACTAGCTGCGGGCCGAGCGTTAGAATTCAGAGGCGTCGCCGCCCCTTCGCGGCGACGTTTCGTTTGGGGCGTCCTTTTTTGCCCCGTTTGATCATTCATGGTGTTTTCGGCCACCGCGTTCGGCGGCTGCAACACCTTTTGTCGAAGCGAATCGTTGGATCGGAGGCTAAGGTAAGAGCCCATGGCGCGGTACGTATTCATCACCGGCGGCGTGGTTTCCTCCCTGGGCAAAGGCATCGCCTCTGCGGCGCTCGGCGCCATGCTCCAGGCGCGGGGCTACAAGGTCCGCCTGAGGAAGCTTGATCCCTATCTCAATGTCGATCCGGGCACGATGAGCCCGTATCAGCATGGCGAAGTCTTCGTAACCGACGACGGAGCCGAGACGGATCTCGATCTCGGCCATTACGAGCGCTTCACCGGACGTCCGGCTTCGAAGGCGGACTCGGTCACCACCGGCAAGATCTATCAGGAGATCATCGCCAAGGAGCGGCGCGGCGACTATCTCGGCGGCACGGTGCAGGTCATTCCGCACGTCACCGACGCGATCAAGACCTTCGTGCTCTCGGGCAACGAGGACGTCGACTTCGTACTCTGCGAGATCGGCGGCACCGTCGGCGACATCGAGGCGATGCCCTTCCTCGAAGCGATCCGCCAGATCGGCAACGACCTGCCGCGCGATCACGTCGTCTATATCCACCTGACGCTGCTGCCCTATATCCCGAGCGCGGGCGAGCTGAAGACGAAGCCGACGCAGCATTCGGTCAAGGAGCTGCGTTCGATCGGCATCCAGCCCGACATCCTGCTCTGCCGCAGCGATCGCCCGATCCCCAAGGAAGAGCGGCGCAAGCTGTCGCTGTTCTGCAATGTACGCGAATCGGCGGTCATTCAGGCGCTCGACGTCGCCCATATCTACGACGTTCCGACGGCCTATCACGCTGAGGGTCTCGACGATGAGGTTCTCGCTGCTTTCGGAATCAACGGGTCGCCCGCGCCCGATCTCGGCAAGTGGAAAGCGCTGACCAGCAAGCTTCGCAACCCGGAAGGCGAAGTGACGATCGCCGTGGTCGGCAAATATACCGGCCTCAAGGACGCTTATAAGTCGCTGATCGAAGCGTTGCAGCATGGCGGTATCGCCAACACCGTGAAGGTCAATATCGACTGGATCGAGAGCGAGATCTTCGAAAAGGAAGATCCGGCGCCCTATCTCGAGCGCGTGAACGGCATCCTGGTCCCCGGCGGCTTCGGCGAGCGCGGATCGGAAGGCAAGATCAACGCGGCCGGCTTTGCCCGTCGCCGCAAGGTGCCGTATTTCGGCATCTGCTTCGGCATGCAGATGGCCGTCATCGAGGCGGCTCGCAGCCTGGCGGGTATCGAGCACGCGAGTTCGAGCGAATTCGGCCCGACCGAGGAGCCCGTCGTCGGTCTGATGACGGAATGGCTGAAGGGCAACATGCTCGAGAAGCGTCACGCCAAGGGCGATCTCGGTGGCACGATGCGTCTCGGCGCCTATGAGGCGACGCTGGAGCCTGGCTCGCGCATTGCCGGCATCTATGGCGCCACGGACATCTCCGAGCGCCATCGCCACCGCTACGAGGTCAATATCGAATACAAGGATCGCCTCGAGGCCTGCGGCATGCATTTCGCCGGCATGTCGCCTGACGGAATCCTGCCGGAGACGGTCGAGTTCCTCGATCATCCCTGGTTCATCGGCGTCCAGTATCATCCCGAGCTGAAGTCGCGGCCGCTGGCACCGCATCCGCTGTTCGCGTCCTTTGTCGCGGCGGCGATCGAGCAGTCTCGTCTCGTCTGAGTCTCTGCAATGACGGATGGCTGGGACGAATCGGCTGCGGCCTGGATCGACGGCCTCGGTGAGGACGGCGACTGGGCACGCCGTTACGTCCTCGACGCACCGATGCTGGCGCGTATCGCGGGGCGAGGCTTTGCGACGGCGATCGATATCGGCTGCGGCGAAGGCCGATTCTGCCGGATGATGCAGGCGGCGGGCCTCCGGACATGCGGCATTGACCCGACCGCAGCCCTGATCGAAGAAGCCCGAAAGCGCGACCCGGCTGGCGACTATCGGCTCGGACGAGCCGAGTCGCTGGATGCCGGGGAGGGGAGCTTCGACCTGGCAGTCAGCTACCTCTCGCTCATCGATATACCCGGGCTCGACGCTGCGATCGCCGCAGTTCACCGCGTGTTGCGTCCGGGCGGGACCTTTCTGATCGCCAACCTGCAGAGCTTCAATACGGCGGGTCCGCCGACCGGCTGGACCCGCGAAGCCGACGGATCTCGGCGCTTCTACATCGATCACTATCTGGACGAAAGACCGCAATGGATCGCCTGGCAGGGCGTTCGGATCGTCAACTGGCACCGCCCGCTCGGCGTCTACATGCAGTCGCTGTTGAGCGCCGGCTTTCATCTCCGGCATTTCGCCGAGCCTGAACCGGTGGGCGCCGATGACGAGCGGACGGCGCGCTACAGGCGGGCGCCTTATTTTCTCATGATGGAATGGCAGAAGGCCGCCTAGGGGGCGATCAGTTCGCCAGCTTCGGCACATAGGCACTGCCGCCGAGGCTGATGTCGGCGAGCCAGGCCGAAGTCGCGGCCGAGGAGAGGGGCTTGCCGAACAGGAAGCCCTGGCCGATATCGCAGCCGACGTCGCGCAGGATTTCCGCGACATCGGGAATCTCGATGCCTTCGGCTGTTGTCTCCATGTCGAGCGAATGCGCAAGCTGGACGATGGCGCGGACGATCTTCCAATTCTCGATATTCTGCCGCGCGCCCTCCAGGAACAGGCGGTCGATCTTCAGCCGGTCGATCGGCAGGTCGTTGAGGTGGCGAAGGCTCGAATACCCGGTGCCAAAATCATCGAGCGCAACACCGACGCCGACTTCCCGCAGCGAGCTGAGCATGAGCTTGGCCGAAGCGACTTCATCGACAAGCGCGTTCTCCGTGATCTCGATCTCCAGCCGGCTTGGATCAACGCCGGCGCTGCCGAGAATCGAGAGAATGCGAGCGGCAAGCTGCGGCTCGGCAAACTGCGTCGGCGACAGGTTGACCGAAAAGGACAGCTCTTTCGGCCAGGCCTTAGCGTCAGCACAGGCGGCAGCGAGAATGCGGTAGAAGAGGTCACCGACGCGGCCGAGTTCTTCGGCAAGCGGGATGAAGGATGAAGGCTGAATGAGGCCGTAGCGGGGATGGTCCCAGCGCGCCAAGACCTCAAAACCTGTGAGCCGCCCATCGTCGAGTGCAATCAATGGCTGATAGAACGGGACGATCTCGCCAGCCGATATTGCGCGGCGGAGATCGGTCTCGAGCGACGAGCGGCGGCGCAGCGCTTCGCCCATGCTCTCCTCGAAGTAGAAAAAGGTGCCCCGCCCGCCCTGTTTCGCCTCGCCGAGAGCGATATTGGCGGCTCGAAGGAGTTCCTCGGCATCAGCGTCGTTGAGTTCGGACGTCGCTATCCCGATCGTCGCGCCGATCGAAAGGACCCCCTGCGGCACCCATACGGGCGCTGCTAGGCTTTCGATCAGGCGCCGCGCAACGCGCCGAGCGAGGTCATCGATCCTGTCATTCTCGATCAGAAGGGCGAATTCGTCACCGCCAAGCCGCGCGATGCTCGTGCCGACCGTCTGGAATGACCCGAGACGGCGAGCCACTTCCACCAGCACCATGTCGCCGACCCCATGGCCGTGGACATGATTGACGTTCCTGAAGCGATCGAGATCGATGGTCAGCAGCGCAAAGGGCGATCCGCCCGTGCGATGACGGTGAATGGCGCGGCCAAGCTCGTCGATGAACGCGGTCCGGTTCAGGATGCGTGTCAGCGGATCGATCTGCGACAGGAGGCCAAGCTGACGCTCGCGGCCAAGAGCCTCGTCGAGACGGGACGCGAGCCGGCTGAAACGCTGCAGCACGAGGAGGGCGAGGGCGGTTCCCGCAAAGACCGCAGTGGCTGCGACCACTTCACCATGCGATTCGAGGAATACTGTTGCGCCGGGCAGAATGCGCAGGCTGGAGAGCAGCAGATAGACGCAGCCCGTCAAAATGAGCACGACCGAGAGCTCGATGGCGGACCGCCACGTCACGCGCAATCACTCCCTGTCCGCGGGGCTTGCTGCGTCTCAACCGGCGTCATGCTGGAATCACCCCTCCTGTCGATTGGTGAAGGCAATTGGAGAGGGCATTATGCTTAATGCGCGCTTAACGTCAGTACACCACTTTGCGGTACGCGATGAAAGGCCACCGCCGGCGTCCTGAGGCTGGGGGCCGGCCGAAACGAAAAGCCCCGCGCAAGGGCGCGGGGCGGATCGGCTCATTACGAAGCTCGGCGGAACTCAGTCCTTGGCGCGCTCGACATAGGAGCCGTCGTCAGTCAGCACGACGATGCGCGTGCCGGGCCCGATATGCGGGGGAACCATCGAACGGACACCGTTCGAAAGAATGGCCGGCTTGAACGAGGAGGACGCGGTCTGGCCCTTGGTCGTCGGCTCGGTCTCAACCACTTCGAGCGTCATGCGCTGCGGCAACACGATACCCACGGCCTGGTCCTCGAAGATGGACAGGCGGACCACCATGCCTTCTTGAAGATAGGGGGCGGCGTCGCCGACGACATCCTTCGAGACAATCAGCTGCTCGTAGTTCTCGGTGTTCATGAACGTGAAGCCTTCGCCATCGGCGAAGAGGTAGGAGAAATCGCGGTCTTCGACAAAGGCGCGCTCGACCTGCTCGGTCGTCTTGTAGCGGTTGGAGATTTTCACGCCGTCCGAAAGGCGGCGCATGTCGATCTGTGTGGTCGGCGTGCCCTTGCCGGGATGGAAGCTCTCGGCCACGAGCACGGCGTAGAGCTTGCCTTCAACCTCGAGGATATTGCCCTTGCGGATCTGGCTGGCGATAACTTTCACGGCAATGCGGTCCTTGGTGCGGGCGCCATCCGATGGGAGCGCCTCGTTTTGTAGCGCGCCCGGAAAAGGCGCGAGAATGGCGCGCACCATACCGATTCTGAGCCTGCATGCCAGTCCAAACTGCAAGGAAGGGCGCGGTGGCCCTTGCCTCGCGGCACGCCAGCAGGCAGTGATCCCGCCTGTCGTTTCGCGAGCCACAACCATGAACCCCGCCGCTTCGCCCTGGTGGACGCCCCAAGTCCATGCCGACCGCCGCCCATTCCTGCAGGTGCGCGGACGCATCAAGGCCGCCCTTGCCGCGTGGTTTGCGAGCGCCGATTTCATCGAGGTCGAATGCGCGATCCTGCAGCATTCGCCCGGCAACGAGACCCATCTGCACGCTTTCGCCACCGAACGCATCGATCCCGACGGCACGCGGCAACCGCTCTATCTGCACACCTCGCCGGAATTTGCCGCCAAGAAGCTGCTCGCCGCGGGCGAGGAGCGCATTTTCACGCTCGGACCAGTCTTCCGCAATCGAGAGAGCGGGCCGCGCCATGCCAACGAGTTCGCCATGCTCGAATGGTATCGGGCGCAAGAATCGTATGAGACTCTGATGCTGGATTGCGCGGCGTTGCTGGCGACCGCCGCCGATGCCGCCGGTATCCGCCGCTTCACGCATCGCGGCGTCGACGCCGACGCCTTCGTCGAGCCCGAGCGCATGACGGTCGCGGAAGCCTTCGACCGTCATGCCGGCATCGATCTCCTGGCGACCGTCGCCAATGACGGCACGGTCGATCGCGACGGGCTTGCGGCTGCGGCGACCGAACAAGGCATGCGCGTCGCCGACGACGATAGCTGGAGCGATGTGTTCAGCCGCGTCATCTCTGAAAAAATCGAGCCGCGCCTTGGAATCGGCCAGCCGACGATCCTTTATGAATATCCGATCGCCGAGGCAGCGCTCGCCCGCCGCTCGGCGCGCGATCCGCGCGTTGCCGAACGCTTCGAGCTCTATGCCTGCGGTGTCGAACTCGCCAATGGCTTCGGCGAGCTCACAGATCCTCACGAGCAGCGCCGCCGCTTCATCGCTGCCATGGATGCCAAGGAGGCGCTCTTCGGTGAGCGCTACCCGATCGACGAGGATTTCCTCGCCGCGCTCGCGATCATGCCGGAGGCATCAGGCATCGCGCTTGGCTTCGATCGACTGGTGATGCTGGCGACCGGCGCGCCGCGGCTCGACCTCGTTGTCTGGACACCGGCGACGCGATGACGGAAAAGCACGCGATGTCCGATCTCTCCGTCATCCCGCTCGAACCCCGGCCGACACTGCGCAGCCCCGCGGCGCTGGCTGAAGCAGGGCTCGTTGCACCGGAAGACATTGCGGCACTGGATGCCGTCGCAGCGCGCTATGCGGTGGCCGTGACGCCTGAGATGGCTGCGCTCATCAACCCGGATGACGCCGCCGATCCGATCGCGGCGCAGTTCCTGCCGCAGGGGGCAGAGCTCCGCTCCACGCCGGACGAGCTCACGGATCCGATCGGCGACGATGCGCACAGCCCGTTGCCGGGCCTTGTGCATCGCTATCCCGACCGCGTGCTGCTGAAGCTGGTTCATGCCTGCGCCGTCTATTGCCGCTTCTGCTTCCGCCGCGAGACGGTGGGGCCGGGAGGGCCGACGCTGCTCGGCGACGAAGCCTTCGAAGCTGCCCTGGCCTATGTCGCCGCGCGTCCTGCCATCTGGGAGGTGATCTTCACGGGCGGCGACCCGCTGGTCGCGGCGCCCCGGCGTCTCGGCGCGCTGCTCGCCCGCTTCCGGCCAGTCGAACATGTCCGTGTGCTGCGCTTCCACACGCGCGTGCCGATCGTCGCGCCGGAGCGGATCGACACCGCCTTGGTCAAGGCGCTCTCGGGCACCGGCAAGGCAGTCTATATCGCCATCCACGCCAACCACCCGCGCGAGTTCACGCCGGCCGCGCGCACGGCGCTGGCTCGCCTCGCCGATGCGGGCATCGGCATGGTCAGTCAGAGCGTCTTGTTGAAGGGCGTCAACGACGATCCCGACACGATGGCGGCGCTCATGCGATGCTTCGTCGAAGCGCGGGTGAAGCCTTATTACCTCCACCATGCCGACCTTGCGCCGGGCACGTCGCATTTCCGAACATCGATCGCCGAAGGGCAGGCGTTGATGCGGGCGCTGCGCGGACGCCTCTCCGGCCTTGCACAACCGACCTATGTCCTCGACATCCCTGGCGGCTACGGCAAGGTGCCGATCGGTCCTGATTATGTCGATGAGGCCGGTACCGTGACCGACCCGAATGGCGGCGTGCACCCCTATCCCTTCGGCGCCGAAATCTAGGCGTGTCGACCCTTCCCTAGCCTTACACAGCCGCGCCGATCCTGTTCTAATGCCGTGACACCAGGTCAAAGCGCAGGGGCGACATGACGAGCTTCACCATCATCCGCGGCGGACGCCTTCTCGACGCAGCAGCCCGGCAGGCGCCGCTGCGCGACATTCTGATCAAGGACGGCGCGATCCTGGAAATCGGCGCGCCCGGCCTTGCGGCCCCCGATGATGCTGAGCTCGTCGATGCGAGCCGCCACCTGCTGCATCCCGGCCTCATCAACAGCCACACCCACGGCTCGGGGGCGCTGACACGCGGCTTCCGTGACCGCTGGAACCTCGAAATGCTCTTGATGGCGGCGCCGGTTCGCTTCGGCAACCAGAGCGCCGAGATCAAATATCTGAATACTTATCTCGGCGCCGTCGAGATGGCGATGAAGGGCTGCACCGTCGCCTACGATCTGACCTTCGGCGTGCCCGTGGCGACGACGGAAGAGCTGATCGCCATGGGCCAAGCCTATCGCGACGCCGGCATCCGCGCCGTCATGGCGCCGATGCTCAGCGATATCAGCTTCTATCGCGCGATCCCCGGCCTCATCGACAGCCTCTCGCCCGAATTGGCCGCCCTGGCGACGCGCGGGGATGATGATGCGACCAACCAGATTCTCGCGCTTATGGGCGAGGCGCTCGCCGCCTGGCCGCATAACCGCGACCACGTCAAGCTCGGCGTCGCCCCGACGATCCCGACGCATTGCTCCAGCGCGCTCATGCAGGGCTGCGACCGCCTTGTCCGCGAGCATGGCACGGTGATGCAGAGCCATGTCGGCGAATCCAAGATCCAGGTGCTGGCCGCGCGCGAATTCTATGGCAAGTCGATGGTTGCCCATATCGACGAGCTCGGACTGATCGGCCCGCATTTCTCGGTCGCGCATGGCGTCTGGCTCGATGACGACGATATGCGGCGGCTCGCCGACAAGGGCGCGTCGGTTTCGCACAACGCCGGCAGCAATATGCGGCTCGGCGCCGGTATCGCGGATTCGCGCCGCATGCTGGAACTCGGAATCAATCTCGGCATCGGCACCGACGGCGCAACATCGTCCGACAATCAGAACATGTATGAAGCGATGCGGGCGGCGCAGCAGGTCTCCTGCGTCCGCCAGCCGGACCACCGTCTGTGGCTTTCGGCGCCGGAGGTCGTAGCCGCCGCGACGACAGGCGGCGCGCAGCTTACCGGCTTCGATCACGTCGGAGCCATCGCCCCGGGCAAGAGGGCGGATATCGTCTTCCTGACGCTCGATCATCCGAACTGGATGCCGATCAACGATCCGGCCAACCAACTCGTTCTGACCGAGGATGCAACAGCCGTTCGCCACGTCATGGTCGACGGACGCTTCATCGTCCGCGACGGCCGCCATCTTGCCTCCGACATGACCGCCCTGGCCGACAGGGCTGAAGCGGCGCGCGACCAGATCGCCGCGATGAACGAGGGTGACATGGCGATCGCGGACCGCCTCGAGGAGGCCGTGACGTCCTTCTGCCGCAGCCTCGCGGCCAAGCCCTACAGCGTCGAGCGCTACGCGGCCTTTCCTTGTCGCTGCGCCGGCGAGGGTGAGGGCTTCGCCGCTACACTCGCCTGAGCGCGGCGGCCGCGCGGCCTGCGTGCTTCGAGCAGGCCGCGACCATAGGCAACTGCAATCACGACGATCGCGATGCCAAGCACGATCCAGGCCGGCCGGATGCCGCTCTTCCAAGCGAAATTGGTCGGCAGGATGCGTGTGAACGGCACTCCGATCTTGAGATAGTAGTAGAGGGCCTCGCCAAGAGCCGTTCCGATCACGACGACCGCCGCAAGGCCGATCGTTACGGCGAGCGAGCCGGCACGCTGCTCGCCGATCCTTGCCGCCAAGAGGCGCCATGCGCCGAGCCAGATTGCGAGTGCTGCGATCACGATTGGCTCCGTGACGCCGAGCTTCGACTGCAGGAAGAAGTGCACCGCCGCCAACGCGGTGATCGGATAGATCAGCTTATGCAGCGCCCGCCATTGGAGGCCGCCCATGCGCCGCATCATCCCGTTCGTCGAGGTGGCTGCGAGCGGTATCAGCATGATCAGCGCCGCAAAGCCGATCGTCAGATAGGGCCGGGCGAAGATCTCCGATACGACCTTTGGGACGTCGAAGGTGAGATCGCCGGCATAGGCGACGAGATGGATCGCCGCATAGGCGAAGACGGCAACGCCCAGCATCCGCCGCAAAAAGACGAGTTCCGGCCAGCGCCAGATGAAGCGCAGCGGCGTGACAGCCAGCGTTAGGAGTAGGAATCGCACCGCCCAGAGGCCTGCCTGGTGATTGATCTCGATCATGGCGCGGGGACCGAGTGTGCCGCTGATTGCACGGACGGTCAGCCACAGTCCGGGCAGCAGAATGCCGGCGAAAACCAAGGCCTTCAGTGAAGAGAATTCACCACGGCGGTCGAGCCAGGGCAGGGAAAAGGACGCCTCGCGTGCGCTCATCGATCGAACCTCGCTTGTCATGCAGCGTTTCTACGCGAGCAAGCCGGCAGAAGTGACGTTGATGTCGATCAGTCTTCCGTGAGCGACGCAACAATCAGCAATATCATGACCTGAATTGATACAACTCATCATTTGACCGGCAACCAACCTCCCAAATAAGGGAAAGGCCCGCGAAGGATCCATGATGAAGCAGATGCTCGACGAAACCAGCGCAGGTGGAGGACGGTCCGAACCGACGTCCGCCGCAAGCCCGGCCGACGGACCGCGCCTTGCCGACATCATCGGACCGGCAGCCCGTCCCCATCGCTGGCGCCGATGGGGCATCGCGGCCGTCGCGGTGCTCGCTTTGCTGGCCGCTTATCTGCTCTGGCCGCTCCTCGTCGGCAGCGGCGATGGCATGACCTACACGACTGCACCGGCGACGCGCGGGGGGCTGACCGTGACCGTCACGGCGACCGGCTCCGTGCAGCCGACGGAGAAGGTCGATGTCTCGAGCGAACTCTCCGGCCGCATCAAGTCGGTGAATGTCGACTATAACAGTCCCGTCAAGACTGGCGATGTCCTCGCAGAGCTCGCCACCGACAATCTCGAGGCGGCACTTGCGAGTGGGCGCGCCAAGCTTGCTTCAGCAAAGGCGAATGTCGCCAAGGCGCGCACCACCATTACCTCGACCGAAAGCACGCTTCAGAGCAAGAAGGTCTTGGTCGGCCGCAATGTGTCCTCCTCGCAGGAACTGGTCGAGGCACAGGCCAACTATGACTCGGCGGTCGCAAGCGAAGCGGCCGCCAAGGCCGATGTCGATGTGGCCGCAGCTGATCTTTCCCTCGCCGAGAGCAACCTTTCCAAGGCGGTCATCCGCTCGCCGATCGACGGGGTCGTGCTGACGCGAAGCGTAGATCCCGGCGCAACGGTCGCCGCCTCGCTTTCGGCGCCGACGCTTTTCGTCATAGCCGGAGATCTTCGCCAGATGGAGCTACAGGTCGATGTCGATGAGGCCGATGTTGGAGAGACTGCCGTCGGCCAGAAGGCGACGTTCAGCGTCGACGCTTATCCAGACCAGAGCTTTCCGGCTGCGATCAAGGACATCCGTTTCGTTTCCGAGACGACCAACAATGTCGTGACCTATAAGGCGCTCCTTACCGTCGACAACACGAAACTGCTCCTGCGCCCGGGCATGACCGCCACGGCGGACATCGTCGTCAACGAGGTCAAGGACGCGATCCTGATCCCGAATGCGGCTCTGCGCTACGTGCCCCCGGCCACGGCCAGCAAGCCGCTGATGTTCGGCCTCTTCCGCCCGCCCAATATGGGGGCCATCACTTCGGCCGAGCCGACCGGACATGAGCGGCGTGTCTATGTGCTGCGCGACGGTGTGCCGGTGCCCGTGTCGATCGAGATCGGAGCAACCGACGGCGTCCACACGGTGGTGAAGAGCGGCGACGTCAAGCAAGGCGACAGCCTCATCGTCGACGCGACGGCCCGGAAATGACGACGCCAGAGATCGCCTTCAAACACGTCAGCAAGCGCTATGGCAGCGGCGAGACGGAGGTGCGCGCGCTGGCCGATGTCGACCTGTCGATTGATCGGGGGGCCTTCGTCGCGATCATGGGCCCGTCCGGGTCGGGCAAGTCGACGGCGATGAACATTGTCGGTTGCCTCGACCGGCCGAGCGACGGTGAGTATTTCTTCGAGGGCATCGCCACGTCGACGCTGTCGCGTACGCAGCTGACACTTCTGCGGCGGCATAAGCTCGGTTTCGTCTTCCAGGGCTTCAACCTGTTGCCGCGCACCTCGGCGGTGGAAAATGTCGAGCTGCCGCTGGTCTATCGCGGCCTGGAGGCTGGCGATCGGCGGCAACGCGCGTTGGCGGCGCTGGCTCGTGTCGGCCTTGAGGGGAGGGCCGGGCACACGCCGTCCGAGCTTTCGGGCGGCCAGCAGCAACGCGTCGCGATCGCGCGCGCCATCGTGACCGATCCGGCCGTCCTGCTCGCCGACGAGCCGACGGGCAATCTCGATACGCGGACCAGCCTCGAGATCATGCAACTGATGACGACGCTGAACCGCGTCCAGGGCATCACCGTGATCATGGTGACGCATGAGCCGGACATTGCCGCCTTCGCGGACCGCATCATCCGCTTCGTTGATGGTCGCATCGAGTCGGATCGCCTCAAATCGGACGGCGCGCTGGAGACAATGGCCTGATGCTCGCCGAATCGCTCAAGCTGGCCCTCCGCACCATTCGCCGGAACCCGATGCGCTCGTTTCTCACGGTGCTCGGCATCGTGATTGGCGTCGCGGCTGTCATCGCGCTCGTGACGATCGGCAACGGCACCACGGCGCGGGTTACCGCCGACATTGCCAAGCTCGGCAGCAATATGCTGTTCGTGCGCCCCGGCCAGTTCGGACCCGGCCGTGCCAGCACGACGGCGAAGTCGTTCAATGATCGCGATGTCGCGGCGATCCGCGACCAGGTCAACGGCCTGCGCGCCGTCGCGCCGATGGCTCAATCGTCGGCAACAGTGATCTTCGGCGGCGAGAGTCGCTCGACAGGTGTGGTCGGGACTACCTCCGGCTACCTGTCGGCGCTCGACTGGTCCTTGTCCTCGGGACGCGCCTTCCTGGAAACGGAGGAGCGCGGAGGTCGCGCCGCCTGCATCATAGGCGAGACCGTGCGCACCAAGCTGTTCGGCGCCACCGATCCGCTTGGACGCGCGCTCCGCGTCGGCAATGTGTCCTGCGAGGTCATCGGCACCCTCGCCAAGAAGGGCCAGTCCGGCATGGGCACCGATCAGGACGATACCGTCCTGATGCCGCTGCGCACCGTCCAGCGGAGGATTACCGGCTCGAGCGATATCGGGACGATCCTGGTTTCGGCACAGGACGGCGTGGCGACCAGCAAGGTGCAGGGCGACATCGAGCGGCTGATGCGCGAGCGCCGCGGCATCGTCGCCAGCAAGACCGACGACTTCTCGGTCAACGACATGACGCAGATGCTCGAAACCATGGCAGGGACGACTCAGCTCTTGACCGGCCTTCTCGGCGCGGTCGCTGCCGTCAGCCTCCTCGTCGGCGGCATCGGCATCATGAACATCATGCTGGTCTCGGTTACCGAGCGCACGCGCGAGATCGGCATTCGGCTCGCGATCGGTGCACTGGAAAGCCAGGTGTTGGCGCAATTCCTGGTCGAGTCCGTGGTGCTGTCGCTGTTTGGTGGCGCGGTCGGCATTCTTCTCGGCTTGGCGCTCGCCTATGGCGCGACGACGGCGCTCAGCGTGCCGTTCGTCGTCAGTCCATCGATCGTCGTGATCGCATTCGCCTTCTCGGCGCTGATCGGCGTCATCTTTGGCTATGTGCCGGCCCGCCGCGCCGCGCATCTCGATCCGATCGAGGCGCTGCGGCACGAGTGAGCGAGGATCGCCTCAGCCGGCGATTTCATTCCGCCAGGGCGGATCGGCGCCGACGCGCGAGCAGGTGACCGCAGCGACGCGGTTGGCAAAGTCGAGCGCATCCTTGAGAGCTGCATGGTCGATCGCGCGGATCGCGTCGATGCTGAGCAGGCCCTTTTCGGAGAGACGCGCGAGCAGTCCGCCCGAGAAGCTGTCGCCGGCACCCACCGTATCGGCGACGGTGATCGGTTGGACGGGGGAGAAGATCGATCCGGTGCGGGTATAGGCGGTCACGCCCGCGCCGCCGCGCGTCACAACGACGATGCCAGCTCCGCCGGCAAGCCATCCGGCCGCGATCGTCTCCGGCGCTTCACCCGGATGCAGCCATTCGAGGTCGGCGCCAGAGATCTTCACGATGTCGGCGCCATGGGCAAACACTTCCGCGCGCGCCTTGAAGGCTTCGCGATCGGGAATCAGCGTCGGCCGCACATTCGGATCGTAGCTGATGACACGCTTGCCGCGGTTCTGGTCCATCACGGTCGCCAGCCGGCTGGCGAATGGTTCGGTCGCGAGCGAGAAGGACGAAAAGTGCAGAGCCTCTACGTCGTCGGCCACGGACTCGTGCTTGGCGGGATCATGCAGGCGTCCGGCGCTGTTCTCGTCGAAGAACGCATATTGCGGCTCTTCATGCGCGAGGCTGACGAACGCAAGCGTCGTCGGGCGCAGCGAGCGCCCGGCATATTTAAGGCTGACATTGCTGCGCTCGAGCTCGGCGGCCAGCATCTCGCCGAAGAAGTCCGTCGAAATGCCGCCGAGGAAGCCGCTCTTGATGCCGAGACGCCCGGTGGTCAGAGCCACATTATAGGGCGATCCGCCGACCGCAGGGCGATAGCTGTCGCGGCCCTCGGCATCCTTCGTCGGCAGAAAATCGATCAGCGCCTCGCCGCAACTCACGATCATTCCGGTCACCTTGTGCTGGCCCCACGTCTTCCAAGCCATCTATCGGAAGCCGGAGGCGGCGCCAAGGGGCTCCGCGAGCGGTTGCCGGCAGCTTGACCGGCATCATCGCATATCCGTGACTGGCCCGCCGCGTCCGATCGCCTATAACCGTCGCGGGCCGCCTCCTGGCCCTGAGGCCATGGTGTCGATGCCGTCAGATGTCACGTTGTGGGGCGCCCTGATCGCCGGGCTGCTATCGTTCATTTCGCCTTGCGTCCTGCCGCTTGTGCCGCCTTATCTCTGCTACGTGACGGGCCTCAGCCTCGAAGAGGTGACGGCACGCAAGGCTGAGCGCGGGGTGCGGCGCGTGGTGCTGCGATCCTCCTTTGCGTTTGTGCTCGGCTTCTCGACGGTCTTCGTGCTGCTTGGCGCCACCGCCTCGGTGGTCGGCCGTATGGTGGCGCGCTACCAGGACATCCTGTCGATCGTCGCCGGCCTCGTGATCATCGTCATGGGACTGCATTTCCTCGGCGTCTTTCGCATCGCCTTGATGCACCGCGAGGCGCGGCTGCGGGTCGACAAGCAGCCGGCCGGCCTTGCCGGCGCCTATGTGCTCGGCCTCGCCTTCGCCTTTGGCTGGACGCCCTGCATCGGACCGGTGCTTGCCGCGATCCTGGCGGTCGCCGGCTCGACCGATACGGTGGCGCGCGGCGCCGGGCTGCTGGCGATCTATTCGCTGGGGCTCGGCATACCGTTCCTGCTGGTTGCGGGCTTTGCCGAGCATCTCGTCGAGGCGCTTGGGCGCTTCCGCCGCCATCTGCCGAAGGTCGAGAAGGCCATGGGCGCGTTCCTTGTCCTCGCCGGCCTCTTGTTCCTGACGGGCCAGATGTCGCGGATCTCCTTCTTCCTGCTCGAAACCTTCCCGATGCTCCAGCAGGTCGGCTGAGCCGCGGCGTGTTGAACCCGCTCGGCGCTTGACCGCAAGCGCCCGGATCGCGCAATGCTGGCCTCCATTCGACGAAGGGAGGACCCATGACCGATCGCTCATCGCTCGCCATCCTGCTCGCGGCCGGCGAGGGGACGCGGATGCGTTCCGCCCTGCCGAAAGTAATGCATCCTGTCGCCGGCCTGCCGATGATCGGTCATGTGCTCAAATCGGCCTCCGCCGCCGGCATCGGCCGTTTCGCCGTCGTGGTTGGCAGCGGTGCAGAGGCTGTGGAGCGCTTCGTCGGCAAGGCGGCGCCGTCCTCGCATATCTTTGTCCAGACAGAACGCCGCGGCACGGCCCATGCTGTCCTCGCGGCACGCGACGCGCTCGCCGACCCGGCCGATGACGTGCTGGTGCTCTATGGCGATACGCCGCTGGTGACACCCGAGACGATCGCAAGACTGCGCGCCGAGATCGCCGCTGGCGCCGCCGTCGTGGTGCTCGGTTTCCGGCCCGCCGATCCGACCGGCTATGGACGCCTGATCGTCGAGAAGGGCAGCCTCGTCGCCATCCGCGAGGAGCGTGACGCCTCACCAGAAGAGCGCCAGATCGGGCTCTGCAATGCTGGGCTGATGGCCTTTGCCGGTGCCGGTCTGCTGCATCTCCTCGCCTCCATCGGCAACGACAACGCCAAGCGCGAATACTATCTGACCGACGCGGTCGGCGTCGCCCATGCTGCCGGATTGCCGGTCGTTGCGATCGAGGCTGATGCGAATGAGGTGGCCGGCGTCAATACGCGCGTCGAGCTCGCGGAGGTCGAAGCCATCTGGCAAACGCGCGCGCGCCGTCGCGCCATGCTGGCCGGCGTGACGCTGGTCGCGCCGGAAACGGTGTTCTTTTCCCATGACACGCTTTTGGAGCCTGATGTCACCGTCGAGCCGAACGTTGTGTTCGGCCCTGCCGTGACGGTCGAAAGCGGCGCGGTCATCCATGCCTTCTCCCATCTCGAAGGCGCGCGGGTCGAAGCCGGCGCGGCTGTCGGGCCCTTCGCGCGGCTTCGCCCGGGCGCAAAGCTCGGGCCCCAGGCGAAAGTTGGCAATTTCGTCGAGGTGAAGAATGCCGAGATCGGTGCCGGCGCCAAGGTCAGTCACCTGACCTATATCGGAGACGCCCGTGTCGGTGCCGAGGCGAATATCGGCGCCGGTACTGTTACCTGCAATTACGATGGTTTCGACAAAGCGCTGACAGTGATCGGCGAGGGCGCCTTCATCGGCTCGAACAGCGCGCTGGTCGCCCCGGTTAATATAGGCGACGGGGCCTATGTCGGCTCGGGAAGCGTCATCACCGAGGACGTCGCGCCGGATGCGCTGGCGCTTGGGCGCGGACGGCAAGTGGAAAAGCCCGGCTGGGCCGCGCGCTTCCGAGCCGCCAAAGCGGCCACGCAGCGGAAGCGCGTCTGAGGGATCAATGAAAATCCGAAACAGGACGTGATTTCCGGGGTTTGCCAAGGACTATTAAGGGTTCTGGCGGCAGGGTCTGAAAATCGGCCGGATGATCGCCGGCCTCGGATCATGGGGGACGCGAGGCATGTGCGGCATCATCGGCATTCTCGGACTGACGCCGGTTGCGCCGCTTCTCGTCGACGGGCTGAAGCGCCTCGAATATCGCGGCTATGATTCGGCCGGCATTGCCGTCCTCGAAGAGGGCCATCTCGACCGGCTGCGGGCCGAGGGCAAGCTGCGCAATCTCGAAGCGAAGCTCCGCGCCAATCGCAAGACCGGACGCTCCGGCATCGGCCACACCCGCTGGGCGACGCATGGCGCTCCGACTGAGCGCAACGCCCATCCGCATGCGACCGAACGCGTCGCGGTCGTCCATAACGGCATCATCGAGAATTTTCGCGAATTGCGGCTCGAGATGGAGGCCGCTGGCCGCGTGTTCTCGTCCGACACCGACACCGAAGTCGTTGCCCATCTGGTGACGCTCGGACTCATCGATGGTCTGTCGCCCAAGGAGGCCGTGCAGGCGACGCTGAAACGGTTGACCGGCGCGTTCGCGCTCGCCTTCCTGTTCGAGGGCGAGGACGATCTGGTGATCGGCGCCCGCCGCGGCAGCCCGCTCGCCATCGGCTGGGGCAGCGGCGAGATGTTCCTCGGCTCCGATGCCATCGCGCTCGGTCCGTTTACCGACGAGATCACCTATCTCGAAGACGGCGACAGCGTCGTCCTGACAAGAGCCGGCGCCACGATCTTCGATGCCGACGACGTCGAGATTGCCCGCACGCCGACGACCACCGCCGGTTCGACCTATATCGCGGACAAGGGCAACCACCGCCATTTCATGGTCAAGGAGATCCATGAGCAGCCGGAGGTCGTCGGCCGGACGCTCGGGCATTATCTCGATCTCGTCGCAAGCGCCGCCAAGGCGGTCGACGACATCGACTTCTCGCGCATCGACCGCCTCTCGATCACGGCCTGCGGCACTGCCTACTACGCCGGCTTCGTCGCGAAATACTGGTTCGAGCGGATCGCCCGGCTGCCTGTCGACATCGATATCGCCTCGGAGTTCCGTTACCGCGAGCAGCCCCTGTCGAAGGACGGATTGTCGATCGTGATATCGCAATCCGGTGAGACAGCCGACACTCTGGCCTCGCTCCGCTACGCGAAGGGCCAGGGCCAGCGGATTGCGGCGATCGTCAATGTCCGCGAATCGACGATCGCCCGCGAGGCGGATGTCATGCTGCCCATCCTCGCCGGGCCGGAGATCGGCGTCGCGTCGACCAAGGCCTTCACCGCCCAGCTCGCCGTGCTCGCCGCGGTCGCGATCGCAGCCGGACGGGCGCGCGGTACCATCGATGCCGCCGAGGAAGCGCTGCTCGTCCGGAGCTTCAGCGAGGTTCCGCGCCTGATGCATGAGGCGCTCCGCCTTGAAGGCCAGATCGAGGCGCTCGCCCGCGATCTCGCCAAGGTGAAGCACTGTCTCTATCTCGGCCGCGGGACGAGCTATCCGATCGCACTGGAGGGCGCGTTGAAACTGAAGGAAATCTCCTACATCCATGCCGAAGGCTATGCGGCCGGCGAGCTGAAGCATGGACCGATCGCGCTGATCGATGAGGAGATGCCTGTCGTCGTGATCGCGCCTTATGATCGCGTCTTCGAGAAGACGGTCTCCAACATGCAGGAGGTGGCCGCCCGCGGCGGACGGATCATCCTGATCACTGACCGCAAGGGCAGCGAAGCGGCAGCGATCGACGCTGTCGAGACCTTGATCCTGCCGGAAATGCCGGCGGCGGTGACACCGCTCGTCTATGCGATCCCGGTCCAACTGCTCGCCTATCACACGGCTGTCTTCATGGGCACCGACGTTGATCAGCCGCGAAACCTCGCCAAGTCGGTGACGGTCGAATAGCAGCGCCGCTGCGTTGCCTCTGCCGCTGCCATCTGGCGCGGATCGAGGCTGGCGATCCTTTTCGCAGCCGTCATAATGCCGTGGCAGAGTTCGCCTTTCGGCGACAGGAGACGGCATGAGCCTGGACGAGCCTCAGATATCCGTACCCGTCGATTCGCCTGGTCGGCGTATCGTCAAGCGGCTGCGGAACTACTTCCTGACCGGCCTCGTGATCGCGGCGCCGATCTCGATCACCATCTATCTCACCTGGTCGCTGATCAAATGGATCGACGGCTGGGTGAAACCGGTCATTCCGCGCGAATACAGCCCCGACTCGTATCTGCCGTTCTCTGTGCCCGGCTTCGGTGTGCTGGTCGCCGTGATCGCGCTGACGCTGCTCGGCTTCCTGACGGCGAATTTCGTCGGCCGCACGCTGGTCGGCCTCGGCGAATCGCTCGTTGGCCGCACGCCGCTGGTGCGCAACCTCTATGGCGCGCTGAAGCAGCTGTTCGAGACCGTGCTCTCGTCGAAGGGCAAGTCGTTCCACAAGACCGCGCTGATGGAGTTTCCCTACAAGGGCGTCTACGCGATTGTCTTCATCGCCACCGAGACGCGCGGCGAAATCCGCCAGCGTATCGGCCAGGACGGCGAGGAATGGGTGACCGTGTTCCTGCCGCCAAGCCCGGCGCCGACGGCCGGCTTCATGCTGTTCGTAAAGCGCAGCGAGCTGATCGAACTCGACATGACGGTCGAAGAGGCCGCGAAGGTGGTGCTGTCCGCCGGCCTCGTCACGCCGGAATACGATCCGGCGCGGCTCCATCCCGCGCTGCCGCCGCGCCTGCCGGCCGCCTGAGCGCTTAACTCTCGCCTGAAAGGGAGCGTCGCGCCTTGTCGAGTTCTTCTGCATAGCGGCGCAGCAGATGGGCCTCGGTCAGGAGGCCGATGACCTGTCGGTGATCCGTGTCGTCGACGACGACGAGTTCCTCGCTTTCGGCGGCATCGAAGGTCGCTGCCGCCTCGCGCGCCGTCATGTCGGGAAGCAGCATCCGGTCCGGGTAGCGGCAGAGCTTCGCGACGCTATGTTCGCCGGGTTCGGCGCTCGCATGTGCATCGGAAACCAGCACAATGCCGGCATAGGCGCCGGCATTGTCGGTTGCCACCACACGCTGCGCCGAGCCGAGCGGGTAGAGACTGCGAAAGGCGTCGAGCCGCATCGAGGCCAGGATCGGCCGCACATCCGTGCGCATCATGCGTCCCACGGTCAGATCACGGAGCCAACCGATATCCTGTGCGCCGCGGATCGTCTCGCCACGCAGATGCAGTCGCCATGTCGAGAACGAATAGCCGAAGAACTGCCGCACCATCGTCGTCGAGAGCACCGAGGCGGCCAGCACGATGCCGGTCAGCTGCAGATCGCCGGTCACTTCAAGCGCCAGGAATGTCATGGTGAGCGGACCGCCGATGATGCCGACCGCCAGCGCACTCATGCCGACGATCGCCGTCACAGTCGGATCGAGGTCGAGCTGTGGAAAGGCGAGCTCGAGCGAGGCGCCGTAGAGACGACCGACCAGGACGCCGAGGAACAGCGAGGCGAAGAATAGACCTCCGCGGAAGCCCGAGCCCACCGAGGTCGAGGTCGCGGCGATCTTGACGAGGATCACCAGCAGAAGCGTGCCGATGGCCGGGGTCGTCGCCAGATTGAGGTAGAGCGCGCCATGCCCGCCGGACAGCGCCTGCGGCGTGATCAGCGCCAGCAGGCCGACCGCGGCACCGCCAATCGCCGGCCGGAAGAAGCGCGGAATGCCGCTCTTCTGAAAGCCAAGTTCGACCAGCGTGATAAGGCGCATGATGCCGATCGCAAGCAGGCCAAGCAGCAGTCCGAGCAACAGGAAAGGCGGATAGTTCGCAGCCTCGATATGGAAGTCGCTCGGAACTGTGATGACATGCGCGTCAAGGCCGAGACCCCGCGCAACGAGATAACCCGTCAGGGCGGCGATCAGGACCGGAGCGACATTCGCAACGGAATAGACGCCGATGATCAGCTCGAAGCCATAGAAGGCCCCGGTCAGCGGGCCACCGAATGCGGCGGCGATAGCGCCGGCCGAGCCGCAGCCGACGACAAGGCGGAGATCGGCACGGCGCAGTCCAAGGCGCGTACCGATGGCCGAAGCAAAGCCGCTCGCAACCTGCGTATAGCCGGCCTCGAGACCGACCGAGGCGCCGAAGCCGTTCGAGATGACGCTTTCGAGACCGACGCGCAGGCTGTCGAAGAGTGACATCTGCCCCCCATGCAGCGCATTGGCCTCGATCGGGTCGACGATCAGGCGGCGTCGCTTGCGAAAGAGGAAGACGACGAGACCGAGCAGCGCCCCGCCGGCAAGCGGAACGGCGACCTGCCACGGCTCGATCGACGCGGCTGCGCTGAGCTGACTGCCCGGATCGATGCCGAAAAGCAGGACATGCAGTGCCTCGGTCAACAAGGAGATCGTCACGACGATCACGCCGGCAAGCGCGCCGATGATGGCCGCGAGCAGCAGCAGCGACGGCTCGCTGGAGCGGAAGAGGGCGCGAACTCGCGCCAGCGGACGTTCGGGGGGAGCGGGCGGAGGCATGACGCTCGAACGGTTCGGCGGGAGCCAAACGCCTACCCGTAAATCGCGGCCGAGGCGAGGCGTAATCAGCCGGCGCGCAACAGGCGGATCGCTTCGTCGCGGCCAAAGAGATAGAGCAGCAGCCGCAGGGCCTTGCCGCGCTCCGAGATGAGATCGCGGTCGCGCTCGACGATCAGCCGCGCATCCTGCCGCGCGATCTCGAACAGCGCGCCGTGCTCCTCGAACCGGGCGATGCGGAAGCCCGGCACGCCGGACTGCTTGGTGCCGAGCAGATCGCCCTCGCCGCGCAGGCGGAGATCTTCCTCCGCGATGCGGAAGCCGTCCTCGGTCTCCCGCATGATGGCGAGGCGGCCATGCGCCGTCTCGCCGAGCGGTCCGCGATAGAGCAGCAGACAGGTCGACGGCTTCGAACCGCGCCCGACACGTCCGCGCAATTGGTGGAGCTGCGCGAGGCCAAAGCGTTCAGCATGCTCGATGACGATGATGGTTGCATCCGGAACGTCGACGCCTACCTCGATCACGGTCGTCGCGACGAGGAGCCGCGTGTCGCCGCGCTGGAAGGCCAGCATCGCAGCATCTTTGTCCGCCGCCTTCATACGGCCATGCACGAGACCGACCGCAGCACCCAGCGTCGCTTGCAGCTCGGCGAAGCGGGCTTCAGCGGCTGCGGCGTCAACCTCCTCCGACTCCTCGACCAGGGGACATACCCAATAGACCTTGGCGCCACCTTCGATGGCGGTCGCGATGCGCCCGACGACCTCGTCGAGACGTTCGAGCGGAATGGTGCGCGTTTCGATAGGGCGCCGGCCGGCTGGCTTTTCCGTGAGCTTGGAGACGTCCATGTCGCCGAAGGCGGCCAGCACCAGCGTGCGCGGGATGGGCGTTGCCGTCATTACAAGGATATCGGTCGCAGCGCCCTTGCCGGCGAGCGCGAGACGCTGATGCACCCCGAAGCGGTGCTGCTCATCGACGACGGCAAGGCCCAGATCGCGAAATTCCACGCCCGATTGAAAGACGGCATGCGTGCCGACGACGAGATCTATGGCGCCCTCTGCAAGCCTTTCGAGGATTGTGACGCGCTCGCGGCCTTTCTCCCGGCCGGTCAGGACCGCCAGGCGCATGCCTGCGGCCTCGGCGAGCGGCGCCAGCGATTTCGCGTGCTGACGCGCGAGCAGTTCGGTCGGTGCCATCAGGGCGACCTGCGCGCCGCTCTCGATGACGATGGCGGCCGCCATCAGCGCCACCAGCGTCTTGCCGGAGCCGACATCGCCTTGGAGGAGGCGCAGCATCCGGTCCGGCGCCACGAGGTCCGTCTCGATCTCGGCAATCGCTTGGCTCTGGCTCGCCGTCAGGCTGAAAGGCAGGGCCTCCACGATCGCATGGCGCATGCGGCCATCGCCGACCCGTGCACGACCGGAGGCACGGCGAAGATTGGCGCGGGTGAGGGCGAGCGCCAGCTGGCTGGCGAGAATCTCGTCATAGGCGAGACGCATCAGCGCCGGACTTGTTGCGGCCAGATCTTCCGCACCACGCGGTGTATGCGAGGCGTCGAGCGCATCGTGGAAGTCCGGCCAGCTCCGCTGGGCAAGCAGCGGAGCGTCGAACCACTCGGGCAAATGCGGCAGGCTATCGACTGCGCCGCGGATCGCGCGCGCCAACGTCTTGCGGGCGAGACCCGCTGTCATCGGATAGACAGGCTCGATCATCGGCAGCTTTTCAAAGCCATCCCGATCGACGACATGATCCGGATGGACCATCTGCGGGCGGCCGTTGAACCACTCGACCCGGCCGCTGACATAGCGCGTCTCGCCGACCGGCATGGTGCGTTCGAGAAAGGCCGTCTCGGCGTGGAAGAAGACGAGCGCAATCTCGCCGGTCTCGTCCTGCCCGAAGACGCGGTAAGGCTGCTTGCGATTGCCCGGCGGTGGCGGCTGATGCCGGTCGATCCGAAGCGCAAGCGTCACGATCGCGCCCTCAGGCGAAAGAGCGATGCCGGGCTGTTTGCGGCGGTCGATGACGCCGGTCGGCATGTGGAACAGCAAGTCGACAACCCGCGGCGGCTCGCCGGCAGCATTGAGGCCGAGCAGCCGGCTGATCATCTCACCGACCTTCGGCCCGACTCCGGGAAGGCTCGTGACCGAGCGGAACAGCGGATTGAGGATATCGGGACGCATTGCCGGCATGATTCTCCTTGCCCCCAACATCCATGGCCACGCCCGCTCCGGCAACCCGGACCGCCGCCGAGCTGTCAGGGACTTTCGCGATCCGCCGTTGCGGGGTAGGAACCCCGAAGATGATCAGATGTGGCGGGACATGGCGGACAGCAAGCAACAGGGTGTTTATGGCGAGCCACCCGCGGAACTCGCCGAAGTGGCGAAGGACGCGGCGCAATTCTCGCCGCTGATGCCAGGCGCCGCGAAGCTCGAAGAGCGCGACCACGACCTAGCCACGCTGGCGATGCTGGCCCCTCCGGGGACGATCGAGCGGCGCTATGTGCTGGCGCTCGCCTTGAAGGCGCTGGCGCCGGGCGGGCGGTTCACGGTGATGGCGCCTGTGAAGAAGGGCGGCGCGCGCCTTGTGGCGGAGCTCGAGGCCTTTGGGCTCGCCGTCGCCTCTGCCCCCCGCCGGCATCACCGCGTCTGCGAGGTCGTGATTGATCGTCCGCTCGAAGGCATCGATGAAGCGATTGCCGATGGCGCGCCGCGCATTGTCCCCGAACTCGGGCTCTGGTCCCAGCCCGGCGTCTTCGCGTTTGATCGCATCGATCCCGGTACGGCCGCGCTGATCGAGGTACTGCCGTTGCTCGAGGGCCGCGGCGCGGATCTGGGCTGTGGCATCGGCATCCTGGCCCGCGCCGTGTTGCCGTCGCCGCTCGTGACATCGCTGACGCTGGTCGACATCGACCGCCGGGCCGTCGAATGCGCCGAGCATAATGTCGTCGACGCCCGCGCCAACTTTCTCTGGGCCGATGTGCGAACGGCCGCATTGCCCGAGGCACTCGATTTCATCGTCATGAATCCCCCCTTCCATGACGGCGGCGCAGAGGACAGGGCGCTCGGCCAGGCCTTCATCCGCCGCGCCGCCGGCAGCCTGCGCCGCGGCGGCCGTGCCTTCGTGACGGCAAACCGGCATCTGCCCTATGAGGACGTGCTCAAGGCGAGCTTCAAGGTGGTCCGCCTCATCGGCGATGCCGACGGCTACAAACTGTTTGAGGCCATCCGATGAGCAAGGCGCCGACCGCGAGGCTCGACAAGCTGCTGGCAAATCTCGGCTATGGCTCGCGCCGCGAGGTGCAGACGCTGATCGAGGGCGGCCGCGTGATCCTCGATGGCGAGGCCGAGACCGACCCGGCGCAGCGCGTCTATGTGACCGCCGACCTCGCGACCCGCATGACGGTTTCAGGTGTGGCGCTCGACCCGGCGCCCGGCTTCATCCTGATGCTGAACAAGCCGCTCGGCGTCACCTGCTCGCAGAAGGATATCGGCCCGCTGATCTACAGTCTGCTGCCCGAGCGCTGGCGCCGGCGCGACCCGGCCATCTCGACGGTCGGGCGGCTGGACAAGGAGACGTCCGGCCTCATCCTCATGACGGATGACGGGGCGTTGCTGCACCGGATCATCGCCCCGAAAAGCCATGTGCCGAAGCGCTATCGCGTGTCGCTCGCTCGCCCGCTCGATGGCAGCGAGGCTGCGGCGCTCGCCGCGGGAACGCTGATGCTCGAAGGCGAGGAAAAGCCGCTGCTTCCGGTCGCGATGGAGACGCTTTCGCCGACAGAGTGCTTCGTGACGCTGAACGAGGGCCGCTACCATCAGGTTCGGCGGATGTTCGCGGCGCTCGGCAACCATGTCGACGCACTGCATCGTGACCGCGTGGGCGGGCTCGCTCTTCCCGGAGACCTGGAGCCGGGTGCGTTTCGCATTCTCGGCCCGACGGAGATCGACGCCATCTTCGCCACCCCGAGGCCCGCGTGACGCGGTTCGACGTCGTCGTCATCGGCGCCGGAGCCGCCGGCATGATGGCGGCCGCCGAGGCCGGCAAGCGGGGGCGCCGCGTCCTCATCGTCGATCACGCGCGCACGGCCGGCGAGAAGATCCGTATCTCCGGCGGAGGCCGCTGCAACTTCACCAATGTCGGCGCCGCGCCGGCAAATTTTATCTCGGCCAATCCACGCTTCGCAATCTCGGCGCTGTCACGCTACCGGCCGCAGGATTTCATCGCGCTGGTCGAGCGTCACAAGATCGCCTGGCACGAAAAGAAGCTCGGACAACTGTTCTGCGACGGCTCCGCGCGACAGATCGTCGAAATGATGATCGCCGAAATGGCGTTCGGCGACGTCACGCTGCGCCTTGGCTGCCCGGTCGGCGCGGTCGGGCATGGTCCGGATGGCTATCGCATCGACCTGCCGGAAGAAACGGTCGAAGCGCAGTCGCTGGTCGTCGCCACCGGCGGATTGTCGATCGCCAAGATGGGCGCGACTGATTTCGGCTATCGCATCGCGCGGCAGTTCGGCCTTGCCATCGTCGAGACCCGGCCGGGACTGGTGCCGCTGACATTTGAGCCAGCGCTGCTCGAGAAGACCGCACCCCTGGCCGGGCTCGCCGTCGACGCCATCGCGCGCGCGGGCAAGACATCGTTCGACGAAGCGCTGCTCTTCACCCATCGCGGTCTCAGCGGCCCGGCGATCCTGCAGATCTCATCCTACTGGCGGCCGGGCGAGGCGATCGGCCTGTCCCTTCTGCCCAGCATGGATGTTCTCGCTGCGCTGAAGGCCGCTCGCGCCGCGAATGGGCGCCAGCAGGTTGCGACGTTGCTCTCCGAGCAGATGCCGAAGCGGCTGGCGCAGTTCATCGCGAACGAGTCCGGCGCGAGGCCAAACCTTGCGGACTGCTCTGACGCGGTGCTGAAGACGGTGGATGCCGCCGTGAACAACTGGCGGGTCAAACCGAACGGCTCGGAAGGCTATCGGACCGCCGAGGTGACGCTTGGCGGCGTCGATACTGCGGGCCTCGATTCGAAGACGATGCAGGCGAAAGTCGTGCCGGGCCTCTATTTCGTCGGTGAGGTCGTCGACGTCACCGGCTGGCTCGGCGGCTACAATTTTCAGTGGGCGTGGTCATCAGGCTGGTCGGCGGGGCAGGCTGCCTGAGCCCGCCCCGCGCCAGCGGTTAGCCGAGCGCCTGCTGCAAGTCGGCGATGATGTCTTCCTTGTCCTCGATTCCGATCGAGAGACGCACCACATCCGGACCCGCGCCAGCCTGCACCTTCTGTGCATCGGACAACTGCCGATGCGTCGTCGAGGCCGGGTGAATGATCAGCGAGCGCGTGTCGCCGATATTGGCGAGATGCGAGAACAGCTTGACCGACGAGACGAGCTTGATGCCCGCCTCGTAGCCGCCCGCAAGGCCGAAGGTCAGCACGGCCCCGGCGCCCTTCGGCACATAGCGCTTCGCGAGATTGTAGTACCGATCGCCCGGCAAGCCGGCATAGCTGACCCAGGATACTGCCGGATGATCGACGAGGAATTCCGCTACGGCGCGCGCGTTCTCGGAATGGCGCTGCATGCGCAGCGGCAGCGTCTCAATGCCGGTGAGGATCAGGAATGCGTTCTGCGGCGCCAGCGCCGGTCCGAGATCGCGGAGGCCCAGCACGCGGCAGGCAATGGCAAAGGCGAAATTGCCGAAGGTCTCGGCGAGCACGATGCCGCCATATTCGGCGAGCGGCGCGGACAGCTTCGGATAGCGGCCCTCGCGCGTCCAGTTGAAGCGACCACCATCGACGATGATGCCGCCGATCGAATTGCCGTGGCCGCCGAGGAACTTGGTGAGCGAATGCACCACGATGTCGGCGCCATGCTCGAACGGCCGGCAGAGATAGGGCGTCGCCAGCGTGTTATCGACGATCAGCGGCACGTTGGCCCGCTTGGCGACGGCTGCGATCGCCGCGATGTCGGTGATGATCCCACCCGGATTGGCGATCGACTCGATGAAGATCGCCTTGGTCTTTGGCGTGATTGCCCGCTCAAAGGACGAGATGTCGTCCGGATCAGCCCAGACAACGTTCCAGCCAAAGCTTTTGAACGCATTGCCGAACTGGTTGATCGAGCCGCCATAGAGCTTCTTGGAGGCGACGAACTCGTCGCCCGACGTCAGGAGCGTGTGAAAAACGAGGAGCTGCGCCGCATGGCCCGAGGCGACGGAGAGTGCGGCGGTGCCGCCTTCCAGCGCCGCGACGCGCTCTTCCAGCACGGCATTGGTCGGGTTGCCGATGCGGGTATAGATGTTGCCGAAGGCCTGCAGCCCGAACAGGGCGGCGGCGTGGTCGACGTCCTCGAACACGAAGGACGACGTCTGATAGATTGGCGTCACCCGCGCGCCGGTCGTTGGATCTGGCTGCGCTCCGGCATGTACCGCGAGCGTCGCAAATCCCGGAATCCTGTCTTCAGCCATCTTGTCCTCCCAAGCCAGACGCATTCGCGCACCTGATGGTCCGCGCACTTTTTCTATCGATAGCGCGAAGCGATGGCGCCTGGCAAAGAAGGATTTTCCGCGTTTTAGCCGCGAATGGCTCGTTTGTGCTCGCTCGTCAGCGGCTTAGCAGGCGCGGCCGCTCGATTGCGGGACACCGGTCCATCACGACCCTGACCCCGGCCGCTTCGAGCCGCGCCGCCGCTGAATCATTGCGGATCGCAAGCTGCAGCCAGACGACCTTCGGGAGCGGATCGAGCGCCAGCACCTCATCGACCAAAGCCGGGATCGCATCGGAATTCCGAAACACATCGACCATGTCGATCGGCACCGGCACGTCGGCGAGCCGGGCCACAACCGTCCGTCCGTGGATCGTGCCGCCGGCAAGTCCGGGGTGGACCGGATAGGTCGCGTAGCCCGCGCGATTCAAATAGGCGAGCACGCCATTGCTCGGACGATCGGGCTTCGGGCTGGCGCCGACCATGGCGATTGTCTGCGTCGTCGCGAGGATGTCACGCAGATAGTCATCATCATAGCGGTCGTGATCGATCGTCATCGGTGAGCTCCTGATGCGGGAATCATCAGATGAGGCCCGAACGCCTCAATCACAAGGCTGGACGCTCGAACATACCGCGCGGTATGTTTCGTTCATGTCGCAGGCTCATCGCAAACCCAAAGACCCAGAACAGGTCCGCGCCACGCTGCTCGATTGCGCGCGCACGCTGGTCGTGGACGCGGGCGTCGCAGGGCTCAGCGTCAACGCCGTCGCCGCGGCGGCCGGCGTCACCAAGGGTGCGTTCTTCCATCATTTCGGCAGCAAGTCCGCCCTCGTCGATGCGGTCTTCGCGGGCCTCTTCGACGAGCTCGACCGCGAGATCGACGAAGCGATCGCGGCAGACGGTGAGCGGTATGGTTGCTTCACCCGCGCCTATATCGGCTCGGTGTTCCGCGCCGACGAACGCCATCAGAGCCCGCCTTTTGCGGGCCTCTGGATATCCGCCATCGCCGATCCGCAGATCCGCACCGCCTGGGCCGCATGGCTGCGGCGACGGCTGGGCCAACATGTCGAGACCGACAGCGACAATGCGTTGCAACTCGCCCGGTTCGCGGCGGATGGCGTGTGGTTGGCTGACATTCTTGGCTTCGAAACCGACGATCGGGCAGGGCTGCGCGACCGCCTTATGGAACAGACGCGGAAGGGCGCCTGATCATGCAGAGCTATCTCTTTCTGGGAATTGCGATCTTCGCCGAGACGATCGCGACCTTGTCGCTGAAGGCCTCCAACGGCTTCACGCGGCTCGGGCCATCTCTGGTCGTCGCCGTCGGCTATGTCACCGCCTTCTACTTCCTGTCACTGACGCTCCGCGCGATCCCGATCGGCGTCGCCTACGCCGTCTGGTCCGGCATCGGCATCGTGTTGATCTCGGCCATCGGCTGGGCGGTGTTCGGCCAGAAGCCGGACGCCTGGGGCACCGTCGGCATCGGCTTCATCCTTGTCGGCGTGATGATCGTCAACCTGATGTCGCGGACGTCGGCTCATTGAGCCGACGCCGATGGCTGGAGCCCCTCAGAGACTCGGCACCATCACGGCCGTCACGGCCCAGTGACCTTCGACCTTGCCGTAGCAGACGCTGACCGCCTGGAAGCCGAGCGAGGCGTCGTCGCTGGCATAGCCGGTCTTGCCCGAGGGCAGGGCGACCGAATACCAACCGCCATCATCCGCGGCCTCGGCATCATTCGTATCGGGCGCTGTGGCACCCCCATCCGCCGGAGGAACGTCGACAGAGCCCTCGATGAACGGAACCACCGAATTGGCCGGCAGTGTCTCGATGACCGGCGACTTGGCGTCGGGTTTCTCGTGGAAGTCCGTCTTGTCGGACAGAATCCACAGGTTCCCGGGCGGAACATCGGCCGCGGCTGCCATCTCCAGCGCCTTGTCGCGATCGAAGATCGGTTCCGCGGGCGAGCACAGCCGGTCGCCGGCGATCTTGGACTTGCCCACCGTCCTTGGCTCGATGGCCGTGCCGAACAGGTCGATCACCATGCTGTCGAGATCATCGCGGGTGTAATCGACATCCGCCGAACCCATCAGAATTGCAGCCTCGTCGAGCCGCTGTTCGCCCTCATGCTTGTCTGGATTGGCGAGAGGGCCGGGTGTCGTGGCATCGGGGAAGCCGACGGGCGGCGCGTAGATCAGAAGGTCCTTGGCGACCTGAAGCTTCAGGAAAGCGGCATCGCCGCCGTCGATCGCCTTCTGCAGCGAATCGATGAAGGCCTTGAGCTCGGCATCATCGGCACCGGCCGTGTCATAGGTGGCGACAACCGGCGTGTAGGGCGTGGCGGCAAAAGCCTGCGAGCCGGCAAGGGCCGACGTCGCGGCGAGCAGAAGAGCGAGCGTTCTGATTTTCATACGACGGGTCCAGGGAGGACGAGGCGACCTGCCTCATCAAAGGAAATGAATGGGTTAAAGGCCACCTCCCAGAGATGGCCGTCGGGATCGGCGAAATAGCCGGAATAGCCGCCCCAGAAGACTTTCGCCGCCGGCTTGACGATGCGGGCGCCGCAGCGCTCGACATGCGCGAGGGCAGCATCGACCTCGGCTTCCGAAGCGACATTGTGCGCCAGCGTCACCGCGCGGAAGCCGTCGCCGGCTGGCGCGACCGTGGCGTCGTCGGCGAGGTGGTTGCGGTCGAACAGCGCCAGCACGACCCCGGACAGTTGGAAGAAGACGATCTGCTCCTGGCTGGCCGAGGACGGCCGCCAGCCGAGCGACTCGTAGAACGCTCTCGACTTCGCGACATTGGCGACACCCAGCGTCACGATGCTCAATCGGGGAGAAAGTCCGCCTTCGGTCATTGTCTTCTTCCTGGTCGCGCGATTGGGACGACACAATAGCCGATCGGCAGGTAGCGGGAACAGTTCATCCCGGCCGCTGCCAATGAGCCCTATCATCGTGGCGGAAATCGGCCGGACACGATTTGCGGTATCATATTACCGCAATAGCCAGAACTATGATTTTTATAGAGCTTTTGCCGCTGAGGCGATCTTGTCATGGTTGACGCGCGGACAGCGAAACTGTAGATAACCCGCCGATCGACGGGCTCGTCCCGTTGCCTTCCCTTATGCCCCCGAGGGCACGAGAAACGAGTTCGATAATGAGCACCATTTCCACCAAGCCGGCGGATGTCGAGAAGAAGTGGATTCTGATCGACGCCGAAGGGCTGGTCGTCGGCCGGCTCGCCACCATCGTGGCCAACCGTCTGCGCGGCAAGCACAAGGCCAGCTTCACGCCGCATGTCGATGATGGCGACAACGTCATCATCATCAATGCCGAGAAGTGCGTCTTCACGGGCCGCAAGTACCAGGACAAGCGTTACTACTGGCACACCGGCTATATCGGCGGCATCAAGGAGCGCAGCCCGCGCCAGATCATCGAGGGGCGTTTCCCCGAGCGTGTGATCGAGAAGGCCGTCGAGCGCATGCTCCCCGAGGGTCCGCTCGGCCGTCGGCAGTTCAGCAATCTGCGCGTCTATGGTGGCTCCAGCCATCCGCATGAGGCACAGCAGCCTGAAGTGCTCGATGTCGCCGCGCTCAATCCCAAGAACAAGAGGGTTGCCTGAACATGGCCGATCTTCAGTCGCTCCAGGACCTCGTCTCGACTTCGTCCGAGAACGCCGCTCCGGTTCATGTCCAGAAGCTGGACGCCCAGGGCCGCGCCTATGCCACCGGCAAGCGCAAGAACGCGATCGCCCGCGTCTGGATCCGTCCGGGCACCGGCAAGATCACCGTGAACACGCGTGAGTTCTCGGCTTATTTCGCGCGCCCGGTGTTGCAGATGCTGGTTCGCCAGGCGATCGGCGTTGCCAATCGCAATGGCCAGTATGACATCGTCGCCACCGTTGCCGGCGGCGGCCTCTCGGGCCAGGCTGGCGCGCTGCGCCACGGCATCTCGAAGGCGCTCACCTATTACGAGCCCGAGCTGCGCGGCGTCCTCAAGAAGGGCGGCTTCCTGACCCGCGACAGCCGCGTCGTCGAGCGCAAGAAGTACGGCCGCGCCAAGGCGCGTCGCAGCTTCCAGTTCTCCAAGCGCTAAGCCGCGTCAACAGACGTTTCGGAAAGGGCGCTTCGGGAAACCGGAGCGCCCTTTTTGCATGGTCCCGTCATACCCACCTGATAGGGCCGGTTGGCGGGCACTTCATCCGCATACCTCCACGACTTGCTCAAAGCGGAGACGATCATGTCAGCCAAGGTCTTCATCGACGGCGAAGCCGGAACCACCGGGCTGCAGATCCGCCAGCGCCTGGAGGGGCGGCCGGATATCGCGCTGCTGTCGATCGAGCCGGAGCGGCGCAAGGAAACGTCCGCACGGGCCGAGATGATGAACGCTGCCGACGCGGTAATTCTCTGCCTGCCCGACGATGCGGCCCGCGAGGCGGTGACGCTCGTGACCAATCCGGAGACGCGGATCATCGATGCCTCGACGGCGCATCGCGTGTTCCCGGGCTGGGCCTACGGTTTCGCCGAATTGGCGCCGGGCCAACGCCAGAAGATCGCCGAGGCGACCCGCATTGCCAACCCTGGCTGCTATGCGACGGGCGCCATCGCGCTGATCCGGCCGCTGGTCGATGCCGGCCTGCTACCCGCCGACTGGCCGCTCTATGTCAACGGCATTTCCGGCTATTCCGGCGGAGGCAAGGGCCTCATCACCGAATTCGAGCAGCAGACCCCGCCGCCCGGCTCGCACGACGCGTTCCGGCCCTATGGCCTGACGCTCGCCCACAAGCACCTGCCGGAAGTCGTGCGCTATGGCTCGATCGCCGAAGCGCCGATCTTCACGCCGGCGGTCGGTCGCTTCGCTCAGGGCATGATCATCGAGCTGCCGCTCCATCTCGGGCGGCTGCCCGGCAAACCCTCGGCGTCTGATCTCACGGCCGCCTATGAGGCGCATTACAAGGGCGAGCGGTTCATTGAGGTGCTCTCCGCCGACGAGGCGGCTGAAGTGCAGAAGGCGCGGGCGGGCGCAGCCGGCTTTCACGCCCTCATAGACCCTGAAAACCTCAACGGCACCAATCGCCTGCGCATCATGGCCTTCGGCAACGCGTCGAACGGGCAGGGAATGGCACTGGCGCTGCTCGACAATCTCGGCAAGGGTGCCTCGGGCGCCGCGGTGCAGAACCTCAATCTCGCGCTCGGTCTCGAGGAGGCCGCCGGCCTTTCCTGATCGCCCTTTGGGGGGCCCCAATGATTCGTTCCCAAAGCATGGGAACGGGTCTAGCTTTTCTCCTGCCCGCGCCAACGGGCCAGAAAAGAGCGAGAGGGAGCAGGAAATGCCAGAGAAGGTTCTTCTTCACCCGGCGATCGACGATGGCATCGTTGCGGGATCCGACAGCTTCGCAGGTGGCACGCTTGTCTGCCTCTGTGTGGACAAGCCAGTGAAGGTGCGGATCGATGGGCAGGTGGTGCACAACCATGCCTGTGGCTGCACCAAATGCTGGAAGCCGGCCGGTGCGACATTCTCCGTCGTCGCGGTCACCCCGACGGCGAATGTCCATGTCGTCGAGAACGGCGACAAGCTGGCGGTCGTCGATCCTGGCGCCCTGATCCTGCGCCATGCCTGCAGGGCCTGCGGCGCTCATATGCACGGCCCGGTCGAGCGCGACCATGCCTTCCAGGGGCTCACCTTCGTCCACACCGAGCTTTCGAGCGACAAGGGCTGGCAGGCGCCGCAATTCGCCGCCTTTGTCTCGTCGGTGATTGAAAGCGGCGTTTCGCCGAAAAAGATGGACGGCATTCGGGCCCGAATCCGGGAGGTGGGACTGGAGCCGTATGACTGCCTCTCGCCGCCGCTGATGGATGCGCTCGCGACATTTGCGGCGACGAAAGCAGGCACCTTCAGGGAATAGTCGGGACCAGCGGCTCCTCCGGATCCTGCAGTACCGCACCGAAGCGGCGCCGGTAATCGGCCGGCGCCAGGCCTGTCAGCCGCTGGAAGATGCGGCGGAAGGCCGAGACGTCGCCATAGCCGACGTCCCATGCGATTTGCTCGATGCTTCTGCGGCTTGTCTCGAGCTGTTCGCGTGCTTTCGCGACGCGGATATGCTGCGCATATTCTGTCAGGCGCAGTCCCGTTGCCTTGAGGAAGCGGCGCTGGAATGTCCGCTCACCTAATCCGGCCCGGCCGGCGAGCATTTCGATCGCATGATCGCGTGCGTTTGTGGTCTGTAGCCAGTTCTGGACCTTCAGGATCGCCTCGTCGCCATGATCCCGGCGCTGCACGAACCCGATGAAGGGTTGCTGCAGGCGGCCGGGAGGGTCGGTGAGGAGGAAGCGCGCGGTATCGAGCATAATCGAGGGGCCGAGCTGTTGCGCCACCATCGTCAGGCCAAGATCGGTCCAGGCGAGGATGCCGCCCGCCGTGACGACATCGCCGTCGTCGATGAGCATGCGGTCGGCATCGACGCGGAGCTGCGGGTAGCGCTCGGCAAGCTCGGCGGCGAACGCCCAGTGCGTCGTGACATCGCGGCCGTCGAGAAGGCCTGTCTCTGCGGCGAGGAATGCCCCGGCGCAGACCGAGCAAAGCCGGGTGCCGTTGCCGTGTTGCGCCAGCAGCCAAGAAACGAGCGTCTGCATCGGCTGCATCCGAGAGGGCACGATCAGGCTGGGCGGGACGACGACGTAACCGAGCCTGTGCGGACGTCCTGGATGGCTATCGAATGTGCAGACGACCTCCGCGCCGAAAGCATCGAGCTGCCAGTGGCTGACGCGAATGGCAGGCGTCGTTTCGCCATCGGCACGGTCGCGGCTGATCTCCCCCGCAATACGAAAGAGATCGGTCAGTCCGTACACCGCCGCAAGCTGGCAGTCTGGATAGCAAAGGATCGCGACCTCGGTGCAGATGCTGTCCGGGAGATCCATCTTGTCGCTTTTACCCCTCAGAATGTCACTCCTGCCACGCACGCAACCAAGCTTCGCAGCGCTACATATTCGTCCAGCAGGCCGGCATGGGGCCGTCCTGGCCGAGGGAACCATCATGAGCACGATCACGACCGCCGACGGAACCGAGATCTTCTACAAGGACTGGGGCCCGAAGGATGCGCAACCCATTGTCTTTCATCACGGCTGGCCCTTGTCGAGTGACGACTGGGACGCCCAGATGCTGTTCTTCCTCAGCAAGGGTTTCCGCGTCGTCGCTCATGACCGTCGCGGCCACGGCCGATCAGCGCAGGTCAGCGACGGCCACGACATGGACCACTACGCTGCCGACGCCTCGGCGGTCGCTGAGCATCTCGATCTCCGGAACTCCGTCCATATCGGCCACTCCACCGGCGGCGGTGAAGTCGCACGCTATGTTGCGAAATTCGGCGAGCCGCAGGGGCGAGTCGCGAAGGCCATTCTGGTCAGCGCCGTGCCACCGCTGATGCTGAAGACCGAAGCCAATCCGGGCGGCCTGCCGATCGAGGTTTTCGACGGCATCCGTGCTGGCCTCGCCGCTAACCGCGCGCAGCTCTTCGTCGACTTCCCGACCGGCCCCTTTTATGGCTTCAACCGCCAAGGCGCCGAAGTCTCGCAGGGCGTCATCAACAACTGGTGGCGACAGGGGATGATGGGCAGCGCCAAGGCGCATTATGAAGGCATCAAGGCTTTCTCCGAGACCGACCAGACCGAAGACCTGAAGGCGATCACTGTCCCGACGCTGGTTCTGCACGGGGAAGACGATCAGGTGGTTCCGATTGCCGATAGTGCCCTCTTGTCCGTCAAGCTGCTGAAGAACGGCACGCTGAAGACCTATCCAGGCTATCCGCATGGCATGCTGACCACCCATGCCGAGGTGATCAACGCGGACCTCCTGGCCTTCATCACCAGCTGATCGAACGGCAACCGGCCCGTTAGGGGGCCGGCGCATTGCAGTGGGATGCTCAAGCGTTCCACTGCAACCGCGCGAAATGCCAACCGACAATTGCGGTGGGCGCCGCGCTCGGCCATAACGCGACGGCGATGATCTCAGCCGACCGCGAGGGACGAATGCCGCCCAGACACCAGCTCGCCGTGCCGCCCCACCTTCCAGCAGCAACGTTAGCCGTTGCGGCAACCGGCGGGACCGCGGCCCCCGAAAGGGCGGCATCGTGAGCGAACCTTTGGCTAGCCCAGTACCGTCTCCAACTCAGAAGCCGCTGCCGGCTGTCTGGTTCGTAGCGGCCGGTGTGCTCTTTGCTGTTGCCTCGGTAATGCAGTCGCTCCGCCAGGGCCAATTGGCAGCGCCGGCCACGTTCGACGACATCGGCTATTTCGTCGATTCCGGCCGCAGGTTGCTCAGCTTCTACGATCTCGGCTTCTCGGGACTTTTCAAAGGTTACGTCGCAGATTCTCCGCATGCACCAACCGCGACTGCAGTCAGTTTCATCGGCTTCCTCATATTCGGCATCAACGAATGGGCGCCCGCGCTGGTCAATACGGCCTGGGTCGTAGCCCTTTTGCTTGTTGTCCGGCGTTGGTTCGCAGATCTGCCCGCCTGGGTGACCGCGACCGTCGTCATTGCGGTGCTCGCTTGGCCGGTCCTCGGCTTCCTCGTGATCGAGGCGCGCCCCGACATCGTCAACGCGTTCCTGCTCGCCTTCGGCTGCATCGCGCTCGTCGAGCGACCGTGGGTCGGCGCGGGGCGCAGACGCCTGCTAGCGATCGCGCTGATCTTTGCTGCGGCTCTCCTGACCAAGCCATCGGTCTTTCCGATCACGATCGCGCTCTACGGCTTCAGTCTCATGCTGGCGACGGGGCTCGACTATCTCGAGCGGCAGCGGACGCTGAAGCCGGGCACGATGCTCCGCCACAATGTGGCTGCGGTGGCCATTACCCTTGTCGTCGTGCTTCCTCACTACATCTTGGCCGCCGCCCGCGAGATCCAGTACATCATCGTCACCACGTTCACGCGGGAGAAGGACCTCTGGGCCGTCAAGCTGCCGCCCTATGAACAGGCCACTTTCTATCTCTGGGGCGGACAGGGTGGCCACAAGACCATGGGTGTCTGGGTCTTCGTGACCTTGGCGCTTATCGTTGTTGCGGTTGTCGGGCTCGTGATCCGTCGGCGCGATTCCGCGCTTCGCAGGGTCGCCGCGATGGCTCTGATTTTTTGCGCCTCCTATGCCTTGGTGTCGCTACCGGCGCATAAATCGGTCTTTCTCGGCATTCAGGTTACAGCGTTCTGCCTCGTATTCTTCCTGCTGGCTGCGCGCGCCCTGTTCTCGGCCGCGCTGGCCCACAAGGCTTGGCAAAATGGCTTTGCAGCCGCCTTGGCCGTCGTTCTGGTTGGCACGGCCCTGTCAAGCTTTCAGTGGCACTGGTTCAATAAGGAGGGTAAGCAGAGCGTCGCTTCACTTGACGTCCTGGCAAAGCGGCGCGCCCTGATCGATGCGACTTACGAAGCGACAAAGCCGCAAGGCGACACCGTATCGAGGATATACTTTCCGGCAATCACGGATTATCTGAATGCAGATGTCCTGGACTTCGCCTTCATTCAGCGGAGTGATGCGACCGATCACGCCTTCGACGCTCACCGCTCGGACGATGTGGCGGAGCACCTCGCCAATATCGAAGCGGCGTCACATGTGGTTTTGTTCTCGCCCGATGATCCTGACCTCATCAGCTGGCTGCCGAGCGTCAGATCGCTGCCGGCGGTCCGCGAGGCCGTCAAAGCCAATTCCGACTTCGTGAGGATCGCGTCGCTGACGCCGCCCCTTTCGGGTGGACCTATTGAAATCTATGCGCGGAAGACGAGCCTCCCGACGCTGGCACCCGGCACCGGGATACTTGGGCTTGAGGGCCCCTATCCGCAGTGGAACCTACCGCAGATGCGCTGGGTGATTGGCTCGGCAGCGACGCTCAAACTCTTGGATACGACGCCTGGTAAGGCGACCCTTCGTCTCGACGTCATGTCGCCCGTGCCTGACCAGACGATCTCCGTCTCGATCGGTGGTCGCGGCCAAGGCCATTGCACGATCGCGGTCGCATTCAAGAAAGAGGGCGAGACATGCTTCGTTGAACTCACGATCGCGCCGGGAGACCAAGAAATCGTCCTGACTTTCAGCCGTATCGACATGAGCAATGATCAGAAGCGTGCGCTGATCCTGTTGGGCTATTCTCTGCGGCGTTGAGGGATCGCGGTCCCCCTCTCACCAGAACGAGTTACGACATCACCTTCACGTAGCTTCCGGGCGCATCCTCGATTGCCTTGACGCGACGGCCGCCGGGGATGCGCGCCTTGACGCGTGTTGCGTCGAGGCTCTCGATCCATGCCTGCCAGTGCGGCCACCAGGAGCCCGGATGCTCCTCGGCCTTGGCCTGCCAGTCGTCAAAGCCATCGCCAGCCGGAGCGGGGCCTGTCCAGTACTGATATTTCTTGCGTACAGGCGGATTGACCACGCCGGCAATGTGTCCCGAGCCGGACAGCACGAATGTCACGGGCCCCCCGAAGAAGGACGAACCGTAGAACACGGAGCGCGGCGGAGCGATATGGTCCTCCCGCGTTGCTAGATTGTAGATCGGGATCTTGATGTCGCGGAGTGACAACCGGACATCGCCGACCGACAGCTCGCCCTTGGCGAGCTTGTTGTCCAGATAGCAGTTTCGCAGATAAAACGAGTGGTTAGCGGCGGGCATTCGTGTCGCGTCTGAATTCCAGAACAAGAGATCGAACGGAATCGGTTCGCGGCCGCGAAAGTAATTGTTAACCACGTAAGACCAGATGAGCTCGTTGGAGCGAAGCATGTTGAAGGAAGACGCCATGTTCTTGCCTTCGAGATAGCCGCGCACGCTCATCTTCTTTTCGATCTGCTCGATCTGCTCCTCGTCGATGAACACCTTGAGATCGCCGGCGAAGGTGAAGTCGACCTGCGTCGCGAACAGCGTTGCGGCGGCGATGCGGGTATCGCCGGTGGCCGCCATATAGGCCATCGAGAAGGACAGCAGCGTGCCGCCGACGCAGTAGCCGATGGCGTTCACTTGCCTTTCGCGCGTGATCTTCTCGATGACGTCAAGCGATTCGAGGATGCCCTCGCGCATATAGTGCTCGAAGCTCTTGCCGGCCTGCCTTTCGCCCGGGTTGATCCAGGAAACGACGAAGACCGTGTGCCCCTGCTCGACGGCCCATTTGATGAAGGATTTTTCGGGCGTCAGATCGAGGATGTAGAACTTGTTGATCCAGGGCGGGACGATGAAGAGGGGACGCTTCAACACCTCGGTCGTCGCGGCCTTGTACTGGATCAGCTGGCAGACATCGTTCTGGTGCACGACCTTGCCGGGCGTCAGCGCCAGATTGCCACCGATCGAGAAGCTCGACGTGTCGACCTGGCGGATCTTCAGTTCGCCCTCGCCGGCGGCGATATCGTCAGCAAACATGTTGACGCCGCGGACCAGATTCTCGGCGCTTGAATCGAGCGTATCGCGCAGGATCTCCGGGTTCGTGAAGAGGAAATTCGAGGGTGAGATCGCATTCGCGATCTGGCGGACATAGAAGCGCGCCTTGAGCCGCGTGTGTGCATCGATATCGCCGGCATCGCGCGCCATCTCGTCCGCCCACTGGGCCGTGATGAGATAGAACTGCTTGATGAAGTCGAAATACTGGTTGTCGGTCCATTCAGGATCCTGGAAGCGCTTGTCACGCGCGTCAGGGACGGCGATCGGTGGCATCGGAGCGCCGGCCATGCGGGCAATGGACGAATTCCACAACGCGAAATAGCGCCCGAACAGCCGCGTCTGCGCCTGGACCGTGCGGGTTGGATCGGCCGTCCAGTATTCGATCACCTTGGACAGCGTCTTGATGATCTCGGTGATTTCGTCGACCACATCGGCCGAAACGGAGCCGTTCTCACGCGGCTTGAGGAAGTTGGCAGCAGCCCGCGAGGCGCCTTCGAGGATGAGCGCGATGTTGCGCGCAAGCCGCTCGGGGTCTTTCACCATCAGGTTGATCGGCGTTCCCGCCGGCCCCGTTGGCCCGCCCGATGCGCTCTTGTCGCCAGCCATTGCTTCCTCGCTTGTCCGGACTTTTTCGCGACGCCGCTGCTTTCGGCGCGCTGCAAGTGTAATAGGTTCGCAGGATGAGGGATATCCGGGAGGCGTTTACGAGACGCTTACCCTCGCAGCGGAAAATAATGGTGGCTTCAATGGTCGGTGACGAGATGCGGCAACGCCGAAGAATGGTGTTTTGGCTGTCGATCGGGCTTGTTGCTGCGCTTTCGGGCTGCACGACGGTCAAGAAGACGCTGGATTTCAGCGCTGACCCGGAGATGCAGCGACCGGGTACCTATCCCAACATCAATACGGGCGGCGCGCCTCAACCCGGCAAGCCGTTGACGCCGGCCGAACAGGACCAAACCAAGGCCGCGATCGCCGCACAGGGCAAGATCGCCAGTCCCGAGGCCGGGGCAGACGCCAAGAAGCAGGGGGCTGAGCGGGCCACCGAACTCGATGCGCTCGCCAAGAATCATGCCGCGCAGACGCTGGAGGAAATCCAGAACGGCTGCGGCACCGACAAGGTGATCGATGCCACGAAATGCCCGCAATGAAAGTGCTCCCTTTTGAAGCCGGTTCAATGATATGAACCCCGCCGCGCCGGCAAAGGCGCAACGTTAAATGCATCCAATCAAAGTGCATCGAGCCAGGATGGATCCGGAGCAATGAGCGAGTTCCACAGCGTGCGGCGTCTGCCGCAATACGTCTTCGAGCAGGTCAACCGGCTTAAGGCGAGCGCACGGGCCGCAGGCGCCGACATCATCGACCTTGGCATGGGCAACCCCGACCTTCCGACGCCGCCGCACATCGTGCAGAAACTGGCCGAGACCGCGGCGCGCCCCGATGTGCATGGCTATTCCGCGTCGCGTGGCATCAATGGATTGCGCAAGGCCCAGGCGGCCTATTACGAGCGCCGCTTCGGCGTGAAGCTCGATCCCGCGACGCAGATCGTCGCGACGATCGGCTCGAAGGAAGGCTTCGCCAACATGGCGCAGGCGATCACCGCCCCGGGCGACGTGGTCCTCTGCCCCAATCCGAGCTACCCGATTCATGCGTTCGGTTTTCTGATGGCCGGCGGTGTCATCCGCTCGGTTCCGTCCGAGCCGGGGCCGGAATTCTTCCATGCGATGGAGCGGGCAGTCATCCACTCGATCCCGAAGCCGATCGCCGTGGTGCTCTGCTATCCGTCGAATCCGACGGCCCATGTCGCCGATCTCGACTTCTATCGCGACGTGGTGACGTTCGCGCGCCGGCACGACCTCTTCGTTCTGTCGGATCTCGCTTACGCTGAGATCTATTTCGATGATGTGCCGCCGCCCTCGATTCTCCAGGTGCCCGGCGCGATGGACGTCGCGGTCGAATTCACCTCGATGTCGAAGACCTATTCCATGGCCGGCTGGCGCATGGGCTTTGCCGTGGGCAATGAGCGCCTGATCGCGGCATTGGCCCGCGTGAAGTCCTATCTCGACTACGGCGCCTATACGCCGATCCAGGTAGCGGCGACGGCGGCCCTCAATGGTCCGCAGAACTGCATCGACGAGATGCGCGCCACCTACAAGCATCGCCGCGACGCGCTCGTCGAGAGCTTCGGACGGGCCGGCTGGGAGATTCCAGCTCCGCGCGCCTCGATGTTCGCGTGGGTGCCGATCCCCGAGCCGTTCCGTTCGCTCGGCAGCCTCGAATTCTCGAAGCTCTTGATCGAGAAGGCGGATGTCGCGGTGGCGCCAGGCGTCGGCTTTGGCGAGCATGGGGACGAGTATGTCCGCATCGCGCTGGTCGAGAACGAACAGCGCATCCGCCAGGCGGCCCGCAATATCCGCCGCTTCCTTGAATCGGCAGACAAAACGTTGCACAACGTCGTCCCGATCAGCAGCGCCCGGCGATAGTCCGGGCCCCTCTGGGGCGACTTATGAATCAAACGGTTTTGAGGCTGGGCGTTGCCGGGCTGGGCACGGTTGGCACGTCCCTGCTTCGTCTGGTTGAGCGGCACGGCCAAGATCTTGCTGTCCGAACCCGCCGGCCCATCGCGATCACGGGCGTTTCCGCCCGCGACCGTGATCGCGACCGTGGCGTCGACATTTCGGGCTGCGGCTGGTTCGACGATCCGGTGGCGCTGGCGCGGTCTGCCGAAATCGATGTCTTCGTCGAACTCATTGGCGGTGCCGAAGGTGCGGCCAATGAGGCTGTCCGCGCCGCCATTTCCTCCGGCAAGCATGTCGTGACCGCCAACAAGGCGCTGCTCGCGCGACACGGCGCCGAGCTCGCCGCGGCCGCCGAGGCCAAAGGGGTCTCGCTCAATTTCGAGGCGGCCGTCGCGGGCGGAATTCCCATCATCAAGACGCTGCGCGAGTCGCTGGCCGGGAATACCGTCTCGCGCGTGTTCGGCATCCTGAACGGCACCTGCAACTACATCCTGACGCGCATGGAGCGGGAAGGGCTGTCGTTCGAGGCCTGCCTCGCCGAAGCACAACGTCTCGGCTATGCCGAGGCCGATCCGACCTTCGACGTCGATGGTTTCGACACAGCCCACAAGCTGTCGCTGCTTGCCGCGATCTCCTTCGGAACGGAAATCGACGCCGACGCCGTCTATGTCGAGGGCATCCGTTCGATCACGACTGCCGACATCGAGGCCGCTGACGAGCTCGGCTATCGCATCAAGCTTCTCGGCGTCGCGAGCCGAACCGATACCGGCTTCGAGCAGCGCGTGCACCCAACGATGGTGCCGAAATCCTCACCCATCGCCAGGGTCGACGGCGTCACGAATGCCGTCGCAGTAGAGGCCGATTTCGTAGGGCGCCTGGTGCTGTCCGGGCCGGGGGCGGGCGGTGACGCCACCGCGTCCTCCGTGATGAGCGATATCGCGGACATTGCGCGCGGCGATGTCGTCGGCACGTTTGGGCGGCCGGCGAGCGCCCTGCAGCCCTATCGCCGGGCGCAGATGCGGGCCCATGAGGGCGGCTACTATGTCCGCCTCGCCGTCTTCGATCGGCCTGGCGCCTTTGCCTCAATTGCGCAGCGCATGGCTGAAAACGGCATCTCGCTCGAATCAATTGTGCAGCGGCGGCGGGCGCCACGCGCCGACGCCCCGGATCATCCGACGCCGCTTGAGCCTCAGCCTGTCATCCTGATCACCTATGATACGACGGAAGCGCAGATCAAGGACGCGCTGGATCGCATCACTGTCGACGGCCATATCGCCGAGCATCCGCAGATGATACGGATCGAACAGTTCGCATAAGTGGGGAAAGCGATGGCTTTGACGGAAGCAAAGACCGCGGGACTTGATCGAATTCTGACACTCGAGCTTGTTCGCGTGACGGAGCGGGCGGCTGTGGCAGCGGCTCGCTGGCGCGGTCGTGGCGATGAGAAGGCGGCCGACCAGGCGGCCGTAGACGCCATGCGCAAGGAGCTCAACAATCTCGCCATCGAGGGCACCGTCGTCATCGGTGAAGGCGAGCGCGACGAGGCGCCGATGCTCTATATCGGCGAGGAAGTCGGTACCGGCTACGGGCCCGCAGTTGATATCGCGCTCGATCCGCTCGAGGGCACCACGATCTGCGCCAAGAACCTTCCGAATTCGCTGGCGGTCGTGGCGATCGCCGAAGGCGGCACGCTGCTGCACGCGCCGGACGTCTATATGGACAAGATCGCCATTGGCCCCGGCTATCCCGAAGGAACTGTCGATCTCGACCGGACGCCGTCCGAGAACATCGCCTCGCTGGCCAAGGCCAAGGGCGTGCGGGTCAACGAAATCACGGCCTGCATCCTGGACCGACCGCGTCATGCCAAACTCATCGACGAGGTTCGCGCCACCGGAGCCGCTGTTCGGCTGATCGGCGATGGCGACGTTGCCGGCATCATCGACGTCACCGATCCCGATGCGACCGGGATCGATATCTATCTCGGCACCGGCGGCGCGCCGGAAGGCGTCCTTGCTGCCGCAGCGCTCTGCTGCACGGGAGGCCAGATGCAGGGCAGGCTGATCACGCAGTCGGAGTCCCAGAAGGCCCGCGCCGGCAAGATGGGCATCGTCGATTTCGACAAGAAGTACACTCATCACGAAATGTGCCGTGGCGAAGTGCTGTTCGCGGCGACCGGCGTCACCGACGGCAACATGCTGAACGGCGTGCACTATGCACGTGACGGCCGTATCACGACGGAAACGCTGGTGATGCGCTCTTCCAAGGGCACGATCCGCTTCATCAAAGCGACCCATCGCGACGACGAGAAGTTCGCGACGGAGAATTGATCGGGCACGGCAATGTCTGATTTCGGCACGGCCGCCCGACGCAGCTTTCTCGGCGTCGAGCGGTCGGCGACGGGGCGGCGCTGGGATGATCGCCTCGACGCGACGGCTGGCCTCTCGGCCACCGCCATGGTTCAGCGCCACGAACTGCCCGAGCTTCTGGCCCGCGTCCTAGCGGCGCGCGGCGTCGCCGTCGATGACGCGTCCGATTTCCTCAATCCGAGCCTCCGCCAGCTGATGCCCGATCCCTCGGTGCTGACCGACATGGACAGCGCCGCTGAGCGCATTGCCGATGCCGTCGAGCGCGGAGAGGCGGTTGCGATCTTCGGCGACTATGACGTGGACGGCGCCACCTCCTCGGCACTGCTCGCCCGCTTTCTGCAAAGCCAGGGCGTTCCGACCCGCGTCTACATCCCCGATCGTATCTTCGAGGGCTACGGTCCCAACCCTGATGCGATCCGTCTCCTGATCGAGGAAGGCGCCGGGCTCATCGTCACGGTTGACTGCGGCTCAACCAGCCACGAGGCCCTCGGCGTCGCGGCGGATCTTGGCCATCCCGTGGTCGTGCTCGACCATCATCAGATGGGCGCCGACCTTCCGCCGGCTCATGCCGTCGTCAATCCCAATCGGCAGGACGACCTTTCGGGGCTCGGCTACCTCGCGGCCGTCGGTGTTAGCTTCCTGGCTGTCGTGGCTGTCAACCGGGCTCTGCGCCGCCGTGGCTGGTATGGCGAAAGCCGCCAGGAGCCAGATCTTCTGCAATGGCTCGATCTGGTGGCGCTCGGCACGGTCTGCGATGTCGTGCCGCTCATCGGACTGAACCGCGCCTTCGTCGTAAAGGGCCTCATCACGCTACGCCGAGGCGCCAATCCGGGCATTGCAGCGCTGGCGCGCCTGGCGCGGATCGATGCGCCCGTCTCGCCCTATCATCTCGGCTTTCTGATCGGGCCGCGCATCAACGCTGGCGGCCGGATCGGCGATGCTGCGCTCGGCGCGCGACTCCTGTCGCTGGATTCGACGGCCGAGGCCGAAGTGATCGCTGCCTCGCTCGATGACCTCAACCGTCAGCGCCAGGCCGTCGAGGCGGCGATGCTCGAACAGGCGCTGGCCGAGGCCGAGGCGGAGATCGGCGGCTCCGAAGGCCCGGCCGTGCTGGTCACAGCGGACGAGCACTGGCATCCGGGCATCGTCGGACTGATAGCAGCGCGGCTGAAGGAACGGTTCCAGCGTCCGGCTTTCGCCATCGCCATGATGCCGAACGGGCTCGGCACCGGCTCGGGCCGCTCAGTGCCTGGCGTCGATCTCGGCGCGCTTGTCCGCGCAGCCGTTGGCGAAGGCCTGCTCGTCAAGGGCGGTGGCCACGCCATGGCGGCCGGCATCACGGTCGAGAAGGCGCGGCTCGGCGATTTCAGGGCTTTCCTCGAGGTTCGAGCGGCTGTGGCGTCCCGCGCGGCTCGTTCCGCCAGCGCGCTTCTCGTCGATGGCGCGCTGACCGCGCGGGCGGCGACGCCCGATTTCATCGAGCAGATCGAGCGGGCAGGGCCGTTCGGTGCCGGCCATGCCGAGCCTGTCTTCGCCTTTCCGGCGCACCGCATTGGCTATGTCGAGACCGTGGGCAACGGGCATGTCCGCGTGCAGCTGTCAGGCGGCGATCAAAACCTGCGCGCCATCGCATTTCGCGCCGCCGACACCGAGCTTGGCCGCCTGCTGCTCGAAAGCCGCGGCCGGCCGCTGCATGTCGCTGGTGTGCTCGGCCTCGATCACTGGCAAGGCCGCAAGCAGGCGAGCCTCAGGATTCTGGATGCCGCGGAGCCGGAACCGGTCCGTTGACCGCCGCAACGGCCTCGGACGACCGGGCCGGCAGGAAATTCAGCACGCCCGAAAGCAGCACCAGCCCGATACCGATAAGAGCAATCGCATCTGGCAGTTCGTCGAACAGCAATCCGCCCAACACGACCGCCCAGACGATCTGACTATATTGCATCGGGCCAATGCGATTGGCCGGCGCATTGCGTGTCGCGGCCATGATCAGCAGATGGCCGGCGCCGGCCAGGAGGCCGCAAAGCGCCAGAAGCATCAGCTCGTGCATCGTCGGCCATTCGAAGACGAAGAGCGTGATCACGCCATTGACCACCAGCGAGCCGAGCATCAGCGTGCCTAGCAGCGTGACTTGCCGCTCGGTTCGCCCGATGACGCGCAACATCAGCAGCGACAGTGCCCCGAGCAGCGCCGTTGCGACCGCCGCGAGGTGGCCCGGCAGAATCTCGCGAAAGCCCGGCCGCACGACGAGCAACACGCCAGCAAGGCCGAACATCAGTCCGACGAGCCGCGCGAGGTTAGTCCGCTCGCGCAGATAGAAGAACGAGAAGGCAGCGACGAACAGCGGCAACAGGAAGATCAGCGAATAGGCGTCGGCGAGGGGCAGCGTCGTGAAGGCATAGGCGCTGGCGAGGCCTGCTCCAACGGCGGCGCACATGCGGGCCACAACCAGGCCCGGCCGCTGCATCCGCAACATGTCGCCCCAACGCTCCTGCCTCGGCTTGGCGAAGAAGACGGCGAGGCATGAAAAGACGGTGAGGATCAGCGTCATTTCGGCAACATGCAGCCTTCCGCCAGCGGCCTTGATGGCCGCGTCGGCGCACGAAAAGACGGCATAGCTCGCGAGCGCGAGGACGACGCCCTTGTTCATGATGAAATTCCGGAGACAGGAGGACGCGCGATATTCCATCCCCGGAGAACAAAAGCAACTGCTTGCCAGCCGAATAGACAGGGGGCGAGGTGGAGCCCGCCCTTAGGCCTGATTGACAGCCGCGTCGTCCACGCGCGACTGTCTGGCCCGTCCCAAGCCCGAGCCCGGCGGATATGGAATGAACGGCGCTGACCGCCTCTGCGATACGCTACTTGCCAGCGGCATCGACGTCTGTTTCGCCAATCCAGGCACCTCGGAAATGCATTTCGTCGCGGCGCTGGATCGAAAGCCGGCGATGCGCTGTGTTCTCGCCCTGTTCGAGGGGGTCGCGACCGGCGCCGCCGACGGCTACGGCCGCATGGCCGGCAGGCCGGCAGCCACCTTGCTGCATACCGGGCCCGGCCTCGCCAATGGGCTTGCCAATCTGCACAATGCCCGCCGCGCCCGGACGCCGCTCGTGAACATCGTCGGCGATCACGCCACTTATCATCTCGGCTTCGATGCGCCACTGACCAGCGATATCGACTCGCTGGCCCGGTCGATGTCGAGTTTCGTCCGCCGCGCCACCGGGCCGGATGACGTCGGCCCGGCGGCGGAAGCGACGATTGCCGCAGCCATCGAGAGGCCCGGCGTCGCGACGCTCATCCTGCCGTCCGATGCCGCGTGGGGTTCGGTTACCACCGATGGCGACGCGCGACCGGCCAGAATCGCATCGCCGCCTCGGGTCGAAGAAGCGCGGATTGCCGAGCTGGCCTCGGCCCTCGCGGCCGCCGGAGGCCGGGCAGGGCTCCTGCTCGCGGGCACGGCGCCCCGCGGCACGGCGCTGGAGATGGCTGGGCGAATTGCAGCCAAGACCGGCGCCCGCCTGTTCGAAGAGGTCTTGAACGGACGCAGCGAGCGGGGCGTAGACCGCGTTCCACTGGAGCGAATCCCTTATCCGATCGCCCAGGCGACGGCGGCACTGGCCGACCTGACATTGCTCGTGCTGGTCGGCGCCCGCGAGCCGGTCGCCTTCTTCGCCTATCCCGGCAAGCCGAGCCGGCTCCTGCCCGCCGGATGTGATGTCGCGACACTGGTGGAGGCCGATGACGACATCCCGGATGCGCTCGAACGCCTTGCGGACCGGCTTGGTGCCAGGCAGAGCTCGCCACGCCGCCCCGATGCCGTGCCGATGCCGGCGATGCCCAGTGGACCGCTAAACGAAGACGCCGTCTCGATCATCGCCGCCGCCGTTCTTCCGGAGCAGGCCATTGTGGTCGACGAGGGGCTGACCTCCGGCCGGCGTTTCTACGCGCTGAGCGCACAGGGGCCGCAGCACGATTACATGATGTGCACTGGCGGTGCGATCGGGACCGGCATGCCGCTTTCGGTCGGTGCAGCGATCGCCTGCCCGGACCGAAAGGTCGTGACGCTCCAAGCCGATGGCAGCGGCATGTATACTCTCCAAGCGCTATGGACGGCGGCGCGGGAGAAGCTGGATGTCGTCGTGATCGTCTTCGCCAATCGCGCCTACGCCATCTTGCGCCTCGAAATGGGCAATGTTGGCGTGACCGGCTTCGGCCACAATGCCGACCGCATGCTGCGGCTCGACGAGCCGGCGCTCGATTGGGTGTCGCTGGCGCATGGCATGGGCGTCGAGGCGGCCCGTGCTGAGACCTGCGAGCGCTTCGCCGACCTTTATCGGTCTGCCGTTGTGCGGAAGGGCCCGTTCCTGATCGAGGCGGTGATCTGATGGCGCGGCTGAAGGCGCTTCTCTTCGACAAGGACGGAACCCTGGTCGATTTTGCAATCACCTGGAACGGCGCCGCGGCTTCGGTGCTGGCATCGCTGGCCGGCAATGATGCCGAGATGCATCGCCAGCTTGCCGCCATTCTTCACTATGACACTGCGACCGCGGCCATCATGCCGACCTCGCCTTTTGTCGGTGGGACGGTCACCGACATCGCCGCACATTTCGCGCCCGTCGTTGGGATAGCTGTCGGCAATCACGAAGCCTTCGTCGAGCGCTTATCCCAGTTGTTCAACGCCGGGGCATTGGCCTCCGTCGCGCCGATCGGCGACCCGCTTGGCCTGCTCACGATGTTGAAGGCCGAGGGCTATCTGCTGGGCATTGTCACCAACGACACTGAGTCTGGTGCGCGGGCGCAGAGCGAGAAGCTCGGCGTCGATCGGTTGTTCGACGCGATCATCGGCTATGACTCAGGCTTTGGCAGGAAGCCGGATGCTGGCCAGATACACGCCTTCATGGACCGCTTCGACACAGCGCCGGCAGAGACTGCCCTGATAGGAGACACGCTGCATGATCTGGACGCCGCCCGCGCGGCCGGCGTCCTCGCCATCGGCGTTGCGAGCGGGTATCTCCCAGCCGAAGCTCTCGCGCCGCATGCTGACCATGTCATCATGGACATCATGGGCTTGCCAGCGCTCCTTGACGTTTTGGGCGAACGCTAGGCGCCGATTTCGTTCAAGTAGAGTGAGACCACGGCATCGAAATCCATGTCGTGAACCACGGTGACCTCCGGCGGCGCGTCGTTCACAGGGAAGCGGGTATTGTCGTGGCCGACCCCGCTCGCGCCCGCTCGATAGCCGACGCTCATGCCATATTGTAGTCCGGGCTCGGTGATGACGTCGACGCAGAGGCGCTCGGAGCGGAAGAGGCCGGGTTCCAGGGCGTAGGCCAGGGCCGAGGAATCATAGAGGCCATAGACCAGATGGTTCTGGGTGCCCTCGGCGTCGAAGAGCGGTAGCATATAGTCACGAAAAAGCTGCGCCGCGCCGGTTGCCGCCGTGGTTGAGGCAGCGATCCGGTCGACGAAGGCCCGGGGCATATGCGTCTTGCGACAGACGTTCATCGGCAGCAGGCTGAGCGGCAGTCCTGCCCGCAGCACGATCCGCGCCGCCTCCGGGTCGACCCAGAAATTGAACTCCGACAGCGGCGTCGAATTTCCCCAGCCATCGGGATAAAGCTGCAGCGCACCGCCCATCACCACGACGCTCTTGATCAGGCTAGCGATCTCGGGCGCCTTCCGAAGGGCGACGGCGAGATTAGTCAGCGGCCCGACCGCCACGATGGTCACTTCATGCGGCCACGCCGTCACCATCTCGATGATGAAGTCGGAGGCATGCATGGGATCGGCTGCGAGTTGTGGCAGGCCGCAGGGCAGTTCGACTTCGGCGGGATGCGTCGCCCACTCGCCCCACATCTGGTCGGCATAAGCGCTGCGCTCATGCAGCAGCGGCCGGTCGAAGCCGGCACAGACTGGAACGTCCTCCTTCCCTGTGAATTCCAGAAGGCGAAGGGCGGCGGCGAGCGAGAGCTTCAGGTCGTAATTGCCCATGACAGGCGTGATGCCGAGAAGGTCGATCCGCGGGGAGTGCAGCGCGAGCAGCGCGGCGATGCAGTCGTCATTCATCCAGCCGATATCAGTGTCGTAAATGAGCTTCACGCTGGTTTCCCGTTGTCCGACAGAGTCACCATGGCAGTGCGGGGCGACGCGCGCTATTTTCGCCGTTCCATGTCGGCAGAACCGCTGACCGTCAATTCGAACATGCAGCATCCCAAGGATCAAGCCCATGAACACGCCTGCTCTGATCGAGCTTGACCTGATCGATCCGACGCTTCTGAAGGATCGCTGCTATGTCGACGGCGCCTGGGTCGGAACGGCCAAGACTGACGTCACCAATCCGGCGACGGGCGCGGTGATTGGACGCGTGCCCCATTTTGGCGCCGACGAGACGACCGCGGCCGTCGATGCGGCAGCGGCGGCGTTCAAGGGCTGGGCTGCGAGGACCGCCAAGGAACGGTCGAAGCTCATCCGCCAGTGGTATGAGCGGATCATAGCCCATCGTGAGGATCTCGCTCTGATCCTCACAAGCGAACAGGGCAAGCCGCTCGCCGAGTCGCGGGGAGAAATCGACTATGCGGCCAGCTATATCGAATTCTATGCAGAGGAAGCGAAGCGCATTGCCGGCGAGACATTGCCGAGCCACCGCGCCGATGCGCGCATCCTCGTGCTGCGCCAGCCGATGGGCATTGTCGGCGCCATCACGCCCTGGAATTTTCCGGCGGCCATGATCACCCGCAAGGCCGGCCCCGCGATCGCCGCCGGCTGCCCGATCGTCGTGAAGCCGGCCGGCGAGACGCCGCTGACGGCGCTGGCGCTGGCCGAACTCGCCGACCGCGCTGGCATTCCCAAAGGCGTCTTCAACGTCGTTACCGGCGACGCCAAGGAAATCGGGGGCGTGCTGACGTCACATCCGGCGATCCGTCTCGTCAATTTCACCGGGTCGACCGAAATCGGGAAGCTGCTGATGCGACAGGCGGCGGGCACCGTGAAGAAGGTCGCACTCGAACTCGGCGGCAATGCACCCTTCATCGTTTTCGATGATGCCGATCTCGATGCAGCCGTTGAAGGCGCCATGGTGTCGAAGTTCCGCAACATGGGTCAGACCTGCGTCTGCGCGAACCGGATCTACGCCCAGGCCGGCATCCATGATGCTTTCGTGGAGAAGCTGACCGCCGCCGTGGCCAAGCTGTCGGTCGGGAATGGAACGGCTGAGGGTGTCACGCAGGGGCCACTGATCAATGACAAGGCTATCGCCAAGGTGGAAGAGCATCTAGCCGATGCGACGTCTAAGGGCGCGAAGGTCATGCTCGGTGGGCATCGGCACCGCCTTGGCGGCACGTTCTTCGAGCCAACGGTGCTGACCGGGGCATCGGCCGCCATGAAGCTCGCCCGCGAGGAGACTTTCGGACCTGTAGCCCCCGTCTTCCGTTTCGAGACGGAGGAGGAGGTCATCGCTGCCGCGAACGATACCGAATTCGGCCTTGCGGCCTACTTCTACGCACGCGACATCGGCCGCATCTTCCGCGTGGGCGAAGGGCTGGAATACGGCATGGTAGGCATCAATTCGGGGCTGATCTCGACGGAACTCGCCCCATTCGGCGGCGTCAAGGAAAGCGGAAACGGCCGCGAAGGGTCTCATCACGGCATCGATGAATTCGTGGAGAAGAAGTACCTGCTGCTGGCGGGCCTCGATCGATAGGCTGGCCTGCCGTCAAATATGGTGACATCCGAAGCGGCCTTGTGGCTGTTCAAGGAGAGGGGACTGGCATGTCGAAGGCAGTGCGTTGGAAGAGTTGGGACGGCAACGGCATCGAGCATCTGGTTTTTGCCGATCGGGAGGCGGGCATCAGCGGCGAGGGCGCTATCCTGTCGGGAGGCGACGCCCATTTCGCGGCCGCCTATGAAGTCGCCTGCCATGCCTCAGGTGCTGTGGCGCGTGCGCAGGTCGCGGTGGCCGGCGGCCCGAAGCTCATGCTGCAGTCAGATGGCGACGGCAAATGGCGAAACGGCGAGGGCAAGCGACTGACCGCACTTGCCGGCGCCCTCGATGTCGATTTCTCGGCAAGCCCGTTCACCAACACGTTGCCGATCCGGCGCCTTGGCCTCACCGAAGGTCAGTCTGCCGAGATCACCGCGCTCTATGTCCGCTTTCCCGATCTCGAACTCTCGCTCGATCACCAGCGCTACACATGCGTCGAGCAAGATAGGCTCTATCGCTATGAGGCGGCGGACGGCAGTTTCGAAGCGATGATCGAGGTGGACGGGCAGGGGCTCGTCACCCTCTATGACGGTCTCTTCCGCCGTATCCTGTAGCTCAGTCGCCAGGCGGCAACATGGGATCGTAGGTGCCGAACGACCATTCATAGCCCTCGAGGTCGCGGCACGAGTATTCGCGCGATCCGTAATCCGTATCGGCGAGCGGACGCGTCACGACTGCTCCGGCGGCAACGGCCTTGTCGTGATGACCATCCACATAGGCGACAGAAACGTAGATGCTGCTTGTGCCGCCGCTAACGGTGCGGCCCTTGGCGGCTAGGTCCGGCCCGATCGCGCCGATCATGACCATGCCGTCACCAAGCCGGAGTTCCGCGTGAGCTATCAGGCCGTCGGGCGTCGTGTGGATCGCGTGCGGCGTAAAGCCGAACGCTGCGACGAGGAAATCAATCGCAGCCCGCGCGTCGTTATAGCGGAGTGCGGGGAACAGACGCGAACGATCGGTCATGGCGTCGTTTCCTTCAATTCAGCGCGAAGTCGGCCGTCCATGGGCTGATAACGCCCGAGCGACCGAGACAGTTTCCAGCGATGGCGTCGCCGCGACAAGACGTCAGGTGGCTGGCTCCGAAGCGGCCGCCTGGCGCATGGCGTCGGCCATCACCGCTTCCGGCTGCGCGCCGGAAAGCGCAAGCGCCCGGTTGAATACGAAGAACGGCACGCCGCCGATGCCCATATCCGCCATAGCGGCCGCCTCCTGGCGGGTGCGGTGGAGCGCGTCGGCGTCAACGACCACCGCCCGCGCCTCATCATCGGAGAAGCCGAAGCCGACGGCGATTTCAGCGATCACGTCAGCATCGGCGATATTGCGCGACTGAAGGAAATGCGCCTCGAACAGAGCCCGGGCGAGGGCATGCTGGGTGCCCTTCTCCGCTGCGGCGCGGATCAACGCATGGGCGCGGTCGGTAGGGCGCTGGCGCGGCTGCTTGGAAAGATCGAGCGGGATGCCGCTCTTGCGGGCCTCGGCCTCGACCCGCGCGAACATCGCACTGACATCGCCACCATATTTGGCTTTCAGCCGCTCCGCGACGTCGACGCCCTCGGCCGGCAGGTCGGGGTCGAGGAAGTAGGGATGGTGGGTGATCGTGGCCTCCATTCCCGTCTCCTTCAGGACATTGTCGAGACGGGTCAGCCCGATGAAGCACCACGGGCAGACGATATCTGTCACCAGGTCGATCGAAAGCGTGCCCATTGATGAAACTCTCCTCGGAGACAGGCGTTACATGTCAGCGGGCGGAACATGGCCGTGAAGCCGGTCACTGGCAAGAAGGTACGCCGGTGTTACCGAAGTGGCGGCAAAACCCAATCATGGAGATCTAAATCTGATGCGCAAGATTCTAGCGCTCGCAATTGCCATTCTCTGCGGCGGCGCCGTCGGCGCCATGCTTGGACTCGGGGCCTCGCTGGTATTCTAGTCCGCTCCTAGTCCGCTTTTCCCGTAAACACATAGCCGACGCCCCTTACCGATTTTACGAGCAGCGGATTTTTCGGATCTGTCTCGATCTTCTTGCGCAGCCTGGCGATCTGCGCGTCGATCGTACGATCGAAAACATCGAGCTGACGGCCTCGCGTGAGATCCATCAGCATATCGCGCGAGAAGACGCGGCCTGGGCTGCGGGCGAGGATCGAAAGGATATCGAACTCGCCGGTCGTGAGGGCCACGTCGGAGCCGTCTGGCCTGACGACCCGGCGGCGCCCGATGTCGAGCTCCCAGCCTTCGAAGCGGATCGGTCCATCTGCGGACGCTTCCGCGACGCGCTGCGCCGGCGCGCGGCGGCGCAGCACAGTCTTGATCCGCGCCAACACCTCGCGCAGGTGAAATGGCTTAGCAATGTAGTCGTCGGCGCCGACCTCGAGACCGACGATCCGGTCTACGACGTCATCGCGTCCGGTGAGCATGATGATCGGGATGTCCGAGCGGGCGCGCAGATCCCGCGCGATATCAAGCCCGCTCTCGCCGGGCCCAAGCATCAGATCGAGCAGCACCAGGTCGGCGGCGCCACGCCCGAGTACCTCGCGCATGGACTTGCCGTCGCTCACCGTGGTGACCCGATAGCCCTCTTCCTCGAAATAGCGGGCGAGCATCTGGCGAATGCGCGCGTCGTCATCGACCACGACCAGATGCTCCTGCCGCGCATGCGGCTCAGCCATGGCGTGTCTCTGCGGTTCCAGTCTCGGCAGGGATCATCGACTGCTGTCACACTCTGTTACGAACGAGCACCGAACGTAGCACGCGCATCGTCCCCGCGTCACCGAGAGCCCGTCAGATGACACCCGGCAGCAACGAGACGCGAGGGTTTCCCGATGTACTCCGAACCGATGATGGCACTGAGCCGCCAGGACCACGTTCCCGGCGAGATCGGTTCCGGCGAGGGGCTCGCCAGCGTCTTCCGCCGTCAGGCTGAGGAGCGATTCGAGCCGGGCGCGGCCCTCTTCTGGGAGGGCGATGTCGCCGCCCATCTCTTCCAGATCATCGAAGGTGTTCTCCGCGTCTATAAGATCATCGGCGACGGCCGCCGGGTGATCACCGGCTTCCTCTATCCAGGCGATCTCGTCGGCCTGTCGCAGCGTCGCTGCTATCTCTATACCGCAGAGGCCGTCACCCGGGTGAAGCTCCGCCGCGTGACGCGGAACCGCTTCGACGAAGAGGTCAACGGCTCCCCGACGCTTCGGCCGGAGCTGTTCGCCCGCCTTTCGGACGAGATGGAAGCGGCCCAGGACCAGATGGTGCTTCTGGCACGCAAGAGTGCAGAGGAGCGCGTCGCAAGCTTCCTGCTGGCCATCGCCCGGCGCGCATCGGCGCATCTGGACGGCCAGCCGCTGATCGACCTCCCGATGACCCGGCTCGACATGGCGGACTATCTCGGCCTCACCATCGAGACGGTCTCGCGCATCATGACTCGTCTCACCAGCCGCGGCGTCATTGCGGCCAGCGGTCGCCACGCGATCGTCGTCCGTCAGCCGTTGAAGCTTGAGATTCTGGCCGGCGAAGGCGACGATGGTGCGCACGACCCGATCGCAGTCGCCTATTCACGTCAGGCTGTCTGGCCCCACTAGCCGGGTCCATTGTGTAACGAGGCCCGATCGTGACTGACGCCCACCATGCCGCGCCCCCCGGCGCAGCCAATCTCGATACCATCGCCGCTCTTCTCGACGCAGGCAGCATCATCATCCATGACGCCAAGAGCGGCGTGATTTCGCATTGGAGCAGCGGCTCGGAAGCGCTCTACGGCTGGACGCGCGAGGAAGCGGTCGGCCAGCCACTCCAGCAATTTCTCCTCACGAGTTTTGCCTCGCCCCGGGCTGCGATGGTCAATGCGCTGGCGAAGACAGGTTCTTGGGACGGTGAAGTTCAGCAGCGCCACCGCGACGGGCGCATGCTGGCGATCGCGAGCCGGATGATCGCGGTGCCACCGGGTTCGGTCCTCTGCGTCAATCACGATCTGAGCGATTTGAAGCGGGCCCAGCTCGAGATCGCGACGCGCGAAGCTCATCTGCGCTCGATTCTCGAAACCGTTCCCGAAGCGATGGTCATCATCGATGAAAAGGGCACGATCGATTCGTTCAGCGCGGCTGCGGAACGGTTGTTCGGCTATTCAGCCAACGAAGTGCGCGGACACAATGTCCGCATGCTGATGCCGCCGCCGGACCGCGACAATCACGACAATTATCTGGCGCGCTATCTCGCGACAGGCCGTCGGCACATCATCGGCTACGGCCGCATCGTCACAGGCACCAAGAAGGACGGCTCACGCTTCCCGATGGAGCTGGCCGTCGGCGAAACGGTCGCCAATGGCCAGCGCATTTTCACCGGTTTCATCCGCGATCTGACCAGCCGGCACAAGCTCGAGGAAGAGCTGCGCCAGGCTCAGAAGATGGAAGCGATCGGCCAGCTCACTGGCGGGATCGCCCATGACTTCAACAATCTCCTGACGATTATCAGCGGCAATCTCGAAATGATCGAGCAGCGCGTCGAGGCCGGCCCGACCCGCGAACTGATTCAGGCGGCACAGGAGGCCGCCGATGACGGCGCGCGGCTCACGGGGCAACTCCTCGCTTTCGGACGTCGCCAGCCACTCAATGCCCAGTTGGCGGACATCAGCCAGCTCGTTGCCCATTTCTCCGATCTGCTGCGCCGCGCTCTCGGCGAGACGATCGAACTCCGCACTGTCGTGACCGGCTCGTCCAACCATGCAATGGTCGACGCGTCGCAGCTTCAGAACGCGCTGCTGAACCTCGCGCTCAATGCCCGGGACGCCATGCCGCGTGGCGGCCGGCTCACCGTCGAGATCAGCCATGCCGAAATCGCCTTGGCAGAAACTGGATCGCGGCCCGATATGCGGCCGGGCGACTATGTCCTGATCTCGGTCTCCGACACGGGCACGGGAATGACGCCGGCTGTCCGGGAGCGGGCCTTCGAACCGTTCTTCACGACCAAGGGCGTCGGCGCCGGCACGGGCCTCGGCCTCAGCATGGTCTACGGGTTCGTCACGCAGTCGGGCGGTCTCATTCGCCTCGAAAGCGAGCCGGGACACGGCACGACCGTACGCATCTACCTGCCAGGCGCGCGGCCCGCGGCCGCGGCCCTTGGCGAGGGGAAAACGTCGGAGGCGCCGGGACGTCCTCAAGGCGGCACGGAAACGATCCTTGTAGTTGAAGACGAGCCACGGGTCAGGCGCGTCGCCGTCGCGCGGCTGCGCGATCTCGGCTACGAAGTGATTGAGGTATCGGACGCGGCTGAAGCGCTCGCGGTTGCTGGCGAGGACCGCACGATCGACCTGCTCTTCAGCGATGTCGTGATGCCCGGCGGAATGGATGGCGATACACTTGCTGCCGAAATCCGCGCGCTGCGACCTGGCATCAAGGTCCTGCTCACCTCAGGCTATGCCGAACCGAGCATTGCAGAGCGCGGGCAGGCCGAAACCGGGACGTGGCTGCGGAAGCCCTATACGACGGCGGCGCTGGCAACCCGGCTTCGCGCGCTGCTCGGACCGGCCCTGAGCGTCTGAACGGTCAGTCCGCCGCAGAGAGAAGCGATGCCGCTTCCTCGGCGATCACCTGCTCCTCGTCAGTCGGAATCACGAACACGGCAACGCGGCTCGACGCGGCGTCGATCCGTTGCGCGTTCCGGGAGTTCCGCTCTTCATCGACGAAGATGCCGAGAAAGCCGAGGCGGCGGCAGACATCAGCCCGGAGCGCCGGCTGGTGCTCGCCGATGCCTGCGGTGAAGACAAGGACATCAAGCCCCTCGAGTGCGGCGCCCAGCGACGCGGTCATGCCCGCGATCGTCCTCGCGAAATGATCGAGCGCCTCGCGGGCCTCCGGCGCATCGCTCGCCGCAAGATCTCGTGCATCGGCGCTAATTCCAGAAAGCCCGAGCAATCCTGACCGGTGATAGAGCATCGCTTCGATCTCCTCGATCGGGAGACCGCCTTTGGCGAGGTGGATGATGACACCTGGATCGAGGGCGCCCGGCCGCGTCGCCATGACGATCCCGTCAAGCGTCGAAAACGTCATGGAGGTTGCGCGGCTCGCACCCTTCTCGATCGCGCAGAGGCTGGCGCCGCTGCCGAGATGCGCCACGACCACTTTGCGCGCGGCCAATTCCGGCGCGACACGGGCAAGCTCCCTGGCGATGAAGCAGTAGGACAGGCCGTGGAAGCCATAGCGCTTGACACCGCGATCAAACCATTCGCGAGGCAGGGGCAGCCGGCGCATGGCGTCGCTCTGGGTCTGATGAAACGCAGTATCGAACGACGCCGTCTGGGGGATATCCGGTCTCAGCCGGCGGAGTGAGCGAATTAACCGCAAGCCCTGCGGCTGATGCAGTGGCGCGAGCGGCACCAGCGCCTCGATCGCGTGCAACGTCTCGTCGTTGATCGGGGCCGGTCCGCGAAACCGGTCGCCACCATGGACGATGCGATGGCCGGCCGCTGCAATTGCGTCATGCCGGAATTGCGTCGCGAGCACTTCGAGCGTTTCCGCGACCACCTCGTCGAGGTCCTCGGCGGCTTTGGCATCGAGCGGAATGTCCGCCTTTTCTGCGCCTTCCGTGACGTGCAACATCAGCGGCTCGCGGCGAAGATCGACCATGCCCTTGCCGAACCGATGTGGCGTCGTCCCATCCATCGCGAACAGGCCAAGTTTGATGGTGGAAGAACCGGCATTGAAGGTGAGCAGCGTGGGCTGAGCCATGGCGATTTCCTTCGGCAGGCTTATGATGGCGTTTACCGGCCGGAGGCGACTGTAGCGGCCCCGCCGCCGGCAGGGAATTCCTGCCCGGCGGCGACCGCCAATGACCTTGATCGCGATCAAGGTTCCCGGCGCAGCAACGAGTAGACGTGGAACAGGGACCGCGAGGCCCACAGAATTTAGGAGGCCGCCATGCGCGCCGAAGCCGTGATGACGACGCCGGTTATCAGCGTCGAACCGACCACCAGCATCGATGACGCCGCGAAGCTAATGCTGTCGCACAAGGTCAGTGGACTTCCGGTCGTTGAAAGTGGCGGCCGGCTCGTCGGCATCGTCAGCGAGGGCGACTTTCTCCGCCGCAGCGAAATCGCGACCGGGCGTAAGCGCTCGCGCTGGCTGGAGTTTCTGCTGAGCCCAGGACAGGCGGCATCCGATTATGTCGAGGCGCATGCCAGGCGGGTCGGGGATGTCATGACCCACGACGTGGAAACTGCGTCGCCGCAGACCGCGCTCGAGGAGATCGTGGAGATCATGACCCGCCGGCGCGTCAAGCGGGTTCCAATCGTCGATGACAAGGGCAATCTCCTTGGCATCGTCAGCCGCTCCGACCTCATGAAGGCCATGGTGCGGGCGCGCGAGGAAGCGGCATCAGCACCGAGCGATGACGCTACCATCCGCTCTGCACTCGCCGCGGAATTCGGCCGCCAGTCATGGAGTGGCAACGGGCTCATCAGGGTGCATGTGGACAAAGGCACCGTGGACCTGACCGGCACCATCTTCGATGAACGCGAGCGCGCAGCAGCACGCGTGGTGGCTGAAAATGTGCCGGGGGTCCACTCGGTAGTCGACAACCTCGTCTGTGTCGAGCCGATCTCCGGTCTCGTCATCATGCCGCCGAAGCAGTCGGACTGACTGTGCCAGCTAGTTGATGCGCCAGCGCTCGGCGAGCGCCGGCGCCAGCACCAGGCAGGGGGGCAGCGGCGCTTCTGGCGGCGGATACTTGACCGCGCTGACGAGGAAGTTGAGCGCCTCCGCGACCCCCGACTGGCTGTAGGGCTTGCTGATGATGCCGATCGCCCCCGAGAAATCCTCGGGAATGCGGCGTGCATTCGCTGTCATGAAGACAACCGGCAGGCCCATATCGGCCAGCGCACGGCCAACCTCGAGGCCCGTTGGGCCGTCAGCCAGGTGAATATCGACCAGCGCAAGATCCGCCCCGGCAGAGCCTGCCTTGGTAATGGCCTCATGCATCGTGGTCGCACTGCCGACCATCAAGTGTCCGGCGTCCTCAAGGAAAACTTCGAGCTGCATCTGCAGCAGAACCTCATCCTCGACAACGAAGACCCGCAGTTGGGTATTCATTCAACCTCCGCGTGGCGGTTCGTCGATCGGTAGATCAACGCATATGCTGTGACTAGCTTCTGCCTGCCCGTCCCAATGAACTTTCGCATGCAATTGTGTGGCCAGAAGTTCGATGAAAGCCCTCTGATCCGGCTCAACGCTGCTCATGATCCCGGTTGCGAATCCGTCATCTGCAATGCAGAAGCGGTAGAGACCGGCGCCAGTCGGCTTGATGCTGAGCGAAATGAACCGCTCCGTTCCGGAAGTCAGCGCATGCGAGATGGCAATTCGTACCAATTCGCTCGCCATCAAGGCGACAGGCGCAGCAAAAGCGGCGGCAACGCTTAAGGATTCGAGGTCGAGCTTCAGGCCGACGGGAGGTTTGCCGCCCGCATGCGTCGCTTCCGCGGCGAATTCCCGGATGAAGCCGGCGATATCGAACCGCACGACATTGTCGTCGCGGTAGAGCAGGCGATGCACGGCCGAGAGCGCCTCGACGCGTTCGCGAAGTGTGGTCAGAGTCGCCTTGGTCGACGGGTCCGTCGCCTTGCGGCGTTCGATCAGTACGAGAGCCGAGATCAGCTGCAGATTGTTCTTCACGCGGTGATCGACTTCATGCAGCAGATCGGTGCGAGCCTGGAGCGCAGCCTCCAGCTCGCGGGTGCGGTCGGCTACAGCTGCCTCGACCCGGTCGCGGTCCTCGATGACATCCAGTTCGGCGCGTTTGCGGCGGGTCACATCGAGCTGGCTGGCGAAGAAGAAGAGCACCTCGCCGTCGTCGTCGGTGACGGGCGAGAGATAAAGGGCGTTCCAGAATGGCGTGCCGTCACGACGGTAGTTGAGAATATCGATCGCTATGTCGGTTCTGGTTTCGATGGCCTTTCGGATCGCCGAAATGGAACCAGGATCGGTATCGGGCCCCTGCAGGAAGCGACAGTTCCGCCCGATGATCTCATCGCGGCGATAGCCCGTCAGCTGAACAAAGGCGTCGTTGACGAAAACGATCGGGTTATCAAGCTGGGTCGGATCTGTGATGACCATCGACATGCGCGTCGCCCTCACCGCCGCTGCGAAAGGATCGCCCTTGCCGGTCGGGGCCTGCAGCCGGTCGGTCAGCTTCCAGGCATCACGCGCCTCCAAAATCCTCGAGCCTCCATGCGCAGAGGGCAAGGCCGCATTATCAGCCGAGCCGTTTCAGATTGCCAAACCAAGAGTCAGATTAGCCGAAGGTTCCAGAAAAACGTTGCGAAAGAGAGTCTTGCCCGAATCGCCGCATCCTTTTCTGGGCGTTCAGCCGGTCCCGTTGGCGTGTGTGCGACGATTGGAATCGACGATCGGATCGTCCGGATAAACGCCTCGGAGGACTTCGTCAAAATGTCGGCGCACGGCCATCTGGCAGGAACAGGCGAGGTGCCCGAGGCCGGCCGGATTTGAAACGGTCAGCCGCCCGCGCTGGGTCTCGATCATGCCCCGATGCTTTAGGGTCTGGATGACGCGACTGACATAGCTGCGCCCGACGCCCAGCATCCCGGCGAGTTGCTCCTGTGTCATCGGCAGCGACGTGTCGTTGGTGCGCTCCATGGCGGAGATAAGCCACTTGGCGGCTCGCTGCTCGATCGAATGCGCCGCATTGCAGGCGACCGACTGAAACACTTGCGCCATCAGGCAGTCGGCATAGCGCGCAAAAAAGTGGTGCAGGACCGGCGACTTCATTTTCGCTTCTTCGAGATCCTCGATGTTCATCCAGAGGATCGGCCCGCCGAACTGCACCTCAGCCCGCGAATAGGCTGGCAGATGGCCCTGGCTCACAATGCCGGCGACTGCACCCTCCCTGCCGACGAGGGCTGTCTCGACGGCCCGGCCGTCATCGAGCTGTATCCGAAAGGAGAGCAGCGTCGAATCGCAGGGGAAATAGACCTTCTGCACATTGTCGCCGGGCTCATACAGTACCGTTCCCGAGGGGAGGGTCTGCTCGACAAGATGGGGTTCCAGCAGCGCCAGATCGGCAGGGCGGAGGGCTCTGAGCAGATTGTTCGCGCGTCTATCCTTGGGTCGGTGAGCAGTCGCCACGGTCTTCTCCCTAGTTGACAGGCGAGGGCGCTTCGCCGCGCCTCCGAATTCAACAATGCACGAGACCTTGATATGTTCACTTGTGCGCAGACGTTGGTGACACTTGTGTCTACAACGCTACACAGCCGGTTCGTCGGCGGTCCGGAGAGCTTCAATACGATGGTAATTTTTGCGCCTGGGGCTCGGCCGGGACCCGGCAGCGAGGCCAGATTGCGCTTGGCCCTGGACGCGGCCGGTGGCGTTGGAGCCTGGGAGCTCGACGTCGCTACGGACTGGCTCTCCGCAGACGAAAGCTTCTGGTCGCTCCACGGGCTTCAGAAGGGCCGCGACGCTCCCGGCAACCTCCAAGGCTTGCTCGCCATGGTGATGGCCGACGATCGCGAGCTTTTGGCGACCGCCCTTCGTGCGGCAGCCGACCGCAAGGTCGAGCGCCTGCGCTGCGAATACCGTGTTGTCGGCGCAGACGGCGAACTCGCCTGGCTGCTGCTTCGCGGCCGGATGCGCACGCTGGAGGAGGGCGGAACTGGTCGCCTCATCGGCGTCGCCGTCGATGTTACCGAGCAGCACCAGACGGAAATGGCTTTGCGCGCCAGCGAGGAGCGCTTCGAAGCGATTACCAACTCCGTCGACCAGATGATCTGGTCAACGCGACCGGACGGCTTCCACGACTACTACAATCAACGTTGGTACGAATTCACCGGCATGGAGGTCGGCACGACCGATGGCGAGGCCTGGAACGGGATGTTCCATCCTGACGACCAGGAGCGTGCCTGGGAACGTTGGCGTCATTCGCTGGAAACTGGCGAGCCTTATCACATCGAATATCGCCTTCGACATCATTCCGGCAATTATCGTTGGGTCATCGGGCGAGCCAAATGCGTCCGTGACGGCGAGGGCAGGATTGTGCGCTGGTATGGCACCTGCACGGACATCGACGATCTGAAAGAAGCCGAGGCGCAGCGCGAGCTGATTGCCCGCGAGCTTTCGCATCGGATCCGCAACATTTTCGCGGTCGTCTCAAGCCTTGTTATGCTGCCGACCCGCGATCAGCCGGAGGCACGGCCCTTTGCCGTATCGGTGCAGGCCCGCATCCAGGCCCTGGCTTCGGCCCATGAATATGTCCGGCCGCACAGTGCACTCTCGGCGCCCGAGGACGACTCGCACACGGTCAAAGGCCTCATGCAGCTGCTGGTCTCGCCCTACAACGCGCCTGGCCGGGGACGCATCGTCATCGAAGGGGACGATCAGCCGATCGGAACGCAGGCAGCAACCGCAATGGCGCTGATCATTCACGAGCTGGCCACCAATGCAGTCAAATATGGGGCGCTGTCAGGGGACGGCGGGCTGGTGGCCGTCGACTGTTCCGATGCCGACAAGCACCTGACGATCCGGTGGCGGGAGACCGGCGGACCGCCCGTCGACGGGACTCCGACCCGCAAGGGCTTCGGCACCACGCTTTCCGAGCGTGTCGCATCGACGCAGCTTGGCGCGACGCTCACCCGCGAATGGCTGGCGGAAGGCCTCGTCGTCGTCCTCGTCATTCCGGTGAGCCGGCTCCTGACCTGACCGTCATTCGCGCGCCGCGGCAGCGCGGCGCACGGACAGAACGCGACTGAGCCCGAACGCGATGATCGCTGACATCTTGTCAACGGCGGTAGGCGCGTCGCCGGCTTCGATCGCGGCGACGAGCGTGTGACTGTCCGCCGTCAATGTCGCACGGGCCGCGCGGCGCTTTTCCACGTCGTGTCCAGCCACGGCCACAAGCGCCAGCGTCAGCTCGACGAGGCCAATCGACGAGCGAAGGAGCGGATTGCCCGAGGCATCGGCGATGATCCGGTGCACTTCCAGACCTGCCAAGGCGTGCGATTCTGCGTCGTCCTCGGCCAGTTCCATCTGATGCAACCAGTATTTGAGCAATCGAACCTGTTCGGCGGTCCGCCGGCGTGACGCCAGATCCGCCGCCCTGCCTTCGAGCGAGGCGCGAATGTCGAACAGCCCAGCGATGAAATCCGCATCGAGCTCCGCCTCGAAATGCCAGGCCAGCACCTGCTGATCGAAGAGATTCCAGCGGCTTTTCTGAGAGACGCGCGTGCCGACCTTCGGCCGCGCCTCGACCATGCCCTTGGCTTCGAGTGTCCGCAACGCCTCGCGCAGGACGGTGCGCGACACGCCGAAGGTCGCCATCATCTCCGCATCGCTCGGCAGGATCGAGCCAACCGCGAAGCGCCCGGACACAATGCCGACGCCGATCTCGTTGATGACGAATGTGTGGAAGTTGCGCGCAGCCGGCTTGCCCGATAGCGAGCGCAGAAGGCTACCTGGCTCGCTCATGCTAGGCCGTCTCGGATGATCTGTCTCCGCGGGCCGAAGCGGCGAAAACCAGCCGCTGCAGCACGATGAACAGGAACAGGAGGATGCCGATCACGATCTTGGTCCACCAGCTCGACAGCGTCCCGTCAAAGATAATGTAGGTCTGCACCAGGCCGAGCAGCATCACGCCAACGAATGTTCCAAACACGAAGCCATAGCCGCCTGTCAGGAGTGTTCCGCCGATGACAACCGCACCGATCGCGTCCAGTTCGACGCCCACCGCGGCCAGTGGATAGCCGGCCGACGTATAGAGCGAGAAAACGATTCCAGCCAGACAGGCGAGCATGCTCGACAGCATGTAGATCTGCACCGTCGTCCGGGCGACAGGCACGCCCATCAGCGAGGCCGATGTGGTGTTGCCACCCAGCGCATAGACATAGGAGCCGAAACGCGTGCGGTGGGCGACAACGGCGCCAAAGACGAAGACCGCGATCATCAGCAGCCCGACGAAGCTCAGCCTTCCGCCACCGGGGAGCCGGAAATAGAGCGAGGAAATCGTCGAGTAGAACTCGTGGTTGATCGGCACCGAATCCTGGGTGATCACCGAGGCGCCGCCGCGCGCCAGGAACATGCCCGCCAGCGTGACGATGAAAGCCGGCACTTCGAGATAGTGGATCGCAAGCCCCATAGCCGCGCCGAACAGGGCGGCGACGGCAAGGGCGATGGCAAAGGCCACAAGTGGGTGCAGCCCGAAACTCGAGATCAGCACCGCGACCAGAACCCCGGTAAAGCCGATCACCGCCCCGACCGAAAGATCGATGCCGCCGGAAATGATGACGAAGGTCATTCCGACGGCGGTGATCCCTAGAAACGCATTGTCGGTCAGGAAATTGCCCAGCACGCGGGTGGAGAGCAGGCCGGGAAACTGGAAGACGGCTGCGGCATAGGCGACGAGAAAGATCGCGACCGTCGCCAAGAGGGGACGCATGCTGCGGTTCATCGGGAGGCACCGGATTTCTTGCGGCCAAAGAAGCCGAGGACCTGGCCGGCCAGCGGCGACTGGATCATCAGGATCACCGTGATGATGCCTGCCTTGACCACGAGGTTGAACTCCGGCGGATAGCCGGAAACGAGGATGCCGGTGTTCATTGCCTGGATGATCAGGGCACCGATCACCGACATTGGTATCGAGAACCGCCCGCCAAGCAGTGACGTACCGCCGATGACTGCCGCGAGGATAGCGTCGAGTTCCAGCCAGAGACCGGCATTGTTTGCGTCGGCGCCGCGGATGTCGCCGGCGACGATGATGCCTGCGATCGCTGCGCAGATGCCGCTGACCGAATAGACCGTGAGCAGCAACAGGCGGCTGCGGATGCCCGCGAGGGTCGCGGCGGAGCGATTGACGCCGACGGCCTCGATGAACAACCCGATCGCCGTCTTCCTGACCACCAGCGTCACCAGCACCATCAGCGCGAAAGCGATCACCACCGGCATGGGCATGCCGAGGAATGATCCCGTGCCGATGAAGATCAGCGTCGGGTCTGAGAAGGTGACGATGGACCCTTCGGTGATGAGCTGGGCGATGCCGCGTCCCGCGACCATCAGGACCAGCGTCGCAATGATCGGCTGAATGTCCAGCATGGCGACGAGAACGCCGTTCCAGAGCCCGCAGGCCAGACCGACGGCGAGTGCGCCGCCAACCGCCACGGGGCCGGAATAGCCGGCCACGACCAGCGTCGCCGCAACCGCACCCGACATCGCCATCACGGCGCCGACGGAGAGGTCGACGCCTTTGGTCGCGATGACCGCCGTCATGCCGATCGCAAGGATCGCGACGGGAGCCCCCCGATTGAGCACGTCGATGAGGCTGCCGAACAGACGGCCGTCCTGCCATTCGATCTTGAAGAAGCCGGGAAAGAGGATCCAGTTCAGCAGCAGCACGCTGACGAGCGCGATGGTCTGCGTATTGAAGATCCGGCCGAACGAGATACGCGTCATGCCGCCGTTTCCTCAGGGGTCGGTTCGCCATGGGTGGCGATTGCCTGGACGATCACGGCCGGACTGATGTCCTCGCCGCGCAACTCCGCCACCATCTCGCGGTCGCGCATCACGACGACGCGCGAGGAATAGGCGACGACCTCGTCGATCTCCGACGAGATGACGACGAGCGCCATGCCGTCGTCGCGCAGCCGATTGATGGTGCGCACGATCTCGGCATGCGCGCCGACATCGATGCCGCGCGTCGGCTCATCGAGGATCAGGAAGGCCGGGTCGGTCGCGAGCCAGCGCGCGAGGATCACCTTCTGCTGGTTGCCGCCCGAGAGCAGCTTGACCGGCATGTCCAGCGACGCTGCCCGGATATCCATGGATTCGCCGAACTGGCCGGCGAGATCGAGCTGTTCGTCGCGGTTCAGTGCGCGGAACCAGCCGAGCTTGCCCTGCAACGCGATGACGATGTTCTCCCGCACCGACAAATCGCCGAAGATGCCGTCGGCCTTTCGATCTTCAGGGCAGAAGCCGAAACCATGGGCGATCGCATCGGTCGCCGCCCGGATGGAGATGGGCTTGCCGTTCAGCGCGACCGATCCTTCGTCAGACGGGTCGATGCCGAACATGACGCGCGCCATCTCCGTGCGTCCGGAGCCGAGCAGGCCGGCGACGCCGATCACTTCGCCCTTGTGGATCGTCAGCGTGAACGGGCGGACGCTGCGCTTTCGGCCATAGCCCTTGAATTCGAGCAACACGTCCGTGACGGGGCGCTGGGCCTCCAGGCTGGTAGATCCTGAAAACGCGATGTCCTTGCCGAGCATCTTGCGCACAAGATCGGTGCGCGTGAGCTCGCTGAGCCGGCGCGTATCGACCAGCTTGCCATTGCGCAGGATCGTGACGCGATCGGCGAGAGCGAAGACCTGGTCGAGGAAATGGGTGATAAAGACGATGGCGAGACCATCGCGCTTGAGGCTGGCGACAACTTCGAACAGTCGCTGCACCTCGTCGCGATCAAGGCTTGCGGTCGGCTCGTCGAGGATCAGGACCTTGCCGGAAAGTTGCACCGCTCTCGCGATCGCGACGATCTGCTGGACGGCGACCGAGTGACTGCCAAGTTCGCTCGACGGATCGATCTCGAGCCCGTAGCGCTTCAGGAGAACCCGCGCATCGCGGTTCATGCGCTTGCGATCGACGAGACCGAAACGCGTCGGCTGATGCCCGAGAAAGAGATTTTCCGCGACGGATCGGTTCGGCAGGAGGTTGACCTCCTGGTAGACGGTTCCGATTCCGAAGGACTGGGCATGCAGCGGGCTATCGAGATGGACTGGTTCGCCGTCGACGAGAACTTCGCCTCCGTCAGGCTGATAGGCGCCTGTAAGGATCTTGATCAAAGTCGATTTGCCGGCGCCGTTTTCGCCGAGGAGCGCGTGCACCTCGCCCGCGAGCAGTCCGAAATCAACCTTGTCGAGCGCCCTGTGGGTTCCAAAGATCTTGGAGACCCCACGCGCCTCCATGCGGAAGGCGGTCTCTGCCACGTCGCGTCCCCCAAGCCTCAACCGGCCAATGCCGGATGATTCCGCAAAGAATAGCCCCGCCGGCGTAAGCCGGCGAGGCGTGGTTGGTTGGATTGCCGATCAGTAGCCGAGGCTCTTGCGGCGCTCAGCTTCGCCCTTCGGATCATCGGCGGGCGTATAGAGCTTCGATTCGGTGATGATGAACTTCGGCGGGACCGTGCCGTCCTTTTTGTAGGCGGCGAGAGCGTCGAAGGCCGGGCCGGCCATGTTCGGCGTCAGCTCGACGGTGGCATTGGCCTCGCCGGCCGCCATGGCGGAGAAGAGATCCGGAACGCCGTCGATCGAGACGACGAGGATATCGGTGCCCGGCTTAAGGCCCGCATCCTTGATGGCCTGAATCGCGCCGACCGCCATGTCGTCATTATGGGCATAGACCGCGCAGATGTTCTTGCCGCCATTCTCGGCCTTCAGGAAACCTTCCATCACTTCCTTGCCCTTCGAACGGGTGAAGTCACCCGTCTGGCTGCGGACGATGGAGATGTTGGAGTGGCCGGCAATCGCCTCCTCGAAGCCCTTCTTGCGGTTGATCGCCGGCGTCGAGCCGACGGTCCCCTGCAATTCGACGACGCGGCAATCCTTGTCCTTCACGGTGCCGACAAGCCAGTCGCCGGCAACCTTGCCTTCCTTGACCTGGTCGGACGCGACCGACGTCAGGTAGAGGTCCTGCGGGCCGTCGATGCCACGGTCGAGAAGAACCACGGGGATCTTGGCTTCCTTGGCTTCGCTGAGCACGTCTTCCCAGCCCGTGGCGACCACGGGTGCGACCAGGATCGCATCGACGCCCTGGGCGATGAAGCCGCGGATCGCCTTGATCTGGTTTTCCTGCTTCTGCTGTGCGTCAGCAAATTTCAGGTTGATGCCGCGGCTCTCGGCCTGCTGTTTGGTGACCGAGGTCTCGGCGGCGCGCCAGCCGGACTCGGAGCCGATCTGCGAGAAGCCGACCGTCATATCCGCAGCCATGGCTGCAGAAGACAAAGCGGTGGCGATGCCCGCCGCGAGGGCGAGTTTCTTCAAGATGCTCAAGATTTCCTCCCTTGGCCGCGCGGCGTTCCTCCCCAGCACGGCATGACGAGTCGATACCATTAGTACTATTATATGTAAATAGTGTCGCCCGGCGGCCCTGCGCCGGCTCATCATCAACCGAGGGGAGGAGGCGTCCGCGGCGGGGAAAGCGTTGTCGCGCCTGAACCTTGCTATGACGAGGTGGAGGACGGGCCGCTGCCGTCATGCGCGACAGCAAGATTGAAATGCGTGGTCTTCAGCGTCTCTTCGAGTCGCATCCAGAGCGGTATCAGTTGTTCCATCGCCCGGCAGGCCGTGAGATCGCCAAGGTCGAGGATCGACGTCCAACCGAACGAACGCAGCAGCGCGGTCACTTCTGCCTTGGCGGCAACATCGTTGCTGGCGATGAAGACGTGGTGCGCCTGGCCGAGGCTGTCCGGATCCACCATCAGATGCGCGCTGACGCTGTTCAGCGTCTTCACCAGCCGAACGCCGGGAAATGCCTTCTGGATGGCAATGCCGATGGGGGTGATGATCGGCTGATCGACGGCAGAATTGTAATTCGCGATATCGATCAGAATCTTGCTGTCGATGGCGCAGCCACCGAGGATGCCGATCGCTTCCTCGCCAGGTAGAGCATTGACGATCCACTCAGCATGCGCAGCCGCTTCGGCGTAGCTGCCGATGCCGCCGCCTGTCCGCGCTGCGAGTGCGCGGGCCTTGTCGCCCCCGGGTTGGCGCGACCCGATGACGACATCATGCCCAAGCTGCATCAGCTTTCCGCTGATCGCGCTGCCGACCTCGCCCGTGCCAAGAACGCCGAACTTCATGATCCATCCATCACTGCTATTGCGGATGGGCCAGCCTATTGGCGCGCATGAGCCGAGTCCAACGCCTGTCTGAAGCTGAACAGGACGTCTAGCCCGCGAGTCGGGGTGATCGTTGCAGCGCCGGTCTAGGTCACTGAGCTTGCTATCGCTTCCGGGCGTTAGCGGCCCCAGACGACGGCATTCTCGTGGCGCTTGATGATGTGCTTAAGGTTTTCAAAGGCCGTCGTGACATGCCCTGCGAAGCGCTCGGCCGCGGGGGAGCGCGGGGCGCCGACCCGGCGCAGGATGCCGAGCGAGCGGTTCGGCTGCGGAATTTCATAGGGAAGCACCGTCACGCGGTTTTCCTTGCGCTGGGCAAACACCACCGAGAAAGGCAGGACCGCCAAGGCATCCGTCTCGGCGAGGAAGTTGATGACGCTCATCAACGAGCCGCCGGAATAACGGATGTTCAGGTCCGACATGCCGATGCTCATCAGGATCATCTGCAGATCGGACATCAGCGGCGAGCCGGGCAGGGGAGCGACCCACGGGAAGCTGGTCAGGTCATGCGCCCGGAGACGGCGATTGCGCAGCAGCGGATGATCGGGCCGGCATGCCACGATGTTGCGGCCCGGGAGGATCTCGTTGAATTCAAAGCCGGGGCCGAGATCGAGCACGCCAATTGGCACGATGCCGAGATCGATCTGATCGCCCTGCAGCGCCGCGACCATTTCCGGCAGATTGAGATAGCTCTGCTGGATAGTGACTTCCGGTTCGAGGTTCTGGAACTCGCCGATCATCCGGCTGATCATCGCATCCATGAAGAACGGCACGCCGCCGACGCGGACGATGCCTTTGGTGCCTTTGATGAAGCCTTGAACGGTATCGCTTGCCTTGCGCGACGCGATGATGATGGCGCGGCCTTGTGCGGCAAGCTGTGCACCGAGCGGCGTTGCCTGCAGAGGCCGGCGGCCCTTCACGAACAGCGGCTCGCCGACACGCGCCTCGAGCATGGCCAGGGAACGGCTGACGGCCGGCTGTGTCAGGCCCAGCGTCGCCGCGCCTTCCGAGACCCCGCCAGCATCGAGGACGGCGGCAAGCTGCATCAAGTGGCGCTCGTTCAGCTTCATAGCAAAATGCTATACAAGCCGTCTCACAACTCATCAAGCGCCCGGCCGGCCCGTGCTATCCCAATGGTCAAGGGGAAGGGAGGCCCCGGCGGGATGCACGGCCAGCATGACGGTCCGACACGGGAGCAGCGCGCCGGGGCCATCTCGGCTCAAGCCGAGGAATTCTCGCGTCGCCTGACGGCTGCCGGGCAGAGCCGGGTCGCGGCGGCGGCGGAGGCCGCGGTCAGAGCGATCCATGCGCTCATCGCCGAATTGCGTCCGTCTGGCGAGGAATTCCGTCTTGGGATCGATTTCCTGACCGACGTCGGCCACTACGCAGATTCGCGGCGGCAGGAATGGGTGCTGCTTGCCGACGTGCTCGGCGTGTCCTCGCTGATAGAAGACCAGAACAACCCACGGCCTGAAGCCGCAACGCCCAACACGCTCGCCGGGCCATTCTACCGGCCCGATGTTCCTGACATGGCGCTTGGTGCCGACCTGTCGCGTGACCACAAGGGCGATCCACTCGCGGTTGAGGGCCGCGTGCTGGCGGTTGACGGTTCGCCGGTCGCCGGCGCTCTGGTCGAAGTCTGGCAGGCCAATGCCGAGGGGCTCTACGAGAATCAGGAGCCGGACCGTCAGCCGGAATTTAACCTTCGCGGCCGGTTCCGGACCGATCCGCAGGGCCGGTTTCATTTCCTGACCGTAAAGCCGCGGGGATATGCATTGCCGTCCGACGGTCCGGTCGGCCAGTTGATGACGGCGCTCGGCCTCGGCCTTGAGCGGCCCGCCCACATTCATTTCCGCGTCTCGAGCGACGGGTTCGAGACCTTGACGACCCACATCTTCGACGGGTCGGACCCGGCGATCGACCGGGACGCCATATTCGGGGTCAAGCCCGAACTCATCGCCGCGTTTCGTGCGCTGCCGGCGTCGGCCGGCAAGCGAAGATACGCGCTCAACCTCAATCTGGTTCTCTGCCCGGAGAGGCAGGGCCAAATCAAACGCTCTGGGAGGAGATGACCATGGCCCGTGTAAGCGGATACCACCATCTGACGATGTCGACGGACGGCGCGCAGGAGGATTTCGACTTCTATACCAAGGCGCTTGGCCTTCATTCCGTGAAGCGCACTGTGCTTTTCGACGGGGTGATCCCTGTCTATCACCTCTATTACGGCTCGCCGAATGGCGATGCCTCGACCATCATCACGACCTTCCCCTTTCGGAAACCCGGCGTCTATGGCCGTCGCGGTACAAACCAGTCGCGGACGATTCTGCAATCCATCCCCAAGGGCGCGGCGGACTTCTGGGTTAACAGGCTGAACGCCCGCGGCATCGAGACGAAGAAGATCACGCGCTTCGGCGCCGACCGCGCCGCTTTCGCTCATCCCTCTGGCATCCTGCACGAGCTCGTCGAAAGCGACAGCGATCCCCGGGAGCCGATCACCAATGCATCACAGGGAATCGGCCGGGAACACGGCATCAAGGGCATCTACGGCGCCTCGGTCGCCGTGACCGACCGCACCGCGATGGACGACTTCCTGACCATCGCGCTGCCGCTAACCAAAGAAGCCGACACGCATGAGGGCCTCGTCTATCGCGTCCCCGACGAGACGGGCGCCAACCAGCGCGTCGAGGTGATCGTCGATCGTGACAGCCCGCAGGGCACTTGGACGCTGGCCGGCGGCACCATCCATCATCTGGCGCTGAACACCGGCAATGAAGAGAACCAGCTGAAGCTCCGCGCCCATATCGAGGGCCTCGGCTTCACTGACATCTCGGAGCAGAAGGACCGCAATTACTTCAAGTCCTGCTATGTCCGCTCGCCGGGTGGCGCTCTGTTCGAGCTCGCCTGGACGACACCGGAAGGCTGGGCCAAGGACGAGCCCCCGGGCGCGATCGGCAAGACGCTGGTGTTCCCGCCATGGTTCAAAGACCGCGAGGCGGAGCTTCGGGCCGGTTTGGAGCAGGCGGACTTCGCATGAACTCAGGGAGCGGACCTCTGCGACTTGGTGCGAAGGGCCCTGAGGCGAAGGCAATCTGTGTCTTCGTCCATGGTCGTGGCCAATCACCGGAGGAGATGCAGGCCCACGTGCTGGCGCGGCTTGCCGCGCCATCCGTGGCCTTCATTCTGCCGCGCGCCCCGTCGGGCGTATGGGTCGAAGCACGAGCGATCGATCCGCTGACGCCGGTCGCGCGGGCGCAGCTGTCGGCAGCGCTCGATCATCTTGCCGCCGCGGTCGCCGCGGCTCGGGGCGAACTGCCAAGATTGCCGTTGCTGCTCGCGGGCTTTTCGCAAGGTGCATGTCTCGTCATCGAATATCTCTGCGCCGGGTTGCCGCCGCCAGAGGCGCTGGCCGCTTTCACGGGCTGCCGCATTGGCATTGCCGCAGATGCGCGGGCCGAACAGGTGCCGGGCCGCATACCGGTCTACCTGACGGGAGGCGATGCCGATCCCTGGATTCCGGTTGCCGCCTTTGCCGAGGCTGCGGCGACGCTCGGCCGACGGGGAGCCAACCTGCGGGCCGATCTTTTCCCCGGCCGAAGCCATGAGGTTTCAGATCCCGAAATCGCAATGCTGGAGACGATGCTCGCCGATCTCGCCCGCGGGCGGGCGCCCCGCATGGAGGCAGCGCGATGATGGAGAGTTTTGTCTTTCCCGGCCTGACGACGCGGGTCGTGTTCGGCTCCGGCACGATGGCGCGGGCGGAGGAGGAGATACGTCGGCTCGGCCATGACAGGGTGCTGGTGCTCTCTACCCCGCACCAGAAGGCCGATGCGGAAAAGCTCGCGGGAACGATCGGGGCTCTCGCCGCGGGGGTTTTCGCCGGCGCGACCATGCACACGCCGGTTGAGATCACCGATACGGCCGTCGAAGCCTTCCGCGCCAGCGGCGCCACGGCCGTCATCAGCCTCGGCGGCGGATCCACCACTGGCCTCGGCAAGGCGATCGCCCTGCGCACCGGCGCGGACCAAGTCGTGATCCCCACCACCTATGCCGGCTCGGAGATGACCGACATCCTCGGCGAGACGTCGGCCGGAGAGAAGACGACGCGCCGCTCGCCCGACATCCGCCCGGAGACGGTGATCTACGATGTCGACCTGACCTTGTCGCTGCCGGTCGCCCTGACCGTTACTTCGGCGATGAACGCGATCGCCCATGCGATGGAGGCGTTCTACGCGCCGGATCGTAATCCGGTGATCGTGCTGATGATCAAGGACGCCATGGTGGCTTTCCGCGACGGAATCCCCAGGCTGATCGAAGATCCACATGATCGCGCGGCCCGGAGCAAGGCGCTCTACGCCGCGTGGTGCTGTTCGACGGCGCTCGGCTATGTCCAGATGGCGCTGCACCACAAGCTCGCCCATGTCTTCGGCGGCTCCTTCGACACGCCTCACGCCGAAACCCACGCAATCCTGCTGCCGTATACGGCCGCTTTCAACGAGGCAGCCGTGCCGGAACTGCTCACCCCGATCGCTGAGGCGTTTGGCGGCGGCTCCGCGGGCGGCGGGCTCTGGGATTTCGCCAAGAGTGTCGGGTCGCCGCTGAGCCTCAAAGCAATCGGGATCAGCGAGGACGATCTCGACCGCGCGACGGCGATCGCCGTCAGGAACGCCTATGCCAATCCACGACCGATAAACCCCGGATCGATCCGGGAACTCCTTCAGACGGCGTGGGAGGGACGCCGTCCGGGGGACTGAAAGCAAACAAGAGGGAGGAGGAAGACATGCTTACAAGACGCAATCTGCTGAAGGGTTCGGCAGCCACGGGTCTGGCTCTTGCGACGGCGGGTCTCGCAGCGCCGGCCATCGCGCAGGGGGCCAAGATCAAGCTTGGCTATGTTTCGCCACAGACGGGTCCGCTCGCCGGCTTTGCCGAAAGCGACGCCTACAACATCAAGGCCTTCCTCGAATCCGAGGCTGGCAAAAACTTCGAGGTCATCGTCAAGGACAGCCAGTCCAACCCGAACCGGGCAGCGGAGGTCGCCAAGAGCCTGATCGTCGACGACGAGATCAACCTGATGCTCGTCGGCTCGACGCCGGAAAACACCAACCCCGTCGCCACCACCTGCGAGGCGGAAGGCATTCCTGTCGTCTCGACCATGGCGCCGTGGCAGCCCTGGTTCATCGGCCAGCAAGGCAATCCGGGCGATCCCGCCTCGTGGAAGCCATTCAAGTTCGCCTATCACTATTTCTGGGGTCTTGAGGACATCATCGCGGTCTATACAGCGATGTGGAAGCAGCTCGAGACCAATGGCAAGGTCGGTGGCCTCTTCCCGAACGATGCCGACGGCAATGCCTGGGGCGATCCCAAGAACGGCCTGAAGCCAGGGCTCGAAGCTGCCGGTTTCACGCTGACCGATCCCGGCCGCTATCAGAATCTCTCGGACGATTTCACCGCGCAGGTCAACGCCTTCAAGGCCGCCAATGCCGAGATCGTCACTGGCGTCGTGATCCCGCCCGACTTCACCACCTTCTGGAACCAGGCGCGGCAGCAGGGGTTCAATCCGAAAGCCGTGACGGTCGCCAAGGCGATCCTGTTCCCGCAATCCGTCGAGACGCTCGGCGCTGCCGGCAACAACCTGTCCTCCGAAGTCTGGTGGTCGGCCTCGCATCCGTTCAAATCGACGCTGACAGGCCAGTCTTCGGCCGAACTTGCGGCCGATTTCACGGCGAAGTCCGGGCGTCCCTGGACGCAGCCGATCGGTTTCGTGCATTCGCTGTTCGAGGTCGCCGCAAATGTCATGGGGCGTGTCTCGGACCCGGCCGATGCCGATGCGATCGCCGCCGCGATCGCCGCCACCGACATGACGACTGTTGTTGGCAAGGTGGCGTGGAACGGCGCCGGTGTTCCGCCCTTCGCGGCGAAGAATGTCTGCAAGACGCCGCTCGTCGGCGGCCAGTGGCGCCGCAAGGCCGATGGCGGCTTCGATCTGGTGATCGTCGAGAACGGCATCGCGCCGGAGATTCCGACTGCCGGCAAGATGGAAGCCCTTACCTGACCGATCACGCGGGCCGGCCAAGCCGGCCCGCGTTCCGCACGCATTCGAGGGACACCCGCGATGATCCTGAGGCTAGACGACGTCTCGAAGTCCTACGGCGCTTTGAAGGTGACGGATGCCGTGACCTTCGCGGTGTCGCGCGGCGAGGCGCTCGGCATCATCGGGCCGAATGGCGCCGGCAAGTCGACCCTTTTCAACCTGATCACCGGCAATGTTCTGGCGAATGCGGGACGGATCGAGTTTCTCGGCCGTGACGTCACGCGCGCTCCGGCCATGGACAGGGTGCGCATGGGCGTCGGCCGGTCCTTCCAGATCCCCCAGCCTTTCGAGGGGCTCACCGTCTTCGAGAACCTGCTCACCGCCGCCGCCTTCGGACGGGGAGGGCGCGAGGCCGATATGGTCGATGATTGCGCCCGCATCCTGGAAGAAACCGAGCTTCTCAAGAAGGCGAATGTCGTCGCCGGCTCGCTGAGCCTATTGGACCGCAAGCGCCTGGAACTTGCCCGCGCCATGGCCACCGGCCCGGAACTACTGCTGCTGGACGAGATCGCCGGCGGCCTGACCGAGGGCGAGTGCAAGGCGCTGGTCGCGACCATCAAGGCCATTCATGCCCGTGGCACTACGATCATCTGGATAGAGCATGTGCTGCATGCGCTCATATCCGTCGTGGAGAGGCTGCTGGTGCTGGATTTCGGACGCGTGATCTCCATCGGCACGCCCGACGCGATCATGGCCTCGAAGGAAGTTCGCGAAATCTATCTGGGGCTCGAGGTCTGATGCTGCTCGAAACCCATGGCCTCACCGCCAATTACGGCCAGTTCCGGGCCCTGTTCGGTGTCGACATCGCCGTTGCCGAGGGCGAATGCATCGCCATCATCGGCGCCAATGGCGCCGGGAAATCGACGCTGATGCGCTCGATCACCGGCGTCATCCGCAACGAACCCGGCATGGTCCTCCACCGCGGCACGCCGATCGGAGCGCTGTCCTCGGCCGAGATCATGAAACGCGGCATCGCCATGGTGCCGGAGGGCCGCCGGCTGTTTCCCTCGCTCACGGTCGAGGAAAATCTCCTGATCGGCGGGCAGGCGCGCCAGGTACCGGGGCCCTGGAGCCTCGAGTCCATCTATGGCCTGTTCCCGATCCTGCGCGAGCGGCGGAAGAACTCTGGCACGGCGCTTTCCGGTGGTCAGCAGCAGATGGTGGCGATCGGCCGGGCGCTGATGTCGAACCCGGAACTGCTGCTCTGCGACGAGATCAGCCTCGGCCTCGCGCCCGTCGTCATTCGGGACATCTACGCGGTCCTTCCCAGAATCCGCGAAGGTGGCGCGGCGATCGTCGTCGTGGAGCAGGATATCGGCAAGGCGCTCGCCGTCGCCGACCGCGTCTACTGCATGATGGAGGGGCGCGTCACGCTCGTCGCCAAGCCGGCCGACGTCACGCGCGAAGCGATCCATGCCGCCTATTTCGGAGAGGCGGCATGATTTGGGTCGACACTCTTGTGCAGGGCATCCTGCTCGGCGGCCTCTATGCGCTGTTCGCGGCTGGGCTCAGCCTCGTCTTCGGCATCATGCGACTGGTCAATCTCGCCCATGGCGATCTGATCGTCTTTGCCGCCTATCTCATCCTGATGGGCGTCACGCTGCTCGGGCTCCCGCCCTGGATTGCCGCGCTCATCGCCATGCCACTGATGTTCGGTCTTGGCTGGCTGCTGCAATCGGCAGTGCTCAACCGCGTGCTCGGCAAGGACATCCTGCCGCCGCTTCTGGTTACCTTCGGCCTCTCAGTCGCGTTGCAGAACGGTTTGCTCGAAACCTTTTCCGCCGATAGCCGCCGCATTCCGGCAGGGAGTCTGGAAGGCGCTTCGCTCGATCTCGGCATCGTCACGGTCGGCGTCATGCCACTTCTAACCTTTGCATCGGCCATCATCGTGATCGTGGCGCTGAATGCACTCTTCTACCACACCGCCCTGGGCCGGGCCTTCCGCGCGACGTCGGACGATGCCGTGACGGCAGGGCTGATGGGGATCGAACCAAAGCGCATCTTCGCAATAGCCACCGGCATCGCAATGGTCGTGGTCACGATCGCTGCGCTCTATCTCGGCATGCGCGCCAATTTCGATCCGTCGATCGGACCGGCGCGACTGATCTATGCCTTCGAGGCGGTGATCATCGGCGGGCTCGGGAGCCTTTGGGGTACGCTGGCCGGCGGCGTGATCATCGGCGTCGCGCAGACCTTCGGCGCTGCCGTAAACCCCGAATGGCAGATCCTGGCGGGACATCTCGCCTTCCTGGCCGTGATGCTGCTGAAGCCGCGGGGCCTGTTCCCGCGCGCCGTGGATTGAGGGCGGCATGTACAAGCTCACCACCCGCACCCGCGCCGGCACGACAACCGCTATCGTCGCAGTGGCACTCGTCCTGGCGGGCCTCCCCTTGCCCGCCGTGACATCGCGCGGTGTCATCCAGGACCTGTTCTTCATCCTGACCATGCTGACGCTGGCGCAGCTCTGGAACCTGCTCGCCGGCTATGGCGGCCTCGTTTCGGTCGGACAGCAGGCGTTCGTCGGCATCGGCGCCTATGCGATGTTTGCCGGCGTCATTCTCGCCGGCTGGAACCCGGTCTGGGCGATCCTCCTCGGCGGTGTCGCCGGGCTGCTTCTCGCGATCCCGACGGCCTTCTTCGCGTTCCGCCTGCAGGGCGCCTATTTCGCCATCGGCACCTGGGTGATCGCCGAGGTAACGAGGTTGCTGATCGCGCAATGGAAGACGCTGGGCGGCGGTACGGGTACGTCGCTGCCGCGCGAGGCGACGAGCAACATCCTCGGCACCGACGCGATTCGGGCCCTTTTCGGCGTCCGCGAGGCGGCCGCGCGCGACATCCTCGCTTATTGGCTGGCGCTCCTCCTCGTCGTCATCGTCACAGGCGGGATCTACTGGCTGCTGAAGAGCCGCCTCGGCCTGGCGCTGGCGGCCGTGCGCGACAATTCTGAGGCGGCGCGCTCTGTCGGCGTCGATACCGGCCGGCTCAAATGGGCAGTGTTCCTTATCGCCGCTGCCGCGACGGGGCTGACGGGCGCGCTGATCTTCATGCAGACAGCTCGCATATCGCCGGATGCCGCCTTCGCCGTTACCGATTGGACCGCCTACGTCATCTTCATCGTGGTCATCGGCGGCATCGGGACGATCGAGGGGCCGATCGTCGGCGTGATCGTGTTCTTCATCCTCCGCTCGGCCTTGGCCGATTACGGCAGCTGGTACCTGATGACGCTCGGTGTGATCGCCATCATCGTCATGCTTTTCGCCCCCAAGGGGCTCTGGGGTCTGATCTCGTCAAGGTCAGGCCTGCACCTGTTCCCGGTCCGCCGCAGGCTGACCGGTCCTAAGATCGAGGGAGGAATCTGATGGCGAATATCGAGACCGATGTGCTGATCGTGGGAACGGGCCCTGCCGGCTCGGCCACCGCGGCACTGCTCGCAAGCGCCGGCATCGCCAACATGGTCGTCAACCGCTACCGCTGGCTATCGAATACGCCGCGCGCTCACATCACCAACCAGCGCACCATGGAAGTGCTGCGCGACCTTGGGGCTGAGGTCGAGGCTGAGGCGATGATGCACGCCTCGCCGCAGGAGATAATGGGCGAGAACGTCTTCTGCGAGAGCCTCGCCGGGGAGGAGATCGGCCGCATGAAGAGCTGGGGCACGCATCCCCACTCCAAGGCTGAGCATCTCCTGTCATCGCCGACCTTCATGAACGACCTTCCGCAGACCTTCATGGAGCCGATCCTGTTCAAGACCGCCTGTTCGCGCGGGACGCAGGCACGGATGAGCACGGAATATCTCAGCCATATCCGGGACGCCGAAGGCGTCACGACGACGCTACGCGACCGCCTTTCGGGGGCGACGTTCACCGTGCGCTCGAAATTCCTGGTCGGCGCCGACGGCGGCAATTCGCTGGTCGCCGAGCATCTCGGCTTGCCTTTCGAAGGCAAGATGGGCGTCGGCGGCTCGATGAACATCCTGTTCCGCGCCGACCTCTCGAAATATGTCGCCCATCGTCCCAGCGTTCTTTATTGGGTCATGCAGCCCGGCGCCGATGTCGGCGGCATCGGCATGGGCCTCGTGCGCATGGTGCGGCCCTGGAATGAGTGGCTCATCGTCTGGGGCTACGACATCAACCAGCCGCCGCCAACGGTGACGCCAGAACTCGCGACCGAGGTCGCGCGCCAGCTCGTCGGCGATCCGGAGCTCGAGATCGAGCTGCTCGGCGCCAACACCTGGACGGTGAACAATTGCTTTGCGACACAAATGTCGAAGGGCAGGGTGTTCATCATGGGCGATGCCGCGCACCGGCATCCACCGTCGAATGGCCTTGGCTCGAACACCTCGATCCAGGATGGCTTCAACCTGGCATGGAAGCTTGCCAAGGTGGTGAAAGGGCAGGCGGGTCTCGCGCTGCTCGATAGCTATACCGCCGAGCGCGCACCGATCGCCCGCCAGATCGTAACGCGCGCCAATCAGTCGATCGGCGAATTCGGGCCGATCTTCGAGGCGCTCGGCATGGATGGCGGCGTCGATCACGACAAGATCCAGCGTAACATGGAAGCGCGCGCCGACGCGACGCCAGCGGCCGAGAGCCAGCGCGAAGCTCTCCGCAAGGCAATCGCCTTCAAGAAATATGAGTTCGACGCGCATGGCGTCGAGATGAACCAGCGCTACAAGTCGGCCGCGACAGCGTCGGACGGGCAGGCAGAGCCAGCCTTCGACCAGGATCGCGAGCTGCATTACGCGCCGACCACATGGCCCGGTGCCCGGCTACCGCATGTCTGGGTCTTCGACCGCGCGGGTAAGGCGGTCTCGACGCTCGATCTCTGCGGACATGGCGAATTCACTCTGCTGACCGGCATCGGTGGCGAGGCGTGGGTTTCGGCGGCGGAGACCGTTGGCGGCGAGTTCGGCCTGCCGATCCGCACCCATGTCATCGGTCCGCGCCGCGCGATCGAAGATCATACCGGCGATTGGGCACGCGCCCGCGAGATCCGTGATGCGGGCTGCCTGCTCGTAAGGCCCGACCATCACGTGGCCTGGCGCTCGGAAGGGCTCGCCGCCGACCCCGCAGCCGAGTTGCGCCGGATCCTCAAATCCATTCTCGCGCGCTGAGGAACAGCCATGAGCAACGAGCACGAGTATGGCTATTTCACCGAGGCGAACTCAGCCGACGTCGTTGTCGCGCGCAATGCCAACGCGAACGACGAGCGGCTGAAACAGGTGATGGAGGTCATCACCCGCAAGCTGCACGAAGCGGTCAAGGAGATCGAGCCGACGCAGGACGAGTGGTTCCGCGCGATCATGTTCCTCACCGAAACCGGCCAGATCTGTAACGAATGGCGGCAGGAATATATCCTGCTCTCAGACATCCTTGGCGTCTCGATGCTGGTCGACGCGATCAACAACCGGAAGCCATCCGGCGCCTCGGAATCGACCGTCCTCGGCCCATTCCATGTCGACGATGCGCCCGAGCTGCCGATGGGCGCCGACATCTGCCTCGACCAGAAGGGCGAGCCGATGTTCGTCCATGGCCACATCCTGGATACGAAGGGCAACCCAATTTCGGGCGCCAAGATCGATGTCTGGCAGGCCAATGACGAGGGCTTCTACGACGTGCAGCAGAAGGGCATCCAGCCCGACTTCAACCTGCGGGGCGTATTCCGGACCGGCGATGACGGGCGCTACTGGTTCCGCGGCGTGAAGCCGAAATACTACCCGATCCCCGATGACGGCCCCGTCGGCAAGCTGCTTGGCGCGCTTGGGCGCCATCCATACAGGCCGGCGCATCTGCACTACATCATCTCGGCCGAAGGTTTCGAGCAGCTGACAACGCATATCTTCGATCCCGACGATCCCTACATCAATTCAGATGCAGTGTTCGGCGTGAAGAAGAGCCTACTCGCGGAGTTCTCCAAAGTCGAAGACACGGCCGCAGCCGCCACGGTCGGCGTTACCGCGCCCTATTACGACGTGGAATTCGACTTCATCCTGTCGCGCGAGAAGGCCGGCTAGCCGTCCACACTCAGATCGAGGAGCGTGGACGCCGCCGGCGCGGCGTTCGACCACCTTTATCCGAAGTCTGTCGCAGACAGCCGGTGAAATCCGTCCGGCTTTTGTGCATGTGCGCGCGCGGCGACCTTTTGGATCTGGACACGGTTGCCATCAAAGACGCGCAGCAGTGCTTCCTCGTCGTCCGGAACGGTCGAATTCAGCCGCTTCAGCGCATCGCTGCCGATCTGAAACGCGACTTCGAACTGGGATTCATGGCCCCAGAAACAGACGCAGTCATGAGAGGCGTTGTAGCTGCGGCTCTGGTTGGGAAAATTGAGCGACATTCGGCATTCTCCACGGTTGGCGGCGCAATGGGCCTGTGCCACATCGCCGCCGTCGATCGGCACAAGCGCCGAGGCTGAACCTAACTGGCCAGCACTTTCTGGCACGCGTCCGCGACGGCCCGATCCGGGTCTTTTCCGACGGCCAGTGTCGCCCAGCCATTCGCCATCACCAGATCACGCCGCTGATAGCTTGACGCAGACTTGAGCGCCGCGAGCCGCTCGGACGACTGCGGATCCGCTTGAGCATTGACGACGCAATAGGGCGTCAAAGCTGTTACAACACGGGCATCGGCGATCGTTTCCGCATTCTCTCTCGACGCACTCCCGGTTACCCAGCCGCCCCAGGAAAACCCGACCACCGCCATCACGACTGCCCCGACGACAGCGCCACCGAGAGCAGCCTTGATCCATTCGAACTTCGGCAATTGTTTTCCTATCATCCAGAAGACTGCCCGATTACGCAGGCACGGTACCACGTTAATTGGTAGGTCAATCAATAATTAACGGAGTTTATCTGGAAGTCTGAAATTAAACTTTGCTAATTATCGAATTGCTGAGTCGACGGCTGCGACATTGCTTGTCATTCGCACTGGATTCACGATCGCGCAGCAGGTGCGGAGGCTAGGGGTCAGCCCATCCCACTCATGCAGCTGGTAGAGGTCGATATCGTCCGTCCGCAGCCGCTGGAGGCTTGCCTCGCACGCGGCGATGATGTGGTGGCGGGAGAGCCTCTCGTCATTGGGTCCCGAGCCCATGGGGAAACGGACCTTGGTGGCTAAGACGAGATCCTAGCGGCGGCCCTCGATCGCCACGCCCAGGATCTCTTCCGCCCGGCCGTTCGAATAGGCATTGGCGGTATCGACGGTATTGATTCCCGCGTCGATACAGATCTCGAGGAGATGCCGGGCCTCCCGATCGTCGGTTGCTCCCCATTTCGAAAGCGCCCCGACGCCGCCGAAGGTCGCTGTCCCGAAGGCCATAGAGGAGGCCTTGAGACCCGAACGCCCCAGTTGACGGTATTCCGTACGGGCGCTCCTCTTATTCGGCTCAATTTCTTGGTGGATAATGGCTCGATACGGCATGATGCCGAATGGCATTGACACCACCCCCGTGGCTGGCACCGGGAACCGGCGCTACGAAGGCGCGGCCAGCCATTCGCAATCTGGTGCAGAACCGCGGCGATATCGATAGTTGTATGGGACAGCATCGCAAGCGCCCGAACGAACCCTCGGCGCTTCAAGCCTTTGCGCGGAAGACCCAGGCGATGCATCGGCGCGATATTGAAGTTGGGATCAAATTGTGCCGGCCGGTCGAACCGACCGCTACCTCTTGCCCAGCCACAAGCGTATACGCATAGATCGAGGTTGAACGCACTTCGCAACCGCTTGTAAGGCAACTTATTGCCGGTCGTCGCCGTTCGCGGTGCTAACGCTATCGTCGTAAGAGGTTCGCCCTGTGTCCACGGCGCTTGAACTGATGCACAAGATCGTCATTGTCGATGACAGCTCGACCAATCAGCGCATCTATTCGAAGCTGGCGAGGCAGATCGGATCCGAGCTTGAGATTCAGACTTTCGGAAATCCGCGCAAGGCGCTGGACTGGCTTGCCGAGAACACCGCCGATCTGATCATTACCGACTACAAGATGCCGTTGATGACCGGTGCGAAGCTGACCGCCGCCATCCGGGACAATGTCTCCAATCGGGACGTTCCGGTCATCGTCATAACGGCCTACAACGATCAGCACTTCAGGGTCGCCGCTCTGGAGGCGGGAGCGACGGATTTCCTGCTCAGCCCGGTGGACCACGTCGAATTCCTCGCCCGGGCCAGGAACCTTCTGAAGCTCAGGACCCAACAGCTGCTCCTCGCGAAGCGGGCCGACCTGCTGGAGATCAGCCTGAACGCCAAGGAACAGTTGCTGCGGGAGAGTCGCGAGGCGCTGGCCCAGGTCATCGACACCGTCCCCGCCATGATCAACGCAACCGATCGCAACGGTCGCTGCGTATTCGTCAACGCCCATCAGGCCGCCTTCTACGGCAAGGCGCCGGAGGATCTGGTCGGCCAGCCGATCGAGACGCTTCTGGGGGAGGAGAGGGCTCATATCAGCCGCCGACTCGACCAGCTGGTGCTCAAGACCGGCCGCTCCATATCGTCCCGGCAAGAGGACGTGCTGGCGCCGGATGGCGAGCCGCGAATTTTCCTCACCAGCAAGGCCCCGCTCTATGACGGGATGGGCGAGATCGCGAGCGTCCTTTCGACGTCGATCGACATCACCGACCAGCGCCAGGCCGAGCGGCGCCTGCTGCACATAGCCAATCACGATCTGCTGACGGGCCTGCCCAACCGCCTGCTGCTGCGGGATCATCTGCGGCGCGAACTCGCGCGCGGCCGACGGGGCGATCAGAACTTCGCCCTGCATTTCATCGATCTCGACCGCTTCAAGGCGGTCAATGATGCGCATGGCCACCATTGGGGGGACGAGCTGCTTCAGCGTGTCGCCGAAGCTCTGTCGGAACTTGTCGGAGAGAGCGGCACCGTGGCGCGTCTGGGTGGCGACGAATTCGCCGTCCTGCAGCCCGACATCAATGGCTCCGATGACGCGGGCCGGCTGGCCCAGTCGATCCTCGACCTGCTCAACAGCGAATCGGACAGCCGGCTGTCGCTTAATATCGGCGCCAGTATCGGCGTCACCCTGGCCCCTCTCGATGGGACGGATCCGGACGACCTGCTCAAGAACTCGGACCAGGCGATGTACCTCGCCAAGTCGCTCGGCGGCGGGACGTGGCGCTTCTTCGCCCCCGACATGCGCCCTCGCGCGAACCAGACGGTGCAGATGGAGGCCGAGTTGCGCGGTGCGTTGTCGCGCCGCGAATTCACGCTCCACTATCAGCCGCAGATCGACCTGCGTGGCGACAGGGTGGTTGGCGTCGAAGCGCTTCTCCGCTGGCAGCATCCGCAGCGCGGCCTGCTGTCCCCCGGCTCGTTTCTGAGCCTCGCCGAAGAAACAGGCCTGATTCTGCTCATCAACGAGTGGGTCTTGAACGAGGCCTGCCGCCAAGGCGCGGCATGGGAAGCGTCCGGGCTGCGTGACCTCCGCGTCGCCGTCAACATGTCGCCGATTCAGTTCAAGCGCCAGGGAGTGGAAACGCTGGTCAAGGAAGCTCTCGGAGCGAGCGGCATGCGGCCGACATCGTTGGAGCTGGAACTGACGGAGGGCATCCTGCTCGGCAATGACGAGCAGATCGTCAAGCAGATGCACATCCTGCGGTCGCTGGGCGTAACCCTGTCGGTCGACGATTTCGGCACGGGCTATTCCTCGCTGAGCTACCTCCGCAGCTTTCCGCTGCACCGACTGAAGATCGACCGTTCCTTCGTCCAAGATCTGGGGAGCGATCCCAGCGCGCTGGCGATCGTGCGTACCATCATCGACCTCGGCCATATCCTGCATCTCCAGGTGCTGGCTGAAGGCGTCGAGACGGAGTCCCAGCTCCAGCTCCTGCGTTCGGAGGGCTGTGACGAGGGGCAGGGCTATTATTTCAGCCGACCGGTTCCGGCGGATGAATTTGCCGACTGGATCGCGCAGTACGGTAAGGGAGGCACCGAGCGCCGGCAGGCCTCGATGGAGAATGAGCATGCCCGCACCGTCTAGGGTGCTCCGGCCATTGACCACGCCGCTTCACTGGATGGCCGAACGACTCCGGGACCGGCCCGATAGTGAACATGAGATGAGCTTCAACCGGCTCATTTTCGCAATCATCATCGTCATCGTTCTGGTGATGTCGCCGTCCCGCGACGATACGGCTCCCGCTCTGAACGTGATGGTGCTCTACATCGCCCTCGCGCTGGGGGTGCTGGGGCACATCCTGCTTTTTCCAGGGCGTTCGCGCGGCCGGCGCCTCTTTGCCCTGCTGATGGATTGCGGCTTCCTTTCCTGGCAGTTGTATCTGGGCGGCGAGGTCGCCTCGCTATTCTTCCCTATCTATCTCTGGATCATTTTCGGCAACGGCTTCCGTTTCGGTCTGGTTTCGCTGGCCGTCGCTATTCCGGTTGCGACGGCGTGCTTCGGCATCGTGGTCTTGACGACGCCGTTCTGGTTCAATCGCTGGCATCTCTCGGCGGGGCTGCTGGGCGGGCTCGTCATCCTGCCAGCCTATGCCGGGACGCTCATCCGCAAGCTCTCCCAGGCCACGGAGGCCGCCGAGGAGGCGAGCCAGGCGAAAAGCCTCTTCCTTGCAAGCGTCAGCCACGAATTGCGCACCCCGCTGACGGCCATTGTGGGCATGACCGGACTGCTGCGGGTCGGCCCGCTCGCCGCCGACCAGCGCGACATGGTCGAGACCGTCGATGTGGCCACCCGTTCGCTTCAGTCGCTGATCAACAGTCTGCTCGATCTCTCGCGGATCGAGGCCGGGCGCATGCCAGTTTCGAAGGAAGCGATCGACCTTGTCGCACTGCTCGTCGATGCGCGCCGGCTGGTCGAAAGCCAGGTGCGCGAACGGGGATTGAGCTTCGACATCCACATCACCGCGCGCACGCCGCTAAGGCTGCTCGGTAGCCGCCAGCACCTGCACGAGATCCTGGTCAATCTGGTTGGCAATGCCGTGAAGTTCACCCGTGATGGCGGCGTGACGATCGCGGTGGACGGCGAGCCGCAGGAGGACGGCAGTGTGCGGTTGACGGTGGAAATCACAGATACCGGCATCGGCATCGCGCCGAAGGACCAGGAGCGGATCTTCGAGGATTTCACGCAGGCCAATCCCAGCATCATGAATCGCTTCGGCGGCACGGGGCTGGGCCTCGCGATCGCGCGGCGGCTGGTGGAACTGCTGGGAGGCTCGATCTCCGTCGAAAGCTCCTTGGGCGAAGGTAGTACCTTCCGTTTCGACATCCTCACCTCAACGCTGCCGGATGAGGGTCTCTCAACCGAGGAACCCTGGCGCGAACGCGGCGTCGTCCTCGTTTGCCGCGATGCGGCCCCCCTGGCTGAGTTGGTCACCATGCTTGGCACGCTGGGGGTGAAGCCTCTGATCGCCGATCCGAGCCGCGGGCCTGCGCGTATGTTCCCGCCGCATGCCGCTGATGCGGTTCGACTGCTTTTCGACCCGGACACCGCCAATCTGCCGCTCGTGTCCACGAACGCGTCAGGCCCCCCGCCGAAGGTCGTCCTGATCCGACCGGACGCCCCGCCGACATTACCGGCGATGAAGATCCGGCAGCGGAGCGCCTGCCTTCTTTCGCAGCACCCGACGGCGATCGAGCTGCGCCGTGCGCTGACGATCGCCTGCCGGCTGGCGGCCCCGGCGCCATCGCTGGAGCAAGCTGCGACTATAGATGCGGTTCCGCCGCGCCGGCCCCGCAGCATCTTGCTGGCGGACGATAATCGCATCAACCAGCGCGTCTTTTCCCGCATCCTCGAAGCCGCCGGCCATTCCGTGCGGTTGGCGGAAACGGGCGAGCAGGCGCTCGACCTCCTGGAGGAGCGGGCGGATCAATTCGACATCGTCCTGATGGACTTCAACATGCCCGACACCGACGGGCTCGAGGCCACGAAGCTGTTTCGGATGATGGCCAACGGCGGACGGCGGCTCCCCATCGTGGGCCTGACCGCCGACGCGACCGCTCTGATGGGCAATCGCTGGCGCGAGGCGGGCATGGACGACTGTCTCATCAAGCCGGTGGAGCCCTCCGTGCTTCTGGCTCTCGTCGACCGACTGGCTAAGGACGGGCTCGAGAGGCTCGTCCCGGGCGAGGCTCGGCCAGCTTTGGTCCGTCCGGCTGTCCTGCCAAGCTTGGACGAGGTGGTCGTCGAGCGGCTGCAGAAGCTGGGAAGCGCGGAGTTCGTGATCGAATTGATGGAAGACTATCTGTCGGACGCCGAGATCCTGCTGGAACGGCTGGCCAAGAGCGCCGCCAAGGGCGATCTCGAGACCTTTCGCAGCGATGACCACGCCCTCCAGAGCAGCTCGGCGAATATCGGCGCTCTGGCCCTTGGCCGGATCTGCGCATCCTGGCGAGACCTGCGCAGCGATGAATTGCGGGCGGGCGCCGCGGATTTTGCGCGGCAGTCTAGGGCGGAACTGAAGCGCACGCAGAAAGCCATGCGCGCCTATTCGGCGCGCGAAGCTGGCCTCGGCTGAAGCGCCGGGGCGGCAGGCGATGCGCCTTGTGGGCGCATCGCCGAGCGACCTCATTCGGCGGCCACCAGAACGGGCATGCTGGAGTGAAGCGTCGCCAGCCTGCGGTCCTGCGCCGCGCAGAGCCGGTCCATTTTGCGAAGATCGGCCTCTGTCAGGTTCAATGCCGCTTCGGCCCAGATATCGACAACGTCGATCAACTCGTCCAGGGTCACCGGATTGACGCGCCGCCGTGCCCGATAGAGCGACTGGTGGGCGTTGTGCTTGCGGTTGTGGCGCGCAATGTAGTCCAGCACGGCCGACTGGCCCTCACCGTCTTCCGCCAGTACATCGACGACGCCCATATCGTACAGCTCTTCAGCCGTGTGGATACGGCCCGACAGGATGAGCGCCTCCGCCTTATCACGGGTCATGCGCCGCGACAGGAAGCTGTAGGCGCCCATGCCGGGGAACATGTTGAACAGGATCTCGGGCAGGCCCATCTTTGCGCTGCGCTCGGCGACGATCAGGTCGAAGGAAAGCGCGTGCTCGAAGCCGCCGCCCAGTGCATCGCCCTGAACAAGCGCCATCGTTACGACAGGCGCGTCGAAAGCCACGGCATTGCGGTGGATGGCCTCGACAGCGACATGGCCGTAATGCTGCATGGCCGACAGGTCCCGGCTGCGGATGCGCTGCGCGAAGTGCCCGAGGTCGCCGCCCAGATTGTAGATCCCCGGCACGGCCGAGGCCATGACGAACCAGGAGAAGGGCGCTTCCGCCGGGCTGGAGAGGTTCGCGAAGCTCTGCGTGATCGCCGTCTGCATCCGACTGATGTCGTGCATCAGGCCGTGCGTGTAGGAGGGCTTGCCCACCGGATCCATGAGGCACCAGCACGTCGCATTGAGCGTATCGATGTCGACGTGCAAATTGTCATAGCCGATATCGCGGATCGCCCTGGCGGCCTCAGCCTTCGCGAGCTTGCCGGGATCCGACGTCGCCCGATTCAGTACAACGAAATCGTTTTTCATTGGGATTGTATTCAATTTCTTGCTCCATCTGTTTATAGAACGTTAAGAAGGTCTCACGGCAGCGCCGAGACCGAAGGACAGACGCAAACATACTAGCCCCTAGACGTGCAACGAGAAGTAGAAAGCGACAAGGGTTCGGGTCTGGTCGGCACGCAGGAATGAGAGCTCGAACGGTGTCCGACGGTCGATTTGCATCGATCCCGACAGGTTGGCGGTCCGGTGCTTCACTCGCCGCGCCGGCCCGGGCAAGGTCCTGTTCGATGCGCTGGAAACCCCCGGTGAACCCCCCGGCGATTTTCAGCTGGTTCTCGTGTTCCCTTCTTCTGAAGTCGCCATATAGCGGCTTAGGGCTGCAAGATCTGCGTTCGACCATCTCGCGCCGCGAGGGTGTTTCAGTCGCGACTGCTGGAATTCCCAGATAGCTCCTGATCCAGTCAGATCGAGACACCTTCCCGTCCGATTCATCGCAGGTCTCCACTTCGAAGTTCGCGCTCCCGCCGGCGCGGATCAGCTCCAGATGCCGGCCGGCCCACGCCAGGCACCGGCAAGGGCGAGGAGGGCGGGGCGCTTAAGCGCCACCGTGTGACAGAGGCCGTCGCGGTCGGAAGGCCGCCGCGCCGTCCGTCACCCCATTGCCGCCGCCAGCGACCTCATGCAACGCCCCTAGCGCCAGTCACCTGCCAGGAGGCCGGCCGACTATCTCGGGAAGACCGAAGCGGTTGCCCGTGAATGATAGGTTGGTTGGCAGATTGTCTCGTGTTTGAACGCTCGAACGATGCCGAGTCGCGTCTGAGCGTGAGAATGGGCGGCGCGTCGTCCATCCGGTCGTCTGAAAGTGGTGAACTCCGCCCCTAGGACGCGCTCGGTCTGAAAGTTGCTGCGGACGGCGCGCACCGTGCCGCGCGATCGGCTGCTGTTCCGCTTGGTCGCGAGGCCGGCCGGCAGCCTCATCAGCGCAGCAGGCCGTCCAGGTCGAAATCGTCCCAGCCTTTCAGCGGCGTCTTCTCCTGACGAGCGCTGCCCCCAGCCTCCGCGTTGTCCGCCAGCTTGCCGGCCTTCTTCAGCGCGGCCTTCTGCCTGCCACGCTGGCGATTCTCGGCCGCCGCCAGCGCGTCCTGCTCGCGCCAGATGTCCGGCAGGTTGCGGTCGAGGATGTCTTCGATGTGGCGCGGCTCGAAGACATGGAAGGTGATCTTTCGCGCGCGACCGCGCAGCTTGACCGTGCGGGTGCCGGCGCTCTGCAGCCGACCGTCCTTCAGCCAGCGGTGGCGCTCGGCCGTCTTGATTGAAAGGATATCTTCGATCTCGCGCGGGATGATCGGCAGATCCTCGATGCCGGTCAGTGTTTGAGCGACGACGGCGGCCGTGGCCGCATGAGGGTCGAGATCGTCTTCCGGGACGCGCAGCACGAGTGTGCCGGTTTCGACGTCGACCAGTTTCCGCTCGATAAACGACAGCTGCGCCCGCACCTCGAGCAGGATACCCCGCGTCCGGACAGCAGATCCCAACGTGGCCGCTGTCGACAAAGGCCATTGCTGGACAAGTCGGGTGGGGGCTTTCGGCTTGGACGAGCGCGGCATGGCCTTGAAAAGCACCCTCCGGGGATTTTCCGGGGATTTGGTCCGCCTTAGCGCCCGATTCCGAGGTCTTCGTATCAGTTGGCGCGCATTATTCTCGCATCGAACACGGTCAACGAACGGTCGAAAAGAGCAATACGTATTGCAAGTACAACGAGTTACTGGCGGATGGGGTGGGATTCGAACCCACGGAGGGCTTGCACCCTCGGCGGTTTTCAAGACCGCTGCCTTAAACCACTCGGCCACCCATCCGGACCCTGAACGCTCCCGCCTTGGTGCAGTCATGCCCCCACGAGGGGCGCTGCTGCCAGGCGCCTAACGGTCCCGGAGACCCGCCTTTAGCGCGCCTCCGATCGTCCCGTCAACACGCGCGGCAGCGTCGGACGTCGCGCCATGTGGAGCGTTCGGCGGGCATCGGCAGGCACCCTCGAATTCCATAGATTTCGCGCCGAAGGGAAGCGTCCGCCCTCAAGAGGTGCCGCGAGAAGCGGTGGTCCAATCCGCGAATATGGCCCAACAACCGGACTGTTGGGCGGTGGCCAATCTCATGCCGGTGCTTGTCCGGATTTGTCCGCGTCCCGACAGATGGTCACGAATTTCACTTGTCCGGGTGAGGGCTTCTTAACCACCTGTCAACAGAAGTGCCTGCCTATGGAGCATGGGATGGCCGGGCGGTATCGCCTTGTCCGTGCCGTCGGCGTGTCGGTGTTGAGGCGCGATCCGGCTGCTTGGTCGACAAGGCGGGCAGTTGCTGCTATCAGAGAGGCAGGATGGGGACGTCTAGTAAACACAGCCCGCGCGTATCGCGACTGGACCGTTTGGCCGCAAAGCCGTTTGTGGCAGCGTTGTTCATCGCCGCGGCAGCGTCATTCGTGGCCTCGTGCGCATCCGCGCCGCCGCCTTCCAAGAAGCGCTCGTCCGAATATTTTCCTGAGAGCAAGTATGGCGTGAAAGCCAGCCCGCGCGTTGTCCAATATGGGCAGGCCGTCCCGCAGGGCGGCGGACGCTATATGGTCGGCAAGGCCTATACAGTGAAAGGCCGTGTCTACAAGCCGTTCGAGAACCGCAAATATACGGCTGTCGGTTACGCGTCCTGGTATGGCTCCGCCTTCCACGGCAGGTATACGGCAAACGGCGAAGTCTATGACATGGATACGCTCTCGGCGGCGCATCCGACCATGCCGCTGCCGAGCTATGCACGCGTCACGAACCTCAAGAATGGCTCGTCAGTCGTGGTCCGCGTCAATGATCGCGGTCCCTATGAGCGTGACCGTCTGATCGATCTTTCCGCCAAGACAGCGGAACTGCTTGAGGTGAAGCGGCACGGAGCCGTCAAGGTCAAGGTCGAATATATCGGCCCGGCCAAGATGGAAGGTCATGACCGCCAGATGTTGATGGCGACCTATGTCGCACCGCAGAACACCGAGATCGGCAATCCGAATGTGATGGTTGCCATGAACGAGGTGAAGCGCGCGAGCGCGGTGGCCGTCGCCATGCGGTCGCAGCCGCGGGCGGCTGCGCCGACGATCTCGGTTGCGATGCGCCAGCCTGCGCCTACCGCGATCGTCCCTGTCGCCATGCGCGCGCCGGCCGCCAGTTCGCAGATCGTTCTCGCGATGGCCCCGATCCCGCGTGCACGCCCGGACATCTTCGTCGAGGGCGGAACGCCGATCGATCCGTACAATTATGAAATTCAGGCTGCGCAGAACAACGTGCCGGCCGCGGCGCCTGTCTATCAGGCTCCTGCCGCCGTTGCGATTGCCGAACCGGAAAGCGTCGCCGCGCCGACCGTTGTGCGCGCGTCGGCGACCGACGGCACGACCTATGGCGAGCGCACGCTCGGCAGTTTCACTGTCGACGATCCATCGGCGTTCACCGAGCAGGATCAACAGCCGGTCTATCGCTCCGCACGGTCATCCTACGCCTCTGATCCAGACTTCACGGAAGCGCAGCGCGCTGCCGATGATCTGGGGCGATCCTCCCGTGCCGGCCTCAAGCTCGCCTTGCAGCAAGCCGTTGCCCGCGCTGCTGCCGAGCGCAGCGCAGACGCGACGGAGATCGCCATCGGCGTCTTCGCCAGCGATGCCAATGCCGCAGCCATGGCGGAACGCCTCTCTTGGCTCGGGCGCGCGAGAACGGTTGACGTTGTCGTTGGCGGGAAGACGATGCAGCGGTTGACGCTGCTCGTCACCAACCGGGGCGTTTCCGACAGCGAAGCTGTCGCGGCCGTCACGGCGGCCGGCGCCCGGGATGCGTACGTCGTCACGCGCTAAGGAAGTCAGTGCCGTAAGGGCGCTTGACGGCCGGTCCGCAGCAACGACATCTCAAAGCCAGGGCGTCTCCGAGCGGGTCCTGTCATGCTGCCTTATGCGCCGCGCCAAGCTTTGATCGCCGTTGCATTGCTGCAGCTTTCGGTGGCTGCCGTCCAGGCGCAGCAAGCCTTCGACAGTAAGGCGCCGCGCGCCATCCTGATCGATGTCGATTCCGGCGCGACACTCTACCGAAAGGCGGAGAATGATCCGTTCGAGCCCGCCGCGATGGCAAAGATGATGACCATGGCGGTGGTCTTCGACGCCTTGAAGGCCGGCGAAGTCAAGATTGACCAGACTTTCAAGGTCAGCGAGAACGCCTGGCGCACCGGTGGCGCGCCGTCGCGTGGCGCCACGATGTTCGCGGCGCTCAAGTCGGGCGTGCCTGTGGCGGACCTGCTTCGTGGCGCGATCGTGCAGGCTGGCAACGACGCCTGTCTGATCCTTGCCGAAGGGATTGCGGGTTCGGAAGCGGCATTCGTGGTTCGCATGAACGAGAAGGCGGCGGCGCTTGGCCTCACTGGCTCGAGCTTTCGCAATGTCACGGGCCTTGCCGATCCAGAGCAGAAGACGACAGCCGCCGACCTCGCCACGATCGCCAACTATCTCGCGCTCACCCATCCAGATCTCTACAAGATTTATGCTGAGCCGGACTTCACCTGGAACAAGATTTATCAGCGCAACCGCAACCCGCTGCTAGCCGCCGGCATCGGGGTCGACGGCCTTTCGACCGGTTACAGCGAAACGGCGGGCTTTGGGCTGACCGCCTCGGCGCTCCGCGACGGCCACAGACTGACGGCGGTCGTCAGCGGCCTGCCGACCGACAAAGCGAGGGCGGAGGAAGCCTCCAAGCTGTTCGACTATGCAGATACGGCCTTTGAGCGGATAAGGTTCTTCGGCGCCGGAGAGACGATCGCCGATGCTCGGGTTTATGGCGGCGTGGCGGGTGGCGTGCCGCTCGCGACTACGGCACCACTCGATGTGCTGCTTGTCCGCGGCGCGCGAGACCGGATTCGTGCGCGGCTCGTCTATGACGGGCCGCTGGTCGCGCCTGTGAAGGCTGGACAGCAGGTTGGAACCGTGAAGGTCTATGTCGGAGACGACCTTCTGGTCGAGAAGCCGGTCGTCACGATGGCGGATGTCGCGACGGGAACAATGGAACGGCGGGCCTTTGATGCGCTCGGCGAATTGCTGATCGGCTGGCTCTGATGCGCGCAGAAGAATCTGGCGATCCGTCGGGATCGTCGTCGGCGCGGGCAGGGCGCTTCATCACCTTCGAAGGCGGCGAGGGCGCGGGGAAGTCGACACAGTTGCGGCGTCTCGCCGAACGCCTGAAGAACGACGGCATCGATGTGGTCGTGACGCGCGAGCCGGGAGGAACACCGACAGCAGAGGCGATCCGCAGCTATATTCTCTCCGGCGCCGCTGAGCCACTTGGCGCGGAGGGGGAGACGATCCTTTTCGCGGCAGCCAGAGCGGATCACGTCGATCAGGTCATCAAGCCAGCGATCGATCGCGGTGCATTCGTGCTGTGCGACCGGTTCATCGATTCCACACGTGCCTATCAAGGTGCCGACGGCGTCGATCCCACCTTCATTGATCAACTCGAGGCGCTTGCCATCGGCAACATGCGACCGCATCTGACGCTGATGCTCGATCTGCCGGCCGAGATCGGGCTGGCCCGGGCGGCGGCGCGGCGGGGATCGGATGGCGCCGATCGCTTTGAGCGCGAGACGATCGCCCGGCACGAGGTCCGCCGGCAAATCTTTCTCGGTATCGCAGCGCGTGAACCAGAACGGTGCATCGTGATCGACGCGACGCGAGAAGAGGATGACGTTGCGGCGGATATCTGGCAGGCCGTGGTCAGCCGATTGCTGGCACAAACCGAATGAAGGATTGATCATGGCCGCCTCGCCGGATCTGCCGCAGCTCGACGCGCTTGATGGCTGGCCGAGCCCTGAGCAGCAGACGGACTGGTATGGCTCCGTAGCTGACGAACAACTTCTGATTGACGCCTATCGCGGCGGGCGCATGCACCATGCCTGGCTGATCAGCGGTCCGCGTGGCAGTGGCAAGGCGACGCTCGCCTATCGCTTCGCCCGCTTCGCGCTCGCCCATCCCGATCCGACGCTGGCACCAGCAGCGACAAGCCTCGCGATCGACCCCGATCATCCGGCAGCGCGCAAGATCGCGGCCCACGCGCATCCGAATCTCCTGACCCTGGCGCGGCCTTATGACGACAAAAACAAGCGCTTCAAGGAATCGCTGACCGTCGATGAGGTCCGTCGCACGATCCCGTTTTTCGGCGCGACGGCCGGCGAAGCAGGCTGGCGCATTGCGATCGTTGATGCCGCTGACGACATGAATACCAACGCGGCCAATGCCTTGTTGAAGGTTCTCGAAGAGCCGCCACGCGGCGCGTTGTTCTTCGTGCTCAGCCATGCGCCGGGCCGGCTTCTGCCGACGATCCGCTCGCGCTGCCGACGTCTCGACCTGACGCCGCTCACGCCCGAAGCCATCGAACACGCGCTGGAGCGCCATTCCGATGCTGGACCGGATGAGCGGCGGTTCGCGGCGCTGGCGGGCGAAGGCAGCATCCGCCGCGCCGTCCGCTTTCTCGACGAAGACGTGTTGGCGATCGGCAACGCGTTCAGCCGCGCCGTCAGCCGATTCCCGGCGCTTGACGCGAACGCGGCCCACCGCCTCGGCGATCTTGTCGCGCAGAGGGGCGCCGACGACGCTTTCGAGAGCTTCCAGGACCTCGTCTTCGACTGGCTGGCGCGCCGCGCGCGCGGATTGCCCGAGCCGGAAACGCTCGGCGCTCTGCCACCGGTCGTGGCGGCCGTTCCGCTTGCGCACTGGGCGGAGGTATGGGAGAAAGTCCGCCAATCCTCGGCCGAGGTCGAGGCACTCAATCTTGACCGCAAGCAATACGTGCTCACGACTATCGACATGCTCGCCCGCGCAACCCGAATGTGACGCTCCGCGACCCTGACACAGTTCGGGGCCCTTGTTGATGTCGCAATCGAAAAAAAGGCGAGAAGGCGATGACGACGCCGAAGTACTACCTCACCACCCCGATTTTCTACCCGAACGGCGTTCCGCACATTGGTCACGCCTATACTGTGATCGCGACGGATACACTGGCGCGATTTCAAAAGCTCGACGGCAAGGACGTGTTCTTCCTGACCGGAACGGACGAGCACGGCCTCAAGATGCAGCAGACCGCCGAGAAGGCCGGCCTGGCGCCGCTTGCCCTCGCTGACCAGAATTCCGCGGCCTTCCAGAGGTTGGTCGCCGCGGTTGGCGCCGACCCCAGCGATTTCATCCGCACCACGGAAACGCGCCACCATCGGTCCAGCGAAGAAATCTGGCGCCGCATGGCCGAAAACGGCGATATCTACCTGGATAAATATGCGGGCTGGTACTCCGTCCGGCAGGAGCAATTCTTCGACGAGAAGGAGACGACGGTCGGTACGGATGGTGTGCGCCGCGAACCGCTGGGATCACCGGTCGAATGGGTCGAGGAAGAGAGCTACTTCTTCCGCCTTTCCGCCTATCAGGACCGTCTGCTCGCCCATTATGAGTCCAATCCGGACTTTATCGGACCGGATGAGCGCCGGAACGAGGTCATAAGTTTCGTGCGCGGAGGCCTTCGCGACCTCTCGATCTCGCGCACCACCTTCGACTGGGGCATTCCGGTGCCGGGCGACCCGAAGCATGTGATGTATGTCTGGGTCGACGCCCTGACCAATTACATCACCGGCGTCGGTTACCCCGACACAGAGAGCGCAAGCTTCAAGCGCTATTGGCCGGCCGATCTTCACGTCATCGGCAAGGATATCGTGCGGTTCCATGCGGTCTACTGGCCGGCCTTCCTGTTGTCGGCCGGGATCGCTCTGCCCAAGCGGATCTTCGCGCACGGCTTCCTGTTCAACCGCGGCGAGAAGATGTCGAAGTCGGTCGGCAACGTCATCGACCCGTTCTCGATGATCGAGACCTACGGCCTTGATCCCGTTCGCTTCTTCTTCATGCGCGAGGTCCCGTTCGGGCAGGACGGCAGCTATAGCCACGAGGCGATCGTCAACCGCATCAATGCCGATCTCGCCAATGACCTCGGCAATCTGGCGCAGCGCTCGCTGTCGATGATCGCCAAGAACCTCGACGGCACGTTGCCGGTTCCAGGGGCTTTGACCGACGCCGATCGCGAGATCCTTGCCAGCGCCGACGGTCTGCTGCCCATCTGCCGCGCCGCTTTCGCGAGCCAGCAGATCCACCAGGCGCTTGGCGCCATCTGGACGGTCGTCGCCGAAGCCAACCGCTATTTTGCGGGCGAGGCGCCCTGGCAGTTGAAGAAGACCGATCCGGAGCGCATGGCGACCGTGCTGTATGTCACGGCCGAACTGGTTCGCCAGATCGCGATCCTGTCGCAGCCCGTCATGCCAGCATCCAGCGGCAAGCTGCTGGATCTGCTGGGTGTCCCGTCTGATCGCCGTGATTTCAAAGCACTCGGCGAAGCAGGGCGGCTTGTAGGCGGGAGCGCTCTGCCGGTGCCGAGCGGTGTATTCCCGCGCTATGTCGCGGACGAAGGGACGCAAGCTTAGCCAGCGTGCCGATCAGACACCGGCATCGAGTAACAGGAGGCACCGGCGAAGTCGGTGCTTCCCACGTCCCGGGCGACGCTCAAGCTCCGGCGAAAATCTCGTTGATTTTCTGAACGCTCGCGACGGTTTCTGATTCGACCGTGCGGCGAAGGGCGAAGTCCTGGCCGGCTGCCGCAATCTCGCGGCAAGCCTGATCGTGATCGCGACACCATTCGATCTTCTCGACGATATCCGAGAGATCAGCTGCGACCGGGACATAATGCGTCCAAGGCACGAGATCGTCGTAATACCACTGGCGAAAGCCGTGCGACGACTCGACCTTCAGCATGCAGCAGCCCATGAGAAGCCGCGTGAACATGTTGCCCCAACTGTTTGTTGGGCCATCGATATCGAGCGCAAATTTGACACTGTGCCAGCGCGAGGGCGGGACGAAATCCCCCAGTAGTCCGTGCGTGCGGATTGCTTCTCGCGTCTGGTGGGAGGCGGCGTCGCGCTCCGTCGACGTCAGTTTCACATCGACATCGGGAAGCCCGCGCAGGGCGAGGCACAAGCGGACGCGCTGTTTGAGGCTCGGATCGTCCATGTCCATCTGCTCGGTGATGGCATGGCCAGGCCCGGTGATGGCGCCGCGCCAGAGCAGCGTCTCCTTGCGCCGGTTCCACTGCCCGGGCTTGCTGTCCGCCAGTTCCCGGAAAGGCTGATAAAGACGCGCCGTCATGAAGCCGGGGTCGGGCACCAGAACCGCTTGCGGCTCGTCGCTGCAGAAAGCGAGTTCGTTCGGTTCGTTTCCGCCGCCGTCCGAGATGTTGCCGAGCAGCGAAGTGACCTCAGGCGCCGTGCGCGACACCAGCCTGACCAGCGTCGGCAAACGGCGCCACATCATCTGGTAGAGGGGCCAATCGCTAGCAAGTCGATCGCGGTCGAGCACGATGTTGATCTGGTTGCCGATGCGCTCGAAGCCGACCAGATGACGATGGCGGCTGCGCTCGCTGCCATGCTCGAAGGCAAGGCTTGGCGAGAACGTCGCCATCTCGGAAATGCCGGTCGCAAGACGCCGCAGCATCACCTCTTCCTTGAGGCGCTTCGGTGTCAACCCAAACAGGGAAACTTGCAGGGAAGGCAATATCGAATCCCGTTCGGAATGATGCTTGCATAGATTGTAGAAGCGCGGGCCTCAGCCTGTCCAGAACGGTCGACAGGGCAGCACGAAGCAGCTACTCAATCCTCTGGCCCGTGCCTCGCCTCGAGGGCACGTCACGCAATTTGCTTTCAGGACCAATGCTCGTCGACAGCCACTGCCACCTCGATTTCCCCGAATTCGATGCCGACCGCGCGGGGCTCATCGACGAGGCCCACGCGGCAGGTGTCGGCCTGATGGTGACGATCTCGACTCGCGTTCGCCGGTTCGACCAGATCCGCGCCATCGCCGAGCGTTATCCATCCGTCTTCTGCTCCGTCGGGACGCATCCGAACAGCGCCCATGAAGAGCCCGATGTCACGACGGCCGAGCTCGTTGCCCTTGCCGCGCATCCGAAAGTGGTCGCGATCGGCGAGGCGGGGCTGGACTATGTCTATGGCGCCGAGCACAAGGCCGAGCAGGCGAGGGGCCTCAGGCGCCACATCGCGGCAGCGCGTCTCACCGGCCTGCCGCTGGTGATCCACGCCCGCGAAGCCGACGAAGATATGGTCGCCATCTTGACCGAAGAAAACGGGGAGGGTGCCTTCCCGGCTATCCTGCACTGTTTTTCGTCAGGGGCCAGACTGGCCGAGGTCGGCGTCGCGCTTGGCTGCTATGTGTCGTTTTCCGGCATCCTGACGTTCCGCAGCGCCGAGAACATCCGCGCGATCGCCCGCGACATCCCGGAAGACCGGCTTCTCGTCGAGACCGATGCGCCCTATCTGGCACCGGTGCCGCATCGCGGCCACACCAATCGCCCAGCCTATGTGCGAGACACCGCAGCCGTGCTTGCCGAGGTGCGCGGCCTTTCAATGGAGCGGATTGCGGCCGTCACGACGGCCAATTTCCGCCGCCTCTTCACCAAGGTGCCGGCGTCGGCATTCGAGAAGGCTGCTGCGGCCCATGGGTGAGCCGATGGAAACGGCACCAGCGGCCGAGCGCATCCGCATCACCATTCTTGGCTGCGGCGCCTCGCCGGGCACGCCCCGCATCGGCAATGACTGGGGCGCCTGCGACCCGTCTGAACCGAAAAACCGGCGCACGCGTGCCTCGATCCTCATCGACGGCTTCCGGGGCGACAGCCCCTATCCGACCCGCGTGCTGGTCGATACGGGCCCTGATGTCCGTAACCAGCTTCTCGAGGCGCGAGTCGACCGGCTCGATGCCGTCCTCTACACGCATCCCCATGCCGATCACACGCACGGCATCGACGACCTGCGCTCCTTCTGGCTCGATAGTCGCAAGCTGGTACCGGTCCATACGGACGACAGCACACAGGAGCGGCTGGAGGAGGCGTTCGGCTACTGCTTCAAGACGCCGGCCGGCGGCAGCTACCCGCCGATCCTCGGCCGCCAGAGAATCGTCGCCGGCGAGCGCTTTAGCGTCGATGGTCCGGGAGGAAGGCTGGCGATCCTGCCGTTCCGCCAGGTTCATGGCGATATCGATAGCCTCGGCTTCAAGATCGGCGACTTCGCCTATTCGAGCGATGTCAGCGCTCTCCCCGACGAGACGCTGCCACACCTGCAGCAGCTTTCATTATGGATTGTCGACGCGCTGCGCTGGCGGCCGCATCCAAGTCATTTCAGCGTCGATGAATCGATCGCCTGGCATGATCGCCTGCGCCCGCGCCGCACGATCTTCACGCATATGCATGGTGATCTCGACTATCGCACGCTCGTTGCGATGCTGCCCGGCGATATCGAGCCGGCCTTTGACGGCATGGTCATCGACCTTTCCCTCTAGCGATTGGTGTCTGCTTTGGAGGCGATCGGGCCGCTTAGGTCTGGCCGTCCCGGAACCAGCATGCCAATCTCCTGAAGCTGTGGCAGCGCCGGCGGAGATCGGTGCGAAAAGGAAAAAGGCGTCAATGAAGCTCCGCAACGCGGCATGGTCTATTTTCGGTATCGTGGCGGTCATCGTCTCGATCTTCATTCTCTATCGTGAGTTTCGCCGTATTTCTTTCGCGGCTGTTGCTGACAGCCTGGCGGCGATCAGCGTCCACAACTGGATCCTGGCGGTTTTGGCGACGCTTTGCGCCTATGGCGCGCTCGCCTGGTATGACCGGATCGCGATCGCCCATATCGGCGGCAAGAAGATCTCCTGGCTGTTCATCTCGCTCTGCTCGTTCACGACCTACGCGCTGTCGCACAATATCGGCGCCTCGGTGATTTCGGGCGCGGTGGTTCGCTATCGGGCCTATTCGACGCGCGGACTGACGGCGCAGGAAATCGGGCTTCTCATCGTCTTCTGCTCGTTCACCTTTGCCCTCGGCACCGTGCTGACCAGCGGGCTTGTGCTCGTGCTAAAACCGCATCTGATCACGCGCTTCATCGACGTGCCGCCTTTGACGGGACTGGTTCTCGGCCTCGTCCTGCTGCTTCTCGTTGCGCTTTATGTGTTTGGGTCCTGGCGGCATCTGCCTCCGTGGCACATCCGCAAGTTCTACGTTCAGTATCCGCGCCTTCCAATCGTGGGACGCCAGCTTCTCGCCGGCCCGATTGAGCTCGGCGGGGCAGCGGCGATCATCTATTTTGCGCTGCCGGAGACCGGGAATCCGGGCTACCTGATCATCCTCGGCATCTTCCTGGCCTCCTTCACGCTGGCGCTGCTGTCGCACGCGCCCGGCGGCCTCGGCGTGCTGGAAGTCACCTTCCTGGCTGCGTTGCCCGAGATGAACCCGAATGACGTGCTGGCGGCACTGATCGTGTTTCGCCTGCTCTACCTCCTGATTCCCTTCGGCCTTTCCTTGTTCATCGTGCTCGCCTTCGAGAAAACCCAGCTCGGCCGCAAGAATCTGCCGCCGCCTATCGGCCCCTGAAACAAGAAGGGCAGGGAGATCGCCCCTGCCCTTCGGTCTTCGGCTTATGAGATGCGGCGCTCAGTTGCCGCGTTCTGCCTGTGTCTTCAGCCAGCGGGCATTGTAGCCAAGCGGGTGTTGCGGCAGCCGCTCGATCGCGACGCCGAGATTGGCCGCCCGGATGGCCTCGATATCGGCCTTCGGCTTGCGGTCCATGGTGAGGACGCCGTTCTGCTCCTGGTAGGTGTCCGTCAGCTGCGTGTAGCAATAGCCGGCGAGGAGCTCGGAATCGGTGACCCCGGAGAGGACGTCGGCATAGCGCTCGACGAAATCCTCCGCGTCCTGCGCCGTGCTGTAGCCCCAGCCGGCCTCAGTCCCCATGAAATAAGCGATGCCACCGAATTCGGTCAGCATCACCGGCTGGCCGGCAAATGGATGGCCATCGATGGCAAGCGCGCGTCCCGCTGAACGGAATGTCGTCAGCGTGTCCTTGAAGGCAGGGGCGGAGCCATAACGCTCGTGCAGGATCGCGCCGCTATGATGATAGTCGTGCACCGCAAAGATGTCGGTGGCGATCTGCTCCCAGCCGTCATTGCCGCTCACCGGACGGGTTGGATCGAGCGTCTTGGTCAGGTGATAGAGCGCCTGCTGGTAGCTGCGCTGGACCGGGCTGTGCGGCAGCTCCGGGATGCCCCAAGACTCGTTGAACGGAACCCAGGCGACGATCGAAGGATGCGAATAGTCGCGCTCGATCGCTTCCTGCCATTCGGCCGTGAGCCGCGTTACGGACTCGTTCGAATAGCCATAGGCGCTGGGCATTTCCTCCCAGACGAGCAGGCCGAGCACATCGGCCCAATAGAGGAACCGCGGGTTCTCGATCTTCTGGTGCTTGCGCACGCCATTGAATCCGAGCGCCTTGGTCAGTTCGACATCGCGGCGCAGTTCCTCGTCGCTCGCGGTCATCACGCCTTCGCGCCAATAGCCCTGGTCGAGCACGAGACGCAGGAAGTAGGAGCGGCCATTCATGATGAAGCGGCCATTGGCGGTCGAGACGGCCCTGAGCGCGGTATAGCTCTTGACCTCGTCGACGACGTCGCCATTCGCATCGACCAGGAACAGCTCCGCATCGATGAGCTGCGGGTGCTCCGGCGACCAGACGAAGTCGGCCCGGGCGTCATCGATGCCCGGATCGGGGAGGGCGATGACGCGGCTGGTGTCCCGCCCCTTCAGGCCATATTCGTCCTCGACCAGCACGCGGCCGCCGAGCCAGAGCCGGACGCGCAGACGATGACCGTCAGGCGCAGCAATGCGCGTATCAAGGCGGATCTCGAACTTCGCGAAATCCGGGGTCCATTGCAGCCGCTCGATATGGCTGCGGCCGACCTGCTCGACGAACACGGTCTGCCAGATGCCGGTGGTGCGCGGATACCAGATGCCATGCGGGGCCGCGAGCCAGTCCTGCTTGCCGCGGGGCTTCATCATGTCGAGCGGATCGTCTTCGGCGCGGACGACGATGTCCAGCGATCCGCCGGTCATGAAGGGCGCAAGGCGGACGCGGACGGGCGTGTGACCGCCGATATGCGACGCGGCATGCTGGCCGTTGATCCAGACATCGCTCTTATAGTCGATGGCGCCGAAATGCAGGATCGCGTCATGCGCGGCATCAGGCGCGAGATCGGCGGGCAGCTCAAGCGTGCGGCGATACCAGACGACCGGATGGAAACCCTCGTCGTGGATGCCGCTTCGCGGTGCCTCGGGCGCATAGGGGACGGTGATGGTGCGATCAAACGAGGCATCGGCCGGGCCGGTCCAGCGTGCGTCGTCATCATAGGCAAACTGCCACGCTCCATCGAGCGAGAGCCAGCGGGCGCGCTCGATCTGCGGGCGCGGATGGTCACTATAGGCCAAGGCGATCCTCCAGGATGTCGGGTCTTTGCCGGCGTCCTCGGAAGGTCACCGGATGCGTCTTTGGTATTACCATATGACACGCTGCCGAAAACCCGAAATCTCGCGCCATGCCGGCTCGATAGACGCAATCCTTCGTCACAAAAGACGCAATCGCGCCGCGATCCGGTCGGCATGCAGCCGAAAACTGCGGCAAGACTGCAACGCATGCAAAGAGAATCGCAGAGGCCAGAGATCATCATGGACAAGCACTTCCGCATGGAACGGTCATCCGGCCGGTTCCCCATCGTGCTTTATAGCGCCGCGATCGCGGTCGCTCTCGGCGCGGCGGCGATTGCCAGCACCGGCGCGCTTGCGCCGGGCGATGTCGAGCAGCCTGTCCTCGTGGTCTCGGGAACCCACATGATCGGGCCGGATCGCATCGCCAGCATCATCGAGCCCGTCGCACCGGCGCCTGTGGCCGTCGTGCAGCCTGCCAAGGTGGCGCCGGTCGCCGACCAGGCGAAGCCTGCTGCCGAGCAGCCCGAACCGGTCGCGGCACTGCCGCCGAAGCCGCTGCGGCGGCCATGCCTCGAATGCATCGCGCCGCCTGCGACGCCGGTGGTGGCAACAGCCCAGCCGGTCGTACAGACGCCCGTTGATCCGGCGCCGGCCGAAGCAGAATATGACGTGGCGACGGCCGCGCCGGATGGTCCCGTTCCGCCGCTGCCGGTGGGTCGTGTGGCAGGTGAGGGGAGTGAGCGCGGTCTCCTCGTCCGCAGCGGCGAGGCCGTTATCTCCGGCGGTAGCGAACTCGTCGGCACGGCCTGGAGCCTATCGGGTGCGGCCGTTGGCGGCCTTGTCCGCGGCGTGCATCAGCTCACCTTCTGAAGCCCTGCCCCGACCGGCCGGCCGACCCGTTCACGGCCGGCCGCCGCGATTCCTGAGCAGCAGTGCCGCGGTCATCAATTCCCAGGCGGTAATTGAATAGACGCTGGCACGCTCGACGAGGCCGTCCGGAATGACCTTCGGCCCCACCATCAGCCAGGCAATGCTGCCGATGCCGAATAGGCCGAACGCGATGCCGGCCGGCTTGTAGAAGCGCGGCATGCCGAGCGGCCGCAACGCAAAACCCGACGAGATCGCGACGAGATTGCCGCCAAGGATCGAAAGTCCGGCGCCAATCGTATGCCAGACGATTTGGCCATTGGCGACCTCACGAGCGCCGCTGTGAAAGACCGAGATCAAGATCAAGCCGGTGGCGTCGGCCAGCGCAGCGCCGAGGAAGAGCCCATAGGCCTTGCCGCGCACCGGCAGCGCCCGACCGATGGCCAGCGCCGCCGAAGCGAAGAACAGCGCCTGGACCAGGAAGCCGGCATTCATCACCCAAGCCAGCGGCGAGTCGATCGCACGTCCGCCGGAGACCGTCTGATACGGGATACCGAGATCGCTGATGAAGTTGGTCTGGTAGCTGTAATCGCGAAAGGCGCGCGCCGCGATCGTCTCCGCCACCAGATAGGCTGTGGCCGTGCCGAGCCAGCAGAGAGCCGCAATCGTCGCCGGACGATCGACCGCTTCGTTGCGGGTCGCGATGCTCATTAGCGATCTCCAGGGAGAAAATCTGCGGGCAGGAAGCGGGCACCATGGATGCGGCGCCCGATATCACATACGCTCGGAGAGCTTCACCGGTTTCCCGAAACCATTGCGATCGCGACCTGGCTCGACTGCAGCGCGGGGGGCGCCAATGGCAGATATCGCCACCCTCGCCCGGACTAGCATTTTGGTTCCATAATCTTCCTTATGCGAATCTTGCATGTGGCGTGCTCAGGCCCTGACGACCGTAAAGCCATGGCCCCAAACGCTGCCTGCCCCATCCGATGGTCCGCACCGCGCGAAAGCTCGCTGACGTCGCGATTGGCAAGCGCCGCATTTGCGGAGAGGCTCGGCAGCAATGATCGTTACAGATGAGCAGATGGACCGATGCTGAAGATCCTGTCGCTGAATGTGTGGGGCGGCCGCCTCCATGCGCCGCTGCTCCGTTACCTCGGCGAATGCGACGCCGACATTCTCTGCCTCCAGGAAGTGACGCGGACGCATCGGTCGCCTGAGGTCGGCAGCGCTGCCGAGACCTCGTCCTGGCTCGTCTATCGTGACGACGGGATCGAGCTGTCGCAACGGTCCGATCTTTTCAGCGAGATCGCCGCAGTGTTGCCGGGACACGACGGCCTGTTCATGCCGGCAGCGCGCGGTGTCCTTTGGGATGGCGATCAGGCCGTGATGTCGGAGTTCGGGCTTGCGACGTTCATTCGGAAATCGCTGCCGCTGCTCGGCCAGGCCCAGGGCTTCGTCCACGGCGCGTTCTCGGCCAATGGCTGGGGCGAGCATCCGCGCGCGCGCAACGCCCACGTCTTCCGGGTCCATGACTATGCGGCCGACTTCACGTTGACTGTCGCGCAGATGCACGGCCTGCGCGACCCGGCCGGCAAGGGCGATACGCCGGAACGCGCGGCGCAAGCTGAAGCGCTGATCCGGTTGATCGGGCAGGTGCGTCCGGCCGGTGAGCGGCTCGTCGTCTGCGGCGATTTCAATGTGCTGCCAGACAGCGCCACCCTCGCCGCTCTTGCGCGCCTCGGCCTCGCCGATCTCGTCACCGGCCGCGGCCACACCGACACGCGCACGTCCTGGTACCGGAAGCCCGGTCGTTTTGCCGATTATATGCTGGTCTCGGACACCGTCGCGGTCACGCAGTTCGATGTCGTCGCCGAGCCGGAGGTCTCGGATCACCGCGCGCTGGAACTGCTGTTTGCCTAGGGGGCTAAACGGTCGCCCTCCTCCGGCGCGGCCGGGCTCGGGCGCCTTGCCGCGTCCTTCGCCATTGACATGCGCCGGGCGGTTGGACAGATAGGCGCCAAACGCCCGCAGATCGGGCGATCTGGCGGCTGCCACGATGCCGCCCCACCCTCGTTTTCGGATGATGTCCATGAATCCCGAAGCGCCTACGGGCGAAGCCCCGCGCATTTCCTTCGTCAGCCTCGGCTGTCCCAAGGCACTGGTCGACAGCGAGCGGATCCTGACGCATCTGCGCGCCGAGGGCTACGAACTGTCGCGCCATCACGACGGCGCCGATGTCGTGATCGTCAATACCTGCGGCTTCCTCGACAGCGCCAAGGCGGAATCGCTCGAAGCGATCGGCACGGCGATGAAAGAGAACGGCAAGGTCATCGTTACCGGCTGCATGGGCGCCGAGCCCGAGCAGATCCGCAACGCCTTCCCGAATGTGCTCGCGATCACCGGCCCTCAGCAATATGAGAGCGTGCTCGGCGCCGTGCATCAGGCGGTGCCGCCGGCGCACAATCCCTTCGTCGATCTCGTGCCGCCGCAGGGCATCAAGCTGACGCCGCGCCACTACGCCTATCTCAAGATCTCCGAAGGCTGCAACAACCGCTGCTCCTTCTGCATCATCCCCAAGCTGCGCGGCGATCTCGTCAGCCGCCCGGCCGGCGATGTGCTGCGCGAGGCCGAGCGCCTCGTGAAGGCCGGCGTCAAGGAGCTTCTGGTCATCTCGCAGGACACCAGCGCCTACGGCGTCGACATCAAATATGAAGCGAGCCGCTGGCGCGACCGCGAGGTGAGGGCGAAGTTCCTCGACCTTTCATCGGCGCTCGGCGAACTCGGCGCCTGGGTGCGAATGCACTATGTCTACCCCTACCCTCATGTCGACGCTGTCGTCGAACTGATGGCCGAGGGCAAGATCCTTCCCTATATCGACATTCCCTTCCAGCATGCGAGCCCGCGCGTCCTCAAGGCCATGCGCCGTCCGGGCAACCAGGAAAAGACGGCCGAGCGCATCCATCGGTGGCGCGAAATCTGTCCCGATCTGGCGATCCGGTCGACTTTTATCGTCGGCTTTCCCGGCGAGACCGACGAGGATTTCGAGTTCCTGCTTGAATGGCTGGACGAGGTGAAGCTCGACCGCGTCGGCTGCTTCAAGTTCGAACCGGTCGACGGTGCGCCAGCCAATGAGCTCGCCGATCCGGTGCCGGAAGAGGTCAAGCAGCAACGCTGGAACCGCTTCATGAAGAAGCAGCAGGCGATCAGCGCCGCCCGCCAGCAGAAGCGGGTCGGCCGCCGCATCCAGGTCATCGTCGACGAAAGCGGCGGGCTTTCGGCCAAGGGACGCTCGGTCTGGGATGCACCCGAGATCGACGGCAACGTCCACCTGGTGTCGCGCCGCCCGATCCGCGTCGGCGACATCGTCACCGCCAAGATCGATCGCGCTGACGCCTACGACCTCTACGGTCAGGTCGTCTGAGGTCGCAGCGGGATAGGGCGCTCAGGCGCCCTGCCCGGCTTCGCCTGCCAGCCTTGCCGCGATCTCGGCCAGCCGCCCGGCGGGCGCACGGCCGATGACCATCCGGCCGAACCCGTCGCCGGACCAGTGCACGACATTGAAGCCGCCGATTTCCGCTGACGTCGGGGATGTCGCGCCCGGCTTGCCATTGCGGATCACGCAATAGGCGATCGGGCCATAGTCCGGATCGAGATAGGCAATTTGCACCAGCGGCTTGCCGTTGAACTCGTAGAGCTGCGCGCCGCGGAAGGACTGCCCGTCCAGCGAGATCGCCGATGCGGTCAAGGGAATGCCGAGCGCGTCGCCGGCAAGAGCGAGCTGCTGCGTCCGCGTCGCCGGCGACGGCGCCAATGCAAGCGTCGCCTTGGTCGTCAGCGCCCAGTATTCCGCGACGGCCTCATGCCAGCCTTCAGCCGCCTTGGGCGCGTTCGCGCCGCCAAGGCTATAGCCGAGACCGCCCGCCAGACAGGCAACGACGATGAGGGCCGCCGCTGCAAGAAGACGCGGCTGCCACGTCTGCCAAATGCGCGAGCGGATCGGCGCAGAACGGCGCGGCTGCGGCGCCTGGGCGAGCGCCCGGTCGAGCATTGCTTCGAGATCGGCGCGTGGCGCAACGCTCAGCATTGCCCCGAACGCGGCGTCGAGGCCTTGCCGGGAGAATTGCAGCGCCTCCAGGCGTTGACGCAGTCCGGGATCTCCGCCGAGCCGCTCGAGCACGGCGCCATGGTCACGCGGGCTCAGTTCCCCGTCGAGGAAGGCGGTGAGCGTCTCGTCATCCTGATGCTCAGTTCCGGCCATCGCCGTCCCCGCTGTTGTCGTTCAATTCAGCGAGCCGCCCGCGCGCCGCGGCCAGCCGGCTCATGATCGTTCCGATAGGTATGCCGAGAAAGGTCGCGGCCTCCTGATAGGAAAATCCTTCGGCATAGACGAGCAGCACAGCCTCGCGCTGAGGCTCGGGCAGCTTCCCGATGGCAGCTAACATCTGAGCCGCCAGAATATTCGTCTCGATCGCCTGTCGGCCGTCAAAAATCAGCGCCAGTTCGGCATCGATGACGCCACTGCCTTGTCGGACCTTGCGTGACCGCACTTCGTTGACCCAGATTGAATGCAGGATCGAGAACAGCCACCGGTCGAGCCGCGTCCCGGGCTCGTACTGCCCTGCCCGCTCGAGCGCGCGCACACAGGTTGCCTGCACGAGGTCATCGGCCGTGTCCCGGCTGCGCGAAAGCACGAGAGCGAAGCGCCAGAGCGCGGGCAATGACGGCCTCAGCCCCAATCTCACATCATCGTGACTGCTGTTGTTCATCGGGATGCGAATAGGCGGCTGGGAGCGCGTGTTCATGCACAGACCACGCCGATCGCGGCGAGGATGCGCTGGAGGTGACGATGACTAACATGTTCGGCTTTGCAACGCGAACCGCTCTCGCGGTCGGAATCTCGGTGCTGGCCGCCCTGCCCGCAGCGGCCGCGAGCGGCGGTGGAGGTGGCGGCAGCGGAGGCGGAAGCAGCGGCAGCGGCGGGATGCCCGCCAATCAGGTCTGCAGGAAGGGCCTCGTCTGGTCGAAGGCTCTGGAGCGCTGCGTCAAGGCGCAATCGGGCAGCCTGTCGGACAAGGAGTTGACACAGCAGGGTCGTGCCCTCGCCCTCGCCGGCTACTATGACAACGCGCTCGCGGTGCTAGACGCCGTCGGCAACAAGAAAGATGCGACGGTCCTGACCTATATCGGCTACAGCCACCGCAAGATGGGCGACGTCGATGTCGGCATCGGCTACTACAAGCAGGCGCTCGAACTCGAGCCCGACAATCTCAATACGCGCGAATATCTCGGCGAAGGCTATGCGACTGCCGGCCGGATCGAGGAAGCGAAGGCCGAACTCGCCACACTGGCAAAGCTATGCGGCAATACTAGTTGCGAGCAGTACCAGGACCTCTCCAACTTCCTCACAACCGGGCACGAATAAGCGCCCCCGAGCAGAAAGACCGATCTCATGACGCTTCAGCGTCCTCTCGATCTGGCGGCGGCGCAGCACCTCGTGCCGCCGTCGGTGACCCTTCGCTCGCTCGTCACGGTTACCCCCGATCATCACGTGCCGCAGATCGTGGCGCGTGAGCGGGCCCGCGAGGTCTTCGGCAGCCGCATGCCATTCTTTGATCAGTTGCAGCAGGTGTTCGACAACGCCGCCATCGACACGCGCCATTCCTGTCTTCCCGTCGAATGGTTCATGGGCGAGGCCGATTTCGGCGAAAAGACGAAGCTCTACGTCAAGAACGCCACCGCCCTCGCCCGCAAGGCGGCTGAGAAGGCGCTCGAGGCTGCGGGACTGAAGGCGGAGGACATCGACCAGATTGTGTTCGTGTCGTCGACCGGCATTTCGACGCCGAGCATTGAGGCGCGCATCATGAACGAGATGCCGTTCCGGCGCGATGTCGTGCGACTGCCGATTTTCGGCCTCGGCTGCGCCGGCGGCGTTCTCGGCCTCAGCCGTGCCGCGCAGATGGCGCGGGCCATGCCGGGGAGCAGGTGCCTGCTCATCGTCGTGGAGTTCTCGTCGCTGGCGTTTCGCTACGACCGCATCACCAAGAGCAACCTCGTCGCCTGCGCCCTGTTCGGCGATGGCGGCGCCGCTGCCGTGCTTGAAAGCGGCAGCGCCGCGGACAGCGCTGTGATGATCGGCGCCGGTGGTGAACACTGCTGGCCCGATACGCTCGATGTCATGGGCTGGGATGTCGACGGCCAGGGACTGGACGTCATCTTCAAGCAGAGCATTCCCGAAATCGTCTCGCGCGACATGCCGGGCGCGCTCGAGGGCTTTCTCGGGAGCGCCGGCCTTTCCCCCGACGACATCGATCGCCCCTGCTGCCATCCCGGCGGCGCCAAGGTTGTCGACGAACTCGAAAAAGTCTTCGGCTACGAGCCGATGGGCCTCGATGCGGAGCGCAAGGTGCTGCGCGAGAACGGCAATATGTCGGCGCCGACCGTGCTCTTCGTTCTTGATGAACTGATCCGCCGCGGCACGACGGGCTCGCTTCTGCTCTCGGCGCTCGGCCCCGGCTTCACGGCGGCCTTCCAGATGGTACATGTCGGATCCGGCGCAGCATGATCATGCTCTGGCCCTACCTCCTGCTCGGTTTCGTTGTCATCCAACGCATCATCGAACTGGCCTGGTCGGAGCGAAACCGCCGCGCCTTGATGTTGCGGCGGGGCCGCGAGATCGGCGCCGGGCACTATCCGTTGTTCATCCTCCTGCATGGCGCCTGGATCGGTGCCATGCTGCTGTTCGTGCAGCCGGGTATTCCGGTGCCCTGGATCCTCCTGGGTGTCTATGCGCTGCTCCAGGTGATGCGGGTCTGGACGATCGCCAGCCTCGGCGCCTTCTGGACGACGCGTATCATCACAGTCGACGACCTGCCGCTTCGCCGCCGCGGGCCCTACAGGCTGATGCGGCATCCGAACTACCTGATCGTCGCGATCGAGATGCCTCTGCTGCCTTGTGCGCTCGGCCTACCTTGGCTGGCCCTGCTGTTCGGCGTGCTCAACATCGCGCTTCTCGTCTATCGAATCCGCATCGAGGATGGCGCACTCGGGATCAGGCGCTCGCTGAACGAGACGGCACCATCAGCAGTCTGGCCCGGTCCGGCGCGCTGACGTTCCTCGGCGTCCGAAAGGTTGCCTCTATCGCGCGAGCAACGTCTCAAGCGCCCGTGCGATGACTTCGGTGGCCGCGCGCAGATCGTCGAGGCGGATATGCTCGTCGGCCGAATGCGCGTTGCCGTCGGCGATCGAACGCGGGCCGGCGCCATAAAGCACCGTGGGGATTCCGGCTGCCGCATAGTGGCGCGCATCGGTGTAGAGCGGCACGCCTGTGACGGCGATCGGCACGCCGAACAGCGCCTCGGCAGGTTCCCTGATGGCTTCGACCAGTTTGTCGACGCCGGGCAGCGGCCGCAGCGGCTCGGCCAGCAGGATGCGGCGGCATTCGATCTCGATGCCGGGGGTCGAGGGCGCCGCCGCCTCGATCAACCCGATCAGCTCAGCCTCGACGGCCTCGCCGTCTTCTTCGGTAATGATGCGCCGGTCGATCCTGAGCAGAATGCGATCCGGCACGACATTGGTGTTGATGCCGCCCGAGATGAGACCAACGGTGATCTGCGGACCGCCGATGCCCGGCTCATCCGAGCGGATGGCTGTCAGGCGGCGGCGCTCGGCATAGATGGCGGCGAGGACGGGTGTCGCCGCTTCGAGCGCGTCGGCGCCGAGCGCGGCGACGGCCGCATGTGCCTGCCGGCCGCGAACAACGACTTCAAGATGCAGCACGCCGCTATGCGCCGTGGCGACAGCATGAGAGAAGCCCGACGTGATCGCATAGTCGGCCTTGGAGAGACCGTGCTCCAGCAGCCATTTCGGCCCCACAAAGCCGCCCGTTTCCTCGTCATAGGTGAAATGCAGCTCGACGCCGCCATCAAGCGCCCTGTCGGACTGGCCTAGCGCCAGAAGCGCAAAGGCATAGGCCGCGAAATCCGCTTTCGAGACAGCGGCACCGCGGCCATAGATGGCGCCATGCCGTTCCTCCGCGCCATACGGATCGGTACTCCAGCCCTCGCCGGGCGGCACCACGTCGCCATGGGCGGCGAGCGCGATGACCGGGCCGAGGCCACTGCCGAACGTCTTCCGGACGATCAGGTTGATGATGCTGCGAAGGCCATGCTGGCGGGAAAACGGCTCGGGGACGGGATGCTGCTCGACGCTGAAGCCGAGCGCTTCAAGAGCGGCAGTCGCGGCCTCGGCATGCGCGGCGCAATCGCCGGGCGGATTGTCACTCGGGATGCGGATCATGGCCTTCAGAAACGCGACTTCGCGTTCAAAGAGGCTGTCGACCGCCGCGCCGATCATCGCCCTGCCCTTTCCTGCCGCCCCAGTTCCTCGATCGTCGCCACCAGCGCCTCCACCGCGACGCCCATGTCGTCGATCGACACCCATTCGTTGGGATTATGACTGATGCCGGCCCGGCAGCGAACAAAGATCATTCCAAAATCGCCGAGTTGCACCATCGACTGGCCATCATGGCCGGCGCCCGACATTAGGCTGCGCGCCGGCTTGCCCTGGACGGCCCCAACACCTGCCGCAATCGCCTTGGTCAGGCGCGGCGCGCAGGTTGCGACGCCCTTCTCCATCATCGTCTCGACACCGACGACGACGTGGCGGCGCTTGTCGATCTTGCGCGCGAACAGGGTGATCTCCTCCACCGCTGCCTTGCGGGCTTCATCCGTCGCGGCGCGGACGTCGAGCGAAAAGCGCACATCGGCCGGGATTACGTTGGAGGCGCCGGGCATCACCTCGACATGGCCGACGGTTGCAACCAGAGCATGCTTCTTGCCCTTCCGCGCGATGGCCTCGACCATCAGCATGATTTCGGCGGCGGCCATGAGCGCGTCGTGGCGCATCTCCATCGGGACGGTGCCAGCGTGGCCCGCCTCGCCGCGGATGCGGATGCGGTGGCGGCTCTGGCTGGCGATGGCGGTCACGACGCCCAGCGGCTCGCCCGCGCGCTCCAGGACCGGCCCCTGCTCGATATGCACCTCGAGATAGCCTAGCACCGCCGGACGCTGATAGGCCTCCTGCCGCAGCCGCTCCGGATCGCCGCCAAAGGCGATCAGCGCCTCGCGCAACGTGACGCCTTTCTCGTCCGCGACGTCGAGCGCCTTGGTGTCGAAAACGCCAGCCGCTACTGCGGACGAGGTCAGTGTCACCGGAAAGCGGACGCCCTCCTCATCGCCGAAGGCAAGGACTTCAAGGCCGAACGGCAGCGCGATGCCGCGCGCCCGCAATTGCTCCACGGCCAGGATTCCGACGATGACGCCAAGATTGCCGTCGAACCGACCGGCATCAATGACGGTGTCGATGTGCGAACCGATCAACAGCACCTTGTTGCTGTTGCGGCCAGTGGCGGCTGGCGGCATCGCGCCGCGCACCGTCCCAGCAGCGTCCATCCGCGCCGAAAGGCCCGCAGCCTCCATCCAGCCGCTGACCATCTCGGCGGCGTGGCGATGCTCCGGCGTCAGATAGAGCCGCGTCAGGGCGTCCTCGTCAGCGGAGATCACCGAGAGCGCATCGATCATGGCCTGGGCGCGCTCGCCGATCTGCCGTGTCGTCAGACGTCCGATTGCCGGCACGATGGTCATGATGCGACGCGATCCTCAAGGCGGAAGCGGATGATCCGCTGCACCTGCGTCAGCGCCATGGCGAACTCCGTCTCCGGCGTATTCGGCAGCCGCTCGCGGAACGCTTCGATGATCTGCTCCTTTGTGGAGCCCTTGACCGCGCGGATGAACGGAATGCCGTGCCGCGCCCGATAAGCCTCGTTGAGGCGGGTGAACTCGGCATATTCGTCGGCCGTCAGACGATCGAGTCCCGCGCCGAGCTGCTCGACCTGCGATTCGACGGCCAGCTCTGCGATGCGGGCGCGGCCGGCAAGATCGGGATGCTCACGGAGGAGTGCGAGCTGCGCCTCATGCGGAGCGGCGGCGATGGCGGCATGGAAAGCCGCCACCAACGCCGCATGATCGGCAAAGGGGTGGCCAGCATAGGCCGCGCGGGCGACCCAGGGGGAGTGCTCGGCGATATCGCCGAACGAGGCGATAAAGGCCGTCTCGTTCATGGCATTGACCGCGTCGAGGGAGAGCGGCGTATTCTGCATCGTCGTTCCGGCGGGCCTTGTTGCGACCGGCTGGTGTCTAATGGCTTTGCAGCCACGCGCCAAGCGTCTTGCGCTCCTCGTCGGTCATGCCGTGCTCGTTTCCAAGCGGCATCGCCCTGCCCTGCACCGCCTGCGCGATGATCTGATCCTTGTGCTGCACCAGTTCCGCTGTCGTCTGCAGCATCACGCCCTTCGGGGGCGCGTCGAAGCCGTCATGCGTCGGCTTGGCGGCATGGCACATGGTGCAATGCTTGGCGGTCAGCGCGAGAACATCGGCATCGGAGACGGTCATGCCCGGCGCGATCTCGAGCGGCTTCGGCGCGGTCATGCTGATCAGCACGCCGAGCGCGACGATGCCGACCGGCAGGGTCCAGGCGAATTTCAGGAACGGGTCGTGCGCCTCATGCCGATTGAGGAAATGCCGGATTGAGCCGCCAAGCAGCAGGATGAAGGCGACGATCATCCAGCTCTGCGGATGGCTGGTCAGGAACGGATAGTGGTTCGAGACCATCATCAGCAGCACGGGCAGCGTCAGATAGTTGTTGTGCACCGATCGCTGCTTGCCGATGGCGCCGAGGCGCGGATCCGGCGGCTCATGCGCGAGCAGCGAGGCGACGATCTTGCGCTGGTTCGGCACGATGATGCCGAACACGTTGACTGCCATGATCGTGCCGATGAACGCGCCAACATGAATGAAGGCGCCGCGCCCCGAGAACACATGCGTGAACAGATACGCCGCGCCGACGATCAGGATGAACAGGCAGACGGCAAGGACAGGCGTCGAGCGGCCAAGCGACGACTTGCACAGCCGGTCATAAATCAGCCAGCCGCCGACCAGCGAAAGCATCGAGATGACGATCGCCTGCGAGGGCAGCAGCGGCAGGACCGAACGATCGATCAGGAAGGAGTTGGCGTTCCAATAATACTGGACGATCAGCAGCAGGAAGCCGGAAACCCATGTGAGATAGGCCTCCCACTTGTACCAGATCAGGTCAGACGGCAGCGCCGGCGGGGCGACCAGATATTTCTCGACATGATAGAAGCCGCCGCCATGAACCTCCCATGCGGTGCCATAGACGCCCGGGTTCATCTGCTCGCGCTTCTTCAGCGAGAGATCCAGCGCGATGAAATAGAACGAGGTGCCGATCCAGCCGATGCCCACGATGAGATGGGACCAGCGGATGAGGAGATTGAGCCAGTCGACGACGAATGCGGACATCTTTGCGGAATTCGGCCCCGTTGCGGTGATGGCCGGCGCCACGCGGGCACCGGCCATGAATCATGCGGCGTGCCACCGTGGCACGCCGCGGCGCGTCCGCTACTGCGGCAGCTTGTCGTCGATGCCCTTCACGTACCAGTTAAGGCCGAGCAGCGTCTTGTCGTCGGCAACCGCGCCGTCGGCGACGCCAACCGAACCGTCCTGCTTGGTGATCGGTCCCTTGAAGACCTGGAGCTCGCCCGCCTTGATCTTGGCGATCGAGTCCTCTGCCAAGGCCTTGACGTCGTCCGGCATATTGGTGAGCGGCCCGAGCACGACGAGGCCTTCCTTCATGCCATCCCACGTGTCGGTCGACTTCCAGGTGCCGTCGAGAACCGCCTGGACGCGCTCGATGTAGTAGGGCGTCCAGTTGTCGACCAGCGAGGCGAGATGCGCCTTCGGCCCGAACTTCGACATGTCGGCCGACTGGCCGAACGCATGCAGGCCGCGCTCCTCGGCGATCTGCATCGCAGCCGGCGAGTCGGTGTGCTGGACAATGATGTCCGCGCCCTGGTCGATCAGCGCCTTGGCGGCGTCCGCTTCCTTGCCAGGATCGAACCAGGTGTTGACCCAGACGACCTTGATCTTGAAGTCGGGATTGACCGACTGCGCGCCGAGCATGAAGGCATCGATGCCCATCACGACCTCAGGGATCGGGAAGGAGACGATATAGCCGGCAACGCCGGTCTTCGACATCTTCGCAGCGATCTGGCCCTGGACGTAGCGGCCCTCATACCAGCGCATATTGTAGATCGAGACGTTGTCGGCGGTCTTGTAGCCGGCATCATGCTCGAACTTCACGTCGGGGAACTTCTTGGCGACCTTGATCGTCGGGTCCATGAAGCCGAACGAGGTCGTGAAGATCACGTTGCAGCCCGACCGGGCGAAACGCTCGATGGCGCGCTCGGCATCCGGGCCTTCCGGCACGTTCTCGACATAGGCCGTCTCGACCTTGCCCGCGAAGTGCTTTTCGACTTCGAGGCGGGCCATGTCGTGCTGCTGGCTCCAGCCACCGTCATTGTGCGGTCCGGTATAAACGAAGCACGCCTTGATCTTGTCGGCGGCTTCGGCGCCCGAAACCATGCCGGCCACGAGGGCAACGGCACCGAGGGCAACCACGTATTTACGCATCGTTTCTTGTCCTTCCTCTGGATCAGTTCAGTGCAGCAAGAACGCCGCTCATGCCGCAAGGCACGAACGGCCAATCATCAGCTATCGGCGACGAAGGGGCGACCGAGACAGGCGGGCGTATTGACGCTGAGCAGGGCGCGATTGCGCGAGATCACCACCAGCGCAACGACCGTCACGATGTAAGGCAGCATCGACAGGAACTGCGAGGGAATGCCGATACCGATCGCCTGGGCATGAAGCTGCAGGATGCTGACGGCGCCGAAAAGAACGGCGCCGACGACCAGCCGGCCCGGCAGCCAGGAGGCGAACACCACCAAAGCGAGCGCGATCCAGCCACGGCCGGCGGTCATCGCCTGCGTCCATTGCGGTGTGTAGACGAGCGAGAGATAGGCACCGCCGAGCCCCGCACAGGCGCCGCCGAAGAGCACGGCCAGAAAGCGCGTCTTCAGCACGGAGAAGCCGAGCGCGTGCGCGGAATGTGCGTTGTCGCCGACGGCGCGGATGATCAACCCGCCGCGTGTCTTGAACAGGAACCACCAGGTCGCGAGCGCCAGCGCCACAGCCAGATAGACGAAGGGATCCTCGCCGAAGATCAGCCTGCCGACGACCGGAAGGTCGCTGAGCACAGGAATATTGACCTTCGGAATCGGAATGCCCGGCGTGCCGACGAAACTGTCTCCGATCAACCCGGAAAGTCCCAGGCCGAACAAGGTCAACGCGACGCCAGTGGCATTCTGGTTGGCGACGAAGAACAGTGCGACGATGCCGAAGAGGCTCGCCGCCAGCATCCCAGCGATGATCGCTGCAAGAACCCCCAGAATTGGCTGGCCGGTCGTGCTGGCCGCAGCAAAACCGCAGACGGCGCCGACCGCCATCATGCCTTCGACACCGAGATTGAGCACGCCCGAGCGCTCCGCCACCAATTCGCCGATCGCGGCGAACAGCAGCGGCGTCGCCGCCGTGACGATGGTGAGCAGAATTCCTTCCAGCATCGTCATGACGTCACCCGGCCGTTGCTGCATCGAGCGCGCGCTCGCGCACGAATTTCAGGCGGTAGTAGATAAAGCTGTCGCAGGCGAGGACGTAGAAGAGCAGCATGCCCTGGAAGACCTGCGTCGTCTGGTCGGACAGGCCGATGGCGACTTGCGCGCCCTCCCCGCCCATATAGGAGAGCGCCAGCAACAGGCCGGCGATTAGGATGCCGAAGGGATGAAGGCGGCCGAGAAAGGCCACGATGATCGCCGTGAAGCCGTAGCCGGGAGAAACCGTGGTCCGTAGCTGGCCGATGGGCCCCGCCACTTCGCAGATGCCGGCAAGGCCCGCGAGCCCGCCGGAGATCAGGAAGGTCAGCATCACCATCTTGTTGCGCGAGAAGCCGCCGAACGAGCCGGCGCGCGGCGAGAGGCCGAGCACACGGATCTTGAAGCCGGTCATGGTCTTGGTGGTCAGGAACCAGGCGACGACGACGGCGACAAGCATGAAGACGATCGAAATTCGAACGGAGTCGCCCGCGATGATCGGAAGCATCTGTCCCTCGTCGAAGGGACGGCTGTTCGGAAAATTGAAGCCGGCCGGATCGCGCCACGGACCGCGCGCCATATAGTCGAGAAAGAGATTGGCGACATAGACGAGCATCAGCGTCGTCAAAGTCTCGTTGGCGTTGAAGCGGATCTTCAGGATCGCCGGGATCGCGGCATAAGCCATGCCTCCAGCGATGCCCATCAGGATCATCGCAGTGATCACGGCCGGTCCCTGCAGCAACGGGAACATCACCGGAATGATCGAGCCGGCGAGCGCGCCGGCGGCGAGTTGTCCTTCTGCGCCAATGTTCCAGACGGCTGACTGGTAGCAAAAGGCGAGGCCGATCGCGATCAGGATGATAGGCACGGCCTTCACCAGGAGATCTTCGATCGACCACACCGCCGTCAACGGCTCGACGAAATAGATGTAGAGCGCCTTGAGCGGGTCGATCCCCGAGAGCACGAAGATGATGAAGAAGGTGACGAGCGACAGCACGATCGCCAGCAGCGGCGATAGATACTGCATGCTTCGGCTGGGCGTCAGGCGCCGCTCAAGCACGATGCGCATGCGCGGTCTCCTTCTTGGCCACAGGCTTGCCTTCGCCGAGCCCGGCCATCATCAGGCCAATCTGCTCGCGGGTGAGTGAGCGCGCCGGTACCGGCTCGGATAGATGACCGCGCGATATGACGGCCACGCGGTCGGCGATCTCGAAGATTTCGTCGAGATCCTGGCTGATGATGAGAACCGCCGAGCCGGACCGGGCGAGATCGATGAGCACCTGCCGGATGACGGCCGCTGCGCCGGCATCGACGCCCCAGGTCGGCTGGCTGACGACAAGGACCGAAGGCTGACGGTCGATTTCGCGACCGACGATGAATTTCTGCAGATTTCCGCCTGAGAGCGACCCGGCTTCCGGATCGACCGCGGACTTCCGCACATCGAACGAACGGCCGATCCGATCGGCGAGCGTCTTCATGCCGCCAAAATCAATGACGCCGACCCGGAGCAACTGGTCGCCCGTGGCATGACGCGTCAGGAGGACATTGTCGGAAAGGCGCAGCCGCGGCACAGCGCCGTGCCCGATCCGCTCCTCGGGAACGAAGGCGGCGCCGAGGCGGCGTCGCGCGGTGACGCCGAGCTTGCCGGCTGCCTTGCCATCGATCGTAACCGTATCCGGCCGGTCAGTCGTTCGCTCGCCCGACAGCGCGTCGAAGAACTCGCCCTGACCATTGCCAGCGATCCCGGCAATGCCGACGATTTCACCGGCCTTCAGATCAAGCGAGATGTCGTGCAGCGCGACGGCAAAGGGATGCGGCTCGGGCAGCGACAGATTGCGCACCGAAAGACGCGTCTTGGCGGATGTCGGCGGCGGCGTGTCCGAGGACAGCACGTGGACATCGGCACCGACCATCAGGCTGGCGAGCTGCGAGGCCGTCTCCTGCTGCGGGTCGCATTCGGCGACGACCTTGCCGAGGCGGAGGATCGTCGCGTGATGGCAGATCTGCTTCACTTCTTCGAGGCGATGGCTGATGTAAAGCACAGCACAGCCACGCGCCGTCAGCCGGTCGAGCGTCTGGAACAGATCGTCCGCCTCCTGCGGCGTCAGCACCGAAGTCGGCTCGTCCATGATCAGGAGTTCCGGATTCTGCAGCAGGCAGCGCACAATCTCCACCCGCTGCCGTTCGCCGACCGAAAGATCGACGATGCGCGAAGCCGGATTGAGCGGCAGGCCGTATTCGAGCGAGACTTTCTCGATCTCCTTGGCGAGCGCCGTGCGATTGGAGCGGTCGCTGAGCGCCAGCGCGATGTTTTCTGTGACGGTCAGCGCATCGAACAGCGAGAAATGCTGGAACACCATGCCGATGCCCAGCTTGCGCGCCGCCGAGGGGCTGGCGATGCGCACCGGCTGTCCCTTCCAGCGGATCTCGCCCTCGCTCGGCTGCAGCGAGCCGTAGAGTATCTTCACCAGCGTCGACTTGCCGGCGCCGTTCTCGCCGAGCAGCGCATGAATCTCGCCGGGCCTGATCGTCAGGTCAACGGAGTCATTGGCCTTGAAGCTGCCGAACAGCTTGGTGATGCCGATCGCCTGGATGAGGGCACCGCTCTCCGGCCGCGTCCGGCGGCCAGCGATTTTGGGTTCCAATTCAGCTTCCTCTCGGCGAACGGAGCGATGCCTGACGATGCGGGTCAGCCTCGATCGGGATCGCCCCGCGCGCCGCCTCGTCACGAATTAGCAAGTCTGATGCCACCGACGCGGCGATGACCGCCGGCAGCTTGGAACGAATGCCGGGAATGCCGATTGGGCAGGCCATTCGGGCAATGCCGGCCGCGCCGACCCCCGCTTCGCCGAGCAGCCGCGAGAACCGGGCCCGCTTCGAAGCGCTGCCGATCAGGCCGACATAAGCAAAGCGCTCATCTGCCAAAGCTTTGTGCACAATGGCGAGATCGAGTGCATGGCTATGCGTCATGATCAGAACGAACGCCCCGTCCGGCGCGGCTGAAAGGGCTTCGGGTGCATCGGATTGCTGAACACAGCGGCAATTGGCCGGAACAAGAGCGGGAAAGGCATCGGGCCGCGGATCGATCCACGTCACCGCAAAGGGCAGCGGCGCCAGCGCGAGCACCAGCGCGCGACCAACATGGCCGGAGCCAAACAGGAACAGCGCCCGTCGCTCCTCACCAAACCCCTCTTCCAGCGTGCCATGGTCGATACGGGCGCCTCCGATCTCAACGCTGCCGTCCTCAACCACCTGGCGCGTCAGCCGATCACTGGTCTTGGAGAGCGTTGCGCGGGTTCGGAACGGCCCGGCCGCTTCTAACTCGGCAAGCCGGCCGACCTCGTCGCGTCGCTCGGAGCCGAAGATCTCCAACGCCAGCTCGACCCGGCCGCCACAACACTGGCCAAGCTCCGGTCCAAGCGCGATCGAGGATATCTGGAGGCCGGATGCCGGCTCCCGCGCCAGGAGCCGCTGTGCCTCGGCGATCGCACGCCATTCGAGCGTGCCGCCGCCGATCGTGCCGCTGAAGCCGCCGTCCGGCATGACCAACAGCCGTGCCCCTGCTTCGCGCGGCGCCGATCCGCGTGTCTCCACCAGGCTCGCCATGGCAGCTCTGCCGTGACGGTCGATCGCATCGAGGAGACGTTGCCAGACCAGCATCAATTCCCTCCCGAGCGCGCTCCCCTCACCGCCTTCATGATCGCCTCCGGCGTCGCGGGCGCGTCGAGATCGGGAACGACGCCCGGCCCGAGCGAGGCGATCGCATTGGCGACGGCGCACCAGACGGAGATCGGCAGCATCAGAGGCGGCTCGCCGACCGCCTTGGAGCGATAGATTGTCTTCTCGCGCGCGCCCTCGGACTGGAACAGCTTGACGACGAAATGCTCCGGAATATCGGACGCCGTCGGGATCTTGTAGGTCGACGGCGCGTGCGTCCTGAGCCGCCCCTGCTTGTCCCAGACCAGCTCTTCCGTCGTCAGCCAGCCCATGCCCTGAACGAAGCCACCCTCGATCTGGCCGATATCGATGGCCGGATTGAGGGACTTGCCGACATCATGCAGCACGTCGACACGATCGACTTTCATCTCGCCCGTCATGGTGTCGATGGTGACCTCGGAGCAGGAGGCACCATAGGCGTAATAGAGGAACGGCCGCCCCTCGGCCTTGTCGCGGTTCCAGGCGATGATCGGTGTGCGGTAATAGCCGGCCGAGGAAAGCTGGATGCGCTCGGCATAGGCAGCGCTGGCAAGCTCGGCCAGGCTAAGGGACTGGTTGCCGAAGAACACACGGTTGTCGCGGAAGCGGACCTGATCGCGGCGCACGCGCCACTTCTGCTCGATAAAGGCGAACAGCCGGTCCTTGATCTCGCCACAGGCCGCGAGCGCCGCCATGGCATTGAGGTCCGTGCCGGAAGAAGCAGCCGTCGGCGAGGTGTTCGGCACCTTATCGGTGCGGGTCGCGGTGATCGCGACCTTGCCCATGTCGACGCCGAACTCTTCAGCCACGACCTGCGCCACCTTGAGGAACAAGCCCTGCCCCATCTCGGTGCCGCCATGGTTCAGATGCAGCGAACCATCGCGATAGAGATGCACCAGAGCGCCGGCCTGGTTGAGCGGCATCAGCGTGAAGGAGATGCCGAATTTCACGGGCGTCAGCGCCAGCCCCCTTTTCAGGATGCGGCTTTCGGCGTTCCACGCGGCGATCTCGGCGCGGCGCGCGCGATAATCGCAATCGGCTTCCAACTCGGCGACAAGCTCATGCAGCAGATTGTCCGAGACCTGCTGCCCATAGGGTGTCAGGTCTCGGCCGCGGCCAGCGTAGAAATTGGCCTTGCGGACATCGAGCGGGTCCATGCCGAGCCGATAGGCGATCTGGTCCATCATCCGCTCGGCGAACACCATGCCCTGTGGGCCGCCGAAGCCGCGGAAGGCCGTGTTCGAGCAGGTGTTAGTGCGATAGCGCCGCGTCAGAATGCGGGTCTGCGGATAGAAATAGGAATTGTCGGCATGGAACATCGTCCGGTCGACGACGCCCATCGACAGGTCTTCCGAATGTCCGCAACGCGCGTCGAAGGTGACATCGACCGACTGCAGCACCCCTGCCTCGTCATGGCCGACGCGATAGCCGACGCGGAAGTCGTGCCGCTTGCCGGTCATCATCATGTCGTCGTCGCGGTCGAGCCGCATCTTGCAGGGCGCGCCGGTCTTCCAGGCGGCAAGCGCCGCGAGCACGGCCCATTGCGAGGCCTGACTCTCCTTGCCGCCGAAGGCCCCGCCCATGCGGCGGATTTCGACCGTGACGGCGCTCGAGGGCAGATGCAGCGCGTGGGCGACGAGATGCTGCACCTCGCTCGGATGCTGCGTCGAGGAATAGACGAACATCTCGCCCGCCTCGCCCGGCACCGCCATGGCGATCTGCCCCTCGAGATAGAAGTGCTCCTGCCCGCCAATGCGGAACGTGTCCGAAAAGCTGACCGGCGCCGCCTCCAGTGCCGCGTCTGGATCGCCCTGCACGAAGGCGTATTCCGGCAGGACGAGTTCGCTCGCCTCGCTGACATCGATGACCGGGACCGCCGCTTCGGTGGTGTATTTCGCCTTGCGCGTTGCACGACGGGCCAGATCGCGTGTCTCGGCAATGACGATGAAAACGACCTGGCCGTGGAAGCGGATCTCGCCCACGGCCAGCGCCGGATCGTCGCCGACAAGCTTTGGCGAGATGTCGTTGGCGCCCGGAATGTCCTCGGCCGTCATGACGGCGACGACACCGGGCGCGGCGCGGACGGCGGAGAGATCGAGCGCGGTGATCCTCCCCGACGCGATCGGTGCGTAGCCGGGTGCGATATGCAGCGTCCCTTGGGGCTCGCGGATATCATCGATATAGGCAGCCGAGCCCGTCACATGGCGCGGCGCGCTGTCATGCGGCAGCGACTTGCGGACAACCTGCAGTTCGGCCTCGGGGATCAGGGTTTCACTCGGCGGCATCAGCTGCCTCCTCGCGACGGCCGACGATACGCGTGCGCGCCGTCGACGTGCCCGCTGCCTCCAGAAGCGCCTTGCCGAGCAGCGCATGCGCGATTTCGGCCCGATAGGCCGCGCTGGCGCGGTGATCATCGAGCGGCGCGTAATCCTCGCGCAGCGCCGCGAAGGCCTTCGACCATGCCGCCGAATCGCGGATCGCAGCGCCATTCAGCGCGGCTTCGGCACCCTTCGCCCGCTTGGGCGTTCCCGCCATTCCGCCATAGGCGATGCGCGTCTCGCGAATGAGACCATCCGCGTCGAGCGTGAAGCGGAAGGCGCCCATCACGGCCGAGATGTCCTGGTCGAAGCGCTTCGTCACCTTGTAGCAGCGGAACACCTGGTCCTCGCGCAGACGCGGCACCAGCAGTCCAGTGACGAACTCGCCCGAGGCGCGGTTCTGCTTGCCGTAATCGATGAAGAAATCCTCGAGCGGGATGGCGCGGGCGCGATCTCCACGCCGGAGTTCCATGGTCGCACCGAGCGCGATCAGCGCCGGTGGCGAATCCCCGATCGGCGAGCCGTTGGCGACGTTGCCGCCCACGGTGCCGCTGGCGCGGACCTGCTTGGAGCCGATGCGGCGGAACAGTTCGCCGAGGTCGGGATCGATGGCCCGCATATAAGGCTCGGCATTGGCGAAGGTCGCGGTGGCGCCGATCAGGATTTCGCGGCCGGTGTCCTCGATGCGGTTCATCCCGGCGACACGGCCGATATGGATGATCTTCGGGATATCGCGCAGCTGTTTGGTGATCCACAGCCCGACATCGGTCGCGCCGGCAACGATGACTGCCGTCGGGTGCTTCTGGTAGAGCGCGGCCAGCGCATCGACCGAGGCCGGCGCGGCAAAGAAACGATCGTCATCACCGATGAAGAGATCGCGGTCGTCGGCAAGGAATTGCAGGATACCGGCGGTATCGGCGCTCGCCTTGTGGAACTTGTCCGCGCGGGGCGCACCGGAGGCCTCAAGCGCGGCATCGACGATCGGCCGATACCCGGTACAGCGGCAGAGATTGCCAGCGATCCAGTCATTGATCTCGCCGCGCGTCACCGGTCCTTGGCTGGCGTGGAACAGCGCGAAGAGGCTCATGACGAAGCCTGGCGTGCAGAATCCGCATTGCGAGCCGTGCCGATCGACCATCGCCTGCTGGATCGGGTGCAGCACATCGCCCTCGGCCAGATCCTCGATGGCCACCACTTCCGTGCCGTCGACCATGCCGAGCAGCTGAATGCAGGCGTTGACCGGCTCGTAGACGACCTCGCCATTGCGGCAACGGCCGATCGCGACGGTGCAGGCGCCGCAATCGCCCTCGCCGCACCCCTCCTTGGTGCCCTTCGCGCCTTCCTCGAGACGCAGATGGTCGAGCAGCATCGCCATCGGATCGAAGTTACCGACCTCGACAATGCCCCCGCGGCGGATGAATCGAATGGTGTCGCGCATGAAGGTCAGCTGCCGCGATAGGTTGAATAGCCGAAGGGCGAAATCAGCAGCGGCACATGATAGTGCTGGCCGGGCTCTGCGATCCCAAAACGGATCGGGATAACGTCGAGAAAGGCCGGGTCCGGCAGGGCGATGGCGCCGCGCTTCAGATAGTCGCCGGCATGGAAGACGAGCTCGTAAACACCCGTCGAGAAATCGTCGCCTTCCAGCAACGGACCGTCGATCCGACCGTCGGGATTCGTCACAGCCGATCGGACGAGATGTCGTTCTTGATCAAGGCGATAGAGCTCGATCTTCAGACCGGCCGCCGGGCGGCCTGCCGCCGTGTCGAGAACATGCGTCGTGAGGCGGCCCATTCGAACTCCATGCAAGACATGCCTGAGGCCGGCACAGCTGAAGCTGCACAAGCCTTAATCAAATCGTACAATCATTCCGGAGCTGCACGCAATGGCGGCAGAATGTCCGCATGCGGCGGTCAGTGGTGGGGGATGAGCACGACGGAACCCTGGGTGCGACGGGTTTCGAGCGCAGTCTGCGCCTTCGCGGCGTCGGCAAGCGGAAAACGCTCCGGCGCGTCGATGCGAACCTTCCCGGAGAGAATCATCTCGAAGAGATCAGCAGCCGCGTCGAGCAATTCGGACCGCTTCGCGACATAGTGGCCGAGGGTCGGCCGCGTCGCGTAGAGCGAGCCCTTGCGCTGCAGCAGGTTCATCTCGAAAGGCGGTACGGCACCCGAGGAATTACCGAACGATACCAGCATGCCGCGCGGCTTCAGGCAGTCGAGCGACCCGATAAACGTGTCCTTGCCAACCGAATCATAGACGACATCGCATTTGGCGCCGTCCGTGATGTCAGTGACCCGCTGGACGAAGTCCTCCTCGCGATAATTGATCACATGGTCGCAACCGAGCGTATGGGCGCGAGCCGCCTTTTGAGCCGAGCCGGCCGTCCCGATGACCGTCGCGCCGAGCGCCGCGGCCCATTGGCAGGCGATTGAGCCGACACCGCCGGCCGCAGCGTGGAACAGCAGCACTGTCTGCGGCGTGACGACATAGGTTTGGCGCAGCAGATAGCGCGCCGTGAGTCCCTTCAACAGCACCGATGCCGCGATGGCGTCGTCGATTCCGTCAGGGACCGGCACTAGCCGCTCGGCCGTGATGATCCTCTCCTCGCTGTAGGCGCCCGTCGGGCCGGCATAGCCGACCCGGTCGCCGACCTTGATGTCGGCAATGCCCTCACCCACAGCTTCGACGATGCCGACACCTTCGCTGCCCGGCACGAAGGGCAGAGGCTGCGGCGGCGGATAGAGGCCGGAGCGGTGATAGACGTCGATGAAGTTGAGCCCGATCGCCGTATGCCGGAGCCGGACCTCGCCCGGCCCGGGTGCTCCGACCTCGACGGCTTCGAAGCGCAGCGCCTCGGGACCGCCTTGCGCATGGATACGGATCGCTCGGGTCATGAACCTCTCCTCCGATGATCCCGCCATCAGGCGCGGGCAGCCGCGAGTTCACCAGCCGTGCGGTGCGGACGCAAGCCGCTGGCCAGCGCGACGCTGAGAAAAAGCGGCGGCAACAGCATCGCGAGGCCGAAGCGCAAGTCGAGATGCTGCGCGACGAAGCCGATCATCGGCGCGCCGACCAGGAAGCCAAACAGCGCGAACAGCGACAGGAGCGCGACATTCGGCGCCGCGGGCCGGTCGCCGAGACGCGCCGCAGCCGTGACGCCAAGCGGGAAGCCGACCGAACAGCCGAAGCCGAGCGCGGCAAGTCCGATCATCGCCTGCAGCGCACCCGAGCTCGTAACGACGATGCCGATCCCAATGATCGTCACGGCGCCACAGAAGCGGGCAAGCATCACCGGCCCGAACCGCGTCGAAAGACGGTCGCCGAGGAAGCGCCCGGCCGCGATCGCGAAGGCATAGGCGGTGTAGCCGAAGCCGGCCTGCGCGAGCGGCGCGCCGATGATGTCGCGCAGGAACACCGCAGACCAGTCGGCGGCCGCGCCTTCCGCCATCGCAATGCCGAACACGAAGATGCAGAGACCGATCAGCGCTTTCGATGGGCCCGGCCAGTCGCGGCGTGGCTCAGCGGCGTGACTGACGGCGTCTGGCAGTCGCGGCAGCGTTAAGCCGAGCCAGAGCGCCGGGCCAAGCAGGATGAGCGAGACGGTGACGAGCGAACCACTGACCGGCACGGCCAGCGCCGCGAAGGCGACACCGACCAGACTGCCGACCATCTGGCCGAGGCTCCAGAAGCCGTGGCAAGTACTCATGATCTTCGCGCCGGCAGCGTGCTCGATCGCGTCCGCGGCGACGTTCATTCCAAGTTCGAGACCCGAGACCGCCGTCCCGACGACCAGGAGCGCGAAGAAGAGACTGGGCAGGTTCCAGGCAAAGGCCGGCAGCGGCGCCAGCACGAGAAACACCAGGAATCCGCCCATGATCGCTGTGCGCGCGCCGATCTTTGCGACGACCCGCCCAGCAAATGGCAGCGTCAGCAGGAGGCCGATCGGCATGCCGAGAAGCGCCAGCGCCAGTTGCGCCGGACCAAGACCCAGCGCCGCCTGAACCTCGGGGATGCGGGGAAACCAGCTTCCCATGGCGATCGACTGGATGAAGAAGATCGCCATGATGCGGCGGCTATCGGACATGGCTCGGCTCGCGGTGCTGACTGGACTTTTAGGAGGATTTACGCGGCGGCTGCCTTGCTGTCGGAGGAAGGCAGCGGTGGTGTCTGTTTCTGCGGCCGAACTCGAACCTCGCCTGAAAGGAGAAGGCTCATGCCGGCCGCGAGCAGCAGCGTCGCGAGTGCGAGCCTGAGGCCGAAAGCCTCGGCCACGAAGCCGATCACCACGGGTCCGACCATGAAGCCCGAGAAGGACAGCAGAGACAGCGCGGCGACGTTGACGGCGGGCGACCCGTCGCGCGATGCGGCCGCAGTGACGGCGAGCGGGAACACGATCGACACGCCGAAGCCTGCGGCAGCCGCGCCGACGATGACCATAAAGGGATCGACCGCGAGAACCATGGCGAGAAGCCCGGCAAGGCCGACCGAACAGCAGACGCGCGCCATCGTGGCTGGCCCGAACCGCGTCGACAGCCAGTCACCAGCGAGACGGCCAGCCGCCATCAGGAAGCCGAATGCGGTGAAGGCGAAGCCAGTGATCGGCGGCGTCTGTCCGAAGACATCGCGCAGGTAGATTGCGCTCCAGTCTGTGATCGCCCCCTCGACCAGCAGCATGCCGAAGGCGAAGAAGCAAAGCGCGATGATGCTGCGCGGCGGCAGCACGAAGACGGGCGCCTTCTCCCCGGGCTCAGCCGCAGGCAGCGCGCCAAGAGCTGGCAAACGCATGGCGATCAGCTGGCTGACGATGAGCACCAGGATGATCGCGATCGCGATGTGCTCGCCGGGCGGCAGGCCGAACGTCGCCGCTGCCGTCCCAACAGCGCCGCCCGCCATCAGACCCAGGCTCCAGAACCCATGGCAGCGCGACATGACGGTGCGACCGATGGCCGTTCCGATGCGATCCGCCGCGACATTCATGCCGACTTCGAGCGGGCCCATGCCGAGGCCGACGAGCATGAGCGCGACAAACAGCATGACAGGAGAAAAGGCAAAGCCCGGCAGCATCAGCGGCAGCGCATAGAAGACGAAGCCGTAGCGGATGGCGCGTCGCGGCCCGAATTTCTCGACGAGCGGGCCCGAGAACACCATCGAGCAGACGAGACCGAAGGGAAGACCGAGCAGACACAGGGCTAGGCCGCCAGGCGCGAGCTCGAGGCGATGCTGGACATCGGGAATGCGGATGAGCCAGTTCGCGAGCGCGAAGGAATAAACGAAGAAAAGCCCCATGATGAGGCGTGCCGAAGCGAACGAAAGTGCCATCTGAAATCTGCCGGCGTTGTGCGGAAACAGCCGCTTGCGCGGCCGGGGCTGAAGTCCGCCGCTGACGGATTCGCCAATCCTTTCGAGATTTGCCTTTTCTACAGGCACCCGCGACGGCTGGCAATTGCCGGCCGTCGCATTTTGAACCGGTTCAGCCCGTCCGCTTCCGGCGCGCCGAGACGTTGAGGATTTCGACGAAAGCCGAGAACGCCATGGCGGTGTAGATATAGCCGCGCGGGATGTGGAAGCCGACGCCATCGGCGACGAGCGCGATGCCGATCATCAGCAGGAATGCGAGCGCCAGCATCTTGGTGGTCGGATGCCGATCGATGAAGCCTGCGATGGCGCCGGAGGCGATATACATGACGCCCATCGCGATGACGACCGCCGCGATCATGATCTCGACATGCTCCGCCATGCCGATCGCCGTGACGATCGAGTCGACCGAGAACACCATGTCGATGACGATGATCTGCGCGATGATCGCCGTGAAGCTGGCCTGCACGGGCTTGGCGCCATCCTCGCCGTGGCCTTCGACGCCCTGATGGATCTCATGCGTGGCCTTGTAGATCAGGAACAGGCCGCCCGCGAGCAGGATGAGATCGCGCCAGGACAATCCCTGGCCGAGGATCGTGATCACGGGCTCGGTCAGCCCGATCAGCCAGGAAAGGATCAGCAGCAGCGCGATACGGAAGACCAGCGCGAGCGCGAGACCGATCTGTCGGGCGCGCTTGCCCTCTACGGCCGGCAAGCGGCTGACCAGCACCGAGATGAAAACGATATTGTCGATGCCGAGGACGATCTCCATGGCTGTCAGTGTCAGGAGGCTCGCCCAGGCGCTCGCCTCGAACAGGAGATCCAGATTCATCGTGTCGCCCTCGCCCCATGAAGAAGAAATCCGCTGGCGGATGGCCAGCGGACCCTGACCGTCGCAATCCGCATGCCGGCCAATCGTTCCCGCAACGGGATCAAGCCCCCGCCGGCCGCGGCCGCGTCGCCTGCAGAAGGGCGCCGATGACCGTCAGATAAGTGGTGGTCGCGCCCAGAGCGGCGAGAACAAGATGCCCCGGCCTCAGACCGGCAACGACTGTCAGGATCGACAGCAGCGCCCAGGCGAATGTGACGGCAAGCGTCAGTGGCCGCAGACGCTTGACGCGGAACGGATGCACGAATTCGATCGGCGCGAAGGTCAGGACTGCGAAGAGAACGATGATGCCCGCAGCAGCCGCCTGAGGCAGCGCGAAGGCCATCAGCACGAACACGACCATGTTCCAGACAGCCGGAAACCCGCGAAAGCCATAGTCGGCCGTCTTCATCCGCGTATCGGCAAAATAGATGGCGCCAACGACAACGACCAGAACCGCACCCGGCACGGCGAGCGCCGGCGGCAGGATATCGGAACGTGCCAGGATCAGTGCCGGAATGAAGACATAAGTCGAATAGTCGATGACGAGATCGAGGATCGCGCCATCGAACCACGGCACGCGCTCCTCGACGCGGACGAGACGCGCCAGCGGACCGTCGATTCCGTCCACGAACAGCGCGGCGCCAAGCCAGAGGAAGGTTTCGACGAAGTCGCCGCGCCCCGCCGCGATCGCCGCCAGCAGCGAAAACGCCGCGCCGCTCGTCGTCAGCATATGGACGATCCAGCTGCTCGTCCGCGGCCAGGCCTTGATCATCACGTCAGCTTTCCCCACGCCGGACCGGCAGGCCGGTTCGCGCCCTCGCCCGCCGCCGCCCGGCAAAGGCCGGTCCCGTTGCGGCGCGGGCCGAATTGTCGATAGGGTCTCCTCGCGGGGCTGGCAAGAGCGCGAGAGCGAAGAGTGCGGCGTCCTGTCGCCTGCGACATCACCCGGGGTTGCGGCGCAGCGCTTCGGTGTTCAATTTCAAGCTCAGTCCTCCGGAGCACTCGATGATCGGATTCACGCCCGTTTCCGCGACCATAGGCGGTGCCCTGATCGGCCTCGGCGCGGGGCTGCTCTGGATCGTCAATGGTCGCGTCGCGGGCATATCCAATATCTTTGGCAGCCTCGTCTTCGGCGCGCGGGTCGATCTACCCTGGCGCCTTCTCTTCCTAGTCGGCTTACCGCTCGGCGCGGCGATCGGGCTGGAATTCGGACCGGACTTCCTCTCGGAGATGTCTGGAGCCTTGCCGACACTCGATCTCCCGTCGCCTCTGATTGTCATCGCCGGCTTTCTCGTCGGCGTCGGGACGGCGCTCGCGCGGGGTTGCACGTCGGGCCATGGGGTCTTCGGCCTCGCCAATCTATCGCTCCGATCGTTTCTCGCCGTCGCGATCTTCATGACGACGGCAGTACTGACGGTCCTGTTCGCAAAGCAATGGCCGTGACGGAGCCGGATCGACGCCGCAGCGTGCTCTTCCATGCAGCGGCGCTTGCGTCGGGCACGATCTTCGGCCTCGGGCTCGCCATCTCGGGGATGGTCTATCCCCAGAAGATCAAGGCGTTTCTCGACGTGTCCCGCATCCCCTCGGGCGGCTGGGATCCAAGTCTCGCCTTCGTCATGGCCGCGGCCGTGATCGTGACCATGATGGCCGTGCGCATCGGTCATCGCCGCCGCCGCCCCATCGCGGCGGCGTCGTTCTCGCAACCCCATACAAGGCGGATCGAGGGGCAGCTTGCGATCGGCGCGGCGCTGTTCGGCGTCGGATGGGGCCTCTCGGGGCTTTGTCCCGGTCCCGCCGTCGCAGATCTTGTCTTCGCCTTCCCGGCCATCATCTTGTTCCTCATGTCGATGCTGCTCGGCACCGCCGTTGTCCATCTTTGGCGTCGGCGTGCCCAGCGCTCGGTCATGGGCGCCGCGCAGGAGATTGAATCGTGACTGACCTTGTCGATGTCGCCGTCGTCGGTGCGGGCCCGGCTGGCCTTGTCGCCGCCCTGCTGGCGCGAAGCCGCGGCCTCTCCGTGGCGCTTGTCGCGCCGCGCGAGTTCCCGAAGGACAAGCGCACCGTCGCCATGCTCGGCGTTTCGGTCGATATCCTTGAGGAGGCCGGCGTCTGGACGGCGCTCTCCGATACCATCGCGCCGCTCGCCACGATGCGCATCGTCGACGCGACGCGGCGCCTCGTTCGCGCCCCGCTGGTCGAGTTCCATGCCAGCGAAATCGGCCGCCCGGCCTTCGGCTACAATGTGCCAAACGCCGCCCTCGTCGCGGCGCTCGAGCACGAGGCCGAGAGCGCGGGCATCATGAGGCTCGACGGGTTCGCGCGCGCGATCACGCCGAGCGAAGATCGTGTTGCCGTCGACGCCGTGGATGCCGGCCAGATCGAGGCGCGGCTCGTTGGCGCCGCAGATGGGCGTAATTCTCCGGCACGCGAGGCGGCGGGCATCTCGGTTCGACGCTGGTCCTATCCCCAGACCGCGCTCGTCGTGAACATCACCCACAGCCTGCCGCATGACGACGTGTCAACGGAGTTCCACACCGAAACAGGACCGTTCACGTTGGTGCCGCTCCCCGGCAGGCGCTCGGCGGTTGTCTGCGTGGTGAAACCCGACGAGGCGGAGCGGCTCACGGCGGTGCCCGACGCCGAACTCGCGCGCATCTTCGAAGAGAAGTCGCGCTTCCTCGTCGGCGATATCAAGATCGACGGCGCGCGGCAGCGCTTCCCACTGACCGGCCAGACGGCCCGCCAATTCGCGGCCCGCCGCATCGCATTGATCGGCGAGGCGGCGCATGTCTTCCCGCCGATCGGCGCACAGGGGCTTAATCTCAGCCTGCGCGATGCGGCCGTCTTTGCAGCGGTGGCGGCTGCCCATCGGATCGATCCCGGCGCGGCCGATGCACTTGCGGATTATGATCGCCGTCGGTCGGGCGACATCCTCTCGCGCACGACGGCGGTCGACGCGCTCAATCGCACCTTGCTGACGAGCTTCCTGCCGGTACAGGCGGCGCGGGGGATCGGCCTCTTCGCCCTCGACCGCCTTCCCGCTCTGAAGCGCTTCGCCATGCGCCAGGCGCTCGCGCCGCATCTTTGACGGCGACCATGCACCACCTTGACTTGGCGGGGCGTGGCATGGCTTTTGGCTCGCCGGTCAGTTCGAGGTTATTGATGGGTCAGTCACGCGAAGCAAAGTTCCAGATCGGTCAGATCGTCCGCCACCGCCATTTCTCGTTCCGCGGCGTGGTTTTCGATGTCGACCCGATCTTCGACAACACCGAAGAGTGGTGGCTGTCGATCCCGGAAGAGGTGCGTCCGTCGAAGGACCAGCCCTTCTATCATCTCCTCGCCGAGAACGACGAAAGCGAATATGTCGCTTATGTTTCGGAGCAGAACCTCCTCGCCGACCGTTCGGACGAGCCGCTCCGCCATCCGCAGCTTCCGGATTATTTCGGCGAGCGGCAGGGTGACATCTATGTCGCCCATCGTCGCGGGCTCAACTGACCGCTCCAGCGTTGACTGAAATGAAAACGGCGCGCCAGAGGCGCGCCGTTTCGCATTTCGTTGCCGCGATGCGCGACTACTGGGCCGGCGGCGTCTCGGTGCCGCGTTCCTTGTTCTGCTGCTCGATGAGCTTCTGGCGGTTGTCCTCGGCGTTCTTCTGCAGCTGCTCCTGCAGCGCGTCGCGACGCGCCTTGCCGGCGGCGCGGTCGAGGCCTTCCCCGTCGAAGGTCTTGGTGAAGCCCGTCAGCGCGAAGGGGAACACCATCGGCTTGCCCTGCGGGTTCATCGTGATCGCGGCGACCTTGTTGCCCTTCTTCAGCAAGCTGATGAAGCTGTCGTCGATCTCGGCCTGCGCATAGCAGACGGTCGGATCGCAGATCACATACTTAAGCGGCACGGCCTTGTTCTGATCAACCTGGATCAGGAGGCCCGGCTGGATGAGCTGGCCGGTGAGCACGATGGCCGTCAGGGCCATCTTCGGATCACCCTCCAGCTTGCGCAGCTGCAGCGAGGCGATGAACTGATTCGTCTCGGCGCGCAGTTCCTGCGAGGTGATGCAAAGCTTCTTCTTGGACTGCGGGTCCTGGCCGCATTCCTTGATCCACGGCGTGCCCGGTGCCGCAGCGGCGCTGGCGTCCGCTGCCGGAGCAGCAGCCGCCGGAGCGGCGGGCTTGGCAACCGGCGTCTTCGGGGCCGGCGCGTCCTGTGCATAGGCCATCGGCGCGGCGCCGATCATCATCAGCGCGGCAGCCGCCAAAAGGGGCGCCCGAACCGAACCAATATTCCAACGATACGACATCGAGCGTGTCCTTGAGTTTTCGTCTGCCTTGCGCTGCCACAGGCGAAGGGCGATGCTTGCCCCATCTCCGGCGACACTGATCGGGGCTGGATGACCAGCAATTGAGGCGACACGGTGACGCGCGGGCGGCGGCGCATCATTAGCCGCTCATCCAGTGATTTTCCAGCCTCAAGCAGTTGCCAAGCTCGGCTTGCTGAGCTTTTTTGCCCCGGCCGGCGATGAGCCGCATGAGCGGGAGGTTGAGTCGATGTTGAATCGCGCCCTCGGACCGATGATCGCGTTGGCCGCGCTTGTCATGACGGGACTTGCTGGCGGTCCTGTCCTTGCCGCACCGATGCATGGCATCGCGATGCATGGCGAGCCGGCTCTACCTGCCGATTTTGACCATTTCCCTTATGCCGACCCGGACGCGCCGAAAGGTGGTTCGATCACCTATGCCTTTGTCGGCACCTATGACAGCCTGAACCCGTTCATCGTCAAAAGCGCGACGACGACCTCGCGCGGCATCTGGGACGCCTCGCTTGGCAACAACGTCTTCGAGAGCTTGCTCGTCCGGAACCGCGATGAGGCCTTCAGCCTCTATGGGCTTCTCGCAGACTCGGTGGAGATGCCGGAAGATCGCACCTCGATCACCTTCACGATCAACCCGTTGGCCAAATTCTCCGACGGCCAGCCGGTAACGGTCGAGGACGTGCTGTTCTCGCTCGATATTCTCAAGGACAAGGGCCGTCCGATCTACAAGACCTGGTACGGCCAGGTCGAAAAGGCGGAGAAGGTCGGCGAGCGCGGCGTCAAATTCACCTTCAAGAACGGCGAAAACCGCGAATTGCCAATGCTGATCGGTCTGATGCCGATCCTGCCGAAACACGCGATCGATCCCGAGACGTTCGACCAGTCGACGCTGAAGCCGATGATCGGCAGCGGTCCCTATGTGATGGCCGATATCAAGCCCGGCGACCGCTTCGTCTTGAAGCGCGACCCCAACTATTGGGGCAAGGACCTGCCGGCGAAGCGCGGCTTCGACAATTTCGACGAGATCCGCATCGACTATTATCGCGATGGCAATGCGATGTTCGAAGCGTTCAAGAAGGGGCTCTACGACGTCAATCCGGAGGCCGATCCGGCACGCTGGCTGGAGGGCTACAACTTCGCCGCCGTCAACGACGGACGAGTCGTCAAGGAAACCGTCCAGAACGGGTTGCCGAAGGGCATGCTGGGCTTCGCGATGAACACGCGCCGGCCCGTCTTCGCCGATATAAGGGTGCGCAAGGCGCTCGCCATGCTGTTCGATTTCGAATGGGTCAACAAGAACCTGTTCTCCGGCGCCTATAGCCGTGACGCCAGCTTCTTCCAGGATTCGGTGCTGTCCTCGGTCGGCGTGCCGGCCTCAGCCGCCGAAAAGGCTCTGCTCGCCCCCTTCCCGGATGCTGTCGAGCCTGATGTCATGGACGGCACCTACAGGCCGACCATTTCCGATGGTTCCGGCGGCGACCGCAAGGTTATGCGCGGCGCACTCGATCTGCTGCAGGCTGCCGGCTACAAGCTGGATGGCAACGCTCTGATCGAAGAGAAGACGGGACAGCCGCTTGGCTTCGAGATCCTGCTGCAGGACCGCAATCAGGAACGCGTCGCCCTCGCCTATGCCAGGACGCTGCAGCGCATCGGCATCAAGGCGACCGTGCGCACCGTGGATTCGACCCAGTATCAGCGCCGCGTGCAGGATTTCGACTTCGACATGATCATGACGTCGTGGCCCGCTTCGCTGTCGCCTGGCAACGAGCAGGGCAATCGCTGGTCGAGCACCAATGTCGACGTGCCCGCTTCGTTCAACTATGTCGGCGCCCATAGCCCGGCCATCGATGCGATGCTGGCCGCCCTGCTCGCCGCGGAAAGCCAAGAGGATTTCGTGGCTGCGGTCCGTGCGCTCGACCGCGTCCTGATCTCGGGCCACTATGTCGTGCCGCTCTATTACCTGCCCGATCAATGGCTCGCGCGCTGGGCCCGCGTCGAGCACCCGAAGACGCAATCGGTCAACGGCTACACGCTCTCGACATGGTACGCCGCCCCGGCAAAGTGAACGCCCCCCGCCGGTAGCCGAACGGCTCGCGCCTTGTCAGTCGAAAACGGTTGGCAGCGCGGGATCTGCATGAAGGGCGAAGGCGGCCAGAATGTCGCCCTCGATCACCCGTCCGCGCGAAAGCGGCGGCAGCTGTCCCGGCGGAAAGAAGCCGGCTTCGCTGATCTCAGAACTGGCCGTGAACGCCATATCGCCGCGGCGTTCGCACAAGAAGAACAGCTTGTAGAAGTCGCGGACATCCGGGCTATAGGCATGCTTCGCCTTGTGTCGGACGCAATAGAGCCGCGTGGCCGAAACATCCAGCCCCGCCTCCTCGCGCATCTCCTTGACGACATTCTCCGCCGCGGAGTGACCGATGTCGGCGAAGCCTCCTGGTAGCGTCCAAAGTCCGTCGCTCTGCTCGCGCACAAGCAGGACGCGCCCGTTTTCGATCAGCGCGCCGCGAACATCGATCTTGGGTGTGGCATAGCCGGTGGCGCGGTCCGAGACCAGTCCGGCAATGCGGACGATCGGAACATCGGCGAGTTCGGCCAGCATGGCCTCTGCGAGCTCTGCGATCTCGCTGTACCGTTCACGATCGAACGCGTCCGTGGAGAAGTGAAGGCCGGTCGCAGCAACGGCATGCAGACGCTTCGCACGTGTAAGCCACCGGTCTTCCATGATTGCCTCGGCTTCAGTTCGATCCACTTGGCGGAGGATCGTACTGACCCGGCTTTGCCGCAAGCGACGACTGGAGCAGGTCGGCCATGCCAAGACCCCAGGACGAGATGGCCTGGACGAATGGCATCACCGGAATGTCGAGGATTTGCACCTTGTCGGCCGTGAAGATGTAAAGCGCACCCGCCATCGGCGCAGGCGAGCCAGGCACGAAGACGAGCAGGCGTCCATCAGCCAGTTCGTCCATCACGAAGGCCGGGCATTGCCCATCCTCGATGGTGGCGAGCGCCGGGCGGATCGTCCGTCCGTCACCTTCGCCGAGAATTTGTTCGGAGGCGAAGGCCTTGGCCAGCTTGTAGCCGGGCACGCGCTCGAAGATCCACGCCTCCATCCGCCGCTGGACCCAACGACCAGGCGCCGAGCGGACGAGAAGTCCAAACGCGAGCACGATCAGTACCAGGGCCGCGATCGCAACGATCAACGGATGGACGACGTGGCCGACCAGCGGATGGGCCGCATCCTGCAGGCGACGGACGACGCTGAGCGTCAGGAGCACGATGGTCGCGATCGGAACGACGATCACCGCGCCATCGATGAAGGCGCGCTTCAGGTGAGATCCGAAAGTCTCTGTCGCGCCATGTTTTGTACGGTCGTTCCCGACTGGATGCCGTTGTTTCATGACCTTAACCCCCGCAGGCCAGCGCGTCGGCGAATGCCGATGCTGCCGAAGCCTATCGCATCGGGGTCATGCCGGGGTGAAGGGACGGCCGCGGGACTTCGAGCCCGGCGCCTGGCGCCGTCAATACGGCAGCAGCACGCCGTGAAAGTCGGCGTTGCTAAGCCGCTTTCTTGCCGTCGCCCGCAGCGAGACGCGCGAGCTGCGTTAGGACCACCGCAGTGCCCTTCAGGCGCTTCTCGGGGTCTTCCCAATCGCGGATGAGGACGATCTTCTGGTCGGGACGGACCTTCGCGAGGCTTCCCTGCTCACCGATATAGCGGATGAGGCCGGCCGGATTGGAGAAAGTCGAATTGCGGAACGAGATGACGATGCCCTTCGGACCCGCATCGACCTTCTCGACATTCGCCTTGCGGCAGAGCGCCTTGATATAGACGATCTTCAAGAGGTGCTCGACCTCGTCCGGCAGCGGGCCGAATCGGTCGATCAGCTCGGCACCGAAGGAATCGATCTGTTCCGGCTCGTCGAGATCGCCGAGGCGGCGATAGAGGCTGAGCCGCAGCGGCAGGTCCGGGACGTAGCTCTCCGGCAACATGACAGGCGTGCCGACCGTGATCTGCGGCGACCAACGGCCATCGGCCTCCGCCTCGTCCTCGCCGCCCTGGCGAAGCGCCGCCACGGCCTCTTCCAGCATCTGCTGGTAAAGCTCGTAGCCGACTTCCTTGATGTGGCCCGATTGCTCCTCGCCGAGCAGGTTGCCGGCGCCGCGCAGATCGAGATCGTGGCTCGCGAGCTGGAAACCGGCGCCGAGCGTGTCGAGCGACTGCAGCACCTTCAAGCGCCGATCGGCCATCGGCGTCAGCTTCTTGTCGGCCGGGACCGTGAACAGTGCATAGGCTCGCGTCTTGGAACGGCCGACGCGCCCGCGCAGCTGATAAAGCTGGGCAAGGCCGAACATGTCCGCGCGGTGGACGATGAGGGTATTTGCGGTCGGGATATCGAGGCCGGATTCGACGATCGTCGTCGAGAGCAGCACGTCATAGGCGCCCTCATAGAAGGCGTTCATGATGTCGTCGAGCTCGGTCGCCGGCATCTGGCCATGCGCGATGGCGACCTTCACCTCGGGCACGAACTTGTCGAGGAACTCCTTGCGCTCGGCGAGGTCGGCAAGGCGCGGGCACACATAGAAGCTCTGGCCGCCGCGATAGCGCTCGCGCAGCAGCGCCTCGCGCACCGCCAGCGCGTCGAAGGGCGAAATGAAGGTTCGCACCGCCATGCGGTCGACCGGCGGCGTCGTGATAAGCGACAGCTCTCGTACGCCCGTCAGCGCCAGCTGCAGCGTGCGTGGGATCGGCGTCGCCGAGAGCGTCAGCACATGCACGTCGGCCTTCAGTTCCTTCAGCCGTTCCTTGTGCTTGACGCCGAAATGCTGCTCCTCGTCGATGACGAGCAGGCCGAGATCCTTGAACTCAATGCCCTTGCCGAGCAGGGCATGCGTGCCGACGACGATGTCGACCTGCCCCTCCTTGATGCCCTTCTTGGTCTCGGCGAGATCCTTGGCCGAGACGAGGCGCGAGGCCTGCTCGACGCGAACCGGCAGGCCGGCGAAGCGGGCGGTGAAGGTCTTGAAATGCTGCCGCGAAAGCAGCGTCGTCGGGACTACGACCGCAACCTGCTTGCCGCTCATCACGGCGACGAAAGCGGCGCGTAGCGCCACCTCGGTCTTGCCGAAGCCGACATCGCCGCAGACGAGCCGGTCCATCGGCGTGCCCGCCGAAAGATCGGCAACCACTGCCTCGATGGCTGCGAGCTGGTCCTCGGTCTCCTCATAGGGGAAACGTGCGGCGAACTCGTCATAGAGCCCATCCGGCGGCGCCAGCACCGTGCCCTGGCGCATCGCGCGGGCCGCGGCGACCTTGATGAGCTGGGCGGCCATGTCGCGAATGCGCTTCTTGAGCTTAGCCTTGCGTGACTGCCAGGCGACGCCGCCGAGCTTGTCGAGCGAAGCGTCGGTCTCCTCCGAGCCGTAACGCGACAGAAGCTCGATATTCTCGACGGGCAAATAGAGCCGGTCACCACCGGCATAGATGATCTCGAGGCAGTCGCGCGGCGCGCCGGCGGCCGTGATCGTCTTCAGCCCGGTGAAACGGCCGATGCCGTGATCGACATGGACGACGAGGTCGCCTTCCGACAGCGCCGTGATTTCGCTGAGGAAGTCGGACGCCTTCTTCGAGCGCTTGCGCGGCCTAACCAGACGGTCGCCGAGAATGTCCTGCTCGCCGACAACGACAATATCCGGCGCCTCGAAGCCGGACTCCAGCCCCAGCACGCCGAGCGCTACCATGCCTTTTTGCAGCGACTGCGCCGACGGCCAGTTGTCGATGATCTGGACGCGCTTCAAGCCGTGATCGGCGAGCACTTGCGCGAGGCGGTCGCGCGCGCCCTCGCTCCAGGACGCGATGACGACGCGCTTCTTCTCGCGCAGCGTGCCGACATAATTGATGACCGCGTCGAAGACATTGACATCGCCCGCCGATCGCTCGGCCGCGAAGCTCCGACCCTGCCGGCCGCCGAGATCGACGACCATCGTATCGTCTGGCTCGGCGAACGGCGTCATGCGGATGAGCGGGACAACCGCCTCATGCCGCTTCCACTCGTCGCGATCGAGATAGAGCCCGGCCGGCGGGATCGGCTTATAGGGCACGCCGCCCTGGTTCTGGCCCATCGCGCTCTTGCGCGCATCATAATGATCGACGATGTCGTCGAGCCGCTCAGCCAGCGCCTCCTCGGTCAGGTGATCGAGCACCACAGCCGCCTCGGGGAGGTAGTCGAACAGCGTGTCGAGCCCCTCGGCGAAGAGCGGCAGCCAGTGCTCCACGCCGGTGTAGCGGCGACCCTCGCTGACATTCTGGTAGAGCTGGTCGTCGCGGTCGGAAGCGCCAAAGAGCCCGACATAGGCCTCGCGGAAGCGTGCGATCGCCTCCGGGGAAAGCACCAGTTCGCTCACCGGCACGAGGTCGATGCGCTTCTTCTGCTGCACCGTGCGCTGCGTCTCGGCGTCGAATGAACGGATCGAATCAATCGTGTCGCCGAAATAATCGACGCGGATCGGCTCGCCAAGGCCGGCCGCGAAGAGATCGACAATGCCGCCGCGCACCGCATACTCGCCGGCTTCGCGCACGGTGGAGGTGCGCATAAAGCCGTTATCCTCGAGCCAGCCGACCAGCTTTTCCATCGGCAGCCGGCTGCCCGGTGCGATGGCAAGGCTCTGGCGGGCGACATCCGTCCGGCGCGGCACGCGCTGGACGATGGCGTTGACTGTCGTGAGCACGACGAGCGCCCTGCCCGGCTCCGCCTTATGGGTCGCAAGCTGGGCCAACGCCGCCATCCGGCGCGACACGACCGAAGGATTCGGCGAGACGCGGTCATAGGGCATGCAATCCCAGGCCGGGAAGGACAGCACTTCCTGCGCCGGCGCGAAGAACTTCATCGCCTGCTCGAGATCGTTCATCCGGTTGCCGTCGCGCGCGACGACAAGCAGGAACGGACGGCCGTCCTTGGCGGAAAGCGTCGCAAGATCGGCGACGACACGGCCATCGAAGCCGTCCGGCACGCCCGACAGGACGGTCGAGCGACGACCGAGAACGGTTTCGAAACGGATCATGGAGCCTATCGGAGGGTTGCGCCCGTAAAGGCGGCGAGCTTGCGGAAAAAGGGTGTGTCACTGGCAGCGGGGGTCGTGATCTCGCCCGTCAACCAGGCGAAGATATCGCGGTCCTGCTCTTCCATCAGCGCATCGAAAGCATCGAGCTCATCAAGTGAGAGACCGGCGATATTGGCATCGGCGAAGCGCCCGAGAATGAGATCCATCTCGCGCATGCCGCGATGCCAAGCCCGAAAATGGGTTCTCCGGCGGTGGACGTCCAGTCCCTCGCCGGGCGAAACTGCACCGCTCATCGCTGTCGTCATCCCGTTGGTTCGGTCGACATGGACCGCTGGCGGAGATCTAGTCCGCGCGCAGGGCGCTGGCAACGCCTCAGTCCGCCGCGCCCGACAAAGCCTTCGCATAGGTTTCCGGCTTGAAGCCGGCCAGCAGCAGGCCGTCATCGCGCTCCAGCACCGGCCGCTTGATCATCGAGGGCTGCGCCAGCATCAGCTTGATGGCCTTTACGGCGTCAAGGCCCTGCTTCTCGTCATCGGGCAGGGCGCGGAACGTCGTGCCGGCGCGGTTGAGCACAACCTCCCAGCCGAGCCTCTCGACCCAATGCGCGAGGCGTTTCGGATCGGCGCCCTCCTGCTTGTAGTCCCGAAATGTGTAGGCGACGCCATTCTCGTCGAGCCAGAGCCGTGCCTTCTTCATCGTGTCGCAGTTCTTGATGCCCCAGAGGGCAATCGCAGCCTCAGTCAAGTTCGTTTCTCCCGTGAATGCGACAAGGATGCCGCGGCGACGTCGATCGCGACAGTGGACATGCTGACGCCGGCCCGCGATGCTCGCGAAAACAACACCACGCCGGAGGAAACCCCATGCCGCCCATCCGCAAGGATCCCAACCCGCGCATGCCCTATCAGCATGCCAATCCTGTCGAGGCGCTCAGCGATATCGTCATACCCAATGCGATTCCCGAGGATGAGCGCATCTGGGTGCCGCAAGGCGAGAATGTCTGGTTCCGGCCGCTCTGCCTTAACCGCTCGCAGGGCTACTGGATGAACCTGCTGCGCGTACGGAAGTCCGGTGTGCTGTCGCGCCATCGCCATCCGCAGGCGGTGCACGGTTTCGTGCTCAAGGGGCGCTGGCACTATCTCGAGCACGATTGGGTGGCGGAGGAAGGCGGCTATGTCTTCGAGCCGCCGGGCGAGACGCACACGCTCGTCGTGCCCGACGATGTCGAGGAGATGATTACTTTTTTCCAAGTCAACGGCATCATGGTCTATGTCGACGCCTATGGCGATCCGCTCGGGATCGAGGACGTCTTCACCAAGATCGATCTTTGCCGCGCGCACTACACAGCCGTGGGCCTCGGTGCAGATTATGTCGAACAGTTCATCCGCTGACCGCCTCGCCGCGATCGCCGGGGCACTGCGCCCCGGCCTGTTCGAGAACCGTCAGATCCTGGTGACCGGCGGAACGTCCGGCATAGGCGCCGCGATCGCCCGCGCCTTCCTGTCGCTCGGCGCGACGGTGCTGGCGACCGGCGTCACCGACGCTGAGGTTGCTGCAGCGCGGGCGGATCCTGCGATGGCAGGCGCTCGCTTCTCGCTCCTTGACGTCCGCGACGGCGCGGCGGTCGAGGCCGTGGTCGCCGGTTTGCCGCGCCTCGATCATGTCGTGAATTGTGCGGGCGTCATCCGGCGCGGCGCGGAACTCGATCCCGACATCTTCGCCGATGTCGTCGACATCAACCTGAACGGCACCATGCGCGTCTGCGCTGCCGCACGTCCGCGCCTCGCCGAGACATCCGGAACGATCATCAACACGGCCTCGATGCTCGCGTTTTTCGGCGGCGGGCTCGTGCCCGGCTATTCCGCCTCGAAGGGCGGCATTGCGCAACTGACGAAGTCGCTGGCGATCGCCTATGCGAGCGACGGCATCCGCGTCAACGCCGTCGCGCCGGGCTGGATCGCAACGCCCCTCACCGCCACCCTTCGAGCCGATGCCGAACGCGATGCCGCCATTCGGAGCCGAACAGCGATGAAGCGCTGGGGAGACCCGGCAGAGATAGCGGGCGGCGTCCTGTTCCTCGCCTCGCCGCTCGCCAGCTTCGTCACCGGCGCCGTGCTGGTCATCGACGGCGGCTACCTGATCACCTGACGAATGGGGCCGCGCTCAGCGCGGCTCCCAGCTTGTCACGATATCGCCCGTCACCGGGTCCTTGGCATCCCTGAGCGTGATGCCCATTACCTCCAGCTCGCCGCGGATGCGGTCGGCCTCAGCGAAGTTCCTGACGCGCCGCGCGGCAAGACGCGCCGCGATCAATGTCTCGATCTCGCCGATCTCAAGGCCGAGGCTTTCAGCCTCGCGGCGCTTGATCTGAGCCTCGAAAGCTTCGGCGGCCTCGCCGGCGAGACGTTCGAACGAGTCTGGATCGATCGCAGTGCGAGTGGCTTCGAGGATCGTCCGATCGAGCTCCTCGCGAAGGGCATGATTCTCCTCCGTCACGTCGTCGACCAGCCTATCGAAACCAAGCAGCTTCAAGGAGCCAGCCAGCGCATCCGCAGCCTCGCGCCGACGCGCCGGAGAGGACGCTGCCCTCGCCTCACCGCTCAGCCGCCAGATCTCGGCCAAGGCCTGCGGCGTATTGAGATCGTCGGCAAGCGCCTCGACCACCGCTTCGGATGGATCACCCGGAACGGCAGACCGCAATGCGCGTCGCAACCCCTCGATCTCGACAGTCGACTCGCCAAGACCTTTTTCGGTCCAGTCGATTGGCTGGCGATACTGCGCCTTCAGCATGGTGAGCCGCGCGATCTCGCCCGCAAACCGCTCGCCGCCGAGCGTCTCCATCACCTGGCGGATGGTGACGAAGTTGCCGAGGCTTTTCGACATCTTCTCGCCTTCGACCTGCAGGAAGCCGTTATGCATCCAGATATTGGCCATGCGCGCGGTGCCGAAGGCGCAGCAGGACTGCGCGATTTCGTTCTCGTGGTGCGGGAAGACGAGATCGATACCGCCGCCATGAATGTCGAACACATTCTTGGCCGGGTCGTCGCATTGCAGCCCGCCGCCGAAGGGCTCCAGCAGACGGGCCATCGACATCGCCGAGCACTCGATATGCCAGCCCGGTCGGCCACGCCCGCCGATGCCCGCTGGCGACGGCCAGCCCGGCTCCTCGTCTGTCGAGGGCTTCCACAGCACGAAGTCGGTCGCGTCACGCTTGTAGGGCGCGACATCGACGCGCGCGCCGGCAATCATCTCGTCGAGCGACCGCCGCGCCAGCGCACCATAGCGGGGCACGCCGGATAGCTGGTCCATCGCCGACGGCGAGAACAGCACATGACCCTCGGCGACATAGGCGACGCCACGCGCGATCAATCGCTCGATCATCGCCTTCATGGCGTCGATATGTTCGGTCGCGCGCGGCTGCTCGGTCGGGTCAAGGCAGCCGAGCGCCGAAACATCCGCCTGAAACTGGATGTTGGTCTTCTCGGTGATAAGCCGGATCGCCTCGTTCAGCGGCATTCCCGGATGCTCAGAGCCGGCGCGTGCGTTGATCTTGTCGTCAACATCCGTGATGTTGCGGACATAGGTGACGTGACGCGCGCCATAGAAGAAGCGCAGCAACCGATAGAGCAGATCGAAGACAATGACCGGTCGCGCATTGCCGATATGCGCGAAATCATAGACCGTCGGGCCGCAGACATACATACGAACATGCTGCGCGTCGATCGGCGTGAAGGTCTCTTTTTCCTTGGAGAGGGTATTGAACAGGCGAAGCGTCGTCATGGTGATGAGGTCCCGTGGTGATCAAGGCATTGGCCCCTTCGGCGAACCGCAGGCGCAAGCTCCCGCCGGCGTTCAGCAGGCCGGACAACCACCACGGCGACAGCGAAATTCAGGACGCTTCCAAGCCATCATGCCTGCGTGATGCAGGATTTCGCCGAGGGCGTCAAGCCGAACACGAGGCTGTGAGCAGGTCCGCCGATCGTTCCAATTTTAATCAAATCGCAATCAATCCAAACGCTCTATGAACGCCTGTTTCAGGAGCGGTTCAGGCGGATTTATCTAGGGTTTGTCCCGTCGCCGGTCCTTTGGAGATGCGTTCGATGGCCACCCGCTCGTTCCTCGTCGTCACTCTTTTCGCAACACTGATCGGTATCGGCATGGCCGAGCTGGTCCGCCCCTCCATGCATACGGAACTCCGCGACCCGCGCGGCTCGATGATCGGTCTTTGCGTCAATGCCGGAATCGGCTGCGGCACGCTGTCTCCGCGCCTGGCGACGTTCTGAGCCTCGCGGCATCGTCCTTGGTGTTGTAGAGGTGTCACGGGCCGTTCGGCCGCAACTGACACAACGAAACACCGCAGGCAGATCATGACGCAAAGAGGACCGGCAGGCGCCGATCTGGACGAGGCCGCCCTCTACTACCATCGCTATCCCGAACCCGGGAAGCTGGAGATCAGGGCGACCAAGCCGCTGGGCAACCAGCGCGACCTGGCGCTTGCCTATTCGCCGGGCGTCGCTGCCCCCTGCCTCGCCATCGCCGCCGATCCCACCAAGGCTTTCGACTATACGGCGCGTGGCAACCTCGTCGCGGTGATCTCGAACGGCACCGCCGTGCTCGGCCTCGGCGCCATCGGCGCGCTGGCCGGCAAGCCTGTGATGGAAGGCAAGGCCGTCCTCTTCAAGAAATTCGCCGGCATCGACGTCTTCGATATCGAGGTCGACGAGCGCGACATCGACCGGTTCGTCGATGTCGTGGCAGCGCTGGAGCCGACCTTCGGCGGTATCAATCTCGAAGACATCAAGGCCCCCGAATGCTTCGACATCGAGACGAAGCTCAGGGCGCGGATGAATATCCCCGTCTTCCATGACGACCAGCACGGCACGGCGATCATCGTCGGCGCGGCTGTCGTCAACGCCCTCGAAATCAAGGCGAAGCCCATCGAGGAGGCGAAGATCGTTGCCTCCGGCGCCGGCGCGGCTGCGATCGCCTGCCTCAACATGCTGGTCTCGCTCGGCGCGAAGCGCGAGAACATTACGGTCTGTGACATCGAGGGCGTCGTCTACAAGGACCGTCCTGTCCTCATGGATCGCTGGAAGGGCGCCTTCGCCCAGGACACGGACAAACGGACGCTCGGCGAAGTCATCGATGGCGCCGACATCTTCCTCGGCGTTTCCGCGGGCGGCGTTTTGACGGCGGACATGGTCAAGCGGATGGCCGATCACCCGCTGATCCTCGCTCTGGCAAATCCATCGCCCGAGATCATGCCGGAAGTCGCGCGCGCGGCGCGGCCCGACGCCATGATCTGCACTGGCCGGTCCGATTTCCCCAATCAGGTCAATAACGTCCTCTGCTTTCCTTACATCTTCCGCGGCGCGCTCGACGTCGGCGCGACGACGATCAACGAGGAAATGAAGCATGCGGCGGTGCGCGCCATTGCGGCGCTCGCCAAGGAGGAGCCGTCCGACGTCGTGGCGCAGGCCTATGGCGGCGTGGAGCGCACGTTCGGGCCGGAATTCCTGATCCCTTCGCCTTTCGACCAGCGGCTGATCCTTCGTATCGCCCCGGCGGTTGCTAAGGCGGCGATGGATTCGGGTGTCGCGACACGCCCGATCGACGATTTCGACGCCTACATGGACCGCCTGACCCGCTTCGTCTTCAAGTCGGGCCTCGTCATGAAGCCGCTGGTCGCCGCGGCGAAGGGTGAGGTCAAGCGCGTCATCTATGCTGATGGCGAGGACGAGCGCGTGCTGCGCGCTGCCCAAGCCGTCATCGAGGACGGCCTCGCCTCGCCGATCCTTGTCGGCCGTCCCTCGGTGATCGCGAGCCGGCTGGAGCGCTTCGGCCTCAAAATCAGGCCGGATGTTGATTTCGAAGTGATCAATCCGGACGATGACCCGCGCTATCGCGACTATGTCGACCTCTTCCTCGACAAGGTCGGCCGCAGCGGCGTCGTTCCCGATGCGGCGCGCACCATCGTGCGCACCAATTCAACGGTGATCGCGGCTCTGGCCGTCGAACGGGGCGAGGCGGACGCGATGCTCTGCGGACTGGAAGGCCAGTTCCGCAGCCATTTCCAGGTCATCCGTGAGGTGATCGGGCTCCGTCCGGGCACGCGCCGCTTCGCCGCGATGAGCCTGCTGATATCGTCGGAGTCGACAACCTTCCTGACCGACACCTATGTGAATATCGACCCCTCGGCCGAGGAGATCGCCGAGCTGACCTGCCTCGCTGCGGATCAGGTTCGCCGCTTCGGCATCGTCCCGAAGGCTGCCCTGCTGTCGCATTCGAACTTCGGCTCGCACCGCACGGAATCAAGCCGCAAGATGCGTCAGGCGGTGGAGCTGCTGTGGAAGACGGCGCCGAACCTTGAGGTAGACGGCGAAATGCATGGCGATGCGGCGCTCTCGGAGGCGCTGCGCGTCAGGGCAATGCCGCGCTCGAAACTGACCGGCGAGGCCAACCTGCTCGTCTTCCCAAATCTCGACGCCGCCAACATCACGCTCAATGTCGTTAAGGTAATGACCGACGCGCTTCATGTCGGCCCGATCCTTCTCGGTCCCGCCAAGCCGGCGCATATCCTGACACCCTCGGTGACGTCACGCGGGGTCGCCAACATGACGATCCTGGCCGCAGTGGAGGCCCAGCACGCTGGATCATGACCGTCGTCACCGATAGCGATGCAGCCCTCTACCTGACCGACGTCCACCACTTTTTCGAGGCGCCGGCCCTGGATCCATTCAAAGGGGACAGCATCAGCGAGTCGGGGATCGACCAACTGATGGACACGATGAAGGCGCGCCCGCGTGGCGCGCCCAAGCTGCAGCGTATCGTCCTGCACCTGCCGCCAGAGGACATCACACCGGATCTCACGGCGCGGCTCAAAACGGCCATCACCACCTACTGTAACGTTCAGAAACGCCTTTCGCGCCAGCGCGTCCGGGAAACGCGCATCGAAGGACAGCGCGCGCTCCGCATCGGATTCATCGCCTGGGCCGTCTGCCTTCTGCTGTCGACGCTTTCAGAGAAGCTGTTCTCGACCTACAGCATGCAAGGCCGCCTGTTCGGCGAGGGCTTTCTCATAGCCGGCTGGGTCAGCCTCTGGCGTCCGGCCGAACTCCTGCTCTACGACTGGTGGCCATTCGCCCGCGAGGTCAAGCTCTACGAGCGCATCAAGGCGATGGACCTCGCCATCGTCCCGCGTGCGCTGGAAAGCGGCCCGCCGCCGCTGCCGGATTAACAGCGGCGCCCCCGCCAAATCCGCTCAATGCGTCTGGCGCGCCTTGGGAAACTCGGTGTGGAACGCCGTCTCGTGTTTCTCGGAAACCCTGAGAACGGCGTGCGTGGTGCCGTCCTCGTCGTCCTCGCGTGACATCACCTCGCCGAGTTCATAGAGGCGATGCAGCTTGGCGAGATCGGCGCCGGCCAAATCGACGGTGAAGGCCGCGCGGCCCTTGTTGAGCCGGTCTTCAACCAGTTGCACAAGCGCCGGCAACCCCTCGCCCGTCAGCGCCGAAATTGGCACCACGGCGGGACGGCCAGGCTCTGCCTTCAGTTGCTCGCTCGGCCGCGCATCCTCCGGCAACAGGTCGATCTTGTTCCAGACCTCGATGATGCGCTCGGACTTGCCGATCTCGATGCCAAGCTGTCCGAGCACGGTCTCGACGTCTTTCGCCTGCGCGTCGCTGTCCTCATGGGCAATATCGCGAACATGCAGGATGAGGCTCGCCTCGATCACCTCTTCCAACGTCGCGCGGAATGCGGCGACGAGATGGGTCGGTAGGTCGGAAATGAAGCCCACCGTGTCGGACAGGATGACTTCGGTGCCATGCGGCAGCTTGAGCCGCCTCAGCGTCGGATCCAGCGTCGCGAACAACAGGTTCTCGGCGAAGATGCCGGCATTTGTCAGCGTGTTGAACAGCGTCGACTTGCCGGCGTTGGTGTAGCCGACCAGCGCCACGATCGGGTGCGGCACCTTGCGGCGGTTCTCGCGCTGCAGGCGGCGGGTTCGCACCACGGTTTCGAGCTCATGCTCGATGCGCGCGATCCGCTCCTGCAAGGCGCGGCGGTCAGCCTCGATCTGCGTCTCACCCGGGCCGCCGAGGAAGCCGAAGCCGCCACGCTGGCGTTCAAGGTGCGTCCAGCTTCGAACGAGGCGGCTCTTCTGGTAGTTAAGATGCGCCAGTTCGACCTGCAGGCGACCTTCACGGGTCTGCGCACGCTCGCCGAAGATTTCGAGGATCAGGCCGGTCCGGTCGATGACCTTGGCATTCCAGGCCGTTTCGAGATTGCGCTGCTGCACGGGCGTCAGGGCATGGTCGACGAAGACCAGGCCCGCGCCTTCCGCCTTAACCAGAGCCGCGATTTCCTCGACCTTGCCGGAGCCGAACAAGGTCGCCGGTCGCGGCATCGAGAGGGGAACGGCAATCTGGCCGACGACATCAAGCGAGATCGCCCGCGCCAGTCCAACCGCCTCGTCGACGCGCGCCTCGGCGCTGCGGGCAAGGTTCGGCACTTCGCCAGCGGCTCGTCGTGAACGGGCCGAACGAATGGGCACCAGCACCACCGTGCGGTCGGGTTCTCGCTCGGGTGATTCGTCTTTGACGCCGGCAATCTCGTCGGCATCGTCAGGAAATTCGATCTCGTCGGTCAATGATCTCGCTCGTGGGCCCTTGGCCCGCTCAGGCTTCGTCGCCCGGCTCGAAGAGTTGCACAGGTGCACCCGGCATGATGGTCGAGATCGCATGCTTATAGACAAGCTGCGAGTGGCCATCCCTGCGCAGAAGCACGCAGAAATTATCGAACCAGGTAACTATACCCTGCAGTTTAACGCCGTTGACGAGGAAAATCGTCAGGGGCGTCTTGCTCTTTCGGACATGGTTCAGGAACGTATCCTGAAGGTTTTGTGCGCGGTCCGCCATTCTTTTGTCTCACGCCTCGATGTTGTTGGGGACTTCGGTCCCGGTTGGGGACAGTGTCCCGTGGCCATAGCCAGTTGGCCGCTAACCAGTCTGCCCGCTTAGGGCCCGCCCGTCACGCCCCAAATGTGGCGTCCGCACAATCATACCGCAACGCCGCATTGCTCAGCCCCTGGACCAGGCCGCGGCCTCCTCGGCGAATTCATGGAAATGCTCGCGGAGCGACGTCGCGATCGAACCGGGCGTGCCATTGCCGATTGCCTGATCATCGATGCGCACGACGGGCATGACCACGGTCGTCGCCGCGGTAATGAAGGCCTCGCGCGCGGCCTTGGCTTCGTCGAGACTGAATGCTCGCTCCTCGATGCGCAGGCCCGACCGTGCGGCAAGCTCGAACACGACGGTTCGTGTGATGCCCTTGAGGATTCCGACCGTTGCCGGCCGCGTCACCAGTGCGCCGTCGGCTGTCACGATCCACGCATTGGTGGAAGATCCCTCGGTGACATTGCCGTCCTTGTCGACGAACCAGGCCTCATAGGCGCCAGCCTCCTTGGCCTTCTGCTTGGCGAGGACGTTGGGCAGAAGAGAGACCGTCTTGATGTCAACGCGTTCCCAGCGGTTGTCTGGGACACTGATGACGGCGACGCCGGCTTCGGCACGCTTGTCGCCTGACGCCCGCGCCACGGACTTCGCCGTGACCACGACAGCCGGCAGCGTATCTGCCGACGGGAACAGATGATTGCGGGGCGAGACACCACGCGAAACCTGCAGATAGACCATGCCGTCGCGGACGAGATTGCGCCGGACTGTCTCGCGGAGCACGGCGCCGAGCGCGGCACGGCTCATCGGCATCGCGATGCGAAGCTCGCCGAGCGAGCGTTCGAGCCGATCCATATGCAGCCGCTCGTCGATCAGCCGGCCGCCGCGCACTTCGCAGACCTCATAGACGCCATCGGCGAACTGGTAGCCGCGGTCCTCGATATGGATGGCCGCATCGGCGTGGCGGGCATAGCGGCCGTTGACATAGGCAAAACGCGACATGGAAATAATCCGGACGACAGGGATGATGGCGGCGGATCAGCCGACGCCGAGCGATTTCAGCTTACGATGAAGCGCCGAGCGTTCCATCCCGACAAATTCGGCCGTGCGGGAGATATTGCCGCCGAAGCGGTTGACCTGGGCCGTCAGATATTCGCGCTCGAAGATTTCCCGCGCATCGCGAAGCGGCAGCGACATCAGATGCTCGCCGCCGCGGTTCGGCGTCGTCGGCAGCATCTCTCCGACTTCCGGCGGCAGCATGTCAGCGGTGATCATCTGGGTTTCGTCGCCGCGAGCGAGAATCAACAGCCGCTCGATATTGTTGCGCAGCTGCCGGATGTTGCCCGGCCAGTCATGCGCCTGCAGCACCGCAAGCGCGTCCTCGCCAACCTTTCGCACCGGCAGGCCGGTCGTGTGCGAGATCAGGTCGATGAAGTGCTGCACCAGTGCCGGCACGTCGTCGCGCCGCTCGGCGAGCGCCGGGACGCGCAGCGGCACGACGGAGAGGCGATGGAACAGATCCTCGCGGAAGCTGCCCTCCTGGATCTCCCGCTCCAGGTCGCGCGCGGTCGACGAGATGATGCGCACATCGACATTGACCCGTGTCGTGCCACCGACGCGCAGAAAATTCTGGTCGATCAGGACGCGCAAGATCTTGCCCTGCGTTTCCCGGGGCATGTCGGCGACTTCATCGAGATAGAGCGTGCCGCCGTGCGCCTCTTCCAGCGCCCCGATCTGGCGCGGGCCGTTGGCATTCTCGGTGCCGAACAGCTCGTGTTCCATCCGGTCAGGCGTGATCGTCGCTGCGTTCACGACGACGAACGGCCCGGAGGCGCGATGGGAGAGATCATGGATCGTCCGCGCGACGGTTTCCTTGCCGGCTCCCGAGGGTCCGGAGATCATGATGCGGCTGTTGGTGGGAGCGACGCGATCGATCGTCTGGCGCAGATGGTTCATCGCGATCGAGGTACCGATCAGCATATTGACCGATCCGGCACGCTCGCGGAGTTCCCGCACCTCGCGCCGCAGCTTCGAGGCCTCCAGCGCGCGCTCGGCGATCAGCAGAAGGCGGTCGGCCTTGAACGGCTTCTCGATATAGTCATAGGCGCCGCGCTTGATGGCCGACACGGCGGTTTCGATATTGCCGTGGCCGGAGATCATCACGACCGGAAGATCGGGATGCTGCGCCTTGATCATGTCGAGCAGCGTCAAGCCGTCGATCCGGCTGCCGGTGAGCCAGATATCGAGGAAAATGAGGTTCGGCCGCCGCATGGCGATCTCGGCCAAGGCTTTGTCGGTGTCGCCGGCCGTTCGCGTGCCGTGCCCCTCGTCGTCGAGGATGCCCGAAACGAGACCGCGGATATCGGCTTCGTCGTCAATGATGAGAATGTCGGAAGGCATGGGTTTCCGTCTTCGTCAGGCTTCGGGTGAAACGGGGGCCGGCAAGGCGGACGCCGCAGGTGCAGGCGTCGGGGAGCCGAGGTGAGAGCGAGGCAGCGTGATGCGGATCATCGCGCCGCGCCCGCCATGCTCGACCTCCGGCGAATCGAGCAGTTCAAGGCGGCCGTGATGTTCCTCGATGACCTTGCCGACGATCGCGAGGCCGAGGCCGGTGCCCTTCTCGCGCGTCGTCATATAGGGCTCGAGGAGGCGGTGGCGATTTTCGACCGGCAGCCCGATACCGGTATCGATCACCTCGACCACGTTCATATCGCCCTCGACCCGGCCGCGAACGGTGATCTTGGGGGCGACATTCTCCTCGGGCGGAACCGCGGAAATCGCCTCGGTCGCGTTCTTCACGATATTGGTCAGCGCCTGCGACATCAGGCGCGGGTCGAAGCGACCCATCATCGGCTGATCCGGCAGATCCACCTCGAAGGCGATGTCGGGATGCGCCACCTCCATCAGGAACACCGCTTCGCGCGCCGCTTCGCCAATATTCCGCTCCTCGAAGGTCGGCTTCGGCATGCGCGCGAATGACGAGAACTCATCGACCATGCGGCCGATATCGCCGACCTGCCGGATGATCGTATCCGTGCACTGGTCGAAGACGTCGCGGCCCTGCCCTTCGTCGATCAGCTTGCCGAAGCGGCGCTTCAGCCGTTCGGCCGAAAGCTGGATCGGCGTCAGCGGATTCTTGATTTCATGCGCGATACGACGCGCAATATCGGCCCAGGCGGAACTACGCTGCGCCGCGACGAGGTCGGTGATGTCGTCGAGCGTGATGACATAGCCGCGCTGCTCCGGCCCCGCCTCCTCGGTCGTCACCCGCACATTGATCGTGCGATCACGACCCTCGCGCATCAGCGAAATCTGGTCGCGATGCTCAAGGCGGAAATGATCTCCGAACGCGGCCTCGACAGCATTCATCAGCTCCGGCGCGACCTCCACGATCGGACGCCCGACGATCGAGCCGGCATTGGCGCCGAGAAAGCGCATCGCGCCGCGATTGGCGATCGTGACGATGCCGCGCGCGTCGGTGCCGATGACGCCGGCGCTGACACCAGCCAGCACCGCCTCGGAAAACCGCCGTCGCGAGTCGATCTGCTCGCTGGCCGCCACCAGTTCGGAGCGCTGGCTGCGCAACTCGGCCGTCATGGTGTTGAAGGTCGCGCCCAGCGCGCCGAGGTCACCGTCCGACGATTTGAACGGCACGGTGACGTCGAGATTGCCCTGACCGATCTCATCGGCCGCGTCGATCAGCGTTCTGATCGGCGCGACGAGCCGGTTGGCGAAGCCGATGCCGAGCCAGATCGCCGAAAGCAGCAGCACGAGCGCGAGACCGAGATAAAGCACGGCGAAGGCGATCTGCACGCCGAGGCGCGTCGCCGCGAGATTTTTGTATTCGTCGACGCTGGCGCTCGTCTGCGCGATGTAGCGGATGACCTTTGGGTCGATATCGCGAGCGATATAGAGGAAGACGTCCTTGTAGTTCTCGAGCTTGACCACGGCGCCGACGGCGTTGGTTGCGCCGGGCGAAATAAGCACGGGCTCCGCTCCGCTCTGCTTGGCGCGGTTGACAGCATCAAGTGGTGGTGGCGGGAAATTGCTCGAAAACTGGAACTCGGCCTGCGCGATCATCGAGCCGTCAGGCTTGACGAGGTAGACGCCTGGAATGCCGCGCAGCGCCGCGATCGAGTTCATGAAATTCTGGAACTGGTCGGGATCCCGGGCGAGCAACGTCTGCGCCCGCTCGAAATCGCCCTTGAGGCCGAGAATATCGACCTTCAAGGTCCGGGCATGCTCCTCGGCATAGGCCTGTGCGATCGACAACGAGGTGTCGACAATCGCGCGGGTCCGCTCCGAGAACCAGTGATCGAGCCCGCGATTGAGCGTGATGCTGGCGATGATCGCCATCAGGATGGCGGGAACGACCGCGACGATGCTGAACAGCGCGACGATGCGGATATGCAGGCGCGCCGCCGCCCTGCCCCGTCGACGGGCGCGGATCAGCATCGCCACCTCGACCGCGGTTTCGGCGACCAGCAGGAAGGTCAGGAAGCCATTGATAGCGAGCGCCCAGAACACGACCGAATCGGTCGGCTGGATCGGCGTCAGCCCCATCAGCACGAAGAAGGTCGTGCAAGCGCTGGTGAGCGCCAGAACGACGGTCACGTAGCCGGCGCCGCGCATCGTCACGCGCCGGCGGCTTGGCCGTTCGACACGCGACGTCATCGGCATTTCTGCGGTGGCGCTCACGAAAGCGACCGCGCTGCAAAGGATCTGGGGCTCAGGATGATGTGTCCGATTCGTGACATACACCGGACACTGAGACCGAATTGCAACAGCATTGTGGCGAAGCGGCAACAGCCGCCGCACGCTATCGCGACGAGCGGATCACCTGGACATCGAGATCGCGGATCTTCTTTCTCAGCGTGTTGCGATTGACGCCAAGCAGCTCGGCCGCCTTGATCTGGTTGCCGCGCGTCGCGGCCAGCGCCGTCGAAATCAGCGGATACTCGACCTCGCGCAGGATGCGGTGATAGAGGCCGGGCGGGGGAAGATTGTCACCGAAACCCTGGAAATAGGCCGAAAGGTGACGCTCCATCGATCCCGAGAGCGTATCGTCCATCGCCGTTTCCGGCGCCTGCAGGTTTATTACAGGCTGGTCGAGCTCGGCCTCGATGATGTTCTCGGTGATCGTATCCTGCGGATAGAGCGCGGCGAGACGGCGGATCAGGTTTTCCAGCTCGCGCACATTGCCCGGCCAGCGATAGCGCTTCAGTCGCTCAACTGCCGCCGGCTCGATCTGCTTGTGCGGCAGGCCTTCTTTTTCGACGAGCGTGAAGAAATGGCGCACCAGATCGGGAATGTCCTCCGAGCGCTCGCGGAGTCCGGGCAGGCGGATCGGCACCACGTTCAGGCGGAAAAACAGGTCCTCGCGGAAAAGGCCCTGATTGATGAGGATGCGGAGATCCTTATTGGTCGCGGCGATGATGCGGACATCGGTCTTGATCGGGGTACGCCCGCCGACCGTCGTATATTCGCCCTGCTGCAAGACGCGCAGTAGCCGGGTCTGCGCCTCCATCGGCATGTCGCCGATTTCGTCGAGGAACAGCGTGCCGCCCTCCGCCTGTTCGAAGCGGCCGGCGGAGCGTGCCTGCGCGCCCGTAAAGGCGCCCTTCTCATGTCCGAACAGCTCGCTCTCGATCAGATCGCGGGGAATGGCGGCCATGTTGATCGCGACGAAAGGCCCGGTGCGGCGCTTGCCGTAATCATGCAGCGCCCGCGCGACCAGCTCCTTGCCGGTGCCGGATTCGCCCGAGATCATCACCGTGAGATCGGTCTGCATCAGACGCGCCAGCACGCGGTAGATGTCCTGCATCGCCGGCGAGCGGCCGACCAGCGGGATGTTCTCGCTGCCCTCGTCGACGCGCTGGTCCTGCCGGCGCTGCTTCGGCTCCGACAGCGCTCGGCCGACGATCGAGATCAGTTCCTTGAGATCGAACGGCTTCGGCAGATACTCGTAGGCGCCCTTCTCCGAGGCGCGGATCGCCGTCATGAAGGTGTTCTGCGCGCTCATGACGATGACCGGCAGCTCCGGCCTAGCGCGCTTGATGCGCGGCAGCAGATCGAAGGCGTTCTCGTCCGGCATGATGACGTCGGTAATGACAAGGTCACCCTCGCCCTGGCTGACCCAACGCCACAGCGTCGCAGCATTCGAGGTCAGGCGGACTTCATAGCCGGCGCGCGAGAGCGCCTGGTTGAGGACTGTGCGGATCGCCGCATCGTCATCGGCTACGAGAATGTTGCCGATCGGCATCTCAGTCATCCTTGTCTGGCGGCATGGCGCCGGGGAAGGCCGGCATCAGCACGCGGAAAATGGTCCGGTTCTGTTGCGATTCGCATTCGATCACGCCGCCATGGTCGCCGATGATCTTGGCGACCAGCGCAAGGCCGAGGCCCGTGCCGTTTGTCTTGGTGGTCACGAACGGATCGAACAGATGCGGCAGGATCTCGGCCGGCACGCCGCCGCCATTGTCGCGAACCGCGAATTCAAGCGGCAGCGTCACGCGGTTGGCAGAACCTGGAACCGAAAGGCGAATGCCCGGCCGGAAGGCCGTCGTCAGCATGATCTCGCCATCGGCGTCGTCGCCAATCGCCTCGGCGGCGTTCTTGACGAGGTTCAGGAACACCTGGATGAGCTGGTCGCGATTGGCATAGACCGGCGGTAGCGAGGGATCATATTCCTCGACGATGCGGATGTGACGGGCAAAACCGGACTGCGCCAGCCGCTTCACATGTTCGAGCACGACATGAATGTTGACCGGATCGCGCTCGATCGGACGCTCGTCGGAGAAGACCTCCATGCGGTCGACCAGCTTGACGATACGGTCGGCCTCGTCGGTGATGAGCCGCGTCAGCGCCCTGTCATTGTCGTCGACCGAGGTTTCGAGCAGCTGGGCAGCGCCGCGAATTCCCGAAAGCGGGTTCTTGATCTCGTGCGCCAGCATGGCGGCAAGCCCCGTGACCGAGCGTGCCGCCCCGCGATGCGTCAGCTGGCGGTCGATCTTCTCCGCCATGGTCCGCTCCTGCAGCATCACCACGACATGCTGCGGCTGCTCCAGGATCGGCGAGGCATAGATGTCGACGATCCGCTCGCTGCCATTGCGCGGCGTGCCGACATCGACCCGGTATTCGTTCACCGCTGCGCCGCGCATGCGCACCTGATCGATCAGCGCGAGAAGCGGGCTGCCGAACGGCACAAAATTGGTCATCGGCTGCCGGCGCAGCATTGCCACCGACACCTGGAAGAAGTCCTGTGCCGCGCCGTTGGCCTCGGTGACATGACCTTCAGGATCGATGAGCAGGACCGGGTGCGGCAGCGCGTCGAGCAGCAGGGCGGCGGCATTGTCCACCTGCTTGCGAACCCGTGTATCTGGAGGCGGGGTCATGCGGCTCTCCGCTCCGGGACGCTCGATAGATGCGAGCGCAGCAGCGCGATGACACGCGCGGGATGGTTTTCCGTCATGATTGCCTGGCGGATCGCGGGATCGACCGCGCCGGGATCCAGCGCCTCCATGGTCCAGCCAAGATGCTTGCGGGCGTTACGGACCCCCATGATCGGGCCGTAGACCATCAGCATTTCCTCATATTGCGCGACGAGAAGATCAACGAGCGCCTCGCCCGCCGGCGCCACTGGCATCACGCCGTCGCGGCAATAGGCGGCGATCGCCCCCGGCAGCCACGGCTGGCCATAGGCGCCGCGACCGATCATGATGCCGTCCGCGCCGGAGAGGCGAAGCGCCGTCTCGGCCTCTGTGATCGTCCGAATGTCGCCATTGGCGATGAGCGGGATCGAGACAGCCTGCTTGACCGCAGCAATCGCCGCCCAATCCGCCTCGCCCTTGTAGAACTGGCAGCGCGTGCGTCCGTGGACCGTGACCATGGCGATGCCCGCGGCCTCGGCACGACGCGCGAGCTCGGGCGCGTTGATGGTTCGCTCGTCCCACCCGAGCCGCATCTTCAGCGTCACCGGAACCGGGCTTGCCGCCACCGTCGCTTCGATCAGCGTCAGCGCGTGATCAAGATCGCGCATCAGCGCCGATCCGGAATAGCCCGTCGTCACGCGCTTCGCCGGACAGCCCATATTGATGTCGATGATATCCGCGCCGGCTTCTGCCGCTGCGCGGGCGCCTTCCGCCATCCAGTGCGGCTCGCGGCCGGCGAGCTGGACGACATGGAGCGCGTTGCCCGTCGCCTCGGCGCGCAGAACCGATTCGGGATTGCCGCCGGCAAGCTCCTCGCTCGCCACCATCTCGGAGACCACAAGCCCGGCGCCTTGCGCCGCGACAACGCGCCGGAACGGTCGATCGGAGACGCCGGACATCGGCGCAAGCAGGACGCGATTGGCGATGGTGACATCGCCGATCGCCATCGGATCGGCCAACCGCCGCAAAGAGGTAGAGATTTCAATCAATTGACTACCGAATAGGCACTGTGCCCTCTGCCCACATATTAGTCAGGGATTGAGCGGCGGCAAGAGACTTGTTGCACGGCAGGAGGAAATCTCCGATCCATGCCGCAAAGCCTCCAAGAAAGGGCCCCGGCGATCTGATTTCGCCCGACGGCCAAGTCCGGAACATGTGCCATGTCGCCTGCCGCCAACCAACCGCTGATTGTCGCGCTGATCGTCGCGGCCGGGCGCGGGGTGCGGGCTGGCGGCGGCCTCCCCAAGCAGTATCGCTCGATCGGTGGCGAGGCCATTCTCGCCCGCACGGTCCGCCTCTTTCTCGATCATCCTGATATCAGCGCGGTTGCCGTCGTCATCCATCCCAATGACGCCGCGCTCTACGGGGCGGCCGTCCGTGACGCACCGGGGCTCCTGCCGGCCGTCGCTGGCGGCGCAACGCGTCAGGCCTCGGTCCGTCTCGGCCTGGAGGCGCTGGCACCGCTCGCGCCCGACGCCGTACTCATCCACGATGCCGTCCGCCCGTTTGCCTCGCCCGCGCTCATCTCGCGCGTAATCGACGCGCTCGAGGCGCATGACGCCGTCCTTGCCGCCTCGCCGGTTACAGACACGCTGAAACGGGCCGATGAGAGCGGTTTTGTCGGCGATACGGTGCCGCGCGAAAACCTCTTCGCCGCTGAGACACCGCAAGGCTTCCGGTTCACGACCATTCTCGATGCCCATCGCCGCGCTTCCGAGGCCCGAATTGAAGCGACGGACGACGCGGCGCTGGCCGAATGGGCGGGACTTCCGGTGAAGCTCGTTACAGGCGCGCGCACCAACATAAAGCTGACCAGCCCGGAGGATATCGAGATGGCCGATGCGCGGCTGGCGGCCGAGACCCTGATGCTGCATGGCGAGACGCGCGTCGGCACGGGTTATGACGTGCACCCCTTCACGGAGGGCGACGGCGTCTGGCTTGGCGGCATCAAGATCCCGCATCATCAGACCCTCGCCGGCCACTCCGACGCCGATGTCGCGCTACATGCGCTGACCGACGCATTGCTGGGCGCGCTCGCCGACGGCGATATCGGCTCGCATTTTCCGCCCTCCGACCCGCAATGGCGCGGCGCCTCGTCCGATCGGTTCCTCGCCTATGCGGTTGATCGCGTCCGGCAGCGCAGGGGCACGGTCGTGCATCTCGATCTCGCCATCGTCGCGGAGGCCCCAAAAATCGGGCCGCATCGCGACGCCATGCGCGTACGGATTGCCGAGATCGCCGGCATTTCCGTAGACCGGGTCGGCGTCAAGGCGACGACCAACGAGAAGCTTGGCTTTGTCGGCCGCGGCGAGGGCATCGCGGCCATTGGCACGGCAACCATCCGCCTGCCCTTCGAGGCCTCGTGATGACCGACCTCTCCCCGCTCCTGCCGGCCGCCAGCACCCTGATCCGTCTTTGCGCCGACAAGGGTCTCACGATCGCAACGGCCGAATCCTGTACGGGCGGACTGATTGCAGGCGCGCTCACCGAGGTCGCCGGCTCATCGGCTGTCGTCGATCGCGGCTTCGTCACTTATTCGAATGCCGCAAAGACGGCGATGATTGCTGTGCCCGCCGCCCTGATCGATCGTGTCGGCGCGGTCAGCCGCGAAGTGGCGCTGGCGATGGTCGTCGGCGCCTTGGCGAAGTCCGACGCAGACCTTGCGGTCGCAGTGACGGGAATTGCGGGCCCCGGCGGCGGTTCACCAGAAAAACCCGTCGGCCTCGTCCATTTCGCCGCGATGCGCCGCGGCGGCCAGGCGGTTCACGAGGCGCATGTCTTCGAAGACCGCGACCGCTCCGGCGTTCGCTTCGCAACGGTGGAACGCGCGCTGGCGATGCTCATGGCATTGGTGGGGAGCTGACGCGCTGGTCAGACGGTCTTCCCGTAGACCGCATCGGCTCGCTTTTCGAAGGCGTCGGCGAACTTGCGGAAGGCCTTGTCGAAGACCGTTCCCATCAGCATCGACAGCGTCCGCGAGCGGAATTCGTAGTCGATCGAGAAGCGGATCTTACAGTGGCCATCGTCGATGGGCGTGAAGGTCCAGATATTCTCGAGATGCTTGAACGGGCCGTCGAGATAATCGGCCCGGATCGTCCGGGCGGCCTCGTCGAGCACGACCTTGGTGGTGAAGGTCTCGCGAACGATCTTGTAGGCGACGGTCATGTCGGCGATCAGCACGTCGCGCGTCCCGGACGATTGCCGGCCGCGCACCGTCAGCTTTTCGCAGAGCGGGACGAACTCGGGATATTTGTCGACATCCGCGACGAGCGCGAACATCGCCTCGGCCGAATGCGCGACGGTCCGCTCGGTGTCGAAATGGGGCATCCGATCCTCAGCCGCGCGGCAGCGCCTGCCGCGCCGCGCGCAGGCGGGCAAAATCCTCGCCGGCGTGATGCGACGAGCGGGTCAGCGGGCTGGATGACACCATCAGGAAGCCCTTGGCATAGCCAATCGTCTCGAACGACTTGAACTCGTCCGGCGTGACGAAGCGGATCACCGGATGATGCTTGCGGCTTGGTTGCAGATATTGCCCGACCGTAAGGAAATCCACATCCGCAACGCGAAGATCATCCATGAGCTGCAGGATCTCGTTCCGCTCCTCGCCGAGCCCAACCATGATGCCGGACTTGGTGAACATGCCGGGATCGAGTTCCTTCACCCGCTGCAGCAGGCGCAGCGAATGAAAGTAGCGGGCGCCGGGACGCACCTTCAGATATTTCGACGGCACGGTTTCGAGATTGTGGTTGAAGACGTCGGGCTTTGCCGCGACGACTATTTCGAGCGCACCCGGCTTGCGAAGGAAATCGGGCGTCAGAATCTCGATCGTCGTGCCGGGCGCCGCGGCGCGGATCGCCAGGATGACCTCGGCGAAATGCTGTGCGCCGCCATCGTCGAGATCGTCGCGATCGACCGACGTGATCACGACATGCTCGAGGCCGAGCTTCGCCACCGCTTCGGCGACCTTTTGCGGCTCGGCGCGATCAAGTGCCTCCGGCATGCCGGTGCGCACATTGCAGAAGGCGCAGGCCCTCGTGCAGGTGTCGCCCATGATCATGAAGGTCGCGTGCTTCTTCGACCAGCACTCGCCGATGTTCGGGCAGCCGGCTTCCTCACACACGGTGACGAGGCCGTTCTTCTTCACGATGTCCTGCGTCTCGCGATAGACCGGCGAGCCAGGCGCCTTGACGCGGATCCAGTCCGGCTTGCGCAACAGCGGCGTCTCCGGCCGGTTCACCTTTTCAGGGTGACGCGGACGGCGGTCCTTGGCCTCGGAGAGCTTGGCGTTGACCGTATCGAGAACGACGACCATGAGGTCTCCGGAATTCAGCGGCCGCGGAAGAGGCCGAGCAGGAAGAGAAGCACGATCGCGCCGACCGTCGAGACGACAAGGCTCGAAATGAAGCCCGGCTGCGGATCGAGATTGAACGTCGAAACGAGGATCGCGCCAATCCACGAGCCGATGAGGCCGACGATCAGGTTGATGATTAGCCCGTGACTGCGACCGAGCGTACGCGAGGCGATCCAGCCGGCAAGGATGCCAATAATGATCGTCGCGAAGATGCCAACACCCGTCATATCCGACCTCTCTCCTCCCACTACGCCCCCAATATGGAGGCTTTGCACCGCCTGCGCCAGATCGCCTCACGCATGGCGATCATGCGCGAGGCGGTGGTCGACGGACCTTCATTCCGGCAGTCGGACGACCGATCGCCGTCGTCGATCAGATATGGATCGCCCTGCCATAGGCGGCCATGACGCTTTCGTGCATCGTCTCGGAGAGAGTCGGATGCGGGAAGACGGAATGGATCAGGTCCTCTTCCGTCGTCTCGAGATTCATGGCGATGACGAAGCCCTGGATCAGTTCGGTCACTTCCGCGCCGACCATGTGGGCGCCGAGCAACTGGCCGGTCTTCTTGTCGAAGATCGTCTTGACGAGGCCCTCGGGCTCGCCGAGCGCGATAGCCTTGCCGTTGCCGATGAACGGGAACTTGCCGACGCGGATGTCATAGCCCGCCTCGCGCGCCTTCTTCTCAGTGAGGCCGACCGAGGCGACCTGCGGATTGCAGTAGGTGCAGCCCGGGATCTTGGCTTTGTCCATCGGATGCGGATGCTGGCCGGCGATGCCTTCGACGCAGATCACGCCCTCATGCTCGGCCTTGTGCGCGAGCATCGGCGGACCCGCCACGTCGCCGATCGCGAAGATGCCCGGCACATTGGTCCGGCCAAGGCCATCGGTGACGACGCAGCCGCGATCCGTCTTTACGCCGAGCTTTTCGAGGCCGAGGCCTTCAATGTTGCCGACGACGCCAACTGCTGAGATCATCTTGTCGGCGGTAATCTCTTCGCTCTTGCCGTCGCCGAGATCCACCGTCGCGGTGATCGACGACGCGCCCTTGACGACCTTGGTCACCTTGGCACCGGTCAGGATGCGGAAGCCCTGCTTTTCCAGGCGCTTGCGGGCATGTGCTGCGATCTCCTCATCTTCGACTGGGAGGATCTGCGGCAGCACCTCAACGACCGTGACTTCCGAACCAAGCGTCCGGTAGAACGAAGCAAATTCGATCCCGATCGCGCCGGAGCCCATGACGAGCAGCTTTTTCGGCAGCGTCTCGGGCACCATCGCCTCGAAATAGGTCAGGATCAGCTTGCCGTCGGGCTCGATGCCGGGCAAGGCGCGCGGCCGGGCGCCGGTCGCAACGATGATCGATTTCCCCTCGTAGTCGCCCGCGCCGAGCGCGCCCTTGGGCGGCGTGTTGGGCTTGCCATAGGCCTCGGCCGGAGCCGGCTTGACGGTCACCTTGCCGGGCGCGGCAATCTCAGCGACGCCCCAGATCACATCGACCTTGTTCTTCTTCAAAAGGCCGGTAACGCCCTGGTTGAGCTGGCTGGCAACGCCGCGCGAGCGTTTGGTAATCGCGGCGACATCGGCGCCGACCTTGTCGGCCGAAAGGCCGTAGTCGCCGGCATGCTCCATGTAATGGAACACCTCGGCAGAGCGCAGCAGCGCCTTGGTCGGAATGCAGCCCCAGTTCAAACAGATTCCGCCGAGATGCTTGCTCTCGACGACCGCCGTCTTCAGCCCGAGCTGCGCAGCCCGGATCGCGGCGACATAGCCGCCAGGACCGGAACCGATGATGATCACGTCGTAGCTGTTGGCCATCGGCCCATCCCCTTCGCCGCTTCCACCGGACCATCTGCGAGGGCCGGCGTCATGGTTGTGGTCCGGACCGCCTGAGGCGGCAGGCGGGCGGGCCTGAAGGTCCGCCCTGCCCGCTCACGCCCTGAGCCGTCCGGCAATCTCATCCTTCAACTGCATCCTGCGCTTGCGCAGGTCCGTCATGTGGGCGTCGTCGGTCGGCTCCACATCGGTCTCGGCCCGGTGCACGGCGCGATTGACGTCGTGATAGGCCTCGACCAGCTTCGCGAAATGCGCGTCCTCGGCCTTCAGCCGGGCAATCTTGTCCTGGTCGTCAGGGAAATCCTCGGCAAGCTCGTGCGGCGTATGGGCCATGGCGTCTCTCCTTGGGTGTTCAGACGCGCTCTCACTTGCCGATCGGGCGGCCGGCGTCCTTGATCGGGATCAAGGCAGCCGGCCGGGCCGGTCAGACCAGCATTCCCATCGGCTTCTCGATATAGCCGCGGAAGGCCTGCATCAATTCCGCGCCAAGCGCGCCGTCGACGACGCGGTGATCGGTCGAGAGCGTCACCGACATCACCGTCGCGATCTTGATCTCGCCACCCTTAACCACCGGCTTCGGGATGCCGGCACCGACGGCCAGGATCGTCGCATGCGGCGGGCTGATGATCGCGGCGAAGTCCTTGACACCGAACATGCCGAGATTGGAGACCGCAGTCGTGCCGCCCTGATATTCCTCGGGCTTCAGCTTGCGATCGCGCGCACGCTTGGCGAGGTCCTTCATCTCGTTCGAGATCGCGGACAGCGTCTTCTGGTCGGCATTGCGGACGATAGGCGTAATCAACCCGCCGGGGATCGAAACGGCGACGCCGACATCGACCACCTTGTGCAGGATCATGTTGTCGCCGGTCCAGGACGCGTTGGCGGCAGGAACCTTTTTGAGCGACAAGGCCATCGCCTTGATGATCATGTCGTTGACGGAGATCTTGTAGGCTGGATTGCCGTCCTTGTCCTTCGGCGCGGCACCGTTGATCTGCTCGCGCAGCGCCAACAGCGCATCGAGATCGGTGTCGATCGTCAGGTAAAAATGCGGGACGGTCTGCTTCGATTCCGAAAGGCGCCGCGCGATCGTCTTGCGCATGTTGTCATGCGGAACGAGATCGTAGGAGCCCTCAGCGAAGAGCTTCAGCACCTGCGCATCGGACGCGCCAGCCGGGACCGGAGCAGGGGCAGGCGCGGCGGCCGCTTGCGGTGCCGAAGTCGGGGCTGCCTTCGCCGGCGCGCCAGACTTGGCCGCCTCGACATCGGCCTGGATCACGCGGCCATGCGGGCCAGTGCCGGCGATCTTCGCGATGTCGAGCCCGGCCTCCTTCGCGATGCGGCGGGCGAGCGGCGAGGCGAAGACGCGGTCGCCGGCAGCGGCCGGCGCCGCTGCTGCCGCTGGCGCGGCGGGAGCCGGTGTTGCAGCTGGAACGGCGGCCGGCGTCGGCGCGGCCTCAGGCTTGGCCTCGGCCTTCGCTTCGGGCGCCGGAGCACGCCCGATGGCCGACGAATCCTCGCCATCAGCGAGCAGGACCGCGATCAGCGCGTTGACCTTCACGCCCTGCGTGCCCTCGGCAACCACGATCTTGCCGACCGTGCCCTCGTCGATGGATTCAACTTCCATCGTCGCCTTGTCGGTCTCGATCTCGGCGATCACGTCACCGGACTTGACCTTATCGCCTTCCTTCACGTTCCACTTGGAGAGGTTGCCCTCCTCCATGGTCGGCGAAAGCGCAGGCATCAGGATATTGATCGGCATGGCCGCTTCCCCCTAGCGATACGTGACGGCTTTGACCGCCGCGATCACTTCGCCGACATTCGGCAGCGCGAGCTTCTCGAGATTGGCGGCGTAGGGCATCGGGACGTCCTTGCCCGTGACCTTGAGCACCGGCGCATCGAGATAGTCGAACGCCTTCTCCATGAGCTGCGAGGCGATTTCCGAGCCGACCGAATTCTGCGGCCAACCTTCCTCGACAGTGACGCAGCGGCCGGTCTTCTTGACCGAGGCGATCACCGTGTCGATGTCGAGCGGACGCAGCGTGCGCAGATCGATGACCTCGGCGTCGATCCCCTCGGCTGCGAGTTGCTCGGCGGCCTTGATCGCATAGCTCATCCCAATGCCGAACGAGACGATCGTGACATCCTTGCCGGCCTTGTGGATACGCGCCTTGCCGATCGGCAGCACGAAATCATCGAGCTTCGGCACCTCGAAGGAATGGCCGTAGACCATTTCGTTCTCGAGGAACACGACCGGGTTCGGATCGCGGATCGCCGCTTTCAAGAGGCCCTTGGCGTCGGCGGCCGTATAGGGCACGACGACCTTCAGACCCGGGATCTGGCTGTACCAGGCCGAATAGTCCTGGCTGTGCTGCGCGCCGACGCGCGAGGCGGCGCCGTTCGGGCCGCGGAACACGATCGAGGCGCCAAGCTGGCCGCCCGACATGTAGAGCGTCTTTGCGGCCGAGTTGATGATCTGGTCGATCGCCTGCATGGCAAAATTGAACGTCATGAACTCGACGATCGGCTTCAACCCGGCGAGCGCAGCGCCCGTGGCAAGGCCCGCAAAGCCATGCTCGGTGATCGGCGTATCGATCACGCGATCGGCACCGAACTCCTGCAGCAGGCCCTGCGTGATCTTGTAGGCACCCTGATATTCCGCGACTTCCTCGCCGATGACGAAGACGTCTGCGTCGCGGCGCATCTCTTCCGCCATCGCGTCGCGAAGCGCCTCTCGCACCGTCATGGTGACGAATTCGGTGCCGGCGGGAATGTCGGGATCGTTGGCAATCTCTGTCTTGATTGCAGCCGGAGCTGCGGGTGCTGCGCCGGCACTGGCGGCTGGGGCAGAGCCCGCCTCTCCGCTGCCATTCTTTGCAGCCTCGGGCACGCCATGTTCGTCCTTGGCCGGGGCCGCCGAAGCGGCAGAGGCGTCCTCGCCATCGGCCAGCAAAACGGCGATCGGCGTATTGACCTTGACGTTCTGCGAGCCCTCGGGGATCAGCAGCTTGCCGATCTTGCCGTCGTCGATGGCCTCGACTTCCATCGTGGCCTTGTCGGTCTCGATTTCGGCGATGACGTCGCCGGACTTGACGCTGTCACCTTCCTTCTTGAGCCATTTGGAGAGCGTGCCCTCCTCCATGGTCGGCGACAGCGCCGGCATCAGAATTTCGATCGGCATGACTGTCCCTCGCCCTACTTGAGAATATCGGTCCAGAGCTCGGAAGCATCCGGCTCGGGACTGTTCTGGGCGAAATCCGCCGCTTCATTGACGATATCGCGCACCTCGGCATCGACCTTCTTGAGATCGTCCTCGCTCGCCCAGCCCTTGTCGATCAGGCGCAGGCGCACCTGCTCGATCGGATCGTGCTCGGTGCGCATCTTCTGCACTTCGTCCTTAGACCGGTACTTGGCCGGATCGGACATCGAGTGGCCGCGATAGCGATAGGTCTGCATCTCGAGGATGTAGGGACCCTTGCCCGCGCGGCACCATTCCACAGCCCGCTCGCCGGCGGCGCGCACAGCGCGCACATCCATGCCATCGACCTGCTCGCCGGGGATGTTGAAGGAAAGCCCGCGCTTCGAGAAATCGGTCTGCGCCGAAGAGCGGCTGACCGAGGTGCCCATCGCGTAGCGATTGTTCTCGATGATATAGATGACCGGCAACTTCCACAGCTCGGCCATGTTGAAACTCTCGTAAACCTGGCCCTGGTTGGCGGCGCCGTCGCCGAAATAGGTCAGCGAGACGCGGTCGTTCTTGCGATAGCGATTGGCAAAGGCAAGGCCAGTTCCGAGCGAGACCTGCGCACCGACGATGCCGTGACCGCCGAAGAACTGCTTCTCGATGGAAAACATGTGCATCGAGCCGCCCTTGCCGCGCGAATAGCCGTCGCGCCGTCCGGTCAGCTCGGCCATCACGCCCTTGGCGTCCATGCCGGTCGCCAGCATGTGGCCATGATCACGGTAACCCGTGATCACCTGGTCTTCGCCGGTGCGGATGGCCATCTGCATGCCCACCACGACCGCCTCCTGGCCGATATAAAGATGGCAGAACCCATGGATGAGGCCCATGCCGTACATCTGGCCGGCCTTCTCCTCGAATCGGCGGATCAGCAGCATCTCGCGATAGGCGGCGAGTTCCTCGTCGCGCGAGAATTCGGCGATCGACGGCTTGGCGCCAGCCGTGCGCGCGCTTGCAGCTTTAGCTGCCCTCGCCGCCGGCTTGCGTCCGTCGGTCGTCGCAGCCTTGCTGCTGACCTGCGATTTGGCTACGGCCATACCTTACGTCTCCGGAGCGTTTCCCAAACTTAATGGGCCAGACGTTATCCGAAGGCCGCACGCAATCCAAGATGCATGGCAAGCATCGGAGCCATGCGCCAACTACATGACTTCGTTGCCTAAATGTCGTATGAACTGATTTTCGGTTAATCGTCTCGCAGCGCAGAATTCACTGTGCCTTGGCCTGCCGCGCCGCAGCAAGATCAATCACGAGCTCGTCCGACTTAAGCACATTGAGATTACGCCGCGCCCGCTCGTCGATCATGTCGGGATCGAGACTTTCCGGGCGAAGGAGCTTGGCCCGCTCCTGCAAGGCGAGCCGCTCGGCCTTGAGGCTCGCGAGTTCCGCCTCGAGTCCGATCGCCTCGCGGCGCATGCGGTCGCGAGACCAGATGCCATAGTCGCCATTGAACGAGTGATAGCCGAAATAGGCCATCACCGCGATTGCCCCCAGGGGCAGCAGCAGCTTGCTATAGTGGGAATTGCGGCGCTGGCGCGTGGTCATCATGGGGTGTCGATGCGATGCAACATGGTAAGTGGATCATGGACGAAGACGATTAACGCGGCGTTTCCGAACCGGCGGGCCACTCACGACGATGGACTGCGCTGCCGCATCGCACTATGACGAACCCACCGGACGCCGTCCGGGCTCGGGCGCAGGGGCGTCCGGCACCGGTTGCTCGATCCGAAAGCCTTCATATCCGCCATGACTTCTGAAGCCGCATCTGCCGTCACCGCTCCGATTATCCGCCATCCCGCCCTCGCCGCGGCGCTCGCCGAGCGGGGCTATACGAGCCTGACCGCTGTCCAATCGGCCGTTGTCGGCACGGAAGTCGGCGAGAGCGACCTGCTCGTCTCGGCCCAGACCGGGTCCGGCAAGACGGTGGCCTATGGTCTGACCATGGCGACGACCATTCTCGGCGAAGCCACGCGATTCGACCGGGCTGAGCTGCCGCTCGCCCTCATCATCGCACCGACCCGCGAGCTGGCCCAGCAGGTGCAGGCGGAACTGGCCTGGCTCTACGCTGCGACTGGCGCGCGTATCGCCACCTGCGTCGGCGGCATGGACATCCGGCGCGAACAGCGCGCTCTGGCCGATGGCGCCCATATCGTCGTCGGGACGCCTGGCCGCCTGCGCGACCATCTGGAGCGCGGCCGCCTCGATATTTCGGCACTGAAGGTCGTGGTGCTGGACGAGGCCGATGAGATGCTCGATCTCGGCTTTCGCGAAGATCTCGAACTGATCCTCGACGCCGCGCCGAAGGAGCGACGCACGCTGCTGTTCTCCGCGACGCTGCCGCGCGAAATCGTCCGTCTCGCACGCCAATATCAGCGCGATGCCATGCGGATCGATACGATCGTGCAGAACCAGCCGCATGGAGATATCGAATATCGCGCGCTTCGCGTGGCGCCGAACGAGATCGAAATGGCTGTGGTCAACACGCTCCGCTATTTCGACGTCGGCGCGACGCTCGTCTTCTGCTCGACGCGCGAGGCGGTCCGCCATCTCCATGCCGCCCTTGTCGAGCGCGGCTTTGCCGCCGTGGCGCTCTCAGGCGAACTGAGCCAGGGCGAGCGCATGCAGGCGCTACAAGCACTTCGCGATGGCCGCGCCCGCGTCTGTGTCGCCACCGACGTCGCCGCACGTGGCCTCGACCTGCCGGATCTCGGCCTCGTTATTCATGCGGATCTGCCGACCGGCCCGGCGGTAATGCTGCATCGCAGCGGCCGCACCGGCCGCGCCGGTCGCAAGGGTATCAGCGCCCTGCTCGTTCCCTACACGGCGCGCAGCAAGGCGATCCGCCTCATCAAGGGTGCCGGCGTCGATGCCTATTGGACATCCGCCCCTTCAGCTGACGAAATCCGCGCCAAGGACCGCGAGCGTCTGATCGAGAGTTTCGTTTCGACGGAGGCGCCGACGGCCGACGAACTGCCGATCGTGCAGACCCTGATCGAGCGCATCGGCGCCGAGGCCGTGGCCGCGGCTCTGATCCGTCTGCATCGCACACGCCTTCCCGAGCCCGAGGAGCTCTTCGATCCCGGTCCGTCGTCGGACGAACGCCCGGCCCGCGCTGGTCGCAACGATGCCCGCGAGCGACCGCAGCGTCGCGAGCGCGAAGACGGTAAGGGCGGCGAGCGCCCCTTCCGTGATTCCCCGCGCGACGACGCGGGAAGCGTCTCGGAACGCCCGTTCAGCAATTCCGACAAGCCCATGGTCTGGTTCCGCCTTTCGGTCGGCAAGACCAAGAACGCCGATCCGAAATGGCTGCTGCCGCTGATCTGCCGGCGCGGCCACGTTACAAAGAACGAGATCGGCGCGATCAAGATTTTTGAGCGCGACAGCAAATTCGAGATCACCGCCGAGGCGGCGGAACGATTTGCTATCGCGATTCGTCGTGGCGGCGAGGAAGAGATCCGTATCGAGCCGGCTGAGGCGCCGGCCGCGGCGCGGCCGGCCCCGAAGTCGAACCGCTCGCGTCCGGGTGGTGCCGGCAAGCCCCATTGGGCCAACAAGAAGCAGCGCTCATAAGCCCGGATTGAGTCTCATCGCGCTCATTGCGGCGTCTGGGCCGATCAGGCCGGCGGGAGGCTCGCAACCTATGCCCGAAGGGCGTCACATTCTCCAACCGACCGCTTTCGGCCGCAGCGACATACCGCGCTCGGCTTGTCGGCATGGCGCCTTTCCGACCGCTCTACCCGCGTGTTCGTCCATTTGGCATGGGAAAAATGGGCGCAGCGGCAAAAATTGTGCAGCGCGATAGAGTGTTATGCATTGCACTATCATCCAGCTTTGCATTGCACTATCATCCGGCGTCATTGTAGATATTGAGCCGCAGACGTCGGTCAGAAACGGCAATCTGCAACTTGAATTTAGGCCTCCCATGAACAGCAGCGTGGTGCGCCCGTGAAAATTGCGATGATTGGTTCTGGCTATGTTGGCCTCGTCTCGGGAGCCTGCTTTGCCGATTTCGGCCACAGCGTGGTCTGCATCGACAAGGATGTGAAAAAGATCGCGGCACTCGAGCAGGGTCAGATCCCGATCTACGAGCCGGGACTCGACGAACTTGTTGCAGAGAACGTGAAAGCGGGTCGGCTGTCGTTCACGACCGAGTTTGCCGGTCCGGTCGGCGACGCCGATGTTGTGTTCATCGCAGTCGGGACGCCGTCGCGGCGCGGCGATGGCCATGCCGACCTTTCCTATGTATATGCGGTGGCACGCGAGATCGCCGCTGCGGTCACGGGCTTCACTGTCGTCGTCACAAAGTCGACCGTCCCGGTGGGGACGGGCGATGAAGTGGAGCGAATCATCCGCGAGACCAACCCTGCGGCCGATGTCGCGGTGGTTTCAAACCCGGAATTCCTGCGCGAAGGCGCGGCGATCGCCGACTTCAAGAAGCCGGACCGAATCGTCGTGGGCCTCGAGGACGAACGGGCGCGCGAGCCGATGGTAGAGGTCTACAGGCCGCTGTATCTCAATTACTCGCCGATCGTCTTCACCTCTCGCCGCTCGTCCGAGCTGATCAAATATGCGGCGAATGCCTTCCTCGCGATGAAGATCACTTTCATCAACGAGGTCGCCGATCTTTGCGAGCAGGTCGGGGCGGATGTGCAGGCGGTGTCGCGCGGGATAGGTCTCGACAACCGCATTGGCTCGAAATTCCTTCATGCCGGTCCCGGCTATGGCGGTTCCTGCTTCCCGAAGGACACGCTGGCGCTGGTCAAGACGGCGCAGGATCACGGCAGTCCGATCCGGCTGATCGAGACGACCGTAGCGATCAACGACCAGCGCAAGCGCGCAATGGCCCGCAAGGTGATCCAGGCCTGCGGCGGCGACGTGCGCGGCAAGCTGATTGCTGTGCTGGGGCTGACCTTCAAGCCGCGGACGGACGACATGCGCGAGGCGCCGTCGCTGGCAATCATCCAAGCCCTGCAGGATGCCGGGGCGCGGATCGTGGCGCATGACCCGGTCGGCATGGAAGCGGCGAAGCCCCTTCTCGACGAACGCGTCACGTATGCCGCGAGCCCCTATGACGCGGCGGCCGGCGCGAATGCGCTGGTGTTGGTGACCGAATGGGACCAGTTCCGGGCGCTCGATCTCGGCCGGCTGAAGTCGGCGATGGAGACGCCGGTTCTTGTCGACCTTCGCAACGTCTACAGTCGCGAAGACGCGGCGCGCCATGGTTTCAGCTACACGTCGGTCGGCCGTGGCGTCGACGATACCGGCGACGTCCTCGAGGCCGCGGCGGAATAGTATTTTGCGTCGTTGTGGCGGCGCCGTCGGGTGATTGATGCTCTATCCGGCGGGGGCTGTTCCGGGGCGGCGCGCTGGAACCATGCGTTGCTGGTGCCGGCCTTCGGCACGGCATATGTAGGCTTCGACAGGGTGATTATCGCCGGCAGGGGCGGTGAATGTGCGGCTGCACATTTATGTTGCACTGCCACATAAAACCTTCATAACTTGGTGAAAGCGTATGGGCGTGCGGGCTCATCGGCACATCGAGTGACGGCTCAACTTTTACGGGGCGGCGACAGAGTTCATGGTTTCACATACGGGCAAGACGGCGCTGATCACCGGCGCGACGGGTCAGGACGGGGCGTATCTCTCGGAGCTTCTGCTCGAGAAGGGCTATGTCGTGCACGGCGTCAAGCGGCGGTCGTCGTCGTTCAACACGG
>NZ_FQUP01000014.1 GCF_900129325.1 Kaistia soli DSM 19436 | reverse complement strand
CGTGAGAAGGCGATCCTGCTGCAGGAAGTCCAGCACCGCGTCGCCAATAGCCTGCAGATCATCGCGAGCGTGCTGATGCAAAGCGCCCGCAAGGTCCAATCCGGGGAGGCGCGCGAGCACCTCCAGAGCGCGCACAACCGCGTCATGTCGATCGCCGCCGTCCAGCGACAGCTCGCGGCATCGGCGTTGGGCGAAGTGGCGTTGAGGCCCTACCTAACCCAGCTCTGCGAAAGCCTGGGCGCCTCGATGATCCGTGATCCCAGGCGGCTGTCGATTTCTGTTCATGCCGACGAGAGCGCCGTTGATGCGCGCGTGTCGGTGAGCCTCGGGTTGATCGTCACCGAACTGGTCATCAATGCACTGAAGCATGCTTTCCCGGGGCGCAGAAAGGGAAGGATTGTCGTCGACTATCGATCTGAGAGTTCGGACTGGATGCTGTCGGTCAGCGATGACGGCATCGGCATTCCGGATGGCGCCGAGGCCCCGCAGCCGGGACTTGGAACCGGCATTGTCGACGCTCTCTCCGGTCAGTTTTACGCGAAGATCCGGATCATCGACACGCAACCGGGGACCTCGATCTGCGTTGGATACGAAGGCTTAGCTGAAGTGGGTCATCCTGCACCACGAGCTGCCTAGGGGAGTTGCCGAGCAACTTCGCCAAACCGAGACACCCATGACAAAGCGAGATGGCGTCGTTCTTATCGTCGAAGACGAGGCCCTCATACGCATGGGCGCAGTGGAGCTGGTTAAATCGGCCGGCTTCGAAGCCCTCGAGGCAAGGGATGCCGACGAAGCGATCCGGCTTCTTGAGGTGCGGACGGATATCCGTCTTGTGTTCACGGATGTCGACATGCCCGGGACGATGGATGGACTCAAGCTGTCCCGCTATATTCGCGAGCGATGGCCGCCGGTGAAGCTGATCGTCGCGTCAGGGAAGGCAATCCTTGATCAGAGCCACCTGCCGGAAGGTGCCCGCTTCTTCCCCAAGCCCTATCTCGAGCACTCCATCGCTCACGCCATCATCCATATGCTGGCTGATTAGCACCGCCACGTGGCGCCGACAGGCCGTCCCCGCGGCCGAAGCCGCGTCGGCGGGCCGGCCGCTCCACCTCTAGCGAGCCCGGCGGTCTCACTTGTTCCGACGCTGCGGAGGCCATGGGCGATAGAAAGGTTCGCCTTCAGCGGGAAACCGTCGCTGCTTCGGGGATCGCATCGTGACGAACGCCAGGGATGCACTTCGAACTCGCGGATAGCGGTCCAAGTGATTGCTGGCGTGAGAGTTCCTGGCCGAGCGGAGCGAACATGCGACGACCGCCGGCCTCCCGATGATGTTCGAGCAACCCGTTCTGGCACGGACGATCGTCGTCCCAGCCGAAATGGTTGAGGATCGGATAGAGGCAGACTCCCTCGACCGGGACGCCCTTAAGGCGCGCCAGCCGGGCCTCATCTCCAACGTAGGCCAGCCAGTCGGGGCGTCGCTCGAACTCGATGCCGGTCTCCGCAATGAAGAGCGGCTTGCCGTACCGGCCATATGTCTCCATCAGCAGACGATGCAGCGGCCGGTAAAGCGGATGGCCGAGATCGATCGGCGGACCCCCGTGGATCCACTGGTTGTTCGAGTAGTAGTTGACGCCGATGATGTCGAGATGGCGGGGCGAGCCGCCGAGCTGCGGCCACAGCGTGCCCCCGATCATGTCCCAGGCCTGGAACTGCGCCTGGCGATGGCCTTCGGCGGCGCCGAACTCATGCGGCCGTCTTGGATCGGTGATTACATTGATGATCGGATCGCAATGGACGAAGCGCGCCCGCGGCTCGATGTCAAGGATGGCGTTGATTGCCTCGATGGCGGCGCGCGCCAGTTGGACCTTAAACTCGAAGCCACGGCCACGAGCAAACGGGTTGATGGAGGCGGCATCGGCGCCACCCCAGGCGGTGAACGAAATCTCATTCACAGGCGCATAGAATGGCACCGCGTCGCTTTCCTCGCGCACGACGCGCGCCGCCGTCGCGGCAAAGTGGACGAAGCGGCGGACGAAATGCGGCCCCAAGGGATCAAGGTCATCCGGCCAGCCATAATGCAGCAAGTCCCAGATCACCTCCGTCCCCGATCGTTGCGCGGCGGCGAGCATTGGCAGGAAGCTTGAAAAGTCGTAGCGGCCCGGCTGCTGCTCGATCCGGTGCCAGCGCAGCCCGTCGCGCACCGTCCGCATGCCAAGGCCGGCCAACTGCTGATAGTCTTCAACGGCGTTGCGGTCGTGCTCGCTCGAGGCGATGATGTCGAGCCGCCGCCCGTTCCGCAGCTTGTGCGTCGAGCATTCGAAGCCGCCCTGGTAGAACGAGCGAAACAGCGCCGGGGCCGGCGCCGCGGCCCGCTCGGCGACGACCTCATCGATCAGCCGCTGCCACTTCTCCACCACGACCGGGACGTCGTAGTCGGCCGCGACCTTGCGGTGGAGCGCGTCGCCGAGTCTTGCCCGCAATTGCGCATCGCCTGCGAGGCGCATGATGGCGGCGGCCGCCGCCGGCGGGTCTTCATGTGGTACGAAAAGCCCCGAGATGCCGTCCTCGATCTGCTCCAAAGCACCGTTGTCCGGCGTCGCGATTACCGCGAGGCGAGCCGCGCCCGCTTCGGCGACGACATGCGGCATGCCCTCGCCCCGCGACAACCAGACGAAGATGTCGAGCGCCGGGAGAATCCTCGGCACATCGTCGCGGTCGCCGAGGAACTGAAGCGTCGTCGGTAGCAGGCCGCGCCGGGCGGCGAGCGATCGCAGGTCCTCGGCATAGTCCGGCATGAAGGCGTCGGGGCCGCCAATGATGAGGAACGATGCCTCCGGCAGCTCGCGATGCACGATCGCCGCGGCCTCGATGAAATCCTCGACGCGCTTTTTGCGATCGAGGCGGCCAACCCAGCCGATCAACGGCCGATCGGCGGCGATGCCAAGCGCCGTCCGCGTTGCATCGCGGCCGGCCGGATTGAATGCCGAAAGCTCAACCATCGAGGGGATGACAAGGGAATGGTGCTCTCGCCCCGGCATATGCGTAGCGGCCGCGTCGCGGATCGATCGGCACACGCCGACATAGAAGTTGGTGAAGTGCTTCGGCCCGGCCAGCGCCTCCGAGACGAGGCCGCCATGTTCAATCAGCGGCGGCCGTAGATGCGCGCGCTCCAGGGCCGGATAGATGTCCGCGACATTTTGCGACGAGATCACGACATCGTATGCGGCCACCTTCTTCGCCAGATAGGCAACCGTATCCTCGAAAGAGAGATCGTAGGGCGTCCGATCGACGTCGATCCCCAGGGCTTCCAACTGCCTATGCGTCTGCTCGGGCATGCCGTCCTTGCGGAAGCACGCCACGACGTCGATGCGATAGCGCGACGGGTCAAGCGCCTTGGCCAGCAGGCGCACTTCGGTCTCCTCGCCGCCGACAACCAGCCAGGCGAAGACAAATAGGATACGGGTCGGCTCGGTCGTCAATCTCGCACCTTGAATACGATCTGCAGGAAATCGGAGCGCTGCTCGACCAGCGTCTTCAAAAAGGCAGGGCCTTCGTCGAACGGAACGATGTTGGTGATCATGTTCTCGCGGATCGCGGCACCATCCGACTGCAGCAGATCGAGCGTCTCCAGCGCCAGTCGACCCCGGTCCCAAGCATGGTTCATGCCGCGCGGCACCCGGTTGATCTGGGCGCAGCGGATGGCGAGACCGTTGTGATGGAATTCCTCGCCCAGCCTGAGCTCGCCGGCGCCGCCCTGGTAGAAGGCGAGGTCGATCACCGTGCCCTGCGGGCGGAGCGCGCGCAGCGCCATGTGCAAGCTGGCGGCATGCGCGCGCGTCTGGAACACCACGTCGGCGCCGCGATCCTCGCCGCCTGAATGCCAGCGCGCCTTGGCATGCTGCCAGGCCTGCTCCTCATCCATTGCCTGCAAGCCGAGGGCCTCGGCGATGCGGCGGCGGACCGGGGACGGATCGGCGATCACGACCTCCGAGGCCCCAGCGCGGCGGGCGAACAGTGCTGTCAGCATCCCCACGGGCCCGGCACCGATCACGAGAACGTTCCGACCGGCGACGCCTTGACCAAGCCGGGTGACGGCGCCGCCGCAGGCCTCGGCATCGGCATGCAGGATGCCGTTCGCGGCGATGGGCCCCATCTGAGCGACGAAGATGCCAAGGATTGGATCGAGCTCTGGGGGCAGCTTCACCAGCACGTCACGGAACGGGTCGGCCGTATGCCCAGTCTTGTGAGCGAAGGTGGTGGCCACGACATCGCCCTCGGAAAAGCCGCCATTTCGGGATTCCGTGACCCGCGCCACTTCCATGTAGCCGAGGAAGGGAACCGGATAGTGTAGCCCCGGCTCGCCGGCGATGAACACGCCACGGTCGCCATCCCAGCGCGAATGGAAATAGGGATTGGTGTGCTTCAGAAAGGTCAACTCCGTGCCGGCCGAGAAGCCGGTATAAAGCGTATCGAGACGCACATGCCCTTCGGCTGGCGGCCCTTCGTCATAGTCGAAGACATAGGCCTCTCCGTGTCTCTCGATGCCCAAAGAACGAATCTGGCGATGGTCTGACATGAGGTATCCTCGGCTGGGCTAGAGAGCGACCGGCTGGCCGGTCTCGGCAGATCGGACGATGGCGAGCGCGATGCGATGCGTGGCCACCGCTTCCGGATAGGGACAGCGGATACGGTTCTCGCCGCCTCGGACTGCGTCGACGAAGTCGCGGTCCTCCCGCCAGACCGGATCGCCCTCGGCTTGGCGCGTCGGACGTCCGGCGCCGACATCGACCATCAGATCGTGGTCGGTGAGTTCGATCGCGAGCCCGTCGCCAAACAGGTGCAGCCCGACCCGGTGGCCCCAGCGCAGCAGACAGGTCGAGCCGATATTGCCGATCGCACCCGAGCTGAACTTCAGGCTCGCCGTGCTTACGGTCGGGACGTCGAGACCGGGAAAGGCCTCGCGCGGCGAATGGCCGGCAAGCCCGAACACCTGCTCGACATCGCCTACGAGATAGCGCGCCAGATCGATGATATGCGTCGTCTGCTCGACCATCTGCCCACCGGAGCGATTGGCCTTCCACCACCATGGCGGCGGCGGCGTCTGGTCGAGCCAGTAGCCCGAGACGAGCCGGGCCGGATTGTCTGCGAGGATGCGGCGGGCCTCCTCGACGGTGTCGAGATAGCGCCAGTGATAGCCGACCGCCGTAGTCAGCCCTGCCGCGCTGGCAGCCTGCTCGATCCCCTCAGCAATGGCGAGATCGAGCGAGACCGGCTTCTCGACGAAGAACGGCAGTCCTTTCGCGATCACCGCGTGCTCGACAACTCCGTGCGCGAAGGGCGGAATGCAGATATAGACCGCATCGAGTTCTGCCTCCTCCAGCATCGTGAGGAAATCGGCGTAGGCCCGGGCGCCGAAACGCTGCGCCGCAGTCTCGGCACGGGCGAAATCGGGATCGGCGAAGGCCGCCAGCGTTACGTCCTCGAACTGCTCGAGCACGCCGAGATGGCGGTTGGCGATGCCGCCGGCACCGATAAAGCCGATACGTGTCTTGGTCATAGCGCGGGGTTCCTTTTGGCCTATTTCGGCGCGCGCCAGCAGCGGCGCATAGATCGCGGCGGTCTCGTCCGCCATGCGGGACGCGCGGAATCGCGTCTCGAAGCGCTGCCGCGCGCCATCGGCAACCGACGCGGCGGCCGGCATGTCATTCACGACCTTAAGGATGGCCGCGGCAAGCGCCTCAGGCTCACGCGGCGGAACGCGATAGGGGTGCTGGTGGCCGAGCGCCTCGTCGGAGCCGCCGATCGCGGTAGCGACGATCGGTAGTCCGGCTGCCATCGCCTCCAGCAAGACCAACGGCAAACCCTCGAATTCCGACGGCAATACGAACAGATCGGCTGCCGCCATCAGGTCCGGCACGTCGTCCCGCTGCCCGAGGAAGCGAACGACGTCCTCTAAGCCAGCTTGTTTGACACCATCCGCGATCGCCGCTTGCCCGGGGCCGTCGCCAACCAGCAGCAAGCGGATGCCAGATCGCGCCCGGCGGACCGTCGGGACAGCGTCGATCAGTGTCTGATGGCCCTTCTGCGCTGTGAAACGCGCGACGACAAGCACGACGATGTCGCTTCCGTCGAGCCCCAGTTCAGCCCGTACGGCCTGCCGGCCTCGCGCCGGGCCCAGCGGATCGATCCCGTTCCGGACAGTCGCGAATGTCGCCGGGTCGAACCCAGCCTCCGCATAGGAGGCGGCCGATGCCTCGGAAACGGTAATGACGCGGTCGACATTGGCGAGGCCGTCGCCATACGCGGCGATCTGCACAGGGTCAGTCAGCACGAAGGGCAGATGCTCCGTCCGGACCACCGGCGCGCCGCTTCGCCGCGCCGCATCAGCCAGACCAATGCCCTCCCAGCCGATGCCGGCATGAATATGAGCGAGGTCGGCATTGCGCGACAGCCACGCTTCGAAAGTGTCGAGACGATCAAGATCGAGCGCCAGCACGCCGAGCCCTAAGGCCGCGGCACGCGACAGCAGAGTGCCGCTCTGCCCCTGTTGCGGGGCGGCAACGACAATGTCGAACCTGTCGGCAAGCGCGACGCCTAACGTCAGCATATGTGCGCCGAGGCCCGACGGATCGCGGCTATCCGTCGCCAGAACCAGGACAGGTTTCACGCTTCCACCGCCGCGGCCTCGCGGACCGTCTGCGTCAGCCGGCGATAGGTGGCGAGCGCCTGCCCGACGACCTGGTCCATGTTGTAGTAGCGATATGTCCCGAGCCGGCCGGCAAAGGTAACATCCCGACATTCGGCGGCGAGGTCAGCATAGCGCCGGTACAACGCCTCGTTCTCTGGCCGCGGGATTGGGTAATAGGGGTCGCCATCAGCCTGCGGCGTCTCGTAGCTGATGCTGGTCTTGCGATGCACCTGCCCCGTGAGGTGCTTGTATTCAGTGGTGCGGGTATATGGAACGGCAGCATCGGGATAGTTGACGACTGCGACCGGCTGGAAGCGCCGCCGGTCCAGCGTCTCGTGCCGGAAAGCGAGGCTGCGATACGGCAGTGCGCCGAAGCGGTGGCCAAAATATTCGTCGATTGGACCGGTGAAGATCGTGTGCGTCGCGATGGTCGGCGACTTCACGTCCTGGTAGTCGACGCCAAGCTCGATGCGGATTCTGTCATGGTCGAGCATATTCTCGAACAAGCGCGTATAGCCGTTAAGTGGCATCGCCTGGAACCGGTCGAGGAAATAGCGGTCATCGACCGTCTCGCGGGTCGGCAGCCGCGCCGCGACGGACTTGTCTAGCTGGCTCGCATCCAGTCCCCATTGCTTGCGCGTATAGCCTTCGAAGAACAGGCGATAGAGTTCCTCGCCGACCTGGGAGACAACCACGTCCCGCGATGTCCGGATCGGATCGATCGTCTCCGCCCGGCTGATGAGGAACGCGCGCATTTCGGCCTCGCTTGAGAGGTCCATGTCGTAGAGCCGATTGATCGTCGTGCGGTTGATCGGCATCGGTAGCAGCCTCTCGCCGAGAGCGACTAGCACCCGATGCTCGTAGGGCCGCCATTCGGTGAAGCGCGATAGATAGGCGACGACCGCTTCGCTGTTACTGTGGAAAATGTGCGGCCCATAGCGGTGGACGAGAATTCCGGCCTCGTCGAGATGGTCATACGCATTCCCACCCACGTGTGGGCGGCGATCGCATAGAAGCACGCGCTTGCCCGCGTCGGCGGCCAGGCGTTCCGCCAGCACCGAGCCGGCAAAGCCGGCGCCGACGACCAGCACATCATAAGGCGGCCTGCGCGCACCCACCAAAGGAGCCGGGAATGACGGCGGCGGCAACCCTGGTTTCTGGCGGTCGACGGCTTCGGTCAACAGAGCATCCATGCGTTGGAACGTCGCGTCCCACGATCCTCCGGCCAGCTTGGCATCCACTTCGGGCAACCATTCCGCAGGTTTGTCGGCGAGGTGGAGTGCGTCCTCGCATCCGGCGACGAAGGCCGCGGCGTCCCCGCCGATGCAGACGCCGGCAAGGTCGCCATAGCTGCGGACGACGTCGGCAACCGGCGTCGAGACAACGGGTTTGCCGGCGGCGAGATATTCCGGCGTCTTGGTTGGGCTTATGAACCGCGTCGCTTCGTTAATCGCGAACGGCATCAGTGCGACATCCCAGCCGGCTAGATAAGCCGGCAAATCTTCATAGGGTCTGGCGCCCAAATAGTGGATATTCGGCGCCCGGGGCAGGTCCTCAGCCCGGAGCTTGGCGACCGGGCCTACCATGACAAGCGACCAGTCGGGCCGCGCCGCAGCGATGCTCGCGATCAGGTCGAGGTCGAGCCGCTCGTCGATAACGCCGTAATAGCCGAGCAGCCGGCCGGGGATGGCGGCGAGATCGGGCGCTGCCGGCAAGCCGGATCGCGCCTTGCCAAAATGGTCAAGATCGACGCTGGAGGGGAACGGATGAATATTGTCGTGCCGGTGATGCTTCGCCTCATAGAGGCTCTGGCCACCGGTAAAGACGACATCGGCGCGCTCGATGAGCTCGGCCTCCAGAGCCTGCAGCTGCGGTGGCGCGAAGCGGAAATTCGCCAGCTCGTCCATGCAGTCATAGACGACAGCTGAAGGTTCGACATGGCGCACCATGCCGAACATCATCGGCGTGTAGAACCAGAGCACCGGCTTCGAGATGCGGTTTAGCTTCAGCAGCATGTCGAACAGCCGAGCCAGTGCCGTCTCGCGGTCCGCTTCGTTCCACCAGTGCGGCACGCGCGGTCGCACGGCGACCACCTCGGTGCCGTCGAAAGCGTGGTATTCGAGATAAGGGAGGTGATGATCGGTCGGAATATACTCCTCGAAGAAGAAGACTCGGCGGTTCCCGGCAAAGCGCTGCATTAGATGCTGGGGGCGTTGCAGAACGAAGTCCCAACGAAGATGCGACAGGCAGATCAAGGGCGGCTCAGTATCCGGGGAATTGGCGACGACAACGTCCGATGCCTTGATCAATGCTGTCATTGTTGCGTTCCTAATCGCTCAAGGACGAAGGGAAATCTGGCCGCAGGAAGACCCTGCGCGGAGCGGCGCATCAGCGGCACAATCGAAATTGAATTGGCGGGTCTTGCAGCCGAACCAGGAGCTACCGCAATGACCGCTTGATGGCCGGCGAGGCTCCGGGCTCGCGGCGGAAATAAGCGTCAAGTCTTTGGATCGAGTGCGGCCATGACCATCGTTCGATGACCGTCTTCCGCGGTGTAAATTCTGCCAGCCGGTCCAGGGCCTGTAGAATTCCAGAGTGAAACGTCTCGGAGTCCGAAACGATCCCGGTCTCAGGAAGAATATACTGGAGGCCGCATTTCAGGCGGCTGTTGGCCACCACTGGAAGGCCAGCCAGCATGTACTCGGTCAGGATCGCGGGAGCGCCGTCGTCGATCCCGCAGACGACTCCGATCCTGGCTTGGTTCATCAGCCGGTTGACTTCATCATGCGTCACCCCGGGCGGCCCGATGAAATCGACGTCGAGGCACCGGGAGGCCGCTTCCAGCCTCAGGGCGTCGCCAAGCTCGCCATATCCCATCACGCAAAGCGCTCTAAGCCGGCGGGGCGCGCGCTCGAGCGCGTCGAACAAGATGTCGTGCCGCTTGTACGGCTGAGCTGCGGCGACATAGACGATGTCGTAGTGCTTCTCCCCGGCGATCGGGAAGAACATTTCAGGCGCAGCGAATTCTGGTCCAATCGGCAGTATTTCGGTCGGCATGCCGGGCAACCGAGCTGCGATCTCATCCGACTGCCATTGCGCGCCGGTCAGCACGAGGTCGAAATGGCGGGCGACGGCATCGGGAACGCGAAGCGGCGGCGCGTCGATCGAATTGTATACAATAATGCTGTCCCGACAGGCTTCGAGGATTTGCTCGGAAACGCCGAGGCCCCAGATGCAGATGATCGCCGGAGCCCCGAACTTGCGGATAAATTCGACAGCATCGTCCGAATGGAAAGGCGGTCGGTCGTCGTCGAGCCTGAAGCGACGGCGCGTCAGAAACGGATCATCCGTCGGGTGCGCCCGCGATGCGGCTCGATCGCTCCAATCCCAGATCTCGGCGAAGTCTACATAGCCGGCGCGGATCGCGGCGCGCGGCAGTCGTTCGAGATAACCGCCGACGACCCTGAGCACATCACGATGCACTGTCGGCGCGACGGTCGCCGGCAGAGTACTGGAGGAAGCTTCTGCCCCATGGCTGCGATCCACGAAATCGCTGATGACGACGATGCCACTTGCCATTGGCAATTCGTTCATGGTTGCGCCGATCGGATCAGCCGGCCCGCGCCGGTTCTGCGGGCTGTACCTCGGGCGCCTGGTCTCCCGACTTGGTCGCATCCAGCATTTCGCCGGCCCTGTCCGCAGCGCGCTGATAGATCTCGGAAACCTGTTCCTTGCCCTCGGCATAGACAGTGCGGGTAACGTCGCCCGCCTTGGCGCGGAGCGTATCGGCTGCTTCGCCGAACGCTTCGTCCTCCTGCCTTGTATGTGGAAGGGCTGCGGCGATCGCTGCACCGACCGCGAAGGCCAGCGCTCCGCCGACCAGTGGCTGGTCGTGCAGGCTACCGAGCAACGTGTTGCCCGACTGCCTAGCCTGCTGGCCGATTTGGCGGGCCACATCGCTAACGTTTGCCTGCACGGCATCCCTGCCGGCTGCCATGGAGCTGGCTGCCTTGCCGACACCGTCGCTGGCGCTGTCCCAGGCATCGGACAGCCAGTCGGAGGCCGCATCCAGCACACTGCCGGCCTGGTCGCCCATCGTCTGGATGCGTTCGCCGGCCGCGTCCTTGAATCCCCGGAAGCTGGCGCCGGACTCGTCGATGAAATCGCCGGCGCGCTCGCCGCCGTTGCCCGTCAGAGCGCGGTACTTGCGCCCGGTGTCATCGGCGAATTCGCTGTAGCTGCGGCCGTCATCCGCCATGGAGCGACCGACCAGGCGGACACGGCCATTGACGATGGCGTACCGATGTTCCTGGCGAGACTCCGCCTCAGAGCCTCGGCCGGACGGCGCCGCGATGTCCGTCGACACGCTGCCCCCCGAGGCGGCCACCGTCGAACCCTGCTTCGCCATCAGCCAAGCGAGGCTAATGCCCATCAGCGCCACCGGCAGCGGATTGCTCGACACGCTGCGACCAAGATTGGAAACGAATTCGCTGCCCGGGCCGCTCTTTGTGTAGTTCAGCAGTTCGTCAATCAGCTGTCCCGGCGACAGCCGATCCTGGATCTCGCCGATGGTCGTCTCGACGCGCGTGCGTTGCGCTTCGACTTCCTGGGCGAGTTCCCCGGACGTCTTTGCATGAGTAACGGACATCAGAGCTTCTCCTTGATGAGGGCGGCGTCGCGTCCGAGCGACCGCGTGGTACGATCGAGGGTGAGGCTCCCTCCCTTGAGGCGATCAATTCCCCGCGAAACGAACATCCAGGCCAGAAGGCCAACGACGATCGCGACGATTGCTGCTGCGGCGCCGTTGGCGGTCAGGTCCGACATGCCCTGCTCGACAAGGATGGCGGCGATGCCAGTGACGAGTGCGGCCAGAACGACGCCAAGCGCGCCAACGGCCAGCACGGCGCCGATGACCACGAGAGTCAGGGCACCAGACACCTGACTGATCTTTTCGGAGGTTTCAGTCTTGGCGAGCTCGATTTCCTTCCGGAGAAGGCTCGAGATGTTGCTGGCGAGATCGCCCACCAGTTGGACGAGCGGGCGTGCATCCGATTCTTGCGCCATCAGACCTCTCCGCGCTCGAGTGATCGCTGTTCGGGGTCAGACGTGCTAAGCGTCGGGACGGCTTGCGAGCCGCTCCGTTCGCCAGTCCTTGTCCGTTCCGCAGAGCTCAGCATGAAGCGGCTCGCTACGAAGCCTGCAAGCGCTGCTGCTCCAAGGAAGGCCAGGGGCTGCTGGCGGCCGAAGTCCTGTACCAGGCCGACGATCTCGTCGACATTGCGTGATTTGACGCTGTTCGACGCCTGCTTCAAACCGTCCGCCAGGTCGCGGGCATAGTCCGCGACCATCGGGCTGGTGTTGACTTCGAGCGTGTCGGCAACCGAAGCGATTGCATCCGCGACATTGCCGAGTTGGTCGCTTGCCACATCCTTTCGATCCGCTGCGAAGGATTTCGCCTCGTCACCGACCTTTTCAAGCACGTCCTGGGCCTGCTCTTTGGCGGCGGCCAACTGCTCGGCTCCCTCGCGCTTAATGGCGGACATGGCGTCGGACACACCATCGGCATTCGCGGCATTGCCGCCAACACCATCAAGATCATTGCCTGGCGCTTGGATATTCCCGCGATCGTCCATTTGATTCTCCACCGACGCATCAACTGGTCGCCGACCAAAGTATTTCTTGGCCGACAGCGTCATAATTTGGGTAATACAATCCGGTCGCGCTGCTGATCTGCGCTGATCGGAAGTTCCTATGGACCGGTAAAGGTTTATCGGGTTGGTTCGTTCCGGATCTCGAAAAAGAACGGCCGAGTCGGGAGACTTCACTTCGCCGTCCACAACGGTTTCGGCACAATCCGTGTGGTGGAGCGCAAATGCAATTGGGCGGGTCCATCCGCCGTCGCGATCCCCCCTCGCCGTCATCCAGTCTAGCAGAAATGAGATCTGCCTCTTAATCCAGGTTAAGATCAAACCGAGATGAACAAGATACAATACTGCTGCCGCGTAAGACCACGCACCTTGTTGTGCAGTAGATTTATGGGTCGTGAAATCTTTATCGCGCCGGGCGATCGGCTCGCGGCAGTTCGATATTTCCGGAGGTAGTTCCATGTTCCTGAGGGTGAACAAGCTGCAGGTCGACCTGCCTGCGCCGAAGAGACCAGATCCAAATGCAGCTGCAGCTTTGCAGGAACTGCTGGGTGGCAAGTATGGCGAGATGTCGACGCTCGGGAATTACATGTTCCAGAGCTTCAATTTCCGCAGCAAGGACAAGTTGAAGCCGTTTTATTCGCTCGTCGCGAGTATCACGGCCGAAGAGCTCGGCCATGTCGAACTGGTCAGCAACGGCGTCGCGATGCTGAACAACGGGCCCGACAATGACGGTGACGAGGCGGACGGCGGCGACATCTCCGGCGCGCCGTTCGAAGACATGAAGGACATCCGGCTGGCTGCGGCGTTTCTCTCGAATGGCGGCGGTGCCACCCCCGTCAGCAGCAATGGCGCGAGCTGGAACAACGACTTCATCACGACCACCGGAAATGTGATCGTCGATCTCCTCCACAATTTCCATCTCGAATGCGGCGCGCGCCTTCACAAGCTTCGCGTCTATGAGACACTGACGGATCCGACCGGCCGCGAGGTCTGCGGCTATCTCCTCGTCCGCGGATCGGTGCATGCGCATGCCTATGCGCTGGCGCTGAAGAAGGTCACCGG
>NZ_FQUP01000002.1:78667-857843 GCF_900129325.1 Kaistia soli DSM 19436 | reverse complement strand
GGGACCTATGAGACGATCTGCCGTGGCACGCGCTTCCATGTGAAGAAGATCGTCGTCGATCCCGGCGCGATCCTCTCGCTGCAGAAGCATCACCACCGCGCCGAGCACTGGGTGATCGTCAAGGGCACCGCCGAGGTGACGCTGGGCGAGAAGGTCTACACGGTGAACGAGAACGAATCGACCTATCTGCCGATCGGCTCGATCCATCGCGTCGCCAATCCGGGCAAGATCCCGCTCGAACTCATCGAAGTGCAGACCGGCTCCTATCTCGGAGAGGACGACATCGTCCGCCTCGAAGACAAGTACGCGCGCGTCTAGACGCTGCGAAGTCATGGGGAAGGCGCCGGAGCGATCCGGCGCCTTTCTCTATTGAGCCTTACTTCTCCAGACGGGCAATGAGGCTCGAAGTGTCCCAGCGCTTGCCGCCCATCGCCTGCACATCGGCGTAGAACTGATCGACGAGCGCCGTCACCGGCAGCTTCGCGCCGTTGCTCCGCGCCTCGTCGAGGCAGATGCCGAGATCCTTGCGCATCCAGTCGACCGCGAAGCCGAACTCGAACGAGCCGGCATTCATCGTCTTGTAGCGGTTTTCCATCTGCCAGGACTGCGCGGCACCCTTCGAGATCACCTCGATCACCGCCTCGACATCGAGGCCCGAGCGTTTGCCGAAATGCAGCGCCTCGGCAAGGCCTTGCACTACGCCGGCAATGCAGATCTGGTTCATCATCTTGGCTAGCTGGCCGGAGCCAGACGGCCCGAGGAGGCGGCAGGCGCGGGCGAAGGCGGCGATCACCGGCTCCACCTTGTCATAATCGGCCTGCTCGCCGCCACACATCACGGTGAGTACGCCGTTTTCAGCGCCGGCCTGCCCGCCGGAAACCGGCGCATCGACAAAGCCGAAGCCGCGCTCGGCGGCGGCCGCCTGCAATTCGCGAGCTACGTCCGCCGAAGCCGTTGTATGATCGACGAAGACCGCGCCCGGCGCCATCTCCGCGAAAGCCCCATCGGCACCGAGCGTCACGGCACGCAGATCATCATCATTGCCCACGCAGGCGAAGACGACATCCTGGCCGCGTGCGGCCAGCGCCGGAGTCGCGGCGGCAGCGCCGCCATGCGCGGCTACCCAGGCCTCGGCCTTGGCGGCCGTCCGATTGTAGACGGTCACCTCGTGACCGGCCGCCGCCAGATGTCGCGCCATCGGGAAGCCCATCACGCCGAGGCCGAGAAACGCCACCTTAGCCATTGGAAAACTCCTGCTCCATTCGTTCGGGCGGGAGGGTAGCCGCAGCGGGAGAGGCATTCTAGGGTTACGGGTCAATTGGAGGAGAGGACACGATGGACCTGACGCCGCAGCTGGCCGTGTCAAGCTGGAGCCTTCACCGCACGCTTGGTCGAACCTGGCCCAACCGGCCCGACCACGACGTCACACCCGTCGCCGAGCCCACATGGGGCGAAGGCAGCATTACGCTGCTCGAATTTCCGGCCGTTGTCGCTGCACTCGGCATCAACAGAGTTGAAGTCTGCTCGTTTCACATCGAGAGCCGCGACGCCGCCTATCTCGCCAAGCTGAAGGCGGCCCTCGCCGCCAGCGGCGTCACGCTGCAAACCCTTCTCATCGAATATGGCGATCCCTCCGACCCGGCCACCGCCGAACGGGACCTTGCCTGGATGGAGCGTTGGATCGATGCCGCAGCGGCGCTTGGCGCCGAGAAGGCGCGCGTCATCGCCGGCAAGGCGAAGCCCTCGCCCGAGGCACTCGACCGGAGTGCAGCAGGCCTCAACCGGATCGGCCAATATGGCGCGGCGCGCGGCGTCGAGGTGGTGACGGAGAACTGGTTCGACCTCCTGGCGACGCCTGATGATGTCGACGGCCTGTTCGCCCGCCTCGACGGCAGCGTCAAACTGAACGGCGACTTTGGCAATTGGGACGGCCCCGGCAAATATGGGGCACTCGCCGCGATCTTCCCGCGTGCCGTCTGCTGCCATGCCAAGGGCGATTTTTCGTCCGGGTCACTCGACACCGAAGATTATGCCGCCTGCCTCAAGGCCGCGACCGAGGCCGGCTTCCGGGGGCCGTACACGCTGATCTATGACGGGCCCGACGACGATGAACTGACGCATATCGGCATCGAGCGCGATTTCATCCGCGCTTATTTCGACGCCTGAGCCGTTCGCCGCCCGCTGGCAGATGCGCCCGGCACTGCCGGTTCATGATCGAAGGCGTAATCGGCGAGAAGTGTGATCGCCTTGGCGAACACCGCCTCTTCGTGCCGGGTCTTCTCGGCCGCCTGCTGCGCCTCGGCGGAGCGGCGGTCGAGAGCCGCGCCGATGAAATCGGGGCCATTCCCCCGACGGAACCGCCGCGCCATGGCCTCGGCGCGCTTCGCCTGCTGCTCGAGCTTGACGACGGCACCGGCGATCTCAGCCTTCTGATTGGCGAGCGTATCGCGGATCGCTGCGACGAGATCGATCTGCTCGAATGGGATATCGCTCTCCAGCACGGAAGCAACGAGCTGCTGGATATGGTCCATCGCGCGCGCGGCGATGGTCTCGGCATCGATCTCGCCCTCATAACCAGTTGCGTCATAGGCGGCGCGGCGATCGGGATCGGAGAGAACGGCATAGGCATGGGCAAGCGCATGGAACGCCTCGGCATTGCCGCCGGCGTCCGGATGCGCCTGCCGGGCGCGCCGGCGATAGGCCTTGTCGATCTCCGACGCCGAAGCGTCGTCGCCCACCGACAATTCGTTGTAGAGGCTCTTCTTCTCGATCACGCCGCCTGCCATCCCCAAAGGCGTTCTCTCATGCCGCGTCATCGGGGCGGTGTCCAGCCTAGCGCCACGACGAGCGGTCTCAGTAAAGTCCGCCGTCCGGCGCCTCGCCGACGCTGCCAGGCGGAACAGGTCCTGCATCCTGACTGTCGCCGAAAAGCGGCTCGCGCTGGATTGGAGGATAGCCATTGGCGCGATAGCCGGGGTCTTCCTCCGGCGGCGGGAGAGCACCCGCACCGCTTTCCGGGTCGCCGTAACGGGCATATTCATTGGCGGGATGCGTGCTGCCCGTTGTGTCGGCCTGATCGACGAGACCGCCCGGCTGCGGCGCAGTGGGCTCGGCGAGCGCGCCGGTCTGCGGCGCACCGCCGGGCTCTGCCGCGCCGTCATAGAGTTCGCCGGTCGCCGGCGGCGTGTTTTCCGCCTGATAGTGCACCGTGTCGCGGAAGGAATAATCGCCCGGCAGATTGGCGACTGCGACGCCCTGATGCGCCTCGACCATGAAGCGATTCCAGATCTCGGCCGGCAACGAGCCGCCGGTCATGCGCTTGGTCGGCTTGAAATCGTCATTGCCGAGCCAGACGCCGGCGGTGAGGTTCGCGGTGTAGCCAACGAACCAGGCGTCGCGCGAATCATTGGTGGTGCCCGTCTTGCCAGCGGCTGGCCAGCCGGCGATCGCCGCCTTGCGGCCCGTGCCCCGCGCGAGCGTGTCCGACAGCATCGTATTCATCATGCCGACATAGGTCGGATCGATGACTTGCACGACCTCGGATTTCGGTCGCTGGTAGAGCACCTTGCCGTCTACGCTCTTCACCGCCGTGATGACGTAGGGAGGCACGGCATACCCGCCATTGGCGAAGGGCGCATAGGCGTCCGTCAGTTCGAGCAGATTGACCTCGGAGGTTCCGAGCGCGATCGAGGGATTGGGCTGCAGATCCGACTTGATGCCGAGCCGATGCGCCGTCGCCACCACGCCGGCAGGACCGACCTCATTGGCAAGCTCCACCGCGACCGTATTGATCGAAAGCGCCAGCGCCGTCTGAAGCGTCACCGGACCGCGATAGGTCTTCTCGTAGTTTTTCGGCTCCCATTTGCCGATGCGGACCGGCTGGTCGACGCGCACGGTGTCGGGAACGAGGCCAAATTCGAGCGCGGTCAGATAAACAAACGGCTTGAACGCTGAGCCCGGCTGCCGCTTGGCCTCGACGGCGCGGTTGAATTGGCTCTTCTGGTAGTCGCGCCCGCCGACCATGGCACGCACGGCGCCGGTGCCGTCGACAGCGACCAGCGCGCCCTGGCTGACACCGAGCTTCTTGCCGCTCTTGTCGAGCGTTTCGGTGATCGCACGCCCAGCTGCGTCCTGCAGATGGGAATCGACCGTCGTCTCGACCACGACGTCCTGATCGAGAGCGCCGACAACGTCGGGCACGAGATCGGCGACCCAGTCGGCGACATAGAGCGCGCTGCCGCCGACACCCGCGCTCTGCGGCTCGACGGTCACCGACGCCGCCTGCTTCTGTTGCGCGGCGGTGATGAAGCCCTCCTCCTGCATGGCGGAGAGGACGAGGTCGGCGCGGTCGTTGGCGGCCTTTGGATCGCTGGTCGGAGCATAGCGCGACGGCGCCTTCAGCAGCGCCGCGAGTATGGCTGCTTCCTTAAGCGAGATGTCACGCGCCGACTTGCCGAAATAGCGCCGCGAGGCGGCGTCGACGCCATAGGCGCCGGCGCCGAGATAGACGCGGTTGAGATAGGCTTCGAGGATCTGGCTCTTCGAGTATTTCAGCTCGAGCCAGACCGCCATCATCGCTTCCTGCAGCTTGCGCTTGAAGGTGCGTTCCGGCTTCAGGAAGAGGTTCTTGGCGAGCTGCTGCGTCAGCGTCGAACCGCCCTGCACAACGGTGCCGGCGCGCGCATTGACATAGGCAGCACGGACGAGGCCGAGCGGATCGACGCCGAAATGGCTGTAGAAGCGGCGATCCTCGATCGCCACGACCGCTTGCGGCAGATAGGGCGGCAATTCGTCGATACGCACGAACTCGCCGCCGGTATCGCCGCGATTGGCGATCAGCGAGCCGTCATTGGCGAGAATCTTGATGTTGGGCGGACGCTTCGGGAGCACCGACCAGTCGGTCGAGGACGGCAGCTGGCTCGCGTAGTAAGCGACGCCGCCAATCAGCGCGATCGTCCCCCAGACGCCGAGGATGATTGCCCATTTGATGGTGCTGCGGAACAGGCGGAAGATGCCGAAGCCATTCTGGCGCCGCTGCTCGCGCGCCTGGCGCTTGCGGTCGGCTGTGCGGGCACGCCGGCCCCTCGGTCTGTCGTCGTCCCGGCCCAAATCGACGAACTCCGCGTCCTCGAATCCATCCTCGTCGCGGCCCGACCCCCTCCGTGATCCGGCAGAGCGGCCGTAAGCCGTGCGGTCGGCCTCGCTGAGGCCAATATCAAGATCGTCATCCGACCGTTCGCGGGGCTTGTCGAGCACCGGTTCAATGCGGTCACGGCGCGGGAGCGGTCTCGCCATGCTGGCTGCGGGTCCTTCGGGACGCTGGTGGTTAATCCTTCCGCCGTCGATGACCGCCGAATGCGGCGATTTCACGAGATTGGCCGCCTTCTCGGGGGAGATTACCGCAAGCCTGACACCAACATGTTAAGATCTCGCTTCCCATGTCGCGTGCGGCGTGAGCAGACGCGCGTCTCGACATGGCTTCCCTTTCGCGGCCGGCGAGACCATGTTCTGCCCTTTCGGACAAGGATAACCCTGCTTGCTGCCCGGTCGTACCGTCTCCGTCCTGCTGCCGCTGGCCGTCGAGGGACCCTATACCTACAGCGTTCCGCATGGCCTGACGCTGGCGCCGGGCGACATCGTGCGGGTGCCGCTGGGGCCGCGCGAGATGATTGGCGCGGTCTGGGACGAGCCGCCTGACGGATCGGTCGGCCACAACCGCCTGCGGCCGGTCGCGGAGCGCTATGACGCGCCGCCGCTGGTCGAGACGCTGCGCCGCTTCGTCGATTGGGTGGCGCATTACACAATGACGCCGCGCGGCATGATCCTGCGCATGGTGCTGCGGGCGCCCGATGCGCTGATGCCGGAAAAGGAAATCGCTGCGCTGCGATTCTCGGGCGCGGCGCCGGCCCGATCGACGCCCGGCCGCAGCCGCCTGATCGAACTCATGGGTGACGGCGTACCCTGGCCGAAGGCCGGCCTTGCGGGCGCGACCGGGGTATCGCCCTCGGTTATTTCGGGCCTTGTCGAACAGGGCGTGCTCGTCGAGGCAACAATCGCGCCGCCAGCCCCGATCGTTCCCGATCCCAGCCATGCACCCCCAGAGCTCGGCCCCGGCCAAAGGGAAGCGGCCGAGACCCTGCGCCGTTTCGTCGATGACGGCGCGTTTACCGTGGCGCTGCTCGATGGCGTCACGGGCTCCGGCAAGACCGAAGTCTATTTCGAAGCGGTCGCCGAAGCCCTGCGCAACGGCCGGCAGGCGCTGATCCTGCTGCCGGAAATCGCGCTCACCGGCGATTTCCTCGATCGCTTCGCGCGCCGGTTTGGCGCGCGCCCGGCCGAGTGGCACTCGGAACTGTCGTCGCGTGGCCGCGAACGGGTTTGGCGCGGTGTCGCGGACGGGCGCGTTCGCGTCGTCGTCGGCGCCCGCTCGGCCCTGTTCCTGCCGTTCCGCGAACTCGGCCTCGTCATTGTCGACGAGGAGCATGACGGCGCCTACAAGCAGGACGAAGGCGTCACCTATCATGCCCGCGACATGGCGGTGGTGCGCGGCAATCTCGGCGGCTTCCCCGTGATCCTCGCCTCCGCGACCCCCTCGATCGAAAGCCGCGTCAATGCCGACCAGGGCCGCTATCATCGTCTGAAGCTGCCGGCCCGCTTCGCCAGCGCCCGGCTGCCGGAGATCCGTCCGATCGATCTTCGAACCGATCCGCCGGAAAAGGGCAGCTTCCTCTCGCCGGTGCTCGTCAAGGCCATCGAGGAGACCATCGCCGGCAAGCAGCAGGCGCTGCTTTTCCTTAACCGGCGCGGCTATGCCCCGCTGACGCTTTGCCGCAGCTGCGGCCACCGGTTCCAGTGTCCGAACTGTTCGAGCTGGCTGGTCGAGCATCGCTTCCGCGGCCAGCTCGTCTGCCACCATTGCGGCCATACCGAGCGGCGCCCAGATCGATGCCCGATCTGTGATGCCGAGGAGAGCCTCGTTGCCTGCGGACCCGGCGTCGAGCGCATCGCCGAGGAGGTGGCGGCCCGGTTTCCCGAGACGCGACGGATCGTGCTGTCGAGCGACATCCTCGGTGGCGTCAAGCAGATGCGCGCCGAGCTGGAGGCTATCCGCACCGGCGCGGTCGACATCGTCATCGGCACGCAACTCGTCGCCAAGGGGCATAATTTTCCGGGCCTTGCGCTCGTCGGCGTCGTCGACGCCGATCTTGGCCTCGGCCAAGGCGATCCGCGAGCAGCCGAGCGCACCTACCAGTTGCTCGCACAGGTCACCGGCCGCGCCGGCCGCGCCGGCGGTGATAGCCGCGCCTTCCTGCAGACCTATGCTCCTGACCATCCCGTGATCGCAGCCATCGCCTCAGGCGACAGCGAAGCCTTCTACCAGCGCGAGATCGAGGCACGGCGGGTCGCCGGGCTGCCGCCTTTCGGCCGCCTGGCCGGCATCGTCGTTTCCGGCGCCGATCGGGCCAGCGCCTTCGGTTACGCGACCGCGCTCCGGCGTGCCGCGCCGCCGGAGGATGTCGCGATGGTGCTCGGCCCCTCCGAGGCGCCGCTCGCGGTCCTGCGCGGGCGTCATCGCTTCCGCCTCCTTGTGCGGGCGCCACGCGGCTTCGACATGCAAGCCTTCATTGCCGGCTGGCTGGGGGCCGCCGCGCCGCCGCGCGGCAGCGTCCGCGTCCAGATCGACATCGATCCGCTCAGCTTCCTTTGAGACGAAGGGCCGGCGAACAGAAAGGTCGCCTTGCGATCTTCCGCCGGCCGGGTTAGCCCATGATCAACGATCCGCCGCCGGGGATATGTGCCCGGTCATTGCATTTGACGAGGGAACAGCGCCGCCATGACCGTCAACAAAGTCATCTACGATACGGATATTGGCGTCGACGACGCCATGGCCCTTCTGATGCTGGTATTTTCCCCGAAGGTCGATCTGGTCGGCATCACGACGGTATTCGGCAATATTCCGGTCGAGATCGCGACGCGCAACGCACTCTACGTGAAGGACTATTTCAATATCGCAGCACCGGTCGCCGAAGGCGCCGGCACGCCCCTGCACCTCGCATCGAAAGCCGCGCCCGTCCACGTCCACGGCGCGAATGGCCTCGGCGATATTCCGCTGCCTGACGTGATCCACGCAAAGCCGCATGAACTTCCCGCCCATCGCTTCATCATCGAGACGGTTCGCGCCAATCCGCACGAGATCTCGATCGTCGCGGTCGGCCGTATGACCAATCTGGCACTGGCGCTGCGCGAAGATCCGGAGATCGCCTCGCTCGTGAAGGAAGTCATCATCATGGGCGGCGCCTTCGGCTATCACGGCCATTCGGGCAATGTGACGCCGGTGGCCGAAGCCAACATCATCGGCGACCCGCATGCGGCTGACGAGATGTTCGCGGCCGCATGGCCGATCGTCGTGCTTGGCCTCGACGTGACCCAGGAATGCGTGATGACGACGGCCTATATGGCCGATATCCGAGACAGGGGTGGCAAGGGCGGCCAGTTCCTCTGGGATGTGACGCGCTTCTACGAGGACTTCTATCGCAAGGCGGTTGGTATCGACGGCGTCTTCGGCCATGATTCCTCGGCCGTGGCCTATCTGCTGGACCCGACGCTCTATGAGGTCCGCCACGGCCCGATCCGGGTCGTGACAGAAGGCATCGCCATCGGTCAGACGATCCAGATGCCGAACACACGCCGCTTCCCCGCCGCCGCCGAAGCCTTCGCCGGACGGCCTGAAGCGACTGTATGCATCGAGGTCGATGCGCCGCGCTTCCTGACGCTGTTTGCCGACATCATCGTCAACGCTTCGCAGATCGACAACTGAGACTTCGGTTCGCGGCGGCCGGCCCAACGGCCCGTCGCCCGAGCTGGCTTGCCTCAGCGTCAGTGTCCAGACCAGATCGATATCACGCTTGCTGCCTTCTTTAAGTCGGCAACCGCTCAAGTAGAACCAAGCCTGCCTTGCGATCTTGTGCCGGCCGGGTTAGCCCATGTCCTGTAGACGTGCAGCCTGCCGGCATTCCCCGATACAGGCATCGTGCAAGGAAAAACGCTCCAATGGCAGCGAAGAAGGTCATTTACGATACCGATCCCGGCGTCGACGACGCTATGGCGCTTATCTTTCTCGACGCCGCGCCGGATGTCGAACTGGTCGGAATCACCACGGTTCTCGGCAACCACCGGATTGATACCACCACGCGCAATGCCCTCTTCCTGAAGGATTACTTCAATATCGCCGCGCCGGTTGCCCAGGGTGCCGGCAAGCCGCTGGTGATTGATGAGGGCGAACCGCCGGTTTATGTCCATGGCAGCAACGGCCTCGGCGACATTCCGCTGCCCGACATCATCCGCTCGAAGCCGCATGAACTGCCGGCCCATCGCTTCATCATCGAGACCGTGCGGGCCAATCCGCATGAGATTTCGATCGTAGCGGTCGGCCGCATGACCAATCTGGCGCTGGCGCTACGCGAGGATCCCGAGATCGCCGCCCTCGTCAAAGAGATCGTCATCATGGGCGGTGCGTTCGGCTATCGCGGCCATGGCGGCAATGTCACGCCGGTGGCCGAGGCCAATATCATCGGCGATCCACATGCCGCCGACGAGATCTTCGCCGCGTCCTGGCCAATCGTCGTGGTGGGGCTCGATGTGACGCAGGAGGCCGTGGTGAGCTTGACCTATCTCGAGCAGCTGCGCGATACGGCTGGTCGTGCGGGTCAGTTCATCTGGGATATCTCGCGATTCTACGAGAATTTCTATTTCCAGTCGACCGGACTGCCGGGCTTCCCCGTGCATGACAGCTCGGCGGTCGGTTATCTTCTCGATCCAACCCTCTTCACCACGCGCGCCGGCCCGATCCGTGTCGTCACAGAGGGCATCGCCATCGGCCAGACGATCCAGATGCCAAACAACCGCAGCTTCCCGCCAGGCAATGCCTGGGAGGGACGGCCGGATCATCTGGTCTGCATCGACAGCGATCCGGAACGCTTCCTGAAACTCTATTTCGACACCGTCGTTGCCGCTTCGCGGCGCGACAACTGAGGATCGCGCAGGGATGACGGACGGCGCGACCGAAATGCTTCTTTGCACCTCGATCCCACCCCGCTTCGGCGGCGAGGATGAGGCGCGGCAGCTCTCGCGCGCCGGGCTGACCATCGCCGATGCCATCGCCTCCTTCGAGGCGGCGAGCTTCCGCGTCGTCTCGGTCAATCGCCAGGGGGAAGCCGCGGGCATCCGCGGTTTCCCGACGGTCGAGATCCGCGAAGTGCCGCCAGGCGGCCTCTTCCCGAACAAATATGGCCCGAATTTCGGCCAGATCTTCGAGCAGTTCAGCGACGATCCTGGCGCCATCGTCAATGCCGACATCTATATGGTGAAAAGCGATATCGCGTCGGTGCTGGCGACGCGGCCGGGCACCGTCCTGATCGCCCGCCGGCTCGACGTCGCGACAGCGGCCACCGGCGTCGTCGGCACCTATAATCGCGGCATCGACGGCATCTTCTTTTCTGGCGGCGCGCTTGCCGAGCTTGCCGCCGATCCCGATGTCGGCGCTTTCCAGATGGGCGCGCCCTATTGGGACATCCTGCTGCCGACCGTTGCCTCGCTTCATCATTCGGTCGAGTTCGTCGCGGCGCCGTTCCTGCTGCACGAGGTGCATCCGGCACGCTGGAACAGCGCCGACTACAAGATGCTGCGCGAACGGGCGGTCAATGTGATGGTCGCCCACGCCCGCCGCTATCAGGCGACCCGGCCGCGCGCCGCGGCCTTCCTGGCGGGCCTCGAAGCGTTCCTCGGCGGCCCTTTCGAGCCGCTCACCGAGCGGAAGATCAAGGACAGTGCCGTCTTCATGAATCTCTGGCTGGCCAAGATCGAGCAGAGCCCGAGCCGGCTGGTGGCCGTCGACTACAACGACCCGACGATCAACCGCTTCATCTCGCAATTGTTCAGCCACACGGCCGAGGCGCTGTCGATCGCCAACTGGCTGGATGCGCGCGAGGATGACGGCCAGCAATCGCTGTTCGGCAAGGTGCATCGCTTCGTCAAGCTGATCCTGCGCACGCGGCGGGCGCAGAAGAAGGTCGAGCGCGTGCGAAAGGTCTTCCCGAGCTGATCAGGTTCAGCCGGCCCGCGCTGGCGGCCTTCCGCCAATCACGGTCGTCGCCTCCGCGCCATTCCTGACGCCTTCCGCAAGACACTGCTCGAGGCCAGCGCCGGCAAGCCGTGCAGCCAGGAATCCGGCTAGGAATGCGTCGCCGGCACCGGTCGTATCGACGGCCGCAACGGTTGGCGGCTGCGCTTTCAGCCGGATCTGCGCCGTGGCGACCTCGGCACCCGCCGCGCCGCGCTTGACCGCGACGAGGCCATAGCGATTGGTCAGGAAGCGTATCTGCGCCGCCGGATCGTCCGAGCCGGCGAGAAACGCCGCCTCGTCCTCGTTGGGAAACAGGATCGATGCGTCGCGCGTCCAGCCGAGGAAATTGTCCCGGCCGACCTCGTCGAGAAAGCCCACCGAGGCCGGATCGACGGTGACCGTGATGCCGCGGGCCCGCGCCACGGCCATCAGCGACATGACCGCTGCGCGCGGCCCAGGCGTGAACAACGCGTATCCCGAGACATGGACGAGCTCGAGTCCCGACAGCAGCGAGACCGGAAGATCGTCGTTCGAGAGCGTGTCATTGGCGCCACGATCGGTGAGGAACGAGCGCTGACCGCCTTCTGATATCAGCGCGATCAGCATGCCCGTGCCGCGCGTTTCGTCGATGCCGAGACGCGGCGTGACGCCGGCCTCGGCCAACGCGCGCGCCTGCTCCTCGGCATCGCGGCGGCCGACCTTGCCGGCCAGCGCCACGGGGATACCGAGATGAGCGAGCCAGGCCGCCTGGTTGCAGGCCGAGCCACCGGGATAGAGGCCGATCCGCGCCCGCCGATCGGAACCGGGCACGATCGGGCCCTCCGGCTGGACGATGACATCGGTCATCACATCGCCGATGACGAGGACGCGGGGCGGTGGCAGCTCGGTTCTTGAGGCGGACGCAGACATGGTGGACGGGTCGAATCGCGATGGAGGGCTTGCTTCCGACCTTCTATAATGCGAATCGCGCTCCTCGATATGCTTGATCCGGGCGGCGGCGGGGTCCATCTCAGCCTACCCGCATCTTTTCGCTCCTTGCCGAGGCCGTGCGCATGACAGCCGACAATCCGCTTCTTTCGACCTGGACGACGCCGTTCGGCATGCCGCCCTTTGCGGCGATCGAGCCGGCGCATTACCGTCCGGCATTCGAAGCTGCGATCGCGGACCACCAGAGCGAGATCGCCCTGATCGCCGGAAATCCCGAAGCGCCTAGCTTCGCCAACACGATCGAAGCGATGGAACGGGCCGGGCGCAAGCTCGACCGTGTCGCTGCGGTCTTCTTCAACCTGACGGGCGCGCACACCAATGACGCACTCGAGGCGATCGAGATGGAGATCGCTCCGCTCCTCTCGCGCCATCGCAGCGCGATCTATTTGAGCGAGGCACTGTTCCAGCGCATCGATACGCTCATGAAGAACGGCGATGGCGGGCTCGATGCGGAGCAGGCGCGCGTTCTGGAGCGCTATCACACCGGTTTCCGCCGTTCGGGCGCCGGATTGCCGGCCGAGACCAAGGCGCGGCTCGCGGCGATCTCGGAGCGGCTCGCGACGCTCGGAACCACCTTCGGCCAGAACGTGCTCGCCGACGAGAAGGGATGGACGCTCGTGCTGGAGGGCGGCGACGACCTCGCAGGCCTGCCCGATTTCCTGATCGCCTCAGCCTCCCAGGCCGCCAAGGATCGCGGCCTCCAAGGCAAATATCTCATCACGCTGTCGCGCTCGTCGATCGAGCCGTTCCTGCAATTCTCGGCCCGGCGTGACCTCCGCGAAAAGGCCTTCGAAGCCTGGACGGCGCGCGGCGAGGCCGGCAAGACCGACAACCGCGCGATCATCGCCGAGACGGTCGCGCTCCGCGCCGAGCAGGCGGAACTGCTCGGCTTCGAGAGCTTCGCGCATTTCCGCCTCGACGATTCCATGGCCAAGACGCCGGAAGCGGCGATGAACCTGCTGACCTCCGTCTGGGCGCCAGCCCGCGCCCGCGCCATCGAGGAGCGTGCGGCGCTGCAGGCGCTTGTGCATGAAGAGGGCGGCAATTTCGAGCTCGCCGCCTGGGACTGGCGCTATTATTCGGAGCGCCGGCGCAAGGCCGAATTCGATCTCGACGAAGCCGGGTTGAAGCCATACCTCCAGCTCGACAAGGTCATCGAGGCCGCCTTCGACACGGCGACGCGGTTGTTCGGCGTCCGCTTCCTGGAGCGGAAGGATGTCGAGGCCTATCATCCGGACGTCCGCGTCTTTGAGGTGACAGACGCCAGCGGCGATCTGGTCGGCATCTTCCTCGGAGACTATTTCGCGCGGCCCTCCAAGCGCAGCGGCGCCTGGATGAGCGACTATCGTGGCCAGGAGCGGCTCGTCGGTAATGTCAGGCCGATCATCGTCAATGTGATGAACTTCGCGAAGGGCGCCGACGGCGCGCCGACGCTGCTCTCCTATGATGACGCACGCACCCTGTTCCACGAATTCGGCCACGGACTGCACGGCCTGCTTTCGGACGTGACCTATCCCTCGATCGCCGGCACCAGCGTCGCGCGCGATTTCGTCGAGTTTCCGTCGCAGCTTTATGAGCACTGGTTCGAGCGCCCGGAAATTCTCGAGCGCTTCGCGGTTCACTACCGCACCGGGGAGCCGATGCCGGCTTCGCTCATCGAGCGCCTCAAGGCGAGCCGCAGCTTCAATCAGGGCTTTGCGACGGTCGAATATGTCTCCTCGGCGCTGGTCGATCTCCGGCTTCACCTCCTGAAGGATGGTGCCGGCCTCGATTCGACGGCTTTCGAAAAGGGTATTCTCGCCGAGATCGGCATGCCGCAGGCCATGGTGATGCGTCATCGCACGCCGCATTTCCAGCATGTCTTCGCCGGCGACGGCTACTCTTCGGCCTATTACAGCTATCTCTGGTCCGAGACGCTCGACGCCGACGGTTTCGACGCGTTCGAGGAAGCCGGCGACATCTTCTCGCCGGACGTCGCTTCGCGTCTCAAGGAATTCGTCTATTCGGCGGGCAACCGCCGCAAGCCCGACGAGGCCTATCGCGCTTTCCGCGGCCGCGATCCCGATCCGTCGGCGCTGCTCAGGAAGCGCGGCCTGATGGACACGGCCGTCTGACAATCCCGCGCAATCATAACCAAGAAAAGGATCCCCTCATGGCCAATGCCAAGCCGACCCCGACCAAGGCCGATCTCTCGGCGATCGAACTGAAGATGCTGGCCCGTGTCGCGCGGCCCGGCCCCTATGTCGGCCTCGACGGCAAGGCCGTCCAGCGGCTGATCGAGTTCGGCCTCGTCAAGACCCGCGTCGCCGGCTACCAGCTCACCGACGAAGGCTTCGCGCTGCTGCGCGCCGAATAAAAAAGGCGGAGGCCTCAGCCTCCGCCTTTCGGCACGTCTCGGGGCGACTTCACACGTCGAGATTGATGACGCTCAGCGCGTTGTCCTGGATGAATTCGCGGCGGGGCTCGACGTCGTCACCCATCAGCTTGGTGAAGAGGTCATCGGCCGCGTCGGCTTCCTTGACGCGCACCTGCAGCAGAGAGCGGACGTTCGGATCGAGCGTCGTTTCCCAAAGCTGGCTGGCGTTCATCTCGCCGAGGCCCTTATAGCGCTGCATGGTGATGCCCTTGCGGCCGGCGGCGAAGACCGCCTCCAGCAGCGAACGCTGGCCGAAGATCGCGGTTTCCAGCTCCTTGCGGCGGAACACCGAAGGCCGTTCGAACACTTCGCGCATCTTGGCCGAGAGGCTGTCGAGCTTGCGGGCGTCCGCGCTGTCGATCAGCGCCGCGTCGATCATCGCCGCCTCGCGCACGCCGCGCACCTCGCGCTCGAACAGGTAGCCGCCGTCGCGTCCGAGCGTGCCGGTCCAGCCCTGCTCCGTCTCATCCGAGATCGAGTCGAGCCGCTCCGCGACCTTCTGCACGGCGGCAAGAGCCGCCTCGGGATCGTTCATCACCGCGCTCGACAGCGCCCCAGCGATCGCCGCCTGCTCGACGAGCCGGCGGTCATAGCGCGTGTGCAGTCCGTCGATGATGTGCTTGACCTGGCGGGCGTCGTTGACGATCGCGGCGAGATCGGCGCCTGCCCGTACTTCGCCGCTCTCCAGATGCAGCGCTGCATCGTCGACGCCCTGGTCGATGAGGTAGTCCTCGAGCGCGCGTTCGTTCTTCAGATACTGCTCAGAGCGGCCCTTTGTGACCTTGTAGAGCGGCGGCTGCGCAATGAAGATATGGCCGCGCTCGATCAGCTCCGGCATCTGGCGGAAGAAGAAGGTCAGCAGCAAGGTACGGATATGGGCGCCGTCGACGTCGGCGTCCGTCATGATGATGATCTTGTGGTAGCGCAACTTGTCGGGCGCGAACTCGTCCTTACCGATCGAGGTGCCGAGCGCGATGATCAGCATGCCGATCTGTTCGGATGACAGCATCTTGTCGAAGCGCGCACGCTCGACATTCAGAATCTTGCCGCGCAACGGCAGCACGGCCTGGTTCTCGCGATTGCGACCCTGCTTCGCCGACCCGCCTGCCGAGTCGCCCTCGACGATGAAGATCTCGGACTTCGAAGGATCGCGCTCCTGGCAGTCGGCGAGCTTGCCGGGCAGCGAGGCGATGTCGAGAGCGCCCTTGCGCCGCGTCAACTCACGCGCCTTGCGGGCGGCTTCCCGCGCCGTTGCGGCTTCCACGACCTTGGCGACGATCTGCTTCGATTCGGCCGGATGCTCCTCGAACCACATGCCGAGCGCCTCGTTGACGAGGCTCTCCACCACCGGACGCACCTCGGAGGAGACGAGCTTGTCCTTGGTCTGCGAGGAGAATTTCGGATCGGGCACCTTGACCGACAGCACGGCCGTCAGGCCCTCGCGACAGTCGTCGCCGGTGAGCGAGACCTTCTCGCGCTTCGAGATGCCCTCGCGGTCGGCATAACCGGTGACCTGGCGGGTCAGCGCGGCGCGGAAGCCGGCAAGATGGGTGCCGCCGTCGCGCTGCGGGATGTTGTTTGTGAAGCAGAGCACGTTCTCGTGGTAGCTGTCGTTCCACCACATCGCGACTTCGACAGTGATGCCGTCGCGCTCGGCCGAGAGGCTTATCGGCCCCTGCAGCAGCGGATGCTTGGCGCGGTCGAGATAGCGCACGAAGGCCTCGAGGCCGCCGTCATAGACAAGCTCCTCGCGGCGCGGCTCGACGCCACGGCGGTCGGTCAGCACGATGCGGACGCCCGAGTTCAGGAAGGCAAGCTCGCGCAGCCGATGTTCGAGCGTGTCGAAATCGAACTCCACCTTGGTGAAGGTCTCGGTCGAGGGCAGGAAGGTGATCTCGCTGCCGCTGCGGCCTTCATAAACGCCGGAGACCACCTGTGATTCATAGGTGCCGGTGACTTGGAGCGGGCTGTCGGAATTGCCGTGCGTGAAACTCATCTCGTGGATCTTGCCGCCCCGACGAATCTTCAGCTTCAGCCATGCCGAGAGCGCGTTGACGACTGAAACACCCACGCCATGGAGGCCGCCGGAGACCTTGTAGGAGTTCTGGTCGAACTTACCGCCGGCATGCAGCTGGGTCATGATGACCTCGGCCGCGGAAATGCCCTCGCCCGTGTGGATATCGGTCGGAATGCCGCGCCCATTGTCGATGACCGTGCAGGAGCCATCCGGGTTCAGTGTCACACTGACGAGATCGGCATGGCCCGCCAGCGCCTCGTCGATGGCGTTGTCGACCACCTCATAGACCATGTGATGCAGGCCGGACCCGTCATCGGTGTCGCCGATATACATGCCCGGACGCTTGCGGACAGCATCCAAGCCCTTGAGCACCTTAATGGAATCGGCGCCGTAGGCTTCCGAGGCATTGTCGCGGGCGAAATCCGACATTCAGTGTTTCCTGGGTGGTCCTGCACCGCGCGCACAGGCGGCGCGCGCGAGCATCGATTCGTAGGGCTAATCTATTGCTTCTTCGAAGAAATTGCACCTTCGTGACTATCCGCCAAAGACGGCGCGAAGGTGGCGGCGGCTCAACGGACGATCTGCGCTTGCGCTCGCCGGAGGCCCAGACGATCCTCGGCGCTCATCCGCCCGATGGGCGGCAGCAAGGACGACCGCGCGCATGATGCACTGGATCGATCAGTTCCTCGCCAGCTACGGGCTGATCGTGGTCTATCTCGGCGTCATCATCGAGGGTGACAGCATCCTCCTCGCCGCCGGCTTTCTCGCCCATCAGGGCATTCTCGATCCCTTCGGCGTGTTCCTCGCCGCCTTTGCGGGCTCTCTCACCGGCGACCAAGTGCTCTATTATATAGGACGTTATGCGCGGGATTCGAGATTTGTGAAGCGCCAGACGGCGCGACCCGCCTTTACGCGCGTGCTCGATCTCATCAAGCGCCACCGCGTTCTGTTCATCCTCTCGTTCCGCTTCATCTATGGCGTCCGCACGATCAGCCCGATCGCGATCGGCATCGCCGGGGTGCCGCCCCTGCTCTACACGGTGCTTAACGTCATCGCCGCAGCAGCCTGGGCCGCGCTGATCACGACCATCGGCTACGTCTTCGGCCATCTCATCGAGCAGTATTCCGGCCGCCTGCATGGCTTCGAGCACAAGCTTCTGATCGCGCTGGCAATCGGCGCAGTGTCGCTGGTGGTCCTGCATTTTGGGCGCGAAGCGGTGCTGAGGCGGCAGGACAGGTCGGCCGCTCTGAAGGACTGATCGAGCCGGGCGTCAGTTCGGCTCGGGCGTCTGATGACGCTGCTTCGGCGTCTTGAGGCCCGACCAGCTGGCATTGATCTCGGCGCCGACCAGAACGGAAAGCGCCGTGAACCACAGCCAGAGCAGGAAGATCACAGCGCCACCCAGCGACCCATAGGTCGCGTCATAGACCGCGATGCGCGTGACATAGAACGAGAAGAGCGAACAGCCCGGCAGCCAGATCAGCGTAGCTGCGATCGCGCCCGGCAACATCCGCCGCGCCTTCCGCCAGGGACCGCCGGGCTTGCGATGCGGAACCACGAAATAGATCGCCGATATCGATGAAAAGGCGATCAACGCCAGGATCGGCCAGCGGATCAAGAGCAGCGTAGTGACGCTCGCATAGGGCACATGCAGGATGGAGAGCGCGACCGGCACCGCCGCGATCACCGTCAGCGTCAGGATGGCGAAGATCACCGCGCCAACCGTCAGCGCCAGTGAGATGCCGATCGAGACAAAAATGTTGCGGTCGTCCTTCACCTCATAGGCGAAGTTGACGCCGCTCATCAGCGCCGCGACGCCCGCACGCGAACTCCAGAGCGCGATGGCAAGACCGATGAAGAGGCCCGCATTGAGCTGCGCAGGCCCCTTGCTCGCCAAGGCCGTCAGGAAGTCGAGAACGATAGGGCGCGCCTCATCGGGCAGCACCGATGCGATATCGGCTGCATGCTTCGTCACACCCGAAAGATCAAACAGGAGGCCGTAGAGCGAGATGAAGATCGCCAACGCAGGAAACACCGCCAGAAAGCCATAGAAGGCGACGCCAGCGGCGATCAGGGCGTCATCATGCGCAACGAAGCGCATGAAGACGTCGACCAGCACTTTCCATGCGATGACGGGAAACGGCCGGCGTTTACGGATGGCCTCGGAAATCGCGCGGTCCGCATCGTCCGTTCCGCTGTCTGCCGTCTCGGCCCGCATTGCCGCCATCAAGCCAGTCCTCTCCGTCGACCCCGCGTGATGCTAACAGAAACACCGATGCGGGCCATCTGCACGGAAGAGGCGGATTACCGCCTGGTGAACGCCCAGCCGGCAAGCGCCGATGCGAGCGCCGCCGTCGCGGCCACAAGCGCGATTGCCACCAGCGGCTGCTCGGTCGAGCGTCGGGCCAGCATGCGCCCAAACGCGGACGACGCTTCACCAGCCGATCGAGCCTTTTCCTCGGCCTCGTCGGCCAGATCATGGAACACGTTGCGGGCGACTTCGCGATTATTCCTGGCGGCGCGGGCCGCCTCTGAAGTCGCGGCGCGCGCGGCGCGGCGTGCATGCGCGCTGACCGCGCTCGCCGTGGCACCGATCTTCTCAGCTGCTTCCTGAAAATCGCCGGACTGGACCATTGGAGCACTCCCGTTCAAACGTTGCAGTGCGACAACGCACGAGAGCCCGAATCGTTCACCTACCGGTTCGGCCGAACCTCGCCCCTGGCACCTGGCCGCGCTCACGATCCGCGTCCTTGGCGGGTCAACGCAGCGGCGGGTCGCTTTCGCCGGCCACGAGATGCATCGGCCAGATTTCCTGGACGAGGCCGATCGGATGCTGGTCGCGATAGGCCGGCATGGTCGCAAGCAGCCCCTCGGCAAGGCGGCGCCCCAGTCCGGACAGCTCGATGCGAAAACAGGTGAGCGGCGGCGACAGGAAGCGCGACTGCGGGGAATCGCGGAAGCCGATGACGGCCATGTCGCGACCTGGCGTCAGCCCCGCCTCATGCAGCCGCCGATAGACGCCAATCGCCATGATCTCATTGACGAGCAGCACAGCCGTCGGCCGTTCGGGGAGCTTCAGCAGGCGGTCGACCGCGTCATAGCCGCCCATCTCGCTGGTCTCGGCGCGGATGACAAGATCAGGATCGAAAGACAGACCTTCGGCCGCCAGCGCCTCGCGATAACCATCGGCGAAAACATAGCCGAGATTGAGTTCGGAACCGGCCGTAACGAGCCCGATACGGCGATGACCGCGTTCGACCAGACGGTGGATCGATGCATGCGCAACACCAGCAAAATCGAGATCGATCCAGGGATGCGTTCCGCCGGAAAGGCTGCGGCCCAGCGCCATGAACGGGATCTCGCTTTCGATGAGGTGGTCGATGCGGGGGTCGCGGCGCTGGATCGCGGAAATGAACAATCCGTCGACGAACCGCCGTGAGACGACGCGGCGGAGATGCTCGAGCGGATCCTGATCGAAGGGACAGAGCAAAACGATCAGGTCCAGATGGTGCCGGGCGAAAACCTGCTGCACACCGGCATAAACGCTGGTGAAGAAGGTATCGCCATAGAGACTGGTCTCGCTGTTGGTCTCGACAACGAAACCGATGGAGTTCGTCGTGCCCTGACGAAGGCTGCGGCCCGACTGGTTCGGCACATAGCCGATGGCCGCAGCGGCCTCGAACACACGCCGGCGCGTCTCGGGATTGACATCAGAGCGGCCGTTAAGCGCGCGCGACACCGTTCCGATCGAGATATTGAGATGCCGCGCCAGGTCGCGAATGCTCACGCGAGAACGTCCTCCCATCGCGCCCTGATCATCGCGGGCGCGGCACGCTGCCGCTTCATCGCGGCGGTGGATTGATGCCGTAGCGCATTGCTCGTCCACATGCGAGCCCTTGACAAGGCATCGCACCTGTTGTGTTGTCGTAAACGTTTACGACGCTCTTGCAGTGCACCGAAAACGATTGCGGTGCACCATATGGCGTCGATGGGAGGAGACCAGGAATGCAGCGTGCCGCGTTGATCGGTTGCGGAGCCATGAGTCGTGCATGGTTCGAGGCAGCCAAGACCATTGATGGCCTTGAGATCGTTGGCGTTGCGGATATCGACGCCGAAAGAGCGGCCAGCCGCGCCGCCGAATTCGGTCTCGACGATGCGGTGCTCGCCACCAGCATCGAGGAACTGCTCGAGAAGGCCTCGCCTGAAATCCTGTTCGACGTCGTCGTGCCCGGCGCGCGGCATCACGTCGTCTCGGCGGCGCTGGCCGCCGGATGCCACGTCCTTTCCGAAAAGCCGATGGCCAACTCGCTTGACGAGGCACGCGACCTCGTCGCCCGTGCCAAGGCCGCGGATCGTCTGCATGTGGTGATCCAGAACCGCCGCTATCTCGAGGGGCCGCGCCGCATTCGCCGCGCCGTTGCCGCCGGCCTCATCGGCGATGTCACCAGCCTGCATTGCGACTTCTTCCTCGGACCGCATTTCGGCGGTTTCCGCGAGGAGATGGAGCATGTGCTGCTGCTCGACATGGCGATTCACACCTTCGACGCAGCCCGCTTTCTTGCTGGAAAGCAGCCCGAAGGCGTCTATTGCCGCGAGTGGGAGCCGAAGAGTTCCTGGTACAAGCAAGGCTCGTCGGCCGCCGCCATCTTCGAGTTCGGCGATGGCGTGATCTTCAATTATCGCGGTTCGTGGTGCGCGGAAGGGCTCGGAACGAGCTGGGAAAGCGCCTGGCGGATTGTCGGGACCAAGGGCTCGCTCACCTGGGACGGGCATGACGATATCCGGGCCGAGGTCGCCACAGGGGCGTCCGCAGGCCTCTTCTCCGAGGTGGCCGCAGTCGAGATTCCTCCCCTCGATCCGGCCGACCGCACGGGCGGCCACCTCGGCCTCATCCAGGACTTCGTCGCCGCGACGCGCGGCGGCTCCGAGCCCGAGACGGTCGGGCATCAGAATATCCGCAGCCTCGCGATGGTGTTCGGCGCCATCGAGAGCGCCACGGGCGGACGTCGCGTCGACATCAACATCTAGGAGCTGCCGCCCCTGAGGGCGACGACGGCCCCGACCCACCATCAAGGAGCAGCTGGTGACCAATCCTCTTCTCGACATCCGCATCGGCACCATGATCAAGGGCAACCTGCCGGATCCGGCCGCCTATGTGCGCGAGATCCTGCCGCTCGGCTTCGAGTCGATCGAGCCCTTCTTCTGGCAGACCATTGGCGGCAAGGACATTCCGAAGCTGGCCGCGGAGCTCAAGGAAGCCATCGGCGACCGTGATGTCGTCATCGATACGCTCGGCATGTTCGGCAATCCGCTCGAGGACGGCGATCTCGACCGCCAGACGCTCGAGGGATGGAAGACACTGATCGACAATGCCCATCTCTTCGGCGCCAAGACGATCGCCGGCTTCACCGGCCGCGTGCGTGGCCGGCCGCTCGAGGAAAGCCTGCCGCGCTACAAGGAAGTCTGGAGCGAGCTTGCGAAGCGCGCGGCCGACAAGGGCATACGCCTTGCATTCGAGAATTGCGCGATGGACGGCAACTGGGCGTCGGGCGACTGGAACATCGCCCACAACCCCGACGCCTGGGAGCTCATCTTCAACGAGACGCCAGACGACAATATCGGGCTCGAATGGGAGCCCTGCCACCAGATGGTCTATCTGATCGATCCGATCCCGCAGATCCGCAAATGGGCGCCGAAGTTCTTCCACATCCACGGCAAGGACGCGACCATTCGCTGGGACGTCATTCGCGAGAACGGCATTTTCGGCAAGTATCCCTTCGTCCAGATGCGCTCGCCCGGCTTCGGCGACAGCGACTGGACGCGTGTCATCAGCGAGTTGCGCCTCGCTGGCTTCAAAGGCACGATCGACATCGAAGGCTGGCATGATCCGGTTTACCGCAACGCCCTCGAAATGACGGGGCAGGTGCGGTCGCTCAACTATCTGAAGGAAGCGCGTGGCGGCGCGGCTTTCGTCGCCGATCCGGCCTGATCGATCTTCGCCGGCCTTCCAGCCGGCGATGGGCGCGCTGCTTCAAGCGGCGCGCTTGATGCCCTGGAGGGGGCGCTACGGTCTCTTGAACTTGAAACGTGGAGGAAAAATATGTCGAAGACAGCCATGCTGCTGGCCGGCGCGATCGGGCTTTTGGGCTCGACGGTGTTCGCCTCAGCCGAGGACGTTACGCTCGATGTCTGGACGATCGATCGCGAGTCGGATCCGGGCTACATGTATGTGATGGCGCAGGAGTTCCAGAAGCTCCATCCCGACATCAAGTTCAACATCAAGCATGTCGAGTTCGCCGACTGGGCCAACGACATCACCCGCGCGGTCGCGACCGGCACGGCGCCTGACGTCGCCTATGTCGACAATCCGAACACGCCGTTCCTGTCCTCGAAGGGTGCGCTGCTCGACATCTCGCCCTATCTCAAGGACTCGAAGATCGTTGACACCTCGAAGATCTTCCCGGGCCCGCTTTCGACCGTCACATGGGACGGCAAGATCTACGGGTTGCCGCGCGGCTCGAACACGATCGCGCTCTACTACAACAAGGACATGTTCAAGGCTGCTGGCCTTGATCCGGAAAAGCCGCCGCAGACCTGGGCCGATCTCTACGACGCGGCCAAGAAGCTGACCGATCCGGCGAAGAACGTCTACGGCCTCGCCTTCTCGGCGAATGCGAACGAGGAAGGCACCTTCCAGTTCCTGCCGTGGATCCAGTCGACCGGCGGCAATTTCGACAAGGTGAATGGCGAGGGTGCCGTGAAGGCGCTCGAGCTCTGGCAGAAGATCATCGACGAGAAGCTCGCTTCGCCCGACACGCTGATCCGCGGTCAGTACGACTCCTTCGCAACCTTCAATGCCGGCAATGCCGCCATGGCCATCTCGGGCCCGTGGGAACTGCCCCGCATGTCGAAGGACGCCAAGTTCGATGTCGGCGTCACGCTGCTGCCGATCGAGAAGGAAGGCGATGCCCGCGCCTCGGCGCTCGGCGAGGGCAACAACGTGATCTTCGCCAAGTCGAAGCATCCGAAGGAAGCCTTCATGTATCTCGAATACATGTACTCGCAGATGCCGCGCGTCTGGAACGAGTTCGGCTTCGTGCCGTCCTACCCGGTCGATGTGAAGGATCCGAAGTGGCCGGCTGAATATGCTGTCTTCATCGAGTCGATGAAGTATGCCCGCGCACGCGGCCCGTCGCCGGATTGGGCGAAGATCTCCAAGGCGATCTCCACCGCGATCCAGCAGGCGCTGACGCACCAGGCCGACGCCCAGACCGCGCTCAACACGGCGCAGACGACGATCGACGGCATCGTCAAGAAGTAACAGAGACGGCCCCCGGCAGCAGGCTGTCTGGGGCCGTTTTCCATTCGCAGCCGGCCAGCGCCCTCGATGCGCGGCCGCCCTTTCGATCCCACGCCTTCCGGAGTCAGCGCCATGTCGGCCCTCTTACGCACCATGCGCGACGGCCATGGCTTCGATGCCACGCTCGCCTTGCTGGCGCTCGCCTATCTGCTGGTCTTCTCGGCGTTCCCGCTCGTCTACAACATCATCATGTCGTTCCAGGAAGTGGACATGTTCAGTCTCGCTTCCCTGGTTCGGCCGTTTGTCGGTCTGGCCAACTACAAGTCGCTGTTCGCCTCGCCCGACTTCTGGCCGGTGATCTGGAACACGGTGGTGTTCGTCGGGCTTTGCATCATCTTCCAGCTCGCGATCGGCTTCGGCCTCGCGCTGTTCTTCCAGCAGGAATTTCCTGGCGGCAGCTTTCTGCGCGGCCTGTTCCTCGCCGCATGGATCATGCCGGCGCTGGTCGCCGGCGCCGTGTGGAAGTGGATCTTCGCCGGCGATTTCGGCGTGCTCAACTACATCCTGCAGTCGGCGGGACTGATCGACAGCAAGGTCTTCTGGCTCTCGAATCCGCAGATTTCGCTCTATTCGGTGATCATCGCCAATATCTGGCTCGGCATTCCCTTCAACATGATCCTGCTGTCGGTCGGGCTCGTCGGCATTCCGAAGGACATGTACGAGGCGGCGGCGCTCGATGGCGCCAATGCATGGCAACGCTTCTGGCACATGACGCTGCCGATGATGCGCTCGACAATCGGCGCGGTGGTCTCGCTCGGCATCATCTTCACGCTGCAGCAGTTCGACCTCTTCGCCTCGCTGACGCAGGGTGGCCCTGCAAACGCCTCCAACGTCGCGCAATACTGGTCGTGGCAGCTCTCGTTCCAGATCTATGACATCGCCTCAGGCAGCGCGGTCTCCTGCCTCATGCTCGGCTTCGTCATCATCGTGGCGGTGATCTATGTCCGCTCCACCCGCCATGAACACCGGGCCTGAGGCACGATCATGAAGCGCTACATCCTCCTCGCCCTCGCCATCCTGTTCCTCGCGGTCTACCTGTTCCCGCTCTACTGGATGTATCTGACGGCCTTCAAACCCTCGACCGAGACCTTCGTCTATCCGCCGACCTTCTGGCCAGGCGACCCGCAGTTCAACTTCGTCGACGTCTTCATCAGCAAGAAGATGAGCAGCTATCTCTGGAACTCGCTCGTCATCGCCATCGGCACGACCGCCATTGCCGCCTTCTTCGGCACGGGCTGCGCCTATGCGCTGGCCCGTGTCCGGAATATCGGCATGGACATCGTGCTGTTCCTGATCCTGATGATGCAGGTCCTGCCATCCTCGCTCATGGCGACGCCGATCTTCGTGCTGTTCAACCAGATCGGCCTCATCGCGACGCCGCGACTTGCGGTAGTGCTGGCCCAGGCGGCCAAGGTGCTACCGCTCTTTATCGTGTTGACCCGGACTTCCTTCATGCAGATCCCGAAGGAGCTGGAAGAGGCGGCCCGCGTCGATGGTGCGACGCGGCTCGGCGCATTCCTGCGCATCGCGGTGCCGCTCGCGCGGAACGGCATCCTTGTCACCTCGGTGCTGATCTTCCTGCAGTCGTTCGGCGAATATGTCTATTCGCGCTCGATGATCTCGGAGGAGTCGCTCCAGACTGCCACCGTCGGCCTGATGAACTTCATGGGCCCGAATACAACCGACTGGAATGGCATCATGACCTATTCGGTCATCTATGTGACGCCGATCCTGTTGGTCTTCGTGCTGCTGCAGCGCAAGATCGTCAGCGGGCTCACGGCTGGCGCCCTGAAGTAGTCGGCCGGCGCGTGTCGGGAATGAGATGCGTCTCGACGCTGCCGAGCGGCACGCCGAGGCGATAGATGGTGCCGCGGCTGAGCAGCGCGCCCGAGGCGAGACGGGTGATGCGGTCCTCACAATGCAGCTTCAGCGGCGGTTTCCCCCGCCGGCGCAGCCAGATGTCGTAGGAGAGGCGCACGCCATCGGCCTCGACACGGACTTTGGCCGGCGCGGCAAGATCCTGCCTTTCTCCCACATAGGTTCCCGGACCCGACTTCCGAAAGCGCCAGGTCCGTCGGTCCGTCATGCCGTCATCGAAGCGGAAGAACTGGTCGAGAACGAAGGCATCTTTGCTCTGACGACCTGTCGTCCAGACGAGAAAACCGCGATCGAGCCCGATCGCCCGGCTGCGCAATCGGCCGCGACCGATGGCAAGCCCCTCGAATGTCGCCTCGAAGGAACTGGCGGATACGGGTTGCGATGGCGCAGGCGCCGCCACAGCCCCGGCAAGGCACAGCCAGGCCGCCAACAGAACCAGCAGTCGCCGCATCGAAGCCCTCACGCGTCATGACGATATCGCCTCAACGAGAGCGCAAGTCTATGTCGGGTTTCGGTCTGATTGAAGGCGGCGGCGCTTGTTCAGGCGGCGTTGGAGGCCGCCGCGTCGCCGGTCAGCACGGCATAGAGCGCCGTCTGGTCGCTGGAGGCCCTGAGCTTGGCCGCAAGGCCAGGCTCGCGCAGCAGCCGCGCAATGCGGGCGAGCGCCTTCAGATGATCCGCGCCAGCGCTTTCAGGCGCCAACAGCAGGAAGATGAGGTCCACCGGCTGGTCATCGAGCGATTCGAAATCGATCGGCTTGGCGAGGCGCGCAAAGATGCCGTGGATTCGCTTCAGGGATCGGATCTTGCCGTGCGGAATGGCAATGCCATTGCCGACCCCGGTCGAGCCCAGCCTCTCACGCTGCAGCAGCGTGTCGAAGATCTGACGCTCGTCGAGACCGGTCTGGCGCGCAGCCCGCTCTGCCAATTCCTGCAAAGCCTGCTTCTTGCCGTTCGCTTTCAGCGCCGGGATGATCGTATCCGGGCTGATGAGATCGCTTAGGTCCATGACTTGGTTCAAAATGCCTTGTTCAAACCCTGGGTGCGTAACCCGCCTCCTCGGCGCGCCACTGGAGCGCGCCGAGCAGTTATTCCACCTTAAGCGGAATCACAGGCTGACGGAATCCCCTTTGGCGATTGCTGCCGGGTCGATCCATCCAATATTGCCGTCGCGACGACGGTAAACGACGTTCACGCCGCCGTGCCCGGCATGGCGGAACACAACCACCTGCGCATCGGCAAGGTCCATTGCCATCACGGCGCCAGACACGGACAGCGTCCGCAACGACTTCGTTTCCTCGGCGATCACCATCGGATTGTAATCCGAGGCGAGTTCCTCGTCCTCGTCGGGGGTCGCGGCGAGCACGACGTAATTCGCATCCGCATCCGGGACAACGCGGCTGTCGTGGTGATGATCCTTGAGGCGCCGCTTGTAGCGTCGCATCTGCTTCTCGATCCGCTCCGCGGCCTGCTCGAAGGTCGGATAGATCTCGTGCCCGCGCCCCTCGGCCTGGAGGTCGAGTCCGCTGTCGAGATGCAATGCGCAATCGACCCGATAGCCCGCGCCGTCGCGCTCGAGCACAACACGACCGGAAAAACCTCCGTCGAAATATTTCTCGACGACGGCACCGACCCGGCCTTCGACATGCGTGCGATAGGCGTCGCTGATCTCGATATGCTTACCGGAAATGCGGAGAGTCATGGAGCACGTACCCTTTGGACGTCGTTGCGATCCGAGGCTCGGTCCGCAAGGCGAGCCGATGCCCCGTCGGGCACGTTGCCGTTTCGGTGCGTCTGGACCCACCCTACAAACGGCCGGAGTTCTCTCCAGTCCGAGGCCCAACACACCGTCCGGCGCCGCGCCCTTCTAGTGACGGCCGGTTCGGAAGTCAAGGAAACCCCCGGCTGTCCCGACCATCATCTCTTGAAGCTGGGCATCCGTCGAGGCCGAGGCAAGGGGAAACCGCAAATGACCCGATCACGCGTCAGCGCGCCGCCGTCGCCTCAGCCAGCTTTTCGCGCCGGCGCTGCACGGACGAGGGAATGCGGAGCGCTTCGCGATATTTCGCGACGGTCCGGCGCGCAATGTCGATGCCGGCATCGCGCAGCAGCTTGACCAGCGTGTCGTCGCTGAGGACATCGTCCGGGCTTTCGGCGTCTATCAGGCTGCGAATGCGATGGCGCACGGATTCGGCCGAGTGCGCCTCGCCACCCTCCGAGGAGGCGATCGCCGAGGTGAAGAAGTATTTCAGCTCGAAGATGCCGCGCGAGGTGGCCATATATTTGTTCGAAGTGACGCGCGAGACCGTCGACTCGTGCATGCCGATCGCCTCGGCAACCGTCTTGAGGTTCAGCGGTCGCAGATGGCGCACACCATGGGTCAGGAAGCCGTCTTGCTGGCGGACGATCTCGGTCGCGACCTTCAGGATCGTCTTGGCGCGCTGGTCCAGGCTCTTCACCAGCCAGTTGGCCGTCTGAAGGCAATCGGCGAGAAACGCCTTTTCCCCCTCCTGCTTCGATGGCCGGCTGACGCTCGCCAGATAGGTCTGGTTGACGAGGACACGCGGCAGCGTCTCGGAATTCAGCTCGATCAACCAACTGCCGTCGGGCGCCGCACGGATGATGACGTCCGGTACGACGGGCTGCACCGGCGTCGAGCCGAAAGAGGCACCTGGTTTCGGATCGAGGGCGCGCAACTCCGACAGCATGTCGGCGAGATCCTCGTCGTCGCAGCCGCAGATGCGCTTCAGGGCTGAAAAATCGCGTCTGGCCGCAAGATCGAGGTGATTGATCAGGGCCGTCATGGCCGGATCGAGCCGATTGCGGTCGGCGAGCTGCAGCGCGAGACATTCGGTGAGCGTGCGCGCGCAGATGCCGGTCGGCTCGAAGCCCTGCAGGATCTCCAGCGTCTGCTCGACCAGCGCCATAGGCGCGCCAAGTCGCTCCGCGACACTGCCGATATCCGTGCGGATATAGCCGGCCTCGTCGACCTCGTCGATCAGCGCGTGGCCGATGAGGCGCATGGTCGGATCGGTGACCGCCAGGCCGAGCTGATCGGCAAGATGATCGGCGAGTGACTTTTCCTCGGCGACGAAGGCTTCGAGATTGTAGTCCTCGGTGCTCGCCTGCTGGCGGCCGGGCTGGGTCGACCAGGGATCGCCGCCCGGCGGGGCCATCGGCTCCCCGGCTGCCTGGCCGTGATCATCCGGGAAGACATTCGACAGATCCGTATCCAGCCGCTCGGCAATCGAGTCCGGAGATGTTTCGAGGCGAGTCTCCATCCAGTCGCCCGGTGCATCGCCGACATCGGCCGATGCGAACCCTTCGCTTTCGATCGAGGCCTTGCCCGGTCCAGCATCGATATCGTCGCCGTCCTCGCGCTCGTCGCGTTCCAACAGCGGATTGCGCTCGAGTTCGGCCTCGACATAGGAGATCAGATCGAGATTGGAGAGTTGAAGCAGCTTGATCGCCTGCATCAACTGCGGCGTCATCACCAGAGACTGGGTCTGCCGGAACTCAAGTTTCGGAGAAAGCGACATTGGTACGCGGCGGCCTCAGGAAACTGGTCCAACTCTTGCTTGCCGACCCTTTAGGTACCGCAAGCGAGGCCGCCTTCAAAGCGTAAACTGCTCGCCAAGGTAAAGACGGCGGACCTCGGGGCTGGCCACGATGTCGCTGGGCCGCCCTTCCATCAGAACTTCGCCGGAGTGAATGATGTAAGCGCGGTCAATCAGTCCGAGCGTCTCGCGGACATTGTGATCGGTGATCAGCACGCCGATGCCGCGCGCCGTCAGATGGCGCACCAGCGCCTGGATGTCGCCGACGGCGATCGGGTCGATGCCGGCAAACGGCTCGTCCAGAAGCATGAAGGCCGGGCGGCTGGCGAGCGCCCGCGCGATCTCGCAGCGACGCCGCTCGCCGCCCGAGAGGGCGATCGCCGGCGACTTGCGCAGATGGGAGATATGAAATTCCTCGAGCAGCGAATCGAGTTCGGCCTCACGCTTGTGACGGTCCGGCTCGACCACTTCCAGCACGGCGCGGATGTTCTGCTCGACTGTCAGACCGCGAAAGATCGACGTTTCCTGGGGCAGATAGCCGATGCCGAGACGTGCGCGCCGATACATCGGCAGGCTTGTCACGTCATGGCCATCGAGCTCGATCAGGCCCTGGTCGGCCTGAACCAGCCCCGTGATCATATAAAAGATGGTCGTCTTGCCGGCGCCGTTCGGGCCGAGCAGACCGACCGACTCGCCACGCGCGACCGCCAGGCTCGCCGAATGAACGACACGGCGGCGGCGATAGCTCTTGCCAAGGCCGCGCGCAACCAGCCAGCCCGGCCCGCCTGCGTTCTCCGCATAGCGGGTGACAGGCATCGGCTCGGCGATCGCTTCGCCATAGGAGTCTTGATCGGCCTCGAAGCCACGCGTCGGATCGGCCACGGTCAGCGGCACTCCGTCCGGCTGCAATACCCTGTCATGAGGCGGATGCTCAATTGGTCTTGGCCGGCTGCGCCGGAGCGGCACCAGGCGCGCCCGGCCCACCAGCTCCCGGTGTGAACACGCCGCGGATACGTCCGCCGGGCTTCTGGTCGACGCGGGCCTTGCCGGTCTGCATATCCCAGACAAGACGATCGCCAGTAATGACGTTCGGGCCCTGGCTCAACACGACATTGCCGGTGAGCGTCACCTGCTTCGCCAGCATGTCGACGACGCCGTTGTCTCCCGTTGCCGTCTGGTCCGCGGAATTCACATAGACTTTGCCGCTGGCCTCGATGCGCGTGAAGCTACCCGCGCCGGGCATGACATCGCTGCCGGCCGCCGGCTTGGCGCCCGTCGCATCCTTGTCGTTCGACGAATAGATCGCGATCTTGCCGGCCTTCAGCACCGAGTCGCCTCGCGTCACGGTCACATTGCCGGAGAAGGTCGAAACGCGCTGGCCGTCCTTTTCCTGAACGTCGAGCGCATCCGCCTCGACATTCACCGGCCCCTTTTCATCGGACTGGAAGCCCTTGAACATCTCACCCGTGGTCTGGGCGCGCGCGGCGACGCCGCCGAGCACCAAAGGCGCTGCGAGAGCAAGAGCAAAGCAGAAGCGAATGGTCGAAGAGGTCATTCGGTCACCGATGGAGCTGCGCGTTGCCCGGGCTGGGACGATTCGGCTGGGATAGAATAGGTTACCTTTACCCCATTCAGAAAGGAGATGCGCTGTCCACGATCGCGCACCTGCACGCCGTTGGCCCTGATCTCGCTTCCCTCTGACCGAAACGCCAGCGGCTTCTCGGAATTCATCGTACCCGCCTTCAGATCGATATCGGCGGATTCGAGAGCGCCCTCGATACCTGTCGTCGTGGTGAAGGTGATCTTGTTGTCGAGAACGATCCGCTCGGCATCGGAATAATAGGTGCCGGACGCCGCGAGGATGCGGGCACTGTCGTCGTGACCCATGCCGATGGTGGCGCCGATGTTCTGCAAGGTTACGATCTTGGTGTTCTGCAACGACTGCTCGGCGCGATCCGCCTTCAGCTCATAGGAGCGTCCACCGCTTAGATAGCCGGAGACATGCGGATCCTGCATCACAATCGAGTTATGCGACACATCGATCGAGCTGGCAGCGAAATTCACCGGCAAGCTTGGCATGACATAGACGTAGACGACGAAAGCGGCGACGGCGATGAGGCTGACGAGCGGCAGGACGATCTTGAGGATGCGTACGCGCGCACTGTGGCGGCGCGCCGCGCGATAGCGCGCGTCGATCTCGGCCCGGGTCTGATCGAACCAGGCGTAGTCCTCGTCCTCTCCGCTCGCTTCCGGCGTCGAACTCATCCACTCTCCATATTCAGGAGCGCATCAAGTCCACGCATTTGTGGACTTTTGGCGGCCAACGCGGCCGCCTCATGAATGCGAGAATATATCCTCTTCCGCCCAACCCGCGAGATCAAGCGCGGCACGGGTCGGCAGAAAACGGAAGCATTCCTCCGCCAGATCGGCCCGCCCGTCGCGCACGAGCTTCTTTTCGAGGATCTCGCGTACAGCGTGCAAATGGAGCACATCCGAGGCCGCGTAAGCAAGCTGGGCGTCCGACAGAGTTTCTGCCGCCCAATCCGAGCTTTGCTGCTGCTTGGAGAGGTCGACGTCGATGAGCTCCTTGACCAGATCCTTGAGGCCGTGCCGATCCGTATAAGTGCGCGTCAGTCGCGAGGCGATCTTGGTGCAGAAGACCGGCGCTACCACGACGCCGAAGGTCTTGGCGAGGACTGCGACGTCGAACCGAGCGAAGTGGAAGATCTTGGTTACCGCAGGATCCGCCAGCAGGCGGACGAGGTTCGGCGCCTGGGTCTGGCCCTTGGCGATCTGCACGACATCGGCGCTGCCGTCGCCCGGAGAGAGCTGCACGACACAGAGCCGGTCTCGATGCGGATTGAGGCCGAGCGTCTCGGTGTCGATTGCGACCGAACCTTGATAGCGCGAGAGATCGGGCAAGTCGCCGCGATGGAGGCGGATGGTCATGGCAGGGCGTTTCCCGGGAAAATGCGTGGCCTGTCGCCGAGGGCGTCGTTCCCGTCCCTCTATCGAAGGTGCGGCTTTTCTGCAATGACGCAAAGAGGCGCGCAGCGCCGGGAAACCAGGGAGACGATCAGCATGGTGGAGCTTGCCGGCGCAGCGGCGCCGAAACCCGTCCGGTGGGGAATCCTGAGCACGGCGCGCATCGCCCGCCAGCGCATCGTGCCTGCGCTGCAGAAAAGCCCTTCGGCCCTCGTGACGGCGGTCGCCTCGCGCTCATCGGAGAGCGCGCGTGCTTTTGCAGAGCCATTTGGCATCGCCAAGGCCTATGGCAGCTATGACGAGCTCTTCGATGATCCCGAGATCGACGTCATCTACAATGCGCTGCCCAATCATCTCCATCGCGAAACGACGTTGGCAGCGCTCGCGCGCGGCAAGCATGTGCTGGTCGAGAAGCCGATCGGCATGAACCGCGACGAGGCTCAGGAGATCAAGGATGCCGCAGGGCCGCTGATCGTCGCCGAGGCGTTCATGATCCGCCATCATCCGCAATGGCATGCGGTGGCCGAGATCATTCGCAACGGCAGCATCGGCCCCGTGCGCGCTGTGCAGACGTTCTTTTCGTTTCTCAATGTCGATCCGGCCAATATCCGCAACCGGCCCGAGACCGGCGGCGGCGCCATGCTGGACATCGGCTGCTATGCGGTTGCGTCGGCGCGCTTCATCTTCGGGGCCGAGCCGAAGCGGGTTCTCGCGCTCATTGACCGCGATCCGGAGATGACCACCGACCGGACCGATACAATCGTCGCCGACTTCGGCGATGGCCGGCAGTTTTCTGCCACGCTCTCGACCCAGAGCTTCCGCCATCAGCGCGTCAGCATCATCGGCACGCTCGGCCGCATCGAAATGCCGACGCCGTTCTCGGCGCCGACCGATGTCGAGAGCGCTTTCGGGCTCGACCTCCGCGGACCGGGAGAACCGCTGGAGACGATCTCGCTGCCGCCGGTCGACCAGTACCAGCTGCAGGTCGAGGCGTTCTCCCGCGCGGTTGCCGGTACCGGCCCCTGGCCATTCGGCATCGACGATGCCATCGCCAATATGGCGGTGCTCGACGCGCTGACCCGCTCCGAGAGCTCCGGAAGGTGGGAAACACCCTAGCGTTTCAGGCGCTTGAACGGGTGTTCACCACCCCCATATATTGGCTTGCGGGACGTCATCCCGCCGGATGCCTCATGGAGGGTCCGACTGCAAGGTCGCTTGGTGGAAGGACTTTGTGATGTCGCGTGTTTCAGCGTTTTCGAGCCCGTTGCTGCTGGGTTTCGACGAGATCGAGCGGGCGCTCGACCGGGTCGCCAAAGCCTCGGGAGATGGGTATCCGCCCTACAATATCGAGCGGATCGCGAAGAGCGACACGCGGGATGAATGTCTCAGGATCACCCTGGCGGTAGCGGGATTTTCCCGCGAGTCGCTTGAGGTGACCGTCGAGGAGAACCAGCTCGTCATTCGCGGCCGTCAGGTCGATGAGCAGGAGCGGATCTATCTCCATCGCGGCATCGCCGCGCGACAGTTCCAGAAGACCTTCGTCCTTGCTGACGGCATCGAAATCAGCTCCGCCGAATTGAAGGATGGACTGCTCGCCATCGACCTGATGAGGCCGACGCCCGAACGGATCGTCCGGAAGATCGAAATCGGGGTCCGCGACTGATCCCGAATTCTCGCTCACATAATGAGGAGACATTGTCATGTCTGAAGCACGTATCGTCATGTCGCCCGAACATTTCGCAGGCCTCGGCAGCGGACAGATCGCCTTCGTTAAATCGGTCCGTTCGGAGCAGATCCGCCAGCTTTTTCCTGACGCGCCGCAGCTCGACCCCGGCCAGACCTTCTGGGCGTTGCTGGACGCCGCCGGTGCACCGCTGATGGTCTCCGACAGCCGCGAGGCCGTCGTGATGAATGCCCGCGAAAACGACCTCGAGGCCGTCAGCCTGCACTAGGCCAAAGTGAGCCAGCCGGGCATCTGCTCCGGCTGGCCAGGGGCCGGCCGCGGCGTCGATCCGCACCGCTCTTCCTTCTGCGAAAGTTCGGATTACAACTCGATCGATGCTGCGCGCGCGCGATGGCCGAGACGGTCATAAGGGTTGCCGCGTGAGGCGCGCGAGGTCGGTTCAGAGCCAGACGCCTACATTATCGGCTCATCGCCCGATCGGCGGCTCTCAGCGTACCCACACCGTGACCGAGACCGATGCCTCCGGGTCCAGGATCACCGGCGGCGTCGGATGAAGGCCGTGGCTTGCCAGAAGCCGCTCGGCCGAGCCGGCGGCCCAGGCACGGGAGAAGACTGGAATGCCGCCCGGAATTCGCACGCCGGCATGGCGCGCGAGATGAAACGCATCGAAGCCGAGGCTGAGGAAGAGATCGTTGACCCGCCGGCCACCGGGAACCGCGATCAGACCGCCGTCCGGCGCGGCTTTCTTCAGAGCCTCACCGAGCGATGCCTCCCCGGGATTCCACCACCACACATCGTTTCGCAGCTCGACCCCATCGACCTGGGACGACACGACCATGCGCCGCCGTCCGGCACGGTTGGGGAATGTCTCGTGGCTAAATCGCCCGACGACCTGCAAGGCCGCCTTGTCAAGCTCATGCTGAAAACGCCGCCAATCAGCATCGTTTCTCAATGCAGGAGGCATGGCGCCATCCGGCTCTGCTATGCAGTCGTCCTCTGAAACGATCGCGTGGCCATGGATCTCGTAGCGCGGCATGGGGCGTCTCGATCTCCGCTCGTACTCACCGGATATGGCTTCGTACAAGTAATGTGCCATGGCGTGGCCGGGGCATTCCACCGCTCGGATCACGCCATGATCCGGCAGTCATCAGGTCCGCAAGACGGCTCCTGTCGCTTTGGAAACCTGTGCGACGACACGGGCCGAAACGGCTTCAATCTCCTGGTCGGTCAGCGTGCGATCGGTCGGACGGAGCGTCACCTCGATCGCCACGGACTTCTTGTTCGCACCGAGCGCGGTGCCTTCGAAAACATCGAACAATGTCGCGCCGACAATCAAGACCTTGTCGGCGGTGAGCGCGGCCTTGAGGATACGCCCAGCCTCGACGGCGCGATCGACGACAAACGCGAAATCACGGGTCACGGGCTGGAAAGTCTGTACCTCCAGCGGCGGCTTCGTCCGGGTCGGCCGCGCACGCGGCGTCGGGAGCTGATCGAGGATCAGTTCGAAGCCGGCCAGCGGCCCGGAGACGTCGAGCCCCTCCAGCGTCGAGGGATGGAATTCGCCGAACCAGCCGATGACCGTCTGCGGGCCGAGCTGAATGGTGCCCGAACGGCCCGGATGGAACCAGGACGGAGCGCCCGGGACGATCTGGAACTTGTCGACCTGCGCGCCCAGCGCCTCCAGGACCGCAAGCGCATCAGCCTTGGCGTCATAGACGGAGACGGACTTGGCCGCACCCTGCCAGTGGCGTCCCGAGCCGTTGACGGTCGCGGTGCCGCGCCGCACGCCCGTGGCGGCGATCTTCTGGTCTTCCGGAAGCGTGCCCTTGAACACCTGGCCAACCTCGAACAAGGCGCCATCGGCGGTGCCCCGATCGGCATTGCGTTGCGCGGCCAGGATCAGGCCAGGCAAAAGGCTGGGCCGCATGTCGGACATATCGGTCGAGATCGGATTGGCGAGGGACAGTCCCGCTGCTCCGCCACCAAACGCCGCCGCGACGGGCTTGGCGACGAAGGACCATGTCACCGCCTCGACCAGGCCGCGCGCCGCGAGTGCCCGCTTGGCACGGCGAGTGCGGGTCTGGATCAGCGTCAGCACCGGCCGCGTCACGTCATCGGATTTTGGAAGCGGCGTCGCCGGAATACGATCGATGCCGAGGATGCGGATGACTTCCTCGACGAGGTCGGCCTTGCCTTCAATGTCGGGCCGCCAGGATGGTACCCCGACCGTGAGCGCGGGCGCGTCGCCCGAAACCGTGAAGCCGAGCGCCGACAGCACCGCCCGGATCTCATCGATCGTCGGTTCGATGCCGGCGAGGCGCTTCACTTCCGATATCGGGAAGGCGATCACGAGCCGCGGCTCGGGCACAGCACCGGCAACGACCACGTCGCTTGGCTCGCCGCCGCAGATCTCGACGATCAGCCGCGTTGCGAGCTCCAGGCCCGGCAGCATGAAGGCGGGATCGACGCCACGCTCGAAGCGGTAGCGCGCGTCGGAATTGATGCCGAGCTTGCGGCCGGCCTGCGCGATGGCCAGCGGTTCCCACAGCGCCGACTCGACGAGCACGTCGACGGTCTCCGCGGAGCAGCCCGAGGCCTCGCCGCCCATGATCCCGGCGATTGACTCGACACCATTGTCGTCGGCGATGACGCACATCGTCTCGTCGAGGGCGTAGGTCTTGCCGTCGAGCGCGAGGATGCTCTCGCCGGCCCGGGCCCGGCGCACGACGAGATCGCCAGCGACCTTGGCCGCGTCGAAGACATGCAGCGGCCGATTGCGGTCATAGGTCAGGAAATTGGTGATATCGACCAGCGCATTGATCGGCCGGAGGCCGATGGCGCGCAGCTTCGCCTGCATCCAGTCCGGCGACGCGCCATTTCGGACGCCGCGGATCAGGCGGAGACCAAAGGCCGGCGACAGCGCCGGCTGGTCGCCGAAATCGAAGCGGACGGCAACCGGACACGTCCCGTTGCCGGCGACCGGAGCAACCGCCCCGTCCCGCAGCTTGCCAAGGCCAGCGGCGGCGAGATCACGCGCGACGCCGTAGACGCCGAGGCAGTCCGAACGGTTCGGCGTGATCGCGATATCGATGACAGGATCGGCGAGGCCGGCCCAATCGGCATAGGCGACACCAACCGGCGCGTCCTCAGGCAGTTCTATGATGCCATCGTGATCTTCGGACAGTTCTAGCTCGGCGGCCGAGCACAGCATGCCATGGCTCTCGACGCCGCGGATTGTGCCGACCGAAAGCGTGATGTCCTTGCCGGGGATATAGGTACCGGGCGGGGAGAACACGCTCTTGATGCCGGCGCGGGCATTGGGTGCGCCGCAAACGACCTGAACCGGCGCGCCGGAGCCGGTATCGACCATGCAGACGCGCAGGCGATCAGCGTTCGGATGCTGCTCGGCCGAGAGGACGCGGGCGATGGTGAAGGCCTGAAGCGCCTTCGCCTTGTCCTCGATCTCCTCGACTTCGAGACCGACGCGGGTCAATGCCTCACCGATCGCCTCGATGGAGGCGCCGGTCTCGAGATGTTCCTTCACCCAGGACAGCGTGAACTTCATGGCTGGATCCTCAGGCGCTGAGACCGCCGACCAAGGTCGGGATGTCGAGGGGGCGGAAGCCGTAGTGGCTCAGCCAGCGGATATCGGCGTCGAAGAAGGCACGCAGGTCCGGCATGCCGTATTTCAGCATGGCGATGCGATCGATGCCCATGCCGAAGGCAAAGCCCTGATAGACGTCCGGATCGAGGCCGGCAAAGCGGATGACGTTGGGATGGACCATGCCGCAGCCGAGAATCTCCAGCCAGTCGTCGCCCTCGCCGATGCGCACTTCATTGCCGACGCGGCGGCAGCGGATATCCACTTCCATCGACGGCTCGGTGAACGGGAAGAAGGACGGCCTGAGGCGCATCTCGACCTTCTCGACCTCGAAGAAGGCGCGGCAGAAGGCTTCCAGCAGCCATTTCAGGTGGCCGATATGGCTGGAGCGATCGATGACAAGACCCTCGACCTGGTGGAACATCGGCGTATGGGTCTGGTCGCTGTCCATGCGATAGGTGCGGCCGGGCGCGATGATGCGGATCGGCGGTGCCTGGCGCTCCATCGTCCGCATCTGAACCGGCGACGTATGGGTGCGCAGCAGCAGCCGATCGCCGTTCTCGTCAGGATTGAAGAAGAACGTATCGTGCATCTCGCGCGCCGGATGACCGACCGGGAAGTTCAGCGCGGTGAAATTGTAATGGTCGGTCTCGACATCGGGACCCTCGGCGACGGCGAAGCCGAGATCGCCGAAGATGGCGGTGATCTCGTCGATGACCTGGCTGACGGGATGGATGCGGCCGCTTTCGAGACTACCCGCACGCAGCGGCAGCGTGATATCGACCGCCTCGGCCTTAAGGCGGAGCGCGATGCCCTCGGCCTTCAGCACGTCCTTGCGGGCGGCGAGCGCTTCGGCAATCCGGTCGCGGAGGCCGTTCAGCGCGGGCCCGGCGGTCTTGCGTTCCTCGGACGACATCGCGCCGAGGCTCTTCAACTGCTCGGAGACCGAGCCCTTCTTGCCAAGCGCGGCGATACGGACCGCTTCGAGCGCTCCTTCATCCGAGGCCGCAGCAATCGCCTCGCGGAGTTCGGATTCGAGCGCGTCGAGATCGGCCATGTCATTCCTCGCCGAGGCGGCGGCCATGCCGCGCCGCGTCAACCACTGAAGAGGCGCCCGGCGCCGCATCGACTGCGACAGCCTGGCCTTGTCGGAAGAGAATCGGACCCGGCGGAGCGCATGCCCTGCCGGCGTCCATCTGCGTGATCCAGGCGGATCAGGCCGCCTTGGCGGCCTCGACGAGCGCGCCTTCGGCCTTTTCGACCAGCGCCTTGAAGGCAGCCGGCTCGCTGATCGCGAGCTCGGCCAGGACCTTGCGGTCCACTTCGATGCCCGACTTGGCCAGACCGTCGATGAAGCGGCTGTAGGTCAGCCCCTCGGTCACTTCACGCACGGCGGCGTTGATGCGCTGGATCCACAAGCCGCGGAAGCTGCGCTTCTTGGCCTTGCGATCGCGGAACGCGTACTGCGCCGCCTTGTCGACGGCGGCCTTCGCCGTACGGATGGTGTTCTTGCGGCGGCCGTAGAAACCCTTCGCCCGCTTCAGAACCTTCTTGTGCTTGGCATGGGCGGTTACGCCCCGCTTCACTCGCGACATGGTGTTATCTCCGGTTCAGGGCTCAGCCGTTCAGGAACTGCTTGACGATCTTCGCATCGGCATCCGAGAGCGTGGTGGTGCCACGCGCATTGCGGATGAACTTGGCGGTGCGCTTGATCATCCCGTGCCGCTTGCCAGCCTGGGCCGTCTTCACCTTGCCAGTCGCCGTGAGCTTGAAGCGCTTCTTCGCTCCGCTCTTGGTCTTCAACTTGGGCATTTTCACATCCTCAGATTTGCGCCGACGTGAACGGCCGCCACACCGCGAATCTTGCAATTCGCAGAGGGACGGTCCGCTTCGGCATGGAAGCATTCATGAACCGCCGCGGCATGCCCTGAGGAACAGCCCCATATGGGGAGCCCCTCGCGCCGGGCGGCTCGGAAACGGCGCGGTTATAGCGGCGATGCTTCGCCAGCACAAGCGCCAAGTCACGCCCACAGCCCATCGCCGCACATCACGGCGGCAATGAAAAGCGGACGAATTCCGAAGAGGTACCCGCTCAGCGAGGAGCGAGCACCATGATCATCTGGCGGCCTTCGAGCTTCGGCTCGGCCTCAACCTTCGACAGTTCGGCCGTCTCGTCGCGTACGCGCTCGAGCAGCTTCATGCCGAGATGCTGGTGCGCCATCTCGCGGCCACGGAAGCGCAGCGTCAGCTTGACCTTATCGCCCTCCTCGAAGAAACGCTTGATGGCCTTCATCTTGACCTCGTAATCGTGGTCATCGATGGCAGGACGCATCTTGATTTCTTTGACTTCGACGATCTTCTGCTTCTTGCGGGCCTCGTTGGCCTTCTTCTGCGTCTGATATTTGAAGCGCCCGAAATCCAGGATCTTGCAGACAGGCGGCTCGGAATTCGGCGAGATCTCGACGAGATCGAGGCCGGCCTCAGAAGCCATGGCAAGTGCGTCGTCGAGCAGGGTCGGACCGATATTCTGGCCGTCCTGGTCGATCAGCTGGACCTCACGAATACCGCGGATCTCGCGGTTGATGCGCGGGCCATCCTTGGAAGGAAGTGGCGCTTTGAAGGGGCGGCGAATGGGGGCGGACTCCTCTAGCTATTGCAGGCAATCGGGGCGAAGGGAAAAACGACAGCAACCGACGCGACTGCTCCCGGCATGACTGCTCGGGAACCGTGCTCGGCCTATCGGGTCCTCCGACCCCTGACTTGGGGATGAAAATCGGCCAATAGACCCGGAAAGTCAACCGGAACTGGACCGGCTTGGGGTGTTTCCGTAGATAGGAAGCGGCCGGAAGGTGATCAAGGAGTGGACATATGATCCTCGCGCGGACGGAGATCACGGTCGGCAGCGGCGGGGCCGCACGGCGGATCGCCATTCTGGAGCGCGCCGGGCGGGCGCCGGGCATCCTCTTCCTCGGCGGTTTCATGTCGGATATGCGCGGCTCGAAAGCCGAGGCGCTCGACGCTTTCGCGGCCGAGACCGGGCGCGCGATCACCCGCTTCGACTATTCCGGCCACGGCGAATCGGGCGGTGATTTCGCCGACGGCACGATTTCGCGCTGGCTCGAAGAGGCGGCCGCGGTTCTGGACAGGGCCGGCGGTGCACCGCTGGTCGTCGTTGGTTCCTCGATGGGCGGGTGGATCGCCCTGCTGCTGGCGCTCGCCGAGGCGAAGAGCGGAGGCGGGCGTATCGCCGGCCTGGTGCTGCTCGCGCCGGCCGTCGACATGACGCACAGCCTGATCCTGCCGCATATGAGCGCCGCGGCGCGAGCCGAGATGGAAGCGACGGGCGCGTGGCGCCAGCCTAGCGCCTATTCCGACACGCCCTATGTCATCACCAAGGCGCTGATCGAGGATGGCGCCCGCCATCTTCTCGGCGACAAGCCGATTGCCATCCGCGCGCCGGTCCATATCATCCAGGGTGTCCTCGACGAGGAAGTCCCGTGGGGCCACGCTGTCGACCTCGTCTCGCATCTCGCCGAGGACGATGTCGTCCTGACCCTCGTCAAGGACGCCGGCCATCGCCTGTCGCGGCCAGAGGACCTCGCCAAGATCATCTCCGCCATTGCGGCGATCGCCTGAGCCGAGACACGGTTCACCCCAAGGACAGCAGGAGCACCCGCATGGCGACCAGAGGCTTCTTCGGCAAGCGACCAAGCGAAGGCGAAAGCGGCCGCCTGCCGCCGGGACAATATCTCACCGAGGACTTTCCGGTGCTATCGGCCGGGCCGACGCCGCGTGTCGACCTGGACAAATGGAGCTTCACGCTGAAGGACGGCGTCAGGCCGGTCGCGCGCTGGACCTGGGACGAGTTCGCCAAACTGCCGCATGTCAAGCTGACGCGCGATATCCATTGCGTGACGAAATGGTCGAAGTTCAACACCGCTTGGTCGGGTGTGATGATCGACGACATCCTGGCCGAAGCCGGGATCGATCCGCCGACGGCGTTCACACTCGCCCATTCGTTCGACGGCTACACGACCAATGTCCCGACAGCCGATCTGATCGGCGGCAAGGCGATGGTGGCAACGGCCTATGAGGGCAAGCCGATCACGCCGGATCATGGCGGACCGGCGCGGCTTCTCGTGCCGCATCTCTATTTCTGGAAATCGGCCAAATGGGTGAACGGGCTACAGTTCACACAGCGCGACGAAGGCGGCTTCTGGGAGCTGCGCGGCTATCACATGTATGGCGACCCGTGGCGCGAGCAGCGGTTCACCGGCGATTGAGCGCAGCGATGGACGGTTCCGCACAGCCGAAGCGGCTTCTCTGGCAGGAGGCCGTGATCGAGGCGATCCATGCCGAGACGCCCACCGTCAAGAGCTTCCGCCTGCGGCCAGATAGTTGGACCGGCTTCACGGCCGGCCAGCACGTCGATATCCGCCTGACGGCGCCCGACGGCTATCAGGCGCAACGCTCCTATTCGATCGGCTCAGCGCCGGACGCGAGCGGCACCATTGAGCTTGCGATCGAGGCACTGCCGGACGGTGAAGTCTCGCCCTTCTTCCACGATGTGGTCGAGGTCGGGGACCGGATCGAACTTCGTGGACCGATCGGCGGCCATTTCATCTGGGACCGGCCGCTTGGCGGGCCGATCCTGCTCATCGCCGGCGGGTCCGGCCTCGTGCCGCTGATGTCGATCCTCCGCCACCGCGCCGTTGTCGCGCCGGAGGTTCCGGCCGTGCTCGTCGTTTCGGCACGACGTTACGACGATCTCATCTGGCGGACGGAACTCCTTCGCCGCGCCGCCGAGGATCCGAACCTCAAGGTGATCGTGACGCTGACGCGCGAACAAGCAAGGCCCGGCCTCCGCTTCGGCCGCATCGACATGGGCCTGATGGCCGATGCACTGGCGGGTGGCCTTCCTGCCCTCACCTATGTCTGCGGCTCGACGCCTTTCGTGGAAGCGGCGGCCAACCTCGTGCTGGCGGCCGGCGTTCCGTTTGAAAGCGTGCGTACCGAGCGCTATGGCGGCTCCAAAGTCTGAGCCTCAGCCGCGCCACGTCCCTGTCGTCCAGAGCGCGGCCAGCGCGTCACGATAGGTCGGGTAAGCCAGCCTGACGTTGAGATCACGCGAAAGCCGCGCATTCGAGACACGCTTGTTCTCGCCATAGAAGGAGCGTGCCATCGGCGACAGCGATGCGCTTTCAAAGGGAATGTCGGGCAGCGGCGGATAGCCGGCGAGATCGGCTGCATAGGCGACAACATCCTGCGGCGGCGCCGGCTCGTCGTCGGTCACGTTGAAGACGCCGCTCGCGCGCTGCTCGGCCGCCGCCTCGATCACCGCGGCGATGTCATCGACATGGATGCGGTTGAACACCTGTCCGGGCTTCACGAGGCGCCGCGCCGACCCCTCGGCGAGATTGACGAAGGTGTTGCGGCCGGGGCCATAGATGCCGGCAAGGCGCAGAAGCGCGACCGGCACGTCGATCTCTGCACCAAGCTGCTGCCACGCGGCCTCGGCGGCGACGCGGTTTCGCGACCGCTCGGAGACGGCGCGCGGCGGCGTGGCCTCATCGACCCAGTCGCCGCCATGATCGCCATAGACGCCGACCGTCGAGAGATAGCCGATCCAGCGAAGCGCCCGGGAAAGCCGCAGATCAGGTCCGAAGGCTCTCAGCGCCGGATCGCCCGCGGCATCGGGAGCGATCGACTGGACGAGATGGGTGGCGCGCCCGAGCGCGGCGCGAACCTCGTCCGCTGCCTCGACCCCGTCGAAGACCAGCGCATCAATGCCCTCGGCGCGGAGCCTCGCTGCTTTTTCCGGCGAGCGGACTGTGCCGGTGATCGAACCAAAGCGATGAGCGGCACGACGCGCGAAGGCGTGCGCCGAATAGCCGATGCCGAAAATGAGTAGATGATCGTCCTGCATGAGCTCTCCGGGCGAAGCGCCCGGAGACTATGCCGGCTGACGCTGCCGCATCAACCCTCGGCCGGCTGTTGAACGACGCCGGCCTCCCAGCCGAGGATAGCGCGCTTGCGCGTCAGGCCCCAGTGATAGCCGGTCAGCGCGCCGGATTTGCCGAGAATGCGGTGGCATGGCACGACGAATGAGATCGGGTTTCGCCCGACCGCCGCCCCGACGGCACGCGCTGCCTTGGGGTTGTTCTTCACCTTCTCGGCGATCTGCGAATAGGTCGCGGCATGGCCAAGCGGCACGGCCAGCAGCGTTTCCCACACCCGCACTTCGAAATCCGAGCCAATGAAGACAAGGCGAAGCGGCGTATCCGGTTTCCAGCGCGAGGGCTCGAACACGCGGGCGGCATAGGGCGCCGTCGCCTCCCAGTCCTCTTCATAGGTGGCGCAGGGGAAGCGACGCTGCATATCGGCGAGCGCGGCCTTTTCCTCGCCCGGATCGGCGAAGGCGAGGCCGGCGAGGCCGCGATCGGTGATCATCAGCAACGCATAGCCGAAGGGCGAACCATGGAAGCCCCACTTCATGGCGACGCCCTCGCCGCGCGCCTTGTAGGCGCCCGGGCTCATCGCCTCATGCGTCACGAAGAGATCATGCAGCCGACCTGGCCCCGACAGACCAACTTCGTAACTCGTGTCGAGAACCGAGGCGTCACTGTCGAGCAGCATGCGGGCGTGATCGAGCGTGTGCGCCTGGATGAAGGCCTTCGGGGACAGACCGCACCAGCGCGTGAACAGCTTCTGCAGCGACAGCGGATTCATCCCTACATGCGCGGCGAGGCGTTCCAGCGAAGGCTGTTCGCGCCAATGCTCGGTCAGAAACTCGGTCGCGCGGCGAATGATCTCATAATCCTGATGCGGCGCTGGCGGGACGGGATCGGCCTTGGCGAGGGCGGATGCGATGTTGAACATGGCGTCGGGTTCCGAAATGCCTGGGCTATGTTGCCAACTTAGGATCGGCGCGGCACCAGCGACACCCGATTCTTGCCGCCTCATCTCGCACGCCATCTTCGCCGGCTGTCATGCCCCGAAGATCCGAACTCGCTCAGTTGCTGCGCACCCGCGCCAGCGCGTCCTGAAACGCTGTGGCAAACCCCTCGCGATCATCGGGGTTCAGGAAATTGCCAATGGCGAGGCGGCGGCCGTGCGAGGCGAGCATCATGCGCGTGATACCCCAATCCGGCACGCGCTCGACCTCGAACCGCGCCCAATAGGGATTGAAATCGAAGACTTCCGTTTTGCCGCTGGCCGCGACGCGGCGGATTTCGATCCGGTCGCGCGTCATCTCGACGAATTCGCGTGCCCGCGCCGCGCGGTAATTCAAGCGGAAGGCAAACTGGATCGCCAGAATATCGAGGCCGAAGAATCCCGCGATCGGCCAGGCGCCGAGCGACCAGAACAGCAGCCCGCTCGCGAAGCAGGTTCCGGCAACGAACATCAGCAGCATGGCAAAGCCGCGCGGCGAGAGCGAGCGATAGGGCTTCAGCTCGGCCTTGAACACGATTTCCACCGGTGCATCGGAGTTGCGGTCGCTCATGGCGGATCAGTATAGATCACTCATGCCGGAATCCCAGCCTCCCGCACCACCATCCCGCCCCCGACCGGTCGCCCGCCCGCGCCGCATGCGGCCGTTCACCCGCGCCGAGGTCGAAACCTTCTTCGCCCGCTTCGCCGCCCGCGAGCCCGAGCCGAAGGGCGAACTGCTCTACGTCAATCCGTTCACTTTGCTGGTCGCCGTCGTGCTCTCGGCGCAGGCAACCGATGCCGGCGTCAACAAGGCGACGCGCGCCCTTTTCGCCGCAGCCGACACGCCCGAAAAGATGGTGGCGCTCGGCGAGGATCGGGTTCGCGACATGATCAAGACGATCGGTCTGTTCCGCATGAAGGCAAAGAACGTCATTGGCTTGTCGGAACTGCTCATTGCCCGGCATGGCGGCACCGTGCCCGCAGACCGCACGGCGCTCGAAGCCCTGCCCGGCGTCGGGCGCAAGACCGGGAATGTCGTCCTGAACATCGCCTTCGGCGAGCCGACCATTGCCGTCGACACGCATATCTTCCGGGTCGGCAACCGCACGGGCCTCGCGCCAGGCAAGGACGTCGTCGCCGTTGAAACGGAACTCGAGCGAGTCGTGCCGACGAAATACCGGCTGCACGCCCATCACTGGCTGATCCTGCACGGGCGCTATGTCTGCAAGGCGCGGAAGCCGGACTGCCCCGTCTGCATCGTTGCCGATCTCTGCCGCTATCCGGACAAGACGATCGGCTGAAGCGCAGCTACGCGTCGTTTTCATCCGGATGAAAGCGCCATTTGCGGAGGATCGCCGCGTCGAGGTCGACGCCGTTCTGCCCGGCGAACAGCAGGACATGGCCGAAGAGGTCTGCCGTCTCATCGGCGAGCGCTTGCTTCAACTCTTCCTCCGAGCGGCCATGGCGCCGACCGCGCCCCTGGAGCTTGTTCCAGACCTGGGTCAGTTCGCCCATTTCCTCGACCAGCTTCAGCACGAACCAGTCGGGGTCGCGCTCGACGCCATTGGCGGCGGCATAGGCCGCTGAAGCCCGTTCGAACTGCTTCTCCAAGATAGAGATCATCCGAATCTCCTACCTGTTCTCTTTATGTTCCAAGATCTCTCACGCGGGAGTCAAGACTCAGGACGACGCGCGACGGTCCGTGCTAGCGTTCGCCGTCGACCAGCGCTTTGGGGAGCGAGGCATGGCGATTCATCTGGCAGCTATCGGCAGCACTTCGGACAAGAGCAACATTGAGGCTCCGTCCAGCATCGCTTACGGCGTCGGCGTGCTGTGCTGGCTTCTTTCGGCCGGCGTCTACATCGCGGCCAAATGGATCTCGCCGGAAATGCCGCCCTGGACGCTCGCCTTCTGGCGCGTGCTCCTGGCAGCTCTGATCCTTTATCCCTTTGTGCGCCACCAATTCGACCCGATGTGGGCCCTCGTCAAGACACGCGGCCTGGAGTTGCTGTTCATCGGCGGGCTTGGTCTCGCGATCTGCCAGGGCTTTATGTATGTCGGCCTCCGTCATGCCGACGCGATTACGGCCGGCATCATCATGGCGCTGATGCCATTGGCCACCATGGTGATCGCCCGGGTCATGCTGGGCGAACGCATGACGGTGCTGCAGGGGCTCGGCGCCCTCTCCGCCTTTATCGGCGTACTTGTTATCGTGGCCCGCGGCGAGGCATCGACGCTGCTGCATCTTGAGTTCAATCAGGGGGAACTCTGGATGGTGGCGAGCGCCATCGCTTTTGGATTCTATACCGTGCTGCTCAAGCGCGCGAACTTCCAGATCGAGCGGATGCCGCTGCTGGTGCTGCTGCTTTCGGCCGGCGCCGTGACTGCGCTGCCCCTCTATCTCGCCGAGGAACTGTCGGGCGCCCGCTCCGCGCTTACGACCAGCGGGGTGCTCGCTCTGGCCTACTGCGCCATTCCGGGCGGCGCGCTCATGTATTATCTCTTCAACTGGAGCATCGAAGCGCTCGGAGCTTCAAAGGCGAGCGTGCTGCTTTACTCGCAGACGATCTTCGTTGCGATCCTCGCCTACCTGATCCTCCACGAGCGCCTGCACCCCTTCCACCTTGCAGGCGGAGCCTTCATCGTAGTCGGGATCGTGCTCGCGAACCTGATCAGGCCGCAGGCAACGCCGGCTCAATAGCCGCGGGCCATCGCCGCCGCGAAGACGAGGATCAGCAGGAACACCGCCGCTTCGATATGCAGGTAGCGGCGCGCACCGGCAACCTCGGGCGCGGAAGGCAGCCATCCCGGCTCGGCCTCGGCCCGCTTCCGCCAGCGGATCATCTGCAAGGTCGGCGGGATCGACAGGAGGCCGACAACGGCGAAGGCCGCCATCTTGGCCCAGAAGGAATGGCTGGAGACATAGTACTCATAGCCCTTGAGGCCGAAGAATACCCGCAAGATGCCAACGACAAGCACCGCGCCGGCGACGGCGCCATAGATCATGTCGAGCCTTCCAACACGCTGAAGTCCAGGCAGGCTGAGATCGCGCTTCAGCCAGACGAGCTCGACCGCGAGAATCGCGAACAGGCTGAACACCAGCAGGTGATGCAGGATGGCGAGGACGAGATCGACCAGCATGGCTAGGACCCTCAGGCTTCAACAGGAATGCTGCCGACGACGCGCTTATGAAGATGCGTCATGAAGGCCATCGCAAAGAGCGGCGTCAAGAGGTTGACGATTGGTATGGCGAGGAACAGCGCGATGACGAAGCCGCCGACCAAGACCAAGCCGGCATGTTCCCGCCGGACCGACCGCGCCCGCGCGACACCGCCATGGCGCGCGGCTGCGGCCTCGAAGAACTCGCGCCCGAGCAGATAACCATTGCCGAGAAAGAACGCGACGAGATTGACGCCCGGCACCAGCAGGAGAACGAGGCAGATGAGATTGACGAGGATGGTCGTCGCCGTAAAGCCAAGGGTGCCCAGAAGGCTCGCGCCGAGCGAAAGGGGCGTGCCCGGCGGATCGAGTGGGTAATGCGTTTCCTCGACCACGGCGGCAACGTCGTCGGAGAACAGCCCCGCCATCAATGCCGAAACCGGGCCGATCAGAAAGCCGAGACCAATGACGAAGCCGACGCCGCTGACGATCGCGATCGACGTCTCGATCCAGGGTTGGCTCGGCCAGACCGCGAAGTGAACCACCAAAGCCTGAAGCCCGAACCAGGCGAGAACGAGAAACAGCAGCGTCAGCCCCAGCATCTTCCATAGCGCGGCGCGGAAGGGCGGCGTCGGCAGATCGCGGAGAGCGAGCCAGGCAGCGGCGAGCATCGAAATCCTCCTCCGGCACCAGCCGCCGGCCTCAACGAAATGGTCATCGCCGCGAGGCGTCGCAACGGGTTCGAATTGCCGCATTGCCGGCGGAATGGCGCGGTTGCACCGAAACTTGCCGATTGTATAGTCCGTCGCGCATTCTCTCGAGTTCCCAGCCGGCGCGACCGGCCGCCAGCCAGGATCCTGCCCGATGACAGACCCGCACTATCACGTTCTCGGTATGGGCAACGCGATCGTCGACATTCTGGCACGGGCGGAGGACGATTTCCTGGTCGAACAGAAGCTGTCCAAGGGATCGATGCGCCTCGTCGACATGGATGAATCGCAGCGACTCTACGCCGCCATGGGCCCGGCGATCGAGGCCTCGGGCGGCTCGGCCGGCAATACGGTTGCGGGCATCGCCTCGCTTGGCGGGCGCTGCTCCTATGTCGGCAAGGTCGCCGACGACCAGCTCGGCGCGGTCTACCGCCATGACATGCGAGCGATCGGCGCCCGCTTCGACGTCGCGCCGCTGCCGACCGGCGGCCTGCCCACTGCGCGCTCGATGATCTTCATCACGCCGGATGGCGAGCGCACGATGAATACCTATCTCGGCGCCTGCCACATGCTGGGCCCCGACGACATCGACGCAGCGCTCGTCGCCGACACGGCGATCACTTATTTCGAGGGCTTTCTCTGGGACGCGCCAAGCGCCCGCGAAGCGTTCTTCAAGGCCGCCGACATCGCCCACGGGGCCGGGCGCCAGGTCTCGCTGACGCTTTCGGATGCCTTCTGCGTCGATCGGTTTCGCGGCGACTTCACGCGTCTCCTGCGCGACGGCACCATCGATATCCTGTTCGCCAACGACGCCGAGCTGAAGTCGTTCTACCAGACATCCAGCTTCGGCGCGGCGCTCGAGGCCTTGCGTGGCGATTGCCGCATGGCGGCGGTCACCGTCGGCCCCGACGGCTCGTTCGTGGTGACGCCGGACGGAATCCGGCAGGTGCCGGCAACGCCGGTCGAGACCGTGGTCGACACGACGGGCGCCGGCGATCTCTACGCCTCCGGCTTCCTCTATGGCGTCGCATGCGGCTTCGCGCTCACCGACGCGGCCGCGCTCGGCTCGTTGGTCGCCGCCGAAGTCATCACCCATATCGGCCCGCGCCCGGCCGTCTCGCTGCTCGATCTCGCTCGTCAACAGGGTTATCCCCTCTAAGCCGGCAATGACGATTGACAAGCCGCGACCGCCCCCTTAAGCATCCGGCCGTCGCCCAGATGGCGGAATTGGTAGACGCGCACGGTTCAGGTCCGTGTGACGCAAGTCGTGGAGGTTCGAGTCCTCTTCTGGGCACCAGTCATCTGCTATAATCCTGATATATTTCGGGGTTTCGCGTTAGCGCCCGCACCTGATCCAGGTGCGGGCGTTTTCGTTATGGGGGCGCGCTGGCCGAAGCAGTGCAGCGTCTGGAGCGAGCGAGCGGCAGTATGCCGACCCTTGTGGCCAGCATCGCCATCCGGCCAGCCGACCATCCAACGATCGTCGAGAGCTGGCGCTCGGACGCGCGGCTTCCCCCGGACCAGGCTACCGTCAAACTCCCAAGATGTGGCATGATGTCGGCTCGCTCATGGCGGCCGGACGCGTCCCACGGTCTCGCCAAGGCCACATAGGCTTCAATTAGGCATGAAGCGCTTTAGCCGTTGTCGATGGGGGGCGGCAAGAGCCCGCTCTCGACGGCCACCCTGCGATAGGCGGCGCCGGCCGTGAAGCCGCCATCGATGGTGAAATCCTCGCCGGTAATGAAGGATGAGGCATCTGAAGCGAGGAAGAGCACGAGCTGCGCCACTTCATCGGGCGTGCCGCTGCGCCCCATGGGCGTCAGCCCGATCATCGGCGCGAGATGCGACGCGTTGGCGTTGAGGCCGGTCACGATCAGGCCCGGACAAACGCTGTTCACGCGAATGCCCCAGGTTACATATTCCATCGCCGCGGTCCGCGTGAGGCCGCGCACGCCCCATTTGCTGGCCGTGTAAGCCGGGTCATAGTGGCCCGAAAACGCGCTGTTGGAAGCGATGTTGACGATACTCCCTCCGCCGGTGGCCCGCATGAGCGGCGCGGCCGCCTGAATCCCGAGGAACGTCCCCGTCAGGTTGATGCCGAGAAGGCGGTTCCATCCGTCCAGGGTCGTATCGCTGACGGAGCTGCGGTTGATGATTCCGGCGTTATTGACGAGGACGTCGAGGCGTCCCTTCCAGCCTGCGGCCTCGGCCATCAACGCCGCCCAGCTTTCGGGCTGCGCGACATCCAGCGTCGCGAAGCGTGCGTCCCGGCCCTCGGCCGTCAGGGTCTTCGCGAGCGCCCTGCCCTCGGCTTCCAGCACATCGGCAATGAGGACCGCCGCCCCGGCCCGGGCGAGCAACCGCGCTTCCGCCTCGCCCTGGCCACGGCTGCCCCCTGTGACGATGGCGAGGCGACCTGTGAGATCCATCACGGCATTGTCCTTGTTCATCACGGCCATACCGCGATCTTGTGTTGTTTCTGGACGCCGATGTCCTCAGTAGTATTCGGGCGCCTTGCGCAGGTCCGCCCACTGCCGCCCGTCATGGCCCGCGACGACGAGCGCGTCGGTCTTTGCCTGGACGGCCCTCAGCTTCTTGACCGAGCGGACCGAGTCGATCGTCGAATGGAGAGCGCCCGGCAGCGCGCGCTCTTCCCAATGATCGAGCGTGTCGGCTGCGTCGACGGCGAGCAGCACATGCTGGCCGGCCGACGTCCGGACGAGGATCGACTGGTGACCGCAGGTGTGGCCGGGCGAGCGGATCAGGATGATCGAGCCATCGCCGTAGAGATCGTAGAAGTCGCCCCAGGCGTCCTCAAGCAGGAGCCACTTCAGCGCCGGATCGTCGAAGTCCTTGCGCACATAGGCAAGCACCGCGAACCAGTCGGGCGCGAAGGCGTATTCATATTCCGTGCGCTGCACGACATGGGTCGCGTTCGGAAAGCGGCCCACGGCGCCGACATGATCGAGATGGAGATGCGAGAGGACGACATAGCGCACGCTCTCCGAACTGATGCCGAGCGCCTCGACCTGCGCGACGCAGCCCTGCTCGACGGTCAGGACCGGCTGGAAGAATTCGGCGACCTTCCCCCAATGCCCCATCGGGTCCGTGGCACACTCGACCGGCGTGCCGCCGTCGATCACCACGTTGCCCTTCGGGTGGGTGATCAGGAAGAACGGAACGGGGATGTCGAGATCGGAGTCCCCGCCCTGGTTCAGGTAGATGTCGTGATACTTGCACTTGAGAATGCCCGTATCGAGCATGTAGAGGCGAACCTCGGTCATATTTCCTCCCTTGGATCTGATGGCTCAGCCGCGCGAATAGCCAGTGAGCAAGGCGTCGTCCACATCAGGGAGATTGACGACGATATTGTCCGGCGTGCGCGTCGTCAGCCAGACGAGCTCCTCGGTCGTGCTCATATTGACTTCGACATGCGGCATGAAGGGCGGCACGAACACGAAATCGCCGTCGGTCATGTCGACGAACTCGGCGTAGTTATCGCCGTAATAGATGCGTCCATGACCCTTGAGGACGTAGCCGCCCGTCTCCGCCTCGCCGTGATGGTGCGGATAGGAGCGATAGCCCGGCTTATTCGAGACCTTGCCGAACCAGATCTTCGTCGCCGGCGTGTGTTGCGGGCTGACGCCCGAGACGCGAACCGCGCCGCCGGACTGGCCGGTTCCGGAATGCTCCGCGCCAGCACGGGTCACGACGGGGATGACTTTCTCAGACATATTGGCTCCTGAGCATTCAGGGCCGGCGCACCGCCCCGGCCTCACTTGATGAAGAGGTATTTCTTGCGGTCGATGGTGGAGGCGACGGCGAGGATGATGACGAGGCCCTTGACGACCTCCTGGGTGAAGCTGGACACCTCGGTGACGTCCATCCCGTTGGACAGGATGGCGATGACCAGGACGCCGAGGATCGTCCGCTGCGGGCCGCCGATGCCGCCCGACAGCGCCGTGCCGCCCATGACGATCGCCGCGATCGAATCGAGCAGCATGTTGGCGCCGGCAGCCGGGGTTCCGGCGCCGACCTGCGATGTCAGCAGCACCCCGGCCAGGCCGCAGAGCCCGCCAGACAGCATGAAGGCGTAGACCTTGTAGCGATTGACGGGGACGCCGGCATTGGCGGCCACCACCTCGCCGCCACCGATCGCGAAGAGGTAGCGTCCCAGCACTGTCTTGAACGCGACGAAGGTGAGGATGGCCGCCGTCACGAGGGCGATCAGGATGATGTTGGGCAGGCCCGGCACAAGCTCCGAATTGACGAGTTCGGTCAGGCCCTGGTCCATGAACATGATCGACGAACCACCGCAGATCATGTTGGCGATGCCGGACAGCACCGAGAGCATGCCGAGCGTGACGAGGAAGGAGGGAACCTTCAGCGTGACCAGGGTCATGCCGTTGACGAAGCCCACCATGAGGCCGACGCCGATGCCGGCCAGCACGGAAGCAGACGGACCGAGCGGATCGATGGCCAGCGCCGCCACGATGCCGGACAGCGTCACGATCGACCCGACCGAAAGATCGATGGAGCCGATCATGATGACCATCGTGCCGGCAAGCGCCACGAGCAGCAGCACCGAGGACTGCCGGCCGATATTCATCGCATTGTCGAAGGTCGCGAAATAGGGATTCTGGACGCCGAAGAAGACGATGAGCGCCAGGATCACCAGCACCGGATAAAACGAGACGGCATGTCTCGAGACGAAGGAGCTGAAGCGCATGGGGCGGGACGCCGTGTGGGGGATTGTCTGGGACATGCGAGACTCCGGTTCGGACTAGACCATGTTCGTCACGACGGATGTCTCTGACGGCTTGTCATGCGCGGGAGCGGCGATCTCGGCCGAGACGGCGCCCGAGCGGAAAGTGATGATGCGATTGGACAGGCCTATCACCTCGGGCAGGTTGTCGGAGATCAGCACGATGGCGACGTTCTCGCGGGCCAGATTCCTCAGCAGGCTGTAGATTTCTTCCTTGGCGCCGACATCGAGGCCGCGGCCCGGATCGTCGAGCACGAAGACGCGAACGCCCCGCGCCAACCATTTCGCGAAGACGATCTTCTGCGCATTGCCACCCGAGAGATTGCGGATCTGCTGGGTCCGCCCGGCCGTCTTCACGCGAAGCCGCTCGATCCAGCGATCGGTCGTCTCGGCCTGGCGGCGGCTTGAGAGGATCGGAAGGCGCGGCAGCCGGAAGCGGCGCAGGCTCGGCAGCACCAGATTGGACTGCACCGAATGCATGCCGATGACGCCGGCCGTGTTGCGCTCGGCCGGCACGCTGCCGATATCGGCCGACAGCGCCGCGATCCGCGAGCCCGGCGTGAGGCGCCGTCCGTGCACGCTGATCTCGCCGCGGCTCGGGCGCACCGCCCCTGTGATCACCTGACCGAGCACGGTCTTGCCCGAACCGAGCACCCCGGCCACGCCGAGGATCTCGCCGGCCCGAACCTCCACCGAGACACCGTCAAGGCGGCCCGGAACATGCACGTCGCGGAGCGAAAGCACGACATCGCCAAGCGCGACGCGCTGCTCGCTTTCCTTGTAGTAACCAGCAGAGCGCGGCCGCCCGACGATCGCCTCATGCAGGATGTCAGGGGTTGCCTCGGTAATCGGCCAATGACCGCTGACGCGCCCGTCCTTCAGCGTCGTCACAGCATCGCAGACGGCAAAGACGTCCGACAGCCGATGCGACACCAGGACGATCGAGGCCTTGCCGCGCCAGCGGCGGATGGACTCGAACAGGATATCGGTCTCGCGGTCCGACAGCGCACTGGTCGGCTCGTCGAGGAGGACGATCGGCTCGACCGGATAGAGATGGCCGAGCGCGAACGCCTTCGCGATCTCCAGAAGTTGCCGTTCGCCAAAGGCGAGCTCGCCCGTGATGGCATCCGGGTCGATGACGATGCCGAGCTCGCCAAGCACCTTCCTGGCGAAGCGCTTCATCGCGGCGCTGCCGAGCACGCCGGCGCGGGAGAACTGCTGCTCGCGACCGAGCAGCATGTTTTCATAGACGCGCAGGTTCGCGACGAGGCCCTGCTCCTGGAACACCGTCGCGATGCCGGCGCGCGCCGCCTCGGATGGACTGCCGAGGCTCACGGCGCGACCATTGACGAGAATTTGCCCGTCAGTTGGCCGCGCAGTGCCGTTGATAACCGAGATCAGCGTCGATTTGCCGGCGCCGTTCTCCCCCACCAGCCCCAGGACACCATGGCGCGGAAGGACGAGGTCGACGCCGCCGAGCGCCGTCACCGTGCCATAGCGTTTGGTGACAGCCCTCAGCTCAAGGGCCGGGGGTGGTGCGGTCATGACGATGCGCCGTGTCAGGCTTTGACCGGGCCGGACTTGTAGTGTTCGGCGTAAAGCGCATCGACCTTGGAGAATTCTCCGCGTTCAGCCGCCCCCTTGTAGACGGCGTTGAGGCGATCCTTGCCGTCGGGGAATGGCGCCCAGTAGACGTCCGGATCGATCGCGGTGATCTTGTTCTGCGGATCCCAGGTCTCGGGATTGAGCGCGCGGCTCATCAGCGCCCAGTCGAAGGGCTTCGAATCCTTGCCGTAGATGGCGGCTTCGATCCGGGCCGCGTTTTCCGCCGTGGCGAGAGCCGAGCCGGTGAAGAGCAGCCGCTCGCCAAGCATCGGCTTCCAGCCGTTCAGCGCATCGAAGGCGAGAACCGTCGTGAAGCCCGCACCATAGGGCGGCAGCGAGGTGTGAGTGGCGACCATCTGCTCGCCCTTGGCCACTTCCTTGAGGCCCTCCGGCAGGCCGTCGACGCCCGAGACCTTCACATTGGTGAGCTTGCGCTCGCGCAGCACGGAGAGCACGCCGAGCGCCATGTTGTCGTTCTGCGCGAACACGGCCTTCATGTCCGGATGCGCCGTCACCATCGACAGCATCACCTTGCGCGCCTGTTCGCGGTCCCAATTGGCCCGGAGCCCGCCGACGATCTGGATGCCCGGATATTCCTTCGCGGCCTGCATGAGGCCGGCGGTGCGATAGGAATCGGTTGGCGTCGCCATTCCCGCGATGTGGACCACCTTGCCCTCGCCACCGATGCTCTCGAACAGGGCCTTCGCCACCTCATAGGCGCCCTCGACCGAATTCGGCGTGACGAAGGAGACGTAGTAGTCGCCGATGTCCGGTGGGGTGAACCAGGCCGGCGACTCCCAGCTCGGCACATAGTAGATGCCGCTGTCCTGGCAGAAGCGCGCGACGGTTGGTAGCGAACCGGCCGGCTCCACGCAGCCGATCAGCATCTTCGCCTGGCTGGCCGGAAGGCTGCGGACCTGCGCGAGCTGCCGTGCGGTGTCGTTCTGGTGAAAAAGCTCCTGCGACTGCAGCCCGAGCGCGGCCGAAGCCTCATTGAACGCGCGAGTCCAGACCGCCCAGTAGTCGTTCGCCGGCGTCGAGACCTGATTGGCAATCTTGCCGCGGATGATCTCAGCCGCTTCAGCCATCCGCGTGACGGCCGGCGTCATTGCCAGCGAGACGCCGGCTGCGCCCGCGAGCTGAAGGAACACCCGCCGACTCAGCCCCGCCGGCAGCGCGCAGGCGACGGCGACAATATCCTGCTCTCGATCGCTCATGGGTTTCCTCCCCAACTGATTATCGATAAATTCTCATAATACAATAAATTCTGATTTCTTTGATTGTCAAGCGCGATCCAGATCGAAGCGATAGCCACCGCCGGCGCTAGCCTCGCTTGAATCCACATTCGGCGGCTAGACGCCCGTCATCGTGCGGTATCGCGATTAGGAAATGCGTGAAGCGGCCTGGCGACGAACAACAGGGCAAGCCGCTTGACATCACTATTTATCAAATGATTATCTCATAGTGATAAATTGGAGAAGATTATGTCGAGATTGGATGGCGACGTCGCGATCATCACCGGAGCCGCGCATCCTCAAGGCATTGGATTTGCGATTGCCCGCACATTGCTGGCCGAGGGCGCTGCTGTATCGATCGTCGATCTTGATCCTGAAGCCTGCGTGGCAGCGGGGAAACGGCTTGAGGCGGAGCTTGCCGAACGGGGCGTGGAAGCGGTCGCTCCACTCGCGGTTGCCGCTGATGTGCGCGATCGCGGCGCGCTCGAAGAGGTCGTCGCCAGGACGGCCGAGCGTTTCGGCCGTCTCGACATCCTTGTCAGCAATGCCGGCATCGCGCAGCCACGCCGGATCATGGATATCAGTCCCGACGACTGGTCTGCGACGCTCGACGTCAACCTCCGCGGGATGCTCAATCTCGCCCAGGCGGCCCTGCCCCGCCTCAGCGACGGCGGACGCATCGTCGCGATCGCCTCGATCGCGGCACAGCGTGGCGGCGGCCTGCTCGGCGGCCCGCATTACGCGGCCTCGAAGGGCGGCGTGCTGTCGCTTGCCAAGAGCATGGCACGAGAACTCGGCCCACGCGGCATCCGCGTCAACTGCGTCAATCCCGGCGTGATCATCACGCCCATGAACGCGACGGCCTTCGACGCGGAGACGCGACAACGGATGATCGACGCGATCCCGCTCGGTCGATTCGGCACCCCGCAGGATGTCGCGGATGTCTGCCTCTTCCTCGCCTCGCCGCAATCGGGCTATCTGACCGGCACCGCCATCGACATCAATGGCGGCATGCACATGCATTGAGCTGCGGCCCGCTTGACCGTCGCCGTCGGCGCTCCCTAGGGTTCCCAGACGGGCGGCGAGCGGCGTTCCGTCCGGCCATGACCGCGCATGGATGATGTCGGCGGGAGCCGGCAGTGGAGTGACGGCAGATGGACAGTCTTGGCCGGATGATCGGCATCTTCGATCTCTTCGACGGCGACCGCACCATGGTCACGGTCGAGGAGGTCGCGTCGGCGCTCGATTGCTCGGTCCCGACTGCCTATCGCTATCTGAAGACGCTGAGCACAGCCGGCTTGATCGCGCCCGACATCCAGGGCGGCTTCGGCCTCGGCGCGCGTATCATCCAGCTCGATCGCCAGATCCGCCTCAACGATCCGCTGCTTCACCGCGCCGGCGACGTGATGAACCGCCTGATCAAGGTCGTGCACGGCAATCTGATGGTCTGCGCATCATACGGCAAGAACGTCGTGTGCATCGCGCAGGCCTGGCCGGACCAGACGGTCCTCACCAGCTATGACCGCGGCAGGCCGATGCCGCTCCTGCGCGGCGCTGCCGGCAAGGCGATTCTCGCCCATCTCCCCGATCACAGGCTGCGCAGCCTCATGCTCGCCAACGCCGCCGAGATCGCCGCGGCGGGACTGGGCAATGACTGGGCCGAATTCCGCAAGACGTTGAAGGCGATCCGCAAGCAGGGCTACTCGGTCAGCGTGGGCGAGGTTGATGCGCGCAATGCCGGCATCGCCGCGCCGATCCTGACCGGCAGCAAGCGGGTGATCGGATGCCTGGTCCTGGTCGTCCCGCGCACCGATCTCAACGAGGACGAGATCCCCGAGATCGCGGCGAAGCTGGTCGCGGGCGCGCAAGAAATCTCGGGCTGACGAAGCAGGATCGGCGGGCTCCGCCTGTGGGCAGCGTATGTCCGGCGCCCACTCGTGGCGGCAGGGCCGGCGCACGCGGCAACCCGCCTTCGCTCAGGTGATGCACATACCGCCGTCGGCGACGACGCCGGTGCCGACGAAATAGCGCGCTGCGGGTGAGACGAGATAGGCGGCGATCTCGCCGATCTCAGCGGGCTCGGCGATCCTGTCGGTGAGTTGGAGCGCGCGGACCTCTTCCTCGGTGATCACGCCCCGCGCGATCGAATCGGCGGTGATCGGCGTTCGCGTCGGCCCGGGACAGAGCGCGAGCACACGGATATTGCGCGGGGCGAGGGCCACGGCCATGTCGCGGGTCATCGCCATGACCGCCCCCTTGGAGGCGACATAGGCGGTGTTCATGCCCATCAGCGGCCGGAAGCTTGCGACCGAGGCGCAGTTCAAAATGACGCCGCCGCCTTGGCGCTCAAGCGCCGGAATGACCGCCTTCGAGCATAGGAACATGCCCTTGACGTTGATGGCGAACAGGCGGTCCCACTCCTCCTCGGACGTGTCCTCCATGGATTTGTCGTACTGGATGCCGGCATTGTTGAAGAGGATGTCCAGGCGCCCGAAGCGCTCTAGCGCGGCGTCGACCAACGCCTCAACTTGGGTGCGCTGCGAGACGTCGGCTGCAACCGCCAGTGCCTCGCCCCCGTTCGCGCGGATGACGTCTGCAGAACGCTCGGCCGCGGCGAGGTTCACATCCGCCACGACGACGGCGGCGCCGCGCGAGGCCATCGCCGATGCCGAGGCGGCGCCGATGCCGCCGCCGCCACCGGTCACGATGGCGACCTTGCCGCTGAGATCGCTCATGGCTCACCCCTCCGTGAAAATGCAACTGCGGCCCGCGCGTGCCGCTCAGACCTTGAGCGCGTCGGTGATGGCTTGCGCCGTCCGCACAACGGCCTCCCTGATCGCCTCCATTCGGCTCTCGCTCGCGCCGGCAAGGAAGGGTACGGAAAGGGCAGCGGCGATGGAGCCGTCGCGGGCCAGTACCGGGGCGGCGAAGGCATGGATGCTGGGGCTCGTCTCGCCACGATCGGTGGCCCATCCGAGCTTGCGGATACGGGTGAGTTCGTTCTTGAGCCGCTGAGGGTCGGTGATGGTCTTGTCAGTGTAGGCGGGCAGCGGCGCTTTCAGCCATTGCTCCAGAACCTCGGGGGGCTGGAAGGCGAGGATAAGCTTGCCCGAGGCGCCGGAATGCGGCGTCATGCGCTGCCCGGGCGCGACCATCAACGCATATTCGCGCCGCCCTTGTGCAGCAGCCAGGACCAGCAGATCGTCGCCCTCGATGACATTGAGCTTGACGCCTTCGCCAAGCTCGCTGGCGAGGCGGTCGAGGAACGGCTGGCAGATCGGAATGAGATTGACCCGGCCGAAGCGCGAGGATGTGTGCGCGGCCAGCACCAGCAGCCGCTCGCCAAGCTGATACGCGCCGTCCTCTCCGCGCCGGACGACATCATGCGCCTGCAACGTGTTCAGCACGCGGTAGATCGTCGTGCGGGGAATGCGGAGTTTGGCGGTCAGCTCGCGGATGGTCAGCCCGGCCGCGTGACGCTCGATCTCGGCCAGGATGTCCATCATCCTGTCGATCACCGGAATCGTGTGCTTGTTGTCAGGAGCCTCTGTCTTGGCGTCCATGGTGATCGCGGCCATCCCCTCTTGAGCGTGCCGCGACAGTATCAGGCAGATTTGAACTGCGCTAGTTCACATTTGGACGAACAACTCGACCCGTTCATTACGATATCACCCTTGAGACGAGCCGGAAGCGCCTTGGCTGCATGCTGGCTGCGACATAGCCGACACGCGACGAGCCATCACCTCCCGAGCCAAGGCCGTCGCGCGGCTCCCGACGATTGACAAGCTCGCGGCGCACTGCGCATAGTTATGATTAGAATAGCAGCAGTTCAAATGTGAACATTTGAAGCATAAGGCTGTCGAGCAGCCGAGTTCTGACTATTGCGAAGAGCGGCCACGCCTGATCAAGCCGAGATTGGCGAAGGCTTTCGACGTCATTCCCCGAGCGAGGACACATCATGCTGAGCGGCCCCGAAATCCCTGACATCAGCCGCCCGCCGCGTGCGCTCTGCGACGCCTTGGCGAAGATCGGCAGCGCCACGCTTTCAAGCGAGCTCGCCCAGAAATTTGGCCTGCGCGACGTGCATATGAAGGGCCCGCGGCCGCTCGTTGCGGGCCGAAGCGTCGCTGGCCCGGCCCTGACGCTTCAATGCATGCCGAAGCGCGAGGACCTCTACGGCGCGGCGGAATATGAGAACCCGGAGCTGCAACTGCATCGCCATGTGCTCTATCCGACACAGCCCGGCGACGTCGTCGTCGTCGATGCGCGCGGCGATCTCGGCAGCGGCATTTTCGGCGAGATGATGCTGACCTTTTTCGGCGGCCGCGGCGGCGTCGGCGTCGTCATAGATGGCTGCATCCGCGATTCAGCACACGCGGCGAAGCTCGATCTCGGCGTCTGGGTGACGGGCGTGACGCCCAACTACCACGCGCAGACCAACATCATTCCGTTTGCGGTCAATGTGCCGATCGCCTGCGGCGGCGTGCTGATCATTCCGGGCGACATCATCGTCGCCGATGATGACGGCGCCATCGTCGTGCCCATCGCTCTGGCACAGCAACTCGTCGATGCGGCGAGCGAACATGTCGAATGGGAGGAGTTCGCGCGCATCCGGTTGTCGGAAGGCGGCGATCTCAGGAAATACTATCCGCTGACCGAAGAGGTCCGGGCCGAATATGAGGCCTGGCGAGCGGCGCAGTAGACCATTGCCCCAGTATCCCTCAGCCGAGGTCCGCTTTCGGGCAACTTGCGCCGGCCAGAGATGCCTGCCAGCGCAAGTGATGGACGCGATGTTCGCAAGCCGCCTCTTCAGGCGCGGTTTGCCTTCAGGCGCTTGATCGCCTCCAGCTGCAGACAATCGGGCATCAGCTGCATGATCTCGATCCGGTTGCCATCGGGATCGTCGATCCAGCACTGCCAGTTCTTGTCGGCGGCCATCTTCTTCTGAACCGTGAGCGGAATGCCCGCCTTTTCGAGCGCGGCGATGACCTGATCGATGTCATCGACACCGAGGCAGACATGGTTGATCGCGGTGGCATCGCGCCCCGGAGCGCGGTCACCCTCGCCGTCCGGGAAAAGCTCTAGATACTGGTCATCGGTGATGCGCAGATAGACGAGCCACACGCCCGGGCTGCCATCCGGCTTGTCGAGGCGCATCATTTCCTCGAAGCCGAGCTTGTTCACATAAAAATCGAGCGAACGATCGAGGTCTTTGACCTTCAGTGCCACATGGGCGATCGACGTGAAGCCGTGCATTTCTGATCTCCTTGATCGGGGTTGCTGTCTCGCGTCCGGAAGTCCGTGCTCCGGTCAGGAGATCGAGAGGACGTGCGGACGGCCGCCGGCCTCGACCGCTTGGACCGCCTGGTACTGGATGCAGCCCGGCGCCATTTCCATGATCTCGATCTGATTGCCGTCGGGATCGGCGATCCACATGCCGCGATTGCCGTCTACGCCCCGGCCCGGCGTGCGCGGTCGCATCAGCGAAATGCCGGCCTCGCCAAGCTTTGCTTCGGCCGCGTCGATATCCTCGACCGTCAGGCAGAGATGCATGAGGCCGGTCTTCTCCGGTGGCGAAGGATCGCCATCGCCGCCTGGAAACAGCTCGATGAACACGTCGTTGGAGACGCGGTGATAGACGATCCAGGGATTGCTCTCCTTATTGAGGAGGCGCAGCACCTCGGGAAAGCCGATCGCATTGTAGAAGGCGACGGACGCATCAAGATCGTTGACGCGCAGGGCGATGTGCCCGAGCGACTTGAATATGGCCATGGCAAATGTCCTGGCGGGGGGTTGTGCCGGGTGAGAAACGGCACCGCCCTCAGGCGGTGCCGCGATCTGTGGGTTCAAGCGAGCCCGACGCGCCTATTTGAAGATCGCGTCATATTCCGACTTCAGCATCTTGATGCCATCGTCCGTCGACATGTTGGGATCGCCCTGCAGCGTGAACATCGTGTTCCACACCGAATTGATCCAGTCGCCGTCCGCAATATAGAACGGGTTCTCGACGCTGAAATTCGGCTTCTTCAGATCGTCGAGCACCAGCGTATTGCAGACGTCAAGCTTGTCGGTCGGAACGTCGAGGCGCACGGGGCTGGAGCCCTTGTAGAAGGCGAACTCGGCATTGATCTTCGGATCGACGACCACGCTGGCGAAATCTTCCTCTGCTTTCGCCGTGGTCGCGTCGACGCCGCCGAGAAGTCCGAAGGAATCGACCGTCACCGACACCGCCTTGGTGCCGGGAATGTTCAAGCAGCCGAAATCCACGCCGGCCTTCTTGTCGTTGGCCCGCCACTGGCCCTTCATCCAGTCACCATGGATCTGCATCAGCGCCTTGCCGGCGATGACCGTGTTGGTGGTGTCGTTCCAGGAGCGGTTGACCCAGCCGGGATCGGCCTGCGCCGCGATCTTGCGGAAGGTCTCGATCGTCTGCCGCACGGCCGGATCGTCGAACACCGTCTTGTCGGGCGTATCGGCATAGAAGCGATTGTAGATCTCGGGGCCGGCAATCGCCGCCAGAAGCGCATGGAAGGTGTAGCCGGCCTGGAATGAATTGCCGCCGATGGCGATGAAGGTGAAACCGGCGTCCTCGACCTTCTTCTGATCGGCCCACATGTCGTCGAGCGACGTCCACTTGGTCGGATCGACGCCCGCCTTCTTGGCGACCTCCTCGCTGAAATAGACCATGCCATCGAGATGGACAGCGGTCGGGATCTTCAGCACCTTGCCGTCGATGGTGATTGCCTGAAGCACGGTCTCCGGCAGCGCCTTGGTGACGCCGGTCTTCTCGAAGAGCGGGCCGACATCGAAGGCCTGACCCTTGGCATCAAGATCCTTGAAGAAGCTGGCATCGGCGGCGATGAACAGGTTCGGCGGCGTTCCGGCGACGAAGAGGCTCACCAGGGGACTTTCGCCAGCCGTCTCATGCGGCACGGACGCAGCCTGGACCTTGTTGCCGGTGTCGGCCTGATACTTGTCGATGATCGTGTTGAGCGCCTTCATCTCGCTCTCGTTCGACCAGGTATGGAAGAGCGTCAGGTCGGTCGCCTGCGCTGTGCCTACCGAGGCGACAAGCGCGGTCGCCGCCGCCAATGCGGCGATCCTTCGATTGAACGTCATGGTTTCCTCCTCCCGTGTTTATTATCGTTTTGCCTACATCCGAAGCCCGCTGCGGGCATCGAAGACCGCGAGCTTGTCCGTCGGAAAGCTCGCGACCATGGTGTCGCCAATGCGCAGGCCGCTCATCAGCGATGGCTCGATCCGAACGGCCAGCAGTTGATCGCCGGCTTCGAGAAATGCCGTCGCATCGCTGCCCGTCCGCTCGCTGTAGCGAACCGGGAGCGCCATGCGGACAGCACCGTCATCGCGGCTCGCATCGTTGACTGAAAAATGCTCGGGCCGAAGGCCGACAACGACCGGCATGCCGGCTTCGGGCTTCGTGCGGAAGTCGTGTCGCGACAGGTCGATTTCGATGGCCGTCGGCGCATGGCGCGCGACCACCCGGCCAGCTTTCATATCCAGCGTGGCGTCGAAGGTGTTGATGGCAGGCGCGCCGATGAACCGCGCCACGAACAGATTGGCGGGCTTCTCATAGATCTCGTCGGGTGTGCCGATCTGCTGGATGACGCCCTGGTCCATGACGGCGATGCGGGTCGCCATCGTCATGGCCTCGATCTGGTCATGCGTCACATAGACGATGGTCTGGTGCAGCGAGGCATGCAGCTTCTTGATCTCGAGGCGCATCTCGGTCCTGAGCTTGGCGTCGAGATTGGAAAGTGGCTCGTCGAACAGCAGTACGCCGGCATGCTTGACCAGCGCCCTGCCAATCGCGACGCGCTGGCGCTGGCCGCCCGAGAGCTGGCTCGGCTTGCGGCCCATCATGTTCTCGATCTGCAGCAGTTGCGCCGCCCAGCTGACGCGCCGCTCGATCTCGGCCCTGTCGAGCTTCAGCGCCGAGAGGCCGAAGCGTAGATTGCCCTCGACGGTCTTGGTTGGATAGAGCGCGTAGGACTGGAACACCATCGCAAGGCCGCGCTGGCTCGGATCGATATCCGTCACGTCACGATCGCCGATCGTGATGCGGCCGCCCGTGACATCGAGCAGACCAGCGAGGAGATTAAGAAGCGTGGTCTTGCCGCAGCCCGATGGGCCGAGCAGCACCAGGAACTCGCCGTCCTCGACGCGAAGGCTCAGATCCTCAAGGACACTGAACGAGCCGAAGCGCTTGACGATGTGCTCGAACCGGACTTCTGGCATCGCTTATCCCTTGATGGCGCCCGAGGTGATGCCCTGGACGAAGAAGCGTCCCAGCGCGAAATAGACGACGAGCGGCGGCACGGCCGTCAGCAGCGCGGCAGCCATGTTCACGTTGTAGATCGCCTCACCGCGCGAGGTTATCACCGAGTTGGCCAGGATGACGGTCATCGGTTTTGTCGAGATTCCGCCGAAGGTAAGACCAACCAGATAGTCGTTCCACACGGTCGTGATCATCAGGATCAGGACGACGACCATGATGTTGCCCGACATCGGCAGGACGATCTCCCAAAAGATCTTCCAGAAGCTGCCGGAATCCATGATGGCGGCGTTGATGAGCTCGCGGGGGATGTCCTTGTAGAAATTACGGAAGATCAGCGTCAGCAGCGGCATCGACAGGACCGCATGCACGAGCGCGATCGCCCACACCGTTCCGAAGATGCCGAGGCTCGCGACCACGATGATGAGCGGGATCATGATGATCTGGAACGGCACGAATGCGCAGATGAACAGGACGAACAGGAAGCCGTCGGCCCAGCGCACGTTCCACAAAGCCAGCGCATAGCCGGTGATCGACGAGATCGCGATCGACAGGACGAGGCTGGGGAACAGGATCATCACCGAATTGAAGAAGCCCTGCTTGATGCCATCGCAGGCAAGGCCCGTGCACAGCTCGTTCCAGGCCTTCATCCAAGGCTGGATGGTCCAATGCACCGGCAGGTCGAAGATCTGGCCGAGCGTGATCTCTCCGATCGGCTTGAACGACGTGACGATGACGACGTAGAGCGGAATGGCGACAAACAGCGACACCATCGTCAGGAATGCGAAGATCGCGATCGACGAGCCCTTGATGCGCCGACGGCGGCGCGGGATCAGGATGGCGGCGCGGCCCGGCTGCGCCGGGACTTCGGAGATGGCGGTCATCCGCGGGCAGCCTCGCGGCGTCGGGCCTGCCACGCGGTGGCAGCGACCAGGGGCAGGAAGATGGCGAGCGTGATCAGCAGCATGATGACGGCCGCCGCCGAGGCGAAGCCGATATTGCTGCGGGTCGAATAGGCGTTGATGGCGAAATAGGCCGGCGTCCAGGTCGAGGTGCCGGGGCCGCCATTGGTCATCGCAACGACGATGTCGTACGCCTTGACGACGCCGAGCGACAACAGGATCGCGCAGGTCAGGAAGGTGAAGCGCATCATCGGGATGATGATCTCGATATAGAGTCGCCCGACGCCGACCCCGTCGAGCCGTGCCGCGCTCCAGATCTCGGTATTGATCGACTTCAGCCCGGCCAGCATCAGCGCCATGTAGAAGCCGAGCCCGTGCCAGATCGAGGCGAGGATGATGCCGTACATGGCCGTCTGCGGGGCGGCGAGCCAGTTGAAGCTGGCATTCTCAAAGCCGTGCCCGCGCAGGAAGGCCTCGATGCCGAGCGAGGGATTGAACATCCAGCGCCAGACCAGCCCGGTGACGATCAGCGACACCGCGAGCGGGTAGAGCAGCACGGTCCGGAACAAGCCTTCGCCGAACTTCTCCCTCTCGATCAGCGCGGCGAGGATGAAGCCGAAAACGATCGCGAGCGCGCTGCCGATGGCCAGGATCAGCAGGTTCTGAAGCGCCGTCCACCATGTCTCGTTGGCGAACAGCCGCTCATATTGCGACAGCCAGCGCGCCGAATCGATTTTGTATTCCGGGAACCGGCGGCTCTGCGTGAAGGACTGATAGATCGTCCAGGCGATCGATCCGACAAAGCCGATCAGGGTCACGACGACAGCTGGCGCCAGCGCCAGTCGCGGTGCGGCCCAACTCCAACGGAGCATCATCGCTACGCCTCCCAAGCACGCAGTCCAGTTCTTATTTGAACTTCTTGTTTTTCTATTTGAACTGTAATCGCGCGGTGATATCGAGTCAACGCCGTGTTGGCGCTCCCGCCTGCCCATTGGCGCGGTCGGCGCGGCGGATGACGCCGCGCACGGTTAGGCGGCGCGCGTCCGCGCGCAGCGCGGGCGGCCCTTTGAATTGGTCAGGGAAATTGGCCTTGCGGTGAAATGGCGGACCAACGCCCGAGACAACGGTGATCACCGCGCGTCGTATCGGGCGTCGAGCGGTCATAGACAGGCCTGACCCGCCCCAGGGGGCCATGGTTCGTCGCTATGCCAGCTAATTATTGGCGACCACCCACCACGAACCGCCGTGATGCTCCTCGCCGCTCAGTCGGCGTTGAGAGCCATTTCCGTCTCGCCGTCGAACAGGTGGATGCGCTCCTGATCGAATTCGAGCCAGATCGGCTCGTCGGGAGCGACCGGGACAGTCGGCGGAACGCTGATATTGACGATCGCGGCAGCCACGAAGGCCTGCACGAAGGTCACATCGCCCGTCGGTTCGACGGTATAGGCTTTGGCCGGCACCGCGCCCGGGACCGGCGACTTGTGCAGCCTGATGGTCGAGTGGCGCGCACCCAGCACGACCTTGCGGCTGGTCGCAGCCTCGACCTTCCTTGCGTTGCGGTCCGACAATGGCAGCGCCCATCCCTCGGCGCTGGTCAGCACGGTCTGGCCGTCGGCTTTGGACGCTTCGAGAGGCACGAGGCTCATCGCCGGACTGCCGATGAAGCTCGCGACGAACATGTTCACCGGATGCGCGAAGACCTGCGCCGGCGAATCATATTGCTGCAGGAAGCCGCCATTCATCACGGCCATCCGGTCGGCCATGGTGACGGCCTCAAGCTGGTCATGCGTCACATAGATGATCGTCGCCTTGAGATCCTGATGGAAGCGCTTGATCTCGGAGCGCATCTGCACCCTGAGCTTGGCGTCGAGATTGGAAAGCGGCTCATCCATCAGGAAGACCGCCGGATCGCGGACGAGGGCGCGGCCGAGGGCGACGCGCTGCTGCTGACCGCCCGACAATTCACGCGGCTTGCGCTCGAGCAGATGCGTCATGTCGAGAACTTGGGCCGCTTCCCTGACCTTCCGGTCGATCTCCTCGCGCGGCAGCTTCCGCATCTGCAGGGGGAAAGCGAGGTTCTTGTAGACCGACTTCTGCGGATAGAGCGCGTAGTTCTGGAACACCATCGCGATGTCGCGATCCTTGGGATCGAGGTCGTTGACGACCCGATCGCCAATCGCGATCTCGCCCGAAGTGATCGGAATCAGGCCGGCGACGAGGTTGAGCGTCGTGGTCTTGCCGCAGCCCGACGGCCCAACCAGCGCGACAAACTCGCCGTCATTGACGGTCAGCGAGACATGATTGACGGCGTTGAAGGTGCCGTAGGTCTTGACGAGATCTTTGAGGACCACGTGGGCCATCGGCAACTCCTAGTGCTTCACAGCGCCTTCAGTGAGCGCGCGGACGAAATAGCGTTGGAGAACAAGGAAAAGGACAACCACCGGCACGCTCATCATGAAGCTGGCCGCCATCAATCCCGGGAAATCGGTGGTGTTTTCGGAGAAGAAGCGCTGGATACCGACCGGCAAGGTCAGCTGATCGTTCTTGCTGAGAAACGTATAGGCGTAAATGTACTCGTTCCAGGCCGCGATGAAGCTGTAGATCGCCGTCGCGATGATGCCCGGCACCGACAGCGGCATGACGATCAGCATGAAAGCCTGGAACCTTGTCGCGCCATCGATGCGCGCCGCTTGTTCGAGCTGGATCGGGATGTTGTCGTAGAATCCCTTGAGCAGCCAGATGGCGAGCGGCAGGCCGAAGGTCAGATAGGTCAGCACCAGCGAGCCGTGAGTGTTCACCAGACCCAGCACGCGCATCAAGATGAAGAGCGGGACGAGGAAGATCACGGCCGGGAACATGTTGCGCAGCAAAACGGCGAAAAACAGGAATTTCCGGCCTGGAAAACTGAAGCGGGAGAACGCATAGGCGGCAGGCACCGCGACGATCACCGCGAGGATCGTCGTCAGGGTCGAGACGATCAGGCTGTTCCAGAAGAAGCGCAGGAAATCCTGTCCGACGCTGTTTTGCGGGTCGAGCAGCTTCCGGTAGCTCGCGAGCGTCGGCTCGGCCGGCCACCATTGCGGCGGAAACTGCATCGCCGCGAAGCCCGATTTGATGGACGTGATCAGCATCCAGACCATCGGCACGGCGGTATAGAGCAGCATCAGCACGAGGAAGATGCGGCCCGCCCAGCGCCAGCCATCGACTTTTGGGCGGTTCCGACGCGGCTTCGTCCCGGTGGCTCCGATCGTGCTCATTCGGAGCGATCCTTCCGTTCGTTGCCGCTGAGCGCGCGCACGTAGAAATAGCCGAGCGTCATCAGGATGAGGAACAGGAGGACCGAATAGGCCGAAGCGACTCCCCAGCGCTGCCGTCCGAACGCCAGCTCGTAGATATGCGTGATCCAGATATGCGACGCGTTGGACGGCCCGCCCCCGGTCATGATCCAGGGGATGACAAAGGAATTGAAGTTCGCCACCGCCAGCAGAAGGATGGTCACCGTCGAGACATTGCTGAGATGGGGAAAGGTGACATGCCAGAAGCGCTGCCAGGCGCTGGCGCCATCGACCCGCGCGGCGCGCAACAGCTGGTCCGGGACTGTCTGCAATCCGGCCATCATCATGATCATGGCGAAAGGAAACTCACGCCAGACATTCACGACGATCAACGACGGCAGCACCGTATTGACGTTGTCGATGAAATTCGGCGGACGATCGGTGATGTGGAGTTCCACCAGAACGGCACCGATGACGCCGAAATCCGAGTGATAGATCCACTTCCAGATATAAGACGCTGCAACGGCACTGATCACCCAGGGGATGATCAGGATAGCACGCAACACACCGCGGCCAATGAAGTCGTTGTGCAGAGCCAAGGCGGCGCCGAAGCCGAGGCCGAAGGCAAAAATGGTCGATGAGACGGTCCAGATCACCGTATTCCAGGTAACCCTCCAGAAGACATCACTGGTGAGGATTATCCTGTAATTATCAAGACCGACAAAAACCTTGTCACGAAGCTGTAGCGCCGGGGGTGTCTTGAAGAATGACAGATCGATCGTATAGTAGATTGGGTAGGCGATGACGATCAGCATCACCACGATGGCCGGCAGCACATAGGCATAGTCGGCACGGTGCTGCCAGATGGTCCGCAGCCTGCCCGGTTGGGCGGGCCCGGATTTTCGCAAAGCCTCGCCCTGCCCGGTCACGACTGTCACGGTTCTCGCCCCTGAGTTCATGAAAGGGGACTGGTCACGCGGCACGCGCGACCAGCCGTATCGTGTACGCGAGCGCGGCTAAAGATCGCCGCCGGCCATCAGGTCCTTGACCTTCTTGGCGGCGTCCGCCGCCGACTCGTCGACCGTCATGGCGCCGGTCAGGGCGTTCTGCAGCATGTCCGGGATGATAATGTTCATGATCTCCGGCGTTTCCGGCAGAGCCGGGAACGGAACGCCATAGGGCAGCATCGACGTCGTGACATCGAGGAACTTGGTCGTCTCGAGACGGGTCTTCATCCATTTGGTGAGGAAACCGTTGAGATTGCCGGGGTTGGAGCCAACCCAGGCCAGCTTGAGCGACCATTCCGGGCTAGTCCACATGCAGATCAGCGCCTTGGCAGCCGGCTCGTCCACCTTGCCGCCGTCGACATATTCCGGCTTGAGGATGTGAATGTTGGAGCCACCGAACACCGCAGCGCGCTTCCCATCGGGACCAGTCGGAATGAGGCCGTAGCGCATGTTGTCGATGACCGCCTGCGCCTTAGCCGTATCGCTGCCGGTCGTCTTCTTCTGCAGATCCTGCATCACATTGTAGTCGGATGGATGCGAGATCATCATGCCGAGCTGGCCGGCCAGGAAGAGCGGCTGGTTGTCGGCCTGCTGGTTGGTGAGCGCAGACACGGGCACGGACTTGTCGCGGACATACATGTCGTAGGAGGCCTGCAGCGCCGCCTTGCTCTGCGGGCTGTCAAGTTCGACATCCTTGTAGGTCGGGCTGGCCGTTGCCTCGTCGAAGACCCCGCCGCCATAGGCCCACAATTGCGGCATGAAGCGATAGGGCGTGTTGCCGGCGTTCTTGCGAGCGACGAGGCCGTAACCCGAGATACCGAGCTTGTCGTGGATCTGCTTGGAATAGGCGACGACCTCGTCCCAGGTCGCCGGCGCCTTTTCGGGGTCGAGCCCCGCGCGCTTGAAAATGTCGGCGTTCCAGATGAAGGCCATCGTCTCGTTGTTGGTCGGGATGCCATAGGTCACGCCATCCCAGGTAACGGCCTTCATGGCGCCGGGCCAGAAGTCCTCGCTGGAATAGCCAACATCCTCGGGTTTCAACGGCTGAAGATAACCCTTTGCCGCGAACTCAGTACCGCCGAGAATCTGCAGGCGGACCACCATCGGCGCGGCGTTGCCGAGCAACGCGGTGCGGAACTTGTCGAGCAGGTCGTTATACGTGATGCCCTGATCTTCAAGCACGATATTGGGATAGGTCGCCCGGAAGGCCGCGAAGAAGTCCTTGTAGTTCTGTCTCAGAACATCAGGATCACCCTCGAACACGCCCTGGTACCAGAGCGTGACGCGGCCCTTATAGTCGAGCGGCGTAACCTTGCTGCAGTCGGCAGCGGTATCGAATTCCTTGGTGCCAGCAACTTCCCTGACATAATCCGGCGACCATTTGCTGAGATCGACGGGCGGCGCTGCGAGCGCGGACGTCGACAACAGCGACGCGATGAAAGCAGTGGCAACGGCGCCGCGCATGGCGGTTCCGGCTTTGGACCTCGTCATTGGGTTCCTCCAAATCTCCCATTCCGCCTCCCCTTGGGGGTCAGCGGTATTCTTTTTTCCGAGGCCCGCGGGATCACGACGCTTGGCGACGCCTTTTTGTGTCCCGTTGATGCTGCCCAGGTTGTCAGATCAAGGATTGCGAGTGAACGCGGTTGCATCGTACATTAAATTTCGAAATCCACGCAACGTTTCGGACGTCCTGCATCACAATTCCTGACCGAGGCCAGTGCACGCGCGGTGGGCAAGACCCGCAGCGGCGGGGCGCTTGGCCGTCATCCGGTCATTGCCATCCATCTGAGGGGCCACATCGAGGCCGAGAAGGGAGCGGGACTGCGGTCGTGCCTTGGCGATGAGCCGAGCCGGCACGGTCCCGGAAAATGCGCGGGCGCAATGCCGCGCGGTTAAAAGCGGAAAGTGGAATCACATGAAAATCACGAGTGTCCGGCCCTGGCTGATCAAGTCGAGCGCGTCCTATTGGGGTGAGTTTCTGTTCGTGGAGGTCACGACCGACGAGGGGATCACGGGGTGGGGCGAGATTACCACCACGACCAAGATCGCTAACCGAGCGCTGACGGCGATGCTGCGCCAGATCGGCAAAATCCTCGAAGGCGAAGATGCGAGCCGGATCGAACAGCTCTGGCATAAGGTGTTCCGCGGCTTCACCTATATGGGCAGCCGCGGGGCCGCCGTGGAATGCGTCAGCGCGATCGACATCGCGCTGTGGGACATCCGCGGCAAGGCCCTCGGCAAGCCGATCTACGAGTTGCTCGGCGGCCCGGTGCGCGATGAGATCGCGCTCTACACCCATCCCGACCAGCGGAAGTTCTCCACCAAGGAGGGCGTCGTCAACGAGATCCGCGACATCGTCAAATCCGGACACACCGCACTCAAGTTCGATCCGTTCAACTATCAGGGCCTGCGCATCGACGGCCTCTCCCGCGAACAGCGCGACGGCTATCTCGACGGGTCGATGTCACGGAAGGACGAGCGCGAGGCAGCCGAGCTCACCGCGCTGATCCGCGAGACTGCCGGACCCGATATCGAGGTGCTGATCGACGCCCATGGCCGTTTCGATGTCCCGACCGCGATCCGACTTTGCCGGACACTGGAGGAAGCGGGCGACATCGACTGGTTCGAGGAGCCGTGTCCGCCGGAGAGCGTCAACGCCTTGAAGCAGGTCCGCGACAAGGTCAACGCGGCGATCTCCTGGGGCGAGCGCGGCCATACCAAATGGGATTTCGTCCCGATCCTCGAAAACCGGCTCGCCGACTACATCATGCCGGATGTGACATGGACGGGCGGCATCACCGAGCTCAAGAAGATCTCGGCTCTGTGTGAGGCCTACTACATCCCCGTGTCGCCGCATGATGCCGCCGGCCCGATCAATGTCGTCGCCGGCGCGCAGGTGATGATGACGGTGCCTAATTTTTACAAGCTTGAGACGTCGGAGTGGAACCTTTCCAAATACGACCACCTCATCGATGTTCCGCTCGACAATTCCAATGGCAGCCTCAAGCTTAATCCGGCGCCCGGCCTCGGCATCGAGATGAACCGCGGCTATCTCGAAGCGAATGCAGTGGAATAAAGCGGCGAAGGCCGGGGATTCGTCCCCGGCCTTCCGCCGACATCGGCGCCCGATTGATAAGCGACCCCCTCGCGCTTCAGCACCCGAGTGCCGGTGGCGGACTGGACGGCCTTGAGGCTGCTATTCCATCGTCATCCCTTCGACGAAGTTAAATCCCCGCCAAAAAGTGTACCTTCCGCTTCGAGGTCGGTCATTGCAAACTGCAGCTTCGGCATGGTGCTGATTGACAGGCGAGGGCCATGTCGAGCGAGAGACTGCAGCGGGTCGGTCCGTTTGTTTCGCTGGCCGAGATTCTCGGGCGTTTCGGCCTTACGCTGGATCTGGCCGCAGAGGGAACTGGCGTCGACGCGACCCAGTTGGCGGATCCGAACGCCATCATCCCGTTCAGAGCAGCCTGCCGGCTAATCCAGCGCTCGGTGCTGCTCACCGGTTGCCGCGACATCGGCCTCCAGGTCGGCATTCTGCATGATTTCCGTTCGCTCGGCGTGGTCGGCCAGTTGATCCAGCATGCGCCGACCCTGGGCGAGGCCATGCTCGACTTCGTCCGCAACCAGCATCGCAATTCGCGCGGCGCAGTCGTCTATCTGATGCCACAGGGCGATGCCTTCAATCTCGGCTACGGCATCTATGAGAGGCATGAACCCGGAGCCGACCAGATCTATGACGTAGCGATGGCGGTGGGGGTGAACAGCATCCGGCGGCTCGCCGGACCACGCGCCGGGCCGGTCGAAGTGTTGCTGTGCCACCGTGGCACGGCGCCACGCGCGCATTACGAAGCGGTCCTGGGCTGCCCGGTCCGGCTGAACCAGCCGCATGCCGCGATCGTGCTGTCCGGCGAGGCGATGCGCCTGCCGATTCCGGGCTCTGACCCCGCTCGCCGGCAGCAGCTTGCCAACATGGTCGAGTCAGCACTTCTCATGGGCTCGCTCAGTTTCTCGGCGCATGTCCGCCACATCCTGAAGCCCGGCATCCTTCTTGGCGGCGCTTCGGCGGAGCGGATCGCGCGCCAGATCGGCGTTCACGTCCGCACGCTCAATCGCCGCCTGCAGGATGAAGGTACGAGCTTCCGCGCCATCGAGCAGGAGGTCCGCTACGCGATCGCCTGCGAATTGCTCAGCCTGACTGACCTCGACATCTCCGATATCTCGGCCGCCCTCGGCTATGGAACGCCGAGCGCCTTCGATCGCGCGTTCCGCCGCTGGGCCGCGCTCTCGCCGACGGCCTGGAGACGAGGGAATGCGATTGAAAAACCGACGGCGTCGCCAGCGGATGGCGCCTGAGCGGACGAAGCCCGGATGTCCCGACACCAAAATGCCTCGCCCGACCTTGGTCCGGCGCGGCCTGAGCCCGTCACATTTCCACCCGGTGCGGCCGGCGCGCGACGGATTTGACTTGCCGGCCGGCGGTTGTGCAGGTCATCTCTCCTCATTGACGCTCGGAGGAACACGAGATGATGAAGAACGCCTTCCTGGCCGCTGTCCTGATGCCGCTCGCGGCCTGCGCTTCCACGACGCCCCCACCGGCACAAACAGCAGCAACAGTGCCGGCGCCGGTCGTCGACAGCGCCTATCAGAAGATGAGTTGCGCAGAACTCAGCGCGGCCGAGCGGAATGCCGCCTCTGACATCGCCTGGGCACGGCGCCAGCAGCAGGAAACCTTCTCGGGCGACACGACAAGCAACGTGACCATCAACATGCCGATCGGCGGCGGTGGCTCTGGCGTCACCACCGGTCGCAATTCCGGCCCGCAAGTCAGCCGGGCGAAGCGCGAACAGGCGGCGCTCCGCAATGCCATGGCCGCGAAGGGCTGCAGCTAGCCGCGAATGGCGGCAGCGTAGTCGCCCAGCACTTGCTCGACGGCGAACAAGACATGTCCGTCTGCCGTCAGCGGGCCGGCGCCGGCGGCGCGCGGCAGGAATTGTGACACCAGCGTCTCGGGAATGGTCCTGCCGGCGAGCGCCGCCATCAGCCGCGCGACGGCTGCCTCGGCCTTCGGATGGGGCCAGTAATAGCGGATGCGGTCGCTGTAGCTGTAGTGGCGAAGGAGATGCTGCTCCTCCGCCGAGCCCGGGTAATGGCTCTGCCAGTTCTTGGGCTCGGCCAGCATCAACGCTTCCATCGCCTCGGCGAGCGGTCTTCCCCGATAAGTGGGGTCGAGCTCGGACGCGACGAGATCGAGGCCATAGAGCGCCTCGCGCAGCGCGAAGGTGAGGCCAGGCCCGACCTTCAGGATCGAGAAGCCGTCCCCGACCAAAGCCGCCAGGCGGTCGACGGGTTGGTAGTCGGTCGAATGGGCCTCGAAGATAAAATCCGGCTCGTCGTCCAGAACTGCGATCAGCGCCCGCGCCCGTTCGGGCTGATAGCGCACGACGCTTTCATGGCCGAATTCGACGCCAGGCTGGACGACGATGCCAATCGCACGCGCGAAGGCCGCTTCGAGCCCTGCCTTGGTAAAGACCTCGCGATGAATCGCGATGGTCGTTTTCGCAGCCGCTGCGCTGGTGGGCTCGAGATGGTCGAGCGCATGCGTCGCGCCGCCTGGCGTCGGCACTTCGGTGCCGATGATATAAACGGGCGGCGGCAGCCCGGCATCGCGCGCCGCCACTTCGGCCGCGCCGGCAAGGCGTGCGGCGCGGTGGGCCGTGGCCTCGTCATCGAGCGCTTCGGGCTCGCCAAGGCAGCCCATGGATGCGTCGAGATGGATCTTGGAGAAACCCGCAGCGACGAAAGCTGCCACCATGATCTCGGCCTTCGCCAGCGCCTCTTCGGCCGGAAGCTTGCGCCAGGGGTTGGGGCCGAGATGATCGCCACCAAAGATGATCCGTTTGGCGTCGAAACCCTCTTCGGCCGCGATGGCGAGCACGAAGCGGCGGAAATCGGCCGGCGTCATCCCGGTGTAGCCGCCGTCCTGGTTGACCTGATTGCAGGTCGCCTCGATCAGCACGGGCTCCGTCCCGATCCTGCCATGGCGGAAGGTGGCGCGGATGACCGCGGGATGGGCCGAGCAGACCGAGGTGATGCCCATTCGGCGACCGGCGCGGCGCGCCCCGGGCAGATCAAGGAAGAAATCGGACATCAAGGGCTCCTGACAGTGGCGCCGGCGATGAAGGCGTCGAGCTCGGCGAAGGTCGAGGTTCCCTCCATGGGTCCCTTGATCGTCACCGTCCGCGCGCCGGCCGCATTGGCATAGCGGAGCGATTCGCCGATGCCGAGGCCAAATCGGCGGCAGACGAGGAAGGTGGCGCCGAAGCTGTCGCCGGCCCCGGTCGGATCGACTTCCTCCACCGCGAAGCCCGGCATGTCGGTACGGCCGTTCCGATCGAAATGGCTCGCGCCTGCTTTGCCGCGTTTCAGCACGATTTCGCGGACGCCCGTCTGCAGGAGCGCCGCGATGGCGGCCGTCTCCTCGCTGGCACCGGCGAACATCATCAGTTCCTCCCCCGAAGGCAGGAAGAGATCGGTGGCGGCAAGGACACGATCGAGCGCGGCGCGTCCGGCGGGATCGCGCAGCATTTCCGGGCGGATATTGGGGTCGAAGGATACGCTGCCGCCTCTTTCCTTCAGAGCCGGAATGGCCGTGGAGACCATGCCATGCACCGCGGGCATCGGCAGGCCCGAGCCCATGACATGGAGATGGGCCGCCCCGCCGAGCACGGACTCAGCCGCGAGCGTCGCCGCGATCTTACCCGCCGCGCTGTCGCGCATGTTGAAGACGAAGGCGCGGCTGCCATCGGCGCGGTAGCGCACGAAAGCGCTGCCCGTAGCGGCGCCCGGCAACACCTCCACCGCCGAGACGTCGACGCCGTCGCGCTTCAGCCGTTCGAGATTGAGCGTGCCGAAATCATCGTCGCCAACCGCCGAGACGATCGCTGCGGCGGCGCCGAGCTTGCCGACCTGGTCGATGAAGATCGCCGGTGCACCGCTCGGAAACGGGCCAATCAGCGGTTGCGGCTCCAGAAAGCCGTCGCCGAAGGTGGTGGCCATGATCTCCACCAGGATCTCGCCGATCGTGACGATCTTGCCTTCCATAATCTCCTGCCTTTCCGGGAACGATGGCCCCGTCACGAGCGGAACAGCGTGATCGGCTGTTCGCTCGCGTAAATCGCGCGCTCGTCGATCGAGAACATGCGCTGGTGCATGATAAGGGCGCCACCGAGCGCTGGACCTTCGAGGCCGAGCGCTGACACCTCGACCTTCGGCATCGGGAAGCCCTCAAGAAACTCGCGCTGCATGGCCGCCTCGACCTCGGCGGCGACATGGCGGAATACCGGAGCGACGGTACCACCGAGAATGATCACGCCGGGATTGAGCACGCTGGTGAGCTGAACGAGGCCAACGGCGAGACGACGGCCCCAGTCTGATGCCGTGCGGAGCGCCGGCGCCTCGCCGGCATCAAGAGCGGTTATGAAGCTGTCAAACCCGTCGGCCGGATCAGCGCCGTTGGCGCGGTAACGCGCAACGACGGCATCCTTGCCGATATAGCTTTCGAGATGACCCGGCTTGTGGCGGCCGACGAAAAATCCCTCGCCGCCTACGACGATCTGGCCGAATTCGCCAGCGAGCCCGGCCGAGCCGCGGAACAGCCGGCCCCCGATGACGACGCCGCCGCCGGCGCCATTCTCGATCAGGAGGAACGCGACCGTCTCAGAACGATGGGCCGTGTCGCGATAGGTCTCCGCGATGGCGAAGGCATTGGCGTCGTTCTCGATCTGGATCGGCAGATCGAGGCCCGGCAGTCGCTTGCCAAGGCGCTTAGCGATCATCTGCTTCAAGGGAACGTCGCGCCAGCCGATGATCAGGGCGTTGATGACATGTCCGTCAGGATCGAGAAGCGCCGGCAGCGTCACGCAAAGGCCACGGACCCGATCCGTTTCGCCGAGCGCCGCGATCATGCCGCCGATCATCTCGGCGAGGCGGTCCGAGACCTCGTCGGGGCTCATCTCGAAGGTCGGATAGCGGATCGACTCGCGGCGCAGTTCGCGCGCCGCCATGTCGATCGCGACGACGGTGAGGCGATCGACCCCGATCTCGGCACCCAGAAACCGTGCGCCCGAGGGATCGAGGCCGATATGGATGCCAGGACGGCCGGTTCGGGCGGGACTCTCGTCGCGTGGCATGTCGGGCCGCTCGATGACAAGCGCGTCGGCCATCAGATTGGCGATGATGTTGCCTGTCGTGGAGCGGTTGAGCCCCAGCACGCGCGCGAGATCGGCCCGGCTCATGCCGCCATTGCGGAACAATGCGTTGAGTGCCCGGATTTCATTGAGGTAACGGACGGACTGGGGCGTTGCCACTTGGCTCTGGGCTCGGCTTCGATCGGAATGGGGGATGCGACCCGGTGGCCGGATCGATCCAGTTGAGCGCCGCGAGGCCCCTCCGCCTCGGCAGTCCGGCAAGGCAGCTGATCGCTGCCTTGCCCGTTCTCGTCAGTCGCGTGTCGCTTCTGATTACTGCGTCTTGCGCATTGCGAGAAGCGCTTCCACGTTCTCGCCGGTCACCGGAACCCACGGAACCGAATAATGCTGGGACTTGCCGCCTTCCCAGGCGAGCTTGCCGCCATTGACGTCCCAGACCTTGGCCTTCGGCTGGTAGCTCTCGCCCTGCACCGCGGCGAGGGCGAGATCGATCGCGCCCTGAGCCTGTGCGTCGGCGTCCTGCAGCGTCGACATCATCTCGCCGCGCTGGACGGCGAGCAGAGCGTCGGTGACGCCGTCGACACCGGCGATCGGGATCTTCTTCGGATCAAGGCCGTGACCCTTGACGGCTTCGAGCGCGCCGATCGCCATTTCGTCGTTCTCGCCGATGATGCCCTGGATCTCGTCCGGATGGGCGGTCAGCCAGTTTTCGACGAGCGAGAGCGCCTCGGCGCGCGACCAGTTGGCGGTCTTCTGCTCGATGACCTTGATGTCGGGATATTCCTTCAGCGTCGCCTCGATGCCTTCAAGACGCTGCACCTGCGCCGACTGGCCGATCATGCCCTCGACGATGACGACATTGCCCTTGCCGCCCATCTTGTCGAACACGGACTTGGCCAGGATCTTGCCCGCCTCGACGTCGTTCGACGAGATGTAGGACTTGTAGAGATCCGTATTCGAAATCAGCGTGTTGGAGCCGATGACGGGGACGCCGGCATCCTTGGCGCGCTGCACGGGATCGTTGCCGGCATTGATGTCGACCGGCACGAAGATGAGCGCGTCATACTTCTCGCTGATCGCGGTGTCGAACTGGTTCGACTGGGTCAGCGCGTCCATGCGGCCGTCCAGCACGGTGAGCGTGACGGTGCCATCCTTGACGAGCGGATGGCTATTGGCAGCGTTGGCCCAGAGAACGTTGAACTCGGTGTCGAGGCTCTGGACGACGGCCGCGATGCGCGGCTTGTCGGCGGCGGCGGCGCTGCCGATGGCTAGCGCAGCGATGCCGGCTCCGGCCAGCGCTGCAAGAGCGCGGCGGGTGATGGTCGATGCCATATTCGGGTTCCTCCCTGTGGTCATGGCTTCTCATTGCCGCGCAGAAGCGCGGATCCTTCACGGATTCAGATTGCGGGAACGGTCCACCAGGACGGCGACGACGATGATCGCGCCCTTGATGATCTGCTGGTAGTAGGATGAGACCCCCATGAGATCGAGGCCATTCGAGATCACGCCGATGATGAGGGCGCCGATCAGCGTGTAGACGACAGAGCCGATGCCACCGGTCAGCGAGGTGCCGCCGATGACGACCGCCGCGATCGCGTCAAGCTCATAGCCGAGGCCGGCCTGTGGCAGCGCGGAGGTGGTGCGCGCGGTCAGGATCGCACCGGCGAGGCCGGCCAGCGCGCCCATCAGCAGATACACGGAAAAGACGACGCTGCGGGTCGGGATTCCGCTCGTCCGCGCGCTCTTCACATTGCCGCCGACCGCATAGACCCAGCGGCCGTAAACGGTGAAGCGAAGCACGATCCAGGCGACGACGAAGACGAGCAGGAACACGATGACCGGAACCGGCACGCCGGCTATGAAACCCTGTCCAAGCCAGCGGAACGCCGGCGAAAGATTAGGGATCGGCCTTCCGTCGCTATAGAGCAGCGTCGCGCCGCGCGCCATCGAGAGCATGCCGAGCGTCGCCACGAAGGCCGGGACGCCGAAGCGGGCGATCAGCGTGCCGTTGATGGTGCCGACCGCAGCGCCGACAGCAACGGCGGCAAGGATCGCGACCATGGGATGCGAGGGATCGCCGCCCGTGACGAGGCTCCCGGCGACAACGCCGGCGACGGCGAGGATCGAGCCAACGGACAGGTCGATGCCGCCCGTCAGGATCACGAAGGTCATGCCGATGGCGAGTATGCCATTGATCGAGACCTGACGCAGGACATTGGTCAGATTGCCCGTCGACAGAAAATTCGGATGGGCGAAGGAGAGGATCACGAAAAGGATCAGGAACGAGATCAGGATGCCGTAGCGCGACAGAAACCGGCCGAAGGCTCGGCCACGGCTCTCGCTGCCGGCGGCTTGGGAGGCGGTGAGGTCGGACATGGCGTTCCCTGGGGTTTCCTAAGCTTTTCGGGGCGCCTTGGCGGCGCTTCTCGGTCGGGGGGGTCAGCTCGCGAGATGCACGAGGGCTTCCTGCGTTGCCTCTGCGGCGGTCAGTTCGCCGGCAATCCCGCCGCGACGGAACACCACGATGCGGTCGGCATTGGCGAGGATTTCCGGAATCTCGGACGAGATCAGCAGAACGGCGTTGCCAGCCGCAGCGAAGGCGGAGAGGAACGCATAGACTTCGCGCTTCGCGCCCTCGTCTATGCCGCGCGTCGGCTCGTCGCAGATGAGGATCCGCGGCTCCGTCTCGACGCAGCGGGCCAGAACGACCTTCTGCTGGTTGCCACCCGAAAGGCTCTGGACGGGGAGATGTCGCGAGGCGGTGCGGATCCGGAAATTGGCGATCTGCGCCTCGACCGATTTCGCGACCTTGCCGCCATCGACGAAACCGAACCGTGCGAAACGGCCGAGGGCCGCAACGATGATATTTTCCGAGACGCTGGATGAGAGGACAAGGCCGGTCTCCTTGCGATCCTCGGTGACGATGGCGATGCCCTGGCGAAGCGCCTCTGACGGCGTGTCGATCGCGACCGGGCGGCCTTCGATCAGCACTTCGCCGCTGTCCCGCGGCGCGTTGCCATAGACCGCATTGGCGAACTCGCTGCGCCCGGCCCCCATCAGGCCGTAGAGGCCGAGGATCTCGCCCTTCGCGATCGCGAGCGAAATATCCGCGAACTGGCCGGCACGCGCGAAGTTCCGCATCTCGATCATCGTCTCGGCGCGCGCCGTGGTTTGGCGCGCCTCGGCGTCGCGCAGGTCGCGCCCGACGATGAGCGAGATCAGGCGCTGGCGGTCGATATCAGCGAGCGCACCTGTCTCAATGAAACGGCCATCGCGAAAGACGGTGTAGCTGTCGGCGATCGAGAAGATGTCGGTGAGGCGGTGGGAAACGTAGATGATGCCGACGCCGGATGCTGCGAGCGAACGAATCGCCTTGAACAGCGTCGCCGTCTCCTTCTCGCCGATCGCCGAAGTCGGCTCGTCCATGATCAGGATGTCGCTGTCGCGGCTGATCGCCTTGGCGATCTCGACGAGCTGGATCCGCGCGACGGATAGCTGGCGCATGCGCGCCTTCGGATCGATGTCAAAGCCGAGCCGGGCGAAAAGCGCCGCAGCGTCGGCCTCCATGCGGCGGCGATCAACAAACCAACCGCCACGGCGCGGCTCGCGGCCAAGATAGATGTTCTCGGCGACGGTCATGTCGAGAACCGGCGACAGCTCCTGCGTAATGATCGCAATGCCGTCGGCGAGAGCTTCTGCGGCCGAAGCGTAGTGAACCAGGCGCCCCTTCACGAGGATCGCGCCACTATCGGAGCGCTGCAGGCCCATCAGGATCGACAGGAAGGTCGACTTGCCGGCGCCGTTGCCGCCACAAAGAGCGTGGATCGAACCGCGTTTCAGCTGAATCCGGCCGTCGGTGAGCGCGGGAACGCCGGCATAGGCCTTGGTGACGCTGGTCGCCGCCAGGAGCAGGTCGTCCGCCGCCTCAGCCGCCGCGGGAGGGAGTGACGACGGCTGAGGCGCGGCCGAGGGCGCCGGGGGAGCGGCGCCTTGCCGTGACGATGGACCAGACGCGCCGGCAGCCGAAGCGGCACGGCCAGCGGCCCGCTGGTCGATGGGTTTCCGTTCGCTCACGCGAGCCTCCTCCCGGCGATCCGATTTAGTTCGGAGTTCTAATTTTGTTCGTTGTGACAGCAAACATATTTGCTGTCGTCGACGCCGTCAACACGCCGAGGTCGAACGCGCCGGTCTCCTCGGGACCGGCGCAGTTGCCTCAGGGTGTCCGGTTGGTCTGGGCCTTGCGGACGGCCTCACCCTGCTTCGCCTCGATAAAGGCCTTGGCGAGACGGGCGACTTCCACATTGTCGGTCCAGGTGTTGCGCCAGATGGCGCAGGTCACCGAGAGATCCTCGTCGACCACTTCGGACGAGAAGCTCTCGAACGTGATCCAGTCGTCATAGCCGATCGCATGCAGCGCATCGAAGGCGGCCGTGAAGTTGATCACACCGGAGCCGAGAAAGCCGCGATTGCTCTCGCCGATGTGGAAATAGCCGAGCTTGTCGCCGGCCAGCCGGATCGCCGCCGCAGGATCCGCTTCCTCGATGTTCATGTGGAACGTATCGAGATGCAGGAAGATATTGTCCGAGCCGGACTGCTCGATATAGGCGAGGCCCTGCGCGGTCGTGTTAAGGAGGTTAGTCTCGAAGCGATTGACGACTTCGAGATTGAGCGAGACGCCGGATGCCTTGGCCCGATCGGCGACGCGGGCCAGCGCCGCGACCGAATTGTCCCAGCCCTTCTTGCTCGGCAAGCTTCGATACTTCGTATGAGCCGAGAAGATGATGCCGCCGAGCTTCTCGCCGCCGAGGTCGCGGGTGATCGAAACCGCCTCGTCGAGGATCGCCTCGCCGCGCTTCACGACCGCTGCGTCTTCGCTTGAAACGTCGCCATCGGCCGGCAGGCCCATGGTCACAACGACCTTGAGGCCATAGTCGGCGAGACGCTTGGCGAGCCAGGATACGTCGAACTTCTTCGGGTCGAGGCGGGGGAATTCGATCAGCCCGTAACCGAGCCGGTGCGTCTTCTCCATCGCGCCTTCGAGGGCTTCCTGCGTGCTGCCACCGGTCCAGACAAACGAGTGAATCCCGAGCTTGGTCATGAGCGTTTCCAAGATGTTGTTGTTATATGGCGACGTGCGATCGCCTGTTTGTTGTGAGTAGCAGCAAACTATCTTGCCTTCAAGGGGGTGATCCGGCTAGGGTCGTCGCCGAGGACAAATGCGTGCCGCTCCGAAGCGATGCGCTGAAAATCGCCGCGCCACGACGCGGCCCCGGGAGGAAGGCATGACTGAGGAATCCGGCGCCCCGGCGGGCGCCCTGTTGCCGTTTGATCTGCACGGCAAGGTCGCGATCGTGACAGGCGCTGCCGGCGGCATCGGCAGCGCGCTCTGCCATCGCTTCGCCGAGGCGGGCGCGCGGATCGCGCTGTTTGACCGCAACCCCGCCGTCATCGCCGCGGCCGAGGCGCTTGGGACCGCGCATCAGGGGTTCGTCGGCGACGTGACCGACGAGGCGTCCATCATCAGCCAGGTCGAGGCGGTTGCCGCCGCGTTCGGCCAGATCGACATCCTCGTCAACAATGCCGGCATCGGAACGCTGCATCCCGCCGAGGTAAAGCCGACCGCCGACTTCGACCTCACCATCGCCGTGAACCTTCGCGCGCCTTTCCTCTATGCGCGCGAAGCTGCCCGCCACATGCTGGCGCGTGGCTATGGCCGCGTGGTCACCATCGCCTCGCAGGCGGCGGTGATCGGCATCGAGGGCCACGTCGCCTACAGCGCTTCGAAGGCCGGACTGATCGGCATGACGAACTGCATGGCGCTCGAATGGGGCCCGCGCGGCGTGACGGCCAACTGCATCTCGCCGACCGTGGTCGAGACCGAAATGGCGAAAATCGGCTGGGCTGGCGAGAAGGGCGTGCGCGCCCGCGCCGAAATCCCGACCCGACGTTTCGCGCAGCCGGACGAGATCGCACTCGCCGCCCTCTATCTCGCCTCCGACGCCGCAGCCATGGTCAACGGCGCCAATCTGATGGTTGACGGCGGCTATACGATCCGCTGAACGGGAAGGAATAATACAGATGACCCAATCCGTTTCAGGCAAGGTGATGATCGTCACCGGCGCGAGTTCCGGCATCGGCCGCGCCGTCGCGCGCCGGTTCGCGAGCGAAGGCGTCAAACTGGTGCTCGTAGCCCGCTCGGCCGAGAAGCTCGCGGCGCTCGCCGAGGAGCTCGGCGCTTCGGCACTCGCCGTGCCGGCCGATCTGACCGTGCCGGCCGATATCACCCGCATGGTCGCCACCGCGCGCGACCATTTCGGGCCGATCGACATCCTGTTCGCGAATGCCGGCAGCTATGTCTCGGGCGACGTCGCCGAGGGCGATCCCGACCTCTGGGACCAGATCATCGGCGTCAATGTCAACGGCGTCTTCCGCGCCGTGCACGCGGTGCTGCCCGAGATGATCGCGCGCCGGTCCGGCGATATCGTCGTGACTTCGTCGGTCTCCGGCCACCAGGCGATCCAATGGGAGCCGGTCTATTCGGCGACCAAGCACGCGGTTCAGTCCTTTGTGCACGGGGTTCGAAGGCAGATCGCGCCGCACAATGTCCGTATCGGTGCGCTGGCGCCCGGCATGGTGCTGAACGAGCTTTGGGGCATCGACGATCCGGCCGAGATCGCACGCCGCGCCGCCGGCCATGAAGGGCTCCTGTCTGAGGACGTCGCCGAGGCGCTGCTGTTCATGCTGACGCGCCCCGCGCATGTCACGATCCGCGACCTCGTGATGCTGCCGCAAAATCAGGACATCTAACGGACGAAAGCGCTGCCTCAGACTTGGTCGCGCCATAGCGAAACGGCGCGGATACTAACGTCCCATATGCCGGCGCATGAAAGCACCGGCCTCGGCAAGCGCCGCGCGCCCAGCGGCGAGGCGGGCGTTCCAAAGCGGCCAGGCATGAATCATATGCGGCCAGATCTCGAGGGTGACGGCGACATCAGCCGCCCCGGCGGCCGCGGCCAGACGGGTCGCATCGGACAGCAGTGTCTCGTCCGAGCCAACCTGGATCAGCAGTGGCGGCAGGCCGGCAAGATCGGCAAAGAGCGGGGAGACACGCGGATCGTTCTGGTCGACGTCCTCAGGCAGATAAGCGTCGCGCAGTTCGGCGAGATAAGCGCGATGGATGAGCGGATCGACCGCGTCCTTCGACGCAAGCGTCTCGCCCGACAGAGTCAAGTCCGTCCAGGGCGAGATCAGCCAGCCGCAAGCCGGCAGGGCATCGCCCGTGTCGCGAAGACGGCACAGCAGCGATAGCGTGATGCCACCACCGGCACTGTCGCCGCCCAGAACAATGTCATGCGCCGCAACTCCCGCCTGCCGCAGAAACCTCCAGGCCGCGAGCGCGTCGTCGAGGGCGGCTGGGAAGGGATGCTCGGGCGCCAGCCGATAGTTCACCGCCAGCGTCCGCACTTCCGCGGCGCGACCGGCCTCCGTCACCAGGGCGCGATGGCTGAGGATCGAGCCCGAGCAATAGCCGCCGCCATGGAAGAACAGCAGCACCCGGCCGGGATCGCTTCCGGGCGCGATCGACCATTCGGCATCGATGCCGCCGATTGAGACAGTTTCCAGCGCGACGTCGGCAGCGACGGGTGTCGCCGCCCCTACCTCCTCGATCCGCTGTCGTCGCTCCTGCCAACCGACCGGTCTAGGCTTCGCCCCGAGCATGGCACGAATGGCCGCGATCTCGCTCTCACCCTTGCTCGGCGCGCTCATCCAGTTCTCCCGGGCAGCAGTTCCCCGCCGGAAGATTACGTCACGGCAGCCGGCCGTGAAAGCATGGATGGACGGCGGATGAGGGCCGCGTTTGTTACCCGTCGATCATCTCGCGGACCTTATTGCCGAGAGCCTCGACCGCAAATGGCTTCGTGATGACCTGCATGCCGGGCTCGAGATGGCCGTTGCCGACAACGGCATTCTCGGCATAACCGGTGACGAACAGCACCTTGAGATCAGGACGCAACAGTCGCCCGGCATCTGCCATCTGGCGGCCATTCATGCCGCCGGGCAGCCCGACATCGGTAACGAGCAGGTCGATTCGCGCCGCGGATTGCATCACCTTGAGACCCGAGGGTCCGTCCGCAGCCTCGAGCACGAGATAGCCTGCCTCGCGGAGGACGTCGACGACCAGCATGCGCACGATCGATTCATCATCGACGATCAACACCGTTTCGCCATGGGCGCTGTACTCATGCCCGCGCGTGGCGTGGTCGGCGCATGTGTCCTCCGCCTCGCCGACGTAGCGCGGCAAGTAGAGCGTCATCGTCGAGCCGTGGCCGACTTCCGAATAGATGCGGACCTGTCCGCCCGACTGGCGGACGAAACCATAGATCATCGAAAGGCCGAGGCCCGTACCCTCCCCCAGTGGCTTGGTGGTGAAGAAGGGATCGAAGGCCCGCGCCATCACGTCCGGCGTCATGCCGGTGCCGGTGTCGCTGACCGACAGCGAGACATATTGACCGGGCGGCAGATCGCGGTCGCGCGCGGCGCGGTCATCAAGCCACTTGTTGGCCGTCTCGACCGTCAGGCGGCCACCATGCGGCATGGCATCGCGCGCATTGATGCAGAGATTGAGCAGCGCATTCTCGAGCTGGTTCGGATCGACCAACGTCAACCAGATGCCGCCCGCGCCGACGACCTCCATGTCCACGGACGGCCCCATGGTGCGGCGGATCAACTCGTCGAGGTCAGCGACGAGACGATTGATGTTGGTCGGCTTCGGGTCGAGCGTCTGGCGCCGCGAGAAGGCCAGCAGCCGCTGCGTCAATGCAGCGGCACGCTTCGACGAGGATTGGGCGGCGTCGAGATAGCGCTGGATCGAATCGAAGCGCCCCTGCCCGATCCGCTTCTCAAGGAGTTGCAGGCTGCCGCTGATGCCCGCCAGCAGATTGTTGAAGTCGTGCGCGATACCGCCGGTGAGTTGGCCGACAGCTTCCATCTTCTGGCTCTGTCGCAGCGCCTCCTCCGCCGCCATAAGCTCGCCCGTTCGCTGGCTGACCTGCTGTTCCAGAGTCTGGTTGAGCTCGGCGAGCGCCTCGGCATTGGCCTTCTGCTCATGGATATCGGTATTGGTCCCGATCCAGCGGGCTATCGTGCCGTCCTCACCGATCAGCGGAACGCCGCGCGCGATATACCAGCGATAGGCGCCGTCGGCGCGTCGAAGGCGGAACTCGTTCTCGTAGACGGCGCCGCTTTTCAGCGCGGCCGAAAAGCGCCGCGTGGTTTCAAGGCGGTCATCTGGATGCACCAGATCGATCCAGCCGGGACCGTCGAAGGATCCGGCCTCCGCACCGCTATATTCGTAGGTTCGTGTGTTGCACCAGTCGAGCATGCCGTCCGCACGGGTCGTCCAGACATGGTTCGGCATCGCCTCGGCCAATGTGCGGAACTGCGCCTCGCTGTCGCGGAGTGCCGCAGCGGCATCATGCGCCGCCGTCACATCGATGCCCTCGACGAAGATGCCGCTGACGACACCATCATTGTCGCGGATCGGCTGGTAGACAAAATCGAGGAAGCGCGGCTCGGGCGCGGCGCCGGGCTTGTCCAGCGAAATCGGCACCGACTGGCCGACGAACGGTTCGCCGCTGGTATAGACGCGATCGAGCAGATCGATGAAGCCTTGTCCCACCACCTCGGGAAGCGCCTCCGCGACTTCCCGTCCGGTCACCTCACGATGACCCACGATTTGCCGGTAGCGCGGATTGACCAGCTCGAACCGATGACGCGGTCCGCGCAGGATGGCCATGAAGCTCGGTGACTGCTCGAAGAGCTGGCGGAGGCGGCCGATTTCCGCAGCTTCCCGATCACGCGTCTCGATCGTCGCCAGTGCGCCGGCAACCTGGCCAGCCAGAAGCTGCGCGAATGCAATCGTGCCAGCGTCGACGTGGCGATAGGGGTTCTGGCCGAGGATCAGCGCCGCAACGGGCGACGGGCGTCCGGCGATGCTGACCGGGACGATCAGGGCCTCGCGCGGCGGCACGTCCCATGGCCCCGTCGGCACCGCCTCGACCAGCCCTTCCAGCGGCACCTGCAGCCATTCGCAGCCCGGGGCGAGGTCGCCGACCGGCCAGCGCACCGCGCCAAGCGAGCCATCGGTTCCCGACGACAGAGCTACCCCGTCGTTCAGTGCCTGCATCACGACAAAAGGGAAATCGCGATCGCTGCGAGCCAGAGCGCGCTCGGCGACGCTCAAGACCGACTCCCGCGTCTGGCATGACAACAGGGCGGATGACAAGTGATGCAGCGCCTCGATCCGCCGCTCGCTGATGATCCGCTCGGTCTCCTCGGTTACAACGCACATCAATCCTTCAACCGCGCCGCTGTCGCCAAAGAGCGGGCTGTAGGAGAAGGTGTGATAGGTCTCCTCGGGGTAGCCGCTGCGCTCCAGGAGCAGCAGCAGAGCCTTGTCCCAAGTCGCGACGCCGGCCTGCATCACCGAAACAATGCGATCCTCGACGGCGTCATAGACCTCGCGCCACACCTCGGCCATCGGACGGCCGAGCGCTTTCGGATGCTTGACGCCGAGCGTCGGCACATAGGCGTCATTGTAGAAGAAGCAGAGGTCGGGCCCCCAGCCGAGCCACATCTCGAAACGAGAGGTCAGCATCATCCGGAGCGGCACTTTGAGCCCTTCGGGCCAATTTTCCGGCGGACCCAGCGGCGTGTTCGACCAGTCATGCGCCCTCATGATCGCGCTCATCGCGCTGTCTCCGGGAAAGACCGTCGGCTGGGAAGTTGATGTCATGCCGGCATCCTGCGCGGGGAAAGCGGCGCGCACACCGCATCTACACGTCGGCAATTCATCGACAATCCCCTCGACCTCCACGCCTACGCCCAACTGCACGAGAATCAGCGCGGCCGCCCAACGCCTGCTGATCCGTCACGGCGACGGCCCCATTCGAGCTACAACGCCTTAACCTCGGATTCCGCTCCATAGGGCCACAGCAATCAGGTTGCATCAGAGTGCAGCCGCCGGTCCGTCATTTCGCGACGGCCTGTTCAGCCACGTGCTCCAAGAATGATCCGCTGCCCGTCCTCGATGCTGAGCGCAAGTTCGTCATAGCTTTCAATGAGCGGATGAGGCGTCGCCATCGGCTCGAGATGCGTCGCCGCGATTACCACGACTGCGGCACCAGAGGCCTCGCCCGCGGCGATGCCGGCTGGCGCATCCTCGAACACGACGCAATCTGCCGTCCCAACGCCGAGACGGCTTGCCGCGAGGTGATAGCAGTCAGGCAGGGGCTTGCCGCGAGTGACATCCTCCGCCGCGACGAGAACCTCGGGCACAGGCAGCCCGGCCGCGGCGAGACGGCGGCGCGCCAGCGCATGCGGCGCTGACGTGACAATCGCCCATCGATCAGCGGGCAACCCAGCCAGAAAGGCGACCGCGCCGGCGATCGGCTTGATGCCCCCCATGTCGTGCATCTCATCCTCGGTAAGGCCGGCGGCTTCGAGTTCAGGATCGACACCAGGGAGATCCAACCTGCGGATGGTGTCGATCGCTCGGACGCCATGGATGGTCGGCAGGAATGCTTCGACATCGAGACCGTGCCGAGCCGCCCAGCGGCCCCAGATCCGCTCCGCCGCCTCGATCGAGGACAGCAGCGTTCCATCCATGTCGAACAGCAGGGCGGCAAAGCTCCGCCCTGCAAATAGTGCCCTGTCGGCCATTGTGATTCCCTTGTGCCGGAATTGGCGCCGCTCCGATATCCTATCGCGCGCAGCAGCCGTCAACGCGCGCGATGCCGATATGGAGGCGGTATGACGGGCCTCAGGCGACCGTATCGAGCGCGAATTGAAACAGCGACTTGATGTGATCGGCCATCGCCTTGCGCGCGCCGGCGGCGTCGCGTTGCTCGATCTTGTCGAGAATGACCTCGTGCTGACGCGTATCCGGCTCAAGCCGTTCTGCGAGCCGCTCGACTTCGAACAGTTTCGTCGTCACGCGGAGCGACTTGACGATATTGCCGACGACCTGATTGCCGCAGAAATCCGCGACGATGTCATGCACTTCCCGGTCGGAGGCCCAGTGCTCTTCCTGGTCGTAGCGCGAACTGGCCTTGAGACGTCCGAGCGTCACCTTGGCCGCCGCGATGCGTTCGGCCGGCGCGAGTTCGACACACATGCCCGCGGCCGCCGATTCCATGATCTCGCGTGCCTTCAGGCTTTGCAGATATTCCTTGAGGTCGACCTTCCTGACCACGAAGGACTTGGTGTTCGACTTGACGAGCAACCCTTCGAGCTCCAGCCGCTGCAAGGCCTGGCGGACCGGCGTGCGCGAGATGCCGAGATAAGCGGCGAGGTTCTGCTCGACGACAACTTCGCCGGCGCGCAGCTCCTTCTTCTCGATGAGCCGCGCGATCTCGGCATAGGCGAGGGCCGAGAGATTCTTGGGCGGCTGCCGCGTCGCAAAGGCAACGGGCTCGGCAACAGGGGGCCGGTCACCCGCCGGCTGGTCCGGTTCCGCACGGTTGGCTGTGTTTCTGCGCATCACGATACGCTCCGTCCCCGATGATTCATGCCTAGTCGATCCCTAGGGGATTGTCCACGGCGTATACAATTGGAATCCGGCCGGTTCATTCAAGCCGTCCGTCACACGCTGTGCGGGAGCGCTCGTATGACGCAACTCCATTCGCCGCATCGATCGTCCCGTCCTAAACACCGCATGTTGCGCGACGACATTGCGCTTCCCTCTCCCTCTTATTCGGCGTCTGGGCCGCAGCGTGCCGGCTCCTCGGCGCAGGCCCTTCTTCATCGCCAAACCTCACAAGCCCGAGCCTAGAAAGGCGTTGACAGTCCCCCGTTGCGTGCTAGCATCGAATACTCACGGTATACCAAACGAATTCCGGAGGTCGTCAATGCGTTCGCGCGCAAGGTTTATTCCTGTCTTGGTCGCAGCCTTGTCGGGTGTCTCTTCGCTGGCGATTGCCGCACCAACCGGCACGCTCGTCATCGCCGAGAACGAGACGCCGGAGAATCTCGACCCGGCCAACGCGACCAATTCGACGGTCGATGAACTCCTCCTCGGCGCCTATGACGCGCTGGTGCAGTTCCCGGCTGGCGAGACCGCGGTTTCACCGCGGCTCGCCAAGAGCTGGACAATTTCGGAGGATGGGCTCACCTACACCTTCACGCTGCGCGACGACGTCGTGTTCCACGATGGGTCAAAGCTCACCGCAGCCGACGTCAAGTTCACGCTCGACCGGCTGAAGGCGGCAAAAGCCAATGTGCTCAACGATATCGGGCCGCTCAGCGGCGCTGAAGTCGTCGATGACCATACGGTCAAGCTGACGCTTTCGAAGCCGTTCGGGCCGTTCCTTTCGGCACTGTCACGCATCTATGTGGTCAACAAGGCACTCGTCGAGCCGCATATGGCCGAAGACAATGCGCGCCAGTGGCTCGCGGTCAACGAAGCCGGGTCGGGCCCTTATGTCATTGCGTCCTACAATCCAACCGAAGCCGTCTCGCTGAAGGCGTTCGACAAATATTGGGGCGGTTGGGACGGCAATCATGTGGCCGAGGTCGTCTTCCGCTACATCACCGAACCCTCGACGCAGCTCTCGCTGCTGAAGAGCGGCGAGGTTCAGATCGCGCCGGACATAACCGTCGAGGACAAGCTCGCGCTGATGAAGGAGCCGGGCTATGTCGTCGATGTCGGCCAGGCCGCGACGCCGCTCTATTTCGACTTCAACACAGCCAGCAAGGGCCCGACCGGCAACCCGAAGTTCCGCGAGATGCTGGCCAAGACCTTCGACCGCCAGCTGCATCTCGACCAAGTCCTGATGGGCCTCGGAACGCTTCCGGACGGCCCGCTGCCCACGAGCTGGCCGGGTCACGAATCCGGCACCGAGCTCGCTTTCGATCTCGCCGGCGCCAAGAAGATGGTCGACGACAATGGCTGGGCCGGTACGACGCTGACCGTGCGCTATCTTCCGGCGATCCAGGAAGAGAAGAGCGCGGTTGAACAGTTGCAATCGAACCTCGCCGAGATTGGCATCACGCTGAACGCGGAAGGCATGACGTGGCCCGCGCAGGCGGCGACCGTACAGAAGGTCGATACCACCGCCGACATCAACATGATCTACTCCTTCCCGCCCTTCCCCGACCCGCACGCCATCCTGAACGCGTCGTTCAACAGCGCCCTGACCGGCTCCAATGGCGGCTACAACTGGGCGCAGTATTCGAACAAGGAGGTCGACGCGCTTCTCAACGAGGCCGCAAGCTCCGCCGACCCGGCCAAGCGCGCCGAACTCTACAAGAAGGCGCAGGTCCTCATCGGCAAAGACTTCGCGGTCATTACCGTCTCCTATCCGGGCTCGGTCGTCGCAGTCTCGGACAAGGTCGAGGGCTACAAATATAACGCGGCCCACCACCAGACCTTCAACATCATGGATATCGGCCTGAAATAGGCCGGGTCCGGGTCGGGAAGACGCAGAGGCTGGATATGCGCTATGTCGGTCAGCGGATCCTGTTCTCGATCCTTTCGCTCTGCGTCCTTCTCTTCATCACCTTCCTGCTCAGCCATGTGGTGTCGGGCGATCCGGCGATCGTCGCCGCCGGGCCGAATGCCGGCGCCGACAAGATCGCCGCGGTCCGGCAGGAAATGGGTCTCGATCGGCCGCTCCTCGTCCAGTTCTGGATCTATTGCAGCAACATCCTGCATGGCGACCTCGGCACCTCCTGGTTCACGCGCCAGCCGATCGCCAGTGACATCATCCGCGAACTGCCGCCGTCGCTCGAACTCGTCTTCGTGGCCATGGTAATCAATCTCGCGGTCTCGCTGCCGCTCGGCCTCCTCACCGCGCGCTATGCCGGCACCACCTTCGACGATGTCGTGCGCCTCGTCGTGATGGCCGGCGCTGGCCTGCCAATCTTCTGGCTGGCGATCATCCTCCAGCAGGTAGTCGCGGGGCAGTGGCGTCTGCTGCCGACGGCCGGCCGGCTTGGCTTCGAAAACCGCGACTTCACCGGCGCGACGGGATTTACCCTTCTCGACAGCCTGATGCAGGGCCGCTTCGACGTCTTTGCCGACGCCCTCGCCCATCTCGTGCTGCCCGCCTTCGCCCTGACGCTGCTCTTCACCGCCGTCGGCGTGCGCATCACCCGGACGGCAATGATGGGAGAATTCCGCAAGGACTATGTGGTGCTGGCCCGCGCCAAGGGCGCCAGCGAGGGCCGGATCATGGTGCGCCATGTCTTCGCCAATGGCGCCACGCCCGCGCTCACGGTGTTCGGCATGCAGTTCGGCTGGATGCTGGGCGCGACCGTGCTGGTCGAAGAGATTTTTGGCCGGCCAGGCATCGGGCGCTATGCGGTCAAGGCGGTGACGCAATCCGATATCCATGCCGTGGTCGCAGTCGTCTTCGTCGTCGGACTTGTCTTCCTGATCTCCAATCTCGTGGTCGATATCGCGCTCTTTCTGCTGACCCCGCGCAAGCATGCGGGGGCATGAGAGTGCTTCGTCGGTTGCTGTCGTTTCCCAAGACCAATGTCGAGCGCACCGCAATCGTGCTCGGCTGCCTGATCTTGCTGCTGGCGCTGGTCGGGGCCTTTCTCGTCCCCTTCGATCCCATGAAGATCGATTTTCGCGCCAAGCTGCAGGCGCCCTCCATGCTGCATTGGCTCGGCACCGATGGTTCGGGGCGCGACGTGCTGAGCCGGCTGCTCTATGGCGCCCGGCTGACGCTCGCCTCGACCTTCGCGGTCATCATCGTTGTGGTGATCATCGGCTGCACGATCGGCATCGCTTCGGCCTTTGTCGGCGGCGCGGTCGACAACATGCTGATGCGGCTCGCCGATATCTGGCTCGGCTTCCCGCCGCTGATCCTCGCCCTCGGCTTCGCCTCAGCGCTGGGCGCCAGCCTCGAGGCCGCGATCTGGGCTTTGATCTTCTCATGGTGGCCGAACTATGCGCGGCTCTCGCGCATGGTGACGGCCGATATCCTCTCGCAGAAATTCATAGCCAGTGCAGACGCGCTCGGCGTGCCGACACATCGCAAGGTGCTGCATTACGTCATCCCCAACGCGATGGACGTGATGCTCATCCAGATCGCTCTCGATATCTCCGCCGTCATGCTGGCGATCTCTGGCCTCTCCTTCATCGGTGTCGGCGCACAGATCCCCGCGCCCGAATGGGGCGCGATGATCGCCGATGGAAGGTCCTATGTTTCGAACGGCTGGTGGATCGTGCTCGCCCCGGGCATCGCGATCTTCATCACGGCCGTCAGCTTCAATGTGATCGGCGACATGCTGCGGCGTGAACTCGATCCAACCTCGCGACGGCGCTAGGGCATGGCCAGCCTCGCCCCGCCTACCACTGATCGCCCGCTGCTCGAAATCCGGGACGTTTCGGTCGCGCTCCGCACCGGCAACCGCACCATGGTAGCGGGCGTCTCGCTTGCTGTACGACCGCGCGAGGTGTTCGGCATCGTCGGCGAGTCCGGTTCCGGCAAGACGCTGCTGACGCGCACGCTGCTCGGCCTGCAAGATGATGCCTATGTCGCAGGCGGCAGCGTCCGCTTCAACGGCCAGGATCTGCCGGTAAACGGCTATGCGAACAAAGCGCGCAAGCTGCTCGGCCATAGCATCGGCTTCGTGCCGCAGGATCCGTTTTCCTCGCTCAACCCCTCGATGCGGATCGGCAAGCAGATTACCGAGGCGATCTATCTCGCCAAGGGCTGGCCGATGGGCGCGGAGCGAACGCGCGAGGCGGCGATCGGCCTGATGGCCGAAGTCGGCATTCCCGAACCGGCGCTTGCCTTCAACCAGTTTCCCGACCAGTTCTCGGGCGGCATGCGCCAGCGAATGGTCTTCGCCATCGCGCTCGCGCAAGACCCGAAGCTTCTCGTCGCCGATGAGCCGACGACCGCCCTCGACGCGATTACGCAGCGCCGCGTCATCGAGTTGATCCTCGATCGAAGCCGCAAGCACGATCTCGCGGTGATCCTGATCAGCCACAATCTCGAATTGCTGCGCCAGAGCGTCGGCCGCATCGCGGTGCTCTATGGCGGTCAGTTGCTGAACATCGTCCCATCAGGCGACATTGGCCAAAGCACGATCCATCCCTATACGGAGGCGCTGTTCGACTGCATCCCCACGCGGGAAAAGACCCTCGCCGATATTCGATCGATACCCGGCGAGCCTGTTGGGGCGGGCTTCGGCCTCAAGGGCTGTGCCTTCGCCTCCCGGTGCCCCTATGTCGTCACGGCCTGCCGGACGACGGACCTGCCGCAGAACGCCGGAACCGCCTCCATCTTCAGCGCCTGCATTCTCGGCCGGGGGGTGCACTAGATGGCGAGCGAGGGCAACCCGATGGTGGAACTGAAGGGGGTCGCGAAGAGCTTTGCGCGCCGGCTCTTCGTGCAGAATCGCAGCTTCGCGCTGCGCGACATCAACATCGCCGTCGGCCGCGGCGAGGTGGTCGGCATCCTCGGCGAATCCGGCAGCGGCAAGTCGACCGTCGCCAACATCATTACCTGCCTCACCAGCTATGACGGCGGCAGCTATCGCTTCAAGGGCCGCGACATCGCCTCCTACACGCGCAAAGAGCGGTTTGCCTTCAAGTCCGACGTTCAGATCGTGTTCCAGGATCCCTATGGCAGCCTCAACCCTCGCGCCACGGTGCGCGGCAGCGTCATGGAGAGCCTGATCCTGCATCGGCCCGATCTCGGACGGAGAGAGCGGATCGAACGCGCCAATGCGCTGCTGGAGGAGGTCGGCCTTTCCGCCGACGCCGGCGACCGCTATCCGCATGAATTCTCCGGCGGCCAGCGCCAGCGCGTCGCCATCGCGCGCGCCATCGCCGTCGAGCCGGAACTGCTGGTCCTCGACGAGCCGCTCTCTTCGCTCGACGTCTCGATCCAGGCGCAGATCCTCGAACTCTTCGTTCGCATGATCAGAGAGCGCGACCTCACCATCGTCTTCATCTCGCATGACGTGAATGTCGTGCGTCTCCTCTGCGACCGCGTCTATGTCATGAACCAGGGCGCCGTCGTCGAGGAGGGTTTCGCGCGCGATGTCCTCAACCATCCGCAAAACGAATACACGGCACGGCTGCTCGATGCCGTCTACTGATCCGAGGCAGGAATGAGCCGATACAAGCTGGCCATCGATATTGGCGGTACGTTCATCGACGTCGTCGTCTTCGACCTTCAGAACAGGCTACTGACCGCATTCAAGCTGCCCACGACGCCGCATGATCCGGCCGAGGGCGTGGTGGCGGCCGTGGGACGGCTCGGCTTTCCACCGGCCAACATCTCGGATTTCGTTCACGGAACGACGCTTGGCCTCAACGCCATCCTTGAACGCAAAGGTGCAAAGGTTGGCATCATCACCAATGCGGGGTTCCGCGACATCTTCGAGATCGGACGTGGCGCCGTCGACTTCGCGCATATGTACCAGTTCGATCTCGAGCCGCCGCCGCAGATCGTCGAGCGGCGGCACATTATCGGCGTCGACGGACGAATGAACTTCGAGGGCACGGAAGTCACACCTCTCGATCGCGACGCGGTGGTCGCTGCGGCAAGGGCGCTGCACGAAGAAGCGGGCTGCGAGGCGATCGCCGTCAGCTTCCTGCATGCCTATGCCAATACCGCGCATGAGCACGAGGCAGTCGCTCTGATCCGCGAGGCTTATCCGGCACTGGAAGTCTCGGCCGGCGCGCTGCTCGCCAATGAGTATCGCGAATATGAGCGCACCAGCACGGCCGTGCTCGACGCCTATATCAAGCCGGTCCTGAAGAACTATCTCGGCCGCGTTTCCTCCGGCATGGAGCGTCAGGGCTTCGCCGGCCAGAAATTCGTCATGAACTCTTCGGGCGGGGCGCTCACCTTCGACCTTGCCGAAGCCGAACCGATCGCCACCGTCTTCTCCGGCCCGGCGGGCGGCGTCTCCGGCGCGCTGCATGTCGCGCGCGAGACCGGGCGGCGCAACGTGCTCTCCGTCGATGTCGGCGGCACCAGTCTCGATGCGTGCCTGATTGTCGATGGCGAGCCGATGGATGTGTTCGAGGCGCGGATCGAGAATTTTCCGATCCTGCAGCCGATCTTCGATCTGCGGACGCTCGGCGCTGGCGGCGGGTCGATCGCCTGGATCGACAATGCTCTTCTCCGTGTTGGCCCGGAAAGCGCCGGCGCCGTTCCCGGTCCCGCATGCTATGGCCGCGGCGGAACGCGCGCCACGGTGACCGACGCTGCCGTGGTGCTCGGCTATATCGACACCGGCAACTTCATGGGCGGCGCAATGAATGTCGCGCATGACCGCGCGGTCACCGCGCTTGAAGAGACCATCTGCGCGCCCCTTGGTATTCCGCTCGAGGAGGCCGCGCGCTCGGTGTTCGACGTGCTGATCTCGCGCACCGCGTCCTCGATCAAGGAGATGATGCTGGAGCGGGGGCTCGATCCCGGCGAGTTCTCGATGCTCGGTTTCGGCGGCTGTGGCCCGCTGCTGGGTCCGATGCTGCAGAACGAACTCGAAATGCCGGAACTCGTCATTCCGCCGCTACCCTCGGTGTTCTCGGCCTGGGGCATGCTGGCGAGCGACCTTTCCTTCAGCGACAGCGTCTCGGTGCTTGAAACGATCGACGCCGGCACGATGTCACGGCTCGACGCGACAGCCGAAGCACTGGCAGGACGCAGCACTGCGGCGCTAGCGGAGAAAGTCGGCCGACCAGTCGAGCCGGCAGTCACCTATTTCGCGCGCGTCCGCTTCACCGGCCAGGAGCACACGCTGAGCATTCCCTATGAGCGCCGCGACACGGCAGCCGACTTCCTCGCGCGGTTCTCGCAGACCCATCAGGATCGCTTCGGCCACACCTTCGGCAGCGACGCCGAGATCGTCTCGCTGATGGTGAAGCTGATCGTGGTCACCGAAAAGCCCGATCTCTCGACGCGAATTGCGCAGGGTGCACATCTCGCGCCGACCGCACCGCACCGTCTTTTCGATCAGGCGTCTGGCGCGATGGTCGATTGTGAAAAGATCAGCCGCGACACGCTCGAACCGCTGCGCACCTATCCGGGACCGATGCTCGTGATCGACGAGGGATCGTCGCTCGCAATCCATGGCAACCAGACGCTCAGCGTCGACGAATACGGCATGATCTCGGTTCGCCGCCGCGATTCCGCTTCAGCGTTGGAGGCATGACATGACCATCAGCAAGGCAGCCGAAACCGAGATTATCTCGGCCCTGTTCTTCTCGGCGGCAGAGCAGATGCGGCGCACTTTGGTGCGCACCGCCTTCAACGCGGTGATCTATGAGGTGCTGGATTTCGGCATCTCGATCGCAGATGCCGAGGGGCGCATGGTGGCCGAGGCGGCCGGCATCACGTCCTTCATCGGCGGTAACGACTATGCGCTGAAGATGCTGATCCAGAACATGGACATGGCGAGCCTTCGGCCGGGCGATGTCGTGATCCTCAACTATCCCTACTGGAACTCGGCGCATATGTCGGATGCGCTGCTGATGGCGCCGGTCTTCGTCGATGGCGATGCGATCGACATGTTCCTCTGCGTCCGCGCGCATTGGCTCGATCTCGGCGCCAAGGATCCTGGCTATGTGATCGACTCGACCAACATCCACCAGGAAGGCCTGATCCTGCCCGGCGTGCGCATCATCAAGGAGGGCAAGCTCGACGCAGACCTCTGGAAGGTGCTGGAGGCGAATTCCCGCCTGCCGGAAGCGATCCGTGGCGATTTCGGCGCGCAGGTCGCGTGCCTGCGGACCGGCGAAGCCTCGGTGCGCGACATTTACCGCAAGTTCGGTCGCGAGCGCGTTCTGGCCGCGATCGAGGCATTCTTCATCCATGCCGACGAGAAGTCGCGCCAGGCACTCCAGCATCTGCCCAAGGGTGCGTGGTCGGCGGAGGAATGGCTCGACGACGACGGCGTTAGTGAGCGCATGATCAAGATGGCGGTGGACGTCACCATCACCGACGATCGCATGACCGTCGACTACAACAGGTCCGATCCGATCGTGCCGGGCCCGGTCAATGTGCCGTTCGGCGCGACGATCTCGATGGCCAAGACCTATTTCAAGTTCCTGACCTCGCCCGATACGCCGAGCAACCACGGCAACTTCATGGCGCTCGATGTCCGCGCCGATCCGGGCAATCTCTTCCATGCGGTCTATCCGTCCTCGACCTATATGCCGTGGACCCACATGGTCGCTTTCGAACTCATCGCGAAGGCGCTGGCGCCTGCGATCGACTGGCTGCCGATGGCCTCTGGCGGCGACGAGCCGGGCTTCATGGCGATCGGACGCCATCACCGGACTGGCAAAAGCTACGTCATCAGCAACAATGAGGGCATCGGCTGGGGCGCCACTTATCGCCATGATGGCGCGACGGCCTTGCAGCACCCCTCCACCAGCACGGTCCGCAACACGCCGATCGAAGTTCTGGAGCGGCAGGCCAATCTTTTCCACGAAGGCCTTGAATTGATCCCAAACTCCGGCGGCAAGGGGCGCTATCGCGGCGGCCTCGGCGTGCGCCGCGCGGTCCGCATGGTCGGCGAGACCGAGATCATCTCGATGAAGAAAAAATCGAAGACCGGCGGCTGGGGGCTGGAGGGCGGCCAGCCTTCTCCGGTGCAGAACCATATGGTGCTCTGGCCGGACGAAGCGCGCGAGAAGAGAGTCGGCATGTATCGTGCCGTACTTAAAGAGAACGAGCGCTTCGTGAACTACAGCGCCGGCGGATCGGGTTGGGGTGATCCGGCCGTGCGCGACCCTGGCGCCGCTGCCTATGATATCGCCAATGGCTATGTGGATCCGGCGGCGTCGCCGATCGAGCCTGTGAAGGTTGAGACCTATGCCAAGTCATGATTATGCGCTTGTCGATGCTGAAATCGTCGATGTCGTCAGCGGGACGATTCTTCACGACCGTGCGGTGACGATCAGCGGCGGCAAGATCGCCGCCATTACCGAGGTTCAGGATCTCGACACCGCCTTGCCGCGCGTGTCGCTCGGCGGGCGCTATCTTTCGCCGGGTCTCATCGACTGCCACGCACATGTCTTCATCGGGCAATTCAGCGACGGCCGCTCGATCTTGCCTTCGGAGATGACGGCGCGGGCCGGCCGGCACCTCGAAGGCATGCTGCATCGCGGCTTCACCACCGTGCGCGACGCCGGCGGCGCCGATTCCGGTCACAGGGCGGCCGTCGAAAAGGGGCTGTTCAAGGGGCCGCGCCTCTTCGTAGCGGGCCGCGTGCTGTCCCAGACCGGTGGCCATGGCGACCATCGCGGCCGTGCGGAAACCTGTAACTGCCAGGAGGCGCTTGGCGGCCTCACATGCGTCTGCGATGGGATCGACGAGGTCCGCAAGGCGGTCCGCGAGAACCTTCGCCAAGGCGTCGATCACATCAAGATCATGGCCGGCGGCGGCGTTTCCTCACCCGGCGACAAGCTCCGCCACCCGCAATATTCGGTCGAGGAGATTTCGGTCATCGTCGAGGAGGCTGAGCGCGTCGACCGCTATGTAATGGCGCATGTCTACAGCGATATCGGTATCCGCCGCGCCGTTGGCGTCGGCGTGCGCTCGATCGAGCACGGCAATTTCGTTTCAACCGAGACGGCGAAGCTGATGCACGACAAGAATGCGCATCTGGTGCCGACGCTGATCACCTATGAGGCGGACGCGAAATACGGCCCGGGCTTCGGCTTCACCGCCGAAAATATCGAGAAGAATGCGGAGGTGCTGGCGAGCGGCCTGCGCTCGCTGGAGATCGCGCTGGAGGCCGGGGTCAATGTCGGCTACGGCACCGATCTCTGCTGGTCGCCCAAGACCTATCAAGGCGACGGGCTGATGATTCACGAGAAAGTCTGCGGTCCTGCCGAGGCGCTGCGCCATGCGACGATCAACAACGCGAAGATCGTCCGCATGGAAGGGCTTGTCGGCGAGATCTCGCCGGGGGCGTTTGCCGATCTCGTCGTGCTCGACGCCAATCCGTTCGACGGGCTTGCCTGCTTCTCGCAGCATGCGAACCGCGTCGTCGCGGTGCTCCAGTCAGGCAATGCCGTCCGCGATGACGCCGGATTGTTCGCAGCGGCCTGAAGGCGCGCTGATGCCTCGGCGGGCCGGAGCCCGCCTGAGACCTAAGCCTTGGCGGCTGCAACCTTCTTACGCGGCGTCTTGGCCGGCTTTTTGGGCGCGGCCTCCGCGGCGGCGGCGTCAACCGCCTCTTGGGCAAGGCGCATCGCACGCAGGCGCTCGGTCTTTGCGACCCGCTTCGACAATTCGCCGTCGATGATCAGGCGCGCTGCCTTCGTCGTCTGCTCATTCTTGGCCTCCATGCGCGAGGGGGCCTTCTTGATTGGTTCGGATTCGGGGTTGAGTTTCATTCCGCCCTCCTTCTTCCAACAATGAAAAAGGCCGGGCAAGCCCGACCTTCTCTGATACGCCTCAATGACCGCCGCCAGTACATCCGTGGTCAAAGGTCAGAAGCGAAATCCTTACGCTGCCTGGATATTCTCGGCTGCGCTCTTGCCGCTGCGGCTGTCGGTCACGACGTCGAAGCTGAGCTTCTGACCTTCGGAGACCGAACGCATGCCGGCGCGCTCGATAGCGGAGATGTGGACGAACACGTCCGCGCCGCCGTTGTCCGGCTGAATGAAGCCAAAACCCTTGGTGGCATTGAAGAACTTAACGGTTCCAACACTCATGACGATTTCCTTTCAATCGACAAAGAGATTCGTCGTGCGGCAACGCGCCGAACGCCGTAGAGACATCGATTTGATCGGGGAGTTTCGCCAGAGGCGCTCATCGCGCCATAACAAAATTCAACAAGAAACATCGATGGATTGGATATAGGCCCTATCCGTTCGACTTGCAAGGCAAAACGTATATTTTGTCATTACGATCGAAAATCCTACCGTCGCCTATGCCGGATGATGTCTTTGACTAGGGACGGATTGCGCAGGAATCGGCGCTATTTTCCATCGACTCTGCGGATCGGCGCTTCGTCGTCGAGAATGCGTTCGCTGGCGCCCTTGAGGTCGTCATATTGGCCTGTCTTGAGCGACCAGAGGAAGGTGACCAGCGCCAGCAGTCCCAGGCAGATCGCGGCCGGAATGAGGATGACGAGACCGTTCATGTTCTTGCAGCCTCCGCCTGTCGCCAAGCCGGTACCGCTTCTTCCGGCTGAACGAGGTTTGTGCCGAGGTTGAGCCGCAGCGCATTGGCGACGACCAGCACCGAGGATGTCGACATCGCGACCGCGGCGACGAGCGGCGTGACATGGCCGGCGACCGCAAGCGGCAGTGCGAGCGTGTTGTAGCCGATCGCCAGGACGAGATTTTCCCGCACCAGACGATCGGCGCGCCGCGCGATGTCCAGCACGAAGGGCACGCTCGCGAGCCGACCATTGGTGAAGACGAAGTCGGCGGCGCTACGCCCGATATCGCTCGCCGAGGAGGGAGCCATCGAGACATGGGCGGCGCGCAGCGCCGGCGCGTCATTGATGCCGTCTCCCACCATCATGACCCGGCGTCCCGCCTCGGCTTGACCCTTCAGGATCACCAGCTTGGCCTCGGGCGAAAGGCGCGCGGAAGCTTGCTCGATGGCGAGCGCCTCGGCCACGGATTCAACCGTCGCGGGGCCGTCTCCGGACAGCATTTCGACCCTCTTGCCTGCCGCCTTGAGCGTCGCCACGGCGCTGGCTGCGTCGGGTCGGATCGCGTCGACGAAGCGGAAGACGGCGACGACGCGCCCGTCGCGGCCAAGGCAGGCCTCCGTCCCGTCCCCTGCCGCAGCCTGGGGGCCGCCGCAGAAAGGGGCGCTGCCAAGCCGCCACCAGACGCCATCCGCTAGAGCCTCGATCCCCTGACCCGGTATCTCATGGAACTCGTCGGCTGGAAGCGGCGCAGCCGGCGAGGCGGCAAGGAGTGCCGCGGCGAGCGGATGCCGACTGTGCCCCGCGAGATTGGCGGCAATCGGCAGCATAGCGGGATCGCCGGACACCTGGCCGTCATAGCGGACGGCACCGAGGGTCAGCGTGCCGGTCTTGTCGAAGGCGATATCGGTCACGGCTGCGGCGCGCTCGAGCGCCGTACCGTCGCGCATCATGATGCCGTTGCGGAACAGCCTGCCCGCCGCAACAGCGTGGACGATCGGCACGGCGAGCGCCAGCGCGCAGGGACAGGTGATGATCAGCACGGCGACGGCACTCATCAGAGCCTCATGCCAATCTCCGGCCAGGAGGCCCCAGCCGAGAAATGTGGCGATAGCGAAAGCGTGGACGGCGGGTGCATAGATGGCGGCGGCGCGATCCGCGATGCGGCGATGCGCTGTGCGACTGGCCTCGGCCGTCTCCATCAGTGTCGCCATCTGCGACAGGAACGATTCCGACACCGGCCGTTCGGCTTCGACCTTCAAGGCGGCGGCGAGATTGATCGCACCTGCCGCCAGGCTGGCGCCCGGCCCAATGCTGACAGCCGCCGACTCGCCCGTCACGATCGAGAGGTCGACATCGCCCCTGCCCTCGATAACCCGGCAATCGACCGGAACGCGTTCGCCCGCGCGCAGCAGCAGTTCCATGCCGGGCACGACATCCTCGACCGGAACATAAGTCGTCGTCCCATCAGGAAACCAGCGCATGGCCCCGCGCGGCGTGAGCCTCGCAAGATTGGCGATCGCGCCGCGCGCCTTCTCACGCATCAGGTGATCGAAGGTGCGGCCGACCAGCAGGAAGAAGAGCAGCATGGTCGAGGCGTCGAAATAGGCATGCGCGCCGGAATGCACCGTCTCCCAGATGCTGAGCAGCGTTGCCAGAACGACGCCAATGCTGATCGGAACGTCCATATTGGTTCGACCAACCCGCAGCGCGGCAAAGGCCGAGCGGAAGAACGGGCGTCCCGCATAGGCGATGGCCGGCAGCGCGATCAGTGCCGAGATCCAGTGGAACATGTCGCGCGTCGCCGCATCGGCTCCCGACCAGATCGAAACCGAGAACAGCATGATGTTGCCGGCGGCAAAGCCCGCGACGGCCATGCAGCGGATCAGTTCGTGCAACGCGTGGTCCTGGCGATTGTCGGCCACCGGATCCAGCGCATGGGTGCGGTATCCGCTGGCGCGGATGGCGCGCGGCAAATCAAGCACGGAGCCCCTTTCCGGCGTGAAGACCACCCGCACCCAGCGCTGCGAGAGGTTCACGCGGGCGCTGACCACCTGCGGCAGTCGCGAGAGCCCGTTCTCGATCGCGTTAATGCAGGTGACGCAATAAGCGTCCGGCACAGCGAATTCGATCTGGCGCGCCTCGGCGCCGGCGGATCGGCTCAGCGCCAGCAGCGCTTCGGTCTCGTCGGATGCCGGCTCGGCGATGCCTGGGCTGGGCGTGTCCATGATCGCGCTGACTGGCATCAGAACCATCCTCTCAGCGAATCATCAGACGGCTGTGCTGTTCGAAGGCGCCATGTGGCGTGCCCGGCGCGGCACTGACGGCGTTCCAGACACCATGCGGTAGGTCGATGACAGCCGAATAGACGCCGTTGGTGCCGCGGAACAACGGAACGGTGCGATCCTCGTGATCTCCGAGCGGCCGGGTCAGTGCCACCGTCACCGGGCCGAGATCGATCGGCGCGCCGTCGCGGTCGCGGATATCGAGCTGGAGGCGGCTGGCGTCATAGGTGAGCACCGCACGCCAGCCGAGCGCCGCCTGTTCCTTGGCCAGACGTTCCTTCTCGTTGAATTCTTGACTCGCTACATAGGAGTTCTCGACGACGAGGCCCGTCCAGGTTCGGCTTGCCGAGACGGCAAGGAAGACGTTGACGCCGATGATGACCCCGAAGAAAGCGCCCATTCCCGCCAGCATGTGCCAGCCGGTAAATTCGCGTTCACGGAGAGCTTTGCTGGTCATCTGCGCGTTTCCTTCGGCGTTTCGAACTTGGCGTCAGTCGCCACGACGGCGGCGCCATCCGCCGTCTCGACCTTCAGCGTGAAATCCGCGTTGTTGGAGGCGAGGCCTCCGGGCGCGGCGCGAACGAAGATCCGGGTTTCGAGAACGGCATCGGGCTGCAACTGGTAGGTCAGCGAGGAAACCGGCTGTGCGGCAGCATCGGCACTCGTCAGTGCCGCGCCCGGCAGGCCTTCCACCGACAGCGTAACGGCGCGCGGCTCCGGCCGCATATTGCTGATCTTGACCTTGTAGCCGTTGCGGATCGAGCCGTCGGAGAGCAGCACATATTGCGGGTTGCGGTCATGCAGCACACTGACCTCGAGCGTTGAGCGCATCGACAGCGCCACGAGCATGGCAACGCCGATGCCGGCCCAGACCATGAAGTAAACCAATGTGCGCGGGCGTATGATCGAGCGCCAGGTGGTGTGCCGGATCGCGTCGACGAGCTTGCCGGTCGCAGGGTTGCGCACCCGTGCCGGCTCGATCGGCGTGGTCGCCGAAGCGCCGGAGAGCACCATGTTGGCATTATAGTCATTGAGTGTCGCATAGGAGATCAGCCCGCGCTCGCGTCCGAGCTTGTCCATCACGCCGTCGCAGGCATCGATGCAGAGCGCACAGGTGATGCATTCAAGCTGCTGACCGTCGCGGATGTCGATGCCCATCGGACAGACGACAACACAGGCATTGCAGTCAACGCAGTCGCCGACCGGCCGGCCCTCGGCGATCGCCTTCTTGGCATGGCGCGTCCGCGGCTCGCCGCGCCAGTCATTATAGGTGACGGTCAGCGAGTATTCGTCGAGCATCGCTGCCTGGATGCGCGGCCAAGGGCACATATAGGTGCAGACCTGCTCACGCATCAGGCCGCCGAATACATACGTTGTTGCAGCCAGGATGCCGACTGTCATATAGGCGACCGACGGCGCCTCGAACCGCGCGAAACTGCGGATGAGCGTCGGCGCGTCGGCGAAATAAAGGATCCAGGCGCCGCCTGTGACGACGCCGATCACCAGCCAGATCACATGCTTGGAGACCCGCTTCGCCGCCTTGTTGAGCGACCAGGGGGCGCCGTCCAGCTTGATGCGCGCATTGCGATCGCCCTCGATGGCGCGTTCGACCACGAGAAACAGATCGACCCACACCGTCTGCGGGCAGGTATAGCCGCACCAGGCACGGCCGACCGTCGAGGTGATCAGGAAGAGCCCGACGCCGGCCATGATCAGGAGCCCGGCGACGTAGTAGAATTCCTGAGGCCATATCTCGATGAAGAAGAAATAGAAGCGCCGGTTGGCAAGATCGACCATCACCGCCTGGTCGGGCGCGAACGGTCCCCGATCCCAGCGCAGGAACGGCGTCAGGTAGTAGATGCCGAGCGTCAGCAGCATCACCAGCCATTTGAAGCGGCGGAATGTGCCGGAGGCGCGCTTCGGGAAGATCTTGCGACGCGGCGCATAGAGCGGCTGGCGGATCTTCTGCGAATTGACGGCCTCGACGCTGAAACGCTCAGCGGCCGAATGGCCGTCCTGATCCGTAGCGTCGGATAGGGTCACCTGCTGATCTCCATGGGACGACACACCGTCGCATCCGAAGCCTCATCCGGCCTTGACCTGTGTCAAAGGACCGGACGGCGCGACCGCCCGGTCATGGTCGCACTTTGCCGGCTTTGTGTTACTGCCCGCCGCCAAGCCCATGCACATAGACGGCGAGTTCCTTCACCGTCACATCGCCGAGCTTGGCGCCCCATGCCGGCATCATGCCGAGGCGGGGATGATTGATCTGCGCGACGATGCCATCGACCGAGCCGCGATAGAGCCATATCGCATTGGTGAGGTTTGGCCCGCCCATCGCCTGCAGTCCCTTGGCGTCGGGCCCATGGCAGGCGGCGCAGTTCTGCGCGTAGAGCTGCTCACCCTCGGGCGTCTTCTCGCCGCCGGCTAGGCCGGAGAGCGATGCGACATAGAGAGCGACGGAGCGAATCTGGTCTCGCGTCAGGATGCCGTCGCTGCCGAAATTCGGCATGATGCTGTCATGCGTCTGGTCGTCACCGAGCGACCGGGCACCATGAGCGATGGTCTGGTAGATCTGGTCGATCGAGCCGCCCCAAATCCACTCGTCGTCATTGAGGTTCGGATAGCCCACACCACCCTCGGCGCCGGAACCGTGGCACTGCGAGCAGTAGACTTTGAAGGCCGAGGCACCGCCGGCCGAAGCGAAGGCGGCGAGCGCCGGATCGGCCGCGATCACCGCGACAGGCATGGCGGCGATCTTCGCCAGGTTGGCCGCCTGTTCGGATTGCGCCGCCGCGACCTCGCGATGGAACTCGCCGCGGGTCGAATAGCCAAGCAGGCCAGGCGTCCCCCCGCCGATGAGCGGCCAGGCTGGAAAGAGGACCGAATAGACGAGCGCGAAGGCGATGCAGGCATAGAACGTCCACAGCCACCAGCGCGGCAGCGGATTGTTCAGTTCCTTGATGCCGTCCCATTCATGGCCGGTCGTCTCGATGCCGCTCAGATGGTCGACGTCGGGCTGCTTCATGGCTTTCTGTCCTCGCCGGTCGGGTCGCGGAACGGGATCTGGGCGGCATCGCGCGCCTCTGCCTTGGCTCCGGGGCGGAAAATGAAGACGATCACGGCCAGGAAGATCGCCACCATATAGACGAGGCCCCAGCTATCGGCGAAGTGCCGCAAGGTTTCGTAGTCCATCATCGAGTAATCCCGCCCCGCTCAGCGATTGTTCGCGCTTTCGTCATAGCTGCTGAAGTCGACCATCGTGCCGAGCACCTGCAGATAGGCGACGAGAGCATCCATCTCGGTCACGCGGGTCGGATCGCCATCGAAGTCCTCGACGCGGACCTTTGCGTAACGGCTCCTGAGGCCCCCGGCGTCACCATCCGGGTTGGCCTGCGCGAAGAGATCCGCCTTGGCATTGTCGATCATCGCCTGGTCGTAGGGCACGCCGACGCGGGAATTGGCGACGAGATCAGCGCCGATCAACCGCGTATCCAGCGGCGTCTCGGCGAGGAAGCCATAACGCGGCATGATCGATTCCGGCACCACGGCGCGCGGATCGTTCAGATGGTCGACCTGCCACTGGCTCGAGTAGCGATCGCCGACACGGGCGAGGTCCGGGCCGGTGCGGGCGGAGCCCCACTGGAACGGATGATCGTACATCGATTCCGCGGCGAGCGAATAATGCCCGTAGCGCTCGACCTCGTCGCGGAAGGGCCGGATCATCTGCGAATGGCAGACATAGCAGCCTTCGCGGACGTAGATGTTCCGCCCTGCGAGTTCGAGCGGCGTATAGGGCCGCATGCCATCGACCTTCTCGATCGTATTCTGGAAGAAGAACAGCGGCGCGATCTCGACGATGCCGCCGATGCAGACGACGAGCAGCGAGAGAACCAGCAGCAACGTGACGTTGCGTTCGATGACGTCGTGTCTGTCTAGAATGGACACAGGGCGCTCCTAGGCTGCCAGTTTCATTTGCGGCGCGGCAGGGACGAGCGGCCGTTCGACGCGGACATGGCCCTTGATCGTGAGGGCGACGTTGACCGCCATGACGATGCCGCCCGCGAGGTAGAGCATCCCGCCGACCGCGCGCAGCACGTAGTAGGGATGCATGGCGGCCACGACTTCCGCGAAGGAATAGACGAGGAAGCCCTGGTCGTTGTACTCGCGCCACATCAGGCCCTGCGTGATGCCCGCGACCCACATGACGGCGGCGTAGATGACGATACCGAGGGTTGCGAGCCAGAAGTGCCAATTGACCATGCGCAGCGAGTAGAGCCGTTCGCGGTACCACAGCCGCGGCGTCAGGAAGTAGACGGCGCCGAACGAGATCATGCCGACCCAGCCGAGGGCGCCGGAATGGACGTGACCGATGGTCCAGTTCGTGTAATGCGACAGCGCATTCACTGCGCGGATCGACATGACCGGACCCTCGAAGGTCGACATGCCGTAGAACGCCACCGCAACGACCATCATGCGGATGATCGGGTCGGTCCGGATCTTGTCCCAGGCGCCGCGCAGCGTCAGCAGGCCGTTGATCATGCCGCCCCAGGACGGCATCCACAGCATGATCGAGAACACCATGCCGAGGGTCTGCGCCCAGTCCGGAAGGGCCGTGTAGTAAAGATGGTGCGGACCGGCCCAGATATAGAGGAAGATCAGCGCCCAGAAGTGAATAATCGACAGGCGATAGGAATAGACCGGACGGCCGGCCTGCTTCGGCAGGAAGTAATACATCATGCCGAGGAAGCCGGCGGTCAGGAAAAAGCCGACCGCGTTGTGGCCGTACCACCACTGCGTCAGCGCATCCTGCACCCCTGAGAAGGCTGAATAGCTCTTCACGCCAAGGAAGCTGACCGGCACCGCCAGGTTGTTGACCACATGCAGCATCGCCACGGTCACGATGAAGGCGAGGTAGAACCAGTTGGCGACGTAGATATGCGGTTCCTTGCGCTTCACCAGCGTGCCGAGGAACAGCACCAGATACGCGACCCAGACGATGGTCAGCCAGATGTCGACATACCACTCGGGCTCGGCATATTCGCGGCCCTGCGAGATGCCGAGCAGATAGCCGGTCGCCGCCATGACGATGAAGAGCTGGTAGCCCCACATCACGAACCAGGCGAGATCACCGCCGAACAGCCGCGCCCGCGTCGTCCGCTGGACGACATAGAGGCTCGTCGTCAGGAGCGCTGAACCGCCGAAGGCGAAGACAACCGCCGAGGTGTGCAGCGGCCGCATCCGTCCGAAATTGAACCAGGGCTGGATGTTGAGATCGGGGTAGGCCATCTGCAGCGCCACGATGACGCCGACGAGAAAGCCGACCACACCCCAGAACACAGTCAGCACGGTGCCGACCCTGATCGGCCCGTCGAGATATGCGTCGGGATCGACCGGAACGGCCGGCTCGAAGGAGGCTGTGCGCAGGAGATAAAGCGTGCCGCCGCCAAGCGTCAGCGTCAGCACGAACATATGCGCGCGGAACAGATCGTCCTGCGCCAGGCCCGCCGCGACAAGCGCCCCGAAGGTGGCGACCGCGAGCACCAAAATCCAACCGCTGTTCTTCACCCCAGCCCTCACACGACGCCGTGAATCCAAATCACATCGAGGTGATGTCGTTGCAGCGCGGCAGTGCCCTCGCCTTGATCAAGATCAAGGTGACCGGCCGGAGCCCTCAGCATGGTCGCGGAAGCCGGCGCCCTCCGGCCAAGCCGGTCAATCGGTCGCAGGTCCTGACCAACGCCTATGGCATTTAATGAGCCGGCTTATCGATAGGAATATAGATCCGTGCTGCTCGGCATTCTCTTGACTGGCCTTGCGATGGGCTTTGCCTCGAGCCTGCATTGTGCAGGCATGTGCGGGCCGATCGCCTGTGGCCTGCTGCTCGCCGGAGGCGGTCGAAGCACACTCCTGGCGGCGACGCTGCAGACGCTGGCGGCGCAGGCCGGCCGTATCGCGAGCTATGTCGCAGCAGGCGCCGCCTTCGGCGTCTTCGGCGCCGGTCTCTACGGCAGCGTCAACCTCCAGTCCGCGCATCAGCTGATGCAATGGGCGGCAGGGCTGACGATCGTCTGGATGGGCCTATCCGTCGCAGGCGTCGTTCCGGCCATGGCGGGCCTCGACCGACTGTTCTTGCCCCTGGCCGGCCGTCTCGGGGCTTTTCGGGGCAGCCTGGCTTTGGCGGGATATCCGCAGCTTCTCGCAAGCGGCGTGCTCTGGGGTGCCATGCCTTGTGCCATGGTCTATGCAGCACTGCTGAACTCGTTGTTGACGGGATCGGTCGCGGGCGGCGTGACGCTGATGGCCGGGTTCGGGCTCGGCACGGTTCCGGCGGTCACCCTTTCGGCGCTCGGTCTTTCCCGATTGCGCAAGGTCACCGCGACGCCGCTCCGCCGCGTGCTGGCCGGCGGCGGCCTGATCAGCGCCGGCGTTCTCGCCATCGTGCTCACCGCACCCGGCGGACCGCTCTGCCTCTCGTAGACGCGGCAGAGAATGCTGAAGCCCCTTGCGGGCGTGGACCGTAACTTGCTTGGATGATCGGCCTCTTCCCCTCGCCGCGAGCGCACCGACGCTCCAGCTTTCCCGGAGTTTGCATGATACCGATCACTGAAGCCGGCCGCTTTGCGCTTGGCGACCTTACGCTGCAGTCGGGCGCGACTCTGCCCGGCGCGACTTTGAGCTGGAAGAGCTTCGGCACCCTGTCGCCAGCGAAGGACAATGTCATCGTCTATCCGACGAGCTATTCGGCTCACCACACCGATGTAGAATGGCTGATCGGTGCCGACGGCGTGCTCGATCCGTGCCGCTGGTTCATTGTGATACCCGATATGTTCGGCAACGGGCTGTCATCGAGCCCCTCAAACACACCGGATTATCCCGCGCTGGTCACGACCACCGACATCGTGCGGGCGCAGCGCCGGCTGCTGGTGGAACAGTTCGGGGTCGAACGGATCGCAGCCGTCTATGGTTTCTCGATGGGCGCGCAGCAGGCCTATCACTGGGCCGCGCTGTATCCCGATGCCGTCGCCCGCGCGATCATCGTTTGCGGCAGCGCGCGAACCTCGGCACACAACAAGGTGTTCCTGCTTTCGCTGCTCGCTGCGCTCGAGGCCGCGCCGGAACATGTTGGCGGCGGACGCTTCTCCGCCGAACCGAAGGGCGGTCTCAAGGCCTTCGCGCGGATCTATGCCGGCTGGGCGATGAGTCAGGACTGGTATCGCGCCGGGCTCCATCTCAGTGCACCGGGGACCCGCGATCTCGATGATTTCCTCGACCATCAGTGGGAGCCGGGCTTCACGCGCCGCGCTGCCGCCGATCTCTACGCGCAAGCAAACACCTGGATTCATTCCGACATCAGCGCCAACGAACTCTATGACGGCGACCTCGTCCGCGCGCTCAACACGATCAAGGCACGGGTCCTGCTGCTGCCGGGACGGACCGATCTCTATTTCCCGGTCGCCGATAACGCCGCGGAGCTGCCGCATCTCGCCGCGGGCGCGCTCCATCCGATCCCCAGCATCTGGGGTCATCTCGCCGGCAGCCCTCAGGGAAACCCGGACGATTTCGCCTTCCTGAAGAAGCAAGTCAGGGCTTGGCTCGACTAGAACGAAAGGCAGGCCGGAAGAGTTCGGCGTCGGCAAAGGGTCGCGCCTACACCCGCACTATTGCGGAGCCGCCGGTTTCCAGCGGCTCCGTGCTCATGTGCAGGGTGCCAGTTCGGCGGCCTACTCGACCAGCCGCGCGCGCAGGCGGCCATATTCGGCATCGGAGATCGAGCCGGCGGCCTTGAGCTTGCCGAGCTTGTCGATCTCATCGGCGGCGCTGAAGCCGACAATGTGCCGGAGCTGCTCCTGAGCATGCTTGGCACGCTCCTGGTTGCGCTCGGCCATGCCGCGGCTCTGCGTCAGCAGATAGGCAAAGATGCCGATATAAGGGAAGATCAGCAGCGCGATCACCCAGATAACCTTACCGAAACCCGGAACGTCGTGGCGCCGGAACAGATCACTGATGACGGTGATCATCAGCCAGAACCACAGGATGAAGATGAAAACCGCGAAAACGTCAGCAAGGAAATTGCTGAATGTGAAACCACCATCGAAAAGCATGTTTGAAGTCCCCGAATGTTAAGTTGTCGTCTGAGCGCCCACACGATCGCGCGGCTCTCAGCGGTGGCTTCCCAAAGCAACCATTGAAGGCCAGTCGATCTGTCGATTGATGCCAGCAAACGTAGAGGCAGGCCGGCTACGTCTCTTGATCCGCCATATTCATTGCAGATGCATTGATGCGATCCGGTTCAGCCCTTGGGCTCGCGCGTCGCCTCGATGGTCACCTGATCGCTGGAAATGAGCTGGAGCCTACCGTCGGCGCCGATATCGAAGCGCTGCGCCTTGGCGAGCGCTGCCTGGAACGCCTTCTCCGTTGCGGTCGCCGCCGCTTCGCACGCCATCATTGAGGCGCCCATGCCGGGCTTGAAGGTCAAACCCTCGCCAGAGAGCGCAAAGCCGCCAAAATAGCGATTGCAGCCCGACGAGCCGGACACCTGCCCCGTGGCGACATCGAAATCGAGGTTCACCGTGACGTCTTTCGGAACCGTCTTGCCGCCGATCGCGACCACATGCCATTTGCCGGCCAGAAGATCCGAAGGATTGCCGCCGCAGCCGATGAGCGTCTTGCCGCCAGTGGCGATGCTGACGCTGACCGGGCTTGGCATGCCGGTCATGGTATCGCGGCAGACGCCAGCCTTCAGCGAGACCGAGAGGTCGCCCGACGCTACCTTGTAAATCCACGCATCTCCCTCATGCGACGGCTTCGGCAGGGGCGCCTTGATCGCGGCGCCTTCCATCGGCCGGAAGGTCATCGTCCCGGTATCGATGCGCAACTGCCAGTTCGGCTCGTTGCCGCGTGCCGTCCAGGGCTCGTTGATCGGCGGAGCGGTGGCTGCCGTCCCGTCGCTGGAGGCTGCCATTGCACCACCGGGGGCGAGAAGCAGGCTCGCGGCCATCGCCGCCACGACAACACAAAGGCGCATATGTGAGCTCCAGCCGAGAATGAGATGGATCAAGGTGACAGGGGCGAGCGCCCTTTGACATTCAGGCAGCATCGGCGGGCCGGCGCGCTCAACTCGTGATGCGCAGCACCGCAAACAGGAGAGAGCCGAGGACGACGACGATAGCGGTCGCCAGAACCAGCCGATCAGCGAACAGACGGCGCATCGGTGTCCTCCCTAGACGAAGCTGTAGCGTTCGGAATGGTATTTCGACATCGGCACGCCGAGCTCGGAAAGCGCGGACTCGATCGCATCCATCATCACGCCCGGCCCGCAGATGAAATATTCATGCGCCGCATAAGGCTCGGGCAAATGGCGCTTCAACACGTCCGCCGAGACATGGCCGCTCTCGCCGAACCAATCCGCGGGCGGATTGGCCAGCACGTGGACGACCTTCAAGTCGAGCCTCGACTGCAACGCTTCCAGCTCCTCGCGAAAAGTCACCTGATCCCAGTCCTTGCTGCCATAGAGCAGGAGGATCGGCCGCGTGTCGCCCTTGTCCGCCAGTGTGCGGATCATGCTCATCATCGGCGTGACGCCGACGCCGCCGGCGATCAGCACATGCATGTCGGTCGGGTGACCGATCGTGAACGCGCCATAGGGCCCATCGAGATAGACCCGCTTGCCGACGGGGATGTCCGGGATGCCAGCCGTGAAATCACCCAGCTTGCGGATCGACATCTCGACACGGCCGTCAGTCGCCGCCGCGCTGGACGAGAAGGAGAACGGATGGCCGGTAATCTTGAAGGGTGTTCCCCACACCGTGAGCCAACCGAACTGCCCGGGTCTGAAACGAAAACCTTCATGCCCGTCCGGATGCATCACCAGCGTCGTGGTATCGCCGCGCTCGCGCCGCACCTCCGTAATCCTGTAGGGACGGCGGAGCATGAAGAGCGGCTTGATGATGCGCACATAGAAAAGCAGCGCGAGCCAAAAAATCGTAAGGCCGATCCAGAGCGCGCGCTTCCATGGGTCGGCGAGATAGAAGCTCCAGCCCACCATATGCAGCAGACCCCCGGTCACTGCGATCAGCGCGAGCGCGATATGGCTGAAGTGCCACCATTCGTAGGGGATGCGGAGTTCGGCGCGCCACAGCGCCGTGATCACGAGGACAATAAGCGCGCCTACCGAGATGAAGGCTGCGACGGCGCCCCATGGTATCGCGTCGATGCCCGTCGGCATGGCGAGCAGCTGCGGGTGAACGATCAGCATGATCGCCGGGTGCACGATCACCAGCGCCACGGCGAACAGTGAGATACGGCGATGGAAATGATAGATGACGTCCTCGCCGAGCGGCTCCGTCACATAACGGAATCGCGCCGTGATGCCGAATTGCAGCCCCATGACGGCAAGGCCGGAATAGCCGAGGGCTGCTGAGAATTCAGTCCAGAAGTCACGCGGCGGCGGCAGCGATCCGGTGAGAAGCGCCAGCAACGGCAAGAGAATGAACAGGGCGTAGACGACCAACCAGACGACGCCGTGTGTGGAATATTTCATGGTCAGGCCCCCGCCCTTTCCTTGCCGCAATCCGCCGCTTGGCCCGGCAGCACATTCGCGTCAGCGCATCACCGCCGCCTAGAGGCACACCGACAAGAAGAGCGCCGGCGCCAGCGTGAGGACGACCTTTCCGAGCGCCGCCAGAAGGGTGCCGAGAATGACCCAATGCATGAAACGACCCGTGTGGCCAAAGTCGCGGCTGGCGCCACGCCTCAGTTCGATGCGGCAGAGAATCCCGATGGCTGCGAGATGGATGGCGAGCGCTGCGGCGAGGCCAAGATGGATGGTGCGGGCAGACCAGCCGAATGTGCAGCCGATATGGTGGAGGGCATAGACCGTGCTGAGAGCGGTGAACCACAGGGCAAAACCCGGCACCAGCCACCAGAGATCGCGCATCGGGAACGGGCGCGCCGGATCCTCCGGCGCATGCGTCCTGCCGGGGAGAGCCGCGCTCATGGCCGCATTCCCAGCAGGGCGACGAGAGCCGGCAGCGCCAGCACTAGGCCGACCGCCAGCGCGCCGGTAATCGCCGTGTAGTCGATCCACAGGCGCGCGAGTCGGAGATCGATGGTCCGTGTCGGCCCGGCTCGGCCGGAGGCGAGGCGCAACGTGGCGACGAGAAGGAACAGGAGGCCGATGCCGGCGTGGAGGGCGAGAAAGGTCAGCAACGCCGCCGCGGTCGCCCCGAGCGCATGATCGGACGGACGCGGGACGATGCCTCCGATCAGAACGACGGCAACGCCGATGGCCACCAGCAAAGCCAGGGCCGCGAGTGCGATGAACAGTCGAGGCGCCTGTCTGCCGACGAGGCGAACAAGCGCGCGGCGCGCGAAGAACGCGGCCGCCGCGAGCGCGAGAATGCAGACGAGCGACAGCGCGAGGCCGGTGTCCGGCACCGCGACCGGTGGCCAGTTCGGCGCGGCGACCCAGAGAAACAGCAGTCCGAACACAAGCGATGTGAATAGCGTACCGTCGGCAATGAGCGTGAATACCAGCGCCCACCAGGCAGGCGGATGGGCACATTCGGTGTGAACAGGCACGCTGACGCCGCGCCCCACGGGCAGCAGGCCATGGTCGCGGTCAAGCCCGGCGTTCAGCGCTGCGAACACGAACAGCCCGGCCGTCACGGCCGCCATCGCGAGCGTCAGCGGATAGAGTTTGGCCAACATGGTGAGGACGGCCGCCGCGGTGGCAATCGCCGTCCATAGCGGCAGATAGGTCGGCCGCGGCAGCACGATCAACTGCTCGGGCGCGCCGGACGTCATATGGACGCCGAGTGTCTCCTGCCAGCCATTGCGCGTCGCGCCGAGATAGCCTTCGCCGCGTGCCAATTGCGGCGCGAGCGTGCCGACATTGATCCGGTCGGCGCGCGCCTCGATGTGGGGCAGCGACGCGAAGGCGTAGGGCGCCGGCGGTATCGGCATCGCCCATTCGAGCGTGGCGGCGTGCCAGGGGTCGCGGCGGATGCGCCGGCCGTAACGGATCTGCGCGATGAGATCGACGACGACCAGCGCGAAGCCAATCGTCATGATGAAGCCCCCGACCGAGGAGAGCATGTTGAGAAAGGTCCAGCTCTCGAAGTCTGGATAGGTATTGATGCGCCTCGGCATGCCGAGCAGACCGACAAGGTGCATCAGGAAGAAGGTGAGGTTGAAGCCGATATAGATCAGCCAGAAGGCCGGCACGGAGAGGCGATAGACCGCGACGCGTCCCGTCAGCAACGGCAGCCAGTAGTAGAGTCCCGCAATGAGCGGGAAGGCGACGGCTCCGGCGATCACATAGTGAAAATGCGCGACCACGAAATAGGTGTCGTGCGCCTGCCAGTCGAACGGCACGATCGCCAGCATGACCCCCGTCAGGCCGCCGATGACGAAGGTCGAGAAGAAGCCAAAGACATAGAGCATCGGCACGTTCCAGCGCGGCCGGCCCTGCGCCAGCGTCGCGAGCCAGGCGAAGAGCTGGACGGCGGTCGGCACGGCGACGATCGCCGACCCGGCCGAGAAGAAGGCGAGCGCCAGATGCGGGATGCCCACCGTGAACATGTGGTGCACCCAGATGCCGAAGCTCATGAAGGCGAGGCCGATGATCGCGACGATAATAGCGCGATAGCCGGCGAGCGGCACGCCGGCGAGGACCGGGATCATGGTCGAGAGCAGCCCGGCCATCGGCAGGAAGATGATGTAGACGTCGGGATGGCCGAACAGCCAGAACAGATGCTGCCAGAGCAGCGGATCGCCGCCGCGCGTCGGGTCGAAGAAGGCGAAGCCGAAGGCCCGTTCCGACTCGAGCAGGATCGAGCCAAGGATCAGCGGCGGGAAGGCCAGGATCATCATGAAGGCGGTGACGAGCATGTACCAGCCGAACACCGGCATCCGGTCGAGCGACATGCCCGGTGCCCGCATGGTCAACGTCGAGACCGCAATCTCGACCGCGAGCGTCAGCGCGGAAATCTCGACGAAAGTGACGCCGAGCAGCCAGACATCGGCGTTGATGCCGGGCGTGTAGACGTTGGAAGACAGCGGCGTGTACATGAACCAGCCGCCATCCGGCGCCACGCCGGCCAACAGGGATACCGTCAGGATCGTCCCGCCGAACAGATAGCACCAGTAGCCATAGGCGGTGAGGCGCGGAAAGGCGAAATCCCGCGTGCCGAGGATCTTCGGCGTCAGATAGACGGCGATGCCCTCCAGCATGGGGATCGCGAACAGGAACAGCATGATCGAGCCATGCATCGTGAAGACCTGATTATAGGTCCCGACATCCATGAAAGCCGACATCGGCGTCGCGAGCTGGACGCGCGTCAGCATGCCGAGCACGCCGCCGATCGCGAAGAAGGCAAGCGCCGTGACCATGAACCGGATGCCGAGGATCGAATGATTGACGGCCGCGAGCCGCTGGAGGCCTGGGCCTGTCCGCCAAATCTCGGAGAGTTCGCGGTGAAGCCGCAGTGCCGAACCGGCGGGCGGCGTAGCGCCCTGATCGATCGCGTCGGTCATCGGGCTATCCTTCCGGCAAGATCGGGTGCGACGAGCGCCGCATCATAGGCGGCCGCAGGGTGCACGATCACATCGAAACGCATGCCGCTATGGCCCTTGCCGCAGAACTCGTTGCAGAGGCCCTCATAGGTTCCGGGCTGATCGGCCTCGATCCGCAGAACATTGGCGTGGCCGGGGATGGCGTCGATCTTGCCGGCGAGACGCGGAATCCAGAAGGCGTGGATAACGTCGAGGCTGGTGACGACCACATCGATCGGCCGGCCTGCCGGCAGATGCAGCACGCCCTCCGTCTTGACGCCACCGGCCGAGGGATACGTGAAATTCCAATGCCACTGCTCTGCCTCCGCCTCGATCCGCAGCGGGTTATCCGCCGAACGTGGAAGCAGGCGCTCTCCCGTCATCAGCGCATAGACGACGAGGGGCGTCAGCACGATCGCCGGCAGGACAAGGCCGCCGAGCACGATCCATCGCGCGGGCGACACCTTCCGCGCCCAGCCCGGCCGCATCATGACGATGACGAAGAGCACCATGACGAGCAGAAACAGCAGCGCCGCGCCGACGAGCAGAACCCACCATAGCGTGGCGATGGTGCTGGCGGCCGGACCCGCGGGATCGAGCGTCGAGCGCGGCCCGGCGCAACCGGCAAGCGTTGCCATCGTCAACCCGGCCGAGGCCTTTCCTGTGACGGCATGGACGAGCGGCGATGAAGCGCTATGATCGCGCCACCGCATCCGCAGCGGTCGAAAGGAAAACGCCGCATGGCCCTGAAGAAGACAATCCCCGCTGCGGCCCGCAAGAACCCGGTCATGCTCGAATTGTTCGAGCTTGATACCGGATCGGCCATCGCCCTGGTCGGCCATCCGATCCATGTGCTGATGGTTCACTTTCCGATCGCCTTCGTGATTGCGACGCTCGGCATCGACGTCGTCTATTGGTGGTCCGGCGACGTATTCTGGCGGCGGGTCGGCCTCTGGTCGGCCGGCGTGACCTTCTGGACCGGCGTCGCGGCGAGTATCGTGGGAACCGGGGAACTGCTGCTGGTGCGCGGTATCCGCCTGCGCGAAGCAAGCTGGTCGCATGCGATCGCGGCCATGACGCTCGTCGCCATCACCGCGGCCAACTGGGGCATTCGCCTCGATTATCCGCAATCCGTCCTGCCGCACGGGCTCGCGCTCTCGGCGCTCGCCGCCGCTATGGCGGGCTTTGCGGGTTGGCATGGCGGGAAACTCGTCTTCGATCATGGCATCGGAATTCTGGTCTCGCCCAAGATCTCGCGTACGAACTGACCGAGCCCGCCAGGCGTGAAGAGAGCCGCCGCAAACTGGTCGGAATCGATAACCGGCTTGGCGAGCACGACCCAGATGATCGCCGTGATGAGGACGAGATAGGCCGTTGTGAGCGCCAGATAGGCGCCACGGCCGAAGCTCCGGCCGGGCTCGAAGAGATGGGCGAGGGTGAGCGCGGCGACGACGTGCAGCATCACCATCAGCGCCACCAGCACCATCTTCAGCGAGAACCACTCAAGAAACGTCGTCTGCAGGAAGATCAGCGCCGTGCCGCTGGCGATCGCGATGAAGGCGGCCGGTGAGGCCATGCCGACATAGATGAAACGGACGAAGCGGTGCAGGCGGAAGAGCTCCGGACCCGCAACAAGTCCGACCCGCTGGCGGAACAGGAACGGCAACACGATGAGCCCGCCCGACCAGACGGCGATGGCGGCGAGATGAATGAATTTCAGCAGCGTCGTCATCGAAGCGCCGCCCTCATGACGCCGGTTCCGCGGGTCCAAGGCTCGACCAGGCCAGCCACAGACCGACGCCAAGATAGGGCAGCGCCGCGGGGACCCACATCAGCAGGCCGGCCAACTGCTGGTCGGTGAGCGGATCGAGCCCCCAGGCGGCCGCCCCGGCGAAGTGAACGGCATAAAGAGCGCGCGGCGCAAAGACGATCAGCGCGGCGAGAAGGCCCATCTGCGCCACCGTCGTCACCAGCGCGACGAGCGCCGCGCCGGCCGGTGTCTCGGCCGAGAACACGGCGCGCCAGAGCAGCCAGGCGCTTCCGAGCAAAGTCACCTGCATCATCCAATAGGTCGGAATGCTGGCGAGGCCCCATTCATACACGGCAGGCATATGCCAGACCCACAGCACGACGGCTTGCAGCCCGACCAGAAGCGACAGTGGTGGCGATCGCCAGCCCCGCGATGGGAAAGCGATGGCGAGCAACGGCGCGACGGCCGCGATGAGCAGCACATGGTGCAGCACGCGCGCCGAGAAGAGCGCAGAGGACAGCGCGCAGAGCGGCGAGACAAAGATAAAGACCATGAGCGCCAGTGCCGCCGCGCCAGCCCGCCGATCGGCACATGGCCCGCGCGCGACGAGAAGGCCGACAAGCGCCAGGATACCCCACAGCACCGGGTCTACATTCCAGCGCATCAGAAGATCCGAAGGAACGGCTGCCGGGCCACAATAGGCAAAGATGAAACTATCCGGCATCGGCCCGCTCGACCTGCTTGTCCTGTTGCGTCCTACACACTGCCGAGGAGGCCACGCTATCAGGCGATCCAGCGCGGCAACGCCCGTTGCTCCAGATTCTCTTTTGGCAGGTCTCACAACGACTGGCTAGAGGAGTTGTAAAATGCTGCACTGCCCTACCAATCCATGCAAAGCATCGAAGATCGAGGCACGCCGAAGGCCACGATCCTGCTGCCGGCGAATAAGGCTACGACCAACGGTGACGCGATCCGCTTCGTCGAACCGTGCAGAATAATCCCGCAATCCAGCATCGTGGCGTGGGCCAGGCGCTGCGCCATCGCCAAGGCGCGACACCAACAGGCCAATCGCGGTCGATCCTCGCAGCGCAGCCGACCCGCTGCGCTGCGGCGGGACCGCAAAGCAGGCGTCTCGGATCGAGATCATCAGTCGAGAAAGGGCCAGCCAGGTAAGTTGAAACGTTATCATCTCCATTTGACAATCGAGATTTGAACGGCCATCCCTTTCTCAAATCGCGCCGCCCAAATGTGTCGCCAATCTCCAACCCGACGGCTTTTCATGACCGATCTCAAGCTTCGCTACACACGCCCGGCAGCCGTCTGGACGGAAGCCCTGCCGATTGGCAATGGCCGTCTTGGTGCAATGATTTTCGGTGATATCTCGCGCGACCGGCTGCAGGTGAATGAGAGCACGTTCTTCACCGGCAGCCCTTATTCTCCGGTCAATCCTCAGGCGCGGCGCCATGTGGACGAAGTGCGCAGCCTGATCTTTGCCGGCCGCTACAAGGAGGCAGAGGATCTCGCCCACAGCTTCCTGATGGCCGAGCCCTATTTGCAGACCTCGTTTCAGCCGATCGGCGACGTCTTCATCCATTTCCACCATTCGATGATCGCAGCCGATTACGAGCGGACGCTCGATCTCGACAGCGCCATTGCGGCGACACAGTACCAAGCGAGCGGTACGACGTTCCGGCGCGAAGCCTATGCCTCGCCGGTTGCCGGAGTGATCGTCTACCGCATCACTGCCGACCGGCCCGGTGCGGTCTCGCTCGATATCGGCATGACCAGCCCGCAGCCGGGCGAGATGGAGAATTCGACGCGCGATGGCCTCGCCTTCCGGGGAACGAACCGGCGCGAGAACGGCATTCCCGGTGCGCTCGCCTTCCGGTTCGGCCTTCGCGTGCTGCATGAGGGCGGCGCGCTCAGCAACAGTCCCGAAACCCTCCGTGTCCGGGGTGCCGACAGCGTCACGCTGATCGTCGACGCAGCCACCAGCTTCCGCCGTTTCGACGATGTCGGCGGCAATCCGGATGCGCTCGTTGAGGCGCGTCTGGAGGCTGCGGTGCGGCAATCGCCGCAGACGCTGCTGGACGAGCATCTCGCCGAACATCGGCGGCTCTTCCGCAGCCTGTCCGTCAGCCTCGGTTCAGCCGCCCCGGACCCGCGGACGACCGACCAGCGCATCGTGTACTATGCCGAGACGCAGGACCCGGCTCTGGCGGCGCTGTTCCTGCAATATGGCCGCTATTTGATGATCTCGAGCTCGCGGCCCGGCACGCAGCCAGCCAACCTGCAGGGCTTGTGGAACGAGGAAACGCGTCCGTCCTGGGGCAGCAAATATACGGCCAATATCAATCTAGAAATGAATTATTGGCTGCCCGACCCCGGCAACCTTCCCGAATGCTTTGAGCCGCTGATCGGCATGGTCGAGGACCTCGCGGTCACGGGTGCGGTGTTCGCACGCGAGCATTACGGCGCGCGGGGCTGGCTGCTGCATCACAACACCGACCTCTGGCGGGCCGCGGGCCCGATCGACGGACCGCAATGGGGGCTCTGGCCGATGGGCGGCGCGTGGCTGTGCGCCCAGCTCTGGGACCACTACCTCTTCTCGGGCTCGGAAGCTCTGCTGAAGCGCATCTACCCGCTGATGAAGGGCGCGGCGGAATTCCTGCTCGACTATTTGGTGCCACTGCCGGGATCGGATCTACTGGTTACCTGCCCCTCGCTTTCGCCGGAGAATCTCCATCCGTTCGGCAGCTCGCTCTGCGCCGGGCCGGCGATGGACAACCAGATCATGCGCGACCTGTTCGGCGGCCTGATCAGCGCCTCAAACCTGCTGGGGCTCGACGCCGAGCTTCGCGCGCGCCTTGCGGAAACGCTGCCGCGACTGGCTCCCGATCGGATCGGTTCGTCGGGCCAGTTGCAGGAATGGGCCGAGGACTGGGACATGCAGGCGCCCGAACTCGACCATCGGCACGTCTCGCATCTCTACGGTCTCTATCCGAGCCTGCAGATCGACTTTGACGCCAACCCGGAACTCACCGCCGCCGCACGCCATTCGCTGGAAACTCGCGGCGACGATGCCACGGGCTGGGGCATCGGCTGGCGCCTCAATCTCTGGGCACGACTCCGGGATGGCGAACATGCCGCCGACATCCTGACGCTGCTGCTCGGTCCGGAACGCTGCTATCCAAACCTGTTCGACGCCCATCCGCCCTTCCAGATCGACGGCAATTTCGGCGGCGCCGCCGGAATCCTCGAAATGCTGGTGCAATCGAAGCCCGGCGCGATCCGCCTGTTGCCGGCCCTCCCGGCAGGCTGGGACCGCGGTTCGGTCAAGGGCGTGCGCGCCCGCGGCGGTTTCACGGTGGATCTGGCCTGGAGTGATGGCGCGCTCGTCGAGGCCATCGTTCAGGGCGCAGCGGGTTCGGCCGTTCGGATTCTCTATGAATCGTTGGCCGCCGAGATCACCCTCGATGCCGCAGGCGCGGCCCGGCTCATGCTTCAGGATGGCATGCTGCAGCGCGCCTAGAGCGTGGCCAGCCTGATCGGCGCGTTGGGCCTTTGCGGGCCCAATGCGGCATCACGGCCTATGGGCGGGACCGACCGCCCTTAGCCTGCAAAAAGATGAAGAGCGAGCAACGCGCCGATCAGCGCGGGTGGCATCACGACCACGCCCATCTTCAGGAAGCGCCAGGCGCCGACGGTCTGCCCTTCCCGGCGCAGCGCCACCAACCACAGGATCGTCGCCAGTGATCCGGTCACCGAGAGATTCGGGCCAAGATCGACGCTGACCAGCACGGCATTGGTGATCGGTGTCGGCAACTGCCCTGCTGCGACCGTCGAACCGGCGATCAGCCCGGCCGGCAGGTTGTTGATCAGGTTGCAGACGAGCGCGACCACCACGCCTGCACCGGCCGCCGTCCAACTGACCGATTGGGCAGCGAAATGTTGCGTGAGCGTGGCCAGCGCGTCGATGACGCCCGTCGTCTGCAGCGCCTCCACCAGCACGAAAAGGCCGGCGACCAACGGCAGCACGCTCCAAGAGATGTCCTTGACGACGGGCCAGGGTGACTGGCGGCTGCCGATCAGGATGAAGCAGGCGGTGAGCAGACCGGCGATGAAAGTCGGCAGGCCGAGTTCCCAGCCGAGCGCCGAGGCGAGCAGCAGCAGCGCGGCGGTGACGCCGATGCCGATGGCGGCAAGGAAACCGCCGCGCGACAGGCGCACCGGCGCGATATCCGTCCCGATCGTTTTCGGCAGGCTGGACCGCAGGACGAACCGCAGCGACAGGAATGTCAGCGCGATGGCGACGATCGAGGCCGGTCCGAAGGTCGCGAGCCAGACCGGCAGCGTCGGCATCTGGCTGCCATAGATCACCAGATTGGCAGGATTTGAGATCGGCAGCACGAAACTCGCGGCATTGGCGATGAAGGCGCAGATCAGGAGGTAAGGCAGCGGCTCGGCATCGGCGGCACGCGCCGCCGCATAGACGGCCGGGGTCAGAACGACCGCTGTCGCATCGTTGGAGAGGAAGACCGTCACGACGATGCCGACGATATAGACGAGGCTGAACAGGCGAATGCCGGAGCCGCGGGCATGCCGGACGGCGATGGTCGCCAACCAGTCGAAAAGCCCTTCCTTCCGCGCCAACTCGGCGAGCGTCATCATGCCGATCAGGAAGAGGTAGACGTCCGTGCCCTTGCGGATGCCGATAAGCGCATCCGGCACCGACAGAAGACCGAGGATGACAAGGAGCGCCGCTCCGCTGACCGACCAGACCGCTTCCGGCAGGCTGAAGGGCCTGAGGATCACGCCGGCGGTAGCAATGGCGGCGATAATCCAGACGGCAAAATGGGACGACATGAATGCCTTTCCCGCCGACACGGCGGCTGAAATCCGCGCCGTCCATAATCGGATTTGCCAGCGATGTCACATCCTGGCGATGCCGGCATAGAAATCGCCGCAAAGCCGTGGCTTTGCGGCGACTATCTACGCCTTCGGCCTCAGGGCCGGGGATTACGGCGTCGTAGCAGGCGCCGGCGCTGCGGGCGTTGCGGGAGCCGGGGCGACGGGCGCCGCAGACGCATCGGGAGCCGGCGGGGCGACAGGCGCCCCCGATGCATCCGGGGCCGGCGGCGCGGGCGGCGGGGGCGGCGCATCATTCGGGCCGGGTCCTTCATGCGGCGCCGGGCCGTCCGGACCGCTGGCGTGATCATGCGGGCCACGCGGACCATGCGGGGGCGGCGGCGGCGGGCCGGCGGGACGGACAGCCTCGACCGTGCCATCGGCATGCACCACGAAGTCCGCGTGGATGAAACCGTTGTCGAAGCGGCCCTGCACCGTCACGGCTTCGTTGGGTGCAACCAGCTTGCCGTTGTCGCCAGCCGGACCGGTTTCGACCAGAGCACGACCACTGCTGTCCTGGATGATGAACTTGTTGCCGAAGATCTCGGCGACATTTCCCTTGACGGAGACCAGCGCGGAACTCGAAAGGCCCGAGATCGCGACCGGCGTCACCGGTGCCATCTCGGCGGTTGAGCGCGTCGCGGTCACGGCGGCGGCGCCGCCGGCAGCGCCGGCGCCGATAATGGCGATGGCGGCAAGGGCTGCGAAGGCATACCGCTTCTTCGGACGGAAGCGCGATGCCAGAGCTGGCCTATCGGTCTGCGCGGCAACAGTCTCGGCCTGGGTATTCGGTGTTTCGGACATCGTCAGATGCTCCTTCGTTGCAGAGGCCGCCTTTCTAGCAACCCGCTTCGAACCCCAACTGAACCGGACCGTTCAGTTTCAGTTAAGGTCGCGGGACTAACCACGGCGCTGGTATTGGAGCCTTTCATGCGCGTGTTGCTCGTCGAGGACGATAAAGGACTGGCAGAGCGGATCGCAGCGTCGCTCCGGGCGGAGAACTTCGTCGTCGACATCGCCGCGAATGGCGAGGACGGCGCCCATCTGGGTTCGACCGAGTTCTATGACGCTGCCATTCTCGATCTCGGCCTGCCCAAGTTGGACGGCATCTCCGTCCTGAAGGCATGGCGCGCAGAGGAGAGAACGCTGCCGGTCCTTGTCCTCACCGCCCGCGACGGATGGTCCGAGAAGGTCGCAGGCTTCAAGGCCGGCGCCGACGACTATCTCACCAAGCCGTTCAAGGTCGAGGAAGTGATCATGCGGCTGCGCGCGCTGGTCCGCCGCGCCAACGGCCATGCCGCCACCCGCCTCGTCTGCGGCGCGCTGACCTTCGACGCGCAGATCGGCACCTTCGAGCGCGATGGTCTGCCGCTGAAGCTGACGGCGCTTGAATGGCGCGTTCTCTCATGCCTGATGTTGCGCAAGGAAGTGATCGTTGAGCGCAGCGAATTGCTGGAGCGGGTCTATGACGGCGATGCCGACGTCGATTCCAATTCGCTCGAGGTGATCATCGGCAGGCTTCGCCGCAAGATCGGCCATGACAGCATCGAAACCAGCCGCGGCCGCGGCTATCGCCTGACGGCAACGCCGGCATGAGCATCCTGCCGCGCTCGCTGGGGGGACGGCTTCTGGTCGGCGGTGCGATCTTCATGGTCCTGGCGCTTGCCGCCGCGACCATCCTGATCGGCCTGATCCTCGACCGCTTCATCGTCGGGCAGATCGACCAGCGCCTCGATCTGGAGATCGCAACCGTCTCGGGTGCGATCACGTCCGGTCCCGACGGCCGGGTGAACCTGCGCCCCTTCGCGGAAGTGCCGCCTTTCGACCGGGTTGGCTCGGGCTGGTACTGGCAGGTGAACGGCGAGGGTGTCGACTTCAGGTCGTCATCGCTCGCCGGAGGCACGCTCGGCCTGCCGCCCCGCCCGGTCGATCCACCGCCTCCAGCGGAGCCGCGCCAGCCGGGGGAGCCGCATCACCCGGACGGACCGCCGCCGCCCAATGCAGTCTCGGCCGCCGGCGAGGAACTGCATGTGCGAACGCGCTCCATCCTGGTCGGAACGACACCGCTGGTCATCACAGCGGCGGCACCGCTTTCGGCCATAGCGACCCCGCTCCGAGAAGCCCTCGTGCCGCTGGTGATCTCGATCTTCGCCATCGCCGCCGGCCTGCTGGCAGCCAGCTTCATGCAGGTCCGAATCGGGCTGCGGCCGCTTGCGAAGCTTTCCGAGGATCTGCGGGCCGTGCGCGCTGGTCGCATGCAACGCGCGCCTGCCGAGCAGCCGGCCGAACTGGTGCCGGTCGTGGCGGAGCTGAACGCGCTCATCGATCAGAATGCCGCCGGCCTCGCCAGCGCACGCCTGCATGTCGCCAATCTCGCCCACAGCCTGAAGACGCCGCTTGCGGGCCTCGCGCTCGAGCTTGCGGAGCCCGGCCGCGACCCGAACGGCGCGATGGCGCCGCTTGTCGAGCAGATGGAGCGGGGCATCCGGCATCATTTAGGACGGGCCCGGGCCGCCGCGGCCGGCGGCGCAGGAATGGCTGCGACTTTCCTCGCCCCACGTGTCGTCGATCTCGTGGCTGCGCTCGCCAAGATCCATGCTGATAGGAACATCGCCGTCAAAATCGACATCGCAGGTGAAATCGGCGTCGCCTGCGAAGGCCAGGACGTTGACGAGATGCTCGGCAACCTGCTCGACAACGCGTTTCAATGGGCGCGCTCGACCGTCGCGGTCTCCGCAAGCGAAGAGGCGCGCAGGGTCGTCCTCACGATCCGCGACGATGGACCGGGCCTGCCAGAGGCGCTGTTGCAGGATGTATTGCTGCCGGGCCGACGGACGGACGAGACGACACCTGGCCACGGGTTCGGCCTTTCCATCACGCGGGAGCTCGCCGAACTCTATGGCGGATCGCTGACGCTCTCACGGAACGCCCCGAGGGGCCTCCGCGTCGCCCTCACACTGCCGGCGGCAATCGGCTGAAAAGCGGCTCGCAGGGCATCGACCAGAGACCCAGTCTCAACCGTCGCCGATATTGGACAGCGATTCGCGCAGAACCTGCGTCATCGGGATCAGATGCTCGAACGGCTCGATCTCGGGTGCGAGCAGCAGGCGGACGGCTTCCTGCCCCATCCGTTCATGCGGAAGGGCGAACGTCGTCAGCCCCGGCCGCAGATCGGCAGCGAGTTCGTCATTGTCGAACGATATGACGGGAATATCCGCCGGAATTTTCAGCCCGGCCTCGCCGAGCGCCTGATAAGCACCGAAAGCGAGGCGATCATTGAGGCAGAGCAGCGCCTTGATGGGGGCGCGGCGATCGAGGAGGCCCTTGACCAGTTCATAGCCATGCGTCGCCTCCCAGTTCCAGCAGCTCTCCTCGACGACGAAGGCCATGTTGAGCCGTTCCATCTCGGCCCGAATGCCGGCAAGGCGCCGCGACACGGTTTCGGAGCGGAAATAGCCCTGCTCGACCACCGGATTGTGGCCGATCAGGGCAAGCCCGTCGCGAATACCGGCGCTGTCAAGCAGCCTTATGGCGGCGCGCCCGGCCTCGAACTCGTCCGGGAGCACGGACACCGGATGCTGCCGGCTGGTCGCGTTCAGCATCACGACCCGGCTTGCCGCCGGCAGCGCAGGCACGAAGACTTCGCGCGCGCGCATGGCGGCGAAGATGAACCCGTCGACCTGACGATCCAGCGCGGCCTCGATCGCCTGGACCTCGCGGGCCGGCTCTCCGCCGGTTTCCAGCAGCAGGACGACATGGCCCGCCTCGTCGGCGGCCGCCAGCGTGCCGCGTATGAGACCATTGGCGAAACGGGTTGTCGCGACGACGTCCGAAATGAAGGCGATCGTCCGCGTCTTGTCCGTGCGCAGCGCCCGCGCCGCGAGATTGGGCCGGTAGCCGAGTTCAGCCGCAGCGGCATGGACACGAGCATGCGCTTCGGCGGACAGGCGCGTATCCGGCCGACCCGTCAGGATCATGGAGGCGGCCGTTTGCGACAGGCCCGCCAATCGGGCAACATCGGCAAGCGTGACGCGCTTCTTTCCCAACGATATCACCTCCGCGCAGCTGCAACCCCCGTGGCGGAGTTCCCGCCCGTCATAACGGGGCGGCGGGGAACTTGACAAATCCGCCTGCCGTATATCATCTGCTAAATCCTTTTAGCAACTGCGGTATTTTCCATGGCCTTCGCGCTGGACGATCACTGGGTGTGGGATTTCTGGCTCGCCGACGACGGCGCCACTTTCCACATGTTCTTCCTGCATGCCCCGCACGCGCTCGGCGATCCGCACCTCCGCCATCGCAATGCCCGGATTGGCCATGCGACCTCTGCCGACCTGGTCAACTGGACCTATCACGGCCGTGCCTTCGAGGCTGGCGCGACTGGGGATTTCGACGAGACCGCCACGTGGACCGGCTCGGTGGTGCGCGGACCGGATGGCCTCTGGCGCATGTTCTATACCGGCAGCCGATTTCTCACACCCGACACGCACGCCAATATCGAGACGATCGGCGTGGCGACATCGCCCGATCTCCATCACTGGACCAAGCAGCCCGGGCCGATCTGCCAGGCCGATCCGCGCTGGTATGAGACGCTCGGCTCTTCGAGTTGGCCGGAAGAAGCCTGGCGGGATCCGTGGGTGTTTCCGTCGGCGGACGGTCAGCTCTGGCACATGCTGATCACGGCGCGCGCCAACAATGGCGACGAACTCGATCGCGGCATCATCGGGCATGCGACGTCGAGGGATCTCGAGATCTGGGATGTGCAACCGCCGCTCAGTGAGATCGGCGCCGGTTTCCAGCATCTCGAAGTGCCACAGGTCGTGAGTATCGGCGGCAAGACGCATCTGCTCTTTTCCTGCGACACCGCCAAGCTGATCGACCAGAGGCATGGCCCGGTCGGCGGCATCTGGAGCGTGGCTGCCGAAAAGCCCGAGGGGCCCTACCCCATCGCTTCGGCAAACCTCGTCGCGTCAGAGCAGCTCTATAGCGGCCGCATCATCGAGGACCGCGCCGGCCATCCGGTCCTGCTCGCGTTCAGGAATAATGACGAGAATGGCGTGTTCATCGGCGCCGTCACCGATCCGATGCCGATCGTCGAACGGAATGGCGCGTTGTGGATCGAGGAAAGCGCATGACCATCACCATTCAGGGAGACGTTACACCTGGCTTTGAGCCGATCGCCGATGCGTTCGCCGCGGCGTTTGACGGCCATCCAAGCATGGGTGCTGCGCTCGCCATCCGCATCAAGGGTGAACGCGTCGTCAATCTCTTCGGCGGTATCGCGGACGAGAGGACCAGCGCGCGCTGGGAGCCAGAGACGGCGTCCGTGGTCTTTTCCTGCACCAAGGGTCTCGTCTCGATCCTCGCGGCGCGCCTCGTCCAGGAAGGCCGCCTCGACTACGAGGCCCCCGTCGCCCGCTACTGGCCGGAGTTTGCCGCCGCTGGAAAGGGCGATGTGCAGGTAAAGCACCTGCTGGCGCACAAAGCCGGCCTGTCGGCACCCATCGTCGATGTCTCGCCGGACGACATGCTGGACTGGCCGACCATGGCGACGCTACTCGCTGCGCAAGCCCCGCTGTGGCCGCTCGGCTCGGGCCACGCCTATCATGCGCTGACACATGGCTGGCTCGCAGGCGAAGTCATCCGCCGCGTCACCGGCCAGTCGGTGGGCGCCTTTTTCGCCGAGACGATCGCAGGACCGCTGGCGGTGCCAGCCTGGATTGGACTGCCCGAAGACGCGCAGGAGCATGTGGCCCATCTGCAGGTCGACCCGGCGCTCCTCGATCTCTGGGCCGCGGAGGCAGCGAAGACCACCACGGCCACGCCGAACTGGACCTACCGCGCGATGACGCTTGGCAAGGCGTTGCCCGCATCGCTCGTCACGGCGGATGGCGGCTTCAATGATCCGCGCATCCGGAGCGCCGAGATCCCCGGCGCCGGCGGCATCGCGACAGCCGACGCGCTGGCCAGCATCTGGTCGGCGACCGTCACCGAGACCGACGGCGTACGCCTGCTCGCCCCCGCGACGGCCGCGCTGGCAACCACCGTCCAATCCGAGGGACCGCCGGTCTTCGCCGAGCCGCCGCCGCATCCCCGCTGGGGCATGGGCTTCCAGCTCGATTCCGATGCGCGCCATTACCTCACGCCGCAAAGCTTCGGCCATGACGGTGCCGGCGGCCAGGTGACGTTTGCCGACCCGGCGGCCGAACTCGGCTTCGCCTTCGTGACCAACTGGATGATGGGCCCCGGCGATCTTCGGGCAACCCGCATCATCGACGCGCTGCGCGCCGCTCTCTGAAACCGACGCGAGCCTGATCTTGCCCGCCACGGCGCGCCTATGCTAAATCCTTTTAGCACGCCTTCCTGGCGTGGATTTGCTGAGGGAGGACACCTTGACCATAAAGAAGCTCGAAGCAGCCGGCATCGCCCTGACGCTGTCGGTTGCAGCCTCGACAGGAGCGCTGGCCGCCCCGAGCTGCGGCACCGACCCGGTGACCGTCAGCGCCTATCTCGAGACTGGATTTCCACTGGCCGGAAAGCTGGCCGACGAATTCAGCAAGCAGTTCCCAAATGTCAAATTCGACATCAAGGAAGACCAGTTCGCCAATCTCATGGAGAACACGCCGCGCCTCTTGGCCGGCGACGCGCCGCCCGATCTCGTGCGCCTGCCCAGCATGAGCGATCTCGTCGCGAATGAGCTTTTGAAGAACCTTGATGGCTACTATGCCGATTTCGGCTGGGATCAGTTCCCGGCCTCACAATTGATCCAGCTTCGCGTCGAGCCGGAGGGTCGTCCGCGCGGTACTGGCTCGCTCTATGCGATGGGCCTCAACTATTCGATGACCGGCGTTTTCTACAACAAGGAACTCGCCGCCAAGATCGGCATGACAGCCCCTCCGACGACGCTGGCTGAGCTTGATGCGATCCTCGCCAAGGCGAAGGCGGCCGGCATCACGCCGATTATCCAGTTCAACAAGACCAATGGCGGCCTCGCCTTCCCGCTGCAGGATCTGATGGGCGCCTATGGCCCGCCCGAGCCGATCAATGACTGGATCTTCCAGAAGGACGGCGCGACGATCGACACGCCCGCCAATCTCAAGGCTGCCGAGCATCTCGAGGGCTGGGTAAAGGCCGGCTATTTCGCGCCGGACACCAATGCGATCGATTATTTTGGGATGATGAGCGGCTTCATGAAGGGCGACGCGCTGTTCATGTTCAACGGCGACTGGGAGTCGGGCAATCTCGACAAGCAGATGGCCGGCAAGGCTGGCTTCTTCCTGATGCCACCGGCCGAGTCCGGTGGACGCCATGCCGCGATGTCTGCGCCCCTCACCTATGGCATTGGCGCCAAGGCGCCGCACGCCGATTGCGCCGCCTTCTTCCTGAACTGGGTGGCGACCAATCCGGAGGCGCGCAAGATCAATGTCGAGATCGGCGGCTCCAACCCCGGCGGCCCGACCTCGCTGCCGATTCCGGCGGTTGCGCCCGGCTCGGTGACGGAGGCGACGCTCGCCGCTGGTTCCGTGATCGCCAAGGAGAACGGCGCCATGGACTTCATCGCCAATGCGACCGGCGCCATCTTCTCGGCCGGATGGACGCCGGAGCTGCAGAAGCTCGTGGGCGGCAAGCAGACGGCAGACGGCCTGCTCAAGGCCGTGCAGAAGGAATATGCGCAGGAACTCTCGCGTTGAGCGAGACAACCCTCAATAAAGCAACGACGCGGCGGGCCGAAGGCTCGCCGCGTCGGCTCTCGGGCAGGCACGCGCCTCGCTTGGACCGCGACCAGCGCAAGCTGCTGATCGCGGCCGGCTTCATCGCGCCGGCGCTCATCATGTACGCCGCGTTCGTGCTGGTGCCGCTCGGCATGTCGCTGTTCTATTCGACCCTCAGATGGGACGGCATCGGGCGCTGGCGCTTTGTCGGGCTCAGGAATTATCTGATCGTGCTGACCGATCCGGACCTGCTGCAGGTGATCGGCAACGCGTTCAATCTCATCCTCTATTTCACGCTGATTCCGATCGCACTTGGCCTTGCGGTCGCCACTGTCATTCGCGGCCACATGGCTGGCCCGTTCGGCACGGTGACCCGCACGGTGCTGTTCCTGCCGCAGGTGATCCCGCTGGTCGCGGCCGGTATCGCCTGGAGCTGGATGTTCGCCTCGACGGGGCTCGTCAACCAGATGCTGACGGCCGTCGGCCTCGGTTCGCTGGCGCGCGGCTGGCTCGGAGACTTCACCTTCGCCCTGCCGGCGGTGGGGATGATCGGCGCCTGGGTGCTGCTCGGTCTCTGCACCATGCTGCTGGTCACCGGCATCGCCAAGATCGACGGCAGCATCTACGAGGCCGCCGAACTCGACGGCGCCAACAAATGGCAGGAGCTGATCTACATCACGATCCCAGCGCTCAGGCAGGAGATTGGCGTCTGCGTGACGATCACGGTGATCGCAGCGCTGGCCAGCTTCGATATCGTCTATATCGCAACGGCAGGCGGGCCAGGCATCTCGACCATGGTGCCGGGGCTGGAAATCTACCGTCTGGCCTTCGCACACCGCCAGGTCGGGCTCGCCTCGGCGCTGGCTATCGTATTGATGTTGCTCGTGCTTCTTTGCGTCCTCCCCATCCAGTGGTTTGCGCGGCCGAAGCGATGATCGAATCCAAAGGCAATGCCCTCGTCGCGCGCGCCATGCTGATCGCGCTCATGGCGGTCACGCTGCTGCCCTTCCTCAGCATGCTCTCCGCGGCGCTCGCCCCCTCCGGTAGCTATCCAGCCGGGTTGCAATGGCCGTCCGATCCGCAATGGGGCAATTTCGTCAAGGCGTTCGAAGTCGCCAACATGACGAAGCTGCTGTGGTCGAGCTCGCTGATCGTCGGCGGCGTCGTGCCGGTGTCGGTGCTGATCGCCACCATGGCCGGCTACGGCCTGTCGCGGATCGACAAGGGCCGCGGCAAGTGGCTCTATCTCATCTTCGTGCTCGGTCTGACGCTCCCCCTCGAGGCGGTGATCACGCCGCTCTATTACGAGACCAAGGCGCTCGGCATCCTCAACACACGGATGGCGCTGATCCTGCCGTTGATCGGTCTTTTCATGCCGTTTTCGGTCTATTGGATGCGTGCGCATTTCCTGAATGTGCCGCAGGAACTCGGCGAGGCGGCGGAGGTTGACGGCGCCTCGGACTGGAAGCAGTTCTGGCTGATCCAGCTGCCGATCGCGCGGCCGGCGATCATGTCGCTTTCGATTCTTCTGTTCCTGTGGACCTGGAACCAGTTCCTGCTGCCGGTGGTCCTCGTCCAGGACCCCGAGCAACGGACCATGGCCGGGGCGCTAGGCGCTTTCCAGGGACAATGGGGCACCGACGTGCCATTGCTCTGCGCCGGGGCCTTGCTGATCCTGACGCCGACCTTGATCCTGTTCCTCGTCTTCCAGCGCCAGTTCGTCGCTGCCCTTCTGCAGGGTTCGGTCAAGGGCTGACTGCCCTACCCCTTCACGGCGCCCGCCGTCATGCCGGCGACGATCTGGCGGTTGAAGAACAGGAAGACGATCAGCGGCGGGATCGTGATCAGAAGCACGTTCATGAAGAGCAGGTTGTACGAGGTGTCGAACATGCTCTGGAAATTATAGAGCGTGAGCTGGACCGTGACGTTCTGCTTGCCCGGCAGATAATAGAGCGGGTTGGTGAAGTCGTTGAAGATCGCGACCGACTGGACGACGATGACGGTTACCACCACCGGCTTCAGCAGCGGCAGGATGATGCGGAAGAAGAGCTGCAGCGGGCCGGCGCCGTCGATGGTCGCCGCTTCGTCGAGTTCGCGCGGGATCGTCGCGACGAAGGCGCGGAACAGTAGGATGCTGAACGAGAGCCCATAGGCGACCTCGATCAGGATCATGCCGTGCAGCGTCTTGAACAGGCCGAGGCTCTGCAGCACCCAGATGGTCGGGACGACGGCCGGCGGCATGATCAGGCCGACCAGGACGAAGAAGCTGGCGATCGACGTCCAGATCGAAGGGCGGCGCTGCAGCACGAAGCCGACCATCGCGCCGAACACCACCATCAGCGTCACGCTTACAACCGTCAGGATCGTGCTGTTCAAGAAGGCGGTGAGCAGCATGTAGTCGCGCGCCTGGATCACCTGGACGAGATTGTCCCAGAGGTGAAAGCTGGCCGGCCAGGAGAACGAGCGGAGCGCCGATTCCTTCTTGTCCTTCAGTGCCGTCAGCAGGATGAAGGCGAACGGGATCACGAAGACCACAGTCGAGACGAGGATGGCCAGCAGCCCGGACAGATAGCGGCGCTGCGGGCTCATCGCGCGACCTCCCGGCGGTTGAGGGCGATCGACAGCGGCACGATGATCAGCGCCACCATGACGAAAAGCACGACATTGCCGGCCGTCGACAGGCCGTAGAAGCCGGCCTGATATTGCTTGTAGATCACCGAGGCGATGACGTCGGAGGTGAAGCCGGGGCCGCCGCGGGTCATCGACCAGATCAGATCGAACGAACGCAGGCCGCCGATCAGGCTCAGCAGCACCACCGTCACCGTGGCCGGCCGGGCGAGCGGCAGGGTGATGTTCCAGAAGCGCTGGACAGCGTCGGCGCCGTCGATGCGCGCCGCCTCGTAATAGTCGCGGGGGATCGAGACGATACCGGCGATATAGATCACGGTCGCAAGGCCGACACCCTTCCAGACATCGACAAGAGCGACGGACAAGAGCGCCAGCCGTGGGTTGGTGAGCCAGCCGGGACCGGGCAGGCCGATAAGGGCGAGGCTCTCATTGATGAGGCCCTGCGTCGGATGCATCAGGACCGTGAACGTGATTCCGACGCCGACCGTGCTGACGAGCACCGGAAAGAATACGACCGAGCGGAGATAGTCGCGCGCCCAGATTTCCGAGGTGAGCAGCATGCCGAACAGAAGGCCGAGCACGACCTTCAGCCCGGACGTCACCGCGGCATAGATGAGCGTGTTGACGAGCCCCTGAACCAGAAAGGGCTCCTTGAAGAATTGGACGAAGTTGTCGAAGCCGATGAACGTCCAGTTGAACAGCGTCCAGCGCGTCATGCTGAAGAACAGCGACGCCAGCGTCGGAAAGAGGAACAGCACGGCATAGATCACGGCCGCCGGCAGGAAGAACCAGGTCGGGTAAGGCGTCCGGATGGATCGTTTGGGCACAGAAACCCGTCCACCGGAGGCGGCGGTTGCAAGCGTCATCGTGTGTCCTCTCATGGACGGGTCCGGATCGTCACGCGAGCCGGACCCGCGTCGCTGCTACCAGCCGGGCAGACCGAGCTGCTGGGCCTGCTTCTTGACGTCTTCGTCATAGAGCGCAGCGCCGTCGGCCGGCGGACGGATGCCGGAGCCGACCTCGACCGTGATCTGCTCGAGCGAGGGACCCTTGACCGGAGACACGAATTCGAGCGCCGGAGAGGCGGCACCGTTCTCGCCGAAATAGGGAAGCAGGTCGGCCACAGCCGGAGGGACGTCCGTGGGCAGGGCACAGCCCTTCACCATATAGGGCCCGGTCACGCCAAGCGCGGCCGTCTGGGCCTCGCAGCCGGCCGGGCTCGCGACGAAGGCGACGAATTTCTTCGCGGCATCGGCGTGCTCGCTGCTGCCTGCGATGTAAAGTCCGTCCGGCATCCAGACGGTCAGGCCGTTCTTGGTGGCGTCGTCGCCCGGCATGGCGAAGAAGCCGACATCCCCGAGATGCTCGGGATAGGTCGTCTTGATGGCGCCCGTCGCGAAGGTGAGCATCGGGTAATGCGCGCCCTCGCCGGTCGCAAGCTTGCGCAGGCCGTCATCGTAGGTGGCCGCGCCGAAGTCCTCGTTGAGATATCCGTCCTTGAAAACCTCGGCCTGGTGCTCGAAGCCCTTCAAAGCCGCTGGCGAGGTCGCGAACTTCGCCTGATTGCCGGTGAACTTGGTCGCGAAATCAGGCTCGGCGGCGTTGACGTTGTAGAAGTCGCCGAGGACGAAAAGCTGCGACGTCCAGGTGTCCTTGAAGGTCTGGATGACGGCAACCTTGCCCGCCGCCTTGATCTTGGCGTTGTTCGCCATGAACTCGGCCCAGGTCTTCGGGATGGAGAGTCCGAGATCGCTGTAGATCTTCTTGTTGTAGTAGATGCCGCCGCCCATGCCGGTGCCGATCGGCGCGCCGCGCTGCGTACCGTCTGGAGCCGTCACGACCTTCTTGAAGATGTCCTGCACATCGGCCTGCCACGGCTCGCCCGACAGATCGACAAGGTTCTGCTGCGGGTTGATCGCCTGGAAGAGCGAACCCGAATTGTACTGGAAGATATCCGACATTTCGCCTGTCGCCAGGCGCGTCTTGATGAGGTTGTCGCCCTCCGCGCCGCCAGGCCGCGTATCGATATCGACCTTGATATCGGGATTGGCGGCCTCGAACGCCTTTGCGAGCGACTGAGCGCGCGCGACATTCTCTTCGCCGGATGGAACAAGGAATGTCAGCGTGGTCGTGTCCGCGAATGCCGATCCCGACAAGGCCGTCATGACCGTCAGGCCTGCGGCGAAGCCGGCCAGGACGCTCCAGTTCTTCGATCGTGGCATAGGTTTCCTCCCTATCCGTGCCGATGCAGTTGGTTATGCGGGCCCGTTCTCCTACGGGGTCCGCGCATTGATGTTGGTGCCGTCGCGCTGCGCGCGCGGCGGCGCCGAATAGTCGAAGGTGATGAGATGCTTGCCTTCGGTGAGCGTCTGTTCCCCCGTGCTGCCGGGCTTCCCATCGACCGTGACGTTCCTGTAGGCCTGATCGAGCCTCAGCACGCCGCTGGACCTGGCAGGAATTTCGATCTCGTAGCGAACCTTCCCGCCGTCCAGCGTCCATTCGGCCCTGATCATTCCGGCCGGGCTGTCATGGTAAGCCTTCACCGGCGAGAGTTCAGGAACGATGGTCGGCTCGAAGATGATGGTCGTGAAAGCCGGCGCCTCCGGATCGGGCCTGAATCCGGCAACACCCTCCAGCAGCCACTGGCAGACGGCGCCATAGGCATAGTGGTTGTACGAGTTCATCTGCGGATTGTAGATCGTGCCGTCCGGCTGGATGGCGTCCCACCGTTCCCAGATCGTCGTCGCGCCCATCTTGACCTGATAGAGCCAGCCCGGGACTTCCTCCTGCAGGAAGACGTCGGCCGCGAGGCGCGGCTCCCCGATCTTGACGAGGGCCGGCAGCAAGGCGGGTGTGCCAATGAAGCCGGTGCCGATCCGGCCATCGGACCGGGCAATCGTCGCCTTGAAATAGGCCTTGGCGGCCTCCTGCTTGTCGGCCGGAATCAGGTCATGCAGGAAAGCCAGCGCATAGGACGTCTGGTCGTCATAGCAAAGACGGCCCGATGGCGTGACGAACTCGCTGGCGAAAGCCGCCTTGACCTTCGACGCCATGGCCTCCATGCGGTCCGCGACCTCGGCGTTGCCGACGATCCGCGCGATCCGCGCGACGAGGGTGGACGTTATGTAGAGATAGATGGTCGCGGCGGCGTCATCGCCGATCGTCGGCAGCGGCTTGGCGCTCGGGCCGCTCGGCTGCAGCCAGTCGCCAAACGAAAAGCCCCGTCCGCCCCAATTGCGCGGCGGCGAGACGATGGGTCCGTCGCTGATCGACCAGACGAAGTCGACCCATTTGACCATGGCCGGCAGCGTCTCCCTTAGAAACGCCGCGTCGCCATAGTGCAGATAGAGCTGCCACGGCACGATAGCGATGGCATCGCCCCAGCCGGTACTGCCGAAGAAGCCGGGATAATCCTTCGGGTTGAGGCGCGTCGGGTCCGGCACGACATGCGGCACCGCGCCATCCTCGCGCTGATCCGCCATGACGTCGCGCACCCACTTCTTGAAGAAGTCATGCGCATCGGCGAGGTAGCAGGCCGTGCCGGCAAAGACTTGAGCGTCGCCCGTCCAGCCGAGGCGCTCGTCGCGCTGCGGGCAATCCGTCGGAACCTCGATGAAATTAGCCCGCTGCGACCAGAGCGTGTTCAGCACCAGGCGGTTGACGAGCGCATTGCCCGACGTGAACCCGGCCTTGACCTCAGTGACGGAGCTGATCGGAATGAGACGGATATGGCTGAGCTTTGCCTCGCCCTCGATCGTGACACGGGCGTAGCGGAACCCCTGAAAGGTGAAATGGGGCCGATACTGCTCGGTCCCGCTGCCAGCCAGGATATATTCGAGCCGTGCCTCCGCCGTGCGGAGATTGCCGTTGTAGAAGACGCCATCCTTGTCGAGGATTTCGCCATGCTCGACGATGACCTTCGCGCCGGGAGCGCCCGTCACATCGAACGCAACATAGCCGCCGGCATTCTGGCCGAAGTCGTAGACCGTGCGCCCTTCCGGATCGGTCCACTGCTTGACGACCTCCAGTGGCTCCAGTTCCTTCACCGGCATCGTCTCATGCGGGATGAGGCGGGCGGTGTCGAAGTCGATCACGGCGGTGCCGTCGGTCGGATGCGGCTTGAAGCGCGCATCGAAGATCTCGCCGAAATAGATGCCGGACTTGCGGATCGGCAGTTCGCCGCTTTCCCAACTGTCATCCGTCGCGAGAAGGACGGGCGCATCGGCGGCCGCGCCGGCGCGCAGCTCGGCGATGGCCGCGATCTCGCTGCCCCAGGTGTTGAAGATCGGCGCCTGGCCCCACATCATCTGTGATCTCAGCCAGCCATCAGCGAGCCAGATCTCGATCCGGTTGACGCCCGGGACGAGGAGATCGGAGACCTTGTAGGTCTGATAGCTCAGGCGGACGTCATAGCTCGTCCAGCCCGGGGTGAGCTCATCGCTGCCGACGCGCTTGCCATTGATGAAGGCGCGGTAGAGCCCCAGTGCGCTGATGCGGAGCACCTCGTCGCCGCGGACCCTCTCCAGCACGAACTCCTTCGCGACGAATGACGCGGGCGTGCCCACGCCCTTGTCCGCCAGCGGACGGATCATCTGTCCCGCCCATGCATGCGGAATGGACCGCGCCATTTCTGGCGCCGCCACTTCTGCCAACACTTCCGACACCGCAACCTCCCTGCAGCCAGCCCTACACACGTCCTTAGAATGTGTATACTGTTCTACGTGCATCGTTCTATATTTCGGACGCGGTGGCAATAGAAATTCGGTGAGGGGTGAGCTAAGCCAAGAGCGGGCGTCGGCCTCATGGGCCGGCTAATGGTTGGGCGGATAAGCGATGAAGAGTTCCGGGGGCGGAAAGCCCAATCGGATCACGATCCGTGACGTGGCGGCGGACGCCAATGTATCAGTCGCGGCCGTATCGAAGGTCCTTCGAGAGGCCTATGGCGTCAGTCCATCGATGCGATCCAAGGTCCACTCGTCCATGGCCAAGCTTGGCTATCGTCCGCACACCGCCGCGCGCGGCATGCGCGGGCAGACCTTCACGCTCGGCCTGATCCTGCCGGATTTTCGCAATCCGTTTTTCGCCGACATCATCGACGGTTCGCACGATGCGCTTGCGGGGACGCAGTATCAGGCATTGATCGGCATCAACCGGACGACGCCGACAGTCGATGAGGGTCTCGTCAATTCGATGATCGACCGGCAGATGGACGGCCTTCTGATTGTCGGCGCTAACGATCAGGCCCAACTCATCGAGATCGCCAAGCGGACGCCGCTCGTCACGATCGGCAATCACCACTCCAGCAACCAAGTCTACGACACCGTCAACAATGATGACGACGAGGCTGCGCGCCTTGCCGTCCGGCATCTCGTCGAGAGCGGATACCGGAACATAACGATGCTGAGCCTGATCTCCGACTCGACGATCATCAAGGAGAGAGAGCGCGGCTATCGCGATGAGATGAACCGGCTTGGCCTCGGCCGCTTTGCCCGCATCGTCAATGCCAGCCAGACCCCGCAGGACGTCCAGAAAACCGCACGGGCCATCCTCACGGCACCCGACCGGCCCGAAGCCATCTTCTGCTGGACCGACTTTATCGCCTTGCAGGTGATCGGCGTCGCCACCGAGCTCGGCCGCCGAATCCCCGACGACATCGCCATCGTCGGGCATGACAACACAATGTATTGCGATTTCGCCCAGAACAGCCTGACCAGCGTCGACCAATCCGGCCAGATGCTGGGCTTGAAGGCGGCGAGTCTGCTCATCGAGCGAATCAAAGGGCGAGAAACGCCCGAGCACTATCTCGTTGCGCCGCGTCTCGTCGTGAGGAACAGCTCCATTCGCCGGACCCCGGCCCGCCCGGCAGCGGCGTCCTAGCGCAGAGGCCCGGCTCCGGACCCTGTCGTCAGGTCCCCGCTTCGGTCAGGGCGGCGCGGCGCCGCTCCAGTCTCGCCTCGATGATCCGGCGCGCCGCGACGGGATCTGGCGGCAGCACGGCATTGCGCAGCGCGCGCGAATAGTCCTCGCTCGGATTGCCGAGCACCGCGCGCGCATCGCCGGCCTCGATCACATCGCCCTTGTGCATGATGATCACGCGGTCGGAGATATAATAAGCCGTCGAAAGATCGTGCGTGATGTAGATGATCGTGACGCCGAGATCGTCGCGCAGGGTGCGGAATAGATTGACGATCGACATGCGCAGCGAGGCGTCGACCATCGAGACCGGCTCGTCCGCCACGATCAGCTTAGGGCTGGGGATGAGCGCTCGGGCGACGGCAATTCTCTGGAGCTGGCCACCCGAAAGCTCATGCGAATAGCGGCCGCGCACCTCCACCAGCGAAAGGCCGACATGCTGCAGCGCCTTGTCCGCGGCGGCCTCGATCTCGGCCCGAGTCCTGAGGCCGAGAAAGCGTCGCGCCGTGGAATAGAGATAAAAATCCAACGTCGTCAGCGGGTTGAAGGCTTCGAACGGGTTCTGGAAGATCGGCTGGACCTTCGCCATGAAGGCCAGCCGGTCCTTGCGGCTGCGGATGGCGGCGACATCTTGGCCGAGGAAGCGGATAACGCCGCTGGTCGGCACCTCGTTACCGAGGATCATGCGGGCGGTGGTCGTCTTGCCGCTGCCGGATTCGCCGACGATCGTGAAAATCTCGGGCCTGTCGGCATTGAGCGTGAAGCTCAAGTCCTTGACCGCCTGGAGCTGCCGCCGGGCGAAGAAGCCGCCGACGGGATAGCTGCGTCCGACATGGTCGAGCTGGAGGAGCGCGCTCATGCCGCCGCCACCTCGCCGGCGCGCCAGCAGGCGACGCGGCCCTCGCCGCGCGGCACAAGCGGCGGGCTCTCGGTCTCGCATTTGGCGATCGCAAGCGGGCAGCGCGGATGAAAGCGGCAGCCGCTCGGCGGATCGGCGAGATTGGGCGGCTTGCCGGGCAGCGAGACGCGGCGCGTCGTATCGCCGATGCGCGGCAGGCTGGCGATGAGATGCGCGGTATAGGGGTGCTGCGGCTGCTCGAACATCGCCTGCGACGGCCCTTCCTCGACCAGCCGCCCCGCATAGATGATGCCGATCCGATCCGCGATCGCCGCATGCACCGTCATGTCATGCGTCACGAAGATGATCGACGAGCCGAGCCGCATCTGGACGTCCTTGATCAGCGCCAGCACATCCTGCTGCACGAGGACGTCGAGCGCCGTGGTCGGCTCGTCGGCGATGATGAATTCCGGCTCGCAAACCGTCGCGAGACCGATCGCCAGCCGCTGCCGCATGCCGCCCGAGAGCTGGTGCGGATAGGATTCGAGCACTTGCGGATCGAGCCCGATCCGCTCGAGATGCGCTTCGACACGCGCCCGGAACGCCGACGGCGACAGGCCCATATGGCGGAAGGCGAAATCGTGGAACGCGTGCTTCACCCGGCGGACCGGATTGAGGACGTTCATCGAGCCCTGCATCACATAGCTGAGATGACGCCAGCGCGCCGCCTTCATCGCCTCGGGATCGTTATAGACGTCGAGGGTTCGGCCGTCGAAATCGAAGCGCACCGAGCCCGAAACGACGCGCAGCGGCGGCCGGATCGCACCGGCGATCGTCTTGATCAGGGACGACTTGCCGGACGAGGACTCTCCGGCGATGCCGTAGATCTCGTTTCGGCGGATGGTCAGCGTGATGTCGTCGACGGCGCGCACTTCGCGCGACACGCCGAAATAGTTCATCTGGTAGTAGGCCTTGAGATTATCGACGCGCAGCACCGGATCGGCAGACGATGTCGAGGCCTCGGGCTTCAAAGTGGCGTGCATGGTCAGCCTCCCATCCGGCTCAGGCGACTGCGCGGGTCGATATATTCGTTGATCGAGATCGCCAGCAGGAACAGGCCGAGAAAGAGCAGCACCACCGCGACGATCGGGAACACGAGCCACCACCAGATGCCGGAAACGGCCGCCTGATGCTGGTTGGCCCAATAGATCATGCCGCCGACCGTCGGCCGGTTGACGTCGGAGAAGCCGAGAACCGACAGCGTGACCTCGAGCCCGATGGCCCAGATCAGATTGTTCATGGCGGTGAAGAAGACGACCGGCATCACATAGGGAAGATGCTGGCGTATCAGCACCTGCGGCACGCTCATGCCGGCGAACACGGCGTGGCGGGTGAATTCCCGGTTGCGGAGGCTGAGCGTCACCGAGCGGATGAGGCGCGCGTCATAGTTCCAGCCGAGCAGCGCCGCGGTGAGCGCGAGGAGCGGCCAGGTCATCTGGTCGCGCATGACGAAATAGACGAGCAGCAGGATCGGGATGTTGGGCAGCGCGATCAGCGTGTCGTTGATCGTCATCAGCACTTCGTCGGCCTTGCCACCGAGATAGCCCGACACCATGCCGACGGCGAGCGCCACGATACGGCTGAGGATCATCACCGTGAGGCCGAAGGTCATGGTGTTCCAGATCGCACCGCTGATCTGCCAGAAGACGTCCTGACCGCGCGACGTGGTGCCGAGCCAGAATTCGGCCGAAGGTGGCATGTCCGGCGGCAGCAAGTAGATGGCCGTGTCGGGATAGGGCGCGAAGAAATGCGCCGCGGCAAAGAGGAAGATCGTGCCCGTCAGGAGGAAGCCGATGAGGAATTCGACATTGAAGCGCAGCAGGTCCCTGAGGATCGAGAACATGGTCAGCCGAGCCTCACGCGTGGATCGATGAGCGGGTAGAGGAGATCGATGACGAAGACCGCGACAGCCACCGCGACGATCGACATCGTGGTGACGCCGAGCACCAGGCTGTAGTCGCCGCTGTAGATGCCCTGGATCAGCAGCCTGCCGACGCCCGGATAATTGAACAGGAATTCGGTGATCACGGCGCCGCCGAACACATTGCCGAGAGAAAGGGCCAATCCGGTCAGCTGCGGCAGCAGCGCGTTGCGCGCGACATACTGGCTGAAGATCGTCCCCGACGAGACGCCGCCGAGCTCGGCATAGACGACGTGATCGTCGGTGACGATGTTGGAAACGAGCGAGCGCATCGAGATGAACCAGCTGCCGATGCCGACAAGGACGAGCGTAAGCGCCGGCAGCAGCCCATGCACGATGACCGAGCCGACAAAGGCGAGGCTGAAACCCGGCTGCAGGTTCATCTGCGCGCCGCCCGAGATCGGCAGCACCGGCCAGACAAAGCCGAAAGTCAGGAGCAGCAGCAGACCGACGATATAGGCTGGCACCGGATGCAGCGCCATGACGGCGGCGCCCGAGAGCTTCAACAGCAGATTGGAACGGAAATAGCCGGCCAGCGCGCCGAGGAGGTTGCCGAGGCACCACGAGATGAGCACCGACAACGTCAGCAATCCGACCGTCCAGGGCAGCGCGCCCATGATCAGCGACATCACGGGGGTCGGGAAGGACGACAGCGACGGACCGAAATCGCCATGCAGCACGCGGCCCCAGAAGGCGAGATACTGCTCGAAGAACGAACCCTGCAGCCCATAGAGTTCTGACAGGGCCTCGCGGAGAAGCGCCACCGATCGCGGATCGGTCGCACCGAAATTCGTCATCAACGACACGGATTGCTCGACCGGATCGACGGGCGAGAGATGCGTGATGAGGAAGGCCAGCGACACGCCCAGGAAGATCACGAGGATGAACTGGAGAAAGCGCCGGGCGAGATATTTGGCAAAGCCGTCCATCTGCGATCCACTTTGTCGGCAAGGGGATGCGGGCGCGACCTTCGCCGCGCCCGCCTGAGCGGTCAGGGCTTCGGCGCGTTCGGGTTCTGCTTCAGCGCGACGATCATGTAGCGCAGGTTCGACCAGAACGGTCCCGATGCGGCGTATGGATCAGCAGCGCTCGGATAGCCGGTCCAGTAGGTCGTGTCGAAGGGCGCGAACTTGTTGTAGGCCATCAGCGGAATGAAGGGCATCTCTTCGACGGCCAGCTTCAGATAGTCACGACCCAGCTCGATGACCTTCGGCGAGTCGAACGCGATCTTGCGATTTTCGGCAATGATCGCGTCGAGCTTGTCGCTCTTCCAGCGCTGCAGGTTGCGCGGCGGCTGCGTCTTGCCCGGCGCGGCGATATAGGCCGAGTCGTAGCTGTCGAGGAAGAAGGAGAGATCGGGGTGGCCGCCCCAGGTCTCGACGCTCCAGTAGATCGCCGCCTCGAAATCGCCGGCGCCGAGGCGCTGGCCGTTGGTCGGCCCCGCGACGTCCACCGTCGTCTTGATGCCCTGCATCGACCATTGCTGGGCGATGATGGTGCCGGCGCGGGCCAGCGTCGGGATGTTGTCGCCCTCGACCATCAGACGGATCGCGAACGGCTTCCCGTCGGGCATCATCCACTGGTTGCCCTGCTTGGTGAAGCCGGCCTTCTGCAGCAGCTCCGTGGCCGCCTGGACATCCTGCTTCCACCAGCCGAAGCCGAACATGGTCTTCAGCTTGGCCGGATCGCTTGGAATGCTCTCGCCCCATTGTGGGCGAACCAGCGCTGCGACTTGCTCGGCGATCGTCGGGTCGTAGGGCTTGATGGTCCGCGTGCCGGTATTGAGCTCGAAGCCCTGCAGCCAATCCTGCATCGGTTCGTAATAGTCCGGCACCGCGATGCCGGTCGGCGGGGTCGAGAGCGCGGCAAGGTTGGCAGCGCCGCGATAGGCGCCCATGGCAACAGAACGGATGTCGATCATCAGTGCCAGCGCCCAGCGGACATCGGCATTGTCGAACGGCTTGACCTGGTGATTGAAGAGGACGGAAGGCAGCGTCGGATCGGGATGGGCGAACGGGAAGCCCGGGAACCACGCGGCCATGTTGTCACCGGCCTTGCGGGCGATGGTGAACATGCCCTCCGGCGCGATGTCGTTGATGACGTCGAGATTGTGATTGAGCTGCTCGATGACGCGGGCATCGGGATTGCCGGCATTGCGATAGACGACATATTTGACCTGCGGCGGCTCCTTGAGCCCCATGCCGATCGACGTCCGCTGCCAATCATCGCGCAGCTTCCAGATCGCCCAGTTGCCGGCCTTGTCATAGCTCTGCAGCACATAGGCCGAGAGCGAGACGGGCGGATTGTTATTGAAGCCGAGCGGGTCGGCGACCTTCTCGAAGACATGCTTCGGCATGATCCAGGCGGCGTTCCAGCGCACCGTGAACAGCGTGTGGAAGCGCGAGTTCGGCGCCTTCAGATGAAATACCACCGTATGCGGATCGGTCGCCTCGACGCGATCCACATTGACCGTGAACGGCGCGCTCCAGCCCATGCCCGGATGGGCGATCTGCGTCTCGACCGTGTAGACGACGTCGTCGGCCGTGAAGGGAACGCCGTCGCTCCAGAAGATGCCGTCCTTCAGCTTCACGGTCATCTCGGTGAAGTCGGCATTGTACTGCGGCCGATCCGCCGCGAGGGCGTTCGTCCAGGCCTGGTCGCCGGTTCCATCGGGATTGATGAACCAGAAGGTGTCCGCGGTCAGCTGCTGCAGGCCGTCATTGCTCGCGCCGCCGCCGGGTGCCCACAGATTGAACCATTCGGCATTCTGCGCCGGTGGGCCCTGGACGATCAGCGTCTCGTTGCGCGGAATGCCGGCGATGAAGTCCTGGGCGCCAGCCGGCAGGACGGACGCGGCGGTCAGAAGGATTGCCGCGAGCAGATTCTTGAACAGCATTGTCGTTCCTCCTCATGCCCGCACGCGCAGGCCTGACGCCCAGCCGGCTCTGCGGCCGACACGACGCGTCCTCGATGTCCGGCCATCGCAGGCTCCTCCACGACCCGGCTCGCCCCCTGTTATCGACAATTTCCAACGTGAGAGCAACCGGATTATCGACAAAGCACCAGATTTCTCCGCCGCATTGCTGCGGAAATCCGCGAAGGCTTAGTGCGATCGGGATTTCATTATTGACAAAAACAGTGACCGGGTTAGCGTGCGTGCCGACGATCAGCGCCTGCGGGCCGATCCTTCCTCAAAACCGACGGCCAAGGGTGGAGCACCGATGACCAAGACTTATGACGTCAGGATCGACGTCGACGCTGCCGAGTCGCGCGGCGCCTACAAGCCGTTGTGGAACTGGTTCGGCTATGACGAGCCGAACTACACTGACACCGCCAATGGCAAGAAACTGCTCAAGGAACTGACCGAGCTCAGCCCCGAGCCGGTGCGCGTACGCACGCATAACCTCCTCACCTCGGGCGATGGCACCTATTCGCTCAAATGGGGATCGACCAACGCCTATACCGAGGATGCCGGTGGCAATCCGGTCTATGACTGGACCATCATGGACCGCATCTTCGATGCCTATGTCGAGGCTGGGAACATCCCGCTCGTACAGGTCGGCTTCATGCCGGAAGCGCTCTCCACCGACCCCGGCCCCTATCGCCACAGCTGGTCGCTCGAGGACCGCTACGCGACGATCATGACCGGCTGGGCTTCACCGCCGAAAGACCTCAAGAAGTGGGGCGACCTCGTCCATGCCTGGGCGCGCCACCTTGCCGACCGGTATGGCGAAGACGTCGTCCGCGGCTGGCCTTGGGAAGTGTGGAACGAGCCGGACGGCCACTACTGGAAGGGCACGGTCGAGGAATTCTGCGCGATGTATGCGGTCACCGCCCGCGCCCTCAAGGATGCGTTGCCCGGCGTCCGGGTCGGCGGGCCGCACACCTGCGGCGCCTTCAACAACCCGAAGGCCCAGACTTTCCTCCGCGCGTTCCTGCAGTTCATCGTCGACACCGACACGCCGATCGACTTCATCGCCTTCCATGCCAAGGGCAATCCGGTGGTCTGGCAGGATCACGTCCGCATGGGCCTGCACAAGCAGCTGCGCGACATCGAGGCGAACCTCGCCATCGTCAACGAGTTCCCGACGCTGCGCCATCTGCCGACCGTCATCGGCGAGTCCGACCCCGAGGGATGCGCGGCCTGCTCGGCGCGGGTGCACCCGCAGAACGGCTATCGCAACGGCCCGCTCTACGGCGCCTATGTCGTCGAGAGCATGATCCGGACCTATGAGCTGTCCAAGCGCGCAGGCGTCGAGATCGAGGGCGCCGTCACCTGGGCCTTCCTGTTCGAGGACCAGCCCTGGTTCGACGGCTTCCGCGACCTTGCGACCAATGGCGTCGACAAGGCGGTGCTCAACGGCTTCCGCATGCTCGGTAAGCTCGGCGGCGAATGGATCGAGACGAAGAGCGACCACGCGGTAGCCATCGAGGACATCATGCTGCATGGCGTGCGCGACACGCCGGACGTCAATGCCGTCGCGACGCGCGACGCGCGCGGCGTCAGCGTTCTCGTATGGAACTATCACGACGACGATATCGAGGACGGCGCCGCCACGGTGACACTGGCGCTCGCCAATCTGCGTCCCGGCAGTCATCGCCTCACCCATTACCGGATGGACAAGGACCATTCGAACGCGTTCGGCGTGTGGCAGAAGATGGGCTCGCCGCAGACGGTCACGGGCGCCGATTACGAGCGGCTCGAAGCCGCCGGGAAGCTCGCGGTGCTGGAAACACGCACCGTGACGGCCGACGGCGTCCTTACTCTCGCGACAGACCTCCCGCGCCAGGGCGTGTCGCTGTTCCGCATCGACTACTGATGCGGAACCTGATCGCGCCCGCCGCCCTCCCCGGCGGGCGCGATCACTTTTCGACCAATTCGATATAGCGCCGCTTGCTCGGCTGAAGGTGATCCACACAGAGCTGCGCCAGCACCCAGTTGTCGCGGCCGGACAGCATGTCGATCATGAGCCTGTGGTGGCTGTGCGAGATGTCGAGCGCCGCGCGGTCGGACATCGAGTTGGCGCGCACCGGCAGGCTGTAGCGCATATAAAGCTCGATCGACTGCACGAGATATTTATTGCCGCAAGCGCCGAACAGCGTGAGATGGAAGCGGTCATTGGTCTCGTGCACGCCGCGCAGATAGCCGTTCTCGATATGCTCGCCATGCTCCTTGTGAATGGCCAGAAGCGTCTCGATGAGGCTGTGCGGCGCCGGCAGCGGGATCAGAAGCGCCGCCTGACGCTGAATCAGTTCGCGCACATCATAGATCTGCCGCACCTCGGACGGGGTCAGCGAGCGGACGGTGGCGCCCTTGTTCCGCTCCCGGACGATGATGCCCATCTGCTCGAGCTGCACCAGCGCCTGGCGGACGAAATGGCGCGTCACCGGGAAGCGCGACAGCAGCGAATCCTCGGTCAGGCGCGCGCCCGGCGCCAGCCGCCCGAAAATGATGTCCTCTTCGAGCGCCCGGACGATACGGATATCCTCGTGTTCGTCGCCGGGGGGAACCTCAAGATCGATCATGCTTGCCATCCGATGCCGGGTTCATGCCAGTTGCGGCGATGCCGCGGATGCGCACGCCTCGAATCCGCTAAGCGTGTACGCTCGCTCGACCAGCCGCAACGTTTCAAGATTATCTTGCGGGCTGGTCTCATAGGGCGCGCCCGACCGCGTCTGTTCTACGAAGTGCCGGATCGCGGCGCCATAGGCCGCCTGATAGCTTTCGCGCGCATCGAACGGCGCGTGCCGCAGCTCTGCGCCGACGAGGCGGAGATCCGCATCTTCCAGAAGGATCGTTCCCTTCGAGCCATAGATGCTGAGGCGATCGATCGGTGCTGGCGGTGCGCCATGCACCGCCAGATTGCCGGAGATCGAGAGCGGCACGCCATCGCCGCGCCGGGAAAGCGTCAGGATGGCGCTGTCCTCGCCGATGATCTCGCTGTTGCTTCGCCCAAGGCGAGCCGTGACCATGTCAAACTCGCCGAACAGGAAGCGCAGCGTATCGAGGTGATGGATCAGCACTTCCATCACCAGCAGTCTATCGAGTGAACGGAAAAAGGGCTGGCGGACGAGCGCCGGCCGCGCACCATCCGGCCCGGGCAGCATGCCGCTCGAATGAAACTCGAAGCGGATGGAGACGATGTCGCCCACGACGCCCTCGCGCAGCCAGGCGGCGAGCCGGCGATAATAGGGGCGGAAGCGCCAATTCTCATGCACCATCAGGCGGGCGCGGCCCTCCGTGTCGGCCACCAGCGCTTCGGCCTCGCCAAGATCGACGCCGAGCGGCTTCTGGCAGAGCAGCGCCAGGCCACGCGCCGCGCCAGCCCGCACATGCGGGGCGTGAAGCGGCCGCGGCGAACAGATGTCGAGCGCGTCGAGCTCCGCGCCATCCAGCATCGCTTCGATCGTGTCGAACTGCGCTCCAATGCCGAAGGCGCGCGCGCGATCAGAAGCGGCCTCGCCGTCGGGATCGCAGATCGCGACCACATCCGCACCATCGACCGCCGCCCATCCCGGCAGATGATACTGAGTGACCCAGCCTGCGCCCACCATGCCAACCCGCACGATCCACCTCGCTCTTGTCAATAATTTCTGCGCCCAACCGCGTCCGTTTGTCCTTTAAACTAGAGCCGATTCAACGATTTTGAAAGGAGAAAACGATCAGCCTTCGCTTCGCAGCTCATCGATACAGCTGATCATTATTGACAATAAACGCCACCCCTGTAGGAATGACCCGACGCGATCGCGGTGATCCGTGCAAGGGAGATCGAGGGTGACGCGCGGGCTTCGCAGACGGCTGACGAGTTATGGCGACCAGGACTTCTCGCTGTTCCTGCGCAAGGCCTTCATCAAGGCGATGGGCTATTCCGACGATGCCCTGGATCGGCCGATCATCGGCGTCGCCAACACCTATTCGGACTACAATCCCTGCCATGGCAATGTCATGCAGCTGATCGAAGCCGCCAAGCGCGGGATCATGCTGGCCGGCGGCATGCCGATGGTGTTCCCGACGATCTCCATCCACGAGAGCTTCGCCGCGCCGACCTCGATGTTCCTTCGCAACCTGATGGCGATGGAGACGGAGGAAATGGTGCGCGCGCAGCCGATGGACGCCGTCGTGCTGATCGGCGGCTGCGACAAGACGATCCCGGCCCAGGTCATGGCGGCAGCCTCCAGCGAGGTGCCGGCGATCATCCTGCCGACCGGGCCGATGGAAACCGGCCATCATCGCGGCGAGCGGCTCGGCGCCTGCACCGATTGCCGCCGTCTCTGGGGTCAATTCCGGGCCGGTCAGTTGGATGAGGCCGAACTCGGCGAGATCAATGGCCGCCTGGCAAGTTCCGTGGGAACCTGCACCGTCATGGGGACGGCCAGCACAATGGCCTGCCTTGTCGAGGCGATGGGGCTGGCGCTGCCGATGTCCGGATCGGCGCCCGCCACCTCGGCGGAGCGCATCCGCATCGCCGAGGAAACCGGCCGCGTGGCGGTCGCCATGGCGGAAGCTGGCGTGACGACGGCCGACGTGCTGACGCCGGCGGCGCTGCGCAACGGCCTCGCCGTCCTGCAGGCGCTCGGCGGCTCGACCAATGCGGTGGTGCATCTCGCGGCGATTTATGGGCGGCTCGGGCGCAGGCTCGACATGGCGGAGCTCGACGGCCTCGGCCGGATCGTGCCGGTCCTCGTCGATCTCAAGCCCTCGGGCGTCGCCTATATGGGCGAGTTCCACGCGGCCGGTGGCGTGCCGCGGCTGTTGTCAGAACTCACCGATGTCGTCGATCTCGACGCGCCGCTCGCCTTCGGCGGCACGCTCCGCGACTGCGTCGCCAACCTGCCGCCGCGCTACGAGCATCAGATCATCCGAAGCCGCGACAACCCGGTCTCGGCCGACGGCGCCCTCGCGGTCCTTTCAGGCAATCTGGCGCCCAACGGCGCCGTCATTAAGCATTCGGCCGCCGATCCGAAACTGCAGGTGCATGAGGGGCGCGCCGTGGTGTTCGATTCGGTGCGCGACATGACCGAGCGGCTCGAGGACGAAACGCTCGGCATCGCCGCCGACGACGTACTGGTGCTGCGCAATGCTGGCCCGCGCGGGGCGCCGGGCATGCCCGAGGCTGGCTATATTCCGATCCCGCGCCATCTGGCCCGCCAGGGCGTCAAGGACATGGTGCGGATCTCCGACGCGCGCATGAGCGGCACGGCCTTCGGCACGGTGATCCTGCATGTCATGCCGGAAGCGGCGGCCGGAGGCCCGCTGGCCGCCGTCAGGACCGGCGACCGCATCCGGCTCGACGTGCCGGCGCGGCGGATCGAGCTTCTGATCGACGCGGCGGAGCTTGAGCGGCGCATGGCGGACCTGCCGCCGCCGCAGCCTTCGCCGGCGCGCGGCTATGCCCGCCTTTATGACCAGCATGTCCTGCAAGCCGACGAGGGCGCGGACTTCGATTTCCTGACGGGCATGCCGCATGGCTGATACCGAAGACGCACCGCTTTGCCTGCCGCCGCGCCCGCTGCGGAACCCGCGCGGGCTGCGGCTGCCGGAGGGAACGTGCGACAGCCATCTGCATGTGTTTTCGGCCGGCGCGCCTCTTGCGAGCCCGCGCAGCTACACGCCGCAGATGCGCGGCATCGAGGACTGGGTGGCGGTTGCCGAAAGCTTCGGCATCGCCAGAGGCGTCCTGGTTCAGCCAAGCGTCTATGGTCTCGACAACCATGTTCTCCTCGACGCGCTCGCTGCCCACCCCGCGCAGCTTCGCGGCGTCGTCGTGGTGGACCCAGCCATCAGCGACGCGGAACTCGGCACGCTTGACCGCGCCGGCGTCCGTGGCATCCGCATCAATCTGCGCAACAAAGCGGGCATCGGTCTCGATGCCGCGGCGGCGCTGGCGCCCCGCATCCGCGCGCGCGGCTGGCACCTGCAGTTCCAGGTCGGCCCCGACGCGATCGACAGCGTCGCCGCACTCGCCGCCCGTCACGACATCGCCGCCGTCATCGACCATCTCGCCTTCATGCCGCTCGACGACGCTCCGCGCCCGCTGGCGACGCTGCAACGCGCGCTCGACGATGGGCGCGTGCATGTCAAGATTTCGGCACCCTATCGTCTGCCTGGGACCGCGCCCGACCGTTACCGTTCGGTCGTCGGGGCTCTCGCCGCAAGCCATCCGGACTGCCTGCTCTGGGGCAGCGACTGGCCGCATACGGAGCTGTTCGAGACCGTGCCGGAAGAGGATGATCTCATCGCCCTGGCGCTCGACGCCGTGCCGGCCGAAGCGCAACGCCGCGTGTTCGTCGATAATCCCGCCCTTCTTTATTGGACACGCTGACCGAAAGCCCGGAGCCAACCGATGCCGCTTCTGACCGAAGACGCCAAGGGCGTCTATGTCATCGCCGTTACCCCCTTCAAGGAGGATGGCGCGCTCGACGATGCCAGCATCGATCGCATGGTCGATTTCTATGAGGAGGCCGGCGCGACTGGCCTGACGATCCTCGGCCAGCTTGGCGAGGCACCGAAGCTGACGGCCGAGGAATCGCGGCTGGTGGCGCGCCGGGTTATCGACCGCGTCGCGGGTCGCCTGCCGATTATCGTCGGGGTGTCGGCCCCGGGCCTCGCGCCGATGCGCGAGCTTGCCGACGGCGTGATGGACATGGGCGCGGCCGGCGTGATGGTCGCGCCGCCCTGGACGCTGAAGACCGACGACCAGATCTACAATTACTACGCCTCGGTCGGAGAGGCGCTCGGCAAGACTCCCTTCGTGCTGCAGGACTATCCGCTGACCACGAATGTAGCCATCGCCGCCAAGGTGATCGACCGGATCGTCCGCGACGTGCCGACATGCGTCATGCTCAAGCATGAGGACTGGCCCGGCCTTGCCAAGATCAGCGCGCTCAGGGCCCTCAGCGACAAGGGCGAGACGCGGCGGATCTCCATCCTCTGCGGCAATGGTGGCCTGTTTCTGCCCGAGGAAATGGCACGCGGCGCCGACGGCGCCATGACTGGCTTCTGCTACCCGGAAATGATGGTCGGCGTGGTGGAGGCCTGTGGGCGCGGTGATATGGACCGTGCGCAGGACATCTTCGATGCCTATCTTCCGTTGGCTCGCTACGAGCAACAGCAGGGCATCGGTCTCGCCTGCCGCAAATATGTGCTCGCCAAGCGCGGTGTCATCGCGTCGGCCAAGCAGCGGAAGCCGGGCTCGGTGCTCTCGCCCGCCGATGTCGCTGATATCGAAAGGCTGCTCGCCCGCCAGACCCGGAAGGTTGAGGAGATCGCCGTATGAAACTTGGTATCGAAGGCAAGCGTGCGCTGGTGCTCGGCGCCAGCAAGGGTCTCGGGGCCGCGGTCGCCATCGCGCTCGCCAATGAGGGCGCGGCGGTCATTGGCGCCTCGCGCTCGACCGAGGCGATCGCGGCGCTCGGCAGCCGGATCGATCCGGCGGCCGGCGGCAGCATTCGCGCCGAACGGCTTGACTTGACTGACCCGGCTTCCGTGGACGCGCTGATCAATGCCTGCCAGGCAGGCGGCATCGACATCCTCGTCAACAATTCCGGCGGTCCGCCGCCTGCCGAAGCCAAGGACCTCACCCCCGATCTGCTCGCGAAGCAGTTCGCGATCATGGTCACGCCGCTCGTCACCATCAGCAACGCGTTGCTGCCCGGCATGATCGACCGGGGCTGGGGCCGCATCGTCACGCTGACCTCGTCCGGCGTCGAAGCACCGCTGCCGCGCCTCGCGCTCTCCAACGCGCTCCGCCAGTCGCTGGTCGGCTGGAGCAAGACGTTGGCCTCCGAAGTCGCGCCGCATGGCGTCACGGTTAATGTGGTCGTCCAGGGCCGCATCCAGACCGACAGGGTCGACGAACTCGACGCGGCAACGGCCAAGCGGCTTGGACAGTCGGTCGAGGCGGTTAAAGCACAGTCGATCGCAGCCATACCTGCCGGACGCTATGGCCGGGCGGAAGAACTCGGCGACCTCGTCGCCTTTCTCGCCAGCGACCGCGCGTCCTACATCACCGGCAGTCTGATCCGCATCGATGGCGGCTTGCTCAAATCGATCTGATCATGGAGGCGGCGACAGCATCCTAGCGACCGACTGGGGAATGCCACTTCGGCACTTTGGGGAATCTCGCCCCGCCCGACATACCTTCACCCGATCGCCACGGCGCAACCCTCGGAGCTGAATGAGCGGCGTCCGTTCAGCCGCCGCCCGCCATGGACCGTCGGAATTCTTCGCTCTTCGGCTTCACGGCGATCTTCAGGTAATGGACGCCGTTGTCCTCCGCTTCCGGAAAGCGTCCCGCCCGAATATTCACCTGGATCGAGGGCAAGAGCAGTCTCGGCACCGAGAGCGTGTGATCGCGCGCGGTGCGCATCGCGACGAAGTCCTGCTCGCCGACGCCGCCCTTCAGGTGGATGTTCTCCTCGCGCTCCGCGCGCACGGTGGTTTCCCAGGCATAGCTGTCCCGGCCCGGCGCCAGATAATCGTGGCACATGAACAGCCGCGTCTCGGGCGGCAGCGTCAGCAGGCGCTGGATCGAACGGTAGAGCTGGTGGGCGCCGCCGCCGGGAAAATCGGCGCGCGCGGTGCCGTAGTCCGGCATGAACAGCGTGTCGCCGACGAAAACGGCATCGCCGATGCGGTAGCTGACATCCGCCGGTGTGTGGCCGGGCGTATGGAGGATCTCGACCTCGATCTCGCCGATCGCGAGCGTGTCGTCTTCGGCGAAGAGACGATCGAAGTCGCGCCCGTCCGTATGAAGGTCGAGCGCATTGAAGACGGGACGAAAGATCCGCTGCACGTCCTTGATGTGCTCGCCGATGCCGATCCTCGCGCCGGTCTGCGCCTTGATATAGGGCGCGCCCGACAGATGATCGGCATGGGCGTGGGTCTCCAGCACCCATTCGATAGAGATGCCGGAATTTCGCGCGGCTGCCAGGATCGCCTCGACGGAGCCGATATCGACCTCGCCGGAGGCCGGGTCATAATCCAGCACCGGATCGATCACCGCACCGCGCTTCGTCGCCGGATCGCTGACGAGATAGCTGACCGTGAAGGTCGCCTCGTCGAAGAACGCCTGGATATCGGGGATGTTCGCTTTTGGCATGCCGGCCTCCTTGCGGTTCAGTTGCGCTCTATATATTAGCGTTATCTAAATTAGCAACATCGCATAAAGGAGCCTACCCATGGAGGCCGATGCTCTCGACGGGTTGCAGCAGAAGGCGGGCGAAGCGGCGCAGTTCCTGAAGCTGATCGCCAACGAGCACCGCCTGTTGATCCTCTGCCATCTCGCGGGCCAGGGAGAAATGACCGTCACGGCTCTGGCTGACGAAGTCGGACTCAGTCAATCGGCATTATCCCAGCATCTTGCGCGCCTGCGCGAAGATGATCTCGTCGCTTTTCGTCGTGAATCCCAGACGCTGTACTACCGGATATCCGATGTCCGGGCGGTACAGATCCTCGAAACCATGAAGCGGATCTTCTGTCCGTAGAAGACCAAGCCGTTCGGCTGAGAAGAAGGAATACGACCATGACACGCTCGCTCAAGAGCCTCGATGCGCAAGCCGTCGCGCGCCTTCAAAAGGAGGGTGCCTTGCTCGTCGATGTGCGGGAACCTGGCGAATATGCGCAGGCGCATATTCCGGGGTCGCAGAACATTGCGCTCAGCCGGCTGGATGTTTCGGAACTCCCATTGGCGCCCGAACAGCGCGTCGTCTTCTTCTGCGCCGGCGGCACGCGGACCAGCAACAACGCCTCGCGGCTCGTCGCAAAGGCCGGACGCGCGGAAGCCTATGTGATGCAGGGCGGCATCTCGGCGTGGCGCTCGGCCGGCCTGCCGGTTGAATCCGTCCAAAGAGATCCGGCGAAAGACGCGCAGCCGGGCCAGAGCTTCTTCTCCCGCCTGTTGGGGCGGTGATGGACGCTAGCCTGATCCAGGACGCGCTCGCGGTCGCCTCGGGAAGCGTGGTCGGGTTCTCGCTCGGCCTGGTCGGCGGCGGGGGCTCGATCCTCGCCGTCCCGCTCCTGTTCTATGTCGTTCGTGTCGGCTCGCCGCATGAGGCGATCGGCACCGGCGCGGTGGCGGTGGCGGCCAGCGCTGCCTTCGGCCTTGTCGGGCATGCGCGGGCGCGGACCGTGAAATGGCCCTGCGCGGTGGCGTTCGCCGTGGCGGGCATTGTCGGCACGATCATCGGCGCCGCAGTCGGCAAGGCCGTGGACGGCCAGAAGCTGCTGGCGCTGTTCGGGCTTCTCATGCTGGTCGTCGGCGCGTTGATGACGCGGCGTCGCCGAGGCGGCAGCAATCCCGATGCCCGGCTTTCATTGGAGACCGCGCCAAAGCTGCTGCCGCTCCTGGCGGCCACGGGCCTTGTTGTTGGCCTCGCCTCCGGCTTCTTCGGCATAGGCGGCGGCTTCCTGATCGTTCCGGGCCTGATCGGCGCGACGGCGATGCCTATCGTCAACGCGATCGGCTCCTCGCTGGTGTCGGTCACCTTCTTCGGCATGACGACAGCGGCCAGCTACGCGGTGTCGGGTCTGGTCAACTGGTGGATCGCCGGCCTGTTCATCCTTGGCGGCCTCGCCGGCAGTGTCAGTGGAACCTATCTGGCGCGACGGCTTGCCGGGCGTGGCCGCGTCCTGACGCTGGTGTTCGCGACGATCGTCATCGCCGCCGGCTTCTATGTCAGCCTCAAGGGGTTCAGCGCCTGGATGGCGCCATCCGGCTCATAGTGGGATACGGGAACGGCCTGCCGGATATGTCCAGTCTGGTTTCGGGAGGCGGATCGTGGCGCGGAGGCCAGGCCCGTCCTGCCGGTTTTCCAGCAGGAGGGATCCACCGAGCTTTTGTATCGCCACCTCGGTGATGGCAAGCCCAAGGCCGGTGCCAACAGTGCTCTGGTGGCGGCCGCGGAAGAAGCGCTGCGTGACCAGGGCGAGGTCTTCAGCTGGAATCCCCGGCCCCTCGTCTTCCACGGAGATGGCGTTCGCATCAGGCCCCGAACGCCACATCACGGTTCCGCCATTCTGCATGTGCTGGACCGCATTCTCGTGGAGGTTGCGAAACGCGAGCGTCAGAAGCTCGCGATTGGACCGCAGCGTGAGGCCGCGCAGCTCCGTTCCGATGACGATACGGACGGCGTCTCCGGTGACGCCGGCTGGCTCGGCGATCTCGTCCAGAATGTCGCCGATATTCACGCTTTCGACCTCGCTCACCTCCATGCTGGCGTCGAGCTTTGCGAGCGTCAGGAGTTGCCGAACGAGGCGCGTGGTGCGATCGACCGAGCGGAGAATCTGGTTGAGCGCGCCCCGCCTGACGTCCGAATCCTGGGCGGCGATGGCGATCTGGGCCTGCGTCTTCAGGCCAGCGAGCGGGGTCCGGAGTTCATGGGCCGCGAAGGCGGTCACATCCCGTTCATGCCGCCTTGCCGTCTCCACCTTCACGAACAGACCGTTCAGCGCCTCGGCGATCGGCTTGACCTCGGAAGGGGCTCGACCCGGATCGATCGGACTCATGTCGTTGCCGTCACGAGCCCTTAGATCGCCGGCCATGGCATTCAGAGGTCGGAGGCCATGCCCGAGGCTCGCCCAGATCAACAGTCCGAGCAGTGGCGCGATCAGCACTGCCGGCCATAGCAAGCCCTTGATCAGGTCGGCAACGAGGCGATCGCGGAGGCCAAGCCGGTCGCCGACCATGACCCGGACGCCAGCCGCAGCGTTCTCGATCGTGTAGACGCGCCAGGGCTCTCCGTCGACGGTTCGCTCCGATAAGCCCGACGGACTGCTGGAGAGGTTCTCGTCGGGAGCACCGCTTGACCGCGCGACCAGATGGCCGTCGAACGACCAGATCTGGCATGAGAGCTGGCGCTCATAGCTTCCAGGCTCCGGCGCCAGGCCGGGTGCGGCGGCGATCGCGGTGGAGGCTGCCATGCCACGGTCGGCGACGAGCGAACTCACCATGCGCGCGGCTTCCTGAAGCCTCGTATCGAGGACGTGTTCCAGTTCGCTTCGGGTTCCGACGAAAATCCAGGCGATCGCGGAAAGCCAGATCAGGCCCGTCGCCGCCAGCAGGATGACGAAGAGCCGCCTGCGCAGCGACGTCAATTGGCTGCCCTCATCCGATAGCCGAGGCCCCGTACGGTCTCGATGGCCTCGCGGCCAATCTTGGAGCGCAGATAGTGGATATGGACCTCGACCGTGTTGCTCTCGACTTCCTCCTGCCAGCCATAGAGTCGTTCCTCGATTTCGCCCTTCGAGCGGATCGTGCCGGGCCGTTCCATCAGGGCGGACAGAACTGCGAACTCGCGCCGGGAAAGGACGACCGGCTCCCCGTCACGCGTTACGGACAATCGGGACGGATCGAGGACCACACCTCCAGCCGCGAGGCAGGGCGCCGCGCGACCGCCGCCACGCCGCGCGATCGCGCGGATCCGGGCGGCCAACTCGTCGAGATCGAACGGCTTGCCGAGATAGTCGTCGGCCCCCATGTCGAGCCCGCGAATCCTGTCCGGCGTCTCGTCCAGCGCCGTCAACAGTAGAACGGGCGTGCGGTCGCCGGCCGCCCGGATGTCTCGCAACAGATCGAGGCCCGATCCATCGGGAAGCATGAGATCCAGCACGACCGCATCAAAGAGCGTCGTCGCCAGGGCCGCGCGCGCATCGGCACAATTTCCGAGGCGATCGACGGTGGCTCCGGCCAGGCCAAGCCCGACTTCGAGGCCGTCGGCCAGGATCGGATCGTCTTCAACGACGAGAATGCGCATGTAGTGCTTCCCAGATTCCGGGCGATCTCGTGCCGACGCGATGTGACCATCCTGTCGCCGCAACAGGCCGCGCTGAGCTTAAGGCCCGCTTAAGGTAGATTTTGGACGACGCCGGACCCCAAACGAAAGTCCGGCATGCCAAAGACCCTTCAGCCGATCCTCGCCACCGTTCTTGTGTTGCTCAGCTGCGCCTTGCCGGGCGCTGCCATGGCGCAGCTTCCGCGTCCGGCAGACGAGGTATTTCGGCTGACGGTGACCCGTCCATCGAACGGCGATCTGCGTCTCCACTGGACGATCGCGCCCGGCACTTATCTTTACCGCGACAAGCTCGCGGCCGCAGGGGATGCAGGCGGGGCACTTCGCATGGCGACGGCGCCCGGGACCGTCAAGGACGATCCGACTTTCGGTCTCACCGAGATCTATCATGGCGAGGCAGCGGCGATGGTCGCGGCATCGGACCTCCAGGGAAACGCCTCGCTTCACATCACCTATCAGGGCTGCGCCGAGCAGGGCGTCTGCTATCCGCCGGTCACGAAGACGGTCGATCTCGCGTCACTGGCCGTGTCACCTGCCGGACGCGGCGGCGTGTCCCTCGCAGGGTCGGAGGCGCCGACTGCGCTGGAGGTATCGGGCGCCAAACCTGCCGGCACCGACCAGCCCTCCCCCGCGCTTCTTGCCGGCAACATTGGGGTCATGGCGATCAGCTTTCTCGGCTTCGGCCTGTTGCTGGCATTCACGCCCTGCGTCTTCCCGATGATCCCGATCCTATCGGGTATCCTGACGCGATCGGGAGACGGCCTCACGCCACGGCGTGGGTTCGTGCTGTCCAGCGCCTATGCCGTCGCGATGGCGCTCGCATACGCGATGCTCGGAGTCGCCGCAGCCTGGTCGGGACAGAATCTGCAGATCGCATTGCAGATGCCGGCAACGCTCGGGCTGATGAGCCTTGTCTTCGTCATCCTGGCCTTGTCGATGTTCGGCTTCGTGGATCTCCAACTGCCGGCGGCCTGGTCGACGCGCCTCACGCGCCTGCCCGCGACCGGAGGCGGAACGCTGGGTGGCGCAGCCTTGCTCGGCTTTGTCTCGGCTCTGATCGTCGGGCCTTGCGTCACGCCGCCGCTCGCGGCCGCGCTGCTCTATGTGGCGCAGACCGGCGATCAGGTTCGCGGGGGCATGGCGCTGTTCGCGCTCGGCCTCGGGATGGGATTGCCGCTCATCGCCTTCGGCACCTTCGGGAGCAAGGTCCTGCCGAAATCCGGACGATGGCTGGGCAAGGTCAAGCAGGCCTTCGGCTTTGTCTTCCTCGGTCTGGCGATCTGGATGCTGGCGAGGTTCCTGCCTGGTGTCGTGACGCAGCTGCTCTGGGGGATCCTTGCTATCGCCGGCGGCGTCTGGCTCGGAGGCTGTGATCTGATCCGGGGCAAGGCGCGCCTCGGTGGCCGCCTCGGGCCGGAAGTCCTCGGCGTGGCGGCGGCGCTGTATGGAATCGTCCTCATCGCCGGCGCGGCGGCGGGAGGATCGCCAGATCATCGGCCGCCACCAGGCGCTTCGGCGCGCGGCGCTTCCAGCGCCGTCCGCACGGTCGTCGACCCAGCCGAATTCGACAAGGCGCTCGCGGCGGCTCGAGCCGAGGGGCGGCCGATCCTGATCGATTTCACGGCGCAATGGTGTACCGCCTGCGTCGAGATGGACCGCACCGTGATGCAGGATCCGGCGACACGCGCGAGGCTCGAGACCCTCTCCACCATCCGCGTCGATCTCTCGGACTACTCCGCCGGCGGCCAGACCCTGATGCGTCGCTTCGACGTCGTCGGACCGCCCACGCTGCTGTTCATCGACCCGGCGACAGGGCGCGAAATCGACGGAGCGCGGACGATCGGTGCCGTCTCGACGGAGGAGTTCAGCCAGACGCTCAGCCGGGCCGGCGCGTGAGCCCACATTTCCAGTTCACCATCACCTTACGGAGACCCCATGCATCGTCGCAACTTCCTGAGCCTTTCGACCCTGTTCGCCGCGTCGAGCCTGTTCTCGCTCGCCGGCGCGGGGCTTGCGCACTCCGAGAGGGGGGACACGAATGCCATTCTCCACGATCCTGATGCGCCCGTCGGCGGCAATCCCCGGGGTGACGTCACGATCGTCGCGTTCCTCGACTACAACTGCCCGTTCTGCAAGAAATCGGCACCAGACCTCGATCGGATCGTCCGTGAGGATGGCAAGATTCGGCTCGTCTACAAGGATTGGCCGATCCTGGCTCCAAGCTCCGTCTTTGGTGCTCGTGCGGCGCTCGCCGTCAAGTATCAGGACCGCTACGAGGCGGCGCATCATGCCCTCATGGGCATTCCAGGACACGGAATCGCCGAGGACAAGATGCTCACTGCCATCCGCGCGGCCGGTATCGATATGGAGAGACTGAACCAGGATCTCACGGCGCATGCCGCAGAGATCGACGCTCTCCTGCGCCGCAACCTGGCTCAGGCGGATACGCTCGGACTGCAGGGAACACCGACCTATCTGGTGGGCCCCTTCATGACGTCGACGCTCGACTATGCCGGCTTCCGTCAGGTCGTCGCCGACGCGCGGGCCCATGCGGCAAAGCCATAGGCCGCTTGGCGCCGGCCGGGATAGAGCAGCAACGCACTTCGGATCACGACCCTTTCGATTTCGTGCAGCGTGATCAGCGTTTGATCGTCGCGAGCTGACGATCGAAATCGGTCGGATCAAAATAGTCCCGCCAGACCGTAATCATGCCATCCTCGACGGTGACAGTCCCCATGACAGGAAGCGTGATCGTGGCGCCATTGACATGCGTGAAGACGTCGACGCGCTCGTTGAGCACGACGCTGCCGGCCGAAGCGATGGCCGTCACCTTCCAGTTGACGGTAAAGCTGGTCCCGAGGCCAAAATCGGCGTGGAATTTCCGAACCTGCTCCCGCCCAAGGATGTCGGGAAACGGAACATTGTCGTAGAGGACGTCCTCGGCCAGCATGGCGATTGCATCGTCGATGCGGTTGGCGCTCCAGTGGGCGAAGAAGGTTGTGGCGATCTCGATCGGATCGGCGGTCATTGCTCGTTTCCTGACGATCGGGGGTTGGGGTCCGGCATTCCGGACAGTGCCGTCCCTCGCAGCCGGCGCAGCCGCATGGCCGCGGGCGGACGGTTTGCCGTGAAGGCTCGTGCTCAGTCGAATTTGACAAGGTTCACGCCGACGAGGGGACCGCCGGGGAACTGGGTGAGCGGCGCGCCGACCGCAAGCGGACCGAGATCGATGCCGCAGAAGCCAAGCCGGTCGATCAGCGCCCCGACCTCGGCCTTCGCCTCAGCGTCGTCGCCCGAATAGAGGAGCACGCGCCGGCCGCCTTCAGTTCGGGGATCAGACGCCAACAGTGACGCGAAGAGATGATTGAAGGCCTTGACCACACGGGCGCCCGGAACCATCCCCGCGACGATCTCCGAGGATGTGCGACCATTGAGCTCGGCGGGCTTGAAGAGCGGCGCTTCGATGGGATTGTTGGCGTCTATGACGATACGTCCGGAGAAATCCGGCAGGCCGGACAATGCCGCCGGCAGCTTGGACCAGTTGACCGCGACGAAAACGATGTCCTTCGCCGCAGCTTCTTCGCGCGTCCCCGCTGTGATGCTCGGCCCCATTGCCGCGACGATCTCGGCGAGGCTCGCTGGCCCACGGCTGTTGGCAAGGGTTGCGGCGAGGCCGTGACGCCCAAGCATGCCGGCAATGGCGCTGCCGATGGCGCCGGCGCCGATGATGCCGATGCCGGGCTGACCTGCACCCGCCTTTGAGGTCTCGACTCTGTCGCGTATCGTCATGATCGCCCCGCTTTTCGAAGGTTCGCCGGTCGGTCGAGGCACCCGCGCCCGCCAGGCTAGACCACCGCTTTGATCGGGTTATCGTGCCCCATTTACCCATGCGCTATTAGCAGGGAATAACTTGCTTCATTTTCAATGATCGCTTTAATCGGTGCCATGGAGACTCTGGCGAACCTTGAATCTTTCATCCGTAGCGCCGAGCACGGAAGCTTCTCCGAGGCCGCACGGCGGCTGTCGCTGACGCCCGCGGCGGTGAGCCGCAATATCGCGATGCTCGAGCGCAATCTCGGCGTTCGCCTGTTCCACCGCTCGACGCGACGTCTGACGCTCACAGAGGCCGGCGAGGCCTTCCGCCTGGCGATTGCCGATAATCTCCACGGCATCCAGGCTGCCATCGCAGGGATCGCGACCGAGGGCGGCGAGCCGGTCGGGACGCTCAAGGTCAGCATGCCGCTGACGCTGGGGGTCATGTATGTCCTGCCGCAGCTGCCGAGCTTCCGGGCGCGCTATCCACGAGTCCTGCCAGAGTGGCATTTCGAGACCCGCCAAGTCGATCTGATCGCCGAGGGCTATGATGCGGCGATCGGTGGCGGGTTCGAGCGTTCTGCCGGCATCGTGGCCCGCGCGCTCGCCCCCGCGCATATCATCGCCGTCGCCTCGCCCGCCTTTCTGAGGGGCCGCAAGTTGCCGGGCGATCCCGGCGGCCTTCACCAACTGGACGGCATCGTCATGCGTTCGCTGGATACGGGCCGCATCAGGCAATGGACGATGCGCAATGTGGCGGGCCGCGAGATGGCGGCGGCGCTGACGGCAACGCTCGTCGTCAACGACCCCGTCGCGATGCGGGAGGCGGCGCTGCTCGGTCTCGGCGTCGCCATGACCGTGACGGCCGATGTCCTGCCGGCATTGGAGTCTGGAGCGCTGATCCGCCTCGTTCCCGACTGGTATGCGGACGCAGGAGCGATCGCGATCCATTATGCGTCGCGCAGTCTTTTGCCGACGAAGACCCGCGTCTTCGTCGACTGGGTCGCGGAAGCCTTCAAGACGCAGCGCCTCGCGGAGCGCTTCGCCGGCAGCTTACGATAGGCACGGCCCCGGCTGACCGCACCCAACGGATTGCTTACCAACCCCCGTCGACCACCAACGTTTGGCCGGTGACGAAGCGGGCGTCGTCGCTGGTTAGGAACGCGACCGAACCGGCGATATCGGCGGGCGTTTCGTGCCAGGGCAGACGCTTGTGGTCGATGGCGGCTTGATGCGGCTCTGACCGGAAATCGTGGCCACCAATGGGTCCGGCCCCCTCATCCCGGGTGCGCGCTCCGCCATCGAACCTACGGGCCGGATTGACGCTGACGACGCGCGAGAGCCTGAATGGCCCCAGCAGAACGTCGTAAAATCACTGGGACCGCTCCGCCTCGGCGACGGGAAGTTCGACGTGATTGACGATATCGGCGGAAATGACCGTCGTTTCTCAGGCTAGACGCCGGCCTAAGCCCGACCCTGCTCATCAAGGTTCCGAGCGGAACCTCGGTCCACTTGCCGATCGCAATCCGGACCTCAACCACCATCGCCGCTTCGACGAAGCCGGCGCACACGGCGTTCACCCGTACGCCTCTCGTGCCATAGTCGCGTACGATTTTGAACGGCTCTTGTTCTAGCTTTGAATAGTGCCATCACATTTGACGAAGAATACGGCGCGGAACAGAGCCATGGCCCGCAGCCCCCGCCATCAGCCCCCAGTGACACTCATGTGCCGCGCCACTGCTGGCCGCCGGTTGTCAGCGCTAATGATGAAATTGTGGCCCCTCGGCTTGCGGCGCACACCCTCATCGATGCGGCGTGCCACGATGGCATCATCCATCGTTTGCCGAAGAATTGTCCGGAGGTCGACGGCGTCGTCCTGTCCGAGGCATGAATAGAGCGTCCCGTTACAGGTGACCCGCACGCGGTTGCAACTTTCACAGAAATTATGGGTCATCGGCGTGATGAAACCCAATGTGCCTCCGGTTTCCGCGACCGAAACATAACGGGCGGGCCCTCCGGTGCGACGTTGGTTGTCGTTCAGAGTAAAAAGCTCTTCCAGCCGTCGTCGAACAATCGTCAGCGGCAGATAGCGATCGGTACGATCCTCCTCGACGTCACCCATAGGCATCGTCTCAATCACCGTCATGGCCATGCCCAAGCCGTGCGCCCAACGCATGATCTCCGGCAACTCGAATTCATTGAGCCCCTTCAGCGCCACCACGTTGACCTTGACCTCGATCTGCGCTTTGAGGGCAAGCTCGATCCCTGCCAGAACCTTGGCGAGATCGCCACGGCGCGTGATCTGGCGGAATTTCTCCGGATCGAGCGTGTCGAGCGAAACGTTGATCCGTCGAATGCCGCACTCGGCCAGTTCGCTTGCGAAGCGACCCAATTGCGACCCGTTGGTCGTCAGCGTCAACTCCTCCAGTCGGCCCGAAGAGACCCTGCCGCCAAGCGCACGAATGAGGCTCATCACATTGGGCCGAACCAAAGGCTCTCCACCGGTGAGCCGGATCTTCCGGACGCCTTTCGCAATGAAGATATCGCAAAGCCGCTGAAGCTCATCGAGCGTCAAGAGATCCTTCTTCGGAAGGAAAATCATCTTGTCACTCATGCAGTAGATGCACCGGAAGTCGCATCGGTCGGTTACTGAGACGCGAAGATAAGATATGCGTCGAGCAAACCCATCGACCAGTTCCCCCGAGATTTGTTGTGTGGCGCCAGTGAATTCCGCAAGAGACTGGACGTTCATCGGGATACCTCTGACCTGCTGCTAAAGCGAAAAATCGGAACCAAATCGGTGAAACAGCAGACTTGCGCCTGGCACGATATCTGTCTCGCCGGCCGGAATGACTGCCAGACCGTCGGCGAGGCTCAACGACATGAGACGAGCCGATCCCGCCCCACTAACGGGACGAATCAATGGAATGCCAGAAGTAGAACTCCCCACTTCGATGGCTGGAACGAATTCCGTGCGTCGGGGGCGGTGAACGAAGGGGGCGGACGCCTGTGCGGCAATGCCGGGACGAGGCGCCTGCGGCACACCACTCATGGTCAGAAGAAGCGGACGCACGAAAAGAAGGGCGCCGATAAGAGCTGCCATTGGATTGCCGGGAAGAGAAACAACGCTGCAAGCGCCCAGCCGGCCAAAGGCGAACGGTTTTCCAGGCTTTACGGCGAGCGCGATGCGCTGGCTTTGTCCTCCGGCCATTTCCACGGCTCTGACCGTGTAGTCCGCATCGCTTCCGGAAACGCCGCCCGTCGTAACGATCACATCAAGGGACTGGTGCCGATCGTGCAAGTAGGCCGCATAACTGTCGAGATCATCGCCGATGAGATCGAGGTCCGTCAGCTCGACATGGGGTTGAGACAGGAGCGACATGAGCATCGGACGGTTCGAGTCAAAGACGCTCGTCGCCGACAAAGGTTGTCCCGCTTCAGTCAATTCGTTGCCCGTGGACAAGAGCCCGACCTTGATCCGGCGAACCACCTCGACCGTGCGATAGCCGGTCGCTGCCAGCAGGGCGACATGGCGCGGATCAATTCGCTTCCGCGGAGGCAGCACAACATCGTGGAGGCCCACGTCTTCGCCTCTGCAACGGACGTTGTCGCCAAGCCTGACAGGATGCTGCAACTCGACGGTCTCACCGCTCCTCTGAACTCTCTCCTCCATGACAACCGCTCCGACCTCCGGAGGCACGGCCGCGCCGGTGAGGAGTCGAATTGCCGTCCCGCGATCCATCGCCCCCGGAGGAACACCGCCGGCGTGCACCCTGCCGACAATCGGAAAGCTCCCCGTGACCTTCGCGGCGACATCCGCCCGGTGGAAGCCGTAGCCATCCATTGCGGACTGCGAAAACCGAGGCAGGGCCATATGGCTCTCGACGGCAGCGGCCGAAATACGCCCTGACGCGGCTTGAATGGGAATGACTTCAGATTCAACGATCCTGGCACAATCTGCCATCAGGTCGAGCGCCGAAGAGATCGGCGACGACGCCTGCGCAGCACACTGATCCTCGATCCATCTCATCGGCAGCGTTCCGAATGGCCACCAAGCCGGCATCCGCATTCCATCGTGGAATGCGGACTGCGGTGCTCGTTTCCAGGCATATCAGGCATGTCGCGCAGCTCCGGTGGCGAAGATGGACGTGAGGATTCGGTCGCCCTTCCGAAACCTCTGGTGCTTCTCTTCGATCCACCAAAAGGAGGTCCGGACGGACCTGATCGCGCGAGCACGATCAAGTCCGTCACGCCGTCGGAGCGTCGGTGTGCATGCTTCGGACTCTGTGTCGATCAAGAGTACCCGAGAGACGCTTTACGCGCCTCGGCCCCGGCCAACGGAGCCTGCTTCTTTCTGACCACAGGCAGGGCCGGTGCCCTGACTGCGTTCAATTCCTGCCAGGACTCGCGTTCCTCCGTCAGGTCCAGGTCTTCGTAGATCGCATGAACCGGACAGAGCGGAACACAGGCGCCACAATCAATACAGGCGACCGGATCTATATAGACACGGCGACCATCGCCATGAAAGCAAGAAACCGGACATACCTCCACACAGTCTGTAAATTGGCAGTCTGTGCAGTTTTCCGTTACAACGTGTGGCATGGTGATACTCTATTTAACTCGTGTTGCTGAGTGCACCTGCTTTTTACAGGCAGATCAGTCACCGGCGGTCTTCGCCACCTCGACCAGATTGTCATTGAAGGTTGGTGCACGACCGAGATTGGCTGTCCGACTGGAGCTGATCGAGTTCACGGCGCTCCTCGATTGGGAATCAGCCACCCAATGACCGAGATAGGTCGCGACTACGCCCTTCAGCGTGTCCGTCGACACATGGGCCGACCCGGCAAACGTGCCTCGATCATTGAAGACCCTGACGGCGTCGCCATCGCTGATTCCACGCGAGCCAGCATCGTCCGGATGCATGATGATGATCGGGCCGCCCTGTCGCCGTTGCTGCTTCTTCTCGTTCGCATATTGCGAATTGAGGAAGCCGTGAGCTTTCGGGCTGATGATATTGAGCGGATATCTCGCCGCGAGTTCGGGGGAGCCTTCCAGCGATTCAAACGGTGGGATATAGCTTGGCACGGCATCAATGTGGCCGCCATCCTGAAGACCTTGATAGCCGGCCCTGAACGGTGACGGAACGAAGTTGCCCCCGGCAGCCAGGCTGGTCTTGAACTCGGCTTTCCCCGATGGGGTCGGGAAGTTGCCTTCGGCATGAGGCGCTCGCTCATCCTTGTCGCCCACAGCCAGCTTCATGTAGCCGTTCTGCCGGAGCGCTTCGAAGGTGATGCCTTCCATGAACGGCGAGTCCCAGTCGACGAAGTCGCGGATCATCTCCTCGTCCGTTCGCTGCCACTCGGGTTCATCGAAACCCATCGTCTCGGCCAGCAGCCGGAAGAGTTGCGTGTTCGACACCGCCTCGCCGGGAGGTTCGATCGCCTTGTTGTTATAGGTCCAGTAAAAATGGCCCCAGGAGAACATCAGATCGGTCTGTTCAGCCTGCATCGCCGCCGGCAGGAGAATGTCGGCATAGCGCGCGGTGTCGGTCACGAAGAGTTCGCTCACGACGAGAAAGAGATCTTCTCGAGCGAAACCCTGCCTTATCTTGTTCTGCTCCGGCGCCTGCACGACCGGGTTGATATTGTACACCATCATCGACTTGATCGGCGGATACGAGGCTTCGAGCAGCGCCGTTCCGAGCGAATTGAGATTGACGACGCGCGGCGTTCCCTCGATCCAGTCGGGCCGGCTCATCGCATCCCAGTTGATGGGAAATGCCCCCATCGTCAGCGTCAGGTAGCCGCCGCCGACGTTCCGCCATGCCCCGGTCAACGCAGGCAGACAGCTGATCGCCCGCGAAGCCTGGCCGCCATTGCGGTTGCGCTCGATCGCAACGCCGACCCGAATAACGGAGGGTTGCTGCGCGGCGTATTCGCGCGAGAGGGTCAGAATGTCTTCGACGGGAATCCCCGTGATGGCGGAGACCCGTTCGACGGGATATTCGGCGGCACTCTCAGCCAGTTCCTCAAATCCAACCGTGTATCGGTCGACATAGTCCCGATCGAGCAGGCCCTCCGAGATGATGACATTCATCATTCCGAGAGCGAGCGCGGCGTCCGTTCCCGGCCGGATGGGGATGTGCCAATCGGCCTGGGCGGCCGTCCGGCTGCGGAGCGGATCGATCGCGACGATCTTAGCGCCGTTCTGCCGCGCCTCCTCCATGAACGGCCAATGATGATTGCCCGTGCTGAGCGGATTCACGGCCCAAAGTATGATGTATTTCGAATGGATCAGGCTCTCTGGATCGACGCCCGTGGTCGGCCCGTAGGTCAGGTGAGTGCCAACCTCCCTTCCGGGTCCGCAGAACGTCTTTTCAGCGATGCTCGAGCCCAGCCGGTTGAAGAACGGATCGCCTGAAGTGAGGCCGTTCAGCATGCCTTCGTGGCCGAGATAGCTGCATGGCATGATGGCTTGCGGCCCGAATTCGTCGATGATGCCGGTCCAACGGGACTTGATTTCCGCTAGCGCCTCGGCCCAGGTGATCCGCTCGAACTCCCCCGCTCCCTTAGGTCCGATCCGCCTCATCGGGTAGAGCAGGCGGTTCGGATTGTAGTGGTGCGCGGCGAAGTCATTCAACTTCGTGCACAGATGTCCGCGCGTAACCGGATGATCGGGATCCCCTTTGACGTTTGTCAGACGGTCACCTTCCACAGTGTAGATGAACGCACATGTGTCCGGACAATCTTGAGGGCAAGCCCCTTTGACGGTGGTCGATTCGGATGTCACGTGAGAATCTCCGTATAATTCCTAAGATTACCGCGGATATATCGGCCTACATACCGTACAGTTTATTGGCAATCTTCCACTTGTCGGCAACCTTGATCAGAGCGAAGACATCGGTTCCTTTTACTTCCGCGGAACCCAATTTCACGACGAAAGGCACATGGACGCTCGCCACAGGGCCGGAAACGGCAACAATCGGCTCCGAATGGATTTCTTCGACATAGTCGTACTGCTTGTGCAGGTCATCGATAAGTTCGAGCAATTCAGGCACTCCTGAGATTGCGAACTTCTCATCCGAGAACGACAGATGCATTACTTTCGCATCTTCGAGGAAAACATCGCTCAGAATGCTCTTGTCGCCCTCGCGCAACCCCTTCAAGTATCCGCCAATGACGTCCAGAACCAAATCTTCCTGGGTGGCTGCACTCAGTTGCGACATTTTGATTTTCCTTCTGCATGTAAGAAATTGCGTTATGTGAGAAATCCAAGGCGCCGGATCGGCCGGACGCGCCTGGCTAGATGCGATTGGCTTCAGCGTCGAACAGATGCAGCCGCCGCGTGTCGAATGTGACCCGCTTCGCGTGATCGTCCGCCCGAACGATCTGCCCGGCGGCCCTGATCTTGGTGAGCTGTCCACCAAGCATGGCATTGACGATCGTATAGCCGCCGAGGGGCTCGATGGAGCTGATGCCGATTTCGTGGCTCAGAGCCCCCCGATCCTCGGTTTGATGGATGTCCTCCGGCCGGATCCCCAGCGTTCCGACCTCACCCGGGCGCGTCCGTTCCGGAAGCGGAAAGGGCGCGGCGAAGGCGTCGCATTCGAAGTGCCAGCCATCGTCCGAGAAGCGTCCGCTGAAGAGATTCATCGGTGGCGAGCCGATCAGCTGGGCCACAGCCATGCAATTCGGCCGGTTGTAGACGTCGTCGGGAACGCCGACCTGCACGATACGCCCGCCGATCATCACGGCGACACGGTCGGAAATCGCCATGACCTCCTCTTCGTCATGCGACACGTAGACGAAGGTCTGGTTGTTCGAGCGCTGAAGCCGCTTCAGCTCGATCCGCATTTCCTCGCGGAGGCGGGTATCAAGCGCTGCGATGGGTTCATCGAGCAGGATGGCGCGGCTGTCGGCCGCCAACGCCCGGCCCAGTGCAACGCGTTGGCGCTCGCCGCCCGACATCTGCGCCGGGTTCTTCCGCAGGATATGATCAACGTGGAGCACCTCGGACACGGCCTTCAGCCGCGCCGCGATTTCGGCCTGCGACGCGCCGCGTTCGGTGAGTGGAAAGGTAATGTTCTCGCGGCCGCTCATATGGGGAAACAGGGCCAGATTCTGGAACACCATCGCGATATTGCGGTCGGCGACTTCCATGCCGCTGGCATCCGCCCCGCCGAGCGACACGCTTCCCTTGTCATGGTTCAGCAGGCCGAGGATCAGCTTCAGGACAGACGTCTTGCCCGCCGATGGCGGTCCGAAGATCCCGAAGAACTCGCCCTGCCCGATCGTCAGGTCGATCGGCCCGAGCGTGAACTTCGGATAGGCCTTCACCACACCCCTGATTTCGATCGCGTTCATTGAAGCCGTCCCGCCAGGCGCGCGCCCGTCTTGAGATCGAAGGCCATGCTCTTGTCGGCGCTCAGGTGGAACTCGACCTGGTCGCCGGCCGTCAGACGATCCTGATCGTCGATGGCGAGAAACAGGGTCTGCCCGACCTGCAGATAGGCCAGCCGCTTGGGACCGACCCTCTCCAGGCTGTCGACGACCCCCTGCATCGCGATGTCATCAGCCGCCCGGGATTCGCCGAAATAGATGTCCTGCGGGCGGATAGCGAATGAGCCGCTCCGCGCCGATCCGATTTGCGCGAAGGCGGCCCCCACCTGGCCTGACAGGTTGATCTCCCCTCCGTCCGGGAGCATCATCGTCATGCGACCGGCCTCCTCGCGAAGCGCGCCGTCGATCAGGTTGATCCGCGGACTGCCGACGAAATTGGCGACAAAGCGATTGGCGGGGTTGTTGTAGACCTCCAGAGGAGAGCCGTACTGCATGAGCCTCCCCTTATCGATGATGGCGATCTTGTCAGCGAGACTCATGGCCTCGATCTGGTCGTGAGTGACGTAGATCATCGTCTGGCCAAACTCCCGCTGGAGCACCTTCAGCTCGGCGCGCATATAGGCGCGGAAGCCTGCGTCGAGGTTCGACAGCGGTTCATCGAGCAGGAAGATGCGTGGCTCCACAACGGCCGAGCGGCCGATCGCCAGCTTCTGCATCTCGTTGACCGAGAGGCTCGAGGCCGGCTGGTCGAGCCGGTGCACAAGGCTCATCCGATCGGCCATCGCCCGCACCCGGCGCTCGATCTCCGATTTCGGGACATTTCGCACCTCGAGCCCGTAAGCGAGGTTTCTGTAGACGCTGAGATGGGTGAAGATGGCGTAGTTCTGGAAGACGAAGCCGATATTGCGGTCCTGTATCCGCGTGGCTGACAGGTCCTGGCCGTTGAACAGGATCGAGCCCTCGCTCGGCTCTTCCAACCCGGCGATCATGTTCATCGTCGTCGTCTTGCCACAGCCCGAAGGCCCGAGGAGCGCGACGAACTCGCCTTCTGCGATATCGAGCGACAGATCGCTGACTGCGGTAAAATCGTTGAAACGCTTCGTGACTTTGCTGATCTGGATGGAGGACATCGATCACGCCCTCTTCTTCGCGTTGTAGGCCAGACCCCTGGCCGCGGCGAGGCTCAGAACCAGCAGGATGGTCAAACCGATGGCGGCGACATAGGACCAATCGAGGTCGGCGAAGGTCTGCTTGTAGAGATAAAGCGAGATCGTCTCCGTCTGAACGCCCGGCCCGCCCTTCGTCATGATGTAGATCAGGTCGAAGATCTTGAAGCACTCGACCGACCGCAGCACGAGGGCAATGGCGATCACCGGCTTCATCCGCGGCAGGATGATCTTTCGGAAATTCTGCCAGTTGGATCCGCCCAGGAGCCGCGCCGCCAGTAGCTGATCCTGAGGAACGCCCAGCATACCGGCCAGCAGGATCAGGAACATCAGCGGTGTCCATTGCCAGACATCCGCAATGATCACCGAAATCATCGCCCTGTTGACGTCGGCGAGCCAAGAGAAGCTCGCCGGCAGGCCAAAGGTGTTGTTGATCGGTCCCGTGCCCTGGAACAACAGGTAGAACATCATGCCGACGACCGCAGGCACGATCATCATCGGCGTCAGCAGGATCGAATAGAAGATCTTGCGGCCGGGAAACTGGTCGATGAACAGGAAGGCAAGGCCCAGGCCGAGCATGAACTGCACAGGGACGGCCACCGCCATAATGAGCACAGTCCGCCAGAGCGCACTCCAGAGACCGGGATCGGTGACGAGGCGTAGATAGTTCTCGCCGCCATTGAAGCTTTCGAAGGCGAGATACCAGGGCGTGCCATCCAGCGGTGTCCACCAGGTGGCGCTGAGATAGAGCTGCATGCCCATCGGGAAGATCACGATGAACAGCAACAGGACCAGGGTAGGCGCGACAAACCAGAGGCCGAGCTTCCTGCCGTCGCGTGCGACACCGGACCAGTAGCCGCGCCGGGTGGTGGATCCGGCAGGCGCCGCGCTCACGATGTTTGCTGTCACGTCGGTCATTGCTTCAGTGCTCCGAATGTGAGGCCCCTCACGAGATGCTTCTGTATGAGCAGCCCGAGAACCACCGGCGGGATCGCCGCGATCAATCCGAGGGCGGCCTTCATGCCGTACATCTCGCCCATCGCGGAGTTCAGCGTCGACATGAACACCGGCAAGGTCACCCAGTTCTTCTGGGTGAGCAGCAGCGCCAGAAGATAATCCGACCAGTTGATGATGAAGACGAACAGAACACAGGTTGCCAGGCCAGGCTTCACGATGGGCAGCGTGATCCTGTAGAATACTCTCCAGTGCGAACTACCAGAGACGCGCGCGGCCTCCTCAATCTCGACCGGGATTTCTTCAAAGAACGTCTTCATCAGCCAGAAGGCGAAAGGAAGCGTGACGATTCCGTAGATCAGCGACAATCCCCACCAGGTGTCGATGGCGCCAATGAAGGCCCACATCACCATGACCGGGATCATCACCGCCAATGGCGGGAACAGACGCAGCTGCAGCACCGAAATAGCCAGCGATGGCAGGGTGCGGTGGCGCACGACGGCATAGGACGACAACGTGCCGGCCACCACCGCCAGGACCGTACCGCAGATCGACGTGACGAGGCTCGCGGTCAGCGGGCCGATAACCGTCCGGTCAAGACTGACCGCCAGTCCGGCGGTATGCCCGAAGAAGATGTACTCGAAGTTCTGAAGGGTCGGGTTTTTCGGGAACCAGGTCAGTCCGTTACCGGTCGTCCATTCCGCGACCGGCTTGAACGCCATCGTGACCATCCAGAGGAGCGGATAGATCACGATGGAACATGCCAGCAGCACCAGGGCATATTTCAACACGACGGTTCGGAACGATGACGTCACTGCCGCAACTCCCTTAGGTTCGAGCACCGATGCAGGACCGCCCGGCGGCGGCCCTGCTGATGAAATCAGGCGGGATCGACAATGGTCGTCCAGGTGTCGCGGCTGGCTTTGATGGCCTCCAGGATGCCCTTCGATTTCTGGCGGCGGATGATCTGTTCCCACTTGCCCTGAGCGGCGTCCATGGCTTCGCGCGCCGTCTTCTGCCCGGTGAGCGCCGCCTGGAGTTCCTCATCCAGGGCATTGTCCATAGCGGTCTGGCCGCCGAAATTCAGTCCCGGGACCGAGCGGGCGATCGTGTAGGGGATCGTCTCCATCGCATAGGGCTTGTAGTTCGAGGCAACCAGCGGCTCGCGGAAATTGGCCTGCTGCATCGGATCGAAATAGCCGGTGGGGCTCGCCATCATCAAAGTGAAGGTGCGGGTCGAGCTCAGCCACTGCAGGAAGAGGAATGCGGCTTCGGCGTTCGGCGACTTGGACGAGATCCAGCCGCTGATGCTGTAATGCAGGATCGACCGGCGGTTGATCTTGTCGCCGAACCGGCGACCGACGGGAGCATGCGAATCCATCATGCCGGTCGCCCGCGATTTCGGCGTGCCGTCTTCCTTGTAGCCGTCGCCGAACTTCGCGATCGCGGTGTAGGTCGCGATATTGGGAACCTGCAGGTTCCACATCGAGGCCCAGCCTTCGGCGAAGGTGAAGTTCAGCGCGTCGGGCGGCGACCATGCGAGCGAACGGACATGCTCTTCCGCGCACTGGACTCCGAGATCGGAATTGAGGTTCGGATGGCCGTCTTCGTTGAAGAAATAGAAATTCGGGAAAGCCATGGATGCGAGCCGCATATAGAAGGTCGGCAGCCCCCAGAACCGGCTCATCAGGCAGCCGTTTCCATACATCGTCCCATTGCCGAAATCCTTCCCGGTGAAGAATTTCGAAATATCGTCGACCTCCTGCCACGTATTGGGAACGGCCAGTTCGCGGCCCATCTCCTTCATGAAAGCGTCCTGGACGGCAGGCTTTTCATAAATGCCGCGCAGGTAGTACCAGGTCAGAAAATCACCATCGAGCGCGACGGGGTAATACTTGTTGTTGTAGGTATAGAGCAGCTTCACCAGCGCTTCGGTGGACATGCCGCGCTCGGGATCGCCCCAATCCGGCTGGTACTTCTGAACGAATTCCGAGCAATCGACCGCACCCCCGGACGCGACCAGATCCCCCGTGGAGTTCCAGGGGCCGGTATAGATGTCATAGGACCCGCTGCCGGTCGTGACGTCCTGCATCACCTTCTTGAAGACGTCGCCGACGGGCGCGCCGATCATCTCGATCTCGATGCCGGTCTCGCGCTTCCAGACGTCCAGCGGTGCCGATGCCCCTTCGCGGAAGGGCTTGCTGATCTGGTCGATCGTGCCATCGGGCAAGAGGATCGTCAGCTTCTTGGGGGCCTTGCCCGCGGCCTGAAGCGCCTTGATGCCCTCAATGGCGCGTCCTTCGGACATCCCGCTATTGTATTGGAAGCGCTCGGCGCCCTCGAAGCCAGTCGGACCGCCTGTCATCCCAGGCGCAAATTCGCTGGCAAACACGGGCGTGGTCACGAAGCTACCGAGCCCTCCCAGCCCCGTTGCGGCCAAGGCGGCCGCCGAGCCTTTCAGAAGCTCTCTGCGGGACGGTGCCATCGGCGGTCTGCTGATCGTCATGTCTCTTGGCTCCAAATTGGTCAGCGACAGCAAAGCGCTGCGCGATGAATGAACGTCCTGGTAGAAATCAGGGCGCAGATATCCGACCTGCGAAATGATCGCAGTTAAAACGAACGCATCTTTTGATTTCGACCTGTCAGCCGCTCAGCTGAAACTTCGTCTATTCATGATCAGCTTCCCACCTCGCACGATTCAAGCGGCCGCAGCGTGCGATGAGGCGGTTCTGGCTTGTCCTTCGCTGCGCCTATCATCTCGCGAATGGTCGTCAGCTTCTCGCGCGGTTTCCCGCGCGCTGCCCCGACAGCCCGCTCCAAGACGTCGATCCTGCGCCAGCCGTCGAAATCGACAGGCATTGGTGACCGGCTGCGAAGCGCGTGCAGGAGGCGGTCACGCCGTGCGCCCTTGTTGGAATGCGATGTCTCGCGCAGGGCTTGCAGGTCGGACAGGATGACCTCCGACGTCTCGACGCTGCAGGCGCGGTTTGTGCCGATGACGCCGCTCGGCCCACGCTTGATCCATCCGGCGACGTAGAGACCCGGAACGGCAACATCGTTGCCGTCGAGGACGCGGCCATCCTTATGAGGGATGGTGGCCCGATTGGCGTCAAACGGCACGCCGGGGATGGGCGTGCCGCGATAACCGACGCTGCGGACCAGCAAGCCGGCCGGAATGCTCACCTCTTCGCCGACCGGCTCCGCGCGCTGGTCGAAAGCCGGGCCGGTCAGGCGCATCTTGTCGAAGACCACGTGCTCGACCTGCCGATCGCCTTCCACGCGAAGCGGCGAAAGCAGAAAGCGGAAATGGACGCGCTTTGGTCGGCGTAGACCGCCTGTCCGTGTCGCGAATGTCTGAAGGATCTTCAGGCTTCGGTCGACACCGGCTCCGGCCGGTCCCTCGACTTCGCGGGACGATGCCGCATTGAGCTGCAGTTCAGCCGGGTCGACGACCGGCTCGGCGAGATCGAGTTCGCCGAACTCACGCAACTCCTTCGTGGTGAACTTCATCTGTGCCGGACCACGCCGGCCGACGAGGAAGATATCGGTGATGCGGCTTCCGGCGAGGACGTCCAGGGCGTGATCGCAGATGTCGCTGCTCTTCAACTCGTCGACACTCTTGGACAGGATCCGGCAGACGTCCAATGCGACATTACCGTTACCAACGATGACGGCGGTCGGATGAGACAGATCGAACGTCCGATCCCGATGGTCCGGATGGCCATTATACCATCCGACGAATTCGGACGCCGACACGCTTCCCGTCAGGTGTTCGCCGTCGACGCCCAGCTTGCGGTCGGAAGCAGCGCCGGTAGCAAGCACGACGCCATCATAAGCTTCTTGCAGATCGGCAAGTTCGATATCGCGGCCAACGGCGACATTGCCCAGGAACTGAAAGTTCTCATGGCCTGCGATATTCTCGAACAAGGCCGTGACAGCCTTGAGCTTCTGATGATCTGGCGCGACGCCGTGCCGAACAAGACCAAACGGCACAGGCAGCCGCTCGAACATATCGACGCGAATGGGCATATCGGATTGCAGCAGCGCCTCGGCGGCGTAGAAGCCAGCTGGCCCGCTTCCGACAACTGCAACATGAAAGGCCATGAACATCTCCGTATCAAACTCACCCCAGCGCATGGGGCGCATCGGCAACGATCGAAAAACAGGACCAACCGGTTTTTTCGATGCCAGACCCAGCAATCGGTCTGTCATTCGGCACCACGAGCAGGCGACAACGATCTTCGAAGTCGTCGCCGCTGCTATGCAGCGCTTTTCTATCTGTCCTGGCCGTCGACCATCGATTGCTCCGATGAGGACCGGATATCGAAGAGACGATCTCGGGTTACCCGATTGCCCTTCGCTCCATGTCGCTAACAAAGCACCCCGCCTTGGTTTGCAAAAGAGCCAAATTCGCGTGAATCCATGGTGCCAATATGGTGATCTTTTGTGCAACGCGGCGAAGGCTGGAGCCAAGAAATGGCCAATAAATTTGCTTCGGGAACATTTCATGTATTGAAGCTAGAAAATCCGATAAAATCCCTTGTGTCGATCAGTTATACGTATTTCTTAAAATGACTATCGCTCAATCAATGTATTAATATTTTCATTTTTTACGCATATATTACGTCTATCGTCCGCTCATACCGGATATCTCCGACAACGACTCACGATTTGACCATTTGCTGAGCATTTCAGTGTCCGAGCCGGCCCTCATCGACGATGAGCGAGACCGAAAATCGACACTCCGGCATCAGATATTCATTTGAGGCAGACGATCTTCGCGCCCTTGCCGGGAGACCGTGGGCTGTCCATTGATGATGCACGGCCGTACCGCGCGACCTTAAGCCCGCGAAACGGTCCCCGGCCGCGCGCCTCTCGCAGCGACAAGCTGCGGAACAACCGAATGTTGCCGCACGCAGGCCTGCGACGGCCGCGTCAATGTCTGGCGCGCAGAAGGTCTCGCAAAGTTTCGACCGCCTGAACGATCTCTTTTTCCGTCAGGGACGAATAGCCAAACATGAGCTTGTCATCGGGCTCCGCGCCGCCGAAGTCGAAGGCCCCGCCGCTCGACAACGCATAGACACCGATGCCGAGTTCACGTGCCTTGGCCTGAATGAATCGGGCGCTCGGCATTCCCGGTGGCAATTGCCAAATCAGGTGCAGCCCACTCTCCGACCCCGAGAGGACTGGATCTCCGAAGTTCTTCTGGAGTGCCGCGCGGAGACAGTCGCGCCGCGATTTGTAGATGCGGCGGACTTTGCGCACATGCCGGTCGAAGTGACCCTCGGTGATGAACTCCGCCAGCGCGCGTTGCTCGAGCCAGGACTGGCCATTGCTCATCTGCGCCTTCAAAACGCGGGCGTCGTCCCAATGGATGCGGGGAACCACCGCAAAGCCAAGCCGCAGTCCCGCACCGACCGATTTGGAAAACGTCCCGACATGGAAGACGCGACGCCCCTGGTCGAGGCCGGCCAGCGAAGTCAGGGGCGGCCCATCATAGCGCAGGTCGCTGTCGTAATCGTCTTCGACGATATAGCTTTCAGTCTCTTCGGCCCATCGAAGCAAGGCGAGGCGACGGCCGCGACTCATCATGACGCCTGTCGGAAACTGGCGCGAGGGCGTCACATAGAGCAGGCTGCGGTGCACGCTCGGCAGGCAGTCCGTCCGAATTCCGTCCTTATCAACGGGGACTGGATCGATGGGCAGTCCCTGACTCTGAAACAGCATCGAGGCGCCGATATAGCAGGGATTCTCGATACAAAGCCGCTGCGTGTGCTGACGCAACAAATTCAGGATCAGATTGAGTGCATCCTGGCTGCCCGCTGTAATGATGATCTGATCCATCGCGACATGCATGCCGCGACTGCGTCCCAGATGATCGGCAATGGCCTTGCGAAGTTCCGGCAGCCCGGCGGGGTCGCAATAGTCCGTGAGATTCTGGGGCTCGGTGGACAGAAGGTTGGTTATGATACGGCGCCATGTCTGCAGCGGGAACGCGCCTGCCGCCGATCGGCCAGGCCAGAAATCCAGCGCAGGGCGATCGGTTTCCCCTCCAGGCGAGCCCGCGAAGCATAGAATCGGTTCACTGGACTGCTGGGCGACAGGTTCGCTCGACCGAAATCCGTCGAAGCCGCCATTGATCAGAAGCAAATCATCAGGCGGGATCGAAGTGACGAATATGCCGGCCGTTCCGCGCGCTTCTACATAACCCTCGGCCGCCAGCCTCTCATAGGCGATCATCACGGTGTTTCGAGAGACGTTGAAACGTTCTGCCAGAGCCCGTGTGGGAGGAAGCGCCATATCGGCTTGGAGCCGTCCGTCAAGAATAAGTGCTCGTACCTGATCAAAGACCTGGGCCTGAAGCGACTTCTTCGAACTTGTATCTAGCGTGAGAGCCAGTTCCACGTCTGAACCTCGCTTGCGGGCCATTTGTCGTCGTTGGCTGACGCATCACCACTCCCGCCTGGTATGATGATGTTGATTTTTTCGCATGCTTCAATTGCTAACGAGAGCCATGTATGCACGTCTTGAGCCACTTGCTTTAGGGCATGTGGCGACAATTGGCTCGTCTAGGGGCGACACGACGCGGCCCATTCAGCCGGCCAATGCAGCCCTCGCCTACGATCCTGCAACGGAGCGTTGTGATGCGCGGATGAAGACGCGCACGTTCGCGACCTTCATCGAGCAGGATCTTCGGTGAACTTCGCGGCACCGTCGTGCGGACAGTGACATCCGCAAAGGGCTGCTCCTCGCCGTCGCTGCGAAGTCCGTCATGGCCCGGATCCACGTTGCCTGCCTGCGCATGCCGTCCTCCGTCAAACGCTCACTCATGCGGGCCTGCCTTCGCCCTTGCTCGTCACGCTCGTCATCATCTCGATGAATGCAGACGGAGCCGTGTCCCCGAGGCAGAGGTCCAACATCAGATGCGCCTCTTCAGCTTCCAAAGCTGCGCGGGAGAACATCGGCTCCTCATAAGCGGCAAGCGCCGCCTCGATGTTCCCGGGATGGCGACTGATGGCGTCAGCCAGTTCGGCGCCCTCCAGCATCGCCAGGTTCGCGCCTTCTCCCGATGGCGGCATAAGGTGCGCGGCGTCTCCCAGGAGCGTCACGCCGGGCGCACGCTGCCATCGGTGTCCGTTGGGAAGCGTGTAGATCATCCGCGGCACCAGCGCCGTGTCGCTGTCGGTTATGAAAGGTCTGAACGCTGGCGCCCAATCGCTAAACTCGGCCACGATACGGTCTTTCGCAGCCGGGTCGTTGAAGTCGATCGCCGCAAACCAAGCGGCAGGCCGCTTCAGCTCCACATAGCTATGCAGCACGCCCCCGGCTTCGCGGTGGGTGAAGATCGCTTTCCCCGGCGCTGGCACATACATCGCTCCCGGGCCGACCATGGCTGCCGCGCGTGGATGCCGATTGTCGACGTCGTACAGGTATGTCTCGATGAATGTCGCACCGGCATATTCGGGCGCAGCAGCGGACAGGAGCGGGCGCACCCTTGACCACGCGCCGTCGGCCCCGACAAGCAGATCGGCCTCTGCGGCGGATCCATCGGCGAAGGCGATTCCGTGTCGCCCCCCTCCGAGGTTCGAGACGTTCGTGACTTTCTTGCCCCATCTGACCGTGCCTTCCGGCAAGGCGTTGAGGAGGAGCCTCCGCAAATCCCCGCGGAGGACCTCGGGACGCTTATTTTGGCCGTCGTCGGGCACGTCGAGGAGGACGGAGCCGTCCCGGTCCAGCACGCGCGTAGCTTCCGCACCCTCGTGGATGATCAACCGGAACGCGTCCATGAGACCGGCGGCTTCGAGCGCAAGCTGGCCATTATAGTCATGGATGTCGAGCTGGCCGCCCTGGGTTCGACTGTCGACCGAGGGCTCTGCCTCGTAGATGATCGACGGGATACCCCGTACATGGAGGACGCGGGCGAGCGTCAGCCCTCCCAGCCCCGCACCAACGATAATGACAGCTTCATCCATGATACTTACCTCAATCGTGGAACGACGTTCCATCTCCCCCCTCTTGGAACATCGTTCCAGGTATGTCAAGAACAGGATATGAGCCCCAAGTCCAAGCCTTCCGAGATACGCGTTGGCGCGCTGTCCAAAGAGCGAATCATCGCGTCTGCCATCGACATCCTCAATTCCAATGGCGAGAGCGCCCTGACGTTTCGTGCGCTTGCGAGCCGTCTCTCGACGGGAAGCGGGGCTATCTATTGGCATGTCGCGGATAAGGACGCGCTGCTGGCAGCGGCCACCGAGACGGTCCTGTCTCGATCGATTGCTGAGGTGGCCAGCGCGGCCGATCCAGCTGCCGCCTTACGTGCCATCGCGCTGAGCGTCTTCGACACAATCGAAGCGCATCCGTGGGTGGGGACCCAACTCGCACGAGAACCTTGGCAGCCGGCGATGGTCGAGATCTTCGAGCGCAGCAGCGCGCAGTTCGCCGCTCTGGGCGTTTCTCGCGACGCGATCTTCCCCTGCGTGTCGGCACTTGCTCAATATCTCATCGGGACCGCCGCCCAGACCGCAGCGGCTGCACGCCACAAGTTCAGCGCGTCTGACCGATCGGCCGTCCTCGGCACGATCGTCGAACAGTGGACGCAGCGTGATCCCGCGCAATACCCGTTCGTTCACTTGCTGGCGGACCAAGTGAGGAATCATGACGAGCGAGAGGTGTTCCTTGATGGTCTCGACATGATCCTGGCGGGGGCAAAAGCCACTTTGTAGAGCGTCCGAACCAACCGCTGCAGACAGACGGCGGCTTTTAGGATGCCCAACGGGGCGTTGGAACGACCGAAATGAGGGCGAAAAGCCGAACCTCCGTGTCGGATAGCGCGCCAATTCTGGCACTGACCCGAAGCGGACCTCGGATACTCTCCGATAGTGACGCGGACTCGTGGGAGGCTTACGATCATCAAATCCAAGAGCTGGCTTTTGGCCCTTGATCGCGGTGCCCCAGGCATGAACCGTAGTTGCGCCGCTGGCGCTATCTGGCAGTCGCGTTCGCAATCGGCGCTTCATCTCCGCGTTCTTCGCATCCGACAGCCGCTCCGAGATGCCGGTCGGGCCACTGACGACTATCGACAGCCCCGCCGACGCCGACTTGGAGCTTGGCGCGATCTGATTGTAGTTTGGCGCGATCGGGTTTAGATGCGGCGCACAAGCCCCGTATCTCCATCGCACCGGCAATCGGCCGGCAAACATGGAGAATGGACATGGAACGCAAACAGAGCGCACTCGTCACCGGAGCGTCTTCCGGGATGGGAAAGATCATCGCCAAGCAGCTGCTGCAGGATGGCTACGACGTCATCGTCGCGGCGCGACGGGTCGAGAACATGCAGGATCTGAAGGCGCTCGGCGCGCATCCCGTTGCGCTCGACGTCTCGGACGAGGCAAGCATCACCGCCGCCTACGCCCAGATCGAGGCGCAATTCGGTGGCGTCGATGTGCTGGTGAACAATGCAGGCTTCGGCCTCTACGGCGCGGTCGAAGACGTGCCCCTGTCCGAGGTTCGCTATCAGTTCGAGGTCAATCTTTTCGGGATGGGCCGCCTGATCCAGCTCTTCACTCCCTACATGCGGCGGCAGAAGGCCGGCAAGATCGTCAATATCGCCTCGATGGGCGGAAAGATCTACACGCCGCTGGGGGCCTGGTATCACGCTACCAAACACGCCGTCGAGGGCCTGTCGGACAGCCTGCGGCTGGAACTCAGCCCCTTCGGCATCGACGTGATCGTGATCGAGCCCGGGATCATCCTGACCGATTTCGGCGCGGTCCTCGATGGGCCCCTGCAGAAGTTTTCCGGCAAGGGCGCCTATGCCGACCTTGCGGCGAAAGTCGCACGCGGCACGGCGGATACCTACGCCAAGGGCAACGGCTCTTCGCCGCAGGTCGTGGCCGACGCCGTGTCTCAGGCGCTGAAGGCGCGCCGTCCCAGGACTCGCTATGCCGTAGGCAGATATGCACGCATGCTGATGGGTATTCGCAAATGGCTCGGCGATCGCATGTATGACCGCGTCATCATGGCTACGGTGCGCTGATGGACGGCGCCACGCGCTACACCGTCGATATGGGCTGGGGCCTGATGCTGGGGAACCTTGGCATCAAGCCCGCCGATCTCCTGCGTCAGGCGCGGTTACCGCTGGACCTGTTCCAGCGCAAGACCGCCCAAGTGACCAGCGCCGAGTATTTCCGCCTTTGGTCGGCGATCGAAACCGTCTCGGGTGATCCGCTGGTGCCGATCCGGCTGGTGGGCGAGATGACGGCCGAGACGTTCAGTCCCGCCCTATTTGCCTGCCTATGCAGCGAAACGCTGGACGCGGCGCTGATGCGGCTTTCGCATTTCAAACCCCTGGTCGGGCCAATGCGGCTGCAGATTACCAAGGGACCAACAGAAACGGTGGCCGAAATCGCCGGTCTGCCCGCCGACGCGCAGCCTCCTGCCATCATGCTCGCAGGCGAACTTGCCTTCCTCACTCAACTCGCGCGGCTTGGGCTCAGGGACCGGATCGCGCCCACCTGGGTCGAGGGACCCGCGATATTTCCGGATCCGGGCGCCTATGCTCAATGGTTCGGCTGCCGTCCGCGCCCGGGCGAAACCACTCGCATCGCCTTTCATCGTCGGGATTCCGAGCGCCCTTTCCTGACGGCCCATCCCGCCATGTGGGCTGCTTTTGAGCCCTCGCTGCGCCAGCGGCTGTCGGACGCCACGACCGTAACCTCCACCAGCGCGCGCGTCAGCGGCTGGTTGACCGAAACCATCGCCTCGGGCCGCACCAGCATCGATGACGCCGCGCGCGGACTGAGTGTCAGCACCCGCACATTGCAGCGGCGACTGACGGACGAGGGCACCAGCTTTCAGATGCTGCTGGCTGAAACGCGCCTCAAGCTGTCCCGACACTATCTGACCCAGACTCACCTCAGCACACCCGAAATCGCCTTTCTGTTGGGCTATTCTGAGCAGAACTCATTCTACCGGTCGTTCCGCGACTGGACTGGCCTCACGCCAGAGGAGGCGCGGCATTCTCCAACGGCGACCTTCGCCTGAGCAGAATTGGCAAGTCCGGGAAAAATCCGATGACAGTCGTCGTGACGGACCGTGCGAGTCTCCAACTTCTCGGCTCGCCACAACGTCCCTTCGGCTTATAAAAGTAGCCATCCACCTTTGAATGGCCGCTGCGCGCGGCGAGCTCGATGTCCGCTCCTGGCGCTCTTGCGACGGTCCGCTTCCACGACTTGATCGATAGAGGTGGACCGTCCCTCTCGCTCGTGAGCCGCTCGACGATCAGGCAACGCCGCGCTGGTAGTCGCTGTGCAGACGACCCGCTGTGGAAGAGTTGAAGACCTCGTCCAGCCGGGCACGTGCCGTCATCTGACGGAATGGTCCGTTTAGTGTCGGATCCCCTGCATCATGCATGGTGTCGGTCATCCAGGCGCTGAACTCCTGATAGCGCCATACGCGCGGCAGCACCGTGCGCGAGTAGTTTGCCAATGCGGCTGCGTCACCGTCGCGCACCGCGCCCACCAGTGCCTGAGCCAGCATGTCAATGTCGAACAAGGCGAGATTCATGCCCTTGGCGCCAGTGGGCGGCACGAGATGCGCAGCATCACCTGCCAGGAAAAGACGGCCGTACTGCATAGGGGAATGAACGACAGAGCGCAGCGGTACGAATTCCCTGTCGTGCACGACTGCGTTCTCGATTGAGGCGTCGCCCGTGCGCAGCCGAATCTCGTTCCAGATGCGCTCGTCGGACCAGTCCTCTGGCCCATCGGTCAACGCGCATTGCAGGTAGTAGCGGCTGCGCTGTGGCCCGCGTGGAAGTTGGGCGACGAAGCCATGCTCGCTCACGCCCATGATCGGATGCCCCTTCACTGGCGCCTCAACCAACGCGGCAAGCCAAGCATAGCCGAACTCGTGCGTGATCGTGGTCAGCACGCCGTCAGGTATCGACGCGCGGCTAACACCACGGTCTGCGTCGCACCCGGCGATATAATCACAGGCGACCTCATTCGCGCCGCTGGCGTCCGTATAGGCGACCTGAGGCCGAACGCCGTCTTCGTTACGGACGGTGACGTCGCTAACCTCGAAGCGGACATCACCGCCCATCTCGTCGATCAGCACGCGCAACAGATTGTTGACGAGCAGCTGCTGCGTGCAGAATCGGCCTTCGCTGGCGTCGTCGCCGACGATCTCGAACACGCGGCTGACGCCGTTGGTCCGATAGTCGATCGTCTGCGCGACCGGCCCGGCGAGGAGCTTGTCCGCCACGTCCCAACGCTCGAACATCCGCACATTCCGCGCGTCCACAACACCGGCACGCTGCCGGGTTTCCACATAGCTGCGGTCGCGCCGCTCCAACACTATGCACCCGACGCCGGCCGTGTGAAGGAACGTCGCCAATGTGAGCCCCGCCACGCCCGCGCCAATGATGACGACGGGGGCTTCTTCTGTCTTTGCCACGGGTTCGCCTTCCATCTCGTCGATGTATCGGCGATAAAAATATAAGTATTTGATGATATCCGCTAATCACATTCGATCGGACGCGCCATCATGCCCCGCAAGATCGATCTCGCCCCGAAAAAGCTACCGCGGCAGCGGCGCGCCGTTGCCACGGTCGAGGCACTCGCGGAGGCCGCTACTTACATTCTGGCCCGCGAAGGACTCGGCGGCTTCACCGCCAACAAGGTGGCTGAGAAAGCGGGCGTGAACATCGCCTCCTTCTACCAGTACTTTCCCAACAAGGAGGCGCTGCTCTTCCACATCGTGAGGCAGACGTGGGAAAGACAGCTGGCGAGGTTGTCGCCAATCCTCACCCGCCCCGGCGAAGATCACGCCGTGAAGCTACGCGACTTCGTCCGCGAGTTTTTTCTGATCGAGGCCGCCGAAGTCGATCTTCGCCGCGCGCTGAGGGCTGCATCGGTGGACCTAAAGGAGACGGAAGAGTTCCGGGCGCTTCTGGCGGCGGGTGCCGACCTGACGAAACGCTTTATCGCCGAGGCTGTAGGGAACGGCCATTCCGGCAACCTCGACTTCGACGTTCGGTTCGTTGTGCTGCTGACCACCAGCTTCGCGGAACGGACGACGGATGAGGGAACCGGAGGAGCCGAACTCATCCGACAAGCTGACCCGCTTACCGACATGCTCGTCGCGAGGTTCAACATCGCATAGCAGAGTACCTGGCCGAGCGGCGTGTAACCACATACGGACGAGTTGCGCCGTCGACAGGGGCGATCGCCGCTCCCACTCGAACCGGTCGTTCGGCTAGATATTGCTGCGGCCGGGTTTCGCGCTCAGTAGATCGCCTGGCGGATGTAGTAGGTAAGACACCCTCCAAGTCCCAAAACTGAGGTGAGCCCGAGAGGTTCCCCGAAGCGTCCTCGAGACGGGGCTGGCCACCTCCGCCCCAACTGACATATCGGAGAGCCACCGCGGACTGAGCGTCTTCGGCCAACTGTTCGTCGAGCCAATCAAAGACACGACGGTTGAGGTGCGAGCGGTTCTGCATCTCACAATGCCCGTCCGCGCCCTCGACTGACCACGCACCGCCGGCCCAGACAATCAGGTCGCCTTGCGCGGCGGATGCATCGGCGAAGGCGATTGCATGATTTGCTTGCTGAATCCGAATGCCGTTTCGGCTCGCCGCCCAGGCGACGCGGCATGCATTGCGACTTGAGGTGTTGGTGCACCCGAAGGGATTCGAACCCCTGGCCTCTGCCTTCGGAGGGCAGCGCTCTATCCAGCTGAGCTACGGGTGCTGAGCCGTCGCCTCTCTTAGACGAAGGCGACCGGCGCCGGAAACCTAATACAAATCAATCTGTTGGTTCACCTTATAGCACGCACAAGACGACTTTGCCAATGGCGCCTGTCCACCAAAACCGATGTTGAAACGTCCTCCGCTGTGACAGATGCGTGACAGGATTGATATGCCTTACTTATCAATTTTCTGGATTTCGATCCGGAGCTGAGGCACCGCCCTCCCCTACGCCCTTACCCATCATTTCAATTGCTGAAACACTTTGAAGTCGCAGCGGATCGCCGATCCAGAGCTCTGCTAGACGGAGGTCGTCTTGATTTAGTCAGCGCCACTTTGCGCTCGCAGCGCTTCATACAGGCGCCCCGGTCCGAGCAGAATATCCTTCAGTCCCTCTCGCACCTTCGCTGAATCCAAAGCCTGTTTGCTGAGGCTCTGATTGGCGGCGAGGGCGTCGATGATGGCGTTCATGATCTCGCTGGCCAGCGTCGGCGAATTGGCGAACTGGGCCTTGCTGTTGTTCGAGGCCTGCAGCACGAGTTCCTCGGATTCCAGCAGCTTCCCCTTCAGGACGTTGTTCACATAGACGAGCTGATCGCCATCCGTCGTGTCGCTTCCGAACAGGTCGTTGACCTTGGCGATGATCTCGTTCAGGAGCGCCTTTTCCTTCTCCTGAACGGCGCCGGAACCTGCTTCGTTGACAGGGGCGAGCTTCGGCGTGTCACCTTCTCCCAGCGGCAAGGGCAGGGTGCCTTTGGATCGGAGAACATGATGGGTCAGGGTCAGTTGCGAGACATCAACGCCTTCCCGCTCCCGGCCAAATTCCAGCAGCGGAATCAGTCGCTTGTAGAAGATGAAGCGCTTCTCGATTGCCGTGTTGCCGTAGTCGAAAATCTGCGACAGGAACGTGTAGAGCCGCACGAATGCGCCGATATCGCCCTTGAACAAGATCAGGGCGTTAATCTCGTCTTGAGAGGCTGACTGCCCCCTGCTGTCGCCAATGGATATCGCCGCTTTCAGGCGATCCTGTGCCTGCTTGAACCTCTTCAGCAGTCGATCGGCGACCGGCTCGATAGCCGCAATCAAGTCGCTCTGCTTCGACTTCGGGTCCAACTCGACCTTCGCCGCTCGATCGACCTCGAACTCGTCATAATGGCCTGAGGCGTCGAGCTTGGCCCTGAGGTTAAAGATGATGTTCGGATCGGAGACGGACTCGAGTTCGGCCGTGTCGTAGTAGGTTCGGAACGCTGCAAGAATCTCGTCAGAGCTGTTGACGAAGTCGAGGACGTAGGTCGTGTCTTTGCCCGGATGGGCTCGGTTCAGGCGGGAGAAAGTCTGCACAGCCTGAATGCCGGCAAGGCGGCGATCGACATACATGCCGCAGAGCAACGGCTGATCGAAACCGGTTTGGAATTTATTGGCGACGAGAAGAAGCTGATACTCATCCCCCTTGAAGGCCTCCCGAATATCCCGGCCCCGTAAGCCCGGATTGAGTTCCCGGCCGGTTTCCTTGAACGGGTCGGGTCCGCTGTCCTTGTCTTCGACCTCGCCCGAAAAGGCGACCATGGTGCCGATCTGGTAGCCCTTGGACTTGATGTACTTGTCGATGGCGAGCTGCCAGCGGACGGCCTCGACCCGGCTTCCCAAGACGACCATGGCCTTGGCTTTGCCATCCAGCAGGCCTGCGACATTGGCCCGGAAATGTTCGACGACGATCTCGACCTTCTGGCTGATGTTGTAGGGGTGCAGCCGGACCCATTTCATGATGCTCTTGAGGGCGGCGTCCCGCTCGACCTCCCGGTCGTCGATCTCTTTGCCGCCATGGGCGAGGCGGAAGGCGAGCTGATAGGGCGTGTAATTCTTCAAGGCGTCGAGGATGAAGCCCTCCTCGATCGCCTGTCGCATCGAATAGACGTGAAACGGGGCGGGGAGGTTGTTCGGCCCCGCCGGTTCAGCTGGGTTCGGCCGGCGCCCAAAAAGCTGCAATGTTTTCGCCTTCGGGGTGGCCGTAAAGGCAACGAAGGTGATGCCCGTGTCGCTCGCCCGAGCGGACATCTGAGCGGCCAGAATGTCTTCGGCGCTGATTTCCCCGCCGTCGCTGAGGTCGGCCAGTTCCTCGGGGGAAAGAACCTGCTTCAGTTTCGATGCCGCCTCGCCAGTCTGCGAAGAATGCGCCTCATCAGCGATCACGGCGAAGGTCTTGCCCTTCGTCGCTGCCAATTCCCGAACGGCTGCCAAGGCGAAGGGAAACGTCTGGATCGTGCAGACGATGATTTTCTTGCCCTGCGACAGGGCCTCGGCAAGCTTGCCGCTCTTGCTCTCGCCTTCGCTCTTGATCGTGGCGACGACGCCGGTCGTGCGCTGAAAATCGAACAGCGCTTCCTGAAGCTGGGAATCGATGACGTTCCGATCGGAGACGACGATCACGGTCGAAAACAGCTTCCGATGGTCGGCGTCGTGCAGGTCGGCGAGGAAATGGGCCGACCATGCGATCGAGTTCGTCTTGCCCGATCCTGCCGAATGCTGAATGAGAAATTTGCCGCCAGCGCCTTCCTCCAGAATGGCAGCCTGCAACTTCCTTGTAGCGTCGAGCTGATGATAGCGGGGGAAAACGACGCTCTTGATTTGCTTCTTTTCGTTGCGCTGCGTGACGAGATAACGGCCGAGAATTTCGAGCCAGCTTTCCCGCTCCCAGACCTCTTCCCAAAGATAGGCGGTGCGGTGCCCATCCGGGTTCAGGGGATTGCCCCTGCCGCCGTCGTCGCCCTTGTTGAAAGGCAGAAACCGGGTCGCCGGACCCAGCAACTCGGTCGCCATGTTCACTTCGGTATTGCTGACGGCGAAATGCACCAATGCGCCGCTTGGGAAGCTTAACAGCGGCTCTGGAGCCTGTCCCTTGGGCTTCGGGTGCCGATCAAAGCGATACTGATCTATGGCGTCCGTGACGCTCTGGGTGAAGTCCGTCTTGAGTTCGGCGGTCGCCACGGGAAGGCCGTTCAGGAAAAGCACCAGATCGATGCAATTCTCGTTGGCGCCCGAATAGCGAATCTGCCGGATGATCCGCAGCCGGTTGGCCTGATAGCGAGCGACGATCTCGGGATTCATCGCCATGGCCGGTTTGAACTGGGCCAGCGCAAGAGGATGACGAAGACCGATCATCTCGACCCCGTGCCTAAGGACGTCGAGCGTGCCTCGATCGTCCAACTGCTTGCGGATACGGTCGAGCAAGACGGCCTCAGCAGCAGCGCCGTGGTTCTTGGTTAGCGTCTCCCATGCCTTGGGCTGGGTTGCTTCGATCCACGCCTTTAGGTCGGGCGGGAAGAGCGCATGGGCACGGTGATAGAGCACGGCGTCACCGGGCGTATGGAGCCAGCCACGATCGGCGAGATAACTGCAAATCTCGTCTTCGAAGCTGATTTCCTTATGCAGAGTCATACCGCTTCCACTTCGATCGTAGACATGCCTCGCACGTCGATTTTGCCCGTCACTGCCGACGAAATCAGGGCTGAGCGGCGTTGACGGAGGAATTGTACGAGCGTCTGGGCTTCTACCGAGAGTGCGTCGAGCTTAGCGATTCTTCGGCCTAGTTTTTCTGCTATAGCGGCTTGTTCCTCTAGCGGAGGACAAGCAATTCGAATCTGATTCAGTTGCGGTATTGTGACAGTTCTTATAGTTGTTTGAGAGCTAAACATCGAAAGCTGTTCTGTAAATTCCAAGCTATTGACAGTGTATCGGACAAAATCACTGTCAAAAAGAATCCTATTTGGAGATAGTCGTAATAAATTTGCAGTTATATTAGATCCAATATAACTCTTTGTGATCTTTGCGACTTTTCCAAGTGTTCCACGGACGGACATAACGAGATCTCCCTCTTCCATTTGAGTCATTGGAAATCGATCGCTAGTCTCTTTGGAGATGTATCTTTGATCATTAAGTGTAATTATTTCACCATTTGATCCGATGGCCTCTCCTCGTATTTCAATGATACCAGCATCTTCATACTGTATGTCGAAGTAGGTAGGATAACGATAGACAACATCGAAGGCGCTCAGGAAGCTTCTAACATTCCAATGCGCCGGCACCTCACCCAGCCATTCGACGCCCGATTCTTTCATCATCGCATTCGGATCGAGGCCCTTGGTAACGGCATGGGAAATCACGGCTTGCCGCTTTTCTTTCAGCAGTTCGATCAGCCGCTTCTGTTCCTCTACCAGCGCATCTATTTTGGCCGTTTCCCGGTCGAGGAAGGCGACGATGGCGGTTTGCTCACGAATCTCCGTAATTGGACAAGGGATTGATCCGAGAAGCTCTAAATTGAGGCCATCACGTAAATCGCCGCCGGAGAGGTTGCGGATATTCTCGTAATTTGACGTAAGCCACCAATATAGAAATCTCGCCGTTATCTTGTTTCCCGGAACGATTGCTGCCATTGACTGATTACATGTCGAACGAAATCCAAGCTGAGCAACCGTTGCTTTGGTCTTGCCTTGGCCGGCCAGAGCCATCAACAGGGCTCCCTCAGGAATCCATTTGGCGCTGCTGTTGGAAAACGCCTCCTCCGTTATGTAGGCGGATGGCTTTGATATAAGAGGCTGGTTCACTGATCCGGAATTGAGCCAAGGGATGTCCCCGTCCGACCAGTAGGAAGGGTTGCCCTTGTCCGGAGTGCCTCCGCTATATCTCACTGCGAGCCAGCGGAGACCGGCGGTGGACCAATGTGACGGCACTTCGCCCAGCCATTCGACGCCCGAGTCCTTGTAGCTCTCGTATTTCGGTAAGCTCATGCCGCCAGCCCTTCGATCATGGCCTTTATGCGGTCGGTGACGAGCTTCAGATCGGCATCGATTTCGTCGAGGGAGCGGGGCGGCTCGAACACATAGAAGTGCCGATTGAACGGAATTTCATAGCCGACCTTGGTCTTGTCAGGGTCGATCCACGCATCCGGCGCATGCGGCAGAACTTCCCGGTTGAAGTAGGTCTCGATCGCCTCCGACAGCGGCACGTTTTCCGTATCTCGCAGCGATGAATCCGCCTGCGGCTTGCCTTTATGCTTGCCCCTCCCCCCGAGAACGAGCCTGCCCTTGTCGTCCCGGAGCGGACGTTCCACGGTGATCGTTCGATAGCCGAAGAACTCGTTCGGGAAGATGCGAGACAGTGGCGCCAGCTTTACCTTGCCCCCATCCGGGGCTACGGGCGGTGTCCCGTCATCGAGCAAGACGGACTGGCCGATCTCCTTGCCTTCGCCATCCATCACCGTGGCAAGCCTCGCCTCGGCGAACTGACCGAACAGCTTCGTGATCGTCGCTATATGATCCTCGGCCAGTTCCCGGCGCTTGGACCCAAGGCTCTTGCGCATCTTCCGACACATCGAAGAGGCGTCGATCAACTGGACGTGGCTTTTGCGGTGCTGCGGCTTCCGGTTCGACACGATCCAGACATAGGTGGCGATGCCGGTATTGTAGAACATGTCGGTTGGCAGGCCGATGATCGCCTCGACAAGGTCGTTCTCCAGCACATAGCGGCGGATTTCGCTTTCGCCGCTGCCGGCGCCGCCCGTGAACAGGGGTGATCCGTTGAGGACGATGCCGAAACGGCAGCCGCCTTCGGACGCCGGGCGCATCTTCGATATGAGATGCATCAGGAAAAGGAGCGAGCCGTCCGAGACACGTGGGAGGCCCGGCCCAAAGCGCCCATTGAAGCCTTGGCTCACGTGCTCTTTCCGGACTTCCTTCTCGACCTTCTTCCATTCGACGCCGAAGGGCGGATTGGAAAGCATGTAATCGAACTTGCGATGGGCATGGCCATCATCGGAGAGCGTGTTGCCCACAATGATGTTGCCGACGTCCTGCCCCTTGATAAGCATGTCAGCCTTGCAGATCGCATAGGATTCGTCGTTCAACTCCTGCCCGAACATGGTCAGGCGGGCATTCGGATTGAGCGCCTCCAGATGCTCGCCAGCGACCGACAGCATGCCGCCGGTTCCTGCCGTCGGATCATAGATCGTTCGAACGATGCCCGGCTTGGTCAGGATGTCGTCATCCTCGACAAACAGCAGGTTGACCATCAGCCGGATGACCTCACGGGGGGTGAAGTGCTCGCCCGCTGTCTCGTTCGAGATTTCGGCGAACTTCCGGATCAGCTCCTCGAAGGCCAGTCCCATCTGGCTGTTGTCGACCTTCTCCGGGTGCAGATCGATGCCGGCGAACTTCTCCGTCACCTGATAGAGGAGCTTGGCCTTCGCCAGCCGCTCGATCTGGGCATAGAACTCGAAACGCTCGAAGATGTCCCGGACAGCTGGCGAGAAGGCTTGGATGTAGGCGAACAGGTTTTCCCTAATATGGTCCTGATCGCCCATGAGGCGGCGCATATCCATCGGCGACGTGTTGTAGAAGCTCTGCCCGGCGACCCGGAGCATGAACGGCTCCGGATTGAGCCCGGCCTTGGTCTTCGCCTCGAACTCGGCGAGCACGGCCGCCTTGGTCGATTCCAGCACGCAGTCGAGGCGACGGAGAACCGTAAACGGCAGAATGACCTTGCCATATTCCGACTGCTTGTAGTCGCCCCGAAGCAGGTCGGCGACGGACCAGATGAAGGACGAAAGCGTCTGATGATACACGGTGGCGAGGCTCCCGATCGCTCTTGATTCAGGCCATATGGCCAGAAGGCAACCGGTGATGGCAAGGCGGGGGAAGTGGCGTCGTCGAGCAGTGTGGACTTGTGACCACATACCGCCACTGTTGCCGCTCTTGCTCACACTAAGTGAGTGGGATTTTTGATAGCGACACAGGAATTGAATGCCCATGCTCTCGAAGCAGCATTTCAACACTGTCTCTCCGCCGCTCCCCCTCCACGGACGGCCCGACGATAACCCTCAGTATCGGGAGAGCGGGCCCATCATTCGAATGCAATTCGATGTAGGGAATCAGGTAGTTGCCTCTCTGTTTGAATTTCACGCCTTTCTCAGCGAGAGAATCGGACTCGACAAAGCCGTTCTTTCCCACAGATAATGTCAATCTGTATTCATTCTCTTCTCTGAATGACGGGTGCTTGAGCATAGGCTGAACCGATGAGTATGGTTGAAACAATTCTTCAAGCGGAACTTTTGGGAAATGCTCTAGAAGATTCTTGGCAGCCGTTGTGTTCATAGTCATTTCTATTATTGTTGCCGCTGCGCTTTTATATAATTCGAGGTTCGGGATTATGCTTTCAAATTCTGGATCGTTAGGCCCGTAGATGACATCACCGAAAGAGATCGTAGCCAGTTGGAATTTGGCTCTCTCTGACTCAATCAACGTACTTATCCCCCGTTGATCGAATACGATCGCAACTCCTCCATCTACTCCGTATCCTCTCCACTGACTCAGCAGGCCGTCGCTTGCTATCTCGGCTGATGTAGCTCGACAGAAAGACACGACGAAGAGAGGTGCCAACCTATTCGACGTTCGCCTGATAGCAGCAAGTAAATTGCTTGCCTCATGTTCACATAGCCAGTCCATGTCAAAACCGCCGGTCATAACTACCTGACGTTGCAGATGCGAAAAGCACTCCCTAAATGCCGGAACCAGAAGCGGACGTATAAGATCATCCGCATAACGCATTTCCATTCGATCATTCATGAACTCAATATGAGAAGCATGAAGGCATTTAGACTGAATTATGCCGAGTAGCCCGCCGATGCTCGTGTAGTGGAATATCTCGTCTGGATGATCCGTCTTGTCCAAAATAGTGGCCTCGTTACGTTTGTTTTGGCGTGCCGGCCGCCCTAGAGGTGAGCATGCATGCTGACGACCTTGCCGTATTGCCCCGAGTTGTCCAGTTACTCGCCATCTCGAAAACGAAGGTAATTGAGAGGGCCCGCCGTGACCGGTCAAAACTGCATGCATTAATCAAAGCCAGTTCTTGAAACAGTCTCTCGAAATAGCCATTCTCATAATGTCCATGTCGACGAGTTTTGAGAGGGAGACGGCATGAAGGTGGGATATGCACGTGTCTCGACGACGGACCAGTCTCTTGGTCTGCAGGAGCAGGCTCTGCAGCGGGATGGCGTTGAGAGGGTGTTTGTCGAGACAGCGTCCGGCGCACAGCGAGATCGTCCGCAGCTCGGCAAGGCGCTTGAATTCCTACGCAAGGGCGACGTGCTGGTCGTCTGGAAGCTCGATCGGCTTGGACGCTCGCTGCGTCAACTCATCGATACTGTCGAGGCGCTCGGCGAGCGGGGGATCGAGTTTCGATCGATAACGGAAAACATCGATACCAGCACGCCGGGCGGAAGGCTCATCTTTCACGTCTTCGGAGCGCTTGCCGAATGGGAGAGGTCGCTTATCCGAGAGCGCACCATGGCGGGCCTCAAGGCGGCCAAGGAAGCCGGCAAGGTCGGCGGGCGGCCCCGTGCTCTGTCAGACGGCGATCTGGCGGCAGCAAAGGCTCTGCTGGCTGATCCCTCCATCACGGTGAAAGAGGTTGCCGAGCGGCTCGGCGTGTCTCAGCCAACACTCTATCGCTACTTGCCTGCAGCGAGGGATCAAGCGGCATCGAGGTGACCCGCCAGGTAACCTCTCTGCTTAAACGGAGGAGGCCCTGGCCGTCCAGCACCTCGTCGTGCCTGCCGCCTAGGAATCAACAATCCAAGCAAGAAAGGCTGATTCCGCCTCTTCTGACGTCGGCGTCTTCGCATGCTGACCTCTAGAGACGGCCGACAACTGGCTTTGGATAGCTCGGACGTGCCGAGGAGAAAGGAATTCCCATCTCGACTTTGCGGCTTCGAGCATTAAGCAGCCCTGCTGCGTTTCACCGTTTGCGAGAAGCAATTCACCCACCCACTGGCGAATGTATGCTTGATTGACTGCGATCTCTCCAAGGCTCCGATCGTTCAACATTTTCGCTGACTTGCGATAACAGATAAGAGCCGACTCAATCTGACCCATCAGCTGGAGGCACCTGCCGATATTGCCATAAAATGGTGCATTTTGGTTACTGTCTGGCTCGCCGGCACTGATCACGTCCCGAATAGACGCACCCTTAAGGAAATAGGCCAATGCCGAATCGATGGCGCCCGAGTCCCGTTGAGCCAGTGCAAGGTTGTGGCTAGCATCAAAAACAGTATCTGCGTCGGACTGAGCTTTTAATGAGACTCCTTCCGCACCCCACTTGACCGCAGCGAGCGCATCCCCATTTGTCCAATGAGTATAGCACTTTAGATCGCAAAAATTTATATAGCGAACCTCCTTGCCTTCAATAGTTGCACGATAGCGTTCTAGTGCATTCGAGCACTCATCGACATGTCCAGCGAGAGCCTGAAGGCGGACATATAGTGAAAACACGCTATCAAAGTGCTTTGCTCTTTCGACCAGTGTCCAATCTTTCTGGTCAAAAAGTAGTCGAGCTACACGAATGAACTCATTCGGTGACGAACTGTTCTGGATCGGTTGGCTAATTTCGTGCAAACAGTCCATAGCGTCTGCGAACTGACCGGCGGCTATATGAAGCTCGGCGCCCTCGGTCCAATGATCCAAAGTCTCAAGTCTGGGCGTTGTCTTCAAATGAGAGCGGTGAGATCCGAAAAACGCTTCATATACGGAAAGGATGATTTTAATAAACCATTCCCGCTCGACTGGTGGAAAGTTTGTCCTGATAAAGGTCCGAACGAGCGGATGCAGTTCCATGACGTCTTGCCCATCGCCTTGAGGTTTGACGACCAGCAAGTTGGCGTTGCGCAGCGATCGGCGGGCCTTATCGAGCTTATTGTACCGTATCTTCTCGCTCAGATAATTCGACAATTGCAGTATCGTTGTCGGGCGCACGGTCTCAGCGAGGGTGCGCAAAACGAGCTGCTCTGGTTCACGAAGTGTGGCCCAGATTGAACGAAGAGTTGCAATAGGGAGCTGTGGTGTATCTCCATGGAGTTCATCGAGCAGATCGTTTAATTCGATTTCTGGACCTCGCCGAGCTAGCTGAGCGGCTAACAGGTCAAGCCAGAGAGCATGGCCTTGGGTCAATTCATGAGCCCGGAAGAGCGAGGCGGAGTCGGTCGAGGCGCCCCTTAGGTGGAACAGCTCCGCCGCCTCCTGCAGGCTGATACCGCCCATCCGATGCGAAAGGACACGGATATGATTATGGAGAATCTCAGGCCGGCAGGTAAATATTATTCTCGTATTTGTATTGGAACCAATCAAACGATCAATGAATCGAATAATATTTCCAGTTGGGCGTCGGGCCTGCAAGTCAATGTAATGATCGATATTGTCAAATATAATAAGTATGCGCTTCGATCCAATCAACTCTATGAATAGATCAGAGATTGTATCTATGGGCTGCGTGGCTAGTTCGTGAGCGTGGACCCTGTCGTGACTTAATGCGGTCACAATCGATATGAGCTGACGCTCAAATCGTTCACTTTCCTCTTTGCAGTCTCGCCAGACGTAGTGGTCGTAACGAGATGAATTAATTGCGAAGCTAAAGTACTCGGCTGCAAGGGCGGACTTTCCCTGTCCTCCGATGCCAGTTAGGTAAACGATCTTGGAGTCGCTGGCAATTATCTTTTCGATATCTGATTTACGACCGACGTAAAAATCAACCTTAGGGGGATGATCCTGTTCGCCACGTGTGAAATCAATCGGCTCAACAAATTTCGTTTCAGTCGATGTTCGGGCGAGCCTTGAAGAAGTGGTCCTCTCCGTCAAATCTCTATGAGCATTTTCATCGAGTTTTGCAGTCAGTCCTTCGCAGCCCCACCCGCTGGCGAGTCTCGGCAAGAACGCATTGCAATCAACACCAGAATATAGTGTCACGTTCCCCCGATCGAGCCCCGGCAAAAGAAAGCCCTGCAATTTCGGGTTCATGGCGGGGGCATCACTTCGAAACGTCCACAGCACGTCGGGCGAAGCCCGATCATCCACAACAACGTTCATCAGTGCCTGTGTGAAAACGTCATCCCATCCGCCATATCCAACTACCACAACCGTGCGGCCCTTAATGAGGTGGTAGAGCGATGACTCAAGGCGGGGTCTCGACTGGCTGAGCTGACGGGGCGTGTGGAGGGTGTCGGTACCGAACCAGTGACCGTGGAGATGGATCACGTGGCAACCATCACTGTGCGTCTGATTGAGGTCTCCATCTCTATGTAGCGTCGTTCTATAATATGCGCCGCCAAAAGAGCGAATTGCGACTTCGATTAGGGGGTCAAAATTCGTGGTTAAGATTGAGCCGCCGAATAGGTTTGGCTCCTTCGATAGCAGTTGCCCAAGGGCTTTATGCGAAGGAGAGAGCCACCACGATGAGATGTCATCTTCGTAGGCGAGGCAGACCTCATCATCCGTCGAGGAAGTGGGGACATACTGAATGGCCTGTGAGCTATCAATCGGAGCGGCTCGTGCTGACCATACGGCCTTCTTAACGATATCATTGACATGTGCCTGACCTCTACGGCCCTGTAGAAATCGAAATGCCGTTTGATATCGATGCTCAGACGCCTCAATCTCCCGGTTCAACTCGTCCAAGACGTCGCTATCGAACTCCCGCCGAATTAGTTCCACTATGCCGTCCGTATTCGGCACGCCCGGCGTGCCCTCTGAAATCGGACTGCTAACGGCCGATCCAACCAAAAACGTAACCGGGCGCTGGTTACGGCGTACCCCGGAGGTTAGCCTGTCAAACAGGGCGTCCTCCGAGAAAAAATCACTTGTCGTCAAAGTGTTAGGCCTCACTTCTGACCGTGAACCGATTGTTTACTCCAGCCTAGACGACGCCAATCGCCCGAATCCCCGCATGTATGTTCTCCGCTGATATCCTCAACCGGCGCAGCTTAGCGCTCCCCCGGCCCAGTGCAAATTCCTGCCTTTCCTACCGGCGTCCATGTCTGTGGATGGTTGTCGGTCGACGGCCGTCGTTAGCCGGTAAGAAACCCCAGATGCTAAATAGAAGTATCAGTGCATCAGAATGGTTCTGCTGCCCGAAAGGACCAACAAATGACAACCGAAAATAACGACGCCCTATATCATGCGATCGCAGACGAGATATTCGATTCGGCTTTGCGCACCGTTGAACGAGAATACGAGCGGAACAATGACTCCGACCTGTATCAGCTTCTTTTGCATATGGGCAGAGCTAAGCATATTGGTGGAGCCCGCCTTCTAGCGCCAATTGACTATAATTTCTTGGTCAGATTCATGCAAATCCTATGTGATGTTGCCGATCGCCCATATGTGCAGGCCCTGCTCGACGAACTGCTCGACGCCCCTTTGGTCAATGAAAATGGGGAGTCGCCCGATGAGCCGTCAGAGTGATCCCCGCACCTTGCTCGATCCCAAAATCACGGTTCGGCTGTTCCCCGGCGATTTCGCTCGAATCTGCCGGATATCAGAAGACACTGGGTTGCCGGTGTCCTTCATCGCACGCAAAGCAATTAGACTCTATTGCGACAATCGCAGATAGAATTGTCGCCAACTCGGCACGCTAAGCATAGGGCTAGCGCTACTAATGTGGCGGCAAAGTCGTATCGCAACTGAGGTGATATAGAAATGAACGTCTTTGATACTTTGGCAAAAATGGCATAGAGAGCATGAAGCCGACGTATCGGTCAGATCATTCAAATAATATGAATGGCCTCAATCGACTAGATGCCGCATTGTCGAATTTTATGCTTGACATTCTCGTACATCGATCTATGTAAGCGGCATCCAAGTCTCGGTCGTAGCTGAGTTGGACAGGGCGAGCATGAAAATGTTCGTCGGGCTCGGAATGGCGCTCGTATAGTCCGAGGGCCATCCGTAGCATGTTGCCCATCTTCAAGAAGTTGAACGGCTTTGGATAGGTTATCTCACGTCCAAAAGCCATATTGAAGATGGTCTACCGTTCGGTTCCGCTCTGCCCGGTCCATGCTGGACCTATGAAATTAGGGACGACGACATACAAAGGCGAAATCGAAGGAACTACCCATGGAATCAAATTCAACGATAGTAGAAGCGTCGACTCTGAATTTAGGAATTGTCGAGGCAATACTCGAAGAAAGTGAGGCGGAATATCCAGAAGAAGAAAAACGACACTGCATCTCGAACGTACAGAATTCGTTGAGAAAGCTGCATAATTCGTACATATCGGAGGCTCGTCGCAATGAACTCGTTGCCCAGTTGCTGAGTTTCCAACGCATGAGCGACAACCGATGCATAAGAATATTTACAAAGGCGCTTCAAGAGGCTGAAGAAGTTGAATTGGCAAAGATTATGAGCTGACGGGAGCACCAGACCATAGAACTGGGCATACCGATTTCCTGATAAGCGGCCGCACGAGATCAAATCTGTGCGGCCGAATAGACAATATTGTTGTCAATAAATCAAACAAATCCACGAATTTCACTCAAACAGAAAATCCATAAAATCGTATCCATGAGACTTATATATATTGACGCACCCGCCGGCAGTGGCAAGACGAGGGCGCTTACGGAAAAGGCACGATGGCTGGCCCATACAGGTGATAATGTCCTATTTGTTCAGCCAACGAAAGAGCTAATCGATCGCACTATTGAAAGGCAATTGGCCTCCAACCAACGACATACAAGATACGAGGCGATTTATTCTGATGACGAACGTCGTGGAGTATCAGTCTCCAAACAGATAATCGAACGTCTGAAGTCCGGCTTTGACGGCGGCGGCGTTCTTTTCATCACGCACGTGGCCTTCCTTCGTCTGAAATGGCACGGGCGGCTCATGGGCTGGCATCTGATGATCGACGAAGTGCCGACCGCCTTTCAGTGCTTTGAACATACAGTGCCGGAGACGCACCGCATCCTGACTGACTTAATCACGCCGGGTCAGAGCGACATTGCCGGATACCCGTTCGCTGTTGTCCGTGATGGAACCGAGCTCAGGAAAATGGCTAGGAACGGCGAAAAGGACGAAGTCTGGGCGCAGTTCCAAGCCGTCGCCAGTGTTCTCGAGTCCACCCGATGGCTGACCTACCTCCATGGTGAGAATTTTGATGGCGTCAGGAACGGCACTATGAAAAAGCTGTTGATCTTCTCGCTACTGCAACCGTCGATCTGCGACCCCTTCGACGGCGTCACCATTGCCGCAGCAAACTTCAGGGAATCGATGCTCTTCCGGCTCTGGTCCCGGCAAGGCGTCGCCTTCGTCGAAAATTCGGCGGATACCGCCAAACTAAATTATCGGAGCCATGAGAACGGTCGTCTTTTGACAATCCACTACGCCTATGACGGCAGGTGGTCAAAGACCGGAAAGGGCACAGCTCTGAAAAGATCGGAGTTCGAGACGCTGATGGACCTGATGGTCGGGAAGCTCCGGAACCGCCTTGGCGATCAGCATTTTCTCTGGGTCGCTAACAAAGGTGACCCGGACAATCTATTTAACGGGATGAATGGTCTCCGTTTGCCGAACGTTCCGCATGGGTTGAACGAGTTTCAGGACTATAATTGCGTCGTCTTCCTATCGGCCCTTCGGTTGTCGAATCCGGTTCGGTCTTGGTTCGAGGCTATGGGCATTTCGGCGATCGAGATAGACGCAGCGATCCATATGGAAGCGGCCTATCAGGCTATCGCCCGATCCTCGCTTCGCTCGGAAAATAGCGTTGAACATGTTCACGTCTATCTTCCGGACTTAGCGACGGCTGAATGGCTCCAGACCAAGTTTCCCGAATCGACGTTGGATTTCTTGGATTGGATTCCTGAACGACTCAGACATAAGAAGAAAGCGGGCCGCCCGAGAATTCACGAGAATGACAACGATCGTAGATCACATAGCAGACGAAAAATTGAATTGTGTAATGCTATCAGTGCAACGGAAGCGCTGATCAATAATCGATCTGCGCTCTTAGAACGGATAGAGAGACTGCTGCCCCAGTCGGAACTAATTGGAGACGAAACTATCTATATAGATGATAATAACGTCGCAATTTTGAGTTACGGAATGCGATTCGATAACGTTAAATGTAGCACGCCGAAGGCTGTGCTAATCGAGCGCAGCGAAGATCAATTTATTGAGAGACTTAGGCAGTACGGGCTGGTGCAAGCACGTAGTGATAATAAGAAGAAAATGGAGGCAATATCCCCAGCGATATATGATGCGTTCAAGGCGGGTCAGAAAAGACGTGGTCGACAAAATATCGAATTCGTCAGTGGGGTCTGGATTGACGTTGATAGGATCAGCTGCGGGCCGGACAATTTATCCGATATATTTCGTGATTGTAAATTCGCTATATTCAACAGTGTGAGTAATATTGATGGGAAGTGGCGACTGCATCTGTATTTTCCCACCAAGACGATTATGCCTCCCGAATCTTATAAATTTATTGCTGAAAGATTGGCGACACGAATCCACGAAAGCGTTCAGGATGCGCACGTTGAAGACAAACTTGCGCCGACGGATCTATTCCTGCTTCCCTGTCTGGCGACAGATTCTTCAGGAAATTACTTCCGTTATTTCAACGATGCCGGACGCACCTCGATTGATGTGCAGGTATGGCTGCAGGCCGCCCTTGATGATCACCTTGCCGGATCGACGCCGGGCGACGACATCCCGTTCGTCGAATCTCCGACCATCGACCCAACATTTCCTCGAAACGACGTCATGATTGAAAAGGCGTTGACCCAATGGGCTCAACAGGGCTGGAAGCCGGGCAGCGGTAACGAGCAATTCTTGAAGCTGGCGCTGAAGCTGGTCAGGGCTGGCGTCGATGACGACGAACTGCAGTCCCTGCTTCGGACAGCGGCGGGAACCGCAAATTCGCCAGACGATCGCAGAGCCTCCATTGAAGGCACGGTCAAGAGTGTTCGACGATTCTCGAAACAATGGACGGTGTGAGCGTGAGGTTCGATGGTCCGACAGGCGATGGGCCCATTCCCACTCGAAGTTCTTCTGCTCCGCCCGATGCTCTCTCTAGTGTTCGGTGAAATTCCCTATTCCGTCCTAGTACGGATCGGTTCGATCGCTTCACGAGCACCGGACTCGGCGTTGAAATCCAGCATCCGGCGTCGTCGGTCATCTCTTTGACCATGCTCGGCTCCCTGTCGGTTCGACAGTTTGATGAATGCGAACCGACCTGAACTCGTTGACAGCATCACCGGCGCTGGAATATTGCCAAGTGGCCCGCTCATGCCGGCGACGGTTTGACCGATTCATGATGCTGGCAGACGAAATCTCGTGACGGGATCACCGGCAATGGCGTCTTCTGCAAAGGCGTTCGGCCGTTCGGCGTCAGGGCGGCGCCCCTGTTGGCTTGGTGCGAACACCGTAACCCTTGTCCGACGCCGATTCCATTGAACATGAATCGACAATTGAGGCAGCTGGCGGGCTCAAGGGCGGTCATCTCGCTTCTCTCCTAGAAGGTCATTATCAGGCGGCCCAATGGCTTCCTTGGCTCTCTTTGGAAGCTTAGGAAGGTAGAGATGACGGGTCATGCGAAGGGGCGGCGTATCGACGGAATCCTTCAGGTTATAGAATTGGTCGATCAAGCCGGCGTCGATCAGTTCTTGTACCGAATTGCCATGGATGGCCTTGCGCTTAGCTTTGGTGGATTTGCTGGACATTCTCTAATTCGGCTCCTCGGACTCCGCATCGTTTTCTGACCGTGGATGGCTGGGCTCCGCCGAATAGAGATTAGCCAGCTTATCAGAAATACTCGCCGGCCGAAGATGGGTATAGCGTGCCAACATACGCATATCTCGGTGCCCACTTATCAAGGCAACTTCTTGAGCGCTCAACCCAATCTCAAAGAACCGAGATACAGCCTCATGTCTCAGATCGTGAAACCGAAGCCCGTCTAGGCCGGCACGTTTCCGGAGCCTCGCCCATGCGTGCCGAACAGCATCAGCAGAAACGGGGAAGACCCTTTCCTCCACCCTCATCACGCCCGCCAAGAGCGCAATTGCAACCGGTGTAAGCGGCACAGCCCGAGCGCTTCCAATCTTCGTGATAGGCAGATAGGCGAGCCCTTGCTCAAGGTCCAAATGATCCCATCGTAGCGAAAGCAGTTCGCCCCGACGCATTCCCATCTCGATGGCGAGCTTCATCAGGGGTAGCAGATATCGTGCCGAGGGCGACGTTGACTCGTGGATAAGAACGGCCTCGTCACCCTCGAATAACCGAATCTCTCGGGCCTGCGATGGCTTGGGCAAAGTGATCTGCTTGACCGGATTGTTCGGAAGCGGGACGCCCCACTCCTTCATGGCGATTTCAAAACAATGCCTGAGAACCGTCAGTTCTCTTCGGACCGTCTCGCCCTTGACTACCTTCAACCTGTCATCCCGATATGCCGCAACGGCAGAAGCGAGTGGTTGGGCAAGACGGGCTTTCGACAGATTGTGCCTCTGCATTGTCTTGAGACGATACCGCTCGACCTCAGCGCCCCGCTTGGTCGATGTGATCGTTTCTTCATACCGCTTCAGAAGGTCACCAACGGTCCGGCCCTTCAGTTCTCGAACTGTCTGTGGGAGCCCGGCCCGGTCAATCGCCATTTCCCGTTCTCGTGCCCACGCTTGCGCATCGCACTTCATCGAGAACGACTTGGTCAGGAGTGGGAAGCCGACACGGCGAACTTGCGCCTGCCACGATGAACCTCGTTTTCGGATCGTTGCCACGATTTGTCGTCCGCCTTGGTGTGACACCAGTGTGACAGATCGACTTTTCTGAGGTTTGCGAGGCGGCAGTCAAAACCAAAAGTGCAGAGACACCAATGGTTTAAGTGGTGCACCCGAAGGGATTCGAACCCCTGGCCTCTGCCTTCGGAGGGCAGCGCTCTATCCAGCTGAGCTACGGGTGCTGAGCCGTCGCCTCTCTTAGACGAAGGCGACCGGCGCTTCAATGGCGAAAGACACCGACCGACGCGGCGCCTCGCTTCGGCGCCGCATCATTGGCCCGCCCCAGCCCGGACGCGCGGGTGGGCGCCGCTGCGCGGCTAGATCAGCTTGTACTGGCGCGCCTTGTTGCGCAGGAAGGGCAGGCCCTCGGCGAGGATCTGCTCGCGGCTGTCCGCGACCGGGCGCCAGACGGAGAGCGCCGCCGCAAGCTGGGGCGGCATATGGACGAAGCTCTCCATCGCCATGCCGCCCTTGAAGCCGATGCCCTTCAGTCCGGCGAAGACCTCGTCCCAGCCGATGGTGCCGGTGCCCGGCACGCCGCGATCGCTCTCGGAAAGGTGGATATATTTCAGGTGCTCGCCGGCGGCGAGGATGCCGTTCGCCTGCCCCTTCGCCTCGATATTCATGTGATAGGTGTCGAGATGCAGGAAGACGTTCGGCGCGCCGATCCGCTCGATCAGGCCGACCGCCTGCTCGGTGGTGTTGATCATGTGGTTTTCGTAGCGGTTGACGGCCTCGATGCCGAGTTCCAGGCCCAGCGTGCGGGCGTGGGCGGCCACCTTCTGCATCACGCGGGCGACCACGTCATATTCGGCTTCCGTCGGCGGCTTGCCGGTGCGCTCGCCGATCGAGCCATAGATGACGCCGGACAGCGCCTTGGCGCCGATTTCCGCGCTCTTGTCGAGCGCGAGCTTCAGGAAGTCATAGGCCTTGTCGGGGTTGCTGGTCGGCCGCGCATCGTCGGGCAGGCCGAGCGAGCAGACAGCACCGAGCTCGTGTTTCTCGAGCAGCGCGCGTGTATGGGCGGTATCGACCTTGCCGGGCTCCAGCAGCGCGATTTCGACAAAGGCGAGGCCACGTTCGGCTGCCTCGGGAATGGCGAGTTCCGCCGCCTCTCGCGTCCAGCTATGCGCCCAAAGACTGGTGTGAATTCCAAAGCCGTGCATTGCCCGTTCCTCCCGATCTCGTTGCCATTTTCGGCATGACGCGAAGCTAGAGCAGTTTCGGCGGTGGCGACACTGCATCAACATGCGCGTGTTACGCATTTTCTGGCCCCGACCCGCCAAGGCTCGCCTGATCAGACAGGGTGATGCGGCTGCATGCGGCGCGCGATGAAATGTGCGATCGAGGGTCCGGTCAGCACGATGATGAAGAATCGTACTGCCTGCAGCGCCATGACGAAGGAAAGGTCGACCGGGGTCGACGCTGCGATGACCGCGATCGAATCCATGCCGCCAGGGCTCGTCGCGAGATAGGCGGTGAGCGGATCGATGCCCAGAATGTGCACAAGCAGCGCCGCGAGGCAGCCGCTGAAGGTGATGAGGACGAGGATCGACAGCGCGATCTGCGGCAGGACGCGGGCGGCATGGCGGACGACGGCGCGCGTGAAGCCGAGGCCGATGCGCCAGCCGATCAGCGCATAGCCGATCGAGAGCAGCCATTCCGGCAGCACGATCTGGACGAGGCCGAAGGCCTGCAGAAGAGCGCCTGCCAGCATCGGCACGATCATCGCGCCGGAGGGGATGGGCAGGAACCGACCGACGAGGGTGCCGATCACTGCAATGGCCACCGTCTGACTGAAGGCCAGCGGATCCATGGGTGGAAACCAGACGATCGGCGGCGGTGCCGCGCCGCTCACATCGACGAAGTAGCGCGCCACCAGCGAAGCGGCGCCAGCGACCATCACAAGGCGCAGATACTGCATCAGCGCGACGAGCCGCGCATCGGCGCCGAAGGTTTCGGCCATCAGCACCATGGCGGAGGCAGCGCCGGGCGAGGAGCCCCAGACGGCCGTCGTGCCCGGCAGGATGCGGCGACGGCTCATCAGATAGCCGAGCGAGGACGAGGCGGCGATGGTCGCGAGCACGACGGCGAGAAAGAGCGGCCAGTCGGCAAGGAAGGCGACGAGGATGGCGGGCGTGATGGCCGAGGCGATCAGCATCGAGACGATGGCCTGGGCGCCGAGCGCCAAGCCGCCGGGCACGCGGATCGTCGCTCCGGCCAGGCCAGCTGCGATTCCGGCCAGCATCGGGCCGATCAGCAGCGCAGCCGGCAGTCCGATCATGAAGAGTCCGGCGCAGAGCAGTCCGGAGACGGCGACAAGCCCGGTCCATTGCAGCGGCCTGGGGGCGCTGCCGAAGAGCGTTGCGGTGGTGGTGGACATCAGGCCCGGATCAATGAGGGAGCCTTATGATAGCCGATCACGCCAGCCTCGCCATCCGCCAATGCCGCTTTTCGAGAGGCCATGCTATAGCTTCGATCATAACGAGACCTGTCCCATGCTCGCCTTCATCCCGCAGACCCCCGTCCTCCTCGCCTATCTCGTCGCCGTCGTCGCGCTGACGCTGACGCCGGGGCCGGACATGACGCTCTTTCTCGGCAAGGCGATCGGCCAGTCGCGGCTCGCTGGCTGCGCCGCGTTTCTCGGCGCCTCGACGGGGCTGATCATCCATACCGTGCTGGTCGCCGTCGGCCTTTCGGCCCTTCTCGCCGCTTCGGTCACTGCCTTCACGATCCTGAAGGTGGTCGGCTCGCTCTATCTCGTCTATCTCGCGGTGCAGGCGATCCGCCATGGCTCGGCGCTTTCGGTCGGCGGCAAGGGCTCGTCCGACCCGATCGGCAAGGTCTATCTGAAGGGCCTTGCCATCAACCTGCTCAATCCAAAGATCATCGTGTTCTTCGTGACCTTCCTGCCGCAATTCGTCTCACCGGGCGATCCGCATGCGGCAGGCAAGCTGATGTTTCTCGGCATCCTGTTCGTCGTGGTCGCAACGCCAATCAGCCTCGCGTTGATCTGGTTTGCCGGCTCGATCGCCACCTTCCTGAAGCGCTCGCCCAAGGCGACGCGGGCGGTCGACTGGCTGTTTGCAGGCGTGATGGGCGCGTTTGCCGTTCGCCTCATTCTGGCGCACGGAAAGTGACGCGCTCGCGAAGCCCCGCGCCGCGTCCGGCAACAAGCCAGTAGGCGAAGCCCGCCGCAAAGCCAGCCGCCACCGGGGGCAGGAACGCCATGTTTCCCGGCAGGCCGACGAGTTGCAGTGCGAATCCGAGCGCGCCGCCGAACAGCACCCAGGCGATCAGCGAACGTATTGTGAAGACCTCCGCGACGGCGATCGCGACGAGGAAGGGCAGCAGCGCGCCCTGCGCCAGGACGCCGGTGAGCACGAAGGCAGGCGCCAGCGCGCCAGGCGGCAATCCGTCCGGGGCGAACTGAAAATCGTCGGGCTTGAAGCCGAATGCCAACAGATAGACCGCGACGGCGGTGAGGATCGCCGCAATCAGGCCGAGCGGGATGAGCAGGATGATGCGCAGGAAGGCCCGCATGTCATGACGCCTCGCTGATGGCCTCGAGGAAGGCATCGCCATAGAGCGACAGCTTCTTCTCGCCGACGCCCTGCACGGCCCGCATCTCTTCGCGTGTCGCCGGCCGCTGTTCGGCCATCTCGATCAGCGTCCGGTCCGGGAACACCATATAGGCCGCGACGCCCTCGTCGCGGGCGATCTCGCGGCGCAGGGCCCGCAACGCCTCGAAAAGATTGGCCGCCTCGCCTTCGAGACCATCAGCCCGGCTCTCGCGCGCTGATGAGCGGCGGGCACGGGGCGGTGCGTCTTCAACCATGCGCAGCTCGATGGTCTCCCGGCCAAACAGGATCGCCTCGCCCTTTTCGGTGAGGCAGAAGCCGCCATGCTCCTCGCTGGCCTCGGCAAGGGCCCCGGCGGCGAAGATCTGCCGTATCAGCGTGCGCCAGCCGTTGGCGCTGCGCGCCGTGCCGACGCCGAAGGTCTTGATCTTGTCGTGGCCCTGGCGCTGCACCGCTTCGGTCGCCTCGCCGCGCAGGACGTCGATAAGATGTCCGGCACCGTAGCGTTGGCCGGTGCGCGCCACGGCCGAGAGCACCATCTGCGCCTCACGCGTCGCGTCCGCCAATGCCGCCCCGCCCTGACAGAGATCGCACGCCCCGCAGGGACCGCTCTCCTCGCCGAAATAGGCCAGCAGCGCCTGGCGGCGGCAGGTGGCACTTTCAGCAAGATCAATCATCGCCGAGAGGCGACGATGCTCCAGCCGGCGCTGCGCCTCGGAAACGGCCTTGTCGTCGATCTGACGACGGCGAAAGGCCATGTCCTCGATGCCGTAGAGCGTCAGGGTATCGGCCGGCAGCCCGTCGCGGCCGGCGCGGCCGATCTCCTGGTAGTAGGACTCGACACCGCCTGGCAGGTCGGCATGGATGACGAAGCGGACATCCGGCTTGTTGATGCCCATGCCGAAGGCGATCGTCGCGGCGACCACGACGTTGTCCTCCTGAAGAAAGATGTCCTGATTCTTCGCCCTGAGCGCCGCGTCCATGCCGGCGTGATAAGCGACGGCGCGGCGGCCGGTGCCGTTCAGCCAATCGGCGAGCTTCTCGGTCCGGTCGCGCGAGGAGGCGTAGATGATGCCGCTCGCCCGCTCATGGCGCTTCAGGAAATCGGCGATCTGGCTTCGGGGGCGGTCCTTGGCCTCGAAGCGAAGATGGATGTTCGGGCGATCGAAGGAGTGGACGACGATGCGCGGCGGCTTCTGGAAGAGCTGACTGGCGATGTCGCCCCGCGTCGCCGCATCGGCCGTTGCCGTCAGCGCGACGACCTGCGCGTTGCCGAGCGCGGTGCGAACCGCGGCAAGCTGGCGGTATTCGGGGCGGAAGTCATGGCCCCACTGGGACACGCAGTGCGCCTCGTCGATGGCGAGGCGGCGCACATTGCACGCCGCCAGCAAGGAGACGAGCCCGTCCGAGGCGAGACGTTCCGGCGAGACGAACAGCAGCGACAGATCGCCGGCGCGGACGCGGGCCAGCGCCTCGCGGTTGGCCTCGTCGCCATTGCTGGAATTCAGCGTTGCCGCGGCGACGCCGACATGCGCCATCTGCTGCACCTGGTCCCGCATCAGCGCGATCAGCGGCGAGACAACCACCGTCAGCCCGCCTTCGACAACAGCGGGGAGCTGATAGCACATCGATTTGCCAGAACCGGTCGGCATGACGGCGAGCACATCCTCGCCGGCCAGCACCGCGCCGATGACCTCTTCCTGTCCCGGACGGAAATCGCGATAGCCGAAAATGGAATTGAGCGCGGCACGGGCGCGCGACAGCGTCATGGAGATCCTGGGGCGAGGTGATTCGTTACCGGGATGCTATCGCCTCGCCCGGTGCAATTCACGCCTTTCGCGTCCTGCGTCAGCGGGTGGCGATGGCGACGGCGGCACCGGCCATCACGGCGCCGCTGCCACGATGAACGAGCTTCAGTGCGCGCGGACTGGTGATGAGGCTGCGGGCCCGAAGGGCGAGCACGATGTAGAAGCCGAAGACGAGAGCAAGCACCGCCAGCGTGACGAGAGCAAGTTCAACAAAGGCGAGCGCGTCGATCCGAGCGAGATCGACGAGGCTGGGCAACAGGGCGAGATAGAAGATCATCGTCTTCGGGTTGCCCATCGTCACGGCAATCCCGGCGAGAAAGAGACGCGCATGGCTCTCGCGGCCGCGCGCCGGCGCGATCTGGCTGGCCTCGGCAGGCGCGGTCCACATCCGGACAGCGAGATAGAGCAGGTAGGCCGCGCCGGCATATTTGACCAGCATAAAGACCTCGCGGAACGTCTCGGCGAGGACCGCGAGGCCGAGCACCGCGAGCGTCAGCCAGGCGATATCGCCGATGGCCATGCCCGAGACGAAAGCGACGGCCCCATCACGGCCCCGCCCGAGCACACGTCCGACGATCGCGGCGATGCCAGGGCCGGGCGCGAAGGCGGCGACAGCCAGCGCAAGGGCGAAGATCAGCAGCCCTGACAGCGACAATCCGGTCATGATCGATGCTCCTCCCGAGCGTAGAGCTCGATCTTACCAGCGCGGACCATGAAAATCTCCGCCGATGATGGCAGCTCGCCGAAGAGCTGCGGGTCGGCACCAGTCATGAAGACCTGACTTCCCAAGGCACTGAGCGCGTCATACAGCGCGGCGCGGCGGCGGCGGTCGAGATGGGCGGCGACCTCGTCGAGCAGAACCAGAGGGGCGAGACCACTCGCAGCCGCAACGAGGCGCGCATGGGCGAGCACGATCCCGACAAGAAGCGCCTTCTGCTCGCCGGTCGATGCCCGTTCCGCAGCGACGTCCTTCGGTCCGTGGCGGACCTTCAAGTCGCTGGTATGTGGGCCGATGAGCGCGCGGCCTGCCGCGGCATCCCGGGGACGGGCTTCGCGAAGCGCGGCGCGGAAGCGCTCAGTCGCCGCCTCATCGCCGTCGCCCAGCATCGCCTCGACGGCGCCTTCGATCGCGAGATCGGCGAAGGGGAACGGTGCGGCATCATCGCGCTCGCCGGCGGCCAGGACGGCGAGCTTAGCGACTGCGTCGCTGCGGACCCGGGCGATATCGACGCCGAGGCTTGCGATTTCCGCCTCGATCCCGTCGAGCCAGGCCCGATCGGGCCGCGGGTCCTCGAGCAGACGGTTGCGGCCGCGGAGCGCCCGCTCATAGGCCGAAACGCGCGCGCCATGACGCGCATCGATGGCGAGCACCAGACGATCAAGGAACCGCCGCCGATCGCCGGCAGAACCGGTGAAAATGGCGTCCAGCGCCGGCGTCAGCCAAACGACGCGGATATACTCAGCGAAGGCAGCCGGCGATCCGACCGTGGCACCATCGATGCGGCAGCGGCGGGACGACAGGGCACCGTCCGGAAGGCGTTCGACGCCCGTGCCGAGCCGGACGTCGCCCGAGGGTCCGTCAAGCGCCAGCGAGACGGCGAAGCCGCCGTCGCCTCCAGCTCGCGCCATCTCAGCGAGGTCGGCACGGCGGAGGCCACGCCCGGCCGTGAACAGCGACAGCGCCTCAATCAGATTGGTCTTGCCGGCGCCGTTCTCGCCGGTGAGTGCGACGAGCCGGCCCGCGACTGGCAGGTCCAGGCTCGTATAGGAGCGGAAATCGGAGAGGATGATCCGCGCGACGCGCGGCGCGGCGGATGCTTCGCCGACGCTCACACGCGCATCGGCATCAGGACATAGAGCGCGTCTTCGTCGCCCTCGTCCTGGATCAGGGTCGGCGAGCCCGGGTCGGCAAAACGGAACAGCGCGGTCGGCGTCTTCAGCTGCGCCGCGATATCGAGCAGGTAGCGGGAGTTGAAGCCGATATCGAGCGGGCTCGCGCTGTAATCGACGTCGAGCTCTTCGGTTGCCGAGCCGGAATCGGGATTGTTGACGGTCAGCGACAGCCGGCCGTCATCGCCAAGCGAGAGCTTCACGGCTCGGCCACGCTCGCTGGCGATCGTCGAGACGCGGTCGACGGCGTCCGAGAAGGTGGCGCGGTCGACCTTAAGAGCCTTGTCGTTGCCCTGCGGGATGACCCGGGCATAATCCGGGAAGGTGCCGTCGATCAGCTTCGACGTCAGCACGACGGGCCCGAACGTGACGCGGATCTTGGTGTCGGAAATCTCGATCGCTGCGAGCGCCGCTGGATCGGACGTGTCGAGAAGCTTCTGGATCTCGCCGACCGTCTTGCGCGGAATGATGATGCCGGGCATGCCATCGGCGCCTTCCGGGACATTGGTCTGGGCGCGGGCGAGACGGTGGCCATCGGTCGCGACGGCGCGGAGCAGCGTGCGGCCCTCGACCGTCGGCGTGTGCAGATAGATGCCGTTCAGATAATAGCGCGTCTCCTCGGTGGAGATCGCGAACTGGGTGCGGTCGATCAGCGTCTTGAACGCCGTTGCCGGCAGTTCGAAACGCACCGGGAACAGGCCGGTGGTAAGGTCGGGGAAATCGGTCTCGGGCAGCATCTGCAGCGAGAAGCTCGACCGGCCAGAGCGCACCAAGACCGTCTGCCCGTCGGGCGCGGTCTCAAGCGCGACCTCAGCGCCGTCGGGCAGCTTGCGGACGATGTCGTAAAGCATATGCGCGGGGACGGTGGTCGCCCCCGCTCGTCCGACCTCGGCCGGCACCGTCTCGAGAATCTCGAGGTCGAGATCCGTCGCCTTCAGCGTCAATTCGGACCCGCTCGCCCGGATCAGGACATTGGAGAGGATCGGGATCGTGTTCCGCCGCTCGACGACGCGATGAACGTGGTTGAGGGACTTGAGGAGACTGGAACGCTCGAGGATCGCTCTCATGGAAACGCGGGAACCCTGGCAGTGAGCCGCGCGCGGCGCGGGGTCGGATGAGGCGGGCGCTGCCGCCTCCACGGACGAAGGAAGGTGGCGGTTTCCGCCGCGGAAGGCAAGAGCGCCGACGCCGGGCACGGCAGGGAAAACCCGCCGCGCAGCCTAAAGACGCTCTCCGCGATATGCGCTGCAGCGCTACTCGTCGATCATCCGCTTCAGGAGCTCGACCTCTTCGGCGAGGCTGCGGTCATCGCGCATCAGTTCCTCGACCTTGCGTACGGCATGCAACACCGTGGTGTGGTCGCGCCCGCCAAAGCGGCGGCCGATCTCGGGTAGCGAGCGAGGCGTCAGCGTCTTCGAGAGATACATTGCGATCTGGCGCGGCCTGACGATCGTCCGCGTGCGGCGGCTCGACAGGAGGTCGGCCTTCGACACGTTGAAATGGACGGCGACGACCTTCTGGATGTCCTCGATCTTGACGCGGCGCGGCTCACGCGCCCCGACGAGATCACGCAGCGTGATTTCGGCCGAGGCCATGGTCACCGGCTGGTTGGTGAACTGCCACTGCGCGACGAGGCGATTGAGCGCCCCTTCGAGATCGCGGCCGTTGGAGACCACCGACTGTGCAACATATTCGATCACCGTGTCGGGGATCGCAACGCCGGCATTCTGGTTCTGCGCCAGCCGGTAGCGGCTCTTCAGGATCTGGCGGCGAAGATCGAGGTCCGGCGCATCGATCTCGAAGGCGACACCGCCCCTGAGGCGCGAACGCACGCGCTCGTCGAGCGTCTCCAGATCGGCGGCCGGTCGGTCGGCAGCAACCACCACCTGCCGGGCACCGTCGATCAGCGCATTCAGCATGTGGCAGAATTCCTGCTGCACCGATTTGCCCTGCAGGAACTGCAGATCGTCGATCAGCAGAAGGTCGATTTCGCGCAGGCCTTCCTTGAAGGCGATCGCCGACTGGTTCTTGAGCGAGGCGACGAAGCGGAACATGAAATGCTCCGCCGTGAGATAGACGACCTTGCGCTGGGGATCGGCGGCGCGGGCGGCCTGTGCGATCGCATGCAGGAGATGTGTCTTGCCGCGGCCGACACCCGCATTGAGATAGAGCGGATTATAGGCGGTCGGGCGGCCCGATGGGGTCTCGGCGATGGCGCGCGCGGCCGCATAGGCGACGCGGTTGGCCGCCCCCTCGCAGAAGGTATCGAAGCTGAAGCGCGGATCGACCGGCGAGCCAGGGCCCTCACTCTCGACGCGCTGCGGCGCAGCGATGACCACTGGCGCCGCGGGAATGAGCGTCGGCGCAGGCGCTGCCGGCTCCGCAACTGCGATGGCGGGCTCGACGCGGGCCAGCGGACGGGCGCGGATCGTGCCGCGCACCACGAGCTCGATGCGGCGGATGCTCTCGATCTCGGCCTGCCAAAGGCCGAGCAGCTTCTCGATGTAATGCGCCTGGATCCAGGATTTCAGGAAGCGGGTCGGCACCGAAAGATTGACCGACAGGCCATCGGCCTCGGCGAATTCGACGCGCGCGAACCAGCTCTGGAAGACATCCTCGCCGAGCTCGCTGCGCAAGCGACGCTTGACGCGATCCCAGAGGGCGGCATCGGCCGGGCCGGTGGTGGCGGACCCACTCACGACAATGCCCCCCGTATCGGCGATCGCCTTGAGCGCCGCCGTCCCGGAGCCGAAGTCTCCCGTCCTGTCATCGCGCATCACAGCCCCTCTGTTCATCGAAAGTGTCATCAAGATTGAACCCAGGGCAGTCCAGCGGCCTTCCAGCCGTCGACCGAACCCCGGTGGCGCGCTTCATCGAGCGGCCCCTCGAAACCGCCCGCAATATTGAAGCAGCGGTCGAAACCTTCCGCCGCCATGGCCCGTGCCGCAGCGAGGCTGCGAACGCCGGAGCGGCAGAGAAAATAGAGCGCCGTCTCGCGGCCGACGCCGCGACGGTCAAGCTCGGCGGCGAGCACTTCGGCGAAATCGGCATTCACCGTCATCGCCGGAAAGCTCTGCCATTCGACGAGCAGGGTCTCCTTGCCAAGCGCCGAAAGGTCGACGATGCCGACATAGCCCCATTCAGCCTTGGTCCGCACATCGATCAGCATCGACTGCGGCTCGCTGGCAAGGCCGTCCCAGGCCTCGGCGGCAGAGACATCGCCGGCAAAGGTTCCGGCAGGCGATTGAGACATAAATTACCCCTCATGCGGCCACCCTCACGGCAGCTACACTATCGATCGTCGATCATGAATGCAGGACACAGGATCCTTCCAAAAGGAAGGCAATCAAATATGAGACAAGCTACAGATTAATCAGACACGACTTCTCAACTCTCAAACACGCACACTCTTCTAAATCTACGGAAGCAACAGCACTGCTGCGAGACATATGCGAACCATCGGCCCGTCTGCGGCCATAACTTGGGCCGCCGTCTCCATGAGTGGAAAATACACAGGGAGGGGTAGGGCCGCAACGGCTGAAACGGCCAAGACAACGCTCCCGGCAGGCCTCTCGCACCTCGTAGCGGCCGGGCCGCGCGGCGACTCGTTCGGTAAGCCATTGCGAGTCAACGGATTCGGTTGACGGGGACGCCGGGCGCCTTTTCGAAGCATAGCGGGCGAAAAAATTTAGCGCCGTTCCCCTTGACTCGCAGGGAATCTCTCCGCGACAGAAGACCAAGGCTCAAGCCATTGATATTAATGGTATTTTCATGAGAAGCCGGCATCTTCAAAAGGACACGGAATCTGGCTGTCAGGGCATTTTGCAGCGGGAACAGCCACTTACCCGCATAACAAAAAGCCCGGCCAAGGCCGGGCTTTTCCATCATCCCCAGAAAGGATTGATTCAGGCAGAAAGGGCCTTCACGCGGGCAGCCAGGCGGCTGACCTTGCGCGATGCCGTGTTCTTGTGCAGCACGCCCTTCTGGGCGGCTCGCATCAGCTCCGGCTGCGCCTTCTTGAGCGCCTCGGCAGCGGTCGCCGCATTGCCGGAGGCAATCGCTTCCTCGACCTTGCGGACCTCGGTGCGCATGCGGCTGCGACGGTTACGGTTCACAGAGGCGCGGCGAGCGATCTTGCGCGCGGCCTTCTTGGCAGAGGGCGTATTGGCCATTCAGGGCCTTCCTGATCCATCAACTTGTTCGTCGGGTTCCGCACCGGCGGCGTCTTGGCCACAACAGCACGGAATGGCGGTCTTGACCCCGCCTCGGTTCGAGGGCGCCTTATAGTCGCGCTGGATGACGCCGTCAATCGCCGCGGGCCGATTCAGCGATTGCGAAAGTGCGGCACGCGCTTCTCTGTGAACGCCGCCATGCCCTCGCGCGCATCTTCGGTGGCGAAAAGCGACTGGAACAGCCGCCGCTCCGTGCGGATTCCATCGGCAAGGCCGCCTTCGAAGGCGCGGTTAACCGCCTCCTTGGCAAGCCGGACCGACGGCTGCGACAGCGCGGCGATGCGTGTCGCGACGGCAAGCGCCGTCTCCATTAATTCGGCGGACGGAACGACGCGCGAAACGATCCCGATCCGCTCGGCCTCGGCGGCATCGATCATGCGGCCCGTCAGCACCATGTCCATGGTCTTGGCCTTGCCGACGGCGCGCGCGAGACGCTGCGTGCCGCCCGCTCCCGGCATCAGGCCAAGCGTGATCTCGGGCTGGCCGAACTTCGCCGTATCCGCGGCGATGACGATGTCGCACATCAGCGCCAGCTCGCAGCCGCCGCCGAGCGCAAAGCCTGCCACGGCCGCGACGACAGGTTTCGTCATGCGCGCGAGGCGCTCCCAGGCGGCGACGAAATCATCGGCGAGCAGATCGACATAAGAGAGCGGCTGCATCTCGCGGATATCGGCCCCGGCGGCGAACGCCTTGTCGGATCCGGTCAGCACCACGGCGCCGATCTCCGGATCCGTCTCGAACGCGTCAAGCGCCTGGTTCAGCTCGGCCACAAGCTGGAGCGACAGGGCATTCAGCGCTTTCGGCCGGTTGAGGCGGATGATGCCCACGGCGGCCTGCCGCTCGACGATGACGGTCTCGAAGCTCACGCGCGGCCTCCTTGGTCGAATGGCAAAGGCGTAGCGGACGCCGATGGCAGCGGCAAGCTCACCGTTGGCAGATGACGCAATGGAACGTCGAGCGGCCCGACTGGACGGCGCGCAGGATCACGCCGTCGCATCCTGGCGTTGGGCAGGCCTCGCCTTCGCGGTCATAGACGCGGAACGCATGCTGGAAATAGCCGAGCTCGCCATTGGCCTGGCGGTGATCGCGCAGCGATGAGCCGCCGGCCGCGATCGCTTCGCCGAGCACCGTGCGGATCGCCGCCGCCAGGTGATCGGCTTCCTCGATTGTTACCGTCCCGGCGGAGCGCATCGGCGACAGGCCCGCCCGGTGCAGCGCCTCCGCGACATAGATATTGCCGAGCCCGGCGATCATCCGCTGGTCGAGCAGCGCGGCCTTCAGCGGCGTGCGCTTGCCCTGAAAGAGGGCGAAAAGCGCCGGGCCGTCGAACGCGTTGCCGACCGGTTCCAGCCCGAGCGAGGCCAGATGCGGAGAGGCGGCGTCGCCGGGTCCGTCGGCAAGGTCCATGAAGCCGAAGCGGCGCGGGTCATTGTAGATGACGGCATGGCCGTTCGAGAGATGAAACACGACATGGTCGTGCACGGCCTGCTTGTCGCGCGGATGATAGAAGATGCCGGGTGTCGTGCTCGCGCCGCCCTCCTCGATGCGGAACGAGCCAGACATGCCGAGATGCATGATGAGCCGCGTCCGGTCGTCGAGATCGGCGAGGAGATATTTCGCACGCCGCCCGAGGCTCGCGACCGTCCGGCCGGCGATCCGCTCGGCGAAACGCGCGGGAAAGCGGAAGCGGAGGTCGGGCCGCCGTAATTCGACGGCATCGATCCGCGCGCCCTCCAGCACAGGCTGCAGGCCGAGGCGGACAGTTTCGACTTCGGGAAGCTCGGGCATGGTGTCGCTCGTCATGACTTGGGCGCCTGCTACCGTGGCGCGGTCGCGGCGCTTCGGTTATCAAGGACCCTCAAGCGTCATATAAGGAGCCGCGTGCCATGGCTACCCAGACTGGATCGGCTGCCCCGACAGCATTGGCCCCCACGAGCGATCGGACGGGCGAAACCGTTGCCGATCGCGCCGAGCGCCAGGCCTCGTTTGGTTTTCGCGACGTCGCGGTCGAGGCCAAGCAGGGCATGGTGGACGAGGTGTTCCACAAGGTCGCCGCCCGCTACGACCTGATGAACGACGTCATGTCGGCCGGCATGCACCGCGTCTGGAAGGATGCCGCCGTCTCCTGGCTGGCGCCGCCGCGCGGCCGCCCTTTCGACGTGATCGACGTAGCCGGCGGGACCGGCGATATTGCGTTTCGCATCGTCAACCGCTCCGGCGGATCGGCGCATGTCACGGTTGCCGACATCAATGCCTCGATGCTTGAGGTCGGGCGCGAGCGCGCCGCGAAGCGCCACCTCACCGACAATGTCGACTTCACGCTTGGCAATGCCGAGGAACTGCCCTTCGAGAACGGCCGTTTCGACGCCTACACGATCGCCTTCGGCATAAGGAACGTACCGCGGATCGAGAAAGCCCTTTCCGAGGCCTATCGCGTCCTGAAGCCGGGCGGACGGTTCCTCTGCCTCGAATTCTCGGCTGTCGACGTGCCGGTGCTCGACAAGATCTACGATGTCTATTCGTTCAACCTCATCCCCGGCATGGGCAAGCTCGTGGCGGGAGATGCCGAGAGCTACCGTTATCTCGTAGAATCCATCCGCCGTTTCCCGCACCAGGAGCGCTTCGCGGAGATGATCCGCCGTGCCGGCTTCTCGCGCGTCAGCTACCGCAATCTGACCGGCGGCATAGCGGCGATCCATTCCGCCTGGAAGATCTAGGGCCGCAACGGGAATGGCGATCGGCCCTGTCCAGCTCTTCCGCCTCGCGCAGGCGGGCTTCGTCCTCGCCCGCGAGGGCGCCTTCAGCATTGTCGAGATCGAGGATCTGCCGCCAGGTGCGGCGCTTGGCGTGCGGCTTGCCCGGTTGTTCGAGCGCCGCCGTGCCCGCAAGGAGGATCGCGGCGAGCGCATTTCGGCGGCGCTCAACCGGCTCGGCCCCTCCTATATCAAGCTCGGCCAGTTCATGGCGACGCGAGCCGATGTCGTCGGCGAGGACGTCGCCGATGCGCTCGGCAAGTTGCGCGACGAGATCGCGCCGTTCGGCGAGGCCGCGGCGCGGATATCGATCGAGCACAATCTCGGGCGCCCGACCGACGAGATCTTCGCCGCCTTCTCGCCGCCCGTCGCCGCGGCCTCGATCGCGCAGGTGCACAAGGCCGAACTGATCGAGGCCGATGGAACCCGGCGTGCCGTGGCGGTCAAGGTGCTCCGGCCCGGCGTGCGCGGACGCTTCCGCCGCGATCTCTCGACCTTCTATGCCGGCGCCGAACTCGCCACCCGGTTCGACCCGCAGATGAAGCGGCTGAAGCCCGTCGCGGTCGTCGACATTCTCGCCCGCTCGGTGTCGATGGAGATGGACCTGCGTCTCGAGGCGGCGGCGCTGTCAGAGATGGCAGAGCGGACCAGCGGCGATCCCGGCTTTCGCGTACCGAAGGTCTATTGGGCGCAGACGGCGCGCGACGTGCTGACGCTCGAATGGATCAACGGCGTCAAGCTGTCGGACCCGGCCGGCATCGCCGCCGCCGGCCATGACCCGAAGCTCGTGGCGCGACGCCTGATGCAAGCCTTCCTGCGCCACGCGATGCGCGACGGATTCTTCCATGCCGACATGCACCAGGGCAATCTGTTCGTCGACGCGGCGGGCGATGTCGTGGCGGTCGATTTCGGCATCATGGGGCGGCTCGGCCTCGCCGAACGGCGCTTTCTCGCCGAGATCCTCTACGGCTTCATCCGCCGCGATTATCTCCGCATCGCCGAGGTGCATATCGAGGCGGGCTATGTGCCGCCGCGTCACGCCGCCGAAGACTTCGCGCAGGCGCTGCGCGCCATCGGCGAGCCGATCCATGGCCAGCCGGCGCGCGACATTTCGATGGCCAAGCTGTTGACGTTGCTCTTCGAGGTGACCGAGCTCTTCGACATGCAGACGCGGCCCGAACTGCTGATGCTGCAGAAGACCATGGTCGTCGTCGAGGGCGTCGCGCGTTCGCTCGATCGCGATTTCGACATGTGGAGCGCCTCCGAGCCGGTGGTGCGCGAGTGGATCGAGCAGAATCTGGGGCCCCTCGGCCGCATCGAGCAGGCGGCGAGTGGGCTTGGCGAATTCGGCCGGGCCGCGACGCGGCTCCCGGCGCTCCTGGAGCACGGCACGCGTGTCGCCATCCAGCTTGACGCGGCGACGCGGGACGGCATCACATTGGCGCCCGAGACCGTTGCGGCGATCGGCCGTGCGGAAGGGCGCGGCAATCGCTGGCTGGCGATCGGCGTCTGGGTGGTGGCGGCGCTGCTCGCCTATCTTGCGCTGCGATGAACGGGAGGGGAATCGCCGCATGACCGAGGCCACTGCAAGCCCCCTCGCCGGCCGCGCCGTGCTTCTCGTCATCGGCGGCGGGATCGCAGCCTACAAAGCGCTCGGTCTCATCCGCCGCCTCAAGGAGCGCGGCGCCGTGGTCGCCGTTGTCATGACGCGGGCGGCCTGCCAGTTCGTGACGCCGCTGGCCGCTGGGGCACTAGCCGGCGGCACCGTCTATACCGAGCTCTTCGACCGCGAGGCCGAGCAGGATGTCGGCCATATCCGCCTGGCGCGCGGCGCCGATCTCGTCGTCGTCGCACCGGCGACCGCGGATCTGATGGCGAAGATGGCGGCGGGGCTCGTCGATGACCTTGCCACCGCGGTGCTGCTCGCGACGGCCGCGCCCATCTTGATCGCGCCAGCGATGAATCCGGCGATGTGGAACCACAAGGCGACGCAGCGCAACGCGGCGCGCCTCGCTGCGGACGGGATTGCCTTTGTCGGCCCGGCAAGCGGTGAGATGGCCGAGCGCGGCGAGGCCGGCACGGGCCGCATGAGCGAACCGCTCGAGATCGCCGCCGCCGCGGAAGCGCTGCTCGCGCCCGGCGAGAGGCCGCTCGCAGGCAAGCATGTGCTGGTCACGGCCGGGCCGACGCATGAGCCGATCGACCCGGTGCGCTATATCGCCAACCGTTCTTCAGGCCGGCAGGGCTTCGCCATCGCGGCGGCGGCGGCAAAGGCCGGGGCGCGCGTGACGCTGGTGCATGGCCCGGTGGCGATCCCGCTGCCGGCCGGCGTTACGGCGGTCGGGGTCGAGACCGCACGGGCAATGCTTGCCGCCGTCGAGGCGGCGCTGCCGGCCGATATCGCGATCTTCTCTGCGGCGGTCGCCGACTGGCGGCCGGCGACTGAGGCGAGCGGCAAGATCAAGAAGGACGGCAGCGGCCAAGTTGCTCCGCTCACCATGACCGAAAACCCCGACATCCTCGCGACGATCGGCCATCGCACCTCCGGCCGGCCCGGCTTCGTCGTCGGCTTCGCGGCCGAGACAGATGCGCTGCTCGACCACGCCCGGGCCAAGCTCGCCCGGAAGGGTGCCGACCTCATCGTCGCTAATGACGTGTCGCCCGGCAGCGGGATCATGGGCGGCACGGAGAACGAGGTCGTGCTGGTGACCGATGACGGCGCCGACCGCTGGCCGCGGCTCGGCAAGGACGAGGTGGCCAGCCGCCTCATCGACTGGATCGCCGGACGGATCACGCCATGATCGTTCTCCGTGCGCTCGGACGGCTGTTGATGGCGCTGGCGATCCTTCTCACCGGCGCCTGGGTCGGGCTCGCCTTATGGTTCCAGCTGCCTTTCGGCCAGCTGGCCGTTGTCGTCGCCATCGTCGTCTGGTCGATCTTCGTCGTCGCGATCGTGCTCAACGAACTCGTCAAGCCGACCTGGCGCTCGCGGATCGTCTATGGCCTGGCGTTCCTCGCCGTGCTCGCCTGGTGGTCGACCCTTCATCCTTCAAATGATCGCGATTGGGCCGACGCCGTCGCCAATGGCGTGACCGGGACGGTCGAGGGCAACATCGCGACGCTGCAGAATGTGCGGGACTTCGACTGGCGCTCGGAAATCGAATTCACGCCACGCTGGGACACACGGCACTACGATCTCGACAAACTCTCCTCCGTCGATCTGTTCCTGGCTTACTGGGATGGTCCGGCGCTGGCCCATGTCATCGTTTCGTTCGGCTTCGACAATGGCGACCATGTCGCGTTCTCGGCCGAGATCCGGCCGGAGGCCCAGGAGACGTTTTCGGCGCTTGGCGGCTTCTTCCGCGAGTTCGAGCTGGTGCTGATCGGCGCCGACGAGCGCGATGTCGTGAAGCTCCGGACGAATGTCCGCGGCGAGGATGTATATCTTTATCCGCTGTCGATGCCGAAGGCCGCGATGCGACAGCTCTTCCTCTCCTATGTCGATCTCGGCAACGACCTCGCGGCCAAGCCGCGCTTCTACAATTCGCTGACCGCCAACTGCACGACGGTCGTCTTCCGCCTCATTCGCGCCCTCGATCCCGGCCTGCCGCTCGACTGGCGCATCCTCATCTCCGGCTATCTGCCCGGATATATCTTCGACCATCAGGACCACCCGCCCGGCATGACGCTCGACCAGTTCCGCAGCGCGGCCGCGATCAGCGAGCGGGCCCGCGCCACCGGCGCGGCGCTCGATTTCTCGACACGGATCCGCCTGCCGGCGCCACCAGTGCCGCCGCCGGGCGATGCCGCGGCGCCCGCCCCCTGAGCAAGAGACCCGAATGCGATCCGAACCTTCCATCGAGCTGAAGATCCTTGACCCGCGCCTCGCGACATGGGGGCTGCCCGCCTATCAAAGCGCCTCAGCGGCGGCGATCGATCTCCATGCCTGCATCGACGAACCACTGACGCTTTCGGCCGGGGCCGCCGCGGTGCTGGTGCCGGCCGGCTTCGCGATCTTCATTCGCGATCCCTTTCTCTGCGCCGTGATTCTGCCGCGCTCGGGCCTCGGACATAAGCAGGGGCTGGTGCTCGGCAACGGCGCCGGGCTGATCGATGCCGACTATCAGGGCCCAATCATGGCAAGCCTCGTGAACCGTAATCCGCCCGGCGGACCGCCCGTCGTGATCGAGCCGGGCGCCCGCATCGCGCAGATGATGTTCCTGCCCGTGGTGCGGCCGCGCTTCACCGAGGTCACCGAATTCACCGACGAGACCACGCGCGGCGCAGGCGGCTTCGGCTCGACCGGAGCCGGCGCTTGAACTAGGCTCGGTCACAACCAGAACCGCTTCGGGAGCCAAGGAACAGCCATGACCGACGAAACATCCGCCGCCCCGCGCGGCCGTGGCCGCATCTATGAATCGATCACCGACACGATCGGCGATACGCCCATCGTCCGCCTGAAGCGGATCGCGGAGGCGAAGGGCGTGAAGGCCAACCTGCTGGCCAAGCTCGAATTCTTCAATCCGATCGCCAGCGTCAAGGACCGCATCGGCGTCGCCATGATTGACGCGCTCGAGGCCAGCGGCCGCATCACGCCCGGCAAGACCGTGCTGATCGAGCCGACCTCCGGCAACACCGGCATCGCGCTGGCCTTCGTCGCAGCCGCGCGCGGCTATCGCCTGATCCTGGTCATGCCCGAGACCATGTCGATCGAGCGGCGCAAGATGCTGAAGCTTCTGGGCGCGGAACTGGTGCTGACCGAAGGCCCAAAGGGCATGAAGGGCGCCATCGCGCGAGCGGAGGAACTCGTGGCCGAGATCGGCGATGCGATCATTCCGCAGCAGTTCCAGAACCCAGCCAATCCCGAGATCCATCGCCGCACGACGGCCGAGGAGATCTGGAACGACACCAAGGGCGCCATCGACGTCTTCGTCTCGGGTGTCGGGACCGGCGGCACGATCACGGGCGTCGGCCAGGTGCTGAAGCCGCGCAAACCGTCGCTGAAAGTGGTCGCGGTCGAGCCGAAGGAAAGCCCGGTGCTTTCCGGCGGCGCGCCGGGGCCGCACAAGATCCAGGGCATCGGCGCCGGCTTCGTGCCCGGCGTGCTTGATACTTCGATCTATGACGAGGTGATCCAGGTCGAAAGCGCCGAGGCGCTCGATTATGCCCGCCTCGCTGCACGTCTCGAAGGCATTCCGGTCGGCATCTCCTCGGGCGCCGCCATCGCCGCCGCTGTCCAGATTGGCCAGCGCCCCGAAATGGCCGGCAAGAACATCGTCCTGATCATTCCCTCCTTTGCCGAGCGCTATCTTTCGACCGCGCTCTTCGAAGGTCTCGACTGAGCGGATGATCCGCGTCGAGCGGCTCGATCATCTCGTCCTGACGGTCGCCAGCATTGAGGCGAGCCTCGCCTTCTATGGCGAGGTGCTGGGCATGGCGGTCGTCACATTTGGCGCGGGGCGCAAGGCCCTCCGCTTCGGCGCGCAGCAGATCAACCTGCATGAAGCGGGACACGAATTCGAGCCGAAGGCCATGAAGCCGACGCCAGGCTCGGCCGATCTCTGCTTCATCGTGGAGACGCCGCTTTCCGAGGTCACCGCGCATCTCGCGGCGGCCGGCGTCGCGATCGAGCTCGGTCCGGTGCCACGCGAGGGCGCCTCGGGCGCGTTCGCCTCGCTCTATCTCCGCGACCCAGACGGCAATCTCGTCGAGCTTTCCGAGCTCATGCACCAGGCCTGAGCCCTACGGCCAGCCGGCGCGCGGCACATCGACCTCGACCGTGAGAACGCGGCCGCTCGGGCCACCCTGCCCGATCGCCTGCGGTCCCTTCCAGTCCGCGGCGAGGATGAACAATGTTCGGCCGTCGCCGCCGCCCAACATGCAGGCGAAGCAGCCCCGATCAACATCGACGCGCTGGAGCAGCGTCCCGTCCGGGCCGATCCGACAGCAGCAGCGGTTCGGCACATCGGCGAACCACACCGCACCTTCGGCATCCATCGTGATGCCGTCAGGATGAAAGCCGGGGAGATCGGCAAAACGGCGCCGCGCCGTCAGCGCGCCGTCGCCGCCGATCGTGAAGGCTGTCAGGCAGCTCGCATAGGATTCGCCGAGGACCAGCATCCGGCCATCGGGACTGATCGCCATTCCATTTGGGAAAGCGACATCCTCGGCCTCCAGGCGGACCTCGCCCTCAAGGGACACGGATGCGACGAGCCCCGGGCGAAAGGCACCGCCGGGAAAGTCGAAGCCGATCGTATTGACATAGGCACGCCCCGTCGCATCGACGACGATCTCGTTCCAGGGCTTGGCCGACAGGGGCGAGAGATCGGCATGCGGCGCGAAACTGCCGTCCGGCCGGCGGATCGACAGCGTCGGGCCGGCGATCAGCGCCATCGCTCCGTCCGGCATGAAAGCGAAGGAGAAGGGCAGCGCATTGACGGACGCGATGATCGTCACGGCGCCGTCCGCTTCGATGCGCTTGATCTGACCCGCCCCCCAGTCCGAGAGCCAGAGCCGCCCGTCATGCCAGCGCGGCGATTCGGGGAGCAGCAGCCCCTCCGCCACGATGCGAAGATCATCCGCTCCTGCCTCATTCATTCCCGTGCCCTCCCGCTTCCCCCGAGGACGATCGGCGCTGCGGCTTGCCGACATCGCCTCCGATTTTCACGCAGGTCAGCGCGGCGCGCCTCGATCACGCCATCGCGATGACGTACGCACCGCAGGCGGCTGGAATCTCGCGGCGGAGTGACGTTAAGTGGGCCACCAGCCAGCCACCGCAATGAGTTGGCGGATGATCTCATCGGGAGGATTTTGATGCGACTGCTCATTCTCGGCACCGGCGGCATGGCTGCCGCCCATGCCCGCAATTTCGCCGCCATCGATGGCGTGACACTGGTTGGCGGCGTCGATGTCGTGCCGGAGCGCCTGGCCGCCTTCGCGGCCGAACATAACCTGCCGCGCCAGTTCGCCTCGTTGGAGGACGCCCTCGCTTGGGGCGAATTCGACGCCATCGCCAATGTGACGCCCGATCGCATCCACTATCCGACGACGATGCAGGCGATCGCCGCCGGCAAGCATGTGTTCTGCGAGAAGCCGCTGGCGACCGATGCCGGCAAGGCGATGGAGATGACCGAGGCGATCGAGGCGGCCGGCAAGGTCGGCATGGTGAACTTCACCTATCGGAACTCCCCGGCGCTGCAGAAGGGCCGCCAGATGGTGCTGGACGGCGCCGTCGGCGCGGTGCGCCATGTCGAAGCCTCGCATCTGCAGAGCTGGCTGGTCGGCAATGCCTGGGGCGACTGGACGAGTGAGAGCAAGTGGCTTTGGCGGCTGTCGAAGAAGCACGGCTCCAACGGCGCGCTCGGCGATATCGGCATCCATATCGTCGACTTCACATCCTATGGCTCGGGGCTCGACATCGCCCATGTGTTCGGACGCCTGAAGACCTTCGACAAGGCGCCGGGCAACAAGATCGGCGAGTACGATCTCGACGCCAATGACAGCTTCACGATGAATGTCGATTTCTCGAACGGCGCCATCGGGACCATCCAGGCGACGCGCACCGCACCGGGCCAGCTCGACCAGCTGCGCCTCCGCGTCTATGGCGACAAGGGGTCGCTCGAGATCATCTACGACACGGGCAAATCGACATTGAGGGCCTGCATCGGCGAGGATGTGCACACCGCCACCTGGCGTGACGTCGCCTTCGATCCCGTCGAGACCAACTACCAGCGCTTTGTCGCCGCCGTTCGCGCCGGCAAGACGCAGGAACCGTCCTTCCGCCGTGCCGCCAATATTCAGAAGGTGCTCGACAAGGCACTTGCCTCGGACGAGAGCCATAGGGACGAGGCGATCGTCTGATCGCCAGCCGCGACGGAAAGACCGACCCCAAGGCCATTTCCGCCAACGCGCAATGACCCTAGAAGGAGGGCCGGCCGCTTCGACGGCCGGCCCTTTTGCGCGCACCGCCCAGGAGACAGCGACAGAAATGACGACCGGCGCCATCTATCCGAGCCTCAAAGGCAAAACCGTGCTCATCACCGGCGGCGGCAGCGGGATTGGCGAATCGATCGTCCGCCATTTCGTGGCGCAGGGTTGCAAGGTCGGCTTCCTTGACATCGACCGGGCCGCCTCCGAGGCGCTCGTGGCCGACCTCGCCCCGACCGGAACGGTACAGTTCGAGCACTGCGACCTGCGCGACATTTCCGCCCTCAGGGCATCGATCGATAATATCCGCACTGCGTTCGGTCCGATCGAGATCCTCGTCAACAATGCCGCGCATGACCAGCGTCACAAGCTCGAGGACGTGACGCCGGAATATTGGGACGAGCGGATCCAGGTCAATCTCCGCCACCAGTTCTTCGCCGCCCAGGCGGTCGTCCCCGACATGAAGGCTTCGGGCAGCGGCGTGATCATCAATCTCGGCTCGATCAGCTGGATGATCGGCCAGGGCGGCATGCCGGCCTATAGCGCGTCCAAATCGGCCATTCTCGGGCTGACGCGCAGCCTTTCGCGCGATCTTGGCCCGTTCAACATCCGCGTCTGCTCCGTCGTGCCGGGCTGGATCATCACGCAGCGCCAGCTCGATCTCTGGCTGACGCCGGAAGCCGAGCAGGAACTGCTGGCGCGGCAGTGCCTCAAGCGGCGACTGATGCCAGCCGACATCGCAAAGCCGGTGCTTTTCTTCGCATCCGACGAGGCGAGTGGCTGCACCAACCAGAGCTACATCGTCGATGGTGGCTGGGTCTGAGCCGACGCGCGCCTCAGAACTGCGATTCGATGGCGAAGCCTGAGGGCAGAAGGTCGGCGATGCCGAAGGCATTGCCGGCGCCGTCGGGGTCGCGGCAGTCGATGACCGTCGCTGCGGTCGAGAACTCACGGAGCCGCTGCCGGCAACCGCCGCAAGGCGTACACACAATGCCGCCATCGACGCGATCGGCGACGACCGTGATCGCGGCGATGCGACGGCTCGCCGGGTCGGTCCCGGCGGCGATCATGGCCCCGATCGCCGATGTCTCGGCGCACCAGCCTTCCGGAAACGATGCGTTCTCGACATTCGCGCCGACGAAGACGCGCCCGTCCTCGGTCCGGATGGCGGCGCCGACCGCGAAGCGGGAATATGGCGCGTGGGCATTGTCGCGCACGGTGCGCGCGCGTTCGAAGAGTTCGGCGTCCAAAGCGGGTCCCTCGTATCCTGACGCCGCCTGCCGCAACGCCTCGAAACGAATTGAAGCGCAGGCCGGCAAGGCACGTCAAGCGCCGCTTGGCGGACGGCATAGCGCTGCCAATTGATTGCACCGGCCGCCGAATTTACGAGCAGCGTGCACACTTTCCGCTTTTCGTCGGACCCCGATCTTTCTATCACTGGCGGTCGACAGGTCGCCAGCGGGGGCAAGCCATCCATGACCGAGACGCCGAGCAAGCCGGCTTTGGCACTGGTCGCGCATGATCAGAAGAAGGACGACATGGTCCGCTTCGCGCGAAGCCATGCCAGGCGGCTGGCTGCCTTCGACCTGTTTGCGACGGGCACGACCGGGGCGCGGATCATCGAGGCGGCGCCCGAACTGCCGGTCACACGGCTGAAGAGCGGGCCGCTTGGCGGAGACCAGCAGATCGGCGCCATGATCGCCGAAGGCCGCATCACCGCGCTCATTTTTTTCGTCGATCCGCTAACGCCAATGCCCCACGATGTCGACGTCAAGGCGCTGACCCGTCTTGCAGAGCTCTACGACATCCCGATGGCGCTCAACAGCGCCACCGCCGAACTCATCATCACCCATCCTGGCGCCATCGCGCGACCGATATGATCGCGCCCTCCAGCGCTGACCGAGGCACCATGGCTGAGACCACCACCGACCGGGACTTCATCCGCTTTCCAACGCTGATCGGCGACATCGGCGGCACAAATGCCCGCTTCTCGCTCGTCTCGGACGGTGACGGACCGACCCGCCGCTTCGCGAACGCCCAGACGGCCGATTTCGCCACGATCGACGACGCCATCGCCGCCACCGTGCTGCCGGAGGCGCGTCCGCGCTCGGCGGTGCTCGCCGTCGCCGGGCCCGTGCAGGGCGATCGCGTGCCGCTGACCAACTGCTCCTGGGTGGTGGAGCCGCGGCGGATGATCGAGCGCCTCGGGCTCGACGAGGTGATTCTGCTCAACGATTTCGAGGCGCAGGCCCTGTCGCTGCCGGGACTCGGCCCTGACGATCTCGTGTCGATCGGCGGCGGAGAATCGGTCCCCAACGCCGCGCAGGTTGCGGTCGGACCCGGCACCGGCCTTGGCGCGGCCGCCCTCATCCATGCGCGCGGCACATGGTTTCCGGTCCCCGGCGAAGGCGGGCATATCGACCTCGCGCCTGTCTCGGAGCGAGATTTCCAGATCTGGCCGCATATCGACGAGCCCTTCGGCAGCGGCCCGTATCGCCGCATCGCCGGGGAGACGCTGCTCTGCGGCGCCGGGCTGGTGCGGCTCTACAAGGCCGTCGTCGCGGCGGATGGCGCAAGGTCCCGCTTCGATGATCCGGCCGAGGTGACGGCGGCGGCGATGGATGGATCCGACGGCCACGCCGAGGAAGCGCTGTCGCTGTTCTGCGTCCATCTCGGCCGCCTCGCCGGCAATCTCGCCCTCGCTTTCATGGCGCGTGGCGGCGTGTTCCTCGCAGGCGGCATCGCGGCGCGGATCGCGCCGTTCCTGGCGCAGAGCGGCTTCCGCGACGCCTTCATCGACAAGGCGCCGCATCAGGCGCTGATGGACAAGATGCCGACTTCGGTGGTCATTCATCCCGAACCGGCGCTGGCGGGGCTGACCGCCTATGCCCGCCACCCCGAGACCTTCGGCGTCGCCACCGAGGGGCGCCACTGGCGCCGCTGAGACGACGGACCCGTCCTGTCACGTGCCGCGCGGCTTGGCGCGGGCCGTCGGCGGCGCTGCCAGCGGATCCTCGGGCCAGGGATGCTTTGGATAGCGTCCGCGCAAATCGGCGCGGACATCGCGCCATGAGCCGCGCCAGAAGGACGGCAGGTCGCCGGTGATCTGGATCGGCCGCCGGGCCGGCGAAAGCAGATGCAGCGTCAGCGGCACGCTATCCGCAATGCTCGGATGACGGTCGAGCCCGAACAGTTCCTGCACCCGGACCTCGAGCACCGGCCGACTGGGATCGGAATAGTCGATCGGCAGCCTCGAGCCGGAAGGCGCCTCGAAATGCGTCGGCGCCATCCGATCGAGCATCGCCTTTCGATCCCACGGGATCAACGCGGCGAGCGCCTCATGCAGGAGGGTGGCATCGATCGCATCGAGCCGCCGCCTGCCAAGAAGATGAGGCGCGAGCCAATCGTCCAGCGTCGCCTGCAATGCCTCGTCGGAGACATCCGGCCAGTCCTCGCCGGCCTTCCGGCGCAGGAAGGCCAGTCGCGCCCGAAGCGCTCCCGCCGCGCCCTCGAAGGCGAGAGCGCCGATCCCGCGGCGGCGGATGGCGGCGAGGAGCGCCGCGACGACGGCGGTCTCGGAGGGACGGCCGGCAGCGGATTCGCCGAGCACGAGGCGGCCGAGCCGCCGGCTGCGCCGCGCGCGCACCGATCCCGTCGTCTCGTCGAAGGCGACCGTCTCCTCCTCGAGGATCGCGCTGCCGAATTCGGCTTCGATTTCGGCAAGTGTCAGCGGCGCCGCGCTGAGGATGCGGGCATTTTCGGCCGCGCCCTGCAGGCTCGCGACGGCGAGGAAGTCCTGCCGTGCCAGCGCATCGGCTGGATCGAGCACGCCGCCACGCCCGTTCGCCATCACGAAGGCGCCAGGCGCGCCGCGCGCCATGGCGATGCGTTCGGGAAACGCGAAGGCGATGAGGAGGCCGGCCTGCTCGATCGCCGCGCCATCGAGGGCGGGATCGGCCCCCACCATGCGAGCAAAGCGCACGCCGAGCGCCAGCGCATCTCGGCTGCGCTGATCGCGGGCCGAGCGGAGATGGCCGAGCCGGTCGCGGAGATCGACCCCATTGCCTCCAAGTCCGGGCTCCGCGAGAAGAGCGGCAAGTGCGCCCGCGACCCCGCCGAGTTCCATGGTCGCGGCCGTCCGCAGCATATGCCCGAGGCGAGGCGGCATCGCGAGGCCGGCAAGCGCCCGCCCTTCCGCCGTCAGGCGCCTGTCGCCGTCGATCGCACCCAAGCGCGACAGCAGCGCCATCGCCTCATCGAAGGCGGCGCGCGGCGGGGCATCGAGAAAGGCGAGCCGCGCCGGATCATCGACGCCCCAGGCGAGCAGATCGAGCACGAAGGGCGAGAGATCGGCGTCGAGGATCTCGGGGCGATCGAAGGGGGCGAGCGCCGCGGTCTGGCCTTCGTCCCACATCCGATAGCAGACGCCGGGCTCCGTGCGTCCGGCGCGACCCCGGCGCTGGTCGGCAGCAGCGCGCGAGACGCGGCGCGTCTCAAGGCGCGTCAGCCCCGTCGCCGGCTCATAGAGCGGCACGCGTGCCAGCCCTGAATCGATGACGACGCGGACACCCTCGATGGTGAGCGAGGTCTCGGCGATGGAGGTCGCCAGAACCACCTTGCGCCTCCCGGGCGGCGGCGAGCGGATGGCACGGTCCTGCGCGGCGAAATCGAGAGCGCCGTAGAGCGGCGCGACTTCGACCCCCGCCGGAATCGTATCGGCGAGCCGTTCGGCGGTGCGGCGGATCTCGGCCTGCCCCGGCAGGAAGACGAGGAGGCTGCCGCTTTCCTCGCCGAGCGCGCGACGGATGACGGCGGCGGTCTCGTCATCGATCCGGCGGCCGGCGTCGCGTCCGGAATGCCGTGTCTCGACGGGAAACATCCGCCCTCGGCTCTCGATGATTTCGGCTTTTCCGAGAAGCCGGGCAACGCGGGCGCCGTCGATCGTCGCCGACATCACGAGAATACGGAGATCCTCACGAAGGCCTGCCTGCGCATCGAGCGCAAAGGCAAGGCCGAGATCGCCATCAAGGCTCCGTTCGTGAAATTCATCGAAGATGACGGCCGAGACGCCTGAAAGCGCGGGATCATCGACGATCATGCGGGTGAAGACGCCTTCGGTGACTACCTCGATGCGGGTAGCGGCGGAGACACGGCGGTCCATGCGGACCCGGTAGCCCACCGTCCGCCCGACCTCTTCGCCAAGCGTTGCCGCCATGCGGGCGGCGGCAGCGCGGGCGGCCAGGCGCCGTGGTTCCAGCAGGATGATGCAGCCGTCGCCGCGCCAAGGCGCGTCGAGCAGCGCCAGCGGCACACGGGTCGTCTTGCCAGCGCCGGGCGGCGCCACCAGCACTGCGTTGAGGCCAGCGGCCAGCGCCGCCTTCAGGGCGGGAAGGACGTCTTCGACGGGAAGAGTGTCGGGCGACAAGAAGCGGCCGGACGGCCCTACTCGGCCGCCTCGTTGGTGCTTTCAGCCTGCGCCTCATGCACCTTCAGATCGTCGAGGCGCGGCATGGCGATGATGTTGTAGCCGGCATCGACGAAATGAATCTCGCCGGTGACGCCGGTCGAGAGGTCCGACAGCAGATAAAGCGCCGTGCCGCCGATTTCTTCGGTCGAAACCGTGCGGCGGAGCGGAGCGTTCTTGCGCTGGAAATTATACATGAGCCGGGCATCGGCGATGCCGGCGCCGGCCAAAGTGCGCACCGGTCCGGCCGAGATCGCGTTGACGCGGATTTCATCGCCGCCGAAATCGCTGGCGAGATAGCGCACGGAGGATTCGAGCGCAGCCTTGGCGACGCCCATGACATTGTAGTTCGGCGACACGCGGGTCGAGCCGCCGAAGGTCAGCGTCAGGATCGAGCCGCCATTCGGCATCAGCGCTGCGGCGCGCTTCGCGACCTCGGTGAACGAGAAGCACGAGATCATCATCGTGCGCGTGAAATTCTCGCGCGTCGTATCGGCGTAGCGGCCCTTGAGTTCGTTTTTGTCCGAGAAGGCGATGGCATGAACGAGAAAGTCGATGCCACCCCATTCCTGCTTCAGCGTCTCGAACACGCCGTCGACCGAGGCGAGATCCTCGACATCGCACGGGATCAGCAGCTTGGCGCCGACCGATTCGGCCAGCGGCTTGACCCGTCGGCCGAAGGCTTCGCCCTGATAGGTGAAGGCGAGCTCGGCGCCATGGCTCGCAAGAACCTTGGCGATCCCCCAGGCGATCGAATGGTCATTGGCGACGCCCATGACCAGACCGCGTTTGCCGGCCATCAGCGTTGTCGTCGTGGTCATGCTCGGTCTCCCCGCCGACTAGCCGGCATAGCGCTGGAAGACCAGCGAAGCGTTGGTGCCGCCGAAGCCGAAGCTGTTGGAGAGCACAGTGTCGATCTTCGCGTCGTCGATACGCTCGCGCACGATCGGCATGTCGGCGAAGGCCGGGTCCAGCTCATCGATATGAGCCGACTTGGTGATGAAACGATTGTTCAGCATCAAAAGCGAATAGATCGCCTCGTGCACGCCGGTCGCGCCCTGCGAATGGCCGGTGAGCGACTTGGTCGCCGAGATCGGCGGGCAGGCATCGCCGGCACCGAACACTTCGCGGATCGCCTCCATCTCCTTCAGATCGCCAACTGGCGTCGAAGTAGCGTGCGGATTGATGTAGTCGACCTTGCCGACCTTCGAGATCGCCTGGCGCATGCAGCGCGCCGCGCCCTCGCCCGAGGGCGCCACCATGTCGGCGCCATCCGACGTGCAGCCATAACCGACGATTTCGCCATAGATACGGGCGCCGCGCGCCTTGGCGACCTCGAGTTCCTCGAGCACCAGCACGCCGGCACCGCCCGAGATCACGAAGCCGTCGCGATTGGCATCATAGGCGCGCGAAGCGACCGACGGGATCGCGTTGTAGCGCGAGGACAGGGCGCCCATCGCGTCGAAAAGGACGGTCAGCGTCCAGTCCAGTTCCTCGCAGCCTCCGGCGAAGACGCGATCCTGCTTGCCCCACTGGATCGTCTCATAGGCGTTGCCGATGCAATGGTTGGACGTCGCACAGGCGGAAGAGATCGAATAGTTGACGCCCTTGATCTTGAACCAGGTCGACAGCGTCGCGGAGGGCGAAGACGACATCGCCTTCGGCACGGCGAGCGGGCCGACCTTCTTGGACGATCCCGAAGCAAGCGCCTTCTGCGCCGACTCGACGATCGTCCGGGTCGAAGGGCCGCCGGACCCCATGATGATGCCGGTGCGCTCGTTGGAGATCTCGCTCTCCTCGAGGCCGGCATCGCGGATCGCCTGGTCCATGGCGACATGGTTCCAGGCGGTACCGCCGCCATGGAACCGCATCGCGCGGCGATCGACCACCTCGGCCGGATCGAGCGTCGGAGCGCCGAAGACATGGCTGCGGAAGCCATGCTCAGCCTGCGCGCCCGCAAAGGAAATGCCGCTCTTCGCCTCGTGCAGGCTCGCCAGCACTTCCTGCGTGTTGTTGCCGATGGACGAGACGATGCCCATCCCCGTGACGACGACCCGCTTCATGGTCCGCTGTCCTTCAATTCGTCGATCCGCCCGGTCCGGGCCGGTCCTGCCGCTCAGCCGACCGCTGGCACCGCATCGCCCTTGAACAGGCCGACGCGCAGGTCCTTCGCACGGTAGATGGTCTCTCCATCGGCCTTAAGCCAGCCATCGGCAATGCCGAGCACCAGTTTCGACCGGAGAACGCGCTTCAGGTCGACGCCATATTCCACGAGCTTCACATTCGGCAGCACCATGCCGGAGAACTTGAGTTCTCCGGTCGAGAGCGCGCGGCCGCGACCAGGCGAACCGGACCAGCCAAGGAAGAAGCCCAGCATCTGCCAGAGCGCATCGAGACCGAGGCAGCCCGGCATGACCGGATCGCCCTTGAAATGGCATGCGAAGAACCAGAGGTCCGGCGTCACATCGAGCTCGGCGCGGATGTGGCCCTTGCCATATTCGCCGCCTTCCTCGCTGATCGAGGTGATGCGGTCGAACATCAGCATCGGCGGCAGCGGCAGCTGCGCATTGCCTTCGCCGAACAATTCGCCCCGCCCGCAGGCGAGAAGCGATTCATAGTCGTAATGCGACGGGCGGTCTGCCATTGCCGTCAGTCTACCTCTTCTCGGCGCCCGGTCTGGCGCAATTGCCCGACGGATGCCATATGCGATATGTCGGCATACCGGCGCCCCCCGAAAGGCGCCGCCGCCGAACCGAGGCCTTCCTAACATAGGCTCCACCCGATCGAAAGCCCGTGCGGCGGCGGCTTTCCAAGCCGCGATCCGGCGCAGCGGGAATGCGAAGCAGTTTGCCGGCGGAGAAGCGGGAATGGCGTCAGATCGCAGAACAGGCCGGTTCGGCCACGGGTTCGCCCTCGGATTGGCGCTTCTCGCTCTTGCCCCGGCCGCCTCAGCGGGCGAGCTGTTCAAGCAGCCCTCGATCGGCCTCGATCCGCCTAAGATCATCAAAAGCGTACCGCCTTCGGTGATGCCCTCGCTCAATGCGAACCAGTGCCAGCTTGCAGCTGGAACCTGCCCGCTCGGCCGTCTGCAGCGCTCCGGGACGCGTTGCTACTGCGTCTCGAACGGCACGGCGCGCCAAGGCGCAACGCGGACAAAGCCTCAGGACATCAGGCCGCCGCTCGGCGAGTAAAGACGACTACTGGTCAGCCCGGATCGGCCGCCCTGACTGCCGTCAAGATAGAGGGCAGCAGGCCGGGAAAGCGCTGCTCGATATCGGCCGCCCGCACAGAGATCAATCGCCGCGGACCCTCGATTCGCGTGCGCGTCACGCCGGACTCGCGGAGGCGCGCCAGGTGATAAGTGAGGTTTGTCTTGGACGAGAACGGGCTCATCGAGCCGCAGCTGTCTTCGCCGACCTCCGAGAGATAGGCGACGATCTCGCGTCGCGTCGGGTCACTCAGCGCATCGAGAACGGCAGACAGATCGATCTGGTCGATGTCGGGGTGAAAAAGCTCCTTGGCCATTCCGGAATCATAGGCATCGGACGCGAAGAGTTCAACAATCCTTGAACTGATTGACGGACAGGAGACGGATATCTATTGTTCAATAGTTATTGAACTTATGGAACGATCGCATGCTCCGTTCTCTCATCTGGCTGTCCTTCGGTACATTCGCCATCGGCACCGAAGGCTTCATGATCGCAGGAATCCTGCCGGCCATGGCATCCGATCTGCAGGTTTCTGTGGCGATGGCCGGCCATCTCGTGACCTGCTTCGCCCTCGTCTACGCGATCTCGGCACCGCTCACCGCTGTGGCCACGGCGAGCCTGCCTCGAAAGCCACTGCTGGCCGCATCCATAGCCGCCTTCGCGCTCGCCAACCTCGTCGCCGCGATAGCGCCCGGTTACTGGTGGCTGATGGGCTCGCGCGCTTTGCTCGCCCTCTCGGCAGCCGCCTTCACGCCGGCTGCAACGGGCACCGCGGCGATGATCGCCGCGCCGGAGAAGCGGGGCCGCGCCATTGCGATCATCTATAGCGGCATGACGATCGCGGTCGTCGTCGGCGTCCCCGCGGGAACCATTCTCGCCGAGCATCTCGGCTGGCGGGCGACGTTTATCGGCGTCGCCGGGCTCGCTGTCCTTGCCCTCATCGGCATCGTGTCGCAGTTGCCGCAGGTCGCGGCACCGCCGGCGGCCTCGCTCGGCACCCGGCTCGCGGTGGCGCGTCGTCCGGAGGTGCTCTCGATCCTCGGGCTGACCGTGCTCGCGATTGCCGGCGCCTTCACGGTCAGTACCTATGCCGGCGCGCTGCTCAAGGATGTGTTCAACGTCTCGCCCAGCATGATCGCCTTTGCATTGTTCGTCGTCGGCATCGGCAGCGCTGCCGGCAACTTCTTCGGCGGCTATGCGGCCGACCGCTGGAACCAGCGCCGCTTCATCACGACGATCCTTGTGACACTCGCCGTCGACTTCGTCGCAATCTCGCTCGCCGCAACCTTTGCTCCCGATCGCGCGGGGCTCGTCGTCGTCGTAGTTGCGCTCGGCATCTGGGGCTTGTTCGCCTGGGCGCTGCCTGCGGTGCAGCAGGTGCGCCTCGTTGCCGTCGATCCGCCGCTCGCCGCTGTCTCGCTGTCACTGAACTCGTCGGCAATCTATCTCGGCACCGCGGCCGGGGCGACAGCCGGCGCCGCCGCCATAGACCTCGCCTCGGTGACGGCAATCGGCTGGGTCGCCGCTCTGTTCGAAGTGGCGGCGCTCATCGTCTTCGCTCTCACGACGCGAGCCGGCCGGCGTACCTGGTTCCGACGTGACGACATACCGGCGTGCCCTGGCTCCGGCGCGCAACAACGAGCCTGATCAGCTGGCGCGCTCGGGATAAAGCCCGAGCAAGCCTTCTCGGCTCGCCTTTGCGACGCCGCGCTCGGTGACGAGACCGGTCAGGAGCCGTGCCGGCGTGACGTCGAAGGCAGGGTTCGCCGCCTTGGTGCCTTTCGGCGCGAGGCGCACCTTCACGATCGTGCCATCACCGGAGATGCCCGAGATATGCGTGACCTCGTCGCTCGCGCGCTCCTCGATTTCGATTTCCTTGACGCCGTCGTCGACACGCCAATCGATGGTCGAGCCGGGCATTACGACATAAAACGGCACATGGTTGTCATGCGCGGCCAACGCCTTGAGATAAGTGCCGATCTTGTTGCAGGCATCGCCCGAGGCGGTGACGCGGTCAGCGCCGACGAGGCAGATGTCGACCGCGCCGTGCTGCATCAGGTGGCCGCCGGCATTGTCGGCGATCAGCGTATGCGGCACGCCATGCGAACCGAGTTCCCATGTGGTGAGGCTGGCGCCCTGGTTGCGCGGCCGGGTTTCGTCGACGAAGACATGCACCGGAATGCCGGCGTCATGCGCGCTGTAGACGACGCCGAGCGCCGTGCCCCAGTCGACGCAGGCGATCCATCCGGTATTGCAGTGGGTGAGGATGTTGACCGGTCCGGAGCGGCCCTTGGCCTCCCAGATCTCGCGGATGAGCGCCGCGCCGTTGGCCGCCATCGTGCCATTGGTGCGAATGTCTTCGGCATGCAGGCGATCGGCGGTGGCAAAGGCCACGACGGCGCGCTCCGCTTCCGGGAGGCCGGCAACGGCTGCGCGAACGATGTCGAGCGCCCAGCGTAGATTGACCGCCGTCGGCCGCGCCGCATAGAGCGCGTCATAGGCACCGGCGACATTGGAGTCGGACGCGTCGGCGGCGAGCGCCATCGCATAGCCGTAAGCGCCGGTGACGCCGATCAGCGGTGCGCCGCGCACCACCATCCGCTTGATCGCATCGATGGCCTCCGTGACGGTTTCGATCCGGAGCGTTTCGAAGCGATGCGGCAGCAGCGTCTGGTCGACCACCGTCACAGCGGACTCATTGCCGTCACGCCAGATCGAACGATAAGCGACGCCGTCAACTTTCATCACGAACACTCCAGACATGCCGGCGCGGCCGGCGGAAAAGGGGGATGACCCCGCAGACGTAATCGAGTAGAGGCGAAGCCTCGGCTCTTCAACCCCGATCGGAGCCGGTACCAGCGGGATCGGCCGAGGCGCCGCTTGGAGACGAAGACGAGATGACGAACCATCCGATCCGCGCTGTTCTCACCGATATCGAAGGCACGACCTCGTCCATATCCTTCGTCAAGGACGTGCTCTTCCCCTATGCGCGGCAGCGCCTTGCCGGATATGTCGCCGAGCATGCCGACGATCCGACGGTCAAGGCGGCGCTGACGGAGGCGCGGGTGCTGGCCGGCCGGGCGGACCTGTCACAGGACGAGACGGTGGCACTTCTGCAAAGCTGGATCGATGCCGACCGAAAAGCGACACCGCTCAAGACGCTGCAGGGTCTCATCTGGGAAGACGGATACCGTTCGGGAACCCTCAAGGGCGATCTTTATCCCGACGCGGCCGAATTTCTCGCGCGTTGGCGCAATGAGGGACTGTCGCTCTATGTCTATTCCTCCGGCTCCGTGCTGGCGCAAAAGCTGATCTTCGGCCATACGGAATTCGGCGACCTCACCATTCTCTTCTCCGGCTTCTTCGACACGCTGGTCGGCGCCAAGACCGATCATGCCTCCTACGCTGCCATTGCCGAAGTCGCTGATTTGCCGCCCTTCCGCATCCTGTTTCTCTCCGACAACACGGCCGAACTCGACGCCGCCCGCGAGGCGGGGATGATGACGATCGCGCTCGATCGTGGCGAGGCCGTGCTGCCCGAGGGTCACGGCCACCCCGTCGCCAGGGATTTCAGCGAGATCGATGCGCTCGCCGGCACACTGAAGGCCTGATCGACATGGACAAGGCGCGCCGCATGGCGACGGCGACCGGAGCGCTGGCCATCCTGCTCTGGTCCTGCCTTGCGCTTGTGACCAGCCTGTCGCGGGCCATCCCGACCTTCGAGGCGCTCGCCATCACATTTGCTATCGGCGCGGTGACGCTGTTCCTCTGCTTCCTGCCGCGACAGGGCCTCGGCGGCATCGCGCGCGCGTTTCGCCAGTGGCCGGCGCGCGCGTGGATGCTCGCGATCGGCGGCATTTTCGTCTACCACGCGCTTTACTTCATCTCGTTCCGCCTCGCGCCGGTCGGACCGGTCACGATCATCAATTATCTCTGGCCGTTGATGATCGTCATCCTCGCGGGTGTGCTGCCCGGCGGTGAAAGCCGCCTCGGTTGGCCACAGCTTGTCGGGGGCGTCATCGGTTTTGGCGCAACGGTGCTGCTCGTCGGCTTCGGCGGCATCGCGCTCGGCGGCGATGCGCTCGTCGGCTATGCCTGCGCCCTCGCCTGCGCCCTGGTCTGGGGCCTCTATTCGGTGCTCAACAACCGGATCGGCGCCACGGGAAGCGAGCCGATGATCGGGGTCTGCGCGGCCGTTGCCGTGCTCGGCGCGATCGGGCATTTCGCCATCGGCGAACGTTTCTTGATGCCGGACAGCAGCACGGCGCTCGCGCTGCTGGTCCTCGGCGTCGGCCCCGTCGGCGCGGCCTTCGCCGCCTGGGATCATGCGACGAAGAAGGGCGATATCGCCGTGCTCGGCGCGCTCTCCTATGCGACGCCGCCGCTCTCGATGATCCTGCTCGTCGCTGCTGGCGCGGCCGAGCCGAGCTGGCGGCTCGCCATTGCCACGCTGCTCGTGGTCGCCGGCGCCGCGCTTGCCGCGATGCCGGCCGGGAAGCCGGGGCTGCGCGCGAAGCCGGCTGGCTAGACCAGCGCCTCCTCAAGGACGGTCAGCAGACGCTTCCAGTGCCGCTCGGCGCCCGCCACGTCATAGACGCTGTGGTCGGGGACGGCCCAGCCATGACTCATGCCGACATAGTTTTCGATCATGTGGTCGATCCCGGCGCTACGCAGCGCCTCGGCGAGCCGGGCAGACTGTTCAGGCGGGAAGCTGTTGTCGACCCCTGCCGAGCCGACATAGACGCGGCCGCGAATCGTGCCGGCGCGCCGATGCGGCGAATCATCAGCATCGCTGGCGAGATTGCCGCCATGGAAGGACAGCGCGGCCGCCACGCGCTCCGGATAGGCCGCCGCGGCCACCAGCGCCCGGCTACCGCCCATGCAATAGCCGAGGGTCGCAATCGGGCCGGTCACGCCGGCCTCGGTCAGCGCTTCGATATAGGCGCCGCTATCGGATTCGGTCATCGCCTGAGTGGTGCCGCGGATCATCGTCATCAATTGCTGTCGCGACGTCTCGTTGCCGAAGGCATCGGTCGCGAAGGGACCATAGGCACCGAAGCGATAGAAGAGGTCGGGGACGAGCACAGTGTAGCCAGCATCGGCCAGCCGGTCTGCCATGCCGGAGAGCGCGGGCCTTGGACCGAAGGCGTCCATATAGAGAATGACGCCTTTCGCCGACGGTATTGCAGGCACATGAAGGCCGGCCGGGCACGCGCCATCGGCCGTTTCGATCTCGATCTGCTGCGGCATCGCTTGAATCTTTCGTGATGGGATCGCGGCCAGAGGGAAGCCGCTGCAGCTAAAGCTATGGCAGGCTTAGCAACTGTCAATCGCCCGCGCGGCCGAACTGGCGCACCAGCACGGCAGCGAGGATGATCGCGCCCGTCATCAGATCCTGCAGGAAGCTCGGCACGCCGAGAATGGTGAGGCCGTTCGAGACGACCGCGATGATGGCAGCTCCGACCAGGGTGCCCGGCACGCTCGGCTCGCCTTCGCGAAAGGCCGTCATGCCGAGGAAGACGGCGGCATAGGCGGAAAGCAGATAGCCGCCGCCACCGGTCGGGTGGGCGCTGCCGAGCCGCGCGGCGAGCAACAGGCCGGCAAGCGCCGCAAGACCCGCCGACAGCGCGAAGGCGATGACCATGTCACGCCGGACGGGAAGGCCGACCAGCCGTGCCGCCTCGCGATTGCCGCCAATCGCATAGAGCCGACGGCCGAATTCGGTGGCGTCGAGCAGCAGCCAGACGATCGCCGCTGTGCCGATCAGCCACAAAGTCGGCACCGGCAGGCCGAAAAGCGCGCCGCGGCCCAAGTCACGGAAGGCCGGCGGAATGCCGGAGAAGAGCGTGGCGCCGTCCGAGATCCAGAAAGTAAGCCCGCCGATGATCGTGCCGAAGGCGAGCGTCGCGATGAAGCTCGGCACGGCAAAACGTGCGACGAGGAGCCCCGAAACCGTCCCCATCGCCAGCGCGGTCACCAACACAAGCGCGAACACCGAGGCGATACTGAAGCCGGCGCCGAACAGCGAGACGGCGGCGATGCCGGCAAAGGAAACGACCGCCGAGACCGAGAGATCGAACTCGCCGACCACCATCACCAGCGTTGCCCCGATCGCGACGATGGCGAGCAGCGACATCTGCTGCGTGATGTTGACGAGATTGGCCATGCTGCCAAACGCGCCGGGTGATGCCACCGCGAAGACGGCGATGATCAAGGCCAGCGCGAGAAGCGTGCCGTAGCGGCGAAGAAGGGTCATGCGACTGCGGCGGCCTGGTTCTGCGGTTGAGAAAGATCGGCGGACGCGTGACCGAAGGCGGCGGCAACGACCGCGTCCCGCGTCAGCAGGGCGCCGGCAAGATCGGCGACGATGCACCCGCCATTCATGACCAGAACACGATCGGACAGCGCCATCAGCTCCTCGATGTCGCTGGTTGCCGCGATCACGCCGGCACCTGCATCGGCAAGGCGGCGGATCTCGTCGTGAATCTCGGCCTTGGCGCCGACATCGACGCCGCGCGTCGGTTCATCGATCAGTGCGAGGCGAACCGGGCGGCCAAGCCAGCGGCCGAAAAGCAGCTTCTGCTGGTTGCCGCCCGAAAGGGTCAGCGGCGATCGGTCGAGACTGGCCGCGACGAGGCGGAGCCGCGCGCCGACTTGGCGGGCGAAGGCGTCGATCTTGCGACGAGCCGGCATCGGCAGGCGCGGGGCGCGACGAAAATCGGAAAGATGCGCGAGCGCGAGATTATCGGCGATCGAGAGCGCCCCGGCGAAACCCTCGCGGCGGCGATCCTCGGGCACATAGATGACGCCCTCAGCGATGCGGCCGGCCGGGCCTCCCGCCAGCGGACGGCCGGCGAGGCGCATGATCCCATGAGCCGGAACGGCGCCCCAGAGCGCCTTCAGCAGCGCCGAGCGCCCTGCGCCGACAAGGCCGTAGAGACCGACGATCTCCCCGGCGGCGATATCGAGCCGCGCACGGGCGCCAGCGGGTCCGAAGGCGATATCGGCGGCAAGCACCGTGGCTCCAGCGGACAACGGACGGTCTGTTTTCGCTGCAGACCCGGTCGATGCCGACCCGCCTGACATCAGGCGCACGAGCCCGGCGCGGTCGATCTCGCGGATGCGGCCGGCGCCGACCGTGCGGCCACCGCGCAGCACCGTGTAGCCGTCGGCGAGCGCCATCACCTCGTCGAGGCGGTGGGAGATGAACAGCACCGCCGTGCCGGAGGCGGCGAGCTGACGGACGACCGTATGCAGCCGTTCGGCCTCGGTCTCGCTGAGGCTAGACGTCGGTTCGTCCATGACGACGAGGCGGGCCTCGGTCATCAGCGCACGCACGATCTCGGCCATCTGGCGCTGACCCGGCGTCAAGCGCACGGCCGGACGGTCGAGCGGCAGGTCCGGCGCAATACGGGCCGCAACAGCCGCGACATGCGCGCGCATCGCGGGGCGGTCGAGGAACGGCCCCCGCCGCGGGTGGCGGCGACCGATCCAGGCATTGCCGACGGCATCGAAATGCGGAACGAGGTTCAGCTCCTGATGAATGAAGCGGAAGCCGAGCGCCTCCGCCGCCGGCGGGCCCGAGATCACAGCCGGCTCACCGTCGATCAGAATCCGACCGGCGCCGGGTTGGTAAAGCCCGGACAGGAGCTTGATCAGGGTCGATTTGCCGGCCCCGTTCTCTCCGACCAGCGCATGCACCTCGCCCGGCGCGACCCCGAAGTCGGCGCCGTCGAGTGCGCGCGTCGCCCCGAAATGTCGGGTGATGCCGTCTAGTACCAGGAAGGGCTGGTGCCCTTCGGAGCCGCCTGTCACGGGCAGGTGACGCCGAGCGTCTCGGGCGTGATCAGCTTGGCGGGCGCGTAGAGTTCGGCCTTTTCGGGCTTCTGTCCCGCGAGGATCTTGGTGAGGCCGTCGGCGGCAAGACCCGCCATGGCATCGAAATCCTGGCTGACAGTGCCCTTGATGTGGCTGCAGGACTTGATCAGCTCGACCGCCTGCGGATTGCCGTCGATACCGGCGATGATGATCTTCGAGTCGGGCTTGTCGGCCTCGATCGCAAGCTCAGCGCCGATCGCCGGTTCGTCCCATGCGGCCCAGACCGCGTCGATCTGGTCGCCCTGGCTCTTCAGCAGGTCCTCGGTCGTCTTGCGCGCGTCGTCGATCGGCCCGGGCACGACCATGTAGTGCTCGGCGATGACCTTGATATCGGGATTCTTCTTAAGAGCTGCGTCGAGCGCCAGCTCGCGCTGGTGCACACCCGGATGCGCCGAATAGTAGAATTTGACGATGTTGCCCTTGTGGCCAAGCTTGTCGAACAGGAAGTCCGACAGCTTGGTGCCGAGCTCGAAATTGTCCGATGTCACGTTCAACGCCACGCCGGGCGCCGTCGCGCCATCGATGGTGACGACGGGGATGCCGGCGGCCGCAGCGGCGCTCACTTGATCCTGGATCTGCTTCGGATCGACGCTGACGAGGACGATCGCACCGACCTTGGCCGCAGTAACATCCTCGATGCGGCTCGCGAGCTGACCCATGTCGCCGCGCGTGTCGACGACGGTGGCGTTCCAGCCTGCAGCCCTTGCCTTGTCCTCGAACACCTTGATCATCTGGTTGGTGGCAACCGAGCTCTGATAGGGCGTGAGGACGGCGATATCGACGGCGCTTGCGGCGGAAGCCGTGGCGACAAGGCCGGCGAAAGCGAGGGCATAGAGCGAAGCGCGCATGATTTCTTGTTATTCCCCGTGAACTGGCGATCGATTGTTATCGCCTTGGCGGTCGCGAGCGCAAGCGCGGCGCTCAGGCTCGCTCAGAGATCGGTGGCGAGTGCCCGCGCAGCCTCGGTGGCGCGGCGATAGGCCGTGAAGCGCCGCTCTGCGCGCGCGGCGCGGTCCGCGCGTGGCGGGACGATCCGGCTGCCGGCTTCTGGTGCCGAGGTCGCGCCGATGACGGGGGCCAGCATCCGGTAGGCGCCATAGGCGGTGACGAGACGGCTTTCGGGCGGCACCTCGACGACCGCGCCCGTCACATCGGCGACGAGTTGCGCGACAACGCCGGCGCCGGCTACGCCGCCAGCCAGCACGATGGCGCGCGGGCGAACGGGCAGCGCGTCGAGATTGTCGCGGATCGCGAAGGCGAGGCCCTCGAGCACCGCATAGGCGAGCGCCTCGGTGTGCTGGGCGCTGCCGAGGCCCAGAAAGGCGCCACGCACCGCGCGGTCGGCGAACGGCGCGCGCTCGCCGATCAGAAAGGGCAGAAACAGCGCCGAAGGTGGCTCGGCATCATGTGTCCCGGCGGCGGCATAGAGTTCCGGCACGGTGCGGCCGGCGATATGGGCGAACCAATCGAGCGCAAGGCCCGCAGCGAGGAAGGGCGAGATGACCACCACATCGCTGCCGACCGGCGCGGCCAGCGTGTAGGAGGCCCGCGGCGGTGCCGCGGTCTCGAGCGGCATGGCGGCAGCGATCCAGCCGGTGGTGCCCAGATAGGCATGCGGTCGGTCATGCACCTCGCTCGCTGTGCCCCAGGCGGTGGCCCCGCCGTCGCCAGCGCCGACATGCACCGGAATGCCGGCCACGAGGCCAAGCGAAGCAGCGGCCTCGGGCAGCAGGGGTCCGGCCAGCGCGTCGGCGTCGAGGATATCGGGCAGCAAGGCCGGCGACAGGCCGATGGACGCAAGAATTGCGGCGTCCCAGTTGCGCGCAGCGAGGTTCATGAGCCCAGTGGTCGAGGCTGTGGAAGGATCAACGACGGCGCGGCCGGTCATTGAGTGGATGACCGAGTCCTTGGCGCCGAAGAGAATCCGCGACGCCGCCGCCATGACGTCGGGCTCGTGCTCATGCAGCCAATCGAGCCGGTAGAGGCAGAGCGCCGGATCGACCTTATTGCCGATGCGCGCCTCGAAATCGGCCGGCAGATCTGCCCCGACGGCCTCGACACGCGATGCGTCGACACGGGCATCGCTGTAGAGAATCGCCGGGCGAAGCGACAGGCCGTCCCGGCCAAGCAGGACGATGTTCTGCATCGAACCGGACAGGGTGATGGCATCGACGGGATGGTCGATGGCAAGCTCTGTCACCGCCTCGATCGTCGCCTGCCACCAGTCGCCTGTTGCCTGCTCGGCAAAGCCAGGTTCCGGCGCATCCGTGACCACGGGACGATCGGCGGCGCGCAACGCGTGGCCGCTGCCGTCGAACAGGACCGCCTTGACCGAGGAGGTGCCGACATCGACGATGAGAATCCGTTTCGCAGCCATTCCATCCGTCCGCTCGTGCCGTCGAAGGGCCGCAATCTAGCGGCGACGACTGGCGGAGGCCACCCCGCGGTGTCCTCTCAGGCGGCCGTCGCGGCCTGCGGCAGTATGAAGGGCACGCCTGCCGCCGTCTTGCCGACGGGCAGCGTGACGCCGAACACCTCGGCGAGCAGCGCGTCGGTCAGGACGTCCGCCGGCGTGCCTTCGGCAGCGATTTGGCCGCGATGGACGACGACGATCCGGTCGGCATGCAGGGCCGCGAGATTCATGTCGTGCAGCACCGCGACGACCCCGCCGCCGCCGCTGGCAAAATCGCGCGCAGCGGACAGCGTCATGAGTTGGTGGCGAAGATCGAGGCTGGCCGTGGGCTCGTCGAGGAACAAGAAAGCCGACCTTCCATCGGGTCGTGGGTCCGGCAACTGGCAGAGCACGCGCGCAAGATGCACCCGTTGCTGCTCGCCGCCTGAGAGTTCCTGGTAGAGGCGCCCGCCGAAACCGTCGAGATCGACGCGGGCTAGCGCCGCGACGACGCGGGCATTGATCGCGCCGGCACCGCGCCGATCGAAGGCGCCAAGCCGGACGACCTCGTGCACGGTGAAGGGAAAGGCGAGCGAGGAGGCCTGCGGCAACACGGCGCGGCGCGCAGCGAGCTGGCCGAGCGGCAAACGCCGCAGATCCGTGCCGTCGATCGTCACTCGCCCCGAGGCCGGCTTGATCTCGCCGGTGAGCGCCTTCAGCAGCGTCGACTTGCCGGCTCCGTTCGGACCGATGATGGCGGTGACAAGACCCGGCGGGATGGTGAGGCTGATGCCATCGACCAGCCGCTTGTGGCCGGCGCGGATCACGAGGTCTTCAGCGGCGATCATGCGGACCTCACAAGTCGACGATGCCGCGGCGGCGCAGCAGGATCGAGACGAAGAACGGCGCGCCGATGATTGCCGTCACGATGCCGATCGGCAGTTCGGCCGGAGCGACCACCATGCGGCAGACGATATCGGCGCCGATCAGGAGGCCCGCGCCGAGCAGCGCCGAAGCCGGCAGCAACGTGCGATGCTCGGGGCCGATGGCGAGGCGCAGCAGATGCGGCACGACGATGCCGACAAAGCCGATGACGCCGGTGAACGCGACGGAAACGCCGACCACCACCGCGACGGCGAAGACAATGACCGATTTCAGCCGCTCGACATCGATGCCGAGATGTCGAGCCTCCGATTCGCCGAGCACCAGCGCGTCGAGGCCGCGGGCGATAAACGGCGTCAGCGCCAGCACGCCGAGGATCGGCGGAGCAGCGATGGCAAGCTTCAGCCAGGTGGAGCCGGCGAGGCTGCCCATGGTCCAGAAGGTCAGCTCGCGCAATTGCGCGTCATTGGCGCGATAGACGAGGAAAGAGGTCACAGCGCCGGCGAAGGCGCCGAGCGCAATGCCGGCGAGCAGCATCGTGGCCACCGAGGTTCGCCCGCGCCGCGTCGCAATCGCGTAGAGGACCAGCGTCGTGGCAAAACCGCCGAGAAAGGCCGCGACCGGCAGCGCGCCGATCGAGACTGACGCCGCCAGCGGGCCGAGCAGCGCGCCGCCGGTGACGATGACAAGGACAGCGCCCAGCGCGGCACCCGAGGAAACGCCGACCAGACCCGGATCGGCGAGCGGATTGCGAAACAGCCCCTGCAGCATGGCTCCGGCGATGGCGAGCGCTGCGCCGACGAGGCCGCCGAGCAGCATGCGCGGCAGGCGGATATCGATCAGCACGATCCGCTCGGTCACGTCCGCAGCCGGCCTGCCGGCGATCCAGTCGCCGAGAATCGCCAGAGCCCGCCCGACGGGCAGGCCGAACGGCCCGATCGCGAGCGCGGCAGCCATTACCGCCGCCAGGAGCAGACCGAGCAGCATGATCGCGAGTTGCGCGCGGCCGCGACGATCGCCCGCGGGCACGGCGGGGGCGGACATGGCCGTCATCAATTCCCCGCCGGAAGCGCCAGCTGCGGATAGAAGGCGGCGGCGAGATCGCGCGCGGCATCCGGCATGCGCGGGCCGAAGCCGAGCAGATAGAGGCCGTCCATGACGATCAGCGACTTGTCGGCGGCGGCCGGCGTCGCCGAGAGAGACGGCAGCGCGAAGATCGTCGCCGGGTCGGGGTCGGGGGAACCGGGACGCTTCATCATCACAATGCTCGCCGGCTGCGCGGCGACCATCGCCTCGGCCGAGGCCGGCTTGTAGCCCTCGACCGAGCCGAACGGATTGACCGCGCCAGCGGCCGTGAGCATCGCATCGGCGGCGGTATGGTGGCCGGCTGCCATCAGGCGATCGCCCGCGCTGCTCATCAGGAAGATGGCGCGACGGCGCTTGTCCTCGGGAATGCTGGCGATGGCGGCGGCCAGCGCATCGGCGCGCGCCTCGACACCGTCGGCAAGAACTTTGCCCTTCTCAGGCTCGCCGATCACGTCGGCAATCATCGTGATCTTCTCGGCGATGCCCTTGGCACTGTAGGGCTCGGGCAGAATCACGATCGGCACGGACGCTGCGAGCAGCAGGTCGAGCGCCTCCTTCGGTCCGGAACCCTCGACGGCGAGGATCAGATCCGGCTTCACCGACAGCACGCTCTCGGCCGAGAGCGCCCGCATATAGCCGACATCCGGCTTTTCCAGCGCCTCGGGGGGATAGAGGCTGGTCTGGTCGCGGGCGATGACGCGGTCGCCGGCGCCAAGCGCATAGAGGATTTCGGTCACGGCGCCGCCGATCGAGACGATGCGGTCCGCGCTGGCGATCTCGACCGTGCGCCCGCGCGCATCGGTCACCGAACGGGGAGCCGCGATGGATTGCTGGATCGCGAAGACGGTAATCACGAGCGCCGCCGCGAAGCCGATGGCGAGGCGGACATGGCGGCCCGGCGCATGCGGGATGAAGGAAAAGGGCAAAGGGGACAGGGCGCGCATCAGGAGCCTCCGGTCACGCGTTGACGGTCACTTGTTGAGGATGAGCTTGCCGACCCGGGTCAGCCGCAGCCGGTAGTCTTCGCTGCCATGGCGGATAATTAGCTCGCGGGCCCCCTGCAGGAGGCTCTCGCTGGAAACGATCCGCGGTTGCGGCCGGGCCGCCTCCGCCTCGCCGTTTGCTCCGCTCTGCTCCTGCATCGGTTACTCCACCGGGTCGGCCGCGCCAGGCGGCAGTCTTGAGGACTTCTAAACTTGCGAACCATTCGCAACTAATTACTTGACTGCCATAATCACCTTTTCTATGGATCGCAACGATCAAATTTCGAATCCGCCGTCTGCCGCTTCTGCGCGGCGGGCGGTCATGCCGAGCCCGCCAGTTCGTCCGCAGCCCCGAGCCGCGACCGCGACAGCCAGCCAGGCGCTTCCCGTCTTCCGTATTGGGGGCTCTGATGAGCATCGCGCGACTGAACGTCCGGCTACTGGCCGGTTCGACCTTCCTCGCCTGCCTGGCCATGACATCCGGCGGCGCCATGGCCCAGCAGGCCAAGGCTCAGCAAGCTACCGAGGATGGCGCGGTGCAGCTCGACGCGGTGGTTGTCCAAGGCGGCTCTGGCACCGGCACGACGACGGGCGACCAGTCGCCGGCCGTCACCGCCAAGGCCGGAACGGCCCTCGTCACCACGACGACGCAGCAGGAACTCACCAACCGGATGATCGATTCGTGGCAGGCCTTCGGTCAGCGCGCGGAGCCGGGCGTCGGATTCTCGACAGACAACAATTCGATCAATGTGCGCGGCCTTGACGAGAACAACGTCCTGACCACCATCGACGGCATCCGCCTGCCCTGGCTTGGATCGGGCGATGCCCGCGGCGTGACCGGTGGCCTCTCGACCTTTGATTTCAACGCGCTCAGCGCGATCGACATCGTGCGCGGCGCGGATTCGAGCATCGGCGGTTCGGGCGCCATGGGCGGCCTCGTCGCACTGACGACGCTTTCAGCCGACGACGTCATTCGCGAGGGCCGCAACTGGGGCTTCATCACGAAGAACCTCTATTCCAGCGCCAACAACTCCTTCACCACCAGCGATGCCGTCGCCGCCCGCTTCGGCGACACCTCCATGCTGGTGCAAGGCTCCTACACGACCGGCCACGAGACCGAGACGATGGGCGATGTCGGCGGCTACGGCACGACGCGCACCGAGGCCAATCCCGAGGACTTCGACCAGTACAGCCTGCTCGGCAAGCTGACGCAGCGGGTCGATGGCGGTCACACCTTCACGCTGACGGGTGAGATGTTCCATGCGAACTCCACCACCGACATGATGTCGAGCCAGTCGCTGACCGGCAATTATCGCCCGGGCAACAACACGGCCGGAGAGGAAGCCCGTCGCCAGCGCTTCTCGCTGACTTATGACTATCTGGCGCCCGAGCCCGGCGGCTTTGCCGACAAGGCGCAGGTGATCCTCTACTGGCAGAATGTCGAGCTCGACAACACGACCGACGCCTATCGCTCGACCAGCGTCATCGGCCCCTACCAGCGCCAGAACAGCAACCAGGTGCAGGAATACGGCCTCAACGGCTTCGCCGAGAAGGCGCTGACGCTCGGTGGCTTCGAGAACCGCTTCACCTGGGGCGGCGAATTCTACATGACCGACACCAGCCAGTATTCGGCCGGCAAGGACAATTGCCCACCGAACGCCACCACCTCGCCCTGCTCGATGCTGCACACCAACCAGGCCGACATGCCTGACGCTCAGGGCGCCAGCTTCGGTATCTATGGCCGCGACGAAATCGCGCTCGGCAACAACCTCTTCCTGACGCCGGGAATGCGCTTCGACTGGTACCAGCAGGTGCCGCAGGCCACGGCCGGCTATGGCAATGGCAACGAGGCCTATATTGGCCTGCCGGAGACCTCGTCGGGCTCCAAGTTCTCGCCGAGCCTGCTCGGCACCTGGAAGGCGACCGACAAGCTGTCCTTCTATGCGCAGTGGGCGCAGGCCTATACCGCGCCGACGCCCGGCCAGCTCTACCTCACCTATGGCGGGCCGGGCGCCTATCTCTCGATCGGCAATCCGGACCTCGAGGCCCAGTCCGGCTCCGGCTACGAGATCGGCACCAAGTTCGGTGACGACCATCTCGGCGGCGGCATCTCGGCCTTCACGAACTTCTACAAGAACTTCATCGACAGCCAGCAGCTCACAAAGGCTGAAGCCGCGGAGCGCGGCTACGACCTCTCCGAATATCCCTTCGGCGTCAGCGAATATGTGAACATCAACAGCGTCAACATCTACGGCATCGAGGCCCGCGGCGCCTGGAAGTTCGCGCCGAACTGGAAGCTGTCGGGCTCGCTTGCCTGGATGGTCGGCCAGAATCTCGACGACAACACCTATCTCGACTCGGTTCCGCCGCTGAAGGGCGTCATCGGTATCGGCTATGCCGACGTCGAGTGGGGCACCGACCTGCTGGTCACCGCCGCCGTCGACAACGCCCAGACCTCGGCCTCCTTCCAGGCCCCGGCCTATGCCGTCGTCGACTGGACCGCGTGGTGGCAGCCGGCAAAGCTGCCGGGCGTGCGCATCCAGGCCGGCGTCTTCAATCTCTTCGACGAGACCTACTTCAACAATCTCGACATCCCGACCTCGGTCACGGCGTCGAGCAGCAATCTCGATTTCTATTCCGAGCCGGGCCGGAACTACCAGGTGAACCTCACCTACCAGTTCTGATCCTTCCCGCACGAGAACGCCGGTCGGCGGTGTGGTGACGCCGCCCGGCGCGAGGAGGGAGTGCTCCCCGGAGCCTCCCTCCTCATCTTTTCCCAAATCCCGGCGCATCACGCCCACGTACCCGAACGGCACGCAAAAGAAGGTCACCGTCCATGTTCATCGCCATGAACCGCTTCAAGGTCAGCAAGGGCTCCGAGGCCGCATTCGAGGAGGTCTGGCGCAATCGCGACCGTCATCTCGATGAACTCGAAGGCTTTGTCGACTTCCACCTCCTGAAGGGCCCCGAGGGCGACGACCACACGCTCTACGCCTCGCACACGATCTGGCAGACGCGCGACCACTTCGTCGCTTGGACGAAATCGGAGCAGTTCCGCAAGGCGCATCAGGGCGCCGGCGACCGCAAGCCGATGTTCCTCGGCCACCCCGTCTTCGAGGGCTTCGAGGCGGTGATCGGGGCCTGAGCCTCACCCGGCGCCGGCGGCCGAAGCGCGGTCGTCCGGCGCGCTTTGTCGCGCTTGCCAGGCTGCTTAGCCCGGCTATATCCTGATGCAACGCTTTACTTATGATAAGCGTTACATATCAAATTCCGGACGCGCGGCCCGCCCCCACCCCGGCGCGGCCTGCGCTCCGGCAGGATCAGCGCCATGGCCACCACAAATTCCAGCCCGCAAGCAGCAGCGCGCGACCCGCACTACAAGTGGGTCGCGCTCAGCAACACGACGCTCGGCATGCTCGCCGCGTCGATCAACGGCTCGATCCTCCTGATCAGCCTGCCGGCGATCTTCCGCGGTATCGGGCTGAAGCCGCTGGAGCCTGGCAACGTCAACATCCTGCTCTGGTCGATCATGGGCTACATGGTGGCGACGTCGGTGCTGGTCGTCACCTTCGGCCGCCTCGGCGACAGCCTCGGCCGCGCGCGGATCTACAATCTCGGCTTCCTGATCTTCACGATCGCAGCGATCGCGCTCAGCCTGATGCCGGACAATGGCAGCTTCGCCGCATGGTATCTGATCACCGTGCGCATCCTGCAGGGCATCGGCGGCGCCATGCTGATGGCCAATTCGACCGCCATCCTCACGGATGCCTTCCCGACCGAGCAGCGCGGCCTCGCGCTCGGCATCAACACCATTGCGGCGATCGGCGGCTCATTCATCGGTCTGCTGATCGGCGGCCTGCTCGCCGATATCGACTGGCGGCTCGTCTTCTGGATCAACGTCCCCTTCGGTGTCGTCGGAACGGCCTGGGCCTACTGGAAACTCAAGGATCGTGCCGCCCCGCGCCATCGTCCTATCGACTGGGCCGGCAATTTCACCTTCGGCATCGGCCTCATCCTGATCCTGATCGGCATCACCGAGGGCATTCAGCCCTATGGCAGCCACGCCATGGCCTGGACCAGTCCGGAGGTCATGACGCTGATCGGCGTCGGCCTCGCACTGATCGTCGCCTTCCTCGTCATCGAGAGCCGAACCGCCTTCCCGATGTTCGATCTGGCGCTGTTCCGCATCCGCCCCTTCACGGCCGGCAATCTCGCCAGCCTCTTCGCCGCCGTCGGCCGCGGCGGCCTGCAATTCATGCTGATCATCTGGCTGCAAGGCATCTGGCTGCCGCTGCATGGCTATTCCTTCGAGGAGACACCGCTCTGGGCTGGCATCTTCATGCTGCCTCTGACCCTCGGATTCCTCGTGGCGACGCCGGTCTCGGGCTGGCTCTCCGATCATCACGGCGCCCGGCCCTTCGCAGTCGGCGGCATGCTGATTGGCGCGGCAAGCTTTGCCGCCTTGATGGAACTCCCGCCGGACTTCAACTATCCGGTCTTCGCCTTCCTCCTGTTCCTGAACGGCCTCGGCTCGGGTCTCTTCGTCGCGCCCAATTCGACGGCGATCATGAACTCCGTGCCGCCCGCCGAACGCGGCCAGGCAGCGGGCATGCGTGCGACGACGCTCAATGCCGGGCAGGTCCTTTCGATCGGCATCTTCTTCAGCCTGATGATCGTCGGGCTGACCGAGCAGCTTCCCGCCTCGATGGAGGCGGCACTGATCGCACAGAACGTCCCGGAGGCGGTTGCGCATCACGTCGCTTCGGCGCCGGCGGTGGCGAGCCTCTTCGCGGCCTTCCTCGGCTATAACCCGATGGGCGAGTTGCTGCCGCCGGGCATGCTGGCGAGCCTGCCCAACGCCGCCGAGATCACTGGAAAGACCTTCTTCCCGCATCTCCTGGCCGGCCCCTTCATGCACGGACTGGTGTTCGCCTTCTCATTTTCGATGATCCTCAATCTCCTGGCTGCCGCCGCATCATGGCTCGCCGGCGGGAAATATGTGCATGAGCATCAGGTGCCGCTGCATGTGCACGGCCATGTGCCGCGCCCGGCAGGCGACGCGGAGGCTTCGATCGCGGCACGTTGATACGCGGGCCCATGAAACGGACGGGATTGCAGCCAGTCAATGTCATATGTATCTTACGACATATCGTAAGACACGGATGATGGAATGACTGAAACGACTGCCCGCCCTGAAGAGACTGTTCTGCCGCATACGATCCGTCGCGTGCGGCACGAGACCCGGCGCCGCGCGCTGACTGTCACCGCGACAAAGATGCTGACGCCGCGCATGAAGCGCGTCCATCTTGCCGGAGATATGGAAGGCTTCGCGAGCCTCGGCGCCGACGATCACATCAAGCTGTTCTTCGCCGACACAGCGGGCGGCACGGCGATGCGCGATTTCACGCCGCGCGCCTTCAACGTCGCGGCCGGAACGATCGTCATCGACTTTGCGCTGCACGAGGCGGGACCGGCGACGAGTTGGGCAGCCATCGCGGAGCCGGGCGCGACGCTCGAGATCGGCGGCCCGCGCGGCTCGGCGGTCGTGCCAGATGACTTTGATTGGTACTGGCTGATCGGCGACGAAACCGCATTGCCAGCCATCGGCCGCTGGGTCGAAGGCCTGCGCGCCGGTGTCCCGGTTCTCACGGCGGTTGCCATCGGGAGCCGGGCGGAACGTCAGGCCTTTGCGACCAGCGCCCTCTGGACCGGCCTCTGGGCGGAACGCGATGTCGATGGTGGCGACGACGCGGCGACGCTGCTTAGGCTGCTCGACTCGCAGGCGCTGCCGACGGGCGACGGCTTCGTCTTCATCGCCGCCGAATCGACCGTCGCCCGCGCACTCAAGGCACGTATCGCCGAGCGCGGCCATCCCAAGGCCTCCATCAAGGCCGCCGGCTATTGGAAGCGCGGCGAGGCCGACGCCCATGAGCGCATCGAGGATTAACCGCTATTTGTCCGGCAACTGGCCTTTCACGGCCAGGCGGATCGGATCCGTCTCGACGAGATGCAGGGCGCGGACCATGCCGGCGGTCTCCGCCTTGTAGCTGAGAAAATGCGGCGACCGCAGATGATCCTCATAAGCCTGCTGGTCCGCATAGACTTCGAGGATGCGGATCTGGGCGGGCTCGCCCTTCAGGGATACCGCCTGAAGGGCAAGCACCCCTGCCTCGCGAGCGATGGATAGCTCGATCTCCTCGGCGAGCAGGATCCGGTACCGGTCGAGATGGACCGGCTCGATCTCCAGTTCAGCTATTCGCACGATCATCGCCGACTCCTCCAGATAGTCTGGCTCAATCCTTCAGCCAGATGCCGTAGTCGGCGACGAGGAGATGGGTCGGCGGCTCGTCTTCCTCGATAGCGGCGAAACGGCCGATCGGCTCGGCGAAGACATTATCGGTCAGGTCGTCATTGACCGTCGAGACCTCGCCGATCAGCACGTCGGCGCCCTCACCCCAGAAGGCATGCCAGACGCCGGGCAGCAGCGTGACGCTTTCGCCCGGTTCGAGACGAAGCTTGCTGCCGGCCGGCATGGTCCGGGCGACGCCGTCGGTCGGCACATGCACGTCGGCCTTGCGGTCGATATTGCCTTCGGCGTCCGGCATGAACAGTTCGAGCGTCAGCGTGCCGCCGCCGCGATTGATGATGTCCTCGGCCTTCAGATGGTGCCGGTGCATCGGCGTTACCTGATCCTGGCGCGAGATCATGATCTTCTCGGCATAGAGCATGCCGCGACCAGTCGCGAGATCGGCCTGATTGCCGTTGCGCACGGTGAACAGGAAGAGACCGAGTTCGTCGAACTTCTGCTGACCGAAATCCGTTATGTCCCAGCCGAGGCGCGCGTCGATGATGCCCCTGGCCTTGGCCTGATTGACCTTGAATTGCTCGGGGCTCCAATAGGCAAAGGGCGGGAGCAGAAAGCCGAACGAGCGGATGAACTCGTCCGCCTGCTCCATGATCTCGTTGACCCGCGAACGCTTCATTTGAACGTCTCCTCCCAAGCCTCTGCCAGCATTCTGCGCCGGCGGCGCAACTCGATCGCCAAGCGTCCTATCGGACGCACAAGTGGCGATCCAGTTGTTTGCTTTCGCATCAGATTATTCCGAAAATCGGATCCCACTTTTCGGTCCGATGCTTTAGAGCGCAGACGTTCTTTGAGGTGAAGGCAGAATCCGTCAGGCCGGGAAGATTCGCCAGCGCTCGGGCTGGAAGGCCACGAGGCTGCCGATCGCCCGGCTGGCCTCGACCTCGACATCGATCTCGGCCCGAAGCTGCTTTGGACCGACCTGCAGTTCCAAGCGGCGGCGCGCACCATGGCGGCGCTCCGCGACGACGCGGCCGCGGATCGCCGGGCCGTCATCCGAGACGAGCGTGACGTCGTGCGGACGGAAGCCGAGCGTTGCCGGGCGCGTGCCGGTTTCACCGAAGGAAAGGCCCGACGGCGCCCCATCGACCAGCACCGTGCCATCGGTGATCTCGACCGGCAGAAGCGAGGATTCGCCGATGAAGGAGAACACGAACGGGCTTGCCGGACGGTCATAGATGTCGTCGGCGGAGCCGACCTGCTCGATGCGCCCCTTCGACATCACGACGATGCGGTCGGCGAGTTCCAGCGCCTCTTCCTGGTCGTGCGTGACGAAGAAGGTCGTATGGCCGGTGCGATCGTGGATTTCGCGCAGCCAGCGGCGCAGATCGCGGCGCACTTGCGCGTCGAGCGCACCGAAGGGCTCGTCGAGCAGCAGAAGACGCGGCTCGATGGCAAGAGCCCGCGCGAGCGCAACGCGCTGGCGCTGACCGCCTGAAAGCTGGGCCGGATAGCGCTTTTCGAACCCCGACAGCTGGACGAGATCGAGCAGATGCAGCACGCGCCGCCGGATCTCGGCCGAAGCCGGCCGGTCGCGACGCCGGCGCACGGTGAGCCCGAAGGCGATGTTGTCGAACACCGTCATATGGCGGAACAGCGCGTAATGCTGGAACACGAAGCCGATATTGCGATCCTGGACCGGCAGGCCGAGCGTGTCCTCGCCGCCGAACAACACGCGGCCGGACGACGGCGCCTCGAGCCCGGCAAGGATACGCAGCAGCGTCGTCTTGCCGGAGCCCGATGGGCCGAGCAGCGCCACGAGCTCGCCGGCATGGACGTCGAGCGAGACGCCGTGCAGGGCCGGCGAATCACCGAAATCCTTGGCGACGTTCTCGATCGTCACGCCAACGGGTGCGCCGAGCGCAATCGACTGGTCGTCCGCGAACTCTGTCATCGCGTTCATGGATATCACCTCAGTGGCGGCGCGTGGCAGCGATCTCTTCGGCATAGCGCCACTCCAAGACCGTCTTGATGATGAGCGTCACGAGCGCCAGCAGCGCCAGCAGCGATGCGACGCCGAACGCCGCCTGGTAGCTATATTCGTTGTAAAGGATTTCGACCTGCAGCGGCATGGTGTTGGTCTTGCCGCGAATATGGCCCGACACCACCGAGACGGCGCCGAACTCGCCCATGGCGCGGGCATTGCAGAGCAGGACGCCATAGAGCAGCGCCCATTTGACGTTGGGCAGTGTCACGCGGAAGAACACCCGCCAGCCGCTGGCACCCAGCGACAGCGCCGCTTCCTCGTCCTGCGTCCCCTGCGCCTGCATGATCGGGATCAGCTCGCGGGCGATGAACGGGAACGTGACGAAGATCGTCGCCAGCACGATGCCAGGCACTGCGAAGATGACCTGGATGCCGTGGCTCTGCAGGAACGGCCCGAGATAGCCATGCGCTCCGAACAGCAGCACATAGATAAGCCCGGACGTCACCGGCGAGACGGAGAAGGGCAGGTCGATCAACGTGATCAGGAAGCTCTTGCCGCGGAACTCGTATTTGGCGATCGCCCAGGACGCGGCGAGGCCGAAGATGAGATTGGCCGGGACCGACACCGCGGCGACCAGCACCGTCAAGCGGACTGCGGCGAGCGTGTCGCGATCGCTGATCGCCTTCAGGAACACGCCGAAGCCCGAGCGGAACGCCTCATAGAAGACGCTGACGAGCGGCAGCAGCAGGAAGATGGCGAGAAAGACGAGCGCGACCGTTGTCAGCGCGATGCGCACGGCGCGTTTCTCTGTCGCGGCGCCGGTGAAGACGGCGCCGCTGGGAACGGCGACATCAGCCATGCGACAGCCTCCGGCGGCTCCAGGCCTGCAGCAGGTTGATGGCGAAGAGCAGCACGAAGGAGAGCGCCAGCATGATGCTCGCCACCGCGGTCGCCGCCGCATAGTTGAATTCGGTCAGGCGGATGACGATGAGCAGCGGCGCGATCTCCGAGACATAGGGGATGTTACCGGCGATGAAGATCACCGAGCCATATTCGCCGACCGCCCGGGCGAAGGCGAGCGCGAAACCGGTCAAGAGCGCGGGAACCAGCGTCGGCAGCACCACGCGGCGGACTGTGGTCCAACGCTGCGCGCCGAGGGTCGCCGCCATTTCCTCGACTTCGCGATCCATGTCTTCCAGCACCGGCTGAACCGTCCGGACAACGAAAGGAAGGCCGATGAAGACGAGCGCGATGAAGACGCCGACCGGGGTGTAGGCGATCTTGATGCCGAAGGCGGACGCATACTGCCCGACCCAGCCATTCGGCGCGTAGATCGCGGTCAGAGCAATGCCTGCGACCGCGGTCGGCAAGGCGAATGGCAGGTCGACGACGGCATCGACGATCTTGCGGCCGGGAAAATCATACCGGACGAGCACCCAGGCGACGATCAGCCCGAAGACCGTATTGACCGCCGCAGCAATCGCGGAGGCGCCGAAGGAAAGCCGGAGGGCTGCGAGCGTGCGCGGATCGAGCGCGATCGCCAGGAACTGCGGCCAGCCCATGCCGACCGTGCGGAGCACGAGGCCGCCGAGCGGGATCAGCACGATCAGCGACAGATATGCCAATGTGAAACCGAGCGCCAACCCGAAGCCCGGGATGACGCTCGGCTTGCGCCAGGCGGAGATGGCCGTTGCGGTCATGAATGTCCGATCTGGAGGTCCGATCCCGATCCGTTACTGGCCGGGTTTATAGATCTGGTCGAAGATGCCGCCATCGGCGAAGTGAGCCGGCTGCACCTTGGCCCAGCCACCGAACTGCGGATCATCGATCGTGACGAGCTTCAGATCTGCGAAGCGCTTCAGGTCCTCGGGATCGGCCGCCTCGGGCTTTTCGGGACGATAATAGTTCTTGGCGATGATCTTCTGCGCGGGGTCGCTATAGAGATATTCGAGATAGGCCTCGGCGACCTTGGTGGTGCCCTTGGCGTCGGTGTTGCCCTTGACGAGGGCGACCGGCGGTTCGGCCTTGATGGAGAGCGACGGCGTCACGATCTCGAACTGGTCCGGACCAAGCTCGTTGATGGCGAGGAACGCCTCGTTCTCCCAGGCGAGCAGCACGTCGCCGATGCCGCGCTGGGCAAAGGTCGTCGTCGAACCGCGCGCCCCCGAATCGAGCACCGGCACGTTCTTGTAGAGCTTACCGACGAACTCCCGCGTCTTGGCCTCGTCGCCGCCGAACTTGGCATTGGCATAGGCCCAGGCTGCCAGATAGTTCCAGCGTGCGCCGCCCGAGGTCTTCGGGTTCGGCGTCACCACCTGGATGCCGTCCTTGACGAGGTCGTCCCAGTCCTTGATGCCCTTCGGGTTGCCTTTGCGAACCAGGAACACGATCGTGGAGGTATAAGGCGTCGAATTGGCCGGCAGGAGCGTCGCCCAATTGGCCGGGATTTTGCCGCTCTTGCTGACGACGGCATCGATATCCGCGGCGAGGGCCAGCGTCACGACATCGGCATTGAGGCCGTCGATCACAGCCCGCGCTTGCGCGCCGGAGCCGCCATGCGACTGGTCGACGATCACCGTCTCGCCGGTCTTTTCCTTCCAGTAGGCCGCGAAAGCCTCGTCATAGGCCTTGTAGAGTTCGCGCGTCGGATCGTAGCTCACATTGAGGATCGTGACGTCTGCGAAGGCGGGCGCGCCCGAAAGCGCAGCCGCGAGCCCGAAAATGGCGGCGGCGGCAAGACGGCGCACCGGCCGCGCGAGATGGGTCGTGATAGGCACCATCAGTGGCTCCCTCGATCAATGAGGATCCTATCTCGACATAGGAACTCGACAATTTCAAACCAAGGCTGAGCCGTTTGGGAGGCCGCGATTGGAAAATCGTTCCTAAAAACCCTCTCGGGTGGAAATCGGCTCGGAATCAGCGAGAGCCCCGGCCTCCTCGTCTCCATCCATCGCATCGGCCAGCGTCGTCGCGTCGAAGAGGACCAGTTGCGCAGCATAGGGCGCCGCGAACATGCGCCGCACGCCGCAACTCGCTTCGTCCGGACAATCGGCGCAGGGCTGGTAGGCGGTGCGGGAAATGCAGGAAAGCGGCGCGATCGGCCCGTCGATGGCGCGCAGGACCTGACCGATCGTGATCTCGGACGGCAGCTTGATCAGCGCATAGCCGCCAGCCCGGCCGCGCCTGCTGGCGATCATGCCGCGATGCTTCAGATCGAGCAGGATGTGTTCGAGAAACTTTCGCGGCACGCCGGCCTGGCGCGCGATGTCGTCGATCTGGATTGTCTCGCCCTTCGGCTGGCGCGCCAGATGGATCAGCGCCTTGAACGCGTATTTGGCCTTTTGCGAAATCATGCGTCGTCCAACTGCGGGAGCGGCTCTGTCTTGAGGATTCCGTCATAGCGGATGCCGGCGCCGATGCAAACGGCGCCGGCCGGACGCGGCATGGCTTTGTGCCGCGGCGGAAATCGGCTAAAGGCGGGACATCATGAAGCTGCTTGTCACCGGCGCCGCCGGATTCATCGGATATCACGTTTCGGAGGCGCTGCTTTCGCGCGGCGACAGCGTGATCGGCGTCGACAACCTCAACGCCTATTACGACCCGCAGTTGAAGCACGCGCGGCTCGACAGATTGAAGGCCCGGCACGGCTTCGACTTTGTCGAGGCCAGCGTCGCCGATATGACGGCGATGGAGCGGCTGGCGACGACCCATGCGGATATCGATGTCGTCGTCCATCTCGCCGCGCAGGCGGGCGTCGCCTATTCGCTGGAAAACCCGCTCGCCTATACCGAGACCAATGTCACCGGGCAGGTGGTGATGTTCGAGGCGGCGCGCAGGCTGCCGAAGCTGCGCCATGTCGTCTATGCATCGTCCTCGTCCGTCTATGGGCTCAACGAGGAGCTGCCCTTCCGCGAGACTGACGCGGTCGACCGGCCGAGTTCGCTCTATGCGGCGACCAAGCGAGCCGGCGAGCTCATCGCCCACACTTATGCCCATCTGCATGCCATCGCCTCGACGGGGCTGCGCTTCTTCACCGTCTATGGCCCATTCGGCCGGCCCGACATGGCGCCGTGGCTATTTACCCGCGCGATCCTCGAGGGACAGCCAATCACGCTCTTTAATGGCGGCGCGATGAAGCGCGACTTCACCTATATCGACGATATCGTGGCCGGGACGCTCGGAGCGATCGACCGCATGCCGGCCCCGGCGGAGACGCGGCTGTTCAATCTCGGCAACAGCGACCCGGTGCCGCTGCGGGCTTTCATCGCCGCGATCGAAAAGGCGACGGGGCGCAGCGCCGAGATCCAGCTCGGTCCACAGCGCCTCACCGATGTCGCGGAAACCTTCGCCGATGTCAGCGCCAGCGCCGCGGCGTTCGGCTATCGGCCGACAACGGATATCGAGACCGGGATGGCGCGCTTTGTCGACTGGTATCGCGGTTATAACGGCACCCCTCGCTGAGCGGTTGACGCCGGACGCCCGCCGCCCGATCATCACAGCCTACGATCAGAGTCGGTCGATACCGGCAACCAATCCCGGGGGAAACACATGCTGCGCGGCATCGATCCGATCATCGGACCGGACCTTCTCTTCACGCTCCGTGCGATGGGCCATGGCGACGAGATCGCCATCGTCGACGCCAATTTCCCAGCGCTCGCCATGGCGAAGCGGCTCATCCGCATGGATGGCCACGATGCCGTGCGCGTTACCGATGCCGTCCTCTCGCTGATGCCGCTCGACCGTTTTGCGCCGGATGAGACCGCTATCCGCATGGAAGTGGTCGGCGAGCCGGACGCCGTGCCGGCGGTCTGCACCCTTTTCCAGGACGTGATCGACCATCGCGATCCCGGCTACAAGCTGGCCAAGCTCGAACGCTTCGCCTTCTATGAACGCGCCAAGCAGAGCTTCGCCATCATCGCAACCGGCGAGCGGCGCCTCTATGGCAACGTGATCCTCAAGATGGGCGTCATCGACCCGTAGGCCTTTCCGGCGGAGATTCCGTCAGCCGCCATCGGCGGGGACGGACTCCGGCGAAGATGGCGCCGGGTTTGGCAGGGTTATGGCCGTGCAGGTCATCGCCATGCCGCGCAGGCGCTGGTTGTCGGCCTCGCTCATGGTGCCTTTCAGCAGCGACTGGGTCAGTCCGGCCTCGGCAAGATCGTCAAAGACGCAGCGGCAATAGGCATGGCAGCCGACCGTGTCGCCGCGCTGCTCGATGCAGCGATCAGCGCAATCGGCCCGCGCGCCATCGATCGCCGCATTGGGCACGAGAAGCTGCGCGGCGAGAAACAGCACGCCATAGATGATCGGCTGGTGAATCAGATAGACGGCGAGGCTGTGCCGGCCGCCGAAGGCGAGCAGCCGCGTCAGTCGGTTTGCCGGCTGCCAGCGCTGAAGGCGAATGTCGAGGCCGGCGGCAACGCCGAATTTCGCCGCGGCGACGCCTGCCAGGACGACGCCCGTCCACGGGAAGACCGGGACATAGTCGAACGAAGTTTTCGCGATCGGCGCCAGCCCGACCCACCAGAACCAGGGCGCCGCGAAGACATCCGAGCGCACGAATTGCGGCAGCGCGATCACCAGCGCCGCCACCACCGCGGTGAAGAGCGGCGGCAGGCGCAGGAACGGCAGGGCGATCAGGCTCGCCAGCGCTATCTGGTGCAGGATGCCGAAATAGACCCAGCCCTCCGGCATGACGAAATAGGTCGCGATCGAAACGAGCGCCGCGGCGGCGATGATGACGGCGAGGCGGCGGAGATAGGGCCCGGCGCGAAATCCATTCCGTGTCGCAAGAACCAGGCTGACCCCGGCGAGAAACAGGAAGCTGCCGGCGATGATGTGAGCATAGATGCGCCAAGGTGGCGAACCGCCTGGATCGAAGCGTAGCAGACGCAGATAAGCAACGTCCCAGGCGCCGTGATAGGTCATCATCGCGATCAGCGCGACGCCACGCCAGACATCGATCAGGGCAATGCGCCGCGGCAACACTGCCTCATTCATGTGCATGCCCCGTCGATTGGCAGTTCCCAAGCGCCGCCTGCGCCCATAATCTTGTCTCGCTGATCAAGATCACTCCGGAACCATCCATGTCTGCGATACCCCTCATCGACCTCGCCGATCCCCGCGGCAAGCACGCCGTCGCTGCCGCGATCGGACAGACCTGCACGGATACCGGATTCTTCCTCGTGACCGGGCATGGCGCCGACTCCCAGGCGATCGAAACCGGATGGCAGGCGGCGCGCGCCTTTTTCGATCGCCCGCTCGCGGAGAAGCTCGCCGCGGCGATGCCCTATCCCGGCTATCCCTACGGCTACAGCCCCGTCAAGGGCGAGACGCTGGCCGCTTCCCTCGGCAATGCGCGGCCGGCCGATCTCAAGGAGACGTTCTCGCTCGGACCCTCAGCCTTCCGCCGGCTTGACCACAAGCCAGCCGACGATGCCGAGGCCTTTGTGTTTTCCGCCAATCCCTGGCCGTTCGAGGGCGATGGCTTCCGCCGCGCGGCGATGGGCTACTATGAGGCGATGTCGGAACTCGCTGGCCGAATCATGCGGCTCTTTGCCCTCGCGCTCGACCTGCCCGAAAGCTATTTCGACCACTTCATCGATCAGGAGGCGAGCGCGCTGCGGCTTCTCAACTATCCGGAGGTCGACGAACCGCCAGCCGAGGGCCAGCTTCGCGCGGGGGCCCATTCGGACTACGGCTCGCTGACGATCCTCCGCCAGGAGGATTCGCCCGGCGGGCTGGAGGTGATGGGCACCGATGGCACCTGGATCAAGGTTCCGGCGATTCCCGACAGTTTCGTCATCAATATCGGCGATCTGATGCAGCGCTGGACGAATGACCGCTGGAAGTCGACGCTGCACAGGGTTGCCGTGCCGCCGCCGCACCCTGGCCGTCCGACCCGGCGTCAGTCGATCGCCTTCTTCCACCAGCCGAACTGGGACGCTTCCATTGCCTGTATCGAGACCTGCCTGGCGCCGGGCGAGAGCCCGAAATATCCGCCGATCGGCTCAGGTGAGTATCTTGCTGCCAAGTTCCGTTCGACGGTCGTGAAGGCGTGAGGCCGTTTCAGGCGGCGCGCCGATGCGCCGCGTCAACTTTGGCGCGTTTGTTGCGTCTTCGTGTATCGTCCGGCGACGATCGCCGCCGCCCAAGAGAGTTCCGCTGAACAATGTCCATCCTCGCCGCGCTTCGCCACGTCACCCGCTACCGCTACGACAAGCCGGTCGCGCTGGGGCCTCAGGTCATCCGCCTGCGTCCGGCGCCGCATTGCCGGACGAAGGTGCCGAGCTATTCGCTCTCGGTGAAGCCGGCCAATCACTTTGTGAACTGGCAGCAGGATCCGCACGGCAACTGGCAGGCGCGCTTCGTCTTTCCCGAAAAGACCCAGGAATTCGAGATCGCGATCGATCTCGTCGCGGAGCTCGAGGTCTACAATCCGTTCGACTTCTTCGTCGAACCCTATGCCGAGACCTTCCCCTTCACCTATGAGCCGGCGCTCGCCGAGGAACTCGCCGCCTATCTGAAGCCGGAGCCGTCGGGGCCGCTGCTCGACGCCTTCGTCGCCAGCATTCCGCGCGAGAAGATGCAGATCGTCGACTTTCTGGTCGCGATCAACCAGCGCCTGCAGGGCGACATCCAATATCTGATCCGCATGGAACCCGGCGTGCAGACGCCCGAGGAAACGCTCGGCAATGCGTCCGGCTCGTGCCGCGACACTGGATGGCTGCTGGTCCAGGCGCTGCGCCAGCTCGGCCTCGCCGCCCGCTTCGTCTCGGGCTATCTGATCCAGCTGAAGCCTGACGTGCCGGCGCTCGACGGCCCCTCGGGCACGGAAGTCGATTTCACCGACCTGCATGCCTGGGCGGAGGTCTATATTCCCGGCGCCGGCTGGGTCGGCATGGATCCGACATCCGGCCTTTTCACCGGCGAAGGCCATTTGCCGCTCTCGGCGACCCCGCATTACCGTTCGGCCGCGCCGATCACCGGCTCCTTCGTTGCCGAGCCAGACACGCGGACCGAATTCGACTTCGAGATGCGGATCGACCGCATCGCGGAGCAGCCGCGCGTCACCCTGCCCTTCTCGGACGAGAGCTGGGCGGCGCTGGACGCGCTCGGCCATCAGGTCGACGAGGATTTGAAGGCCAATGATGTCCGCCTGACCATGGGCGGCGAGCCGACCTTCGTTTCGATCGACGATTACCAGTCGGCCGAATGGAACACCGCCGCAGTCGGCCCGACCAAGCGGACGCGCGCCGACGACCTCATCCGCCGCCTGCGCGACCGTTTCGCGCCCGGCGGCTTCCTGCATTACGGCCAGGGCAAATGGTATCCGGGCGAGAGCCTGCCGCGCTGGACCTTCGCCCTTTACTGGCGCAAGGACGGCAAGCCGATCTGGCAGGATCCGCGCTGGATTGCGGCCGAGGGCCGGCCCGAACGCGCGTCGGCCGATGACGCCAAGGCCCTGCTCGAGAACCTCTCCGAGCGGCTCGGCATTCCGCCGACCTTCGTCATTCCCGCCTATGAGGATCCCGCCCACTGGATCCTCAAGGAAGCCGAGCTGCCGGACAACGTCACGACATCGGATTCGAAGCTGGAGGACGCCGAGGCGCGTGCCCGAATCGCCCGCGTCTTCGAACGCGGCCTGTCCAATCCGTCGGGCTACGTTCTGCCTGTGCAGCGCTGGCAGTCTCAGGCGCGTGCCAAGCGCCGCTGGGCGTCCGAGCGTTGGCCGCTGCGCCGCGGGCGGATTTTCCTCGTGCCTGGCGACAGCCCGGTCGGCTACCGCCTGCCACTGTCCTCGCTGCCTTATGTCCCGGCCTCGTCCTATCCGTTCATCGTCCAGGCCGATCCCGGCTCGATCAACACGCCGCTGCCCGATCCGGAAGAAATCGCGGCGCAGCTGTCGCGCCCCGGCACCGAGCGCGACGCGGAACGCGCCGAACAGATCGCTCAGTATTTCACCGGCACCGGCGCGGTGCGCACGGCGATCAGCATCGAGCCGCGCGACGGCCGGCTCTGCGTGTTCATGCCGCCAACGGAGCGGCTCGAGGACTATCTCGAACTGCTGGCCTCGGTCGAGGCGACGGCGCGCGAACTCGAACTTCCCGTACATGTCGAGGGCTATCCGCCGCCGATCGATCCGCGCCTCAACGTGATCAAGGTGACGCCGGACCCTGGCGTGATCGAGGTCAACATCCATCCCTCGGGCGACTGGACGCAATGCGTCGCGACCACGCGCGATCTCTATGAAGATGCGCGGCAGGCCCGGCTCGGCACCGAGAAGTTCATGACCGACGGCCGCCACACCGGCACCGGCGGCGGCAACCATGTCGTGGTCGGCGGTGCGCATCCGGCGGACAGCCCGTTCCTGCGCCGTCCGGACCTCCTGAAGAGCCTCGTCACCTACTGGCAGCGCCATCCCTCGCTGTCCTTCCTGTTCTCGGGCCTGTTCATCGGGCCGACGAGCCAGGCGCCGCGCATCGACGAAGCGCGCAACGATTCGCTCTATGAGCTCGAAATCGCGATGTCGAAGGTGTCGCCGCCCGGCTGGGGCGCGCCGCCGCCGCCCTGGCTGGTCGACCGCCTGTTCCGCAACCTGCTTGTCGACGTCACCGGCAATACGCATCGCGCCGAGATCTGCATCGACAAGCTCTATTCGCCCGACGGCCCGACCGGCCGGCTCGGCCTTGTCGAGTTCCGCTCCTTCGAGATGCCCCCGGACTACCGGATGAGCCTTGCGCAGCAATTGCTGGTGCGCGCGCTCATCTCCTGGTTCTGGAAGCAGCCGCAGCAGGGTTCGCTGGTGCGCTGGGGCACGCAGTTGCATGACCGCTTTATGCTGCCGCATTTTGTCTGGGCCGATTTCCTCGACGTGCTCGGCGACCTGCGCAATGCCGGCTATCCGTTCGATCCCGTCTGGTTCGAGGCGCAGCGCGAGTTCCGCTTTCCATTCTCCGGCGTCGTCGAGCAGCAGGGCGTGCGGCTGGAACTCCGGCAGGCGCTGGAGCCCTGGCATGTGCTGGGCGAAGAGGGCGCGATCGGCGGCACCGTGCGCTATGTCGATTCGTCGGTCGAGCGGCTGCAGGTCAAGGCGGACGGACTCGATCCGCGTCGCCATGTCATCGCCTGCAATGGCCGCCGCCTGCCAATGACCTCGGCCGGCACGGCCGGCAGCTTCGTTGCCGGCGTCCGCTTCAAGGCCTGGCAGCCGGCGTCCGGCCTGCATCCGACCATTCCGGTGCATGCGCCGCTGCTGTTCGACATCGTCGACAGCTGGTCGGGCCGGTCGCTCGGCGGCTGCGTCTACCACGTCGCGCATCCCGGCGGCCGCAACTATGAGACCTTCCCGGTCAATTCCTATGAGGCGGAGGCGCGGCGTCTCGCCCGCTTCGAATCGATCGGGCATACCGGCGGCTCGTTCATGCCGCCGGTCGAACCGATCTCGGCCGAATTCCCGCTGACGCTCGACCTCCGTCGGCCGGCCGGGATCTGAGTTGGTGCCTCGCCGGGAAACCACGCGCAAGAGCCGCACTGTCGCCGAAAGGGCCGCGCGGCTCGTCAGGCACTACAAGCCAATGCCGGGCGTCGCCGACGAGCTGATCGGCAAGGACGGCCGCATCCGCCCGCATTGGCAGCGCTTCGTCGACACGATGGCCGAACTCGGCAGCCGCGAGGTGGCGCATCGCTTTGCGCTCGCCGACCGGCATCTCGCCGAATCGGGCGTCGTGATGCGCGTCTATGGCGGCGAGACCGGGGACGAGCGGCCATGGCCGCTGGCGCATGTGCCGTTCCTGATCGAACCGGAAGAGTGGAAGCATCTCGAGGCCGGACTGATCCAGCGCGCCAAGCTGCTCGACGCGATCCTCGGCGACACCTATGGCGAAGGCACGCTGGCGGCCGACGGCGCCCTGCCGGCAGCGATCCTCGCCGGCAGCCCGGAATTCCTGCGCCCGCTTGTCGGCTCGCAGCCGGTCGGCGGCCATCACCTGCGCCTCTATGCCGTCGATGTCGGCCGCGGACCGGATGGCGATTGGTGGGTGATCTCGGACCGCACCCAAGCCCCCTCCGGCGCCGGATATGCGCTTGAAAACCGTATCGCGCTGTCGCAGGCGCTGCCCGATATCTACCGCTCGTTCAAGGTCGAGCGGCTCGCCGGCTTCTTCCAGGAGTTTCGCGCCGGCCTCAATGCGCTCAACCGCCATGAGGAAACGCGCGTCGCGCTGCTGACGCCCGGCCCGCTCAACGAGACCTATTTCGAGCACGCCTATCTCGCCCGCTATCTCGGCTTCGTCCTCGTCGAGGGCGAGGACCTCACGGTGCGCGACGACACGGTCTATATGCGGACGATCTCCGGGCTGAAGCGCGCCGACGTGCTGCTGCGCCGCCTCGATGCAGACTTCGCCGATCCGCTCGAACTCAATCCCGCCTCGCGGCTTGGCGTGCCCGGCCTTGCCGGCGCCGTCCGTCACCGCAATGTCGCGATCGCCAATGCGCTGGGGTCTGGCGTCGCCGAGGCGCGCGCCATGATGGGCTTCCTGCCCGGCCTTGCGGAACGCATCCTCGGCGAGAAGCTGATCCTGCCGAATGTCGCGACCTGGTGGTGCGGCCAGACGCTCGAGCGCGATCATGTCGTCGAGGCGTTCGAAAGCATGGTGATCGCGCCGGCGCTCGGCGCGACGCTGCCGGGCGTTCTCGCCCGCGGACCCGTGTTCGGCGCCGACCTCTCGCCTGAGGAGAAGGCGCGGCTCGTCGATGCGATTGGCCGACGCGGGCAGGATTATGTCGGCCAAGAAGCGGTGAAGCTCTCGACGACGCCCGTCTGGCGCGGCGAAGGCGACGATGCCCGGCTGGAGCCGCGACCCTCTATCCTGCGCCTCTATGTCGCGCGCACGGCCGACGGCTGGAAGGCGATGCCCGGCGGCTTCTGCCGCATCTCCGAGCGTGCCGACGCTCGCGCCGTGACGCTGCAGCAGGGCGGCGCCTCGGCAGATGTCTGGGTGCTGTCCGACGGTCCGGTGGCCGAGACGACGCTGCTCGGCTCGCCCGACAAGGTGCCGCTCCGCCGTGCCACCTCGACGCTGCCAAGCCGCGCCGCCGAAAACCTGTTCTGGCTTGGCCGCTATGTCGAGCGCACCGAACAGGCGCTGCGTCTCGTGCGCGCCGTCTCCGGGCGGCTCGTCGACGCCGAGGCGAATGGCGGCGCGGTGGCGCGGCTCGTCGGCATTCTGGTGGCTGCAGGCGCGGCCGAATCCGAACGTGGGCCGATGCAGCCCGCGCGCCTTGCGCTGGCCGCCCTCACCGACCGGCGGGCCTTCAACACCATTCCGCGGCTCGCCGAATCCTCCCGGCGCGCCGCCTCCGTCATCCGCGACCGCCTGTCGCCCGATGCCTGGCGCGCCGTGGCCGATCTTGAAATCCTGCTCAACCGGCCGCTCGCCGCCTATACCGGCAGCGACATGCACGAGCGGGCCAGCGAGGCGCTGCGCATCGTCGCCGCCTTCTCCGGGCTCGCACAGGAAAACATGGTGCGCCACAATGGCTGGCGTTTCCTTGAAATGGGCCGCCGCATCGATCGCGGCCTCGGCGTCGCCCGCGCGACACGCTTCTGCGGCCTTGCCGGGACGAGCGCCGAGCTGGACGCCCTTCTCGAAATCGCCGACAGCCAGATCACCTATCGCATCCGCTACGTCATGCAGGCGGCGCGCGTGCCGGTGATCGATCTGGTGCTGCTCGACGGCGGCAATCCGCGTTCGCTCGCCTTCCAGGCCGACCGCATCCGCCAGTCTCTCGCCAATCTCCCGGCCCACGCCCCGGCCGGACTGCTCGCCCCGGCCGACCGACTCGCTTCGCGCCTCGCCTCGGAACTCGAAACGGCGGACGCATCGGCGCTCGATGCCGAAACGATCGTCAGCTACGAGCAGACGCTGATGCGCATTTCGGACGAGATCGCGCTGGCCTATTTCACCCACCGACGGCCGCTTCAGCCGCTCGAGGGCGGAGACTGATCGTGCTCTACGACATCAAGCTGGTGACCGAGTATCGCTATGCGAGCCCGGTTCCGTTCGCGCGGCAGGTGCTGCGGCTGTTGCCGGTCGAGCGGCCGGGCCAGCGCGTCATCGCGACCGATCTCTCCATCAGCCCTGCGCCGACCGAGCGCACGGACAGCCTCGATTTCTTCGGCAACCGCATCACGACCGTGGCCTTCTCGTTCCCACACAGCGAATTGCGCCTGGAGACACGGGCTCGCGTGCTTGTCGAAAAGACCGAAGCGCGGACGACGCAGAAGACGCCGCCCTTCGAGCAGATCCGGCGCAGCGCCGTCGCCGAGACGGATCTCGGGCCAAAGTCTCCTGTGCATTTCCTGTTTGCCAGCCGCCTCATCGCCCTCGACGAGGCGATCGGCGACTATGCGCAAAAGAGCTTCCCGCCGGGGAAGACGATCCTCGAAGGCGCGTTCGAGCTCACCAAGCGGATCAAGGCCGAGTTCAAATATGATCCGGAGGCGACGGATGTCAGCACGCTGCCGGCCGACGCCTTCGCCAAGCGCGCCGGCGTCTGTCAGGATTTCGCACATGTGATGATCGCGGGGCTTCGGACGATCGGCCTGCCGGCGGCCTATGTCAGCGGTTTCTTGCGCACCGAGCCGCCGCCCGGCAAGCCGCGCCTCGAAGGCGCCGACGCCACACATGCCTGGGTCGCCGTCTGGTGCGGCCGCGAGGCAGGCTGGATCGGCCTCGATCCGACCAATGGCGTCGCTGCGGCGGAGGACCATGTCGTGCTCGCGATCGGTCGCGATTATTCCGACGCGGCGCCCTCGGGCGGCGTCATCGTGATCTCCGGCGACCACACGATCGATGTCGCCGTGGACGTCATCCCGGTGGGTGCATAGGCGACATGCGACCTGCTTGAGGGTGCGGCACGGCGACAGGCTGGTATTTCGCGCCCGCACACGGTATCAGGACGGCAGCAATTGCTTCGCTATCCGGCCTGCCGGACTGGTTCGATGGCAGCGCCCGCGGCCCCCGTGCCGCTCCGACGCTGCCGGCGTCGCCACCCGGAAGCCCGCGAGAACATAGGACCACTGACCGTCATGTCATCCACGTTCGACATCGTTGCCGATGTGATCTCCGAGACGAGCGAAATCCCGCGCGAGAAGATCACGCCGGAGATGCACGCGATCGACGACCTCGGCATCGACAGCCTCGACTTCCTCGACATCGTCTTCGCGCTGGACAAGAAGTTCGGCATCAAGATCCCACTCGAGCAGTGGACGCAGGAAGTGAACGCAGGCAAAGCCTCGGTCGAGGAATATTTCCTGCTGAAGAATCTCTGCGCCCATATCGACGAACTGATCGCCAAGAAGAACGCCTGACGGCGAGATGCGCCTCGAATATTTCCAGATGATCGACAGCGTCGTCGCCTTCGACGCCGCTGCCGGAACCATTCACTGCCGGGCGATCGTCCCGGAGCGCAGCCCCGTGTTCGAGGGTCATTTTCCCGGCTATCCGATCATGCCGGGCGTGCTGCTCATCGAGACGATGGCACAGGCCTCCGGCTATCTGATCCTCGGCCTCAACGAGCTGTCGCGCATGCCCTTCTTCATGGGCGTGAAGAAGGCGAAGTTCCGCAAGTTCATTCAGCCCGGCGCGACGCTCGACGTCCATGCCAGCCTCGTCCATGAGGGCTCCGGCTTCACGGTTACCAATGCGCGGATCGAGCAGGACGGCCCGGTCTGCGATGCCGAACTGACTCTGCGCATCATGGATTTCCCTGCCGCCGAACTGCGCGGCGAGCTCGTCAAGCGCGCGGAGGCGATCGGCCTCGTGCCGGGCGCCGCACCTATCACGGAAGCAACATGAGCGCCCCGAACGACGTCCTCGTTACCGGCATCGGCCTCGTCTCCTCGCTCGGCGAGGGGCTCGATGCGCATTGGCAGGCGATGGCCGAAACGGGCGCGCGGCCTCATCCCGCCGAGACCGACAAGTTCAAGCCGTTCCCGGTCTTCCCGATGGTGCCGCTGGAGCTGGAGAAGCAGATTCCGCGCCGCGCAGATATCCGGCAGATGGAAACCTGGCAGCGGCTCGGCACCTATACCGCCGGCCTCGCGCTCGACGATGCCGGACTCACCGGCGATGCCGAGCGGCTGGCGCGGATGGACATGGTCGTGGCGGCCGGTGGCGGCGAACGCGACCTCGATGTCGACGGTCAGATCCTCGCCGGCCTCGAGACGGCCGCCGAACCGGCCTCGTTCCTTAACGAGCATCTCGCCAACGATCTGCGTCCGACGCTGTTTCTGGCGCAGCTCTCCAACCTTCTCGCCGGCAATATCTCGATCGTCCACAAGGTGACCGGCTCCTCGCGCACTTTCATGGGCGAGGAGATCGCCGGCATCAGCGCCGTCGAGGTCGCGGCGCGGCGCATCAGCGCCGGCCAGGGCGATCTGTTCCTCGTCGGCGCGGCCTATAATGCCGAGCGCAAGGACATGCTTTTGTCGCTCGCCATGGGCCGGACGCTCTGGCAGGGCGAGCCGGCATCGGTCTGGGAGCGCGGCACGACAGCGGAAGGCGGCATGATCACCGGCTCGGCCGGCGCCTTCCTCGTGCTCGAATCGCGCGCTCATGCCGAGGCGCGCGGCAAATCGGCCTATGCGAAGCTTTCGGCCGTTCTTTCGGGACGAAGCCGCCGCGGTCCCGGCGATGCGAGCGCGGTTGCGCGCAAGCAGTTCGACCAGCTTTCCGCCCGGTTTGGCGCCAAGGCACCCGGCGTTCTTTCGGGGGCTAACGGCATCGCGGCGGCAACTGCTGAAGAGCGCGGGCTCTGGGAGCAACTCGCCACCGAGGGCAAGATCGGCGGCGTTCGTGCCACGCAAACCCTGATCGGCAATCCGATCGAGGCAGCTTTCCCGGTTCAGGTCGCACTTGCCGCACTGGCGATCGCGCGGCACGGTTTCTATCTTCCAACCGATGGCAGCGGCATCGAGCAGCCGGCAGAGACGCCGGCGCAGATTCTCGCCACCAGCTGGGGCTTCTGGCGCGGCGAGGGCATGGCGCTCGTCGAGGCGGCGGACTGAAGGAAGGACATGGCGATGGCCAAGACTCGCGATCACCTCGGACGGCCTGTGGTCGCCGTCACCGGCATGGGCGTCGTCTCCTCGCTCGGCCAGGGCATCGACGACAACTGGGCGGCCCTGACCGCCGGCAAGTCGGGCATTCATCGGATCACCCGGTTTCCGACGCTGCATATGCGGACCACGATCGCCGGAACAGTCGACTTCCTGTTTCCCGACGAAGTGCGTTCGCCTGTCCTGTCCGAGCGGCTCGCCCATCTCGCCGCCGCCGAGGCTGTCGAGCAATCGGGCATCGGCGCGCCCGGCGATTTCCCGGGCATGCTGTTCATGGCGGTGCCGCCGGTCGAGATCGAGTGGCCGGCACGTCGCGACTTCTTTGCCGGCACCGATCCCGAAGCAGGCGATGCCTATGACCGGATGATCCAGCGCGTGTTGTCGCTGAACGATCCCGACACCTATGAATTTGCGCTCTATGGCTGCGTCGCCGACCGCACCGCCGACCATTTCGGCACACGCGGCGCGCCGATCTCGCTGTCGACCGCATGTGCCTCGGGCGCCTCGGCGATCCAGCTCGGCGTCGAGGCGATCCGACGCGGCGATACCGAGGCGGCGCTGGTTGTCGGCACCGACGGGTCCGTGCGCATCGAAGGCCTCGTGCGCTTCTCGCTGCTTTCCGCCCTTTCGACCAGCAATGACGATCCGGAAAGGGCCTCGCGCCCGTTCTCGAAGGATCGCGACGGCTTCGTGATGGCGGAAGGCGCCGGCGCCCTGGTGCTCGAGGACTATGACGCGGCCCGCGCGCGCGGCGCCAAGATTCTCGGCGTTGTCAGGGGCATCGCCGAGAAGGCAGACGATTTCCACCGTACCCGCTCGAAGCCGGATGGCTCGCCCGTCATCGCCGCGATCCAGCAGGCGCTCGATGATGGTGGCGTCTCGACCGCCGATGTCGACTACATCAACGCGCATGGCACCGGCACGCCGGAGAATGACAAGATGGAGGCGATGTCGCTAGAGGCCGTCTTCGGCGACGCGCTGAAGGGCATTCCGATCTCGTCCAACAAGTCGATGATCGGACACACGTTGACGGCGGCTGGCGCCATCGAGGCGGTTTTCTCGCTGAAGACGATCGCCGAGGGCCTGATTCCGCCGACGATCAACTACCAGAATCCCGACCCGGCGATCCCGCTGGACGTGGTGCCGAATGTCGCGCGGTCGCAGCCCGTATCGATGGTTCTGTCGAACTCGTTCGGCTTCGGCGGCCAGAATGCCTGCCTGCTGATCGCCGCAGAGCCCGCCTGAGCCGGCGTAGCGCTCTGGCGCAAGAGCGCGCGAACCGCTAAAGCCTCAGCCTGAACCTGCGGCCGCCTTCTGGCGGCGGCAAGACCTGCCGAAGGACGGCCGCCATCGCGGCCGGATGGAACAAGACCCCGATGCGCGCGCTTCAGCTCCTTTCCGACCGCAAGCTTTCGATCGTCGACGTGCCGATGGCGGCGGAGCCCGGTCCCGGCGAAGTCCGCGTCAAGATCGGTGCTGTCGCGCTCAATCACATCGATGTCTGGGGCTGGCGCGGCATGGCCTTTGCCAAGCGCAAGCTGCCGCTGACTATCGGCGCCGAGGCGGCCGGTACGATCGAGAAGATCGGCCCGTCGGTCGAAGGGCTTGCCGTCGGCCAGCGCGTCGCGATCTATGGCGCGGAAACCTGCGGCATGTGTCCGGCTTGCCATGCGGGCCGCGACAATCTCTGCGAAAACGTCGCCGGCGTGCGCGGCTTCCATATCGACGGCCTCGCCACCGACTATGTGACGATGAAGGCACGCCTCGTCGTGCCGGCGCCCGAAGGCGTCACGGTGCGCGATGCCGCCTGCACGCCGGTCACCTTCGGCACCGTCGAGCACATGCTATTCGACAATGCCAAGCTCGAAGCCGGCCAGACGATCCTGATCCAGGCCGGTGGCAGCGGCATCGGCACGGCGGCGATCCAACTCGCCCGCGCAGCCGGCGCGACGATCATCACCACGGTCGGCAGCCCCGAAAAGGCCGAGAAGGCGCGCGAGCTCGGCGCGCATCACGTCATCAATTATCGCGAAGAGCGGTTCGAAGGCGTCGTCCGCAAGCTGACCAAGAAGCGCGGCGTCGACGTCGTGTTCGAACATGTCGGCGTTGACACCTGGGCGGGCAGCATGTTCTCGCTGCGCCGTGGCGGCACGCTCGTCACCTGCGGCTCGACCACCGGCATCTCGGCCGAGATCAACCTTTTCCAGCTCTACCAGCAGCAGCTGCGGCTGATCGGCTCGTTCGGCTGCCGCATCGAGAACATCGCCCACGCCATGGGCAAGATCGGCACCGGCATCGTCACGCCCGTCATCGACAGCGTGGTCGATCTCGAGGATATCGACAGCGCCCTCGACCGGATCGAGCAGCGCCAGGTGTTCGGCAAGATCATCGTCACGCTTTGAAGGCGCGGATGAGCCATACCTCGGCAGGAGCGAAGGCCCGCCCGCGACGGCGGGCGGCCGTCTTCGCCGCTGCGTGCCTGGTGGCCAGCCTGTTCGTAGGCCGGCCTGCGGCCGCTGATACCGTGCCGGCGAGCGCCGAATTGCCGATGTTCACCGATCGGCCGGACCATAAGCCGACCCTCGTGCGGATCAGCGTCGGCAATGGAACCCCGGTTCCGGTCAATTTCGACACAGGCTCGTCCGGCCTCTATGTGATGGCGGCCGACATCGGCCCCGATGTCCAGCAAACCAGCACGCCGATCCATCAGGGCTATGTCGACGGCACGCGCTTCGAAGGCTATGTCGGCCTCGCGACGGTGCGCCTTGTCGAGGCGGGCGTCGAGACTGCGCAGCCGATCTCGATCGGCGTGATCACGCGGGTCTCATGCGCCGACGACAAGCCGAACTGCCCCGCCAGCGACCAGCGGCCCGGCGTGATGGGTGTCAGCCTGCAGGCGAGCGGCGCGCTGATCAGCCCGCTGGCGCAACTCCCGGGCAATCTCAATTCGGGATTCATCGTCGACATGCTGACGGGCGAGCCGCCGCATGTCACGATCGGCCTGACGTCCGATAGTCTCAAGGGATTCCGCTTCGCCTCCCTCCAGCCAGCGGCGCAGTCGTCGCCGGACATCGCATCCTGGGACGCCGGGTCCATCACGGGCTGCTATGCCGTCGATGAAGCGGCGGCGTCCTGCCAGAAGCTGATCTTCGATACCGGCGCAGTCGACGGCGTTTTCGACGGAGGGGCCCTGACGAACCTTCGTGTCGGTCCGCATGGCTTCCTGCTGCCTGGCCAGACCTTGTCGCTGCAGATCCCGGACGCACTCGACCTGTCCCTGCTGACGGACCGGTCGACCTACATCATGCCGAAGGCGACGCCCCACTCCAATCTCGGCCAGGCGCTCTTCCATGCCGTCGCGGTCGCTTTCGACGGCGCCCATGGGCGGATCGGATTCAGGGCGCCATGATGTCGACGGCGATTCTGCGCGATACAATGCGCCGCCCGCTTTTCAGGACAGTGCGATGAGCAAGGCCGACCGCAAGCGGCAACGCAAGGAATTCACGCGGAAGCTTCTGCGCTCCCCGCTCGTCAACGCGATCATTGGTGGCACGGTGCGCGGGCTGATCGGCTTTGTGCGCCTGCTCGGCCCGAAAGCCTCCGGTTGGCTTGCCGACCGGCTGTCGCGATTCGTCGGGCGTTTCATACCCGAGTCGCGGCTGGCGCGCGCGAATCTGGCAGCGGCGTTCCCTGAAAAGACGCCGGAAGAGCATCAGGCGATCCTCGACGGCGCCTGGGCGAGCCTCGGCCGCACCGTCGTCGAATATGTTCATATCGACAAGCTGATCGACATCGACCCGCACCATCCCGAGCGCGGACGCACCGAGATCGCGGGGCTCGACCAGTTCCTTTCGCTGCGCGAGGACGGCAAGCCCGGCATCATCTTCTCGGCTCACCTCGCCAATTGGGAAGCGCTCGCGATCGTCGCGGCGCGCTTCGACCTTCCAGTCGTCGCGCTGTTCCGCATGCCGAGCAACAACCGCATCGCGCAAGACCTGATGGCGCGGCGCGAGGAACTGATGGGCACGCTCGTCGCCTCAGGCCGCGGCGCCACCTTCGAGGTCGCGGCGGCGCTTGATCGCGGCGAGCATCTCGGCCTCCTCACCGACCAGCATCATACCGGCGGGCCGCGCGTGCCGTTCTTCGGCCGCCTCGTCTCTGCCAATCCGCTCGTTGCGCGCCTTGCGCGACAATATGAATGCCCCGTGCATGGCGCCCGCACCATCCGCTTGCCGGACGGCCGCTTTCGCGTCGAGCTGACCCCGCCGCTCGACATGCCGCGCGATGCCGAAGGCCGCATCGATGTCGCCGGCGGCACCGCTTTGGTCATGTCGGTGGTCGAAGGCTGGGTGCGCGAGCATCCGGACCAGTGGCTCTGGCTGCATAATCGCTGGCGCTAGCCGAAACGCGACCCGATTTCGCAGGTCGGTCTTTTCTCGCGCAGCGCGGCGTGGCAAAATCCGTTCATGGTTTATTCCGCAGCCATCGCCTTTCCGCGTGACGGACGGCAATCGGACACGGCGCTCGCCCTGCAACGGGGGATCGGGCGCCTCTTCCGCGCCCGCGGCCACGCCGTGCTGTCCGAGCTGGTGCTCGCCAGCGGCCGTCGCGCCGATATCGTGGCGCTCGGCCCCGGCGGCGAATTCACCATCGTCGAGATCAAATCCTCCATCGAGGATTTCCGCGCCGACCGCAAATGGTTCGACTATGCGCCCTATTGCGACCGACTCTATTTCGCCAGTCATGCCGGCGTGCCATCCGAGATCTTTCCGCTGGAGGCCGGTCTCATCCTCGCCGACGCCTATGGCGCCGAAATCATGCGCGAGTCGCCTGCAACGCCGCTGACGGCCGCACGACGCAAGGCCATGATGATCCAGTTCGGCAAGGTCGCCGCGCATCGGCTGCATGGGCTTTTCGATCCGGAAGCCGGATTTTCCGAGATCTAGGCCGCGCCGATCGCGTGCAGCGTGGCGCCGTTGCGGGTAAGCCAGGTCTTCGCCGCCTCGAGATCGGGGCAGAGCTGGCGCACCAGCTTCCAGAAACGCGGCGAGTGATTCATCTCGCGCAGATGCGCCACCTCATGCGCGACGAGATAGTCGAGCACCGAGGGCGGGGCCATCACCACGCGCCAGGAATAGGAGATCGTCCCGGAACTCGAGCAGGAGCCCCAGCGGCTCGCCGGATCGCCAAGGCGGACGGCCTTCACGCCGACGCCGAGCGCCCGCGCATGCCGGGCCGTCGCGGCCTCGAAATCGATGCGGGCCTCGCGCTTCAGGAAATCGGTGACACGGCGTGGGAGATGCGCGATGTCGCCCGAAACGACGAGGATGGGCTCGCCGCCGCTGCGCTCGACGCGCACCAGCCCGCGGCCGGGCCGATGCTGGATCCTCAGCAGCTCGCCGCGCAGCGGCACCTGAGCGCCATCGGCCAACGGCGTTGATGCTGGCAAGGCGTCGAGGCGCGCCTTCAGCCAGCCGCGGTGGCGCTCAAGAAAGCTCCGCGCCTCGTGGAGGCTGCCCCGGGCCGGGATCGTGACCACCGGCTGACGCACGGCACCGGCCAGGCGCAGCGTGTAGCGGCTGGCGCGCGGGTTCCAGTTGATAGCGACCTGCACGGCCTTGCCATCGATCTCGACATGGCAATGGTCCGGCAGGGCCGCGCCGGCTCGACCGGTCACGCGGTCCCGGGCGGGCGGCGGCGCCAGCAGTCTCGAAAAGAAGCCCGTCATGCGGCCTTCGCTCCCGCCTCGACAGAACCGGCCCGAGCGGCCGGCCGAATCGCGCTGCCGATTCTCGCACGAAAAAGGCCGGGCATCGCTGCCCGGCCGCATCCCTTGTCACCCGAAACCGGGTGGTCGTGCCTCGATCAGAGGTCGATGACCGGACCGTCGCCGTTCTGGCGCGGCTCGCTGGCCGGCGCCGTGCGGGCGCGGCTGCGATCGGCCTTAAAGCGATCGAACTCTTCCTGGTCGCGGGCACGGCGGAGGTTCTGGACGAACTCCTCGAATTCCGCGCGCTCTCCGTCGAGCTTGCGGCGCTCTTCCTCAAGACGCTTCAGCTCGGCGGCCCGATAGGAGTCGAAGGCCGTGTTGCCGCTCTGATACGTGCTGCCGGCGCTCCAGCGCTTCGCGCCGCAGCCTCCAAACGAACGCTTGAAGTCGTCCCTGACGCCTTCCGCACTGCGACGGAACTCGGGGATGCGGTCGCCCCAGATGATGTAGGCGAGCATAGCAAGACCGAGCGGCCAGAACACGACGAAGCCGAGGACCATCATCGCGATGGTGAGCGGCGTCCAGCCCGGACGCAAGGCCTGAGTATGGGTCATGGATCCCTTTCCTTCCTGGAAATCCCCAACGGGAATTGAGGTGGGAAGGATCACCCCCTACTTCAAGAAAAATCGGATCGAGGCGCCGCCATACACCTCGATCCACCATGCACCTTGGTTCAGGCCGTGTGCTCGCGCGCCAGCTCCGCCGCCTGCTCGACCCAGCGGTCGCGCGCGATGCGGCCCTTGAAGGCGAGGCGTCCGTCGAGTTCCTCGATCTGCGGCGGCGTCAGGCCGGCCAGTTGCCAGAAATGGAAGATGCCGATCGCGTTCAGCGTCTGCTCGAGCTTCGGGCCGACGCCGGCGATCTCTTTCAGATCGTCGGCCGCGCCCTTCGGCTTGGCAAGCACGATCGCCGCCAGCGTGTCGGCAGCCTTGCTGGATGGCTTTGCGGCAACGCGCGGGACAGCAGCCGATCCGGCCGGCGGACGGCGGTTGTGCGTCAGGATGAAGTCGCCGATGCGTGGGGCGATCTCGGCGCGGAACCGCGAGCCGTTGAAGACACCGTAGTGACCGACCTTCGGCTGCACATAGTGGGCGCGCATATCGTCAGGGATGTTGACGCAGAGCCGCTGCGCCGCCTCGGTCTGGCCGACGCCGGAAATGTCGTCGTTCTCGCCCTCGACGGTGAGCAATGCCACATTGCGGATCGCTGACGGGTCGACCGGCGTGTCACGATGCATCATCTCGCCCTTGGGCAGCGAATGCTTGATGAATACCGCATCGACGGTCTGCAGGTAGAACTCGGCCGAAAGGTCCATGACCGCGAGATACTCGTCGTAGAAATCGCGGTGCTTGGTCTGGTTGTCGCCGTCGCCGGCGACGAGATGGCCGAAGAATTCCTTATGGGCGTTCACATGGCGGTCCATGTTCATCGACATGAAGCCCGAGAGCTGCAGGAAGCCCGGATAGACGTCGCGCATGAAGCCCTGATGAGGAAACGGCACCTTCATGACGACATTGTCGCGGAACCAGTCGATCGTCTTGCCCTCGGCAAGCTTGTTGACTGCCGTCGGATTGATGCGCGTGTCGATCGGGCCACCCATCAGCGTCATGGTGCGGGGCGCATAGGGATCGCCCTTGGCCTCCATCACCGAAACAGCCGCGAGCACCGGCACCGCCGGCTGGCAGACGGCCACGACATGCGTGTCGCCGCCGAGCGCATGCAGGATCGAGATCAGGTAATCGATATAATCGTCGAGATCGAAGCTGCCATCGCTGAGCGGCACGGCGCGGGCGTCGATCCAGTCAGTGATATAGACCTCGTGCTTCGGCAGCATGGCCTCGACGGTGCCGCGCAGCAGCGTCGCATAGTGGCCCGACATCGGCGCGACGATCAGCAGCTTCGGATCGTTGCGCGGCCGGTCGAGGCTGCGCTCGAAATGGATGAGATTGCAGAACGGCCGCTTCCAGACCACGCGCTCGGTGACAGCGACGCGCGTGCCGCTGACCAGCGTCGTGGGCAGCCCGAAGGCGGGCTTGCCATAGCGGCGCGTCGCGCGCTCGAACAGTTCAAGGCCCGCCGACCAGTTCTTGCCAATCGGCGACTGGGCGAACGGATTGAGCGGATTCTGCAAAGCGAGCTTCATGACATCAGCCGCCGCGCGCAGGGGCGTCATCGCGGCGTGGTGCAACTCATAAAGCTGGTAATAGGAAAAAGGCGTCATTCGACAGTCCGTCTGCCGCTCGGCGGAAGCTGGAAGTCGGCCATGACCGTCGGGCAGAGGCGGGGCCGGCTCTTTTTGCACCGCAATATGTAAGAACGAATTTCTTCGCCGCGCAAGTCATGTCTCCCGGCGCACGGGCAGCGGTCTTGCGCCATGCTATGCTCGCGGGCAAAGCCGGCAGAGAATAGGAGCGCCTGATCATGACGATGGCTGAGGAAAGCCTGCCCTCGCAGAACGCCAACCGGCCGCGCCTCAAGCTCGATACGCTTGTGCGCCTGCGCTGGCTCGCCGTCGCCGGGCAGACTGCGGCCGTCGTGATCGTTCGCTTCTGGCTCGACTTCCCGATGCCGCTCGGCTTCTGCCTGGGCGCGATCGCCCTGTCGGCCTGGCTCAACCTTTTCCTGAAGATCCGCTATCCATCGAGCCTACGCCTCAAGGGCCGCACCGCGGCGCTGCTGCTCGCCTATGACGTGTTGCAGCTCTCGGCGCTGCTCTATCTGACGGGCGGGCTGCAGAACCCGTTCTCGATCCTTTTGATCGTGCCGGTGATGGTCTCGGCGACGACGCTGGACCCGCGGCTGACGATCGCGCTCGGGGCGCTGGTGCTCGGCGCCGTCAGCGTGCTCGCGGTCTTCCATCTGCCGCTGCCCTGGACCGGCGAGCCGATCAGCCTGCCGCTGACCTATGTCGCGGGCGTCTGGGTGGCGCTGGTCTCCGGCGTCTTCTTCATGGGCAACTATGCCTTTCGCGTCGCCGAAGAATCACGCCAGCTCGCCGAAGCGCTGGCGGCGACCGAGCTGGTCCTTGCCCGCGAGCAACATCTCTCGGCCCTCGACGGCCTCGCGGCTGCGGCGGCGCATGAGCTCGGCACGCCGCTCGCGACCATCGCTCTCGTGACGAAGGAGCTGCAGCGCGAATTGCCTGAGGGAAGCCCCTATGCCGAGGACGTCGCGCTGCTGCGCAGCCAGTCGGACCGCTGCCGCGACATTCTCGGCAAGCTCACCTCGATGTCGACGCAGACCGACCAGCATCTTGATCGCCTGCCGATCAGCCATCTGATCGCCGAGGTGGTAGAGCCCCATCAGGGAACGGGCGTGCGGATCGATGTCCGCCTCGTCGGGAAGTCCGGCCCCGAGCCGGTCGGCCGCCGCAACCCGGCGGTGATGTATGGCGTCGGCAACCTTCTGGAGAATGCTGTCGATTTTGCTGAAAGCCTCGTCGAAGTCTCGGCCATCTGGACCGAGGACAGCGTCTCGCTGGTGATCGCCGATGACGGGCCGGGCTTCGCGCCCGATGTCATCGACCATATCGGTGAACCCTATGTCACGACGCGCGCGCCCTCGGGCGCCGAGGGCGAGGAGCGCGCCGGCGGACTCGGGCTCGGCTTCTTCATCGCCAAGACGCTGCTGGAGCGCTCTCAGGCCAAGGTAGAACTCTCCAACCGCCTGCAGCCGGCCCATGGCGCGATCGTCCGCATCGACTGGCCACGCAATGCCATGGACCGCGAACTGGTCAAGGATGCGGCCAGAACCGAGGCGCGGGAGCGCGACGAGAAGGGCCGGCGCCCCCTCGCCGCGACCTGATCTGCAAGAGAACGCGCATTGCGGCGATTTGCCGTCTATGATCGCAAACAACGCGCGGGGTTGGCGGAAGCGCGTCCGCTTCCTATAACCCGGCCAAGAGGAACGAAAACAATGAACGGGGGGCCGAGGCAGGATCCGATGACGGATATCGACAGCGCCGGGCTGGCCGGCACAGACACATCGCTCATCATCGTCGATGACGACAAGGCATTTCTCCAGCGGCTCGCCCGCGCCATGGAGACGCGCGGCTTCGCGGTCGAGACCGCCGACACCGTCGCCGAGGGCATGCGCAAGGTCGATCAGCGGCCGCCGGCCTATGCGGTCGTCGACATGCGGCTCGAGGACGGCAACGGGCTCGACGTGATCGAGCTGATCCGCCGCAAGCGACCGGAATCGCGAATGGTGGTGCTGACCGGCTATGGCAATATCGCGACCGCCGTCACGGCGGTGAAGCTCGGCGCAGTCGATTATCTCGCCAAGCCCGCCGATGCCGACGAGGTCTTCCTGGCTCTGACGCGCGATCCGACGGAAAAGGCCGTGCCGCCCGACAATCCGATGTCGGCTGATCGCGTCCGCTGGGAGCATATCCAGCGCGTCTATGAGCTGTGCGAGCGGAATGTCTCCGAGACGGCGCGCCGGCTCAACATGCATCGCCGCACCTTGCAGCGCATCCTTGCCAAGCGCGCGCCCCGCTAGGGGGCGCCGCCGCGCTTTACTCGCCGTCGTCGGTGATCATCGCCTCGAGCGCCAGGCGCTCGCGCGCCCGCATCCGCTCGCTCTCGCTCTTCAACTGGCCGCAGGCCGCGAGGATGTCGCGGCCGCGCGGCGTGCGGATCGGCGAGGCATAGCCAGCCCGGTTGACGATGTCCGAGAACGCCTCGATCGTCTCCCAGGACGAGCACTGGTAGTTGACGCCCGGCCAGGGATTGAACGGGATCAGATTGATCTTGGCGGGGATACCCTTCAGGAGCCGCACCAGTTCGCGCGCATCGGCCGGGCTGTCATTGACGTCCTTCAGCATCACATATTCGAAGGTGATGCGACGGGCGTTCGAGAGGCCAGGATAGTTGCGGCAGGCCTCGAGCAGCTCGGCGATCGGATATTTCCGGTTGAGCGGCACCAGCATGTCGCGCAGATCATCACGCACAGCGTGCAGCGAGATCGCCAGCATTGAGCCGATCTCTGTGCCGGCGCGCGGAATCTCCGGCACGACGCCCGAGGTCGACAGCGTGATGCGGCGCTTGGAGAGCGACAGGCCTTCGCCATCGGAGGCGATCAGCAGCGCCTCCTTGACGTTGTCGAAATTATAGAGCGGCTCGCCCATGCCCATCATGACGATGTTGGAAACGAGGCGGCCTTCGGTGGGAACAGCGGCACCGACCGGCGTCGCCTTATCCGGGAAATCGCCGAGACGATCGCGTGCAACCAGGATCTGGCCGACGATCTCCTCCGCAGTCAGATTGCGGACCAGCTTCTGCGTGCCGGTGTGGCAGAACGAGCAAGTGAGCGTGCAGCCGACCTGGCTGGAGACGCAGAGCGTGCCGCGCCCGATTTCCGGGATATAGACAGTCTCGATCTCGACCGGGCGACCGGCGCCGCGAGCGGGAAAGCGCATCAGCCATTTGCGCGTGCCGTCCTCGGAGACCTGCTCGGTGACGATCTCGGGGCGCTTCAATGTGAAGGCCGAGGACAGTGTCTGGCGCATGTCCTTGGAGACGTTCAGCATGTCACCGAAATCGGTGACGCCGCGCGCATAGACCCAGTTCCAGATCTGCGCGGTGCGCATGCGGATCTGCTTCTGCTCGACGCCGATGCGGGCAAGCTCGGCACCAATGCCGGCGCGCGACAGGCCGACAAGCGACGGCGTCTCGGCTACCGGCGTGCGGCGGGATATGTTGGAAACCGCGGCTTCGGGCGCGGCGGCGATTGATGCGGTCATGGCGAATCCGGCTCGGGGCCGTCCCGGCGCTGAGGCGCATCGGGACCGGCGGCATGATGTTGGCCGCCTCTTAACACATCCCGGCCCGAGAATCAGGAGATTTGCGGCCGTGCCCTGCAATTGCCCGGCCGCATGCCGTCATGGTCTGCTCAGTAGAACTCCACCTCGCCGCCCACGAGATGGTACATGCTGCCGGCGATCTTGATCTCGCCGTCGTCCTCGAGCTTCTTGAGCACCGGGCTGTTCGACCGGATCTGCTCCATCGTCATTTCGACATTGGTCCGCGCCACCGCGTCGACGAAGTCGTAATTGCTGCCCGAGCGGTCGCCGTCATACTTCGTCCGCGGGATGGCCGGCTTGATCTTGTCGAGCAGCCCGGTGAGGTTGCCCAGTTCGGCGCCGTCGATCGCACCACGAATGGCGCCGCAGGCGGTGTGGCCCATGACGAGCACCACCTTGGCGCCGACAACGGCGCAGGCGAATTCCATGCTGCCGAGAATGTCGTCGTTCTGGATGTTCCGGGCGATGCGCGCATTGAAGGTTTCGCCGATGCCGACATCGAGCAGGATCTCCGCCGGCGTGCGGGAATCGATGCAACTGAGGATCACAGCGGCCGGGAACTGACCCGTGGCCGTCGCGCGTTTCTGCGCCCGATAGTCATGCTGCATCATCTTGCCGTCGCGGAAGCGCCGATTGCCTTCCTTGAAGCTCTCGATGATGTCGTCTGGAGACATCTTGTCCCGCTGCTCCCTGGTCATCGCCGCAGCATAGGCAAGAGACGGCACGCCAATGCCCGCAAGACTGGTCGCCGCCAACGCGGATGCTGCAGCCGCCCGCTTGAAAAGGGAGCGGCGATGCAGGCCATTCGACGAATGCTCACACATATCTTGATATTTCCCCCGAATAGATATGATGCTCTATATTTTTACTATTTAATCAAAGCCGAGCGAAGCCTCATTCAGCAACGAAACTCCTTGCCTGCCGCAGAGCAGGACAATACTATCTACTTCGAATTGATGAATACTTCAATTGGATAGCATTTGAGTGGTACTTTGCCGGCCGCGGAGACTGTCGGGCAGTCCATGTCGTGTCTCGGCTTCTGATATTTGGCCTGGGGCCGTTCAGACGACCTTAAAGGTCCATGTCGTTAGGTCCGTATGATGGGGCCTGCAATGTCCCGAAGAGGAACCCGATATGCTTCGAACACTCGCCGCGGCACTCTCGCTTGCCATCATGACCCATGCCGCGCTGGCCTGCACGGCGGTGGACATCACCGCGGCCGACAAGTCGGTCGTGGCCGGGCGCACGATGGAATGGGCGATCGACATGAAGTGGACGCTGGAGAGCGTCCCGAAGGGCACCACCTTCACGCTGCCGGCGCCCAAGGGCATGGCAGAGAAGACGGTGACCACGAGCTATGCGCTCGCCGGCATCAGCGCCAACATCATACCGGGCGGCGCGATCCTCGAGGGGCAGAACGAAGCCGGGCTCGGCATGAGCGGCAACTTCCTGCCGGGCTTCACCACCTATCAGCAGGTGACTCCGGCCGACGCGAACTTTGTCGAGATCCTCTCCTTCGGCAAATGGGCGCTCGGCAGCTTCAAGGATGTCGCCAGCGTCAAGGCGGCGCTGCAAACGACCAAGGTGTGGACCGATCCGGCCCTGCCGACCGGGCCGACCCCGCCCTATATCCACTTCGTCTTCACGGATCGCAGCGGCGCCGGCATCGTCGTCGAATATGTCGACGGCGAGGTCCAGATCCACGACAACGCCGCGCATGTGCTCACCAACGCGCCGACCTATGACTGGCATCTCACCAACCTGCGCAACTACGTGAACATCTCGGCCATCGGCGCCCAAAGCCGCCAGTATGGCACCGCCAATGTCACGGCGATCGGCCAGGGCGGCGGCACTATGGGCCTGCCGGGCGACTTCACGCCGCCGTCGCGCTTCGTGCGCGCCGCCTTCATGCGCCATTCCGTGCCCGAGCCGAAGGATGCCGCCGAAGCCGTCCAGGCCGTGACGCATGTGCTGAACACGGTCGACATCCCGATCGGCGTCGCGGAATCGAAGGACGGCGACACGGTGGTCTCGGACTACACCCAGTGGGTGTCGATCAAGGACCTCACCAACAATCGCCTGACCATTTCGGACTATGCGCATCGTACCAGCTATCTGACGATCGACCTCGCGCCGATCTTCGCAAGCAGCCAGCCGATGTCGAAGCTCGTCACGGACCTGCCCTATCCGGCGGCCACGGTCGGCGCGGAAGCCCTGGCGCCCTGATCATCGACGGCGGGCGGCCGCAAGGCGCGGCCCGCCGTCCCGCAAAACTACCCCTGCGTCGAGGTAATCGCGTCCCAGCCGAGCATCGCGCTGCGGGCGACGGCGGCGAGCGTCTCGATATCGGCGCCGTCCCGCGCCTCGATCGACATGCCCTTGATGACGGTCGCGAAGAAGGCCGTGACGCGGGCGAGATCGAGGCCCGCCGGCAGTTCGCCATCGGCAACGCCGCGCGCCAGACGGGCGCGGATGCGGCTCGCCATGTCGCGGCGCTGGTCGCAGAGATATTGCTGCGCAGCATCCGTCTCCGGGCCGCCATTGGTGGCGCCGAGCGTCATGAAGCAGCCCGCCGGCTTGTGCGGCCGGACACAGGAACGCGCGCTCACCTGCAGCATCGCGGCGATCGACTCGCGCGTCGAGAGATCGCCCTCCAGCATTTCCAGCGTGCAGGCATCGTCCGTCTCGGCATAGAGGCGGACGGCTTCCTTGAAGAGTTGTTCCTTGGAGCCAAAGGCGGCATAGAGGCTCGGCGGATTGATACCCATCGCCTCGGTCAGTTCGGCGATCGACGCCCCGGCATAGCCGCGCGCCCAGAAGACATCCATCGCCTGTTCAAGGGCGGCGTCGCGATCGAAACCGCGCGGCCTGCCACGTGCACCCATCTTGCGCATCCTCGAAACCGGCCCTTGCAGCGAGCCCGGTCTCATTTCTGTTATGATCACTAAATAAAAGCCTTGACGGCCAGAATCAAGGGCTTATTGTTTGTGTAACGATCCCTACAGATGAGGGATCGCCGACGGCGGTTCACCGTCGCTGGGCTGCGCGGCGCCTCTCCCGCCGCGCAGTCCAGGCCCCTATTCCCCGCAGCGATCTTCGCCGGCGGCTTCAAACTGCAAGAGACAAGTCATGACCGACGCATCCCCCGATGCGGCGCGGAAGAAGGCGTTCATTCTCGCCGCCATCTTCCTTGTCGCCGTCACCATCCCGATCTCCTTCACCGGTCCGGCCGTTGCCATTCCCGCCATCGGTCACGATCTCGGCGGCAGCGTCACGGCACTCAACTGGATCGTTTCCGGCTTCATGCTGGCGATCGGCTCGACCGTGATGCTGGGCGGCGCGCTGGCCGACCAATATGGCCGCAAGCGCATGTTCACGCTCGGCATGGCGGCCTTCACCCTCGTCTCCTTCGTCATCGGCTTCGCGCCGAACGTGCTCGTGCTCGACCTGATGCGCGGCGTCCAAGGCGTCGCCGGCGCCATCGCGCTATCGGCCGGCTTTGCAGCGTTGGCGCAGGAATTCGAAGGTCCGGCACGCACCCGCGCGCTCGGCATGATCGGCTCGGGCTTCGGTATTGGCATCGCCTTCGGGCCGATCATCGCCGGGCTCCTCATCGCCTCGTTCGGCTGGCGCGCAATCTTCTTCGCCACCGCCGCCGCCGGCGCGCTCATCCTCGCCCTCGGGGCGCCACGGCTGCGCGAGACCCGCGATCCCGGCGCGACACGCATCGACAGCCTTGGCGCCGCGACGTTCACGGCGACGCTGGTCGCGCTGATCTTCGCCATCATGGAGGGCCCGGCGCTCGGCTTCGATCATCCCCTGGTCATCGGCCTGTTTGCGCTGGCAGGCGCCCTGCTGATCGCCTTCATCACGGTGGAGAAGCTGGCCACGCGGCCAATGCTCGACCTGGCGCTGTTCACCTATGGCCGCTTCGTCGGCATCCAGGCGCTGCCTGTCGCGGTCGCCTATTCCTTCGTCGTGCCGCTGTTTCTGCTGCCAATCCGCTTCGTGCGGGTCGAGGGCATGAGCGAGTTGCAGGCGGGCCTGATGCTGCTGCCTTTGTCGGCGCCGATCGCCATCGTGCCGTTTACCGCGGCCAATCTCGCACGCTTCATTCCCGCAGGCGTGCTGGCCTCGGGTGGGCTGGTGCTGTCGGCGGTCGGGCTCGTGTGGTTGGCGGCAATCGCGCCCGGCGCCGCACCGATGGCGTTCATTCCGCCGCTGCTCCTTGTCGGCATCGGCGCCGGCATGCCGTGGGGCCTGATGGACGATCTCGCCATCTCGGTCGTGCCGACCGAGCGCGCGGGCATGGCCACCGGCATCTTCGGCACCATGCGCGTTGCCGGCGAGACCGTTGCGATCGCGGTGATCGGCGCGGTTCTCGCCGCCTTTGTCGGCGCGGGCTTGCCCGGCACAGGCGATGCCATCGAAGGCCTCGCGCTCGCCGTCGCCAATGGCGCCTTTGAGGATGCGGCACAGCTCGCCCCTGCCGTGCCGCATGCGGTCTTCGCCGCCGCCTATGGCAGCGCCTTCCGCGCAACGATGCTGATCGCCGCCGGCATCACCTTCGCCGCGGCGCTGGTGACCTTCCTCGCCCTCGTCCTCCGGCCGGGCCCACGCCGGCGCGAGCGGATGCTGGAAATCGAGGCCTGAACCTCAGGGCGCCCCGGCCGGCAGCAGCCGGGGCGCTACTCGACCGGGCCGATCGTGCTCGAAGGCTGCACGCCCAGCGCTTCGGCCGGAAGCCAGAACACCTCGCCTTCGCTTTCCTCGGTATCGAGCCAGAGGAAGGGCAGGTCCGGATACTCCGCCTCGATGATCTCGCGACCGGCGCCGATCTCGCAGAGCAGCCCGCCGCCCGGATTGAGATGGGCGCCAGCCTCGCCGAGGATGCGGCGAACGATGTCGAGCCCGTCGAGGCCGGAGGCGAGCGCCATCACCGGCTCGTGTCGATATTCGGCCGGCAATTCCTCCATCGCGATTTCGTCGACATAGGGCGGGTTGGTGAGGATCAGATCATAGGTCCGGCCGTCGAGTGGGGCGAACAGATCCCCCTCGATCAGCGAGATGCGCGCGCCCTGGCCCTGCGCGGCGACGTTGATCGCAGCCACCTCCAGCGCCTCCGGCGAGAGATCGACCGCGTCGATATCGGCATTCTCGAACACCTCGGCGGCGAGGATGGCGATCGCGCCCGAGCCGGTGCAGAGATCGAGCACGCTCTCGATCGAACCGGTATCCTCGACGATCGTGAATTCATCACCGCCGAACAGCTCCGAGAACAGCAATTCACCGATGAACGACCGCGGCACGATCACGCGCTCGTCGACATAGAGCGGAATGCCCTGGGCATAGGCGCGGTTGAGCAGATAGGCAGTGGGCTTGCGCGTCGTTACACGCGCCTCGATCAGATCGGCGAGACGGGCGCGTTCTTCCGGCAGCAGCCTGGCATCGAGAAAGGGTTCGAGCTCGTCGATCGGCAGCTTGAGGCCTTCGAGCACCAGATAGGCAGCCTCGTCGAAGGCCGTCGACGCGCCATGGCCATGGGCGAGCCCGGCGGCGCCGAAGCGGCTGACGGCATAGCGCAGAAAGTCGCGCAGGGTCACAAGATGATCGGCAGCGGGGCTTTGTTCGGTCACGTCTCGGCTCGCAGGTTCGTGCTGATGGCTGGATTCTGGCGTTGGCCTCCTACTAACCCACCTTCCCGGCGAATACATCGTCCAGCCAGTCGAATGTGCGCCGGTTGAGCAGGGAACGGTTGCCCATCTCGCAATGACCACCGGCGCCTTCCACGCTTGAGAACCGGATCAGCGTCTTCGGACAGGTGAGCGCCTCATAGGCCGCCGGTCCGCCTTTCGCCAGCCCGTCTTGCTCGGCGACGGTAATCAGCGTCGGGCAGCGGATGTCATGCAGGCGGTCCTCGACCGTGAACGCCTCGGAGACCGCGAAATAGTCGGCGAGGCTCGAGACGCCATGCACCCAGAAGGCGCGCTTGCGGATCTTCCAGTCGAGGCCGGGATCGGCCGCGATGGTGCTTTCCATCGCAGCAATGATGGCGGGGTCCAGATGGCGGAGATCGGAGGCCGCCTCGGCCGTCGCGCCGAACTTCATCGCCATGGCGCGGACCCCGGTGGCGACGCTCGGCAGGAACGGATCGGCGATGAGCGCCGCCAGGCGCGGCTCGCAGGCAGCGGCGCGCGGGGCGAGATAGCCGCCAAGGCTCCAGCCGTTCAGCGCGATGCGGGTCGGATCAACGAGTGGATGATCAACCATCACGTCGACAACGGCACCGATGACCGTTTCCCAATCCGGACGGAGCGGCAGGCCATGCTCATAAAGCATGCCGCCCTGTCCCGGCCCGTCGAAAATGAGGCTGTGATAGCCGCGCCGCGAGGCTGCGACGGCCGAGGCGAAGAAGAGGTCCGTGACCGTTCCGTCATAGCCGTTGGTGAAGATCACCAGCGGTCGCACCGCCTCGGCATGGGCCGCCGCGGGGACGAACCAGGCCGGCATGACGACACCTTCGAAGGGAATCGCCAGACGCTGCGGCTGCGGGTCGGAGAGGGCGAAGCCGCGCTCCATGATCTCGATCTGGCGCCGCCAGGCCGCGAGCAGCCGCGGATCGGTTGGGGCGCCATAGAGCGGGTGATAGGAGGCGTCGAGAATGGCACTGGCGCGCAGATGGAGTTCGCGCGCACTGTCCGGTCGGCCGGCGCGCTCGGCTGCCTCGCCCTCGGCGATATTGCGATCCGCAGCCGCCAGGAAGGCTGCATGGAAGGCCGCGTCGTCGCCCTTGCCGACCGCCTGACCGATCGCGGCGATCTCGCCGAAATCCGGCCCGCCAGAGGGGATATAGGCGAACAGCCAGCTGGCGAATTCGTCATGAAGGTGGTCTTCGAACAGCAATCCCATGGGCGTCCCATCCTCAAGATCAATGTGTGCTTCCGGGTAACGGCAACGCAAAGCCCCGGCGCGACAGGCGCGTCGGGGCCGTGGCCATCCCGATGGGCGAGGCGCGGTTCCCGCGCTCCGCGCTTTGACGCCCTACTGGCCCTTGGCCTTCAGGCGCTTGTTGCAGTCGCTCCAGAATTGCGGCCACTTGGCGCCGACGGCGAGCTTTCCGGCCGCCTTCTGCGCCTGCCAGTCGGAGCCGCAGGCACGCATGCGAGCCCACGCCGCCTTCTGGCCGGGGGTCGGTTCCTTCTTGCCGGCGAGCGGCTTGGCCGGGTCGATCTTGGCGGCAGCCTCGGGATCAGGCAGCGGCGCGCCGAGCTCCTCGTCGTCCGCCTTGGCAGCCTTGGCGGCAGGCTTGGCCGGCGCAGCCGTCTCGGGATGAGCCGCGGCATAGTCCTTCGAGCACTGACTCCAGAACTTTGGCCAGGTCTGGCCCGCCGGAACCTTGTCGTCCGCCTTCAGCTTCGCCCACTGATCGGAACAGGCCTGCATGGCCGGTGACTTGCCTTTGCCGACTGCAGCGTCCTCGGCCGGCGGCGGTGTCGCGGCTGGGGCGACGGCCTTGGCCTTCTTGGCCGGCGGCGGCTCTGCCGGCGCGGCGGCCGTCGTCTCAGCTGCCGCAGCGGCATCCGCTGGATGGGCCGCCGCGTAGTCCTTGGCACACTGGCTCCAGAACTTTGGCCAGGTCTGGCCGGCCGGCACCTTGTCGTCGGCCTTGAGCTGCGACCACTGGTCCGAGCAGGCCTGCATGGCCGGCGATTTCGTCGCTGCAACCGCCGCGCCTGCCATAATGCAGAGCGTCAATCCGGCCGTCATTGCGGCCAGTCGGACTGCGAACCTCATGATGCGATGTCCTCCCCCCAAGGCATGCGCCGATATGGCGCGATGCCGTCGTCCCGCTGAGGGAACATCCAGGCATCGCGGCTGTCAACGATCTGCACCACCAGGACGGGTGCCGCCCGCCGAGTGATGATGGTCCTGGCGCGCGGCTGTACAGCCGACGCGCCAGTTTGGAGGTGAAAGGTCTACTTGGCGGCGCCACCATTCTTGCTGGCTGCGCCGCCGTTCTTGGCGAGCCAGGCCTTCATGAAGGCGATCTCGTCGTCCTGGGCCTTGATGATGCCCTCGGCGAGCTTCCGGATTTCCGGGTCCTTGCCATATTGGAGTTCGATCTTCGCCATGGCGATGGCGCCCTGATGATGCGGAATCATCCCGCGCACGAAATCGACATCGACATTGCCGCTGTAGTCGATTGCCATGTCCTTCATCATCGCGGCGTCAGCCGCCTTGAAGGCCTTGGTGGCGGGCGTGGCGTCCTCCGCGCCATGCTTGGCCATGCCTTCCATCGGCATGCCTTCCATCTGCATGTCGTCATGGTTCATCGGGTGCGTCGCCTCCTCGGCTGACACAGCGAAAGGCGCCGCGAGCAGAACGAGGGCGAGAGCGAGGGTGTTGATCTTCATGATGTTCCAATCCTGATCGATAAAGACAGCCGACATCGATCGCCGCGAACGGGGCGAGCAGCGATCGGGTATGGGACGATCGATCAGGCGCGGGGCGGCGGCGGTTCCGGCGAGGGGATGCCGGCATGGGGAACGATGTCGGACGCCGGCCGCAGCCAGAGCGCGGCGAGCCGCACAGGCCGGCTTTCCGTCGCCTCCGCAAGGACGCCGGAGCCGACGCCGAAGCAGCAGAGCATGAAGGCCAGCGCCTTCCCGCCGCTAACGGTCGAATGGTCAACGACCGGTTCGGCCTGATGATGCGGGCAGTCGGTGGCCGCCATCTCCGTCATTGCGGCGCCCGGCAGCATGCCCGCCTCGGCGATGCTGGCGAGCAGCATACCGGCGAGGGCGAGCAGGACGAGGGCGATGCCTATGGCGCGACGCATGCGCCGATGCTGGTCCGCGACCACCCTCCCGTCAAGGCGCCGGCGATGACGATCCCGCGAGTCGCTTTTCCATGAGGATGAGATCGAGATAGGCGCCGAACTTGTACCCGACCTCACTGAGGCGGCCGGTCGCCACGAAGCCTTGCCGCGCATGCAAGCGGATCGACGCCTCGTTGCCGGCCGTGATCGCCGCGATCATCACATGCTTGTCCGCGGCCGCGGCATGCGTCACGAGCGCCGCGAGAAGCGCTGCACCAGCGCCCTTGCCGCGCGCCTCGCTCGCCACATAGACCGAATTCTCGACGGTGAAGCGATAGCCCTGGAAGGGCCTGAAATCGCCATAGGAGGCATAGCCGAGCACCGCGTCGCCCTCGATCGCCACGAAGACGGGATAGCCCTGTCCCCGGCGCGCCGTGAACCACGCCCGTCGGTTTTCAAGATCGACCGTATCGTCATTCCAGATCGCCGTCGTGTTGACCACGGCATCGTTGTAGATCCCGAGGATCGCCGGAAGATCCGCCTCTCCGGCCATGCGGATATCCATGCGTCAAACCCCTGCGATCTCTTTGTAGAAGATGGTGGCGCCCGAGGGCCGTCCGTCCGGTGTCAGCGCGTAGCCCGGGATGGTGCCGACCTCGGTCCAGCCGCAGGCGGCATAGAGCGCGTGGCCGGCGCTCTGCGTCTCGGTGTCGAGCACCAGCAGCGTCCGGCCATTGGCACCAGCAGCGGCTTCGGCTGCCGCGAGCAAACGGCGGCCGAGCCCGCGCCGGCGCATCGCCGAATGCACCAGCATCTTGCCGATATCCGCGCGGTGCGGCTGGTTCGGCTGCGGCGCGAAGGTGACGATCACCGTGCCGACGATGTCGGCGCCATTCTCGGCGACGATCAGGATGCGCTGCCCCTCGGCGATCAGCGCGAGCTGGCCGCGCCAGAAGCGCTCGCCATCCACCGCGCTGAAGCCGTGCATGAAATTGACCGAGGCGCCATGCGCGACGACATCGGCGAGCAGTGCGCCGAGGCCGGGCAGCGCCGCCTCGGCCTCCGTGGCCGTGAGCGCGCGCACGGTGATCGCATCTACGTGACGGGCAAGAGCGACAGCATCGGGATGGGGCATCGGCGGGCGCCTTCAGCTCGGGAACTTGCTTTCCCTATCGCGCCGATCCATCGCGCGTGTCAATCTAAGCCTCTGGCTTCATAAGCTTTTCCAAAGTGTGGCATTGGATTTTTCGATGGATGTCGATCAGTTGCGCAGCTTCGACCGCATCGTGCGGGACGGCAGCTTCACCAAGGCGGCGGCGCGGCTCAATGTGACGCAGGCGACGATCTCGATGCGCATCAAGGCGCTCGAAAACGCCGCCGGCGGGCCGCTCTTCGCGCGCGGCCGCCAGGTCGCCCTGACCGAGCGCGGCGCGGCTTTCCTGCCCTATGCCCGCCGCATCCTGTCGACGCTGGTCGAGAGCGAGGAGGCGATGCGCAGCATGGATCGCGGCCATCTGACGCTCGCGACGCTGCGCAGCGTCGTGCCGACGCTGGTGACGCCGCCGGTCAGCGATTTCCTCGCCGCGCATCCGCAGGTCGCGCTGGATGTCGAAGAAGGTCGCCACCGCGACATCGCCGAATGGCTGCATGACCGGCGCGTCGAGCTCGCCATCATCGCCTGGCCGAATGTCGATCCGCTGCTCGATCCGCTGCAGCCGTTGGCGCTGTTCAGCGAAAAGGCGCGGCTGGTGGCAGCGCCCGCGCTCGCCGCCGCGATCGGCCCGGCGCCGACGCTTGACCGCGTGTTCGAGATCGCGCCGCGCTTCGTCACGCATCTGTGGTGGCAGGTGACGCCGGAAGCGATCCTCGCCATGAACCGCCGCGCCCGCACGACCTCGCTGATGCCGCTGGAGCCGAGCCGGGCGCTGATCGACGCCGGCGCGGCAGTCGGCCATCTGCTCGCGCCCCAGGTCGACGCGGACATCGCGAGCGGCCGGCTCGCCGAGATCGAGCCCGTCGACATGCCGCCGATGACGCGCCGCTCGGCCCTCGTCGCGGGCTTTGCCGGGGCGGCGGAGCGCCCGCTCGTCGCCGACCTTGCCGCCCGCCTCGTCGCCCGCGCGGAGGCGCTTCATATCCTCGAGGCCGATCGCCGCTGAAAAACGCGCTGTTTCGGCGCTTTGCCGGGCCGGGGCTTGATGCTATGCAGCGCGCCATGAGCACCGTGCCCTTCGACAATATCCGCAATTTCTCGATCGTCGCCCATATCGATCATGGCAAGTCGACGCTTGCCGACCGGCTGATTCAGCTCACCGGCGGGCTGACCGACCGCGAGATGACCAATCAGGTGCTCGATTCGATGGAGATCGAGCGCGAGCGCGGCATCACGATCAAGGCCCAGACGGTCCGCCTCGAATACAAGGCCAAGGACGGCAAGACCTATGTCCTGAACCTCATGGACACGCCCGGCCATGTCGACTTCGCCTATGAGGTCTCGCGCTCGCTCGCGGCCTGCGAAGGCGCGCTGCTCGTCGTCGACGCCTCGCAGGGCGTCGAGGCGCAGACCCTCGCCAATGTCTATCAGGCGATCGACAACAATCTCGAGATCGTCACCGTCCTCAACAAGGTCGACCTGCCGGCCGCAGAGCCCGAGCGCATCCGCGCGCAGGTCGAGGAAGTCATCGGCATCGACGCCTCGCGCGCCGTGCTGATCTCGGCCAAGACCGGCCTTGGCGTCGAGAACGTGTTGGAGGCGATCGTCACCGACCTCCCCGCCCCGAAGGGCGATCCCGACGCGCCGCTGAAGGCGCTGCTCGTCGATAGCTGGTACGACACCTATCTCGGCGTCGTCGTGCTGGTGCGCGTCATCGACGGGCGGCTCACCAAGGGCGCGCATATCCGCATGATGCGCGCCGACGCCGCCTATGACGTCGAGCGCGTCGGCTTCTTCACGCCGAAGATGGTCGTGGTCGACAGTCTCGGCCCGGGCGAGATCGGCTTCTTCACCGGCTCGATCAAGGAAGTCGCCGATACGCGCGTCGGCGACACGATCACCGACGCCCGCAAGCCGACCGCCGAGGCGCTGCCGGGCTTCCGTCCGGCGCAGCCGGTCGTCTTCTGCGGCCTCTTCCCGGCCGATGCGGCGCAGTTCGAGGAATTGCGCGCCGCGATGGGCAAGCTGCGCCTCAACGACGCCTCGTTCTCGTTCGAGATGGAAACCTCGGCCGCGCTCGGCTTCGGCTTCCGCTGCGGCTTCCTCGGCCTCTTGCATCTCGAGATCATCCAGGAGCGGCTGGAGCGCGAGTTCAATCTCGACCTGATCGCGACCGCGCCTTCGGTCGTCTACAAGCTGCTGCTCACCGACGGCTCCGAGATGGAGCTGCACAACCCGGCCGACATGCCCGATCCGATGAAGATCGAGGAGATCCGCGAGCCGTGGATCCGCGCCACGATCCTGACGCCGGACGAATATCTCGGCGCGATCCTGAAGCTCTGCCAGGATCGGCGCGGCGTGCAGGCCGACCTCTCCTATGTCGGCTCGCGCGCCATGGTCACCTATGACCTGCCGCTCAACGAAGTGGTGTTCGATTTCTATGACCGCCTGAAATCGGTCTCGAAGGGCTATGCCTCGTTCGACTATCACCTCTCCGACTACAAGGCCGGCGATCTCGTCAAGCTGCAGATCCTCGTCAATGCCGAGCCGGTCGACGCGCTCTCGATGCTCGTCCACCGCACGCAGGCCGATCGGCGCGGCCGCGCGATGTGCGAGAAGCTGAAGGACCTCATCCCGCAGCATCTCTTCGTCATCCCGATCCAGGCCGCGATCGGCGGCAAGATCATCGCGCGCGAAACCGTGAAGGCGATGCGCAAGGACGTGACCGCCAAATGCTATGGCGGCGACATCACCCGCAAGCGCAAGCTCCTCGACAAGCAGAAAGAGGGCAAGCGCAAGATGCGGCAGTTCGGCAAGGTGGATATCCCGCAGGAAGCGTTTATCGCGGCGCTGAAGATGGACGAGTAGGGGACGGGCACCCTCTTCATGGTTCGCGGTTGACCCAAAGCGGTCTTCCCGACACGCCGTTGCGAAAATCCGCTTTGCGCCCTCATCTTGGTCATCGCCCCTAGTAGCGGCCGCGGCCCAGAAGCCGACATGAGCGAGGGAGGGCGCATTGGCACCTTTGCGCCAGAAGCGGCCATCGAGGCGACGAGTTCACATCCTGCCGTCGCGCCCACCTAAGGCAAGCCCCTGGCGAGCAGTGCAGACGGCCGCCCGTTCGAAAAGGGGAGGCCGTCTGCTCTTTCGAAGTTAGTCGATCCGCACGCCGGTGCGGCGCTCGCAGAGCTGCCAGAGCCGGCCGGCCCTCACCGGCTCAATGACGCTAACATTCTTCTGCGACCCCGGTACCACGGCTGTGTTGTCATCCGACAAGGCCCAGCCTGACGAGACTCTCGCCGGTCGCCAGGATGGCTTCTTTCGGCGCACGCGGTTTCCAACCCAAAACGCGCTGCGCCTTTTCCCCGCTCGCATCCAGTTTGACGCCGAGGAGTGGCACCAGGCCCCTCATTGCTGAGTTGGTCAGGGCCATGGTCTTGATGACCACGTCGGGGATCTGGTTTGTGGAAATTTCGGCGCCCGCCGGCCCCATGTTCTCTTTCAAGATCTTGGCGATCTCGGCCAGAAATAGGCTGTCCCCGGAGGTTGCCAGGAAGCGCTCGCCGTTCGCCGCGGGATCGGTCATGGCGCGGAGATGCAGGTCGGCCACGTCACGCACATCGACGACACAGCTCTTGATCCTGGGATAGCCCGGCTGTCCGTCCAGCATCTCCTTGATGGTCCGGATCGAATGCGAATAGTCGGGGCCCAGCGCCGGCCCCAGCACCATGGTGGGGTTCACCGCCGCGAGTTGCATGCCTTGCCCTTCCTCTGCGATGAAATGCCATGCGGCGCGCTCTGCGAGCGTCTTTGACTTTTGGTAAGGGGCGACATTGCCGCTGAGATCGCTCCAGTCGGTTTCGATGAAGGGCCGGTCGAGGGTTTTATGACCGACGCCGATCGCACCGAACGCAGAGGTAAGAACCACACGCTTCACGCTGGCGGCGCGCGCTGCGCGAAGCACCCGCAGATTGCCGTCAACGGCCGGGCGCACCCAGTCCTCTTCCGTTTGGTGATTGCCCGAAGGGGTCGGGGAGGCGCCGTGCAATACATAGGCGCAATCGCGGGCCGCCTCGCTCCAGCCCTCATCGGAGCCGAGATCGGCGCGCACAAACGAGAGCCGCTCGCCGGGTTCGGCACCGCCGGTCTTCAGGTTGCGGCGGACTTCTTCTTCCCGCGCGAGGTCTCGCACCGTGGTCTTGATGCGGTAGCCGGCCGCCAGGAGGGACAGCATGCAGTGCTGCGCAATGAAGCCAGTGCCGCCGGTGACCAGAACGAGTTCGTTCATCTGTCAGCTCCGTTTTTCCATGAGGGCAAAATAATCGTGCGACGTCGCACTTTGAATGCTTGAAAGTGCGGAATTCATGCGCGAAAGTACGGAAATGGAGATTGATCCGCTTTCCGACGTCTTGCGGCTGGTCAAGGCGGAGCCCACAGTGACCGGGGGCTTCACTGCGGGAGGTCCTTGGGCAATCCGCTTTCCGGCGCGCGACAAGGTCAAGTTCTTCGGTGTCGTTAGAGGGGAGTGCTGGGCTCGCTTCGACGACGGAGGCGAGGCGGTCAAATTCGAGACCGGCGACGTGGGACTGCTTTCCGAGCAGCGCCCCTTCGTCCTGAGCAGCGCACCGAGCGTGACACCTGTGGACGCGGTGACACTCTTCTCGGGTGCCGGGCGCACCACGGCCGTGATTGGCGACGGCAGCGCGTTTGAGCATTTCGGCGGGCACGTGCTTTTTGATCCCGCGCAAGCATCGGTCGTGAGGAGTGTTCTTCCAGCTTGGATTCACATCCGGGCGGCATCCCCCGAGGCCGTTGCTTTCCGGGCATTGTTCTCGCAGCTGGTTATCGAGCGCGCCGACGCTCGGCCAGGCGGACAGCTTGCTTCGACGCAGCTCACCCAGCTGCTGTTCATCCATATCCTGCGGGCGCACCTGAAATCGGGAAGCCCAATGGCCGCCGGCTGGCTGCGCGCCCTGGCTGACGCGAGGATAGCTCCTGCCCTTCGACTAATGCACGGGTCGCCCGACCGATCCTTGGGTCTCGAGGAGCTCGCCCGTGCCTGCGGCATGTCCAGAACAACGTTCGCCTCGCATTTCAGGGAATCCGCCGGCGTTCCGCCCCTAGCCTATCTTACTGACTGGCGTATGCGTCTGGCCGAGCAGGCCCTGCGAGAGACGGCCACCCCAATGGCCAGCATAGCGCAGAGGCTGGGTTACGCGTCGGAGAGTGCATTCAGCAACGCCTTCAAGCGCGTCACGGGGAGGTCGCCAAAGACGTGCCGGCGATCGGACCAGCCGGCCCCTTCGTCGCCGCTCGATCATTCCGCCGCCGAAGCTGGTCTCGGCTGGACTTAATCTGAAGCCAGCCGGCGCTTAGCACTGACCGATTCACAAATGGTTCAATTCGTGATGATGTCCTTTATTATACAATGACTTAGGCGCATACGATCGTTGGTTGTTCCCATCGGGTCCGTGCTCTGAAGCGCCAACGACCGCTTTGGGCCAGTTCCTGCCCTCGACTTTCATCGGCGATATGTCCGCTTCTCGCTTGAAGCACCCAATAGCGGACAGTCCGCTCCCGGCCCCATAACAGCCATTCACACACTCACCTAGCCACGTGTGCTTCTGCCGCTCGTTTTACTTCCCCCCCACCAAAAATAACAATCCCCGCCCCCACTGACCGGGCTTACACTCCGTTCATCCCCGTCCATGAAGAGGGCGAACCGGTCGTTCCGTTTGCGGGTGGGGTGCGGAGGCCTTTTGCCGGCGGGGGTCACGATCCCGGCGGGAGAGGTCGGCAGGTGTCTCGATGCCAGCCCCGTATGCGGGGCAGCGGCGACGCGCTGCGCCGGGCGGCTCCTTTGCTGGGGCGGACCGCGCGGCTCATCTTCGTGGGGCGAACCCGACCACCCGGGTTTCAAGGCGTCCGGGCCGAACCTTCGCGCGCGGGGCGCCGGAACGTCCGCTTCCCAAGCGGTCCAGGCAAACCCCATCCCCCTCTTTTCGCCGGCGCGCCGCCTGGGCGCCGACGAACCGTGCGCCCCGCGCTCCTCTTCGCGGCTCAAATGCCCCTCGTCCGGCCGATCGACCGATCGGCGCCACCCGCGCTTCGGCGCGCGGGCGCTTCGCCATGGCCTCGGGGCTTGCCCGGCGGCGCGCGGCATGGCGTGATGCGGCTGGCTGGAACTTCGCGCCTCTGCCCGGCTTTTCCGCCATGCTGTCGGAAGGCCGGTTTGCCATCCGTCCTTGGTCGAGCCTGCCCGCTTCGGGCGACGGCGAACAGCGCCTTTGTGGAGGAGAACGCACCATGGCAACGGCCAAGAACACGATCTGCATCTGGTATGACAAGGACGCCGAGGCGGCGGCCCACTTCTATGCCGGCCTCTTTCCGGACAGCGCCGTCACGGGCGTTCATCGCGCGCCCTCCGATTATCCGATGGGCAAGGCGGGCGATGTGCTCACTGTCACGTTCACCGTCTTCGGCATCCCGTGCCTCGGCCTCAATGGCGGGCCGATGTTCCAGCACAGCGAGGCGTTTTCGTTCCAGATCGCCACGGACGACCAGGCAGAGACCGACCGCTATTGGGACGCCATTATCGGCAATGGCGGCAAACCGAGCGCCTGCGGCTGGTGCAAGGACCGCTGGGGCATTTCCTGGCAGATCACGCCGCGCGCGCTGACCGACGCCCTGGCGGCCGGCGGCGACGAGGCGAAGCGCGCGTTCGAGGCGATGATGGAGATGACGAAGATCGACGTCGCCGCCATCGAGGCCGCCCGGCGCGGCTGACCGAAGGGGCGCCTTGTGCCCGATCGGTCACAGCGTCCCGCCATTTTGGCCGGGCGGGTTGTCGCGGCGGCGGCGATGGCGCCATAATCGGGGTGTCTACTGAGAGCTGCGCGAGGAGATCCCGATGAGAGCGTTCATGTCCAAGACGACGGAATTTTCTGTTCACCGGGACATGAGCCTCGATGCCTTCCTCCGCCGATCCAGCGCTTCGCGATGCCGATGCGCGCCCTAGACGCCTTCGCCTGAACCCCTTCCGCCGCGCCGCCGCGCCGGCGGAGAAGCCTTTGAACCATCGCCGCCCGTTCGATCACGCGCGGCGGTTCCTGTCCTATTACGCGCCGCATAAATGGCTGCTCGCGGCCGATATCGCCTCGGCCGTGCTGGTCTCGGCGACGGCGCTGCTGCTGCCGCTTGCCGCCAATCTGGTGACGCGACGGCTCGGCGATCTCGCGGCCGGGCCCGATCCGCTGCGGCCGATCCTCATGATCGGCGCGGCCATGCTCGGCCTGCTGGCGCTGCAGGTCGTTTGCGTGTTCTTCGTCGATTATCAAGGCCATGTGATGGGCGCCAAGATCGAGGCGCGCATCCGCAAGCAATTGTTCGAGCACTGCGCCCGATTGTCCTTCGGCTTCTACGACAAGGAGCGCACCGGCCAGTTGATGAGCCGGATCACCAATGACAGTTTCTGGCTCGGCGAGCTCTATCACCACGGGCCCGAGGACCTCGCGATCGCGCTGTTGAAATTTCTTGGCGCGCTGACGATCCTCGCCTTCATCGATCCGGTGCTGACGCTGGCGATCGCGGTGCTGGTGCCGTTCGCCACGGCCTATGCGCTCACTTTCAACGCGCATATGAGCAAGGCCATGCAGGCGAGCCGGGAGCGGATCGCCGCCGTCAACGAGCGGGTCGAGGATTCGCTGGCCGGCATCCGCGTGGTGCAGAGCTTCGCCAACGAGGCGCTGGAGACGCGACGCTTTGACGTCGAGAATGCCCGCTTCCTGGACAGTCGCCGCGACGGCTATCGCAGCGAGGCGTGGTTCTCGGTCGGCACGACGACGTTTGCCGAACTCGTCACCGTGCTGGTGATCGTGCTCGGCGCGGTGCGCGTGGTGACGGCGGACCTCACGGTCGCCGACATGCTGACGTTCCTGCTCTGCGTCGCCGTGCTGGTCGATCCAGTCAACCGGCTGGCCAATTTCGTGCGGCTCTGGCAGGAGGGTTATAGCGGCTTTGTCAGGGCGATGGAGCTGCTCGACGTCGCGCCCGATATCGTCGACCGGCCGGGCGCGCGCGATCTCGGGAGCCCGCGCGGCGCGATCCGCTTCGAGCGTGTGTCGTTCCGCTACGGGCCGGACGGGCCGCCGGTGCTCAGCGCGCTTTCGCTCAGCATCGCGCCGGGCGAGTTCGTGGCGCTGGTCGGGCCGTCAGGGGTCGGCAAGAGCACGCTCGCGGCGCTGATCCCGCGCTTCTATGAGGCGACAAGCGGGCGCGTGCTCATCGACGACGTCGACGTCCGCGACGTGACGCTCGCCTCGCTCCGGCGCGCGGTCGGCGTGGTGCAGCAGGATGTCTATCTCTTCGCCGGCAGCGTCGCCGAGAACCTTCGCTACGGCCGGCCCGAGGCGTCTGACGCCGAAGTCATCGCCGCGGCGAAGGCGGCGCATGCGCATGACTTCATCCTCGGCCTGCCGCAAGGCTATGACAGCGATATCGGCCAGCGCGGCGTCAAGCTTTCAGGCGGGCAGAAGCAGCGGCTGACCATCGCCCGCGCCTTCGTCAAGGATCCGGCGATCCTGATCTTCGACGAGGCGACCAGCGCCCTCGACACGGCGAGCGAACGTGCCGTGCAGCAAGCCCTGCTGGCGCTGACGCGCGGGCGGACGACGCTGGTGATCGCGCATCGGCTCTCGACGGTGCGCCATGCCGATCGCATCCTGGTGCTCACGGAGGACGGCATCGTGGAAGAAGGCACGCATGACGCACTGATGGCACGGGATGGGGTTTATGCGGGACTGCACCGCGTCCAGGGGCGGATCTAGGGTGGCTGGCGCGCGCAAACGCGCCGGCCGACACCTCAGCCGGCCTCGGCGAGATCCGCTGAAAGCGCGTCCTGCAGATGCGCCGGGTCGATGGTGAGAACTTCGGTCAAGCCCGGCCTGACGAGATGGATGCGGGTCGCGATGCGGCGATAGGCAAGCAGCGAGACCTGATCCAGGGTCTCCTGCTCTGTTTCAATGGCATAGCGCCCGGCGGGATAGGCGCGATCCATATTGGGGAGCCGGAACGGCCGCTGGAACGTCACATTGGAGACGGCGGTCCGGATGCTCATCGCGCCGGCCCATAGGTGAAGCCGGACACGTCGACATTTCGCGAGACGGCGTTGCCGCCGCGCATCGTGCTGCCGGCGACGGTGACGCGAACCGGGATCAGCTCGGATTCGAACACCATGCGCTCGCCTGTGCCGAGGAGGCTGGTGATGCGATAGATGGCCTGCATGTTCTCGACGAGATAGCGGCGGAGAACGCGGAACGGGCCTTCGGAACGCGGCCCCTGCAGCGTTTCGCGGTCGACACTGACGACGGCGCCATTGGCGTATGTCTGGTAGCTGTTGCGGCTGTTCATGGCGGCTCTCCTGCTGCTCGTCGACGAAAACGGCGCCTGCATGATGCCGGCCCGCGTCACGGCGCCTTTAGGCGTCGCGGTCAGTCCATTGCGCTGGTTGCCATCGTAAGATGATCAGGGGCCGCTGCGGTCGCGCCCTGCAACCGGCGACCCCGGCGGCGCGGCGATCGCACCTTCGACCGTGCACTTGATATGGGTGGGCAGAGCGCCGACTTCAACTTTCGAATGATTTTGAGGGCGGATCGCGCTATGGTTGCATTGATTGTGCGGCGCGTGTGTGGGCCTCTGCAAAACGAAAAAGGCGCCGGCCAGAGCCGACGCCTTCCGTTTCTGGGAATTCTCGAAGTCTTCAGCTCGGCTTGCCGGCCGTCGGCTGCGCGACATAGCGGAGATACGGCTTCACAGCCTTCCAGCCGGCCGGGAATTTCTCCTTGGCGGCATCGTCGGAAACCGAGGGGACGATGATGACCTCGTCGCCATTTTTCCAATCAGCCGGCGTCGCGACCGAGAATTTGGCCGTCAGCTGCAGGCTGTCGATGACACGGAGGATCTCGTCGAAGTTGCGGCCCGTCGAGGCCGGATAGGTCAGGGAGAGCTTCAGCTTCTTGTCCGGTCCGACAACGAAGACCGAGCGCACCGTCGTCGTGTCAGAGGCGTTCGGATGGATCATGCCGTAGAGATTGGCCACAGTCTTGTCGTGATCGGCGATGAGCGGGAAATTCAGCGTCGCGCCGGTCGCATCCTTGATGTCCTGCGTCCACTGGTCATGATTCGACAGGAGATCAACCGAAAGCCCGATCAGCTTGACGTTGCGCTTGTCGAATTCCGGCTTGAGCTTCGCCGCGGCGCCGAGCTCGGTGGTGCAAACAGGGGTAAAGTTCTTCGGGTGCGAAAACAACACGCCCCAGCCGTCGCCGAGCCACTTGTGAAAGGAGATTCGGCCTTCCGTGGTATCGGCCTCGAAATCGGGAACCACATCGCCGAGATTCAGTGCCATGTCGAGATGCCCTCGTCCTCAAGCGGCGCATCACGCGCCGTCACTCTATTTCAAGCGGCGATTATCGCAGGACGAACCGCCGGGTCAATCGCGCAATTCCGCTGCTTTGGAGTATGAAACCGCCGTTTGACCTCCCTCTCCGCCATTTCATTCCGAATTTGCGCCTTCGGGGCATATGTGACGAAAAATTCATCCTAAGCCCGCGAGGCGGGATGGCTGATGAATCCTTAACGAAATCACGTCAAACTGCTGCAGTGGGCAGGGCTTTGAAGGGAACGAGGACGACTTCGATGGCGGAATTATCGCGCGCTGCCCGATCGAACCTTGGCCGCAATGCGCGGCTGCTTGGGGCAACGCTGACCCTGCTGCTGAGCGGCGCGCTTCCAGCGCTCGCCAGCGATTCCCTGCAGACGACGCCTGCGAAAGTCCTCTTCAGCCGCATGAACACGCCACTGCCTTTGGAGGCGCGCTCGATCGGCTCCTATGCCAAGGGCTGCCTTGCCGGCGCCGTCGCGTTGCCGGTCGATGGTCCCGACTGGCAGGCCATGCGCCTTTCGCGCAATCGCAACTGGGGTACGCCCGAGCTCATCGCCTTCACGGAGCGCCTGGCCGACAGCGCCAAGACGCTCGACAAATGGCCAGGACTGCTTGTCGGGGACATGGGCCAGCCGCGTGGCGGCCCGGCCCTCACCGGTCACGCCAGCCACCAGATCGGACTCGATGTCGACCTGTGGCTGACGCCGATGCCGAAGCGGACTCTTTCGCTCGACGAGCGCGAGACCATGGCGCCGAAGTCGATGGTCGACGTGAAAGCGCGCCGGATCGATCCGTCGGCCTGGACGAGCGGTCAGTTCAAGCTGATCCGCCGTGCCGCGCTCGATCCGGAAGTCGCCCGCATCTTCGTCAACCCGGCGATCAAGAAGCAGCTTTGCGTCAGCGCCGGTGCCGATCGCGGCTGGCTGAACAAGGTGCGGCCGTGGTGGGGCCACACCTATCATTTCCATGTCCGCCTCGACTGCCCCGCCGGCATGTCGAGCTGCGTTCCGCAGAAGGCACCGCCGCCAGGCGATGGCTGCGGACCGGAGCTCGATGCCTGGCTGCAGCCGCCGAAGCCGGTCAAGCCGCCGACCAAGCCGGTCAAGCCGCCAGCGCCGCCGCGCCAGATCATGCTCTCCGACCTGCCGCCGGCCTGCCGCGAGGTGCTGCTCGGCGCGCCGCCCGGCTTGGCACCACAGCATATCGTCGGCGCTGGCCGGGCGGCCTCCGCGTTGCCTGCCGAAGACAGCCCGCCCGGCGTCGACGTGGAAAATCCGGCCGACACACTGTCGACCGGATCTTTGCACTAGGCGCATTCAGACTGCCGCCGCCTGCTGAGCGTCGGCAGTCGGAGGATCAGGCTGCCGTGCGCGCCGGCGCCGGTGGCGTGATCCAGTGGCGGATTGTCGCCTGGCTGCGGGCATATTGATCGACGACGTCGAGCTTCGCGCCAAGCTCGGCAGCAGCCCGCCAGGGCCAGCGCGGATCGGCAAGGACGGCGCGGGCCAGCGCCACCATGTCGGCCCGGCCAGAGGCGACGATCTCCTCGGCCTCGGCCGGTGTCGTGATCAGGCCCACGGCCCGGGTCGGGATCCCGGCCTCGCGCTGGATCGCCTCGGCGAAATGCGCCTGATAGAGCGGGCCGACAGGGATCTTCGCGTCGAGGACATTGCCGCCGGACGAAGCGCAGATATAGACGACGCCCTCAGCCTTCAGCGCCTTTGCCACCTCGATGGCATCCTCGACCTGAAAGCCACCTTCGACCCAGTCGCTCGCCGAAAGGCGGGCACCGACGAACATATGTGCCGGCAAAGCAGCGCGCACTTCGCGCGCAATCGTCACGATGAGCCGCATGCGATTCTCAAGGCTGCCGCCCCAGCGATCGGTGCGCTGATTAGAGATCGGCGACAGGAATTCGTGCAGGAGATAGCCATGCGCGCCATGCAGCTCGACAAAATCGAAGCCCGCGCGCTCGGCCCGCAGCGCCGCCTGAACGAAGGCGGCGATGACGCGCGCAATGCCCGCCTCGTCCAGCGCCTCGGGCATCGGATAGTCAGGCGAGAACGCGATCGCCGACGGCGCCACCGTCTGCCAGGGATCCTCGTCCGGTCCGAGACCGCCCTGGCCATCGAACGGAATCCGGGTCGACGCCTTGCGTCCCGCATGGCCGAGCTGGATGCCCCAGACGGTGCTCGTCGGCGCGTAGCGGCGCGCAGCCTCGAGCGCCCGGCGCGCGCTGGCCTCGTTGGCATCGGAATAGAGACCGAGACAGCCATGCGAAATGCGGCCGCGGCGCTCGACCCCTGTCGCCTCAATGGTGACCATCGCCGCTCCGGAAATGCCGAGTGAGGTCCAATGATGGAGATGCCAGTCGGTCGCCGAACCATCATCGGCCGAATACATGCACATCGGCGCGATGGCGATGCGGTTGGAAAGGGTGCGCGGTCCAAGCGTCAGCTGGGAGAACAGGGCAGAGGTCATAAGGCGTCCAGACATGGGAGGAAAAGATCGGCGATGGCCGGAGATAGGCCGCCTGCCTTGCAAGCGGAAGACCAGGCGACGACGCAGATTGATCACGCTCGGTTGATGCGCCACCAGCCGGCGATCGCATGACGTGGCCGATTGGCCGGCAGAACCTCATGCGGAATCTCTTCCGAGAGCATCAACACGACGCGACCGGCACGCGGCAGCACGGTTAGGACCGGTTCGCCAGCGTCGTCGGGATCGCGCCAGAGCCGCAGCGCCCCGCCATCCACTTCGGTCCAATCGGGATCGAGATAGGCAATGAAGGACACCACGCGATTGCGCTCACCCTGCAGCCGGTCGAGGTGGCGACCATAGAAGCCCCCGATGGGATAGGCGATGTAGTTGCACTCGAAATCGAACAGGCCAAGAAAGAGGCGGGCGTTGATGACCCGTCTGAGGGTCTCGGCGAGACTCAGCAGTTCGCGTTCAGCGGCTGTGCCGCCGTCAAGCCAGCGGATGGCGGCGCGGCGGACATCGCCGTCGCGTCGATAGGCGGTTTCGCGCCCAATTCCGGCGACGCTGAGCGCCCCCGCAGCCTCGAGTGCCAGCAGCTCCGTCCGCAAACTTGCAGCGAGCCCGATCGGCAGGATGTCATCGGCGACGGCATAGCCCGCCGCCGCGAGTTGTTCCATCAGCGCATCGAGCGCTGGCGGCGGATCTGCGGAAGCGGCCGCGTCGCTCAAGCTGCGGCCACGCCGACGCCAACCGGGCACGCAACGCCGGTGCCGCCAAGGCCGCAATAGCCGCCCGGATTCTTGGCAAGATACTGCTGGTGATAGTCTTCGGCGAAATAGAACGGACCCCGGTCGGCGATCTCGGTCGTAATGTCGCCATAGCCGCGCTTCGCTAGTTCGGCGGCATAGGCATCCCGAACGTGAACGGCCGTCGCGCGCTCGTCCGCATCGGCGACATAGATGCCCGAGCGGTATTGCGTGCCCACGTCATTGCCCTGACGCATCCCCTGCGTCGGATCGTGGCTTTCGAAGAAGAGCTTCACCAGCGCCTCGTAGGAGGTGACCTTCGGATCATAGGCGACGAGCACGACCTCGTTCTGGCCGGTCTGGCCGGAACAGACCTCGTCATAGGTCGGGTTTGGTGTCTCTCCGCCCGCATAGCCAACGGCCGTGACATAGACCCCCGGCGCCTTCCAAAACGCCCGCTCGGCACCCCAGAAGCAGCCGAGGCCGAACACGGCCGTGCGGATGCCGTCAGGATATGGTCCTGCGATCGGACGGCCATTGACGAAATGCGCACCGGGTGTCGTGATGGGCTCGGCGCGGCCGGGCAGCGCACGTCCGGACCCAGGCATACTGGCGCGTCGCGCAAAGAGGTCGAGGAGATTCATGGTCGGTCTCCCAGTTCGGGTTGAAGCGCCGTCAGGCTGCGACGCGAAGCCGCGCCGGCCGGACGGCCAGAAGAAGCAGAGCGCCAATCGCGCCAAACACGAGCCATACCGGCAACCCCAGCAGAGCGGTCGCAAGCGGCTCCCACGCAAACCGGCCGAGATGACCCTCGATAAACGACTCGGCACGGCCAAGGCTTACCGAATTGACCGCAAGCCAGGCCTCGCTGAGCGGCGTCAGGACGAGTGCCGATGCCGCAATCGACTTCGTGCCGTCGACGACCAGAGCGATCACTGCACCCGCCAGCGCGAACAAGCCCCCAAGACGCACGAAAAGACGAAGCATCCGGACATCTCCAGAACCACTCAACATGTGCCGCACGCTGCAGATCATGCCGCATCGACGGGACAAGGCCAAGCAACGGCCCCGCCAGTTGCACAGCCAACGCTTGAGAGACAGCAACACAGCGGCAGTCGGGAGACGACGAACTCAAGCGCAGCTGTGCCGCCGATCGCCCGCCTTCCGTCAGTGCAGTCGTACCAGAGGAACGAGCCGATATGTGGGATGGTGGCCGCATTCCGGCAAGTCGGAGACGTGGCGCGGGCTGCCCACACCGCATGCTCCGAGGGGAAACAGAGTCCGGACGGGGGATGTCCCGCCCAATTGGGCCCTAGACCCGCCTCCCAGAGCAACGACCGCCCTTGCGCCGCCGCCGCGCTTCGTGATACCGCACCGCTCGTCCGGCCGGCTGTTCCACAGCCCGCACGGCGTCCAGCCGGCTTTGCCGCAGCGTGACGCCAACGGCAGCGCCGTGGGCGCGACGGAGGGGTGGCCGAGTGGTTGAAGGCGCACGCCTGGAAAGTGTGTATACGGGAAACCGTATCGCGGGTTCGAATCCCGCTCCCTCCGCCACTGAACGTCTCCGCGCCGCCGGCAACTGGCTGAATGTGTCGGCATTTTCCGATTTCTGACATTGGCTGGCCCGCCGTTCCTCAAATCGCTACACATTTCGCTTCAGGCGGCTTGCGAGAGGGAATGATTAGTCTCGACATCTTCGGCTTCTTTGGCGGGGGCGTTCCGATCCGCCGGTAGCGGCCCAACTCCGCGAGCGCAAGCTGGCACTCGAGTTCACACTCCGGCGAAAGGTACATCAGCGCTGAGGGCTGCGCGCACGCAAGCTCCGTGGCCGTCAAACATCCAGCCCGGAGGAGCGGATAAAGGGGTTGCTGGCGACCCTTAAGTATTGCGCACCCCATGTCAGGCGAGGAGGCCAATCAGAACGGTGGGTGACGCGCCAAGACGTCATCTGCTCGCAATCCCAGAGCGTCGATATCGTCATGTCGGGATTAGCAACAACACGATCGAGTATCCGAGGTGACTGGGGGAGAACGCGGACGAGATTCTGACGGGCGAAGACGCCGTTGCCGTCCTTGGCACGACCAACCGCAATTCAAGGCCGGCCCCTTTGCGACGATTGGAACGACGGCTTTACGATGCTCTGCTCGCTCGGGTCAAAGCATGTCTCAGTTGATGGCGATGGCGTTGCAACGAGTGAGAGCGCATCGCTTTCGGTTGTGAGATCACCCGGATTGAGGTGGTCGACCCCACTCGAAACCTTCATCGATCAGAAATCTTGCCTCTGCAGCAACGCTGACCGATCGATCGAGAGTTCGACGTAATTACAATGAACCGCGACGACCCGAGGGGCCTCGCCGACCTCGGCCAAGCTACCCGCCTGCGCCTTTGTGGCGCCTGGCCGGCTCTTCGGATCAGGCGGTGCCTCCGAGGGCCGCCTTTAGGCACGAGATCATGGCTTCGCCGTCGAAGGGCTTGGCGAAAAACCCTACCGCGCCGCCCTCCTCCACCTGTCGGCGGATATTCTCCTCCGGAAAGGCTGTGATGAAGATGAAGGGCACCGTACTCCCGAGAGCCCGGAGTGCGGTCTGAAGGCCGAGTCCGCCCATGCCCGGCATCTGGACATCGGTGATCACGCAATCGCTGGCCGGCCGGAGTGGGGACTGCAGATAGTCTTCAGCGGAGGAAAATGTCGCCGTCTTCAGCCCGACCGAACGAATGAGGCTGGCGGTCCCCACGCGCACGGCTTCGTCATCATCGATGATCGCGACCAACGCTGGCCGGCGGGTCTCCATCGGGGTCATGTCCGCATCCTTCCGCGCCGCTGACTACCGAGAGCAGCACCGTGTTCTGTTCTTCGTGTATGATCGCCTGAAGTCTGCAGTCCTGAATTCCGTCAACGTTTGCCGGGCTCATCGGTTCATCCGCCTTGCGGGCGGCGAAAACGATCAGGGTCGCGCGTTGTCGAGCCCCAGCGCTTCGGCCATCCGGACAAGATCGGCGAGCGAACGAGCGCCCATCTTCCGCATGACGTTGCCGCGATGGATCTTCACCGTGATTTCCGACAGCCCCACTTGCCCGGCGACCTGCTTGTTCATCAATCCCGCGGTCACGAGAGCCATGATCTCCCGCTCGCGCGCCGTGAGTCCCTGATAGAGTGTCTGGACACCTGCCAGAGCCTTCGCCGAGGCACGAGCCTCCCGATCCTTTTCGACAGCGCTCGATACGGCATCGAGCATGTCCTGCTCCCGAAACGGCTTGGTGAGGAAGTCGACTGCACCTGCCTTCATGGCGCGGACGGACATCGGGATGTCGCCATAGCCAGTCATGAAGATGATGGGCATATCGAGCGCAGAATTTGCAAGCTGAGCCTGGAAGTCGAGCCCGCTCACTCCAGGCAGCCGGATATCCAGCACCAAGCAACGCGGCCTGTCCGGAAGCTTGGCCGCCAGCAGTTCGGCGGCGGATCCAAACAGAGCTACCTCAAGCCCGACCGAACGGAACAGGCTCGACAAGGCTTCCCGGACACCGAGATCGTCATCGACCACGATGACGAGCGGGGCGGCGGCCTGAGGAACCCCGGACCGACTTGCAGGCGAATTCACGACTGCGCCTCCTCTGGCTGGATTGCCGATCTGGCGGGCAGCACGAAACGGAAAGTCATGCCGCCTTCACCATTGATCGATGCATCGATCTGTCCTCCATGGGCCTCGACGATAGTCCGGCAGATGGAGAGCCCCAGCCCAAGACGGCCGGGCTGGGCATTGTTGAATGGCTCGAAGATGCTGGCAAGGCGCGCCGGATCGATACCGATCCCCCGGTCGCGCACCTCGATGCATGCGGCCGCGCCGCCAGGGACGGATTCTGGATATCCAATGACCGTCACGAGGCGGGGCGGCGCTATGTCCTGCATGGCCTGCGCCGCATTGGTGATGAGGTTGATGACCACTTGCAGCAGCGCCTCCCGATCGCCCCAGATCTTGGGCATCGCCGGATCAACCCGCGTGTCGAGAACGACACCGCATTGGTCAAGATCCCATTCCATGACGGCGAGACCATCGGTGACCACTGCCCCGAGATCAAGCGGCGCCGTCGTCCGCTCTTCGCCGCGCGCCAATGCCCGCAGCCGGGCTACGACATCACCTGCGCGGCGGCCGTTCTCGACGATCCGCCGCACCGTCTGGAGTGCCTCGGCAACATCGGGCTCGGGCCGATCGAGCCAGCGGAGGCCGGCTGCCCCATTGGTGAGCACGGCTGCGAGCGGCTGGTTGATCTCATGCGCCAGCGCGGCCGTGAACTGTCCAACGATCACGGCCCGGCTGACGTTGGCCAGCTCGGCCTGTGCGGCTCTGAGCGCCGCCTGCGCCTCCAGCCGCCCGGTGACGTCGTTGCTGGTCTCGATCACGGTGACAGGCTTTCCGCTCCCGTCTGTCTGAAGACCCCATCGGACCGCGACCATGATCTCGCTGCCATCGCGGCGCACACGGCGCAATTCGCCTTCCCAGCGGCCGGCGCGGAGCAGTTGCTCCACGGCGTCCGCGGGCGCGCTTCGAGGATCCGTCTTCAAGACGCGGTCGGTCCCCTGGCCGACCGCCTCGTGCCGGCTCCATCCATAGAGGTCCTCAGCGCCGCGATTCCAGTAGAGGATTTCGTCTGAAAGAGTGCGGACCACGATGGCATCGTGGGTCAAATCCAGCAGTTCCGCCTGATCGCGCATCGACTGGCGGGCGGCGACGGTGCGCGCCGCGAGCAGCGTCACCACGGCGATCACGCTGACACTCACGGCGCAGCGCATTAGCGCCGAAGGCTCGAGGCTCGCGCCATGCGTGGCCAAGAAGCTGAGCAAAGTGAGCGCGATGCAGAGAACGCCAGCAAGGATGATGCCCCGTCTCGGCAGGCGATCGGCGAGAAGCATCACGATCGCGCCGTAGAGCGCCGCGATCGCCGTATCGAGCGGCGTGAACGTATCGACAATGAAGATCGCCAAGCCGGCGGCGATGGCGAGCACCATTGTGGTCGGGATGGCGACCCATCGTTGCTGGGCGACAGGTTCACGCACGTCGGTTCCGATCGCCTCCGCAGCCAATGACATGCCCACCCTAGCAAACGCCTGCGTTGCGGGGACGTATACGTAGGTATGCCGCAAGGTCCCCCGTCTCCGCGATCTGCGCCGGCCCCCGTCCGCCTGCCGATTGGCAGGGGACGGGGGCCGGAGCGGTGTCGGGCGCGCAATCTCGCGCCCATCGCCCTCAGGCCTCGATGAAGGCCAGGAGGTCGGGGTTGATGACATCGCCATGCGTGGTCAGCATGCCGTGCGGGAAACCCGGATAGACCTTGAGCGTGGCGTTCTGCAGGAGCTTCGCCTGCAGCCGCGAGGCATCCTTGTAGGGCACCACCTGGTCGTCATCGCCCTGCAGGACAAGCGTCGGCACGCTGATCGCCTTGAGATCCTCGGTCTGGTCGGTTTCCGAGAACGCCTTGATGCCCTCGTAGTGCGCCTTGGCGGAGCCGGTCATGCCCTGCCGCCACCAGTTGCGGATAACGCCCTCGGATACCTTGGCGCCAGGGCGGTTGAAGCCGTAGAACGGGCCGGCCGCGACGTCGAGGAAGAATTGGGCGCGGTTGGCAGCAAGCGCGCTGCGGAAGCCGTCGAAGACTTCGATCGGCGTGCCGTCCGGATTGCTCTCGGTCTTCACCATGATCGGCGGCACAGACGAGACCAGGACGGCCTTGGCGACGCGGCCCTGCGGTTCGCCATACTGGGCGACATAGCGGGCCACTTCGCCCCCGCCCGTCGAATGACCGATATGCACGGCATTGCGGAGGTCGAGATGCTCTGCGACGGCGCTGGCATCCGCGGCGTAGTGGTCCATGTCGTGACCATCCGACACCTGTTCGGAACGGCCATGGCCACGCCGGTCATGCGCCACGACGCGGTAGCCCTTTGAGAGGAAGAACAGCATCTGCGCATCCCAGTCGTCGGACGACAGCGGCCAGCCATGATGAAAGACGATCGGCTGCGCCGACTTGGAACCCCAGTCCTTGTAGAAAATCTCAACACCGTCTTTGGTCGTGACGAAAGGCATGATCGTTTTCCATTTTGCGAGAGGCTAACTACTATCATTTGGAATGGAGACCGATGGCTTTGCGAATTCTTCGGTCGGTCGTCGTCCGCTTCCATGCCAGCTAATCTTCAGGATTTGAGCCCTTGCTGCAATTGATCCGAACGATCTCTCGGATAGTGACTGTCGATTACCTCCTCATACCTTGATATGATTGGCAGCCTTGACGCGCCGGATGAGCCGACCAACGAGCGTTCATACCGCCTGGCGCAGTGGCGGGGCCGACAGGTCGGATATCATTAGGCGGAACGAAGAGCACAGTCTCGTCGTCCTCAGAGCGAGGCCTTCATACGAAGGTATCGGGTCGCCAATCCCAAGACATGACGGTATGGCGGCCCCGTATTATTTTCAGTTGATCCGTTACAGGCGAAGGTTTCCGGAGGAACCCTGGCACCTCGATTAGGACGGAACCAAGCGATGTCTACATCCCCCGATGATCAGCGCTCACTCTATGGCACCCTCTCGCTCGAAACCGACAAGGCTGAACACGGTATCTCCGCCAGCAATCCGGGTCCGCGAAACACCCGCCTTGTCCAGCTCAATCCGAATTCCGACATCCCCCCTCCGACCGACCACGGTGTCGTCGAGCCGTTCTGGTATTCCTTCGATCTGACGCATCGCCGCATTCAGGAAGGCGGCTGGACACATCAGGTCACCGCACGCGAGCTGCCGATCTCCACGGACATGGCCGGGGTCAACATGCGATTGACCAAGGGCAGCTTCCGCGAGTTGCATTGGCATCTTGCCGACGAGTGGGCGATCATGCTCTCCGGCCGTGCCCGCGTGACCGTCTTCACACCTGATGGCGCCATGTTCATCGACGATGTTTCCGAGGGCGACCTCTGGCTGTTCCCGGCCGGCGCGCCGCATTCGATCCAGGCACTTGGCGACGACGGCTGCGAATTCCTGCTCGTCTTCAACCAGGGCAACTTCTCGGAGGAGAGCACGCTGCTCCTCTCGGACTGGCTGAAGCACACACCGCCTGAGATCCTCGAGCGGAATTTCCGTCTCCCGCCCGAAGCGATCGCGAAGCTGCCGAAGGGCGAGCCGCTCTATATCTTCGCCAGCGAGGAGCCGGCAAAGTCGCTTGCCGATGAGCTCGCCGATGTCAGGCGCTTCGCGCCGGCTCCGGAGCTTAGCTACACATTCAAGGCTGGCTCCATGACGCCGACCAAGCAAAGCGAAGCGGGCAGCGTCAAAATCATTGACTCTCGGAATTTCCCGGCGTCGCAGAAGATCGCCGCCGCCATCGTGACAGTGCGGCCGGGCTGCATCCGCGAAATGCACTGGCATCCCAATGGCAGCGAATGGCAGTACTGGCTGAAGGGCAGAGGCAGGATGACCGTCTTTCCGGGCCAGGAAGCCGCGCGGACGATGGATTTCAACGCCAATGACGTTGGCTTCGTCTCCAAGATGGCCGGCCACTACATCGAGAATACCGGCGATGAAGACCTCGTCTTCCTGGAGATGTTCGTCGCGCCGAGCTTCCAGGAAATCTCCCTGAACAAGTGGCTGCGGGCGCTCCCGGAACAGGCGGTCGCCGCCCATACCGGGCTCTCCGGCACCGAGATCGAAACGATTCCAACCGGCGACACGACGTTGCTGCGCTGACTTATCGCCGAGCCAGCCCTGACGGGGCGCAGGCACCGATCGCCTGCGGCCGTCATCGCCCATTCATCCATACCCGATCGGCATGCCGATCGCTCACCGACCCCTTAACCGGTGCGGCCGTGCCAACGCGCGCTACCGACACCCATGCTGGCCCGGCCGCGCTCGCGCGCCATTCTTGAATCGGAAGACAATCATGTCCCCCCATATTCTGGTCGTCGGCGGTTCGATTGGCGGCCTCTTCGTCACGACGCTCCTGCAGCGCGAAGGGTTCGACATCTCCATCCGCGAACGATCGATCCACGGTCTCGATGGACGAGGCGCCGGCCTCGTCGCCCAGCGCGAAGTCTTCGACATGCTGCGTGAGATCGGGCGGGTCGATCTCGCCCGTTTCGGCGTAACGGCGAAAGAGCGGATCTATCTCGATCGGACCGGCGCAATCCTCTCGCGCCAGAGCATGCCACAGACGCAGCTGTCTTGGGACACGCTGTTCCGGACCTTCAGGGCGATGATCCCGAGCGAGCGTTACCAAGGCGGTGTCGGCATCGAGCGGGTCGAACGCGATGGCGCCGGGCTGATCCTGCGCCATGCCGATGGCACCGGCGAGCGCGCCGACCTCGTCATCGGCGCGGACGGCATCGGCTCGCGGATCCGCGCCGCTGTGGCGGGCGATGAATCCCGCCCGCGCTATGTCGGCTATGCCACCTGGCGCGGCCTGGTGCCTGAAGCGGCGATGCCGGCGGCGGCTGCCGAGACGCTGTTCGAACGGTTCGCCTTCTATGAAATGCCCGGCTCGCACATCCTCGGCTATCTCGTGCCAGGTGCCGACGGCTCTGTCGAGCCCGGACGCCGCCGCTACAACTGGGTCTGGTATCGGCGCTATTCCGAGACGGAACTCTCGTCGGTTCTCACGGACGCTGACGGGAAGGTGCACCCGTTCTCGCTGGCGCCGCCGCAGGTTCCGCGCTCGGCGGTCGAAAGACTGCATGCAGACGCGGCTGACCTCCTGCCGCCGGCCTTCGCCGCGGCGGTCCTAGCCGAGCCGCGCCCCTTCGTGCACGCGATCTTCGATTACAACGCGCCACGAATGGTCGAAGACGGCGTCGCGTTGCTCGGGGACGCCGCCTTCGTCGCGCGGCCGCATACGGCGATGGGCGTCGCCAAGGCCGCGGGCGATGCCTTCGCGCTTCGCGATGCGCTCGTTCGCTATCCGGATCTTCCGGAGGCACTCGCAGCCTATGAGCGCTCGCGCCTCGATATCGACCGCGCCGTCGTGGCCTATGGCGTGCGGCTCGGCGCCGCACTCGGCTAGCGGCGGCGTCGCCAGATCATCCTGCAAACCATCGTATGGCCCGGCGAAATCAAGGACCGATGTCGCGAGATGCACCGCCGGCCCACTGTGGTCATCAACGCAGCAAAGCGACCTCGAACGGTCGACTTCCCTGGAGAGGTAAAATCCATGACCACTGTTCGCGCCACCGACGATCCCAACGCAAGATCGAAACTCCATGTCGGAGCAACCTACGCGATGGCGACGGCTGCCGGTCTCGCCGTCGCCAACATCTATTACAACCAGCCGATGCTGGCACTGATCGAGCAGGATCTGCCCGGGAGACTCACCGGTGCCATCCCCACCGCCACGCAGTTCGGCTATGCTGCGGGGCTTTTCCTGCTCGTTCCGCTCGGCGACCTCGTCGAACGCCGGCGCCTGATCGTCGTGCAGTTCCTGCTCCTCGCCGCTGCGCTGGCCCTTGCGGCGCTGGCGCCCAATGCCATGCTCCTGGTTCTGGCGTCGCTGGCGGTCGGGCTCTGCTCCACCGTCGCGCAGCAGATCGTGCCCTTCGCCGCCCATCTCGCCCGTCCGGAGCAGCGGGGAGGCACGGTCGGCACGGTGATGGCGGGTCTCCTGACCGGCATCCTGCTCAGCCGGACCCTTGCCGGCCTTGTCGCCGCGGGGACAGGCTGGCGCGAGATGTTCTGGCTCGCCGTGCCGCTCTCCGTCGCCGGGGGCGTCCTGATGATTGTCGTCCTGCCGAAGAGCCGGGCGCAATCGACGCTGACCTATCCGCAGCTGCTGCGCTCGATCTGGCATTTGTGGCGGCAATACCCGCCGCTCCGCCTGGCGGCGCTGACGCAATCGGCGCTGTTCGCGGCTTTCACGGCGTTCTGGACCATTCTCGCCTTTCACCTCGCCGAGCCCCGCTTCGGCCTCGGCGCCGGGATTGCCGGACTGTTTGGCCTTGTCGGCGCCGTCGGCATCCTCGCCGCCCCGATTGCAGGCCGCTTCGCCGACAGAAAGGGCCCCGACGACGTCGTCGTGCTCGGAGCGATCGTGACGCTCGTCGCCTGGCTGGTATTCGGCGTCTGGACCACGATGCCCGGTCTCGTTCTCGGCGTGATCCTGCTCGACTTCGGCATCCAGAGCGCCCTCGTCTCCAACCAGCATATCGTGTTCTCGCTGGATCCAGCGGCGCGGGCGCGACTGAACACCGTCCTCATGGGCACGATGTTTCTCGGCGGGGCCGTCGGCTCCGCGAGCGCAACGCTGGCCTGGACCGTGGGCGGCTGGCTTTGGGTCAGTGCGCTCGGCACGGCGTTCTCGGCTGTCGCCGCCGGGATGCAGGTGCTCGCCTGGCGGAGACGCTAGCACCGCCCTCGACGCTCGGTCGGTCACTCCGGTTCGCGGCACTCATACCTTGGTTTGCCAAGGCCAGATCAGCGGATCATGTCTCCGCTGCAGATCCTCGCCATAATGGGCCGCAGAGCAAAGGTGGCGGGCAGTCGCCCATCCCCGCGCTGTCCTGTGCAATGAAGGAGCCCGCCATGGCCAAGTCCATCCGTCCCTATCACCAGCCGGCCGGTGGCTGGGGCGCGCTCAAGTCCATGGGTACGGCGCTCGTCGAGCAGCACATCGCCGTTTCCGGCATGGCCACGCTGGCGCGCATGAACCAGCCGGACGGCTTCGATTGCCCCGGCTGCGGCTGGGGCGAGCCGAAGCACACCTCGCGGTTCGAATATTGCGAGAATGGCGGCAAGGCCGTCGCCTGGGAGGCGACGACCAAACGCTGCACGCCGGCGTTCTTCTCCGCCCATACGGTGAGCGACCTGGCCCGTCTCTCCGACTATGAGCTCGAGATGGAGGGACGGCTCACCCATCCCTTGCGCTATGACGCTGCCAGCGATCGCTATCAGCCGGTGAGCTGGGACGACGCCTTCGCCCTCGTGGCGCAGCACCTCAAGGCCCTGCCCGACCCCGACATGGCGGAGTTCTACACGTCCGGCCGCGCATCGAACGAAGCAGCCTTCCTCTACCAGCTGTTCGCCCGCGAGTTCGGCACAAACAACTTCCCCGACTGCTCGAACATGTGCCACGAGGCGACGAGCGTCGGCCTCCCGCCCTCGATAGGCGTCGGAAAGGGAACCGTCGTCATCGAAGATTTCGACCGGGCCGATTGCATCCTTATCTTCGGCCAGAATCCGGGCACCAATTCTCCGCGCATGATGACCGAGCTCCGCAACGCCTCGCGCCGCGGCGCCGCCATCCTGTCGTTCAATCCATTCCGGGAGCGCGCGCTGGAACGCTTCCAGTCACCGCAGAGCGTCGTCGAGATGGCGACACTGAGCTCGACGCCGATCTCCTCACGCCTCTATCAGGTCAAGATCGGCGGCGATGTCGCGCTCATCAAGGGTCTGATGAAGTGCCTCGTCGAGGCGGATGCGGCGGCACGGCGCGAACATCGGCAACCGGTGCTCGACTGGAACTTCATCCGCGGCCACACCGCCGGCCTCCACGCGTTGCTGGCCGATCTCGAAGCAACCAGCTGGGACGCCATCGAGCGCCGGTCCGGCATCGCCCGCGCCGACATCGCGGCGGCGGCGGCAGTCTATGCCAAAGCCGATCGGGCGATCCTCGTCTATGGCATGGGCATCACCCAGCACCGCCACGGCACGAAGAATGTCCAGCAACTCGCCAACCTTGCTCTGCTGCGCGGCAATGTCGGTCGCGAGGGCGCCGGTATCTGCCCCGTGCGCGGCCATTCGAACGTGCAGGGCGACCGCACGGTCGGTATCACCGAAATCCCCTCCGACGCGCTGCTCGACGGGCTCAAGGCCCGGTTCGGATTCGAGCCGCCGCGCGCCTTCGGCCATAATGTCGTCGCCGCCCTCCAGGCGATGCTGCGCGGCGATGTCAGGGTCTTCATCGGCCTCGGTGGCAACTTCGCCGCCGCCATTCCCGACTGGACGCAGACCCAGGCCGCGATGCGCAAGCTGGACCTCACGGTCCATATTGCGACGAAGCTGAACCGCAGCCATCTCGTCCATGGCCGCGACGCGCTGATCCTACCCTGTCTCGGACGGACGGAACGCGACCTTCAGGCGACCGGCCTGCAAGCGGTGACGGTAGAGGATACGATGTCGATGGTGCATGCCTCCCGCGGACATAATGCACCAGCATCGTCCGACCTCAGGAGCGAGCCGGCCATCATTGCCGGCATGGCACGCGCAACTCTTGGAGCCTCATCGAAGGTCGACTGGGAGGCCCGGATCGCCGATTACGCGCTCATCCGCGACGACATCGAGGCCGTCTTTCCGATCTTCCAGGGCTTCAACGAGCGCATCCGGCAGCCGGGCGGCTTCCACCTCAACTCGCTGGCGCGCGAGCGAATCTGGGCGACGCCGACGGGGAAGGCCAATTTCCTGGTCTGTGCCGGGCTTTGCGAGGACGACGCCGAGGCGGACGACGCGATGTTGTGGCTGACGACGGTCCGCAGCCACGACCAGTACAACACGACGCTCTATTCGCTTTCCGACCGGTATCGCGGCGTCTACGGCCAGCGCGACGTTATCTTCCTCAATGCCGGCGAGATGGCGAAGCGCGGCCTCGAGGCCGATGACCGGGTGGACATCATCACTCTTTCTAATGACGGCATCGAGCGCGCGGTCCGCGGATTTCTAGTGGTGCCCTATGCGTTTCCCGATGGCGGCTGCGCCGCCTATTATCCCGAGACCAATCCGCTGATCCCGCTCTATGCCCATGATCCCGAGAGTTTCACGCCGGCGTCGAAAGGAATCCCGGTGCGGCTCGTGCGCGTCGCTCCGTCAAGGACCGCCGGCTGAAACCTGCGGCCGAGAGCCGCGTGCCGAGAGCCGAGGCCGCAAACGCCCGCCGCGCTCGCCATCGGCGTCCACTACCATTCAGGGATAGCTGCCTGTCTCGCGGGCCTTGCTCTTTCCTGCCCGTCTTGTTTGCAATAGGGAGTGCTGACACGCGGCCAGGCCGCCAAACTGAATCACGTCGCCGCCCATATCGAGATCCCCTGGGAGACGGACGCATGCGCATCGAGGAAGAGCTCGGTCAGCCAGGTCGTGGGACGACGCGGCCAGGCGATGACCTTCCAGGCGCATCTTGCGACGTGGACAATGTCGCTGCGCCGGGCCCGGGGCTCGACCGCATCGACGGCATATGGTGGAGCCGTCTCGCTGTCTCGCCGGAAGGGACCGAGGACGGGGTCGACATCCATCTTGGGCGCGAGCCGGACGGCCAATCTTGGCGCATTCTGAGCACGGCCCATGGCACGCCCGCCGCCGCGCGACTCGAGCACGAGGCGGCGCTGGTCAGCCTGCTCGACATCACCATCGCGGAGTTGCCGCAGAAGATCGGCCATCGCGAGCGGGTCATCCTCGTCTATCCGGCCCGTGACGCAGCGACCCTTGCCGATATCGCCGCCGGCACGCTTCCGCTCGAGCGGTTCATCGATCTCGCTCTGGCGGCAGCCCGATCGCTCACAAAGCTGCACGCGCTCGGTATCGTACATGGCAGCCTGCATCCGGCACGCGTGCTGGTCGACAACGATGGCAGCCTGCGCTTCGCCGGGTTCGGCCGTTCCCTCGCTGCCGCGCTTCCCCCCATCACCGGCGATGAGGCTTTGTCGGTTCCGGACATCGGCTATGCCGCGCCGGAGCGGGCGCGGCGACAGGATCCGCATTGCGATGCCCGCAGTGATCTCTATGCGCTCGGCGTGATACTGTACGAAGTCCTGACCGGAAGCCTGCCGCTGCAGGCGAACAGCATTGCCGCGTGGCTGCACGCCCATGTCGCGATCGCCGTGCCGCCGCCGAGTCTCGTGCGTACCGACACCCCGCCCGGGATCGACGCCATCCTGCTGAAGCTGATCGCCAAGGACCCGGACGACCGCTACCAGAGCGCCGATACGCTGCTCGCGGACCTGCAGCATGCGCGCGCATTGCTGTCGGGGACGGGAACCGTCGACGTGTTCGCCGTAGGTCGCGGCGACCTTTCGCCGAGGACCTCGCTGTCGAAGCGCCTGTTCGGCCGCGAACGCGAACGCGCCGATCTCGTCGCCGCAGTCGGGCGCGTCCGCCAGTTGGGCCGGATGGAGGTCGTGTTCATTTCCGGCGAGGCCGGCATGGGAAAGTCGGCGCTGGTCGAGCAACTGTCGAAGATCCTGCCGGCTGACTTTCAGTTCGCGATCGGCAAGAGCGACCTTCTGCAGAAGGACATTCCCTATGCGCCGTTCACGCAGGCGCTCGGCTCCCTGATCGGACGAATTCTCAGCGAGAACGCCGCGGTCCTCCAATCGATTCGCGCGCGGCTCATCGCCGACCTGGCCGGCTATGGCCGTCTCTTGGTCGACATGGTGCCCGAGGCCGCGTTCGTACTCGGCGACAGCGCCCCCTTGCCCGACGCGTCGGCGACCCTCACACAACTGCGGATCGGCCGCGTGATCCTTCAAGCAGTTGCCGCGATCGCACGGCCTGAGGCCCCGCTCGTCCTTTTCCTCGACGACCTGCAATGGGCCGACGACGCAAGCCTCGCCGTCGTCAAGTCCTTCCTGAGCGAGGCGCCCCCGCATGTGCTGCTGATGGGCAGCTACAGGACCGAGGAACTTGCTGATCGCCCTGATCTGGTCGCCCTCCTCGCAAGTGCGCGGTCCGGATCGGTTCCAGCGCTGGAACTCACCCTGCGGCCGCTCTCGTCCGCCGATATGGGCGAGCTTCTCGCCAGCGCGCTCGACAGCGCCTCGGCCGATGTCGCGCCCCTTGCCGACATCATCCATCGCAAGACCCATGGCAACGCCTTCTATGTCGGACAGCTGCTGCGAAAGCTCGTCGACGAGAAGATCTTGTCCTTCGATACCGAGCGACAGCGATGGGCATGGGATCAAAGCCGGCTCGGGCAGCAGCGCTCGATCGGCGAATTCATGCTTCACCGGCTCGACGGCCTGCCTGAAGGCCAGCGGGAGTTTCTGCGCCTGCTCGCCTGCGCCGGGGGTCGCTGCTCCCCAGCGCTGCTGGAGCGCCTGCTCGGTCGGCGCCGGGCCGAATTGGATGAGATCGCCGGGCTGCTGACCGAAAGCGGCCTCCTCGTCCATCAAGGCGCCGACTATGCTGCGGCGCATGACCGCGTTCTGGAGGCGGCCTATGCGCTGACCCCCGAGGAGGACCGGCCGGCGGCACATACCGCGATCGCCCGGCAACTGATCGCGCTCTATGGGGATGATCACGCCGAACTCGCCTTCGACATCGCCAGCCAGATCGAGCGCGGCGAACGGACCATGCTCAGCGAGGCGGAAAGGCTGTCCTTCGTCCGCATCCTGTCGGCGGCGGGCCGACGTGCGCGCAGAGCCGGCGCGATTCCCCGGGCCGCGAGCTATTTGCTGACGGCGAGGGGGATGATGCCGCCGGAGTGGCGCGGGAGCCATCAGCGCCTCTTCTTCGATGTCGAGCTGCTGCATTGCGACTGCCTGCTCGCCCTCTCGGCCGCAGATGAAGCGCTGCGGGCAATCGACGGGTTGCTGGAGGATACCAGTCAGCCGCTCGACCGGGCCGAGGCCTTCCGCCTGAAGGCCATCGCCCATACCATCCAATCCGACTATCGCCGTGCCATCGACGCTGCGCTCGCCGGACTGGAACTGCTTGGCATCGATCTCGATCGCTCGCCGGATCCGGAACATCTGAGGCAGGCCTACCTTGCCTGCCGCGCGAAGCTCGATCGCCACACGATGGCGGAGATCGCGGCCCTGCCAGAGATGCAGGATGCCACGCGGCGCTCGGCACTCTCTCTCCTCTCCACGCTGATCGCTTCGGCCTTCGTCGACGGGGAACTGCGATTTCTGCACGTGATCAAGATTGTCGAACTGACGCTCGATCATGGCATGACGCCTGAATCGGCCTACGGACTGGCCTGGTTCGGTGTCTTCAGCGCTCATCACTACGAGGCCTATGAGGACGGCGCGGCCTATGCCGCCGCGGCCGTGGCGATCGCCCGGCGCGATGGCTATGAGGCGCAGCGCACGGCAGCGCTCATTGCCCTCGATCAGGTCGCGGTCTGGACGAAGCCTCTCGGCTTCGCCCTTGCCCGCGCCCGCGAGGCGGCAGCAGCCGGTCAGGCGGCCGGCGATCTCGGCATGGCCTGCTATGCGCGCAACCACGTCGCCTCCGACCTACTGATCCTGGGCGAACCGCTGCGTTCCACCCGCGCCGAGATCGAGGAGGGACTGATCTGGACGCGTCAGATCAACTACAGGGACATCGAACTCATCCTCGGCGCCCAACTGCGCCTGGTCGATACGCTCGTCTCCGGAGACTATGACGCCGGCGCGCTGGTGCCGCCCGATCCGATCGTCTCCATCCCGACACAGTTCTGGGTGCACCTCTATGCCGGCATCACGGCGTTCTTCTTCGGCGATATCGACCGCGCAATCCTCGATCTCGAAGCGTCCGAAAGCCTGATCGGCGCTGTTCCCGCCCATATCGACGGTGCCGGCTGCCGCCTGTTCCTCGCATTGGCGATCGCGCGGTCACCACGCGCCAGAACCGATCCAAAGGACGCCATCGCGCGTATGGCCGGCGCCCGCGCCCGCTTCGCGGCCTGGCGAACGCTCAATCCGGCGACCTTCGCGAGCAAGTCCCTGCTGCTCGAGGCGGAGGCGACGCGGCTCGCCGGCCACGGCCTAGCGGCGCAGAAGCTCTACGCGCAGGCCGCCGAGGCCGCGCTGGCATCGGGCTTCATCCACGAGCAGGCTCTCGCCCATGAACTCGCGGCACGCCACTTGTCAGAAGAGGGATTGGACATTGCTGCGCAAGGCTACGCCCTTGCCGCCATAAGGCTCTATCGCCAGTGGGGCGCCGATGGAAAGGTCGCGCATCTGCACAGCGACTTTCCCTGGCTGAGAGATGAGATCGAGCCGCCTTCGCAGCAAAATGAGGGACAGAGCGCACTCGACCTCGCCGCCATGACGAAATCCGCCCAGGTGCTGGCCGAGGAAGTGGGGCTCGAACCGGTCATCCGCACACTGATGCGGGAAATGATCATCCATGCCGGCGCGCAGACCGGCCTGCTCCTGCTCATCCACGACGACGAGCCACTCATCGAGGCGACGGCGCGCGTCGAGCATCGGGACGTCAAGGTTGATATCCGGACGTCTCCGCCTACCGACCGAGATCTTCCGCTGGCAGTTCTGAACACTGTGATGCGCACGCGGAAGGCCGTTGTCTTTGGCGATGCCCTTGCCGAGCTCCCGCATCTGCGCAAGGCCGGATCGGACGAGCGGGGCATGCGCTCGTTGCTCTGCCTGCCGCTGATCAAGCGCGGCGTCCTCGTCGGTGTCCTCCATCTCGAGAACAGCCTTGCGGCGAACGTCTTCACGCCCGACCGGACGGCGATGCTGGAAGTGCTGGCGCCGCAAGCCGCGATTTCGCTGGACACGGCCAGGCTCTACCGAGATCTGGTCGACGAGAACACCCTTCGCGCGCAGGCCGAGATTTCGCTTCGCGAAGCGCGATCAGAACTGGCGCGCACATCGCAGATGACGGCGATGGGCAGCTTTGCAGCTTCGATCGCGCATGAGATCAACCAACCTCTTGCGACCGTCGTGGCCAATGCCGATGCCGCCATCCGTTGGCTGAACCGGGCGGAGCCGGATCTTGGCGAGGCGATGAGCGGGTTGGAAAGCATCCGCGCTGCGGGGCTGCGCGCGGCCGGCATCGTGAAATCACTGCGATCACTAGCCAAGCGTGCGCCCGCAGCCTTCTCGCCCGTCAGGCTCGAAGCCGTGGCCGAGGACGTGCTGCGCCTGACGTCGAATGAATTGGAGACGCATCAGGTTACGGTCGTCCGTCGCATGGGCGCATCGCGCGGGGTCGTACTCGCCGATCCGGTCCAGTTGCAGCAGGTCATCTTTAACCTCATCACCAACGCCATCCACGCGATGGAGGCGACGCCGCTCGGCGAGAAGCGCCTCGTCGTCGAGACGACGCATCAGGAGGGGTCGATCTGCCTCGCCATCAGCGATACGGGGTCCGGCATCGCGGACGACATGCTCCAGCGCATCTTCGAGCCTTTCTTCACGACAAAGAATTCTGGCATGGGCGTCGGCCTCGCGATCTGTCGCTCGATCATCGAGGCTCATGGCGGCGCGCTGGAGGTGCGATCGAGGCGCGGCGAGGGAACCGCCTTCTCCTTCACCCTCGGCCTGATGCCTGAGCCGCACCAGATGGGATCCTGATCACTCCTGCGGCAGCCGGATTGCCCAGCGTTGCGATCACGCCGATCAGATCGACGGCGCGAAGCGGCGAGCGGAACGCGCGAAAGGTCCCGCTCATCCACATCGAGCGCGCTGTTGGCGACTTCAATGCTGTGAGCGCGTCGCCTCGAACAGGAACCAGGTGCGGCGTTCGCTCTCGTCGATCCAGTTCTCGATGACACTGGCGGTGGCGACGTCGTTGTACTCGTCGCAGACCGCATGGGTCGCGCGGAGGTATCCCGTGATCTGCAAATTGTCGCTGGCGAGTTCGGCGAGCATGTCCTGTGCGGTCACATAGGCGGCATCGTTGTCGGCGATCCGCTGAAGCCTCTGGATATGGCCGATCGATCGCAGCGTCGTGCCGCCAACCTTGCGCGCCCGTTCGGCGATGTCGTCGGTCATCGCGAAGAGCTGGTCACCCTGATCGTCGAGCATCAGGTGATAATCGCGGAAATGCGGGCCCGACATGTGCCAGTGGAAATTCTTGGTCTTCAGATAGAGCGCGAAGACGTCGGCGAGCAAGGTCGTGAGGGCGGCGGCAATGTCGCGCGTCGCCTCTTCGCCGAGGTCTGTGGGCGTGCGGAGCGGGGCGATCTGCCGCGTCTTCGCCGTGAGGGTGGTCATGGAACTCTCTCCTTGAGCAGGGGCTGAGCGCGGCAGCGACATCCGGCGGGGCTCGCCACAAAACGCGCTGTCATCACGGCTTCAGCAATAGAAGCCTCGGCGATCCGCCGAAATCGGCTGTTCGGTTGGCCGGCCTATACGAGGGTTTAGGCCCAGCTCTCAGCCATCAAGTCTACGGGCGCCAGACAGCGCTCGTGAGCAGTGCGGCGATGGTCAGCCCGTCTATCATCGCGGTGATGGCCGTTTGGCGGGATGAAGCTGTCCGGGCTCAGCCATCGCCAAGAGCTTGTCCAACAATGCCCCGAGCGTTGCTCGTTCCGTATCCGTGAGCGATGCAAACATTTGAACGCGGATATCGCTGGCGACCTTGTTAGCGGCATCGAGCATTCTGGCTCCTGCCGACGTCAGCCGGTGGTCAATACGGCGGCCTTCCCCGGCGCGGCGCTCAATGAGCCCTTGTGCTTCGAGCCTGGTGGCCAGCGTGCCAAACGCCTGATCCGTCTGAAATGTCGCAAGCGCCAGTTCATGGCCCGATGCAGCGGGTCTCGCGCCAATTGCGCGGAGTGCGTCCCACTGCACGATGGTTGTTCCGAGGGGTGCCAACGCGGCATCCAGCGTGCGGTGCTGCCGGTGCTGTGCGGCTTTGATTTTTCGACCCAACCTTTCGAGGTCCATCGACATATCGCGTTCTCCACACTTGCCATCCGCTTGATATAAGAGTAGTTATATAAATATGTTGATATCAAGCAATGAGTGGATGATGACCACGCCGAAAATGGAGATCACGATGATCGAACAGGGTCATGGCGCGCCTGTCCTCGTGCTGCATGGCGGTGGAGGACCGTCGACCGTGGCTGGCTTGGCAACGCATCTGTCTTCGACGGGCTTGGTGCTGACGCCGACTCATCCTGGTTGGAACGGCACATCGCGGCCCACCTCGATTTCCAGCGTGGTTGATCTGGCGGACCTATATCTGCGGGAGCTGGAACAGCGGGACTTGAGCAACGTCAAGGTGATTGGCTCGTCGATGGGCGGTTGGATTGCGGCCGAAATGGCTCTCCGCGATGCTCAACGACGAATTGATCGGGTGGTGCTCATCAATAGTGTCGGGGTGGAAGTTCCGGGACAGCCGGTTGTGAACTTTTTCAGCCTGACGCCTCGTCAGATCGCTGAGCATTCGTATCACGACCCTGATCGGTTCTTTGTCGATCCGCTGTCTTTGCCGCCCGAGCGGCGAGCCTCGACGCAAGGTAATATCGCGACGCTACGAGTGTTGGCTGGGACTCGTATGGCCGATCCAGATCTGCTCGGGCGCCTAAGCGCCGTCATGGTCCCGGCTCTGGTGATTTGGGGGGAAAGTGATCGCATAGCAACGCCAGCCTATGGGCGCGCGATGGCCCAGGCATTCGGGAATGCGCGGTTCGCTTTGGTGGATAGAGCCGGTCACCTCCCGCATATTGAACAACCGGAGGCGACATTCGCCCTGATCGACGAATTTATTAACCGACAGTAAACACGACTAGATGGCCGCGAGATATTTTCCGGTTGGCCTTAGTCATGAGCCATGAAAGCTTTCATTGGGTGACCTTCGACACTTCGGCCTCTCGCAATCATAAGACGTCCCGTTGCTCAAGTCCTCGAAGCAAATTGATCGTCAGCGTGCCCACGTCATTGTTCTCGCCCTGGCCGGGAAGCGCGCCGAGAAAGGACACGGAACTGGCGGAAAATATGATGCCGCCGGACGGATGCTTCCAGAACGTCATATCGGCGCGCCGTTGCGATCGCCGGTCTTCGTTCCCTGCCTCAAACCACCTGCCAGGATCATCGACATAGTCGTCCGGAAAGCCCGTCGCCGTAGCCAGAATGACGATATCGAGCGGACTGCCCAAGGGGTAGTTGACCGAATCGACCTCGTAGCCCGCGGCACCGCCCAGCACGATCCCGGAATCGCCGAAACAATCTGCGACGCCCGCGAACAACCATTCGAAGCCTTTCGCAAAGCTGGCTTCCCTGCGTTGAAACGGCAAGGCCGACGAGAACCCCATCAGGGAGATGCCAACCCCCACAAGGCGATGTTCGCCTTTGCCGCGGTCTCTGAGATATCCGCCTGGCTCGTTGGTCAGGGCGAGGCTCATCTCGGCCAAGGGTCCGTCCCAGGTGCGGCCGGCTTGTGTGGGACCGCGGCGGAGTTCCATCCATTCATCACGGTAAGCCACCACGGCCGCGAAACCATTGCCGCCGAGATAGGCGAGCCGTCCGCCGCCCGCCACATAGCCGCGATAGGCCTGCTCCATTCGGACCGAAAGGTATTCAGGGTGGCTGCCTGTGATCACGCCACGATAGCGGCCGAGGAGCGCGGCGCCCTCGCGATGAAGATCGGCATCGGTCGCGACATCGACAGCAATGCCATGACGCGCGCAGAACTTCAGGAAATGCAGATCGACCGGGAGATTGTGCGGATCACCGCAAAGCGGGTATTTATAATCATCACGCAGGGTCGCCTTGGGCTTTCGCGTCGACACCAGCGACACGCCACTGCCGTCGGCGTGAAAGTCGTAGAGCGACCGAAGCTCATTGTCCCGCGCGAAGACATGACCCCCGTCCGTTCCTATCCACTCATAGAGATGGGGAGGAAGGTATTCGTCGGCATAAGCGAGATAGGTCGAGGTCGGGACCACGAACAACAGCGCGGCGGCGGGATGGCTTGTGGCAACGAAGAATGGAATGCGCTCGCTGATGTCTGCCGAAATCAGTTCGAATGCGTAGACGCCGCTTTCAGCGCCATCCGGAATCTCGACTGTATAGTTTACCGGCCAATCCAACCCCTCCATATCCGTTTCGTGGAAATGTAAGGCGTCGTAATGGTCCGGAGCAAGACGCGGATCGAGCACGCTGCCATCCCAGCGCGCCGAGCAGACGCAGAAGGTTGGGCCTCCACGAAGGCGGAGCGCCGCTCCGGCAGCGATCATCGGCGCCTCAGTGAACAGAGTTGGAAACACCCAGTCGGCGACGCCGTCTGCGCCTGAAAGCTGGATCCTTCCCAGTCGCGCGTTGAGGGTAGCGACGGACTCTTTCACATCGGAAAACAAGGCGATGATCATGGGTCGCGGCGCATCGAATGCTGCGCTCGAGAGATGAGGCTTGAAGGCATTCAGGCTGCTCGCCGTCAATCTCCCCTCGTGCCAGTTCAGCTCAAGACGCAACCATTCGCGCGAAGGCAATTCAACCAACTGGGTCTTGTGGCCGCCCACCTCGAGCTCCAGCGCCCCGCCCTTGATGACGAGCTGGAAGGTGCCCCCGTCCAAGAGAACCTTGCGGCCCACATTGCGGGTCAGGAGAATCTCGAAACTGAGATTGGCAATCGCGCCAAGGTGTTCGTAGCGTTCGATGGAGGCCCAGGCGCCGCGCGCAAACACTTGATGCTCTGCGGCTCTGGCCGTCCGCACCGGCCAATCGATCGCCGGCATGTCGTCACGGTCCAGCCGCCGGATTCTCACGGCGTCGATAGGGCGATCGGACGAAGCGCTGAGCGAGCGTGTTCCCGGAGGCCCTGTCCACGGCTCGACATAGCCGACGATGGGCATGGCCCGGTGCTCGACGCGGTAGCGCATCAGCTCGCTCGATCAGGCATTGGCGCGGGAATCCACAGATGATGTCGGGACATAGCTCGGTGTGATCATTGAAGTCGTCATCGATACTGATGCCATGATCGATCGCGGCGGCCAACTCGGCTCAAACGACCTCCAATAGCGACCGGACGAAGAAGTCGTTGTCGTCGGACGATCCGATACTCACCCGGATGAAATGATCGAAGCCGGCCTGTCGCCACGGCTTGATGATGACACCCCGCGTGAGCAAGGCCTCCGCGACCACGCTCGCCGGCTGGCGCACGTCGACAAACAGGAAATTGCCCTTGGATGGGGCGACGCGAAATCCATTGTCGGCGAGGAGAGACCGGATCCGCACACGCTCGCTTCGATTATGCACAACGCCCCGCTCGAGATGATCCAGGTCGGCAAGCGCCGCGAGCGCCGCCATCTGGGCTGCCGCATTGCTGTTGAACGGTGTCCGCACGCGATCAAGGAAAGATCTCAGTTCCGGACTGCTGCATACGCCGTAGCCAACGCGCAGGCCGGCGAGGCCGTAGGCTTTCGAGAGAGTCCGCAGCACCAGCCAATTGAGGTCCGAACCGCGAAGCATGTCGATGGCAGAAGGGAAATCAACCTCGCCTGCTGCATATTCGAAATAGGCCTCGTCGACCACAAGCAGCGTCTCCGGCGAGAGAGTCGTGACCAGTTTGCGAAACGCTCCGGTCTCCAGCCAAGTGCCGACTGGGTTCATTGGATTGGAGAACATCATCATCTTGGCACCGCGACCCGCCGCGATCAGCCGGTCGAGCGGCACGGAGAAATCGGCCTCGACGCTGACGCGCTCGACATTCGCGCCCATCGTCGTGGCATAGTCCTCATGCAGGGGGAACGAGGGATAGAACGTCACCATCCTGTCACCAGGATCGAGGACGGCGCGGCATGCCGCGGCAATCAGTTCCTCGGAACCGTTGCCGAGAATGATCGCCTCTGCATCGATGTCGAGCGATTTGGCCAAGGCGACACGAACCGTTCGAGCGGATGGGTCCGGATAAAGGGCAACTGCCTTCGCCAGCGATGCCAGCGCGGTTGTCACATGAGGCGACGCGCCGAGCGGATTTTCATTGGATCCGAGCTTCGCGATCCGCGGCGGATGATAGCGCGCCTGCACCTCGTCGATGGTCAGTCCCGCATTGTAGGGGGACAATTCGCGCACTTCGCTTCGAATGAGTTTATGCATCGATATGCTTCCCGTTCCGAGCGCCGCAGCCGAAAATTCGCAGTTGACAGGCCCAGACGCCTATGGATGTATGTCTATACATATTCGACGGGATGTCGAGCAAGTCCCCCGAGGGGATTCGGTGATTGCCAACGAGGGAGACAGAGCTTGACTGTCAGTTTCGCCTTGATGGGGAAATACGCCTTCGTCACCGGCGCAAGCCGGGGCATCGGTCGGGAAATCGCCGAGGCGCTGGCCGGGGCAGGCGCCGACATCGCCATCTCTGCGCGGAACATCGCGGATCTCGACGCAACCCGAACCGCCATCGAGGCGACAGGCCGCAATGCACTCGCCATTGCGCTCGACGTGCGCGATACGGGCGCCTGTCGGGCGGCCGTGCACCATGCTGCCGTCAAATTCGGCAAGCTGGACATTCTCGTGAACAATGCCGGCTACGAAGAGGTCTGTCCTTCGCTTGATATCGAAGAAGCGCAGTGGGACGCTATCGTCGATACCAATCTCAAAGGCGCGTTCTTCGCCGCTCAGGCGGCGGCCAGGGAGATGAAGACGGGCGGCGGCGGCTCGATCATCAATCTCTGCTCGCTCACCTCCTATGTCGGCATTCCCACCGCCGCGCCCTACACGTCGTCCAAATCGGGCCTGCTCGGCATGACACGCGCCCTGGCTGCGGAATGGGCATCGCTCGATATCCGTGTCAACGCGATTGCGCCCGGCTATTTCCATACGGCGATGACCGACGGCTTCTACGCCTCCGAGAGCTGGCGAGAGACAATGATCGCCAAGATTCCGCTGCGGCGCTTCGGCAAGCTTGAAGACCTGGCGGGCGTCGCCGTCTTTCTCGCGAGCGAGGCTTCCGCCTATATCACCGGCCAGTGCCTGCCCGTCGACGGCGGCTATCTCGCCAGCATCTGAACCTGAATCGGGCTTTGGCATCAGCGGTCGGCGCCCCAAGCACAGTCCAGAGAAGAACACGATGTCCAATGTCTCCTTCCACGAGTTGGCACACCTTGATGGAGCAGCCCGTGAGGCGCTTCTGAAGCGATCGGAATCCGACCTTTCCGTCTTCGTCGAGAAGGTCAAACCGATCATCGAGGCCGTTCGGGTCGAGGGCGACGCGGCGCTGGTGCGCTTCGCGCGGGAACTCGACAAGGCGTCCGTGGAGTCGGGCCGGCTGAAAGCGACCGAGGAAGAGTTCGATCGTGCCTTCAAGACCGTCGATCCCGAGGTCATCGAGGCGATCAGTTTCGGCGTCGAGAACATCCGCCTCTTTCACGAGGAGCAGAAGCCGGAGGCGATGTGGCTGAAGGAGATCCGGCCGGGCGGCTTTGCCGGCGATCGCTACACGCCCATCCGGTCGGTTGCCCTATATATTCCGCGCGGCAAGGGCGCCTTTCCCTCGGTGACGATGATGACAGCGGTGCCGGCAGTTGTCGCTGGCGTGCCCGAGATCTCCATCATCACACCGCCAACGGCGGATGGCTCTGTCGATGCGGCGACGCTGGTGGCCGCGCGCATCGCGGGCGTCGACACGGTCTACAAATGCGGCGGCGCGCAGGCGGTGGCTGCGGTGGCCTATGGCACCGAGACCGTGCGGAAAGCGCTCAAGATCGTCGGCCCCGGCAGTCCCTGGGTGGTCGCCGCCAAGCGCGTGCTGGCCGGGGTCATCGATGCGGGGCTGCCGGCCGGGCCCTCCGAGGCGGTGATCCTGGCCGATGACACCGTCCATGGCGGCCTCGCGGCCCTCGATCTCCTGGTCGAAGCGGAGCATGGGCCGGATTCGTCAGCGTTTTTGGTCACGCATAGCCGAAGGGTCGCGGAGGAGGCTCTCGCCGCGCTTCCCGATCATTGGGCGCGGATGACCGAGCAGCGCGTCGCGTTCTCGAAGGCGGTGCTGACCGGACGCTATGGCGGCATCGTGCTGACCGCGAGCGCCGAGGAGAGCATCGCTTTTGTGAACAACTATGCGCCGGAGCATCTCGAGATCCTCTCGACCGACCCTTTCGCCTATCTCGGCCGGATCACGGAGGCAGCAGAAATCCTGATGGGGCCGCACACGCCCGTCACCATCGCCAATTTCGGCCTCGGGCCGAACGCGGTCCTTCCGACGAGCCGCTGGGCACGCACTTGGGGTCCGCTCTCGGTCCACGACTTCGTCAAGCGCTCATCGATCGGCTATGTGACGGCCGACGCCTATCCGCTCTTCGCCCGCCACGCGCGAACGCTTGCCCGCTATGAAGGCTTCTCGTCGCATTACAACGCGGTGTCCGAGATGCGCGACGCCTATCTGAAGCGCTGATCGTGATGAAGGCAGTCAGGCTGCATAGCATTCGCACGCTCTCGGTGGAGGCGGTCGGCCCCCCGCCCCCGCCACGAGCCGGGGAGGCCCATCTCAAGGTGCTGGCCGCCGGAATCTGCGGTTCCGATATCCATAACTATCTCACGGGACGCTGGCTGAGCGGCCCGCCTCACATCGCCGGGCACGAACTCACCGGCGAAGTGCTGGCTCTCGGTGAGGGGGTCGCGACCCTCGCGATCGGCGATCGCGTCGCTGTCGATTCCCGCTTTTATTGCGGCACATGCGATCATTGCCGAGCCGGGCGCAACAATATCTGCCGGTCGCTCGGCTTCGTCGGCGAGGCCTGCGACGGCGGCTTCGCCGAAGAGGTCGTGCTGCCCGCATCCCTGCTGCACAGGATCGATCCGTCCATTGATGCGCGCGCCGCGGCCATGACCGAACCGCTGGCCGTCGCACTCCATGCCGTCAGGCGGCTCGCCCCTCCGCAAGGCGAGCCCGTCCTGGTCGTCGGATGCGGCACGATCGGCGGCCTGATTGCGCTGATTCTCTCCACTGCCCATGACGGGCCGATCCTGATCACAGACCGCAACGCGGCTCGCGCCGCGCTGGTCGCCGACAGCATCGGCGCGCGCGTCGTCGAGTTGACGGAGGAGCTGCTTGCCACGATCGGACATGTCTTCGACGCCAGTGGCAATGTGGCTGTGATCGAGACCGTCATTCGGGGCATGCGTTCGGGTGGCGGGCTGGCGCTGGTCGGCATTTCGCATGGCACCGTCGCGCTCGACCCCAACCTCCTCGTCGAGAAGGAGACGACGCTTTACGGATGCCACGCCTTCACCACCGACGATCTCATCGAAGCCTCCGTACTGGCCGGCCGGCATGCCGACATTCTGCTTCGGTGGATCGATGCGGAATATGCGCTCGACGATGTTCCACGCGCCTATGAGCGGATCATTGCCGGCGCCGCGACGGGCCTGAAGTCAATCGTCCTGCCACACCGGTGACGCTATCACGATGACAGATCAGCCCCAGTTGATGAACACAGCCAAAGCCGACAGCCGCACGGCCGCGATCAGGGCCATGGCCCGCGAAGACGACGGCGAGGCACGGCGGCTGATCGCCGCCTTGATTGCCGATCTCTTCAAGATTCCCATCACCGATGTCATCATCAATCGCGACCAGTACAGCCTCAACTCGCTCAACGGCTTCCTGACCTCCGCCGGTGCCGACTACTTCTTCAAGTTTCACCAAGAGGAAGGTGAAGAGGCGATGGCGGGCGAATATTATCGCGCCGACATTCTTGCCGAAGCGGGGCTGCCGATCGATCTGCCCGTCTACAAGTCGGTGATGGCCGGCGAGCAAATCCTGATCTATCGCCGCCGGACCGACCCACGCTTTTCAGATGTCCTGCGCCGTCTTGATATAGGACTGGACGATGCGGCCGAGGATCGCGCAATCGCGGCCGAAACGGCTCTCAACGGCGAGATCTTCAGGGTCTTCGAACGGAGCCTTCATCCGATCACCGCGGCAGAATCCGAGGCCGAACCGGTCCACCGGCTGTTTCACCAACGCATGATCGATCCCTCCACGGGACTGGCTCCAGGCGGGCGGTACCGGCAGTTCTATATCGGCCAGCGCTTCCGCTTTCCCGGCGCAGACCTCTCATGGGACGAGTTCTCCAGTGCAAGGATCTGCTTCAACGGGACGACCTATCGCCGGTCGGTGGGAGCGTTGTTCGAAGATGCGCTTCACCGCCTTGATCCGCGCCACCTCGCCGATGCGGGCGGCGTGATCGCCCATGGCGACGCCCACAATGCCAATGTCTGGTACCTCGATGACGCTTTGCAGCCGCGGCTCATGTATTTCGACCCGGCTTTCGCAGGGGAGAACGTCCCCGCCCTCCTGGCGGAGGTGAAGGCCACGTTTCACAATTGCCTTGCCCATCCGTTCTGGCTCTATGAGCCGGCTGAGGCGGAGCGCCGCTACCAGACGCGCGCCAATTATCGGGATGGTATCCTGTCCATCGAGACAGACTGGGATCTCTCGGCGGTGCGCAAGCGGCTGCTGCATGCCAAGGCGGCGGAGGTTTGGCGGCCGCTGCTTGCCTTGCTGCGAACGCGCGGGCTACTGCCGGGCGACTGGCGGCAGGTGATCCGCAACGCCCTCTTCCTGTGCCCGACGCTGGTGATGAACCTCCGGGCCGGCGCGGCCACTCACAATCCGTCGTCCTCGGCGATCGCCTTCGGTGTTGCGGTCATGGTGGGGTCTGAGCCGGATAGAGGCAGCGATCTGATGACGGCGTTCTTCGACTCCATTGACCCAGCCTGACTCGCGCGAGGCAGCACGATGATCGTCAATGCCGATGACTTCAGGGACGCCGCGCGGCGACGGCTGCCGAAGATCTTCTTCGACTATATCGATGGCGGCAGCTTCGGCGAGACCACGCTCCGCCGCAACCGCGACGATTTCGACCGCTGGGCGCTCGAGCAATGCGTCCTGCGCGGGTCGATGCAGCAGGATCTTTGCGCCGATATCCTCGGTCATCGCGCGGCCCTCCCGCTGATGCTGGGGCCGGTCGGATTTCTCGGCCTCTATCGGCGCGACGGTGAGATCGCAGCCGCCCGTGCGGCGGCGACCGCGGGCATCCCCTGGTGCCTCTCGACATTCTCGATCCGCTCAATCGGGTCGGTGGCGCGAGCGGCTGGCGGCGAAGGCTATTTCCAACTCTATATCCTGGACGACCGCGGGCTCACCGAGGAGCTGCTGGCCGGTGCCGAGCGCGCCGGTGCTGGCGCCCTCTTTGTGACCGTCGACACGGCGATCACCGGCATAAGGGAAAAGGATGTGCGCAACGGCTTTCGCGCCGCAACGCGTCTGACCCCGGCCATGCTGATGAACATGGCGACGCGACCGGCTTGGTGCCTCGACGTTCTCGGCAAGGGAACGCCCTCGGTCGAAGCTGTCGATCACCGCGCCGAATTCGGCCGCGGCGCTCTTGAGCAGGCGGCGAACCTGTCGCGGCGGATCGACAAGACGCTCAGCTGGGCCGACGTCGCATGGCTGCGTGAGCGATGGAATGGCAAGCTCGTCATCAAGGGCATCCTGACGGCAGCCGATGCGCAACTGGCCAGGTCAACCGGCGCCGACGCCATCGTGATTTCCAACCATGGCGGCCGCCAGCTCGACGCCGCGCCCTCCACGATATCGGCGCTGCCCGAGATCGCCGAACAACTCGGCGGCGAGATCGACATCCTGATCGACGGCGCCTTTCGGCGTGGCTCTGATGTCATCAAGGCGCTGGCACTCGGCGCGTCCGGCGTCATGCTCGGCCGCTCCTATGCCTTCGCGCTGGCGGCTGGCGGTGAGGCCGGCGTCGCAAAGCTGCTCAACATCTTCAGGACGGAGCTGACAATAAACCTTGCCCTGATGGGTCTCGATTCCGTCGACGCGTTGCGGCGAAACGGGCGTTCGGCGGTCCGTTTCCTCGATGCGCCCAGGGCCTGAAATGGCGCTTCCCGGCCTCGCCAGCCATCAGTCTGCTTGAAACGACACGCGCAATAAATCTATACTTATAATCGGACAACAAGAACAAACTTGCGCGCAAGCCACCAGAAAACGACAACAAAGGCGGATGGAACCGGAGAACTTCGACTCCGCCGAACCAGAGGGATTGTTTGGATGCTCAACCTCAACACCGTCGCCCGCTCGACCCGTGCCATCGCCATGGCCGCGGCGCTGATCGGTAGCCTCAGCGCTGCCCATGCGGCCGAGCCCCTGCCGACGACGCCGGAACCGGGCTCCTTCAAGCTCGGCATCGAACCGTGGCTTGGCTATGGGCAGTGGCACGTCGCGGCCAAGAAGGGCCTTTTCGCGAAGCAGGGCCTCAACGACGTCGAGATCGTGAATTTCAGCGAGGACAAGGATATCAACGCTGCCCTCGCCAGTGGCCAGCTCGACGCCGCCAATATCGCGACCCATACCGCGATCGGGATGGTCGAGGCCGGCCTGCCGGTGAAGATCGTCATGCTGCTCGACTTCAGCCTGACCGCCGACGCCATCGTCGCCGGTGAAGGCATCAATTCGATCGCCGATCTGAAGGGCAAGCAAGTCGCCTTCGAGGAAGGCACCACCAGCGACATCCTCCTCAACTACGCGCTCGCCAATAACGGGATGACGATGGACGACATCACGCGCGTGCCGATGCCCGCTTCCGATGCCGGCAGCGCGCTGATCGCCGGCCGGGTCCCGGTTGCCGTCACCTACGAGCCCTACATCTCGGCCGCCCGCGCCCAGGACAAGGCCGTGAAGCTTCTCTACACCGCTGGCGAGGATCCGGGCCTCATCTCGGACGTCTTCGTCGTGCGCGACGAGGTGCTGAAGTCGAAGCCCGGCCAGGTCGTCGCCATGCTCAAGGCCTGGGACGCGGCGCTCGCGGACTACCGCGTGAACACCGACGAGGATCGCAAGATCATCGCCGAAGCGGTCGGCGCTTCGCCGGACGAGCTGACGACGGCGTTCGACGGCGTCACCTATTATTCGGTCAAGGAAGCCAATGATGCCCTTACCGGCAGCTTCTCTTCCAAGACCTTCGCCGACGTGCTGAAGGCCGCGAAGCAGGCCAAGCTGGTGACGAAAGATATCGCACCCGAGGCGATCATCGATCCGTCCTTCGCAGCCGCCGCAGCCAAGTAAGGGATGGTGAAGCGGCGAAAGTCCAGAGATGTCCTCGCCCGTTGAAACCAGCACCTCCGGCCGCAACGCCCTTCCGCATACGCGGGCAGGCGTCGGCCGGCCGCCCGGCGCGTTCCGGATCGGGTCGGGCCTTGATGGCAGGACCTTTCTGGCGATCGCCATCGCCGTATTCGCCGGCCTCCTGGTTGTCTGGTGGGCGGCCACGACCTCGGGTCTGGTCAAGCCGATCTTCCTCCCCTCGCCCGGCACCGTCTGGTCGCGGATGCTGGAGCTGTCGGCGGACGGGACGCTCTGGAAGGACGCCAGCATCAGCGTCTATCGCATGCTGATCGGGTTCGCCCTCGCCTCCTTGATGGCGATCCCGATCGGTATTCTCATCGGCTGCTTCCGTGTCTGGGAAGCGGCGATCGAGCCCTTCGTCGACTTCGTGCGCTACATGCCGGTCGTCGCCTTCGTGCCGCTGTCCATCCTTTGGGCGGGCACCGGCGACGGGCAGAAATTCGTCATCATCTGGATCGGCACCTTCTTCCAGCAGGTCCTGATGGTGATGGACAACGTCAAGCGCGTCCCGCCAGACTTTGTCGGGCTTGGCCGGACACTGGGACTGTCCGAATCGAAGATCCTGGCCCGGATCGTCCTGCCATCAGCGCTGCCGGGAATCTGGGACACGCTCAGGATCAGCCTCGGCTGGGCCTGGACCTGGCTCGTTCTGGCCGAGCTCGTCGCCGCGACTTCGGGGCTCGGATATCGGATCACAGTCTCGCAGCGCTATTTCCAGACCCAGACCATCATCGGCTACATCCTGTTCCTCGGCATTCTCGGCCTCATCACCGACCAGTCGATGAAGGCGCTCGAGCGCGTCCTGTTCCGCTATCAGTCGAGGCAGTGAGATGAGCGTGCCGAAGCTCGAGATCGCGGGTCTCAACAAATGGTATCCGGGCAAGCGCGGCCCCATGCACGCGCTTGCCGATATCGATTTGAAGCTGGCCGACAACGAATTCGTCTCGCTCGTCGGTGCATCGGGCTGTGGCAAGAGCACGCTGCTGTCGATCGTCGCCGGGCTGCAGGGCTTCGATAAGGGGGTGCTGCTGACTGACGGGGCGCCGATCGTCGGGCCGGGCCTCGACCGCGGTGTCGTCTTTCAGTCCTACACGCTGCTGCCCTGGTTGACGGCGCAGGAAAATGTCGAGTTTGCGCTGAAGGCCGCCGGGATGTCGGCTGGTGAATGCCGCGACATTGCGCGGGCCCATATCGAGCTCGTGAAGCTCACGCGCTTCGCCGACGCCTATCCGTCTCAGCTGTCGGGCGGCATGAAGCAACGGGTGGCAATCGCCCGTGCGCTCTCCTATCGGCCGAAAATGCTGCTGATGGACGAGCCGTTCGGCGCGCTCGACGCCCTGACGCGGCACGAGATGCAGGAACTGCTCACCCAGATCTGGGAGGAGCATCGGCTGACGGTGCTGTTCGTGACGCATGACGTTGAGGAAGCGGTCTACCTCTCGGACAGGATCATTGCGATGGCGATCGGCCCCGGCCGGATCCACGCCGAGTTCCATGTCGGTCTTTCCCGCCCGCGTAACCAGGACATGATCGCCAGCAGCGCGTTTATTGCCTTGCAGAAGGACGTGCTCGCAGCCATCCGAGCAGGCTCGAAGGACGAGAAACTCTGATCCTGCCCATCGGGCGGGATCCTTTCCAACTGTCAAGCCGGCCTCAGGAGCGATCCGACGAGGGCCCGGCCGGCGCGAAACGCGCGACGATCGAGTGTTGTTCGCCCGGATAGGTCAGGCGGACATGGGTGACGGGGCCGAGTTCACTCCATGTGCGGCGCTGCACGACGAGGCAGGCCGCGTTCTTGGGAATGTTCAGCAGCTTCGGCAGGCCTCCCACCGCATTGACTGCGAAGATCCGGTGCTCGGCCGTGCTCCACGGCGCCTGCTTGAGCAGCCATGCGCCGGGCGGACTGGTCTCGAACGTGCCCGCCCGCGCCTCGGGAACGACGGAAAGATTGATCAGCCGCTCCTCGATGCAAAAGGGCACGCCGCCGGCATAGTGGACGCAGGTCACGTCGAGCACCTCCGAAGTCTCGGGAATATCGCAGTCCGCGACGTCGGTATCTTCCATGCGGCGGACCGAAGAGGAGAGGATCGCATAGGAGTAAGGCCGCCCCAGAGAACGGACCTCGGCCTCGATGTCGCTGATCTCCAGGATGGCTGCCTGTACACGCGGCAGGGAAACGAACGATCCCGAACGCTTGCGACGCTCGATGAGCCCGGACCGCGCGAGCTGCGTCATGACCTTGTTCACGGTCATGCGCGAGACATCATAGGACTTCGCCAGATCGACCTCGAATGGCAGCCGATGACCGGGCGGCCATTCGCCCGATACGATCTTGCGCTCGATGTCTCCGAGGATCTTCTGATGCAGGGTCAGGCTTGGTGTGTCTTTGGCGTCCATCGGGCTTCCAGCAGGCTGACTAATCAGGCGCACTCCACAAGCCTTGCCATGGCTGAACGGAATTCACGGCGTATTGCGTCATGATTGCAATGTCTTCCGCCGGATACCAGCCTCTTGCCCCGCGTCCAGACGCCATCCACAGCGACCCCGTCGCCGAAGATCCAGCGATCGAGGATTTGGTCCGGAGTCGCCCCGGCGAGGCGACCGGCATCCAGCGATACCATATCGGCGTCGGCCCCGGTTGAAAGCCCCGCGCGGACGCCAAGTGCGGCGGCTCCGCCCGCGATCGCCCCATCGAACAGCCGGCGTCCAGTGGAGCCGCCGGGCTCTGCGATCACGTTGCGCGCCTGATGGAACAGGCGCTGGGAATATTCGAGCTGACGGAGTTCATGAGCAACAGAGATCGAGACATTCGAATCCGAGCCGATGCCGAAGCACCCGCCTTCCCGCAGAAAGCTGGGTGCCGAAAAGACGCCGTCGCCGAGATTGGCTTCCGTGATGGGGCAAAGGCCAGCCGTCGCGCCCGAGCGAGCCATGGCGATTGTCTCGGCCTCGGTCATATGGGTCGCATGGATCAGGCACCAGCGCGCGTCGACGGGAGTATGCGCGAGCAGCCACTCCACCGGCCGCGCACCCGACCAAGCGAGGCAGTCCTCGACCTCCCGCATCTGCTCGGCGATATGCATATGAACAGGTCCGCGCTCGCCAAGTGCGATCAACGCCGGCAATTCGTCAGGGCTGATGGCGCGGAGGCTATGCGGCGCGACGCCGAGCGTGGCGCCGGGTTCGCCGCCAACCAGCTTTCGGCACGCCGCCATCAGATCGGCGAAGCTGTCGAGCGTGTTGATGAAGCGCCGCTGGCCGGGTTGAGGGCCGGCCTTGCCGAAGCCGCCATAGGCATAGAACACCGGGAGGAGCGTGAGCCCGATGCCGCTCGTCCGGCTCGCGGCGACGATGCGCGCGGCGAGTTCTGCGATATCGGCATAGGGTGCGCCATCGCGGCCGTGATGGAGATAGTGGAACTCACCGACGCGGGTGAAGCCGGCCTCGAGCATGTCCATGTAGAGCGCGGCGGCAACGGCCTCGACATCTTCGGGCTCCATGGCGAGCGCGAAACGGTACATCACGGTCCGCCAGCTCCAGAAGCTGTCGGCAGCCGGCCCCCGCACTTCTGCAAGTCCCGCCATCGCGCGCTGGAAGGCGTGGCTGTGCAGGTTCGGCATGCCCGGAACGAGGATCGCCGCATTATCGGACGCATCGGCTGGGGAGCCGCCTTCCTCGATAGCGGTGATCACGCCGCCTTCGATCGAGAGCAGCACATCCCGTCGCCAGGCACCGTCGACGAGGGCCAGTTCCGCAAAGATCGCACTCATCCACGCCCTCTCGTGTCGGCCACAGCCCAGAGAAACGGCTTGCAGGCACCACTCTATGTATATACATTATTTCTGAGATTGAAAGGGTAGCGCTCCCTTTTCCGGCGGAGTTCATCCATCGTGACCGAGACTGTGAAGCGACGACACCTCTATCGCGACCTCCGCTACGCCACGGCACGTGCCGGCACCTCTGGGCTTGCCCTTGTCGAGAGGGGAGCAATCCTGACGGAAGGCGGGGCCATCCTGTTCGCCGGCAAAGAAAGCGATCTGCCAGCGGACATGGCGCGCGGCGCCGACACGGTCAAGCTGGACGGCCGCTTCGTCACGCCGTCGCTGATCGACTGTCACACGCATCTCGTCTTCGGCGGCAATCGCGCACGAGAATTCGAATTGCGCCTTGCAGGCGCGAGCTATGAAGAGATCGCGCGGTCGGGCGGCGGCATTGTCTCAACGGTTAATGCCACCCGCGCAATGAGCGTCGACGCGCTGGTCGAGACCGCTTTGCCAAGACTTGATCATCTCCTCGCCGAAGGCGTTTCTACGATCGAGATCAAGTCGGGCTACGGCCTTTCGATCGAGGCTGAATGCGACATGCTGCGCGCCGCCCGCGCGCTGGAACGCATCCGTCCCGTCCGCGTGGTGACGACATATCTCGGGGCCCATGCCACGCCGGCCGACTATTCCGGCCGCAGCGACGACTACATTTCCGAGGTGGTCCTGCCCGGGCTCGACCAAGCCCATGCGGAGGGATTGGTCGATGCCGTCGATGGCTTCTGCGAAGGCATCGCCTTCTCGCCGCAGCAGATCGCCCGCGTCTTCGACCGCGCGCGGTCGCTTGGCCTTCCGGTTAAGCTCCACGCCGAGCAGCTTTCCAATCTGGGCGGCGCCGAGCTCGCGGCATCCTATCAGGCACTTTCCGCCGACCATCTCGAATATCTGGATCAGGGCGGCGTCGATGCCATGGCAAGGTCGGGGACGGTGGCAGTCCTCCTTCCCGGCTCCTTCTACACGCTGAATGAAAAGCAGACGCCGCCGGTCCACCTGCTTCGCCAGGCCGGCGTGCCGATCGCCATCGCGACGGACTGCAACCCCGGCACCTCGCCGCTGACCTCGCTGCTGTTGGCCATGAACATGTCGGCAACCTTGTTCGGGCTGACGGTCGACGAATGCATCGCGGGCGTCACGTCGGAAGCGGCACGGGCCCTCGGGCTGGGCGCCCGCACGGGAACGATCGTCTCTGGCCAGTCGGCCGACCTCGCCGTTTGGGACATCGAGAGCCTCGCGGAGCTTGTCTACCGCATCGGCTTTAACCCGCTGCATGCACGGATTTTCAAGGGGGAATGGATCCCAAGATGACCATCGTTCTGAAACCCGGTCATGTCACGCTCCAGCAACTGGAGATGATCTACTGGACCGGCGAGCCCGTCCGGATCGAGCCGTCATGCGATGCCGCCATCGAGCGGGCTGCTGCGCGCATCGCGGAGATCGCTGCCGGCAACGAACCTGTCTACGGCATCAATACCGGCTTTGGAAAACTGGCCTCGATCAAGATCGATGCGGCCGATGTCGCCACGCTGCAGCGCAACCTCATCCTGTCGCATTGCTGCGGCGTCGGCGCGCCGCTGCCGGAGAATATCGTTCGCCTGATCCTGTCGCTGAAGCTGATCTCGCTCGGCCGCGCCGCCTCGGGCGTGCGGCTCGCGGTTGTCAGGCTGATCGAGGACATGCTGGAGAGCGGCGTGGTCCCGCTGATCCCCGAGAAAGGCTCGGTCGGAGCGTCCGGCGATCTCGCGCCGCTGGCGCATATGGCCGCCGTCATGATGGGCCAGGGCGAGGCCTTCCTCGGCGGCGAGCGCATGAGCGGCGCCGCCGCGCTGGAGCGCGCGGGGTTGAAGCCGATCGAGTTCGCCGCCAAGGAAGGGCTCGCGCTCATCAACGGCACCCAGACATCGACGGCGCTGGCGCTGGCCGGCCTCTTCCGCGCCCACAGGGCCGCACAGGCAGCACTGATCACCGGGGCGCTTTCCACCGATGCCGCCATGGGGTCGTCTGCGCCCTTCCATCCCGACATCCATGCGCTGCGCGGCCATAAGGGCCAGATCGATGCGGGAACCGCCTTGCGTGGCCTCCTCGAAGGCTCGCCCATCCGTGAGAGCCACAGGGAAGGCGACGAGCGCGTCCAGGACCCTTATTGCATCCGCTGCCAGCCGCAGGTGGACGGCGCCTGTCTCGATCTTCTGCGCATGGCGGCACGGACGCTCGAAATCGAGGCCAATGCCGTCACCGACAATCCGCTCGTTCTCTCCGACTATTCCGTCGTCTCGGGCGGCAATTTCCACGCGGAGCCGGTGGCTTTTGCCGCGGACCAGCTCGCCATCGCGGTTTCGGAGATCGGAGCGATCGCGCAGCGCCGCATCGCATTGCTCGTCGATCCGGCGCTCTCCTTCGGCCTTCCCGCCTTCCTCGCCCGAAAGCCCGGGCTCAATTCCGGCCTGATGATCGCCGAAGTGACGTCGGCGGCGTTGATGAGCGAAAACAAGCAGATGACGCATCCGGCCTCGGTCGATTCGACGCCGACTTCGGCCAATCAGGAAGACCATGTCTCGATGGCCTGCCATGGCGCCCGCCGGCTGCTCGCCATGACCGAGAACCTCTTCGCGATCATCGGCATCGAAGCCCTGACGGCGGCGCAGGGGATCGACTTCCGCGCCCCACTGACCACCAGCCCGGAACTGGCCAGGGCGATTCACGCGATCCGCGCCGTCGTGCCGGCGCTGGAGGAAGACCGCTACATGGCGGACGATCTCGCGGCCGCGGGTCAGCTGGTGGCGAGCGGCGCGCTCTCAGCCTCGATCAACGCCGGCATCCTGCCGGGTCTCGAGGGCTGATATGAGCGTTGTCGACATCGCGCGCGGGACGTCGCCCGTCATTCTTGGCCTTCCGCATACCGGCACCGACGTGCCTCGTGAGATCTGGTCGCGGCTGAACGACAATGGCCGGTGCCTTGCCGACACCGACTGGCATATCGAGCGGCTCTATGACGGGCTGCTGGACGGCGCCACCATGGTGCGCGCGACTTTCCACCGCTATGTCATCGACGCCAATCGCGATCCGGCGGGCGGCAGTCTCTATCCGGGTCAGAACACGACCGGGCTGGTGCCGATCACGGATTTCGACGGCCAGCCGATCTGGAACGATGGCGAGGCGCCCGGCGCCGACGCGATCGCCGCGCGAACGGCATTGTTCCACATTCCGTATCATGCGGCGCTCGCCGCCGAGATCGCGCGGGTCAAGGCGCTGCACGGCGTCGCGGTACTCTATGACTGCCATTCGATCCGGTCGGTGATCCCGTTCCTCTTCGAGGGGACGCTGCCGGACTTCAACATCGGTACCAATGCGGGCACCAGCTGCACCCCGGCGATTGAGGCCGCGGCGGCAAGCGTCGTCGCCAGCGCAGCGGGCTATACGCATGTCGTCAACGGCCGCTTCAAAGGCGGATGGACGACGCGTCATTATGGGCGCCCGCTTGAGGGCGTTCATGCGATCCAGATGGAACTCGCCCAGTCGACCCACCTCGCAAGCGAGGCGACGCCCTTCGGCTATGACACGGCCAAGGCCGCGCGCCTGCGCCCGCATCTCCGTGACATCCTGCAGCGCATCGAAGCGATCGCGCTCGCCGCCAGACCCTAGGGGAAAGCATGACCAATCCTCGTCACAACATCCGCGACATCAGGGCGTCCCGCGGCACCGCGCTCAGCGCGAAGAGCTGGATGACGGAAGCGCCGCTTCGCATGCTGATGAACAATCTCGATCCGGAGGTGGCCGAGAACCCGCACGAGCTTGTGGTCTATGGCGGCATCGGCCGGGCCGCACGCACATGGGCCGATTTCGACAGCATCGTCGCGAGCCTGAGAGATCTCGAGGAGGACGAGACGCTTCTGGTCCAGTCCGGCAAGCCGGTCGGCATCTTCAGGACGCACAAAGATGCCCCCCGCGTCCTGATCGCCAACTCCAACCTCGTGCCCCACTGGGCGACCTGGGATCATTTCAACGAGCTCGATAAAAAGGGGCTCGCGATGTACGGCCAGATGACGGCCGGCTCGTGGATCTATATCGGCTCGCAGGGCATCGTTCAGGGCACCTATGAGACCTTCGTCGAGGCCGGGCGTCGGCACTATGGCGGCAATCTCAAGGGCAAGTGGATCCTGACCGGCGGGCTTGGCGGCATGGGCGCCGCGCAGCCGCTCGCCGCCGTGATGGCCGGTGCCTGCTGCCTCGCCGTCGAGTGCAATCCCGATTCGATCGATTTCCGCCTCCGCACCCGCTATCTCGACGAAAAGGCCGAGACGCTGGACGAGGCGATGGCGATGATCCATCGCTGGACGGCGGCCGGCGAGGCAAAGTCGGTCGGCCTTCTCGGCAATGCCGCGGAAATCCTGCCCGAGATGGTAAGGCGCGGCATCCGTCCCGACATCGTCACCGACCAGACCTCGGCGCATGATCCGATCAACGGCTACCTGCCCAAGGGTTGGACACTCTCCGAATGGAAGGCGCGGCGCGAGACGGATCCCAAAGCCGTCGAAGCGGCGGCACGAGCCTCCATGCGCGCTCATGTCGAAGCCATGCTGGCTTTCTGGGATGCCGGTGTCCCGACGCTCGACTATGGCAACAATATCCGCCAGGTCGCCAAGGATGAGGGCCTGGAGCGCGCCTTCGCGTTCCCCGGCTTCGTGCCCGCCTATATCCGCCCACTCTTCTGCCGCGGCATCGGGCCGTTCCGCTGGGCCGCGCTTTCGGGTGATCCGGAGGACATCTACAGGACCGACGCCAAGGTCAAGGAACTGCTTCCCGACAACACGCACCTGCATAACTGGCTCGACATGGCCCGTGAGCGCATTGCCTTCCAGGGACTGCCGGCTCGCATCTGCTGGGTCGGCCTCGGCGATCGCCATCGCCTCGGCCTTGCCTTCAACGAGATGGTGCGGAACGGCGAGCTGAAGGCTCCCATCGTGATCGGCCGCGATCATCTCGATTCCGGCTCCGTCGCCTCCCCTAATCGCGAGACCGAGGCGATGAAGGACGGTTCGGACGCCGTTTCCGACTGGCCGCTGCTGAACGCGCTTCTGAATTGCGCATCCGGCGCGACCTGGGTGTCGCTGCATCACGGCGGCGGTGTCGGCATGGGCTTCTCGCAGCATTCCGGCATGGTGATCTGCTGCGACGGCACGGACGACGCGGCGCGGCGCATCGAACGTGTGCTGTGGAACGATCCAGCCACCGGCGTGATGCGCCATGCCGACGCCGGCTATGACATCGCGCTCGATTGCGCCCGCGAGCAGGGCCTCCGACTCCCGGCTATTCTCGGCAACTGACGCCATGCGATTGCTGCGCTTCGAGACCTATCGCGCCATGCCCTGGAAGAATGGCGGCGGCACGACACAGGAGATTGCCGTCTTCCCGGAAGGAAGCAGCGCCGGTGCGTTCCTGTGGCGCATCAGCCTCGCGACCGTTTCGGTCTCCGGACCGTTCTCCCGCTTCGCGGGCGTCGACCGAAGTCTGTCCTGCCTAGCCGGCGGTGGAATAAGGCTCACCTTCGCCGACGGGCGCGGGGCGGTGCTGCGGCCGGGCGCAGACCCGTTCGCCTTCGCCGGCGAAGACGAAATCCATGCCGACTGTCTCGATGGAGAAACCGTCGACCTCAATGTCATGACCCGGCGACCAGCGTGGCGGCACTCGCTGACGCGCGTGATGATCAAGGACCAATGCACGCTGGCGCCGGAGGGAGACGACGGGGCGATTTTTCTCGGAGGTCCGGCCCGGCTCGTTACAGGCGACCAGCGTTGGGAAGCGCGGACTTTCGATTGCCTTCTGACCGATGGGGATAGAACGCCCATTCATGTGTTGCCCGCCAATAGGCTGGAGATATTCGTGATCTCTTTCCGCCGGGCGTAGCAATCGGATCAGCGGCGTCTGACCATTTCAGCCTAGGCGAGACGGCAGTACCGGCTTCCGCTCACCGCGCCCGAGAGAAAGTCCATCGATCGGCAGGCGCCACTTGACCCCGGTAACGCAGAGCGTCAATTTCGTTGTATTATGCAACCAATATGATGTTCGACCGATGCCTGTATCGCAGATCGCCGTTGATCACATCCGCGCCGCCTCGCGGCAGCTCGTCCGCGAACTCGGCTTCATGGGCGGTCCTTTCGCCGGAACCGACCTGCCACCATCGGCTGTCCACGCGCTGATCGAGATCGACGCCCGAGACGGGATCTCGGCGCGCGAGCTCGGCGGGCTTCTTCGCCTCGAGAAGTCGAGCATCAGCCGGATGCTGCGCAAGCTCGTCATATCCGGCGACATCGAGGAGACGCCGGACGAAGGGGATGCGCGCAGCAAGAAGCTGACGCTCAGCGCCGCCGGACGCGCGCGCGTTGCCGAAATCCATGCCTTTGCGCGTAAGCAGGTCGCAAGCGCGCTGGAACGGCTACCCTCGAAACACCACCCGACCGTCCTTAACGGTCTCAGTCTTTACGCCGATGCTCTTGCAGCAGCGCCCGTGACTCCGCGCGCGGCAGCAGCGACCGAAATCGTCGCCGGCTATCGCCCGGGCCTCGTCGCCCGCATCACCGAAATGCACGCGCTCTATTATGCGCGCACCGCCGGCTTTGGCCGACGCTTCGAAAGCATGGTCGCCGGAGGCCTCGCCGCATTCTGCGACCAGCTCGATGCGCCGGGGAACGACGTCTGGGCCGCCATTCAGGATGATCGCATGATCGGCTCGATCGCCATCGAGGCAGATGTTGCGGAACCCAGCGTCGCCCATCTGCGCTGGTTCATCGTCGACGATACGGTCCGCGGTGGGGGCGTCGGGCGGCGGCTACTCGCAACCGCGCTCGGCTTCGCAGACGTCCACGATTTTGCCGAAACGAATCTCTGGACGTTCGGCGGCCTTCATGCGGCGCGGCATCTCTATGAGCAGAACGGCTTCGTGCTTGCCGAGGAGCGGCGCGGCAGCCGCTGGGGCAGCGAGGTGCTGGAACAGCGCTTCGTGCGAGTGCGGCCCTGACGATCGCGCATCAGCAATGCGGTCTGCACCGGAACCGCGTGGGCGCGTCGACGGGGTCGTCTAGCGACCCTTGGCGTCCCCGGCCTGACGCTGCTCGAACACCCTTTTGACCTCGACCATATTCTCGACCCCCCAATTGCAGAGCGGCACGAGCGCTTCTGCCAGGCTTCGGCCGAGCGGAGTGAGGCTGTATTCGACCCGCGGGGGTATCTCCCGGAAATCGGTCCGCTTCACGAGTTCGTCGGCCTCGAGTTCCTTCAGATGCTGGATCAGCATCTTGTCGCTGACGTCGCGCACCGCGCGGCGCAACTCGCCGTAGCGAATGGGACCCTCCTGGGCGAGGAAGTAGATGATCAACGGCTTCCACTTGCCGGAGACGACACGGAGCGTGGCGTCAAGCCCGCAAGTGAAGCCCGGCAGTGACGGCATGCGGCCCTCGGGCTGCGGCAAAACGGGGTCGAGAGGTTCGTGTGACATTTCTTGGCACTTACCAAAAGGTGCATACTTGCTGATAAGTGGGTGGCCAGCCACCTGAGTGCAACCTCATTGAAGGAGCACATCATGAGCAGACTGCAAGGCAAGACAGCGGTGGTAACGGGGGGCGGAAGTGGTATTGGGCTTGGAGCCGCCAAGCGGTTCATCGAGGAAGGCGCGTTCGTCTACATCTTCGGACGGCGACAAGAGGCACTCAACGCGGCCCTGGCGCAGCTCGGTTCGTCGGCGCGCGCCGTCCAGGGGTCGGTGACGGAACCGGCGGATCTCGATAGGCTGTATCAGACCGTCAGGGAAGAGCGGGGCGGCGTCGACATCGTCTTTGCCAATGCCGGGACAGGAAGCCTGGCGCCGCTTGGAGAGATCACCGCCGAGCAGATCGACCATACCTTCGGCGTCAATGTGAAGGGGGTGCTGTTCACCGTCCAGAAGGCGCTTCCGCTGATGAAGGCCGGTGGCTCGATCATCCTGACCGGATCGACCACCAGCGTCATGGGCACCCCGCAGTTCAGCGTCTACAGCGCAACCAAGGCGGCCATTCGTAACCTGGCGCGCAGCTGGGCGCTCGACCTGCGCGGTACGGGTATCCGTGTCAATGTGCTCTCGCCCGGACCGACAGCGACGGAGCTTTCGTTCGAGGTCGTGGGCGAGGACGCGATGAATGCGCTGGGCGCGACCACGCCAATCGGGCGCATCGGCGTTCCGTCGGAGACGGGCGCCGTGGCAGCTTTCTTGGCGTCTGCGGATAGCAGCTTCATGACCGGCGGCGAGATTTTCGTCGACGGAGGGCTGGCGCAGGTCTGAGGCACAGGTCTCATCAGTGCGAGGGCTTCGATCTCCGGATCGGAGCCCTCAATGACATCTGCGGGACGCCGACTATGCGTAAGGCGTCCCAGCCATCGCAGCGACCACACCGATCGTTCCCTGATCGATGATCGCAAGAAGCGAAGACCGCGCGGCCTCGGAATTCTGACTCCGCTCGTATATCCGGTGCGCCTCAGTGAACGCCGTGGCCCAGATCGCCAGCAGCATGGCGGCCGCGAGATGCGCATCCCGATCGCCGGCATCGCGCCCGACCGTCTCGGCCAGCGCCGACGCTACGACTTCCGCGAGTTCGTCGCGGATCGCCCGGGCCCGCGCTTTCAAGGTCTCGCTCGCCTCGATCGTCCTGACGAAGCTCTGGCTTTCGCCGGAAAACACGACATAAGGCGCTTGGTCCGCGACCAGGCGGTGCGCCAAGTCGCGGAGCGCCTCGATCGGCGCGACACCGTTATCCCGGCTTCGCAATGCGGTGCGCAGGACTTCCCGACCCTCAGCCTCGCGGTCGAAGAACATGTCCTCCTTGCGGGGGAAATGATTGAACACCGTCATTCGCCCGACATCGGCGGCTTCGGCAATCTCGTCGACCGTCACGGCATCGAAGCCCCGCTCCCAGAAAAGTTTCGTGGCGACGTTTGAAATGGCCTGTCGGGTGGCCAGGCGCTTGCGGCTGCGGCGGTCGGTCGGCTCGGACATGCGCTCCGGATAGCATCGATTCTGTACCCGGTACAAGTTTCGCTTGACCCGGTTTGGCTCGCGCGGTAACGAATATGTACTCAGTATATTTTTATAGTGAGTATATGAGTTCGGTTAGCGGGAGCATGCGATGAGGGATGAGCGGATCGTGAACTGGGGTGATCTAGCGGGGTGGCCGCAGGGCGAGATCGGTGACTGTGGGCCCGTCGCGCCTGCGCCGCTCCTCGCGAACAGCTGATGGTCGCCATGAACCGGTCTCTCGTCGTGATCTTCGCCGCTGTCTGTCTCGATGCGATCGGGATCGGCCTGATCTTTCCGATCCTGCCGCGGCTGCTGGTCGACGTGACCCACACTGCCGACGTCGCGCCCTTTATCGGGATCCTCGCCGCGCTGTATGCGACCATGCAATTCGTCTTCGCCCCGGTGCTCGGTTCGTTGAGCGATACGCTTGGACGCCGGCCAGTGCTGCTCATTTCGCTGGGCGGCGCCGCGATCAATTATCTTGTCATGGCGGTGGCGCCGCAGCTTTGGATGATCGTTCTCGGTCGCGCCATCGCCGGCCTTACCAGCGCCAATGTCTCCGTCGCCTCGGCCTATCTCACCGACGTCTCCACCAGCGACCAACGCGCCCGACGCTTCGGCCTGCTCAACGCGACTTTCGGCGCGGGCTTCATCATCGGGCCGGTTCTGGGCGGATTGCTCGGCGACATCGGGCTGCGGCTTCCCTTCATCGCGGCTGCCGTGCTGACGGCCGGCAACTTCCTGCTTGCCCTGGTGATTTTGCCGGAATCGCGTGTCCCGACCCGACAGACACTTTCGATCGCCACGCTCAATCCTCTTTCCCCCTTGCGCTGGCTCCTTTCGATGAAGACCCTTCTGCCCATCATCCTCGTCTTCTTCGTCCTGGCGGGCGGTGGAGAGGCCTATGGAATCTGCTGGGCGCTTTGGGGCAGCGACACGTTTGCGTGGAATGGTGTCTGGATCGGCCTCTCGCTCGGCGCCTTCGGGATCTGCCAGACGCTGGTTCAGGCGTTCCTGCCCGGGCCGGCAGCGCGGCGGCTCGGCGAACGCGGCGCCGTTCTCCTCGGGATCTGCTGCTCTGCAACTGCACTCCTCATTATGGCCTTCGCCAGCCGGAGTTGGGTCGTCTTCGCGGTGATGCCGTTCTTCGCGCTGGGCGGCATCGGCGTTCCCGCGCTGCAAGCCCTCGCCACGCGCCGCGTCGAGGAGGGCAGGCAGGGCCAGTTCCAGGGCGTTCTCGCCTCGATCGTCAGCCTTGCCTCGATTGTCGCACCGCTTGGCTTTTCGACCTTCTACGTCGCCGTTCAGTCCTCCTGGCCTGGCGCCATCTGGCTTCTGGTCGCCGCGGTCAATCTCGCTGCGGTCCCCTTGGTCCTGCTTGGAACACGCACCGGAGAACGGCGTCCTGAGGGCGACTGAGCGATCCATCAGCGCCGTGAAACGGAGGCCGAGATAGGGGATCGACCGCGACTGCGCCTTCCGCCCGCCGTCCGCCTCGCTCTTGACATGGGGCGCCGCTATGGCGACTTCCCCGGTCAACGTTTCGAACCCCTCGGCGAATTGATCGGTCGGACGGCTTGCCGGCGGTCTGGTCCGCATCATCTTCGGGGCGACCGGAGCATGGAGCAGGGTCATTCAGACAAGCGAGATTACCGACCGCCGCGACCTCACCAACAAGAAGAACCTGCTTCTGCTGGTCCAGCTCCGCTGGCTCGCGGTCATCGGCCAGATACTGACCATCGTCTATGTGCATTTCGTGCTGGCGATCGCCTTGCCGCTGGCCGAGATGGCTGCCGTGCTCGGCTTTCTGGTGCTGCTCAATATCGTCAGCCTGTTGCGTCAGATGCGACGACAGGCGATCTCCAATTCCGAGCTCTTCCTTGAGCTGATGCTGGATGTCAGCGCGCTCACGCTGCAGCTCTATCTGAGCGGCGGCGCCTCGAACCCCTTCGTGTCACTTTATCTCCTGCAGGTGATCCTCGGCGCCGTGCTCGTCGATGCGTGGTCGGCCTGGATGCTGGTGCTCGTCACATCCGGGTGCTTCCTGTTCCTGACCTTCAGCTTCCGCGCCCTCGACATGCCACAGGCCCATAGTGGCGAGCTGCTCGGCCTCCATATCCAGGGCATGTTCATCTGCTATGTGCTGGCCGCAACGCTGCTGGTGTTCTTCGTGACCCGCATCCAGCACAATCTGAAGGCACGCGATGCCCGGCTCGCCGAGCTCAGGCAACGCTCGGTAGAGGAGGATCACATCGTGCGCATGGGCCTGCTCGCGTCAGGTGCGGCGCATGAGCTCGGGACGCCGCTTTCGACGCTCTCGGTGATCCTCAGCGACTGGCAGCGGATGCCGCAGCTTGGCGCGGACCCCGAGATCGCGGGCGAAATCGCCGAGATGCAATCGCAACTCGATCGCTGCAAGGCGATCGTCTCGGGCATCCTGATCTCGTCGGGCGATGCGCGTGGCGAGGGTACGATCCGCACCACGGCGACGCGTTTCCTGGACGACACGGTCAGCGAATGGCGCGAGACGCGCTCGCCGGCGGTGATCGACTATTCGAGTTTGATCGAGCCAGACGCGGCCATCATTTCCGACACGGCCCTGAAGCAGGTGATCTTCAACATTCTCGACAACGCACTGGAGGCATCGCCCGGATGGATCGGCGTCGTCGCGGGACGGCAGGCCGACACGATCGTCATCGCCGTCTCCGATGCCGGGCCCGGCTTCGAGCCTGCGATGCTGGAGACGCTCGGAAAGCCGTACCGCTCCAGCAAGGGGCGGCCGGGCGGCGGCCTCGGCCTCTTCCTGGTGGTGAATGTTATCCGCAAGCTCGGCGGCACCGTGTCAGCCGAGAACGGCGCGGATGGCGGCGCGTGCGTGACGCTGGCGCTGCCGCTCGCCTCGCTCGCGACAGGAGGCGATCCTGGACATTGAACAGCCGCTGCTGATCGTCGAAGACGACGCATCCTTTGCCCGCGCACTGCGCCGTTCGCTCGAGCGGCGCGGCTTCGTCGTGCATCAAAGCGATGGTCTCGACGGCATTCGCACGCTGCTCGAAACCGTGACGCCGCGTTATGCCGTCGTCGACCTCAAGCTCAATTCCGGCTCCGGGCTCGAATGCGTCGCGCTGCTGCATGCACACGATCCTGAGATGCGCATCGTCGTCCTGACGGGCTTTGCCAGCATCGCGACCGCCGTCGAGGCGATCAAGCTCGGCGCGTGCCACTATCTGCCAAAGCCGTCGAACACCAACGACATCATCGCCGCCTTCGAACGGGCCGACGGCGACAGCTCGGTCGCGCTGACGCAGCGGCCGACCTCGATCAAGAATCTCGAATGGGAGCGTATCCACGAAACGCTCGCCGAGACCGGGTTCAATATCTCGGAAACGGCGCGCCGGCTCGGCATGCATCGCCGGACGCTCGCGCGAAAGCTCGAGAAGTCCCGCGTGAGGTGACTTGCTAGCGCGGCGCGGCCATTTCCAGCCGTCGGTTCGCGCCCAGCGCCAGCAACGTGCAGACGGCGCCGGACAGCAGATAGAGGCCCGAGGAGATCAGGCCGAGATGGCTCGATAAATAGAGTGCCACGAAGGGCGCGAAGCCCGCGCCGAACAGCCAGGCAAGATCGGCCGTCAGTGCCGCGCCCGTATAGCGATAGGCGGGCGAGAAATTCGAGGCGAGCGCGCCTGACGACTGGCCGAAGGAAAGGCCGAGCAGCAGGAAGCCGACGACCATGAAGACAGCCTCGCCGACAAGGCCGCTGTCGAGCAGTTGCGGTGCGAAGCCGCTGAAGACCGCAATCGCCACGGCGCAGGTTCCGAGCAGCGCCGTGCGGCCGAACCTGTCGGCCAGGAAGCCCGAAGCGAAGATCGAGGCGACGCCGACGATCCCAGCGAGTGCCTCGATATAGAGGAAGCGCGCCGGCGTCTCCCGCGTGAACAGGAATACCCAGGACAGCGGGAACACGGTCACCATGTGGAACAGGGCGAAGCTGGCAAGCGGGGCGAACGCGCCGATCAGAACCGTGCGCCCTTCGGCCTGCAGGGTCGCGCGGATGCGGGCCGGCTGCAGCTCGCGCGTCTGATAGAGCGCCGCATATTGCGGTGTTACGACGATGCGGAGCTTGGCGAACAGCGCCACGACATTGATCGCGAAGGCGACGAAGAACGGATAGCGCCAGCCCCAGTCGAAGAAGTCCGCTGCTGAAAGATGGCCGACGAAGAAGGCGAACAGCGCACTCGCGATGATGAGGCCAACAGGCGCGCCGAGCTGCGGGATCATCGCATACCAGCCGCGGCGTGTGTCGGGGGCATTCAGCGCCAGCAGCGAAGCCAACCCGTCCCAGGAGCCGCCCCAGGCGAGGCCCTGGCCAATGCGAAGCCCGGCGAGCACCCAGGCCGAGGCAACGCCGATCTGCGCATGGCCGGGCAGGAAGGCAATCGCCACCGTCGAAATGCCAAGCAGAAGCAGCGCCAGCGTCAGTTTCAGGCCTCGGCCATAGCGGCGATCGATCGCGGTGAAGATCACCGTGCCGACCGGACGGGCGATGAAGGCGAGCGCGAAGATCGCGAAGGAATAGAGCGTCCCTGTCAGCGGATCGAACTGCGGGAAGACCAGCTTCGGGAAGACCACGACCGACGCGATGGCATAGACGAAAAAGTCGAAGAACTCCGAAGCGCGGCCGATGACAACGCCGATCGCGATCTCGCCAGGCTCGACGGAGCCGTGACGTCCGTGGATGCGCACCGCGTCGTTTTCGGCTTCCGTCGCCATCGGCGTCGCGGTCGGCGGTGACGTCGCCGTCTCAGCAGTCATCTCGCATGCGCTCCTTGGTGGGCGCCGATCCTGGGCCAGCGCCAATCTTAAGTCAGGATCGGACGGAGTCCGCACTTCCCCGCAGACTTTCTCTTCCCTGACGGCCTCGACCGGCATTGGACAAATTGTCCAGTGCCGCCTTTGCGGCTCTGCATCTAGTTGTCTCGGTCATGCGATGCTCCCCGGGACAGGTCCGAACAGTGAACCGATTTCGTTCCCTAGCCTTGCTGCCGGCGGCGGTGCTGCTCGGCGGCTGCAACATGGTTGTCCTCGCGCCGGCCGGCGACGTGGCGGTCCAGCAGCGCGACCTCATCATCGTCTCGACGGTGCTGATGCTGCTGGTGATTGTCCCCGTCATGGCGCTGACGGTCCTGTTCGCCTGGCGCTACCGGCACTCGAACAAGGAAGCGAACTACCAGCCCGACTGGGATCACTCGACCCAGTTCGAGCTCGTGATCTGGGCCGCGCCGCTTCTGATCATCATCTGCCTCGGCGCCGTCACCTGGATGGGCACGCATCTGCTCGATCCCTATCGCCCGCTCGATCGTCTCGCCGCCGGCCAGCCCGTCACGCAGGAGGTGGCGCCGCTTCGGGTCGAGGTGGTGGCGCTCGACTGGAAATGGCTGTTCATCTACCCGGACTACGGCATCGCCACGGTCAACGAACTCGCCGCGCCCGTCGACCGGCCGATCGATTTCAGCATCACCTCCTCCGCCGTGATGAACTCGTTCTTCATCCCGGCGCTGGCAGGCCAGATCTATGCGATGCCGGGCATGCAGACCAAGCTGCACGCCGTCATCAACAGGGCCGGCACCTATGAAGGCTTTTCGGCCAATTACAGCGGCGCCGGCTTCTCGCAGATGAAGTTCGCCTTCCACGGGCTCAGCACCGCCGATTTCGACACCTGGATTGCCGATGGCAAGAAGGGTCAGGGCGGTCTCGATCGTGCGGCCTATCTTCAGATCGAACGGCCGAGCGAGGCCGTTCCCGTCCAGCGTTTCGCCTCCGTCGATCCCGATCTCTACCGCCGCATCCTCAATCGCTGCGTCGAGCCGGGCAAGATGTGCATGAGCGAAATGATGGCGATCGACGCCAAGGGCGGCCTCGGCATGGCCGGCGTCTACAATGTCCTGCCTCTCGAATATGACAAGTACCGACGTCGCGGCAGCGTGCTCGGCGCCGAACCCGGCTATGTGGCCAGCATCTGCACGCCCGAAGAGGCGGCCGCGATGATGGCGAGCCGGTCCCTGCCGGCCTCCGTTCCTGCTGGCAGCCCGCTGATCGGCTCGGGCCTGCAGCTTCCCGGCACGGCCGTTCCCGGCTTCACGCCGGTCCGCACCCCCTCGCTCACTCTCCTGACCGGCGAGCGCCGGCCGTCGAACTCGTGACCCCCGCGCCCATGTCCGACAATGCTCCTGTCCTGCACGCGGTCTTTGGCCGCCTGACGCTCGATTCCCTGCCGCTGAACGAGCCGATCGTCGTCGGCACGTTCATCGTCGTCGCGCTGGGCGGCCTCGCCGTCTTTGGCGCGATTACCTATTTCAAGCTCTGGGGCTACCTTTGGCGCGAGTGGTTCACCAGCGTCGACCATAAGAAGATCGGCATCATGTACATGGTGCTCGGCATCATCATGCTGCTGCGCGGCTTCGCCGACGCCATCATGATGCGCCTGCAGCAGTCGATCGCGTTCGGCGGCAGCCAGGGCTATCTCGACAGCCATCACTACGACCAGATCTTCACGGCGCACGGCGTGATCATGATCTTCTTCGTGGCGATGCCGCTCGTCACGGGGCTGATGAACCTCATCGTGCCGCTGCAGATCGGCGCGCGCGACGTCTCGTTCCCCTTCCTCAACAATTTCAGCTTCTGGATGACCGCGGCCGGCGCCGTCATCGTCATGATGTCGCTGTTCATCGGCGAGTTCGCGCGCACCGGCTGGCTCGCTTATCCGCCGCTGTCCAATATCGGCTACAGCCCCGATGTCGGTGTCGACTATTACATCTGGGCGCTGCAGGTGGCGGGCGTCGGGACATTGCTGTCGGGCGTCAACCTCATCTGCACGATCGTGAAGATGCGCGCGCCAGGCATGACCATGATGAAGATGCCGGTCTTCACCTGGACCGCGCTCTGCACCAATGTGCTGATCGTCGCGGCCTTCCCGGTTCTGACGGCCGTGCTCGCGCTCCTGACCCTCGACCGCTATGTCGGCACGAACTTCTTCACGAACGACTTCGGCGGCAACCCGATGATGTACGTGAACCTCATCTGGATCTGGGGCCACCCCGAGGTCTACATCCTGATCCTGCCGGTCTTCGGCATCTTCTCGGAAGTCACCGCGACCTTCTCGCGCAAGCGTCTCTTCGGCTACACGTCGATGGTCTATGCGACCGTCGTCATCACCGTCCTCTCCTATCTGGTCTGGCTGCACCACTTCTTCACGATGGGCTCGGGAGCCAGCGTGAACTCCTTCTTCGGCATCACGACCATGATCATCTCGATCCCGACAGGGGCGAAGATGTTCAACTGGCTGTTCACGATGTATCGCGGCCGCATTCGCTTCGAACTGCCGATGATGTGGACGATGGCGTTTATGCTGACCTTCGTCATCGGCGGCATGACCGGCGTGCTGCTTGCCGTGCCGCCGGCCGATTTCGTGCTGCACAACTCGCTGTTCCTGATCGCCCACTTCCATAACGTCATCATCGGCGGCGTGCTGTTCGGGCTCTTCGCCGGCATCAACTACTGGTTCCCGAAGGCGTTCGGCTTCAAGCTCGATCCGTTCTGGGGCAAACTGTCGTTCTGGTTCTGGGTCGTCGGCTTCTACTTCGCTTTCATGCCGCTCTATGTCCTCGGGCTGATGGGCGTCACGCGTCGCCTCAGGGTCTTCGACGATCCCGCGCTGCAAATCTGGTTCGTCATCGCAGCTTTCGGCGCCGTCCTGATCGCATTCGGCATCCTGTTCTTCCTGATCCAGCTCGCCGTCAGCATCCGCCGTCGCGAGAGCCTCCGCGATACGACCGGCGATCCCTGGGACGGCCGAACACTGGAATGGGCGACCTCGTCACCCCCGCCGGACTACAACTTCGCCTTCACGCCTGTTGTCTATGACAATGACGCGTGGTGGGACATGAAGCATCGCGGCTATACGCGGCCGCAAACTGGCTTCAAGCCCATCCTGATGCCGCGCAACACCGGCACCGGCGTGATCCTCGCCGGCCTCAGCATCGCGCTCGCCTTTGGGTTGATCTGGTATATCTGGTGGCTGGCGGCCGTGAGCTTCGTGGGCCTCCTGGCGGTCGCGATCGGCCACACCTTCAACTATGCGCGCGACTTCCGCATTCCAGCGGAAGCCATCCTCGCGACCGAGACCGCACGCACGCGCCTTCTGGCCGCGGAGGTGACGAAATGAGCGACGCCGCCCTGACGACGACGCAAGGCGCGCCGCGCTTTTATCTCGCCGATGAGCACGAGCACGAAGAGGGCGGCAGCACCGCGCTCGGCTTCTGGATCTATCTGATGAGCGACTGCCTCATCTTTGCGATCCTGTTCGCGACCTTCGGCGTGCTCGGCGGCAGCTATGCCGCGGGTCCTTCGCCGAAGGACCTGTTCGACCTGCCGCTCGTGGCGCTCAACACCTCGATGCTGCTGCTCTCCTCGATCACCTATGGCTTCGCCATGCTGGCGATGCAGCGTGGCCGTACGGGCCAGTTGCAGGCCTGGCTGGCGGTGACCGGGCTGTTCGGCCTCGCCTTCCTGTCGATCGAACTCTACGAGTTCGCCCATATGATCCATGAAGGCGCGACGCCGCAGCGCAGTGCCTTTCTGTCGTCCTTCTTCACGCTGGTCGGGACGCATGGCCTGCACGTCACCTTCGGCCTGATCTGGCTGGTGACGCTGATGGTCCAGGTCAAGCGGCGCGGGCTGATCGCTGCAAACCAGCGCCGGCTCGCCTGCCTCAGCATGTTCTGGCACTTCCTCGACGTCATCTGGATCGGCGTCTTCACATTCGTCTATCTCATGGGGATGCTGCGATGAGCTCGACTGCCGACGCCGCTGCGCCTGCCGGCCACCATCATGGCGATGACCATGACCACGATCATGCCGCGCATCCGCAGGGTACGCTGAAGAGCTACACCGTCGGTTTCGTGCTGTCGGTGATCCTGACAGCGATCCCGTTCTGGCTGGTGATGAGCGGCACGTTGCCGACGCAGGTCACGGCGATCACGATCATCGCTTTTGCCGTGGCGCAGATTTTCGTGCACATGATTTGCTTCCTGCACATGAACATGAAGGCCGAGGGCGGCTGGTCGATGATGGCGCTGCTCTTCACGCTGATCCTGGTCGTCATCGCGCTGACCGGATCGCTGTGGGTCATGTATCATCTCAACACCAATATGATGCCCGGCCACGACATGAGCCAGTTGCCATGAGCCAGCGCCCATGAGCGGAACCGGCGCTCCCGGCGGGGGCGTGGGACCGCAGGCGTCACCTGAGGTCGCGCAACCACGATGGCGGCTGACCGCCCTGATCGCCGTGGGCTGCTGCGCGGTGGTTCTTCTGACGGCGCTCGGCGCCTGGCAGTTGCAGCGTCGCAGCTGGAAGCTCGACCTCATCCAAAAGGTCGAGGAGCGCGTCGACGCGGCACCGGTCGCCGCGCCCGGCCCCCCGGAGTGGCCGACGATCAACGCGCGCGACGACGAATATCGCCGCGTCGCGCTGTCCGGCCAGTTCCTCAATGATCGCGAGACGCTCGTCCAGGCCGTCACCGAACGTGGAGGCGGCTTCTGGGTCATGACGCCTTTTGCGACTGATTGGGGATTCACCGTGCTCGTCAACCGCGGCTTCGTGCCCGGCGACCGGCGCGATGCCTCGACTAGGTCCGAGGGCCAGATCGCCGGCGACACGGCCTTTGCCGGGCTGATGCGCATTTCGGAGCCGGGCGGCGGCTTCCTGCGCGCCAATGATCCGGCAGCCGATCGCTGGTATTCGCGCGATGTCGCGGCTATCGCAGCGGCTAAGGATCTCGGTCCGGTCGCGCCTTATTTCGTCGATGCCGACGCGACGGAGAATCCGGGCGGCTTGCCGATCGGCGGGCTCACCGTCATTGCCTTCCCCAATAACCACCTCATCTATGCGCTGACCTGGTTCGGCATGGCGGCCCTGCTTGCGGCCGCGATGGTCTATGTCGTGCTTGGCGAGCGCCGCGCCGCCCGCTGAGCGCAGCGTAACGTCAATGTGTTCGGAAAACGCTGCTGCGTAGCCTTCGTCCTCGACGGCCCCGCCTATATCGCGTGAACCGACCGTCGTCCGACGCATTGATATCCCATGAAACCGATCGCGACCGCCGCCCTGCTGCTCCTGCTCACGACGAGCGCCCATGCCGCCAGCGTCAACGCCGGCGATCACAAGCCGAGCACGACCAAGCCTTTCGCGGCGACCGAAGTCGCGAGCTTCGATACGCCCTGGGCCCTCGCTTTCCTGCCGGACGGACGGATGCTCGTCACCGAGAAGCCGGGCCACCTCTTCCTGGTAACGGAGGGCGGCCAGAAGATGCCGATCGGCAATGTGCCGGCGGTCGCGGCGAAGGGCCAGAACGGCCTGCTCGACATCGCGCCGTCGCCGAATTTCACGCGCGACCAGATCGTCTACCTGACCTATGTCGCGCCCGAGGGCAGCGGCGGCACTCTGATGCTGGCGCGCGCGAAGCTGAGCCTCGAGGAGGTGGACGGGAGAGGGCGCCTCGACGATCTTGTCGTCATATGGCGCCAGACGCCGGAAGGCGGCGGAGGGCAGCCGGGCGGGATCATCGCCTTCGATCCCGCAGGAACTCACCTTTTCCTGACCGTTGGCGACCGTATGCGGCCCGAAAGCGCGCAGAACCCGGATGAGGCGCGCGGCAAGGTGCTACGGGTGACGCTTGACGGGAAGGCCGCACCGGACAATCCCGATGCCGCGGCGGGCGGGGTGCGCGGCGAGACCTGGAGCACCGGGCACCGCAACCCCTATGGCCTCGCCTTCGCGCCCGATGGCGCGCTCTGGCTGAACGAAATGGGCCCGCGCGGCGGCGACGAGTTGAACCTGATCGAGCCGGGCCGGAATTATGGCTGGCCGATCGTTTCCAACGGCGACAACTACAATGGCACGGCGATCCCGCGCCATGCGACGCGTCCTGAATTCGCGGCGCCCGCGCTCTACTGGAATCCCGTCATCGCACCGGCGGGTCTCGTCTTCTACGAGGGCAGCATGTTCCCGCAATGGCGCGGGTCAGCTTTCATCGGCGGCCTCGCTGTGGACGCGTTGGTGCGCGTCACGTTCGACGGCAAGGGCAACGCGAATGAAACGGAGCGCTGGGAGATGGGCGCCCGCATCCGCGATGTCGCAGTGGCGCCGGATGGGGCGCTCTGGCTGATCGAGGACGACGATCCAGGCCGCCTGCTGCGGCTCGTTCCGGCCAAGCCTCCAAGCTAGACGGGACAGTGGCGGGAGGATAGTCCGCTTGCGATTGTCTCGTGCACGATCTATCTGAAGGGTGGATCGGCACGGAGTGTTGGCATGACCACGAGCGGAGAAGCTGTTTCATCGGGCCCGGTGCCGCGCCTCGATGATTTCGTGTGTTTCGCGCTCTATTCCGCGAGCCACGCGTTCAACAAGATCTATCGCCCGCTCTTGCAGCCGCTCGGCCTTACCTATCCCCAGTTCCTCGTCATGACAGTCTTGTGGGTGCAGGATGGGCAAACCGTCAGCGCGCTCGGCGATCGGCTTCTGCTTGAATCGAGCACCCTGACGCCGCTGCTGAAGCGCCTCGAGGCGAATGGCCTCGTCACGCGCCTTCGCGATGCTTCCGACGAGCGCCAGGTTCGGATTCACCTGACGGAACGTGGCCGGAGCCTGCGTCGCGAGGCCGAGGCCGTTCCGGCCTGCATCGCTGAAAAGGCGGGGCTCGATATCGCCGAAATCGGCCGCCTCACAGTCGCCGTGTCGGCGCTGCGCGATGCGCTGAGGCTGCAGAGCGAGGACTGATGCCGCGACGGCCATTCCGCCCCATATAAGCGAAACCCAGTATCGAGGAGACCATCATGCTGACGACGCCGTTTCCCGTCACCCGCAGCGACGACGAGTGGAGGAAGCTGCTGACGCCGGAGCAGTACCGGATCATGCGGCAGCATGGCACGGAGTATCCCGGCAGTTGCGCCCTGCTACACGAGAAGCGCCCCGGCACATTCTTCTGCGCCGGTTGCGGCCAGGCCCTCTTCGCGGCCGACGGCAAGTTCGAGAGCGGCACCGGTTGGCCGAGCTTCAATGACCCGATCGAGGGCGCCGTCGAGACGACTGTCGATCGCAGCCACGGCATGGTGCGGACCGAATGCCACTGCGCGCAATGCGGCAGCCATCTCGGGCATGTCTTCGAGGATGGACCGGCGCCGACCTATCTGCGCTATTGCATTAACGGCGTCGCCATGAACTTTGAGCCGGCCTGACCGGTCAGGCGCCCCTTCGATGCCGGCCGAGCAGTGCCAGAAGGCGCTGCGGCGGCCGGCTCAGCGGCAGGATGTGATCGCGCGACAAAGTGGCAATCTCAAGCGCGCCGAGGACGTCGGGATCGACCCAGCGCATCTCGGCGATTTCCGCGCCCGGTTGCGCATCGTCCGTCGCGGCCAGCAGGAAAAGTTCAGCCTCGACGCGATAGCCGGGCTCATTGGCCGCCGCCGCCGCGAAACGTCCAAGCGGAATGGGCTCGTCCACCGCGATCGTCAGGCCGAGTTCCTCGTTCAGTTCCCGCCGGAGCGCTTCGGCCGCGGTCTCGCCGGGCTCGATCTTGCCGCCCGGCTGCATGAAGACCGGCGACCCATTCTTGCGCACCAGAAGCACGTTTCCGTCCTCGCGCAGGATCAGCGCCGCCGCGATGGTAATCGTCTTTTCCAGAATTCTCCCCCGCCCTTCACCAGATGGCGCCGCGCCGGCTCGATGACTTCCGCTCGCGAATCTGTCAAGCAACACCGCCGCGATACGGGGTGTCGCGACAGCAATTCTCGGCTATGGATGAACATGTGGTCGCCATGCCGCTGCGCTGAAGCGCGGCACAGGATCGTGCGGCGCGTTGCTTTCGGGGGATGGCGAGCTTGAACAATCGAGCATGGATCAGGGGCGGTGACCGTCCGGCGCTCCGTCTGGTTTCCGCGGCGCTGCTGGCGCTGGTGCTTCTGCCCGCTTCTCCCCCGGCGAGAGCGCAGGACGCCGCGCCGGTGCGCGTCGGCACCGTCGTTGTGGAGGCGCAGCCGATCAACCCGGCCAAGGAGTTTGTCGGGCGAATCGAGGCGATGCAGCGCGTGTCGATCCGCGCGCGCGTCACCGGCTATCTCGACGCGGTCCTGTTCAAGGAAGGCCAGCAGGTGAAGGAGGGTGACCTCCTCTACCGGATCGAGCAGGCGCCTTTCGAGGCGGCCGTCTCACAGGCCCAGGGTGCGCTCGACAAGGCGCGCGGCCAATCCGCCTTCGCGGACGCCCAGCTTGCCCGCGCCCAGGAATTGCTGAAGACGCAGACCGGCACGCAAGCGACCCGCGATCAGCGCCAGGCCGAGCAACTCACCGCCAGGGGCGACGTCCAGATCGCGGAATCGAACCTGAAGACCGCCGAGATCAATCTCGGCTACACCGAGATCAAGTCGCCGATCACCGGATTGATCGGCCGGACCAGCGTCACCAAGGGCAATGTCGTCGGGCCTGACAGCGGCGTGCTGACGACGATCGTCAGCCAGGATCCGATGTTCGTGTCCATGCCGATCAGCCAGCGCGAATTCCTGACGTTGAAAAGCGCTGACCGCATGACGGGCACAGGCGCGCTGTCGGTGCTCATCCGTTTCTCGGACGGCACCGCCTATGAATTTCCGGGCAAGATCGACTTTGTCGACGTCTCGGTCGACCGCGCGACGGACAGCGTGCTCGTCCGCGCCGAGGTCGCCAATCCGAACGGGCTCCTGATCGACGGCCAGTTGGTCAAGGTCGCATTGCAGCTCGAACAGCCGGTCGAGAAGATCCTGGTGCCGCAGTCGGCGCTGATCGCCGATCAGAAGGGCGTCTATGTCTTCGTAGTCGAGGACGGCAAGGCGGCGACACGCCGCCTGACCCTCGGCGGTGAAAGCGGCACGAGCGCCATCGTCGATGACGGTCTCGCGGCGGGCGACCAGGTCATCGTGCAGGGCATCGAGGCGCTGCGACCCGGCGTCCCGGTGACCGCCACGCCGGCTGCGACCTTGCCGGGCGCGGGCTGAGCCCATGATCTCCTCCCTGTTCGTCGACCGCCCGCGTTTCGCCATCGTCATCGCGCTGGTGACGGTCATCGCCGGCCTTGTCTCGCTGCTGGCGATCCCGGTGGCGCAATATCCCGATATCGTCCCGCCGCAGGTCTCGGTCACGACCTTCTATCCGGGCGCATCGGCGGCCGTCGTCGAGGCGACGATCGCGCAGCCGCTCGAAAGCCAGATCGTCGGCGTCGACAAGTCGATCTACATGAAGAGCGTCAGCGGCAATGACGGCAGCTATTCGCTGCTGGTGTCGTTCGAGCTCGGCACCAATCCCGACATCAACGCCGTCAACGTCAACAACCGCGTGCAGGTGGCGCTGTCGAAGCTGCCGCAGGACGTCCAGAAGCAGGGCGTCACGGTCAAGAAGCAATCGTCCGCGCTCCTCGGCGTCATTGCGCTCTCCTCGCCGAAGGAGACGCATGACGAGCTGTTCATCTCGAACTACGCCACCATCAACCTGGTCGACGACATCCGTTCGACGCCGGGCGTCGGCGACGCGAGGCTGTTCGGGCCGCAGGATTATGCGATCCGCGCCTGGATGCAGACCGACCGGCTGACGGGCCTCGGGCTGACGACCGCCGATGTCATCAAGGCGATCCAGAGCCAGAACGTGCAGGCAGCGGTCGGGCGCATCGGCGCGCAGCCGATTTCGGACGACCAACAACTGCAGCTCAACATCCAGACCAAGGGCCGGCTGTCCTCGATCGACGAGTTCAACAAGATCATCGTCCGCACCAATGCCGACGGCTCGGTGCTTCGCCTGGCCGACGTGGCGCGGCTTGAGCTCGGCGCCGCCAATCTCGACCGATCGACGCGGCTCAACGGTTCGCCCGCGACGCTGATCGGCATCTATCAGGCGCCTGGCGCCAATGCGCTTTCGACGCTTGCCGCCGTCAAGGCCAAGCTTGACGAAGCGAAAAGGAACTTCCCCGAGGATCTCGACTGGAAGGTCACCTACGACCCGACGACCTTCGTCAGCGCGACGATCGAGGTCGTCGAGCACACGCTCATCGAAGCCTTCGTCCTCGTCGTCCTCGTCGTCTTCCTGTTCCTCGGCAATTTCCGCGCGACGCTGATCCCGACCATCGCCGTGCCGGTCAGCCTGATCGGCACCTTCATCGTGCTGAACGCCATCGGCTATTCAGCCAATACCGTCTCGTTGCTGGCGTTGATCCTTGCCATCGGCATCGTCGTCGACGACGCCATCGTGGTGGTCGAGGCGGTCGAGGCGAAGATGGAACACCATCCCGAGATGTCGCCGAAGGAGGCGACCAAGGCGGCGATGACGGAGATCACCGCGCCGATCATCGGCATCACGCTGGTGCTGCTCTCGGTTTTTGTCCCGGTGGCCTTTCTCGGCGGCATCACCGGCGAATTGTTCCGCCAGTTCGCCGTCACCGTCGCGGTCGCGATGCTGCTCTCCGCGATCAATGCGCTGACGCTCTCGCCGGCACTCTGCGCCATCCTCCTGAAGCCGCATCACGGGCCGCGGCGCGGGCCGATCGGCTATGTCATGCGCGGCATCGACCGCGTGCGCGACGCCTATGGCGCCGTCGTCGCGCGGCTGGTGCGCATCGCGATCATCGGTCTCGTCATGGTGGTCGCATCCGGCTTCGGCATCGTGGCACTCAACAAGGTAACGCCTACGGGCTTCCTGCCGGAAGAGGACCAGGGTGCGTTCTTCGTGGTGGTGCAGACCCCCGATGGCGCCTCGATCGGCCGCACCGGCGCGGTCGTCTCGCAGGTCGAGGCGATCCTCAAGGAGGAACCGGCGATCGCCGACTATTCCTCGATCATCGGGCTCAATTTCGTCGACAACTATTCGCAGCCAAATGCTGCCTTCGTCATCGTTTCGCTGAAGCCGTTCGACGAGCGCACCGCATCGGACGATTCGGCGGCGGCCGTGATGGGCCGGCTGCGGGGCAAGCTGGCCACCGTCACCGGCGGACGCGCGCTGCCGCTGGCGCCGCCGCCGATCATCGGCCTCGGCAATGGCGGCGGCTTCAGCTATGTGCTGCGCGCCCTCAGCAACAACGATCCGGCAGCGCTGGCGCAGGTTCTGCGCGGCCTGCTCGTTGCGGCCAACCAGGATCCGCAGCTCTCGAACGTCTTCAGCACCTTCTCGGCCAGCAATCCGTCGGTGTTCCTCGATATCGATCGCGACAAGGCCCAGATCCTCGGCGTCGAGATCAGCGACATCTTCGCCGCGCTGCAAACCTCGCTCGGCGGCGCCTATGTGAACGACGTCAACCTGTTCGGGCGTACTTGGCAGGTGCAGGCACAGGCCGAAGCAAGCGACCGGAAGTCGATTGACGATATCAGCCGCATCAATGTCCGCAGCAAGAGCGGCCAAATGATCGCGCTGCGCAGCCTTGTCGAAACGCGCATCGTGCTCGGGCCGCAGGCGCTGATCCGCTATAACAACAAGCTGGCCGTCACGGTGCAGGGCAGCCCGGCGCCGGGCGTCTCATCCGGCCAGGCGCTCGCCGCGATGGAAGGCGTGGCCGCGACGTCGCTGCCTTCGGGCTATGGCGGCGAATGGACCGACATCTCGTTCCAGGAGAAGCGCGCCGAAGGCCAGATGGGGATGATCCTCGGCTTCGCGGTGCTGTTCGCCTTCCTGTTCCTCGTCGCGCTCTATGAGAGCTGGACGATCCCGGTCCCGGTGCTGCTTTCGGTCACGGTTGGCATTCTCGGTGCTTTCCTCGCCCTCGTCGTCGGCCACCTGACGCTCGATCTCTATGGCCAGATTGGCATGATCGTGCTGATCGGCCTTGCCGCCAAGAACGGCATCCTGATCGTTGAATTCGCCAAAGAGCGGCGCGAACAGGGGATGCCGCTGCTGGAGGCGGCGACCGAAGGCGCGCGACTGCGCTTCCGACCTGTGATGATGACGTCGTTCGCCTTCATTCTCGGCCTTGCGCCGCTGGTGTTCGGCACCGGCGCCGCCATGCTGGCCCGGCGCAACGTCTCGACACCTGTCTTCGGCGGCATGCTCGCCGCCTCGCTCGTCGGCATCTTCGCCATTCCGGCGCTTTACGTCACGTTCCAGAGCATCCGCGAGCGTGTGAAAGGCGTCAAACCCGAGACGCCGGCCACCCCGAAAGCACCCTAACTCTCCAAGGTTGCAACTGAAGCGTATAACACACTTTTTGCTTGCATTCTCCCTGATCTTCCCACCATCCTAGGTGAGGTGGCTATCCGGGGGGATGCGCGCCATGACTTCACCGGCCAATATCACGGGAACGGCTAGAGACGGCTTCCGGCAATCGGTTCTTGAGCTGCAGGTCGCTCTTCGCGCTCTCGGATATCTCGGAAGCGGCATCGACGGCGTTTTTGGCGACGGCACGGCCCGCGCTGTCCGGGCGCTCAAGATCGACCTCAACGAAAATGACGGCGGTTCGCGCGGCCGGGATGGTCGCGCGCCGGTTGCCGTGCGCGACTATGCCGAAGGCGAGCGGTTCGTCGTCGATGGCAGCATCGATGATCGCCTCGCCCGGATCATCACGACGATGATGGCCGACCCGGCCTTTCCGAAAATACCGTCCGCCGAGAATCCCGCTGCTGAGAATGCGCGTGCCATCGCGCTGCTGCAGGGAATCGCCGGCGTCGGCGTGCCGATGCCGTTCCTGCTGGCGATGATGCAACAGGAAAGTGGCCGCAGGCACTTCAATGTGCCGGCGCCGGGCGGACGCGACACTTTCCTCGTCATGGGCCTCGATCGCAATGACACCGCCCATCCCGACCGGATCACCTCGCGCGGCTATGGCATCGGCCAGTACACCTTGTTCCACCACCCGGCGACGCCAGCCGAGATCGCGTCGCTGGTCGGCGATCCCGCAACCAATATCTCCAGCGCAATCGAAGAGTTCAGGGTGAAGTTCAACCGGTTCGTGGTGGGGCCGGACGACACCGCCGACGACCGGATCGCAGAGAATCCACGCCTTCGGCTGCGCCTTTGCCGCTATTCATCGTCCGACCACCGCTACATGACCGATTGTGGCGCCTGCGCGCGGGCCGCCCGCAAGGTGGCGATCGAGCCCGGCGTCCCGCTCTACCCAGGTTCTAGCCAGACCTATCGGCCGACCGCCTACTACAGCAGCGCCAATTATGGCCGCATCCCGGATCGTTCCGATTTCGGATGCGACTGGCCTTATGCGGCGCGTCGCTACAACGGCAGCGGCATCAACTCCTTCCACTATCAGGTGCGCATCCTCAGAAACCTGCTCGTGGACGCATGACGGGCAGCAGCCCCCGGACGGCTGCGGAACGTGACTGATTCAAGGAGGGGCCATGAGCCTTGTGACCTTGCTCGGCGTCGCGATCTCGCTGAGCTTTGCCTATCTGCTTCTCAGTTCCGCTGCCTCGACCGTCAACGAGCTGATCGTGGCGGTACTGAAATCCCGTGCCAAGGGCCTCAAATCCTCGATCGAGGCCTTGGTGGGCGCCGGCAACGGCCCGAACGGCGCTCTGCACAGCGAGCTGGCGCGCCTCGTCTATGGCCATGCGCTGATTGCCGGGACATCCGAAACCCGACGGCCGGCTTATGTTCCCTCTCGCAATTTCACGCTGGCTCTCCTCGATACGCTGATCGGCAACAATCAGGCGACCAGCCTCACCGCGATGCAGGAAACCATCGCGAAAATGCCGGACGGGCCCGTCCGGCAGGCGCTCGGCACCCTCCTGGACGAAGCGGGTGGCGACATGGCTGCCTTCAAGCTCTCGGTCGACCACTGGTTCGACGACGCGATGGACCGGCTCGGCGGCGCCTATAAGCGCAATGCCCAGGCGACGCTGCTCGCCATCGGCTTCGTCCTGGCCGCGCTGCTCAATGTCGATACCGTTCGCATCGTCAATGTGCTGATGCACGACACGACCCGGCTCGAGGCCACTGTCCGCGCGGCGACCGCCTTCGCGACCTCGCACGCAGACGCAGCGACTCCGACTTCCGGTGGCGAAACGGCGGCCACCGTTGCGGATCCGGCCGAGGAGATCTCGGCCCTAAGGAAGAAGGCGCTGGACGAAATCGCGACACTTCAATCGACACCGCTGCCCGTCGGTTGGGACGACTGCGGCGCCGCTTGCGATGGACGGTCTGTGACGCCACAGAACCTCTTTGCCGGCAAATTAAGCCCACTTTCGGCGCTTGTCGGCTGGATCCTGACGGCCATAGCCGTCTCGTTCGGGGCGCCGTTCTGGTTCGATCTGCTTAATCGCTTCATCAATCTGCGCTCGTCCGGGCCGAAGCCGCCGACCGGTGGCGAAGGCACCAAGACGGCCGAGGGCTAGGAGACGGCGATGTCCCATGAACTGACCCAGGAAGAGCTCGACACCACCTTCCCGCTGGTCCGCGCCGAACGACCGGGCACGTTCGAAATCGGCTTCGCCCTTGCGGGGACGGTTTCCGCCGGCGCCTATACCGCGGGCGTCCTCGACTACATCATGGAAGCGCTGGATGCCTGGGAGGCTGCGAAGCTTCGCGGCGATCCCGAGGCGCCGACGCACAGAGTGACGCTCAGCACGCTGGTGGGCGCTTCGGGCGGCGCGCTGAACGGCGCCATCTTCCTTCGGGCGGCAGGCTCGGACTTTCCGCGCGGCGCACAGGAGGGCAACCCGTTCTACGATGCCTGGGTCGGCCCGAACTCCGTCACGATCGACAAGCTCCTCTCGGGTGCGAGCGCTCGTTCTCCTGGCGTAACGTCGCTGGTCGACACCGCGGCCATCGAGAGGGCTATCCAGTCGCTGATCGGGTTCGAGGGCAAGCCCCTGCCCTCCTCGCCCGATGGCGCGACGCCGCCGCAACGCGGATATCTCGCCGATCCGCTCCGCCTCGTCGTGACGATGAGCAACCTGATTGGAACGCCCTATCGCGTCGGCTTCACCGCCGGCCCCAATATCGGATTCGATTTCTGGCGGCATGACGACACCGCGCGTTTCGCCCTGCATGTCGACGGCGGCGACGCTGCGCCCGGGGAAGGGCCACGGATCGGGGAAATGGCGCTTTCGAGCGTGTCGGGAACCAATTGGGACCGGCTCAAGGCCGCCGCGCTCGCCACCTGCGCCTTTCCACTGGTGTTCAGCAGCCGCGACGTCTTGCGGTCGCCGCCCGAGATCGCCGCCCGCGTTGCCCTGGTTTCCCAGCCCGGCGGCGACCCTCGTCTCCCGATGACACCGCGTTGGGACCTCATCGATCCCTGGCTGACGCGCAATCCATCAGCACCGATGGTCGATGGCGGCCTGACCAACAACGAGCCGATCGGTCTCACGCATACGGAGCTCGCCGGGCTCGCCGGTGTCAACGATCGCGAGTCAGACAAGGCGACACGCGCACTCATCCTCGTCGATCCCTTCGTCGCGTCGAACAAGATGCCGGATCGTCCTGCGACGCTTCCCGGACTGGCAGGGCTGATCCTCTCGATCTTCCTCAATCAATCGCGCTACCGCGCCGAGGACATCCTCTCAGCGGTCAACAGCAAGGTGTTCAGCCGCTTCCTGATCGCGCCAGGTCCCGAAGGCGCGGGTGGCGAATCCTCACTGGCCTCCGGCGGTCTGCATGCCTTCGGCGGCTTTCTCGATACCGCGCTGCTCAAGCATGACTTCCTGCTCGGGCGCTACAATGCCTTTCAGTTCCTGACGCTCAACTTCCGCTTCGATCCGGCGAACCCGTTGCTGAGCGAGGAATGGACCCCCAGCCAGATCGCAACCCACACTTCCGGCATCTATGTCTCGAAAACGGCAGACCCTGCCGAAGCCGGCTTCGTGCCGATGATCCCGCTGATGGCGTCATTACGCGATGAGAACAACCAGCCGAAAAAGCCGGTCCAGATGGCACCGCTGCGATTGTCGGAGGCACGCCGGAAGCAGCTCGGCGTGCAGATCGAGGCGCGGCTCGACTATCTTTACAAGACCCTTAAGCCGTCAGGCGGAATGATGGCATCAGCATGGAGTACCGGGTTCGGCCTGCTCTGGCCTTTCGCCAGGCGGAAGCTGCGCAAGGACATTCTCAGCTTTGTCCGCGACAAGCCCGGTGCATAGTCCGCTTTCGAGCATGCAGTCGCGCCCGACGACGTTATCCATCCCCGAACGCTGCAGCGGGCCGCTCGAAATCGGCGGTTCCAGCCGGCGACAGCGGGGCGAAGCGATAGCCATCGCGACCGGCCGCCTTGGCCTCATAGAGCGCGAGGTCGGCACGATGCATCGCATCGGCGAGCGGCTCCAGGCGATCCGTCACCGCGATGCCGAAGCTCGCTGTGACGCGATACCCCTCCGGTAGCATCGGGAACCGCGTCATGCCGATCAGCGAGCGGATGGCATCGACATAGATGCGGGCCGCCGCGATGTTGCAATCGGTGAGCAGGATGCAGAACTCCTCCCCGCCGACGCGTCCGCACAGCCCGTCCGTTCCGGCCAGTTGGACAAGCGACGTGCCGCAAGCGCGGATGACGTCATCACCGGCGGCATGCCCGAAGCGATCATTGATCGATTTGAAATGATCGAGATCGACCATGATCAGGCTGGAACATATGCCCTGCGGTGTCCGCCTCAGGACCTGATCGGCCTGCTGCAGGAAAGCGCCGCGATTGAGCGCTCCGGAAAGGCTGTCACGTTCGAGCCGGCGAGCCGCCTCGGCCATGACTTCAACGGCGACGACGCCGACCAGAGCGAGACCAAGCAGCAGCGAAAGGATACCGCCGGCCGTCTGCGAATATTGGGCGTAGGTGCTGGCAAGATAGTCCCGTACGCCGGGTCCGGAGCCGGCCGCGGCCGCAAGCACTGCCTTGGCAAGAAACTGCAGCCCGCTGAGGCCGAGGACCGCCGCAAGCGCGAGATCGGCAGGCCGGCGCGGCGACCAGACCAGCACGATCATTGCGCCCAGGAGCGTCAGCAGGGCGAAGGGCCCTTGATAGCCGAAGGCGTTCAGCGTCGTGCCGCGCGGCACCTCAAAAAGATAGAAACCATTGAGCAAAGAACCGGCAAGAAAGAGGATGATCAGCCACGCAATGGAAGCGCCCGGCCGATAGTGGCGCAGTAATCCCGCCACGATCAGCGTCATCCCCAGAAGAAGCGAGGAGAAGGAAAGAACCGAGACGAGGCGCGCCGAGGGAATCGCGGACGCGAAGCCCTCGACCGCGACGGTTGTTGCCGCCGCGACAAAGCCGGCGGCACACCAGCGTCCGAGCGCGACTTTGGAGCGCCAGGTCAGCGCAAGAAACGCCGCCGCAAAAGACAGTCCGATTGCAAAGTTGAAAACGAGGAGAAACGCCGCGTCGCCCATTCGCAGTGATCTCTCGAAGCCTTGGATGAAAGCAAGCTGCGACCGTCGCCCCGAGGCTGGCGGCTGTCAAGGCGCGCGGCCCTGGAAATGGAGCAAAAGCAAGCGTTCTGGCGTGTCAGTCGACCGAGACGAGGAACAGGCGGATGAGGCGAACGCTCTCCTCCGCGATCCCCGCGATGAGCACCTCACCCTTGTCGGCCGTTGCGGGGCGCGGGTCGCCGAAGACGCCGGAGCGGTTGAAGCTGTCGAGGCCGATCGGGCCGGTGCCGAAAAGCTCGGGAAATGTCGGATATTCGGGCGCAGCCTTGTCCATCCGCACGAGCTCCGGCGCCAGCGCCAGCATCATCGACGTCTCGACTTCGTCCGCGTGATAGAAGGTCGGCGCAGCCGGCTTGCTGTCGCAGATTTCGGTCGCAATGCGCTCCATGCCCGGATAGTCGAGATGCATGACCGGGAAGCCGCTCTCTTTCTTCAGAGCCCGTGCGGCGAGTGCGATCGGCTCGCGATTGCCGAAATGGCCGTTGATAATCACGAGTGCCTTGACGCCCATGCGGGCAAGCCCGCGGCCGAGATCGATCAGTACGGCGCGCAGCGTATCGGGCGAGAGCGACAGCGTTCCGGCAAATCCCTCATTGTTCCAGGCATCGCCATAGGCAATTGGCGGCAGCAGCAGGCCGTCGATCGCGCCGGCAATCCGCCGCGCGACGCCTTGCGCCATCACCGTGTCGGTCGAGAGCGGCAGATGAGCGCCATGCTGTTCCTGCGCGCCGACCGCAAGAATGGCAACAGCGCCCTTCTCGATGGAGGCCTTCACTTCGGGCGACGTCGCCGCGTGGAGATCGAGCATGCGGTCAATCCTTGTTCGAGCGACCGCGCCGGAAGGGCACGCCGAGCGCCGCAGGCGCGCCGGCCCGGCCGACAAATCCGGCGAGGACGATGATGGTCAAGACATAGGGCAGCATCAGCAGAAACTGGAACGGGACGCCAGTCGGCAGGATCTGCGCCCGAAGCTGCAGGGCATCCGCCGCGCCGAACAGCAGCGAGGCGAGCAGCACGCCGACCGCATGACGACGCCCGAGAATGAGGATCGCCAGGGCGATATAGCCGCGCCCCGCGGTCATGCCGTCCAGGAACACGCCGGTCGCCGAGAGCGACAGGAAGGCGCCACCGAGCGCCGCCATCCCGCCCGAAAGGCCGATGGCGAGATAGCGGATGCGATGAACGTTGACGCCGAGCGTCTCTGCCGCCTCCGGATGCTCGCCGACGGCGCGGATGTCGAGACCGAAACGCGTCTTCGCCATCACAAACCCTGTAACGAGCACCAGGGCGAGGGCGACATAGGCAAGCGCATCCTGGCGAAAGAGCAGCGGCCCAATGACCGGGATGTCGGCGAGGCGCCCAAGATCAAGCGGCACGAACGCGTCGATCCTCGGCCGCTCGGTGCCCGCTCCGAAGATCAGGCGATAGAAGAATGACGTCACGCCGACCGCGAGCAGGTTGAGCGCGATGCCGACGACGACCTGGTTGGCCCCCAGCGTGATCGTGTAGAAGCCGAGGATGAGGCCGGCGACGAGGCCGGCCAGGACGGCCACGGCGACGCCGATGGCGAGATGGCCACTGGCATAGGCCGCGACGAAGCCGAAAAAGGCGCCGACCAGCATCATCCCCTCTAGGCCGATATTGAGCACCCCCGAGCGCTCGGCGAACAGCCCGCCAAGTGCCGCCAGCATGATCGGGATCGCAAGCCGCATCGAGGCGGAGAGGAAGCCGACGAATGTCGGGTCCGTGAGAATGGCCAGCATCAGGCCCTCCGTCCGAAGCGGTCGACGAGCCAGTCGCGGAGGAGCGGCAGGGCAGCGCGGCCGATCAGGAACAGCACGACGAGGCCTTGGATCACGGTCGTCAAGGTCGAGGGTACGCCAGCTGCCGATTCCATCGTCGACGCACCGATCTGCAAGGCCGCAAACAGGAAGGCGCTGGCGAGGACGCCGAAGGGGTTGGTCGCCCCCAGCAGCGCGACGATGATCGCCGTATAGCCGAAGCCCGGCGACAGATTCTCGATCATCCGGCGCTGGACGCCGGCGACTTCCGAGAAACCCGCCAGCCCCGCCAGCGCGCCGCAGATGAGGAAGCCAAACAGGATGGTCCGGCGGACATCGATGCCGGCATTTTCCGCCGCGCGCGCATTGAGCCCGACGACACGAAGCCGGAAGCCGTTGGTCCGCCGCCATAGGAAAAGATGCGCCAGGACGGCCGCGACGAGCACGATCAGGATGCCCGCATGAAGGCGCGTGCCCGCGAGAAGCACCGGCAGGCGGCCATCCGTCGTGAGGCGGGCCGTCTGCGCCAGCGCGCCGTTTGGATCCTTGAGCGGCCCATGCAGGAGGAACGAAACGAGGTGGATCGCGACATAGTTGAGCATGATCGTGGTGATCAGCTCATCGGCGCGGAAGCGCAGCTTCAAAAACGCGGCAAGCCCCGACCACAGCGCGCCTGCGAACGCGGCGGAGAGAGCCATCGCGGGCAGCAGCAGGTAGGCCGGCCATCCGGCGCCGAGAACGCCGATGGCGCCGGCCGCCGTGCCGCCGAGAAAGAGTTGGCCCTCGGCTCCGACATTGAAGACCCCAGCCCGAAAGGCGAGCGCGATGCCGAGACCGCAGAGCGCAAGCGGCACGGTGCGCACCAGCGTTTCGGCGAGGCCGTTCCGCGAGCCGAGCGCGGCTTCGAACAGGGCGCCATAGGCGGTAAGGGGATTGACGCCGACGGCGGCGATCAACAGCGCGCCGACCAGGAATGCGGCGGCAACCGAGGCAAGACTGCCGACGAGCCCGGGCGGCAAGCGAAGACGCGCGGCGCCAGTTTGGTCGACGGTACTCATGCGGCACGCCCCGCCATCATCAGCCCCAGCCGCTCGACGGAGATCGCAGCCCGGGTCATCTCGCCGACGATGGCGCCTTTGAACATCACGACAATCCGGTCCGAAAGCGCGAGGATTTCCTCAAGTTCGGTCGAAACCAGCAGGACACCAGCCCCAGCCGCACGGCGCGCCAGCAACTGGCGGTGCACAAAGGCCGTGGCGCCGACATCGAGCCCGCGCGCGGGTTGCACCGCCACGACGAGACGCGGATCGCGCGACAAGGCGCGGCCGAGCACCACCTTCTGCTGGTTGCCGCCCGACAATGTGCCGACGCTCTGCAAGGGACCGCTGGCACGAACGTCAAAGGCGGCCATCACCTTTTCTGCAAGGCCGGCGACCGCGTCGCGGCGCATCCAACCGCCCCGCGAGAACGGCGGATCGCCGATGCGCTCGAGCACAATGTTGTCGCGGATCGACATCGGCTCGACGAGCGCCGTGCGATGGCGATCCTCGGGAATATGCGCAAGGCCGAGCCCGATGCGGCGGGCGATCGGAGCGGCCGTGACGTCGACGCCCGCGAGGATGATACGGCCGCTGGTGACCATCGAGAGGCCAACGATCGCCTCGGCAAGCTCCTGCTGACCATTGCCATCGACGCCGGCGACGCCGACGATCTCGCCAGCCCCGACCGCAAGGCTGACCCTATCGACGCGGACAAGACCGCGCGCGTCGCGGCATGTGAGATCCATGACGGAAAGAATGGCGACCGCTGCCTCCGCGGGCACGCCGGGAGCGGGTGCGTCTTCGATCTTCGGCAGGGCGATCTCGGCGCCGACCATCATGCGCGCCAAGCCGCGCGCATCGGTCTCGGCTGTCAGTGCCGTCGCGACGACCTTGCCCTGGCGGAGCACCGTGACCTTGTCGGTCAGCGCCATCACCTCGTTCAGCTTGTGGCTGATGAAAATGATCGCCGTTCCCTCTGCGGCGAGCGCACGCAGGATACGGAAGAGGCCCTCCGCCTCCTGCGGCGTCAGTACGGCCGTCGGTTCGTCGAGCACGAGGATCCGGGCGCCGCGATAGAGCGCCTTCAGGATTTCGACGCGCTGCTGCCCGGCGATCGAGAGATCGGCAATGCGGGCATTTGGATCGATGTCGAGGCCGTAGGTGGCGGCGAGATCGCGGATTTTCGCCGCCGCCGTCTTGAGATCCGGGATGAAGCGACCCGTGCTGCTGAGGCCGAGACAGACATTCTCGGCGACCGTCAGCGTCGGAACGAGCATGAAATGCTGGTGCACCATGCCGATGCCGAGCCGCATGGCTTCATGCGCTGAGCCGAGCGGTTCGATGTCTCCCGCGATGCGCACTTCGCCCGCAGCTGGAACCAGCAGCCCCGCCAGCACGCGCATCAGCGTCGACTTCCCGGCCCCGTTCTCGCCGAGCAGGGCATGGATCTCGCCCGCGTCCACCGCCAGGTCAACGCCATCATTGGCGACGAAGCCGCCGAAGGTGACGCGAATGCCGCGCATGTCGAGAAGAGGAGGCGAAGGTCTTTGCATCTGATCGCGATCCATCGCCTCGCGGTCATGGCCAGGACGAGCCTAGCCATGACGGTCGCTGGTTCCGGGACGGTTCCTACTCGACGTTCGACGTGTCGAGCGGAACCGTGAAAGCGCCGGACTTGATCGCTTCGAACTTCGCCTGAACCGCCTTGAGCACGTCTGGCGGGACGCCGGCGTCGAGGCCGTGGAAGTCGGCAAGCTTAACCGAGCCCTCGGCAATGCCGTAGGACCAGTTTTGGCTCTTCCACTCCTTGTCCTCGACCGCCTTGGCGACTGCGGTGACGAGCGGGCCGAGGTCCCAGGTGACCGAGGTCAGCACGACCTTGGGGCCGAGATGGTTCTGGTCAGTCATGGCGCCGAGCGCGAAGACATTCTTGGCGATCGCCGCGTCGATGACGCCGACACCCTGCGCCGACAGCACGTCGGCGCCCTGCTCGACCTGTGCGATCGCGGCTTCCTTGGCCTTCGGCGGATCGAACCACGAGCCGATGAAGGTGTGCAGCACCTTCGAATCCGGCACCATCGCCTTGGCACCCGCTTCATAGGCATGGAGATTGGCGAGCATGTTCGGCGCGGGCATGCCGCCGACCCAGCCGATGGTCTTGGTCTTGGAGGCCCCGGCGCCGAGCATGCCGGCAAGATAGGCGCCCTGATAGTCGGGATTGGAATAGGTGCCGAGATTGGGCGCCAGTTCCTTGGCCGTTCCGGCCATGAAGGTGGTGTTCGGGAAGTCCTCGGCGACGTTCAGCGCCGCGTCACCGAAGGAGAAGGAGTGGGCGAAGATCAGCCCATAGCCACGCGAGGCATAGTCGCGCAGGATCCGCTCCGCATCGGCGTCGGAGACGTTCTCCGAATAGGCGACCTCGACGCCAAGCGCCTTGGCGGCAGCCTGCAGCCCGTTATAGCCGACCGAATTCCAGTCATTGTCGCTGATCGGCCCCGGCAGGACCATCGCCACCTTGAGCCCGTCGGCCTCGGCCATCGCCGTGCCACCGAGCGCCAGCGGCAGCACCGCAAGCGCGACCTTGAGGCCCGCCTTCAATCTCTTGAACATTGTCGTCCCCGCTCTTTGGAAGCCGTTTTCAACTCTGGTCTAGTCGATACGCATATTTTGGCCAGCCTGAAATGCGTGCGTCTCCGCTCGAAATGTGCACAAGCAATCGGTCTCTGTGTGCCGACTACCACACAATGGGATGCGTCGCTCCCGTCGCCACGTTGACGAACCCTTCGGGCGCCAGCGGCGATGGCGCAACGAGAACCCAGCGCCACGGCGCGCAGGTGAGCGTTGCAAAGGAAAGCCGCTCGGGAAAGCCCGGCCACCAGCGCGGCGAGAAGGTCGGCTCATACATCCATTCGATCTTCGCCCCTTCCGCATAGAGCGCCTGCATTTCGGCATCGAGGACTTCGGCCGACCGCGCCGTCATCAGGCCCCCGACCTCGTAATGGACCCGAGCCGTGACCTTTCCGCCCGAGACCAGTACCCAGCCGCCCTGCTGCGCGGCGAGTTCGTTGGCAACCATCGCCATGGCGGCATCCGAGGAACCGACCACCCAGATATTGTGCTTGTCATGGCCGAGCGTCGCGCCGAGCGCCGTATCCGCGTCACGCGGGCCGGTGCCGAGCCAGAACATCTTCGCAATCCTTCCCTCGCCGGAGAAGCGGTCGACGATGGCGAATTTGGTGACGTTGCGGTCCGCATCGCGCTGCACGGCGCCGTCTTCGACAGGCAGTTCCATTGTGATGAAGTCGTCATGCCAGTGGAATGGCCTCAGCAGGGCCGCATTGGCAGTCGGCGCATCAGTGGGCGCCCGTATGCGGAAGTCTTCGGCAACAACCGTCCTATCGAGCCGCACGGTGCGCGTCGCCCATTCGGGCCAATCGATCTTCGGCAGCGGGCCCTCATAGCGGCCGGCCTCGGCCGTCTTGCGGCCGTCGGCGAAGACCTTGGCGATCGAAAGCCGCTCGACTTCGTCGAGCAGCACGATATCGGCGAAGCGGCCCGGTGCGATCGAACCGACCCAGGGCGTCAGGCGCATATGGCGCGCCGGATTGATCGTCACGCACTGGATGGCGATCTCGGGCGCGAGGCCGCTCTCGATGGCGAGGCGGACATTGTGGTCGGTGGCGCCGATCTTCAACGTGTCCGACGCGCTGCGATCGTCCGTCACGAAGGCAACTTGCGACCAATCGGCCAGACCCCTCGCGATCAGGCCCTTGATGATGTCGGGCAGCGAATGCGGCCGCAACTCGACGAACAGTCCATGCGTCAGCTTCTCCCAGACTTCCTCCAGAAACCAGCCTTCATGATCGGACGCCATGCCGGCAGCCGCGAAGGCATTGATGGTCGCAAGATCGCGAAGGCCCGCCGCATGACCCTCGACGACGCCACGCTTCTCGAACGTGGCGCGGATCATGCCCCAGAGCCGGTCATAGGACGGGTTGTCGGGATTCCACACCGACGGCCAGTCCATCACCTCGTCGAGCCCGGCGACCATCAGGCTCTCGGCCATGAAGGCCTTCTGCTCGTCATAGCCGAACCAGCCGCCGCCCCATTCATAGGCCGTCGGCGGGACGGCCGAGCCGGGCAGCGGGAAGATCTTCATCGGCGAGCCGCGCCTGCGCGCCTCAAGCCAGAATTCGAGGTTCCTGGCGCCGTTGACGTTGGAGAATTCGTGGCTCGCCTCGCAGACCCAGGTGCAGCCGCGCGGCATAACGAGCGCGGTCTCATATTCCGGGGTCAGATGCGAGCTTTCGATATGCTTGTGCGCCTCACCGAAGCCCGGCACGGCGGATAGATCCGGCTCGTGCAGACGCTCGGCCGCTTCGCCGGTCCAGGAGCCGGCGGGCCCGACATAGGCGACGCGCCGACCCTTGATGATGACCTCTTGGTCGGTGAGCCAGCTGCGCGAATGGACATCCAGCAGCCGGCCAACCCGGAGAACCCGATCCGCGGGACGCTTGCCGAGCGCCGTCAGCGTCAGGTCCTGCCGTATGGCGATCTCGTCGCCGGCCTCGATGATGAGATCGTCAGGAAGCGGTGCAGCAGGCAGGGACATCGGGGGACCTCGGCGGACGGGGGATCGCCAGAGGTAGAAGCGTGCCCCGCGGCTGTAAAGCGATCCACTGCCTCGCCGCCGCGGGCGGAAGGTCGCGGCCGCCGCCTACTGCGGTGGACAGTCCGTTCGCACGGGCGGCGGTTATCATGCCGCCGGCACCCGTTTATCCTGCGGATGTTTCCCATCGCTCCGATGGGCAGGAGAATGCGCCATGCTCATCGACGGCAAATGGTCCGCCAACTGGGATCCGGTCCAGGCCAAGGACGCCAAGGGCGGCTTCGTCCGCCAGATCTCGTCCTTCCGCAATTTCGTCACGCCGGATGGCAGTCCGGGTCCGACCGGAACAGGTGGGTTCAAGGCCGAGGCGGGCCGCTATCGCCTCTATGTGGCGCTGATCTGCCCCTGGGCTTCGCGGACGCTGATCGCCCGCGCCATCAAGCGGCTGGAGAAGGTCATCGACATCACGGTGGTTGAACCGGCGCTGACCGACGAGGGCTGGCGCTTTGGCGACGATCCCGTCTGTCGTCCAGACCCGATCAATGGCGCGCTCCATCTGCACGAGATCTACACCAAGGCCGATCCGCACTTCACCGGACGAGCGACTGTGCCGGTGCTTTGGGACACGCAGCGGGCGACAATCGTCAACAACGAGTCGGCCGATATCGTGCGCATGCTGAATGCCGGCTTCGGCGCGCTCGCAGACCAAAGCGTCGATCTCTACCCCGAGGGGTTGCGGGCGGAGATCGACGCGATCAATGCCGAGATGTATCCGCGCCTCAACAATGGCGTCTATCGCGCCGGCTTCGCGACGACGCAGATCGCCTATGACGAGGCCTTCGCCGACGTGTTCGCGATGCTCGATACACTGGAAGTTCGGCTGGAGGGACGGCACTTTCTCGTCGGGGAGCGCCTCACCGAAAGCGACATCCGCGCTTTTGTCACGCTGATCCGCTTCGACGCGGCGTATTTCGGCATCTTCAAATGCAATCTCCGCCGTATTGCGGACTATCCTAACCTCTCGGCCTATCTGGAGCGCATGCTGGCCGTCCCCGGCATCGCCAGGACCGTCAATATCGATCACATCAAGCGCGGCTACTATTCTATCAAGTCGCTGAATCCGAACCGCATCGTTCCCCTCGGACCCGAACTGCCGTTCAGCCATCTGCTGCCGCAGACCGAGTGAGGCGGCTTATTTGCTGGATTGGGCACGCCTGGACGATTTCCCGACTGCGCCGGAACGAAAATGCGACATCCGCATTGGCTGTTCACCGTCCAGCCAGGAGAAACGACGATGACGATCCGCTCCCGCTCCACCCTGCTTGTCGCCCTTGCCCTCGCCGCCGGCCTTGCTGGCTGCGCCAATACGGTGCACGGCGTCGCGACCGATGTGAAGCAGACCGGCAACGCCGTCGAAGACGCGGTCAAGTAGTCGGCACAGGCGACGCGGCATCGGAGACACGATCTTGCTCGAATTCGCCGATGGCGCCTTTCTCGAAACGCACCTGCCAAAGTCTCAAATCGCGCTGCGCTTCATTGCAGCCTCGTTGCTTGGCGCCCTGATCGGCGCCGAGCGGGAATGGCGTTCGCGACCAGCCGGCCTCAGGACGCATACGCTGACGGCCTTGGCCTCAGCGGTGTTCACGATCGTGATGCTGGAAATTCTCCATTCCGATACGCTCGGCCTGGAGCATGTCCAGGTCGACCCCATTCGTATCATCGAAGCCGTGACGGCGGGCGTCGCTTTCCTTGCAGCCGGCGCCATCATCCAGAGCCGCGGGCAGGTGCATGGATTGACGACCGGCGCCGCCATGTGGCTCGCAGGAGCCGTCGGCGTTTCCTGCGGCCTCGGCTATGTTGCCATCGGCGCAATGGCCACCGCGATCTGCCTCGCAGTGATCGTCGCGCTCGGCTTCCTCCAGCCGAAGCCATCCGAGCCCAATCGCGACGCGTGAGGCAGCCGCCTCGAGGCCGGGCCGGCTGCTTGCATCGAAACGTGCTGCGCCGCGCTCAGCGTTGACTCAGCCGGCCAGGACGGCCTTGAGGCTCGCTTCGGTTGCGACAGTCGGCTTGTATTCGAGGCCGACCATGCCGCGATAGCCATTGGCCTCCAGCCAGCCGACACGCGCCTGCCAATCGAGTCGCCCGGTGCCGGGCTCATGCCGGCCGGGCATGTCGGCAAGATGGACATGGGCGACCCGGTCGAGCCGGCCGCTGAGCACCTTGGCGATCTGCTCGTCCATGACGGCCGAATGATAGATGTCGTAGAGAATGCGGATTTCCGGCCGGCCGACATCGTCAATGATGTCCAGACCTTCTTCGGTCGAGGGCAGGAAATAGCCGACATGATCGACCAGGGTGTTGAGCGGCTCGACGGCCAGCACGACGCCTGACCCCGCAAGGATGTCGGCCGCCTTGCGCAGGCAATCGGTGAGTGCGGAGCGCTGTTCCGTCCGCGTGCGGCCCGGCAGATCGGAGCCGGCTTGCGCGATCAGCATCGGAGCGCCGAGTTGCTGCGCGACCTCGATCGAGCGCTTCAGGCCTTCCAGGAATTCGGCATGCTTGGCCGGGTCGGTCAGCGGCACCATCGGCTCGGCCACGAAGCCGGTGAGCGGCATGCCGGTCTCGTCCAGCGCGGTGCGGATCGCGGCGATGTCCTTATTGCTCCAGAGCCAGAATTCGACACCGTCGAGCCCCGCTTTCTTGGCAAGGCGAATGCGGTCGGCAAAATCAGGCGCCTCAGCGGCGAAGAGCCATTCGAGGCAGGCGGAATAGCGCATGGGACAATCCTTCGCTGGCGATCAGGCGCGATAGTCGATGAGAACCTGCATAACTTCGGGCGAACCCTGGTCCAGCAGCCTATAGCCGCGCGCCGCCTCGTCCAGAGGGACACGATGCGTCACGAAGCCTTTCAGATCGCCGGCATAGGCATCCATGAATTCGCGCGCGATCGCGCCGCGCCGCGCCGTCGACCAGAGCGGGCCGAGGAACGGGTTCACATTGCCGACCTGCGAGGAGATGATACGCGGGCGATTGTGATGGAACTCGCCGGACAGGCTGAGGCTCTCGAACGTGCCGCCATACCAGGACATCGCCACGACGGTGCCGTTATAGCCGGCAGTGCGGATCGCCTCGTTGAGCGCAGGCGCCGCACCCGAAACCTCGATGACGACGTCGGCGCCGCGACCATCGGTGAGCCGGCGGACCGTCTCCGCCACCTTGTCGGTGCCTGGCGCAAGGACATGATCGGCGCCACCTGCCAGCGCCAGTTCGCGGCGTAGATCGATGCCGTCGACGCCGATGACGGTGCGGGCACCGTTCCGCCGCAAAAGGCGGACGACCAGTTGGCCGATGACGCCGAGCCCGCTGACGACGACATCGGCGCCGAGCGGGATATTGGCGTCGAGCACACCATTATAGGCCGTGTTGAGATTGGCGAAGAAGATGCCGACCTCCGCGTCGCCGAGGGCGCCGAGCGGCACCACCGCTCTTGCGGGCAGAACGGCGTGGGCCCCATGCGGCGCGTAGGCGAAAACGAGATCGCCCTCCTTGCGATCGGTGACCGCCGAACCGACGCGCTCGATACGGCCGACCATGGCATAGCCATAGCGGGCCGGCCATGACCAGTCGGAGCCGCCGTCAAGGAAGAGCCGCGTCGCCGGATCCATGTGCTGGCGCCATTGCGGCGCGAGACCGCGGAACACATTGAGCTCGGTGCCGGCCGAAATGCCGGAGACGAGCGCCGCGACGACAATGTCCTCGGGGCCGGGCTCGGCAAGCGGCTCATCGCGGATTTCGAGATCGCGCGGACCCGTAAAGTAGAGCGAGCGGGTTGAGGCGCCCATGGATTATCCTTTCACGCCGCCGGCGAGGAGGCCGCCGACCAGTTGCCTGCGGAAAATGAGGAAGAGCAGGATGGCAGGCATCGCGATGATCGTGCCGCCGGCCATGACCTGGCCCCAGGAGAAGGAATAGGGATCGAACAGGCCCTGCAGCGCGAGCGGCAGTGTCTTGACATCCGACTTAGAGATGAGGGCAAGCGCCATCAGATATTCGCCCCAGGACAGCACGAAGGCGAAGGTGCCAACGGCGATGATGGCCGGGCGGATCAGCGGAACGACGATGCGCCACAGCGCGCCGAGCCGGCTGCAGCCGTCGATCAGCGCCGCCTCCTCGAGCTCCTTCGGGATCGCGTCGATATAGCCCTTGAGCATCCACACCGCGATCGGCATGCCGAGCGCGAGATGGGTGAAGATCAGCGCCGTCAGCGTGTTGGTAAGGCCGATCTGGCGGATGATGACGACAAGCGGAACCAGCACGGCGAGGCTCGGCAGCATCTGCGTGCCGAGGATCAGCAGCGCGAAGAAGTTGCGGCCGCCAAATGTGAAGCGCGACAAGGCATAGGCCGCCGGCATCGCAAGCGCCGTTGTGACGATCGCAACGACGATGCCGACAATGAGGCTGTTCTTCAGCGCGATCAGGAACGGCTTCTTGGCGAGGATCGCCGCGTAGTGATCGAAGGTGAAGCGTGTCGGCAGCAATCCGCCGCCGGTGATGTCGGTTTCGGGCCGAACAGATGCGACGAACACCCAGAGGATTGGCACCAGCAGCAGGAACAGCACCACGATGGTGACCAGATCGAGCGAGACTTCGCGGATGGCGGAACGGTGACGCATCAGGTTCGCCTCCGGAGCTTCAGGACGAAGAGCGAGGCGATGAAGAGCAGCACCAGCATGACGATCGAGATTGCCGCTGCATAAGCCGGTCGGAGATCAAGGAAAACCGCCTTGTACATCGCGATGCCGACGAGGGTCGTGGCGTCCTGCGGTCCACCCTTGGTCATGATCCAGGGCAAGTCGAACGAGTAAAAGGCGAGGATGCCCAGCACGAGGCCGACAGTGATCGCTGTATTCCAGATCTCGGGCATCGTCACATGGATGAAGCGCGAGATCGGGCCTGCGCCATCGACCTCTGCGGCCTCGTAGAGCTCCTCAGGAATCGACTTCAGCGCCGCGAGCAGAGCGATGACGAGAAACGGCGTGCCCTTCCAGCCGGAGATGAAGATGATGATGGCAAACGCACCGACGGGATCATTGAGGATCGAGCTGTCGCCGGCCAGACCGATGGCATGGAGGAAGGCGTGAACAGGGCCGACATCGCTGTCCAGCAGGAAGCGCCACCCGAAGCCAAGCACGATGAACGGCGTCACCCAGGGAAGCAGGATGAGGGCCGAGGCCGCCCGCGCCACCGCACTTTCGCGGTTGAGCAGAAGGGCGATCGGCAGCGCCAGCACCAGCTCGACGAAAACGGTGCCGATCGTCCAGATCCAGGTGCGGCCGAAGGCGGCCCAGAGCGGCCCGTCCTGAAGCAGTTGCTTGTAATTGATCAGGCCACCGAAGGTCGGGGTTGGCCGCCGCAGCATGTACCAGTCCTGCAGCGACAGCCAGAATGCGTAGGTGAGCGGGACGATGGCGATCGCGAACGCGACGAACACGGCTGGCCCGATCATGCCGTACGGGAGGAGGAAATCGGGCACGATGCTTCGGCGCCGGGGGCGCGCCGGGGCCAGCCGTGTCGTCGTCTCGAATGCCACGGTCATCGCCTTCCGCTTAGCGGGCGAGGACTTCGTTGATGGTCGTGCAGAGCTGCGCCGTCGCCTGATCGGTCGTCTGCTGACCGAGCGCGACCGCCTGGACGGCCTTCTGGATCGTATCGACCTCAAGCTGGCCCATCTGCGGGATCGCTTCGCCCGGATACTGATAGGGCTTGGCGTCCTTCAACTGCTCGACGAACAGCGGATAGGGGAACTCGGTCCAGGGCGCATTCTTGGCGAGCGAGACGCTACCGGGAATGAAGCCGCCCTTGGTCGCGAGGTTCTTCAGCGCCTCGCCATGGGTGGCGAACAGGATCCACTTCGCCGCCGCTTCCTTGTTCTCGGACGCGTCCCACAGCACCAGCGGCCAGCCGCCGAGGAAGCCGGAGCGATTCTTCTCACCCGCCGGGACGAAGGCGATGCCGACATCGTTGAGGAACGGCGCCTTGTCGTTCTGGAGATCCTTGTAGAGACCGGGGTCCGAGAGGATCATCGCGAACTTACCGTCGCGGAAACCCTTGCGGAACGTGTCGCCGTTCATCGTCGGCGCATCCGGATGGGTCGCCTTCTCCTTGTAGACGCTGACATAGGTATCGAGCGCCGCCTTGAATTCCGGCGTGTCGAAGCCGCATTTCCCATCGTCGCCGATCATCCGGGCGCCATAGCCGAGATAGGCACTCATGAAATTCTGGACGGTGAAGTAGTCGAGGCTCATTGAAAGACCGGCGCCATAAACGCCGTCGCGCGTCAGCGTCTTTGCGTCCTTGGCGAACTCCGCCCAAGTCTGCGGCGGCTTGTCGGGATCCAGCCCGGCGGCCTTGAACAGGTCCTTGCGATAATAGAGCGCCCGCGTCTCGACATTGACGGGCGAGGCCCACCACTTGCCGGCAAGGTTGTAGTAGCCCTTGTCGCCCGGCCAAACCTCGGCGGCGAAGTCGGTGCCGGTTTCCTTGTCATAGGCTGCAATATAGTCGTCGAGTGGCGCGAGTGCGCCGGCGGCCTGGAACTGCGCGACCACGTTGTTGCCGAGCATCGAGACATCGGGCAACCCGCCGGCCGACAGCGCGCTGACGAGGCGCTGCTGCTGCTCCGACCAGGGCACGATCTCCATGTTGATCTTGATGTCCGGGTTCGCCTTCTCGAAGGCGGCGATGGCCTCGTTCCAGGCAGCGATATCGGCGTCGCGGGTCGAGAACTGCCAGAACGTGACATTGGTCTCGGCCAGAGCCGGCGTTGAAGCAAGGCCGGCGGCCATGACGCTCGTTGCCAGGACTGTGGCTGCGAGAAGCGCCTTGATGCGCATGATTGTCCCTCCGAAATGGATCTGGGCCGCGAGCGAGGCGCGGCGGCGGCGTTTCCTGAATGGCCCGACATTCACGCGGGCCGAATCGCGCCAAATTGGCTCTGATCGCGATATGTCATCGATGACACATGCCAGCGATACCATTCGCCGGCCGGTCTGGTCAATCCTATTCGGTGGCGATCAGGTCGGCGCCGGCCCCGTCGAACGGCGCTGAACGAGACGGCTCGGCAGCAGCGGTTGGTCCGGCCATGTCCCCGTTTCGATCGCGGAGAGCACGGCGCGAAAGCCGATGCGGCCGAGTTCCTCCATCGGCTGGGCCACGGTGGTGAGCTGGGGCGTCAAATTGGCGGCGAGGGTATCGTCGAAGCCGATAACGGAAATATCGTCGGGCACGCGCAGCCCAGCCTCATAGATGGCCTGCAGGGCACCGGCGGCGAGGATATCGCACGTGGCGAAAATCGCGCTCGGCCGCTCGGGCAGCGCCAGCAGCGCGCGGGTGTGGCGATAGCCCTCACTGCCGGATCCGCTCTCGCTGAGGCTGTAATATTTGCCGAGCCGGAGCAGCGCCGGATCGAAGGCAAGCCCTGCGGCGGCGAGGCCGGCGCCATAGGCCGCAAGCCGCTCGTCCTCGACCGTCGGACCGGCGGTATCGCCACGGCCGATCAGTTCGGGATCGCCGCCGATGAATGCGATGCGGCGATGACCAAGCCCTGCGAGATGCGCCATGGCCTGGAGAGCGCCGACGGTGTTGTCGACGCGGATAGCAGGCGCGGCCGGTGTCCGGCTGCGCTCCAGCTGCAAAGCCGGGATGCCAGCCGCCGCGAGAAGGCGTACATTCTCGGTGGAAACCGCATTGGTGAAGAGGACGGCGTCGACCCGGCGTTCGATGAAGCGCTCGATACCGATGCGCTCGCGCTCGGCAAGGCCGTTATGGTTGAAGAGGAAGGTCTTGTAGCCGTGATCGAGAGCCTCCTCCTCGGCCCAGTGCGCGACATTGACGAAGAAGGGATTGACGATGATGGCGTCGAGCATGTGGCCGATGGTGAAGCTGCGCCGCTGGCGAAGGCCCCGCGCCATGGCATTCGGCCGGTAGCCGATCGCCTTGACCGCCGCCTCGACACGCGCGCGTGCTTCTTCCGAGACATAGCCTTTCGCCTTCAGCACGCGCGCAACCGTCGCCGTCGAGACGCCGGCGCGCTCCGCGACCTGCATCAGCGTTGCCGATTTCATCGCCTGGTCCTGCTCCTTCGCGCGGGGCTCGTGGCCCTTCCGCCTTCTGTCATAGACCGGCCGTGCGCTCACGCAAACCACGGCACCCGCCGCCGCTCTCGACAGCGCCGCGCCGCCGCTCTATTCGGGCATGATGAACCTCGTCGCCATCGACACCGCGCTTGAGAATTGCTCCGTCGGCCTTTCGGCAGGCGGCACGACATTCTCGCGTGTCCGGACCATCGGGCGAGGCCATGCCGAAATCCTGATGGGCGAGATCGCCGCGCTCTTCAACGAGGCGGGAATCCGGCCGGATGCGCTCGATCGCATCGCCGTCTCCGTCGGACCCGGATCGTTCACTGGCCTTCGCGTCGGGATCGCGGCAGCGCGCGGGCTCGCCCTCGTCCGCCATCTTCCAGTTGTCGGCATTTCGACCCTTGCCGCCCATGCCTATCGGGCGAGCCTCTTGTCGCAGGACGGCCGGCCGATCCTGACGCTCCTGCCGGGGCGGGGCGGGGAGGCTTTCGGGCAGCTGTTTTCAGCTGCAGCCGAACCGCTCGAAGCTGCGTCGAACGGCGCCGTCACAGATTTCGCGGCGCGCGCCTCAGCGGAGGATTTCGCGGTCGCCGGCGCCGGCGCCGCGCTGCTCGGGCCCGGATTTTCGCCGCTTCATCTCGATTCAGCCCCGGACATCTCGACATTGCTGACGCTGGGCGCCGTGCTCGATCCAGCGGACCATCCCCCGAAGCCGCTTTATGTCAAGGCGCCGGACGCCGTGCCGCAGGCGGGGGCGAGGATTGCGCGCCGATGATCTATTCCATGATCTCGCTGTTTCCACAGTCGCGGCTCATGTTCGACGAGGTGCGAGGCGAAACCGACATCGAAGCGATGGTAGCCATCCACGCCGAGGGCTTTCGCCGCGGCTGGGGCATTGACGAGATCGAGAAGCTGCTGGCCGATCGCACGGTTCGCTGCCTTCTGCTGCGCCGCGAGACGGTGTTTGGCACGCGCCGGATCCTCGGCTTTATCATGATGCGGAGCGTCGCCGGAGAGGCCGAGGTGCTGACGATCGCGGTCGCCACTGCACGACGCGGCCATGGCTATGGCCGCAAGCTGCTCGAAGAGGCGCTGCGCCGCATTTATGCCGAAGGGGTGAGCGAAATGTTCCTCGAAGTGAGCGAGAGCAATCCGCCGGCGCTCGCGCTTTATCGCCGTTTGGGCTTTCGTGAAGTCGGCCGCCGCAAGGGCTATTATGCCGATGGCGGGCAAGGCGGCACTGCGCTTGTCATGCGCCTGCAACTTCGCTAAGCGGCGATCGGCCAGTTGTGGCGTCCGGGGGATGCGGCATGAGTCAGCTAGTGACGGATGAGAACCAGACGCTCGAGGCAGCCTGCGCCGCCAAGGGCATGCGGATGACCGACCAGCGCCGCACGATCGCGCGGGTGCTGGACGCTGCCACTGATCATCCGGACGTTGAGGAAGTCTACCGCCGCGCCTCGGCGATCGATCCGCGCATCTCGATTTCCACGGTCTACCGCACCGTGAAGCTGTTCGAGGATGCCGGCATCATCGAGCGACATGATTTTCGCGACGGCCGCAGCCGCTACGAAACGGTGTCTGAGGAACATCACGATCATCTGATAGACTTGCGCAGCGGCGCGGTGATCGAATTCCGCAGCGAGGAAATCGAGGCGCTGCAGGAGGTGATCGCCAAACGGCTCGGCTACCGGCTGGTAGATCACCGGCTGGAGCTCTATGCCGTTCCGATCGATGCGAAGGACAAGGACCGCTCGTGAAAGCTTCGTCATCTTGAAATTCTCGGGACGGCTCGTCGTGCTGGTGGTCGTCCTTGCAGTGACGACGCTGCTCTTTCTTCCGTTCCAGCTTCTCGCAATGGCTTTTTCCCCGCGCCATGCCGGGATTCTGCCACTGCTCTGGCAGCGCATCGCCGCCGCGATGCTGGGCCTCAAGGTCCGCGTCGAGGGGACCCCGGCCGCTGACCGGCCGCTGCTGCTGGTCTCCAATCATGTTTCCTGGCTGGACATCGTGACACTCGGCAGCTTGATGCCGATGTCGTTCATCGCGAAGCGCGAAGTGTCGGAATGGCCGGTGGTGCGGCGCCTGGCCCGCCTCCAGCGCAGCGTCTTCATCGATCGCGCCCGCCGCACGGCAACCTCGGAAGCCGGTGAGGCGATCGCCGCGCGGCTGGCAGGCGGGGACGCACTGGTGCTGTTCGCCGAGGGCACGACCGGCGACGGCGTCTCGGTGCTGCCCTTCCGCAGCGCGCTTGTCGGCGCCGCCGCGAAGGCAAGCGCGGCAGCTGAGGACGAAACCGGAGAAAGCTTGGCAGGTTCGATCACCATCCAGCCGGTGGCGCTCGTCTATGTCGGGCTGCACGGCCTGCCGATCGGCCGGCTCAGGACAGCCGATGTCGCCTGGCATGGCGACATGGATCTCGCGCCGCATCTCTCCAATCTGGTGCGCATCGGAGCAATCGATGCGGTCGTGGCCTTCGGCTCGCCGATCGTCTTCACACCCGGTGCGGACAGGAAGGCGGCGACGGCCACAGCCGAACGCGAGGTGCGCGCCATGGTCAGGCAGATCCGCGCTGCGCGTGGCATGGCGGCAACGCCGACCTGAGCTTGGTCTGGCCACGCTTCTCAGCGCAGCCGAAAGAGGGTAGGAAAGGATTCCAAACCGCGTGGCGGCACGGCCGAAGCCGGAGCTGCCGCAAGCCCCCAGCGGGATCAATGGCCGCAGCAGAAGAAAAGAAGCGCGTCTTCATCAAGACCTATGGCTGCCAGATGAACGTCTACGATTCCGAGAGGATGACGGACGCGCTGGCGGCTGACGGCTATGTGTCGACGCAAAAGGTCGAGGAGGCCGATCTCGTTCTCCTCAACACCTGTCATATTCGCGAGAAGGCGGCCGAGAAAGTCTATTCCGAGCTTGGCCGCATCCGCGTGATGAAGGAAGATGCGGCGCGTTCCGGTCGCCAGGTGATGGTGGGCGTCACAGGCTGTGTGGCGCAGGCGGAGGGGGCGGAAATCGCCCGCCGCGCACCGGTCGTCGATCTCGTCGTCGGGCCACAATCCTATCAGCACCTGCCGCGCCTCCTGAAGGAGGCAGCAAGCGGCCGCCGCGCGATCGAGACCGAATTCGCAATCGAGCAGAAATTCGACACCCTGCCGGCCGCAACGAAAGCGCAGACACGCGCCCGCGGCGTCACCGCCTTCCTTACCATTCAGGAAGGCTGCGACAAGTTCTGCACGTTCTGCGTCGTGCCTTATACGCGCGGTGCCGAGGTCTCGCGAGCCGCTGAAGCCATCCTCAAAGAGGCGCAGCGGCTGGGGGATGCCGGCGTGCGCGAACTGACGCTGCTCGGCCAGAACGTCAATGCTTGGCATGGTGACGGAACGGACGGCCGTTCCTGGGGACTCGGCGAACTGCTTTATCGGCTTGCCGAAATCCCGGGGCTTGATCGCCTCCGCTACACGACCAGCCATCCGCGCGACATGGACCAGGCGCTGATCGCGGCCCATGGCGACCTGCCGGCGCTGATGCCCTATCTCCATCTGCCGGTGCAGTCAGGCGCCGATCGAATTCTTGCGGCCATGAACCGCAAACATGGCTCCGACGACTATCTCCGTCTCGTCGATCGCATCCGCGCCGCGCGGCCGGACATCGCTCTCTCCTCTGACTTCATCGTCGGATTCCCCGGCGAGAGCGATGCGGAATTCGAGGCGACCATGCGGCTGATCGAGACGGTTGGCTATGCGGCGGCCTATTCGTTCAAATACAGCCCACGCCCGGGGACGCCGGCTGCGCTGCGCGACGACATGGTGAGCGAAGCTGTGATGTCGGAGCGGCTGCAGCGGCTGCAGGCCCTCGTTGCCGCGCAGCAGACCGCCTTCAACCGCCAGGCCGTCGGCACGGTCGTCGATGTCCTCTTCGAGAAGCCCGGGCGCATGGCGGGCCAGATCATGGGCCGCACCCCCTATCTTCAGGCGGTGGCGGTCGAGGCGGGGCCCGAGCGGATCGGCACCATAGGCCGTGTCGCGATCGATGGCCTCGGCACGAATTCCCTCTTCGGCAGCCTTGCCGGCGCGCAGCCACGCCCGGAGGCGCCGATGGCACGCAACGCAACAGCAGCGGAGACCGCCCCTTGAGTGCACGCTCGACGACTCCGGGGGGCTCGCCCGCCGGGCGCGTTTCCGAAATGTCGCACGCCTCAGACCTTGCCCATGTCGTCGTCGGTTTCGATGACAACCGCCTGGCGAGCGAACTGTTCGGTCAGTTCGACCAGAACCTCGCCATCATCGAGAAGCGCCTCGGCATCGAGGCGGTGGCCCGCGGCAATCAACTGACGATCCGCGGCCGGCCCGAGGCCTGCGCGCAGGCGCGGCTGGCGCTCGACCTTCTCTATCTGCGCCTGCAGCAGGGCCACGAGATCGGACCCGCCGATGTCGAGGGTGCCGTGCGCATGGCCGAGACGGCCGATGAACAGCTGACCCTGCCAAGCCTCGAACCCAAGGGCCGGCTCGCAATGGCGCAGATCTCGACGCGCCGGCGCACGATCATGGCCCGCAACCCAGCGCAGGATGCCTATATCCGCGCAATGGACCGCGCCGAGATGGTGTTCGGTATCGGCCCCGCCGGCACCGGCAAGACCTATCTCGCCGTCGCCTATGCGGCGGCACTCATCGAGCGGGGCGACGTCTCGCGCCTGATCCTGTCGCGACCGGCTGTCGAGGCGGGCGAGCGGCTCGGGTTCCTGCCTGGCGACATGAAGGAGAAGGTCGACCCCTATCTCCGGCCGCTTTATGACGCGCTCTACGACATGATGCCGCCCGACAAGGTCGAACGCGGGCTGACATCCGGCATGATCGAAGTCGCGCCGCTCGCCTTCATGCGCGGCCGCACGCTGGCCAATGCCGTCGTCATCCTCGACGAGGCCCAGAACACGACCTCGATGCAGATGAAGATGTTCCTGACCCGCCTCGGCGAGGGCTCGCGCATGATCATCACCGGCGATCCGACCCAGGTCGATCTTCCGGCCGGCCAGGTTTCGGGCCTTGCGGAAGCCGCTGATCTTCTGCGCGACGTGCAGGGGATCGTGCAGATCCGCTTCACCGATGTCGACGTGGTCCGCCATCCGTTAGTCGGCCGGATCGTCCGCGCCTATGACAGCGCACCCAAGACTGCCCAGCAGCAGCCGCGCCCGCCCCGTCACGGGAGCGGTCCGTGAAGGCCGCCCCGGACACACGAGCGCCTTCCGCCCTGCCGATCACGATTGACATCATGATCGAGGCGGGTTCGTGGCCGGCTGAAGAGGCCCTTGCCGCCCTGCTCGCCCGAGCCGTCGAGGCCAGCTTCGCCGAAGGGCGGCTCGAGGCCGTCGAGGGCTCCGAGCTCTCGGTCGTTTTCACGGATGACGCGCATATCCGCGAGCTGAACGACGCCTGGCGGCAGAAGGACAAGGCCACGAACGTGCTGTCTTTTCCCGGCAGCCCGCCCGGGCGCGGCCGCTTCGGACCAATGCTCGGCGACGTCGTCGTGGCCGTGGAGACGGTTCGCAACGAGGCGGACGCCGAGGGGATTTCATTTGACGATCACCTCACCCATCTTCTCGTCCATGGCTTGCTTCACTTGTTCGGGCATGATCACATAGAGGACGTGGAAGCCGAACGCATGGAAGCGCTGGAAACAGCCATTCTCGGCAGGCTCGGAATTGCCGACCCCTATGCCGAACGCGCCCCTTGAGTATCGGGGCAGGCGCTGCTCACACGAATATCTGGACCGATGACTGACACAGACACGCCCGGCACGGGCGCCGAGAACGCCCAGGAACCCCCAAGTATCTCCGCCTTCGCGCCGGATTCGCGCGAGGGGGAGAAAACTTCGGAGAGCTGGTTCGACCGATTGCGGCATGCCGTCGGCTTCAAGCCGACTGGTTCGCTGCGCGAGGAGATGGAGGAGGCGCTCGAAGGCGACGGAGCCGCGACGGCCTTCACCGCCGAAGAGCGGCTGATGCTCCGCAACATCCTGAAGCTGCGCGACGTTCGCGTCGACGACGTCATGGTGCCGCGCGCCGACATCCTGGCGCTCGACGTCGACATGACGCTCGGCGGGGTCATCGGCGCCTTCCGTGAATCCGGCCATTCGCGCATGCCGGCCTATCGTGAGTCGCTTGATGACCCGGTCGGCATGGTCCATATCAAGGATCTGATGGACCTCATCACCGGCGCGGCAATGGCCAATGGCGACATCGACTTCTCCAAGGTCGACTTGTCGCTGAAGCTCGCCGATACGGAAATCATTCGCAGCGTGCTGTTTGTTCCGCCGTCAATGCCGGCGGCAACCCTGCTCTCGACCATGCAGGCCAGCCATGTGCAGATGGCCGTCGTCATCGACGAGTATGGCGGGACCGACGGGCTGGTCTCGCTGGAGGACGTCGTCGAGATCGTGTTCGGCGAGATCGAGGACGAGCACGATGAGGACGAGGCGCCGCTGATCACACCCGAGGCGGACGGCACGTTCCTCGCCGATGCGCGCGCCGACCTTGAGGAGCTGGAGGCTGCGCTCGGCATGGAACTCGGGCTTGGCGACGGCCATGACGATGTCGATACGATCGGCGGGCTGGTCTTCACCCTGCTCGGGCGAATTCCGCAGGCGGGCGAGCGCATCGCGCTGCCAGATGGTCTCGCCTTCGAGATCCTCGAATCCGACCAGCGCCGCGTGAAGCGGCTGCGCGTCAGCCGCGAAAACGCCGCGGCGGCTTGACCGGACGGCGGGGTGCCGCGAGGCTGCATCCCGTCTTCAGGCCCTGATTCGCGAGCCACGCCATTTCGAGATCGCGCCCCCGACGCGCAGGGCTCTCCGCGCTCGCTGATGCCGTCCTCCTTTCATGGGGATGGCGGCGCGCTCTGATCGGCATTAGCGCGGGCGCGCTCTCGGCCCTGGCGCTGCCGCCTTTCGGCCTCTTCCCGATTCTTTTCCTGACCATGCCGGTGCTCGTCCTGCTTCTGGACGGCGCGACGCCGCGGCCCGGTGCCGGCGTGGTGCAGCGACTTGCGCCGGCTTTCCGGGTCGGCTGGATGTTCGGCTTCGGCTATTTCCTCGGCGGCCTCTGGTGGATCGGCGCGGCCTTTCTTGCCGACGCCGGCGCGGGTGTCGTCTTCCTGATGCCGTTCGCCGTTCTGTTGCTCCCGGCTGGCCTCGCCTTGTTCTGGGGGCTTGCCACGGCGCTTGCCCGTTTCGCCTGGCCCGAGGGTTGGAGAAGGGTCGTGGTCCTCGCTGCCAGCCTCGCGCTCGCGGAATGGCTGCGCGGGCATGTTCTGACAGGTTTCCCGTGGAACGCCTTCGGCTACACGCTGATGCCGATGCCGCTGATGATGCAGGGTGCTGCGGTTGTCGGGCTGTGGGGCATGACGCTGCTCGCTTTCCTCGTCTTCATGGCGCCCGTGCTGCTTCTCGGCGATCGAATGGGCGGTCGGGGCGGGCGCATCGCCTTCCTGGTGATCTTCGGCCTCTTCCTCGTCGATCTTGGCTATGGCGCAGCGCGTCTTGCCTCGGCCGATGGTGCCCTGGTTCCCGGCATCAAGTTGCGGCTGGTGCAGCCTGTTCTGGCGCAGGACGAAAAATGGTCGCCCGGTCGCGACAGTGCGGTGCTCCAGCGCTATCTCTCGCTCAGCGCCCAGGGCATGACCGACAGCGGCGCGTCGCCGTTCTCGATCCTGATCTGGCCTGAAACGGCGCTGCCGTTTTTCCTGACCGACCAGCCGAACGCGCTGGCAGCCATCGGCGCGATGCTGCCAAAGGGCACGACGCTGATCACCGGTGCCGCGCGCAGCGAGCCGGCCGCGGATCAAGATGCCGCGGGGCACGTCTTCAACAGCATCTATGTCATCGACGATGACGGCGTCATCCGCGATGCCTATGACAAGGTGCATCTGGTGCCGTTCGGCGAATATCTGCCGTTCGACGGCCTGCTGTCGCAGCTCGGCCTGCATGAAATGGTCGCCTTGCCCGGCGGTTTCGACGCCGGGCGCCGGCTGCGGACACTGCCACTCGAAGGCGCGCCCTCCTTCGGACCGCTGATCTGCTACGAGATCATCTTCCCCGGAGCCGCGACGGATCGTCGCCTGCGGCCGCGATGGTTGGTGAATGTCACCAATGATGGGTGGTTCGGCAACACGCCGGGCCCGCATCAACATCTGCAGCAGGCGATCGTCCGCGCCGTCGAGGAGGGGTTGCCACTCGCTCGCGCCGCCAATACCGGCATCTCCGCGATTGTCGATCCTTATGGCCGCGTTGTCGCCTCACTGTCCTTGGAAAAGCAAGGCATTGTCGATGGCCCCCTTCCGGAGGCGCTTGCATCGACGCCCTATGAGCGATTCGGAGATCTTCCTTTCGCGGTTGCGCTTTTCTTCAGCTTTTTGTTGTCGGTTCTTGCCGGTTTCACTCCAGCTAAAACCCGGAATTGACAGCCCACGTATTGCGCTTCATTTTGTCGGCGTGGGCCGGGTGGATGGCGCCGGGATATTACCGTCCAGTCATTGTAATTTTTTATTGCGGGGGCATGGCAACGACCAAGCTCACCGTAGCCCTGAGCTGCTTCTGGAAAGAGAGCTTTCGATGGTCAATAAGAAAGTCCCTAATCCCATCGACGTACACGTGGGCGGGCGTGTTCGACTGCGTCGCATGATGCAGAACATGAGCCAGGAAAAACTTGGCGAGAGTCTCGGAATCACATTCCAGCAGATTCAGAAATACGAAAAGGGGACCAACAGGATCGGCGCGAGCCGGCTACAGCATATCTCCTCGGTCCTGCAGGTTCCGGTCTCGTTCTTCTTCGAGGACGCCCCCGGATCGCCTTCGGATGTTGGCTTTGAGGAAGCGCGGCCTGCAGCCTTCGTTACCGATTTTCTTTCAAGCGCCGAAGGCCTGCAACTTAACCGTGCCTTCGTGCGAATCAAGGACCCCAAGGTCCGCCGCAAGATCGTTGACCTCGTGCGTGCAGTCGCCGGTGAAGAAGTCGCGGACTGAACGCTTCGCCGGGGCACGCATTTCGAGTTGATTATTTCATTGAGCCGTCATGCGAGCGCATGGCGGCTCATCGCCGCTTGACCGCCCCTCCGATCCGATCAATACCGTTTCCGGCATCTTGCAGGTCACCTGCTCAACTCCAGAAGTGCGGGGGTAATAGTGTCGAGGGCGTCGTATCTCTTCACCAGTGAATCGGTCTCCGAAGGCCATCCCGACAAGGTCTGCGACCGGATTTCGGATGAGGTGGTGGATACATTCTTCCGTCTCGGGCCGGAGCAGGGCTGGGACCCGAGCCATCTCCGCGTCGCCTGCGAGACATTGGCGACCACCAACCGTGTGGTGATCGCCGGCGAGACGCGGGGCCCCGCGACGATCACGCGCGACCTCATCTCGCATGTCGCCCGCCTTGCGATCCGCGACATCGGCTATGAGCAGGCCGGCTTCCACTGGGAGACGGCCGAGATCGACGTGCATCTGCATGCGCAGTCGGTCGACATCGCGGTGGGCGTCGACGCGGCTGGCAACAAGGACGAGGGCGCCGGCGACCAGGGCATCATGTTCGGCTATGCCTGCACCGAGACGCCGGAGCTGATGCCCGCCCCGATCTTCTACGCCCATCGCATCCTGAAGCGCCTGTCGGAAGCGCGCCGCGCAAAGGAGACGCATGCGCTCGGCCCGGACGCCAAGAGCCAGGTCACGGTTCGCTATGACAATGGCAAGCCGGTCGAGGTCACCCAGATCGTGCTCTCGACGCAGCATCTCGACGAGAACCTGTCGTCCAACGACGTGCGCTCGATCGTCGAGCCCTATATCAGCGAGGCGCTGCCGGACGGCTGGATCACGCCGTCGACGATCTGGCACGTCAACCCGACCGGCAAGTTCGTCATCGGCGGTCCCGATGGCGATGCGGGCCTGACCGGGCGCAAGATCATTGTCGACACCTATGGCGGCGCGGCCCCGCATGGCGGCGGCGCCTTCTCCGGCAAGGACCCGACCAAGGTCGATCGCTCCGCGGCCTATGCCGCGCGCTATCTCGCCAAGAACGTCGTCGCGTCGGGTGCCGCCGAGCGCTGCACGATCCAGATCTCCTACGCCATCGGGGTATCGCAGCCGCTGTCGATCTATGTCGACCTGCATGGCACGGGCAAGGTGTCCGAGGCCGCTGTCGAGGCAGCGCTGTCCAAGGCGATGGACCTCTCGCCGCGGGGCATCCGCGAGCATCTGAAGCTCAACCGCCCGATCTATGCGCGCACCTCGGCCTATGGCCATTTCGGCCGCGCGCCGGAAGAGGATGGCGGCTTCTCCTGGGAGAAGACCGACCTCTCGGACACGCTGCTGAAACTCCTTTGAGCACGGCAGGCGCGGCGACCCGCCGCGATTCGTTCTATGGCCGCCGCAAGGGTCATGCCTTGCGCGCCAGCCAGGCCGACACGCTCACCCGCGTGCTCGATGCCCTGCGCGTCGATACCGCGATTGCGGCACCACACGATCTCCGCGACCTGTTCGAGGCCGCGGTCGACGACGTTGCGCTCGAGATCGGCTTCGGCGGCGGCGAGCATCTTCTGCATCGCGCCTCGGCGGAACCCGCGACCGGCCGCATCGGCGCCGAGCCTTTCGTCAACGGCATGGCAAAGGCGGCGGCCGCGATCGACGCCGGACGACCGGGCAATCTCCGTCTCTTCGACCGCGACGCGGCCGAACTGCTCGACTGGCTGCCATCGGCAAGCCTTTCCGTCGTCGACCTGCTCTATCCCGACCCGTGGCACAAGCGCCGCCACTGGAAGCGCCGCTTCGTCTCGCCGGCCAATCTCGACCGCATTGCACGCGTGCTGAAGCCCGGTGGGCTGTTCCGCTTCGCCTCGGATATCCCGTCCTATGTCGACTGGACGCTGATCGCGGTGATGGCGCATCCGCATTTCGCGTGGACGGCCGAAGACGCCGACGATTGGCGGCTGCCGTTCCCTGGCTGGCCGGGCACGCGCTACGAGCAGAAGGCGATCCGCGAGGGCCGCCGCGGCACCTATCTGACGTTCAGCCGGATCTAGAACATCCACGCGCCGCGCAAAGTGAGCACAATCGCTCCCGCGGACCGGCATGCACAGATCCGTTTTGACCCACGCTTGTCGCCCAGTCCGCGCCCTCGCCGATCGATCACCGGCAAGGGCGCAGGGCCTCAGGGACCGACGAGATAGGGAAGTGCGAGCAGCGAGGTGCTCGCCGCCGTCAGGACAAGGAAGGCGGCAAAACGCAGGGCGATGGACTTCATGATACGCAACACCGGAATGTTCGGGGATCGAACGTGCCGAGACTGCGAAGGTCCTGCTTAGCAATGTATTGATACGGTGGCACCAAGTTGAAAAAAATGCGGCTGGTGGCGTTGCAGTCACGCCGCCTCGTTCGCGCCGAGGGAGCGCAACGGCGACTCCGCTTGCAATTGGCGGCCCATCGGCTTATACGCCTCTCATTCATCTCAAACGATCGGTTCGTTAGAGGGTGGACCCCCGGGGCCCGCTCGTAAGACTTCTTGGCCGATCGCGCGAGTTCCTTTCCTGTCTGGCGCCTGCCAGGCCGATCAAACCTTCGGACGGATTGTCTTGGCCGATCCCGCCACAGCCGCCATCGAACCCCGCATCGTCGTCGAAACAGGCGTCGATGCGCGCGTTGCCGCCATCATCGAGCCGATCGTCGCCGATCTCGGTTACCGCCTCGTGCGGGTCAAGAGTTCACGCCGCAACGGCATGACGCTGCAGGTGATGGCAGAGCGGCCTGACGGCAGCATGACGGTCGATGACTGCGAGCAGATCAGCCGCAACATCTCGCCGGCGCTCGACGTCGAGGATCCGATCACCGAGGCCTACCATCTCGAGGTCTCCTCGCCCGGCATCGACCGGCCGCTCGTCCGCCGTTCGGATTTCGAGCGTTGGTCGGGCCATATCGCCCGGATCGAGACGAGTCTTCCCGTCGACGGGCGGCGCCGCTTCCGCGGCACGCTGCTCGGCGTCGAGGGCGACGCGACCTCGCTGAAGCTCGAGGACGCGCCGGCCGGCGCGCCGGACCGGGTGCAGATACCGCTCGCCGCGATCGGCGACGCCAAGCTCGTCCTCACCGACGCGCTGATCGACGACACGCTTCGGGACCACGCCGCACTATCGGGCGGTGAGGTTTCCGACATTGACGACATCACAGACGAATCCTCCGACGCCTGAAAGCCGGCGGATCGTTCAGAAGAGTAACGGAGACAGGACGATGGCAGTCAGCGCCAACCGCCTCGAACTCTTGCAGATCGCCGATGCGGTCGCCCGCGAGAAGGTGATCGACCGGCAGATCGTCATTGCCGCGATGGAGGACGCCATCCAGAAGGCGGCCCGCTCGCGCTATGGCTCCGAGACGGATGTCCGCGCCGAAATCAACCCGAAGACCGGTGAGATCCGGCTTCAGCGCCTGCTGCAGGTGGTCGAGACCGTCGATAACCCGGCCGTCGAGGTCTCGCTGGAGATCGCGACCGACCAGAACCCGGCCGCCCGTGTCGGCGACTATATCGCCGAGGCGCTGCCGCCGATGGATTTCGGCCGCATTGCCGCGCAGTCGGCCAAGCAGGTCATCGTGCAGAAGGTGCGCGAGGCCGAGCGCGACCGGCAGTTCGACGAATACAAGGATCGCATCGGCGAGATCGTCAACGGCTCGGTCAAGCGGGTCGAATATGGCAATGTGATCGTCGATCTCGGCCGCGGCGAAGGCATCGTCCGTCGCGACGAACTGATCCCGCGCGAGACGTTCCGCTACGGCGACCGCATTCGTTCCTATGTCTATGACGTTCGCCGCGAGCAGCGCGGCCCGCAGATCTTCCTGTCGCGGACACATCCGCAGTTCATGGCGAAGCTCTTCGCCCAGGAAGTGCCGGAAATCTATGACGGCATCATCGAGGTGAAGTCGGTCGCCCGCGATCCGGGTTCCCGCGCCAAGCTCGCCGTGATCTCGCGCGATAGTTCGATCGATCCGGTTGGCGCCTGCGTCGGCATGCGCGGCAGCCGCGTTCAGGCGGTCGTGAACGAGCTGCAGGGCGAGAAGATCGACATCATTCCATGGTCCGGTGATCCGGCGACCTTCATCGTCAATGCCCTGCAGCCGGCCGAAGTCGCCAAGGTTGTGCTCGACGAAGAGGCCGAGCGTATTGAAGTTGTGGTCCCCGATGACCAATTGTCTCTTGCGATCGGTCGTCGTGGACAGAATGTCCGCCTCGCCTCGCAGCTGACGGGCTGGGACATCGACATCCTGACGGAACAGGAAGAGTCCGAGCGCCGCCAAAAGGAATTCCAGGAGCGCTCGACCCTGTTCAACACCGCGCTGGACGCCGACGAGGTCGTCGGCCAGTTGCTCGCTTCGGAAGGTTTCGCCTCGCTCGAGGAAATTGCTTTCGTCGAGCAGGAAGAACTGGCTTCGATCGAAGGTTTCGACGAGGAGACGGCGGCCGAGCTGCAGCAGCGCGCGCGCGATTATCTCGACAAGCTCGAAGCCGAGCATGACGAGGAACGCAAGACGCTCGGTGTCTCGGACGAGCTCAAGGAACTGCCGGGCATGACGACCTCGATGCTGGTCGCGCTCGGCAAGGACGGGATCAAGACCGTCGAGGATTTCGCGGGCTATGTGCCCGACGATCTCGTCGGCTGGGCGGAACGGAATGAAGGCGAGACCAAGCGCCATGGCGGTCTGCTCGACAAGTTCGGGCTGACGCGTGGTGATGCCGAGCGGATGATCATGACGGCGCGCGTCAAGGTCGGCTGGATCACCGAGGAAGAGGCCGCGGCGGAAGTCGAGACCGAAACCGAGGAGACCGAGGCCTGAGCTGAGCTCTGGTCGCGGGTCGATCATCATGTCGCGCCGTAGCGAACCGACGGTCCGCAGCTGCGTCGTTTCGCGGCTGGCTATGCCGTCGGACCAGTTGATCCGCTTCGTCCTCGATCCCGAGGGGCGAGTGGTTCCCGATTTACGCCGGCGCTTGCCCGGCCGCGGCGTCTGGGTGACGGCGCGCAAGGAGATCGTGGCGGCGGCCGAAAAGAAGCGGCTGTTTGCCAAGGGCTTCAAGGCCGCTGTCACGGTCGAGCCCGGTTTGGCCGACCGCGTCGGCATGTTGCTGGAGGATGGCGCCGTTCAGGCATTGTCCTTCGCGCGGAAAGCAGGCGAGGTCGTCACCGGCTTCACCAAGGTCGAGACGGCCGTTGCACGGGAGCAGCTCGCTGCAATCGTGCAGGCCAGCGAGGCGGCCGATGACGGCCGAACGAAGATCGCGGCGGCGCTGAAGCGCCGCTTCGGACGCACCGATGCGGTTCCCGTTATTCGTATCTTCCGATCCGAACAATTGGATTTGGCATTGGGCCGGTCAAATGTGATACATGCTGCACTGCTCGCCGGCCGGGCGAGCGAAAATGTTATTGAGCGTGTCGCCGCGCTCGCCCGTTTTCTGGGGGAAGACGGGCCCGCTGGCATTGGCGACGACGGCCGCGAGATCGAACCGCCGGAAGTGCCCGAGAAGACCGCGCCGTGAAAGGGCGCTAGACCCGCAGGACAGAAGACCGAATGAACGATACGAGCAATAGCGGCGACAAGGATGTTGGCGGCGCGAAGAAGACGCTGAGCCTTAAGGGCCGTGACCTCGAGCGCGGCACCGTCAGGCAGAGTTTCTCACATGGGCGCACCAATACCGTCGTCGTGGAGAAGAAGAAGCGGGTGCTGATCCCGGGCAAGAGCGAGCCGGCGTCTCCGCCGGTTGCCGCCAGCCCGGCTGCACCACCACGCCCGGCTGCCCCGCCGGTGTCGCAGACGCGCACCATTCAGTCGAACACGCAGGCAAGGCCAACGCCGACCGCGCCGTCGCAGCCGTCGCGGTCCCAGCCGCAGCGCTCCGGCATGGTCCTGCGCCAGCTCTCGACTGATGAGCTCGATGCCCGCGCCCGCGCCCTGGCCGATGCCCGTGTCCGTGATGCGGAAGAGCGTCGCCAGGCCGAGGAGGACGCCAAGCGCCGTGCCGAGGAGGAGATCCGTCTCGCCAAGGAACGCGAAGAGGCGGCCAAGCGCCAGGCCGAGGAAGATATCCGCCGTGCCGCCGAAGCGGCCGTCAAGGAACGTGCGGAGGAAGCGGCTCGCCGCCGCCTTGGCGACGAGGCGCCGCGCGCTCCGGCCGTTCCCGCTGGCGAACGCGCTCCTGGTGCTTCCGAGAAGCCGGCCGCCCGCACGGCGGCGCCTGGCGCTGCCCGCGCCCCGGCGCGCGCCGACGAGGACGACAACCGCTCCGGCGGCCTGCGTCCGTCGACGGCCAAGCGTCCCAAGACGATCGACCCGAAGCCGGTCAAGAAGGAAGATGCGAAGCCGCGCGGCCGCCTGACGCTGTCGAACGCGCTCGATGATTCCGAGCGCGAGCGTTCGCTGGCCTCGGTGCGTCGTCGCCGTGAGCGTGAGCGTGCCCGCCTCATGGCGCAGGGTCCGCGCGAGAAGATCTCGCGTGAGGTGATCCTGCCCGAGACGATCAGCATCGGCGATCTCGCCAACCGCATGGCGGAGCGCGCTGTCGACGTCATCAAGTTCCTGATGAAGCAGGGGCAGCTCCTCAAGGCGACCGACGTGATCGACGCCGACATGGCGCAGCTCATCGCCGAGGACATGGGCCACACGGTGCGCCGTGTTGCCGAGTCCGACGTCGAGGAAGGCCTGTTCGACCGGCAGGATGCCGAGGCCGAGCAGATCACGCGTCCGCCCGTCGTCACGATCATGGGCCATGTCGACCACGGCAAGACGTCGCTTCTCGACGCGATTCGCAAGACCAACGTCGTTTCAGGCGAGTCGGGCGGCATCACGCAGCATATCGGCGCCTATCAGGTCGAGCAGAACGGCCAGAAGATCACGTTCATCGATACGCCCGGCCACGCCGCCTTCACGGCGATGCGCCAGCGCGGTGCCCGTGCGACGGATATCGTCGTTCTGGTGGTTGCGGCGGATGACGGCGTCATGCCGCAGACGATCGAGGCCATCAATCACGCCCGCGCCGCCAAGGTTCCGGTGATCGTCGCCATCAACAAGATGGATAAGCCCGACGCCGATCCGACGCGGGTCCGCACCGAGCTGCTCCAGCACGAGGTGTTCGTCGAATCGATGGGCGGCGAGACGCTCGACGTCGAGGTTTCGGCCAAGACCGGCGCCAATCTCGACCGTCTCCTCGAGACGATCCTGCTGCAGTCGGAAGTTCTCGATCTCAAGGCCGACCCGCGTCGCGTCGCCGACGGCGTCGTCATCGAGGCGAAGCTCGATCGCGGTCGTGGCCCGGTCGCGACTGTGCTCGTCCAGGGTGGCACGCTGCATCCGGGCGACATCGTCGTCGCCGGCTCCGAATGGGGACGTGTGCGCGCGCTCATCAACGATCAGGGCCAGACGGTTTCGGAGGCTCCGCCTTCGATGCCGGTCGAGGTTCTCGGCTTCCAGGCCGCACCCGAGGCGGGCGACCGCTTCGCCGTGGTCGAGAGCGAGGCCCGTGCCCGCGAGATCGCTGATTACCGCGCCCGTCAGAAGCGCGAGAAGTCCGTTGCCCGCCAGACGACGGCGCGCGGCTCGCTCGCCGAAATGATGAGCCAGCGCCAGAGTGCCGGCCTCAAGGAGTTCCCGCTCGTCATCAAGGGTGACGTGCAGGGCTCTGTCGAGGCGATCATCGGCGCGCTGGATGCCCTCGGCACCTCGGAAGTCGTGGCCCGGATCATCCATTCCGGCGTCGGCGGCATCACCGAGTCCGACGTCACGCTGGCCGCGGCCTCGAACGCCGCGATCATCGGCTTCAATGTCCGCGCCAACAAGCAGGCGCGCGACGTCTCCGATCGCGACGGCATCGAGATCCGCTACTACAACGTGATCTACGATCTCGTCGACGACGTGAAGCAGGCGATGTCGGGCCTTCTCACGCCCGAGCGGCGCGAGACGATGCTTGGCAATGCGGAGATCCTCGAGATCTTCCACATCACCAAGGTCGGCAAGGTCGCAGGCTGCCGCGTCACGGACGGCACGGTCGAGCGCGGGGCGAATGTTCGCCTCATCCGCGAGAACGTCGTCATCCACGAGGGCAAGCTCTCGACGCTCAAGCGCTTCAAGGACGAAGTCAAGGAAGTGCCGGCGGGCCAGGAATGCGGCATGGCCTTCGAGAAATACGAAGACATGCGCGCCGGCGACGTCATCGAGTGCTACCGCGTGGAAGAGATCAAGCGGTCGCTCTGACCTGACAGGCAATCAGGCCTTCCCCTCCCTCGCGGAGCGGGAAGGCCTGCCGTCATCTTCCCCGCGATCGCTCGCGGGAAGGCTCCAGAGTTGCCTTCGCATGGCGTGGGCGACGCGTGGCACATCGATCATCCGATTTGAGACGAAGCCGGTCCGAACCCGGCAGATGTCGACGTTCCGGCATCGAGAAGGAGAATTCCCATGGCGAGGACTGCTGCCAACGGCAAGAAAATCGGAACGCCCGGACAGCGCCAGCTGCGCGTCGGCGAACTGGTCCGCCACGCGCTTTCGGAGATCCTGGCGCGCGGCGACCTCCGCGAACCCGATCTTGAACGCGTAGTCGTGACCGTTCCCGAAGTGCGGCTCTCGCCCGATCTCAAGATCGCAACGGCTTATGTCATGCCGCTCGGCGGGCAGAATCCCGAGGGCGTCGTGGCCGCGCTCGATCGCCATCGCAAGTTTCTGCGGGGTGAAGTCGCCCATCGCATCAATATGAAATTCGCGCCGGACCTGCGCTTCCGCGTCGATACTTCCTTCGAGGAGGGTTCCAAGATCGACGCCCTGCTGCGCTCAAATCCGATCGTGCGGCAGGATATCGACGCTCCCTCGCCCGATGCGGACGAGGACGGTCCGGACGACGCGCGCGACTAAGCCAACAGGAAAGACACCATGGGCCAGCGCCAGAAGAAGGGCCGGCCGGTTTCCGGCTGGCTGATCCTCGACAAGCCGCTCGGCATGACCTCGACGCAGGCCGTCTCGGTCGTGAAGCGCATTTTCGGTGCGCAGAAGGCCGGCCATGCCGGTACGCTCGATCCGCTCGCGACAGGACTTCTGCCGATCGCGCTCGGCGAGGCGACGAAGACCGTCCCCTATGTCATGGACGGGCGCAAGATCTATGGCTTCACCGTACGCTGGGGCGAGGAAACGACGACGGATGATGCGGAGGGTGCCGTGGTCGCACAGTCCGACCTCCGGCCGTCGCGCGACGCGATCGAAGCGGTGCTGCCGCAGTTTATCGGCACGATCATGCAGGTGCCGCCCGCCTTCTCCGCGATCAAGATCGACGGCGAGCGCGCCTATGATCTCGCCCGTGACGGCGAGGAAGTGACGCTGGAGCCGCGACCGATCGAGGTTCACCGGCTCGACCTCGTCGACATGCCCGACGCCAACACCGCGGTCTTCGCCGCCGAATGCGGCAAGGGCACCTATGTGCGGGCCCTGGCCCGCGACATGGGACGGTTGCTCGGCACGCGCGGCCATGTTGCCAATCTCCGCCGTTTGCTGGTCGGCCCCTTCGACGAGGCCTCGATGGTGAAGCTCGACGCGCTGCGCGAGGCACAGGCGGAGGGCGGCCTTGAAGCGACTGACGCCATGTTGGCCCCGGTCGAGACTGCCTTGTCGGACCTTCGCGAAATCCGGATCGGCGAGGTCGAGGCGGCGCGGCTCCGTAACGGCCAGCCGTTCATTCTGCGCGGCCGGGACGCGCCACTCGCAGGTGAAACCGTGTTCGCGACACAGGCCGGGACACTCATCGCGATCGGCTCAATCGAGCAGGGCAGCTTCCAGCCGCTGCGCGTCTTCGTCGGCGAATAGGCGGAACCGGGCCGCAGGCAGGCCGTTCCCTCTATAGCAAGGGAGAACGACATGACCGCCAAGACCCATCGTCCGACCCATCTTGTCCTGGTCGCTGACGGCTCCAAGGCGCTGTTCCTGCGCAATAGAAGCCTTAGCAATGATTACCGTCTCGAAGTCGAGGCCGTGCTCGAGAACGACAACCCGCCGACCCGCGAACAGGGAACCGACCAGCCCGGCCGGGCCATCAGTGCATCAGGCGCCAATGGTTCGCCGAACGCCCAGAGCGGCATGGAGCAGACGGATTGGCACCGTCTCGGCAAGGAGCGCTTCGCCGCCTCGATCGCCGAGCGGCTCGATGCCGGCACAAAGGCCGGCACGCTGGCATCGCTGGTCATCGTCGCATCGCCGCTGGTCCTCGGCACTTTGCGCAAGGCGATTTCCAAGGAGACCGCGCATCTTGTTCGAGCGGAGATCGCCAAGGACCTGACGGGCATGACGGTAGCCGAGATCGAGAAGGCGCTGGCGGCCTAGCAGACGCGGCGCAACTTTCCGCTGGTCTTGGCGGCGATCTTCGGGCATATGTCGCCCGCGCCCTGAAGGCCGAACGGCCCTCAGGGCAAAGCCCTATGGAGCGGTGACCGTGCTGGACGACATCCCGGCACAGGCCGACCGCAACCGGGCAAGGGTTCCGGATCATGCCGGCGCCAATCCGGCCGGGCATGTCGCCCGGTCCAGTCACTCTCGAAAGGATCCCCGATGTCGATCACCGCTGCTCGCAAGCAGGAACTGATCAGTGAATACGCGACGGTCCCGAATGATACGGGTTCGCCGGAAGTCCAGGTTGCCATTCTGTCGGAGCGGATTGCCAACCTGACCGAGCATTTCAAGGGCCATGCCAAGGATAATCACTCCCGGCGCGGTCTGCTCAAGATGGTGAGCCAGCGCCGCAGCCTTCTCGACTATGTCAAGAAGATCGACGAGCAGCGCTACAAGAGCCTGATCGAGCGTCTCGGCCTGCGTCGCTGAGCGGGTCGGGCCGAGCGCCCGCCCCCGAAGACGCATAATAGCGCGCGGCGGCATGGGGTCGCCGCGCTGATGTGCTCGCGGTTGTACGCCCGAGCCATGGCAGGATCGCCGGATGCTTTCGCCGCCCAGTGCGCAGCGTAGAGAGCCTCCCGCCGTCTTGTCCATGGCTCCTCCGACGCATCCGCGGCGGAAAGGAACTGTCATGTTCGACATTCAACGTGTCGAGATCGAATGGGCCGGACGCCCGCTCGTGCTCGAGACCGGCAAGATTGCCCGCCAGGCCGACGGCGCCGTGCTCGCCACCTATGGCGAGACCAGCGTGCTGGCGACTGTCGTCGCCGCCAAACAGCCGAAGCCCGGCATCGATTTCTTCCCCCTGACGGTGAACTATCAGGAAAAGACCTTCGCAGCCGGCAAGATTCCCGGCGGCTTCTTCAAGCGCGAAGGCCGTCCGTCGGAGAAGGAGACGCTGACCTCGCGTCTCATCGACCGTCCGATCCGCCCGCTCTTCGCCGACGGCTTCCGTTGCGAGACGCAGGTCGTCGCCACCGTCCTCAGCCATGACCTCGAGAACGATCCCGACATCGTTGCGATGGTTGCCGCCTCGGCGGCGCTGACGCTTTCCGGCGTGCCGTTCTACGGCCCAGTCGGCGGTGCCCGCGTCGGCCTGATCGACGGCGCCTTCGTGCTCAATCCGCTGCTCGAGCAGGCCGCTGACTCCAAGCTCGACCTCGTCGTCGCCGGCACAACCGACGCCGTGCTGATGGTCGAGTCCGAGGCGCAGGAGCTTTCGGAAGATACGATGCTCGGCGCCGTGATGTTCGGCCATGCCGGCTTCCAGCCCGTCATCGACGCGATCATCCAGCTCGCCGAAAAGGCCGCCAAGGAGCCGCGCGCTTTCCAGGCGCCGGATCTCTCGGCCATCGAAACCGAGATGCTCGGCATCGCCGAAGGCGAGCTGCGCGACGCCTACAAGAACACGGTCAAGCAGGACCGCTACGCCGCCGTCGACGCCGTCAAGGCGAAGGTGATGGGCCACTTCTTCCCGGAAGGGCAGGAGCCGCGCTTCGACAAGGAGAAGATCGGCGCCGTCTTCAAGGAACTGCAGGCGAAGATCGTCCGCTGGAACATCCTCGACACCGGCAGCCGCATCGACGGCCGCGACCTGAAGACGGTCCGCCCGATCGAATCGCAGGTCGGCATCCTGCCGCGCGCGCATGGTTCGGCGCTGTTCACCCGCGGCGAGACGCAGGCCCTCGTGGTCGCGACGCTCGGCACGGGCGACGATGAGCAGTTCATCGACGCGCTGGAAGGCACCTACAAGGAAACCTTCCTGCTGCACTACAACTTCCCGCCCTATTCGGTTGGCGAGACAGGCCGCATGGGTTCGCCCGGCCGCCGCGAAATCGGCCATGGCAAGCTCGCCTGGCGCGCCGTGCGCCCGATCCTGCCGAAGCATCACGAGTTCCCCTACACGATCCGCGTCGTCTCGGAGATCACCGAGTCGAACGGTTCCTCGTCGATGGCAACCGTGTGCGGCACCTCGCTTTCGCTGATGGACGCCGGCGTTCCGCTGAAGCGTCCGGTGGCGGGCATCGCCATGGGCCTCATCCTCGAGGGCGAGCGCTTCGCAGTGCTCTCCGACATTCTCGGTGACGAGGATCATCTCGGCGACATGGACTTCAAGGTGGCCGGTACCGCCGAAGGCGTGACCTCGCTGCAGATGGACATCAAGATCGCCGGCATCACCGAGGAGATCATGAAGGTCGCCCTCGACCAGGCCAAGGGCGGCCGCGCGCATATCCTCGACGAGATGGCCAAGGCGCTGACATCAGCCCGTCCGTCGCTCGGCGAGCATGCCCCGCGCATCGAAGTGATCCAGATCCCGACCGACAAGATCCGTGAAGTGATCGGTTCGGGCGGCAAGGTGATCCGCGAGATCGTCGAGAAGACCGGCGCCAAGATCGACATTTCGGACGATGGCACCGTTAAGGTCGCCTCGACCGACGCCAAGGCGATCACCGCTGCGCTCAACTGGATCAAGGGCATCGCCGCTGAGCCGGAAGTGAACGCGATCTATCAGGGCACCGTGGTGAAGGCCGTCGATTTCGGCGCCTTCGTCAACTTCTTCGGCGCCCGCGACGGCCTCGTCCACATCTCGCAGCTTTCCAACCAGCGCGTCGCCAAGACGCAGGACGTTGTCAAGGAAGGCGACAAGGTCTGGGTCAAGCTGCTGGGCTTCGACGAGCGCGGCAAGGTCCGCCTGTCGATGAAGGTCGTCGACCAGGCGACCGGCCAGGAAATCAAGGAAGAGAAGGCCGAGCCCGTCGCCGAGTAATCGGCCGGCTCAGCCCGTCAAACGAAGAAAGCCCGGCGAACGATCGCCGGGCTTTTTCGTGTCGGCGTGATCTCGATCACGACGCACCCGCCGCGACGCGCCTATGCTTTTGCCTCACGGCACTGATGGAGCGAACGCAATGAGACGACGGGACGTTCTGGCTCTCGGCAGCGCAGCTGCCGCAATCGGTATCGGCTCCGTGCTCGCTCTCCGGAGCACCGGCTCCATGGCCGACTATGACGCGCTGGCGCTCCGTGAGCGCGCGCCGCTTCCGCAGCCGGCCACTGCGATCGACCTCGTACGGCTCGCGTCATTGGCGCCGAACAGCCACAACACGCAGCCTTGGCGCTTCACGCTCGGCGATGGCCTCATCACGATCAGTCCCGACTTCAAGCGGCGCACGCCAGCCGTCGATCCGGACGATCACCATCTCTTCGTGAGCCTCGGCGCCGCCGCCGAAACGCTGGCCATCGCAGCGGCGGCCAACGGCCTGCCGGGAACGCTCCGCTTTGAGGACGGCGGCGACGGGACCGTCGTGTTCGAGTTCGCCACGGCGCCGCCAGCCGCGTCGCCGCTGTTCGCCGCCATTACGCAGCGCAGGTCGACCCGAGCGCCTTTCGACGGCAAGCCGCTCGCACCCGACGTGATCCAGCGCCTCGTGGAGTCGGCGGCGATTCCCGGCGTGCGCCTGATCACGTTGAGCGAACCGGCCAAGATCGCTGCCGTTGCCGACCGCATCATTGCCGGCAACACCATACAGATGACGGATACGGCTTTTCGGGCCGAGCTGAAGCATTGGCTCCGCTTCAGTCCCAGCCAGGCGATCGCAACCGGCGACGGGCTCTTCGCCGCGACGAGCGGAAACCCCAGCCTGCCACCGCTGCTCGGCAATCTCCTGTTCGATTGGGTTGTCAGCGCCGGGTCCGAGAATGAACGTTATCGCGCGCAGCTCGCCACGACGCCGTGTCTGGTCATCATCATCTCGGAGCAGGATGATCGCGCCCATTGGGTTGACGCAGGCCGGGCCTGCCAGCGCCTGCTGCTTCAGGCGACCGCGCTCGGCCTGAAGCAGTCCTTCGTCAACCAGGCAGTCGAAGTCCCCGAAATACGGCGGGAGCTCGCAGCCGATCTCGGCCTCGCCGATAGCGAGCGCCCCGATCTGATCATTCGGATCGGCTATGGCCCCGACATGCCGCGATCGCTGCGTCGGCCGGTAGCGGCCGTGGTCGGCGAAGGCTGACCGATGCCGCAACGGCGCGATGCGACAGCCATGGCCGCATCGCGCACAACGACTTACGCCACCATGCCGGGCGCGGCGTCCACAACGTCCTTGTCGACATGGCTCTCGAACTTGCCGAAGTTCTTGACGAACATGGCGACGAGCTTGGCCGCCTGCGCGTCATAGCCGGCCTTGTCTTGCCAGGTCTTGCGCGGATGAAGCAGATGAGGTTCGACGCCGGCGACGTCGGTCGGCACCTGGAAGCCGAAATTGCGGTCGGTGTAGAAGCGCGCGCCCTCAAGCGAACCGTCCAGCGCCGCCGTGAGCAGCGTGCGGGTCGCCTTGATCGGCATACGACGGCCGGTGCCATAGGCGCCTCCGGTCCAGCCGGTGTTGACCAGCCAGCAGGTGACGCCGTGCTCCGCGATCAGCTGGCGCAGCAGGTTGCCGTATTCCGCCGGATGACGCGGCATGAAGGGGGCGCCGAAGCAGGTCGAGAACGTCGCCTGCGGCTCGGTCACGCCCTTTTCGGTGCCGGCGACCTTGGCGGTGTAGCCGGAGAGGAAATGGTACATCGCCTGCGCCGGGGTCAGCCGGGCGATCGGCGGCATGACGCCGAAGGCGTCGGCCGTCAGCATGACGATCGCCTTCGGATGGCCAGCGCAGCCGGTCGCGCTCGCATTCGAGATGAAATCGAGCGGATAGGCGGCACGCGTGTTCTCGGTCTTGGAGCCGTTGTCGAAATCCGGCCGACGGGTAACCGGATCGAGGACGACATTCTCCAGCACCGTGCCAAAGCGTTTGGTCGTGGCGAAGATCTCCGGCTCGGCCTCGGCCGAGAGCTTGATCGTCTTGGCGTAACAGCCGCCTTCGAAATTGAAGATACCGGCCTCACCCCAGCCATGCTCGTCATCGCCGATCAGCGTGCGGCCGGGATCGGCCGACAGCGTGGTCTTTCCCGTGCCCGAGAGACCGAAGAAAACCGCCGTATCGCCTTCGGGTCCGACATTGGCCGAGCAATGCATCGGCATGACGCCCTTGGCCGGCAGCGTGAAATTCAGATAGGTGAAGACCGCCTTCTTCATCTCGCCGGCATAGGACGTGCCGGCGATCAGCACGATGCCGCGCGTGAAATCACAGGCGATCATCGTCTCCGTGCGGGCGCCATGGCGATCGGCGCTCGCCTTGAAGCTCGGCATGTCGAGAATCGTCAGCTTCGGCACGAAGCCTGCAAGCGCCGCCGTCTCGGGCCGGATCAGCAGGTTGCGGATGAACAGCGAATGCCAGGCCTTCTCGGTGAAGACGCGAACATTGACCTGCTCGGCCTTGTCGGCGCCGGCATGGAGGTCCTGCGCGAACAATTCGCGATTGGCGGCGTGCGCCAGCATGTCCTCATAGAGGCGGTCGAAATGCGCCCGCGACAACGGCTTGTTGTTGTCCCACCAGACCTGGTCCTCGGTGAGGGCGTCGCGGACGATGAACTTGTCCTGCGGCGAACGGCCGGTGTGACTGCCCGTCTCGACCGAGAGCGCACCATCGGCGGTCAGGACGCCCTCGCCGCGGCGCAGCGCCTGTTCGTAAAGCGCCGGTGCGCCATCGTTCCAATAGAGCGCCGACAGCCACTTCAAGCCGAAGGCGTCGGCACCGAAGGAAGGGTTGCGAAGGCCGGTCTCGCTCACAGGGGCAATCTCCTCAGTTGGCGGGCGCGAAGCCCGACCAAGACTCGCTCAGACGCAACGGAAGCGTCGATCCGCCGGCAGGACATATGCCGACGGTCGACCCTATGGCGGCTTTACTCAGCCAAGCAAGTAAAAGCTGCGGTCCCAAAGGGCTTTGGATTGCCCTAATCGATTTACATCGATGCGACCAAGTAACGCGGATGCGGCTTTACAGATAATTAGACTGCCGAAGAAATAATTGCGCCGAACAAAAGCCTCTGGCCAGGGCAAATGCCTAGTTTTTCGTCGCGCTCATGCGTTCACGCGCGAGCTTCGCCCAGTTCTTCAAATGACCGCCGGCCTCGGCGACGGTGGCCGCGCGGCCGGGGAACGGCAGACGCGCGCGGATCCCGTCCGCGACGAGATCGACGCCGTCGGGATCGCAGCCGGAAAGGCGCCAGTCGGCGGGCGGGAGGCCGAGCAGCACGGTCGCGTAGAGGCCGATGGCGTCGCCATGATCTTCATTCATATGGTCGACCACCATGGCCTCGCCGGAGAGCAGGCCCTCGGCATCAGCGAGATCGATCAGCAGATCGTCGGCCGTGAGTGTCACGATGCGCCCGAACCCGGCAACCAGATGGGCCGATGCGACCTCCATCCGATAGGCATGAAAATCGGCGAAGTCGGGTCGGCCGGCGCTGCCATGAACCCAGCCGAAACGGCGGGCCGCGGCTGGATCCTCGGTACGAGCAACCGTTCCGGTCAGCGTGACGCGGGCACCGGCCAGTGGATCACCACCCTCACCGCCCGGCGCGACCACCAGAAGCGACGCCCGCGCCTCGCGCGCGAGATTGCGGCTGTGCACCGCGAGATCCGACAGCCACAGCACAGGAGCGAGATCCGGCAGCGTCGCGAACGTCACGAGGCTGGCGAACGGATGTCCTTCGCCCGTGAGGGTCGCAAGGCTGGCCGTGCGCGCGGAATGCAGGACGGCACGGGCGGCGGCGACGGGATCAAAGGTCGGTTCGGCGGTCGGATGGGCGGACAAGACGGGCTCCCCTTTCAGCAGTTGGACTGCAAAGCGGAATAACATAGTCATGTTTGATTGTCGTCTCCCCGCAGTGACGATGGCGCCGGCTCTGGAACTCGGCTAGACTGCACGCCATATTTTCCGCGTAATCCTGCGACCTTAAGACGGAAGGCGCGGGGTCTCGAAGCCACGCGGCACGGGCGCAACCAGCGCCACGGAACAGAGCCAAACTCTGGGAGATGCCCCTCAATGCCGACGATTGCTCTCGTCGATGACGATCGCAACATTCTGGCCTCCGTGTCGATTGCGCTCGAATCGGAAGGCTACCGCGTGCAGACCTATACGGACGGCGCCTCGGCGCTGGACGGATTTCAGCAGTCGGCACCGGACCTCGCGATCCTCGACATCAAGATGCCGCGCATGGACGGGATGGAACTCCTGCGCCGCCTGCGCCAGCGCACCGATCTGCCGGTGATCTTCCTGACCTCGAAGGACGACGAGATCGACGAACTCTTCGGCCTCAAGATGGGTGCCGACGACTTCATCAAGAAGCCGTTCTCGCAGCGCCTCCTGGTCGAGCGGGTCAAGGCGGTGCTGCGGCGCTTCCAGCCGCGCGAGGCTTCGGCGACGGCCAAGGTTCCCGACGCGGCACGCAACCTCGATCGCGGCGCGCTGTCGATGGACCAGGAGCGGCACACCTGCACCTGGAACGGCCAGCCGGTGACGCTGACCGTGACCGAATTCCTCATCCTCTATGCGCTGGCGCAGCGGCCCGGCGTCGTGAAGAGCCGCAATGCCCTGATGGACGCGGCCTATGACGATCAGGTCTATGTCGACGACCGCACCATCGACAGCCACATCAAGCGGCTCCGCAAGAAGTTCAAGCAGGCCGATGACAGCTTCGACATGATCGAGACGCTGTATGGCGTCGGCTATCGCTTCAAGGAGGCCTGACGCGGCGGTCGCCGCGCGGGTTCGGACGGAGAGATGACCGTCATTATCGAGGAGCAGGCGCCGGTGCGCGCCACGCCGCGCCGGGTCCGCCTCCGGCACTGGCGCCGGCTGACGTCGCGCTTCGTGCGCTCGATCGGGCCGCATGCCTTCTCCAGCCTCACCCGCCGCATCGTCATCCTCAACCTCGCGGCGCTGATCGTCCTCGTCTCGGGTATTCTTTATCTCAACCAGTTCCGGGCCGGACTGATCGATGCGCGGCTCGAGAGCCTGTTGACGCAAGGCGAGATCATCGCGGGCGCCATCGCGGCCTCCGCCACGGTCGAGACCAACAATCTCACCATCGATCCCGACAAGCTGCTCGAACTGCAGGCCGGTGAAAGCCTGACGCCCGGGCTCAACTCAGTCGAAGGCCTCGATTTCCCCATCAATCCAGAACGGGTCGCACCCGTTCTGCGCCGCCTCATCTCGCCGACCCGCACGCGGGCCCGCATCTATGACCGCGATGGCATCCCGGTGCTCGATTCGCGCCATCTCTATTCCCGCGGCCAGATTCTCCGCTTCGACCTGCCGCCGGGAACCGACGACGAACCGGCGCTGTTCGACCGGATCTGGGAATGGGTCAAGATCCATCTGCAGCGCGACGACCTGCCGATCTATCACGAGCTCGGCGGCCTCAATGGCAAGGGCTATCCCGAGGTCGCGACGGCCCTCGATGGCAGCCCGTCCTCGATCGTGCGCATCACCGACCGCGGCGAACTGATCGTTTCGGTCGCCGTGCCGATCCAGCGCTATCGTTCGGTGCTCGGCGTGCTGCTGCTTTCGACCCAGGGCGGCGATATCGACCAGATCGTGCATGCCGAGCGCATGGCGATCGTCCGCGTGTTCCTGGTCTCGGCCGCTGTCGTCGTCGTGCTGTCGATCCTGCTCGCCGGCACGATCGCGGCACCGCTGCGCCGCCTTGCCGACGCGGCCGACCGTGTGCGTCGCGGCGTTACCTCGCGGCCGCAGATCCCCGACTTCTCCTCGCGCCGGGACGAGATCGGCCACCTCTCACAGGCGCTGCGCGACATGACGGCCTCGCTCTACAATCGCATCGAGGCGATCGAAAGCTTCGCTGCCGATGTCAGCCATGAGCTCAAGAACCCGCTGACCTCGCTGCGCAGCGCCGTCGAGACGCTGCCGCTGGCCAAGACGGCCAAGGCGAAGGCGCGCTTGACGGAGATCATTCAGCATGACGTCCGCAGGCTCGACCGGCTGATCAGTGACATCTCCGACGCCTCGCGCCTCGATGCTGAATTGGCGCGGCAGGATGCGGTGCCGATCGACGTCGCCCGGATCGTCGACGCGGTTGTTTCGATCTCGCGTGAGATCGCGGCCCCTGACGGGCCGTCGATCGTCCTCGATGTCGCCACGGTCGACCAGGATGACGCCTTTGTCGTGCTCGGTCATGACAGCCGCCTCGGCCAGGTGTTCACCAATCTCATCGAGAACGCCCGCTCCTTCAGCCCGAAGGACGGGGTCGTCCATGTGCTGGTCCGCCGTAACGGACCCGCCGTCGATGTCATCGTCGAGGACGACGGACCAGGTATCCGGGCCGAGCAGATGGAGCGCATCTTCGAGCGCTTCTACACCGACCGGCCGGAGCAGGAGGCGTTCGGCCAGAATTCCGGGCTTGGCCTCTCGATTTCGAAGCAGATCGTCGAGGCCCATCGCGGCCGGATCTGGGCCGAGAACCGTTTGAAGCCCAAGGCGAACCGAGACGCAGAGCCGGTCGTGCTCGGGGCGCGCTTCACCGTCCGCCTGCCCGGGTTGTCCGGATGACAGCGGCGGCGCCGCCGACCATTCATGCCAGCGCCGCGCTGGTCGACGGCACCGGCGTCCTCGTGCGCGGCCCGTCAGGGAGCGGCAAGTCGTCGCTCGTGCTTGCGCTGATCATGGCCAGTCCCGAGCGCAACCGTCTTGTCGCGGACGATCGCGTCGTCCTGACGAGCATCGGCGGAGGCATTGCGGCGGCGCCGCCCGAAACGCTCGCCGGGCGGATCGAGATGCGCGGCTACGGCATTATCAACCTGCCCTATGTTGCGCCGCAGAAGATCGGGCTTGTTGTCGATCTCAAGCCGATCGAAGACATCGCGCGCCTGCCTTCCGAGGTCGAGCGGACAGCATGGCTGGGAGACGTCATGCTGCCGCGGCTCACGCTGCCTGCCGGCCATCCGGAGGGGTGGATTCGCGTGCGAGCGGTGCTGCTTGGGGGCCTCGGCATGGTCAACGAAACGTGAATGCCAGGAAGGAGCCGTGAGCTTTTTTCTTGCGTTGCGGAATCGTTCGGTCAAGATGCGGACCCGCGGGGAGGGAGCCTCTGGTCGGGGCATATCCTCGTCATACATAGACTAGGCGGCCGCGCGGGCCGGCAACAAGAACAACAGGTAACCAAGGGCATGATCGGGCTCGTCCTCGTCACCCACGGCCAACTCGCCATAGAGTTCCGCGCCGCTCTCGAACATGTCGTCGGACGCCAGAGCCAGATCGAGACGATCGCGATCGGCCCGGACGACGATATGGAGCGTCGCCGCCAGGACATCGTCGATGCCGTGCAGAGCGTCGACGACGGCAGCGGCGTCATCCTGCTGACCGACATGTTTGGCGGCACACCGTCGAATCTCGCGATTTCCGTCATGGAAGCCGGGCGGATCGAGGTCATCGCGGGCGTCAACCTGCCGATGTTGGTGAAGCTTGCCAGCGTGCGCGTCGAGAAGCCGCTCGCCCTCGCGATCCAGGGTGCGCAGGAAGCCGGCCGCAAATATATCAATGTCGCGAGCCAGGTTCTGGCGGGGCAGTGAGACTTCGATCATGCCGACGGAAACAAAGGCCGAATTCTGCCGCGAACTGGCGATCGTGAACCGTCGAGGACTGCATGCCCGCGCGTCCGCGAAATTCGTGCAGCTCGCCGACAGCTTCGATGCCACCATCACGGTGTCCAAAGACCAGAACACGGTGGGCGGCACCTCGATCATGGGATTGATGATGCTCGCCGCGGGCATCGGCTCTTCGATCCAGGTGGCTGCCGACGGACCGGACGCGGCGATCGCTCTGGACGCCATCGCTCGCCTCGTCGCCGATCGCTTCGGCGAAGAAGAGTGACCGCAGCCTCTGCCATCACATAAAGATATCTTTATATCCTGATTGCCGCGAGATGTTGTCTCCGCTATAAGCGCGGCACAGCCATTCTCACGGAGATCATCCGCCATGACCGGACAGCACGATTACGCGATCAAGGATATCGGCCTTGCCGACTGGGGTCGCAAGGAACTCGACATCGCCGAGGTCGAGATGCCCGGCTTGATGAGCGTACGGGCGGAGTATGGTCCGTCGCAGCCGCTGAAGGGCGCCCGCATCGCCGGTTCGCTGCATATGACGATCCAGACCGGCGTCTTGATCGAGACGCTCAAGGCCCTCGGCGCCGATGTGCGCTGGGCCTCATGCAACATCTATTCGACGCAGGACCACGCCGCCGCTGCCATCGCCGATGGCGGCACGCCGGTCTTCGCCATCAAGGGCGAGAGCCTCGAGGACTACTGGGACTACACGCATCGGATCTTCGAATGGGCCGATGGCGGGCTGCCCAACATGATCCTCGACGATGGTGGCGACGCGACGGCGCTGGTGCATCTCGGCCTCCGCGCCGAGAAGGGCGACACGGCCTTCCTCGAGACGCCCGGCAATGAGGAAGAAGAAGTCTTCTTCGCCGCGATCAAGCGCCGCCTGAAGCACAAGCCGGGCTGGTACACGGCCGTCGCCGCCTCGATCCGCGGCGTCACCGAGGAGACCACCACCGGCGTGCATCGTCTCTACGAGATGCAGAAGAAAGGCACGCTGCTCTTCCCGGCCATCAATGTGAACGACTCCGTCACCAAGTCGAAATTCGACAATCTCTATGGCTGCCGCGAGTCGCTCGTCGATGGCATCCGCCGCGGCACCGACGTCATGATGTCGGGCAAGGTCGCGATGGTTGCCGGCTTCGGCGATGTCGGCAAGGGTTCGGCGGCTTCGCTGCGCCAGGCCGGCTGCCGCGTGATGGTTTCGGAAGTCGATCCGATCTGCGCCCTGCAGGCGGCGATGGAAGGCTATGAAGTCGTCACGATGGAAGAGGCCGCGCCGAAAGCCGACATTTTCGTCACCGCGACCGGCAATGTCGACGTCATCACCATCGAGCATGTCCGCGCGATGAAGGACCGGGCCATCGTCTGCAATATCGGCCACTTCGACAGCGAGATTCAGGTTGCGGCGCTGCGCAACTACAAGTGGCACAGCATCAAGCCGCAGGTCGACGAGATAGAGCTGCCGGACGGCAAGCGCGTCATCCTCCTGTCGGAGGGTCGCCTGGTCAATCTTGGCAACGCCATGGGACATCCGAGCTTCGTGATGTCGGCCTCGTTCACCAATCAGACGCTGGCGCAGATCGAACTCTGGACCAAGCCCGGCCAGTACGAGAACAAGGTCTACACGCTGCCGAAATATCTCGACGAGAAGGTCGCAGCGCTGCACCTCGCCAAGATCGGCGTGAAGCTCTCCAAGCTCAATGAGAAGCAGCAGGCCTATATCGGCGTCGCCGAAAACGGCCCGTTCAAGCCGGAACACTATCGCTACTGAGACAGGTGCCCGAAGGCAGGATCGCCTTAACCGCGGGTTAACCATGTCTGGCTGACACTCCGGGGCCATGCGATGTTCGATCGCATGGCCCTTTTCTCGTCGCCAGCGGCTTCCCTCGCGATTCCCCGAACCGTTACATTGAGGGTGATTCGAGCGCGTTGCCGGAAGAGTTGGTCGGCGTCGCAGGCGGGTCATTCCAGTTCTCTGACGGCGGAAGGGCCTGCCACATGCTTTGGCATCGCAGGATATCGGGATGGATTCGAGCCGGCCGAGCCGGGCGAGTCCCCGTCACTGCCGTCCGCCACGCCCTTCCCCCCGTCGCACTCCTTGCCCTCTCGATCGGACCGGCCGCTGCCGCCGATTTCCTGGCGCCCGATCGTATCGTCAGCTTCAGCGCCATTTTTGGCGTCCTCACCTTCTCGCTCGTCGCGATCGCCGTGCTGCTCAGGGCACGCGACCGGGCCGACACCGACAATGCAGACCTGCGCGGGCGCGTCGCTGATCTGCGCGCCATCGCGGACCGTGCCGAGGCCCTCGTCAATGCGGACGACCAACGGCTCGTCGCCTGGAGCGGGCCCGAGGAGCCACCCCTTGTCATGGGCCGCCTGCCGCGCACCACTGGCGCGCCGGACGACCGCGCTGCCTTCCTCGCCTTCGGCACCTGGCTGACCGGCGCGAGCGCCAGCCGGCTCGACCTAGCGCTCGAAAGACTGCGCGGCGAAGGCGAGACGTTCACCATTGCGATCGAGACGGCCAATGGCAATTTCGTCGAGGTTGCGGGCCGCACGGCCGCCGGCCGCGCCGTTGCGCGGTTCCGTGACCTTTCCGGCGATCGTCTGGCGCTGGCCGAGCTCGATGCGCGCCACCGCCGGCTGATGCAGGACGTCGCGGCGATGCGGGCGCTGATCGAGGCTGCACCACTGCCCTGCTGGATTCGCGACCGCGACGGGATGCTGGAATGGGTCAACCAGGCCTATGTCCGCGCCGTCGAGGCCACGGACGCCACCGATGCCGTCCGCCGGCGGCTCGAACTGGTCGATACCGCAGGCCGGCAGGCCATCGTCCGCAGCCATGCCGAGGGGAGCGCATTCACCCGCCGCCTACCGGTCGTGATGGCCGGCGAGCGGCGTATGCTCGATATCATCGATGTCGCCTCCGAGACGGGCAGCGCCGGCATCGCCGCCGACGTCACCGAGCTTGAAGCGGTCCAGACGCAGATGAAGCGGCTGGTCGAGTTCCATTCCCGCACTCTGGACCAGCTGGCGACGGCCGTTGCCGTCTTTGGGCAGGATCGCCGCCTGCGCTCCTATAACGCGGCCTTCCGCGAACTCTTCGGCCTCGACGCAGCCTTCCTCGACCAGCTTCCGGACGAGAGCGCCGTCCTAGACCGCATGCGCGCTGCACGGCGGTTGCCGGAACAGGTCGACTTCAAGAGCTGGCGCAAGGAGCTCTTCGCCGCCTATCAGTCGGTCGATGCACGCGAATTCTGGTGGCATCTACCGGATGGTCAGACGCTGCGCGTCATCGCCAACCCGCATCCGCAGGGCGGCATGACGTGGATCTACGAGAACGTCACCGCCAGGCTCGACCTCGAAAGCCGCTACAACGCGCTGATCCAGGTGCAGGGCGAGACGCTCGACCATCTCGCTGAGGGCGTCGCCGTGTTCGGCTCGGACGGTCGTCTCCGCCTGGACAACCCGGCTTTCGCGCGGATCTGGCGGCTCGATCCGAAGCTCCTCGCGGGGCGGCCGCATGTCGGTGAGATCGCGCGCGCCTGCCGTGCCCTCAGCGCCTCGCCGGACGAATGGGCCCGCTTCACGGCGGAAGTGGCGGGGCTCGGCGACAGCCGCGCGCCGACGCATGGCCGCATGGAACGACGCGATCGCCGCGTCATCGACTATGCGACGGTGCCGCTTCCGAACGGCCAGACCATGGTCACCTTCGTCGACGTCACCGACAGCGTGCAGGTCGAGCGCGCGCTGACCGATCGCAATGAAGCACTGGAAGCGGCGGACGGGCTGAAGAACGCCTTCATCCAGCATGTCAGCTACGAGCTGCGCTCGCCGCTCACCAACATCATCGGCTTCACGCAGCTGCTCGCGGATGTCGCGGTCGGGCCGCTCAACGACAAGCAGCGCGAGTATACCGGCTATATCCTTTCCTCCAGCGGTTCGCTGCTGGCGATCGTCAACGACATTCTCGACCTTGCCACGGTCGATGCGGGCATCATCACGCTCGATCTCGGCGAGGTGAATGTCGCCGAGACCGTTGCCGCCGCCACCGAAGGCGTACGCGACCGGCTGCGCGAATCGCGGCTGAAGCTTGAGGCGCAGTTGCCGCCCGATCTCGGCTCCTTCGTCGGCGACGAGAAGCGCATCCGCCAGATCCTCTACAATCTCCTGTCCAATGCGGTCGGCTTCTCGACGGCAGGCTCGACGATCCGCCTGACGGCGCGGCGCAGCAGCGAGGCGATCGAGTTCGTGGTCGCCGACGAGGGTCCGGGTATTTCGGCGGACTTCATCAACGCCGTGTTCGAGCGTTTCGAGAGCCGGGCATCCGGTGCGGCACGCGGCGGCGCGGGCCTCGGCCTCGCGATCGTCAAGAGCTTCGTCGAGCTGCATGGCGGCACGGTCTCCATCGCCTCCGAGATCGGCCATGGCACCGCCGTCACTGTGCGCATGCCGCTGCGTCCGACGGCGCTCGACGTCGCCGCCGAATGAGCGCGCCGCTTCTCAGCCTCTCGCTCGCCGATGAAGCGGCAACGATGCGCCTCGCTGAGGACTTGGCCGCCAAGCTCGCGCCGGGCGATGTCATCGCGCTCGAGGGCGATCTCGGCGCCGGCAAGACGACGCTCGCCCGCGCGCTGATCCGGGCGATCGCCGACGACGCGGCGCTGGAGGTGCCGAGCCCGACCTTCACGCTGGTCCAGACCTATCCCGGCCGCGTTGCCATCGCGCATTTCGACCTCTATCGCATCAGCGAACCCGATGAGCTGGAGGAGATCGGCTTCGACGAAGCGATCGAGACCGGGGCCGTGCTCGTCGAATGGCCCGAACGTGCCGCAGGCCGCCTGCCGGAGGACGCGCTGATCATCCGCCTCGCCATCGCGGGCGAAGGCCGCCGGGCCGATCTCTTCGGCGGCGCCGGCTGGGCCGATCGCCTGGCGCGCACTATCGCCATCCGCTCCTGGTTGGACCAGGCGGGCTTTCCCGGCGCGACGCGGCGACACCTCGCCGGCGACGCCTCGGGCCGCAGCTACGAGCGCATCGGCGGAGCAGACGGCATTCGCGCCGTGCTGATGGACGCGCGCGATCGCCTGCCCGGCCCGCCGGTCTGGGATGGCCGCAGCTATGACGAAGTCGCGCATCGGGCTACTACGGTCGCGCCCTTCGTTGCGATGAATGAAGGGCTCCGCGCGGCCGGCATTTCGGCGCCAGCGCTGCTCGCGACCGACATTCCGAGCGGCCTGCTGCTGCTCGAGGACTTCGGCGACGATTTCATCATCCATGATGGGGAACCCGATCCCAAGCGCTGGCGTGTCGCGGCCGAACTGCTCGCAACGCTGCATGCCGTGCCGCGCCTGGACGTGCTGCCGCTGCCGGGCGGCGGCAGCTACCAGATCCCGGCCTTCGACCGTGATGCCTTCCTCATCGAGGTCGACCTGATGCCGCGCTGGTATGCGCGCGAATATGCCGGGCTTGTTCTGTCCGAAGTGGCGGAAGAGAGCTATGCCGCGATCTGGACCGCGCTGCATGCCCGCCTTCAGGCGAGCGAGCAGAGCTGGCTGCTGCGCGACTATCACTCGCCGAACCTGCTGTGGCTTCCGGAACGCGACGGCATTCGCCGGATCGGCGTTCTCGACCACCAAGATGCGATGATCGGCGCCGCCGCCTATGACGTTGCTGCGTTGGCGCAGGACGTCCGCATCACGCTTTCGCCCGCTTTCGAAGCGGATGTCGTCGCCGCCTATGTGGCCGCGCGCGAGGCTGCGGGTCCCTTTGACCGCGACGCCTTCTCGGTTGCCTATGCGATTTCGGGGGCCCAGCGCACGACCAAGGTCCTTGGCGGCTTCGCGCGCCTCGCGACCGCCTTCGGCAAGCCCCAATATCTCCGTCACATTCCGCGTGTAAGGGCCTATCTCCGGCGCAATCTGGCGCATGAGGTTCTGTCCGACCTCGCGCTCTGGTATGATCGCCACCTGCCGCTCGATGAATGACCGGGCTCCATCCGGGAGCCCTTGCAAGAAGAAGAACGATCGATGACCGATCCAATCCCCTTCCGTAAGCCCGCCGGCCCCCGGCGGGGCATGGTGCTCGCGGCCGGTATCGGCAAGCGGATGCGCCCCGTGACCGCGACGGTGCCGAAGCCGTTGATCGAAGTCGCCGGCCGCCCGATGATCGACCGCGCCCTCGACCGGCTCAGCCGTGCCGGTGTCGAGGAGGTAGTGGTCAATGTCCACTATCTCGCCGACCTGCTCGAAACGCATGTCAGGAAGCGCAAGAACCCGAAAATCGTGGTGTCTGACGAACGCGGCGCGCTGCTCGAAACCGGAGGCGGTGTCGCCAAGGCGCTGCCGCTGCTCGGCCCTGACCCGTTCTTCGTCATGAATTCCGACAGCTTCTGGATCGAGGGGCCGCGGCCCAATCTCGACTGGCTGATTTCCGGCTGGGACGACAGCACCATGGATGCGCTGCTGATGCTGGCTCCGACCGTCGCCTCGATCGGCTATCACGGCCCGGGCGACTTCCTGATGGACAAGGAAGGCCGCCTGACCCGCAGGCCGGAGCGTACGATCGCCCCCTTCGTCTATTCGGGCGCAGCTATCCTCTCGCCGCGGTTGTTCGACAACGCACCGGAAGGCGCGTTCTCCCTCAACGTGCTTTTCGACCGCGCGATTGCCGGCGGACGGCTGTTCGGCGTGCGCATGGACGGCATCTGGCTGCATGTCGGCACGCCGGAATCGATTCGCGAGGCCGAGCTTTCGGTCGCCGAGAGCGCCGCGTAGGGAGACTGGACCCGGCGATGGCGGCGGCCCCGCGCGTCTTTACCATCCCTGCCGGCGCCCGCTTCCTGCCGACCCTCGCCGAGGCGCTGCTTTCCGGCCGGCTCGGCGCGTTACCCGATCCAGCGGCCGATCCGCTGGCGCTCGCCGATATCCGCATCTTTCTTCCGACACGGCGCGCGGCGCGAGCGCTCGCCGCAGCCCTTGTCGACCGCCTTGGCAGCGATGCCGCAATCCTGCCGCGCATCCGGCCGATCGGCGATGTCGACGAGGACGACCTGCTGCTGGAGCCAATCGAGGAGCCCGCCGAACGCCTCGTTCTGCCGCCCGCTATCTCGCGGCTCGACCGGCAGCTCATTCTCGCGCGCTTCACCCGCGCCTGGGGCGAAGCGCTGAAGCCGGACCGGCTCGGCCTCGCCGAGGGCGCGCCGGTGTTGATCCCGGCTTCGGCCGCCGACGCCTTCCATCTCGCCGGCGATCTCGCCCGTCTGGTCGACGACGTCGCCACCGCCGGCTGTACGTGGGAAGCGCTCGAAAAGCTGGTGCCGGATGACCTCGCGCGTTACTGGCAGATCACGCTCGACTTCCTGAAGATCGTCGGCGAGGCGTGGCCAGCGCTTCTCGATGAACGCCATCTGGCGGATCCGGCGACGCGGCGGGACAGGCTGATCCGCGACGAGGCACGGCGGCTTGCAAGCGAGCCTCCGCGAGGTCTCGTCATCGCAGCCGGCTCGACCGGCTCGATCCCCGCGACCGCCGAACTGCTGGCGACGATCGCCCGGCTGCCGAACGGCGCCGTCGTCCTGCCCGACCTCGACACCGCTCTCGACGACGCGGCCTGGACCGCGATCGGCGGCGGCGAGGGCATCGCATCGACGCCGGGCCATCCACAATACGGGCTGAGGCAATGGCTCGGCCGGGCTGGGATCACGCGTGCGGACGTCGCCGCGCTCGGCGCCATCACGCCGCCGCTCGTCGCCCGCGCAAGGCTGGTTTCCGAGGCCATGCGCCCCGCCGAGACCACCGAGGCCTGGGCGGATGCGGCGCCCGTGCCACCCGAAGCGACCGAAGGACTGACCCTGCTCGTCGCCCGTAACGAGCAGGAGGAGGCCTTGGCCCTCGCCCTGGCGCTGCGCGAGGCCGTCGAGACCGAAGGCGCGACCGCCGCCCTTGTGACGCCTGACAGGACAATTGCGGCGCGCGTGGCGATCGAGCTCGAACGTTTCGACCTCCGCGTCGATGATTCGGCCGGCCGGCCGCTGCGCCTGACGCCGCCGGGCACGCTGGCGCGGCTCATCACCGCAGCGGCGCGGTCCGACGGCGCGCCGATCGATCTGCTGGCGCTCGCCAAACATCCGCTCGCCGCCTTCGGCATGGCACGCACCGCCTGCCGCGACGCCATCGGCGTGCTCGACCTCGCCCTCTTCCGCGGCCGGCTGGTTGCCGGCGGTCTTGGCGGCCTGCCCGCAGCCCTCGCAAAGGCGCGCCGCGATGCCGCCGACACGTCGCAACGGCTCCATCCGGCGGTGAAGCGGCTCCAGCCAGCGGATTGGGACGGCGCAACATTCCTCGCCGAGAGGCTGCTCGCCGTGCTCGATCCGCTCGCCGCGCTCCTCGCCGAGGGCGCGAAGAGTGATGTCGCGACCCTCTCGACCCTGCTTGCCACGACGCTCGGTCACGTCCTTGCCACCGACTACGAAGGACCCGCTCCCTTTCCCCCTGATGAGGCCGGCACGGCGCTGCGATCGCTGCTCGACGGCCTCGCCAGCGGCGACGCCGCCGATTTATCGGTCACCGGACCGGAATTCCCGGCCTTTCTCGATGCAGCCATGGCCGGCGTCGCGGTATCGATCCGGCCCGGCACCGACCCGCGCATCGTGATCTGGGGCACGCTCGAAGCGCGGCTGCAATCTGCCGATCTCATGATCCTGGCCGGGTTGGATGAGGGCGTGTGGCCGACCGAGGCGCGTACAGATCCCTGGCTGTCGCGCACGATGCGCGCCGGCTTTGGACTTGAGGCGCCGGAGCGCCGGCTCGGGCAGGCAGCGCATGACTTCACCAGCGCACTCGGCAATCCTCGCGTCATCATCAGCCGCGCCGAGCGACGCGGCGGCGCACCCACGATCGCCGCGCGCTGGCTGCAGCGGCTCGCCGCAAGGCTCGGCAAGGCCAAGGCAGCGGCCCTTGCGGCCCGGGGCCAGCGTTATCTCGACTGGGCCCGGGCGCTTGATGCGAGTTCGGTGCCTGCCCCGATCGCAAGGCCGCGACCGAAGCCGCCGGTCGCGGCGCGGCCGAAGCGCCTGTCGGTCACCGAGATCGAGACGCTGGTGCGAGACCCCTATGCGATCTATGCCCGCCGCGTTCTGAAGCTCGAACCGCTCGACCCGATCGACGTCGTGCCCGACAGCGCGCTGCGCGGCACGCTGATCCACGAGGCGCTCGGCCGCTTCGCGCCGCTCTGGCAGCCGCCTTTCGATGCGGCGGCGCTCGGCACGCTGGTGGAAGCCGGCCGCGAGGTGTTCCGCGATATCAGGGCGTTCCCGGCCGTGCACGCGCTCTGGTGGCCGCGCTTCCTCGTTATTGCCGACTGGTATGTACGCTGGGAGGCGGCGCGGACGGAAATCGAGGCCCGCCACGCCGAAATCGACGGCCGGATGGTGGTGACGCCGGACTTCATGCTGACCGGCCGCGCCGACCGCATCGACCGCCGCAGCGACGGCAGCTATGAGATCCTCGACTTCAAGACGGGGACGCCGCCCTCGCCGAAACAGCTTTCAACGGGCCTCGCGCCGCAGCTCGCGCTGGAGGCGGCGATGCTCCGGCGCGGCGCCTTCGGTGACATTCCGGCCGGTGCCTCGGTCGCGGTTCTCGGCTGGATCGGGCTCGGCCGCGTCGGCAAGGGCGAACCTTTCTCCTCAGCCGTCCGCGATTGTTCGGCCGACGAGCTCGGCGATGATGCCGCGGCGCGGCTCGCAGCCCTCGTCGCCGCCTATGCCGATCCGGAGCGTGCCTATGTCTCGCGGGCACGGCCGATGTTCGAAAACCGCTTCGGCAGCCCCTATGACCATCTGGCCCGCGTCGCCGAATGGGCGCTCGGCGAGGGGGACGAGGCGTGATCACGGTCGATGCCAATACCCGACGCGTACAGGCCGAGGCCACCGATCCGACCGCGTCGGTCTGGGTGTCGGCCAATGCCGGATCGGGCAAGACCTACGTCCTGGCGCGGCGCGTCATCCGTCTGTTGCTCGCCGGAACCGATCCCGGCGCGATTCTCTGCCTCACCTTCACCAAGGCGGCGGCAGCGGAGATGGCGGCGCGCGTCTTCTCGATCCTTGCCGAATGGACGACGCTTCCCGACGCGGCGCTCGACAAGGCGCTGGCCGATTACGACGATGTTCCTGCGAGCGAGGCCGTGCGAATCCGCGCGCGGCGACTGTTCGCGCGCGCCCTGGAGACGCCGGGCGGGCTGAAGATCCAGACCATCCATGCCTTCTGCGAAAAGCTGCTGCACCAGTTCCCATTCGAGGCCAATGTCGCAGGCGCCTTCGAGGTGCTGGACGACCGTGCGGCCGCCATCCTGATCGAGAGCGCGCAGCGCCAGGTGCTCGCCCGTGCCAGCGCCGATGAGGACGGCCGGCTCGGGCGCGCCTTCGCCCGGCTGCTCGACGCCGCTTCCGACCAGGGCATCGAGGCCGCGCTCGGCGAGATCATTGCCCGCCGCGACTCGCTCGTCGGTCTGATCGAAGGCCATGGCTCGCTGGACAACGGCCTTGCCGCGCTGCGCGACGCGCTCGGACTCTCCGGCGACGACACCGAGGAAAGCCTCGGCGCCGCGATCGTGACGGCGCTTCCGCTTCCCTTGGCGGCCATCAAGCGGCTCGTCGAGGCGCTGCTCGCCAGCGGACCGAAGCACAAGGCGGCCGGCGAACAGCTTGCGCCATTCCTCTCTGCCACCACGGATGCGGGGCGCAGCGGGGCTTGGCTCGCCTATATGCTGACCGGCACCGGCAAGGTGAAGGCACTGTCGAGCCTCGCCCCCAAGAGCGTCCTGACCGGCTGGCCGGGGCTCGAGGGCACGCTGGAAGCGGAGCGGCTGCGCATCGAAGACCTCCTCGACCGGATCGCGGCGGCACGAGCCTTCGACGCCACGGAAGCGCTGCTGATCCTCGGCACGGCCGTCCTGGAAGCTTACGAACGCGGCAAGCAACTGCGCGGCGCGCTCGATTTTCAGGATCTCGTCGTGCGGACGGCCGATCTCCTGACCCGCTCCGGCGCGTCGAGCTGGGTGCATTACAAGCTCGATCGCGGTCTCGACCATATTCTCGTCGACGAGGCGCAGGACACCAGCCCGCGGCAGTGGCAGGTCATCGCTGGACTCGCCGACGAGTTCTTCGCCGGAGAAAGCGCGCGCGCCAAGGGGCGCACCTTCTTCGCGGTCGGCGACGAGAAGCAGTCGATCTATTCGTTCCAAGGCGCGGTTCCCGCCTGGTTCGCCCGCCAGCGCGATCGCTTCCGCCGTGCCGCACGGGCGGCGGACTCGGAATTCCGCGCGCTCGAGCTGAACCTCTCCTTCCGCTCGACGGGCGATGTTCTCGCCGCGGTCGACGCCGTCTTCGCTGCACCGGATGCCCATCGCGGCCTAACCCGGGAAATGCAGGCGACCGCCCATGAAGCGGCGAGGCGCGGCGAGGCCGGACGCGTGACGCTGTGGCCGCCGATCGTCGCCGAGCCGGCCGAGGAGCCGGAAGACTGGCACACGCCGCTCGATCGGCTCGACACGCGCAGCCCCGAGATCCGGCTCGCCGACCGCATCGCGCTCACGATCCGCGACTGGATCGACCGGGGAGAACGCATCGAGGCGACCGGGGCGCCGATCCGGCCGGGCGGCATCCTGATTCTCACCCGCAAGCGCGGGCCCCAGACCGATGCGATCAACCGGGCGCTGAAGACCGCCGGCCTGCCGGTCGCCGGCGCCGACCGCCTGAAGCTTGGCGGCCATATCGCCGTCATGGACCTCGTCGCGCTGGCCGAGACCGTGCTGCAGCCGGACGATGACCTCGCCCTCGCTGCGCTGCTCAAGAGCCCCCTGGTCGGTGTTTCCGAGGACGAGTTGTTCGCGGTGGCACATGGGCGGCCGGGATCGCTGTGGCAGGCGGTGCATCATGCGCCCCTGGCCGCCGCACGCGGCGCGGCGGCGCTGCTCGACGCCTGGCGTGGCCGGGCCGACTTCATGGGGCCGCACGCCTTCTTCGCGCGCATCCTCGGCCCGGACGGGGGCCGCAAACGCCTGTTGCAGCGGCTTGGGGTGGAGGCCGACGAAGTTCTCGACGAATTCCTGGCAAGGGCACTCGCTTACGAGCAGAGCGAGACTCCCTCGCTGCAGGGCTTCACAGCCTGGATGCGAGAAGCAGCAACGGAGATCAAGCGCGATGCCGATGTCGGCCGCGACGAGATCCGCGTCATGACCGTGCACGGCGCCAAGGGACTGGAGGCCGAGATCGTCTTCCTGGTCGATACCGGCTCGGCAGCGGTGCATGCGAGTCATGATCCCAAGATCGTGGCGCTCGCCGACGACCCCGACGATGCCGGCGGGGCGCCGCTCGCCTATGTCCCACCGGGCGCGCGGCGGCCGCAGCGCATCGACACCGCGCTGGAAAGGCTGCGCGACAAGGCGGGCGAGGAATATCGACGCTTGCTCTATGTCGCGATGACGCGCGCGCGCGACCGCCTCATCATATGCGGCACGCGCAAAGCACGCTCCGGCAGCGATCCGCTCTGGCAGGACCTCGCCCTCGCTGCGCTTGAACCCGGCGCGCGCCTCGTGCCGGTGACGCTGGGCACCGAGACATTCGACAGCCTCGAATGGCGCCGCGAGTGGGAGATCGCCACGACGCCGGCGGCGGAGGTCGCGGTTGCCCCGACGCGCTCGGCGGCAGCGCTGCCGGACTTTCTCGCTTCGCCTCCGCCGGCACCGCCCCTCGTCGCAGAACGGATCCAGCCGTCGGATGCGCCCGCCGCCGCTCTGTCCGGCGCGGGAGCCGCCGCCGCGGAACAGGCTCTTGCGCGTGGCGTGATCGTCCATCGCCTGCTGCAGGCGCTTCCCGAGCATCCAGCGGGGGCGCGACGTGACGTGGCACGCGCCTATCTCGACGCCGCGGCCGGCGGATGGGGAGAGGCGGAACGCGGCGCACTGGCGGCCGACCTTGCCGCGATGATCGATGCGCCGGACTTCGCGCCACTTTTCGGGCCGGGAAGCCGGGCGGAAGTGGCGATCGCGGGCACGCTGATGACGGTGAAAGGCGGGCTCGCCATCTCAGGCCGCATCGATCGGCTGGTCGCCGAGCCGGGGCGCATCGTCATTGCCGATTTCAAGACCAATGCCACGCCGCCGGTCGATATTACCGGCGTCGCCGACGCTCATGTCGCGCAGCTCGCGCTCTATCGGGCCGTTATCGCCCGCCTCTATCCCGGCAGGCGGGTCGAAGCGGTGCTGGTCTTCACCGAAGCGCCGCGGCTCATTGTGGTGCCAGCCGAGCTCATGGACGAGCATATCTCGCGTATCACCGGGTCGTGACATACCAAGGCTTGACCCGCCGACCCCCGCTCCCTACCTTCGGATCAACTCCCCCTCAATCCGCGCGAGGCTCTCATGGCGACCGCCAAAGTGACTGACAGTTCCTTCGACACCGACGTTCTGGGCGCCACGGGCCCGGTCGTCGTCGATTTCTGGGCCGAGTGGTGCGGTCCGTGCCGCATGATCGCGCCGGCTCTCGAAGAGATTCAGACCGAGATGGGCGGCAAGGTGACGATCGCCAAGCTCAATATCGACGAGAATCCGAACATCGCCGTCCGATACGGCGTCCGCTCGATCCCGACGCTGATCCTGTTCAAGGACGGCGAGCCGACCTCGATCCAGGTTGGCGCCGCGCCGAAGAACCGGCTGGCCGACTGGATCAAGAACGCGATCTGAGCGCTTTCAATACTGCTTTCGAACGGGGCCTTCGGGCCCCGTTTTCCGTTCCGCTGTCACGAGCCGAGCCGCTTCAGCGCCGCATCGTAGAGGCTTTGGAGCAACCAGCTGATGGCGATGACACAAGGCAGTGCGACCAGCAGCATGAAGGCGAGCTGCGCCGCGGGCGCCGAAAGCGGAAAAAGCCCGGTGGCGACGACATAGACCGGCCGGTGTGCGAGATACATGAAGAAGGCGGCATAGCCGAGGACCGCGACGGCCGGATGGGACGGAATCCGGTGCTGGAGCAGCACAGCCGCCAGCATGACGAAGGCGCCGCCGAACACCGCCATCGGGGCCGAACGAAGCGACATCTCGATTGCGGGCAGCGGCAGCCCGGAGGTCAGCGCCACACCGACGGAAGCCAGCAGGGCGGCAGTTACGAGGGCCGTGACGCCGACGTCGTACGCTAGACGCGCGAGTCCGATCCCGGCGATGAAGCAGGGGAAATAGAGCGCGAGCCGTGGTTCCATCGCCAGCCAGCCGCTCGCATCGACTGCGAGCAGGCCCAGCCAGATCAGCACGCCGCCCCAGAGCCAGGCCGCGAGACGCTTGCCAAACAGTGTCATTGGCCGATCGACAAGCAGGATCGGCGCGACGAGGTAGAACAGCGCGATCATGCAGACATACCAGATCGTCCAGACCGAGGGCCCGGAGAACAGGCTGACCAGGACGACGCTCTTGAGGACGACCGTCCAGCCGGCGATGCCGAGCGCCCCGAAGACGATCAGTGCCACGACCAGCGGCGGATAGACACGCAAGAAGCGCCGGCGATAGAAGGCGCCGATGGCAGCCAGCGACGGTTCGAGCGGCCGTCGTCCGAGCAGATAGCCGGACAGCATCGTGAAGGTCGCGAGCACGATCACGGTGAAGCGCGTCGTGACCTCGTTCTGGTAGCCCGGATAGCCATCGACATAGTTCATCAGGTGCCAGAAGCCGACGAGGTAGGCCATCGAAGCGGCGCGAACGAGATCGAGGGATGCGATGTTTCGACGTCGCTCGTCCGGCATGTGCGCCTCGTCGCTGGCCTATTTCGGCGGCGTACCGTTGGCCTGGAGAACATCACCCGCGAGATAGAGCGAGCCGCAGATCAGGATGCGCGGCGTCGTGCCGGGCGGCAAGAGACGCGAGAGCACGGCGAGCGCCGTTGCGACATCGGCCTGCGGCTCGGCTTCGAGACCGGCCGCGCGCGCAGCCTCGGCGAGTTCGCCCGGATCGCGGCCGACAGCAGAACTGGCGATCGGAACCGTGAAGACATGCGCCGCAAGCCCGGCGAACGGCCGGAAGAAGCCGACCGGGTCCTTGGTCTGCAGCATGCCGGCGATCAGATAGAGCGGGCGCGGAACCCGCTCCTCGAGATCGGCGAACGCCTCGGCGATAACGGCGCCGGCGCCGGGATTATGGCCGCCGTCGAGCCAGATCTCGGCATCATGCGGCGCCTTTTCCACCAGCGCGCCCGCTGCGAGGCGCTGCATGCGCGCCGGCCAGTCGACCGACTGCAGCCCTGCCTCGATCGCGGATGTCGGCACGCCGAGCGTCGATCGCCGCAGCGCGGCAACCGCATTGCCGGCGTTGATGAACTGGTGACGTCCCGGCAGGCGCGGTGCCGGCAGATCGAGAAGGCCGTCCTCATCCTGGAAGACCAGCCTTCCGCGTTCGGCATGGGCAACCCAATCCCGATTTCCCACAAAGAGCGGCGCCCGCCCGCGCGCGGCCTCGTGCTCGATGACGGCCATCACCTCTGGAACTTGCGGCGCCGATACCACGGGGCGGCCGCGCTTGATGATGCCGGCCTTCTCCCAGGCGATCCGGTCGAGCGAATCGCCGAAGAACTTCTCGTGATCCATCGAGATCGAGGTGATGACGGACACTTCGGGCGTGTCGATGACGTTCGTCGCGTCAAAGCGCCCGCCAAGGCCGACTTCAAGCAATGTCACGTCGGCCGGATGGGTGGCGAACAGGACGAGCGCCGCTGCGGTTGTGATCTCGAAATGCGTGATCGGCGCACCGTCATTGAGCCGCTCGATCGCCGTCAGCGTCTCGACGAGTTCGGCCTCGGAGACATAGGCCCCGCCGCCCGGGCGGCCGATGCGGATGCGCTCATGGAAGGTCACCAGATGCGGCGACGTGTAGACGTGCACGGTGCGGCCGCTGGCCTCCAGCATGGCGCGTAGGAAGGCTGTCGTCGATCCCTTGCCGTTGGTTCCCGCGATATGGAACACGGGGCCGAGCTTTCGCTCGGGATGGCCGAGCTTTTCGAGCAGCGGCAACAGGCGATCGAGCGAAAGGTCGATCTCCTTGGGATGGAGAAGGAACAGGCGCTGCAGGATTGCCGAGCTGTCGTCCATGACGGGAACCTTCAGGCGAACGCGCGAAGGCCGCGTCGCCGCGGCCCTCGCTGAAGACAGGATCAGATGCGTGGATAGCGGCTGGCGCGCGGACGCGCCAGTCTCGACTATGCGACCACGGAGATGGCGCGCTGCGATTCTGGCGCGGCTTCTGCCTTGGGGCCGAGGAGTGCACAGAGCCTTGCAATGGTCGGGCGCAGTTCATGGCGCGGAACCACCATGTCGACCATGCCATGGGCGTGCAGGTATTCGGAGCGCTGGAAACCCTCGGGCAGCTTCTCGCGGATGGTCTGCTCGATCACCCGCGGACCGGCGAAGCCGATCAGCGCGCCGGGTTCGGCGATCTGGATGTCGCCCAGCATGGCATAGGACGCCGTGACGCCGCCGGTGGTCGGGTTGGTCAACACGACGATATAGGGCAGCTTCGCCTCGCGCAGCGCGATGACCCCGGCCGTCGTCCGCGGCAACTGCATGAGAGAGAGGATGCCTTCCTGCATGCGTGCGCCGCCCGAGGCCGCGAACATCACGAAGGGCTGCTGGCGCTGCAGCGCCGCTTCCATGCCCGCAATCACCGCTTCGCCGGCGGCCATGCCGAGCGAGCCGCCCATGAAATCGAAATCCTGTACCGCTGCCACCAGTGGCACGCCCTCGACGAAGCCGGCACCGACCAACACGGCATCCTGCAGCCCGGTCTTGGTGCGGGCGTCCTTCAGGCGATCCGTGTAGCGACGCTCGTCGCGGAACTTCAGCGGATCGATCGCGACCTCGGGCAGCGGGATGGTCTCGTAGCGGCCGGCATCGAAGAAATGCGCGAGCCGCTTCGGCGCGGACATTCGCATGTGGTAGCCGGAATTCGGCACCACATAATGATTGGCCTCGAGATCGCGAAGGAAGACCAGCTCACCCGATTCCGGATCCTTGATCCAGAGATTCTCGGGCACCTCACGCTTGTTGAGGAGGCTCTTGATCTTCGGGCGAACGACGTCGTTGATCCAGCTCATAGTGTCTCCTGTCAGGCCGCGACCGGCCGCCGCGCGGCGCGAACACCGCGCGCGAGTGTCGATACCAGCGCCTCGACCGCGGGAACCGTGGCGGCCGTTGCACGGCCTTCGGCATCGAGCGAATTGGCGACCGCCTGCACGATCGCCGATCCGACGACCACACCATCTGCGTTGGCGCCGATGGCAGCGGCCTGCTCCGCCGTGCGCACGCCAAAGCCGACGGCCACCGGCAGCGGCGTGTGACGCTTGATGCGATCAACCGCTTCCGCGACGCGGCTGGCGTCCGGCGCGGCCGAACCGGTGATGCCGTTGATCGAGACGTAGTAGACGAAGCCGGACGTATTGGTCAGCACAGTCGGCAGGCGCTTGTCGTCAGTGGTCGGCGTCGCGAGGCGGATGAAGTTGAGACCCGCCTTCAATGCCGGCAGGCAAAGTTCGTCATCAGCTTCCGGCGGCAGGTCGACGATGATCAGGCCATCGACGCCGGCGGCCTTGGCATCGACCACGAACGCTTCCGAGCCATGCGAATAGATCGGATTGTAGTAGCCCATCAGGACGATCGGCGTGACGTCATCGGTCTTGCGGAATTCGCGAACGAGATCGAGCGTCTTGTTGAGCGTCATGCCGCCCTTCAAAGCGCGCAGCCCGGCCGCCTGGACCGCCGGGCCATCGGCCATCGGATCGGAGAAGGGCATACCAAGCTCGATGACGTCCGCGCCCGCTTTCGGCAGGGCCGCCAGCAGCGCCAGCGTGGTCGCCGGGTCCGGGTCGCCGGCGGTCAGGAAAGTCACGAAGGCAGGCCGCCCCTCGGCCTTCACCGCCGCGAAGCGTCGATCGATACGGGTCTCGGTCATGCGTTCAATCTCGATTCGATGGGGTCGTCGCAACTCGCCATGCGCCGGCAAGGTTAGGCGCAGTCGGTCAGATATCGATGCCCGTCAGCTTGCCGACGGTGTGGATGTCCTTGTCGCCGCGGCCCGAGAGGTTGACGATGATCGTCTTGTCGGGGCTCATCTTCGGCGCACGCTTGATCGCCTCGGCAATGGCGTGGGCGGATTCGAGTGCCGGTATGATGCCTTCGGTGCGCGTGCAGACCTGGAAGGCATCGAGCGCCTCATTGTCGAGGATCGGCACATAGCTGACGCGGCCGGTATCGCGCAGCCAGCTATGCTCGGGACCGACACCAGGATAATCGAGACCGGCCGAAACCGAATGGCCTTCGAGGATCTGGCCGTCGGCATCCTGCAGCAGATAGGTGCGATTGCCATGCAGCACGCCCGGACGTCCGCCGGTCATCGAGGCGGCATGACCGTTCTCGACGTCGATCCCGTGCCCGCCGGCTTCGACGCCGACGATCTCGACATCCTTGTCATCCAGAAACGGATGGAACATGCCGATTGCATTCGAACCGCCGCCGACGGCGGCGATGATCATGTCGGGCAGGCGACCTTGCTGCTCCAGCATCTGGGCGCGGGCCTCGGTGCCTATCACCGACTGGAAGTCGCGCACCATCTCCGGATAGGGATGCGGTCCGGCCGCGGTTCCGATCATATAATAGGTGTCCTCGACATTGGTCACCCAGTCGCGCAGCGCCTCGTTCATTGCGTCCTTGAGGGTCGCGTTGCCGGCGGTGACCGGCTTCACCTCGGCGCCGAGCAGTTTCATACGAAAGACATTCGGCTTCTGCCGCTCGACATCGGTAGCGCCCATATAGACGACGCAGGGGAAGCCGAAGCGGGCAGAGACCGTCGCGGAAGCGACGCCGTGCTGGCCGGCGCCTGTCTCGGCGATGATGCGGGTCTTGCCCATGCGGCGGGCGAGCAGGATCTGGCCGAGGCAGTTGTTGATCTTGTGGCTGCCGGTGTGGTTGAGGTCCTCGCGCTTGAAGAAGATGCGCGCGCCGCCGAGATGGCGCGTCAGCCCTTCCGCGAAATAGAGCTTTGACGGCCGGCCGGCATAGTGGTTCGAGAGGTTGGACAGCTCGGCCGCGAAAGCCGGATCGGCCTTCGCCGCCTCATAGGCCTCCTGCAGTTCGAGGATCAGCGGCATCAGCGTCTCGGCAACATAACGGCCGCCATAGATGCCGAAATGGCCGCGCTCGTCCGGGCCGGTGGTGAAGGAATTGGGCAGTATCGGAGCGGTCACGTCACTATCCTCTCGCCGGAACGGACCGGCCATCCTCGTTCTCTGATCCGCCGCGCACCGCAGCAATGAAGGCCCGGATCAGCGCCGCATCCTTAATGCCGGGCGCCGCCTCGACACCCGAGGAGACGTCGATCCCGCGCGCGCCGGTGCGCGCGATGGCCTCGGCCACATTGCCCGGATTGAGCCCGCCGGAGAGCATATAGGGCAGGCCTGGCTCGATGCCATCCAGCAAAGCCCAATCGAACGGCACGCCATTGCCGCCCGGAAGCACCGCGCCGGCAGGCGGCTTCGCGTCGATCAAAAGGTGATCGGCAATGCCCGCATGCCGTGTGACCTCGGCAAGATCGTCAGCTGTCCGGATACCGATCGCCTTCAGGACGCCGAGGCCGAACTGACGCTGCAAAGCAGCGACCCGGTCGGGATCCTCATGACCATGCAGTTGCAGCCAGTCGGGCCGCACGGCCTCGACGATGGCGGCGAGGCCGGCATCGTCCATGTCGACGGTGAGCGCGACGATCTCGGCCCGGCCGCGCACCTGGGCCGCCAGAGCCGCGCCGGTTTCGATCGAAACGGAGCGCGGGCTTTTCGGAAAGAAGTTGAGGCCGATCATGTCAGCGCCGGCATCGAGCGCAGCCTCAAGCGTCTCCGCGGTTGAAAGGCCGCAGATCTTCACGAGGACGGGACTGCGTCCGGTTGCCAATGTCGTTCGTTCGGTCATGTGCGGTGAGCTTTGCCATGAAAGGCGGCCGGAGTCCAACCGCTGCAATGCGCGCCTTGTCAGCTGCCGTGCTTGCGCCAGACCAGTGACGCGGCGGCAATATCCTCGAGCGCGATCCCCACCGATTTGAACAGCGTCACCTCGTCCGCCGCCTGCCGTCCGGACGCGGTGCCGCCGCAGAGCCCCGCGAGATCACCCGCGATATCGGCGGCCGCGAGCACTCCGGCTGCGAGGGGCACCGCGATATCGCCCGCCTCGACGATCGCGCCGGGTCCATCGACGTAGATGCGCGAACGTCGGATGGTCGCGTCATCGGCTTCGCGCATCGACGGCGTGAAGCCGCCGACGAGATCGAGATGGGCGCCACTTTTGACGAGGTCGCCACGCACCAGCGGCTCGCTCGACAAGGTCGCACAGGAGATGATGTCTGCCTCAGGCAGGGCGCGGACCAGATCGGTCGCGACACGGACGTCGAAGCCGCCATCGGCGAGCCGCGTCGCCAGATGGTCGGCGCGGGCCCTGTCCCGGTTCCAGAGCGTCACGCGGGTGATCGGCCGCATGGCGGCATGGGCGGCAACAAGATGTGGCGCCAGCGCGCCGGCCCCGATCATCAGGAGATGCGCGGCATCAGGTCGGGCAAGATAAGAGGCGGCAAGCGCAGAGGCCGCCGCTGTGCGCCAGAGCGTCAGCGCAGTGCCATCGATCATTGCGAGCGGTACGCCGGTCTCGCCTGAGAGCAGCAGATAGACACCCGCTACCGTCGCGAGGCCCTTGGCGGCGTTGCCGGGGAATACAGTGACGATCTTGACGCCGACATGGCCGAATCCAGCTGCTGACGGGCCCGACCAGGCCGGCATCAGCAACAGCGATGCAGCGTCGCCGGACGAATCGAGCGCGTGATGCTGGCGCGGCGGCACCGTGATATCGGCACGAAAGGCTTCACGAAGCGTCTCGACCAGCTCCTGCCGCGAGAGCACGGCATCAAGCGCCGCGCCGTCGATAAGGCGCATGTCAGGCTGCGTCGCGGCGCAGGGCAGGCAGTCCGGCGGTCGGACCTGTAACGGCGACGGTTCGGTAGCCATCCTTCTCGCGGCGCGGGCCGCTCGCCTCGCGCTTCAGCCGACGCGCCTGTCGGCGCCAGTGGCCCTGGCCGAGCCAGGTGCCGACGCCGCCCAGCAGAACGCCGAACGCCATCGCGGCGAAGACGACGAAGTAAAGCGGCAGCGTGATCGCGGCAGCCGGCGCATCGCCATTAAAGGGATCAAGCGACAGCACGACGCCGTGGCGGTTGGCAACGGCCAGCGCGACGAGAAGCACCGCCAGCGGAACGAGAATGATGATCGCGATCACGCGCTTCATGCGGTGTCCCTGCCTCTGTCAGTCGCTGTCGTTGAGACGCTCACGCATCTCCTTGCCAGTCTTGAAGAAAGGCACAAACTTTTCAGTGACATCGACCTTGGTGCCGGTGCGCGGGTTGCGACCCTGCCTGGCGGGGCGGTTCTTGACCGAGAAGGCGCCGAAGCCGCGCAGCTCGACCCGGTCGCCCCGCGCCAGCGCATCGACGATCTCGTCGAGGATCGAGTTGACGATGTGCTCGACGTCACGCTGATAGAGGTGAGGATTTTGCTCGGCAATCCGCTGGACCAGCTCTGATTTGATCATCGCGCCGACCCCCCAGCGTTGAACTCCTGGGGAGCCTGCCAAACGGAAAGCAGACCGTCAAGATTAAGCCGGGGCAACCAAGGCGCGATTCCGCCGGCATCGAGCGCGTCGGGCGCGAATCCGAGCTGCCGCGCCACGAGGCGAACGGCGACATCGGCGAAGGAAATACCGCGCGAGGGCTCTTCCTTCTTCCATTCGATGACGGAGAGCGCCGGATCGATGCCCTTTTCCTTGGATAGCCAGTCGCGCGCCTCGCCTTCGCCGCCGATGCCGTCGATAAGGCCAGCCGCTTTCGCCTGCTGGCCGGAATAGACACGGCCGTCGGCGAGCTTCAGCGCCGTCGGCCGGTCGAGGCGGCGTCGCTCGGCGACGATGTCGACGAACCAGTTGTAGCTGTCGTCGATGAGGCTCTTGACCACCTCGAGCGATTCCGGGGAGGGCGGCGTGAAGGGCGAGGGCGCGGCCTTGAGCGGCGAGGATTTCACTTCGGTCAGCTTGATGCCGAGCTTGGCCATGGCCTCGCTGACCTCCGGCGACTGGAAGAGCACGCCGATCGAGCCGGTGATCGAGGTGCGGTAGGCAAAGATCTGATCGGTCGCGATCGCCGTCATATAGGCCGCCGACGCGCCGAGCGTCTTGATGGAGGCCACTGTCGGCTTCTTGGCCGAAAGCTGCCGGAGCGCGTCGTAGAGCGATTCGCCGCCGACCGTGGCGCCGCCGCCCGAATCGATCGAGACGATCACCGCGCGCACGGCATCGCTCTTGGCGAGCCGATCGATGAGCTCAAGCTCGGCCCGGTCGTCGGAAATGAAGCCGTCGATCGAGATGCGCGCCACGTGCGGCGACGAGCGGGCCCCGATCCGGTCCGGACCGACGGCGAGCACGCCGGCAACCGCGACGGCGACCAGGAAAGCCACCACGCCCAGGACGCGCCAGAAGATCAGCTTACGCCTGAGGCGTCGCCGCTCAATGATATCGTCCGCCGTGAGAGCCATCGCATCTTCCCTCGCCGTTACCGGATCCCCGGGAGATGAGTTAGCGGCTTTGGCGACCGGACGCAAACGCCCTCGCCCCTGCAAGGCTTTGCAACGCTTCGATTTTCTCGGCTTCACCCCAAAACGAAAACGCCCCGGCCGATGGCCGGGGCGTTTCCTTGTCGCTGAGCTGGACGCTTACTCGTCGGTCTGGCGGGCCTTGAGAGCCGCACCGAGAATGTCGCCGAGCGAAGCGCCCGAGTCGGACGAGCCGAACTGGGCCACGGCTTCCTTCTCTTCGGCGATTTCAAGCGCCTTGATCGAGACGGAGACCTTGCGAGCCTTCTTGTCGAAATTGGTGATGCGAGCATCAACCTTTTCGCCAGCGGCAAACCGCTCCGGACGCTGCTCCGACCGATCGCGCGAGAGATCGGCGCGACGGATGAAGGTCGTCAGGTCGCTGTCGGCGATGCGGACTTCGAGGCCGCCCTCGTTGACCGCGAGGATCTCGCAGGTGACCACGGCGCCCTTGCGCAGTTCGCCGGAGGCTTCGACGAACGGATCGCCGCCAACCTGCTTGATGCCGAGCGAGATGCGCTCCTTGTCGATATCGACGTCGAGCACCTGCGCCTTGACGATGTCACCGCGATTGTACTCGTCGATGACCTGCTCGCCCGGACGGTTCCAGTCGAGATCCGAAAGATGGACCATGCCATCCACATCGCCGTCGAGCCCAATGAACAGGCCGAACTCGGTCTTGTTCTTGACCTCGCCCTCGACGATCGAACCGATCGGATACTTGTCCTGGAAGCTCTCCCACGGATTGGCGAGGGTCTGCTTCAGGCCGAGCGAGATACGGCGCTTGACCGGATCCACCTCGAGGATGACGACTTCGACTTCCTGCGAGGTCGAGACGATCTTGCCCGGATGGACGTTCTTCTTCGTCCAGGACATCTCGGAGACGTGGATCAGGCCTTCGATGCCCGGCTCCAGCTCGACGAACGCACCGTAGTCGGTGATGTTCGTGACGCGGCCCGAGAACTTGGCGTTGACCGGATACTTCGCCTCGATGCCCGACCACGGATCGGCCTCGAGCTGCTTCATGCCGAGCGAGATGCGGTGCGTCTCGTGATTGACGCGGATGATCTGCACGCGGACGGTCTGGCCGATCGAGAGCACTTCGGTCGGGTGGTTGATCCGGCGCCATGCGATGTCGGTGACATGCAGCAGGCCGTCGATACCGCCGAGGTCGACGAACGCACCGTAATCGGTGATGTTCTTGACGACGCCCTCGATGATCTGGCCTTCCTCGAGGCTCTGCACCAGCTCCGAACGCTGCTCGGCGCGGGTTTCCTCGAGAACGGTGCGGCGCGACACGACGATGTTGCCGCGGCGCTTGTCCATCTTGAGGATCTGGAACGGCTGCGGGGTATGCATCAGCGGGCCGACGTCGCGAACCGGGCGGATGTCCACCTGGCTGCGCGGCAGGAAGGCGACGGCGCCGTCCAGATCGACGGTGAAGCCACCCTTGACCTGGTTGAAGATGACGCCCGTGACCTTCTCGTTCTTGTTGAACTGCTCCTCGAGGCGGACCCAGCTCTCCTCGCGGCGCGCCTTGTCGCGCGAGAGAACGGCTTCGCCGAGGGCGTTTTCGACGCGCTCGAGATAGACCTCGACAACGTCACCGACCTTGATCGGCTGGTCGCGGCCGGGGCCCGCAAATTCCTTGAGAGCAACGCGGCCCTCGGTCTTCAGCCCGACGTCGATGACCGCGAGATCCTTCTCGATCGCGACGACGGTTCCCTTGACGACGCTGCCCTCGAAGAGGTCCTCGTTCTGGAACGATTCCTCGAGCAGGGTGGCGAAATCTTCGCGGGACGGATTGGTAACAGCCATGAAAACTCCTGGTGCCATATCTGGCATGCGCCGGCGGTTCGTGTTTCGGGATCGAATTCCGGACCTGCCCGCGGTAGGGACCGGGGCTGCCCTTCTTTAAGGGCGGACCGACGCTTCCGGACTGGAACTCGATGGTTTCGGACCACGGGCGGGCGGCGACCCTTGCCTGCCTGTCGCGTGGAACCCGCGCTCTATATAATGCTGGCCGCCAGCCGGCAAGCCACAAATGGCAGTTTTCGTGGCGTTTCGCCGCCTTTTCAGCCTTAGTCAGCCGCGCTTGGCATCGATGACCGCCCGCGCCAGGTCGAAGACGCCGTCGATATCGAGGGCGCTGGTATCGATCCGCACCGCGTCCTCGGCTTGCCGCAGCGGCGCCGAGGCGCGTCCGGCATCGCGCTCGTCGCGCTCGCGAATCTCCTCGAGAATGCGCTCATAGTCGACGTGGCGGCCCTTGGCGTTCAACTCGTCGGTGCGCCGACGGGCCCGCACCTCGGGCGACGCGGTGACGAAGAGCTTGACCTCGGCATCGGGACAGATCGCCGTGCCGATATCGCGGCCATCGAGGACAGCCCCCGGCGGTCGACGGGCAAAATCGCGTTGGAAAGCGATGAGCGCGGCCCGCACCTCGGGATGAACGGCGACGCGCGAGGCGAGTTCGCCGGCTTCGCGGCCGCGCAGATCGCCATCGACAATATGCGAGGGATCGAGCGCCTCGGCGACAGCCCCGGCGGCCACGGAATCGTCGAGATCAAGGCCGCGCTCAGCCATCAGGCGGCCGACGGCACGGTAGAGCAGGCCGGTGTCGAGGTATGGCAGGCCATAATGCGCGGCGAGCCGCAGCGCCAGCGTGCCCTTGCCGGCGCCGGCCGGCCCGTCAATGGCGATGATCATCAGGCTGCAGGCTCCGGAGTTTCGAAAAGGGCGCCGAGCCCGCCCATCAGCGCCGCGAAGCCGGGGAACGGCATCGCGATGGTGCGCGCGTCTTCGACCAGGACACCGTTCGCGGCGCCGAGGCCGAGCACGAGCGCGCTCAGGGCGATGCGCGGGTCGGCACCGGCCGCGACGCGGCCACCACCGGCCGGCCTGAGGCTGCCGGTGACGGTCAGCGATTCCGGGCCTTCCTCATGCTCGACGCCATTGGCCGCGAGCGCCGCGGCGAGGGCCGAGAGGCGGTCCGTGTCCTGCTGTCGCAATTCGCCGAGCCCGTCCATCACCGTCTTGCCTTCCGCAAAGGCCGCGGCGACCGCGAGCACCGGATAGTCATCGATCATCGCCGCGGCACGGGCCGGGGGCACGACGATCCCCTTGAGGCGGCTGGCGTGGACACGGAGATCAGCAACCGGTTCGCCGGCCACCATGCGATGATTGTCGAACGCGATGTCGCCACCCATCTCGACGAGCGTCTCGATCAGGCCGATCCGCAACGGATTGACGAGGACGCCCTCGATCGTGACATCCGAACCCTCGATGACGAGCGCCGCGACGATGACAAACGCAGCCGCGCCGGGGTCGCCTGGAACGACAAGGCGCTGCGGCTTCAGATCCCGCCGGCCTTCGACACGGATGACACGGGCTCCCTCGCCATCGCGGTCGATTTCGAGCGCCGCCCCAAATGCGGCCAGCATGCGCTCGCTGTGATCGCGGGTGGCCACGGGCTCGATGATGCTGGTGACGCCGGCCGTATTGAGCGCGGCGAAGAGCACCGCCGACTTGGCCTCCGCCGAACCCGCCGGAAGGCGATAATCGATCGGCAGGGCAACATCGGCGCCCCGGATCGTGAGGGGCAGCCGATCGCGCGAGCGGGCGACAACCTGCGCGCCCATCCGCCGAAGCGGCTCCAATACGCGCCCCATGGGGCGCGCGCGGAGCGTGGCACCGGCACTGAAGGTGGCCGCAATCGCCTGGCTCGCGACCAGTCCGATCGCAAGGCGGACCGTCGTGCCGGAATGGCCGCATTCAACCACGTCCTCAGGCTCGAGAAAGCCCCCGACGCCGACGCCCTTGACGCGGATTGTCCCGGCTGGATCGACCGCTACGGTGGCCCCGAAGGCCTGCATGGCACGCACGCTCGCCGCGATGTCCTCGCGGCCGATAAGGCCCTCGATCACCGTCTCGCCGATCGCGAGCGCCCCCAATATCAGGGCGCGATGTGAAATCGAGGCATCGGCGGGCATGCGGACACGGCCCGTCAGCGGGCCGGAGGCGAAGGCCTTGAGCGGCCCGGCGGTCGCGCCGGCGGCTGTCGACATGATCGGCTCCTCTGGCCTGGCGCGGGTGCGCCGGTTGGGATCTTTGCCTGAGGTCGGATAGCATGGGTCCCGACGGCCCGCCACCTGCCCTTCGCCGCCTCCGGCGACGGGTTTCGCGCCTTGCCCAGGTGATTTCGTTTTGACAGCGCCCGGACAAAGCATTATGGGGGCCGCGCTCCATGAACCAGCGAGGCACGACGTGGCGAAAGCGGAACTCGGCACCAAACGTGTCGACCCCGAAACCGGGAAGAAGTTCTACGACCTGAACAAGGATCCGATTGTATCGCCCTTCACGGGCCAGTCCTATCCGCGGTCCTATTTCGAGAGCGGCCCCGCCAAGGCACGGCCGGTCGCGGCGCGCGCCGTCGAGGAGGACGAGGCGGAGGAGGAGGTTGCCGACACCGCCGAGTTCATCAGCCTCGAGGAAGCCGATTCGGAAACAGCCGATGCCGGCGCCGTCGAGGCCGAAACCGATGACGACGACGTCGTGATCGAAGACGACGAAGGCGATGTCTTCATCGAGGAGGAAGAAGAGGAAGGCGACGACGTGGCCGACATCATCGGCGGCGTCGACGACGAGGAGCCGTAGTCGGCAAAAAGCCCCGTCGCCACGCTCCCCTGTGGGTATGTCGATTGTGGCTTGATTTGAAAATGAACGCGGCCTAAGTATCGCGCCGCGCCGGAGGGGCCCCAACCTCTCCGCAGGAAAAGGCGGGGCCATAGCTCAGTTGGGAGAGCGCTTGAATGGCATTCAAGAGGTCGTCGGTTCGATTCCGATTGGCTCCACCACTTCCGCGAAACGACGCGACAAGCCGCCCTCGGGGCGGCTTTTTCGTTTCCAAAGCTCATCGCGCGGGATCACCTGGAACTCCCGGTCGGCGCGCCCTGCGGTTACGCACGAAGCCGGCTTGCATCGGCGGGGCCGAATGGCCACATCTTCTGCCGTATGGAAAGGCGGGAGACGATGCAGAGCTACAGGGTGTTCATGATCGGCGGTCGCAGCGCGAGCTGGCAGGACAAGCTCAAGCTGGCTCTTCTGGCGCTTGCCGGCGGTGCCGTTCTCGTCGCCGCCGTCATTTTGTCCCTCGGTCTGGCGCTGGTGCTGATCCCGCTCGGCTTCGTCGCTTATCTCTTCCGTCGGCCCCTGCTGCGCGCCCTCTTCCGCCAGGCAAGCCGCAGCATGGGAACCCCTCCGCCGACCGGCGCCCCCGATGGCGAGCCGCGCCGACCGGCGCCGACCGGGACGGTGACGATCGAGACCGATTACCGCGTCGTGGAGACGCGTGAAGAGGGTCGTCCGCGCACTTAAGGGAACTTTGCGCCGCCCATGCGTTGTCTTCGAAAGGAGATCACGCATGGCAATCCGCAACGAACCCGAAGAAATCCGCAACGCGCCGCGCAAGTCGACGGACGATGCAAGGCAGGCCGTCGCGCCGCATACGCTTCGCTACATGCTGGCGATCGGCCTAGTCGGCGTCATCGTCGCGTTCGCGATCATCTATTTCGTCTTCGTCTGATGGAGTTCAGGGCTGGGCGGACATGGTCTGCCCGACTTCCTCGGCCACCGTCTCGCCCGGCTTTGCCCGAGCGTCGCGCTGTTCGCGCAGGAAGATGAAGAGGCCAGAGGCAACGATGATGGCGGCGCCCACGATGACATTCCATTTGAGGCCGTCGCCAAAGAACAGCCAGCCGAACAGAACCGCCCACAGGATCATCGTGTACTGGTAGGGCACGACGACAGAAGCCGGGGCGAGCTTCAGCGAACGGTTGACACAGAGACTTGCGACCAGCGCCACGATTCCCACCAACGAGAGCAGTGCGAAGTCGCGCAGCCCGGGCATGACCCATGCGAACGGCGCCGTCACGGCGCCGGCCGTCATGGCCGCCGTGGTCGAAAAGGCGAGCAGCGTGCTGTCCTTGGTCCCGCGCAGCTGGCGCGTGACGATCATCAGCACCGAAAAGATCATCGAGCCGGCGATGGCCACCAGCGCCGGCGGCGTCAGGCTCGCGGCCGACGGCTTGAGCACGAAGACGACGCCGATGAACCCGATAAGGATGGCGATCCAGCGCTGCCGGTCGATGCGCTCCTTTAACACCGTGGCGGAGAGCGCCGCGACATAGATCGGGCCGGCGAGATAATAGGTCATCACATCCGCGAGCGGCAGCGACCGAACCGCCCAGTAAAAGCAGCCGACCTCGATGGTCGCGAGCATGACACGCGTCAATTGCAGCAACGGCTTCGGCGCTGCCAGCAGCCCGGCAAATCCGCCGTCGCGGTGGATAAACGGCGCCAGCAGCACCAGAGCAGCAATGGAGCGGAACAGCAGCACCATGCTGACCGAATAGGTTCCGACCAGCCACTTGCCGAGCGCGTCATTGACGGAAAACAGGAAGATTCCCAGCATCATCAGGAGGATGCCGAGAATCGGTCCTGACAGCCGGCGCGGGGTGCCGGGAGAGGCTGGAGCGTTCTGGGAAGGGGGCATGGGGCGGGTCGGGGCGTTCGCGGAAGGCGGAGTTTGCATGGAAGCCCAGCGAACGCAATTGCCGGCCATCGGATGGGCGGGGGCGCTTGCTGCCGAATGCAGGTGTCCTCCGAGATTTCGGTTGCATTTTCGGCACCGAGTCGGCATATAGCGCTTGACGATCATCGTGATCGCGCTGTGCCATGTGGAAATTTCCCGTGGTTCCACCCGCCAGGTGCGGGCACGACCCAGTCCTCTGGCCCCTTCGCGCGTGGGTTAAGACACCAGATGGATGCGAAAAGCATCCGCGAAGTTAGGCCTTTTTCTTGAATCAATTGAACTCTTTTGCGGATTTGGCACTTGCCGAACCGCTGCTGCGTGCGCTCGGCCAGGCTGGTCTCGTGACCCCGACGCCGATCCAGGCAGAAGCCATCCCTGCCCTTCTCGAAGGTCGCGATATGCTTGGCATCGCGCAGACCGGAACGGGCAAGACCGCAGCCTTCGGGCTCCCCCTCCTGCAGCAGCTCTCGCGTCGCCCGGAAGGGCTTGAGCCGAAGAGCGTGCGTGCTCTCATTCTCGCCCCGACGCGCGAACTCGCGATCCAGATCGATGCCGAGCTGCGGAAATACGGTCGCTTCATGGGCGTGCGCCATGCGCTCGTCTATGGCGGTGTCGGCCACACGCCGCAGATCCGCGCCCTCGAAAAGGGCGTCGACATTCTGGTCGCGACGCCGGGCCGGCTGCTGGATCATATGCAGGCTGGCGCGGTCAAGCTCGACCGCGTGACGCATCTCGTCCTCGACGAGGCCGACCGCATGCTCGACATGGGCTTCGTGCGCGACGTGATGAAGATCGTCGCGCTGCTGCCGGTCGCCCGCCAGTCGCTGCTGTTCTCGGCCACGATGCCGGCCGAAGTGGCTGTCCTTTCGCGCAAGATCCTCAAGGATCCGATGCGCGTCGAAGTGACACCCGAAGTCGTTACGGTCGAGCGGATCGACCAGCGGCTCTATCCCGTTCCGACCGGAGAGAAGCGCGGCTTCCTCGTCGATCTCCTGGCCGATGAAAAGATGCAGCGCGTGATCGTTTTCACGCGGACGAAGCACGGCGCCGACCGCGTTGCGCAACATCTGCAGAAGGCGCGCATCGAAACCTTGGCGCTGCATGGCAACAAGTCCCAAGGTGCGCGTCAGAAGGCCCTCGCGGGGTTCAAAGACGGCAGCCTCCGCGTGCTGGTTGCGACCGACATTGCCGCTCGCGGCATCGACGTCGCCGATATCACTCATGTCGTCAACTTCGACTTGCCGGACGAACCGGAGGCCTATGTCCATCGCATTGGACGGACGGCACGTGCCGGTCGGGAAGGCATTGCCTACTCTCTCTTCGACGCTGGCGAATCTGCGCGCCTGAAGGCGATCGAACGGCTCATCCGCCGGCCGATCCCCCAGGTCGCGACGCATTTCAAGGCCCAGACGCCGATCGCCCGCCCCGCTGCCGATACGCAGCGTGGTGAATTGGCCGGCCGTGAGGGACAGCCCATGCAGCAAAAGAGCAAGAAAAACCGGTGGCGCAACCAACAACGCCGCCGCGCGGCTTGACGACGGAAGCGTCGTTAGCAAAGTTCTACCGCCAGACTGAAGGAGATTTCCATGGCGACGGGTACTGTGAAGTGGTTCAATGCGACGAAGGGCTATGGATTCATCCAGCCCGATCAGGGTGGTCAGGACGTGTTCGTTCACATCAGCGCCGTTGAGCGCGCTGGTCTGTCGACGCTTCGCGACGGCGCCAAGATCTCTTACGAGCTCGAGACCGATCGTCGTGGCAAGACCTCGGCGACCAATCTGAAGGTCTCCTGAGGAATCCCATGGCGAAGGAAGAAGCGCTCGAATTCGAGGGTATGGTGGTCGAGGTTCTGCCCGACGCCAAGTTCCGCGTGGAACTCGAGAACGGGCATGTCGTCGTCGCCTATACGGCGGGCCGGATGAAGAAGAATCGTATCAAGACCCTGGCGGGCGACCGCGTAACGGTCGAGATGACGCCTTACGATCTCGATCGTGCACGGCTGGTCTTCCGGCATAAGGGTGACTCGATGGCTCCACCATCGTCCAAGACACCCTTCCGTGGCGGTGCGGCGCGGCGACGCTGATTCCGACGCCTCGATAAAACGAACTGGCGCGAGCGATTGCGCCGGTTTTCTTTTTGGCTCGCAGCGCGCCGGCTCTGTTGCGACAGCCTTGCGGCGCAGCGACGATTTCGCTAGCGTTGTTTTAATAATGCGTGCCACTCGATCGCCGCGAGGCCTTCGGTAGTTCGCAAATGGTTATTTGAGACCTGATTCTATCGCCATTCATGAGCTCGGATGTCGTTGTTCCGAGCCCCATTTCTACAAGCAGTTTTCTGATCGCCGCCGGTCCTCAAGCCGGCGGTTTGTTTTTGTGAGGCCCCTTTTTCGCGTCGCCAAGCTTCGCGAGCAGCGGGCGCGCCGGCAAGGCAAACCACTCCACGACGATCCGCCAGGAGATCCGATGCTGAATGCCCTTCGCAGCTTCCTCGCCGAATTGACGGGCGATGATGGCGAGCGCCGTCAATTCAGTCCCGACGATCACCGGCTCGCCTCGGCGGCGCTGCTGTTTCACGTCATCGCCATCGACGGCACGGTTGCGGTGACCGAGCGGCAGCGACTGCATGATCTGCTCCAGCAGCGCTACGGTCTCGACGAGACGTCAACGGAGACGCTGATGCATGAGGCGGAACTCGCCGACCAGGAGGCCGTCGATCTCTTCCGCTTCACGCATGTCCTGAAGGAACGCCTCGACGAGAAGGACCGCGAGGCGATCATCGCGATGATGTGGGATCTCGTCTTCCAGGACGGCACGCTGCACGAGTTCGAGGACAACACGATCTGGCGCGTCGCCGAGCTGCTCGGCGTGTCAAGCGAGGCGCGGCTTCGGCTGAAACGCACGGTGCGCGAGCAGTCTGCACGCACGGCCGGCTGAGCGGCGCTGCGAAAGTCGGCGATTTGACGGGAAACTGTGCTGGCGGCGCTGTGCGGCAGCGGTTAGCCTTTTCCTGAAGTTGCATGCTCCGAGGGAGGTCTGTCGGCGCTCATGAAGCCACCGGTCCTGATCGTCCTCCACCAGGAACATTCAACCCCTGGCCGCGTCGGTCTCCGCCTCAAGGAGCGCGGCCTCTCGCTCGACATCCGCCGTCCACGCTTCGGCGATCCATTGCCGACGACGCTGGCGGATCACGCTGGCGCGATCGTCTTTGGCGGCCCGATGAGTGCCAATGACGACGAAGATTATGTCCGCCGCGAAATCGACTGGCTGTCCGTGCCACTGGCGGAGGGCGCGCCGCTGCTCGGCATCTGCCTCGGCGCGCAGATGCTGGCGAAGCAACTCGGCGCGGATGTCGGCCGCCGGGCGGATGGCCTCGTCGAGATCGGATATTATCCGCTGAAGGCGACGCCGGACGGGGATGCGCTGCTGCCCTGGCCGAGCCAAGTCTATCAGTGGCATGGCGAAGGCTTCGAATTGCCAGCCGGTGCTTCGCTGCTCGCCTCGGGCGAGCTCTTCGCCAACCAGGCTTTCCGCTATGGGCCGGCCGCCTTCGGCTTCCAGTTCCATATCGAGCTGACGCTGATGATGATGCACCGCTGGACGGTGCGCGGCGCCGAGCGCTTCACCCTTCCGGGCGCGCAGGACCGTGGCGCACATCTCGAGGGGCGGGCGCTCTACGACGCCGAAAGCTCGGCCTTTCTCGACCGCTTCCTCGGAATGTGGCTCGATCTCCCTCGCGCCGTCCCAGCCTAGGCGGCTACAAGCCGGGCCAAGTCTCGCAAACTGCGACTCCGCTTGCAAAATGCGATGCGCCAGACGTGAACGAGTCGTTAAGCCTAACGATATCTTGGCGAGATCGGCACAATTTGAACCATATCTTGTGATGTTATGGCCTATCGCTGGCTGGCAAGCCGCTTGCGACAGAGATCGCAGGCTGATCTTCAGGTTTTGCGTAATCAGCTAAGACCCGGACGGAGAGGGGGACTGTTGACCCCCGGCACCCCCTCTCCGCTCCGTCGTCACTCTCGCCTCCCCTTGCATCGGACATCGGCAGCGGATTGACTGGATATGACGGGCATCAGGCCTGTCCCAGCCGTTCCGGGGAGCGTCCTGCCCATGCCTCATTCGCGCGATCCGCTGGACATCGCGGCCTCGCTATCCTGTTGGGCTGGCAAGGTCGATCCAGTTCCTCTGCCGGGCGGACTCACCAACACCAATTTCGTCGTCAAGGATCGCGGACGCACCTATGTCGTGCGCATCGGCGGCGACATGGCCGTGCACGGCATCGTCAGGGCGATCGAACTCGCGGCGAGCCGGGCGGCAGCCGCTGCGGGCATCTCGCCAATCGTCGTCCATGCCGAGCCAGGCGCGATGGTCCTCGATTACATCGAGGGGCAGACGCTGACGGCCGCCGACATCCAGAACCCGCGCAACCTCTCGCGCCTCGTTCAGCTGATCCGCCACGCCCATCGCGACATACCGCGCTATTTCCGCGGCCCTGCGCCGATGTTCTGGCCGTTCCAGGTGATCCGCGACTACACCCACACGCTCGAGGAGGGCGAGAGCCACTATCTGCCGATGCTGGTGCGCTTGCTTGACGCCGCCGACCGGCTGGAGACCGCGGTCGGCCCGATCGAACTGGTCTTCGGCCACAACGACCTGCTCGCTGCCAACTTCATCGATGACGGCACAAGGCTCTGGCTGGTCGACTGGGACTATGCTGGCTTCAATTCACCGTTGTTCGATCTCGGCGGCCTCGCCTCGAACAACCTGCTCGGCCCGGCCGAGACCGAAACGCTCTTGGAGCTCTATTTCCAGCGGCCGCTCGATAACACCCTGCGCCGCAAGGCGCTGGCCATGCAGGCCGCCTCGCTGCTGCGCGAGACAATGTGGAGCATGGTCTCGGAGATCCACAGCAGCCTGCCGATCGACTACGAACCCTACACGGCCGAAAATCACCGCCGCTTCGAGGCGGCGCTCGCCGCCTTCGACGCGCAGCCGCGCTGAGGCGCCAGGGTCTCACCATCCAGGACATCACCATGCAGCACCTCGCGCAGGGCGACCTTCCCGCCTCGGCCAAGATCATCATCATCGGCGGCGGCATCGTCGGTGCCTCGGTCGCTTACCATCTCGGCGCGATGGGGCTGACCGACGTGCTGCTGATTGAGCGAGGGCGGCTGACCTCTGGTTCGACCTGGCATGCGGCCGGGCTCGTCGGCCAGCTCCGCACCTCGGCCAATATCACGCAGTTGCTTGGCTATTCGGTCGCCCTCTATGACCGGCTCGAGGCCGAGACGGGACAGGCGACCGGCTGGAAGCGCAACGGCGGCCTGCGGCTTGCCTGCAACGCGGCGCGTTGGACCGAGGTGAAGCGCCAGGCGACGACTGCGCGGTCCTTCGGGCTCGAAATGGCACTGCTCTCGCCAAAGGAGGCGCAGGATCTCTGGCCGCTGATGCAGGTCGACGACGTCGTCGGCGCTGCCTTCCTGCCGACAGACGGACAAGCCTCGCCCTCCGACATCACCGCGGCGCTGGCCAAGGGCGCACGGATGAAAGGCGTCACCATCCGCGAGGGCGTCAGCGTCACCGGCATCAAGGTCGAGGACGGTGCCGTTACCGGCATCGAGACCAACCAGGGCCGCATCGACTGCGACAAGCTTGTCATCTGCGCCGGGCAATGGTCGCGCGAACTCGGCCGCCTCGCCGGCGTGAACATTCCGCTCGTCTCGGTACAGCACCAATATCTCATCACCGAGCCGATCCCCGGCGTCACCTCGGATCTGCCGACACTGCGCGACCCCGATCGCCTGACCTACTGGAAGGAAGAAGTTGGCGGCCTCGTCATGGGCGGCTATGAGCCGAACCCGAAGCTGTGGGATGTAGACCCGCCGCCGGCCGACTTCGCATTCCAGCTGCTCGAAAACGATCTCGATCATTTCGAGCCGATCATGGGCGAGGCGCTTGGACGCGTTCCGGCGCTGGCCGAAGCAGGCATCCGCCAGTTCATCAATGGCCCCGAGAGCTTTACGCCGGATGGCAATTTCATCCTCGGCGAGGCCCCGGAGGTGAAGAACATCTTCGTCGGTGCCGGCTTCAACGCCTTCGGCATCGCATCGGGCGGCGGCGCCGGCATGGCACTGGCCGAATGGGTCGCGGAGGGCGCGCCGCCCTTCGATCTCTGGCCCGTCGATATCCGCCGCTTCGGCCGCAATCACCGCGATCTAGGCTTCATCCGCGCTCGCACGCTGGAAGCCTATGCCCGGCACTACACAATGGCCTGGCCGTTCGAGGAGACCGAGGCGGGCCGGCCGCTACGCCGTTCGCCGCTCTATGACCGGCTGAAGGCTGCCGGCGCCGTGTTCGGTGAAAAGCTCGGCTTCGAGCGCGCCAATTGGTTCGCCGATGCCGGCCTCGGCGAGGAGCCGCGCGACCGCTACAGCTATGAAAGGCCAAACTGGTTCGCGGCGGTCGGGCGCGAGCACCGGTCGGCACGCGAGGCGGCGGTGCTGTTCGACCAGACGTCCTTCGCCAAGTTCGAGCTTTCCGGCCGAGACGCCGAAAGTGCGCTCTCCTATATCGCGGCCAACGACGTCGCCAAGCCCGTCGGGCATCTCGTCTATACGCAGATGCTGAACGATGCCGGCGGCATCGAATGCGACCTGACCGTCTCCCGCCTTGCTGAAGATCGCTACTACATCGTCACGGGCACGGGCTTCGCGACGCATGACTTCCACTGGATTGCGCGCGGCATTCCCTCCGGCATGGATGCGCGACTCTCCGACGTCACCTCGGCCTATGCGACGCTCGTCCTCATGGGACCGAAGGCGCGCGAGATCCTCACCACGATCAGCCGTGACGACCTCTCCTGTGCCGCCTTCCCGTTCGGCCGCGCCCGCTGGATTTCAGCCGGCGGCTGCCCCGTCCTGGCACTCCGCGTCACTTACGTCGGCGAGCTCGGCTGGGAACTGCATGTGCCGACCGAGTTCGCGCTGACGCTGTTCGACGCGCTGACCGCCGCCGGTGTGCCGCACGGTCTTGCGCTCGCCGGCTACCGGGCGATCGAATCGTTGCGGCTCGAAAAGGGCTACCGTGCCTGGGGCGCGGAGATTGGGCCTGACCATTCGCCGCTGGTCGCCGGGCTCGGTGCCTTCGTGAAACTGAAGAAGCCGATCGATTTCCGCGGTCGCCCCGCGATAGAGGCTCAGGCCAGGAAGCCATTGCCCCGCCTCCTCGCCGCCTTCACCACCGAGGATCCCGACATCGTCCTGCTCGGCCGCGAGACGATCTATCGCGACGGTGTCCGCGTCGGCTGGCTGGCCAGCGGCGGCTTCGGCTACACGATCGGCAAGCCCGTCGGCTATGGCTATGTGCGCCGCCCCGAAGGCGTCGATCGCGACTTCGTGCTCTCCGGTCGTTACGAGCTCGAAGTCGCCGGAGAGCGCGTTGCCGCGACCGCTCATCTCGATCCGCTCTATGACCCGAAGGGCGAAAAGATTCGCGCCTGAAGTTGATCCGGTCGCTTGACAGCTTGGGAATACGGGTGTTCGTCAGGCCGAATTGCGTGCAATAACATAGAGTTATTCTAATGTATCCCGTTTCGCGCCGCGCGTTCCTTCGGCGAGCCGTTCTTGGTGGCGCCGCCCTGATCGGCAGTCCCGCGCTTGTTGCCGGCGCGGCTCGCCCAGCCCGGGCGGAAGGCGCCACGCTCGCGGTCTATAACGGACAGCACCGGCCGCCCGTCGAGGCGCTCATCGCCGCCTTCACGGCAGCGACCGGGATCGATGTTTCCGTCCGCCACGGATCGAGCGCGCAGCTTGCCAGCCAGTTGATCGAGGAGGGAGACCATTCCCCGGCCGATCTCTTCTGGTCGGAGGAAAGCCCCTCGCTGTTCGCCCTGTCTGAGAAGGGTCTCCTGGCGCCGCTGAAGAGCGACACGCTGGCGTCGGTCCCCGCCAATTATTCCGCCAAGGACGGCACCTGGATCGGCGCCACCGCGCGCTGCCGCGTCGTCGTCTACAACAAGGCGGCCGTCGATCCGAAGACACTGCCGCCATCCGTGCTCGATTTCGCAAGCGAAGCCTATGCCGACAAGGTCGCCTTCGCGCCGGCGAGCGGCGCCTTCCAGCAGCAGATCATGGCGGTCATGATCCTCCGAGGCCGGGAGGCCGCGCTCGCCTGGCTGAAGGGCCTCAAGCAGTATGGCCGGGTCTATAATTCCGATTCCGCGGCGGTCGAAGCGGTCGAAGGCGGCGACATCCCCATCGCGCTGTCCAACAACTACTATTGGCATGCGCTCGCCCGCGAGATCGGAGCCGAGGATGTCCAGTCCGCGATCTACAATATCGGCCATGGCGATCCCGGCACGCTGATCACCGTTTCCGGCGCCGGCGTCCTCAAATCGGCGAAGAACGCGGAAGCTGCCCAGCGCTTCGTCGCCTACATGGTCAGCGCCGAGGGCCAGGCGGCCATCGTCGGCGCGATCGCGGAATATCCGCTGCGGCCCGGCGTCGTCTCGCCTTTTCCGCTGACACCCTTCGAGACGCTCGATCCCGCTCCCGTGACGCCGAACCAGCTCGGCGATGCCGGTGCGGCACTCGAATTGCTGCGTGAGGCGGAACTGGCTTGAGCGAGAGCTTCGGCGATCTGGCCGGCGTCATCGCCTCGCCGCGTCCCCGCCGCGGCCGCAGGCGGCGTACGTTGCCGCCCTTTCTTGTCCTCGCCGCGCTTGTGCCGACAGCGCTGATCGCGCTCCCAATCATCTATGTGCTGATCCGCTCTGTCGATGCGGGCTGGGCTGGCATCGCCGAGGAGCTTTTCCGCCAGCGCACGCTGATGCTGTTCTGGAACACGAGCGTGCTCACCTTCTCGGTGACCATTCTCGCTCTCCTGATCGGCTTTGCCGGCGCTTGGTGCACCGAGCGCTCCGACCTGCCCGGACGGGCGCTTTGGCGCATCCTCTTCTGCCTGCCGCTCGCCATGCCGGCCTTCGTCGCGAGCTTCGCCTGGAAGTCGATCGGTCCAGCCTTCCAGGGCCTTCCCGGCGCTATCCTGATCCTCTCGATGGAGAGTTTTCCCCTCGTCTTCCTGCCCGTCGCGGCGGCGCTGCGCAGCATGGATCCGGGGCCCGAGGAAGTGTCCCGTTCGCTCGGGCAGGGTCCCCGGGCCACCTTCCTCAAGGTGATCGTGCCGCGGGCTTTGCCAGCGGCCGGCGGCGGCGCGCTGCTGGTTGCGGCGCATATGCTGTCGGAGTTCGGTGCGCTGTCGCTTCTGCGCGTGCAGACGCTGACGACGGCGATCTTCCAGCAATATGAACTGCAATTCGACAATGCCAGCGCTGCTGTCCTCTCGGCGATGCTGATGCTGTTCTGCCTGCCGGTGGCCTTTGGCGAGATCTATCTGCGCGGCAGCCAACGCCGCGACAAGGTCGGCCGCAGCGCGGTGCGCGGCCGACGTCTGGCAAAGCTTGGAAGCTGGACGCTGCCGGCGATTGCCTTCTTCGCGCTCATTGCGGTGATCTCGCTCGGTGTGCCGTTCGGCCGGCTCGGCTATTGGCTGCTGCGCGGCGTGTCCGCCGGGCGCGGGTTAGAGGCGATCGGTCCGGCGCTGTGGGGATCGCTGTCTCTCGCCATCCCCGGCACCTTCGTCACCACGCTGGTGGCGCTGCCGCTCGTGCTGGTGGCGCTTCGCGGCGGCGGGCGCCTCGCGCGCCTCGCCGAGCGCCTTCCCTATGTGGTGCACGGATTGCCCGGGCTCGTGGTGGCGCTCGCGCTCGTCTATGCGTCGATCCGCCTGCTGCCGGCGGTCTACCAGACGCGAGCGGTGCTCTTCGCCGCCTATGCCATCCTCTTCATGCCGCTCGCTCAATCGGCGCTGCGCGCCTCGGCCGAGCTGGTCTCGCCGGAAATGGAGGATGTCGCCCGCACGCTCGGCCGCGGCGCCTTCGCCGCCTTCGTCTCCGTGACGCTGCCGGCGCTTGCGCCCGGCTTCGGCGCCGGCCTCGCCCTCGTCGCGCTCGAACTGATGCGCGAACTGACCGCCACGTTGATCCTTGCGCCTACCGGCGTCGCGACGCTCGCCACCGAGGTCTGGTCGCTGACGAGCGATGGCGCCTATGCCGCGGCGGCGCCCTTCGCCGCGGCGCTGGTCGTGATCTCTGGCGTCCCGGTCTATGTCTTCACGCTGAGAACGCTCGACCCGCGCAGTCACCGGGTCCGGCAGGCGCCACAGCGTAGCTGAGCCCGCCCCGAGGCATTTCCTGATGGTCTTTGCGCGCCGTCTGCGGCGAAGCCGCTCGACAATGCCCTAAGTCTCGCCTCAATTAGCGATCACGACTTCTGCCCGGCCGTGCAACCAGCATGCTGGCCGGACCGAGAAAGACGCCGCGGGTCTTGAGATCAAGCGCGGTTTAATAAAATTTTAGCCATGATGGTCTTCGCACCGACCGTCCTGGCTGCAGCCGGCGCCGTGCAGAATGCAGGGCTACGGCGCGAGCCGACTGGTGGGTAAGCGGTTCGATATCTGTGGGCTCGGCATCATTCGAAGGATTCTGGAATGACACCACCTGGAAAATCGGCAGCACTGCGAGTTCCGCTGCGCTCGGCGAGCGCCGATACCGGCGCCGCCGGATTTGAAGCGGCCGTGCGCAATGCCGCCGCCGCACGCCTGAGGCCACGTTCCGCAGACGGCGCTCGCGATAAGCTGGTGGCCTTTCCTGGCTTTGAACCGTCTCAGCCCGCCGCCCAAGCATCCGAAGCTGCGCCCGATCTCGGCGGCGAGCTTGAAGCCGCGCTGATGAGCGATCTGCAGTCGATGGTGGCACTCTTCGACGAGGTCGCGCGGACGCCCACGGAACCAGCACCTCAAGCGCCGGCAGCCAGCCCTCCACCGGCGGCCGCCCTGCCGCCCGAGGCCTCCGAGCCTGATCAGGAAGCGCTCGACCGCCTTCTTGCGAGCATCCGCCAGAGCGACCGGGACGCACGCCGGGCGGCGCCCGCCGTCCCCGAGCCTGATCTCGACCACCCGGATTTTCCGCGCGGCAGCTTCAACGAAGACGATATCGGCAGCGAGCCCATTGCATATGTCCCCGTCGCGGGAAGCGCTGTTGCGCGCTCCCCGGCTACCGAAGCACCAATGCCGAAGCGCAATCCGAACTCGCCGCGTCCCGGCGGCCGCGAAGACCGCCTCAATTCGCCCCTGCCGCGGGCTCGCAAGGCGGCCGCGAGCCCTGCTGCGGCGTCGCGCATCGCCAGCAAGTCCGAGCCGGTCCCGGCGCTGCGCCTTCCCATGCCCGGCGCCCGGCGCGCCTATGTGAAACCGGTGATCGCCGTTTCGCTGCTGATCCTCCTTGCGACCGTGGGCGCTGGGATGACGATCCGGGCGCTGACGGCGCGCAACGATACTGCGCCCTCCGAGGCCACAGCGGCTCCCGCGACAGCGGCGCCCGCCGCCGCCGTCGCCGCAGCAGAGCCGGCCAAGGTCGACGACAAACCCGCTGCGACTGACACCGGATCCGCACCGACGACGATTGCCAAGATTGAGACGCAGCCGATGGCGGCCACGCCGGAGGTAGAAGCACCGGCCCGCGCTGCCGTCGACAACACCGCGCAGCATACGGTTCCCGCCGAAATGACGCAGCCGACGGTCATGCAGGTGACGCCGTCTCTCTCGCCGACCGCGCCGCTTCCGTCCGGCGAGACGCCGAGCGAAACGCCGGTCGCTGATCTAGCCGCCATGGATCCTGCGCCTGCCGCTCCGACGCCCTCCGAAACCGTCGCCACGCCGAAGCCTGCGTCTGTTGGTGGCGTGAGCGCCGGTTCGGTCAAGCCGGGTGCCGGCCGCATTGCCAGCGGCGTCAAGCTCCGGACCAATCCTGACAACGGCGCGCCGGTGATCGCCGTGCTCGGCCAGGGCACGGCTGTCCAGATCGTTTCTTGCAAGGGCTGGTGCGAAGTCGTCGCCGGCGACAAGCGCGGCTTCGTCTATCAGAAGTTCCTGTCGGCGGCGGGCGGCTAGTCCGACCCCGCCTCAATTCTCGCCGCCGAGCGCGATCGCCGCGCCGGCGCCCGAGGCGAGGAAAGCCTGGAGCTGCGCGATGATCTGGCGGGCATGGCGCCCGCCGAGCCGCTCGGCTTCGTCGGCATCGCGGTTCTCGATCGCAGCGATCATCAGGTCGTGCTCGGCGACATAGGGATCGGGCAGGTGATCATCGAAGGATGAATAATAGACGCGCAGGATGCGCCTGCCTTCGTCGAGCAGGCGCGTGAAGAGCTCGGTGTAGTAGCGATTGCGCCCGGCTTCAGCGATGATGACATGGAAGTCGCGGTTGGTGCCGATCATCGCGAGGGCGTCGGCCGCGCGCACCGCTGCCGCGAACTTGACCTGCTCCGCCTTCAGCCGTGCAATGTCGGCCTCGGTCCGCTTCAGTGCCGCGAGCCGCGTCGTGACGCGGTACATCAGCGTCAGCGCGTCGAAATAGACCGGCAGATTGGCGAAGTCGATCGAAGAGACGATGGTGTTGCGATTGGGGAGCGTCGTCGCGAGCCCTTCCGCCACCAGCCGGACCAGCGCCTCTCGGACAGGCGTGCGCGACATCGAAAAGCGTTCGGAGAGCCGTGTCTCGTCAAGGCCTGAACCCGGCGGCAGGCGCATCTCAAGAATGTCGCGCTTCAGGGCGTCATAGATGAACTGCACGCCGAAACCGCGCCCCGTTTCCGGTTTCGCCGTCCGCGCCGCATCCTCGGTCACCGCTTCAGCCATAGTCTCGTCCGTTCCCGCCGTCCGGCCTTACAATGGCGGCGAACGGTGCGCAAGCTGGGGCTCGGTGCGCGGCCTTGGCGCTTTCTTAACGCCGAGCCGCTTTGCTGACCGCCGACGCGCCCGGACCCGGGCCGATGACCCGCTCTGGAACGACCTCCATGCTGATCGAAAAACGCCTCGAAGACCTCGGCATCACCCTGCCGAAGGTTCCAACGCCCGTTGGAACCTATATTCCCGCCGTGCAGATGGGCGGATTGCTGTTTCTCGGCGGGCAGGGGCCATTGCTGCCCACAGGAGAGAATGCCCTTGGCAAGCTCGGCGACGGCGTCTCCGTCGCTGAGGGTTACGACCGCGCGCGGCTCACGGGGCTCTATCTGATTGCCGTGATGAAGGAGACGCTCGGCGATCTCGACCGCGTCAAGCGCATCGGCAAGGTGCTCGGCATGGTCAACTGCGTGCCAGAGTTCGGCGATACGCCCGGCGTCATCAATGGCTGTTCCGACCTCTTCCTGCAGGTCTTCGGCGAAAAGGGGCGCCATGCTCGCTCCTCTGTCGGCATGTCGACCCTGCCGGGCAACATGACGGTCGAGATCGAATGCGTGATCGAGATCGAGCCTTGAGGCAAAACCTTCGATCGCTCAGGCCGCGCGCTCCGCGGTTCCGAATGTGACGCCCTTCTCCTTCAGCCATCTCCGATAGGCGACGGAGGAGATGTCGGCGCGAGTCGGGATTTCGGCGCGCGGCTCCAGCGGCAAGAGGCGCGGCCGCTGGTTCTCGAGGATGATGCGGTCCTGCAGGAAAATCAGCTGCTGGAAATGGATCATGCTGGTGAGGGTGCTCTCGTCATCGACGATGAACATCACCGGATGCGCGCGGCAGCGATCATGGTCCAGTGGCTGCACGAACAGGCAGATAACGTCCCAGCGGTTCGCCGCCGCCGGGCAGGTCTTGTAGAGCAGCGTCTGGAACGGCGCGGCGACGCGATACATGTATTGCGTCATGATGCCGCCCTGCGCCGAGAGTGCCGCTTGCGGCTGGAAAAACTCGCAATTGGTCGCCCAGACCTCGTCCACGTCGCGGCGGATCTCGGTCGTGTAGTGGTGCACCTCCGTATGCGGCTCGGCACCGAGGATATCGGTGTGGACGAACGGAAAATGCGCCATATCGAGAAAATTCTCGACGATCCGGAGGCCGGAAGCGCGCACGGCGACCGAGCCACAGACGACATGGCGGCGGTCCGGCTCATCGGCTTCGGGGATATCAAAGAGTTCGCGCGGCGGCGCGCCCAGCGTCGTCCAGAGATAGCCCCAGCGCTCGCGGGTTGGCAGCGGCGCCCCGAGTGAGCCGTCTGCAAGGCGCTCGCGCACCACCGGAACGCCGTCACCGTCCCGGAACACGACAAGATCGCGCCCGAGCAGGCGGTTCGGTCGCAGCTCGGCCGGGATGTCGGCCAGCGCGTCGATCACATACCAATTGTCGAGCGAAGCCTTTTCCGCCGGTCTTGCCATGTCACCGTTCTCCGATCCACCGCGTGTTGATGTCGCGTTGCCCAGACGCTAGACATGCCTGATTGTTGGGCTGACGCGCAAGACCGGATGGGCGCGGCGAGAACGTTCAGGCGGGATAAGGCGTATGCGGGAGCGGGTGGAGATGGTGTTTCTCGGCGACTTCGAACCCGACAGCTTCGCCGAATTCATGCGCCATCGCGCCCGCCGCCTGTCGATCTCAGCTGATGCCAGACGCATCGACGCCACCCGCGTCGATGTTGCGGTGGAGGGTGAGCCGGCGCTCGTCGACATGTTCGAGATGGCGTGCAGCCTCGGGCCGATCGATTGCCTTGTCCGCGAGGCCTATCGCCTGGAGCAAGGCCGCTGATGTCGGTCTCATCTTTGTTCAATCGGGGACTTTGATCATGAGCCTTGCGGAAGGCTGGTACGCCGTCGCGGTCGCCGACGATATCGAGCCCGGCACCTCGGCCGGCACACGGCTGTTCGACCAGGAGCTGGTCGTCTGGCGCGACCTCGCCGGGGTCAGCCATGTCTGGGAGGACCGCTGCCCTCATCGTGGCATGCGGCTTTCCTTCGGCTTCGTGCGCGGCAACCACATCGCCTGCCTCTATCATGGCTGGGCCTATGACACCGCCGGCCAGTGCCGCGCCATTCCGGCTCATCCGGATCTCGCCGTGCCCGAGACGATCAAGGTCGCGACCTATCACGCCGCCGAGGCGGCCGGCCTTATTTTCGTTCACTCTGCCCTCGGCGCCGAGGCACCGCCCCCGCCTGCGCCAGTGCCGTCCGGCCGCGCCCTTCGCAGCCTTTATGTCGATCTCCCGCTGCGATCGGTCGCTGCGGAGCTATCGAAAGGCTTCACGAGACAGGACGATGGCAGCTATGCCGGAACCCTCGCCGGCGTGCCGGTCCTCATATTCCTGCAGCCCTTCACCGCATCTCGGACTGCATTGCATCTGGTTCTGGCCGGTCCGGGGGATGCGGTTGCCGTCTCCGCTGCCGGCGAGGCGCTGCGCAACAGCTTCGAAGCCGCGCCCCACAGCGTGTTGGAGGCTGCAGAATGAGCCTCGCCCTGCATGATTACGAGCTGGACGCCGATTGCTACACCGTGCGCCTGCTGCTTTCGATCCTCGGCATCACAGCCGAGAAGATCGCTGTCGATGTGCATCCCGGCCATGAGCAGCGGTCGCCGACCTATCTGGCGCTCAACCCGCGAGGCAGCCTGCCGATCCTCGTCGACGGCGACCTCGTGCTCGCCGAGGCGGAAGCGATCCTTTGCTATCTCGCCCGCTCCGAACCCGCGGGCGGCGCCTTCCTCCCGGAAGAAGCCGCCCAATTCGGGCAGGTAGTGAGCTGGTTGTTCTTCGTGCGGGGGCCGCTCGGCGCGGCGACTGCGGCGCGGCTGACGGCGATGCTGGAGGCGCCCGGCGATCCGGAGGCCCTCGAGCGACAGGCCCGCGCCGCTTTTCGCGTCATGGAAGATCACATGACCACGCGGCATCTTTCCGGCGCGACGTGGTTCGTTGGCGACCGCCCGACGCTCGCCGATATCGCGCTGTTCCCACCGATTGCGCTGTCGCGCGATTTCGGTATCGACCATGACGAATATCCCGCGCTCCGCCGCTGGATGCGACGCATGCGCACGATCCCGGGCTTTATCACGATGCCGGGCATTCCGGATTATCACTGAGGAGGGCGCGATGACGCGGCTGACCCGATTTTCCGTGGCGCCGCTTTCAGGCATGACGCGCCAGCTTGCTGCCGTCGCCTCTGCGCGTGCGGCGCCCGACCTCGTCATCACCGGAGCGCGCGTGCTCTCGACCTATTCCGAGCGCATTTTGCCGGAACGGGAAATCTGGATTTCGGGTGGCCGCATCGCCGCCGTAAAGCCTTCCGGCAGTTATCGGGGCGACGCGGTGCGCTATGACGCGCGTGGCGGCATCATTGGGCCGGGCCTTGTCGACCCGCATATCCATATCGAATCGGCGATGGTGACTGCGTCGGCCTATGCCGAGGCGGCGCTGCTCAACGGGACGACGACGATCTTCTGTGACAGCCACGAGATCGGCAATGTCATGGACGTCGCCGGCATCGAGGCGATGCTGGAGGACGCGCGCGCCGCGCCGCTCTCCATCTTCCTCACCGTGCCCTCGACCGTCCCCGCGACTTCGCCCGAGCTGGAAACGGCCGGCGGCGACCTGACGCCCGATAAAATTGCCGGCCTGTTCGATCGCTGGCCGGAGGCGGTCGCGCTCGGCGAGAAGATGGATTTCGTCCCGGTCACGATGGGCGACGAGCGCAGCCATGCGATCCTCAAGGCGGCGCTCCAGCGCGGCCGTCCCGTCTCGGGCCATGTCTATGGCCGCGACTTCGTCGCCGCTTATGCGGCGAGCGGCATCACGGACACGCATGAGGCGATCGACCGTGACATTGCCGACGACCTTCTGGAAGCCGGCATCTGGATCTTCCTGCGCGGTGGGCCGCCGACCACCGCCTGGCATTCGTTGCCCGAGGCGATCAAGACCGTGACGGAACTTGGTGCCTCGACCAAGCGCATTGCCGTCTGTACCGATGATCGCGACGCTGACGACCTCGCCGATTTCGGGCTGGACTTCGTCGTGCGCGAGGCCGTGCGCGCCGGCGTGAAACCCGAGACCGCCTGGGCAATGGGCTCGCTGCATGGCGCGACGCGTTTCGGGCAGGACGGAGAAATAGGCGGACTTGGGGGTGGCCGGCGGGCCGATCTTGTCCTGATGAACGATGAGCTGGAGCCGCAATCGACCTGGTATGGCGGTGCGCTTGTCGTCGACGGGCGTCGCATAACGCCACTGCTCGATGCCGCGCTTTCCGATCGCTATCGCTATCCGGACGCGGCCTATCACACGGTCCATCTTCCCGCCGCGCTCAAGCTGACGCCTGATCTTCCGGCGGGTCCCGGGATCCTCAACGCCATCCGCACCGAGCTGCCCGGCATCACGCTGACGCATGACCGGATTGCGATCGAGCCGGCCAATGACTGGTCGACACTGTTCGATCGGCACGGCCTCTGCTTCGTCAGCGTCGTCGAGCGGCATGGCAAGAGCGATGGCAATGTCGGCCACGGCGTCTTGTCACGCTTCAGCCTCAAGCGCGGCGCTGTGGCCTCGAGTGTCGGGCATGATGCGCACAACATCATCATCGCCGGTACCAACGAGGCCGATATGCGCCTCGCGCTCGCTGCGGTCGCCGAGACGGAAGGCGGCATTGCCGTCGTCGCCGACGGCGTCGTCAAGGCGCATATCGCGCTGCCTATCGCCGGGCTTCTGTCCGACAAGCGCGTGCCGGAGGTCGCCGAGGAATTGCGGGCGCTGAAAGCCGCCTGGGCCGAGGCCGGCTGCTCGATACCGTTCATGGGATTCAATCTCATCCCGCTCTCGGTCATCCCCGAGATTCGCATCACCGATCGCGGCCTCGTCACCGTGCCCGCCATGGCGCTCGTGCCCCTGTTCGAGCCGGACTGACCGCGCATTCGCCGCCGGCCCGCCCTTGTCAGGAGGCGGCCGGAGACCGATAACCTCCGCGACAGACAGTTTGGAGGTTGAGACATGCGCGCGCGGACATTCGGACGAACCGGCCGACAGGTCAGCGAGATCGGCTTCGGCGCCTGGGCCATCGGCGCCAGTTGGGGCCATGTCGACGAGAGCGATGCGATCGCCGCGCTCAACACCGCCCTCGACGCGGGCGTGACCTTCATCGACACCGCCGATGTCTACGGCGACGGCCGGTCAGAAAAGCTGATTGCGCGCGTCCTGCGCGAACGCGGCGGCGCGCGGCCGTTCGTCGCCACCAAGGCCGGCCGCCGGCTGCAGCCGCATGTCGCCGCCGGCTATACCGCCGAGGCACTTGAAGGCTTCATCGATCGCAGCCGCGACTATCTGGAAATGGAGACGCTCGATCTCGTCCAGCTTCATTGCCCGCCGACCGATGTCTATTACCGCCCCGAGGTTTTTGCTGCGCTCGACGACTTCGTCGCGGCCGGAAAGATCGCGAATTACGGCGTCAGCGTCGAGCGGGTCGAGGAAGGGCTGAAGGCACTCGAATATCCCGGCGTCGTCTCCATCCAGATCGTCTTCAACATCTTCCGCCAGCGCCCGATCGAGCGGCTCTTCCAGCGCGCGCTGGAAAGCGAGACTGCGATCATCGCCCGCGTGCCGCTCGCGAGCGGCCTGCTCACCGGCAAGATGAAGGCGGACACGCATTTCGACGGTTCCGACCATCGCCAGTTCAACCGCCATGGCGAGGCCTTCGATGTCGGCGAGACTTTCTCGGGCGTTCCTTATGAAGCGGGTCTCGCGGCGGTCGAACGCATTCGGCCGCTGGTCGGGGGCGACACAACGATGGCCAAGTTCGCGCTGAAGTGGATCCTGATGTTCGACGCGGTAACGGTCGCCATCCCCGGCGCCAAGAACGAGGCACAGGCCCGCGCCAATGCCGAGGCCGCAACGCTGGCGCCTCTCGACGCTGCGACCATGGCGGCTCTGAAGACGATCTATGACGAGGATATCCGGCCGCACGTACACCAGCGCTGGTAGGCGGCGCTTGATCCGTCCCTGAACGTCAGGCGACACCGCCATCCTGAAACAAAAGAGCCCGCCAAAGGCGGGCTCTCATTTCATTCGGAGCAGTGGCGGGCTCAGTTGACCGCCTGAACTTCGCGCACTTCCGGGATGAAGTGGCGCAGCAGGTTCTGGATGCCGTTCTTCAGCGTCGCCGTCGAGGACGGGCAGCCGGAGCAGGAGCCGCGCATGTTCAGATAGACGATGCCGTCGCGGAAGCCCTGGAAGGTGATGTCGCCGCCATCCTGCGCCACAGCCGGGCGAACACGCGTCTCGATCAGCTCCTTGATGGTCTCGACGATCTCGCCGTCAGCCTCCTCGAAGAACTCGGCGCCGGCCTCGCCAGCCGCCGCCTGGGCAGGACCAGCCTGCACCATGACCGGAACGCCGGCCATGAAATGCTCCATGATGGCACCGAGCAGCGCCGGCTTCAGATGCTGCCACTCGCCATTCGCCTTGGTCACGCTGATGAAGTCGTGGCCGAGAAACACGCCGGACACGCCGTTGACCGAGAACAGCCGCTCGGCGAGCGGCGAACGACCGGCCTCGGCCGGATCGCGGAATTCCGCCGTTCCCTCGGGGAGCACAGGGCGTCCGGGGAGAAACTTCAGCGTCGCTGGATTGGGAGTCGCTTCGGTCTGTATGAACATCGGGGGGCCTCGCCGCAAGCTTAATTGGAATTCTTCTAAGAGTGTTGTGGGCGATCGGCGGGGCCGCTTCAAGCGGAATCACGCCCGTCGCTGTAGAAATCGTACTTTGACAGTCATGATTCAAGCGCCTGTTGCCGGCAGGTTGCAGCGAAAGGCTGTCATCGAAACGCAATCGGCCGGGCCTAACGGAAAGCTCCCTCATCACCACGGGGCTACCGATTATGAAACGCATCCTTCTGACGTCCAGTGCACTCCTTGCATTGTCGCTTCCCGCTCTCGCCGACCCGGTCAAGCTTCCCTCAGCCGTCGTCAAGCCGGCCGAGGATGTGCTCGCGCCTGGCCTTGCCGAGGTTCCCGTCGCGGAAGGCGCCTTCAAGCTCGAGAATCCCTCGAAGGATCTCGGCTACTACGGCTATGGCAAGGACGGCCCGCTGGCTCCTGCCAAGGGCGCCGTGCAGTCGCCGGGCCATAATGTCGAGGCGACCAAGACCGAGCCTGACAAGAACACCTATCTGGTCATGTCGGGCGCGACAGGTCCGGCGAAGGGCGTGAAATACGGTACGCATTTCCTGTTTCAGGGCCATGAGAACGGCCCGAAGGACGCCGAGGGCGTTATCCATGGCGGCCTGACGCGCATCAATCTCGACGCCGCCAAGGCCCACCGCGTCACGCTGATGGCCTCGACCGATGTCGACGGCAAGGCGCTGCCGCTCATCGACGGTTCGGCCTGGGACCCCTTCGCGAAAATGCTTCTGCTGACCTCCGAGGAAGGCAAGGATGGCGGAGTCTGGATCGCCACGGCGGATTTCCCGTCCAAGGTGACCGACATCTCGGCATTCACCGGCCGCGCCTCCTACGAAGGCGTCGAAGTCGATTCGGACGGCAATCTCTGGCTGGTCGAGGATGAGGGCGGCAAGGGCGGTTCCAAGACAAAGAATGCCAAGCAGCCGAATTCGTTCGTCTATCGCTTTGTGCCGGCCGACAAGAGCGACCTCACCAAGGGCGGCAAGCTCCAGGCGCTGCAGGTTCTCGACGCGTACAACAATCCGATCGTCTTCCATGACGGCCAGACCGATCAGGACATCCTCGCGCCCGAACAGAAGCTGATCTACGCCTATGGCAACGAACTGCCGACGCGCTGGATTACGCTGAAGGAAACAGCCGCCGGCGCGACGGAGACCTTCGACGCCAACGAGCTCGCCAAGCAGGCGAAGGCGACGCCGATGAAGCGGCCCGAGAACGGTCAGTTCCGGCCCGGCACCGGCTTCGAGGAGTTCTATTTCACCGCCACGGGCGACACCAACGCCAAGACCGAGGCCGGTGCCGAGTTCGGCGGCTTCGGCGGCGTGTTCCGCGTGACGCAGGCTTCGCCTTCGGCCGAAAAGGGACGCCTCGCCATCATCTGGCGCGGCGACGTCACCCATACCGGCTTCGACAATCTCTCCTTCCTCAACGACACCCAACTGATGGTGGTCGAGGATGGTGGCGACAAGCTGCATGGCCAGCGCAATGCGGTCGATTCCGGCTATATCGCCGACGTGACGGCCGACTATGCCAAGGCATCGACACCCGATCCGATCCGCTTCCTGTCGCAGACCCGCGACGACATGGCGACGATCGACGCGTCGATCGGCAATGCCGACAATGGCTTCCAGAATGACGGCGACAACGAAATCACCGGCATCCACGTCTCGAACGGCGACCCGACCGTCGAGGGCCTGATCGGCACGGCCGTGCCGACCCCGTTCGAAAATGGCTGGCGCGTGTTCTATACCCGCCAGCACGGCCGCAACATCACCTTCGAGATCGTCGAGGCGGCTGCCAAGGCGAAACCGGCGAAGTAAGCCGATTACGATCGACATCGTGAAGGGCGCTTTCGGGCGCCCTTTTTCGTTCAGGCGATCGCGGCGATGTCGTCGTCGGTCAGCGTGCCTGGCACGATGGTGATCGGCACGGGAAAATGCGCGACATGGCGGCCTGCCATCGCGGTCACGAGCGGACCCGGACCGTCCTTGTCGGTACCGGCAGCGAGCACGAGGATCGCGATATCCTCGTCATCGGCGATCAAGCCGGTAATCTGCTCGGCCCTGTTGCCCTCTCTAATGACGAGTTCCGGCTCGACCGAGGAATGACGGCGGACGATATCGGCGAAACGGGCCAAAGTCGCCTCGGCCTCGTCCATCGCCTCGGCGCGCATGATGTTCTCGACGCCGATCCAGTGCTGGAAACCCGACGGCTCGATCACATAGAGCATGGTGAGACCGCCCGCGGTGCGTTCGGCGCGGCGGGCGGCATAGATCACCGCGCGCGAACATTCCGGCGTGTCATCGAGGACCGCCAGGAATTTGCGCCGGTGACCGGCCTCTGTGCTGCGCCGTTTCAGCATGGCGCGATGCTGCCACCGCGCCGGACGGACGGCAAGCGGCGGGTCAATTGCGGCGGATGAAGCCGACAACGTCCTTGACGCCGTCGAGGATCGGCCGCGCGATCGCATCGGCACGGATGGCGCCGTTCGCGAGGATCTGGTCGATATGCCCCGGATCGGCCATCAGGCGGCGCATATCGGCGCCTATCGGCCCGAGCTTCTGCACCGCGAGCTCGGCCAGAGCCGGCTTGAACGCCGAGAATTGCTGGCCGCCGAATTGGTCCAACACAGCCTGCTTCGAGAGCCCGGCGAGAGCTGCATAGATGCCGACGAGATTGTCCGCCTCCGGACGACCTTTGAGGCCCTCCGTCTCGCCGGGCAACGCATCGGCGTCGGTCTTGGCCTTGCGGATCTTCTGGGCGATCTGGTCCGAATCGTCGGTGAGGTTGATGCGCGAGTAATCGGATGGATCGGACTTCGACATCTTCTTGGTGCCATCGCGCAGGCTCATGATGCGCGTCGCCGGTCCGGTGATCAGCGGCTCGGTCAGCGGGAAAAAGGCGTCGCCATAGCCATGTCCGGCAATCGATCCGGCATAGTCGTTGTTGAACTTCTGCGCGATATCGCGCGTCAGCTCCAGATGCTGCTTCTGGTCCTCGCCGACGGGAACATGCGTCGCCTTGTAGGCGAGGATGTCGGCCGCCATCAGGCTCGGATAGGCGAGCAGGCCGAGCGAGGCATTTTCCTTGTCCTTGCCCGCCTTGTCCTTGAACTGCGTCATGCGGTTCATCCAGCCGATGCGCGCGACGCAATTGAAGACCCAAGCAAGCTCGGCATGGGCCGAGACCTGGCTCTGGTTGAAGACGATGTGCTTCACCGGATCGATGCCGGCGGCAACGAAGGCGGCCGTCACCTCGCGGATCTGGCGCGAAAGCTCGGCCGGATCCTGCCAGACGGTGATGGCATGCATGTCGACCACGCAATAGATGCAGTCATGACTGTCCTGCAGCGCGACGAAATTGACGATCGCGCCGAGATAATTGCCGAGATGGAGATTTCCGGTCGGCTGGACACCGGAGAAGACACGCGGCTGGAATTCGGTCATGGGGCACCCTTTTTGCGCGGGCGCCTTATCGCGCGGTGAGGCGTGGCGCGCAAGCGGCGGACGGCTCAGCCCTTGCGTTTTCTGAGCGTCGCGACGAGGCCGCGAAAATCGACGACTCCGACAGCCTGGCAGAAGGCGGCGAAGAGCAGCAGCCCCGCAAGGCAGATCGCCGCCATGGCGCCGGCACGCATCAGCACGCGGCGATCGGCGAGAAAGGGCTCGGCCCACCAGGCGGCGAAGAAGACGCCAACGCCCATGGCGAGCGCGGCGGTGAGCAACAGAGGCAGGCTGCGCCTGACTTTTGCGTCGAAGAGGAAGTGGCCGCGCCGGTGCAGCATCCAGCCGAGCAGGCCGGCATTGAGCCAGCCGGAGACGCTGGTGGCGACAGCGATGCCGACATAAGTGAACCTCGGAAAGAGCGCCAGCGACAGCGCGATGTTGACCGCGACGCCGACCGCCGCGAACCACATCGGCGTCTTGGTATCCTCGCGGGCAAAGAAGCCGGGGGAGAAAACCTTGATGAGCACGAAGGCGGGCAGCCCCACCGCGAAGCCCATCAGCGTTTCCGCCGTCGCCAGCGTATCGTCAGGACCGAACGCGCCGCGCTGGTAGATGACCTGCACGATCGGCTTCGCCAGCACGAACAGCGCGATCGCCGCCGGCAATGTCAGCGCCATGGCGAATTCGAGACTGCGGTTCTGGGTGTGATCGGCAAGATCGGCGCGCCCGGCGCGCAGATGCCGCGAGAGATCGGGCAACATCACCACCGCGATGGTGGCCCCGACGATGCCGAGCGGCAGCTGGTAGAGGCGGTCGGCATAGCCGAGCACCGCGATCGCACCTGGCGCGAAAGAGGCGATCATTGTGCCGATGACGATGTTGATCTGCGTGGCGCCGCCGGCGATGAGGCCGGGGACCGCCAGCGCCGTCAGCCGCCGTACACCCGGCGTCAGCCGCGGCCAGCGGAGCGGGAGCGCCATGCCGTCGCGCCAGGCAGCGCCAACGACCAGCCCAAGTTGCAATACGCCGCCGACCAGCGTCGCCCAGGCGAGCAGAATCCCCGCTTCGGCCGTGGTGTCGTGGTGCGAGAGCAGGATGAAGGCGAGCGCCGCCACGAGGGCCACGTTGAGAAGTCCTGGCGCCATCGCGGCGGCGAGGAAGCGCCCACGGGCGTTGAGCACGCCGCTATAGAGGGCCAGCAACGAGATCAGCGTCAGATAGGGAAAGGCAATCCTCGTCAACATGACCGTCAGGTCGAACTTCGCCGGATCTGACACGAATCCCGGCGCCATCACATACATCAGCGGCACCATGCCGATCACGGCGACAAGCGTGATCGCAATCAGCAGCGCCAACAGGGCGGACAGGGCTTCCGAACCGAAGCGCCGGGCCGCGTCGACGCCTTCGCCCTCCAGCGTCCGGGCAAAGAGCGGCACGAAGGCGGACGCGAAGGCGCCTTCGGCGAAGAGACGGCGGAAGAGGTTCGGAAAACGGAAGGCGACGAGAAAGGCATCGGCAACCGGCCCGGTCCCGAGCGCCGCCGCCATGAACATGTCGCGGACAAAACCGAGGATGCGGCTCGATATCGTCGAGCCGCCCACGGTCATGAAGTTCCGCATCAGCGACATGCGGGCGTCATCCGACCTTCTTCAAGGGCGACTTCTCAGTTGCCATCGCACCGTTGAATACTTCCGCGAGGCGGCGGCGGATCCCGGCCTCGCGCCCGGCATTGGTCACCTTCCTACCCATGAGGTCAGTGACATAGAACACATCCACGGCGCGCTCGCCGAAGGTCGCGATATGGGCCGAGGCGATGTTGAGGTTGAGATCGGAGATCGAGCGCGTCAGATCATAGAGCAGGCCCGGCCGGTCGATGCCGGAGGCCTCGATAACCGTGAACTGGTTCGACCAGGAATTGTCGAAGAGGATCCGCGTCTCCACGGTGAAAGCCTTGATGCGGGCGCGCGGCTTGGCCTTGCGGGCGATCGCCTCGGGCAAAGCGACGCTGCCGGACAGCGCGTCCTCGATCAAGGCGCCGACCTTCAGCGCGCGCCGCGTCTCCTCCTCGTCGGTCTCGAACTCGCGCGCGATGAAGATCGTGTCGATGGCGCGTCCGTCCGTCGTCGTGAAAATCTGCGCATCGACGATATTGCTGCCGCCCGCCGTGCAGGCGCCGGCGATCATCGACAGAAGCCGGGGATGATCGGGCGCTAGAACCGTAATCTCTGTGACGCCCTCGAAAGAGCGGACCGCCACTGCGGTCGCCAGCGACTTGCCGGTCGCATCGGCCTCCCGGATCAGCTCGGCATGGGCGATCTTGCGGGCGAGGTCGACACGCAGCCAATAGGCTGGGTAGTGGCGCTCGAGATAGGTCTCCCGCTCCGCGTCCGGCCAGCCGGCCAGTGCCTGATCGAGCTCCGCCTTGGCGGCGGCGACCCGCTTGTCGCGCGAGATCTGGCTGTGGCCACCGGTGAGCAGTGGCTCGGTCTCGTAATAAAGTGTGCGCAGCAACTGGCCCTTCCAGCCATTCCAGACGCCCGGCCCGACCGCCGTGATATCGGCGATGGTGAGGATCAGAAGCAGCTTGAGCCGTTCGAGGCTCTGCACGACGGCGGCGAAATCCTGGATCGTCTTGCGGTCGCCGAGATCGCGCGACTGGGCCACCATGCTCATCAGGAGGTGATGCTCGACCAGCCACGCCACCGTCTCGGTTTCGGCCGGCGTCAGACCGAAACGCGGCCCGAGCTTGCGGGCGACGCGCGCACCGGCGATCGAGTGATCTTCCGGCCGTCCCTTGGCGATGTCGTGCAGCAGCATCGCGACATAGAGCACGGTGCGATCCTGCAGCGTCGCGATCAGCGAATTCGCGAGCGGATGGTCCTGGCTGCGCTCACCGCGATCGATCCCGGCGAGAACGCCGATCGAGCGGATGAGGTGCTCGTCGACCGTATAGTGATGATACATGTTGAACTGCATCATCGCGACGATCTTGCCGAAATCCGGCACGAAACGGCCGAGCACGCCGGCTTCGTTCATCCGCCGCAAAACGATCTCCGGCTGGTTGCGCGAGGAGAGCAGGTCGAGAAACAGGCGGTTGGCGGTCTTGTCCTCGCGCACATCGGCATCGATCAGCCTCAGCGACCGCGTTACGGCCTTCATCGCGTCGGGATGAAAGGCGAGGTCATGCTTGTCGGCGAGGTGGAACAGGCGGATCAGGTTGACCGGATCGCGCACGAAGACATGGGGGTCCGCCATGTTGATGCGATCGTGTTCGACGACGAAATCGGTCGTGCCGGCGATCTTGCGGCGGCGGCGGCGCGGCGAGACGCCGAAGAGACGATTGAGCAGCGGCGTCTGCTTGGCATGCTCTTCCTCGAGGGCAGAGCAGAAGATCAGCGTCAGGTCGCCGACATCCTTCGCGTAAAGGAAGTAGTGCTTCATGAAGCGCTCGACATCCTTCATGCCGGGATGTGAGGTGTAGCCGAGCCGTACCGCCATTTCCCGCTGCACGTCGAAAGAGATCCGCTCCTCCGCGCGTCCTGTCAGGAAATGCAGGTGGCAGCGGACCGACCAGAGAAAGTTCTCCGCCTTGCGGAACAGCGCGAGTTCACTGCGCGAGAACACGCCGGCCTCGACCAGCGCATCTCCTGAGCGGACGCGATAGAAATACTTGGCGATCCAGAACAGCGTGTGCAGGTCTCGGAGGCCGCCCTTGCCTTCCTTGACGTTCGGCTCGACCAGATAGCGCGAGGCGCCCTGGCGGCGATGGCGCTCGTCCCGCTCGGCAAGCTTGGCGGCGATGAATTCCGGCCCGGTTCCCTTGACGACCTCGTTGTCGAAACGCTGTTCGAGATCGGCGAAGAGCTTTTCCTCGCCCCAGAGGAAGCGGGACTCGAGGATGGCGGTGCGGATGGTCATGTCGCCATGCGACAGGCGGATGCACTCGTCGACATTGCGCGTCGCATGGCCGACCTTGAGACCGAGATCCCAGAGCATATAGAGCATGAACTCGACCACGCTCTCGCCCCAGGGCGTCTGCTTGTAGGGCAGCACGAAGAGGAGATCGATGTCGGAGCCGGGCGCCAGCATCCCGCGGCCATAGCCGCCGACCGCGACGACCGCCATCCGCTCCGCCGTTGAGGGCTTGTCGACGCGATAGACGACATGAGCGCCGACATCATAAGTCGCGCGGATGATCTCATCCATCATGTCGGAGAGGCTGCGGGCGCAGGCGGATCCCTGCTGCCCGGCGAGAAGCCGCTCCTCGGCGCGGGCGCGACCCTCGCGCAGGACTTCCTTCAGGCGCGCGAGCACGAGTGGCCTGCGGCGGCCCTCATCCTGTTCGGCGGTGGCCAGCGCCTGCAATTCGGATGAGAGCTTGCGCCCATCGATGAGGGCGGATTCGGAACGGTTCATCAAGGGGACGGCATCCGGATACGGCGTTTGACGGAGAAGGCTAATCCACTTCGCTTTACGGCGCCATGCTGGCGATCCAACGCAGCGGCTCTGTGCGGTCAGATGCGCTGCGGGCGCGCCCGCAACGCCTTGAGCCGGTAGAGCGCCTCGAGCGCGTCGCGCGGCGTCATCTCGTCGGGAAGAAGCGCATCGAGCGCCGGCCCGAGCGGATCCTCGACGGCCGGAACGCTCGGCATCTCGGCGACCCGAGCAGCCGCGAACAGCGGCAGGTCATCGATCAGGGTGGTCGCCGGCGACTTTCTGTCGCCTTCCTCCAGCCGCTCAAGCACCGCGCGGGCCCGAGCCACCACGGATGGTGGCAAGCCCGCGAGCTTCGCCACCTGGATGCCATAGGAGCGATCCGCCGCACCGGGCACGATCTCGTGCAGGAAGACAACGTCGCCCTGCCATTCGCGCACGCGGACGGTGGCGTTTTCGAGACGGTCCAGCCGCTGCGCCAGCGCCGTCAGCTCATGATAGTGCGTCGCGAACAGCGAGCGGGACCGGTTGACCTCATGCAGATGCTCGATCGCCGCCCAGGCGATCGAAAGACCGTCGAAGGTCGCGGTGCCCCGTCCGATCTCGTCGAGGATAACGAGCGAGCGCGCCGTCGCCTGGTTGAGGATCGCCGCGGTCTCGACCATCTCGACCATGAAGGTCGAGCGGCCGCGTGCAAGATCATCGGCGGCGCCGACGCGGCTGAACAGGCGGTCGACGACGCCGATCTGCGCCCGCCGCGCCGGCACGTAGCTGCCGATCTGCGCCAGCACGGCGATAAGCGCGTTCTGGCGCAGGAACGTCGATTTACCGGCCATGTTCGGCCCGGTGATGAGCCAGATGCGGCCAGCCTCGGCGCCTGCATCCCCGAGACGGCTGTCGTTCGGGACGAAGCTTTCGCCGGCCCGCTTCAGGGCCTGCTCGACGACCGGATGACGGCCGCCCTCGATCTCGAAGGCAAGCGAGCCATCGACAAGCGGCCGTGACCAGCCCTCCGCTTCGGCGAGGGTCGCAAGGCCAGCCGCGACATCGAGGCGGGCGAGCGCCCCGGCCGCCGCCCGGATCGCGGCGTCCTCATCCTTCACGGCGACGGCAAGCGTGTCGAACACGCCGAGCTCGCGCTGCAGCGCCCTGTCGGCAGCCGAGGCGATCTGCGCTTCGAGGCCGGCGAGCTCGGTGGTGACGAAGCGCATCGCGCCCGCCATCGTCTGGCGGTGGATGAAGCGTCCCGCGAAATCGGCGCCGAGCAGCCTTTCGCCATGAAGCTGCGGCACCTCGATATAATAGCCGAGGACGTTGTTGTGACGGATCTTCAGCGTCTTGACGTCCGTCTCTGCGGCGTAGCGGCCCTGCAGCGCCGCGATCACCTGTCGGCTTTCATCGCGGAGCGCCCGCGTGGCGTCGAGTTCGCCATCATGTCCGGGCCGGACGAAACCGCCATCGCGCTTCAAAAGCGGCAGTTCGTCATCGAGCGCGGCACCGATGCGCTCGGCAAAGCCGGGCGGCAAGGCGACGAGCACCGTGGCCACCTCGGCGATCTCGTCGGGCAGCAGCCCCTCGGCGTCGCCGAGCAGCTCCGCGATCGCCGCGGCGGCGGAGAGCCCCGCACCGATGGCGGCCAGGTCGCGCGGGCCGCCGCGATCGAGCGCGAGGCGCGAGAGCGCGCGGGCGAGATCCGGGCAGGCCGCCAGTTGCTCGCGCAGCCGGCGACGAAGATCGGGGGCGGCGATCAGCCAGTCGATCGCATCGAGCCGGCGGCCGATCTCGTCCGGATCGGTAATCGGGCCGGCGAGGCGCGCCGCGAGCATGCGGCTGCCGGCACCGGTGACGCAGCGGTCGATCGCGGCGAGCAGGCTGCCGCGCCGTTCACCGGTTAAGGTGCGCGTCAGTTCGAGATTCGCGCGCGTCGCCGCATCGATCAGCAGCAGCCCGCCTTCGGTCTCGCGAAGCGGCCGGCCAAGCGGCACGCGCGCGCCGATCTGGGTCTTCTCGACATAGGCAAGCGCAGCGGCGGCGGCCGCCAGCTCAACCCGCGAAAATGCTGCGATGCCATCGAGCGTCCCGACGCCGAAATAGCCCGCGAGCCGGCTCGCGGCGGTCGAGCCGTCGAAGAAGGCGGCGGGAAGAGGGCTCGGCTGCAACGGCAAACCGCGTAGCAGGGCGCCGGCCTCCTCGTCAGCGAAGAGGGAATCCGGCGCCAGCAGTTCGCGCGGATCGATACGCGCAACATCGGCGGCAAGACGCTGGCGATCGGTCTCGACGACGCGGAATTCACCGGTGGAGATATCGATGAAGGCAAGCGCCCAGCGATCACTGCCGCCCGGCCCAACGCCGCGGCCGCGCGCCAGCGTCGCGAGATAGTTGCTCTCGCCGGAACGCAGCAGCGTTTCTTCCGTAATAGTGCCCGGCGTCACGATGCGCACGACGTCGCGCTTCACGACGGAGCGGCCGCCGCGCTTCTTCGCTTCGGCGGGATCCTCGGTCTGCTCGCAGACGGCAACATGGTGGCCGAGCGCGATCAGCTTCTGCAGATAGTCGTTCGCGGCATGGATCGGCACGCCGCACATCGGGATGTCCTCGCCGAGATGCTTGCCGCGCTTCGTCAGCGTGATGCCGAGGGCGCGCGATGCGATTTCGGCGTCTCCGAAGAACAACTCGTAGAAGTCGCCCATCCGGTAGAAGAGAAGGGTGCCCGGATGGGCGACCTTCAGCTCCAGATACTGCTCCATCATGGGCGTCGCGCGGGCGCTCGCCGGATCCGTCTTGGCATTGTCCAACATGGCCTGACCCTAGCAAAGCGCGAAAGCTGTTTCACCCGTCCGGCATCAATCTCGCCGCTTCACATTCAGTCATCCAATGCTATCGTCGCCCTCCGCCTTCGAGACGGCCCTGAAGAGCCGTCCACCTTTCGGAAACGCCTGACCCAGAGCCGTCACCTATGACCGAAGTGAAGAAGCCCGCGCGCAGCGGTCCCGCCGTCACGGACCAGGAGGCGCTGGAATTCCACGCCCGCGGGCGGCCGGGCAAACTCGAAATCACCCCGACGAAGCCGATGGCGACGCAGCGCGATCTGTCGCTCGCCTATTCGCCCGGCGTCGCGGTGCCGGTGAAGGCGATTGCCGCCGATCCGAGCCTTGCTTTCGACTATACGACGCGTGGCAATCTCGTCGCCGTTATCTCGAACGGCACGGCCATTCTCGGCCTCGGCAATCTCGGGCCGCTCGCGTCCAAGCCGGTGATGGAAGGCAAGGCCGTCCTCTTCAAGCGCTTCGCCGATGTCGATTCGATCGATCTCGAGATCGACACGGAGGATGTCGACGCCTTCGTGAATTCGGTTCGTTATCTCGGACCCTCCTTCGGAGGCATCAATCTCGAGGACATCAAGGCGCCGGACTGCTTCATCATCGAAAGCCGCCTGCGCGAGCTGATGGACATTCCCGTCTTCCATGACGACCAGCATGGCACCGCAATCATTGCCGTAGCGGGAATGATCAATGCACTGCATCTGACTGGACGCGACATCAAGACCACCAAGCTGGTCTGCAATGGTGCGGGCGCAGCCGGCATCGCCTGCATCGAGCTGGTCAAGGCGATGGGCATGCCGTCCGAGAACGTCCTGCTCTGCGACACAAAGGGCGTGGTCTATCAGGGCCGCACCGAAGGCATGAACCAGTGGAAGACGGCGCATGCGACGGACACAGTCGCCCGCACGCTGGAAGACGCCATGAAGGGCGCTGACATCTTCTTCGGCGTTTCCGCCAAGGGCGCGCTGACGCCGGACATGGTGCGCTCGATGGCGCCGCGACCGATCATCTTCGCGATGGCCAATCCCGATCCCGAGATCACGCCGGAAGAGGTCGCCGAGGTGCGCGACGACGCGATCATGGCGACGGGACGCTCGGACTATCCGAACCAGGTCAACAACGTCCTTGGCTTCCCCTACATCTTCCGCGGCGCGCTCGATGTGCGGGCGCGGACGATCAACGAGCCGATGAAGATTGCCGCCGCCAAGGCTCTGGCCGCCCTCGCCCGCGAGGACGTGCCGGACGAGGTCGCCGCCGCCTATCAGGGCGTGCGGCCGCGCTTCGGGGCTCACTACATCATCCCGGTGCCGTTCGATCCGCGTCTCCTGTCGGAGATTCCGGCGGCGGTGGCGCAGGCGGCGATGGATTCGGGCGTCGCCGGCAAGCCGATTGCCGACATGGCTGCCTACAAGATCCAGCTGTCGGCGCGGCGCGATCCGATCGTCGGCACGCTCGCCCGCATCTATGAGCGTGTGCGCCGCAATCCGAAGCGCGTCGTCTTCGCAGAGGGCGAGGAGGAACAGGTGATCCGCGCCGCGGCAAGCTTCGCCGCGCAGAAGCTGGGCACGGCGATCCTCATCGGCCGCGAGGACATCGTGCGCGACACGGCGGCGCATGCCGGCATCGAGATCCGCGACGGCATCGAGATCCACAACGCCCGCCTGTCGCGCCGCAACGCCGACTATATCGACTTCCTCTATGCCCGGCTGCAGAGGAAGGGTCTGCTCTTCCGCGACTGCCAGCGCCTCATCAACACCGATCGCAACTATTTCGGCGCCACCATGGTCGCCCTCGGCGATGCCGACGCGATGGTGACCGGTGTCACGCGCAACTATTCGACCGTACTCACCGATGTCCGACGGGTCATCGATACGCGGCCGGGACACCGCGTGATCGGCGTCTCGATCGTGCTCGTGCGCGGCCGCACCGTCGTCGTGGCCGACACCGCGGTGCATGACATGCCCTCCGGCGAGGAGCTGGCCGATATCGCCGAGGAAGCCGCGAGCTTCGCCAAGCGGCTCGGCTATGATCCGCGCGTCGCGATGCTCGCCTATTCGACCTTCGGACAGCCCGAGGGCGAGCGGTCGCGGCATGTACGCGAAGCGGTCCAAATCCTTGAGCGGCGGCGCGTCGATTTCGAGTTCGACGGCGAGATGGCAGCCGATGTCGCGCTCAATCCGAAAGTCATGGCGGCCTATCCGTTCTGCCGCCTCTCGGGGCCGGCGACCGTTCTGGTCATGCCCGCGTTCCACTCCGCCTCGATCTCGACCAAGATGATGCAGGAGCTCGGCGGGGCGACGGTGATCGGACCGCTTCTTGTCGGCCTCGACAAGCCGGTGCAGATACTCTCGCTCGGCGCGCGCGACAGCGACATCGTCAACATGGCAGCGCTTGCTGCCTTCAATGTGGGTGGCTGATCCGGCCGAACGGCGGATGCCCCGGCCCGCCGGATTGTGATAGCCTTCGCTCGCCATTGAGCGGAGGAGGCGACCATGGCCGGAAACGGAACGTTCTACTGGAACGAACTGATGACGCGCGACGCCGCGCGGGCAATGGATTTCTACACGCGGACGCTCGGCTGGAGCTTCAACTCCATGCCGATGGGCGAAATGGGCGACTACCACGTCGCCATGATGGGCGAGACCATGGTCGGCGGCATCATGGAGATGTCGGGCCCGATGTTCGAAGGCGTGCCCGACCATTGGTTCAGCTATATCGAGGTGGATGATCTCGACAAGCGACTGGCACTGCTGACAGCCGAGGGTGGGACGGTCACGCAGCCGCCCTTCGAGGTGCCGGGCGTCGGCATGATCGCGATCGTCACGATTCCCGGCGGCGCGATGCAGGGCTGGATGGTCCCGGCTGCGATGACATAACGCGTCCGGCCCTTCGGGGGCGCAGAAGGTTGCCGTCAGAGCGCGGCGGACTGGATCCTGCGGACGCCGGCGGCGTCCATCTGTGCGATGGCGGCGGCGAGCGAATTACTGGTGTCGATAGCGCGGCAGAGATCCTCGATCACCACCGTCTCGAAGCCGTGCGTGCGCGCGTCGAGCGCCGTCCAATTGACGCAGAAATCGGTAGCGAGGCCGACGGCATAGACCGTCTCTATACCGCGCTCGAACAGGTAGCCGGTGAGACCTGTCGGCGTCTTGCGGTCGGCCTCGAAGAAGGCCGAATAGCTGTCCGTATGGGCGTGATAGCCTTTGCGGATGATCATCTGCGCATGCGGTATGTCGAGCCCATCGGCAAGCGCCGCGCCGGACGTGCCCTGGATGCAGTGGTCCGGCCACAGCACCTGCGGGCCGTAGCGAAGGTCGATCACCTCGAAAGGCGCGCGGCCTGCATGCGTCGAGGCGAAGGAGATGTGCCCGGCCGGATGCCAGTCCTGCGTGATGATGACATTCTTGAAGCGGCGGGCGACGGCGTTGACGGCTGGGATGATCTCGTGGCCGTTGGCCACCGCCAACGCGCCGCCGGGCAGGAAGTCGTTCTGAATGTCAGTGACGATCAGAACGCTGGTCGAATCCGTCAAGGCGCGCCTCATTTTCTGCTGGAGAGTTGATCAAAGCCCCGCGTTGTCCGGGCGTCAACCCGGCGAGGTCACGCGGCGGAGCGTCAGATTGATCCGCCCGCCCCGTTCGAGCAGCGTCGAACTGCCGGGATAGATGCGGTCAACGCCGTGAAAGGCGAGACGCGATGGACCGCCGAGGACGAAGACATCGCCTGAGGCGAGACGAAAGGAGCGGGTGGGATCGCTGCGCTCGCGCCCGCCGATACGGAACAGGCAGCTGTCGCCAAGCGACACCGAGACGACGGGCGCGTCCAGCGCCGCCTCGTCCTCGTCGCGATGCAGACCCATCCGCGCCGTCTCGTCGTAGAAATTGACGAGGCACGCCTCCGGCGGATGCGGATAGTCCGCGACCTCGCCCCAAAGCGCGAGCAGCACCTCGGGAATGGCGGGCCACGGGCATCCGGTGACCGGATGGAGTGGCTGATAGCGGTAGCCAGCACGGTCGGAGACCCAGCCGAGCGGCCCGCAATTGGTCATCCGCACCGAAAACGGTTTGCCCGTGCGCGGCATCTCCGGCCGATAAAGCGGAGCCTCCGCGACAACGGCACGGATCGCCGCGATAAGGGCCACCTGGCCGTCGCGGTCGAACCAACCGTCGATCAGTCGGATCCCTTCGGGGAGCGGAGCGTTCTTCATTCGGGGTCCTGGGCAGAGGCTTTCAGCTGCCAGACTCGGCCAAAGCGTCGCAAGTTCAAGTTCTCTGCCGCCTTGCGGCCTTTTCCGCATCTTCTTATATACGCGCAGAACCCGAGGCTACCGCCCGTAGGCAGCAGCTTCGTATCAAATCTGTCGATGGGGGCCGTTCGGAATTCCGGCCCGGTTTCGCGGACGCCTCTTGAGGGTCCGCACGGCCCGCCGAAAAGGAGAGAGCATAATGGCTAAGGTCATCGGTATCGACCTCGGAACGACCAATTCCTGCATTGCCGTCATGGACGGCAAAGCGCCGAAGATCATCGAGAACGCCGAAGGCGCGCGGACGACGCCGTCGATGGTGGCGTTCACCGATGGCGGCGAGAAGCTCGTCGGCCAGCCGGCCAAGCGCCAGGCGGTGACGAATCCCGAGCACACCTTCTTCGCGGTGAAGCGCCTTATCGGCCGCCGCTATGACGACCCGATGGTCGAGAAGGACAAGCATCTCGTTCCCTACAAGATCGTGAAGGGTCCGAACGGCGACGCCTGGGTCGAGGTCGATGGCGAGAAGTATTCGCCGGCGCAGATCTCCGCCTTCATCCTGCAGAAGATGAAGGAGACCGCCGAGGCGTTCCTGGGCACCACAGTCGATCAGGCCGTCATCACGGTCCCGGCCTATTTCAACGACGCTCAGCGTCAGGCGACCAAGGATGCCGGCAAGATCGCTGGCCTCGAGGTCCTTCGTATCATCAACGAGCCGACGGCAGCGGCGCTCGCCTACGGCCTCGACAAGAACGACGGCAAGACGATCGCGGTCTATGACCTCGGCGGCGGCACGTTCGACATCTCGATCCTCGAGATCGGCGACGGCGTCTTCGAGGTGAAGTCGACGAATGGCGACACGTTCCTCGGCGGCGAGGACTTCGACATGCGCCTCGTCAACTATCTGGCCGACGAGTTCAAGCGCGAGCAGGGCATCGACCTCCGGGGCGACAAGCTCGCGCTGCAGCGCCTCAAGGAAGCGGCCGAGAAGGCCAAGATCGAGCTTTCTTCCTCGCAGCAGACCGAGATCAACCTCCCCTTCATCACCGCCGATGCCAAGGGCCCGAAGCACCTCGCCATCAAGCTGACGCGCTCGAAGTTCGAGGCGCTGGTCGATGATTTGGTCCAGAAGACGGTGGCGCCGTGCATTGCGGCGCTGAAGGATGCCGGCCTCGCCAAGGGCGAGATCGACGAAGTGGTTCTGGTCGGCGGCATGACGCGCATGCCGAAGATCCAGGAGATCGTGAAGCAGTTCTTCGGCAAGGAGCCCCATAAGGGCGTCAATCCGGACGAAGTCGTGGCTGCCGGCGCCGCCATCCAGGCGGGTGTACTGCAGGGCGACGTCAAGGACGTGCTGCTGCTCGACGTGACGCCGCTTTCGCTCGGCATCGAGACGCTCGGCGGCGTGTTCACGCGCCTCATCGAGCGTAACACCACGATCCCGACCAAGAAGAGCCAGGTCTTCTCGACCGCCGAGGACTCGCAGTCGGCTGTGACGATCCGCGTGTTCCAGGGCGAGCGCGAGATGGCGGCCGACAACAAGATGCTCGGCCAGTTTGACCTCGTCGGCCTGCCGCCGGCGCCGCGCGGCGTGCCGCAGATCGAAGTCACCTTCGATATCGACGCCAACGGCATCGTCAATGTCTCCGCCAAGGACAAGGGCACGGGCAAGGAGCAGCAGATCCGCATCCAGGCCTCCGGCGGCCTTTCCGACGCGGATATCGAGAAGATGGTCAAGGACGCCGAGGCGCATGCCGCCGAGGACAAGAAGCGCCGCGCGGTCGTCGAGGCGAAGAACCAGGGCGAGGCCCTCGTTCATTCGACCGAGAAGTCGCTGGCCGATTACGGCTCGAAGATTTCGGCCGCCGACCGCTCGGCGATCGAGACCGCAATTGCCGACGTCAAGACCGCGCTCGAGGGTGACGACGCGGAAGCGATCCAGCAGAAGGTCGGCGCCCTTGCGCAGGTCTCGATGAAGCTGGGCGAGGCGATGTACGCCGCCTCGCAGTCCGAGGATGGCGAAGGCACCGACGCCACCGCTGAGAAGGATGATGTGGTCGATGCCGACTTCGAGGAAGTCGACGACGACAAGAAGAAGTCGGCATAGTCCTGCATAACTGCACTTCGAACCCGGCGCGGCAACGCGCCGGGTCTTCGATGATGTCGTCTCTCATCTCTTCAGACTAGTTCCGTCCAGCACACCACCACGAGCGTCCATGGCCAAGGTCGACTATTACGAAGTGCTGGGCGTCGCGCGCGACGCCGACGACAAGACGCTGAAGGCGGCGTTCCGCAAGCTTGCCATGCAGTTTCATCCGGACCGCAATCCGGGCGATCACGGCGCCGAAGCGAAATTCAAGGAAATCAACGAAGCCTACGAGAAATTGCGCGATCCGCAGAAGCGCGCCGCCTATGACCGCTTCGGCCATGCGGCCTTTGATGGCGGCGGTGGCGGTCCGCAGGGCTTTTCAGGCGATTTCGGCTCCTCGATGTCGGATATCTTCGACGACATCTTCGGCGAGTTCATGGGCGGGCGGCGCGGCCAGCGCCAGGGCGGCGGTGGCCGCGAGCGCGGGGCGGACCTGCGCTACAACATGGAAATCACGCTCGAAGAGGCTTATTCGGGCAAGACGGCCGAAATCCGCGTCCCAACCAAGATCGCTTGCGAGGCCTGTGCGGGCACCGGCGCCAAGCCAGGCTCGCATCCCAAGATCTGCACCACCTGCGACGGCCATGGCCGCGTGCGTGCGGCGCAGGGCTTCTTCTCGATTGAGCGGACCTGCCCGACCTGCGGTGGCCGCGGCGAGATCATTTCCGATCCGTGCGAGACCTGCGGCGGTTCGGGCCGCCAGACCCAGGAGCGCACCCTCCAGGTCAATATCCCGGCCGGCATCGAGGATGGTACGCGCATCCGCCTGTCCGGCGAAGGCGAGGCGGGGCTGCGTGGCGGTCCGGCCGGCGATCTCTATCTCTTCCTGTCGGTAAAGCCGCATCAGCTGTTCCAGCGCGAGGGCGCGGACATCTTCTGCCGCGTGCCGATCTCGATCACCACCGCGGCGCTCGGCGGGCAGTTCGACGTGCCAACGGTCGAGGGCGGCAAGACGCGCGTCAAGGTTCCTGACGGAACCCAGACAGGCAAGCAGTTCCGCCTCAAGGGCAAGGGCATGCCTGTGCTGCGCTCGGCGCAGATGGGCGACATGTATATCCAGGTCGTCGTGGAGACGCCGAGCAACCTTTCCCGCCGGCAGCGCGAACTCCTTGAGGAGTTCGAGCAGGCCTCCTCCGAGGAGAACAACCCGGAATCGGCCGGCTTCTTCGCGCGTATCCGTGATTTCTTCGGCGGCGCCTGAGCGGCTCTGTCACAGGATTGCCTTGAAATCGGCGGCAAGATTGCCCGCCGTGCGTGACACGACATCAAGGGGGCGCCATGTCGTCGATCGAGAAGCGCAAGCTGAAGGCCATGGTCGCTGACGAGGTCCGCTTCCTGCGAAACTGGATCGGCCGCCCGCTGACCACAGGCGCCGTCAGCCCGTCGGGAAAGGCCCTCACCAAGCTGATGGCGAGCTTCGTCGACCCCCTTGACGACCTGCCCGTTGTCGAGCTCGGACCGGGCACCGGCGTCGTGACGCAAGCCTTGCTTGAACGCGGTGTCGCACCCGGCCGCATCGCCTCCATCGAATTCAATCCCGATTTCTGCGGCCTATTGCGTCGCCGTTTTCCCGGTGTCCGGATCATCCAGGGCGACGCGTACAGCTTCAACAGAACATTGCTCGGCACCGTCGAGGGGCCGGTTTCTGCGGTTGTCTCGAGCCTGCCGCTATTCACGCGGCCGCCCGAAGCGCGTCGCCAGCTCATCATCGAGGCGCTGGAACGCATGCCGATTGGACGGCCGCTGATCCAGTTCTCCTATGCTCTGGTGCCGCCCGTTCCGGCCGAGCCCGGCCGCTTCACCGTCGAACACACCCATTGGGTGGTGATGAACCTGCCGCCGGCCCGGGTCTGGCTCTACCGCCGCACCGGCTGAAACGATGATGCGGGTCATCTACCTTTCGCACCCGCAGGTCGCCATCGATCCCGCCGTGCCGGTGCCGGATTGGGGACTGTCGCCGCTCGGCAGGGCCCGCACCGAGGCATTCGCTACCCTTTCGGTTCTTTCTCGGGTGAGCCGGATTGTTGCGAGCCGCGAACGGAAAGCGATCGAAACAGCCGCGATCATTGCCGATGCGCACGGACTGTCGGTCGAGATCCGCGACGATCTGCACGAGAACGACCGCTCGGCGACCGGCTTCCTACCACCGGATGAATTCGAGGCGACGGCCGACCGCTTCTTCGCCGCGCCACACACGAGCATCCGCGGCTGGGAACGGGCGGCCGACGCGCAGCGCCGGATCGTGGTGGCTGTCAGCGCCATTCTGGATGAGCCGCCTGAGGATGCCGGAGTGACGCTGTTTGTGGGTCACGGCGGTGTCGGCACGCTGCTGCTCTGCCATTGCGCAGGCCATGCCATCGGTCGCCAGCACGACCAGTCTGGCGGCGGCGGCAATGTCTTCGTCTTCGAGCATCCGCCGTTTCGGCTGGTCAGCCCCTGGCAATCCATGGAGGATGCCGGCTCTCGCAGGGCTTTCTAGCCGCCACCCCATGCGGCGGCTGGCCAATGGCCCATGCAGCCTGATAGAGCTTCGCCAGGATAGGATTCCGATGGCGCCGCCCCGCATTCTCCTTCTTGCCGGCTCGACCGCACCCGCCTCGCCGGCGAGCCGGCTCACGGCGGCCTTTGCGCGCGAGATCGCTTTTCTCGATGGAGAGGCGACGCTGATCGCATTGGCCGACTATCCGCTGCCGCAATTCGATGCCGACCGCGCCGAGACGTCACTGCCCGGCGCGGTGCAGAAGCTGCGCGGGCTGCTGCGCGGCCATAGCGCGGTTTTCCTGGCGACGCCCAGTCTTGCCGGCGGCATGCCCGCGCTTTTGCGCAACGCGCTCGAATGGCTTCGACCCCTCGGCGGACGGCCGCGCGGCGAAGCGGCGCCGCTCTTCGCGCTTGCGGCTGCCTCGGACGACGATATCAGTGCCGCCGCGGCCCTTGCCGATCTCGAACGCATCATAGCGCGCGGCTTCGGCGCGACGCTCGTCGGTGGCGGGCTCGCCGTCGGGCAAGCCTCGCTGGCCTTCGATGCGCAGGGGCGCCTCGATGATCCCAACCTCGCTGCCGCGCTGCAGGCGCTGGCGCGCGAACTCGTTCATGCGAGCCGCCGGCTCGCACCCGAAATTTGATCCGCCGACGTTAAACAGGGGGTATTTCGAAGCGATGCCATTCCTCGACATGCGCGACCGACTGATCGTCGGCCTCGATCTTCCGACCGTTGCCGACGCCGAGGCGATGGTGACGACACTCGGCGACGACGTGACCTTCTACAAGGTCGGCCTGCAGCTCCATTTCGCCGGCGGCCTCGATTTCGCCCGCCGGCTTCGCGATCGCGGCAAGAAGGTGTTCCTCGACGTCAAGCTGCTCGATATCGACAATACCGTGACGCATGCGACCGAGAACATCGCCAAGCTCGGCATGACCTTCTGCACCATCCACGCCTATCCGAAGGCGATGCGCGCCGCTGTCGCTGGCAAGGGCATGAATGATCTCCGCCTGCTCGCCGTCACCGTGCTGACGTCGATGGACGAGGCTGATCTCGCGAATGCCGGCTATGGCGGCAGCATCGCCGAACTCGTCGCCCGGCGCGCCGCCGATGCACGGGTCGCCGGCATGGATGGCATCGTCTGCTCGCCGGAGGAGGCCAGCGCGATGCGGGCCATCGTCGGCGCGGGCATGACCATCGTGACGCCGGGCATCCGGCCACGCGGCAGCGCGAGCGGCGACCAGAAGCGCGTCGCGACGCCGACCGATGCCATTCGCGCCGGCGCCGATCATCTCGTCGTCGGCCGGCCCGTCATCGCGGCATCGAACCCGCGCAGCGTCGCCAAATCGATCCTCTCCGAGATCGAGCTGGCGCTTTCGCGCTAGCAGCCCTTTCCGCCGCGACCGGGCGCCTGCTATATGGCGCCGACAAGCTGGAACGCACGCCATGACCGATATGGGCCTCGTCGTCGTCGGAGCAGGCGGCCGCATGGGCCGCACGCTGATCCGCACCATTGCCGAGACGGACGGTGTCCATCTCGTCGGAGCTGTCGAGCGCGCCGGCTCGGAGGCGCTTGGCAGCGATGCCGGCACGCTGGCCGGCCTGCCGTCGCTCGGCGTCACAGTGTCGGATGACCCGTTGCCGCTGTTCGCCCGGGCTGAAGGCGTCGTCGACTTCACGACGCCGGCCTCGACGCTCGCCTTCGCCGAAATCGCGGCGCAGGCCCGCATCGTTCATGTCGTTGGAACGACCGGACTTTCGGTGGCAGACGAGACAGCGATCGATGCCGCCGCGCGCCATGCCGTGATCGTCAAATCCGGCAATATGAGCCTCGGCGTCAATCTGCTGGCCTTGCTGGTGCGCGAGGCCGCGCGCGCGCTCGACGTTGATTTCGATATCGAGATCGCCGAAATGCACCATCGCCACAAGGTCGATGCGCCCTCGGGGACCGCGCTGCTGCTCGGCCAGGCCGCCGCAGAAGGCCGCGGCATCGCGCTTGCCGAGGCGGCGGTCCGCACGCGCGACGGCCATACCGGCCCGCGCCCGGAAGGCGCCATAGGCTTTGCGACTTTACGCGGCGGCTCGGTCGCAGGCGATCATTCCGTGCTGTTCGCCGGCGAGGGTGAAACGATCACGCTCTCGCATCACGCGGCCGATCGCACCATATTCGCTCGAGGTGCCGTGAAGGCCGCGCTGTGGGCGCGCGGTCGCAAGCCCGGGCGCTATTCCATGGCCGACGTGCTCGGCTTCACCACAACCTGACCCCCGATCCAAAGGACCCCGCATGGACCGCCTCCTCGTGCTCGTGCGCCACGGCCAGAGCGACTGGAACCTGAAGAACCTCTTCACCGGCTGGCGCGACCCCGACCTGACGCCGAAGGGCGTCGAGGAAGCGCGCGCGGCCGGCAAGCGGCTGAAGGCGCTCGACCTTTCCTTCGGCCTCGCCTTCACCTCCGAACTGACGCGCGCCCAGCACACGCTGAAGCTGATCCTCGACGAGGTTGGCCAGCCCGATCTTCAGACGGTCCGCGACGTCGCGCTCAACGAGCGCGACTATGGCGAGCTTTCCGGCCTCAACAAGGACGACGCCCGCGCGAAATGGGGCGAGGAGCAGGTCCATATCTGGCGCCGCTCCTATGATGTGCCCCCGCCCGGCGGCGAATCCTTGAAGGATACCGGCGCCCGCGTCTGGCCCTATTATCTCTTCAACATCCTCCCCCCCGTGATGCGCGGCGAGAAGGTGCTGGTCGCTGCACATGGCAATTCGCTGCGCGCGCTGATCATGGCGCTGGAAGGCCTTTCGCCCGAGGAAATCCTGAAGCAGGAACTCGAGACCGGCGTGCCGATCCTCTACCGTCTCAACGCCGACACGACAGTCGCCGAGAAGAAGGTTCTGAAGGGGTAGATGAGCAAACGGCTGGAGGCGATGCGTCGGAACCCGGCAGGAGGCTGGACAATCGGCGACGTCGCAGCCTTGTGCCGGGAGTTCGGCGCTTTGTGCGAGCCGCCGCGCGGTGGTGGCTCGCATTACAAGATCGGTCACGCTGCTTTGGCCGAGAAGCTCACCATTCCTTTCAAGAGACCGATAAAGCCCATATATGTTCGAAGCTTGGTGGCATTCATCGATCGACTGAGGGCTTCCGCATGACCGCTCTTCTCTATCCGATCGTGATCGAGCCGCTCTCCGACGAAGACGGTGGCGGCTTTCTTGCGACGGTCCCCGACCTGCCGGGTTGCATGAGCGACGGCGCTTCACCCGAAGAAGCCGTGGCCAATGTTCAGGATGCCATCGTCAGCTGGATCGAGGCGGCGCAGGATCTTGGTCATGCCGTTCCTGCTCCGTCGCGTCATCTGCGGCGAGCCGGCTGAGGGCGATCCACTCGTCGATCACCGCCGCGTCTCTCTCTCGCCCCTTCCTCGTCATCCATTCCTCCCTCGCCCGCTCCGGCGACAGCCGTCCGAGCGCCCAGACCGCTGCGCCGCGAACCACGGCCGCCTCGTCGTCGAGGCGGGCGAGAACGGCGGGCGCGAGGCTGCTGTCGGCTGAATTGCCGATGGCGATCAACACGTTGCGAACGAACCGGTCACGACCGATGCGCTTCACCGGCGATCCCGAAAAGAGAGCGCGAAAGGCCTGATCGTCGAGCGCGGCGAGGTCGGCAAGGCGGGGAGCCTGCAGGTCGGGCCGCGCCTTCAGCTTCATCTCGGCGCCGGCACGGGCGAACTTGTTCCAGGGGCAGGCGGCGAGGCAATCATCGCAGCCATAGATGCGATTGCCCATCGCGGCGCGGAATTCCTCCGGGATCGGGCCGGCATGCTCGATCGTGAGATAGGAAATGCAGCGGCGCGCATCGAGCCGGTACGGGGCCGGGAAAGCCGATGTCGGGCAGGCATCGAGGCAGGCGCGGCAGGAGCCGCAGTGATCGCGCTCGGAACTATCCGGCGGCAGCGGCAACGCCGTCAGGATGGCGCCCAGAAACAGCCAGGAGCCGAATTCGCGCGACACCAGATTGGTATGCTTGCCCTGCCAGCCGAGGCCGGCGCGAGCGGCGAGGGGCTTTTCCATCAGCGGTGCCGTGTCGACGAACACCTTCACCTCGGCGCCCGTACGCGCCGCCAGGCGGCCGGCCAGAAGCTTCAGCTTGCCCTTGATGACATCGTGATAATCGCGGTTCTGCGCATAGACCGAGATCGCGCCGCGATCGCGCTGCTCCAGGATGGCACGAGGATCGCTCTCGGGACCATAGTTGAGCCCGAGCATGATCACGGCGCGCACATCGGGCCAGAGAATGCGGGGATCGGCGCGGCGCGCTTCGGTTTCCGCCATCCAGTCCATGCTGGCGTGATGGCCGTCGGCGAGAAAGGTCGAAAGACGGCCAGCGGCCTCGGGAATCGCGTCCGGCGTGGTGATGCGCAGGGCATCGAAGCCCTCGCCGGCGGCGTCGGCGACGAGCCGCGCCTTTTCGGCCAGGAGGCCGGCCTCGTTCAGAAGTCGAGATCCGCGTAATGGGTCGAGGCCGGCACGCCGCGCAGCGTGTCGCTCAGCAGCGAGCGGAAGGACGGGCGGGACTTCACCCGTGCGTACCAGGCCTTCGCGCTCTCGTCGGCCTCCCATGGCACCTCGCCGAGATAATCGATGCAGGACAGCTCCGCCGCCGCCGCGAAGTCGGCCAGCGAGAGTTCACGGCCGGCGAGCCAGTTCCTGCGGCCAGCCAGATAGCCGATATATTGCAGATGATAGCGGATATTGGCGCGGGCGGCGCGGATCGCGGCCGGATCGGGCGAATTGTTGCCCTCGCCGGCGCCCATGCGGCGCTTGTAGACCTTCTCGGTGACCATATAATTCGTCACCTCGCCATGAAGCTTCTGCGAGAACCATTCGACGAGGCGGCGAACCTCGGCGCGATCAGCAGCGTGCTCAGGCATCAGGCGAACCTCGCCCATGCGCGCGCCCTTGGTCTCGAGCAGATATTCGGCGACGACCGCGCCGCCGCTCACAACCGTGTCGTTATCATCGATGAAGATCGGCAGCGTGCCAGCCGGATTGAGCTGCAGCAGCGCTGGAACGCGCAGCCACGGCTTTTCCTCGATGAACTCGGCCGTCTCGTCATATTCCGCCAGAACGAGGCGGACATAGCGGGACGCGGCGGAAAACGGGTGATGGTGAAGCTTGGGCATTGTCACGCGGCGAGGTGTGGCGGGCAATCGAAGCGATTTTGCGGCAGTTCGTCCAATTGCTCCCGGAGCTTTGCGGCCCGCATATAGGCTGCCATTGCAATGGGGATCAAGCCGATTCGCGGCGCATCCCCGCTTCTCCTGTCCAAGGGTTCCCTTATGGATCTGCACAGTGTGCTGGACGCGCTCATCCTCGGCCTGCTCGAAGGCCTCACAGAGTTCATTCCTGTGTCTTCGACCGGCCATCTGCTGCTGGCCGGCCACTTTCTCGGCTTCGAGAGCCCCGGTCGCGCCTTCGAGGTTCTGATCCAGCTCGGTGCCATTCTCGCGATCCTCACGGTCTATTCGGCGCGGCTCATCAAGATGGCGAAGGACCTGCCAAGCGATCCACGCACGCGGCGTTTCGTGCTCGGCATTCTGCTCGCTTTTCTGCCCGCCGTGGTGATCGGCGTCATAGCGCATGATTTCATCAAGCGCGTGCTGTTCGAAAGCCCGATGCTGATCTCGGTGATGCTGATCATCGGCGGGTTCATCCTGCTGATCGTCGACCGGCTGGACCTCAAGCCGCGTTATCGTGACGCGATGGACTATCCGCTTCATGTCTATCTCGGCATCGGCATCGCGCAGTGCCTGGCCATGATCCCCGGCGTCTCGCGCTCCGGTTCATCGGTCGTGGCGGCGATGCTGTTCGGCAGCGACAAGCGGGCGGCGGCGGAATTCTCGTTCTTCCTCGCCATGCCGACCATGGTCGGCGCCTTCGCCTATGACTTCTACAAGAACAAGGATGCGCTGACGGGGGCCGCCTGGCTCAACATTACCGTCGGCTTCATCGCGGCCTTCATCGCCGGCGTGTTCGTCGTCCGCCACCTGCTTGACTTCGTCAGCCAGCGCGGCTTCGCGCCCTTCGCCTATTGGCGCATCGTCGTCGGCGCGATCGCGCTCGCCGCGGTCATCACCTTCGGCTGACGCGCAAAAGAAAAGCGGGGCCGAGAGGCCCCGCCGCACAATTCTATCCGATTATCAGGCCGATCAGGCGACGCGCTTGTCGTTGAACTGGCCGTGCGGCTTGAACCGCACGAGATAGGACGGCAGCACGGCTGCGAGGCTGGTCGGCGTGATGCCGATCCCCTGCAACGTCCGGCCCTCGGCAATGGCGTGGTGCGAAACGACATTGTCGACCTCGAGCAGCTTGAGCTGGTCGCGCGTCATCATCGGGTTCGGCAGCCACTCCATGATCGAGGCCTGCAGGCGGGCGACGCTCCAGGGCAGCGGCAGCAGCGGACGGCTGCGCTCGATCTCCTTCAGCATCAGTTCGAGGCATTCGCGGAAGGTCTTCACCTCGGGCCCGCCGAGCTCATAGACGCGTCCACCCGGCACGGCGCCGTCGACGGCACGCGCGATAGCCTCGGCGATGTCGCCGACGAAGACCGGCTGCAGCCGGGTCGTGCCGCCACCGATCAGCGGCAGGAACGGCATGAAGCGCGTTAGATTGGCGAAGCGATTGAAGAACTGGTCCTCGGGGCCGAACACGATCGACGGCCGGAAGACGACCGCGCCGGGCACGGTCTCAAGCGCAGCCGCCTCGCCTTCGGCCTTGCTGCGCGCATAGAGCGATTCCGAATTCGCCGTCGCGCCAAGGGCGGACATCTGGATCAGGTTCGAAATGCCGGCGCCGCGGGCCGCTTCCGCGACGGCGCGGGCGCCGAAGCCCTGCACGGCCCCGAAGGTCTGTCGGCCGCTCTCGGAGAGGATACCGACGAGGTTGACCACCGCATCGGCACCTTCGACGGCGCGGTCGACCGACCAGCGATAGCGGAGATTGGCCTGGACCGGCATGATCTGACCGACGGCGCCGAGCGGCTGCACGTGACCGGCGAGATCGGGCCTGCGGACCGCGACGCGGATACGCCAGCCGCGCTTGGCGAGCGCCCGAACGGCGTGCCGGCCAATGAAGCCCGAGCCGCCGAAGATCGTGACCAGCTTGCCCCTGTCCGCCGTCATGCCTGTCTCCTGCCTTCTGTGGTGCTTTTCCATACTGGCTGGCGCGGGGCGTGTACAGGCGCCATCCGGTCGCGGAAGCGGCCGGAACGTCAGCGGATCAGCCGGCCAACCAGCTTGGCGGTGTAATCAACCATCGGCACGATGCGGGCATAGTTGAGCCGCGTCGGGCCGATGACACCGAGCACGCCGACGACGCGGTTTTCCTGGTCGCGATAGGGCGAGACGACCAGCGAGGAACCAGAGAGCGAGAACAGCTTGTTCTCCGACCCGATGAAGATGCGCACGCCATCGCCGGCCTCGGCGCTGCCGAGCAGCTCGACCAGTTCGCGCTGCGTCTCGATATCGTCGAAAAGCAGGCGAATCCGCTCGAGATCCTCGGCGGCGCGGACATCCTCGAGCAGGTTGGCCTGGCCACGCACGATCAGTGTTTCGAGCCGCCCGGCGGATTTGCCCGCCCAGCTCGCCAGCCCCTGATCGACAAGGCGCGCGGTCAGCTGATCGAGCTCGGCACGCATCTCGGTCTGCCGATGGAGAAGCTCCGTGCGCGCCTCGGAGAGGCTGCGACCGCGGAGGTGGGCATTGATGTAGTTGGACGCCTCGATCAGCGCCGAGGGGCTGGTGCCCGGCTCGATATCGATCAGGCGGTTCTCGACCGAACCATCCTCGCCGACCAGCACGACCAGCGCCCGTGTCGGTTCAAGGCGCAGGAATTCGACCTGCTTCAGGCGCTGGTCGATCTTCGAGGCGAGCACGACGCCGGCACCGCGCGAGAGGCCCGACAGCATGCGGCTCGCATCGGCGAGGAACTCGTCGACGGGGCGACCACTACCTCCGGCTGCGACGCGGTTTTCGATGTCGCGGCGCTCATCGGCCGTGAGATCACCGACCTCCAGCATCGCATCGACGAAAAGGCGGAGCCCGCTCTCGGTCGGCAAGCGCCCTGCCGAAGTGTGCGGCGAATAGATCAGCCCGAGATATTCGAGATCAGCCATGACATTGCGGATCGAGGCCGGCGACAGCGCCATGGGCAGGATGCGCGACAGGTTGCGCGACCCAAGCGGCTCGCCCGTTTCGAGATAAGTGTCGACGATACGCCGGAAGATCTCGCGCGAGCGGCGGTCGAGCCGCGCCAAGGTCGACGCCGAACTATCGGAGGTGGGTCGTTCGCCGGTCAGGTTAGGTGAGTCCTCTGTCACGGCACCAGCGCGATCGCTCGATGCACATCGAGATTAAGTGTCGATTTTCGAGCCGGCTTCAAGCGGGGCTTTGCGTCAACGCCTTGTGACGGCTACAAGCTGTCGCATCACACTCGACAAGGATAGCCCATGCGACCCTCCAAGCGCGCTGCAGACGCCATGCGTTCGGTCTCGTTCGAACGGGGCGTCGCCAAGCATGCCGAAGGTTCCTGCCTCGTCCGCTTCGGCGATACCCATGTCCTCTGCACCGCAAGCCTCGAGGAAAAGCCGCCGGCCTGGCTGCGCGGCTCGGGCAAGGGCTGGGTTACCGCGGAATATGGCATGCTTCCGCGTTCGACGGGCGATCGCATGCGGCGCGAGGCCGCGACCGGCAAGCAATCCGGCCGGACGCAGGAAATCCAGCGGCTGATCGGCCGCTCGCTGCGCTCGGTCGTCGACCTCGTCCATCTCGGCGAGAAGCAGATCACCATCGATTGCGACGTCCTGCAGGCCGATGGCGGCACGCGCACCGCGTCGGTCACCGGCGGCTGGATCGCGCTCTATGAATGCGTCCAGTGGATGAAGGCGCGCGACATGGTCGGCCCGAAGGTGATTCGCGACCATGTCGCTGCGATCTCCGTCGGCATGTATCGTGGCAAGCCGGTTCTCGATCTCGATTATGCCGAGGATTCGGAAGCCGAAACCGACGCGAATTTCGTCATGACCGGCTCGGGCGGCATCGTCGAGATCCAGGGCACCGCCGAGGGCAAGCCCTTCGACGAGGCCGAACTCACTGCGATGCTCGGCTTGGCCAAGGCCGGTATCGGCCAGCTCGTCGAATTGCAGAAGCAGACGCTGGCTTGAGACGCTGGCAGAGGACGCCATGACCCACCGCCTCAAGCGCGGCGATACGCTCGTCATCGCCAGCCACAACAAGGGCAAGCTGCGCGAGTTCGCCGATCTGCTCGCGCCCTTCGGCCTCAAGACCGTCTCGGGCGGCGAACTCGGCCTGCCTGAGCCGGCCGAAACCGGTACGACCTTCGAGGAAAACGCCGCGATCAAGGCGATCGCCGCCACGACCGCTTCGGGCTTTCCCGCGCTTTCGGATGATTCCGGGATGTGCGTCGATGCGCTTGATGGCGATCCGGGCGTCTATTCGGCGGATTGGGCCGGGCCCGACAAGGACTTTTCGCGCGCGATGCGTAATGTCGAGGAGAAGCTTCATCAGGCGGGTGCCCACACTCCTGAGCAGCGCACCGGCCGCTTCGTCGCCGTGCTCTGCCTCGCCTTTCCAGACGGAACTTTGCGCTATTATCGCGGCGAAATCGAAGGCACGATGATCTGGCCGCCGCGCGGCTCGCTCGGCTTCGGCTATGATCCGATGTTCCTGCCCGAAGGGCATGAGCGCAGCTTCGGCGAGATGGCGGCAACCGAGAAACATGGCTGGTCGGCTGGCCGGACCGACGCGCTGTCGCATCGCGCCCGCGCCTTTGCGCGCTTTGCCGCCGCCGAGCTCGAGGATTGATCCGCTTGGACGAACCCAACGACGCACCGATCGATCCTGGCTTCGGCGTCTATGTCCACTGGCCGTTCTGCGCCTCCAAATGCCCCTATTGCGACTTCAATTCGCATGTGCGGCGCGAGGGGGTCGATCAGGTGCGCTTTGCGGCGGCGCTCGTCGCCGAAATCAAGGCGACGGCAGCGCGTGCGCCCGGGCGGCAGGTGTCGTCCATCTTCCTCGGCGGCGGCACGCCTTCGCTGATGGACCCCGCGACGGTTGCGACCGTGCTCGACGCCATCGCCGGGGCCTGGACCGTGGCGCCCGATGCCGAGATCACGATGGAGGCGAACCCCTCCAGCGTCGAAGCCGAGCGTTTTCGAGGCTATCGTGCCGCCGGCGTCAACCGCGTCTCGCTCGGCGTGCAGGCCTTGAACGATCCCGACCTTCGCGCGCTCGGTCGCCTGCATACGGCCGAAGAAGCGATGAAGGCGGTCGAGATTGCGCGCGCGACATTCCCGCGCATCTCGTTTGACCTGATCTATGCAAGGCCCGGCCAGACGCCGGAACTCTGGGCGGCCGAACTCAAGACCGCGCTCGACCGCGCCTCGGACCATCTTTCGCTCTACCAGCTGACCATCGAGCCGGACACGATGTTCGAGAAGCTCTATGCCGCCGGCAAGCTCAAGATCCCCGACGAGGACACGGCGGCGACTTTGTTCGAGATCACGCAGGAAATCTGCGAGGCGCATGGCCGCCCGGCCTATGAGATCTCCAATCACGCGGCGCCTGGCGCCGAATGCCGGCATAACCTCGTCTATTGGCGCTATGGCGAATATGCCGGCATCGGGCCTGGCGCGCATGGCCGCCTCGTTGTCGACGGCCGCCGCCACGCCACCGCGACGGCGCGCGAACCGGAAAAATGGCTCTCCCGCGTCGAATCCTGGGGCGATGGCGTCGACACCGACGACGTGCTGACGCCCGAGGAATCGGGCGATGAGCTGCTGCTGATGGGGCTCCGCCTCGTCGAGGGCATCGATCTGCGTCGCTATCGCGCGATCGCCGGCAGGCCGCTCGATCCGAGCCGCCTCACCGACCTCATCGCGCATGGCATGGTCGAACGGATCGGGCCGCACCATGTCCGCGCGACCCGCGCGGGCGCGTTCGTCCTCGACGCGGTCGTCGCCGATCTCGCAGCCTGACAGCTAGAACCCGGCGCGCGGCGGGAAACTGCGCGGCGCCGGATCGATGATGCGCGCACTGCCAGCGGCGACCTCATAGACGGCGAGACTGCGCTGGTTGAGCCCGTCCGGCAGCAGGCGGAAAGCACCATCAACGCCCGTGAAGCCATTCGGATTGGTCAGCGTCTCGAACGCGAAGCGCCGTTCGCCATAGCGCGCGGCGAGGCCGGCGGCGAGACGGGTCGCGTCGAAGGCGAGCGCGGCGGGCCGTGCCGGCACTGTGCCGAACGCCGCCGCATAGCGCGCTGAAAAGCTCGCGAAGCCGGCGCCGTCAGGGGCCGGGAACCAGCCGCCCTGCAACGCGGGCGCGGCGAGAAGGCGCGGATCGTTCCATTGGCCCGAGCCGAGCAACTGCACCCGCGAGGGACCGCCCGGCGCTGCCGCGAGCGCGGCCCCGACCCGTAGCGGAGCATCGTCACCGGCCGGAACCGCGATGGCGCTCGCGCCGCCGGCCGTCGCCAGCGCCGCCACCGACGCTGCCTTCTGGCCGAGCGACGCCGCATCGGCCCCATAGCGCTCGACGGCGGCGATCGTACCGCCGCTCGCGGCAACCGCGCGCTGCAACGCCGAGCCGAAGACCGAGCCATAGCCGTTGTCGGGCAGCAGCGCGGCGAAGCTGCGCTTGCCGCGCGTGGCAGCGAAGCGCGCAATCCGCTCGGCATCACCCTCGGGCAGGAAGCCGAACAGATAGACGCCACGCGCCGCAACGCTGGCATCGGTCGAGAAGACCAGCATCGGCACGCCCGCCGGACGTGCGACTTCCGAGGCGCCGCGCACCGAAGCGGCGAAGAGCGGCCCGATGATCAGTTCGGCGCCGGCATCGACGGCTGCTGCAGCCGCAGCGCGGCCGCCTTCGCTCGTCCCTCTGTCGTCCTCGACGATGACCGTCAGATCGGCACCCGGCGTCTCCTTGAGCGCGAGCTCGACGGCATGGCGAAGGCTTGCTGCGACAAGACCGGCATTGCCGGGCGCAGAGGCCGGCAGCAGCAAAGCGACCCGCACCTTGCCCGTGCCGATCGTGTCGGCGGCGGCCGGCTGCACGGCCGGCGTTCCGGCCGAGGGTGCATTGGCCTCGATCGTCGGCGAGCAGCCAGAGGCGAGCGCGGTTCCGGCCAGCGCGGCCGCACCAAGCCACCGTTTCAACCCGCCGATGCCTCGTCTTGACAGTATCGGTCGCACGCCGGCCTTCTCCTTGGTCGATCCAGACGATATCACTAGAAAAGGGCCGGACGGCCGCGAGAGGCAAGAGGCCGATGTCCCCAATCTCACCATTCTTGTCCCCCGGCGCGCAGGGCCGGCGCACATGAGTGCCGCAAACGACGAGCCGCTGCGCTACACGATCGATGGCCAGGCCTTCACGGCGCCCCCGCTTCCGGGCGGCCTCTATATCGTCTCGACGCCGATCGGCAATCTCCGCGACATAACGATCCGGGCGCTGCAGACGCTTGCGGCCGCCGACATCATCGCCTGCGAGGATACGCGGACGACGCGCGTGCTGCTGCGCCATTACGGCCTTTCAGGGCAGCTTATCGCCTATCACGAGCACAACGCCGCGGAACAGCGGCCGCGAATCCTCGAGGCGCTCGATACGGGACGCAGCCTGGCGCTCGTCAGCGACGCCGGCACGCCGCTGATCTCCGATCCCGGCTACCGCCTGGTCGCGGATGTTACCGCCGCCGGCCATCTCGTGGTGCCGATTCCCGGAGCGTCTGCGATCCTCGCCGGGCTCGTCGCTGCGGCGCTGCCGACCGACGCCTTCTTCTTCGCCGGCTTCCTGCCGACGCGGACTGTCGGCCGCAAGAAGCGGATCGCGGCGCTCGCGGCGATCCCCGGCACGCTCGTCTTCTACGAATCGCCGCATCGCACCGCCGAGACGCTGGCCGATCTTGCCGAAACCCTGGGTCCCGAGCGGCCGGCGACCATGGCGCGCGAACTCACCAAGACGTTCGAGACGCATCGGCGCGGCACGCTCGGCAGCCTTGCGGCTGAGCTCGCCGACGAACCCGACCCGAAGGGTGAGATCGTCATCATGGTCGGCCCGCCGGAAGCTGGCGTCGCGGAGCCCGGGGATGTCGATGCGCTGCTGCTGCGCCTCCTCGCCGACCATCCGGTCAAGGAGGCCGCCCAACAGGCGGCGGCGCAGACCGGCCTGCCAAGGCGGGATCTCTATCAGCGGGCGCTGGCGCTGAAGCAGGGCGATGGCGGCGATGACGACGCGGCCTGACCGCGGGCGTCCGCGCCGCGGGACGGAAGATCGGCAGGCAGCTGAGCAGCGTGGCCGCCGGGCCGAGCGCATCGCCGCGCTGTATCTCGGCCTCAAGGGCTATCGCGTCGTCGCGCGGCGCTTCAAGAGCCCGGTCGGGGAAATCGATCTCGTAATGCGACGGGGCGGCGTGCTCGCCTTTGTCGAGGTCAAGAACCGCGCGGACTTCGATGCGGCGGCGCTCGCGGTCACGCCCCATGCACGCCGGAGGCTGCTGCGCGCGGCGGACGCCTTTATTGGCCGCCATCCCGATGCGGCGACGCTCACCCTCCGCTTTGATCTCGTGCTCATAGCGCCACGCCGCTGGCCGCGTCATCTCGTCGACGCCTTCGGGACCGATCGGTGACGGCCACGCTGCGGGATTGCCAGGCAGCACCCGGTCGCGCCATAAGACTCGGCCAGATCGCCCGCCCTGCGCGCGCCAGCCCCCGAGGTTTCCATGTCGCTTTCCGTCGCCGTGCAGATGGATCACATCGCCAGCATCAACATCCGCGGCGATTCGACCTTCGCGCTGATGCTTGAGGCGCAGCGGCGCGGCCACCGGCTCGCGCATTTTACGCCGGACCGTCTGTCGCTGAATGATGGACGGGTCGAGGCGCGGCTCGAGTCCGTACAGGTCCGCGATATCCCGGGCGACCATTTCACGCTCGGCGAGACCGAACGCACCGATCTCTCGACCTTCGACGTCGTGCTGCTGCGGCAGGACCCGCCGTTCGACATGGGCTACATCACCACGACGCATCTTCTTGAGCGCATCCATCCGAAGACGCTTGTCGTCAACGATCCCGCCGAGGTGCGCAACGCGCCGGAAAAGATCTTCGTCACCGAATTCCCGGCCCTGATGCCGCCGACGCTGATTTCCCGCGACGCCGAGGAAATCCGCGACTTCCGACGTGCCCATGGCGACATCATCGTGAAGCCGCTCTATGGCAATGGCGGCGCCGGGGTGTTTCGCCTGTCGGAAGGCGACCAGAATCTGGCGTCACTGTTGGAGATCTTCGCCGCCGCCTATCACGGCCAGCCTTATGTCGTGCAGCGCTATCTGCCCGCCGTCCGGGCCGGTGACAAGCGCATCATCCTTGTCGACGGCGTCGCGGCCGGGGCCATCAACCGTGTCCCCGCCGATGGCGAATCGCGCTCCAACATGCATGTCGGCGGACGCCCCGAGCCGATCGAGCTGACACGGCGCGATCGCGAAATCTGCGAGGCGATTGGTCCGGAATTGAAGCGGCGTGGCTTCCTGTTCGTCGGCATCGACGTCATCGGCGACTATCTGACCGAGATCAACGTCACCTCGCCGACCGGGATTCGCGAAGTGAAGCGCTTCGGCGGCGCCGACATCGCCAGCCTGATCTGGGATGCCATCGAAGCCAAACGGTGAACGGTTTTCAACCAGGCACAACCCAGGCGCAACTGCTGCGCGATTTTTGTTCCCCTCCTGTTCTTGCGCCGCCACCCCGCTTGGCCTAGTCTTGCCTTGGGTGAACGGGGATCAGGCAATGGTCGCGCATGTAACGACAGTGTCCTTCCAGGGGATCGAGGCAGTTCCCGTGGATGTGCAGGTGCAGATCGTCCCTGGCCTGTCGAGTTTCATCATCGTCGGCCTGCCCGACAAGACCGTTGCCGAAAGCCGTGAACGGGTGCGCTCGGCGCTGCATGCCTCCGGGCTCGCCCTGCCGCCAAAGCGGGTCATCGTCAATCTCGCGCCGGCCGATCTTCCGAAGGAAGGCAGCCAGCAGGAGCTGCAACGCGTTGAGTTTTTTGTCAATTCCAGAGGGCCCTGCGCATCACTCACGCATCACTCACCGGCAACGTCGCCGCAGGATCATTTGTGCGCGCCCGCGCTCGGTGACGAACCCTCAATCACGGTTGGTGCCTAAATGCCGTTTCGTGGGCTTCTGGGTCCAGGGCCGTTGCCGCCGAAGGATGTAAAGCTTCGCTGCCCCTATTGTCGGCACGCTGGCGTCTTTCACCCATCAGAGCAGAGCCTCGACGCGGGTTGGTTGGAGCAACGAAGACGCACAGATGGCATCGTTGAAAATATCCAGTGTGGCGCGGGAATCCGAATCTGCCCCAACCCGGACTGCCGAGGAATAATTCTCGTTCACGTTGAGGGCGGCAAGCTTGTCAGTTCTCTGCCGTCAGAACTCATCGACTTTGACGCCACGGCGCTCCCACAAGCTATCCTCAGTTCGATTGAAGAGGCCCTAAAGTGCCACGCCGCAGGAGCGTATAAGGCATCCGCACTCATGATTCGACGAGTTCTCGAGGAGGTTTGCAAGGACAAGGGCGCGACCGGTGGCAATCTGAAGGATCGTCTATCAAAGCTGAGCACATCGATCATCATACCCTCTGAGCTACTGGCCGCCGCAGATGAGCTCCGAATTCTAGGCAACGATGCAGCTCACGTTGAGGCTCAGGCCTACGACGACATTGGCATCGACGAATCTGGTCTAGCGATTGATATGGCCAAGGAAATACTAAAGGCCACTTACCAATATGCGTCGCTGGTTGAGCGCCTCAAAGCACTGAAAAAGGTGGCGCGATAGGGCTCGCGTTGTCTTTTCTGTGCGATCTCTCGATTTCTACAGGTATCTCGCTTCACACACGATCGCCTGCCGGTCCTTGCCTGCACGACAACTCCTGCATCTAATTCGACTGACGATTGATTCGCGGGGGAGTTGCAATATGGCTCGACGGCCTACACCACAAGAACCTAAGCAGGCATCAATGTCGGCCGAAGACATGCGGCGCGGCATCGTGCGTTTGACCAAGCGGCTCGACGATGTCAAAGCATTCGATCCGAATAGTCTCAGTCGTGAAGATCCGCACGAGACCGTACGTCCGCTCTCAACTTCAATCGAGACCGCACTCGTTGAGACATTCGGCAGCAATACAATCGAGTATAATAGATATTGGGCGGCCTCGCAGTTTGACTGGCCTATATCTTTTGGGGATGAACTTCCTCACCATGACAAAGTGAGGAGCGTTTCGGCAGACAGAGTTCGCTCTATCCAATTGCTGGGCGACGCAATTTCCCTCCTACAGGAACGTCTCGGAGCTGACGAAGAGGTTGCGGTTCGCAGAACGGCAAAGACGGCTGACGTACAGTCCAATCGCATCTTCGTTGTTCACGGCCACGACAGCGAGCTGAAAGAGAGCGTCGCGCGTTGGATCGCCAAACTTGGATACGAGCCCATCATTCTTCATGAGCAGGCGAATGTAGGTAGAACGATCATTCAGAAGTTCCGAGATGAGGCCGCTGATGTTGGGTTCGCTATCGTCCTACTGACGCCCGACGATGAATTGCCAAATGGCAAGAAGAGGGCGAGGCAGAATGTCATTTTGGAGCTGGGTTTCTTTCTCGGAGCCCTTGGGCCGAACCGGGTGGCCTCGCTGGTCCGCGGCGATGTGGAAACCCCCAACGATTTCGATGGGGTACTCTATACACCAGTTGATGGTGCCGGCATGTGGAAGTTTGCTCTCGCGAAGGAGCTCAAAGCAGCTGGTTATCAGATAGATATGAACATCGCTCTGTAAGCATGACTTGGCCAAACCCTATAAGCCTCCGCGACCCGCTGGAGATGCGGCGGGTCGCGCGTGCCACCGGCCACCTCGCTAGCGGCCGCGAGGCAGGCTAGCCTATCTCTTGCAAATCCGTGCCACTCCCCGTTTGATATAAAGAAATCTGCATATGCTTTTACCTAATAGGTAAGTAACGCTGATGTCTTTCGCCACGCAGCGACTCAGCCGCGCTGCAGCAATTTGCGCTTCTACTCGAATCAGCGCTAACTGGTGGCGTGTGATGTGTGGAGGGAGGACCACCGTTCACACGGGAGGACTACCCTAAAAGACTGAAATCGCTGGAATATTGTAACCGCCCACGAAAAGTGTGCAGCGGTCGTATTACTATGTCTTGCCCTGGGATGCGGACTCGAACTACATGTGGTGTGAGCCTAAATGAACGAAGCCGCCACGGGGCCAACCGGGACGGCTTCTGAAGTTCAGGCCCCGTCACGATTGATGGTCGGGCGACGGGACGTAGGGCGGTAGTGCAAGTTAGTAGTGAGTCTTTTCCGCCCTTTGGTCAAGCCCGGCTTTTGCTCTCAAAGCGAAAGGCAGGTCCATGCGCGACCTATTCGGCGAAGACCCGAGGCGCCCTTCTCGGCGGCTCACATATGATGACGCAGTCAAAATCCAATCCATGCTGCTAGATGGATGGACACAGAACCGGATCGCGGCGCAGTTCGACGTGAACAGCGCCCGCGTCTCTGAGATCAAAAGCGGCGACAAGCACTCTGGCAGCCGTGCCGAGGCGGTCAAGCGGCGTTAACGCGCTGCCTAATCGTCATGGCGGTCGCCCTTAGGGGCGGCCGTTTTTTCTCGGCTTTGCCATTTGCTACCCGCTTCAGAACAGCGTCAAAGGCCTCTGCGCTGTCGTCTGTTTCGGCCTCTCTCGCCGCTTTCTGAAACTTGTCGGCCTGGCTGAGTGCGTTATTGGTGTCGCTAACGCTTGAAGACATAAACGCCCTTTCTCGCGGCTTGCGTGACCCTATCCATGTCGGGGAATTCCGCCCCGCTGTCAGCAATGCGCTGCGCCTCGCCACACCCAACGTCTATATGGCGCTTTCCGCGCTAGATCACATCGAGCGGGATCACCCTCAGATATCCCGCTTGGAGATGCTGGTTATGCCGTTCGCCATCAGAAACGGGCTGATCGTCCAGGAGCGAGATAAACCTAGGTTCGTGATTGTGAACTACCTCAGCCCGGCTCTTGCGCATCGATATTCGGTTTCATTGAAGATCGTGAACAACTGCGAGGTGTGGGTCCAGACGTTTCACCGATGCCGAAAGCGGCAGACAAGATCCCATCTAGTTCGAGGCGCGGTCCTTCAGAACCATCGCGGATAGCAAAACAGCGCCCGGAGGAGGCGCTGTTTTTTGCGACGTAGTCGGGGCCTGCCAAGTGAACCCCTAGGTATGCGTTCGCGGTTCCTCCGAAACTGGTGATGCGAACCCACGGCAGGCAGAATATTACCGTGTCAACTACGTCGAACAACAAATAGCGCGCTGCTGACTCGATCGTCCAATCACGTTTCCGAGTCAGAATGTCGCAGCTATCGCGGATTGTTCCGTTCCCAAAACGATCGATGCCAAAACGGAAGGCTCAGCTTCACCGGCTTTCGGAGGTGAAGCGCCTTGGCTTAAACGAGCCGGTTGATATGTGGCCGACGACCGGCGAAGCCCTTAGGCGCCCGCATTGCGTGTTCCTGATCTTCGATGCGCTGAACGGGCGGAGGCACCAGAATCAAACTTCCATGACAGACGACTTGGACATATTTGACTCGATCCGTCGCTCTGAGCCTGTCTCGCACGTTACCCGCCCGGAAGCTGGGCTGAATTCGCGGAGGCGGCCGGATCTGGCGCGGAATGCGTCGACCGCCTTGCTCTCCGCCGAGCCGCCGCCTCCCGCGCCTTCTTCTCTTTCACCGTCATCTTCCGCTTGACCGGGACAGGATCGACCTGCGGCAACTCGGGCCCAAGAGCATCGATCAGAAGCACGGCAAGAGCCTCATGGGCGGCGATCCGGCCTATGGCGACCTGCTTGGCGCGTAGACGCAGCCGAGCGAGGTCTAGCGCCTCGAACTGGTCCAGGAGCGCTCCGCCGCGCGCCTCGAGCTCGGGAAACGCGGCGAGGACATTGGAGACCTTCTTGATGGTTTCGGACCAGAGCTCAATCGCATTTTCCGGCCGCTCCTTGACGAGCTCGGGCACAACGAATTGAAGCGTCGGCCATCTCGGCCCAGGCCGTACATCGCGCGCCGAACTAGGCCGGATATTTGATTAATCAAGGCGCTGATAGACATTTTCCAGAAAGGTTCTCGCCGCGGAAGAGGAAAAGAAAATGTCGGGCTTCTGTCGCTTGATAACTCCCTTCAGCTCGCTCGCTGTTCGGACCGCCAGTTCGATGCGTAGGAATTCACGGAGGTCAGCCCTGTGTTCTTGCCGGACAAAACTGATGCAATTGGCAGCAAGGCGTTCAACGCTACCTTGCGCCAGGTAGAGGGCATCCTGATGGAGCCCAGAGCAAAGTTCACGGAAGCCGGGTGGTATTCTCATCGCTGTAGCTTGGCGCAGGAAAAGCCGCATTTCCATCCTGCCCGCGGGTCTTTCTAGTCCGCGATGGGGCCCGCATTCCGGATCCCTATCGAAACCTCTCCAGCACCGCCCGCACGAACCCGCCTTCCGCGCGCGGACAAAGCCACATGGCGCGGTAGCGGAGACCCGCGGCGTCAGCGACGATGTCGCCCTCGCCGACCTCGGCCCGGGTCCACAGCAGCCATCCGGCGTCGATCCTGACGCCTTCCGGCATGTCCTGCATCTGGTTGCCCTTGGCGGGCTGGATGACGCCACGGATCGCAATCTCGATCGGGTCATGCGTCACCGGCTTGTGGTTGACATAGGTCGTCGGCTGCGTCTGGTAGAGCGTCAGCGGAACGGCGAAGCGATCGATGGCACGAGCGGCTTGCAGCATGTCAGAGATCCCCTCTGCCCACTCTCGCTGCCGAAGATCCGTACTTCAGGCGATAGAGCGCCGACTGATCTTCCGCAGTCGAGGAAGCCGATGAGGTCGCGTCGCCTCGCGCCACCGTGCCGGAAGCACGATCAGCAGTCACAGCATCACCAGAACGACCGGAGGAAGGCTTTGCGGCATTGGTCGACTTCTTGCCGCCCGCCTGCCCAGACTTCTGCGAACCCGTGTCTTCGGACTGCGCATAGGCAGTTTCGACGATGATCGCCTCGCTGAGAACGGCGCGACCTTTTAAGATAAATGCGGTGTCGGGGTCGCGGTCGGCTGTCAGGACCTCGATCAGCATATTGTCGTAGATGAACAGACCGGAGACCACCGTGAAGGGCTGGCGGCTCTCCTGGAAGCGGACCAGCGCTGCATAGGTCAGAGCCGCGCCGGCTGCCGCGAAATCGAGCGTCAGTCGCTTTGGCTCGACATAGGCGTGGTCCGCGACATCGGCGCCTGCCTCGATCGGGTTTTTCGTGATCGACAGACGGCTCTCATGGGCTTCGGAGAGCACGACATCAACGGCAACGGGGCCGATTGCGCGCGAGAAGATGATGGCGGGCATGGCGGGTTACTCCTCGACCTTGAAGGTGACTGCCTGCCCCATCTCACCCGTGTCGATCAACGGCTTGTCAGAGCCCTTCAATGCGATTGTGAGCGGACTATTCGGGGGCGAAGTCAGTGTCTGGATAGACTTTTGCACGTCGCCCTGCGCCTTGACGCCGAGCCGGCGCAGTTCCTCGCCTACGGGCAGCTTCTTGGCGAAGATCCTGCGCGCTGCGGCCCTCATCGCCGCGCGGTAGGCATCGCGGTTCTCGCGCATGGCGTTGCGGAGGAACGGCCGCTCAGGAATAGGTCCGCCGAACCCGCCGCCTCGCTCCGTCTTGAATCCTTTGCCGGATCCGCGCGTGCCGAACTCGTTGTAGATCGCCCGCATGATGACCGATGATTTGACCTCTCCGGCGGGGAAGCCGACCTTGACGATGGACCGCCGCCGCTTCGGCACGAAGAGCTTCTTCAATCCGCCGCCGCTCCGACGGATCACCTTGGCATAGAAGCCCATCAGCGCGGTCCTCCCCAATTTGTGGCGGGATCGACCTTTCTGGCCGGCTGCGACAACGAAGAGGCTCTCCCGGAAACAGCGCGTCCGGTCGCCTCGGCCGCGGCGCGCGGCGCATCGCTGGCCTGCGCGATGTTCTGCGTGATGTTGACCGTCGTGGAGCGATTGTCCTGGCGATTGTCATTCATCACCTGCGGCGCCGTCGATCCGGGCATCGCGCCCGACATCTTGTCCACCATCTCGAACACGGCAGGGAGCTTGGCGAGCGCCGCGTTCATCCTGTCGACCCAGACATCGCCGCCCTTGAACCCGCCCGCTACAGGTGCCTGTCCTGGCTGCCGGAAGCCGCCGAAGGCCCCGAGCGTGTAGTCTCGTCCGCCATCAGGGACAGCGGCCGGGACGCGGAAGAGATCGACCTTGTTCGGCCCGCCGTCGAGTCGCTGACCGAAGGTGCCGCGCTGCGAACCGTCCGGGGTCACGTTGGACGGATCAAAGCCTGTGTTCTTCTTCATCCATTTGTCGATGCCCGACGTCAGGCCCCAAAGGTTTCCCTTGGGATCGAAGGTCTTCAGCAGCTCCGCGACGCCGAGGGCGACACCAATCGGCGCCAGGAAGCGCGCGAGCCCCCGTCCGGCCCATGCCAGGAAGCCGGCCTCCGCAGCGGCAGGGGCGACTGCCGGAGCAGCTGCGGGAGCGGCCGCCGGCGCCGCACTGCCGAGGATGCCTCTTGCCAGTCCGACAAGGCCGCCGACTGCAGCCAACCCTGCCCTCGCCAGCGCCGGCTTGAAGATGAAGGCGGCGAGGATCGCGGCTCCGATCAGCGAGATCGCGTCGGCGGTGCTCTTGGCGATGCCGGTGAGATCCTGCAGCCATCTGGAGAAGTCGCCGATGATCGACTTGCCGCCCCGCATCATGGTCAGCACATCATCGGCGAGCAGCGCGAGAAGCCCGAAGGCCGCAACAGTCGGGAACATGAAGACGCCGAGCGCCAACATTGCCCATTTGAGCTCCGGCATCTTCTTGAAGGCATCGACGATTGTGCCGACGTCCTTCACAATGCCCTTTGCAATGGGACTGATAGCGTCCGCAGCCGCCGACAGCGCGTCGGACAGCGTCCTCGCCCAGCGTTCGAGCCGCCCGTCGGCAGCGAGCTCCGTGAGAAAGTCGGAGAACCGATCGACCTGGCGCTTCGCCGTGTCGAAGAAGCCGGCATCGGCGATCCGCTTCAGGAACATCGTCCAGGTGTCGCCGAGCCGGCCGGTGACGCCGGACCAGGTCTTCGCCATCTTCTCCGACGCGCCGAAAGACTTCTTCTCCATCATCTCGATGAGGAGCGCGATCTCTTTCCGGCCGAGCCTGCCCTTCTGCGACAGGTTCTGCAGCTCGGCAGCGGATTTGCCCGTCGCCTCCGAGAGCAGTTCCCAGACGGGAATGCCGCGCTCGATCAGCTGCAGCGCTTCCTCACCCTGCAGCTTTTCCTTGGTCCATGCCTGCCCGAGGCCGAGAATGACGCCTTGGAGATAATCGGCTGAACCGCCATTCTTCGCCATTGTGTCGACGGCCGCCTGCAGCGAGCCGTTCATCGGGTCGATGCCGAAGGTCTTCAGCATCGCATAGGCGTCGGCGGTCTCCTTGAGTGAGAGTGGCGTCTTCTGCGCGAAGATCGTCACCCAATCCATCGCCTTCTTGGCCTTGTCCGATGATCCTTCCAGAGATTCGAGCCGAACCTGCAGGTTCTCGAACTGCGAGCCGACCTGAATGACCGATCGGGCGAACATCGCCCCAACGCCGGTGGTGATCGCGGCACCGATGACAGTGACGGCTGAGGCGAAGCTGCGCAGCCGCTTCTCGGCACCGTCGATGCCCTGCTTGAAGCGGGCGACGTCCTTCTCGCCCTCGAACTTGTAGCCGAGGATCGCAATGAGTTCGTCGATGACGGTCATCGCCGCTGTTCCCTTTCCCGCTCCGCCTTCTCGGCAGCGAACGCCTTCAGATCGAGGGCCTCGTGCATGTCGAGCAGGTCGCCGAGCGTCACCCAGGTCCGCAAGTCGCTCGGGCTGCACAGCGGCGGGTCGGCCATCACCGGCCGCCACAGGAAGAGATCGAGCGTCGGCGCGGCCCGGCGCAGCTCAGCCTCGCTCAGCTCGCCGCCCGCGCCCGGTTGCCAACGCTCTTGAGCACGTCGCCGAAAAAATCGGAGAAGTTCTCCTTGAGCACGAACAGCACGACGGCCGGGATATCGGCAAGGTGGCCGGTGAAGTCATGATCGAGGTCGACATCTTCGAAGTTGCCGCCCTGCCTCTGGATCATCGCCTTCTCGCAGATGTCCTTGACCAGCGCCGTTGTCTCGCCCGGCTGAGCGCCGCCGAGGATCTCGACCAGGGCAGAGATGGAACTGACCTCGGCCGCGGTACGGGCCTCCGCCGGCCTATCTTCTTTGAGCCCAGCGAGAATGGCGGGCAGCCGCGGCATGGCCGGTCCGATCGCCTTGAACAGCCGCGCCTGCATCGCCAGCGCTTCGGAGGCCAGCATCGGCGTCACCTTGAAGGTCCGCCCGTTGATTTTCTTCTCAGCCATGATGGTCGATCCCTTCGATGAGAGGTTCAGGCGCCGTTGCGCCAGGCGGTGTTGAGGTTCGCCTCATAGGCGCGGTGAGCCGCGTCGACATGGGCATGGCGATCGATCAGCCCCGCCCGGCCGGCTGCACCTTCGGCGTGTGCCTGCTGAACCAGTGTCAACGACTTGGCGGGATTGCCGGCCGCGTCGAGATAGCGGCGGCTGCCATCGCCCATCATCAGCACAGCGGAGCCATCGTCGAAGGTGTGCCGGGCCGAGCCGTCGGCCAGGACTGTGACGTTGGGCGGCAGTGTGTCGGCGGCAGGCGTGCCGGCCGGCGCCGGGCTGCCGTCGCGGAGCATCACTGGGATACGGAGGGTCTGACCATCCCGCAGGATGTCGTCGTCGTCCTCGATCAGCTGGCCATCTCGTGAGAACTTAGCTCTTCGCTCCATCGCGATCTCCTTGGGTTGGGATTTGGAAGGGAGCGGTTCCCGCGTCGCCGAGCCCCGCTCCCGTCTTCACCGCGCTCGCCGGCGCGGATCGGTGATGTCATCGCGGCCAGAGGTAGCCGTGGCCGTAGAACTGAGGCAGACGGGCGTCATAGAGGCGCGACACAGGTCCATTCGCCGTGTGGAAGTGCGCCGGAACGCCACGCGCCCCTGTCTCGGCGCCGGCATCAAGGCCGAGGCCGAGCCGGGCGAGCTCCGCATCGCTTCGCTGCAGCCGCCGGAGCAGGCTGAGAATGACGCCGGCGGCGTTCTCGTATTGCTGGCGGAGATCCCGGATGAGCAGGTCGCGCTCGGCGAAGAAGGCGCTGACCTCGATCTGTCGGGCCGCATCGGCCTCCCGCGCCTTCGCGACGTCGAGCTCATCCTTGAGACGCCGCGCTGCCTCGTGCATGCGCTGCCGGATGAAGTCGTTGTCTTCCATCACACGCCGCGCTTCGGCGACGGCCTCGCCCGGAATGGTCGGGTCGATCGCCCGTTCATTCGCTGCCGCATAGTGCTTCTCCGCAGCGGCAACGGCGTCATCGACCTCGGCGGCCAGTTCAGCGATCACGGTCGATGCCGCATGGTCCGTGAGCGCGGCGCGGATCCGATCATCGAGCGACAGGACGGGCGGCAAGACGGCCTTCGCGGGTGCGGCGGCTGGCGGCGACTTCGTGGCAAGGGCGGTGGCGGTCATGGGGGCTCCTTTATGCGACCCAGTCGTAATTGAATGAGCGCTTGGCTTGGATGCAGCCGGCGACCGCGTTCGCGATGTCGTCATGGGCGCCTGGCGCATGGTCGATGCTGTCGCGGCCACCGCGCGCCGTGCGCCGCTCCAAACCGATCAACTGGGTGACGAGCCGGTCATGATCGAGCAGGTCGATGTTGCGCGAGTTCAGGACGGGCAACAGATCCCGATAAAGGTCGCTCTTTGCCTTGACCGCGACCTCGTATTGGATGTCGTGCTTACGGAATTGCTCGCGTGGCCATTCGCCAGCGTAACGATCACCGCTGACACGATTGACCCGATAGCTCTTGAGGAGCGTGCAATACTCCTCGACAACACCTTCAGGTGAGAACGGTGGTTTCCGCTCCCGGATGGCGTCAATGACGACAACCCGATCATCTCGGTGGCCGATGCACATCGTGAAGCTGTCAGCGCTGCCGCCCGAAGGGTCGACGAAGGCGAAGTAGCTGGTCGACGCCACAGCCCCCCGCTCCCGGACGCCCGGGCTAACGCAGGCCTCGACCGCCTCGCGGGTCAGCAGCGCCTCAACATCGGTGCGGAACTCGCCGCCATATTCGGCCGAAGCCACAGCCGCATCGCGCTCATAGGCCCGGTCGACCACCGATTGCTTCAGCGTCGGGTTGAACGTTCGCGACGGTCCCTTGGCCACCAGAACGCGGGGATCGCCTTTCGGGCCGTAGTGCCGTTTGTATGCTGCCCAGAGCTCGCCGCGTCTCGCATAGGGAGAGCTGATCACCACCAAAGGCCCGCCGGTGGTCGCCAGCGCGGGGCGAAGGGCGTCGAGGATCTCGCTGTCGGGATTGACCGAGCCCTCGATGGACCAGAACGCCACCTCGTCACCGATCGCGCCGACGGCCGTGATGCCGCGCAGGGTCCGGAAGTTCGCCGGCCGGATCTGCACATCGATCGCTGTTCCGAGGCGGATGACATCGGAGAGCTGATCCTGCACCTCCGACCGCAGCACCGGGGAATGGTTCAGGATGCCGACGACATGGTGGAATGCCCGTGTGGCCTGATCGGTCGACGCCGCCATGATCGGAAGCACGCCACGCTCACCGGGCGCCAGTGCGTCGCTGTGGTCGCAGAGGCCGGCGACATAGGCAGCCAGCGTGCCCGCGGCCCGCGTCTTGCCACCGCGCCGGCCGACGATGCACCAGAGCTCCTCAACCTGCTCCAGAGGCTCGATATCGCGGCCCGTCAACGCGGTGAAGATCGTCCGCTCGTCATCCGTGAGCGGCTCTCCCATCGCGGCGATGAGGAGCGTGCGCCAGGGCAACCAAGACTCACCGGGAATGGCGCCGCCGAGCAATGCCGGGTCGGCCATGGCCTCTCGGAGGCTAACCAGCGGCCTCATGCGATGGCCGCCCTGTTGCGGAGGTATTCGGACAGCTCCGTTCGCTGGCCGGCCTTAGCCGCCTTGGCTTTCGTCTTCAGAAGATTCATGAGGCGGGCGAGGGTATTCGTCACCCGCACCAGCTGCTCGGTGTCCACCGGGTCGCCGCGGACGATCGCCGCCTGCATCTTCTCGGCTTCCACCGTCACGGCTGCAGCCTGGCGCACGAGGGCACGCATCGGCTCCGTCATGATGCCCTCGCCGCCGAGCTCGCCGGTGAACTCCTTCATCAGGTCCCGATAGCGGCGTGCCGATGCGCTCCGGCCATCCACGCCCGGAAGCAGGCGCGAACCGTTCGACACAGCGGCGCGGCCGGTCGGCAAAGGCTGAGCGATCGAGGGGCTTGTTTGCGTCATGCAGCGAGAGTTGTCGGCGCATCGCCCCCGGTTCAATCGGGGTTAGGCCGAACTGTCGCTAAGTGGTGCTAAGCGTTCGATGGCGTAGCAGATGCGAGCACGCGGGATACCTGGACGGCTGTCCAGTCACTCATGCCGCGGGCCGTCGGGATGCCCTTGCTGCTCAGCGCTGCGGCGATCCCGCCGAGGCTGGTTACGCCGCAGGCCCTGATCTCCTCGATCACCGGCATCAGGTCGGCCGCGCGAGCCCGTGCCTTCGCTGAAGCAGCCTCTCGGCCGGCCTTGCGCGCCTCGTCAGTGATCATCGCGCCGCGGAAGCCGCCAAGCTTCTGGCCACGCGCCTTCGCCGCTTGCAGGGCCGCCTTGGTCCTCTGGCTGATCATCTTGCGCTCGGCCTGGGCAACCACGGCCATGATGCCGACCACCATCTCATTGGCCTCCGGCATATCGGCCGCGACGAAGCGCACGCCAGCCTTTTGCAGGCTCAGCAGGAACGCGGCATCACGCGACAGGCGATCGAGCTTCGCGATGACCAGCGTGGCGCCGTGGAGCCGGCACAGAGCCATGGCCTCGAGAAGCTTCGGCCGATCATCCTTGCTGCCGCTCTCGATCTCTACGACCTCTTGCAGGACCGTCCACTTGCCGCCGTTGAGATACTCGGCGACCGCCTGCCGCTGAGCCTCAAGGCCAAGGCCAGAACGCCCTTGGCGCTCCGTCGAGACGCGGAGGTAGCTGATGAACTTGCCGTCTGCCATGGCCCTCAGCCCGTAACGTTATTGCCAACCTTCGATGACTTTGGCGTCAAAGCCTCGAATGTCAATGGTCGATGGAGGAGAAAATATAACAATATCAATGGGTTCTCACGGCAACATTCTACCGTCTCTGCCGCCGCGCCTTCTCCTCTTCTGCGATCAGCCAAGCCTGCAGGCTGTCGGGCCGAGCGCATGAGCGGCGACCTATCCGGAACGTGGGAAGACGGTTCTTCTCATCCAGCCATGCCACCTGACGAGGAGAGACGCCGAGGAAGCGGGCAATCTCCTTGTGGCCGATGAGAACCTGGGGGATCCGATCCGTCATAGGCGGTTTGCCTCCCGCCGGCGGCGCTCAGCCCTGACGGCCGCGAGCATTACGGCGGCATCGAGATTGTCGTTCGAGATCGCAACGGCGAGGTCCAGGAGGGCTTGGCGAAGGGCGGGATCGGGCATCCCTGCGTTTCGTGCCGCTTCGATTGCGTCGGCTAAGCTCTCAGCGAGCTGGCGCTCCACCGTCGAAACGGAGTGCAGATCGTACTCGGCAGGCGAAAGGGGATCGTTCATGCTGCACCATCGGGGAGAGAGGTGCGGGGCCGCAGAAGCGCGGTGAGGTTGACGCCCACGGGCGTGATCGGCTCGCCCTCGTATCGGTCGATCCACCGCCATGCCTCGGCCATGGTCGGGAATGGGCCGGCGAGGACCGCTCCCGCGCTGGTAACCTGCCATCCGCCATCGGAGGCTCGGGTTGCTGTCTGGGAGGTCATGCTGCACCGTCGGGGCTGCGATGGTAGGAGGCGTGCTCAGGCAGCGTGGGCACCCAGGCCGCGTGCTCGCTGAGGCACTGCCCGTAGATGGCTCGGGAGAAGTCGGCGAGTTGCCGCTCAATCTCATGCTCGGCGATGCCAGCCTTCCGCATTTGGGCAACGAACGAGTCGCATGCCCGGGTATAGGCCCATGTCGCTTCATTCTGCGTCCGGGCCTTGGCCATCTGCAGAGCGACCTTCCGGGCGTGGCCGATGCGAGATCGGGCCGGAAATGGGATCGTCTGGCGAGGCGGCTGCCAGGCAAAGAGCGGAAGGTCAGAGCTACGCATTGGTCTCACCCCCTATGGTATATCTATATGTGGCCGATGCATCGGACTGTGATTTGCTCGAAACGGGCCTGACGGTACGATCCATCGGACTGTGAACCGTATTTGCTCCGGGTATAATCCGACCTCTGTCCGATCCATCGGACCGTGCGTCCGATCCATCGGACTGTGTTTTGTTTTCGAGGGGCGGCTTCCAGCGGACGTATTCTCTTGTCGGCAGCTCTCCGGTGACGTCGTCTCGGTACTCGGTGAGACGCCATTCGGTTGCGACGCGATGCTTCAGGGTGAACCCGCTTGGCTTCGCCTTCGCGACGAAGCCTTTCTCCTGCAACGCGGCGAGCGCTCGGCTGGCGGTGTCCTTGCTTTTTGCATGGAGCAATTCGGCCAGCTCCCTACAGCCGAGCCCGATCCGTCCATTGTTGGTGCCGTCGTATCGCCACTTGAGTTCTTCGTAGGCGACGCGTTCGGCCGGCAGCAGCGCCTTCCAGGCGGCCGATCGGAAGACCGCGCCGTCGATCATGAGAAACTTCTGACCGCCCTTTCGCTTCCACTTGCTGCTCATTCAGGGCATCCCCGTCCGGTCCGAGATCGTGACGCCGTCGGCCGCCCATTCCCCGGCGGCGCGGCGCGCCCCAGCCAAGCTGGTTCCCATCCATGCGATGAGATGACCGCCAGAGGCGGGCTGGTATTCCAACCAGAAGAGACGCTGGCCGACCTGATCTGGATCATCGTCGCGAGAGGAGACGCCCGTCTCGATCACGAGCCGATCGACCTGCGGGAAGGGAATGACGTTGCTCATGCGCCGCGCTCCCGGTTCAGGTGCTCGCGCGGCGCCGACAGCATCTTCAGCGCTATGTCTAGGCTATGCCCGATCGCCTCTGCCGCGTCCTGGTCAATCCATCCTTCGGCAAGGAGAGCGATGCGGCTGACCCGGATGAGATCGAGACCACCGTCCATCTGGTCGACGAGGGGCTCGGTCATGACGCCACCTCGCCGTGGAGCGCGGCGTAGTACGCGGCGTGTAGATCGCGGACCATCACCCATGCCTGCGTGGTGACGAAGATCAGGCGGTCGACTCGGAGGGCCGGCATGTAGACGACGTCCTCCTTGCCGGTGATGCTCCGGTGCAATTCGGTGTCGGAAAGAGCATCGCAGACGACGTCGGACGCGAGGTCGGCCATATGCAGTGTGTCGCACATGGCGCCCTCGAGGAGCCGGAACGCCTCGATCATGTCCTTCATTGCCGGCGCGGCCGGCTCCGTGATATTGCTGCTCATGTTTGATGATCCCTTCGCGGGGTGAGAACCACGGTCCGGGAAGGTTGCCGCCTTCGCCGGACCTTTCTGTTTCAGGTCGGCAGCGCTCATGCGGCGCTCCGCTCAGCGGTCGAACGGACCGGCTTGCTGAGCCGCTCGGCAGCCCAGGCATCAAGGTCTTCCGGGCGATAGAGCGGGATGCGGCCGGCATACTGCATCGCAGGGCCGCCGCCGATCGAGGCAAGCTTGTTGAGCGTCTTCAATGCGCACGGGATGCCGTGCTTCTCCATCAAGTAGTTCGGCACCTCAGAGCGGCGCAGGCGGGGGCGAGCAGGCGTTGACATTTGACTAACCATCCCTACGGATTGTCATAGCATTGATGCTATGACTGGAATATTCCGCAGGCCCGTGGCTAAGTCAAACGAAATCTAGCATGCATGCTAGGTCGAAAGAGGTCTGTGAATGGTGCTGCCCGAAAAGCCGAAGGTGAAGGACTACGAGCAGTTCCAATTGCGCCTCCCTCCGGGCATGCGGGACCGCATCAAGGCGAAAGCGGAACGCGCCGGAATGTCGATGAACGAGGCCGTGGTTTGGTGCCTTGAGCATTTCTTCCCGGCGCCCAAGACGCTGGACGAGAAGCTAGAAGAACTTGCGACTATGGCTGCCCTGCTGAAGGCTGGAGGGGAGCCGTCACGCGGCGTTGATCGCCTGATAGACGAGATCAGCGGCGTCGTGGACAAGATCTACGAGGGGAAGATCGCGACGCCGCCAGACTTCCGCGCAAACGTCAGTGAGCAGTTGGAGCGCTGGCAGGAGGAGCGGATGGAGATTGCCCAAGAGGACGCCTACAACCCGTTCGAAGAGCCAGAGCTGCCTATGTCGCCTATGCCCCCGCTAGACGACTCCGAAGAGCCCTTCTAGCTGTCATCGGCAGCGGTCATTTGCCGGAGCACCTCACCGCATACTTTGTCCGCGGCTGCCACCATCACCGAATCGAGCCGATGCACATACCGGCTGGTGACGGTCCCGCCGGCATGGCCGAGGAGCGCAGCAATCGTGCTTTCGGCGAGACCCAGGTCGCCCGCGACCGACGCGAACGAATGGCGCATCGTGTGCGGTGTCACGCCCTCCAAGCCCGCACGCTGCATCAGACGCCCCCACGCCCCGGAGAGGCCATTGTAGTGGCCGTTCTTGCGTAGCGCCGGGAGGACATAAGGATTGCCCGCCACCTTCTTGGCGCGGGAGAGAGCGTCAAATGCTGCCGTGCCGATCGGGCGAACCGAGGGACCGCTCTTGCTGTCCTCGAGGCGGAAACAATGGCCCTCCACGTCCACCTCTGACCAGCGCAGCGACTGGATCTCGCCCAGGCGGCAGCCAGTGAGCGCGAGCAGCCACGCGCCCAAGATCGCCTGTGGCGTGTCTATCTCGGCCTCCGGCGCCGTGAGGGCTGCCCCAATGGCCTTGTAATCGGCGGGAAGAACGCGCCGCGTCCGGACCCCGTCCGCTGGCAGCTTGACGCCCTGAGCCGGATTGCTCGGGATGATGCCCTCCTCGACCGCATAGGTGAGGATCCCGCCAAGAAAACCAGCCGTCCTTGCGGCGGTGCCCAGGCCTCCAGTAACCTCGACGCGGGCACCGTTCTTGCCCGATCGATTCTTCACCGCGGTCTTCCCGGCCGACACGTCCCGCACGAATTTCGTGATGTCTGCCCGGCTAAGGTCGATCACGAGCTTGTTGCCGAGCAGCGGCTTGATATGTCGGGAGATCCGGCCGCGATCGATCTCAATTGTCGAGGCCTTCTTCGGTCGGCTCTTCCTCCTTCCGAGTATGAGGCCTTTCTCGGCGGCGCGCATGTATCGGTCGCAAAGCTCGGCCACCGTAAGCGATGCCCGGCGCGTGCGACGCTCGAGGAGCGGATCAGCCTTCTGCAGAACGATGCCGCCCATAGTCTCGATGGCGAGCTTGCGGGCCTGTTCCGTCGTGAGCACGCCGTGGGCTCCGATCGTCATCCGCCTACGCACGCCGTCCGCGGTCCGATAGTCGACGAAATAGCTCCGCCGGCCGGAGGGCTGGATATAGACGCCGAAGCCCTTCAGGTCGGAGCACCAGACCGTATATTGTTTTTCGCGGGGCTCAGCGCTTTCAACAATCGTTTTGGTGAGTTTCGACATCGCGTCCGGGTGAGTTTGCAGACTGCACTCACAATAGGCTCACCTCGCGCGGGGAAACAATAGGAGACGTCGGCCAATCGCCGGCATGGGCGGATAAGACTAGAACGGCGGTAATCTGCAGAGGAGTGCACTTCCGGCAACGTGAGATTATGCGAGCGCATAGTCCAGGACGGCCGAAGGAAGGCAGCCATTACGATCTGCCGATCGCCATGGCGTTGATGGCCGCGATCGGCGCCCTTCCCGGCGAGCGGCTGTCCGACTATCTGGTTCTCGGGGAACTGGCGCTCGATGGCACGATCACAGCCGTCGCGGGCGTGCTGCCGGCGGCGATCGGTGCCAATGCCATGGGACGCGGCCTGATCTGCCCGGCGGCCACCGGCCCAGAGGCCGCCTGGGCGAGCCGCGAACTCGATATCCTCGCCCCGCGCAGCCTGATCGCAATCGCCAATCACTTCAAAGGCACGCAGATGTTGACGCGGCCGGAGCCGGCGCTGATGCGCGAGCCGCCGCTTCTCGCTGATCTCGCCGACATCCGTGGCCAGGAAGTCGCCAAGCGTGCCTTGGAGATCGCCGCGGCCGGCGGGCACAACCTTCTGATGGTCGGGCCGCCCGGCGCCGGCAAGTCCATGCTGGCGAGCCGCCTGCCCTCGATCCTGCCGCCGCTGACGCCGCGAGAGCTTCTCGAGGTCTCGATGGTGACGTCGATCGGCGGCGAACTCTCCGGAGGAAAGCTCACCGACCGTCGGCCCTTCCGCGCCCCGCATCATTCGGCTTCGATGGCGGCGCTGGTCGGCGGCGGCTTGCGTGTCAAGCCGGGCGAGGTTTCGCTCGCCCATCATGGCGTGTTGTTCCTGGACGAACTGCCGGAATTCCAGCCGCAGGTGCTCGATTCGCTGCGCCAGCCGCTGGAGACCGGTGAGGCGGTCATCGCGCGCGCTAATCATCGCGTCAGCTATCCGGCCCGCTTCCAGATGATCGCGGCGATGAATCCCTGCCGCTGCGGCATGGCCGGCGAACCCGGACATGTCTGCGCGCGCGGAGCTCGCTGCGTTTCCGACTATCAGGGGCGACTGTCGGGGCCGTTCCTCGACCGGATCGACCTGCGCATCGAGGTACCTGCCGTCACGGCCGCCGATCTGATCGCGCCCGGCCGCGGCGAGACGAGTGCGGTGGTCGGCGCCCGTGTCGCTGCGGCGCGTGCCTTGCAGGCCGAGCGCTATGAGGCCCTTTCGCTCAGGGATGTCGGCAGCAATGCACGCTGCCCGACCAATCTCATGGAGGAGATTGCGGCACCTGACGCCAGTGGCCGCGCGCTTCTCGCGGAGGCGGCGCATTCCCTCAAGCTTTCGGCACGCGGCTATCACCGGGTGCTCAAGGTCGCGCGGACCATCGCCGACCTCGACGCTGCCGCGCGCGTCGGCCGCATGCATCTGGCAGAAGCCCTGAGCTACCGGGCCGTTGGCGAGCGGCTGCAGGCGGCCGCCTGATCAGCCGCGGCAAGCATCTAGCGCCGGGTCGATCGGCCAGACGCAAGGGTTTCGCAATCAACCTCCACTAGCCTGATGCGGCCGTATCGTTGCGGCACCCTGAGGGGCCAGCCTGATGTCCGCCGATCCGCTCCGCCTTGTCGTCGCGCCGTCCGAAACGCACCGTCTCGCCGCGGCGCTGATCGCGCTTGGTGTGGGACTGCCTGCCATTTTCGCGTTGATGATCGGGCTCCTGGAACCGTCGAGCGGGGCCAGCTATTTCCTGGCCGCTGGATTATTCCTGGCCGTCGGCGCCGCCGGGGGCCTCTGGCTGCGGCTCCTTCGCGAACGCCGTACGCGCCGGGCGATGGCTGAGCGTTTCGAGGCATTGCAGGATCTCTCCTGGGAACTCAGCGATGCCGGGTCGCAAAAGGCGGCCGAGGCGATGATCCCGATTGCGACCGTCAGCCACGAGATGCGGGCGCCGTTGCATGGCGTGCTGGCGCTGGTCGATCTGCTCGCCGGAACCGAGCTCTCGGCCGAGCAGCGCGCCTATGTCAGCGCCGTCAGGCAGTCCGCCGGCGCGCTCGCCCGATTGGTCGATGATCTGCTCGATGCCTCACGCATCGCGACCGGCCAGTTCACGCTCCAGCCCGCTCCAGCAGAGATCGAGGCGCTCGTCGAGGACATCGCCGAGTTGCTGGCCCCGCTGGCCCATGAGCGCGGCATCGGCCTCGGCACGCGGGTCGCGCCCAACCTGCCGCCGGTCATGGTCGACGCCGGACGGCTGCGCCAGATCCTGATCAACCTCCTCACCAACGCGATCGCGGCAACCGAGCAGGGATCGGTGTTGCTGGCCGTCGATCCGGCCGATTCGATCGCGGACGAGGGTATCGCCCTCGGCTTTGCAGTTCATGACAGCGGGTTGGGGGTCGACAGCGACGACCGCGACCGGATATTCGCGAGCTTCGAGCGGGCGAGGGTCGATGGAACCGGGCTTGGCCTCGGCCTCGCGATCTCGCAACAGATCGTCTCGCGGATGGGCGGCCATATCGCGCTCGAAGCGCGCGCGGGCGGCGGCGCCGTCTTTCACTTCACGCTTGGCTTGGCGCCCCTCGGGCACCCGCCCCGCGCAGCCCGGCCGCTCGACGGCGAGGCGGTCCTGCTCGTGGCCCCACCCGGTCTTGAATCGGAGGCTCTCGGTTCCGCGCTCGAAGAAGCGGGAGCCGAGACGCGTCTCGTCGGCAGTCTCTCCGAGGCGACCGGCCTCGTCGGAGCGGCCGCAGCGGCTGGACAGCCCTATCGCATGGTTCTTGCCGACGCACGCATCGCCATCGACGCCCAAGTTGCGCTGAAGCGGCTGCGCGATGCGGCCGGCGGGCGTCTGGCGGTGGGAATCATGATCGAATCGCGGGACCGGCGGGCCGTCGACGCACTCAAGGACGACGGGTTCGACGCTTATCTCATGCGTCCAGTGCGTCGCCGCTCGCTCGTTGCCGTGGTCGGCGAAGCAATCCACCGTCCGGCCCGCTTCGTTGCCGATCCGGCGGACGAACCCCATGGCATTGCTCCTGAACGGCGCGGCCGCCGGCCTCTCGACGTCCTCGTCGTCGAGGACGATCCCGTTTCGGCGCTCCTCGCCCGAGCCGTGCTGGAGCGGCTTGGCCATGAGGTGAGTGAGGTGCGAACGCTGGTGGCGGCCAAGGCGCGGCTCGCTGATCCGCCGGATGTCGTGCTTGTCGATCTGAGACTCGGCGACGGCGACGGGCTCGACCTCGTCCGCGCCTTCGCGTCACCCGCAGCCGAGCGCGCGCGCCCTGCGATGATCGCGACGTCGGGAAATGGCGATGCGGCCAACGAGGCAGCTGCACTGGCGGCCGGCGCCGATCTGTTCCTGGAGAAACCCATCTCCGCCGAGCGCCTCGGCCACGCCTTCGAGAAGGCGCTGAGCAGGCGAAGCGTTGCTCTCAATCCCCGTCACCAAACTGCATGAATTCCGTGATCTAACGCGTCGATCGCAGCCGGCGAATCCGATCCTGGGCCTGCCGGCACGCCGCGTCATGGGAGATCGTGCTATGCTGAAGCGGGCGGAAAGCGGGGCGCGGCCGAAGATGCGGCCGTTTCCGGAGCCGTTTTCCACGCTGCCGGATCTTTCCCGGCGCATGTTGCATGGGCTCAGAAAGACGATGCCGCCAGGTCTTTTGCCGGCTCCGTTGTCGCCTCCTCCGCTTGGGCGGATCGGCGCACTCGAGGTGCGCCTAGCGGTCACGCCGCGCGAAGTGAAGAAGGCGCAGAAGCTGCGCTACAAGGTCTTCTATGAGGAGATGTCGGCGATCCCCGACATTCAGACGCAGGTTTCGCGGCGTGACCGCGATGCATTCGACGCCATCTGCGATCATCTTCTCGTCATCGACCACGACACGATCACCAAGTCAGGCGAGGCGGCGATTGTCGGCACCTATCGCCTGCTGCGCCAAGACGTGGCGCAGCGCTTTTCCGGCTTCTACTCAGCCAATGAATTCGACCTCGCGCCGCTGATCGAGCGACACAGCGGCCTCAGTTTCCTGGAACTCGGCCGCTCCTGCGTGCTGCGCCCCTATCGGACCAAGCGAACCGTCGAACTGCTTTGGCACGGCATCTGGAGCTATGTGCGCCGGCACAATATCGACGTCATGATCGGCTGCGCGTCGCTCGAGGGAACCGACCCCGACCGTCTCGCGCTGCCGCTCGCCTTTCTGCATCATCATGCCCGCGCGCCGGGCGACTGGCAGGTCGGCGCCCTGCCCGGCCGCCGCGTTGCGATGGACCGCGTGCCGGTCGAGGCGATCGATGCGAAGGCGGCGCTGCACCTGCTCCCGCCGCTGCTGAAGGGCTATCTGCGGATCGGCGCCTATGTCGGCGACGGGGCGGTCGTCGATCGTCAGTTCGGCACCACGGACGTGCTGATCGTGCTGCCTGTCAGCGCCATCAACGAGCGCTATGTCAATCACTACGGCGTCGATGCGACGCGTTACGCCGCCTGAACTTCAGCGCGGCGGGAATTCGCGGCCTGGGCGCGAGCGATAGGTCGGCAGCGTCCAGCCGAAGCTGAGCGCGCCCGCGCGGACGGCGAAGGCAGCAAGGCCGCCGAGGAACGCAGCCGGCCAGAACGGCATGCCCGATCGAACGGCGACCACGAACAGCGCCGCGCCGACCAGCGTCGCCGTAACGTAGATCTCCTTACGCAGAAGCACGGACGGCTCCCCGGCGATCACGTCGCGGATGATGCCGCCGAAGGACGCGGTCATGACGCCCATGACGACCGCGCCGAATGGGCTCGCGCCTGCATCCAGCGCGCGCGAGGCGCCCATGACGCAATAGCCGGAAATGCCGATGGCGTCGGCCCAGAGCAGTGCCTGATAGCGATACTCGACGAACGGTGCGGCAAAGAAGACCGCGACGCCGGAGAGCGCGCAGAGGATCACCGGCTGCGGCTCACGAATCCAGAAGACCGGCGTCTCGCCGAGAATGACGTCACGCAGCGTGCCGCCACCGACGCCAGTGATCGCCGCCAGGAAGACGAAACCGACAAGGTCGAGTTCCTTGCGCGACGCGGCCAGTGCGCCTGTGACGGCAAAGACGACGACCCCGATCGAATCGAGGGCCTGGAGCAAGGAGACATCCAGGCCCATTTTGGACTAGCCGGTCTCGCCGGCGCCGGACGCGTCGGACGGATCCTTCTGTCGCGGCGCACCCTTGGCGACACCCACCATGGCGGGGCGGAGGACGCGCTCGCCGATGACATAGCCGGACTGCATCACCTGCATCACGGTGCCCGAAGGCTGCGCGTCTGTCGGCACCTCGAAGATCGCCTGATGCAGGTTCGGATCGAATTTCTGGCCGAGCGGATCGAGCTTCTTGACGCCATGTTTCTCGAGCGAATTGAGGAGGTCGCGCTCGGTCATCTCGACGCCTTCGATCAGCGTCTTCATCGCTTCGGCGCCCCGTGCCTCGTCCGGAACAGCCTCGAGCGCGCGGGCCAGATTGTCACCGGCCGTGAGCATGTCGCGGGCAAACGCCGCGATGGCATACTGCCGAGTTTCAGCGATCTGGCGCTCGGTGCGGCGACGGAGATTTTCCATTTCGGCCATGGTGCGCAGGACACGGTCCTTCATCTCCGCGTTCTCGGCTTCCAGGGCCTCGATGCGCGCCTCGGCTGCGCCATCGGCCTCGGGCTGATCGACGGCCGTCTCGGTCTCCGGCGTCGTCTGCGGATCGTTGGTCATTGCGGCGTCTCGCTTTCGTAGCTGGTAATCCATTTTGCGCCCGATATCAGCGCTCGCGCCTTGAAAATCAAGTCGCGGCAGATGGCGTGGCCTCCAAGCTAGAGGACGAGCACGCCGTGATGCTGCGCCTCGGCCTCCGGCTCGACATGGATCGAGACCTCCGCCCCTTCGACGGCCTTCATCAGCGCAACTTCGATCCGGTCGCAGATCGCATGGGCCGCCGCCACCGACATCGAGCCGGGAACGACGAGATGGAACTCGATGAACGTAGCACGGCCGGCGCTACGGGTCCTCAGATCATGCACCTCAAGCGCTCCTTCGGCCTCGGCGGCGATGATGGTGCGGATCTCGGTATCAACCGATCGCGACACGGCCTCATCCATCAGGCCGCTGACCGAATCGCGGATCACCTTCCAGCCGGACCAAAGGATGTTGACCGCCACGATCACAGCGACCAGCGGATCGAGCACGGTCCAGCCCGTGATCACCACCAGCACAAGCCCGATGATGACGCCGACAGAGCTGATGACGTCACTGGTCAGGTGCCACGCTTCGGCGATGAAGGCCGGCGAGCGGCGGCGGCGGCCGAAGCGGAACAAATAGAGCGCCCAGGCGCCGTTGATCGCCGTCGCCACCGCATTGATGGCAAGGCCCTGCATGGTGTTCTCGGGCGTGAGATGGAGATTGTAGGAGATCCATGCCTGGCGCGCGATCAGGAGCGCTGCGACAACGATCAGTACGCCTTCCAGGACCGCGGCGAAATACTCGGCCTTGTGATGCCCGAACTGATGGTCGTTATCGGCCGGCTTGCGGCTCACCTGGATTGCCCAGAAGGCGGCGAGGGCCGTCACCAGATTGACGATGCTTTCGAGCGCGTCGGAAAACAGCGCAACGCTGCCGGTGGCGAGATAGGCCGCATATTTGAGGCCCATCACCAGAAGGGCGATGACGATCGAGCTGAAGGCGACGAGCGTCACCTTATCCATCCGTACCGGCATTGCGCGCATCCGCATCACGTGGGGGTTCGCGCCCTTAGCACCCCGGCACACACCGCCACAACGCCTATCTTCGCAACTGCGAACGAGTGGCATTCCAGCCCGTCGGCAACAGACTTCAGAGACGCCGCAGCGCGACCTGTTCGATGAGGTGATTGGCGCCCTTGCTGAGGATCAGATCGGCGCGCGGCCGCGTCGGCAGGATGTTTTCGCGCAGATTGACAAGGTTGATGCGCGACCAGAGCCGCTCGGCGATCGCCAGCGCCTCTTCCTCGGGGATGAGCGCATACCGGTGGAAATAGGAACTCGGATCCTGGAAGGCCGTGGCGCGCAGCCGCTCGAACCGCGCGACATACCAGCGGTGGATATCGATCTCGTCGGCGTCGATATAGATCGAGAAATCGAAGAAGTCGGAGACAAAGGGCACCGCCTTGCCGTCGCGCGGCAGGCGGGGCGTCTGCAGGACGTTGAGGCCCTCGACGATAAGGATGTCGGGCGCATCGATCGTGACGCGCTCGGAAGGGACGATGTCATAGACGAGGTGCGAATACAGCGGCGCGGACACGCGCGGCGAACCCGCCTTGATGTCCGAGAGGAAAGCCAGCAGCGCCGGCAGATCGTAGCTGTCGGGAAACCCCTTGCGCTCCATCAGCCCTTCGCGCTGCAGCACGGCGTTCGGATAGAGGAAACCATCGGTGGTGACGAGCTCAACCTTCGGCGTATCCGGCCAGCGCTGGAGCAGGGCGCGCAAAACGCGCGCCGTGGTCGATTTGCCAACCGCGACCGAGCCGCCAATGCCGATGATGAAGGGCGTCTTGCCGTCGGTAGTCCCGAGAAAGGTGCGCGTCGCCTTATAGAGCCGCTGCGTCGCCGCAACATAGAGATTGAGCAGGCGCGAGAGCGGCAGATAGATGCTCACGACCTCGTCGATAGAGATCGGGTCGTTGAGGCTGCGCAGCCGCGCCAGATCGCTCTCGTCAAGCGTCAGCGGCGTGTCGGCACGCAGCGACGCCCATTCCTCGCGGGTGAAGTAGCGGTGCGGGGCGAGCTGAGGCCGCGATGCGCTGTCCATCGTCTGTTCCCAGCGGCCTATTCGGGCGGCCGCGACGCCTTCTCCTCGAGCCCGGTGCGTCCGGTACGCCCGGCAAGCTCGGCCATCACGGCATCGAGCGGGATGCCGCGCGCTTCGAGGAGAACCACAAAATGATAGAGCATGTCGGCGGCCTCCGACGTCAAGGCGGCGTTGTCGCCCTCGACAGCCGCGATTACTGCTTCGACCGCTTCCTCGCCAAACTTCTTGGCGACGCGCGCCGGCCCTTTGGCGAGGAGCTTCGCCGTGTAGGAGCCGGGATCGCCCGAGGTCGCGCGGGCATGCACGATGGCGACGAGGTCGGGAAGAGTGAAATCGGACACGGGGGCCTCCTCAGCCATCAAGCCGGACGGCAATGCCGGCCGCCGCCATATGGGCCTTCGCCTGCTGCAGCGTGAAGGTGCCGAAATGGAAGATCGAGGCGGCCAGAACGGCGCTGGCATGACCGATACGCACGCCGTCGACGAGGTGATCGAGGCTGCCGACGCCGCCGGATGCGACGACCGGCACCGACACCATATCCGCAATCGTGCGCGTCAGCGCGAGATCGAAGCCATCGCGGGTGCCGTCACGGTCCATCGAAGTCAGCAGGATTTCGCCGGCGCCGAGCTCCGCGACCTCGCGTGAATATTGGACGGCATCGATGCCGGTCGGCTTGCGGCCGCCATGGGTGAAGATCTCCCAGCGGTCCTCGTTGTCGCCGCCGACGCCGCGCCGACGTGTCTGCTTGGCGTCGATGGAAACGACAATCGCCTGCGCGCCGAACTTCTCGGCCGCACGGCCGACGATCGTCCGATCGAACACGGCTGCACTGTTGATCGCCACCTTGTCGGCGCCAGCCAGCATCAGCGCGCGGATATCCTCGACCGTACGCACGCCGCCGCCGACCGTCACCGGCATGAAACAAGCCTCGGCGGTGCGGGCCACGACATCGAGGATCGTGCCGCGATTCTCGTGCGTCGCGGTGATGTCGAGGAAGCAGAGTTCGTCGGCACCGGCCGCGTCATAAGCCTTGGCGGCCTCGACGGGATCGCCGGCATCGATCAGGTCGATGAACTGCACGCCCTTGACGACGCGGCCGTCCTTGACGTCGAGGCAGGGGATCACGCGGGTCTTGAGCATCAGTTCAGTCTCCGCGCGTCGCGGATCAGCTTCAGCGCCTCGGCCGGATCGAGTCGGCCGTCATAGAGGGCGCGGCCGGAAATTGCGCCTTCGAGGATGCGGCAGTCAGGCTCCAACAAACGGCGGATGTCGGCGATCGAAGCGAGGCCGCCCGAGGCGATGACGGGGATGCCGACGGCGCGGGCCAGGGCCAGCGTCGAGGTGATGTTGAGCCCTTCGAGGACGCCGTCGCGATCAATGTCGGTGAAGATGATCGCGGCGACGCCGGCATCCTCGAAACGGCGGGCAAGCTCGATCGTGGTGAGTTCCGATGTCTCCGCCCAGCCCTCGACCGCGACCTTGCCGGCGCGTGCGTCGATGCCGACCGCGATCCGGCCGGGATGCGCGCGGCAGGCCTCGCGCACGAGATCAGGATCGCGCACGGCGATCGTGCCCAGGATGACGCGGGCGATGCCCTTGTCGAGCCAGGTCTCGACGCCGGCGCGATCGCGGATGCCGCCGCCCAGCTGGACCGGCATCTTCACCGAGCCGAGGATCGCCTCGACGGCGGCGCCGTTCACCGCCTTGCCGGCAAACGCGCCGTTCAGATCGACAACATGTAGATATTCGAAGCCCTGGTCCTCGAACTGCTTCGCCTGCGCGGCCGGATCGGTGTTGAACACAGTCGCCTCATCCATGGCACCGCGCTTCAGCCGGACGCAGGCGCCGTCCTTGAGGTCGATGGCGGGAAAAAGGATCATCAGGGGCGCCAGTCCAGGAAGTTGGCGAGAAGGGCGAGACCGAGCTTCTGGCTCTTCTCGGGATGGAACTGCGTGCCGGCGATCGTGCCGGTCGCGACGATCGCCGTGACCGGTCCGCCATAGTCGGCGCTCGCGATCACGTCGGCTGGATCATCCGGATAAAGCTGATAGCCATGCAGGAAATAGGCGTGCCAGCCCTCGGGCCCCGTCGGGATGCCCGCGAGCAGGGGATGGGCATCCCTGGACGCGTCGAGCGTATTCCAGCCCATATGCGGCACCTTCAGCCCGGCATCGGCCGGGTGAACAGGACGAACCTCGCCCGGAATGCGATCGAGACCGGGCGAGATGCCATATTCGACGCCGCGCGTCGCCAGAAGCTGCATGCCGACGCAGATGCCGAGAAATGGCCGGCCGCGACGGTCGATAGTCTCGATGATCGCCTCGATCATGCCGTCGACTGCGTCGAGCTGGGCGCGGCAATCGGCAAAGGCGCCGTCGCCGGGCAGCACGACGTGATCAGCGGCAGCAACCACGGCCGGATCGGAGGTGACGACGACCGGTCCGCCGGAGCCCTTGCGCGCCACCGCGAGTTCCAGCGCCTTGCCGACCGAATGCAGGTTGCCGGCGCCATAATCGATGATGGCGATGGTCATCGCGCGCCCTCCGCCTGCGGGAAGAGGCCGATGACCGATCCGCCGACCTGACTGTTCATCGGGCCCGGCGCGGACGGAGGAATGCGCGGCGGCAGCGGCGCGGCCGCCGCCTCAGGCAGGCCGAGGAAGTAGCGGATCTCCGCCTCATCGATATTGGCGCCGCTCGCGACGCCGCGGGGGGCATAGCCGCGACGGCGAAGCGCGAAACGGCGCAGATCATTGCCAAGAATGCCGAGCGCCAAAGGGAGCGCTGCCGCGAGCAGCGTCGCGGGCGCACCGATCCGCTCGCCGAGAAAGCCGAGCCCGGTGACGGCCAGGACATAGAGCGCTGCCTCGACGAACAGGCGGCGATACAGCATCCAGGGCAGCGTGATCAGCAGCGCCGGCCAGCAGAAGCCATCCTTCACGAAGACGAGGCGGAGCGCCTCGGGCGCACCGTCCTTCGAGGGAAGCGGCGGCGCGAGAACGATGTAATCTCTCATGATCGCCTCAATCGCCCAGCTTGCCCTTGGTGGAAGGGACGCGTCCGTCCTGGCGCGGGTCGATGGCGACAGCGGCTCGCAGCGTCCGCGCCAAGGCCTTGAAGCAGGTTTCCGCAATGTGGTGGTTATTCTCGCCGTAGAGATTTTCAATGTGCAGCGTGATGGCCGCATTCTGCGCGAAAGCCTGGAAGAACTCGCGGAACAGCTCGGTATCGAAATCACCGACCTTCGGCCGCGTGAAGACGGCCTTCCAGACGAGATAGGGCCGACCGGACACATCGACGGCACAGCGCGTCAGCGCTTCGTCCATCGCCAGATGCGTATCGGCATAGCGCGTGATGCCGCGCATCTCGCCGAGCGCCTTGCGGAAGGCGAGTCCGAGCGCGATGCCGACATCCTCGACGGTGTGATGCTGGTCGATATGCAGGTCGCCCTTCGCCGCGAGATCGAGGTCGAACAGGCCATGGCGCGCGAGCTGGTCGAGCATATGATCGAAGAAGCCGATCCCGGTCGCGATCGCCCCACGGCCGGTGCCGTCGAGATCGATGGTGACACTGATCTCCGTTTCCTTCGTCTTGCGCTCGATCGTGGCGCTGCGCATCGGCAGGGCTTCCTTCTGACTTCCCCGCGAAAACGAGGATCGGCGCGCTTTTAGCAGGCGTCGCGCGCGAATGCCACCAGCTTGCCGATCGATGTCTATCGACGCCGGCGCCCCTCCTTTGCATCTTGAAAAGGCGGACTTACATAAGAGCCTCGATTCAACAGGGATCGCCGCGGGGCCCAAGCGGACCAACGCGATCCGCCACGAAAGCCTCTCATGTCTCATCACGATTCCGACAATCCCTATGCCGCCTGGCATGGCACGACGATCATCACCGTCCGCAAGGGCGGCAAGGTGGTCATCGCCGGCGACGGGCAGGTGTCCCTCGGCCAGACCGTCATCAAGCACAATGCCAAGAAGGTACGCCCGCTCGGCAAGGGCGGCGTGATCGCCGGGTTCGCCGGCTCGACCGCCGACGCCTTCACGCTGTTCGAGCGGCTCGAGGCAAAGCTCGAGCAATATCCCGGACAGCTCACGCGCGCTTGCGTTGAGCTTGCCAAGGACTGGCGCACCGACCGCTATCTGCGCCGCCTCGAGGCGATGATGCTCGTTGCCGACAAAACAACGAGCCTGGTGCTGACCGGCACAGGTGATGTTCTGGAGCCGGAAGGCGGTGTCATGGGCATCGGTTCCGGCGGCAATTATGCACTCGCCGCCGCCCGCGCGCTGATGGACACAGAACAGAGTGCCGAACAGATCGCCCGCAAGGCCATGGCCATCGCTGCCGATATCTGCGTCTACACCAATACCAGCGTGACGCTCGAACAGCTCGATGCCGCCTGACGCCAGCCAACGCTACGGATTCCGGCCGCTTGAGCATTGCGACCTCGGCCGAATCCGGGCGTGGCTGTCAGCGCCGCATGTGGCGGCCTGGTGGGACGAGGCAGATTTCGCGACCGAAAAGATCGCAGCCCATCTGAGCGATCCAGCCGTCCGTTCCTACCTGATCCTGATCGACGGCCGCGAGGCCGGATATCTCCAATCCTATGATCCGCATGCGGAGGCGGATCATCCCTATCAAGACCAGCCGAACGGCACGCTCGGCATCGACCAGTTCATCGGCGAGGCGAACCTCATCGGCGTCGGTCACGGGCCGGCACTGATCGCAACATTCGCACTGCAGCGCTTTGCCGAAGGCGTGCCGCGCATCATCACCGATCCGGACCCTGCCAATCAGAGGGCGGTCCGGGCCTATGCCAAGGCCGGGTTCCGCGTGCTCGACCAACGCACCACGATTTACGGTCCCGCGCTCATCATGGGGCGGGATTCCGGGAACCAGACGAGACCGACATGACCAATTTCTCCCCCCGCGAGATCGTCTCCGAGCTCGACCGCTACATCATCGGCCAGCAGGACGCGAAGCGCGCGGTCGCCATCGCCCTTCGCAACCGCTGGCGCAGGCAGCAGCTCACCGGGCCGATGCGCGAGGAAGTGCTGCCGAAGAACATCCTGATGATCGGGCCAACCGGCGTTGGCAAAACCGAGATCTCCCGCCGCCTGGCGAAGCTCGCCAATGCGCCCTTCCTGAAGGTCGAGGCGACCAAGTTCACCGAGGTCGGCTATGTCGGCCGCGACGTCGAGCAGATCGTGCGCGATCTCGTCGAGATCGGCATCGCGCTGACGCGCGAGACGCGCCGCAAGGATGTCGAGGCCAAGGCGCATCTCTCGGCCGAGGAACGCGTGCTGACGGCTCTGGTCGGCGATGCTTCGAGCCCGGCGACGCGCGAGAGCTTCCGCAAGAAGCTTCGTGCCAACGAGCTCGACGACAAGGAGATCGAGATCGAGCTGCGCGACCAGGGCGGCATGCCGCAATTCGACGTTCCGGGCATGCCGGGCGCGTCGATCGGCGTCATGAATATCGGCGACATGCTCGGCAAGGCGTTCGGCGGCGGGAAGACCAAGACGCGACGTGTCACGGTCAAGGATTCCTACAAGCTGCTGATCGACGAAGAATCGGACAAGCTGCTCGATACCGACGCGATCACCGCCGAAGCCATTGCGACCGTCGAGAATGACGGCATCGTGTTCCTCGACGAGATCGACAAGATTTGTGCACGCGAGGGCCGGGCCGGCGACGTTTCCCGCGAGGGCGTGCAGCGGGATCTGCTGCCGCTGATCGAGGGAACGACGGTCGCCACCAAATACGGGCCGGTCAAGACCGATCACATTCTGTTCATCGCGTCGGGCGCTTTCCATATCGCCAAACCTTCGGACCTTCTGCCGGAGCTTCAGGGCCGCCTGCCGATCCGCGTCGAGCTCTCGGCGCTGAAGGAAGAGGATTTCCGCCGCATCCTGACCGAAACCGAGGCCAGTCTCATCAAGCAGTATATCGCGCTGATGGCGACGGAGGGCCTGACGCTCGCGATCACGGATGATGCGATCGACGCCATCGCCCGCATCGCCGTCGAGATCAATTCGGCGATCGAGAATATCGGTGCGCGGCGCCTGCAGACGGTGATGGAGCGCATTCTCGACGACATCTCGTTCGCCGCGCCCGACCGCAGCGGCGAGACGGTGACGGTCGACGCGGCCTATATCGAGGCCCATATCGGCGACCTCGCGCGCAACACCGACCTCTCGCGCTACATTCTCTAGCGCGCTCACGGCATCGTGGCGGGCGCCGGTCTGTTGCCGGCGCCCGTTTGAATGCTATAAGCCGCCCCTGCCGCCCGGCCAGCCAGCCGCGGTTCCGGCCCCGCAGCTTCTGGTCCCGAACGGCGGATCGTCTCGATGTCGCGCCTCAGCGGAGCCCTCTCGGCTCTCCTCCTCCTTGCCTTCGTTCTGCCGGCGCATGCTGCGGTCGACGTTCCGCCGGGCAATCGCTCGAAGACGCAGCCAGCGATCGACATGAGCTCGATCAAGCGCACGGGCGAGACCAAGGAAAGCTTCGAGGGCAAGTATCAGCGCATCTATAACCTGCTGAAGCGCGATCCCGGCCTCATCCGTTCGATCAAGAAGTCAGCCGCTCGCTATGGCATCGACCCGATCCACATGATCGGGGCCATCGTCGGCGAGCACACCTACAATGTCGGCGTGATCGACAATGCCCAGGCCTATTACGTCAAGGCGCTGGCCTATCTCGGCACCAAGGAACTTGTCTTCGGCTATCAGGGCGAACCGATCGACGCCTTTCTGAGCCGGCCGGAATTCAAGGCCTGCGACAGCTTCAAGAGTAATTACGATCTTTGGACCTGCCGTGAGAGCGTGTGGAATGCCAGCTTCCGCGGCAAGAAGGTCGACGGCGTCGCCTATCCGCGCGACCGCTTCTCGAAGGTGTTCTTCCAGCCGCTTTTTGCCGGCCAGACCTTCGGCCTCGGCCAGATCAATCCGCTGACGGCGCTGATGGTCACCGATATCGTGCACCAGAAGAGCAGATTGCCGGAACTCGATGCCGACCAGGCGCCGGCGGTCTACCAGGCCATCATGGATCCGGATTCCTCGCTCGACTACATGGCGGCGATCATCCGCCTGTCGATCGATGTCTATCGCGACACGGCGGGCGTCGACATCTCCGACAATCCTGGCATCACCGCGACGCTCTATAATGTCGGCGACGTCAAGGTGCGCGCCCGGACGCTCGCGGCCGCGCGCAAGCGCAACAAGAAGGCTTGGCCGGAAGAGAACTATTATGGCTGGCTGGTCAACGACCGCATCGAGCAGCTGCGCGCCCTGCTCTGACGCCTTCAGGGCTTGCGCCGTGTCGCCGCGAGAATGACGGCCTTTAGGGTTCTGAGGGCTTCCGGCGACAGATCGGCGATCTCGTCAGCCAGAAGATTGGCGAGTTCGGTCGCCTCGGCAGCGAGGCCGGCCGTCTCGATCGTGACCTTTGGATGCGAGCGTGCCGCGAGGCGCTGCAATTCCTCTGCATCGTCCCAGATCACATTGAAATAGGCGATGATGCGCTGGATCATCAGCCAGGTCGGCCGGCCGCGTCGGCCATGTTCGAGCGCCGAGAGATAGGCGCTCGACACGCCGATGGCCTCCGCCATGTCCTTCAGCGAAACGCCCCGCTCGGCGCGCATCTCACGCAACCGTCGCCCGAACGGCGTCATGGCTCAACCCTCGCGGCGTCGGCGGATGCGCACATAGAGCGCGCCGCCGCCGCCGTGGCTGCGATGGGCCTCCTCGAATCCGATGACGATATCGCGGATCCCTGGCTCGGCGAGCCATTGCGGGACACGCCGGCGCAGCACGCCGCGCTCCATCTCGCCGAAATGCGCCGCATGCGTGACGTCTCCGTCGCGTCCCTTGCCCGTAATGACCAGAACCAGCTTCGCGCCCCGCGCCTGCGCGCCGACCAGGAAGGCGCGGAGGCGATGATGGGCGTCGTGCTGGGTCAAGCCATGCAGGTCGATGCGGCCGTCGATGCCCTGGATGCCGCGGGCGACGCGATTGAGCGTCCGCCGCTCGATCGCCGCGAGCGGCGGGGTCTTCGGCTTCTGCGCGGCCGGCGCCACTGCCTTGTCCGGTGCCGGCAACGCCGCCAGCATCTCCTCAGTCACTGGTTCCGACAGTGCGGGCTCCGGCGCGATCGCCTCATCCGCACGAAGCGGCACGGCGGTTCGCGCGACGGTGGCCCAGAGCGTCCGCTCTTCCGACGAGAGGCCGCGGCGGCGGCGGCTCATTGCGGCGACCGGGGGAGGAAGGTCACAAAGCGGCCCTTCGCCTGCATGCGCCCGGCCGTCTCGCCGGCCGCATCGCCGGAGCCAAAAAAGATGTCGCCGCGCCCCGGACCGAGAATGGCCGAGCCGGTATCCTGCGCGATGAGCAGCCGCCGGAACGGTGACAGACCATGCGGCTCCGGGACGCTGGTCTCGATCCAGATCGGCGCGTGGAAGGTATGCAAGGTCCTGTCGACCGCAAGACTGCGGCCGGCCGAAAGCGGGACCTTGGCGGCGGCGATCGGGCCGAGCGACGCGTCCTCCACGGGCGCTTCGCGGAAGAAGATGTAGGACGGGTTCGACGCCATCACGGCGGCCGCCTCGTCCGGATGGTCGGCGAGCCAGGCGCGGATCGACTGCATGGTTACGCCGCCGCGCTGCAGCGCGCCGCGATCGAGCAATTCGCGGCCAATCGAGCGATAGTCATGGCCGGATTTCGCCGCATAGGTGACGCGCAGCAGGGTGCCATCCCGCATCCGCAGCCGGGCCGCCCCCTGCACGTGGACGAAGTAGGCTTCGACCGCATCGGCGAGATAGGCGATCTCCAGGCCACGGCCGTCGAGCGCGCCAGCCATGATCGCGCCGCGATCGAAGAAGGGCTCGAAGCCGGTGGCGACTTTTCGGGCAAAGCGCATGCCGGGCGGCAAGCCCGGGGGTGGCGCCGTCTCGTCGACCTCGACGAGTTCCACCGGTGGACACAAAAGAGGCGTCTGGAAGCGGTCGTCTGCGACGCGTGAGGCATCCGCCTCGGGCTCGTAATAGCCGGTGAAGAACCCGTCGCCCGCCGCACCCTCATGTGGCAGAAAATGCGTTTCGAAGAACACGCGCGCGGTACCCGCATCGAGCGCTTCCGGCAGGGCCAGCGCCTGCCGCGCGACAGCCGAAAGCGCCTCGCCGTCGACGCCGAGCGCCCGGGTTTTTGGCGGCTTGTCGGAAATATAGGCGGCCGAAAGACGAAACGCCCGAAAGGCGCTCGCATGGTCGTCCTCATTCCAGCCGGCAAGCGTGTCGAAGCCGACCGGCACGAGCGGACCCACTTCCCCCGAGGTCACGGGCGGCTCCGCTATTCGACGGTTTCGGTGGCGACGAGCAGCCAGTTGGGATCGCGGGACGACGTGTCGCGCGCGAAGGTCCAGATATCCGTGACATCGGCGACCACGACCGGATCACCGTCCACAACCTCGCCGGCCTTATTGCGCGTCGCGGAGACGAGCTTGGAGACGAAGCGTGCGGTGACCTGCGCCGACTTACCCTTCATCGCCGCGTCGACCAGTTCGGCCTTGTCGATGCCAACGAAATTGAACTCGACCGTCTCGCCACGCTGTTCGCGCTCGGTGATGGCTCCGGCAAAGCCGTCATAGACCTCGCGGCCGAGCAGGGGCTTCAGCGCCTTGCGATCGCCTTCGGCAAAGGCCGTGACGATCATCTCATAGGCGGTGCGGGCGCCATCGAGGAATTGCTTGGGGTCGAAATTGCGATCCGCCGCCATGATCGCGGCGAGCGCGGTCGCCAGTGGCGATCCCTCCGGCGCATAGGCCGAGATGCGATCCGCGACAACATCGACGGTAGCGGCAGGGGCATCGACCCCGTCGCGCCGCGGCATCGGGATCACCTTGTCGCCCCGGGGAACCTCGACGGGGCGCGCGTCGAGCGGCTTGCCGTTGGCGTCATTGGCGCTCTTGCGTGTGAACGGATCGAAAGGCGGGCGTTCGCTGCCCGTCCGCTGTCCGAGCACGCCCCGAAGTTTCCAGAAGATCACCACCGCGAGCACGAGGAAGATCAGCGTGTAAATGTCGACGAAGCCGTTCATGCCGAAGGCGTCCCAATCCTCTCAGGCCGCGAGGCCGGTCCCTGCAAGCCGATGCTCCCCTTTATCTGGTATCTGGGAGCGTCGATCCAAGTGCACTTTCCCGTTGAAGACAGATCGGGGTCGATGCTGTCAAGGGCTCGCCGCGGCAGCCGGCGGAAGGCCGGCCTTGCAAGCTTGTATCACGGGGGCGGAAGTGTTAGCGAGCCACGCCAGAAGGATGCGGCCGGAGCGGCCGATCTTACGTCGAGGGAGCGCCAGTTCATGGCAGACAGCACCGAGGTCGACCCGAACCAGGGCCAGCCGAATCTTTCCGTCCTGACGCAATATGTGAAGGACCAGTCGTTCGAGAATCCGGAAGCGCCGCGCTCGCTTGGTCCGCGCCGGACGGCGCCTTCGATCAATATCGGCATCAATGTTTCGGCCAATCCGCTCGACGCCGAGGATTTCGAAGTCGAGCTGCGGCTTGAGGGCAAGGCGACCGACGGCGACCAGGTGCTGTTCGTCGCGGAGCTGCTCTATGCCGGCATTTTCCGCATCGCCAATGTGCCGAAGGAAAATCTCGCGCCTCTCTTGATGATCGAATGCCCGCGACTGCTGTTCCCGTTCGCGCGGCAGATCCTGGCCGACATGACGCGCAATGGCGGCTTCCCACCACTGTTGATCGACCCGGTCGATTTCACGGCGCTCTATCGCCAGCGCCTGATGGAATTCTCGCAGAACCAGCCGAGCGGCCGTCCGAGCTGACGCTCAGGCCTGGCGTTCCGCTTCAAGATAGGACGACCAGATCGCGCCGCTCAGCTTGCCGACCAGCGCGGCATGCGCGGCGCGATCCGCCTCCGTGAGGCGCGAGGGCAGAGGCGCTGGACGCACGAGGATCGGCCGCACGCCGCCACTCGCCGCAACGGTCGCCGCTGCTGCGACCTCCTGCTCGGTGACGAGGATCAGGCCCGGCTGGCGACCGCCGATCAGTTCCAGATAGACATCGGCCAGCAGCTGCGCGTCGAGAAGACCGCCATGCAGCGTGCGCTTCGACGTGTCCACCCCATAGCGCGCGCAGAGCGCATCCAGCGAGTTCGGACCGTTCGGGTGCTTCTTGCGCGCCAGCATCAGCGTGTCGACGACCCGCGCCGACGCAACAGCCGGCATGCCGAGCCGAGCGAATTCCGCGTTGATGAAGCCGATGTCGAAGGTCGCGTTGTGGGCGATCAGGGGGGCATCACCGATAAAGTCAGCGAATTCCCCTGCGACGGCGGCGAAGAGCGGCTTGTCCGCGAGAAACTCAGTCGATAGGCCGTGCACACGGAACGCCTCGTCCGGCATCGAGCGTTCCGGATTGATATAGACATGGAAATGGCGGCCGGTCGGCAGGTGGTTATAGAGCTCGATACAGCCGATTTCGACAAGCCGGTCTCCCTTCAACGGGTCGAGGCCGGTGGTTTCGGTATCGAAGACGATTTCGCGCATCGGTTCTCATCAATCCTCGCCGCCGGCTGCGTTCCTCGCCGGGGCCGCTGCCGATCATAGCCAAAGCACTGCTTCAGAGCGAGCCGAACGGAATGATCTCCCGGCTCTTGGCTGTGAATGGACTGCCCTCATAGTCGCCCATCCAGCGATCGACGCGAAGGCCGGCAGCCGCAATCTCGCGCTCGATTTCGTCCTTTCGTGCAAAAGCGATCCTCGACTGCGCCTCGAAGAGCCGGCCATCGTCCAGACGATAGTGTGTGCCATAGGTGACGACGCCCGATTCTGCATCGAACACGACGTCGTTCCAGCGCTCGACCATTCCGAAAACCGGATGCGGCAGCGTTGCCCGGGTTGCGTCGGCCGTCCATAGCTCCCACGCGCGCGCCTCCGGATTGCGGCTGTCGAAGAAGAAATGTCCGCCGGGCGCGAGGTGGCGCGCGATGACGGCGAACAACGACGCGCGATCGGCCGGAGCCAGCAGCGTCTGGTAGGCATGGCCAGTCATCACGATCATGTCGAAGGGCTCGTCCAGAGCGAGGGATCGCGCATCGGCCTCTATCCAGCGCACCTTTTCCCCGTCAGGACGACGGCGCGCCACGTCCAGCATCGCACCGGCCGGATCACAGCCCGTCACACGATGGCCGCGACGCGCCAGTTCGGCCCCGAAGAGGCCCGTGCCGCAGCCGAGGTCGAGCACGCGGTCGGAGCCCTCGACCAGATCTGCGAAGAACGAGAAGCTCTCCGTCCAGGGATTCTCCCAGTCATAGAACCGGACCAGTTCCGGATCGGCGTAAAGGAGATCGTCAGTCAAGGCGCGGCGTTCCCCTCGCAGCTGCGACAGGCGCGACTGCCCGCAGGATGTCGTCGACAGTTCGGGCTGCCTGGGAAAGGCCGCTTCCGGTCGGGACGATGAAATGCGCGCGACGGCGTTTCTCCCCATCCGCCATCTGCCGGGCGAGGATCACCTTGAACCGCGCTTCTGTCATGCCGGGCCGGGCGAGGACACGGTCGCGCTGGATGGCTTCCGGCGCCGACACGACGACGACGGCATCGACACGGCTTTCGCCCTGTGTCTCCAGCAGCAGCGGGATGTCTAGCACCGCGACAAGGCGTCCAGCCTGATGCGCGGCCACGCGGAAGGCGCGCTCCTCGGCCCGCACCAGCGGATGCACCACCGCCTCGAGCGCCGCAAGCCGCGCCGGATCGTTCTGGACCAGAGCCCCGAGCAAGCCCCGGTCGATCGTGCCATCCTTCACTGCGTCCGGAAACAGGTCGCTCACCGGCGCGACCGCGGCGCCGCCAGGCCTGTAGAGCGCGTGAACAGCCGTGTCGGCGTTGTAGACGGCAGCCCCACGCGCCGCGAACATCGCTGCGGTCGTCGACTTGCCCATGCCGATCGAGCCGGTGAGGCCGAGCGTGATCACGCGGCGACGCCCATATCCGAAAGGATGATGCGGCGGAGCTCATCCGTCACCTCCGGCCGCACGCCGAACCACCGCTCGAAGCCGGGCGCGGCCTGATGGAGCAGCATGCCGAGCCCGTCGACCGTGGCAAGCCCGCGTACCCGCGCCGCCTTCAGCAGCGGCGTTTCGAGCGGCGCATAGACGATATCGGTCACCAGCATCGTGTCCTGTACCGGTTCAAGGTCGATCTCGAGCGGCGGCTGCCCCTCCATCCCGAGCGATGTCGTGTTGACCAGGAGGGTTGCCTCCTTGAGGAGGCCCGGCACGTCCTGCCAGGTTGCAGCGACGACCGGCGGCCCAAAGCGCGTCACCATGGCCTCGGCACGGTCGAGGCTGCGATTGACGACATAAACCGGCGCGAAACCGCGCGTCTTCAAGGCATGGATCACAGCCCGCGCCGCGCCGCCGGCACCGAGCACAATCGCCGGGCCGCCGCCGGCGCCAAAATCCGGAACATACTGATCGAGATTGGCGAGGAAGCCCAACGCGTCCGTGTTGCTGCCGATGAGATCACCCTTCTCCAGCCACAGTGTGTTGACGGCACCGAGTGCAGTCGCGACCGCATCCGCCTTCGCAACCGCAGCGAAGGCCGCTTCCTTGTGCGGCACGGTGACATTGGCGCCTATAAAGGGGCCGCCGGCGAATCCGGACAGGAATTCGCCGATTTCCTCTGGCGCGACCGCATGGCGGACATAGTCACCCTCGATGCCATAGCGCGTCAGCCAATGCCGGTGGATGAGCGGCGAACGCGAATGCTTGATCGGCCAGCCAAGAACGGCAGCGGTCGGGATCTTCGATGCGCTCATGCTGGAGCTTCGTCCCCGTCGATGGCGCCTGCATCACGCAGTGCTTCAAGAAGGGGAAGCAACGGCAGGCCGAGAATGCTGAAATAATCTCCTTCGATCGCCGAGAACAGCCGAATTCCACGTTCTTCCAGATGATAGGCACCGACCGAACCGAAAATGCCGTCGCCGGCGTCATCAAGATAGCGCTCGATCGCCCTCGCGGTGAGCGGTCGCATCGTAAGTGTCGCGCTCTCTACATGCCGCCAGACGATCTCGCCGCGCTGCGCGATCGCAACGGCTGTGCGAAGGACATGCGTGCGGCCGGCGAGACACGCGATCTGCGCCGCCGCTCCCGAGCGATTCCCTGGCTTCACCAGCCGCTCGCCATCGAGATCCAGCACCTGATCGCCCCCGATGACCAGCGCGTCAGGATGAAGCACAAGCACTGCATGGGCCTTCGCTTCGGCGAGCGCCAGCGCAATATCGGACGGGCTGGCGCCGGCCGCGATCAGCGGCGTTTCCAGCGCACGTTCGTCGACCGGCGCAGCGATACTCTCAAACGCGACGCCGGCATTCGTCAGCAGGAGACGTCGCGCATGGCTCGTGGAGGCAAGGACGATCCGCGTCATTCCCGCCGTCCATGTTCGCCGCCGCGACGCAGCGCGAGGATCGCGGTCGCCGTTTCCTCGATCGACCTTCGGGTCACATCGATCACCGGCCAGCCCTTGCGGGCGCAGATGCGCCGCGTCGAGGCGATTTCGGCCGCGACGGCGGCACGGTCGACATAGGGATCGTCATTGCCGAGCGAGGAGAAGGCGAGGACCCGATTCTCGCGCATCTGCACGATCCGATCCGGCGTCGCGACCAGGCCGACGATCAACGGGTTCGTCACCTGCTCCAGTTCGGCCGGCAGAGCGACACCAGGAACGATCGGGATATTCGCCGTGCGCACGCCGCGATTGGCGAGATAGATGCTCGTCGGCGTCTTTGATGTTCGGCTGACGCCGATGATGACGATGTCGGCAAGGTCGAGTTCTTCCGGCAGCTGGCCGTCGTCATGCATCATCGCGAAAGTGAGCGCCTCGATCCGGCGGAAATAGTCGCCATCCAGCGCATGCTGCGCGCCCGCCCGGCCTTCCCGCGAGGCGCCAAGATAGGACTGGAACACCTGCAGCACGGGATCGAGCACCGAGAAACAGGGCACCGCAATCAGTCGGCAGCCACTTTCAAGCGGATCAGCGATGCTGCGGTCGACCAGCGTGAACAGGACGATGCCGGGTTCGCGCTCGATATCGGCCAGAATCCGCTCGACCTGTTTCGGCGAACGCGTCATGGCATGAAGATGCTCGATGACGGAAACGCTCGGATATTGGGCGGATGCCGCCCGGGCGACCGTGATCAGCGTTTCGCCGGTCGCATCCGACACGAGATGGAGATGCAGATGTCGCGGCTCGCTCTTCACACGATTGTCCCCAGGCCTGTGGACGATGCGCGGACAAATGCCCGGCACGGACGCACCATCGCCCGACTGTCCCCGAAGCGCTCAAAACGATCAACAGGGGCTGGGGTTGGGGACAGGATTATCCCGCTAAGGCTGGAATCGGGAATTGCGGCAGCAGTGCCCCAATTCCTAACACTTCGTTAACAGCCCGGCGCAGATCGTTCCAATTTTAACGATCATGAAACTCCTGTGGCGATTCAAGCCGATAGGCTGACGGCGTGGTAAGCTTCTCCACATGTCCCCAGAACCTGCTTCGCCGTCTTCGGATGGTATGCCGCAGAGCCGCGCGATTGTGGACGGTGCTGAATGACGCTAATCCCCCGCCAAGAAGAAGAAGAATCCAGAATCTAGAGTCTTCCTTTTGATTAAGAGGGTCCCGGTGGACAGCGGATCGCGACAGGACGAAATGCCTTCGAAGCTGCTGCGGGTCCTCGGCGGCGAGGCCGTGACACCGCCGCCGATCTGGCTGATGCGCCAGGCTGGCCGATACTTGCCCGAATACCGCGCGCTGCGCGCCGAGGCCGGCAGCTTCCTCGATCTCTGTTTCAATCCGAAGCTGGCCACCGCGGTGACGCTGCAGCCGATCGAGCGCTTTGGTTTCGATGCGGCAATTCTCTTCTCGGATATCCTGGTCATTCCGAAGGCGCTTGGCCGTGACGTTCGTTTCGTCGAGGGCGAGGGACCTCGGCTTGATCCGATCGATGCAGCCGGGATCGAAGCGCTGACCAGTGAAGGGGCTTCGGAACGTCTGACGCCCGTGCTGGAGACGGTTTCAATGGCTCGGGGGCAGCTCGGCAGGGAGACCGCTCTAATCGGCTTCTGCGGCGCTCCGTTCACGGTCGCGACCTATATGATCGCCGGCCGGGGCACGACGGATCAGGCGCCGACGCGTGTCTTTGCGGCGCGACACCCGGAGCTCTTTGCAAAGCTGATCGACCATCTGGTCGTCGCCTCGATCGATTATCTCGCAGCTCAGCTCGAAGCCGGCGCCGATGCCGTGCAGATTTTCGACAGCTGGTCGGGCGTCCTTTCGCCTGAGGGCTTTTGCCGCTGGACGATCGAGCCCATCGCGCGCATCGTCGAAGGCGTCCGCGAGCGCGTGCCGGGCGCCAGGATCATCGGCTTTCCCAAGGGCGCCGATCGCGCGATCGGCGATTTTGTCGGCGAGACGGGCGTCGATGCCGTGGGCGTAGACTGGACGGTCTCGCTGGATGCCGTTCGGGCCGAGCTGCGCGGCCGCGCTGCGCTGCAGGGCAATCTCGATCCGATGTTGCTGCTGGCAGGCGGCGCCGGGCTCGATGCCGCGATCGATGATATTCTCTCCGCGATGGAGGGCAGCCCGTTCATCTTCAATCTCGGACACGGCATCGTGCCGGAGACGCCGATCGCTCATGTCGAGCAACTGATCCGCCGCGTTCGCGGCTGAACGCGGAGGCTTAACGATGGCGGCTTATGACTGGATCAAGGCGCTACATGTCATCGCAGTGATCAGCTGGATGGCGGGGATCTTCTATCTGCCGCGTCTCTTCGTCTACCACACCGCTGCGCCCAAGGGCTCGCCTCAGTCCGAGACGTTCAAGGTGATGGAGCAGAAGCTGCTGCGCATCATCATGAACCCGGCGATGATCGTGACGTGGATCACCGGTCTCACCATCGCGATGATGGGCGGCTGGGAACGTCAGGGCTGGTTCATGGCGAAATTCGCTCTTGTCATCGTGATGAGCGCTTTCCACATGTGGCTTGCGGCCAAACGGCGCGCCTTCGCCGAGGATCGGAATACCGTTTCCGAGCGCGGCTATCGGATGGCAAACGAAGTTCCGACGGTGCTGATGATCGCCATCGTCATCCTCGTTGTGGTCAAGCCGTTCTGAACCCAACCGCGCCATTTCAGCGCGGTGCTTGCCCAGCGGCGTTCGAGCGACTATGGTGCGCCAATCTTGTCGAAGCAGACGGGTGCGGTTGGTCTTGCCCAGGACCGAACGACGCACCATGCAGGCAGCCCTTCGCGGCTCCGCCCGGCTCAAGTTCTGCGCAATCCCCTCGATGAACGCTTTTTCCTGAATCCAAGCGAGATTCGCCAAACTCATGCGTGAAATGAAACTTCAGGACCTCAAGTCCAAATCCCCGACGGAGCTTCTTGCCTTCGCCGAGGAACTCGAGGTCGAGAATGCGAGCACACTGCGCAAGCAGGAGCTGATGTTCGCGATCCTCAAGCAACTCGCCGGCAACGATGTCGAGATCGTCGGCCAGGGCGTCGTGGAAGTGTTGCAGGACGGCTTCGGCTTCCTCCGCTCCCCGGACGCCAATTATCTTGCCGGTCCCGACGACATTTATGTGTCGCCCTCCCAGATCCGCCGCTTTTCGCTCCGCACCGGAGATACGGTCGAGGGCTATATCCGCAGCCCGAAGGACGGCGAACGCTATTTCGCGCTGCTCAAGGTCAGCACGATCAATTTCGAGGACCCGGACAAGGCGCGCCACAAGGTCCATTTCGACAATCTGACGCCGCTCTATCCCAACGAGCGCTTCAAGATGGAACTGGAGGTTCCGACCTCCAAGGATCTGACGCCGCGAATCATCGATCTCGTGGCGCCGCTCGGCAAAGGCCAGCGCGCTCTCGTGACCGCGCCGCCGCGTACCGGTAAGACCGTGTTCCTGCAGAACATAGCGTCGTCGATCGCCGTCAATCATCCAGAATGCTATCTGATCGTCCTGCTGATCGACGAGCGGCCGGAAGAAGTCACCGACATGCAGCGCTCGGTGAAAGGCGAGGTGATCTCCTCGACCTTCGACGAGCCGGCGACCCGCCACGTCGCGGTGGCCGAAATGGTCATCGAAAAGGCCAAGCGCCTGGTCGAACATGGCCGCGACGTCGTCATCCTGCTTGATTCGATCACGCGCCTCGGCCGTGCCTACAACACCGTCGTGCCGTCATCCGGCAAGGTGCTGACCGGTGGCGTCGATGCCAATGCGCTGCAGCGGCCGAAGCGCTTCTTCGGCGCGGCGCGCAATATCGAGGAAGGCGGCTCGCTGACGATCATCGCCACGGCGCTGATCGACACCGGTAGCCGCATGGACGAAGTGATCTTCGAAGAGTTCAAGGGCACCGGCAATTCCGAGATCATTCTCGATCGCAAGGTGGCCGACAAGCGCGTGTTCCCGGCGATCGACATCACTCGCTCCGGCACCCGCAAGGAAGAGCTGCTCGTGCCGCCCGACATCCTCAAGAAGATGTATGTGCTGCGCCGCATCCTCATGCCGATGGGCACGGTCGACGCGATCGAGTTCCTGCTCGACAAGCTTCGCCAGACCAAGGGCAATTCCGACTTCTTCGATCAGATGAACACCTGACGGTCGCCCTTGCCGCGCATCAGCAGCGCGGCAAGCGCTTCGGCATCGGTCACGGGCAGCGAGCAGCTGCCCTCACGGCAGAGATAGGCCGTCGGCATTCCTCCGACGGCTTCTTTTCCGAAGGCCGGATGACTCTGCGGTAATGGCCGCCCCTCCGTGCGCCAATCCATCATCAGGTGTTTCCCTGCACAGGCCCGCAGCGTCTCGGCGAAGCTTGCCGTTGACGAGCCGTCCGGAACGATCACGACCAGCGACGCGATGTTGAGGCGAAGGTCGAGAGCGGAGAGCAGGCTCGCCGTTCCAAAGACATTGCCGCGGATCGTCCCCGCCGAAGCGGCGAGGATTGTGTCGGCCGCCGCACGGTGGTCATCACGTCCGGTCAGGGCCCAGAGACGGATATGGGCTTCTGCCGCGATGCCATGCGCGTTCGGCGTCGCCTCATCCAATCGCTCGCGCCGGCGCACGATCAGCTCGTCCCCGTCGTCTGGCGCCAGATAGAAGCCGCCATCGCCATCGCCATGATGACGGTGCAGTTCGTCGAGCCAGCGTTCCGCATCTGCCACCCAGCCCTCGTCGGCCGTTGCCTGATGCAGCGCGATCGCGGCACGGGCGAGATTTGCGAGGTCCGTCGAGAACGCCTTCGCTCGTCTGGCACCCGGGTAGGCGACGTGATGTAAGCGGTCGTGTTCCGTCGCGCCCGAGACGATCGCCGCGTAGGTGGTTTTCGCGAGATCGATCCAATCGGGGCGCTCGAGCCGGAAGCCGGCGGTGGCGAGACCGGCGATAGCAAGGGCGTTCCAATCCGTGAGCGGCTGGTCGTCGAGCGACGGTCGTGGGCGCTTTTCGCGTTGGTGCAGCAGCATGTCGAGCGCCCGTCGCGCTCTCGCTTCCTGCGGCGCCGCGAGACGCTCCGGATGGCGCAGGCGGTTGAGGATCGTCGAGCCCTCCCAGTTACCCGCCGCGGTGATGTCATAGAGCGCCGCAAGAAATTCCGCCTCTTCGGCACCGATCAAACGTACAATCTCGTCCGGACGCCAGACATAGAATCGACCCTCCTGGCCTTCCGAATCGGCGTCGAGGCCGGCAGCGAAGCCACCGCTGGCGCGCTGGAACTCGCGTTGCATCCAGCCGACCGTCTCTTCGATTCGGCTACGAAACAGATCAGCATCGCGCCCTGACCCGGGCCATGCGAGTGCTAGGTCTTCGATCAGAAGCGCGTTGTCATAGAGCATCTTTTCGAAATGCGGCACCAGCCAGCGAGCGTCGGTGCTGTAACGCGCCAAGCCGCCTCCGACATGATCATAGATACCGCCGTTGCAGAGACCGAGCCGCGTCGCTCTGACGACGTCGGCAAGGTCTGTACGACCCGTCTGCTCGGCGCGACCAGCCAGGAAGCCCAGCACCGGCGCATTGGGAAATTTAGGTGCCCCGCGCGTTCCGCCGGCCACAGGGTCCATAATGCCCAGGATGGCGTCTGTTGCCTGGTCCAATAGCGACGCATCGAGCCGGCTGGGGCCTCTCGACTCTTTCGTTGCTGCGATATGGGCGGTTATCTTGTTGGCTTGTTCAAGGATCTGCTCCCGATCCGTTCGATAAAGTCCCGCGATCTGCTGGAGCACGTCCGCGAAGCCGGGCCGGCCGTAGCGGGGCTTCCGCGGAAAATAGGTTCCACCCCAGATCGGCTTTCCGTCCGGCGTCAGGAACATCGTCAGCGGCCAGCCCCCCTGATCACCAAGGGCATGCAGTGCGCCCATGTAGAGCTGATCGATATCGGGCCTCTCCTCGCGATCGACCTTGATGTTGACGAAGAGAGCGTTCATCAACGCGGCTGTCTCGGCATGTTCGAAGGACTCGTGCGCCATGACATGGCACCAGTGGCAGGCGGCATAGCCGATCGACAGAAGGATGGGTCGATCGGTGGCCTTGGCCTCGTCGAGCGCCGCCTGGCCCCAAGCCCGCCAATGCACGGGATTGTCCGCATGCTGCAGCAGATAGGGGCTGGTCTCATGGCGGAGTTGGTTATCAGTCATGACGTCGGCGGCCTCCGGACAGTCTGCGCCTGATGGAACGGCGGTTTGAGGGAACATAGCGCAGATGGCAGCCGAGACGATCTTTGCCCTTTCGAGCGGCGCCGCGCCTACCGGCGTCGCGGTGATCCGCCTCAGCGGACCGCGAGTTCGATTCGGACTCGAAACGTTGATCGGTCACGTCCCTGAACCGAGGCGTGCGGCGCTTCGCCGACTGCATGCCGCGGATGGTAGCGTCATCGATCAGGGAATCATCCTGTTCTTTAGCGCACCTGCGAGCTTTACCGGCGAGGATGTGGCGGAGCTGCAGGTCCATGGGGGCCGGGCGGTCATATCGGCAATTCTGTCGGTCCTTGGAGCACTACCTGGATTTCGGGCCGCGCAGGCCGGGGAGTTTACGCGCCGGGCCTTCGAAAATGGCAAAGCGGACCTGACGGAAGTCGAGGGCCTCGCTGATCTGATCGCAGCCGAAACGGAGATGCAGCGGCGACAGGCTCTGGCCGTCGCGGAGGGGGGCTTGTCGGGGCGCCTGGAAGCCTGGCGCACGCGGCTGCTACGCACCCGGGCCCTGATCGAAGCTGAGCTCGATTTTTCCGACGAGGACGATGTGCCAACGTCCGTGCGAACTGCCGCTCTTGTCGAGGCCGCCAAGCTCGCCGACGAAATGGGCGAGATTCTGGAGGACAGCCATTGGGGAGAGCGCGTCAGATCCGGTTTTGAAGTCGTGCTTTTGGGCGCGCCCAACGTCGGCAAATCGAGCCTGCTCAACGCGCTCGCGCAGCGCGACGCCGCCATCGTGTCCGAGGAGGCGGGAACGACCCGCGACATGATCGAGGTGCAGCTGACGATCGATGGCCATGCCGTAACATTGGTTGACACGGCCGGCCTTCGGGAGGCGAAAAGTGGTGTCGAGCGGGAGGGGATCAACCGGGCACGGCAGCGCGGCGAACGGGCCGATCTCGTGCTTCTCCTCCATGATAGTGACCATGAGATGCCGTCTGCGCCGACTGGTCGACCTGCCCTGCCTGTTCGAACCAAGACGGATCTCGGCGGCACCATCTCGTCAGGCGTCGGCGTATCCGCGCGAACCGGAGATGGGTTGGCGGGACTTCGAGAGGCGATCGGGAAAGCGCTCGGCCTTGCAGTTCCACGTCCTTCGGCGCTTTTGATACGTGAGCGCCAGCGCAGCGGCGTCGCGACTGCGCGAGACGGATTGATCGGCATATCGGCGTCGATGGCGCCTGAACTCGTGGCGGAACAGCTTCGACAGTCCGCCGATGGCCTGGCCCGCGTGACCGGGCAAACGGATGTCGAGGAGATGCTTGGCGTCATTTTCGGCGAGTTCTGTATCGGGAAATGAGCGCGCCCACGCGCCCTGTTTCACGTGAAACAGTGCACCGCTTTGACGGCTCGGCCAGCTTCCGGTATGGCGTCGGTGAATTGAGAGAAGCTGATGACTGAAATGCGATTTGACGTAGTTGTTGTAGGCGGTGGCCATGCCGGGACCGAAGCGGCTGCGGCGGCGGCGCGTGCTGGCGCCCGGACGGTGCTTCTGACACACTCGCAGGCAACGATCGGCGTCATGTCCTGCAACCCGGCCATCGGCGGGCTCGGGAAGGGACATCTCGTCCGAGAGGTCGATGCGCTGGACGGGCTGATGGGCCGCGTTGCCGATGCCGCCGGCATACAATTCAGGTTGCTCAACCGTCGAAAGGGTCCGGCGGTCAGGGGACCGCGGGCGCAGGCAGATCGCAAGCTGTACCGCCAGGCGATGCAGTCAGCGATTCGTGAGACCGCCGGTCTGAGCGTGATGGAAGGCGAAGCGGACGATTTGATCCTGGATCAGGGGTCCATCGCTGGCGTCGTCCTGGCGGACGGACGCCGCATTGCCTGCGGCGCCGTCATTATCTGCACGGGGACATTTCTGCGTGGCTTGATCCATATAGGAACGCAGACAACGCCGGCTGGCCGGGTCGGCGAAAAGCCGGCTCTCGGGCTGTCTTCTGCTTTCGCGCGACTTGGATTTCAGCTTGCGCGGCTGAAGACGGGAACACCGCCACGGCTCGACGGCCGAACCATCGACTGGTCCGGGCTGGAGCGTCAGCCGGGAGACGATGAGCCGGAGCCGTTCTCGACTCTGACCTCGGCCATTACCAATCCGCAGGTGGACTGCTTCATTACCCGCACGACTCAGGTGACCCATGACGTGATCCGGGCCAATCTGGATCGGTCGCCGATGTATTCCGGCCAGATCGAAAGCCGCGGTCCGCGCTACTGCCCGAGCATCGAAGATAAAGTGGTGCGCTTTGGCGATCGCGATGGCCATCAGATCTTCCTGGAGCCCGAAGGTCTTGATGATCCGACTGTCTATCCGAACGGCATTTCGACCTCGCTGCCGGAGGACGTGCAGGCGGCCATCATTGCCTCGATCCCTGGCCTTGGGCGGGCGACGATCATGCGGCCGGGCTACGCGATAGAATATGACCATGTCGATCCCCGGGAGCTTCGTCAGACCCTGGAAGCCAAGCGTTGCCCCGGTTTGTTCCTTGCCGGTCAGATCAATGGAACAACGGGCTATGAGGAGGCGGCGGCCCAGGGGCTAGTCGCGGGCGTCAATGCCGCGCGCCGCGCCGGCGTTCAGGATGGGATGATCTTCAGCCGCGCTGAATCCTATATTGGTGTCATGATCGATGACCTGGTCACGCGCGGGGTGACAGAGCCCTATCGCATGTTTACGTCTCGCGCGGAGTATCGCTTGTCATTGCGCGCCGACAACGCCGACCAGCGTCTGACCCCTCTCGGGCAGGCATTGGGTATCGTCGGATCGGAGCGCAGCAACGCCTTCGGCCGGAAGCAGGACGCGATCAATGCGGCGCGTCATGCATTCCAGGCGATCAGGCTGACGCCGACAGAGGCCAATCGGCGCGGCCTGTCTATCAATGCGGACGGTGTTCGACGCAGCGCGTTTGAACTGCTCGCCTATCCGGATATCGATGCCGAGCGGCTTGTTGGCCTCTGGCCGGAACTCAGCCGCTTTTCCTCCGCGGTTCTCAGCCAGATCGAATCGGAGGCGAAATATGCCGTTTACCTCGACCGCCAGAAGGCGGATGTCGCGGCCGTGGCACGGGATGAATCCGTGGCGATTGATCCGCAGCTGGACTTCTCTTCCCTTACGGGGCTCTCGAACGAACTGAAGCAGCGTCTTGGGCAGGTCCGTCCGACCACCCTCGGGCAGGCCGGCAGGATCGAAGGCATGACGCCAGCAGCTCTAGCGATCCTGCTGACGGCCATCCGCCGCGCCGAACGAGAAGCCGCATGAGCGACAGCATCGCCGCCGTTAAACGAGTCCTCCCTGTTTCACGTGAAACAGCGGAGCGACTGGAACGCTATGTCGCGCTGCTCCGTAAATGGCAGCCGGCCCAGAACCTCGTATCGCCGCATACGCTTGGCGAAGTGTGGCAGAGACATATCGCCGACTCGGCGCAACTCGTCGCCCTCTTCCCCAACGTGCTGCGATGGGTCGATATCGGAAGCGGTGCTGGGCTTCCCGGCATCATCACTGCAATTCTTCTCGCTGATCAGCCAGGCGCACGCGTCCACTTGGTCGAAGCCAACCAGCGCAAATGCGCGTTTCTCCGAACCGCCATACGGGAGACGGGCGCTGCCGCGGTTGTTCACGAAGGACGGATCGAATCGGTTCTGAAACAATGGAATGAACCCGTTGAGTTTATCAGCGCGCGCGCCCTTGCCAGCCTCACTGACCTCCTTGACCTCACGGAGCCGCTCACGAAGCTGGGCGTTCAAGGGGCCTTGCACAAAGGCGAGGATTTCGACGTCGAGTTGAAGGAAGCCTCTCAATCTTGGGCGTTGAATCTGGTAAGACACAAGAGCTTGATCGACGCGAAGAGTTCGATTGTCGAAATCAGGCAAGCCGAGCGCCGCTCGGCCTGATCGCAGCCATCGAGAGGGCCCGATGACCGAGCCTCATTCCTTCTCTCCGCCGTCCTTGTTGGCGTCGGCGCCCCGCGTCATTTCGCTGGCCAACCAGAAGGGTGGCGTCGGCAAGACCACGACTGCGATCAATCTCGGAACGGCATTGGCGGCGATCGGCGAAGAGGTGCTGATCGTCGATCTCGATCCACAGGGCAATGCCTCGACAGGTCTCGGGATCGATCGCAAGCAGAGGCTGCGCTCGACCTATGACCTGATGGTCGGCGAGTCGATCCTGTCCGAGGTGGCCATGGAGACGGCCGTCCCCCGGCTGTCGGTTGCGCCGTCGACCATGGATCTCCTTGGTGTCGAGCTTGAGATCGCCGGCCGCTCGGATCGCGCCTTCCGGCTCAGGCGGGCAATTGCCAGCCATGTGCAGCGGCCGGATTCGATTCGTGGCCGAAACTACTCCTACGTGCTCGTTGATTGTCCGCCGTCGCTCAATCTGCTGACCATCAATGCGCTGTCGGCGTCACATTCGATTCTGGTGCCCCTGCAATGCGAGTTCTTCGCGCTGGAAGGGCTTAGTCAGCTTCTACAGACGGTCGAGCAGGTCAAGCATGCGCTCAATCCGGAGCTTTCCGTGCATGGTATCGTGCTGACCATGTTCGATAGCCGCAACAATCTGGCGGGCCAGGTCGTGGCCGATGTCCGAGCGCATATGGGCGATGCGGTGTATGACACCGTGATCCCGCGCAATGTTCGCATCTCCGAGGCACCGTCGCATGGCAAGCCGGTGCTGCTGTATGATTTCAAGAGCATGGGCAGTCAGGCCTATCTCCGCCTCGCGTCGGAAATCATCCAGCGCGAAAAACGGCTGCGCGCCGCCTGACACGCATCGTTCGAACTGAGGAGAAGAGCCAATGGAAGACGGATCGCGCCGGCGTCTCGGCCGGGGATTGGCGGCCCTCATCGGTGACGTCGATACGGAATCGGTCGTCAATGAACGCTCGCGGCTGTCCCGCCGTGTGCCCGTCGCTTTTTTGAGGCCTAATCCGCGTAATCCGCGCAAGGCCTTCGAGGAGGCCGACCTGGCCGACCTGACCGCGTCAATCCGCGAAAAGGGCATTGTTCAGCCGATTCTGGTGCGTTCAATCGTTGGGGCGGGCGAGGCCTATGAGATCATCGCCGGCGAGCGGCGGTGGCGCGCGGCACAGCGGGCTGGTCTGCATGACGTGCCGGTGCTCATCAACAATGTCTCTGATCAGGAGGCCCTGGAGCTCGCGATCATCGAGAATGTCCAGCGCGCCGACTTGAATGCGCTAGAGGAAGCGCTTGGCTACCAGCAACTGATCGACGAGTTCTCCTATAGCCAGACCGCGCTGGCCGATGTCATTGGCAAGAGCCGTCCGCATGTCGCCAACACGTTGCGGCTGCTGAAGCTGCCTGAGCCCGTGCAGGCTTATGTCCGCGAGGGGAAACTGACGGCCGGCCATGCGCGCGCGCTCGTGACCGTTGATGATCCTGCCGCCGTGGCGGCGCGGATCGTCGAGGGCGGGCTGACGGTGCGTGAGGCCGAGGCCCTGACAAAGTCGTCCGACAGGGCCGGCCAGCCACGTGTCCGCCGTGATAAGGACGCCGATACGCGGGCGCTGGAAAAGCTGCTCGGCGACAGTCTCGGCCTTGCCGTCAATATCGATCACAAAGGCAACGGCGCGGGCCAGCTCAGCATTCGCTATACGAGCCTGGAGCAGCTCGACGAGCTCTGTCGTCTCCTGAAGCGCGAATAGCTCAGCGCCGACGGGCGCGGGCGGAGAGCGCGACGCCGGTCAGCGCCTTCTCGACAATGGCCTCGCCGAGGGCCGGTTTGATGCGGCTCTCGAAGATGGCCCGCTCTACGCGTTCGGCGACCATGAACAGGCGATCAGAGGTCCAGAGGCGGACTTGCTGGCCGAGCTTCGCCTTCCGTTGCGGGAAGATATAGCCGGCTGCGCTCTCGATCGCGCTTTCGGCCGGTGCCCCCTCTTCCACGGCCGCGCAGATACGATGCAGTAGCTGAAGCTGGCGGAGCCCCGCTGCCGCGACAACGAAGGACGGCGTTCCGGACGAGACGAGCCTGCGCAGGCTGCGGTCCAGCACGGCGACATCGCCGCCCGCCATCGCGTCGACGGCTTCGTCGACCGCCGTCGCCGAGGCATCACCGACGATCGCCTTGACGGCCTCGATGTCAACGCGACCGAGCCCGGTTGCGTAGAGCGACAGCTTCTGAACTTCCGAGCGGCTGGCGAGGCGGTCGGCGCCCAGCAGGCTTCGCAGCAGTTCGCGTGCGTCGTCGTCGATGGACAGTCCAGCGGCGGCCATTTCAGCGTCGATCAGGCCGTCCAGCATTGCGACGCCGTCGGCATAGCAGGCAATTGCAGCCGCGCCGCGCGCGCCCTCGCAGAGCTTGCGAAGCCCCGTGCCCTTTTTGATATCCCCCGCCTCCAGGATGACCCAGGCGTCGCGCGGCGGATTGGCGAGCACGGCTTCGACTGCCGTCTGTATGGGGCGGTTGCCGGCGACACGAACACGGATAGCGCGATCGCCGCCGAAAAGGCCGATCGTCCCCGCCTCGTCGGCGAGCCGGCCGGGATCGGCAGCAATTTCCGACGAGTCCAGCCGAATGAGCGCGAAGGGATCATCGCTGGCGCCGACAATGGTGGAGGCGAAGGCCGCCGCCCGCTCCGAGACGAGCCCGACATCGGTGCCATAGATGAGGACGACGCGGACATCTGGATTAGGCTTCTTCAGGAAGCGCTCGGCATCCTGCGGCTTGATCTGAACCATAGCCGTAACCTTCATGCAGGCGAGTTCGCCTTCGTGGGGTGCCGGGCGCCGCGCGGATACGGCGCCCGGCCCCGTATCCCTGCTCAACCCGCGGCGCGTCAGGCGTCAGGTGCCGGATCCAATGATCGCCGGTGCATCGACTTTCGGCGCGACCGGAGGCGCGGCCACAGTGATTCTCGCTTCCTTGGCGAGCGCAATTGCGAGCCGCAGTTGCATCTGGTCCGCCACGGCCTGCGCCGCGCGATTTTCTGCGTCGATGCGCGCGCGCACATTCGCGAAGTTCTGGTTCGAGCGATCGTAGGACGCAACGCCGCTCGACGTAGAGCGAATGATCGACCGGCCGCTCGCGATGTCCTTGAGTTCGAAGCGCACAGCCACCGTCACCTGATAGGCCGGCGCCGTCTCGTCCTTCTCGAAGCCGAGGCGGGCTTCGGAATTGCTGACGGCGATCGAGAGATCATATCGCGGCGCCGGTGCCGGCTTGCCGCCTGTGAACGCGAAAATGAGGTTGTTGCGCACTTCCTGCGCAACGCGGTCGCCGACCTGGCCGACGGAGATGGCCGAAAGATCGGCGGCCGGCGCCCCTCCTTCGGCCGTTGCCATATAGACGGGGCGGACGACGCAGCCGGCGGCGAGCGCTCCGATGAGGGCGACGCCTGCGAAGCCAAAGGCCCGGCGCGAGGCGCCCTTCCGGTCAGACCACGACATTGACGATCCTCTTCGGCACAACGACGATCTTCTTTGGTGCGCGGCCCTCGAGCGCGCGCGTGACGCCCTCTAGCTCCAGCACCGCCTTTTCGATATCAGCTTGGCTGGCAGTTGCCGAGATGGTGAGTTCCGCCCGCTTCTTGCCGTTGATCTGGATCGGCAAGGTCATCTCGTCCTCGACAAGCAAGGCGCGGTCAACAACGGGCCATGGCGCCTCGGCTGCGATGCCATCGCGCCCGAGCACCGTCCAGGATTCCTCGGCAAGATGCGGAATCATCGGACCGATCGATCCGATGAGGTAGGACGCAGCCTCATCAAGCGCGAACGCCAGGTCCGCCGGGACTTCTGGCAATGCGCGGGCAGCAGCGATAGCCTCGCCAAACACGTTGGCGAAGGCATGAACGCGCGCCACCGCCACGTTGAAGCGAAGACGGTCGAAATCCTCTTCGACGGAGGCGATGAGACGATGTGATGCACGGCGCAGTGCGATCGATTCGGGGCCGAAAACATCGGGGCGACCTGGTGCCTTGCCAGCGAGTTCCGTCGCTTCATTGATGAGGCGCCAGATGCGCTGCGTGAAGCGCCAGGCACCTTCGATGCCTGCAGCGGTCCATTCGCTGTCGCGCTCCGGCGGCGTGTCGGAAAGCATGAACCAACGCGCGCAATCGACGCCATATGTGTCGGCCACGACTTCCGGCGGGACGACATTGCGCTTCGATTTCGACATCTTTTCCGGCGGACCGACCGTAACCGGCTCGCCGGTTCCGACGCGCACCGCGGAACCATCCGCCAGACGCTCGACCTCTTCGGGGAACAGCCATTTGCCGGCCGTATCCTTGTAGGTCTCGTGGACGATCATGCCCTGGGTGAACAGGCCGGCGAAGGGCTCGGCGATGCCGATGCGGCCAGCGCTGCGCAGCGCTCGCGTGAAGAAACGCGCGTAGAGCAGGTGCAGGATCGCGTGCTCGATGCCGCCAATATACTGGTCAACGGGCAGCCAGTAATCGGCCGCCTCGCGCGTCAGTGGCTCTTCGCCCGGCGCGGAGGTGAAGCGGGCGAAATACCAGGACGAGTCGACGAAGGTGTCCATCGTGTCGGTTTCGCGCGTCGCCGCGCCGCCGCACTGCGGACACGCCACATGTTTCCAGGTCGGGTGACGATCAAGCGGGTTGCCTGGCTTGTCGAAGGTGACGTCATCAGGCAGGAGGACCGGCAGGTCTGCCTTCGGCACCGCAACCGGGCCGCAGGACGGGCAATGGATGATCGGGATCGGGCAGCCCCAATAGCGCTGGCGCGAGATGCCCCAGTCGCGCAGGCGGAAATTGACCTGTCGCTTGCCTTGCTGGCGGTTGCCGAGCGTCTGCTCCTCAAGACGGCGCGTCACCGCCTCCTTGGCGGCGGGAATGGAGAGTCCGTCGAGGAACTCGGAATGGAACAGATGGCCATCGCCGTCATAGGCGATGTCGGCGACGGCAAAGCTGTCGGGGTCCTCGCCTTCCGGCAGGACGACAGCCTTCACCGGCAGGCCATATTTCCGCGCAAAATCGAGGTCGCGCTGATCATGCGCCGGGCAGCCGAAAATCGCGCCGGTGCCGTAGTCCATCAGAATGAAGTTGGCGACATAGACCGGCAGCGTCCAGCCGGGCACCAGGGGGTGCTCGGCGCGGAGGCCGGTATCGAAGCCGAGCTTCTCCTGCGTCTCGATCGCCTCGGCCGAGGTTCCGCCACGGCGGCATTCCTGGATGAAGGAAGCGAGCGCCGCATGATCCGCGCCGAGCTTTTCGGCCAGCGGATGATTGGCAGCAATGGCGATGAACGAGGCGCCGAACAGCGTGTCGGGCCGCGTGGTATAGACTTCGATTTCGTCGGAGCCGGCCGGCGCGGTCGCGGGATCGAGCGCGAAACGAAGGCTCAGACCCTCCGAACGGCCGATCCAATTGCGCTGCATCAGGCGGACCTTGTCCGGCCAGCGCTCCAGCTCGTCGAGCGCGGCGAGCAACTCGTCGGCGAATTCGGTGATGCGGAAGAACCATTGCGAGAGCTTGCGCCGCTCGACCAATGCGCCGGAACGCCAGCCGCGGCCGTCGATGACCTGCTCGTTGGCAAGGACGGTGTTGTCGACCGGATCCCAGTTGACTTCGCTCTCCTTGCGATAGGCAAGGCCGCGCTCATGCAGATCAACGAAGATGCGCTGCTGCTCGGAATAATAGGAGGGATCGCAGGTCGCGATCTCACGGCTCCAGTCGAGCGAGAGGCCGAGCAGCTTGAGCTGCGCCTTCATCGTCTCGATATTTTCGTAGGTCCACAGCTTCGGATGGCTGTTGCGCTCAATGGCGGCGTTCTCGGCCGGCAGGCCGAAGGCGTCCCAGCCCATCGGATGCAGGACGTTGAAGCCCTTCATCCGCTTGAAGCGCGCGACGACGTCGCCCATCACATAATTGCGGCCATGGCCGATATGGATGCGGCCCGACGGATAGGGGAACATCTCAAGCACATAGTATTTCGGGCGCGGGTCGCCATTCTTCGCTTCGAAGATGCCGCGCTCGGCCCAAACACGCTGCCAGCGGGGTTCGGCCTCGCGCGGGTTGTAACGTTCTGTCGCCATGGTCGTCTTTTGATGTGATGCGAGAAAAAGCGCCAAAATAGGGCGCCGAAGGGCAGGCTGCGACCTTCACCAGAAAGGCGCATGGCGGTCAACCGCTAAAGGCCGTCCGGCGTTGAGCCATTGGCTGTGACATGCTAGGCGCTGCTTCAAACCTGGGGGCCCGATGAACGCGACCGTCGAACAGAACCTTGCCGCAATCCGCGCTCGCATCGCGTCTGCTGAGAATGAGGCGGGGCGCGCAACGGGTTCGGTCCAGCTTATTGCAGTCTCGAAGACCTTTCCGGCCGCCGACATGCTGCCGGCGCTCGCGGGCGGCCAGCGGCTGTTCGGCGAGAACAGGGTGCAGGAAGCGGAAGGCAAATGGCCCCCGCTCGTCGCCGAGACGCTGGATATCGAGCTGCATCTGATCGGGCCTTTGCAGTCCAACAAGGCGCGCGAGGCAGTGGCGCTCTTCGACGTGATCCACACGGTCGACCGCGAGAAGATCGCGGCCGCGCTTGCCGCTGAAATGATGCGGCAAGGCCGCGCGCCCCGTCTCTTCGTCCAGGTCAATACCGGGCTTGAGCCGCAGAAGGCCGGCATCCCACCGCGCGAAGCGGTTGCTTTCGTCAAGCGCTGTCGCAGCGAGCATGGCCTCGCAGTCGCCGGGCTGATGTGCATTCCCCCGGCCGATGAGGCGCCGGGGCCGCATTTCGCGCTCCTCGCCAAGCTGGCCCGCGAGGCTGGCGTCGATGGGCTTTCGATGGGGATGAGTGGCGATTTCGAGACAGCTATCGCCTTCGGCGCAACGCATGTGCGCGTCGGCTCGGCAATCTTCGGCGGGCGCAGCTGAAGCCCTCTGCGATCACGTCTTGGCGGCCGCGCGATCTGAAAGCAGACGCAGGCAGATCTCGAAGGCCGTCGTGTCCGTGTAGAGCGCCTCGGGCACGGCGTCATGGACGATAACCTGGCCGCCGCGCCGTTCGATGCCGCCCTGCATCATAAGATTGTCGGCCATGTCGACATCCTCGATCATCAGGCCATCGGCGCCGCGCAGGCGTCCGGCTGCGTCGACATGGATCTGGCCGTCATAGTAGCTGATCGCCCGCGTGCGGAGGTCGGCCAGGACATTGGTATAGCCGTAAGCGATCTTGCCGCGGGCGCACATATAACCGAGCTCGAAGCAGGTGCCTGTATCGGCGCTAAGGCCGTGATAGGGCGTCAGATTGGCGATGATGGCGTCGGCGTCGTTCATCAGCCGCTCGTCGATGTCGCTGATGGCATGGCCGAGCTGGCGTTTGGTCGGCTGCGGCGGGATCGCGAGATCACCCGGCGAGAGTGGCACCAGGCCAGCGGCGCGGGTCAGCGCGATCTTGCGGTCGAGTTGTTCGCGGGCATTGGCCAGGAACACCTCGGGCCCGGCGAGATAGACTTTGAGGCTCATCGATCGGCTCTGCTGCTCTCGCGCGCGAAGATGCGCGGAATTGACGGGGTTTGCAGCCTAGCGCTTCGATGAATGGAAACAACGGGTCCTTGGCGCGCCTTAAGTTCGCACTTGGAGATGAGCGCGTCGTCCGGCCTGGGCCAGGAGCCAGCGCATGTCGGCGATGCTGACCGCAACGCAACCTTCTGTCGGTTTGTAGCCGGGTCGGGCGAGATGCAGGAAAATCGCACTGCCACGACCCTGGAGGCGGCGGGTACAGTTCCAGTCGAGTACGACCACGATGTCATAAAGCGCATCGTCCCGGCTCATCGCTTCATGGCTTTTCCGATAGGGCCGGCGGATGAGCCGGTTATAGTTGGGATCGAAGGCGGCATCGCACCATCCGTCTTCCGGGCGAATGGCGCGGCGGGGCAGCAGCGTCGCCGGCGGGGCGACACGATCTGCCCGCCAGAGGACGGCAACGAACGCCATTCGCGCCACGGGCGTCGCTCCGTCGCCTTCGCGCTTCCGTAGGCTGATCCCCGAACGCCCGATGGCGCAGGGGATGGTGCGCCCGCTCATGATCAGGATGCCTTGCGACGTGGTCCCGGGGCGCCTATTCAGTTCGAGACGGGTGCTTCGTTTCCCCAGGGCACCCCGGCCCGGACCTGGCGCGCCTTGCTTGCGCGGCGTGACGGTTGCGGTCAAACTCTGTCCGTTCCGATTTTGCCACATGATTTCAAGGTCAGAACCGCGGGTGGGGGAACCTGCAAACCGAAAAGGCTGCATGAGATGGCTGTACGACGAATCCTCGTTGTTGACGACGATGATCTGCTTCGCGAGAGCCTCGTCGAACAATTGTCGCTCTACGAGGAGTTCGAACTGCTCGAGGAGCCAACCGCCGGGAAAGGCATCCAGCGCGCCCGCGGCGAGCCCGTCGACCTCATGATCATGGATGTCGGCCTGCCCGATATGGACGGCCGCGAAGCGGTGAAGATGCTCCGCAAGGGCGGCTTCAAAGCACCGATCATCATGCTGACCGGGCATGACTCCGAATCGGACACGATTCTCGGCCTCGAATCAGGCGCCAATGATTACGTGACGAAGCCCTTCCGCTTCGCCGTATTGCTGGCGCGCCTGCGGGCGCAGCTCCGCCAGTTCGAGCAGAGCGAGGACGCGACCTTCACCATCGGCCGCTACACCTTCCGGCCGAGCGCCAAGCTGCTGCTCGACGAGCGCGGCCAGAAGATCCGTCTCACCGAGAAGGAAACCTCGATCCTCAAATTCCTTTATCGGGCCGGCGAAAAGGTCGTCGGGCGCGATATTCTGCTGCACGAAGTCTGGGGCTATAATTCGGGCGTCACCACGCATACGCTGGAGACGCATATCTATCGTCTTCGTCAGAAGATCGAACGCGAGCCGTCGGTCGCGGAACTGCTGATTACGGAAGCCGGCGGCTACAAGCTGGTGCCATGATGTTGGTGTGGGGGCGATGACGCTCGCGGAAGACATATCGCTGCTGATTCGCGTTCCGCTCTTCTCGGATCTGTCGAGCGATCATCTGCGCCTGCTCGCCTTCAGCGCCATCCGGCTCGAGCTTCCACAAGGGCGCGTGCTGTTCCGCAAGGATGCTTCGGCCATGTCGGGCTTTGTCGTCATGCATGGCGAGGTCGAGTTCGTCGACATGGATCGGCCCGAGCCTTTGCCGCTCGGTCGCTACGGTCCAGGGGCCCTGCTGGGCGAGACGGCGCTGTTCGTCGAGACACGGCGTCCTGCCACCGCAAGGGCCGCCACCGATTGCGATCTCGTCGAGATCGACCGCGTTCTGATGCGCCGAATGCTGAATGAATATCCCGATGTCGCGGCGCGGCTGCACACCAAGCTGGTCGATAAGCTGGCTGGCACCGTCTCGGAGGTCGGCCGCGTCAAGACGCGTCTCGACGCCATCACCTACCCGCCAGCCCGCGCGAGCTGATCGGTCAAGCCGGTCCGGTCTCGGCGCGCCGCCAATAAGATTCCCAAAGTGAAATGGGCCAGGCGATGGCCCGGCCCATTCAGGTCGCTCATCGCGTGATGTCAGCGGCGGCCGCCGCCCCCAAACCGGCCACCCCCGCCGAACCCGCCGCCAAATCCTCCGCCGAACCGATCACCGCCAAAATCGCCCCCGCCGAAGCGGTCGCCCCCGCCGAAGTCCCCGCCCCCGAACCGGTCACCGCCGTCGAAGCCACCATTCGCGGCGAATTCGTTGACGCGCGTATCGCCGAATGCGCGGAAGTCGCTCTGGTTGTTGAGGTCGTTCAGCGTGCTCTGGTCGTGGTCCGGCTGCCAGCCATTGGCGGTGTGCTGCTGCCAGCCGCCGTCATCGCTGTACTGGTGCACGTTGCCGTCATGGTCGGTGTAGAGATTGCCATTGTTCCAGGCGACGCCGTTGCCCGTCTTGGCATTGCCAGCGACGCCGCGGCTGTCGGCGCTGATATGGCCGTCATCGTCGGTGATGCCGGTTTCGCTGGCATGGCCGATACCGGTATTCGCATTGTAGCTCGCCGACTGGCGGCCAGCAGCGCCATTGCCGGTCCATGGGTTGAATGCAGCGCCTGAGCGGGCCGCGAAATCCGTTCCGCCTGCCGTATGGCCGTAGGACGAGCGCGCAGCCCATTCATTGCCGGTGGCCGGGTTATAGCCCCAGGCGTGATTGAAGGTCGCCGCGCCGCCCCAGCGGCCATAGATGTTGGTCTGGTTGATATTGACGTGGTCCCACTCACCGCCCCACGGGCCGCCGCCCCAATAGGGTCCCCACCAGGGGGATGCCGCGCCCCAGGCCTCGCCGGCCGCAAAGCCGAAAGCGAAGCCCGCGGCGGTATCGAGCGCGAAGCTTGCGCCATAACCATAGGTGGCTGGGCAGCCATACCAGACCGTGCCGATATAGCCGGCGCAGTTGTAGCCGGTGCCATAGACGACGAGGCCGTCATTGATCGCGACGCCGAAATAGCCGGGCGTATAGCCGACCGTCACGAGATCGGCGGTCGACGCGTAGACATGCACGTAGGTGACGTAGTGCAGCGGTGATGACACCGGGATCGTGTAGATCGCGTCCGGCACCACATCGGCGACGGCCCAAGGGCCGCGCGGATTGGCGGCCACAAACCACACGCCGTTCGAGACGGCGTAGTAGCGATCGGCATCGATCGCGATCACCGGGGTTTCCGTGTTCACCACATAGGAAAGCTGAGTGCCCGTGATGGGCTCCAGCCGCGGCTCGCCGTCATAGGCAACCGTCAGCGCCGTCTGGCGGCTCACCGTTGCGGTCTGCGGGATGGTCGCGGCGATCGTCGCTTCCTTGGCCTGTGGGGTTCCGGGGACCGAGACGAGCACGCCGGCCTTCGGGTCATTCGGCGAGATTTTGGCGAAGTCGGCCGGCAGGCCAGTTCCGGGCACATAGGACCAGGGGCCGGCGAGGTCGGCCGCCTTGAACCAGCGGCCCGAGATGAGGACGAAATAGCTATTGGTCGCCGGCTCCATGAACACGGCGTGGTCGGCATTCGACATGGTGAGCAGCGATGTGCCGGCGACGGGCTGCATCTCGGCGGTGCCGGTCGTCTGGATCAGTTCCGTCGGAACCGTCGAGATCAGCAGCGCCGGCGCCTTGGCCGGCCGCTTGCCGTCCTCGGGCAGCATGGCGTCGGGTTCGGAGACCTTGCTCGCGAGCTTGGCGGCATCGACCAGCGCAGTCGGGACGTCGGACGTCTCGACGAAGGTGCCGTCCAGACTGTCGGACTGGTACCAGTAACCGGCCGCCTCGACGTGATAGTGATTGGCGCTGTCGACGAGGATCAGGGTGTGCGAATTGATCACGCGGCGGAACGACGAACTGTCGTCCACTGGCTTCAGCACCGGATCGCCCGAGACGAGCACCAGCAGCGTTGGCGTGGCCGTGAAGACAATCTTCGGCGGATCATTCTGGACCGGTTCGCTGAGCTCGGCGGAGAGTTCGCGGGCCGCGGCATAGCTCGTCTGCAGCTGATCTAGCGCGACGGTCATGCCGCCGACGGGGATGCGCGATTGCAGCGCTGTCTTGAGCCGGCTCTCCTGCGACCGGTCGGTTGGCACATCGACGCTGTCAATGGAGATCGGGCCGAGATGAGCCTGGCGCGAGGGCTTGTCGACGGCAACGCGTGCCGAGAAACGCGCCGTGCCGTAAACCGGCGTGCCATCCTTGGGGCCAAGTGCGATCGCCGCGCGGCCCGAAACCTGATCACCGTTCCAGTTTTCGATGAGCGGCTGATAGATCTGCAGCGTCTCGCTGGCGACGGGATAGGTCTTCGGCCAGGATGGAGCTTGCTGATGGCCAGCGGCCGGCTGTGTTGCATCCTGCGCAAAGGCAGGCGCGATGAGGGACAGTGACGGCAGCGGCGAAAGGGCCGTCGCGGCGAGCGCGAGAGCCAGAGCATAGCGATAGCGCGACAATTGTTCCTCCCGAACATCGTTAAGCGCGTCGGCGCCCCCGCCGACGGGCCTTTCAGCGATCGTCGGCTACCCGCATGGCGGAAGCGTGACGATCACCGAGCTGGATGAGCCGAAGGAAGGCCTCGTCGTCATTGTCGAGGCCGACGCGCTGCAGATCGATGTAGTCGAGCGATTCCAGCCGGCTCAGGCCGCGAAAATACTCTACGCCCGCATGGTCATAGGCGAAGTCGGCGGCGACGTAATGGCTGCGTTCAGCTTCGGTCAGCGGCAAAAGTGCGGGCGGCCGGATACGGCCTCGCGGGCGGAACAAGGCCGCGGCGCGATCGACGATCGCCGGTCGACGCATGGTGAAGACGTCCGGTCCAAAGTCGCGTTCGCGCTGCATGGCCGCCGATACTCCAACAAACTTATGGAGTCTATTGGTAGCCGTGCAACCCTTTACGAAACGCCAACGTCAAGACTCATTGCGTCAGCGTACGGCGGACGGCGTCGTGCCATCCGGCGATCCGTGCGTCCCTCTCAGCCGCGTCCATGGCGGGCTCGAAGCGCTGTTCGCACCGCCAGCTCTCTGCGAAGCCCGCTTCATCCGGCCAGGTGCCGCTCTGGCGTCCGGCCAGCCAGGCGGCGCCGAGCGCGGTGGTCTCGAGCACCACGGGCCGGTCGACAGGCGCTTCCAGGATGTCGGCCAGACGCTGCATCGTCCAGTCACTGGCCACCATGCCGCCATCGACCCGCAGCACGGTTTCATCGCCACCCTGCCAATCGCGTTTCATCGCATCGAGCAGGTCACGCGTCTGGAAACAGACTGATTCAAGGGCGGCGCGGACGATCTCGCGCGGGCCGGTGCCTCGGGTCAGGCCGAACATCGCGCCGCGTGCCCGTGCGTCCCACCACGGTGCGCCGAGACCGGTGAAGGCCGGCACCAGATAGACGTCCTGATGCGGATCGGCTTCGGCGGCCATCGGTCCCGACGCCTCGGCGCGATCGATGAGATGCAGCCCGTCTCGCAACCATTGAACGGCCGAGCCGGCGACAAAGATCGAGCCTTCCAGCGCGTATGTGGTGCGGCCGTCGAGGCGATAGGCGATGGTGGTGAGCAGTCGGTTGGTCGAGGGAACGCGTTCCGAGCCCGTGTTGAGCAGAGCGAAACAGCCCGTGCCATAGGTCGCCTTCATCATCCCAGGCCGAAAGCAGGCCTGACCCAACGTCGCCGCGTGCTGGTCGCCGGCAATGCCGCCGATGGAGATCGCCGCCCCGAACAACCGCGGATCGGTGACGCCGAAATCCGCGGCGCAGTCCCTGACCTCCGGCAGCAGCGCCCGTGGTACGCGGAAAAGCGCAAGCAATTCGTCGTCCCATGCCCCGGCGCCGATATCGTAAAGCAATGTCCGCGCCGCATTGGTCGCATCCGTCGCGTGCACCTTGCCTCCGGTCAGGCGCCACAGCAGGAAGCTGTCGACCGTGCCGAAGGCGAGTTCACCGCGCTCGGCCTTGGCGCGGGCGCCTTCGACATTGTCGAGGAGCCAGGCGATCTTGGTGCCGGAGAAATAGGGGTCGAGCAGCAGGCCGGTCTTCGCCGTAACCATCGGCTCGGCACCCTCGGCCTTGAGGGTGTCGCAGAAGTCGGCTGTGCGGCGATCTTGCCAGACGATGGCATGATGGATCGGCAGGCCGCTCGACCGATCCCAGATCAGCGTCGTCTCGCGCTGGTTGGTGATGCCGATGCCGGCGATGTCGGATGCCGCTACCTTGGCGTTCGAGAGCGCGAAGCGGATCGTCGCAACGACTGAATCCCAGATCTCTTCGCCGTCATGTTCGACCCAGCCGGAGCGCGGGAAATGCTGCCGGAATTCCTGCTGTCCAACCCCGAGGATACGGCCGCCGCCGTTGAAGACGATGGCCCGTGTCGAGGTCGTGCCCTGATCGATCGCCAAAATGAAACCGCTCAACCCAATCCTCCCCTTCTCATTTTTAAGCCGCGCCGATCGGTTGCCGTACGGCCGAACGGCGCTCTCGTCACACGAAAGTGAAGGCTCGCATGACCGCGCCTCGCGCATTGCACGGTTGCAGCTTTGCGGCGCGCCGGGCAAGAGGCACTGATGATCCGCCGATTGGGGCGCGACTTTGCCACGGTCTTCGCTATTCTGCGCTCCCCGTGTCGGGCTGATGAGGCGATGACGGAAAAGATCGACGAAAAGCAGGAACCTGCGGCCCGGCCCCTCAGCGATACGGCAGAGCTCGCCCGTCAGTTTTCCGATTTCATCCTCGCGCTGTGGCGCTCCTCCGGCCGCAGCACCTTCGTGCTGCTTTCCGTCGGCATCATCACCGTCATTCTTGCGACCAACGCCATGCAGGTCGCGCTGAATATGTGGAACAAGCCGTTCTACGATGCGATCGAACAGAAGAATGTCGGCTCGTTTCTCTATTATCTGATGGTTTTCGGCGGGCTCGCGGGCGTTTTGCTGGCGCTCAACGTCGCTCAGACCTGGCTCGATCAGATGATCAAGCTGCAGTCGCGCAAATGGCTGACGCGCGATCTCATCGAGCAATGGCTGGCGCCTCGGCGGCTCGTCATGCTGCGCAATTCCGGCGAGATCGGCGTCAATCCCGACCAGCGCGTGCATGAGGATGCGCGCCATCTCGCGGAACTGTCCGCCGGCCTGGGCATCGGGCTGTTCCAGTCCTCGCTGCTTCTCGTCTCGTTCATCGGCGTCCTCTGGGTGCTGTCGAGTGGCATCCGCCTGTCGTTCGACGGCACAACGCTTGCGATCCCCGGCTACATGGTTTGGTGCGCGCTGATCTTTGCCGCCACAGGCTCCCTGCTCAGCTGGCTGGTCGGCCGCCCGTTGATCGGTATCGGCGTCGAGCGTTATGCCCGCGAGGCCGATCTCCGCTTCGCCATGGTGCAGGTCAGCGAGAACGCCAACGGCATCGTTCTGAATGCCGGCGAGGCCGACGAGAAGAAGCGCCTCGGCGAAGAGCTCGAGCGCGTGCTCGGCGTCATGCGGCAGATGGTCAATGCCATCGCACGGCTGACATGGGTAACCTCGGGCTATGGCTGGGTCGGCATCGTCGCGCCAATCGTCATTGCGGCGCCTGGCTATTTTGGTGGCCAGCTGACCTTCGGCCAGCTCATGATGGTGGTCGGCGCCTTCAACCAGGTGCAGGGCTCCCTGCGATGGTTCGTCGATAATTTCAGCGCGATCGCAGACTGGCGGGCGACACTCTCGCGCGTGATGACCTTCCGCGAAGCGCTGACTTCGCTCGAGGCGCGCGGCCAGAGCAGCGAGCATCTGAGCTATGAGGCCGCGGGCGACCATGTCGTGCTCGATCACGTCCGCATCACCTGGACAGGCGGCGCCGCGGCGCTCGATCCGGACAGTGTCGATATCGTGCCCGGCGAGCGGCTGCAGATTGTCGATCAGACAGGTGCGGGGCGCGGCGCGCTGTTCTCGGCGCTGGCAGGCCTCTGGCCGTTCGGCTCCGGACGCATCGCGCTGCCGCCTGGCGCCAGGACGATGTTCCTGCCGGAGCGGCCCTATATTCCCGACGGAACGCTGCGCTCGGCTATCACCTATCCGGCGTCACCCTCAGACTTCACCGAAGAAGCGTTGACCGAAGCGCTGAAACGCGTGGAACTGCCGCGTCTTGTCGGCTCGCTGGATCGCCGCGCGCGCTGGGCGCGTGAGCTTTCCTTCGATGATGAGGAGCGGCTCACCTTCGCCAGGCTGCTGCTGCTGAAGCCCGACTGGATCTTCACGGAGCAGTCCATCGACACGCTGGACGAGCGTCAGCGGGCAGTGTTTCTGTCGATCATCAACGGCGAATTGAAAGCGGCCGGGCTGGTCACGGTGGCTGGACGCCCATCCGCGACGGATTTTTATGGCCGGACGGTCAATCTGGTCGGTGCCGAGCCTGACCCTGAACCGGACCTCGGCGCAAAGGAAGGCGAGACGGCATGACCAGCCTGCGCGTGGCCGCGGAACCCCGGCTCTCCGACGAGGCGCTGCTGGAAACGGTCCAGCGCCAGACTTTCCGCTATTTCTGGGACTTCGCCGATCCGGGCAGCGGCCTGGCCCGCGATCGCTTCGGCGGCAATGACGGTTGGCTGGTGACAGGCGGTTCGGGCATGGGCGCGATGGCGATCATCGTCGCGGCCGAGCGTGGCTGGATCACGCGCGAGGCGGCCGTCGAGCGGCTGCATCTGATGCTGCGTTTCCTGGAGCGCTGCGACAGCTTCCATGGGGCGCTGCCGCATTTCGTGACGCCTGAGGGCCGAGCGATCCGCTTCGGCCGCAAGGACGACGGCGCTGACATCGTCGAGACGGCGCTGCTGTTTCAGGGACTGATTGCGGCGCGGCAGTATTTTGCACGCGATACGGGCAAGGAGCCCTGGCTGCGCGGCCGCATCGACGGGCTAATCAGTGCGGTCGAATGGGACTGGTTCACGCGCGATGGCCGCGAGGCCTATTACTGGCACTGGAGCCCTAATCATGGCTTCGGCCTCAACCACGAGATCCTTGGCTGGAACGAGTGCTTGATCGCGCTCGTGCTCGCGGCCGGCGCCGAGCGCAATGCCATCGATCCGGCGGTCTATCATAACGGTTTCACCCAGAGCCGGACCTTCCTCAACGGACGTCGGCACGAGGATATCCTGCTTCCGCTCGGGCCGGATGGCGGCGGGCCGCTGTTCTTCGCCCATTACTCTTTCCTCGGCCTCGATCCGCGCGGGCTCAAGGATCCCTATGCCGATTATTTCGCGCAGAACGTTGCGCATATCAGGATCAACCAGGCCTATTGCGTCCGGAATCCGAAGAATTTCGTCGGTTATGGACCGGATTGCTGGGGACTGACGGCGAGCGACAGCCATGAGGGCTATTCGGCCCATGCCCCGGACAACGATCTCGGCGTCATCGCGCCCACCGCCGCGATTTCGAGCCTTCCCTATGCGCCCGATCTCGTGATGCCGGCACTCAGGCACTTCTATGAGGATCTCGGTGATCGCATCTGGCGTGACTATGGCTTTGTCGACGCCTTCAACGAGACGGTCGGCTGGTATGCGAAGACGCATCTCGCCATCGACCAGGGTCCGATCATCGCGATGATCGAGAACCATCGCAGCGGTCTCTTGTGGCACCTCGTGATGGCGGACCCGATGGTCCGCCGCGGGTTGGCGCGGCTCGGCTTTACGAGCCCGCATCTCGCCGCGACGGTTTAGCCTCGACAGCCGTCCGGTCTAGCCGCGCATCGCTTCTGCGAAGAATTCGGCCGGCCCGTCCTCCTCGATGAGGCGGCCGCGCTGGATGCGCCAGAAGCGGTTGCCGACCGTCTCGACGAAGCGGCGGTCATGCGAGACGATGATGGCGGCCGCCTCGCCGCCGGTCAGTTCGCCTTCGAGCGCCTCCTGCCCTTCGATATCGAGATGGTTGGTCGGTTCGTCGAGCAGATAGAAGTTCGGTTGCTGCAGGCGGAGGATGAGCATGGCGAGCCTCGCCCGCTGACCGCCCGACAGCGTCGCGACGGGCCGCGCCAGCCGCTCCACCGCAAAGCCGGCTCCGGCCAAGAGCGTGCGGATCCGCTGCTCGCCGAGCGGGAAACGGCTGCCGATGGCGGATTGCAGCGTCTCCCCGCCGTCGATGTGGCTGAGGGCCTGGTCAACATGGCCCGTTATGACCGACGGGCCAGCTCTGATGCCACTGACATCCGCGCCGCGCAGGGCATGGGCGAGGCGGTCCATCAGCTGTGACTTCCCGCTGCCATTCGCGCCGAGCAGCATCACGCGGTCGCCGGGCTGGACCCACAGCCTGCCGGTCGTGAAGAGCTTGCGTCCGTCCGGCGTGGTGACTGTGAGAGTGTCGATGGCGAGCAAAGTCCGCGCGGTCGCGCCACGCTCGGCGAGGCGGATGCGGCCGGCGGACTCTTCACGAAAGGCGGGTTTCGCCGCGGTCTCGATCCGTTCAGCCCGGGCCTTCAGCTGCCGTGTCTTCACGGTCAACAGGTCGGAGCCCGAATTGACGCCGATATTGTTCAGCTTTGCGGCCTGGCGACGCAGCTGTGCCGCCTCGCGGAGATCCATCTCGTGGCGTCGCGCCGCCGCTTGGTCCTCCACGTCGAGGCTGTCGCGGGCGCGGGAATAGGGCAGCGCGAAATCAGCCGAGCCGGTTGTGCGGAGGAAGAGTGTCCGCCACGTGACGGCGTCGAGGAAAGCGCGGTCATGGCTCGCGACGACGACGGCAGTTTCCTTCGGCAGCGCGGCGATCCAGCGTTCGACGATGCCGATGCGCTCCAAATCGAGATGATTGGTCGGCTCGTCGAGCAGCAGGACATCCGGTTCGTCGAGCGCCGCCCGGGCCAGCAGCGCGATGCGTTGCCAGCCGCCGCTCAGCGTCGCCAGCGGGCGATCCCGCAGGTCCGCCGGGAAGTCGAGCGCATCGAGCGCGACGTCGACGCGCCACGCATCCCAGTCGCGGGTTTCGGCGGGAAGGGAATCGGTCAGCGCGGCGCGGACGGAATGCGCGAGGTCCTCGGCACCAAGATCCTGCTGCATCAAGGCGATGCGGACGCCGCGGGCGTTCTGGATCGCGCCTTCCGTCGGGTCGACGAGCCCGGCGAGGCAGCCCATGAGCGTCGACTTCCCCCGGCCATTCGCGGCGACCAGACCGATGCGGTCACCTTTCTGAACGACGAGGTCGAGATTGGAGAAAAGCGGCGCGCCGAGCGCCATGCCGAGTAAGCGGGCGGTGATCAGTGACATTGGGATCGTCTCTCGTCCAGCGCAGCGCGTGACGGAATGTGCGAGCGCGGTGTTCGGGGATGAGCCGACCGGGAAGAGGGACGCGTAAGTCCGCTGCCTGATCAGCCCTGCAAACGCATCTGCAGGGCGGAGAAGGGGCCGTAAGTCAGGTGGTGCCTGATGGCGATCACACGGCCCTCCCTTGTTCGAGGCTGAAAGACGGGACAAGAATAACGCGGAAGGACCGCGCATGGCGAGCGGAAATTCCGCGCTATCGCTTGCCGGGCATCCGGCAGAGGCGGCGGCTAGACCAGAACCGGCTGCTTCGCCACGGCGTCATGGCCGAAGACGCGGCGATAGCGGGCGACCTCGGCAGCTGGACCGGTTGCCTTGTTGGCATTGTCGGAGAGCTTCACCGCCGGGCGACCATTGGCTTCCACCACCTTGCAGACGAGCGAGATCGCCTGCAGCCGGTCGTCCTTGCCGTCTGGCGCGCAATCGCGGAAGTCGTTGGTGACGTTTGTGCCCCAACCGATCGAGAGATTGACCCGTCCACGAAGCGCGCGCGCCGCATCTTCGATCGTGTCGATATCCATGCCGTCGGACAGGACGATCAGTTTGTCGCGCGGATCTCGGCCATGCCTCGCCCACCAGGCGATCGCCTCCTCGGCGCCTTCGATCGGCGGCTTCGAATCCGGGCGAATACCCTTCCAGTCGAGGATCCAGTCCGGAGCGTCGCGCAGGAAAGCCGTCGTACCATAGGTGTCCGGTAGGATGACCAGCAGATTGCCATCATACATCTCGGCCCAGTCCTTGAGCACCTTGTAGGGCGCGTCATGCAGCGCGGCGTCGTTCTCGGCCAGCGCGGCATAGACCATCGGCAGCTCATGCGCGTTGGTGCCGATCGCCTCGAGGCCGGCATCCATCGCCATCTTGACGTTGGACGTGCCGACGAAATTGTCGCCGAGCCCCTCCTGCAGCGCCTCGACACACCATTTCTGCCACAGGAAGCCGTGACGGCGCCGGGTGCCGAAATCGGCGATCTTGAGCGGTCCCTCGCGTCCGAGCACGCGCAGGCGCTCGATTTTGCCCCAGAGCTTGGCCTTTGCCTTGGCATAGAGCACGTCGAGCTCGAAGCGGCTCATGCCCTTCATGGCGGCGCGGGCGCGCAGCTCGCTGACGATGGCGAGCGCCGGAACTTCCCAAAGCGTCGTCTCGGACCAGGGCCCCTCGAACAGCAGTTCGTATTGGCCGTCCGCGGTGCGATGGAGATCATATTCGGGCAGGCGGAAGTCCTCGAGCCAATCCAGAAAGTCCGGCTTGAAGATCTGCTTGACGCCATAGAACGTGTTGCCGGCGAGCCAGATCAGTTCGTTCTTCTGGAAGCGCAGCGTGCGGGCGTGATCGAGCTGGTCCCGCAATTCGCGTTCATCGATGACGTCGGCAAGCCGGACAGATTTCGTCCGGTTGATGAGGCCGAATGTGGCGCGCACATCGGGCGAGGTGGCCCGGATCAGCTGCAGCATCAGGAACTTGTAGAAGTCGGTGTCGAGCAGCGTGCGCACGATCGGATCGATGCGGAAGCCGTGATTGTAGACGCGTGTCGCGACGTCGAGCGTCATGTGAGTTCCATCGGCGGTTCTGGTCTGGCGTCAAGCCGGCAGGGTGGCATCCCACCGGCGGCTTTGCGGATTACCCGGCCCATTGCGGACCGCATCCTTCGCCGGCTCCCCGTCCGGCAACCGCATGGCGGTATCTTGAAGCGTTTCACGCAGTCAATCAGTCTCTGCCGCGCATCGCAAGCATGTGCGCCGCGCCGCCGTCGGCCGGTCTCGCAATTCGATCGACTTTCCGCCATATAGAAGCGAGTTTCGACTGAGTTTCTGGAGCGGTCATGGACGCGCCCTTCGCCAAGATGAATGGCATCGGCAACGAGATCACGGTGCTCGACCTCCGCGCCGCGCCTTGGCGGCTGGATGCCGATCGAGCGCGTCGTATCGCTGCCGATCCGGCAACCGCCTTCGAGCAGCTGATGACCATCGAGCCGCCGAAGACGCCGGGTACTGACGCCTTCATGCATATCTTCAACACCGACGGCTCGCTGTCCGGCGCCTGTGGCAATGGCACGCGCTGCGTTGGCCTCGTGCTCGCACGCGAAAGCGGCCAGCGGGATTTCCTGCTCGAGACTTCGGCCGGGCTGCTGCCGGTCATGGCTGATGATGCTGACCACATCACCGTCGATATGGGCCGGCCGCGCTTCGGCTGGGCTGAGATACCGCTTGCAGAACCATTTGCCGATACGCGCGCAATCGAGTTGCAGATCGGCCCGATCGACGCGCCGATCCTGCATTCGCCGTCAGTGGTCAATGTCGGCAATCCGCATGCGATCTTCTGGGTCGAGGATGTCGACGCTTTTGATCTTGGCCGCATCGGGCCGATGCTCGAAAATCATCCGATCTTCCCGGAGCGGGCCAATATCTCGCTGGCGCAGGTGACGGGACCCGCCTCCGTCAAGGTGCGCGTCTGGGAGCGCGGCGCCGGGCTCACGCGCGCCTGCGGCTCGGCCGCCTGTGCCGTCGCCGTAGCCGCGGCACGGACGGGCCGTACGGGTCGCTCCGTGGCTGTGACGCTTCCAGGGGGGACGCTGTCGATCCTCTGGCGCGACGACGATCACGTGATGATGACGGGTGCCGCCGCGTTCGAACATGAGGGCAGGCTCGGCTTCGGCGAGGACGGAGCGCTCCGGCTCGAACACGCCTCCGTGGGGGCCGATGCTTGAGGGTGGCCTTTGCCGGCCGCTTCCGGCATAGAGAGCCGAGGCGCAGCATGGCTTTGACCAGCGCCCTTTGCCCTTGCCTTGCCGGGATCGCATGAGCCTCGACGTCCTTTCTTTCGGCTGCCGGCTGAACACGCTCGAATCCGAGGTGATGCGCGCCAATGCGCGCGCCGCCGGGCTGGATCGGGCCGTGCTCGTCAACACCTGCGCCGTCACCGCTGAAGCCGTGCGTCAGGCTCGTCAACAGATCCGCCGTGCGCGGCGGGAGCGTCCCGGCGTCCCGATCATCGTTTCGGGCTGTGCTGCACAGATCGATCCGGCCGGCTTCGCGGCCATGCCCGAGGTCGACATGATTCTCGGCAACGCCGAAAAGCTGCGCCCGGCCGATTGGCGCGGCGACGGCCCGCGGCTTCGCGTCGGCGACGTCATGAGCGAGCGGGCGACCGATGGCCACGCGGCCCGCGACATGGAGGGCCATACGCGGGCCTTCGTCGCGATCCAGAACGGCTGCGACCATCGCTGCACCTTCTGCGTCATTCCCTATGGCCGCGGGCCTTCGCGTTCCGTGCCGATGGGTGCGGTGGTCGAAAGCATCCGCGATCTCGTGGCGAGCGGCCATGCCGAGGTCGTGCTGACCGGCGTCGACATCACCGCCTATGGCGCCGACCTGCCGGGCAGACCGACGCTAGGGCGGCTCGTGGCCGCGATCCTCAAGCTGGTGCCGGACCTGCCGCGCCTCCGTCTCTCCTCCCTCGATACCATCGAGGTCGACGAGGCGCTGATGGCGGCGATCGGCAGCGAGCCCCGCCTGATGCCGCATTTCCACCTCTCGCTGCAGGCGGGAGACGACATGATCCTGAAGCGGATGAAGCGCCGGCATAGCCGGGACGACGCGATCCGTTTCTGCGACCGCGTCCGTGCGCTGCGGCCTGATGCGGTTTTCGGTGCCGACCTGATCGCCGGCTTTCCGACCGAGACCGAGGCGATGTTCGGGCAGACGGCGGCGCTCGTCGACGATTGCGGCCTGACCCATCTGCATGTGTTTCCGTTCTCGCCGAGGCCGGGCACGCCCGCCGCGCGCATGCCGCAGCTCGGCGCCGAGACGATCAAGGCGCGCGCGGCGGCGCTTCGGGCGATCGGGCGCCGGCGGGTCGACGCCTTTCTCGAGGGTGAGATCGGCGCCCGGCGCAGCATCCTCACCGAGCGCGGCGGCCGCGGCCGCACCGAACATTTCACCGAGGTCGCGATTGCCGGCATCGCGCCGGGTCGGGTCGTCGACGCGCATATCACCGGCCGCTCGGCGTCCGGCCTCCTCGCCACGCCGATCGAAAGGGCCGCCTCAGCATGACCGAGGAGAAAAAAGGCTTCTTCAAACGCATCTTCGGCCTCGGCGACGCCGCGCCGGAGCCGGAGGCAAAACCCGAGGTCGCTCTCGAAAGCCCCGCCGCGCCAGTACCGGAACCCGTTGTCGTTCCCGCGCCACCACCGGTGCCCGAAGCGCCGCCGGCGCCGAAGCTCTCGTGGTTCCAGCGGCTGAAGGCGGGTCTCGCGCGCTCGTCCAGCGCGCTGTCGGAGGGGATCGCCTCGGTCTTCACCAAGCGCAAGCTCGATGCCGCCACGCTGGAGGAATTCGAGGACGTCCTGATCCAGGCCGATCTCGGCCTTAGTGCAGCCGCGACGATCACCGCGGCGCTGGGAAAAGGACGTTTCGACAAGGAGATCGGGGGCGACGAGGTCAAGGCGATCCTTGCCGAGGAAGTCAGCAAGATCCTTGCGCCCGTCGCCCGGCCGCTTGTCATTGATCCTGCCCGCAAGCCGCATGTCATCCTCGTCGTCGGTGTCAACGGCACCGGCAAGACCACGACGATCGGCAAGCTGGCGGCGAAGTTCCGCTCGGAGGGCCGATCGGTGATGCTCGCGGCAGGCGATACGTTCCGCGCCGCCGCCGTCGAGCAACTGAAGATCTGGGGCGAGCGTACCGGCGCGACCGTTGTCGCGCGTGCCATCGGCGCGGATGCAGCAGGGCTTGCCTATGACGCGCTCAAGGAAGCGCAGGCGGCCGGTACCGATGTGCTGCTCATCGACACCGCCGGCCGACTGCAGAACCGCGCCGAACTGATGGCGGAGCTCGAAAAGATCATCCGCGTGATCAAGAAGCACGACGCCTCGGCGCCGCACACCGTGTTGATGACGCTCGATGCGACGACCGGGCAGAATGCCCTGAGCCAGGTCGAGATCTTCGGCCGCGTCGCAGGTGTCACGGGGCTGGTCATGACCAAGCTCGACGGCACCGCGCGGGGCGGCATTCTTGTCGCGATCGCCACCAAGTTCGGCCTGCCGATCCATTTCATCGGCGTCGGCGAGGGCGTCGACGATCTGGAGCCGTTCGAAGCGGCGGATTTCGCAAGGGCGATCGCCGGCCTCGCCGGCTGATCGTTCCCCATCACCACGCAGCCGGGATCTTCCCATGCCGAGCCTTTTCGAACGCGCGCCCAACGATCCGAAGCACAAGGATATCAACCCGATCCTGAAGCTCGTTCTGGAGCTCGGTCCGCTCGGTGTCTTCTTCTTTGCCAATACGCGCGGCGGCATCTACACGGCGACCGCCGCCTTCATGGTCGCCACCCTCATCGCGCTCTGCGTCTCCTATGCGCTGACGCGGCGGCTGCCGATCATGCCTGTCGTGACCGGCATCATCGTGGTGGTGTTCGGCTCGCTCACGCTCTGGCTCCATGACGACACCTTCATCAAGATGAAGCCGACGATCGTCAACGCGCTCTTTGGCGTCATCCTGCTGGGCGGCCTCGCCTTCGGGCGGTCCCTGCTCGGTTATGTGTTCGATTCGGTGTTTCACCTGACCGACGCAGGCTGGCGGACGCTGACCTTCCGCTGGGGCCTGTTCTTCCTCGCGCTCGCCGTCCTCAACGAGGTGATCTGGCGCGGCGCACAGGCCTATATGGCGGATCCGGTCGCGGCGACAGACCTCTGGGTCAAGTTCAAGGTGTTCGGCATCATGCCGCTCACCTTCCTGTTCACGCTGTCGCAGCTGCCGCTGATCACGCGCACCACCGTGCCGGACGAGAAGCGCGAATAGCAGTTCAGCCGCCGTTGGCGATCTTGTCGAGTTCGGGCATCAGGGTCGATGCCACGGCCTCGTCGGTGAGCGGTCCGATGAACTTGAAGCGGATCACGCCCTTGCCGTCGACGAGGAAGCTTTCGGGCACGCCATAGACGCCCCAGTCGATCGCGGTGCGGCCGGTGGGATCGGCGCCAATTCGGGCGAAAGGATTGCCGAGCTGGCCGAGAAAGGCGCGGGCATTGTCCGGCTGGTCCTTGTAGTTGATGCCGACCAGCGTCAGCCGCGGATCCTGCGCCAGCCGTTCCAGCACCGGGTGCTCCTGCCGGCAGGGCGCGCACCAGGACGCCCAGACATTGACCAGCATCGGCTTGCCGCTGGAAAGATCAGCCGTCGAGAGGCCCGGCAGTGCAAGACCCTCGACCGGCTTCAGATCTGTGGCGGGCGCCGGCTTGCCGATCAGCACGGAAGGCACGAGGCTTGGATCGCCGCCGCGTTCGAGGCTGACGAGGAACAGCACAGCGAGCCCGGCAAAGAGAGCCAGCGGCGCCAGTACGGCAATGGTCCGGCCGAGCGAGCGGGGGCGCTGCTTCGGCTGATCGAGCGGCGCCTCGCTCATGGTGTCTCGCCCCGCCTTGCGGCCGAGCGGCGGCGGATGCCCCTCGCCTCGAGTTCCTTGAGGCGGCGGCGCTGGGCCCGGCCATCGACGAGCACCCAGGCGACGACGCCGAACACGATCAAGGCTGCGAGACCGTACGCGCCGATGATATAGCCGGCATGTTCGCCGAAACCGCTCACGCCGAAACTCCGGCCGGAACGCTGGCGGCGACGAGGCGGAGCGCGCGGATACGCCGGCGCAGAATCTCGTTCTTCATCGCCATCATCACCAGCGCGAGGAAGAGGAGTGTTGCGCCCAGCGCTGAGATCAGGAGCGGATAGAGCAGGCTCGCATCGATGGTCGAGCCGCCCATACGAAAGACGCTGGCGCCCTGATGCAGCGTGTTCCACCACTCGACCGAGAACTTGATGATCGGCAGGTTGACCGAACCGACCAGGATCAGCACTGCGGCGACGCGGCCGGCGCGGTTTGGATCCTCGATCGCATTCCAGAGCGCGATGAGGCCGAGATACATGAGGAACAGGACCAGCACCGAAGTGAGGCGCGCATCCCATTCCCACCACGTGCCCCACATCGGCTTGCCCCAGAGCGATCCGGTGATCAGGGCGATCAGCGTGAACGCGGCGCCGATCGGGGCGATCGCCCGGGCGGCAACGTCGGCGAGCGGATGGCGCCAGACAAGCGTTCCGAGCGCGGAGACCGCCATCAGGCCATAACCGAACATCGAGAGCCAGGCGGCGGGTACATGGATGAACATGATCCGCACAGTCTCGCCCTGCTGGTAGTCAGGCGGGGCGACGAAGAGGCCGAGATAGAGCCCTACCCCGAGCACGAGGATCGCAGCGCTCCACAGCCAGGGCAGGACCCGGTCGGCCAGCGTCATGAAGCGGGTAGGATTGGCGAGGTCGAGAAGGGCCATGGCGCAAAGTCATACGGCCTCGCCCGGTCGCCTGCAATGCGGCGAACCGGGCAGGACCGCCGATCAGTGCGTGCCGTCGTTCAACTTCCCGAAGACGGTATCGAAGTGGCCGTCGCGTTCGGCATAGCGCAGCGGCTTGACGCGTTCGACGAGGATTTCAGTCGCGTCCGGCTGGACCTGCAGGAGGCGCATCGTCTCGGCGATGAAGTCCTTCAGGGGCAGCGCGTTGGGGTCGCTCGCCTGTCGGGGCCCCATCAGTTCGGTCTGCACATAAGGCGGCACGAGTTCGTGCACCTGCACCGACGTCTCGCGCAGCTGATGGCGCAGCGCCTGGCTGTAGGAGTGGATCGCGGCCTTAGTCGCGCAGTAGGTTGGCGTAGCCGCGAGCGGCAGGAAGGCGAGCCCCGAAGAGACCGTGAGGATCGCGGCCCTCGGCTGCCTGAGCAATTGCGGCAGCAACGCTGCCGTCAGGCGGATCGGTCCGAGCAGATTGGTGGCGACCGTCGCTTCGGCGTCGGCCAAGTCCTCCTGCTGCGCCAGAAGATCTTCCGGCCGCATGATGCCGGCATTGTGGATGACGACATTCAGGCCGGGATGCCGGGATGCGAGCTCCCCGGCAAGCTCGCGGATCGACAGGGGATCCGAGATATCGAAGACCACCGAGGCCATGCCGGGATCGGCGGCGACCGTCTCGTCGAGCGCCGATTGCCGCCGTCCGGCGATGATGACCTGGTTGCCAAGCCCCTGGAATGCGACGGCCAAGGCCTGGCCGATGCCCGAGCCGCCGCCTGTGATGAGAATCGTGTTGCCGCTGGTCTGCATGATGTTTCACCTCGTTCGGATATGACCTAGGATGCACACGAACGAATGGAAAGTAGGCACCCCAAAGAGCCATACTTACCAGAAGGAGAGTGTAGACATGTCCAGCGTCGCCACGCCGTCTCGAGGAACGCATCAGCCGACGGATCTACCGCGGCCTAACCCCCGTCCGCTGCCGGCCGCGGATCAGCTCGATCCCGCCCTCGAGGCATTGGTGCGGCAGGTCATCGGGCGCGTGGCCGACAAATGGACGATGCTGGCGCTCGAAGTGCTGGCCGAACATGGACGCCAGCGCTTCACGCGCATCGGCGAGCTGATCGGGGGCATCAGCCAGAAGATGCTCACCAAGACGCTCAGGCAGATGGAGGCGGATGGATTGGTGACGCGGACCGTGCTGCCAGTCATCCCACCGCATGTCGAGTACGAGCTGACGAGCCTTGGCCTCAGCCTCGGCGAAGCCTTCTGCGGCGTTTGGATCTGGGCCGAGCAGAATCGCGCCGCGATCGAGGCGGCACGCTGCGCGTTTGAAGCGCGCGACTGACCCGTCCAGCAGAAACGAAAACGGGACCGGCGATAGCCGGCCCCGGCATCGAGAACGTATCGGCTGTCTCAGTTCGCCGGCTGCGCCGCGCGCGTCGTGATGACGTTGAACGAGGCCGGCTTCAGCTTGATGCGCAGCTTCTCGCCGTCAACCGCGACGTCGGCATTCACCTTGGGCGACACGGTGTTCGGCGCGTCCTTGGTGTTCACGGCCTTCAGATTGGCGTGATGGATCTCGGTGGCGCCAACCAGCGTCCGCTCCTTGCCGAGGCCGCGCAGCTCGACATCGAGTTCCATGGAGTCGGACAGGCTGCGGTTGAGGGCGAAGATCGTCGTCGATCCGTCAAGCGGATTGTCGACGACGGTCGCATAGAGATACGGGATTTCCGGGAACGCCTTGGCGGTGTAGCTCGGCGACTCCGCGACGGTGCGCAGCACGCGGCCATGGCCGAATTTCGAGGCGAGCGCGAACGGGTGGAAGATCGTCTGCCGCCAGGCGTCGCCACCGGTCTCGGTCATGATCGGGCCGATGACATTGACGAGCTGGGCAAGGCACGCCGTCTTGACGCGATCGGCATTGTTCAGCATCGCGATCAGGGCGCCGCCGACGATGAGGGCGTCCTCGGCATTGTAGACCTCTTCGATCAGCGGCGGTGCCTCGGGCCAGCCGGGCTTGCGCATATGCTCGATCTTGTGGGTCTTGTACCAGACGTTCCATTCGTCCAGCGACAGCATGATCTTCTTGTGCGAACGACGCTTGGCGCCAACCGCATCGCAGATCGCCGCGACTTCCTTGATGAAGCTGTCGAGCAGCTCGATGACGCCGAAATATTCGGCCGTCGAATCGGCATTGTTGTTGAAATAGGTGTGCAGCGAGATGAAATCGACCTCGTCATAGCAGTGGTCGAGCACCCCATATTCCCACGAGCCGTAGGTTGGCATGTTGCGGTGGGATGAGCCGCAGGCGGCGAGCTGGATGGTCGGGTCGACCCAGCGCATCACCTTCGCCGTCTCAAGCGCGACACGGCCATATTCCTCGGCGGTCTTGTGGCAGATCTGCCAGGGACCATCCATCTCGTTGCCGAGGCACCAGAACTTGATGTCGTGCGGCTTCTCGTAGCCATGCTCGCGGCGGAGATTCGACAGCGTCGAGCCACCGACATGATTGCAGTATTCGAGGAACTGCCGGGCCTCGTCGGGGCCCTTGGTGCCGAGATTGACGCCAAACATCGGCTCAATGCCGGCCTTCTTCGACCAGTCCATGAACTCGTTGGTGCCGAACTGGTTCGTTTCGGTCGAGAACCAGGCGAGATCGCGGCGGACGGGACGCTTGTCGCTCGGGCCGACGCCGTCCTCCCAATTGTAGCCGGAGAGGAAATTGCCGCCAGGATAGCGGATGATCGTCGCGCCCAGCTCGCGTGTCAGTTCCAGCACGTCGCCGCGAAAGCCCTGCTCATCCGCCGTGGCATGGCCGGGCTCGTAGATGCCGCCATAGACGCAGCGGCCCATATGTTCGACGAAGGCGCCGAAGACGCGGCGGTCGAGATCGGAGAGGACGAAGTCACGGTCGACGACGAGGCGGGCTTTCAGCATGGAGATGACCTTCTGGGCCAAATGGGGGGAGACCGGCGCCCTCGGGCGCCGGCGTTTGGCGGACCTAACCCTTGATGCCGGCTGACAGCATGATCGCTTCGGTCACGCGGCGTTGGAACAGGAGATAGGCGAGGGCGACCGGCAGGGCGGCGAGCACCGCGCCGGAAAGATTGCGTGCATACTGGACGCCGAAGGCATCCTTCACCTGCGTGATGCCGACGGTGACATTCATCATGTTCTGTTCGGTGACGACCAGGAACGGCCACAGGAAGTTGTTCCAGGCGCCGATGAAGGTGATGATGGCCAGCGCCGTCGTGATGCCCCAGTTCATCGGCAGGAACACCCGGAAGAAGAGCTGGTATTCGCTGGCACCATCGATCAGGGCCGCCTCGCGATACTCGCGCGGAATCTGATCGAAGAACTGCTTGTAGATGATGATTGCCACGGGAACGATCAGCTGGGGCAGGACGACGCCGGCCCAGCGATTGATAAATCCGAAATCGTTCATCAGGATGAAGTGCGTGACGATCAGCGTCTGGATCGGCACCATGAAGCTGGCCAGGATGATCAGCCAGAGGACCGTCCGTCCCGGAAAACGCAGCTGCGACAGAGCATAGCCGCACGCCGAGCTGATCATCAGCACGAGGATCGTCACCGCCCCTGAGGTGACGAAGGAGTTGAGATACCAGCGGCCGATCTGCGTGTTGGTGATGACATAGAGGTAACCGCCAAGTGTCCACACCTTCGGCCAGAGACCAACGCCGGGCTCTACGACCTCGTACTCGTTCTTGAGGGTGGTGATGACGGCCCAGTAGAGCGGGAAGGCCCAAAGCAGCGCGCAGGCGACCGTGACGATGGTCAGGATCGCCGCCGAGATATTCAGCCGCTTCATGACTTGCCTCCGCGAACGCGCAACACCTGGTACTGCAGCACCGAGACCACGACGATGACGGCAAAGAGCGCGACGGCAACCGTCGCCGCATAGCCGCCGCGATTGAGCTGGAAGGCGTTCTTGTAGATGAACTGCACCATCACATAGGTCGAATTGAAAGGTCCGCCCTGCGTGAAGAGGTAGATCTGATCGAAGATCTTCAGTTGCAGGATCAGCTGGATCGTCAGGACCAGCGCGGTAACAGGCCAGACCAGCGGCCAGGTTATGTTGCGGAACATCTGCCAGCGGCTGGCGCCATCGAGCGCGGCAGCGTCATAGATGTCCTGCGAGATGTTCCTGAGACCAGCGATGAACAGGAGCACGTTGAAGCCGTTCGTCCACCAGATGGTCACGAAGGCCACCGTCGGCATGGCCCAGTAGCGGTCGCGGAAGACGGCGACGCGCGAACCATGGAACAGTTCGATTGCATATTGGGCGATGCCGAATTGCAGGTCGAGCATCCACGTCCAGATCAGGTAGACCACGGTGACGGGAAGGATGTAGGGCAGGAAGAAGGCGGCCAGGACGAGGCTCTGAAGCCAGCCATTCAGCCGCGAAACCATCATCGCGATGGCGAGGCCGATCAGGGTCGTCGGAATGACCGTCAGAAGGACAAAATAGCCGGTATGGAGCGCGGCCTGGATGAACAGGTTGTCCTTGGACAGCTTGACGTAGTTGGCGAGTCCGACCCAGTCCCCGGCGCCGATCAGCGGGGCATTCGTGAAGCTCAGCTCGACCATCTTGATGGTCGGATAGATGAACAACACCAGGTAGGAAATGACGAAGGGGGCGACCAGAACATAGGCCGCTATGATCTCGCGACGTCCGAATTTCATGCTTTCGATCCTCGCCAGCAAGCGAAATCCGGCCGCTCGCCGGCCCGTGCGGGCAGGGAGCGGCCGGATGGTCGAAACGCTGCTTTACTGCAGCAGGCCCTGGAGCTCGTCCTTGGCGGCGCTGACCGCATCGGCGGGCTCGCCGTCGCCATTGAAGGCGGGCATGAAGTAGTTCGAAGCCGCGTCATAGATCGGCGAGGCGACGCCGGCGATCTTCGAGGACGGATCGAACACGGCGGTCTTCGCCAGCGACGAGTAGGTCGCGTTCGGCTCCATCTTCTTGAAGTCTTCGCTGTTGGTGACCGGCAGATAGGCCGGGATATGGCCGGCGGTCGCCCAGAACAGGCTGTGCTCGTTCATCCACTTGATGACGGTCAGCACGGCCTTCAGCTTCTCGGGGCTGAGCTCGTTGCCCTTGCGATCGGGGATCGCGAAGGAGTGCGAGTCGGCCCAGGTCGCGGGCTGGTCGAAGATCACCGGGATCTGGACGGCACCCCATTCGAAGCCGAGCTTGCCGCTCTTGGCAAGGTCAGCCATCGTCGGGACTTCCCAGACGCCGTTGATGTGCATCGCGGCCTTGCCCGAGGTGAACATCGCGATCGAGGCCGGATATTCGGTCTGCTTCGGGACCCAGCCTTCCTTGGTCCACTTCGCCATTTCGGCGAGGGCCTTGGTGGCCTTGTCGGCGTTGTCGCCGTCGAGCACCTTGTCACCGGTGATGAACTCGCCGCCCTGCTGGCCAAGGAGCGTGTAGAACACGCGCCAGGTGGTGCCGTTGTCAGCCGTCGGGATCGACATGCCGACCTGATCGGGGCCGGTGGTCAGTTTGGCGAGCGCCGCCTCGAAATTGGCCGCGCCGTCGAGACCCTTCGGCAGCCCGTCGTCACCGAGCAGACCGGCCTTCTTCAGCAGGTCCTTGTTGTAATAGAGAATGACGGAATGGATATCGAAGGGGATGGCGTATTGCTTGCCATCGACCTGCGCCGCCTTCCAGTTGGCGGGGCCATAGTTGTCGGCCGAGAGGCCGGCAGCCTTCAGCTCGTCAGGGGTGATCTCGCGGAGCGTCCCGGTCGAGGCGCCGAGCGGCAGGCGCGACAGGTGATAGGTCATGACATCAGGACCCTGGCCGATGGCGGCCGAGGTCTGGACCTTGGTGTAGAACGGCACGCCCCATTCGAGGGTCGTCGCCTGGATATCGATATCCGGGTTTTCCTTGTTGAACTGGTCGAGCAGCGACTTCATGCGAACGCCGTCGCCGCCGGACAGGAAGTCCCACCAGACAACCGTTTCCTTGGCCTGAGCGCCAACGGTCAGCGCCAGAAGCGCGGCCGTCGCCAGCGCCTTCGTCATCAATCCACGCATCTTCACGTCTCCTCCATCCTCGATCGCCTTTCGGGTCTTCCAACAAGACCCGCCCTCCGGCGATGTGCTTTGTTCGGCGGACCGCAGCCATAGGGCATGGGCACCGCCGTCTTCGAGGACCAAGCCGCACGCTTCGTGCGGATGGGTCCTGCAAGATATTCGGCGCCCGGGGCGCCACCATCAATCGGGAATCAGCTTTGGGTTCGGCCTAGCCGCGCGGGAGGATGATTTTCCTCTCCACCCCTCCCCATTTCCTCTCCAATGGTATTATCATATGCGACGATCATCTTGATGATCAGTGGCTTTGTCAACCGGATCGTTGCTGCGTCGGGCCCGGCCGAGCGCTGCGGTTTGGAGTGGCCGACCCAAGAAAAACCGCGTAGGGGAAGAAACGGTGTCGGGAGAGCGCGGGATGCTGGAGCGCGAGCTTCTATCGGTCGGAACCATGAGTGCGCAGGTTGCCAATCATATCGGCAGCCGCATCGTGTCGGGCGAATTTCTGCCGGGCGCGGCGCTCCCGATCGAGAGCGAGCTCTGCGAATATTACGGTGTCAGCCGCACCACCGTGCGCGAGGCGGTGAAGAGCCTTGCCGGCAAGCGGCTGGTCGAAGTTTCGCCGAAGGTCGGCACGAGGGTGCTGCCATTCGCCGAATGGAACCTGCTCGACCGCGATGTGCTGGCCTGGCGGCTGCAGACGCAGTTCGACGGCAAGATCGTCGAGGATATCTTCGAGATGCGGTTCTGCTTTGAGCCGCGCGCGTCCTTCCTCGCCGCTCGCGACGGGACCGACGACGACCTCGCCCAGATCGAACATCACTTCCGCGAACTGGCGGCGGCGCAGCTCGAGGGATTGCCGGTCAAGACGACCTCCGAGGCCGCGCTCGAATTCCATCTTGCGATCATCAACGCCTCCCACAACGGCCTGTTCGTGACCATCGGCAGTGCGGTGAAGTCGGCGCTGCGCGTGTCGTCGGAGATGCTGCAGCGCCATACGACGCGGCCGAGCGAGGACGTCGCGCTGCATGAGGCCGTTTGCCTCGCGATTGTCGGCCGCCGTCCGGCGGAAGCGGCCAAGGCGATGGAGCGCCTCCTGGCCGCTTCGCGCGAGCGCCTGCTGCCGCTGACCGTCGACGCGGCCTGAGTTCAGCGCGTGGTCGGCAGGCCGGCGCGCTTCCATGCGGCGAGACCGCCGGCAAGATGACGCCCCGGGATCCCCGCAGCCATCGCGGCTTCAGCCGCGCGCGCCGAGCGTCCGCCTGCAGCGCATTGAAACACGATCGCCCGCCCTTCCGGATCGGGCAGCGATGCAGGATCGAACGTCGACAGCGGAAAGAGCAGCGCGCCCTCGATATGCTCGGTGTCGTATTCGGATGGCTCGCGCACGTCGACGAGCAGGAATCGCCCGTCGGCGACGCCCTCCGCCACGGTCGCAGGATCGAGATTTTCGAGCACATGCAGGTCGGCCATCATCATGTCTCCGTTGGAAGGCTGGCTCTCAGCTAGGGGGACCATCCGCCCCGCGTCAACGGGTCGGGCGTTTTGGTCGCGCCGGCTGGACTTGCGCCGATGCTCCCTGTATCGGGAACCCGCGCAGGGGAGGCGCAGTCGCGGCTCTCCTGCCGCGCGCGATCCGCCTGCGCCGGCGTGGAGTTTTTCGATGGCAAAGCCACCGGTCGCGGTTGAACAGGGCCTTTTCCAGCTAACGGCCGTCGTGCCGACCTTCAACGAGCGCGGCAGGCTCGCGGCGCGATCGGCGCTCTGGGCGCGGAACAGCCGGCCATGAGCGATCCCGTCGGCCAAAGCGTGGCGACGCCGATTGCCCTGCCGCGGATCGAGCGGTGGCCGCTCGCTCTTTCCCTTATCGCCGCGACGATCCTGGCGCGGCTCGCCATCGCCGCGCTGGTGCCGCTGGTGCCGGACGAAGCCTATTACGCGCTGTGGTCGACACGGCTTGCGGCGGGCTATCTCGATCATCCGCCGATGATCGCGTGGTTTATCCGCGGCGGCACCATGATCGCCGGCGACACCGCTTTCGGCGTGCGTCTCCTGCCGGTGCTCTCGGCCATTCCGGCGAGCTTCTTCGTGTGGCGCGCCGCCGGCCTGTTGCTCGCCGACCGTCGCGCCGGACCGATCGCGGCGCTGCTCTTCAACCTGACGCTGCTCGGCTTTTTCGGACTTGCGGTCGCGACGCCCGATGCGCCGCTGATCCTGTTCTCGGCCGCCACGCTCTATTGTGCCGCCTGGCTCGTCGATCATGATCGGCCGGTGTGGTGGCTCGCGGTCGGCGCCGCGACCGGTTTGGCGCTCCTGTCCAAATATTCGGCCGCATTTCTCGCTGCCGGCTTCGGTGTCGCGGTATTGCTCTTGCCGCAGTGGCGGCGACGACTGCTCGGGCCGTGGCCATGGGCAGCGCTTGCGGTCGCGATCCTGGTCTTCGCGCCCAACCTCATCTGGAACGCGACGCATGGCTGGGAGACCGTCGCCAAGCAGGGCGGGCGCACGACCGAGAACTGGCAATTCGAGCCACAGTTCCTGGCCGAATTCTTTGGTGCGCAGCTCGGGCTCGCGACGCCGCTGATCTTCCTATTCGGGGTGATCGGTCTGTCGCCGCGCTGCCGCCCTGCCTGGCGCTCGCCGATGGGCTGGCGCCTCATCTTGGCGCTTGTTCTCGTGCCGACGGCCTATTTCATCTTTCATGCGCTGCGCAGCCGGGTCGAAGGCAACTGGACCGGCTTTCTCTATCCAGCCTTCGCTGTGGCCGCCGCAGCGGCACTGACCGTGATCCCTGCCGAGGGACGCAGCTTGATGGCGCGGCTCAGGCGGGCGACGGTGCCGGTCGCGCTCGGCTTCGTCGCGTTTGCCGCTCTCTACGCAACCGTGGTGCCGACCACGGCGCTCGGCACGCGCGATCCCATCCTGCGGCTCACGCGCGGCTGGGGCGGACTGGCGAGCGATATCGACACGATCCGCCGGGCCAGCGGCGCAACCTATATCCTGACGCTCGATTACCAGCTCAATGCGGAACTTGCCCGCCTGCTGCCGGACGTGCCGGTGATGCAACTGAACGAGCCTGAGCGCTACGCCTTCCTCGACCGGCCGGTCGATCACACGACCGGCACGGGGCTCGTCGTGACGCGTGATCCGATGGACGCCTGGCTTAAATCCGTCTTCGGGCCGGTCGAGACGCTCGGCACGGTCACGCGGCAGTTCCGCGGCGTCGCGATCGCCGACTATATCGTCTACCGCATCGAACGCCCGGCCGGCCAGCCGCTGCCCGTCGTGAGCGAATAGATCAAAATCGCTCAGAAACATGATTGACGGCGATCATATCCTATGGATTGATTGATCGTATTCGCTTGTTTCTTCGATGGCTCAGAGGGCTGGAGCGGCCATGGCGCAGGGCGGCAGCATGAAGGTGGGGCGGCTCGATGCCATCCGAAGCCACCTTTATGCCAATGGTCCTTCGACGATCCAGGCCATTGCCGAGGCGGTTGGCGCCTCGCTCGCCACCATCCGCCGCGACCTGCAGATCCTTGAAGATGAAGGCGCGATCGACCGGGTTCATGGCGGCGCCCGCATCGCCGAAGGCTCCAGCGTCGAGGTGGCCTTTCAGGAGCGCGCGAACCAGAACCTCGCCGCCAAGCGCGCGCTCGCCGGCGCGTGCTACGCCGCGCTGAAGCCGCATGGCAGCGTGTTCCTCGATGCCGGGACGACGGTGCTGCAGCTTGCCAAGCTGATGCGGGTCAACCCGATCCCGCAGCGCGTCTTTACCAATGGTCTCGCGGTGGCGCAGGAACTGCTCGACGTGCCGAAGCTGCAGGTCGTGGTTCTGGGCGGCCAGCTGAGAAGCGAGAATGCCTCGCTGGTCGGCCCGCAGGCCGAGGCCATGCTGGACGGGCTGTGGTTCGACCAGCTTTTCCTCGGCGCCAGTGCGATCGGCGAGGATGGGGCGATCTATTCGATCGATGCGGCGGAGGCGAGCCTCAATGCGCGCATGCTGAGCCGCTCGGCCGAACGCTTCGTCGTCGCGGACGCGTCGAAATTCGGCACGATGTCGACCTACAAGGTCGCCCCGCTGTCCGGGGCGGATACGGTCGTCACCGACTCCGCGCTGACGCCGCCCTGGCGCCGGCGGCTGGCTGAACTCGGTGTCCGGCCGCTCATCATCGATTCATCCGGCGACGTCCCGGGCGATCCAGCGATCGAGCCCGAGGGAGAGGCGGCATGAGCGCGTCTCTCGTCCTCGGTATCGACGGCGGCGGCAGCAAGACGCTGGTCGCGGTCGGCGATCGCGAGGGCGAGGTCGTAGCCTTCGATGCCGGCCCCGGCATCAACCCGATGGACAAGCCCGGCTGGCGCGATGCGCTGTCAGCGCTGCTGTCGCCTTTTGCAGCGCTGCGACCCTCGATCGGAGCCGTCGTCGCAGGATTGCCGGCCTATGGCGAGATCGCAGCGCTCAGCAAGGCCCAGGAAGCGGAGGTCCGCGCGTTTTTCGGTGCTGTGCACCAGCGCGTCGTGAACGATGTCGAGGCCGCGCATATCGGCGCTTTTGCCGGCGGACCGGGCGTGCTCGTTCTTTCCGGCACCGGATCGATGGCATGGGCGAGCGATGCCGAGGGCCGCATGCTGCGGGTCGGCGGATTTGGCGAGGCGATCGGTGACGAGGGCAGCGCCCATTGGATCGGTGCGGCGGCAATCGCGCTGGCCAGCCAGGCGATCGATGGACGCGTCGAAGCGCCCGACTTTCTCCGCGCGTTTCTCGATCATCTCCAACTCGATCGCATAGCGCCTCAGGACGCGCTGATCGCGTGGCGCGCCTCGGTCGAGCATGCGCGCTCGGAGATCGCTGCGCTATCCCGCTTTGTCGATGCGCGTGCCGAGGCGGGTGATCCGGCCGCAGGCGGTATCCTCGACGCCGCGGCGGCGCATCTTGCGGCCCATGTGCGCGCGGCGCGGCAGCGTATCGACGACGCTGCCCTGCCCTGGAGCACGGCCGGCGGCACTTTTTCGAGCCGCATTCTCAGCGCGCGCACGGCCGCATTGGTCGGGTCCCGGCCCGAACCGCCGCGCCTTCCTCCCATTGGTGGCGCGCTGCTGCGTGCTGCCCAAGACCTCGACTGGCCCGTGGACGAAGCATGGATCGGACGGCTCGCCGTTTCGATCGAAAACAATGCCGTCCACGCGAGGAATGGCCGAAGCGATACCTTACCAGAAGGGGAAGATGACCGATGAACGTGCTGCTGAGAACCACTGTCGCCCTCGCGGCGCTGACCATGGCGCTGCCGGCGTTTGCCGACGACGCCAAGCCGCTCGCCGGGCAGAGCATCACCGTGCTGCTGCCTTCCGGCCAGTCGCCATCGCTTGCTGCCGATTTCGAGAAGGAAACCGGCATCAAGGTCGATCTGCAGATGCTGTCCTGGGACGATATCCGCCCCAAGCTGATCACCGGCCTGATCGCCGGCACGCCGCCGGCCGACGTCACCGAATTCGACTGGTCGTGGACCGGCCAGTTCGCCGCCGCCGGCTGGTATGAGGACCTCACCCCGCTGATCGACGCCGAGACGGTCAAGGACATCGCCGGCTCATCGATCTTCACGGTCGACGGCAAGCTGCTCGGCGTTCCCTACAGCAACGACTTCCGGGTGATGCTCATCAACCGCAAGCATTTCACCGACGCGGGCATCACCGATACGCCGAAGACCCTCGACGCGCTCGTCGCGGCCGCCAAGACAATCAAGGACAAGGGCATCGCGACCTATCCGATCGGATTGCCCCTTTCAACGTCGGAAGGCACCTCGACCTCCTGGTATCTGCTGACCAAGGCCTTTGGTGGCGAACTCTTCGACAAGGACTTCAAGCCGCTTTTCACCACGCCGGATTCGGCGGGCTACAAGGCGCTGGAGTTCGAGATCATGGCGCTGAAGGACGGCCTGGTCGATCCGGCTTCAACCGGACTAAAGGATAGCCAGATCAACGAATCGATGTTCGCCCAGGGTCAGACCAGCATCATGATCAGCGGCGAGCCCGGTCGTATCGCGCAGTTCGCGGACCCGGCGAAGTCGAAGGTCGCCGGCCAGATCGAGGCCATTCTGGTGGCCACCGAAAGCGGAAATACGCGCAGCTACGGCCTGCTGGAGGCACTCGGCATTCCCGCCGCGTCCGAGCACAAGGAGGCGGCGCTTGCCTTCATCAAGTGGATGACCAGCAAGGACTACCAGATCAAGAACTATGGCGTCGGTGTCCTGCCGACGCGGACATCGGCACTCGAGCAATTGAACAACGACGGCAAGCTGCTCAGCGGTGCCGTCCTCGTGGAGCAGGCGCCGACCGTCGGAGCGTTGTTCCCGCAGGGCACGCCGACCTGGTATCCGCAGTTCTCCAGCGCGGTGTCCAACGCGATCAACCAGGCCGTCAAGGGTGAAGTCACGGTCGCGCAGGCTGTCCAGTCGATCGCCGACGAAACCGTCAAGGCGCAGCAGCAGTGAGTCTGGCCGCCGCCGCCGTTCCGGCCAGGCGCAAGGGCGACAAGGGCATCGACGGTTCCGCCGATGCCCGGCTCGGCCTGATGCTCGCGGCCCCGATCGTCATCGCCATGCTGTCGCTGGTGCTGTTTCCCGTGGCCTCGACGCTGTGGGACAGCCTGCACCGGGTCAATCCGATGATGGCGGGGCAGCCCTTCATCGGGCTGCAGCACTATCGCGATCTCCTCGTAGACCCGGTCGTCAACGAATCCTGGCGCAATACGGTCGTCTATGTCGTGATCTGCGTCGTGCTGGAGACGGCGGGCGGCATCGCGGCGGCGCTCCTCATCAATCAGGCCGGTCGCTGGCGCCGTTATGTGCTGGCGATCGTCATCCTCCCCTGGGCGCTGCCGGGGGTCGTCAATGCGGTGGTCTGGGGCTGGATCTACAATCCCGCCTTCGGCCTGCTCAACGGCCTCCTGGTTGCGGCCGGGCTCGACTTCGAGAAATTCGTCTGGTTCAACGACCGCACGATCGCGCTGTTCGCGGTGTCGCTGGTGCATGTCTGGCGGATGCTGCCGCTCACCGCCGTCATCGTGCTGGCGGCACTGCAGAGCATCCCCTCCGATCTCTATGAGGCGGGCCGCATCGACGGCGCCACGCGGCGTCGCATGTTCTTCTACATCACGCTGCCGCTGATCCGCGGCGGCATTGCCGTCGCCATGACGCAGTCGACCGTCGCGGCGTTCAATTTCTTCGACGAGGCCTGGATCCTCACCGGCTCCGCGCGCGGCACGCGGCCGATCCTCGTGCAGGTCTATCTCGAGGCGTTCCAGAACCTCCACTTCTCCTACGGCATGGCCCTCAGCGTTCTCGTCATGATCGCCTCGCTCACCGTCTCGCTGGTCTATGTCCTGCGCGTGCAGCGCGTCACGAGGCTCGACTGATGGAGCTCCGCCTTTCCCAGCGCATCCTGACCGGCATCGGCCTGCTGCTGCTGATCCTGTGGTCGATCGGTCCTATCTACTGGGCGATCGCCACCAGCTTCACGCCGACGCCCGACTTGATGTCGCAGCCGATCCATTTCTTTCCCGAGCACCTGACGCTCAACCACTATCAGCGGCTTGCCGGCTTCGGCACGGTTGCCTCCAACGACGTGACCGTCGCGGCGCAGTTCCGCAACGCGCTGGTCAACTCGGTCATCACCGCGCTGGCGGCGACGATCGTCTCGATCTTTCTCGCCAGCCTCGGCGGCTATGCCTTCGCCCGGCTCGAATTTCCGGGTCGGCAGACGATCTTCTTCATCGTCATCGCCACCATCGCCATCCCCGGTTACACGGTCTTGATCCCGCTCTACCGGCTGATGGTGAGCCTGAAGCTGCTCGACACCTATCTCGGCGTGACGCTGATCTATCTCTCGGCTTTCCTGCCGCTGGCGCTCTGGCTGATGCGCAGCGTCTTCCAGCAACTGCCGCTTTCGATCGAGGAGGCGGCGCGGATCGACGGCGCCGGCCGGATGACGATCCTGTTCCGGATCGTCATGCCGCTCGCGGCGCCCGGCCTCGTCGCGGCATCGATCATCACGTTCCTCGGCGCCTGGGGCCAATATATGGTGCCGCTGATCTTCTCGCCGACCAAGACCAAGCCGCTCACCGTGCTGATCCCGGAATTCTCCACCAAGAATTTCGTCGATTACGGACTGATCAATGCCGCCGGGACGATCGCCATGATCGTGCCGATCCTCATCGTGATCTTCCTCAATCGCTATCTGGTCAGCGGTCTCACCGCCGGATCGGTGAAATAGCGCGGCGTGCAACCAGAACGACAACGACAAGAGACCATCATGGGCATCACCGAACAGACCATCGTCGAGCAGTTTCCGTTCTGGCGCGCCGCGCTGGCGCCAAAGGAAGGACTGCCCGCGGCACCCGTGACCGTCTTTGTCGGCTGCGGCACGTCCTATAACCTCGCTCTGTCGCTCGCCGCGAGCGCCAATGCCAAGGGCCGCGCGGCGATCGCCGTACCGGCACGCGAATGGGTCGACCGTCCGCAGAGCTACTGGCCCGCATGGCGGCAGGCGCATGTCGTGGCCCTGTCGCGCAGCGGCGAGACGACGGAGACGATCGCCGCCGCCCAGGCGAGCCGCGCGGCCGGCGCCCGTGTTACCGGCATCACCTGCGCCGCCGGCAGCGGACTTGCCGCGGAGTCCGATCGCGTCGTCTTTGCCGAGACGCATCCGGCCGAGGGCATCGTGATGACGTCGTCGGCCAGCCTCATGCTGCTGCTCGGACTGCAGCTCATCGGCGTGCCGGTCGGCGAATCTGTGGTGGGCGCCGCTGAGGCCGCGCTCGCGGCGACGGACCGTGCCGCCAAGGCGCTGATCGCCGGCCGTTCGCATTTCGTCTATCTCGGCGGCGGCCCGCTCTACGGCATCGCGATCGAAGGCGCGCTGAAGCTGCTCGAGATGAGCCAGACCTTCGCCCAGGCCTTTCATCCGCTCGAATACCGGCACGGTCCGATCAGCCTGCTCGACGAACGCACCGTCGGCGTCATGCTCTATGGCGATGCGCGGCCCGATGACGAGGCGCTACTCGTCGGCGAGATGCAGGCGAAGGGCGCGCGGATCATCGGCTTCGGCGGCCCGGGCGATGTCACAATCGACGTCGCCGTCGCGCCTGAAGTCGCGGGTCTTGCCGTGCTGCCGGCGCTGCAGCTGCTTGGCGAGCGGGTTGCGGAGGCGCGCGGTCTCGACACGGTGCAGCCGCGCCATCTGACCAAGGTCGTGACGCTCGCCTGAGCCACGACACGGCGGCGCTGTTGCCGGGGCCTGAGTTCGGCTATTGACGAGGCGCTGATCCCGCCGCGATTCGCGCCGCCGAGGCCCGTGGCTACAGGAGCCGCCTTCCCATGACCGTCCCGCCTATGATCGCGATCGAGGGTCTCTCGAAGACCTATGACTCGGGCTTCACCGCGCTCAAGAACGTGTCGCTGACGATCGAGCGCGGGGAGATCTTCGCGCTGCTCGGGCCGAACGGCGCTGGCAAGACCACGCTGATCAGCATCGTCTGCGGCCTCGCCCGCGCCAGCACCGGGCGCGTCACCATCGGCGGCCATGACATCGTCAGCGATTATCGTGCCGCGCGCAGCCTTGTCGGTCTCGTGCCGCAGGAATTGACCACCGACGCCTTCGAGACGGTGTTCGCGACGACGAGCTTCTCGCGCGGGCTGTTCGGCAAGCCGCCGAACCCGGCCCATATCGAGAAGGTGCTGAAGGACCTTTCACTCTGGGACAAGAAGGACAGCCGGATCATGACGCTTTCGGGCGGCATGAAGCGGCGCGTCCTGATCGCCAAGGCGCTTTCGCACGAGCCCGAGGTGCTGTTCCTCGACGAGCCGACGGCCGGCGTCGATGTCGAGCTCAGGCACGACATGTGGCGCGTGGTGCGGACGCTGGCGGATTCCGGCGTCACGGTGATCCTGACGACGCACTATCTCGAAGAGGCCGAGGAGATGGCCGACCGGATCGGCGTCATCAACCGCGGCGAACTGATCCTGGTTCAGGAAAAGACCGAGCTGATGAAGCGGCTCGGCAGCAAGCAGCTGACGATCGAGCTCGGCACGCCGCTTGCCGCCGTGCCGGACAGCCTGGCCGCCTATGGCCTCGTTCTCGCCGCCGAGGGATCGGAACTCGTCTACACCTACGAAGCCGAGGCCGCCGGCAACGCGATCGCAGCCCTCCTCGGCGACGTCGCGGCCGCGGGACTTACGCTCAAGGATCTGCGCACGGAAGAATCCTCGCTCGAGGATATCTTCGTCAGCCTGGTGAGGGGCTCGCCATGAACATTCACGCCATTATCGCGATCTACCGTTTCGAGATGGCGCGCACGCGGCGCACGCTGCTGCAGAGCATCGTCTCGCCGGTCCTCTCGACCTCGCTCTATTTCGTGGTGTTCGGTTCGGCGATCGGACCGCATATGAACGAGATCGCCGGCGTCAGCTATGGCGCCTTCTTGGTGCCGGGGCTGATCATGCTCGGCCTCTTGACCCAGAGCATCTCCAACGCTTCGTTCGGCATCTATTTCCCGCGCTTCGTCGGGACGATCTACGAATTGCTGTCGGCTCCAGTCTCGGCGATGGAAACGGTGATCGCCTATGTCGGCGCCGCCGCCACGAAGGCGACGATGCTTGCGGTGATCACGCTGGCGACGGCCGCGCTGTTCGTCGATATGAGGATCGACCACCCGTTCTGGATGGTCACCTTCCTGCTCCTGACCGCGATCACCTTCTCGCTGCTCGGCTTCATCATCGGCATCTGGGCCGACAATTTCGAGAAGCTGCAGCTCGTGCCGCTCCTGATCGTCACGCCGCTGACCTTTCTCGGCGGCAGCTTCTATTCGATCGACATGCTGCCGCCATTCTGGCGCACGGTGACGCTGTTCAATCCGGTGGTCTATCTCGTCAGCGGCTTCCGCTGGAGCTTCTACGGCCATTCGGATGTCGCCATCGGCATCAGCCTCGCGATGACCGTGGTGTTCATGCTCATCTGCCTCGCGATCGTCGCCTGGATCTTCAAGACCGGATACCGGTTGAAGCGCTGAGCCGGCTTGAAACGCGATAGGCGGGACGTGCTAGCCTGTCGGCAGCGCGTCAGGGAGGAGAGCCGAGATCGCCGCCTATCGCTTCATCCATGCGGCCGACATCCATCTCGATTCGCCGCTGCGCTCGCTGGCGCTGCGTGATGCCGATCTCGCGGCGCTGATCGGTGACGCAACGCGGCAGGCCTTTGTCGGCATCATCGACATGGCGCTCGCCGAGCGGGTCGATGCGCTGGTGATCGCCGGCGATCTCTATGACGGCGAACAGACCTCGATGAAGACGGCGCGCTTTCTCGCCGACCAGCTGCGCCGGCTCGAGGAAGCAGGGATTCGGACCTTCATCATCCGCGGCAATCACGACGCGCTGTCGAAGATCACGCAGGAACTGGTCCTGCCGCCGGGCGTGAAGCTCTATCGCGGCCGGGCCGAGGCGGTGGGGATCGAGCGGCCGCGCGGCGAGGTGCCGATCGTCGTGCATGGCCTTAGCTTTGCCAAGGCGCAGGCGCTGGAGAGTCTCCTGCCAGGATACCGGCCACCGCTTGCCGATGCGGTCAATATCGGGGTCATGCATACGAGCCTTGCCGGCGCGCCGGGCCATGACGCCTATGCGCCGAGCAGCCTCGCCGACCTCCAGGCGCACGGCTTCGACTATTGGGCGCTCGGCCACATCCATGCCCGCGTCGCCCATGACGGCAGGTCGACCGTGGTCATGGCCGGCATGCCGCAAGGGCGCGACATCAACGAGGCCGGGCCAAAATCGGTCAGCCTCGTCACGGTACTCGATGACCGCTCCCTCCGCGTCGAGGAGCGGTTGACCAGCATCGCCGAATTCGGCCGCGTCCGCGTCGACGCGGCCGGCATCGCAGAATGGCCGGATCTCGTCGCGGCGATCGGGCGATCGCTGCGGACTGCCCGCGTCGAGACCCGTTCGCCGCATCTCGTGACGCGTGTCGAGATCACGGGTGCGACCCCGCTCGCCTGGCGCATGCGCCGCGACGCTGACCTCTTGAAGGCCGAGGCGGACGCGGCGGCCGCCGGCCTTGGCGAGACGCATGTCGAGAAGATCGTGCTCGCGGTCGACAATCCCGTCCTTGCCGGCGATGGGGCCGATCCACTTGTCGAACTGGCGCGACTGGTCGAAAGCGACGTGCTCGGCGCGCCCGCCTATCGCACCATGCTCGGCGAATGGGCCGGACAGCTGCGCGGGCTGTTGCCTCCTGATCTCCGTGATCTGCTGGGGGCCGATGAAGAGACCGCTGCACGGCTGATGGAGACGCTCGCCACCGATGGCATCGAGGATGTGCTCGCGCGGCTGCAGGCGGATGCGCCGGCCGGGACCGGCGACTGATGCGGCTCGATCGGCTCGGACTGACCCGCTATGGCCGCTTCACCGGCCGCAGCCTTAATTTCGGTACTCGGCCGGCGACCGGTCCGGATCTCCACATCGTCTATGGGCCTAACGAGGCCGGCAAATCGACGACGCTGGCAGCCTATCTCGACCTGCTTTACGGCATCGGCGCGCAGAGCCCGTACAACTTCCTACACCCCTATGCCACGATGCGGATCGAGGGAGAGCTCGAACTCGAGGGGCAAGCGCGGGCCTTCACCCGGATCAAGAAGCCGCAGAACAGCCTGCTCGATCCGGCCGACCAGGTCTTGCCCGATGCCGCAATCCTCGCCGAACTTGGCGGCATCACGCGCGACGCCTATCGCACCATGTTTTCGCTCGACGACGAGACGCTGGTGGCGGGTGGCGAGAGCATTCTCGCCAGTCGCGGCGATCTTGGCCAGTTGCTGTTTTCGGCGAGCGCTGGTCTTGCCGAACTCGGCCAGCGCCTCGAACGGCTGAAGCAGGAGGCAGACGCCTTTCACAAGCCTTCGGGGCGGAAGACTGACCTCGCAGCGATGAAGGCGCGGCTCGCTGTGCTCAAGGACGAGCGCGAGGCGATCGACACGATGGCCTCTACCTATGCAAGGCTCGTCGAAGCTGAGACCACGGCGGCCGCCGCCTATGACGCGGCGACGGCGGAGCGGGGACGGGTCCAGGCTGAGATCGACGCGCTGACACGTCAGCTCGGCGCCCTGCCCCGGCTGGCGTCGCTTCGTGCGGCGCGCGCGGACCTGGTGCCGCTGGCTGATCTGCCGGAGCCGCCGGCCGGTTGGGCTGCCGAATTGCCCGTCTTGCAGCATGCCGACATCGCGCTCGCGACACGGCGGGCCAGCCAACGCGACGAAGCGTCGGGGCTCGAGCGTCAGCTGGCGGCACTGGTCGAGGATCCGGCCGCCTTGGCCGAGGCCGAGGCCTTCGATCTCCTGGACGGACTGGCCGCGCGAGATAGGACGGCCGCGCATGATCTGCCGGCGCGGTACCTTGAGCGCGCCGAGGTCGAGCGGACGATCGCCGGTCTCCTGGCGCGGATCGGCCAGGCGGACGCGCCCGATCCTCATCGTCTGCTGATCACGGCGCCACGGGCCGCGCGGCTGATGGCGCTGGTGGAGGCGCGGTCCGGCATTGTCGCGCGGCGCGCGACGGCCGAGGCTGAGCTTGTCGCGGCGCGGGCGAACCTCCGGGAGGCCGAATCCCGTCAGGGGGATGGCGCCACGCCTCCGGCCGCGTCGCCGGAGGCCATTGCGCGGCTGGCGGCGACGCTGAAGAGCCTTCGTGCCGCGGATATCGACGGGCGGCTCCAGCGGGCGCGGCGCGATCGCACCGCGGCCGAGACGGCGCTTGCCGATAGTCTCGCGGCGCTCGCGCCCTGGCAGGGCGATGCCGAAGCACTGGCTCTGATGATCGTCCCCGACGCGGCGGAGATCGCGGCTTGGAAGGCGAGGTTGGAGAGCGGCGCCGGCGAAGTGACGCTGCATCGCGGCGATGTCGACCGCCTTGGCACGCAGCTGGCACGCGAGGCGGCCGAGTTGCAAGCGCTCGCCGCGCTTGCAGGGCCGGGCGGCGACCACGAGGCGTCGGCTATCCGGTTGCAGCGCGAGGCTGCCTGGGCCCATCATCGCGCGCGGCTTGATGCCGACAGCGCTACGGCCTTCGAGGCCGCGATGCGTCGGGATGATATCGCGGCGAATGAGCGGCTGGCGCATGTCGCCGACACGGCCCGTTACGCGCAGGTGACGCAGGCGCACGCGATCACGAAGGCCGAGCATGAGCGCGCCGCCGCGCTGCTAGCGGCGGCGGCCGAGCGTCTGCAAGCCGATCGTCAGCGCGTTGAGGCGACGGTCACGCGGTTCGTGCCGGGCCTGATGGAGACGGCCGGCCTTGGTGGCTTCGAAACCTGGCTGCGCCGGCGCGAACGGGCCCTCGACACCCGCATGGATATCCGAGCGGCGGACGCAGCAGCGCGCGAGGTCGAGATAATTGATAAGGCGGCAAAGGAACGCCTTGTCTCGGTGCTGGAGGAGGCCGGATGGGCCTGCGACTCGTCGGAAAGCCTCGCCGTGCTGCAAGCTGGCGCCGAAGCTGGCCTCGAGACAATCACGGCGGCCGGCGCCTTGCAGCGCCAGGTCATTGAGCGGCAAGGCGAGGTCGATCGACGGGTCCGGGCGCATGCCGAGGCCGTCGCCGACGATGACGCCTGGTCGGCCGACTGGCGGGCCGCGCTGGCGGACAGTTGGCTGGCCGCCGTCGATCCTCCCGTCGGCGCCGTCCGCGAAATCCTCGACCATCTGACGTCGCTTGGTACCTTGCTCGGCAAGGTCGCCAGCCTTGCCGATCGTATCGGCAAGATGGAGAGCGACCGGGAGGCCTATCGCGCGACCCTTGTCGAGCGGGCGGAAAGGCTTGGCATGGCGAGCGACGGCGAGACCGTCGCCTTGGCTCAGAGCATCAGGGGTCGGATCAACGCTGCGCGCGATGCGGACAAGGAACGGATTGCGCTGTCGGCGCGGCTCTCCGACAACGCCGCCGCGCAGGCGGCACACGCGCGCGAAGAGGCGGTCATTAGGCGGCAAATCAATGCCATGACGGAGCATTTCGGTGTCGAGGGGCTGGCCGAGGTGGCGCATGGCCTTGCGGCGATCGCCGAGCGCTCGAGGCTCTTGGCTGAAATCCGAACCGCGGAACAGGAGATCGCTGCGGCGCTGGGCATGATGGATGCGAGCGAGGCCGAGCAGGTGCTCGCCGCGACGGACCAGGAGGCGCTGGCCGCCAAGAAGGCTGCCTTGCAGCAACGTTTCGAGGATCTTGTCGGGCGATGCCAGCAGCTCTTCGCGGAAAGGAGCGCGGCCACCGACCGTCTCGCGGCAATCGGCGGCGATGGCGCGGCCGCAGCCGTCGAGGCGCGGCGGCGCACCCTGCTGGTCGAGATCGAGGAGGGGGCGCTGCGTTATTTGAGGCTGCGCGCCGGCATCGGCGCGGCCGAAGCGGCGCTGCGGCTTTATCGCGAGAAGCATCGCAGCCAGATGATGGCGCGTGCCTCGGAGGCGTTCCAGACCATCAGCCGCGGCGCCTATACCGGCTTAGCCTCGCAGGCCGACAAGGAGGGCGAGCGGCTCATTGCACTTGTTGCCGGTGGCGGTTCGAAGGCCGCGGCCGAGCTCTCGAAGGGGACGCGCTACCAGCTCTATCTGGCGCTGCGCGTCGCGGGCTATCACGAATTCGCCGAGACGCGCCGTGCAGTGCCCTTCATCGCCGACGACATCATGGAGAGCTTCGATGATTTCCGCGCCGAAGAGGCCTTCCGCCTCTTTGCAGGCATGGCGGAGGTCGGACAGGTGATCTACCTGACGCATCACCAGCATCTCATCCCGATCGCCGAGAGCGTTTGTCCGGGCGTCCGCGTGCATCGGCTTGACATCGACTGAACGGTTTGCAGCGCCGCCGCCGCATGCTAGAAATCCGTTCGTCTTTCGTTCTCGGAGCTTGCCATGGGACGTCGCGCGGGCAGTGCTGATCTGCCGCTTCATGGCGGACGCGTGCCGGCCTGGCTTGGCCAGCGCATGACGAAGCTTGGTGCGGTCATCACCGAGGCGGTTGTCCACCATTATGGCCGCGAGGAATATCTCCGCCGCCTTGCGCATCCCTTCTGGTTTCAGTCCTTCGGCGCCGTCATGGGCATGGACTGGCATTCCTCGGGCATCACCACCAGCGTGATCGGGGCGCTGAAGCGCGGTCTGGCGCCGCTTTCCGGCGAACTCGGCCTCACCGTCTGCGGCGGCCGTGGCGCGCAGTCGCGGAAGACGCCGGACGAATTGATCATTGCCGGCAACCGGGCTGGCTTTGACGGCGTGGCGCTGGCAGCGGCGAGCCGGCTCGTCGCCAAGGTCGACAGCGCAGCCGTGCAGGACGGCTTCGATCTCTATCTGCATGGCTTCATCGTCGCCGATGACGGCCAATGGGTGGTCGTGCAGCAGGGCATGAACGGCGATTCACGGCTGGCTCGGCGTTACCACTGGCTGTCCGAGGGGCTGACCAGCTTCGTCGACGCGCCGCATGCCGCGATCGATGGGCACGGCCAGGGCGAGATCGTCAACCTGACCGATCGACGGGCCGACGCTTCGCGGCGGGGCCAGATCGATCTCCTCAAAGACATAGGCCCGGATGGTATCGTGCGCGAGGCGGCGGCCCTTGCCGGCGTGCCGCTGACGCCGCCTCCGCCCGAAGCGCCGTTGCTGCCGTATCTTGTGATGCCTGAACACCACGATGTCAGGCCGAAGGACGTGATCATGCGCCGCCTGCATGGCGCGCTGGCCGCGGCGGCTGAGAGCGGGCCGACGGATTTCCAGGACCTGCTGATGGTGCCCGGCGTCGGCGCGCGGACGGTGCGTTCGCTCGCCCTCGTCGCCGAAGTCATTCACGGCGCGCCTTGCCGCTTCGCGGATCCGGCGCGGTTTTCGCTCGCCCATGGCGGCAAGGATCGCCATCCCTATCCAGTGCCGCTCAAGGTCTATGACGAGACGATCGGCGTGCTCAAATCGGCCATGACAAAGGCGAAGCTCGGCAATGACGAGCGGCTCGAGGCCATCCGCCGGCTCGACGATGCGACGCGGCGGATGGAACGCGATGCGCGGGGCCCAAGCTTCGAGGCGTTCGTCGCGGGGGAGCGGCAGCGATCGCACAGCTATGGCGGGATGAGTGTCTTCGGCCCCGAGCCGCCGCCGGCCGAACCGGACCTGTTTGCCGATGGCGATGCCATCCGGCATCCCGCGCGCTGACGTCACCAAGCGGAGAGGACGATGAGCAACGCCGACGATCCCTTTGACCTGCAGCGATTCGTGACGGCGCAGCAACCGATCTGGCCCGATGTCGTCGCTGAACTCTCGGCTGGCCGCAAGCGCAGCCACTGGATGTGGTTCGTGTTCCCGCAATTGAAGGCGCTTGGCCGGTCGCAGACAGCCCTCTTCTATGGCATCGATTCGCTGGCCGAAGCGCGGGCCTATCTCGCCCATCCACAGCTTGGGGCTCGACTTCGGAGCGCAACGGACCTCGTGCTTGCCGCCAACGCGCCCTCGCTCAACGCCTTGTTCGGCGCGCCAGACGATATGAAATTCCGCTCGTCGATGAGTCTGTTCGCACTGGCCGACGGCAACCCCGAAAGCTGTTTCCACGCCGCGCTCAAGCGCTGGTGCGACGGGGTCATGGACCCGTTGACGGTGTCCATGCTCGGCTAGGGCAGGGTTGGCGGATCAGGTCATTCGCCTGCATCGGCAAGCGCGACCAGTTCGTCGTGCAGTGGCCGCGGCACGAGAACGCCCTCGACCACCGTCCGGCGCCGGGCCGCATAGCGCCGCTCGGATGGGAGCCGCGCGCCGGGCTGCGCGCCGAAGCGCTCGAACAGCCCCTCGGCGTCGGCCAGCGGATCGCCCTCGCGGCCGGCGCGGAAGCGGGCCGGATCGAAGGCGATGATCAGTTCGCCATGCAGCGGCACGCCGCCATGACCGGCATCGGCGTCGGATGACTGATAGCTCATGGCATCGCCGATCATCGCCCCTGCCAACAGTTCGATCATGATCTGGATGCCGGTCCCCTTGTAGCCGCCGAACGGCAGCATTGCGCCCGCGAGGCCGGCGGCGGCGTCGGTCGTCGTCTGTCCGGCCGCGTCGACAGCCCAGCCGGACGGTATCGGGCGGCCGCCGCGCCGATGCAGCTCCATCTCGCCGCGCGCCACGGCGCTGGTCGCGAAATCGAAGACGAAGGGCTCGCCGTTCGGTCGCGGCCAGGAGAAAGCGATCGGATTGGTACCGAACAGCGGGCGCGATCCGCCAGCCGGCGCCACCCAGCTATGGGTCGGATTGAAGGCGATGGCGGCAATGCCGTCCTCGGCTGCCAGCGGCTCGACCTCGGCCCAGAGCGCGGAATTGTGGTGGCAATCGCGGATGACGAGCGCCGCGATGCCGTTCCGCCGCGCCTTCTCGACGAGCAGGGCGCGACCACGGTCAAAGGCCAGCGGCGCGAAGCCGCGATAGCCCTCGACGCGGACAAGAGCGCCGCCATCATCATGCAGCGTCGGCTCGGCATTGCCTTTGGCCTGACCGAGTCGGATCGAGCGGATATAAGTGAGGAGGCGGTAGAGCCCATGCGAGCGGCATTCGTCGCGCTCGGCAGCGGTCACCGTGCGCACGATCGGCTCGGCCTGGGCGGCTGAAACGCCGTTCGACAGCAGGATGCGGCGAGCGAGCGCCGTCACTTCGTCAAGCGACAAGCGTCTGTCGGTGGCCGGCTGCGCGCCAAGGTCCGCGATGGTCTCGGTTGCCATGGGCGTGGTCCCTCCCAGGAGTCTCTGTCGGGCCGCGGCCCGACACGCCGCACCAGTCGCGGCGCGGCGTCTTGCGACGGGTCGGCGTGGCGGAAGGCCGGCGACCGCATGTCGGCGGTCCGCTGCGATCAGCTTCACGCCGTCGTTTCAGCCGGCGTGGGGATAGTGCCGCGCGGCGAACTCGGCCGAGATGTAGCCTTCGCGAAGATCGTGCTCGACCATCTCCCTCGGCCGCTCCGAGGGCGGGCCATAACCGCCGCCGCCGCCGGTCTTGAGTTCCAGCACGCCGCCCTTCGGCACCACGAAGCGCGTGGTCTTCGGGATATCGAGAACCTCGCCGGACGGCATACGGACGCGGGCATTGTTCGCGCGCCCCTCGCCGCCGCCTTCGAGGCCCCACGGCTTGTTCTTCGAGCGTTCGAACACCGTGGTGATATTGGTCTCCTCGAGCATCCGGAAGTGAAGCTCGAGGCCGGCGCCGCCGCGGTGGCGGCCGGCACCACCGGAATCCTGCGCCAGTGCCAGGCATTCGATCAGCCAGGGATTGCGCGCCTCCCAGACCTCGATCGGCGTGAAGCGCGTGGCGGATTCGGAGATGTGCAGCATGGTGCCGCCGTCGCCGCCGTCCCAGGCGCCCTGTCCGGTCGGATGCGGCGCGCCGTCGGCCCAGGGCTCGCCTGTCGCCTCGCGGCGCCCCCACCAGACGACCGAGCAGATGCAACCACCCGAAGAAGCGGGCACCGCCTTCGGCAGGGCCTTGGAGATCGCGTTGTAGATGACCTCGATCGCCTGCAGCGCCGGCCAGCCATAGAGGAAGCAAGGCGCCGGCGGCTCTGGATGGAACATGGAGCCGGGCCGGGTGACGACCTCGATGGGACGGAAGTGGCCCTCATGCGGCGCCTCGCCATAGCCGGCGAGCATGGTGATCGCGACGCGGCTCGCCGAGATCGTCGAGGGGAGTGGGCAGTTGACCGGGCCGCCCTGCTCGTCGGGCACAAGCGAGAAGTCGATGCGCACGTTGGAGCCGGAGACTTCGACGGCGATCTCGAAGGGGATGCTGTCCTTGGTGACGCCGTTGTCGTCCATCTCGCCGCGGCCGACATAGCGTCCGTCGGGGATCTTCTCAAAATAGCTGCGGACGACGCGCTCGCCATGATCGAACATCGCCTCGATCGCGCCCGTGAAGCTTTCGAGGCCGTAGCGCTCGACCACTTCAAGGAAGCTGCGGGCGCCGACCCGGCAGCCCGTCACCTGCGCGTCGAGATCGCCGGCGACAGCCTTTGGCACGCGGCTATTGGCGAGGATCATGCGGTAGATGTCGTCGTTGAGTTCGCCGCGCTTGTAGATCTTGACGCCCGGATAGACGGTGCCTTCCTGGAACACGTCGACCGTGTCGGTGCAGTAGGGGTCCTTGGCGCCGATATCGAGCCAATGGCCCTTGATCGCCGTGTAGCCGATCAGCGTCTCGCCGCGCAGATAGACCGGCATGATGACGACGAGATCCTGCGGATGCGAACCTGTCCCGTAGGGCCAGTTGTACATCAGCATGTCGCCGTCATAGAGCTTCTCGCGCCCGCCGATGGCCTCGACAGCCGCCTCGATGCAGAAGTTCAGCGTGCCCATGAACATCGGCAGGCTCGGCGCCTGCGCCAGCAGCCGGTATTCCGGATCGTAGATCGCGACGGCGAAATCGAGCACTTCGTAGATGACCGGAGAGAACGCGGTGCGGATGAGGGCGCGCTTCATCTGGTTGGCGGCCGAATTGAGCGCGTGCCGCACGACCTCGGTCGTGATCGGGTCGGCATTGTGCTCTCCGGCGCGACGGGCGATGCCGGCCTTGTGGATGATGGGGCTGCGGGCGTTCATCAGTTCAGCGCCTTTCGCTCGAGGATCAGTTCGCCGATGGCGCCGGTTCGTACCTGCCAGCCCGCATCGATATAGAGTGTCGCCGTGCTCTCGGTGACGATCGCCGGGCCGTCGATGGCCTCGCCGATGGCGGCCCGGTCGATCAGGCGGAACGGCACGCGTTTGCCGAGGCGGAACGAATAGGCCTCGAAGGCTTCCTCGGCCGCACCGCTCGCCTCGATCGGGCGCGGCGTCATCTGCCGGCGCGGCAATGGGATGCGCGATGTCGCGCGGATCGAGACGATCTCGATCCCGTCATTCATCGTGCTGCCGAAGCTGCGCGCATATTCGGCGCGGAAGCGGTCGGCGATGCTGGCGACGCTTTCGGTGATCGCACGGTCCTCCAGCTCGATATCGATCGACAGCCAGTGCTCCTGGCCGCGATAGCGCAGATCGAGCCGGGCCGAGGGCTCGGCATCGCGGCCAAGATGCGCACCGCGACCGCCGATCGATTCGAACAGTTCGGTAAGAATATCGTTGACGAATGCGAGGTTCTCGTCGGCGAGCGGCATGATGCGTGTGCGCGCCGCAGCCTGGACCATGTCGGCGCCGAGCAGCCCCCAGGCGGAGAAATTGCCAGCGAGCGGCGGAACGACGATGCGCTGCATGCCGAGTTCGTCGGCGAGCAGACAGGCCATCAGCGGTCCGGCGCCACCGAAGGGCAGCAGTGTCATTTCGCGCGGGTCGAGGCCTTGTTCGACCGATACTTCCCGCATCGCATTGGCCATGGCGGAGGCGGAGATCCGCATGATGCCGACGGCCGTCGCCTCAACATTCTGGCCGATGGCCGCGCCGACCCGTTCGATCGCGTCCGACGCCTTGTCAAAAGCGAGGTTGATGCCTGAGGCGAGCTTGCCCGTGCCGAGCATGCCGAGCACCGCGGCCGCGTCGGTCATGGCCGGCTCGGTGCCGCCCTTGCCATAGCAGGCGGGGCCGGGCACGGCGCCGGCGCTGCGCGGGCCGACGCGCATCAGGCCGCCGATGTCGACGTGGGCAATCGAGCCGCCACCGGAGCCGATCGAGCGGACGTCGACCCAGGGGGTCTGCACCGGCATCTGGTCGATCGAGCCTTCGAACAGCACCTGCGCCGCGCCATCGAGGATGAGCGCCGTGTCGAAGCTGGTGCCGCCGACATCGGCGGTGATCAGCGCGCGGATATCGAGCGCAGTGGCCAGTTCGCTGGCGCCCTGCGCGCCGCCGACCGGGCCAGACATGATCGTCTCGAAGGGGCGTTCTTCGGCTTCGGCGAAGGTCATGGATCCGCCGCCCGAGCGCGTGATGAGGCTGGTGCCCTTGAAGCCAAGTTCGCGGAGGCGCTCGTCGAGGCGGCGGAGATAGTTGGACATCCGGGCCCGCACGAAGGCGTCGATCACCGTCGTCGAGGTCCGCTCATATTCGCGATATTCGCCGGAGATGCGGTGCGAGAGTGAAATTCCGCCGGTAAAGCCTGCTTCGCGGATCAGCGCCTCGACCCGCAATTCATGCGCCGGATTGGCATAGGCGTTCATCAGGCAGACGGCGATGCTGTCGACATCTTCGGCGGCGAAGGCCGCGACAATCGGCGCAACGGCGCCTTCTTCGAGCGGACGGAACACCTGGCCATTGGCCATCATGCGCTCGGGCACTTCGAGGCGCAGGCGACGCGGCACGAGCGGCGCCGGTTGCTTCCAGAACAGGTTGTACATCTCGGTGCGGTCGCCGCGCCGGATTTCCAGCACGTCGCGGAAGCCCTCCGTCGCGATCAGGCCAACCTTGGCGCCCCGTCGTTCTAGCAGCGCATTGAGACCGACCGTGGTGCCATGCAGGAAGAATTCAGCCGCCTCGATGACAGCCGGGGGGACATGGCCCTTGATCGCGGCGACAACGCCTTCCTCGGGCGCGTGCGGAACGGTCGGCACCTTGCCTTCGGTCGTCTGCCCGCTGCCCTCGTCATAGTAGACGAGATCCGTGAATGTGCCGCCGATATCGACGCCGATCCGCGTTGCCATGCTTGTCTCCGTGAAATTCTTTGGGTTCGCCTAGGAAGAAGGCCCTTGGCGAAAGCGATCGTTTCGGGGGCGAGGGGCACCGCCGCCTAACGGCCTCAGGGATACGACGTCCATAGCCCGAACCTCGCCCGAATGCCGCGTCAGCGATCCGGCGCGCGATCGGCATATGCCAGCCGCCCGAATGCCGCTGTGAGAAACAAGCTGCATGATCGGAACCAAATTTCCGTTGAACGAATATATTTCCTATAGTGATCAATGATTGACTTCTGTCAACGGTCGGGCAGCAGTTTTTCCTGTCGACCGCGACAAGGCGAAAAGCAGCATCGACGCACGGGCGTCGTGCGGACTGCGGGCGCGGACAGGACGTGCGCGAGCCTGTGCGTGGTAGTTGATGTGGTGGGAGATTGGGCCAGGAGGGCGCCGTGCGTTCGGCCGGGACGATCACACAGGGTGAACGGGCCGAAAATCGCCGAAACGCGAAACAAGGCCCAAAAGCAAAAATCGCCCCGAAGGGCGATTTTCTTGATTTGCCTGGAAATTTTGGAGCGGGCGAAGGGATTCGAACCCTCGACCCTAACCTTGGCAAGGTTATGCTCTACCCCTGAGCTACACCCGCTTCCGTGCCCGACGCTGCCGGACGGCGCACCTTATGACTTATGGTCCGGAGGATTGCAACAGGCAATTTGCCGGCGATCCACAGGGGGCATTGGCCGCCCCCGCGCGAGGGGCTAGAAGAGCAGCGCGGCGCCGTTTCCGGTGCCTTTCGCGCCGGAGAATCGCCTGTGCCCAAGTCCGATCCGCTGCCGCATTCGCCTCTCCAGCCTGTACCGGTGGGCGCGCCGACTCGCAAATCGCGCGAGGATCTGTTTGGCTTTCTGGAGGGGCTCGGGATCGCGACGGAGACGATCGAGCATCCGGCGCTCTTCACCGTGGCTGACGGCAAGCGTCTTCGACTTGAGATGCGCGGCCTGCACAGCAAGAACCTGTTTCTCAAGGACAAGAAGGGGCGGCTCTTCCTTGTCGTCGCGGTCGAGGACAGCGTCGTCGACCTGAAGCGGCTGCATGAGGCCATCGGTGGATCGGGCCGGCTTTCATTCGGTTCGGCCGACCTGCTCCTTGACGTCCTCGGCGTGACGCCCGGATCCGTTACGCCGTTCGCATTGCTGAACGACGCCCCGCCGCGCGTCACGCTTGTGCTCGACCGCCGCTTTCTGGAGGGCGAGGCAGCGAACTTCCATCCGCTCGTCAATACTGCCTCAACCTGCATCGCGGCCGGCGATCTTCTCGCTTTCGTGCGGGCGACAGGCCATGAGCCGCTCGTCATCGATTTCGGCATGGCCGAACTAGCTGCGGATTTGTAAATCGCGCCGCGAAGTTCCATCTTCTGCACCTGAAACGTGCCGGGCCACCGGCAGCCACACAATCGAGGCGTGACGCTCATGAACCAGCCCAGCTACAGCTTCGGGTCGTCCTATCAGCAGGAACCCGCGCCTGCCGGCGGAGACCTTGTCCGTGACACGACCACTCAGACCTTTGCCAAGGACGTCATCGAGGAATCGCGCCGCCAGCCGGTTCTCGTTGATTTCTGGGCGCCATGGTGCGGGCCGTGCAAGCAGCTGACCCCGGTGCTCGAAAAGGTGGTGAAGGGTGCCAAGGGTGCGGTGCGCCTCGTCAAGATGAACATTGACGACCATCCGCAGGTCGCGGGCCAGCTTGGCATCCAGTCCATCCCTGCCGTCATCGCCTTCGTCGACGGTCAGCCGGTCGACGGCTTCATGGGCGCTGTCCCCGAGGGCCAGATCAAGGCGTTCATCGAGAAGCTGGCCGGTCCCGGCGGTGCTTCCGAGATCGACGCTGCGCTGGAGGAAGCGGGTGCACTGATCGAGGCGGGCGCCGTTGCTGACGCGGCGCAGATCTTCGCGGCCGTGCTGGCGGCCGAGCCGGAGAACGTCAAGGCGCTGGCGGGTCTCGCGAGCTGCCATCTTGCGATGGGCCAGGTCGACCAGGCCAAGGCATTGATTGACAGCGTTCCCGAAGCCAAGGCCGCTGATCCGCAGATCGCCGCTGTTCGGGCACAGCTCGCGCTGATCGAGCAGACGGCCGAGCTCGGCGAGGAAGGCGAATTGCGGGCGCGCATTGCCGAGAATCGCAAGGATTTCGCAGCGCTGTTCGATCTGGCGCTTCTGCGCAATGCCAAGGGCGATCGCGAGGAGGCGACCGACCTCCTCCTTGAAATCGTTCGCGTCAATCGCAATTGGGAGGAAGACAAGGCACGCAAGCAGCTGGTCCAGCTGTTCGAGGCCTGGGGACCGACCGACGAGGCCACCCTTTCAGGGCGTCGTCGGCTCTCCTCGATCCTGTTCTCGTAAGGCGAAGTCCGCATGCAGGTTGGCAAGGCCCATTATGAAGGCCCACGGGACATTCCCGACAGCGTTCCGGTGTTTCCACTCGCTGGAGCGCTGCTGCTGCCGCGTGGGCAGATGCCGCTCAATATCTTCGAGCCGCGCTATCTCGCCATGGTCGACGAGGCCATGGCCGGCAACCGGCTGATCGGCATGATCCAGCCGGCCGGATCTGCATCGGATGGCGATGAGCCGGCGCTGTCCGCAATCGGCTGCGTCGGCCGCGTCACGTCCTATGCCGAGACCGATGACGGGCGCTACATGATCTGCCTGACCGGCATTGCGCGGTTCAAGCTGGTGGCGGAGTTGCCCGGCCGGGCTGGTTTCCGGATCTGCCGGGTCTCGACCGAGGACTTCAACGCGGACTTCGCCGAAAACGCTGGCGCCGAGGCCGTCGAGCGCACCAAACTGCTCGACGTGTTCCGCGCTTATCTCGAGGCGAACCGGCTCGAGGCGGACTGGGACAATATCGGCCGCACGTCGAACGAGACGCTGGTCAATGCGCTGTCGATGATGAGCCCTTATGGCCCGGCAGAGAAGCAGGCGCTTCTCGAGGCAGCGGATCTTCGTGCCCGCGCCGAGACGCTGATCGCGCTGACCGAGATGTCTTTGGCGCGCGGGGGCGATGGCGGCCCGTCGCCGCTGCTGCAATAGGGGGCGGAGTTGGCTGCTCTCGAACGCCCGGCCGCCCGGATCGACGTCAAGATGCTGGAGCTGCTCGTCTGCCCGGTCACCAAGACGGCGCTTTCCTATGACGAGGCCAAGCAGGAACTGGTGAGCCGCGCAGCGCGGCTCGCCTATCCGATCCGCGATGGCATCCCGATCATGCTGCCCGACGAGGCGCGTCCGCTCGCCGACGATTAAGCCTCGTCAGATCGCCTCGCCCCGCAGCAGCCTGGGTGCTGACGGGTCTGCGTCGGCGGCGGCGCCGATGAAGCGGCGCTTCAGCCCCGGCAGCCGATCGACGAGCCCCAGGCCGACATCGCGCACGATGCGCAGGGCCGGGCTGTCGTTGGAGAAGAGACGGTTGAGGCCGTCCGTCACCATGCCCATCTGCACTGTGTCGAACCGGCGCCAGCGCTCATAGCGCGACAGGGCGTCGGCGGAGCCCGGATCGGAGCCGAGCCGGGCCGCTTCCACCACGCTTTCGGCCAGCGCGGCCGCATCCTTGAAGCCGAGATTGAGCCCCTGCCCTGCCACGGGATGGATGGCATGCGCCGAATCGCCGCAAAGCGCGAAACGCGGCGCCACGAAGCGGCGGGCGATCATCAAGCCGAGTGGATAGGCGCGTGGCGTTCCCTCGGCGGTGATCGCGCCGAGATGATGTCCGAAGCGGCGCTCCAGTTCGATGGCGAAGGTGAACGGATCGGCGGCAACCAGCCGATCGGCCGTCTCGGTACTCTCCGTCCACACCAATGAGGAGCGATTGTCGGGCAGCGGAAGGATCGCGAAGGGCCCCGCGGGCAGGAAATGTTCCTCGGCCCGGCCATGATGCGGCCGCTCATGCTTGACCGTGACGACGATGCCAGACTGGCCATAACCCCAGCCGACGGTTTGAATGCCGGCGAGCGCGCGAAGCCTTGATTTGGCGCCATCGGCCGCGACTAGGAGACGGGCGCGCCTCGTCGTGCCGTCGGCGAGCGTGATGCGTTGAAACGCCGTACCTGTCTCGAAATCCGTAACGCCGCTCCCGGCAATCCGCGTAACGCCTGCACGGTCGGCGGCGTCGGACAGCGCCGCGACCAGGGCACCGTTCGGCACCATATGGGCGAACGGCGCCGCGCTGCCTTCTTCGCGCGCGAAAGTGAGGAACACGGGCCGCACCGGGTCGCGTGTGCGGCTGTCGGTGACGATCATATCCTCGACGGGCTGGGCGAGCGGCTCGAGAGTCGACCAGACGCCGAGCGCGGTCAGCATCTCGCGGGCGGCGCTGGCGATGGCTGAGGCGCGACCGTCGCGTGCAGCTGCGCCCGCGGGCGCCGGATCGACCACCGCCACGTCAAGCGAAGGTGCCCCCCGCTTCAGGGCCAGGGCCAGCGAAAGCCCGACATAGCCGCCGCCGGCGATCAGGACGTCGAGGGGCGGCGCGGCGGCGTCATCGGTGGCGGTCATGCTGTATCCGTTGGTTGACGGGTTTTGCGACCCGGCTTGACACCGTCCCGGCTGCGCCGCAACTGGAATGGCGCGCAGACGGACGGCTTGAGACGAGGGGACAGCCAAGGGTGACCGACGACCTCCTTGGGATACTTGATCTCGAACCCCTTGAAATCAACCACTACCGGGGTCGCAGCGTCGATCCCGGTTGGCGGCGCGTGTTTGGCGGCCAGGTCATCGGCCAGGCGCTGATCGCCGCCTCGCGGACCGTCGATCCGGCCCGGCTGGTGCATTCTCTGCATGGATATTTCCTGCGCCCAGGCAATCCGGATGGCGCCATCGACTATGCGGTCGAGCGCATTCGTGACGGCGGCAGCTTTTCGACGCGACGCGTCGTGGCGAGCCAGGGCAGTGAAGCGATCTTCGCCATGGCGGCCTCGTTTCACATCGAGGAACCGGGCTTTGCCCATCAGGCGCCGATGCCGGTCGTTCCGGCGCCGGAGGCGCTTCCGGACGAAAGCGCGCTGCTCGCCGCGCTCGCCTCCCGGGCACCAGCCTCGGCGCTCACCTTTTGGCGCAAGCCGCGTGCGATCGAGATCCGGCCCGTCGACCTCGAGGCCTTCCTCGGTCGGAGCGGGGCCGAGCAGAGCCAGGCGAGCTGGATCCGCGCCCGGATGGCATTGCCGGACGATCCGGCTGTCGTGCGTGCCGTGCTGGCCTATGCCTCCGATCTCACCCTGCTCGACACCACGCTGATCGCAGAAGGGCGGTGGGTGTTCGATCCCGGCCTGATGGTCACGAGCCTTGATCACGCGATGTGGTTTCATCGCCCCGTCCGTTTCGACGACTGGCTGCTCTATGTCTGCGACAGTCCGTCCGCCAGCGGTGCGCGGGGCTTCAATCGCGGCGCGCTCTACGACCGGGCTGGCTGCCTCGTCGCCTCCGTCGCCCAGGAAGGCCTTGTGCGTCAGGCGAGAGATCACCAACCGTGAGCAACCAGCGGGCGAACTGATCCAATCTCGTCGCCGTTATGCCTAATCCTTGTGCATATTGCGAATTTTGGACGCCGATCTGCGGCGAATTCTGTCCTTTTCGCGACAAGCATCGGCCGCGTTTGCGCGATTTTTGAACTTTTTGCCGAAGTTGCGAGAGTTGGCACGGACCTTGATTCCCTATGGGCTGGCGCAGCGGCGTCAATCGGGCGGCATGCCGGTCGACCATTCGATCCTTGCGGTTCACCCGCCGCAAAAAGAGACGGGAACTGAGACATGAAAATCGTGATGGCGATCATCAAGCCATTCAAACTCGACGAAGTGCGTGACGCGTTGACCGCGATCGGCGTGCAGGGCCTCACGGTCACCGAAGTCAAAGGTTATGGCCGGCAGAAGGGCCATACGGAAATCTATCGTGGCACCGAATACGCCGTCAGCTTCCTGCCGAAGCTCAAGATCGAAGTCGCCGTTGCAACCGAGTCCGTCGACAAGGTGATCGACGCCATCTCGGGCGCCGCCAAGACCGGCCAGATCGGCGATGGCAAGATCTTCGTCTATTCGATCGACCAGGCCGTCCGGATCCGCACGGGCGAAACGGATACCGACGCGCTCTGACGCTCGGGCTTGAAACCAGTGGATTTCACGAACAGCGCGAGCAAGGGCAACGATGACGGATCGAAATGAAATGACAGCCAGGAGCCGGGGGATGGGTCGCGCCATCGCCGATGGGATCAGTCGACCGGAAGAGCGGTCCGACAGGAGAGGTCTGATGAATCTGCGTAATGCCAAATACTCTCTCATGGGAGCAGCGGGAACGCTGCTCAGCCTGACCGCGTTCGCCTCCGCCCAGGATGCCGCGCCCGCCGCCGAGGCGGCGCCTGCTGCTGCGGCTGCCGCGGCTCCGGTGCTGAATTCGGGCGATACCGCCTGGATGCTGATCTCCTCCGTGCTCGTGCTGATGATGATCGTGCCGGGCCTTGCGCTGTTCTATGGCGGCCTCGTCCGCGCCAAGAACATGCTCTCGGTGCTGATGCAGTGCCTTCTGATCGCCAGCGTCGTGATGGTGATCTGGGTGTTCTACGGCTATTCGCTCGCCTTCACGGACGGCAGCGCCTTCATCGGCGGCCTCTCCAAGGCGTTCCTCGCCGGCATCACGCCGCAGACGCTTTCCGGCACCATTCCGGAATATGTCTTCGTCGTGTTCCAGATGACCTTCGCGGCCATCACGCCGGCCCTCATCGTCGGCGCCTTCGCCGAGCGCATGAAGTTCTCGGCCGTGCTGCTGTTCATGATCCTCTGGGTCACCTTCATCTATATCCCGGTCGCACACTCGGTCTGGCAGTCGACGGGCTGGCTGTTCACCGCCGGCGCGCTTGATTTCGCTGGCGGCACGGTCGTTCACATCAATGCCGGTATCGCGGGCCTCGTCGGCTGCATCATGGTCGGCAAGCGTGCGGGTCTCGGCAAGGATCTGATGCCGCCCCATTCGCTGACCAACTCGATGATCGGCGCCTCCCTGCTGTGGGTCGGCTGGTTCGGCTTCAACGCCGGTTCGGCGCTCTCGGCCGGCCCGATCGCGGGCCTCGCCACCATCAACACCTTTGTTGCAACCGCCGGTGCGGCGATTGGCTGGGTGTTCATCGAATGGATCGTTCGCGGCAAGCCGTCGATGCTCGGTGCCATCTCGGGCGTCGTCGCCGGCCTCGTCGCGGTCACTCCGGCTGCTGGCTTTGCCGGTCCGGTCGGCGCGATCATCCTCGGCTTCGTCGCCGCCATCGTCTGCTTCTTCTTCGTCACCACGGTGAAGAACGCGTTCGGCTATGACGACAGCCTCGACGTCTTCGGCGTCCATGGCGTTGGCGGTATCGTCGGTGCCATCGGCACCGGCTTCCTCGCCTCGACCTCATTCGGCGGCGTCGGCTATGCCGAGGGCGTGACCATGGGTCACCAGCTCTGGGTGCAGATCCAGGCCGTCCTGTTCACGATCGTCTGGTCGGGTGTCGGCTCGCTGATCCTCTACAAGGTCGTCGACATCATCATCGGCCTCCGCGTGCGTCCCGAAGTCGAGAGCGAAGGCCTCGACATCGTCGAGCACGGCGAGCGCGCCTATCACAGCTAAGCCTTTGGCCGGCGCCTTCGGGCGCCGGCCTTTCGGCCTGCCTCCGCAGGATGACGTTCCTCCCAAGACTAGGGGGCCCCGGTTTCGCCGGGGCCCCTCTTTTTTGTGCGCGAAGGCTGATCGAGACCATCTGTCGCCCGCGGCAGGCCGATGGTTAAAGCGGCCTTAACCACCGTGGCCCTAGGTTTGTCGCGAACGGAACATTACGAGGAATCGGCAATATGGGCGGCCCGACGAGCGCCGGCAGGGCGATCTCGCCGTTTCAGAAACTGAACGACAGGCTGGCCGGGATCGCGCCGGGTCTGACGCCGATCAATCTCGGCCTCGGCGAGCCGCAGCATCCGATCCCGTCCTTTGTCGGACCAATCATCGCCGCCAATCTCGATCTCTTCGGGCGCTATCCGGCGATTCGCGGCACGGATGCGTTTCGGAGCACCATTGCCGCGTGGCTGAACCGCCGCTATGGCCTCGCCGCAAGTCCGATCGACGCCGAAACCATGGTGTTGCCACTCAATGGCTCGCGCGAGGGCCTGTTCTTCGCCGCTCTTGGTGCGCGGGAGCGCGCCGCCGGCATTGCGCGGCCGGCCGTCCTGTTGCCGAACCCATTCTACCAGGCCTATGCGGCCGGGGCGGAAGCCGCGGGTCTCGAGATCGTCCTGATCGAAGCCGGGCTGGAGCAGCGGCATCTGCCCGATCTTTCGCGCGTCGCGCCCGACGTGCTTGCCAGAACCATTGCGCTCTATGTCGCCTCGCCGACCAACCCGCAGGGCAGCGTCGCGACGCTCGAGGACTGGCGCAGTCTGATCGTGGCGGCGCGGCAGCATGATTTCATGATCTTCGCCGACGAATGCTATTCCGAGATCTATCGCAACGTTCCGCCGCCGGGCGTCCTGGAAGCGGCGGCTGCGCTTGGCGACGGCTTTGCCAATATCGTCACGTTTCATTCGCTCTCGAAGCGCTCGAACCTGCCGGGGCTCCGGGCCGGCTTTGCCGCGGGTGATCCGGTCTTCCTGAGCGACTGGACGCGGCTGCGCAATATGGCGGCGCCGCAGGTTCCAACGCCAATTCAGGCCGTCGCCATCGCGGCCTATGGCGACGAAACGCATGTCGCGGAGAACCGCGCCCTATACAACGCGAAATTCGAGCTCGCCCAGGAAATCCTCGGCGTTGCCGTGCCTGAAGGCGGCTTCTTCCTGTGGCTCGATGTCGGCGACGGCGAGGAGGCGGCGGTCCGCCTCTGGTCTGAGGCCGGCGTGCGGACGATTCCCGGCGCCTATCTCTGCCTGCCCACAGCTGCCGGAGACAATCCCGGCCGTTCCTTCCTCCGCGTCGCGATGGTCCAGGACATCGCGACGACGACCGAAGCGCTGCGCCGCATGGCGCAGGTGCTCGGCTGATCCTCGAGGGACCAAGACCAGCATGCGCCCCACTCGATCCGTCTCGCTCCCGATGCCCTCAGAGGAAGGTGACGCCCTGCGCCGGTTCTTCGGGCGCCATGTCAGCCTCGCCGCAGGCCTCGCAATGCTCGCGGGCGTCGCGGCGGTGGCGGCGAGCCTTGCGACATGGGCGGTCGATGACCCCTCGCTGTCCTATGCGGCGGCAAAGCCGGTCTCGAACATTCTTGGCTTTCCGGGTGCCGTGACCTCTGATCTGCTGATGCAGTTCCTCGGCCTCGGTTCGATCGCGCTGCTGCTGCCTGTCGTGCTCTGGGGCTGGCGAGCCCTGTTTGGTGGCCGTCCCTTTCGCAAGGTGATGCTCGCAAGCTGGGTGCTCGCGGCCCTTGCCACCTCGGGCGCCCTGGCCTTCCTGCCGGTGACCGCGCATTGGCCGCTACCGTCCGGCATGGGTGGCGTGTTCGGCGATCTCGTCGCGCGCATCCCGGCCGAAATCCTCGGCGCGCCGCCGAAGGATCGGGCCGCGACCATTGCGCAGACAATCTATGTGCTGCTGGCCGGGGTGCTCATGCTGCATGCTGCTGGGTTCATCGGCGGTCGCGCGAGAAATGCCGATGCGGCGGCCAGCCCGGTCGTCAAGCCGGTCGCGCGCCGCGGTGCCGCGCTCAAGGAGCCGGACGAATTCATCGGCGAAGAGGACGAGAGTGGTGGCCTCTTTACGGTGCCGCTCGGGGCGCTCGCTCATTTCGGCTATTCGGCTCGGGCCGGCCTTGCGCGGATGTTCGGGCGGCGGAAGACAGATGGTTTGCTGGCTGCCCAGCCGGATGCCATGCCGCGCCGGGGACGGCGGACCGAGCCGCGTCTCGAACCTGGCGCTGGCAAGCGGCCCGGCGCCGCAGTGGCTCGCGATTTCGACTCCGATCTCGACGACGAGGATGTCTTGCCGCCGCTGCCGGTGAACTCCGGCCGCGTGACGCCGCCTGCGCCCCGCCCACGCCAGGGCAAGCGGGTCAGCGCCGAGGCGCAGCCCTCGCTCCTGCGCGACGAAACCTTCGAACTGCCAGCTCTTGCCTTGCTGACCGAGCCGAAAGCGGCCGATCCGCGCACGCGCATCAACAGCGAGGCGCTGGAGCAGAATGCGCGCGTGCTCGAGGGCGTGCTCGACGATTTCGGCATCCGCGGCGAGATCATCAATGTACGGCCCGGTCCGGTCGTGACGCTCTATGAGCTCGAACCGGCGCCGGGTATCAAGTCCTCGCGCGTCATTGGGCTTGCCGACGACATCGCCCGATCCATGAGTGCGGTGGCAGCGCGTGTCGCGGTCATACCCGGCAAGAATGCCATCGGCATCGAGCTGCCCAATCAGCGGCGCGAGATGGTGTTCCTGCGCGAGATGCTGGCCGCTGCCGATTTCGAGACCTCGAAGGCGCGGCTGCCGATCAGCCTCGGCAAGACGATCGGCGGCGAGCCCGTCATCGTCGATCTCGCCCGCATGCCGCATCTCCTGGTCGCCGGAACCACCGGCTCGGGCAAGTCGGTCGCGATCAACACCATGATCTTGTCGCTGCTGTACCGGCTGACGCCGCAGGATTGCCGGCTGATCATGATCGACCCGAAGATGCTCGAGCTTTCGATCTATGACGGCATTCCGCATCTGCTGACACCCGTCGTCACCGATCCGAAGAAGGCCGTCGTCGCGCTTAAGTGGACCGTGCGCGAGATGGAGGATCGCTATCGCAAGATGTCGAAACTCGGCGTGCGCAATATCGACGGCTACAATGCGCGCGTCGGCCAGGCCAAGGCCAAGGGCGAGGTGCTGAACCGCACTATTCAGACCGGTTTCGACAAGCAGACGGGCGAGGCGATCTACGAGCAGGAGGAACTCCCGCTCGATCCGATCCCCTATATCGTCGTCATCATCGACGAGATGGCCGATCTGATGATGGTCGCCGGCAAGGATATCGAGGGCGCGGTGCAGCGGCTCGCGCAGATGGCCCGCGCCGCCGGCATCCATGTGATCATGGCGACGCAGCGCCCATCGGTCGACGTCATCACCGGCACGATCAAGGCTAATTTCCCGACGCGCATCTCCTTCCAGGTGACCTCGAAAATCGACAGCCGCACCATTCTTGGCGAACAGGGCGCCGAGCAGCTGCTCGGCCAGGGCGACATGCTCTACATGGCCGGCGGCGGGCGCATCCAGCGCGTGCATGGGCCTTTCGTCAGCGACGAGGATGTCGAGAAGATCGTCCGCCATCTGAAGACGCAGGGCCATCCCGACTATCTCGAATCGATCACCGAGGATGACGGCGAGACGGGCGAAATCGGCGGCGATGCAGCGGCAGGCCTTGTCGGCGGCGAGGAGTCGAACGATCTCTACGACAAGGCCGTGGCCGTGGTGCTTCGAGACCGCAAGGCCTCGACCTCCTATATCCAGCGGCGGCTTTCTATCGGCTACAACCGCGCCGCCTCGCTGATCGAGCGGATGGAAAAGGAAGGCCTTGTGGGCCCGGCCAACCATGCCGGCAAGCGCGAGATCCTGGTCGAGAACGAGGCGGAGCGCTTCTGACCGCCGCGAAATCGCCATGCTGGACCACTAGCTGGCGGGGTGACGGGGAAGACGGTCGCAGAAGCGACCACGACACGAAGGACAGGATGATCGTGACGCTCGCAGGGGCTGCCCGCCCGACCCGCAGGACCTTCCTCGCAACCATGGCCGGCGTTGCCGCGTCCGGGATGTTCGCAGGACCGGCCTTCGCCGCCTTCACTGCCCAGCAGGCGGCGACGCTGAAGAAGATCAGCGACTCCTTCAACGCCATCCGCACCATGCAGGGCCGTTTCATCCAGTATGGGCCGAATGGCGAGGAATCCGAGGGCGTGTTCTTCATCTCGCGCCCGGGCAAGCTGCGCTTCCACTACAGCCCGCCCGTGAAGATGGACGTAATCTGCGACGGCAACCAAGTGTCGGTGCTCGACGCCAAGGTGATGACGCAGGACCTCTATCCGCTGTCAAAGACGCCACTGCGCTATCTGCTGTCCGATCGCGTCGATCTGACATCGGCCAATATCGTGCGGCAGATGACCGAAGAGCAGGATCTGATCGCGCTGGTCCTGACGCAGAGCTCCAGCCTCGGCGATGGCAGCTTGAAGCTCATCTTCGACAGCCGGACGCTGGCGCTGCGCCAGTGGGTCGTGACAGATTCCCAGGGTCTCGATACGTCCGTCGCGATTTATGACGTCGAGCTCGGCAAGCCGGCCGATCCGAAGAACTTCAAGATCGACTACTACCTGCCGAATTCGAAGTAAGCCGCCGCCGAGCAGCCCCCGCTCGCATTCTTGTGAACGGCTTACGTTAAGGCTCCCTGACAAAAGACTTGAATCCCGGACCGGCTTTCCCAAATCTTAGAGCAGAGCGGGCCACCATCGCCCCGGCAGTGCCCCCCGTCTCGCCGAGATGGTACCCGCCCCAGGCGCCTTGCCGCTGAACTCCGGTTCGCGACGGGCGCAGGCGCTTCGGAAGCGCAACGCCCAGCCTCCCCCCCGGGGCTGGGCGTTTTCTTTTGTCGTGCGGGTTCGATCTGCAGTTGGCGCGTTCGGCCCAAGCGGCTAGGACTTCCTCAGCCCCGCCATCGGATCGCCCATGCCCCTCAGCATCGCCACCTGGAATATCAACTCGGTGCGCCTTCGCATCGACCTCGTCAGCGCTTTCCTGGAAGCCGAACGCCCGGACGTGCTCTGCCTGCAGGAGATCAAGTGCATCGAGGGGAACTTTCCCGCGGGCGCTTTCCGAAAGCTCGGCTACGAGCATCAGGTCGTGCATGGGCAGAAGGGCTATCACGGCGTCGCCGTGGTCGCGAAGGTACCGATCACCGAACACATTCGGCGTGGCTTTTGTGGCAAGGACGATGCGCGCCACGTCGCGGTGAACATCGCTGGCCCGGGCGCGCTCCCGATCACGCTGCACAATTTCTACGTCCCCGCCGGCGGCGACGAGCCCGATCCGGCCGTGAATGAGAAATTCGCCCACAAGCTCGCCTTTCTGGAGGAGATGAAGGGCTGGCTGCGCGGCGCGGAAACGCTGGGGCCAACCATCCTCGTCGGCGATCTCAATGTGGCGCCGCTGGAGCAGGATGTCTGGTCGCACAAGCAGATGCTCGGCGTCGTCAGCCACACGCCCGTCGAAACGGCGCTGCTCGAGGCCGTGCGGGAGTCCGGTGGCTGGATCGACGCGATGCGCCATTTCGTGCCGCCGGAAGAGAAACTCTACACCTGGTGGAGCTATCGCGCCGCCGACTGGCAGGCGTCCAATCGCGGCCGCCGCCTCGACCACATATGGGTAACGCCGCCGCTGAGCGGGCGGCTGCTCGGCCTTGAGGTCAAGCGCGAGGCGCGTGGCTGGAATCGCCCTTCTGATCATGTGCCGGTGATCCTGCGCCTCGCTGCCTGAGCCGATGCGCGCCTCTGCCCGTCCGGGTTCCGGCGTGATAGAATGAGCCGGCGCGGCGGAGGCTGCCATGCGCTTCGGCTTGTGGCTCTCGATTGTCGTTCTTCTCGTTGTCCCGGCGCGGGCGGAGATGCCTGCCGGCCTGAGAATTCTGCCGCGCGTCTATCAGGAGGAGTTTCACCTCCGCAGCTCCGGTCCACCCGCGATCAAAGGCTGGATGCAAGAGGATCCGGATGCCGCGGCGATGCTCGCGGCAGCGGGTTGCGAAACGCTCGGATTTTCTTGTGCCGGCGAGGCGGGGGATGCCTCCGATATCGTTCGCTACGTCCGTCCAGAAGCCGTCGCCGCGGGCTATCGCGGCACGGCCACGCTCACGCATGTGCGGGGCGATCGCACCTATGCCAAGTTCATGGCGCCGCCCGGCTTCGTGACCTGCCGCGCTGGTATATTCCTCAAGCAGGGCGCCATCAGCCCCGGCGCGACCTTTGCCGGCGCGATCCAGCGCTCGGGCCATGACGGCCTGGCCGTCTATGCCGATCTCGGCGAAGGTGGCGAGCCGCGCTTCATCGAATTCAAGCTGCTGATCCAGTATGTCGCCGCCGCGGGAGCAGAACGGCGGTCCTGCTGGCCGGACCTGACGCTGGTCTTCCTCTGCCGCCCAACTGGTTGTCGCGCCAGCCGGGCCTATCCCGAGACCTATCTGCGCTGACACGTTTTCGTGAGCGGAGAATAGAAGTTGTGCCGGGCTGTTCATCGTTCGACCCGGCCGGGCCGGGACCACAATCGAGGGAGAGTTCCAATGAAGCCGCTTCTCGTTGCCATGGCGAGCCTTGTCGCCCTGACCGCCTTTTCAGCCGCCGCTTCGGCTGCGCCCGCCAAGATGATGAAGACCTCTGCCGGCGAGGTGCTTGTCGATGCCAAGGGCATGACGCTCTACACCTTCGACAAGGACACCAAGGGCGTTTCGAACTGCTACGACAAATGCGCCGCCGCCTGGCCGCCCCTGATGGCGACCTCAGCCGACAAGGCCGAAGGCGACTGGACGATCGTCAAGCGCAAGGACGGTACGGCGATGTGGGCCTATGAGGGCATGCCGCTCTATACGTTCGTCAAGGACATGAAGTCCGGCGATGTCACGGGCGAGGGCGTAGGCGGCGTCTGGCACGTCGCGAAATAGACCCCTGAGACGAGGACAGCCATCCCTGCTGCCGCAGAGATGGCTGCCTTGTCTGCATGGACAACCGGAAAAACACGCGGAACGCGTCCACGAAGTGAGAGTGGCAGGGTTTGGTTTCCATCCGGTTAAGCCGCCGCTGGATGTGGAACCGCACCCGCGACAGGTCGTTTCCTCTGCATAGGCCGGCTGATCCGGCGTCTCAGGAGGAGCAAATCATGTCGACACCCGTGATGCCCGTCGTTCCGCTCGTCGATCTCGACGAAGCAGCCGAGGTCAATCAACCGCAACCGGACAGCGAGCGCGCCCGGGAACTCCGCAAGAAGCGCGACGACGCCATTGCGGAAGGCGATCTCCCGCCACCTGATATTGCGGGCCTTTCCGAGCAAGCGCCGGCGGGCAAGACGAAGCCTTGAAGCAACCATGATGCTCGGCGCTTCCATGTGCCGCGCTGAGGATCGAGAGCCGGCCGCCTGCAGGGTGGCCGGCTTTTTTATGCCGGCAGTCTCTCGGCAAATTTCTCTGTGTCATCGATGCCACGTCTGCCCTGAAGCTGACACGAATCGATACCAAAATTCATTGGTAAGCCTTACCGATCTTGATTGAACGGGATAAAGGCGCACGATCACGACCGCCGACCCCGGGGCGCGCCAACGGCCCCGAAGCCGACGCCTTCGTTCTCCGCATATCCCGTGGGGACCCTCCGAACGGTTAGTCTGGACAGATCCGGTGACACTTACTGCTGCAACGCGCGCGGAACAGCGCGAGACATCGCTTGCCCATGTGAAGGCGGCGGGATGGGGGAAAGGCCTCGGGACCCTCGCCCGAATCACGCGGCTGACGCTGCGCCATCCTTGGCAGGCGAGCGCCGCCGTTTTGGCGACGCTGGTGGCGGCAACGCTTCAACTGGTGATCCCCCGACTGCTCGGCCGGGCGGTGGACGAAGCGCAGGGCATTCTCAGCGCCAACGCCGACAGCGCCGTCGCCGCGCAGCATGCGCTTCTCATCACCGCGGCGACCTTGCTCGCCGTCAGCGTCCTGCGCGGTCTCTTCACCATGGCGCAGAACTACTATGGCGACTCGGTGGGGCATCACCTTGGCTATGAGCTGCGGCTTGCCACCTATGAGAAGTTGCAGCGCCTCTCGTTCAGCTTTCATGACAAGGTCCATACCGGCGACCTGATCACCCTCGGCATCCTCGACATCGAGGGTGTCCGGATGTTCTTCAATACCGGCCTTGTGCGCATGGTGCTGCTCACGGTCCTGATCGGCTTCGGCGCGATCCTGCTGATCTCGACCGATCCGCTGCTCGGCCTGCTCAGCCTCTCCTTCGTGCCTTTCGTTGCCTGGCGCTCCTCGGTGACGCAGCTGCTGCTGCGCTCCACCTGGCTGGAGCTGCAGGAGCGGCTGGCGGTGCTGACCCGCGTGATGGACGAGAATCTCGGCGGCATCCGCGTCGTGCGCGCCTTCGCGGCGCAGGCCTTCGAGCTCTCGAAGTTCGATCGCATCTCGGAGGGGGCGCTGAATCTCGCGCATGAGCGCGTGTTGATCCGCGTCCGCAATACCAGCGCGATGAATTTCTCCTTCTTCGCGGCCATGGGGCTCGTGCTCTGGGTCGGCGGCGGGCGCGTTGCCGCGGGGACGATGACGGTCGGCACGCTCGCCTCGTTCCTCACATTCATGACGATCCTGCAGATGCCGGTGCGACAGCTCGGGCTCATGGTGAATTCCTTCGCCCGCGCCTCGACCTGCGGCCGCCGGTTGTTCGAGCTGCTCGACCAGGAGATCACGATCGCCGACAAGCCCGGCGCCAAGCCGCTGGAACTTCGCGATGGCGTACTCGCATTCGAAGGTGTCGGCTTCACCTATCCCGGCGCCGAGAAGCCCGCGCTGGTCGGCATCGACTTCACCGCGCGCCCGGGCCAGACAATCGGCATTGTCGGCCCGCCGGGCAGCGGCAAGTCGACCATCGCCCATCTCATTCCGCGCTTTTATGACGTTTCTGCCGGGCGGATCACGATCGACGGACAGGATATCCGCGACGTAACGCTGCAATCGCTGCGGCGGGCTGTCGGCGTCGTGCAGCAGGATGCATTTCTCTTCACGACCTCGATCGAGAATAATGTCGCCTATGGCGATCCCTGGGCTGAAGAGCAGCGGATCGCGCGCGCCGCGGAATCGGCGCAGCTGCACGACTATATCGTCGGCCTGCCGACCGGCTACGGCACGATCGTCGGCGAACGTGGCGCGTCGCTTTCGGGTGGCCAGCGCCAGCGCCTCACCATTGCGCGCAGCCTGATCCTCCGCCATGCGATCCTGGTGTTCGATGATTCGACCGCGGCCGTCGACGCGGGCACGGAGCAGCGCATCCGCGCCGCGATCCGCGCGCATGCCGCCGAGCGTGCCACCCTCATCATCTCGCACCGGCTTTCCTCGCTGATGCATGCCGACGAAATTCTGTTCATCGAGGATGGGCGCATCGTCGAGCGCGGGACGCATGCCGAACTTCTCGCTGCCGACGGGCGTTACCGTGCGCTGCACGACCTCCAGCTTCCTCCGGTCGAGGACGCCCTGCAGGGAGCTGCCGAATGAGCATCCGGTCCGAGAAGGCCATTATCGCCGGAACAGAACGTCCGCCCCGGGCCGTTGTGGGCTCGCATCGCGAGAAGGAGGAGATCTTCGGCGCGGTCTATGACCCAAAGATCGTTCGCCGGATCTGGAGCTTCGTCGCGCCCTATCGCGGCCAGGTCTATCTTTCCGTCGCGGCGGTGCTCGTCTTCACGCTGACGCAGCTCGCGATTCCGCTGATCATTCGCACGGCGATCGACAGCGGTATGGCCGGTGGCGTCGCCGATCATGCTGTGCTCGTCTCCTGCGCGCTCGCCTTTGCGGCGACGATCCTCGTCAACTACGGCGCGAGCTATCTGCAGGAGACTGTTGTCGGCAGTGCGGCGGAACGGGTGTTGTTCGACATGCGCCGGGCGATGTTCAGCCACCTGCAGCGGGTGTCGCTCTCCTTCATGGACAAGACGGAGGTCGGCCGGCTGATGTCGCGCCTGCAGGGCGACGTCAATTCGATGCAGGAGTTCATGGAGACCTCGGTGCTCTCCATCGGCGACATCGCGCTGCTCGCGGGTATCGTCGTGGTCCTGCTCTGGCTCGATCCGCGGCTCGGCCTGCTGACCCTGGCGACCATGCCGGTCCTGTTCATCGTTCGGCTGTTCTGGCTGCCGCTCGCCAAGCGCTCCTTCATGGAAGCGCACGAGACCTCGTCGATCGCCAATGGCGCGCTCGCGGAGGGCATTCACGGCGTGCGAACGGTTCAGAGCATGAGCCGGCAGCGCGTCAATTTTGAACTCTATGACGAGAAGGTCCGCGCGCATCGCGACGCCAACCTGCTCGCGGCCAAGTATGCGCAGGTCATGGTGCCGATCGTCGACACGCTGACCGGCATCGCCATGGCGACGGTGATCGTCGTCGGCGGCTCGATGGTGCTGTCGAAAAGCCTCGATATCGGCGTGATGGTGGCGTTTCTGTTCTATATCCAGCGCTTTTTCGACCCGATCCGGTCGTTGACGCTGCAATACAGCGTCATGCAGCGCGCCATGGCGTCGGGCCAGCGCATCTCCGAGGTGCTGGACGTTCCCGTCGACGTCACGGACAAAGCTGATGCGGTCGCCCTGCCCGAGGACATGGACGGGTCTGTCGAGTTCCGCAAGGTCACGTTCGGTTATGTGCCCGGGCAGCCGGTGCTGCATGACGTCTCGTTCCGCGTCAATCCGGGCGAGACGGTAGCTCTCGTCGGGCCGACGGGATCGGGCAAGACCAGCGCGATGGCGCTGGTGCATCGCTTCTATGACGTCACGAGCGGCCAGGTGCTGGTCGGCGGGCGCGATGTGCGTGACGTGACGCAGGATTCGCTCGGGCGCCATATCGCGATGGTGTTGCAGGAACCGTTCCTGTTCTCAGGCACGGTGTTCGACAATATCCGCTATCACAAGACCGAGGCGAGCCGGGCGGAGGTGATCTCAGCCGCCAAAGCGGTTGGGGCGCATGAGTTCATCATGCAGCTGCCGAAGGGCTATGACAGCGAACTGGAACAGCGTGGCAGCAACATCTCGCAGGGCCAGCGCCAACTGATCAGCTTCGCCCGCGCGCTCGTTGCCGATGCGCAGATCCTCGTTCTCGACGAAGCGACGGCCAATATCGACAGCTATACCGAACGGCAGATCCAGAAGGCGCTGGCGATCCTTCTCAAGGGCCGCACGGGCCTCGTCATCGCCCATCGTCTCGCCACCATCCGCGGCGCCGATCGCATCATCGTGCTGCAGAACGGCACGCTGGTCGAACAGGGCAACCATGACGCGCTCATGCAAAAGAAGGGCCTCTACGCCCGCCTCTACAGCATGAACTACGCGTCGTTCGACGACATTCCGGCCGAACTGATCGCTGGTGGCGCGCCGCGCATGACGAGCTGATATCTCGATGGCGATTGTACAAGCTGCCCGGGATGGCAGTATATACGGCGTGATCGGGTCTGCTTCGGGGGCAGCCGACCGGAACACGGATTCCCTTCGAGTTTTGCATCGACGCATGGATGATCTGCCGCTCATATTGACGAGTCTCTGGCAGCAGGCGCCAGTACTTGTCGCAGCCTATGATTCATTCGATCGCCTGCAGTTCGCCAATTTGGCCTTTCGGGCTGCGTTCTTCCTCGGCGAGGACGAACGTCCGCTGTGGTCGGAGATCATGCGGCGGAACTTCGCGCTGCAGCGCGGCACGGTGCTGAAGACGAACGACTTCGAGCAATGGCTGGTTGCCACCCAGTCGCGCCGGGGCAAGCTCGGCTATCGCGCCTTCGAGACCGACCTCTATGACGGACGCTGGCTCTGGATGACCGAGACCGTGCAGAGCGACGGCTGGATGCTCTGCATCGCCAGCGACGTGACCGACCTGCGGCCAGACGAGCGCGCCGTCCGCCAGGCCCGCGACTTCGCCATCAAGGCTTCCTTCACCGACGAACTGACCGGCATCGCCAATCGCCGTTTCGTGCTTGCAAGGGTTAGCGAGATGATCGCCGGCGCATCGAGGCGCGAGGGCGTGATCGGCAGCGTCGCACTTCTCGACCTCGATCACTTCAAAGTGGTCAATGATCGCTTTGGCCACCAGACCGGCGACCAGATCCTCCGCGACTTCGCGCATCGGATCCAGGCGACCGTCCGCCGGACAGACTGCTTTGGCCGCTTTGGCGGCGAGGAGTTCGTGCTGGTGATGCCCGACACGGATGGGGAGCAAGCGGCGGAAATCCTCGGTCGAATGTTGTGCCTCATCCGGGACACCCGGCCGATCCCGGAGCAGCCGGAATTCATCTACAGCTTCTCGGCCGGGATCGCGGTAGCCGAGAACGGCGATACGGCCGCACGGCTCTTCGACAAGGCGGACGGAGCGCTCTATGCGGCCAAGCTCGCCGGGCGCGACTGCATCCGCCTGCATGGGCAGGGGCTGACGGACGCGCCTGCTATCGGCTGAGCTGCGCCCCATTGGTCAGCGCGGAGTGTCCTCGGTACTTTGGCTCGCTCCACCGATCGGTGCCAGCCAGGTTTCGCGGCGCTTGATCCAACCCTCCTGGCTCGGCGATCCGATGGTGGTGGGCGCTTCGTCGAGGCTGCCGACGCGCAGCTCGACATCCTCCGCATGGAGATTGAACAAACGCGCTCCGCAGGCAGGACAGAAATCGCGGCCTGCATAGGTCCGCGTTTCGCCCGTCACCCGAAAGGCCGCCCGCGGCCATTTTGCGTAAAAGGTGAATGCGCTGCCGCTTTCCTTGCGGCAATCGGCGCAATGACAGACGCCGATCAGGAATGGCTCGCCATCGAGTTCAAAGCGGACCGCCCCGCAGAGGCAGCCGCCGGTTCGCTTGCGTGACATGCTCTGTTTCTCCCGACTGACACATGCGAAGAAGAAAACGCCAAACCCGCACGTCGTTCCCGCTGATCGCGGTCCGGTCCTTATCTGACTTAGGCTGCGCAAGGTTTCGGAACGATCCCGGGCGATGGCGCATTGAATCCCCCGCGGAGGGCTAAGGCATGGCGCCACGGGCGAACTGGAAGGGGCACCTCAAGGTCGGCGAGCTCAGCGCGGCTGTCGCGCTCTATACCGCCGCCTCCACATCGGAGCGGATCGCTTTCCACACCATTAACCGCAGAACCGGCAACCGGATCGAGCGCCACTTCGTCGACAGCGAGACGGAAAAGCCAGTCGAGCGCGACGATCAGGTCAAGGGCTATGACACAGGGTCGGGCGATCCGATCATCTTCGAGCCCGAGGAGATCGCGGCGGCGGTGCCCGAAAGCGACAAGACGCTGACGGTCTCGGCGTTCTTTCCCTGCGCTGGCCTCGACGATGTTTATCTCGATCGCCCTTATTATCTCGCCCCCGCTGATCGCCATGCCGAGGAGGCCTTCGATCTGATCCGCGAGGGCATGCAGGCCGAGAAGGTCGCGGCGCTGGCGGAGGCCGTCTTGTTCCGCCGCGTGCGCCTGCTGCTGATCCGCCCCTGTGGCAAGGGTCTCGTCGGCACGACGCTCAATTTCGACTATGAGGTCCGATCCTCGAAGGAGGTCTTCGGCGACATTCCGAAGCTGGATATCAAAGGCGAGATGCTTGAACTCGCCGAGCACATCATTGACACCAAGGCTGGCACCTTCGATCCGGCGGCCTTCGACGACCGCTATGAGGCGGCGCTGGCCGAACTCGTCAAGGCGAAGATAGAGGGTCGCAAGATTGCGAAGCCGAAGCCGGTGAAACGCACGGCATCGGGCGATCTCCTGTCGGCGCTCCGCGAAAGCGCGGCCGCGATGAGTGCCAGCAAGCCGGCGGGCAAGCCCGCGAAGCGCAAGGCACCGGCCGACAAGCCGCAGCCAGCCCCGCGACGCAAGGCGAGTTGATCGATGGCGCTCGAAACCTATCGCAGCAAGCGCAATTTCAAGACGACGCCGGAGCCGGAGGGCAGCGCGGCGGCGGAAAGCGGCAACAGTTTCGTCATCCAGAAGCACGATGCGACGCGCCTTCACTATGATTTCCGCCTGGAGATGGACGGTGTTCTGAAGAGCTGGGCGGTCACCCGGGGGCCGAGCCTCAACCCGGAAGAGAAGCGGCTCGCCGTCCATGTCGAGGACCATCCGCTCGACTATGGCGACTTCGAGGGCACGATTCCAAAAGGCGAATATGGCGGGGGCACGGTCATCGTCTGGGACCGCGGCACCTGGACGCCGATCGGCGATGCGCACAAGGGCTATGCCAAGGGGCATCTGGAGTTTTCGCTCGACGGCGAGCGCCTCAAGGGACGCTGGCACCTCGTCCGCATGCATGGCAAACCGGGTGAAAAGCGCGAGAACTGGCTGCTGATCAAGGGCGATGATGAATTTGCCCGGACAGACGATGCCCCCGATATCCTCGAAGAGGCGCCGGATTCCGCGAAGACCGGGCGTTCCATCTCCGAGGTGGCCGGCGAGCCGCCGGGCTGGTCGTCGAAGACGGGCAAGATCGAAGAGCCTGATTCCGCCGCCGCCAAGCCGGTCCGGGTGACGACGGCCAAGAGCAAGGCGGCGTCATCCGGCAAGGTGCCGGCCTCTTCGGCGCCCGCGCCCGAGACAGAGCGGCCTGCCGAAGCCCGGAAGGCAAAGATGCCGGACTTCGTGCCGCCGGAACTCGCGACGCTGGTAGCGGCGCCACCAGAGGGCGCGCGCTGGCTGCACGAGATCAAATTTGACGGTTACCGCCTGATCGCCCGCATTGCCGACGGCGAGGTTCGCCTGCTGACGCGCACCGGGCTCGATTGGACCAGCAAGTTCGGCACCGATGTCGTCGCTGCCCTCGCGGCGCTGCCATGTCAGGCGGCGATGATCGATGGTGAGCTCGTCGTCGAAGGGGCGGCCGGCGCGTCGGACTTCTCAGCCCTTCAGGCCGATCTCAGCGAGGGCCGCAGCGATCGCTTCGTCTTCTATGCCTTCGATCTGATCCATCTCGACGGAGAGGACCTCACCCGCGTTCCCCTCATCAAGCGCAAGGAGACGCTGGAGCGGCTGATCGGTGCGGGCGGCCCTTCGCTCCGCTACAGCGCGCATTTCCCTGAGAGCGGCGAGATGGTTCTACGCCATGCCTGCCGTCTCAGCCTCGAAGGTGTCGTCTCCAAGGTCGCGGATTCGCCCTATCGATCGGGCCGCGGCCGCAGCTGGGTCAAATCGAAGTGTTCGGCGCGCCAGGAGTTCGTCATCGGGGGCTATGTTCCCTCTACGGCGACGCAGCATGCCGTCGGTTCGCTGCTGCTTGGCGTCCATGACGCCGATGGCCTCGATCATGTCGGACGTGTCGGAACCGGGTTTACGGCGAGCGTATCGCGCGATCTCTATCGGCGACTTCAGGCGATCGCCGTCGACAAGAGCCCGTTCGCGGAGGCACTGACTGCCGACGAGCGGCGCGGCGCACGCTTTGTCGATCCGGTGCTGGTGGCCGAAGTCGAATTCCGTGCCTGGACGGGTGATGGCCATCTCAGGCATGCTTCGTTCCGTGGATTGCGCGAGGACAAGCCGGCGAGCGAAATCGTGCGCGAACGAGCGAAAGTCGCCAAGGAAGGAGCCGCGCCCCCGGTGCCGAAGCCGCCGAAGCGGACGGTGAAGCTCACGCATCCGGACCGGATATACTGGCCTGATGCCGGCATCACCAAGGAAGGGCTCGCGGACTATTACGCCGAAGTCTGGCGCTTCATCGGGCCGCATATCGTCGGCCGGCCGCTGGCGCTGCTCCGCTGCCCCGAGGGCATCGACGGAGAAAAGTTCTTCCAGAAGCATGCCTGGAAGGGGGTCAATGCAGCCGTGCGGCTGGTGCCTGATCCCAAGGCCAGGAATGAGCCACCGTTCATCAGCATCGACAGTCTCGACGGGTTGATGGCGCTGGTGCAGTCGGCGACGCTTGAAATCCATCCTTGGGGGTCGACGCTGGCTGACTGGGAGCGTCCGGACCGGATCATCATGGATCTCGATCCCGGGGAGGGCGTCAGCTGGGCTGCAGTCATCGAAGCTGCAGCGGATGTCCGCGCCCGCTTCGAGGCGGCGGGTCTCGCGGCCTTTGTGAAGACGTCGGGCGGCAAGGGTCTGCATGTCGTTGCGCCCTTGAAGCCGAAGGCGGACTGGCCGGCGGCAAAGGCCTTCACCAAGGCGATGGCCGAAGCAATGGCGGGCGATGCACCGGACCGCTATGTGGCGACGATTGCCAAGGCGAAGCGCGGCGGCAAGATCCTCATCGACTATCTGCGCAATCAGCGCGGACAGACGGCCGTTGCTGCCTATTCGACGCGTGCCCGGCCAGGCGCCGCCGTTTCGATGCCGCTTTCCTGGGATGAACTTGGACCCGATATCGGGCCGGCCCATTTCACTGTCGCCAACGCCCCCGGACATATCGCTGCGCGAGGCTCTGATCCCTGGGCCGACCTGCAGGCCGCCGCAGCGCCGCTTGAAGTGCCGAAAGCAAAGCGCGGCCGCAAGTCCAGATAGGCTAGGTCAACGTCGTTTAGCCGGCTTCTTTTCCGTTGCAAGGCTGCGCTTCAGCGCATCCATGATGTTGATGACATTGCCGGTTTCGGCGGGTGCCTCTGCCTCGACGGGCTTCTTGCGGCGGCGCCGCGTCTTGCTACGGGCGGCGATCATCTCATGCAGCCGTTCCTCGACCGGATCGGCGAGCAAAGCAGGATCGAAGGACTGTTTCCGCTTGGCGATCAGGCGCCGCATCAGATCGAGCCCTTCGGTATCGGGCTTCTCGTCTTCAATTCCCGCGAAATACGGTTCAGCATCCCGCACTTCGTCGCCATAGCGCAGCGTCCACAGCACGATGCCGTTTTCGCGCGGCTCGAGCATGACCGCGCGCTCGCGCCGATAGAGGACAAGGCGCGCGATGCCGACGGTTTTCGTCGCTTCCATGGCGGCCCGGATCACCGCGAAGGCCTCTGTGCCGACTTCGTCGTCGGGCGCCAGGAAATGCGGTTTGTCGTACCAGATCCAGCCGATGCTGTCGGCGGGAACGAAGGTCTCGATGTTGATGGTGCGCGTGCTGTCGAGGGCTACGGCGTCAAGCTCGTCATCTTCGAGCAAGACGTAGTCATCCTCGCCGCGCGGATAGCCCTTCACCATGTCGTCATCGTCGACGGGCTTGCCGGTGGCGGCATCGACATAGCGGCTGATGACGCGATTGCCGGTGGCGCGATTGATGGTGTGGAAACGGACCTTGGCGCTGTCGCTGGTCGCCGGCGTCATCGACACAGCGCATGTCACCAGCGAGAGCTTCAGATATCCCTTCCAGAAGGGCCGTGGCGCCATCACATGCCTCCCGCTCCGCAACGCGATTCAATGCGGCGCACCGGCGAGGGTTCCACACTATCGAAGGGATGAGGAAGAAGTGGTGCCGCTTACAGGATTCGAACCTGTGACCCCATCATTACGAATGATGTGCTCTACCAGCTGAGCTAAAGCGGCACGACGTCGGGCCCGGTTTTCGTCCCGGGCGGAGACGGCGCGTTCATAGCCACATTCGCGGCGGGTTTCAAGCCCGCCACGGGCGTTGTCGTCTATTGCAGGCGCAGCCGATCCACGGTTGCCGGCCGCTCCTCGTCGATGCCGGGATCATCAGGCAGCGGCGGAGGCGTTGTTTTCGGCGTGTCCGTGCCGTTCGTGGCTGCTTTCGGGGCAGGATTGGCTTCGATCACCATCGGAGCGATCGGGGGTGCCGGCTCCGGCTCTGTTTCGGCGGGCGTTGCACGCGAAAGATCCATGTTGAGCAGCGGTCGCGGATCTTCTGCCAGCGCCATGCTCGGCGTGCGCCATTCGAACGAATCGAGTCGCCCGCTGACCGGCGACAGCGGCGCCCAGGCGCTGAACGCATAACCGTCTGCCATCCACACGGGGTCGCGTTGCGCGCGCACGGCCCGGCCGAGATATTCGCGCACACGTCCACGGTCGCCCTCGGCGCCATCCTCGATCTCGGCCATCAGCAGCCAATAGCGCTCGGTCTGGCCGCTTTCCGGCAGCGTACCCAGTGCGCGGCGGGCCTCGGGCCATTCGCGTGCGTCGATCGACGCACGCGCGACCGCGAAGGCGCTTTCCGGGCTCGACGGCCGGAGATCCGCGAGCTTCTGGGCCCGCTTCAGTCGATCGCCGGCAGCATCGCCCGGGCGAACCGACAGATAGGCCTCGGCAAGCTCTGGATGCGGCTCCTGCTTCCAGGCGGCCTCGAGCACCTTGATGGCCCGCTTGATATCGCCCTGGCGCGCGGAGAGGCGTGCCGCCAGCGTCGCCGCCGGGACGAGGCCGGGTGCGAGGCGGACCGCCTCGAGCGCCGCGGCCAGCGCCTCATGCGGGCTTCCGGTCTCCAGTTCAAGGCCATGCGCGGTCAGCAGCACCGCGCGCAGGCGGTGGGCGCTTGTCTTGTCGACGAGCTTGGCCTGCAGGTTGGACCCGAGGGTCTGCAGGGCGCCACGCCAGTCGCCAGCCGAAGATTGGTAGGTGAAGAGCGCTTCGCCCGCCCAGCCGAGGCTTGGCGCCGCCTTGACGGCTTCCTCGGCATAGTGCCGTGCTGCCTCGTGCTCGCCCGCCCGTTCTGCTTCGACATAGAGGCCGCGAAGGCCGAGCAGGCGGGTCTCTGATTCTGGCAGCATCGCCTCGAAAGCGGCGCGCGCGCCGGCACCGTCACCGGCCGCCTGAGCCGTCTGGGCTGCGAGCAGCAAAGTCAGCGGCTCGCCCTCAAGGATCTTCCTGGCTTCGGCGGAATGGCGCTTCGCTTTTTTGACGTCGCCCGCGCCCATCGCGATCATGCCGCGCGAGAGTGCACGATAGCCACGCTCGCGGCGACGCCCGGTCAGCCAGCCGTCCAGGAGGCTCGGGGCGCGGATGACGGCCATCAGAATCGAGAGGAGGATGGCGACGAGCACGAAGGCGGCGGCGATCGTGACGGCAGCGACCATCAGGCTGGTTGAAACCTCATAGCCCTGCCAGGCGAGCGTGATCTCGCCGGGACGGTCGGCGAGCCAGGCAAAGCCGGCGGCGGCCGCGAAGACGAGCGCGATATAGATGAGGATGCGGATCATCGTGCCTCCTCAGTTCCCGCCCAGCGCTGCCAGCGCCTGATCGATCGCGACGCGGCGGCGCGCCGCATCCGCCCAGCCGGCCAGCGCGCTTTTCGATGTGGCGTCGAGCGCGTCGCTCTCGGCCAGCGCGGCGGCGAGATCGCCTTTGTCGACCATGGATTCCATGCGTGAGACGATGGCGGTGGGAGAACTACCCTCGACAGGGCCGGCGGGCTTTACCGACACGAGCGAACCGGCCGATGCCGCGAGCCTGTCAATGAACCCGGCTTCCGGATCGATGCGGCGGCTGGCGCTGCGAACCGCGTCGGCGGCGGCCGGGAAGGACGCCTGTAGCGAGGCGACCGACGGCGCCCCGTTGGCCGCGAGCGGCGCCAGGGCGGCGAGCTGCGCCTCGTCGCCACCGAGCGTCCGGAAGGAGGCCAGTTCGGCGTCGAAAGGCCTGTCGCTGCGCGCCGCCTGTCGAAGGGCTGTCAGCGCGATCGTTCGCGCCGCCGCCTCGGTTGCCGGATCGGACGGCGGATGCGCTTCGATATTGCCGATGCGGCTGTCGAGCGTCGACAGCTTCTGTTCCAGCGGCTGGAGATCGACGGCCGGCGCCGGCGGTTCGACCGGACGCGCTTCCAACGCAGCAAGACGCTGTTCGATGGGCTGAAGATCGACGGTCGCGGTGCCGTTGCCGGTGGCAGGTGGTGCCGATTCAAGCCGGGCGAGTGCCGATTCGAGCGCGGTGATTCGCTCGGGATCGATGGTCGGGCCAGATGCGGTCGTGGAGCCGCTCTTCGCCTCCAGCGCATCGAGGCGGCTTGCGAGCGTCGCGAAGCGGCTGTCGATGCTGGCCGAGGTGATCGTGTCGGTCTGCGGCGCGAACAACAGCGCTCCGGCGGCACCGCCGATGAGGCCGCCGACGACGGCCGCGACGCCGAGGGGCACAAGGCGCCGCGCCAGGCTATCGGGCGGCGTTGTCGTCGCCTCGGTAGCCGCAGGCGATGGATCGGCGCCGGACTCCGTCGCTGCCTCCGGCGCCGGGTCGGCCGGACGCGCCGGCGTGACGGCCTCAGCCTCGAGGTCGATCGTCACGGGCGGCCGCTTCTGGCGCGGCGAACCGGTGCTTTCGGCTGCGGATGGGGTGTCGTCGTCTTCGGCCATGGCCCTCGATCTCGTTTCTCGCAAACCCAACTATAGAGCAATCCGTCAACGGATGCCCTCTGCCTATGTTCCGGCTTCGAGGAGCTTCAGCAATGAGGCCTCATTCGGCTCGTCCGCGATGTGGATATGGCCCGTGTCGAGGGCTATCGCGACCTCGGCGGAGAGACAGTAGAAGGCCAATGCGGCGAGATGCGGTTTCAGCGCGGTGGTCAGGGCGACGAAGGTCTCAGCGGTCCGGCGCGAATAGAGCAGAACGCCGTCGACGGCGTCACCGGCGATGGCCGCCTCAGTTGCCTCCGGCAAGGCCGTCGCTGCAATCATGCGATAGGCCTCGATCTGGTTGACCGTGAAGCCCGCCGCTTGGAGCCTCGCCGCGAGATCGCCCGAAGGAACGGCCAGCGTCGGATAGAGCAACGGCCCGGCCAGGGGATCGAGGATTTCCGCGGCAAGGGATGCCAATGCCGTACTGTCGCCGTCTGCCGAGCGCGTATCGGAGAAGCCCGCTGCACGCGCTTCGTCGGCCGTGCGCTGGCCGACTGCGAGGGCGGGCACGTCGCGCGGCAGTACCTCCTGCGGCCATGCGGCGACCGCGCGGACCGCGTTGACGCTGGTAAAGAGAATTGCGGCCGGAGGCCTGATTGCGGATGGCGGCGGCAGGAACGCGGCTGACAGCATCGGCGCGCGGATCGGCGCATGGCCGCGTGCCGCGAGCGTCGCAGCCGTGCGGCTGGCGTCGGGCTCCGGCCGCGTCACGAGCAGCCGCATCGCGTCAGGCGTCCGCGCGGAAGAAGGCGGTGCCGCCGCGGCTGATCAGTTCGCCCGCGGCGTCGAAGCCGAGCCGGGCGGCATCGGCGACCGACCCTTCCAGCCGGACCGATTCGGACTGCCGGCCATCGGGCGAGAGCACCATGCCGCGGAACGTGACGACGCCCCCTTCGATGGTGGCGAGGCCACCGATCGGTGTCCGGCAGGAACCGTCGAGCCGTGTCAGGAAAGCGCGTTCGGCGCTCAGCGCGATTTGCGTCGGCTCGTGATTGATGCGGGCGACGAGGCCACTGGTGCGCTCGTCGCCAATTCGAGTCTCGATCGCCACGGCGCCCTGCCCGCAGGCGGGAAGGAAATCGTCAGGCTCGATGATCGAGGTTGCATGCGCTTCGAGGCCGAGCCGCTTCAGGCCGGCCAGCGCCAGCAGCGTGGCATGCGCGACGCCATCGGCGAGCTTCTTCAGCCGCGTCTCGACATTGCCGCGAAACTCGACCGGTTTGAGGTCCGGCCTGAGGCTGAGTGCCATCGCGCGACGGCGGAGCGAGGACGTGCCAAGCACTGCGCCTTGCGGAAGCTCACGAAGCGTCGTCGCCACGGGCGAAAGAAAGGCGTCGCGCACATCCTCGCGGGGCAGAAAAGCCGAGAGTTCCAGCCCTTCGGGCAGAGCCGTCGGCATGTCCTTCGACGAATGAACCGCGAGATCGATGCGGCCAGCGATCAGCGCTTCCTCAATCTCCTTGGTGAACAGACCCTTACCGCCCGCTTCCGAAAGTGGCCGATCCTGGATGCGGTCGCCGGAGGTGCGGATCACCTCGATCTCGATCTCGTCCGGATCGACACTGTAGAAGGATGCGATCCTTGCGCGCGTCTCGTGCGCCTGGGCCAGCGCCAGCGGGCTGCCGCGCGTGCCAATGCGAAGGAGCGGAGCGGAAGGGGCGGATTGCACGCGGTCGGCTCCGGATGCTAGGTGGGCGGGATTGATCGGCGCGCAGTCTAGTCGCTCCCTCCGACGATGGAAGGGGCTGCGGCAATCGGGACGGCGGCGCCAGCCACTCCCCGTCGAAAGGCACGCCCTCGTGACTGCCGGCCAGCTCGTTTTGGGCATCGAGACCAGTTGCGACGAGACCGCGGCCTCCGTCGTGCATCGGAGCGACGATGGTCGTGGCATGATCCGCTCCAATATCGTGCTGTCGCAGATCGCGGATCATGCGGCGTTCGGCGGCGTCGTGCCGGAGATTGCGGCGCGCGCGCATGTCGAGGCGATCGATGCTGTCATCGAGGCGGCGCTGGCCGAGGCCGGAGTCGGGTTTGCCGATCTCGATGCCGTTGCCGCGACCGCCGGCCCAGGCCTCATCGGCGGCGTCATCGTCGGCCTAACGACGGCCAAGGCGATCGCCTTCGCGGCCGAACTGCCGCTGCTCGCCGTCAATCACCTCGAGGGACATGCGCTGACGGCGCGGCTGACCGATGCTGTCGCGTTTCCCTATCTGCTGGTGCTCGTATCGGGCGGCCATACGCAGATCCTGCTGGTGCGCGGCGTCGGCGCCTATGAACGCTGGGGCACGACGATTGACGATGCGCTCGGTGAAGCGTTCGACAAGACCGCCAAGCTGCTCGGACTGCCCTATCCCGGAGGCCCAGCGGTGGAGCGTTCAGCGGCGAGCGGTGATGCATCGCGCTTCACGCTGCCGCGCCCCATGTTCGGCCGTGCCGGCGCCGATTTTTCCTTCTCCGGCCTCAAGACGGCGGTGCGTCAGGCCGCCGAAGCCGCCGCGCCGCTTTCGGACGGCGATGTCGCCGATCTCGCGGCCGCATTCCAGGCGACGGTTTCAGCGGTAGTCGCGGATCGGATCGCTCATGCGCTCGACCGTTTCCGTGCCGAATTCCCCGCGATCGCTGTGCCGGTGCTGGTGATCGCGGGCGGCGTCGCGGCCAATCGTGCGCTTCGTTCCGGCCTGGCGGCTGAAGCGGAGGCGCGCGGCTTCCGCCTCGTCGCGCCGCCGCTCGCACTCTGCACAGACAATGGTGCGATGATCGCCTGGGCGGGTGCGGAGCGACTGGCGCTTGGTCTTGCCGACGGGCTCGACGCGCCGGCGCGGCCGCGCTGGCCCCTCGATACCGTTGCGCTGCCGATGATCGGTTCCGGCATGAAAGGTGCCAAGGCATGAGCGAAGGCATGAGGGAGACACCCGTGCGAAAGCCGCGTCCGGAAATCCGCTTCCGCCGTAAGGTTGTCATCTACGCGACCTGGCATGAGAAGCTGCTTATCTTCACCGAGCCGGACTTTCCCGAGGTCGGCGTGCAAGTGCCCGGGGGCACGGTCGAGGATGGCGAAGAGCTCGAAGCGGCTGCGCGGCGTGAATTGCTGGAAGAGACGGGTCTCGCGCCGCCCGGCGCTTTCGAGCCGCTCGGCGAGATGACCTATGTCTTCCAGTCGGAGACGTTCGAGCGCGGCGCCGTCCGCTTCCAGCATCACCGTACCTTCTTCCATGTCGCGCTCGATGACGTTGCCGCCGAGAATTGGGCGTGGACGGAGCAGACGCCGGATGGTGGCGGCCCGCCGATCCGCATGGCGTTTTCCTTTGTGCCGCTCCTCCCGCCGCCGGTGCTGTTCGGGCGGCTCGATGCCTTGTTGCCTGAACTGCTGGTCAGGCTCGACCTTGAGGTTCCGGGCCGATGAAGCTTGAGCGCATCGCCGTTGTCGGGGCTGGGGCCTGGGGCACTGCGCTGGCGTTGGCTGCCCATCGCGCGGGGCGGGAGGTGACGCTCTATGGACGCGACGTCAGCGACATCCACGCGACCGGCGAGAACCGCGAGCACCTGCCAGGCATTGCGCTGCCGCCCGACATGGCGGTGACGGATCGGCTTGGTGATGTCATCACCGCCGATGCGATTCTGATCGTCACCCCGACGCAGACGGTGCGCAGCGTTGTGGCCGGGCTTGCCGGCATCGCCGACGACACGCCAGTGGTGCTCTGCGCCAAGGGGCTGGAGCGCGGCACCGAGCTCAGGCCGACCGAGGTGCTGGAGCAGGCGTTGCCGCCGGCGGCGCCGGCCGTCCTGTCGGGGCCCAGCTTCGCCGTCGATGTGGCGCGCGGCCTGCCGACGGCCGTGACCATCGCCGCCGCCGAACCGAAGCTGGCCATGGCACTTTGCCAGGCGCTCGGCTCGTCCAGCTTCCGTCCCTATGCCGAAACCGACATGATCGGCGTCGAGGTTGGCGGTGCCTTCAAGAATGTGCTGGCGATCGCAGTCGGCATCGTTGCGGGACGGGCTCTTGGTGCCAGTGCCGCCGCGGCGCTGACGGCGCGCGGCTTCGCCGAGTTGAGACGGATCGGCGCGGCGCTGGGCGCGCGGCCAGATACCTTGATGGGTCTTTCGGGGCTCGGTGATCTCGTCCTCACCTGCTCCTCGCCGCAGTCGCGCAATTTCTCCTACGGCTTGGCTCTTGGCCGGGGCGAGGTGCCGGCTCATGTCCTGGTGGAGGGCGCCGCGACAGCTGCCGTGGCACGCGCGCTCGCCCTGCGTCTCGGCGTCGATATGCCCATCACGGCGCAGGTGGCGGCGGTGGTCGAGGGTGAGATCGATATTGACGGCGCGATGGCCGCCCTGATGAGCCGGCCACTGAAGCACGAGACGGAATAGAGGCTGCCGCCATTCGCCTTTCGGGCTCTTTACCAGCCCGAAAGGCGCACCTAACGTGCGGCGGACCTTTCGGAGACGTCCCCATGCATTTCGTTGCCATCCTCACCGATCATGACGGCGCGCTCGAGAAGCGCGTCGCGACGCGCCCGGCGCATCTCGACTGGCTCAAGACGGCGCCCGTGCCGATCGCCGGCCCGTTTCTCGACGCCAAGGGCGACATGGTCGGCTCGATGCTGATCGTCGAGGCCGAGGACGAGGCGGCGGCGCGGGCGTTGCTTGCCGAGGATCCCTATGCCAAGGCAGGCCTGTTCAAGTCGGTCGAAGTCAAGGCGTGGCGCTGGGGCTGGGGCAAGCCGGCCTGAGGAGCATTCGCCATGGCGCATTGGCTGTATAAATCCGAGCCGGACACATTCTCCTTCCAGGACCTCGTCGCCAAAGGTGAGGCCGGGCAGGAGTGGGACGGCGTCCGCAACTATCAGGCGCGCAACCATATGCGCGCCATGAAGGTCGGCGATCGGGGCTTCTTCTACCATTCCAACGAAGGCAAGGAGATCGTCGGCGTCGTCGAGGTGGTCAAGGAGATCCATCCCGATTCGACCGATGACAGCGGCACCTGGGAATGCGTCGATATCCGCGCGGTCGGGCCGGTGAAGACGCCGGTGACGCTGGTCGCCGCCAAGGCCGAGTCGCGGCTCAAGGGCATGGCGCTTGTTTCCAATTCGCGCCTCTCGGTGCAGCCCGTGACCGACGCGGAATGGGATATCGTCTGTGAGATGGCGGGCATCTCACCCTGACCCGGCCAAGCGGCGCCGTCCCCGACGACGCGGCTGCCCGCATTCGTTTCATCCAGGCGGAGACGCGGCTCTTGCCGGTGCCGCATGTGCCCGAGATCCGGCTCTGGCAGGCCGATGACGCGACACTGCTTTGGCAGCGGAGCGAGGACGAGATCGGCGTCATTGGCGCTGCGCTGCCGTTTTGGGCCTTTGCCTGGGCCGGCGGGAGGGGTCTTGCCCGCCATGTGCTCGACCACCCGGGACTGGTACGCGGTCGCCGCGTGATCGATTTCGCGGCGGGGTCGGGGCTGGTCGGCATCGCCGCGGCGCTTGCCGGCGCAAGCTCCGTGACATCGGTGGAGATCGATCCTTTCGCGATTGCGGCGATCGCCCTCAACGCCGCGGCCAATGGCGTCGAAGTGTCGCCGATGATCGGTGATCTCGTCGGGTCGGCCGTGGATGCCGATGTCATGCTCTGCGGCGATATCTTCTACGACCGCGCGATGACGGCGGCGATCCTGCCCTGGCTCCGGGAACTCGCCGCGTCCGGCGTGACGGTCGTGGTCGGCGACCCCGGTCGCAGTTACCGGCCCGGGAGTGGTACGATCCTTCGCGCGGCCATCACGGTGCCCGTCGAAGCGGCGCTGGAGGATTCAGACGAGAAGGCCGTCGACATTCTGACGATCCTTCCGGCCTGACACTGCCGAAGGCCTGCGACAGCGCGCCCCTGCCGTCGCCGCGCGGCGTTGTTGCGGCTTCGGCGCGGAACGGATTAAGTGACCAACGGAGGTTGCCGCACTCGCAGGCGTGCGCGGGCGCGGATGAGGGAGGATAGAATGCACGAGATCATCCATGCGGTCCCCAGCGAGTGGGCCGCCTCGGCGCATGTCGACATCAACACCTATCAGGACATGTATCGCCGCTCGGTCGAGGATCCCGACGGATTCTGGCGCGAGCAGGCGGCGCGGCTCGACTGGATCAAGCCGTTCACGAAGGTCAAGAACACGTCCTTCGCCCCGGGGAATATCGATATCCGCTGGTTCGAGGACGGCACGCTCAATGTCGCGGCGAACTGCCTAGACCGTCATTTGGCGACACGCGGCGACAAGGTCGCGATCCTCTGGGAAGGTGATGATCCCTCCGAGAGTCGTTCAATCACCTATCGCGAGCTACATGCCGAGGTTTGCCGCTTCGCCAATGTCCTGAAGGCGCTCGGCGTCTCGAAGGGCGACCGCGTCACGATCTACCTGCCGATGATTCCCGAGGCGGCAATGGCGATGCTCGCCTGCGCCCGTATCGGTGCGATCCATTCCATCGTGTTCGGTGGCTTTTCGCCGGACAGCCTCGCCGGGCGCATCGGAGACTGCCGCTCGACGCTGGTGATCACGGCCGACGAGGGACTGCGCGGCGGCAAGAAAGTGCCGCTGAAGCACAATACCGATTCGGCGCTCACCAAGACCATCGGCGACGAGAAGGTGCTGGTCATCCGCCGCACCGGTGGCGAGGTCGCGATGCATGCCGGCCGCGACTTCTGGTACCATGAGATGGCGGCGACGGTGTCCGACGCGTGCCCGCCGGAGGAGATGAGCGCGGAAGACCCGCTGTTCATCCTCTACACCTCCGGCTCGACCGGGCGGCCGAAAGGCGTGCTGCACACCACCGGCGGCTATCTGCTGCATGCGGCGATGACGCATGAACTGGTGTTCGACCTGAAGGAGAACGACATCTTCTGGTGCACGGCCGATGTCGGCTGGGTCACCGGGCACAGCTATATCGTCTATGGGCCGCTCGCCAATGGCGCGACCTCGCTGATGTTCGAAGGTGTGCCGAACTACCCGACCAATGCCCGCTTCTGGCAGGTGATCGACAAGCACAAGGTGACGATCTTCTACACGGCGCCGACGGCCATCCGCGCGCTGATGCAGGCGGGCGACGGTCCCGTCAAGTCTACGTCGCGCGCCTCGCTGCGCCTGCTCGGTTCAGTCGGCGAGCCGATCAATCCCGAGGCGTGGGAGTGGTATTACCGCGTCGTCGGCGACAACCGGTGTCCGATCGTCGACACGTGGTGGCAGACCGAGACCGGCGGCCACCTGATCACGCCAATGCCCGGCGCGACGCCCTTGAAGCCAGGCTCGGCCTCCTGGCCGTTCTTCGGCGTGCAGCCGGCGATCGTCGATGCCGAAGGTCAGATCATGGAGGGGGCCTGTGAGGGCAATCTCGTGATCCTCGATGCCTGGCCGGGCATGATGCGCACGGTCTATGGCGATCACGAGCGCTTCGAGCAGACCTATTTCTCCGCCTACAAGAACATGTATTTCACGGGTGACGGCTGCCGGCGCGATGCCGATGGCTATTACTGGATCACCGGTCGCGTCGACGACGTCATCAATGTCTCGGGTCACCGAATGGGCACCGCCGAAGTCGAGAGTGCCCTCGTTGCGCATTCCGGCGTTTCGGAAGCGGCCGTCGTCGGCTACCCGCACGACATCAAGGGGCAGGGCATTTATGCCTATGTCACGCTGATGGCGGGCGTTGCACCAAGCGATGCGCTACGCAAGGAACTCGCCGGGTGGGTGCGCAAGGAGATCGGGCCGATCGCGACGCCGGATCTCATCCAGTTCGCGCCGGGCCTGCCGAAGACGCGTTCGGGCAAGATCATGCGCCGTATCCTCCGCAAGATCGCCGAGGACGAGTTCGGCGCGCTCGGCGACATCTCGACGCTCGCCGACCCGGCGGTGGTCGAGGACCTGATCGCCAACCGGCAGAACCGGAAGAAGGAAGTCGTTTGACGGAAAGGGCAGGGCATCGGTTCCGGTGCCCTTGCCTGCCTTTTGCATGATGCCGCCGATGGTCCAGGAACTGATCGCTCAGAAGTCGCTGGCGATGCCCTTGTTTTCCCAGTCGCCATAGCGGATCGGCTCGGGCCCTTCGCGCCCGAGAATCTCGCGCGGACGCTGGCTGGCGGCGTCGATCTCAGTGCGGCGCGCCTTCGCTTCGGCGAGTGCGCGTTCGGCCGCCGGGCTGAGCGGCCGCGCCGGCGTCTCGTTGGGTTCCGTCATGACAGCGCCTCCTAATCGCGGGTTCTTCAGCCGATATAGAGATCGGCGCGCGTCGGCGGGAGACCCGACGGGCCGCGCTGGCGACGCGAGGCGAGCGTCTGGTTGATCGTCACCGAATTGCGCTGGAAGGCGACCGAGCAGCCGGCGATATAGGCAAGCCACAGCCGCGTCTTCACTTCCCCAACTTCGGCGACCGCTTCATCATAGCGAGCCAGGAGGCGATCGTGCCAATGGCGCAGCGTGTGCTGGTAATGCTCGCGCCAGCCCTCGACATCGTGCACCTCGAAGCCGTAGCGCTCGAGATTGGCGACCGACATGCCGAGATGATCGAGTTCGCCGCCCGGGAAGATGTAGCGGCGGATGGCGGCATATTCAGGATTGGTGCGGCGGAAGGCCTTCTCGGTCCGCTTGGCCGGCCGGGCGATGGCGTGGTGCAGATAGAGCCCGCCGGGCTTCAACAGGCGGTGCACGGTCTGGAAATAGGTCGGATAGTTCGGAATGCCGACCTGCTCGAACATGCCGATCGAGGCGATCTTGTCGAACTGGCCCTGAACCTGCGTGTAATCGCGCAGTTCGAAGCGGATCCTGTCCTGCAGCCCGAGCCGGGTCACCTTCTCGCGGGCAAAGACATATTGCTCGTCGGCCAGCGTCACGCCGACGGCGTTGACGCCGTAATGCTGTGCAGCATGGCAGACCAGAGCACCCCAGCCGGAGCCGATATCGAGCAGCGTCTCGCCGGGCTGGAGGCGCAGCTTCCGGCAGATCATGTCGAGCTTGTCGCGCTGCGCGGTGGCGATGTCGTTGCCCCAGTCGCGGAAATAGGCGCAGGTGTAGACCATCTCCGGATCGAGGAAGAGCGCGTAGAAGGCGTTGGAGACGTCGTAGTGATAGTGGACGTTCTCCTTGTTGGCGGTCTCGCTGCCGTCGCGTTGCGCCTTGTCGCCACGGATCGCCTCGAGCGGCCAAGGGCCGCCGCGGGAGCGGAAGATGAAATCGCCGAGGGAACGCAGCACCAGTTTCTTGTCGAGCGCGCGGCGCACGTCACGGCTGCGGATCTTCGGGCGCTCGGCGACGAGATCGAACAGCGTGCCGTTCAGAAGGTCGAGTCGCCGGGTGACATAGAGATTGAGTAGCGTGTCGATCTTCGGCTTGCGGAACAGCGCCGCGATCACTCCCTCGTCGGCGATGGCGATCGTCAGCGCGTCGGGCGAGGCATCTGCCGGGATGGTGGTTCCATCCCAGAGGCGGAAGGCGAGGGATACGCCGAGCGTTTCGCGAATATGGGCGATCAGTGCCTTGAGGCGCTCGAACCGTGCCGTCGTCGTCATCTCAGAACCCCCGCCGGCGCCGTCCACGCGCCTTTCCCAGCCTTGCCCACGACTTCATGCACTACCATCATATGGGGGTCACACAAGAGGGAGGCCGCCCGACTGGCGGCTCTGTCGCATGAACATGATGCGGACCGCCATGCTGATCGCGGCCCTGACCGCCCTTTTCATGGCGGTCGGGTATCTGGTCGGCGGACAGTCGGGCATGCTGATCGCGCTCGCAATTGCGGCGGCGATGAATGTCTTCAGCTATTGGAACGCCGATCGCATGGTGTTGTCGATGTACGGCGCCCGCGAGGTCGACGAACGGACCGCGCCGCAGTATTACGGCATCGTCCGCGACCTCGCCGCCCGGGCCGGCCTGCCGATGCCCAGGGTCTACATCATCGATTCTCCCCAGCCCAACGCCTTCGCCACCGGCCGCAATCCGCAGAACGCAGCGGTTGCAGCGTCCGCGGGGCTGCTCCAGACGCTCAGCGCCGAAGAGGTCGCCGGCGTCATGGCGCATGAACTGGCGCATGTGAAGAATCATGACACGCTCACGATGACCATCACCGCGACGATCGCTGGCGCGGTCTCGATGCTGGCCAATTTCGCCTTCTTCTTCGGCGGACATCGCGATGAGCGCAGTCCGCTCGGAGCGTTCGGCGCCATCGCTGCGGCCCTTCTGGCGCCGATCGCCGCAATGCTGGTGCAGATGGCGGTGAGCCGGACGCGCGAATATTCCGCAGACCGGCTTGGCGCCCAGATCTCTGGCAATCCGCGCGCGCTCGCCTCGGCCCTCTCGAAGATCGCCGGCAGCGCGGCGCATGTTCCCAATCCCGCCGCCGAGGCCAATCCGGCCACGGCGCATCTCTTCATCATCAATCCACTCTCGGGGCAGCGGATGGACAACCTCTTTTCGACCCATCCGGCGACTGAAAACCGCATCGCGGCGCTGATGGAACTCGATCGCACCCAGCGGTCACAGCCAAGTTCCAGCGCCGGTCGTGTCGGCCTGCCCGGCGGCTTCGGCAACCGGCGGACGGCAGCCCCCGCTTCGCCGCGCCGGGGACCCTGGGGTTGAGCCCGCGTCCGGCGGCGGCCAAATCCGATCGTTCCAAGGGCGGCAAGCGTCCCCCGGTGAAGCTGGCGCCAGGAGTGGCGGCGCGGGTCGCAGCGATCGCCGCCGTGCATGCCGTCTTCGCCGAGCACCATCCGGCCGACAGCGTCCTTGATGATCCGCACGGCCCCTTTTCGAGCCTCGACCAGCGCGAGCGGGCCCTTGCCCGCGCGATCCTCGGCATTTCGCTGCGTCGGCACGGCCAAATTGTCGATGCGCTCGGCCGTTTCCTCGAAAAGAGCCTGCCGCGCAAATCGGGGCATCTCGCCGCGATCCTGCATGTCGCCGCGGCGCAGATCCTGTTCATGGATGTTGCCGATCATGCGGCAGTATCGATCGCCGTCGATCTCGCCAGCCAGGACCATGACGCGCGCCACTTCAAGGGTCTCGTCAATGCCGTGCTGCGTCGGCTGACCGAGGGGCGTGACGCGATCCTCGCCAGCCAGGACGAGGCGGTGCTGAACACGCCGGACTGGCTCGCTGCCGGCTGGACGAAGGCCTATGGCGCAGAGACGGCGCGGGCCATCGCCATTTCTCATCTTGAGGAGCCGGCGCTCGATCTGACCGTCCGCTCCGAGCCGGCACTTTGGGCCGAACGACTCGAGGGCGCCGTGCTGCCGACTGGCAGCGTGCGTCTTGTCGCGCATCGCTCGATCGAGGCGATGCCAGGCTTCGCCGAAGGTGCCTGGTGGGTACAGGACGCCGCCGCGGCCCTGCCGGCCCGTCTCCTCGGTGCCGTCGAGGGCAAGAATGTTGCGGATCTCTGCGCCGCGCCAGGCGGCAAGACGCTGCAGCTCGCGGCGCGCGGCGCGAAGGTTACAGCCGTCGATATCTCCATCGACCGACTGCATCGCGTGCGGCAAAATCTCGATCGCATCGGCCTCGATGCCGAGCTTGTTGCGGCTGACATCCTCGACTGGCAGCCCGGCAGGACCTTTGACGCGATCCTTCTCGACGCGCCCTGCTCCTCGACCGGTACCATCCGCCGCCATCCGGACGTTGCCCTCCTGAAGCGGCCGGCCGACATTGCATCGCTCGCCAAGCTGCAGTCCGAACTCATTGCGCGCGCGGCTGATCTCCTGGAGCCTGGTGGCGTGCTCGTTTATTCGACCTGCTCGCTTGAGCCGGCCGAGGGCGAGATCCAGGTTCAGCGGGCGCTCGCCAAGCTGCCGCTTCGGCTGTCGCCGATCAATCCTGCCGAAATCGGCGGGCTCACGGAACTCTGCCGCAGCGGTTTGCTGCGTAGCCTGCCGACGGACCTCCCCGCGGTCGAGCCGCGCATGGGCGGGCTCGACGGCTTCTTCGCGGCGCGGTTCGTGAAAACTTAGCGAAAAGTGGATCAGACTACGGCTGGAGACGGCAGCTTCCGGCGGCAAGGGCGGTTCAATTCGCTTGAGGCCGCCGATAGATTGCTTCATCCCGTCTCGGGACGATTCGCATGTCCGCGCCGCGCGCGGCGGAAAGGAACCTATCGGCATGGCATTTGGAAGTGAGGCGGGGCAGGGCCGGCTCGTCCGGTTCGCGCTGGCTTCGGCCTGGCGACGCTCCCGCTATGCCTTCCATTCCGGCGTGCTCTATCGCTGGCGCCATCTCGGCCCGGTTCCGGACCGCCTGCTGATCGCGCCGACGGATCTGAGAACCGCCGATCCGACCATTGCGCATGATATCTATGCCGGCCGCTATGTCTTCAGTGGCGAGGCGGTCGATGTCGCAGGGTTCTCGGTGTTCGAGATCGAGGCGCCGTCACGGTCCTGGGCCGCCGCGCTGCACGGGTTCGGCTGGCTTCGGCATCTGCGCGCCTCGGAGCTGACGGTGTCGCGCTCCAATGCGCGGGCGTTGATCGACGAGTGGATCCGCTTCCAGAAGAGCCACGATCCGGTTGCTCGCGACCCTGTCGTGACGGCGCGCCGCATCGCGTCATGGCTCGCCCAGACGCCGCTGGTCCTCGAAGGGTGCGATCACGGCTTCTATCGCCGCTTCATGCGCGCCTTGACCCGGCAGGTGCGACAGCTGCGCCGCGTCGTGCATGACGTGCCGCCCGGACGGCCGCGCCTTGCCGTCACCATGACGCTGGCCGCGGCGGCGCTCTCACTTGCCGACCAGAACCGGTTTGTCCGCCAGGCCTCGCGGCTCGTCGATCAGGAACTGGCGCGGCAAGTCCTTCCAGATGGCGGCCATGTCGGTCGCAATCCCGCCGCTGTGCTCGATATCCTCGTCGACCTGCTGCCGCTGCGCCAGGCCTTCACGGCGCGCGGGCTGCAGCCGTCGCCGGCGCTGCTCGGCGCCATCGACAGAATGATGCCGATGCTGCGGTTCTTCCGCCTTGGCGACGGCTCCTTCGCCAAATTCAACGGCATGGGCGAGACTCAGCTCGGCCTGCTCGCGACGGTCCTTGCGCATGACGACGCGCGCGGTTCGCCGCTGCGAAATGCGCCGCATTCGGGGTATCAACGGCTGGAAGCGGGCGAGACCATCATCGTCATGGATACGGGCGCAGCACCGGTGCCGGCGTTGTCGGCCGAGGCGCATGCTGGCTGCCTTTCCTTCGAGATGAGCATCGGACGCCAGCCACTGGTAGTGAATTGCGGCATTCCGGGGCCGAACGCCCTGGCTCTCCGGCGTCTTGCCCGCACGACGGCGGCGCATTCGACGGTGACGCTCAACGACACCTCGTCCTGCCGCTTCCTGACCGGCGGTCTCCTTGCCGGCCGCCTTGGCGAGATCATCATCGCCGGCCCTGGCATGGTCGAATCGTCGCGGCAGGAGGAGCGCGGCCAGACATTCGTGACCGCGGCGCATGACGGCTATGTCGGCCGCTTCGGCATCCGCCACGAGCGGCGGCTGTTCCTGCCGCGCGAGGGGACGCGGCTTGACGGCGTCGACAGCTTCACGAGCCCGAATGGCGGTCCGGTGGCGCGCGGCGGCAAGGATGGATTTGCGATCCGCTTCCACCTGCACCCAGCCGTGAAAGCCAGCCGGATCAAGGCTGGACAGGCGGTACTGCTGGTGCTGCCCGATGGGTCGGGTTGGGAGTTCGAGGCTGCCGGCCATGACGTGCTGATCGAGGAAAGCATCCGTCTTTCCGACATCCGCGGCAGCCGCCGTGCGGAGCAGATCGTCGTCTATGGCCGCGCGATGCATGCCGATGCCGTGCACTGGCATTTCGAGAAGGTTGCCGAGGGCGGACCGCGCCGACGTTCTGAAGCCGGCGAGACCGAAATGCTCGGCTTCGACGAGGGCGATGCCTGACGCGCAAGGGGCTGTACACGGCGCGAAATCATGCTATCGCGCGCCGGTCCCCAAGGTTCCGTTGTTTCTGCGAGGTCATGATGGCTGTGCCGCCCCCGAAGGTCGATCTGCCCGACCTCGTCCCGATGAAGCGCGCGCTTTTCTCCGTGTTCGACACGACCGGCGCGCTCGATCTCGCCAGGGCGCTGCATGAACGCGGCGTCAAGCTGTTCGGCACCGGCTCGACAGCCAAGGCGATCGTCAGTGCCGGCCTCCCGGTGATCAACATCGCCGACCTCATCGGCTTTCCCGAAATCCTCGGCGGCCGCGTCAAGACGCTGCACCCCAAGGTGCATGGCGGCCTGCTGGCCCTGCGCAACGATCCGGTCCACGCCGCCGAACTCATCGAGCACGGCATCGAGCCGTTCGATCTCGTCGTCTCCAATCTCTATCCGTTCGAGAAGACGATCGCGGCGACCACCGACTTTGCCCATATCGTCGAGAATATCGACATCGGCGGCCCGGCCATGACGCGTGCTGCCGCCAAGAACCACGGCTTCGTGGCGATCCTGGTTGATCCGGCCGACTACGGCGCGCTGCTCGAGACGCTGGTCGCGCATGACGGCGCAACGCCGCTCGCCTACCGCAAGCGCCTCGCTGCCAAGGCCTTCGCCCGCACGGCCGCCTATGACGCCGCCGTCTCGACGTGGTTTGCGGCAGCGCTCGACGAGCCTGCGCCTGCCTGGCGGAGCCTTGGCGGGAAGCTGGCGGAGACTTTGCGCTATGGCGAGAACCCGCATCAGCGGGCTGCCTTCTATGTCACCGGCGAGCAGCGGCCGGGCGTCGCCACCGCGCGGCAATTGCAGGGCAAGCAGCTCTCCTACAACAATATCAACGACACCGACGCCGCCTATGAGCTTGTGGCGGAGTTCGATCCGGCGCTCGCCCCTGCCGTTGCGATCATCAAACATGCCAACCCCGCCGGCGTCGCGACCGGCGCCAGCCTCGCTGAAGCCTATGAGCGGGCTCTGCTCTGCGATCCGGTCTCGGCCTTTGGCGGCATCGTCGCGCTCAACCAGACACTCGACGCCGACGCGGCGCGCAAGATCGTCGAGATCTTCACCGAGGTGATCATCGCGCCCGATGCCACCGAGGAAGCGATCGCAATCGTCGCGGCGAAGAAGAATCTCCGCCTGCTGGTCGCCGGCGGACTGCCCGATCCGCGGGCATCCGGCCTCACATTCCGCTCCGTTGCCGGCGGTTTCCTGGTGCAGGATCGGGATGCGGGCCATGTCGCGGCGGCCGATCTCAAGGTGGTCACCAAGCGGCAACCCACGGCAGCCGAAATCGCCGATTTGGTCTTTGCCTTCCGCGTCGCCAAGCATGTGAAGTCGAACGCCATCGTCTACGCCAAGAATGGCGCCACGGTTGGCGTCGGGGCCGGCCAGATGAGCCGCGTCGATTCCTCCACTATCGCCGCGCGCAAGGCAGCGGAGGCGGCCAAGGCGGCGGGTCTTTCCGAGAGCCTCGCCATTGGCTCGGTGGTCGCGTCCGACGCTTTCTTCCCCTTTGCCGACGGCCTTCTTGCCGCAGCGGAAGCCGGCGCCACGGCCGTGATCCAGCCCGGCGGCTCGATGCGCGATGATCTCGTCATCGAAGCTGCGGACGCGGCCGGCCTTGCCATGGTGTTCACGGGTGTCCGGCATTTCCGGCATTGACGCTGCCGGCCAAGGGGACCAAGGTTCGGCCCGATTGGCCGGCCGCCCCTCCGCCTTTGGGGGGTGAAACCGGCAGAAGATCCGACCGGGAGCGTTCATGACCGATTTGCTGAAGACTGTTCTCTTCATCGACTATGACAGTCTGCATCTCGCTCTTCATGCGCGCGATCCCGCCCTCGCGCGCCGGTTCGCAGCGCGGCCCGGCGCACTTCTGGAGGCGGTCGAAGCCGGGACACTGATCGATTCGGATCAGCTCGGTCAGGCGAAGCGGCGCGTTTTGATGCGCCGCTGCTATGCCGATCCGCGCTCGCTCGGCAAGGCGCGCGACAGCTTCGTCGCGCAAGGTTTCCAGATCGTCGATTGTCCGACTCTCCCTGGCCGCGAGCGCAATTCGGCGGAGGTGCAGATCACGATCGATACGCTGGATGCGCTCGGCCATACGACGGCGTTCGACGAGTTCATCCTGCTCGGCGCCGATACTGATTTCACGCCGCTTATCTATCGCCTGCGCGCCCACAACCGCGCCGCGACCATCTTCGCGACGGCCGCGACCGCTGGCAGCTATCGCGCGATTGCCGACGGCATTTTGGAAGAGCGAGTGCTGACCGCGCTGCTCGCGGGCCTCGAAGGCGCCGACACGGCGGATGAGGACGAGGAGGATGAGGTTGCCGCGCGGCAGGCGTCCGGCCGCGAGGATCTCGCCGCTCTGGCGCGCCGCATCCACAACGCGACCAATGTCCCGCTGTTTTCGCCCAAGGTCTATGCCGAGCTCTTCGGTGCGCTGACCGCCGAGATCGCTGAACATGGGTATCACTTCCTTGATACGGCGGAGAATGTCGCCGGCCGGCTGATCGCGGGCGGGCGCAAGGCCTCGCGTCGGCAGATCGCCTTTGTCGTCAAGGGCCTTGCCCTCAAGGGCCATGTCTTCTCCGAAAACGACACGCCGCAGCGGCTGGCCGATGTCTTCCGCGAGCAGGTGATCTACCTCGCCCGCCATGCCGGGATCGAGATCGATCCGCGCGTCGAGCGCCAGGTGCATGCCTGGATCGCCGGTGGCAGCCTTGTCGCCGAGCCGACAGTCGTTCCGCCGCTGGCCGAAGTGCCGCCTGCAGAGGCCGACGTGGCGGTGACGGAAGGTCCTGCGCCGATCCTCGCGTCGCCCGATCCTGTCGCCGCGACCGTTGCTGCCGAAGCCGTGGTGATGGCCGGGCCGGTTGTCGCGGAGGCGTCGGATATCGACCTCGTCGATGAGGATGCTTCCGGAGAAGCCGTTGACGAGGTCGAAGTCGAGCCTGTCGAGGCTGAGCCCGTCGTCCAGGCGGTTGATGATGCGATCCTTCCAGCGGAAGTCGACGCGTCGGTGGACCACGTCCCGGACAGCGACGAGGATCTTGTCGCGCTTGCCGATGCTGCCGACGAGGAGGGCGACGAGGCCGAGGACGGTGTCGCCCCGGACGTCGAGATCGAGCCGGCTCCCGTTCGCGCCGCCCCGGCCGTGCGGCCGCCCGTGCCGCGTGCACCCGGACAGAGAAATGGCGCCCGCCCAGCCGAGACGCCGCTCGATCCTTTTGAAAGCTCGCTGCTCGCGGCGATTGCCGAGGCGGTCCAGGCCGTCGAGCCCGGGCGTGCCGAAACCGCGCCGCCCGTCGTGGTGCCTGATGTAAGGATAGAGCCGCGGCTCGAAGGCGCACCGACACCGACCGTCACGCCGAAGGATACGCCGGCGTCGGAAGCGAAAAGTGCGGTCGAAGCGGAAGTCGACGCCGATATCGGCGACGAGATCCAGCGCATTCTCTCTGCCTATAACCAGAACCGGAAGCCGGCGGGCGGCTGAGTCGTCACGCCGGAATTGATTGAGTCCCGGCTGAACGGCTGGGTCAGCCGTTCGCCATATACTGCCCACCATTGATGGTGAGCACGGCGCCGGTCATGAAGGCGCTGGCGTCCGAGGCGAGATAGGCGACAAGCGCCGAAATCTCGTCGGCCTTGCCGAGCCGTCCGACCGGGATCTGCGCAATGATGCCCTCCAGCACCTTCTCGGGCACGGCGGCGACCATGTCGGTATCGATATAGCCCGGGCAGATGCAGTTGACGGTGATGCCCTTGCGGGCGTTTTCCAGCGCCAATGCCTTGGTGAAGCCGATGACGCCGGCCTTGGCCGTCGAATAGTTCACCTGACCGAGCTGGCCCTTCTGGCCGTTGATCGAGGAGATATTGATGATGCGGCCGAAGCCTCGGTCGCGCATGCCTTCGATCACGGGGCGCGTCATGGAGAACATTGAGCCGAGATTGGTCGCGATTACCTGCGACCAGGCGGTGTGGTCCATTTTGTGAAACCAGCCGTCGCGGGTGATGCCGGCATTGTTGACCAGCACGTCGACGGGGCCGACCTCGCTTGTGACGGCAGTAACCCCATTGGCGCAGGCGTCTGGATCGGCAACGTCCCACTGGAAGACGGCGATGCCGGTCTCGGCCTTGAAGGCATTCGCCTTTTCGACATTGCCGGCGAAGGTGGCCGCAACCGTGTAGCCGGCCGATTTGAGGCCGGTGGCGATGGCGGCGCCGATACCGCGCGTGCCGCCCGTGACGAGCGCAACTCTACCCATCGTGATGTTTCCCCCGTGATTGAGGCCGGTTGACCCGGCCGTCGAATGGCTGTGCTCAGCGCTCGACGGTGAGCGCTATCCCCATGCCGCCGCCGATGCAGAGGGTCGCGAGGCCTTTCTTGGCATCGCGGCGCGCCATCTCATGCAGCAGCGTGACCAAGATGCGAGCGCCGGATGCGCCGATCGGATGGCCGATGGCGATCGCGCCGCCATTGACGTTGACCTTGGCCGGATCCCAACCCAGGCCCTTGTTGACGGCGCAGGCCTGCGCGGCGAAGGCCTCGTTGGCCTCGACGAGGTCGAGATCGTCTTTCGACCAGCCGGCCTTCTCCAAAGCCTTCTTCGAGGCCGGGATCGGACCGGTGCCCATGACACTCGGATCGACGCCGGCAGTCGCCCAAGAAGCGATGCGGGCCAGCGGCGTGATACCGCGGCGCTCGGCCTCGGCGGCTGTCATCAGCACGAAGCCGGCGGCGCCGTCATTGAGGCCCGAGGCATTGGCGGCGGTGACGGTGCCATCCTTGGCGAAGGCAGGGCGAAGCTTGGCGACCGCCTCCAGCGTCGTGCCGGCACGGATGTGTTCATCGCTCTCGATTGTCACGTCGCCCTTCTTGCCCGAGATGACGAAGGGGATGATCTCGTCCTTGAAGCGGCCGGTCTTCTGCGCGGCCTCGGCCTTGTTCTGCGAGGCGACCGCGAATTCGTCCTGCTGCTCGCGGCTGATCTGGAATTCGCGGGCCACGTTCTCTGCGGTCACGCCCATGTGGTAGCCATTGAAGGCGTCCCAGAGCCCGTCCTTGATCATCGTGTCGATGAGGTTCAGGTCGCCGAACTTGGTGCCGGCGCGCATATGGGCGGCATGGGGTGACAGCGACATCGATTCCTGGCCACCCGCCACGATGATCGACGCATCGCCGGTCGCGATCTGCTGCATGCCGAGCGCGACGGCGCGCAGCCCTGAGCCGCAGACCTGGTTGAGGCCCCAGGCGGTGGTCGAAATCGGGAGACCGGCGGCGATGGAAGCCTGGCGGGCCGGGTTCTGACCCTGTGCCGCGGTCAGGACCTGGCCGAGAATGACCTCGTCGACCTCGCCGGCCTCGACGCCGGCCCGTTCGAGCACGCCCTTGATGACGGCGGCGCCGAGCTGGTGTGCGGGCGTATTGGCGAAGCCGCCATTGAAGGCACCAACGGCCGTGCGGCCCGCTGCTGCGATGACAATGTCGTTCTGATGAGCCATGCCTCGTCTCCCGTTTCCTGCGGCCGATCCGGCGGTATCGGCATGATCGAGGATATGCCGCGATCCAAGACCGGGCCGGCAGCGCTGTCAACCGAGGGCAAGACTCGTCCCTTGTTGCGGCGCATCGTGTGCGCAGCAAAGCTGCAGCAATGCAATGCACAAATCGTTGGCGGCGCGCCGAAAAAGTCCCTATCCTCCGGTTGCGGGGAGGAGTTTCTGTCGCATCGGCGTAGAGCCGGTCGATGCCGGCGAGCTGCCGGTCGCGCGACGGTCATCATGGGAGTAGGCATGGCCAAGGATCAAGAACCGACGACGATCAAGAAGTACGCGAATCGTCGCCTCTACAATACCGGCACCTCAACTTACGTCACGCTCGAAGATCTTGCGGTGATGGTGAAGACTGGCGAAGACTTCGTGGTTTTCGATGCGAAGTCGGGTGAAGATATCACGCGGTCGGTTCTGACCCAGATCATCTTCGAGCAGGAAAACAAAGGCCATAATCTACTGCCGATCACATTTCTGCGGCAGTTGATCCGCTTTTATGGCGATTCGATGCAGAATTTGGTTCCAACATATCTCGACTTCTCGATCGACAGCCTGACGCGCGATTCCGACAAGCTGCGCGGCCAGATGGCTAATGCCTTCGGCCCGAGTGCCTTCACGGCGATCGAGGAGACGGTGCGTCGCAACACCGAGATGTTCGAGCAGGCGATGCGCATGTTCCTGCCGTTCAGCGGCGGGCGCGGCGATCTGCCGGCGTCGCCTGTTGGTGGACGTGTCGAGCCAAAGACGGAGGCGCGCGTCGACGGCGAATTCGACACGCTCAAGCGCCAGCTCGACGAGATGCAGAAGAAGATCGACCAGCTCGCCGGCAAGGGCTGAGCACCGGGTCTCCGAGCTTCGGCATCGATCACTGATCGCGTGCCGTTGTGCGGGACGCAAAGCTTCCTACATCATGCCGGTACGGCCGTTTGGCCGCATCTGGCGAAGGAAGACTGCGATGGCGCGGCCGCTGTTCGGCGAGATACTCGGCAAGGGGAATGCAGCCGGCAAGGACCATGGCGCGCGCGAGGAGCGCGTGCGCCGGGACTTCTGGAAGGTGCTGCGCCGCGGTGCTCGCAACATTCCGTTCGCTGAGGATGCGGTCGCAGCCTATTTCTGCGCTTTCGACACCAATACGCCGTTTCGCGTCCGCGCGATGCTGATTGCGGCCTTGGCCTATTTCGTGATGCCGATCGACGTGGTTCCGGATTTCCTCGCCGGCATCGGCTTTGCCGACGACGCGACCGTGCTGATGACCGCGCTGACGATGCTCGGCTCGCATCTGAAGCCGGTCCACCGCGAGGCGGCGCGGCGCGCGCTCGCCGGCGAGGATGCCGGCCGGGCCTGACGCATCGCGCGGCGCGCGGCGCTGGACGCGACAGTCACAGTATTGCCCCAATGACCGGACCAATTCGTAGGCGCCCCGCAGTTGCGGCGGCATCTGGTTTGGTTCACGAAATGTTAAGCTGCAATTTGCAGTTTGAGGCATGGGAGCGCGCGATATCCGGTCGGGCGCGGGGCGGCTGGTCATTGGGTGGATTGAAAATGAATGTATTGAGGATCGCGACTGCCGTGCTGATCGCCGCCGGCACCATCGGCGTTGCCGAAGCGCAGACCCCGAACCGCGTCGGGACCTTCAAGGACTGGAGCGCCTACGCCTATGCCGACAAGAAGGGCAAGGTGTGCTACGCGGCCTCGCAGCCCAAGAGCCAGAAGCCGGACGGCCTCAACCGCGACCCGGCTTATTTCATGATCACGGCCCGCCCGGCCGAGAATGTGAAGAGCGAAGTGTCTGTGATCATCGGCTATCCGTTCAAGGAAGGCTCGAAGGTTACGATCGACATCGACGGCCAGAAATTCGCGATGTTTACCAAGGACGACGGCGCCTGGGTCGAGAACGCTGCCGAGGAGACCTCGCTGCTGGCGGCCATGCGCAAGGGCCACGCGATGTCGGTCTCCGGGACGTCGAAGCGCGGGACGGTGACGACAGACGCCTATTCCCTCGCTGGCATCTCGGCCTCGCTCGACGCCGTTATCAAGAACTGCCCGGTCGCGCGCTGAGCCGCGCCGATCGTCCAGCGGCAGAGCGGGCAGCGCATCGGCGTTGATGTTGCTCTCCTTCACAAGGCCGGTCCCAGCGTTCCGCTCGGCCGGCCTTGATTGACTTTGCCGCCGCTTCCACGTAGAAGCCGCGGTCATTCGCGAAGAGGTTTCCTCCGAGCCGCCGACCGGACCTGAGAGTCCGGAGGTCAACGTCCGCCAGCGCGTCGCGCCCGCGGGCGGCGATCGCCATTGTCCATTCGGCGGATCGGTCACGATCCCTTTGAGGAAAAGGTTCCGATGTTCGACACCCTGTCCGAGCGCCTCTCAGGCATTTTCGACAAGCTCACCCGCCGCGGTGCGCTGTCGGAGGCCGATGTCAACGAGGCCATGCGCGAGGTGCGCCGTGCGCTGATCGAGGCGGACGTCGCGCTTGATGTCGTGCGCTCGTTCACCGACAAGGTGCGCGCCCGCGCCGTCGGTGCCGACGTCATCCGCTCGGTCACGCCCGGCCAGATGGTCGTCAAGATCGTCCATGACCAGCTCGTCGAGATGCTCGGCTCCGAAGCCGAGCCGATCGACCTCAATGCCCCGGCCCCGGTCGCGATCATGATGGTCGGCCTGCAGGGCTCGGGCAAGACAACGACTTCGGCCAAGATCGCGCGACGCCTGACGCAGCAGCAGAAGCTCAAGGTGCTGATGGCCTCGCTCGACGTGCGCCGTCCGGCCGCGCAAGAGCAGCTCCGCATCCTCGGCCAGCAGAATTCCATCGATACGCTGCCGATCGTCGCCGGCCAGTCGCCGACCGATATCGCGACGCGCGCGCAGCAGGCCGCGCGGCTCGGCGGCTATGACGTCGTCATCCTCGACACTGCCGGCCGCACGCATATCGACGAGCCGCTGATGATGGAGATGGCCGACATCAAGGCCATCGCCAAGCCGCACGAGATCCTGCTCGTCGCGGACAGCCTGACCGGCCAGGACGCCGTCAATCTGGCGCGTTCCTTTGATGAGCGTGTCGGCATCACTGGCATCGTGCTGACCCGTACGGATGGCGATGGCCGCGGCGGTGCCGCGCTTTCAATGCGCGCCGTGACCGGCAAGCCGATCAAGCTGCTCGGCACGGGCGAAAAGTCCGACGCGCTGGAGGATTTCCATCCCGGCCGCGTCGCCAACCGCATTCTCGGCATGGGCGACATCGTCTCCCTCGTCGAGAAGGCGGCGCAGAATATCGACATGGAGCAGGCCGCCAAGGCGGCCGAGAAGATGCGCAAGGGCATCTTCGATCTCGACGATCTGGCCGACCAGTTCCGGCAGATGGAGAAGATCGGCGGCATGTCGGGCATGCTCGGCATGATGCCGGGCGTCGGCAAGATCAAGAAGCAGATGGAAGGCGCCAATCTCGACGATGGCATGATGAAGCGGCAGATCGCCATCATCTCGTCGATGACCAAGGCCGAGCGCCGCAATCCCGATATCCTCAAGGCCAGCCGCAAGAAGCGCATCGCCGCCGGCTCGGGTACCAAGGTCGAAGAGATCAACCGACTGCTCAAGATGCATCGCCAGATGGCCGACATGATGAAGGCCATGGGCAAGCAGAAGGGCGGGGGCATGCTCGGCAAGATGATGGGCGCGCTCGGCGGGGGCGGCATGGGCGGCATGCCCAACATCAATCCAGCCGAACTCGAGAAGCTCGCCAAGCAAATGGGTTCCGGCGCGCCTGTCCTGCCCAAGGGCCTTCCGGGTAGCCCTGGTATGCCTGCGGGATTGCCTGGTCTCGGCAACCGGCTGCCGGGTCTTGGCGGTGGTTTCCCCGGCTTCCCCGGAAAGAAGAAATAACGGCGCTGCGGCGTCTCGCTATTCGATTGAAGACACTCAGAACGATACCGAAAGGAAGACAATGTCCCTCAAGATCCGTCTCGCCCGTGCTGGCGCCAAGAAGCGTCCGTTCTACCGCATCGTCATCGCCGACGCCCGTTCGCCGCGCGACGGCCGCTTCATCGAGCGTATCGGCTCGTTCGACCCGATGCTCTCCAAGGACAATGAGAAGCGCGTCGTGCTCGACATCGAGCGCGCCAAGCATTGGCTGTCGGTCGGCGCGCAGGCAACCGATCGCGTCGAGCGTTTCCTCGACGCAGCCGGCCTCCTGAAGCGCGAAGCGCGCAACAATCCGGAGAAGGCCGTGCCCGGAAAGAAGGCCCAGGAGCGCGTCGCCGAGCGCGCCAAGAAGGCCGAGGCCGCTGCTGCCGCCACCGCCGAGTAGTGGGTTTTGCGATCGTCTCCGGTGCCTCGCAATGTGGCTCCGGGCCTGATCGTAGTCTTCGTGCGATTGCCGGGCTTGACCCGGCAATCCTGCTTATGAAGGCGCCAGCGCAGCGAAGGATCGGGCTTTAGCCCGACCGCGTTGCAGGCGTGGCGATCGGAGCCGCCGGTTGCCTTGCATGCCAGGGATATCCGCATGGCTGACGACAACCGCGTCATTCTCGGCCAGTTCGGTGCCGCGCATGGCATTCGCGGCGAGGTGAAGCTCCAAGCCTATACCGAGGATCCGCTCGGCGTCGCCGATTACGGCCCGGTGACGCTCGACGACGGCCGCGTCGTCGAGTTCATTTCGGTGCGTCCGCAGGGCGAGGGTATCGTCGCGCGCGTCAAGGACATCGGGGATCGCACCGCCGCCGAGACGCTGCGCAACCGGCGTTTTTCCGTCGATCGGTCGGTCCTGCCGACGATCGATGAGGAGGACGACTTCTACTATGCCGATCTCGTCGGGCTGCGCGCCGAGCTTGCCGACGGCGCGTCCTATGGCAGCGTCGTCGCGATGCAGAATTTCGGCGCCGGCGACCTGATCGAGATCATGCCCGCGCCGGGAGGCCGGAGCTTCTACCTGCCCTTTACCCGCGCCGTCGTGCCGGTCGTCGATATTGCCGGCGGCCGGATCGTCGTCGAGCCGCCGCCCGAAATCGAGGCGCGGCAAGACGATGATGGCGAGGCCGGCGCCGAGGACGAGGCGTGAGCGCGCCGGCGCCCCGTTCGCCCTTCGCGGCGAGCGTGCTGACGCTTTATCCCGAGATGTTTCCCGGACCGCTGGGCCTTTCGCTGTCGGGGCGGGCGCTCGCTGAAGGTCTCTGGTCGCTGGAGGCGCTCGACATCCGTGCCCATGCGACGGGCAGGCATCGCAATGTCGACGACACGCCGGCTGGCGGTGGCCCCGGCATGGTCATGCGGGCCGACGTCGTGGCGCGCGCGATCGATGCTGCCTCTCCGGCAGGGGACACGCGGCCTCGCATCCTGATGAGCCCGCGCGGCCGGCCGCTCGACCAGCGGCGCGTGCGCGATCTTGTCGAAGGGCCGGGCGCCTTGATCCTCTGCGGCCGTTTCGAGGGCGTCGATGAACGGGTGATCAAGGCGCGAGGCCTCGAGGAGATCTCGATCGGCGATTATGTGCTCTCAGGCGGCGAGCTCGGCGCGATGGTGCTGCTCGATGCCGTTGTCCGCCTGTTGCCGGGCGTGATGGGCGCGGCTGATTCGGGCTCTGAAGAGAGCTTCGAGGGTGGCCTGCTCGAATACCCGCATTACACGCGGCCGCGCGAATGGGAGGGGCGGAGCATCCCGCCGACGCTGCTTTCCGGAGACCACGCGGCGATCGCCCGCTGGCGCCGCACTGAGGCTGAACGGATCACCCGCGAGCGTCGTCCAGACCTGCTCGATCGCTGAGCATCTCGTCGCCATCCGCAGAAAACCGCGGGGTTCCGGCCGTTTCTGGGTTGACAGATAGGCCTCCCGCCGTATAACAGCGACCGATCTCGGCGTGTCGAAAGACGGCGCCGTTATTACCCAATGAACCTGACTGAAGAAGCTCGCCCTTCGAGGCGCGGCTGAACAACTGGAAAGAACAATGTTCGCAGTCATCAAAACCGGCGGCAAGCAGTATCGCGTTGCCGCCAACGACCAGCTCGAAGTCGAGCTTCTGACCGGCGAAGCCGGCGATACGGTTTCCTTCGACGAGGTGCTTCTCGTCGGCGGCGAGGACGGCACCACCATTGGTGCGCCGACCGTCGCTGGCGCCAGCGTTTCGGCCGAGATCGTCGACCAGATCCGCACGCGCAAGATTCTTGTGTTCAAGAAGCGTCGGCGCCAGAATTCGAAGCGCAGCCGCGGCCATCGGCAGAGCCTCACGGTCGTCAAGATCACCGGGATCAAGATGGCCTGAAGCGAGAGCTTCGAAGGCAAGCCCAGGATTTTCATGGCTCCGGCCCGTTAGGGCACCCGTGAGCCGCGCATCGCGCAAGCGATGCACCAGTCAGATTGGAGTTCGATCATGGCACACAAGAAGGCAGGCGGTTCCTCGCGCAACGGCCGTGACTCGGCCGGCCGCCGTCTCGGCGTGAAGAAGTTCGGTGGCGAGTCCGTCATTTCGGGCAACATCATCATTCGTCAGCGCGGCACGCAGTGGCACCCAGGCACTGGCGTTGGCCTCGGCAAGGATCACACGATCTTCGCCGTGACGGATGGGAATGTCGCGTTCCGCCGTAAAGCCAATGGCCGCATCTACGTGTCCGTCGCCCCGACGGCGGTGGAGGCTGCAGAATAAAACCGGCCCTTCCCATGGAACGCCGGTGTCGCATCGACCCGGTGGACCGTGACGGTCAGTGACGAGGGGAGATGGGACACCATCTCCCCTTTTTCATTGGCCCGACGGGAGGCAGCGATGCCCGAGGCGACACGCGAAGACGAGACGAGCGACGACGAGGCACGGGGCTATTTCACGCGGCGGCTGCGCCTTCGGGCCCCGAAGCCTGGCGACGCCGCGGCGCTGGCAATTGCCGTGGGCAATCCGCGCGTCGCGATGAGCCTGTTCGACGTGCCCTACCCCTATGAGCGCGCCGACGCGGAAGGCTGGATCGAGCGCGCCCGCGTCCCGAGCAAGGCGCCCGGCACGACGCTGGTTGCCCTTTCCGTCGCTTCGGGTGAGTTGGTCGGTGCCGGCTTTCATCGCCCGAGCGACACCTGGCCGGGCGGGTTCGAACTGTCGTTCTGGGTCGCCGAACCCTTCTGGGGTCGGGGCTTCGGAACCGAGATCGCCCATGCGGTCGTCGATCACGCCTTCGAGGAGGGCGGGGCCGAACGCCTGTGGTGCGCCATCCGGGTGACGAGCGGGTCGGCGCGTCGCGTCGCGGAGAAGTGCGGCTTCCAGTTCCGCGATACGGGGCTGGTCCGGTCGCTTGCGACACGCGGCACGGTTCCGGTCGAGCGCTTCGTGCTCGAGCAGCGGGTCTGGGCGAGCCTCAAGTCCTGGGGCAGCGAGCGGGCCGCAACGCGGGAGGCGGGCGGCGCCGGCGAGCGGGCCGATGTCGGGACCGGGCAGGGTCATGCTAGGCTCGTACGCGAGGGCCGCAAGGCGCGAGACGATGGTGACGCAATTGATGCCGCCTGACTGGACGATGCGCACGAAGCGGCTGACGCTGCGTCCGATCCTCGGTAGCGATGCCGAGGCGCTCGTCGAGGGCCTCGGCGATTTCGAGGTGGCGCGGTGGCTTTCCCGCGTCCCCTATCCCTATACGCTCGATGAAGCGCGGCGCTTCATCGCGTGGGAGAGGTCGGAGCGGGCGGTGGGCGAGGATCGCGTCGTCGGCATCGATGCCGGCGGGCTCGTCGGCATCGCGTCGTTGCGCGGCCGGGGGGCGGAGCCCGTGCTCGGCTATTGGCTTTCCCGTCGTCATTGGGGGCAGGGCTATATGACCGAGGCGGTCGGCGCGCTGATCGCGGCGGCCTTCGAAAGCCCTGATGTCGCGACCATCCGTTCCGGCGTCTTCGAGGGCAACCAGCGCTCCCTGGCGATCCAGACACGGTTCGGCTTCGTCGTTTCGGGCCATTCAAGGCTGCATAATCTTGCGCTCGACCGCGATCTTGCGCATATCGACACCCAACTGACGCGCGCGCGTCATGAAGAGTTTAAACCATGAAATTTCTCGACGAGGCCAAGGTCTTCATCCGCTCGGGCGATGGCGGGGCCGGCTCGGTCTCGTTCCGGCGCGAGAAATACATCGAGTTCGGCGGCCCCGACGGCGGCGACGGCGGCCGGGGCGGCGACGTCTGGGTCGAATGCGTCGACGGGCTCAACACGCTGATCGACTATCGCTATCAGCAGCATTTCAAGGCCAAGACAGGCGTCCACGGCATGGGCCGCAACATGGCGGGTGGCAAGGGCGACGATGTGACGTTGAAGGTGCCGGTCGGCACGCAGATCTTTGATGAGGACAACGAGACGCTGATCGCCGACCTGACCCGGGTCGGCGAGCGAATCCTGCTGGCCAAGGGTGGCAATGGCGGCTTTGGCAACGCCCATTTCAAGACCTCGACCAACCAGGCGCCGCGCCGCGCCAATCCCGGCCTCGAGGGGCTGGAGCGCTGGATCTGGCTGCGGCTGAAACTGATCGCCGATGGCGGACTGATCGGGCTGCCCAATGCCGGCAAGTCGACCTTCCTCGCCACCGTCACGGCTGCGCGTCCGAAGATCGCCGACTATCCGTTCACGACCCTGCATCCCGGCCTCGGCGTGGTGCGCAGCGACGGGCGCGAATTCGTGCTCGCCGATATTCCGGGCCTTATCGAGGGCGCGCATGAGGGTGTCGGCCTCGGCGATCGCTTCCTCGGCCATGTCGAGCGCTGCCGCGTGCTTCTGCATCTCGTGGACGGGACGCAGGAGGATCCTGCCGAGGCCTATCGCGTGGTGCGTGGCGAACTCGATGCCTATGGCGCTGGGCTGCCCGAGAAGCGCGAGATCGTCGCCCTGTCCAAGGCGGATGCCATTCCCGCCGAAGAACTCGAAGCGCGCACAAAGGCGCTGCAGAAGGCCAGTGGCCAGAAGCCGCTGATCCTTTCGGCGGCGACGCGTCAGGGCATCGAGGCAGCGTTGCGAGCGCTCGGGAGGGTGATCGACGAGGGCCGCGTCGCCGATCCGAACGATATTCCTTCGCCTCGTCCGGAGACGTGGCAGCCATGAGCGAGGGGCAGGCCCTGTCCGGCGCCCTGCTCCCCGGCCGCTCCGACCTCGCGTCGCTGAAACCGGAGAGCTTTCGCCGCATCGTGATCAAGATCGGCTCGGCTTTGCTGGTCGACCGGGAGAAGGGCGCGCTCAGGGCCGACTGGCTCGCTGCCTTCGTCGACGACGTCGCGCGCCTCGCGACCGGCGGACGCGACGTGCTGGTGGTGTCCTCGGGTGCGATCGCGCTTGGGCGAGGGGTACTTGGCCTGCCGCGCGGTGTGCTGAAGCTCGAGGAGAGCCAGGCGGCGGCGGCGGTCGGCCAGATCGCGCTTGCCCGCGCCTATTCCGAGATGCTCGGTGCGCACCAGATCACCGCCGGCCAGATCCTGCTGACGCTCGGCGATACCGAGGAACGCCGCCGCTATCTGAATGCCCGCTCGACGATCACCACGCTGCTGCGCATGGGCGCGGTGCCGGTGATCAACGAGAACGACACCGTCGCTACGAGCGAGATCCGCTATGGCGACAATGATCGCCTCGCGGCGCGCGTGGCCTCTATGATGGGGGCGGACCTCCTGGTTCTGCTGTCGGATATCGATGGCCTTTATACGGCGCCGCCGCATACCGATCCCGCCGCACGGTTCATTCCGGTCGTCGAACGGATCACGCCCGAGATCGAGGCGATGGCCGGCGGGGCCGCGTCCGAATATTCCCGCGGCGGCATGCGTACCAAGGTCGAGGCCGGCAAGATCGCGACCAGCGCCGGCTGCAACATGGTGATCGCGCTTGGCAAGCCGAGCAACCCGCTGCGCCGGATCTCGGAAGGCGCGCCGGCAACCTGGTTCCTGGCCGAGGCGAACCCGGTCACCGCGCGCAAGAAGTGGATCTCGGGACATCTGGAGACGCGCGGCCTCGTGGTCATCGATGCCGGCGCCGTCCGTGCGCTTCGCGCCGGCAAGAGCTTGCTGCCGGCAGGGGTCCGCCGTGTCGAAGGCCGTTTCCAGCGCGGTGATGCGATCCTGATCCAGGGCGAGGCGGGCGAGGAGGTCGGTCGCGGCTTGGTCGCCTATGATGCGGGCGATGCAGAGCGGATCGCCGGGCGCAATTCGGGCGAGATTGAAAATATCCTCGGCTATGCCGGCCGCGCCGCGATGATCCATCGCGACGACATGGCCCTCCGGGGCGAATAGGAGCGGATGACATGAGCCTTACGGCCCTCGAAAGGACCGACTCCATCGATGACGTCGCTGCGACGATGGACGCGATCGGCCGCCGGGCGCGCGCCGCGGCGCGGCGCCTCGCGCTGGCGCCGGCCGGGGTCAAGAATGCGGCCCTCAATGCTATGGCCGCCGCTCTCCGTGCGGATGCGCCGGCGATTCTCGCCGCCAATGCGCTCGATGTCGCCGCGGTCTCGAAGGAGGGTGCGCTCGCATCCTTCATCGATCGGCTGACGCTCAATCCGCAGCGGATCGAGGCTATGGCCGCGGGGGTCGAGGAAGTCGCAGGACTGCCCGATCCCGTCGGCATCGTCCTCGACGCCTGGGAGCGGCCGAACGGATTGAAGATGGAGCGCGTCAGCACGCCGCTCGGCGTCATCGGCGTCATCTATGAGAGCCGGCCGAATGTCACCGCCGATGCCGGCGCGCTCTGTCTCAAGGCAGGAAATGCGGTCATCCTGCGCGGTGGCTCGGATTCCTTCCGCTCCTCGCATGCGATCCATGCAGCCTTGGTGCGTGGCCTCGAAGCCGCGGGCCTGCCGGCCGATGCCATCCAGATGGTGCCAACGGCCGATCGCGCCGCCGTCGGCGCGATGCTTGGCGGTCTTGGCGGTGCCATCGACGTCATCGTCCCGCGCGGCGGCAAGAGTCTCGTCGCGCGCGTGCAGAGCGAAGCGCGGGTGCCTGTCTTCGCCCATCTCGAAGGCATCGTGCATATCTATATCCATGCCGAGGCCGATCTTGCGATGGCGATTCCGCTGATCGTCAACGCGAAAATGCGGCGCACCGGTGTCTGCGGCGCGGCCGAGACGCTACTCTTCGATCGCGCCGCCGCCGCGACGCATCTGGTGCCGATCGTGCGCGCGCTGATCGAGGCTGGATGCAGCATTCGCGGCGACGCCGAGACGCGGGCGCTCGTCAGCGAAGCGAGCCCCGCAACCGAGGCCGACTGGTCGACGGAGTATCTCGATTCCGTCATTTCAGTTCGTATCGTTGACGATATCGACGCCGCGATCGACCATATCGAACACTATGGCTCGCATCATACCGACGCGATCCTGACGGCGGATGAAGCGGCGGCAGCAAAGTTCCTGGCGGAAGTCGATTCGGCGATCGTGATGCACAATGCTTCGACGCAGTTCGCCGATGGCGGCGAATTCGGCTTCGGGGGCGAGATCGGCATCGCCACGGGGCGGATGCATGCCCGGGGGCCGGTCGGCACCCAACAGCTGACCTCGTTCAACTATCGCGTCCATGGCAGCGGACAGACGCGGCCGTGACGACCGACGATGCCGCCGATCCGGCGCCCGGATCGGCGCTCCGTTTGCCGCTCGCGCTGCCCGGGCAGCGTATCGGCCTTTTCGGCGGGTCGTTCGATCCGCCGCATGCGGGGCACCTGACCCTCAGCCTCATGGCGATCCGTCGGCTGCGCCTTGACGCGGTCTGGTGGCTGGTGACGCCCGGCAATCCGCTCAAGGATCATGCGCCAGGCGCGCTGGCCCGCCGGCTGGCGGCAGCCGAGGCCATGGCCAATGACCCGCGGATCGTGGTCACGGCCGTCGAAGCGTCGATGAAGACCCGCTATACGGCCGATACGCTGGCGATTCTCGCGCGGCGGCTTGCCGGCGTGAAGCTTGTGTGGCTTATGGGCGCCGACAATCTTTGCCAGTTTCACCGCTGGCGCCACTGGCGGCAGATCGCCCAGACGATGCCGATCGCCGTCTATGACCGGCCGGCGAGCACGTTCCGCGCGATGGCCTCGCCCGCCGCGCAAGCACTGGCCCGGTTCAGGCTCGACGAGTCGGATGCCGCCCTCCTGCCGGGACATGCGACGCCGGCCTGGGTTTTCCTGCATGGGCCGCGTGTCGCGATGTCTTCGACGGCGTTGCGGGCAGGATCGATTAAGGAATCGGCGCGGTCTTGAAAGCTTCACCCGCTCGTGCCTATCTTCTCATCATGCGGACATCGTGCCGCAGGGAGAGAGAATGATCAGATCCATTTCCGGATCAAGCGCGCCTTTTGGCGAAAGGATCAACCACTGACGACGGCAATCCAAACCGAGGCTGCGAATGATCGCCTGCCTCATAAGACGGCGGTTCGCCGGCAGATTGCGGCGGACGACGTTCTCAGAACCATCCTCGAAAGCCTCGATGATTCGAAGGCCGAGGAAATCGTCTCGATCGACATTGCGGGCAAATCGGCTCTGGCGGACTACATGGTCATCGCCACAGGGCGTTCGCAGCGTCATGTCGGCGCGATCGCGGACCATCTCGATCGTGATATCACGGAAGCCGGCGGTCGGGTCGGCAGCGTCGAGGGCATGCCGCATTGCGACTGGGTGCTGATCGATGCGGGCGATGTCATCGTTCACGTCTTCAGGCCCGAGGTGCGTAGCTTCTACAATCTCGAGAAGATGTGGTCGCCCGACGCGCCGAAGGGGAGCGGGATCCGTCCCGTCGCCGAAGCGCCGGAGGAGTAGTTCTCCGGAGCTGCGATGCAGATCACCATTGTCGCTGTGGGCCGGCTGAAGGCCGGTCCCGAGCGCTTGCTTGTTGAGCGCTATCTCGAGCGCGCCGGCCAGACCGGGCGTGGACTGGGGCTGACCTTCGCCGTCCGGGAGTTTCCAGAGAGTCGGGCGGGGCGCGCTGACGAGCGGATGGCGCAGGAGGCCACCGCGCTGATCGGTGCGCTGCCGGAAGGCGCGCGGCTGGTCGCCCTCGACGAGCGCGGCGATACGGTCTCCAGCGACGGCTTTGCACAGCGGATCGGCAGTCTGCGCGACAGCGGCGTCAGGGACATCGTCTTCGCGATCGGCGGTGCCGACGGCCATGGCGAGGCATTGCGGCGGCGGGCGGACCAGCGGCTTGCCTTCGGGGCGATGACATGGCCACACCAGATCGTGCGGCTCCTGCTCGCCGAGCAGATCTATCGCGCAACGACGATCCTCTCAGGTCATCCCTATCATCGCGTGTAACGCGTCCAGCTTCGGCCGCAATTTGCGCTCAGCATGGCGTTCGTGCACTTCCGGCGGCGAAGACCGCCTCGCTTCGTCCGGACGAGCCAATGCCGCCATCCGGGCCGTTCCTTGATCCGACCATTGCCGCTTTCGCTCAGCCTTGCTCTCGTCGCCTTCGCCGCAGCGAGTGTTTCGCTTTGGCCGGGGCGATCCGAGGCGCAGGCTCCGGGGACTCAGCCGTCCGCTTCGGAAGCGCCGGCCGATCCTGCCGAGGCGGCACGGGCGCAACGACGCGCCGAGCTTGACGCCATCACCCATGACATCGAGGTGACGCGGGCGCGGCAGGACGAGCTGAAGGCGGAAATCGACAAGCTCGACAAGGACAGCGCGTCGCTGACGCAAAGCATGGTCGAAACGGGCGAACGGGCGAAGCAGCTCGAGCGCCAGCTCGGCGAAGCAGAAACGCGAATGAGCAGCCTCCTCGACGAGGAAAAGACCGTCCGTGCGTCGCTCTCCACCCGACGTGGGGTGCTGGCGAATGTGCTGGCCGCTCTACAGCGCATGGGCCGCAAACCGCCGCCGGCGATCGTCGTCCGACCCGAGGATGCGCTCGCCGCCGTGCGTAGTGCGATGCTGCTCGGCGCCGTCGTCCCGGAGTTGCGCACCGAGGCCGACGGGCTCACCGCGGATCTTCAGCATCTCCTGGCGCTCAAGGACGAAAAGGCGCGCGAGCGCGACAGGGTGCGCGCTGACGCGACGGCCCTCGCTGAAGAGCAGACGCGCATCCAGCTGCTGGTCGCGGAAAAGAAGAAGGCGCGCACGGCCTCCGAGGTGGCGCTCGCCACCGAACAGACGCGTTCCGAACAACTCGCCGCGCAGGCAAGCAGCTTGCAGGATCTCATCGATTCGCTTGAAAAGCAGGTGACCGCCTCGGCCGATGCCGCTGCGACCGCCAAGGCGGCCGAGGCCAGGAATCAGGCGGCGATCGAGTCCGGAGAGGCGACGCGCCAGCCGGACAATCTCGGCGCCGCCAATCGCATCGAGCCCGCCGTCGCCTTTGCCGACACCAAGGGCCTGCTGCCGCGCCCGGTGAACGGCGTCGAGGTAAAGAGCTTCGGCGATGCCGACGGGCTTGGCGGTACGACGGCTGGCGTCTCGATCGCCACACGCGCCGGCGCCGGCGTTTCTTCGCCCAGCGATGGCTGGGTGGTCTATGCAGGTCCCTTCCGCTCCTATGGGCAACTCTTGATCATCAATGCCGGGGGCGGGTATCATGTGCTCTTGGCAGGCATGGAGCGCATCAACGTCGAACTCGGGCAATTCGTTCTTGCGGGCGAGCCGGTCGGCGTAATGGGAACCCGCCAGCTTGCGAGCGTGAGCGCTGAAAGTATTGGCGCGCAGCAGCCCCTGCTCTATGTCGAATTCAGAAAAGACGGTACCTCGATCGACCCGGCCCCATGGTGGGCGCGATCCAGCGACGAAAAGGTTGGCGGATGATTCGGAATGCTTCGCTTCTCCTGGCCGGTACGATCATCGGCGCCACGGCGGCTATCACGGTAGCTCAGGTGCCCGGTCTTGTGCCGAGCGCGGCCCACGCCGCTGTCTCGGACACCTATCGGCAGCTTAATCTGTTCGGTGACGTGTTCGAGCGCATCCGCGCCGACTATGTCGAGAAGCCGGATGACAGCGCGTTGATCGAGGCGGCCGTCAACGGCATGCTGACCTCGCTCGACCCGCATTCGAGCTATATGAATCCAAAAGACTTCAAGGACATGCAGGTCCAGACCCGCGGCGAGTTCGGCGGGCTCGGGATCGAGGTCACGATGGAGGACGGCGTCGTCAAGGTCGTGTCGCCGATCGACGATACGCCAGCGGCCAAGGCCGGCATCCAGGCTGGCGACCTGATCATCGCCATTGACGGCGATTCGGTTCAGAACATGAACTTGAACCAGGCGGTCGAGAAGATGCGCGGCGCGGTCAATACGCCGATCACGCTGCAGATTGCTCGCAAGGGCACGGCCAAGCCATTCGACGTCAAGGTCGTGCGTGACGTGATCCGCATCCAGTCGGTCAAGTCGCGGGCCGAGGGTGACATCGGCTATATCCGCATCTCCTCGTTCAACGAGCAGACCTTCGACGGGCTCAAGAGTGCCGTCGACAAGCTCAACAAGGACATCGGCAAGGACAAGCTCAAGGGCTATATCCTCGATCTTCGCAACAATCCGGGCGGCCTGCTCGATCAGGCGGTTGCGGTTGGGGATGCCTTCCTGAACCAGGGCGAGATCGTCGCGACGCGCGGCCGGCATTCCGACCAGAACGCCCGTTATGACGCCCGCGACGGCGACCTGACTGATGGCAAGCCGGTGATCGTGCTGATCAATGGCGGCTCGGCCTCGGCCTCGGAGATCGTCGCCGGCGCATTGCAGGACCAGAAGCGCGCCACCATTCTCGGCACGCGTTCCTTCGGCAAGGGTTCGGTGCAGACGATCATTCCGCTCGGCTCCAACGGCGCGATCCGCCTCACCACAGCGCGTTACTACACGCCGGCGGGCCGCTCGATCCAGGCCAAGGGCATCGACCCGGACATCCAGGTCGTGCAGGACCTGCCGCCGGAACTGAAGGACCAGGTCACCGACACCAAGGGCGAGGCATCGCTCAAGGGCCATCTCGCCAACGAGGCGGGCGGCGACGAGGGCACGGGCTCGCAGGCCTATGTGCCGCCGGATGCCAAGGACGACAAGCAGCTCCAGCAGGCGATCGGCCTTCTGGATGGCAAGCAGGCCAACAGCGCCTTCCCGCCGAACCCCAAGGCGGCCGTGCCGAACTAGGTCCATGACGGCGCCCCGAGGGCGCCGTTTTCCTTTCAACGCCCGACGACAGCGAGCGGACGTGCCCGACGACTATAGCGCCCCCCTCGGTCTCGACCGCCCGGCCGCGCGGCGCCGCCCGTTGCCGATCTGGCCGTTTCTCGCTGGTCCGACGCTCCTCATCGTCGCAGCGTTTGCGGCATGGGCGGTGTTGAAGGGTGATCCTTACGGCGGCCAGCCGCATGTCACCGTCGATGTGCCGCCGCTGCCGCCACCGGTCGCCGCCGCGCCGCCTCAGCCCGAGCCGCCGGCCGAGCCGGATGACCCGAACGGCCAGATCATCATCCGCGACCCCTGATCCGCCTTTCATAGTCTCGGCGCCGGTCATGGCCGCTGCCGCACCCTCTCGCATCCGGAGACGTCCTATGCCGAAAAAGAAGCCGGTCGATCCCGCGACACTGCCCTATCGGCCGTGCGTAGGCGCCGTCGTGTTCAACAAAGCAGGACACGTCTTCATTGGCGAACGCTCGCCGAATGCCGAGCTCGTGGCCGGGGATCCTGTCTGGCAGCTGCCGCAGGGCGGCATCGACGAGGGCGAGGCGCCGCTGCCGGCCGCCTATCGCGAGCTCTATGAGGAGACGAACATCAAGTCGGTTTCCCTGCTGGCCGAGGCGGAAGGATGGTTCGACTACGACCTTCCGGCCGATCTCGTCGGCATCGCGCTCAAGGGCAAATATCGCGGCCAGCGGCAGAAGTGGTTCGCGTTCCGCTTTGAGGGCGAGGAGAGCGAGATCGACGTGCTGGCGCCGGGAGGCGGCAAATACGAGGCGGAATTCATTTCCTGGCGCTGGGAAAGGCTCGAGGCGTTGCCCGGCCTGATCGTTCCATTCAAGCGCAAGGTCTATGACCAGGTCGTGGCGGCGTTCAGCCATCTGGCCGCGTGAGCAGAGGTCAGACTTCGCGGTAACAAAAAAAGGCGCCGGTGATCCGGCGCCTTTTTGCATGGAGCGTTGAGCGCGGTCAGTGACCGAGCACCGCCTGGACATCCTTCAACTGAGCCAGCCGCGTCGCGGCAGCCGTCTTGGAGGCGTCGTCGCGCGCGTCGGTCACATCTTCCTCGGCATCGCGAATCTGGCTCGCAATGTCCTCGGCATTGAGGCTTTCGACCGGGATCGCCTGCTCGGCGAGGATCGTCAGGCCATTCGCATTCACATCGGCAAAGCCACCGCGCACGAAGAAGCGCTGGGCCTGGCCGGACGCCAGCGTCACGACGACAACGCCGGGCTTGATGGTCGCCATGAAGGGCGCGTGGTTCTTCAGAACCTCGAACTCGCCCTCCGATCCCGGCACGACGACCGAGAGAGCCGGCTCCGAGAGGAGCAGGCGCTCGGGCGAGACGAGTTCGAACGGGAACGGATCGGCCATGGGAACTTACCTCTTCTCGTCAGACGCTCAGGCCGCGGCCGCGAGCTTCTTCGCCTTGGCGATGGCGTCCTCGATTGTGCCGACCATGTAGAAGGCAGGCTCGGGGAGGTGGTCGTAGTCGCCGTTGCAAAGGCCCTTGAAGCCCTTGATCGTGTCGGCGATCGGCACCTGGACGCCCGGCTGGCCGGTGAAGGCCTCGGCGACGTCGAAGGGCTGCGACAGGAAGCGCTCGATCTTGCGGGCGCGCGACACGATGAGCTTGTCCTCTTCGGAAAGCTCGTCCATGCCCAGGATCGCGATGATGTCCTGCAGGGCCTTGTAGCGCTGCAGGATCTGCTGCACGCGACGGGCGACCGCGTAATGCTCTTCACCGACGATGGCCGGGGTCAGCATGCGCGAGGTCGAGTCGAGCGGGTCCACCGCCGGGTAGATACCCTTCTCGGAAATGGCGCGCGACAGGTTGGTGGTCGCGTCCAGATGGGCGAAGGAGGTGGCCGGTGCCGGGTCGGTCAAGTCGTCGGCCGGCACGTAGATGGCCTGAACCGAGGTGATCGAGCCCTTGTGGGTCGTCGTGATGCGCTCCTGCAGCTGGCCCATGTCGGTGGCCAGCGTCGGCTGATAGCCCACCGCGGAGGGGATACGGCCGAGCAGCGCCGACACTTCCGAACCCGCCTGGGTGAAGCGGAAGATGTTGTCGACGAAGAACAGCACGTCCTGGCCCTGGTCGCGGAAGTGTTCAGCGACAGTGAGGCCGGTCAGCGCGACGCGGGCGCGGGCGCCCGGCGGCTCGTTCATCTGGCCGAACACCAGGGCGCACTTGGACTTCACCGCCGGATCGGGGTTGTGCGGATCGGCATTTACCTTCGAGTCGATGAACTCGTGATAGAGGTCATTGCCCTCGCGGGTGCGCTCGCCAACGCCGGCGAACACCGAGTAGCCGCCATGCACCTTGGCGACGTTGTTGATCAGCTCTTGGATCAGCACGGTCTTGCCGACGCCGGCGCCGCCGAACAGGCCGATCTTGCCGCCCTTGGCGTAAGGCGCCAGCAGGTCAACGACCTTGATGCCGGTCAGGAGGATTTCAGCTTCGGTCGACTGCTCCGAATAGGACGGTGCGGGCGCATGGATCGGGCGCAGGCCTTCGGCCTCGACAGGGCCGGCTTCGTCGATCGGCTCGCCGATGACGTTCATGATGCGGCCGAGGGTGCCGACGCCGACCGGAACCTGGATCGGCACGCCGGTGTCGCGCACAGGCTGGCCGCGCACGAGGCCTTCGGACACGTCCATGGCGATGCAGCGCACGGTCGATTCGCCGAGATGCTGGGCCACTTCGAGCACGAGACGGTTGCCATTGTTGCTGGTCTCGAGCGCGTTCAGGATGGCCGGCAGATGGCCTTCGAACTGAACGTCGACGACGGCGCCGATCACCTGGGTGATGCGGCCCGAGTCGGCCTTCTGATTGGTGGTATTCGCCATGGTGTTCTCGCCTTCCAAAAGTCCGGTCAGAGCGCCTCGGCGCCCGAAATGATCTCGATCAGTTCCTTGGTGATCATCGCCTGGCGCGTGCGATTGTAGCGCAGCGTGTATTTCTTGATCATCTCGCCGGCATTGCGCGTCGCGTTGTCCATTGCCGACATCTTGGCACCCATCTCCGAAGCGACGTTCTCAAGGAGTGCGCCGAGGATCTGGACCGAGATGTTGCGCGGCAGGAGATCCTCCAGGATCGTCGCCTCGTCCGGCTCATATTCGTAGATCGCCGCCGTGGTCGGGGCGGCGTTGTCGTTGGTCGGCACCTGTGCCGGGATCAACTGCTGCGCCGTCGGGATCTGCTGGATGACCGAACGGAACTTCGAATAGAAGATCGTCGCCACGTCGAACTGTCCGTCGGCATAGAGCGACAGCACCTTGCGGGCGATGGCGTCCGCATTGGCGAAGCCGATCTGCTTGACGCTCCGCAGCTCGATGAGTTCGATGATCTCGTTTTGGAACAGCCGGCGCAGGGCGTCGTAGCCCTTCTTGCCGACGCACAGAATCTTGACCGTCTTGCCCTGTCGCTGCAGCGCGAGCGTATGCTCGCGCGCAAGACGGGCGATCGACGAGTTGAACGCGCCGCAAAGGCCGCGTTCGGCCGTGCAGACGATCAGGAGATGCGTCTGGTTGGCGCCGGTGCCGGCCAGAAGGCGCGGCGCATCAGACTGTCCGGCGACGCCGGCCGCGACATTGGCCAGCACCGCACCCATGCGCTCGGCATAGGGGCGGGCGGCTTCAGCGGCAGCCTGGGCGCGACGAAGCTTCGCCGCGGCGACCATCTGCATCGCCTTGGTGATCTTCTGCGTCGCCTTGACCGAGGCGATACGGTTTCGGAGTTCCTTGAGGCTCGGCATGAGCGTCCCTGTCGAGCGGAATGAAGGCCGGACCGCGCGAGGCGGACCGGCCCTTCCCTAGGTTCAGGCGAAGTTCTTGGCGAAGGCGTCGAGAGCGGCCTTCAGCTTCGAACGGATCTCGTCATTCAGCTCGCGCTTGTCGCGGATCAGGTCGAGAAGGTCCTTGTGCTCGGTGCGCAGCACGGCGAGCAGACCCTGCTCGAACGGGCCGACCTGGGCGACTTGGATCTTGTCGAGATAGCCGTTCACGCCGGCATAGATCACCGCAACCTGCTCCTCGACCTTCAGCGGCGAGAACTGCGGCTGCTTCAGGAGTTCGGTGAGGCGGGCGCCACGGTTGAGCAGGCGCTGGGTCGTGGCGTCGAGATCGGAGCCGAACTGCGCGAAGGCAGCCATCTCGCGATACTGCGACAGCTCGCCCTTGATCGGGCCGGCAACCTGCTTCATCGCCTTGATCTGGGCGGCAGAGCCGACGCGCGACACCGAAAGGCCGACGTTCACGGCGGGACGGATGCCCTGATAGAAAAGGTCCGTCTCGAGGAAGATCTGGCCGTCGGTGATCGAGATCACGTTGGTCGGGATGTAGGCCGACACGTCGTTGGCCTGCGTCTCGATGATCGGCAGGGCGGTCAGCGAACCGTTGCCATTGTCATCGTTCAGCTTGGCTGCGCGCTCGAGCAGGCGGGAATGGAGATAGAACACGTCGCCCGGATAGGCTTCGCGGCCCGGCGGACGGCGCAGCAGCAGCGACATCTGGCGGTAGGCGACGGCCTGCTTGGAGAGATCGTCATAGACGATCAGGGCGTGCATGGCGTTGTCGCGGAAATACTCGCCCATCGCGCAACCGGCGAAGGGTGCGAGATACTGCATCGGGGCAGGGTCGGAAGCGGTAGCAGCGATGACGATCGAATATTCGAGCGCGCCGCGCTCCTCGAGCACCTTCACGAACTGTGCGACGGTCGAGCGCTTCTGGCCGATTGCGACATAGACGCAATAGAGCTTCTTCGATTCATCGCCCGTGTCGTTGACCGACTTCTGGTTGAGGATCGTGTCGAGCGCGACGGCGGTCTTGCCGGTCTGGCGATCGCCGATGATCAGCTCGCGCTGGCCACGGCCGACCGGGATCATGGCGTCGATCGCCTTGAGGCCGGTCTGCATCGGCTCATGCACCGACTTGCGCGGGATGATGCCGGGTGCCTTGACGTCGACGCGGCGACGCTCGGTGGTCTCGATCGGGCCCTTGCCGTCGATCGGGTTGCCGAGGGCATCAACGACGCGGCCGAGCAGGGCCTTGCCGACCGGAACGTCCACGATGGCGCCCGTGCGCTTGACGGTGTCGCCTTCCGAGATGTCACGGTCGGAGCCGAAGATCACGACGCCGACATTGTCGGTCTCGAGATTCAGCGCCATGCCACGGGTGCCGCCCGGGAACTCGACCATCTCGCCGGCCTGGACATTGTCGAGACCATAGATGCGGGCAATACCGTCGCCGACCGACAGAACCTGTCCGACTTCGGAAACCTGAGCCTCGGAGCCGAAGTTCTTGATCTGCTCCTTGAGGATTGCGGAGATTTCTGCGGCGCGGATGTCCATCAGCCGACCTCTTTCATGGCGATCTTGAGTGAATTGAGCTTGGAACGCAGCGACGTGTCGACCATACGGCTGCCGACCTTGACGACGAGGCCGCCGATGAGGGCCGGATCGACCTGCGTCACGAGCGTGACGTCCTTGCCGATCTTGGCCTTCAGGGCCTCCTTCAGCGCAGCCGTGGCGGCATCGCTGAGCGGCTCGGCACTGGTCACCTCAGCCGTCACCTCGCCGCGATGAGCAGCTGCGAGACGGCGGAAATCGGCGATCATGCCGGGCAGGACGAACAGCCGGCGATTGCCGGCGGCGACCTTGATGAAATTCGCGACGAGCCCGCCGATGCCCGCCTTGGCGAGCACGGCCGAAACGGCGCGCAACTGATCTTCGGCGGCGAAGACCGGGCTCCGCACGAGGCGGGTCAGGTCGTCGCTTTCGGCGAGCAGGTCGGTGAAGCGGGAAAGGTCGGCCTCGACGGCGTCGACTGCGCCGCTGTCGAGCGCGAGCTCGAAAAGGGCCGTGGCGTAGCGCCCGGACACCCCTGAGACGATGCTTTTCTCTTCCGCCACCTGATCCTCGCTTTAAGCCGCCACGACCGGGCTTCGGTCCCGCTCCGGTCGCTGCCGTGCAACACACTGAACGGATTGGATTTTGTCGAAGCGGCTAGAAGCCGTCGAGAATGGCCCGCCCGTAAGCCGCGCGTTCGTTAGCACAGCATCCCGCCCGTCGCAACTCGCCTAGGGGTCGAGAATGCTTGCGCGGACGACGGAAATGGGCGGCGAGGGGTGCAGGATGGAGGTGTTACCACTGAGGACGCTGTTCGCGTAGAAGGTGACACCTCATTTGAGGAATGGTATTACCTTTTCATCGCGGCTGGGGATCTGGACGATGTCGGGAACGATAGCGATCAAGGTGGATGAGGCGTTGCGGGCACGGCTCAAGGCCGCCGCAGGCCTGGTGGGGCGTTCGCCGCATTGGCTGGCTCGGACCGGCGTCATTGCCGCGATCGAGAAGGCCGAGCGCGGCGAGCGCTTCGACGCGGAGGAAGAGGCGGAGCCTCTCGCACAGCCTCTGCAAGGCCCATTCGTCGCGTTCGCACGCGATCTCCCCCCGCAAAGCGCGCTCAGGGCGCGGATCACGGCGGCGACACGCATGCCGGAGACGGAATGCCTGCCGCTGCTGATTCCCCAGGCCCGGCTTGACCCAGCGGCGAATGCCCGGGCGGCGCAGACGGCGCGTGGGCTCGTCGAGCGGCTGCGCCTCAAGGAGCCGGCCGGCCGCGTTGATGGCCTCGTGCGGGAGTATGCGCTGTCGACCCAGGAAGGCGTGGCGCTGATGTGCCTTGCAGAGGCGCTGCTGCGCATTCCCGATCGTCCCACCCGCGAGGCGCTCATCCGCGACAAGATCTCGGCCGGCGATTGGCGCGCGCATGTCGGACACAGCCCCTCGCTGTTCGTCAACGCGGCGACCTGGGGCCTCGTCGTCACCGGCAAGCTCAACACCACCAACAGCGAGCGGGGGCTTTCCGCCGCTTTGACGCGGCTGATCGGCAAGGGCGGCGAGCCGCTGATCCGCAAGGGCGTCGAGATCGCCATGCGGCTGATGGGCGAGCAGTTCGTGACCGGACAGACGATCGGCGAGGCGCTCGCCAACAGTCGCCGCATGGAGGCGAAGGGCTTCCGCTATTCCTATGACATGCTCGGCGAGGCGGCGATGACAGCCGCCGATGCGGCGCGCTATCTCGCCGACTATGAGCAGGCGATCCACGCGATCGGCAAGGCGGCCGGGGGGCGCGGCATCTATGAGGGGCCGGGCATCTCGGTGAAGCTCTCGGCGCTGCATCCGCGCTATGCCCGTGCCCAGCGCGACCGTGTGATGACGGAATTGCTGCCACGGCTGAAGGACCTCGCTGTGCTGGCGAAGCGCTACGACATCGGCCTCAACATCGATGCGGAGGAGGCCGACCGGCTGGAGATCTCCCTCGATCTCCTTGAGGCGCTCGCCTTCGATCCGGACCTCGCCGGCTGGAACGGCATCGGCTTCGTCATCCAGGCCTATGGCAAGCGCTGCCCGTTCGTCATCGACTGGCTGATCGATCTCGCAAGGCGCAGCCGGCGCCGCATCATGGTGCGTCTCGTCAAGGGCGCCTACTGGGACAGCGAGATCAAGCGCGCGCAGGAAGCCGGCCTTGAGGACTTCCCGGTCTTCACGCGCAAGCTGCACACCGACGTCTCCTATCTCGCCTGCGCCCGGCGCCTGCTTTCCGCGCCCGATGCGATCTTCCCGCAATTCGCCACGCACAATGCCCAGACGCTCGCCGCGGTGATGGAGATGGCCGGCGCCAACTACTATCCGGGCCAATACGAATTCCAGTGCCTGCACGGCATGGGCGAGCCGCTCTACGAAGAGGTTGTCGGCGAGGACAAGCTTGGCCGGCCCTGCCGGATCTATGCGCCCGTCGGCACGCATGACACGCTGCTTGCCTATCTGGTGCGGCGGCTGCTCGAAAACGGCGCCAATACTTCTTTCGTGAACCGCATCTCCGATACCGAGGTGCCGGTCGAGGCGCTGATCGCCGATCCCGTCACGGAAGCGCTGGCGGTCGAGCCTGTCGGCGCGCCGCATCCGAAGATCGCCCTGCCACGCGGACTCTATGGCGCGGCGCGGCAGAACTCGGCCGGGATCGATCTTGCCAACGAGCAGAGGCTTGCGGCGCTCGCCGTCGCCCTGATCGGCAGCGCAGCGACGCCGTGGTGTGCATCACCTTTGGTTGGTGCTGACGCGCTTGCCGGCGATGAGGTCGACATTCTCAATCCGGCCGACCGGCGTGACCGCGTTGGCGGCATGATTGTAGCCTCGCCAGACGCCATCGACGCGGCATTCGCTGCGGCCGAGGCGATCGCGCCGATCTGGAGCGCGACGCCAGCCAGCGAGCGCGCCGCGGCATTGGAGCGCGCCGCCGATGCGCTCGAAACGCGTCTGCCGGAGTTGGTCGGGCTCATCGTCCGCGAGGCGGGTCGCACCATCCCGAACGCCGTCGCCGAGGTGCGCGAGGCTGTCGACTTCCTGCGCTATTATGCCGGCGAGGCGCGGGCACGTTTTGCCGCCGATACGCATCGGCCGCTCGGTCCGGTGGTCGCCATCAGCCCGTGGAACTTTCCGCTCGCGATCTTCACTGGCCAAGTGGCGGCGGCGCTTGCGGCGGGCAATCCCGTGCTGGCGAAGCCGGCCGAGGAAACGCCGCTCATCGCCGCCGAGGCGGTCCGCATCCTCCGGGCGAGCGGCGTGCCGACGGCGGCTGTACAACTTCTTCCCGGCGCTGGCGATGTCGGTGCGGCGCTGGTCGCCGATCGGCGGGTCCGCGCGGTGGTTTTCACCGGATCGACGGATGTCGCGCGGGCGATCAATCGCAGCCTCGCCAGCCGTCTGACGCCCGAGGGCCACACGCTTCCGCTCATCGCCGAGACCGGCGGCCAGAACGCGATGATCGTCGATTCATCTGCGCTCGCCGAGCAGGTCGCGGGCGACGCGATCCTTTCCGCCTTTGACAGCGCGGGCCAGCGCTGCTCGGCGCTGCGCGTGCTTTGCGTTCAGGAGGACGTTGCCGACCGGATGATCGCCATGCTGAAGGGCGCAATGGCCGAACTGTCGATCGGCGATCCGGCGCTGCTCTCGACCGATATTGGCCCGGTCATCTCGCAGGAGGCGGCGGAACGGCTGGAGGCGCATATTGCTGCAATGGCGGCGCGCGGTTTCAAGGTCCACCGGCTTGCGCAGGGCGATGCCGGTGCGCATGGCAGCTTCGTCGCGCCGGCGCTCATCGAGATCGAGGCGATCGAAGACGTGCCCGGCGAGGTATTCGGTCCGGTACTGCATGTGCTGCGCTACAGGCGCGATGGTCTCGACCTGCTGGTCGACGCGATCAACGGCACCGGTTATGGCCTCACCTTCGGTCTGCACACGCGCATCGACGAGACCATCGCGGCCGTCACCGCGCGGATCCATGCCGGCAATCTCTATGTGAACCGCAATGTGGTCGGCGCGGTGGTCGGCGTGCAGCCGTTCGGCGGCAACGGCCTTTCCGGCACCGGGCCAAAGGCGGGTGGCCCGCTCTATCTCGGCCGGCTCGTACAGCCTCATGACGATGCCGCTGGGGCGGCGCTCCCATCCGGTACGCCGGACCCCGTCGCGTCGGCCTTCGCCGATTGGCTGGCCCGTCGGGGCGATTCAGACGCCGCGGCGCGCGTGCGCGGCTTCATCGCGCGCAGCAATGTCGGTGCCGAGCAAATCCTCGCGGGGCCGGTCGGCCAGCGCGACAGCTATTTCACGCGCCCGCGCGGGCGCGTGCTGATCAGCGCGCAGACGTCGGGCGGACTAATGACGGCGCTCGGCGCGGTTCTGGCGACTGGCAATCGCGCATTGCTGTCGCCCGGCGAGGCCAGCGCCGGTCTGCTTGGCAGTCTGCCACCGGAAATCGCGCGGCGTATCGATGTCGTCGAGGATGCCGAGGACATGCCGCTCGGCGCGGTGCTCCACGAAGGGGATGCCGATCGTCTCGCGCTTCTCGCAGAGCGGATCGCGGCCCGCGAGGGCCCGCTCGTTGCGGTTCACGCCGTCTCCAGCGACGGCCTCGCAGCCGGGCGCGAGACGTTCTATCTCGACGGTCTCGTCGAGGAAGTCTCGCTGAGCATCAACACGGCGGCGGCCGGCGGCAATGCCAGCCTGATGTCGATCGGCTAGTCCAGCGCGGCCCGGAGCGCCGCCGCCGCGGCGATCGGACCGGCGACCAGAGATGCGAGCGCGAGCCCGGCGAGCACCATCAATGGCGTCGCCGGGTCGATGCCGCCGCTCGCTGCGGCAACCGCGCTGACGCCGAAGATCAGCACGGGAATCGTGAAGGGGAGCACCAGAACGGCCACGATCAGACCGCCGCGGCGCATGGCCGTTATCAGCGCCGCGCCGATCGCGCCGATGAAGGTCAGCGCCGGCGTGCCGATCAGCAGCGTCAGCGTGACGAAGAGGATCGACCGGCTGTCGGCCCCGAGCATCAGGCCGAACAGCGGCGCGCCGACGACGAGCGGCAGGCCGGTGGCGAGCCAATGGCCGATCGCCTTGGCGAGGACGATGAGTTCGAGCGGTAGGCCGGAGAGGATCATCTGATCGAGCGATCCGTCGTCGCGGTCGTCCTGGAACAGGCGGTCGAGACCGAGCAGCGTCGCGAGCAGCGCGGCAATCCACAGCATCGCTGGGCCGATGCGCGCGAGAAGCGGCATGTCCGGCCCGACGCCGAAGGGAACGACCGCCACCACCGACAGGAAGAAGACGAGGCCGGTGAACGCACCCCCGCCGGCGCCCAGCGAAAGGCGTGCGGTCCGGCTGACAAGGGCGAGGAAGAATCCCGTCATGATGCGCCGAGCCTCAGCGTCGCGGCCGGGATCGGCAAGGGGCGGTGCGTCGCGACGAGAGCGAGGCCGCCCGACGCAACGTGATCGGCGAGGAGGTCGCCGAATGTCGCCTCAGCGCTGGCATCGAGTGCGGCGGTCGGCTCGTCGAGCAGCCAGAGCGGCCGTCGCACTACGAGGAGACGGGCGAAAGCGACCCGGCGACGCTGCCCGGCCGAAAGATAGGCAGCCGGCATGTCGTCGAGATGGTCGAGCCCGACCCGTTCCAGCGCTTCGATCACCGGCAGGCCCGGGGCTCCTGCGACTTTTGACCACAGAACGAGGTTGTCGGCCACCGCGAGGGTTGGCTTCAGCGCGTCGAGATGGCCGAAATAATGCAGCGACTCGCCGATCGGCTCGCTGCTCCCCTGCCAGTCGATCCGCCCGCCGGTCAACGGCACCAGGCCGGCGACAGCGCGCAGAAGCGTCGATTTTCCGGCGCCATTTGCGCCGGTAAGGGCCAGCGCCTCGCCGGCGGCGAGCTGGAAGCCGATCCCGGCGAGGACGGCTCTGCCGCCGCGCTCGACGGCAAGCTCCCTGACGTCGAGACGGATCACTTGACCTCCCGCGCTGGCGGCGAGCCGAAGAGGAGCGGCGAATTCGAACCGTTCCAGCCGCGGCGACTTTCCTCGTTGTGGCTTCTCCTTACGAAATTCACTATAAGCCCTGCAACCCGGCGCGGGGCCGCGCCGCGGCGAGGACAGATAGTCCGGACCGGCGCTTGAGAGCGCGCCGCATCTGCTGCTTCGCGGCAGTTCGTGCGGTCGCCCTGCCGGTTTCGCCGGATCGAGGCGGGCATGGTTCGTGCATCGGCTTCGGTCAGGTTTCTTTCGATCGAACCGAGGGCCAGATCCATCGTGAGCACCCCGCATCCCGACAGCTTCAAATCCCGCAAGACCCTTCAGGTCGGCGGACAGTCCTATGTCTATTTCAGCCTGCCGGATGCAGAGAAGAACGGGCTCCCCGGGATCTCCAGCCTTCCCTTCTCTCTGAAGGTGCTGCTCGAAAATCTCCTCCGCAACGAGGATGGCCGCACGGTCAGCGCCGATGATATCCGCGCCATCGCCGAATGGCTGAAGACCAAGAAGAGCGACCGCGAGATCGCCTTCCGCCCGGCCCGCGTGCTGATGCAGGATTTCACCGGCGTTCCGGCCGTCGTCGATCTCGCCGCCATGCGCGACGCGATGAAGGCGCTCGGCGGCAATCCGGAAAAGATCAATCCGCTGGTGCCGGTCGATCTCGTCATCGACCACTCAGTCGTCGTCGACTTCTTCGGCAATTCGACCGCGCTCAAGCAGAATGTCGATCGCGAATATGAGCAGAACCAGGAGCGCTACCGCTTCCTGAAATGGGGCCAGTCGGCCTTCTCGAATTTCCGTGTCGTGCCGCCGGGCACCGGCATTTGCCATCAGGTCAATCTCGAATATCTCGCCCAGACCGTCTGGACGCGGAAGGACGAGGCGACCGGCGACGAGATCGCCTATCCCGACACGCTGGTCGGGACGGACAGCCACACCACGATGGTCAACGGCCTCGGCGTGCTTGGCTGGGGCGTCGGCGGCATCGAGGCCGAGGCGGCCATGCTTGGCCAGCCGATCTCGATGCTCGTGCCGGAGGTGGTCGGCTTCCGCCTGACCGGTGCGCTGCGCGAAGGCATCACAGCAACCGATCTCGTGCTCACCGTGACGCAGATGCTGCGCAAGAAGGGCGTCGTCGGCAAGTTCGTCGAGTTCTATGGCGAAGGCATCAGCCATCTGACGCTTGCCGATCGCGCGACGATCGCCAATATGGCGCCGGAATATGGCGCCACCTGCGGCTTCTTCCCGGTTGACGCCGAGACGATCGACTATCTGGACGAGACAGGCCGCCAGGCGGAGCGCATCGCGCTCGTCGAGGCCTATTCGAAGGCGCAGGGCCTCTGGCACGATGCCTCAACCGCCGATCCCGTGTTTACCGATGTGCTCGAACTCGATATCGGCACCGTCCTGCCGTCGCTGGCTGGTCCGAAGCGTCCGCAGGACCGCGTCGTGCTGACCGATGCGAAGAGCGGCTTCCTTGCAGCGCTCGAAGGTGAGTTCAAGAAGCCGGGAGAGGCCGGCAAGCGCGCCGCCGTTGCCGGCCATGACTACGATCTCGGCCACGGCGCCGTGACGATCGCGGCCATCACCTCCTGCACCAACACGTCCAATCCCTCGGTGCTGATCGGCGCCGGCCTGCTCGCCCGCAATGCGCTGGCCAAGGGCCTGAGCTCCAAGCCGTGGGTCAAGACGTCGCTGGCGCCGGGAAGCCAGGTCGTCGCCGAATATCTCGGCAAGTCGGGCCTGCAGAAGGACCTGGACGCGCTCGGCTTCAACATTGTTGGCTTTGGCTGCACGACCTGCATCGGCAATTCCGGCCCGCTGCCGGAAGATATCTCCCGCACCATCAATGAGCACGACCTCGTCGCTGCCGCCGTTCTTTCCGGCAACCGCAATTTCGAAGGCCGCGTCAATCCGGACGTGAAGGCGAACTATCTCGCCTCGCCGCCGCTGGTCGTCGCCTATGCGCTGGCCGGATCGCTGCAGGTGGACCTCACCACCGAGCCGCTTGGCACGGACAAGGACGGTCAGCCGGTCTATCTCCGCGACATCTGGCCATCCTCGAAGGAAATCGCCGAATTCATCGCCGCCAACATCACGCAGGCGATGTTCAAGGCGAAATATGCCGACGTCTTCAAGGGCGATGCGAACTGGCAGAAGATCCAGGCGCCGAAGGGCGAGACCTATGCCTGGGACAATGGCTCGACCTATGTGCAGAACCCGCCTTATTTCGAGGGCATGAAGATGGAGCCCGAGCCGATCTCGGATGTCATCAATGCGCGCGTGATGGGGCTCTTCCTCGATTCGATCACCACCGACCACATTTCGCCGGCCGGTTCGATCAAGGAAGCGAGCCCGGCGGGCGTCTATCTGCGCGACCATCAGGTCCGTCCGGTCGACTTCAACCAGTACGGCACGCGGCGCGGCAATCACGAGGTGATGATGCGCGGCACCTTCGCCAATATCCGCATCAAGAACCAGATGCTGGGCGGCAAGGAAGGTGGCTTCACCCGCCATTGGCCCGACGGCGTTGAAATGCCGATCTTCGATGCGGCGATGAAATACAAGGCCGAGGGCGTTCCGCTCGTCGTGTTCGCGGGCCGTGAATATGGCACCGGCTCCTCGCGTGACTGGGCGGCCAAGGGAACGAAGCTGCTCGGCATCCGCGCCGTCATCGCGCAGTCCTTCGAGCGCATCCACCGCTCGAACCTCGTCGGCATGGGAATCGTGCCGCTCGTCTTCGAGGAAGGCGTCTCCTGGCTGACGCTCGGCCTCAAGGGCGACGAGACGGTGACGATCCGGGGCATTGCCGGCGATCTGAAGCCGCGCCAGATGCTGGATGCGGAGATCACCTTCGCCGACGGCACCACCAAGGTCGTGCCGCTGCTCTGCCGCATCGATACGCTCGACGAGCTCGATTACTTCAAGAATGGCGGCATCCTGCAATATGTGCTGCGCAACCTCGTCGCCTGAGCCTTCAGGCGCGATCGTGACCGGCGCTGTGGCGCCGGTCACCTTGAATTGACTGGTTCGCGAGCGGGTGCGGTCGTATCTGAGTGACCTGAGCCGCAACTGGCGGTCCCCCTCGAAAGCGCATTTTTCAACGCATGTCCCGCCTTCCGTCCATCGCGGCGATCCTGATCTGCTCCGGCTTCATCGCTGGCGCGGCCGGCGCTGCCGATGAGGGGGATGGCGACGAGCAGGTGAAGGCCGTGCTGGAGCTGTTCACCAGCCAAGGCTGCGCCTCCTGCCCGCCGGCCGACGAGGCGCTGGAGTCCTTCGCCAAGCGGCCCGATATCGTCGCGCTGTCGTTCTCGGTCGACTATTGGGACTATCAGGGCTGGAAGGACACGCTCGCCGAGCACGAGTTTACCAGCCGCCAGAAGGCCTATGCTGCCGCCCGTGGCGACAGGCAGGTCTACACGCCGCAAATGGTCGTCAATGGCCGTGTTCATATCGTCGGCAGCGACGAAAAGGCGATTGAAACGGCCATCGCTGCGGGTCCTGCGCCCTCGGTGCCGATCAAGGTCGGCATGATGGGCGACGCGATCCGCGTGTCGGTCGGAGCGGCAGACCGCGATGGCCCACGCAAGGCGACGCTGTGGCTCGCGCTTTACGAGCGCCACGTCAAAGTGCCGATCGCGCGCGGCGAGAACCGCAATCGCACGCTCAGCTACTACAATGTCGTCCGCAGGCTGCGCCCTATTGCCGTATGGCGCGGCGAGCCGGTCAAGGTCGACCTGCCGATGGCGGAATATCGCGAGAGCGGCACGGACGGCTGCGCTATCCTGCTGCAGGAGACGGGCGCTGACGACGCGCCGGGCCAGATCATTGGCGCCGCGCATGTCGAAAAGGCCACCGGCGGCTGGTAGGCTTGGCCTTTTGGAGCCGGAGCCCCTTGCAGCCCATGCTGATCTTCTTCGACGTCGATGGCGTCCTGATTGACGGGTGGCACGCCGATCTCGCCCTGCGAAAACCGTGGGATGCGACGCTGACCGTGGATCTCGGCGTCGACCGAGCAGCCTTTCAGTCCCGCTTTTTCGGCTCGGCCGGACAGCGATCCGAATCCCTCATGCACCAGTGCGTCATCGGTCGCCGCGACCTCGCGGACGCTCTGGCGGAAGTCCTGCCTGAGGTCGGCTATCACGGCCGGGTGGAGGACTTCATGGGCTACTGGTTTGAAAAGGATTCGAACCTCAACGACGAAGTCCTGCGTCTGGTGACAGCCTTGAAGCAGAGCGGCGATGTGCAGCTCTACATGGCGACGGGCCAGGAGCATCACCGCGCGGCCTATCTCTGGAACGAGCTCGGCCTTTCCAGGCATTTCGACGGCATGTTCTACAGCGCCGCGCTCGGCTATCCGAAGAAAGATGTTCGCTTTTTCGAGGCGATCAACCAGAAACTCGGCATCGATGCGGCAAGGCGCCCGCTCTTTTTCGATGACCAGCCGGAAATCGTGGCCTCAGCCCGGAACGCCGGGTGGGATGGCACGATCTTCCGATCACCGGCGGATATCAGCCACCATCCCCGCCTGCAGCATCTGCAGCTCGGCGGGCCGATGGCGGACTGAAGGCGGCCGCAATCAGTCCGTGGACGCTAGCGCGCGAACCGCCCCGAAAATCCGGCGATCGCCAGCGGATTGTCGGCCAGCGTCTCGGCGTCGGCGTGATCGATCGAGGGAAGGCTGGAGAAGGAGGCGACGATCGCCGCTTCAGCTTCCTCCGGCAGATCGATGACGATCAGGACGAGGCGCGAGCGATGGTCCTCGCTCGGCCAAGCGGGGAGACGTTCGGGCGGATGGAACACCGTCTGCGCCGCCTGGACCACCAGCGGCCGATCGCGATCATCGACGGTCTGGACAAGCCCCTTCACCCGCAGCAGATGGCTGCTGTGATTGCGGGCGAGCCGTTCGAGAAAACTTTCGAGGCTGGCACGTCCGATCGGCGTGGTCCGGATCGCCGTGAACGTCCGGATGCGGGCGTCATGACGGCTGACATCGTGTCGTGCGCCGTGATCATGGCCGTGGGCGTGATCATGATCGTGCGCGTGATGATCATGCGCCTCGGCCGCAAGCCAGTCTTCGACGGCCGCGATCTTGCCGGCGATGGCGAAGGGCTGGCTGTCGAAGAGCTGTGCGGCCGTGGGTGCATCTCCGACGGCAGCGAGGATTGGCGCCGAGGGGTTCAGCGCGCGGATGGCGTCGTTTACCGCCGGATCGGCCGCCGGCAGATCGGTCTTGGTCAACACGATTCGGTCGGCAACTGCGATCTGACGCGCCGCCTCGTCATGGGCAGCGATCGTCTTCATGGCGTTGACCGCATCGACCACCGTGACGACACCGTCGAGACGGTAGCGCAGCGACAAATAGGGATGGAGCAGCACGCTCTGCAGCACGGGCGCCGGGTCGGCGAGGCCGGTCGTTTCGATGACGACGCGATCGAGCCGCGCGATGCGCTTGTTGTCGAGCGCACGCAGCAGCGCCTCCAGCGTCGTTGCCAGCTGGCCGCGGATCGTGCAGCAGAGGCAGCCCGACGACAGTTCGATGATGCCGTCCTCGGACTCGCCAACCAGAAGGTGATCGAGGCCCACATCGCCGAATTCGTTGATGATGACGGCCGTTCCGGCGAGCGCTGGATCCTGAAGCAGGCGGTTCAGCAATGTCGTCTTGCCGGCGCCGAGGAAGCCGGTCAGCACCGTGAGCGGGACGGGCGGCTTCAATGCAGTTCGCCCTGATCCGGCAGCGGCGCGATGTCGGTCGAATCGAAGGGGACGCCGATCTCGAGCTTGGTCGGGGCCGCGGCCTTCTTCTTGGTAGCCTTCTTGGTCGTCGGCACGTCGCTCGCCGGTATGGCGTCGGGCGTCGCGGCCGAGGCGTTGGCAGCATCGGCCGGCAGTTCGCTGTCGCCGGTTGCCGTGACCGGTGCCTTGGCCGCCTTCTTCGCGGTCTTCTTGGCCGATTTCTTGTCCGCCGCCTTCTTCTTGACGGCAGGCGCGGCCGGATCGGGATCCGTCGAAACCGCCTTGATGGTTCCGTCCGCCGTCATGAGGCCGAGCGTCGTAACCGGGACGGGATCCATCACCTTGAACTTCGGCACCAGCGAGCTGATCTGGGCCGCCTCGGCGTCGACTTCGTGTTCGCCGCGATCTTTCCGCTTGCAGATCTCGTCGCGCATGTCGATCGCGTAGGGTAACGGCGAGTTCCCACGGAAGCCTGCAAGCGCCGGCCCCGGCTTCGAGCGACCCTCGAAGCCGTCATTCATCAGCCGTGCGGCCAGCTCGGCGCGATCCTTGGCATTGTCCATGCCGAGCACCACGGCGAGCATTGTCGTGCCGCCGCGCTGCGCGGCTGCGACGACATTGAAGCCGGATGAGCAGATGAAGCCGGTCTTCATGCCAACCGTTCCGGGATAGCGATCGAGGAGGTTGTTGGCGGATTTGAGCACGCGCTTGCCCGACTGGATCGCCGTGATCGAGAAGATCGGCCGCCATTCGGGAAATTCGGTCCAGATGGTGCGGGCGAGCACTGCGAGGTCGCGCGCGGTTGTATATTGGCCGGGACCGGGCAGGCCGTTCGGATTGACGAAATGCGTCGAACTCATGCCGAGCTGCGCCGCCTCGGCATTCATGCGCGCGACAAACGCCGCCTCGTTGCCGCCAACCGTCTCCGCGACCGCGACGGCGATGTCGTTCGAGGAGTGGACAAGCATCATCTTCATGGCGTTGTCGAGATCGATCGCGGTGCCGACCTTGAAGCCCATCTTGCTCGGCGGCTCCGCCAGCGCGTTCTTCGAAACGATCACGCGGGTTGCAAGCGAGACTTCGCCGGCCCGCAGCGCCTTGAAGACGACATAGGCGTTCATGAGCTTGGTGACCGATGCGGGGTACCACATCTGGTGCGGGTTGCGCTGCGAAAGGACCCGGCCGCTCGCCATGTCGACGACAATATACGGCGTCTCGACCGCGAAGGCGGCCATCGCACCCGGGAAGAGCAGCATGAGCGCGACGATGAGGCGGGCGAGCGAACGCATCACGGGTAGATCCTGGTCGTTGCGAGCGAAAAGGGATGGGTCTGTCGGCGGCGAACCGCGCCTTTCATAGCCCAAAGCGACGCCTCTTTGCAAAAGTCGAGGCAGGAATTGGGGATTCAGGCGCCTTGCGCCGTGCTCGGCGGCATGGAATTCTCACCCTCCCATGGCGCGCGCCGCGCGTTGCGCCACAATGTTTGTCGTGTGATTGGAAGCGGATCAGACCGTGCCTTCATGCCAGATCTCGCAGTGATCGTGCCGCATAGCCCCGATGCCTCCAAGCCGTCAGACGCGGCGCGGATGCAGCGGTCGCGGGGCAGGGCGCGCGTCGGCTTTCGCCGCGATGGCGATGCGACACGGCTGACGGAATTCATCCAGGAGGGCTGCTGCAAGGTCCGCCTGCCGCGCGGCGAGCCCGGATTACCCCCGGATGCGGTTCTGCTCAACACGGCGGGTGGCATCACGGGCGGAGACCATCTCGTCTATGAGGCCGATGTGGGCGCCGGCGTCTCCATGACCGTGACGACCCAGGCCGCCGAACGCATCTATCGCCGCTCCGCCGGGGCAGTGCCGGCGCGGGTCGAGAACCGGATTGCCGTCGCAACTGGCGGCCATGTCGACTGGCTGCCACAGGAGACGATCCTGTTCGATCGCTCGGCGATCACGCGCAGCCTCGAGGTCGAACTGGCCGAGGATGCGACGGCGCTGATGCTGGAGGCCTATGTCTTCGGCCGAACCGCCATGGGTGAGAACCTGACCACGGTTTCGCTTGCCGACCGCTGGCGCGTCCGTCGCGGCGGCCGGCTGATCTACGCCGACGGCATCGTTGTCGACGGCGATGCGGAGGCGCTGCTGAAGCGCGGCGCGACGGCCAAAGGCGGCGTCGCCGTGGCGAGCCTCGTCATGGTGGCCCCGGATGCCGCGGCGCGGCTTGGTGCCGTGCGTGCACGGCTGGAGGACTGCAAAGGCGAGGCCAGCGCCAGCACCTTCGGCGATGTCCTGACCGTCCGGTTTCTGGCTGCGAACGGACAGGCCTTGCGGCACGACGTCGAAAGCGTGATCTTGACCTTGCGCGGGCGGCCGATGCCGCGCGTGTGGTCATGCTGATGCACGAACGGACGAACAGGGTCTGAAGCAATGAATCTGACACCGCGCGAGAAGGACAAGCTGCTGGTTGCCATGGCGGCGATCGTCGCCCGCAAGCGGCTGGAGCGGGGCGTCAAGCTCAACCATCCGGAAGCCATTGCTCTCATCACCGACTATGTCGTTGAGGGCGCGCGCGATGGCCGGACAGTCGCCGATCTCATGGAGGCCGGGGCGCATGTCGTGACCCGCGCGCAGGTCATGGACGGCATCGCCGAGATGATCCACGACGTGCAGGTCGAAGCGACGTTCCCGGACGGCACCAAGCTCGTCACCGTGCACCAGCCGATCCGCTAGGGGGCACCCATGCTGGAGCTTCGCCCCAATTGCGAATGCTGTGACCGCGACCTGCCGCCGGCGGTCGATGCGATGATCTGCAGCTTCGAATGCACCTTCTGCCCGGACTGCGCTGCTTCCGTCTATGGCGGCGTCTGCCCGAACTGCGGCGGCGGCCTGACGGCGCGGCCAGTCCGGCCGGCGGGCAAACTCGTCGCCAACCCGCCCTCGACGCGCCGCGTCGTCAGGGACGAACAACCATGTCTTGAGCGCCGCGGCATGCTTGCCGCTGGCGCCTGAACCGGCGAGGGGACCCCATGATTCCAGGCGAGATCATCACTGGCCATGGCGACATCGAACTGAATGTCGGCCAGCCGACCGTGACGCTTGAAGTCGCCAACACCGGCGACCGTCCGATCCAGGTCGGCAGCCACTATCATTTCTACGAGACCAACGCCGCGCTCAGCTTCGATCGCGACAAGGCGCGCGGCATGAGGCTCGATATCGCCGCCGGTACCGCTGTGCGCTTCGAGCCCGGCCAGGGCCGCACCGTCACGCTCGTGCCCTATGGCGGCTCCCGCACCGTTTACGGCTTTCAGCAGAAGATCATGGGCACGCTCGCCTGACAGGAGACGGACATGGCTGCCAAGATTTCCCGCCACGCCTATGCCCACATGTTCGGGCCGACGGTGGGCGACAAGGTCCGTCTCGCTGATACCGATCTCATCATCGAGATCGAGCGCGACCTCACCACCTATGGCGAGGAAGTGAAGTTCGGCGGCGGCAAGGTCATCCGCGACGGCATGGGCCAGAGCCAGGTGACGCGGGCCGGCGGCGCCGTCGACACCGTCATCACCAATGCGGTGATTCTCGACCATTGGGGGATCATCAAGGCCGATGTCGCGCTGAAGGACGGCCGGATCGTCGCGATCGGCAAGTCCGGCAATCCGGATGTGCAGAGCGGCGTCGACATCATCATCGGCCCCGGCACGGAAGTGATCGCCGCCGAGGGCAAGATCCTGACGGCCGGCGGCATTGATTCGCACATTCACTTCATCTGCCCGCAGCAGATCGAGGAGGCGCTGATGTCCGGCGTCACCACCATGGTCGGCGGGGGTACAGGGCCGGCGCATGGCACGCTCGCGACCACCTGTACGCCGGGTCCTTGGCACATCGCCCGCATGATCCAGGCGATGGATGCCTTCCCGGTCAATATCGCGATCTCCGGCAAGGGCAACGCGTCGCGGCCTGAGGCGCTGGTCGAGATGATCGAGGCCGGCGCGTCCTGCCTGAAGCTGCACGAGGACTGGGGCACGACGCCGGCGGCGATCGACTGCTGCCTGTCCGTCGCCGACGAGCACGACGTCCAGGTGATGATCCACACCGACACGCTCAATGAGTCGGGCTTCGTCGAGGACACGATCGCGGCTTTCAAAGGCCGGACGATCCACGCCTTCCACACAGAGGGTGCCGGTGGCGGTCACGCGCCGGACATCATCCGCGTGGTGTCGCTGCCGAACGTCATCCCGTCATCGACCAATCCGACGCGGCCCTATACGCGCAACACGCTCGAAGAGCATCTCGACATGCTCATGGTCTGCCACCACCTCGATCCGTCGATCCCAGAGGATGTCGCCTTCGCCGAGAGCCGCATCCGCAAGGAGACGATCGCGGCAGAGGATATCTTGCACGATCTCGGCGCGTTCTCGATCATGTCGTCGGACAGCCAGGCGATGGGCCGGGTCGGCGAGGTGCCGATGCGCACCTGGCAGACCGCGCACAAGATGAAGCTGCAGCGTGGCCGCCTTCCGGGCGAGACGGGCGACAACGACAATGCTCGCGCCAAGCGCTACATCGCGAAATACACGATCAACCCGGCCATCGCGCAGGGGCTCTCGCTCCATGTCGGCTCGATCGAGGTCGGCAAACGCGCCGATCTCGTGCTGTGGTCGCCGGCCTTCTTCGCCGTGAAGCCGGATATGGTGCTGGTGGGCGGCATGATCGCGGCGGCGCCCATGGGCGATCCCAACGCCTCGATCCCGACGCCGCAGCCGGTCCATTATCGGCCGATGTTCGGCGCGTTCGGCAAGGCGCTGACCAACTCGTCTGTGACATTCGTCTCCAAGGTGGCAACGGAGAACGGCCTTTCTGGAAAGCTCGGCGTCGCCAAGGAACTGGTCGCGGTCGAAAACACGCGTGGCGGCATCAGCAAGGCGTCGATGATCCATAACAATGCCATGCCGCATGTCGAGGTCGATCCCGAGACCTATGAAGTGCGCGCGGATGGCGAGCTGCTGATCTGCGAGCCCGCCGACGTGCTGCCGATGGCCCAGCGCTATTTCCTGTTCTAGCTCGGGGCTATAGCCAAGGCCGCCTCGGCGCAGAGCCGGCGGCCGGAAAGAGTTGACGATGATCCGCGCCATTTCCGTCTATCCCGCCGGCCTGTGGTCGAAAGCCGCGTCCGATACCGTTGTGCTTGATTTCGACGCGCGGCATCGGCGGCGGGTTGCGATGTCCGCCAAGGGCGGGAGCGCTTTCCTGCTCGATCTGCCCGGAGCCGTGGCGCTGCGCCATGGTGACGGGCTGATGCTCGAGGACGGACGGATCATCGCGGTCGAAGCAGCACCGGAGACGCTGGCGGAGGTCACGGCGCGCGATCCCGCTCATCTGGTGCGCATCGCCTGGCATCTCGGCAACCGGCACCTGCCGACGGAACTGCTTGGCGACCGCCTGCGCATCCGCCGCGACCACGTCATCGAGGCGATGCTGGAAGGGCTCGGCGCCGTCGTCGCCCCGGTCGAAGCAGCGTTCAATCCCGAGGGCGGCGCCTATGGCCATGGCCGAGTGCATGGCCACGATCACAGCCCGGCCGACGATCACGACCATGACCATGACCACCCAGCGCCGAAGCGGGCGGATCACGACCATGGTCATCACGGGCATGCTCATGATCATTCCCACGGCCACGACCATCATGACCACGGTCATCATGGCCATGAGCATGGCGGTGGGCACCGGGGCCGGTCGTGACCTTCCATGATCCCGTTCTCGGCGATGCGGTCGATCCGCATGCGCTGCATCGGCTGCTCGCCTGGCTGTCGCCGTCCTTTCCCGTCGGGGCGTTCAGCTACAGCCATGGCCTCGAATGGGCAATCGAGGACGGAACGGTCACCGACGCGCCAAGTCTCGAGGCCTGGGTCGGCGACATCCTGATGCATGGCGCCGGCCGGACCGACGCGATCCTCTTCGCCCATGCAGCGGCGGCGATCGATGATGCGGCGGCGCTGCGCGACATCGTCGATCTCGCCGCGGCCTTCCAGCCGGGCGCCGAGCGCCGGCTCGAGGCGCTGGCGCAGGGGCGCGCCTTTCTCATCGCGGTGCGTGCGGCCTGGCCGAACCCCGTGCTGGAGCGCGCGGCCGCGATCATCGATGGGACCGAAGGACCGGCCTATGCGGTGGCCGTTGCGGTCACCGCTGCCGCGCATGGTGTGCCGCGCCGGCCGGCGGTCCATGCCTATCTGCACGCCTTCGCGGCCAATATCATCTCGGCAGGGCTGCGCGCGGTGCCGCTTGGCCAGACCGACGGCCAGAAGATCATTGCAAGGCTCGGGCCCGTGGTCGCGCGCGTCGTCGACAGCGTCGAGGGACTGCCGCTCGAAGCGCTCGGGGGCGCGGCCTTCCGAGCCGATATCGCCAGCATGAAACACGAAACTCAATATACGAGGCTGTTCCGCTCATGACCCGCTCCCCTAACGGCCCACTACGCGTCGGTGTCGGCGGCCCTGTCGGCTCCGGCAAGACCGCGCTGATGGACGCGCTCTGCAAGAAACTGCGCGACCGCTACGACATCGCCGCGATCACCAACGACATTTACACCAAGGAAGACGCGGAGTTCCTGACCCGCTCGGGAGCCCTGACAGCTGACCGTATCCTCGGCGTCGAGACAGGCGGCTGCCCCCATACGGCGATCCGCGAGGACGCCTCGATCAATCTCGCGGCGGTTGCCGATCTCAACCGTCGCTTTCCGGCGCTCGACGTCATTCTGATCGAATCCGGCGGTGACAATCTCGCGGCGACCTTCTCGCCGGAACTCGCCGACATCACGATCTATGTCATCGACGTCTCGGCCGGCGACAAGATTCCGCGCAAGGGAGGACCGGGCATTACCCGCTCGGACCTGCTCGTCATCAACAAGATCGACCTCGCGCCGATGGTCGGGGCCTCGCTGGAGGTGATGGACAGCGATTCGAAGAAGATGCGGGGTCATCGTCCCTTCGTCTTTACCAATGTCCGCTCCGGCCACAATGTCGATGACGTCGTCGCCTTCATCGAGGCCGCGGGCGGTTTGAAGGCCGCCGCCTGACGCGGAGGGCGCGGTGACGGCGTGATTTTCTGCTGCAGTGCAGCTAGAGTTGACCTTTGACGCCGCCCGCGGAGTGCGAAATGCCGATCATCAACCGTCTGGCCGAGTTCCAGAACGACATCGTCGCCTGGCGGCACGATTTCCACCGCCATCCCGAGCTGCTCTATGACGTGCACCGCACGGCGGCGACGGTCGCGGGTCTCCTCAAGGCATTCGGCGTCGACGAAGTCGTGACAGGCCTTGGCCGCACAGGCGTTGTCGGCGTGATCCGCGGCCGCAACAGCGCCAGCGGACGGACGATCGGGCTGCGCGCCGATATGGACGCCTTGCCGATCCTCGAGACGACCGGCAAGGACTATGCCTCGTCAGTGCCCGGCAAGATGCATGCCTGCGGTCATGACGGGCATACGGCGATGCTGCTCGGCGCGGCGCGCTATCTGGCCGAAACACGCAACTTCGAAGGCACTGCGGTCGTCATCTTCCAGCCTGCGGAGGAGGGCGGCGGCGGCGGCCGCGCCATGGTCGAGGACGGCCTGATGGACCGCTTCGCCATTGACGAGGTCTATGGACTGCACAACATGCCGGGCATCCCGGTCGGGAGCTTCGCGATCCGCCCCGGCCCGATCATGGCGGCGACGGACGAATTCAATATCGAGATTGTCGGGGTTGGTGGCCATGCTGCGAAGCCGCATGTGACTGTTGATCCGATCGTAACCGGGGCGCAGTTGGTTACGGCGCTGCAGACGATCGTGTCGCGCTCGGTCGATCCGCTGGAGGCGACGGTCGTGTCGGTCACGCAGTTCCATGCCGGACAGGCGCACAACATCATCCCCGGCAACGCCCGGCTGGTCGGGACTGTGCGGACGCTGATGCCGGAGATGCGCGACCTTGCCGAAGCACGCATCCGCACGATTGCAGCCGGCATCGCGCTTGCCTCCGGCGCGCGGATCGAGGTCGAGTACAACCGAAATTACCCTGTGACGGTCAATCACGTTGCCCAGACCGATTTCGCCGCAGGCGTCGCCAGCGCGATCGCGGGCCCGTCCCATGTCGATACGGCCGTGGCGCCGATGATGGGTGGCGAGGACTTCTCCTACATGCTGGAGGCACGGCCCGGCGCGTTCATCTTCATGGGCAATGGCGACAGCGCTGGCCTGCATAATTCCGATTATGACTTCAACGATGAGGCCCTGCCGGTCGGCGCGTCCTACCTCGCCAAGCTGGTCGAGACAGCGCTGGCAAGCGGATAGCCGCATCCGCGTCGAGGCTGCGGCGCTCTGACTCGGCATCGCCCCTTCAATTTAGAGTGATTCTATGATCAATCGGCTTATCGAGATCGGTAAGCTTGAATTATGCCTAGACTCTTCATCGACGTCAGCGACCTCGTCGACTATGCCCGAGATAACTCGAGCCTCTCCGGAATCCAGAGGGTCAGTATCGAAGTCATTCGCCGCTATGCCAACAGCATTTCGGCGCGCAACGTCAAATTAATACGGTTTGACCCGAGGACGGGGGACTTATCGTATCATGACATCGACTTCTTCAGCGGGGCTTACCGCTTCGATCATCGCGAGTTCTGCCGCTATTTCGGTGTTTCCGGCTCTGACGGTTCGGTCGATCTGAACGACTATCTCAGGCGACGCTACAGGTCCTCTGGCCTGCGGCGGGTGCACCGTGTCCGCAACATCGCGCTCAATCTCCTTTCAGGCGGCAGCCGGTTTCGCCAGCGACGCATCAGCTGGCGGCTGACGGGGGCGCTTCCCCTTCCCGGGCGGGTCGAGGCGGGGCCACGGGCCGGCGATACGATCTTCATTCCCGGCGCCACGTGGGGAATGACAGCCTATATTGAGCGTCTCGAGGGCTTGCGGGCGGACGGCGTCGGTGTCGTCCAGTTCATTCACGATCTGATCCCGCTGGCGACGCCCGAGCATGTCGGCGACTATGTGCCGAGGAAGTTCTTCGACTGGCTCCAGACCATGTCGGGGATCGTCGACGTCTATCTCGCCAATTCCGAGGCGACGCGCCGCGACCTGATTGCCTTCATCGACAAGTCCGGCGCTGCCAGAAGGCCCTGCCACGTCATTCCGCTGGCCCATGAATTCCCGTCCCGGCCTCCGAAGCCGGACCGGGGGACGGCGCTTTCGAAACCGGAGGTGGTGTTCCTGTCCAAGCGCGACGTCCCGGAAGAGGTTCACGCGCGGACGCTCAATGCGTCGCGGTTCCCCTTCGTCCTTTGCGTCGGGACGATCGAATCGCGGAAGAATGTCTATGCGTTGGCGCGCGTCTGGATGGAGATCCACAAGCGGCTCGGCTTCGGAGCCCCGCGCCTCATCCTCGCCGGCAAAAGCGGCAGTCAGAAAGAGGACTTCGACGACCTGATGCGCGGCTCGGGCTGCTGCGACGGGATGATCGCTATCGTTGAACGCCCGTCGGATGCCGACCTCGCATATCTCTACAAAAGCTGCCTCTTCTCGGTTTGCGTCTCGGTCTATGAGGGCTGGGGATTGCCGATCGGCGAGAGTCTCTGGTTCGGCAAGACGGTCGTCAGCTCCTTCACCAGTTCGATGCCGGAAGTCGGCGGCGACATGGTGGCCTATGTCGATCCGCATGATCCGCAGGACATGCTCGATGGCATCCTGCGGATGATCAGTGATGAACCCTATCGGGCCTCATTCGAGCAGCGCATCAGGCGCGACCGGCTGCGGACCTGGGACATGGTCGCCGACGACATCATGACCGCGCTCGGCCGCGTCACGGCGATCTGATCTGCGGCGGAATCGCGACCAGTTCGCTCTTCGGCAGAGCGGTCTCCAGAGGTTCGTTGCGGGTGCGCCAGAGCGAAACGATCACGCCGCCGGCAAGGAGGCCGACCGTCAGACCAAGCGAAACGAGCGAATCCACCGGTCCGATGAGATGCGACCAGAAGATCTTGGCCCCGACGACGATCAGGACGAGGGCGAGCGCGTATTTCAAATAGTGGAAGCGATGCACGGCTGCAGCCAGCGCGAAATAAAGCGCGCGAAGACCGAGGATCGCGAAGATGTTGCTCGTATAGACGATGAACGGATCGGTGGTGATCGCGAAGACCGCCGGCACGCTGTCGACCGCGAAGACGATATCGATGATCTCGATGGTGATCAGCGCGAGGAAGAGCGGTGTCGCCATCCGCGTCAGCTTGCCCGAGGGCCCATGCGGCACGCGAACGAAGAAGCGGCTGCCATGCAGCTCGCGGGTCACGGGGATGAACTTTCGCACCAGGCGGACGATGCGGTTCTTCTCGATATCCGGCTCTTCATCGCCGGCCATCAGCATCTTGATGCCGGTCAGGATCAGGAAGGCGCCGAAGAGATAGAGGATCCAGCCGAACTGGCTGATCAGCGCCGCGCCGAGGCCGATCATGATCGCGCGCAGGATCACCACGCCGACAATGCCCCAGAAGAGCACGCGATGCTGATAGGCGCGCGGAACCGCGAAGGCGGTGAAGATCAGCGAGATGACGAAGATGTTGTCGAGGGCAAGGCTCTTCTCGACGACGAAGCCGGTCAGATAATCCATGCCGGAATCGGCGCCGATCTGCCACCAGACCCATGCGCCGAAGGCGAGCGCGACAGCGATGTAGAGCGCGGAGAACACAAGGCTGCGGCGAATGCCGATCTCATGATCGCCCTTATTGGCGAAGCCGAGATCGAAGGCGAGCAGCGCGACGATGATGACGACGAATCCAAGCCAGACTGCGACAGGCTGGCCGAGGAAATCCACGAACAGGAATTCCGGTAGAACGGAGGCGATTTCCATGGGTACGAGCAATCGTCGCCGTGCCGATGGGCTTCAAGGGTCCGACATCGCGGTGGGCGACGCACCGCCAGAGGGGCCCGGACCCCGCTCGTGAAGTGGGAGCTAAGAGGTCGCAACCGTGGTTTCAAGGGCGGGCGACCGGCAAAAAAACTCGACACCCTTCGGATTCTGGTGCAACGAGACTATCTACCCACCACCGCACGCTTCCGAAGCGCGCGGAGCCGTCTCCTGATGGCACGATCGCCACTGATGCGAGGTTATACCATGCCTGCCTATCGCTCCCGCACGACCACCCATGGCCGCAACATGGCCGGCGCCCGCGGCCTCTGGCGCGCGACGGGCATGAAGGACGGCGATTTCGGCAAGCCGATCATTGCGGTGGTGAATTCGTTCACGCAGTTCGTGCCAGGCCATGTCCATCTGAAGGATCTCGGCCAGCTCGTGGCGCGCGAGATCGAGCAGGCCGGCGGTGTCGCCAAGGAGTTCAACACGATCGCCGTCGATGACGGCATCGCGATGGGCCATGACGGCATGCTCTATTCGCTGCCTTCGCGCGAGATCATCGCCGACAGCGTCGAATACATGGTCAACGCCCATTGCGCCGACGCGATGGTCTGCATCTCCAACTGCGACAAGATCACGCCCGGCATGCTGATGGCGGCGCTGCGCCTCAACATCCCCGCGGTGTTCGTCTCAGGCGGTCCGATGGAGGCCGGCAAGGTCGTCATGCACGGCAAGAAGGTGGCGCTCGATCTTGTCGACGCCATGGTCGCGGCGGCCGACGAGCGCACCTCGGACGAGGATGTCGCGACGATCGAGCGCGCGGCCTGCCCGACCTGCGGCTCCTGCTCGGGCATGTTCACCGCGAATTCGATGAACTGCCTGACCGAGGCGCTCGGCCTGTCGCTGCCCGGCAACGGCTCGACGCTGGCCACCCACTCGGATCGCAGGCGCCTGTTCGTCGAGGCGGGGCACCTCATCGTCGACATCACTCGCCGCTACTATGAGCAGGACGACGAGAGCGTTCTGCCGCGTCAGGTCGCTTCCTTCGGCGCCTTCGAGAATGCCATGGCGCTCGATATCGCCATGGGCGGCTCGACCAACACGGTCCTGCACATCCTGGCGGCGGCGCATGAGGCCGAGATCGACTTCACGCTCGACGATATCGACCGTCTCTCGCGTCGCGTGCCCGTCATCTCCAAGGTCGCCCCGGCGAAGCAGGACGTCCATATGGAGGACGTTCACCGCGCCGGCGGTATCATGGCGATCCTTGGAGAGCTGGCCCGCGCCGGGCTCCTCAATACGGACCTCCCGACCGTGCACGCACGGACGCTCGGCGAGGCGATCCAGCGCTGGGACATCCGCCAGACCAACAGCGAGAGCGTGCGTGAATTCTTCCGAGCGGCGCCCGGTGGTGTGCCGACGCAGGTCGCGTTCAGCCAGTCCTCGCGCTGGGACGAGCTCGACCTCGATCGCGAGACCGGCGCGATCCGCGATGTCGAGAACGCCTTCTCCAAGGATGGGGGCCTGGCGGTGCTGAAGGGCAATCTCGCGCCGAACGGCGCCATCGTGAAGACGGCCGGCGTCGACGAATCGATCCTCAAATTCACTGGCCCCGCCGTGATCTTCGAGAGCCAGGACGACGCCGTGCACGGCATCCTGAACAAGAAGGTCAAGGAAGGCGACGTCGTCGTCATCCGCTACGAAGGCCCGAAGGGCGGACCCGGCATGCAGGAGATGCTCTATCCGACGAGCTATCTGAAGTCGCGCGGGCTCGGCAAGGCCTGCGCGCTGATCACCGATGGCCGCTTCTCCGGCGGCACGTCGGGGCTTTCCATCGGCCATGCAGCGCCGGAAGCAGCATCTGGTGGCGCCATCGCGCTGGTCGAGCCCGGCGACACCATCGAGATCGATATCCCCAACCGCACGATCCGGATCGTCATCTCCGATGCCGAGCTTGAGGCGCGCCGTGCGGCGATGAACGCCAAGGGCAAGGCAGGGTGGAAGCCGTCGGCACCGCGCAAGCGCAATGTCACCCCGGCGCTCCGCGCCTATGCCGCGATGGCCACGAGCGCTGACCGCGGCGCCGTCCGCGACGTGACGCAGGTCGAGTAGCAGCGGGAATTGTCACCAGCGACGGCGGGATTGTCCCGCCGTGGCGCTCGATTGGCCGGATGCCCGGCACGCCCTCATCCAGGAGTTCCGGCAGATGCCGTTCGGGTCGATCACCGTTCTCGCCTTTGCTGCCGTGGCAACCGCGTTCTCCGTCCTGCAGCTCGGGCTGGCGGCGACGCAGGGCTGGCTCTATGGCCGCCGGGGTGTGCTTTTCTATGCCGACCAGCCTTATGAGTTTCTGCTGACGGTCATTGTCGACGCTGCGGCGGCACTGTTCTTCGCCGCCGTGTTCATCGTGCTCTACCGGAAATACCGCGGCGTCAAAGCGCTCTAAGCGATCCTTCGCCTGCCGACAGCTCCCTGACTCGCCGCCGCTATTCCCCGACGATCTTGACCTTCTCGCCTACGGCGGGAAGTCCTGTGCCCGGCTTGATGTCATTCAGGATCAGGAAGAGATCCTCCGGCCGCTCGACACCTCGCATCTTGGCTGCCATCGAGGCGATCGTATCGCCGGGTTGCACCGTCACGACGCGAATGCGCAGCGGCTGAAGCGCGGCGGCCTCCTGCGGCGTCAGGCGCCGGAAACTGGCGACGGTTGCATCGGCGGCCCTTTCGAGGCCCGGCGTGTCGCTCTCATTGGCAAAGATGAAGCGATAGGTTGCGCTGTCGCCGACGCGGATGACGGCGATGCGAAACACCCACCCCTTGGCTTCGGCGCGGGCGGACGCCGCCTCGAGCCCGTTGACCGTGAAGGTCTTGATCGTCGTCGTGTCGAGGCCGTTGACCCAGCCGGACGCGATATAGGCGGAGAGCGATGAGCCGGCCGGCAAATTGGCGCCATCGAAGCGCAGCGCCGTTCCGTCGGGTCCGGTCGCAAGCACCGCATCGCTGGTATTGTCGAGCACGAAGCCATCGGGAACGGTAAAGCCGACGCCGAGGCTCGGATGCATGAAGGTCTTGCCGCGCACGAAGCCCTGCGACGGGTCATCGCCATAGACGATGCCATTGATCCCGGCGAGGTAGCGGTCGCGATCGACCTCGCCGATCCCGGGCGCGCCGAACTGCCGCGCGGCACGGATCGCGAGCTCGACCCGCTGCGGCGTTGCCGGATGGCTGGCGAGGAAGTCGGGCCGCTTGTCCTGCACGGTGCCGGCCGACTTGTAGGCGGAATAGCGCCCCATGAGATCGAGGAAGCGCGCGGCAGCGAAAGGATCGTATCCGGCCTTGCCGATGGTACGCACGCCGATTGCGTCGGCCTCGAGCTCCTGCTGCTGCGAGAAGGCGGCGAGCGTGCGCTGGCTGGAAGCGAGTGCCACCTTGCCGGCATCGCCGTCCTGCAACACGTCGGTAACGACGCGGCTGACGATGACGGCGGCCTGCGCCTTGTTCTGGCGCTGCATGGCGTGATTGGCGGTGACGTGGCCCATCTCGTGCGCGATCACCGCTGCGACTTCCGAAGAATCATTGGCAAGCGCCAGCAGGCCGCGCGTCACATAGAGATAACCGCCCGGCAGCGCGAAAGCGTTGACCGAGGGGCTGTTGAGGATCGTGATGCGGTAGGACTGCGAGGGATCATCCGAAGCAGCGACGGCGCGGCCGACGATGCGGGCCAGCGTCTGTTCCAGCTTGTCGTCATGATAGACGCCGCCGTAGCTCGCGACGATGCGCGGATGCTGCTCGGCGCCGATGCGGGCCTGCTCGGGATCGACAGGCGGCTGCGTCGGCGCTCCGGCGACTGTCGGCGGCGGGCCGTAAGTGCCCTCCAGCGAGGCCGTGGTGCAACCGGCGAGCAAAATCGCGGCAAGAAGCGCTGCCGCGATCCCGGGCCGCCGCCTGGCCGTCCCGGAGATGTTGCCGCCTACAGCGCTATCATTCGCCATCAATCACCGTCGTCCAACAGTTCAAGCTGCGCGGGATTGGTCACCCGGAGGCTCGGTCCGTCATGTCGTTCGATCCAGCCGCGCAGCCGGACCTGACGGCCCTTGAGCGACACCGGCGCCCGTCCGAGCGCCGCAAGCGCCTCGCCCGCGGGCTCGACCACCACCGCCGTAAAATCTGTTCGCCAGTCCCTGCCGAAATCGAGATAGGCGACCCTGCCGCGGACGCCGACGGAAACAACGCGCCCTTCCACCAGATCGTAAGCGTCAGCCCGATCGACAAGGGCCGGGTCGCGCGCCGCGCGGATGGCGTAATACGGATCGGCCCAAAGGCCAAGCCGCTTTTCGCGAGCCTCACGTTCAGTTGCGAACAACGGGGACAGGCAGTCTGAGGCCTCATCTCCCGGCATCACGCGCGCGAGACCCTCGGCGAGGAGGGCTTCGGCCAGCGATCCGGCTGCCCCCTCCGCGGTCACGACCGCGACGGCGCGGCCATAGCGATCACGATCTGCGCCTGGGAACTCGAGTGCAACATCCTTGCCGAGCGCAAGCCGTACGAGCGCTTCGCGCGAGGCTGCGGCAAGTGGCCAGGCCGGCGGCGTCGCCGCGAGCGGCGGCTCGGGCGCGGCGATCCCGGCGAGGCGGACGACAAGGCCGTCGTCCAGCCGCAGCGTGGCGCCATCGATCACCGCGGCAACTGTTCCGCCGTCGCCTGGCTGAAGGATGCACTCTGCTCTCGCGAGAGCCGGCGCTGCCATCGGAGCGAAGGACAGCACCAGCATCAGTCTGACTGTGCCGGGCCGCCAGGCCAGCCATTTCGTGGGGAAAGAAGTTTCGCCCATAAGTGTCAGTTTTGCACGGCGCGACCGCGCGCTGAACCCGCGATGGCGCTTTCGCAGCCAGTGTCGCCGCCGCGTCGCAACGCTGCAACACCTGCCGAAGAGACCGTTTTCGTGGTCATGATGGCATGATTTCCTGTCGGGCGATCAGTCGGCGGGGGTGCACGCGGCGCAACGTCTATGCTAGAGGGACGATCTCCGCGTCCCGGTAGCTCAGCAGGATAGAGCAACGGTTTCCTAAACCGTAGGTCAGGGGTTCGAATCCCTTCCGGGACGCCATTTCCCACTCCGGCCGATCGCATGCGGTTGCTACTTGCCGCCGGGGACTGGCGTATCGCGGCGGGCGTCGCTGCGACCCTTTGCAAGGCTGACACGCTGTTGCCTGTGTTCAGCCTTCGAGGAAGCGACCGAGCGGATTGAGCGGCTTGACGCCGTCGCAGACGATCTTGGCGATGGCCAGCATGGGCACGGCGAGGATCGCGCCGGGGACGCCCCACATCCAGAACCAGAAGATCAGCGAGATGATCACCAGCACCGGATTGAGCGTGAAGCGCCGAGCGAGCAGCATCGGCGTGACGCTCTCTCCTTCGATGAGATGGATCAGCAGATAGAGCCCAGCCGGAAGCAACGCCTGCAAGAGCGGATCGATGGTCAGGAGGCCCGCCATCAGGAACAGCGCCACACCAGCTGCAGGTCCCATGATCGGGACATAGTTCAAGGCGAAGGCGATGGCACCCCATAGAAGCGGGTCGCCGAGGCCGCAGAGATACATCGCGACGCCGGTCGCGACGCCGACCAGCGCGTTCATGACGGTGATGGTGATCAGATAGGCCGAGACATTGTCTTCGATCTGCTGCGACATCTCAACGACGCGGCGCTTGTCGCGGAAATTCGGCACGATCTCGACAAGGCGGCGCAGGAACGTGTCGCCGGAGATCAGCAGGAAATAGAGGACGAGCAACGTCTCGAAGAAGCCGGACGCGAAATGCTGTGTACCCTTCATCAGGGTGGCGGAGAGCGAAGGCCCATCGCTCGAAGACGCGTTGCCGTCGAACTGGCTGAGGAAGGTCTGCAGCGTGTGCAGCGGGCGCGCGAGGAATTTCAGCCGTTCCTCCAGTCTCGCCATGCCCTCAGGTAGCTTGCCGGCCCAGTCGGCGGCCGGTCCTGACATCGCGGCGCCGAGCGCAACGATCACGGCAAAGACGCCGATGATCAAAAGCAGCGCAGCGATGCTGCGCGGAATGCGCACCCGATCAAAGGCGCGCATGCCCGGCTGCAGCAGCATCTTGAGAACGAAGGCCAGAACGATCGGCAGGATGATCGCCGAAGCGAAATAACAAACGGCCATGACGGCGATGAATAGCATCACCGTCTGAAGGACGACTTTCGGATCGGAGGGCAGCGGGCCGTCGGGCGCCGTGAGGTCCGGCGACTCGATCGGACGTGTTTCCGTCGTCGGCACCTCGAACTTGACGATAGGGTCCGACATCGCTCTGCACCCGATGATTATCGCGGGGCCCCCGTGCCACGCGTCCGTAACAATGCGCCACCATGAGTTTCGATCCATCTGCGCTCGGCGGCGTTTGGTTCTGTGCTAAAGGCAAGGAAAAGCGGGAAAAAACCTGTCCTTCATGTAACGATCCGGGTCTTGCGGACGAACAGGCCTTCGGAAGCATTTGATGATCGATCGCGAAGAGGCATGGGCGTCCCTCATGCGTAGCGCCCTTGCCGGTGACCAAGCCGCCTATGAGAGCCTTTTGCGCGAGCTTGCGCCGGCGCTTCGCGCATCTGTGCGGAGACGCCTTGCCGGCATGGGCCAGTCGGTCGACGCATGTGAGGACATCGTGCAGGAGACGTTGCTGGCGATTCACCTGAAGCGACACACTTGGCGGACGAGCGACCCGTTCGGGCCGTGGCTGTTCACGGTGGCGCGCAACAAGCTGATCGATCATGTGCGCAAGCGTGGCCGGCGGATCGAGATACCGATCGAGGACTTCGCCGACATCCTGCCGGCCGCCGAAGAGCGGCCTGGAACCGATGCCGCGGACGTCGAGCGCCATCTCGCCGAACTGCCGACGAAGCAGCGCGCGGTCCTGCGGGCAGTGGCCGTCGAGGGTGCCTCCGTTGCCGAGGCGGCGCGGAAGCACGGAATGACGCCGGGTGCCGTGCGGGTCGCGCTGCATCGCGGCTTCGCGAGCCTTGCGTCCCGGCTGAGGGCACAGGATTGATGGCGAGGTTCAGGACATGAGGACGGACGATCTTATTCGCGGCCTCGCTGCCGACACTACGCGCGAAGCGAGCCCGGGTCGGGCCGTCACGATGCTGCTGCCGGCAGGGTTTGCCGTCGCCGGGCTGCTTTTCGTGCTGCTGCTTCGCGTCAGGGCGGACTTCCTGCCGATGCTGGCGACACCTTGGTTGCCGTTCAAATTCGCCTTGACGCTGAGCCTCGCTGTCGTCGCACTCGTGCTGCTGTTGCGGCTCGCGCGTCCTGGCATCAAGGCCGTCCCGGCGGTGATCGCACTTCTCGTCCCGGGCGGAATGATGGCGCTCGGTATCGCCGCCGTGCTCGGCGTGACGCCACCCGAAACCTGGATGCCGGGCCTCATCGGTCACAATGCCCGCTACTGCATGGTTCTCGTGCCGCTGATGGGCGCGCCGATCCTCGTGGCGCTGCTTCTAGCGATGCGCAAGGGCGCACCGACGCGCCCGGGCCTTGCCGGTGCTTGTGCCGGGCTTGCCGCGGGCGGCCTCGGGGCGGCGCTCTATGCGCTCCACTGCACCGACGATTCGCCGCTGTTCGTGCTGGTCTGGTATGGAATCGGCATCGCCGCGCTCACCCTAGCCGGCGCCCTGATAGGCCGCCGCGTCCTCGCCTGGTAGGCGATCAGGCGTCGATCTCGCCGGCGCGCGCCAGTGGATGATGGTCGGTCACGAGGCTGCGCAGGCGGTCCTCGAGGACATGGGTATAGATCTGCGTCGTCGAGATGTCGGCATGGCCGAGCAATTGCTGGACGATGCGGAGATCGGCGCCGTTCTGCAGCAGATGGCTGGCAAAGGCATGGCGGAGCACGTGGGGCGAGATGCGTTCCGGCTTGATGCCGGCGGCGCTTGCCAGCTCCTTCATTTCGCGCGCAAAGGCCTGACGGGTGAGCGTGCCGCTTTCGCTGATCGCCGGAAATAGCCAAGGACCTGCCGGCCGATCACCCTCGGCAGCACGGCGAAGTGCCATGAAGCGGGCGATCGCCTCGCGGGCGCGCGCCGTCAGCGGCACGACGCGCTCCTTGCCGCCCTTACCGCGGACCATCAGCATGCGAAGGTCGGGTCGTGCGGCCGAAGCCGGTAGCGCCACCAGTTCGGAAACACGAAGACCCGACGCGTAAAGCGTTTCGAGCAAGGCGACGAGACGTGCAGCCTTCAGGGCCGCTGCAGGGGTTTCCGCCCGGCCGATCGCTGCCTCGGCGGTCTCGAGCAGCCGGTCGACCTCGGCCTCCGACATGATCTTCGGCAGCGCGGGCTTGCGCTTCGGGCCGGCGATGATGCCCGAAGGGTCGTCTTTACGGATGCCTTCGGCAAACAGGAATCGATGCAACTGGCGGATAGCCGAGAGCCGGCGCGCCGCCGACGAAGCGGCAAAGCCGCGCGCTTCCAGTTCGGCGAGATAGGCGCGCAACTGGGCCGCGTCGGCGCTGCGGACATTGGACCTGCGGCGCGCGAGGAAGCCCGCATAGTCCTCGATGTCGCGGCGATAGGAGGAGAGCGTGTTGGGTGAGGCCCCGCGCTCGGCGCTCATCATTTCCAGGAAGGATTCGAGATCGCTCAGGAAGGCGGGCGGCGCTGGCGATTCGCGGTCCATGATCAGTCTTTCAACAGCTTGTCGGTCGGGATGCGGATGGTGATTTCCCGCTGCTTCGGCTCGACGAAGGTCGCTAGGGCATAGACGGCACCGAAGGCAGCGAGGCCCAGCACGATCAGGACCATGATGAAACGCGACAGCGTCGGCATGCGGGCTCTGTCCCGGCGCGGGGTTCCAGTCTGATATCCTGCTTATGGCACGCTGCGCGCCGCTGGCAAGCACCATGGCGCGCACGGCCGGCCTCGCTTGACAGCACGCGTCCGCTGCGGCTCTACCTCTTTTGTCCGTATTGGCGGAGGCGGCGGGCAGGGATGCAACAGGACGCGATACGAAGCGAGGATGCGGCGAGATCGGTCGCTGAGCTGGTCGAACGGCTCGGCGGGCGAGCGATCGTCCTTGTCGGCCTGATGGGCGCCGGCAAGACCTCGGTCGGCAAGCGTATCGCCGCGCGGCTGCAGCTGCCTTTCGTTGACGCCGATGCCGAAATCGAGAAGGCGGCCGCCGCCACCATTCCCGAGATCTTCGCCAAGCATGGCGAGGCCTATTTCCGTGACGGCGAGCGGCGCGTGATCCGACGGTTGCTCGACAAGCGGGCGAAGGTGCTGGCGACCGGCGGCGGGGCGTTCATGAGCCCGGAGACGCGGGCGGCGATCGCAGTTGGCGCCGTCTCGATCTGGCTACGCGCCGATCTCGATATCCTGATGGCGCGCGTGCGCAAGCGCTCCAACCGGCCGCTGCTCCATACCGAGGATCCCGAAGCGACGATGCGACGGCTGATGGATGAGCGCTATCCCGTCTACGCGACCGCCGATATCCATGTCGTCTCCCGCGACGTGCCACATGAAATCGTTGCCGAGGAGACCCTGTCGGCCCTTGCCGGCTTCCTGGCGGGCGGCTCTCCCAGCGCCGAAGACGTATCCGAAAGGCCTCCGACGTGACAACATTATCCCCGCCGCTCGTCGAACCGATCCGCGTCGGCGTCGCACTCAGCGACCGTTCCTATGACATCCTGATCGGTCGTGGCCTCATCGCCTCGGCCGGCGCCGAAATCGCCCGCCGGCTGCCACGTGTTCGCGCTGCCATTGTCAGCGACCGGAACGTCGGCGGGCTCTACAGCGCCGATCTTTCCCGCGTGCTTAACGCGGCCGGCATCGGCTCCGTCGCTGTCGAGGTTGAGCCCGGCGAGGGCACCAAGAATTTCGCCAATCTCGAACATGTCGTCCGCGCGGTTCTCGCCGCGCGGCTGGAGCGCGGCGATGTCGTCATCGCGCTTGGCGGCGGCGTCGTCGGCGATCTCGCCGGCTTTGCCGCGGCGATCGTGCGGCGCGGCATGCGCTTCGTGCAATTGCCGACCTCGCTGCTCGCGCAGGTCGACAGCTCCGTCGGCGGCAAGACCGGCATCAATACGCCGGAAGGCAAAAATCTCGTCGGCGCCTTCCACCAGCCGAGCCTCGTCATCGCGGACACGGGCGTGCTCGATACGCTGCCGCCGCGCGAACTCAGGGCCGGCTATGCCGAAGTGGCGAAATACGGGCTGATCGACGATCCGGGCTTCTTCGCCTGGTTGGAGGCGAACTGGCGCGGCGTCTTTTCCGGCGGGCCAGAGCGCGAGCATGCGGTGGCGACGAGTTGCCGGGCCAAGGCGCGCGTCGTTGCGGCGGACGAACACGAGACTGGCGAACGGGCGCTGCTCAATCTCGGCCACACTTTCGGCCATGCGCTCGAGGCGGCGACCGGTTATTCGCAGCGCCTCGTGCATGGCGAAGGCGTCGCGATCGGCATGGTGCTGGCGCATCGCTTCTCGGCGCGGATGAACCTTGCCTCGCCCGACGACGCGGCGCGGGTCACAGCGCATCTGGCCGGAGTCGGACTGCCCACCGAACTGGCTGACATTGAAGGTACGCTGCCCGATGCCGACGGCTTGATGGCGCTGATCGCGCAGGACAAGAAGGTCTCGCGCGGTACGCTGACCTTCATCCTGACACATGGCGTCGGCAAGGCTTTCATCGCGAAGGACGTGCCCCCGGCCGCCGTCCGGGATTTCCTCGCCGACAGCCTTTGAGCGGGAGCGGCGATGCTCGACATATTGAGCCTCTTTTTCGGCAACCGGATCGATATCCCCGGCCATATCGGCTTTCTGCTGATGGCGGTGTCGCTGTTCCTGACGAATATCCTCTGGCTGCGCGTCTTCCTGATCCTCTCCTTCGCCTTCCTGATCGTCTATTTCGCGCTGACCCCGACGCCGCTCTATACCGGCATCGCCTGGATGAGCCTGTTCATCGCGATCAATCTCTATCGCCTGAAGGCGCTTCTGGCCGCGCGGCGGATCGTCGACGCGGTCCCTGGCGGCGCGCTGCTGCGTGACAGCCTTGCCGATCTCGACGACGAGGAACTGTCTCGGCTGGTCGAATTCGGCGAACTGGTCGATCTTGACGATGGTTCCGTGCTGATCAACACGGGCGAGGCCGTCCGTGCGATCTATCTCGTTGCCGCGGGCAAGGCGCAGGTCGAGCTTGGCGGCAGGATAGCAGCCCGGCTCGGGCGCGGCGCGTTCATCGGCGAGGTTGCCTTCCTGGCCGACGCGCCGTCGACGGCGACGATCCGCGCGGCGGGGCCGCTTCAGGTGATCGCGCTCGACACCGAGCAACTCCGACTGGCCGGCCAGGCGGATCCGCGCATCTCTGCCGGGATCTATCACGCGATGGGCAGGGCGCTGGCGAAGAAGCTGCTGGCCGCGGGTCGTCAGAAGACGCGCGCCTAGCGGCTGGTCATTCGGCCGCCGCGGCTTCGATGGCGAGCGCGTGCACGCCGGCGGCGAGCTCGTCGGCGAGCAGGGCGTTGATTGTCCGGTGCATCTCGATCCGGCTCTTGCCGCGAAAGGCCTCGGCGGCGATCTTGACCCGGTAATGCGTCTCTCCACCCGGCCGTGCGCCATGATGGCCCTTGTGCAAATGCGACTCGTCGATCACATCTAGACGTGCCGGCTGCAGGGCTTCCGTGAGCACCTTGGCGATCCGGTCCCTGGTATCCATCGCTCTCTCCCGTTCACCCCATTCCAAACATCGCCTTGTTCGGGCGATGGGTGGCTAGCATAATCAGCCGATGAAGCTCGATTCAAAAATCTTCGACCGCATCCGCATCAAGCCGGATGGCGACGCGATGCTGAAGGAGTCGACCACCCAGTGCAGCTGGGCGGGTTGCGACCGGCCGGGCACGCACAAGGCACCGAAGGGGCGGAACCGCGAAGGCGAGTATCACCACTTCTGCATCGATCACGTCCGTCTCTACAACAAGTCGTACAACTACTTTTCCGGCATGGGCGACGACGCGATCGCCGCCTATCAGAAGGATTCGCTGACGGGGCATCGCCCGACCTGGACCATGGGCGTCAACAGCGCCGGCGAGAAGCGCGAGAATGTCCGCCGCACTGCGGCGAGCGACTGGACCGGCGGCATCCGCGATCCGTTCGACATGTTCGAGCGCGGGTTCAAGCCGCCGCCTGAGGAGACGCCGAAGCGCCATCTGAAGACGCTGGAGCGCAAGGCGTTCGACACGCTCGATCTCGAAGGCGGCGAAGCAGCCGAAGCGATCAAGGCGCGCTACAAGCAATTGGTGAAGCTCTATCACCCGGATGCCAATGGCGGCGATCGCGGTTCCGAAGACCGCCTTCGCGAAATCATCCAGGCTTACAACTTCCTCAAGGCCGCCGGCTTCTGCTAGAACGAAAAACGGCCTCTCCTGGCCATCTTCAATCCCGGTCCCTTCCGACGCGAAACCGACCGAAAGCGTCCCTTGGACGCGACGGAGCCAACATGACTGATACCACGAGCGACCGCACGGCCCTTCCGGACACCGAGGTGTCGGTCAAGGAGACGTTCGGCTTCGAGAGCGATCTCATCGTTCCCGCTTATTCGGCGGCGAACGAGCATGTCCCGGATGCGGATCCGGACTATCTGTTCGACCGCGTCACCACCCTTGCGATCCTCGCGGGCTTCGCGCGCAACCGCCGCGTGATGGTGACCGGCTATCACGGCACGGGCAAATCGACGCATATCGAGCAGGTCGCCGCCCGCCTCAACTGGCCGTGCATCCGCGTCAACCTCGACAGCCATATCAGCCGTATCGACCTCATCGGCAAGGACGCGATCGTCATCAAGGACGGCCTGCAGGTCACCGAGTTCCGCGACGGCATCCTGCCTTGGGCCTATCAGCACAATGTCGCGCTGGTGTTCGACGAATATGACGCCGGGCGGCCCGACGTGATGTTCGTGATCCAGCGCGTGCTCGAATCCTCGGGCCGGTTGACGCTGCTCGACCAGAACCGTGTCATCCGTCCGCATCCGGCATTCCGCCTGTTCGCCACCGCCAATACGGTCGGCCTCGGCGATACGTCGGGCCTCTATCACGGCACGCAGCAGATCAACCAGGCGCAGATGGACCGCTGGTCGATCGTGACCACGCTGAACTATCTGCCGCATGACAACGAGGTCGGCATCGTCCTTTCGAAAGCCAAGCATTTTGCCGACGCCAAGGGCCGCGCGCTGGTCGGTCGCATGGTCCGCCTCGCCGACATGACCCGCTCCGCCTTCGTCAATGGCGATCTCTCCACTGTGATGAGCCCGCGCACGGTCATCACCTGGGCCGAGAATGCCGAGATCTTCGGCGATATTGCCTTCGCCTTCCGCGTCACGTTCCTCAACAAATGCGACGAGCTTGAGCGGTCGCTGGTGGCCGAATTCTACCAGCGGGCGTTCGGCGAGGAACTGACCGAGTCGGCGGCCAACGTCGTTCTGTCCTGATGCGGCGCGCGCAATGAGCGGCTCCAACAGTGATCCGAAGCCAAAGCCGGGCGAAGCGGCGATCGAGCCGCTGAAGCGCGCGGTGGCCGGCTGCGTGCGCGCGATCTCCGGCAAGGCCGATCTCGAAGTCACCTTCTCCAATGACCGGCCGGTGCTGACGGGCCTTCGGGCGCGGCTGCCCGAGCCCGGACGCAAGCCGACGGCGCAAGAGATCGCGGTGACGCGCGGGCTCGGCGATTCGATGGCGCTTCGCCTCGCCTGCCATGACCAAGCGCTGCACCGGTCCGTCGCGCCCGAGGGCAAGAATGCCCGCGCGGTGTTCGATGCGGTCGAGCAGGCCCGCGTCGAAGCGATCGGCGCGCGGCGGATGGATGGCGTTGCCGGCAATCTCGCCGCGATGCTGGAGGACCGCTATCACCGCGGCAATTTCCAGGACATCACCGAACGCGCCGAGGCGCCGCTCGAGGATGCCGTGTCGCTGCTCGTGCGCGAGAAGCTGACGGGGCTGCCGCCTCCCGAATCAAGCCGCCGGATCGTCGATCTCTGGCGTGACTGGATCGAAGACAAGGCCGGCGACGGCTTTGCACGGCTGGAAACGACCGTCGGCGACCAGCGTCGCTTCGCCTCCGCAGTCCGCTCGCTGCTCGCCTCGCTCGAAATGGGCGATGAACTCGGCGAGGGCGACGACGACGACAATGAGGAGAACGGCGAAGCATCCGAGGATTCGGGCGCTGAGCAGGAAAGCGGCTCGGACCAGTCCGAGCAGGCCGAAAGCGAGGCTTCGGAAGATTCCGAGGCGAGCGGCGAGGAAACCGACGCCGGCGAGACCGAGACGACCGAGACAGGCGCCGAGGACGAGAGCGAAGGCGACGAGAGCGAGGATGCGCGCGATGCCGGCGAGGAACGCCGGCCTGAGCCGCCCCAACTCCGAGCCACGCCGACGACCGACTACAAGGCGTTCACGGTTCGCTTTGACGAAACGATCAAGGCCGAGGACCTCTGCGATTCCGCCGAGCTCGATCGGCTGCGTGGTTTCCTCGACAAGCAGCTTGCCAATCTGCAGGGCGCGGTCGGTCGGCTTGCCAACCGGCTGCAGCGCCGGCTGATGGCGCAGCAGAACCGCTCCTGGGATTTCGACCGCGAAGAAGGCATCCTCGATCCGGCGCGGCTTCACCGCGTCGTCACCGATCCGATGCAGCCGCTATCCTTCAAGATTGAGAAGGACACGGATTTCCGCGACACCGTGGTGACGCTGCTGATCGACAATTCAGGCTCGATGCGCGGCCGGCCGATCACCGTGGCCGCGACCTGCGCGGATATCCTGGCGCGGACGCTGGAGCGTTGCGGCGTCAAGGTGGAAATCCTCGGCTTTACGACGCGGGCCTGGAAGGGCGGACAGTCGCGCGAGGCGTGGCTGCAGGCCGGCAAGCCCGCGGCGCCGGGCCGGCTCAATGACCTTCGCCACATCATCTACAAGGCGGCTGACGCGCCCTGGCGGCGTGCGCGGCGCAATCTCGGGCTGATGATGCGCGAGGGCCTGCTGAAGGAGAACATCGACGGCGAGGCGCTGGATTGGGCGCATCAGCGGCTGCTGGTGCGGACGGAGCAGCGCAAGATCCTGATGATGATCTCGGATGGCGCGCCGGTCGACGATTCAACGCTTTCGGTCAATACCGGCAATTATCTTGAGCGGCATCTGCGCTTCGTCATCGACGAGATCGAGAACCGCTCGCCGGTCGAACTGATCGCCATCGGCATCGGTCATGACGTCACGCGTTACTACAAGCGCGCCGTTACCATCGTCGATGCCGAGGAACTTGCCGGCGCGATGACCGAAAAGCTCGCCGAATTGTTCGACGAGAAGACGCTCGCAGCCGCGCCCCAGATGCGGCGGAGGCGCGCCGGGTGAGGCGTGCCGTCCTGTCGCTATTCTTGGCGGCGGTGTTGCCGATTGCCGCTACCGGTGCGGCGAGCCAGACCAAGCCTGGCATGGCGCCGATCGACGTCCATGTCGAACCGATCGCGTCGTTCGGGCGCGTCAGTCCGGAGACGCAGTTCGGCGAGTTCGAATTTCGCGGTGGGCTCGTGCTTTCATCGCCAATGAAGGGCTTCGGCGGGCTTTCCGGGTTTGACGTTCGTCCCAATGGCACGGACTTCGTTGCTGTGTCCGACCGCGGCAAATGGTTTTCCGGCCGCCTAGTGCGCAACGCCGGCCGTCTGACCGGCATCGAGGCGACGCGGTGGGGGCCGATGCGCGACATCCGCGGGCGCCCGCTGACGCGCCGCGTTCGCTCTGATGCGGAATCGGTGCGCCTCGCGTCTTCCGGCAATGGCGCTTACGTGACGTTCGAGCAGAGCAACGACCTGAAATTCTACGCCTTCACCCGCGACCCCGCGCTCGCGCGGGCGGAGATCGTGGCGGTGCCGCGCGCGGCGCGCGGGCTGGTCGCCAATCAGGGTCTGGAAACGGTCGCGGTGGCGCCGCTGGGTGGACCACTCGCCGGTTCCCCCGTGTTGGTCACGGAGCGCTCGCTGGACGCGGACGGCAATCATCGCGCCTTCATCGTCAGCGGCAAGCAGGCCGGCGCCTTCTCTATTGTCCGCAGCGACGACTATGACGTGACAGACGGCGCCTTCATGCCGAATGGCGATCTATTGCTGCTGGAGCGCAAAGTCTCGGCACTGCCAATTGGCGTCAATATGCGGCTACGTCGTATCGCGGGCGATGCCATCCGCCCGGGTGCCGTGCTTGACGGGCCCGTGGCGCTCGAAGCCGCGATGTCCGAGCAGATCGACAATATGGAAGGCTTGGCCGTTTCGACTGATCCCGATGGCAAGACCCGGGTGACGATCGTCTCGGATGACAATCTCAATCCCCTCCAGCGGACGCTGCTGCTCGAATTCGTCTGGACCGGCCCAGCCGTCGCCGTGGCCGAGTGAACCAGTAGCTGAAATGAAAAGGCCGCCCTGAGGCGGCCTTTTCCAAATCTTCGATCCGCTGCCGATCAGGCGGCAGCAGCTTCCGTTGCAGCCGTCTTCTTAGCGATCTGGCGCTTCAGAAGCTGTGCCTTGGCCGAAAGCTCGCTGACGTCAGCCTTGGCGAGGAAGGCGTCAAGGCCGCCACGATGCTCGACCGAGCGCAGGCCATAGGCGCTGACGCGCAGCTTGAAGCTCTGGCCAAGCGCGTCGCTGATCAGCGTCACGTTGACGAGGTTCGGCAGATAGCGGCGACGGCTCTTGTTGTTGGCATGGCTGACGGTATTGCCGGTCATCACCGCCTTGCCGGTCAATTCGCAGACACGGGACATAACAAAGATCCTTCTCTTCCGCCGCGCGCGCCGGCCTCGGCAGTCATCACGGCCATATTCTGGATAAGTGGCGCATCTCATAGTCACCGCAGCCCGGCACGTCAAGCGCGGCCTCGCTGCTTGCGCGAGCTGAAGGTCATGCAGAACGCAAAATGACGATGTCGAGACTGAAGCTAACACTTTAGTCAGAAACGACCCGCATCATGGTTAACGAAATCATGAGATCAGCGAACGGCCGCGATGGCGCGCACGGTCCGGATGAGGAGTAACCCCATGATCCCGAGCCGGATGTTCCGGATGCTGCGACCCGCAGTGATGCTGGTGGCGCTGGCCGGCAGCTTTCCAGCCGCGGCGCGGGCGCCGACGGCGCTGCCACGCAGCGGCCAGGTCGAGGCGAGCTATACGATGGGCCTCAACGGCATCACGATCGGCCGCTTCAAGTTGGACGCAACTGTCGAGCGCAGCCGCTACACGATGACGATCCGCGGCACCACCAGCGGCATCAGCCGTCTGGTCTCCGACGGCACCGGACTTCTCAAGAGCAGTGGCCAGATCGCGGGCACGACCGTCCTGCCGAACGACTACTATCTCGACACAACGGAGAGCGGCCAGACCTCAAGCGTCGTCAATATGCGCATGCGCTCGGGCACGATCGTCTCGGTGGCCGCGCTGCCGCCGCTGCCGATCAAGGCTGACCGGGTGCCGCTGCTGCCGCAACACAAGCACAAGATCGTCGATCCGCTCTCCGCGATGATTGCGCCGCTCTACAAGGGCGATATGGCGCGTGCCTGCAATCGGACCATCCCTGTCTTCGATGGTTGGCAGCGCTTCGATATCCGCCTGTTCTACAAGTCGACGGCCGAGGTGAAGGGCGAGAACGGCTCCTATTCCGGCACCGTCTATGTCTGCGGTGCGCGTTATGTGCCGGTTGCCGGGCATCGGCCGAGCCGCGAGGAAGTGAAGTTCATGGAGGCCAACACCAATCTCGAGGTCTGGCTGGCGCCGGCAGAGGACATCGGACTGATGCTTCCCTACCGGATGCAGATCGGCACGGAAGCAGGCGTTCTGACCATCCATGCTTCGCGGTTCGCCAGCACCGGCCGGGATGAGCGGGCAGCCGCCGCCAATTGAGTTCGGCCCGGTCTGACATTGCCGCCAGTGGCATCACGGAGCCGGGATGCTCAGCTCCATCGATGTCGATCGAAGGAGCATGATCTATTAGGTAGCTCCCGGATATTGAGCCGATGAAACTCGATTAAGACGTGGTCCGTGCCACGGTGGGACAAGTTCGCGGAATTTGCGTCAAATCTTAACGACACAATCGAAACCGGTGACGAGCGTAGAAAGGCTAGAGCGCCGCTCTTGTGCCCGGCTGTCGCGCTGGCACCAGATCTGGGTGAAACGTAACGCGAACACCCGGTTCCATCCGATTCGTCCATCCTCCGTTCTTGGTTCGACGCGAAGATTAAGGCCGATGGCTCGAATGCGAGTCCCGATCTTCAAGTCTCGTTAATGATCACCTGAGGCGCGCCTCCAGGCCCATTTTTCGGCGCCGCGTGAAGGCGCCGGTGGATCGAGCGCGCTCGCACACCATATAGTCTGCAGAACAGAAGGGGACAGCGTGCGAGTCAGCGATTCGGGCTGGCTTTGTTCGCAGGACGTTCCCATTTCGGGTCTCGGCGTGCTTTGCAAAGGTGTGCCTGCCCGCAAGATCCGCCGAGGTGAGACAACCCACGCGATGACGGATTCTAACAGACCGCCCGGTGCTGGCGCAGGAGCCGGTGGCCGTGGCGTGACGGCCGTGCTCGGGCCCACCAATACCGGCAAGACGCATTTCGCCATCGAGAGGATGCTCGCTCATTCGAGCGGCGTTATCGGGCTGCCGTTGCGTCTTCTGGCACGCGAAGTGTATGGCCGCGTTGCCGCGCGGGTTGGCACAGAGGCCGTCGCGTTGATCACCGGCGAAGAGAAGATCATCCCGGCCCATCCGCGCTACCGGGTCTGTACCGTCGAGGCGCTGCCATCGCAGACCGACGCGTCCTTCCTTGCAATCGACGAGATCCAGCTGGCCGGGGATCTTGAGCGCGGGCATGTCTTCACCGATCGCATCCTCAATCTCCGCGGTCGGGACGAGACGCTGCTGCTCGGCGCGGGGACGATGCGCGGCATCATCGAGAAGCTGTTGCCCGGCGTCACGATCATCACGCGGCCGCGCATGTCGATGCTGACTTATGCCGGCTCGAAGAAGATTACGCGACTGCCGCGCCGCTCCGCGATCGTCGCCTTCTCATCGGATGAGGTCTATGCGGTTGCCGAACTGATCCGCAGGCAGCGCGGCGGCGCGGCGGTGGTGCTCGGCTCCCTCTCGCCGCGCACGCGCAACGCTCAGGTCGAGCTGTTCCAGTCCGGCGATGTCGAATTCCTCGTTGCCACCGATGCGATCGGCATGGGGCTTAATCTCGACGTCGACCATGTCGCCTTCGCGCAGGAGCGCAAATTCGACGGCTATCAGTATCGCCGCCTTTCTGCGTCCGAGTTTGGCCAGATCGCCGGCCGGGCCGGCCGCCACACGCGCGACGGCACATTCGGCGTCACCGGACAGGTCGATCCACTCGACGACGATTTGGTCGAGGCGCTGGAGAATCATCATTTTCAATCGGTGCGGACGTTGCAGTGGCGCAACCGAACCCTCGACTTCCGGTCGCTGGAAACGCTGCGGGCGAGCCTCGATCGCGCGCCTGGAATAGAGGGCCTGTCGAAGGCGCCACCTTCTGTCGATGTCACGGTTCTCGATCGCGTCGGCCGCGATCCCGAGGTGAAGGACCTCGCGACATCGCGCGAACGGGTGCAACTCCTTTGGGATATTTGCCAGATTCCCGACTATCGCCGCATCGCCCCGGCCAATCATGCCGAGCTTGTCAGCGAGATCTTCCGTTTCGTCGCACGCGACGGGGCTATTGCGGAGGATTGGTTTGACCGGCAATGTGCGTTCGCGGACCGGACTGATGGTGACATCGATACGCTCGCCAATCGCATCGCGCATATCCGAACTTGGACCTTCGCGGCGAACCGTTCAAACTGGCTTCGTGATCCTCGCCATTGGCAGGAGCGCACGCGCGCGATAGAGGATCGTCTTTCCGACGCGCTCCACGAGAGGCTGACCCAGCGTTTCGTCGATCGGCGCACCAGCGTTCTCATGAAGCGGCTAAGAGAAAACGCGATGCTCGAAGCAGAAATCACAACCTCCGGCGACGTGCTGGTCGAGGGACAGCATGTCGGCAGCCTGCAGGGTTTCCGCTTCACGCCTGACCCAAAGGCCGATGGACCGGATGCCAAGGCGATTGCAGCTGTGGCTCATAAGGCGCTGGCAGGCGAACTTGACCGGCGAGCCGAAAAGCTCGGCCGGGCGCCCAATCCCGAACTCGTGCTCTCCGTCGATGGCACGCTGCGCTGGCTTGGCGCTCCGATCGCCAAGATCGTGTCGACGGATGATGCGCTGAAGCCGCGCCTCGTCCTGCTTGCCGATGACGGGCTGACTGGCCCGGCCCGCGAGCGCGTTCAGGATCGTGTCGATCTCTGGCTGAAGAGCCATGTCGAGACATTGTTGAAGCCGCTGTTCGATCTGCTCGCCGGCGCAGAGCTGACGGCTGCCGCCCGCGGCATCGCCTTCCGCCTCGTCGAGGGGCAGGGCGTTCTCGACCGGTCCGAACTTGCCGATGAGCTCAAGGCACTCGACCAGGAATCGCGCGCCGGGCTTCGGAAACTCGGCGTTCGCTTCGGCGCTTATCATGTCTATGTGCCAGCGCTGTTGAAGCCGGCGCCGAGCGCGCTCAATGCACTGCTCTGGGCGCTCAAGAACCAGGGTCTCGATACGCCCGGTCTCGCCGAGCTGCCGCAGCTTTCGGCTTCGGGCCGCACGACCATCCTGGTCGACCCGACCTTCGCGCGGCCACTCTATCGGGTCGTCGGCTATCGCATCGCCGGCAACCGCGCCGTGCGTCTCGATATTCTTGAGCGGCTGGCCGATATCATCCGCCCGCTGATCGCCTGGAAGCCGACCTCCGACAATCTCGTTCCGCCGGAAGGCGCGGTCGACGGCAATGGCTTCACCGTGACCGTGTCGATGATGTCGCTGCTCGGCTGCTCGGGCGAGGATTTCGCCGGCGTGCTGAAGTCGCTCGGCTATCGTCTCGACCGTCGGCCCGCTCCGCCGAAGCCGGCGGCGGCTGCATCAGAGGCTGCGCCCGCCACAGCTGTGGCCGAGGCGGCTTCCGACGGCACTGATGCCCAGGAAAGCCCCGTAGAGACCGATGCCGCGCCCGTGAGCGACGAACCCGTCGTCGCGGAGGGGACTGAACCGGTCGAAGTCGTTGCGGCAGAGCTGGAAACGGCTGACCCGGTTGATGTCGAGGCCGCTGGCGAGGGCGAGGCTGTGGCGTCGGACGCTGTTGCCGAAGCCGAGCCGGTCGCCGAAACGGACGATGCATCGGGTGCCATCGCGGCCGAAACCGAGGCCGTGACCGAGGCCGTCACGGTTGCCGAGTCGGCGGCGCCGGCTGAACCCGAGATGATCGAAATTTGGCGTCCCGGACGGTTTGATCGCCGGCCCCCGCGCGAGCAGGGTGAGCGCCGTGGCGGCGGGCGCCATCGCGGTGAGCCGCAGGCTGGTGCAGAGGAAGCGCCAGCGGAGACGCGCGAGGGGCGTCGTCATGGGCGTCCGCAGCAGGATCGTCCGGGTCAGGGTCGCCCGCCTCAGGGCGGCGACGCCAAGCCTGGGCGCCGCGACGAGCGTGGTCCACGTCCCGATCGTCCGGCGCCGCGGCCGCATGATCGGCCGGCGCATGCCGATGGCGAGCGTCCCGATCGTCGTCATCAGGATCGACCCGACCAGCGCAAGCATGGCGGGGCGCCGCAGCCGCGCCGCGAGGAGCCGCGCCGTGAACGGCCGATCGATCCCAACTCGCCCTTCGCCGCATTGGCCGCCCTGAAGGCCGATCTTGAGGCGAAGAAGCGCGGCAGCTGACGGCGGGTCTTGCTGCGATGAGCGAGGAGGCGGGCCCCCAGCGCATCGACAAATGGCTGTGGTTTGCGCGCTTCGCCAAGACGCGGACCACAGCGCAGAAGCTGGTGTTGTCTGGGGCGGTCCGCGTCAATCGTGACCGGATTGACAGCCCCAGCCGCCTCGTCCGCGTCGGCGACGTGCTGACATTGACGCTAGAGCGCCAGGTGCGCGTGCTGAAGGTGCTGGCACCAGGCGTTCGCCGAGGGCCCGCGCCCGAGGCTCAGACGCTCTACGAGGATGTCACGCCGCCCGCGCCCATCCGGCCGGCATCGGGCGGAGAGAGGCCCACCAAGCGCGACAGACGGGCGATAGACGCGTTCCATTTTACCGGCTCAGCGTTCGGTGGAACACCGTTTCGCGACGATGGCGAAGACTGAATGATCATTTCGCCGAGGGGTCGGCTCTAGGGTTTTCCGATCCTTGCACCCTCCCGGCAAACCGGATACCCCATGCCACTGCCTGCGGCTGACGCGTCCCGGGCAAGGAGATTGCCGTGCCCTATGTCGTGACCGATAACTGCATTCGCTGCAAATATACCGACTGCGTCGAAGTCTGCCCGGTGGACTGCTTCTACGAAGGCGACAACATGCTCGTCATCCATCCGGACGAGTGCATCGATTGCGGCGTTTGCGAGCCAGAATGTCCGGCCGAGGCGATCAAGCCCGATACCGAGCCTGGCCTCGACAAGTGGCTGAAGATCAACGCCGAATATGCCGACAAGTGGCCCAATATTACGCTACGCAAGGAGCCGCCGGCTGACGCCGCAAGCTTCGACGGGGTTGCCGGCAAGTTCGAGGCGCATTTCTCGCCGAAGCCGGGCGAAGGCGACTGAGCCGTCCCTGTTTCGCGTCGGTCGCTGAAGGTCGCGCGCGCGTCCCTTAATGGGCGATCGCGGGGACGTGCTTTGTAACGCTTTGTTTTTCCGGCTTTTTGTGATATATACCCAACACAGTCGGTAAAAACCTACGGCGTCGCCGCACCTGGTTGGTGTTTGGTTGTTGGTAAGTCTCCTCTTTCGATAGCGAAATGGCCTTCTTGCGCAGCGATGAGCGGCGCAAGCGGGCTTATTTGTGACTTGAAAGCGCGCGGCACCGCGACCTTCGGGCGAGCTACACGATTTTTTCCATCGGCTGACAGTTGGCAAGGCGAATCCGGGTGGTTCGCCGCCGGAGTGTTCGCGCGCACTGGCACCGTCCCGGAACGCAGGAGCGATGGATCTGACGCTGTGCGCGTCATGTCCGGCCTTCGGCTTGGCGAGCCGGGACCGTAACCGCAAGGAGTCTACACGAGTATGGCCGCAATCAAGAAGACCACTCTTCGTTCCGATTTCAAGACGAGCGAGCGCATCGTCTATCCGGCGCATGGCGTCGGCGAGATCGTTGGTCTCGAGGAACAGGAAGTGGCCGGCATGAAGCTCGAGCTGTTCGTGATCTCATTCGAGAAGGATAAAATGAAACTGCGCGTCCCCGTCGCGAAGGCGACGGCGGTGGGCATGCGCAAGCTCTCCGATGCTGCCACGGTCAAGAAGGCGCTGGAGACGATCCGCGGCCGCGCGCGCGTCAAGCGTACGATGTGGAGCCGTCGTGCGCAGGAATACGAGGCGAAAATCAATTCGGGCGACTTGATCGCGATCTCTGAAGTGGTGCGTGATCTCTTCCGCTCCGACAGCCAGCCCGAGCAATCCTATTCGGAGCGTCAGCTCTACGAGGCGGCGCTCGACCGGATGTCGCGCGAGATCGCTGCCGTCAGTGAGATCTCCGAGACCGAGGCAGTGCGCCAGATCGAGCAGAATCTCGCCAAGAGCCCGCGTCGCGGTGGCAAGGCCGAGGATGCGAGTGCCGAGGCTGAGCCTGAAGATGATGGCGACGAGTCGCATGATGAGGCGGCGTGATCGCTGCTGCGCCGAATTGACGCGGTTCTCCGCGTCGCGTCACTGAATATGTGCAAAACGCCCGGCCTTGCAGCCGGGCGTTTCGTTTTAGGTCGCGATCGGCCCGGGGCAATGGTCCGATCACGCCAATGTGCGCATGGCAGACGCAACCGTTCTCCTCGCCCATCCGTATCACCCTGTGAATGCGGGCGGAATGACAACGGGGACTCCAGCGAATGGCCATGTCGACAACTTCGAGCCGCCAGTTCGTGAAGGCGGCCATGCAGGCTCCCTATCTGGAGCGCGAGCAGGAACACAACCTCGCGGTCCTTTGGCGTGATCGGCACGATCAGGCAGCCCTGCACCAGCTCACACAGGCGCATATGCGTCTCGTCATTGCGATCGCAGCGCGCTTTCGGCATTTCGGATTGCCCATGAGCGACCTGATCCAGGAGGGCAATGTCGGCCTGCTGGAGGCAGCGGCGCGATTCGAGCCGGAGCGCGAGATTCGCTTCTCGACTTATGCGACATGGTGGATCCGGGCGGCCATCCAGGACTATGTCCTGCGCAACTGGTCGATCGTGCGGGGCGGCACTTCGTCGACGCAGAAAGCCCTGTTCTTCAACCTGCGGCGGCTGCGTGCGAAGCTTTCCCGCAATGGGGAAGCCGGTAATAGCCGCCAAGTCTATCAGCAGATCGCGCTGGCGATCGGAGTCTCGACCGACGATGTCGCTGTGATGGATGCTCGGCTTTCCGGTTCGGACGCTTCCCTCAATGCGCCGGTTGGCGACGGTGAATCAACCGCCTCGGACCGCCAGGACTTCCTCGTCGACGATGCCCCGCTGCCCGACGAGCGCGTCGGCGAGGCAATCGATGGCGCGCGCTGGTCGACTTGGCTGCACCAGGCGATGGATGTGCTGTCACCGCGTGAGGCCCGCATCCTCAAGGCGCGACGGCTGAGCGAGGAGACCGTGACGCTGGAAGAACTCGGCGTCGCGCTTGGCATTTCCAAGGAACGCGTGCGCCAGATCGAGGGCCGCGCGATGGAAAAGGTGAAGGCCGCGCTGCTGCGCGATCATCCGCAGCCGATGGGCGTTTCCTAGAGCGCGATCATCTGGGCGGTGCGGTCGCCGCGTCATAGGCTTGCTGCGCCGCCAGCACCGCATCCATGTTCTTTTCGGCCCAATGGGCGAGGGTGCGGACAGTTTCGGTCAATGTTCGCCCGAGAGGCGTCAGCGCATATTCGACTGTCACCGGAACGGTCGCATAGACCGTGCGCGAGACAAGGCCGTCGCGCTCTATCTTTTTCAATGTCTGAGACAGGACCTTCTGAGAGATCCCGTGGATATCGCGGCGCAGATGATTGAATCGCACTGGCCCGTCCTGCAGCCGGTCAAGGATCAGCACAGCCCATTTATCGGCGATCCGGTCGAGTACCATCCGCGTCGGGCAACGGTCATTGTAGACATCATAGGCTTGCGACATCAGCGATCCGATCGAGTAGCCGGTTTCCCTGAGGTTACTTCGTGATCAAGAAGTGCCCTCTTCCGCGCTTCCATATTGGGATCTATGTATCACTTCGATAGATAGTTTCCAATCGATACCGAAGGGGATCACAATGGCAGACGGAATTCTCGTGCTCGGCGCGACCGGCAATATCGGCAAGCCGCTGGTCAGGATGCTGCTTACGAAAGGCGAGAAGGTTAAGGCTGCGTCGCGGGCGGGCAAGCCAGTCGAAGGCGCTGCGGGCGTCGTGTTCGACATCACCGATCCGTCTACCTTCGAGGCGGCGTTCGACGGCGTTGATCGCGCCTTCGTCATGTTGCCAACCGGCTATGTGAACGCCAAAGAGTTGCTGCTTCCGGTCGTTGCCGCAGCGGCGGAGCGTGGCGTCAAGGTCGTGTTCCTCAGCGTCTTCGGCGTCGAAGCCGATGACAGCATCCCGTATCGCCAGGTCGAGATTGCACTCGAGAAGTCTGGCACGCCCTATGTGATCCTGCGGCCGAACTGGTTCGCTGACAATTTCCAGACTTTCTGGAAGCCGGGCATCGACCATGGCCAGATCGCCGTTCCGGCGGGCGAAGGCAAGACCAGCTTCATCGATGTGCGCGATATCGCTGAGAGCGCGGCTGCAGCCCTGACCTCCAATGCCTTCGACGGCAAGGCCTTTAGCCTGACCGGCCCCGAGGCGCTTGGCTATGCCGAGGCGGCCGCCATTCTCTCCGCCGTTATCGGTAAATCCGTGACCTATACGGCGATCAGCGACGAGGCCTTCATCGGAATTCTGACCGGTGCCGGCGTGCCGCAGGACTATGCGGCGTTTCTCGCGTCGATCTTCTATCCCGTCCGTGCGGGATGGACGGCCCTTGTCACCGGCGACGTCGAAACGCTGACCGGCAAGCCGCCGCGGGCGCTCGCGGTCTACGCGGCTGACAACGCCGCAGCACTCAAGGCTTGATTCTGCGGGCGCTCAGGCGGTCCAGACTTCCGTGCGTGCCTCGCCGGAACCGATTTCGGCGAGGACATCCTCGATGACCGCGACAACCAGGGCGTGATCCTCGGCCTGGGGCAGGCCGGAAACCGTCGCCGTGCCGACCATGCCGACATTCGCGACGATGATCGGGAAGCAACCGCCATGGGCGCGGAACTGCTCCCGGTCGACCAGGGATGCCGTCGCGAAGTCGACGCCGCGAATACGGGCCTTCTGGCCCACATAGAATGACGAATGGCCAAAGCGTTTGACGACCGCGATCTTGCCGGCGACCCAGAACTCATTGTCCGGACTGGTCCCGGCAAGCGCTGCATAGAACAGGCGCTGATCGCCTCGCGAGATGTCGACGACGACTGCCTGCTTGCCGGCGCGCGCCCGCTCCAGAATCCGCGTCCCGAGTAGGATGGCGGTGTCGTTGTCGAAACGGTCGAAGACGAGCCGTTTCTCCTGCTCGAGCAAATCGTCAAGCAGCGTCGCATCATCGGTCATGGCTTCCTCCCTGTGGCGTCAGCGCCGCGGCAATTTGTATTGCCGGGGCGCATCTCGCGGCGCGCGCCGTCGCGCCTGGCTGCGTCGGTGCAACCTAGTCGACGGCCTCGAACAGGATGTCCTGTGCGCCCTTCCAGAGTGTCGCCTTGCCGAGTGCGGTCAGGTTTTCCTTGCCCTCGGTAATTGTCAGGAAGTGATTGCCGGCAAGCTGACCAAGCTTCGAGGCGAAGTGCACGCCACCATAGGCGAGCAGGATCTCAGTTTCGCTGATGCCGCCGGGATAGAGAATGAACTGGCCAGGTGCCGGATAGGAGGTGTGATTCTCGTAGCCGAGGCCGAGATCAAGGTCGCCAAGCGGAATCCAGCAGCCCTCGCCGCTCCAGCGGACGTGAATGATCTTTTCGCGATAGGGCAGCAGCGTCTTGAACACCGCGACAGTCTTCGGCGCCGCCTCTTCCTCGAACTCACCCAGGAAGGTGTAGGGACCGGCGGTGATCTTCACTTTGCTCATGGTGCTGCGGATGTCCTCTGACGAAGGGGCGGCGGTCTGGCGAACGCCTTGCTGCGATCATTGTCCTGCCCAGACCGCGAAGGTCAAGCCGCCGAGAGCGACTCAGGCCCAGATCGCCATGCGCAGGCCCTTCGCGTCGCGCTCCGGCATGGACGGAAAGGACTCCGCTTTGCCCCCCGCGATGCGCCGGGCGATTAGGGCGAGCACTGCCGCATCCAGCACGTCGTCCGGGCCCGCTCCGCGCGGCGCCGTCGATAGAAGAGCTGCATCGTAGCCGCTGTGAATAAGCAAAGCGCGTCGCTCGTTGAGACCGGCCGGATGAGGCACGCCCCGCGCCTTCTTCGGCAATGCCATCGGACGCTGCCCATTCAGGGCCCAGAAAGCCAGCTCCGGATGGCTCTCGTAAAGGCGGTCCTCAAGCGCCGGCGTCATCAGGGCATCGATTTCACGGATCTTCGGAAAGAGCCCGAAAGCCTGGCGCGAGACCTTGCGTGGCGGTGTCGATGCTTCCAGCGATGCACTCGTCGCCTCGGCATAGCTTTCGGCCATGACGGCGGATCGTGGCGGGATCGCAAAGACGGACGATTGACGGTTGCCAAGCTTCGCACGCACCAGCCGCTCAGGACCCCGGCCGCCGGGACCGACTCGATCAGGAAGGCCGATCGGCATGTCCACGGCTATGATCGATGGCGCGTACCGATGTGCGAGAATGTCCGCAAAGCGTGGGGTCACAACGATTTCGGTCGCGCCCGCGTCGGCGACGAGGACCGCAATCCAGCCGGCCTTGCAGCCATCGACGCCGGCGACCCAGGCAGTCACGGTACAACGGCTGCGTCGGTCCGCACCGTCACGCGCGCTTCCGGCGTGACGAGGCGCTCCTGCAGGGTTGCCAGAGGCAGTTCGTCGGCGCCAAGGGAGCGCGCGGCGGACAGAAGATCGACCAGGGTCGCCGTTGATTGCCCGAGTGCCGCGCTGTCGTCCGCGCCGTCGAGGAGACGGGCCAGCATCAATCCAGCGAAGAGGTCGCCCGTGCCATTCGGGACGCGTCCATCGAAGAGGGCGTGGCGCGCGGACAGGACCGCATCCGCCGTGACAAGGAGGGTCTCTGTCTCGCCCCCGCCGGAAAGCGCAGACGTGACGGCGACGCGTGGCGCGGTGAGGGCTCGCGCGGCATCGACGGCTTCGTCACGAGTTGCGATTGGCTGGCCGGCGAGGAAGGCGAGTTCAGTCAAGTTTGGCGTCAGGATATCCGCGCGGGGCACGAGGTAATCGCGGATCGCCGCGGCGTTGGCCTCGGGCACATAGAGTGCGCCATTGTCGCCCATCACGGGGTCGCAGAGATAAAGAACGTCTGGGTTGGTCCGCCTGATGGCGTCGATGAGCCGGGCGATAGCGGCCGGCTGGGTTGCGGCGCCGACATAGCCGGTCAGAATGCCGCCGATCTCGCCAAGCCAGGGCGCGCGGAGAAGATCGTCGATCAGGGCGGCGAAGGACGCTTCGTCCGGCACGATCCGGCTGGCGCGGCCGTGGCCAGGGTGCCAGGGCAGGGTTACGGTGTGAACGGTCCAGAGCGGAAAGCCGAGCCGCTCCAGCGTGAAGCCGGCGGCACGACCGCCGACGGCGCCGCGTACCACCTCCGATGTGAGGACGAGAACAGCAGGCTTCGGGCTGATCGGCATCTGTTGCTACCTTCGAGCTGAGCTGCGGACCCTAGCCGATTCGATCCGGCCGCGCCGCATGCCTGCTTTGCCATTGCCGATATGCGAGGACATGACGATGCCGTCCAGCCGCCCGCGCCGCTCTGTGCTCTATGTGCCGGGTGCCAATCCGCGCGCGCTTGAAAAGGCCCTGGGGCTCGGGGCCGACGCTGTCATCCTGGATCTCGAGGACGCCGTCGCGCCGACCGAAAAGGCCGCCGCGCGCGAGCGCATCGCAGCGTTGCTGGCCGTGCCACGCCGTCCTGACGCTCCGGAGGTCGTCGTACGTCTCAATCCGTTGGCGGGGGGCCTCGGCATTGCGGATCTTGCAGTGATCCTTCCGGCTCAGCCCGATGGTCTCCTGCTGCCGAAAATCGCCACAGCGGCGGATATTGGAGCGTTCAGGCGCGCGGCGGCCGAGACGGCACCCGGGGTGACCGTGCCGATCTGGGCGATGATCGAGACGGCGCGAGCCGTCGCCGATCCACTTTCCATCGCGCTCGCTACCGATGGCGACTATCCGCTCACGGCGCTGGTGCTCGGGCTCAACGACCTCGCGGCGGAGACGGGCGCGCGCCAGGTGCGGGGAAGGGCGCCGATGCTGCCCTGGATGATGGGTGTGCTGGCGGCGGGGCGCGCCGGCGGGCTCGATGTGATCGACGGTGTCTTCAACGACCTCTCCGACGTAGCAGCCTTCGAGGCCGAATGCCTTCAGGCGCTTGACTGCGGTTTCGACGGCAAGAGCCTCATTCATCCCCGCCAGATCGAGGCGGCCAATCGCGCATTCATGCCGAACGAGGCAGCGCTTGCCGAGGCGCGTCGCATCGCGGGGCTGTTCGACGAGCCGCGCCATGTCGGACTTGGCGTCCTGGCGGTTGAGGGCAGGATCGTCGAACGGCTGCATGCGGAAGCGGCAAAGCGCCTTATTGCCCGCTTTGAAGTCATTGCATCACGCGGTGGGTGACGGCCTCGCGAGGATCGTTCGCGGAAGCCTGACAGGATTGTGAAACAACATCACTGACAATAGGGAAGGCTTATCATAAGCGTCGCTATTTCTTTAACAGTGCAGTGCAAAATGGTGAACAATGACGGATTGAACCGGTCGGTCATTCCACGCCAGGCCGATCTGTCGAGAAATTATTCTGCAGGAATCGCAAAATGCGGAACCGACGTTCGTCGTAGTGGTTCAAGGGGCGTGTGAATGACAATTGCGTGAGTTGTTCCGCCGGGGGAGAATCCCATATCAGGCTCACCGGCAACGATCGGTGGCAACAGTAAGCCAACTGATCGTCGTCACGGCAGAACATCATTACGGGATAATATCATGCGCAAGTTTGCAATCGCCGCCGCCTCGCTCGCCTTCCTCGCTTCGGGCGCCGCGGCCTTCGCCGCCGAGCAGTTCCAGGGCACCGTCGAGACGGTCAACCCGGCCGCCGGTACGCTGACCCTGAAGTCCGGCCAGTCGTTCCAGTTCGCCAACGGCACCGTGCTCTACGGCCTTCTCCCCGGCCAGGAAGTCGGCGTGACCGCCAACGGTTCGCAGGGCATCGGTGCCTTCGATCCGCATCCGGCCAATCGTGACGGCGACGTCAACTAAGCCCGAGCCCTTCACAATCCAAGTCATTGCGCCCCAAGGGGCCCAAAATTCAAGCTAAGGAGTCTATCATGCGCAAGTTTGCAATCGCCGCGGCCTCGGTCGCCTTCCTCGCCTCGGGCGCCGCGGCCTTCGCCGCCGAGCAGTTCCAGGGCACCGTCGAGACCGTCAATGCCTCGACCGGTACGCTGACCCTGAAGTCCGGCCAGTCGTTCCAGTTCGCTAACGGCACCGTGCTTTACGGCCTTCTCCCCGGCCAGGAAGTTGGCGTGACCGCCAATGGTTCGCAGGGCATCGGCGCCTTCGATCCGCATCCGGCCAATCGTGATGGCGACGTCAACTAAGACCCGACATCGCTAAACCTCAGGCGCCTTGCGGCGCCCAGAATTCAATCCTTAGGAGTACTATCATGCGCAAGTTCGCAATCGCCGCCGCCTCGCTCGCCTTCCTCGCTTCGGGCGCCGCGGCCTTCGCCGCCGAGCAGATCCAGGGCACCGTCGAGACGGTCAACCCGGCCGCCGGCACGCTGACCCTGAAGTCCGGCCAGTCGTTCCAGTTCGCCAATGGCACCGTGCTTTACGGCCTTCTCCCCGGCCAGGAAGTCGGCGTGACCGCCAATGGCCAGCAGGGCATCGGCGCGTTCGATCCCCATCCGGCGATCCAGGACGGCATGGACATCAACTAAGTCCAAGCTGAACTTCAGTCGGAATACCAAAACGGCGCCCGGTCGTGAGACCGGACGCCGTTTCTGCATCAAGTCAGCGCCGTATCAGGCCCAGGGGCGTTCCTCGGCCACGGTTGCCTCGAATGTCGCGATCTCCGGCTGCTTCACCATGGTGAGCCCGATATCATCGAGACCGTTCAGCAGCTTCTCCTTGCGCTCGGCATCGATGTCGAAATGCACGACGCCCCCGTCGGGGCCGCGGATTTCCTGTGCAGCGAGGTCGATGGTGATGCGCGAATTTTCGCCTCGTTCGGCATCGTCGAACAGCTTGTCGAGGTCTTCCTTGTCGACCCGGATCGGGAGGATGCCGTTGTTGAAGCAGTTGTTGTAGAAGATGTCGGCGAATGACGTCGAAATCACGCAGCGGATGCCGTAGTCGAGCAGCGCCCAGGGTGCATGTTCGCGCGACGAGCCGCAGCCGAAATTATCGCCCGCGACGATGATCGAGGCGTGTCGATAGGCCGGCTTGTTCAGCACGAAGTCCGGATTCTCGCTGCCGTCGTCCTTGTAGCGCATCTCGGCGAACAGGCCCTTGCCAAGGCCGGTGCGCTTGATCGTCTTCAGATAATCCTTCGGGATGATCATGTCGGTGTCGATATTGATGAGCGGCAGCGGGGCTGCGACACCGGTCAGCGTTGTGAACTTGTCCATGGCGGTCGTCCTCGGATCGTCCTGAAAGACGGGGTTTAACAGGTGATGCGCCCGTGCGGCGCGGTGGTCAAGCGGCGGCCAAGCGAGGCCGGTCGTCAGTCTGCAGCCTCCTCGATAGCCTCCATGTCGTCGTCGGAGAGGCCGAAATGGTGGCCGATCTCGTGGATCAGCACATGCGTAACGATGGCGCCGAGCGTCTCGTCATGCTCCGCCCAATAATCGAGGATCGGACGGCGATAGAGCCAGACGCGGTTTGGCATCATTCCGGTGACCGCCGTCGCACCGGCATGGGCAAGGCCCACACCGACAAAGAGGCCAAGCAGGTCGAACTCCGACTCGATGACGAGATCATCCAGAACCTCGCGCGTCGGGAAATCGTCGACACGGATCTCGACATCGCCGATCAGTGTCAGGAATTCCCGTGGCAACCCCTTGAGTGCGACGCGTCCGAGCGCCTCGAAATCGTCGAGCGAGGGCGCCTTCAACATCTCCAGCGGCTGGGCGGTCATCGGCTTCGTCTCCCTCGGCGCCGGTCTCGTCGCCTGAACGGGGGCTGAACACCTGCCTCAGGCAAGGTTCAGGCCCAATGCGCTCTTCTCCATTTCAGCCGCCCCGCACGGGACGGATCGAAACGAGGAGAGCATCATGCTGAAATCCGCCCTCATCACGGCCGCTACCGCCGTTGCGATCACTGCCGGCGTCTTCGGCGTTTCCAGCGCAAGCGCCGAACCCTATCGGGCTCCGGCGCCTGTCCAGGTCGATCAGCGCGACTGGCAGGGCCATCGCGGCCCCGGCTGGAACGGTAATCAGTGGCATGGCGAGCGCCATGTCCGCGGTCCGGTCCGGGTGTGCAAGCCGATCCTGCGCACGGTGAAGGTCCGCGGCTACAATGGCTGGCATTCCAAGCGCGTCGTGGTTGGCGAGCGCTGCCATTTCGTTCGTCGCGGCTGGTGACGTGAGCGGCCGGGATCGGCGATCGCCGGTCCCGGCGCTCGTGTTCAGCGCCAGTCGCGGATGTCGACGAAATGACCGGCGATCGCCGCGGCTGCCGCCATCTGCGGCGAGACGAGATGCGTCCGGCCCTTGAAGCCCTGCCGACCTTCGAAATTGCGGTTCGAGGTCGAGGCGCAGCGCTCCCCCGGCTTCAGGCGGTCATCGTTCATGGCGAGGCACATCGAGCAGCCGGGCTCGCGCCATTCAAATCCGGCAGCCTTGAAGATCACGTCGAGACCCTCGGCCTCGGCCTGTTCCTTCACGAGACCGGAACCCGGAACGACCATGGCATTGACGCCCTCGCGGACCGTCTTGCCGCCGATCATGCCGGCTGCAGCGCGCAGATCCTCGATGCGGCCATTGGTGCAGGACCCGATGAAGACGCGCTCGACCGGAATGTCGACCATCCGCGTGCCCGGCTTCAGGCCCATATAGTCGAGGGCGCGCCACTTCGAGGTGCGCTTGTTCTCATCGGCGATGTCGTCGGGATTGGGCACCACACCGGTGATCGAGACGACGTCCTCGGGCGATGAGCCCCAGGTGACGATCGGCGGCAGCTTGGCGGCGTCGAGGCGGATTTCCTTGTCGAAATGCGCGCCTTCGTCCGAAACAAGGGTTTCCCAATAGCGCAGGGCGCGTTCGAGAACCGCGCCGGTCGGCGCCTTCGGCCGACCCTTGATATAGGCGAAGGTCTTCTCGTCCGGCGCGATCAGGCCGGCGCGCGCGCCGCCTTCGATCGACATGTTGCAGACGGTCATGCGGCCTTCCATCGACAGGTCGCGGATCGCCTCGCCGGCATATTCCATGACATGACCGGTACCACCCGCCGTGCCGATCTCGCCGATGATCGCGAGGATGATGTCCTTGGCGGTCACGCCGGCGGGGGCTTTCCCGTCGACCGTGATGCGCATGTTCTTCGCCTTTTGCTGCAGCAGCGTCTGCGTGGCGAGCACATGCTCGACTTCCGACGTGCCGATGCCATGGGCAAGGGCGCCGAAGGCGCCGTGCGTCGACGTGTGGCTGTCGCCACAGACGATCGTCATGCCCGGCAGCGTGAAGCCCTGCTCGGGCCCGACGATGTGGACGATGCCCTGGCGATGATCGCGCTCGGAGTAGTATTCGACGCCGAAGTCGGCGGCGTTCTCGGCGAGCGTCGCGACCTGCAGCGCCGATTCCGGATTGGCGATACCGTTCGAGCGGTCAGTGGTCGGCACGTTATGATCGACGACGGCGAGCGTGCGCGTCGGCTGGTGCACCTTGCGGCCGGCAATGCGCAGGCCTTCGAAGGCCTGCGGGCTCGTCACCTCATGCACGAGATGACGGTCGATGTAGAGGATGGCGGTGCCGTCGGGGGTCTCCTCGACGACGTGGTCATCCCAGATCTTGTCATAGAGGGTGCGGGGTTTCTGATCGGACGCGGTCATGACGTCGTTCCTGGCAAAGCGAAGATGAAGAAGGAGGCAGCGTTGGATCGGGGGCAATCGGCGCCGGCATCTGGCCAGCACGCGGCCCCGTCAAAGTCGGCCGCGGTCCTCGGTCGCCTGGAGACGCGAGAAAAACCGCCACGGCAAGCGCGCATGATCGTCCATCGACGCGAAATTCGCGGTCGTCGGGCAGTGCATGGAGGCGCGGGCGTCGTTCATAACGGTTCTAGATAGCAGCGGTCGGCCCGAAGAACAATGCCGTGTCGGCGCCGGGCGCGTCAGCGGATACGTGTCGCCTGCAACGACAGGGCGAGCGGTGCACGCGGGACACCCGGGGGCAGTTTGAACAGCCGGTCGCCCGCTGGGACCATCATCGGGAACAGTTTGAACGGCAGCAACTCGTGCTCATGCAGGAAGTCGAGCCGCATGCCGGCCTTGAGCAGCGCCCCGATCACGTCCGAGACGCCGCGCATCCATTCAAAGGCATAGGCAACGGCCAAGGGCGTCTCGTCACCGGTATAGGTGGTCGCTGAATCGAAGCGCTCCGGCCGCTCCTTGGCCGAGCGCCAGTCGTAATGGAGGCGGATCGAGCCCTCGATCTGCTCGTGCTGTTCGATCGCGGGATGGGTGTCGGCGAAATAAAGCCGCCCGCCGGGTTTCAGCACGCCGGCGACGGCCGCCGCCCAGGCATTGATGTCGTCGAGCCAGCAAATCGTGCCCCACGACGTGAAGACGACGTCGAAATCATTGCCGATCAGCGCCGGTGCGTCATAGACCTCGCCCTCGACGAATTTTGCAGCCAGATCCGCGCGCCCGGCCAGAGCCTGGGCCTGTGCAATCGCGCGTGGCGAGAAGTCGATACCGGTGACCGCGGCGCCGCGTCTTGCCAGGCACAGCGTGTCGACGCCGATATGGCACTGGAAGTGCGCGAGTTTCAGCCCGGTGACATCGCCGATCTCGGCCTTCTCGATCGGATAGAGTGTGTCCTCGCCGGCGAGGAAGGCGTCGATGGCATAGAAGCCGGTGCGGTCGAGGGCGTGGATATCAGCCCGCTGGTCCCAATTCTGGCGATTGCTGAGCTTGAACGGATCCAAGGCAGTGCTCCGGCAATAAAAAAAGGGACGACCCAATGGACCGCCCCTTCGAAAAACCTGCCGCAGATGCGGACGGCGTAAGGTCTCAGACCTTCGCCTTCTCCTTGCGGGGCTCGGTCTTCTCGACGATGCGGGCAGCCTTGCCGCGGCGGTCGCGGAGATAATAGAGCTTGGCGCGGCGGACCTTGCCGCGACGGACCACTTCGATCGAGTCGATCAGCGGCGAATAGACCGGGAAGACACGCTCGACGCCCTCGCCATAGGAAATCTTGCGGACGGTGAAGTTCTCGTTGAGGCCGCCACCCGCGCGGGCGATCACGACGCCCTCATAGGCCTGCACGCGCGAACGGGTGCCTTCGACCACCTTCACATTGACCTTCACGGTATCGCCGGGGGCGAAGGCCGGAACGGCGCGAAGCGCGGTGATCTTTTCGATCTGCTCTTTGTCGAGCTCGTCGATGATATTGGTCATGGTTCAACTCCTGCCGATGCGCTTTCGGGAAGCGCGAGCGTTTCGGTGCGCTGTTTTCATTTGGTTCACCGGCGGTCTTGCTGCCGCTACGGTTGCGCGCATCTAGCCGATGCGGCACCGAAAGTCCAGACCAAACCGTGCGAAAGGCGCCGCTCTCAGCCTCCCGGCGCCCAGCCGGGCGGCGCCAGTTCGAAGCCTTCGAAGCGAAAGCCGGGCGCGACGGTGCAGCCAACCAACGTCCAGGCGCCAAGGCTCGCCGCCGCCTGCCACCAGCCTTTCGGAACGATGCCCTGGGGGCGCTCTCCGGCTGAAAGGTCGATCCCGAGACGCAGCACCTCGCTGGTCTCGCCGGTTTCCGAGAGGCCGAGTTCCAGCGGGGCCCCGGCGTAGTAGTGCCAGGTCTCGATCGCATCGACCCGATGCCAATGCGACGGCGCACCGCCTCGCAGCAGGAAGTAGATCGCCGTGGAGGCCGGACGGCCTTCATAAGTCGCACTGTCCCTGAAGGTCTGGCGATAAAAGCCGCCTTCGGGATGCGGCGCGAGGTCGAGAAGCGCGATCACCGCATCGGCGGAAAGCTCACTGAGCGCCGTCATCCCTTGAAGACATCCTTGGCGCGTCGCGTCGCGGCGAAGACCTCGGCCGGCTCGCCATCCGGCAGGCCGGCCGCCGCACGCACCGAAGGGGCATCCGAGCGCAGAAACGGGTTGGTCGAACGTTCGGCCGCGACCGTCGTCGGCAAGGTTGGCTGCCCTGCAGCGCGGAGACGGCGGATTTCCTCGCCGCGGGTCACAAGGGCCGCGTTGTCGGGCTCGATCGACAGAGCGAAGCGGAGATTGGCCTCGGTATATTCATGCCCGCAATAGAGCACCGTATCCGATGGCAGGGCGCCGACCTTCTCGACGGAATCGAACATCTGCTCCAGCGTGCCCTCCAGCACGCGGCCGCAGCCGAGCGCAAACAGCGTGTCGCCGACAAAGGCCAGTTTGGCATCGGGCAGGTGATAGATGATATGGCCGAGGGTGTGGCCGGGCGTCGCGATGACGCGCACCGTCTGCCCGGCGAAGTCGAAGCTGTCGCCGTCCTTGACGGTGATGTCGATGCCAGGGATGCGGTCGGCTTCGTCGACCGGCCCAGTGATCGTGCAGCCGGTCGCCGCCTTGACCTCGAGGTTGCCCTGAACGTGATCGGCATGGTGATGGGTGGTAAAGATGTCGGTGAGCGTCCAACCTTTTTCGGCCAGCGCCGCGAGAACGGGCGCCGCCTCGGGCACGTCGATCGAGGCGGTGCGGCCCGATGCGGTATCGTGCAGCAGCACGCCGTAATTGTCGCTGAGACAGGGGAACTGAACGATTTCGAGGGTCATGGCGATCTCCATCGGGGAGGGCGGACCCTATCAAGCGCGGCGGGCTGGCGCCAAGCGGAAAGCCTTCCTACACTCGCAGTCCCTTTCGTCAGGAGCCCGGCGCCTTGGAAGAAGGCCAGACCATATCGCCCGATATTGTCGATCTGCGCAGTTTCTATGCGGAGCGGCTCGGCACGGTGGCGCGCGGGCTGATCGCTGCGCGCATTGAGGCGCATTGGCCAAGCGTTGCCGGCGACCGGGTGCTGGGCATCGGCTATGCGACGCCTTATCTCGAAGGGCTTTCGAAAGGTGCCGAGCGGGTTCTCGCGTTTATGCCGGCGGCGCAGGGCGTGATGAACTGGTCGGCCGATGGCGGCAATGTCGCGACGTTGGTTCATGAGGACATGCTGCCGCTGACCGACGCCTCGATCGATCGAATTCTCGCCATCCACTGCCTGGAAACGACCGCGAACGTGCGCGATCTCCTGCGCGAACTGTGGCGCGTGCTGGTGCCGGGCGGACGGCTGATCATCGCCGTGCCGAACAGGCGCGGCATCTGGGCCCGCGTCGAGCGCACACCGTTCGGTTATGGCCGCCCCTTCTCGCGCGGGCAGATCGCGACGCTGCTTCGTGAGACACAATTCAGCGAGATCGGCTGGTCGGGCGCGCTGTTCGCGCCGCCTTCCTCAAGCCGGCTATTCCTGAGGAGCGGTAAGGGCTGGGACAAAGTCGGGCGCGTACTGTGGCCGGCCTTTCCGGGGGTCCTGATCGTCGAGGTGACAAAGCTGATGTATCAGGGCGTTCCGGCCCGACGATCGAGCCGCCGTGTGTCGGTGCTCGCGCCCGCGCTGATCCCAGCCGGCAGTCGCCGACAGGCGATGAAGCCCGGTGAGCGCGGGGTCTAGCGCGCCGCTGCCCCTTATCCGCTGCGTTTCGGCGTGTCGGGGTGCGAGAGCAAGAAGACGGCCTGCTGGCCGAACAAATTCCAGAACCACCAGGGAGCGTTCAGCGTCATCCGCGTTCCGCCGGCGTTCAGCGTCACGGCCCGCTCGATCTCGGCCTCTACGTCGCGACACAGCTGCACGAAGTCACGAATGGTGCAGAAATGGATGTTGGGCGTGTCGTACCAGCTATAGGGCAGGTTCTCGGTGACCGGCATGCGACCGCGGAAGCCGAGGGACGTGCGCACGGTCCAGTGACCAAAATTCGGGAACGAGACGATCACGCGTCGGCCGATGCGCAGCATCTCGCTCAGCACGCGGCGCGGATGCATCGTCGCCTGGATGGTCTGCGACAGGATGACATAGTCGAAGCTGTCGTCGGGGTAGTCGACCAGGTCCGTGTCGGCATCGCCCTGGATGACCGATAGGCCTCGCGCGAGACACTGGTTGACACCGGCCTGCGACAGTTCGATGCCGCGTCCCTCGACGCCGCGCGTCTCGGCAAGCAGCGTCAGCAGCTCGCCGTCGCCGCAGCCGACATCGAGCACGCGGCTGCCTGGCTCGACGAGCTCAGAAATGACCAAAAGATCGAGGCGCTTGGAGAGTTCGCCGTGAATGGGGGCCGCCAGGGGTTGCATGCTCGATCCCTATTTCCAGCGGGCAGCGGCGGCGGACGACAGGAAGCCGCGGATCGAGGCGAACAGCACCGGCTCGTCGAGCAGGAAGGCATCGTGGCCGCGATCCGTCTCGATCTCGACGAAGGAAACACTGGCGCCGCTTGCATTCAGTGCCCGCACCACGGTCTTGCTCTCGACGGTCGGGAATAGCCAGTCGGACGTGAATGAGACGATGCAGAAACGCGTCTTCGATCCCATGAATGCATTGGCGAGACGCCCGCCATAGTCAGCGGCGATGTCGAAATAATCCATCGCACGGGTGACATAGAGATAGGAGTTGGCGTCGAAGCGCTCAACGAAGGTCAGCCCCTGGTGCCGCAGATAGGATTCGATCTGGAAATCGGCGTCGAAGCCGAAGGCGACCCGATCACGATCCTGCAGGTTGCGGCCGAATTTCCGGTGCAGGCCTTCGTCGGACATATAGGTGATGTGTGCGGCCATGCGCGCGACAGCGAGACCCTTTCGCGGGCTCGTGCCCTCGGCGAGGTAGCGACCGGCCAGCCAGTCGGGATCGGCCATGATCGCCTGGCGGCCGACTTCGTGGAACGCGATGTTTTGCGAAGAATGGCGCGGGCCGGTGGCGATTGGCAGTGCGGTGAAAACGCGCTCGGGATAGGCGACCGCCCATTGCAGCACCTGCATGCCGCCCATCGAGCCTCCGGCGACACAGAAGAGCTGGTCGATGCCGAGTGCATCGACGAGCATCGCCTGCGCGCGCACCATGTCGGGAATCGTGATGAGTGGCAGCGCCAGGCCGTAGGGCTCGCCTGTCTCGGGATTGGTCGAGGCCGGGCCGGTCGAGCCCATGCAGCCGCCGACGACATTGGAGCAAATCACGAAGAAGCGGTTGGTATCGATCGGCTTGCCGGGGCCGACCACCGTCTCCCACCAGCCGGGCTTGCCGGTGACCGGGTTGTCGCTCGCGACGTGCTGGTCGCCGGTCAATGCGTGGCAGACGAGGATCGCGTTGGAACGATCGGCGTTCAGCATGCCGTAGGTTTGGTAGCCGATCTGCAGCGGCGCGATGAGCTGTCCCGAATCAAGCCGGAGCGGCTGGTCGAGCCCGAAGCGCATCACGCGGCTGGAAGGGGTATCGGCTTCGCTGCGCGCCTGGCCGGCGCCATCGATGGTGTGCCTGTAGGAGGCCATGTTCGGTTCGTGACCGCTAGGAATGGGCGTCTAGCTAGGGTCTGGCCCTCTCGCCTGTCAATGTTTTCTTTGCTTTCGCGGGATGGCTTGCCTATGAATCGGCCCCCGCCGGGCCGCGTTGGCGCTGCCCATTCTTGACGCTCGAACCCTCCCTTGATGATGGCCGCGACAGAGACGACGAACTCCGTGAGCGAGAAGGATGCGGCCCAGCTCGCCGCGATCCGGGCGACGATCGACAGGCTCGATGCCGAGATGCACGAGCGGCTGATCGAACGTGGCGCCGCGATCGGCACGCTGATCCGCGTCAAGGGCACTAGTCGGCCGGGCGCCGCGTTCCGGCCGGGCCGTGAGGCCGACATGATGCGCCGCCTAGTCGCCCGTCATGAGGGCGCGCTGCCGCTCTGGACGGTCGAGCATATCTGGCGCGAGATCATCACGACCTTTACGCGCATGCAGGCGCCGTTCGATGTTGCGTATGACGCCGGGACGCCAGGGCCTGGCTCGACGGCGCATGGGGATGCGATGCGCGACGTCGCGCGCTTCCTGTTCGGCTTCACGGTGGCGCTCCACCGCCAGCAGGGCGCACTCGATACGATCAATCATATCCGTGAGAGCGGCACGGATCTTGGCGTGGTCGCGCTGGCGCAGCCCGCCGCTGCTGGCGCCTGGTGGCGTGCCCTCGGCCGACCGGCCGGCCCGCGCATCATCGCGCTCGCGCCGTTCATCGCCGTGGCAGGGCGGCCGGCTGAAATGCCAGCGCTCGTCATCGCGCCGGAGCTTGCCGACCCGACCCCACCCGATCTGGCGCTTTTCGCCGTGACGGCGCTCGCGCCCGAGGCGTCGCGCGCCATTCGGGCGGCGAGCGGCACCGTGATGGCGGAGGCGGGGCGCGAACTGCTGGTGGCGCTGCCCGCCGCGACGTCGGTCGCCAACCTTTCTGCACGGGCTGGTTTCGACGATGTCGCGCAGATCGGGGCGCTCTCACGTGGCATCGCCATCGGCGATATCGCGGTCGATCATGTCCTCTACCAGAGTGTTGCCGGAGCTTAGGCCATGACGACATCGAAGACCGGACCGGATCGGCCGCAGCCGCGTGCCGGCATTTTGGACATCGCCGCTTACGATCCAGGCCGAACGACAGCAACGGGAGGCAGCCGTCTCTACAAGCTGGCTGCGAACGAATCGCCGCTCGGCGCGAGCCCAGCCGCGATCGCCGCCTTCAAGGCGAGCGCAGACGGCCTCGAGATCTATCCCGATTCCTCCGCCCCGCCGCTCCGCGAGGCAATCGGCGCCGCACACGGCATCCTGCCGTCGCGCATCGTCTGCGGTGCCGGCTCGGACGAACTTCTGAACCTCATCGCCCACGCCTATCTTTCGCCCGGCGACGAGGCGATCCACAGCGAATACGGGTTCCTCGTCTACGCGATCGCCATCCGCGCGGCGGGCGGCATACCCGTCGTCGCGCCGGAAAAGAACTACACGGCATATGTCGACGCGATCCTCGATCGCGTCAGCGCCAAGACGCGCATCGTCTATCTCGCCAATCCGAACAATCCGACCGGCACCTATCTGCCCTTTAGTGAAATTCGCCGCCTGCATGCCGGGCTGCCGCCGCGCGTCCTGCTCGTGCTCGACGCGGCCTATGCCGAATATGTCCGCCGCAACGACTATGAAAGCGGCATCGAACTGGTCGGGCAGGCGCAGAATGTCGTGATGACGCGGACTTTCTCGAAGATTCATGGCCTCGCATCGCTCAGGATCGGCTGGCTTTATGGCCCGGCGCATCTCGTTGATGCGCTCAACCGCATCCGAGGCCCGTTCAACGTCTCGACTGCGGCGATCAATGCCGGCGTTGCCGCCCTCCAAGACCATGCGCATGTTGAAGCGTCCGTGGCTCATAATGAGGAATGGCTGCCACGCGTCACCAAGGCGCTGGAAGCCATCGGCCTTGAAGTGACGCCAAGCGTCGGCAATTTCGTGCTGGTTCATTTTCCGAAGGCAGGCGGGCATACCGCAGCCAAGGCCGAGGCCTTCCTGCTTGCGCTCGGTGTCGTGTTGCGCGGGATCGCCGGCTATGGACTGGGAGACAGTCTCCGCATGACCATCGGCTCGGCCGAAGCCAACGAGGCTGCGATTGCCGGTCTCAAGGCCTTCATGATAGGCGGTTCCTGATGGCCGAGGTGATTTTTCCACGCCTCGCACTGGTCGGTATCGGCCTGATCGGGGCGTCCATCGCGCTGGCGGCCCGGCGGGCTGGTGTCGTCGGCGAGATTGTCGTAACGACGCGCCGTCCGGAGACTCTGAGGCGGGCTGAGGAACTATGCCTTGGTGACCGCTATGTCTCGACCGCCGCCGAAGCGGTCGCCGATGCGGATTGCGTGATCGTTTCCGTGCCGGTCGGGGCGTGTGGCGCCGTCGCCGCCGAGATCGGACCCCGCCTCAAGTCCGGCGCCATCGTTTCCGATGTCGGCTCGGTCAAGGCGTCGGTGGTCCGCGCGATGCAGCCCCATTTGCCTGGTACGGTCTCCTTTGTGCCGGGACATCCGATCGCCGGTACGGAATATTCGGGCCCCGATGCTGGTTTCGCGGCGCTGTTCGACAATCGCTGGTGCGTGCTGACGCCAGCACCCGAGGTCGACCCCGAGGCGGTCACGCTGATGGTGGCGTTCTGGCGGGCGCTTGGCGCCAATGTCGAGACGATGTCGGCGGAGCATCATGATCTCGTTCTCGCCATCACCAGCCATCTGCCGCATCTCATCGCCTACAATATCGTCGGCACGGCGGCTGAACTTGAAGGCGGCATCCGGTCTGAGGTGCTGAAATTCTCGGCCTCTGGTTTCCGCGACTTTACCCGCATCGCTGCCTCGGATCCGGTGATGTGGCGCGACATTTTTCTCAACAACAAGGATGCCGTGCTCGAGATGCTCGGGCGCTTCAATGAGGATCTCGCGACATTGACGCGCGCGATCCGCAACGGCGACGGCGACACGCTTCTCGATCTCTTCACGCGGACCCGCGCCATCCGGCGCTCGATTGTCGCGCTCGGCCAAGATACGGCCGCGGCCGATTTCGGCCGCAACGATCACGCGGCGGCCGAAACAAAGCGGGCGCAGGAAGAGACGCCCGCCGATTGACAGGCCTCCCTTCCATAGGTCCGACGCCAGAGGTCAAAGAGCCAGCAGACCCGCCCGCGCGCCGACCGCCATCGCGGCGCCCTTGCTGACAACGGCGGGGACCGTCAGGTGTGTCCCGTCGCCGACTTCGTCTGCCCCGACGAAGGGCGACGTGCCGAAGGTGCCGCTGGCGCCCGAGGAATTGGACCAGTTGCAATCGACCGTATCGAGAAACACCCAGGGTCCAGGATCCCCTGCGAAGGCCGGCGAACCATGGTCGGCCGGCGAGCCGGCCGTCAACGCCGTCTTGATCAGGTCGCGCTTGGCCCGCGGCGAACTGAGGCCCGACGCCGGTTGGTACCAGGAGGCGCCGACCAGCAGGATCGTGTTAGGATTCTGCGACCGCACATAGGTGAAGAGTTCCGCGGCATAGCTCTGGATGCCGCGGCCGCTGCCGTCCGTGAAGCCGTCATTGATGCCGCCGAAGATGCCGGTGATCATCGGAGTACCGCCGAGCAGCAGGCTCTTGCGATCGAGGAATGGCGTTCCCTGGCCAGCCGTCAGATATCCGGACCCACCGACGGGGTTGGTGCCGAAGCGGTAAAGGCCGAGAGGCACGGCCATCTCCCAATAGGGGCCGCTCGCCCAGTCCACCGACGAAAGGAAGCCGTAGCTGTCGGTGATGCAGCGGATCGAGGGATAGTCCGAGAGCGGCAGCGCAGTGATGCTCTCGCCGCTCGGCACGCGGATGCCGCCGAAACCGAAATTGCTGGCGAAGATGACGATGTTGCGCGATGCGGCGCTGCCGAACACGATCCGCGTGTTGACGGAGCTGTAGCCGCTCGCGCTCGGCACTTCGATGAAGCCGCCGGCGAGCGGTTTGCCATCGACGAACACGGCCAGGCGGTCGCCTGAGCGGCCGCGGAAGGCGAAGCTGGTCCCGGTGTGACGGAACGCGACCACACCGCGTCCGTTCGGCGGTTGGTAATAATCGTTGGTGCTGCCGGTCGCCGGATACTGGAAGATGAACGACCAGTCGGAGCGCTGGTTGAGGGAGAAGTTGTAGGAGGCGACCGGATAGGTGGTCCATCCGGAAACGCCGCTGTCGTCATAGGGATTGTAGACCGTGATCGTCGGCGTTTCGGTCGAATAGGCCGGATAGGTGCTGTTGAATACGGCGAGCGCGGCCTTCACGGCCGGCACGACGGCCGTTGCGCCTGCGCGGCCGAGCCTGGACCAGCCGGTCGTCGTCGATAGCGACGACAGCGCCGACCAGGGCGGCGTCGCCAGATAAGCGTGGCGCCGGCTGTGGCCATAGGCCGGATTCACGCCGCTGCGATCACGGAAGAAGGTCAGCGCCTGAACGCTCGGCACGGCATCGGGGGTTGCACTCCCGATGCTGACGCCGTTCGCCCACAACTCCGCCCGGCCCGCCATCCAGGCCGCGGCGACGGTGACGACAGCCCGAGGCGCATAACTGCCGCCGGAGATGCTCCATTTTGTCACGCCGCCGGAGACCCCGACAAACTGGTAGGCGCCTGCAGCGATCCGGAGCTCAATATAGTTGCTGCTGTCCGTGTAGAGCGACCAGATCGTAAACGTGCTGGTGCCGTCGCTCTCGGTGTCGAACTGCTCGATCATGGCGCCGCCGCCTTGGACAAAGCCGCGGCAAGGCAGGCCGGCGGCAGGTCCGAGATCGGTGGTGAAGGTCGGGCCAAACAAATATTGGTCTGCCGATCGCGAGGCATTGCTACCGGATGTCGTCATCAGCGACGTTACGGCGGGCAGGAATTCGATCTGCCCGCCAAAGAGATAGATCCCTGAGGTCCCGTCGCCGGCGAAGGTGTCGGCGGCATCGCCGGTCGCGAGTCGCATGGAAATGCCGGTCGACGCCGTCGATACGGCGACCATGCTGAGGATGCAGCGATACCAGCCATTGCCGGCCGGCACGATGCGCGCTGTCGCGATCGCCGTGCCGATCGTGCCGACGGCGCCCGTGGCGAGATTGAAGAAGGTCAGCGAGTTAGCCTGCCCGCTGATGCTGACGCCAATCCAGGAGAGCTCCGCCGCTTTGGCGTAGATGGAAGCGGTGACGGGGTTGCCTGCCGTCAGCGCCGTGCCATTCGACCCGATGGTATGGGTCGCCGCCGAACTCGACGCGGCAACCAGTTTCTGGCCGCTTGTCGTGCCATCGGGACCGGTCGTGGCACCGATCGTGACGCTGGTGCGGGTCTTGGTCCAGGATGCCTGGTCAAACCGGTTGGACTGGATGGCGTTGTTGGTGCTGGCTCCCTCGAGGAAGGCGCCGAGCAAATTGCCGGCGATGTCGTAGTCGTAGGACAGGAGGCCGGCCTTATCCTGGCCGAGCAGCCCGGTCGACATGACATGCTGCCGGACCGTCGTTCGGCCGAACGATGCCGCGACCGACGATTGCATGAAGGCGTCGTTGGCGTTCGACAGCCGGTCCGCCGCCCAGAAGATTTCGCGCATGTGGTCGGCATAATGCGCGGCTACCAGGGTGCTCGCTTTGGCGAGCAGCGCGCGATCGCGCCCAATGATCGCATGCATCAGGCTGCTCCGACCAGGGTGAAGGACGCGCCGCCCGACTGCGCCACCGCGGCGCCGGACGTGCCGGAGCGGATCTTCAGATAGCGCGTGCCCAGGAAGTCGGAGAGAGGCACGACGATGCCGCGGCCCGCTCCGGCCTGGACGGTGTATTCAGAACCGCCCGCATCATAGAGGTCGTACCAGTTCGTCCCGTCAGGGCTCGTCTGGAAGGTGAGGACGGCTGCGGTCCAGCTCGCCGGCATCACGATGCGGCAGAGCCTGTAGAGACCGAGATCGACAGCGCCCGAGAGCGTACCGGCCGCGGCGATGCTGGCCGAGAAGACCGAGACCTGTCCGCCGGTCACCGGCAGCGGATTGCCACCGTTGATGTCGCTACCACCGATCTGAAGGCCGACCTTGCCGATGACGGACGTACCCGTCGCGAGAACAACGGAGCCGAGGCCGGTTGCGATCGCCTTCAGGCGGCTCAGCACCGTATTTGTGGTCGGCTCCGCCTGGACCTCGCCGATCTGCACGCCGAGAGCGCTCTGCCCCGTGGCCGTGGCCGCGCCGGCAGCGCCGGCAGCGATCGCTGCGGTGATCGTATCGACGAGCGCGGCGATGTCGATGGGGCCGGCGCCATCCTGATCCGAGACACCATAGAGCGGCAGGAACGGACCCGCGCCGGTGCCCGAGACGTCGAGCACGCGCTGCTGGAAAACGTTGCCGGCGCCGTCCTTGATCTGCTTGGTCGTGAGCGTGGCGGTCATGGTCAGATCCATCCCATCAGTTGAAGATTGGAGTTGTCGGAATTGGAGAAATCGAGCGAGCCTCCTTCGGAGGGGCTTGCATCGGTGTTGAGGCCGCCGAGGCCAGTCATGAACCCGTAAATCTCAGTGATCTCGACGCCGGCCGTGTGCCGCTCGATCTCGTATTCGGCGATCTGCCCGGCGGGAATCAGTCGAGATTCGGCGGTTGTGTAATCCCAGCGCAACTCGCGCGACGTCGGGTCGATCAGCAGCGAGCCACTCGTCGTATCCTTGGCGACGAGGAGTGACCCGGAGGCTCCGATCGTCAGGAAGAAGGCCGAGCCGGTGATCGGAATCTCTTCGGGGAGAGTCCAGACAAGGGCGGGGGCGTTGTTCCCTCGCCAGATCGACATATCGTTTCGAACAGGCATCGGATTCATTTGCTCCGGGAGTCGGTTGCTGAAGACGAGCATGGGCTGCCGCGCGAAGGCGGTCTCGAGGCTCGGTTGTCTGGCAGGTGGCGGCGGATGACGATGCGCTTGGGGGTGGTGGTGAGCAGGACCGCGCTGCGCTGTCATCTGCAATCAGATATACAATTTCAGATTGCAGAAGTCACGCTAAAAATACAACCCCAGGTTATTAGGTCGGCATGAGGTGACTTCAGGCGAGCGCTGCAAGTGGCGGGGCCACCTCTAGCGGCAAGCCGGGTAAGGGACCGCGTCGCCCCGCCCGTCGGCGGTTCATTGGGACGCCCCCCGCATGGGCCGATCCCAGTAGGCGAAGACGCGCTGCTGCTCACGGTGGCGAGGAGCGGTGAGCGGCTCTGTTCTTCCGGGGGTGTGGCCGCCGTCTCAGAGCGGGAAAGGCGAGAATCGCAGCGTGCCGCTCGCGATTGCGCCGGGAGCGAGGACGATCACGCCGAGATCAGCGCCATCGCCGACCATCCGGCTGAAGGCGCAGGAGACATGCGTCTGCGGCTCCAGACAGAAGACGTCTCGCTTCGGATCGGCATAGAGCATCAGATGCCCGAACACCGGATCGGCGTCGATGCGAACGCCGTGCCCGCGCGAGGGGAAGCGCAGCTCGGCGCGACCATCCCAGCCCCCATAGTCATTGTTGCGCCAGCCGTGCGGCAAGCCGCGGCCGCTCGAGAAGTCGAGTTGCGGCGGAATGGCGATTTGGTCGCTGATGATGCCGCCCGGCCCTTCGAGCCAAAACTCACGGGCGGCGAAGGTTATCGCGGTATCAGGATCACGCGGAAACCACGGGTGATGGCCGAAGCCGAATGGCATGCGCTGCTGACCACGATTCTCGATCCCGATCGTCAGATTGAGGCTGCCATCTTCGATGACCGCATGCTGCGTCGCGCGATAGCAAAACGGATCCGTGTCATCGGCAGGATGATCGAGTGAAAGCAAGGCCTCGCTGGCCGCCGCACGATCGACCGTCCATACGGACTTCCAGCCGCTGCCATGCACGTTGAGCGGTGCGGCTGGGATATTCGGGGCGACGCGGTATGTCCGCCCATCGAAGACGAACCTGTTGTCGGCGATGCGGTTGGCGAAGGGCAGCATCGGAAAACTGGCTGTGCCCTCGACATCGCCGCGCGCTGCGTCGGCTGGCGACAGCGGCCGCATCACGTCACGTCCGCGAAACCGGAAATAAGCCAGGCTGCCGCCGATATCGGGAACCAACCCTAGCTGGAGATCGCCGTCCGAAAGTTCGATCATAGGAACCTCGCTGGCCCTCCGCGCTGCTCGGCTGGCTCGTCAGGAGGCAATGGCACAGCGCTTGATCGGCGACCTGGTCGCCGCGTTGGGCTGCGGATTCAGCGGCTTGCCGGCACTCTCGCCGCCAGGCGCGATCGCCGCAGACGGGTTGGCAGAAGCGGCCGGTGCCGAGGGGGCCGGCGCTGCCGGCTCCTCAGCTGTCGAGGTATCCGGCAGGGGCAAGGGCAGCGCTGAAACCGGCGGTTGGACAACGGGTTCAGGGCCAATGCGTGGCAGAACGCCGAGCGGAATGAAGCCGAGCATAGCGCGCCCGGAGGCCACCGTGACCGTGGCCTCGCGCCAGGTCTTGCCGTCGACGGTCACCGGGCGCAGCAAGGCCGAGACAAGGCCGATCATTTGCCGTGCCTTGGCGCCGCTGCCGGGCTTCAGCGTCTCGAGAAGGTCGGGCAGACGGTCGAGCTGGTCGAGCCGCACGGTGAGTCGGCCGTTCAGCAGCCCGTCGGTGGCCGGCGTGAGCTCGCCGGTTATGGAGGAAGCGACGCCGCCGATCGTCGTGTCGAGCTGATCGATACGGATCGGCTCACCCGACGCGATCCAGGCTGCGGCGCGATCGCCGTGCGCCATGACCACGCTGGTCGGAACAGCAACGGCCATGTCGGTGTCGACGGGCGGCAGGACGGGTCGTCCGGGGATGAAGGCCGTGAATTGGTCGAGTGACAGAAAGACGTCGAGCATATCGGCACCGGCTTGATCCGGCAGGACATGGAACTCGCCGTGCTGGGCGCGGAGCGGGATCGGCGCGGCGAGCCGCGAAGGATCGGCGAGCGTCGCGTCGAAGCCGTCGGTGACCAGCGAATAGCGGCTCAATCCCGAAAAGCCCATGCGAATGCTAGACTGCAGCGATGTCCAGTTGGCGTCGACGCTGGCGCCACCCGGCGCTTTGAGAGCGAGCGGGCCCTTGGCGGCGAAGATCGCGCGGTTCGGATTATAGGCCATGCCGATGGCCTCGATGCCGGCGATATCAAGCGAGACAGCCTCGGCCGGACAGGCGGCGGCTATCGGCATGCAGGTCACGTCGAAGCGGAAGGGGAAGCCACCGATCGAACGATTGCCACACGTGAGCACCGCGCCCTCGGCGCCAGCCCGCGCCTCAAGAGCATCGAGCTTGCCACTGACATAATGGCGCAGGCCAAACCAGCCGGCCGTCCACAGCAGCGCAATCGCGATGATGAAGACAAGCAGGATTTGGAAGCGACGGCGGCCTCTGCCGGGTCTCGTGGGGGCTGGCCGCGTGTCGGTGGCGCTGCTCACGGCAGGTCTCTCCGTTGAAGTTCGCTTCGCCCGCTGCTAGGCCGGAACGGCTCCAGACAGGAACGATGGTGATGGCCGATCTCTGGGTGTTTGGCTACGGCTCGCTGATGTGGCGGCCTGGCTTTGCTTTTGCCGAAAGCGTTCCCGCGCGCCTCCACGGCGAGCATCGGGCGCTCTGTGTGTTTTCCTTCGTCCATCGCGGCACCGAGTCGAAGCCTGGACTGGTATTGGGGCTCGATAAAGGCGGCTCGTGCCGCGGCGTCGCCTTCCGCATCCCTGAAGTCGATCGCGACGAGGTGCTCGCCTATCTCCGGGCTCGTGAGCTGGTCACCAATGTCTATCATGAGGTCACTCGGCCGGTGCGCCTCGCGGGCGGTGTGACGGTCACGGCGCTGACCTACGTCGTCGATCGTAGTCACAGGCAATATGCCGGCAAGCTTCGCCGCGAGGAGGTGCTTGAGCTGGTGCGTGACAGCGCGGGCGTCTCGGGGCAGAACCGCGACTATGTGCTGGCGACGGCAGAGCATCTCGCATCGGTCGGCATCGACGACCGGCTGATGGTCTGGCTCGCCGGCGCGCTCGGTGGCGAGAGCGGCCGCAGCGTCTGACTGCATCGCGGCCGTCAGGCTTTGGCGGCTGCGGGTCGGGCCGCCGCCGCAGGAATCGGTGGCGGATGAGCGCCCGCGGCGGCCTCGGCCACCAGTCGATCCGTCGCCGGCTCGATGGTCGCGATCAGCCGGGCGAGAAATGTCTTCGAATCAAGCCCGGGTGGGATCGGTTCCAGCACTTCGATGATGATGGTGCCGGGGTAGCGCATGAAGCTGCGGCGCGGCCAATAGAGGCCGGCATTCAGCGCGATCGGGATCACCGGCACTTTCAGCTCGCGGTAAAGATGAATGATGCCGAACTTGTAGTCGGGCGGCGCGCCGACCGGGCGGCGCGTTCCCTCGGGAAAGAGAATGATCTGCTTGCCCTCGGCGGCCGCCGCCTTGCTGTCGGCGGCGAGCTTCCGCAACGCTTTCGAGCCGCCCGCGCGGTCGACCGCGATCATGCCGGCCTTCCAAGTGTACCAGCCGAACAGCGGGATCAGCATGAGTTGCCGCTTCATCACGAAAGTCGGGTCTTTCAGCAGCGGAAACAGCGCCATCGTCTCGAAGGCGGACTGGTGCTTTGGCGCGATAAGCGCGGCGTTCTTCGGCAGCCGTTCGAGGCCGCGGATCTCGATGCTGATGCCAGCGACGACGCGCAACGCCCACATCGTCGTCGCAGTCCAGGCCTTGACGATGAGGATCGCGGCGCTGTGCGGCAGGAAGAAATAGAAAGGCAGCGTCACCACGATGATGACGGCCATGATCGCGTAGAAGGCGATATGGAACAGGAACGAACGGATGATCAGCATTCGGACGGTCCCGTTGCGGCGCCGGTGGTGCGTATCAGCGCGATCCGTCTGCCGTCTTGCCTGTGGCGGCGGTCTCCACCGGAGCGGTGGCCGTCGTCCCCCACGGCGACTCGACGGCGAGCCGCGCCCGGGCCAGCGTATACTTCAGGTACTCGGCCATGAGAAGCTTCACCGAGGCGACATGCCGCCACCAACGGCCCATATCGAGATGCGGATTGGAGACCGGATAAGGGATCAGCGCGACATCCGGCATTGCGCCGGAGAGTTCGATCATGCTGCGTGGCATATGATAGTCGCTCGTCACGACGATCAGAGAACGGAAGCCGTTCTTCCGCGCCCAAGCCTTGGCCTCGTCGGCATTGCCGATCGTATCGCGGGCACTGTGGCCAAGATCGACGCTCTGGTCGAATGCGACGCGTGATTCGTTGTCGACGGCGCGTGCGATCTCGCGCCGGCCTACGGATGGGTTGACGCCGGAGATCAGCAGCCGCTCGCCGCGCCCGTCGGCGAGGAGCGCCAGCGCGCCGTCGATGCGCGCGGCGCCTCCGGTCAACGCTACAATTCCCTCTGCTTTGATGCCCGAAGGGGCGGCGAGGCGGGCGACGCCATCGGAAAAGCGAATGAAATCAAAGGCCACGAGGCCGAGGAGGAACAGCACTGCAAAAATGAAGAAATGGGGCGACAGCAGCCGATGGCGACGCTGAGGCGCGGGCGCACGATATGTCGCCCGTCCCGAAGGGGATGAGCGGCCGTTAACGGCGATATCGGATCGGGCCGCGTCGGTCATGCGTTCAATGATGCTATCAGAATCAAGCCGGATCTTGGCAACAAGCATTCATTCAACGTTTTCGAACGGCATCCGGTTCTCATTCGATCGACGCTAGATGACGGAAGACTGTGAGCCGCGAGGTGATTGCGGTCATCAGGGCGATCAGGATGGCGATGCCGAGCGCGCCGACATAGCCGGTCGGGCCGATCGCGAAGCGCCCGAACAGTGCGGACACCTGGTCGCCCTCCGGTGTCGCGATCGAGCGGCCGAACAGGAAGGACAGCACCAGGAACATCAATGTCGCCCCGGCGGCGCCCCAGAGGCCGCCCTTGAGACCGAGAATGAGGAAATGGCGCTGGAACTCACGCGCGATGAAGCCCGCCTCGGCTCCGACATAATGCAGCACCGAGACGATGTCGCGGTTTGACGACATCGCGCCGCGCGTCGCGAAAACGACGGAAAGCACCGTCGCAACGAAAACCAGGGCGAGGATCGAGAAGCCGATGATGACCGTCGCGTTGGCCATCGCCTTCAGTCTGTCGGTCCAGCTTCGGTGGTCGTCGAGGCTCGCGCCCTTCACCTCCTGCGTGAGGCGAGTCGAGAGCTGAGTGAGATCGACGGCGTCGGGATTGGCGAGTTCGACGACAATGAGACGCGGGATCGGCAAGTCGCTCATGTCGAGGCCGCTGCCGAGCCAAGGCTCGAGCAATTGCGCATTTTCCCATGAGGATAGCGGCCGCGCGCTGGCGACGCCCGGCGTCGAGGCGGCGAGATTGGTCGCTTTCTGAGCCTCGGCGTCGGTGTCGACTCCATCGATGGGGCGGACTTGAATCGTGATCTCGCGCACGATGTCGGACTGCCAGTCGAGCGAGGCGTCGCGGACCAGCGTCACGGCGCCGAGCGTCAGGCAGGCGAGAAAGCTCATGATCGCCACGACGATGGTCAGCGAGCGGCCGGCGATCGATCCCGCCGGGACGATCGGGCCGGGTGGCGTCGGGCGCGGGCCCTGCCGGCGGGCCGGCCCGGCCGCGAGCGCCTTCAGGGGGGATGTCTCACTCATAAACGGAGAGGCGCCCTTCGTGGAGGACGAGGCGGCGGGCGTCGAACTGGTTCATCAGGCCGATATCATGGGTGGCGATCACCACCGAAGTCCCGAGCCGGTTCAGTTCGACAAAGAGGCGGAGGAGCCGCTTGGCCAGCGGCGGATCGACATTGCCGGTAGGCTCGTCGGCGAGCAGAATCTCGGGCTGGCCGATCAAGGCCCTGGCGATCGCCGCGCGCTGCTTCTCGCCGCCGGAGAGGATTGGCGGCAGCGCCTGCACGCGGTCGCCGAGGCCGACCCATTTCAGGAGCTCGATCACGTCGGCACGGTAGGTCGCCTCCTCGCGGCCGAGGACGCGCAGCGGCAGCGCAACATTCTCGAAGGTGGTCAGATGGTCGAGCAGTCGGAAATCCTGGAACACGACGCCGATGCGCCGGCGCAGTGCCGGCAGGTCAGACTTCGGCAGCGTCGCGACGTCACGATCGAAGATCGAGATCAGGCCGCGCGTCGGCCGGAGCGAGAGGAAAAGCAGGCGCAGCAGCGTCGACTTGCCGGCGCCGGATGGCCCGGTCAGGAACTGGAACGAGCGCGGTGCGATCTGGAAGGAGAGATCGCGCAGGACCTCGGCCCCCATTCCGTAACGCAGGCCGACATTTTCGAAGCGGATCACCGCAGTTTCCCCGTTTCCGCCTGAAGGCCAATGGATGGCCGCCGGACCTTTCCGCCGCCGCCTGTCTCTGCTGTGACCTTGCCGACATCAGCGTTAACGATTTGCGAACGCCCGGTGGTTCATGACGATGAAATGGCATCCGATCAAGGCAAAGGCGGGGCGGCGTAGGCGACGATGTCTTCCTATGCAGCCCCGGCGAATCGGGTTCAAACTGATCGCGGCGCCCAGTTGCGCCAGTCAATGAACAGGCTCCAAGGGCGTGTCGAACCGGATCGAGGCTGAGGCGGCGATAGAGCGGCGGGCGTGGGACGGCCGCACGCTGGTCGCGCTCGCCTTGCTGGTCGCGGTTGTGGGCGGCGCTGTGCTTTTTCGCCTGCCGATTGTCGCAGCGGCGCCCGGCCTTGCCAGCCTCTATCGGCATCTCGGCCTCGATGTGAACCGGACGGGCCTCGCCTTCGATGACGTCCATACGCTGCGCGACGTCGCCGCGGGCGCCACCGGGCTTGTCGTCGAGGGTACGATCCGCAACGTGACCGATGGGACGGTCGAGGTCCCCCCGCTGCGGCTAGTCCTCATCGACGGAGCCGGCGAGCGGGTCGGCGGCTGGCAGGCCGAGCCGGACAAGCGGCGGCTCGAGGCCGGTGCTACACAGAAATTCCGTACGCGGCTCGCCACGCCGCCCGATCCAGCCAGAAAGGTCTCGGTGAGCTTCGCGCTGCCCGGGACGAAGGGATAACGTCATGCCTGTCGTGCGCGATCGCTCGATCCGAATTCTTTACGACGTCGAGACGATCGACCGCCGGAACCGTGAACTCGCGGCGGAGATCGCGGCGAGCGACTACGACAATCTCCTCGTGATCTCGATCCTCAAGGGCAGCTTCGTCTTTGCGGCCGACCTTATTCGCGCGCTGCATGCCTCGGGTCTCGCGCCGGAAGTCGAGTTCATCTCGCTTTCGAGCTATGGCGCCGGAACCGAATCGAGCGGCAAGGTGCGCGTGGTCAAGGATATCGAGAGCGATGTCGCCGGCCGCGACGTGTTGCTCATCGACGACATTCTCGAATCCGGCCGCACGCTCACCTTCGCCCGTTCGCTGATGCAGGAGCGCGGCGCGGCGCGGGTTGGTGTCGCCGTGCTGCTCGAAAAGCCCGGCAAGCGGGCCGTTGCCTTCGAGGCTGATCATGTCGGCTTCGTCTGTCCCGACCTCTTCGTCGTCGGCTATGGCATGGATGCCGCGCATGCCTTCCGTGAGTTGCCTTTTGTCGGTGTTGTCGAGGATTAAGAGGAGCGAGGAAGCGGCATGGCACGCATCCTAGTCACGGAAGACGACGATTCGGTCCGCGCCTTTGTCGCTCGGGCACTCTCGCTCGATGGTCATCAGATCGCGACGGCGGAGGACGGCGCTGATGCGCTTGATCGGTTGCAGGCTGAAGCCGGCGCCTTCGATCTTCTGCTCAGCGACATCCGCATGCCGATGATGGACGGCATCGCGCTGGCGATGGAGGTCGCGCCGCAGTTTCCCGAGCTGACGATCCTGCTGATGACCGGCTATGCCGATCAGCGTGAACGCGCGGACGGGCTCGACCGCATCGTGCATGACGTCGTCCCGAAGCCGTTCTCGCTGGCTGAGATCCGCACCGCCGTCGGCGGTGCGCTCGCGGCAGGCCGCAATCGCGCGCCGGAGGCCGCCTAGCGGCCGCCGCTCAGTAGCGCTCAAGCAGCCGCTCCAGATAATCGCGTTCGATCAGCGGCCGCGCCGCTTCGCCGAGGCGCCTGCGGATCGTATCGAGGATTTCTCGGGCACGCTGGGTGTCGATCGCGTCCGGCACCTTCACCGATGAACCCAGATCGGTGTCGCGGCCTTGCCGCTCTCGCTCGCGGCCAAGCGGATCCTGACCGGGCTGGTTGCCATTGGCGCCCTGGCGGGTGCCGGTGCCATTTTGCCGCGCCATCTGCTCGGCAAGGCCGCGCGCGCCGTCGCGCAGCGCCTGAAGCGCCTGGCCCTGGCGACCGACCGCAGCGCCGGGCTGACCCTCGCCAAGCTGCTGAGCTGCGCCGTCCATGGCCCGGCCAGCCTGACCCAGCTTGCCGTCACCCTGCATACCTTGGCCCTGCATGTCTTTCTGCAGTTGTTCCAGCGCCTTGGCGAGGTCCTGCTGACCCTGACGCAGGGCGTCGAGCGCCTGTTGGCGTTCCTCCGGCGTCATCGGCTGCTGCTCCGCGCCGCTGCCGTCGGTGTCGGGATCGAGCTTGAAGGTCTTGTCCATCAGCTCCTGCTGGCGACGAATCATGTCGCCGAGCTTGTCGAGCGCCTGGCTCATCGGGCCGCTTTGATCCTCGCCCGCCTGCTGCGAGCGGCCGGCCTCGAGATTCTCCATCATCTGCTGCAGTTCGGAGAGCATCTGCTGTGCTGCCTCGCGCGAACCGGACTTTGCGAGGTCCTCGATCTGATCCATCAGTTTCTTGAGATCCTGCGGCGTCAGCGTCCGCGCATTCTGGTTCGGCTGCTGGCTGCGATTCTGGGGATTCTGCTGAGCATTGCGGGAGAGCGCTTCAAGATAGCGGCTCATCGCCTCGCGCAGTTCCTGCATCGCCTTGTCGATCTCGGGATCGCTGGCATTGTTCTCGATGGCATTCTTAAGCCGCTCCTGCGCGGCGCGCAGATCCTGCGCGGCCAGCGAGAGATCGCCATCCTCGATGCCAAGCGCGATCTGCCACAGGAAATCGACCACCGAGAGGAGATCCTCGTCGTCCCGCGCGCCCGTCAGGCGGTGATAGGCGGCGCGCAGCGACAGGTAGACGCCGTCATCCTTGAATTTCGTCGGATCGAGCGTGATCGCGTCGAGGGCGCTGGCAACATAGCCGGCCTTGCCCGCATCAAGCGCCAGCGTGCGGCGCTGCTCGACGACTGCCCGCGCCAGCGGATTGGAGAAATTGCGGGCCGGAAGAACGAAGGTTACAGGCGCGCTGCGGCCGGTCTGGCCGACCTCGTCGGTGGCGACGAGCGACATGCGCACCTTGGCACCGGCCCAGGGATGCGAGGAGAGGTCGCGGATCGTTTCGCCGGCGCCCTCGCGCATCCTGAGGCGCGGCAGGCTGAGCGGCAATTCGGGCGCGGCGACCAGGGGCCGGGCTGCATCGCCCGCGGGGGGCGGCTCGGCGCTCGTGATTTCGGCCTTGGCAGAGGCGACGCCATAGTCGTCCGAAACCTCATAGGCCAGCGAAAGTGCGCCGCTGGCGGTAGCGCCGGGTTCGCGCTTCAGTTCGATGGTCGGCGGCTTATCCGGCGTCACGGCGAAGCGCCAACGCGCGAGCGCCGTGCCGTTTCGTGCAATCTCAACCGTGCCGGGTTCGGAGAGCGCAAAGCGCCGCTCACCTTGAGCGGCGGCTCCGGCCGGTTCTGGCGCTGTGGCGACAGAATTTTCGGCTCGTGTGAGTTCAAGCGGAACCGGCTTACCATCCGTCGTTGAGGCGTTGACCGCCATCGTGCCGTCTTCCGGCATGCGGATCGTCACGATCGAGCCTTCGGGCACGGTGATCGGACCGTCGATCGCCGCAAGGCGGGCGGCCTCCCCTGTCAGAAAGATCGGCGGACGGGCGGTATAAGCCGGCGGGGTCACCCAGGCGTCGATGCGCGGCGCGGCCTCGGCCGGCGTCACGCCCGGGCGAAGCGCATCGGCGATACGAGCTTCGCGATCGCCCCCGGCAGCCATGAAAGCAACGACGAGCAGTAGAGGCACGAGATAGCGCAGTGCATAGGGATCGCGCGCGTTCATGCCGGGCGACGGCCAGCCGGCCCTGAGATGGCCAAGCCCCGCAAGCAGTCGTGCTCGATGAGCGCGCCAGAGTGCCAGCGTCAGCGGATCTTCGGTCGGGGCGGCGAGTTCGTCGGCAAACGCTGCGGCCGGGCGATGCGGCGTGCCGCTTTCACGGACAACACGATTCATGGCCGCATCGCGGTTCGGCCAACGTATCCGTAGCAGCGGGACGAGCAGAAAGAGCGCCACCGTTCCGAAAAGGCCGAGAAGCCCGAACCGCGCGACGTCGGGAAGCAGGGGCCAGAGACCAAGCCAGGAGATGATGAGGAACGCACCGGCGAGCGCAAGCAGCGGCACGAGCTTCGGCCACGCCATCTCGAAGGCCAGCGCATAGCGGGCGCGCCGGGCCACCTTCGCGATACGCTGCCGCGCTACCACCTCGGCGGCGGCTGGCAAACTGCCCTCGCGCGTGGCCGCGTCGACATCGATGATGGGCCTGTCGCCGGCAGGCTCGGTCATGTCCACTCCACTCGTCCAAAGCCCGCCCTGCTGAACTCTAGCAGTCGAGATGGGGCGATGCGAGGGCGAAGGGAAGGGCGGCTCTCCCTCAAATCTCCATGGCAACTTCCCAGACATGCCCGGACGGATCGGCGAAAGCCGCTGTCCGGCGGCCCCAGGGCCGGTCGATTGGGCCGTTCAGCAGGGCGATGCCGGCCTCTTCAAGCTTCGCGCAGGTCGCATCGACATCGGTCACGCGGATCGTGAGAAGTACACGGCTGGCGCTGCCCGCGGGCGCCACCGGGGCGGGCGTGACCAAAGGCGGAGCCTGGGACGCCGCGAGCAGATTGACCATCGCGCCCTCGAAAGCCAGCACTGCGGAGACAGCATCCTCATAGACGATCTTTGGCGCGAAGACGGTCTGGTAAAAGGCCTTTGACACGGCGATGTCGTCGACGAACAACGTCACCACCTCGATCGCATTCGGGATCATCATCGCTTCTCCTGTCGATCGGCGCCCCGCCGAAAGATTATGCCGGTTGAAGAGCCTTCTGCCCGGCAGGCGGGAAGGCAAGAGCGACGGCAACGGCGCCGAGGCCTACGATCGCGGATCCGATGAACAGCCACGCGTAGCCGTTGAACGTGTCGTAGATCCAGCCGCCGAGTACAGGCCCGAGGGCCATGCCGATCGACGAGAGTAACCCGGCGGCACCGAGCACCGCGCCGAGGCTTTTCTGGCCGAAATAGTCGCGCGCCAGCACGGCATAGAGCGGCATCACCCCGCCATAGGCGGCACCAAACACTATGGCGAGGGCATAGAACTGGCCGAGCTCGCTGATGGCGCTGTAGGCGGCGATCGCCAGTGCCTGGATGGCCAGGCCGGCGATCAGCACGGGCTTGACGCCGATCCGGTCGGCCAAGACGCCGAGCAGCAGGCGGCCGCCAAGGCCGGCCAAACCTTCGACGCTGTAGATGCTCACGGCTGCCATCGGCGTCACCCCGCAGACGATGGCATAGCTGACCATGTGAAAGATCGGGCCGGAATGTGCCGCGCAGCAGGCAAAGAAAGTGAGGCCGAGAACGAGGAACTGCGGCGTGCCGAAGGCCGACCGAGCCGACATGCCGCCCTCGGCCGCCTCCCCGGACCCGTCTGGCGGCAACGGACCGGCATCCCGCCCGCGGACCAGCAGGGCCGCGGGCAGCAACAGGACCCAACTGGCGATGCCGATGACCAGCATGGCGAAGCGCCAGTCATAGTCCGAGATGAGCCAGCGGGCGAAGGGCGAGATCGTCATCGGCGCCATGCCCATGCCTGCCGAAACCAGGGAAACGGCGAGGCTGCGATTGGTGTCGAACCATCCGGTGACGGCAGAGATCATCGGCGCGAAGAAGGCGCTTGCCGATATGCCAACCAGAATGCCGAAGGTCAGCTGGAAGGCGAGGAGGGAATGCATGCGGCTCGCCAGAACGAGAGCGAGCCCGAGCAGGAGAGCGCCCGCGAGCACGACGACGCGTGGCCCGAACCGGTCGCTCGCTGCGCCCCAGCCGAAGCCCGCTATGCCCATCACCAGGAAGTTGAGCGTCATGGCGCTCGATATGCCGGCCCTTGACCAGCCGGTATCGACCGCCATCGGCTCGAGGAAGACCGCCAGCGAGAACATGGCGCCGATGGCGACGCATCCCATCAGGGCGCCGAGGCCGACGATGACCCAACGATAGGAAACTGTCATGGCGCTCGCTCCCGAGATCCGCTTCGCCGAGGCGGCGGCATGGCCGCCATGTTCTAGACGAACGGCTTCGAGCGCAGTCGACAGGCGTGCGCGAATATTCTCCGGAATCAGCGTCGGCGCGTCAGGCGAGCCACTCCGGCACGACGTCCATGCCGATCAGCGCCTCATAGGTCTGGCGCGGACGGATGACGGCGAACTTGTCGCCGTCGACCAGCACTTCGGCCGCGAGCGGGCGGGTGTTGTAAGTCGAGCCCTGCACCGCGCCATAGGCGCCGGCGGTCATCACGGCGACCCGGTCGCCGGGAGCGAGGGCGGCCATCGTGCGATCTAGCGCCAGATAGTCACCGGTCTCGCAGACGCCGCCAACGACATCGGCGATGATTTCCGCCGTGCCCGGCTTCGGCAAGCGAACGGGCTGGATGTCGTGATGAGCCTCATAGAGCGTTGGTCGGATCAGGTCGTTCATACCGGCGTCAACGATGACGAATGTCTTGGACGAGCCTTCTTTGATGTAGACGACGCTGGCGACAAGGATGCCGGCATTGCCGACAATCATGCGGCCGGGCTCGAACAGGATCTTCGCGCCGAGATTGCCGAGCCGCTTCTTGACAATTGCCGCAAACGCCGCCGGATCGGGCGGCGGGGGATCGCCGAGCTTATAGGGAATGCCGAGGCCGCCGCCGCCGTCGACATGGTCGATGGCGTGGCCGTCCTCGCGAAGCTGGATCACCAGTTCGGCGAGCAGCCCGTAAGCCTCGTCGAACGGCGCCATGTCCGTAATCTGGCTGCCGATATGCATGTCGACGCCGGAAATCTTGAGTCCGGGCAAGCGCGCCGCCTCGGCATAGACGGCGCGGGCGCGCTGCCAGGGAATGCCGAACTTGTTCTCGGCCTTGCCCGTCGTGATCTTGGCGTGTGTCTTGGCGTCGACATCGGGGTTGATGCGGATCGAGATGCGGGCCGTTGCGCCCTTGGCGGTGGCGATCTCCGAAATGCGGGCGAGTTCCGGCTCGCTCTCGACGTTGAAGCCCTGGATGCCGGCGTCGAGCGCTAGCGCGATCTCACGCTCGGTCTTGGCGACGCCCGAAAAGACGATCTTTGCTGGGTCGCAGCCGGCTGCCAGCGCGCGGCGCAGTTCGCCCTCCGAGACGACGTCGAGCCCGGCGCCCTCGCGAATGAGGGTCTTCAGCACCGCCTGGTTCGAATTCGCCTTCATGGCGTAGCAGATCAGCGTATCGAGCCCGGCCAGCGCATCGCGGAACACGCGAAAGTGACGGACGAGCGTCGCGGTTGAGTAGCAATAGAACGGCGTGCCGACGGCCGCCGCAATACTCTCGACCGGAACATCCTCCGCAAAGAGGACGCCGTCGCGATATTCAAAATGGTTCATGAGGGTCTACCCCGAAGGGCCTTCGTGCCGCGTCGACGCAGCGTCAGAGCAGGTGATCGATCCAGAGCTTGCGGTCCGGCACGAGCGGGGAGGACGTGTCGACCTTCTGCCCGGCTTTCGAAGCTTCCTCGGCCTGTTTGGCCTGCTCGCCGCCCGGCGGCGGCTCAAGCGCGCCCTTGACGCCGCAGCCGGCGAGCGCCAGCGCGGAGGCGATGAGGATCAGGCGGGTCAGCGCGGCCAAGGGGCAGCTCCAGGTCGGTGTCAAACTAACGCGGTCGGCAGCGGGGCCGACGGATACGCGCGGCGATCTTAGACGATCGCGGCCGGCCGTCACCCCTAACTTTTCGTGCGCAGCTCACGCTCGAGCGTCCGCTGCCAGCGCTTGGCCTGCGCACGGACATTCTTCGGCGAAGTGCCGCCGTAGCTGGTGCGGCTGCGGACTGACTTGTCGACCGAGAGCACGGAATAGACGCGGTCGTCGATGGCGGCATGAACCGCCTGCATCGCCGAAAGCGGGAGCCGCGCCAGCTCGACGCCCTGGTCTGCGGCAAGGCCTACGATACGGCCGGTGACGTGATGCGCCTCGCGGAAGGGGAGGCCGAGGGCGCGCACCAGCCAGTCGGCGAGATCGGTCGCAGTCGAGAAGCCAGACCCTGCCGCCTTCTTCAGCGTCGCGGCCTCCGGCTCCATGTCGCGCACCATGCCGTCGGTGGCCGCAATGGCCAGTTCTAGGCTCTCGAAGGCGTCGAAGGCCTGTTCCTTGTCCTCCTGCATATCCTTCTGATAGGCGAGCGGCAGCCCTTTCATGACGATCATCAGCGCCGTCTGGGCACCGATGATGCGTCCCGTCTTGGCGCGCACCAGCTCGGCGGCGTCGGGATTGCGCTTCTGCGGCATGATTGAGGAGCCGGTGGTGAAGCGGTCCGACAGGCGGATGAAGCGGAACTGCGCCGACGACCAGATGACGATCTCTTCGGCGAAGCGCGAGAGATGCAGCGCGCAGAGGCTGGCTGCCGCGAGCGCCTCGATGGCGAAGTCCCGGTCTGAGACGCTGTCGAGCGAATTGGCGGTCGGGCGGTCGAAGCCGAGCGCCGCCGCCGTATCGAAGCGGTCGATCGGGAACGACGTGCCGGCGAGCGCTGCTGCGCCGAGCGGGCTCTCGTTGAGCCGCGCGCGTGCATCGCGGAAGCGGCCGCGATCGCGCGCGAGCATCTCGACATAGGCGAGCAGATGGTGGCCGAAGGTGACCGGCTGCGCGCTTTGCAGATGGGTGAAGCCGGGCATTGCGAGGCCTGCATGCGTGAAGGCCTTGTCGGCCAGGGCCGATTGCAGGCCGGCGAGCGCCGCGTCGACGCCGTCGAGCCAGTCGCGGACATAGAGTTTGAAGTCCGTTGCCACCTGGTCGTTGCGCGAGCGGGCGGTGTGCAGCCTGCCGGCGGGCTCGCCGATCAGTTCCTTCAGCCGCGACTCGATATTGAGGTGAATGTCCTCAAGCGCGCGCGAAAAGGTGAAGCTGCCGTCCTCGATCTCTCGCAGGATCGTGTCTAGACCAGCGACGATCTTTTCGGCATCGTCCGCGCCGATAATTCCCTGGCGTGCGAGCATCATCGCATGGGCCTTCGAGCCGGCGATGTCCTGGCGGTAGAGCTTCTTGTCGAAATCGATCGACGCGTTGATCTCTTCCATGATCGCGGCGGGCCCCTGCGAGAAGCGGCCGCCCCACATCGAATTGCTCATGAACGCTCTCTCAGGAAAGATCCGGAATGGCTGATAGAGGCGGCAGGATGCGCCTTCCCCTGGTGATCGGGCTCGCGGCGGTGGCTGGCATCGCTGCGGGATTGGCGGTCGTATACGTGAGGGGAGGCGCTGATGGCAATGTCGGCCCGGTGGCAAGCGGCGACTGTTCGGCGGCCGTGGAGGCCGCGAGCCTGCTGAAACCGCTGGTCAAAGGCGAGGTTGCCGGCTTCCAGATCGCCGATCGGCCGGTCTCGCTCAGCCATCTCGCCTTCCAGAAGGGCGACGGGACCGCGGCGAGCCTAGCCGATTTCGGCGGCAAGACGGTGCTTCTCAATCTCTGGGCGACGTGGTGCGTCCCCTGTCGCAGGGAGATGCCGGCCCTCGACCGCCTCGCGGAAAGCGAAGCCGGGGCCGACTTTGCCGTCGTTCCCGTCTCGATCGACACGCAGGACCCTGGCAAGCCGAAGGCCTTTCTTGAGCAGATCGGCGTCAAGGCCTTGCCGCTCTTTGCCGACCCGACGACGAAGATCTTCTCCAGCCTTAAGAGCGAGGCGATGGCCGTCGGCCTGCCAACCACCGTGTTGATCGACGGCAAAGGCTGCGCCCTCGGCGTGATGTCCGGCCCGGCGGAGTGGGATTCGGATGATGCCAAGACGCTGATCACCGCGGCACGGAAAGGCGCGTAACTCTAACTCCAGCCCCGAAGCAGCGCCGAACGCGCGATGTCGGTCCTACCGCGTCGGCACCGGATGCTCGCCGCGATAATCGTAGAATCCACGATTGGTCTTGCGGCCGAGCCATCCAGCCTCGACATATTTTACCAGCAGCGGACAGGGTCGGTATTTTGAATCCGCAAGGCCCTCATAGAGCACCTGCATGATCGAAAGGCAGGTATCGAGCCCGATGAAATCGGCAAGCTGCAGCGGGCCCATCGGATGGTTGGCACCGAGTCGCATCGCCGCGTCGATCGCCTCGACCGACCCGACGCCCTCGTAGAGGACGTAGATCGCCTCGTTGATCATCGGCAGCAGGATGCGGTTGACGATGAAGCCCGGGAAGTCCTCCGAGACGGTTACCGTCTTGCCAAGCTTGGCGACGAAGGTCTTAGCGGCCGTAAAAGTCTCGTCTTCAGTCGCGATGCCGCGGATGAGCTCGACGAGCTGCATCACGGGAACCGGATTCATGAAATGAATGCCGATGAACCGCTCGGGCCGGTCGGTAGCCGAGGCAAGGCGGGTGATCGAGATCGAGGACGTGTTGGTCGCCAGCATCGCGTCGGGCCTGAGCGCCGGGCAGATGCTGGTAAAGATCTTGCGCTTGATCGCTTCGTCTTCGGTCGCGGCCTCGATGACGAGATCGCAGCCGGCGAGAGCGTCGACCGTCACCGCCGGCCTGACGCGTGCGAGCGCGCTCTTGCGATCTTCCTCACTGATCCGGCCCGAATGAACCTGACGCGATAGGTTGCCGTCGATCGTGGCGAGGCCCTTGCGAACCCGCTCTTCCGCGATGTCATGCACATAGACCTCGAAGCCGGCGAGGGCGCTGACATGGGCGATACCATTGCCCATCTGGCCGGCGCCGATGACGCCGATTGTCGAAATCGCGTTGTTCATGGTCCTGGCGGACGCCTCTTCTTCGGCGGATACGGGCTCGCAGAAAGCTTAGAGCAAAGCATCCGCCCCGTCTAAGCCAAACCGCAGCATCGCCTCAGGCGTCGAGCGCCGCGACGAGGGCCGGAACCGCCGTGAAGAGATCCTCGACCAGACCGTAATCGGCGATCTGGAAGATCGGCGCCTCGCCATCCTTGTTGATGGCGACAATCACTTTCGAATCCTTCATGCCAGCGAGATGCTGGATTGCGCCCGAAATGCCGACCGCGATGTAAAGGTCGGGCGCGACGACCTTGCCGGTCTGTCCGACCTGCAGGTCATTGCCTGCATAGCCCGCATCAACGGCCGCCCGTGAGGCGCCGATGGCAGCTTTCAGCCGATCGGCCAGCGGCGCGATGACGGCCTCGAACGTCTCCGCCGATCCAAGCGCTCGTCCGCCGGAGACGACGATGCGCGCGCCGGCGAGCTCGGGACGCTCGGATGTCGTCAGCGCCTCGCTGACGAAATGAGAACGCGGCGGTGTCGGAGCGGCGCCAACGGTCTCGATCGGCGCTGTGGCGCTGCCCGCTTCAGTCGGCGGGAATGCGGCGGTGCGGACGGTCAGGACGCGGATCTTATCGTGCGACTGGACAGTCTCGATCGCGTTGCCGGCATAGATCGGACGCTCGAACGTGTCGGGCGACAAGACGGCCGTGACTTCGGAAACCTGCATGACGTCGAGCAGTGCGGCAACACGCGGCAGCAGATTCTTGCCGTTCGCCGTTGCCGGTGCAACAATCGCGGCATAGTCGCCAGCGATTGAGAGGACCAGTTCCGCCAGGGGTTCGGCCAGTGCATGTGCGAGGGCGGGATCATCGGCAAGGCGGACGCGGGAAACGCTGTCGAGCCTTGCCGCCTCCTCGGCGATCGTACGGACGCCAGAGCCGGCGACGAGAATGTCGACCGGTGCGCCGAGGGCGCGGGCGGCCGTCAAGGCCTTGGCTGTCGCCTGGTTGAGGCTCTGTCCGTCATGTTCGGCGATCAGCAGCGTCGACATCTCAGAGAACTCCCGTTTCCTTGAGCCGAGCGACCAGCTCGGCGGCCGACGCGACCGTGACGCCGCCGGCGCGGCGCGGCGGCTCGACCGTCCTCAGAACCGCGAGGCGCGGCGCGATATCGACGCCAAGCGCGTCCGGCGTCGTCTCGTCGAGCGGCTTCTTCTTGGCCTTCATGATGTTGGGCAGCGAGGCATAGCGCGGCTCGTTGAGGCGGAGATCCGTCGTGACCACGGCCGGCAGTGCGAGGCTCAACGTTTCGGTGCCGCCATCGACTTCCCGGCTCACTTCGATCGTCTCGGTGCCGAGCTCGATCTTGGAGGCGAAGGTCGCCTGCGGCCAACCGAGCAGGGCTGCGAGCATCTGGCCGGTCTGGTTGCTGTCGTCGTCGATCGCCTGCTTGCCGAGAATGACAAGGCCGGGCGCTTCGGTCGCGATCAGCGCCTTGATCAGCTTCGCGACCGCAAGCGGCTCGATGCGCTCGGCGTCGGTCTTGATCAGGATGCCGCGATCGGCGCCCATTGCGAGACCAGTACGCAGTGTCTCGGCCGATTTCTCGTTGCCCACGGAGACGACGACGACTTCGCTTGCCTGTCCAGCTTCCTTCAAGCGAAGCGCCGCCTCGACCGCGATCTCGCAGAACGGGTTCATCGCCATCTTGACGTTGGCGAGGTCGATGCCGCTGCCGTCCGCCTTGACGCGGACCTTCACGTTGCGGTCGACGACCCGCTTGACGGGCACCAGAATCTTCATTGTCGGATGTCGCTCTCGTTCGGGGCGTTGCCCCTTTGTCAACGGCCGCGGACGGTATCGGTGCAAAAACGGCGAGTCAACGCGGCCGCGGCCGTCAGACGACTGGCTCGGCGGTGATGAGTTCGGGCTCCTCGCGCGCCAACAAGGGCACGCCCTGTCGCCGCATCATCAGGATCAGAACCGCCCCGGTCGTCAGGCCGCCGAGATGCGCCGCCCACGAGATCTCGCCGGGCGGGCCGAACAGGAAATTGTAAAGCTGCAGCAGGATCCAGAAGCCGAGCACCCAGACGGTTCGAAGCCGCAGCGGAATGCGGAACAGCAGCAGGATCCAGATCTTGACCCGCGGATGCAGGAGAAAATAGGCGGCGATGACACCGGCGACCGAACCTGATGCCCCAATCAGCGCCATGTCAGAGCCTGGCGCGACGGCGACATGGGCCAGTCCCCCGCCAATGGCGCAGAGGAAATAGAACAGGATGAAGCGCCAATGGCCCATCGCGTCCTCGACATTGTCGCCGAAGACCCAGAGGAACAGCATGTTGCCGGCGAGGTGCCAGATGTCGCCATGCAGGAAACTGGACGTGATGAAAGTCATCCATTCCGGCGCATGGAAGATTCCTGGCGTGCGGACATGGATCCCCATCAATGTCGAGGGAATGAGGCCGAAGGCCATGACCGACGCCGCTTCGGCGTCCGCGTTGCCACCGCGCTGGTAGAACATGAAGACCAGCACATTGAGCACGACGATGCCGCGCGTCGCCCAGGGAAACTTGATGTAGCGCAGCGGATTCTGGTCGTGCAGCGGAACGAACATCGGGCGCCTTCAGCGATTCTGGCCAGGCACCCAGAGAACGTCGCCTGTGCCCCGATCATTCACGAATCGTGCCGCGACGAAAAGAAAATCCGACAGGCGATTGATGTAGCGCAAGGCGGGCGAATTGACGCGCTCCCGCGCCGCCAGCGCGACGGTCAGCCTTTCGGCGCGCCGCGCGACCGTCCGCGCCACATGCAGCGCGGCCGCAGCGCGCGATCCGCCGGGCAACACGAAGGAGCGCAGCGGCTCCAACACATCGTTCAACTCGTCGATCTCGCCTTCCAGCCGCTCCACTTCCCGGTCGCTGACGCGAAGCGCCGGCCGTCCGGGTTTCAGGCTTTCCTCGGGCGTCGCGAGGTCGGCGCCGAGATCGAACAGATCATTCTGGATGCGCCCGAGCATAGCATCGACAATCGGTTCGGCCTCGAGTTCGGTGCGCGCGACGCCGATCGCCGCGTTCACCTCGTCCACCGTTCCGATGCATTCGAACAGCAGGTCCGATTTCGGTCTCCGCTCGCCGGTGACGAGGCCGCTGGAGCCGTCATCACCGGTGCGGGTATAGATGCGATTGAGCGCGACCATGTCGACCTCAGCGAGAAGAGAAATACAGGGCGAGCATCATGATGCAGAGCGCCACGAACTGCAGCAGGACCCGCAGCCGCATCAACTGCTGCGACCGGTTGGGCGAACCACCGCGCAGCATGTTGAAGAGACCGAGCAACAGCACGATCACGACCGCTGCGAGGGCAATCGGGATGAGAAAATGGAAAAGGGTGCTCATGAACTCCGACCAATTGCAGTCTGCGCGACGCGCGCCACTCTAGCTGCGCCGCCGCCGACATACCAATCGGGTCAGTTCAAAATGAAGATCGCGAGGTTCAGCAGGGCGGCAAAGCTCACCCAGATGACATAGGGCACAAGCAACCAGCCTGCCAGCCGGTCGATACGGCCGAACTGCGCGATCGTAGCCAGGATCGCGACGTCGAGCAGTGCGATAGTGATGAGGCCGCCGGTGATCGAATGCAGGCCGAAGAACACCACCGACCAAGCCGCGTTGAGGATGAGCTGGACCGAGAAGATGGCGACGGCGCGACGACGGGTGGCCCCGGCGGAATTGTTCACCACGCGCCAAAGCGCGACAGCCATTAGAGCGTAGAGAATTGTCCAGACTGGCCCGAACAGCCAGTTCGGCGGGTTGAAGTCGGGCTTCGCGAGCCCCTCATACCAGATCGGAATCGACGGAAGTGTCGCCGCCGAGCCAATGGCTGCGGCAGCGAAGCAGACGACAAGACAAGCGATCAGGCTGACGATCGGAAATCGACTTGCGGGCACGTTCAATCGACTCGCGCCGAGGGAGCTCACTAACATCAAGACACCAAACTGACGAACCAGCAACCGAAACGCCTGCTTTCAGCGTTCGTTCCCCGTCATGAGTTGCGTCCGATGAGCGCATCCAGCCATCGCGCCGGCAGCAGGCGCTTCATGATCGCCGCCAGCTTCGTCAGCATCGTCACGCGGTAGCGGATGCGCGGGCGCGGACTTTCGAGCGCATGGATCAGCGCCGCTGTGACGGCCTCGGGCCCGAGCTTGAAACGGGAGGGCTTCCGCTGGCCGGTGAGGCGCGCCAATTGCCCCTCATAGCCGGCGTGATGCACCGAGGCGGTCATGTCGATCGTCGCATGAAAATTGGCGAGTGCGTTCTGGGTGAAGCGCGTGGCGATCGGGCCGGGTTCGATCAGGACGACGTCGATGCCGCTGCCCGCAAGTTCGATCCGCATCGAATCGGCAAGCCCCTCCAATGCGAATTTCGAGCCGACATAGGCACCGCGATACTTGCCAGCGACGATGCCGAGCACGGATGAGCAATGCACGATACGCCCGCTGCCGGCACGCCGCATGGCCGTCAACACGAGCCGCGTCAGCGTATGCCAGCCGAAGACATTCACTTCGAACTGCCGCCGCAGCACGTCGGTCGAGAGATCCTCGACGGCGCCAACCTGGCCGTAGGCGCCATTGTTGAACAGGGCGTCGAGCCGGCCGCCCGTCGCTGTTAACACGGCTTCAGCGGTTCGCTCGATCGAAGCCTCATCCTCGTAGTCGAGGGCATGCGCCTCGATGCCGGCGGCCCTCAGGCGCTCAAGATCCTCGTCCTTCCGGGCGGTCGCGAAGACGCGCCAGCCGCGCGCCTTCAGCGTCAGGGCGGCGTGCTCCCCGATGCCGGAGGAGGCACCGGTGATGAGGATGGAGCGTTGGAGAGACAAGGTTTCAGCCATGGCGGGAGGCTACAGGATGGGCCGTTCTGCCGCCAAGCGGTCGATGCCTATTCGCAGATGCGGTAATCGCCGTTGCGGCCACGCTTCAGCACATCGAGATGAAGATGCGTGGCGTGTTCCGGGTCGGAGCCGGGGCCAAGCACCGTTGTAAAGCGGGCGCAGGCAGCTTTGCGCACGGTCGTGATGAAGGCTGCGTCAGCCGCAGACTGCCCTTCGGTTTCGGTAACGGTGATCATCCGACCGGCAACCGTGAAGCCGCTGATGTCGATCGCATTCATGAAGGCATGTTCGGAAAGTCGGGCACCCGGCACATTGTTGCGACCGCGGCAGGTGTAGGATCCGGCGACGGCGATCTTGGTCACCGGCGCGCCGAATGCAGCCTTGGCCGCCGACTGAACGTCTTCGGCGACCCAGTGCGTCAGTGCTGTCGCGGCGCCGCAGTCGATCGTCGCCGCCGGGACGAGCGTCACGGCATCTGACTGAAATCCGGTCACCTTATAGGGATCGGGCGCGCCACATTCTCCCTCGAACAGCGGTGGCTCTGCCTCGGCCGTGATCGCGAGGCTCGCAAGACCATTGCGGCACGCGGCGAGTTCCGCGGCGCTAGGCTGCTGACGTGGCGGACCCTTTTCTGTCGTCTCGGGCTTTTCCTCCGGCAGAGGCGCAGCAGGCTCTGCAGCAGGCGGCGTCGCCAGCACCGGCGGGGTGGGCGGTCGAATCGACGGCTGCACGGGTGGGATGACCGGGCCAAGCGCATCCGCCGGAGGAATGACGGTGCCGGCTGGCGGGGTGGGCTCGGCCAATGGCGGCGTCGGCGGAATCGTCGACTCGGTGGCAGGCGCGGGCGGCGCGGGCGGCGGCGGGCTCGGTTCGGGCAATGGTGCCGCCTTCGGCTCTGGCGTCGGCTTTGGCGGTGTTTCGGGAAGCGGCTCCCGATCGGGTGCCGCGGCGGGAGAAGCTTGCTCGGCCTCAGGAACCGGCGAAGGCTGTGGTAACGGCGGCGCCTCGGACGTCGCCGGCTTCGTCTCTTTCGCTGGCGACTCAGGTGATGCCGGCGCAGAGCCGGTGTCGGGCTTTGACGCCGGCAGAGGCGGCTTCGGGGGCGCCGGCGCCGGTTTTGACTGTGCCTTCATGCGCGAGCGCTTGTGCGGCTGCGGTTGCTGGCCGCGCGGAATGATCTTCTGAAGCAGTTCACCCGGCGTCAGGGCTATCGCGGGTTGAGGCACAACGGCTGACGTTGCCAGAAACATCATGGCCGATGCGACGGCAGCCCTGGCGCCCGATTTCCACTGCAAATGCTCTCTCCCGCGCCGCTCTCTAGTGCAAACGGCGCAGGAGCATATCGGTTGCCCGCTGGATTAGGCTTCAAATGTCGAAGGAATTTTACCAGTCGAAGGCGTCGGTGGTCAGCCGCTTGCCGATCATCATCGCGTCGCCGACGAGGCGCAGCGGCGTGATGTCGAAATCACTCTGCCGGTTGTCGAGCAGTTCGGCGAAGCGCTCATAGATGCGCTCATATTCTTCGCTGGGCTGTTCGACCGTGACGTTGCCATCGACGCTCAGCGAAGCACCGCCGCGGAAGAGCCGCAGCTTGTGGCCGCTCTTCGTCTCCATCTCGATATGCCACTTCTCGTCACCTTGCTCGCGCCAGTCGAAGTCCGCGGCAAGCGCAGGCCCATCCGGATCCGTGCTCGAAAAGACGATCTGAACGCCGATCGGCGTCTGCCGATTGGCCGGGTAGGTCAGCTCGGCGCTCTTGACGAAGGGCGTCACCGGCAAAATGCGCACGAAGATCGACAAAGCATTGATGCCGGGATCGAACACGCCGAAGCCGCCGGGCTCCCATACCCAGTCCTGGCCTGGATGCCATTTGCGCACATCCTCGCGCCAGGAAATCTTGAGCGACTTCACGCCAGCGCCGGCGAGAATGGACCGCGCCTCCTCGACTGCCGGATTATACTGCGAATGCCAGGTGGCGAAGATGACGCGGCCGCGCCTCTGCGCATGCGCCTCGATATCCGCCGCCTCGGCGAGGGTCGCGGCGGTTGGCTTTTCGAGCAGCACGTCCTTGCCGGCATCGAGCGCTTCGATGGCGATCGCATGACGTACATCCGGCGGCGTGCAGATGGCGACCGCGTCGATATCGGGAATCGCCTTGTACATTTCAGCCGGTGTCTTGAAGGTCGGCAGGCCACGATGGGTGATACCGCGCTGGCTCGTTACCGCCACCAGTTCGAAAGCCGGGTTCTTGTCGACAACCGGCAGGTGCTGGTCCTGCGCAATCTTGCCGAGCCCGATGATGGCGATCTTTCGTCTTGTCATATCCCCTCCGCGCCGTCGGCGACGGCCCGCTTTGTCATGGTCCTGACCGGCGGCGCCGGCTTTCGCCCGAAACTATGCGCAATAGCGGCAGGGGTCGAGATCAAGCGGGGCGGTTCTGCCCGCGCTCCACGATGAAACAAAGGATTCGTACGCCGTTCGCCTCGCTCTCCGTGCGCTCGATCAGGGCATGTCCGTCCTGATGACAGAGATGGGGCATGTCGATCGCCGCCATCGGGTCACTGGCGAGAATGGCAAGGCGTTCGCCGGGCTGCATCGACGAAAGCCGCTTGCGCGCCTTCAGCACCGGCAAGGGACAGTCGAGACCGATGGCATCGAGCTCCGATATTCCCTCCGTCATATCCCGCCCTTTACGCTATCTTAGCAACGCTGCCGGTTCGGCTGGCGCTGAGCGCTCCGACCAACGCTTTCTTAAAGCAGAAACTTGTAGAGACTCCAGCGCCCGCCGATCCCCGCTCGGCGGCCGATGATTGACGAGGAGCCGGCTTCCGTTGCGCCTTTCCTTCGCTGGCATGGTCGAGCGCTGGGCCCCCGCCCCGCTGAAGAAGCCGCTCAAGGGGCTGGCCGCCGGCATCGATGCGCTCGTCACCGGCAAGGACGAGCGGGCCGTCACGCAGCGCATCGCGGTCACGACCTTCCTCGTGCGCATCGTCAGTGCATTCATCGCCTATCTGAGCCAGGTTCTGCTCGCGCGCTGGATGGGCGATTTCGAATATGGCGTCTATGTCGTGGTCTGGGTCGGCGCCGTGATCATCGGCGGCCTCGCCTGCTTCGGCATCCAGACGGCCATTGTCCGCTTCATCCCCGAATATGGCGAACAGCGCGAGCTGGAACTCCTGCGCGGCATCATTCTCGGCAGCCGCCTGCAGGGCATCGCCAGCTCCACGGCCATCGCCGGACTGGGTCTTCTCGGCATCTGGCTGCTCGGCGATCGCATCGCAAGCTATTACGTGATGCCGCTCTATCTTGCGGCGATCTGCATTCCGATGCTGGCGCTGGGTGAAATCCAGGATGGTCTCGCCCGCGGCTTCAACTGGCCGGATCTCGCGCTCTGGCCGACCTTCATCATCCGCCCGATACTGATCATCGCTTTTACCTTGGGGACGATCCGGCTCGGCGCGGCAGCGGACGCTACGACGGCGATGGCCGCTGCCATCGTCGCGACCTATGCCACCGGTCTGTGGCAGATGCTGGCGATACGCCGCCGCACCGCAAAGGTGGTGCCAGATGGTATCAGGCGCTTCAAGTCGCTCACCTGGATCACCATCGCCCTGCCGATCTTTCTGGTCGAAGGCTTCTTCAATCTCCTGACCAATGTCGACATCCTGATCGTTGGCCAACTGCGGCCGCCGGAAGAGGTCGCCGTCTATTTCGCGGCGGTAAAGACATTGGCGCTGGTTCACTTTGTCTATTTTGCCGTCCGTGCCGCGCTGATGCCCCGCTTCTCGCAATATTATGCGGCCGGAGACCGTGCCCGCTTCGAGGCGGTGGTGCGGGATTCGCTGCACTGGACTTTCTGGCCGTCTGTCGGCGCCGTTATCGTCCTGCTCGTCGCAGGCCGCCTGCTGCTGTCGTTTTTCGGCCCGAGCTTCACCGCCGGCTATGGACTGCTCTTTATCTTCTCGATCGGGCTCCTCTTTCGCGCATCGATCGGTCCGGCCGAGAGCATCCTCACCATGGCGGGCGAGCAGCGCATATGCGCCGCCGTCTATGCCGCGACGTTCCTGGTCAATCTGGTTTTGAACTACTCGCTGATCCCGCATTTCGGCCTCGAGGGCGCGGCGATCGCAACGACGACAGCGCTGGCGGTCGAGTCGATCGCCGTCTATCTCGCGGTTCGCTGGCGCATGCGGCTGCGCTGCTCGATCGTGCATGTCCTCGTCCCCGGCTCCTCGATCGTCCTTCGTGACGGAGAGGCGCGGTGAGCCGGGGCGGACCGGCGGATAGAACTGCCTCTTCGAGCGTGTCGCAACGTCCAAACGTTCCGTCCGAAATAGAGGAAGGCTGGCGCGACCTCGCGAATTTATCGCCGGACGCCAATCCCTTCTTCGCGCCGACGGTCCTTCGGTCCGCGCTCGACACATTGGCCGCGACTTCTGTCGCCATTCTCGCGCCGACGGGCGAGACGGGCCGTCTCGCGGCTCTGGCGCCGGTGGCGGCGATGCGGCTCGGTCGCATCGCACCGGCCGTTGGTGTCTGGACGCACCTCTACGGCCCGCTCGGCACGCCGCTGATCGATCCCGACGATCCCGAATTCGCGGTCGCTCGCCTCGTCGCGGCGATGGACGGTAAAAGGTCGGGCCGGCGGATCCTGGTATTCCCCGATCTGCCGCTCGGCGGTGTCGCGGCAGAGGCGCTCCGGCGGCACGCCGAAGCCTCTGGACGGCCAGTGCGGATCATTGGTGAGCATCGTCGGGCGGTTCTGCATCCCGGCTCTCTCGAAGGCGGAGTCCGGGCGTCCTTACCGGCTAAGACCCGTAAAGAACTCGGCCGCCAACTGCGCCGGCTCGGCGATAGCGGCTCGGTGACCTTCTCGACGGTGACAGCCGGGCCGGGTCTCATGGTGGCGCTCGATGCGTTCCTAGCTCTTGAGCAGAGCGGCTGGAAGGGCACGCGCGGCACTGCTCTGGCGATGAAGGGCGAGGCGCTCGCCTTCGTCCGCGCGGTCGTTGCCGCGGCGGAGCCCGGGCAGATACGGATCGATACACTTGCCGTCGATGGACGGCCTGCTGCCATGTTGACGTCGTTTCGCAGCGGCGGAACGATGGTGACGTGGAAGATCGCGCATGACGAAAGCCTCGGCCGCTTCTCCCCCGGCGTGCAGGTCATGCTCGCCGCCTCCGAGGCCTTCACCGCCGATCCAGCCCTCAAGATCGTCGATTCACTCGCCAGCGCCGGTCATCCGATGATCGACAGGCTGTGGCCGGAGCGTCAGGCGGTCGGCACCTTAACCATAGGACCAATCGGTGGCGGGCGGTTCTTCTCTCTTGGCGTCCTTCTTGCGGAAACGGAGCTGGGGGCGCGTACTGACCTGCGTGCCTTGATCCGGCGGTCGTGACCGGCCGCGAAGGCAAGCAGGGGAGTGCATGGGATGACAGCATTCGTTGCCACGCGTGCGGAGACACAAAATGGCTCGGGTGAAGCGCGCCTGATCGCGCTCGATCCCGGCAAGATGGCGCGCAGCTTCCCCGCCGAACCCTTTGCCTACCGCCATTTCCTGGCAGCGCACCCGCTGTTGCAGCTTGACGCGCTCGCGCAGCTTGCGGCGGGGATGCCGCGCGACCGGCTCGAATATAACTCGGGACGTCTCAAGGTCGATCAGAAGCCGGAAGAGACGCCAGGCGTCGATCTGGAGCCGACCGAGATCGTGCGTCAGATCGAGACGGCTGGGGCCTGGATGGTCCTGAAAAATGTCGAGACGATTCCCGAATATGGACGCGTCGTCGAAGCGGTACTTGATGAGGCCGCCCGTGCGTCAGGTCATCGGGACCGCAGGAGCGCGGGAATGACGGAGCCGATGGGCTTCATCTTCGTCTCCTCGGCTCATGCCGTGACGCCATTCCATCTCGACTATGAGGAGAACCTCTTCGTCCAGTTGCATGGCGACAAAGCGATGCATGTGTTCGACAACCGCGACCGTTCGATCATAGACGAAGAGGGTCTCGAGACCTTCCCGGGCAAGCATCGCAACCACCGCTTCCGGGATCACTATGCGAGCCGCGAACAGGTGTTCGCCTTCAAGGCGGGGGATGGCATGTTTCTGCCCTACACCTGGCCGCATTGGGTCGAGACCGGCGACGACTGGTCGATCTCGATGGCGATCACCTGGAAGACGCCCGAGGGCCGGAGGCTCAACAAGCTCTATTTCGCCAACGCCGTGTTGCGGCGGCTTGGCATACCACAGGCTCCGCCTGGGCAGCGCCGCTGGCTCGATGGCGTCAAGGTGGCGCTGTACGACATCGCGCGGCTGCCGCTGGAGCCTCTGCGCCGCGGCGAAGCCATGCGGCGGATGCTGCGGACAGCCTTGTTCGGCCGGGCCGCGAATTACTATTACGGAAAGGCCGGGAAGACCTGATCCCAGAGAAGACCCGAGCCGCCGGCGGCGGCCCGGGTATAGGGCTCAGCCCTTGTTCTTGTTGTAGACGTCGAAGATGACGGCGCCGAGCAGCACCAGGCCCTTGACGACCTGCTGCCAGTCAACATTGACACCCATGATCGACATGCCGTTGTTCATGACGCCCATGATGAAGCCGCCGACGACGGTGCTCATCACCTGGCCGACGCCGCCCATTGCGGAGGCGCCGCCGATGAACACCGCCGCGATGACGTCGAGTTCGCTGCCGAGACCCGCCGCCGGAACGGCCTGACCGAGGCGGGCGGCGATGATCAGTCCGCCGAGCGCGGAAAGCACGCCCATATTGATGAACACGAACAGCGTCAGCCGCTCGGTCTTGATGCCGGAGAGCTGCGCCGCCTTGATGTTGCCGCCCATGGCGTAGACACGGCGGCCGATGGTGGTGTGCCGCGTGATGAAGACGAATATTCCGACCAGGATACCCATCACCACGAGGACGATCGGAAAGCCGCGATAGACTGCGAACTGGTACACGAAGAACAGAGCCAGCGCCGCAATGACCACCGTCTTGACGACGAAGAGGGCGAAGGGCTCGGCCTCATAGCCATGCTTTTCGCGCGTCCGGCGGGCGCTGACGCCAGAGATCGCAAAAGCGAGTACGGCGATGATGCCGATCACGACCGTCGTCAGGTTGAGCGTGACACCGCTGCCGAAAATCGTCTTGCCAGCCGCGTTCACCGTCGGGGGAATCAGTGTCCAGGTGCCCAGGACTTCCGGAAGGAATCCGGAGCTCAGCGCTTTGAAGCTGTCCGGCAGGGGGCCGACCGAAGAACCGCCGCCGAGGAGACCCTGGCAGAGACCGCGGAAGACCAGCATGCCAGCCAGCGTCACGATGAAGCTCGGTATTCGGTGATACGCGATCCAATAACCTTGCGCCGCGCCGATCGCGCCGCCGATCAGGAGGCAGATGATCGAGACCACCAGTGGGTTGCCGAGGAAGCCGCCCAGCGGCCAGATCACCATCATCATCGCCGCGAGCGCGCCGATGAAGCCGGCGACCGATCCGACGGAGAGGTCGATATGGCCGGAGACGATGACGAGCAGCATGCCGAGCGCCATCACGATGATGAAGCTGTTCTGCTGGACGAGATTGCTGAGATTGACCGGCTTGAAGAGGGTGCCGGTCGTGAACTGGAAGAACACCATGATGGCGATCAGCGCCAGCACGAGCCCGTATTCGCGCAGATTGGATGCGAAGGTCGACACGGGGACGCGCGGCCCGCCGGCTACGTCCTGCGCGACCCCGGTCTGCGGTGTGGGTGCAGTATCGGTCATGATGCAGCTTTTCCTTCTCCGCGCACGATGGCGCGCATGATCTTCTCCTGGCTGGCGTCGCTCGCGGCCATCTCCCCGACGATGCGGCCCTCGTTCATCACGTAGATGCGGTCGGAGATTCCAAGGAGTTCGGGCATTTCAGACGAGATGACGATGATCGCTCGGCCTTCGGCGGCGAGGCGCGCGATGATCGTGTAAATCTCATATTTCGCGCCGACGTCGATGCCACGCGTCGGCTCGTCAAGAATGAGGACTTCGGGGCTCGAGAAGAGCCATTTCGACAGCACGACCTTTTGCTGGTTGCCGCCCGAGAGATTGCCGGTCTTCTGAAACACGCTCGGCGAGCGGATATTCGTCTTCCGCCGATAGTCGTTGGCGACGTCGAGTTCCTTCAGGTCGTCGATGACGCCGACATTCGAGACGCCCTTCAGATTGGCGATCGTGATGTTGTTCTTGATCGTATCGATCAGGTTGAGCCCGAAGACCTTGCGGTCCTCGGTGACATAGGCAAGGCCGCGCTCGACGGCCTTGCCGACCGTCGAGACGTCGATCGCCTTGCCGTGCAGGAACACCTCGCCGCTGATCTTGCGGCCATAGCTGCGTCCGAACAGGCTCATGGCGAATTCGGTGCGCCCTGCGCCCATGAGCCCGGCGATGCCGACGACCTCGCCCTTGCGGACAGTGATGTCGATATTCTTGATGACCTGCCGCTCGGCATGCAGCGGATGATAGACCGACCAGTTCTTCACCTCGAAGATCGGCTCGCCAATCTGCGGGTCACGCGGCGGATAGCGATCTTCCAGCGAGCGGCCCACCATCGAGGTGATGATCCGGTCCTCGCTGATCTGGCTGCGATCAAGCGTCTCGATCGTCCGGCCGTCGCGAATGACCGTGACATGGTCGGCGACGCGATTGATCTCGTTCAGCTTGTGCGAAATGATGATCGACGTGATGCCCTGCCGCTTGAACTCGAGCAGCAGGTCGAGCAGGGCCTGGCTGTCCTTTTCCGACAAGCTCGCGGTCGGCTCGTCGAGGATCAGGAGTTCGACATCCTTGCTGAGCGCTTTGGCGATCTCCACCAATTGCTGCTTGCCGGTGCCGATATTGGTGATCAGGGTCTTCGGGTCTTCGCCGAGGCCAACCTTGGCCAGCAGCTGCCGTGTGCGCGCTTCGTTGGCGTGCCAGTTGATGACGCCCCAGCGCGCATGTTCGTTGCCGAGAAAGATGTTCTCGGCGATCGACAGCATCGGGACCAGGGCCAGTTCCTGGTGGATGATGACGATGCCTTTTTCCTCGCTGTCATGGATGCCCTTGAAGTGGCATTCCTCGCCGCGATAGACGATCTTGCCCTCGTAGTCGCCGCTCGGATAGACGCCCGAAAGCACCTTCATCAGGGTCGACTTACCGGCACCGTTCTCGCCGCAGATGGCGTGAATTTCGCCTTCCTCGACTTTGAGATTGACGTTCGACAGTGCCTTGACCCCTGGAAAGGTCTTGGTGATGTCGTGCATCTCGAGAATGTATGAAGACATGGAGAGCCGCTCCGGCAAAGGCATCGGGCGCGGAGACGTTAGCGCCTCGCCCGCACGACGAGAAGGGGGCACCGCCGTGGCGGAGCCCCCCGTTCAGGATCGTGATTACTTGAGTTCGTCGGCCTTGATGTAGCCCGAGTCGACCACGAGCTTCTCGTAGTTCGCCTTGTCGACTTCGACCGGGGTCAGCAGGATCGACGGGACGACCTTGACGTCGTTGTTATAGGTCGTGGTGTCGAGGCCGGTCGGCGTGCCGCCCGAAAGGACGGTATCCAGCAGGTCGACGGTCGACTTGGCCAGTTCGCGCGTGTCCTTGAACACGGTCGAATACTGCTCGCCAGCGATGATCGCCTTGACCGAGGCGGTCTCGGCGTCCTGGCCAGTGATGATCGGCCAGGGCTGGTCGGCGGTGCCGTAGCCGACGCCGCGGAGCGAGGCGATGACGCCGCGCGCAAGGCCGTCATTCGGCGCCAGAACGCCGTCCACACGCGAACCGTCCGAGTAGTTGGCCGAGAGCAGGTTGTCCATGCGGGCCTGGGCGGTGGCGGCCAGCCATGTCAGCGTACCGACCTTGTCCATGCCGGTCTGGCCGGACTTGATCTTGATCGTGCCGTTGTCGATCAGCGGCTGCAGGACCGACATCGCGCCGTTGTAGAAGAAGAAGGCGTTGTTGTCGTCGGGCGAACCGCCGAACAGCTCGACATTCCAGGGCTTCGTATCGGGGAAGCGTTCCTTCAGGCCCTTGACGAGCGAGTTGGCCTGGATGACGCCGACGCCGAAATTGTCGAAGGTCGTGTAGTAATCGACATTCGGCGTCTTCTTGATCAGGCGGTCATAGGCGACCACGACGACGCCGGCATCGGCAGCCTTCTGCAGCGCATCGGTCATCGTGGTGCCGTCGATCGAGGCGATGATCAGGGCCTTCGGGCCCTTGGTGATCTCGTTCTCGAGCTGGCTCAGCTGGTTCGGAATGTTGTCCTGCGCATACTGAAGGTCGACGGTGTAACCCTTCGCCTCGAGCTGCGACTTGACGAAGTCGCCGTCATTGATCCAGCGCTGGACCGTCTTGCTCGGCATCAGCACGCCGATCAGGCCTTTGTCTTCCGCATGAGCGGCCGTCGACAGAGCAGCCACGCCCAGCGCAAGGGCGCCGATCGCTGCCTTATAAAACTTCACGATATTTCTCTCCCGGTTGAGGATGCCTGCGCCGGACAGCGGCGCCTGCACGACGCAAATTCGCTAACTTGCTTCGACCTTCACGGCCGGCGCATTCGTGCGCCGCCCGTTCCCCTGGCTGAAGCCGATCCTGGCGGTCGCGGATTTCCCGACCGGCATCGCTGGTGAGCGATCGACGAAGCGCATCGTCAATGCCGGGTTCGGTCCATTCAGGCCTGCAACGACTGGCTAGGGTAAGAAAAGAGGCCCCGCCTTGGCGGAGCCTCCCTTAGTCCTTGGTGCTTACTTCAGTTCGTCGGCCTTGATGTAGCCAGAGTCGACGACGAGTGCCTGGTAGTTCGACTTGTCCACTTCATGCGGCGTCAGCAGGATCGAGGGAACGACCTTGACGTCATTATTGTAGGTGGTGGTGTCGAGATTGGCCGGCTTGCCGCCCGAGAGGACGGTGTCGGTGAGCTCAACGGTCGACTTGGCGAGTTCGCGCGTGTCCTTGAACACGGTCGAATACTGCTCGCCAGCGATGATCGCCTTGACCGAGGCGGTCTCGGCGTCCTGACCAGTGATGATCGGCCAAGGCTGGTCGGCGGTGCCGTAGCCGACGCCGCGGAGCGAGGCGATGATGCCCCGCGACAGGCCGTCATAAGGCGAGAGAACGCCGTCGACGCGCTTGCCGTCCGAGTAGTTGGCCGAGAGCAGGTTGTCCATGCGGGCCTGGGCGGTCGCGGCCAGCCAACGCAGCGTACCGACCTTGTCCATGCCGGTCTGGCCGGACACGATCTTGATCGTGCCGTTGTCGATCAGCGGCTGCAGGACCGACATCGC
>NZ_FQUP01000002.1:0-78637 GCF_900129325.1 Kaistia soli DSM 19436 | reverse complement strand
TCGAAGGTCGTGTAGTAATCGACATTCGGCGTCTTCTTGATCAGGCGGTCATAGGCGACCACGACGACGCCGGCATCGGCGGCCTTCTGCAGCGCGTCCGACAGCGTGGTGCCGTCGATCGAGGCGATAATCAGGGCCTTCGGGCCCTTGGTGATCTCGTTCTCGAGCTGGCTCAGCTGGTTCGGAATGTCATCCTGCGCATACTGAAGGTCGACGGTGTAGCCCTTCGCCTCGAGCTGCGACTTGACGGCACCGCCGTCATTGATCCAGCGCTGCGAAGTCTTCGTCGGCATGAGCACGCCGATGAGGCCCTTGTCCTCGGCATGAGCGGCCGGCGACAGAGCGACGACGCCGAGCGCAAGCGCGGCGATCGCGGATTTGTAAAGCTTCACGATTTCTCTCTCCCGAATGGTACGACATTTGGAGCCGCTTGCTCCCAAGCATGGTCGCCCGGCTCTTTTAATTCGACTCCCGATCGTATTTCAAGCGTGCAGATGACGCCGTTCTAGCATCGGCGGCAAAGATTGCGTGCACGCCGAGAGCTGCTAGCTAGCTGCGCTCCGGCCGTTCCGTCAATGACGAATTGATTCGCGCGCATCAAGGCGCTTCGCGGGCCGCGTTCCGCTGGCGATGTGGAGCATCGATGGAGATTGGTATGATGATATGCCGGTTCTCGAGCCGACAGGCGGTGGACTATTGCGCCACCACCGCGCCCCCGATGGAGACGACCGTGCGTCCATCTGCCGGCAAGGGAACGCCGGCGACCGGCGGCGGCTCATACGGCTTGGCGAGGATCAGCGACCAGTAGACCTTGTATTTGCTCGACGGTGCATAGGCGGTGCCGATGCCAAGGCGCGTCACGCCCGGTTTCAGCATGTTCACGTTGTGCGACTTCGAATCGCGCCATCCGGAGAAAGCTTCGGCGAGCGTCCGGTAGCCGGCCCCGACATTCTCTACGGCGATCCCGGCATCGAAGCCTGATGCCGTCAGCCGCCGCGCAAAGCTGCCGGCGCCCTTGACGTCATGGCCGACCTGATCGACAGCGGCCATGGCACGCGCCTGGTCGGCTGCCATCTTGTTGAGCAGCGGGTCCACCGTCACGGGACCAAGGCCATGGCCAGCTCGGTAACCCGAGATCATGCTGGCGGCTGCCTCAGGGCTGACGGCCGCGCCGGCGGCGTCAAGCCGATCGTAGAAGACGGGCGAGCGCGGCGCCTCCACGGTGGTCTTGGTGCAACTGGCGAGCACCAGCGCCAACGATGCGGCCGCGGCGATCGGCGCCATGCGCCGGAGCAGACTGTTCATGGGAGCACCTTCTGGGCGGGTTTGGCCGTCGGGCCGGAAGTGTTCGCTGATTTGCGGCCACTCGGCAATGCCGTCACGGCAATGCGATGTCCTCGGCCTGAAAGCGGGCGAGGAAGTCGAAGCGAAGATCGGAGCGGACCTGCGCGCCCTGGCTGATGTCCGACAGATAGCAGCGCAGCTCGAATTCGAGCGAGGCGGCCGAGAAGGCTGTGAAGAGCACGCTCGGTTCAGGGTAAGCGAGAACGAGGCGATGGGATTTCGCTGCGCTGATCAGTACGCTGCGAACCTTTTCCGGGTCAGACAACTTGGCGACCGCCACCGGGATGATGATCCGTCCCGAGCGATCCCGCAGAACCATGTTCTTGACTGTGCCGGTGATGAGGCTCGAATTCGGCACGATCAATGTCGCCCGATCGAAGGTCTCGATTTCCGTCGCGCGAACATTGATCCGCTTGACGACACCCTCCTCGGCGCCGACCGCGATCCAGTCGCCGGCGCGGATCGGCCGTTCGGCGAGCAGGATGAGACCGGAGACGAAATTGTTGACGATTGCCTGGAGGCCGAGGCCGATACCGACGGAGAGCGCGCCTGCGACGATGGCGATGTTGGAGAGATCGAGCCCGGCATAGCCGAAGGCGATCGTCGCCGCCGTGATCATGCCGATATAGCCGACGCTGGTCCGGATGGAGTTCCGCAACCCGGAGTCGAGGCGCGTCGTCGGCAGGAACCGGGTGTCGAGCCAGCTCTGCAGCGCGCGCGTCACGACGACGCCGACGACGAACACCGCGATGCCAGCGAAGATCGTCGAGATCGAGATCGAGATTGAGCCAATTCGGAAGCCGAAGAAGAGCTGGCGGATGCTCTCGAAGACCGACGTCGAATCGACGCCCCAGGGCGCGATGATCAGCAGGATGGCGATGCCAACCATCAGCGCGCGTACGAGCCCGTTGAACAACACGCCGACTTGCGTCAGTGAACGCGGGGCGAAGCCGACCGATGCGATGAGACGGCTGCCGACGATGCCTTCGCGGCGGAACCAGGCCGCGGTGAGCTGATCGATCAGCATCATCAGCAGAACCAGGAGGGAGATGACGATCGAGATCCACACGATCTGCGTGGTAACGAACCGGCCCAGCGAGACATAGCCGATCAGATTGGCGACGATCGCCATGGCCGCCATGATACTGGCGCCGATCAGCGCCAGGCGACGGAAGAGCGGTCCCTCGGTCGCGGGATCCTCATCATCCTCCTCAGCCGGGTCGCGGTGATTGATTGTGCGGACCGTGAGGATGATCAGGATGGCCGATGTCGTCGAGATCAGGCCGTCGGCGGCGATGATCACCGGGAGGCCCGTATAGGCGATGGTGGAAAAGCGTTCGATGAAGACCGCCATGCCTTGCATCGCGGCGACTGCCACCGTGAAATTGAAGATCCGCGTTGCCGAGGCTTCGTCCTCGTCGACGAGCCGCAGATCCGGGCGGCCGGGCGCCAGGAGTGCCCGCGAGACGCCGAAGCCGAGAGAGAATAGCGCCACCGCCGACGTGATGCCCCAGAACAGCTGGTCGATGCGGTTCGGTGACAGGTTGAGCGCGTTGAGGATGGCATGACCGCCGACGAGGACGCCGACCGGTACCAGCGTGTTGAGCGCCACCACGGTCGCCGCCGCGATCACCTTGGGTTCGCGGCCGCTTTGCTCGTCGGGTCCGGACGGTCGCAGTCGCATGTGGCGGATGACGAAGCGCCGGCCGGGAATGATCAGTGCCAGCATCGCTGCGATCACGGCAAGAACGATGGCGATCGCCGTCCGGTCGTTGCGGTCCTGGAGGACGCTGAACCAGCCGGTGATCAGGTCGCTGCCGCGGTTGACGACGTTCGGGAATTCCTGCGCCGCATCCTTCCAAAGGCTCGGGTCGATCAGGCTGGCATTGCGTTCGAGCAGACGGCCGGTGAACAGCCGACGGCGGCGGTCGTTGAGTTGCGTCACCGTGTAGGCGCCGTGCGCGGCGATCGCCTGGGCTTGCTTCTGGCTGCCCGAAAGATCGCCGAGTAGCTTCTGCGCTACAGCGAGATTATCCTTGATGGCGTCCGAGACGGTGGCGTCGGCGCCCTCGATGGGCGACAGTTCCTTGACCTGCGCCATCGCAGCGTCGACCTTCGGCCCGAGCGTGTCGGCATAGGTGGCCGCTGCATTGACGATGGCGAGCGTCTCGTCGCGGAGGTTTCGGAGGTCGAAATCGGAAACGTTGACGCGGTCGAGCGCCATGTCGATCCGCGTCAGGTCGCCGTTCCAACGGTCCAGCCTCGCCTGCGCGTCGTCGGCATTGGCATCGGCGGTTACGCCACTCTGGGCGATCGCGGGAAGCGTCTCGAGGGGCAGCGAACTAAGCGCCGATGCGAGCAGCGCCAGCGCCACCATGCATCGCTGGAACCGTATCGACAGGCTCGATCTTCGCAGCAAATCACTCACTCCCGCCTTCACGGTCGATACCACACCTTGCGGTCAATGATGACGACATTAGGGACGCGCGGATTGCAAGCGCGTCCGGCAGCGCAGTCCGGCCCGACGCCGATATGGCGGCGCCAGTTCCGGCGCCCTATATGGCACGGACTAGGGCGTCGAGGCAGAGGTTGGAGCAAGGCTTGACGGTTGAGGATATGCCATCGCCGACAGGGGCCGCAGTCATGCGCGACCGTTCGGCCTCCACGCTGCTGGCCAATCTCGGAGCTGTGCTGGAAGGCGAACGCATCTCGGTCGGCGCCTTCTTCGATGCTTTGGGAAAGTCAGGTCTGGGCCTGACCATCCTGATGCTGGCGTTGCCCTCCTTCATTCCGATACCGGGCCTGCCGACCGGTGTCGTCTTCGGCGCGGCGCTCGCGATCCTCTCTTTGCAGGTGATGATCGGCGCAGACCAGTTGCTGCTGCCGGGGTGGATTCGGCGGTTCAGCCTTCCGCGTGATCCTGTCGTGAAGGGTGGAGCGTGGATCGCGCCGTGGTTTCTCAAGATCGAGTGGATGCTGCGCCCGCGGCTTCACGGCTTGTCGGGCCGAACGGCGCAGTTCGTGCTGGCGCTGCCGATCTTCGTGCATGCCGTCATGATCCTGCTGCCGATCCCGCTCGGTAATCAGCTTCCGGCGCTCGCGGTCATAGCCTTTGCCTTCGGCCTCATCGAGCGCGACGGCATCGCTGTCCTGATCGGTGCCGGGCTTTCGGTGATCGCGCTGGCGTGGAATGCCGCGATCGTGTTCTTCGGTGCCGAGCTCGGCATGATCGCCTATCGCTGGGCGTCGCATATGACAGGGCTCTTCTGATAGTGAGGACAGCGCTGGTCCGCATTCAGTGCGGCCGGTTCGCGTTTTTCACCATTGGCGGTCGCGGAGCGCGCCTCGATGTCCCTCATCCGGCTTGCCTTCCTCTACTGCCTCTTTGGCGTCGGCATCCTTTTCGTGCAGATGAACAACACGCCATGCAGCGCACCGGTCGTGCTTGACGATGGCGGGCCGCCCTTCGGTCCGCCGGTCGATCTTGCGAGGCTCGGGAGCGATCGCGACTATGCCTGGCGGTACGGCAAGGCCGTCATCTTCTGGCTGCCACGGCTCGTCGATCTCGTCGGTATTCGCGGGATGCCGTTCCCTGACTATCTGTTCGGGACGGAGTGCCGCAAGGCCGAGGCGACGCCTTCCGCCGGCGCGCCACCGTCGCAGACGCCGAGACTCCTGCCGTCAGAGCCGCCCGAGCCATTGCCACGGCCACGTGGGTAAAGGCCTCAGGTCAACTGATAGAAGGCGTGCTTCGCCTCATACATCAGCGCATCGGCTCGCTTGACGACGTCTTCCAGGCGCTCGCCCTTGCTCCCGGTCGCGGCGCCCATCGAGATCGACAGGGGCAGGCTGGAATAGAACTGGTTGTTGAGGTCGACGAAGCGATGAACGTTGTCGATCACCGCTTGCGCGCCGGCTTGGTCGGTGCCGGGCAGGATGATCGCGAATTCATCGCCGCCGATCCGCGCGGCGTGGCCGGGCTTTTCGATCAGCTTGCCCAAAACCTCGCCAGCCCGGCGCAGCAATTCATCGCCTGCAGCGTGGCCAAGTCGATCATTGGTTTCCTTCAGCCCGTTCAGATCGGCCATGATGATGGTGACGGGAAACGGTGCGTTCCGCTGCAGCCGGGCCAACTCGTCGATGTAGAATGAGCGGTTGTAGAGCTTGGTCAGCGCGTCGTGCTTGCCGAGGAATTCAAGATAGGCCTCGGCGGCCTTACGGGCGGTGATGTCGGTCAGCGCCACCTGGACCAGCGACCAGTCTTGCTCATGACCCGGAAGGACCGAGAATTGCAGCAGAACATGCAGTTCTCGTCCGTCGAGCGCGTAGTTGATTACCTCGCGCTGCTGGAAAAGCTTGCCCTGCCACAGGTCGATGAGCTGCTCGCGGAAGTGCGGCTCCATATTGTCGCGAAAGACGTCACCGAGCCGGTTCAGCAGCGTGGCCTTATCAGGCGAGGAAAACAGCTCGAGCGTGTGGCGGTTGACGTCGATGACGCGGATTTCGCTGATGCATCGCGCCACGAATTCGGGATGCACATCGGTGAACACGCGGAAGTCGACAATGCCCCGCCGCTTGAGATCATCCATCAGCTTCTTGACGGAACTGAAATCCTCGACCCACAGGGAAACCGGCGAGTGGTCGAAAAGACCGCGCGCGTAGGCATCGCTGTCCTGCAGGGAGCGATAGGCCGATTCAAGCGGTGTGACATTCTCGGTCGAAACCAGGACGCGGCTCCAGCTTTCCTCCGCGCCCGGCATCAGAACAGCGCGAAGCTGGATGTCCAGCCGCTCGCCGGACAGCGTGTAGTTGACCGTATTGCTTGTAAAACCGAGTTTGCCGTCCCACAGCGCGATCAGTTCGCCGATATGCTTATCCAGCATCTCATTGCGGAAGACGCTGTCGAGATTGCGCTCGAGATCGCAGACATCGGCCGCGCCATAGAGCTTCAGCGTCTGCCGGTTGACCTTGATGAGGCGGATGCTGTTTGAGCAGGTGACGACGCGGGCCGGATCTGCGCGAAGAAACGTGTCGAGATCGGCTATCCCTGCCGCCCGCCACTCATCGAACAGTTTCTTGAGAGCGCTGTAATCCTCGAGCCAAAGCGGAATAGGCGCGAGGTCGAACATCGTATCGTCATCGCCCGGCATCGGCTTGGCCTGATGTTCGTCAATCCGCATCAAGAACCTATCGACCTCAGCTGAATGGGGCCCACGTGCCGTACAATGCAAGCAGTTCTGCCCGCTTCGGACCGCGAGCTAGATAGTCACTGTCCGGGCCGAGTCAATTGGATTGTTGACTTCTCAACCGCGGCCGGTGAGCGGCATTTTGGTCGCCATTACGGTCAGATTAAGGACATTGGCATCGAGCGGCAGTCCGGCCATGTAGAGCACGGCATCGGCAACGTGGCGCACATCGAAGGTTGGCTCGATCTTGACCGAAAGATCGGGCTGCAGCACGCCCTTCGACATCTGCGCCGCCATCGGCGTCGCCGTATTGCCGATGTCGATCTGACCGCAGGCGATGTCATATTTTCGGCCGTCGAGAGAGGTCGACTTGGTGAGGCCGAGAACCGCGTGCTTGGAGGCGGTATAGGGCGCCGAATTCGGGCGTGGCGTGGTCGCGGATATCGAACCGTTATTGATGATGCGGCCGCCGCGCGGGTTCTGGTCCTTCATGATGCGGAAGGCTTCCTGCGTGCAGAGGAACACCCCGCTGACATTGGTGTCGATCACCGCCTTCCATTGCTCGTAGGTCAATTCTTCGAGCGGGATCGCGGGGGCGCTGGTGCCGGCATTATTGAACAGAATATCCAGTCGGCCGAAGCGAGCCTTCACAGCCGCGAAGAGCGCGCCGACGGAAGCCGCGTCGGTGATATCGGCAGCGATCGCCACCATTGCGCTGTGCGCTTCCGTGACAACCGCATCGAGAGCTGCCTGCCTGCGGCCGGTGATGACCACCTGGTAACCGGCACCGGCCAGGGCAAGCGCCACGGCCTTGCCGATTCCCGAGCCACCGCCCGTGACGAGCGCGATCTTTCCGTGACCTGACACCTGGCGTTCCACCCCTCGCTAACAGCTGCGCGTTGCGCGCTTGGTGTTCCTATCGCATGCCAAAGCGCCGGGGCAAAACCCCCGGCGCTTTGGTTGACATCAGAAGGCGATGTGGTCTCAGCCGAAGACGACGAGGAGGTCCTTGGCGTCGATCTGGCTGCCGGCGTGAACCAGCACCTCCGCGATGGTGCCGTCGCGATCGGCGTGGATCGCGGTCTCCATCTTCATTGCCTCGATCGAAAGCAGCACGTCGCCAGCCTTGACGGCTTGGCCGGCGCGGGCAGCCAGCGTCGAGACGACGCCCGGCATCGGCGCGGCGACATGGTTCGGGTTGCCTTCCTCGGCCTTCCGCTTTGCGACGATCGAGCCAGCATTGGCGCGGTCGGGCACCTTGACGACACGCGGCTGACCGTTCAGCTCGAAGAAGACGCGGATCAGGCCTTCTTCGTCGGAATCGCCGATCGCCTGCATGCGGATGACCATGGTCTTGCCCTTCTCGAGCTCGACCAGGATCTCCTCGCCCACCGGCAGGCCATAGAAATAGACCGGCGTCGGCAGTGCGCTTGTCGGGCCGTAGGTGTCCTCGGCCTTGGCGAAATCGGTATAGACCTTCGGATACATGAGATAGGAGGCAAGGGCGAAATCGTCGATTTCGCTCTTGCCGGTCTTCTCGCCCGCCGTCTTTCGCTCGGCGTCGAGATCGGCCGCCTTGATGAGGGCGCCCGGGCGTGCCGTCGAGGGCGTTTCGCCCTTCAGGATCTTCTTCTGGATATCGGCCGGCCACCCGCCCGGCGGCTGGCCGAGATCGCCGCGCATCATCTGTACGACCGAATCCGGGAAGGCGATGTCGCGCGCCGGATCCTCGACATCGGCGACGGTGAGGTTCTGGCTGACCATCATCAGCGCCATGTCTCCGACGACCTTCGAGGACGGCGTGACCTTGACGATGTCACCGAACATCTGGTTGACATCGGCATAGGCCTGCGCCACCTCGTGCCAGCGCGTGTCGAGACCGAGCGAGCGGGCCTGTTCCTTGAGATTGGTGAACTGGCCGCCCGGCATCTCGTGCAGATAGACTTCCGACGCGCCGGCGCGGAGATCGCTCTCGAAGGCGACATATTGGGCGCGCACCGCCTCCCAGTAGAACGAGATCTTGCGGATCGCGCCGGGATCGAGACCCGTGTCGCGTTCGGTGCCCTTCAACGCCTCGGCAATCGACCCGAGGCAGGGCTGCGACGTCAATCCGGACAGAGCGTCCATGGCGGCGTCGACGGCGTCGACGCCGGCCTCGACAGCGGCGAGGACCGTCGCTGCCGAGATACCGGACGTGTCGTGCGTGTGCAGGTGGATCGGCAGTTCGGTCTCGGAGCGGAGCGTCGAGATCAGCTTCTTGGCCGCCTCCGGCTTCAGGAGGCCGGCCATGTCCTTGAGGCCGATGACATGCGCGCCAGCCTTCTCCAGTTCCTTGACGAGGCCGACATAGTATTTGAGGTCGTATTTGGCACGATCGGGATCGAGCACATCCCCGGTGTAGCAGATCGCCGCCTCAAGGACCTTGCCCTCCTCGCGCACCGCGTCCATCGAGACGCGCATGTTCTCGGTCCAGTTCAGACAGTCGAACACACGGAAGACATCGATGCCGCCGGCTGCAGCCTGCTTCACGAAATACTTGACGACGTTGTCGGCGTAATTTGTGTAGCCGACGCCATTGGCGCCGCGCAGGAGCATCTGCAGCAAGATATTCGGAGCACGCTCACGGATCATCGCGAGCCGCTCCCATGGATCTTCAGTCAAGAAGCGCATCGCGACGTCGAATGTCGCGCCGCCCCAGCATTCGAGGCTGAAGAGGCCGGGCAGGCCGCGCGCATAGCTGTCCGCGATCCCGACGATGTCATGCGTGCGCATGCGCGTCGCCAGCAGCGACTGGTGCGCGTCGCGCATCGTCGTGTCGGTCACAAGGGTGCGCGTTTCCGCGCGCATCCATTTCGCCAGCGCCTCTGGACCATGCGCCTCGAGATACTGCTTGGTGCCCGGCGCCGGCTCGGCGGCGAAATGCGGAATGACCTTGGCGAGCGCATCGGCCTTCGGCTTCGTGCGGCCGCGTGTCTCTGGATGACCGTTCACCGTGACGTCGGCGATATAGGTCAGGAGCTTCGTCGCGCGGTCACGGCGGCGGACCGAGGAAAACAGCTCCGGCGTCGTATCGATGAAGCGCGTCGTGTAGGAATTGTCGCGGAATTTCGGATGGTTGATGATGTTGGCGACGAAGGTCAGGTTCGTCGCGACGCCGCGGATACGGAATTCGCGAAGCGCGCGGTCCATGCGGGCGATCGCCTCTTCGGGCGTCGGCGCCCAGGCCGTAATCTTTTCCAAGAGCGGATCATAGAAACGCGTGATCACCGCACCCGAATAGGCCGTGCCACCGTCGAGGCGAATGCCGAAACCGGACGCCTCGCGATAGGCGGTGATGCGGCCGTAATCCGGAATGAAGTTCTGCTCGGGGTCCTCGGTGGTGATGCGGCACTGCAAGGCATGACCATTGAGGCGGATATCGGCCTGCTTCGGCACCCCAGATGCCGGGGTGCCGATGGCATCACCTTCCGCGATGTGGATCTGTGCCTTGACGATATCGATGCCGGTCACCTGCTCGGTGACCGTGTGCTCGACCTGGATGCGCGGATTGACCTCGATGAAGTAGAACTTGCCGGTATCGGCATCCATCAGGAATTCGACCGTGCCCGCGCCATAGTAATTGGCGGCGTGACCGATCTTGATGCCGTAATCGGTGATCTCCTTGCGCTCGCCCTCCGAAAGATACGGAGCCGGGGCGCGCTCGACGACCTTCTGGTGGCGGCGCTGCACGGAGCAGTCGCGCTCGAACAGATGAACGATGTTGCCATGGCGGTCTCCGAGGATCTGCACCTCGACATGACGCGCCCGCTCGACGAGCTTTTCGAGATAGATCTCGTCCTTGCCGAAGGCGGCCTTGGCCTCGCGCTTGGCGGTCAGCGCGTCCTGCAGCAGCGTATCCTCGTCGCGGATGACGCGCATGCCGCGCCCGCCGCCGCCCCAAGAGGCTTTCAGCATCAGTGGATAGCCGATGCGCTTGGCCTCCGCCTTGATGAACTCCGGATCATCGGGCAGCGGATCGGTGGCAGGCATCACCGGCACGCCCGCCGCGATGGCGAGGTTGCGGGCGGCGACCTTGTTGCCGAGCATGCGCATCGTATCGGGCGAGGGGCCGATGAAGGTGATCCCGGCTTCGGCGCAGGCCTCGGCGAATTCCGGGCTCTCCGACAAAAGGCCGTAGCCGGGATGGATTGCGTCGGCCTTGCACTCGCGGGCGATGCGGATGATGTCGGCGATGTTGAGATAGGCTTCGATCGGTCCGAGGCCCTTGCCAACCTGATAGGCCTCGTCCGCCTTGAAGCGGTGGAGGGCAAGCTTGTCTTCCTCGGCGAAGATGGCGACCGTTTTCAGTCCCAACTCGTTGGCCGCACGGAACACTCGGATCGCGATTTCCGAGCGATTTGCAACGAGAATTTTCTTGATGGCCACCAGAACCCCCGATGTCGGTCCGCGCGGGGCGCGGCGGACGTGCATTATTATTAGCCGGTTTGTGCGAGTGCGAAAAGATCGGTCATTTGCGCTGCGGCGCGGTAACGTGCCGCGACCCTCCGGCTAGACGGCCGGCAATTCCGCAAGGCGGACGAGAAGGAACGGCGTCGCCAGAACCATGGCGCGCTCCTTCTCCGTCATGAAGGCGACGGCCTCGGTTGCGGTGTCGGCCTCGGAGATCTTGGCCGCCGCCAGCGCTTCGATGCTGTCGACGACGCCACGCGGCCGTTCCGGTACCCGGTCGACCAGTGCGAGATGGAGCGCGCGCCAGCGGGGATCCGCGACCAGGTCCGCCATCGATGGCCGCTCGGCCACTGCCGCCTCGTAGACCGGCCGCAATGTTGCCGCCGCTTCGACGATCGGTGGCGGTGCGGCTTCCTCGGGTGTCCGCAGCAAACCGATCCGCTTGATGGCGCGGCCGACGCGGTTCGAGCCGGTGATCCTTGAGAGTGGCACGGCGAGGATAAGGCCAATGATCGCCGGCGACATCCAGGCGACCAGAACGAGGGAATCGAGCCAGGACGCGGCGAGCAGTGCAAGGCCCATCAGCACATGCCACCGATGGCGGATGATCAGCGAACGCAGGGGAACGCCGCCATCATCGCGGCGCTGCGGTTTCCAGCCGGAATCACGGCCCACCAGGATCGAAACGATGGCGCCGGTATGAACCAGCATCATGATTGGCGCGATCAGAGCCGAGACCAGGATCTCGAACAGAAAGGACAGGATCGTGCGGAAGCCGCCGACCGAGCGGCGTGAGTCGCGGTCACGTAGGAAGGCGACAAGACCCATGACCTTCGGTGCGAACAGGATCGCGAGTGTCAGCGCGAACAGGCGCAGCGCGCGTTCAGCGTCGATCACAGGCCAGGTTGGAAAGAGCTGGAAGTCCTCGGTGAAATATTCCGGCCGGATGAAGTGAGCCTGCAGCGAGAGCGCAAGGCCCGCGAGGATCAGCAGCAGCCAGAGCGGCGAGGCGACATAGGAACCGATGCCGGTCAGGAGATGGATGCGGCTGACCCAGTGAAGGCCGCGGGCCGGCAAAACGAAGAGATGCTGCAGGTTCCCTTGGCACCAGCGCCGGTCACGCACTGCGAGATCGACGATCGAGGGCGGACTTTCCTCGTAGGAACCGGCGAGGTCGTCGGCGATGCGCACGGTCCAGCCGGCGCGGCGCAGCAGTGCGGCCTCGACGAAATCGTGGCTGAGGATGTGGCCGCCGAAAGGCGGCCTGCCGGGGAGGTCGGGCAAGCCCGCGGCCTCGAGGAAGGCGCGTGTGCGGATAATGGCGTTATGGCCCCAATAGTTACCTTCGGAGCCGGTCCAGAACGAAAGTCCGGCGCCGACGATCGGTCCATAGACGCGGCCGGCGAACTGCTGCAGCCGCGCGAGGATCGTGGTGCCGTTGACGAGGGCAGGAATGGTCTGGATCAGGCCGGCGTCCGGATCCTCCTCCATCCGGCGCGCGAGTTCGACAATCGTCTCGGGCGCCATCAGGCTGTCGGCATCAAGGACGAGCATATGCTCATAAGCGCCGGCCCAGCGCATGCAGAAGTCGGCGACATTGCCGGCCTTGCGCGAGACGTTGCGGCGGCGGCGGCGGTAATAGACATTGGCCTTGCCGGCGAGGCGCGCACGGATGGCAACCACCGCAGCCTCTTCGGCAAGCGCGACGTCGGGGTCGGTCGTATCGGCGAGAACGAACCAGTCGAAGGCCGGACCCTGTCCGAGCGCGTGCAGCCCTTCGGCCATCGCCTCGATCCCGGCGAAGACGCGCGAGGGATCCTCGTTATAGGTCGGCATCAGGACAGCGGTGCGTGCGCCCAGCGGCCCGGACGGCGTGCGCCTCTCGCGGCCAATGCGGCCGATGACGAGGCCGTAGCCGGCGATCGCGCTCATGAAGGCCATGGCGATCCAGCCGAAATTCAGCGCAAACAGGATCAGCACTGCGATCTCGATCGGCGTCAGGCCGCCGACTTCGAGCACCTGCTCCATCTCGTAAACGGCGATCGCGGCCAGAATGAACGCGCCGCCGAGCACGGAGATGCGCCGAAAGAAGGAGGAGCGCGAATGGCGGGGATCGATGAACCGGCGACGATTGCGCCGCCGGAACCGCCAGAGCGACTGGATCGGCATGTCCGACGGAACTTCCGGCGGCATACCCCTTACGGGGACGACTGGCTCTGCATGCAAAGCAGTCTCATCGGCATCAGGCAGAGGGGGCGATGCGGCGTCCGCGTCCGCCCCCCGTTCCGCCAGGACTGCCGTCACGCCGTCGCCGTCCATCGATAGACCCAAGTCTCCGAGGCGCGGCCGTCCGGGAAGGTCAGCACGGTCCTCAGTTCGATAAGGTTCGCATTGTCGGGATCGAGCTCGAAATTCACGCGCCAGCCCTGGCCTTCGCCGATCTGCGGATTGGGGATCACCACAACATTGCTGATCTTGCCCGCCGACGTTGTCACCGTCGCCTTCGGCTCTTCGGCCGGCTTGCCGTCGAGGAGCTGCTGCGGGGCGAAGTCGACGACGAAGCGCCGGATCGGGCTATCGCCATCCAATGTGGAACGGCCGACCATGGTTCCGTTGACGACCATGCCGCCCGCGACGAATGTCGGATCGCCGCCCCAGGACAGGCGGTAGGCGAAGGAATATTCCGAGCCAGCCGGCATCGGATCCTTCGGCTGCCAGTAGGCAACGATATTGTCGTGAATCTCCGAATTGGTCGGTATCTCCACAAGCGTGACCGCGCCCGAGCCCCAATCGCCGACCGGCTCGACCCAGAGGCTCGGCCGCTTCTCGTAGAAGGCCTCGAGATCCTCATAGGTGACGAAATTGCGGTCGCGCTGGATGAGGCCGAAGCCGCGCGGGCCGGCATCGACAAAGGCGCTGATTTGCAGTGTCGACGGGTTGGACAGCGGCCGCCAAAGCCGCTCGCCGCGCCCGTTGACCATCAGGAGGCCATCCGAATCATGCACTTCGGGGCGGAAGTCGTCGACGCCCTGCCGGTCATTCGGCCCGAAGAAGAACATGCTGGTGCCCGGCGCGAGCCCGACCTTAGACAGATCGACGCGCGGGAAGAGATCGGCTTCGACATCCATGACCGTCGTGACGCCCGGACGGATGGTGAAGCGATATGCGCCGGTGACGCTCGGGCTGTCGAGCAACGCATAAAGGACGATGGTGTCGCCGTCCTTGACCGGGGTCTCGACCCAGAAGGCGCGGAAGATCGGGAACTCTTCGCCTTCGGGCTCGGCCGTCTTTACGGCAAGGCCGCGCGCCGAGATGCCGTAGGCCTGTCCCTTGCCGAGCGAGCGGAAATAGCTCGCGCCCTGGAAGACGACGACCTCGTCGAAATAGTCGGGGCGATTGAGCGGCCCATGCAGGCGAATGCCGGCAAAGCCGATATCGGCATTCGGAATGCCCTTCGGAACCAAGGGGCCGAAATCGAACAGGTCGGTCGAATAGGGCAGGTGCTTGGCGACGCCGTCCTTGACGATCGCGACCTCGATCGGCTCCTTGAAATAGAAGCCGGGATGGAAGAGCTGCAGCGTGAAGGGCAGGCCCGAGCCCTGCCAGATCGACGCAGACGTCTTGAAGCGGATATCGCGATACTGATCATAGGTGAGGTTCTGCAGGACCTCTGGAAGCCGCGAAGCGGGTGCCGCGAAAGGCACGCGCGACAGACGCCGTGCAATTTCCGAGACGGTCGAGCGCGTGAACGGTCCGTCTGTGGCGAGCGACGCGGCGACATTGGTCGTCTGCGCCAGCGCCTCACCGGGGAGGACTGAGCCGATCGCCGCCGCCGCGGCTGTCGCTGCGGCCGATGCGAGCAGGCGCCGCCGCGTAAGCTTATACGATGGTGTCATCATTTTCTTTTGTCTGATCCCGACGATGGGGCGCAGTAACGGGGCGGTGTGGTCGAACCAAGACGAAAATCCACAACGGCTAAAGCCGTAACTGATTTAGCGAAACACGTCGATGGCTCGTGCGGACGCCGTCTCGCCGGGGGCGGTTCGGCAGGCCGGGGTGATCCTAGCGTCATTCTCGCGCATGCGAAATCCTCCATGCGGCGGTGCAAAGGCAACATCCGCACGAGGGATGTGGTCGCGACGTATCGCCGCCATCGTCGGCGAAATGATCGGTGCATCACGCGCCGGCGGCTTGACCACACGCGTCGCGCTGACCACCCTCGCGCGACAAACGCCTGGGGAAGACGCTCATGATCACAGTATTCGGATCCATCAACATAGACCTGGTCTGCCGGACATCCCATCTGCCGCGGCCGGGCGAGACGGTGCCGGGCTCGGACTATCAGCTGATCCCTGGCGGAAAGGGCGCCAACCAGGCGCTTGCGGCCCGGCGGGCAGGTGCCAGCGTGCGCATGGTCGGTGCCGTCGGCGCCGATGACATGGCGGCGATCGCGCTCGGCGAACTTGAAAAGGACGGCGTCGATCTCGGCGCCCTGGTACGCCGCGGGCCGACCACAGGCATGGCGATCATCACGGTCGACGATGAGGCCGAGAACACGATCGTGCTCTCCCCCGGCGCCAATGCGCGTCTCACGGCTGCCGATCTCGCCTCGAACCCGCCGGGCGCAGGCGACACGTTGTTGCTTCAGATGGAGGTGCCGTTCGCAGAGAGCCTCGCCGCTGCGCGGGCCGCGCGAGCTGCGGGCGCGCGGGTGTTGCTCTCCATCGCGCCGTTCCTGCCGATTGAACGGGCCGCCCTGGCCGAGGTCGACATCATTCTCGTCAACGAGACGGAAGCCGCGGATCTCGCGCGCCATCTCGGCCTAGAGGCCGGTGCCGGCGGCCCCGAGACCGTGGCGACCCTCTCGAAAGCGCTGGGCAAGACGGTCATCGCGACGCTCGGCAGCGAGGGGGCCGTGGCTTCAGCGGATGGCGCGGAGATTCTGGTGCCGGCGCTGCCCGTCGTGCCAGTCGACACCACGGGCGCCGGCGATACGTTCGCGGGCGTGCTCGCTGCCCTTTTGGACCAGGGCGAGAGCCTTGAGACGGCGCTTCAGTTCGCTGCCGTTGCCGGATCGCTCTCCTGCACCCAGGCGGGCGCACAGCCGAGCTTCCCGCGCCGTTCCGCGATTGAGGCGGCACTAAACGGTCCGTCATCCAACGCCTGAGCCGCCTTCTGCTGTTTTCCGTGACAAGTTGACGCCATTTCCGCTATGAGTTGCCTGCGATCCGATCACCAGTGAATGAGTTCTGCGCCTGTGCATGGTGTTTGGGTTGCGGACGCGGTCCGTGACGCCGATATGTTGCGGAGGACGCGGCTTCACCCGCCAGCATTTCGAGATCCCGATGAGCGCCACCACCGCTGCCCCGCCCCGGACCCTCCGTCTCAATGCCGCTGACAATGTTCGTGTCGCCATCGACACGATCATGCCCGGCGCGCTCGTCGAGGGCATCGCCGCCATCCAGCGCATCCCGAAGGGCCACAAGATGGCCGTCACGGGGATTGCGGAAGGGGCGCCGATCCTCAAATTCGGCCAGATCATCGGCTTCGCGAAGGCGACCATCGCCCCCGGCGAGCATGTGCATGAGCACAATTGCGGCATGCACGACTTCGATCGTGACTATCAGTTCGCGGAAGGTGCACATGACGACGGCATGCTGCCGCTCACCGAGCGGCGCATGTTCGACGGCTATCACCGTCCGAATGGCAAGGTCGGCACGCGCAATTATATCGGCGTGCTCACCAGCGTGAACTGTTCCGCGACGGTTGCCCGCCATATCGCTGAGGCCTTCAACCGCTCCAACCTGCTTGACGGCTTCTCCAATATCGACGGTGTCGTCTCCTTCGTGCATGGCACGGGCTGCGGCATGGGCGGCTCGGGCGAGGGCTATGAGACGCTTGAGCGGACGCAATGGGGCTATGCCACGCATCCGAACCTTGCAGGCGTTCTCGTGGTCGGCCTTGGCTGCGAAGTGTTCCAGATCCCGCGGCTGATGAAGTCCTACAATCTCGTCGAGCACGAGGGCTTCCGCACGATGACCATTCAGGACATCGGCGGAACGCGGAAGACGATCGAGTGGGGCGTCGACATGATCCGCGAGATGCTTCCGGCGGCCAACAGACACCGCCGCACGCCGACGCCGGTCTCCGAGATCACGGTCGGCCTGCAGTGTGGTGGCTCGGATGGCTATTCGGGCATCACCGCCAATCCGGCGCTCGGCTATGCCTCCGATATGCTGGTCAAGCATGGCGGCACGACGATCTTGTCGGAAACGCCGGAGATCTATGGTGCCGAGCATCTGCTGACGCGCCGCGCCGCCAACCGCGAGGTAGGCGAGAAGCTCGTCGACCTGATCCATTGGTGGGAAGACTATACCGAGCGCAATCAGGGCGAGATGAACAACAACCCCTCGCCGGGCAACAAGGCGGGCGGGCTGACCACCATCCTGGAGAAGTCACTCGGCGCGGCCGCCAAGGGTGGCACGGCGACGCTGCGCGGCGTTTACAAATATGCCGAGCCGATCGACACGCATGGCTTCGTCTATATGGACAGCCCTGGCTATGATCCGGCGGCGGTAACGGGGCAGATCGCCTCCGGCGCCAACATGATCGTCTTCACCACCGGCCGCGGTTCCGCCGCCGGCTACAAGCCGACACCATCGATCAAGCTTGCCACCAATTCCGATCTCTATGCGCGGATGACCGACGACATGGACATCAATTGCGGCGACATCCTCGATGGCGCGTCGATCGAGAAGAAGGGCGAGGAGATCTTCGAAGAGATCGTCGCCGTCGCCTCGGGCAAACGCTCCAAGTCGGAGGAGCTTGGCTATGGCGATTCGGAGTTCGTGCCGTGGCAGATCGGCGCGGTGATGTGAGACCCAGAGGCCCGGCAAATTGCCGGGCCTTTTCATGTGAGGAAGGGCCTCACCCCATGGCGACGTCGAAGAGCAGCTTCATGTTCAGCGCGATGATGATCGCGGCCGTGATGCCGGCGATGACGGTCAGCCAGCGCGGCGCGCGGAACTTGCCCATCTTGCGCCGTTCGGCGGTGAACATCACCAGCGGTACGACCGCAAAGGGCAGCTGCAGGCTGAGGATGACCTGGCTGAAGATCAGCAGCTTGCCGGTTCCCGAGGCGCCGTAGAGGATCGTTACTGCGGCGGCCGGAACGATGGCGATGCCGCGCGTGATCAGCCGCCGCAGCCAGGGCTGCAGGCGGATATTGATGAAGCCTTCCATGACGATCTGCCCGGCCATCGTCGCCGTCACGGTCGAATTCAGGCCGCAGCACAGGAGCGCGACCGCGAAGAGGGTCGGCGCCAGGGCCGAGCCGAGCAGAGGATGCAGCAGCGCATAGGCTTTATCGAGTTCGATGACGTCGTGCTGGCCATGCGCATGGAAGGCCGAGGCCGCGAGAATCAGGATCGAGGCATTGATCGTCAGTGCGAACATCAGCGCGACGGTCGAGTCGAGGGTGGCGAAGCGGATCGCCTCGCGCTTGCCCTGGTCGTCGGTGCGATAGGCGCGCGTCTGCACGATGCCGGAATGCAGATAGAGATTATGCGGCATGACCGTCGCGCCGATGATGCCGAGCGCGAGATAAAGCATGTTGGGGTTGGTGACGAGCTCGGTGGTCGGCGCGAAGCCCCTGATCACCGCTCCCCAATCGGGGCTCGCCATCATGATCTGGATCAGGAACGAGATGGCGATGACGCCGAGCAGCGTGATGACCAGCGCCTCGACGAAGCGGAAGCCCTTGGTCTGCAGATAGAGCACCAGGAACACGTCGAGCGCGGTGATGATGACGCCGATCTCGAGCGGGATGCCGAACAGGAGATTGAGGCCGATCGCGGTGCCGATCACCTCGGCAAGGTCGGTGGCGCAGATCGCGATTTCGGCCAGGATCCAGAGCACGAAGGCGACCGGCGCCGGATAGGCGTCGCGGCAGGCCTGTGCGAGATCGCGGCCGGTGGCGACGGCAAGGCGCGCTGCGAGCGCCTGCAGGATGATCGCCATGATGTTGGACAAGAGCGCCACGAAGAGCAGCGCATAGCCGAAGGACGAACCGCCGGCGAGCGAGGTCGCCCAGTTGCCGGGGTCCATGTAGCCAACGGCCACAAGATAGCCCGGCCCGAAGAAGGCGGCCGCCTTGCGCCAATTGGTGTTCGAGGCAGCAACCGCGATCGAGCCGTGAACTTCCGACATCGAGGGGAGGCCGCGCTCGCGCCGCCAGCCGGACCCGTCGCTGTCATTTTCAGTTTCATCCAGCACGCGCATGTCGCAACACTCGCTTCCTGATAATGCGAATTATTCGCATTTAGGAGTTGGCGGGTGACGATGTCAATGCGCGCGCAGCACCAATCGCAAAATCGCTTGCGAATCGCATAAGTACCCGCTTATGTATTCTGCATGATCCAGGCCGACATCTTCCGCGCACTTGCTGATCCGACCCGCAGGGCGGTGTTCGAACGGCTGGCCTCGGGCGAGATGAGCGTTTCGGCACTGAAGGCGCGCTTCGCGGTCTCGCAGCCGGCGATCTCTCAGCATCTGGCGATGCTGAAGGCGGCGGGTCTCGTCGCCGAGCGCCGGGAGGGGCGTTTCTCGTATTACCGCGTCGCGCCGGAAGGCTTGGCGCCGCTGGTAGACTGGGTCGACCGCTATCGTGCCTTCTGGCCGGAGCGGATCGACCGTCTCAAGGATGTGCTGAAAGGGCTGGAGCCATGACGGAAACCACGAGCGACGCTGCCCATGATCAAGCGGCCGTCCCGAAGGATGCGACGAAGACGGTGGCGCTTGTGATGGAAGCGGATCTCGACGCCCCGATCGATACGGTCTGGCGGGGGCTCACCGATCCGGCCTTGGTTGCGCGCTGGCTGCTGCCGGGCGGCATGGCGGCCGAGCAAGGCGCGGTCTTCAGCCTCGATGGCGGCACCGCGCTCGGAGTGATCGATTGCGCCGTGACCGAGAGCGATCCGCCGCGGCGTCTCGCCTATCGCTGGCGGACTGCCGCTACCGAGAGCCAACCTGCGCTCGATACAGTGGTGCGCTTCGAACTCGCTCCACGGCGCGAAGGCGGCACGCGTCTGAAGATCGTCCACGACGGGTTCGTCGTCGCCGCAGACCGGCCGGTCGACGCTGTCGCGGAAACCGGAGAAGAGATGATCGTGCTCCTGCCCATCGCCGCCCTGATGCGCCGACGTCCGCGACGGAGCCGCCGCCCCGCGCAGTTGATGCGTGGCACGATGCCGACTGTGATGCGGCTCGCCGCCTGAATGGTTGCCCAAGTGAGGACAATGCGATGATGAGTTTCGTGCCGATGGTTGTCGAGCAGTCGAGTCGCGGCGATCGTGCTTTCGACATCTATTCGCGCCTCCTGCGCGAGCGGATCATCTTCCTGAATGGCCCGATCGACGACACGGTCTCGGCGCTCGTCTGCGCGCAGCTGCTGTTTCTCGAATCCGAGAGCACGACGCAGGAGGTGGCGCTCTACATCAATTCGCCAGGCGGATCGGTTTCGAGTGCCTTTGCGATCTATGACACCATGCAGTTCATCGGCAATCCGATCGCGACCGTGTGCATGGGAACGGCCTGCTCGGCCGGATCGTTCCTGCTGATGGCCGGAACGCGCGGTCGGCGCGTTGCGCTGCCGAATGCCAGCATCATGGTTCACCAGCCAATCGGCGGCTTCCAGGGCGTCGTCTCCGATATCGAGCGCCATGCCGAGAATATCGTGCGCACCAAGAACCGCCTCAACGCGCTCTATGCGAAACATTGCGGCCGCACCATCGAAGAGGTCGAACGGGCGCTTGATCGCGACAATTTCATGGATGCGGAACAGGCGAGGGCGTGGGGGCTGGTCGATCACGTCTACGAGACCCGCGCGGAAAGTATGGCGGCCTGAGCATCGCGCGCTATTCTACCTGGCATCCACGAAGTGCCAGGGAGCAACGCGCATGGAAACCCGCCGTCTCGGCAGGTCCGATCTCGACGTCTCGGTCGTCGGGCTCGGTTGCAACAATTTCGGCGGGCGCATCGACGCCGCCGCCTCGCGGCGCGTCATCGATGCCGCGCTCGATCACGGCATCACCTTCTTCGATACCGCCGACGTCTATGCCGAAACCAAGTCGGAGACCCTGATCGGCGAAATCCTCGCGGGGCGCCGGGACAAGGTCATCCTCGCCACAAAATTCGGAGCCCCGGTCCCCGGCACGAATGTCGATCGTCGCGGCACGCGCAGCTATGTACTGAAGGCGGTCGAGGACTCGTTGCGGCGGCTGCAGACCGACTGGATCGATCTTTATCAGATGCACAGGCCCGATCCCGAGACGCCGATCGAGGAAACGCTTGGCGCGCTTGAGGAATTGGTCGAAAGCGGCAAGATCCGCTGGTATGGCGCTTCGAACTTCAGCGCGGACGGCCTTCGGGCCGCGCAGACGGCGGCGCGCGGCGAGGGCTGGCAGGGCTTCGTCTCCAGCCAGGATGAACTCAGCCTGGTCGAGCGCTCGATCGAGAAGGAACTTCTTCCCGCGATCGAGGCGGAAGGGCTGTCGCTCATTCCCTATTTCCCGCTCGCGAGCGGGTTGCTCACCGGCAAATATCGCGGCGGCGTCAAGCCGGAGAACAGCCGTCTCAGTGCCTGGCCGGCGCTCGGCGACCGCTATCTGACCGAGAGCAACCTGGAACTCGTCGAAAAGCTCGCGGCTTTCGCCGAAGCCAAGCAGCATAGCCTCGTCGATCTCGCCTTTGCCTGGCTGCTGTCGCATGGCACGGTCGCCTCGGTCATCGCGGGCGCGACGCGGCCGGAACAAGTGGCGGCCAATGCGAGTGCCGCGGGCTGGGTGCTCACGGCCGCCGAGCGTGCGGAGGTCGATGCCCTGCTTGGCAAAAGCGCCTGAGGTCGATGCAGAGCTTAAGTACTCGCTTCCGGCGCCTTGGGACAGGTTGAGGGGCGGGTGCGGTCCCAGCCACGCGACGTCCAGTCGCGTGCCGGCTTTGGATTGAGCGTGCCTTCGTCGACCGTGAAGGTGAAACAATTGGCGCCGTCACGATCGACGAAGAAGCAGCCGCCGTCGGCGGATTCATAGAAGGTGCAGAACCGTCCGCCCTCGGCCGACCACTCGCCCATGTCCGCGCCTTCGGTGCCGTGGTAGCGGATCGAGCCGTCGTCGCGGTAGGTCTCGCTGAAGAACTCGCCGCTGCGGTAGATGCCGTCGAGCGTCATGCCGCTGAAGGTCGCCTCGATTTCGCCCGTCGTCATGCGCTCGCCGGCGGCGGCTGGATGTGCGGCGGCCGCCAAAGCAAGCGTCATCATGAGGGCGAGGATCGGCGAACGGGGAGCCCTATTGTCGATGATGGACATGGTGCGCCCCTGCAGGAGTGTTGACTTCCACGCCATTTTGGCGTCAGAACCTCGACCATTCTCAATCGGGCTTGCCGATGGCCGTGCATTTCAGTGCCAGTCCAATCCTAGTCCGCCTGGTGGCCGCCGTCACCGGGCCGATCGCTGCTGCCCGGACCGCCGCCGTCCGCGCCGGGACAAAAGCGACCACCACTCCGAAAACCGCGACGACCGGCTGATCGTCCCTCCCGTACCCCACGGTCTCTCCCCGGGGTTCGAGGGGGAGAACAGCCGGCTGGTTGCCGCGTCATGCGGCCCGCCGGTGCGGGAGAGCGATGAAATGAAGGAATAGGCTATCATGGGCTACAAGGTCGCAATCGTCGGTGCCACGGGCAATGTGGGCCGCGAGATGCTGAACATCCTGGATGAGCGCGGGTTTCCCGCCGACGAGGTAGTGGCGCTCGCCTCGCGCCGCAGCCAAGGGACCGAGGTCTCGTTCGGCGATCGCCGCCTGAAGGTCAGGCCGCTCGACCAGTATGATTTCTCCGACACCGACATCTGCCTGATGTCGGCCGGCGGCACGATCTCCAAGGAATGGTCGCCCCGGATCGGCGCGCAGGGCTGTGTCGTGATCGATAATTCCTCGGCCTGGCGCTACGACGCCGAGGTGCCGCTGATCGTTCCGGAAGTGAATGCCGACGCGATCTCTGGATTCCGCAAGAAGAACATCATCGCCAATCCCAACTGCTCGACCGCACAGCTCGTGGTGGCCCTGAAGCCGCTGCATGATGTCGCGACGATCAAGCGCGTCGTCGTTTCGACCTACCAGTCGGTGTCGGGCGCCGGCAAGGAGGCGATGGACGAACTGTTCACGCAGACCCGCGCCGTCTTCGTCAATGATCCGATCGTCTCGGAGAAGTTCACGAAGCGCATCGCCTTCAACATCATTCCCCACATCGACGTCTTCATGGAGGACGGCTACACCAAGGAAGAATGGAAGGTGATGGCCGAGACCAAGAAGATCCTCGATCCGAAGATCAAGCTGACCTGCACGGCCGTCCGCGTTCCCGTGTTCATCTCGCATTCGGAATCGGTGAATATCGAATTCGAGAAGCCGATCACCGCCGAGGAAGCGCGCGACATCCTGCGCGAGGCGCCCGGCTGCCTCGTCATCGACAATCCGGAAGAGAACCAGTACATCACGCCCTATGAGGCGACGGGCGAGGACGCGACCTTTATCTCGCGCATCCGGGAGGACGCCACCATCGAGAACGGCCTCAATCTCTGGGTCGTCTCGGACAATCTCCGCAAGGGCGCTGCGCTCAACGCCGTGCAGATCGCCGAAGTGCTCGTCAACCGCAAGCTGATCCAGCCGCGCAAGAAGGCGGCCTGACACCAGGCGGTGCCCGTTCGCGCCGCTCTCCCCCGATCATCAACGATTTGGACCGGCGCCTTTTCGGGCGCCGGTTTTTTTATGGCGCGGCGATATTGAAGTGCCCGGTCTCGTGATCGAGCACATGCAGCTCGCCGGTCGAGATGTCGAACCAGGCACCATGCAGCTCGATCTCGCCGATCTCCTCGAGGTTCTTGATCGAGGGGAAGGTGCGTAGGTTCTCGATCGACTGCCGCACCGAGGCGAATTCGAGGGCGCGCTGACGCTCGGCCGCGTCGACGGGATCCTCGCAGACAAGCTGTTCGGCCGGGGCGATCAGTGAAATCCATTTTCCGATGAAGGCGCCCGATCCGAGATCGGCGCCTTCGGGCGCGTCGCGGCTCGCCATATAGGCCTGCACGCCGCCGCAGCGACCATGGCCCATCACCAGGATGTAACGCACCTTGAGGCCCATGACGCCGAATTCGATCGCCGCCGAGGTGCCGTGGTATTCGCCGTCCGGATCATAGGGCGGCACGAGGTTCGCGACATTGCGGATGACGAAGAGTTCGCCAGGCGCCGCGTCGAAGATCGTCTCCGGCGCCGCGCGGCTGTCGCAGCAGCCGACCAGCATGGTGCGTGGGCGCTGGCCCGCCTCGGCGAGGATGCGGTAGCGCGCGCTTTCATGCGGCAATCGGTTCTCGCGAAACGCGCTGTAACCACGCAGGAGACGGGGAGGGAAGTCCGGATACGCTGCCATCGTCGCTGTACTCGCTGGATGAGACCGAGGATGCAGTGCAGCAAAACCGGCGGGAAATGCAAGAGACTGTTCCGCCGCAGCACTCATCACGAGACCGCCGTGCGGCGTTTGGGGCGCGGTGGCGCGCGCTTGGTTCAGGGGGCGCCATGGGCACGTGACATTCCTGCAACCCTTGGAGTTCGATCAGACACCGTGCCGACTTGGCCGTCATTCGAAGTCGTCCGCGTGCTAAATTGGGACAATGATCGAGGCGGGGGTCTATCAATGCGTTCCACCTGGTTGGCAATTCTGGGCCTGATATCGGGGCTCGCGAGCCCGGCCATCGCGGCAGATGTTACGCCGCTTCCGGTCGATCCGGCTCCACTGCCGGTTGTCAATGATTGGCGCTTCCAGGCGACGTTCTATGGCTGGCTGTCCGGCGTCCAGGGAGATGTCGGCGTGCGCGGCATCGGACCCGTCAGCATCAACGTCACCCCCGCCGACGCGGTGAAGGATCTCGACGGCGCGCTGATGGCCTCGTTCGGCGCGACGCATGAGAATTGGATGATCCTGACCGACTTCATGTGGACGAAGATCAGTCAGGACGGCGACATCGGCGGTACTGGCTATGGCTATGACTACAGCCAGACGCAGATCACCATTCAGGGGCTCGTCGGCTATCAACTTCCGCTTGGCGTGACCAATCTGCAGCTCAGCGCCACGGCCGGCTTCCGCTATCAGAATTTGAGTGCCGATCTCTCCGTCGGTCCGAATTTCTTGCCGATCTCGGTCGGCGATTCCGGCACGGTGCAGTGGATTGATCCCACGGTCGGCCTCTACGCGCATTACGATTTCAACGATCGCTGGTTCGTCAATGCGCTCGGCGATGTCGGCGGCTTCGGCGTCGGTTCCAACCTGACCTGGCAGGCCTTCGGCGCGCTCGGCTACAACTGGTCGAAGACCGTCTCCACCTCGATCGGCTATCGCGCCATCTATGAGGACTACCAGAGCGGCGGCTTCGTCTACGACGCCACGCAGCAGGGCGTCTTCGCCGGTGTCGGAATCCATTTCTAGCCTGGTTAGCCTTCGCCGGGGGAAACGCTGGGCGGATCGCTGGCCGGGAAGCTCTCTTCCAGCGCTTCATCGAGCCTTTCATCGAGTTCGGCCGGTGTTTCGGCGTGGTGCGCGGGAGCGATATGCGTCGTGATGTCGGCGCCGTCCTTCAGCGTCAGCGTCACCGGCGTCTTTTCAGCGATCTCGGCGAGGCGGGTGATCTGTTCGGGCGCCAGCGATGCTTCAAACGAGAGGGTGCGATCGATCTTCGAGCGCTTGTCGATCTTGCTGTGCGTCAGTTCGGCGTGGATCGCGCCGAGCTGCCAACCCTTGCGTTCGGCATACATCCGAAGCGTGATGACCGTGCAGGCGGCAAGGCCGGCGAGGACCAGATCGTAAGGTCCCGGGCCGGTGGCGCTTCCCCCGCGTGACGCCGGTTCGTCGGCGGCGAGCGCATGCGGCCCGGCCTCGATCGCGACGGCGTAGTTCGCCGTGCCCAGAACCGCCTTTACTGCCGCCATGAGACGCACTCCCTGCTGATCCGCGTGCCAACTATAGCCGAGCCTGCGCGGCTGCGGCTACCAGTCCATGCGGACGCCGACATTGCCGGACCAGCGCTGGTCGCTGCCGCCGGCCGCGGCCGCCGCATAGCTTGCCTCACCATAGAGGGCAGCGTTGGCCGTCATCTGAAGGGTGGCCCCAAGGCCGAGCTCGCCCATCAAGGCGGCCTGGTCGGTGCTCAGCGGCGTTCCGCCGACATCGACATTGAAATTGCCCGTGAAGGCATAAGCGAGATTGGCGAGCAGATAGGCATTGAGCCGCATCATGTCGGTGACGCCGCCGACCAGGAGGCCGCCATGCTCAACGCGAACGCCCACCCGGCCGACAAGGCTGTCGCCTGACAGGTTGTCGACCCGCGTGCCGTCGCTATCGGTGAACCCATCGGCGCCGGCAGTGGCATAGACGAGCTGGCCTTGCGGCACGACTGCCCAACCCTTGGAGAGCTCGATCCACTTGCCGACCTCGAGGCTCACGGCGCCGCCGAAGGCCCCACTGCCTGAGGCGCCGCCGCCATCGCTGCTGGAGATATCGCTGTCGTACCACGTGAGCTGTCCAACCGCGTCTGCATAGAGGCCATCATAGCCGGGTCCGGAGCCGGTCCAGGTCAGATTGCCGCCGACGCCCCAGGCGTTGGTATCGATGGAGCCGTTGCCTGCCGCGCCGTGGGTCGATGCCGCGACGGTGGTTGACGAACGACCGATGGTCGCCATCAGGCCGGCGCTAAGTTCTCCGGGGGCCGCGAGCATGGGCGGCAGCTCGGCCGAGAAGCCGGCCTGTCCGAATTGCAGGCTCTGATCGTAAGGCGAGCCGCTGTCGGGCGACGTGCTGCGCCAGCTTCCGGCACCGCGCATCCATGCGTCGCCGACGGCCGAACCGATGGGGCCGTAGCTCCAGACACCGGTGCGCTGGCGGTAGTTGCCGATACTCGAAAGAGCATAGTCGACGAGTGTTGCCGGAAACGCGGCATAGGTCTGCGCGGCCAGGGAAAGATCGCTGCGGAGATACCAGTTGCCGTCGCTACCGGCGATATCCCCCTGATAGAGGCGATAGTCATAGGCGCCGGCGATGATGCGGTCGGCCGAGAATGCATCGGAAGGAGAAGCGCCGCTGACGCTGACAAGTTCGATGCCGTTCCCTGTCGTTGGCGCGCCTGTGCCGCCAAGATTCACGACCGTCAGTCTGGTCGTCCCGGAAACACTGCCATCGACCACCAGCCGATCGGCGGCCACCGCCTGGTTGCCGAGGTCGGCGCCGAGGACCAGTGTGCCGTCGCTGCCGCTATAGTCTCCGCTGACGGTGAGCGTGGTGCCGGGCTTGCTGCCGGCGACGGTCACGGTTCCGGCATTGGCAAGGCGTGAGACGACCTGACCGAAGCCGGCGAGGTCCAGCGTCGCGCCGGAGGCGACCGAAACCGCCGAGGATGGGCTGAGGACATCGACCCCGCCCGCCTGAAGCGTGCCGGCGCCAACGGTTGTCGCGCCGCGATAGCTGTTGGCGGCGGTGAAGATGGTCGTGCCCGCGCCGATCAGAGAAACGGTCGTCGATCCGGCGATCTCCGGCGTGAAGGTGTAACCCGTCTCGCTGTGATCGAAGACGATCAGCGCGGTGCCATCGCCGCCAGTGATGGACGCCGCATTGAGCGTGCCGGCACCGGCGCCGGTGCCGATCTGCAGGACGCCGGTGCCGCCTTCATCGGCTGCGAGCGTGACGGCGCCACCGCCCTCCGCGACATTGACCGTGCCGCCCGCATTGATGAGCAGGCTGCCATCGCCGCTCGCCCCCAATACGAGATCGCCACTCGCGGACCAGACCGAGCCGTCCCCATCGACGGTGACGGCGCCTTGCCCGCCTGCTGCGGCGCCGAGAACGGCCCCGCCGCTTTCCAGCGTGCCGGCCTCTGTGACCTGGAGCACACCGTTGCCGCCGCTGCCGATCGTCATGGTCCCCGCGGACCAGTCCGACCCGGCACCGGTGACCGCCACGGTCCCGCTGCTGCCGGGCTCGGCGCCAAGGGTGGCGTCGCCGCTCGTCATGGTCGCGGCCGAGAGAATGGAAAGCGTGCCGGTACCCGCCTCGCCCACGGTGATGGCGCCGCCGATGGCGAGGGCCGAGCCCAGATTGGTGACCGTCACGGCGCCGGTCCCGGATGCCGAAGCGCCGATGCTGGCGGTATCCGCGACGGCCGTGCCGCCATTGACCAATGTCAGCGTGCCGGAGCCGGCATTGCCGACCGTCAAGCTGGTCCCAGAATCGAGCGCCGAGCCGTTGTCGGTTACGAGGACGCTGCCGCTGCCGCCAAGCTCACCGCCGACGATGGTCGAGCCCGTCGAAATCGTCGCGCCGAGCGAGACGTCAATCGTTCCCGTGCCGGCCGCCCCCACGGTGAGCATGCCCGAGGTCGTGCTGCTCGAGCCGATGCCGGAAATGGTCAGGGCGCCCGTGCCACCCGCATTGGCGCCGAGCGTGGTGGAGCCGCTCGCGGCCGTGCCGGCGCCGACCACGGTCAGGCTTCCGGTGCCATCGGCGCCGATGGTGAGCTCGCCGGACGTCGTCCAAGTTGATCCCGTGCCGTTGACGGCGGCAGCGCCACTGGCGCCAGCCTCTGCGCCAAGCGTCGCGCTTTCGCTTGCTAGCGCGCCGCCGGCTTCGATCGTGGCTGAGCCGCTGCCGGACGCGCCGATGGTAAGGGCGGTCGCCGAGACGGTCGAGCCGTCGCCCGTCACTGTCAACGATCCGGAGCCGGCCGTGTCGGCGCCCACCGTCAGCCCGGCGGCGGTTACGTCGCCGCCCGCCTCGACCGTGAGGCTGCCGATTCCGGAGGCCCCGAGCGTCAATTCGCTGGTCGCGGTGAGGCTGGAGCCGGAGCCGGTGACCTTCGCGGTGCCCGTGCCCCCTGCATCGGCCCCCAGCGTGACCGCATCGGCCGTGGCACTCCCGCCGCTTTCGACGGTCAATTCGCCGGTGCCGCTCGCCCCCAAGGTGAGTTCGTCATCGACAGCGAGGGCCGAGCCCTCGCCCGAAACCTTGATCGTTCCACTGCCGCTGGCCTCGGCGCCGGCCGTCACTGTCGTGGCGTTGGCCGTGCCCGCTGCCTCGATGGTGAGGGTGGCACTGCCGCTTTGCCCCAGGACCAGCCCGCCAGTCGTCTGCCAGGATGAGCCGAACCCCGTCACGACGGAGGTCGCCGAGCCGCCTGCCATGGCGCCGAGGATGGCGCCGTTGTCGGTGAGCGTGCCGCCACTTGACACGCGGAGCGTTGCGCTGCCGGCATTACCGACGACGATCGTGTTGCCGGTCGCAAAGATCGATCCGCTGCCGTCGATGGAGAGGCTGCCGCTGGAGCCGGCCTGACTGGCGAATATAGTGGTCGCGCCGGCGGCCGTGCCGGTCGTGACCGTGGCGCCCATGTCGACAACGATGCTGCCGCTCGCTCCGGCCGCGTCGCCCACAACGAGGCTGCCTGAATTGGTCCAGTCGGAGCCGACGCGCGTGACGGTGAGGGTTCCCGTGCCGTCTTGTCCGATGACAGTCGGTGTCTCCGATGTCGTCGTGAGCGTGCCGCCCGAGGTGACGGTGAGCGTGCCGGACGATCCGGCATCGCCGCCGATTGTCAGGTTCGACGCGGCTGCCCCGGAGAACGTGACCTGCGCCTCGCCGCCATTGTCGATCCGGACGGCGGTGGTTGCGTCTGGAACGGTTGCCGTCGACCAGTTGTCCGATGTCGTCCAGTTGCCGGCGGCGGGCAGGGTCCAGATCGTCTCCGCATGCGCGAACCCCGGCGCCGACGCGAGCAGGGCTCCGGCCACGGGCATAGCCCGCAGCGCCGCACCACGACGGCTCGCTTTCTCCTGCCGCACCGGTTCCGTCACGGGCCGCCCTCGATCTCGGCTCAGGCAGCAGGATCGCCGCCTTTGATGCCGAACGTGCGGCGTTCGGGCTTAAGGGCGGGTTAACCATGAGGCATCGACGACTCGGGCGGGCGCGGAAGCCAGCGCTACCGGAGCATGATGAAGCCAAGCCGGATTCGGAAAATACAAAGCCGGCTTGGCGTCGGCGACGCTTTAGCCACGCGATGTCTCGGAGGGCTTCGGGGCGCCGCCAAGCGGGATGGTCAGGCCACCGTCGACGACATAGACGGCGCCGGTGACAAAGGACGCCCGCTCCGATGCGAGGAAGGCGACGACCTCGGCGATCTCGCTCGGGGCGGCGCGGCGACCGAGAGGATGCATTCCGTCGATGGCGGCGTCGAGGGCGGCGGGATCGTCGGCCATGGCGATGGTGGTACGCAGCATCGGCGTATCGACCGATCCGGGCGCGACGGCATTGACGCGGATGCCTTCCGGCGCATGATCCACCGCCACTGCGCGGGTCAGGCCGATCAGCGCATGCTTGGCCGCTGTATAGGCCACGACATTGGCCTGCGAGGCGAGGCCCTGCACCGAGGCCATATTGACGATCGCCCCCCGCGTCTGGCGCAGCAGCGGAATAGCCAGGGCCGACAGCCGGAAGATCGCCTTGAGGTTGATGTCGAACACTTCGTCCCAGATCGCCTCGGTCGTCGTCTCGAGTGTGCCATAGCGCTGGATGCCGGCATTGTTCGAGAGCACGTCGAGACGGCCGAAGCGGCTTCGAACGCGGTCGATCGCCGCTTCGAGGGTTGCGCGATCCGCGATATTGCCGGCGACGGCTTCGCCGCCTGTGCGCTCGGCCATGGCGGCGAGGGCCTTGGCATCGCGGTCCACGAGCACGAGGCTGGCGCCACGTGCAGCCAGAAGCTCGGCGACTGCGCCGCCTATCCCCATCGCCGCGCCTGTGACAAGCGCAACCTTGCCGTCGAATTCGCCCTTGGTGGTCATGTCGTTTCTTCTCCCGATAGATGATCAGCCGGCGACAGCGGCCTCGGCGCGGCGCGACATCATGTCGAGCGGTACCAGAATGGCGCGCAGATGGGTGCGCATCGCTGCTGCAGCGGCCCCGGCGTCCGGGGCAGCGATGGCATCGCGGATCATGCGATGGTCGGCGATGATGTGGCTGGCGCTGCGCGGCCAGTCGACCGAGAGGTAGCGCAGCCGGTCGAGATGCAGCTTGACGTCATCGAGTTCGTCGGCGGCGCCGAGACAGCCGGCAATGGCAAAGATCGCACGGTGAAAGTCTTCGTCGAGCTCGAACAAGCGGCGCATGTCGCCGCGTTCGCTGGCTCTGATCTGGTCGTCGATGATGAGGTCGAGGCTGGCGATATCGGCGGTCGTGGCGAAGCCTGCCGCGCGGCTGACGACCTCGACCTCGACAGCTTCGCGGATTAGCTGGGCGGCGCGCACCTTGCCGATGCGGATCGGCGCGACGCGCGTGCCGCTCTGCGGGAAGATGTCGACGAGGCCGAGATCGGCGAGGCGCAGCAGTGCCTCCCGCACGGGGGTTCGCGATACGCCGAGCCGTTCGGCAATGGCGCTCTCGCGGATCGTCTCCTCCGGCCTCAAGAGGTTCATGACGATTTCGCCGCGCAGAAGCTCATAGACGCTCTGAGCCGTCGAACGCGTCTTCATCAGCGTCAGCGCCGCCTGCGCCATGTCCCGGTCATTCCTTCGTCCGTCGCTTCCCGGGGGCCGTCCGCCCGGTCCTCGACGAATAGCCACAGCGCGCCGCTTCGGCAACATCAGGAGGCGGTAGCGCGGCCGCTCGCTCCTCAGGTGCCATCCGGCGGCGGGACATTGGGACCCTTGATGGCGCGCAGCAGTGTCAGGCGCGCCGAGGCGAGGTGCTTGCGGCAGTAGAACTCGGCGTCCAGTTCATGGCCCGAGCGCAGTCCGCCGATATAATCGAGATGTTCACGCAGCGCCGTGGCGTTGCGGTCGAGCTCGTCTGCCTTGCTCCACTGGTAGTGGAAGTGGAAGATCAGAGAGATGACGTCATAGAAATCCGTGACGAAACGGTTATGCGACGCGCCGTGGATCAGGCGGTGGAAGCGATCGTCGAGATCCGGAAAAGCCCGCATCCGTGCGCCCGGCTGACCGAGAAAGTCCCTATGCTCCGCTTCGATGGCATCGAGCGCCGCCCATGCTGGATTGTCGCGCGGCAGCCGCACGAAAGCGCGTGCCGAGCGCAGTTCGAACATCTCGCGCACCTCGAAGAGTTCGAGCGCGAAGGCCTCGGTAAAGCCGTTCAGAACCCAATGACGGTTGCGCTGCTTCTCGATGAGACCGAAGCGGCTGAAGCGGATGAGGAATTCGCGCACGGCTGATGTGCTGACCCCCACCTCGCGCGCGAAATCGGATTCGTTCAGCTGGCTGCCCGGCTGCGCGTCGGCCGAGAGGATGCGCTGCAGGAAGGCGCGCTCGACCATCGAAGATACCGTGTCTGTCTCATCGGCCGGGAAGTAGTCCTCCGGTTCCGGAGGACGCAGAACCTCCTTGTGACGCCGATTCCACGCGATCAGGCCAACTGCGACCTGAGCGTCGAGAATAGAGCGCACCGTGGTGCGGCTGATGCCGAGGCGGCGGCCGAGCTCAGCCTCCGAGGGAAGGACGACGCCGACTTTGAGCATGCCAAGGCTGGCATTGTAGGCCTCCTTGAACACTGTATCGCGCTTGCTCATCAGCAACCATGCATGCAGCCACGTGCGGGTCGTGGCGAGAGCCGCCATGCGGGGATCGCCGCGTCCGCGCGACAATATCCAGTCTGTTATCGATAACAAGCGGAACGGTATGTGCGGTGCACAAACGGCATAAGTATAATTGCTGCTTCGCAAAGAATTAATCGGTCGATATCGCTCCTAAGGAGACTGTCTTTCTATATTGCAAAGGGGTTCCGTCTATGTCTTAGATCGCTGCCGCAGTCTTATAACGATAAAAGACGTAGCAGAGGCGAGCGCGTCCTGAACTACGTCCTGCGTGGAGCACGCGCTCAAGGGAGAGGAAGCCAATGTCTTTTAACAACAAGACCGTCACGCGTCGCGGGTTCGGCCTGATGGCCGGCGCGGCGGTGGTGGCTGCCAGTCTGATGCAGGCCGGCCCTGCCGCTGCTGCCGACGTGACGATCCCGATCATCGTCAAGGACACCACGTCGTTCTACTGGCAGATCGTGCTCGCGGGTGCGCGCGCTGCCGGCAAGGATCTCGGTGTCAACGTCCCCGAGCTCGGCGCCCAGTCGGAAGCCGACATCAACGGCCAGATCACGATCCTCGAGAATGCCGTCGCCGGCAAGCCGGCCGCGATCGTCATCTCGCCGACCGAATTCAAGGCGCTCGGCAAGCCGATCGACGAAGCTGCCAAGTCGGTTCCGATCATCGGTATCGACTCTGCCGCTGATTCGAAGGCGTTCACCTCGTTCCTGACGACGGACAATGTCGAAGGCGGCCGCGTCGCCGCGCGCGGTCTCGCCGCGGCGATCAAGGCCAAGACGGGCAAGGAAGCTGGCGACGTTGCCCTCATCACCGCCCTGCCGGGCGTCGGCTCGCTCGATCAGCGCGCCAAGGGCTTCAAGGAAGAGCTCGCGAAATATCCCGAGCTGAAGCTCGTCGCCGACAAGGTCGCCGATGGCCAGGCCACCACCGGCCTCAACATCACCACTGACCTCCTGACGGCCAATCCGAACCTCGTCGGTGTCTTCGCCTCGAACCTGATCATGGCGCAGGGCGCGGGCCAGGCGATCGCCGAGAACAAGGTGGCTGACAAGGTCGCGCTGATCGGCTTCGACAATGACGACAAGCTGGTCGGCTTCCTGAAGGACGGCACCATTGCGGCGCTCGTCGTCCAGGATCCGTACCGGATGGGCTATGACGGCATCAAGACCGCGCTCGCCGCCTCGAAGAAGGAGAAGGTCGAGACCTTCGTCGATACCGGCGCCAACCTCATCACCAAGGCGAACATGGACGAGACGAAGAATTCGGCTCTTCTGAACCCCAAGGTGAAGTAAGGCGACGCGGCGCGCCGCCTCGGGGGAGGGCGGCGCGCCAAACCATCGGGCCAGTCTCCTGGCCGACGCGGCCTCGTGCCGCTCCTTGAGCAGGACGAGATCATGAGCGCATCAGGCGTTGCCGCAGCCGCTCCCGCATCTGGGACCGCGGCGCCCGTCACGGGCGACGACACGATCCTCGAATTGCGCAATCTCGAAAAGAGCTACGGATCGGTGCTGGCGCTGAAGCCTTCCAGCCTCGCGTTCCGTCGCGGCGAGATCCACGCCATCGTCGGGGAAAACGGAGCTGGAAAATCGACGCTGATCAAGCTGCTGACTGGGGTTATCCCACGCAGCGGCGGCGATGTTCTCTGGAACGGCCAGTCAGTCGGTCTCGCCAATCCGCAGGAGGCGATCGATCACGGCATAAACGCCGTTCATCAGGAAGTTGTGCTCTGCCGTCATCTCTCGGTTGCGGCCAATATCTTTCTCGGCGACGAGACGGTGAAATTCGGTCTGCTGCAGAAGCGGGAGATGACGCGCGCGGCCCAGAAGATCCTCGATGACATGGGATTTCAGCTGCCCGCCGGCGTCGAGCTGGGCAGCCTGACGATCGGCCAGCAGCAATTGGTGGCAACCGCTCGCGCCTCGCTGCGCGGCACGCAGTTCCTGATCTTCGACGAGCCGACCGCCTATCTCACGCGGCAGGAAGCGGCGCAGCTTTTTGCGCTGATCCGCCGTCTGAAAGGCGAGGGCGTGACGATCATCTATATCAGCCATCGCATGGAAGAGGTGTTCGAGCTCGCCGATCGCGTCTCGGTGTTCCGGGATGGAACGCTGGTCGGCACACGCAATATCGCCGAGACCAATGACAACGAGTTGGTCGCGATGATGATCAATCGCTCGATCGACCAGATCTATCACAAGGAGCACATCCCCTTCGGCGACGTGCTGCTCGAGACCCGTCATCTTTCCGGGAAGGGCTTCGAGGACGTCTCGCTCACCATCCGGCGCGGTGAAATCGTCGGTCTTTACGGGCTGATCGGTGCCGGGCGGAGCGAGTTCGCGCTCAGCGTGTTCGGACGCAATCCCAAGACCTCCGGCGAGATGCTCTGGAAAGGCCAGCCGATCGCCATTTCGAACGAGCGCACGGCGATTGGCCTCGGCATCGCGCTGGCGCCGGAAAGTCGGCGCGACCAGGGCCTCAACCTCAACCTGCCGATCGGGCTCAACCTCAATCTGCCCATTTATGATCGCCTGACGCGTGGCCTTGTCATCTCAGGCCGGGAGGAAGCGCGGCGCGCCGACCAGCAGATTCGCGATCTTTCGATCAAGACGCCGAGCCGCAAGTCACTCGCCTCCTCAATGTCGGGCGGCAACCAGCAGAAGATCGTCATCGGCAAGTGGCTGAACCATGGCGCCGATCTTTTCATCTTCGACGAGCCGACGGTTGGCGTCGATGTCGGAACCAAGGCCGAGATCTATCGCCTGTTCGCCAAGCTTCTCAAGGATGGTGCCGGCATCCTGCTGATCTCCAGCTATCTGCCGGAGGTCTATGAGCTTGCCGATACGCTGCATGTGTTTCGTGCTGGCCATCTGGTCGGCAGCAATGGCTTCCGTGGCGCCAGCCACGAAGAGGTCCTCGCCGAGGCGATCGGCGTCTAAGGGGAGGATAACTGACTATGGCAAGTGTGGATGTCGCCACGGCGAAAGCCGTAAAGGCGCGGCGGAACTACAGTTTCCTCTTCGCGCTGACGCTGCTTGGCCTTCTCGTACTGCTCTGGGCGGTGCTCGCCTTCGCGACGCCGAACTTCCTGACCGACAAGAACATTTCGAACCTGATGCGCCAGGGCTCGATGATCGCGATCCTGGCCGTCGGCCAGACCTTCGTCATCATCACCGCCGGCATCGATCTGTCGGTCGGCGCGGTGGTGGGCTTCTCCACGGTGGTGATCGCGCTGCTGCTTCAGGCGGGCGTTCCGGTGTGGGCGGCGATCCTGATCACGTTGCTGGTCGGCCTTGGCATCGGATTGTTCCATGGCTTCGGCATCACGCGCATGGGCCTGCCGCCCTTCATCATCACCCTGGCATCGCTGACCTCGCTGCGCGGAATCGGCCTTCTGATGACCAACGGCTCGACGATCTCGATCCAGAACGACGCGTTCACCGAGTTCGCGACGCTTGATTTCCTCGGCATCCCCAGCCTGTTCTGGATGGTGATCCTCGTTGCCGTTCCGGCCTATGTCTTTCTCAATCACACACGCTGGGGTCGCTATCTCTTCGCCGTCGGGTCCAATCCGGAATCGGCCCGCCTCTCTGGCGTGCGTGTTAACCGCGTCATCTATCTCGCCTATGCCCTGTCGTCGATTTTCGCGGCCTTTGTCGGCGTGCTGCTCGCAACGCGTATCGGCATCGGCAATGCGACCCAGGCGGAAGGTTGGGAGCTGCAAGCGATCGCCTCGACCGTCATTGGCGGCACGAGCCTTTTCGGCGCGGTCGGCTCCATTCATGGGCCGCTGATCGGCGCATTCATCCTGGCAACGATCAATAACGGTGCCAATCTGCTCAACGTCAATTCGTTCTGGCAGCGCATCATCACGGGTGGCCTGATCATCGTCATCGTCTATTTCGACCAGTTGCGCCGTCGCGGCCGCTAGGGCGGCTCCCCGCCCTGTCGGAGGCGGCGAGCGTCTTCCGTTCGGTCGGATCAGGTCCTTTCACAGCGCCGTGCCGTCGGCGGGGAGCATCGTCATGAAAGCCGTCTTGTGCCTTGAGCCGGGCAAGCTCGAACTCGTCGATCGCCCGCTGCCGCCGGAGCCGGGCCCCGGGGAGGCCGCGGTCGATATTCGCCATGTCGGCATCTGCGGTACCGACTACCATATCTTCGAGGGGAAGCACCCCTTCCTCGCCTATCCGCGCGTCATGGGCCACGAGCTCTCGGGTGTCGTCGCCGCGGTGGGGGAGGGTGTTGGTCTCGCCATCGGCACGCCGGTGGTCATCAATCCCTACATCTCCTGCGGACACTGCATCGCCTGCCGCAACGGCAAGCCGAATTGCTGCATGTCGATCAATGTGCTCGGCGTGCACGGCGATGGTGGCATGGCCGAACGGATCGTCATGCCGGCCGGCAATCTCTATCCCGCCGGCGGCCTGTCGCTGCGTGATGCGGCGATGGTCGAATTCCTGGCCATTGGTGCCCATGCCGTCCGGCGGTCCCGACCCGAGCCGGGGCAGCGCGCATTGGTCGTGGGGATTGGCCCGATCGGGCTTGGCGCGGCCATTTTCGCCCGGATCGCAGGGCTCGAGGTGGCGCTGCTCGATACCAGCGCCGAGCGGCTTGCCTTTGCCCGCGACACGCTCGGCTTTCAGGCGGTGTTCGAAATCGGCACTGATGCTGAGGCGCGGTTGATGGCCCACACGGATAACGAGGGGTTCAGCGTCGTATTCGACGCGACCGGCAATGCCAAGGCGATCGAAGCTGGATTCACGCTGGTGGCGCATGGCGGCAGCTATGTGCTCATCAGCGTCGTCAAGGATCGCATCAGCTTCGCCGATCCTGAATTCCACAAGCGGGAAATGACGCTGATCGGCAGCCGCAACGCGACACGGACCGATTTCGAGCATGTGATGACCTCGATGCGGAACGGCCTCGTTTCGCAGGCGGCGCTCGCGACCCATCGGACGTCACTCGCCAATGTCGTCGAGGATCTGCCGCGCTGGGCGCATCAGAAGGAAGGCCTGATCAAGGCCATCATCGATGTCGGCGCCTGATCAGCGGAGCGCCCTCAGCGCATTGAGGATCACCGCCACGTCGATCACTTCCTGGAGCAGCGCCCCGGCAACCGGCGGCAGCAGGCCGAACGCTGCGAGGATCATCGCGGCGACCGAGAGGCCAAGCCCGGCCAGCACGCTCTCCATCGCGATCCGTCGTGTTCGCCGGCCGATCTGCAGCGCCAGTGCCAGTCTTTCGATGCTGTCGACCAACAGCACGATGTCGGCGCTCTCGGACGAGGCGGCTGCCCCTCGGGCACCCATGGCCACCCCGACGCTGGCGCCAGCGAGGGCCGGGGCGTCGTTGACCCCGTCGCCGACCATCAGCGTCGGCGCTCTTTCCTCTTCCTGACGCACGAGCGCGAGCTTATCCGCGGGCGTCAGGTCGCCGAACGCCGCGTCAATCGGCAGCGCGCCTGCTATCGCTGCAACCACGTCGGCGCGGTCGCCCGAAGCGAGCACGATGCGTTCGACGCCGGATCGCCCGAGCGCCTCGATCATCGCCGGCGCCTCGGGCCGGAGGCTGTCCGCAAGCACGATGAGTCCCGCAAGGGATCCGTCGACCGCGACCGCGACGATGGCGCTGCCCGGGATGATGTCGTCGTCGATCTCCGCGACTGTGTCGCTTTGGCGAAGCACATAGGCAACACCACCGATGGCGACCGTGTGGTTCGCAACGATGCCGGTCAGTCCCGCGCCCGGCTCTTCCTTCACCTCGGTTGGCGTGACCAGGTCGAGACCGCGCCGCTTTGCTTCTGCAACGAGCGCTGCGGCGACAACATGGCCGGATGCCTGGTCTAGGGAGGCGGCGAGGCGCAGCAGCTCGTCCGCTTTGAACGCGCCCGTCGACCGGATGTCGGCGACTTGCGCAATCCCGAATGTCAGGGTGCCGGTCTTGTCGAGGATCACCGTCCGGATGCCGGCGAGCGCTTCAAGGGCACCGCCTGTCTTGATCAGTATGCCGGCCTTTGCAGCGCGCGACATGCCGGAGATGATGGCGACGGGCAGCGCCAGGATCAGCGGGCAGGGTGTGGCGACGACCAGCACGGCCAGAGCGCGGACAGGATCGCCCGAGGCCTGCCACGCGATGCCGGCGATGACGAGGGTCAGAACCAGAAAGCCGATCGCATAGCGGTCGGCGATGCGCAGGCTCGGCGCCCGGCTTGCGGCGGCAGCTGCGACCAGACGGACGATGCCGGCATAGGTGCTTTCGGCGGCCGGCTGCGTTGCCGTGATCTCGACAGCATCGCCGGCATTCGTGATCCCGGAGAGGACTTCGTCGCTCACCGTTTTATTGACCGGCAGGCTTTCGCCGGTCAGCGCCGATTGGTCGAACGTTCCCGCGTCGGAGACCAGAACGCCGTCGACGGGCACCACCTCGCCGCGGCGGATCAGGACGCGATCGCCGGCGTCCAGCGCTTCGATCGGGACTTCGGTCAGCCCCTCGTCGGTGATCCGCATGGCGGTGCGGGCGACGCGGCCCAGCAGCGCCGTCATTTCGCGGCGGGCGCGGCCTTCGGCGAAGCTCTCCAGCAACTGCCCGCCGGCATACATCAGCGCGACGACATTGCCGGCAAGCGGTTCGCCGAAAGCGAGCGCCGCCGACATCGACAGGGCCGCAACGATATCGAGACCGACATCGCCCCGTCGAAGGCTGACGGCGATTTCGACCAGCAGCGCAGCCAGCACCGGGACAGTCGCGAGCCCGCATGCGAGCCCTGCCCAGGACGCGCCAAGGGCAAGACCGATCCCGCCGGCGACGAGGCCCGCAAGTGCAATGAAGACCAGCCCCAGTCTTCCCGCCGAAACCGACATCTGCGGCGCTCCTCGTGTCGGCTTCCTCGCCTCTGGGAGAGAGATTGAACTATTTCCAATTCCGCTATCATGCGCGAGATCAATGAGACGGAGGATCAATTGATCTCGCGCATGACGCCGCGATCGACCGGTCGATACGGCGTTGACATGTTTGATCTCCAAGGAATGCCGTCGGCCGGCCACCTCTCCATGGCCCCGATCGTGGCAGACGGCTGCGCTGCATTTATTCGCGCCGTGAGACTGTTGGCCATGGTCTGCTGCCTGGAGCTTCTCTAACGTCCGTGACTGAGGAGGCCGGCTCGATTCACGCGCCGCGCTCGGTATTTCGCGGGAAGCCCGCGAGGGGGTAGAGCCGATGAGGCCTTCGCGGCGGGACTTCGTGAAGCTGATGATGGCGAGCGGCATCGCGGTTGCGGTGACGCCGATGGCGCGTGCCGACGCGCCGACCTTTGCGTCGCGCGAGACGCTGCCGGGCCGTGGCGTCGCAAGGCCGAAGCTTGGCCGTGTCGACGGCGTCGCCAAGGTGACGGGCGCCAAGCTTTATGCCTCCGACTTCCGGGCCGCCGACATGCCCGGCTGGCCGTCCGAGACGGCGCATGCGCTGTTCGTCCGCTCCCCCGATGCGAGCCATGTCTATGAGGGCATCGATCTCGATCGCCTCGCCTTGACCGCCAGGCCGACGGTCGTGGTGACGGCCGAGGATGTCGCCCGGATTGGAATGCGGGTACCGGAATTCTATGCCGGCGACCTGTTCTGCCCGGTCGGCAAGACGCCGTTCTTTCTTGGCCAGCCCCTGGCCCTGCTCATCTTCGAGCGTTTCGATGATTTCGATCGTGCCCGCCTGGCGCTCCGCGACGGCGACTATCTGAAGTTCGGCGCCGAAACAGGCCCGCTCGAAGGTCCGAATTACGGCGCGTTCCGCTTCACGCGCGTTGCGGGTCCGACACCCGATGCGCCTGATATCTACTCGCCGATCCAGGAGGGCTGGATCAGTCCAGGCTTCTTCGAGAGTTCCGGCCGGCCGATCTGGAAGCCGCTTCCCGTCGCCAAAGGCGGCGAGTATGTGAAGGGCGCGCAGTTCGGTGATGAGATCCGCGCTGGCCTCGACGCGCCGGATGCCGGAACGCTGGTCATCGAACGGGATTTCGAGACCCAGTCGATCGATCCCGTCTTCCTCGAGCCGGAATGCGGCCTCGCCTGGTACGACCCCGCGAAGCGCAATCTCGAACTTGTGCTCGGCGTTCAGTCGCCGTTCGAGGCGGCGTCGGCCATCGCGTTCCTGCTCGGCGAGGCCGATGCCGACCACAAGCCGGCCTCGATCAACGCGCAGTTTGCCTATGTCGGCGGCGGCTTCGGCGGTAAGGACCATACGCCCTTCTCGCTCTATATCGCGCTGGCCGGAATGTTCCTCCCCGGCCGTCCGGTGCGGCTCGCGCATGATCGCTTCCAGCAGTTTCAGGGCGGCGTCAAGCGTCACGCCTTCAAGATGCACTCGCAGATCGGCGTCGACAGGAAGAGCGGGCTCATCACGGCCTTTGCGGCCGACCACGTCCTCGACGGCGGCGGCATGGCCAATTATTCGCCGAGCGTCGCGGTCGTCGGCGCCACCGGCGCGCTTGGCATCTATTCGGTTCCGAAGGTCGACGTCACCACGGTGGCGCTGCATTCGCGCGGCGTGACGGCCGGATCGATGCGCGGCTATGGCACGCTGCAGACCATGACCGCGATCGAGGTGCTGGCCGACGAAATCTGTACCGCTCTGCAGCTCGATCCGATCGAATTCCGCCGCCGCAATGCGCTTGCCACTGGCGGCCGGACGATGACCGGAAACCCCTATTCCGTTTCGGTGCGAACGCCTGAGATCCTGGCAAAGCTCGAGGCGAACCCGATCTGGCGTGATCGCGCCAGCTATAAAGCTACCGCGAAACACGGCTTTCTGGTGGGCACCGGCGTCGCGGTCTGCACCAAGGATTACGGCACCGGCGCAGATTGTTCGCTCGGCCGTGTCGAGATCGATGCCGAGGGCCGCGTCTCTATCCATGGCGACGCCGTCGAGATGGGCAACGGCATCGGTACGGCAATCGCCAACCGTGTCGCGGCGCATATTGGCGTCGTTGCCGATCGTGTCGGCGTCTCAGAAATCGACGCTTTCGATGCGCTCGGACTATTCACGACGGGCGACGCCTACAGCACGACGCAGGCCGCGCAGGATGAGGCAGCCAAGAATCCGCGCTGGGTGCCTGCGATCAGTTCGGCGACCAGTGCCTCGATCGGCGCGCATGTCGGCACGCAGGCCGCCGCCGAGGCGGCGCGAGTGCTGTTCCGCTTCGGGCTCTGGCCAGCGGCGCTGGCTATCTGGGACATTCCGCCAGACGACCCGCGGGCCAAGCAGTGGGACGAGGCGTTTTGGCAGGACGGCATGCTGCTGATGTCGGGCCTCTCGCCGCTGCCTCTGAAGGCCATCGCCGCCAAGGCCCACGCCATGAACGGCATTACCGGCACGATGGCGCATGCCTTTTCGCGCTGGGCCTGGTCACAGGCCACCTTCACGGTCGGCGAATACCAACTGACTGCGGATATCGATGCGCTGGCCATCCGGCGCGGCGACGGCGATTTCGAGCCGCTCGATCGTAGCGCGGTCGCCTTTCCGCCAGCCGACTACAATCGCATCGGCACGGCGTTCACCTCGCTCTGCGGGACTCTTGTTCGCATCGAAATCGAGCGTGCCACCGGCATCGTCAGGATCGACAAGGCCTATAGCGTGCTCGAATGCGGCGAGGCCCTGGCGCCAGAAGTCGTGCGCGGCCAGGCGCAGGGCGGGTTCGCGATGGGCGTCGGCTACGCCTTGCTTGAGACGTTGCCACCTTTCGAGGATGGTCCCGGCAATGGGCAGTGGAATCTCGGCCAGTACCGGATCGCGCGTGCATCAGACCTGCCGGTGAATGATCTCGTGGTCGAGATCCTGCCGCCGCTTTCGCCAAAGGAGCCGCCGAAAGGCATGGCCGAGGTCGTCATGATCCCGGTGGTGCCGGCTCTGCTCAACGCCATTTTCGAGGCGACCGGCCACCGCTTCGACTCGCTGCCGGTGACGGCGGATCGCATCAAGGGAGTGCTCGCGTGACGACCCTGTCGCTCAGCGTCAATGGCCGCACGCTCGGCCCGTTTGAGGTCCGTGATGACCTCACGATGAATGATTTCCTGCGAGAACAGCTCGGCATGACCGGGACGAAGTTCGGCTGCGGCGCCGCGCAGTGTCTGAGTTGCGCCGTCATCGTCGACATGCCGGATGGGTCCAGCCACACCAATCCGACCTGTGTTGTCCCGGCGGCGAATTTCGATGGCAAGGCCATTCGCACCATCGAGGGCCATGCGAAGGATGGCGTGCTGACGCCTCTGCAGACGGCGTTCATCGAGCATTTCTCGTTCCAGTGCGGCTATTGCACGCCGGGCTTCCTCAATGAGGGTCAGGTGTTGCTGGAGCGGCTCGAAAAGACGCCGGTGCCGCGCGCAACGCTTGAGGCGGTCATCGCCGAGGCCCTCGACGGGCATCTCTGCCGCTGCACGGGCTACGTCAAATATCACGAGGCGGTGCGCGCCGTGATCCTCGCCGATGCGGGCCGTTACCTGGTCTGACGGCCGGCAAGGGCCGAACGGCCTCTTCGACATGAGTTGGGATGAGCGGCATGCCGCGGAGGAAGCGATGACGAGACCGAAATGGTTGCTCCTGCTGGTGGTGCCGGTGCTTGCCAACGGGCTGGTTTTTGCCGCGACAGGGATGGCCGTCTCCTCGGACACGTCGCGGACGCTCGCCTCGCCTGAAAGCTTTGCCGCGATCACCGACCCGGTGCAGCGTTCGGCCGCCTATTTCACCGAACTCGGCAAGGTGCTGGAGAGCCCGCGCTGCCTCAATTGCCATCCGGCCGGCAACCGCCCGAGCCAGGGCGATATGATGCGGCCGCATGAGCCGCCGGTGTTCCGTGGACCAGATGGCATGGGTCTCGTCAGCATGCGCTGCAACACCTGTCATCAGGGCGCGAATTTCGATCAGGGCCGTATCCCTGGCCATCCGGCCTGGCATCTGGCGCCGCTCGAAATGGGCTGGCAGGGCAAAACGCTGTCTGAAATCTGCCAGCAGATCAAGGACCCGGCCCGCAACGGCGGACGGACGCCCGAGGACCTGATCGATCATATCGGTGCCGACACGCTGGTCGGCTGGGCCTGGCATCCCGGCGTCGGCCGCACGCCGGCGCCAGGCACGCAGAAAGAGGCCGGCGCGCTCGTCGCCGCGTGGGTCAAGAGCGGCGCTGCCTGTCCCTGAGCGGCGGCGTCGGCTGTTCCACCTGTCGCAATCGTTGATCGACGCCTGGCCGGGTTCGCTGTGAAGCGCGCTCCCGCCTGGCGACGCGACGTCTCGCATTGCATCCGAAGAGACCCGGCCTCAAGCGACCGGTAGACCCCGTCCCGGGCGAGGCGTCGGCATGAAAAATGTCACGACCCCGGCGTCGTCCTATGGGCTAAATCGACCTCGCCGCCTTCTCATCGCCATCGTTAGTTGATATCGTTTCATCGGAGGCGAGACGTTTCTGCTTTCGCCTTCCAACGCTTTTGGGAGGAGCGCGCGAGACGCGGCAAATAGGCTGCGCCACGCTCGGCTGGCCGCGATTTCCGGCACTTCCCGATCGACGGGGGCGGCGGACGGCTCGACGTTCCGTCACGCCCTCCGGTCAACCACACAGCGCCGGGGAATCCACCTTCTCCGACGCCCGCAACACTGTCTCGAAGGGAACGAAATGCCCGCGACGCCATTCAAGCCGCTGCGCTACCGCCAGATCCATCTCGACTTCCACACATCGGAACATATTCCGGGTGTCGGCTCGGCCTTCGATCCCGACGACTTCGTCGCGACGCTCAAGGCTGCCAATGTCGATTCGATCACCGTCTTCGCCAAGTGCCATCACGGCTGGTCCTACTACCCGACCAAGGTCGGCAAGCCGCATCCGCACCTGACGCGCCCCGACCTCATGGGCGACATGATCAAGGCTTGCGCCGCTGCCGATATCGAGGTGCCGGTCTATATCTCCGTGCAGTGGGACGAACTGACTGCGCGCGAGCATCCGGAATGGCGGGTGATGGCTGCGGACAATCATTTCCAGCACGAGAAGCCGGACGACATCTCCAGCCTCAAGCAGCTGAGCCCGGCCTGGCACACGATCTGCCTCAACCATCAGGGCTTCCGCGACTACATCCTCGATCAGGCGCGTGAAGTCGCCTCGAATTACAAGACGCCGGGCCTGTTCTTCGACATCGTGCTGACGCCCGGTTGCGTCTGCTCGGCCTGTATCGGCCGCATGCTCGCCGAAGGCCTCGACCCCGAAAATGCCGATGACCGCCTGAAGAACGACGAGGCCGTCAACGAGGAGTTCCGCCAGTATATTTCGGACGCCATCTTCGCCGAATTCCCGGGACTGCGCGTCTTCTACAATTGCGGCCACATCCACAAACAGGGCCAGAAGCGCTTCGCCACCTATTCCCATCTCGAGCTGGAAAGCCTGCCGACAGGGGGCTGGGGCTATGATCACTTCCCCTCGAGCGCACGCTATGCCGCGCCGCTCGGTTTCGACTTCCTGGGCCAGACCGGCAAGTTCCATACCTCGTGGGGCGAGTTCGGCGGCTTCAAGAGCCAGCAGGCGCTGATGTATGAGACGGCGCAGATGGTGGCGCTCGGCGCAAAATGCCTGGTCGGTGACCAGTTGCATCCGAACGGCGCCATCAACCACGACACCTACAAGTCGATCGCGCCTGCCTATGAGCGGATCGCCAAGCTAGAGCCGTTCCTCGCGGGCGCGAAGCAGGTGTCCGAGATCGCGATCCTCGCCGCGGAATATTTCCATCCCGTTGGTGCGCGCAACAATCAGAGCGACGACGGCGCGGCGCAGATGCTTCAGGAACTGAAGCTGCCCTTCGACGTGCTCGACGGCACGGCGTCGTTCGATCCCTATCGGCTGCTGATCCTGCCCGATTCGATTCCGATCGACGCGGAGCTCGCAGCGCGGCTTGAGCGCTATGTCGCCGCTGGCGGCAAGCTGATCCTGTCAGGAAGCTCCGGCATCAACGCGGATGGGTTTGCGCTCGATCTCGGACTTGAATCCGCGAACGGGCCTGTCGAGTTCAACCCGTCTTATCTCAGGGCCGATCCGGACGCGCTCGATGCCGGTCTGCCGGAATCGCCGTTCGTCATGTACGGCACGGGTGAGACGATTGTCAGCGGCGCAGCGACGGTGCTCGCCTCGATCGTGCCGTCCTACTTCAACCGCACCTACCGGCACTATTGCTCGCACCAACACACGCCGGATGATCCGACGGCAGGCACGATCGGTGCGGGTGTCACCGAGTATCGCGGCATCGGCTATGTGGCCTTCCCGATCTTCGAGATGTACCACGCCTTTGGTCAGCCGCTGTACAAGTACATCATCCGCGGTCTCATCCGCCGGCTGATGCCCGATCCGGTGCTTGAGACGGATCTGCCCTCGTCCGGCCGCGTGGCGCTCACGCACCAGGCATCGGAGAACCGGCATATCCTGCATCTCCTCTATGGCTCGCCGCAGGTGCGCGGCAAGGCTGTGCCGTCGGCATTCGAGCGTGGCCACAAGCGCGTTCTTGAGATGATCGAGGATATCCCGGCGATCGGACCGGTCACGGCAAGCCTCCGCCTGCCAGCAAAGCCTGGTCGCATCTATGACGCGATGACCGGTGCCGATGTCGACTGGCAGATGCTGGATGATGGACGGGTGCAGGTAACGCTGCCGCGGCTGCATATCCACAGCGCGCTGGTTCTCGAAGGCGTCTGATAATGATTGCGGCGCCGGCTCAGGCCGGCGCCGCTCTTTATTTCTGTTTGAGTTTGTCTGCCCGGGGCTTTGCCCCGCCGGCGCGTCAGCGACCGCCGAAGCCCGAACCCATGGCGATGCCGCTGAAGATGTAGCGCTGCAGCGCGAGAGTCAGCAGGATGCCGGGCAGCATCGAAATCGTCGAACCGGCCATCATGTAGTTCCACTGCACGCCCTGCTGGCTCTGAAAGAGCGTCAGGCCGAGCGGGATCGTTGAATAATCAGGGCCGTTGACGATGATCAGCGGCCAGAGGAACGAATTCCACTGCCCGGTGAAGGTAAATAGGGCAAGCAGGCCGAGCATCGGCCGCGACAGCGGCAGGATGATGCGCAGGAAGATCGTGAAGCGCGAGCAGCCTTCGATCATCGCCGCCTCTTCGAGTTCCTTTGGGATCTGCAGGAAATACTGCCGGAGCATGAAGGTGCCGAAGGTCGAGAAAGCCATCGGCAGGATCAGGCCCTGGAAGCTGTTCATCCAGCCGAGCCAGCTCATCATCAGAAAGAGCGGGATGACGATGACAGCCTGCGGCACCATCAAGGTCGCTAGATAGACGACAAAGAGGCTGTCGCTGAACGGGAAGCGCAACCGGGCGAAGGCATAGGCCGCCATACTGGAGACGGTCAGCGTCAGGATGGTGATGCCGCCGGCGACGATGACGCTGTTCAGGAAGAAGCGCCCGAACGGCAGATAGAGCCAAGCATAGACGAAGTTGGACCATTGCCAGTCGCTCGGGAAGAGCTGCGGCGGCACAGCGAGGACTTCGGCGTTTGGCCGGATCGCGTTGGTTACCATCCAGAAGAACGGGAACAGGAATGCGATCGCGGCCAGCACGATGCCGACATGCAGCAGGATGCCGCCGACGCGCTGGGTGGGCGAATGATGGGTCTCGTCAAAGGTCATAATGCACCCATCGCCGCTGGACGCGGAGCTGGAGGATCGTCAGGGCCATGATGATGACGAACAGCACCCAGGCGATCGCCGAGGCGTAGCCCATCTTGTAGGCGGCGAAGCCCGTCCGGTAGATCGAGAAGCCGAGCGTTGCCGTTGCTGAGCCGGGGCCGCCGCGCGTCAGCGCATAGACCTGGTCGAATACCTGCAGGCTGGTGATCGCCGTCATCACGGTGCCGAAGAACAGCGTTGGCGAGATGAGCGGCAGCTTGATCCGCCAGAACCGTTGCCAGGATGAGGCACCGTCGATGGCGGCTGCATCCAGATAGCTCTGCGGGATGGCCTCGAGCGCCGCGCCGAACAACAGCAGATTGTAGCCGAAGCCGGACCATAGCGAGACGATGACGATCGCCTGCAGGGCGAGGTCGGGGCTGGTCAAGAGGTTGGGGATCGGCAGATGCAGGGTCGAGAAGATGAAGTCTGCGAAGCCGCCCGGCGTGAATATCAGCAGCCAGACGATGGCCGAGCCGATCAGCGGCGTGAAGGTCGGCAAGAAGAAGATCAGGCGGAAGAAGCTCTTGCCCCAGCGAAGATTTGAGATCCACACCGCCATCGTGACCGAGATCACGATGTTGAGGACAAGATACTCGATCGTGAAATGGAAAGTGTTACGCAGGACCTGCCAGAAGCTGGGATCAAGGGAGATCAGATTGACGTAGTTGCGCCAGCCTACGAATTTCGACTGTCCGATGAGCTGCCAGTTCGTGAAGCTCAGCACCAGCGAGGCGGCGAGGGGAACCAGCAGGAAGATGGTGAGCCCAAGGAAGCTCGGCAGCAGAAACCAGAATGCGGCGCGCCTGTCATCCTTCAGGATGGCTTTCGCTCGCCCCGTGCCAGCCCGCGAAGGGGCGGCCGCCAGCTTCGAACTCATGCGATCCTCATAACGTCGATTGCGGTCGAAATGCGGGGCGGCGGGAGGAGCCGCCCCGCGGATCCATCAGCTTACTGCTCGGAAAGCTGCTGGATCTGGTCGAGTGTCGTCGCTGCGGACTGCGAGCCTGCGAAGGCAAGCGGCGCATACTGCTCGAAGAGCTGCGAAACCGTGTTCCACTCGGCGGTGGTCTTGTACGGCTCGGCGGTCTTCAGTGCGGCTTCGATCGTCGCCTGGGCATTGGCGACGCCCTTGGCGGCCGACTCGTACCAGAACTTCTGCTGCGCGTTGCGCGCGGCGAAAGCGCGTCCATTCGAGGCCAGATACTCCTCGGCCTCGGGGCCGGTCAGCACCTGGAGGGCCTTCCAGGCTTCATCCTTGTGCTTGCTGGTGCTGGCGATACCGAAGCCCGAGCCGGCCGAAAGGCTGATGCTGCCGGCGGCGCCAGCGGGGAGCGGCGCGATGCCGACCTTGAACTTGACGGAGTCCTTGACGTTGATGAGGCTCCACGGGCCGTCGACATACATGGCGACCGAGCCCGCGACGAAGCGGCCATTGGCCTGGGCGCCTGACGGGGTGCCGCTTGCCGGGAAGAGCGGGGCGACTTTGTCCTTGGCGACGACGTCGACATAGCTCTGGAAAGCGGCCTTGAGCGGCTCATTGGTCAGGTCGAGCGCGCCATCCTTCAAATAGTTGGCGCCGGCCGAGCGGGCATAGGCGAAGAAGACGTCGGGCACCGACTGTGCCGTGCCGTAATTGCCGTCGACGGTGAGAGCCTTGGCAGCCTTCAAGAAGTCGTCGTTGGTCCAGCCGACCTTCGGCTCCTCGACCTTGTACTTCTCGAACATGTCCTGGTTGTAGAACATGACCATCGGGCCGAAATCATAAGGCAGCGCGCGAAGGCCGCCGTCATCAGTCAAGCCTTGGACGATCGACGTGTCGAATGCGGCCAGGTCGAAACCGTCCTTCTTCGCATAGGGGTCGAGCGGCTCGAACAGGTTGGCGAAGCCGGGCGTGCGCATGCTCTGGAGGCTGATGATGTCCGGCAGCTGGCCGGACGCGGCGAGCGCCGGCAGCTTGGTCCAGTAATCCGGCCACGAGGCCGTCTGGAACTCGATCTTGATGTCGGGATACTTCTCGGTGACGAGGCCCGCGACATGCTTCCAGGCGGACACTTCGGCGTCCGAGCCGGACCACATGAACCAGGTGAGCGTCACCGGCTCGGCGCGCACCGCCGTGCTCATCACAAGCGCGCAGCCCGCTGCGGCGGCGAGCCGGGCGGCATTCTTCAAGATGTCCATTCGATTTCCTCCAACTGGACAGTCATCACGACACTGGCCGCTTCTGCAGCTCTTGCTGTTGGCAGGGGGCGGCTGATTTCGCAGCACGCCCCGTAGCAATGGGCCCGCTCAGGCCTTCAGAAAAATCTCGATCACAGGGACGACGACGGGCGGCTTCTTGACCGGAAGCTCGAGCGTCAGCGAATCCGAGCGGACCTCCATCTCGGTGTTGCTCCAGAGCGTGAGTTCCGAAGGCGGCAGCCATTTTACCTCGCTGCCGTCATGAAGGAACTGCGCATATTCCACCTTGCCGCCGCCGAGGCCATCGAGATGGATGTGGCGGAACGGCCAGTTGAAGATATGGAGATAGAGGCGATTGCCGTTCTGCGTGTAGCGGCAGTCGCGCGGCGCGGGCAGCTTCGATTCCGTGCAGCCATAGATGCTGCGCGCATTCAGAGTCATCCAGTCCGCATAGACGTCGAGCGCGGCCTTGGCGCGATGATCGAGCGTGCCACGAGCCGTCGGCCCGACATTCATCAGCAAGTTGCCGCCCATCGCGACATTGTCGATGAGAAGCTGCACGAGCTGTTCCGGGCTCTTCCACGTCGCTTCGTCGCGATGATAGCCCCAGGATCCCGACAGGGTGTGGCAGGCTTCCCAGGTCACGCGCTTGCCGTTCCGCTCCGGCCAGGCGCGCGGCACATACTGTTCCGGCGTGACGATATCGGGCGGCAGGCCGGCGAGGTCGAGCCGGTTGTTGATGATGATGTCCGGCTGGAGTTCGCGCACGGTGCGCACCAACGCCTCGCTCTCCCAGTCGCGATGGCCCTTGCCCTTGAGGCCGTTCAGTTCGCGCTGCGGATAGGAGAAGTCGAACCAGATGACATCGATCTTGCCGAAATCCGTCAGCAGCTCGCGCACCTGATCGCGCATATAAGCGGCATACCGCGTGACGTCGCGACCCTCGTTGCGCTTGGCAGCGTCGGGGGCATTGCGCTGAGGATGATGCGGGTCGACCGGGAAATCGGGGTGATGCCAGTCGATCAGAGAATAGTAGAAGCCAACGCGCAGACCTTCTGCCCTGAACGCATCGACGAAGGGGCGCAACAGGTCCTTGCCATAAGGCGTGTTGGTGACCTTGTAATCGGTATGTTTGCTGTCCCAGAGGCAGAAGCCTTCATGGTGCTTGGTCGTTAGCACCACATATTTCATGCCCGCTGCCTTGGCGCGGCGCGCCCAATCGGCCGGATCGTAAAGATCGGGATCGAAATGATCGAAGTAGGCCTGATAGTTCTGGTCGTCGATCTGTTCGTAGTTCTTGATCCACTCATGCCTGCCGGGCAGGGCATAGAGGCCCCAATGAACAAACATGCCCAGCCGGTCGTGTGTAAACCATGCCTTCTTCTCCTCCGGCAGAGCCAGAGACCGAAGATCCGACGCCATTGTCTCATCCTCCCACGCAGCCGTCAGCCCGCCTCGTTCGGCCAAAGCCTCAGCAAGACGACAGCCGGAATCCGCCCGGACCGGCCCGCCACGGGACGATCCATCGAACGGTGATTGCCGAACCGTTTCGACAAATCGAACTAAGCACCGAATCCACCTGCTTGGCAATGCCTGAAAACGTGCAGCATTCATTGACCCGAGGCTTTCGCAATGCAGCATAAACGCTGGGTATTTGTTCCCGGCGCTTGAATCGACTAGGGTTTTCAGCATTGGGAAAAGGTCCAGCGAACCGGTTCGGATCGAAGGGGTAAAATGGCGACCATCCGTGACGTGGCGAAGCGGGCCGGCGTTTCAATTTCGACCGTTTCGGCGGCCTTCAACGAAGGCAGAGTCAGCGACGAGACCAAGCTCAGGATCGCCGAGGCGGCGCGCGCCGTCGGCTATGCACCGAACGCGCTCGCTCAGAGCCTCAAGAACGGGCGCAGTCGGCTGATCGCCCTCGTGCCGGGCGACATCACCAATCCCTTCTTTTCCAATTGGCTTATCGTCGTCGAGAAGCACGCATTGGCGGCGAATCGCGCCGTCATCGTCTCCAATTCACGCGGAGTCGCCTTGGAGCGGACGGCGCTTGAGTTGCTGGCGGCGCAGCGGGTCTCAGGCATCCTTATCAATCCCCAGGGAATCAGCGACGACTATCGCAATTATCTCGCTTCGATTACCATCCCGATGGTCACGTTCGATCAGTATATTGAGGGTCTGTCGCTCGACTATGTTGGCACGGACAACGTCCTAGCCAGTCGAATTCTGACCGAATACCTGCTGCGGCTCGGCCATCGCCGGATTGCCTTCATCGGCGGTAACCCGGGACTGTGGACGACCGAGCGACGCCTCGAGGGGTTCGTTTCGGCGATGCAGCGGGCCGATGCACCGATTGAGCCCGACTTCGTGCTTTTCGCCAACTATGACGGCGGCGAGGCCTACACCGAGACCGTGCGGCTGCTCACCGGCGTCGAACGGCCGACCGCGATCCTCGCCTCCAACAACGTCATGGCGCTCGGGGCCCTGCAGGCGATTTCCGATCTCGGCTTTCGCTGTCCGCAGGACATTTCGCTGACCAGCATCGACGACGTGCCCTGGATGGGCCTCGTCAAGCCGCGCCTGACATTGGCGGTGCAGCCGCTGCAGGAACTTGCCGCCATCGCGATCGACTGGCTGCTCGAACGCATTGAAAGCCGTGACCAGGCGTCAATCCCGCCGCGACGCATGATCTTGCCGCCGAAGATCGTCCTCGGCGAGTCTTGCGCCGATCTAAGGGCGTGAGCGCCGAGACGCATCCGGGCTGCCGGTTCGATCTGCTGGAGGTTCATTGCCCACAGTCTCGTCTCCCCATGATCCGTATCACGCGCTCTGTGCAGTTCCCCTGTTGTCGGCGCTTTTTCCGGGCTCGGGACAGGGGCCAACGCTGTCGCGCATGACGAGCGTGCAGGGCACCACCAGGCACAGGTGGCTATCGACAGGCTCGCCGAGCACCCTGTCCATCACGAGATTGGCGGCCTGGCCACCGAGCCCGGCCGTGTCCTGCTGAATGGTCGAGAGCGAGGGGGTAAGGAAGGGGGCGATCGCCGCGCCGTCGAAGCCGAGCACCGACACGTCGCCCGGCACGCTGACGCCGGCGTCGACGACGGTCTTGGTGAAACCGATGGCCGTATCGTCATTGGCGCAAATGACGGCGGTCGGCCGCTCGGCCGCGGGAATGGCCAGGAACGCTTCTCCCGCCGCCATGCCGCCGCTGAATTCGAAATCGCCCTGATGAAGTCTCAGCGCCGAGGCCGGCAGGTCAGCCGCGGCGATGGCCCCACGAACGCCTGCGAGGCGCTCGATCTCGTGGTAATTGCCGAGGCGGCCGCGGATATAGAGAAAGTGTCGATGGCCACGCGCGATCAATGCCGCGGTCCCTTCTGCGATAGCCTCGCGATCATTGCTGACGACGCTCGGGATCGCCTCACCCGAGAGATCGAAATGCAGCGAGACGATCGGCAAGCCCGCATCCGTGAGACTGCGCCCGTTCGTCCGCGGGATGTCGGCGGCCATCAGGAGCACACCGGCTACGGTGCCGCCCTGTGCGACCGCCAGAATATGCGCATCGGTCTCCGCTTCGCGCGACACATTGGCGATCAGCAGAGAGAAGCCCCGTGCCGTGAGGCTCTTTGCCGTCGCCCGCAGCACCTCCGAAACGGTCTGGGAGGCGCCGGTATAGATCTCCTCCGGCAGCACGATCATGATCGTGCGCGACGTGCCGACGCGCAGGTTTCGTGCGGTCTGGTTAGCCGTATAACCAAGCTTGCGCGCCGCCGCCTCGACCTTGAGCCGCGTCGGCTCAGCCACCCGGCCGGGGACGGTCAACGCGCGGCTGACCGTTGATGTGGCGACGCCTGCCTCCCGAGCCACATCCGCGATGGAGGGGCCGGGCGTCCGGCTGTCCTTCTGTTTCGGCATCGACTCCTCGTCGCGCCCGAAGGCGCTGAATTGTCACGAATCGTCAGGACGTTATAGCGCTTCTGCCGGTTTCAGGCGCGTCGCGTGGCCGTGACTCGATTGAACCTCTGGCCGCCGAGGCTAGAGGCGCCCTTCCTTCAACTGGCTCGCGAGATGCCGGCAGGCGCGAACGGTCATCGCCATGATGGTCAGGGTCGTCCCAGCGACGCCGCTGCCGGCGAAGGCGCTGGCGTCTGTGACCAGAAGATTGGGAACATCCCAGCTCCGGTTCAAGCCATCGAGGACAGAGTTGGTGCGGGTGCTGCCCATCCGCGCACCGCCGGTCTCGTGGATGGCCGCGCCCATCGCGATCGTCCGGCGGAAAAGCGCTCGGAAGGCCGTGCGGCTGAACCAATCCGCATCGGGATAGGCGCCGCGGCCCTTCTCATTGAGCCCGAGAGGCGAGCCGACAAATTCGACCTCGCAGCCGGCGCCCTCGACGGTTTCTTCGAGCGCTGCCATGGCCTGCCTGGCTGTCTGCGCATCCATGGCGCCCATCTTGCAGCGGATATGCGGGATCGGGATGCCCCAGCGATCCTTCCGGCGCGGATCGAGCGTGATGCGGTTGTCGGCATCCGGCTCCATCGCGCTGAAGCCGAAGAAGCTGAACCGCGAGGGACGCGAGGCCGGCGACTGGTTCCGGCCAACGGTTCCCTGGAAGGCGAAGTCGCCGGTTCCAGAAGCGCCATCCGGGCCGATGAAGCGCGGCAGGAAGATGCCGCCCGACGGCCGGTAGAAAGGGTCCGCCGGCGCGGTATCGGCCGTCGAGGCGCCGCGCGTCGCGGGGAAGACGCCGGCAGCGACGACCGGTATCTGGTCCATGAAATAGCGTCCGAGCGTGCCGGAGCTATTGGCGAGCCCGGTCGGGTGGTGCGGCGATGCCGAGTTCAGCAGCAGCCGGACGCTTTCGATCGGCGAGGCGCAGACGACGACCGAACGTGCGCGCAGTGTTTCGACCTGTCCGGTGCGGGCGTTGATGACCTCGGCGCCGACGGCCCTCACGCCGCTGTCGTCCGTGAGGACCTTGCTGGCGATGGTGTCGTAGCGGATGGCGAGCCGCCCGCTCGCGAGCGCATCGCGCATAGGCTTCAGCACGCGCGTCGGCTCGGGACCGAGATAGCGCCATGTGACGACCCGGCGCTCCGGCCATCGTGTCTCGACCGCCTGCTTGAACAGGCGTTCGGCCTCGGTCAGTTCGGACCGGTGTGCATAGATGCTGTCCGGCATGGTCGGTGCGCCTTCGACCTGGCCATAGAGCTCCAGCACGCGCTCGACCTCCTCATAGAAGGGCTCCAGCTCCCGGTAGTCGATGGGCCAGTCGACCCCCTTGCCAGTACGGCTCTGCATCTTGAAATCGTCATCTGTCCAGCGCACCAGCACGCGGCCAAACGTATGGGTCCGGCCCCCGGCCTGCCGCCCCCGGATCCAGAGAAACGGTGCGTCGGGCGGCGTCGAATAGGGATTTTGCCGGTCGCTGACGAAGAGGCGCCGCATCCGTCCGTCGAAGAAGGCGGCTCGGGCCTGGATCGCTTGGCCGAGCGCCGTCGCCTTGGCCCGCTGCCAGAGATTGATTTCCGTCTGGCGGGGATTCTTCGTTGCATCGAAATGGCCCGGCCCGATTTCCGGTCCCGCCTCAAGCTGCACGACTCTGAGACCCTGCGCGGTCAGTTCGCGCGCGGCAAACGACCCTGCGGCACCCGATCCGATGACCAGCGCATCGAACACCATCTCAGTCATCGCAGACTTGCTCCATCAGGAAGGGCGGCCCGGTTTGTGAACCTCCGGGCAACAAAGGCGGGAATCTGCGCCGGGTGCAGCGCTTTCGCTAGGCGAACTGCCCAACGATCGCGCACAAATCCGGCTTGCGTACAAAAAGAGCATATGCAATGGATTAGCGAATGGCAATCGATTGCCAGAAGAATCCGGTCCCCGTGCAAGAAGCCAGCGCGACGGCCGCAGGACCAGACGTGCCTTACCCATCCCGCATTCGAGAAAGAGGTATCATGTCCTTAAAACGCTTAGTCCGTGCGGCAGCCTTCTTCACGGCAACGGCCCTGACCGCATCGCTCGGCCTAGCCGCCGGGGCGTCGGCAGCGGCGATCGGTGACGCACCGGCAACGGGCGCGCTGCAGATCTGGATCGGTGGTGCCGAAGGCGACAAGCTTCCGGCCTTCCTCGCCGATTTCGAGAAGGCCAATCCCGACCTCAAGGTCCAGATCACGCAGATCCCATCGGAGCAGTTTGACGCCAAACTGCTGACGGCCATCGCCGCCGGCACGGTGCCCGACATCGTGCGTCTTTATTCGCAGAGCCAAGCGAGCCTCATGGCCACCGACGCCTTCGCGCCGGTCCCCGAGGGGCTGGTCAAGGCCGACGACTTCTTCGCCAGCGCCTATGAGACGAATGTGCGGGACGGCGTCGCCTATGGCGTGCCGTGGGACGCCTATGCCACGATGTTCCAGTATCGCAAGGATCTCGCGGAAAAGGCCGGTCTCTCCGCGCCGAAGACCTGGGAGGAGCTGAAGACCTTCGCCAAGGCCATGAAGGACCAGGGCGCGACATGGGGCTTTTCCGCCGATGTCGGCTACGACATCTACAACGCGCAAGGCCTCAACGAATTTGCCTATCAAGCCGGCGGTGGCTTCCTGAGCGCCGACAGGAAGCAGTGGACCATCAATTCCGAGGCCAACATCAAGGCGCTCGAATTCTGGGGCTCGCTGTTCACGGAGGGCCTCGCTTCGCCGGACGGCCCGAAGTTCCTCGACACGGTGCCGTGGTTCACCTCGGGCGAGATCGCCAGCAAGGATATCGGACCCTGGTTCGAGGGGTGGCTGGTACAGGCCAACGGCCAGGATTGGGTCACCGCGAAGCTCGCAACCGCGCCGATGCCGGCCGGTCCCGCCGGCAGTTTCTCGGCACTTGGCTCGGGTAGCCTCGCGGTGCTCAAGGATGGAAAGAATCCCGACGCCGCCTGGAAGCTCGTCCGCTACCTGACGCAGCCGGACACCCAGCTCGCCTGGTACAAGGCTTTCGGCAGCCTGCCTGCGGTGAAGGCTGCGTGGAATGATCCGGCGATCGCCGGCAACCCGCTACTGGACGCCGAGCGTCAGGCCCTGCAGACCGCTGTCGACATTCCCCAGGTCACGACCTGGAATCAGGTCGGCACCTATATGGGCCAGCAGATGGAACTCGTCGCCCGGGGCCAGGCAACGGCCAAGCAGGTGCTGGATGACGTCCAGGCCTTTGCCGAGTCGGCTGGCCTCGGAAAATAGCCGACCTTCGGCGGAGCCGGGGACAGTCCCGGCTCCGAGCCCCGCCTTCGCGTTCGAGGCGACAGAAGCGGCCATACGCCGGCGATCGCCATTCCGCTCACCGTGGAGACTTTGCCTTGAGCCACGTGGATATCAGGCACCGCCAGCCGTCAGGATGGCGATCCGCGACGGCCTGGATTTTCGTCGCGCCCTTCCTCGTGATCTTCTTCGTCTTCACGGCGATTCCGGCGCTGATCGCGCTCATCTACAGCTTCACCGATATCGGCGTCGCCGATATCCGGCACCCGCTCCAGGTGCACTTCACCTTCCTCGATACCTTTGCCCGCGTCCTGACCAATGCCGGCTTCCTGAAGTCGCTGGTCACGACCGGGATATTTGTCGTTGTCGGCGTGCCGCTGACGATGGCGATCGGTCTCGCGCTGGCGCTGGCGCTTAACAGCGGCATCAAGAGGCTGCGGGCCACCTATCGCGCGGCGTTCTATCTGCCTGTCATCACCAACATCGTCGCCGCCGCTGTCATCTGGCAGTACGCGTTCACGCTGCGGGGTCCGGTAAACACCTTTCTCGCCGAGCTTGGCCTGCAAGGACCGAACTGGCTCGGCAATCCGAACATGGCGATCACAACGGTCATCCTGCTGACGACTTGGCGCAATGTCGGCACCTGCATGGTGCTGTTCCTCGCCGGGCTGCAGGGCATTCCCGCCGATGTCCACGAAGCCGCGGCAATCGACGGCGCCTCGGCGCCCAGGCGCTTCCTCCACATCACGCTGCCGCTCCTGAAGCCCGCGACGCTCCTGGTGACGGTGCTGATGACGGTTTCCTACATGAACATCTTCGATGAGCCCTATCTGCTCACCAAGGGTGGTCCTCTCGGCGCGACGCGGTCAGTCGCGCTCTGGGTCTATGAGCAGTTCGGTCATGGCAACATCGCTTCTGCGATGGCCGGCTCCTATGTGATGCTGGTCATCGTCGCCGTCCTCGGCATTTTGCAACTGCGCATGTTGAGGGCTGCTTCATGATGAGCGAGGGAACCTCCCGCGGCACAGTCGCTCTCTACGCGACCCTCACGCTTGTGGCGGGGCTGATGCTGCTGCCCTTCGCCTGGGTGTTCTTCGGAGCCTTCAAGTCGCAGGCGGAGATTCTCGCCGCGCCTGGCGCCTGGCTGCCGCGCAGTTTCACCGACTTCAGCAACTTCGTTGAGCTGTTCGCGCGTCGGCAGTTTGGCACCTATCTCGGCAATTCGCTCGTCGTCTCCGGTCTCACCGTCGTCTCTAACGTCTTCTTCTCGTCGCTCGCGGGCTATGCGCTGGCCAAGATCCCGTTCAGGGGCAGCCGGTTCGTCTTCGGCTGCATCATTGCGGCGATGATGATCCCTTATATCGCGCTGTTCGTGCCGTCGTTCTTCATCATCGTGCAGATGGGGCTCCTGAACACGCTCACCGGCATCTTCCTGCCGATCGCCGTCATGCCGATCGGCGTCTTCATCATGCGCCAGTTCGCCCTTTCAGTGCCGAACGAACTGCTGGAGGCCGCGCGCCTCGACGGCGCGGGAGAGTTCCGTATCTTCTTCAGCATCTTCCTGCCTCTGGTGGGGCCCGCCATCGCAACGGTTGCGATCATCACCTTCCTGAACTCCTGGAACTACTTCCTCTGGCCGCTGATCGTGGCGCAGAACCAGGACACGTTCACGCTACCCGTCGGTCTCGCCGTCGCCTCGCAGGGCGCGAAGTCGACCGAATACGGCCTGCTGCTCTCCGGCGCGATCATCGTGCTGCTGCCGGTGCTCATCCTCTTCGTCTTCCTGCAGCGCTACTTCGTTCGCGGCATCGCCGCCACCGGGCTGAAATAGCCCTCCGCCCCAAAAGAGGAAAAACTCCCATGACGACCCTGTTCGCAACCGACATGATCACCTTCTACCAGCCGGCCTTCTGGGGCCTCGACACGACGGATGAGCTCAACGCCTTCGCCTCGTCGAAGCCGGACGCGTTCTGGGACAAGGTGATGGCGGCCCTGTCGGAGGCGGGCGTGAGCGGTATCGAGCTGACATTCGGACCGGGCAGCATCGACAATGTCCTGAAGGCGTTCGGCAGCGCCAAGGCGTTCGGCAGCACGCTCGAAGCACGCGGGCTTACCGTCGTCAGCGCCTTCATGGCGGATGCTCCGGCCTGGTCGGAGAACGCCGACCTGCCCGCGATCATCGCCGATGCCGAGCGCCGGGCAGCGTTTCTCGCTGAAGCCGGCGGCGAGATTCTCGTCACGGGTCTGCCGATGCGCCGGACCGTCGGCGTGCGGCCGCCGCTCTTCATCGATGTGGCTTTCATGAGCCATGCTGCCGGCATTGCCCATGCCATCGGCGAGGCCGTCGCGGCGGAAGGCATCAAGCTCGCGGTCCACACCGAGTCGAATAGCGCGCTCTGGTATGAGCGCGACATCGACCTCTTCATGGCGTTCACCGATCCGCGCTATGTTGGGCTCTGCCCGGATAGCTGTCACATCACGCTTGGCGGCGGCGACCCGGTTCGCACCGCACGGCGCTACAATCAGCGCATTATCCTCGCGCACTGGAAGGACGCCGTCGGTGAGATCACCGAGAATCTGGTGATCGACGACACGATCTTCACGCAGCAGCAGCGCTTCATGGTCGATTTCGGCGCCGGCGTGGTCGACTGGAACGGCTGGTCGGAGGCGATGCTCGCGACGCCGGGCTGCGAAACCGTGCTGCTTGAGCTGGACGCTGCGCCGGATCCCGTTGCGGCGCTCAGGGCCGGGCGGGCCGTGGTCGAGCGCGCGCGGTCATGATCGATTTCAGCGTCTGCATCGAACTCGCCTTCGGGGAGGGGGATCGCCCCTTCCCGGACCGTGTCAGGGCGGCTGTCGATGCGGGATTTCCGGCCGTGGAGATCTGGGACTGGCGCGACAAGCCGCTTGACGCGCTGGCGGCGGCGCTCGATGCGACGGGTGCGCGGCTGCTGACGCTCTGCGCCGAGGATTGGCGGAATAAATGCCAGCTCGCAGACCGCCAATCGCATGCCGAATTCGTCCGGCGCGTCCGCGACACGGCCCATATTGCTGTCGATCTCCGTGCGCCGAAGGTCGTCGTCCTCGCTGGCGATGTTGTCGCGGGTGAGGACATCGCCGAGCAGCGCGCCATCGCCGCCGAAGCGCTCGCGCAAGCATCGGATGAAATTGCTACGCTACCGGTCGAACTCCTGGTCGAGGTGGTCAATCGCGAATTCGAGGGGCCGAACGCTCTGCTGCCGGACACGGCGAGCGCGCTCGGGCTGGTGCGTGCGCTGGATCGGCCGAATGTGCGTCTGCTGTACGACCGCTATCATGCCATCCTGAACGGCGAGCCGCTCGGATGGGCAATCGCGGGCGATGTCGAGCGCATCGGCCATGTCCAGGCAGCCGACGTCCCGGGGCGCCACGAATTTGGCACAGGAACAGAGGATTGGGTCGGCGAACTTCGCTGGCTTATCAATGCTGGCTACGACGGCCATGTCGGGATTGAGGCAATGCCGCTTGGCGAGAGCGACCTGCTCTATCGGGGCGCGCAATCCTTGCTGAGACAGGCTCTTGCCTCGGGCTGAGACCGGTCATGACGCAATGACCGACCTCCGATATTGTCGGAGCTGGAGCCAGTCCGGCTCGCGATGAAGGGCGCTCTGGGCCCTAGCTGCCCCTCGGCAGCGCATAGGCGATGATGGCATCGCCCGCCTTGGTGCCAGTCGAACCGTGGCCGCCGGCGACGACGACAAGATATTGCCGGCCATCGGCGCCTTGATAGGTCGAAGGCGTCGCCTGACCACCGGCTGGCAGCCGGGCGCGCCAGAGCTCCTCGCCGGTCTTCAGGTCATAGCCGCGCACATAATAGTCGAGGGTGCCGCTGAGGAATGCCAATCCACCCTTCGTAATGATCGGGCCACCGATGCCGGGCACTCCCATCTTGAACGGTAATGGGATCGGGGAGAGATCACGCACAGTACCGTTGACATGCTTGTAGACCGTCTTGCCTGTCGTCAGGTCGACCCCCGCGACATAGCCCCAGGGCGGTGCTTGGCACGGCAGCCCGATCGGCGAGAGAAAGGCGCCCATCTTGGAGGCGTAAGGCGCGCCGAAATTCTCGTTGAACACGTCCTCGCCGGCTTTGGTGACGACGCGGTCCGTCGTGTTGGGGCGCGGCACCATCTGTGAGGTGAAGGCGAGATAGACCGGCATCGCGAACAGCACCTGCCGGTTCGGGTCGACGGCAACCGCACCCCAATTGAAGGCGCCGAAATTGCCGGGATAGATGATCGAGCCCTTCTCCGTCGGCGGTGTGAACCGACCCTTATAGTCGAGCGAGTGGTAGGCGATCCGGCAGGCAAGTGCGTCGAGAGGCGTCGCCCCCCACATGTCCTTTTCCTGCAGCGGCTCTGGCTTGAACGAAATCTTGGAAACAGGCTGTGTCGGCGCCGTCGTATCCCCCTTGACGGCGCCGGTCGGCGCTGGCTCCTCGGTTACCGGCAGGACTGGCTCGCCCGTTTCGCGATTCAGCACAAAGATCTCGCCCTGCTTGGTCGGTGCGACGAGCGCCGGAACGTCTTTTCCGTCGATGGTCAGGTCGACGAGGCTCGGCTGCGCGGGAACATCCATGTCCCAGAGGTCGTGATGAACGGTCTGGAATACCCAGGCCGGCTTGCCGGTGTTCACGTCGAGCGCCAGGATCGAGGAGGAATACTTCTCGACGCTGGCGCTACGCCCGGCGCCATATTGGTCGGGCGACTCGTTGCCCATCGGAAGATAGATCAGCCCGAGCTTCGGATCATAGCTCGACACGCTCCAGGAGTTTGGCGCGTTCGCGGAATAGGTCTGGCCGTTGGCAATTGGCGCCGTCGCGTCCGGGTTCTTTGAATCGAAGTTCCAGATGAGATCGCCCGTATTGACGTCATAGGCGCGGATGACGCCCGAAGGCGAAGTCGTGGAGACGTTGTCGTTCACCGTACCGCCGACAATGACCAGCTTATCGGTCACGACTGGAGGCGAGGTCGAATAGACCGAACCGGGCGTTACGTTCGGCATGTTCGCCCATAGATTGATCGTGCCACTCTCTCCGCCGAAACCGGGGCAGATCTTGCCAGTCTCGGCGCTCAGCGCGATCAGGCGGCCGTCCGAAGTCGGCGCGAATAGGCGCTTCACACAGGTCGGATCGATGGCTACCGGCGCTGATGCCGGCTTGCGCGTGACGACCGGATTGGGAGTCTCTGCAGACGCTTGGCCGGTGACGACATTCTGCGGCAAGCCAGCCGCCTCGGTAGTAACCTCGGCGGCGCTCCTGGCGACCCGCTGGGCATCGGTGAGCTGCTCAGCCGCCGCAGCGGACGGTTGAACCGGAGCAGCCGCAGCCGCCGCAGCACTGCCGTCGTAATAGGAAACGCCGCGGCAGGTGAGATGCTGGGTTGTCTGCTTGAGCGTTTGCTTCAGCTGTGGGTCGAACCGCCACTTCTCCTTGCCCGACACGGCGTCGAGCGCGATGACCAAGCTGTGCGGCGTGCAGATATAGACGGTGCCATCGATCATCAGCGGTGTGACTTCATACGTCGCCTCGCCGGGATCCTCAGGGCCGCGGACATCGCCAGTGTGGTAGGTCCAGGCGACCGCTAGCTTGTCGACATTGGCGGGTGTGATCTGGTCGAGCGGCGAATAGCGGCGCCCCGCTTCGGTGCGTCCATAGGCGTGCCACTCGCCATCCGGGACGCCGCTTTCGACCGGCCGCGTCGCGGCCATCGCTTCATCCGAGAAGGCGCCCGGCTGGTCATGAGGGCTTTGGAACATCGAATAGCCGGCGACGACGACTGCCACCAGGATCGACAAGGTGAGCACGCCGCTCGATGAGCCATAACGCGCCCGGCCAACGCCGTTCTGATGGAGCGACCAAACCATCGGCGGCATCAGCAGGAGGACGCCGATCGCCACCAGCAGGCTGCCGCGCGACGAGAGCGCCCACCAATCGAAGCCGACCTCATAGATGGCCCAGGCCAGGGTCAGCAGCAGTGTTAGGCCATAAAGCGCCAGCCCCTCGGATCGTCGATTGAACAGCATCAGCGCCGATGCCAGGACGAGCGCGCCGAGCAGGATGAAGAACCACGAGCCGCCGAGGGCGGCGAGCCAGATGCCGCCGAGAAGCAGCGCCAGCCCCAGAATAGCGGTCAGGAGCGATAGGAAGATGCGATACATGATGAGCGTGCCATTCATTTCGGGCCGCAGGCAATACGCCTGATCGCGTCGCCTGAAGGCGAGCGCAGGCGCGAAAGCAGACCCGCAATCTGGCAACGTCACCGCTCAGCCGAAGTTCCTCGCGGCGGAGCCTCATCGAGCCGCCGCATGGCCGACCCGGCCGATCCACTCACTTTTGGAACGGAAAGATCAGCTTCCAATCCGTCTTCATATCGACGACCAGCCACCCCCGCTTCGGCGCCTCGTCGAGGGCTTTGTCGAGGCGGCATGGGATATGGACAGTGGAGTATATCAGCGTTCCGTTGCCGCGGAAACACGGCGATGGTCTTGCGGCCGGCTTGATCTTGGCCGTGCCATCGACATAACGCCAGATCAAATAGAACTTCTGGCCGCCCATGCTGAGCGCCCACAGAAGTACTTATGCCGACACGGATGTTCACCCTCGCGGAATCTGTAGCCAACTTGTTGTCGCTGAATACCGGCCAGCGTCATTCCAGAATGCTCTAGAAGAGCTTGCCGCGCGCGGATACCGGCAAGATCGCCTCGACCTGACCGCCGCGCACGGCGACATACCAGTCGTGCAGATTGCAGGTCGGGTCGCAATGGCCCGGCACGAGCCGCAGCCGGTCGCCGACGGAAAGCAGCCCGTCCGGATCGGCAAGGTCGCCATGTTCGTCGGACCAGCGGACATAGCGGACGCCATCACGGCCGAAGACCATCGGCAGGCCGGAGTCGGCCGACTGCGCTTTCAGCCCGGCGTCGCAGACGGCGCGGCTGGGCGCGGGGCATGAGAGGACCGACGTCAGCAGGAACAGGGCATTGCGCCATTCAGCATCGAGCCGGCCGCCGTCCTGGCCGCGAACGCGGCCATAATCGGCATCCATGAAGGCATAGGATCCGCACTGGAGTTCACCATAGAGCCCGGATGCAGCCTCCAGCGGATGGCTGCCAGTGCCTCCGCCGGTCACCAGCGGGACCGGAAGACCGCCAGCCTCGATTCGATCGACCACGGCGCGGGTGATTGCGAGGGAGGCGGCGAAGGCCGTCTCGCGTTCCTCAAAGGTCGGCAGGTGCTGGAGGCGGCCCTGATAGGCCTGAACCCCTTCGAAAGTGAGGCCCGGCGCCGCGGCAATCGCGGCGGCCAGAGCCAGGGCGGCTTCCGGATGCGACACGCCGCAGCGGCCGGCACCGCAGTCAACCTCGACGAAACAGCCGAGCGTCGTACCGTGCCGCGCGGCCGCCGCGGCTAGTTCGGGCACATTGGCGAGATCATCCACGCAGACGGCCACTTTCGCGCCGAGCAGCGGCAGTCGCGCCAGCCGGTCGATCATCACGGGGCTGCGTACCTGATTGGTGAGCAGGATGTCGCGGATACCGCCACGCGCGAAGACTTCGGCTTCACTGACCTTCTGGCAGCAGAGGCCCGAGGCGCCGCCGATCGCCATCTGCATATGGGCGATGTCGACCGACTTGTGCATCTTGCCATGGGCGCGCAGGCGCAGCCCGCGGCTGACGACGAAATCGGCCATCCGTCGCAGATTTGCCTCGAGTGCATCGAGATCGAGAACCAGACACGGCGTCTGGATCTCAGTCTCGTTCATTCCGGGACGGGCAGGGATATCGAAGCCGACTTCGAGGCCGGAAAGATCCTGTGCTGTGGTCATTCGATATCCTGCCTGTCTGGCGCCGGTCAGGCCGCTTCCGGCTGCGGCACCTTCGTATCTGACATGCGGTAGCGGAACTTGGTGTCCGTCAATCCTGCCTGATCCGAAAGCTGGGCGGCCAGCAGTTGGGGGGAAAAGATGTCGATGACGCCCTGCGCGATGAGGTTGCCGGATTTCGGCACGCGAATGACGGTCAGGAGCTCGCCATCGGCGATGTCTTCGGCCGTCGTGACCAGAAGCACCGGGACGCCGATCGTCTGCAGGTGCTTTGCCAATTCGAGCTCGCGGCCGGCGCCGAAGATCACCACGCCGGTCGCGGCGTCCATCGATTCCATCGGTCCGTGCAGGTAGTGCCGCGTGTCATAGGCGGCAGCCGGGATGCGGGAGGCCTCGCGGATCAGAAGCGAGGCACCATCCGCCGTGCCGAGCGAAGCGCCAGCGCCGACGCAATCGATCGCGCGGCGATTTTCGAAAAGCTTGCCCAGCCGCTCCATCTTCGCGCCCGCCGTCGTCAGAACCTCTTCCGCGAGAGCGGGAAGTCCGGCGAAGGCATCTGCCGTACCGGCCAGCTTCTGTGCGACCAGACCCGACGCGAGCAGCGTCGCGGTATAGCCGGTGCTGGACGGGGTCGCGTCCGAGCCGTTTGCGAGGCGTATATGCAGGTGCGCCGCCTTGGCCAGCGGGCTTTCGGGGTCATTGGTAATCGCCAGCCGGCCGGCCGATGGCAGCTTTTCGAGCGCGGCAACGGTCTCGACGCTGCGGCCACGATGCGAAAGGCCGATCAGTGCATCGCAGAGGTCAAATCCGTGGACCATGTCATCCGACCGGATGGCGAAGCCGCGCCGTCCCTTCGACTGCAACTCGGCCGCCACGACGGTTGCGGCCGCGAAGCTGGCGCCGATGCCCGTTACCCCGATGACGGGCCGGTCGAGCTGCGACAGGTCCATGCCGGCGAGTTCGGCGCGCGCGGCTGCATGCGTATCGGCAAGCGCCTGGGGCTGGCGGGCAATGGTGGAACGGTAGCTCATGACAGGTCCTTTCTGGATTACGACAGGGCAGAGGCGGAGCTTGCTCCGTCCGCCGCCGGAATGCGGGTCAGGCTGGCGGCGAGGCGGCAGGCGCCTTCGACCGGATCGCCGGTGAAGAGATGCGCGGCGATACGTCCGCCGGTCGCCTCCGACAGCGCCGCTGCGAAGGCGCGCCATAGCAGCGGCTGTGCGGCGATGACGCTGCCGCCGGCAACCGCGTGCCGGGCGCCGGCACCGCGGGCGTCGAGAAGCGCCGCCATCTCCGCCAGGGCGCGGCCGCCCTCGCGAATGACGGTCGCCGCCAGGGCTGAGCCAGCCTCGGCAGCCTGGAAGATCGCCGTGGCGTGGCGTCCGACCGTGGCGGCCGAGCGGAGTTCGGAGAGCGTGCTGCCGAGGCGGGGCACCGAAGGGACCTGTAGCGTCTCGAAGATCGCCTCGACCAGTGGCTCGCCACGTCCGCCACCGCGATCGAAATGGCGCGCAACCGCGCGCACAGCCTCGCGCACCAGGCCGGAGGCGCTGCCCTCGTCGCCGATGATCCAGCCCCAGCCACCGGCGACCAGCATGCTTTGGGGGGAAGGACGGCATACGGCGATCGAGCCGGTGCCAGCGACGACGCCGATCTGCTCAGCGAAGCCTAGAGCCAGCGGCATCAGTTCGGCATCGTTCACCACCGAGAGCGGCGTCCCGGTGCGCGCGGCGAAAGCGCTACGGAAGGCCTCGCATTCGGCACTGTCGTCGCAGCCATGCGCGCCGATGCCGATGGCAGCGAGCGGCGCGCCCTCGACGAGGTTATCGACCATGGCGAGCAGTGCGCCGGCATCCTGGTCCCAGTTGCGAGTGCGCCATTGCGAGCTCGGGACCAGCAGGTCCCGGTCCGGGCCGCCTGCGAGGGGCTGAGCGCGCAGATGCGTCTTGGTGCCGCCGATGTCGATCCCAACGATCATGGCCGTTTCATTCGCCGACACATTCATCGCTTGCTTCCGCCTTGGCTGCGGATGCGCTCGCCGTCAGGACCGAACAGCAAAGCGTGGCGCGGGTCCGCGGCCACGCGCAGCGAGGGTCCTTCCACAGTTTCGTCGCGGCCGGCGCGCAGCGTCACCGGGGTGCCGTCGGCGAGTACCATATGGACGTAACTTTCGGATCCGAGTTCCTCGACCAAGGTCACCTGGCCCTCCAGCACGATGGAATTCGGCGGTGGCGGCGCGCCTGGCGGTAGTGGGCGCATGCGTTCGGGCCGCAGGCCGATCTCGACCGGACCGGCCAGGCCAGGCGGCGCCGTGAAGGGGAGGGTGGCCTCGCCGGCCCCGCCAACACCGGCAAGGCCAAGCGCATTCGGTCCGGACGACTGCACGCGTGCGGGCAGGAAGTTCATCTTGGGCGAACCGACGAAGCCGGCGACGAAGCGATTGTCGGGATCGTCGTAGAGATCCAGCGGCTTGCCGGCCTGCTGGACGCGCCCGGCATGCATCACCACCATCTTGTCGGCCAGCGTCATGGCCTCGACCTGATCATGGGTGACGTAGATCATCGTGGTTCCGAGCCGGCGATGCAGTTCCATCAGTTCGGCCCGCATCTGCACGCGCAGTTCGGCATCGAGATTCGACAGCGGCTCGTCGAACAGGAACACCCGCGGCTCGCGCACGATGGCACGGCCGATGGCGACCCGTTGCTTCTGGCCGCCGGAAAGCTGGCCCGGCTTCCGCTCGAGAAGCTTGTCCAGCTGGAGAATGGCGGCCGCCTTCTGGACCTTGTCCACGATGACGTCGCGCGCGCGATGCGCCATGCGCAGGCTGAACGAAACGTTCTGGAACGTCGTCATATGCGGGTAGAGAGCATAGGACTGGAACACCATCGCCGTTCCGCGACGGGCCGGCTCGACATCGTTCATCACCTCGCCCTCGATCGAGATTGTTCCCGATGTCACCGTCTCCAGACCGGTGATGATGCGCAGCAAGGTCGACTTTCCGCAGCCCGACGGGCCGACGAAGACGACGAACTCGCCCCGCTCGATGGAGAGGTTCACGTCCTTGAGGACGCCCTGGGCGCCAAAGGACTTTGTGACCGCCGCGATGTCGAGGAATGCCATTATAGTTCTCCGATCAGCCCTTGGTTCCCGACATCGCGATGCCTTCAACGATCTTGCGCTGGAAGATCAGGAAGAAGAGCAGCGGCGGGATCGCGGCCAGAAGATTTGCGGTCATGACCGTATCGACTGTCTGGTGCGACAGCGGCGAGTTGAACAGGCCAACGACCTGGCCGACCGTGTACATCTCGGGGCGAGAGCTGACGATCAGCGGCCACATATAGTTTCCCCAGGTCTGCATGAAGGTCAGGATGGCCAGCGTGACCAGCGCGTTGCTGCAGAGTGGCAGCGCGACATGCCAGTAGACCTGGAAATGGCTGGCCCCATCGAGACGGGCCGCCTCGATCATGTCCATCGGTATCGCGCGCATGAACTGGATCAGCATGAAGAGCCCAAAGGCGGAAGCGACGCCCGGTATCACCAGCCCCTGCATGGTGTTCAGCCAGCCGAGCTGCGAGGTCAGGAGATAGGTCGGGATGATCGTCACCGCCGTTGGCACCATCAGTGACAGCATCACGATGCCGAACAGCAGCTTTCTTCCCGGGAAGTCGAACAACGCGAATTCGAAGGCGGCCAGCGAGCCGATGATCAGCACGCCGGCGATGGTCAGCACCGCATAAAGCAGGGAGATCCCGTAGGCGCGCAGGAAGTCCGTCTCGGTCAGGATCAGCCGGATCTTGTCGATGCCGGCCGGAATCGAGGTGGGCCATAACCGGGGATTGAGCGACACGGGCTCGCCCGGCAGCGCAAAGACGACGTTGACCATCCACCAGATCGGAAACAGCGCGACGGCCGCGATGGACAGCGCCAGAGCCCATTTCAGGATGGTCCAGATAGGGGGGAGCGACATTCCGGTCATTTCCGCCATTTCCAACGGCGCAGCATGAACATGGCCGCGGTGAGAGCGATGATCGCAACGGTCAGGATGAAGCCGTAGGCCGCGGCCTCGCCGAACCGCACGCTGCCGAAGGCGCGGCCCATCATGTCCATGACTGGGAACAGCAGCGCGTTGCGCCGGCCGCCATAGGAGGTGAAGGACGAGCCGGTCAGCAGCCAGGGCTTGTCGAAGACCTGCATGGCCGAGATCAGTCCATAGGTCACGACGAAGAACAGCACCGGACCCAGCATCGGGATCGTGATGTGGACGATCTGCTGCCGCTTGCTGGCGCCATCGAGCCGGGCGGCCTCATAGAGCTCGACCGGGATGTTCTTCAGCCCGGCCAGGATGATGACCATGTTGAAGCCTGCGGAAACCCAGACATCCACGGCCACCAGCGCATAGAGCATCGTGCTGGTATCGTTCAGGAAGTTCACTGAGGGTCTGCCAAACCAGCCGAGGATCATGTTCAGCAGGCCGAAATTCGGGGCATAGATCCAGCGCCAGATGGTTGCGGCGAGGAAGGCCGGCAGAACTACGGGCATGAAATAGGCATTGCGAAAGATGTTGGCCCAGCGCCCGGTAAAGTTGTCGACCAGCAGAGCCAAGCCGAGCGCGACCAAAATGCCGAGTGGCACGGTGATCGCCACATAGGTCATAAGATTACGCATCGCCGTGGCAAAGTCGCGTGATGCGATGATCTTCTGATAGTTGGCTATACCGACGAAGGCCGGTGGCTTGACGCCGTTCCAGTTCTGAAAGCTGTAATAAAGGCCGCTGATGATCGGATAGAGGAAGAACATCGCGAACAGGACGATGAACGGGGCGATCATGAGGTAGTGCGGCAGGTAGCGGCGAAGAGACATGGGCGCTCCGTTTCAGGACTGCGGCCGATCCGGCCGGCCGCAGCGTGTTCGCGAAGGCAGGGAGTGCTGCTCCGGGCGCATTCTCGACGATGCCTTGCATTGCAGTCGAGCTGACATCGAGAGCCGAGCCATAGAGCGGGCGCGGCGATGTGACTGTGCCCTGTTCGGTTCGACAGAGCCGGCGGACGCACCACCATTGGCTGCCCAAGGCGGCAGCTCTGGCGCTATCGCGCGCCAGAAGCCGTTTCGGCCGACCGAGTCTCGCCTGAACTACTGCGCGAGGCAGGCATTCAGCTGGCTGATCATCTCCTTGGCGCCGGCTTCGGGGGTGTATTCCCCATCGGCGGTCGCAGCGGCGATGTCGGTGACAGTCGAATTGTAGCAGCTGGGCACCGAGTCCACGAAGTAGGGCGCCGCGACATCCATCGCGCCATGAGCGGCGTCGACGGAGAGCTTGATCAGCGGCAGGGCTGACACATCGGGCTCAGCCATGGCCGCGGCATTCGCGTTGTAGCGCGACAGCAGCTTGGCCCACCGCGCCATCTGGCTCTTCTCGGTGATGAAGGCTGCAAATTCGAACGCCAGATCCGCATGCGGGCCGGGCGCGACGCCGATCATTTCATAGCTGCGGATGCCGCCCGTCTTGCCGGCGGTGTCGCCGGGGATCAGAACGAAATCGTATTTCAGCCCGCTGGTCTTGGCGGCCTCTTCATAGGTCGGGTTGACCCAAGGGCCGATATTGTGAAAGGCGAGCTGGTTCGAGATGAACAGGTCTTTTGTTGCCTGATCGTTGCGGCTCGTGCTGCTGTTCAGATCCTTCATGTCGACGAACTTCTGCAGCACCGTCGTCATGATCGCCGGATCGATGCGGGTCTTGCGGTTCGCCCAGTCGAAGCCCCAGCTGTCGTTGCCGCCTGAGGTCGCATAGATTTCTGCAACCGAGTTGAAGACCAGCGTGTCATCCGGAATCGCGTAGAGCCCGGCTGCTTTCACCTTCTTCATCTGGTCGAACCATTCGGCCCAGGTTGCCGGCGGCTTCGACGTGTCGATGCCGGCCTTTTCCAGAACGGTGAGATTGCGAAACAGCAGCGACCCGAAGCCTGTATAGGGAAGGCAGTACAGTTCGTCCGGCTTGGGCATGCAGCCCTTCAGCGCTTCGGCATCGAACTGGGCCCGATACTCTTCGGGCATCGCCATCCACTTGGAATAGAGATTGTCGAGCGCGCCGACTTCGACCAGCTGAGCGCCGACCGACTGGGCGTTCATGAACACGTCGGGCAACTGGCCGCTGGCGGCTCCCGCCACTTGGCCAGCGGTCAGATCGTCGTCGCCCTTGCCGACGATGTCGATCTTCACACCGGGATGCTTGGCGCTGAATTCCTTGATGAATTCCTGCTGCAGCGCCAGCGCCTCTCCCTGCGCAAAGTCGGAGTAGACCCAGTATTGCAGCGTCACGTCCTCGGCGGCGGCCGCGCCGGCCGATCCGATCATGCCCAGTGCGACGAGTCCGGCCACGCCGGATCGAAGTTTATTGAGGTTCCTCAATCTTAGCTCCTGCTGGTTCCTGGCGCCTTTGCCAATGGCAAGGTGTTTTTGTGTTAGGCAGGTTAACTAACAAAACTATCGGCTCAACAGTCAAGTGGATTATCGAAGCTGAGCCTCGGATTTCGCGGAGTGGATGGCTCTCAGGCCTCTTCGCCGATCAGAAGGGTCATGGCCGCCTCGATCGCCAGGCGTTCGATCCCCATGACGGTCGCATCAGTGCCGAGGAGCGTGTTGCGGATCTCGACCGGGTAGGACAGGCGATTGGCGGCTTCGCGGACGCCGGGCAGAAGCAGCGGCGATGCCCCGAGACCACCACCCAGCACGACGAGCCCCGGATCGACCACGCTGACGCAGGTGGCGACGACGGCGCCGATGTCCGAAGCGTGCCGCTCGACATGACGGAGAGCGTCGGCGTTGCCGCTCTCCGCCATCGACAGAAGCTCCGCCGTGTCGATCGGCGAAGGGCCGGCAATTTCGGGCCAGTCGGCTCGAACGCGGCCGATGAAGGCTTCCGTTCCCAAGTAGTGCTCGGCTTCTCCCGGCACCGGGCTCGCGCCGGGCGCGAAGGGAAAGCTCAGATGGCCGATCTCGCCCGCGGCACCGTTGCGGCCGCGGATCAGTTGGTCGCCCAGCACCAGCCCCATGCCGATCTTCAGTCCGATCTGGACATAGGCGAAGCCCGAAGCACCCCGTGCCGCGCCGTAGTGCTGCTCGGCGACAGCGGCGCAATTGACGTTGTTCTCGAGAACCAGGGTGACCCCGGGAGGAGGCGTGAATGCGCTAAACACCACCTCTTGCCGTGTTGAGATCACATCGCCGCCCAGGCCGACGACGCGGGTCGGCAGAGCGAGGCCGAGGACGCGCAGCGGCCCCCAACCGGGCAGCGCGGCTGCCCTTGCGGCGGCCACTTCTGCCGCGACGGCGCGGCTGACTTCTTCATTGATGGCGATCTGGCTGGCGGGAAGACGGAGAATGCGGCTCGCGAGCAGCCTTCGGTCGAGCGTTGAAACCCGAACGCGGACATGCGTCGATCCCGCGTCGACGGCGATGACATGTCCTGCACCGCTTCCGACTCGATACTGGGCCGCGCTGCGGCCGAACGATCCCTGGACCGCGCCGATCATCTCGACATAGCGCGGGCGTTCGAGTTCGGCGATCGCCGCCGACATGGTGGGGCGTGACAGATGCAGCGCGTTGCCGATCTGCGGGCGGGTCGAGGGTCCATCCTCGACCAGCCGACGGAAAACCGCGCGTGCACTGCCGGTCAGGGCCGCAGTGGTTCCGTCGGTCTCGATTTGCTCCAAGGGGTCCTCGGTCGGCTGTGGGCGCGCAGATTGTCAGGCGGCTTCGCCATAGTAAAGTCAGCTCTCTTGCGGCCTTGCGGGGCCAGGCGTGCAACTGCTGTGCTTTGGCTATCAAGCAGCCTGACTTTAGCGACGCATCCGACGGCTGACCGGCGGTTCTCGACGAAATCCGCGTCGCTCATGCCTGTTTCGGCGCCCGCTCAGGCTGGCGCTGCGAACAGCGCCAGATAGGCGGCGATCTCCCGCCAATCTCCCTCCGGCACGGACGCCGCCAGATAGCCGTCGGGCCGGACAAGGGTGAGCTGGCCCACTGCCTGCGGGGCGCGAAGCTGGTGCTCCAGCAGAGTGGGGAATTGTGACAGCAGCGATTTGGCGCCTTCGCCGCAGCCGTGAAGACCGAAGCGGGGTGTATCTGTCGCACCATAAGGCGGCTCGCCAGCAACCGGTGATACGCGGGAGCCTGCGCGGTCGCCGCCCGAAGGTCCGTTGAGGATGCTCTTCGGATAGGCGATGGCGAGCTCCGTGATCAGCCCGGCGACGGCGTGCTGCGCGGCCGGCAGGCCAAGGACCCAATGCGCCACGACATTGCGGACATCTTGCAGGGCGTGGCTCTCTATCGTCGCGGCCTTGGTGAGCTTGCCCGATTCGCGGATGACCTCGGCACCGGTTGGCCGGCGTTCGGCATCGTAGCTCTCGAGCAATTCTGGCGCCGTGGAGATGCCCCGGCTGACGAGAGCCAGCTTCCACGCGAGGTTGATCGCGTCCTGCATCCCCGTGTTCATGCCCTGGCCGCCGGCCGGGCTATGCACATGGGCGGCATCGCCGGCGAGGAAGACCCGGCCCGAGCGGTAGGCGCCGACCTGCCGTTCATTGATGCGGAAAGCGCTGGTCCATACCGTGCCGGTCAGCGTGACGCCACCCGGTCCGCGGCGATCGATGACCTTCTGGAAGGCTTCGAGGTCGAGCGGAACGGGCTCGACCGCCGTCGAGCGCCCAAGACTGGTTATGATGCGATAGCGATCCGGCGCCATCGGAAAGAACACCAGCGCGCCCTCGGGATGCAAGAAGATGGCAAGTTCCGACGACGGGATCGGCATGCCGGTCAGGTGGAAATCGCCCTGCGTCCAGTCGAGCCCCAGCGTATCGCCCTGGAATTCGAGGCCGAGCCGATGGCGCACGACGCTGTGCGAGCCATCGCAGGCGACGAGCCAGTCGAAGCGTTCCGTGGTCTCCGTCCCGTCCGCGGCGCGCATCGTCGCGGTGACGCCGTCGAGATCCTGCTGGATCTCGGTCAACTCCGTGGAGAATTGTGGCTCGACGTCACGCAACTTGAGATGCCGGCGGAGCACGCCTTCCGTTTCGTATTGCGGCGTCATCAGCGCAAAGGGAAAAGGCGAGACGATATCGTTGAGCCGGATTTGGCCGATCTGGCTCTTGCCGGAAAAGATATTGGCTGCGACCACGCGGTTGCCGACCGCAATCAGGTCCGTCGTCACGCCGGAACGATCGAACAGTTCGAGCGTCCGCGGCCAGATGGCGACCGCGCGCGAGGTGTCGGAGGGCCCGGCGATCTTGTCGATGACGCGAACCGGGACGCCATAACGCGAAAGTTCGAGTGCCATCGTAAGCCCCACCGGGCCGGCACCGGCTATCAGAACGCGATCCGTCATTTTCGACTCCCCTCGAGTTCTTGTTCGACCAGCTTCGGCCCCTACCGCCGTACATCTGCGTCGATCCATGGTGCGACGTTCGCCTCGTCCCGCCAACTGGGGATCCGCAGGAGCGGATACCGTCCGTTTTGCATTGACGACTATTGTTCATCTTCGAACAGCGACAGCTCCGCCGTCGGTTGCGGCATGCCGTGTCCTGCCTCCCGCCGGTCAGGCTAAGCGTCAGTCCGTCATGCCGATGAGTCGTTCAGATCGTCCCGGCAGCGGCGGCGATCTCGTTTGCGAAGTCCCGATAGCAGCGGAGGGGACGGCCGAGCAATGCGGTCAAGCGCTCGGCGTCGCCCGTCTCGGGCAGCATGCCATCGGTCAGGAAGCGCTCACTCATCAGGCGCATGTCGAAGGCCATCCAACCCGGCATGAAGGCCCGCAGGCTCTGCTCGAAGCCGGCGGTATCGTCGCCGCCATAGATGACCTTGCGATCCAGCACGTCCGACCATATGGCGGCGATGCTGGCGCCTGTCAGCGTCTCAGGGCCGACGAGATTGATCCGCTCGATAGGAAGGCTCTCAGCGCTCGTTTCGCGGCGCATAAGCTCGATCGCGGCGATTTCGCCGATGTCGCGGCTATCGATCATTGCGAGGCCCTTGCCGCCCACCGGCATGGGATAGACGCCATGACCGAGCACGACGTCGGTGATCGTCAGGTCATTGTTGATGAAATAGGCCGGACGCAGGATCGTGGCCTCGAAGCCCATCCGCTCGATCATCCGCTCCACGCCGAATTTGCCGGCAAAGTGGGGCACATTCACATAGAGATCGCTGTGGATCACCGACAGGTAGACGAGCTTGTTGACGCTGGCGGCGCGGGCCACATTGAGCGCAATCAGCGCTTGGGTGAATTCATCCGGTGACACGGCATTGAGCAGGAAGAGCGTGGAAACGCCTTCCATGGCGTTCCGCACGGCATCAACGTCAAGGAAGTCGCCCTGAACGACGGTAACGCCTTCCGGAAAGTTCGCCTTGGCAGGATCACGAACCAGGGCGCGTATATCGGCGCCCCGCTTGCTGAGCTGTTCGACGACTTGGCGGCCGACAGTGCCGTTGGCACCGGTAACGAGGATGGTCATCTGAATCTCTCCGGGTTCGATAGAAGACGCCCTGAATTTAATGGTCCACGTCCAGTGCAATAGACCGTATATCTGGACCCATCGTCTCACAGGTGGAACGAATGGATCTTCTTGCGCTCGCCGACTTCAATCTGGTCGCTCGTCATGGCGGCTTCGGAAAGGCCGCCCGCGCTGCCGGTCGGCCCAAGGCAACCCTGTCCCGCCGCGTGAGCGAGCTGGAGGCGAGCCTGGAGCTTCGGCTGTTCGAGCGGGGCGGCAGGCTGCTCAAGCTGACCGAGGAAGGACGCGCGCTCTTTGAGCGTACCGGGCAATTGCTCACCGAACTGGACGAGACGGCCGCGGCCATCGCGTCAGGGGGCGGCAGTCCTCGTGGCCGGTTGCGCATCAGCTCGCCGCTCTTGTTCTCGCAAACGGCGATGGGGAGGTTGGCGGCGGAATTCGGGATGAAATATCCTGAAGTGCACCTCGAAGTGACGACGGAAGACCGGGAGGTCGACATGGTCGAAGAGGCCTATGACCTCGTCATCCGAGTCAATCCGAAACCCAATGAAACTTTGGTCGGTCGAGCTTTTCTTCGCGACAGTTTGGTGGTTGTCGCCAGTCCGAACCTACCTCGTCCGATGGAGGGCGTGCCTGTCCCGGCAGTTGTGCGCGTGACCAGCGACCGGGCCACCGCCTGGCAGACCAAGTCGTCCAACGGAGGCGTCAGTATCGCGGTCGATCCAATTCTGCATCTGTCTTCGATGATCATGGTCCGCGATGCCGTTCGTACCGGCATCGGCGCGGCGCGCCTGCCCATATCGCTCGTCAGCCACGATCTGGCTGCTGGCCGGCTGGTGCATTGGGGTGATGTCGAGGCTCCTGAGATCACCTTGTGGACGCTCTATCCGTCGCGCCGGTTGTTAAGCGCGCGCGTGGCCGCTTTCCTCGATCACTTGAAGCAGGCCTTTCCCAAGGGGACGCCGGACGAATTGGCGGCCTATGTCGACCATTAGCGGATCCAAAGGCGCGACGAGCCAACGTAATAGGCGGATGACATGGCCGAGCGGTCACTGCATGACTGCAATGACCGCTTCGACACGGGAACGAGGAGAGGTCCTGGCTTGCCCGCTTAGCTGCGAGGCGGCAAGAACTCGCTATGGAACCGCGCCGCGTTGGACAGCATGATGCTGCGTCGCTCGGCCATGACTTCGGGCGCGCCGATTAGGATGATCAATAGAGTTAGAAGGGCTCAAAGGCCGCTTCGGAGATCTTGCCTTGTCTCGAAATGCTTGAAAGAAATCAATTTTTGTTCTTCTTCATCCCATAGGGCAAGGTTGGCGCATCGAAAGCTCTCGCGGAAGGTCAGTCGGCCGATACCGGCAAGTTCCGGATGGTCGGCCATCACCTCGCTCAGGCGATAGAACGGAATCCGGCTGGAGAGGTGATGCACATGATGCACGCCGATATTGCCGGTGAACCAGGCCAGCGCCGAGGGAAGTTCGTAGTGCGAGCTGCCCTGCAGCGCGGCTTCCTGGAAGTCCCAGCCCGTCGCATGCACCCAGCGCGTGTCCTCGAACTGGTGCTGGACATAGAAGAACCACATGGCGATCGACGCGGCGATGAGGATCACCGGTCCTTGTATGAGGACGAAGGGACCAAGACCAACCAGCCAGATCAGGCCAAGCACAAGGGCGGCGATCGCCGCATTGGTGCCCATGGTGCTGATCCATGGCGCCTTGCCGGCCCGCATCAACCCGACCGGCAAACGGTAGTGCAGCAGGAAGAGATAGGCCGGGACAAGGCCGAAGATCACCAGCGGATGCCGGTAGATCCGGTAGCGCCGCCGTGCACCTGGAGTTAGCGCAGCATATTCGGCGACCGTGAGCGTTTCGATGTCGCCGATGCCGCGCTTGTCGAGATTTCCGACCGCCGCGTGATGCACGGCGTGCGTTCGCCGCCAGAAGCCATAGGGCGTGAGCGTCACCACGCCGATGCTGCGGCCGACCCAGTCATTCGCCGCGCGATTAGCAAACAGCGCGCCATGGCCGCAATCATGCTGGAGCATGAAGAGGCGCATGAGGAAGGCCGCGGCAGGCACCGCCAGCAAAAGGCTTAGCCAATAGCTGACGGAGAGCAGCGACCACATCAGCGCCCAGAGCAGCACCAGCGGGACAGCGGTTATCGATAGCTCGAACAGGCTGCGGCGGAGCGAGGGGGCGCGATAGCGGGCAAGTTCGCCCGCCGAGATCATTGTGGCCGTATGGTTCGCCGACATGGTCCGGACCTGTTGTGGCAAGGGTTCAGATGCGCACGCCGCCGAACAGCCAGACCAGGATCAGGATGATCAGGACAATGCCAAGGACGCCGCCCAGCCCGCGCCCACCATAGCGGCTGTAGCCGTAATATCCTCCGCCGCCGCCAAAGATGACGATCAGCACTATGACCAGCAGGATCAGAGACATATCAAGCCCTCCTTGGGCGCCATTCCGCGCGGGACTTCCCAGGAATGGAGGCAGCGGACCCATCGCCTCTCGAAGCCGAAGCGAAGCAGGGGGGCGGCGCATCGGTGCCACCCCACGGTCATATTCAGGGCTTGGCGATATGCCACTCGCCCTCGACGCCTTCGCCCGAGATGTCCCCGGGCTTCATGTCGACGCGGTATGTGTAGAGAGGCCTGCCTTTGTAGGCCCATTGCATCGAACCATTGGCGCGCTTCACCAGCGTCCAGGCGTCCGACGGCTTCTGGCCTTTCGTCGCCATGAGCGGCGGCCAGACCGCGGCGCAGAGCAGGGTGCATTCCGACCTGCCCATGTGGTCCTTGTCGAAGGTGTAGAGCGTCATGCCCTTTGGATCGGCCAGGACACGGCCATTCTGCGTCTTCACGATCTTGACCGGCTCGACGGTCTTCGCTTCCGCGGAAGAAAGGCCCGCGATGGCGACCATCAACACGGCGAGAGCATTCATTCTCAACATGGTGTTCCTTGTCCATCGCCGCCTTTACCAGGCGCTAGCGTCGATGCCATCGAGTGCGGGCGATACTAAACCAACGGGCTCCCGGAGATGTTCGTTCCGACATCCGCGAAAGAATTGGAGCACATGTGAGATCAATTCGGCGGGGCAGTTTTCCGCAGCGACTTGCAACGCCCGCCGGTCCATCGCAATCGCCCACTCCCATGGGCCGCCAGGCTCAACGCTCTCACTCGAGCACCCGGAGAGACGCAGCACCCAGAACCCGGACATTGCGATGAGAATTGCAGCGGTCATGCCGTGACAATGACAGCCGCGGACGGGACAAGACGTGATAACGTCTTGCATGATGGCCCGATCCCAGGATCGGGCGCCGAGAATTGCCGAGCTATGGCTTCGCTTCGCGAGCCTCCGGCCCCTGAGGGCCTAAGCATGTCACACTCCATTCCAGACCATATTGAAGCGGCCAGCACGCTCGCAGTCATCGCGTCTTCGAACGAACCGCTTCTGTTCCTTGACGCCGCTTTGCGGGTGATCGCATCGAGCAC
>NZ_FQUP01000001.1:1344614-1946496 GCF_900129325.1 Kaistia soli DSM 19436 | reverse complement strand
CGCCGAGCCCTTGACGATCGGAATGTCATCGCCCGGATAGTCATAGGACGACAGCAGCTCGCGCACCTCGAGCTCGACCAGCTCAAGAAGCTCCGCGTCGTCGACCAGGTCGACCTTGTTCAGGAACACCACCAGCGCCGGCACGCCGACCTGGCGGGCCAGAAGGATGTGCTCGCGCGTCTGCGGCATCGGGCCGTCGGCCGCCGAAACCACCAGGATCGCGCCGTCCATCTGTGCCGCGCCGGTGATCATGTTCTTCACATAATCCGCGTGGCCGGGGCAGTCGACATGCGCGTAGTGGCGGTTCTGCGTCTCGTATTCGACATGCGCCGTCGAGATCGTGATGCCACGCGCACGCTCCTCAGGAGCCGCGTCGATCTGGTCATACGCCTTGAACGTCGCGCCACCCGTCTTCGCGAGCACCTTCGTGATCGCTGCCGTCAAAGACGTCTTGCCGTGGTCAACATGGCCAATCGTGCCAATGTTGCAGTGCGGCTTCGTCCGCGCAAATTTCTCTTTACCCATCGACGTGCTTTCCTGTCGTCTCGTTCACGTGAGCCTCAGGCCGGCCCAGCTTGCACCGCGACCTCGCCGCGAGAAGGATCCGCCTCGCCGGCGGCGCGATGCTCAATTGATGGAGCGGGTGAAGGGAATCGAACCCTCGTATTCAGCTTGGAAGGCTGCTGCTCTACCATTGAGCTACACCCGCACGCTAACGTTCCGTCGAGATGGTGGAGGGGGTTGGATTTGAACCAACGTAGGCATAGCCAACGGATTTACAGTCCGTCCCCTTTAACCACTCGGGCACCCCTCCGTCATATCGGCAGAGCGTCACGCGTTCAGGATCGTCTACGGAAGCGGACCGGAGCCCGGTTTTCCGTGGCGCGTGTTATGGAGAGCTTGCCCGGCGCTGTCAACGCCCTATCAGGCGCTTTGCACGGCCGTCTTTTTGCGCGTCCCTTCCGGTTGCCCGGTCCCTTCGCCACTCCTATAAAGCCGCATGAGCACCAACGACAAATCGAAGTATTTCAAGGGCGGAAAGTCTGGCCCGAAGCGTGACGACGGGCGCCAGAGGAGCGGCAGCGAGCGCCGCTTTTCGCCGCGCAGCCCGGCCGAACGTCGGCCGGACCAGCTGTGGATATATGGCATTCATGCCGTCGCAGCGGCCCTCGGCAATCCGAACCGCGTCGTCCTCAAGCTCCTCGCCACGCCGAACGCCGCGGTGCGGCTGCGCGACGAAGGCGCCTCACTCCCCGAGACGATGGAAGAGGCCGACGCCAAGGCGCTCGATCGCCTGCTCGGCGAGAACGCCGTGCATCAGGGCGCGGCCGTGCTCGTCGAGCCGCTTGATCCCCTGCCGCTCTCGATGCTGGGCGACGCACGCCTCGTCGTCGTGCTTGATCAAGTGACCGATCCGCACAATGTCGGCGCGATCCTACGGTCCGCCGTCGCCTTCGGCGCAGACGCGCTGTTGACGACCGGACGCCACGCGCCGGCCGAAACCGGCGTTCTGGCCAAGGCTGCGTCCGGCGCGCTCGAATGGATCAAGGTCGTCGAGGTTCCGAATCTCGCCCGTGCACTCGACGAGCTTGGCGAACTTGGCTTTCACCGCGTCGGCCTCGACAGCGAGGGCACGGCTACGCTCGAAGGCGCCATGGCCGGGGAGCGTCTCGCGCTCGTTCTCGGCGCAGAAGGCAAGGGCCTCCGCCGGCTTTCGCGCGAGAAGTGCGACACGGTCGCGCGGCTCGACATGCCGGGCGTCATCAAGAGCCTGAATGTCTCGAATGCCGCGGCCCTTGCCCTCTATGTCGCGCGTCGTCATCTCGGCGCGCCCGCCGCCTGATTCGACGGCAAGGAAGCAAAAAGGCAGGCCGGCAAGCGCCGCCCGCTCTTGACCGGCGCCCCCGCCTCTCACTAAACGAAAGCCGTCGCCGGATTAGCTCAGCGGTAGAGCAGCGGTTTTGTAAACCGAAGGTCGGGGGTTCAATCCCCTCATCCGGCACCACCAGCATCATCGATTTCTGGCATCCCTGATCTTGAGCCATGGCCGCCGTGGCCCTCGCGGCCAAGGCAGCGGCGAAGTGGCCAGGCGGCGTGGCACCAGATTGATTCGCGCGCGAGGGGCTTGGGCCATGTCCTCCCGCACGGGATGCACTCCTTCAGACCGCGCCGGGTCGCCATGTCGGCGACGACGAGTATCGCTCGCGTTGTGCATTCTCGCCGCCACAGCCTAAAATTTGAATTCAATCCAAATTCGCTCGCGCGGAGGTTGACCCGGCAGGAATATGCGCAACACTCAGTCGTTGCTGCTATTTCGTTGGACCCCATATAAAAACGCTCGTGACCCACAGTTGATGGAGCCGTCGCACCTCGAATGACCACGCCCAAGCGCCAGAGTGCCCAGACAGACGCAGCCGCCTTGCACCAGGTGGCGGCACTGCCGTTCCGCGAAAGCGAGAACGGGCCGCAGGTCTGCCTCGTCACAACGCGCGAGACGCGGCGGTGGACCATTCCGAAGGGCTGGCCGATGAAGGGGCGCACGGACCGGGATGCGGCGCGAATCGAGGCGCTCGAGGAAGGCGGCCTTGTCGGCAAGGTCGCCAAGCGGCCGATCGGGTCTTTTCTCTATTGGAAGCGCCGGCCAAACGAGCTCGATCTGATCCGCGTCGAGGTCTACCGGCTCGATGTCAATGAACAGCTCGCGACCTGGAAGGAAGCGAGCGAACGCTATGCGATGTGGTTTCCGCTCGATACCGCTGCTGAGCTCGTCGACGAACCCGGCCTCAAGGCGATCTTCGAGAGCCTTATCGTCGAGCCTCCGCTACCCGCCGACGCGCCGCTCCTGTATCATGATGGCCCAGCGTCGATAAAGGAGACCGCGATGGCCAAGGGACAGATGCGCAGCAACAAGGAAACCCGCAAACCGAAGGCTGAAAAGCCGAAGGCAGCTGCCGGGGCGCCGAAGCCGTTTGCGAACACGACCGCTGCGGCGAAGGACAAGAAGTAGGATCGGGCGAGACCCGGTTGCCGACCGCCGCGCTCAGCGGCGGTCGCGCCCGTCGCCAAGCGTCAGGCCTTGCTGCGAATTGGCGAGCACCGCAAGGGCCTTTGCGGCGTCGCGGGACCCGGTTCCGGCTGCGGCCACGAACAGGCGCTTCGCCTCACGCGGCTTGCCGAGGTGGTAATAGGACCAGGCCCGGATGATCAGCAGGTCGTTCTGTTCCGGCGCGATCTGCGAGCGTTCGTCGAGATAGAGCAGCGCCTCGGTCCACCGGTTGTCGGCATAGGCGGCGATCGCGCGCTGCGTCAGAATTTCCGTTCGCAGTTCCACGGCACGGCGCGTGTCCTGCGGGGCCGCCGCCGCCGAAACGGCTGCAGCATCGGTCAGCCCGGCGCGCAGATTGGCGAGCGTCTTGCCGTAAGCGGCATCCTGGCGCGCCTTGCCGTCATTGGTGTCGAGCGCGATGTCGAAGGCATCGACCGCCTCGATCGGCCTGTTGAGCGACAGGAGGCACCAGCCGCGCGTGAGCGCGTTCATGCCGCGAAGCTGCTCGGTCCGCGTCGTGCTGCGGCAGCCGCCACCTGCCCCACCGCCGCCACCGGCGTTTGAGACGCGCGCCGTTCGCACGGGCGCGGGAGCAGCGACGGGCGCCACCGCGTCGGCGCCGAGGAACGTACCCTCGGGAGTTGGCACGGCATAGTCGCTGGCAACGCGCACCGCCGGCTGGACCGCACCCGAGCGGCCGGGCTGCACGGCTGCGGGATTGGCAATGCTCGGCGGCAGCAGGAACGTATCGGCGGGGCGAATGCCCGCGCGCTGCTTGGTGGGATCGGCGAGGTCGGCAATGCGCTGCGAGCGAGGTCCCCAGACGCGGATGATCTGGGCGAACGCAACCTTGTTGCCAAGTTTCTGCGCAGCAAGGGCGAGGCCGAAGGCCGCCGGCTCCGTATCGTGCTTCCAGGTCAGCGCTGCCGAGAACCAGCGCGCGGCCGCCACCGTCTGGCCGGTGTTGTAGGCGTACCAGCCGAGATTCTGAGCGCCCTCGGGATATTTGGCCTCGCTGATCGCCTTGGCCATGCGCGCCATCACTTCCGGCTCGATCTTCGCCGGCGGATCGATAGCGAGCAAGGCCGTCGCGACGACCAGATAGACCTCCTTGTTCTCCGCCCCGGCATCGCGCCAGCGATAGGCTGCGGCCTCCGCTTCGGCCGGCCGATCGAGGGCGTTCAACGCATAAGCCAAGCCTCGGGCGATCTCGGGCGTATCGGCGCGCGTCTTGGCGAGTTGGAACCAGGTGACCGCGCCCTCCGCATCCTTGTGCGAGAAGAGATAGCCGCCGAGCAAGACAGCGTCATCGGCCTTCGTGCTGGAGCGGGCAAGCTGCTCCAGCAGCGTGATGTCCTCCGGCGGCGCGATCTTGGCGGGATCCTTGGCGGCGGCGCCGATCCGGCGCCGCGCGATGTCGCCGCGCACGGCGGCGAACTCGCCCTGACCATTGGCGCCGACGCGCTCCAGCGCCAGCAGATCGGCAAGTTCGGCATCGCCGAGATAGGCCATCGCCTTCTGCACGGTCGCCAGACGTTCCTTGGGATCCTGGCAATTCGTCAGGACATAGACATCGACGTCGCGTGCACGCCCAACCCGATCGCTGCGAGCGAAAGCCTCGGCGAGGCGCCAGAGGACATCGACATCGGCGCAGGTGAGAAGGCTCGGCGTCGCAGCGGCGATCTGAACCACCGTTTCCCACTGCTTGGCGTTGGATGCATTGATGAGCCGGTCCCGCTGCTCGCCGACATCGAGCCGCGCCAGTAGATCGGCCGGCACCTTCCAGTTCGGATCGCTTGCCAGGCGAGCAGCGATGGCAGCCCTCGCGGCGGCATACTGCCCCTGGCTGTAGAGCTTCCACATATTGTCGAGCAGCGCATCGGTGACCGGAACCGGAGCGCTCATATCCGACGGCGGATACCAGTTCGGATAGAGCGCGCGCAGCCGGGCGATCTCCGCATTCAGCCGCCGGCTGTCGCCCTGCTGGGCGAAATAGCGCAGCGCCGTCTCGTCGACGGAGGGGCCCGACGCGGCAGGGGTGTCAACCGGCGCCGCTGGCTGCGTGCCGCCAACTGCAGGCGCCGATGCGGCGGGCGTCGCTGGGGAGGACGAAATCGGAACGGACGCGGATGAAGGCGTCGAGGCAGCAGGTGTCGTCGCGGGAGCCGTTGCCGTTGACGGTGCTGCGGCAGGGGCCGCGCTCGGCAAGGTGACAGAGCCACTCGGCATCACCACCGGGGGAACCGCCTGGGCCGTCTGGGCCTGGCTGGCTCGGCCAGCGCCGAGCGTGTCGGCGGCGGATTGCACCGACGGCGTGGTGGTGGGTGCCATGAAGATATCGGGCGTCGCCGGACCGGTCGAGGCTGCCCTCGCCCGCGTCAGGCTCGTCAGGTCATCGGTCGGCGTGGCAGCCTGGCGCACGAAGACCGCACCGAGAATGCCGACGATCGCGATCGACCCGATAACGAGGAAAGCACCCCTCACAGGCATTGGGGTTTCCTTTCCGCCAGATAGGATACCGCGAGCAGATAGAGCGTCGCGGGATAATAATGCGTCGGCGTGAAGATCTTCAGATCGGGCGGGATCGGCGTGCCGTTGCTCACGCAGTCGAGGAGCGCCGGCAGCATCCGGTAGCCGGGCTCCGCCAACGTGGCAGCAGGCTGGTTGGTCTCGACATTGATGAGCGGCAGACCACGCGTCTGTCCGCCCCGCCAAGCGGCGGCGAAAGGACCGAGCCAGGCCGGATCGGTGATCCCGGCGCGCACGAGATAAAGCGGAATGCGGATCGCGTTGTAGCCGAAGTCCGGATCAAACCCAGCGGCCGGTCGCGGCGTTGAATCGTGCAGCGAAATCCAGTCGGTCGGAAGCTCTGACTGGCCGAAGCGCGAGGCTGCGATCAGATCGAGACCGGATCGCGCAAGCTTCTGCCAGTCGCCGCCCGGCACGAGCTGCTGCATGACCGGCATCGCCTCGAAGACCCAATAGGAAAGATTGATCACCGGTCCATCGGCCCGCGTATCGGCCTTAAAGCCCTCAACGCCCGGCAGGAGCAGTGTGTTGTCGCCGGCTGTGACAATCGATGTCTTGCCGAGCGCAGTGGCAATCGCCGTCGCAGCCGCAGTATAGCGCGGCATCTGCCAGGCGCGGCCGGCCATCGCCAGCGCATAAGCGATCAGGAGGTCGCCGTCGCTCGCATTGTTGATATCCGGGACATGCGGCTCCGACGGCCGCCAGCTCCACACCGACAGGCCGTCGCTACGCAGCAGCATCTGGGTCTGTGTGAATGACCAGATCCGCTCGAAGCTGGAGCGATCGTCGGCAGCAAGTGCAAGGATGAGACCATAGCCCTGCCCTTCGCTATGACTGATCGAGCCATTGGCGTCGTCGATGATCCGGCCGCTCGGATCGAGGAAGCGACCCGCATAGGCCTGCCACACGGCAGGGCTGATCGTGCCCTGAATCTTGAGGGTGTCGGCAGCCACGCCCTCGTTCGGCAGCAATGCCACGATGCCGAGAACCGTCGCCAAGAGCCATCCCGCAGCGTTCACGATGGCCTCCCAAGTCGGAACAGCAGGCCGGACGTAACGATGCCTAGCACGAGACAGAGGAGGATGAGGCAGAACGCATAGGACAGGATGTTGCTGGAAAACCAGTTCGCGGCGATGAGCCGAAGGTTTCGGAGCGAAAGCGGCTGCGTGACGATAAACTGGTAGTTGAGCACCGCCTGATTCTCGACCAGCCCGGTTGCCGCACTGAAGGAACTGTACTGCCCGCCGATCTGTGACCAGGTGCTGATGCCTGCCACGGAGGCCGCCCCGCTCGCGAGTTCCTTGCCTGACGGCGCGGTCATCATGGTCCAGGCGCTGTTGCCGCCTGGACTTGTCGCCTGGGCGAGTAACAGCGTCGACCGCGCCTTCGGCTCGAAGGCGACTTGCGTCGCGGGTCCGATCCGCAGCGCGGAGAACGAGATGTCAAAATTCCGCTTCATCCAGTCCTCGAACGAGGACACCTGTCCCCGCCAACCGCCGCCACCTGCGAGGGCCGTGCGCCAGCGATCGAAGACCGCGTCCGTGTTCTCCTGGCCATCCGGCATCGCAGCGCTGTCCGGAATGTTGGTGCCGGGCAGCATCACGCCGGAGCTCGCAGGCTCCGGCAAGCGCGGCACATCCGACTTCCAACTGACGCGGACCGTCTCGGCAATGCCGAGGCGTCCGAGCATGCCATCGGAGAACTGCGAAGCGACGCCAACGAAGATCGCCGACTGATCGCCCACATTGGAGGCGGCGGATAGCGCCAGCGGCACGATACGGCCGGCCTGAATGGCGAGGCGGCTCACCAGCGTTCCGGCCGCCGACAGTGTGTCGATATCCGTGCGGCCGAGAACGAGAGCCGAGGGCACCGGCGCGATATTGTAGGGGAACCCGCTGCCGGCGAGCGCGGAGAGGCTGGGGCGGCGGCCAATGCGGGCGAAGCTCGGCATCGAGAACTCGCTCGTGTCGAATAGCACGAACCGATCAGGACCGGCTATGGAGCCGCCCGGTGCGCAGGCGAGATCCGCCTCCGTGTTGAGGGCGGCCTCGATCATGATCGTGTTCACGCCCGGATGGAAATGCCGGAATGGGATCTGGACCGGAAGATGGCGGAAGATGCCGCCTGTGCGGTTGACGATCCGTGTCGTCGCCGCGATCTGCCCGTTGACATAGATGTCGAGATGGCTGGCCGGGAGCACCGCCGACGTATAGGCCGCGTCCAGAAGCAGCGTCGCCTCGCCATAGGACTCGGCGTAGAAATCGGATGGCACGCCGATGGCGAATTGGCTGCGGAAGCGACGGCCGGAGAACTGCTGCGTGGCGACGCCCAGCTTGTTGAGCGGCACCGATTCCTGACCCGTGAAGTAGTGGACGTCAGGCGAAAGCCACGACGCCGTATTGAGCGAGAGCCGCGGCTGGCCGAGCGGCCGATCGGCCCGCGCCGCGATTGCATCGACGGCAGCGGTGATCTGACCCCAGTTCGCGCCGGTGACGACCAGAACGGAGGCGCCGACCTGGGGTTCGTCGACAAAGGTGACGACCGGCTGCGTCGCCGCGCTTGCAACGGGTGTCGAGAGGATCGCGCCGACATCGTTGGCGGCGCCGAGGAGCACGGTAAGCGTCCCGCGCGGATCGGCCGATTCATTGCGGTCTGAGACGGTCACGGCGGGATTGGCATAGCCGCCGAGCAAGCCGATCGCCTGGGCGAGCTTGATGATGTTGTCGGTCGCGCCACCCTGGGCGACGCCTGGAACAACGAAGTGGATCGAGGTGACCCCTTTGGCGTCGTAGCCGACTGCAGGCAGATCCTCGAGCGACTGAAGCATGTCGGGTGGGCCGCTGGCCTCCAGGTTCAGCTTGGTGCCCGCGGGATTGATGTCGGTCCAGAGCTCATAGGTCGACTGGATCGAACAGTCGGTCCGATGGCGCTGAAACGCTTGAAAGCTCAAGACATTCGCGCCCGCGCGCAGCAGCCCTGACGGGATGGCCGCAGTGACCGACTTGAACTTGTCCGACGAGGCGAGCGCAGTCTCGAGCACGATCTCGCCATTGATCAGCACACGCAGGCGCGACGCCTCCGGCATGACCAGGATCGCGTTCTTGTAGGCGACCTCGATCTCGGCATTGCGGGCAGCCTCGGCCGAGGTCAGGAAGATCGACCAGCTCCGCTGATCAATCTCGCCCTCGAAGCGCATGGTGCTGTCAGGAACGATATAGCGGCTAAGACGGGCCGGCGCCGGCTGCGCGGCGGGCATCTCGCCCGCTGCGGGCGCAGGCGGCGTTATCGGAACGCCCGGCACGCTCTGCACTGATGGTGCCGCCGGCGCGCGCATCGAGGGCACCATATTGGGGATGGTGTAGCCGGAAACCGGCGCCGTGCTCTGCGGCGCGGCGTCGCCGGGCATTGACGGCATCGGCTGGGCCACCTCGCCCGAGGGCTGGACCCGCAGCGGCGCGACATAGCCACCAGGCGGCACGGCTGGCTGCACTGTCACGGGAACGCCACTATCCGGCAGCGTATCGGCAGGCGCTTCGCTGCGCTCGCCGGTCATGTCGAACGGTTGCGAACCCTGCGCAAAGGCCGGTCCCGCCGCCAGGACGACTGCGAGCAGGGCAATCCTGGATAGAATGATCGAGGAGCGAGATGCGGAAATCATGCGGCGCGCTTCTCAGCAGGCGTCGTTGCCGGGCGTTCACGCCGGAACGACTGGACGAGATAGCCGAGGCCGCGACCGGTCTGGTAGACCGACAGGCCGATGAACCAGATCGTCCCCCTGAGGATGCCGATATTGACCCGCCGCGACCACTGGAACTTCGACCACTGGTCCGAACTCGAGAAGATCAGGTCCGAGATCAGTCGATAATGATCGGCAACATGGGGCTCGTAGCGGCATCCGAGCATGATGCCCTTCGAGCCCGGGGCGATCGTCCGTAGCGTGATCGGCAAATCCCGCGTTGGGATCTCGACGCTGGTCTTGAAGCGGATCGCCGCCGTCATGCCGCGCTCGACATCCTTCTGCGAAAGCCCCGAGACATTGATGCGCGCGCCGCCAACCGAAGCGTCCTCGACCGTCGCCGGGACCACGCGATCACCGATGATAAATTCGCAGCGGCGGCGCACCTCGATGCGTCGGCTCTGGCGGTTCTCCTGCCGCTCCGAGATGACCCCGAGTGCGCAGCCGGCAATCAGGATGTTGAGCAGGTTCCATCCGCCAACGACCAGCGCAACGTCGGCCTTATAGGGCTCGGCATAGATGCGCCACACGGTCATCACGACGCCGAAGAGCAGCACGAAGAAGATGATGTAGAACGGTCGCGATAGTTCCGAGATGCGGGCCTTGTCGAGCGACTCGTTCTTCGCCGTCACCTTGAAGGTCGGCTTGCTCGGATTGAGAATGACCGAGATCAGCGCCGGCAGCAGGTAGACGGCTTGCACGAACTCATAGAGTTCGGAAATCCACGGCCATCGGAACCGGCCATAGAGATAGTTCTGCATCATGAGGTTCACGAGCATATAGGACGAGGTATAGGCGACGAACTCGCCACCTGACGCCGTGAAGATCTCGAGATCGAAGAACAGGTAGCAAAGAGGCGCCAGCAGGAAGATCCAGCGCGTGATCGGGAACAGCCAGAACAGCGTGCTCGACATGTAGCAGAGCCGCTGCGGGATCGAGAGGCCGCGCTTGCCGGGCGGGAAGCGGAACCGCAGGATCTGCATCATGCCCTGCGCCCAGCGGCTGCGCTGACCGATGAACGAGGTGAAGGTGGCCGGCTGCAGGCCAGCGATCAGCGGGCGGTCCACATAGACGCTGCTCCAGCCCGTCGCGTGCAATTCCAGCGCCGTCTCGGCATCCTCGGTGATCGAGACGCCGGAGAAGCCGCCCGTCTGCTCGAGCGCTTCACGACGCAGCACCGCGGCTGAGCCGCAGAAGAAAGAAGCGTCCCACTTGTCGAGCCCGCGCTGGATGATGCCGTAGAACATCTCATTCTCGGACGGCATCGTCTCGAAGGTGCGCAGATTGCGCTCGACCGGATCGGGATTGAGGAAGAAATGCGGCGTCTGGACGAGGAACAGCTTCGGCGTCTGCTGGAAATAGCCGACGGTGTAGGTCAGGAAGTCGCGTGCCGGCGCATGGTCGGCGTCGAAGACGGCGATAAGATCGCCGGTTGAATATTGCAGGCCGTTGTTCATGTTGCCGGCCTTGGCATGCTCGTTTCGCTCGCGCGTCAGATAGCGGCAGCCGAGATCGGCAGCGAGCTTCTGCAGCGCCACGAATCGCTCCTCAGCCTCCTGAGCCGCTTCGATATTGTCCGAGTTGCGCTTCTGCACCGAGCCGCCGTCATCGAGCAGCCACACCGTCAGTTTGTCGGCGGGATAGTCCATCGCCTTTGCGGAGGCGAGCGTTGTCGCCAGGAGCGCCGCATCCTCGTTATAGGTCGGCACGAACACATCGACTGTCGGCAGGCCAGGGTCGGAAGAAGACACCTTCAGCGTGCGCGGCGCCATTGGCCGCATGACCACGAACAGGCTGAGGAACAGCATGAAAATGCTGTACATCTCAGCGAGATAGACCAGCAGGCCGGGAATGAAATCCTCTGGCTGGTTGACGGGCGGCAGCGTCGACGTGGTGCGCCAGTAGGCATAGCGGAGCACGATGGACGTGCCGAGCGCCAGCGCGATCTGCCGCCAGACGCCCTGCCGCGTGAAGAGCTTGAGCAGCACCATCACGCCGACAACGAGGGCCCCGCCGACGAGATGCGCCTGCAGATTGATCGGCAAGGTGATGAGGATGGTCATCACGACCGCTGCCAGGGCCCAGACAAGGGCATAAACCATGCGGGTCATGAGACTTTCCTAATTCCGCTCGTTTTGCCTGGCGGTCGACAATGTCGGCCATCCCAACTGTCCCGATGGGCCCATCCCGATCGGATTTGCACTCCCGGAAACCTGTTTTGGTTTCTTCTCTCAGTTCTTGGTGAACAATCCGTCATCGGCGCTCGGCGGATCGCCCATTGCGTCAGTAACCCGCCGTCACGGCGAGGGAACCACCGGGTAGCCGTCGAGCGGCGTTGCAGCGGCCGGATCTGTGGTCGCGACACTGCTTGGCGAAACGATGCTCGATGTTGTCACCGGCGCAATCGTCGGCGACGGTACCAGGACGACGTCCGGCGCAATGGTTTCCGCCGGCACCACGGTCTCTTTGACCGCAACGGTTCGCCGGACGGTGGCCTCCGGCACAGGAGCGTCCTGGATCGAATAGGCGCTGGCCGGCGGCAAGACGCTGACGCCCGGCTTGCCCAAGTCGTCCGGCGGCGGCGGCGCAGCCCCATAGGGGTTCCAACGCGAGGATAGAAAATAGGAGTTGATGGTGAAGCCGGTCATGACGTTCAGAAGCTCGATCTCCGTCGCGCGCGGTTCGCAGAGGCGAAGACGGATGATGATCGTTCCCTGACGACTGATCAGCGTTGAATCGAGATCGGGCGCGCGAATGCGCTGCCAGGCATAGAGGCAGGTGTCGCCAGTCGTGCTGCGCCCCGTCGCATAACCGAATGAACCGTAGCGGTTCTGCGTATAGTAGTTGGACACCTGCATCTTGATGCCCGGGAAGAACCAGCCGAACTCCCGGCTGACATTCAGCAGCGCCAGCGGATCATTGTTCAGCTTGTTTTCCGGCGCGGTGACCTGGACCACTGGCCCGAACATCGTGATCGTCAGCTTGTTCTCGCCGGAATTGCGGGCGTGGTTCTCCAGGGTGATTTCCTGGGTCGTGGCGTTGGAATAGGTCCGCTCGACAACCCCGAGCACGGCCGGACCGCCGGGTGGCATGTCGACCATGGCCTTTTCGACCGGCTTCCGCAGCGCCATGGATGAAGAGATGATGTCCTGCGGCTTCGCGGCGCACCCCGCGAGCACCGAGGCGCCGAGACAGATGGCAAGGAGGCCGCGGATGGCACCCCCACCCTGCTCGTTTGCCCCGCGGGCTGCTGCTGCCGTTCGCCGCATCGTCACTTCCATGCTTACCCACTGGCCGCTCCAGGGGCTAAGGGCGGTCACACCGCCTCCCCCCAGAGGTCACGCGCCCTGCCTGATGCAGAGTCCGGGTAGCATGGTTAACAGCGGGTTACGGCGGCCTGCCTTTCGACCGCAATCTGCTAATGGACGGCTATGTCCCGTTCCCGAACGCAAAACGCAGTTGCTCAACGATCACAGTATTTTGCGCCGTTTCGCGCGGCACGCGCAAACCGTGCCCCCACACCGGACCGGGCCAGGCCGAATCGCCCTCGCGGCGACCGATCACATGAATATGAAGCTGGCGAACGATGTTGCCGAGCGCGCCGACATTGAGACGTTCGAACGGCAGCACCGAGCGGAGCGCCGCCGCCGCCGCGCGGATTTCCGATGTGATGAGAATGGATTCAGCCTCTTCGAGATCGGTGAACTGCTCGAGCCCCGACCGGCGCGGTAGAAGCAGCAGCCACGGGTAGCGCGCATCATCCATGAGGCGCACGGAGCAAAGGCCAAGCTCGGTTACCGCCATGCTGTCGCCGAGAATGCGCGGATCGATCGTGAACGGGTCCATGCAGCCTTCCAGAATCCGGGATCATCGCCTGTCCCTCGTGGCAGCGCGGCATTCCCGCCACACCGTCCGGCAACAAGATCTTCACCGGCTTTCCGGCTTGACGTGGCCTTACTGTCGAAGTCAAGCATAGATACCAGTCGTGGGCGAAAACCCGCTGCGCTGTTCTTCTTCCAAACGACTTCCTGTCCACGTGCCCGCCTGAGGTCTTCGTGCCTGTCCCCGCTGCTTTGCGTGCCGTCGCCCGACGGAACGCTGCCGGTCTGCCCTGCCTGAAATCGCGCCGCCGTGGGGGCCGCCAATGACCGCCGTGCTTGAGATCGGCAACAACGATGCCGAGCGCACGCTGTTCGGCCTTGCAGCCGCGGTCACTGGAAATTTCATGTTCGCTTCCAGCGACGCCATCGTGAAGGTGCTGTCATCGCACTACTCGGTGTTCCAGCTCGTGGTGACGCAGGCGAGCTTTGCGCTGATTCCGCTCGCGATCATGCTCCTACGCGAAGGCGGGCTGCGCGATATCCGGGTCCGACATCCGCGTCTTGTGATGCTCCGCGGCCTGCTGGCGGGCACTGGAACGATCTTCGGCTTCTTCAGCTTTTCCCAATTGCCGCTGGCCGAGACCTATTCGATCTTCTTCTGCACGCCGATCCTCGTCACCGTTCTTTCGATTCCCATTCTCGGAGAGCGCGTTGGACTGCATCGATGGGGAGCCGTGATCGTCGGACTGATCGGCATCGTTGTGATGGTGCGGCCCGGCTTCGAGACCCTCCATCTCGGACATGCGGCCGCGCTCGTCGCAGCCGTCATCGGCGCCTTCACGGTGCTGGTCATGCGCCGGATTGCCCGCGACGAACATCATGCCGTCATGGTTCTGGCGGTGGTGACTGGGCTCATCGCCGTCAGCCTGCCGGGCATGATCCTGACGTTCCGCACGCCGACGCTGCACGACATGGCGCTTTTTGCCTGTGGCGGCCTCCTGATGGGATCCGGCCAGTTCCTCATCGTCCGGTCGCTGTCTCTGGCTCCGGCCTCCGTCGTCGCGCCGATGCAATACACGATGATGCTCTGGGCGATCAGTTACGGCTATCTGCTGTTCGGCACCAGGATCGATCCGCTTGTCGTGCTCGGCGCCCTGATCGTCATCGCCAGCGGCCTCTACATCATGAACCGCGAGCGGCGGCGTGGCCGGAAGAACGTCAGGCTGATCGAGCGCCCGTGATCCAGAGACGCCCTCAAGGCTTATGGCCGGGACAATGGCCGGCTGAAATAGAGCAGCACCAGCGACAGCGGCACGACGACATAGTCGAGGATCGAGCCGGGCGCGGTCGCCGTCGTCTCGATGACCCGGAGGTGGCCGATGGTCAACCGGCCGGCATATTCGACAAACACGAAGACCAGCAGCAGTGGGATGATGGATCGGTAACGCAGAAGGGCGATCACGTAGATCGCGCCCATCATCAACTGCGACAGGCCCCACAGCGAGAACAGGAAGATGACCGCATCCGCGGCCGGTGCCGGATAGCTGCTAAGCGGGATATGCGCCACTGATTGAGCTCCGCCGTCGGGGGCGAAGATATGGAACAGGCTGCGTCCGACTGTGAGCGCCGTGAGTAAAGCAAAGGCCGCCACGACGAAGCGGTGGCCCGGAAAACGATTGTCCAACTGCGGCGGGAATAACCAGGTCATGAAGGCTTCCTCCAAACCTGCAGTAACCTTGGCCGCACCCGACCTCAATGGCGTTATTTGACCCCACCGGGCAGCGCGGCCGCACGAATACCCGCGAACCTTAGCAAACGCGTTCAGACAGTTTTCATCTTCACCCGGCTTTGGGCGAAACCGAATTTGAGGCCTGAGGTTGTATTTTCACCGGCCGCCCCCGCGACCGGCGCGGACTTCCAAGGCGAAGTCCGAACCGAAGGGAGAAGATCATGACCAGAATCGCTACAATCGCGGCAATCCTCTGCCTCTCGTCCGTTTCGGCTTCCGCTCTCGATGTCGGCGTCGCGGGCGTGAATGTCAGTGTCGGTCAGGGGCAGAACGGCGGTCTCAACGCCAATGTAACCGCCAACACGGTCGCCAACACCAATGCCAACGTCAATGCGACGGTCGGCGGTGGCGGCGGCAATGTCGCCAACGCGACCGCCAATGCCAATACGGGCGCGCTCGGCGGCAACACCAATGCCAATGTCACCGCGAATATCGGCAGCGGTGCTGTCAACGCCGGGACGAATGTCGGCACGACGGCGCTTGGCGGCAATACGAATGTCAGCGCTGCGGTCGGCCTCGGTGGCCTCGGTGGATCGAATGGCGGCGGCTCGGGCAATGGCGGCGGCTCGGGCGGCGGAACCGGGGGCAACGGCGTTGGCGGGGTCGCCTCCGGCAATGGCGGCATGGGCAGCAATGGCTCGGGCGGCGGCTCCGGCATCCTCGTCCCGGGTGGCGGTCTTGGCGGATCCGGTAACTCCGGTAGCGGAGGAAATGCCCGTGGCAATGTCCGCGTCCCTGCCCAGCTGGTTCGCGACTACTCGAACCTCGATCGGGCCGAGCAGGCGGCCATGAAGAAGCGCTGTGGCAGCATTCTGATGCAGCCGGGCGGCTATGACGATGGGCTGGTTTCGCTCTGCCGAATGCTGAAGCGCATCTAGGCGACGAGGGGAACTTTGCGGGGACGGCAGCAGCCGCCCCCGCGCATTCAAAAGTGCGGCGGCTGAATGCCAGCCGCGCGGCAGGCAGCCGTCAACGTATTGGCCATCAGCATTGCGATCGTCATCGGCCCGACACCGCCCGGCACGGGCGTGATCGCTGACGCACGCAGCGAAGCTTCGGTATAGGCGACATCGCCCACCAGCCGCGTCTTGCCCGCACCGCGCTCTGGTGCCGGAATGCGATTCATTCCGACATCGATCACCACGGCGCCTTCCTTCACCCAATCGCCCCGCACCATTTCCGGACGACCAACCGCAGCGACGAGAATGTCGGCGCGGCGTGCCAGGGCGGCGAGATCGCGGCTCTTTGAATGAGCGATGGTGACGGTGCAGCTTTCCTGGAGGAGCAACTGGGCCATCGGCTTGCCGACGATGTTGGAGCGACCGATCACCAGAGCATCGAGGCCGGCAAGCGGGCGACCAACTGCGCGTTTGATCAGCAGCAGGCAACCGGCGGGGGTACAAGAGATGAGGGCCCGTTCGGGTTCGCCGATGGCGAGGCGCCCGACATTGATCGGGTGAAATCCGTCGACGTCCTTGGCCGGATCGATCGTCTCGAGAACTGCGGCGGCATTGATATGACCCGGCAATGGAAGCTGGACCAGAATGCCGTGGATCGCAGGATCGGCATTGAGCGCCCGAACGAGCGCCAGCACATCCGCCTCGCTGGTTGCGGCCGAAAGCGTGTGCTGCACGGAATGGAAGCCGAGTTCCTCGGCCTTGCGGCCCTTCGCGCCGACATAAACCTGGCTGGCGGGATCTTCGCCGACCAGCACCACGGCGAGGCCGGGCTTCAGGCCGGAGGCGACGACCGCCTGCTTGATCATCGATGTCACCTCGGCGGCGACGGCCTTGCCGTCGATCACCTTGGCGGCATCAGCGGAAGACGACGGTGCGCGATCCATTGAGAAGAACCCGATGTTCGAGGTGGAACTTGATCGCCCGTGCCAGCACGGTGTTCTCGATGTCGCGGCCGATGGCGACCATCTCCTCGGCCGACATCGCGTGGTCGACGCGGCCGACATCCTGCTCGATGATAGGACCCTCGTCGAGTTCGGCCGTCACATAGTGGGCGGTGGCGCCGATCAGCTTCACGCCGCGCTCGTGGGCGCGGTGATAGGGCTTGGCGCCCTTGAAGCTTGGCAGGAACGAGTGGTGGATGTTGATCACGCGGCCGGCCAGCTTGTCGGTCATGCTGTCCGAAAGCACCTGCATGTAACGCGCGAGCACGACGAGATCGATGCGCTCGCCCTCGATGAGACCAAGCACCTCGGCCTCCTGCTCGGCCTTGCTGCGCCCATCAACCGGAATGAAATGGAACGGCAGCCCCTCCCCCTCGACGCGTCGGCGCATCGTCTCGTGATTGGAAACCACCGAAACGAGGTCCATCGGCAGCTGGCCGATGGAGTTGCGGTAGAGCAGGTCGTTGAGGCAATGGCCGAGCTTCGAGACGAGGATCATGACGCGCGGCTTGACCGAGAGATCATGCAGTTGCCAGTCGAAGCCGTAACCGGTCGCGACCGGCAGGAAGCCGCTCGTGAAGCTCGCCTTGGTCACCGTATCAGGCGCCGCGAAGGCGACGCGCATGAAGAAGCGGCCGCTGTCGGGATCGCCATATTGCGCGCTCTCGACGATGTTGCAGTCCTGCGAGGCGATCGAATTGGCAACTGCCGCGACGATGCCGCGGCGATCGCCGCAGGAAAGGGTGAGCACGAAGCGTGCTGGCGCGGCCGGCATGGATGAACGAGCCTCGATGGGGTCAGGGACGGGCCGACTTCCTAGCCGTCGCGCCGCTTGGCCGCAACCTCGAACCGCCGCGACGGGGCGGCGCAGCCTTGCATCTCGCCGACGCCTCGCCGACAGTGTCGCACATTTTGAACACGGCAGATGGACAGGATCCGCGATGCCCGAGCCCAGTTACGTGGTGGCCCCGCCGCCGGTCGTCTCGCTTCCGGTCGTTGGTCTCGACGCGCGATTTCCTATCCGCCGCGTCTTCTGCGTCGGCCGCAATTATGCCGCCCATGCCCGTGAGATGGGGCATGACCCCGATCGCGAACCACCCTTCTTCTTTCAAAAGAACGCCGGCGATGTCGTCGGTCCGGGCGAGGTCCCCTATCCGCCGCTGACCGAGGAGTTGCATCACGAGGCCGAACTGGTCGTGGCAATCGGACGCGGCGGAAAGGATATCGCGATCGGCGCTGCGCTCGGCCATGTCTATGGCTACGCCGTCGGGCTCGACCTGACGCGCCGGGACGTGCAGGCAGACCTGAAGAAGGCCGGACGGCCTTGGGAGACCGCGAAGGCCTTTGCGCAATCGGCGCCGGTCGGCGCGATCCAACCGGCCGCGGCGATCGGCCATCCGACCAAGGGGCGCCTCACGGCAAGCGTCGATGGCGACCTGCGCCAGGACGGCGACATTGCCGACATGATCTGGACGGTGCCCGAGATCATCGCCCACCTCTCACGCTGGTTCACGCTCGAAGCCGGAGATCTCATTTTCACGGGCACACCGGCCGGGGTCGGCGATCTGCAGCGCGGCAATGTCATCGAGGCTGAAATCGAAACTGTCGGCGCGCTGCGCGTCACGATCGTCTGATACAAGGCTCCGACGGGGCAAAGGGGCGGCATTCGGTCATGGCCAAGCAGGAATTGTTCGGCGGCGCGCTTGCGTTCATCGCGAGCGGCACGCCCGAGGCGGCGGCCGCCGAGGCGCGGCTGAAGTCTCTCTATGAGAGTGCCGATCCCGAACAAGCCGACGTCATCATCGCGCTCGGCGGCGATGGCTTCATGCTGCAGATGCTCCACCGCTTCATGAATTCCGGCAAGCCGATCTACGGCATGAACCGCGGCTCGGTCGGCTTCCTGATGAACGAGTTTCGCGAGGATGAACTGCGCGAACGCGTTCGCGCGGCCATCGCCTCGACGCTGCATCCGCTGCAGATGGATGCGCTCGACCAGCAAGGCAACGAGCACCGCGCCTATGCGATCAATGAAGTTTCGCTCTTTCGCCAGTCCTATCAGACGGCCAAGCTGCGCATCTCAATCGATGAGCGCGTTCGCCTCGAGGAACTGAGCGGCGACGGCGTGCTCGTGGCGACGCCAGCCGGCTCGACGGCCTATAACCTCTCGGCGCACGGCCCGATCCTGCCGATCCATGCACCCTTGCTGGCGCTGACGCCGATCAGCGCGTTCCGGCCCCGGCTTTGGCGCGGCGCGCTGATTCCGGATCGGGTCCGCGTTACGCTCGAAGTGCTGGAGCCCGAAAAGCGTCCCGTGAACGCCGTCGCCGATCACACGGAAATCAAGTCGGTGCTGAAGATCGTGGTGCGCCAGGATCGCCGCGCCAAGAGCCTGATCCTTTTCGATCCGGGCCATAGCTGGGACGAGCGCATCCTGACCGAGCAGTTCCGCTACTAGGCGGCGCTGCGTACGGCCCGGGCAACGGCGCGCGCACTCTCGCGCGCCTCCTCTGCTGCGTAGCGGCGCAGCATGGCGAGAAGTTCGTTCGCCTCGCCGTCCGTGATCGCCCTGTAGCGCTCCATGACCCGCTCGACGGTACGCCGCGCCAATGCGTGGCGGCCGACAGGCTGCGCCTCCCGCGCTGCCTCGCGTGCCGTCTCGATGGCCGCGGCGAAGGCATCGAAAGCCGAGGCCGGAAGGCCCGCCTTCTTGTAGATAGCCCGCAATGCAGCTGGTCGCCCCGAGCGCACCAGACCGGCGACGCGGCCCTCCGGAATGCGCGAGAGAATGGCGAGCGCGGCTTCGAAGAGGTCGATATTGCCGGCGCAGACTGCCCGCAGCAGCAGGGCCGTCGTGAGCTGGCCGGTGACGCGCAGATGCTCGACCAGCGCGCCAAGATCCTCGGTGGCCGATTCGGCGGCGATGGCGATTGTCGCCCGCTCGCAAGCATCGCGCGTGACGAACCGCGCGCGATCCGGGGCGATCCAGGCCTTGGCGGCAACGAAGGCGCCGAGACGATCGCCGAGACGGCGGATCAGCATCTGCCGGATATCGGGCGGCAGGTCGGCACGCTCCAGAAGCCGGTCGCGGATCGATGCGTCTTCGCCATGGCGCTCGGCGAGCCGGGCAAGGCTGATCGCGGCGATTGATGAGTCCGGATTGTCGAGCAGCGCCATACAGGCTTCCGCCTCGCCAACCTCGGCAATGGCTGCTGCCACGGCGCGGCTCACCGGAAGCCGGGCCGCGATCGCCGCCTGCCGCGCACCATCCGCGGCGGCCACGATGTCGACGAGTTCTGGATCGATGAAGGTTGGCGAGCAGGTGAGCACCAAGCCAGCGATATCGATGTGGTCGCCGGCCAGAGTCAGGATGATATGGCGCGGCGCCCGTGCATCGACCGCCAGCGCATCGGCGAGCGCATAGCGCACCTCCGTAGCGGGATCATCGAGCAGGACGGTCATCGCCGCTTCCATGTCGGCGCGCGCTTCGCTATCGACCTCGGAATAGAGATAGGCGCGCGCCATGGCATGCGCTGCCTCGGCGCGGCGCCCGGCCGGAGCCGTTTCAAGCCACTCCAGGAATTGACGGACGATCATGAAGCCCCCGACCCGAACGGTGCAGCCGACCTTAGAGATCGCGGCTGCTTTGGGCCGATCTGAGCATCAATGGATTAATGTTCCGTCAACCATAACGGGAGGTTAACCGGCGAAGTCAGGCCGGCGGGCTCCACCGCGTGACGATATCGGCAAGCGCCGGCCGCGGCCGCTCGAAAGGCGGAATATCGGGGGTGCCGACATGGATGAGGCCGACAAGGCGCTCGGCCTCTGCCAGCCCGAGCAGGGCACGCGCCTCGGCATCATAGGTCACCCATTCGGTCAGCCATTGCGTCGCAAAACCCATGGCGTTCGCGGCGATCATCAGGTTCATGGCTGCGGCGGCGGCCGCCAGCAATTGCTCCCACTCGGGAATCTTGACGTGCGGCGCGGCACGGCTCACCACCGCGACGACCAGCGGCGAGCGGGAGAAGCGATTGGCTTCCGCCGCGATCAGCTTCGGATCGGCATCCGGCCGACGCGCCGCAAGAAGCGCCGCCGTCGCCGCGCCGGCGGCCGCACGCGCCTCACCTTCGAACAGCACGAAGCGGAACGGCACCAGCTTGCCATGATCCGGCACGCGGGCCGCGATCGTCAGCATCTCCTCGATCTGCGCGGCAGAGGGGCCAGGCTCGACGATATTGACGGCAGGGATCGATCGGCGCGTCTTCAGAAGCGTCAGTGTATCGGTCATGTCTCTCGGATCTCGGAGATTCTGCATAAGGCGCAGGCGTCAAGCCGGCGCGGGAAGCGTGGTGTGTCCGACTGATCGGACGAATCCGCGGCCAATGCAACCCTCGTTGCCGGGCGTGCAGGTCTTGAAATCGCCACCCTTCTTCGGTTCTAAGGGGAGCATGGCCAGAACGCAGTTGGAACCTCGCTCGGGACGATCGATGCTGATGAAGCGCGGCCTTGCTGCCTGTATTGCCGCGACACTACTGGCGATCAGCCCGCTCGCGGCTCTTGCGCAGTCACCGGCGGGCGGCCCCGGGCCGGGTTTCGCCCCGAATGGCGGTGCGGGCATCAACGCCGCCCCGCTCAACAACGACCCCGTACCCCCGATCGACATTCCCTCTGCACCGACATCCGACACGCTGAGCATGCCGGATCTGTCCGGAGCCGGCCTGTCGACGTCCCCGGCCCCGACGGCCCCCCTGCCGCTCGCGCCCCTCCTGCCGACGCCCATCGATCCGGGTGCCTTGCTGAAGCCGGCCTTCCCGACCGCGCCGCGCCAGGCGCCGGCGCGCGTCAATCCGCGTGCCGTCGAACTTCAGGCCAAGCTCACGGATGACGGCACGGCCATACCGTCAGGCATGGTCTGGCGTGTCTTCTCCGAGAAGCGTGGCGGCGACGGCCATTTGCCCCTGGTCCGCGAGCAGCGCGGCGGCACGGTCCGCCTCGACCTGCCGCCGGGCAATTACATCGTCAACGCCGCCTATGGCCGGGCCGCCGTGACCCGCACCCTGTCGGTCACCGGAGAAGGCGGCCACGACACCTTCGTGCTCAATGCCGGCGGGTTGAAGCTGACAGCCGTCAACGGCAAGGATCTGCCGATCACGCCGGCGCTGTCCAAATTCGACATCTATCCCGGCACCGACGAGACCGACCAGGAGACCTCCCCGATCGCCTCCGATGTTGCGCCCGAGCAACTGGTCCGCCTGACGGCCGGAATCTATCACGTGGTCAGCCGCTATGGCGACGCCAACGCTGCCGTGCGCGCCGACATCAAGGTCGATGCCGGCAAGCTGGTCGAGGCGACCTTGTTCCAGAAGGCGGCGCGCATCACGCTGAAACTGGTTGCCGATTCCGGTGGCGAGGCGCTCGCCAATACGTCCTGGTCGGTACTGACGCCGGGCGGCGATAGCGTCTTCGACAGCGTCGGCGCCTTTCCGGACGTCGTCCTCGCGATCGGCGACTACACCGCCGTCGCCAAGCACGACAACCAGATCCACGAGCGCAACTTCACCGTCGAAGCCGGCCGCGACCGCGAAGTGGAAGTGCTGGTCGCGGCGAAGGACGGCACTCCATCCGCGCCAACGAACGTGTCGCCGACTCCCTAGAAGACGGCCTTCGCGGATCGCCGTGATCTTGCCGGCCTCTTCTGCTCCCCGATGCTGTGCCGCGCGGCTCTTCTTCGCGAGAACGTGCCCAAGGTCGGGTCGACATTGCTACGGCGCTGCCGTTGAATCTCCGGTCTCTATGAGGCGATCCATCAGGTCGCTCGGCGAGGTGGCTGAAGGAATGACACCGACATGTCGTAGCCACCACCACATCACCATGCGATGCAGGATCGTGTAGTACCAGATGGCCAGTGCAGGGCTTGGATGATCAATCTCGCCATAGCCAGCCAAGATATGCGGCGTGCTGCCAGGAGCATCATGCTCTGAGCAGAAGAGACATTTGGCCAGGTCGAAGACAGCATCGGCAGCCCGTGCGTTTCCGAAATCGACCAGCCCACTCAATACGAGATTTCCCCGATCGTCCTCGACCGCCAGGACATTGTTCGGGTGAAGATCATCGTGCGCAAAGACCGCGCCGATGCTGTGCGAAGTCACCGATTGGAAATGCTGCTCGATGATCGCGCGCAGGCGCGCACTCACATGAGTGTCGGCGCCAAAGGCAGCAAAGCGCCCAAAAGCGTCCTCGATGATACGGCGTATGAAGGCGGCGTTCGTCGAAACGGGATCGATGATGCCGTCCGGGCCAAAGGCGCCATAGGCTGGCATCGCGATCGCGTGCAGCGTGCGGAGCAGCCCGCCAGTCTGGCGGTAGAGGCTGGCGATGTCCCTATGGTCTTTGAGCGACCCGCCGGCGACACCCGGCAAACAGTTGGTGATGGCAAAGCGAAACGGCAGCACGTTCCTGGTTTCGTCGATCAGCAGATACCGCGTCACCGGCACGGCGACCGCCAGAAACTGGCGCGCCGCAAGCGCTTCACGGGCGGGAGTCTTGTCGCCGTCGTCTGGATAAGACTTGAGAACTACGGAGACATCGCTGGAGAGGTCGAGCCGAAACACAGGCGACGTGCCGCCTGAGAGCGGCGTTATGTCAACGACACGACCGAGCTCAAGCGTTTTTATTGCATCGTCGACCCGATCTTTTGACAGCCTCATCCCACTCCTCTCCGTCCTTCTCAGTCCGATCCACAACTTCGAGACATGCAGACTCGCGCCAGCTTCGCGTGGGATGCGGGTTATATCTGGCGGGCCGCCGGGTGTTCACGCGCCGCGAACTGACGCCGCCACGCCGACCGCAATTCGCCGGGCCGACGCCCGTGGCGATCATCGAGGAACTCGGCCGCGTCTATGCGGTCCAGCCGGAACAAGCGAAAGTCCTGGCGCAGTTCGCACCAGGCGGCAAGCAGCCGAACATGTTCGGTATAGCCGAGCATCGCCGGCCAGATGACCCGCTCGCTCGGCTCCCCTTCTCCCGTGCGATAGAGGATACGGATCTTCTTGCCGTCGCGGATCCACAACCGGGCCCTCGCGACATCGATCCTGTCGCGCGGCATCTCCCGCGCCGGCGCCGCGGCAAGCGTCGGATCGACAACGAGGTCGCGGAGCCGTTCCGGAAGGGCCGCGGAGATTTTCGCGATCAGGTCACGCGCGGCAGCGGCAAGCACCGGATCCCCCTTGTCGGCCACCCATTGGGCGCCGAGCACCGCCGCTTCGACCTCGTCCGCCGTCAGCATCAGCGGCGGCATATCGTACCCACTGCCGAGCACATAGCCGAAGCCCGCTTCGCCATGGATGGGAACACGTTGGCCCATGAGGTCGGCGATGTCGCGGTAGACGGACCGCTTCGAAACCTCCAGTTCCTCGGCAAGCGCCGCTGCCGTGACCGGCATTCGTGTGCGCCGGAGGATCTGGATCAGTTGAAATAATCGATCGGCGCGACGCAACCCGGTTCTCCTGCTGACGGAACGCTGGCAGCAGGCTCCTTTTACAAGCGGATCGGTTTCATCGCCATTCACGCACCGCCGAAAGAGAGCCCGCCATGAATTCCGTCTCGATGAGTCTTGTCTCGATCCGCATCATCACAACCGACGTCGGTCGGCTGATGGCGTTCTACGAACGCGTGACAGGCATGGCAGCCATTCGCTACACCGACGATTTCGCGGAACTGGTTACGCCGGCTTGCACACTGGCGATCGGCAGCGCCCGTACGGTGCAGATGTTCGGCGCGGGGGTTGCGCGGCCGGCGGACAATCACACAGCAATCATCGAATTCCGCGTGGCCGACGTCGATAAGGCATTCCAAGATCTGGGGGATGTCCTTGGCGACAGCCTCGTCCAGTCACCGACAACGATGCCCTGGGGCAACCGCTCGCTGCTCTTTCGCGATCCCGACGGCAATCTCGTCAATTTCTTCACGCCTGTCTCCGCCGAGGCGATCCAGCGGCTCGAACGGTGAATTCCGGCAATCAGTTCATCCAACCGGCGCGCGGCTCGGTAAAGCCGCGCGCCGCATATGGTCAGGCAGCAACCTGCCCCTTGCGCTGCAGGTCGGGCGGGGTCGCCTCCGCCAGGAGATCGGCGAGTGCCTGGTCGAGCGTTGCCGAGACCTGGTCGCGCGAGCCGAGGCGGCGGATATTCACCGTACCCTCTTCCGCCTCGCGCTTGCCGCAGACGAGGATCACCGGGACCTTGGCAACGGAGTGTTCGCGCACCTTGTAGTTGATCTTCTCGTTGCGAAGATCAACCTCGGCCCGGAGGCCGGCCGCGCGCAGCTTCTCTACGACCGCCTCGGCATAGCCATCGGCCTCTGACGTGATCGTCGCCACCACAACCTGCACCGGCGCGAACCAGAGCGGGAAATGGCCGGCAAAATGCTCGATCAGGATGCCGAGGAAGCGCTCCATCGAACCGCAGATGGCCCGGTGGATCATCACCGGCGTCTTCTTGGTGCCGTCGCTGTCGACATAGAAGGCGCCGAACCGCTCCGGCAGGTTGAAGTCGACCTGCGTGGTGCCGCACTGCCATTCGCGGCCGATCGCATCGCGCAACGTGTATTCGAATTTCGGCCCATAGAACGCGCCCTCGCCCTCAAGGATGCCGGTCTTGATCTTGCCGCCCGACTGTTCCTCGATGGTCTTGAGCACACGCATCATCACCGCTTCGGCGTGATCCCACACCGCATCGGAGCCGACCCGCTTTTCAGGGCGGGTCGAGAGCTTCACGACCACTTCGCCGAAACCGAAATCGGCATAGGTCGAGAGGATCAGGTCGTTGATCTTCAGGCACTCGGCCGCCATCTGCTCTTCGGTGCAGAAGATATGCGCGTCGTCCTGCGTGAAGCCGCGCACGCGCATCAGCCCGTGCAGCGCGCCCGAGGGTTCGTAGCGATGCACGGCGCCAAATTCGGCCATGCGCAGAGGCAGATCGCGATAGGACTTCAAGCCATGCTTGAATATCTGAACATGGCCGGGGCAGTTCATCGGCTTGATCGCGAAGACGCGTTCGTCCTCGGTATCATCGCCGGCCGACTGCGCCGCGAACATGTTCTCCTTGTACCAGCCCCAATGGCCTGAGGTCTCCCACAGCGACTTGTCGAGCAGCTGGGGCGCGTTGACCTCCTGATAGCCGAGCGGACGCAGGCGCCGCCGCATATAGGCGATCAGCTCCTGGAACATCGACCAGCCCTTGGAATGCCAGAAGACGACGCCGGGTCCCTCTTCCTGGAAATGGAACAGGTCCATCTCGCGGCCGAGCTTGCGATGGTCGCGCTTCTCCGCCTCCTCCAGCATGTGGAGATAGGCGTCGAGCTCGACCTGGTCATGCCAGGCGGTGCCATAGATGCGCGTCAGCATCGGCTTGGTCGAGTCGCCGCGCCAATAGGCACCGGCAACCTTGGTCAGCTTGAAGGCCGAGCCGATCTGGCCCGTCGAGGCCATATGCGGGCCACGGCAAAGGTCGAACCACTGGCCCTGCTTGTAGATCTTGAGGTCCTGGCCAGCCGGGATGGCGTCGATCAGCTCGAGCTTGAACGCCTCGCCCTTGGCCGCGAAGACGCGCTTCGCCTCTTCGCGCGACCAGACTTCCTTGGTGAAATGGGCGTTGCGCGTGATGATCTCGCGCATCTTCGCCTCGATCTTCGGCAGATCCTCGGTGGTGAACGGCTCAGGGCGCGCGAAGTCGTAATAGAAGCCGTTCTCGATCACCGGGCCGATGGTGACCTGGGTGCCCGGAAAAAGTTCCTGCACGGCCTCGGCCATCACATGCGCTGCGTCGTGGCGGATCAGCTCGAGCGCCCGCGGATCATCACGCGTCACGATCTCGATCGAAGCATCGGCAGTGATCGGGTCGGAAAGGTCGGTGAGCGTGCCGCCAAGCGTCATCGCGACCGACTTCTTGGCCAGCGATTTCGAAATCCCTTCGGCGACCTGCCGGCCGGTCGTACCAGCGGCGAATTCGCGAACCGAGCCATCGGGGAAGGTCAGATGGATCATCGTATCTCTCCTGCTCACTCCCGCAGACGAGCGCGGGTAAGCGTTGCTGGCGGCAGGGGGCCGCCGGAAGCGCCGGTCAGCCCGGCGCGGCAGGAGATAACGCAGTTGAGTTCGGCGGACAACCGGTCCGCCAAAACCTATCCGCGACGTACGGGCAGCTTCCGATAGGCAGCGCCTCGACGCAGCTGAATACCGAGTACCGCTCCGAATATCACTATGCCGCCGGCCATAACCAGGACAGGGTCGGAAAGTCACTCATCCCAAGCATCGTCGAGCTGTTTCCGCGCAGCCAACGCCAAAGCCGGTCGCAAAAATACGCGAGCCGCGAGAAATTACCGCCCGCCGCCTTCGCTATCAGCCGGGCAGCCCGTCGATCTTCGGCGCCGCTTCCAGTTGCTCGTCCCAATTCGCCCGCTCGGCGAAGAAGATGTGGGCGTTGGGCTCGATATCGATATCGACATCGAGGCTCCCCGCCGGCACCACCAGCAGACCCCCATCGAACTGGACATCGGGAAGCGCGGAGCCGCATTTAGAGCAAAAACTCTTCCGATGTCGCGAGGACGGCACCTGAAACGTCCGCGCATTTTCCTGGCCCGAAAGCCAGGTGATGGCCGCCGTCGTCGAGAAAAGGTTTGCCGCGTGTGCGGACCCCGTGTCCTTTCGGCAGCGATCGCAGTGACACAGGAAGAAATGTTCGAACGCTCCGGAAATCTCGAACCTGACTTCGCCGCAGAGGCAAGAGCCGGCATATCGCTTGCTCATCGATCTCGCACCATTGTGAGGGCCAGGAATGGCACCAAGGCAGGGAAGCCGCACCGGACAATTTAAGCAGTTCAGGACTGCTGATCCGGCCTGATGCCTGTAGGGGACGGGCTAGATGCCCCACGGCGAGGCCCCGCGCAAGACTCTTGACCGAACACCGGTCTAGCCGCTCAATCCAACCGCGTCTTCGGATCGATATGCTTTCCCGTCCACTGGCCGTATCGCCAGGGCAGATACCAGCGCGCAGCGGGCCTGAGCACTTCCGGCACTGGGTCATATCCCGACGCGCCGAACGGTCCGCAGCGCTGGAAGCGGGCGAGCGTCGTCCATCCGCCCGCCCAGAGGCCATGCCGCCTGATCGCCTCCTCGCCATAGCTGGAACAGGTCGGCAGATAGCGGCAGTTCTGGCCGAGAAAGGGCGACAGCATCAGCTTGTAGAGGCGGATCAGGCCAATGCCGATCAGCGCCGGCAGCCCTTTGGCGCGCGCGTCAGGCGCATTCGCCTCATGCCGGTGGGCAGTGGAAGTACAGATAATACCCCGCCTCCTGGCCAGCCTTGCGGGCGACCGCGTGATCGCCGTTAATCTTCTTCGCCGTCGCAAGCGCGATCGTCGCGCTCGTCACGGCGGCAGTGAGCTTGCCACGATCAGAACAGACCGGCTTCATATCCGGGATGGTGGCCTTCAGCCGATCCACGATCGTCTGCGCATCGCTGGAAAGCGCGAAAGCCGGAGCCGCAGCCGACAGGAAGCCAGCCCCAACTATGGCAACCGCGATGAGCGCGGCCGGCACGCGTTTGGACATCCTCTGAACCTCACCCATGCTCGTGCACCACGGCTTCGACATTATGGCCGTCCGGGTCGGTGATGAAGGCGGCGTAATAGCCGGGATGATACTGCGGCCGCGGCCCCGGCGCACCATTGTCGCGCCCGCCTGCCTCGATTCCCGCGGCATGGAATGCATGCACGGCGGCACGGTCGCGCGCCTTGAACGCAAAATGGATGGGTCCGGGCGGCGCACCATAGCTGCCGATCCAGAGCAGACCGCGCCCGTTTTCGCCGAACATCGCCCAGTCGGCGGTCTCATGGACGACGCCGATATCGAGCGGCGCCAACAGGCGGATATAGAAATCGCGGCTCGCCAGAAAGTTCTTCACATTGAAGCCGAGATGATCGTAGCCCATGCGCGTCTCCTATTCGGCGGCTTCCGCGGCGCGCGCGGCCTCGATCTGGCCAATGGCATCAACGACGGCATCGAAGGTCAGCAACGTGGAGGCGTGGCGCGCGCGATAGTCGCGCACCGGCTCCAGATATTTGAGATCGGCAAAGCGGCCTTCCGGCGGCGCGCCATTCTCCTTGAGCATGGCGTACATTGCGATGCGCACCGCCCGGAGTTCCTCCGCCCGCGCGCCGACGACATGCCGCGCCATGACGGACGACGTCGCCTGGCCGAGCGCGCAGGCCCGGACGTCATGCGCGAAATCCGTCACGACATCGCCGTCCATCACGATATCGACAGTGACGGTGGAGCCGCAGAGCCGCGAATGCGCCTTCGCGGTCGCCTGCGGCGCCGCAAGACGGCCGATGCGTTCGATATTGGCCGCGAATTCCAGGATCCGCGCATTGTAGATTTCATCGATCATCGGCGCCTCCGATGCGATGAGATATAGAAAGTTCCGGCCTTCCGATCCAGATACAAGGCTCCGAAACCGTTCGTCATCGGAGTCGAGCATGGATGCCAAGACCCCGCCGCAGCTGAAATATGCGCCGCGAGCCGCCGAAAGGCCGAGTGCGGCTGAGGCCGAGGCGGCCGTGCGCACGCTCATCGCCTATGCCGGCGACGACCCCGACCGCGAGGGGCTGCTGGAAACGCCGGCGCGCGTCGCGAAGGCCTATCGCGAATTCTATTCGGGCTACGAAGAAGATCCCGCCGCGATTCTCGACCGTGTCTTCGACGAGGCCGGCGGCTATGACGATTTCGTGCTGCTGCGCGACATCCCGTTTCATTCCCATTGCGAGCACCACATGGTGCCGTTCATCGGCAAGGCCCATATCGCCTATCTGCCCAATGGAGGTGTCGTCGGCCTTTCGAAACTGGCGCGTCTGGTCGATGCCTATGCGCGCCGGCTGCAGATGCAGGAGCGGCTGACGCAGCAGATCGCAGACGCGATCGAGATCGGGCTCGCGCCGCATGGCGTCGCCGTGCTGATCGAAGCCGAGCATCACTGCGTGTCGATGCGCGGCGCGCGGAAATCCGGCGTCTCGACCGTCACGACAAGCTTCAAGGGCGTCTTCAAGACCGATCCGGCCGAGCGCGCACGCTTCCTGCAACTCGTCGAAGGCCGACGCTGAGCCTCCGCCTCTTGTGCGCGGTCGCGTCTTTGGTCTAAGCCGCTCACCTTCTCCCTGAGACCAAGGGCCTGACAAATGAGCGAAGCTGCACAGCGCACGACCAAGGCAATCACGATCACGCCGGCGACCGCTCCGCTCTACGGCCGCGTATCGCCGCCGGGCTCGAAGTCGATCACCAATCGAGTGCTGCTGCTGGCGGCGCTGGCAAGCGGCACCAGCCGCATCACCGGCGCGCTGAAGAGCCTCGACACAAAGCTGATGGCGGCGGCGCTGCGCGACATGGGCGTCACGGTCGACGAGCCCGACGCGACGAGTTTCGTCGTCACCTCGACGGGACGCCTCCTCCCGCCAGCCGGCCCGCTCTTCCTTGGCAATGCCGGCACGGCGATGCGCTTCCTCACGGCAGCGGTGACGCTCGTCGAGGGCACCGTGGTGGTTAATGGCGACGATCACATGCGCAAGCGCCCGATCGGACCGCTCGTGGCAGCGCTGCAATCGGTCGGCATCGATTGCAGCGATACTGGGGGCTATCCGCCGGTGACCGTCCATGGGACCGGAGCCTTCGGCAGCGGCCGTATCGAGATCGATGGCAGCCTTTCGAGCCAGTATGTCTCGGCCCTGCTGATGGCGGCGGCCTGCGGCACGGGCCCGGTCGAGGTCGCGCTGACCGGCAGCGATATCGGCGCGCGCGGCTATGTCGACCTGACCGTCGCGGCGATGACCGCCTTCGGGGCGAAGGTCGAGAGGCGTGATGCCGCGACTTGGCGCATCGAGCCGACCGGCTACAGGGCCGCCGACATCCACGTCGAGCCCGACGCTTCCGCGGCAACCTATCTGTGGGCGGCCTCCGTGTTGACAAACGGCGCCATCGATCTCGGCGTGGAGGCTGAGGACTTCACGCAGCCCGACGCCGAAGCGGCCGCGCTCATCGCGGCATTCCCGCATCTGCCGGCAGTCATCGATGGCTCGCAGATGCAGGACGCCGTACCGACACTCGCGGTGCTTGCGGCCTTCAACGAGACGCCGGTTCGCTTCGTCGGCATCGCCAATCTCCGCGTCAAGGAATGCGACCGGATCCGCGCGCTCTCGACCGAGCTTTCGCGCATCCGGCCGGGCCTCGCGCATGAGGAAGGCGATGATCTCATCGTCGCTTCGGATCCCGCCCTTTGCGGCCAGACACTGCCGACCGAGATCGAGACCTATTCGGACCATCGCATCGCCATGAGCTTCGCGCTTGCCGGCCTCAAGATCGGCGGCATCACGATCCTCGACCCGGATTGCACCGGCAAGACCTATCCCGGCTACTGGGACGCCCTCGCGTCGCTCGGAGTCGGCCTCAAGCTGCGCCAGGAGGAAGCGGCATGAGTGGCCCGTTCGCTGCGCCCGGGACCCATGCCGAGATCGAGGAAGGCCTTGTCCTGATGCCGCGCTTCGGCGCGGACGGGCTCATCGCCGCCATCGTCGTCGATGATGCGAGCGGGGATGTCGTCATGGTCGCCTGGATGAATGAAGAGGCGCTGGCGAAGACGATCGAGACGGGCGAAGGCTGGTACTGGAGTCGGTCGCGCAAAGAGCTCTGGCACAAGGGCGCGACGAGCGGCCATGTCCAGACCGTGACCGAGATGCGCGTCGATTGCGACCAGGATGCGATCCTCATCCGCGTCGTCACCGCGGGAACGGGCGCCAACTGCCACACCGGCCGCAAGGGCTGCTTCTATAGGCGCGTTCCCATCGGCCAAAAGCCGGCGTCCGAGCTTGCGCTCGAGCCGACGGGTGATGACCCTCTGTTCGACCCCAAAGCCGTCTATGGCGGCTGAGGCCAATTTGTACGCGGTCCGCCCTCACGCCATCGCGATATAGGTCCGCATCTCGTCGGCCTCGCGCTCGACCTGCTCGATGCGTGCCTTCACGACGTCGCCAATCGAGATGATGCCGGCGAGCCGGCCGTCTTCCACCACCGGCAGATGGCGGAAACGGCCATGCGTCATCCGCTCCATCACGTCGTTGATCGTGTCCTGATCGCTGCAGGTAATGACCTTCGCGGTCATGATCGAGGCGACATTGGCAGCAAGCCCCTCAAATCCCGCATGCGCCAGCATGCGCACGACGTCGCGTTCCGAGACGATGCCGAGGATATGGCGGACATCGTCGACGACGACGACGGCGCCAATCCGCCGCTCCGCAAGGAGAGCGACGACCTCCGCGACGGACATGTCCCTGGAGACTGTGAGAACGTTTCGACCCTTATGGGCGAGGATAGCGGCAACGGTCATGGCGTCGGCTCCCTTGAAACGAGGCGCCAGCCGCTCTCTGTCAGGGGGACCGGTCCGGACACCGCGATACAAGATGATGATCCTCGCAGGATCGAAGCGCAAGCAATCAGGCAGCGGCGGTCAGGTAGCGCGGCGCGCCACCGGATCGAAGATCGGGAAGAACAGCAGCCCGACGATGAAACCGCCAAGATGCGCGTCCCAGGCGATCTGGCTCGACTGGATGCCCGGCGGCGTGAACAACAATCCGAACAAGAGATTGAAGACGAACCAGACGCCGAGGAACATCAGCACCCGCGAATTCCGTATCATTTCGGGAATGGTGAGCGCCGGCCGATGATCGGCATCCGCGCTGAACGCCCCGCCGCCGCCGAGCCTGCCACCGGGCGAGAAGGCGAATCGCGCCGCGGCCGCCATCTGCGCGGCGATGGCCGCCGAGGCGCCGACAAGCGGAGCCATGCTGTGCGGATCGAGCGCCAGATGGGCGGCCGCACCGCCCGCGGCGCCGAGGAGCGAGAAGCCGATGAAACGCTGCGGACCGAAGCGCCGGGCAAGCGGGGTGCCGAAGGCAGCGAGCCAGAGCGCGTTGATGCCGAAATGCATCCAGTCGGCATGGAGGAAGGCGTAGGTGAAGAACGTCCAGACATCACCGGCGATGCCGCCCGGCCAATCGAAATCATAGGCGGCGGGAAACGTGATCCGCACGGGAACGAAGGAGAAGGCTGCGATCACCCAGCCCTCCTGGTCCGGCGTCAGCAGCCAGACGCGAATGGCATGGATGACGCCGAGCAGCACCACCGAGGCGATGATCACCGGCGGCAGGTTGAAGACAGGCTCGCGCGTCGTGCGTGGGAAGCGTTCTGACATGGCTTCGAGATAGACGGCCACCGGCGCGGAAACAAGCGGCCCTGCGCCGCCGCGGCGTTGCCCCGCATCCCTGGTCAGGCGGAAATCGAGGGGCCGTCCGGCGCGGCTTCAAAGAAGCGCGCACAAACGGCCCCGATCACGCCCCGTCTTTACCCCCCGGTCAAGACGCCCCGTGAACGCGACAGGATTGCCATGCGGCGAACGAATTCGCAACCATGTCGGCAAGGCGCATGTGAGTCGGTCTGTTCGATCGTCGTGCGCCGGTTGGCACGCCGCGTGCACACCCCGCATTTACCATGTTGGTCGGGGGGCCAGCTGTCCCGCGCCCGCACAGTTTCGGGCAGCGAGATGGTCGGTGTGCCGCCCCTGCATCGAAATCGAACGTCGAAGGGCGGAATGAAGCATCGCAATACCCGAGAACTCTACGACTACTGGTCACGCCTGCGCGGCACGGACGCCGCGCCACCACGCGGGGCCATCGAGCCGGCGGAGATCCACGCCCTTCTCGGCGACACGTTCATCCTCGAAAGTGCCGGGCCTACCCAATATCCCTTCCGCCTCGCCGGCACGCGCCTCTGTTCCCATTTCGGCCGCGAACTGAAGGGCCGCAACTTCCTCACGCTTTGGGGCGATGAGGACATCGAGGCGATCGATACGCTGCTGACGGCCGTCTGCATCGATGCCGCAGCAGCAGTGATCGGCGCCGAGACGCTCAATGATCGCGGCCAGTCGGCACCGTGGGAGATGGTCATCCTGCCGCTGTCGCGCGGCGGGCGGGTCTATGACCGCATTCTCGGCCTCATGGCCCCCCTGGAGCGGCCCTATTGGCTCGACATCCATCCAGTCATCCGCCAGTCGATCACCAGCCTCCGGCTGATCTGGCCGGATGAACGGCCTGTCCTGCTTCATCCCTCCATTCCCGCGCCGAGCCGGCCGCTCTCGCCAATGTCGATCGCCCGCCCTGACGACTTGCCGGTTATGCCGGCAGGGGCCCTGGCGAGCGGACGACGTCGTCATCATCTGGTCGTCCTCGAGGGCGGCAAGCGCTGATGCGACGCCAACTGGCCGGCATATGGCTTGTTAAGGGCATCCGGCTAGAGTGCCCGCAACGACTGTATTCCGGACGCTTTCCATGCTCGAACTGGCGACGCATCGGCCCACCCTCGATCAGTATGACCGCCGCCGCTACCGGCGATACGAGATCGCTCTGCTCGGGCGCTACATGCTGGAGAGCCGCCGCGAATATCCCTGCCAGACAATCGATATCTCGACGGACACGCTGTCGCTGGCGGCCCCGATCCAGGGGCGCATCGGCGAGCGCATCGTCGCCTATGTCGATCAGCTCGGGCGGATCGAGGGCACCATCACTCGACTGAGCCCCAATGGCTTCATTCTGGCGGTTACCGCCACACTCAGAAAGCGCGACAAGCTCGCCGCGACGCTTGAATGGCTGGCTGAGCATGCGCTCGCCAAGGGCATCGACGCGCGGTCCGGCGTCCGCATCGTCCCGCGCAATCCGTTCTCTCAGCTCGCTTTGGCCAATGGGCGGCACGAACGCTGCCGCGTGATCGACCTCTCGATCACCGGCGCTGCCCTCGCGATTTCAGAACGGCCCGCCGTCGGCACGCCGGTAGCGCTCGGCGGCCTGGTCGCGCAGGTGATCCGCCACACCGACGACGGCATTGCCATCGCCTTCGACGTCGCGCAGGACGAAGCCGGACTCCGCGCGCAGTTCTGAAGTCTCCCCACCTTCTCCGATTACTAACTTCGCCCGGCACGCCGAGCCGCGAGGCCCGGGTGCATCCAGCGCCAGCTAGACCGTAAGCACGATAAGCGCGACGCGGTGAACGCGGCCTCGGCGTTTGGCAGACGCGCGCGCCACCGCCCCCAGCCACACATCGCCGTCCCTCCCCTGGCACTACCAGACCCAGACCCCGCCGCCCCTCCCATTGGCCGCGCAAATTAACCTTAACAAAAGGTTGCGCTTGCCGCCGCCCCGGCTCGGCCATATTATTTAACGAAAGGTTAACAACAACAATAAACCTTTCGGCGAATTCGAATTGAGTTGGATTTGAATTCGAGCTCGTGGCTTAGACCGGCGTCAAAACTCAACGGTCATAGTCATCGTAGCTCAAGGGAATTGGCGACTATGTATTGCGTACGCTTGTTTACCTCTCTCTTCGCGCTGGCTTTGCTTGGCGCAGCCGGTCTGACGACTGCGAATGCGCAGGGTCAGTCGGCTTTCATGCAAGTTCTCGGCAAAACGACGCAGCCCATCGGTCACCATGACCTTTGCGCGCGCATGCCGGTTGAATGCCGCGAGCGCACCGCCGACGACAGGCCGGTGGTGCTGACGCCTGTGCTGTGGAACGAGCTCATTGCGGTCAATGACAACGTCAACACGGCCATTGTCCCGGACACCGACAAGGACATCTACGGCCGCGAGGAATTCTGGGCTTATCCCGATACGCTCGGAAAGGGCGATTGCGAGGACTTCGTCCTGCTGAAGCGCCGCGAGCTTATGCAGCGCGGCTGGCCGGCAGGCTCCCTGCTCATCACCGTCGTCCGCCAGACCAATGGCGACGGCCATGCGGTCTTGACCGTCCGCACCGATCGCGGCGATCTCGTGCTCGACAATCTCGAGGGCAAGATCAAGCTCTGGGAGCAGACCGACTATCAGTTCATCAAGCGGCAGTCCGACACGGACAGCGGCCGCTGGGTTTCGATCGCCGACGACCGCAACGTGCTGGTCGGCTCGATCAAGCGCTGAACATCAGACGAACCCGTTCGCGAAGCGGCGCCAGTTCTCGACATAGCTTCGAGCCGACTGGCGCAGCCTCTCGATCTGCTCGGGCGTGAGCGTCCGCACGACGCGACCCGGCGCCCCGACGATCAGCGACCCTTCCGGATAGTCCTTGCCTTCCGGCACGAGCGCACCAGCGCCGACCAGCGAATTGGCGCCGATCCGTGCGCCGTTGAGCACGATTGCCCCCATCCCGATCAGGCTGTTCTCGCCGATCGTGCAGCCATGCAGGATCGCGCGATGCCCGATCGTGCACCCCTCGCCGATCGCCAGTGGAAAACCCATGTCGGTATGGAGCATGGCGTGCTCCTGGATATTGGTCGCGGCCCCCACGGTGATCCGCTCATTGTCGCCCCGCAGGACGGCGCCGAACCACACGCCGACATCGACTCCGAGGGTCACCTTGCCGATCACCCGCGCATCCGGCGCGATCCAGTAGCGCCCCGCTTCAGGCAGTTCCGGCCCGACCCCATCCAGCGTGTTCTCAGCCATCTGTCCGTCTCCTCATAGGCTTGCCTGCGCGGCAAGCGCGAAATCCAGCACGATGAGGCCCGAACAGGCGCTCCACATGCCGGCGATCGCCACGCTGCCCACGATCCAGCCGAGGGCAGGACGTTGCTTCCGCTGTGCGGCGACCGCATTGCGCATGATGATGAACGGACCGACGACGCCACAGAAGAGGAAAGTGACCAGCATTGCAGGCGCCGAGCTGCCGAGCAGTGCAAAACGCGCCGGTTCGGAGGTCACGAGTTGATAAAAGCTGCCGACGATGCCCGCCGTGACGAAGCCGGCCGCGACCGAATAGAGGAGCACGAAGAGCTGGACGGAAAGCGGCATGTTCGTTCTGCTCTGGTGGTTGACCGCCTCTGCGCACGCAAACGTCATGCCGACGGGCCCGCTCACCGAAACGGTGGCGCGGCCCGCCATTCGCAAATGCAAAACGCCGCCGGAACCGGCGGCGTCATGGTTATTGTTTCGTAAAGGCACAGGCACCAGCGACATGACCCAGTTCGGGTCAGCCGTCCGGCCTCGTGCGAACGATCAGACTTCCTCGAGATCGATGTCGAGGATCGCCATCGTGAAGTTGTAGGAAAGCTCGCCTTCCTCATCGTCGCGGAACAGCACGCCCATGAACTCCTCGCCGAAATAGACCTCGGCAGAATCGTCCTTGCGCGGCCGCTGGCGGACAGTGATGTCCTTCATGTTGAAACGCCGGCGGAAGAAGCCCTCGAGCTTCTGGATCTCCTTGCGATCCAATTTTCTCTCCATTTGCGGGGGGAATGATCGGCGACCACCCGCGCAGCGCACGGGCTGACCCGGCACGCCGCCCCGTGCGACGCCTCCGGCACCTTGTGGCGTCAGGCTTACTCGCCTTGACCCGAAAGCAGTTGATCCATCGACCGCGACGGTTCGGCGCAGGGCGCCTTGCCGACGACCTTGGCCGGCACACCAGCGACGGTGGTGTTGGGCGGGACCGCATGCAGCACGACCGAGCCCGAAGCGACGCGCGAGCAATGCCCAATTTCGATATTGCCCAGCACCTTGGCGCCAGCGCCGATCAGCACGCCATGGCGCACCTTGGGATGGCGGTCGCCAATTTCCTTGCCGGTTCCGCCGAGCGTCACGCCCTGCAGGATCGAAACGTCATCCTCGAGAATGGCCGTCTCGCCGATCACGATGTCGGTGGCGTGGTCGAAGAAGATACCCTTGCCCATCTGCACGGCGGGATTGATGTCGACCTGGAAGACGGCCGACGACCGGCTCTGCAGGTAATAGGCGAAATCACGCCGCCCGCGGCGCCACAGATAATGAGCCAGGCGATGCGTCTGGATGGCGTGGAAGCCCTTGAAATAGAGTACTGGCTCGATCGAACGATTGCAGGCCGGATCGCGATCGACCACCGCCTGAACGTCGACCCGCAGAGCATGGGCGATCGACACGTCGTTTTCGAATGCTTCGGCAAACGCCTGTGCGATCAGTTCGCCCGCGACGTCTGGATGATCGAGCCGCCCGGCAATACGGTGCGCGACGGCGAGTTCGAGGCGTTCATGCGCCAGGATCGACCCATAGACGAAGGTCGACAGCGCCGGCTCGCCGCGGACGACTTCCTCCGCCTCGGCGCGGATCCGCGACCACAGCGGGTCGAAGCTTGCGAGGCTATCGCCACCGATGCGCGAGGTGACTGACGACATGAACGTCTCCTTGCCGGAGTTGGGCCCCGGATTTCCGCCGGGACACTATCATGAAGGCTTGGATGCCACAAAACGGCATATGGCGGGTAAACTATGCTCGGCGGCGACGGTTGCGAGGGCCGATCGTCATTCGAGACCGCGCCGGCCAAGGAAATCGAGTACGCCGGCCTTGTAGACCTTGTCTCCGACCGCGAGCATGTGGTCGCGCTTCGGGATGTCCAGCACTTCGGCGCTCGGAATGATCCGGGCGAGCGCGGCTGCCGATCCGGCCAGTTCGTCCTTCTCGCCGACCGCGATCAGGACCGGCATATGCAGCGTCGCGAGATCGTCAGCCGAAATCGGCTGGCGGGTCGCCTTCATGCAGGCGGCCAGCGCGACGCGGTCGCTGCCGGTCTGGTCAGCGAACTTGCGGAACATCTGGCCGACCGGATCGGTGATCGCCTCGGGCGTCTCCGTCTCCAGCGCGTCCACCACTGGTCCCCACGGACCAATCCCGGTAACGATCCCGTAGCCGAGGCCGCCAAAGACCAGGCGACGGATCATCTCGGGATGCGAGAGCGCCAGAATCGCCGCAATCCGGGCACCCATGGAATATCCCATCACGTCAGCGCGGCCGATGCCGAGGTGGAGAAGGAGATTGCGGGCGTCTTCGGCGAGCGCCGCGACGCGGTAAGCCTCGACCTGATGCGGCTTGTCGCTGTTGCCATGGCCACGATTGTCGATCGCGATTACGCGCCGTCCCGCTTTGACCAGCGTATCGACCCAGCCTGGATTGACCCAGTTGACCCGCGCGCTCGACCCGAAACCATGAATGAGCAGGATCGGAGCGCCCTCGCCCTCATCGATATAGGCAATGCTGTAGCCGTTGGACTGGAAGACTGGCATGGCGGACCCGGATAGCGGCGACGGGCAGCGCCCAGCGCTGCGAGGAGCGCCCTTATGACGGAAGCCGCGCGCCGCGCCAAGGTGTCGCCACAGGAAGAAGCATCACGGTCTGTTCATCGCGGGCGCAACGCTCTATCGTCGCGCCAACTTTCGTCGAACGAGCGGATTTCGCCATGGCCGAGCACGTCATCCCGCATTTTCACAATGATTCCGGCGTCGCGCTGATCGAGATCGGCGTGCAGGAATTTATGTGCGTCGGCGCCAAGCCGCCCTTTGACCACCCCCACATCTTCATCGATCTCGGCGCTTCCGGCGAGCGTGTCTGTCCTTATTGCTCGACGGTGTATCGGCATAATCCCCGCCTGCACGGCACGGAATCGAACCCGCCCGGCCACCTTTTCGTCGAACCGCTGGCCGCCTGAGGCCGACGAAGACCGTGTCCGTCTCGACCATCGCCGTCGCGGGCGGCGGCATTGCCGGGTTGACGGCAGCGCTTCTCCTGTCGCGTGCCGGCTTCCGCGTTGAGGTGTTCGAGCGCGCCGATCGCCTTTCCGAGGTTGGCGCCGGGCTGCAGATCTCGCCGAATGCCGGTCGCATCCTCGATAATCTCGGCCTTGGACCAGCCCTCGACGCCGTCGCAACACGCCCTGAGGCAATCGAGATGCGCGGCGTTCAAAGCGGCCGCGCGATCATCGCGCTCCCGTTGGCACGCGCGGCTATCCGCTACGGCGCACCCTATCGGCTGCTGCATCGCGCCGACCTGCTCGATATCCTGCTTTCGGCCGTGGCGGCAGACCCGCAGATCGCGGTCCATCTCGGAAGTCCCGTCAGCAATATCTCCGAAACGGCGGCGGGCCTCCGCTTCGCGGCAGGCGATATCAGCCGCGATGCCGATATCCTGATCGGAGCGGACGGTGTCCGCTCGTCCGTGCGCGCCCATCTTCGCGGCGGCCCGGCGGAGCCGACCGGTCGCACGGCATGGCGCACAACTATTCCAACCGCGGCGGCGCCTGATGGGATCGCCCGGGACCGCGTCACGGTTTTCCTCGGCGACCGCAGCCATGTCGTTGTCTATCCGATCCGTTCGGGCCGGGAGATCAACGTCGTCGCCATCGTCGAAGAGGCATGGCAGGGGGAAGGTTGGAGCGAGCCGGGCGACGCCGCGTTCATCCGCCAGCGTTTTTGCGGCACCGCTGACGACCTTGAAGACCTCATCGCCGCCGGCAGCGACTGGACCCGCTGGTGCCTCTGCGGCGTCGACGCCAACGGACCCTGGCAGAACGGGCGGATCGCCCTTATCGGCGATGCCTGCCACGCGATGCTGCCCTTCCTGGCACAGGGCGCCGCGATGGCGATCGAGGATGCGGCTGTGCTGACGCGCATGCTCCTGCGCCCGGACCTGCCGGCCGAGATCGCGCTCGCCCGTTATGTTGCCGAGCGAAGGCCACGCGCCGCGCGCGTCGCCCAGGCTGCGCGCCAGAGCGGCGCCATCTATCATATGAGCCCCCTCGCCGCGCCGTTCCGGGACGCAACCATGAAGGCATTGGGCGGCGACCGATTACTGGCTCGTTATGATTGGATCTATGGCTGGCGGCAGAACGGTTGATTAACCACCCGGACTGGCTTTCGGGTGCTGCGACAAAATCATCAGTTCACGCTGGAACCAGACAACAACCGACGAATTGAATGGCTATCCCGAGGTCCGACGTTCGCGAACGTTCCGGCTCAATCCTCGAGGATGGGGGCAGACGGGGAGTCGCCCTTGGTCGGTAGTCTGACTGGCTGGGCGAGGTAGGAAGATGCTGAAGCGGCTGATAGCCGTCCCGAACGACCCGTCGCCGCAAACGCTTCAATTCGCCATTGCCGCGATTCGCGAACACCTCGGCATGAAGATCGCCTATGTGTCGACCTTTGAGGGTGATCTCACTGTAATGCGCGCCGTCGACGCGCCGGGCTTCGAGCATCTGATCAAGGTCAATGATTCCGCGTCGCTTTATGCCGTTTATTGCCGGCATATCCTTGCTGGCAACCTGCCTGAGCTCATCACCGATACGAGCGAGTTCCCCCTCGCGATGTCGCTGCCGCTGACTGAGGCGCTGCCGATCGGCTCGCATATCTCGGTCCCGCTCCGGGATCGAAACGGCGTGGCCATCGGCATGTTCTGCTGCCTCAGCCCGCAGCCCAATAGCTCGCTCAGCCAGCGCGATCTCCAGGTCATGCGCGTGTTCGCGGACATTATCGGCGAGCAGGTTATCACCGAGCTCGGACTGAAGCGCTCCGCGCGCAAGCGCGATGACCTCATCGACGGTGTGATCGCGGATCGGATGTTCACGGCGGTCTTCCAACCGATCTGGAGCCTACAGACGCGTCGGCCCGTCGGCGTCGAGGCGCTGTCCCGCTTTTCAGCGATGCCATATCGTTCACCCGATGCCTGGTTCGCCGATGCGGTTGCCGCAGGCCGCGGCGTCGATCTCGAGCTGGAGGCCGTGCGGGTCGCCCTGCCTGCCCTCCGCACCCTGCCGCCGGATCTCTATCTCTCCGTCAACGCCTCGGCGACAACGATCCGCAGCGGCCGCATGATGGACGTTCTCGCTGACCTTCCTCTCGGCCGTATCATCGTCGAGCTGACCGAACACGAGGTGGTCGAGGATTATGACGCGCTCGTCGCCGCGCTCGTGCCCCTCCGGCAAGCAGGCCTCCGGATCGCCATCGATGACGCTGGCGCCGGCTTCGCCAGCTTGCAGCACATTTTGCGCCTGCAGCCTGACATCATAAAGCTCGATATGAGCCTGACGCGATCTATCGATGTCGATCCGGCCCGACGCGCCCTGGCCACAGCCATGGTGACCTTTGCGCGCGAGACCGGCGCCACACTGATCGCGGAAGGCGTCGAGACCCGCGGCGAATGCGAGGCCTTGATCGGGCTCGGCGTGCAGAACGCCCAGGGATATTTCCTGGGCAAGCCCGGGGAACTGGAGACGACGCTCACGCTGCTGGCGTCGCCGACTTCGGTCAAGCTGTCGCCTGCTCGCAAAGCCCGCCGCGCCAGTGCTCAGCGCATCTTCGCCAGCGCGGTGATGGCGGGATAGTCTGTCTTGCCTGTGCCGAGCATCGGCAGCGCCTCGACGCTCACGATGCGTCGCGGCAGCATGATCTCGGCAACGCCGTGCAGGCGCGCCGCGGCAATGAGTTCATCGCGATCCGGGCTCGGCCTGTCGGTGACGAGGACGAGTTGCTCGCCCTTGCGATCATCCGGCACCGCCACCATGGCATGCGCGTTGTCGGGCCAGACCTGCGCGACATAGGCTTCCGCCGCGGCCAGCGAGATCATTTCGCCGCCGAGCTTGGCGAAGCGCTTCGCGCGGCCGAGGATCGTGATGTAGCCCTCGGCATCGACGCTGACGATATCGCCCGTGTCGTGCCAACCGTCGTCAGTCGCCTCCAGCACGCCGGGAGCCGATTCGCGCATATAGCCGCGCATGACGTTGGGCCCGCGAATCCAAAGTCGCCCGCCCTCGTCGAGCCCGGGCACGGGCTCAAGCCGATATGACATGCCCGACAAGAGCCGTCCGACGGTGCCATCACGGTGGAACAGCGGCGTGTTGGCGGCGATCACGGGCGCGGCCTCCGTCGCGCCATAGCCCTCGAACAGTTCGATACCAAAGCGATCGCGCCAGAGGGTGCGTGTCTGCGGCTTGATGCGCTCGGCGCCCAGCACGACGAGGCGCAAGCTCTTGAATTGGTCATCCTCCGCCTGCCGCCCCCAGCCGGCCGCGAATGTGTCCGTGCCGATCAGGATGGTCGAGCCGCTGTCCTTGATGAGCGCCGGGATCTGCTTGTAATGCAGCGGCGTCGGGTAGAAGAAAACGCGCATTCCGATCGAGAATGGTGCGACGAGCCCGACCGTCATCCCGAACGAATGGAACACCGGGAGCGGGTTGAACAGCGAATCGTCTGGGCTCAGCGCGAGCGTCCGCAAGAATTGCTCGACATTGGCGAGCACGTTCTCATGCGTCAGCGCAACGCCCTTCGGCAGTCCTTCCGAACCTGACGTGAACAGCACGACGCCAACGTCATCCGGCCGGACGCGGCTCCGCGCGTGGATGGCGCGGGCGAACCAGGAGGAGACGACCCCGACGAACTTGTCGAAGCCGGTCACCTTCTTGCCAACATCCTCGAGCCAGAGAAACGTGACGTCCTTGCTGATCGCCTCGACAAGCTCCTCGAGCTTGCCTTCGGCAATGAAGCGGCGCGACGAGATCACGAGACGGATCTCCGCGGCCCTGCACGCGACAGCAAGGTTCTTGGCACCGGCCGTGAAGTTGAGCATCGCGGGAACGCGGCCGAAGGCGGACAGGCCGAAAAAGGTCGGCGCGACGGTCGCGACATTCGGCAGCAGGATGCCGACCCGCTCGCCCGGCTTCGTCCGTGCGGCGAAGACCCGGCCGAGCACCATGGCGCCGATGACGACGCGGTCAAAGGTCAGCGGCTTGCGTTGCGTATCCTCGATGACTGTGCGCTTGCCGCCGAAGCGCGACCGGGAATCGAGCAGCATTCCGAACAGCGTCTTCTTCCAGTGCCGTGCGTCGAGCGGGATCGCCGCCGTGGCTGGGCTTGGTATCGCGGTCGGCATGTCCATGGTCGGCCTCGGATGGAGTTCGTCTCCGGCGCGAGAAAACAGGTCGCGGCCGGCGGCGGATCATCGCCGTTGGCCGCCAACTTACTATGACAATCGTCACGCAGGCGACCGCTAACTAACGCGCCAGCGCATGCGATAGCTCGTAAGATATATCTTGACGATTGGCCTCTGCGTTAGTACGTAAGATATATCGAAACGAAAGAGGAGCCCATTATGGGTCATTTTCATCATCACGGCCGTCACGGCCACGGCTGCCGCCCGGCCGGATTCGAGGGCGTTCTGAGCTTCATGTCGCGGCGGGGCGGTCCCGGTCATGGCGGACCGTTTGGCGGGCGCGGCCCGATGGGCGGGCGCGGCGGCGACGGCTTCCGCATGGGTCGCATGGTCGCCGATGGCGACCTTCGCCTGATCGTGCTGTCGCTGCTGGAGAAGCAGCCCCGGCACGGTTACGACATCATCAAGGCGATCGAGGAGCTGACCAGCGGCAGCTACAGCCCGAGCCCCGGCGTCATCTATCCCACCCTCACCTTTCTTGAGGAAGGCGGGCATGTCTCCTCGGTGAGCGAGACCAACAAGAAGGTCTATTCGATTACCGATGCCGGCCTCGCCCATCTCACGGCCAACCGCGCCGGCGTCAATGCAGTGCTGGATCATCTCGCCCGCATCGGCCGCCGCCTCGCGGAGGCGCGCGCCTGGTTCGATCGCGAGGAAGACGATCGCCGCGGCCAGCCGCGCGACCGTGACATCGAGGGCGTCGTCCCTGAACTCAACGACGCCCGTCGTATGCTGAAGGCGGCCATCGCCGCCGCGATCGGCGCGCCCGAGGACGAGCAGCGCCGGATCGCCGACATCCTTGCCAAGGCCGCCGCGGCGATCAAGGCGCAGCCCGACGACCCGGTCGACCTCTAGCGAATGCCGACGCTTCAGGCCGCCGCGCGCGTGGCGACCTGAAGGCGCTTTGCGGACTCGCGGCGCGACAAATTGGGTGCCAGCGCAAGCCGCGCGGCTTCGAAGGCCTGCCAATCCGCCGCATCGGGCAGAGCTGGGATGGTGACAATCTCGCCCTGGTCGAGACCCGCGAGCGCCGCATCGACCATCGCGCCGGTCGGCATGACAATCTCGGGCGGCAGGCTCTCGAGCGACAGGCCGGAGCGCTCCCAGATTTCGGTTGCCGTCGCCCCCGGCAGCACTGCCTGAACGCGGACGCCCTGCCCGCTCAACTCCGCGTGCAGCGACTGGCTGAAATGCAGCACATAGGCTTTGGTCGAGCCGTAGATTCCCGGGAAGCTCTCGGGGATGAGCGGCACCACCGAGCCAATATTCACGATCGTCCCCGCCCCGCGCGCCACGAAGCCCGGCGCGGCGGCCAGCGCAAGCCGTGTCAGGGCAACGACGTTAAGATCGATCATCCGTTCCATGGCGTCCGGATCCGCCGCAGCCAGCGGGCCACCGCCGGCAATGCCGGCATTGTTGACGAGGACGGTAATGGACGGGTCCGAGCGCAGTCGCGCTTCGACCGCGGCAAGATCGGATTTCGACGTCAAGTCAGCCGCGAGGACATCGACGTGACGCCCCGTCTTCGCGCCGATTTCGGCGGCGAGCGTTGCGAGACGCCGCTTGTCACGCGCGACGAGAAGAAGGTCGTAGCCCCGCTCTGCCAGACGGTCGGCATAGACAGCGCCGATGCCCGATGATGCGCCCGTGACGAGCGCTACGCCGCGCCCCTGATGTCCTGCCGCCATGATGATCTCCATTGTTCGACACGGCCGCCGACTCTCGGCGCCGCTGCCGTCCAATTTAAATTATGATCATCATCTAAAGGCTACAAGGAGCCTTACAGGATTTTTTCGCGCTCCGCGGCGTCGTGCTTTTCCGAAACACCAAGATTGCGCCTGACGGCGATCAGGAACTCGTCCGACAACGGCGTCCCGGTGCAGGCGCGCGACAAAAGCAGGCCGCCCACCATGGTGGCCAGGATCGCCAGCGCGTCCTCTCGTCCAGAGCCCTCGGGCAGCACATTCTGGACGGCCGCAATCATCGTCTCGACACTGTCGTGATAGGCGGTGCCGAGTTCCGTCCCGCAGCCATCGCGCGCATAGTCGATCAACGCAGAGACAGGGCATCCCTCGCCCGGATCGTCTCGATGATGCGGCGACATGTAGGTGGCAACCAATGCAGCGAACGCCGCCTGGCGGTCGTCGCGATGCGCGTCCACGGTCGCGGCAAGGGCCGACCCTATCTCGCGTGACGCTTCCGCAATCGCCTCGGCCGCCAAGGCACTCTTGGATGGGAAATGGCCGTAGAAGCCGCCATGCGTCAGTCCGGCCGCCGCCATCAGCTCGGGCACGCTGACACCGCCAATCCCGCGCTCGCGAAACAGCCGCGCCGATGCCGCTACGATTTCCTGCCGATGCCGTTCGGCATCCTTCTTCGACGCACGCGCCATCAGGGGCCTCCTTGCCTCCCGCATTATATATGACGCCGGTCATGGAACCAAAAGCCAGGCCTGCGATAACCGGCGTTTGGCGCTCAAGGGCGAATTCAGTAGGCAGGACAGTTGGTGCGGGCGGCGGGGATCGAACCCGCATGACCGAGGCCGAGGGATTTTAAGTCCCTTGCGTCTACCAGTTTCGCCACGCCCGCACTGGCGGAGTTCTGTCATTTTGCGTGGCGGCGCGATAGAGCGGCGAGGCCTCGAAAGGGATTCCGATCACAAATTTCGACTTCCATTGCCGTTCGCGGCTGTTAGGAAGAACCGTGAAGTGAATCGTGGCACCACGACGGCTCGCTCACCTTTGAGACCTCTGGAACCGAGCCGCCAGGAATCCGCTTGCCATGACCGAATCCACCGCCACGCCCATCTCCCACCGGCAGTCCCTTCCCCTCGAACCCTTCGACATCCTCGCGCGCGCCAGCGCCATGGGCCGCACACTGGTCGGCGTGCGCGCGCCGGGCGCACTGCTCGAGCGGATCGGCGTCTTCGACGGCGTGAAACTGGAAGGTGGACTGCTCGTTGCAGAGAACGAGAAGGCCCGCACCGTCATCGATCCGTCGGTCATAGCGAGCATCGTTGCCGATGTCAGCGAAACGCCGCATGACACCGTGCTGACCTATGTCGATTTCCTCGATGCGGACGGCGTTTCGGTGATCAAGGTCACCGCGCTCGAAGGACCCGAGAAATTCAACGCAGCGCTGGCAGCGTTTGCACGCGCGCCGCTGCCTTATGTCCCGCCGCTGCCCCGCACGACGGTTCCGGTCGATTCAGGCGATATCGGCGGCGTCCCGCTCGTCGCGGCCAGCGCCAGCGGCGCGGGGGTGACACTCGCCGTGCGCCGGCCGGGTGCCGAGCAGTCCTGGACTGGAGCGCTCGAAGCGATCAAGTTCGGCCATTCCTATGTGAATGTCATCCAGGCGGACGTACACCTGCATCTCGCGGCACGTGCGGTCGCAGCCTGGAATCGTGCACCGATGGGCGACGGTATCGCCCTCAGCGCCACCGACGAAGCCGGCCAGCTGATCGGCCTCACCGTGAGCGGTCCCCGCCACGCGTTCGAGGCGGTGGCGGAGACCGTCTGACGCTGGAAGGCGCCGGTCAGTTCTGCTCGCTCTCCTTGCGGATATCGGCAATGAACTCCTCGGCGCCCTTCTTCACTTCGCGAACGTGATCGCCGGCATCCTTGAGGAAGCGGTCGAGCTCAAGGCGCAGGCCAGACGCCGACGGCTTCTCGACCGTGTCGGCATAAGCGATCATGCGCGCGGTGACGGCGAGATCGAGCAGAAGCGCCACGAGCAGCCCGTCATCCAGTTCCTGCTCGTCGGCATAGTCCGAGATGATTTCGAACAGCGCGCCGCGATGCTCTTCATATTCCTCGGCGAAGGCCTCGAACTCGGCGTCTTCGGTCGGCTCGGTCATCGTTTCATCTCCTCAGCCGACGATCGGCGGTTGAAAGGTCAGCCCCATATCCCAGGGGAAGTAGATCCACGTATCCTGTGACACTTCGGTGATGAACGTGTCGACCTCGGGGCGCCCCAGCGGCTTCGCATAGAGCGTCGCGTAATGCGCCTTGGGCAGCATTTCGCGCACGAGACGCGCCGTCTTGCCGGTATCGACCAGGTCGTCGATGACCAGAATGCCGGCTCCTCCGCCGCCGGCCAGGTCGATCACCGCCTGGCTGACCGGCTTCAGAACCTTGAGCGAACCCTGCTCCTGATAGTCGTGATAGGAGGCGACGCACACCGTCTCGACGATGCGGATGCCGAGTTCGCGCGCCACCACCGCCGCCGGCACAAGGCCGCCGCGGGTGACGCAGACGATCGCCTCCCATTTCTTGTCGCCGGAGAGGCGCCAGGTCAGCGCGCGCGCGTCGCGATGAAACTGGTCCCACGAAACCGGAAAGGCCTTGTCGCTTCGCGCATCCGCCATGGCTTTTATCCCCGCACCTCTATTCAGCTCCAGCCATGGAATGCCATGCGCCTGCTTGCAATCTGCCAGAGGTTACGCTCCACAGGAAAGGGCCGCCGCACGGGCTTTTTCGATGCCCCCTTTGCGCCGTGGCGGCGACAGCGTTCGAGCCCCAAGCGAAAGGCGTGCACGGCATGTTTGGGCTAACCGACGAGATGACGATCGCGCTGATCACCTTCGGCTGCCTTTGCGCCGCGTCGCTGGGCGCCCTTTTCACCTATGAACGACTGCCGGCCCATCATCTCGACGACAAGACGCTCGATATCGTCAGGATCATCGCCAACATCTTCGGCCTCTTGAGCTCGCTCGTGCTTGGTCTGCTGGTGAGTTCGGCGAGCGGTAATTTCAGCGACGTCGAGAAAGCTGTCCGCAGCTATGCCACGGATCTGATCCTGCTCGATCGCTCGCTCCGCGATCTCGGCCCAGACGCCCAGCCGGCGCGCGGCGAACTTCTCGGCTACGTCTCGACCGTCGTCGCGATGCGCGATGTGGAACGGCCGGCGCTGCCCAGCGAAAACAAGTCGGCCGAGGCGACGCTCCACGATATCCGCGACAAGATCGCGGCGCTCAAGTTGACCGATCCCCAGATAATCGCAGAGCGCGATCAGGCGAAGGCGGATGTCGATACGCTTCTGCGCGCAAGGTGGAGCCTCATCGACCGGACCGAGGGCTCCGTGCCGCGCCCCTTGATGATCGCGTTGATCGTCTGGCTCGCCATGACGATGGCAAGCTACGGCTACCGGGCGCCGAAAAACGCGCTGGTCGTCACCGGCTTCGTCCTGTCCTCCGGACTGCTCGCCGGCGCGATCTACATGGTTCTCGACATGGGCCGGCCTTTCGACGGGCCGATCCAGGCCTCGTCCGAGCCCTTCGTCCACGCCCTGACAGAACTGCAGCGCTAGCTCCGCTGAACGAGCAGGCTGGCGATCAGCCCCTCGACCGCTCGCACCGCGAGGTCGAGGCGGGACTGGTCGCGCGAGCGCAGGACGATGTCGGTCGCGAAGCCGCCATCCAGCATCTTCGGATAGCTGCCGATCGAGACGTCCGGGAAGTCCTTCTGAAGCGCGCCGAGGCCGGCGGCGATCCGCCCCTCGCCCATCGAAGCGGGAACGGTCGCCGACAGCATCTTGGCGCCGGTCGAAATCGTTGCCGTCACCGCGTCGAGCATCGCCTGCATGATCACCGGCACGCCTGCCATGACATGCACATTGCGGATGGTGAAGCCCGGCGCCTTCGAGACGGGATTGTCGATGAGGTCGGCGCCGGCGGGAATGCGGGCCATGCGCATCCGCGCTTCATTGAGGTTGGCCTCGCCATAATGCGTCGTCAGGATCGCGACGGCGCGCGGATCATGATCGATGGTGACGCCGAACGCCTTGGCCATCGCGTCGGCCGTGATGTCGTCATGCGTCGGCCCGATGCCGCCGGTCGAGAAAACGTGATCGTGGCGTTCGGAAAGCGCCCGGACCGCCGTGATGATCTCGTCCTCGACATCCGGCACGATGCGAACTTCGCGCACATCGATGCCGATCGCCGTGCAGTATTCGGCGATATAGCCGATATTCTTGTCCTTGGTCCGGCCTGAGAGAATTTCGTCGCCGATCACCAGGATCGCCGCGGTGACGATTGTGTGCGCCGTCTCGCTGCCTGTCGTCATGTCCGCCGTCTCCTGATGATGTGAGCGCCGAGATGTAGCCGCTCGGCGCGCGCCGCTCAACGCCGCCGCGACGTCAAAACCCTTGTATCTCGCCGCCCGATGCGCCAGATCGTTTCAATCCTCGTCAGCAACAGGCTTGTTCCGGAAGCAGAGGAATGCTGTGCTTCGGAACGAGGGAGCGTTTCCATGGTCACCTATGTCGATGCCGATGCCGCCCCGTTGAAGAACACGGGCCAGATCCGCCTTTACGGGCGCGAGGCGTTCGACGCCATGCACCGCGCCGGACAACTCGCCGCCGCCTGCCTCGACGGCCTCGCCAACATCGTGCGGCCGGGCGTGCCGACCGATGTCATCGACCGCTATGTCTACGAGTTCGGCGCCGACCATGGCGCCCTGCCCGCGACTCTCGGCTATCGCGGCTATACGCGGTCGACCTGCACCTCGATCAATCACGTGGTCTGCCATGGCATTCCCGACGCCAAGCCGCTGCGCGACGGCGACATCGTCAATGTCGACGTCACCTTCATTCTCGACGGCTGGTACGGCGATTCGAGCCGCATGTATCCGGTCGGCAATGTGAAGCGCGCGGCGGAGCGGCTGGTCGAGGTCACCTATGAATCGCTGATGCGCGGCATCGCCGCCGTGAAGCCCGGCGCCACGACCGGCGATATCGGCTATGCGATCCAGTCCTTCGCCGAGGGCGAGCGCTGCAGCGTTGTGCGCGATTTCTGCGGTCACGGCGTCGGCCGCCTGTTCCACGATTCGCCGAACATCCTGCATTACGGCAATCCCGGCGAAGGCATCGAGCTCCGCCCCGGAATGATCTTCACGATCGAACCGATGATCAATCTCGGCCGGCCGCATGTGAAGGTGCTGTCCGATGGCTGGACCGCCGTGACGCGCGACCGCTCGCTCTCGGCGCAGTTCGAGCACACGGTCGGCGTCACCGAGACCGGATGCGAAATCTTCACCCTCTCCCCGCGGGGCTATACCTGCCCGCCTTACCCGACAGGCGCATGAGCGGATTCGAAGACGGAGCCGACGAACCGCCGCACTTTCTCGGCCATCGAGAACGGCTGAAGGCACGGTTCCGCGAGAGCGGAGCCGACGCGCTGGCGGATTATGAGCTGCTCGAACTGATCCTGTTCGCCGCCGTGCCCCGGCGCGACACCAAGCCGATCGCCAAGGCGCTGATCAGCCGTTTCGGCACCTTTTCCGAAGTGCTGGCCTCGCCCGAGGCAAGGCTGATGGAGGTGCCGGGCGTCGGCGCCTCGGTCGCGCTGCATCTCAAGGTGGTCCACGCCGCCGCCAAGCGGCTGGCGCTCGGCGCCGTTCGCGAGCGGCCGTTGCTCGGCTCGTGGAGCGCCGTCATCGAATATTGTCGCGTCGCCATGGCCTATGAGGAGAAGGAGCAGTTCCGCATCCTCTTTCTCGATAAAAAGAACGCGCTCATCGCCGACGAGGTCCAGCAGACCGGCACGGTCGACCATACGCCGGTCTATCCGCGCGAGGTGGTGAAGCGGGCGCTCGAACTCTCCGCGACCGCGATCGTGCTGGTCCACAACCATCCGTCCGGCGACCCGACGCCCTCGCGCGCCGACATCCAGATGACCAAGACCATCGTCGACATCGCCGCCCCTCTCGGCATCGCGGTGCATGATCACCTCATCATCGGCCGGAACGGCACCGTCAGCTTCAAGGGATTGAAGCTGATCTGACAAGGCGCGCCTGACTGGCCTGATCAAGACGGAGAAACTCTGATGACCGAAGCGGCTGCACCCGGCGAGATCGACGCGAAGGCCTTCTGGCAGACACTCGGACAGCGGGCGACCGGCATGACCGTCGTGACCGCCGACAGCGATGACGGCCCGACCGGGTTTCTCGGCCTCTCCGCAAGCCATGTGACCGCCAGCCCCCCAACGATGCTGGTATCGATCGACCGCAAGACGCATGCGCTTGCCGGCGTCCTCTCCCGCCGCCACTTCGCGATCAACTATCTGCCGGCCGAAGCCGGTGGCCTCGCCGACGCCTTTGGCGGCCGAACCGGCGTTTCCGGCGCGGCGCGATTCGTGCCGGAGGACTGGACGACCCTTTCGAGCGGCGCGCCAATCCTGAAGTCCGCCCTCGGCGCCTTTGATTGCGCCGTCACGGACATCGTCGAGCACGGCAACATCTCGATCGTCATCGGCCGGGTCCTGGCGGTCCATACACGCCCCGACGCCGACCCGCTCGTCTTCTTCCGCGGCAGGAACTGGCGCGGCGTCGGAGATCCTGCCTGAGCCCGCTGTCAAGATTCGTCCGGCTCGTTGACGCTCGCAAAGCGATCTGCGTCACACCGTGTCGTAAAATGGCTACCCGGATAGCATCGCCAGCGGCGAAATAGCGCCGAATGCCGGAAGCGTCGGAACCCTGCCGCACGATCCGGTCAGGGGAGCCTCAGAATGCAACTATCCTCGCTCTGGAAATCGTCACCCAAACGGAGCCAGCGGGCGCGCCGCGGCTTGCAGGCTGCAACGCTTGCGGTCGCCACCACCTTGGCGGCTACCGCGCCATCGCAGGCCGCGTCCATGGCGCCTGCGGTGAACAAGGAGGAGGCGAGCGCGATCGCGGTCAACGCCTATCTCTATCTCTATCCCCTGATCACCATGGACCTGACCCGCAGGCAACTAACGAACATGCCGGCGGATTCGGGCATAGGCGGGCCACCCAACGCCTTCGCCAATATCCCGGCATTCCCCGCCGCAGATATGCGCACGGTCGTCCGGCCGAATTTCGATACGCTCTATTCGAGCGCCTGGCTCGACCTGACCAAGGAGCCGGTCGTCGTCACGGCACCCGATACCGGCGGACGCTACTACCTGCTGCCCATGCTGGACATGTGGAGCGACGTCTTCGCATCGCCCGGCTGGCGCACCACCGGGACGGCGGAGGGACATTTCCTTGTCACGCCACCTGGCTGGCGCCCTGAGCTGAAGGACGGCTGGCAAGCCGCCCTGAACCTTCCGGCAGATACGCAGCGCATCGATGCCCCGACGCCGAATGTCTGGATCATTGGCCGCACCAAGACCGATGGCCCGTCGGATTACGATGCCGTGCACAAGATCCAGGCCGGCTACAAGATTACGCCGCTCTCCGCTTGGGGCAAGGAAGCTGCTGCCCCGGCCTCCCTCAAGCCCGATGCGTCGATCGACATGAAGACGCCGCCGAAGCTGCAGGTGGATACGATGGCAGCCGACGCCTATTTCGCCTATGGCGCAGAGTTGATGGGCGCCAACCCGCCCCATATCACCGACCAGCCGATCCTGGCGCAGATGCGGCGCATCGGCATCGAGCCCGGCAAGCCGTTCGACGCGTCGAAGCTCCCCGACGACGTCAAGGCTGCCATCGCGGCCGCCCCGGCCGGGGCGCAGGCGCTGATGAAATGGAAAGTGCCAACACTCGCCCGCATCGCCAATGGCTGGTCGCTCAACACTGATACGATGGGCGTTTACGGCAACTATTATCTGAAGCGCGCCATCGTCGCGCAGCTCGGCCTCGGCGCCAACTTGCCGGAGGACGCGATCTATCCGCTCAATCTCGCGGATGAAGCCGGCCAGCCCCTGTCGGGCGCGAATTCCTACACGATCCATTTCGACAAGGCCTGCCTGCCGCCGGTCGATGCGTTCTGGTCGGTGACGCTCTATGACCAGGAAGGTTTCCAGGTCGCCAACACGCTCAACCGCTTCGCCGTGTCGAGCTGGATGCCCTTCGTCTCCAATCCTGATGGTTCGCTCGATTTGATCATCGGGCCGGATTCGCCGGGCGGTGCGATGGAAGCCAACTGGCTGCCCGCGCCGAAGGGGCCGTTCAACCTGACCATGCGCCTCTATGCGCCGAAATCCGATGCCCTCACCGGCAAATGGGTGCCTCCGGCCGTGCGTCGCAACGAGACGCTGACGCCGTTCGGAGCGCAGTAGATACCGCAACATCGGGTCCCGCCGGGGTATGCACTGCGGCGGGATCGCTGCCCGGACAACTTGGGAAGGGAAGTCTAGGGCGGCCCCTTGGGCCCTCGCAGCATGTCGCCCTCATCCATCACGCCGTTCAGCAGGAAGAGCCAGGCGAGCGTCAGCGACATGTTTTGTCCGGGGAACCACTTCTCGAAGAGCGCTCTCGCCCCCGATCGATGTGAGAAGAGTTCATAGACCCGCCTTTGCACGAAGGCGACGAGCTCAGTGTCATGCCGGGAAACCAGCAGCGCATAGGGCTCATAGGTATATGTCTTTCCAGCAGGCCGCACCCCGGGACAATCGCGGCCCCGCGCGCGCCACTCGGCCTCCTTTGCCTGGATGATATCGAGATCACCGACATAGATCTTGTCGCGGGCCCAGCCTTCGCAGAACCAGGCGATGAGATTATCGTGGCTCGACCTCGGGCAAAGAACGTAGGATTGGGAGATTTCCGACAGCGCCCTCAGCGACTGCGTCTGCGTTTGGACCGGACCGCTGCTCGCGGCTCCATCGGCGACGGGTTTGGTTTCGACACACTCCAAAGGCGTTCCTCTGGCGCAGGTCGCGGGCTTGTCGGACGCACCGACCTTCAGGACGTCGACGCTGCAAATCTCCCACGCGACGCGCTCGGCCGTGGATGAGGCCAGATAGCCGATCTGGACGGGATCACTGTTGTACTGCTGGGCCGAGCGATAGAGATAGGAGACGCCCGACACGAAGATGATGGGCGAGAAGATGCCAGCGACCATGCGTTCGCTGTCACCCAGCCAAAGCGTCGTCGCATCGCAGAGCACGTCGATCTTGTCATCCGCGATGCCATTCGCGATCATCTCGTCATGCGATGGATCCTTCGGTCCGCGAAGCCTCTTGAACCGGCTCTGGGGCTGATCGATGACGCGCTGCTCGATCCGCCACGGGCTGTTCTCGAAGATCTGGTAACAAAGCTCGGCGACATAGCCGAGATAGGGATGCGGCGTGTCTTGCCTTTGCCCGGCCGGCTGAAACGAGAACGGCGGAATGTCGGATCGAAAGCCGAGCACGATCGTTGGGGGCGCTGACTGAACGGCATCAGGCTGAGCCCCGTCCGGATTGGCGGCACGGGCGGGTGTCACGGAGCCGAAGAACACGCCGCTCGCGAGCAGAACCATCGCAACGACGCCTGCTTGAGCGGCCGCCTTCGCCGCTTTGGACGACGAGGCCTGTCGCCTGATCTCAAGGCGCTGTTGCGAACGGCGGTGCTGCCGCGTCAGTCCGATCACCGAGATGAAGACCGACGCCGAGATGACCAGAAGATCCAGTGTCGAATAATAGGTGAAGCACGTCTCCAGATTGTCGCGACCTGTCCACCACATGCTCCACAACGACAGATCGAAGGGTTCTGTGTGGTCGTCGATGAGGCGCCGGCAAGGGACGTCCGCCAAGTTGCTCGCGACGAAGCTGAGATAGACGAGCGTCACAATCCCGGCAACAGCCGCGATCCACAGACGACGCCGCGCGAAGGACTTGTCCGGATAGCGCAGGACGATGTTGATGCCGAGATAGCAGATCCCGGATATTGGAGCGAGAATGACATAGAAAAATAGATTTCCTGCATATCGCTCCGATCCCAATAATTCCTGCGTCATCTGTTGGATGTTTCTGCTGGTCAAGGCCGTCTTCAGGATCGCGAAGAGCATCATCCCGCCTGCGGAAATCGCGAGCGCGGCCAGCAAGCCCCCAATATCCCGCCAGAGAACCGTGGTTTCAAGCGACCCTTCGCGTGAAAACCGGCCATCGGCGACTTCGGCCAGCGTCGCGATCGTCGTCGTCGGCAGCCAGACGAGAATGAACAGCTTGGTCGTTTCGGCAGCCGCAATCAGAGCGAGATTGGACACGGAAAGCGGCACGGGGAAGATAGGAGGATGCCACTGGATCCACACGAAGATGAAGTAGACCGTGTAGATGACGGCGAGCATATAGAGCGGAAACCCCGTTGCGGGATTGTTGTCCTCTTCTCGAAAGCGGCTAATGATCGTTTCTCTGAGATCGTCCTTCAAGCTAGCGAATTTCGACCCATAGTCGACATAGATCGCCATGATGATGGCGAACTCGTCGCGGATGCGTTCAAGAACGACGCAAGTATCGAGCAGCAGCTTCTCATCATTCTTGCTGGTCGAAGCGCCGTCACTGCTTTCGCCGAGCCTTTCGCTCCCGTGAAGCAGGCTGTCGAACAGGGCCAGCGCGTCTTCCGCCTCATCTCGCACTTCCCGTTCATATTCGTCGAGTTTTCGCCTGATCTCTGGGTCCGACCACTGGAGATTTTCTTTGCGAGACCAGATGACCACCGCATGGAGGTTCTTGCTGAGCGTAATATAGCTGGCAAGCTTTGGGCCGAGTGTCTTCCTCACCCATGACGGAAAGCTGGCGAGGGTCGCGGGGTCCTCGATGGGGTTGCCATCGATCAAGGTCTTGATCCGGGTTGCCTTCTCCCGCAGACGCGTTGGAATGCCGACGATTTCGTGTGCGAACCGCCGCAGCATGTTTTCGGCCGGAATGAGCGGATTGAGCAGCGGCGCGAGCCCTCCGATGCCGGCAGCCAGAAGCAGCGGCCACCTCCAGGATGTGAACTCGACCGAGCCGACGCTTACCTGAAGGCCGGACACGTTGATCTGCGAGGCCAGCTGAAAAATCACGCGGCCGAAAAACGACAACATTGCGTAGATGAAGATGAGCAGGATGCAATAGATGACATAAGCCCTGCGCAGGGACTCGCTGTCCTTCAGATTCCAGATCTTGAGCTTCTTGAAGTCCCGGAAGGCGTCAGTATTGACGTCGTAGCTCGGCTCGGCAAAGCGCTTCCATGCGAAGGCACAGATAAGCACCACACCGGCTAGAAAGGCGACAACGAATTCCCAGGAGACCGCGATCCCGACAAAGGGAAAATCCCGTTGTGCTTCGGGCGTCAGCGCGGTGTATTGCCAGAGTGTTGTCGGGACGCTGTCCGGCCAGTACGCAGAGTTCGTGTCCATATCCACCCCCTACGCAACGCAACACCACATCCGCCGAGACGCCTGCCAATACAGTTGGCGGCGCGGCCCCGACGGCCCTGACCCGGCGCTCCACGGTTCAGACACACCTCATCGAGCCCGGAAATGGCAGGCGGCCCTCAAATCGATCGCGAGGTGTCGAGCGTTTCGACGGCTAGGGACAACAAGTCGTCAGGCCAATGCGGGACATCGTCCGTGCCTGAAGAGGCTGCAATTCAGCCTTCAGCGGTAATCAGCCCGGCTAGCACTTGCGCTGTTGAGGATTGTTACAAGAATCGGCCAGGGCGCTTTGATTTCCAAGCGACACGGGCGTGAGCAACAGCGCGAAAACTGCGAGGGCAAGCAAGTACTTCATGATCCGACCTCCGACATCACGTCAGGTCTCGTGGAAGCATGCTATGCTATGACATCACCACTAACCTACACCCATTGGTTACGCCACGCAACTGCCACAATTGTGACCATCAGCGTGGCACTGGCGACTTGATTCGTAGCAGTGGGACCGGAAGCTTCGGCTATGTCTTGTCGTTCCGAGCGAGTTCCCGCAGTCGCTCGCCGAGATAGCTGCCGGCCGTGTAGCGTTCCGAAAGGACCACATCGGGCCGGGGCTGCAGGAACAGCGGGATCGACACGCGCGACTTGAAGCGCGAGTCGCCGGCCGGATTGATCACGCGGTGCGTCGTCGAGGCGTAATAGCCACCCGATGCCTCCTGCAGCATGTCGCCGACATTGATGACGAGCATGCCGAAATCGAACGGAACGTCGACCCACTCGCCTTCGCCATTGAGGAGCTGCAGGCCGCGTTCATTGGCGGCTGGCAGGATCGTCAGCAGGTTGATGTCTTCATGCGCCGCGGCGCGGATCGCATCGGGATCCTCCTCTCCAGTCAAGGGCGGATAGCGGAGGATGCGGAAGAGCGTGCCCTCGCTGCCATGCATCATCTCGGGCAGTGGCACCGAGAACTTCGCCTTGACCTCGGCGGGCGTGTTGTCATCGACCCAGGTCAGCAGTTCCTCGGCCAGATCATGCGCGAGATCGAAATAGCGCTTCGCCGCATCGGACACTTCGTCGGGATAGCGACCCCACGAATAGATATGGAAATACTCTTTGAGGTCCCGCTTCTTGCCGCCCTTGGCCGTCTCAGCCTTAGCGGGCGGGAAGAAGCCGTCATGCTTCTCGCCGACGAGATAATTGTGCTTGGCCTCGCTGTCGAAGAAGCCGAGCCACTCGGAATAGATCTGCTCGACGAGCGGCTGCGGGATCGGATGGTTGGTCAGGACGCCGAAGCCGGTCCGGCGCAGCGACTCGGCGAACAGCGCCGGCGCGTTCGGATCGCGATAATCGACGACGATGATCCCGCTCTCATGCGGCACCGCGTCCCGTCTGGCATCGAACTCAGTCATGACTATCCCTCTCGGCTCTTATCCGCGGTCGGCGCCGCTGCGTTGACACCATCATGAACCCGAAGGCGCGAGCGAGGCAATCGGCTCCGCGGAACTGTCGACAATCTGCCCATTTTGACGGCAGATGCTGCCTTTCGTGCCGCGGCATCCCGACATCATCAAGACATCCGATTGGCACTAGCCAAGACTGAGCGCGTTATGTGCAATATCGTGAGACGAATTCGCGATGCGCGATCCGAACAAGCGTAGGCATGGCCGTTGGCACAGTGCTTGCCGGGTTGGTCGGGAACTGTAGGGGAGTGATGGCGGGAATGGGCGTTGCCTTCGACGAGATGGGCGCAAGCGGCGACGGCTGCCGGCCAGGCTATGAAGTCCTGAAACGCTGGCTGGATTCGACCCCGCCCGATCTTCTGGCGACGCGTCGCGCCGAGGCGGAGCTTTTGTTCCGGCGCATCGGCATCACCTTCAACGTCTATGGCGACGACGCAGGCGAGGAACGGTTGATCCCGTTCGACATCATCCCGCGCATCCTGACCAAGCCGGAATGGTCGATTCTCTCGCGCGGGCTGGAACAGCGGACCAAGGCGCTCAATGCCTTCCTGGCCGACATCTATTCCAAGGGCGAGATCCTGCGGGCCGGCCATGTGCCGGATGACCTCATCTATCGCAACCCGTATTATCGGCCTGAGATGGCCGGCCTGAAGCTGGCGCACGACATCTATGTGATGATCGCCGGCATCGACATCGTTCGCGTCGATCCCGAGACCTTCTATGTCCTCGAGGACAATGCCCGCACGCCCTCCGGCGTCTCCTACATGCTGGAGAACCGCGAAGTGATGATGCGGCTGTTCCCGGACCTCTTCGCCGAACAGCGGATCGCACCGGTCGAAAACTATCCCGACGCCCTGTTGGCGACGCTGAAGTCCGTCGCCCCGCGCTCAGCTTCGTCCGACCCGACGGTCGCCCTGCTGACGCCCGGCCCGTATAACAGCGCCTTCTACGAACACTCCTTCCTGGCCGACAAGCTCGGCATCGAGCTGGTCGAGGGCCGTGACCTGCAGGTGCGCGACAATGTCGTGTACATGCGCACGACCGAAGGACCGAAGCGTGTCGACGTCCTCTATCGTCGCCTGGACGACGACTTCCTCGATCCGCTCACCTTCCGCCCGGATTCGGCGCTCGGCGTCCCCGGCCTGATGAACGCCTATCGCGCCGGCAACATCACGCTGTCGAACGCGGTCGGGACCGGCGTCGCCGACGACAAGGCCGTCTACTCCTACATGCCAGAAATCGTCCGCTTCTATCTCGGCGAGGAGCCGATCCTGAAGAACGTCCCGACATGGCGCTGCCGGGAACCCGATGCGCTGAAATATGTGCTCGACCATCTCCCGGAGATGGTCGTCAAGGAAGTGGCCGGCTCGGGCGGCTACGGCATGCTGATCGGCCCCGCCGCCGACAAGAAGTCGATCGCCGATTTCGCCGCCAAGCTGAAGGCGAATCCCGACGACTTTATCGCCCAGCCGACGCTGGCGCTCTCGACCTCGCCGACCTTCGTCGAATCGGGCATCGCGCCGCGCCATGTCGATCTCCGCCCCTTCGTGCTGACGGGCGGCGACAAGGTCCGGATCGTGCCAGGCGGCCTGACGCGCGTCGCGCTCAAGGAAGGCTCGCTCGTCGTGAATTCGAGCCAGGGTGGCGGCACCAAGGACACATGGGTGCTCGATGCCTGAGGACCTGGCCATCCTCGCCCCTGCCCTTTCCGCCAGCAAGACCTGGCGCCTGTTGCCGATTTCGATCGCGTTCCAAGGCCTGATCCCTTCGCCCGCGTGCCGGTCGAGGGTCTCTGAGAGCCTTTGCATCCGGAGTTTCCACCCGTGCTGAGCCGTACCGCCGACAATCTGTTCTGGCTCGCCCGCTATGTGGAGCGCGCCGAAAACACCGCGCGCATCGTCGATGCGGCGAACCGTCTGGCTGCGATGCCGATCGCCTATGCCGGCGAATCGAACGAATGGGAATCGGCGGTCGCCGCCACCGGCACGCTCGGCCTGTTCAAATCGCTCGGCAGGGAACCGACGGCCGAGAACGTCGTCGACTTCCTCGCTCTATCGCCGGAAAATCCCTCCTCGATCCGCTCCTGCCTCGAGCGTGCCCGTGTCAATGCCCGCACCGTGCGCACGGCGCTGACGGGCGAGATGTGGGAAGCGATCAACGGCGCATGGCTCGGCCTGCGCGATTTCGACCGGCTCGCCGGCGACCGGCTAAAGCTCAATGCCTTCCTGACTTACGTGAAGGAGGCATCGCTCCGCTTCGACGGCTCGGCCTATCGCACCATGCTGCGCAACGACGCCTTCTTCTTCTCCGGGCTCGGCAGCTTCATCGAGCGCGCCGACAACACCGCGCGCATCCTCGACGTCAAATATCACCTGCTGCTGCCCGAGCATGAAAGCGTCGGCGGCGGCCTCGACTTCTTCCAATGGTCGTCGATCCTGCGTTCGGTGTCGGCCAACACGGCCTATCACTGGGTCTATCGCGAGAGCGTCAAGCCTTGGCTCGTTGCCGACCTCCTGGTTCTTAACGAACAGCTGCCGCGCTCGCTTTCGGCCTGCTACGCGCGGATCTGCGAATTCCTCGACGAGCTTTCGCTGGCCTATGGCCGCCAGGGACCAGCCCAGCGCGTCGCGCGCTCGACGAGGAACCGGCTGCAGAACGCGACCCTCGACGAGGTGTTTCAGGGCGGGCTGCATGAGTTCCTCACCGAATTGATCGGCGAGAACACGCGCCTCGGCCAGGCCATCACCGACCAGTATCTCGCCTGAGGATCCTGACATGCGCCTCAGGATCGTCCACGAGACCGTCTACGCCTTCGATCCGCCGGCGACCGGCGCCATTCAGACGCTGCGGCTGACCCCGCGCGGCCATGACGGCCAGTTCGTGGTCAACTGGCGCATCGAGGTCGATCACGACTGCCGCCTCGCCGGCGTGCTCGACCCGTTCGGCAACATGGTCCAGTCCTTCACCACCGAGGGCAAGCTCGACGGTCTCACCATCACCGCGCTTGGCGAGGTGGAGACGCATGACATGGCCGGCATGGTGCGCGGCCAATCCGAGCGTTTCCCGATCGCCGTGTTCCTGCGCGAGACGGCGCTGACCCAATCGGATACGGCGATCCGCTCCTTTGCGCAGGCGATCGACGCCGCCGCGCCAAGCGACCCGCTATCGCGCCTGCACGCGCTGATGGACGGCCTACATGACGAGATCGCCCCTGGCGAGACGGCGGACGAGGCTGCGATCGCGACATTCGCGGCCAAGACCGGGGATCCCCGTGCCATGGCGCATGTCTTCATCGCCGCCGCGCGCCATCTCGGCATCCCCTCGCGCTATGCCAGCGGCTATCTCTATCGCCCCGAGACGACCGAGCCTGCTCATGCCGAGCATGGCTGGGCGGAGGCATTCATCGACGGCGTCGGCTGGATCGGCTTCGACCCCTCGACCAATCTCTGTCCGACCGATTCGTATGTCCGCCTCGCGATCGGGCTCGACAGGGTCGCCGCCGCCCCGGTCCGCGGCGCCGCCTATGGCGACTGGAGCGCCGTTCCCAAGGTGTCGATCCGGGTTTCCGAGGCCGGTGCGGCAAAGTAACGGGGAAGTCGCAGCCATAGCGCTTGCGACTCGTGCCGTGAGTGTCGACAATCCGGCGCCCGGCGGAGACGAAATGCGGTCATGACCTATTGCGTTGGAATTCTCGTGCGCGAGGGTCTGGTGATGATCGCCGATACCCGGACGAATGCCGGGCTCGACAACATCGCGACCTTCCGCAAGTTGCACCTCTTCGAGAAGCCGGGCGACCGCGTCATCGCGATCGCCACGGCTGGCAATCTAGCGGTCAGCCAGTCGGTGCTGAACCTGCTCAACGAAGGGATCAAGAACCCCGAAACGGGCGAGATCGAAACGATCTACTCGATCCCGAGCATGTTCAAGGTGGCGCAGTTTATCGGCCGCGCCATTCGCGAGGTCTATCGCATCCATGGCAAGTCGATGGAGCAGCAGGCCGCGAGCTTCGACGTCACCATGCTGCTCGGCGGCCAGGTCAAGGGCGGCCGTCTCAGGCTGTTCATGATCTATTCGGCCGGCAACTTCATCGAGGCGACCAGCGACACGCCCTATCTGCAGATAGGCGAGCACAAATATGGCAAGCCGATCCTCGATCGTGCGGTGACCAGCGAGACGAGCCTCCAGGAAGCTCTGAAGCTCGGCCTCGTCTCCATGGACTCGACCATCCGCTCCAATCTCGGCGTCGGGATGCCGGTCGATGTCGTCACCATTCGCCGCGACGCGATTGAGATCGATGTCTCGCACCGCATCGATCGCAACGACGAATATTTCCTGGATCTGCGCGAGCGCTGGTCGGCGGCGCTGCGCGCCGCGCATCAGGCGATTCCGGCCCCGCCATACGGCAAAGACTGATCGCTAACGGTCCAAAACCGGAAAAATCGGGTTGCCAACGACATGTTGGCAACCCGATCTGTCCGGTGCCGTGCAAGGGGAGGAACCTGCGGCGCCGGGAACCTAGTTGAACGCAAACTCGGACGAGGCGATCCGCATCTCCGCAGCGCTGATCACGCCATGATGCGCAACCTTCACAGAATGAAGCGGCCCCTCGAGTTCACGTTTCCAGAAATCAAGGAAACGGTTCAGTTCGGGAAACTCCGGGGCGAGATCGTAATCCTGCCAGACATAGCTTTGCAGGAGGGCGGGATGATCAGGCAGGCGATAAAGGATATGGGCAGTCGTCAACCCATAGCCCTGAAGCTGACGCAACAACGATGAAGGCATGGACACCTCGACATTGCGATTTCACGACGTCCTGGGAGGGACACCCAAATCGTGTCGCAGAGGCCCCTTGATTTCAACCGCGTATTCGACGATTGTCGTGCTGAATCAAGATATTAGCAGCATAGGCGGCTGAGTGCTGCCAGCCAACCAGGCTGGACGCGCTGACGGGTCTGTTTGTGCTAGACTCACTGCCGAGCACCGTCTCGCCCGATTCAGGATGACGGCTGTGACGAATGGGCACCGTCCCATTGGCGCAGGCCTGTTCCCAATCCGAGTTCGATCATGACTGATAGCGCCGACCACGGCATCCGCTTCGGGCGGATCGCCGCAATGCTGCCCGTACACGACATGGCAAGGGCAGAAGATTTCTACATCCGCGTTCTCGGCTTCCGGAAGACCTTCGAGAACGGTGAACCTGTCGGCTTCATGATCTTGAAGCGCGACGCCGCCGAACTGCATCTGACGCTGCAGAAGGACTTCAAGCAGCCCGGCTTCAACGCAATCCACATGATGGTCGCGGATGTAGACGGGCTTCATGCCATCTGCCGAAAGCAGGGGCTGCGCATCGTCAAGGGGTTGCGCGACAAGGACTATGGCCTCCGCGCGTTCGTCTTCGAGGACCCTGACGGCAACCGGATCGACGTCGGCCAACCCATCTGAAGCGTGTCAGCTGGGCAGACGCCCGCCCGCCTTGGCCAACACCTCTGGCGTATCGAGGTCGTGGCCCACCCCGGGGCCGGCCGCGACCTCGATGACCTCTGTTGTATGGGCCGTGATCAAATCGCGCGCGCCCTTGTCGCCCTCGATCGCCACCAGCGCCGGGAAAAACCGGCGCGGCCACAGAACGGGATTTCCGCGGCGGCCATCATGAACCGGCGCAACGATCGCCCGGCGACCAGAGCCCTCGAAGGCAGCGAGAATCCCATCAATGGTCGCGCTGTCCACGAAGGGCATGTCGCCGAGAAGGATCAGCGCACCGTCGATCTCCGTACCAAGCGTGGCGATACCGGCTTTGAGCGATGTCGACAGCCCCGATGCATAATCCGGATTGTCCACATTTGCGACATCGAGCCCGGCGAGCGCCGCCCGGATCGCCTCAGGTCGATGGCCAGTGACAACGACGACGGGCCTAAGCGCGTGGCTCGCCAGTGCGGCCTCGGTGACACGCCTGATCAAGCTAACGCCGGCGATTTCGGCGAGCAGCTTGTTCGGGCCGCCCATGCGCCGCCCCTCGCCTGCCGCCAGAATCATGGCGGCGACCGTGTTCACGTGTCGCCCCCCCGCCGTCGCAGCGCCTCAATCACTTCTGCAAGGACTGCGACAGCGATCTCCGCCGGCGACTGCGCGCCGATATCGAGCCCAATCGGCGCGCGGATGCGTGCAGCGGCCACGGGGTCGACGCCAAGCGACACGAGACGATCGAGGCGCTTTGCATGTGTCTTGCGGCTGCCGAGCGCGCCGACATAGAAGCAACCCGCCACAAGCGCCGCCGCGAGCGGCTGGTCATCGATCTTCGGATCATGGGTCATCGCCGCCAGCGCAGTGAAGGCGTCGAGCGGAACTTCGGCCAAGGCCTCCTCTGGCCAGATCGGGTAAAGCCGCGCGCCTGGAAAGCGCCCGACCGCTGCGAAGCCCGTGCGCGGATCGATGATGGTGACGTCGAGCCCGGCGATCCCGGCCATCGGTGCCAAGGCCTGGGCGATATGCACTGCGCCGATGATGACGAGGCGCGGCGGTGGAAGTCGGACGGTCAGCATGGCTTTGCCATGCGCCGACTCGACCAAACCCGAGCGCCCAGAGCGGAAACGCGCCATCAGTTCATCGCCGAATGGATCTTCAGAAAAGCTTCCGTCTTCAGCCACGACTCGGCTGTCGCCGCTTTCGAGATCGGTAACGAGGATGGCGGCTCGGCGCTCTCGTCCAGCTGCCGCCAGCGCTTCGAGAGTTTCGGCGCGCATCAGCTGATGGCCTCGACATAGACAGCGATGCGGCCGCCGCACGAAAGTCCGACCTGCCAGGCGGTCTCGTCGGCAACGCCGAACGACATCACCCGTGAATGGCCACTTGCAATCACATCGGCCGCCTCGGCGATCACGGCGCCCTCTACGCAGCCACCTGAGACAGAGCCCTCGAATGCGCCAGCGTCATCAACGACAAGTTGACTGCCGACAGGCCGCGGCGCCGACCCCCAGGTCTCCACCACGGTCGCAATCGCGATTCGTCGTCCCTGATGCAGCCACTGCTCGGCAATCTCAATCACGTCGCGATCGGCCACCGCATCCCACGCGATACTGGTCATCCAAGGCTCCGCGGTTCGAACAAGGAGGTAGCAGCCGTGATCGATTGAGGTAACGACGACGCCATAAGGAGGCCCATGCGAGGCGAGTCGGGGCATGTTCGAACCGCTGTCGCGGTTATATAGGTTGACGCCGACCAGAACCATGATGAGATCATTCCCGCCGGCGGATCGCCAGAGCGGAATCGGGGTAGCGGCAAGGACAGGGTGATGCCACGCATTGCGATGGACGACGGGATCGAACTCTATGTCGAGGCCGATCCGGACAACGGCAAGCCGCCGCTGCTCTTCCTGAACGCACTCGGTGCCGACCACACGATGTGGGACGGCCAGATGCCGCGGTTTCGCGAACATTTCCGTATTGTGCGATTCGACGATCGCGGGCATGGGCAGTCAGCCCCGCCCGAAACGCCTTACACGATCGACCGGCTGGGCCGTGACGCCCGCGGCGTCATGGAGGCATTGGGCATCGAATCGGCGCATGTCGTCGGGCTGTCGAAGGGTGGCATGACCGCGGCATGGCTCGGCATCAACGCGCCCGAGCATGTCGAAAAGCTGGTGATCGTTTCCTCCTCGCCGCATCTTGCACCGCGCGAGGTCTGGGAGGGTCGTGCCCAGACCGCCCGCAACGAAGGCGTCGAGGCGCTGGTCGATGCTGTCATCGGACGCTGGTTCACTGAAGCGTTCCGCACCGCCCATCCTGAGGAATGCGCGCGGGTCCGCGCAATGATCCTGACGGCATCCGACGAAGGCTACGCCGCCTGTTGCGAAGCCCTGGCGGAAATGGACCTTCGCGACGATCTCGAACTCATCCCGGTTCCGACCCTCGCAATATGCGGCGACTCGGACGCGGCGACCCCGATCGCCAAGACGCGGGAATGGGTATCGACGATCGAAGGGGCGCGTCTCGAGGTCATCCGCAAAGCCGCCCATCTCCTCAATGTCGAGCAGGGGACCGCCTTCGACGATCTGGTGCTGGACTTCCTCCTGCAGTAGCGAGAGGCCGTCTTCGGTCTCAAGGCTACAGCGCGTGTTGCCCGTTCATTCGCACATCAGGATGAACATGGACGACATAGGATGAGAGGGCGTGCCGCTTCGGCAAGCCCATCACATGCCACACGACCTGATAGGCAGCCTCCCAGGCCGCGTCGGAATGCGGGCCATGCATCTCCGCGTCGCCAACGAAATTCACCAGCACAAGCCAGGCTTCGACATCGTGCCGGCGCAGGAAATCGAGATACGCCAAGCGGTTGGCGAGTTGATAAAAATGCTCGGTCCAGCGTGCACGGCGTGAAGCCGCCTTCAGCCGGTCCGCAAGATTCTCGAAAACGGCATCGACCTTGAGACGGGCTGCTTCGCCAATGGCCGTCCCCGGCGAAAACAGTTCGGAGATCTGAGATTTCGCTTCGACAAGCACGACGGCGCCGGAATCGGTCTTTGCAAGCGCGTCCCATTGCGGACCGCGCGCCGGCCAGAAATCCTGCAGCGCATCCGCCAGATGGAGTTGGCCGAGCAGGCCGAGGCAGGCCTCGTCCCGGTATTCGGCATAGGAGTCGGCCGCAAGCGGCGAATACCAGCGCAGCTCGCTTCCGCCGGCCGCACTGAGGATCGGCGCTTCAAGGGTGTGCCACTTCTCCGCGACCGAACGCTGGATCCATTTGAGACTGCCTCGGCTGCCTGGCGGCTGTTCAATCCTCATGCGGCAGGACAATAGAGCGTCGCCCCGTATGAGACCAGTCACCCTCTGTCGTGTGTTTCTCGGTGTTCCGCTGGAACCACATGATCGTTGCGTTCCGCACTGTCAGAGAATTGACCAGCAGCGTCCGCGCCGCCTAATCCTGGATCAACTTGCGGCGGAGGTGATTCGGCTATGGCCACGCGATCGGACAAGCGGTCGTCCTTCGGCAGACCCAACCGCCGCCAATTTGCATTCGGTGCCACCGCCTTGGCGTTTCTGCCGGCTGTCGCGCGCGCGGTCGAAGTCGAAGACGTTGCCGACCTGAAGCCCGGCGATTTCACCTGGCATCCGGACAGGTCGCCAATCGGGCCGGTCGCGATTGTCGTATCGATCCCGAACCAGATGCTGTTCGTCTATCGCAACGGCATCCGCATCGGCGTCTCGACCTGCTCCACCGGCAAGGCCGGCCATGACACGCCGACCGGTGTCTTCACCATCCTGCAGAAAGACCGCACGCATCATTCGAGCCTCTACAACGAGGCCTCGATGCCGAATACCGAGCGGCTGACGTGGTCGGGCGTGGCGCTGCATGCTGGCGGCCTGCCGGGCTATCCGTCGTCGCATGGCTGCGTTCACCTGCCGCTAGCCTTCTCGTCCCTTCTCTTCGGCGTCACCACGCTGGGTACGCCGGTGATCATTGCCGGAGCCCATGATGAGCCGGTGGATGTCGGGCGCGACGGCCTGGTGCTGGCCGATATCGTCGCTGAGGAAGCCCGGACAGCGGTTGCAGCCGCCGAGCCTCATGGTTCTTCTGCCGCCGCGCCCGAGCAGGCCGTTTCGATCATCGTCTCCAGCGCCGACAAACGCATCTTGGTGCTCGTCAACGGCGTCACGGTCGCTGACGGGCCGGCGCATTTCGATTTTCCCACCAAGCCGCTCGGCTCCTACACCTTCGTGCTCAATCGCTCCGATTCTCCCACTGGGGATCTGCGTTGGCATGCGATCGGCTTCGACCGCGACAGCGCTGCCGCCGCCGACGCTCAGGGCACGCTCTTCCGCATCCATGCCGATCCGAAGGTGACGGCAACCATCCAGTCGCTGATGAAAGCCGGCGACGTTCTTGTGACCACGGACCTGCCGCTTCATCCAGATGCAACCGGCAAGGATCTAGTCGTGATGAATTCCGCGATCAGCTGATCCATCGGCGCAGCAGCCGCAGCGCCGCTTTGTCATCGACCCGCTCTGTCGGTAAGATCGCCGGATGAGGATCGAAACAGACCCCGGCAGCCTGACGGCCGACGCGCTTGCCGCGTTGATCGAATGGTATCAGGCGAACGGAGTCGATACGGCGATCGACGAGGTTGCGATCGATCGTTTCGCCGCGCCGCCGCCCGAACAGGTCTTCGCCCCGGCGCCGGCCCCTGCATTCGAATCACCGACAGCCGACGCGGCGGCGTTCTCGGCCCGGGCGCCGTCCGCCGGCCCGACCTTCGCCCCAGCCCCGCCACGTGCACCCGAGACGCCAGACCTCGACATCGAGGCGGCACGGATCGCCGCGGCCTCAGCTGAGACGCTCGATCAGTTGCGCGAAACGCTCGGCCGCTTCGAAGGATGCTCCCTTCGCCTCACCGCCCGTTCGCTTGTGTTCGCCGACGGAAATCCGGCTGCCCGGATCATGCTGGTCGGCGAAGCGCCCGGCCGTGAGGAGGACCTCCAGGGTGTGCCCTTCGTCGGTCGGTCGGGCCAGCTGCTCGACCGGATGCTCGCCGCCATCGGCCTGGATCGAGAGCAGGTCTATATCGCCAATGTCGTGCCCTGGCGCCCGCCCGGCAACCGGACGCCGACGCCCGAGGAGACCGCGATCTGCCGCCCCTTCGTGCGGCGTCAGATCGCGCTTGTCGACCCGGATTTCCTGATCTGTCTCGGCGGTGCCGCGGCCAAGGAATTGCTCGACACGCGCGAAGGAATATTGCGACTTCGTGGCCAATGGCTCGGTTTCGACACCGGCAAGCGGACGATTCGCGCCATGGCGACGCTTCATCCAGCCTATCTCCTGCGCCAGCCGTTGCAGAAGCGGCTCGTCTGGCGGGATCTTCTGGCTTTGAAGTCGGCACTTGCCAGCGAGACGCGCTGAAAGCTTGGCATATCCGCACGTTGAGCGCTCTGGTGACGAGATGTTCACGATGATGCGCCATGATTTCGACATGGCACCGTTCAACAAGGTGACCGAAGCAATTGCCGCATCGCGGCCATCACGGCAACCTCGATCATCATGGCATCGCAGCTCGTTCCCGTCGCCGCGCTCCTCATGGGATCGGCCCTTCTCCTGGTCGCCGGCGGTCTCCATGGGCTCCTGCTTCCCATCCGGGGTTCGATCGAAGGGTTCACGACAGCCGAGCTCGGCCTGATCGGCACGGGCTGGGCTGTTGGCTTCGTCGCCGGCTGCCTCATCGTCCCGCGCATCGTGCGCCGTGTTGGCCATGTCCGCGCCTATGGCGTCATGGCGTCGATCGCCAGCGTCGTGATCCTGCTGAACCTTCTTTATGTCTCGCCGTTCGCCTGGATCACGCTCAGGGCCTTTTCCGGCTTCTGTTTCGCCGGCGCGGCCATGATCGTCGAAAGCTGGCTCAACGAGCGCGCTACGCGCGAGAATCGCGGCACCATCTTCTCGGTCTACCAGATGGTGAATTTCGCGGCCTCGACGGCCGGCCAGCTCCTGATCACCACGGGATCAACCGAGGGCTACGAGTTCTTCGTGCTCGGCGCGATCTTCTATTCGCTGGCGATCCTGCCCTCGGCGCTGTCGACGGCGCAGACGCCTCGCCCCCTTAAAACGACCAAGCTCGACCTCCGCCGCCTCTTCGTGAATTCGCCTGTGTCGGCGGTCGGCTGCTTCATCATCGGCATGGTGAACGGCGCCTTTGGCACGCTCGGCGCCGTCTATGCGCAGAAGATCGGCCTGCCGACGAGCGCGATCGCGCTGGTGATGAGCGGCGCCGTGCTCGGCGGCGCCCTGACTCAAGTGCCGCTCGGCCGCCTGTCCGACAGGATCGACCGCCGCTACGTGCTGATCGGCGTCTCCTTCGCTGCAATCATCATGAGCGGAACGATCAGCCTCCTTAACCCGAGCAGCGCCTTCGTCGTGATCGCGCTGGTCGCGGGATTTGGCGGCATGGTCTATCCGATGTACGGCCTCGCCGTTGCCCACGCCAACGACTATGCCGCGCCGGACGATTTCGTGAAGATCGCCAGCGGCCTGCTGCTTATGTCGGGCATCGGCACCATGATCGGCCCGATCGTCGCCGCCTTGGCGATGGAGTGGGTCGGCCCGCAGGGCCTGTTCACCTTCTGCGGGCTGATGCATGCCAGCCTCATCGCCTACATCTTCTACCGCCTGAGCCGCAGGCCAGCGGTCGCCGATGTCCCGCGCGACGCATTTCAGTCGATGCCGCCGCTGCGCGACGCGACGCCGGAGACGATCGCCCTCGACCCGCGCGCCTCTGAGGGCAAGCAGGCATCCGCCTGATTTTTCAAGTCGTTACGCGCCGATGCAGATTCGATTTGTTAGGCGGAAAGCGCTGTAGCGGTTCTTCCAGCAGCTTCATCAACGTGCCGGCAAATGGCCCCAAGCTCGCTTCTGACAATCCAGCCATCCATCTGACAATCGCTCAGCGCGCTCTCTCGGCATCTCTGGAGTCCTTGCGTCAAAGATCCGGATCGGCCTCGCGATCGAACAATGTTCCGCGTCTTTTGTTCACACCCCGAAACATACATCCCACCTGGCGGGGGTCGTGCTGTTGTTTTGTGCGTGCCGAATTGCTAAGCCAAAGGATCAACGAGGGGCCGACCGCAAGGTACGAGCCCCCGGCAAAAAGCGCGCTGCACCGGGGAACTTTCGCAGATGGAAATCTTCCTACAGCAATTGATCAATGGGATCACGCTGGGCTCGATCTACGGCCTGATCGCAATCGGCTACACGATGGTGTTCGGCATCATCGGCATGGTGAACTTTGCCCATGGCGACGTCTTCATGGTGTCGGCCTTCATCGCCATGATCTTCTTCCTGTTGTTCACGACCGTTCTCGGGGTCTCCTCGGTGATCATGGCGCTCATCGCTGTGATGATCATCGCCATGGTCCTCACCGGCCTGCTCAATTGGGCGATCGAGCGTGTCGCCTACCGGCCGTTGCGGGGCTCGTTCCGCCTGGCGCCGCTCATCTCGGCGATCGGCATGTCGATCGTGCTGTCGAACTTCATCCAGGTCGCGCAGGGCCCACGCAACAAGCCGCTGCCCCCGGTCCTCTCCGGCACCATCACGCTGATGGAGCGCAACAACTTCGCGGCGACGATTTCCTACAAGCAGATCCTCATTTGGGTGGTCACGGCCGTCCTTCTCGCCGGCTTCTGGTATGTCGTGCAGAAGACGCCGCTCGGCCGCGCCCAGCGCGCTTGTGAGCAGGATCGCAAGATGGCGGCGCTGCTCGGCGTCAATGTCGATCGCACGATCTCCTTGACCTTCGTGATGGGCGCAGCGCTCGCAGCCGTCGCCGGCACGCTTTACCTCACCTATTATGGCGTCGTGAACTTCTCGGACGGCTTCACGCCGGGCGTGAAGGCCTTCACAGCGGCCGTTCTCGGCGGCATCGGCTCTCTGCCCGGCGCTGTGCTCGGCGGGCTTCTGATCGGCCTTATCGAGACGTTCTGGTCGGGCTATTTCTCGATCGACTACAAGGATGTCGCTGCCTTCTCGATCCTCGCCATCGTCCTGATCTTCATGCCGCAGGGCCTGCTCGGCCGACCGGAAGTCGAGAAGGTCTGAGCATGGCAACGGCAAAAACGACGTCCGGCCCCGGCGGTTCGATCGCCGGCGCCGCGCGCGACGCTATTCTTGCGGGTGTCGTCGCCCTCGGCATCTTCGGTCCGCTGGTCGGATTGAAGACCGAGCAGAACATGCAGAACGAGCTCGTCATCACGACCCGCTGGGGGCTGGTGGCGATCATCGTCGGCATCGTGATCGCCGGCCGCTTCCTGCTGACGACGACGATCTGGCCAGCGATGACGCGCAACAAGCTGCGCGACAAGCCGCCGGCGACCGCGGGCGAAGTCGCCTTCCGCGCCCGGCTCGCGCGCTGGTTCGCGCCGACCGGCCTCGTCTTCCTGTTCATCTATCCGGCGCTGATGGTCTACTTCCTGGGCTTCCAGGGCTCGCTGAAGTGGGTCGACAATTTCGGCATCCAGATCCTGATCTATGTGATGCTCGGATGGGGCCTCAACATCGTGGTCGGCCTCGCCGGTTTGCTCGATCTCGGCTATGTCGCCTTCTATGCCGTCGGCGCCTATTCCTATGCGCTGCTGGCAACCCATTTCGGCCTTTCGTTCTGGCTGCTGCTGCCCATGGCCGGCATTCTCGCCGCGATGTGGGGCATCATGTTGGGCTTCCCGGTGCTGCGGCTCAGAGGCGACTATCTCGCCATCGTGACACTCGCCTTTGGCGAGATCATTCGCTTGGTCCTGATCAACTTCCGCGAGCTCACCAACGGTTCGGCCGGCATTTCCTCGATCCCGAAGATCACCTTCTTCGGCATCTATTCGTTCGATGTCTCGGCCCCGAACAATTTTGCCAAGGTCTGGGGCCTCGCGATGTCGAGCGCCTATTACAAGATTTTCCTCTATTACCTCATCCTGCTTCTCGCGCTGTTGACGGCCTTTGTCACGCTGCGGCTGCGCAAGCTGCCGGTCGGCCGCGCCTGGGAGGCCCTGCGCGAGGACGAGATCGCCTGCCGCTCGCTCGGCATCAACACCACCAACACAAAGCTGACCGCTTTCGCGCTCGGCGCAATGTTTGGCGGCTTCGCCGGCTCGTTCTTCGCCGCGCGCCAGGGCTTTGTCAGCCCCGAGAGCTTCACCTTCATGGAATCCGCCGTCATCGTCGCCATCGTGGTGCTCGGCGGCATGGGCTCGATGATCGGCGTCGCGCTGGCCGCCGTCGCGATGATCGGCGGCACCGAACTGCTGCGCGAACTTGATTTCCTGAAAGCCGTCTTCGGCGAGGGCTTCGATCCCGATCAGTTCCGCATGCTCATCTTCGGTCTGGCGATGGTGCTGGTCATGATCTGGAAGCCGCGTGGATTTGTCTCGGCCCGCGAGCCGACCGTCTTCCTCACGGAGCGAAAATCGATCTCGAGCTCGCTCGTCAAGGAGGGCCACGGGTGATGTCGTCCGTCCTCTCAAGCGAACAGACGCCGCGCCCATGGACCGCCGATCCGGTGCTCACGGTCGAGCATGTCCAGATGCGCTTCGGCGGCCTCGTCGCTGTCAACGACCTCTCGTTCGAGGTCGGCCGCGGCGACATCACGGCGCTGATCGGGCCGAACGGCGCCGGCAAGACCACAGTGTTCAACTGCATCACGGGCTTCTACAAGCCGACGCAGGGCATGCTCCTGCTGAAGCACGCTGCGGGCGACACATTCCTGCTCGAGCGGATGCCTGACTTCCGTATCTCGGCCAAAGCGAAGGTCGCGCGGACGTTCCAGAATATTCGCCTGTTCTCGGGCATGACCCTGCTGGAAAACCTCCTGGTCGCCCAGCATAACCGCCTCATGCTCGCCTCGGGCATGACGATCCTCGGCGTCCTCGGCATGCCTTCCTACAAGCGCGCCGAGAAGGAATCGATCGAGACGGCGAAGTTCTGGCTCGACAAGACGGGGCTCACTGCCCGCGCCGATGACCCGGCCGGCGACCTCCCCTATGGCGCCCAGCGCCGCCTAGAGATCGCCCGTGCGATGTGCACGGGTCCGGAACTGCTCTGCCTCGACGAGCCGGCCGCGGGCCTTAACCCGCGCGAATCCGCCGAACTCAACACGTTGCTGCTCGACATCCGACAGATGGGGAAAACGTCGATCCTGCTGATCGAACACGACATGTCCGTCGTGATGGAAATTTCCGACCATGTCGTCGTGCTCGAATATGGCGTGAAGATCTCGGACGGCACGCCTTCCGAAGTCCGCAACGATCCGCGCGTCATCGCCGCCTATCTTGGCGTCGACGACGAGGAGGTCGAGAAGGTCGAGGAGCAGCTGGACGAACTGACTGAAGGAGCGACGCCATGACCGTCACGACGGCCACGCCGATGCTCCAGGTCCGCGGCGCCAAGACCTACTACGGCAAGATCATTGCGCTGAAGGGCGTCGATATCGACGTCAACAAGGGTGAGATCGTCACACTGATCGGCGCCAACGGCGCCGGCAAGTCCACGCTGATGATGACCATCTGCGGCAACCCGCGCGCACGCGAAGGTCAGATCCTCTTCGAGGGCCGCGACATCACGCAGCTGCCGACGCATGAAATCGCGCGACTGCGAATCGCCCAGTCGCCCGAGGGTCGCCGCATCTTTCCGCGCATGACGGTCCTGGAGAATCTCCAGATGGGCGCGGCGCTCGACAATCTCGCTTATTTCGACCAGGACGTGGAGCGCATGTTCACGCTGTTCCCGCGCCTCAAGGAACGTATCGGACAGCGCGGCGGCACGCTTTCCGGCGGCGAACAACAGATGCTGGCGATCGCGCGTGCGCTGATGGCGCGGCCGAAGCTTCTGATGCTCGACGAGCCTTCGCTCGGCCTGGCGCCGCTGATCGTCAAGCAGATATTCGATGCCATCGGCGAATTGAACCGCTCCGAAGGGCTGACGGTCTTCCTTGTCGAGCAGAACGCCTACCACGCGCTGCGGCTCGCGCATCGCGGCTACGTCCTCGTCAACGGCTCCGTCACGATGTCGGGCCCAGGCCGCGAACTGCTCGAAAAGCCTGAAATCCGAGCGGCGTATCTCGAGGGGGGCGCGCATTGACCGCCCCGTTCCGCTCTCGCCCGGCTGCGGCCTGCCTTCCCCTCCCGCCGACCGCCGGCGCGGACAGATTGCCGGAGTGACGACGATGCAGGGCCTCCTCTTCGAAGAAAAGTCCATCTTCGTCTTCATCTTCGTCACGCTGATCCTCGGCGGCGCGGGTGCCTGGATGACCGGACGCGCTTGCGCCCTCACCTGGCGGCGCTTCCTGCCTGTGGTCGTCTATCTGCTCATTCTCTCGTTCGGCGTGCGCTTTATTCATTTTGCGCTTTTCGGCGGCACACTGCTCTCGGTCCACTACTGGCTGATCGACTTCGTAATTCTTCTTGCCATCGGAACCATCGCCTATCGCTATACTTTGGCCAATCAGATGGTTTCTCAATATTATTGGCTATACGAAAAATCCGGCGCCTTCTCATGGCGCGCGAAATAGCCTTTGGCGGCAGGATAAGCTTTTGCGAAAGCAACGACTTACTGCTGACATAGGATCCAGAATCCGGGTGACAGGACCCGCAAAATCGGCAAGATGCCTGATCAAGGCGCGTTCAACATCCGCCGAAAACGCTCCAGAGCGAACTTCCAGTAACAACGGGAGACATCAATGAAGAAGTCCCTCATGTCCGGTCTCGTGCTTGCAGCGAGCCTGGCATTTGCCGGCGCCGCCCATGCCGACATCAAGATCGGCGTCGCCGGTCCTCTGACCGGTGCCAATGCGGCTTTCGGCGCTCAGCTCCAGAAGGGTGCAGAGCAGGCCGTCGCCGATATCAATGCGAAGGGTGGCGTGCTCGGCCAGAAGCTGGTCGTCGAACTCGGCGACGACGTTTCGGACGCCAAGCAGGGCGTCTCGGTCGCCAACAAGTTCGTCGGCGATGGCGTGACATTCGTTATCGGCCACTTCAATTCGAGCGTGTCGATTCCGGCGTCCGAAGTCTATGCCGAGAACGGCATCCTTCAGATCACCCCGGCCTCGACCAACCCGACCTTCACCGAGCGCGGCCTGTGGAACACGTTCCGCACCTGCGGTCGCGATGATCAGCAGGGCGCGGTTGCCGGCAAGTACATTGCCGAGAACCTCAAGGGCAAGCCGGTCGCGATCATCCACGACAAGACGACCTACGGCCAGGGCCTCGCGGACGAGACCAAGAAGGCCCTCAATGCCGCCGGCGTGACGGAAGTCATGTATGAAGGCGTCAATGTCGGCGACAAGGACTTCTCGGCACTGATCTCCAAGATGAAGGCGGCTGGCGTCGAAATCATCTATTGGGGCGGCCTGCACACCGAAGGCGGCCTGATCGTCCGCCAGTCGGCTGAGCAGGGCCTGAAGGCGACCCTCTTCTCCGGTGACGGCATCGTGTCGAACGAGTTCGCTTCGATCGCCGGTCCGGCAGCCGAGGGCACCCTCAACACGTTCTCGCCCGATCCGCGCAAGAACCCGATGGCGACCGCCGCCGTGGAGGAATTCCGCGCCGCCGGCTTCGAGCCCGAGGCCTATACGCTCTACGCCTACGCGTCCGTCCAGGTCATCGTCGATGCGATCACCAAGGCCGGCACGGCCGACCCGCAGAAGGTCGCCGAGACGCTGAAGTCCGGTGGACCGTTCGAAACCGTGATCGGCCCGCTCTCCTTCGACGCGAAGGGCGACCGCACGACCGCCGACTATGTCATGTGGATCTGGAAGAAGGGCGACGACGGCAAGATCACCAACGTGCCGCTCTAGGCTCTCGACTTTCGATGCATCAGCGCCGGTCCCAATTGGGGCCGGCGTTTTCATTTCCGCCTGGCCCGTGCATGATCGGCCATCATCGATGGACATGAGCATGAGACGGTTTCTTCTCCTCGCACTCTGCACCACCGCATTTGCCGGGGTTGCGCTGGCCGATATCCGCATCGCAGTCATCGCGCCACTGTCGGGCCCGTACCAGACGCTTGGCCAGGAAATCAAATCGGGTGCCGCGCGCGCCGTCGCGGAATTGAACGCCGCCGGCGGCATTGATGGCCAGACGGTCCGGCTCGATGTGTCCGATGACATCTGCCGCGCCGATACAGCGGCAACCGCGGCTGCCAAGGCTGCCGCGCGCGGCGACGTCTTCGTGGTTGGTCATGTGTGCGCCGCCGAGGGCGATGCCGCTGCCGCCGTCTATGCCGATAAGGGCATCCTCGCAATCAGCCCGGCCATTACGGCGAACGACTTCACCGACCATCGTCCCGGCCCATCAATCCTCCGACTCGCCGCCCGCGACGACGCGCAGGGGACGGCCGCCGGTGCCTTCCTGGCGAAAGCCTATGGCAAGAAGCGGATCGCGGTTGTCAGTGACGGCTCACCCTATGGCAAGGCATTGGCCGAGGCCGTAGTGGCCGGGTTGAACGCCGCCGGCGTCAAGGAAGCGCGCAGTGATAGTTTCGAGCCCGGCGCAAAGGACTATGCCGGTCTTGTCGATGTCATGATCGACGACGATATCGGCGTGCTCTATGTCGCCGGCTATGACGGCGATGCGGCGCTGATCGCCGCGGCTTTGAAGGCCCGTCGCTCGGACATCGTGCTGATGGGCGGCGATGCGCTCGCGACCAGCGAGTTCGGCAATGTCGCAGGCCCTGCCGCCATGGGCACGCTGATGACCTTCTACACCGACTGGCGCAGCCAAAAGCCTGCCGAAGCCGTCGCTGCGGCGTTCCGGGCTGACGACGTCGAGCCGCGCGGTTTCGTCTTGCCGGCCTATGCCGCCGTGCAGCTCTTTGCAGCCGCGCGCAAGGCGACGCATTCCGCCAAGGGCGGCGAACTCGCAGCATGGCTTGGCAAGAACACAGTCGACACCGTGCTCGGCCCCGTGGCCTTCGATGCCAAGGGCGATACGAAGCTGCCGGGCTTCGGGATCTACCGCTGGGGCGCCGAGACTTTCGAGCCGCTGCCGGGCTCCTGAACCTCAGCGACCGAAGCGGAGCGCGCTGAACGGCGCCGGATCGACGAAGGGCATCTCGCGGGTGATCTGTTCGGCGAGCAGGCGGCCGGTCGCGGGACCGAGTGTGAAGCCGAGGTGACCGTGGCCGAAATCCAGCCACAGGCCCGGATGCTTCGGCGCCGGCCCGACGATCGGCCTCGAATCCGGGAAGCATGGCCGGGCACCCATCCATGGCTCGCGTTCAATGGCATCGCCGAGCGGAAAGAGCGCCCGCGCCTGCGGCATGATCCGCTCGATCTGGATCGGCGTCGGCGGCGCATCCCGTTCGTCGAACTCGATGCCCGAGGTAATGCGATAGCCTTGCCGCATCGGCGTCAGCACATAGCCATGGTCGACGTCGACAACCGGCCGGTCCAGCGCCGCATCGCCGCGTGGCCTGAAATGCTGATGGTAGCCACGCTTGACGGCGAAGGGCAGCCGATAGCCCATCGGTGCAAGGAGATCCATCGACCAGGGCCCCAGCGCCACGACGACGTCAGGCGCTGTGGCGGGGCCGCTGGCGCGGTCGACGACCCAGAGATCATTCTCCCGGCGCAGCGATTGTGCGTCGCCCTGGGCAAACGCCCCGCCCATCAGCTCGAACAGCCGCGCATGCGCTTTGGTGACGCCGCCCGGGCTGGAGACAGAAACCGACTCGGGCCACAAGACGGCGCGGGCGAAGACGGGCGACAGATCGGGCTCGAGATCGACAATCTCATGGTTGCTGAGCACCTGGTAGCGGACGCCGAAATGATCGGCGAGGGCCAGGTGCGCTTTAGTCCCGGCTTCGAAGCTTGCGATGCTGCGATAGCCCTTCAGCCACCCCGTACCGCGGAAGAACTCGACGGCGCGGCTTTTTCCGGCGAGCGAGCCATGCTCGGCTGCCGCATGCGAGAGAATCGGGTTCATCGCCTCGGCATAGGCGTCGATGCCCCGTTGCCCCGTCGCCTTGCGCAGCTTCAGCAGCCAGGGCGCAAGGCGCGGCAGGAAGCGGCGGTTGTAGTTGAGCCGCGCCTCTTCGTTGCGAGCGATGCGGTAGAGTTCGCCGAGACCGCGAGGAAAGACGATCGGATAGAAGCCTTCGCGCTCGATGACCCCTGCATTGCCATAGGAGGTCGCCTCCCCCGGCAGGCCCTTGTCGAGCAGCAGGACGCTGCGATTGCGGCGCAGGAGATGAATGGCGGCGGACACGCCGACGATGCCGGCGCCGAGCACGATCGCATCATATTTGTCCATCAACAGTCCCTGATCACCAAACGGCCACCACACCGGCCCCAGATCGCCACGCATCCCATCGGACGCACAAGGGGCGATCCAGCTCTTTGCTTTCGCATCGGATGACGCCGAAAACCGGAATCCACTCTTCGGTCCTTTGCTCTAGTCGATCAGCACGGAAATCAGCCGGTCGCTTCTCTGCCGAATATAATCCAAGTCCCTGATATAAATATCAGAATCTCCGACGTTGATATCCTCGACGAACGTGGCGTCGCCGGCATTGGCGCGGGCGTGCATGAAGTCCAGCAGCGCACGCAGGCGCCGCACGATCATGTCTGGCAGCTGGCGACGGTCGTTCTCATCCGCTCCATACGCATCGCAGAAGAGCCGGGCGCGCCGCAGCTGTTCCTCGGTGCCGAACGCGACGCCATCATGCGTGGGATCGGAAAGGGGCGCCCATCGATAGACTGCGTAGGCAAGGTCCCATACGGCTGGAGCCGGGTGGGACGCATCGAAATCAATGATGCCGACGGCAGCTTCTCCAACGGTCGCGACATTGAAGGGCGCGAAGTCGCCGTGGCAGACGATCTCGCAGGGCTCCTGCGGCGGCAGCATCCATCGTTGCTCCTCACCGTCCGATTCGAGGAAGCCACGCGCCGCATCATGGAAGCGCCTCAGCAGCGCGCCGGCCGAAGCGAGCATCGCGAGCGACCCTGTCGCCGGGTCGGCCAAGTCCTCGCAGACCCGGCCCTCGACATAAGTCACGATTTCCTGGCCCCCTTCGAGGGCCAGTGGCATCGGCGCGGCGGAAAAACCGGCGTCGTGCAGATGGCGCAGAAACCGGTGAACCGTTGGCGTCCAGGCCCCGGCGGGGCGCGTGACGCTGTCGCCATCCCGCCAGATCCGGCCGGCCCTTCCGCCCTCGAGTTCCAACACGCCGGATTGCTCCTCTCTCCCCGCTTTCTGCCGACCAGATCTTCGTTGCTAACCGGCGATGCCGTCCAACCGTCGGGCCACGCCAGGAAGGGGAATCAGGTTGCCCACGTTAGGGCGGACTTTGCCTGCCTTGGGGCTGCTGGGCAATTGCTGGGGGCTGCCCGCCCGTGTTACGGCCTATCGCGTCCGAAGCAATCGAGAGGCAAGAGACAGACACCATGGCCCATCCGCCGCTGATTGCTCCTTCCGTGCTGTCGTCCGATTTCTCGCGGCTTGGCGAGGAAATCCGAGCCATCGATGCGGCGGGGGCGGACTGGATCCATCTCGACATCATGGACGGGCATTTCGTGCCCAACATCACGTTCGGGCCCGAAGTGGTGAAGGCCGTGCGCCATGTCACGACCAAGATCTTCGACGTTCACCTGATGATCGCGCCGGCGGATGCCTATCTCGATGCCTTCGCAGCGGCGGGCGCCGACGTGATGACAGTTCACGCCGAGGCCGGTCCGCATCTCCACCGTTCGCTGCAGCATATCCGGGCCCTCGGAAAGAAGGCCGGCGTCGCAATCAATCCGGCGACGCCGGAAAGCGCGCTCGAATATATCCTCGACATCGTCGACGTCGTCCTTGTGATGACGGTCAATCCTGGCTTCGGCGGCCAAAGCTTCATTCCCGCCTCGGTGGAAAAGGTCGCGCGGGTGCGCCGGATGATCGGCGCGCGGCCCGTCCGCATCGAAGTGGATGGCGGCGTCTCGCCCGACACCGCGCCGGCTTTGATCAAGGCCGGTGCCGAGGTGCTGGTCGCGGGCTCGGCCGTCTTCAAGGGCGATGCCTCCGCCTATGCCGCCAATATAGCAGCGATCCGCGGCATGCGGCGCGGTGCCTGACGCGGCAGGGGTTACGCCGGGCGGCGAAATTCGCTAGATCAACGCCGACCGCCAGCCGGCCGCCCCTGACCGTTCGCCAAGGAAGCCACCGCATGATCCCGCGCTACTCCCGCCCCGAAATGACGGAAATCTGGTCGCCGGAGACGCGGTTCCGCATCTGGTTCGAAATCGAGGCACATGCCCTCGATGCGCTGGCGGAGATCGGTACCGTGCCGAAATCCGCCGCCGAGACGGTCTGGGCCAAGGGGAGCGCCGCCACCTTTGATGTACACCGCATCGACGAGATCGAGCGGACAACCAAGCACGACGTCATCGCCTTCCTGACGCATCTGGCCGAGATCGTCGGCGAGGATGCGCGCTTCGTGCATCAGGGCATGACGTCCTCCGACGTGCTAGACACCTGCTTCAACATCCAGCTCGTACGCGCCGCCGACCTTCTGATCGCCGATGTCGACCGCTTGCTGGCGGCGCTGAAGCAACGCGCCTTTGAGCACAAGGACACCGTCACCATCGGCCGCAGCCATGGCATCCATGCCGAGCCGACGACGTTCGGCATCAAGCTTGCCCAGGCCTACGCCGAATTCGAACGGGGCCGTGCCCGTCTCGTCGCCGCGCGCGCCGAAGTGGCGACCTGTGCGATTTCAGGCGCGGTCGGCTCCTTCGCCAATATCGATCCTCGTGTCGAGGAGCATGTCGCCGCCGCGCTCGGGCTCGCGGTCGAGCCCGTATCGACGCAGGTCATCCCACGTGACCGCCACGCGATGTATTTCGCGACCCTCGGCGTCGTGGCATCGTCGATCGAACGGCTGGCGACGGAGATCCGCCACCTGCAGCGCACCGAGGTTCTGGAGGCCGAGGAATATTTCTCGCCCGGCCAGAAGGGCTCGTCGGCGATGCCGCACAAGCGCAATCCCGTGCTGACCGAGAATCTCACCGGGCTGGCGCGCCTTGTGCGCGGCATGGTCGTCCCGGCCATGGAGAATGTCGCGCTCTGGCACGAGCGGGATATCTCGCATTCCTCGGTCGAGCGGATGATCGGTCCCGACGCGACCGTGACGCTTGATTTCGCCTTGAATCGCCTCGCCGGCGTAATCGAGAAGCTGCTGGTCTATCCGGACAACATGCAGAAGAATCTCGACAGGCTCGGCGGCCTCGTTCATTCGCAGCGCGTGTTGCTGGCCTTGACCCAGAAGGGCGTCTCCCGCGAGGACGCCTACAGCCTCGTCCAGCGCAATGCCATGAAGGTCTGGGAACAAGGTGCCGACTTCCTGACCGAACTGAAAGCAGACACGGGCGTCACTGCTGTGCTGTCCGATGCGGAGCTCGAGGAGAAATTCGACCTCGGCTACCACACGCGGCATGTCGACACGATCTTCCGTCGCGTCTTCGGCGAAACCGCCGCCTGAACGGGATAGATGACGGCAGGGCCGGACTTGCCTATTGAGGAGCGGTCCCTTTCGTCATCCCGAACCTGGATTCCGCATGGCCTCCTCCTTTGACATTCCCCTGAAGCGTATCGATGGCAGCGAAACGACGCTCGCTGACTATGCCGATAAGGTGCTGCTGGTCGTCAACGTCGCCTCAAAATGCGGGCTGACGCCGCAATATGACGGTCTCGAAGCGCTCTATGCCAAATACAAGGATCGCGGCCTCGTCGTCGTCGGCTTCCCGGCCAACAATTTCGCCGGGCAAGAGCCGGGCTCTAACGAGGAGATCGCCGATTTCTGCCGTTCGACCTATGGCGTCGATTTCCCGATGTTCGCCAAGATCTCGGTCAAGGGCGAGGACCGCCATCCACTCTATGACTGGCTCGCTGGCGATGAGGACATCACCTGGAACTTCGAGAAGTTCCTGATCGGCCGCGATGGCGCGATCGCCGCGCGCTTCAGCCCGAAGACAGTCCCGGACGATCCGGCTGTCGTCGCCGCAATCGAGACCGCCCTCGCCGTCGCCTAGTCTAGGCGATGCAGCAGTCGAGGCCGGGACGTGCCCGGCCTCGCGTCATTGAAGGCCGTTTCCTCAGCTCTCTCTGCCGTAGAGAACCCCCGAGCGGAACAGCAGCCCGGCCAGTGCGGCGCCAAGGAAGGGCGCGATGATGAACAGCCAGAGCTGCGCGACCGCCTGGCCGCCAACGAATAGCGCCGGCCCGATGCTGCGCGCCGGATTGACCGACACACCGGTGACGTTGATGCCGACAATGTGGATCATGACCAGCGTCAGGCCGATGGCGAGGCCGGCGAAGTGGTTGAGCGCGATCTTGTGCGTCACGCCGAGGATCACGACCAGGAAGATGAAGGTCGCGACGGTCTCGAACAGAAACGCCGACACGGTGTTGTATTCGCCGAGATAGCCGGCACCCCAGCCATTAGTGCCCATGCCGCCTTCCCAGCCCGATGCCTTGCCCTTCATGATCAGGAAGAGCACGAGCGCACCGACAATCGCGCCCGCGAGCTGCGCGACCACATAGGAGACGAAATCGCCGACGGACATGCGGCCGGCAATAAGCGCGCCAAGGCTAACAGCAGGATTGACGTGACAACCGGAGACCGGACCGATCGCATATGCCATGGCAACGATGGCAAGGCCGAAGGCGAAGGCGATGCCGAGAACCCCGACCGTGGTGGCCCCAACTTGCGGACCCGCGATCACCGCCGAGCCGCAGCCAAACAAGACGAGCGTAAAAGTGCCGATGAATTCGGCGATAGGCTTTCTCATGATTTCCCCCCGGACGGCGCAAGTCGCCGCCGGATAAGAAATACGTCTCGCCCGCCGAAAGTGCAAAAGTGAACAGAGGGCCGCTTCGGACGGCCTCGTCAGTCGCGCCGTGCGTCCGCCAGCATGGCCGCCGCGCCGAGCGCAAAATAGGCAGCATCGACGCCGAGCGCGATGAAATCATAGCCGAGCGCGCGATAGAGCCGCGCCTGGGCACCGTTCAGCGCGAAGATACCGACCCGCTTGCCGGCTGCGTGTGCGCGGGCGCGAATCGCTGAGGCAGCGTCCTGGTTGTCGATCCGCATTGGGTCGACATTGGCGCCGTTGGAGAGCGCAATCGAGAGATCAGACGGTCCGATGAACACGGCATCAAGGCCGGGAACTTCGAGGATCGCGTCGAGCGCTGCCATAGCGGCGAGCGTCTCGATCATGGCGAAAGCCAGCGTCGTCTGGTTGGCATTCGCCAGATAGGCTGCGGGATCGATGCCCTGAAGCTGGATGGCGCGCGTGGGACCCCAGCTTCGCTGGCCGACCGGCGGGTATTTGGTGGCAGCGACCAGTGCCTCGGCGTCCGCGACCGAATTGATCATTGGCGCGATCACAGCTGATGCGCCCATGTCCAGCGCGCGGCTCGCCATCGCGAAATCGCCGACCGGCACACGCACGATGGTCGGCTGCCCAGCAAGTGTCACGGCGGCGACCCCTCGCATGACGCTGACCGGATCATGCAATCCATGCTGCATGTCGAGGGTCACGGCATCGAAGCCGGCCCTGGCCGCGCTTTCCGCAATAAGCGGATCCGGCATCGAAATCCAGGCCGAGAGCGCAGGCGTTGCGTCCGCCAAACGCGCGGCGAGCGAGACGAACGTCATGTCAGCGCCCTCGCGCGTCGGGGAAACTCAGCCCTCGGTCCTGACGTCCTCGATCGCCTTGGCAAGCAGCTCGTCCATCGTACGGCGGATCTGGTGGTCCGACTGGGCGATGCCGGCAGCATCGAGGTCCTGGCGGACCTTGCGGAAGACATCTTCATCGCCGGCCTCTTCGAAGTCCGCAGCGACCACTTCACTCGCATAGGTCTCCGCTTCGGCGCCGGCCTTCCCCATCAGCGCCGCGGCCCAGAGGCCGAGCTGCTTGTTGCGGCGAGAAGTGGCCTTGAAGCGAAGGGCTTCATCATGGGCGAACCTGTTCTCGAAGGCGTCCTTGCGCTGGTCGAACGTCGTCATCGGGCTCTCCGCTGAATTCAGATGAACTGACGGCAGGCCGCTTGGCGAGCCGCAGGCTAGGTGGCCCCTTGCATATAGTGACGAATACCCCAAATCAACGCCAACGCAGCACGGAGATGGCCACCTTAGGGCGTCCTCGCTCCAAATCGCCGCAAGAGTGGCTCATTGTTAATTCGGGAGCGATCGGGTAGGTTCACGCCGCGCGGACGACCCTGATCGGGTTCGGCCGGCTGAACTTTCGCCGCGGCGAATCCCTGTATATTGGAACCCCGGCCTAATGGATTTCCTCAAACCACGGTATGTGCCCATGAACCGCCGTCGGCGCATCTATGAGGGCAAGGGCAAGATCCTTTTCGAAGGACCTGAGCCCGGCACGCTGATACAATTCTTCAAAGACGACGCCACTGCTTTTAACAAGAAAAAGCATGAGGTTGTTGACGGGAAGGGCGTGCTTAACAACCGCATTTCCGAACATATCTTCACTCATCTGAACAAGATGGGCATTCCGACTCACTTCATCCGCCGGCTCAACATGCGTGAGCAGCTGATTCGTGAAGTCGAGATCATCCCGCTCGAGATCGTCGTGCGAAACGTCGCCGCCGGTTCGCTGGCGAAGCGCCTGGGTCTCGAAGAGGGCACGGTTCTGCCGCGCTCGATCATCGAGTTCTACTACAAGGCCGATGCGCTCGATGATCCGATGGTGTCGGAAGAACACATCACCGCTTTCGGCTGGGCGACGCCGCAGGAAATCGACGACATCATGGCGCTGGCCATTCGTGTCAACGACTTCCTTTCCGGCCTCTTCCTCGGCGCCGGAATCCAGCTGGTCGATTTCAAGATCGAATGCGGCCGGCTCTGGGAAGGCGACATGATGCGTATCGTCGTCGCCGACGAGATCTCGCCCGATAGCTGCCGGCTGTGGGACGTCGCGACCCAGAACAAGCTCGACAAGGATCGATTCCGCCGTGACATGGGCGGGCTCGTCGAGGCCTATCAGGAAGTCGCGCGCCGCCTTGGCATCCTGATCGAGCCCGACCGCCCCGTCGGCGGCGGTCCCGTGCTCGTCCAGTAAGCAATAACGATTGCGGCCGCCCTCACGGGCGGCCGTTTCCGTTTCGCCCCTCGGGGGCGCATCTTCCACTGCAATCGCGTCTACCGGAGCATCCATGAAGGCCCGCGTCACCGTCACCTTGAAGAACGGCGTCCTCGATCCGCAGGGGAAGGCCATTGAAGGCGCGCTCGGCTCGCTCGGCTTCGCCGGCATCGGCGGCGTCCGCCAAGGCAAGGTGTTCGACATCGAGATCGCCGGAACCGACACCGAAAAGGCCAAGGCCGAGGTCGAAGCCATGGCCGCCAAGCTGCTGGCCAACACGGTCATCGAGAATTACCGCGTCGAGATCGTGGGCTGAGCGACATGAAATCCGCCGTCGTCGTCTTCCCTGGTTCCAATCGCGAGCGCGACATGATCGCGGCGCTCGAAAAGATCAGCGGCCATCGTCCAGCCGTCATCTGGCACGGCGATCATGACCTGCCGAAGGTCGATCTCATCGTGATCCCCGGCGGCTTCTCCTATGGCGACTATCTCCGCTCCGGCGCGATCGCTGCGCGTGAGCCGATCATGGATGGGATTCGCCGCGAGGCGGAGCGTGGCGTTGCGGTTCTCGGGGTCTGCAACGGCTTCCAGATCCTCTGTGAGGCGGGGCTGCTGCCGGGCGTGCTGATGCGCAATGCCGGCCTTCGGTTCATCTGCAAGGAAGTCGAGCTGCGCGTTGAGACGACTGCCTCGGCCTTCACAGCGGGCTACTCCAAGGGACAGGTCGTCCGGTCACCGGTCGCCCATGGCGACGGCAACTATCGCGCCGACGACGAAACACTGGCGCGGCTCAAGGGCGAGGACCGCATCGCATTCCGCTATATCAGCAATCCGAACGGCTCGATCGACGATATCGCCGGGATTCTTTCGGAGAAGCGCAACATCCTCGGCATGATGCCGCATCCGGAAAACCTCATCGAGCCGCTGAATGGCGGGCTGGACGGGCGGCCGTTGTTTGAGAGCGCACTGAGGGCGGTGGCCTGAGCTAGTCCTTCACAGGATAGTCGGCGAGTTCCGGCCGCATCGCCTCGATGACGAAATCGACCATGGCGTCGGGCGCTTCGAGATAGAATTCGCGATCGGAATAGGCGCCGACATGGGCCGCGACACCGCGTTCGGAGAGCCACCCGGCAAGCAATTCGAGTTCGTCGCGTGGCGTCAGGCTGAGGAACGAGACCTGCGAGCGGGCACGCTCAGGATCATCGTGCGAGGCTGCGACGCGGGAGAATTGCAGGTCGATGTTGGAGCCCGGCTTGCGCAGCCAGATCGCCCGCTCGGTCCGGCGCAGTTCGATGAAGCCCAGACGCTCCTTGAAGAGCGCGACGATGATCTCGAAATGCGCAGCCGCGACACGATTGGCAACGTGATTGAATTCCATGGCCCGCTCCTGTCGCCTCGAATTTGGTGGGAGCTTGGCTGATTCGCGTCGAGACATCAGCTTTTTCGCCGCTGCCATTTACATGCGGGCCGCCGCGCTCTATCCGAACCCCAAATCCCAAGGTCGAGGTCATCCGTGCTTGCCAATGATACGCCGATCACGCCCGAACTCGTCGCGAGCCACGGCCTCAAGCCCGACGAGTACCAGCGCATCCTTGATCTGATCGGCCGCACGCCGACGCTGACGGAGCTCGGCATCTTCTCGGCGATGTGGAACGAGCACTGCTCGTACAAATCCTCCAAGAAATGGCTGCGCACGCTGCCGACGACAGGCCCGCGCGTTATCTGCGGCCCCGGCGAGAATGCCGGCGTGGTCGACATCGATGATGGCGAGGCGATCATCTTCAAGATGGAGAGCCACAACCATCCCTCCTTCATCGAACCCTATCAGGGCGCGGCGACGGGTGTCGGCGGCATCCTGCGCGATGTCTTCACCATGGGCGCGCGTCCTGTTGCGGCGATGAACGCGCTGCGCTTCGGCGCGCCGGAGCATCCGAAGACTCGTCATCTCGTTTCGGGCGTCGTCGCCGGCGTCGGCGGCTATGGCAATTCCTTCGGCGTGCCGACCATCGGTGGCGAAGTCAATTTCCACCCCCGCTACAACGGCAACATCCTCATCAACGCCTTCGCCGCCGGCCTCGCACGGGCCGACAGCATCTTCTACTCGAAGGCCGAGGGCGTCGGCCTGCCGGTCGTCTATCTCGGCTCTAAGACCGGCCGCGACGGTGTCGGCGGCGCCACCATGGCCTCGGCGGAATTCGACGAGACCATCGAGGAGAAGCGCCCAACCGTGCAGGTCGGCGATCCCTTTTCCGAGAAGCTGCTACTCGAAGCCTGCCTCGAACTGATGCAGACCGGTGCCGTCATCGCGATCCAGGACATGGGCGCTGCCGGCCTCACCTGCTCGGCGGTCGAAATGGGCGCCAAGGGCGACCTCGGCATCGAGCTCGACCTCGACAAGGTGCCCTGCCGCGAGGCGGAGATGAGCGCCTACGAGATGATGCTCTCCGAGAGCCAGGAGCGCATGCTGATGGTTCTGCGGCCCGAGCAGGAAGCCGAGGCTGAGGCGATCTTCCGCAAATGGGGGCTCGATTTCGCGATCGTCGGCTACACGACCGACGACCTCCGCTTCCGCATCCTCCGCCACGGCGAGGTGGTCGCCGATCTGCCGATCAAGGATCTCGGCGACGAGGCGCCGGAATATGATCGCCCGTTCACCCGAACCACGCCGCCGGCCGCGATCGCCGCGACGGACATCGCGGAGGCGAATGACTATGGCGCAGCGCTGGTCAAGATCCTTGGCGCGCCCGACATGGCCTCGCGGCGGTGGGTCTGGGAACAGTATGACCACCTGATCCAGGGCAATACGGCGCTGAAGCCGGGCGGCGATGCCGGGGTGATCCGCGTCGAGGGGCACGAGAAGAAGGCCCTCGCCTTCTCGCTCGACGTCACGCCGCGCTATTGCGAGGCTGATCCCTTCGAGGGCGGCAAGCAGGCGATCGCCGAATGCTGGCGCAACCTGACCGCCGTCGGCGCCGAGCCCCTCGCCGCCACCGACAATCTGAATTTCGGCAATCCCGAGAAGCCCGAGATCATGGGTCAACTCGTCGGCGCGATCGAAGGCATCGGCGAGGCCTGCCGCGCGCTCGACTTCCCGATCGTCTCCGGCAATGTCTCGCTCTACAACGAGACGAGCGGCGTCGGCATCCTGCCGACCCCGGCCATCGGCGGCGTCGGTCTCCTGCCCGATCTCAGCGTGATGACGACGATCGCCTTCAAGCAGACCGGCGACGCCGTCCTGCTCATCGGCAAGCCCGGCAGCCATCTCGGCCAGTCAATCTATCTGCGCGAGATCCTCGGTCGCGAGGAAGGCGCCCCGCCGCCGGTCGATCTCGCCGAGGAGCGCAAGGTCGGCGACCTCGTGCGCGGACTGATCCGTTCGGGACAGTTCACCGCCTGCCACGACATCTCGGATGGCGGCCTCGCGGTCGCGCTCGCTGAGATGGCGATGGCCGGCGGTATTGGCGCGACCATCGCCCTCCCCGGCGGTGCGGGGGCACCGCATGGCGCCCTCTTCGGCGAAGACCAGGCCCGCTACGTCGTCACGGCCGATCCGACACGCGCAGATGGCATCCTTGCGGCGGCCGCCGCGGCCGGCGTCGACGCCGCGCTGCTCGGCCATGTCGGCGGCGAGAGCTTGGATGTGGCGGGCCTCGCCACCATATCCATTGCAAAGTTGACCGAGGCGCACGAGAATTGGTTCCCGGCGTTCATGGCGGGCGGCGTTTGATCCGGCCCCGCCTCGGTACGGCGGCGACCTGCGGAGACTGACCATGGCAATGGATGCACGCGACATCGAAAGCCTGATCAAGGCGGCGCTTCCCGACGCGCGGATCGTGATCCGCGATCTCGCCGGCGATGGCGACCACTATGCCGCCGAAGTCGTATCCGAGAGCTTCCGCGGCAAGAACCGGGTGCAGCAGCACCAGATGGTCTATGCCGCACTCAAGGGGAACATGGGTGGCGTCCTGCACGCCCTGGCGCTGCAGACCAGCGCGCCGGAGTAGCGGGCCGTCCCCCGCGACCTATTTGATGGGATCATCGGAGCGGCCTTTGTGCCGTCCGGCCAGACCAGGAAAGCAGACATGTCCGAAATCACCGCCTTCATCGACAATGAAGTTAAGTCCAACGATATCGTCCTGTTCATGAAGGGCACGCCGGCTTTCCCGCAGTGCGGCTTCTCCGGCCAGGTCGTGCAGATCCTCGACTATCTCGGCGTCGACTACAAAGGCATCAACGTGCTGGCCGACGCGGATATCCGCCAGGGCATCAAGGACTATTCTAACTGGCCGACGATCCCGCAGCTCTATGTGAAGGGCGAGTTCGTCGGCGGTTGCGATATCATCCGCGAGATGTTCCAGGCCGGCGAGATCCAGTCCTTCCTGACAGAGAAGGGCATTGTGGTCGCCCAGTCGGCCTGAGCCTTTTCATCACGCGATCAGGAGCGCTGCCGGAACCGTCCGGCGGCGCTCTTTTGCTTATCGTGCCCGAGTTGAGCGTTGATCCGGCCCGCCGCCCGACGATGCCGTTTGCGCGAACGAGATCGGCCACTGATTGCGGCGCAATATTTTTCCTTCTGGATAATAAACGGAACTGACAGCCTGCACGATCGTTGACGCAACGATGCAATGCGTGGCGATGGGTTAAAGCATCGGATGATGGGGCGGGATCATCATCAGACGAATAGCATACCATCGCCTTGATCCACGGAGAGTTACTATGATGAAGCCCATGAAGACGATGATGTCCGCCGGACTTGCTGCGGCCTTGGCAGTGGCAGGCATTGCCGCCGTTCCGGCTGTGGCCCAGGCTGACGGCGTCCGCGCTGACGGCTCCTTCGATGTCGCGCAGAACTATCATCGCGGCAATGGCTGGCAGCGCGGTCCGGGCTGGAACAATGGTCCGCGTCATCCCGGTTGGCGAGGCCCCGGTTATTATCCGCGCCCCGGCTACCGCGGCAACTATTACTACAACAACTATAATTCCGCTCTTGCCGCGGGCGTTTTCGGCCTTGCTGCCGGCGCTATCATCGGCGGTGCTGTCGCGAACAACAATCAGCAGCGCTACGCGAACGATTACATTGCCTATTGCTCGCAGCGCTACCGCTCGTTCAACGCCGCGACCGGCACCTATACCGGCTATGACGGGCGCCAGTATCGCTGCGTCGCCCCCCAATAAAGCCGGATAACTCCGTCGACTTGGCCGCGACCCGCAAGGGCCGCGGCCATTTTATTGGCGAAGATCCAAACCGGCGAAGTCGAACAATTCACGATCCATCAGATGCGATGGGTTGGCGTTACCAAGCGCCTTCAGCATGATGTCCTTGCGCCCAGGCGCCTTGGCTTCCCAATCAGCGAGCATCGCCTTGATCTGGTTGCGCTGCAGCCCTTCCTGCGAGCCGCAGAGATCGCAGGGAATGATGGGAAACTGCATCAGCGAAGAAAAGCGCTCGATATCGTCCTCCGCAGCATAGGCGAGCGGGCGCAGGACGAAGATATCGCCTTCCTCGTTGACCAGTTTCGGCGGCATGGCCGCCAGCTTTCCGCCGTGGAAGAGGTTGAGGAAAAACGTCTCGAGGATGTCCTCGCGATGATGGCCGAGCACGAGGGCCTGGCATCCTTCCTCGCGGGCGACGCGGTAGAGATGGCCGCGCCGCAGCCGCGAGCAAAGCGCGCAATAGGTCCGTCCCGCCGGCACTTTCGAGACCACCACGGAATAGGTGTCCTGCCGCTCGATGCGGTAGGGCACGCCGGCGCCGTCGAGAAAGCGCGGCAGCACGTCGGCCGGAAAGCCCGGCTGAGCCTGATCGAGGTTGCAGGCGAGCAGATCGACTGGCAACAGCCCGCGCCACTTGAGATCAAGCAGCATCGCCAGCATGGCATACGAATCCTTGCCGCCAGAAAGACAGACGAGCCAGCGGTCACCCGGACGGACCATATTGAAATCGTCGAGCGCGGCGCGGGTCTGACGGACCAGCCGCTTACGCAGTTTGGCGAAGGCAACGGATTTCGGCGCGTTGGCGAAAAGCGAATGCGTCCCGGCGAAGTCGTCGTCCAGCTCTTCGGCGGTCGCGTTGTCGATCAGATCGGTCATCGGAACGGCTTTCTCCGGCGCTCGCGCGGGAGACCTCTTTGCCGCGAACACCCCGCGCATGCAAGGCGATTGGCTTTCGGGGCGGGAATCCAGTCCGGCGACTTGTGCAGCGCGGCATTGTCGGCCTATCCTGAACACCTGCGCCGGTGCCCCCTGCCCGGCGTTCAGCCCCATCATTTCCAAGATCGCCACGGAGCCACAGATGTTCATCTGCACAGGCTATGCCGCGCAGTCGGCCGACGCGCCACTCGCCCCCTATACGTTCGAGCGCCGCGATCCCGGTCCGACCGATATCGAAATCGAGATCCTCTATTGCGGCGTCTGCCATTCCGACCTGCACACCAACCGCAACGAATGGCACAACAGCGTCTATCCGACGATCACCGGCCATGAGGTCGTCGGCCGTGTCAGCCGCGTCGGCAGTGCCGTGACGAAGTTCAAGGAGGGTGACCTTGCCGGCGTCGGCTGCCTGGTCGATTCCTGCCGCACCTGTGAGAACTGCGCCGTCGGTCTCGAGCAGTACTGCATTCCCGGCGCTACCGGCACTTACAACAGCCCGGACAAGCACACCGGCAAGATGACCTATGGCGGCTATTCCAAGGCCATCGTGGTCGACGACTACTTCGCGCTCAAGATCCCGACAAACCTGGACCTTGCCGCCGTGGCGCCGCTGCTCTGCGCCGGCATCACGACCTATTCGCCGCTCCGCCACTGGAAGGTCGGACCCGGCCAGACGGTTGGCGTCGTCGGCCTTGGCGGTCTCGGCCACATGGGCGTCAAGTTCGCGCGCGCTTTCGGCGCCCATGTCGTGCTGTTCACGACGTCGGAGAGCAAGCGCGCCGATGGCGAGCGTCTCGGCGCGCATGAGGTCGTCGTGACGCGTGATCCCGATGCCCTGAAGCCGTGGGCCGGCAAGTTCGACTTCATCCTCGACTGCGTCTCTGCCGATCACAATATCAACGCCTATCTGAATCTGTTGCGCCGGGACGGCACCCTCTGCCTCGTCGGCGCGCCGGAAAACCCGCAGCCGATCGCAGCGTTCAGCCTGCTCGGCGGACGGCACAGCTTGGCCGGCTCGGGAATTGGCGGCCTTCCGGAAACGCAGGAGATGCTCGATTTCTGCGCCGAGCACGGTATCACCTCCGATATCGAGATGATCTCGATCGACCAGATCAACACCGCCTATGAGCGGATGTTGAAGAGCGACGTGAAGTATCGCTTCGTCATCGACATGGCGACACTTCCGGCCGCCTGATCAACCGCAACTGAAGGCCGGCACGTGTCCTCCGCGCCGGCCTTTAGCGCGACCGCATCACATTCACGATCAACACGCCGCCGATCGCCATCAGGCCGCCAACGAGCGACAGCAACGTCGGTACCTCCCCTAGCCACAGGAAGCCGACCAGAGTTGCCGTCGGCGCGATCAGATAGAGAAAATTCGACGCGCGGCCAGCGGAGAAGCGCTTCAGCGCGATCGCCCAAGTGAGATAGCCGACCACCGTCGGCAGGATGGCCAGATAGGCCACCGACAGCACCACATCAACCGGCGCATCGGCCAGCGCCCGAATTGCCGACGGCAGGGCCGGGGCGACCGGGAGGGCGCCGATGAACAGAATCCACGCCGTCACGGTCAGCGCAGGCATGCGCCCGAGAAGCGGCTTCTGCAGCAGCGTCGAGATTGAGGTGCAGAAGGCCGAGCCGACGATGAGCAGCGCGCCGGGATCAAGCGTGAAATGATCGCTGTGGCCGAAGGCAATCAATCCCACGCCGAGAAATGACAGGGCGGTTCCAATCCAGCCGGACAGACCGAATCGCTCGCCAAGCAGCGGCATCGCCAGCAGCGCGACGAGCACCGGATTGATCTGCAGGATGAAAGAAGCGGGCCCGGCCGGCACGGTCTTCTCGCCGGTGTTGAGCAGCACGGCGTAGACCGCGATGAACAGCGGCCCGATCACGGCCAGCCGCAGCAGATCGCGCTTCGACGGCAGCGGCGGGCGGGCGATGACGAGGTAAAGCACGGCAGGCACGGCGGCGGCGCAATAGCGCGCGGCGGCCAGCTGCACCGGCGTCAGATGATGCAGCCCGACGCGGATCGCGGCAAAGGCTGAGGCCCAGGTAACGATCGTGACGACCACCGCGCCATAGGCGATGAGATCCAGCCGAGCCGTGGTCGCGGTCGAGGACGAACGAGTCATGCGAAGGTCCTCGCCGATACGGAGCGCCTCCATAGCGCTTTCCGCGCAGGAGGACACCCGAAAACGAAGAAGGCCGCCCTCGCGGGCGGCCTCCAAAGTCTTCGGCAGAAAAGCTCGAGGCTTAGCGCGAATAGAACTCGACGACGAGGTTCGGTTCCATGTGCACCGGATAGGGCACATCGGCGAGGCCGGGAACGCGCGCGAACTTCGCGGTCATCTTGTTATGGTCGACTTCGATATAGTCAGGCACGTCGCGCTCGGCGAGCTGCGTCGCCTCGAGGACGATCGCGAGCTGCTTCGACGAATCCTTGACCTCGATGAGGTCGCCGACCTTGACGCTGTAGCTGGCGATTGTGACGCGGCGTCCATTGACCTTGATGTGGCCGTGCGAAATGAACTGGCGCGAGGCGAACACGGTCGGCACGAACTTGGCGCGGTAGACCACCGCGTCGAGCCGGCTCTCGAGCAGGCCGATCAGGCTCTCGGACGAGTCGCCCTTGCGGCGCGTCGCCTCGGCATAGATCTTCCGGAACTGCTTCTCGGAGACGTTGCCGTAGTAGCCCTTCAGCTTCTGCTTGGCGCGCAGCTGTGTGCCATAGTCGGAAACCTTGCCCTTGCGGCGCTGGCCATGCTGGCCGGGGCCGTATTCGCGCTTGTTGACCGGAGACTTCGGACGGCCCCAGAGGTTTTCGCCAAGGCGACGGTCAATCTTGTGTTTGGACGAAGCACGCTTCGACATCGCATATCCCATGCATCAGAGTTCAGGGACACGCGCCCTCCTCTGCCCGCTTGTGGCGGACCGACAGGACAAGGCGATGGTCTGCCTTCTCCACGGGTGCGTGAAAATGAGACGCGGGCCCGAAGGACCCGCGAATGAGGGGGTCTTTAGCGAAGAAGGACCACCCTGTCAAATCCGGCAACGGCCGGAAGACCGCTCATTACTCGGAGACGACCGGCCGGGCGCGTGGCACCGGCACCGCCTCATGGCGCGCGGCGACGCGCATAGGCGCCGCGGCGGTTTCATTGCCGCGCAGGGCCGTCGAAGCGATCACCACTGGCTTGGCGTCGGTAGCCGTCACGATCGCCGGATTGGCGCTACCCCTTGCGGCGGCAAGTTCAGCGCCCTTCTTCGCGGCGGCGGCGAGAAGCGCGATCTCAAGCTTCGACTTCGGCGATTCAATCGCCTCCGCCGGCGCTACCGCAACGGCCACTGCCGGCTTCGGACGCGGTACCGGTACGGCATCATCGGCCTTGGCGGTCACGGCCGGTTCGTCAGCCTCAGGCGAATCGGGCGTAAGGCCCGGCGCGACGATCGGCGTCGGCGAGAGCGGCTTGGCCAAAGGCTGTGACTTGGCAAAAGGCAGCACCGAAGCATAGACAACCGTCGGATGCGCAACAGCCGGCGACGCGCCAGTCGGCGCGGCTGCAAGCTTTGGCGCCGGCATCGGCGCCGGGACAGCCTCGGCGACCACAGTCTCGATAACGGGCTTCTCGCGCGGGATCGGTGCCGCGACGGCCTCCGCGATCGCGGCGGAAGCCGAGGTCGCCGGACCGGACACGGCATCGCCACTCCAAAGGGCGCCCGTGCCATCCTGCGCGTCAGCCATGGCGAGAAGCGTCGGGGCCTCGCCAACCGGCTTGAAATCGCGGACGAGGATCATTTCGTCGAGCACGCGCTTCCGCCGGGCCTCATAGTAGTAGCCCCTGCGATAAAGCATGTGGCCGCGAGACATGTTGCCATCAGCGGCCTTCAACGCATTGGCGAGATAAGCAATGCCGAACGCGAGATTGGTCTCGGCATCGAGCAAGCCCTTGGCCGTGCCGCGATAGCCCATGCCCTGCGCCGTGTCGTAGCGGATCTGCATCAGGCCCCAATAAGGACCATTGCGGGCGAGCGGACGATATTCGCTTTCGGACCGGACAACCTCACGGGCGAGCGAAACCGGAACATTGTATTTCTTGGAATAGAAGACGATCAGCCGATCAATCTGCGCCTTCTGGCTTTCATCGGGATAAGGCGCCGACGAGCGGTTAAGCGCCGCCGCGCCAACAGTCAGCGAAGCCAGCGCAGCGCTGACGATCACGAGACGCCGAGCGACACTTCGGGCGACCTCTTTTCCAGAGGCTTTTTCGTTCACGGACGGCATCGGATCGGTTGGTTCTCCGGTGTCGGGAAGGCCTTTAGGCTCGCGACATATTACCGGATAATTACCGTCTGCGAAGTCCCCTGGAAAAACCTTCTCATGCGGCCCCGCTGCACCCCTGTAAAATCAAGGCGTTGCCCCCTGCCGAACAGGCATTAACAACCCCATATCGGGTATTCTCATCCTCCTCCCGGAGCATCACCCCATGCCGAAACTCGGCCAGACGCCGCTCTCCATTCTCGATCTCGCGCCGATCCGCGCCGGTGGAACACCGTCGGACGCCTTCGCCAACATGGTGGACCTCGCCCGCCATGCCGAACGGCTCGGCTACAACCGCTTTTGGCTGGCCGAACATCACAACATGCCGGGCATCGCATCGTCGGCGACCTCGGTGCTGATCGGCCATGTCGCCGGAGCGACGAACCGCATCCGCGTCGGCTCCGGCGGCGTCATGCTGCCGAACCATGCGCCGATCGTCATCGCGGAGCAGTTCGGCACGCTGGAGGCGCTTTATCCCGGCCGCATCGATCTCGGCCTTGGCCGCGCGCCGGGCACCGACATGCTGACGACGCGGGCCCTTCGCCGTGACCTCGTCGATGACGACAACGCCTTTCCGCAGAATGTGCAGGAATTGCTGGCGCTGCTGGCGCCGGCCGGCGAGAACCAGAAGGTTCGGGCCGTCCCCGGCTCGGGCTCCAACGTGCCGGTCTGGCTGCTTGGCTCGTCGACCTTCAGCGCGCAGCTCTCGGCGCTTCTCGGCCTGCCCTTCGCCTTCGCCAGCCATTTTGCGCCGCAGCGGCTCCTGGAGGCGATTGAGGTACATCGGCATTATTTCCGCCCGTCCGAATATCTCGACAAGCCCTACATCATGGTCGGCCTGCCGGTGATCGCAGCCGAGACCGACGACAAGGCGCAATTCCTGGCGACGACGCAGTTCCAGAGGCTGGTCAATCTCGTGCGCGGCAAGCCAACTGTCCTACTACCGCCTGTCGAGAGCATGGAGGGGCTGTGGGACGAACGCGAGGAGGCCTATGTCGCCTCGCATCTCGGCGTCGCCGCCATCGGCGGACCGGCGACCGTCAGCGCCCGGCTCGAATCCTTCCTGGAAGAAACCGGCGCCGATGAGCTGATCATAACGTCAGACTTCTATGACCACGCTGACCGCATCCGCTCCTTCGAGATCGTGGCGGAAGCACGCGCCGCTTCGGCCGCGGGCGAGCAGCTTCTCGCTGCTGGATGACATTCGGAGCGATCCTGCTAGGTTGCGCCCGTTTCGGCCAGCCCCCTTGAGGAGTTCGGCCGGTCACGCGGTGCCGGGGTACGCAGAATGGCTGACCGAATCACGATTGTCGTTCCGGTCTACAACGAGGCGGAGGGCCTGCCGCTCTTCGTCGGCCGCCTGACGCCCGTCCTCGAAAGCCTTGGCGTCGATTGGACGGTCCTCTTCGTCAATGACGGGTCGGTCGATGCGACGCTGGTGCGCCTTCGCGACCTCAACGAAAGCGATCCGCGCTTCACCGCAATTTCGCTCAGCCGGAATTTCGGCAAGGAGACCGCGATCGCTGCCGGCCTCCATTATGCCGACGGCGATGCCGTCATCCTGATGGATGGCGACGCCCAGCATCCGCCCGAAATGCTGCCGGCCTTCCTCGAGCGTTGGCGCGCCGGCTTCAAGGTCGTGCTCGGCTCGCGCGAAGGCATGGCGGAAGAAGGCGCGTTGCGCAGGCTTTACTCGCGCAGCTTCCACGCGCTCTTCCGCCTCATCGCCGCCCCCCGCCTCCCGCGCGGTGCCGTCGATTTCCTGCTGCTCGACCGCAAGGCCGTCGACGCCATGAACCGTCTCGGAGAACGCACGCGCTTCTCCAAAGGTCTCTATGCCTGGATCGGCTTTGAGCACACGACGATCCCCTTCGCCGTCGGCGGGCGGGTCGCGGGACAATCGAGTTGGAACTTCACCCGCCTGCTCGGTTTTGCAGTCGACGGGCTGGTGTCGTTCTCGACCATTCCTTTGAAGGTTTGGTCCTATCTCGGCCTCGTCGTCTCGGCCTGCGCCATGCTCTATGCGCTGGTCTTCCTGATCAGGACGCTCGTCTCTGGCACCGACCAGCCCGGCTTCCCCTCGCTGATCGTGTCGATCATGTTCTTCTCCGGCGTTCAGCTCATCTCACTCGGCGTGCTCGGCGAATATGTCGCGCGCATCTATGAGGAGGTGAAGCGGCGGCCGCTGTTCCTCATCGGCGAGGAAATCGGCGTCACCGAACCCCATCAGAAACGCCACGCCGGCGACCGGACATCATGAGCGGCGCGCGGCGTATCGTCCTGTCGGCGGATGATTATGGAATTTCAGAAGGCGTATCGCGTGGCATCCTGGACCTGATCGGCGCCGGACGCCTATCGGCGACCGCGGCGATGACCAACTGGCCTGAATGGCTGGCGCTGGCACCGGCCCTCCTCGCCCGCCGGGAGAGGGTTGCCATCGGGCTGCATCTGAACCTCACCGCCGGCAGCCCACTTGAGGCCATGCCGGTACTCGCGCCGACGGGCATATTTCCAGGCATTTCCCCGTTCCTGCACGGCAAGGTGGGCGTTGCTGCCAGCGAGATTGCGGCCGAGATCGGCCGCCAGCTCGACAGCTTCGAGGAAGCGACCGGCATGGCGCCTGACTTCGTCGATGGTCATCATCACGTGCATATCTTCCCCCCGGTGCGCCGGGCGCTGATCGCGGCCCTGGTCGCCCGCTATCCGGACCGGAAGCCGCTGGTCCGTAATCCCGGCGACCATCTGGCACGCATTCTGGTTCGTCGCGCTTTTGCCGTGAAGGCTGCCGGCGTCGCCTTCCATGCGCGTGGCCTCGCAGCAGATCTGGCGCGCGCCGGCCTGCCCACCAATGACGGCTTTTCCGGTTTTTCCGCCTTTGACCGTGCAACGCCTTACGGCAGCGAACTCGACATCGCGCGCCGCGCCGCCGGGCCACGGCACCTCGCGATGTGCCATCCCGGCCATGTCGATGCGACGCTGCAGGCACGGGACGACCTTACAGACCGACGGGAGGATGAACTGGCAACGCTTCTTGATCGGCGCGACATCAACGCATGGCTTTGGCCCTGCCGCCGTGATGCGGCTGGCCGTGTCCTTTGGTGGCAATGATGGTCCGGCGCATGCTCGCCGATCCGCGGGTCCGGCATATCGTTCATTTCGCCGTCGCGGGCTTCAGCGCCTTTGCAGTCGATGCCGCGATGCTGCAGCTGCTGCTGCATTTTGGCCTCGGACCGCTGGTCGCCCGACCCTTCGCCATTTTCACGGCGATGATCGTCGGCTGGCTGATCAACCGTACGTGGACCTTCCCGATGCCGGGCCGGCCCCGGCTTCGGGAGTTCGCCCGCTATGCGGCCGTAGCCTCGATCTCATCGGTGATCAATTACGGCGTCTATGCCGCGATTCTGATCGTGCGGCCGCAGACCCTGCCGTTCGTTGCGCTGGTGATCGCGACGGCGATCTCCACGATCGCGTCCTATTCAGGCTATCGCTTCTTCACCTTCCGACATCGGCCGAAGGTTCACCCGGCCGGACCGTCAGGCAGTCCCTGACGAGGAACGGCAGGTAAACGAGGCAGAGTAGCGGATCCCACCAGAGATCGGTTGCCCTCAGCATCGCCGTGCCAAGTCCGCCGGCCGCGAGCGCCACGGCGATCACGATGAAGAGCGTCGGCACCTTCCGCTCGCCATCGACATGCCAGCCGATCACCGAGCCGATGGCCAAAGTCGCTGAAAGCATCAGATAGGTCTGCGCTTCAGTGCGCGGGCTCATCAGCATCAGATAGACGACTGAGAGCGCGTAGAGATTGATCATGCCGCGCACGAGGCCGTTGCGGCGGAGCGCGACAAAGCCGAGCGCCAGCGTCAGACCAGCCGTTATCACGCGCGCCACGGTCAACAGACCCTCCGGCGCAACGATACCAAACCGGCCGAGAAGGCCCGTGATGTCAGACCAGCGCCCCGCCTCGGGCGCCCCGGACATCAGCACCTTGTGGATGCCAAGCCTGTAGAGTTCGAATGCGCGTGCTGGGTCCGGATTGACGAGCGGCAGCGCCATCAGAACGACCAGCGCCACGATCAGCTTCGGGATGATCTTCGGCTGCAGCGCCGCAACCAGCAGGATGTAGACGATCGCCAGCGGCTTCAGCGCGAAGGCGAGGCCGAGCAGGATCGCGCCGCTCCACCAGCGCCTCTCGATCACATGAACGGTCGCCAGCAGCATCAGCCCATAGAGGATGTTGGTCGCCTGGCCGTTGCGCAGCGAATTCGCGGCGCCCGGAAGCGCGATCAAGAGCGCGGTGCCGACGATCAGCCAGCGCGTCTTCGTGTCGAAACGCGGCAGCACGACGCGGAAGACCTCCGCGATCCCGTAGGCCAGCAGCGCTGCCGAGACCGCGCGCCAAGCGATGTCGCCAAACTGAGGGCCGAGAAGAGCGAACGGCGTATAGAGGACGGCGAAGCTTGGCAGATAGATGAAGCCAGCGGTGCCCTCTCCGAAGATATCCTGTCCCGCCCACCATCCGAGCGAGCCGATGCGATAGACCGGCACGACGCTGCGCGCCTCGGGATTGAGATAAACCAGCACGAAGATGACGAGGTTGAACAGCGCATAGAGGACGAGGCCCACGGCGCCGATCGTTAAAACCCAGCGTGCGGGAGCGTCAGCCGGCGCGGGATACCGCCGCGAACCGGCAGCCGTCACAGAGGTGGTCATGAATTGCATCCGCCGCGATTGAAGGCCGGCAAAATAGGCTGCGCATCGAGGCCCCACAAGGGCGTCCGGCCGCCGACGATGTCACAAGGCGCCACCGTCCTTCGGCGACAACCCGAAGTTCGCCAGCAACGGCTGCAACGGCACCGGCCATGGACCGCCGGAAGAAAGATAGGCGACACCGGGAACGCCGATCATGCTCGGCGTCTCGTCGAGCCCGAGCAGCGAGACCACGCGACGGGCGATCGCCTCCGCCGGATCGATCCACGCGACCGGCCAGGGCGCGATGCGCACGAAGCGATCGAGCAGGAACGGATAATGCGTGCAGGCGAGCACGACTGCATCGGTGCGCCGGCCCTCCACCTCGATGAAAGCGGGCGCGATCTCGGCGAGGATCGCGTCGTCGCCCACCGCCTCGCCTCGCATCACGCTTTCGGCGAGCGGCGCCAGCTCATACGACCCGACGAGGCGAACATGGCAGTTCTGGGCAAAGGAGCGGATCAACGCGCGCGTATAATCGCGCCGCATCGTGCCGGGCGTTGCCAGCACGCCGACCACGCCGCTTCTCGTCCGCTCGGCGGCCGGCTTGATCGCCGGCACGGTGCCGACAAAAGGGATCGAATGGGCCGCCCGCAGCGCCGGCAGCACCAATGTCGCAGCCGTGTTGCACGCAACGACGACGGCATGCGGCGAAAACCGCTCGATCAGGCGGCCAACCAGCGCGACGATGTGATCGCGAAGCGGCGCCTCCTCCCAGTCGCCATAGGGAAAGGCCAGATCGTCAGCGACATAGACGATGTCCGCCTCTGGGACGCGTCGCCGGATTTCCGAGAGCACGGACAGACCGCCGATCCCTGAATCGAAGACGAGAAGGCGGACGCTCATGCCTCGCCCTCCCCGAGATCCGCGCGGCTCGTCGTCAGGCTGCCATCGGCGCGTCGTCGCGGCCGCGTCGGCCGATTCTCAAGCGCCGCGATCACGCCGCGCAGCGTCCGGATATCCTGCTCGGTGAACGAGGCCTTGGCGAGCATGGCGCGCAGCGTCTGCACCACGACCGGCTTCTTCTCGGCCGGGCGGAAGAATGTCACCGCCTCGAGGGCGCCTTCGAGATGCTCGAACAGCCCGACCAGCTCTTCCTTGGTCGCCGGCCGACTTGGATTGGGCGTCTGGAAGCGCAGACCCTCCTCTTCCGAGGCAAGGCCGCTCCGCCGCCACTCGTACCCAAGGATCAAAACGGCCTGCGCGATGTTGAGCGAGGCGAATTCGGGATCGACCGGCAGCGTCACGATCTCGTCGGCGAGCGAGATCTCCTCATTCGTAAGACCGATGCGCTCGCGCCCGAAAAGTATGCCGATAGGCGTGCCGGCCACCGCATGGCCTCGCAGGATTGTCGCCGCCGAAGCCGGACCACGCACGGTCTTGACGATCTCGCGCGAACGCGCAGTCGTGGCGATTAGATAGCCGATATCGGCGATCGCCGCCTCGACGGACTCGAACACACGGATCCGGTCGAACACATGATCGGCCCGGCTCGCCGCGCGACGCGCGCTTTCGTTTGGCCAGCCATCGCGCGGCTTTACGATGCGGAGATCACGCAGGCCGAAATTCGCCATGGCACGGGCTGCGGTGCCGATGTTCTCGCCGAGTTGGGGCTCGACCAGGATGACGGCGGGGCCGTCGGCGAGAAGTCGGTCTTGCGGGTTGGTCATCAGAAGGCTCGGGCTGCGGAAGCTCCGGTCCTAGCGCATCATCCCGCTGGTTGCCAGCACATCAAGAGTCCGGAAACACCCTGCGCCCGCCTGCGTCATCCGGTTTGGGGCAGGTCAAGGCTGCAACCTCGCGATCATGTTGTACTCATACACCGCTTGGTTCAAAATCACCTCATCACAAGGGGGAGTCGCGCCATGGCATCAAGCATTACCGTCACCAGCATTTCATCCACCGTACAGCGCAAATGGGGATGGTTCCTGGTGCTGGGCATCGTGTTTTTGATCGGCGGGTTCTTCGCGATCGCGATGCCACTGGTCTCGTCGATCGCCGTGGGCATTTTCCTCTCGCTTGTGCTCGCGGTCGCCGGCATTTTCCAGATCTGGCAGTCCTTCAGCGTGCAGAGTTGGACGGGCTTCCTCTGGCAATTGATCATCGGCATCGTGATGCTGCTCGGCGGAATCGCGATCTATATGTCGCCGGCAACCGGCTCGGTCGCGCTGACGCTCGTTATCGCAGGCGTATTCATCGCCAAGGGCGTGTTTCAGATCATCCTCGGCCTGCGCCTCCGTCCGCATGACGGCTGGGGCTGGATCCTTGCGGCCGGCATTATCGCGCTGCTCGCCGGTATCATGATCCTCACCAACCAGCCCTTCTCAGGGCTGTGGGTGCCGGGCACGCTGGCAGGCATTTCGCTGCTGTTCACGGGCTGGAGCTATATCGCTCTCGGCCTCGCGGCAAAGCGCATCGCCTGACGCGACGAGCGCTCATCAATGCTCGTTCGCTACCGGGCGGACGAGCAACATCGCGTAGCCGAATGTCGTCAGGAACAGGGCCAGGATGGCCGCGTTCTCATTCGCCCAGTCAAGCGCGGGCAACGAGACCATGGCCCGCGCGGCGCCGACGGCAAGGCCGATGGCCACAACCGATCCGGCCCAAGCGATCAGCCCGAACAGGACAAGAATCGCGCCGCGCAGCAGCAGCGTCTGAAGCGTTTCGTGAAGATCCGACATGACGGCCCCTCGCCTTACCCGCATCAACCGATAACGCGCCTGCGCGCGTCGGCTGCAGGGAAACGACGTTGGTGCGTCCGGGTTCCCGTCCCCGTTAACGATTGCGGCGAATCGGCGACGACCACCTCTCCAGCCGGCTCTTACACCCGCCGCGCGCCTTTTCGGCAGGGGGACGCGATGCTATAGCAACGCTTCTCTCAAAGCCCCGATCGCGCCGGCCTCCTCCGCCGCGAGGGCATTCCAACGAAGGCGAGGCAGTCATTCCATGGCGAAGATCAAGGTAGCCAATCCTGTCGTCGAGCTCGACGGCGACGAGATGACCCGGATCATCTGGCAGGCCATCAAGGACAAGCTGATCCACCCCTATCTCGATCTCGATCTGCAGTATTTCGATCTCGGCATCGAGCATCGCGACGCAACGAATGACAAGGTGACCATCGAGGCCGCCGAGGCCATCAAGAAGGTCGGCGTCGGCGTCAAATGCGCCACCATCACGCCGGACGAAGCGCGCGTTAAGGAATTCAACCTCAAGGAAATGTGGAAGTCGCCGAACGGCACCATCCGCAACATCCTTGGCGGCGTCATCTTCCGCGAGCCGATCATCTGCCAGAACGTGCCCCGCCTCGTTCCCGGCTGGACGCAGCCGATCATCGTCGGCCGTCACGCTTTCGGCGACCAGTACAAGGCAACCGACTTCAAGATTCCCGGCAAGGGCCGCCTGACGGTCAAGTTTGAGGGCGAGGACGGCACGGTCATCGAGAAGGAAGTCTTCAACTTCCCCGGCGCCGGCGTCGCGATGGCCATGTACAATCTCGACGAGTCGATCCGCGAATTCGCGCGCGCCTCGCTGAACTACGGCCTGCTGCGCAAATATCCGGTTTATCTCTCGACCAAGAACACGATCCTCAAGGCCTATGATGGCCGCTTCAAGGACCTGTTCCAGGAGGTCTATGAGAACGAATTCGCCAGCGCCTTCAAGGAAGCCGGAATCACCTACGAGCATCGCCTGATCGACGACATGGTCGCTTCGGCGCTGAAGTGGTCCGGCGGCTATGTCTGGGCATGCAAGAACTATGACGGCGACGTGCAGTCCGACACGGTCGCGCAGGGCTTCGGCTCGCTGGGCCTTATGACCTCGGTGCTGCTCACCCCCGACGGCAAGACCGTCGAGGCCGAAGCGGCACATGGCACCGTGACGCGGCACTATCGCGAACATCAGAAGGGCAAGGAGACGTCGACCAACTCCATCGCTTCGATCTTCGCTTGGACTCGCGGCCTTTCCCATCGCGCCAAGCTCGACGATAATGTCGAACTCGCCAAGTTCTCGGCCACGCTGGAGAAGGTCTGCGTCGATACCGTCGAATCCGGCTTCATGACGAAAGATCTCGCGCTGCTCGTCGGACCGGACCAGAAATGGCTCTCGACCACTGGCTTCCTCGACAAGGTCAGCGACAACCTGACCAAGGCGATGGCGACTGCCTAAGGACTTCGCGAGACTAACCAGAACGGCGCGGCTCGGCCGCGCCGTTTCTCTTGAAGAAGACGTGACCGATGCCGCACCGCGCCCGCCTCGCCGCCCGCAACAATGCCGAATGGTGCGACGCCGTCTCGCGGGCGCATGGCGCGACGACACGGTTCGGGGCCGGCTTCTGGGTCAATCCAGGCGATGCGCCGCCTTATTATCCCAATCTGGTGACGCTGACGGCGGAAGATGTCGGCCCGCAGCGGGAAGAGATTGCAGCTCTTATCGCCCGGCGGCCGGGAGCGCTCGGAATCAAGGACAGCTTCGCGACGCTCAACCTCTCTTCCGTCGGCCTGACCACGGCGTTCGAGGCAGAATGGCTTTGGCTCGCGGCAGACACGCCCGCCGCCATCTCTCCCGGTGATTTTGCCATAGGCTGGACCGCCACCGCGAGCGACCTTGCCGACTGGGAACGGGCTTGGGCCGGTGCGCCGGTGGAGAGGCCCGTCTTCCCGCCAGCCATCCTCGCCGACCCCCGCCTTGCCTTCCTCGCCGTCATTCGCGACGGCGTGACGATCGGCGGCGCGGCCCTCAACCGATACGCCACGGTGCTCGGCATCTCCAATGTCTTCATGAGCCCGGAAGCCGACCCTGCTTCGGTTTTGGCATCCCTGATCGCTGCGGCCCGGCATCGCCATCCGAACCTCCCGCTCGTCGGCTATGAGCATGGGGAGAGCCTTGCGCTTTTCCGCGCCGCTGGGTTTCAGTCGGTCGGACCTCTGCGGGTCTGGGTGCGCTGAGCCGGCTCCCGGCTGCAGAAAGTCTCGCGTCGGCACGCGCCGCTTACGTCGATACTGCATTGCAGCACAATCAACTCGACGGCAGCCATGAAGAATGGCAGAAAATCTGCCTCCTTCACCGAGGTGGGACTTCACGGCGACGCGCCTCGATCATCCCAGCCGACAAGAATGGCGATCCACGCAATTGAAGACCGGGCCAACGATCTCTCGGGAACTACTCGCCGAGGCGATGTACGCCCTGTTCGAGTTTTCACCGGTTGCGTTCTGCATCTCGACGACGGACGAGCCGTCCTACTATGTCCGGGTCAACTCAGCCTATCTGCGCCTTTTCGGTCGCGAGTGGTCGGAGATCGAAGGACAGCCGATTTCGCTTCACATGGCAAGCAGCCCGGATTCGCCCGCGAGGATGCGCCGCATGCACCAGCTAGCGACCGTCGGCTTCTATGAACTCGAAGAGGTTGATCTCCGACACACCTCGGGCCACATCGTCCCGACGCTGATCAGTGCGCATCGCTGCGTCGTCGGCGGGGCCAGCGTCGATATCGAGATCATCGTCGACAACACCGATCGGAAGGCGCTTGAGAACGCAATCCGGCAGGCCGCTCATACGGACTCACTGACCCAGGTGGCCAATCGGGCCGGTTTTGAAGGGCTGCTGGCGCGCGCGATCGAAACGAAGTCTCCCACCGAAGCGATCGGGCTGGCCTATATCGACCTCAACGGCTTCAAGGCGATCAATGATCAGCAGGGCCATGCGGTCGGAGATGCGGTGCTTCGCATCGTCGGACAACGGCTTGGCGAGGCTATCCGCGGCAACGGCCAAGTCGGTCGGCTCGGCGGCGACGAATTCGCGATCCTGTTCCACGTCCCGGACTCGGATCTGCCGAAACAGGAGCGGTTCGAAGACCTCGCCGAAGCCCTTTGCCAGCCGATCGTCCTGGGCGACAGCGTGCTCAATATCGGCCTGTCGATGGGCGTCGCCGTCATGGATGCCCCGCGAAACCTCGATCATCTGCTCAATCAGGCCGATGACCTCATGTATGAGGCCAAGGCAGGCGGCGGGCCGATCGCAATCCGCCTGGTGCATTTCAGCGCGCCGGATGAAACGAACACGGCCGATCGCGGCTGAAGGCGTTCTGGCGCACGACGCTCGCGACACAGTCCACGTGGTCAACCCGCCAAGGCAGTGTTCGGCTCATCATAGGAGCGCTTGAGCGTCACCCCGCACTCCCCGATCGCCGCGATGCGCCAGCCTCTGCGCTCAGCTATGGTTGCCTCGCCACCGATGAAGATCAGGAACCACGAATGTCGTCACTCTCTTCCGGCAATGCCGAGCAATATGGCGATAGCCGCAAGCTGGCCGCCCGGGCGCGGCTCAACTCCGAATACACGCTCGCCGAGACGCCGTGGTTCGAATGGGTCGCGGCGCAGTTGCCGATCGAGCCGGGCGCACGGCTTCTCGATATCGGCTGCGGACCCGCCTGGTTCTGGGCCGCGACCGCGTCGTCCGTTCCGGACGGGCTTAGGCTGACACTTGCCGACCTGTCGGCCGGCATGGTTGGTGAAGCCGTCGACCGTTGTCGCGAACTGGCTTTCGAAGAGCTGGAGGGATGCGAGGCGGATGCCGCGGCCCTCCCCTTTGAGGATGCCTGCTTCGACGGAGTCATTGCCATGCACATGCTCTATCATGTTGGCGACCCGGCGACTGCGATTGCTGAATTTCACCGCGTGCTTCGCCCAGGCGGCTTTCTGGCGGTGACGACCAACGGCGTCGACAATCTCCGAGAAGTCTATGAGTTGACGATGCGGCTCGGCGGTGCGCCGTCCGAGCCGGTCGCGGCCGTATTCGGCTTCGAAACCGCCGAACGGCTGTTGCGGGCGCAGTTCGGCAATGTCGCGACGTCAGTGCATCCGGCTCACATGCGCATCACCGAGCCGGAAGATCTCATCCTGGCGATGACATCGTTCCCGCCAGGCGACAGGGCGAGCGAGAGCCAGATGAAGGAATTTCGGGACGCTGTTGCCTCAGCCTTCGCGGCAGGTGGCGGCGTGCTCGAATCCCGCAAGGAGAGCGGGCTCTTCATCAGCCGCAAGGCCGCCTGAGACCGTCCACTTCGGGCCGACTAGATCGGAGCGCCAATCCGTTCCGGATCGACGGCCGCGAGGCCGCGCAGCCGGGCGGCGTCGCGCGACGGCGGCGCGCCAAACAGACGCGCATATTCGCGGCTGAACTGCGACTGACTCTCGTAGCCGACCGAAAAGCCGATCATGCCCGCGTCGAGATTTTCGGCGACCAGCCGCCGCCGCGCCTCAAGCAGGCGGATTTGCTTCTGAAATTGCAGCGGGCTCATCGCGGTGACGGCCTTGAAATGGCGATGCAGCGAAGCGGGGCTCATGCCGGCGATCTCCGCCAGACCATCAATGCGCATCGGCTGGTTGAAGTGGGTCTTGATCCAATCGATGGCGCGGTCGACCCGCGCGAGCCGGCTGTTCTGAGCCACCATCTGCCGGAGCACGCTACCCGCCGGACTCGTCAGCAGGCGATAAAGGATTTCTCGCTCGGCGAGCGGCGCCAGGACAGCGGCGTCTGCGGGACGTTCGACGAGCCGAACGAGGCGGAGGACAGGATCGAGCAAATCGGCACCGAGCGGCCCGATGGCCATGCCAACGCCCTGGTCGATTGCTTCGTCCGCTAGCGGCAGCCCCGCCAGGACTTCGACGATCGCGAGGCGGTCGAGCCGGAGCGTCGCGCAGAGATAGGGCGACGCAGGGGTTGCGTCGACGATGCAGGCCATGACCGGCATGTCGACGGCGACCAGCAGAAAACGGGACGGATCATAGATGACGGCTTGGCCGCCCACCATCAGCCGCTTCGAGCCCTGGGCGGCGATGCAGAGCACCGGCTGATAGAAGGACGGGGCCGGCAAGGTCGCGGCTTCCGCCCGGAGCAGCCGCAGACTCGGGATGGCCGTCTCGGCGCGTCCGACGACCGCGTTACGCCGCAGAATGTCACGCAGTTCGTCGATCTGATCCATGAGAACCCCTATCGCGCGTAGCGCGGCGACAGGCAACGCCGCGCGCAACCAAGATCGTCACTCTGAGAGGATCAGGCAAGAAGGCGCCAGCATTTGGCTAACGCGAGCGCGGCCGCAACATCATCTTCGGGAGGCTGATCCAGGGAGACGTTCATGAGCAAAGTTTGGATGGTAACCGGCGCCACACGCGGAATTGGCGCCGAGATCGTAAGGGCGGCGCTTGCCGCCGGCGACCGCGTCGTCGCGACAGGCCGCAATCCGGAGACAATTCTGGGCGCGTTCGCCGATGCAGGCGACGCTCTGCTGGCCCTGCCGCTTGACGTCACCAAGCCAGACCAGATCGCGGCGGCCGTCGAAGCAGCGCTCGAGCGCTTTGGCCGGATTGACGTCCTGGTCAACAATGCCGGCTACGGACAGCTGGGGCTCTTCGAAGAATCCGGGATAGGCGATGCCGAGCGCCAATTTTCGACCAACGTCTTCGGCCTTTTCAATGTCACTCGGGCCGTTCTGCCGACAATGCGGACCCAGCGCGCCGGATACATCCTCAATATCTCGTCGATCGCCGGCATCCGCGGCGGCCTCGGCGGCTCGATCTATTGTTCCAGCAAATTCGCGGTCGAGGGATTCTCGGAATCGCTCGCGCAGGAAGTGGCGCCGTTCGGAATTCATGTGACGCTCGTCGAACCCGGCTTCTTCCGGACAGACTTCCTCGACGAAACGTCCGTCAGCTTCGGCACCAACGCGCTTGACGACTATGCCGAAGTCTCCGCGCAAATCCGCAACGGTTACCGCGACCGCAACCACCGCCAGGTGGGCGACCCGGCGAAACTTGCATCCGTGGTCGTCGATCTCTCGAACCGAGCCGAGCCGCCATTCCGCTACGCAGCCGGCAGCGACGCTGCCGAGGTACTCGCGGCGAAGATCAACCGGCTCACCAACGAGCTTCAGGCGACGCGCGCCCTCTCCCCCACTACGGACGGCGACTTCTAGTCGCTCGCTTACGCCCCCGCCGGCATCGCGCCGTTTCCGGCCGCCGGCCAGTCAATCGGAGAACCTCTATGCGATACAACACACTTGGCCGTACAGGCCTGCTCGTCTCGGAACTCTGCCTTGGCACGATGACCTTTGGCGGACGCGGTATCTGGACCGCGATCGGCGAACTCGACCAATCGGTTGCAGATGGCATCGTCGCCCGCGCGCTTGATGCCGGCGTCAATTTCATCGATACGGCCGATGTCTATTCAGAAGGTCAGTCGGAAGAGATCACCGGGCGCGCCATGGTGAATTCGGGCCGCAAACGCAGCGATATCGTGCTGGCCACCAAGGCGCTTGGGCAGGTCGGGCCCGGGCCAAACGATCGCGGGGCCTCGCGCGGCCATATCATGGATGCCGTCAAGGCGAGCCTCACGCGCCTTGGCACCGACTATATCGACCTCTATCAGATTCACGGCTTCGACCCGCTGACGCCGGTCGAAGAGACGGTGCGCGCGCTCGATGACCTCGTGCGGCAGGGCCACGTCCGCTATGTCGGAGTCTCCAATTGGGCCGCCTGGCAGATCATGAAGGCGCTCGGCATCGCCGATCATCGCGGCTGGGCTCGCTTCGCGTCGCTTCAGGCTTATTACACGATCGCCGGACGCGACCTTGAGCGCGACATCGCTCCGTTGCTCGCCGCAGAAGGCGTTGGCCTGATGGTCTGGAGCCCGCTGGCCGGCGGGCTTCTCTCCGGCAAATATGATCGTGACGGCAAGGCTCCGGACGGCGGTCGCCGGGCGAATTTCGATTTCCCACCGGTCGACAAGACGCGCGCCTTTGACGCCGTCGACGTCATGCGGGAGATCGCCACGGCCCACGGCGTCTCGGTGGCGCAGGTCGCCCTCGCTTATCTTCTGAAGAAGCCATTCGTGACCTCGGTCATCATCGGCGCCAAGACCGTCGCGCAGCTCGACGACAATCTCGCGGCCGTCGCCGTGGCGCTCACCGATGACGACATGACGCGGCTCGATGCGGTGAGCGCCCTGCCGCACGAATATCCGGGCTGGATGCTGGAGCGCCAGAGCGAAAACCGCAAGACCGGTTAGGTCGAGCACGGCCGTCCGCCTTGAATGCGGGCGGCCGTCGCGCCGATTTAGCCGTCGATCGGCGTTCCCTGGCCGTCGGCGACCGGCGAGGTTTGATCGCGCATACGGGCGCGGGCGACTTCGCGGGCAACCGCCAGCCGCTGCTCCACCGCCTCGTCTGGCAGACCGATATCGGCGAGGAGATTGCCCGCCAGCTGCAGGCTGCCTTCAAGCGCTTCAGGGACGACGTCGGTCGCGCCATAATCGAGCAGCCGGCGCGCATGCGTCACCGAACGCGCGCGAGCATGAATGATCGCATTCGGCCAATGTTCGCGGATCGTCTGCACCATCCGTTCCGCGACACCGGCCTCATCGAGAGTCACGACGAAGGCCCGTGCCTTGTCGGCGCCGAGCCTCGCGAGGATCTCGGGACGCGTCGCATCGCCAAAGAAGATGGCATGCCCCTCTTTCGCCGCGCGGCGCACATGCTCGGAATTGAGATCGAGCGCTACATGCGGGATGCCTTCCGCCGCAAGCAGGGTCGCAACCGTCGCGCCGAAGCGGCCGAAGCCGCCGATGATGACATGATCCGAGAAGTTCTCCTGTCCCGTTGCGCCCTGGCTCGCCAGCGCGTCGCGCGCCCGCAAACGTGCGGCAAGCTTTTCGCCGACCATACCGAGCAGCGGCGACAACACCATCGAGAGTGCGGCGATCGTCGTCGCGAGACGGGCAATGTCGGGTGCGATGACATTGTCGCGGGCGGCAAGCGTGAACACGACGAAGGCGAATTCACCGGCCCCGCCGAGAACGAACGCCGTTTCGATCGCTCCCGGGCGCGGCATCCGAGCGATCCGGAAAGCAACATAGCCAAAAGCGAGCTTCACGGCGAAAAGCATGGCCAGCGCGCCGAGGATCAACGGTAACTGCCCGAAGACCGCCACGACGTCGATCGTCATGCCGACGGTCATGAAGAAGAGGCCGAGCAACAGATCCTTGAATGGCTCGACCTCAACATCGATCTGATGCCGATATTCTGTCTCGCTGAGCAGCAGACCCGCCAGAAAAGCACCGAGCGCCGCCGAGAGCCCGGCACGCGCCGTGATCGCGGCGGCGACGACTATGATCAGCAGTGTGATCGAAATGAGCAGTGTGCGATTGCCGGTCGCGCCGGCAAAGCGCATCAGGGGCTTGACGATCGTTCGCCCGAGCAACACCACCGCGACGACGACGACGACGGCCAGCGCGATGCCCTTCACGAGCGAAAGGCCAACGCTCGCGCCTTCCTGCGCGAGAATGCCGACGATGATGACGATCGGCACCACCATCAGATCCTGCAGGATCAGAACGCCAAGCGCCGTTCGTCCCGTCGGCGTTCCGAGCCGCCGCCGCTCGGCGAGCGACTGCGTCACGATCGCGGTCGAGGAAAGCGCGAAGGCCATGCCGAAGACGAGCGAGTCGTCGAACTCGAACCCTGCGAGGGCGCCGGCGCCGTAAATCGCAGCCGTCACCAGCGCGACCTGCAGCCCGCCGGCGCCGAGCATCAGGCGGCCGATCGCGCCGACCCGCTCGAAGGAAAGCTCGAGCCCGATGGTGAACAGCAGAAAGAGGATCCCGAGATCACCAAAGGCCTGCAACTGGTCGACACTGGTGATGGTCGCATAGCCGAACAAAGAGTTGAGCGGCACGAGATGACCGAAGCCGCCCGGTCCGACAATGATGCCGGCGATCAGGAAGCCCATGACCACGCCGAGCTTCAAATGCTGGAAGAGCGGGACGACGATCCCGGCGGCGACGAGGAACACCAGTAGCTGACGTCCGTCGGCTACCTGTTCCATCTGTCCCTCGCTCCGCCGAAAACTAAATGCCTATCGCCTCTCGTCGTCCGGGCACCGGCTCAGCCGACAAGCCGCGCCTCGATCGCGCCCAGAGCCTCTCCGGCACGCGCGCCTTCCGGGCCGCCCGCCTGGGCCATGTCCGGACGACCACCGCCGCCCTTGCCGCCGAGGGCCTCGGCGCCAATCCGAACGAGGTCAACGGCGCTGAACCGGCCAACGAGATCCTCGGAGACGCCGACAACGAGCGCCGCCTTGCCGTCCTCAGCAACGCCGACAAAGGCAACGACGCCCGAGCCGACCGACTTCCTCGCTTCGTCGACAAGACCCTTGAGGTCTTTAGGCGCGATGCCTTCGACGACACGCCCGAGATAGCGGATGTCGCCGACGTCGCGCACGCCGTCGCCGGAAGCCTGTCCGCCACCGCCAAGCGCCAGCTTGCGGCGCGCGTCGGCAAGCTCCCGCTCAAGGCGTCGCCGCTCTTCAACCAGGACCGTCACGCGCTCCACCGCTTCGTCAGGACGGACCTTCAGCGCCTGGGCGACCTCCTTCAGTCGCTTGTCCTGCAATTCGAGATGATCGCGCGCCGCCTTGCCGGTTAGCGCCTCGACACGGCGGACGCCTGACGCGACCGCGCCCTCGCCCACGATTGTGACGAGCCCGATCTCGCCGGTGCGGCCGACATGCGTGCCGCCGCAAAGCTCGACCGAATAGGGCTTGCCGTCCCGCTCGCCCATCGAGACGACGCGGACCTCATCGCCATACTTTTCACCGAACAGCGCCATTGCGCCGGCTGCGATCGCCTCGTCGCGCTCCATCAGTCGCGTCGAGACGGCCCCGTCCTGCAGCACGACTTCGTTGGCGATGTCTTCGACCGCCGCCAACTCGGCCGCATCGATCGGCTTAGGATGGCTGAAATCGAAGCGCAGACGATCCGGCGCGACCAGCGACCCCTTCTGCGCGACATGCTCGCCGAGCACCTTGCGCAGCGCCGCATGCAACAGATGCGTTGCCGAATGATGCGACCGGATCGCCGCGCGGCGGCCATGATCGACCAGCAGCCGCGCTGAATCGCCGACATTCACGCTGCCGCTCTCGACGATACCGTTATGGACGAAAAGCCCGTCTCCGCGCTTCTGCGTATCCTCGACGCGAATCTTGGCTCCCGTCTCGGTCTCGATCGTGCCGGCATCGCCGACCTGCCCGCCCGACTCGCCATAGAACGGCGTCTGGTTGACGATGATCTGCACCCGCTCGCCCGCTTCGGCCGTGCCGATCTCGGCGCCATCGCGCACCAGCGCCAGCACCTTGCCTTCCGACGCCTCGGAGGAGTAGCCGAGGAATTCGGTCGGGCCGAGCCGGTCGCGCAATGTCAGCCAGATCGTCTCGGCCGCGGTGTCACCCGAGCCGGCCCAACTTGCACGCGCCTCGGTCTTCTGCCGCTCCATCGCCGTCTGGAACGCGTCGGTATCGACGCCGATGCCGCGGGCGCGGAGCGCGTCCTGCGTCAGGTCGAGCGGGAAGCCATAGGTGTCATAGAGGCGGAAAGCCGTCTCGCCATCCAGCGTCGCGCCGGAGACGAACCCGGACGTCGCTTCGTCGAGCAGCACCAAGCCGCGCGCCAGCGTGCGACGGAACCGGATCTCCTCAAGCCGCATCGTCTCGGTGATCAGCGCCTCGGCGCGCACCAACTCGGGATAGGCCTGGCCCATCTCGCGCACCAGCGCCGGCACCAAGCGCCACAGCAGCGGATCGGCCGCGCCGAGAATATGCGCATGCCGCATCGCGCGGCGCATGATCCGCCGCAGCACATAGCCGCGCCCTTCATTCGACGGCAGCACGCCATCGGCAATCAGGAAGCTCGAAGCCCGCAGGTGATCGGCGATGATGCGATGGCTGGCGCGCTGCGCGCCCTCGGCCGGAACGCCCGTCGCCTCGACTGACGCGCGGATCAGCGCCTTGAAGAGATCGATGTCGTAGTTGTCATGCACGCCCTGCAGCACGGCCGCGATGCGCTCGAGACCCATGCCAGTGTCGATCGAGGGCTTGGGCAGCGGCAACCGGTTGCCCGGCGCGATCTGCTCGAACTGCATGAAGACGAGATTCCAGATCTCGATGAAGCGATCGCCGTCCTCGTCGGGGCTGCCGGGCGGTCCGCCCGCAATGCCCTCGCCATGGTCGAAGAAGATCTCGGAGCACGGCCCACACGGACCAGTGTCGCCCATCTGCCAGAAATTGTCCGATGTCGCGATGCGGATGATGCGCTCATCGGGGAGGCCGGCGATCTTCTTCCACAGATCAAACGCCTCGTCGTCCTCGTGGTAGACTGTGACGAGGAGCTTGTCCTTCGCGAGGCCGAACTCGCGCGTCACGAGCGTCCAGGCGAGCTCGATCGCCCGTTCCTTGAAATAGTCGCCGAACGAGAAGTTGCCGAGCATCTCGAAGAAGGTGTGATGCCGGGCGGTGTAGCCGACATTATCGAGATCGTTATGCTTGCCGCCGGCGCGCACGCATTTCTGCGACGTCGTCGCGCGCGGCCAGGGCGCCGTGGCACGGCCGGTGAAATAGTCCTTGAATTGGACCATGCCGGCATTGGTGAACATCAACGTCGGATCATTCTGCGGCACGAGCGAACTCGAGGCGACGATCTCATGGCCGTTCTTCTGGTAGAATCCGAGATAGGCCGACCGGATGTCGTTGACGCTGCTCATGGAATGATCCGCTTGAAGACCGGGAGGCCGCATCGCGGATACCCGGTGAGAAACCTGGCCGCGTTTGTAGCGACCGGCTGCAGGACTGTCCAGAAAGCAGCACTGACGCCGCAGCACCGGCGAGGTGCCGGCGTCGCCCTGTCATGCTTCAGTGGCTTCGGCCATCATAGGCATTGACGGTGACGGTCGCGAGGTCGATGCCGTCGATACAGCGGACATTGACCGCAACCATGTCGCTGCCATCCGGCCCCTTCGCCCGCGCAAAGGACTCGATGCCGCAATCCTGGCAGAAGAGGTGATGGATAACGTGGCGGTTGAACTGATAGTCGGTGAGGTTGTCCTCGCCCGACGTCACGCTGAAATTGCTCGCCGGGACGAAGGCGAGCCAATGTCCGCGCTTCTGGCAGATGGAGCAATTGCAGGAGATCGCGCTGGTGAAATCGCCACGCGCCTCGAAACGGACCTTGCCGCAGTGACAACCACCGGCCTCTTGCGTCGCTTCGGCCATCTTGCGCCCCTCCCCCAAAAATGCGGCGCGGCTTCACGCCGCGCCGTTGGTCTCGTCATTCACGCTTCGAGCGCGTCGTCGCCATCCGAATCGGCGTCACCATCCTTCGACAGCAGCGCCTCGGCGAGCAGACCGGCGTTCTGCCGAATAGCCTGTTCGACCGTGTTGGCGATCTCCGGATTGTCGCGGAAGAAGGCCTTGGCGTTCTCGCGGCCCTGGCCGAGACGCTGGCTGTCATAGGAGAACCAGGCGCCCGACTTCTCGACGATGCCGGCCTTGACGCCGAGATCGATCAGTTCGCCGACCTTCGACACGCCCTCGCCATACATGATGTCGAATTCGACCTGCTTGAAAGGCGGCGCCAGCTTGTTCTTGACCACCTTGACGCGAGTCTGGTTGCCGACGACTTCGTCGCGATCCTTGATCGCACCGATCCGGCGGATGTCGAGACGGACCGAAGCGTAGAACTTGAGCGCATTGCCGCCCGTCGTCGTCTCCGGATTGCCGAACATGACGCCGATCTTCATGCGGATCTGGTTGATGAAGATCACCATGGTCTTCGACTTCGAAATCGAAGCTGTGAGCTTCCGGAGCGCCTGGCTCATCAGGCGCGCCTGCAGGCCCGGCAGGCTGTCGCCCATCTCGCCTTCGATTTCGGCGCGCGGCGTCAGCGCGGCGACCGAATCGACTACGAGCACGTCGATGGCGCCGGAACGCACCAGCGTATCGGTGATTTCGAGCGCCTGCTCGCCCGTGTCGGGCTGCGAGATCAGGAGATCGTCGAGATTGACGCCAAGCTTGCGAGCATAGATCGGATCAAGCGCATGCTCCGCATCGACAAAGGCACAGATACCGCCATTCTTCTGCGCTTCGGCGATGGTGTGCAGCGCCAGAGTCGTCTTGCCCGAGGACTCGGGGCCATAGATTTCGACGATGCGGCCGCGTGGCAAACCACCGATCCCGAGCGCGATGTCCAGCCCGAGCGAGCCGGTCGGTACCGTCCCGATTTCGACGACCTTGTCGTTCTTGCCGAGCCGCATGATGGAGCCCTTGCCGAACGCCCGCTCGATCTGGCTGAGAGCGGCATCCAGCGCCTTCGACTTGTCCATTGTGGCCCCTTCGACGAGACGGAGAGAAGTTTGCGACATGCGTCCGTTCCTTATTCCATACTGCGAGGAGTCGATCAAACTGAGAACAGTGTACATGTTTTGTTCTCATCTGCAAGCTGCATTCCAGTCCCGCTGCGCGCATATGTGAGGCCTGCCATGCACGCGACAAGGATGGTGCGGCGACGCCCTGTGTGATGCTATGTGGCCTGAAATTCCCGATGTTTCATCAAGAGAGAGCGACCTCGACGTGCAACGCCCTGCCCTCCTCGTGACACTCCTGTCTGCCCTGGCGCTCAGTGCCTGCCAGGCGCCGTCAAACCAGCAGTTGGGTGCGATCGCCGGTTCGGCTGTCGGCGCCATGATCGGCAGCCAATTCGGGTCCGGCGCGGGCAAGCTCGGCGCGACGATCGTCGGCGGTGGCCTTGGCGGCATCATCGGCAGCCAGATCGGCAAGAGCATGGATCAGAACGCGCAGCGTCAGGCTTCGGCGGCGGAGACAAAGGCGATAACCACCGGCCAACCCGGCGTGCCGGTCAGCTGGAATGCGGGATCAAGCCACGGACAGGTCATTCCCGGGCCGATCAGCAAGCAGAACGGCCGCGACTGCCGCCCCTATACGCACCAGGTCGTCGTCAACGGGCAAGGCCAAGCGCTGCGCGGCACGGCCTGCCAGATGCCGGACGGCTCCTGGCAGCCGGTCTCCTGATCCGACGTTCAACACAATGGTATCCGCAATGAGTCTTTCCGATCGCATCCGCCTTTCCGACGAGGTCGCCGCGGCGCAGGCAGACGGCCGCCCGCTCGTCGCACTCGAGACGACGATCGTCACGCATGGCATGCCCTATCCGGAAAATGTCGCGACCGCCCTCGCGGTCGAGGAGGTCGTGCGCGCCGCGGGCGCCGTTCCAGCGACGATCGCGATCATAGACGGCGCGATCCGCGTCGGGCTGACCGCCGCCGAGCTCGAAGAGCTTGCCGGCCGGAAGAATGTCATGAAGCTCTCGCGGGCGGATCTCGCATTCGCGCTCGCCACTGGCCGGCCGGGCGCCACCACGGTCGCCGCGACCATCATCGCGGCATCGCTTGCCGGCATCCGCGTCTTCGCGACAGGCGGGATCGGCGGTGTCCATCGCGGTGCCGAGACCAGTTTCGATGTGTCGGCCGATCTCTACGAACTCGCCGAGACGCCTGTGACGGTCGTATCGGCCGGCGCCAAGGCGTTGCTTGATATTCCCAAGACTCTCGAAGTGCTGGAGACGCTCGGCGTACCCGTCGTCACGGTCGGCCAGGATGTGCTGCCCGCCTTCTGGTCTCGCGACAGTGGCCTACCCTCGCCGCTGCGCCTCGACGAGCCCGCAGCGATCGCTAGCTTCCTGGCGACGCGGGAAGAGCTCGGCCTCAAGGGTGGCCTGCTGGTCGCCAATCCGGTGCCACTCGCCGACGAGATTCCAGCGGCGGAGATGCGGGCGCATATCGAAGAGGCGATCAGCGACGCGGAGCGCGAAGGCGTCCGCGCCAAGGCTGTGACGCCCTATGTGCTCGGCCGAATCCTGACGCTCACCGAGGGGCGCAGCCTCGTGACCAATATCGCGCTGGTCAAGAACAACGCCCGCCTCGCCGGCGAGATCGCGGTAGCGCTTCAGGCCACAGCCGGATGACGCGCATGGAGGACATGGCCGACTGCCGCCTCATCAAGCGGGGATGGTCCCGCCACGTAGAGGCGCCCAAGATCCGGCCCTGAGAGGTTTGCCGTCACTTCGAAGCCGAGCGCCGTCAGGTGACGCTCGATATCTTCGGGCAGGAAATAGCTGACAAAGGGTTCGCCGAGCTGCGCCGTGCGCCCGGCAAGCGTCAGGAAGGCGAGCCGCTGAAGCACGCCGACACGATCCGGTGGCTCCGCATAATCCAGCACCAGCTCGGCGTCGCCCTTGCGGGCTGCGATGATGCCAAGCGTGGTGAGAATGGCAATTTCCGAAAGATAGGGCACGACGCCGAGCCAGGAGAAGAACGCCGGCGCTGCCGGATCGAGCCCTGCCGCGACGAGCGCTGCGTCCAGCCGATCGACGGAGAAGTCGACGGGAACGAAGCGCATCGTATCGGGCACAGGAATGTGTGTCTGCTGAAGGCGCTGGCGCTTCCAGGCCTGCGTGGCGGGATGGTCGACCTCGTAAACCACGACACCCTGTTCGGCGAACGGATTGCGATAGGCGAACGTGTCGAGCCCCGCGCCGAGCACGACCACGTGACGCACGCCGCCTGCGACGGCCGCCGCCAGCCGGTCCTCGGCAAAGCGGCTGCGCGCGGCAAGAAAGGAGCGCAGCGCGGCGCCGCCGGCGGAATCGGCGCGGCTGATTTCGTCGCGCGCCACCGACGAGCCGCGATCCCCGCCGACAATGGTCAGCGCAAGCGGATCCTCGAAGATTCGAGGCTTGTCCAGCAACTGATGCGCGGCGCGCCGAACCGCTGCGCGGAATGCCGTGGCGCTCGGTTGTCCTTCGATCACGTCCGATTAGCTCCCTTGCCCACCCGTTGACCCGACCATGAGCGCACACGAGACCTTGCTGGCGAGCGCGCTGCGATGCAAGCGGCGGGCCCCGCGCCCCTCAATGCAGGCATCCGAAATTAGTCAGGAGTTGCACCGCATTGGCGCGGGCAAGCCCCGGCGGATCGCCTTTTTCGGGCAGGATGAGGACGGCATAGCTGCCATCCTCGCCGGCGATGATATGAAACGGCTGGAACGGCGCCGTCCCGTCGGGGCTGACCTTCCCGCAATATCCGTGGCCATTTCGCGCGAGCGACGGCGCAAGGTCACGAATATGGGCGGCCGGCGGATCAAGCAGCCGCGCCGCGACCGCAGCCACGATCCCGGCCTGTAGCGCAGGCGGAGACAGCGGTGTACCGACATAGCTCTGCGCGAGCGCCGGCACGCTCGCCGTGACCAGCGAGGCGGCCACGATCATCCAAACGCCAAGTCGCATTCCCGACCTCCACGCATCGTCTCGCACTCGCGGGCCGATTGATGACAATTCGGCCGAGAGATGCAAGGCCGGACCGCCCCCGGAGCCGACAGGACGACGCGGCCGGCGGACCTTATGCGAGGGCCAGGACGGCCTCTGCAAAGGCAGCGGGCGCTTCCTGCGGCAGGTTGTGACCGACAGCTGGGATAATCCGCCGCGCATAGCAACCCGAGAAATACGGCGCGCTCTCGTCATCCGTCTCAGGGGGATCGACGCCGTCATCGGCCCCCTGCAGCACGATCGTCGGGACCTCGATTTGAGGTTGCTGTGCCAGCCTCGCTTCGATGGGCAGTAACGCAGGATCGCCTGGCACGCCGCCGAACCGATGGCGGTAAGAATGGACGACGACGTCGACGAAGTCCGGATTGTCGAAGGACACGGCGCTCCGTTCGAAGGTCGCGCCGTCGAATGCCCAGCTAGGCGACCAGAGTTGCCAGATCAGCCGGCAGAGCTCGCGTCGATTCTCCGACAATCCGAGCCGGCCACGCTCTGAATGGAAGTAATACTGATACCAGAAACGGTGTTCGGCGCTCGGCGGTGCCGGCCGCCAGGCTTCGGCGATGTTCTGGATGTTGTAGCCAGTGCCGCAACTGACGAGACCCGCGACGCGTTCGGGCCAGAGCGCCGCGACGATGCAAGCGGCGCGTCCGCCCCAGTCATAGCCACCAAGCAGCGCCCGCGGAATATCCAGCGCATCCATGAGCGCGAGCAGATCGGCGCCGAGCGCCGCCTGCTCGCCGGAGCGCGGCGTCTCGGGCGAGCGGAACCGGGTCGGGCCATACCCGCGCAGATAAGGCACGATGACGCGAAGGCCCGCCGCGGCCAGCTGTTCCGCAGCCGCGTCATAGGCGTGAGGGTCGTAGGGAAATCCGTGCAACAGGATCGTAGGCATGCCCTTCGCAGGCCCCGCCTCGAAATAGCCGATCTCCAGAACGCCTGCATCGATCCGCTTGAGCGTTGGGGCCTTACTGCTCATCCATCTGTTCCCAATTGGTCGGTGCGACCGCACCATTCCCCTCACCAGGCGAGGTGCAGGGCCTCCAGTCCATGGAAATGGTAGCTGTCGCGATAGCTCGGCGGGGACGCGATCCTGAGGCCCGGCAGGCGCGAAAAGAGGATCGGCAAAGCGACCTGCAATTCAAGCCGCGCCAATGGCGCGCCGATGCAGAAATGGATGCCGCCGCCGAAGCCGAAATGTGCGAGCGCCGGCCGATCAGGATCGAAGCGGGCTGCATCGACATAGCGCGCCGGGTCGCGGTTGGCGGCGCCGAGCACAAGGCCGACGCTGTCGCCCTTTTTCAGGGAGATGCCGGCATAATCGAGGTCCTCAAGCGCATAGCGAGAGAAGAAATGCAGCGGCGGATCGAAGCGAAGGCACTCCTCGGACGTCGCCGCCACGCTGTCTTCGGTCGCGAAGATAGCCGCCGGATCAAGCCCGGTCTCCAGGATTGCCTTTACGCCATTGCCGATGGCATGCACGGTCGCCTCGTGGCCGGCGTTGAGCAACAGAATGATGGTCGCGATCAGCTCATCTTCGGTCAGCCGGTCGCCCTGTTCCTCGGCGGCGATCAGCGTCGAGACGAGATCGTCGGCTGGCGCCTTGCGCCGTTCAGCGACCACCTCTTTCAGATAGGCGACAAAATCCTGCACCGCCGCGACGGCCGCGTCCTCGGTCGCCCGTGTGCGGCCGAACTGATACATCGCGACCATCTTGTGCGACCAGTCGAGCAAATCGCCGGCCCGGCTCGTTGGCACGCCAAGCATTTCCGCGATGACGATGACCGGGATCGGCGTCGCGAAGGCCTCGATGAGGTCTACCTCCCCCGCCCCTTCGAACCGATCGATCAGTTCATTGGCAAGGTCCGCGATGCGCGGCCGCAGCCGCTCGACCTGCCGCGAGACGAAGGCGCGATTGACGAGCGTGCGTAGCCGCGTATGCGCCGGCGGCTCGCGATCGAGCATTGAGAGCTTGTCGACATCGGTGAAAGGCTTGAGGCGCTCGGGCACCTCCGGCAATCCCAGTTCCTCGCGAGTCGCGAGGTGGAGGATCTCGCGGCCGAAGCGCTTATCCCGGAAGAGCGCGTGCACGTCATCGGCATTGACGAAGCACCAGAGCCCGTATTCCTCCCAGAAGAAGCGAGGCATCTCGGCCCTGATCGCCTCGAAGGCGGGATAGGGATCCTGGAAGAAGGCCGGATTGCGCGCGTCGATGGAGACGCGTCGCGTCGCAGCATCGATGCGAAAGGGAACGGTGGGATGCGGCGGGAGGCCATCGGCGGTCGGCTGGTGGATGATCACGCTTTCGTCTCGGTCCGTGGTGTACCGGCCGAGGTTCGGATGCGGACGGATTGGATGCAAGCGGCCATTACACGAGCCCAAGCACGAGGAGCGCCAAACGTCTACTCGCCCAGCGCTTCCTTCACAGCCGTCGCCAGCTGCTTCAGCGAAAACGGCTTCGGCAGGAAGCTGAAATTCTCGCCGTCGGGCAGATTCTTGGCGAAAGCGTCCTCGGCATAGCCAGAGACGAAAATGATCTTGAGGTTCGGCCGCGTCTTGCGCAATTCGCGCAACAGCGAGGGGCCGTCGAGCTCGGGCATGACGACGTCGGAGACCACGAGATCGATCGACCCGCCGGTGCGCTCCATTACTTCGAGCGCCTCTGCGCCCGATGACGCCTCGTGCACCGTATAGCCGCGCGACGCCAGGGCTCTCGCAGCGAAGGCCCGGACCGCCTCTTCGTCCTCGACGAGCAGGATATTGGCGCTGCCGGTCAGGTCGGTCTTGGCCTGCGGCTTGTCGGGAACGAGCTCGGCCTTCGGCTGCTCGATCATGACATGGCGCGGCACGAAGATGCGGAAGATCGTGCCCTTGTCGATAACGCTGTCGAAGAAGATGTGCGCCCCGGTCTGGCGAACGATGCCATAGACGGTCGATAGGCCGAGCCCGGTGCCCTTGCCGACTTCCTTCGTCGAGAAGAACGGCTCGAAGATCTTCGACTGGACCTCGAGCGGAATGCCCGTGCCGGTATCCTCGACTTCGATCAACACATATTCCGCAGCCGGCAACGCCTTGTATCCAAAGGCGGCGCAATCGGCTGGCAGGATGTTGCGGGTGCGGATGGTGAGCTGACCGCCCTTGGGCATCGCATCGCGCGCATTGACCGCGAGATTGATGACGACCTGCTCGAACTGGTTGAGATCGGCCTTGATCGGCCAGACATCGCGGCCGTGCACCACCGAGAGCTTGACCTTCTCGCCAAGCAGCCGCTCCAGCAAGATGGAGAGATCGGAGAGCACGTCGCCGATGGCGAGGATCTGCGGGCGCAGCGTCTGTCGGCGGGAGAAGGCAAGCAGCTGCCGAACAAGGCCCGCGGCCCTGTTGGCGTTCTGCTTGATGTTCATGATGTCCTGGAAGGACGGGTCGGACGGGCGGTGATTGGCGAGCAGCAGGTCGGAGAAGCCGATGATCGCCGTCAGGACATTGTTGAAGTCGTGCGCGACGCCGCCGGCAAGCTGGCCGATCGACTCCATTTTCTGGCTCTGCTGGAACTGCTGCTCCAGCGCGCGCTGCTCCGTGGTGTCGAGTGCATAGATCGTGGCGATCTCATGCTCGTCGGCGCCTTCGTCGACGGCGCTGACATAGAAGCGCGTGCTACGGTCGCCGGCGCCGGCGACGCTGGCATCGACGAACGGGATATCGCCATGACCGGCCGCGGCCGCTTCGAGAGCGCTCTCGATCGCTGTGCGCCCGCCGTCCGTGACGAGATCGGCGAGGCGAAGACGGCCACCGCCCTGGCCCTGTACGGAGCCGAACAGCCGCGCAAAAGCGGCATTGGTCCGGCCGATGCGGCCGCTGCGGTCGACGGACGCAATCGCGAAGGGCGTATGGTTAAAGAAGCGCGTGAAGCGAACCTCGGCCGCACGCAGCGCCTCGGACACATCCTCTCCCGGGCCGCGGTTGAGGACGATGGTGCGCGTCGCGCCCGGCGCACCGTCATGCGCATACGGCACGCGGTGCAGGAAGCGCACCGGCAGGCTCTGGCCGTTCTGCTTGACGAGATCGAGGTCGAAGATCTCCGTCTCGCTGCCGCCCGGCCGCGCATTGCCGGCCGCGAGCAGCGCCGCACCGTCGCCGCGTACGATGTCCGAAAGCGCGATCGAGCCCGGTTTGAAGAAAGCGAGATCGATGCCAAGCCATTCTGCAAGCGTGGCATTGAGATAGACGATACGCCCATCCGGTTCCGCGGATAGAAAGCCCGCCGGCGCATGATCGAGATAGTCGATCGCATGCTGCAAGTCCTGGAACACCGTCTCCTGCTGCTCGCGATCGCCCGTGATGTCGGCGAGCCGCCACGCGGTCAGGATCTGATCGCCGGCATGGATCGGCCGGGCATGGACGCGGTACCAGCGCGGGCCGATCGGCCCGGTGCCGGACAGCGGCGCTGGCATGCGGATTTCCTCGACCGCCGCGCGCTGATGGCGAACCGATTGCGACAGGCGATAGAGCGCCTCGCTGGCGGCCTGGTCGCCAGAAAAGACCCGCTCGATGACGCGGACATCGCTTTCGTCGTCAGCGCCGATCAGATCCGCATAGGCGCCGTTGGCATAGAGTATGCGCCCCTCGCGGTCGCTGATGACGAGGCCTTCAGTCATCGAATCGATGAAGCCGCGCGCGAGATCGTCGCGCGGAACCTGGCCACCGAAGCGCACCAGCCCGATCGCTGCCGCGAAAAGCGTGAAGACACCGAGCACCGCAAGAATGCCGAGCACGGCGAAGATGAAAGGTTGCGCGGAGGAAGGCGGCAGCATGGCGCCGGCCACGGCTACGGCGACGAGCGCGACCGCCAGCACCACGAGCCGGCCGATACCACCCGTCCGTCCGGCGCGATCAATAACCGGGGGGCGCTCTCCGGACACGCCGAATCGGCCCGTCATCGCATGCCACCTGCCGCAACGCAGCCCACAGCCGAGCCCGGCCCGGTCTTGTCCCGGCGGGCTGTGAAGGAGGCGGCATTGATGCGGTGCAGCTGCGGGAGCACGATCGCGGACTTTCGGAAGACGGCTCGAACAGGCGATTCGCGCAGTAATCGAGCCAGCTTGTTCACGTGATGGTTAGTGAATTGCTAACGGCTTTTCGGCATTGATAAGCCGATTCGTCGTCGCAGCCCTTGCCAACTGCGAGCCGGCGCACGAAAACCCCATTCTGATGCTGCGCGCTTGTCGCGCATGGACCTTGACGATGGCGGGCGCCCTTGCCGGTGCCGGCGCACCAGGAGAGCGGGATGCGTGACTATCTCGAACCGATGCTCGGCACGACCGGCGCCATGATCGCTCAGTTTGCGATCACGCTGGTTATTGTCGCCATCATCATATTGATCGTGTTCTGGCTGATCAGGACCTTCACGGGCAACCGGATCGGTACGACCGCGATCCGTGGCCGCCAGCCGCGGCTCAGCGTCCTCGATGCACTCCCCGTCGACCAGAAGCGCCGGCTGGTGCTGGTGAGGCGCGACAATGTCGAGCATCTCATCCTGATCGGTGGGCCTACCGACCTCGTCGTCGAGGCGGCAATCCATCGCCCGTCCGCAGCCCAGCGTCGTGCCGAGGCGGCAGCCCGGGCGACCGGCCAGTCGCAGCGCTATCAGGCCGCGCCGCCGCTCGGTGAGCCGACGCGCAGCCCGGCGGATGAGGCTTATACCGAGCCGCCGCAGGCTCAGCCTGCCGCCTGGAGCGAACCGCCGCGCGCCGAGCCGAGCCGGCCAGAGCCGGTTCGCACAGCATACGTCCCGCCGGTGATGGAACCTGAGGCGCCCAATCGCGAGCCGCAGCAGGCGGAAGAAGTCCGTGCCGAGGAAGAGCCTGTCTCGGCCATCGAGACGGTCACGGTAGCGGAAGCCGTCGAGATCGTCGAAGTCGCAGCCGAGCCGGAGCCTGCGCCGACTGTGCGTGCGCCGCAGCCGCCGGCGAGGCCGACACGTGCGATGGCATCTTTCCTGGGTGCAGTTGGCCGTGGCCGCGCAGCGTCTGAGCCGTCCACCTCGGAGTCGCAGGCCGAACCGCGCCGGCCAGAGCCGCCCATGCGCCCTCTCGGCCGGACCACGCCCGTGGCGCCCAAGGCACCCGAGCCCCCCGCGGAAGAGATTGTTGACGTCGCGCCCGCTGTCGAGCCGCCCCGCGCGGAAGTCTCGCGTTCCGACGCGTTGCGTCCGGAGCCGTCGCGCATGGAGCCGGTTCGGCCGCAGCCGCGTCCGGCGATGCCGCCGGCCCCACCCGTTGCCCCGCCTGTCATGGGTGACGCACCCTATGGCGCGCCGATCGCCGATCCCGATCACGCCCCGCGCTTCGAGCCGATCTTCGACATCAATCCGGATGACGTCCGCGATCCGGGCCGTCCGATGCGCCCGATGCGCGAACCGGCCATAGCGGCGCCGTCGATCGAACCGCCGCGCGAGCCGCGCTTGTCCGAAGAGCCGCTCGAGGAAGCACCTCCCGTTGAGCCCGAGGACCGGAGCCGTGCGAGTTCGGTCGGTGATCTCGAGAAGGAAATGGCCCGCCTTCTCGGCGAGATCTCAGGCAGCCGCCGCACCTAGGCGGTCCAGCCTTAAGCGAAAGAAACAAAAGAGGCGCGGCCATGGACCGCGCCTCTTTTTATGGTGTCACCCCATCGAGCCAGCCAGTACCGCGCGGTCTAGTCGTCGCGATAGACTCTCTCGCGGCGCTCATGCCGCTCCTGAGCCTCGATCGACAGCGTTGCGATCGGCCGCGCGTCGAGACGCTTAAGGCTGATCGGCTCGCCGGTCTCTTCACAGAAACCGTAGCTGCCGTCATCGATCCGCTGCAGCGCGGCGTCGATCTTCGAGATCAGCTTGCGCTGACGGTCGCGTGCGCGAAGCTCGATCGCGCGATCCGTCTCCGAAGAGGCGCGATCGGCGAGATCGGGATGGTTCTGGTTTTCGTCCTGAAGATGCTGAAGGGTCTCGCGCGACTCCTTCAGGATGTCCTCTTTCCAGGCGAGGAGCTTCTTGCGGAAATACTCTCTCTGCCGCTCGTTCATGAAGGGCTCGGTCTCAGAAGGCCGATACTCTTCAAGACTGTCTAGCGTCATGAACAACCCCTGGCTCGGTGGCTTTGCGGCGCGGAATATAGCGATGCACCCGTCCGAGGACAACCGCCCCGGAACCGGTTTGTCATACATCAAAATAACGAGGTCACGTCTGTCATGAAAGCCGACTAACCACCGTATAAAACTGGACTTTTTTAGTCTGACGTCAAAACCCCAAGCGCCGCCGCGCGGTTCGGATGTCCGGGTTCAAGTTCGGAGCGACCGGGCGTGGCGATCGCGGAGAACGTCGATGCGGAGAGGGTTTGTTAAGGATGACGAACGTTTAATGGCTGCTCAGGCCACCACCACGACCGCTCCGCCGAAGAAGGACGCGCCCATGCCGACGCATGCTCTCCATCCGCATTCAGCCGACACAGCGGTGATTTCGACCCGCGAGGCCGCCATCGCGGTATGTTCGGGGATCGAGACGACGATGGAGTCACTGCTGCAGCTCATCGAGGCCGAAAGCGTCCTGCTGCGCGCCGGCAAGACGGTTGCCGCCGCGGCGCTCGACGCACGGAAGAACGACTTCGCCGCGGCCTATCTTGCCGATCTCGCTATGCTGCGTCAGGTCGGGCCGGAGCTCGAAGCCTATGCGCCAGACGCCGTCGATCGACTGCGCCGGCTGCATGACGAATTCATCTCGGTGCTGCAGATCGACATGGCGACGCTTGCCGCCGCTCGCGCGGCCTCCGAGCCGCTGCCGACGCGGCTTCCGAACGGCCGCGGGCCAATTGCCGATGGGCGCCCGCTCCCCCGCCTCGATCGTATCGGCCGGCACATCCCGCAGCGCCTCGCCGCAAGCAGTCGCCGTTGAGCCGAAGGCACTAGCTCGCTTTGGCGAGCGATGTGTCGACGTCGTGCAGGATCAGCCGCTGGACTTCCCGCATGGCCCGATAGAGCTGGCCGCTGTGAAGTTGCCGCTCGATCGCCTCGACGAAAGGCCGAAAACCCGGCTCCGCATCGACGATTTCCCGGGTAAGCCGGGCGATCTCAGGCAGGAAGCGACTGGCGTCGCGCGAGAGATACATGGACTGCATCGCCAGATAGAGCCGCTTTGGCAGCGAGTTGGCGGCCTCCGGGGCCATCATGTCGCGCTCGCGCAACACCGGCGCGTCACCTTCAATGCACAGCCTGGTGCGGCCGCCTTGGTTGACGATCACGAGATCGCCAAGCAGCACCCGCTCGCCTGCCTTCAGCTCCAGTTTGAGCGGCATCGGTCGATCTCCTGGCAGCAGCGCCTTCGCGCCGGGAATCGGGCACGAATCGCATCCCGACGAGGGGAACGCTAAGGCCGCATTCGTTAATCGCTGGTCAGCGGAAATGGTGGCTTTTGAATGAATCGAGCTGAAGCTTCGCCGGGCGTGAATGCCACATTGTTGCCTACCCGATGGCGATAGTCCGAGCCCGCACCGCGGCGCGCGACGTGACATTCGGAGACGGGAATGCGGATCGAGGCCCTTTTCACACTGGCAACCTTCGGTGTGCTTCTGGCATCCGGAGGAACGGCGCTCGCTCAGCAGGGCTATTGCGATGGCGTGGCGCGCGACTATGCCGACCACGCTGCCGCTAGCAACACAGCAGGCGGGGCCTTGGCCGGTGGCGTGATGGGCGCGGTCGGCGGCGCCGTCCTTGGCGGGATCATCGATGGCAACAGAGGTGCAGCCAATGGCGCCGCAATCGGCGGCGTCGGTGGAGCGCTTGTCGGCGCCGGCCAGGGGTCCCAAAAATGGCGCCGCGCCTACAATCAGGCTTATCAGGACTGCATGGTCAGGGCCTCGTCCAGACCACCGGCGCCCCTGCCCGGCTATGGCAACAATCGGCCGCCGCCACCTCCCCCTGGCTACGCCGCTAACCGGCTGCCGCCCGGCTATGACGGCGCGCCGCCGGCCTGGACGCGGGAATGGTATGCCTATTGCGGGCAGCGCTATCGCAGCTTCGATCCCAACACCGGCTATTTCATCGCCAGCGGCGGCGTGCGCAAATTCTGTCGCTGAGCCCGTTCGACCGCAGCCCGGTTTCGTGCTAGGAGCGCCGCTCGGCCGGCAAGGCCGGCGGCATCATGCCGGTACGAAACAAGTGCGGTCACGATCATGCGCCTTCTGCTGCTCCGCCATGCGAAGTCGGCCTGGGATCTTCCGGGCGCAGCCGATTTCGACCGGCCGCTCGCCCCGCGCGGGCGCCGCGCGGCGACGATGATCGGCGAACATCTGGCTGCCCATCGTCTGCTGCCCGACCGCATTCTCTGCTCCTCGGCTCGCCGCACGCGTGAGACGTTGATCGGGCTGCTGCCCGTCATCGCAACAGACCTCGAAATCCGGATCACGCGCGACCTCTACGAGGTGCCAGCCGCCGCCTATATCGATTGCATCGCAGCGCTCGGCGGATCGGCGCGCACGCTTCTGGTCATCGGACACAATCCCTCCGTCCAGGAATGCGCGCTTGAGTTGATCGGCAATGGCAATCCAGCCGTCCGCGACGACATCGGCGAGAAATTTCCCACCGCCGGTCTCGCGGTCATCGACTTCGAGCATCACAAGTGGTCCGAGATGCGACCCCGCACTGGCCGAGTCGTTGCCTTCTTTCGGCCGCGTGAACTCGAAATCGTCGGGTCCGAACCGCCGACCGACGACGAATAGCCCTTCCGCCTGACCCGCGTGGTTCCTACATCGTCGCTGGCACCCCGCGTTCCGCGACGCCGCGGCGCGACGTCAATTCTGGCAACGGATGGACTCCGATTGAATCTCTCGAGCCTTGCCGACGAAGCCCGTCTCGCCTTCGCAACGCTGGGAGACCGCGCAACCGACATCGTCAACCCAACTGTCCGCCTCGGCGTGACCGGACTGGCGCGCGCCGGCAAGACCGTGTTCATCACCGCGCTGGTGCACAATCTCGTCCATGGCGGCCGCCTGCCCGTCTTCCGCGCCTATGCAACGGGCCGCGTTACGGGCGCGCGACTTGAGCCCCAGCCTGACGACGACGTACCGCGCTTCGACTACGAAGATCACGTCCGCGCGCTGGTCGAGGACCGGATCTGGCCGGACTCGACGCGCCGCATCAGCGAGCTTCGCCTATCGATCGCCTACGAGTCGGCCTCGTTCCTCCGCCAGCGCCTCGGCTCCGGCACGCTCAATCTGGACATCGTCGACTATCCCGGCGAGTGGCTGCTCGACCTGCCACTGCTCACCAAGGACTATGCCGCCTGGTCGCGCGAGGCGATTGCGCTGGCCCGTCGCCCGGGTAGGCCGCCGGCTGCCGCCGCTTTCCTGGCCCGCGCCGAAGCCGCAAATGCGGCAGCGGCGGAAGACGAAGCCGTCGCCCGAGAACTCGCAGTACTTTTCACGGACTATCTGCGCGCCTGCCGCGCGGATGAGCATGCCCTTTCGACGCTGCCGCCGGGCCGCTTCCTGATGCCCGGCGATCTCGATGGCTCTCCGGCACTCACCTTCTGCCCGCTGCCTGGCGAGGTCGGCGATGCGCCGTCTGGATCGCTCGCCCGCATGATGGCGCGGCGCTACGAAGCGTATAAGTCCGTCGTCGTGAAGCCGTTCTTCCGCGATCATTTCGCCCGCCTCGACCGCCAGATCGTGCTGGTCGATGCGCTGAACGCGCTGAATGCCGGCCCTGCGGCCGTCGCCGATCTTTCCGCGGCGTTGACGGAAATCCTCGGGAGCTATCGGCCAGGCGCCACGTCCTGGCTCGGCAGCCTGTTCACACGGCGCATCGATCGCATTCTGATCGGCGCTACCAAGGCGGATCATCTCCATCACGCCGATCATGACCGGCTGGAGCGCATCCTCGGCCACCTGCTGGCTCCGGCGATCGCCCGCGCGGAAGAGGCCGGCGCGCGCGTCGAGATCGCAGCTCTCGCCTCCGTCCGCGCGACGCGCGAAGGCGTTGTTACTGCCGGCAATCAGAAATTGCCATCGATCATCGGGACGCCGCTGGCGGGCGAATTGTTCGAGGGCGAGATCTTCGACGGCCGGACCGAAATTGCGTTCTTTCCCGGTGACTTGCCGAGGAATCCGGGAGCAGCGCTCGAAGGTGTTGACTCAACTTCTGAGCGGGCACCGCCACTGCGTTTCGTGCGCTTCCGCCCTCCTGCCCTAGAGCGCACGGCCGAGGGCATGAAGCTTTCTCTGCCGCATATCCGTCTCGACCGTGCGCTCGAATTCCTTGTCGGAGATCGACTCGCATGACCGTCGAGACACCCCGGCGACCCGCAGCGTTTCGCCTCGACCGTATCCGCGTCACCGATGACCCGGACGCGGCGTTGCGCCCGTCCGATCAGCCCGTCGTCCTGACGGAACCTGACGACGAACCCGTGCCTGTCGTGCTTCCGAAGCTGCGGCGCCGCATGCGTTGGTCCGACATCCTTTTTTCCGCGCTCGGCGTTCTCGTCTCGCTTGGCATTGGCCTCGCGATCGACCGCCTTATCCGCGATCTCTTCGACCGCGCCGACTGGCTCGGCTGGATCGCCGTCGGCGCTGCCGCGTGCGCGGCGCTGGCAGTTGTCGCGATTTCCGTCCGCGAAGTCGGCGGGCTCATGCGGCTGCGACGCATCAACCGTATCCGCGACGACGCCGAGGCCGCTTCACGCCGCGACGATCGCAAGGCGGCGCGGGCCGTGGTGCGCGATCTTGCGGATCTCTATGGCGAGCGGGCCGAGACAGCGAAGGGTCGCTCCAATCTGGCCGGCCACGCCGACGAGATCATCGACGGGCGCGATCTGATCGGCCTTGCCGAACGCGAATTGCTGGCGAGTTTCGACACCGCCGCGAAGAGCCTCGTTCTGGCGAGCGCCAAGCGTGTGACAGTCGTGACAGCGATTTCGCCGCGCGCAGCCGTCGACGTGCTGTTTGTCCTAGTCTCGGCGCTGCGGCTGATCCGTCAGCTCGGCCAGCTCTATGGCGGGAGGCCGGGCACCCTCGGCTTCCTGCGTCTGGCGCGGCTCGTGGTCGGCCATCTCGCTGTAACCGGGGGCATGGCTGCAGGCGACTCCCTGGTGCAGCAAGTGCTTGGACACGGGCTCGCGGCGCGGCTTTCGGCACGGCTCGGCGAAGGCGTGATCAACGGCATCCTGACGGCGCGCGTCGGGATCGCGGCGATCGAGGTTTGTCGGCCGCTACCATTTCAGTCGGAAAAGCCCCCGGCGATGGCTGATTTCATGGCTGAGCTTGCTCGCATCAACCAAGGCAAGGGTCGTCCCATCGAGGACGAACTGGGGCGGGGTTGATCAATCGCAACTCCGGCCGATCTCTAGCCCGCTCGGAGCTCTGACATCTTGGCGACCAACTCGCGCAGCCCGCCGAGCACCTCCTCGCGCTGATCGGCAAAATCGATATCCGGATCGATCGCGCCGTCGTTGGCGACGATCCGCGCCCGCGCGAGACGCAATGCAGGCATGGCATCGGTGAGAATCACGTCAAGGCCGCCAAGGACCTCGCGCAACTGAGCGCCGCATTTGCCGCCGCCATGGCCTCCATAGGTGACGATGAGGACCGGCTTACTGCGCCATTCGCGGTACAGGTGATCAATGGCGTTTTTCAACGCAGCCGGATAACCCCAGTTGTATTGCGGGCTGACGAACACGATAGCGCCAGCGCCTTGCACCAGTTCGCTCCAGCGCCGCGTCGCCGGGCCGCGATAATCACGGCCGGCGGCCGGAATGTCGGGCTCGTCGTCGAGCCCGAGTTGGAGGTCGCGCAGATCGACGGTTTGAAAGTCGACATCGCTTACCGACGCACCGAGAGACGAGACCCAATCGGCGATGGCGGGCGATCTGCGATTGATACGGGTGCTACCCGCGACGACGAGAATATTTCCGTGCATGATGCACATATAGCATCTCGATCAGACCCGTGTAAACTGTGCATCATGCACGGACAGAATGACCCGCTCGCACTCGCTCTTCTCGACCTTGCGCGCTTCATTAGCGACACCCGCAGGGACAGGTACCTGATAGCCGAGGCAGGCCTCGATCTGGACCCGGCTTTCCTGCCTTTGCTGGTCAGGCTCGGCACCTACGGTCCGGCAGGCGTGGTCGAATTGGCCGATGAACTGGGGCGCGACCACTCGTCCATGAGCCGCCAGGTGGCGAAACTGGAGGCGGTCGGGCTGGCCGAGCGCGCACGCGCGGCGTCGGACGCCCGTCTGCGCATCGCCAAGATCACGCAGAGCGGCCAAGCGGCGGTCGCGGCCCTCGCGGCAGCACGGAAGCGTGCGCTCGATCAAGCGATCGGCAATTGGACGGCCGCCGACCGAGAGACACTAGGACGACTGCTCGGACGGTTCACATCGGCCCTACAGGCATTGACCGATCGGTCGCGGCAAGACCTCTCGTCCGACGACGAGGCCGGGTCGGGCTGAGCACAGCCGGCAGGTCGCGCGATGCGTCCGACAGTCTTTTGACGAGATGGCCAGGCGCGAGTGGAATCCAGCGCCGAGGACACACCATCGCGAGCAAACGAGGTGTCAGCGCGGCTTGTTGTCGGCCGCGAGGTGACGTCCATATTCGCGCTCGCGCTCGTCGCGCTTCTGCACGAGTTCCTCATAAGCCCGCTTCGCCTCTTCCGAGAGGGAAACGCGCTTCACAGGCGCCTTCTTGCGCGGCGGCTGCTTCTGGAAAGTCTCGTTGGCCATGCTCTGCTGTGCTCCGGGGCTGCCCGCCGGCAGACTAAAGCAGGTGCCGCGGTGAAGCGAGCCGCGACGAGCCCGCCGGAACATCTCTCCGGCGGTGCGACAACGATGCCACGCCTTTTTCGTCTCAGGCGACGCCGAGCTTCTTCTGCAGGCTGGTCGAGGAGGTCGTGTACTGGAACAAGACCTTCTTGTCCGGATTGACGACCCGGCTCGCCGCTTGGGCCATCAGAGCCGCCTCATGGAAACCCGAGAGGATCAGCTTCAGCTTGCCGGGATACCAGTTGATGTCGCCGATCGAGAAGATGCCGGGTTCGGACGTCTCGAACTTCTCGGTGTCGACCTTGATGAGGTTCTCATGCAGATTGAGGCCCCATTCGGCGATCGGGCCAAGCTTCATCGTGAGGCCGAAGAACGGCAGCATTCGCGTCGCAGGCAGGCGATGTTCCTGATTGTCATTGTCGACGATCACGGCATGCGTCATGTGGCCGTCATCGCCTTCAAGGCCTGTGACTTGGCCAAAGACGAGCTTCAACTGGCCCGCCTCGGCGAGGGCGCGCATCTTGTTGACGCTGTCGGGCGCTGCGCGGAAGGCGTCGCGTCGGTGCATCAGCGTGACGCTCTTGGCCAGCGGCTGCAGATTGAGCGTCCAGTCGAGCGCGGAATCGCCACCACCGACGATGAGGATGTCGTGGTCGCGGAAAGCCTCCATCTTGCGGACGGAGTAGTGCACCGACTTGCCCTCATAAACATCGATGCCCGGCACCGGCGGCCGCTTCGGCTGGAACGAGCCGCCGCCGGCCGCGATGACGATGGCCTTTGCGATGAAGGCCTTGTCGTTGTCGGTGATGACGCGGAACCGATTGTCTTCGAGCCGTTCGATCCCCGCCACCATCTCGCCGAGATGGAAGGTCGGCGCGAACGGCTTCGCCTGGGCGAGCAGATTGTCCGTCAGCCCCTGGCCCGTGATGATCGGGAAGCCGGGAATGTCGTAGATCGGCTTCTCCGGATAGAGCTCGGCGCATTGACCGCCTGGCTTGTCGAGAATGTCGATCAGATGGCAGCGGATATCCAGCAGGCCGAGCTCGAAGACGGCGAACAGGCCGACTGGACCCGCGCCGATGATGACGACATCGGTTTCGATGATTTCGCTCATGATAGACCGCTGGACTTCCGTAAACATGAAGAGGCCGGCGTGGTTTAGCCCCTCGCTCGGGGCCTGCAAAGCATGATTGTGCTCACAAACGCCACTTCGAGAGAAATCGCTGCCTCAAAACAGCAGCGGGTCAGCCCTGACTCTCCGGAACGCGCACGATCAGGCCGTCAAGCGCAGCCGTAACGCGGATCTGGCAGGACAGCCGCGAGTTCGGCTGCACATCCTGTGCAAAGTCCAGCATGTCCTCTTCCATCGGCTGCGGCTCGCCCGTCGCTTCGACCCAGTCGGGATCGACATAGACATGACAGGTGGCGCAGGCGCAGGCGCCGCCGCATTCGGCCTCGATCCCCGGCACGGAATTGCGGACGGCATTCTCCATGACGGTCGTGCCCTCGCGGGCTTCGATGTCGTAGACCGTGCCATCGAAGGCGATATAGGTAATCTTGGCCATGAGAACCGGTGCGGGATCGAGAGGAACGGCGATGTTGCGCCGCGACGGGTTGTCTTAGGCGATTTTTTGTCATCCTGCCAAGCGACCGGACGCCTCAGGCGAGCGCTTCGGCAAGCTGGGGACGAAGGCGCTGCAGCGCCGCAACAAGCTGGTCGGTGTCCGCTCCCTCTTCGATCGCCAGCGCGACGGCGGCAAGCTCGGCCGCGCCAATTGCCAGCGCCGCGCCGCGTACCCTGTGCGCGGCACCCCGCTGCTCTGCAGCATCCGCCATCCCCGCAATGCCTTCAGCGTCTGGCAGGATTTCCATCCAAAAGAGCGAGAGCAGTTCTTTGGCAAGAGCCGCGTCGCCGCCGACATTCGTCATCAGGGCAGCGCGATCAAGGACGGGAAGCCCTTGGTCCAGCGTGCTCTCGCTCAATTGCGCTGCCATATGTTTCCAGATGCCGACGATGGCTGGAGACGATGCGCCAGCCTGTTGAAAGCCCATGCTCGTCGGCCCGGCTTCCTTGTATGCACCGCACGAATGTGCCAAAAGGTGAAGTGGTGGGCAAGGGTGTGGAGGCCACTCCATCCTGCAGTACGCAGGGGGAGAACGGCGGATCCACGGCGCGGACGGCGAGACCCTTTGGGGCTTCCAACCGTCATCGCCTGGACATCCTCGTGCTTTCGGCGAATCACAGCTCGTCGAAGCGGCCGGTGCAGTATCGAGTACGGACGCGAGGCTTAAAGAATGGTGAATACTCCGAAGTCCAAGGACCCGGCGGACGCAGTTCTCTCCGCCGTGGAGGAGGCGCTCCGGATCGATCCCGCCGCTTCGGCCGCCGAACCCAGCCGAGAGGCTGCTCAGGGCGGACCGCGCGACCGGCGGCTCGAAATGCCCCGCATCAACGAGCCCCTCCGGGCAACCGGACAGGCCCCGAACCAGGGCCCTCGCAGATCCGACTCGCCGCGCAAGGGCGACAGCCCGGCGGCAGCGTCCCGCGGCGCCCCTAAGGCCGACGCCCAAGCGCGCGACGGTGCCGAAGACATCGCCCAGCGCCCCCGCCGCGTCGATCGCAAGGGCCGTGCACCCGCGAATGACGATCGCCGCGTTGCCGGTGCCACTTTGCCTGCACGCCGTCCGTCCCGTGTCATCTATCCCGTCGCAGCCGCCTTGTCGCTCATCTGGATCGGCGCGATGTTCGTGTTCCTGACCTCGTCGGGCGTTGATCCGCTCGCTGGTGCCGGCGGCCTCGGCGCCGCTCAATTCGCCAATGTCGTGCTCGCCTTCGTACTGCCGCTCGGCATTATCTGGGGCATCGCGATGATGGTTGCCCGCGCCCAGGAAATGCGCATCGCCGCGCGTTCGATTTCCGAAGTCGCGGCCCGGCTTGCCGAACCCGAGGACGCTGCCACCGACTCCGTCGTCATGGTCAGCCAGGCCATTCGCCGTGAAGTCGCCGCCATGGGCGACGGCATCGAACGGGCCCTCGCCCGCGCCAGCGAGCTCGAACTGCTGGTTCACAACGAGGTCGCGGCGCTCGAACGCTCCTATTCCGACAATGAACTGCGCATGCGCGGGCTCATCGACGACCTCGCCAATCAGCGCGAAGCGATCGTCGTCAATTCCGAGCGCGTGCGCTCGTCCATCGTTTCCGCGCAGGAGACGCTGGGGAAGGACCTGCGCGAGACCGGCGACCAGATCGCCAGCAATGTCATCGAATCCGGCGCGCGCGTCACGGCGGCCCTCGCCGATCGCGGCCAGCAGATCACAGTGACGCTGTCGGCTGCCGGCGACGATATGATCGACAAGCTGTCCGGGCGCGGCGACGATCTCGTCAGCCGCCTGACCAGCGCCGTCGGCGAAGTGACCGAGACGCTGTCGCGCACCGGCGCCGACGTGACGGACGCCCTGCTCGTCCGCTCGACCGACATCAACGAGACTCTCGAGATGACCGGCCGCGCCATGGCCGAGACGGTCGCCGAGCGCGGCCGCGAGGTCAACGACACCCTCGCCCGCATTACCGAGGAGCTGGCGGCCGGTCTTGACCGCCGCACGATCGACATCACCCGCTCGATCGCCCTGACGGGCAACCAGGTCGCCGAGACGATCTCGCACCACACCCGCGAGGTGAACGCGGCGCTGAAATCGAATGCCGACAGCCTGATCGTTGACCTCGCGCTACGCGGTCAGGAGATCAACGAGAAGCTCGACGAGACGGGCACGCGCATCGCTGACACGATCAGCGCCCGCGGCGATGATCTCGCCGGACGCCTCGCTTCGACCGGCGACCGCATCCAGGACTCGATCTCGATCGATGGCGGCGGCCTTGCCGATCGGCTGAATGCCGCCGGCGACATGATGGCCAATCTGCTCGAGGCACGAACCGCGGCGCTCCGCGAGACGATCGACGTCGCCTCCAACGCCGTGAACGAGACCTTCGACGCCCGCTCGAGCGAATTGACCGAACGACTTGCCCAGGTCGGCGGCGAGGTGGCGAAGGCCATCACCATGCGCGGTCTCAAGATCAATGAGACCATCATCACGTCCGGCTCCGAGATCGCCGACACGATGGCCTCGCGCGCCGAGATGCTCCATGAGCGCTTCATCGCGGCCAGCCGCGAGGCGACCGAGACGATGGAGAGCCGTGGCAACGCGGTCTATGACCTCGTTATCACCACCAGCCAGCAGCTCAGCGAAGCGATCGAATCCCGCGGCACCGCCATCCATCAGCAGATGCTCGCCTCCGGTAATCAGCTTGCCGAGACGATCGAAATGCGCGGCGTCGACGTGCATGAGCGCATCATCGCCTCGGGCTCGCGTCTCGCGGACGAGATCGCGAACCGGGCCGATGAAGCCCATGGGCGTATTGTCGCCTCGGGTACGAGCCTCGCCGACGAGATTTCCGCTCGCGCCGATGAAGCGCACGGCCGGATCGTCACCTCCGGGTCTGGCCTTGCCGAGGAGATCGCCGAACGCGCCGAGCAGGTGCATGCCCGGATCATCGAGTCAGGTTCAAGCCTTTCCAGCGCGATCGAGACGCGCGCCGATGCCGCTCATAACCGCATCGTCACGTCGGGCACCAATCTCGTCAACGAGATCGAGAGCCGTGCCGGCGCCGCACATGAACGCATCGTCGCCTCGGGCTCCGGCCTCGTGAATGAGATCGCCAGCCAGGCGAGTGCCGTGCACGAGCACATCGTCGCAACGGGATCGACCTTGGCCGATGCGATCGAGAACCGCGGCAACGCTGTCCACCAGCGCATTCTGGCAGCGAGCGAAACGCTGGTCAGCGACATCGCCGGCCAGATTGGCGCCGTGCATGCGCAGGTCGTCACGTCTGGCTACAATGTCGCCAACGAGATCGAGAACCGCGCCAATGCGGTGCATGAACGCATCGTCTCGTCGGGCTCGGCCTTTGTCGGCGAGATCACCGGCCAGGTTGAAGCGGTACACGAGCGCATCGTGAACAGCGGCGGAGACATTGTCGGCCAGATCGAAAGCCGCGCCACGGCTCTGCATGAGCAGATCCTTGCTTCCGGCGAGGCGCTGGCTTCCGACATCGCCGGCCAGGTCGAGGCCGTGCATGAGCAGATCGTGACGGCAGGCGGAAGCCTTGCCGAGGAAATCGCTCGCCGTGGGGGCGCCGTTCATGCCGAGATCGTCGCTTCGGGCGAGCAGCTCGCGAGCGAGATCGTCCTTCGCGCCAACACGGCACACGAGCAGATCGTCAATTCGGGCCACCGCCTCGCCGACGATATCGAAGGCCGCGGCACGGCCGTGCATGAGCGTATTCTCGGCTCCGGCAATGCGCTGATTGATCAGCTGACCAGCCAGTCGGCCGCCGCGCATGACGAGATCAGCCGCAGTGGCACGGAGCTTGCCCGGGCGATCGAAGAGCGCGGCACAGCTGTGCACCAGCAGATCCTCTCCTCGGGCAATGCACTGTCGGGTGAGATCACGGCGCGGGCCAATGCCGCTCACGCTCAGATCGTCGCCGCTGGCAATAATATCGCCGAGGAGATCGAGACGCGGGCCAATCTCGTCCAGGATCGCATCATCGCTTCTGGCACCACCGTTGCCGAAGAAATCGACGGGCGTGGCATCGCCATCCATGACCGCATCGTCACGGCGGGTTCGTCGTTGATCGATGAGATCGCCGGCCAGGCGAGCGCGACGCATGCACGGATCGTCACGACGGGCGTTGAGCTTGCCGAAGACATCCAGACGCGCGCCGCAGCCGCTCACGACCGCATCGTCGACACCTCGACGCAGTTCAGCGAACTGATCGGCGACCGCGGTCAGGCGATCGCCACCGGCCTCGACGAGCGCTTCGCGGCGCTGCGCGACATCATCGAGGTGCGCGGCCCAGAGCTGATCAGCCGCTTCTCCGATCGGGCCAACCTGATGGACGGCACGCTGAATGAGCGGATTACCCGGTTCGGCGATACGATGGAGGCAAAGCTTTCAGCTGCCTCCAACATGCTCGACGAGCAGGCCCGCGCCATCGATACGACCATCGGTGACCGAGCGCTGCAGATTAACCAGACGCTGGTCGAACGGACCCGCGAGATCGCCGATACCTTCGTCAGCGGCCAGGGCGAGATCAACGCGATCATCGAGGAGCGTCTTTCGGACCTGACCGGCCGCCTGGCCGATCGGACGGAAGCTCTGGCTGAGATGCTGGCCGAGCGCACCGAGGCGATCAACGAGACGCTCGGTCGCCGCGCGGCTGAGGCGACGGAGGGTTTCGACGCCCGCGCCGCGGCGATGGACGACGTTCTGGCGAGCCGCCTCGCCGATATCTCCGCAACGCTCGGGCGTGAATCCGCCCGCGCCGCCGAGGAAATCTCGACATCGCTGGCCGATGCGACCAACCGGCTCGTCGATTTGTCGGCGAATTCGAGTGTCGCCGTGCGCTCGGCCGCCGAAGAAGCCTCGGACCGGGTTTCACGCTCGGCAGAATCGGCAGCGGAAGCCCTTGGCCGCTCCGTCGAAGATGCATCGCAGCTCATCAATCGCTTCAGCGACCTCGCTTCCGAAACGGTCATCCGTTCGGCTGGCGAAGCCTCGACGACGCTGTCTCGCAGCCTCGACGGCGTCGCGGACCTGCTGTCGCGGTCTGTGGGCGATGCCTCCGAAACGCTCGGCCAGTCGGTCGAGGGTGCATCGGAGCGTCTGCTGCGCAGCGCTGACGAAGCCTCGCAGTCGCTGACCACCGCTGCCGCGAATTCCGCGGGTCGCCTTGCCGCCTCGGCTGGCGAAGCGAGCGAACAGCTTCGCCGCGCTTCAGCAGATACAAGCGAGGCCTTCGCCCGTCTCTCCGGCGATGTGGTCGGGCATCTCGGCCGCATCTCGACAGAGGTCGAGGAGACCCTCTCGGTCCGTGCCAGCGCCGCCGCCGATGCGATCGAGGAGCGTACACGCGCCTTGAACGAAGTTCTCGGCAGCCGCAGCGCCGAACTGTCCCGTCTGCTCGATGGCGAGGGCAATCGTCTCGTCAGCGCGATGGATCAGCACGGCAATGACCTGACGCAGCGTGTCGCATCGGTTGGCGACGCGGTGGTTGAACTTCTCGCCTCGAAGGGCAACGAGGTCGTCTCGATGGTGCTTTCCAGCACCGACAGGGCGACGCGGACGCTGATCGAAAGCGGCGAAACCGTCGCGCAGAGCTTCGGCGAAGCCAATCAGCGCCTGACGACCGATGTCGCCGGCGTCGTCGAACGGCTTGGGCAGTCCAACCAGTTGCTCGATACGCTGCTGAGCCGCAGCGCTGACAATTTGAACCGGATCGAGATTGGCCTCGCCAATCGGACGGGCGAACTCGCGCAAACGATCGACCGCGCCGTCACCAGCACGGAAGGCTCGGCCGGACTTCTCGCGAGCCAGGTCGAGACGCTGCGCGATGTTTCGCATGACGTCCTCGAGAATGTCGGCAATGTCGCCGGCCGGTTCGAGGAGCAGGGACGCGCCATGCGCGAGGCCGCCCGGGCCTTGCTCGAGGCCAACAGCCAGCTCGAAGGATCGGTCGACCACCGCCGTGCTGCGATCGAGGAGCTTGCCGCGAGCCTTGCGGCGCGCGCCGGCGACCTCGAAAGCCGCATGAAGAACTTCGCCGACAGCGTCTCCGCAAGCGTCAAGGACGCCGAGGACCGCGCAGCGGAGGTCGCGCGGCTGCTATCCCAGTCGAGCGCCGATGCCGCGAAGGGCGTCGTCGAGAATCTTGAGGGTCTGCACCAGACGGCATCCACCGTCGGCCGCAAGGCGCTCGACGAGGTCCGTCAGGTCAATCGCACGCTGCTGGAAGAAATGAACACGGCCGTCAGCCAGGCGACCGGCCAGTTCTCATCGGCCACTGACGGCATGCGCGAGGTCGCGCGCGCCATCCATGACGACCTCGAGAGCACGCGCAACGAACTGAAGCGCGGCGTGCTGGAACTGCCGGAGGAGACCCGAGCCAGCGCGGACGCGATGCGCAGGGTCGTTTCGGACCAGTTGCAGGCTCTCAGCGAGTTGTCGGCCATCATCAACAAGCATGGCCGGGCGCTCGATATCTCCGTCGTCACCCCGGGACAGCCTGCAACCCGCGCTCGCTTCGTCGAGCCCGCGCCAAGCGCCCCGCGCGCCCAGCCGCAGGCATTTGCGCCGCGCCCCTCGCAACCGTCTGCGGCCCCCGCGCCACAGCCGGTGCAGACGACAGCGCCCGCGCCGCAGCCTGCTCGCCAGGCCGAGGCGTCCCCGCAGGTCAAGTCGCGGACTGATGACGAGGCGAGGTCGGCTGCGACCAACGCCGCGCGTTTTGTCGAGGCGCCCCGCCCTGCTGCTCCAGTTGCCAGCGCGCCAAAGCCTGCCCAGCCTCCGGCGAAGCCTGCTGCTGAGCCCGAGGCGCGCGGATGGGTGTCAGATCTGCTCCGCCGCGCCTCGCGCGAGGAAGAGCAGCCGGCCGCCGAGGAAAAGCCAGCCGCCCGCGCAGCCGGCTCGCAGGAATCGCTTGGCAATCTCTCGAGCGAGATTGCCAAGGCAATCGATCCGCGCGCCGCGGCCGAACTGTGGTCTCGCCACCACAATGGCGAGAAGAACGTCTTCACCCGCCGTCTCTACACGTTGCAGGGGCAGCAGACCTTCGATGAAATCCGCCGCCGCTATCAGCAGGAGCAGGATTTCCGCACGGCCGTCGATCGCTATGTCGGGGACTTCGAGCGCCTGCTTGGTGAGGTAACCCGCCAGGACCCGTCAACGGCCAGCGCCTACCTTGTCTCGGATACGGGCAAGGTCTACACGATGCTCGCGCATGCAAGCGGCCGCTTCGACTGAGCGGACGCCCGCTCTCTGAATGCATCGGGCGCGGCGCAAGCCGCGCCCGATGCATTTGTGCCCGGCCTCGCAGGATGAGCCGCATGCACGCAATACGCGACGAAGCCGTTTCCATCGTGGGCGTTGCGCGCTAGATGAGAGGGTGCGTCCTTCGACGCGCCGCCCTGCCTCCGGAACCCCCGAACGCCATGTCCGCCCCCGACCACGCAACGCCCCGCTCCAGCTGGGGCGCGTTCCGCCATCGCGGCTTCGCCTTCTATTGGGTGGCGCGGCTGTTCGCTAATTTCTCGGTCAATATCGTCAGCGTTGCAGTGGGATGGCAGGTCTACGATCTCACCAAGAATCCCCTGGATCTCGGCATCATCGGCCTGGTGCAGTTCCTGCCCGCCTTGGCACTGGTGCTGGTGACGGGCTCCGTCGCTGACCGATATAATCGGCGTGTCATCATGGCGATCTGCATGGTCGGCGAAGCGCTGTGCATGGCAGGACTACTCGCCTTCACCATCTCCGGCAGCAGCAACGTCAATATCGTCTTTGCCGTCCTGCTAGGCTTCGGCGTGGCGCGGGCGTTTCTCGGACCAGCATCGGGTTCGCTGGCGCCAAACCTGGTGCCGCCGGAAGAGCTCGGCAATGCCATCGCCTGGAATTCGAGCGCCTGGCAGATCGCAACCATTGTCGGCCCCGTCGCGGGCGGCCTGCTCTATGGCCTCGCGCCGCAGGCGCCTTATCTGGTGGCGCTGTCGATGATCGCGATCGGCGTCATCCTGGTGGTGCTGATGCCGCACACCGTCCAGAACACCTCAGCCGCCAAGGCGAGCTGGGAGACCGTCATCGCAGGCTTCCGCTATGTCTGGAAAGAGAAGATCGTCCTCGGCGCGATCTCGCTCGACCTCTTCGCCGTTTTGCTCGGTGGCGCCAATGCGCTGCTGCCGATCTATGCACGCGACGTGCTCGCGGTTGGTCCCTGGGGCCTCGGCCTGCTGCGCGCCGCGCCCGCGGTCGGTGCGATCAGCGTGGCCGCTTGGCTCGCCTTTCATCCGGTGCGCGACCGCGCCGGGATCATCCTCTTCATATTCGTCGCGCTGTTCGGCACCTTCACCGTCATCTTTGGACTGTCGACCATCACGTGGGTCTCAGTCATCGCGCTCGCGATGATGGGTGCCACCGATATGGTGAGCGTCTATATCCGCGAGACGCTGATCCAGCTTTGGACGCCGGATGCCGTGCGCGGCCGGGTCAACGCCGTCAACATGGTCTTTATCGGCGCTTCCAATGAACTCGGCGAGTTTCGAGCGGGCGTATCGGCCGCCCTTATCGGTGCGGTCACGGCCGTCGTCGTTGGCGGCGCCGGCACGGTGGCTATTGCGCTTATCTGGGCGCGACTCTTCCCCGAGCTTCGCAAGGCGCGCCGTCTCGATGGCCATCGCTGAATACAACTATTTTTCGCATCCGATGAAACCACAAACCGCCCTGAGCATTGCTGTTTCTGTAGAAGCCGACGGGGAATGCAATGTCCACAATCCTGCTCATCGTTCTGGTCGTCCTGCTGATCGCAGCACTCCCGAGCTGGCCGTACAGCTCCGGCTGGGGCTATTACCCCAGCGGCGGCCTCGGCCTCATCGTCGTGATCCTGATCGTGCTTCTTCTCATGGGAAGGCTCTGACCTGTCAGCGTGAGGAGGTTGAGGCGAACCCCTTGTCTCGCCGCTGAACTCCCCAGCCCATGAACCCAGCACAGCTTCGTATTTCCAGCCAGAGCGTCCTCCTCGCCGTCGGGTTTGCAATCCTGACGGTGATGGCGGGCGCTTCTGTTTGGCTGGCGGAACGCTCCGCTGACGACACGCGGTGGGTCGCGCATTCGCTCGGCGTCGAAAACCAACTGTCCCTGCTCCAATTGTCGGTCCGCCGCGCGGAAAGCGGACAGCGCGGATACCTTCTGACGTCGGATGCGGACTATCTCAAAGTCTACCAGGAGAGCGTCGACGCGATCCCCGAGCGCATGGCCGCGCTGCAGTCGATGGTCGACGACAACCCAGAACAATCGGCGCGGGTCGCACAGCTCGCGGAAGTTGTTGCCGCCAAGCATGACGAACTGTTGAGGATTGCCGATCTTCAGCGACAAGGGCGGAATTCAGAAGCACTTGCCGTCATCCGCGATCCGGCCGGCCAGACGACGATGGCGGAATTCACCGACATCGGCTCCGAAATGCGCACCGCCGAACGGGCGCTTCTCGCCGATCGCACAGCGCGCGGCGCTACCACCAGCCGCTGGCTGCTTGCCACGACGCTGCTGGGAGCCGTGGCGATCATGGTCCTCGCCGGGCTCTCGATCCTGTTGATCCGCCGCTCCCATTTCAGCCTGGCCCGAGCTCAGCAGGAGCTGTCCGAAAGCAACAGCCATCTTGAAGAGAAGGTCGCCGAGAGGACGAGCGACCTTCAGGAAGCGAATGATGAGCTGCAACGCTTCGCCTACATCGTGAGCCACGACTTGAGGTCCCCCCTGGTCAACATCATGGGGTTCACCGGCGAGCTCGATGCGATCCGCAACGACCTGATCGAGCAAGATGCCCGCAGCGCTGACCCGCAGCGCAGCCAGATCTACGCCGATTTCGACGAGGCGCTCGGCTTCATCAAGGCGTCGATCTCCAAGATGGACCGGTTGATCAACGCCATCCTCAACCTGTCGCGTGCGGGTCGGCGTGATTTCAATCCGCAGCAGATCGACCTCAGCCAGGCGCTGAAAACGATCCAGGATGCTGTGACGCATCAGGCCCAGGAGGCCGACGCGGTGATCGAGATCGGTCCGCTGCCGTCGATTGAAAGCGACCGGCTCGCGATCGAGCAGATATTCTCGAATCTCATCGACAACGCCGTCAAATATCTGAAGCCGGGGCGCCCTGGCCGCATCGGAGTCACGGGCGCCGAGCGCGGCGGGTTTGTGATCATTCGCGTCGCCGATAACGGCCGCGGCATCGATCCGACCGACCGCGAGCGCGTCTTTGAATTGTTCCGCCGCGCGGGAACGCAGGACCGTCCCGGCGAAGGAATCGGCCTTGCCCATGTCAGGGCATTGGTGCGGCGCATAGGCGGAAAGATCCGCCTCGACAGCGAGCTCGGGGAAGGCAGCACCTTCACGGTGATCCTGCCCAGGAGCTGGCGCGAGTGAATAGGTTTGCCGACGCTGTGAATGCTTGTTTAGGACCAGCTTTCGGTCCAAGGAAGGTTGGATGTCATGATGTCGATGCAACGAATTCGTGAGACGGCGAGATGAGCGACAACCCCAATCACGTGACGATCGTGATGGTCGAGGATGACGAGGGTCATGCGCGGCTGATCGAGAAGAACATCAGGCGGGCCGGCGTCAGCAACGAGATCAAGGCGTTTGCCGACGGCACCAGCGCGCTGGATTTCCTGCTTGGCACCGATCGGACCGGCGCGAGCCGGAAAGGTGAGGCGCTGCTGATCCTGCTCGACCTTAATCTGCCGGATATGACCGGTATCGACATTCTCAAGGCCGTGAAAGGCAATCCGCATCTGCGCGCCACGCCGATCGTCGTGCTGACGACGACCGACGATCAGCGCGAGATCGAGCGGTGCTATGAGCTTGGGGCCAGCGTCTATGTCGTTAAGCCCGTCAATTACGAGAATTTCGCCAATGCCATTAGGCAGCTGGGCCTGTTCTTCTCGGTGATCAAGGTCCCCGAGGCAAAGTGATGGAGCCCCAGCCGGTCGTTCTGTTCATCGATGACGATCCAGGACTTTGCCGGCTGGCGGTCAAGGACTTGACGCGCCACGACTTTGTTGTCGAAACGGCGACGGATGGCGATGCCGGGCTCGCGCGGCTGGCCGAAGGCGGCATCGACATTGTCGCGCTCGATCACCACATGCCGGGGCGGACGGGGCTTCAGGTGCTGCCGTTGATCGCCGCGATGCCGAATCCGCCGCCGGTCGTTTATGTCACCGGCGAGGCGCAGGGGCGGATCGCGATCGCTGCGCTGAAGGCCGGTGCAGCCGACTACGTCATCAAGGAAGCGAGTGAAGACTTCTTTCCCCTCCTCCGTGCGGCGCTCGCATCGGCGCTGACAGCCCGCCGCCTTCAGGAGGCCCACCAGCACGCCGAAGCGGAAGTCCGTGCAGCCCGGGATCGATTCGAGGCCCTTGCCAATGAACGCGCGTTGATCATTCAGGAGGTCAATCACCGCGTCGGCAACAGCCTGCAACTGGTCGCTTCTCTCTTGAACATGCAGGCAGCGGCTCATCCCGATGCCGCTGTAAAAAGCGCGCTGGCCGCCGCGGTCGGCCGCGTCATGGCGGTCTCGCAGGTACACCGGCGGCTCTATACATCCGACGACGTCCATAGTGTCGCGCTCGATCTCTATCTTGGCAGCCTGATCGAGGATCTAGCCCGCACGATCGAAGCCAATGGAGATGGTGGCCAGATCTCATTCAAGCTGGAGCCGCTGGCGATCCGTCCCGACCGCGCCGTAGCGCTCGGCGTCATCATGACGGAGCTTATTCTGAACGCGTTGAAATATGCCTATCCCGGCGCCAGCGGTGCGGTTCGCGTGTCCTGTATGGCGATCGATGGTAATATCGCGATGACCGTCGAGGACGACGGCGTTGGAAGCGGCGAAGATACGCGCGCCGTCGGCACGGGCCTCGGGCGGAGGATCATCCAGGCGCTGGCGAGCAAGCTCGAGGCGAGTATCGAGCACGATGTGCAGCATTCCGGCACGCGCATCACCATCCGCTTTCCCGAACGCGAGCCTCGGCAGGAATAGTCCAGACCGATTGAACCAATCTCGATCTCAGGCGTTGGCGGCCCAAAAGCTGGTTCAGGATGACACCGGCTACTTTCCGTTGACGGAGTGACAGATGCGCTTGTTCGAATGCCGGGCCTGTGCCCATTGGCTGCCTTTCGAAGATTTCGAATGCGAGGGATGCAGCCGGCCGCTCGGTTTCGTGCCGGCACAGGGCCATCTCCGTTCACTCGATGATGCAGGCCCGGGCGTCAACGGCGAACAGCTCTACACAGCGCATGGTCTTGACGAGATGCTCTTCAAGCCCTGCGCCAATCGCGAGCATGGCGTCTGCAACTGGTTGTTGCCGGCCGACAGTCCAGAGCAGCTCTGCGTCTGCTGCCGGACGAACATGGTCATTCCGAACCTTTCCAGCCAAGTCTATAGCGAGCGCTGGCGCGATATCGAGCTCGCCAAGCACCGGCTCTTCTACAGCCTGCTGCGCTTCGGCCTCGGAGTCCCCAACAAGGCCGATGATCCCGTGGCTGGTCTCTCGTTTTCATTTCTCGCCGACGAAAACGATGTCCGCGTGCTGACAGGCCATGACGAAGGCCTGATCACGCTCAACATCGTCGAGGCCGACGCGGTGGCGCGCGAAAAGGCTCGAACCGACATGCACGAACCCTATCGGACGCTGCTCGGCCATTTCCGCCATGAGATCGGCCACTATTATTGGGACCGGCTCGTCCGCGACGTGGGGCGTATCGAGGAATCCCGCGCCGTGTTCGGCGACGAATCCATCGACTACAATGGCGCCCTCCAGAACTACTACCAGGGCAATTTCCCGGCAGACTGGCAGGATCGCTATGTCAGCCAATATGCAACGGCCCATGCCTGGGAAGACTTTGCCGAGACGTTTGCCCACTACATGCACATGATCGACACACTGGAGACAGCATACGCTTTCGGGCTGCGCATCCGTCCGAAGGCCCGCGCGCAGGGCAATGTCGATACGACCATCGATTTCGACCCCTATCGCGGCGTGGATTTCAGCGAGATCATCGAATCTTGGGGTCCCCTCACCCAGGCGATGAATTCGATCAATCGCAGCATGGGCCAGCCCGATCTCTATCCTTTCAAGCTCGGACCCGGCGTTGTCGATAAACTCGCCTTCATCGATACGCTTCTGCGCAGCAAGGAGCAGGCTCTTAAAGCCGCCTGAGTTCGGGGAGGTTAGGAGTCTCCCGCCAGGCTTCGGCCGGCTGCGAGGATGGCAGCGTCGGTCCCAAGCGCCGTCGTGACGCTGCCGCCCTTCTCATTGTAGGGCGCGCCCATCAGGGCTGGGTCCCGCCAGGGGCCAGTCGTGATCGTGATGCCGCGGAACGCCAACGTGCCGTTGATGCGGGCAAGGTTCATGCCGCCCGAGGAAGCGCCGGTAGCATCGCAATCGGTTCGAAAGAACGACGTCTTTTCGGTCGAAACCGGCTTTCTGCGAACGGTACAGCCCTGCACGACCGGCATACCGCGATCGACTTCCCGCACCATGTCAGCGGGATGCGCCGTCACGACGATCAGCTTCTCCCCCGCCTGCACCGGGATATCCGCTTTGACCGGAAAGGGCACCGCCCCGACGAGCGGTTCGGCAAGTCGCACGATCGCATAGTCGTTGTTTGAGCCGGGCTTTGGTTTCCGGGCGCCGAACCGCGCGTTGGCGTCGTCGACCAGAAGGTCGATCATGACTGGATCAGCGGCCTGGTTCTTGAAGAAGCATTTCCAGCGCCGCTGCCCCGACGGCTCGAAAAAGACATGCGCCGCGGTCAGGATGTGTTGGTTGTCGAGAAAAAGCGCCGCCGAACCGACCGAAGGCGATGGCGAAAGGCAGCCAACATAGCCGGAAACGGCGCGGATGTGCGCTATGTCCGCATCGTCAAGCCCGAGCGACGGGCCGAGTCGAACCAGCGAATCGCGTCCATCCGCACCGTCGATGACGTTGACGCGTATGAGCGACTGGGCGCTTGGAGGCACAACAGGTGGAGCGGCTGGCGCAAGGGCGGCCGCTGGGGTGGCAAAGAGGGCGAAAATGAAGGGGATGACAGCGCGCATGGCGAAACCATGCCATGCCCGGAAGCGGTCGTCACCGGGCCAGATTGCGGACCACGCAGCTTAAGCTTGTCTCTGCCGAAGAATAAGGCAGATTAGGTGGCGAATCGATCCAATGCAGCTTTTCTGCCCTGCAGAAGCCTTGCGGTGCCGGCTCGGCCGGGCGCATCCTCTGCCGGGGCAGTCGGTTTCAGCGAAGGCTATCATGGCGACGATCACGCGCAGCGCTGTCGGCTACTACGCAGACTTTTTCGTCTACCCGCTCGTTCTCATCGGTCTCGTGGTGGCGACAAATCTGTCGCTGACCCCGTGGGATCCGCTCATATGGATCGTCGCGATGCTCGCCGGCCTATTCGCATGGACGCTGGCCGAATACATCATCCACCGCTTCATCCTGCACAACGTCGTCTATTTCCGCGACCTGCACGACCAGCATCACGCCACGCCGACCGATCTGATCGGGACGCCGATCTGGATGAGTTTCTCGATCCTCGTCATTGCGGTCCTGCTGCCGGCCTGCTGGCTGTTCGGCGTGCCTTATGGCAGCGGCTTCACCTTCGGCATGACGGCCGGCTACCTGACCTACTCGTTTGCCCATCACGTGCTGCACCATTGGCGCATGCTGCCCGGACATCCGCTTTATGGCTGGAAGCGGAAGCACGCGCTGCACCACTTCCGCCACGACGAAGGCAATTTCGGCGTCACCACCCTTTTCTGGGACCACGTCTTCGGCACGGCGCTCAGCCAGCGGAAGACGGCAGGCAAGGAAGGCTGAGGCTTTCGGGCAGAGTTTGACTTGCCGCTTCGGCCTTCCGAGCGCCTAGACCTTGCGCCGGCGCGACTTGGCGAATGTGTCGAAGGCGACAGCCAGCACGATGATCACGCCGATGATGATCTGCTGGATGTAGGACGAGACATTCATCAGCACGAGGCCGTTGAGCAGCACCCCGATCAGGATCGAGCCGATGACCGTGCCGAAGATCGTGCCGACGCCGCCGAACAGCGAAGTTCCCCCGATCACCACCGAAGCGATGACGGTCAGCTCATAGCCGGTTCCGGCAACCGCTTCGGCGGAATTGAGCCGCGCCGCCAGCACGAAGGAACCGAGCCCGGCGAAGAAGCCCATGATCACATAGACACTGCAGATGATGGCCGTGACGTTGAGGCCGGACAGCCGCGCTGCCTCGGGATTGCCGCCGACGGCATAGATCTGCCGGCCATAGCGCGTGTAGCGAAGGACGATATGCGCAAGCAGGCCGCAGACCAGGAAGATGATGACCGGCACCGGCACCGGGCCGATCTTGCCCTGGCCCCACCAGGTGAAGTCATGTTCGAACCCGGAGATCGGACCGCCCGCCGCAAAGAGCAGCGCCGCGCCGCGGAACACCGACATGCCCCCGAGCGTCACGACGAAGGGCGGCACTTTCAGCCGCGTGATCGAGAAGCCCTGCACGAGACCGCCGGCGACGCCGACCGCGATCGCGGCGAGCGCCGCCAGTTCCCAGCCATAGCCGACTCCGCCCTCGCCGACCGTGAAACGGTCCTGCATGCCGCCCTTGGCGACGGCTGCCGCGACGAGGCCCGCAAAGGCAAGCAGCGAGCCGACGGAAAGGTCAATGCCGGCCGTCAGGATGACGAAGGTCATGCCGATTGCGAGAAGACCCGTGATCGAGACTTGCCGCATGACGTTGAACAGATTGATCGACGACATGAAGCGCGGCTCGAGCACCGCGAACACCGCCATCAGCACGACGAGGAAGATCAGCGGCGCGAACCGCGCCAGAAACCCGAATAGATCGACGCTACTACTCTCCGCCGCGCTCTGCCTTGCCTCAGCCATGCCCTCGCCTTCCTCCACTCGACGTCATTCTCGGCGTCCGTCGCTCGCTCAGGCGGCGCGGCTCGTTGTTCCGAGCGTCATCATTGCCATCAATGTCTCCTGCGTCGCGTCGGCGCGCAGCATCTCGCCGGTCACCCGTCCCTCGCGCATCGTGACGATGCGGTCGGCGACCGAGAGCACCTCCGGCAGTTCCGAGCTGATGGCAATCACGGCGATGCCGGATCGCGCCATCTCGAACAGGAGATTGTGCACCTCGACCTTGGCGCCGACATCGATGCCACGCGTCGGTTCATCGACGATGAGCACCTTCGGCCTAAGCGCCAGCCAGCGCGCCAGCACGACCTTCTGCTGGTTGCCACCGGAGAGGTTCCCGACGGCCTGCTCCGGGCCCGCCATGCGGATGTTCAGAAGCTTGCGATATTCCTCGACGAGACCGCGCTCCTTGGCTTCATCGACGAAGATGCCGAAATGCCCGATGCGGTCGAGCGCCGCGACAGACACATTGGTGCGGATCGCCTGCGACAGGAACAAGGCCTGCAGCTTGCGGTCTTCGGGGACGAGGCCGATGCCATGCGCGATTGCGTCGCGCGGCGTGCGGATCGTGACCAGCTCGCCATCGACGAACACATCGCCTGAATCGAATGGATCGGCGCCAAAGATGGCGCGCGCCGTCTCAGTGCGGCCGGCACCGACCAGCCCGGCGATGCCGAGAATCTCGCCACGGCGCACATGCAGCGAGACATCGCGGATTTCGGTCGCATGCGGATCCTGCGCCGTGCGCAGACGGGTCAGCTTCTTGACTTCCAGCGCAACCGGCCCCGGCTCGCTCGCCTCGCGATGGGCGAACAACGCATTGACCTCGCGGCCGACCATAAGCCGAATGATGCCGTCGATGGTGATGTCTGAAACGCTGCCGGCCCCTGCGTTGCGGCCATCGCGCAGCACCGTGTACCGATCGCACACCTCCATCACCTCTTCGAGGCGATGCGTCACGAAGATGATCGAGATGCCCTCGTCCTTCAGGCGGCGGACAATCTTGAACAGCTTCTCGACTTCCGCGAGCGACAAGGCCGAAGTCGGCTCATCCATGATGATGACGCGCGAATCCATCGAAAGCGCGCGCGCGATCTCGACCATCTGCTGCTCGGCGACCGAGAGATCGCGGACGAGCGTCATCGGATTGCGTTCAAGGCCGATCCGGCGAATCAGCTTCTCGGTCTCGGCCGCCATGCGTGACCAGCTGACAAACGGGCCCCTGCCCGGCTCGCGGCCGATGAACACGTTCTCGGCGATGCTCATGTCCGGCGCGAGCGTGAATTCCTGGTAGATCGTGACGATGCCGAGCCGCTGCGCCGCATGCGGATTGGCAAGCGTCACAGGCTTTCCATCGAACAGGATCTCGCCCTGGTCAGGCGATTGCGCGCCGGCGAGGATCTTCAGGAGCGTCGACTTGCCAGCGCCATTCTCACCGAGAAGCGCGTGGATCTCCTGCCGTTTCACCTCGAGACCGACGCCATCGAGCGCCTTGACGCCCGGAAAGCTCTTGACGATGCCCGTCATCTTGAGAAGGGGCGGCGCAGCGGCGACGGTCATGAGAACCTCGGGCGCCGGGACGGCGGCGTCTTGCGGGATCGGACGTTCGGGAGCGGAAGACGAGCGTCCGGACGACGCGCATGGCGCCGTCCGGACGCGGTAGGCGCGAGGACTACTTCACTTCGCCGAGGCGCTCGGCGATGTTGAGGTTTTCCTTGGTGATCGCGACCGGGGTCAGCAGCGTCACGGCTTCAGCCGGCTTCTTCTTGTCCTTGATGAAAGCGACCAGGGTATCGACGCCCATCGCGCTCTGCTTGCCCGGGAACTGCTCGATCGTCGCCGTAAGGCCGCCGTCGCGGACCTGGGCCAGCGCTTCGGGCAGCGCATCGAAGCCGATGATCGCGATGCCCTGGAGGTTACGACCCTTCACGGCTTCGAGCGCACCGAGCGCCATGTCGTCATTGGCGGCGACGATCACCTTCGGCGGCTCAGAAAGGCCCGAAAGCGCGGCTTCCGTCACGGAAAGACCCTTGGCGCGATCGAAGCCAGCCGTCTGCTCGAAGACGATCTTGTACTTGTCGGCGGCCTTGTCGAGGACGTTGTGCAGGCCCTTGTTGCGGTCGATCGCCGGCGAGGCGCCCGACTGGCCCTGCAGGTTGACGATTGTCGCGCCATCGGGGAACAGCTTCATGACCAGTTCGCCCTGGGCCTCGCCGCCCTTGACGTTGTCCGCGCCGATATGGGCGAGGATGCCTTCCACCTGTGCCACGCGACGGTCGACCGTCACGACCGGGATGCCGGCCTCGACAGCCTGCTGCAGCGCCGGCGCCATGGCGTCGACCTCGTTCGGGCTGATCACGATGCCCTGAACGCCCTTGGTGATCGCGGCCTCGATATCGGCCGTCTGCTTCGGCGAGGAAACTTGGCCATCAGACTCGATCACCGCTACGCCCTGCTTGGCGGCTTCGGCCTTGAAGGCGTTCATCATGTGGACGAAGAACGGGAATGTCAGGCCCGGGACCGAGGCGAGGATGGTGACATCCTCGGCCTGCGCGCGCACCGGCGCCGTGGACATGGCCGCGAGCGCAATAGCGCCGGCGGCAAGGATGGACCTTGCAGTCTTGGACATCGAATTCCTCCCAAACCTGCCCTCTTTAGTGGGGCTGAAGGAACCATGCCGTAGGTGCCGCATCCGCGCAATCTGTTTTCAATCGATTTACAAGGCAATGTCAGTCACGGCGGACACCAGGCCGCCATGACCACGCAGAGCGCAGGATCAGTGCTTGCGGAAGCCCGCATAACCACCGTCGGCGTCGTACAGCACGTCAAATCCATTCAGGAAATGGAAGCTCGTGTTCACGAAGGGGGGCTTGTCCGAGACATCGAGATGAATAGCCGAGGGCGTCATCGGCGACATGTCGCCTGACGTGAAGCTGTAAAGCGGCTCGCTTGCCGCGTCTGTCCCGAGCAGAATCGCCACCGATGTACCATCGGCAAGCGGTCCGCTCGCCACCTGTGACGACGGCACGGTCATGAACATCGCGCCCACACCGGTATCGACAAGCATCGACCCGCAGGCGGGCGGCGTCTGCCCACCGAGCGAGATACAGGCTGGAACGCCTTTCCAGTCCGGCAGGTCGGCCTGGCGCTCGAGCTTCACGAAGCGGAATTCGCCGCGCGTGTTCTCGGCCGTGAGGCCGATATGGATGCCCTCCGGCGTCAGCACGTAACCCTTTCGATGCTCTCCCTCGGCCGCGACGTTCAGCACAGGGTTCTTGTCGGGCGTGCTCTGGCCCTGTCGATCACCCTCGCGGGCGAACCCGATGCCGACCATCGCAATATCGCGCGGATCATCATTCGGCCGGCAGTCGCGCGCCGTCTCAAGACAGGCAACACGCGTCACCGCGAGAACCGGCATCGGCTCGGTAGTAACGGAGGCGCCGTCGCGACCCGAGAGGGTCAGGGATGTCGTCACCCATGAGCCGAGCATGACGCGACCCGAACTCGTATAGGTGAGCTTGCCTTCGCCGATCACCGGGAGCTGGTCGAAATTCGGGATAAAGGCCGCTGCGACGACGACGCCCGTGGAGCCCGAGTCGAGCGTCGCATGCAGCACGCGCTCGCCGAAGGAGAGGCCGATGCTGGGAGTCTTCTCGATGCGGCCGTCGCCGGCGTTCAGATAGCGCAGGAAAGTGCCGGATTTGAACTTCTCATAGTCCGGTCGCTCGGCTGCGAGCGCCGGCAGGATCACCGAGCCGGCGATGAGGGTCGCGGCAAACAGAGTTGCGGCACGGGAGAACTTCGCGTTCATCGGATTAGCCCTGCTTCGGGAGATAATGGCTGATGCTGTGGGCAAGGCCAGGCAGCGTCAGCGTCTGTAACCACACCCGGCCGGGGCCGGTGAGCCGCGCCATGAAAAGATCGCCCGAGGCAAAGAAGGTCGAATGAACGCCGCGCAGCGACGTGATCTCGAAATTGACGCTCTGGTCGAACAGCCCGACATGGCCGGGATGGACCATGATCGACTGCCCTGCCGCCAAATCGTATTTGACGATCTCGCCGCCAAGCTCGACGAAAGCCTTACCCGAGCCCTCGATCTTCTGCAGCACGAAGCCATCGCCACCGAACACGCCGGCGCCAAGATTCTGCTGCAGGCCGCTCGCCACGACGATGCCACTGGTGCCGCAAAGGAAGCCGTGGCGGTGCACCAGATAGCTGCCGCCGGCGACGTCGAGTTCGATGATCTGGCCAGGCAGGCGGGCCGCGAAGCCAACGAGACCGGCACCCTCCGAGGCGCGGAACTCCGTGGTTACCAGACCAGCGCCCGAGACCGCCCGGCTCACGAGCCCGAGCAGCCCACCGCCGCCGCCTGCGCCGAGCGATGTGTGCAGCGTCACGCCTCCCGACATCCAGGACAGCGCCTCAGGAACCCCGACCAGGCCTTCGCCGGGTTGCAGCTCTACTTCGAGGACCGGCAACACGCTGCCGATGATCTTGGTTTGCATGGGGATTCCTCTTTCCTGTCCACAAACGCCATCGATCTCGCCGCGAGATCTAGGCCAAATGCGCCTAGCACCTTCGCGGATTAGCGATTTCTACGGCCCAAGCCTTAACGCTTGATCCCGAAGATCGCTGCGATTGTCAGAAAGACAGGATTTGATCTGCAGGGCGGCCGCCAGTCCCGCAGCCGTGACGAGAGGATCGTCCGCGACCATCCGCCACTTCGGAGCCCGCGCTCAGCCGACGCAATGCGCGCCGTCACACGTAAAACGGTTCTTCCGCCTCACGCGGTCGGAAATTCTCGAAAGACTTGAATTTTTTGGAGAATTTTTGGTGGGTGCACTAGGGATCGAACCTAGGACAAGCTGATTAAGAGTCAGCTGCTCTACCAACTGAGCTATGCACCCGCCGCGATGCGGTCATTGCCGCGTCGACGAGGGGGTGTGTAGCAAAGGCGGCCGGGGCTGTCCAGCGGGGACGAGCGGGATTTTGCCGCCTGTGGAAATCCTCTGTTGCGGCACCGCGGTCAAAGGATGAATTCGGCCTCGATTCCAAGGCGCTATCGGCGAAAGCGCGCTCTGCGGTGAAGACGACTTGCGGAGATTGCGACCGGCCATCGTCATCGCCCTGTCATCCAGCGCCGCTCATTTCATCAGGTTTCGAACTCCCCCTCTTCCGACAGCCAGCGACCGGACCCAAAGATGAACCCCATCCTCAAAGGCACCCTCGCCGCCACGCTGCTCGCCAGCACCATGCTGGCCGCCCCGCTCGCCGACGCGGCCGAGATGTTCAACCGCATCGCGACCTTTCACGTCGTCGACAACCTCCCAGCGGGCGCCGATCCCAAGAAGGCGACCGTCGCAGAGATCATCACGGCAACGTCCGACGGCAACACGCTCGTCTACACCGACAGCCCCGGCGAGCGGATCGGCCTCATCGACATCACCGACGCCAAGGCGCCGAAGCCCGCCGGAACGGTGGCGCTCGGCGGTGAGCCGACCTCGACGGTCGTCGCCGGCGGCATGGCCCTGGTTGGCGTCGTGACCTCGGCGAGCAAGGCGCAGCCGTCTGGCCATCTCGCCATCGTCGATCTCGCGACGAAGAGCGTGAAGGCGACCTGCGATCTCGCCGGCCAGCCGGATTCGCTCGCCATGAGCCCTGATGGCCAGTTCCTGGCCATCGCGATCGAGAACGAGCGCGACGAGGAGATCAACGACGGCGCCCTGCCGCAACTGCCAGGCGGCAGCCTAGTGACATTCAGGATCGGCACCGACGGCAGCGTCGATTGCGCCAGCAAGGCGCTCATCGATGTCGCCGGCCTCGCAGCTGTAGCCCCCGAGGATCCGGAGCCGGAATTCGTCGATTTCAACGACAAGAACCAGATCGTCCTGACGCTGCAGGAGAACAACCACATCGTCATCGCCGACGCCGCCACCGGCAAGGTGGTGACGCATTTCCCGGCGGGCACGGTCGATCTCGACGGCATCGACGTCAAGAAGGACGGCGTCATCGATCTTTCAGGCAAGATGACCGAAGTCGCCCGCGAACCGGACGGCGTGCAGTGGATCGACGCGGACCGTTTCGTCACCGCCAACGAGGGCGACTGGAAGGGGGGCAGCCGCGGATTCACGATCTTCAAGACCGATGGCAGCGTCGACTACGACAGCGGCACGTCCTTCGAATACGAGACTGTCCGCCTCGGCCATTATCCTGAAAAGCGCAACAAGAAGGGCAACGAGCCCGAGGGCGCCGAAGTTGCGACGTTCGGCGGCGACCGACTGATCTTCATCGGTTCGGAGCGTGCCTCGCTGGTTGGCGTCTACAAGGACGAGGGTACCGGCAAGGCGCCGACGCTGCTGCAGGCGCTGCCGGGCGGTATCGGCCCCGAGGGCCTGCTGGCGATCCCCGCGCGCAATCTCTTCGTGACCGCCGCCGAGAACGACCTCCGCGAAGACGGGCTGATCGGTTCCGTGGTGACGCTCTATGAGCGCAGCGATGCGCCGGCCGCCTATCCAACGATCGTCTCCGCCGACAAGGACGGCAAGCCGATCGGCTGGGCCGCGCTTTCCGGCACAGTTGCCGACGCCAAGGTTGCTGGCAAGCTCTATGCCGTCATCGACAGCGCACAGTCGATCGGTCGCATACTCACGATCGATGCGAAGCAGACCCCGGCCCTGATCACCGATGCGATCACCGTGACCAAGGACGGCAAGCCGGCCGAAAATCTAGACCTCGAGGGCATTGCGCTCGCCGCAGATGGCGGCTTCTGGCTCGCCTCGGAGGGCAATCCCGAACGCGAGAAGAACAAGACCCAGTCGAAACTGATCCACACCGATGCCACGGGCGCGATCCTCGAGGAGATCATCCTCCCGGAGGCCCTGGCTGCCAACGCGACGCGCTTCGGCTTCGAAGGCGTGACCGTAACGGGCAGTGGCGACGACGAGACCCTGTGGCTCGCCGTGCAGCGCGAATGGAAGGACGATCCGAAGGGCTACACCAAGCTCCTCGCCTACAAGCCGGCGGCGAAGAGCTGGGGTGCCGTCCACTATCCGCTCGACAAGGCCGCCAAGGGCTGGGTCGGCCTCTCGGAGATCACGGCCGTTCCCGGTGGCCTCGTCGTGATCGAGCGCGACAACCAGATCGGCCGCGACGCAGCGATCAAGAAACTCGCCTTCGTGCCGCTCGCCGGCGTGACGCCGGCCCCGCTCGGTGGCGACCTGCCGAAGGTCACGAAGCAGGATCTCGTCGATCTTCTGCCGGCCCTCGCCGCGCCGAAGGGCTACGTGCTCGACAAGGTCGAGAGCTTCGCGATCGACGCCGACGGCAATGCCTTCGCCGTCACCGACAATGACGGCGTCGACGACCATTCCGGCGAGACGCAGTTCCTCCGCCTCGGCAAGCTCGCTCTGCCGATGTAGGCGCGGGGGCGGCACCTGCCCCGCACCTTTTCAGAACTTGAAACGAAACGGCCGCGTCGATGACGCGGCCGCTTTTCATTGAAAGCAGATGAAGGGCCTCAGGCGCTGGCGGCCTGCGCGTGCTGGCGGAGGCGTTTAACGGCGATCTTGTTGACCGCCGAGATATACGCCTTGGCCGAGGCCACCATCGTATCTGGATCGGCGCCACGGCCGGTGACAGATTTGCCATCTTCTTCGAGCCGGACAGAGACTTCCGCCTGCGCGTCGGTGCCTTCGGTGACGGCATGCACCTGATAGAGCGACATCTTGGCCTGATGCGGCACGATGGCCGTGATGGCGTTGAAGGTCGCGTCGACGGGCCCATTGCCGGCGACTTCCTTGGTGATATGCGTGCCGTCAACATCGAGGCTGATGATCGCCTTGGCGGGTCCGCCGGTGCCAGCGATGACCGTCAATGACAAGAGGCGGATCGTCTCGCTGGCGGTCGCGACTTCATCTCCGACCAGCGCCTCGATATCCTCGTCATAGACATGCTTCTTGCGGTCGGCGAGGTCCTTGAAGCGCTTGAAGGCGTCTTCCAGGGCGTTGTCGCCCAGTTCGTAGCCGAGATCCTTCAGCTTCTCGCGGAAGGCATGGCGTCCGGAATGCTTGCCCATGACCAGCGAGGTCGCCTTCACGCCGACGCTCTCCGGGGTCATGATCTCGTAGGTCTCAGCATTCTTCAGCATGCCATCCTGGTGGATGCCGCTCTCATGGCTGAAGGCGTTCCGGCCGACGATCGCCTTGTTGTACTGGACCGGGAAGGCGGAAACGGCCGAGATCAACTTGGAGGCGCGGGTCAGCATCGTCGTCTCGACGCCGGTCGCATAGGGCAGCACGTCGCCGCGCGTGCGGATCGCCATCACGATCTCTTCCAGCGCGGCGTTGCCGGCGCGCTCGCCGAGACCATTGATCGTGCACTCAATCTGCCGCGCGCCACCAGCGACGCCGGCCAGCGAATTGGCGACGGCGAGGCCGAGATCATCATGGCAGTGCGTCGAGAAGATCGCCTTGTCGGAATTCGGCACGCGCTCAATCACCGCCCGGAACATCGCGGCATATTCATCCGGCACGGCGTACCCGACCGTATCGGGTAGGTTGATCGTGGTGGCGCCGGCCTTGATCGCGGCGTCGACGCAGCGGATCAGGTATTCAATCGGCGTGCGGGTCGCATCCATGGCCGACCATTCGACGTCCTCGACGAGGTTGCGCGCCTGCGCCACCGTCGCGGCGATGATGTCGAGAACCTGTTCCTCGCTCTTCTTCATCTGGTGGGCCAGATGGATCGGCGAGGTCGAGACGAAGGTGTGGATGCGCGGACGCTTGGCGACGCGCACCGCCTCTGCGGCGCGGCTGATGTCGCCGGAAATGGCCCGGGCGAGACCTGCGATGGTGACATCGGGGCCGGCGCGGCGGGCGATCTCCTGCACGGCCTCGAAATCGCCTTGGCTCGCGATCGGGAAGCCGGCCTCGATCACGTCGACGCCCATCTCCTCCAGCAGTTCGGCGACCTCGAGCTTCTCTTCATAAGTCATCGAGGCGCCGGGGCACTGTTCGCCGTCGCGCAAAGTCGTATCGAAAATGACGACCCGGTCCTTGGCGGAAGCGGCATCCGTGGTGATGGCGGTCATGGTCTGGTCTTTCTTCTGGCAGCCGCGTCCCGGATGTTCAGTTCGGGAGTGTCCGGCCGCGGAGCTTTGTAGGGCGTTGGCTCGTCGGCGCGTTCCCCTGAGAGCCCGGCCGCAAGGGCCTGCCGACGCTCAGGGGCAGCTAAGAAGAAGGAGGGCTTTCGGCAGGCCGCATGCCGGCAAAGGACGAGCGCCGCGGGAAATGATCCCCGCCGGAACTCCAGTCCTCGACACGACAGCGCTCATGCTCGCTCCACCCGGATCGTAGCCACGATCCCGCCAGCGTGATGCCGGCTCGGAATTCTTCTAGCAACGGGCACCGCGCAAATGCAAGCGCGGCGTCACGAAGCTTCCCCTCCTCAGCCTTGTTCCGCCAGAATTTCCGTCAGGGCTGCGACAAGCCGGTCGCATTCGGCCTCGGTGCCAATCGTGATGCGCAGGAAATCCTGGATGCGGTCCTTCTTGAAATGACGGACCAGAACGCGTCGCTCCCGGAGCGCGGCCGCGAGCACGGCGCCGGAATGATCCGGATGACGCGCGAAAATGAAGTTCGCCGCCGACGGCAGGACGGTGAAGCCGAGCTCCGCCAACTCCGCTGACAAACAGTCGCGGCCTGCGATGATCAGCGCGCGCTTTTCCTCGAACCAGTCGCGGTCGAGCCAGGACGCCGTCGCACCGGCGAGCGCAAGGCGATCGAGCGGATAGGAGTTGAAGCTGTCTTTGACCCGCTCCAGCGCCTCGATCAGCGGTCGCTGGCCCATGGCGAAGCCGACACGAAGCCCGGCCAGCGCGCGCGACTTCGAGAAGGTCTGGATCACGAGGAGATTCGGATGGCGCGCGATGAGCGACGACGCGCTCTCGGCGCCGAAATCGACATAGGCTTCGTCAATCACCACGGGCACGTCGGCATGGCGCGCGACCAGCGCCTCGATCGCAGAAAGCGGCAGGGCAATTCCGGTCGGCGCGTTCGGATTGGGCAGGATGATCGCGCCACAGGGCCGATCATAATCCGCCGGATCGATGGTGAAGTCGTCAGCGAGCGGAACGGCACGCGCGGTGATGCCGAAAAGCGCGCAATAGGTCGGGTAGAAAGAATAGCTGATGTCGGGAAAAAGCAGCGGTCCTTCCTGCTTCAACAAAGCTTGGAACGTGTGCGCCAGCACCTCGTCGGAGCCGTTGCCGACAAAGACCTCGCTCTCGCTGAGACCATGGCTCACCGCGATCGCCGCGCGGAGGGCCTGCCCCGTCGGCTCGGGATAGAGGCGGAGCTGATCACTCGTCGCCTCGGCGATGGCCGCGAGGGCCTTCGGCGAGGGCCCATAGGGGTTTTCATTCGTGTTGAGCTTGACGAGATCCGCGACGCGCGGCTGTTCGCCGGGCGTATAGGGCGTCAGCTCGTGGACGATCCGGCTCCAATAGCGGCTCATGACTTAACTTTCAGAAAGATGACCAGTCTCTAGACGTCGAGCATGCCGCGCGCGACCACCACCGCATCACCTCCGATGCGGGTCGCGACGAGCTGGCCGCCCTCGGTGTCGAGTTCGAGCGTGATGAGGCTGGGGCGCCCCATCTCGAAGCCCTGCTCGATGATGACGCGATGCGTGCCGCTGGTCGGGCGGTCGAATGTGGCGACAACGCCGGCAAAAGCCGCTGCGGCTGAGCCGGTCGCCGGATCCTCGACGAAGCCGAGCGTCTGCCAGATCATGCGGGCATGGAAATGGTGCGCGTTGCTCTCCGTCTCGCGGCAATAGGCGTAGACCGATGTGCCGCCGAATGCGCTCTGCCAGAGATCGCTGCGCGGCGCCAGCCGGCGAATCGCGGCGAGGTCGCGCACGGGTACGAAGACATAGGGCACGCCGCCGGTGAAGGCCGAGATCAGGTGATTCTCGAAACCGATCTCGGACGGCATCAAACCCAGCGCCGAGGCGACGGCGCCGCCATCCAGCGGCTGCGGCGCAGGCTTGGCGACGACCGGCGCATCGAAAATGGCGTGGCCACGACGACGATCCTTGAGGGCAACGGCTGTGCGGATCGAGCCGATTGTTTCCTCGAGCATCAGCATGACGTCGACATCGCCCTCGGTCTCGCCGGCATCGTCGAGCGCGAGCAGGACGGCCGTCCCGACCGTCGGATGCCCCGCGAAGGGCAGCTCCCTGCCCGGGGCAAATATCCGAAGCCGCGCGCGATGCGCCGGACGTTCCGGCGGCAGGACGAAAACCGTCTCGGCGAGATTGAACTCGGCCGTGATCGACATCATAGCAGCGGTGTCCAGGCCATCCGCATCGAGCACGACGGCGAGCTGGTTGCCGGCGAGCGGGCGGTCGGTGAAAACGTCGAGAACGGCGTAGCGGCGGGCCATGGATACCTCGGCAATGCATGCAGCGTCATGCGGTCAGGGTCGGCGCGGTCATAGCACGCCGCGGCCCTCGCGCCACGCGGCGCGGCGACACAACAGCGTTCAGCCAGCGTTCAGCTTGCGCCCGCTAACACTGATGCCAATTGGTCGGCTTGCCCCAATCTTTCCGCCGCATCGTCGCGATTTTGACGAGGCGCCATGATCTGATGGGACGATAAGCCGGCTGAGACATTGAATGTCATGCGTCCGGACTTCGGGTCCCGCGCAATCGTCGAAGAGGAGACTTGGTCATGAAGCGCTTGATTTCTGCGGCCCTCGCGGCCGCGATCGGGCTCGGCGCCGTGGCTGCGACCGCCAGCAGCGCCTCCGCCGACTGGCGAGGCGGCCCCGGATGGCGCGGCGGCCCTGGTTATGGCTACGGCCCCGGTTGGGGCCGGCCGGGCTGGGGTGGCGGCGGGCGCTATTATTACGGTCCCGGCTACCGCGGCGGCTATTATGGCGGCTGGGTTGGCAATCCTGGTGCGGCAGCGGCCGCGGGCGCGCTGCTCGGCCTTGGCGTGGGTGCGGCAATCGCCTCTCAGCCGCGCTACGGCTATGAAGTCCCGCCGCCGGCCGGTGTCGCTTGGCGCAGCCACGTCGCCTACTGCCAGGACCGCTATCGCAGCTACAATGCCGCGACCGACACCTTTGTCGGCTATGACGGTCGTGCCTATCGCTGCGTCGGCTCCTACTGACCAGCCCACCTTCGAACATGAAGACCCGCGCCCGAAAGGCGCGGGTCTTTTTCGTTTCAGGTCAGACCGGCGCTTGGAAGCTCAACTAATGTTGGGGTATCGTCGACTCTGCCCATATCCAGAATGACGGAACGCCTGCGCATGCCGACGGACAAGCCGCCCAGCGAAATGTCTGTCGGCCAAGTCGCCCGTCGCGCAGGCGTTCCGGTCTCGACGCTGCATTTCTATGAAGCCCAGGGGCTGATCCACAGCCACCGCACCGCCGGCAATCAGCGACGCTTTCCGCGTGCGGTGCTGCGCCTGATTGCGATCATCCGCGTTGCCCAGAAGACCGGCGTCCCGCTCGCACAGATCAAGGACCGACTCGCGAAACTGCCACGCCATCGCCCCGTCACTCTCGCCGAATGGTCAGCGCTCGCGACCGACTGGCGCGCGGAACTCGATGAGCGTATCACCCTGCTCGCCCGTCTCCGCGATCAGCTGACGGGGTGCATCGGCTGCGGCTGCCTCTCCGTGGCCGAATGTCCCCTTCGCAATCCTGGCGACAGCGCCGCCGAGGAAGGGCCTGGCGCCCGGCTCTTCAAGACCGACCCGCGCGGCCAGAATTCATCCGCGGGCGCATCGTCCGGCCTTGACCTCGATATTGGTTGAGGTTCTACAAGGTCGGCCCTGACCAACGGCCCTGGGCGATATCATGCAAGACACGACCTCTCGACGCACTGCCGAACGGCTCTCCCCCGAGGGCGCGGCCGACGGAGATCCGCCGCGCGCGGCAACCTCCGAAAGTCTGTTTTCAGGCGCCAACGGCATCTATGCGGCAGCACTGACGGGCGGCGTGGTGCTGCATGCCATCAACATCTTCCTGACGGCGACCGTCATGCCGTCCGTCGTCACCGATATTGGCGGCCTCGACGTCTATGCCTGGGCGACGACGCTTTTCGTGGTCGCCTCGATCCTAGCGGCCGCCATGACCGCCAAGCTCCTGCGCGGCCTCGGACCGCGCGGCGCCTATCTCGTTGCGGCCCTCTTCTTCGGCAGCGGTACGTTGATCTCCGCCCTCGCGCCGAGCATGCCCGTCATGCTTGTCGGGCGGAGCATCCAGGGGATCGGCGGTGGCTTCCTTTATGCGCTCGCTTATGCGGTCACGCGCATCGTGCTGCCCCAGCCCCTTTGGGGCCGCGCGATCGGGCTCATCTCGGCAACCTTCGGCGTCGCCACGCTGATCGGTCCGGCGATCGGTGGCGTTTTCGCCGAATATGGTGCCTGGCGCGCGGCGTTCTGGTCGCTGCTGCCGTTCGTTGCGCTCTTCTCACTACTGGCCGCGACAAAGCTCCCGGGCAAGAGCGCGACGAGCGGCGAGACCGCGCCGATTGCCTGGCTGCAGCTCATCCTTCTCGCCGCGGCCGTTCTGGTCGTCTCGGCGAGCAGCCTCTCGACAGACCGGCTGCTGAACATCGCAGGCCTTGCGGTCGCGATCCTCCTGACGGCGCTGATTGGACGGGCGGAACGTGGCGCGGGCGCCCGTTTGCTGCCGAAGGGATCGTTCAGCCTCTCCTCCCCGCTGGGCGTCGTCTATCTGACCATCGCGCTATTGATGATGGCCATGCAGCCGGACATCTTCGTGCCCTATCTGCTGCAAACGCTGCATGGGCAGTCGCCGGTTCTTGCCGGCTACTTCGCGGCCCTGATGGCGCTTGGCTGGACGGCGGGAACGGCATCCAGCGTGCGCCTTCGCCGCGGGGATGGCGGGCGCCTCATCCTCGCCGGTCTGCTGCTCGTCCTTGTTGGCATCGTCCTTTTCGGCGTGTTCATGCCGGTCAAAAGTGACGGCGCCCTGCTCATCGTGACGCCGGTCGGCGTAGCCCTTTTCCTGATGGGATTCGGCATCGGCATGGCCTGGCCCTGCCTCGTGACCCGCGTCTACCAATATGCGCCGGAGGCCGAACAGGATGTCGCATCGGGTGGCATGACAACCGTGCAGCTCTTCGCAGGCGCGCTCGGCGCGGCGACAGGCGGCATGATTGCCAACCTCGCCGGTTTCGCCGATCCCGGTGGGGCGGTCGGAGCGACAAGCGCCGCCTTCTGGCTCGCCGCAGGCTCGGCCGTGGCGCCAGCGCTCGCGATCATTCTAGTGCTTCGCATCGCCCATCTGGCTGCCGGCAAGGCGAACCGTGCGGAGGCACCTGCCACGTAGCATTCAGGCCGCTGCGCGGCAGGTCGCGCATTGATTTCGCGTTACGATCAACGCTCGTCGATCCGCGTCGTGAATGCGAGGATGGCGTCAGCCACGGCGCGCGGCGCTTCAAGCGCTGCGTAGTGGCCGACGCCATCGAGCATCACCGAGGCGATCGGTGGCGCAGCGACCTGCGCCATCGTCTCCGCCGTGAAGGCGCCGCCGCCCGCACCGATCGCCAGCACCGGGGCCGTCAGGCGGCCGCTGCCGGCGATGGACTGGATTTCGTTCCCTTCCCGCAACATTGATCGATAGAGGCCGGCGGCGCCGCGCCACCCGCCGGGGCGGGCGTAGCTGCGAAGGAACTCACTGATGTCAGTGTCAGTGACCGCCGTCGGTGTCGCGCTCATCGAGGCGAACGCAAAATCCCGCAGGAAGGCACGTTCATGGCCGGTCAGCAGCATCTCCGCGATGCCGGGCGCCGCGAGAATGCCGATATGCCAGCTGCCGCCACGCGTGACATCCGCCAGCGCTTCGAGCCCGAAGCCGGGCAACCCCATCTCGATCGCGGTCAGGCTAGCGACCTCCCCAGGGTGCGTCGCCGCCAGACGAAACACGGTTGCGCCACTGATGTCCTGCCCGGTCACATGCATCGGACCGACATCGAGATGGGTGATCAGGCGATGCAGATCCTCGGCCGCGGTGAGACTGTCATAGGCTCCGGGCCCATTGCTGGAATCGCCGAACCCCCTGAGATCAACGGCAAACACGCGGTGCCGCCTTGCAAGCAGGGGAATCAGCTTGTGAAACGTCCACCACGTTTCGGGAAAACCGTGCACCAGCAGGATCCCCGTCCCCGACTCGCCGGCGGACACGAAATGCAGATGCCCATCGTCCAACGGAAGGCGGTGATGGCGGATGCCAGGCAAGGTGGCCCCGATCGGTGCGACATTCATTCTGCGGCTCCTTTAGACAACTAGGTTGTCGATAAGGAGCTCTTATAGACAACCGGGTTGTCGATGTCGAGCATTTCGACAACCTAATTGTCTTTCATGGTTGCCCGCGGTAGTTTCGAACCATGTCCAGAATGGGTGCCGACCTCGCGCTGCTGCTTCTCGGCGGCTTCCGTGCGCTTGCGGATGCGGCGACGGCCGAACTCGCCCGCCGAGGCCATGTCGATTTCCGCCCGAGCCATGACTTCGCCATGCGTGCCATCGCGGCCGGAGCGAGCAACGCGTCGGACCTCGCCCGCCGGCTTTCGGTATCCAAACAGGCCGCGGCAAAGACGATCGCCTTGCTGCAGGAGCGCGGCTATGTCGCGCGGGCGGACGATCCCCACGACGCGCGGCGCAAACTGCTTGAGGTCACCCCGCTCGGGCGCTCAGTGCTTCGCGAGGGCGAGGCTATCTTCGACGAGCTGCGGAGCCGCTGGGAACGACAGATCGGGGCGGGCGAGCTCACGCGGCTCGAAACCAGCCTGACGACCCTGCTGGGACCTTCTGCCCTGCGGCCGGACGAATCCGGCTGGATCACGCACGAATTGGATGAACCTTCCTCATGAAGAAGCCCGATACAGCGCCGGCTGAAGCTGGCCAGCATCAAGGACGGACAACGCTCGCTGCGTTCCAGATCGCGCCCGCCATCGACGGCGCCGATCTTGCGGATGTCGCGCGGCTCTTCGCGGCCTATGTGGCTTCACTCGGCGTCGATCTGACCTATCAGGATTTCGCCGGCGAGTTGGCCCGCCTCCCCGGCCAGTATGGCCCGCCTGATGGAGCGTTGCTCATCGCCCGCGACGCGGACGGATTGGCGATCGGCTGCGTGGCGTTGCGGCCGTTCGCGCCTGAAGTTGTCGAGATGAAGCGGATGTATGTCGCGCCGGAGGGCCGCGGACTGGGGCTCGGCCGCGGACTGCTACAAGCGGTTCTCAGGGAGGCCCGCAGACTTGGCGCGCGCGAGATCCTGCTGGACACGCTACCGGAACTTTCCGCCGCGATCGCGCTCTATCGCTCGGCCGGATTCACGGAAATCCCGCCCTATTATGCGACGCCGATCGAGCGGACGATCTTCTTCCGCCTGACGCTCGGCGGCTGACGGCGTCCGAGCAGCGTATCAAAAGCCTGAAGGCGGCCGCGCGCACCGATCGGAGCGCGCGGCCACGTATTGAAGCTTAGTTGCGGGCCTTGTCGACCAGCTTGTTCTTGGCAATCCACGGCATCATGCCGCGCAGCTGCTCGCCGACAGCCTCGATCTGATGGCTGTCATTGTTGCGGCGGATCGCCTTGAAGCGGGCGGCACCAGCCTTGTATTCCTGCATCCAGTCGGACGTGAACTTGCCGGTCTGGATGTCGGAGAGAACGCGCTTCATCTCGGCCTTGGTCTCGGACGTGATGATGCGCGGGCCGGTGACATACTCGCCCCACTCGGCGGTGTTCGAGATCGAGTAGTTCATGTTCGCGATGCCGCCCTCATAGATGAGGTCGACGATCAGCTTCACTTCATGCAGGCACTCGAAATAGGCCATCTCGGGGGCATAGCCCGCCTCGACCAGCGTCTCGAAGCCGGCGCGGATCAGCTCGACCAGACCGCCGCAGAGCACGACCTGCTCGCCGAACAGATCGGTCTCGCATTCTTCGCGGAAGGTCGTCTCGATGATGCCCGAACGGCCTCCGCCGACGCCGCAGGCATAGGACAGCGCCAGATCAAGCGCATTGCCCGACGCGTCCTGCGCAACGGCAACGAGGCAGGGCACGCCGCCGCCCTTCTGATATTCGCCGCGGACGGTGTGGCCCGGGCCCTTCGGCGCGATCATGACGACGTCGACGGTCTTCTTCGGCTCGATGAGCGCGAAGTGGACATTGAGGCCATGCGCGAAGGCAATCGCGGCGCCGTCACGGATGTTCGGGGCGATCTCGGCCTTGTAGATGTCGGCCTGGAGCTCGTCCGGGGTCGCCATCATCATCAGGTCGGCCCACTTGGCCGCCTCGGCAACCGACATGACCTTGAAGCCATCAGCTTCGGCCTTCAGCGCCGTGGTCGAGCCCGGACGCAGCGCGACTGCGAGTTCCTTGGCGCCGGAGTCCTTGAGGTTCAGCGCATGGGCGCGGCCCTGGCTGCCATAGCCGATGATCGCCACCTTCTTCGACTTGATGAGGTTAAGATCGGCATCGCGATCGTAATAGACGCGCATGATGGGTGTCCTTTCTATCCCGTCCGTTCGTTTCCCGCGCCAGCCTTCTTTGAGGCCGGTCCGGTAGTTTCTTCCGCGCCGTAAAGGCGGAGGAACTGGTCAATCGCCTCTTCCGCGCGCGCGGAAGGCGACCATTCATCGAGGCTGTCGCCGAGCAGCAGGCGCACATGCATGTCGCGCACGACGAGCCCATAGAGCGTGCGATAGGCCTCGCGCGTATCGTCGAACGACAGCAGCCCGGCATCGCGGCCGGCATCCAGCAGCGCCGAAAGTCGCGTCTCGATGGGACGGCGGCCATGCTCGAGCACGAGGTGCCCGAGATCGGCCGCGTCGCGCCGCGCCTGCCCGATGGCAAGGCGGTTGAGCGCGACCGAAACTTCCCCCGCCAGCACGCGCAGCAGATTGGCCGCGATGCCGATGAGCTGGGCGCGGAGCGCCGGCAGGCCCGCCTCGCCGATCGGCCGCGGCTCAGCCCGCACTTTCGACGATTGAAACGTGATCATCGCGGCGAGCAACCCGTCGCGGTCGCCGAACCACTTGTAGAGGCTCTCCTTGGAGCAATTGGCCGCGCGGGCAACACTCGCTGTCGTCAAGGCCCGCTCGCCGCCCTCGACAAGCAGCGCCAGCGCGCTCTCCAGCACGGCGTTCTGCCGCGCCGAATAAGCCTCGCCCGTGAAATGAGAACGCCGGACGGCCGTCTCGGTCATTTCTGTTTCCATGCCGTCGTCAAGCGATCTGCCTCTATGGTCCCGCCCAAGACAGGCTCATTGTTGCGGCGGCCGCGCCGCTGACGCGGCACGCGAACGTCCCGACAGCCAACAAAAACGATGTCACAATGTTACGTACCGTACCGTACGGTTCCACTCGATACAGCACAGGTCCCTCCCCGTCAAGCCAAGCGTGGCCTGAGCAGCAAGCTCGGGACGTTATAACCAGCGACGTGTCGCGGTGGCGATCGATGCGAGCCGGCCGCAGCGCAGCGTGCTGAGCGCGGGCATCGCAAGACGATCAAAGACGCTCCGCCTCAAAGCGTTGGCGGGGCGGCCGGCGTCAGTCCATGCCTCCGCATGATCTCCATCATCCTGGCGCGGTCGGGTGGCCCGCCGGCAGCGTCGCTGATGACGGCGAAGGCCTCTCGGAAATAGGCCGGACCAATTGCCGCCGGCGTGATGACGCAAAGGACTCTGGCGTCCTCCGTGCCTTTATTGTCGAACCTGTGAATGGCGCCGCGGGGAATGCAAACAAGCTCACCCGGGCCGACGGTGACGACCTCTCCGTCGATGGTCAAGCTGAGGACGCCCTCAAGGCCATAGATCGACTCTTCATAGTGACCGTGGCTATGAGCCGGCACCGGCAGCCCCCCTGCATGCGGCACCATGAGTTCGAAGGAGGCGATGCTGCCGTTGGAGTCCTCGCCCGTAAGGAGGAAGCGAATGGTCAGCCCCTTCGTGGCGATGATCTCATCGGCGGGATTGATCCGACGATGAGCGTCGAGTGCTGGCATTTGAGACATCTCCCTTGTAAACTCCATTTACCTAACTGGTAAACGCCATTTACCGAGAGTCAATAGCCTTGCCGCCCCACAATGACGACGCCATGAATGCGCATGATCCCTTGATCGGTGCCCTCCTGCGAGCGCCCGCGCACGCGATCCACCGACGTGTCATCGGCGAACTCAATGCTGCAGGATTCAAGGAACTGCGTCTGCCGCATGTTCCGGTACTGCAATTTCCAGGACCGGACGGCGTTCGGCCAGCCGTGCTCGCCGAGCGCACCGGCATGAGCAAGCAGGCCATCAACCAATTGCTGCGAAGCCTCGAAACGACAGGCTACATCACACGGTCGGATGTCGAGGGTGATGGCAGCGCGCGCGTGATCCGCTTTACGAAACGCGGCCACGCGGCGTTCCGGCGCATCGTCGAGATCCAGCGCGAGATCGAGCGGGATTGGCGCGCCGAACTGGGCGCCGCGGACTTCGCGACGCTCAAATCGCTGCTGCTGCGGGCTTGGGGCAACCCAAGGCTGAGCTGATCGGGGCACTAGACCGCGCGCGCCGATTCCGGCGATCGCCGAACGCGGGCTGGTAGCCCAATCCTAAGGCAATGATCAGCAGTTGGCCCTTAGGTCGCCTCAGGCCCGCGCGCGATAGCGGCGACGCCGGTACGCGAGACCTCGACAAGACCGAGCGGCTGCATCAGCACGATGAACTGATCGAGCTTGTCGGTCTTGCCGGTTAGCTCGAACACGAAGCTCTCGGTGGTCGCGTCGATGACGCGGGCGCGGAACGCATCGGCGAGGCGCAGCGCCTCGCTGCGATGCTCGCCCGAGCCGCGCACCTTGATCAGCATCAGCTCGCGCTCGATCGCGGTCGCCTCGACCGACAGGTCGATGACCCGGTGCACCGGCACGAGCCGTCCTAGCTGCGCCTTGATCTGTTCGATGACGGCGGGCGAGCCACGCGTGACGATGGTGATCCGCGAGCGATGCTTCAGATGCTCTGTTTCGGAGACCGTCAGGCTCTCGATATTATAGCCCCGCCCCGAGAACAGCCCGATGACGCGCGCCAGCACGCCGGGCTCGTTGTCGACCAGGATCGACAGCGTATGCTGCTCGACGACGTCCTTGCCTTCCTTGATCGCATAGACCGATCCGGGCTGCATATTCTTCTCCATTCGTTCCCGAGGGGTGGCGGTGAAGACGCTCAGACGAGCGCCTTCCCCTCCTCGTCGATAGCGGTGGCGATGGCCTCGTCCGTGGCGTCTTCCGAAAGCAGCATCTCGTTATGCGCCTTGCCCGACGGGATCATCGGGAAGCAATTGGCGAGATTGGCGACGCGGCAATCGAACAGCACCGGCTTGTCGGTGGCCAGCATCTCATCGATCGCGCCATCGAGATCGGAAACCTTCTCGGCGCGGATGCCGACGCCGCCATAGGCTTCGGCGAGCTTCACGAAGTCCGGCAGCGCATCGGTATAGGAATGCGAGAGACGGTTGCCATGCAGCAGCTGCTGCCACTGGCGCACCATGCCCATATACTGATTGTTCAGGATGAAGACCTTGACCGGCAGCTCATGCTGGATCGCCGTCGACAGCTCCTGGATGTTCATCAGGATCGAGGCATCGCCGGCGATGTCGATGACCAGCGCATCGCGATGCGCCGCCTGAACGCCGATCGCCGCCGGCAGGCCATAGCCCATCGTGCCGAGACCGCCCGAGGTCATCCAGCGGTTCGGCTCCTCGAAGCCGAAATACTGCGCCGCCCACATCTGGTGCTGACCGACCTCGGTCGTGATGTAGGTGTCGCGGCCGCGCGTCTTCTTGTAGAGCGTCTCGATCGCATATTGCGGCATGATCGTCTGGCCGCTCTGGCGATAGCCGAGGCTCTTGCGCGCCCGCCAGCGGTCGATCTCGCCCCACCAGGTCTTCAGCGCCGGCGCGTCGATTGAATGCTTGCCCTCGCGCCAGAGGCGGACCATCTCCTCCAGCACATTGCCGACATCGCCGATGATGCCGATATCGACGCGGACATTCTTGTTGACCGACGACGGATCGATATCGATCTGGATCTTCTTCGAGCCTGGCGAGAAGGCGTCGAGCCGGCCGGTGATGCGATCGTCGAAGCGCGCGCCGACGGCGATCATGACATCGCAGTCATGCATCGCATTGTTGGCTTCGAACGTGCCGTGCATGCCGAGCATGCCGAGCCACTGCTTGTCGGAGGCGGGATAGGCGCCGAGGCCCATCAGCGTCGAGGTGATCGGGATGCCCGAGAGGCGGACGAATTCGCGCAGCAGGCGCGATGCCTCGGGGCCGGAATTCACGACGCCGCCGCCGGTATAGAAGATCGGCTTCTTCGCCTTGGCGATCATCTCGACCGCCGCGCGGATCGCACTTTGATCGCCGCGGACCTGCGGGTGATAGGTCTTGTGCTCGACGCGGGCCGGCCCCTCATAGGTGCCGGTCGCGAACTGGACATCCTTCGGGATGTCGACGACGACGGGACCGGGACGGCCCGAGCGCGCGACATAGAACGCCTCGTGCAAGATACGGCCGAGATCGTTGACGTCCTTGACCAGCCAGTTGTGCTTGGTGCAGGGCCGGGTGATGCCGACCGTATCGGCCTCCTGGAAGGCGTCCGAGCCGATCAGATGCGTCGCGACCTGGCCTGTGATGCAGACCATCGGGATCGAATCCATCAGCGCATCGGTGAGCGGCGTCACCATATTGGTCGCGCCGGGACCGGACGTGACCAAGGCGACGCCGACCTTGCCGGTCGAGCGTGCATAGCCCTCGGCCGCATGGCCGGCGCCAGCCTCATGGCGGACCAGGATGTGCTGGATCTTGTCCTGCTGGAACAGTTCGTCATAGATCGGGAGAACGGCGCCGCCCGGATAGCCGAAAAGATGTTCGACGCCCTGGTCGATCAAAGCCTGGACGACCATCTCCGCGCCCGTCATCTGCCGTGTCATCGCTTCGCTCCGTAACCGGACCGGCTCCGCCGCATCCGTGTGTTCGTCTCAAGTCATCAGGGCAATAAAAAAGGCCCCTGAAGGGGGCCTGCATACGCGCACTACCAAACGTGACGGCTATGAGGCCATCAGGCAGTGCGCACCCTAAGTACTACGATCGTGCTGACGCGGATCATGTCCGGCCGTCTCCATTTCGATTGGAGGAGCTGTTTACGCTTGATGGCGAGAGGCGTCAAGGGGTGACGCGGAAGAATGTTGCGCAGAAGACCCTGTAAAGTTTACGGAAATTGTTGGGCGCGCCGCCAGCACTGCGCGCAGTGCAATTCTTCGGCTGACACGTGCCATCCATGTACATCTCTGGCGGATTGAATAACAGTATCGCTTCCGGTTGAACAACTCTGCCTGGTTGCAGCATTCGCATTTCTTCCATCCAAGGAGTTCCCATGAATAGGCTCTCTGGCAAGACAGCGTTGATCACAGGCGGTACCAGCGGCATCGGACTGGTCACGGCGCAGCGATTCATTGAAGAAGGCGCGCGCGTCGCTGTCACAGGCAGTAGTCATAAGGGGATCGATGCCGCCCGCGCTACGCTTGGCGAAGACGTCATCATCATCCAATCCGACGCGGGCAACGTCGCCGACCAAGGTGAACTCGCACGCCAGCTCGGGGACGCCTTTGGCACGCTCGATATTGCGTTCCTGAACGCGGGTGTCGCCGATCTCCGGCCCATCGAAGCTTGGGACGAAGCAGGCTTTGACCGCAGCTTGGCCGTAGACTTGAAGGGCCCCTATTTCCTTGTCCAGGCGTTGCTGCCGATCCTGGCTAATCCGGCTTCGATTGTTCTGTCCGGATCGATCAATGCACATCTCGGCATGCCGACGACGAGCATCTACGCTGCCGCCAAGGCGGGCATGGTTTCGCTGGCCCGCACCCTCTCCGGCGAATTGATTGGCCGCGGCGTCAGGGTCAATGTCGTCAGCCCCGGCCCGATCGATACGCCGCTCAACAACAAGCTCGGTCTCGACGAGGCTGCGAGCAAGGAGCGCGCGAAGGCTGTCGTCGCCATGGTGCCATCGGGACGCTTCGGAACTCCGCTGGAGGTCGCGAACGCAGTGCTATTCCTCGCCTCCGACGAAGCTCGCTTCGTCGTCGGCAGCGAACTGATCATCGATGGCGGACTCAGCATCCTCTAGCGGTCGCCATAAATCTTCGTTCTGATACAGCCGAGGACTATGACGAGACCCTCTGCCAGTCCCCCATCTGGTTCCTGAACCACGTCCCCTGCCGCTTGGCGTAGCGGCGGGTCTGCATCTTGGCCTCGTCGATCGCGGCGTCCAGCGTCGCATGGCCGGCGAGATAGCCGCCGAACTCCTTGACGCCGATTGCCTTCATGGCAGGGAGGTTCGGGTCGAGGCCGAGGGCGATGAGCCCTCGGGCTTCCTCGATAGCGCCTTCGCTCACCATCAGGTCGAAGCGGCGGTTGATCCGCTCATAAAGCGTGGCGCGGTCGGGCTCGATGACGATGCGAAGCGCCTCATCAGGCGCGATCAGCGGTGGCAGGCCTTCCTCTAACTGGAAGGCGGCGAGCGGACGGCCGGTCGCCTCCACGACCTCAAGCGCGCGGAGCACGCGCGTGCGATCGTTCGGCGAGAGGCGCGCCGCGCCCTCAGGATCAAGCGCCGCGAGCCGCGCATGCAGCGCTGGGACGCCCGCCTCGTTCGCGGCCTCGTCGAGCGCCTGCCGCAGCGCCTCGGGGATCGGCGGCACCGCCGACAGCCCTTCGGTCAGCGCCTTGAAATAGAGCCCGGTGCCGCCGACGATGATCGGCAGCCGCCCTTCCCGCTCGGTGGCCGCGATCGCCGCGGCAACATCCGTGCGCCAGCGCGCGACCGTATAGCGCTCGGCCGCCGGCACATGGCCGTAAAGCAGGTGCGGCGCGCGGGCGGTCTCCTCCGGACGTGGACGGGCCGAGAGCACGCTGAGCTCGGCATAGACCTGCATCGAATCGGCGTTGATGACGGTCCCGTCATGCTGTTCGGCAAGGCGCAGCGCGAGCGCCGACTTGCCGCTCGCCGTCGGCCCCGCTATCAGGACGGCGCGCGGCTTTCGCCCGTTTTCCAGGAGCCGGATGGTCCCGGCCGCCTCAACGACACCAAGGTCTTGCATGAACGCTTCTGCCGCTTCCGCCCCGCTGGTCGCCACGTTCATAGCACGGCCCGATGCCGGGTCAGCCCTTGCCGCCGTGCTCGCCGACGCCGCCGCGCTTCCGGGCGCGGGCGCGCCGGATTGGCTTTCGCCCGGCGAGGCGGTCGACCTTCCCTTCGCGCCCAGCAGCGACACAGCGTCGATCGAGGCCATGATCGGTGATCGGCCCGTCGATGTCGTGGTGCAGAAGGCGAGCGAACGGCGCAAACGCCTTCTCGTCGCCGACATGGATTCGACCATGATCGGCCAGGAATGCATCGACGAACTCGCCGACATGGCCGGGCTGAAGCCCTTCGTCGCGGCGATCACCGAACGCGCGATGCGCGGCGAGATCGCCTTCGAGCCGGCTTTGCGCGAGCGCGTCGCGCTTTTGAAGGGGCTGCCGCTTTCCGTCATCGACGAGGTGCTGGCAAGCCGCATCCGCCTGACACCGGGCGGGCCGGAGCTGGTGCGCACCATGCGCGCCCATGGCGGTTATGCGGCGCTGGTCTCGGGGGGCTTCACATTGTTCACCGGCCCGGTCGCCGCCATGATCGGCTTCGACGAGAACCGCGCCAACCAGCTCGAACATGAGAGCGGCGTGCTCTCCGGCACGGTCACCGAGCCGATTCTCGGCCAGGAAGCAAAGCTCTCGGCGCTGATGGACCTTTCCCGGCGGCTGAAGCTCGAGCGCCACGAGACGCTGGCGATCGGCGATGGCGCCAATGACCTCTCGATGATCCGCGCCGCTGGCCTCGGCGTCGCTTTCCGCGCCAAGCCGAAGGTCGCCGCCGAGGCGGACGCCCGCATCAACCACACCGACCTGACTGCCCTCCTCTTCGCGCAGGGCTATCGCCGGCAGGACTTTGCCAAAGCTTAGGAGTTCGTACCGTGAGAGCCGAGACGGAACGCCTGATCCTGCGTCCCTGGGAGGATCGCGACCTCGATCCCTTCGCCGCGCTCAATTCCGATCCCGAAGTGATGCGCTTCTTTCCGGCGATGCGGACCCGCGAAGAGACGGCCGCTTTGATGGATTATACGCGCGCCATGCTGAGCGAGAGTGGCATGAGTTTTCTCGCCGTAGAGGAGAAAGCGTCAGGCGATTTAGTCGGCATGGTCGGCCTTGCGCCGGTGAAGCCGCCAATGCCCTGCGCGCCCACGGTCGAGATCGGCTGGCGGCTGGCCAAGCATCATTGGGGCAAGGGCTATGCCTCGGAAGCCGCCAAAGCCTGGCTCGCCTATGGTTTCGGCACAATGGCGCTGCCCGAGATCGTCGCCTTCACCTATGTCGGCAACGAGCCCTCGCGTTGCGTGATGCAGCGGCTCGGCATGACGCGCGACACAGTCGACGATTTCGAGCATCCGAACATCGTCGAGGGCCATACGCTCCGCCCGCATGTGCTCTACCGGATCAAGGCCGCGGCGTTCGCACGCTGAGGCTTCGACCGCAGGCACCTGAGCTTCGCACCCGTGGGCTCGGCGTCGCCTTCCACGCCAAGCCGAAAGTCGCGGCCGAGGCCAATGCCCGTATCAACCATACGGATCTGACCGCGTTCCTGTTCGCGCAGGGCTATCGTCGGCAGGACTTTGACTAAGCCTGGGAGTTCGCATCGTGAGAGCCGAGACGAAACGCCTGATCCTGCGCCCCTGGGAGGATCGTGACCTCGATCCGTTCTTTGCGCTGAATTCCGACCCCGACGTCATGCGCTTCTTCCCGGCGCCGTTCACGCGCGACGAAACCGCCGCCTATATGGCCCGCGTGGCCAGCTTTGCCGAGACCGGCTTCGGTTTCCAGGCCGTCGAGGAAAAGGCGAGCGGCGATCTCGTTGGCGTCGTCGGCATGGCGCCCGTCAAGCCCGAGATGCCATCAGCGCCGGCCGTCGAGATCGGCTGGCGGCTGGCAAAACATCATTGGGGCAAGGGGTATGCTTCCGAGGCAGCCAATGGCTGGCTCGTCTATGGCTTCGAGACGATGGCGCTGCCCGAGATCCTCGCCTTCACCTTTGTCGGCAACCAGCCCTCTCGCCGCGTCATGGAGCGGCTCGGCATGACGCGCGATCCCGCCGACGATTTCGAGCATCCCGGCATCGCGGCCGGACACAAGCTGCGTGCGCATGTGCTGTACCGGCTGAAATCTGACGCCTTCAGGCAGCGAGCCGCGCGAGGCTGAACAGAGAAAGATCGAAGGGCGGCGTCCGGTCGGTCGCGAGATCGGCGAGGATTTCGCCGACGACCGACGCGAATTTGAAGCCGTGCCCCGAACAGGGCGAGGCGACGATCACCTCGGGTGCCCCGCTTGCCCGGTCGATGACGAAATGCTCGTCCTCGGTATTGGTGAAGAGGCAGGCGGCGAGCCGCAGCGTCGGGCCGTCCGCTTCCGGGAAATAGCGGGCGACGGCAGCGCGGAGCAGCGCCTCGTCGGCCTCGGTCGGCTCTCGCGACAGGGCGTCGGCATGGCCGTGCTCGTGCAGATGGTGATAGAGCCCGATCTTGAAGCCCGGAATGCCCCAGCTAGGAAACTGATAGAAGTGTCCCTCCTCGGTGAGGAGGTTCGAAACCGGAAAGCGCGCGGGCGTATAGAGCGCCGGCTGCTTCGGCTGGAACCAGCCAAGCACCTGCCGTTCCGGCACGGCCTTGCCGGCGAGCTCGGGCACGAGGTCTGAAATCCAGCCGCCGGCCGAGACGACCACCCGCCCGGCCTCGTAGCGGCCGCGATCGGTGACGACGGTGACGCGGCCATTGCCCGGCTCGACGGCGATGACCTTTTCACGCGCATGGATCTCGGCGCCGGCGCTGATCGCAAGCGACAGATGCGCGAGAATCGCCCGCTCCGAAGCGACGAAGCCGCCATCGCCCTGATAGACGGCCTCATGACCCGCCGGCAGGCGGTAGCCCGGAAAGCGCGCATTGACGCTGGCCGCATCGAGCAGCGCATGATCGAGCCCATGTTCGGCGCAGGAGGCCAGCGATCCCTCGACGACCCGCGAGCCGGCCGGCCCGGCATCGAGCGAGCCGGTAATGAAGAGCAGCTGCTCACCGGCCAGTTCCTGCGTCTCCCGCCAGAGCGCATAGGCGCGCCGAAGCAGCGGGACATAGGCGGGATGCTCGAAATATGCGAGGCGGATGATGCGGTTGAGCCCGTGCGACGAGCCCATCTGGTGGCCGATGTCGAAGCGCTCGATCCCGAGCACACGCTGGCCGCGCCGCGCAAGCTGCCAGCAGGCCGACGAGCCCATGCCGCCGAGCCCGACCACGATCACGTCATAGACGGCCATTCCGGCGCGCCTATTCGTCGATGGTGATGGTAACGAAACGCAATTCGCCCGCCGCATTGGCAATGAGCAATTGCGCCACCTTGCGGCCGTCCTTTTTCAACGCCGCGATGCGGTCCACCACATCCGCCGGCTTCGAAACGGGCTCCTGCGCGATCTCGACCACCACCTCGCCGGGAAGGATCCCCTTCTCGGCCGCGCTGCTGCCCGCAGTGATACCGGTCACCACGACCCCGGTAACATCCTTGCTGATGGTGTATTGGCTGCGTAACGCATCGGTCAGTTCCGAGAGCGTAAGGCCGAGCGTCGGCGCGGGCGCGTCGAGCGGCTTGTCGGGTTCCGGCGCCGGCACGCCGGGCGCGCCCGGCGCGTCCTTCGCCTCAGCATCGGCGGCCGCCGCGGCTTCTGCCGCCTCGGTCATGCGTCCGACCTTGACCTTCAGCGTCACCTCCGCGCCCTTGCGAACGACGACAACATCGACCACGGCGTCGATCGACGTGTCAGCCACCAGCCGCGGCAGGTCGCGCATCTCGGTGATGGGCTTGCCATTGAAAGAAATGATGACGTCGCCGGGCTCGATCTTGGCCTCGGCCGCCGGTCCCTTTTCGGTGACGCCCGCGACAAGCGCGCCGCGCGCCGGGCCCATCGACAGACTGGAGGCGATCTCGTCCGTCACCTGCTGGATGCGCACACCGATCCAGCCGCGCCGTGTCTCGCCAAATTGGCGCAGCTGGTCCACGACATGCAGCGCCGCGTCGGACGGGATGGCGAAGCCGATGCCGATCGAACCGCCCGAGGGCGAGATGATGGCCGTGTTGATGCCGATGACCTCGCCGTCCATGTTGAACAGCGGTCCGCCGGAATTGCCGCGGTTGATGGCGGCGTCGGTCTGGATGAAATTGTCGTAGGGACCGGAATTGATGTCGCGGTTGCGCGCCGAGACGATGCCGATTGTCACGGTACCGCCGAGGCCGAACGGATTGCCGATCGCCATCACCCAGTCGCCGACACGCATCTTGTCGCTGTCGCCGAACCGCAGCGCCTTGAGTGGCTTCTGCGCGTTCGGCTTCACCTGGAGAACGGCGATGTCCGTCTTCTCGTCCTTACCGAGCAGCGTCGCGGTCAGCTTGGAGCCATCCGAGAAATTGGCGACGATCTCGTCGGCATCCTCGATGACGTGATTGTTGGTGATGATGATGCCGGAGGCATCGACGACGAAGCCGGAGCCGAGCGACTGCACGCGCCGCTTCGGCGGCTCCGCATCGGCCCCGCCCTTGGGCTTCTTGAAGAAGTCGTTGAAGAATTCCTGGAATGGCAAGCCGTCGGGCGTCTGCGGCGCGGGCATGCCGCGGGTGCCCTCGACGGTCTGCGAGGTCGAGATGTTCACGACGGAATCAAGCAGACCTTCGGCGAGATCGGCGACCGAAGCTGGGCCGTTGGCCCGCGCCGGGCCCGCTGCTACGGTCATCCCGACGATCGTGGCGGCGAGGCAGAGACGCGCTAACCCGCCCGCTATGCGCCGCCGAAAAGGCATGGCCGGCTGAGTGGCAACTCGCATCGTCTCGGTCTCCATACGCGCCCCTGGCGATCATAAGGCAATCTAGGGCGCGCAGACGCAAGGCCGAGGGGTCAAAACCGTGCGAGCCAGACGACGCCGACACCGGCCGCGAGCACGAAGAGGCCCATGGCACGGAGCTGGCCGTCAGGAACGGCCAGCCCTTGTTTCATCATCGCCTTCGCGACCATCGGCGCCGCGGCATAAAGGAGCCCCTCGATAACCAGCACGAGGCCGAATGCCGCGACGATGTCGTTCATCGACTACCCGCCTGGCCCGTCAAGGCTGAGCGGGCGTCGGGGCCGCCGCCGGCGCGGGCACAGCAGGTGCCGGAGCAGCGGGTGCGGGAGCCGGGAGGATCGACGGATCGTTCAGATAGCGGAAGAAGGGCATATCCGGCGAGATGACGATGCGGGTGTTTTCGCCCTTCAGCCCATCGATATAGGCCTGCATCGAACGGAAGAAGCCGAAGAAGTCCTTGTCCCGGTTGAACGCATCCGCGAACACGCGGTTCGCCTGAGCATCGCCGTCGCCGCGCAATTCGTCCGCCTGCCGGTTGGCATCGGCGACGATGACCGTCGCCTGGCGATCGGCCTGGGCGCGGATCGTGCGGGCTTCCTGCTCACCGCGTGAGCGGATGTCGGTCGCCTCGCGCTGCCGTTCCGTCTGCATGCGCTGGAACACGGCGGCACTGTTTTCCGCGGGCAAGTCGGCGCGGCGGATGCGAACGTCGATGACGTCGACGCCGAGTTGCCGACCTTCCGCGTTCACCTGCCGCGTGATCGTTTCCATCAGATTGGCGCGACCTTCACGAACGACATTGGCGAAGTCCATCTGGCCGACGGCGCCGCGGATCGCCGAATTGAGAATGACCGAGAGACGAGACTCCGCAACTTCGACAGATCCCGCCGCCTGATAGAACAGCAACGGATTGGTGATCCGGTAGCGTCCGAAGGCGTCGACAACAAGCCGCTTCTGATCGCGCGCGATGACCTCGATCGGCGGTGCATCGATGTCGAGCAACCGCTTGTCGATCATCACGACATTGTCGACCAGCGGAACCTTGGCATAGAGGCCAGGCTCGCTGACGACGCGGACGGGATCGCCGAACCGCAGCACGAGCGCCTGCTGGGTCTGGTCGACCACGAAGAGGCTCGAATAGCCGACGATCGCCAAGATGACCAGGATGACGAGGCCAAGCCCCCCGAAGAAGCCGCCCTTCATGGCTGCGCTCCCTGGTTGGCCGTGCTCGGCTGCGTCGGGGCTCCCGAAAGGGCCGGCAGCGGCAGATACGGCACGACGCCGCCCGTCTTCTGGTCGATGATGACCTTGTCGGTCTTGCCGAGGATCTCGGCCATCGTATCGAGATACATGCGCTCGCGCGTCACTTCAGGCGCCAGCTTGTAGGATTCATAGACTTTCACGAAACGGGCTGCCTGTCCCTGTGCCACGGCAATGGTCTGGTCGCGATAGGCGTTCGCCGCTTCGACCGTCTGCGAGGCCTGGCCGCGGGCGCCGGGAATGACGCGGTTGGCATAGGTCTGCGCCTCGTTGCGCAGACGCTCCTGGTCCTGCGCCGCTGCCTGCACGTCGCGGAAAGCGTCGATGACCTCCGGCGGCGGAGCGACGTTGAGGAGCTGTACCTGCGTGACGGTGATGCCAGCCTTGTACTGATCGAGCTTCTTCTGCATCAGTTCCTGAACTGAATCCTGGACGCTGAGCCGCTGCTCGGTGAGTACGCGCTGGATATCGGAGCGGCCGATCACCTCGCGCATCGCGCTCTCGGCGATGGCGCGGACCGTGCCTTCAGGATTCTGGATGTTGAAGAGGTAGTCGCGGGCGTTGTTGATGACCCAGAACACCGTGAAGTCGATGTCGACGATGTTCTCGTCGCCGGTCAGCATCAGGCTTTCCTGCGGAATATTCCGCCCCGCCGTCGTGCCATCCTGGCTCGAGCCGATCGTGACGCGGTTCACGCGCGTCACCTGCGGCGTGTAGACGGTCTCGATCGGATAAGGCCAACGCAGATTGAGGCCGGGCTTGGCATCGCGTTCGTACTGGCCGAAGCGCAGCACGACGCCCTGCTCATCCGCCTCGACGCGGAACGTAAAGAAGTTATAGCCGATGAAGGCGACGACCAGCGCCGCCGCGATCAATACGAGAACCGGGTTGAAACCACCTCCCGAGCCGCTGCCGCCACGGCCGGGCAGCACGCGCCTCAGCTTGTCCTGGCTGCGGCGAAGGAGTTCCTCGAGATCCGGCGGATTGGGGCCGCTCGAGCGGGGACCTTGTCCCCACGGGCCGCCATTGTTGCTTCCCTTCCATCCGCCGCCCGTCTGGTTGCTCCAGGGCATCTGTGCTCCTTCGTCGATGAATTCAGCGGTCGCGACCAGATGGCCTCGCCGAGCAGACCAATGGAACGTCGACAGGACAATTCCCCGTCGCCGCAGTTCATATGGCTACGCTGCCGCCAGAAGTGGGGTGCAGCGGAAGCCGTGTCAACGAAAAGCCGCCGCGCTGCCGATCCGTTCATAGACCGTGAACCGTGTCGCCACGCTGTCCGCGGGACCGGCCGGCACCGCTTCGGTCGAAACGGCACGCCAAACGGACGGCTCGATGGGCGGGAACGAAACATCGCCAGCAGGCGCCGCTTCGACATGCGTGATGTACAGCCGATCTGCCTGCGGGAGAAAAGCGCGATAGATCTCGCCGCCCCCGATCACCACCGCTTCGACGACATCTGACGCGGCGCCGGCGGCGATCGCGGCCGAAATCGCCGCTTCGAGCGTCGGGACGACGACCGCGCCCTCCGGGCTGAAAGCCGGGTCCCGCGACACGACGATGTTGACGCGATTCGGCAGCGGCCGCCCGATCGAGGCAAAGGTCTTGCGGCCCATGATCACCGGCTTGCCGGTCGTGATCGAGCGGAAGCGTCGGAGATCCGTGGAGAGCTTCCAAGGCATTTCACCATCGGCACCGATGATACCGTTTTCGGCGACGGCGGCGATGATCGACAGCTTCAGCGGCTCGACATCGTGGCCATGAGCCTCGACATCCGGCGTGTCGATGCTGGCCGCATCAAGGCTTGCCATGGGAATCGCCCTTCGCGGAGATGCGGTCCAACACGCCGAGCAGCAGCGCCGAGACAACGAATGTGAGATGCAGGATCACGAACCACATGATCTTGATGTTGTCGTAGCTGCTGGCATTCAGGAAAATCTGCAGGAGATGGATCGAGGAGATCGCGACGATCGACGAGGCGACTTTGATCTTGAGGCTGCCAGCATCGAGCTTGCCAAGCCAGGAGAGTTGGACGTCGGCATTGTCCAGGCGGCTCACATAGTTCTCGTAGCTCGAGACCATCACCATGAGCAGCAGGCTTGCGACCAGCGTGGCGTCGATGAGCCCCAGCATGGCGAGGATCATCTCGCTCTCATCGAGCATGAAGACGCCAGATGCGACCTTGATGAACTTCAGAATGAACGAGAAGGCGTAAATGGCCAGCGCGGCCGCGAGGCCCAAATTGAAGACGACGAGAATCCACCGGCTTCCAAGAATGATGCGTTCGATCAGGGTTTCGATGGATCGCAAGGAGAGCTCCGTTCCGTTGGCTGTCGCGGCGCAATATAGGAAAGCCACACGGCCGCGGCTAGGACGGATCTACACGCCGCCGATGCCGATCTGCGAAGGGCCTCCGCCGCCGCGGGGCGCCGTGTGCGAGCGCGGGTTGGCGGGTTAAGCGACGCTGCGGCCAATGGCGGGGCGCGCGACAAGAAGCGCAGCCCCGATCGCGATCCAGCCGATCACCACATAGGGCCAGAGATTGCCCGGAAAACCTGGAACCGGGTAAACTGAGTTGTAGAGCGGCCAGGCCATCGCGACCGTGCCAAGCCCGCCGAGCACGAGCCACAGCCGGCTGCCACTGCGAAGGGCGTGGATCGCGGCAGCTGCCGTCACGCCGAGATAGGCGACGATCAGCGCGAGGACGCCGATGGTCCCGACGCTATCGTAATAATCCGCCGGCCCGACAAAGGGCGCCCAGGCCAGCAGTCCGGCCAGCATTAGCGTGCTGACAATTCCGACGGACACAGCCGGCGTGCCATAAACGGGATGCACGGTCGCGGCGCGGGCGGACAGTCCCGCCCGGCCGAGCACGAACATCATGCGCGCACTCGCCGACAGCGTGCCGATGACACAGGAAAGCGCGGAGACCGACGTCGCGATGTCGAGCGCCGTTGCCATCCGCAGCGTGCCGAATTTCAGCGCCAGCGTGTTCAACGGCGCCTCGCTCGCCACCAGTGCCTTCACATTGTCGAGCCCGAAGCCAACGATCTGGATGTAGGAGGCGAAGACGAAGAACACGCCCGCCAGCACCACCGAGCCCACCAGAGCAAGCGGAATCGCCCGGCCCGGGCTGCGGGTCTCCTCGGCAAGGGTGGTGGCGGCCTCGAATCCGGCGAAGGACAGAACGGCGAACACGACAGCATAGCCGATGCCCCACCAGCCGATATTTGGGTCCGGCCGGAACGGGGCCGCACTCAACCCTACGGTCCCGCTGACGGCCACCAGAATGCGGATGCCGAGATAGATGATGACCGCGATCGAACAGAGCTCCATGATCAGCATCAGCCGGGAGGCGACGCTCATGTCGCGCCAGGCGAAGATCGTCGCGAGGCCGAGCGCGCCGATGCCGAGCGCCAGCCACCAGCCGCCGATCTGGACGCCGTGATCCGCCAGCGCAGCGCTCAGGAAGTTACCGACCAGTGCAGCGCTTCCCGAGCCGCCTGCGATGTAGAGCAACAGCATGCACCAGCCGGCAATGAAGCCGGCACGCGGACCGAAGGTCTCGCCGATATAGGCATAGCTGGAGCCGGCGCTGGTAATTCGGCTGGAGAAGAAGACGAAGGAGAGGCCGACCACCGCGACGACGACCGTCCCCACCGCAAAGCCGAGCGGCGCTGCCGTTCCGGCGGCCCCGGCCGCCAGCGTGACGTTGAGCGCCATCCCCATGGTCGGCGCCATCACGGAGAGCGACAGCCCGATAGCCTCGATCGCGCCGAGGTTCCGTTTGAGCTTCGCCATCCCCTGCCCTCCGCTGGTGCCGCCGCACCTTTCGGTACGCTAGTTCGGTCCGCAATGGTGGAAATTGACTGGATCGGGTCGCGCCGGGGCGCGCCCCGCCCAAGCGCTCAACCAGCAAGCAGGCGGAGGGCCTCGTTCTCAACGCGGCAGCGCAGCCAACCGTCGACGAGCTTCGCGCCCTGCGCCTCATAGAAGGCGATCGACGGCGCGTTCCAGTCCAGCACTGACCACTCGAACCGCCCAAGCCCCTCAGCGAGGCAGCGGCGCGCGACATGGGCGAGCAATGCCTTGCCGACGCCGAGACCGCGCCGCTCGGAGTTGACGAACAGATCCTCGAGATAGATGCCGTGCCGGCCGCGGAAGGTCGAGAACGTGTAGAACCAGAGCGCGAATCCGACCGGCTCGCCGTCATGTTCGGCGATTTCGCAAAAGACGCGCGGATGGGGCGAGAACAGCGCCGCATCCATGGCGGCGGCATCGGATTCGACCTCATGCGAAAGCCGCTCATAGGCGGCGAGCGCCCGAACGAACTCCATCACGAGCGGGCCATCGCCGGGGCGAGCGGGACGGATGATGAGGCGCTCGTTCATGGGACGCTTTTGTTCTCTGATTGCGAACTCTTGACGCCGCGCAGGATCAGAATCGACAGATCGCGCTCGGGATAGAAGTTGGTCGCCGACATCTCGAAGGTCGTGGGGCCGGTCTTCTTGACCCCCTCGCCGCAGAAGCTGACGAGATTGGCGGGCGCGCCCTTGTCGACGGTCAGGTGAAATTTATCGATCGCCCCCGCCCAGTTGGCCGCGGTGGTGAGGATGTAGTCGATCCGGCTCTCCATGAGATAGTCGTCTTCCGCGCGCCCCTTCGCTGCCTTCGCTGCGGCGGCGAGGAAGGTCGCGTCCATGCAGTATTTCTGGACATAGTGCTTGAACCAGGGCGACGTCTTGTCGTCTGGACGCCCGAACGTGACGCCGGCGGTCATCCCGACGCTCGGCTTGTAGCTGTGCTCGACGACGACCGTCTTCTTGGCCGGGAATGTCTGCTCCCAGTAATATGCCGTCGAGAGCTGCCAGTTGGCGGCCAGATGGTTCTCCCAGCCCTTGCCGGCATCGAATTGATCGGGGATCGCAAGGCCGCGATCGATAAGATCGTCCCACTTCTCCTTCGGCAGCCCATCGAGCGCATCGCGGGTTGCCGTCAACTGCGGGGCGAGCGGAATGCCAAGCGACTGCAGATAAGCGGTCTGGTCGACACCGAGCGCGCTTGCCCGTTGCTGGACTTTCGCCTCGACCGGCTTGCCGTCCACCAGTGTCTTGAAACCGAGGAAATTGACCGGATCATCGACCGGAATCGCGCCCAGGAAGTCGAGACTGCCCTTGATATCCGGCATCGGGAAGGCGACGAGAGTCGTCACGTCCTTGTCCGACACGTTCTGGAATGTGTAGCGGACCCGCACCGCATCCAGCGAGATGAAGAGATCCTCGGAGGTCATCTGAACGGCTTCCGTCGTCACATAGACGAGGCCGCCTGCGCCAAGTTCGGCGGTCGAATCATTGGCCCGCGCGTCCGCCATCGCCAATGCAAGCATCGCCGCCGGCAGTAGAATCCGTCGCATACGCCCCCTCCGCCTCGGCCCATCAGACCGCGATGGGTGCCTTGATGGCCGCATCGGGAGCATAGCCGACAAGCTCGAAGTCCGAATAGCGGAAGTCTTCAAGCCGCGCGATGGTGGGATTGAGCTTCATTGTCGGCAGCGTCTTCGGCGTGCGCTCCAGTTGCTGGCGCGCCTGCTCAAGATGGTTGGAATAAAGATGAGCGTCGCCGAGTGTATGGACGAAATCGCCCGGCTCGAGCCCGGTTACCTGCGCCACCATCATCGTCAACAGGGCGTAGGATGCGATGTTGAACGGCACACCGAGGAAGATGTCGGCCGAGCGCTGGTAGAGCTGGCAGGAGAGCCGGCCATTGGCGACATAGAACTGGAACAGGAGATGACAGGGCGGCAGCGCCATCTCCTCGATCTCGGCGGGGTTCCAGGCCGTGACGATGAGGCGACGGGAATCGGGGGTCTTGTTGATCATCTGGACGACCGCACCGAGCTGGTCGATCACGCGGCCATCGGCGGCCGGCCAGGACCGCCACTGCTTGCCATAGACGGGCCCGAGGTCGCCGTTTTCGTCGGCCCACTCGTCCCAGATCGTGACGCCGTTGTCGTTCAGATATTTGATGTTGGTGTCACCGGCGATGAACCAGAGCAGCTCGTGAATGATCGACCGCAGATGGAGCTTCTTCGTCGTCACCAACGGAAAGCCCTCGGAGAGGTCAAACCGCATCTGGTGGCCGAAGATCGACAGCGTTCCGGTGCCGGTCCGGTCGGTCTTCTCGGCGCCGTCCTTGAGGACCAGTCGCATCAAGTCGTGATATTGGCGCATGGATCGGCCTCGATGAATCGTCTTCCGCGCGGGTATATCTGATCATGGGGCGGATGAGGCAAGCGCGCTACTAAAAGCGTGCTTGCCGACGGCTAATGGCCGCTATTCGGCAGCGGCGTGAACGGCGAGGTTCGAGCGCGCGGGAGTGAGGTAGGTCAGCACCAGCGCGACGACCGAGGCGCCGGCGATGCCGGCCAGCATCGGAACCGCGGTCCCGTCAAGAAAGAGACCGACAACTGCCATCACCACGATGCCGGCGCCGAACTGCAGCGTCCCCATCAGGGCCGAGGCCGTACCGGCGATCGCGCCGTGATCATCGAGCGCCAGCACCGCCGAGGACGGCACGACGAGGCCGAGGAACCCGAATGCGATGAACAGCATCACCATCATCACGGGCAGGCTGTCGACGCCCGAAAGGAACAGCAGGAACACCGCCACCATCGGCACGGCATAGCCGATCACAGCATAGCGCATCAGCCGCTGCAGGCCGAACTTGCGCGCCAGAACGCCATTCAACTGCGCGACGCCGAAGAACGAGACGGCGTTCACGGAGAAGGCGAGGCTGTATTGCATCGGCGTCAGACCATAATGGTCGATCAGCACGAAGGACGAATTGGCGAGATAGGCGAAGAAGCTGGAAATGCCGAAGGCGCCAAGAAACACGAGCCCCAGGAAGCGGCGGTCGCGCAGCAGCAGCCAATAGGCCGACATGGCGCTGCCGAAGCTGCTTTCGCGCCGTTCGGCCTCTGGCCGGGTCTCGGGCAAGGCCAACCAGAGCAGGACGAGCCCAAGCACGGCCGCGATCGTCACGAACCAGAACACCGCTCGCCAGGTTCCGAGCGCGATCACGCCGCTGCCGGCGAGCGGCGCCAGGATCGGCGAGATGCTGAAGACAAGCATCAGCATCGACATGAGCTTCGCCGCCTCGGGGCCGGTATGCAGGTCGCGCACCACGGCGCGCGGCACGACAGTTCCGGCACAGGCGCCGAGTCCTTGGACGAAGCGGAACGCAATCAGCACGCCGATCGAAGGCGCCAATGCGCAGCCGATGCTGCCCACGATGAAGAGGCACAGGCCGAAATAGAGCGGCGCCTTGCGGCCGAGCATGTCGGAGACGGGACCATAGACAAGCTGCCCGACGCCAAGCGCCACGAAGAAGGCCATCAAGCTCGCCTGCACTGCGCTGGTGCCGACACCGAGATCGGCACCGATGGACGGCAGCGCCGGCAGATACATGTCGATGGCGAACGGGCCGATCGCGCTGAGCAGGCCGAGCACGACCGCGAAGCGGAGCAGAGACGACTTCATGGCCGGAGCCCCTTGGAAACGGCCCGCGCGGCGGATGCCAGCGGAAGATGGATGGAAATACGCAAAAGCCGGTCGGGGCACTGCGAACACGCGCCACTTCTGGACCGGAGCACAATGTTTTTGGACAGTATTGTCCAACCGGTCAACCCCTCTTATGCTGCAGTGCATGAAGGCATCGGACACTGTGACGATGAAGGCACGCCGCGCCCACTTATCCGAGGACGCTGCGGCCGACATCGAATGCGCCACGACCGCCCAGCCGCTCTATGGCCACTGTGCAAAGCGGCAATCGATCGTCGGGGCGGCGGAGGAGGCATTTGCCGCCGACGGTTTCGCCGGGGCCAGCATCGATGCCATCGCGCTTGCGGCCGGTGTGGCGCGCCAGACAGTCTACAATCACTATCGTGACAAGGAGACGTTGTTCGCCGCGGTGGTTGCCGAAATGGCGGAACGCGCGAACGCAGGTTTCTATCGCACGCTGGCGAGCTTCCCGGATCAGCCAGACAATCTCGCCGCAGCCCTCTCTGCCTTTGCAGAGCGCCTCATCCGGAACTGCCTTTGCAACCGAGACTGCGACGTGCTGCGGCGCCTCGTCGAGCGCGAGGGCGAACGCCATCCTGCGCTCTTTGCCGCCTGGCGGAACGAAGGTCCGGATCGCTTCGCGGCACTCATTGGCGATCGCTTGAAGGGCCTGGCGGGCGAGGGGCGTCTCGATCTCGACGCTCCAGAACGCGCCGCCCGGCAGTTCATCGCCCTGATCCACGCCGATATCCGAGGTGCGGCGTCGCTGGGCGAGATGCCTGGGGATGCCGAGATCGCCAGCGCGGCCGCCCACGGGGTCGCCACCTTCCTGCGAGCCTTCGGCACCGGAAGAGGCTGACGACAGGCGCTATCGCGACTAGGCCGACCCTGGATTGCGTAGTCGCCACGCGTCCTGGCCGGCGAACCGCATCGGGGCGTTCGCGCAACAAGCGCTGGAAAACCCCGCCCGGCAGTCTTCTGAGCCCCACACAGTGCACGCGCACCTTTTCACGCGCGTCACGATCCCCTATATCTCCGGTGCCGGCGCAAGCCGGCTATGGCGATAAACGGTCATCGTAATAAACCTATCGGACCCGGGGGCGGTACCCGGCGCCTCCACCCAAGGCCATCGAAGCACCAGCAAGATGGCTTTCGGCGGGGGCGAAATAGGATCGACGAGGGCTTAAAGGGTGTTCTTTCGCTCGGCATGGTACCGCCGATATCGGACCAAACCTATAGTTGCGAATGACAACTATGCTCCGGTTGCTATCGCCGCGTAATGCGGTGCTGGTACCGAAATCAAAGTCCTTGCGGGTAGCACCGTAAGGCGGGGTTCGGAGGCACCTGGCAACAAGAAGCCTCCACTTCTTTTCCCCGGCCATCCGCCGGGAACGGCAGGGACGCTTGGTAGATGCCTGAGGATCTGATCCGCTACGATATTCTGGCCCAGGACGCGCTCCGGGGTGTCGTGAGGAAGGTCCTCGCCGAAGTCGCCAAGACGGGCCTGCCCGGCGAGCATCATTTCTTCGTCACGTTCGAGACGCGCGCCCCCGGCGTGCGCATCTCCAGCCGGATGCTCGCCCAGTATCCAGAGGACATGACGATCGTTCTGCAGCACCAGTTCTGGGACCTTTCGGTCTCCGAACATGCTTTTGAGGTCGGACTTTCCTTCAATGGCGTGCCTGAGCGACTGCTGGTGCCGTTCACCGCAGTGAAGAGCTTCGTCGATCCCTCGGTGCAGTTCGGTCTGCAGTTCGAATCGGCCCCCGCCGAGGACGGCGCAGACGAAGCGTCGAGCGAGATGGAAGAGGTCGAAACCTCTGCACTCGTTCTCGATCAGCCGCTCGCCGCCGCGGACACAGCCGCCGAGCCAGAAAAGCCGGGCGAGGCCCAGATCGTCCGCCTCGACGCATTTCGCAAGAAGAACTGAGCTGGGACGGCTTGCCCGTCCCGCCATTCAGGTCACGCCGCCGTTTTTAGGCTTCGTTCCAGGACAAGACCTCTGTCCGCGTCCTGATCGTGACCGCATGCGGCACAGGCGCGGGTACGGTCGAGGGCCAACGCGCGGCAACGAGGCGGTCCTTCAGGACCCAGGCGAGCGATACTTGGTCGGACTGGTTTCCGCCCAGGATACGGTAAGCGGTTGCATCCTCGCCGGCATAGAAGCCGACATGGCCGCGTCCGCTTTGCTTTGATTGGCGCCAGAACACCATCACTGCACCCGGCGTGGGATCGGTCCTGATGCCGAACCGCTCCCATGAGCGCGCACCCAGCAGCCCGTTCGGCGTCGGCTCGCGATCCAGCGTCGCACTGATGCAATGGCCGACGAACAGGCCGCACCAGGGAATATCGTCACGGCCATAATTGATACCGAGATCTGTGGCCCAATCGATGATGATCGGATTGGAGCCCGCACCCGGCTTCTCCCGGGTGCCGATCACCCGGCAGGCTTCCTTGAACCAGACCAGCGACGGATCGGTTAGGTCGGTGGGCTGTGCAACCCCCGGCAGAAGCGCGGCCAACGTCATCGGACCGATGATGCCGTCAACCTCGAGATTGTTCTTAGCCTGGAATGCCCGCACGGCCGCAGCTGTCTGCCGGCCCCAGATTCCATCGAGCGGCCCCGGCGTGAAGCCGAGCTTGGCAAGGGCAATCTGAATGTCGATGATCTTCATGCTATTGCTCCCCAGTAGCGTCGGCCCCCGCCGACACACACCCAAGGTAGCATTGTCGAATAATATCATCTATTATAAGTTGTAGGTCTCGGCAGATTCAATCGCGGACGCTCCTCGCCCGCGCAGGCACCCGCAGGCGCTTTTTGGCCGGAGACGGTGTGTCCTAGAGGGTCGCCGCCAAGGACGCGCCTCATCCTTCCTGAACATGCGACATCGATGGCTCCGATGATGCCGGCGAGATGGTCGCTATCGGGCCGTCACACGATTGTCATGTCGATCGCCGATGGCAGGACGTGGGCGTTGGGCGGGTGTCGCGATATCACGACCGGCGTGGCCGCCTGATTGTCCTCTCGCTTTCCTGGCGCAGGTTCCTGTTGTCGAGCATCGGTGAAATCCTGGCTGGCCTCGGCCTGCTCTTTGTCGGTCTGCGACTGCTATCGGCCAATCTGCAGCAGGCGGTGGGCGGGCGCATCCGCCAGTTGATGAAGACAGCCACTCAATCGGCCCTGATTGGCTTCGCCGCGGGATGTGTCGCCGGCGGCGTTACCCAGTCCAGCAATGCCGTCGCGGTCATCTCAGGCAATCTGGTCCGCTCCCGCGTGCTGACCACCCGCGAGGCGGTGCCAGTCGTTGCCGGCGGTAATGTCGGAACCTCACTGCTGGTGCTGCTGGCGGCAATCAATCTGCACATCGCCGTGTTGTTCCTCATCGGCCTGGTCGGCATCAGCTTTCATGCCGGCCTCGATAAGCGTGCTGGATTGCGCGACTGGATGGGCGTTCTGCTCGGCCTCGCCCTGCTGTTCCTCGGCATCGACTTCATCAAAGGTGCGCCGCGCCATCTCGACATCACAGCGCTGGCTGAGCTCTTTGACGGCATCTCGCCACTACTGGCGCTCACGATCGGCCTCGTCGTCGCAGCGGTCACGCAGTCCTCGTCAACCGCAACGATCTTGGCGCTTGCCGGCATCAAGGCCGGCTTCATCGATCTCGACATCTGCTTCTTCGTCGTCCTCGGTGCCAATCTCGGTTCCGGCATCGCGACGCTTCTGGCCGCCGGCGCGCTCGGCGGCGTCGGGCGACAACTCTGTTATGTCCACATTCTCGTCAAAGGCCTCGGCACAGCGCTGTTGCTGCTGGTCTGGCTCGGCCTCGACGCGTTGGGCGGCGACCCGTCGCGCCGTTTTGCCGACGTCGGCGGCGGTGATCCGTCAGCATCGGTATCGATGCTGTTCCTGGCGTTGCAGCTTGCGGGAGCTTTGCCCGTCGCCACATTGCGAACGCTCGTCGAACGAATCGCCAGCCGGTTCAGCCCGCCCTCGCTTGAAGACAGCATTTCGCGTCCGCGCTACATTGATCCCGCAGCCATCGCCGATCCGGCCGGCGCACTGGAGCTTTCGGGCCAAGAAATTGCCGGCCTCATCAATCGCCTGCCCACCCTTCTGCCGGATCTCGACAACGCGCAGCGGCCTGATCCCGCTTCAATTGGGCTTTTGGCGCGTGGCAGCAGCGCGATTGCTGAGGAAACGGATCGCTTCGTGGTCGATCTCATCGCAAGAGGTCTCTCGGACCGCCATCTCGATCTCGCTCTCGGGCAACAGTCACAGCTCGAGATGTTGCAAGCCCTGCAGCAATCGCTCGTCGATTTCTCCGCGATCATCACCGGGTTCGAAACGGCACCGCCGCTCGCCTTCAACCTTTCGGAGGCGCTGCGCACGCTCGTGATGCAGCTCGCCGATACGACCGCGGGGCCGGCCGAGGATTTCGATTTCCTGATCGAGTTGACGGGCGACCGCAGCGAGCATCTCAATCGCATCCGCCGCGAGCTTGCCGTCTCCGCGCTCGGCGCCGAGGCCGATGCGCAGCATCTGGTGCTGGCGACGAGCCTGTTCGAACGCGCCGTCTGGCTGGTGCGGCGGATCGCCATCGCGATGAAGCCGCTGCCACCCGGCGGCCGGACCGATCCTGCGCTCGCCTAAGGGGACGCCCCGCTTGGTCCGCCGGAGCCGTCCGCGATCGCGGCTCAACGGTCTCTGCCGCTACACCGGCTTGAAATGCTTCTTGCTGAAATCGATCGGCAGGAAGCGGTTGAGGCGCACGCCCATCAGGTTGCGCCATTCCCGCAGGTTATGCGCACCGAACTGCGGCTCGTAGGGATCACCTTCCTGGGCGGCAATCCAGTCTGCCATAACGGCGGGATGCGTCTCCTCGAAGCGGCGGATCAGCCGCTTGTCCATCGTATAGGCATCCTGCCGCGTGATGCCATGGAACGGCGGCGGATACGTTTCGGGGTTCGCGGTATAGAGCTGGCTCATCTCGCGCCGCTTGTGCCACATCGGCAGTGGCGAGCGCGCGTTGCCATAGTGGAACAGCCGTGCGTCGGCCGAAGCGGCGCGCGGATAACGGCCACGCTTCTTTTTGTCCATGACAAGGAAATAGAGCGAATCCGTCGTCGTGACGCGGATGGTATTGCGGACGATCCTCGCCTCGCGGCGGTAATAGCTGTGCGTCTGCGTGATCCAGTTCACGTCGCCATAGAAATGGCGATAGTCGAACCACAGCGCCTCGACCCGGGGATTGTCGAGATGCCGCTCCATGGCCGCGCGTACCGCCGCCTGGTCTTCCTCATGCAGTACCTCATCGCCCTCGATATAGAAGGCCCAATCGCCGGTACAGTTGTAGAGCGCGATCATCTTCTGCTGCGCCAGCACGAAACCGCGCTTGACGAGGATCGGATTCCAGACCGTGTCGACGATGCGGATCTTCGGATCACCGATCGCGACGATGCGCTCGCGCGTATCATCATCGCCTGCGCCGACGGCCACGACGAATTCATCGCAGATCGGCAAGGCCGAACGGATGCTCTCGACGAAGGGATAATTGAGCCGCGAGCCGTTGCGAATGAAGGTGAAGCCGCTGACGCGCATTCGAACCAACCTGTCCTGTCCGCCCCTGCCTTCGGTCATGAGGGCGCGTCTTCCTAGCTGCTTGCGGGCAATGCGGCAATCCTGCCTCCGCGCAGAGGCCCCGTCGCCTTGGCAGGCTCCGAAGCCCCATGCTAGACACCGCCCATCCTGTCGGGCTGCCGGCCGATCCACAGGGCCGGCGCCCTTCCGATCCATCAGAAAGGCCATGAGCGCGCCATGACGACGTCCCTTCCCTCGACCCGCATCGAGACAGATACGTTCGGCCCCATCGAAGTGGCGACCGATCGCTATTGGGGGGCGCAGGCGCAGCGCTCGCTCGGCAATTTCAAGATCGGCACGGAAAAGCAGCCGAAGCCGGTCGTGCGCGCGCTTGGCGTCGTCAAGCGCGCCGCCGCCGAGGTCAACATGGAACTCGGCCGACTTGATCCGAAGATCGGCGCCGTAATCGTCGATGCCGCGCAGGAAGTCATCGACGGCAAGCTCGACGACCATTTCCCCCTCGCCGTCTGGCAGACGGGGTCCGGCACGCAGTCGAACATGAATGCCAATGAGGTGATCTCGAACCGCGCCATCGAGATGCTCGGCGGCGTGCTCGGCTCCAAGAAGCCGGTGCATCCGAACGACCACGTCAATATGAGCCAATCATCGAACGACACCTATCCGACCGCAATGCATGTCGCCGCGGCCGAGGAAATCGTCGCGAAGCTCGTCCCAGCGCTGAAGCATCTTCATGCCGCGCTTGATGCCAAGGCGAAGGCTTGGGCGGACATCGTCAAGATCGGCCGCACGCATACCCAGGACGCGACACCGCTGACCCTTGGCCAGGAATTTTCCGGCTATGCCAAGCAGATCGAGAACGGCATCGCGCGGATCGAGATGACGCTGCCCGGCCTGATGGAACTGGCGCAGGGCGGCACGGCCGTCGGCACCGGCCTCAATGCGCCGATCGGCTTTGCCGAAGGCGTCGCCGAGCGGATCGCAGCCATCACCGGCCTTCCCTTCACCTCGGCCCCGAACAAGTTCGAGGCACTCGCAGCTCATGACGCGATGGTGTTCAGCCATGGCGCGATCAACACGGTCGCCGCCTCGCTGTTCAAGATCGCCAACGACATCCGCCTGCTCGGCTCGGGCCCGCGCGCCGGCCTCGGCGAGCTTTCGCTGCCCGAGAACGAGCCGGGCTCGTCGATCATGCCTGGCAAGGTCAATCCGACCCAGTGCGAAGCGCTGACGCAGGTCTGCGTGCAGGTCTTCGGCAATCACGCCGCCCTCACCTTCGCCGACAGCCAGGGCCATTTCGAACTCAACGTCTACAATCCGCTAATGGCCTATAACTTCCTGCAGTCGGTGCGCCTCATCGCCGACGCTTCGATTTCCTTCACCGACAATTGCGTCGTCGGCATCGAGCCGCGCCTCGACAATATCCGCCATGGCGTTCAGCGCTCTCTGATGCTGGTCACCGCGCTGGCGCCGAAGATCGGCTACGACAACGCGGCGAAAATCGCCAAGACCGCGCACAAGAACGGCACGACTCTGCGCGAGGAAGCGGTTGGCGGCGGCTACGTCACCGACGAGGAATTTGACGCCATCGTGCGGCCAGAGGACATGATCGGCCCAAAATAAGGTCGCCGGTTCCAGCGGTCAGGCAGGGCTTGCCGAGGCATCGATCCGGGCGCATCGTCCGGATCGCGAGGAACGCTCATGACAGCCGACATCGTCAACCTGAACCGCTTCCGCAAGGGCAAGGCGCGCGCTGAAAAGGGTGCGATTGCCGCCGAAAACCGCGCTCGCTTCGGCCGCACCAAGGCCGAGAAGGAACGGCAGAAGTCCGAGACGGAAGGCGAAACGCGTCGTCTCGAGGCCCATCGGCGCGAAGAGCCATCCGAACCGCGCGACTGAAGCCGCTCTCCATGGGCGAGCCGGGATTATCTGTGCGGCTAGTTGGCTCGCTGTAGTCCGGCCGGCAGACCCTCACCCGCATCGACGGTCTTTGGCGCGGCGGGCACCGCATTGACGCCAAAAGCATGGGCTGGTGTCGACCACCGGAACCGGGTGCGCAGGTTCATCATCGGCATTTCCCAGAGGCGATAGAGACCCGCAGAAATTCCAACGACGATGATCCAATACGTCAAATACTTCACTGCGATCGCCTGCGATCCGGCCCATTCGAATGGAAGATAAGACAGGATCAGATAGGTCAGGGACAGATTGACGAGATACATCGAATAGGATCGACGGCTTATCCACTCGATAGCATCCGTAATGATGTTCCGGCGACAGCTCAGTTGCGACAGATAGGGCATCATGAGCAGGGTCGAAAGCGGCACGACCGTCAGAGACCCATAGATCGCATAAGGCACGTATCTACACAGAACGTGGCGATCCAGGACGATCAGAACAACGCCGGCCACGGCCAAAAGACGCGTATTCCTCGTCCAGAGATCGGTCCGGTAAATGCTGAGATAGGCGCCGAAGACGCCGATCGCCAGAGCATCGAATCGCCCGACGACCACTTTGCGCATCATGGAGTCCCAATCTTCATAGGTCACCACATGACCGCCGAGGCCGGCCGGAAGCCGCGCGGCAATCGAAGCCAGAGCCACGACGGCGAGAAGAACGATGAGACGCCGCCTGCTCGCGGCGACGCTGGGCGAACGCCACATCGCGCCGATCATGAGGAGCGGCATCAGCAAATAGAACCATTCTTCGACCGCGAGCGACCAAGCCTCGCCGAAGAAGGATGGGTGCTTCCAGGCGATGTTCTGCGAGAAGATGAAAAAGGGTCCGACAGGAGCATCTGACCCGGAGCCGTTCAGGCTGGAAACGACCACCAGAACTGTCAGGATCAGATAATAGTTCGGCAGGGTCCTGAACCATCGGTAGATCCAGAATTGACCCAGCGAACGCGTGTCGCCAGTTCGCTCGACGAACGTCTTGATCAGAATGCGACCGATGAGATAGCCGCTGAGGACAAAGAACATCGAGACACTGTCCATCGCGGGAAACAGGTAGATGTACTCATCCACGATCCCGGACACCACGCCCATAGCGTGGATATAGACGATCATCAGGATAGAAATCGCACGCAGAAGGTCGAGGCCGAAGACTCTCGAAGTTTCAGCGTGTCGCGATCCAGAACCGCTCTGCAAGGATGGTACCACGAAATAAATCGCAGCAGCGTCACGCCGCAGGAACTTGGTCTGCCGCCTGAGACAACCGCCTGATAAGCTTTAGTCCCGCAGGAACGAGACACCCCTCAACAAGCAGAAGATTAGCGCGCGCCGTTTTGGCGCCGCAGTGATGTCGGTCACAGGCATCGCGGATGTCGGTTGACAGTGTGCAGGCAACGGCGCGGCCAAACTGCCTTAGCGGCCGATCCGTCCGTATTGACGCACCAACTGGGTGGACCCGCCGATCAGGCTGGTTCGACCTTGCCCGCGTGACGGTTCGAAGGCATCGTTCGAACCCATGCACCGGCCCGGGATTGCAATTCTCGGCTTCGATCAGTGTGTCGATCGGTGGACGAAACCTTGCGCGGGAGAACCGAGGCGTCATGATCCGCAAGCGCTCGATCGCGATCGCCGGCCACCGCACATCGATCTCGCTGGAGGACGCGTTCTGGCAGGCGCTGCAAGATGTCGCCGCTCATCGCGGGATCAGTTTGCCGGCGCTGGTCGCCGAGATCGACGGCGGGCGCGACCCGGCGGTCAATCTCTCCTCGGCCATCCGGATCGCCATGCTCAACTGGTATCGGAGCGCCGCGACAAGCCGGTGAGCTGGGTCAGTTTGCGCCTGAATCCTGCGGCAATTGCAGGTGTTGCGGCACGGTCTCCAAGAGCTTCCGCGCCCGCTCGATGGCATCGGCGTCGGCTTTCCGCTCCGCTTCAGCCCGCTTCTTGGCCGCATCGGCATCGGCGCCTGCATCCTTAGCGGCCTGCGAAGTCGCTCCGACAGCTGCATCGGCTTCAGCCTTCCGCTTGGCTGCGTCGTCCGCCCTGGCCTTCGCCTCGGCAGCGACCTTGTTGGCCGCCTCCGCCTCGGCAGCCGCCTGAGCGGCCCGCTGCTGCGCTGCCGCAGCCGTCTCAGCTTCAGCAGCAGCCTTGGCATCGGCTTGGCGCTGCGCCTCGGCGGCCGCCTGACGCTCAGCCTCCGCCTTGGCGAGGCGGTCGGCTTCCGCCGCCGCTGCCGCCTGCTCGGCCGCCTTCCGCTCGGCCTCGGCTTTGGCAGCCTCCGCTTCGGCCGCGCGCTCGGCGGCCTCCGCCTTGCGGCGATCCTCATCGCGGCCAACGCGCACCAGCCGTCCGAGCTTCTCCTTCTCAAGAATCTCGGCCTGCAGCTTCTCGATACGCTGAACCTCGCGCTCGAAGGCGCGCAGTTGCAGGAAGCTGAGCAGTGGCGTCACGTCGAGGCTGCGCTCGGGCGCCGCGAGCGGGCCGGAAAAACTGATGCCGACTTGCGGGAAGGCGCCGGTCGTTGTCTCCGCGCCGGAGGTCGCTGTCAGCGTCCACTGGCTCGCCAGTGCGCTTTGGTTGAGCTCGATCGTCGCGCCGCCGGCGACACGCGCCTCGTCGGAGGCAATGTCGAGGTTCTGCGCGCGGACCGTCCCGGCGACGATGGAAAAGGCGCCATCGACGCTGCTGAATGTCAGAGGCCCGGCATCGAGGAAGCTGGCGAACACCTTGCGGAGACCGGCCTCATCGAGGTCGCGGCCATTCTCCGCCGCAGCGATGGTGGCCCCGAAAGCGCGCGGATCGAGACCCGCAACTGTGCCCGCGCCCGCATGCAGGGATCCGCCGCCCGAAAGCGTAGCAACGACTCCGGCCAATGAACGGCCGCTGCCTTCGAACTGACCGGAAATGTCAAGCGGCGCGGTGAGCACCGGCTTGCCGTCCTGTTGCCAGGTGAGCGACCCGAGCGCGGCGTCCTTGATCTCGAACTGGCCGGAAACCGTTGCAGAGCCGTCCTGATTGTCGATCGACAGCGCACCTGTTGCCGTACCGCCGGCAAAGTCGCCGGCCGAAAGCGCATAGTCGGTCCGCCCGCCGGCAAGGCGAGCACTCACAATGGCATTGGCGACGGAGAGACCATCGGCGAGATCCAGCCGCGCGGCCTTGATGTCAACGGCCCCGTCGATGCCAGGCAACACCGGCCTGCCGAAAGGCACATCGGACCAGCCTCCATCGCCTCCCTCGGGCGCTATGCCAAAGCCCAGCCCAGCTGCCAAAGCGAGATCGAGTTGATCGAGAGAAAGGTCGCCATCGAGCCCCCATCGCGCGCCGGTCCTCGCGAATGTCAGCGATCCACTGGCCGCGGCCTGCCCGAGTGTCGCCTTGTCGAAGGCGAGCGCCAGACGGCCGGGTGCGATGTCGAGCGTCGCCGCTACGTCGATCGGCGACGGCGACGCGAGCCCTGGAACCGGCCCTGTCAACAGGCCGACAAACGGGCCAGCATCCGCGCCGGCCAGTGTCGCCTTGCCGGCAAAATGCGGCGTACGGCTCTCGTCGACCGAGAGATTGCCCAAGACCGCATAGCCGAGGCCCGCCACCTCGCCCTTCAGGTTGAGCGGCACGCCGTTGGAAAGGGCGCCGCCGCCTTCGATCGTCAGGCGGAGCATGCCCGGCGTCTCAACCGGCTCAGCGGCGAAGCCGAATTGCCTGAGCGCGGCGCCCGCATCAGGGTTTTCAATCGCGGCCGACAATTTGAACGACCCGTCATGCCAGTCCGCCGGCGAGCCGGAAAGGCCGAGCGCGACGTCGATCGCGCTGCCGCCGGCGCTGCCGTTCAGCGTGAGATTGGCATTGGTTATGCCGTCGACGGCCTCTGCATTGGCGACCGCCGATAGTTTGGCATCGTGCAGAGCCGGCGCCGCAGCGCCGAGCCAGGCGGCAAAGCCCGATCCGGGCAGGATCCGTTCGACGACATCGGCCACGCCGCGCAGGTCGCTGGCATCGATGGAGGCCGAGACCTGGCCGCTCGGCGTCGTGTCGAGATCGGCAAGGCGGCCGCTCGCCTGCAGTGCAGCACCCGCGAGATCACCGACCGAGAAACGGGTCGCCGTGAGCACCCCGCCGGCATAGCCGCCATCGGCCGACACGTCGGACAGTGTCGTGTCGCCGGCAATGAAGGTCCCGGCCGCCAGCTTGACGCGGAAGCTGTCGGCAAGCCCGCCTTGCGCTGTCACACTCCGCCCGGCAAAGAGCTCGGTCAGCGAGGCGGCCTGATCATAGTCGAACCGGTCGGCCTTCACATCGATCGTCAGCGCGCGTTGTCCGGCGGAATCGCGCTGCCAATCGAGCGCGCCCCGGATATTCGAGCCTTGCATCCGGGCCGACATTCCGGTGATGCGGATCTGTTCGGGCGCGATGTCGACCTGACCGGACATGTCGAAGGGCTGCAGCGGCAGCCGCGTTCCCGCAGGACCGCCACGCCACCAGGCGGCGAAAATCGACGGCTGCTCGGAAGCGACGCGGACGCCGCCGACGAACCGGACCTTCGGCGCGGTCTCGACTGTGCCATCGGCCGAAAGTCGAGTCCGGCCCGGAAGGTCAGCCGCCAGTTCCTCGATCCGCCAGCCCTTGCCGTCGGTCGCTGCATCGAACTGCAGATTCTGGACGACAGAGCCACCAACGACGATGCCGGGAACATCGAAGCCGATGCGTCCCGGAATGGGTGGCCGTGGCAGGGTGGCCAAGGCGGCCACCAATGCGCCGCCGGCCGCATTCACGTCGACGGGTTCGTTTGGTCCCTTGCCGATCGAGCGATCGAGATCGACCTGGCGCGACTTCAGCACCGCATCGAAACGCATGTCTTCGCCAAGCGCGATGGTTGCGGCCCCGGTCAGGCTGAACGGCCGATCGTCGGGACCATCCGCAAGTGTCAGTTCAGGCAGGCGCAATAGGTCCGGGCGCAGCTCGAAGCCACCCGCGGCGCGCCAGCCCGGCTGCGGCTTTGCTTCGCCCTGCACGGGCGCGACAACTTCGGCGAGATTGAACGTGCCAGACCAACCGAGGCCCTTCGCATCTTCGTTGACAAGACCTTCGGCCGAAAGCGTCACGGGCAGGTCAGCCGGGACGACGTCGAGTTTCACCCGCAGCGAGCCATCCGCCTCGCGTCGTCCACTGGCGATATGCACGGCCGACGCACGGCCTTCATTCTCCAGGCGCCCGTCGATCTTCCAGGGGCCGAGCAGTGAGCGTGCATCGACCGTCGCATCGATATGATCGAACGCGACAACGCGGCCCGAACGGCTATCGAGATAGCTGATCGAGCCGTTCCTCAGCGTCACATGCTGCAACGACACTGCGTCCGGGTTCAGCGATGCCGATGCCGCGCTCCGCTGCAGCCAGTCGACCTTGCCGTCATCATCGACCGTCACTGCAAGCTCGGGCCGGTCGATCTGCATCTCCGCGACCTTCACGTCGCCGGTGATCAGCGGAATGAGTTCGATGCGCATGGCAAAGCGATCGGCGCGCAGCATTGGCTGCTCGGCGGTGCCACCAACGCGCACATCGGTAAAGACGAGCGAAGGCATCGGCAGCACGGTGGCGCTGACCGTTCCGCCGACATGAACCGGCTGGCCGAAAATCGTCGCGGCCTGCCGCTCGAAGCTCGATCGATAGCTGTTCCAGTCGACGAACAGCGGCACGACCAGCGCCGCGAACAGCACGGCGATGATCAAGCCACCGAAGAACAGGTAGAGCCTGCTCAGGTCCGCCTCCTTGCGTCGACCGGCGCCCGATTTACTCGGGCAGCACCTTGCCGGGGTTGAGAATGCCGAGCGGATCGAGCGCCGCCTTGATGCTGCGCATCACACCGAGCGCCGGCCCATGCTCGAGCGCCAGATATTTGCGCTTGCCCTGGCCGACGCCATGCTCGCCCGTGCAGGTGCCGTCCATTGAGATGGCCCGCTTGGCAAGACGCCCGAGAAAATGCTCGGCGAGCTCGACCTCATGCGGATTGGCGGTATCAACCATCATCTGGACGTGGAAATTGCCGTCTCCGACATGGCCGACGATCGGGGCGATCAGACCCGTTTCCGCGATGTCCGCCTGGGTCTCCGCGACGCATTCGGCAAGGCGGGAGATCGGTACGCAGGCGTCGGTCGCGATCACCGACGCACCGGGACGCAGGCCCTTCGCGGCGAAATAGGCGTCGTGGCGAGCCTGCCAGAGCTTGGTGCGATCCTCGGGCCTTGTCGCCGACTGGAAGCTGCCGCCACCAAACGCGGCCGCGATCTCGCCGAATTGCCGCGCCTGCTCCTCGACCGAGGCCGCCGACCCATGGAATTCGACAAAGAGATGTGGCGTCGCAGGGAGGCCGAGGCCGGCGAAATCGTTGGTGGCGCGGACCATGAGCGCGTCGAGCAGCTCGATGCGCGCGATGGGAATGCCGCTCTGGATGGTGAGGATCGTGGCGTTGCAGGCATCCTCGACACTTCGAAACGCGCAGACGCCCGCCGCGATCGCCTCGGGAATGCCGGAGAGCCGGAGCGTTACCTCGGTGATGATGCCAAGGGTTCCCTCCGAGCCGACGAGCAGACGCGTCAGGTCGTAGCCGGCGGAGGATTTCCGCGCCCGCCGCGCTGTATGGATGATCGTGCCGTCGGCCATCACGGCTGTCAGGTTGACGACGCTGTCGCGCATCGTCCCGTAGCGCACGGCGTTGGTGCCGGATGCGCGCGTCGCCGCCATGCCGCCGAGGCTCGCATCGGCGCCAGGATCGATCGGGAAGAAAAGCCCTTGATCACGCAGATAGTCGTTGAGCTGGCGTCGCGTGACACCCGCCTCGACGGTGCAGTCGAGATCCTCGGGCCGTACGGCGATGACGTTGTTCATGCGCGACAGATCGACGGACACGCCACCGAGCGGCGCGTTGACATGGCCCTCGAGGCCTGTGCCGGTGCCGAACGGAACGACGGGCACGCGATGCTCGGCACAAATCCTCACCAGTTCGGCGACCTCCTCCGTCGTCTCGACGAAGACGACGGCATCGGCCGGCTCGTTGGGCAGCCAGTTGACGGTGTTGGCATGTTGTCGGCGCAGTTCCGCGCCACGGCTGAAGCGGGCGCCGAAGCGCAGCTCCAGACGGCCAAGCGCATCGGCGAGACCGCCCTTACTGCGCAATGCCGAAACGCTCATGCCAACATGCTCCCCTCAACCGATCACCGCCCAGGGCGGGTGGCGGCAACCTAGCAAAATCATCCAGCGACGCCAAAGACTTCCTCGGCCCCGCGACGATGTTCAGGGGCGAAGCGCGATCTTGCCGCTGCGTCCCGGCCGGTCGCTGGCCGCCGCGGCCTCTCCGACTTCTTCGAGCGTGAAGATTTCGTCGAGTTCCAGGCGCAGCGTGCCTGTCGCGGCAAAGCGGATCAGGTCGCCGATCATGCGCGCCATGTCCTCGCGCGGCGTCGCGGCCGAGCGTGTGGCGCCCCAGAAGCCTTCAACCGTAATCTGGCGGAAAATGAGATCGCCCGACGGAACGAGAAGGGGTGCGCCGCTCATCGAGCCGAAGGAGATGAGGCGTCCGCCAGGCGCCAGCAGCGACAACATCTGGCGCGAGGCCTCACCACCGACCGATTCGATGCCCCGAAGGATCGGTGCGCCGCCCGTGATTGCCGCGACCCGCCGCTCCCAGCCCGGCTCAGCTGTCGAGACGATGTTGTCGATGCCGAGATCGGCCAACTCGGCGACGCCAGCGGCGCGACGGACGAGGCCGACGACGTTGAGGCCGCGCGTCTTGGCGAAGGTCGAGACGAGGCGGCCGACCGCGCCATTCGCCGCGTTTTGCACGAGCCACTGGCCGGATTGGAGCCTCAGATCCTCGAGCAGCATCAGGGCGCTGAGCGGCATGGCGATCAATTGGCAGGCCGTCGCGTCGTCGATCGCATCAGGCAGCGGGATGGCCCGCGCAGCCGGCGCCAGGAAATACTCTGCCCAGACGCCGTTAACCCCCGCGATCACGACGCGCGTGCCTATGGGGGGCGCCGAGACGCCTTCGCCGAGCGCATCGACGATGCCGAGCGCCTCGGTGCCGCCAATGGCCGGAAGAGTTGGCTTGTAGCCATAGTCCCCCCGCACGGTCCAAAGATCATGATTGTGGATGGGCGACAGGACCAAGCGGACCCGTATCTCGCCGGCGCCGGGCTCTGGCATCGGCCGCTCGCCGGCCTTCAGGACTTCAGCCGGGTCGCCGAATGTCTCATGGATCGCTGCACGCATCGTCATCTTCTCCACAGGTTGCGGCGCCCCGGCCAGCCGGCCGCAGGCGCCTTCCTCTACGCGACCTGGTCCATAGAACGCCATCACCATGGCACTGATGCGGTGCTCTTGCTGGAAAGAGCGGCGGCAACGCTCCATATTCGCGCTATGTTCACGTTTCCGAATCGCATGCGGGCCCTCGCATGACAGACCCGTTCGACCACGAGGCTCCCGGGCCGCGGCCGGGCGGCATCGCCGCGCGCGCCCTTGGCGCCCGTTCGCAGCCGGATTATCTGGTCCGCCTCAACTCCGAACAGCGTCTTGCCGTCGAGACGACGGAAGGACCGGTGCTGGTGCTGGCCGGCGCCGGAACGGGCAAGACGCGCGTGCTGACGACGCGTATTGGCCATCTCCTCGCGACCGGCAAGGCGCGCCCGAGCCAGATCCTCGCGGTGACTTTCACCAATAAGGCGGCCCGCGAGATGCGCCACCGCATCGGCGACCTGATCGGCCCGGCGGTCGAGGGCATGGCCTGGCTCGGAACGTTCCACTCGATCGGCGTGCGCATCCTGCGCCGCCATGCCGAGATGGTCGGCTTGAAGCCGAATTTCACCATTCTCGATGCCGACGATCAGGTTCGCCTGATGAAGCAGGTAATCCAGGCGGAGGGCATCGACGAGAAGCGCTGGCCGGCCAAGCAACTGGCGGGTCTCATCGACAGCTGGAAGAATCGTGGCCTTTCGCCGAAGGATGTTCCGCCGGGCGATGGCGGCGGCTTTGCCAGTGGCAAGGCGCTGAAGCTCTACGCGGCCTATCAGGACCGGATGAAGGTCCTGAATGCCTGCGATTTTGGCGATCTGCTTCTCGAGAATCTCCGCCTTTTCCGAGAGCATCCCGACGTCCTCGCCGAGTATCACCAGCGTTTCCAGTACATGCTGGTCGACGAGTATCAGGACACCAATGTCGCGCAATACCTCTGGCTGCGGCTACTGGCACAGGGCCGGCGCAATATCTGCTGCGTTGGCGACGATGACCAGTCGATCTATGGCTGGCGCGGCGCCGAGGTCGACAACATTCTGCGCTTCGAGAAGGACTTTCCGGGCGCGGTGGTGATCCGGCTCGAACGCAATTATCGTTCGACCAGCCATATCCTTGGGGCCGCCTCGCATCTCATCACCCATAATGAGGGACGGCTCGGCAAGACGCTGTTCACCGACGCCACCGACCCAGATGCCGCCAAAGTGCAGGTCGCATCGTCGTGGGATTCGGAGGAAGAGGCACGCGCGGTGGGCGAGGAGATCGAGACTCTGCAGCGCCGCGGCCATGCGCTGAACGAGATGGCGATCCTGGTGCGCGCCTCGTTCCAGATGCGCTCGTTCGAGGAGCGCTTCATCCAGCTCGGCCTGTCCTATCGCGTCATCGGCGGCCCACGCTTCTATGAGCGGCAGGAAATCCGCGACGCCCTCGCCTATCTGCGCATCGTCATGCAGCCCGGCGACGACCTCGCCTTCGAGCGCATCGTCAATACGCCGCGCCGCGGCATCGGCGAGACGACGGTGCGCCTGCTGCACGACCATGCGCGCGCCCGCCAGATCCCAATCCTGCAGGCGGCCGAGGAATTGACGCTAACGAGCGAGATCGGCGCCAAGGCCCGTACCTCGCTGCGCGATCTCGTCGCGGCCTTCGCGCGCTGGCGCGGCAAGCTCGGCGTGATCAAGCATACGGAACTCGCCGAGATCATCCTCGACGAGAGCGGCTACACCGAGATGTGGCAGCAGGACCGCTCGGCCGATGCTCCCGGGCGGCTCGATAATCTCAAGGAACTGATCCGCTCGATGGAAGAGTTCGAGTCGCTCGAAGGCTTCCTTGAGCATATTGCGCTCGTGATGGACCGCGACAGCGCCGACAGCAACGACGCAGTGTCGATCATGACGCTGCATTCCGCAAAGGGTCTCGAATTCGAGACGGTCTTCCTACCGGGCTGGGAAGAAGGGCTCTTCCCGAGCCAGCGCACGCTCGACGAAAGCGGCCGCGCCGGCCTCGAGGAGGAGCGGCGCCTCGCCTATGTCGGCATCACGCGCGCCAAGCAGCGCGCGCTGATCTGGTTCGCCTCCAACCGCCGCATCCACGGTCTCTGGCAATCCTCCGTGCCCTCGCGCTTCCTCGACGAACTGCCGGACAAGCATGTCGACGTCGTCGAGCAGACATCAAGCTATGGCGGATACAATGTCGGCGGCGTCGGCAATTATGGCGCCAGCCGCTTCGACCGCGCCGACCCCTTCGCCAACACCTATTCAACGCCAGGCTGGCAGCGGGCGCAGAAGAATCGCGCCGCCGGCACCCAGTCGACCTCGCGCGGCGCTTCGCGCCTGATCGAAGGCGAGCTCATCGCCAAATCGACCGGTCCCTCCTCCGCCTATGCCTGCGGCGAACGGGTCTTTCACCAGAAATTTGGTTACGGCACCATCTTGGAGATCGAAGGCAACAAGCTGACGGTTGACTTCGCCACCGGACCGAAAAAAGTCGTCGACAGCTTCGTATCTAGGGGGTGAGCCGCAACAGCCCCGCTTCTGTCGCGCGAAAGCCGCAGCCGGCATAGAAACCGGCGAGATGCGGTTCGTAATCGACATGCAGCCATTCAGCGCCGCGCTCGGCCGAAAGCCGCGCGGCTTCCGTGACGAGCCGCGTTCCGAGGCCGGTGCGGCGGCAATCGGGATGCACGGTCGGATCGAGCAGGAAGGCATGCACGCCGCCATCGAAAGCGACATGGACGAAGCCGACCAGCCGCGTGCCGTCATAGGCGCCGAGATAGACGAGGCTGTGCGTCAGCATGGGCTGAAAATCGGCAGGCCCGGTATTGCCCCAGGCTGCGCTCCATAATGCGGCGAGATTCGCGTTGGCCAACGGGGGATCGGTGCGGATGTCGACAGCTGTCATGGGTCTCTTCTGATTTCACTTCGGCGGCGGCGGAGGCTATGAAGCCTCACCAATCCGAAGTCCGGCCTTCACGCAAGTCAAGGCGCCGCACGAGAGACCCATTCGCATGACCCTGATCGCCTCCCTCCCCGTCGCGACCGAAGAAATGGCGCAGGCCCTCGTGGAGGCGCTCGGCGCCAGCGAAGAGCTCGATTTCCCGACCGCCGCCACGACGGAGCAGGCTGACAAGAGCTGGATTGTCGACATCTATTTCGAGGATGCGCCCGACGAGACCGTCCTCGCGACGCTGATCGCTGACGCGATGAAAGGCTCCGTGCCGCATTACACCGTAGCGCCGCTGCCGGACGAGGACTGGGTCGCGAAGTCGCTGGAGGGGTTGCGGCCCGTCCGCGCCGGTCGCTTCCTCGTTCACGGTAGCCATGACCGCGAGAAAATTCGGCCGGGCGACATCGCGATCGAAATCGAGGCTGGCGAGGCCTTTGGCACCGGCCATCACGGCACGACGGCGGGTTGCCTCGCCGAGATCGACCGCATCTGCACGGCGCGCGACTTCGGATCTATTCTCGATCTCGGCACCGGGACCGGCGTGCTGGCGATCGCGATTGCCAAGGCCTTCGGCAAGCGCGTGCTGGCCACCGACATCGACGCGGTCGCGACGCGCGTCACCCGGGAGAACGCCGTTCTCAACGGTGTCGGCGATCTGATCGAAGCCGAGACGGCCGAAGGTTTCGGCAATCCGGTCTTCGCCGCCCACGCGCCGTTCGAGCTGATCATCGCCAATATCCTCGCAGGCCCGCTGATCGCGCTCGCCGGCGACATCGCTCGCCATCTCGATCCAGCCAGTGGCACGGTCGTGCTCTCGGGATTGCTCACCGCCCAGGGACCGAGCGTGACCGCCGCCTATGAGGCCGAGGGCCTCAAGCTCGTCCGCTCCGGCGAGATGGAAGGCTGGCTGACGCTGACGCTCGAGCGCGCCCGATAAGGCGGCGTCTTGCCTGGGCGGCGTTGATACTGTGTCGCGTGACGTACGAGACAAGCAAAAGGCCCCGCCGATGACGGGGCCTTCAACAATCATGCCGGGCCGTTGGCCGAGCGGTCGTCCTAGAGCGTGGCGCTGAACGCCGAACGCTCGAAGCTCTCACGGTCGAAGCCGAAGGTCGCGAGCGACGCATCGTCGAGCGAAAGCTGATAGCCATTGACATAACGCGGCATCTGGCGCTCGCGAGTATGGTTCATCCGGGCGACCGCGCGCCGGACGACGCCATGCCCACGGCTTGCTGCCGGGGCAATGCCGATCTCTCCATAAGCTGCAGTCATCGTGTCCAATCCTTCCGTGAAGTGCCAGGGCACCCCGTTGCAAGCAGGAACATAGTGGAGGCGAGCGCACGAAGGAACCGCCGCAACGGCATGACTGACATGCAGTTTTTGCATCGCACAAAGTTCCGACACATTGATGACGCGATGCAACCATCTCCGTCAACGCAATTGCGGCTGGAGCGCGGCGCCGCTACGCTTCGTTCACCATAGTGTCCCCAGCGAGCCCTCATGATGTTCCAGACTTTCGAAGCTCCGACACGCTCCGGGCCGATCGGTGAGCGCGTGACGGCCCTCCGCGCCGAGCTCAGCCGCCTCGGCCTCACCGGCTTCATCGTTCCCCATGCTGACGAGTATCAGGGCGAATACATCCCCGCTTCGGCTGAGCGACTTGCCTGGCTGACGGGCTTTACCGGCTCTGCCGGCGCTGCGATCGTGCTCTCTGGCGAAGCGGCCATCTTCGTCGATGGCCGCTACACGCTGCAGGTGCGCGACCAGGTCGACAGCCAGGACTTCTCTTATGAACATCTGATCGAGACGCCGCCGCACGAATGGCTGAAGAGCCGTCTCGGTGGGAAGGACCGCATCGGATATGATCCGCGCTTGATGACGATCGCCGAGGTGCGTCGCTTCGAGGCGGCTGCCCAGTCAGCCGGCGCCACGTTAATCCCTGTTGAAGAGAATCCTATCGACAGGGTCTGGCATGACCGGCCCGCGCCGCCGCAAGCCGCGGTCGTGATGCAGCCCGACGCGCTCGCCGGCGAAAGCGCGACCGCGAAGATCGAGCGGCTCCGTGTGCTCCTCGCCGACAAAGGCGTCGATGCCGCAATCCTCGCCCAGACCGATTCGATCGCCTGGACCTTCAACATCCGCGGCGGCGATGTTCCGCATAATCCGGTGGCGCTGTCCTACGCCATCCTGCGGCGCGACGGACCGCCTTCGCTCTATATCGATGGCCGCAAGCTGTCGAACGCCGTTCGCGACGCGCTCGCCGACCTTGCCGACATCAAGGAAGAAGCGGCGCTGGCCGGCGATCTCGCCAAGCTAGGTGCGGCCGGGGCGCGTGTCCTCGCCGATCCGCAGTCAACGCCAGACGCGCTCGCCCATGCGCTGACCAGCGCGGGTGGCGCCCTGGTCGAAGGCAGCGACCCCGTCTCGCTGCCCAAGGCACGGAAAAATGCCGCCGAACTCGAGGGCATGCGCCGCGCGCATCGGCGCGACGGGGCTGCGGTCACGCGTTTTCTCGCCTGGATCGACGCCGAAGCAGCAAAGGGCGGCCTCACCGAGATCAGTGCCGCCAAGCGCCTTGAGGCCTTCCGCGCGGAGGTCGGGGCTGCCGATGGGGAGCCTTTGATGGAGATTTCGTTCGACACCATCTCCGGTGCCGGCTCGAACGGCGCCATCGTCCATTACCGCGTGACCGAGGCAACCGATCGCGCGATCGAACCCGGGCAGCTCTATCTGGTCGATTCCGGCGCCCAGTTTCAGGACGGCACGACTGATATCACCCGCACCATCGCCGTCGGGCGGCCGACCGATGAGATGCGCGATCGCTTCACCCGCGTGCTGAAGGGGCATATCGCGCTATCGACCGCTCGCTTCCCAAAGGGGACCACGGGCGCACAGCTCGATACGCTTGCCCGTCTGGCGCTTTGGCAAGCCGGCCTCGACTACGATCACGGCACCGGCCATGGCGTCGGCGTCTTCCTGCAGGTGCATGAGGGGCCAGCCCGCATTTCGAAGACCGGCAACGTCGCGCTCGAGCCCGGCATGATCCTCTCCAACGAGCCCGGCTACTACAAGACGGGCGCCTATGGCATCCGCATCGAGAACCTGATCGTCGTCGAACCTCCGACCGAGATCGCCGGCGGCGACCGGCCGATGCTCTCCTTCGAGACGCTGACGCTGGCGCCGATCGACCGCAATCTGATCGATCCAGCGCTGATGACGGCACCCGAAAGAGCCTGGCTCGACGCCTATCACGCTCGCGTCCACGACGCGCTCGCCCCGCAGCTCGAGGGGAATGCGCTCGTCTTCCTGAAGCTGGCGACGCAACCCCTGAGCGTATGACACGACCTGCGCCGCCCCATCACGGCAGCGCTATTTTTTCGGCGGCCGCAGGGAACGCGAGCGGCATAACTCCGTTGGATGACTGAGCAAACGCTCTGATAGTCACATAAAATCACGGAGTTAATCATGACGAAGCTCTTCGCGGCCACGGCTATTGCCGGACTTCTGGCGGCTGCACCTGCCTTCGCGCAGGATGCGACCCCGGCCCCCACGACCCCGCCGGCTGCAACCGGCGATACTGTCACGCCGGTTACCCCGACAGCCCCGCTCGACCGTTTTGTCGCTGCGCCGGCCGCTGACGATTGGGTCGCCTCGCGGCTGATCGGTTCGACGATCTATGGCGTCGGCGATGAAAACCTCGGCGACGTCAACGACCTGATTGCTACCAAGGACGGTCAGGTCAAGGCGGTCGTCATCGGTGTCGGTGGCTTCCTCGGAATTGGTGAGAAGAATGTCGCCGTAAATCCGAGTGCCCTTGAGCGCGTCGCTGACGGCAACAGCTGGAAGTACCGCCTGAACACCACCAAGGACGAGCTGACCGCAGCTCCCGAGTTCAAGGTGCCGGATGCGACGCCAGCCGAAGCCACGGGCTCGACCGCCCCGGCTGATCCGGTCACCCCGACGGACCCGGCCACGCCGATGGCCCCGGCAGCCCCGTCGACCACTGCGCCGTAGTCTGGCAGCGCGCGCATCTTTGCGCAGCGATCGAGCCCCGCCTCAGGCGGGGCTCTTTTTGCATAGGCTTATGCGATCAATGCAAGCCATTCATCTTCTGAAAGAACCCTCACTCCGAGCCGCGTCGCATCGGCAAGCTTCGAGCCCGCCTCGCTACCGGCGACCACGAAACTCGTCTTCGAGGAGACGGAGCTCGATACCTTTGCCCCCAGCCGCTCGGCGATCGCCTTGGCTTCATTTCGGGTCGTCTTTTCGAGCGTGCCCGTGAAGACGACGATCTGACCGTCGAGCGTTCCACCGCCACGCGGTGCCGCGACATCGGCGACACGCACTTCCTCAACGAGAACATCGACAACCTCGATGTTATGCGGCTCGGCGAAGAAATCGATCAGGTCCGTGGCCGCCACGCTGCCGACATCGGACAGCCCAGCCAACTCGCTGAACGCTTCGCCTGGAACGCCGTTCTTGGCCTCGGCAATCCGCGCCAGGGCCGCCTGCGCATTTCCATAAGCCGCTATCAGGCTTTGATGCGCCTTCGACGAAAGCTTCGCCTGGCCGATCGCCGTACGTGCATCGAGATCAGGCAATCCCTCAAATGAAGGCGGCAGCTCGATCTTCAGCAGCTTGTCGCGCGATCCAGGACCGATGCCGTCGATATCGGTGAGTTCAAGCCAGGCCGCGCCAGGCCGCGCCGCGCCCGCCTCGGAGACTGCCTGCCGAAACCGATCGACGCTGACATAGCGCTTTGCCAGCGCCTTCGAAGTGGATTCGCCGATATTGCGGATACCGAGCGCATAGATGAAGCGATCGAGCGGGATCGAGCGCCGCTCGTCGATCGCCCGGATCAGCTTATCAAGCCCCTCGAAGGAGCGTTTATCGTCGTCGATCGCCTTGCTCGGCCCCTCCGCACCTTGCCGGCGGGCCTCGGACTGGCGGATCCTGTGCTTGAGCAGCGCCTCGCGCGCCGCCTCGCGCCGTTCATGCAGCTTGAAGATGTCGGCCGGATTGCGGATCACGCCTTCCTCGAAGAACAGCTGAACCATTTCATCGCCGAGCCCTTCGATGTCGAAGGCGAGACGCGAGACGAAGTGCCGGATGCGCTCGACCGCTTGGGCGGCGCAGATCAGGCCACCGGTGCAGCGGCGGACGGATTCGCCCTCCTCCCGCACCGCATGACTGCCGCAGACCGGGCATATCGTGGGGAATTCGAACGGAACCGCCCCCGCGGGACGCTTGTCCACCACGACATCATCGACGCGCGGTATAACGTCGCCGGCGCGCAGCACGACGACCGTGTCGCCAATACGGATATCGACGGGCCTGCCCTCGCCGTCAAGGCTTCGGCCGGCAATCGGTAATCCGTTCGAGCCGATTCCCTTGATGAAGTCCTCGTTGTGCAACGTGGCATTGGAAACCACGACGCCGCCGACCGTTACGGGCTCGAGCTTCGCCACCGGCGTCAGCGCGCCAGTCCTGCCAACCTGGATGTCGATATCGTTCAGAACCGTGAAGGCGCGCTCGGCGGCAAATTTATGCGCGATCGCCCAGCGCGGACTGCGCGAGACAAAGCCGAGCCGCGCCTGCAGGGCAAGGTCATCGACCTTGTAGACGACACCGTCGATGTCATAGCCGAGGCGCGCCCGCTCCTCCTCGATGCCATGATAGAAGGCGAGCGCCTCCTCCGCACTCTTGCAGAGCTCCATGCGCGGATTGGTCGGCAGGCCCCAAGCTTTGAAGGCCTCGACCATGCCCATCTGCGTCTTGGCCGGCATCGCGCTCATTTCTCCCCAGGCATAGGCAAAGAACTTGAGCGGCCGCGCCGCCGTGACCCTCGGGTCCAGCTGGCGCAGCGAACCAGCAGCGGCATTCCGCGGATTAGCGAATAGACGCGCTCCTCCCTCGGCTGCGCGCGCATTGATCGCCTCGAAATCAGCGTGCGCCATGTAGCATTCGCCGCGGATCTCGACGACTTCGGGAACGCCCTGAGGCAGGGATTGGGGGATATCGGCGATGGTGCGGGCATTCGCCGTGACATTTTCGCCTTCGAAACCGTCGCCGCGGGTTGCCGCGGTCACCAGCTGACCGGCCTCATAACGAAGCGACAATGAAAGCCCATCGATCTTCGGCTCGGCCGTAAACGCCAGCGGTCCGTCATGGCGAAGAAAGCGTTTGGCGCGGTCGATGAACTCGGCGACGTCGGCGTCCTTGAAGGCGTTGTCGAGCGAGAGCATCGGTACGACATGGTGGACCTTGGCGAATTTCGCAGAAGGCGCCGCGCCGACCGCGACGCTCGCCTCGGAGGTGAGGCCCGGGAAGCGCGCCTCGATCGCGTTCAGCCGGTTGCGCAGCGCGTCATATTCCGCGTCGCTGATCGTCGGCGCGTCTTCCTGGTGATAATGGACATCCGCCTCGCGAATGGCGGCTGTCAGGCGCTGATGCTCGCTGGCCGCCTCTGCCTCGGCGAACTGGTCGACAGGGATAGCGGATGACGGATCGGACGACATGGGCGGCTCCTCCTGAGCAAGGAGCTATGCCGCGCTGACGACGTTGCATCAAGGGTCTAGCGGCAACGATCGACGGGCGCGACGACCAGTCGGGGCCTCGACAGGCCTGGGACTTTCCGGCATGTTGCGACGCGCTCATGCGCTAGGCGGGGATTTCGAGTAAAAGATGAACTCTACGATAGTTCTCGTGAAACCGAAGCGATTTGGTGATGATCGCGGCTGGTTCAGTGAGGTTTACAACGAGAAGAAGTTCGAAAGCTTTGGGATCAGTTGTCGCTTCGTTCAGGACAATCATTCCCTCTCCGTCCGGATCGGCACGCTGCGCGGCCTTCACTTCCAGACACCACCCTTCGGCCAGGATAAGCTCGTTCGTTGCGTCCGCGGCCGGATCTTCGACGTCGCCGTAGACATTCGCAAGGGTTCGCCGACTTTCGGCCAGTGGATCGGTGCGGAACTCAGCGCCGATAACGGCCACGAACTCTTCATTCCCGTGGGCTACGCGCATGGTTTCTTCACGATGGAGCCCGACACGGAAGTGACCTACAAGGTCTCCAACTTCTACGCCCCGGACTGTGATGCCGGGCTCGCCTGGAACGATCCCGAAATCGGCATCGCCTGGCCATTGCCGGCCGACGCGGCGCCCTTGCTGAGCGACAAGGATGGGCGCCTGCCGCGCCTCGCGGGGTTCGAGAGCCCCTTCGCCGGCGACGGGCGGCCCATGCAAATGATCGAAGTCTGAGGCTAGCAGGATGCGCATCCTCGTTACCGGCGGAACCGGACAGGTCGGCGCGGCTCTTGCGCGCCGGACATGGCCGCACGGTGTTTCGCTGGACCTGCCGACACGCGCTGAACTTGACCTCGCTGCACCCGGTCGCATCGCCGACTATGTCGAAAAAGGCGGCTATGCCGCCGTCATCAATGCGGCCGCCTATACGGCAGTCGACAAGGCCGAGAGCGATAGCCTCGCGGCCTGGACGGTCAATGCGATCGGCCCCGTCGCACTGTCAACCGCCACGGCTCGCGCCGGCATTCCGATGGTCCACGTATCGACGGACTACGTCTTCGACGGCACGAAGGTGGGCGCCTATCTCGAAGAGGACGCCGTGCGGCCCCTCGGCGTCTACGGCGCTTCAAAGGAGAGCGGCGAGCAAGCCATCCGCACTGGCAATCCCCGGTCCGCGATCGTCCGGACGTCCTGGGTGTTCTCCGCCGATGGCACGAATTTCGTCAAGACCATGCTGCGGTTGGGCGCGACCCGCGACCGGCTGCGCGTTGTCGACGATCAGCATGGCTGCCCAACCAGCGCGCACGATCTAGCCGACGTACTTGCTGCGATCGCGCTGAGAATGATCGAAGACCCCGCAGCCCCGGTCGGCACCTATCATTTCGTGAATGATGGCGCGACGACCTGGTGTGGCTTTGCGCGGGAGATCTTCAGCCGCGAGGCCGAAGCCGGGCTGCAGGTGCCCGAGGTCGAGGCCATCGCGACCCATGACTATCCGACTCCGGCGCGTCGCCCGGCCAATTCGGTCCTCGGCGGCGCGAAGCTCGCGCACGACTACGGATTGATCGCGCGACCTTTCACAGACGCTCTTCGCGAGGTCCTTCACGATCTGCGGAGGCAAGAATGAAAAGAAAAGGATTATCGTCGTGAAAGGCATCGTCCTCGCAGGCGGTTCCGGAACGCGGCTTCATCCCGCCACCCTGGCGGTGAACAAGCAGCTCATTCCGGTCTATGACAAGCCTATGATCTATTATCCGCTGTCGGTTCTGATGCTGGCAGGGATAAGAGAGATCCTGATCATCTCCTCGCCGGAGTATCTGGACAGCTACAAGCGCCTGTTTGGCGACGGCTCTAAATGGGGCGTTTCATTTTCCTATGTGATGCAGCCGAGCCCGGACGGCCTGGCACAGGCCTTCACGCTTGGCGCTGACTTCATAGGCGACGACAACGTCGCGCTCATTCTCGGCGACAACATCTTCTTCGGTGCCGGCATGCTGGAACTCTTGGATCGGGCCAAGGCGCGTCCGACCGGAGCGACCGTCTTCGCCTACGAGGTCGATGATCCGGAACGCTACGGCGTCATCGAGCTCGACACGACCGGCAAGGCACTCAGCATCGAGGAAAAGCCCCCCCTGCCGAAGTCGCCCTTCGCGGTGACCGGGCTTTATTTCTACGACAATGCCGTTGTCGGCCATGCGCAGAGGCTCAAACCCTCACCGCGCGGCGAATATGAGATCACCGATCTCAATCGTGTGTATATGGAAGCGGGTGCGCTCTTCGTCGAGCGCATGTCGCGAGGCTTTGCCTGGCTCGACACTGGGACCCATGACAGCCTCCTCGAGGCGAGCCAATTCGTGCGCACCATGCAGCACCGGACCGGCACGCACATCGCCTGCATCGAAGAGATCGCCTATCTCAACGGCTTCATCTCCCGCGACGAACTGATTGTGTTCGGCAAGCAGTTCTCGAAAACCGCCTATGGGAAGTACCTGCTCAAGCTTGCGGAAGCCTGACCACGCGCGGCCGCGCGGGGGATGTCAGGCTATCGCTTTGGTGGATCGAAACATGAAAATCATTGTAACCGGCGGCGCCGGATTCATCGGTTCGGCATTGGTTCGCCATCTCGTGGGCGAAGTCGGCGCCGACGTGCTGGTCATCGACAAATTGACCTATGCCGGGACGCTCACTTCGCTGAAGACGATCGCGAACGCGCCCAACTATCGCTTTGCCCAGATCGATATCTGCGATCGCGGCCCGCTTTCAGAGGCCATCGCTGGCTTCCAGCCCGACTGCATCATGCATCTCGCCGCTGAAAGCCATGTCGACCGCTCGATCACCGGCGCCGGAGACTTCATTTCAACCAATATCGTCGGCACCTACACGCTTCTGGAAGCGGCGCGTCAGTATTGGATGGGCTTGCCGGCCGGCGCGAAGGAGCAGTTCCGGTTCCTCCACGTTTCGACTGATGAAGTTTATGGGTCGCTTGGTGACGAGGGGCTGTTCAAAGAGACGACGCCCTACGACCCCTCCTCGCCCTATTCCGCGTCCAAGGCGGCGAGCGACCACTTGGCGATCGCCTGGCATCGCACCTATGGTCTGCCCGTGGTTGTGTCGAACTGCTCGAACAATTACGGGCCCTATCACTTTCCCGAAAAGCTGATCCCGCTGATCATCCTGAACGCGCTCGAAGGCAAGCCGCTGCCGGTCTACGGGCAGGGCCTGAACATTCGCGACTGGCTTTTCGTCGAGGACCACGCAAGGGCGCTGCATCTCATCGCGACAAAGGGGCGCCTCGGCGAGAAGTACAATGTCGGCGGACGCAACGAGCGCCGCAACATCGACGTTGTGAAGCATGTCTGCGCATTGATGGACGATTGGAGGCCGAAGGACGCCCCGCATGAGCAACTGATCAAATACGTCGTCGACCGGCCCGGCCATGACGCGCGCTACGCGATCGACGCCTCCAAACTTGAGACGGAGCTCGGATGGCGTGCCCGCGAGACATTCGAAAGCGGCATCGCGAAGACGGTCGCCTGGTACATCGAGAACGACTGGTGGTGGCGCCCCCTGCGCTCATCGGTCTACGAGGGCGAGAGGCTCGGTGTCCTGACGCCGCCCTGATCGGGAACGCCAGCGGGTATCACATACCGGCTGGCTCTCTTCGCCGACAACTGGCACGAGCGGCCGCCACTCATCGGGGCCGATCGATCGACAGAGCCTCAAGAGGCTCGGCGGTCCGCACCACTTTTTGCCTTCGCTGGTACCGCGAACGCGGGCGCCGGGCGTCTTTCACGTGAGTAATTGTCGCACCAGCCCACCACTCTCGATGGCAAGCAATGGACACGACATCGCGCTTCATAATAGAAACGTCGGGCAAGACCTGACAATGTTATCCGAGAGTTTGCGCACGTGACGCCCGCGCGATCCTCTCGTTCGCCTCCCGGCCAGATTGTTTGGAACCACCTCTCGGCGATCGACAAGACAATCAGAGAATGAATAAGAACAACGTATGGCTTGGCGAATATTATCGCTTCAACGCAACACTCAATCTTTGGCATCGGGGAAAGGAGCTTCATTCCCATGTCACCGATGGTGACGATGCAGACGACCGCGTCGCCAGGATCATGCACGAAAGCTTCGATCGTTCGTCCTTGTCGCTCGAACTTCAGAAAGCGGACCCGGACGGCCCCGTCAGCGAAGATTTCAGTGCAAGGCGCGCCAACCTCCTGCGCCCGCTCCGCCATCTTTTGCAGGGAGATATCCTCGAGATCGGCGCAGGTAGCGGGAGCCTAACCCGCTACCTCGGCGAGACAGGCGCCAGCGTCGTCGCTGTCGAGAAGCGCAGGCGCCGCGCCGCGGCCGCAGCCGCACGGTGTGCCGACCTTCCGAACGTCAGCGTCGTCGCCGACGACTTCGCTTCGCTGCCGAAGGGGCAGCAGTTCGACGTGGTAACTCTGATCGACCTTATAGGGTCCACGCGCCTGTTCTTCGGCGCCGAGGAGGCCGATCCAGTGGCTGCGCTGATGGCGCGCGCGCGAAGCTTCCTGAGGCCCGGCGGCATCTTCATCATCGCGGTCGAGAATCAGCTCGGGCTAAAATATCTCTCCGGCTCGGCCGAAAATCCTATCGATGACCTCCTTCCAACAGACGGTCTGGCGACGTTCGGACGGGCCGAACTTTCGCTTCGTCTGGCAAAGCACGGCCTGCCGAGCCAGCAGTGGTGGTTTCCGCTGCCAGACCGCAAGCTTCCGGTCTCGCTGCTCTCCGACCGTCTGCTGCGGCACGACGTAGACCTGTCGGCCTTGATCGCGGCGGCAGTCCGTGCCGATCCGCAAGGACGCAGGCCCGTCGCTCTTTCGCATGGCCACGCCTGGAAACTGGCTTTCCGCAACGGCCTCTGGCCGGATCTGACGGATTCCTTCCTCGTCGTGAGTTCGGATGCCGAACTGCCGGAACACGAGGTGCTCGCGGTGCACTACGGCGCGCCGCGGCCACCCGCCTTCGCGAAAGAACTCCGTTTCGTCTGGCGCGACGGCGCCCTGATGGTCGAGCGGCGCCATCTTGCGCCGAAGGCTGCTGCAACGGTGTCCGCCGCCATCTCGCTGCACGCCGCGGATGAGCCTTTCGAGGCTGCGCCGAGCTGGCACGCCGAACTCGCGGCGCTGCTATCGCGGCCGGGCTGGACCCTTGATGACTGGACAGGCTGGGCTCGGCGCTGGTTCGACGCCCTCCTCTCCGAAGCGGGCTTAACAGAATCGCCTCTTCCCGATGCGAACACCACTATCTCGGGAAGCCTCATCGACGCCATTCCTCGCAATTTAGTTGCGGAAGATGGGGCAACGCCCCGGTTCTTCAATCAGGAATGGCGGATGGCCGAGCCGATCGAAATTGGTCACCTCGTCTATCGCTCGCTGTTCGACAGTCTTGATGCCCTGTTCGATTGTGCCGAGCCCGCCAAGGGCGTCTCGCTAAGCAAGTTGGCGCTCTTCCAGCACTTCGCTCGCTCGCTTGGATGGCAGCTGATGGCCGACGACATCCGGCGTTACGCTCGGCTTGAGGGCAAGATCCAAGCCGAAATTGGCGAAGGGAACGAGCGGCCTCTGTCCAGTCTCCACGATCCAATTCCTGTCGATATCGGCTTGCGACAGCTTCCCATAAGCGCCGCCCACCATCTGAGGCAGGAGATTGCCAACGCCCGCTTGAAGGCGGAACGCCTCGCCGACGTGCTCAAGACCCGGGAGCAGGAGCGCCAGTTGGTGCTCCGCAGGGTCGAGGAGATCGAGCAGGAGCTCTGGCGGGAGAAGCAGGCGACGCGCGAAGCCCGGCGGGAAATCACCACCATGGCCGCGGCTGGCGACCACCTCGCCTGGCAGTTGCGACGCGCCTATTCGAAGCCGTGGAATCCGATGCGGCAGGGCCTGCAGCGCTTCGGACTGCGCATGATCCTGCTGCTGAAGCCGCTGCTGCCAAAACGCAATCTTCGCAGCTTTCAGAATTCGCTGCAGAAGCGCAAGCCGGCCCGCTTCCAGCTTGAGTGGGAGATGGCACGCCTCCAGGCGCCGCTCCTCGCGGGTCCGGATCAAAATCGGGCTGAAGACGAGCGAGATATCGCCCTCATCGAATCCAGCGGCCTTTTTGATACGTCCTTCTATGCTGGCACGGCGAACGCCCATGCGATGGGGATGTCGCCGATCGCTCATTACGTAAGGCATGGCGAAGCCAGCGGTCTGGCGCCTTCGGCTGCGTTTGATCCCACCTTCTACACACGCCTCTACCCCGACGTCGCAGAGCGCCGGCTGAGCCATTACATTTTGTTCGGCCGGAATGAGGGCCGCTCAGCGGGGCCGGCCACAAGCCGCATGAGTTTCCCCGCGGGATTGGTCAACCCAAGCCGCCCGACGGTGGTCGTGATGGTCCACGAAGCCTCGCGAACCGGCGCCCCGATCCTCGCCTGGAACATCGTGCGCGCCATCCAAAACCGATATAACGCCGTCGTTGTTCTCCAGCGGCCGGGAGCCCTCTTGACGGCATTCCAGCAAGTCGCAGACGTGACGGTGGAACTCCCCGACAGCTTTCAGCCCTACGAGGCCGAATATGATGAGCTGGCGAAAGAGCTGATCAGGCACTACAGGCCCGAATATGTGATCGCCAACAGCGTTGAGACCCGCGGCGTCGTTCCCGAATTCGAGCGCAACGGCGTTCCGGTAGTCGCGCTGGTCCACGAATTTTCGAGCTATTATCGTCCCGTGGGCCGGCTGAGCGCCCTTTTCGAGCACGCCTCGCAGATCGTCTTTCCGGCGCAGGTTGTGGCAGACGCGGCACTCTCCGATCACGGCAAAATTCTGCCGCGTCGCTACGCTATTCTCCCGCAGGGTAGTTCCGAGCTCCCGGAGGGAGGAACTGGCGCTCCGGCACCGAATCCTCAGATTCTCAAGCGGCCAAATCTCCCCGAGCATGGAGATGTGAGTGCGCTGCCTCCCCGCGATGGAACCCTTTTCATCGTCGGGATGGGCATGATCTCGATGCGCAAGGGTGTCGATTCCTTCATCGCTGCAGCAGCAGACGTGGCGAGACGCCGGCCTGACCTCAAGGTCAAGTTCGCATGGGCGGGCGAGGCCTACACCTACGATCAGCCCTATGTCGACTTCATCGAGGCACAAGTGGAACGGAGCGGTCTCGGTGACCGGTTCAGCTTCCTTGGCGCGTTCAGCGACATGGAGCCTCTATACGCCCGCACCGACGTCATGGTCCTGTCGTCGCGCCTCGACCCTCTGCCAAATGTCTCCATCGACTGTGCATTGCAGGGGATTCCCGTCCTCTGCTTCGAGAACGCCAGTGGTATGGCGGAAATCTTGCTGAAACGCCCCGACACACGGCAGTTGGTCGTGCCCTATCTCGACTCGGGGGCGCTCGCAGATAGACTGATCGATCTCGCAACCGATGACGAGCTGCGTAAGACCCTGTCAGCGGCCATGCGCGAGATCGGCGAGAGCACGTTTGACATGCAAGGCTATGTCCGGGCCCTGGACCAGCTGGCGCAACATTCATTGCGAATGCATCGGCAGGCGCGGCTCGACTTTGAGACCATCGAGGCCGCCGGAATTTTCAACAGCACGCTCTATCAGACAGGCGCCTTGGTGCAACTCGGCGAAAAGGAAGCCCTCCGCAACTATCTGCGAGCGTCCCGCAACGCCGTGCCGCGCGGTGAGCCGCTTTCCGGCCACTTCGTCCGGCGTCCTGTCGAGGGATTCCACCCTCTCATCTATGCGGCCGAGAATGCTGACTACCGGGAGGATACCGGTGAAGATCCGCTGGCTCACTATCTGCGCTCAGGCGCTCCAAATGGCCCATGGCGCCACAAAGTCATCACGCCGCAAGCAGACACCGCGCGTGCGGCAAGCCGTCTGAAGGTCGCAGTCCATGGCCATTTCCACTATCCAGAACTCCTGCCGGAATTTGTCGAGCGATTGTCTCGGAGCCGGACCCGCTGCGACCTACTGATCACGACCACCAGCGATGAGCGGCAAGATGAACTCGAGCGTTCCTTGGCGACGCTAGACGTAACCGGGACCGTCATCGTTGTTCCCAACCAGGGTCGCGATATCGGTCCGTTCCTCAGCGCGTTTCCGCGTGAAAAGATCTTCTCCTATGATCTGATCGGCCACTTTCACGGCAAGCGTAGCCTTCATAGTGCCACGTCCATGGGCGAGGTGTGGCGAACCTTCTTGTGGGAGCATCTGGTCGGAGGCGAGTTCCCGATGATGGATGAGATCGCTCGCGCGTTCGAGTCCGATCCGCAGCTCGGTCTCGTATTCGCAGAAGATCCTTATCTCTGGGATTGGAACGATAACCGGGGCATTGCCGAAGACATTGCCGCCCGGATGGGCATCAAGCTACGCAATCACTTCGATTTCCCGATCGGCACCATGTTCTGGGCGCGGCCGGCCGCGCTCGCGCCATTGTTCGATCTCGGCTTGAAATGGGACGATTATCCGCTGGAGCCCGTGCCGATCGACGGCACGCTGCTGCATGTGCTGGAACGGATGCTGCCCTTTGCAACGAAGAAAGCCGGCTACGATTACGCAACAACTTATGTTCGCGAGTATCGGCGGTGAACTTCGGTTGGCAGGCGGGACGGTGAACAGACCGGCAGCGCCCCAAGAGCGTCGCTCCGGTCGTCAGAGGGTCCCGCTTTGCTCGATCCAGGCTGTGAAGCGACGCAGTCCTTCCTTGAGGTCGACCTGTGGTGCCCAGCCGAGCGAGCGCCGGGCAGCGGCAATATCGAGTACGTTCACCGGAACGTCGAAGACCCGGCCGGGCGTGTAGCGACGAAGGGTCGTCCGGCCTGTCACGGCCTCGATCGCATCGAGGATCATATTGAGGCTGCAGCCGCACCCCGATCCGATGTTCAGCACGCGCTCGTCCGTCCTGAGCGGCTCCGCCGCAGCGACAAACGCATCGATAACATCGCCGACATACACGAAGTCTCTGACGGCCTCTCCGTCGCCCCAGATAACGATCTCCTCGCCCCGTAACACACGCCCAAGAAACACCGCGACGGCCCCTTGCTGGGCTAGCAGCCGCTGCCTCTCGCCATAGGGATTGGCGAGACGCAGCACGACATAATCAAGCCCGTGCAGAGAATGATAGAGATGGAGGTACTTCTCGATGGCGAGCTTGGTGATGCCGTAGGACGAGATGGGATCCGTGGGATGGTCTTCGGTGATCGGAACCGAACGTGGGACGCCGTAGACCGTGCCGCCGGACGAAGCGAACACGATTCTCTTGGTACCGGCCGCTACCGCCGTTTCGAGGAGGCGCAGCGTGCCCAGCACGTTGGTTCCGACGTCGAACGTCGGATCCGCATTGGAGGTGCTGGCGATCGTCGTCGAGATGAGGTGATAGCAGACGTCGACATCTTCGAGCGCCCGTTTCAGATCGTCCTTCGACAGGAAGTCGCCACTGAAAATCTCAATCGTACCGGGCGGGTTCCCGTGGAGACTCGTGAGTGGAGAATGGCCGGCCGCAGATGACCGACGAAAACTCCGCACAGCGTGACCGGCGGCGGCAAGGCTCTCCACCAGATGCGATCCGAGAAACCCGTCTCCGCCCAGAACCAAACACCGCATCCGGAAACCCTACTCCGTTCGAGGCGGACCGACCGTATTTGACGGTCTCGTCCTTTGCGCCGCCGCTGCCTCATATCGGGAATTGATCAACACGCCAAGCCGCGAGGCCGCAGGCCATTTCAACTGCTGCAAACAACGCATCAGCGACGCGCAGAATTTCTCGCAACGGGAATGTGTACCGCAGCCCCAAGTTTCTAGAGCAAGGGCGTCAAAAGCAAGGACATCAAGTTGAAAGCACATGGTCTCACAGGATTCCCTTCGATTGCGAAGTGCTCTATGTGACTGGCGGGGTCGGAGGATCGAGGCGGTTGATGCTGGGATGGAAGAGAACGTGACATCAGAAACCGGGAGCGATGCGGCTGAAATCGACGAACTGGTCGAGAATGATGGTGCGGAGAGCAGGATTGCAGCAGTAAGCCGCGGCGACGAAGCCGGCGCAGAGGTACCGACTGTCAAGACGATCGACGCCGTCGAGCCCGCCATTTCCGCAATCATCGTGACATATAATCACGAGCGCTACATCGAGCAGGCTCTGGATAGCGTCCTGTCGCAGCAGACCGACTTTCCGTTCGAAGTCATCATCTCAGAAGACAGGTCGACGGACAGCACCGGGGAGATCGTCAAGAGTTACGTGGAGCGTGATCCCGGCCGCATCCGCCTCATGCGCTCCGAGGACAATCTGCGCAGCATCGAGGTGGTCCTACGTGCGATGCGAGCCGCGCGCGGGCGCTATATCACTCTTCTGGACGGTGACGACTACTGGGTCTCGCCGGACAAGCTGCAGGCGCAATTCGACTTCATGGAGGCGCATCCAGATAGCGCGATCACCTATCACGACGTCGAGCGCGTCACCGATGACGGTGAGGTCATCCGCGTCATGAAAGGACTCGGGCATCGAGGAACGATCGCCGATCTGACCACGGGTAATTTCCTCGGAACCTGCTCAGTCATGATACGGCACTCGGCGCTGCCGGAGGTGCCCGATTGGGTCAGGGACATGCCGGCCGGCGACTGGCCCCTTTATTTGCTGGCGGCGAGGTCCGGTTTCATCGATCACATCGACGGACTCGTGGCCCGCTATCGCATCCATGGGGAATCCTATTGGGCGACACGGCCGCTATCAGAGCAAATCCTGCTGGGGCTGTGCATGCAGATCGAGATCGAGGCGCATCTCGGTCCCAGCTATGCTGCTCTATTCGAAAAAAGTCGGCGTGACACCGCCCGACACGTGCTCTCGACCGTTCTGAAAGAGCCGACCGAAGAGCAGACGGCCGCGTCCGGCGACGCGGAGCTGAGCTCACCGCAGGCTGCGGCTTCAGTAAAAGCGACCCGGATTCGCCTTATTGAGATGCAAACGCGCATCAACGAAGCGGAAGCGAAGCGCTCTGAGGCCCAATGGCGTGTCGACGTCGTGGCAAGCCAACTGCATACGGCGGAGGCCGGGCGGGACGAGGCGTGGCGTCACGCGGGCAACCTCGCAACCCAGATGGCCAGTTCCCAGGCGGCCATTGCCGATGTCATGGCCAGGCATGCCGATCTCACGGCCAGGCATGCCGATCTCATGGCCAGGCATTCGGAGGCGATCGAAAAGCTTCGCCGATCAGAAGCTCGGGCCCACGCCGCAGAGGCCCATGGACGACAATTGCAAGACGCGCTCGAGACCGCGCACCGCAAGACCGAGTTCGCAGAAACTCAGGCAGAACTTGCCGAGGCCCGTGGTCAGGACCTTCAAGCGGCGGTGCACGCTTCAACGACTCGCGTCCGTCGGATACGCCGCCGCGAAAAGCGAATTGCCATCGGCCTCGGCCTGGTGATCGCCGGGCTGGTTGCGTTCATCGTCCACCTGCAGTGGATTTAGGAACAAAACCAGCCGAAATCGGTGCGCGGGCCGGCGGAGCCACCTTGCCGCTAGTCCGCGGCGCATGAAAAGTGCCGACTCAAAAGCCGCTCGGGGCCCGCGCAGCCACTTGGCGTGGCAGGATCAGCTGCTTGTCCGATTTGCCAGAGCCTTCCCCGTCAGAATCGCATCAAAGCGGTAGGGGGAGCTCGTCTGGCCTCGACTGTCCTTGAAAACGCAGTTGAGCTTTGACTGCTCGCTGATGGACCGGATGGACTTCTCGGTCCACCACACGCCAATCCGTTCCCGGCCGACCAGCATTCGCCAGTAGTGTCGCAGCATCTTGGATGGCGTATCGTAAAGCCCGGACTTTCGGCGGGCATCGGGGACGCCGCAGAGAAGGATTCTGCCCCCTGGCTCAAGAGCCTGCGCCATGCCTTCGATAAGCGCCCGTCCCTGCTGTTTGTTGAAATACTGGAAGGCGCCATTGACGAGAATCTTGTCGTACGTCTGCCCCGACGCGGCGAATTCACGTATATATTCGACTGCGTCACTTTCAATATACTGGACATTATCGCGGATATTATGCTTTTTCCCGACATTCACCAATGAGTCCGAGAAATCTACGCCGACGATGTGCTTGCATTTTTCGGCGAGCTCGATCGTGAACATGCCGTTCCCGCAACACAGGTCGAGCACCCGATCTTCGGGGCTGATCGCCAGGTTCTCGACGATGCTGGCGGCAATATCGTCGATGTAGGATTTGCCGATCGGCTCGCCCTTAATCGTATACTGAACCTGCTTGGCGAAATCGGTTTCGACAAACTGCGTAGGAAAGACAGACCAATATTTCTTGAAATCCACAGATACCTCCCAGCCACCAGCCCTGCCAATACAGAACCTTGGCGTTATAGATCGTCCTAGAAGATCGTACCGTCGGAGCGACGACCGCTCAAGAAATCCGGCGGCGCAATCCCCTCGTTCACGCCGTTGCCTGCACCGCACGTCTCCCGTCGCGCCGACCGGCGGCATTCCTTGTCATCCAGCTTTCGCAGCGGAAGGCCCCACCCCGAACGAGGGAACCCAACTGGGGTCCTAGTCAAACTCTCCCACTCGGTAAGCTGGAAAATAGGACGTGGCCGGCGTTCCCGACGCGCTGGCGAGAGCCGCATAACGCTCTCGATCCAGGATGCGGCCGCAGAAATAGGATTGGCGGATACCCGTCGACCAGCCCGCTTTGAACGAACTGAGATTCCCTTCCTGCGCCATCCCCGGTTCGCCGCCCCAATCTATCCATTGGGCCTTGTCCGCGAAATACTTGAGGTCGTGGTAGTAAAGAGCATAGGCAGCGCCAAGCTTGTAGGCCGCGGGGCTGGCAGCGGCGGCATGGGCATACACGACGCCATCCCCAACCAGTAGAAAATGCGCCGCGACAGGCGTTCCATTTTGCCGGGCGACTGACATGATGGCTCCCGGAAGGGCCAGCTGGCGCTCGAAAGCAAAGCGGGAGAACTTCCGAATGCCGCCAATATCGAACTTCTCGATCGCATGGTCGAACAGGCCGAGCCAAATATCGAGCATGACGCGAGGATCCGAATAGGCCTCCACCTCGACACCCTTCCGGAAGGCCTTGCCGACCTGACGAGCGTGATGGGACGAGACGATCCGATCGGTCGGAAAAGATAGGTCGGCAACATGGTGATGCTTGAAAGGCACGAGACGATCTGGGAAGGCCCGCTCGAGATCTGCCATCGCATACTGTCCCAAGGGATCGGGAACAGTCGCAAAACTAACAAGCCTGCCGCGCCACCCTTCGATGTCATCCGCGAGCGCCGACCAATCTTCGCAGGCGAGGATGGGATAGGTCATGCCGTCATGGAGATCGTGGCCTGCGATCGACCTGCGAAGGAACCAGCCGCCACTGCCGGGCAGCGCCGCCGCCTCGCCGAATTCGGAGAGACTGTCGACATACGCCTTCGAACGATATGCGGGCATCCGGGATGTCAATTCGTCATTTTCGGGTTCGGACGCTCCCGACGCTCGCAGAAGCCATTGCGACGTCGCTTGCCGTGCTGGTCTGAGCCAGGCCCGTCATCGGTCTCACGATAGCGAGGCCTCGGTGATCACGGCAATGACGCGGTCGATCTCGTGCTCTTCCAGCATCGGATAGATCGGCAGGCAGATCACTTGCGAGGCGATGCGCGTCGCTTCGGGCAGGTTGGATTGGGCCGCCGAAGGAAGCTCGTTGTACATGCCGAACGTGCTGATCAAAGGGTAGAAATAGCGGCGTGCGAACACCCCATTGGCCCGCAGACGCTGATAAAGCTCATCGCGCGTCAGTGGAAATTCCGGGCCGACCAGGATCGGGAAGTAGGAATGGTTGGGTCGCGCCGCATTGCCCGCCCCCGTCAGTTCGATGCCGGGTACCCCATTAAGGCGATCCCTGTAGTAGGCGTCGATTTCGCCACGTCGCGCGATCATCGCATCGATATCGCGCAGCTGCAGCAGGCCCAGCGCGGAACTGAACTCATTCATCTTGCCGTTGATGCCCGCCGCAACCACGGTGACATCGTCGACAAATCCGAAATTCTTGAGCTGATCGACCCTCCGCTTCATAGCGGCGTCGGGAGAGATGATGGCGCCGCCCTCGAACGTGTTGAACACCTTGGTGGCGTGGAAGCTGAGGACAGACAGATCGCCGTGAGCGAAGAGGTTGTCGTCCGACAAACGCACTCCGAAGGCATGAGCGGCGTCATAGATCACCTTCAGCCCATATTCGCGCGCAATGGACTCGATGGCGTCGACATCGCACGGCCGTCCGTAGCAGTGGACAGGCATGATCGCGGCGGTCGAAGGCGTGATGGCCGCCCGGATCCGTTCGGGGTCCAGATTCATCGTACGCGGATCAATGTCGACAAAGCGCGGCGTGAGGCGCTTCCAAAGCAGCGCATGTGCAGTCGCGACAAAGGAAAAGGGCGTCGTGATGACCTCGCCCTCGACCTCGAGCGCCTGCAACGCAGTAATCAGGCCGATCGTGCCATTGCTGAACAGCGAGACATGCTGGACGCCGAGATATTCGCCGAGCGCCGCCTCCAGACGCTCATGGAACGGGCCGCCATTGGTCAGGATTCCGCTGTCCCAAATCTCGCGGAGCAAGCCAACCATATCGTCGAAGGGCGGCAACGATGGACGCGTTACCGTAAGCAGCTTTGCGGCGGACGACATGCTAGCGGCGTCCCGCGGAGGAGAGCGCTGACAAGGGCGAATGGTCCTGCCATGCGGCGGACAATGATTCGGCGGGGCCCGAAGCTCCAGATAAGGCTTTCCGACTCGAACAGGTTATCCGACCCCGTCTATACGACACCACTGTGCAAATCCTCCCCTGTCCCAGGTCCGCGCAATCTCCAACATCATCCCTCGGGATGCTGGCGGTCAGCTCAGTTGTCACAAGTGACCGGACGGACCAAGTCACTTAGGCGGCATCGTCCCCACGTCGCCCGCCGCGGGCGCAAAACACATCACCTCTGTTCCAGAGGCCATCCCAAACCATCGACAGGGATATAGCCAACCGTTCTGATCTCGTCTCGCGAGCCTTCTGACCTGCTGGCCATCGGCACGATATCCCGTCTCGCCCAGCCAGGGACAAGGCGAGTCCCGGCTCTGCCGCCATCCTGCCCCGGTTGCTGTTCCCTACCTCGTGACGCCGGTCACATGCGTGACTGCGACATTCAGTCCGCGACGCTCGGCGACAATGCCGAACAGCCTCTCGATCGCGTGCAGGAGAGTGCCATCACGAGGCGCAGGCTCAAGCGGGTAATCGCTCCAGTTAAGTCCGAGCCTGACGAAAGGTTCAATGGCTTCGGCACGCGTCCAGAACATTGATCCGACCGGAAAGTCGAAATGTCGCGGGATGATGTCTAGTCCAAGCCTCGCAGCAAGACTGTGCGCATCGGCTTCATTGGCAGACCATGCAAGAATATTGGGATCGGACGGGAAAACCAAGCCGAGCCGCGGGTCACGAGCGAAGGCAGTGATGACACGGTCCATCATCGCGCCGCCCTGATCGCCGCCGAGCATATTCTCGTACAGGAAGTTCACCCAGCGTTCGATCATGGCGCGGTCGGCGATTGATACGCTCTTCTTGGTGTGGACATGGCCTATGAGCTCGTAGTCGCGCACGAGGGCCGGACCGAACGCGGTTAATAAAGGGCCGAGATCCCGGCCGCGATTAGCGGTGACCCGCGCCTCGGCGATCCGGCCGCCATGCGCCTGCAATCGCTCGACCGCCTGATCGAGGCTCGCTTGGTCGGCCGCGCTGACGAAGAGGTCGGGCCGGCTGGCGTTGACCGCGAGGCGTCCGGCGATAGTCGCGACGACATCGGGATAATAGGCATGGATGTGCAACGCCGTCCTGATGGCAGGCGAGGCACTGTCATCGGTGGCCGGATCGGATTCGCGAATGACCCGCCGCGACCAGGGACCTGCGGGACAGTCTCGGCGCAGGAACTCGGCATAAGCATCTCGCGGCCGTGCAGTCTCGGCCGCGATGGCCTCCGCGAAGACGAGCGGATTGAACCCGGGTTCCGGCCGGCGCGGCTCTGGCTGGCGCTTGTTCTCTGTCAGGTAGTAGTGGGCGGCCTCGCTCGGCGACGCGGAGCGCTTCCATTCGGGAAGCATGAAAGCGGGATCGAATTGCCCGGAGGCCGCGATCACGGCGAGATCGCTCTCCAGACCCTCGGCAGCCGCCCGTGCCGAGAGCGCCAGGTCCTCGATCTGAAGCGCGTATGCCCTGGCGTCAAACCTCTTGGCGGCATAGTCCCTGGTTCGATCGGCGACCTCGCGATAGCGCTCGGGACTGCGCATGAGGTCGAGCAACCTCGATGCCGCCTGCTCGGTATCGAGATAGTCGGCGACGCAGGCCGGTCCGAGACCCGCCTCCTTCAAAAGATCCGCGATCCCGGTCGTCTTTTCGAAGCAGATGACCGGCAGGCCCTCGGACATCGCGTCGATCGCCACATTGGGCAGCGGATCGAGCCGGCTGGTCAAAAGGAGCACGCGCGACAGCGCATAGGCATGATCGATTTCCGAGGTTTCGGGCACCATCGTCATGCGATCAGACAGGCCCGCGCGGGTGATCTGATCCTCGATATAGACGGAGTAGCCGGCGTCACGCTCAGGATCGTATTTTGGGCCGATCCAGACAAAGCGGGCGGAACGCCCCTCTGGGGTGGAAAGAACGCGCCGCGCGACGTTGATGAAGAGGTCGACGCCCTTGCGCATCTGCACATAGCCGGCCCCGAGCACGAGAAACTCGCCGGCGTCGGGACCGTTCGGCTGCAGCACGGCATCAAGGCGCGCGCGCTCCTTCTGGCGCGAAGCTTCGGATTCCCCGCGCCCCGGCAGTTCGCACCGCCCCTGGGGCAGCACATGGAAACGCTCGGTCCGCACGAAGGAGGTCTGTTCCAGCGCATTCTCGATCGTGAGTTCGGTCGAGAACACGATCTGGTCCGCCTCCCGAAACGCTTCGGCGAAAGCCGTCTTCGGCAGAATGTTCGAAGCGAACTCATGAAAGAGGCCAACCGTCGGAATCCCGCGCTCCCGCAAGGCGCGGAGCATATGCCGGGACTCGATGCAGTTCACGACCGCGAAGAGCGGCTGGGCTGCCGCGCCGATCTCATCCAACATGGGGCCGTATTGATCGGCGCTGTCGAACGGCTGGGCGGCGATACGAACCTCCGTGCAAGTCTCCTGGAAATCGACAAGGACCTCGCCGGCGCGCAGGCTGACCACAACGACATTGTAGCGCTCGGCAAAGGTCCTCGCGAGATTGAGGGCGAGGATCGGCGCACCCGAGCGGCTGGCCTCATGGCTCACGATGACGACGACGGGCCGATCGTCCCGATAAGGCACGAGTCCTGGCAGGACGAAACCCGGTTCGACAAGGTCGGGCAGCGCCGCGATCGCCGGCTCGATTTCGGGCAGATATCGTTTCGGATCGCGCCTGGCGGCGCTACGCCGAAAGCGTGATTTCATCCGCGCTGGAAGGGGCGATCCGCTGGAAGACAGCGCCTTCAGCGCTTTGAAGGCCAGATAGACGCCAAGGTTCCGAAAAGGCCGCTTTCGAGCCCGCAGCAGTTCGTGCGTCCGCTCGTTGAACTGCTCGGTGAGTTCGCGTTCCCTCGCCTGCCGCGCATTGACGGCCTCAGCCATGGCGGCCAAGTCCCGCCTTGTCTTTGCGAGGTCTGCCTTCGCCGCGTCGATCTCGCCGGAAAGCAATTCGACCCGCTGCAAATCCTTTTGGTCCACGGGAGCCGGCGCCGGCGCTACTCCGCTCTCGCGATCGCGACCGCCCAATACATCCGATCGGCGGTCCTGTGTTCCTGTCATGACTACAACTCGTCGGTGGCCTGCCTTCCGGGCCGCCGACCATTGCGACAACTGCCAGGCGAGTCAATCAAAGTGGTATTCCTCTAGACGACCAAAGTGCGGGCGTCACAAGCATCGGCGCTGTTCCCCCGCCCGGTGGCAACAGCGCCTGCAACCTCCCGCTCGGCGCGCGAGCGGAAGGCCGTGCCGGTACCGCTAGCGCTCCGCCGCGATGGTGAAGCGGACGCAGCATTGACTGCGGTTGTCCTCGGAGAGCCGGCGCCAGGCGTCCTCTGCCTTGCGCCGTTCGCCGAAGGGACCGACGACACGCTCGCTGCCCTCGATCAGCGTGTCGAATGCCGTCGAGACATATTCGCCGCCGACGATCCAGAAACGTGATGGTTGCATGATCTCATCTCCCTCTCATTCAGCGGCTGTCAGGAACTGTTCGGCCTCGGTCGATTCCGCCATGGCGGTGGTCGAGGAAAGGCCGCCGGTGATCGCGAGCGACACTTGGTCGAAATAGCCGGTGCCGACCTCGCGCTGGTGGCGCGTCGCGGTGTAGCCATCCGCCTCGGAGGCGAATTCGGCCTGTTGCAACGCGCTGTAGGCGCCCATGCCGCGATCGCGATAGCCCGATGCGAGCGTGAACATCGAATGGTTCAGCGCGTGGAACCCGGCGAGCGTCACGAACTGGAACTTGTAGCCCATGGCGCCGAGTTCGCGCTGGAACGTCGCGATCGTCTCGGCGTCAAGCTTCTGTCGCCAGTTGAACGAGGGCGAGCAGTTATAGGCGAGCATCTTGCCGGGATAGCGCGCGTGAATTGCCTCGGCAAAGGCGCGCGCGTCACCGAGATCCGGATGCGAGGTTTCCCACCACAGGAGATCGGCATAGGGCGCGAAGGCGAGGCCGCGCGCGATGCAATGATCGAGCCCGGTGCCCTCCTTGAGCCGATGGAAGCCCTCCGGCGTCCGCGCACCTTCCTCGATGAAGGGTCGGTCGCGCGGATCGATGTCGGAGGTGATCAGCCGCGCCGATTCCGCATCCGTGCGAGCGACAACGAGCGTCGCAACCCCCATCACGTCTGCGGCGAGCCGGGCGGCGATCAGGTTGCGCTCGTGCTGCGCCGTCGGGATGAGCACCTTGCCGCCGAGATGGCCGCACTTCTTTTCCGAGGCGAGCTGGTCCTCGAAGTGAACCGCCGCTGCACCGGCCTCGATATAGGCCTTCATAATCTCGAAAGCGTTGAGCGGCCCGCCGAACCCCGCCTCGGCGTCGGCGACGATCGGCACGAACCAGTCGCGCGATGCCGCGCCCTCCCCGCGCTCGATCTGGTCGGCCCGCTGCAGCGTCTTGTTGATGCGGCGGCAGAGCTCCGGACCGGCATTGGCCGGATACAGGCTCTGGTCGGGATACATCGCGCCCGCCGTATTGGCGTCGGCAGCGACCTGCCAGCCTGAAAGATAGATCGCCTGCAGCCCGGCCTTGACCATCTGCATCGCCTGGTTGCCGGTAACAGCGCCAAGGGCGTGGACATACGGCGTCTCAGTGAGCTGCCGCCAGAGCCGGGCCGCGCCGCGCTCCGCCAGCGTATGGCTGATGGCCACGGAGCCGGCGAGCCTTGCCACGTCGGCCGCGCCATAGGGGCGGCGGATGCCGTCGAAACGGCCCTTGGGCCGGCTGGCGAGGAAGGCTTCGAAATCCCGTGACATGATCGGCTCCATTGACAGGTCGTGGCATCGTCTGCGATTGCTTCTGCAACGACGACGACAACAGCAATGTGCCGATCAAAATCCTGAAAGACAAAGGCTTTCTGGATCAATCGGGTTGCGGTGTCACCCTGTGACGGTCAGACATGTAAAGCTGTAAAATAATGACAAATGACACAGGACGGAAATTGTTCATCGGCGGCAAACTGCGCCGCCTCCGCCGCGATCTCGGGCTCAGCCAGACCCGGCTGGCGGAGGACCTTGGCATATCGCCAAGCTATGCCAACCTGATGGAGCGCAACCAGCGCCCTGTTTCGGCGCAGGTGCTGATCCGCCTCGCCGAGGTCTACTACCTCGATATCGGCGCCCTCGCAGCCTCGGAGGATGATCGGAGCCTCACCGAGCTCCAGGCGGCGATGAGCGATCCGCTGTTTCGCGATCTCGCCGTGCCGCAGCAGGAATTGCGCGATCTCGTCGAGACCTGCCCGTCGGTCGCCGATGCGATCCGCCGGCTCTACCAGGCCTATCAGCAGACGCAGCGCGATCCTGATGCCACCGCAGGCGCCGAGAGCCGCCCCTTCGATCCGGTCGAGGCGGTGCGCAATGCCATTGAAGCGGCCCGGAACTATTTTCCGGCGCTCGACGAGACCGCCGAGGCCCTTGCGACTGAGCTTGCCGAAGCCGGGCCCGATCTCCTCGGCGCGCTCGCTGCGCGCCTGCAGGCCCGTCATAGCGTTCGCCTGCGCATCCTTCCGGCCGATGTGATGGCCGGCGCCTTGCGCCGTTTCGACCGCCACCGCCGGCAATTGCAGCTTTCGGAGATGGTGTCGCCATCAGGCCGGGTCTTCCAGGCGGCGTTCCAGCTGGCGACCATCGAACATGCCGCGCTGATCGATGCGCTTGTCGACGAAACGGCGCTGACCGACGCGACGGCGCGGCGCATGTTCCGCATCTTCCTCGCCAACTCCTTCGCCGGCGCGGTGATGATGCCCTATGGCCGCTTTTTTGCTGCCGCCGAGGCCTGCCGCTATGACGTCACGGTATTGGCGCAGCGCTTCAATGCCAGCCTCGAGCAGGTGTGCCACCGCCTGACGACGTTGCAGCGCGCGGGTGCGCGCGGCGTGCCGTTCTTCATGATCCGCGTCGACGATGCCGGCAATGTCTCGAAGCGCCATGCCTCGGGCCGCTTCCATCTCTCGCGCTATGGCGGCACCTGCCCGCTCTGGAACCTGCATGAGACATTCCGCAGCCCCGGCGCCATCCTGACACAGCGACTGGAGATGCCCGACGGCACCGCCTTCTTTTCGATTGCCGCCTCGGTCAGCGGCGCGCGGCAGCCCTTCCCGGCGCGCGAGGCCCGCTTCGCGATCGGGCTTGTCTGCGAGATGAAATATGCGGGACGGATCGTCTATGCCGATGGCGAGGGCGGCGCGGCAGCGCGCATCGGCACCAATTGCCGGCTCTGCGAGCGGACCGATTGCGCGCAGCGGGCCGAGCCACCGGCCGCACGGCCGATCCTCATCGACGAGAATCTGCGCGGCGTGGTGCCGTTTCAGTTCGATCCCGGCCGCGGCAGGACGCAGCGGCCGGGGAATGCGTGACGGCCTTGGTCAGTGACCAAAGGCCTCGGCGGAGGGCAGCGGATCGGCATGGTGCGGCTGGAACAGCTTGCCGCGCTCCGTGACGACGACCGTCACGAAAGCGCAGATGCCGGCGGCGAGGAAGCCGATCGCCAGCGGCAGCACCGAACCATCGAAGCTCTGGCTGATCGCAAGGCCGACCAGCGTTCCGAGGATGGTCGTGTAAAAACCGATCAGCGAGGAGGCCGTGCCGGCAATGTCGCCGAGCGGCTCCATCGCCATGGTGTTGAAGTTCGGCATCGTCAGGCTGAACAGGAACTGGCAGCCGGCGAGCGTGACCGCAAACACCATCAGCGGCGGCTTGCCGCCATAGATGAGCGCGACGGCGACCATCGCGGCCGAGAACAGCACATAGCCGCAGATGCCGAAATGCGACAGCCGGCGCATGCCGAGCCGACGCACGAGCCGCGCATTGATGAAGGACGCAATGCCCATCACCGCTGCAAGGGAGCCGAACACGACCGGGAAGATCGGCCCGAGGCCGTAGACCTCGGTCTCGAAGATCTGCTGCGTCGAGCCAAGATACCCCATCAGCGCGCCGAACATCAGGCCCATGGCCGTGGCATAGCCGACCGTCGTCCGCTGCGACAGGCAGCGCCGCGCGCCATCGGTGATCCGCTTCACGGAAAACGGCATGCGATATTCGGGATGCAGCGTCTCGGGCATGCGGCGGCCGAACCAGAGGGCCAGCAGCACGGCCAGTACCAACATCGATACGAAGATCGTGTGCCATGTGCCGAATAGCAGGAACAGGCTGCCGATCGAAGGCGCGAAGATCGGCACGATGATGAAGACCATCATGGTGAGCGACATCACGCGCGCCATCTCGCGGCCCTGGAAACGATCCCGCACGATGGCGACCGAGAGGATGCGCGTCGCCGCGGCGCCCATGCCCTGGATCATCCGCGCGGCAAGCAGCATCTCGAAGCTGGTGGAGAACAGCGCGATGAAGCTGCCGATCGCGAAGATGACGAGACCGATCATCAATGTCGGCCGTCGCCCGATGATGTCGGAGATCGGCCCATAGAAGAGCTGCATGATCGCGAAGCCGATCATATAGACGGTCAGGATGAGCTGCACCTCGTTGGTCGAGGCGAGGCCGTAGTCGGCCCGGATCGGGTCGAAGGCCGGCAGCAAATTATCGATCGACATCGAGCCGAGCGCCATCATGAAGGCGATGATCAGCACGAATTCGAAGAAAGACGGCTCGGACACCGCGCGGGACGCGGGCACCGTTGATATGGCGGACATTGCAATTCTCTAAGGTATGAACGTGCGGGCGGGAGGTCCGGCACGAAGAACAGCGCGCGGCGGCAAACAACAACGAACGACCGGAGCGCGGGCTGCGGGATCACTCATAATCCGGGTTTTGTGGCGTTGCGGTGACCGCCGTCACATTTCCCGATCAAATAATGTTCCCTTATGAAAAAATACGTCGATCCCGGATAGGGGTCAACGTGCGGTACGGCCAATCACGCCGATCGGGATCGTCAAGACTGCGGCAAATCTGCGCAAGCGCGACTGGAGCCGCGCCGCTGACACGTTGAGGACCGCATCGGGCCCTATGAGAGCCGGCCGATGGCACAGCGGGGGAAGGCAAGATGGGACGATTTGCGTCGACTGCGGAGACCTACAGGCGCTTCCGCGAGCCTTATCCGGCGGGCTTCTTCGCGTTGATCGCGGAACGGCTGGCGCTGGACGGCCATGAGGCCCTGATCGATCTCGGCACCGGCCCAGGCGTGCTCGCGCTCGGCTTTCATCCCTATGTCGGGTCGATCCTCGGCGTCGATCCTGAGCCGAACATGCTCGCCGCAGCGCGCGAAGACGCGGCGGCGGCGGCTATCGAGCTGCCGCTGATTGCCGGACGGACCGAAGATCTCGCCGCCGACATCGGCCGCTTCGATCTCATCACCATCGGCCGTGCCTTGCACTGGATGGACAAAGCGACGACCGCGCCGGTGCTGGACCGGATCCTCGCCGCGAACGGCGTGATCCTGATCTGCGGCGCATCGCCGGTGAAGGACGAGCGCAACCCGTGGCACCAGGCATTCGAGGCAGTCAATCTCGCTTATTCATCGCGCAAGACCACCGGATGGGACGCTGTCTATGCCAGCTGGTTCGACGGCACGCCCTTTGTAGAGACGGAGGCGATCGAGCATGTATTCACGTCGCCGATCTCGCCCGAGGACCTGTTCGAGCGGCTACTGACCCGCTCCTCGACGTCACCGGCGGTGCTCGGCGATCGGCTAGACGCCTGCCGCGCCGACCTGATGGCCGCGCTGGAGCCTTATTTCCCGGATGGAGCGCGCATGGAGACGGTGAAGGCCCGAGCCAATGTCTATCGCCGCCGCTGACGTCGCTCAGGCGGCCCCGCCGATCAGCTGCGCCGCAGCGGCACGCGCTTCATTGGTAATGACGCTGCCGGCGAGCATGCGGGCGATTTCCTCCTGCCGCTCGTCGCCCTTCAGCGGCGTGACACCGGTCGCGACCCGCTCCTCGCCAGCTGGCTGACCACCCGAAACGACAACCGTCTTGGCGATCAGCAGGTGGCTGTAGGCCCGCGCGGCAACCTGCGGCGCATGCGTCACCGAAAGCACCTGCACCCGCTCGGCGAGCCGCGCCAGGCGGCGCCCGATCGCCTCGGCGACAGCGCCGCCGACGCCGGTGTCGATCTCGTCGAAGACGAGCGTCGGTGCCGAGCCGCGATCGGCGAGCGCCACCTTGATGGCAAGCAGAAAACGGGACAGCTCGCCACCGGACGCGACCTTCATCAACGGGCCCGGCCGCGTGCCGGGATTGGTGCGAACGACGAAGGAGACGGCATCGATGCCGCTTTCCGAACGCTCCTCGCCGTCGCTTTCGATGGCGACGATGAAGGCGGCGCGCTCGAGCTTCAGCGCCGGCAATTCCTCGGCGACGCGCAGTTCCAGCGCATCGGCGGCGGCGCGCCTGCGGGCTGAAAGCGCGGCGGCGCGGATATCGAAACCATGCCGCGCCTGCTCGGCGGCGGTTTCGAGCGCCGCAAGCCGCTCCTCGCCCGAATCGAGCGCAGCGAGGTCGGCCTCCATGCGAGTGCGCAGCCCCGCGAGCCCCTCGACCGGCACATCGTGCTTGCGGGCGGCAGCGCGCAGCGCGAACAGTCGCTCCTCGGTGCGCTCCAATTCCTTCGGATCGAAATTGCTGGCACGGATTGAGGCGTCGAGAAGGCCCTCGGCATCCTCCAGCGCATCGATGGCCTGGTCGATCGCCTCGACGACGCCGTCGAGCAGCCCGCCGGCCTGATCGCGCTTGCGCTCCAGCCGCCGCGCGAGGCTCGCCAGCGTCGGCACGGGCGAGGCATGGCCTGCAATCGTTTCATGCGCGTCGCTGAGATCGGTCGCGATCTTCTCGATCTGCATCATGCGGTGACGCGTGGCCGCAAGTTCCGTCTCCTCGCCGGCCTGGGGCGCGAGGCGCTGCAATTCGTCGACGGCGGCGCGGAGATAATCGCCCTCGCTGCGCGCGGAGGCGATCCGCCGCCGCAGCAGCGCCACCTCGCTCTCGGCAGCGCGCCAGCCGCGCCAAGCGGCAGCAACCTCTCCAGCTTCCGCCTCAAGCCCGCCAAACGCATCGATGAGCTGCCGGTGGACGGCCGGATCGATCAGCGCACGGTCGTCATGCTGCCCATGAATCTCGACCAGGCGCGCGCCGACATCGTGCAGCAGCGCGACGCTGACCGGTTGGTCGTTGACATAGGCGCGCGTGCGGCCATCGGCCGTCTGGACGCGGCGGAGGATCAGATCGCCGTCATGGTCGATGGCGTTGTCGGTCAGAAACTGCCGCGCCGGATGATCGGCCGGCAGGTCGAACACCGCGCTCACCTGTCCCTGCGCGGCGCCGTGGCGAACCAGCGCACCATCGCCCCGCCCGCCGAGCGCAAGCGCCAACGCATCGAGCAGGATCGACTTGCCCGCGCCGGTCTCGCCAGTCAGCACCGTCATGCCCGGGGCAAAATCGATCTCGAGCCTGTCGATCAGGACAATGTCGCGGATGGACAGCGCGGCGAGCATCGGCAGGCTAGACCCTTCCTCCTCAGGTCTTGCCGAGGCCGGTTACCGTCTGGAACGCCTTGCTGATCCAGGAGCTCCTGTTCTCCGAAGGAGACACGCCGCCCGTCTGCAACAGGCTGTAAGCATCCTTGTACCAGGGCGAATCCGGGAAGTTGTGGCCAAGCACGGCCGCAGCCGTCTGCGCCTCGCCGACAATGCCCATCGCGTAATAGGCCGAGGTCAGGCGATAGAGCGCCTCTTCGACCTGGCGCGTATTGCCGTACTGTATCACCACCGACTTGAAGCGGTTGATGGCGGCGGGATATTCGCGGCGCTCCAGGTAATAGCGACCGATCTGCATTTCCTTGCCGGCGAGCTGGTCGCGGGCAACGATGATCGCCTTCTGCGCGTCGTCGACATATTCGGAATTCGGATAGCGATCGACGACTTCCTGCATCGCGGCGATGGCGCGCTGCGTCGATTCCTGGTCGCGCGTCACGTCCGGGATCTGCTTGAAGTAGGACTGACCGATCATGTACTGCGCGTAAGCTGCGTCCGGGCTCGCCGGATAAAGCGCGACATAGCGCTTGGCGGCCTCGATCGTGTCGTCATACTTGCCCTGCCGATAATAGGTGAAGGCCTGCATGATCAAGGCCTTGCGCGCCCATTCGGTATAAGGCTGCTGCTTGTCGACCTCGCCGAAGCGCGTTGCGGCAGCGCGAAGCTTGCCTTCCGACATCAGCTTGAGGCCCTGATTGTAGAGCTCGCCGGCCGGGATGTCCGGCTGGTCGGAGTCGTCTTCCTTGCCGAGGCAGCCGGCCAGCGCCACCAGCGAGCAGAGCAGGACGACACGAATGGCGATCGTCCCCTTCCGCCCCAGCTTCGCAGCGGCGGAAGGAAGGGTCGCATCGATATTTGTCATGCAGGAATACGAGCCAGCGGAACCGGCCTCGCCTCTATCGACGGGTCAAAGCACTGCCGCTTCTCTAGCCGAAACGACATCAGTATGTCACCAGCCGTGCCAGCGCATTGGCGCATTTTCAAGGCAGGGGGATCATCCGGCGAGCCCGCAGCTTGGCCACGCAACCGCGCGGACCGCAGGGCGCGTCAGGACTTTTCGGGACCGAGCGCTGCGGCCGCGAGGCGGACGGGAACTTCCGCGCGAACCGGCTCGCGGCGCGGCGCAGCCGTGCCATCGACGAAGGACCAGGCCGACGAATCAGCCAGCAGCGCTTCGACGATGCGGGCGTTGAGCCGATGGCCGCCGCGATAGGAGCGATAGGCACCGATGATCGGCGCACCGGCAAGCGCCAGGTCGCCGACCGCATCGAGCGCCTTGTGGCGCACGAACTCGTCCGCGAAGCGCAGCCCTTCAGGGTTGAGCACGCGGTCATCGCCAAGCACGACCGTGTTGTCGAGCGAGGAGCCGAGCGCGAGGCCGCGCGACCAGTAGGTCTGCACGTCGCGCAGGAAACCGAAGGTCCGGGCACGCGCGAGATCGCGGCGGAACGTCGCCGGGGTCAGGTCGGTAACGAAAGCCTGGCGGCCGATCAGGGGCGAATCGAAGTCGATGTCGATCTCGAAGCGACGGCCATCGAAAGGCAGAAGCTCGGCAAAGGCCGGGCCCTGATCGAGGCGGATCGGCTTCAGGACCTTGATGAAGCGGCGGCGGGCGGCAAGCTGAACGATCTCGGTCTGGTCGAGCAGCGCGACGAAAGCGCTGGCGCTGCCATCCATCATCGGCACCTCGGCGCCATCGATCTCGACCGCCACATTATCGACGCCAAGACCGTTGAAGGTCGCAAGCAGATGTTCGATCGTGGCGATCGAAAGCCCCATTTGGGCGATCGTCGTGCAGGAATCGGTGGCCGAGAGATTGTCGATCGAGGCGCGGATCGTCACCGCCTCGGAAGCATCGCCGTCGGTGCGCTGGAATGTGATGCCGCTGTCGGCGGGCGCAGGGTTGAGCGCCATCGAGACCGGCTGGCCGCTATGCACACCGATACCCGATACGACGACGCGATCACGCAACGTCGTCTGCGGTGTGCTCATACGCTTTGCCATCGATTGAACCCCTGGGGACCGCCAGTTACGCGGCGTCCCTGTCACGCTTCAGCTACCTGGCCGCTCGCTCGCGAATGAAGCCGGCTTGTCTTTCCGGCGGGAATCGCGCTGCAGAGCAGCAATTCGTAGGCTGAAGATACGGCTCGCCCCCTTCCACCACAAATCACGGTTTCTAACCGTATGTTACGCGACTTTGGGCCGGGGAGAGCCTTGCCGCGCCTGCGAAAAGGCCCGGCGGTAAACCGCCGGGCCGAGGGTCGAAATGCTGCAGTCGCTCAGTTCGCTTGCCGGCGCAGGAAAGCCGGGATCTCGAGCTGGTCATCCTCATGACGCTGCTCACGCGGCATCACACGGCCATGCGGATCGAGTTCCGCCTGCTGGCGCTGGCGATAACCGTCCTGAGCGGGCGCGGCCTGGCGGGGCGCCTGCTGGGGACGTGGCGCCGGGGGAGCCGGAGCCTGCTGGCGCGGAGCCTGCTGAGGCGCCCGGGCCGGGGCCTGCTGGACCGACGCAGTCCGCTGCGGCTGCGGCGGCTGGGCTTCCTCCTCGCGACGGCCGAGATGGGCCAGCCGGCGGAGCAGACCCATCGGGCCGCGATCCTCTTCCTGCGGCTCCTCATTGCGAGCAGCATGCATCTCGCGCTGGGCGACGACCGGGAAGTCCTCGACCCGCGGCATGCGGCTTGAGGCCGGAGCCTCGGCCGCCGGCGGGATGAAGGTCTGCTGCGGATGGTGGTCATGCGCATCGGCCGGAGCCGGGACCATGTCGAACTCGTGGTCGAGTTCGGCCTCGTCATAGGACACCGACGCCTGCGGCTGCTGCAGCGGGGCGATGGTGACGCCCGGATCGCGGGCGACCGGCTGGGCCGGGGCATAGGACTGCGCCGGCTGACGGACGATCTGCTGCGGAGCGGGTGCGCGCAGTTCGGTGTTCACCTGCGGCGTACGGCCAGCCGGCGGCTGAACGGCGGCCTGAGCGGCAGCCTTCATGCGCTGGTTGAGCTCGGCCATGCGCACTTCGGTCGGCGTGACGTCCTCGCGGACTTCGCTGTCGATGCCGGTGGCGACGACCGAGACGCGGATGACTCCTTCGAGGCTTTCCTCGAAGGTGGCGCCGAGGATGATGTTGGCGTCCGGATCCACTTCCTCGCGGATGCGGGTGGCGGCTTCGTCAACTTCGAACAGCGTCAGGTCCTTGCCGCCGGTGATCGAGATCAGCAGACCGCGCGCACCGTGCATCGACGTCTCGTCGAGCAGCGGATTGGCGATCGCAGCCTCGGCCGCGAGGATGGCGCGGCGCTCGCCGGAGGCTTCGCCCGTACCCATCATCGCCTTGCCCATCTCGCGCATCACCGAACGGACGTCGGCGAAGTCGAGATTGATCAGGCCTTCTTTGACCATCAGGTCGGTGATGCAGGCGACGCCCGAATACAGGACCTGGTCGGCCATGGCGAAGGCGTCCGCGAAGGTCGTCTTCTCATTGGCGATACGGAACAGGTTCTGGTTCGGAATGACGATCAGCGTGTCGACGCATTCCTGCAGCTCGCGGATGCCGGCCTCGGCAACGCGCATGCGGCGGGCACCTTCGAACTGGAACGGCTTCGTCACGACGCCGACCGTCAGGATCCCGTGCGAACGGGCCGTGCGGGCGATGACGGGCGCAGCGCCGGTGCCGGTGCCGCCGCCCATTCCCGCGGTGACGAACACCATGTGCGAGCCGGCGAGATGATCGTTGATCTCGTCCAGCACTTCCTCGGCGGCCGCGCGGCCGATTTCGGGCATCGAGCCGGCACCGAGACCCTCGGTAACCGCCGTACCCATCTGGATGAGCCGCTCGGCGCGCGCCGACATGAGCGCCTGGCTGTCGGTGTTGGCGCAGACAAACTCCACGCCCTCCAGCCCGGAACGGATCATGTTGTTGACGGCGTTGCCACCTGCGCCACCAACGCCGAAGACCGTGATCTTGGGCTTAAGCTCAGTAATGTCCGGCATCTTCAGGTTGATCGTCATGGAGACCTCGTCGTCTTGACCCCTGAGCCGGTGGCGTAGACCGGCCTGGCTTCGTTCAATTGAGGCGCCTCGCCCTGTGCGCCCCGCCTTTCGGCAATCAGAAACTTTCCCGGAACCAGTGACCGACCCGGGAGAGATAACCGCCCGTCCCGGTCATTGGCATGCGATGGCCGCGCATCGCCGAGACCTGCTCGATCTGGGCGACTTGCGGGTAGATCAAAAGGCCGACAGCCGCAGAGAACGCGGGCCCCCTGGCCGCTTCGGGCAGACCCGTCACGCCGAGGGGACGGCCGAGCCGGACATTGCGCGCTAGAATGCGCCGCGCCGCCTCGTTGATGCCCGCAAGCTGGCTGCCGCCGCCGGTGAGCACGATCCGGCGTCCGACCATGGTCTGGAAGCCGGAACGGTTGAGCCGGTCGCGGACCAGCTCCAGCACCTCTTCGATGCGGGCGCGGATGATTCGCGTCAGCGCGGCCCGCGGAATCTGGTTCGGAACATCGCGGTCGTCGTCGCTGATCGGCAGAACCGAAAGCATGTCGCGCTCGTCCGAGACCGACGGCAGCGCGCTGCCATGCATGGTCTTCAGCCGCTCGGCATCCTCGATCCGGGTCGAAAGACCGCGCGCGATGTCGGTGGTGACGTGCTGGCCGCCGATGGCGATCGCATCGGCGTGGACGAACTGGCCGTCCATGAACACCGAGATCGTGGTGGTGCCGCCGCCGAGATCGACACAGGCGACGCCGAGTTCCGTCTCGTCGTCGACAAGCGCCGAAAGGCCGCTCGCATAGGGAGTCGCGACCATCGCCTCGACCTGGAGATGGCAGCGCGAGATGCAGAGCTCGAGATTGCGCAGCGGCGCGGATTCGCCGGTGACGATGTGCATGTCGACACCGAGGCGCTCGCCGAGCATGCCGCGCGGATCGCGGATGCCGCCATTGCCGTCGATGGCATAGCCGATCGGCAGCGAATGGATCGGCGCGCGCTCCGGCGTGACGGTGTGCTCGCGGCCGGCGGCCAGGACCCGCTTGATGTCGTTCTCGACCACTTCATGGCCGGCGAGCGTGACACTCGCCGAATAGACTTCGCTCGAAAGACGGCCGCAGGAGACGTTCACGATCAGCGATTCGACGGTGACGCCGGCCATGCGCTCGGCGGCGTCGACCGCGAGACGGATCGCCTGCTCGGCCTTGTCGAGGTCGACAACGACGCCCGACTTGATGCCGCGCGAACGCTGGTGACCGATGCCAAGCACCTCGACCGCATGGGTACGGCCGGGCAGCACGTCGCCAAGCTCGCGAGGCTTAAGCTTCGCGATCAGGCAGCAGACCTTGGACGAGCCGACATCGAGAATCGAGACGATGGTCGCCTTCTTGGGCGACAGCGGCTTCAAGCGGCTTTCGGAGGTGACGAACAGGGCCATCAGGTGCTCGCCCCTTTGCGCTTCGCAAGCTTCGCCTGCTCCTTGAGTTCGGCTTCGCGCTTCGTGGCGGCTTCGGGCGTCAGGCGTACGAACATCCGGTCGCCGAGGCGCAGGTCGACGCTGACGATATCGCGGCCGAGCAGGTTGTTGCTCTGGTCGAAGCCGGCAATGCGCGCGAGCGCGGCCTTCGGATCATCCTGCGGCAGCATCAGCGTCACGCCGTTGTCGAGCACGAAATTCCAGCGCCGCTGCCCGATGAGGACGGCGGCCTTGAGCCGGGCGCGGATGGCCGGAACCGTATCGGCCAGCGCCAGCGCCTCGGGGGCACGCGTCTCGGCACCGGCGCCGACGACGCGGACGAGGCTGCGATGCGCATCGCTGGCATCGCCGATGACACGGCCGGTCTCGTCGAGAACGGAAAGCTGCTGGTCGTGCTGCCACAGCACATAAGGCTGGCGCTCGTCGATCGTGATCTTCAGCGTCGAGGGATAGACCTTGCGCAGCGAGGCGGTCTGCACCCAGGGCAGGCTCTCGATGCGCTCACGCGCCGAGGCAACATCGATCGCGGGCAGCGAGGCGTCTGGCGGAAGCTGCAGCTTCTGCAGCACCGCGACCTCGGAGGTCTCCATCTGGCCGGTGATCTTCACTGATTCGACGACCAGTCCGCTGGCGTTCGACAACGAGGTGACGAGTTCATCGGTGCGGCCAGCCGACATGACGCCGGCAATGCCCGTCGCGATGAACAGGAGCGCCGTGAGTTCAAGCCCGATATGCGGCGGCAGGCGGCGCTCGTAACGCGCCAGTGACTTCATCCGCCGATGCAGCCAGGACGGCATCCGCAGAGCTGACGGCGCGGCGGCGTCGACCGACCCGCGCGCTCCCTGCTCTTCCGCCTCGCCCCCGCCTACCTGCCACACGACGCGTCCTCCACCATCCAGCTCACCAGTTCCGGAAAACTCATTCCGGCATGCCTTGCCATATCCGGGACCAGCGACGTCGCCGTCATGCCCGGCTGGGTGTTCACTTCAAGGCAAACCAGCCGCCCCGTGCCGTCAGGTCGATCGTCGTATCGGAAGTCCGCCCGGCTGATGCCGCGACACCCGAGAGCCCGATGAGCCCGCACCGACAGATTCCGTATACTTTGGTAAACATCTGGTAAAAGCGGCGCAGGAATTACGTGTCGTGCACCGTTGTCGGAATATTTGGCGTCGTAGTCGTACCAGCCACCATCGGCCGTCACGAGCTCAATGATATCAAGGGCTTCGTCGCCCATGACGCCGCAAGTGAGCTCGCGCCCGCCGATAAAACGCTCCACCATGACCGTGTCGCCGAAAGCCCAATCCTCAGCAAAGAGTTGCTGAGGCGGGTGAAGAGCGCCCTCGCGAACGATCAGGACGCCGAAACTCGACCCCTCCGCCACGGGCTTCACGACATAAGGCGGCGTCATCGGATGCGCCTTGGCGACCTCAAGCCGGTGCATGAGGACGGATTCGGCGATCGGTATGCCGGCGGCTGCCATGACGTCCTTGGCGCGCGCCTTGTTCATGGCCAGCGCCGAGGCGAGCACGCCGGAATGGGTGTAGGGGATCTTGAGAATCTCGAGGACGCCCTGGATGCAGCCATCCTCGCCGAATGGACCGTGCAGCGCGTTGAAAGCGACGTCAGGCTTCAGGCGCGCCAGCACCTCGGCCACATCGCGCTGGACGTCGACCCGCGTGACCCGGTAGCCGGCAACCTCGAGCGCATCGGCGCAACCCTTGCCGGAATTGAGCGAAACCGGTCTTTCGCTCGACCATCCGCCCATCAGGACGGCGACGTGCTTCGCCAAGACAGTTAACCCCTTTCGAATCGATCGGGGCACTATGTCAGGGAAGAGGTAATCGATCGTTAACCAGCTGCCGCCGCGCACTGAGTCAAAACGACTCAGGGCCACCTGGCCGGCGAAGGACGCTAAGCGCCGAGAAACGGCTCCACGGCCCCACCGGCGCCCGGCAATCCGAGGCGCTTGATTTCCCAGTCGAGACGGACGCCGCTCGCTGCAAGCACGCGGGCGCGAACCGTCTCGCCCAACAATTCGAGATCATGAGCCGTGGCGTCGCCGGTGTTGATCAGGAAGTTGCAATGCATCTCGGAAACCTGCGCGCCGCCGATTTTGAGGCCACGGCAGCCGGCACCATCGACGAGCTTCCAGGCCGAGTGGCCGGGCGGGTTCTTGAAGGTCGAGCCGCCCGTCTTTTCACGGATCGGTTGAGCGCGTTCGCGATGTGCCTCGACCTCGGCCATCGCGGCCTCGATGACGCCGCGGTTGGCCGGCTCGCCCTGATAGATCGCCTCGGTGAAGATGAGGTCTTCGGCAGCGTCGGTATGGCGGTAGGTGAAGCCCATATCGGCGTTGCTGAGCACATGGCGGGTGCCGCTGCGGTCGAGAGCGGTGACCTCGACCAGCCGCTCGCGCGTCTCGCCGCCATTGGCGCCGGCATTCATGCGGAGCGCGCCACCGATGGCGCCGGGAATGCCGTGATAGAAAGCGAAGCCGGCGAGGCCCTCGTCCAGCGCGAATGCCGCGACGCGCTTGTCGGGCAGAGCGGTCCCAACCCGGATGCGGTCGCCGGAAAGCCGCTCCATGCCCCCGAAACCTTTGGCCGAGAGACGAATCACGACACCCGGAATACCGCCATCACGGACAAGCAGGTTCGAGCCGACGCCGATGACCAGCACCGGCACCTCGGCCGGCAACTGTTGCAGGAACAACTGAAGGTCGGCCTCATCCGCCGGCTGGAACAGCATCTGCGCGAGCCCACCCACGCGGAACCACGTGACGGTATCGAGCCTGAAATTGGGCGTGACACGGCCACGGATGCCCGCGAGGTCGAGATCAAGGACCGGGAAGCTCATCAGCCGAGCTTTTCGAGTTCGCCGGGCAGTGCATAGGCCCAGTTGGTGATCGAGCCGGCGCCGAGACAGACGACATAGTCTCCGGGCTTGGCGATCCCGCCGATCATTGCCGCGAGCTGTTCGGGCCCCTCGAGCGGCCGCGCATCGCGATGTCCGCGCACGCGGAGCCCGTCGACGAGATGATCGCGATCGATCCCCTCGATCGGCGCCTCGCCGGCCGCGTAGACAGGTGCGACGATGACCGTGTCGGCATCGTTGAAGCACGTGCAGAAGCCGTCAAAGAGATCATGCAGCCGCGAATAGCGGTGCGGCTGGACCACGGCGATGACGTGCGCCTGATGCGCCGCCGCGCGCGCCGCCTTGAGCACGGCGGCGATCTCGACGGGATGGTGGCCGTAGTCGTCGAAAATTTCGACGCCCTTCCAGCTTCCGGTATGGGTGAAGCGGCGCTTGACGCCCGAGAAGCTGGCGAGCCCCTTACGGATCGCCTCGTCGGAGATGCCGAGCTGATGCGCGATGGCGACGGCACCGGTGGCATTCTGAACATTGTGCTCGCCAGGCATCGGCATCACGAGACCCGGGATCTCGGTCATCGCGCCGCTGGCGCGGTCGCGAATCTCCACGGTGAAGCGCGAGGTCGAGCCTTCGGTGCGCAGGTCGCGATAACGGATGTCGGCCTGCGGATTGGCGCCATAGGTGATGATGCGCCGGTCCTCGATCCGCCCGATCAGCTTCTGCACCTCGGGATGATCGAGGCACATCACTGCAAAACCGTAGAACGGAATGTTCTCGATGAACTGCTTGAACGCCTCGCGCACCTTCTCGAACGAGCCGTAATGATCGAGATGCTCGGGATCGATATTGGTAACGAGCGCCACATCGGCTGGCAGCTTGACGAAGGTGCCGTCGCTCTCGTCGGCCTCGACCACCACCCAGTCGCTGGCGCCAATGCGGGCATTGGTGCCATAGGCGTTGATGATGCCGCCATTGATCACGGTCGGATCGAAGCCGCCGGCATCGAGCAGTGCCGCCACCATGGACGTGGTCGTCGTCTTGCCATGCGTCCCGGCGATCGCGATGGCGCTCTTGAGGCGCATCAGCTCGGCCAGCATCTCGGCCCGGCGCACCACCGGCAACAGCCGCTCGCGCGCCGCCTTCAGCTCCGGATTGCTAGCCTTGATCGCCGAGGAAACAACGACGACGCGCGCATCGCCGAGATTGGCCGCGTCATGGCCGATCGTGATCGTGACGCCCTTCGCCTTGAGGCGCTGGACATTGGCATTCTCGGCGGAATCCGAGCCCTGCACACGATAGCCGAGATTGACCAGCACCTCGGCGATGCCGCTCATGCCGATGCCGCCGATGCCGACGAAATGAACGGGACCGATGTCCCGGGGCATTTTCATGAAGACATTCCTTTTGTCCTGGCGACCTCCTCGACGAGATCGGCGAGGCGCATGGCCGCATCCGGCCGGCCAACCGAACGCGCCGCGGCCGCCGCGGCCACGAGGTGATCCGGTGCGGCGAGGAAACCGCTGAAATCCTGTGCGAGCCTTTCGGCGGTCAATTGCGCCTGCGGCACGACCCAGCCGCCGCCGGCCTTTGCCAGCACGGCGGCGTTGACGCTCTGGTCCTGGTCGATCGCATGCGGCAGCGGCACCATGATGCCCGGCCGGCCGATGACGGAAAGCTCGCTGACGGTCGACGCGCCGGACCGGCAAAGCACAAGGTGGCTGGCGGCAATCCGCGCCGGCAGGTCGCGAAAGAAGGGCGCCAGTTCGGCCGCGACGCCGAGCGCCGCATAGGCAGCCCGCACGCGCTCGATATCCTCGGGGCGGCATTGCTGCACGATGGCGAGGCGGGCGCGATCGGCGGGGTCGAGCTTCGCCAGCGCCTCAGGCATGACGTCGGAGAAGAAGCGCGCCCCTTGGCTGCCTCCGAACACGACAAGACGCAGCGGCGCACCGCCCTTCGGCGGATCAAACGGAATCCTGCTCGCTTCGATGACGGCTTCGCGCACCGGATTGCCCGTCTGCACGACCCGCGTCCTGAGCCCTTCGGCATAGCCGACCTCGGCAAAGGACGTCGCAAGCACGCTGACGCGCGGTGCCAACAGCCGGTTGGCCCGGCCGAGCACGGCATTGGCGTCGTGGACGATGGTCGGAATCCGAAGATGCGCGGCGGCCAGCAGCGGCGGCACGGTCGGATAGCCACCGAAGCCGATCGCGGCGGCCGGTCTGACGCGGCGAAGCATGCTCTTCGACTGGCGATAGCCGCCATAGAGGCTCCAGAGCGCCCGCGCGATCGTGACGGGCGACTTCACCGAGGGTGTCGCCGAGCGGATGATATGCGTCTCGGCGGCCGGAAAGTTCTGGCCATAGGTCTCAGCACGATGATCGGTCGCGAGATGGATGGTCCAGCCGCGCGCGATCAGCACATGCGCCAGCGCCTCGGCTGGGAAAAGATGGCCGCCGGTACCGCCGGCCGAAAGGAGGATCGTCCCGGCCACGGCTCAGGCCGCCCCGGCCTTGGCGGGATTGCCATAGCGCCCGAACCCGGCGGTAAGGCGGATCGGCTCGAACCGGCGGCGCGTCAGAGCAAGCACGAGGCCCATCTGGAAGGCCAGCGCCAGCATCGAGGAACCGCCATAGGAGATGAAGGGCAGCGTCATGCCCTTGGCCGGCACCAGATTGAGATTGACCGACATGTTGATGACCGACTGCACGCCGAACATGACGATGAGGCCGGCCGAACCAAGGCGGATGAACGGGTCTTCGTTCTTCAGGCTGTGGCTGAGCCCGCGCACGACGATGAAGGCAAAGACGAGCACAAGCCCGATGCAGAGCAGGATGCCGTATTCCTCGGCCGCGACGGCGAAGATGAAGTCGGTATGGCTGTCCGGCAGGATGCGCTTGACGACACCCTCGCCCGGGCCGCGCCCGAACCAGCCGCCGCCGAGGATCGACTGCATCGCCGTATCGACCTGGAACGTGTCGCCGGTGCCGGGATCGAGGAAGCGGTTGATGCGGCCGGCGAAGTGCGGGAAGACCGTATAGGCCGCCAGAACACCGCCGGCGCCGAGACCGGCGAGCGCGGCGATCCAGTACCAGGAAAGACCGGCCATGAAGAACACCGCCGACCAGGCGATGACCACCAGCATGGTCTGGCCGAGATCGGGCTGGGCGACCAGCAGGGCCACCACGATGGTGAGCAGCAAGATGGCGAAGATATTGCCGGGGATGTCGCTGCGGCGCGAATTCTCGGTGAACAGCCAGGCCGAGAGAATGACGAAGGCCGGCTTCATGAACTCGGACGGCTGCAGCGAAAACCCGACGATGTTGATCCAGCGCCGCGCGCCCTTGACCTCCTGGCCGATGAAGAGCGTCACGAACATCAGCACGATCGCGATCGCGAACACGATCAATGCCGCGCGACGCGCCTTCTGCGGCGACAACATCGACGTCGCGAGCATGATGGCGACGGTCGGGATCAGGAACAGGACGTGGCGCGTCGTGAAGTGGAAGCTGTCGAGGCCGATGCGCTCGGCGACCGGGGGGCTGCCGGCAAGCGACAGCACGACGCCCATGATCATCAGCGCGAGCATCGAGAACAGCAGGTACTTGTCGACCGTCCACCACCACTCGGCGAAGATGCCGCGATCGGCCCTGCTGACCATCACCTGACCTCCTCAATGGCGTCCGCCCCGGCGCGGGCGAGGACGAGTTCGCGGAAATGATCGCCGCGCTTTTCGAAATTGCGATACTGGTCGAACGAGGCGCAGGCCGGCGACAGCAGCACGACCGGCTCGGCCTCCGTGTCGCGCGCGGCATCGTCCGCCGCCAGCGCGACCGCGCGGTCCATCGTGCCGGCGATGACGGTGGGCACCTTGCCCTCGAGCGTCGCGGCAAAGGCCTCCGAGGCAGCGCCGATCAGATAGGCCTTGGCGATCTTGCCGAAATAGGGCGCGAGGCTGTCGATGCCGCCGGTCTTCGCCTTGCCGCCGAGGATCCAGAAGATCCGGTCGAAGCTCGCGAGCGCCTTTTCGGCAGCGTCGGCATTGGTGGCCTTGGAATCGTTGACGAACAGCACCCGGCCGATCCGCGTCACCTCTTCCATCCGGTGCGCAAGGCCCGGGAAGCTCGAAAGGCCTTCCTGGATCACGTCATCGGAGACGCCGAGCACGCTGGCCGCCGCAACGGCCGCGGCTGCGTTCTGCGCATTGTGCGCACCGCGCAGCGAACCGATGCCGGCAAGATCGGCAACCTCGCGCGCCGACGCATCCTCCGCCTTGAGGATATCCGTCCTGTCGACATAGAAGCCATCGACGACTGGACGGCGCACGGAAATGCGCTCCAGCGGTTTGCCACGCCGATCGATTTCCGCCGCGATCGAGGCACTCCAGTCGTCATCGACGCCGACCACCGCCGTTTCGGCGCCGTCGACCAGACGTGCCTTGATTGCGGCATAGCGCTCCATGCTGCCATGCCGGTCGAGATGATCCTCGGTGACGTTGAGCAGGATGCCGACCGTTGGATCGATGGTCGGGGCGAGGTCGATCTGGAACGACGAACACTCGACGACATAGACGCGATCGCTGGTGATCGGCTCAAGCGAGAGGATCGCTGTGCCGATATTGCCACCAAGCTGGACATCGCGCCCGGCGGTGACGAAGAGATGCGCGATCAGCGCCGTCGTCGTCGACTTACCATTGGTACCGGTGATGGCGATCAGCGTCGCATCGGGCGCGACGGCCCGGCGCTCGCGGCAGAAAAGCTCGATATCGCCGATGATCTCGACGCCGGCGGCCTTGGCCTTCGTCACGATCCAGTGCGGCTCGGGATGGGTCAGCGGCACGCCAGGCGCCAGAACCAGCGCGGCGAACTCGGAAAGATCGGCGCTGCGCAGATCGAGGGTGGTGACGCCCGACGCCGCCGCATTGGCGACGGAATCCGCATTATCGTCGAAAGCCGCGACCAGCGCGCCTCCGGCCGCCAGCGCCTTCGCCGTCACGAGCCCGCTGCCGCCAAGCCCGAAGACGGCGACCTTTCGTCCCGCAAAAACGGTGACCGGGATCATCGCCTACCTCAGCTTCAGGCTGGAGAGGCCGACAAGCGCCAGCACGACGGCGATGATCCAGAAGCGGATGACGACCTGCGGTTCGGTCCAGCCGAGCTGTTCGAAATGGTGATGGATCGGCGCCATCTTGAACACGCGCTTGCCGGTCAGCTTGAATGACGCGACCTGGATGATGACCGAGACCGCCTCGAGCACGAAAAGGCCGCCGATGATGGCCAGAACGATCTCGTGCTTGGTGGCGACCGCGATGGAGCCCAGCATGCCGCCAAGCGCCAGCGAGCCGGTATCGCCCATGAAGATCGCAGCCGGCGGCGCGTTGAACCAGAGGAAGCCGAGCCCGGCGCCGAACATCGCGCCGCAGAGCACGGCGAGTTCGCCTGTCCCTGGCACGAAGTGGATCTGCAGATATTCCGCGAAGATGGCATTGCCCGAAAGATAGGCCATGACGCCGAAGCTTGCCGCGGCGACCATGACCGGCACGATGGCAAGGCCGTCGAGACCGTCGGTGAGGTTCACGGCATTGCCGGCGCCGACGATCACGAACGCCCCGAACGGGATGAAGAACCAGCCGAGATTGAGCACCCACGACTTCACGAAGGGGAATGTCAGCGCATCGGCGAGCGGCCCGCCGGCGAGGCGCGAGAGCACGTAGCAGCCGATGGCCGCGATCACGAATTCGACGAGAAGACGCGAGCGGCCCGAAAAGCCCTTATGGCTCTGCTTCGTCACCTTCAGATAGTCGTCATAGAAGCCGATCAGACCGAAGCCGACTGTGACGCCGAGCACGACCCAGACATAGAAGCTGGTGAGATTGGCCCAGAGCAGGGTCGAGACGATGAGCCCGAACAGGATCATCAGCCCGCCCATGGTCGGCGTGCCCTTCTTGGTCAGAAGGTGGCTCTGCGGCCCGTCTTCACGGATCGGCTGGCCCCTGCCCTGTTTCATGCGCAGCGCACGAATGATCGTTGGCCCGAACAGGAACACGACGATCAACGCCGTCATCGTGGCGCCGCCGACGCGGAAGGTAATGTAGCGAAAGACGTTGAAGGCCGAGAACTGCGCCGATAGATCCCCCAGGAAATACAGCATCAGGCGAGTCCTTCAATCTCAGGATCTTGCCCGGCATTATCTGGCTCGGGCTTGGCAAAGCGGGTCGTCAATCGCTCGACGAGGGGCGTCATCCGGCTGCCCTTGGAGCCTTTGACCATGATCACGTCGCCGCCCGCAATGGCATCGCCGAGAATCACGTCGAGTTCTTCTGCAGTCTCCGCATACTGGCCTTGCATATCGCTCGGCAAGACGCTCCACAGCGCCTGCATCAGCCGGCCCGCGCAATAGACGCGGTCGATGCCCGCCGCGGTCAACGGCTCGACGAGGCCGGCATGCATCTCCCCCGAGCGCTCGCCGAGCTCCAGCATGTCGCCGAGCACGGCGATCCGCTTGCCCCCCGGGGCGGGCTTCGAGGCGGCGAGAACGGCGATCGCGGCACGCATGGATGTCGGATTGGCGTTGTAGCTCTCGTCGATCAGCAGGGCCTCGCCCTCGCCCAGCGACAGCACATGCTGCGCGCCACGGCCGGCGGGTGCCGCCATGCCGCTCAGCGAATCGGCCGCGAGATCGAGGTCGCCGCCGAGGATGTGAACCGCGAGCAGCACCGCGAGCGCGTTCTGGACGAGGTGGCGCCCCGGTGCACCAATCGTGAAGCGCACCTCGCGGCCAAGAATATCGGCCTTGACGCTGGAATGGTCGGGCAGAAGATCGATAGCGGTCAGCCGCGCTTCCGCATCGCCGTTCTCGCCGAAGCCGAGCACCCGCTCGACACCGGAATCGATCGCCATCAGCGCAAGCGGTTCGAACTGCGGATTGTCGCGATTGAGGATCGCCACCCCACCGCGCTCGATCCCCGCGAAGATCTCGGCCTTGGCGCGCGTAATGCCCTCGATGCCGTCCGGAAAGAACTCGACATGAACAGGCTCGATCGTCGTGATGATGCCGACATGCGGCCGCACCTGCTGGACCAGCGGGACGATCTCGCCCGGATGGTTCATGCCGATCTCGAACACCGCATAGGCGGCATCGGCGGGCATGCGTGCCAGCGTCAGCGGCACGCCCCAATGATTGTTGAACGAGGCCGGCGAGAAATGCGTCGGCCCGGTGGCGGCGAGCGCGCGCGCCAGCATTTCCTTGGTCGTCGTCTTGCCGACGCTGCCGGTAACCGCCGCGATACCGGCCACCGAACGCGCACGCGCAGCCCGGCCGAGCGATTCCAGCGCGGCGAGGACGTCACCGACCACGACCAGCGGGATTGTCAGCCGTCCGAGCGCCGAAAGGCGATCCTCGGCAATGACGGCGACCGCCGCGCCCTGCGCCGCAGCCTTGCCGACGAAATCATGGCCGTCGAAACGATCGCCGCGGATCGCGAAGAAGGCATCCCCCGGCTTCACCGTGCGGCTGTCGATCGAGATGCCGGAGATTGCCGGGGCGGCAGTCGAGGTCGGCCGGCCGCGCATCGCGGCGACGAGAGCCTCGAACGTCCAGAGCGGCTCTGTCATGCGGCTACCCCGCGAGCGATGGCGTCACTGACCGCCTCATGATCCGAGAACGGATGCACCACGCCCTTCACGATCTGGCCGGCCTCATGACCCTTGCCGGCTACGCAAAGAACATCGCCCTCGCGTAGCATGGAGACGGCCTCGGCGATCGCCCGGCGCCGGTCGCCAATCTCGATCGCTCCCGGCGCAGCGGCCAGGATGGCCGCGCGAATGGCAGCCGGATCCTCCGAGCGGGGATTGTCGTCCGTGACGATAACGACATCGGCGCGGCGGCTGGCGACCTCGCCCATCAGCGGCCGCTTGCCAGCGTCGCGATCGCCGCCCGCGCCGAAAACGACGATCAGCCGGCCGCGGGTCATCGGGCGCAGCGCCGCAAGTGCATGATCGAGCGCGTCGGGCTTGTGAGCGTAATCGACGAAGACGGCGCCACCGCTTGGGGTGATGCCGACCTTTTCGAGCCGGCCCGGAGCGCCTTCGAGGTCCGCCAGCGCAGCGATGGCTGCGGCTGGAGCGATACCGGCGGCGACGGCAAGGCCGGCCGCGACGAGCGCGTTCGAGGCCTGGAAACCGCCGGCCAGCGGCAGGTCGACTTCCATGCTCTCGCCGAACACATCGAGCTTGAGAACCTGATGCAGATCGGCCGGCGTCATGGAGATAAGGCGAATCCCCTCCCCGGCCGCGCCGACGCTCACCACCTGCTGCTGGCGGTCGCGCGCGATGGTCGCGACGCTCTCGGCATAGGGCCCGTCGGCGTCGATGACCGCCGTCGCGCCCTCGGGCAGGATCTCGGCGAACAGCCGCATCTTCGCGGCGAAATAGTCCTCGACGGTCGGATGATAATCCATGTGGTCGCGGCCGAGATTGGTGAAGCCGGCGGCGACGAGCCGAACGCCGTCGAGCCGATGCTGGTCAAGACCATGGCTGGATGCTTCGAGCGCCGCATGGGTGACGCCCTCGCGCGCAAGACGGTCCAACGTCGCGTGCAGTTCGACAGGATCTGGCGTGGTCAGGCTGCCATATTCCGCGCCCCAGGGCGCGACGACGCCGATGGTGCCGATCGAAGCGCCGCCGAAGCCGGCTGCCGCGAAGATCTGCCGCGCGAAGACTGCGACAGAGGTCTTGCCGGCAGTGCCGGTGACGGCGACCAGCTTTTCCGGCTGGCGCGGATAGAAGCGGGCGGCAAAATGGGCGAGCGCAATGCGCGGATCCTCGGCACGGAGCACCGGAACGCCGGGATCCTCGGCAAGCGAGGAATCGGTCGCGCAGAGCAGCGCGAGGGCGCCGCGCTTCACGGCTTCGGGTGCGAAGCGCACGCCGTCTGCCGCGACGCCCTTCAGCGCCGCGAAGAGGAAACCAGGCTGAACGGCGCGGCTGTCGGCCGTGAGGCCGGTGATCTCGACGGCAGCGGCATCGGGCGCGAGCGGAATTTCGGTCGAGGCGAGATCGCCAAGGCGCATCACCGGATTACGTCGCATGCGGAGCGTTCCTTCTAGTAGACGGAGCCGAACGGGCGGCTCCATCGGCGCTCAATACGACACAAGCATGGCGTCCGGGTTGCTTTCCTGTTCGGTCCGCGGCTGGACTCCGAGGAAGGCAGCGGACCGACGGACGACATTGCCCGCGACATAGGCCGCGTTCCACGCCGCGAGCGCCGGCATGCCCGGCTTCTCGGGCTTCGGATCGTCAACCGAGATCATCAGGACATATTGCGGGTCGTCCATGGGGAAGACCGCGAGGAACGAATTGAGATAATGGCCCTCGACATAGCGGCCGTTGGCAACCTTCTCGGCCGTGCCCGTCTTGCCGCCGACGACATAGCCGGGAACATCGGCATGACGGCCGGAGCCCTTGACGCCGTTGAAGCGGAACAGCCAGCGCATCTCGTCGCTCGTCCGCTGCGAGACGACGCGGGTCGCCTGCGCCAGCGCATCCTCACGCGTCCGGGGGAAGAAGGTCGGAGGAAACAGATAGCCGCCATTGACGAGCGCGCAGTCGGCCATCGCCGCCTGCATCGGGGTGATCGCGATGCCGTGGCCGAAGGCCACGGTCATGGTCGTGACGTCGCTCCAGCGCTTCGGCACCTGCGGCGACGCCACCTCGGGCAATTCGGTCTTCAGCTTGGTCATCAGCCCGAAGCGGCGAATGTACTCCTGCTGCGTCTGGCTGCCGATGGCCATCGCCATTTTGGCGGTGCCGATATTCGACGAATACTGGAACACTTCCGGCACGGTCAGGAAGCGCGCCTGCGGATGCGAATCATGGATTGCCTGGCGTCCGACGCGAATCGGCGACCGCGCATCGAAGCTGTCGGTCATCTTGACCTTGCCGCTATCGAGCGCCATCGCGAAGGTGAAGCTCTTGAACACCGAGCCGAGCTCGTAGGTGCCGGCGGTCAGCCGGTTAAGGCGGTCGGGCTTGTTGGCATCGACAGGCGCATTAGGATCGAAATCTGGCATCGACGCGAGTGCGACGACCTCGCCGGTCTTGGCGTTGATCATGACGCCCATGGCCGCGACCGACTGATACTTCTGCATCGCGCTGACGAGTTCATCGCGCAGGACATGCTGGACGCGCAGGTCGATCGAGAGCTGGACCGGCTGCTGGCTGTTGGTCTTCATCGCGAAGCCGGCATTGTGCAGGTCGCTGAGGCCGCGCTCGTCTACCGTGCGCTCGAGACCCGCAATGCCCTGGTTGTCGATATTGACCAGGCCGACAATATGGGCGGCTGCCGGGCCGCCCGGATAGAAGCGCTTGTTCTCGTTAAGGAAGCCGACACCGGGGATACCGAGATCGTGGATCTGCGCCTGTTGTGTCGGCGTGATCTCGCGCTTGACCCAAACGAAGCCGGCCTTGGTCGACAGCTTCTTGCGCAGCGCCGTCGCGTCGAGATCCTGCAGGACGCTCGTTATCAGCTCCGTCGCCTCGTCGGGGTCGACGATCTTGTTCGGCTCGGCGAAGAGCGAGGCAGTGCGGATGTCGGTCGCGAGAATCTCGCCATTGCGATCGACGATGTCCGGACGGGCCGTGGCCACAGCCGAGGCGGCGCTGCCGCGCGCCACGGCATCGGCCGGATCGGTGAGGCCGAGCATGACGAGACGGGCGCTGATGATGCCGTAGACAAGCCCGAAGGCGAGAATCGCCAGCAGGACCCGGTTCCGAGTTTGGTCCTGCTTCCGCTTCGCGACGACGGCGGCCGGCTCGCCGCGTGGTTCGGCGCCGGCGGGGCGGCTGAACACATCCGGACGATCGGTAAGGGTCATCGTCATTCGAGATATCCCGTCTCAGGCTGGGCAGGAAGCGCGGGCGCAGCGGCTTTTGGCGCAGGCGGCGCGACGCGGCGCACGGGCGCCGGCGGCTTGACCACCTTCGGTCGTGTCGGCGCCTCGATGCTGCCGGTCTCGATCGAATCGGTCTTGGCGGCGGCCGATTTGCGCGCCGTCTCGGCGCTGCGCATGATCGCGTTTGGCACAGCGTCGGCGCCGGTTTCCATCGCATCCGCCGGGCGGGCCGGCACATCGGCGATCGTCGCGAGCTGGCGCACGTCCAGCGACTTCAGTTCGAGATAGCTGTTGTAGCGCTCGACCAGCGACTGCAGCCGCGACGGCTGATCCAGCACGCCCCATTCGGCCCGCAGCAGATTGAGCTGCTGCTTCTCGCGGGCGATGCCGGCGCGCAGATCCATCACATGGTCGGCGGCCCGGCCGGCGCTGTCCTTCATTGCATAGGTGATGACCGCGACCGCGATCATCAGACCGACCCAGAAGAAGCTCCAGCCGCGCTTCATCACGCTCGCTCCGCCTTGAAGATTGGCAGCGACGGAACACCCGCGGCTGCCGGGTCGAAAGGACGCGCCGGCGCATCGGTGCGGATGGCGGCACGGAGCTTGGCGGACCGGGAGCGCGGGTTCGACGCGATCTCGGCATCATCGGCGACCTGGGGACCCTTCGCGGCGAGGCGGAAGGTGGGCGCGGCGATGCTGCGCTCCGGCATGTGGCGCGAGCCGCCGGCCCGCTCCTCGGAGCGATCGCCGAGGAAGCGCTTGACGATGCGGTCCTCCAGCGAATGGAACGAGACCACCACGAGACGGCCGCCAGGCTTCAGGATCCGCTCGGCTGCCGCGAGCGCAGCGCCGAGCTCGTCGAGTTCTTCGTTCACATAGATGCGCAGCGCCTGGAAGCTGCGCGTCGCCGGATGAATCGTGTCGGTGTGCTTGCGGCCCACCACGCGCTCGATGAGCCCGGCGAGCTGCGCCGTCGAGACGAACGGCGTCGCGACACGATCCTCGGATATGGCGCGGGCCACGGCGCCAGCGCGCCGCTCCTCGCCGAGCACGGACAGGATGCGGGCAAGCTCGCGCGGCGGCATTGTGTTGACGATGTCGGCGGCGCTCGGACCACTCCGCGCCATGCGCATGTCGAGCGGCCCGTCGAAACGGAACGAGAAACCGCGCTCCGCTTCGTCGATCTGCATCGAGGAGACGCCGATATCGAGCACGACGCCATCGACCGAGGCGAAACCGGCGTCGTTCGCGATGGCATCGAGTTCGCTGAAGCGCCCCTCCACGAGGGTCAGCCGGCCGGCGGCTTCCGTAACCAGCCCTGCCCCGCCGGCGATCGCCGTCGGATCACGGTCGATGGCGACGACATTGGCGCCGGCGTCGAGCAGCGCGCGTGTATAGCCGCCGAGGCCGAACGTGCCGTCGATGAAGGTTTCGCCCGGCTGGGCTCCGAGCGCGGCGAGCACGGGGGCGAGCATGACCGGGATGTGGCGCGGCGTGGCGCCTGAGGCATCGCTCATTCCGTGCCCCCTGCCTCGCGCCGGCCACCGAGCCGGCGGCGCAGTTCGCGCACCCGGTTCTTGGCTTCCGCGCGATAGGCAAGGAAGCGCTCCGGCTCCCAGATCTGGAATTTGTAGCCCTGGCCGACGAAGGTGACCGTATCGCCGATCCCGGCATGCGCCTTGATAGCTTCCGGCAGCGCGACGCGCCCCTCCGTATCGACCCTCAGGATTTCGCTCTCGCCGATCAGCGTGGTCGAGAGCAGCTCGTGATCTTCCGAGAACGGCTCGAACAGCGCCAGCATGGCGCGGATCTGCTCCCGGAGCCGATTGCCCCCTGCATCCACGGCATTTTGATCCAGCGTCGGACAACAATAGAGCCCCTCGAAACCGTCACGCATCAGCACGGAGCGGAACGGCGCCGGAATCGACACGCGTCCCTTCGAATCCAGCCGGTTGGTGAAGGTGGAAACGAACTCGTCCATTGCCCCTCTGACCGCTCCGGATGCAACACGCGACGTCCCGTTCCGCGGCCCGCTGCCGAGCACGGATGAAAACCCACGGACGCGAACTGGAAACGCTCGCCCGGGACGCGAATGAGGTCGAAAGCACGGCTGTGAATGCCGAAGGCGACCCCTTCGTACCGGGACGATTTGGGATACCATGGGAGGACATGGGCGTCAATGGAATCGCTCTCCACGGCCAGGCTGCGGCCGTGGAAAACCATGAAGTCGTTAAGCTTAATTTTCCGTTGCAAATCCTTGCGCTGCCTGCGTTTCGGCACGCACGGGTCCGAGCGCTCGATCGAGAGACCGCCGGTGGACAAGTCGGAGGAGATGGAGCGGACGCCGTGATGGGCGGGTGGGCGAACCGTGGGAATTCTGCCCATGCGCAGACTGCAGCATGCATCAGGCCCAAGGCGTCCGCTCAGCAGCGCAAAAGCGCCGGTGAACCGGCCGTCGCGCTGCGGCCCGGACCTCGCGACAGCGCCGCGATGGCCCCGCTCATCGTCGGGATCTTCAGCGAAAGGCAGCGCCAGCTGGCCTATAAGCCGGGTTCTGTAGGGCGGTGGCGAACCACCGCGTGACGACCATTCATCTTGGACGCCCGTTGCCGGACGCCTCACGCAACCAACCCGGGCGGCGGGTCGGGAAACAGACTGGGCTTGCGCCCGTGCCGCCCCTATTCGGTCTTGCTCCCGGTGGGGTTTGCCATGCCGTTCCCATTGCTGGGCCCGCGGTGGGCTCTTACCCCACCCTTTCACCCTTACCCGGACTGCCTCGTAAGGCTTCCCGGGCGGTCTGCTCTCTGTGGCACTTTCCCTGGGGTCGCCCCCGCCGGACGTTATCCGGCACCGTGTTTCCATGGAGCCCGGACTTTCCTCTCCTGCGACCTTTCGATCTTGCAGGAGCGGCCGTCCAGCCAGCTGGCAGGCCAGCACCTATGGGGGATGGGGCAGCGGGTCAACCCCGCCGCCTCCGAAGCCAGGCTGCAAGCTGGCTCAATTCATGGCGATGAGCTGGCGCACCTTGCCGCAATAGGCGAGAGGCCCGCGGCTCATGCGCTTCGCGCCATGGCCACCATTATATTTGAGGATGGTGCCGCAGAGATCGCCGTCGGCCAGCTTTCGGGCCTCGCCGAGATACATCATGCCGTAGCGGATATTGGTGGCGGGCTCGTAGAGCTCTTTCGCCGAGCCGCGATAGCCCATGGCGCGCGCCGTGCCGAGCTTCACCTGCATCAGGCCGATTTCGCCGGCCCGGCCGCGCATCTTCGGATTGTAGTTGCTCTCGACCGTCACGACGGCGTGGGCCAGCGAAAGCGGGACGCCATTGGCGCTGGCATAGCTGGCGATGAGGCTGTCGAAACGCCCATCGCTGCGATCGGCAGCCGCGATGCGGACGGAATTGGAAGGAAGCAGCCGGGCTGAACCGGCGAAGGCGGCGGAAGGCGCAGTCGCAACCGTGGCAAGGGAGAGAGCCGCGGCGAGACCGGTTACGCAGAACGTCTTCATACGGGAGGAGCACTCACATCGTTGACAATGCCCCTGCCAATCGCGGCGGAACTGTCCCGAAATGAGGCAATGAGACGTCACGGATAGGGCCGTGTTCACGATCCCGTGATCGAGGGAACCGTTACCGACCCTTCGCCAGAGCCGTCGTCCGCATGTTCGGAGGCGCCAGCGCGCGGGAGAGTTTATGCAGCGTCGCGACGGTGGACGCATCGGCGATGCCGTCCACCCGTTCGGGGCGGAAATGGCGCTGAAAGGCCGCGATCACCTGCTCCGTGCCGTCGTCATACTCGCCCGTGACGTCGATGCCATAGCCGTAGAGCATCAGGATGGCCTGCAGTGCCCCAACAGAGAAGCCGACATCGCCGCGCTGCAGCAGGCGGCCTCCCGACAACGGCTCGGGCGCGACAAGATGCCCGACCCCGGCGTCGGCAAGCCGCGGCCAGGGAAACTTCTCGCCGGGATCGCGCTTGCGCGCCGGCGCCACGTCGGAATGGGCAAGGACACCCTGCGGCTTGATCGGGTGGCGCGCGATGATGTCGCGGCAAAGGTGGATGACCGCGTCGATCTGGGGCGTAGGAAAATCGGGATAGCCATGGTCGTGGCCGGCATTGGCGATTTCGATGCCGATCGACCGCGAGTTGACGTCGCCCTCGCCATGCCAGGACGAGACGCCCGCATGCCAGGCGCGGTCGGCCTCGGAGACGAGCTGCGTGATCTTGCCGTCCTCGGCCACGACATAGTGGCACGACACCTGCGAGACGGGATCGCAGAGCCAGTCGATCGCCGCCTCTGCCGTCCCCATGTCGGTATAGTGCAGGATGAGCAGGTCCGTTTCGGTGCCCTCTGCCCGCACGCCAAAATTCGGCGACGGCCGCCAGATGGCGGCCGGGTCGCTATATCCGATCATGCAAACGCCCGTTCCTGCCGGATCCGGTCATAGGCGCCGTTGAGCGCGGCGAGCTTTGCCGTGGCGATCGCAATGAATTCGGCCGGAACGCCGCGCGCCATCAGCTTGTCGGGATGGGTCTCCGCGACGATCCGGCGATAGTGCCGCTTGACGTCCTCGTTGGTAGCGGCGCGGTCGATGCCGAGGATGAGATAGGGATCCCCCTCCTCCGGCACGACATGGCGGCTGCTGATGCGCGCGAAAGCCGGCTCGGTGAGCCCGAACACCCGGGCGACGCGGGCGATGAATTCGAGTTCCGCCTCATGGACCATGCCGTCGGCCTTGGCGATGTGAAACAGGCCGTCGACGATATCTTCGAAGATCTCGGCACCCTCGGCGAACAGCCCGGATATCTTGCGCGCATACGCCTCGAACCCGGCCACATCCTGCTTGGCGAGGTTGAACAGGCGAGCGACATTGCGCTTCTCGCCGTCCGGGATTTCGAAGAGTTGCTTGAAAGCGTTGACCTCGTCGCCCGTGACGACGCCATCGGCCTTGGCCATCTTGGCCGACAACGCGATCATCGAAATCGAAAAGGCGGCATGACGCCGCTCGGCCGAGGTGCCGAAGGTCGAACGGACGGCCTCGACGACATGGTCGATCAGGACGCAGGAACCGGGAATCCGGTGAATGATATCGCCGAGGCGGCGCCAGATGCTCATGGCGCGCCAACATAATGCATCGCACGCGCCGATGCGAGACCACCCGACACGGCTCTGCCGCAACGCGTCCGACTTGCAGCGACGGCCGGGTGCGTGGTTCTTGGATGAACGATCGGGCAGTGCGCATGAGGGTGGCGATGACGGCGGGAACCGCAAGCAACTGGGATTTCTGGATCGACCGGGGCGGCACCTTTACCGATATTGTCGGACGGCGGCCGGATGGCGGCATCGTCGCGCACAAGTTGCTGTCGGAAAATCCGGGCGCCTATCGTGATGCGGCCATCCAGGGCATCCGCGATCTGCTCGGCCTCGATCGAGGCGCACCGATCCCGACGGGTCTCGTCGGCGCCGTGAAGATGGGAACCACGGTTGCGACCAATGCGCTGCTCGAGCGCAAGGGCGATCGCACGCTGCTGCTGATCACGCGCGGCTTCCGCGATGCGCTTCGGATCGGATATCAGGCGCGCCCCGACATCTTCGCCAAGAAGATCGTCAAGCCCGAATTACTCTATGAACGGGTCGCGGAGATCACGGAGCGCGTGCGGGTCGATGGAACCGTTGAGGCCGTGCCCAGGACCGACGAGATCGAAGCGGCGCTGGCGGCGGCTCACGCCGACGGCATCCGCGCCGTGGCGATCGTCTTCATGCATGCCTGGCGCTACCCCCAGCACGAACAGTTTGCCGCCCGCATCGCGCGCGCTGCCGGCTTCACGCAGGTTTCGGTCTCCCACGAGGTTTCGCCGCTGATGAAGCTGGTCGGCCGCGGCGACACCACCGTCGTCGACGCCTATCTCTCGCCGATCCTGCGCCGCTATGTCGATGAGGTTGCCGGCGCGCTTTCGGAAGGCGCGACGAGCGACGCACCCGCAACCCGGCTGATGTTCATGATGTCATCGGGCGGACTCACCGCCGCCGAACTCTTCCAGGGCAAGGATGCGATCCTCTCCGGCCCGGCCGGCGGGGTTGTTGCTGCCGTGGAAACAGCTGCGGAAGCCGGGTTCTCGCAGGTGATCGGCTTCGACATGGGCGGCACCTCCACGGACGTGTCGCATTATGACGGCGAGCTCGAACGCTCCTTCGAGACCGAGGTGGCCGGCGTGCGCATGCGCGCGCCGATGATGCGCATCCACACGGTCGCGGCCGGTGGCGGCTCCATCCTGCATTATGAAGCCGGGCGCTTCCGCGTCGGTCCCGATTCGGCCGGCGCCAATCCCGGCCCGGCCTGTTATCGCCGGGGCGGGCCGCTCGCGGTCACAGACGCCAACGTCATGACTGGCAAGCTCCGGCCGGATTATTTTCCGCGCATCTTTGGTCCGGGGCGTGACCAGCCGCTCGATGCGGCGATCGTCCGGGAGAAGTTCGAGGCGCTTGCCGCCGAGATCGGCGACCGGCGCAGGCCCGAAGAGATTGCCGACGGTTTCCTGCACATCGCCGTCGAGAACATGGCGAACGCGATCAAGAAGATCTCGGTCCAGCGCGGCCATGACGTAACGGCCTATGTGCTCAACTGCTTCGGCGGTGCCGGCGGCCAGCATGCCTGCATGGTGGCTGACAGTCTCGGCATGACGACCGTCCTGATCCATCCGTTCTCGGGCATTCTCTCGGCCTATGGCATGGGCCTCGCCGACATCCGGGCTCATCGCAGCCGCGCGCTGGTCAAGCACTTGGACGATGCCGCGGAATCGGAACTTCAAGCCCTTGAATCAACACTTGAAGACGAGGTTGTCGCCGAACTTTCAGGACAGGGCGTAACCGATTCCGCGATCACGGTTTTTGCCCGCGCGCATCTTCGCTACGACGGCACCGACACGCCGATCCCGATCGAGGTGATGCGAAAGGACGCCACCGGACCCGCCGCATGGCTCGCCCGCGCCGCCATCATCGCCGCCTTTGAGGCGGCGCACCGGCGGCAATTCGGCTTCGTCTTCGAGGGCAAGGCGATTGTCGTGGAAAGCCTCGAGGTCGAGGCGGTCGGCGGCGGCGCGCGGATCGCCGAACCGCTGGAAGAGGCGCCGGCCTCGCACCCCGAACCGGTCGAGATGATCACCATCCATTCGGCGGGCTCGGATCACGAGGCGGGCATCCATCTCCGCGCCGACCTGCCACGCGGCGCCGTCATCGCCGGCCCCGCCCTGCTGATCGAGCCGCATCAGACCATCGTCGTCGAGCCGGGCTGGCAGGCGGCCATCACCGGCCATGGCCATGTCGTACTGACGCGTGTCGCAGCGCTGACCCGCCGGCGGGCGATTGGCACCGAGGCGGACCCGGTCATGCTGGAGGTGTTCAACAACCTCTTCATGTCGATCGCCGAGCAGATGGGCGTCACGCTCCAGAACACCGCCTATTCGGTCAACATCAAGGAGCGGCTCGATTTCTCCTGCGCTGTCTTCGACAGCGCCGGTCGCCTCGTCGCCAACGCGCCGCATATGCCGGTTCATCTCGGCTCGATGGATCGCTCGGTGGAAACGATCATCGCGCAGAACGAGGGCATGATGCGCCCCGGCGACGTCTACGCCCTCAACGCACCTTATAATGGCGGCACGCATCTCCCTGACATCACCGTCGTGACGCCGGTCTTCGCGGACGACGGCGAGACCATCCTCTTCTTCGTCGCCAGCCGCGGCCATCATGCCGATGTCGGTGGATCGGCGCCCGGCTCGATGACGCCACTGGCCACCACCGTCGACGAGGAAGGCGTGCTGATCGACAATCTGAAGCTCGTCGATCGCGGCCATTTCCGCGAGGCAGAGCTCGTCGAACTCCTGACAAGCCACCCTTTTCCGGTCCGCAACGTCGTCCAGAACGTCGCCGACTTGAAGGCACAGATCGCCGCCAATGAGAAGGGCGTGCAGGAACTCGCCCGCATGGTCGGCCATTTCGGTCTTGAGACCGTCACCGCCTATATGGGCCATGTCCAGGACAACGCCGCCGAGAGCGTCCGCCGCGTGCTCGGCGCGCTGAAGGATTCGGATTTCACCGTCGAGACCGACCAGGGCGCCGTGATCAAGGTCAAGATCACCGTCGACCGCGAGAAGCGCGAAGCCACGGTCGATTTCACCGGGACGAGCCCGCAGCAGGCGACGAACTTCAACGCGCCGGAGCCGGTGACGCGCGCCGCCGTGCTCTATGCCTTCCGCGTCATGGTCGAGGGCGACATCCCGATGAATGCCGGCTGCCTGAGGCCGATCCGGATCATCATCCCGGAAGGATCGATGCTGGCGCCCCGCTATCCCGCGGCAGTCGTCGCCGGCAATGTCGAGACGAGCCAGCACGTCACCAATGCCCTGTTCGGCGCGCTCGGCGCGCTCTCCTCCTCGCAGGGCTCGATGAACAACCTGACCTTCGGCAACGCCACCTACCAGTATTACGAGACGCTCTGCTCCGGCGCGCCGGCCGGCGTCTTCAACGACGGCAGTGGCTTCGACGGTACGGATGGCGTCCATGTCCACATGACCAACTCTCGTCTCACCGATCCTGAAGTGCTCGAATTCCGTTTCCCGGTGCTGCTCGAGGATTTTCACATCCGCGAGGGCTCCGGCGGGCGCGGCCGCTGGTCGGCCGGCGGCGGCACCCGTCGCACGCTGCGTTTCCTGGAAGAAATGCAGCTCGCGATCCTCGCCTCCCACCGGAAGATTCACCCGCACGGACTGTTCGGCGGCGACCCCGGCCAGCTCGGCAAGACCGAGGTCCGCCGCCAGGACGGCAGCATCGAGCCGCTGAATGGCTGCGACCAGACCGTGCTGAAGCCCGGCGAAGCAGTGATCGTCACCACGCCGACCGGCGGGGGATATGGCGAGCCCAGCTGATCGAACCATCTACCATAGAGAGCATTTGTGGATTAGATGCAACCAATTTGATATAGGGTAACTACGTCACTCATAGAGGCTGTAACCAATGACCCGTGAGAATACGAGGACCCTACGTGTAATCTCCTATCTCTTGCTGGGTGCAGCCGTCGTGCTGCAGGTTTTGCTAAGTAATGGATCGACAACGACGGATATTTCGACCGGCATTGTCTCGTTGATTGCGATCGCGATCGCGCTGCTTTTGCTAGCGGAACTCGGGCCCTTCATACGGTCGCTCAGCGCGGGTGGTGTCAACGTCGAATTCGCTCAAGACGTAAGCTCCGGACTCAACGCTTTGGAGAAGCGAATTGGGTCGATCGAACTCTTGGTCGAAGGGTTTTCCGGGCACGTTGACGTGAAGACACCAGCTCTGCCGGCGCCAGCCGCGAACCTTCCGGTTATAGACCAGCAAGATCCGAATAAGGGACGTTTCGGCGGCGCGCAAAGCTCCGGAGGCTTTAGTTTGAGCGCCACATTCAGCTCATTCAGTTCGCCAGAATGGGTTCGGGTCAATCTCTTCGTCAAAGGCGATCCGACAACCGAATCCTTAAAGGCGGGCGAATATGTCGAGTTCTTTCTGCACGACACTTTCGTCCCAGATGTATTCAGAACTCCCTTTATTGGAAATACATCGACCTTGTCGGTGTTGGCGTTTGGAGGCTTCACTGTGGGGGCCTGGATTCCATCGCGCGAGGTCGAACTGGAACTTGACCTCGCGTCGATCCGCAAAGCGCCTCGCATCATACGAGAGCTCTAGGGCCGAGACCCGATTCGACGTTCTCACCAGCCGGCGACGACCACCTTGCCGATCATCCGGCCGCTCTCGACCGAACGGTGCGCCTCGCGCAGATTGGCGGCGCTGATCGGCCCGAGCGTCTTGGTGAGCGTCGTTCGAATCTTGCCCTCGTCGACGAGCCCGGACACGGCATCAAGGATCGCGTGTTGCTTCTCGATATCGCGCGTTTCGAAGCGGGAGCGTGTGAACATCAGTTCGAGATGCAGGCCGACCGATTTCTGGAACATCGTCCCGAACTCGGCCGCCCCAAATCCATCCGCGCCTTCGATCAGGCCGATATGGCCTTCCGGAGCGACCAGGCCAGCGATCGCGGCCGCGTGCTGCTTGGTCCCCCCGAAGGCCAGCACGATGTCGACGCCGGGGTGCCCGAGAGCGGCGAGCTGGGGGCCGAGCGGCTGCGCATGGTCGACGACGTGATGAGCGCCGAGGCTCTTCACCCATTCCGCCGACTCCGGCCGTGACGCCGTCGCGATCACCGTGAGCCCGGTCAGGGCTCGGGCGAGCTGGATGGCGATCGAGCCGACACCGCCGGCACCAGAGACGATCAGCAGCGTGCGGGAGTCGGTGGCAATGCCAGGCACGACGCCAATCCGGTCAAACAGCAATTCCCAAGCCGTCAGCGCCGTCAGAGGCAGTGCGGCGGCAGCGGCAAAATCCAAGCTTGCCGGTTTGGTGCCGACGATCCGCTCGTCCACGGCGTGGAACTCGGAATTGGCTCCGGGCCGCATGATTGAGCCGGCATAGAAAACCGCATCGCCAGGCTTGAAGAGCTGGGCCTCGGTGCCAACCGAAACCACCGTGCCCGCAGCGTCGAAGCCGAGGACGCGCGGCTCGCCTTCGGGATCGCCCGATTTACGAACCTTGCAATCGACAGGGTTTACCGAGACCGCCTCGATCTTGACGATTAGGTCACGCGGCCCGGGCTCAGGCTGATCGCGCACGATCTCGATAAACGCCTCTGGGTCTTCAACGGGCAGCGACTTGGAATAGGCAATGGCGCGCATGGCGATCTCCGCTTGCATCTCGGCACGGTCCGGAGAGAGGGCCGTGGTAGGGCATCGTGCTCTACCACATGGCGAACCGTCCTCTGCCCCCATAACGCGTCGCGCAGCCGATCGCCCCCGAAGACACAACACAAGTTGAGGTCACGCGTAGGGACCCTAGGCCGCGAGGCGGAGATCGGCGGCGAGGCGGCGGAACTCGGCCTCGCCGAGCGACGGCCGCACCACGCCATCGAACACCGCCGAGAAGATGGCGGCCGGCATGCCGGCGCGCATGCCGCTGAGCATTTCCATCCGCTCGCCATGGTTCATCGACGGCATCATCAGCCGCAGGAAGCCCATCATGGTGTCCGCATCGATCGACGCGACGATCCGCTGCTCGATCGCCCTGAGTTCATCATCGCCAAAGAGGGTGTGCAGCAACGCAAGCGTCTCGGTCTCCTCCTCCACCATGTGCTGAAGGTCAGCCGCGATGAACAGCGAGTAGCGGAGATAGAGCGCGCGCAGCAGCGCGGGGCGGCTCGCCGCCGGAGCCGCCTCGATCGCGTCCAGCATCGCCTCGAGCTCGTCGAAATCGCGCTCGTGATGCTCATGATCGTCGGCGAGCTGGTCCGTCGCACCGGCCCGATGCGCCTCGATGACCTCGTGGATGTGGGCGTTCTCGTGATGCAGATGGCCGCGGCCGGCGCCGATCAGGGCGCGCATGTCGCCGACAAGCGCGCGTACGGCCGCGTCATCCTCGCCGTCGATCGCTCCGAGCCGGATCGAGATCTGCATCTGCGCATAGCGCAGCGCCTTATGCGGCATCGTGTACAGGTTGTAGCGGCTCTCATCGACATAGATCTTGCTGATGGCGTTCATCATGGTTCCCCGTGGTTGATGGCGCCCGTTTAGGGGAGCCGCCACGGACTGTCTGTGACGCCATTCACTGAGCGATTTCGGACGCCGGACCAGGTGCCGGCGTCACTCGGCGTAGGAGAGCGGCACGCTGGCAGGCGGCAGGCGCACGGGCGCGCCGTCGTCGGCCGGGACGGCGGGCGCCACCGCCGCGGAATTCGCCGTACCCGTCACGGTTGCGTCGGGCGTTCCGAGCTGGTCATCCCAGCGATAGGTGAAGGTGCGCTGTTCCATCGAGGCCGCTGGCGCTGTGCCGGGCGCGGGCGGCAGGCTGACCATCGGCGCGTTCGGGTCGAAGGTCGGCGGTGGCATCTCGAGTTTCGGCCGGCAGTAGCGCGACGTCCCGGCGGCGTTGTGATGCGCGAGGTCGATGTGGATATGGTCCTCGTGCAACCGGTTGGAGCCCGGCCCGAGCACGGTCGTGAAATAGTCACAGGCGGAAATGAGCGTCTGCCGCAGGAAGGCCTGCGAGACCGGGTCGCCGTTGCGCCAGTCGCTCTTGACGCGGATCGTGCGGCCGTCGGCAAGGCGGAAGCCGGCGACGTCGAAGGCGTTGGCGAAGGCATGCTCGGAGAGCTTGTCGCCATGGCGATTGTTGCGGGAGCGGCACGAATAGGTGCCCATGGTCAGGATCTCGGTGACCGGCATGCCGAAGCGCTGCTGCGCCGCCGGCTGGACGGCGTTCCGGATCCATTTCTCCATCGTGTAGGTCATCATGCAGCCAAGCACGACTTCGGAGCCACCGACGGAGACTACACCCGACTCGAATGCGTTCACGCGCAGCGGCTGCTCGATGCCGCAAGCGCCGCGTCCGTCGATCTCGCGCGACGGCTCCTGGAAATAGCTCGGCACCACCAGCTTCTGCTGGTAGCAGGCGCGCTCGGTCTGGTCGCGCCAGGCTTCGCGCTCGTCGAAGAAGTTGAGCGCGCATCCCGCAAGCGAGATGAGGGCAATCACCGACCCGATACGCAACGCAACACCACTCGACATATCAGGACAATGCGAGCGAACGCCTTAATGAACGGTCAACCAACGCATCGGCGCAGGCGCTACCACCCAGTCTTGTATACTTGATTGCGCGACTGATAACGCCAGTCAGGCGATCCAAGCTATCGCTCGCTGCCGAAAACCAAATCAATCTGCCCAAATCCCAAGCAAATACTGAGATTTCTTTCAGCATCGCGGATACTTGAACAGAGAATTTCAGTATACTAGAAATGAGCTCCGCAATGAGTGATTGAGAATCGAGAGTGCAGCGCAACGGCAGCACAGCATCGTCGGGTCGCGGCGGCCGGGTCTATGCCGTGCTGCAGCAGGCGATTGTCGACCAGGCGCTGCCGCCGGGGACCAAGCTGCCAGAGGACAGCATCGGCGCGCAGTTCGGCGTCAGCCGCACCATCGTGCGGGCTGCCCTGCAACGCCTGGCCGCCGATGGCCTCGTGGACATGCAGGTGAAGCGGACGGCGACGGTGGCCCGGCCAAGCCTCGAGGAAGCGCGCTCGGTTTTCGAGGTGCGCCGATGCCTGGAGCGCGAGGTGGCGCGGCTTGTCGCCGAGAAATGGAATGACGGTTTCGCCACGAGCCTTGCGGCACATCTCTCGGAGGAGCAGCAGGCGGCCCATGGCGGCGACAGCAAGGCGACGATACGCCTCGCAGCCGAGTTTCACGTCAAGCTCGCCGGCATGAGCGGCAATCCGCTACTTGCCCGCTACGTGGCCGAAGTGGTCTCGCGCTGCTCGCTGATCCTTTCGGTGTTCGGCCGGCCGCATCAGTCGGAATGCGCGATCGAGGAGCATCGCGCCATCATCGAGGCGCTGGCGGCCGGGGATGCGGCACGCGCGGCGACGTCGATGGAGCATCATGTCGCGCTGGTCGAGCGGCGCGGCGTCGGTGGCGAGGCTCCGGCCGAGCCCGATATTGGCGAGATCCTGGCGCGCTATCTGCCGCTCGCCCCCATTGCGAGCGTCTGACGCGTCGCAGTTCAACCCATCGGCGGACCGGGAACGATCCGCCGAACCGCTTCAGCCGACGCGCCGCAGAAGCGCGCGGCCGACCTTCCGGCAACCGCCATCCACGACGCCAAGCCAGAGAGATCAAGAGGGACCTGCCATGACCACAGTTTCGAGACGAACCCTGCTCAAGGGCGCGGCCATCGGCGCGCTCGGCCTTTCCGCCTCCGCCCTGCCCTTCCGGGCCAAGGCGGCCGACAAGCTGACGATCGGCCTGATCTATGTTGGGCCGCGTGATGATTTCGGCTGGAATCAGGCCCATGCCGTCGGCGCGCAGGCGCTGAAGTCCATTCCGGGCGTCACGGTGGTCGAGGAGGAAAACGTCCCCGAGACCGACGCCGTCTCGAAGACCATGGAATCGATGATCGAACTCGACGGCGCGAGCCTCCTGTTCCCGACCTCGTTCGGCTATTTCGATCCCTTCATGATCGCCGCCGCCAAGAAATATCCCGATGTCGAGTTCCGTCATCCGACGTCGCTCTGGGATCCGAAAAAGCACCCGATGAATCTCGGCGGCTATTTCTGCTATCTCGATCAGGCGCACTATGTGAACGGCATCGCTGCCGGCCTGTCGACCAAGTCGAACAAGATCGGCTTCATCGCCGCCAAGCCGATCGCGCTTGTGCTGCGCAACGTCAATGCCTTCACGACGGGCGTGCGCAAGGTCAATCCGAACGCCGAAGTTCGGCTGATCATCACCGGCGAATGGTCGCTGCCGGTGCGCGAGGCCGAGGCCGCCAACGCGCTTGCCGATGCTGGCTGCGATATCATCGCCTGCCATGTCGACAGCCCGAAGGTCATCGTCGAGACGGCCGAAAAGCGCGGCATCATGAGCTGCGGCCACAATGCCGACCAGTCGTCGCTGGCGCCGAAGGGCTTCATCACCGGCGCCGAGCTGAAATGGGGCACCGTCTACACGGCCTATGCCAACCTGTTGGCCAAGGGTGAAAAGCTGCCGAACGAGAACTATGGCGGCTATGACCGCGACATGGTGGCGAGCACGGCCTTCGGCCCCGGAGCGACCGAGCCCGCCAAGGCGGCGGCCCTCGCGGCGATCGCCGACCTCAAGGCCGGCAAGCCCTATTTCATCGGCCCGATCAAGTCGAACACCGGCAAGCTGATCAGCCCAACGACGATCGAACTCTATGACCCGAGCCTCTGGGGCACCGACTACCTGATCGAAGGCGTCGTCGGTTCCATCACCTGATCTGCCACTTCGCGCGAAAAGCGCTCACCATCATGGCCGGGCTTGTCCCGGCCATGTTCGTCTTCGCCTGCCCGGCCGTTCCGGATTCCTGAGCCGACGCACGCCGGCCCATCAGCTTGTCATCGCCGGGCTTGACCCGGCAATGACAGGCCGGAGGAACAAAGAAGGCCCGGCTGCTGCCTCAGGCAGCACTGAACGCTGGTCTAGATCCGGCCTTACGCTTTTCTCTGCAGCGCCTTCATGCTGCCGAGCGTCGCCCGGGCTTCGGCCTCGGTCAGTTCGGCATAGGCTGCCTCGACGGCCATCGTCTCTGAAAGCGGATGACCGAAGCGGCGGCCGCGGATGCGGGCAATCACGGAAAACGTCGAAGGCGGCACGGATGCGGCGCGGCAGAGCACGGCCAGCAGCGACGGGTCCGGACGCGCGATCAGGCGACTCACCAAGTCGGGCGGCAATCCAGCATGCGCGGCAAGCAGCATGGCGACTTCAAGCATACGGTCGCTCGACGCGATCGCGGCGATGGCAGCCGCAACCGGAGAGGCTGCCGTGGCCGGTCGCTGCAGCGTCGCCTTGGGCCAGGGAATGACGGCGCCCATCGGCTCGCCAAACCGCCGACGCTCCGCGCCCTGAACCGCCGGAAACGCGACGATATCAGCTGGCGGGCGCAGATCGGCGGCGCTGCCGGCACCGCATGAAGCAACGATCCGGGCGAGGCACTGCGGCGACAATCGCGCCGACCGGTTCGCGGCGACAGCCCGGCAGAGACGCGCCCCACCCAGAGCCACAAGCGCGTCCGACATGCGCTCGGAAAGCGGCACGCGTGCCGCGATCGCCATCAGGCCCTCTTCGTCAACCCGGCCAGCAAGGTCCAGGAGATCATCGTCGGTGAGCACGCTGGCACCGCGCAACATGGCCTCGCCAATGAAACCGCCCGAAACTGCGAGCTCGAGCGCCAGGGCATGAGGAAGGGTCGCGAGTTCCGCGAGGCGCGTAGCGACGCCGGCCTGCTGCGGCCCCGGCAACCCCGGCAGCAATTGCCGCACAATATCCCCAAAGAGCGGGCCCAGAGAACCCTCTGCCCGCGCGCCGGCGGCGCGGTACAGATCGATGATCGCCACCAGGAGCTCGGCGCGCCGCGCCGGGGCGCGGTCGTGTGCCAGCCGCGTCAAATGCTCCAACATGATCACCTCAGAAGCCAATTCGTGATGGCTCGAAGTCTCGCATCCAACTCATAAGGAACGATTGCGGGATCCACTAAACTTCGGCGGTGATTTGCGACGATTCGTGGCGAGATCGAGGCGGGCTCCTCGGGCCTTGATGGCCCTCTCCAGCAAATTCGTTTCGTCCCTTCGATTAATTTCGGAATGAAAACATCGCGAAAAGGCGTAGGAGGCCGCAGCTACCCCTTGTCCAGGCGGAGGGATCGGTTAATCTTTATGGCGTTTTGGAGACACGGAAAGAGAGACCCGGGAGATGTCCATGAGCCTCGCTCGTCCGATCCAGTTCGTTGCCCTCAGCGCCGCGTTCCTGTTCATTGCAGCGATCGTCATCGGGGCGCTTTAGTCGGGCAACGGCCAAGCCAAGGCCCACGCATAGCATCTCGTCTGAGACCACGCGCCGAGCAGCGCGGTGAGACGTATGCGCGCCGAAGGTCCTCGCAGCTAGAACCCGAACGATAGCCGCATGACGGCGACAGCCGCCATGCCGGCAAAGGCGGCGAGGATATCGTTCCGGCGCCATAGGAACATCGCGATCGTCGCTGCAAAGCCCGCATACTCGGCCGGTCCGCCATGCGCAGCGATTGGTGCCAGGATCGAGCCCATGATCGCGAGCGGCAGCGCCTTCAGCCAGGCCTCGACGCGCGGCGTCACCGCTACGAACCGCATCAGAAAGAAGCCGGAGATCCGCGTCAGATAGGCCGCCACCGCCATCGCGAGAATGATGACGGCCAGCCCCGAAGTCGTGGTGGGATCGACACTCACGTCGCAGCCTTTCGCGGCAGAAAGGCCGCCGTCAGGCTGCCGGCAAGCCCGCCGGCCAGGACATGCCAGGAGCCACCGACGAAGCGCTCAAAGACGAGCGCCACCGCGGCACCGATAGCGAACGGAAGAAGATCGCCCCTGCCCTTCCAGAAGCCGCAGGCAAGCGACAGGAAGAAGGCCGGCAGGAAGAAATCGAGACCGAGCCGGCGCGGATCACCCAGCAGGGGACCGAAGCCGGCGCCTGCGGCCGTGCCGACAATCCAGCCAATCATGAAGGCGACGCCCATGCCGACGAAGACGGCGATGTCGTGCCGGCCCGCGTCGCGCTCGCGCATCGCCGCTGCCCAGTTCGGATCGACCAGCAGAAACAGCGAGGCATAGGCGATCCAGGGCGGCAGGCCTCGCATCCAGGGCTGAATGGCCGCGCCAAACAGCACATAGCGCGCGTTCATCGCAATGACCGACACCACGACGGCAACCAGCAGGTCGGGCGCGCCCCAGGCATGCAGGGCCAGCAGCTGCGCTGTCCCTGCGAAGACGAAGAAGCTCATCGCGGAGGCGCCCGTGATCGAAAGTCCGACGCCATCCGCCAGCACGCCGAAGACGATCCCGAAGGCGATCATGCCCGGCAACAGGCCGATGCCCTCGAAAAAGCCGCGGGAGAACCCTGCCCGCGAGAAGTATGGCGACACGATCTACTCCGCCGCTTCGACCCGCACTGGATCATAGTTGAGGATCGGCGCCAGCCAGCGCTCGGCCTCGGTGATCGTCCAGCCCTTGCGCGCGGCATAATCCGCCACCTGATCGGCCTCGACGCGCCCGACGCCGAAATAGAAGCTCTCGGGGTGGCTGAAATAAAACCCGGAGACCGACGAGCCGGGCCACATCGCGTAGCTCTCGGTCAGCGTGATGCCGGCGGTCGCCTCGACATCGAGCAGATCGAACAGCGTCCGCTTCTCGGTGTGGTCGGGCTGAGCGGGATAGCCGGGTGCCGGGCGAATGCCGGCATAGGTCTCGCGGATCAGCTCCGTTGGACCCAGCGCCTCATCCGGCGCATACCCCCAGAATTCGCGGCGCACCCGCTGGTGCATGCGCTCGGCGAAGGCTTCGGCGAGGCGATCGGTCAGCGCCTGGCTCAGGATCTTCGAATAGTCGTCATTGGCGCGGGCAAAACGCTCCGCGACCGCTTCCTCGCCGATCCCGGCGGTGACGGCGAAACCGCCGACATAGTCGGCAACGCCCGATCCGGCGGGCGCGACGAAATCCGACAGCGCGACATGGCGGCGCTTGTCGGTCGAGCGCGCGATCTGCTGCCGCAGCGTAAAGAGCCGCGCCGCCTCGCTCGTCCGTGTCTCGTCGGCATAGAGCGCGATGTCGTCGCCGACGGCATTGGCCGGCCAGAAGCCGATGACGCCATTGGCGCTGATCCACTTCTCCGCCACCATCTTGGCGAGCATCGCCTGCGCATCGTCGTAAAGCGCGCGCGCCGCTGGACCGACCTTCTCGTCCTCAAGGATCTGCGGGTAAGTGCCCTTCATCTCCCAGGTGGCGAAGAAGGGTGTCCAGTCGATATAGGGCACCAGTTCGGCGATCGGATAATCGCGGAAGAGCCGCGGGCCGAGGAAGCTCGGCCGCACCGGGCGATAGCTCGACCAGTCGAGCTTCAGCGCATCGGCCCTGGCCGTCGCGAGCGTGATACGGCGCTTCGCATCCTGCCCGCGCTGATGTGCCTCGGCGATGCGGGCATATTCGGTCTGGATGTCCGCCACATAATTCGCCTTGTCGCGGCCGATCATGCTGGAGGCGACGCTGACGGCGCGGCTCGCGTCGAGCACATGCACCGCCTGGCCGCGCGCATAGTTCGGATGGATCTTGACCGCGGTGTGCACGCGCGACGTGGTCGCCCCGCCGATCAGGAGCGGCAGGTCGAGGCCCTCGCGCTCCATTTCGGCAGCGACATGGCACATCTCGTCGAGGGATGGCGTGATCAGGCCGGAAAGGCCGATGACGTCGACATTCTGCTCCCTGGCGACGGCCAGGATCCGCGCCGACGGCACCATGACGCCGAGATCGATGACCTCGAAATTATTGCACTGGAGCACGACGCCGACGATGTTCTTGCCGATGTCGTGCACGTCGCCCTTGACGGTGGCGAGCAGGATCTTGCCGGCCGATGAGGTACCCGTGGTGCCGAGCCGGCGCTTCTCCTCCTCCATGAACGGCATGAGATAGGCAACGGCCTGCTTCATGACGCGGGCCGACTTGACCACCTGTGGCAGGAACATTTTGCCAGCACCGAAGAGATCGCCGACGACATTCATGCCGGCCATCAGCGGCCCCTCGATCACGTCGAGCGGTCGGGTAGAGCGGGCGCGCGCCTCCTCGGTATCGATCTCGATGAAATCGGTGAGCCCGGCCACCAGCGCATGTTCAAGCCGCTTGTCGACTGGCCATTCGCGCCAGGAGAGGTCCGCTTCCTTCTTCTGCGAGGCGCCCCCCTTGAAGCGCTCGGCGATCTCGAGCATGCGCTCGGTCGCATCCTTGCGCCGGTTGAGGACGACATCCTCGCACCGCTCGCGCAGCTCCGGATCGATATCGTCATAAACCGGCAGAGCGCCGGCATTGACGATGCCCATATCCATCCCGGCGGCGATGGCATGATAGAGAAACACCGAATGCATCGCCGCGCGCACCGTCTCATTGCCGCGGAACGAGAAGGAGAGGTTGGAGACGCCGCCCGAGACATGCGCATGCGGCAGATTCTGCCGGATCCAGCGCGTCGCCTCGATGAAGTCGACGCCGTAATTGTCGTGCTCCTCGATGCCGGTCGCGATCGCGAACACGTTCGGATCAAAAACGATATCTTCCGGCGGATAACCGATCTCTTCCGTCAAAATCCGGTAGGCCCGCGCACAGATTTCGGTCTTGCGCTGGAACGTGTCGGCCTGGCCCTTCTCATCGAACGCCATCACGACGACTGCGGCGCCATAGCGGCGCAGCTTCCGCGCCTGCTCGCGGAAAGGCCCCTCGCCTTCCTTCATCGAGATCGAATTGACGATCGGCTTGCCCTGGACGCATTTGAGGCCGGCCTCGATCACCGACCATTTCGACGAGTCGATCATCACCGGAACGCGGGCGATGTCCGGCTCGGCGGCGAGCAGGTTCAGGAATGTGACCATCGCCAGCTCGGAATCGAGCAGGCCCTCATCCATGTTTATATCAAGGATCTGCGCGCCATTGGCGACCTGCTCGCGCGCGACATCGAGCGCGGCATTGTAGTCGCCGGCCGTGATCAACTTCCGGAATTTGGCGGAACCCGTGACGTTCGTGCGTTCGCCGATATTGATGAAGGACGCCGTGGCGGTGGTCATTGGATCATCCCGGAAGTTGCGGCCATCATCTCTTGATCAGTCATTCTATACGCGCTTCATGGAGCCGCGACACCCGCCGGCGGAGCTCAGGCCGCGCTGACGAACGGTTCGAGCCCCGACAGGCGCAACTGCGGCGCGACCGCGGGAATGGCGCGCGGCGCGACATCCTTCACGGCACCGGCGATCGCCCGGATATGATCGGGCGTGGTGCCGCAGCAGCCGCCGACGACATTGACGAGGCCGGAGCGCGCGAACTCTCCGACCAGCTTCGCCATCGCTTCGGGGCTCTCGTCATACTCGCCGAATTCATTCGGCAGGCCGGCATTCGGATAGGCGCAGACGAAGGTATCGGCAACACGCCCGATCTCGTCGATATGCGCCCGCATCTCACGAGCACCGAGCGCGCAGTTGAGGCCGATCGAGAACGGCTCTGCATGGCGCAGCGAATACCAGAAGGCGGTCGGCGTCTGGCCTGAAAGCGTGCGGCCGGAGAGATCTGTGATCGTGCCAGAGATCATGATCGGCAGCTTGACACCCTTTTCTTCGAACACGTCCTCGACGGCGGCCACCGCCGCCTTGGCGTTCAGCGTATCGAAGATCGTCTCGATCAAAATGAGGTCGGCGCCGCCATCGACCAGCCCCCGCGCCGCCTCGGCATAGGCATTGCGGAGATCGTCGAAGGTGACGGCCCGGTAGCCGGGATTGTTCACATCCGGCGAGATCGAGGCAGTGCGATTGGTCGGGCCGATGGCACCGGCGACATAGCGCGGAATGCCTGTTTCCCGCGCGACGGCATCGGCCGCGCGACGCGCGACGCGCGCGCCTTCGAGGTTGAGCTCATAGGCGAGCGACTCCATGCCGTAATCGGCCTGAGCGATCGAGGTCGACGAGAACGTGTTCGTCTCGACGATGTCGGCACCGGCCTCGAAATACTGTCTGTGGATCGCTTCGACTGCATCCGGCCGGGTCAGGATCAGAAGATCGTTGTTGCCCTTGAGATCGCGCGGCCAGTCCTTGAAACGCTCGCCGCGGAAGTCCGCCTCGGTGAGCTTGAGACGCTGGATCATGGTGCCCATGGCGCCGTCGAGAACGAGAATGCGCTTCTGCGCTGCGGCAGCGAGCGTCGGATTGCCGAAATCAGTCGCCTGGCTCATCGGTCCTGGTCCTCTTAGCGTGGGTCTTGTCTCGTCGATGCCGTCACGCCGCCGCCGCGTCGGGAGCAGCGGGCTTCACAGGCCGCATGCCGAGCAGATGGCAGATCGCATAGACGAGGTCAGCCCGGTTCATCGTGTAGAAATGGAAGTCCGAGACGCCGCGATCAACCAGATCGAGCACCTGCTCGGCGCAGACAGCCGCCGCCACGAGCTGGCGTGTCGCCTGATCTTCCTCGAGCCCCTCGAACCGCGCGGCGAACCAATCCGGAACGCTGGCGCCGGCCTTCTGGGCGAATTTCGCGGTCTGCGAGAAATTGAGGACCGGCACGATGCCAGGAACGATCGGAATTGAGATGCCGGCCGCTGCCACGCGGTCGAGGAACGCCGAATAGAGATCGTTGTCGAAGAAGAACTGCGTGATCGCACGGGTCGCGCCCGCATCGACCTTCCGCTTCAGATTGTCGATCTCCGTCGACCAGTCCGGGCTTTCCGGATGACGTTCGGCATAGGCCGAGACGGAAACCTCGATCTCGGGATGATGCGAGCGAATCGCCTCGACGAGATCGGCGGCGCGGTCATAGCCGCCGGGATGCGCCCGGTAGGCCGTGCCGATTCCCTCCACCGGATCACCGCGCAGCGCCACGATGTGGCGAACGCCAGCCTCGGCATAGCTGTCGACGACCGCATCGACTTCGCCCTTGGTGGCGCCGACGCAGGTCAGATGCGCGGCAGGCTTCAGCCCAGTCTCGGACAGGATTCGCGCGACGGTGGCGTGCGTACGCTCACGGGTCGATCCGCCGGCGCCATAGGTCACCGAGACGAAATCCGGTGCCAGCGGGGCCAGCCGTTCGATGGAGCGCCACAAAGTCTCCTCCATCGCCTCCGTCTTTGGCGGGAAGAACTCGAACGACACACTGAGGTCGCTCGGGCTCCGGCTGCTGCGGCTCGCCCGCGCGGTCGCGTCTGTCATCATGCGGTCTCCAACCCTCGATCCGCCCCGGCGATGTTGAAGCGCGGATCGCGCAGCAGCCAGAGCGTCACTGTCAATTTATCGGCCCCGGCGCCCGCGCCGAGATCGAGCACCTTGTCCATCTCAAGCCCGAGTTGCCGCGTCCAGCCGAGCATCGTCTCATGCGAGAATCCGAGCCGGCGATGGGCATGCTTCTCGCGCAGAAACTCCAGGCTGTGCGGCGCGAAGTCGACGATCAGCAGCCGACCGCCGGGACGCAGGACCCGCGCAGCTTCGGCGAGCGCCTCGGCCGGATCGTCGAGATAATGCAGCACCTGATGGATCGCAACGAGATCGAAGCTGTCACGCGGCATCGGCAACTTCATGATCTCGCCAAGACGGACCTGCGCATGCGATAGGCCCGCCTTGTCGAGATTGGCCCGCGCAACCGAGAGCATGGCCGTCGACGCATCGATGCCAATCCCGGTGCGATAGATGCCCGAAAAGACTTCGAGCAACCGTCCGGTCCCGGTACCGAGATCGAGGAAGCGATCGACAGGCCGATCGCCAAGCAGCGCGACCATCGCCGTCTCGACGGCAGCATCCGGCAGATGCAGCGAACGGATTTGGTCCCAGGCGGCCGCGTTCTGCGCAAAGTAGCGGAGCGCCTCGGCGGCATGCTCGCGCTTGACGTTGGCGAGCCAATCGCGGTCGCGTGCTACAGCGGGATCGCCAGGATCGCAAAGCCCGACGAGATCGTCGGCAAGCCGGCGCTCGGCGCCGCCCTCGGCGATCCGGTAGTAGACCCAGGCGCCTTCGGGATAGCGCATGATGAGATTGGCATCAGCCAGCAGCTTCAGATGCCGCGAAATGCGCGGCTGCGACTGGCCAAGGATCGAGGTCATATCCTTGACCGTCAACTCGCTCTCGCTGAGCAGCGCCAGAATACGCAGGCGCGTCGGTTCGCCGGCCGCCTTCAGCGCGGTCACCAGCGTTTCCGAATCGAGCGTCTGCGAGGCACTCGTCACGCGTCGTCTCCGTCGGCAGGCCGGTGGTCCCGGCACCAAGCCAACAAGATATAAAGATATCTTTATATGAGTAAAGGGGCTGAAGCCGCCTAGCCGGCGATTTCGGCCCGTGGATGCGCCCGATCGGCGATGACAAAACACGCCGTGCCGCCGCAATGTGCAGCGATCAGCGAAATTAGGTCGGCGGCGGCGGCCTCCACGCTGCCGACGCCGGTCGCCTGAATGGTCACAACAGCCCGCCGTGTCTGCCCCGACACCAGCGAGCGCGCATCCTGACGCCAGTTCCAACGTCGGCAGAGGACCTTTTCGGCATCGGCATAGACGACTTCGCCCGGTTTGGGCGGGTCTTCGACCGACCCCTCAGCGCCATTATCCCCGCCAGCCATGTCGAGGAAGCTATCGCCTGGCCGCGCATACCGAAACGCGATGTCGCCTGTAATCCGGTCGAGATCATCGGCGCCGATCGGCAAGACATGCGTCAGCGAGACGGCGTTATAGGCATCGACGAACGGATTGATGACCGGCAGGGCGCGCTCGGCAAGGACATTCTTCATTAAACGTTCGACCGAAGAGCGGTAGCTCGTCTTCTTGATGCCGAAGGCGCGATAAGCCTGCCGCCATGCGGCGATGGCCGGGATTTCGGAGAGCTCCTTTCCTTGCCACAGCGTCCGCGCTTCCGCCTCGCGCGCCGCGATTGCCGCTTCGAGAGAAGCCGGCCGGCCGTGGCCAATCGCGAGACCCTCGAAAAGGACAACGGCAACGCGGAACGCCGGAAAGGGCTCGGTCAGTTCGGAAATATCAAGATGCATGAAAGTCTGCCTCGGCACGAACGCCGGGTGATGAAAACCCTGACCGGTACCGCGGGGCAATCTCTTTAGCGACGACAGCGCAAAACGAAGAAGCCCCCGCGCTTGGGCGCAGGGGCTTCGATCGTGACAGGGTCAATCGCCAAATGCGCCGCCCTCAACCTATTCGGCGGCGACCGCCAGTCCATCGGTCGGCAGGCCGAGCGCCTTGGCAACGCCGATGCCGTAATCAGGATCGGCGCGATAGAAATGCACCAGCTGCCGGTTGATGATCTCGACCGGAACAGTCTGCATCGCCGCGGCGACATTGCCGAAGAGCTGCTGTTTCTGCTCGTCCGACATCAGACGGAACAGATTGCCGGCCTGCGTATAGTCGTCGTTTCCGACCCGGTGGTTGTAGCGATCGGCGTCGCCATTGATCTTCAGCGGCGGCTCGCGGAAACGCTCGTCCTGTTTCGGACCCGAGAAGGAATTCGGCTCGTAATAGGCATCCGCAGGCGTACCCGGCGGGAAGAAGCGCATCTGCCCGTCCTTGTGATAATTGTGTACGGGAACCTTCGGATGGTTCACCGGCAGCGCCTCGTAATGCGTGCCGAGGCGATAGCGATGGGCGTCGGCATAAGAGAAGATGCGCGCCTGCAGCATCTTGTCCGGCGAGAAGCCGATGCCCGGCACGATATTGGACGGCGAGAACGCGGCCTGCTCGATCTCGGCGAAGTAATTGTCCGCGTTGCGGTTGAGCTCCATGATACCGACATCGATCAGCGGATAATCGCCATGCGGCCACACCTTGGTGAGGTCGAAGGGATTGTAGCTCGTCTTGTCGGCGTCGGCCTCAGGCATGATCTGCACGGCAAAACGCCAGCGCGGGAAATCGCCGCGCTCGATGGAGCCGAACAGATCCTCCTGCGTCGACTCGCGCGTATGGCCGACGACACCCGCCGCTTCGCCATTGGTCCAGTTCTTGATGCCTTGCAGCGACTTGAAGTGGAACTTGATCCAGAATCGCTCGTTCGCGGCATTGATGAACGAGAAGGTGTGCGAGCCGAAGCCGTGCATATGGCGCACGTTCTGCGGCAGGCCACGATCCGAGAACAGGATCGTCACCTGATGCAGGCTCTCCGGTGAGAGCGACCAGAAATCCCACATCGCCGTCGGCGAGCGGAGATTGCTCTTCGGATGACGCTTCTGCGTGTGGATGAAGTCGGGGAATTTCAGAGGATCGCGGACGAAGAACACCGGCGTATTGTTGCCGACGAGGTCCCAATTGCCTTCCTCGGTGTAGAACTTCACCGCGAAACCGCGCACGTCGCGCTCGGCGTCGGCGGCGCCCGTCTCGCCCGCGACGGTCGAGAACCGGGCGATCAGGTCGGTCTTCTTGCCGACCTCGCCGAAGATCTTGGCTTTCGTATAGCGCGTGATGTCGTGGGTGACGGTCAGCGTCCCATGCGCGCCCCAGCCTTTAGCATGCACGACGCGCTCGGGAATGCGCTCGCGATTCTGGTGCGCGAGCTTTTCGATCAGCTGGTAATCCTCGAGCAGCAGCGGCCCGCGCTCGCCGGCCGAAAGCGAATTCTGGTTATCTGCGATCGGCGCGCCGGCCGTGGTCGTCAATTGATCGGGTGTCGTTTTTTCAGTCATGGCGCACTCCATTTAATCCAGATCGGCTCACCGCCGCCGTCATCATGGGCACACCATGCCACGCAGCTTGGATCGGTTCCAATCATATTGAATGGAGCGAGCGATAAGTTTAGCTTATCGGCCATGCTCGATGTCTCAGCCCGCTACCGATGATCACACTTCGCCAATTGCGCTACTTCGAGGCCCTCGCGCGTCATCTGCATTTCGGGCGCGCCGCGGAGGAATGCGGCATCTCGCAGCCGGCACTCTCACAGCAGATCCAGGAAATGGAGGCGATGCTTGTGCTGCCGCTGGTCGAGCGCGGGGCAAGGCGGCTTGCACTGACGCCGAAAGGCGAGGAGATCGCCCGCCGCGCCACGCGCATTCTGGGCGACGTCCGCGACCTGACGGACTTCGCCAGCCATGGCGGCGGCGTGCTATCTGGGACGCTGAAGCTCGGCGTCATTCCCTCCGTCGCTCCCTATGTGCTGCCGAAAGTACTGCCCCTCGTGCACGAAGCCTATCCGGGGCTGGAACTGCATCTGCGCGAGACACGTACGGACCAGTTGCGGCAGGAACTGGCACAGGGCCGGCTCGATGTGCTGCTGATGGCGCTGCCATCGGGCGACCCCAGCCTCGAAAGCCGACCGCTCTTCGTCGATCGCTTCCTTCTGGCACGGCGCGCCGGCGGAGACGCCGATACGGCGGCGCCGGCGAGCCCGGACGCGATTCCGCCCGATCGGCTCTTGCTGCTTGAAGAGGGCCACTGCCTGCGCGATCAGGCTTTGACCTATTGCCGGATCCAGAAATCCGAGCTGCAGGCGAGCTTCGGCTCGGCGAGCCTCGCGACGATCATGCAGATGGTCGCCAACGGCTATGGCGTGACGCTGCTGCCGGAGATCTGCGTCGATGTCGAGGCGAAGGACACACGCATCGCGCTCTCCCGTTTCGCCGATCCCGAGCCACAGCGCGAGATCGGGCTCGTCTGGCGCCGATCATCGCCACGCCGTGTCGATTTCGAAGCACTTGGCGACCTGGTCATCGAGGCGATGCGGGCCGGAACCGTACCGGCCTGAGCGCTTGCAGCCGCACGCGCCGCGCGATAGATTCTGCGCAAGGCTTGGCCCGCGCCTCCCCCCTCCGATCGGGGAAGTATCGCAATACGGGGCATCGACATCATCGAATCGCCTGTTCGAGCAGTCGCATGAGGAGGGGTTGCGTTTCCGGCTCGCAACGGAGATTCGTTCATGAAGTCGCCTGCCCCGCTTTCCCGACTGAAGCGCCGCGCCCGTCTTCTCGCGCGCCGCGAATCATTGCCTCTTCATGCGGCGCTCGATCGCATAGCCCGCGACGAAGGCTTTGCCACATGGAGCCTGCTGCACGCCCGGTCCGTCGCGGAAGCGCCGCGCCGTGCCATGGCGCCGGACCTCGCAGAGGGCGAGGTCGTCCTGCTCGGCGCACGGCCGGGGCACGGCAAGACGCTGCTCGGGCTCGAAATCCTGCTTAAGGCGGCACGTGCCAACCGGCGCGCCTTCTTCTTCACCCTCGAATGTACCGAGGCAGAAGCAAGGGCACGCATCAGGCGGCTTGCCCCCGACGACGCGGATCTCTGGACGGGGATCGAGATCGTCAGTTCCGACGAGATCAGCGCCGCGACGATCATCGGCCATCTCCTCAGCGCTCCGCGCGGCAGTGTCGCCGTCATCGATTATCTGCAGATCCTCGACCAGCAGCGCCGCAAGCCTCCGCTTTTTGATCAGGTCGCGGCGCTTCGCGACTTTGCCCGGACGAGCGGCATCGCATTCTGCTTCCTTTCGCAGATCGATCGCACATTCGATTCAGCCGTCCGCCCGGTACCCGGCATGGGCGACATACGCCTGCCCAACCCGCTCGATGTCACGCTCTTCTCGCGTGCCTTCTTCATGCATGACGGCCGGATCGGCTTTGAGACACCGGCCGTGCCGCTCAATCCTTTACCGCCACGATGAAGAGCCGCGGAAAGCGCAGCAGAACGCTGCCATCGGCAAGCGGCGGATAGGCGGCCGTGATGCGCGCAAGATAATCGGCGAGGAAGGCCTCGCGAAGGTTCGGTGGCAGCACGTCGAGATAGGGCCGGAGCCCCGTTCCCTTGACCCATTCGACGATCGCGGCGGGGTCGGCGAGCTTGTGCTGGTAGATCGAGTGCCAAAGATCGATCCGGGCGGACTTAGGGCCGAGCTGCTCGAAATAGGCACGCGGGTCAGGCAGCGGCGGCCGGCGGATCGCCCGGCCAGCGAAGATCTCGGCGAACAGACCACTATGCGCCGATGCATCCATGGCGAGATGGCTCGGCTCGGCGAGATTATCGGGCATCTGCACGGCAAGGACCCCGCCCGGCGTAATCGCATCCATCAACCGGTTCAGCACCGCCAGATGATCGGGCACCCATTGGAAGACAGCGTTGGCGAAGAGCAGATCAACGGGCGTCTCCGGCATCCATGCACCGATATCCGCGGCCATGAACCGGCATTGCGGCAGCCGCTGGCGCGCCGCAGTCAGCATATTTTCGTCCGAATCGAGGCCCGCCACTTCCGCCCCGGAAAATCGCTCGACCAGCAATTCCGTCGAATTGCCCGGCCCGCAACCAAGATCGATGACGCTCTGCGGCTGCGAGAGCGGCACCTGCGCCAGAAGATCGCGTGCGGGACGCGTCCGCTCATCCTCGAATTTCAGATACTGCTCCGCCGACCAGGCCATGATTTCTCTCTTTCGAAGTCTGACCATGCCTAGCACGCACGTTGGACGGATTAATGGCAGTCGCGGCCGATCACGGGTTGCCGGTCAGGAATAGAGTCGCTGGACGGGCACGCGCACGGACACCGTTTCGCCGACGCGGATCACGCCCGGCTTCTCGACCCAGCCGACAAGGCCGCGCAGATGCTTTGCAGCCTTGGGAAACAGCAGCGTCAGGTCCTCGCGGCCCAGAATATGCCGTGCGATGGCGGCGCCCGCCAGCCGGCACGGCGCGTTCTGGCCATCGATCGCAATCGTCGCGCCGCCAGCAAAGAGCAGCCGGCTGCGGGGCGGCACCCACGAGAGGTGCTCCAATCCGCCTAGTACGAGATTGGCGCCGATCCATTCCGGCTCGAGCGCGGCGATGCCCATGGCAGATGCGGCCTCAGCGAGCTCGTCGCGCGCGACGATTGACACCTGACGCTCGTTGCGGATTTCCGTGCGGCGCGGATACCACGGTTCGCGACCGCCGCTCCTTCGCGTCGTGCCCGCGTGGCGATCGCCGACGATCCCCTCGAAATCGAGCGTGAGCGCCTCGACAGAGCGAGTTTCGAAACCTGCGCCGTCAGCGACAAAGACCGCATCGACGACCGCGTTGAATACATTCGCTGCCACGATCGTGCCGCTCATATTACCTCTGAAACCGACCGTCGTTCATACGCGTATCTTGTGATGGTGGTCACAGACTAGAGCGGCCCGGCAAGCCATGATGCAGCATGAGGAAGGCGCCTGCCACCCCAAGGCGCCAACGCTGCGGACGAGCCGAGCAAGAACAGGCGTAGCACCCTGGACTGCGCGACGGCTCTCAGCGCGACAGAATAATGGCCGCGCCGGCTCGGCTGCGGCCTGCGAGACCCTCTGCCTTGTCGGGGCTGAGGAAGGGCGGACGGTTCTGCCCCTGCCCCTAAGACCCAGGCAGGACCGTCCGTCGATAATTTTGCGCCGAAAGCGGCGCACAAGCTGAACCGGCCGGGCCGGTGGGGCGGCGGGCGGTGCGCGGCGAAGCCGTGCATCGCCCGATCATATGCCGCTCAGCGCGTCAGGCGCTTGTACTTGATGCGCTTCGGCATGACCGAATCGGGACCAAGGCGGCGCTTCTTGTCTTCTTCGTAGTCCGCGAAGTTGCCCTCGAACCACTCGACATGGCTGTCACCCTCGAAGGCGAGGATGTGGGTCGCGAGGCGGTCGAGGAACATGCGATCATGGCTGATGATCACCGCGCAGCCCGCAAAATCCTCCAGCGCCTCTTCCAGCGCCGCCAGCGTCTCGGTGTCGAGGTCGTTGGTCGGTTCGTCGAGCAGGATGACGTTGTTGGCGTCCTTCAGCAGCTTGGCGAGATGGACGCGGTTGCGCTGGCCGCCGGAGAGCGTTCCGACCTTCTGCTGCTGGTCGCCGCCCTTGAAGTTGAACGCGCCAGCATATGCACGCGTGTTGACTTCCTTCTTGCCGAGATAGAACACCTCGGCGCCGCCGGAGATTTCCTCCCAGACCGTCTTGTTGGAGCCGAGATCGTCTCGGCCCTGGTTGACGTAGCCGAGATGAACCGTGTCGCCGAGCGAGATCGAGCCAGCATCCGGCTTTTCCTCGCCGGTGATCATCTTGAACAAGGTCGACTTGCCGGCGCCGTTCGGACCGATCACGCCGACAATGCCGCCGGGCGGCAGCTTGAAGGACAGATTGTCGATCAGCAGCCGATCGCCATAGGACTTCGACAGGTTCTCCACCTCGATGACCTTGTCGCCGAGGCGCTCGCCGACGGGAATGACGATCTGCGCGGTCTGCAGCGTCTTGCCCTCTGCGCGCTCCACCAACTCGTCATAGGCCTTGATGCGCGCCTTCGACTTCGACTGGCGGGCCTTCGGGGACTGCTGGATCCACAGGCGCTCGCGCTCGATCGCCTTCATGTGGGTCATGTCCTCACGACCCTCCTGCTCCATGCGCTTGGCCTTCTTCTCCAGATAGGCGGAGTAGTTGCCTTCGTATGGGATCGAACGGCCGCGATCGAGTTCGAGGATCCAGCCGGTGACGTTGTCGAGGAAGTAGCGATCGTGGGTGACGATCAGGATCGCGCCCGGATAGTCGCGCAGATGCCCCTCGAGCCAGTTGATCGATTCGGCGTCGAGATGGTTCGTCGGTTCGTCGAGAAGCAGCAGGTCCGGCTGTTCGAGCAGCAGGCGGCAAAGCGCGATTCGGCGCTTCTCACCACCCGAGAGGCTCTCGACCGAGGCGTCGCTCGGCGGGCAGCGGAGCGCGTCCATCGCCATCTCGACCTGGCTTTCCAGATCCCAGAGGTTCTGCGCGTCGATGATGTCCTGAAGCTTGGCGCCCTCCTCCGCGGTCTCGTCGGAGTAGTTCATCATCAGTTCGTTGTAGCGGTCGACGATCGCCTTCTTCTTGGCGACACCTTCCATGACATTCTCGAACACCGTCTTGGTCGGATCGATCTTCGGCTCCTGCGCGAGGTAGCCGACGGTCGCGCCCTGCGCCACCCAGGCCTCGCCGGAATAGTCCTTGTCCATGCCGGCCATGATCTTCAGCAGGGTCGACTTACCCGAGCCGTTCGGACCGAGCACGCCGATCTTGGCGTCCGGATAGAAAGAGAGATGGACGTTCTCGAGGACCTTCTTGCCGCCCATATAGGACTTGGTCAGTCCCTGCATGAAATAGATGAACTGCCGCGCCATGGAATGCTCCGGATGCCCGCTCGCCGGTGAGGGGCAGGATGTGGGGATTGGTTTGGCGCTCTTCTAGTCGATGCGTTGCTGCGGAGCAACGAAAACGGCGCCGCACGGCATGCGACGCGGGCTCACCCGGCCCGCGCGATCAGGCTCTTGAGTTCGAAAGCCTCATCGGAAACGGTCGCGGGATCAGGCGAAATGCCCATCGCCAGCAGCCGGCGCCCTAGCATGTGATCGCTCGCGCGATTGACGGAATCGATCGCGACGAGCGCTTCGCCGCGATAGTGGAACACTGAGAAGCTGCCGTTCTCGGGGCGTCCGCGTGTGACGCTTCGGTCGGCATCATTGGAAAGCCCGACCATCTGCAGCTTGTAGTCGCCCTGGTCCGACCAGAACCACGGGACCGCATTGTAGGGCTCGGCTTTGCCCATCAGCGTGGCGCTCGCCGTCTTCGCCTGATCGACGGCGTTCTGCACGCTTTCGAGCCGTACGGCCCGGCCGAGCGCCCAGTGATGGAACGACACGGCGTCGCCAGCGGCAACGATGCGCGGATCGGACGTCCGCATGGCTTCGTCGACGATGACGCCATTGCCGACACTAAGGCCAGCCTCCGCGGCCAGCTCGATATTCGGCACCACGCCGACGCCGACGATGACTGTGTCGGCGGCAATGCGTTCGCCAGCCAATGTCTCGACGGCGACGGCGACGCCGTCTTCGCCGATGATGGCTGCGACCGGCGTCTCGAGCCGCACCGTCGTGCCGAGACCCCGATGCATATCGAGAAAGAAGGACGAGATCTGCGGCGCGACGACCCGGCCCATCAATCGCGGCGCCGCTTCGATCACCGTCACCGTCTTTCCGAGCAGCCGTGCAGTCGCAGCCAATTCAAGCCCGATAAACCCGCCGCCGACCACGACGACATCCCTCGCCAGCGCGAACCGCTCCCTGAGCCGCCTTGCGTCCTTGGCGGTGCGGAGCATGAAGACATTGCCAAGTTCGATGCCGGGAACCGGCGGCACGCGCACGCGCGCACCCGTCGCCAGCACTAGCGCGTCGAAATCGAGATGTCCGTCATCGAGCTTGACGCGCCCGGCATCGCGCTCGATCGCGACGACCGTCCGGCCGAGTTCGAGATCGATACCGTTCTTCTCATAGAAGAGCGCCGGCCGCAGTTCCTGAAGGTCTTCATCGGGCGTCTTCACGAAGGCCTTGGAAAGGGGCGGCCGGTGATAGGGAATTTCGGTCTCGGACGAAATCAGCGCGAGGCGCCCGTCAAATCCGTCCGCCCTGAGGCTCGCCGCTGCCTGGGCGCCGGCATGGCCGCCGCCGATGATGAGAATGGTCTTCATATGCCGTGAGGGTCCGATTTGCGGCGGCGAGAGTGGCACCTTCCCCTCGCCGCACGCAAGGCCCGGCAAGCGGGCGCTGGCAGGAAGCGAAGGGCTTTGCTCAGAGCTTCACGCTGCGGCCTTCGCGCATCGAAAGATCGGCGGCCAGCACGATTTCGAGCGAGGTGACTGCATCGCGCATATGGTCTGAAAGATCGAGGTCCTCGCGGATCGCTTTCAGCACGAAGGCCTGCTCGCGGTCGCAGAGCCCCTGATGACCCGGTTCGTCCTCCGTCGAGACCATGTCGTCAGCGCGGACGAAGCGGCCGTCGGGTCCTGTCTCGGCATGGTGGACGCGGATACGCGCCGTCTTCGAATGGGTGTCGATATCGTCCGATTTCGCGCCTTCGTCCATGACGATCGAGACGGCGCCACGCGGGCTCATCACGTCCTTCACGAAGAAGGCAGTTTCCGAGATCATCGGGCCCCAACCGGCCTCGTACCAGCCGACCGAACCATCCTCGAAGATGACCTGCAGATGGCCGTAGTTGACCTGGTCTGGTGCGATCTCGTCCGAAAGTCGCACGCCCATGCCACGCACTTCGACGGGCCGCGCACCCGTGATGAGGCACATGACGTCGACATAGTGCACACCGCAATCGACGAGCGGCGAAGTCGTCTTCATCAGTTGCTTGTGGATGTGCCAGGCATGGCCTGATGACTGCTGGTTCAGGTTCATCCGCATGACATAGGGCGGGCCGAAGGATCGCGCCTTCTCGATGAAGAGCTGCCAGGATGGATGGTGGCGGAGGATGTATCCCACCACGAGCTTGCGGCCGGTCCTCTTTGCCGTTTCCACCACGCGCTGCGCTTCCTCGGCGGTCGGGGCCAGCGGCTTCTCTACGAAGACATGCGCTCCCGCCTCCATCGCGCGAATCGCGAGCGGCGCATGGCTGTCGGAATAGGTATTGATCGAGACGAGATCGGGCTTGAGCGCGAGGCCGTCCTCGAACGAGACGACCCTCGGATAGCCCCTGAGCTCGTCCTTCAATTCCACAGGCGAGCGGTTGTAGAGGCCAACAATCTCAAAGTCGGGCTCGGCATGATAGGCGAGCGCATGGCTCTGGCCCATCTGTCCGAGACCGGCGACGAAAACGCGGAGCGGCTTGGCGGTCATGGATCCTCACAAGCGAGACCGCGTCGGCGCGCGTCTCTCCAGAACTGAACGGTGTGGCCGCGATCAATGCCGCCAAAAGCGCGCCGTCGTCCTCCCGCCGGTCGCCGTCTCCATTCTGCAAAGATCGGAGCGTTCGTCACCCCCCGAACACGACGCCTCTCGACGAGTGGCGTTATTTTGGTATTATCGTCGTTGTCGGCGCGCATGGCCGGCTCTGAAGTGCATCATGTCAGCGAGCCGAATCTCATTTCCCATTTCCGGTGATTTCGGCGACGAGCCGCATGTCGCGGTGTCCTCGTCATGACCGCCTCGCTTTTCAAGGCGGGCAGTCTTTCCGAAGCTGATGACGGGCCGCTTTATCTACGCCTTCAATCGATGATCCGCTCCGGCATTGCCGACGGGCGGCTGCGGCCGAACGATGCCCTGCCGGCAGAGCGGGATCTCGCAACCAATCTCGGCGTCTCCAGGGTCACCGTCCGCAAGGCTCTGCGCGGGCTCGTCGACGAGGGCGTTCTGCGCCAGCGCCACGGCTCGGGCACATTCGTTTCAAGGAGCGCGGATCGGATCGAGCAGCCGCTCTCTCGCCTCACCTCATTCACCGAGGACATGCGCTCGAGTGGACGCGTGCCTGGTACCCGCTGGCTTGACCGCTCGACAGACCGGCCAAGCGCCGAGGAAGCGACGATCCTTGGTCTCCCGACCGGAGCGCGCGTGACACGCCTCTCGCGACTTCGTCTCGTCGACGGCGATCCGGTCGCCATCGAGGCGGCGGTCGTGCCGGCCAGCGCCATTCCCGATCCGTTGCGGGTCGACGCATCGCTCTATGACGCGCTGGCGGCCGCCGGCATGCATCCTGTGCGCGCTGTGCAACGCCTCGCCGCCATTTCGCTCGGCGCAGCTGAGGCTGCGCTGCTCGGCGTCATGCCGGGCGCTGCTGCGGTCGCCATCGAGCGCATCGCCTATTTGCCTGACGGCAGCGTGATCGAATTCACGCGCTCGCATTATCGCGGCGATGCTTGCGACTTCGTCGCCGAGCTGAGCCTCGCCTCACAAGCTGACGGCTTTGAAGCAGCCGGCCCGACCATGGAAGGATGAGACGATGAGCACCACTTTGATGCGCGCCGAGATCGACGAGGCGCCGGCCGCCGTCCGCCGCTTGCTGAGCGAATCCCGCGACGCGATCGCCGAGGCGGGCGCACGGTTGAAGGCGCTCGATCCCAAGGTCGTCGTTACCGTCGCGCGCGGCTCGTCGGACCATGCGGCGACCTTCTTCAAATATGCCTGCGAAATCACGGCCGGAACGCCGGTGGCCTCCCTCGGCCCCTCGATCGCCTCGATCTATGCCGCGCCGCTGCGACTTTCCGGTGCCGCCGCGCTCGCCGTCTCACAATCTGGCAAGAGCCCAGACATCCTCGCCCTGATGGATGCCGTGAAGGCAGCCGGCGCGACGACGCTGTCGCTGGTGAATGTCGAGGATGCGCCGCTGGCGACCCGGGCGGACGTGTTCATCCCGCTGCGCGCCGGCCCCGAACGGAGCGTCGCCGCGACAAAGTCGTTCATGACAGCCGTCGTGGGTGCGCTCGCCGTCATCGCGGCCTGGCGCGATGATGCCGGGTTGAAGGCCGCGCTCGACCGCCTGCCCGACACGCTCGAAAAGGCGCTGGAAGCCGACTGGAGCCCCGCCTTCGATACCGTGGTGGCCGCGAAATCGCTCTACACGATCGGCCGCGGGCCTGGCTTCGCCATCGCGCTCGAGGCGGCGCTGAAGCTCAAGGAAACCGCCATCCTGCATGCCGAAGCTTATTCCGGCGCCGAGCTGCAGCATGGCCCGGTCTCGCTGGTGGATGAATTCTTCCCGCTGCTCGCCTTCATCCCGGATGACGCGGCGGCGCCGAGCCTCATCGCGATGGCGGACGCGCTGCATGCGCGCGGCGCCCAAATCTTCACTGCGACGGCCGCCGAAATTGCCGGCCCGCGCCTGCCGATCGCGCCGACGGGCCACGCCCTCACCGACCCGATCTCGATCGGCCTCTCCTTCTATCGATTCGTCGAGGCGGTCGCCGTCGCGCGCGGCTACAATCCCGATCAGCCACGGCACCTGAAGAAGGTCACCGAGACCGTCTGAAGCGCGCTATCGACAGAGGAAGACAATCATGACGAGGCTGACGGCCTATTACGGCGCCGAGGTCTTTGACGGGACGCGCCGGCTCGGCGATGTCGCGGTGCTGGTCGCGGACGGCCATGTGGTCGGCCTCGCCGAGCCCGGACACCTGCCCGAACGTGCGGAACGGATCGAACTCGATGGCGGACTTTTGGCGCCGGGCTTCGTCGATCTCCAAGTGAATGGCGGCGGCGGTGCGCTGCTCAATGAGGTGACGACCGTCGAGGGCGTGCGCACGATCTGCGCCGCTCATGCCCGCTTCGGCACGACGTCGCTCTTGCCGACGCTCATCACCGACACGCCTGATGTCACGGACGCTGCGATCGCTGCGGTCCGCGACGCGATCTCGGCCGGCGTTCCGGGTTGCCTCGGCATGCATATCGAGGGTCCGCACCTCTCGATCGCGCGCAAGGGCGCGCATGATCCGAAGCTGATCAGGCCGATGGAGGCAGCCGATCTCGAACGGCTCGTCGCGACCGGCATCGAGCACGTGATCACGACGGTCGCGGCTGAGACCGTTCCGCCGGCCCAGATCGCACGTCTTGCAGCCGCCGGCATCACGGTCTCGATCGGCCACAGCGATGCCTCCTACGAGATGGGGCGCGCCGCCTTTTCGGCCGGGGCGCGCGGAATCACGCATCTCTTCAACGCCATGAGCCAGCTCGGCCATCGCGGCCCCGGCCTCGTCGGCGCGGCGCTGGAAGCGGGCGACGTCTGGTGTGGGCTGATCGCTGACGGTTTTCATGTCCATCCCGGCGCCATCGACACGGCGCTGCGCGCCAAGGCTGCCCCGGCGCGCCTCTATCTCGTCACCGACGCGATGTCGACGGTCGGCTCCGACCTCCCCTCGATCACGCTGAATGGCCGCACGATCACGCGCGGCGGCGGCAAGCTGACCCTTGACGATGGCACGTTGGCCGGCTCCGATCTCGACATGATCACCGCGCTCCGCTTCATGATCGACACGGTTGGCACTCCGCGCGACGAGGCATTGCGCATGGCGTCGCTCTATCCGGCGATGTTCCTGGGCATCGATCGCACGCATGGTCGCATCGCGCCCGGCGCGAGAGCCGATTTCGTGCATCTCGCCGACGATCTTGGCGTGCGCGGCGTCTATATCGGCGGCGTGCGGCAGAGCTTTCCTGCACTCGGCGAGGCACCATGACGGCAGCGGCGACGCAGCAGGCAGCGGCGATCCGGACGGCGGCCTTCGATATCGGCGGCAGCAAGATCGAGATCGCGCGCGTCGCGCCTGACGGCTCGATCGCCGCCCGCTCGACCCTGCCGACACCGCATACCAGCTGGCGGGACTTCGCGGATGCCCTTGCTTCGCTCGTCGACGCTTCCGGCGGCGCGGACCGGATCGGCATTTCGATCGCCGGCACGGTCGATCCTGCCACGGGTATCGCCAACGCCGCCAATATACCGGCCATCACGGGTCACCGCATCGCCGCCGAACTGGCCGAGCATCTCGGAGTCACGGTAACTGTCGGCAATGATGCCGATTGCTTTGCGCTCGCCGAGGCCATTGTCGGTGCCGGCCGCGGCCTGCCGGTCGTCTTTGCGGCTATCTTCGGCACAGGTGTCGGCGGCGGCCTGGTCGTCAACGGGCGCCTGGTACGCGGCGCCCATGGCGTGACGGGCGAATGGGGACATGGTCCCGTCCTCGCCGACGCCGTCCAAGCACGTGGCATTCCGCTCGTCGCCTGCGGCTGCGGCCAGCTCGGCTGTGTCGACACCTATGGCTCGGCGCGCGGCATGGAGCGCATCCATGCAGCCCTCGCCGGCCGGCAGCTAAGCAGCCACCAAATCACGAGCGCCTGGCACGCAGGCGACACGGACGCCACGGCGACCATCGATGTGTTTGTCGAGCTGATCACCGGCCCGCTCTCGATGATCGTCAACACGCTCGGCCCTTCGCTCATCCCCTGCGGGGGAGGACTGTCCTCGGATGTGGCGCTCCTTGCGCGCATCGACCAGTCGCTGCGCAGCAAGGTTCTCGCCCGCTACGAGCGGCCGCTCGTGGTCCCAGGCCTGACGCGCGGCGCAAGCGGATTGATCGGCGCGGCCATGCTGGCTGCTGAGGCAGCGGACACGGAATGACTGTCACGCTCGAAATTTGTGTCGACAGCGCCGAAGGTCTGGCGGCGGCCATCGCCGGCGGTGCTGACCGCATCGAGCTGTGCAGCGCGCTAGCGCTCGGCGGGCTGACGCCTTCCCCGGGCCTCATCGCGCTGGCGGCGAAGACGCCTCTGCCCGTTTACGCGATGATCCGGCCCCGCGAGGGCGACTTCGTCCTCTCCCCCGGCGACCTTGACCAGATGCGCCGCGACATCGACGCTGTGAGGGCGGCGGGGCTTGCCGGTGTCGTACTGGGTGCCTCGGAGCCGCGCGGCCGCCTCGACAACGAGGCGCTCAGCCGGTTGACCACCCATTCGCAGGGGCTGGGCATGACCTTGCACCGCGCATTCGACCTTGTGCCCGATCCGGCCGAAGCGCTCGAAAGCGCCATCGAACTTGGCTTCGAGCGTATCCTGACGTCGGGCGGAGCGATGAAGGTCGACCAGGCCCTTGCCACCGTTGCTGCGCTTGTCAAACAGGCAGATGGGCGAATTTCAGTCATGCCCGGCTCGGGTGTGCGACCCGAAAATGCTACCGAGATCCTTTTGGCGACGGGGGCTCGCGAGATCCACGCCTCCTGCCGCGCGCCCAGTCGCCTAGCTGCGTCCGGGGCGGTGACACTCGGCTTTGCTCGCCAGACCGTCCGCGAGGAGACCTCCGAAGCCCTCGTCGCCCAGCTGGCAACCGCCGTCAAATCCGCACAAATTCGAACATAATCGCCGCTGACTGACGATCAAGCCCACGAAATCTGGTAGATAATCCAGCATTTTGGGACTTTGACACGACGTCGGCCGATGTGGCATTTTGTGAATTGACGGAGGGCAAGGATCCCATGGCTGAGATCGTATTCGATCGCGTTACCAAGCGTTACGACGACGGCCAGCTGGCCGTGAACGCGCTCGAGTTGACCATCGCCGATGGCGAGTTCCTCGTGCTCGTCGGCCCGTCGGGCTGCGGCAAGTCGACGGCGCTCAGAATGATCGCCGGCCTCGAAGAGATTTCCGATGGCGAGCTGCTCATCGACGGCGTCATTGCCAACGACCTTGCGCCGCGAGATCGCAACATCGCGATGGTGTTCCAGTCCTACGCGCTCTATCCGCACCTGACCGTTGCCGAGAACATCGCTTTCGGGCTGAAGGTGCGCGGTACCGACAAGGCCGAGATCGACCGCAAGGTGGCCGAGACCGCCCAATTGCTCGAGCTCGGCGACTATCTTGCCCGCAAGCCCGGCAAGCTGTCCGGAGGCCAGCGGCAGCGCGTCGCGATGGGCCGGGCGCTGGTGCGCTCGCCCAAGGCGTATCTGATGGACGAGCCGCTTTCCAATCTCGACGCACGCCTGCGCGGCCAGATGCGCGCCGAGATCGCCCGACTGCAGAAGATGACCGGCGTCACGACGATCTATGTGACGCATGACCAGGTCGAAGCGATGACGATGGGCGACCGGGTCGCCGTCATGAACAAGGGCGTGCTGCAGCAGCTCGCTGAACCGCGCAAGCTTTACGACGCCCCCGCCAACCTGTTCGTCGCCGGCTTCATCGGCTCGCCGCCGATGAACATGCTCGCCGGCCAGATCGGCACAAGCGGCGGCAGCCCCGCGCTGCTGCTCGGTGAATTGACCATCCCGCTCGACGCGCCGGCCCTCGCCGCGCGCCCTGCCCTCACCGACCACCAAGGCAAGCCGGTGATCGCCGGCATCCGGCCTGAGGCGTTCCAAGTCGCACCGGACGAGCCAAGCGCGCCCGGGCGCATCTGTGGCACCGTCGCCTTTGTCGAGGATCTCGGCGCCAGCCTGCTCGTCCATGTCGACCTCGACGCCGGCGCGGTCGTCGCCAGCGGCATCGAGGACGAGAGCGGCGACGAGATGACCAGCGCCCGCACCCGGCTTCGCGCCGTTCTCGACGGGACGCTCGGCATCAAGGGCGGCGCCCGCATCGGGCTGACGGTCGAACCGGCGCGCATCCATGTTTTCGACGCCGCCACCGAACTCGCCATCACGCACTGACACCAACCGTTCAGAAGGATCCGATGCACAGCGATGTCACCTGGCCGGTCACCGGCCCGCTCGATCTCGACCGAACCGCCCTTGTTGTCATCGACATGCAGACCGATTTCTGCGGTCCGGGCGGCTGGATCGACCGGCTCGGCCAGAGCATCGAAAACACACGGAAGCCCATCAGTCCGATCGCCGAATTGCTAGAGGCAGCCCGCGTCGCGGGCATGACCATCATCCACACCCGCGAAGGTCATCGCCCCGACCTCTCGGACCTCAATCCGGTGAAGCGCTGGCGCAGCCGGCTGCACGGCGTCGGCATTGGCGATGAGAGCAACCAGGGTCGCGCCCTGACGCGCGGCGACCCCGGCCACGACATCATCGCCGAGCTCTATCCCCTTCCTGGCGAGATCGTCGTCGACAAGCCGGGGAAGAGCTCATTTCATGCCACCGAATTCGACCAGATCCTGCGCGCGCGCGGCATCGAGGCGCTGATCGTCTGCGGCGTCACCTCCGATTGCTGCGTGCAATCGACGATCCGCGACGGTGCGGATCTTGGCTATGACTGCGTGCTGGTGGTCGATGGCACGGCGGCCGTCGAGACGGCAAATCACCAGGGCATGGTCGATCTGCTCGCGGCTTATGGCGGCCGCTGGGGCGCGGTGTCGTCATCCGAGGCCCTGATCGCGCTGATCGCCGGAGCCTCCAAGGCGGGAGCAGCCGCATGACCACCTACTCGCCCGTTGCATCCGAGCCCTACGCCTGGCCCTTCACCGGCGCGTGGTCGATGGCCGATACGGCGCTGTTCCTGATCGACTTCCAGGCCGAACCGGTTTCCGAAATCGGTGCGGAGCCAGTCGTCGCTGCCGTTGCGCCTTTGCTTGCCGCGTGGCGCGCTGCCGGCGGCACTGTATTGCATGGGAGGCGCGGCTTCGATCCTATTGTCGGCCTGCCGCGCGCCGCTGCCTTGCGCAATGCTGTACGTCCGGTCGATCGCATCCTTGCGCGAGGCGCGGAAGGATGGGCCATCGTCGAGACGCTCGCCCCCAAGGACGGGGAGCCGGTCATCGACCATGCCGGCGACAACATCTTTCTCGGCTCAGATCTTGCCTTCCTGCTGCAGCGGCAAGGGATCGCCAATCTCGTGATTGCCGGCCTTCGCACCGAAGGCGCCGTGCACGCGACAATGCGGGCCGCCAATGATGGCGGCTTCGAATGCCTGCTGCTGGAAGACGGCACGGCGACCGACCTGCCGGGCGCCAAGACCGCCGTCCTCAACATCACCCGCTTCGGCACCGGCCTCTTCGGAACGACCGCGCCGATCGCCGCCATCACGCTTTGACCCGATTGGATTCCCGATGACTGCCGCCTGGTCGCCCGCCACGGGCTCGCTCGACATCAAGACGCTCGCCCGCCTCTATCGCAGCGGTGCGCTGAAGCCGACCGCCGTCATCGACGCGCTCTATGACCGCATCGCCGCGCGCGGCGACGACCATGTCTGGATCCACCTCGCCACGCGCGAAGCGCTGCTGCAGCAGGCAGCCGCCCTCGAAGCAACCGGCCCGACCGACGATCCGCTCTGGGGGATTCCCTATTCGGTCAAGGACTGCAATGACGTCCCGGGCATGCCGACGACCAATGCGCTGCCGGAGATGACTTATGTGCCGGAGACGACCGGCCAGGCGATCAACCGACTGATCGAGTCGGGCGCGCTCTGCCTCGGCAAGGTCAATATGGATCAGTTCGGCGTGGGCCTTGTCGGCGTGCGCACGCCCTATGGCGCCTGCTCGTCGGTCTTCGGCGAGGACTATATCTCCGGCGGCTCGTCGTCGGGCTCGGGCGTTTCAGTCGCGGCCAGCCTCGTGTCCTTCTCCGTCGCCAACGACGCCGCCGGCTCCGGCCGTGTGCCCGCCGCCTTCAACAACATCGTCGGCCTCAAGCCCACGCCAGGCTTCATCTCCAATTCCTCCGTCTCCGGCGGCGGCAGCCTCAAATCGGCCGAGACGATGACCGTCTTCGCGCTGACGACCGAGGACGCGGTGACGGTCGGACGCCGCATGGGCGGCTATGATGCGAGCTACGAATTTTCGAAGCCTGAAGCGGATACGGTCAATCTCGGCATCGGCCCGATCCCGTTGCAATTCCGCTTCGGCGTCCCCGCCTGCGCGGCGCTGAGGTTCTTCGGCGACGAGGAAGCCGCAAAGCTCTTCGCGGCGGCGGTCGCGCGGCTCGAAGCGATGGGCGGCACGAAGGTCGAGGTCGACTTCACGCCGTTCGAGGAAACACAGAAGCTGCTCTATGGCGGCCCGTTCATCGCCGAGCGCGCGATCTCGATGGATAATGTCGTCGCCAAATATCGCGACCACATTCATCCGGTCACGCTGTCGATCCTCGACACCAGCAGCGATCATACCGCCAAGGACGTCTTCGCGGCGATCCATAAGGTAGCCGCGCTGAAGCGCGACACCAGAGCCTCTTGGGACGAGATCGACGTCTTGGTCGTGCCGACGACGCCGACAATCTATACCAAGGCCGAGATCCTCGCAGATCCGATCCGCCTCAACGCGCAGCTCGGGATCTATACGAACTTCGTCAACCTGATGGGCATGTGCGGCATGGCCGTACCGAACGGCTTCAGGCCCGACGGGCTGCCGCAAGGCATCACCTTCCTCGCCCCTTCCTGGCAGGACTCCAAGGTCGCGAGCTTCGGTGCCGCCTACCACCGCGAGACCGGATTGACGCTCGGCGCTACGGGAAATCCCCAGCCGGTTTGATCCGGGTCAAAGCGACCGGATGACGGTGACGCAACGATCTCCCCATCGCAATCGGGGAGACCGAACCGTGCCTGTCATCAACCTCATCGCCTCACTCGCCATCGTCGCTGTCTTCGCAGCCTTCATGCTATCGCTCGCCTACGCCGAGCGGACGACCAGGTCCACAAGGCCGCAGATTCAGCCCGCAAAGGCGCGGGCCGATCAGCCAGTGCCACGCGGCAACGTCAAGACGGCATGAAACCCGGACAAGGCAAAGCCTTAAGCGGCCGCGACAGAAGCGCGGCCGTCTACGGCCTCAATGCACGCCCTTTGTCAGGCCCTGTACGAAATAGCGGTTCATGAACAGCGCCATCAGCATGATCGGCACCGTCGAGAAATGCGCGAGTGCGCCGAGCGTGCCCCAGGTGATGTCCTTGGTGCCGAAGGCAGCCAAAAGCGCGACCGAGAGCGGCTTTGAATCCGAATTGGTCAGGAACATCGCGACCAGGAAGTCGTTCCACGAAAACATCACGCAGAATAGCGCCGAGGCGATGATGCCCGGAACCACGGTCGGCAGCGCGACGCGATAGAACGCGCCAAACAGCGTGCAGCCGTCGGTGAGCGCCGCTTCTTCCATGTCGCGTGGCAGCGAGCGGAAATAGGAGAACATCATCCACGTCACGAAGGCGCAGTTGAGCGTCGTGTTGATCAGGATGACCGCCCACCACGTTCCGAGCAGGCCGATGTCGCGCATCATCAGGTAGAACGGCAGCAGCGTCGCGATGATCGGCACGGTGCGGATGGCGAGGAAGAGATAGGCGACCCAGATCGCATAACGCGACCGCGCCCGGGCAAGCGCATAGCCGGCCGGGACGCCGAGCAGCAGCGAGAGCACCGCCGAGCCGAGCGAGATGATGATGCTCGACTGCAGCAGCGACCAGACGTCGAAAACCTCAAAGACGCGTCGGAAATTATGCAGCGTCGGCTCGAACAGGAAGCTCGGCGGCGAAGAGAACATGTCTTTCGGCGGCTTGTAAGCGGTCGCGACGAGCCAGAGCACGGGGATCATGTAGACGGCTATGATGAGCACGAGCGCGGTCCGCTCGATGCGGATGCGCTTCTGCAGAGCTGTCACGCGGCGGGCGGGCGCGGCGAGCCGCGGCAGGGTCGCGGTGGTGGTCATCGTGGTCATTGTTCATTGGCCTTCACGTCGGCGCGGCGGATCAGAAGAGTGAAGGCCGCCGCCATCAGGGCGATGCACAGGATCGAGATGTTGGCGATCGCCGACGCATAGCCGATGTTGAAGAATTGCAGGCCCTGCTTGACGCCATAGACCATCAGCGAGGTCGTGGCGTCACCCGGACCGCCGCCGGTGGTGACGAAAATCGAATCGAAGACGCGGAAGGCGTCCATCATCCGCAGCACCAGCGCCAGGAACACGGTCGGCAGCAGCAGCGGCAGAATGACGAGGCGGAATCGCTGCCATGACGTCGCGCCGTCGGCGAAGGCGGCTTCGAGAATGTCGCCCGGCAGCGCCTTGAGGCCCGCGAGCAGGATCAGCGCCACCAGCGGCGTCCATTCCCAGATATCGATGAAGATCAGCGTCGGCAGCGCCGTGGTCGTGCCAGCCAGCAGACCGCGGGGCGAGGTGATGCCCCATTCGGCGAGATAATAGCCGATATAGCCGTAGTCGACCGCGAGAAGCGCACGGAAGATCAGGCCTACGACCAGCGGCGTGATCGTTACGGGAATCAGCAGGAAGGCGAGACAGATGCGGTTGAAGCGACCATCGCGCCACAGCAGCATCGCAAGCCCGAGCCCGAGGATGAACTCGAAGAACACGGCGCCGATCGTGAACACGAAGGTGTTGATGAGCGCGCGCTGGCCGGTGCCGTCGGTCAGGACCTGGACGTAGTTGTCGAGCCCGACAAAGGTCTTGGCACCGCCGCGTCGCAGCAGGTTGTAGTCGAAGAACGAATATCCGATGCCCTGGACCAGCGGCCAGATCGCGACGGCAGCGATGTAGACGACCGCCGGCAAGGCAAGGGCGAGCAGGAATAGCTGGCGCCGATCGTCGAAACGCAGCGACTTCCGACGGCTTGGCTGCCGGGGCGACGGGATGGCGGTCGTAGCGATCGACACGAAGCGTTTCCTCGAAGGTCCGGAAAGGAAGCTGCGGCCGTTGGAAGCCGCAGCTGGGGTCCCGCTAAGGCAGCGGGACGATCATGACCAAGACGCGATCAGAACAGCTTCACCGCCTGAGCCTGCGCATCGTCGAGCGCGGTCTTCGGATCGACGCCGCCGACGAGAACTGCGTTCACAGCCGTTCCGAGCAGATCCTGGATCTCCGGATACTGCGGAATCCGCGGACGATAATCGCCATCGGCATTGTCAAACGACTTGGCGATGATCGGCAGGAAGGGATACTTCTTGTTGAGGTCCGGATCGGCCAGCGTCGACTTGCGGATATAGCTGCCGGCGCCGTTCATGTTCATTTCCTTCTGGACCTCAGGGCTGGTCAGCCACTTGATGAAGGTCCAGGCGGCTTCCTGCTTCTCTTTGTCGATATCGGCATTGATGGCCATGCCCCAGCCGCCGAGGCCGTATTTGGGTTCCATTCCCTTGGCGACCGGCGTGTAGGTGATGCCGACCGTATCGACGACCTTCGACATTGTCGGATCGTAATAGCCGGGCGCGCCGACCGACCATGTTTCCATCATCGCAGCGAGACCCTGGCGGAAGCTCTCCTCGCGGCCGCCCCAATCATAGTCGACCGCGCCGGGAGGCGCCGCCTTGTCGAACAGCTCCTTGTAGACCTTGAGGCTGGCGATGTTGGCGTCCGAATTGAGCGCTGGCTTGCCGCTGGCGTCGAGCACCGAGCCGCCGAGCTGCGCGTTGTACTGCAGCCAGTCCTGCGCCACCGCCGGGCCCTTCTGGCCGTTGGCGACGAAGCCGTAAATCTTCTTCGAGGGATCGGTGAGCTTGAGCGCCGTCGCGACGAAGTCCTCGGCCGTTTCCGGAACCTTGAGGCCGGCGGCGTCGAGCAGATCCTTGCGATAGGCGAGGACTGCCGCATAGCCGGCAAAGGGGAACGCGACCTGCTTGCCATTGTACTGGCCGATATATTTCAGCGTCGCGGGATAGATATCGTCGATCTGAAGCTCTGCGGCATCGCGCTTCATCAGATCATTGAGATCAACCGTATAGCCATTCTCAGCGTATTGCCCCGCCCAGACGATATCCATCGTGATGAGATCGTAGGACTTGGTGTGACCGACGAAATCCGCCTGGGTCTTGGTCAAAAGCGAGCCGTAATCGAGGATGTCAACCTTGACCGTGGCGCCGGTCTTCTCCTCGAACTCGGGCGCCAGCTTGGCGATGACCGACGCGAACTGGTCGTTCTGGGACGCGATGGTCAGGGTCGTCCCGGCCAGCGGCTTGTCGGCCGCCCCCGCCGTCGCCACGGCTGAAGCCAGCGCGAACGCGGCAACACCGAGCTTGAGTGCAGATGTCTTGATCATTGTCGTGACTCTCTTCCGTTGTGACAAGGGAGCGGAAACGGAGTATACATCAAACAAAATCGCGCTCAAGAAACGTCATTTATTTCCGAATCTCACACAAATGCACATCAGGTCCGAACAAGTCCCGAATAACGGCGCTTCGAACACTAACGAAGCACCTTCGCTATCCATGTTCATCCAAAGTTATCGACCCTGTTCGAATCTTCGCGTCCCGGTAGCATCGGATGCGCGTGGCTCGGTTCCGCCCCGCAGATTTTCCTGCGGAGAAGCGCCTGCAGCGTTCGGGCCATTGTGGCTTCTGCCTAATTGCGCATCAAGCCCGAGTGTCGACCAATCGGCGGGCATCAACCGCCTTTACGCCGACCACGAGATCGGCAACCATCCCTTCACTGCCCTCGATATCCGGAGCCGCCTCGCGCGGATCGACGCATGAGTGCCTCTTCACGTCTCGATGAACTCGAACAGTTGATTGCCCGCGACCTTGAGCGAATCGAGGCTTCGCCTCGCCCCTGGCTGCCACGGCGCAGCGGGCCTGACGGCGCGCCATTGCACAACGTCGTCATCGTGGGCGCAGGGCTTTCCGGCCTTTCCATCGGCTTCGGGCTGAAGCGGCAGGGCATTGGCGATGTCGTGCTGATCGACCGAAGCGCCGAAGGTCGCGAGGGGCCGTGGCTCTCCTGCGCCCGCATGGACACGTTGCGTTCGCCGAAGCATCTCTCGGGGCCCGATCTCGGCGTGCCGAGCCTCACCTATCGCGCATGGCATGATGCTATTCACGGGGAGGATGCCTGGCAGGCAGTCGGCAAGATCGACCGTGCGGATTGGATGGCCTATCTCACCTGGTATCGCCGCATGGCCGCGCTCGATGTGCGCAATGGCACGGTGCTGAAGGCTATCAGTCCGGTCGAGGACTACCTAGCGCTCGACATCGAGACCGCCGCGGGCAGCAGCAGGCTTTATGCGCGCAAGCTGGTGTTGGCGACCGGCATCGAAGGTGCAGGCGGCCTAGCCGTCCCGGATTTCGTGAAGACGCTGCCGCGCGAACGCTGGACGCATAGCGGCGAGACGGTCGATACGACGGGTCTCCAGGGCCTCGATATCGGCGTCGTCGGCGCCGCCTCCTCGGCCTTTGACTGGGCGGTGGCGGCGCTGCGCAATGGCGCCAACGCGGTTTCGCTGTTCGCGCGGGCCAGCGAGCTGCCGAAGACGGAAGTGCTCGCCTGGAGCAATTTCCCGGGCTTCCTCGGCCATTTTGCTGATCTTGACGCGGAACGCCGCTGGCGCTTCATGCGCCGCTTCTTCGAATTGAAGGTGCCGCCGACGCAGGAGATGTACCGTGCCGCGCATGCCTTCCCGAACTTCCGCACCGAGCTCGGCTGCCCGCCGCTCGCGGCGCGCATGGAGAACGGCCGCGTCCAGCTCGATACGCCGCGCGGGACGTTCGAATTCGATCACCTCTTGCTCGGCACAGGTTACGACATCGACCTGTCACTGCGACCTGAACTGGCGCCGTTCGCGGATGAGATCGCGCTTTGGGCCGATCGCTTCACGCCGCCGGCCGGCGAGGAGGACGCCGCACTTTCGCGCTATCCCTATCTCGGCAGCGATTTCGAGTTCACCGAGAAGGAACCCGGCATGGCGCCATGGCTCGCGCATATCCATGTCTTCAACAATGGCGCGGTGCCCAGCCTCGGCCCGATCTGCAACGGCATCACTGGGCTCAAATATGGCGTGCCGCGCATGGTCGCGGCGCTGACGCGGGGCCTGTTCCTGGCCGATGCCGATGCGCACTATGCCGATCTGATGGCTTATGACGAAGAGCATTTCCGCGCCGACGACACCGGCCGCGCCGCTCCCGTCCAAGGTTAGGAGAGATATCGTGACCCTTGCTTCCGCCCTGCCGCATGACAGGCTCGACGACCTCCTCGCCGACGCTCGCGCCGACAGCGTGGAGTTTCCCTATCTGCTCGCCAACCATGTGCCGATGATCCTGGTCGCGATGAACCGGCTCGGCTCTGACGACGCACGCCTCGCGGAATGGCTCGCGATGTATCGCCGCGTGAAGGGTCTGGTGCCGATGCCGCCGCGCGTCGCGCCGATCGCCAGGGAAAACTGGCTCGATCATCTCGGCGACCGCAGCCGCGAGGCCGACTACCGCGATCTGATGATGGCCGAAGTCCGCCGTCTCGGTATCGACGACGCGATCCACGCTTACGTGCCGACGCTGATCCCCGGCATCGGGGCGAGCGCCCTGCATTGCCTGATGCGCCTCGCCTATGGCGTGCTGCGTATGGACCCGAACGAAGTCGGCACGGCCATCGGCTATTGGTGCGCCACCTATCTGAAGATGCCGCAGGCCACCGGCGCCGCGCCCTCGACCGACGATCCGGGCGCCGTTCTCGCAGCGGCTTCGGCCATTCCCGACATGCACGCGCTCGAGCCCGAGACCGATCTGCTCTGGCATACGATCCGTGCGGCAGGCGAAGCGCCCGGCTTCGCGCCGGTGGTCGACCTGCTGGAGATCCGCTCCGATTGCCTCGCCCGCATGGCGTCGACGTCGCTGGCGCTGTTCGCGGCGACGATGGATTTCTCTGCGCTGCATGCGGTGACCGGGACGCACTGGGTGCGCCTGGTCTCGCCTCACCTGCCCGCCGCCGATCGCCCGCGCATCATCCGACACTTCTGGCAGATCATCGCCTCGCTGGTCCCGAAGATCGGCTTCCCGTCACTGCCCTCGGCTGAAGAGGTCGAAGCCTGGCGCCGGTTGCCCGCGCCGTCCTGGGACGAGATCGCCGCCGCGGCGATCGCCTCAGACGACGAGCACGACATCAGCCTGGTCTTCTCGGCCCGCGAGGAGGAGAAAATCTATGGCGACCCGCTCTACCGCGTCGTCGCCGCGCGCCGTGTCAACCTCATCGCCTGACGGAAGCCCCATGCAAGCCGATCTCGTCATCGCCGGCGCGACAGCACCGGACGGAAGCCTTGTCGACGTCGCGATCAGCGGGGCGACCATCTCGGCCGTTACGCCGGCAGGCGAATTGCCCCAAGGCGCACGCCGCATCGAGGCTGCCGGCAAGCTCGTCTCGCCCTCCTTCGTCGAGGGCCATATCCATCTCGACAAGACGCTGCTCGGCCTGCCCTTCATCCCGCATATTCCTGGCAACACGGTCGCGTTGCGCATTGCCGCCGAAAAGCAGCTGCGCCGCACCGTAGCGCTTCCGGTCGAGGAACGCGGCGGCCGGCTGATCGAACAGATCGCCGCCTTCGGCACCGGTTCGATTCGCAGCCATGTCGATATCGACACGGAGATCGGTCTCAAGGGGCTTCATGCGCTGATGGTGCTGAAGGAGCGCTACGCGCATCTCGTCGACATCCAGATCGTCGCCTTCCCGCAGAGCGGCGTGATCACTGATTCGGGCACGGCCGCTCTTCTCGATGCGGCGCTGGAGGAAGGCGCCGACCTCGTCGGCGGGCTCGATCCGGCCGGCATCGACAATGACGTCACCGGGCATCTCGATGCGATCTTCTCCATCGCCGAGAAACACGGTGTCGGCCTCGATATCCACCTACATGATCCGGGTCCCCTCGGTGCATTCGAACTGCGCCAGATCGCGGGCCGCACCAAGGCCGCCGGCCTCGAAGGCAAGGTCGCCGTCAGCCATGCCTTTGCGCTTGGCTCCATCGACGATGTCGAGTTCGGCCGCACCGCCCAAGCGCTGGCATCGGCCGGCGTCGCGATCATGACCAACGGCCCGGGCCCGGTTTCGATGCCGCCGGTAAAGCGCCTCAAGGCGGCGGGCGTCACCGTCTTCGCGGGCTCCGATAATATCCGTGATGCCTGGTCGCCCTATGGCAATGGCGATCTCCTGCAGCGCGCGATGATCATCGGCTACCGGCAGGACTTCAACGCCGACGAAGACGTCGCCCACGCCTTCGCCATGGTGACGACCATTCCTGCGACCGTTCTCGGTCTCGAAGGCTATGGCCTCGCCCCCGGCTGCCGCGCCGATCTCGTGCTCATTCCCGCAGGCTCGGTGCCGGAGGCAGTCGCCGGGGTCTCCGGCGGCCGGACCGTGCTGAAACATGGCAAGGTGATCGCCGGATAGTGAAGGGACAGCCTGCGGTAGGCGATCAGCGCGCTGTTGGATTTCGCGGCGAAAACTGGCATGTCTTCTGCCCCGCCGGCGCCTCGCGCCGCGTCCCAAGGCAGTCCTCATGACGTCAAGCTCTCCAGCCGCAGCGGCTCCGCAGCCGACGATCACACCCGCCATCACCTTCCTGCTCGCGTTCTCATGCGGCGCGATCGCGGCCAATCTCTATTACGCGCAGCCGCTGATCGCGCTGATCGGGCCGGATGTCGGCCTGTCGCCGCATGTTGCGAGCCTGGTCGTGACGCTGACGCAGATCGGCTATGGCTTCGGGCTTGTCCTCCTGGTGCCGCTTGGCGACATCATCGAGAACAAGCGCCTGATCACCATCGCGGTCGCGGTGACCGCAGTGGCGCTGGTGCTGACGGCGTTCGCACCGAGCGCCCTGCCCTTCCTGGCGGCAGCGCTGTTCATCGGCTTTTCCTCCAGCGTCATCCAGATGCTGGTGCCGATGGCGGCCAGCATGACCGATCAGGCATCGCGCGGCCGTACCGTCGGCAATGTGATGAGCGGCCTGATGGTCGGCATCCTGCTGGCCCGTCCGATCGCCGGATTCCTGTCCGATTACATCGGCTGGCGCGGCGTTTTCGGCGTTTCGGCCGCAGCGATGATCCTGCTCTGCGCCCTGCTGATGCGCTTCCTGCCACGGCGACGGCCGGATGGCGGACAGAGCTATGGCGCGCTGCTTGCCTCGCTCTACACGATCTGGAGGACGACGCCGCTGCTGCGGCGGCGCGGCATCTATCAGTTCTTCCTGTTCGCCGATTTCAGCCTGTTCTGGACGGCCGTGCCGCTTGAGCTGCACGGCGCCGATTTCAATTATTCGCAGTCGCAGATCGCCCTCTTCGCGCTCGCGGGCGCAGCCGGCGCCCTCTCTGCACCGATCGCCGGCCGTCTTGCCGATCGCGGCTATACGCGAGCCGGAACCGGCGCCGCCATCGTCCTCACCATCACGGCCTTCGCCCTTGCGGGGCTTGCGGGCCATCTGTTGTCTATCGCGCTGATGGTCGTGGCGGCGATTCTGCTCGATTTCTTCATCCAGGCGAACACCGTCTTCGGTCAGCGCGCGCTCTACATGCTGGCTCCCGAGATCCGCAATCGCCTCAACGGCCTCTACATCGCCACCTTCTTCATCGGCGGCGCGCTCGGCTCGGCGGTGGCCAGTCCGCTGCATGAATGGGGCGGGTGGCCGGCGATCGTCGCCGCCGGCATCGCCTTCCCGGCCGTCGGACTTCTGTATTTCCTGACGGAATTCCGGCCGAATGCAAAAGGGCGAGTTGCCTAGATCAATTGTCTTGTCGCGTTTCCTTCACGTGAACCGGTGCCCACTTCGCTCGGAAACGCTCTAACCGGGCGACTTGGGCGCATGCAGCGGCAGGAGAATGAGCGCTGCGGCAAGTCCGAGCCCGCCCCCCACCACCGTCTCCCAGATGCGTGCGGCGAAAAGCCATGTCGAATGCTCGCCGGCCGCGGCGAGCGTGACGACGAGCGTGAACGCATAGGCGCCGCACGCGACGTCGTAGCGATTTGGCAGCGCCATGGCATAGATGATCATCGCGATCGCGGCAGCGGACCAGACGAGAAGCGGGGCGTCGATGGCGAGCGGGAGGCAGGCGATGCCAAGGGGCACGCCGATCAAAGTCCCGAAGATGCGCCGTCGGACACGATCGAGCGTGCCAGAGGTCGTGCTGGCGATGACATAGGTGCAAGCGGTGATCGCCCAGCTCGCTTCCTCAAGACCGAACCGGTCATCAAGTGCGACGATGACAAGCGTCGCCACGGCGGCCTGACATCCCATTACGAGTTCCGCCGGTGATCTGAGCGGCCCCCTGGCGATGGCGGGCGCTTCTTGCGCGGCGGCCGGATGCTCGGCCGGACCGCTCAGAAGGCGCGGGACCACCGCGGCGACGGCAGCGATCGCCACGGCAACAACGACCGTGCCGAAATCCGCATGCGTCAGTCCCGCACCATAGGCGAGCAACTGGCCGATAAAGATCTGCGAGCCGATACCGGCGCCAAGCACGCCGAAGCGCTTGAGATAGCCGACGCAGAAGGCTCCGGATGCCAGAATGATCTCGGAGCCGGGCCGGCCGGGTCCCGTGAGCTCGGCGGCAAAGGACAGCATGACGACGGCGCCGATACCGGCAGCGAGGCAGAGCAGCAGCAGATCGCGGGTCGAGTCGCGCCGCTGGATTCGCGCTTCCGAAACGCTCGCCCAGAGTGCGAAGCCGCCCGCCAGAAAGCTGAGCGTGCCGCCATTCGCGACGCCTGAAGCGACTGCATGCAACGTCCCCATCATGGCGGCGAGGCCGAAGGCCGTCACAAGCCGAAGGCCCTTGACCCGGCGATGAGTTCCGGGATCGACGCGCTCGAACCAGCCTGAGATCGCTTCGAACACCGCCACCCCCGCGGCTCCCGTCAGCCGAGGCCGACGACGCCCTTATCGATCAGCCAGGCAACTGATTCCTGCACGGCCTCGAGTGAAGTGTATCGCGGCTCATAGCCCAGCATCGTTCTCGCCTTCTCGATCGAGCAGTTCGGGCTGTGGGCGATATGGTCCCATGTCGCCTGGGCGTCGCGATCGCTCTGCCGAGTCTTCCATTCCGGCCAGGGCAGCAAGGCAAGGTTCGGCTCCCGACCGAACCAGGCGGCCATCGCCTCGGCATAGCCGCGTAGCGTCACTGCGGCCGGCGAAACGGTATGGAAAGCCTCGCCGATGGCGGAACTCCGCCTGGCGATCGCGCGCATGAACATCTGCGCCACGTCGTCGGCGTGAACATGGTGGACCGTCTCCATGCCGAAATTGGGAATGAGGACTTCCTCGCCCTTGGCGAGGCGGGTGAAGACAGCCGGGTCGAAATGGCCTTCTGGATTGAGCGGTTCCCAGCCGCGGCCGACGATATGGCCGGGATGGACGATCGTAGCTGGAAAGCCGTTGCGCCGCGCTTCGTGCAGCAGATACGCCTCGATGGCGGCCTTCTGGATGCCGTAGTCGCCGAAAGGCCGGCGCGGCTGCATCTCCGTCGTCGGAACGGTGACACTCGGGCCATGCACCCAGATCGTTCCAGTGTGCAGGAAATGCTCGACCTCTCCCTTCACGGCCTCGACGATCTCCTTCGCGCTCGCCAGCGTGAAGCAGGTCATGTCGATGAGGATGTCGGGCTTCAGATCGAAGATGGCGCCGCCGAACGTGTCGTCGCCTTCGGCCGATTCGCGGTCGATCACGACCTGCTCGACCGCCGCCCAGGCATGGTGCGGCGTATAGGGCTGCCGCTGTCCGCGGCTGACATTCACAACATGATAGCCGGCCTCGACCAGCCGCGGCACCAGATAGGTGCCGACATGCCCGCTGCCGCCGATGATCACGACCCTCGTCATCGCTTCCTCCGCTCACCATTCTAGGTCGCAGCATAGGACGGGCTGGAAAGCACGAAGGCAAGCCTGACGACGTGTCACGCGGCCGTTGTGGGCGGCGCCTCCGGCTTGTCGCGGAAGCCGCGCGAGAGGCCGTGATAGAGCCGCTCCTTGCAGATCAGGGCCGAGACTCCATCAGCGATGATCGCAGCCGCAAAGAGCGGGAGGATCAGCTTGTGGCTGTCGGTCATCTCGGAAACGATGAGCACGGCTGTCAGCGGCGCCCGCACGACGCCGACGAAATAGGCGATCATCCCCAAAAGGACGACAGCCCCAACCGGCTGGTCGGGGAAGATCGCCGAAAGCATCTGCCCCAGTCCCGTTCCGGCGGCGAGCGAGGGCGCGAAGATGCCGCCGGGAATGCCGGAAAGCGCCGTCAACAGCGTGGTCGCCATCTTGGCCGGGCCGAACCAGAGCGGCTCGGTGCCACCCTCGATGATGTTGCGAGAGACGCCATAGCCAGTCCCCCAGGTGAGGCCCGCTCCGAAGACGCCGATCAGCGCGATGATGAGACCCGCCAGCACGGCCCACAGAATCGGGCGCTGGCGGAGCTTCGCGACCGGGCTCCAGTCGCTCGCCGTAAACCAGAGCATGATCCGGGAGAACACGCCGCCCGACAGGCCGCCGAGAACGCCCGCGACCGGGGCGATCATGATGGCGGCCTTGATCGTCAGCGCATCATGGACTGCGCCGAAATAGAGATAGTCGCCGGCGATCCCGAGGCTGACGAGGCCTGAGATCATGACGGCCGCCATCACGAGAAGCGCGAGGCGCTGCTCATAGGCCGAAGCGAGTTCCTCGATCGCGAATGCGACGCCTGCAAGCGGCGTGTTGAAGGCTGCCGAGACGCCCGCCGCGCCGCCGGCGATGGTGACTGCAGCCGTCAGCGGCACACGGAACAGGCGATGCGTCGCTTCCATGATTGCGGCGCTGATCTGGACGGTCGGTCCCTCGCGCCCGACGGAGCCGCCGGCAAAGAGCGCGAGGACGGTCAAAACGAACTTGAAGGCGGCCGTCCTCAGCGACGTCAGCCGCGCATTTGCTTCGGATGCAGCGTTGTGCGATCCAGCGATGACCTGCGGGATGCCGGAGCCGCGCGCTTCCGGCGCGAAGCGCCGCGTCGTCCAGACGATCAAACCATAGGCCGCTGGCGTCAGCAGAAGCGGCGCGAGCGGAAATCGGTCGAGGATCCAGTGAAAGGCTTCCTGCGCCGCATCGGCAGACGCAGCGAATGCGAGTGCAACGAGGCCGATCAGTACGGCCCCGCCAGTCGTGGCAGTCCGGCGTCGCCAGACAGATCCGAACTCAGTCCATTTCTGCATTGAACCAGCGCCTGTTGCGACGACGGGCGGGCGCCCACGTCGCCGGCGTTAATCCATACGGAAGCCGCCGGTGATGTTGATGCCCTGCCCGGTCATGAACCGTGACGCGTCAGATGCAAGGAAAACCACGACGTCGGCCACATCCTCGGGCTCTTCGATGCGGCCGAGTGGCGTCAGCGACACATATTCCGCCCGCACGGCCTCCGGCGTCATGCCGCGCAGCTCGGCTTCCCATACGATCTCGCGCTCCTGCATCGAGGTCTTCACGAAGCCGGGGCAGACGCAGTTGACGCGGATGCCCTTCGGAGCGAGTTCGCGCGCCAGCGCCTGCGTCCAGCCGAAAACGGCAAACTTCGAGGCCGAGTAATGGGCGAGCAGCGGGGCGCCGACCTTGGCGGCCAGCGAAGCGGTATTCACGATCACCGCCGGCTTCTTCTCGGCAAGGAAATAGCGCGTCGCGATCTGGTTTGTGAGGAAGACGCCGCGGGCGTTGACGTCGAAATTGAAGTCCCATTCCTCGTCGGTGATATCCACTGCCGGACGCATGGTCGAGACGCCCGCATTGGCGCAGAGGATATCGAGGCCGCCGAGGCCTTCGATCGCCTGGCCCATCGCATGCTCGACCGAGGCGCGCTTGGTGACGTCGATCTCAACCGCGAAGCCGCCATTGCTGAGCTCGGCGATGACCGTCTGCGCTGCCATCACGTCGAGGTCGGCGATCGCGACCGTCGCGCCGGCCCGGTCGAGGGCGCGGACAATCGCAGCGCCGATACCCTTGGCGCCACCGGTGACAAGGGCCTTGCGGCCCGTCAAGTCGAATATGCCCGCCATACCTTGTCAGCTCCTCACGGCTCGGATTTTGAAGGCGCTAAGGAAGCGCAAAACCGAACACTTTACAACGCCGAACTTCCGGTTCATGTTCGGTTATGTTCGAACCTGTTACAGTCTGAACGTGGCAACTACCTCGCCGCGGCAGATTCTAAGGGCGCCCTGGAATGCATACGGACGACCTCCCCAGCTATGACCCAGCCGTCGGTTTTGGACGCATGCCGGCTGGTGCGCGCCAGTCGCTGATCCTTGATGTGGTCGAGATGGACGGTTTCGTCTCCGTGTCGCAGATTGCGTCCAATCTCAACGTCTCCGAGATGACGATCCGTCGCGATCTGGTCGTCCTGGAGGAGCGCGGTCTGCTCGCACGCACCCATGGCGGCGCCGTTTCGGCCGCCACCAGCCCGCGCGAGGTGTTCGATCTGGAGGAGCCGGCCTTCAAGCGTCGGCGTCATCGCAATGCCCGCGAGAAGACGGCGATCGCCCATGCCGCCGCATCGCTGATCGGGCCCAGCGAGACTATCGGCCTTGATGTTGGCACATCGACCCTGACGCTCGCCGAGGCGATCGTGGAGCGGGCTGACCTTCGCGTCTTTACCAACAGCCTGCGCGCCGCCATGGTTCTCTCTGCATCCAAGAGCCCGGTCTATGTGCTCGGCGGCGAGGTCCGCAATCCCGAACAGTCTGTGGTCGGCTCGCGCGCCGTCGGCGAACTCGCCAATTACAACCTCGACCGCGTCTTCATAGGTGTATCAGGCCTGATCGAAGCCGGCTTTTTTGACTATTCGGTCGAGGACAGCGAGGTGAAGCGCGCCTTCATCGCTCGCGCCGACCAGATCGTCATTCTCTGCGATTCCTCGAAATTCGACCATCGTTCGCTGGCGCGCGTCTGCGACATCGCGGGCGCGGACGTGCTTGTCACCGACGCGCCGCCCCCGAACCACCTGGCAAGGGCGCTCGAGGCGGCGGAGGTCCAGGTGATCGTGGCCGGTGCCGTCGCCGAGCGCATCGCAGGATAGTTTTTTCAGTTCTGACATGAAGCGGCGGCCGGCAGGATCGGCCCCCGCCAAGGGGATTAACGGAATGGTTTTTGATTTCTTCGGCGCACGTCGCAAGGTCGTGGTCGGCATGGTCCATATCGGCGCCCTGCCCGGCACGCCGCTCTATGATGCCGATGGCGGCGTCGAGAAGCTGATCGAGAACGCCGCAAGCGATCTCGAGAAACTGCAGGCTGGCGGTATCCATTCGGTGATGTTCGGCAACGAGAACGACCGGCCCTATGTCTTCAAGGCAAGCTCGGCAACGATCGCGGCGATGACCGCCGTCATCCAGGCCCTGAAGCCGATGATGAAGGTACCCTTCGGCGTCAACTATCTCTGGGATCCCTCGGCCTCGGTGGCGATTGCCTGCGCGACCGGCGCCTCCTTCGCGCGCGAGATCTTCACGGGGCTGTTCGCCTCGGATATGGGCCTCTGGCAGCCGAATGCCGCCGAGGCGCTGCGTCTTCGCCGCGACCTTGGCCGTCCGGACCTGAAGCTGCTCTTCAACATCAATGCAGAATTCGCCGCGAGCCTCGATCATCGGCCGATCGCGCTGCGCGCCAAGAGCGCCGTCTTTTCATCGCTCGCCGACGCAATCCTCGTTTCCGGCCCGATCACCGGCCAGCCGGCCGAGACGTCCGATCTTCGCGCCGTCTCCGAAGCCGTCAAGAATGTCCCGATCTTCGCCAACACCGGCGTTCGACTGGAGAATGTCCGCGAGGTCATGACCTATGCCGACGGCGTCATTGTCGGCACGCATTTCAAGGTCGATGGCGACACCTGGAACGCCGTCGACGCGGATCGCGTCAAGCGCTTCATGGACGTCGTCGACGCGATCGTCTGACCCGCATCATGACCTCGGCCCGCCCGGACACCGTCATCGGCCTCGATATCGGCACGACCTCGACCATCGGCATCGCGGTGCGGCCGCCGGGCGAGATCCTGCATGTCGCCTCAAAGCCGGTAACCCTCTCTTCGCCCTTTCCGGGCTGGGCAGAGGAGGATCCGGCCGAGTGGTGGGCGAATTGCGTCGCCATTCTCCGGGAGATCGTCGCGGCATTGCCGGGCGGTCCAGCCAGCCTCGCCGGCCTCTGCGTAACGGGCATGCTGCCGGCCGTGGTGCTGCTCGACGTGGACGGCGCGGTGCTTCGCCCGAGCATCCAGCAGAGCGACGGCCGCGTCAGCGCCGAAGTCGACGCCCTGAAGGCCGAACTCGATGAGGCCGCGTTCCTGGCGCGCGCTGGCAATGGTGTGAACCAGCAACTGGTCGCGGCCAAACTGCGGTGGATCGCGCGGCATGAGGCCGATGTGTTCGCCCGCATCGCCACGGTGTTCGGTTCCTATGACTATATCAACTTCCGCCTGACCGGCCGCCGCGCCGTCGAGCAGAACTGGGCGCTTGAGGCCGGGTTCACCGACCTCGCCGATCACCGCATCGCCGACGATCTCGTGAGCCTTGCTGGCATTCCCCGCAGCGCCGTTCCTGACCGAACGGTGACGCATGAGCGGATGGGCACCGTATCGGCTGAAGCCGCGGCCTTGACCGGGCTCCCCGAAGGACTGCCCGTCTTCGGCGGCGCCGCCGACCACATCGCCTCGGCGCTCGCCGCCGGCATCGCTGAGCCCGGTGACGTTCTGCTCAAATTCGGAGGCGCCGGCGATATTGTCGTCGCCGCGGCAACGGCAACACCCGATCCGCGTCTCTATCTTGATTATCACCTCGTGCCCGGCGTCTATGCGCCGAACGGCTGCATGGCGGCCTCGGGCTCGGCGCTCAATTGGCTCGCCGGTCTCATCGGAACAACCAATGGCGAGGAGCGTCCGCATGTCGCCCTCGACGCGCTCGCCGCCAGCGTTCCGGCCGGCAGTGACGGGGTACTCTGCCTGCCCTATTTCCTCGGCGAAAAGACGCCGATCCATGATCCGCTGGCGCGCGGCACCTTCACCGGCCTCAGCCTCAGCCATGGCCGCGGTCATATCTGGCGTTCGCTGCTCGAAGCTATCGCCTATGGGTTCCGACACCATCTAGATGTGCTGCAGGAGATGGGTCATCAGCCCGCACGAGTGTTCGCCTCGGATGGCGGCACCAAGAGCCGGATCTGGATGCAGATCGTCGCCGACATTGTCGGCCTGCCGGTGCGCCTGCTCGAGAACCCCTATGGCTCGTCAGTCGGCGCCGCGTGGGTCGCTGCGATCGGCAGCGGCCTTGCAACCGACTGGGCAGGCGTCAGTGCCCTTGCCCGCCAAGGCGATCTGATCACGCCGATCGACGCCAACCGGGACGTCTATGATCGGGGCTACGCCCGATATCGCGCCACATACGAAGCGCTGAAACCCATCTTCGCGATGCCGTGAGCCCAGCGGACTACGGAACCGTTCCAGCGAGGTGACGTTTGCCTCCGTCACGCCATCAGGACGGAGGACGTCGCATGATCGAACACGACCCCAAGCCCTATGCGAATACCGATGAGCGCCAGCAGGGCGGCTTTTCGAACGATGACGAGAACATCCGCCAGCAGCAGGCGGAAGATGTCGCCGACGAGAACCAAGATTCTCAGCCTTTGCCGGACCCCGGCGGCGAGCGGCACGCGACGATCGACTTCGACGATGAGGATTTTGGCGAAGGCCGCGACGAAATCGCAAGCCGCTGATGGCCATTGCCAGACGACGCAAATGCCCGGGACCAGCCCGGGCATTTTTCTTGATGACGACGATGTCGCTATTTGCGGCCGGATGCGATTTGCGATGGGGAAAGCTGCGAAGGCTTCACTTCCGCGCCAGTCACCCCAGCCCCCGGCTGCGTCGAAGCGAGCGGATCGCTGGTCGGGAACGTCTCGTTGAGCTCCAGATCAAGCTTACGCTCGTCGGCCTTTTTCTGCTCACGCTGAGCGCGGCCGGGAACGATCGTGTTCAGAACCTTGTCTACGACCATGATGACCTCCTGAGCCGTTGAATCGGCTTCCGGAGAGTCAAAGCGCCCGCGCCCGTTTCGTTCCAACAAGAACCCCGGGAGCGGCAGCCCATGCAGCGCCGCGCTTCGTGATGCCGCTTTATTCCCCGAGAGGTGTAGGATTTCCGCCGGTGCGCCGGAGGACGACATGCTCTCGATGAGATTCCTGGATCGCTGGCGGCCTGAACTTCTGGCCGCGCTTCGCATCGTCGCGGCGCCGCTGTTTCTCGAGCATGGCACGTCGAAGGTTCTCGGCTGGCCTTATGTCGAGGGCATGAGCAGTGTGCCGCCCCTGACGCTGTTCTGGACCGCCGGCTTGATTGAGATCATCGGCAGCCTGCTCCTGATCGTCGGGCTACTGACGCGGCCGGTCGCCTTCCTGCTCTCGGGCGAAATGGCGATCGCCTATTTCATGGAGCATCTGCCGATCGCGTTCTTCCCGATCAACAATCAGGGCGACGCACCGATCCTGTTCTGTTTCGTCTTCCTCTATATCGCCGCTGCCGGACCCGGCGCCTTCAGCCTGGACGGGCGTCAGGCGGCGGCCGGCTCGTAGCCGGCGGCCCGGATCGCAGCGGCGACGACGGACGCATCTGCTTCGCCTGCAACCTCTACGCGCTTCGACGCCAGGTTCACCGTGACCTCCGCTGCCGGGGCAGCTGCGCGCGCGGCCTTGCCAATGGTCGAGGCGCAATGGCCGCAGGTCATGTCTGGAACAGTGAAAATCAACATTGGAAGCACCTTTCTCATGGTTCGTTGATCGAGATCTGGGGCTTCCAACCATGGCAAGGTCAAGAGTTAAAATGCACCTTGACCTTCCCATGATGGGAAGCCCTATCTAACGGGTCATCAAGATCAGAACGAGCGGAAAGCCGATGACACAGCACCATGACCCCGCCAAGGTAACGACCTCCGCGCACGGCGCTCAGCCTGAGCGAATCGAGTTTTCGATCGAGGGAATGACCTGCGCTTCCTGCGTCTCGCGTGTCGAGAAGGCGATCAAGGCGGTTCCGGGCGTCGACACGGCCAGCGTCAATCTCGCCACCGAACGCGCGACGATCCATGCGCACGGCGCGTCCATGTCCGGCGCGATCGAAGCGGCGGTGGCCGGAGCGGGCTATCAGGCTCATCAACTGACGCATGATCATCCGCCGCATGATGCGATGGCCCATCACAACCACAATGCGGACGGCCTCGGGCGCGATCTCGCGCTCGCCGCTGCGTTGACGCTCCCGATCGCCGTCTTTGAGATGGGCGGCCATCTGGTCCCGGCTTTCCATCACTGGACGATGATGACGCTCGGCCCGTGGAACGCCTGGTTGCAATTCGCGCTGGCGACCCTCGTCCTCGCGATTCCCGGCCGCCGGTTCTTCGTTTCGGGCATTCCGGCGCTGCTGAAGGGGCAGCCGGAAATGAACGCGCTCGTCGCGCTCGGCGCAGGCGCCGCCTGGCTCTATTCGACGGTCGTAACCTTCGCGCCCCAACTCATCCCCGCCGGCAATGACGCGCTCTATTTCGAGGCGGCTGCGGTGATCGTGACGCTGATCCTGCTCGGCCGCATGCTGGAGGCGCGCGCCAAGGGCCGGACCGGCGCCGCGATCACGGCGCTCATCAAGCTCAGCCCGAAGACCGCCCGGGTCAGCCGCGACGGCGGCGCCGCCGCTGACATGCCGATAGAAGCAGTCCGCGTCGGCGACATCGTGCTGGTTCGCCCGGGCGAGCGCATCCCCGTGGACGGCACCGTCACAGAGGGCATGTCGCATGTCGACGAATCGATGATCTCCGGCGAGCCTGCTCCTGTGGCAAAGGCAGCGGGCGCGGCCGTCGTCGGGGGCACGGTCAATGGCGGCGGCAGCTTTTCTTTCCGCGCCGAACGCGTCGGCAGCGATACCAAGCTGGCCGAGATCGTCCGCATGGTCGAGGCTGCGCAGGGCGCCAAGCTGCCGATCGAGGCGCTCGTCGACCGCGTCACCGGCATCTTTGTGCCCGCCGTCATCGTGGTAGCGATCTTGACATTCCTGGGCTGGTATTTCTTCGGTCCTGAGCCTGCGCTCTCGCTTGCCCTCGTCAACGCGGTGGCCGTGCTGATCATCGCCTGCCCATGTGCCATGGGGCTCGCGACGCCCGTCTCGATCATGGTCGGCACCGGCCGCGCCGCCGAATTCGGCATCCTGTTCCGCCAGGGCGATGCCCTGCAGGCCCTTGCCGGTGCCGATGTGGTGGCGATCGACAAGACGGGCACGCTGACCGAAGGCAAGCCCGTGCTGACCGACCTGATCCCAATCGGCGATGTTGCGCGCGACGAGTTGCTCGGCCTTGTCGCCAGCGCTGAGGCCCGTTCGGAGCATCCGATCGCTCGCGCCCTGCAGAAGGCGGCGGAAGCTGAGGACCTGCCGTCGGTCGAGGCCGAGACATTCGAGGCCGTTATCGGCAACGGTATCAGAGCTCGTGTCGAAGGCCGGATGGTCCTGGTTGGAACCGCGCGATTTCTGGGCACCCAAGGCGTCGATCTCGCGCCGCTCGCAGCCGAGATGTCGAGGCTCGGCGAAGAAGGCAAGTCGCCGATACTGGTTGCGATCGACGACAAGGCGGCCGGGGTCATCGCGGTCAGCGACGCTTTGAAGCCAACCACAGCCGCTGCCATTGCCGGGCTGAAGCGGCTCGGCCGCCGCGTCGTGATGGTGACCGGCGATGGCAAGGCGACGGCGCGGGCGATCGCGCAGGCGGCAGGGATTGATGAAGTGCATGCCGGCGTAATGCCCGAGGGAAAGGCTGACGTGGTGGCCGAATTGCGGAAGGGCGGTGCGCGTGTCGCCTTTGTCGGCGATGGCATCAACGATTCGCCGGCCCTTGCCGCAGCCGATATCGGCATAGCCATCGGCACCGGCACGGATGTCGCGATCGAAAGCGCCGACGTGGTGCTGATGTCTGGCGATCTTGGGGGCGTGGTGACCGCGATCGGCTTGTCCAAGGCGACCATGCGCAATATCGGCGAAAACCTCTTCTGGGCCTTCATCTACAATGCGGCGCTGATCCCCGTCGCGGCGGGCCTGCTCTATGCGCCGTTCGGTATCCTGCTCTCCCCGATGCTCGGCGCGGCCGCGATGGCGCTCTCCAGCGTCTTTGTGGTCGGCAACGCGCTGCGGCTGAAGCGTTTCCGCCCGAAAGGAGCCTGATCATGAATATCGGCGAAGCCTCGCGGGCCTCGGGCGTATCGGCCAAGATGATCCGCTACTATGAGAGCATCGGCCTCATCGCCGATGCGGCGCGCACCGAGGCCGGCTACCGCACCTATCAGCCCAGCGACGTCGAGACGTTGCGCTTCATCCGCCGCGCCCGCGACCTCGGCTTCTCGGTCGAGGAGATGACGACGCTGCTAGCGCTCTGGCGCGACAAGAGCCGCGAAAGCGCCGAGGTGAAGCGGATCGCGCTCGGCCATGTCGCCGACATCGAGCGCCGCATTCGCGAGCTCGAAGGCATGGCACGCACGCTCCGTCACCTCGCCGGCCACTGCCATGGCGATCACCGCCCGGACTGCCCGATTCTCGACGACCTCGCCGAGGGCTTGGTGGCTGATGCCGAACCGGCGCCGGCGCGGGCGTTCAGGCGGCCGTGAAGGCGTTGTCGACGAAGAGGTGCGTACCGTTGACGAAGCTGGCATCGTCGCTGGCGAGGAAGAGCACCGCGCGCGCCACCTCCTCCGGCTCGCAGATGCGCCCCTGCTGCGCGGCGAGCGCGGCGTCGGAGACATCGACGCCGTAGCGCAACAGGTCTGTCACCTCGCGATTGCCGTGCGGCGTGCGGACGAAGCCCGGACAGACGGCATTGCAGCGAATGTTGCGATCGCGGAACTCGACAGCGATCGCGCGCGCGAACATGTGGCAGGCGCCCTTGGTCGTGTCGTAGAGCACTTCCATCGGTGTCGCCGCCACGGCCGAGATCGAAGACGTGCAGACGATTGAGCCGCCGCCGCCTGCGATCATGTGCGGGAGCACCGCCTTGGTCATCAGGAACATGCTCTTGACGTTGATGGCCGTGAGGCGGTCCCATTCTTCCTCGGTCGTCTCGAGGAATGGCTTGATGACGATCGAGCCGGCATGGTTGAACAGCACGTCGATGCGACCGAAAGCAGCCATCGCGCCGGCAACCGCCGCCTCGACATCCGCGGCCTGCGAGACGTCGGCCGTGAACGCGATAGCGTCGCCTCCCGCTGCATGGATCTCCGCGACGAGCGCTGCTGCTGCCTCAGCGTTGCGGTCGACGATGGCGACCCGCGCGCCCTCCCGGGCGAACAGGGCGGATGTGGCCCCGCCCATGCCGGTCGCGCCGCCCGAAATCAGCGCCGTCTTGCCCTGCAGCCGTCCTGCCATGTTCGTCTCCCGCATCCCATGAACGCGAAGCTAGCGGATTTGCATGGCCATCGCCGCAATCAATTCGCCATTGCCAGCTGCTATGGACGACAGCCCCGAGAAGGATTCATCAATGCCGCCGCGCCTCGCCGATATCGCCGCCCTCCCCGCCATCACGCCTTCGGAGCGTAGCCGCGCCATGCTGGCGGCGGCGATCGCCGGCGCGCGGGCAATCGAGGCTCTTGGCGGCAGGCATGAGCGGGAACGTCTCACGTTGAAGGGCGCCCGCGACTTCCAGACGGCGGCCGACATCGCGTCCGAGCGGGCGATCACGGCCGCGCTCCTTGACCGCTTTCCGGACCATGCGATCACAGGCGAGGAAGAGACCGCGATTCCTGGTAGCGCCGACGGGACCTTCCTCATCGACCCGATCGACGGAACCACCAACTTTGCCTGGGGCCTGCCCTTCTTCGGCATCTGCATCGCGCTAGTCGAAAACGGCGAGACGGTTGCCGGCGTCGTCCTCGATCCCTCGCTCGGCGAAGCCTTCGTGGCTGAGAAGGGACTTGGCGCCTATAGAAACGGCGAGAGACTGGCCATCCATCGCAGTCTTGCGCCCAACGAAGCCTTGATCGCCGCAAGCTTGCCGGTCCCGGGCCAGGTGCGCAGCATTCCGGTCGAGACCTACCACCTGGCGCTGCGCGCGGTCATGGATACGGCCGCCGGAACGCGGCGCCTCGGCTCGGCGGCGCTCAGCCTTTGCTATGTCGCCGCGAGCCGGCACGATGCCTTCTTCGAGGACGGCCTCTCGCCGCTCGACTACGCCGCCGCCGCACTGGTCCTGTCGGAAGCCGGCGGCGCCGTCACCGGTTTTCACGGCGGCCCAGTCGATGCGCGCGGCGCCGTGCTCGGCACCAATCCCAGTCTTCAGCCCTGGCTGTTGTCGCTGCTTTCGAATAGCGCCTGAAGCGCGATCGGCTCGTCGGTGGTGATCTGATCGACCTCGAGCGCCACCAGATGGCGGAGACTGGTCGCGGCATCCGGATGATCGGTGTTGAGCGTCCACGCATCGACCAGCTTGTCGGCGGCATGGAAAGCGCCGACGACGTCATATCCAAGCGCCGCCGCCTTCAGCACGATCGGATAATCGAGATAGATCGTCGAGGCCGCGCCGGCTGTATCAATCGCCGCCGCGACAAAGCCGGCATATTCGTCGGCGGTCGCGAGCCCGGCGACGACCTTCGGCTCCGAGGGATCATACCCGGCCGCAAGGCCCGGCACGGCTCCGGCCAGAATTCGAACCGCCTCGATATCGGCGCAGGAGAGGATGCACCGATCCGCGACCGGGGCGACGATGGCGGCGAAGCGCGCGACGACGGCCGGCGTCAGCACCGCAGCCGTCTCCTTGAGATCGAGCTGGACGAGCGCATCGGGGGTAGCGCTGTTTTTAGCCAGCAAGACAAGATCATCGAGCAGCAGCACAGCCTCCTCGCTCGGCGTGCCATCTGGATGGCGCATGGAGAGGCCGCGCAGCGTCGCGATCGTGGCCGATGCGACCGGCCCCGAGCCGGTCGTCTCGCGGTCGAGCGTTTCGTCGTGCAGCACGACGAAGCCGTCCTCGGCATGGAGACGCAAGTCGATCTCCGAAGACGCCCCTAGCGCGAGAGCCTCGGCGAGCACAGTCGGCGTGAACGGCACATCGTCACGGTGCCGCTTCAGACGGTGCCATTTGAGCCGCACGCGATGATCGCCGCTCCAGATCGCAACGCCATCGGCGGCGGGGACCTCGTTCATCAGTTCGACCAGTTCACGCATGGCGTCACACTCCGCTTTCCGTTCCGGCCAGCCAGCAACGTTGAACCGGCTCCCTCCGATCGCGATCGAACGGAGTGACGGACGCTAGATACGCGCCGTGACGCTCATGTGAACCGGTCGAGAGATGCCCTCTCCTGTCAGGCGGCAATCTCTACGACACGCTTTTCCTTGGCCGACTTCAAGGCAGCCTCCGCCAGAAGCAAAGCGCGGAGGCCGTCCTCGCCGGTCGGGCTCACGGGAGCGCCGGAAACGATGGTCGCGATGAACGCGCTGATCTCGGCGCGGTAGGCTTCGGTGTAGCGCGTCATGAAGAAGTTGAGCAGCGGCTCGCGAAGATAGCCAGTGCTGTTGGCGATCTCGACATTGGTGGCGCGAAGATTGTCAGCCGAGACGAGGCCCTTCTCGCCCAGCACTTCAATGCGCTGGTCATAGCCATAGGAGGCGCGGCGCGTGTTCGAGATCTGCGCGATGCGGCCAGACTTGGTGGTGAGCACGATCGAGGCGCTGTCATAATCGCCGAGCTCGCCAATTTCAGGATCGACCAGCACCGAGGCGCTGGCGAAGACGCTGACCGGCTCTTCGCCGAGCAGGAAGCGCGCCATGTCGAAATCATGGATGGTCATGTCGCGAAAGAGCCCGCCCGAGCGCTTGATATAATCGGCCGGCGGCGGTGCCGGATCGCGCGAGGTGATCGACACCATCTCGACCTTGCCGATTGTGCCGGCATCGATCTGACGGCGTACCTCGACAAAATTCGGATCGAAGCGCCGGTTGAAGCCCACCATCAAAGGCACGCCATGCTTGGCGACGACCGCGAGGCAGGCGCGCACGCGCTCGACATCGAGATCGATGGGCTTCTCGCAGAAGATTGCCTTGCCGGCCTTGGCCGCCTGCTCGATCATCGTGGCATGCAGGTCGGTCGGCGTCGTGATGAGGACGGCATCGATATCATCAGCCGCCATGATCGCGTCGGCATCGCGCACTTCCGCGCCCGAGGAAGCCGCGAGCGCCTTGGCGGCGTCAGGAAACGCGTCGGCGACGGCGACGAGCTTGGCTGCGGGAATGGCCGCGATGGCCGCGGCATGCACCTTGCCGATGCGGCCGGCGCCGAGAAGTCCCAGTCTGACAGTCATGAGCTTGATTCCGGTGGAGAGGAGAACAATCAGGAGCCGACGCGCACCCAGGACCGTTCGGCATGGGAGCGGGCCATCGCATGCACGGCCCGCTCGATGGCGAGGCCCGTTTCGAAATCGATGATATGCGCCGGCGCCCCGGCGATGCGCTTCAAGATCTCGTGCGCCTCGATGACCTTGAGGTCGTTGAAGCCGAGACCATGCCCGGGCGCGGGAATGAACTTGTCATAGGGCGGATGGCTGGTACCGGTGAGGATGGTTCGGAAGCCCTGGTTCGCGACCGCGCCACGCGCCTCGAAGAGCTGCAATTCGTTCATCCGCTCCTGGTCAAAGGCGAGCGTCCCCTCGGAGCCGAACACCTGCACGGCGATCCTGCCCTTGCGGCCCCAGGCCGAACGGTTGAGCAGGAGGCTGCCCGAAACGGTGCCGGCGCGGAACAGCACATTGGCGATGTCATGCGTTTCCACCGCCTTGCCGCCAGCGACGGGCCGCGTCTCATAGGGCTTGGCGAGATCGGCGATGACCTCGGTGACCGGCCCGACCAGCACCTGCAGCAGCGACAGCGGATGAACGCCGAAATCGTCGAGCGCTCCGTAGCCGGACGCAGACTGGCTCTTCCAGCCGAACGGCGCCGTGCCATCGGCCATGAAGTCCTCGTCCATCTCGAACCGCACGTGATTGACGGTGCCGATCGCTCCTTCGGCGATCAGCGCCTTCATGTGCCACATCGCGGGATTCTGGATGTAGTTGTAGCCGAGCGCAGTCACCTTGCCGGCCTTGCCGGCGGCTGCGAGCATGGCCTCGGCGTCGGCGAGCGATGTCGCCATCGGCTTTTCACACCAGACGTGCTTGCCAGCTTCGAGTGCCGCGATCGCCATCTCGGCGTGGAAGGCATTCGGCGTGGTGATAGAGACGATCTCGACCTCGGGATCTTCGACCACGCGACGCCAGTCGCCCGAGCCTCGCGCGAAGCCGAGTTCTGCCGCCTTGGTCGCAGCAAGCCCTGCATTGGCCTCGCCAAGATGCACGAGGCGCGGCCGAGCGACATCGCCAAAGGTCGGCGCCACCGCGTTCCAGGCGAGCGCATGGCACTTGCCCATATAGCCGGTGCCGATCAGCCCGACACCGATCCCATCGCCAGCGCTCACGTCGTTCCTCCCGTCCGCAAGGCGTACCCCAATCTCCTGCCCGGTCGATGCCTCACGTCGAGGAAGAGAAGCAGGATCGAATGCGGCGCCTTTGTCCAAAACGAAACATAAATTCCGCCATGGCGTCAATGCGGAACATTCCGTCCATCACGCGCGTCGCGCGTCGGCCACCGCAACCGCCAGTGTCATGGCAAGGGCCATCGTCGCCGAAAGCAGGCGAAAGCCCTCGAAATCGGCTTCCACAACCTCGAACCAGACGCAATCCTTGGTAATCAGCGGGCTGAATGGGCTGTCCGTGATGACGACCAGCGGCACGTTCTGCTCCGCGACCTGGCGCGTATAGGCGAGCGCCGCCGAAGCGTAGGGCGTGAACGAAACCGCGATTGCCGCGTCGCGCGGACCGGCGAAACCGAGCGTCTCCGGATCCGTACCCTGCGGCGAGCCGACCAGCACGGACTTCACCCCGAGCTTGCCGAAGGCGTAGCTGAGATAAGACGAGACTGGATAGGACCGGCGCTGGCCGACGAGATAGATCGTCTCGGCCTGCGCCAGCAACATGACAGCCGCATCGATGCGCTCGACGGGCACGCGTTCGCGCAGCGCCTCTGCGGAACGTTCGATTCCATCGCAGAAACCGGCAAAAAGAGCCGCCGTCTTGGCATTGCCGCCAGTATGCGTATCGAGCGCCCGCAGCCGCTCGGAATAGCTCGACGTCCTGTCGCGCAGCCGGTCCTGGAAGACCTCCTGCAGGTCCGAGAAGCCCTGATAGCCGAAGGCCTGCGCGAAACGTACCAGCGTCGAGGGTTGCACCTCGGCCTTGACCGCGATGCTGGCAGCCGTGCCGAAGGCGACATCATCAGGGTTGGCCATGGCATAGGCGGCGACTTGGGCGAGACGCTTCGGCAACTGGTCCTTGCGGCTGACCATCGCCTCGCGAAGCTGCCAGAAATCACGCGGCGCGGCACTTACCACCTGGATCTCGTCGCGTTCGCTGCTCATCCGCCATTCCGTCGTCGATCAGATCGGCAGGCCGACTGGTCCGGCCACCCCGGCGCATCTTGACGATGCGTCGCGATTTGAAATATTCATTCCATGAATTCGAATTTCAGTCCACACATTCCATAACCGGCGGATGCCAGAGCCGGATCCGGGAGGGAATATGACCGAGATCAAGCGCGCTCACGCACAGACCGGTCACGATTCCGGCGCCCGGACGCTCGACGTCATCACGATCGGCCGCTCCTCGGTCGATCTATACGGCCAGCAGATCGGTTCGAAGCTCGAGGACATCACCTCCTTCGCCAAGTCGGTCGGCGGCTGCCCTTCCAACATCGCAATCGGCACGGCGCGGCTCGGGCTCAAGTCCGGCGTGATCACGCGCGTTGGCGACGAGCAGATGGGACGCTTCATTCGCGAGCAGATGGCGCGCGAGGGTGTCGCGACCGCGGGCATCGCCATCGACCCTGATAGACTGACGGCGCTCGTCCTGCTGGCGGTGGAGGATGAAGGCGTTTCGCCGATGATCTTCTATCGCACCGATTGCGCCGACATGGCGCTCTCTGAGACCGATATCGATGAGGGCTTCATCGCGAGCGCATCGGCGATCGTCGTCACCGGCACGCATTTTTCGCGCGAAGCGAGCGCCGCGGCGCAGCACAAAGCGATCCGCATCGCCAAGGCAAACGGCAACCGCGTCGTCTTCGACATCGACTACCGCCCCAATCTCTGGGGGCTCGCCGGCCATGCCAGCGGGTTCGAACGCTATGTGAAGTCGGATCGGGTTTCCGACCAGTTGAAGACGGTTTTGGCCGATTGCGACCTCATCGTCGGCACCGAAGAGGAAATCCGCATCGCCTCTGGCGCGGACGACGTTCTCAGTGCACTGAAGGCGATCCGTGCGCTGTCCGATGCGACGATCGTGCTGAAGCGCGGCGCGATGGGTTGCATCGTCTATGACGGCCCCATCACCGAGGACCTCGAAGACGGCATTGTCGGCGATGGCTTCCCGATCGAGGTCTATAACGTGCTCGGCGCCGGCGACGCCTTCATGTCCGGCTTCCTGCGTGGCTGGCTCAAGGGCGAACCGCTCAAGACCTCGGCCACCTGGGCCAATGCCTGCGGCGCCTTCGCCGTCTCGCGGCTGCTCTGCTCGCCCGAATATCCGACCTGGGCCGAACTCAGCCATTTCCTGGAAAAAGGCAGCAAAGAGCGTGCGCTGCGCAAGGATGCCGATCTTGCCCATATCCATTGGGCGACGACCCGGCGCGGCGCCACTGGCGAATTGCTCGCCTTCGCCATCGATCATCGCAGCCAGCTCGAGGCGGTCGCCGACCGGCTTGGCGCGCCGCGCGAAAAGATCGAGGAGTTGAAGGTGCTGGCCGTCGAGGCGGCCGCCCGCGTCGCAAAGGGCCGGCCCGGATTCGGCATGCTGCTCGACAGCACTTATGGCCGCAAGGCGATGGCGAAAGCAGCACGACAGGACTTCTGGATCGGACGGCCGGTCGAGAAGCCGGGTTCGCGACCGCTCGATTTCGATCACCTTCCCGATCTCGGCAGCCATCTGGTCGAATGGCCGATCGGCCACACCGTGAAATGCCTCTGCTTCTACCATCCGGATGACAGCGAAGACCTGAAAGCCCGACAAGAGCGCGAATTGCTGCGCCTCGCCGATGCGGCGCTCACCGTCGGCCGCGAATTGCTAGTCGAGATCATCGCGGGCAAGAACGGCCCGGTCGACGACACGACAATCGCGCGTGTCCTGACTCGTCTCTATGATCTCGGAATTCGCCCCGACTGGTGGAAGCTCGAACCGCAAAAGACCGCCGCGGCCTGGCGCAACATCAGCGATGTGATCGCAGCGCGCGATCCCTGGTGCCGCGGCATCGTCATGCTGGGTCTGGAAGCGCCGGAGCACGAGCTGGTCGAAGCCTTCGGCGCCGCGCAGGCAACGCCTCTCGTGCGCGGCTTCGCTGTCGGACGGACGATCTTCGCCGAGGCCGCCGAACACTGGCTGTCGGGCGCCATTACAGACGAAGAGGCTGTCGCCGACATGGCATCGAAATTCGGACGGCTGGTCGCGGCGTGGCAGGATGTGCGCCAGACAACGGCGGCCTAGGCGCAATGAGGTGACTTCGCTCACTGTCATTGCCGGGCTTGACCCCGCATTTCAGAAGCGCGGGGATGGAGCGCGGGCTTCAGGAAAGTCTGGATTGCCGGGTCAAGCCCGGCAATGACAAGAATAACAGGCGGGACATCCGAGGACGTCCCGGTCACGAGGGAATGCGAGGAGACAGTCCATGACCACGATCCGCCTCACCATGGCGCAAGCGCTGACCCGCTTCCTCGCCAACCAGATGACCGAGATCGACGGCGCGCGGGTGCCGCTCTTCGCCGGCGTCTGGGCGATCTTCGGCCATGGCAATGTAGCCGGCCTTGGCGAGGCGCTCTATGCCGCCCGCGATCAGCTGCCGACCTTCCGCGCCCATAACGAGCAGGCGATGGCCCACGCCGCTGTCGCCTTCGCCAAGGCCAGTTTTCGCCGCCGGATGATGGCGGTGACGTCCTCGATCGGCCCCGGCGCAACCAACATGGTCACCGCCGCCGCGCTTGCGCATGTCAACCGCCTGCCCGTCCTCCTCCTGCCCGGCGACGTCTTCGCCAATCGCCGGCCGGACCCGGTACTGCAGCAGGTCGAGGATTTCGGTGACGGCACGGTTTCGGCCAATGACTGCTTCCGCCCGGTGTCGCGCTATTTCGACCGCATCACGCGGCCGGAGCAGATCATCCCGGCGCTGCATCGCGCGATGGCCGTGCTGACCGATCCGGCTGAATGCGGCCCCGTCACGCTGGCGCTCTGCCAGGACGTTCAGGCCGAGGCCTATGACTATCCGGCGAGCTTCTTCGACGAACGCGTCTGGACGCCGCGGCGCATGCGCCCCTCCGAGGACGAGCTTTCGGCTGCCATCGCCGCGCTTCGCGCCGCCGAGCGGCCGCTGATCGTCTCCGGCGGTGGCACGCTCTATTCAGGCGCCACGGAAGCGCTGAAGGCCTTTGCCGAACGCTTCGGCATTCCGGTCTCCGAGACGCAAGCCGGCAAGTCGTCGCTGCCGGCCGCTCATACGCTCAACATGGGCTCGATCGGCGTCACCGGCACCTCCGCTTCGAACCAGCTCGCCGAAGACGCGGATGTCATCCTCGCCGTCGGCTCGCGGCTGCAGGACTTCACCACCGGCTCTTGGGCGCTGTTCAAGAACAACAGCCAGACCGTGATCGGCCTCAATCCGCAGGTGTTCGACGCCACCAAGCATCGCGCGCTGCCGCTCGTCGCCGATGCGCTGGCTGGACTCAAGGACCTTGCCGCCGATCTCGGCGGCTGGCGCGCTCCGGAAAGCTGGACGAAGCGGGCGACCGAGGGCCGTACGGCCTGGTTCGCGGACGCGGACAAGGCGACCGCCGTAACCAATGCACCTCTTCCCTCCGATGGTCAGGTCATCGGCGCGGTCCAGCGCGTGCTCGGCAGCGAGGCAACCCTCGTCTGCGCGTCGGGCGGACTGCCGGGTGAATTGCACAAGTTGTGGCAGGCAGGCGCGCCGGGCTCCTACCATCTCGACTATGGCTTCTCGACCATGGGTTACGAGATCGCGGGCGGCCTCGGTGCCAAAATGGCGAAGCCTCAGGACGAGGTCGTCGTCATGCTCGGCGACGGCTCGTATCTGATGATGAATTCGGAGATCGCGACCTCGGTGATGCTCGGGCTGAAGCTCGTCATCGTCGTGCTCGACAATTCGGGCTTTGGCTGCATCAACCGCCTGCAGATGGCCACCGGCGGCGCCAACTTCAACAATCTCTTCCGCGATACCCGACACGAGGTCCTGCCGGCGATCGACTTCGCCGCGCATGCCGCGAGCCTCGGGGCGATCGCCAAAAAGGTGGCCTCGATCGCCGAACTCGAGGCCGGCCTTGCCGAGGCGAAGTCCAACAGCCGTACCACCGTTCTGGTCATCGACACCGACCCTTTGATCACCACCGAGGCCGGAGGTCACTGGTGGGACGTCGCGGTGCCGGAGGTCAGCGACCGCCCGACGGTCAATGCCGCGCGCGCGGCCTATGAAGCGGCGCTAAAGGCCCAGCGTTTCGTGAATTGACCCGATGGTCGTCGACGCCGTTGCCTCAGAGCCCAAGCTCCACATCTGTCATTGCCGGGCTTGACCCGGCAATTCAGACTTGCTTCGGCATGGCGTCATAGAGAACGAGTTAGCCTGGATTGCCGGGTCAAGCCCGGCAATGACAGGCAGCGATAGCAGTCGATACAGCCCCGCGCGGGCATTTGGAGGATAAGCCACAATGATCCGCATCGGCGCCAACCCGATCTGCTGGTCCAATGACGACATGCAGGAAATCGGCGGCGACATTCCGCTTGAGCAATGCCTGACCGAGGCGAAGGCCATCGGCATTGAGGGCATGGAGCTTGGCAACAAGTTCCCGCACAAGGCCGCCGAACTCCGCCCGATCCTCGAAGCGCATGGCCTCGACCTCGTCTCGGGCTGGTATTCGACCTTCCTGATCGAGCGTGACGCCGAGAGCGAGTTCGCCGCAGCGCGGCCACATATCGACCTGCTGAAGGCTTTCGGCTGCAAGGTCCTGATCGCGGCGGAATGCACCCGCACGGTTCACGGCACCAAATCTGCGCCGCTCTCCTCGCGTCCCGAGATGAGCGAGACCGAATGGGCTCACTTCAACACCGGCCTGACGAAGTTCGCCGACTTCCTCGCCGATGAGGGCCTGACGCTCGTCTATCACCACCATATGGGCACGGTGATCCAGACCGAGGACGAGATCGACCGGATGATGGCCTCGACCGGCCCTGCGGTGAAGCTGCTGCTCGACACCGGTCACCTGACGTGGGCCGGCGCCGATCCGGCCGAGGTGGCCCGTCGCTACCACGACCGCATCGCCCATGTTCACACCAAGGATGTCCGCCTCGACGTGGCGCAGGAAGCCGCGGAAAAGGACTGGTCGTTCCTCGATTCGGTGCTGGCCGGCGTCTATACCGTGCCGGGCGATGGTTCGGTCGACTATGTCTCGGTGTTCAAGGCGCTGCCGAACTATTCCGGCTGGGTCGTCATCGAGGCCGAGCAGGATCCGGTCAAGGCGCCGCCCGCGCAGTATGTGAAGATGGGTTTCGACAATCTGACCCGCTTCATGGCCGAGGCAGGCTGGAAGCGCTGAACCGGCGGCCTGGCCGACGCAGCCGCGTGAACGCACAAGGGAGGAAACCCGATGTCATCCGATCTCCTGGTCAAGCCTTCCGGCAACGAAGGCTGGACCGTCAATATAACGCCGGAGCTGGCTGGGTGGACCTATGTCGGCTTTGACCTGCATCATCTCGCGCCCGGCGAGAGTGCCCATCACCAGACAGGGGATCGCGAGGTTTGCCTCGTCCTCATCTCCGGCACGGCGCGGATCGAGGCCGGTGGCAAGGACTTCGGCGCCGTCGGGACGCGGATGTCACCTTTCGAGGGCAAGCCGGATTCGGTCTATGTGCCCGGCGATTCCGAGTGGAAGGCAACGGCCGAAACGGCGGTGACGCTCGCGGTCTGCTCGGCGCCGTCGCTGGGCGGCGGCCTGCCGGCGCGGCGCATTTCGCCTGACGATGTCGGACAGGAAGTGCGCGGCAAGGGCACCAATGTCCGCTATGTCACCAACATCCTGCCTGAGACGGCGGCGGCGGATTCGCTGCTCGTCGTGGAAGTCATAACGCCGGGCGGCCACACGTCGTCCTATCCCCCGCACAAGCACGACCAGGACAACCTGCCGCACGAATCCGCGCTCGAGGAGACCTATTACCACCGCCTCAACCCGCCGCAGGGCTTTGCATTTCAGCGCGTCTACACGGACGACCGCTCGCTCGACGAGACGCTGTTGATCGAGGACGGAGTCGTGACGCTCGTTCCAAGGGGTTATCACCCCTGCGCCACCATCCACGGCTATGATCTCTATTATCTCAACGTGATGGCCGGCCCGAAGCGGACGTGGAAGTTCCACAATGCGCCGGAGCATGAATGGCTGATGAAGGCCTGAGATGACGGCGCCGCGTTGCATGGCGCGCGGCGCCGATGATATAGGCTCGCTCTCCGTCGGCGCCACGCCGACCAGAGCGAAAGCCGCATGAGCGCCAGCGATCTCTTCACCATAGTCACGCCGACGCTGAACTCGGAAGACTTCCTCGACGAGACGATCGCCTCGGTCGTCACCCAGGCGGGCGATTTCTCTATCCGTTACCACGTCCAGGACGGCGGTTCGAAGGACGGAACGCTGGCGATCATCGAAGCATGGCAGGCCCGCCTCGCCTCCGGCGCCCTGCCCGTTCGCTGCCGGGGCATCACGTTCTCCTTCACCGTCTCCAAGGATGGAGGCATGTATCAGGCGATCAACCGCGCCTTCACCACGGCACGGGAAGGCAGTGCCGACATGCCTTCGGTCATGGGATGGATCAATTCCGATGACCGCCTTGCGCCAGGCGCCTTCGCTACGATCCGCGCGCTGATGACCGATCTTCCGGAGATCGAGTTCATCACGTCCCGCGTTTCGCTGATCAACGATCGCGGCGCGACTCTCGGCGTCGAGTCCCCGATCGCCTTCGAAAGGGCAAAGCTCGTCGCCGGCGACTATGATGGCCGCAACGGCGCCTTCGTCATGCAGGAAGGCACGTTCTGGACCGCTTCGCTCTGGGACAAAATCGGCGGCCTCGACGAGGGCTTTCGCCTCGCGGGCGACTGGGACCTGTGGCGCCGCCTCGCCCGCCACGCCCCGCTGACCACGGTCGATACCTTGCTCGGCTTTCATCGGCGCCGGCCCGGACAGCTCTCGGAATCGATGGATCGCTATTATGGCGAGATTGACGCCCTGCCACCCGAAAAGGCACCGGGCTCCACTCCGCTGCCATCGGAAAACGGCGCCCGGCGGCAGAAGCGCAGCGTCGCCCAATACAGCCCTGAGCAGAAGGCATGGCGCTTCGTGCCTGACTTCGGCAGCCCCCTGCTGGCGCCGATGATCCATGCCGGCGGCGTGGCTTTCCCGACGGTGCCGCTCGAGGTCATCGCGGGCGCAAGCGCGCCGATCGGTGCCCATCCGGAGCTGCACCTGCCGGCCGGTGTCATCTGGATGAACCAGCCTCTGATGTTGCTGGGGTCGAAGGTGCCGGTCGCCGGGCGCTATACGCTCGTCATCGAATGCCGCAACTGGCAGCAGAAGAATCACCTGACCGTTCGCTCGGCCGGGCAAGTCATGCTCGACGAGGCGATTGAGGTCTCTGGCCACCGCCGCAACATCGTGCTGCGCATTCCCGTGACGCTGCCGAAGGGCCATGTCTATTTCGAGATCGAAAGCGATCGCCGGCCCAAGGATCCACGCGAGCATTTCCTGCTCGTCGCCGGCATGCATCTTGAGCTTTCCGCTGAACCGGAGGGTGACACGCTGCCGCCGGTGCGCGAGGAAGATCTCGCCGAGGCGACTGCAGCTGCGCTCAGCCGCGGCGGCTGGGGCGGGCTCGGGCGCTTTCTCGGCGACGGCGCCTCGCCGGTCGGGCGTCCCGGCGAGGGTGGACTCTATGGTGCCATGGCCGCGCTCGAGGCCGAGATCGAGGCCGACCGGGCCAAGGCCTCGCAACTCCGCGATCAACTCAAGTCAGCGCGTGCAGAGATCAATCTTCTGCGCTTGAAAGACGCGGCGATCCATCGATGAAGATTGCATTCATCGACCACTCCTATCACCAGAAGACGAAGTCGACGGATTTCTTCGTCCGCGAAGTGCTGGACGGCCATCAGGTTGATCGCTTTTGGGATAACTCCTGGCAGGACCGCCGGCCGCTCGACGTCGCGCCGATTCTTGCTGGCAACTACGACCGCATCATCGTCTGGCAGGTTGAACAGCCGGTTGAGCGGCTGTTGCGCCAGGGGGCTACGAACGTGGCCTATGTGCCGATGTGGGACGGCGCGGACCTGCTCAGCACCGCGGACTGGCGACGCCTTGCCGGCGCGCGCATCCTTTCCTTCTGCCATGAGTTGCACCGGATCGTCGGCCATGCCGGCCTGACATCGCTCTATGCGCAATATTGGCCCGACCCTGCCGCCTTCGCGCCGGTCGAGGATTTCTCCGGGCTCCGCGGCTTCTTCTGGAAGCGCACCTCTGCTATCCGCTGGCGGGACATCGAGAAGCTCATCGGGGCGACGCCCTTCGAGCGCCTGCACGTCCACAGCGCCGACGATCCCGGCGAGGCTGCGGACGATCCAGTGGCGGCGAGTGTCGACGGCCGGCTGACCGTATCGTCATGGTTCGAGGATCCGAATGAGCTGCAGGTTCTGCTCGGCAGGCACAATGTCTATTTCGCGCCGCGCGCCCAGGAAGGCATCGGCTTTTCCTTCATCGAAGCGATGTGCCGCGGCATGGCCGTCGTCGCGGCAGACCAGCCGACCATGAACGAATACATCGCCGATGGCGTCAACGGCCTGCTTTGGCCGCTCGGAACGCCGACAGCGCTCGATTTCAGCGACGCAGCGCGGCTCGGCCAGAGAGCCCGCGAAAGCGCGCTGCTCGGCCGCCGGCGCTGGAACGAGGCGCTCAGCCGAGTCCAGGCCTTCGTGCTCGGGACCGACGGTGTAGCGGCGGAAAAGACCACAGGAAGCCCGACGCTCGTCTATGCGGCCCCGGAACGGGCGGGCGGAGCGACAGGGCCGCGCGTCAGCGTCGCGGTCGTAACCTACAATGCCGAGGCGACGCTCGAGGCGACGCTGACCAATATCCTGGCGCAAACCTATCCGAATATCGAATTGGTCGTCGTCGACGGCGCGTCGAGCGATGGCACCGGCGGCATCATCGAGCGGTATCGCGACCAGATCGCTACCATGGTCAGCGAGGCCGATGACGGCCCCTATTTCGCGATGAACAAGGCGGCGCGCCTCGCCACCGGTGACTACATCCTCTTCATGAATGCAGGCGATTTCTTCGCCAGCGAGACCGCACTCGCCGAGGCCATGGAAAGCCTTCAGGCCGACGCTACGCCCGACTTCATCATCGGCCACCATCTCTACCGTTCCGAACAGGGCGACGTGCTGCGCCGCGCCGCCGATTTCGAGCTCACCTGGCGGAAGCTCAAGGACGGCGCGATTGACGCCCGCTGGCTGGCCGGCGTGCCGTGCCACCAGGCGACGCTGACCCGGCGCGCGCTTCTCGCCGATGCGGGCTACGACACCAGCTACCGGATCGTCGCGGATCACGAATTCCTGTACCGGCAGCGCGAGAAGGGCGCGAGCGTCCACCACAGCGGCGCTCTGATCGCCATTTATTCGAGCGGCGGCCTGTCATGGACCAAACGTCGCGAAACCTATGACGAGTGGAAGGCTCTGCTCGGCCGTTACGGCGATGCCGAGGCGGCGGAACGGATCCATGCCGAACTTCGCGAACATCTCGAAGGCGAGGCGCTCGGCAAGCCGCGTTATAGCGCCATCCGGGCACGCAGCCTCGTCTCGAAATGGCAGCGCTCGCTCAGCATGCGGCGCGACATGCTGATGGTGAAGCAGAGCGGGTTGTTCTTCGACAACTGGTATGCCGAGCAGAACCCGGAGGCCAAGACGACCCGCGGTGGGCCCATGAGGCACTATCTGCGCTATGGCGTCTTCGAATATCGCGATCCCTCGCCCTTCTTCGATACCCGCTACTATCTGCTGATGCATGAGGATGCGCGGCGCTCGGACATACTGCCCATCCTGTTCTATGCGCGCCATGGCGCAGCGCGCGGCGACGCGACGACGCCGTGGTTCGCGCAACTGTGGGCCGAGATCGCGGCGGTCGCACCGCCCGGCGCAACGCCCCTTTTGCGCATGATGGACTGGTTTGCGAAGACCCCGGCCGAAGAGATGCTTGCGGTGTGCCGGCGGGCAGGCGTTGACGTCAGCGACGCGGAGTGGGCACAGCGCTGAGGCAGGTAGCGCCTCGGCACAGCGCCTTCCCTATCGCTGGCAAACGGGCATCTGCCACCGATGGGCCGCTCTACCTGTTCGCGGCCAGTCCTGCTAGGATTGCAGGAGTGACCACGGAATTTCCGGCGCATGCATATTGCCCTCGTCAACGCCTTCCCCACCATGGCGAGCACCGCCGAGGTCGAGTATATCAAGCGGTTCAAGCGGGTCGCCGAAGCCAGGGGACACCACGCTTACGAGGTCGTCACTTCGGATGATATCCATTGCTGCGCCCCGGATTTCGTCATCGCAACGCATGAATTCACGCCGAAGCTGACGCCGTTCTTCACGGTGGGTGCCTTGTGGAGTCCGCCGGCCTTCTATGCCGGCGATCCGCTGCGGATCCGCTCGATCCTCTCGCACGATGCCTATCTCGTCGGATCGCCCCATGTCGGGCAGTTCCTCGACGATCTCGAATTCTCAACCGGCACGCAGAAGCCGCGTTCGGACTTCCTGTTCCTGCCGACGGCGCCCGCAACGGACTTCGTGCCGCGACCGGATGGGCATGCCTACGAACTGGTCTATGTCGGCGTCCATTGGGACGGGAAGCGCCATTCCGGCCTTCTCGAGCAGTTGCACGCCTCGGGCGACATCGCCTTGTATGGCCCGGCGGGCAACTGGCGTGGCTATGAGGGCTCATTCCGCGGCGAAGTGCCTTATGACGGCATCTCGATGCAGGCGGCTCTCGCGCGTCACGGTATCGCGCTCTGCGTGCACAAGGACGACCACCGGGCGGCGGACACGCCATCGATGCGGCTGTTCGAAGCGGCGGCGGCCGGTTGCCTGATCATCACCGATGAAATTCCCTTCGCGGGGCGCGTTCTCGGCGACAGCGTATTCCGGCTCGATCTGACGCAGGCCCCGGAAATCAACGCCGCGCGCGTTCGCGAGATCATTGCCTTCGCCAATGCCGACCCTGCCGCTGCTGGCGCCATGGCGCGCCGGAGCCATGACATCCTCAAGCGCGACTTCAGCCTTGAGGACGCCGTCGACCGCTGCTGCGATTTCGTCACGGAAGCGAAGGAGCATCTTCGGAAGACTTACCGCTCCGGCGCCGAATTCGCCGCGGCGTCATCGGGTGCGCCTGACGCGCCGCTGGTCGACATCATCATTCGCACCGGAGGCCGGACGCTCGATTTCGTCAAGCGATCGCTGCGCTCGATTGCCGACCAGAGCGTCGGCCGTTACCGGGTGATCCTGGCCGATTACAACGGACGCGATGACGTTGCTGCGCTGGCGACATCCGAACGGACAGAGCGCCTTTCGATCGATTACCTCCGCTGCGCCAACACCGGCCTCCGGAGTTCCACCCTCTGGGCCGGCCTCCGCCAGGTCACGGCGCCGTATTTCGCCATGCTCGATGACGACGACACGGTGATGCCGGACCATTTCGGTCATCTGCTGGCGACCGCGCGCGACCATCCCGGCCATCCGCTCTATTACGGCGGCGTGGTGCGCGTCGAGGAAGATCCCATCGAGTTCATGAGCCAGCCGAATTTCACCGGCCCGATGGACATCGAGGTGCCGGAGCTCCGCGAACTGAAATTCATGGACGGGTTCGACCTGATCCGCCTGGTCAATTTCGACAACTACATCCAGTCCAATGCCTGGATCGCGCGCGCGTCATGTCTTGATGACCGGACGCTCGTCGATCCCGCGCTGACCGTCGCCGAGGACATGTATCTTTACCTGATGCTGGCCCGCTTCGGCGCATTCCGGCTCAGCCCCTCCCCGACGGCGCTCTGGAACTGGCGTTCGGCCAGCACCGGCAATTCGATGGACGCGGTCGACCTGTCGGTCTGGCAGCACTCGCTCGACCGCCTCTCGATCCGTCTCAATCAGGAAGTGATGGGCGACGGGTTTCGCTTCAGCACGAGCCGGTCGATTGCCACGCTCGCCCCCGCCATCGCGGATCAAGCCTCACGCCCGCCTCGGCTGCCGATCGACGCATTCACACCGCTGCGCGGGCTCGTCATCAACGAACGACGGGCCAATCTCAATCCGCACGAAGATGGCGGCGTCTGGACGGCGGCAACCGAATCCGAGATCGAGCTTCTGCTGAGCGAGCGCGTGTCCGAAGCGAATGTCGAATTGGCGTTCACGGTCGCCGGCGCGACTGGCCGTCCGCAATCGATCGATATCCAGATCAATGGCGAACCGGTGTTTCGTGGGCCGGCCCGCACCTGGCAGCAGCAACACCTCAGCCGGCTGGTGCATTTCAAGAGCGAAACCGCACGGCTCAAGCTGCGTCTTCGCTGCGCCTACACGATCTCCCCAGCCGAGCAGGGCAAGGGTGGGGATACACGCCAGATCGGGATATTCCTGTCGGGAATTCTGGTAAGCAGGCCAAAGCGCGACGCGGTGGCCGCGTCTGAGAGCCAAGCAGCATGAGTGATGACACGTTGACCCCGGCATCGAGCGGCCCCGGCGTGGCCGCCGTCCCGCCATTGCCAAACCAGGACTCGGTTGAGGCACAACTGGCAAGCTGGACCAGGAAGCTCGACCGCTTCCTCGAGCAGTCGGACCGGACGGTCGCTATCGGACGCGAACTGGTCGAACAGCGAGCGCTCAACCTTGACCTGCAGCGCCAGATCCACCGCCTGGAGGACGAGCTTCAGTCGCTCCGCTCTGGAGGCCTGCACGCCGCCTCGGATGCCTCCTCATCTGGTCCGGCCGAGTTTGGACAGGGCGGACGATCCTCGCTGTCGCGTCTGATCCGACGCATATTCAAACCGTGATCCGTGCCGCGTCGTTCCGCGCCGGCCGGCACACGCAACGACCGAAGCCGGACCTCGAAAGGGTCAGTCGTTGCTGCTGATCACCTCCGCCTTTCCGCTCCTGAAGCGACTTGACGAAGATGGCGTCGACGTCGGTCAGGATCTGGTGAAGCGTTGCGTTGGATCGTGGCAGGCGAATGGCTTCGACGTACTCTCAGTCCACAACGAGGCCGAGCGCGACCTGATCGGTGCCGGCCTGCCGGGCGTCACCTACCGGTTTGTCGACGAAGTCTTGCCGCCCGGCGCCCGCAAGATGCCGTCCCTCGCGGCTGTCCTGGCCGATCTGCCTCCGACTGAGCCGATCGGCATCATCAACGCCGATATCTTCATGCCGCAATGCACGGACCTTGCGTCGCGCATGGGCCGTCTCGCGCGCCAGTCCAGCGTGATCCTGCATCGCTGGGAAGTACCGTCCCTGACGCGGCGCGAAGGTCGACAATACGAAATCGGGGTCGATCTGTTCGCCTTTACGCCGGCTTTGATTGCGCCTGCCCTCACGGGATTGAACAGCCGCCCGTATCAGCTCGGTGTCCCCTGGTGGGACTATGTGCTGCCGGTCGCGGCGAGCCTCTACGCGCCGCTGTCGCTTGTGTCCGATCCGATCCTTCTGCACCACAGCCATGAGCAGGCATGGAATGATGGCGAGTGGCACGAATTCGCCGCGATCAGCGAAGCCTATCTGTTGGAGCAGGCTCGACTTCCTCTCGCCGACAAGCATTTGGCGGAACAGCTCGCCGAGCGCCTCGGCAATATTGACGAGTTCTACAGTGTCGATCCCGATCCGGGACAGCGGCACTATGCGCTGGCCGACCTGACGCTTCACCTGATCCACACCATGTCCAGCCAGCATGCTGTCAGCCTCATCGCGGAGATGTCGTTTCCCGGCGTCTCGGATGATCCCTGGTCACAGCGCTCGGAAGGTGAGGCGGTCCGGAAAGCCGTGATCGACGAGCGCCGCGGTGCGGCCACGGGCGAGAGCCAGGCGACCGCCAAGGCGGAGCCCGGCGCACCGGTCATCAGGCGTGAACTCGGCAAGCCACTGTCGCTTGCGATCAATGAGAAGGTGACTCAAGAGACACCGACCCTGGGTGTCCTGGCAGCGGGTTTCGGAGACCTCTGGCGCGTGGCCGCGGCGATCGGCAAGGTTCTGGAAAAGCGCTGGCGTCGCTGGCGCCGCCGAGACGGCCGGCAGCCGGCGCCTTGACCGAGGCGGCGCGGCCTCTGTCGTCCGAGCGGCTGAGCTCCTGGCCCCTATCGATGGCGCTGGAGGAGATGAACAGTCCAAGATATATGCATCTGAAGGTGAAGGCCGAAGCAGCAATTCGATGAAGATCGCGATCCTGAGTACAGACGGCGGCGGCGGCGGTGCACCGCGCGCCATGCAGCGGCTGGCAAGCGGTTTGTCAGCGCGGGGACACGCGGTCAACATCATCCAGGCGACCCGAAATCACGCCCAACCCAACGCGATCGTCGTTGAATCCGATGGCGTTCCCCCCGAAGACGATGACTGCGCGCAGTTCATCGACAACGACTATCTGCATTCCCGTCGGACCCCGCGTTCCAACACGTTCTTTTCATTCCAGAGCAAGGGTTTCGATCTTTTGGAGCTGATCCGTGACGGCAGCTACGATGTCGTCAACATCCACTGGTCGAACTTCATGCTCAGTCCGGAGATGGCCGGGCTTCTGATCGCTCTCGGAAAGCCCGTCGTCTTCACGCTGCATGACATGGGTCACTTCACCGGCGGCTGCCACTATTCGGCCGGCTGCGACGGCTTCGAGCGCGACTGCGCGCCTTGCTCGCAAGTTAGCGACGACACGCTGGCGATGACCTCTGCCCTGATCGCCGCCAAGCGTCTGAACTATCGGCAGGCGAATGTCGCCGCCGTGGCGCCGTCGCACTGGCTCGCCGACTGCGCGTCCCGGTCGGGCGTATTCGAGCTGGGATCGGTGCATCGGATTTCCAACGCCATCGAGACGGACCTCTTTCGGCCCATGGACAAGGCCGAAGCACGGCGGGCGCTGGGTCTCGATCCGTCGACCCGCTACATTCTGTTCGGCGCCCATTACACCGATGAAGTGCGCAAAGGGTTCAGCCTCCTGATCGAGGCGATCGAGTTGCTGAACCGCAGGCTGCCGGAGAACGGTGCCGAGTGCGTCGGTGAACTGGCTCTGCTGGTTTTCGGCGAGGCGACGCCCGAGATCCGGTCACTGGGGATCCCCGTGACGTCCTTCGGTTTCGTCAGCAGCGATCAGCATCTGGCATTCATCTACAACGCCGCCGATCTCCTGATCCTTCCCTCGCTCGAAGACAACCAGCCCAATGTGATGATGGAGGCGATGGCCAGCGGCGTACCGGTCGTCGCCTTTGCGGTCGGGGGCATGAACGACATGATCCGCGACGGCATCAATGGGAGGCTCGTGGCGCCGGGCGATGTCAGCGCGCTCGCCGACGCCGTCCTTAGCCTCGTCACGTCTCCCGCCAGGGCGGTGGGCCTCGGCCGCATCGCGCGCAATGACATCCTTGCCGAGGCGACACTCGATCGGCAGGCCGAACATTACGAAGCGCTCTTCGAAAGCCTGCTCGGAGCGCGACAGCAAGCGACGCGCGGCGTTGCACAGGAACCGGTCATCGCGACATCGGCTGGTTTCATCCCGCAATCGCCGATCCGTCTCCGCGAGCAGGTCGCGCCGCGCATCTCGACGCCCAACGTCCGTGCGGAACGCGCCAGCTTCCTTGCCGTGCGCGCGGCGGAAGAGGCATCGGCTGCCGCGGCTCGCGACGAGGCTGAGCGACGGCAGCAGGAAGCGGCTGCACGGCCCCGCGGCCTCGTTGCCCGGCTGACGAAACTGCGTCGGGGCATCAGCCGCAGCCTGTCAGGAAGTGGCAAGCGTCTCTGACGGCCCAACCGACGGACGCTCAAGGCCATTCCCTTCCCTGAGATGGCGGCATTATCAGGGCTTCAAACGCAGGTGGCGCTGCTCGCCCCTCAAATCTGTTCGATGTCGCCACTCTCTGACTGGGCGAGCGTCAACGGGTATCGTTCAGGATGGTGCACCAGCGTCGTCAGGTTGACGGCCCGGTTGCGGGCGTCGAAGGCGATCTGGTCGACGGTGAGAACAGCGGCCGGCGGCGCGAGGCCGAGCCGCTCCGATTCATCCTGGCTCGCCAGCCGGGCGCTCAGCGTCGTCTGGCCACGCACCGGGCGGATGCGATAGCGCTCGCGGATCTCGGCATAAAGCGAACGGTTCGGCGATGACCAGTCGAGGTCGATCAATCCGGGCGCGCGCGCGGCGGACATCCAGTCGGTCTGGATCACCACAGGCACATCATCAAGCAGCCTCAGGCGCGACAGCACCACGACCTCCGCGCCCTCCGGCAGGAACAGCGGCCGCGTGATCTCGAGCGGTGCACGATAGATGCGCGCTTCGATGAGACGCTGGCCGGGGTTGCGGCCATTCGCCAGCGCCGTTGCGGTGAAGCTCTTCAGGAGATGCAGTTCGAAGCCGCGCTGGGGCGCGGCGACATAGAAGCCCTTGCCCGGCTGGCTCTGCAGGAAACCCTGCTGCACCAGATCGCGCATGGCATGGCGAATGGTGATTCGGCTGACGCCGTAAAGGTCGACCAGTTCCCTTTCGGACGGCAGCTTGCCGTTCCGGGGAAGTCGGCCGGCCTCGATCGCTTCGATGATGGCGCCATGGACCTGGCGATGCAGCGGCCGCGGGTCGGCACGGCTGATGCCCGCTGCCGCGCCGAACTGGTCGTCGCCAACCGGCAAGGGCTCGTCGTCGATAACGCGCCCGGCGGCGCTCGCTCCGTCCTGGCCGGAAAGAAACCGGCCCGTCCCCGCTGCCATCCTGTGTCTCCCTGCCGCCGGGTGCCCTCTTCGTGGCTAGCCGGCTACACGACCATATTGACATGCCTGGATATATCCAGTGGTAATATCGATGCGTTGCAGGGGCCAGAAGAGCTCCGCCCGCCGCGGCACGGCCGCTCCACAGGGAACAGAGGAATTCATCCATGTCGCTTAAAAAGCTCGCGCTCGGCGCCAGCATGCTTCTTGCGCTCGCCGCCGGCACGGCACGGGCCGATACGGTGTCCGTCTTTTGTGGCGCGACCGACTACGACCTCTGCGTCAAGGCGGCCGACGCATGGAAGGCGAAGACCGGCAACGAAGCCAAGATCAACAAGATGCCGGCACAGCTCGATGATGCGATCCCGCTCTATCAGCAGTTGCTGGCGGCGAAATCGAGCGATGTCGACGTCCTGTTCCTCGACGTCATCTGGCTCGGCATGTTCAAGAACAACCTCCTCGACATCAAGGCCATGGTGCCCCAAGCCGAGCAGGACGCCCATTTCAAGTCGACGCTCGGCGCCGGCGATATCAACGGCCAGCTGATCGCCCTGCCCGCCTATATGGATGTCGGGCTGATGTTCTATCGCAAGGACCTCTTGGAAAAATACGGCATGCAGCCGCCGAAAACCTGGGACGAACTCGCCGCACAGGCGAAGGAGATCCAGGACAAGGAGCGCGCGGCCGGCAGCAAGGACATGTGGGGCTATACTTGGCAGGCCAAGAGCTATGAAGGCCTGACCTGCGACGCCATCGAACTCATCGCATCGAACGGTGGCGGCACCATCATCGCGGACGACGGCAAGGTCACGATCGACAATCCCGCCGCAGCCGAAGCGATCGAGAAGGCCAAGGGCTGGATCGGTACGATTTCGCCGGAAGGCGTGCTCGGCTATGACGAAGAAGCCTCGCGCGCCGTGTTTGAAGCCGGCAACTCGGTCTTCCATCGCAACTGGCCCTATGTCTGGGGCACCTCGCAGGGCGGCGGCGGACCGATCGTCGGCAAGGTCGGCATGATGCCGCTGCCGGTCGGCAAGGCTGGCGAAAAGTCGAGCGGCTGCCTCGGCCCGATGTATTTCGGCGTCAACAAATACAGCGCCAAGCCGGAACTCGCGGCCGAATTCGTCCGCTTCATCACCGGCCCCGACATGCAGAAGATGCGCGCGATCGAGGGGGCCTATAACCCGTCCATCTCCGCGCTCTACACGGACCCTGACGTCCTGAAGAAGCTCCCCTTCCTCAAGGACACCCAGCCGGCCTTCGCCGACAGCGCGACGCGTCCCTCGGGCTATACCGGCACGAGCTACAACCGCGTGTCGCAGGCGTTCTATCGCGCGGTGCATGACATGCTGACCGGCGACGAGGACGTGAAGGCGGGGCTGACCAAGCTCTCCGCACGGCTCGAAAAGCTCAAGGAAAGCCGCTGAGGCGATGTCGCACGACGTCGCTTCGTTCACCTCTCCCTGACGGAAGGGCCGCCGGCAGAAGCTGCGGGTGCGGATCTCTGCGCGATGGTCGATGACCATCGCCCCTCACCCCGGTAACACCACGCGGCCGCTCCCGGATAGGGAGATGACGAAGCGCGCCCGACCCTGGCGCCGTCATTGCCACACCATCGGCAATGACGGCCGTGCGGGCCGGCCACTTCCATCTCGTGCCGTTCGGAGACCCCATGGCATCGGTCGAGCTGAAATCCGTTTCGAAGAGCTATGGCGGCAATCCCGTCATCCGCGGTGTCGACCTTGCGATCCGCGACGGCGAATTCATCGTCTTTGTCGGACCGTCCGGCTGCGGAAAGTCGACGCTACTGCGCCTCATCGCCGGCCTCGTCCCGGTCACTGACGGCGAGATCTCTATCGGCGGGGAGCCGGTGACCGACGTGCCCGCCTCAAAGCGCGGCATCGCCTTCGTCTTTCAGTCCTATGCGCTCTATCCGCATATGACGGTCGCCCGGAACATCGGCTTCGCGCTCGAAACGCTCGGCCTCGGCCGCGACGCCGTTCGTAACAAGGTCGCCGAGGTGGCGAAGCTCCTCAAAGTCGATCACCTGCTGGCCCGACGTCCGCGTGAGCTGTCCGGCGGCCAGCGCCAGCGCGTCGCCATTGGCCGCGCCCTCGTTCGCAAGCCCGAAGTGTTCCTGTTCGACGAGCCGCTATCGAACCTCGACAGCGACCTCCGGATGGAGATGCGCATCGAGATCGCCCGGCTGCACGACGATATCGGCACGACCATGATCTATGTGACGCATGACCAGGCCGAGGCGATGACGCTGGCCGATCGCATCGTCGTGCTGAATCACGGTGTCATCGAGCAGGTCGGCAGCCCCCAGGAGCTCTACCACACGCCGAAAAGCCGCTTTGTCGCCGGCTTTGTCGGCAGCCCGCGCATGAACTTCTCCACGGTCGCGGCGACCGGCATTGGCGCCGACTGGCTCCTGTCTGGACCCGGCGGCCTTCGCCTCGAAAGCCATGTGACGGGCAATCGCTCGACACCCGCGACCGTCGGCGTCCGCCCGGAGGCTCTGTCGATCGTCGCGCCCGGCAGCGGCCGCCTCGATGGCGTCCTTGAGCGGATCGAGGACCTCGGTCACGAGCATTTCGCTTATGTCCGTCTCGACGCCGACAACAGCTGGGTCGTGCGGCTGCCGGCCCGTCCGCGCGAGGATCGCGACACCAAGGTCGGGCTCTCCTTCCGCGACGAGGACCTCTTCCTGTTCGATGAAAGCGGCGCCCGGCTCGACCACGCCGCCAGCCACGAACGTTCGGCCGCGGCCCTGGCGCAAACATCCGGCGGAGGGATCGCTGCATGAGCGTCAAGCTCGCCCGCGCCGATCGCCGCGCCGCCTGGATGTTCATGGCGCCGATGCTGGTCGCGATGCTGGTCGTCGCCGTCTGGCCGTTGGCGCGGACATTCTATTTCTCGTTCACCGACGCCTATCTCGACGATCCAACAAATTATTCGCTGATCGGGTTCGAGAACTATCTGGAGGTGATCGGCGACCGGACCTGGTGGATTGCCGTTCGCAACACGCTGCTCTTCACCGTCGTCTCAGTCGCCATCGAAACCGTCCTCGGTCTCGGCATCGCGCTTCTGATCAACCAGGCGATCCCGGGCCGCGGGCTCGTGCGCGCAGCAATCCTGGTGCCCTGGGCAATCCCCGTCGTGGTGGCGACCAAGATGTGGGAATGGATGCTGAACGACCAGTTCGGCGTGCTCAACCAGGTGCTGATCTCGATGGGTCTGATCGATCACGGCATCGCATGGACGGCGAACGGTTCGCTCATCATGGGCGTGGTGATCTTCATCGATGTCTGGATGACGACGCCCTTCATGGTGCTGCTGATCCTGGCCGGGCTGCAGATGATCCCCGGCGAGATCATGGAGGCCGCGGAAGTCGACGGCATCCCGGCCTGGAAACGCTTCTGGTCGATCGTGCTGCCACTGCTGAAGCCGGCGATCGGCGTCGCAGTGCTCTTCCGGGTGCTCGATGCCCTGCGCATGTTCGACCTTGCCTATGTGCTGGCGGCGTCCAGCGAACAGGTCATGACCGCGTCCATTTATGCGAGAAACCGCCTGATCTCGTTCCAGGAACTTGGCATCGGCTCGGCGGCATCGACGTGGGTGTTCCTCCTCGTCGCCTTCGTCGCCATCCTCATCATCGGCGTGCTCAGGCTTGATCGCGCGGCGGGAGAAGCACCATGACCGACGCGGCCGTCGCCCTCCCCGCCCGCCGTCGTCGCAGCTCGGCCAGCTATCGCCTGGAGCGGCGCATCAAGAAGGGCTTCCTCGTCGTCGCCGTGGGGCTCGTGCTCATCTACACGCTCTTCCCCTATTACTGGGCGATCGTCTCCTCGACCAAGCAGGGCGCCGCTCTCTACCGCAACACCTTCCTGCCCGCCTTCGATCTGACCTATTACAAGGCGCTCTACGAGAACAGGATCTTCCTGGGATCACTCGTCAATTCGGCCTTTGTCGCCAGTTCGACGACGGCTCTATCCCTCATTCTCGGCATCTCGGCCGCCTACGCCCTTGGCCGCATCGATTTTCCGCAGCGCCGCGGCGTGTTGATGACGATCCTGATGATCTCGATCTTCCCGCAGGTCGTGGTGCTTTCGGGCATGTTCGAGCTGATCAACTGGCTCGGCCTCTATAACAGGCCGAGCGCGCTCATTCTGACCTACCTTCTTGCGACCGTTCCCTTCACGACGTGGATCCTCACCACCTTCATCCGGGAATTCCCGCGCGAGCTGGAGGAAGCAGCGATCATCGACGGCTGCTCCCATTTCCGCATTTTGACGAAGATCCTGCTGCCACTGATGGGCCCGTCGCTGGCCTCGACCGGCATTCTCGCCTTCATCCTTGCCTGGAACGAATTCCTGTTCGCATTGACCTTCATCCTTACCGACGAAAACCGGACGGTTCCGGTCGCCATCGGTCTCATGGGCGGCAGTTCGCGTTACGAATATCCCTTCGGCCAGATCATGGCCGCCTCGGTCACCGTGACGCTGCCGCTCATCATTCTCGTGCTCATCTTCCAGCGCCGGATCGTCGCGGGCCTCACAGCCGGCGCGGTGAAGGGCTGACGTCAGGATTGCTTTTTCATGCCGGATATGTTGGTCAAGCTCTACGACCTCAAGCGCGACGCGGCTCTTGACGCGCGCATGGCGCAGGAGGGCGTCGTCATCCGCCGCATCCTGCCGCCCGAACTTCGCGCGCTCGCCGACTGGATCGGCCCGCGCTTCGGCCAGGGCTGGGTCAGCGAGGCGACGGTGGCGACCTGCCGCCAGCCGCCGTCCTGCCTGATCGCGGTCAAGGACGAGGCGATCGCCGGCTTCGCCTGCTATGACGCAACGGCGCGCGGCCTCTTCGGCCCGACGGGCGTCGACGACGCGCTGCGCGGCCGTGGCATCGGTCATGCGCTGCTGCTCGCGACGCTGCTCGACATGCACGCCGTCGGCTATCCCTATGGCGTCATCGGCGGCGCCGGCCCGACCGGCTTCTACGCCCGCTCGGTCGGCGCGATCGCGATCCCAAGCTCCGAACCCGGCATTTACAAAGGCATGCTGCCGCTCGCACATCCGGACGACATATCATCGTCACATGCGTCATCCGAGCCGCCGGCCGACTGAACAGGCCGAGCCAGCAACACGCCGGTCGAGAAGCCTGCCACCCTCTTGCCGCGCGGACCCGATCCGCTATACCGGGTCCCGGGGGCCTATAGCTCAATGGTTAGAGCCGACCGCTCATAACGGTCTGGTTCCAGGTTCGAGTCCTGGTGGGCCCACCAACACCGGCTTTCGACGTTGATCCTGCTTGCCTGGCAAGGCGTTTGCCGACATTCGCAGACGCTGGTGGCGCCCCGGGGATGTGCGACCAATCAAAGCGACGCCTACATCGACCATGTCGGCGACCGACCGCATTCGAACCGACGCACGGGCCGGGTTCACGCCGCGGGCGACAAAAGAGGCTCGATCTCGATGCGATTGCGGCCGCGTGACTTGGCCAAATAGAGCCGCTCATCAGCCGCGTTGAACAGAGCATCGAAACTTGTCGGCTGAGCAAAAGTCGTCCCGCCGATGCTGATCGACAGGCGCCGACGATCATCGAGGAAGCGAACCTCCGCGGCCTGAATCGTCTGGCGCATCTGCTCCGCAATGGCGATGGCCTGGCTGTGACTCAATCCCGGCAGGAAGACCGTGAATTCATCGCCACCGACTCGGCCAACCAGATCCTGAGGGCGCAGGTTCTGGCGAATTGTCGATGCGATCAGGCGAAGAGCCTCATCGCCTGAGCTATGGCCGAATAGATCATTGATGCGTTTGAACTCGTCAGCGTCGACGACCAGGAATGCGCCCTTCATTCGCTCTGCATCATGGCTGAACTTGGCGAGATAGGCATCAACGAGGACGGTGAACGCGCCGCGCGTCAAAACGCTGGTAAGGCTGTCTGTGGCGGCAATGGTAGCAAGCTCTTCATTGGCAATCGCCAGTTCGCGTAGCTTGCTCATCAACAGAAACAGCATCGGCACCGCCAGAAAGATCGGCAGCATAATGTCGACGGTTAGCGACCGCGCGAGTTGGGACGAATCAAGGTTGGGAAAGTTAAATGAGTCGACGAAAAGCGCTACGCCAATGCAACCTAAGGTTCCGATAGCCGTAACCAGAAAAACACGGCCCCCTGCCAGTTCGCGAGAAAATAGATCTCATCTGAGTTCAACCCTGCGGGGACATTCGATCTATGATCGATGATCATTGTGATGCGGGGGCCACTCTATAGAACAGCAGGATTTCTATCGTGAGCGAAATCGCGGGAAATTGACACTCCTCATGAGCGCGTGTCATGGCGCGGCCTCTGACGGCAAGAGTCGGATAGCAGCTTCGGCGTGAGCGCCAGATGCATCGGGGGCATCTGGTACGGGAGCGGTCGCTGGATCAGGTAGGCACGTTCACGACCGCCTGATCCGACGTCTGAAAAGCGGACGAAAGTTGCGGCTGCCGGGGAACGTTGGCGAGGGACAAATCCCGTAAGGATGAACAGTCAAGTGGCGCAAACTGTACATTTTTGTGGAAGCCGTCAGCATTATGGTGCAATGCAATAGAGGGCGCGGTGCGACGCGAATGTCGTGCCGGGCGGGGAAAGCTCCCCCCAGATCGATTCTCGTCGTCCGAGGCGCACCCACGCGCCAAGGGCCGCCCGCTCGTCGCTCTAGGCCATCACCATATGACGATTCATCAGCCTTCGCCGTCGCCTCGCCGAGCCCGACATGAAGCACGCCAGGCAAGGCGCCACGGATATCGCCTGCCGTTCGGCCACCCCTACCGAATCCTGCCGGCCTGGGTGCCATTTGGCATCGCCAAGGCGTTTGCGCGAATCATCCGCTGACGGCCAAGGCCCTGACCGCCTCGGCGCCCACTACCGCGATTTCAGCGCGAGATCGCGAACGTCTCGCTCGTTATCAGAGACAGCGTCGATGACTGCAAAAGCGGCGTTCAGCCTAGCGCAACCATCTTCCCGTTCGAGCGCATCGGGGGCGGATGGGCGCTAGCCGGAATGGCGAAGGCGGAAGGTGGTTCGGCCGCCGATTGATTCTGAGGTGAGCTCGGCTCCGATACGCCGGGCCTTGGCGACGATGACGCGCATGCCGACGCCCTTGCTCTTTGCGGGATCAAACCCCGCGGGCAGGCCGACGCCATCATCTTCTACACTCAGCACCGAAGCGTCTCCTTCGCGGCGATAGCGAATGGCGATGGTCCCGCGACGGTCACCCGGGAAGGCATGCTTGATGCTGTTCGCGATCAGCTCAGCGACGATAAGGCCAAGGGCGCTCGCCCATTCCGGGGCGAGGCACCGATCCTCGACATCGACCGTGATCGCCTCGATGCGCGCCGGGGCGCTCGCCTTCATCTGTTCCGACAGCTGCCGCAGGAACGGTGCGGCGTCGACCGACGTCAGCTTACGCGCGAGATGCAGCTGCCGGTGAACGAGGGCGATCGCGTCGACCCGGTGGCGGGCGCTGTCGAGCTCGGCTTTCGCGACGCCACCGACGCCGCGCGCCTGCATCGAAAGCACCGATGACACCTGCTGCAGCGAGTTCATCACGCGATGATCGCTCTCCCGCGCTAGCGTCTCGTTCTCTTCTGCAAGCTGCTCTGCCCGAAGTCGCGCGGCCTGTTCAGCGATGACAAGCTGGCGCGATTCGATCAGCTTCATGATCTGGCTCGCCATCAGGCGGAGCAAAGCCTGCTGGTTGGCGTCGAGACCGCGGGGCTTGGTGTCGAGTACGCAGATTGTGCCGATCGGCAGCCCTTCCGGCGTCTTCAGCAGCGCGCCGGCATAGAAGCGCAGATGAGGACTGCCCAGCACCAGCGGGTTGCCGGCAAAGCGGATATCGTCGAGCGTGTCCGGGACGAGCATGAAGTCGTCCTGCAGGATCGCATGCGCACAGATCGATGCCGGCAACGGCGTCTCTCGCACGCCGAGCCCCACCTCGGCCTTGAACCACTGGCGATGCTCATCGATGAGATTGATGACGGAGATCGGCGCATTGCAGATCGCACTCACCACGCGCACGACTTCGTCGAACTCGCGCTCGGTCGGCGTGTCGAGAATATCATATCGGTGAAGAGCCGCGATACGTCGCGCTTCTTCGCTATGCTTACCGGCTTCCACCAACAACTCCTTGCGCCTTGTCGATCACCACTAGCAGATTTAAGCAGGACTGAAAGCGGCTCCGCTCGCATAGCAGTTGCCCACATATTCACCCGCAACCTGACGACGCGAAGGCAAAGCCGCATTCGCGTCGCAATGGCCACCTATCCGTGGAGAGAGGTGGCAGAGACGCCGCTGAAAGTGGGGATTTGAAGACGATGCCGACGACAATGAGACCTTCGCGACTGCTTCGCTCGACCCTTTTCGCTTCGGCGATGTTGGGCGCGCTGGCCCTTCCTGCCTTCGCCGATCCTGCCGGCCCGCCGGTTTTGACGGTCAGTGGCGAGGGCAGCGCCAGCGCCGCGCCCGATATCGCAGTCGTCTCGCTCGGCGTGGTCTCGGAGTCCGACACCGCGCAGGCGGCACTCGCCGCCAACGCCAAGGACATGAACGCGGTGGTCGATACCATCACAGGCACCGGCATCGACAAGAAGGATGTCGCGACCAGCGGCCTCTTTGTCGAACCCGTCTATTCCGATCCCGCCAAGGATCCGGCCGGCCAATCGAAGATCACGGGCTACCGCGTCAGCAACCAGCTCACCGTTCGCATCCGCGACATCGGCAAGTCAGGCCCACTGCTCGACAAGGTAATTTCCGCAGGCGCCAATCGCGTCAACGGCATCTCGTTCGAGATCGGCAAGTCGGAAGGCCTGCGCGACGCCGCCATCAAGGCGGCAATCGCAGAGGCGCGGCGCCGGGCCGAGATCATGGCCGAGGCCGCTGGCGTCAAGCTCGGGCCCATTCAGTCGATCAGCGCCAATGAAGGTGGCGGGCCGCCGGTGTTCCGCGCCATGGCGATGAAAGATGCGATGCCAGCTTCTCCTGTCATGGGCGGCACGCAGGAAATCTCTGCCAACGCGACGATCGTCTACGCCATCGCTCCGCGCTGATCGGACGCCGCCGGCATCAGCACGTTGAGTGCCCCGGCGCGGCATTCGAAACGCAGCGGCGTTTCGAGCCGGGTCAGTTCGCCGTCGACCGAGACCCAGAGCCTCGGCCGGCGGCTCCGAACCGTCACTGTCTTCGCGGTGAAGGATTGGATCGCCGGATTTTCGCGCCAGCGCCCGGCCAGGAGGTCGATCGCTGCCTGCATGCGATTGCCGAAATCCGCACCCTCGGCATAGTGCACCTCCAGCAGCCCCTCATCGAGGCGCGGCCGGTCAAAACCACCATCCGACAAGCGGTTGTTGCCGATGAAGAGGGCGTAAGTCTCGATGTCGCGCCGTCCGCCGTCAGCATCGATCGTCAATTCGAGAATACCCGGCCGAACGAAGGCGCGCAGCGAGGCGCGCGCTGCCGCGATATAGCGACCGAAGGGTAGGTTGGTGTCCTCGCGCACCTGCGCGCGGGCGCGCGCCACTTCCGCGAAATAGCCGAGCCCGGCCAGCGTGTGGAAGATTCGGCCATTGACCGCGCCGAGATCGATCCGAGCAGGCTCGGCCTTTGCCAGGATATCGAGTGCCTGGTTGAGATCGGCGGGGATCGAAAGACTGCGTGCGAACAGGTTCATGGTGCCGAGCGGCAGCACGCCAAGCGTTCGGTTGCTGTCGATGAGCTTGCGCGCAGCATAGCTCGCCGATCCATCGCCGCCCCCGACGATGATGGTAGAAGCCTCGGACTCGGCGGCCTTGTCGATGGCGGCGATGAAGCGCTCGCCCTCGACCAGTTCGACCGCGACGCTTTCGGTGTGGCCGGCAAAGGCCTCCCGCACCTGCGCCTCGACCTCCTTCGGCTGAAGATCGCGGATCGTTCCCGCGCGCGCATTCAAGATGATGACGGTGTCAGCCAAAGATGCCCCCAAGCGCATGCCGCGCGAATGCAGCATCTAGGCGTCAAACGCTGAAACGCAAGGAACGATCCGGCGGAGAAGCGCGCTTCTCCGCGCCCTGGCGACAATGGAACCGCTTATCCCTGCTCAGGCAGCGCCTCTTCACCCTTGCGGGCGCGGATCATGTTGACGAAGCGCGTGAAGAGATAGTGGCTGTCCTGCGGACCGGGCGAGGCTTCCGGATGGTACTGGACCGAGAAGATCGGCTTGTCCTTGACCTTCAGCCCGCAATTGGAGCCGTCGAACAACGAGACATGCGTTTCCTCGATCGAACCGGGCAGCGAGGCCGAATCGACCGCGAAACCATGGTTCATCGAGGTGATCTCGACCTTGCCCGTCGTCAGGTCCTTGACCGGATGATTGGCTCCGTGATGCCCCTGATGCATCTTCTTGGTTTCGCCACCGAGCGCGATGCCGAGCAGCTGATGGCCGAGACAGATGCCGAACAGCGGCACGTTGGCCTCGATCACGGCACGGATCGCCGGCACGGCATATTCGCCGGTTGCCGCCGGATCACCCGGGCCGTTCGAAAGGAACACGCCGTCCGGCTCGTGGGCGAGGATGTCCTCGCCGGTCGCGGTGGCAGGCAGCACAGTGACGGCGCAGCCGGCCTCGGCGAGCAGCCGCAGGATGTTGCGCTTGATGCCATAGTCGACGGCCACGACCTTGTAGCGCGGCGCCTCCTGACGTCCGAAGCCGGCATTCCACTGCCAGGTCGTCTCGTCCCAGCGGAAGGACTGGCCTGTGGTGACGTCGGGCGCGAGGTCCATGCCGACAAGTCCCGGCCAGGCGGTAGCCTCGGCCAAGAGCGCATCGCGATCGAACTTGCCATTGGCAGCATGGGCGATCACGGCGTTGGGCATGCCCTTCTCTCGGATCAGAGTCGTCAGGGCGCGGGTATCGACCCCGGCTATGCCGATGATGCCGCGCGCCCGCAGCCAGGCATCGAAATGGCGCAACGCGCGATAATTCGACGGGTTGGTGATGTCGGTCTTGATCACGCAGCCACGCACACCCGAGGCGCCGGCCATATTGACCGTCTCGATATCCTCGTCATTCGTGCCGACATTGCCGACATGGGGGAAAGTGAAAGTGATGATCTGCCCGGCATAGGACGGGTCGGTCAGGATTTCCTGATACCCGGTCATCGCCGTATTGAAGCAAACTTCGCCGACGGCATGGCCGGTGGCGCCGATGCCTCGGCCCTCGATCACGGTCCCATCGGCGAGAATCAGAAGCGCCGTCGGTTCGGGCTCCGCCCACACCGCATCTTCCGCCAACACAGTCGTTCCGTCGGTCATGATTGAGCACCGTCAAAGCTGTCGGACGCCGGGTGCATACCCGCATGCCAAGGCGCGCCGGATCGCGCGATCCGCCGCCCTGTCGACGTCGGCGCGGAACCTAGGCGATCAGTCCGCGTCCGTCAACCAGGACGCTGAAATTAATCTCAAGCACTTTCAATAGCTTAGCTGAATGTGGCTTGAACGGCTCCGATGTTGCTCCTATGGTGCCGGCAAAATGGAAGGAAGCCCGCCATGCGCGACCGCATCAATCAGGACCTGAAAACCGCGATGCTCGCGAAGGACAAGCAGCGGACCGGCACGCTGCGGCTGATCTCCGCAGCAATCAAGGATCGCGACATCCTGGCGCGCGGCGCCGGAACGACTGCGGCAAGCGATTCGGAACTGATCGACCTGCTCGCCAAGATGGTGAAGCAGCGGCAGGAATCAGCCAGGATCTATGAAGACAACGCGCGCCCTGAGCTCGCTGCGCAGGAAAGGGCCGAGATCACCGTGATCGAGGAATATCTGCCGCGCCAGCTCGACGAAGCAGGCGTGAAGGCGGCGATCGACGCGGCCATCGCCGCCACCGGGGCCGTCGGCATCAAGGACATGGGCAAGGTCATGGGTGAGCTGAAGGCGCACCACGCCGGAGCTATGGATTTCGCAAAGGCCGGCGCGGCTGTGAAGGCTGCCCTGACCGCGTGACATCATGGAACTTCCGCCCGCCCTCAGATCGGCTGTCGAAGCCGCCTTAGCGGGCGTCTCGACGGACGAGCTGGCGGCGAGCGCCTCCGCCCTCTCCGCGCGCTATCGCGCCGAACTGCGCGACGGCCGCTTCCACGTCGATGCCGACGCCGCCGCCCGCGCCTATCTCGCCGCCCGCCTGCCGGCGACCTATGCCGCCACCCGTGCCGCAATGGGCGCGGCGGACGAACGACTTCCCTACTTCAAGCCCGCCAGCCAGCTCGATATCGGCGCAGGCCCTGGTACGGCTGTCTTCGCAGCCGCGGATTGCTGGCCGTCGCTGGCCCGGGCAACGCTGATTGAGGGCAGCGCCGCGATGCGCCATCAGGGCGAGCGGCTCGCGAGTGGCGCGCCCCTCGCCCGCAATTGGCAGGCTGCCGACTTTGCCGCGGGGCTCCCGAGCCTTGCGCAGCACGACCTCGTGACCATCACCTATGTGCTCGACGAACTGGAGCCATCACTGCGGACGAAACTCGTCGCCGCCGCCTGGACGGCCACGACGGGGCTTCTCCTCATCGTCGAACCCGGCACGCCGGCCGGCTGGCAGCGCATCCTCGACGCCCGCTCCGCGCTGATCGAGGCGGGTGCAAACATTGTCGCCCCATGTCCGCATGAGGCGCCCTGCCCCCTCTCGGCCCCCGACTGGTGCCACTTCGCGGCCCGTGTCGCACGCAGCCGGGTGCATCTTCGAACGAAGAACGCCTCAGTGCCCTTCGAGGACGAGAAATTCATCTATCTGGCGGCGAGCCGCATCCCTGCCGAAACACGACCAGCCCGCATCCTCGCCCCGCCGCGCGCCGGCAGCGGCCGCGTCCAGCTCAAGCTCTGCCGCCCGGACGGAACCCGCGCTGACCGCCTCGTTACCCGCCGCGAGGGCGACGTCTTTCGGGAGGCGCGGCGCGCCGATTGGGGCGATGTATTCACGGCCGTAGAAGTCGGCGGGGGATAGCAGGGATAAGTCAGCACGGACTTTGCATTGCGGGGTGCAAATCCCTACATAATCGGCAGTTCAGCAAGGCCGATCATGCGCTTTTCGCCCTCCTTCCTCGATGATATCCGCGCTCGGCTGCCGCTTTCGAGCGTCATCGGCCCGCGCGTGTCGTGGGACCGGCGGAAGTCGCAGCCGGCCAAGGGCGATTATTGGGCCTGCTGCCCGTTTCATGGCGAAAAGTCGCCCTCGTTCCACGCCGACGACCGCAAAGGCCGCTATCACTGCTTCGGCTGCGGCGTCTCCGGCGATCACTTCACCTTTCTGACCGAGCATGAGGGACTATCCTTTCCCGAGGCCGTCGAGCGCCTGGCGGCCGACGCCGGTCTCGCGCTGCCGGCGCGCGACGAGCGCGCCGAGGCGCAGGAAAAGGTCCGCGCGTCGCTGCATGAAGTCATGGAGCTTGCCTGCCGCTTCTTCGAGGACGGGCTGCAGGCCCGCGACGGCGCCAATGCACGGGGCTATCTCTCGGGCCGTGATCTCGGGCCGGACATCCAGCGCAGATTCCGCCTCGGCTATGCCCGGTCCAGCCGCAACGCCTTGAAGGAGCATCTCGCCGCCAAGGGCGTCAGCCACGACGACATGGTCGCGACGGGCCTCCTCATAGCCGGCGACGACATCCCAGTTTCCTTCGACCGCTTCCGCGACCGCGTGATGTTTCCGATCACAGATTTCCGCGGACGGATCGTCGCCTTTGGCGGACGGGCGCTCTCGCCCGATGCGCAGGCGAAATATCTGAACTCGCCGGAGACTGTTCTCTTCAAGAAGGGGGACCTCCTCTACAACGGTTTCGAGGCGCGGAAGGCCGTTCAGGCGGCCGGCACTCTGGTCGTCGTCGAGGGCTATGTCGACGTCATCTCCATGGTCGTCGCCGGCTTCGGCCACACCGTCGCGCCGCTCGGGACGGCGCTGACCGAGCACCAACTCGAGCTTCTCTGGCGCCAGACGCCGGAGCCGATCCTCTGTTTCGATGGCGACAAGGCCGGCCTTCGCGCTGCTTATCGCGCGGTGGATCTCGCGCTGCCGGCGCTGAAGCCGGGTCGGTCGATCCGTTTCGCCCTTTTGCCCGAGGGCCAGGATCCCGACGATCTCGTCCGCCATTCCGGCCGTGCTGCCATGGCCGACATCCTCGCGTCGGCGAAGCCACTGGTCGAGATGATCTGGACGCGCGAGACGGACCAGGGCGGCTTCGAGACGCCCGAACGCCGCGCAGCCTTCGAGGCTAAGCTGCGCGACATCGCCCGTTCGGTCGGCGACGAGACCGTGCGCCGCCACTATGAGCAAGCGCTCTCCGAACGCGCCCGCGCCTTTTTCGGCGGCGATGCGCGCGAGGGAAATCGTCGCGGCGGCGGGCCGAGACAGTCATCATTCCGGCGCGGAAAGGGCGACGGCCCAGCCGACGCCCGCTATGTGCCGACCTTCCGCATGCAGGCGCCGCCGATTTCCGCCGCGCTACAGCAGATACGCAGCCGGCCGGTCGCAGGCCTCCGCGAGACGGTCCTCGTAATGACCATGGCGCATCATCCCGCGCTCATTGCCGACCACTTCGATGCGTTTGCACATATCGAGTTGACGAATCGCGACCTTGACTCTCTTCGCTCGCAAATCCTAGAGATTGCGGCCGAAGATCCGCATGTCGGTTCCGGGGACTTGATGCAGAGGCTGATGGGCGCGGGATTTGGCGAACTGGTGGAACGATTGGATCGTCATCTGAAGCTGGGCGGCATCTGGCAGGCAGAGGCCGGCGCGCCCGAACAGGACGCGCTCGACGGCTGGCTCCAGGCGCTCACCTTGCATCGGAAGGCGCGCACGTTACATAAGGAATTAAAGGATGCCGAGGCTGCCCTCGCCTCCGAGCCGAGCGACGCCAATCTGGCCCACCTCGTCGACATCCAGAAGCAGATGGCGAACAGCGAAGGCACCGAGGCCCTAATCGAGGGGTTCGGCGCGACGTCCGGCCGCCGGCTCGGCACTGTCTAGGTGCCCGGATGAACCGGATGGTTAGGCGTCACTTAAGACACGAAGCCTATTTCTGACGAAGGCGATTCGCGGTCCGGGAGTTTCATCCCGAGGCCGTTGCACTAAATCGGCGGTTTGCGGGCGCGACGGTGATCGACTGGCGCCCCGCCCCGCTCATACGGAGAAGAGCATGGCGACGAAGGTTCAGGAGAACGAAGAGGCCCAGGAGGCGACGTCCGAGCCCCAGGACGGACCGCTTCTGGACCTCTCCGATGCCGCCGTCAAGCGGATGATCAAGGTCGCCAAGAAGCGCGGATTCGTCACCTATGACGAACTGAATTCCGTGCTGCCGTCCGAACAGGTCGGTTCCGAGCAGATCGAGGATATTCTCTCGATGCTCTCGGAAATGGGCATCAACGTCATCGAGGCGGACGAAGTCGAGGAGGCCGAGGAAACGGCCGCCGACGCGGAGGAAGAGGCTGGCGAACTCGCCGAATCGACCGGCACCGCCGTCGCGAAGACGACGACTGCGCGCGAGCCGACCGACCGCACCGACGACCCCGTCCGCATGTATCTGCGCGAAATGGGCTCGGTGGAACTGCTGTCGCGCGAGGGCGAAATTGCCATTGCGAAGCGCATCGAAGCTGGCCGCGAGACGATGATCGCCGGGCTCTGCGAAAGCCCGCTGACTTTCCAGGCCATCATCATCTGGAAAGAGGAGCTTGCCGAGGGCAAAATTCTCCTGCGCGACATCATCGACCTCGAAGCGACCTATGCCGGCCCCGACGCCAAGAACGCGCCGATCGCCGGCCCGGGCGGCGAATTCACCGAGGAAAGCGAAGAGGCCGAGCCGCCGATCCCCACGGAAGGCGAAGGCGACGACGAAGACGACATGGAAAACAACATGTCGCTCGCCGCCATGGAGGCCGAGCTGAAGCCGAAGGTCGTCGAGACCTTCGAGAACGTCGCCGAGAACTACAAGAAGCTGCGCCGCCTGCAGGACCAGCTCGTCGAAGGCCGTCTCAAGAACGAGACGCTCTCGCCCTCGCAGGAGCGTCGCTACAAGAAGCTCAAGGACGACATCATCGTCGAGGTGAAGTCGCTGTCGCTCAACCAGCACCGCATCGATTCGCTGGTCGAGCAGCTTTACGACATCAACAAGCGTCTCATCACCTCCGAGGGCAAACTGCTCCGTCTCGCCGAGAGCTACCGTGTTTCGCGCGAGGAATTCCTGCGCGAATACCAGGGCTCTGAGCTTGATCCGAATTGGCTCCGTCGCATCGCCAATCTCGGCGGCCGCGGCTGGAAGGACTTCGTCACCAACGGCAAGGACCGGATCCGCGAATTGCGCGGCGAGATCCAGCAGATGGCGACCGAGACTGGTCTAGAGCCGTTTGAATATCGCCGCATCGTGCACATGGTGCAGAAGGGCGAGAAGGAAGCACGTCAGGCCAAGAAGGAGATGGTCGAGGCCAATCTCCGCCTCGTGATCTCAATCGCGAAGAAATACACGAACCGCGGCCTGCAGTTCCTTGATCTCATTCAGGAAGGCAATATCGGCCTGATGAAGGCGGTCGACAAGTTCGAGTATCGCCGCGGCTATAAGTTCTCGACCTATGCCACCTGGTGGATTCGCCAGGCGATCACCCGTTCGATCGCCGACCAGGCCCGCACGATCCGCATCCCCGTGCACATGATCGAGACGATCAACAAGATCGTCCGTACCTCGCGCCAGATGCTGCATGAGATCGGCCGCGAGCCGACGCCGGAAGAGCTGGCCGAGAAGCTGGCGATGCCGCTCGAAAAGGTCCGCAAGGTCCTGAAGATCGCCAAGGAGCCGATCAGCCTCGAGACGCCGATCGGCGACGAGGAGGATTCGCATCTCGGCGACTTCATCGAAGACAAGATGGCGATCCTGCCGATCGACGCGGCGATCCAGTCGAACCTGCGCGAGACGACGACGCGCGTGCTGGCGTCGCTGACGCCGCGCGAAGAACGCGTGCTGCGCATGCGCTTCGGCATCGGCATGAACACCGATCACACGCTGGAAGAAGTTGGCCAGCAGTTCTCGGTGACGCGTGAGCGCATCCGCCAGATCGAGGCGAAGGCGCTGCGCAAGCTCAAGCACCCGAGCCGCTCGCGCAAGCTGCGGAGCTTCCTCGACAACTAGGCGTTTCAATATCGACGCTTGATCGAAAGGCCGCTCGCGAGGGCGGCCTTTCTTATTTAGGATGGCTTGAGCCCCTGTGCGGTCGCTCCGCCCGCATGTCTCGAACGCGGCGCGCATGGCAGACGGTGCAGGACCGACCAAGAACCAGTGATTGCGAGTGAGGAGCGCGGCCGATGATTGGATTTCTGAAAGGCCTGTTTGGCGGCAAGGACAAGCAGGACACATCGTCGGACGAGGGCGTCGAATATAAGGGCCATGTCATCCGCCCGACACCGATGAAGGCGGGCGCGCAGTACCAGACTGCCGGCCTCATCGAAAAGGAGATTGGCGGGACGCTGAAGAGCTACCGCTTCGTGCGCGTCGACAAGCATGCGAGCCGCGAAGACGCCGTTGCGCTGATCATCATCAAGGGACAGCAGATCATCGACGAACAAGGTGATCGCATCTACGTCGATCTCGGTTGACGAACCAGCGCGCTTGATGAACTAGACCACGCGGCACTCGGTTCGCCCGGGTACAACCGAATTTGAGTTCTGCCTGTTCGGGCCGGCGTCATGCGCCGGCCCGTTTTTTCGTCCGGTCAGGGCGCGGCGCAACCGCCATCCGGCTGAGCGACCATGCCCTCCGGGCAGCTCTCGCGATGCTTGTTCGGCCGCTCACCGCCCCGTTCGCCTCTCGGCGCCTCTCCGACCGGCGGAGCAGCCTCGGGCTGCGGCGCTGGCTCGGCGGCCGGCGCCGGCGCCTCGGGCTGCGGCACGGGCTCAGCCGCAGGCGCCGGCGGTTCTGGCTGTCGCGCTGGCTCTGCGGCCGGCGGAGCGGGTTCGGGCTGCGGTGCTGGCTCGGCGGCCGGTGCCGGCGGCTCGGGCGACGGTGTCGGCTCCGCTGCCGGCGGGGGAGCCTCGGGCTGCGGCGCGGCCTGTTCCGGCGGCTTCTGACGCTTCGGCCTTGCGGGTCGCTCTTCAGCCGGCGGAACAGCTTCGGGCTGCGGTGCTGGCTCGGCAGCCGGTGCCGGAGGCTCAGGCTGAGGCGCAGCCTCCCCGGGCGGAGCGGCCTCTGGCTGTGGGGGTGACTCTGGCTCGGCGGCAGGCGCTGGCGGCTCTGGCGGCGGTACAGCCTGCTCGGCCGGCTTCTGGCGCTTCGGCCGCGCGGGAGGCTGCTCGGCCGGCGGAACGGCTTCGGGCTGCGGCGCTGCCTCGGCAGCAGGCGCCGGCGGCTGGGGTTGGCTCGCGGGCTGTTCAACCGGCCTTTCGCGCTTCGGCGGCTTCGGACTTGCCGGCGCGGGCTCAGATGCCGGCGCGGGCGGCGGAGGCGGGATGCTCGGCGCGGCTGGGGCCGCAGGCGGCGGAGGCGCAGGCTCAGCAGGTGTCGACGGTTCGGCACGCGGCGGCTGCGGCTGATCGGGCTGCGGCGGCTGTTGGCCGGCTGGCGGCTGGGGCTTTGGCTCCGCCGCCACCTTCTCAAGAACGGACTGCGCCCTCGCCTCACGCTCCTTGCGCAACTGGTCCTGCTGCGCCTGACGCTCCGCCTCGGCCTTCTTCACGGCCGCGTCGATCTCGGTCTGGCGGCTCGCGGAGGCTTGGCGCTGCTGCTCGACGAGCGCCGCCTTCTCGGCATTGAGCCGGTTGATCTCGGCCTGCCACGCGCCGCCATCTTGCTGGCGGCTGTCATCGAGCGTCTGCCGTTCGGCAGGCGCGAGCACCGACAGCAGCGCCGCCGAAACGGCATCGGTGCCCGAGCCGCTCTGAGGAACGAATTGACGGATCAGGCTGCGGTCCTCGCGCGGCACGTCGTTGACGTAGCGGTCCGGTCGACGGTTGAAATTGCCGTCGTCAATCTGTGGCCGAAACACGCCGATGCGGCCGCTGCGGTTGTCCTCGAAGATATCGTCCTGCTGGTCGACATAGACGATTTCGCGCGAGGGCTGCGACGGTCGACCGACGGGGTCATTGTAGAAGCGACCGTCCTGCCAGCGCGGCCGGCGGACATCCTGGGCACGGCCGAGATAGTCGCCGATCTCGTCGATCGGAACCGCGCGGCGGCCGATATCGGCACCGCCAAAGGCGCGCTGATCGACGAAGACCCAGCTTTCGGCCACGGGCGGCTGATAGCGGCGCGGCATGCCATATGCATAGCCCTTCCGGTCGGGCGCGACGGGAGCCCAGCCGACAGAGCCGCCGCCGGTGCGGAACGTCACCCAGGCCGGCGACCAGACGTCGCCCGGCACCCAGAACCAGCCATAAGCCGGGCTGTAGTCCCAGCGACCGTAGTGATAGGTCGCCCAGCCAAAGGGCTCGTTCGACTGCCAATACCAGCCATAGTCATCGGTCCAGACCCACTGTCCCTCCTGATAAGGCCGCCAGCCGGCACCGCGCCGGTCCGGCACGAACACATAGCCATAGGCGCGGTCCGCAACCCACTGGCCGTAAGGCGCCAGCGCGTCGAAGAAATAGTCGATATCGCCGGTGGGCTGATTTGCCTGATACGGCGCGCTGGCTACGGGGATCGGAGACGGAGCCGGCTTTACCGTCACGGGGCGCGGACGGGGGCGCGGTGGCGTCACAGCAGCGGTTTGAGCGACGGGCAACGGCTTCGCCGGCTGCGCGACGGGCGTCGCTGCCGGCGTTTCCGCTTGCGCCTGCGGCGCTTCCGCGACCGGTTCGGGCGCTGGCGCCGGCGGATTCTTCGGCGCGATCTGGATCGAATAAGGAACCTCGATCACACCGGTCAGAACGCCCGCACTGGCAACCGCGACACCACCGATAACGGCAGCTCCTGCAAGACCCCAAATATTCATGCGACACCATCCTTTGTTGCCCGCCGTTCAAACCCCGACGGGCCGATTCGCTCCCGAGGAGGCACCAACAAAGCGGCGACGGCACGACAGTCGTAAGGCGCTCTGCGGCGAAACTGGCGGCATGCATGCGGCAATGCGGCTGAACGGGGCCTGAATGGCGGGGCCGGGCAGCCGTTGTCGCCAGAGCTTGGCGTCGAACGCCGCTGATGCGATCCTAACGCGAGCCGACCCCACCATCGGAACCTCCAATGCTCTTCCGCCAACGTCTCCGCGTGATCGCCACCCTCGTCCTCGCCGCGTCCTTCGCGGCTTCGGCTGCGGTCGCCGCGCCGCTCCGCCTTCCGCCGCAGAAGGATCAGCTGTTCGCCTTTCCGGGCATTCTGCAGACGCAGAATGACGGGGACTTCGTCGTCGTTGCCTATGACAAGCAACGCGACATCCATGTCCGCGACGAGGTGCCGGAAAAGAAGGTGCAGTGGAAATATGTCGACACAGGCGTGAACTGGCAGCAGCGCCATGTCGACTACAAGGGGGGCGGTGGCCGGAACCTGCGAACGGTGGTCGTCGGCCCCGCTGACAAGCCGGCCTCGATGATCGTGGTCTTCCTGCACGGCCAGAACGGAACGCGCTTCCTCGGCGCCGACGACTGGAGCTTTGGCGGCAATTTCAACCGCATCAAGAACATGGTTGTCAAAGCGGGCGGCGTCTATCTCTCGCCTGATTTCACCGATTTTGGCGCCAAGGGAGCGGCCGACGTCAAGGCGTTGATGATGCAATATGCGCGTCTCTCACCCGGCGCGCCGATCTTCCTCGCCTGCGGCTCCTATGGCGGGAAGCTGTGCTGGGCGCTCGCCGACGACCCGCAGGCCTCCTCGCTGCTTTCCGGCATGCTGCTGATGGGCACGATGCCCGACGAGGGCTTCCTGTCGAGCGCGGCGTTGAAGCGTGGAAGGCCCATACCGCTCTATTTCGGCCATGGCAGCGATGACAACGTCTTCGCCTGGCAGGATCAGGCCGGCTTCTTCGAGCAGATCCGCAATGCAGTGCCCGGCTACCCGTCGAAATTCGTGCTGTTCCAGACCGGCAGTCACGGCACGCCGATTCGCATGACTGACTGGCGCGCCACGATCAACTGGATGCTCCAGGTCGACGGCTACTAGCGCAGTTCCGAGATCTGCTCGGCCGGCTCGTCCGCTGCGGCCAGCGTTGCATCGGCGGCGGCCGACGTATCCACCGTCACGACGACAGACATGCCGGGCCGCAGGCCATCGGCAGCCGCCTGGCCGGGGTCGATCTCGATTCGGGCCGAGATGCGTTGCGGCACCTTGGTGAAGTTGCCCGTCGCATTGTCGGCCTTGATGACGCTGAACTCCGAGCCTGCGGCCGGGGCGAAATGGATGACCCGGCCCGTGAAGGTTTGTCTGACGAGCGCATCGACCGTGAAGCGGGCCGGCTGGCCGACGGCCATGCGGCCGACTTGCGTCTCCTTGAAGTTGGCGATGACCCAGGCGGCATCGGGCGTCACTGACGTGAGTGAGGTGCCGGCGGCGACATACTGGCCGACGCGAACGCCAACCTCTCCGAGGCGTCCATCGACCGGTGCCACGACCTTCAGATTGCCGAGCGTGATCCTCGCAAGCGAGACCGCCGCTTCCGCGCTCGCAACCGCTGCCTCCAGCGAGGGGCGACCCGCGTCGACCAGAGCCACGTTCTGTTCGGCGATTCCGATATTGGCATTGGCCTGCGCAACGGCCGCGTCAGCCTGCTGCAACGCGACATGGGCCTGATCGCCCGTCGACTGCGACGTGATGCCCTTTGTGACCAGCGAGGCCGTGCGTGTTGAATCAAGCTTCGCTTTCTCGAGCCCGGCCTCGGCGCTCAGCAGTTGCGCCTTGGCGAGGTCGAGGCTCGCGACCTTGGCAGCGCGGTTGGCCGAGAAGCTGTCGAGCGACGCCTTCGCCGTCTGGAGCCCGGCCTCGGCAGACGCCAGTTGCTCATGCGCCGTGCGGTCGTCGATCTCGACCAGGACGTCGCCCTGTCTCACCGGCTGATAGTCGCGGACATGAACGGCCGTGACCGTCCCGGCGCCCTGTGCCGATAGCAGCGTCACCTGGCCGCGCACATAGGCATTATCCGTCGAGACAACGGTCGAATTGAAGGGTGGCAGTTGCCAGGCATAAAGGACCAGCAGCGCGCCGGCGATGCCGGCAAGGCCGATGACATAAGGGATCTTGGAACGGAAGAATTTGGACATGATGGTTCTTCTTGGTTTCAAACGCTCGCCAGGGCTGGCGGTGCGGCGCGCCAGGAGATGACGATCTGATGGGAGATCAGGACGAACATGGCGCAGACAGCGAGCACGGCGATCAGCAGGAAGAGATCGTCGTAGGCGAGGACGGTTGCCTCCTGCGTTGCGGCCCTGCCGAGCAGGATGGCCCCTTCGGCGCTGCGCAGCGCGGGGTCTGACAGCACCTTGCCATAGGCGCCTGCATAGGCCTGGACCCGCTGGACGACGAACGGGTTGACCGCCGTCAGATGCTCAACGAGCGCGCTGGAATGGAACTTCTCACGCATGGTGACGAAAGTGCCGAGCGCGGCCGAGCCGATAAGGCCGCCAAGCGTCTGCGTGCCGATGAAGACGATCAGAAAACTGACGATCGCATTGCCGCCGCGCGCCAGCGCCTGTCCGAAGCCGACCTGAAGGGCGGGTGGCAGGAACATGGCGCCGGCAAAGGCCATCATGGCCTGCGTGACATAGAACTGCGCTGGCCGCGAAAGATTGGTCGCGTGCGAATCGAGGAAGGCGGCGGAGGCGATCAGCACCAGCGCGGTCAGGTGGATGGCCGGTGTGCGACCCGGTCCCATCAGCAGGCTGGTGACGACGAGTCCGCTCACTGTCGCGCCGAGGATGATCCAGTAGAGCATCGCGAGCTGATCGTTCAAAAGCCCGAGCGAGGTGAAGAGGCCGACCACGCCTGTCGTCTGTTCGGCCAGCAGCAGGCGGAAGACCAGCAGCGATCCGGCGAAGATCAGCATTTCCGAACTGGACAGCCATTTGAGGTCGATCATCGGATGAGCACGCTGCGATTCGAGGATCAGCACAGCGGTCAGCGCCAGAATGCCAATGGCAGCGAGAACGCCGAGCCACGGCGTGTCGAACCACCAGTAGAGCCGGCCGAGGGTCAACAGCACGGCAAAGGCGCCGGAGCCGATCGCCAGCAACGGGAAGCTGAGGAGATCGAGGCGATCGAACACTTTCTGACGCGGCGGATGGCTGATCGGCAGCAGGAAGACGATGGCGAGGCTCATCAGAGCAAGGCCCGTCTCAAGCAGATAGAGGCCATGCCAACGTCCGAGCTCGAGCAGATCCGGCGAGATGACGCGCGCGAGCGGGACGGCGATCTGACCGCCGAGCAAGCCGAAGCAGATGCCAACGGTCAGCTTCTTCGCCGGCTTCATCACTTCAAGCATGTAGAAGAAGGCAAGCGTCGACAGCGGCGCGGCGGCGACGCCCATCGCGGCCCGCACCACGACAGCGGATCTGAGATCGTCCGCGAAAAGATGAGCCGCCGTCACCAGCACATAGACGAGCAGGCCCAGCTCCGCGAAGCGGCGAAGGCCGAACTCGGTACGCACCTTGTAGAGCAGGATCGTACCGGCCAGGTTGGTCGACATATAAGCCGCAATCAGCCAGTTGCTTTCGATCTGCGTGACGCCGAGCGAGCCTTGGATGCCGGAAAGATTGGCAGTGACGAGGTTGATGCCGAGACCCTGCGTCACGCCGAGGAAGACCGAGGCCGCGCCATAGAGGACGACGCGCCAGGCCGGGATCGCAGCCGTCGCCGGAAGAGGTGCGGCAGGCGGGGTCGCGACGGGCAGAGGTTGCCGCGGGGTCTCCTCCTCCGGTGCAAGGGCAAGTGCAGCGCTCATTGGGCGACCTCGGCGGAGCGGATGTCGGCCTCGCGCGCCAGCCCCGCGATATTGGCGAGAATCTGCGTCAGGACGCGGTCGGCAATTGCTAGTTCGCCCGGATCGATGCCCGCGACGACAGCGGCGGCGATCTCATCGATCGCGATGGAAACGCGCTCTGCGACGGGCCGGCCGGTCTCGGTGAGCACGATCTCCTTGGCGCGGCGATCACCGACAACCGCGCGGCGCTCGATCAGATGGGCCTGCTCGAGGCCATCGAAGAGGCGAACGGCGGTCGGATGCTCGACATCGAGCAGCGCCGTCAGCTCGGTCTGCGTCATGGTGCTGCGCGCCTTGGCGAGCTGGAGCATGACGCGGCCGCGGGCAAGCGTCAGGTCGAGACGCCGGAACCGCTGGTCGCAATAGGTGCGCAACAAGCGGCTGACTTGCGACAGCGTAGCGAGGAAATCCGTGGGAACTGCCATGGTGATCTCGAATAGGACGCCTTAATTGTAGTTACCTACATATCGACCTCAATTTTCATAAGTCAAGCATATCATATGCTCGACTTGTAATTTCCGTGGTGGTTATCTTCAGGGGGCGTTCGGCTTGTGACCAGGAGCCAGCGCCTCGACCGCGATTGCCGCGGCCGCTTCAGCCAACCGGGCCTCCCGCGCCTCGTCTTCGGCAAAGTGCTCGCCAAGGGCGCTCTCTATGCGCGAGAGAATCGTCGTCAGCTCGTTTGTGCGCAGGTGCTCAAGCTTTTCACGCAATTCCGCGATCTCGATCTCGGACCGGAGATTGACTTCATAATCGAGCTGCGCAGCCAGACGGTCCTTATTGGCCTGTCTGTTCTGCGACATCATGATGATCGGCGCCTGAATCGCAGCAACCATCGAAAGCATCAAGTTGAGAAAGATATAGGGATAGGGATCGAAGGGTCGCCCCCATTCGACGAGCAGGATGGAGTTCAGAGCGACCCATCCGAGAATGATGAGGCCGAAGGCGACGATGAAGCCCCAGGACCCGCCGATCGCCGCAACCTGATCGGACAGTCGCTCACCGAAGGTAAGCTGTTGTTCGAATTCGCGGTTGACGTTGCGCGTCACAGTCTGGCGACGCGCCACCTGCTCCAGCAATTTGCGATCATGCGCCGAGAGGCTGGCCGTGCCATTGGCGAGCAGCCGTTCGGCCAGCTCGCGGATCGCGAGATCGCTCATCTGCGCCTAGATATCGCCCGAAAACGTGTCGCAGGACTTCATGTCGCCAGTTTGATAGCCGCGCTTGAACCAGGCGCTCCGCTGAGCCGAGGTGCCGTGCGTGAAGCTGTCCGGCACAACATAGCCCTGGCTGCGCTTTTGGATGGTGTCGTCGCCGATCTGCGTCGCGGCATTCAGCGCCTCGTCGATGTCACCTGCCTCCAGCATGCCCTTCTGGTCCGTCTTGTTGGCCCAGATCCCGGCGAAGCAGTCGGCCTGCAGTTCGACGCGCACTGACATTTCGTTGGCCTCGGAGCGGCTGGCCGACTGGCGCTGGCGGTTGAATTCGGGCAACACGCCGATGAGATCCTGCACGTGATGGCCAACCTCATGCGCGATCACATAGGCCTGCGCGAAATCGCCCGGCGCGCCGAAGCGACTCTTGAGCTCGTCATAGAAGGCCAGGTCGATATAGACCTTGCCATCGTTCGGGCAATAGAACGGACCCGAAGCGGCGCTGGCCGCACCGCAGGCCGAACCGATCTGGCCGCTAAACAGCACCAGCGGCGTTGGCTTGTAGCTGCGATTGCTGGCGGCGAAGATATCGGTCCAGACATCCTCGGTGCTTCCCAGCACCTTGGCGACGAAGGTCTTGCCGGCGTCGGACGCGCCGCCATTGGTCGAGGTCTGGGAAGGAGTCGATGGTGATGATGGCTGGGTGCTTTCGCTCTGTGTATAGCTGTCGCCGCCCGTCAACATGGCCAACATCTGGAGCGGATTGATCCCGAAAACGAAATACCCGATGCCGATCAGGACCGCGATTGTGACGAGCGAGCCACCGCGGAGCGGGATGCCCCTGCCCATGCCCGCCTGACGATAGCCGCCACCGCCGAGCCCGCCGCTATCACCGCGGCGATCCTCGACATTGCTGGATTCGCGCTGTCCGCCGAGCCGCATATCATTATCCCCCGAAGCGTGGCACGCGCCACGACCACTGTTCCGGCGGCGCCCCTGCTGGAATGCACGGTACTGCCGCTGCCCACAGCGCATCAAGCCCGTCACGGCTGCAAGGTTCCGGGGGTTCCCCCTCCCCACCTTTTCCCCTATAAGCCCGCTCTAGCCTGAAAGACCTTAGCCAGGAACCCGAGCGGAACGCCGCGCCGGGTTTTTTGCCACGCGCGAGACGACATGCCGAAACGCACAGACATCAAGTCGATCCTCATCATCGGCGCCGGCCCGATCATCATCGGCCAAGCCTGCGAGTTCGACTATTCCGGGACGCAGGCCTGCAAGGCTCTCAAGGAGGAAGGCTACCGCATCATCCTGGTCAATTCGAATCCGGCCACGATCATGACGGATCCCGACCTTGCTCATGCGACCTATATCGAGCCGATCACGCCCGAGATCGTGGCGAAGATCATCGAGAAGGAGCGTCCCGATGCGCTGCTGCCGACCATGGGCGGCCAGACGGCGCTGAACACCGCGCTTTCACTCAAGAAGATGGGCGTGCTCGAGAGGTTCGGCGTCGAGATGATCGGCGCCACCGCCGAGGCGATCGACAAGGCCGAGGACCGCGAGCTTTTTCGCGATGCGATGACCAAGATCGGGCTGGAGACGCCACGCTCGCGCCTCGCCCACTCGCTCACCGAAGCCCTGCCCGCGCTTGACGATATCGGCCTGCCCGCCATCATCCGCCCGTCCTTCACGCTCGGCGGCACCGGCGGCGGCATCGCCTATACGCGCGAGGAATTCATCGAGATCGTCGAGCGTGGCGTCGATGCCTCGCCGACCAATGAAGTCCTGATCGAGGAAAGCGTCCTCGGCTGGAAGGAGTATGAGATGGAGGTCGTCCGCGACAAGGCGGACAACTGCATCATCATCTGCTCGATCGAGAACATCGATCCGATGGGCGTCCACACCGGCGATTCGATCACCGTCGCGCCGGCGCTGACGCTTACCGACAAGGAATACCAGATCATGCGCGACGCATCGCTTGCGGTGCTGCGCGAGATCGGGGTCGAGACCGGCGGCTCCAACGTCCAGTTCGCGGTCAATCCCGACGACGGCCGCCTAATCGTCATCGAGATGAACCCGCGCGTATCGCGCTCCTCGGCGCTCGCCTCCAAGGCGACCGGCTTCCCGATCGCCAAGGTCGCGGCGAAGCTTGCCGTCGGCTATCTGCTCGACGAGCTGGAAAATGACATCACCGGCGGCGCCACCCCGGCCTCGTTCGAGCCGACCATCGACTATGTCGTCACCAAGATTCCGCGCTTCGCCTTCGAGAAGTTCCCCGGGGCCTCGCCGGTCCTGACCACCGCCATGAAGTCGGTCGGAGAGGTCATGGCGATCGGCCGCACCTTCCAGGAATCGCTGCAGAAGGCGCTGCGCGGCCTTGAAACCGGCCTCTCGGGGCTCGACGAAGCCGAGATTCCCGGCCTTGGCCAGGGCGACGACAAGAACGCGATCCGCGCTGCGCTCGGCACGCCGACGCCTGACCGCCTCCTGAAGGCTGCGCAGGCGATGCGGCTCGGCCTCTCCGTCGAGGAGATCCACGACAGCTGCAAGATCGACCGCTGGTTCCTGCGCGAGATCCACGACATCGTCGAGACCGAGCGCAAGATTACGACGCATGGCCTGCCGAAGACGGCGCCGGCCCTCAGGCGGCTGAAGGCGATGGGCTTCTCCGACCAGCGTCTCGCCTCGCTCACCGGCAAGAACGAGGCCGATATTGCCGCGCTGCGGACGCGCCTCGATGTGCATCCCGTCTACAAGCGCATAGACACCTGCGCCGCCGAGTTCGCCTCGCCGACGCCCTATATGTACTCGACCTACGAGACCTCCTTCGCCGGCCATTTCGCCAGCGAGGCAGAACCGTCGGACGCCAAGAAGGTGATCATCCTCGGCGGCGGTCCAAATCGGATCGGACAGGGCATCGAGTTCGACTATTGTTGCTGCCACGCCGCCTTCGCGCTCCGCGACGCGGGCTACGAGGCGATCATGGTCAACTGCAATCCCGAGACCGTCTCGACCGACTATGACACTTCCGACCGGCTGTATTTCGAGCCGTTGACCGCCGAGGACGTACTGGAAATCATCCGCACCGAGACCTCGAATGGCACGCTGCACGGCGTCATCGTCCAGTTCGGCGGCCAGACGCCGCTGAAGCTCGCCGCGGCGCTCGAAGCAGCCGGCGTGCCGATCCTCGGCACCTCCCCCGACGCGATCGACCTCGCCGAGGACCGCGATCGCTTCCAGAAGCTTCTGGTCAAGCTCGCCATCCGCCAGCCGAAGAACGGCATTGCCTATTCTGTCGAGCAGGCGCGGCTCGTCGTGTCCGATCTCGGCTATCCGCTCGTCGTCCGTCCGTCCTATGTCCTCGGCGGCCGCGCGATGCAGGTGATCCGCGAGGACGAGGCGCTCAGCGACTATCTCCTCGGCACGCTGCCGGAGCTGGTGCCGGCAGACGTCAAGGCGCGCTATCCCAACGACAAGACCGGCCAGATCAACACCCTGCTCGGCAAGAACCCGCTGCTGTTCGACCGCTACCTGTCCGATGCGATCGAGATCGATGTCGATGCGCTCTGCGATGGCAAGGACGTCTTCGTTGCCGGAATCATGGAGCATATCGAGGAGGCCGGCATCCATTCGGGCGATTCGGCCTGCTCGCTGCCGCCGCATTCCCTCGACGAGGCAACGCTCGCCGAACTCGAAGCGCAGACGAAGAAGCTGGCGCTGGCGCTCAAGGTCGGCGGCCTGATGAACGTCCAGTATGCGATCAAGGACGGCGAGATCTATGTGCTCGAAGTCAATCCGCGCGCCTCGCGGACAGTGCCTTTCGTCGCCAAGACGATCGGCATCCCCGTGGCCAAGATCGCGGCGCGGATCATGGCCGGCGAGAGCCTCGCAAGCTTCGGCCTGAAGTCCGAGAAGCACGACCATATTGCGGTCAAGGAAGCCGTGTTCCCGTTCGCCCGCTTTCCCGGCGTCGACACGCTGCTCGGCCCGGAAATGCGCTCGACCGGCGAAGTCATGGGCCTCGACCGGCACTATGAGATCGCCTTCGCCAAGAGCCAGCTCGGCGCCGGCAACGCATTGCCGGTGTCGGGCACGGTGTTCGTCTCGATGCGCGACAGTGACAAGGAGGGCATCGTCGAATCGATGCGCCGCCTCGAAGCGCTCGGCTTCCGCATCATCGCGACCGGCGGGACGCAGCGCTTCCTGACCGAGGCCGGCATCGCCTGCGCCAAGATCAACAAGGTGCTGGAAGGCCGACCGCATATCGTCGACGCGATCAAGAACGGCGACGTGCAGCTTGTCTTCAACACCACGGAGGGCGCGCGTGCGCTCGGCGACAGCCGCGCCATGCGCCGTGCCGCCCTGCAGCACAAGGTGCCCTATTACACAACGCTGGCCGGAGCAGTCGCCGCCTCCCAGGGCGTCGAGGCTTATGCCACCGGCGTGCTTGAAGTGCGCCCGCTGCAGTCCTATTTCGCGGCCTGAGGTAAGGCGCGCATAATCCGGAAGTTCGGCCGGGCTCTGGCCCGGCCGTGAAGGCGGCTCTCTATTCCACGATGAAACCGCCCGCTTCATCCGAATGGCGGGCGGCCTAATTGGCACAAAGCCGCCTTTTCACGGCGTCGCGCCTCTTGCACTCGCCGCCTTGGTAGAGGACACTTGGTGTTCGGGACTGCTGCGGCAGCGCCCGGCCGGAGGCGTCCGCCCGCTTGAAGCGTCGGTGCGCGCTTCCTAAGTCGCAGTCGTTGATCACGCCAAGGGACTGGCCCTTAAGGGCCGGTGCCGGGAAATATTGTGCTCTCGCGGACAGATCGCGGGCGCCAAGACGAAGAAAAGGCTTGGAACACCATGGAAAAGGTTCCGATGACGGCGCCGGGCCATGCCGCGCTCGAGCGCGAGCTGAAGCGTCTATCCTCCGAGGAACGTCCGCGCATCATCGCGGCGATCTCCGAGGCGCGCGCCCATGGCGATCTTTCCGAGAACGCGGAATATCATGCCGCCAAAGAGGCCCAGAGCCTCAACGAGGGCCGCATCGCGGAGCTTGAGGACAAGCTGTCGCGCGCCGAGATCATCGATGTCGGCAAGCTCTCTGGGAAGACGGTGAAGTTCGGCGCCACTGTGAAGCTGGTCGACGAGGACACCGAGGAAGAGAAGACCTATCAGATCGTCGGCGATCTCGAGGCCGATGTGAAGGCCGGCCGCATCTCGATCTCCTCGCCGATTTCCCGCGCCCTCATCGGCAAGTCCGTCGGCGACACAGTCGCCGTGCAGGCCCCGGGCGGCGAGCGTTCCTACGAGATCCTCGAAGTCGGCTTCCGCTGACCTCTTCCATCCGCTCCGGCCATTGTCGGAGCGGATGTCCCGTTGCCGCCTGCATCTGCTTTCATGACTGAGAGCCCCCGTCCCTTTCTGACCCGCGCCGACCTTGCCGCCGATTGCGCGCGGCTGGGCATTCGAACTGGCGATACCGTCATGGTGCATGCAGCCATGGGGCGGGTGGGACGATTGCTGAGCGGCCCGGACGCGCTGATCGGCGCCCTTCTCGACACCGTCGGCACCGAGGGGACCATCCTCGCCTATACTGACTGGGACGGTGCCTATGACGAATTGCTGGACGCCGACGGCCACATGCCCGAGGACTGGCGACCACATGTCCCGCCCTTCGATCCGCTTCGTTCCCGCGCGATCCGCCACAACGGCATCCTGCCGGAGTTTCTCCGTACGACGCCAGGCGCCGCGCGGAGCGGCAATCCCGGCGCGTCAGTCGTCGCCCTCGGCGCGCGTTCGGAGTATCTGACGACCGATCACCCACTCGACTATGGCTATGGCGAAGGCTCACCCTTCGCAAAGCTGGTGGCAGCCGGCGGCAAGGTGCTCAATGTTGGGGCGCCGCTCGACACGATGACGCTGCTGCATCACGCGGAACATCTCGCCCGCCTCCCCGGTAAGCGCATTCGCCGCGTCGAGGTCCCGTTCGCATCGCCGGGAGGAACCGTCTGGCGGATGGTCGAGGAATTCGACACCGGCGATCCGGTCGTCGCGGCCTTCGAGCCGGACTATTTCGGTGAGATCGTCGAGGACTATCTTGCGACCGGTGCCGGATCGCGCGGGCAAATCGGCAGCGCCCAAGCGATCCTCGTCGAGGCGGCACCGATCGTCGCATTCGCCGTTTCGTGGATGGAGCGACGCGCCAGCTAGGCGATCGGAACGATTGGGGCGTCCTTGATGCGGCGGATGGTCAGCGAGGTCTTGACGCTCGCGACATTGGCCGCGCCGGTCAGCTCTTCGATGAACCCCTGGAACGCGCGCAGGGTCGGCGCCACGCATTTGAGGATGAAGTCCGCCTCTCCCGAGAGCATGTAGCACTCACGGACGACGGCCCAATCCTTGACGCGTGCTGCAAAGGCGTTGAGATCGGCTTCGGCCTGGCTCGAAAGTCCGACCATCGCGAACATCGTCACATCGAAGCCGAGCGCCTTTTCGTCGACGAGCGCGCGATAGCCGGTGACTATGCCGGCCTCTTCCAGCGCGCGCATGCGGCGCAGGCAAGGCGGCGCGGAAATGCCAACCCGCCGCGCGAGTTCGACATTGGTAATGCGACCATCGTCCTGCAATTCCTTGAGGATATTCCAGTCGATGGCGTCGAGATTGGCCTTCACACGAGTGCCTCCGGCCGGAGCAAACCGCTTCGCGGCGACGCCGGCCCGCCGCTTTCGCCGATTCTCGCCGATTGCGCCATGATTCGGAAACAATTGTTCGCGAGAACGCACAGGATTGCATAGCTCGGCGCCTTGCATGCGCTGTGCTCAACCCTCTAGACTTCCGGACTTCACGAAACGGCCGGCCGTCACCATCTCAGGCGCATCATGCAACACGCCAAGCTCATCATCATCGGTTCCGGCCCCGCCGGCTACACCGCCGCCATCTATGCCGCGCGCGCGATGCTGGAACCCCTGCTCATCGCCGGCGTCCAGCCCGGCGGCCAGCTCACCATCACTACCGATGTCGAGAATTATCCCGGCTTCGCCGATGTGATCCAGGGCCCATGGCTCATGGAACAGATGCGCCTGCAGGCCGAGCATGTCGGCACGCGCATGGTGACCGATCACATCATCGAGGCGGACCTCTCGCGGCGCCCCTTCCTGCTCAAGGGCGATTCCGGAGAAATCTACACGGCTGACAGCCTGATCATCGCGACCGGCGCCCAGGCACGTTGGCTCGGCCTTGAAAGCGAACAGCGCTTCAAGGGCTTCGGTGTCTCAGCCTGTGCCACCTGTGACGGCTTCTTCTATCGCGGCAAGGACGTCTATGTCGTCGGCGGCGGCAACACCGCGGTCGAGGAGGCGCTTTATCTTTCTCATATCGCGCGGAAGGTCACGATCATTCACCGGCGCGACCACTTCCGCGCCGAGCGCATCCTGCAGAACCGCCTGCTGGCCAAGGACAATGTCGAGGTGCTCTGGAACACGGTGATCGAGGAAGTGACTGGCAAGGCCGGCTTCCCGCCATCGGTGACCGGTCTCAGGCTGAAGAATGTCCAGACCGGCGTCATCACCGAGCATGAAACCCATGGCGTCTTCATCGCCATCGGCCATGCGCCGGCCGTCGAAATTGTGCGCGACCAGCTTCAGTTGAAGGCGTCCGGCTATATCTGGACCGCGCCCGATTCGACCGCGACCAGCGTTCCCGGCGTCTTCGCGGCCGGTGACGTCACCGACGAGACTTTCCGCCAAGCGGTGACCGCGGCGGGACAAGGCTGCATGGCGGCGCTCGAGGCCGAGCGTTGGGTTGCCGAAAATCCCGTTGCGGACATGACGGCCGTTGCGGCCGAATAGACGGGAAGGCCGCGGGGGGCGGGCCGCATCATGGATTGGGACAAACTGCGGATTTTCCATGCGGCGGCGCAGGCCGGGTCGTTCACCCACGCGGGTGAAACGCTCGGCATGAGCCAGTCAGCCGTCAGCCGTCAGGTCAGCGCGCTCGAACAGGATCTCGGCGTACCGCTCTTCCATCGCCATGCCCGTGGCCTCATCCTGTCCGAACAGGGTGAACTGCTCTATCGAACGTCGCAGGACGTGATGATGAAGCTCGAGGGCGTCCGTATCCGCCTGACGGATTCGCGCGAGAAGCCAACGGGTACGCTGCGGATTACGACGACGGTGGCCCTTGGCTCCACCTGGCTGACGGAGCGACTGAACGAATTCGTCGACCTGCATCCGCAGGTGAACCTGCATCTGATCCTCGACGACCAGGAACTGGATCTCACCATGCGACAGGCGGATGTCGCAATCCGTCTCCGCCAACCGGTACAGCCAGACCTCATCCAGCGCCGGCTGTTCACGACGCACTATCACGTCTATGCCGCGCCGGCTTATGTCGAGCGCTTCGGCAAGCCCGAGTCGCTCGACGATCTCGATCATCACCGCATCGTCACCTTCGGCGTTCCGGTCCCGCCCAATATCCGCGATGTGAACTGGCTTGAGATCGCCGGCCGGTCGACTGACAATCCGCGTGAGCCGATTGTTCGCATCAACAATATCTACGCCATCAAGGCAGCGGTGGAACGCGGCACCGGCATTGCGATTCTGCCCGACTATATGATCGAGGACGAATCGACCCTCGTGAAGCTGATGCCGGAAGCGCAGGTCCCGAGTTTCCCGACCTATTTCTGCTATCCAGCGGAACTCAAGAATTCGGCCCGCGTGACGGCTTTCCGCGACTTCATGCTGGCCAAGGCCCAAAACTGGCAGTTCTGAAGGCAGCATTATTAGCGGCCCATTTTTTGGGCACCATTGCATGCAGCTTGCTGCGCTGCAGAAATTCTTGATCAACCAACTCCCATTTTCCAGGCTGGCGGCGCAATTTCGTTCCTATGGGAACGCCTGAGCCGAAAAAAACCGGATTTTCTGCGGACTGTGGCAGAAAATTGTTACTGTTCTGCCGGAAATGCATAGCTGCGATGCATTCATGCCGGTTGTTTGAGCAGCCTGATCGCTCCATATACACACCAGTTGATGCGTTGCCGGTGGCTTTCTCCTCCCTGCCACCAGTGGACCTCAACTGTTCCCTCTGGAAGGTGTTTGCTGCGCATTTCCCTGCCGCAGCAACAAAGACTTAGCCGGGCCTCGCAAGAGCGCCCGGCCTTTTCTTTTCGCGGTGCACCTAACCTCTTGCGGCGCAGAATGGCGCGGGCGAGTGCCACTGCTTCGTCGAGACGCGCTGCTGCGGGCGCGGATCGCGCCCGCCTCTCATGTCATCGCTCACATATAGAGCGGCTCGCTCTCCATGCCCTTGTAGAGGCCGGCTACGAACTCCCCGTATCCATTGAACAGCTTGGTCGGGATCCGATCGTTGGTGCCGATGACCGTTTCGGTCGCCTGACTCCAGCGCGGATGCGGCACCTCAGGGTTCACATTGGCCCAGAAGCCATATTCCGATGACTGCAGCTGCTGCCAGAAATTAAGCGGCTGCTCCTCGACAAACGAGATCTTGACGATCGATTTGACGCTCTTGAAGCCGTATTTCCACGGCGTATGCAGGCGGATCGGCGCACCCATCTGCTTCGGCAAAGGCTTGCCATAGGCGCCCGTCACCATGAAGGCGAGCTCGTTGGTCGCCTCGGCCATGGTCAGGCCCTCGACATAGGGCCAGGGATAGAAGGGCTGGTTCTGCCCTGGCGCCATATCGGCATTCATGAAGGTCTCCATGCGCACATATTTCGCGCCGGAGAGCGGCTTGGCATAGGCGACGAGCGCCGCGAGCGGGAAGCCCGTCCACGGCACGGTCATCGACCACGCCTCGACGCAACGATGGCGGTAGAGCCGCTCCTCAAGCGTCATCGCCTTCAGGAGATCATCGATATCGACGGTCTTGGGCGCCTCGACAAGACCGTCGAACTGCACTGTCCAGGGCCGCGTCTTCAACTGCTGCGCGGCATCGGCCAGATCCTTGTCCGTGCTGTACTCGTAGAAGTTATTGTAGTGGAGATTAATGGCCTCGGGCGTGACGGGGCGGTCGATCGTGAACTTCGGATTGGCCTTGGCGGGATAGAGCGAGGCGCTCGGATCGGCATCCTCGGCGCGCGCGATCCGCGGTATCCCGGCCGCCATCAACCCGAAGCCGCCAGCAGCCAGAACCGCCCGGCGATCAAGGAACAGCGCTTCCGGCGTCGCCTCCCGCTCGGCAATCTCCCAGCCTCGATGGCGCTTGATCAACATGTTCCGTGCATCCCTCTGATTCTGCCAGTAGGACGAAATCTAGTTTCAGCTTCGGCCATTCCAAGCAACATGGGCGTGACGTCATCGCAAGATGTCGTGATGCAATCTGTATGCGTCGCTTTTTTCCATTAGGCCATCGACGAAAATAATGTGCCGACGCCCAGCCAAAGCCTGACAAAGGCATGGACAGCGCGGTCCAACAGGCTTTACGAAGGCTCGCCACGCGTGCATGTCTTTCGTTCGATGTCGATTTTCGCCGCTCATACAAGAACAGAGTGATTTGTATTTTGGAGAACCGAGTTTCGTTGTATCTGAATAAAAAAGTCGCACCTCCGATCATTTCCGCAATATTCGCGCTCATATTTATAGCATTGAATGTCGACTGGATAATAAAATACCGGATTGATCAAATTGTCGACATAGACGAGGCAGGATATCTATCCATATCCCTGTCGGATTATTATGCTTGGCTTTCAGGTGGACCCACCGCCTGGCTCGACAGGGTTTTGGCCCCTTCGATACAATCCCCGATGACAACGGCCACCGCGTCCGTTCTTTTCCTGATATTCAGGCCGACGACCTTCTTTGGATACATCGTGCCGATCTTGTTCGGGGGACTCTCTGTCTTTGTCTCCTATTTTATGGCCAGACGTATAGCGGGCGAATGGTTTGCTCTCCTGGCGACGCTGTTGATAGCAACCTCGCCCTACATGATCGGCTATAGTCGGACTTTCAATTTCGCCATGGCCGCAACTCTGTGCACGACGGCAGCCCTGCTGTGCCTTGTCTCGTCACAGCAGATGCGATCACGCCGCTGGGCGATCGCACTGGGCTTTTGCGTCGGCCTGATGGTCATCGCGCGCACGGTGACGATCGCCTTCTACCCAGCCATTATGCTGGCAGTCCTCTGGTGTGTCTTTTCCCGCAAGGATGGGGTCGGCAGAGCATTCTTCAATGCCGTTATCGCCGGTATCGTCGCCGTGATAACGGCGGCGAGCTGGCTCGCCTTTACCTGGCGTGAGGTCTTCGACTATCTGACAAGTTTCGGCTATGGCGACAAGGCAGCCAGCTATGGTCCCACCGCATTCTGGGACAGTGTTCGGACCACACTGCAATATTCGGCCGCCTATTTTCAGCTCTTTCAGACTCTGTTGATATTATCCGGCGTTCTAGCGCTGATTATAGCTACTTTAGTCTCTGCTCTCAGCGTCGGGTGGCGCAAGACAGCATCGGATATACGATCGTCTCCTATCGCTCCTATCAGTATATTCGCAGCGGCCTCTATGATGGCGTTGATGAGTTCCGCGAACAAGGGCACCGGATTCTCGGCCCCTCTGGCACCGGCGTTGATCATCATAGCCGTCTATGGATTCCGGGCGTTGATCCCTGTTGCGTCGGTGCGCAAAGCCGGGGCGGCCGCACTGAGCTTGGCCTCGCTCGTTGCTGCTTTTCCGCTGGTGAGCATGGCCTCGCCCTACTACCGTAACTCAGTGATTGAGTTGCCGGTAGTTGGCTGGATCCCGGCGTTCTCATCGCGGGTACCGATTCACTGGTATCTCAAGGAAAGTGGGCTTGGCGACCCTGACAATGCGACCATCGTCTCAAAGGAGATATCGCAGCAATGGTACGAGCTGGGAAGATCGCTATACGATCGCATCAAAAATAAAACGAAGCCGGATAAGGTGATCAAGGACGGCTTTCGCACCTACCCGCTTAACGCCAATACCTTGACAATGTTTAACCTACTCGATGCTGCTGATCTGCTGCCAATTGACAACGCCCCTCCTTTTCCAGGAACTGTGGCAGATTATGATGCATGGATCAGATCCAGCCCAAGCTGCGTCCTCCTTTCAGCAGATGGGACGGACGGCGACATTCGACCCTCCGTCGATCCTGCAGCACTGGAGCAAGCCGCGCGGAACGCTGGCTTCTCAGTCTTTGACTCCGTCTATATGCCCAATGGAAGAGAGATAAAGCTTTGGTCGAGACCGTGCAGCTAGACCGTGTCGAGAACGCCAGGCTTGACGGGGAACAGGCGCCCGAGCTTGCGATCGTCGTTCCTTCGTTCAATGAGCGCGACAATATCAAGTCCTTGTATGAAAAGGTCACCACGGCGCTCGCCGGCGTTCCGTTCGAGTTCATCGTGGTCGATGACAACAGTCCTGACGGCACCGCGGAACTGACCAAGGAACTGTCGCGACAGCACAGCAACATCCGTTGCATCCGCCGGTTCGGCAGGCGCGGATTGTCCTCTGCCTGCGTCGAGGGCATGGCGTCGACGGCGGCGCCCTATGTTGCGGTCATCGATGCCGATCATCAGCATGACGAGCGTATTTTGCCGGAAATGCTTGCGGCGGCGAAGGCTGGCGCGGACATCGCCATCGGGTCGCGCTTCGTCGAAGATGGTTCGGTCGGCAAGGGGCTCTCCTCCACCCGACTGAAGGGGAGCGAGTTCGCAACCAGGCTTGCGAGCTTCATCGTCGGACGAGACATTTCGGACCCGATGAGCGGCTTCTTCCTGATGCCGCGACGGAAGTTCGAGGAGGTCGCGCCGTTTCTCAACCGTGACGGCTTCAAGATCCTGCTCGACATCCTCGCGACTTCGGCGCGCCACGGCGCGCCGCTTTCGGTGCGCGAGGTCGGCTACTCGTTCCGGGAGCGCAATGCCGGCGAGAGCAAGATGAGTTCGATCATCGTCGTGCAGTTCCTCGGCCTGTGGCTATCGCAGTTGACCAATGGCCGGCTGCCGATGAGCTTCCTGCTCTTTGCAATGGTCGGGATCAGCGGGCTGCTGGTGCACCTTGCCGTGCTGTGGCTCACCAATGTCGTGCTGGCCATCGGTTTCGTCGCAGCTCAGATCGTGGCCACGCTCTCGGCCATGGTCTGGAACTTCTTCCTCAACAATACGCTGACCTATGCCGACAGGAAGCTGAAGGGCCGCAAGATGGTGATCGGCCTGATCGAGTTCATCGCCATCTGCTCGGTCGGCGGCATCGCCAGCGTCTCTGTCGCCAGCAACATCTATGCCTCGGAACCGCAGCCGCTCGTCGCGGGCGTTGCCGGTGCCCTGATGAGCGCCGTGTTCAACTACTGCGTCACGCGCGCCTACACCTGGAAATAGGTCGAACGGCTGGCGCCCCGGCCAGCCCTTTGATGACCGCTGGCTCGTCCGCTGATGCGGACGGGCTTAGCCGAGCGCCGGCCAGCTTCGTCCTTGCCATGAGCCACGTCGGAGACTAGGTTCCGCGCCGCCTCAACCCTTCGAACAGCCCCGCTGGAGCCCAAAATGGCCTTCCTCGCCGACAGTCTCGCCCGCATCAAGCCGTCCGCGACCATCGCGGTGACGAACAAGGCGCGCGAACTCAAGGCCGCGGGCCGCGACGTGATCGGCCTCGGTGCCGGCGAGCCGGATTTCGATACGCCGGAGAACATCAAGGAAGCGGCGATCAAGGCGATCCGCGAAGGCAAGACCAAGTACACCGCCGTCGACGGCATTCCCGAGCTGAAGGCCGCCATCGCGGCCAAGTTCAAGCGCGAGAACAACCTAACCTATGCGCCGAACCAGATCACGGTCGGGACCGGCGGCAAGCAGGTGCTGTACAACGCACTGATGGCGACGCTGAATCCCGGGGACGAGGTCATCATCCCCGCGCCCTACTGGGTTTCCTACCCGGAGATCGTGGCGCTTGGCGGCGGCACCCCGGTCGAGATCGTCGGTCCGCAGGAGCAGGGCTTCAAGATCAACGCCGCGGCGCTCGAGGCGGCGATCACGCCGAAGACCAAGTGGCTGATCCTGAACTCGCCGTCGAACCCGACGGGCGCCGGCTATACGCGCGCCGAACTCCGGTCGCTCGCCGACGTGCTACTCAGGCATCCGCAGGTCTGGATCATGACCGACGACATGTATGAGCACCTCGTTTTCGACGGCTTCGAATTCGCCACCATCGCCGAGGTCGAGCCGAAGCTCTTCGATCGGACGCTGACAGTGAACGGCGTGTCCAAGGCCTATGCCATGACGGGCTGGCGCATCGGCTATGCCGGCGGTCCAGCCGAGCTCATCAAGGCGATCGGCACGATTCAGTCGCAGTCGACGTCCAACCCCTCCTCCATCTCGCAATGGGCGGCGGTCGAGGCGCTGAACGGCCCGCAGGACTACATCCCGAAGAACGCCGAGATTTTCAAGAAGCGCCGCGACCTCGTAGTGTCCATGCTGAACCAGGCGAATGGCATTGTCTGCCCGAACCCGGAGGGCGCCTTCTATGTCTTCCCGTCCTGTGCAGGCACGCTCGGCAAGACCACCGCAGGCGGCAAGCTATTGAAGGCCGACGAGGATTTCGTCACGGCGCTCCTGGAAGAGGAAGGCGTCGCGGTCGTGCAGGGTTCGGCTTTCGGCCTCGCACCCTATTTCCGCATCTCCTACGCCACCTCGACCGAAGCGCTGGAAGACGCCTGCACGCGCATCCAGCGCTTCTGTGGCAATCTCCGCTGAAAGCTGGTCCGTCCCGCTCCAGTTTGAGCGGGACGACGCCTCTCCGGACGCCTATTGTTGCTTGACGAGCGACACGGCATTCGGGGAGGAGCGCCATGGCTGAACTCGAGGTCCATCACATTTCGGTCGTGGTCAGCGATCTCGACCGCTCCATCGACTTTTATCATTCGCTGTTCGGGTTGCCGCGCCTTGATCGCCCGCCGTTCAAGACGGCAGGCGCCTGGCTCGCCTGCGGCAAGGTGCAGATCCATCTCATCCAGTATCCGCCCGGCAGCTTCCGCACCGGCCCGATCGATACGTCCGACGGACACTTCTGCTTTCGCACCGACGACTTCGCAGGCTTTCTGGGCGGACTGTTCGCGCGCGGCTTCCGCGAGGACGGAGATGAGGACGATCCTGCGCACATCGTCGTTTATCGCGACAGCGTCGCCGGCTTTCCCCAGCTCTATCTGCGCGATCCGGACCGCAACATTATCGAGATCAACGGCGCGCCTCCGCGCCACGACTAGAATCATGCTCTGATCGCGGCCTCGGCAACGAGCCGGTCCAGGCATTCGAACAAGGCAGTCAGGCGACGATGACGTCGAGTACTTTCGCGCTGTTTCTCTCAGCCCTGCACATCGCGATGGCTTCGGCTGTTACGGTGCATGCGCTGCTCACGCGCCTTGCACCGCAATCAACCATCGCCTGGATCGGGCTTGCCTGGCTTTCGCCCTATGTCGGGCCGGTGCTCTATCTGCTGTTCGGCGTCAACCGGGTGCGCCGCAAGGCGATCAAGCTCTCCGGCCCCGAAGGCGACATCGATGCGCCACGCTCGCGTTTCGTGCTGGCGCCGGCGGATATCGAGCATGGCGGCGACGAGCATCTTGAACCGCTAGCCGAGTTCGGCCTCCGCCTGACGGGACGGCCGCTCCTGTCCGGCAATGCCATCACCCCGCTCGTCGATGGCGATGCTGCCTATCCCGCGATGATCGCGGCGATCGAAGCGGCCGAGAAGAGCGTGGCGATCTCGAGCTTCATCTTCCACGACGATGCCGGCGGCGGACCAATCGTCGATGCGATGATCGCGGCGCAGAAGCGCGGCGTCGCCGTGCGGGCGCTGGTCGACGGCATCGGCGCAGGCTATCTGCGCAGCCCCGTCTATGAGCGCCTGCGCGCCGCCGGCGTGCCCGCAGCCCGCTTCATGCACGAAGTGGCGCCCTGGAAGATGTCGTTCATCAATCTGCGGACGCACAAGAAGGTTCTGGTGGTCGACGGCCGGCACGGCTTCACGGGCGGCATGAACATTTCCGACGACAATCTCTTCCGCGTCATGAACATTCCGCCGCAGCGCGCCGTGCAGGACATGCATTTTCGCGTCGAAGGCCCGGTGGTCGCCCACCTCATGGAGACCTTCGCCGAGGACTGGGCATTCACAACCGGCGAGCGGCTCGACGGCCTCGCCTGGTTCCCCGAAATCGGCGCGGCCGGCGATATCCCGGCGCGCGGTATCGCGAGCGGTCCCGACGAGGACAATGAGAAGCTTATGTGGACCATGGCTTCGGCGATCAGCCGGGCCGAAAAGCGCGTCCGCATCCTGACGCCCTATTTCGTGCCGGACGACCGGCTCGGCTCGCAACTCGCCCTGGCGGCGCTGCGCGGCGTCAGCGTCGAACTCGTCATCCCTGGCCGGTCCAACCACATCTATATCGACTGGGCCATGAACGGCCTGATGGCGCCGCTTCTGCGGGCCGGCTGCAACGTCCGCCGCACCGCAGCGCCCTTCGACCATTCAAAGCTGATGACGGTCGATGGCGCTTGGTCGCTGTTCGGCAGCGCCAATTGGGACGCGCGCAGCTTGCGCCTCAATTTCGAGTTCAATGTCGAGGCCTACTCGACCGAGTTCGCCGCCACGATCGATGCCATCATCGACGGCAAGCTCGCGCAGTCGAAGCGAGTCACGCTTGTCGAACTCAGGCAGCGCTCGATCCTGACACGGCTGCGCGATTCCGCCACCCGCCTCGCCTCGCCCTATCTTTAGGACCAAGCGATATCGTTCTGAGGGCGCGTCAAAGGCGCGCGGCGCCTGCGCAGCCCTTCCTGTCATTGCCAGGCCCCGACCCGGCAATCCAGACTCTGTCGCGGCTGCCGTACCGACCGTTTGCCGAAACCCTAAAGCCAGCCGCGCCACTTGAAATAGAGGTAGGGCAGCATGGCCGAGAGCACCATCGCAATGATCGCCACCGGATAGGCCCAGGCGAAATTGAGTTCGGGCATGTCACGGAAGTTCATGCCGTAGATGGTGCCGATCAGCATCGGCGGCAGCAGGATCGTCGAGACGACGGTCAAGACGCTCACCACCTGGTTCTGCTCGTTCGAGATCAGCCCGAGCGTCGCGTCGAGCAGGAATGTGATCTTGTTGAGGACGAAGTTCACATGGTCCTCAAGAGACCGGATATCGCGCAGCATCAGCTTCAGCCGCGATGACAGCCCCGCCTTCAGGCTGACATCCGGCAGCATGGCCGCTGCGTATTGCACCAGCCGTTCCAGCGAGGCGAGACTCTCGCGCGTCTTCGATGCGAGATCGCCCTGAATGCCGAGGCCGCTGATCGCCGCCGCCAGCAGGCGTCCGCGATGGCGCCGCTTGCCGCGCTGCTGGAAGATCTCGAAATTGAGGTGGTCGACCGACTGGGCGATGCGCTCAAGAACATCGGCCGAACGATCGATGAAGGCCTCAAGAAGGCCAGCGAGAACTCCGGGAGCCGAGGTACAGCCGCTGTCCGGCTTTGGCGCGCGCGCCAGGAACTGCTTGAACGCAGTCATATCGGCATAGCGCAGCGTCACGATCTTGTTCTTCGCCACCGCGAAGGAGAAGGGCGTCAGGCCGGGCGTGCCCTGGTCAATACCGACCAGGATGCTGGCGGTCATGACCACAACACCATCCTCGACATAGAAACGGCTCGAAAACTCGATCTCGCGCGTTTCCTCGCGGGTCGGAATGAGGCCGCCGAGATAGGCCTCAGCCTGCTTTTCTTCGTCCGCCGTCGGGTCATGGAGGTCGACCCACGCGATGTCCCGCGCCTCCCCGCGCCCGATCGCCTCGATCGGAGGCAGCGCGACGACGGTGGGTCCGCGATCGGCAACCGCATAGGCTGTGAGCATTGACAACTCCGCTTATGGCGGCAGTCAAAAGAAGCCGACTGCCTTTGGCCCGGGTTTACCACAACTCCGGGCGGCGCTTGATCGTGCCGGCATGGGCTGCGATGACGCAGATCAATGCATCGCGGGATCAAACTCCTGCGAACTGCGTTGACTCGGGCTTACACGGGGCTCCAACGGCGTCGCGCCCCCCGGCGCGGTGCTCGACTTGAAGAGGAAATACCAATGAAGACCGTCTCGCTGAAGATTGCCGCCGCCGCCATGGCCGTTGCCTGTGCTGGCACATTCGCCCACGCTGCAGACATGTCCTCGCCGGCTCCCTATCAGGACGACGAGCGCAATGGCGTGAAGATCGGCATGCTGGAATGCGACATCGGCGGCGGCCTAGGCTACCTGATCGGTTCGGCGAAGGAGGTCTCCTGCACCTTCCGTTCGACCAAGGGCCGCGTCGAGACCTATACGGGCAACATCAAGAAGCTCGGCGTCGATGTGGGCTGGACGCGCGAAGGCAAGCTGCTCTGGGCGGTGTTCGCACCGGTCGCGGGTTATCACCATGGCGCGCTCTCGGGCCTCTATCTCGGCGCGACAGCCGAGGCGACGGCGATTGTCGGCGTCGGCACCAACGTGCTCGTCGGCGGCACAGGTGGCTCGATTGCCCTGCAGATGATCAGTGTCACCGGCCAGACCGGCCTTAATGCAGCAGCCGGCGGCGCCGCGCTGACGCTCGTCCCGACCACCTGATTCGGACACCGATCGGTTCATTCTTTCGGCCCGCACATCCCCGGATGCGCGGGCCGATTGCGTTTGTCCTCGCCGCGTCGTGATGTACAGGATGCTTGTCAGTCTCCCCGTTCCCTGAGACCATCCCTTCGCCGACCGGACTTCCGGGCCCGGTTCGCGCACCGAAGCATGAGAATGGCACGAGAACATTTCATGAACGGAGGAAGCGATGACCGAGTCAATCCACGGTGGCGCCGGCAGGAGAGCCGGCCCCAGGGCGATCGCGCTGGTCGGCCCTTTTGCGAGTGGCAAGACAACCCTGCTGGAAGCACTGCTGGCGCGCACCGGCGCAATCCCCCGCCAGGGTAGCGTCGCATCCGGCACCTCGGTTGGCGATGCCTCGGCCGAGGCGCGCGCGCACCAGATGAGTGTCGAGCTCAATATCGCTGAAACCGCGTTCCTCGATGACCGCATCACGATCTTCGACTGCCCCGGCTCGGTGGAGTTCGCCCATGAGGCCGAGGCGGCGCTCGCGGTCGTCGACTGCGCTGTCGTCGTCGTCGAGGCCGATCCGCGCAAGATCCCGGCCTTGCAGACCTGGCTCGGCATGCTGGAAGCGCGCGGCATCCCCCGCTTCGTTTTCCTGAACAAGATCGACAAGAGCGAAATGGGCGTCGAGGAAGCGCTCGAATTGATGCAGAAGGCCAGCCGCGCCCCGCTGCTGCTGCGCCACATCCCTATTCGCCAGAACGATATCGTCACCGGTTTCGTCGACCTCGCCCTCGAACGCGCATTCCTCTACCGCGAACAGGCGCCGAGCGAGGTGATCGACATGTCCGATCCCGACCGCGTCCGCGAGGCAGAGGCGCGCTATGCGATGCTGGAAAAGCTCGCCGACTATGACGATGCGCTCATGGAGGCGCTGCTCGACGATATCGAGCCGGCGCGGGACCACGTCTTCGCCGATCTCGTGCGCGACTTCCGCGACGGCCTGGTTTGTCCGGTACTGATCGGATCGGCGCTGCATGGCCATGGCGTCGGGCGGCTGTTGAAGGCTATCCGTCACGAGGCGCCCGACATCACAGCCGTCCTCGACCGCCTCGCGCTTCCGAGCGCCGGGGAACCGGTCGTCCAGATCGTCAAGACAGTCAATGCCGGCCATGCTGGCAAGCTTTCCATTGGCCGCGTGCTGCGTGGCGCGATCGAGGACGCAGCCGAACTGGCGGGACCAAGCGGGCCTGTCGGCCGCGTTTCTAGCCTCCTGCGACCGACAGGGGTTCAGATGGTGAAGCGCGACACGGTGCAGACGGGAGAAACGGCCGGCTTCGGCAAACTCGACGGCGCGGCGACGGGAATGACGCTCGCGGCGGGCAAATCAGCCGTGCCGCAACTGGCGCCGCTGGCAGCGCCTGAACCCGTGATGGCACTCGCGATCGGTTCCATCGATCGAAAGGACGAGGCGAAGCTCGCGCTTGCCCTCGCCAAACTCTCCGAGGAAAGTCCGGCGATGGTCGTCGGACAGGACGCCGATACGGGCGAAGTGCGATTGGGCGGCCAGGGCGAGATGCATCTGCGCGTCGCCATGGAGCGCCTTGCCGCACGCTTCGGCCTTTCGGTCGAGCAGCGGCCACCGAGCATTCCCTATCGCGAGACCATCCGCGCCAGCGCCACCGTGCGCGGGCGCCACAAGAAGCAGTCTGGCGGCCATGGCCAGTTCGGCGACTGCGTGCTGGAGGTCCGGCCGCAGCCACGAGGCGCCGGCTTCCTGTTCGAGGACGCGATCACCGGCGGTGCCATCCCGCGCAACTATATTCCCGCCGTCGAGGCGGGGGTTCTGGACGCGCTCAAGAAAGGGCCGCTCGGCCATCGGGTGGTCGATGTCGCGGTGCGGCTCACCGACGGCTCCTATCACAGCGTCGATTCCTCGGACCAGGCATTCCGCACGGCGGGGCAGATCGGCATGCGCGAGGCGTTGGAGCAATGCCAGCCCGTCTTGCTGGAGCCTGTCCTCCATGTCTCAGTGATTGTTCCGTCGGAGACCGCGCCGCGGGTCAACATGATGGTGACACAGCGACGTGGCCAATTGCTCGGCTTCGATGCGCGCAGCGGCTGGCCTGGCTGGGACACCGTCGAGGCGGAAATCCCGGAAGCGGAAATGGCGGGCTTCATCGTCGAGCTGCGCTCGGCGACCTCCGGAGCGGGCAGCTATACGGCGCGCTATGATCACCTCGCCGAACAGACCAGCCGCACCACTACGCCGGACGGGCGAAAGACAAACGCCCGCGCCGCCTGACGTTCAGCCGCCGGGCTCCGAGCCGGCCTCGGCTCCGGTGAACAGCCATCCGACGAGGCCGGCGAGAAGCGCCAGGACGCCGCAGATCACGGTCGCCGCGCCGAAGCCGGCGATCGTTGCGCGCGCCCGCAGCGCCTCGATCGCTCCATCGGCGAGCTCGCCGGCCTGCGCCGCGCCGAAGCCAGCCGCCCGAACGGCATCCGCGGCTGGCCCGGCTTCGCCGCTGAGCGCTATCGTGAAACCGATGCCGACGGCGAGGCCGAGGCTTGCGACGGCGAGCAGGCCGGCGACTCGTGCGACCGCGTTGTTGATGCCTGAGGCCGCGCCGCTGCGTTCGGGGGGCGCGGCATTCATGACGGCAGTCGAAAGCGGCGCGACGGTAATGCCCATGCCGAGCCCCATCAGCAGCATGACGGGCACCACCGCCGTTCCATAGCCGCCCTGCGCGACGGCCGGCGCCAGAGCCAAAAATCCCAGCCCGGTGATGATGGGACCGAAGGTCAGACAGGGCCGCGTGCCGATACGGTCTGCAAGGCCGCCGCCAAAGCGTGACAGCACGCCCATGACCACGACAAACGGAATGAATACCGAACCAGCGAGCGCCGCCGGATAGCGATGTGCCTCGATAAGCGCCGTCGGCAGGAAGAACAGGGCGCCGGACAGCGCGAAATAGAGGAGCAGCGTCAACACATTGACGCCCGAGAAGGTTCGGCTTTTGAACAGCCCAAGGGGCATCATCGGGTTCGGAGCCCGCTGCTCCCAGAAGACGAACAGAACCAGTATCAAGGCCCCGAGCGCGGCGAGGCCGAGATTGATCGCCGCGCCGCCGCCCGCCGGATCCGCGACCGCCGTCAGTCCGTAGGCGGTCAGCCCAAGCCCGAGCACCGCGAGCGCGCCACCGGTCCAGTCCATCCGCGCTTCGGCGCGCGCTCCATCGGCCGGAACACGCAGTTGGCAGAGGACAAGCGCGGCTATGGCGATCGGCACATTGATCAGGAAGATAGCGCGCCACGAACCATGATCGACGAGAAGGCCGCCGATGACGGGGCCGATCGCCGGCGCGATCGACGAGGCTGCAGCCCAGGCGCCGATCGCCCGCCCACGAACCTTCGGCGGATAGTGCGCCGCGATCAGCGCCAGAGAGCCCGGCACCATCAAGGCACCGCCGACCCCCTGGATCGCCCGGGACACGACAAGGCTCTCCGGCGACCATGCGAACCCGCAGGCCGCTGAAGCGAGGCCAAACAGCGCGATCCCGATCATGAAGACGCGCCTGAGACCAAAGGCGTCGCCGGCGGCGCCGCCGAGCAGCGTGAAGGCGGCAAGCGTCAGCGTGTACGCATTCGCCGTCCACTGTCCCTCTGCAAAGCCGGCGCCGAGCCCGGCGCGGATCGCTGGCAAGGCCACCGTGACAACGGTACCGTCCATGAAGGCCATGCCGGAGGCCAGGATCGTCGCCGCAAGCACCACGCGGGCCGTCCCTGATGCCGTTTCGTCAGTCGCTGCCATCCAGATTGCTCGCTAGCGTTCGATCAGCCCAGCCCGAAAAGGCCTTGAGGATCGCTCAGCTCACCCTACAGTTGTCAGGGAAGCCTTGCATCCCCCGGTCTTCGCGCTCTGCCCGCCACGCCCGAGGAGGAGGACATGAAGCCCGCTTGCTTTCCGCTATGCCTCATCGCGGGTCTTTCCGCGCTGCTCGCGACGTCGGTGATGCCCGCGCAAGCGGCCGATCTCCCCGTCGATGTCGAACTTGTGCTCGCTGTCGACGTCTCGCGCTCGATGGATGCCGGGGAACGTGCGATCCAGAGGCAGGGCTATCGTGACGCATTGCGCCATCCAGATGTCATCAGGGCCATTCGTTCCGGACTCAACGGTCGCATCGCGCTCACTTATTTCGAATGGTCGGGACCGGGCTCCGAAAATGTCGTCGTTCCCTGGAGCCTCGTGGAAGACGAAGAAGGCGCCGACGCCTTTTCCGCTGCGATCGGACCTTCGCAGGCGAGCGGGCGCTTCGGCACATCGATCTCGTCGAGCCTCCTCTTTGCGGCCAGTCTCTTCATGGACAACGGCTTTGCCGGCGAGCGGCAGGTGATCGACGTCTCGGGCGACGGACCGAACAATGTCGGCGGCCCCGTCGTGCCGGCCCGCGACGCGGTTTTGGCGCGCGGCATCGTCATCAACGGCCTGCCGATCGTGCTGCGCCCCGGCGGCTACAGCGCTTTTGATATCGCCGATCTCGACGGGTATTACCGCGACTGCGTCGTCGGCGGCCCAGGTGCGTTCACAATTCCCGTCACGTCGAGCGACCAGTTCGAGACCGCGATCCGCCGCAAGCTCATCCAGGAAATCGCTGAATACTGGGGCCCCTCGAAGGGTCCGCCGCTCATTCGCGTCGCCGATAGCGCGGCGCGCGATACGGCCGATTGTCTCATCGGCGAGGCGCGTCGCAACAACTGGATGTCGCGCTAGCATCCCCGTTGCGTCCGGCCCGGCAACCCGCCACTGTCGGCTGCGAATTGCACTTTCGGATCGGGTGATTACCTTGCGCTTCTTCTTCAATCTCTGCGTTCTCCTCGGTCTCGTCGCCGCATCGCCTGCCTATGCACAGTCGCGGGGCGAGACCGAAATCGCGTTCCAGAAATGGCTGTCCGCAACGGTGGCGCCCGACGCGGAGAAGCGCGGCGTGACGCAGCCGACGCTTCAGCGCGCCTTTGCAGGATTGACGCTCGACTGGACGCTGCCCGACCTCGCGCCACCTGGACAGCCGGGGCGAGAGGAGCCGCAGCGCCAGGCCGAATTCCAGGGACCGGCCCGCTATTTCGATGAAGGCAAGGTCAAGTCGCTTGCCCAGGGCGGCCGCAGCCGCTTCAGGTCACTGTCGCGAACCCTCGCCGAGGTCGAGACACGTTACGGCGTGCCGCCCTCGATCGTTCTGGCGATCTGGGGCCGCGAGTCCGGCTATGGCGCGGCCAAGCTGCCCTATTCCGCGATCCGGGCGCTCGCGACCGAAGCCTTCATGGGCGCGCGCAAGGAAAACTTCTATCCCGAACTGCTCGCGGCGCTGGAAATCCTTGAGGGTGACCACATCGCCCTGAAGGAGATGAAGAGTTCATGGGCCGGCGCGCTCGGCCAGCCGCAATTCCTGCCGTCGAAATACCTCACGACGGCGGTGGACTTCGACAAGAACGGCCGCCGCGACATCTGGAACTCGGTCCCGGATACGCTCGGCTCCATCGCTAATTTCCTGAAGCAGAATGGCTGGCAGCCCGGCGTCGGCTGGGGCTTCGAGGTGTCGCTGCCGCCGGAAATCACCTGCAGCCTCGAAGGCCCCGACCAGGGCAGGCCGATGACGGACTGGCTCGCCATGGGCATTCGCAATGCCGATGGAACGCCGATCAACGCGCGGGCCCAGAAGCAGACCATGCATCTGCTGATGCCCGCCGGTCGGTATGGCCCCGCCTTCCTCGTCTCGGACAATTTCTACGTCCTGAAGACCTATAACGAGAGCGATCTCTACGCGCTGTTCATCGGCCATCTTTCCGATCGCATCCGGTCCAATGCCGGTGCCTTCCTTGGACGCTGGGCTGACGTGGGTGGATTCAGGCGCAGCGACGTCCGTGCAATGCAGCAGCGCCTCGAAGCACGCGGCGTCGATGTAGGCTCGGCCGATGGGCTGGTGGGCTACAAGACGCGCAACGCGGTCGGCGCCTGGCAGACCGCGAAGGGCGTTCCGCCCACCTGCTTCCCGGATGCGGCACTGCTCAAACAGATTCGATGAGCCGGTGAATTTCCGCTTTCAATCGCCGTCATCTTCGGTAAGCTCGGTCTGTCTTCAACAATCGAAAGGAGGTGATCCTGTGTCTCATTGTCGTTTGCCGCGTGGCTTGGTCGCAATGGTCCGGATCTCTGATTTCGTAGGGATTCGCACCGCTTGACCGGCCTTGCTTGGCCTTCGGGCCGGGTCGCGGTCTGACAATGGAAGGGTCGCCCAAACGGGCGACCCTTCTCATTTGAGAAGCCTGTTCTCCATGTCTCGACCGATCCTGATCTATATCGACGCCGACGCCTGCCCGGTGAAGGCCGAGATCTACAAGGTCGCCGAACGGCACGGCCTCAAGACCTTCGTCGTCGCCAACAGCTTCATGCAGGTACCGCGCGACCCAATGATCGAACGGGTCATCGTGCCCGGCGGCATGAATGTCGCCGACGACTGGATCGCCGAGCGGGCGGTCGAGGGCGACATCGTGGTGACGTCCGACGTACCTCTCGCCGACCGCGCGATAAAGGCCGGCGCGGACGTCATCGCGCCAAATGGCCGACCCTTCACCGAAGCCTCGATCGGCATGGCGCTGGCGACGCGCAATCTCATGGAAGACCTACGCTCCGCAGGCGCGATCACTGGCGGACCGAGGCCCTTCTCGCCGCGCGATCGATCAGCGTTCCTCTCGGCGCTCGATCTCGCCATCGTGCGGCTGAAACGCCGGGGTTTCGGTGCAGCGACGACCTGAGCAGGAATGCAACACCGGGTCCTTTCAACCGGAAAGTAACCTCGATCGTCTAGGCTTCGTCTTGAACGTACCGTCCACCCGTGAGTACTTGGCGCATCGATGGCACTCAATGCCGCCAAGGCTCTCCGGCGCCGGCCAACAAAGAGACGAAAGCAGACCATGATCCGTTCCAAGCTTCGCATGCTGATTGCCACGCTGGTCCTCACTGCCGGCGCGGCGGGAGCAAACGCCGCGACCTGCAGCAACAATCCGGCCGACTTCCCAACCTGGCTGGAAAGCTTCAAGGGCGAGGCGATCGCCAATGGCATTTCGCCGCGCGTCGTCCAGGCGGCGCTTTCGGGCGTGACCTATGATGCGCGCGTCATCAAGCTCGACCGCAATCAGAAGCACTTCAAGCAGCCCTTCTCGGTCTATTCCGCCCGCGTCGTCTCGGCCGGTCGCGTCGCTCGTGGCAAGAAGCTGATGGCGCAGTATGCCAATGTGCTCGCCCGCATCGAGAAGCAGTTCGGCGTTCCCGGGCCGATCCTGATCGCGATCTGGGGTATGGAGACGGATTTCGGCGCCGGCAGCGGCAATATGTCGACCTTCCGCTCCCTTGCGACGCTGGCCTTCGATTGCCGCCGCACCGACTTCTTCCAGGAGCAGCTGATGGACGCACTCAAGATCGTCCAGCGTGGCGACCTTGCCCCCGGCGACATGAAGGGCGCATGGGCCGGCGAGATCGGACAGACGCAGTTCATGGCGTCCTCCTATGTCCGCTTCGCCATCGATTTCGACGGCAACGGCCATGCCGACCTGCGCCACAGCCCCGCCGACGTCCTCGCCTCGACGGCCAATTACCTCAAGGGCTATGGCTGGCAGCGCGGCGGCAGCTGGGAAGAGGGCTCGGCCAATTTCAACGTGCTGCGCCAGTGGAACAAGGCCGAAGTCTATGCCAAAAGCGCAGCGCTCTTCGCGGACAAGCTGGTCGGCAAGCAGTAGCGCGTGACACGTCGCGTCACGATCGTCGGCGCCGGCCCAACCGGGCTGATCGCCGCTCTCCGCCTCGCCGAGGCGGGCGCGGCGGTCACCGTGCATGAGCGTATGCCCTCCCCGGCCCGCAAGTTCCTGATGGCGGGACGCGGCGGCCTCAATCTCACCCATAGCGAGCCGATGGAGCGATTCCTCGGGCGCTATGGCGTGGCCGCGCCAAGGCTCCAGGCCGTTGTGGAGAGCTTCCCGCCCGATGCGCTCCGTGCTTTCGCCGATGCGTTTGGCGAGACAACCTTTGTCGGCTCGAGCGGACGCGTATTTCCGAAATCGATGAAAGCATCGCCACTGCTGAGGGCCTGGCTCCGCCGGCTCGACGCGCTCGGCGTCACGCTGGTGACTCGGCATGAATGGATCGGCTTCGGCGGGCCGGGCGAGGATCGCTTCCGCACGCCCTACGGGACGATCGAGACAATCAAGGCGGATGCGACGCTGCTCGCGCTCGGCGGCGCCAGTTGGCCGCGCCTCGGTGCCGACGGCCGGTTCGTGCCGATCCTCGAAGAGGCGGGCGTCGCGGTGACGCCGCTCGCCCCCGCCAATGTCGGATTTTCGCTGCCCTGGTCGGAAACGTTTCGCGATCGCTTCGCTGGGACGCCGCTCAAGAATATCGCCGTCAGCTACAAGCACGAGCGGGTGCGTGGCGAAGCGATGATTGCCCGCTATGGCATCGAAGGTGGCGCATTCTACGCGCTGAGCAGCACGCTCCGCGAGAACGCGAAGGCCGGCGGCGCGGAGATCGCCATCGACTTGTTGCCGCAACTGGACGCGGCCGAGATTGCCAGGCGGATCGCACGCCAGCGCCCGACGGAATCGCTGTCGAACCGTCTGCGCAAGGCCGTGAAGCTCGCACCCGTCGCAATCAATCTGCTGCGCGAGACACGCCCCGATCTGCCGCGGGAGCCGGAGGCGCTGGCTGCGCTCATCAAGGCGCTGCCCTTGCGCCTCGGTCCGCCAGCCGGGCTCGAGCGCGCGATCTCAACCGCGGGCGGCGTCGCCTTCGACGCTGTCGACGATCAGCTGATGCTGAGGGCGCGGCCGGGCACCTTCGTGGCCGGGGAAATGCTGGATTGGGAAGCGCCGACTGGCGGCTATCTGCTGCAGGCCTGCTTCGCGACCGGCGTCGCCGCATCGGACGGCATCAAGGCCTGGCTCGCGCGGCCCTCAGCCGGCACATCAGAATTCGTGCCGGAGCCCTTGGCCTGACTCAGGTTTCGGGGTTGTCGGTTTCCTTAAGCAGCAGGCGCAATTCATCAAGGCCGGCGGCGATCGCGGCATTGGCTTCCGCTTCCATCGCGCGGTAGCGAGCAAGCACCCGTGCGCCGAGCACCGTCAATCGCGCGCCGCCACCGCCACCCGTCCCGCCCTTTTCGGTTTCCACGAGCGGTGTCGGGAATGCCTCGTTCATCTCGCGGATCAGCGTCCAGACCCGCTTGGCGCTCATGCCGAGGCGATCACCGGATGCGGCCAGCGATCCCGTCGCTGCGATCGCATCAAGCAGATCACCCTTGCCGGGGCCGAGCGCGAAGCCCGCCTTCAGCACAAGACGGAAACGCAGGCCTTCGGTCTGGTTGGGAGCATGCACGCGGTTGAAGCCCTGACGACACAGCTCTCAGTGTGCCGCCAACAGCAAGCGCCGTCCATGCCGATAGCGGCTCAAGAGGGCTGGCGGAGGTTCTTGATCCGGTCGAACAGCACCGCAACGATGATGAACGAGCCGATAAAGGCGCCCTGCCAGAAGGCGTTGATGCCGAGCAGGCCGAGGCTGTTTCGGATGATCTCGATCAGCGCCGCGCCAACAATGGCGCCGAAGGCGGTGCCGACGCCGCCGGCCAGATTCGCACCGCCGATGACGGTGGCCGCGATCACCTGTAGCTCCATCCCAGTGCCAAGATTGGTTGTCACGGCGCCGAGCCAGCCCGTCTCGATCACGCCGGCAATGCCGGCCGAGAGCGACGAGATCATGTAGACGGCGACCTTGATCTGCTTCACCGGCACACCGGTGAGCACCGCCGCATTTTCATTACCGCCAATGGCGTAGACATGGCGACCAAACCGCGTCCAGCGCAGCACGAAGGCTGTGATCAACGTCAGCACGACCATGTAGATGACCGGGTTGGCGATGCCGAAGAAGAAATGTCCGCCACCGAGTGCCAAGAGCTTATCGTGGTCGGGGCCGAACTGGTACACGACGGTGTTGTTCGAGGCGACCATGGCAAGGCTGCGTGCGATCGACAGCATGCCGAGCGTGACCACGAAGGGCGGCATGCCGACATAGGCGATGAGCACGCCATTGACCGCGCCGATGATCAGGGCGGTGCCCAGCGACGCGGCGATGCCGACCTCGATCGAATAGCCCGCATGCATCGTCACGGCGAGCACCATGCTGCAGAGGCAGAGCACCGAGCCGACCGAGAGGTCGATGCCACCCGTAATGATCACGATCGTCATGCCGAGCGCGATGACGGCCACGAAGGTGAAATTGCGGGTGACGTTGAAGAGGTTGTTGGAGGTCGCGAACGAATCCGTGGCAAACGACAGGAAGGCGCAGGCGAGGATGACGGCGATCAGCACCCAGAAGGTCTGGCGCGAGGTCAGCCAGGACAGGAGGCTGTGCTGCCGCTGGCCGATATGGTCGTCGATGGTGGTCGCCATGATGATGTCGTCGCCCTGCTGCTGGCCGTGAACTCACGCCACCTGTTCGATGGCGCCGGTGATGAGGCCGGTGACTTCCTCGGGAGAACTGAGAGCGATCGGCCGATCGGCGACCTTGCGCCCGCGCCTCAGCACCACGACGCGATCACAGACGGTGAAGACGTCCGGCATGCGGTGGCTGATCAGCACCACGGCGATGCCCTGATCGCGGAGATGACGGATGAGGTTCAGCACTTCCGCCACCTGCCGCACGGAGATCGCGGCCGTCGGCTCGTCCATCAGCACGATCTTGGCATCCGAAAGCCTCGTGCGCGCGATCGCGACCGCCTGGCGCTGGCCGCCCGACATCTGCTTCACGAGATCGCGCGGCCGCGTCTCTGATTTCAATTCCTTGAACAGCTCGCCGGCGCGCTTGTACATCGCGCCATAGTCGAGGACGCGGAACGGGCCAACGCCCTTGCGCAGCTCACGGCCGAGAAAGACATTCGCCGCCGCCGTGAGATTGTCGCAGAGCGCGAGGTGCTGGTGCACGATCTCGATGCCATGCTGCCGCGCCTCGACCGGCTTGTGCATGACGAGTTCGCGCCCGTCCATTTTCAGAGAGCCATGCGTCGGGCGAAAATTGCCGGCGATAATCTTCACGAGCGTGGACTTGCCGGCGCCGTTGTCGCCCATCAGCCCGATGACCTCGCCCGGCTCGAGCGAGAACGAGACATCATTCAGCGCATGAATGGCCCCGAAATGCTTCGAGACATTCGAAATCTCAAGAACCGGCACCCCCGCCTCCTCCCGAAGCTGATGGCCCCAACCGCCGCAGCGGGACCGGGCGGCTCGTTCCAGTCCCCTATCCCAATAATCGGCAGCGTGATTGCCGTCAATCCGATCGTCCGATGAATATCCGTATCGGCTCTGGCGGAAAAATGGAGCCGGAAACGCGCAGTATGGCCGAGCAGATCAAGTCCGCATGAGCACCATATTACGATGCTGCGGCGCAATACTTTTTGCATCGCAGTATAGAATTATCGCAAAGCGGAATATGTCAATATCATACGATCATTCGGATTGACTCGCTTGGATCGACAACGATAGCTTCTCTGCATCGGGGATGGTGGCTGCAGGCCTGCGCGTGCCTGCATCATCTCCCCGTCGGATCCGGCGGGGCCAGAAAGACGAAGAAACCAGGGAACTGGGCCGCGGCCGGACATCCGGAGCCAAGATTTTCAAACGTCTCGGGAGGAGACCATGAAAAAGAGCCTCATGCTGATCGCAGCCGCTGTGCTGGCCCTTTCGGCCGGCGATGCGTTCGCTGCCAAGAAACAGCTCGTCATCGTCGTGAAGGGCCTCGACAACCCCTTCTTCGAAGCCATCCATCAGGGCTGCGAGAAGTGGAACAAGGAAAACGCCGACAGCGAGTACGAGTGCTTCTACACCGGCCCCGCTTCGACCTCCGACGAGGCCGGCGAGGCGCAGATCGTGCAGGACATGCTCGGCAAGCCCTCGACGGTCGCCATGGCGATCTCGCCGTCGAACGCGCCGCTGATCGCAAACACGCTCCGGGCTGCCAATCCGCAGATCCCGATCATGACGCTCGACGCCGACCTCAAGAAGGAAGACGCCGCGCTGCGCAAGACCTATCTCGGCACTGACAACTACCTGATGGGCTTCCGTCTCGGCGAATATCTCAAGAAGGCGAAGCCGAATGGCGGCACCGTCTGCCTGATCGAAGGCAATGCCGCGGCAGACAACATCCTGCGCCGCGCCTCCGGCACCCGCGACGCGCTGTCCGGCCAGAAGGGCCTGGACGCGCTCAAGGGTGAAGGCGGCTGGACCGAGATCGCCGGTTGCCCGGTGTTCACCAATGATGACGGCCCTGCCGGCGTGCAGGCGATGTCGGACATTCTGGCTGCCAATCCGAAGCTTGACGCCTTCGTAATCGAGGGCGGCTGGCCGCTGTTCGGCGCGCCGCAGCCCTATCGCCAGCTGACCGACCAGTACAAGGACCGGATCGCCAGCAAGGATCTCGTCATCGTCGCGGCCGACACGATCGGCGACGAAGTCGCGATCGCCAAGGAGGGCCGGGTCGAGGCTCTCGTCGGCCAGCGTCCGTTCGAGATGGGCTACAAGGCGCCGAGCGTCATGATCAGCCTGATCAAGGGCGAGAAGGTCGAAGATCCGGTCTTCACCGGCCTCGACGAATGCACCAAGGACACCGCCGACACCTGCATCCAGAAATAGGCGATACTTTTCGGAAGCAGCCGGCGGCTGTGAAGCCGCCGGACCTAGACTAGAAGGAGCGTCGACGGGCGCTCCTTTTTTCATGCTGCCAGGTGTGTCGCCCGGATTTGCCCGGCCTTAGCCGTCGACGCGGAGCGACACGGTTTCAGGCAACAGGCGGTCGGCAAGCGAACTCTGCGGCGCGCCGGTTGCCCGCGCCTGCTGGGTCGCAACGCCGTTCGAATCGATCGTCACGCCGCCCGGACCGCCGCCGAAGCTGTGCAGCATCGCGACGAGGACGAGGGCGACGGTGTAGGCGGCCATCCAGAGAATGAAGGCGCGGCGGGTTGTCTTTTCCCGCCGGGGATTGGCGCGCTGGCGATGGATGTTCTCGGTCATGGCGGTTCCCCGTCTCGGCTGTCTTCGTCCCACATCGCCATTCAGAACCCCGACTGCGGCGGTGGTTCGGAGCGAATGTGGCTCCCACCGTGCCATGTCGTGACCAAATTGCGGCAAAGGTAAACGGCCTGAAAACTGTGCCGCTGCCGGTCCTTAGCCGGGAAGGCTGAAGCTGTCTGTGACCTCGGTCACGCGAGGGGCCGCCAGTCGATCCCGACATGGCGCGGCCGGGCGGCGATGCGCGCGAGCCAGGCGCTGATGCCGGGATAGAGCGCGAGATCATAGTCCGCGTCCTCGGCAACATGCGTATACGCATAGAGCGCGATATCGGCGATGGAGAAGGCCGGGCCGGCAAGGAAATCGGCGACGGACAGGCGCGCTTCCATGACCCCGAGCGCTTTGTGGCCTTTGACCTGCCACTCCTCGATGCGATGCGCCATCGTGACCCGTCCGCCCGGCGTCAGGAACAGCCAGTTGCGCGCGACAGCGATGACGGGCTCGTGGCTGTACTGCTCAAAGAAGAGCCATTGGTAGCAGAGCGCACGGTCATAGGCGTCGGCCGGGATGAGCGGCGAGCCCTCGGCAAGATGCAGCAGCATCGCGTTCGATTCGGCGAGCGGTTGTCCATCGGGCAGGACGAGCAGCGGCACCTGCGCGTTTGGATTGAGCTTCAGGAAATCCTGCGCCGTCGTCTTGCCGCTTCCCTTTTCCACCTCGACGATGCGGAAGGGAATGCCGAGTTCATGCATCAGCAGCCGCGGCTTGTAGCAATTGCCTGAAGACTGCATCGAAAACAGCGTATGGATGGCGGCCATGTGGATCTCCCCTGGATCGCTCAACGATCGCCGCATGAACGATGAATGTCCAATTCCAACCTGTTGCGTATCCATCAGTGCCGCCGATCGATGCGACGGTTGATCCATCGATATTTCCGTGCAGAAATGTCGCTCTCGCGTCCGGAGCCCTTTGCCATGATCCGTCTGACTCGCCGCCTTGCGCTCGCGCTTACCGGCCTCGCCTTCGTTGCCGCCCCTCTGGCGGCCCTGCCTGCCCGCGCCGCCGACGTCACCGTCTTCGCCGCCGCCAGCCTCAAGGAAGCGTTGGGCGCCGCGACGGCGACCTACAAGGCAAAGACCGGCAAGCCCGTCGCGGTCAGCTATGCGGCGTCCTCGGCGCTCGCCAAGCAGATCGAGGCCGGAGCGCCGGCCGATATCTTTTTCTCTGCCGATCTCGACTGGATGGACGAACTTGCGAAGAAGGGCCTGATCGATCCGTCAACGCGAACGACGCTGCTCGGCAATACGCTGGTGCTGGTGGCGCCGAAGGATTCCGCCGCAACGATCACGATCGGCAAGAACTCCCCGCTCGCTGCGGCGCTCGGCGCCGATGGCAAGCTGGCGATGGGCGCCGTCGCCTCGGTGCCGGCCGGCAAATATGGCAAGGCCTCGCTGACCGCACTCGGCGTCTGGGACGCCGTCGCCCCTCATGTTGCCGAGGCCGATAATGTCCGCGGCGCGCTCGCCTTCGTGGCGCGGGGCGAAGCGCCCTTCGGGATCGTCTATGGCACCGACGCCAAGGCTGAGCCTGGCGTCAAGGTCGTCGGTACTTTTCCCGAAGACAGCCATCCGCCCATCGTCTATCCGATTGCCCTCGTGAAGGCCTCGAGCAACCCGGACGCCCGGGCGTTTCTTGATTGGCTCGTCTCGCCAGAGGCGCGCCCCGCTTTCGAGCAAGCCGGCTTCACGGTCATCGGCAGTCAGGGTTGAGAGAAGCAGCGGCAAGCTCTGCCCTTGCCTCACACGCCTCTGTCGGCGACATCAGGGCGAGCGAGACAGACAGGCCGTGATGGGGCCGCCGAGGAGTGATGGACGGTCTTTTCACAGCCGAAGAATGGCAGGCGATCGGGCTCAGTCTGCGTGTCGCCTGCGTCGCCGTCGCTGCCAGTCTGCCTTTCGGTATAGCCTGCGCCATGCTGCTGGCGCGCGGACGCTTCCCAGGCCGGACCTTGTTCTCCGCCGTCATCCATCTGCCGCTGGTGATGCCGCCCGTGGTGACGGGCTTCCTGCTGCTGCTCGCCTTTGGCCGCAAGGGACCGATCGGCGCCTTCCTGGACCAGCAATTCGGCGTCGTGCTTGCCTTCCGCTGGACGGGAGCCGCGCTCGCCTGCGCCGTCATGGGCTTTCCCCTGATGGTGCGCGCCATCGCCTTGTCCATCGAGGCGATCGACCAGCGGCTTGAACAGGCCGCCGCGACGCTCGGCGCCGGACGCGTCGCGGTCTTTCTGACCGTGACGCTGCCGCTTGCCCTCCCCGGCATCTTGGCCGGCCTTGTGCTCTCCTTCGCGCGGGCGCTTGGTGAATTTGGCGCGACGATCACCTTCGTCTCCAACATTCCCGGCGAGACGCAGACCATTCCCTCGGCGATTTACAGCCTGATCCAGACGCCCGGTGGCGATGGAGCGGCGCTGCGGCTGACGATCGTCTCCGTGGTGATCTCGTTGGGCGCGCTTGTGCTCTCCGAAGCCATCGCCAGGCGCGCGACGCGCGATACACGGCCATGACGCTGACTTTCGAGGCCGAGAAGCGGCTTGGCGACTTCGTGCTGGAGGCGCGCTTCACCTCCGAGGGCGGCGTGACAGCTCTTTTCGGTCCTTCCGGATCTGGCAAGACGACGATCGTCAATCTGGTCGCGGGCCTCTCGCAGCCCGACCGCGGACGCATCACACTGGACGGCGAAGTTCTCGTCGACCGGGCAGTTGGCGTCATGCTGCCACCGTCACGGCGTCGGATCGGCTATGTCTTCCAGGATGCGCGGCTGTTTCCTCACCTCTCAGTACAGTCCAACCTCTCCTATGGCCGCTGGTTCGGACCGCGGGCCGGACGCTGGGGCGATTTCGGCGCCATCGTCGAACTGCTCGGCATCGGCGCACTACTGAAACGTCGGCCTCTCGACCTCTCGGGCGGCGAGAAGCAGCGCGTCGCGATCGGCCGGGCCTTGCTGGCGAGCCCGCGCCTGCTGTTAATGGACGAGCCGCTTGCCGCGCTCGACCGCGCGCGGCGGGCCGAGATCCTGCCCTTTCTCGAGCGCCTGCGCGACGAGATGAAGCTGCCGATCCTCTATGTCAGCCATGCGGTCGACGAAGTGGCGCGGCTGGCCGATCAGGTGGTGATCATCGAGGCGGGGCGCGTCGCGGCGGCAGGGCCCGTCGGAACGGTCTTCGCCGATGTCGCGGCCGACAGCGAGACCGGCGCGATCCTGACCGCGATCGTCCATGCAGAGGATGAGATCGACGGAGTGACGCTGCTCGATCATCCGGCGGGCGTGCTGCAGATACCAAAGCTCGGTCGCCGCCTGGGCACCCGGGTCCGCGTGCATATTCGCGCTCGCGACATCGCGCTCGCCGTTGGCGAACCTGGACGGCTCTCGATCCGCAACCGCCTGGCGGCGCGGGTCGTCGCGGTCAGCGAACAGATGTCGGATGTAGCGGTGAGTCTCGATGTCGGCGGCGAACCGATGCTGGCTCGGGTTACACGCGGGGCTCAGCGCGATCTTGGCCTTGCGCCAGGACTTGCGGTAACGGCGCTGATCAAGGCCGTGGCACTCGACGAACGTTAGCCGCAGGCGCCCTTCATGGCGACACCGTCGGCGACGACGCGCACCTTGGCCGTACCCGTCGAAACCATGCCGAGCTGCTGCGCGGCGGCGCGCGAGACGTCGATGACGCGGCCACCGACGAACGGACCGCGATCATTGATGCGGACGACGACGAACTTGCCGTTGCGGAGATTTTCGACCCGGACGCGGGTGCCGAAGGGGAGAGACCGATGGGCTGCCGTCAGGGCGGCGGGGTTGTTGCGCTCGCCGCTCGCCGTCCGGCCGGAGAGCTTGTACCAGGAGGCCCGCCCGCATTGAGCGCCAGCTTGGGCCGGCTGAATGTTGAGGGACGTCGTCGCCGCGATAGCCATCAGGCCGGCCGTAATGGCCGGCAAATAGGTCTTGGAACTCACCCGGTTACTCTCCGTTATCGCGCTCGCTGGCGCGCATCCACACCTGATCGAAGGAAGCCCTTGTTCGACGTCGTTCATCAACCGGCGAAAAAAGGCGAGAATGGGGCGTGGATTGTGCACCAAAACGCACATAGAGCCTTGAGGCCGGGCGTATCAGGCTTGAGGCTCTATGGGAAAGCGGAGACCGAAGAGCAATGGGTCAGCCGCCCAGCCGCTCAATAAGCGCCATCGCAGCAGCCGGGGCTTTCGGCTTGAAACCATTGATCATGTAGATGAAAACGTCGCGTCCGCCCTTCACGATGGTATGGTCTGACAGCCGAGGCAGGTCCTCCGGGAACCCGCCCTCGGCAAACGCCTTGGCACGGTCGAGCCATTGGTCGAGGGCTGCGTCGGAATAGCCCACCGCCTCATCCTCGGAAGCGGCCTGCAGGCGGGCATAGACGAAGTCCGCAGTCGGATCGGCAATCATCGGAAAATGGTCCGAGTCCGCCAGCACGATGGCGACGCCGTACTGCCGGGCCAGCGCCACGAACTCCGGCGACTTGAAGCTCTCATGCCGCACTTCGACCGCATGGCGCAGCTTTCGGCTGCCTTCCTTCTTCGGCAAGAGCGCGAGAAACGCCTCGAAATCCTCCGGCTCGAATTTCTTGGTCTCCATGAATTGCCAGTTGATCGGGCCGAGCTTGTCGCCGAGTTCGGTGATACCGCTGTCGATCAGCCGCTGCACGGACTCGCCGGCCTCGGCGAGAACGCGCCGGTTGGTCGTGTAGCGAGAGCCCTTCAGCGCGAAGACGAAGTCCTCGGGTGTCTCGGCAGCCCATTTTCGGAAGCTCTCCGGCTTCTGGCTGCCGTAATAGGTGCCATTGATCTCGATCGATGTGACATGCCGGCTGGCATGCTCCAATTCGCGCTTCTGCGGCAATCCCTCGGGATAGAACACGCCGCGCCAGGGCTCGAACACCCAGCCACCGATGCCCACTTTGATCATGACACCCTCCCTTGCGGCGAAAGGGTCGCGGGAACGCAACCGCCGATGCCGCGTTGAACGCTCGATTCCAAGAGGAGACCACAAATGATCTTCCGCTCGCGAACCGTCGAACCTGTCGTGGTTCCGGAAATGTCGACCGCCAGCAGGACCCTATCGGTTCTGGGCGGGCTCGCTTTGGCCGCCGCCGCTTTGCGGCCGCGTCCCAATCGCTTCCTGTCGGTGCTGGCTCTGGCGACGGGGTCCTACCTCGCCTATCGCGGCGCGACCGGCCGGTGTCCGATCACCGAGGCGCTTGAAGAACATTTCAGCGAGCACCCGGAACTTCCGCGCCGTCGCTAGAGCGATCCCGCTTCGCATGCGAAGCGGGATCTCTTCTTTCAGGCCCGGCGGCGGACGATAGCGCCCCAGATAAACAGGACGATCAGCGCGCCGACGACCGCGCCGATCAGTCCTGCCTGATCGTTCGGGCCATACCATCCGATCGCCTGCCCGAGCCAGGTGGCCAAGAAAGCGCCGGCAATGCCGAGGATGATGGTGAGAATGAAGCCCCGGGGCTCATTGTCGCCCGGCATGATGAATTTCGCGATCACGCCGGCAATGAAGCCGATGATGATGGTCCAGATGATACCCATGGTGCGTCCCTCGTCTCGTGTTAAGCCCGAGCTTCAATGCGCGGCCTTCAAGGATGTTGCACCGCTCAGGTGATTTTAGCCAGATCGCGCAAAACCTATGTCTGCGTGCCGACCTTCAATCGAACTTGACCCCGCCCCGCATGGCTTTGACGCCTGATCGCTTGGCCTTCCCGTCCAACCGCCGCTCCTTGGAAGCCTTTGTCGGCTTGGTGGCGCGGCGGGGGATCGGCGGCGGAATGGCCGCGCGGATCAACTCAGCAAGGCGCTCGACAGCATCGGCGCGGTTGCGCGCCTGGTCGCGATGGCGCTGCGCGGTGATGACGATGACGCCATCCTGCGTCAGCTTGGACCCCGCGAGCCGCATCAATCGCACGGCGACGGCGTCGGGCAACGCCCGCGATCGGCGAGCGTCGAAGCGCAGTTGTACTGCGCTCGACACCTTGTTGACGTTCTGCCCGCCAGGTCCCGACGAACGGATGAACGTCTCCTCGATTTCGCTCTCGTCGAGTTCGATCTCGTCGGTGATGCGGATCATGGCGCGAGCCCGATAGAGCAGCTACGGCGCGGCTTTGGCCTCTGCGATCGCCGAATCATAGGCGGCGCAGATCTTGTCGAGGTCGGTTGTCACCTCGGCCACCTGATCGACGGTCACCTGCTTGGCGCGCCATGGTTGCGCCTGACTCGGATCCTTGGCGACGATCGCCTTGACGAGATCGGCGAGCTCAATCGACTTCGCCTGCAGCTCGTCCTTCGTGCAGGCGAGAGCCGCCGGCATGGTCGCGGCGAGGAGCATGAGAGCAAGAAGCGTGCGGCGCATCGGCATGAAATCCCTGTGGCGAAACCAGTCCCCAATCCGGATATAGAAGGTTATCATGCTTTGTGCATCCATCCCGATCACCGCGTCGGCCAACCTCCAACAATCGACCAGCAGGACGAAGACATGACGCATCCCGCCATCGCCACCGGCCATGTCTCCGTGATCACGGGCGGCGCTTCCGGCATCGGCCTTGCCGCCGCGCGCAAGTTCCAGGCGCTCGGCCTCAACGTGGCGATCGCCGATTGGAGCGAGGAGGCGCTGGGACGGGCAAGAACCGCGCTGGGGCCTGAGGCGCTCGTGGTCAAGGCCGACGTCTCCAACCGCGCCGATGTGGAAGCCCTGCTCGATGCCGTCATCGACCGGTTCGGCACGCCTCATATCGTCATGAACAATGCCGGCATCGGCAATGGCGGTCCGGCGCTCGGCGAACTCGCGAGTTGGCAGCGCGTCATCGGGACCAACCTTTATGGCGTCGTCAATGGCGTTCAGGTTTTCGGCCCGGCGATGATCGCCGGCGGCGCGCCCGGGCTCATCATCAATACTGGTTCCAAGCAGGGCATCACCACGCCGCCCGGCGACACCGCCTACAATGTCTCCAAGGCTGGCGTGAAGGTGCTCACGGAGGCGCTGCAGCACGAGCTGCGCAACATCGAGGGCGGCAGGGTCGAGGCCAAGCTGCTGATCCCCGGCTTCGTCTGGACCGGCCTGACGACCGGCGAGCGCGCCGTCAAGCCCGATGGCGCCTGGACGCCAGAACAGACCATCGACTTCATGCTCGCCTCGATCGAGAAGGGTGATTTCTACATTCTGTGCCCCGACAACGAGGTCCAGCGACCGACCGACGAGAAGCGCATTCTCTGGGCCGCCGGCGACATCGCCGAGAACCGCCCGCCACTGTCGCGGTGGCACACGGATTACGGCGACGCCTTCCAGGCCTTCCTGAAAGGCTGAGGCGTGATCGAGATACGGTCGATCCGCGAAGAGGATATTCCCGGCTTTCGCGACGCGGTCGACTGCGTCGCTCGCGAGAAGCGTTTCTTGGCACGAACTGAAGGTCCAACCCTCGAGCAGGCGGCGGAATTCGTCCGCGACAATCTTGCCAAGGGCAATCCCCACCTGGTCGCTGTCGACGGCCCCATGGTCGTCGGCTGGTGCGACATCGTCCGCAACGACCATCTGCCGATCTATGCGCATTCTGGAACGGTCGGCATGGGCCTGCTGCCGGCCTATCGCGGCCAGCGCATCGGCCGCCGACTTCTCGAAGCGGCCATCGATACCGCGCATGCCGGCGGCATGACACGGATCGCCCTGACGGTGCGCGCCGACAATCCGGCCGCGGCTCACCTTTATGAGCAGATCGGCTTCACGGCCGAGGGCTTCCACCGCGGGACAGACCTGATCGACGGCGTCTATTACGACACACGCTCCATGGCGCTCGTCATCTAGGGCGCGCCGAGCCGGTCGACGACGAAGCTGACGCGGCTCTCGACATCGCTGCGCGGGAGCTCGACCAGAAGATAGCCGAGCGACTCATAAGCCGCCCACAAGTCATGATATTCGGCCTCGGCGGCGTCGAAGTCATGCCGCCGATCCGCGTCCTGCACGAAGATTTCGGGCCAAGGCGGCGCCATGAACACCGTGTCCGCATAGCGGAGCTGCGCTACCGCCGTCGCGGCCCATGCGGGAACCGCGGCGCCCGCACGGCGGAACCCGGCATAGGCATCGACCAGCCCGCGATCGAACAGCGTCAGCCGCCCGCTCGCGGCGGCCTTGGCCAGCTGATGCATTGCCCGTGACAGCACGAGACGGAGAAAGCCGCCCGCATCGGCCCAAGGAAGCGCGTCGCCACCTATGAACAGTTGCTCCCGCACGATCTGCCGACCGGGTTCCCGCTGAACGGCAAAGCCATGCAGCGCCAGGGCCTCGAGAAGCGTCGACTTGCCGCCGCCTGAACATCCCGAGATCATCACGAAACGCTCTCTGAGCTCAGAAAGACTAGCGAAATCATCATCATAATCGAACATGATAGTCACTCCGACAAAGGCCGGCCGCGGCGCGGCCGACGGATGGGTTCTGCTGGGGGGAACAGTCGCCGGGAGCCTTGCTCGACCGGATCGTCTGACGCTGATAGGATCAGGACCAGCCATCGAGGTCAAGCGGCCGGTTTCCTCGATGAGACCTCACGCGAGCGGCCGGGGACGTCGCGATGTCATTCCGCCGCCTGGCTTCCCGCTCGCTCATTGCCGCCATGCTGGTCGGCCTGACCGGCTACGGTTTCGCCGAGACGCTCGCTTTGCCGCCCTCGATGGTCAGCGCATCGAGCGAAGAGGGCGAAGCGCTGCTGGTCGAGGCGGAGGCGCGCGAGGCTTATTTCCCGCTTGTCGACAATTTCGTCACCCAGAAGACGCAGTCCTTCTGCGGCGTGGCCTCGATGACCATGGTGTTCAACGCTATGGCCCTGCCCGCCCCGGAGGTGCCGGAATACAAGCCGTTCCGCACCTTCACACAGGACAATGTGCTCGACGACAGGACTGAGGCGGTCGTTCCTCGCGCGACCATCGAGCGGATGGGCATGACGCTCGACCAGCTCGGTGCGGCGATCGCCACCAAGCCGGTCATCGCCGCTGTCCACCATGCCGGCGACACCAACCTCGACGCCTTCCGGAGTGAGGCCCGCGCCTATCTGGCCGACGAGGATCGCTTCGTCATCGTGAACTATCTGCGCAAGGCGATGGGCCAGGAGACCGGCGGCCATATCTCGCCGCTGGCCGCCTATGACGCAGAGCAGGACCGCTTCCTGATCCTCGACGTCGCCCGCTACAAATACCCGCCGGTCTGGGTCAAGGCCGCCGACCTTTTCGCGGCGATGAACACACCGGATAAGGACAATGGCAACAGGACGAGAGGGTATGTGCTCGTGGCAAAGAAGAACGATTGATGGCGTGTCTGGCCGGAAGTCCAGCCGATCTGCTGGATCTCTATCGATCGCGCATCAACAACCATCGTTTCGATGATGTCGCGCCGCTTATCGCCGAAGACGCTATCTTCTGGTTCAATGATGGATCGTTCGAGGGAATTGCGGCGATCCGCTCAGCCTTTGAAGAGACATGGCAACGCTTCCCGCTCGAAAGCTACTGGCTGGACACCGTCGCATGGGTCGCGCGGGACGACCGAGCGGCGGCCTGCACCTATCATTTTCACTGGACGGCTACGGTTGATGGCCGCCCCGTCAGCGGCGGCGGACGCGGCACGACCGTCATGCGCCGCGATCGCGATGGATGGCTCATCGCGCATGAGCATCTGAGCGCGCACCCACAACGGTGAGCGGCGCATATGCCGACGCGATTGCATCCATGGTTCCGTTAAAACCTGGGCGGCCGTCGTCTGCTTCAGCCGATATCTCCAAGCCAGGGATGCTTGAATTCCGCATAAACTGACTGCGACGGCGCGGGAAAGGCCGGGTCGGCAAACGAGCCCACGCCGACCGCGATCATGTCCGCCTTCCGCCGCGGCTCCCAGAATACGGTGGATCCGCAGTCCGGACAGAAATGCAGCAGCACGGGAAACCCGCTGTCGGAGGGACGCTCATAGGAAAGGCTTGGCCCTTCGACCCGGACATGATCGCGTGCAAAGAATGCGGCGATGCCGAAGGCGCTTCCAGTCCGCCTCTGGCAGGCGAGGCAGTGGCAGAGTGAGACCTTGTCAGGCTCGTCGGTGCAGAAGACGCGCAGATGTCCACAGGCGCAGGCCGCCATACGCTCCAAGAGATCTGCTCCATCCATGGACCGGTCGCCAGTCCGGCCGCGACGGGTTCGATCGTCGCCCGCACGACCTGTCCTGCTTGCCCTACCGCTTCGGACCCTTCCGGCCCGCGCTCGATCCTGCCCTGCCGCCGACCGAACGCCCACCTGGGCGGTGGTTTGATGTCATCGGGTCCGGACGCTTCGGCTTCTCGCCGTGATCGGCGGCGACCTGTGTCATGTTCGAACTGGCGCCCATCTCGTCCAGCGTGGGCTTGCGCGCCTTCGTGATGAGCGGCACTTCGGTGCGCTTCACCGTCATCTCGTCGAGGTCGTTCTTGCGGGCCCGCGTCTTCGGTTCGGGCGGCAGATTGCCGGCCGCCCCGTATTTCTTCTCGCCGCGATAGCCGCCGGTCCGGTCGTCTATGGCTGACTGACGCGCCAGCGGATCGTCGGCGATGGCGAGCTCCGTCTCGCGCAGGCGCTTGATCTCGTCGCGCAGCCGCGCCGCGGTCTCGAATTCGAGATTGATCGCCGCTTCGCGCATCCGCTTTTCGAGATCTTCGAGATGAGCCTTGAGGTTGTTGCCGATGAGTGCCGTATCGGCGAGGCCGGCATCGACGGTGACATGGTCCTGCTCGTAGACCGAGGCCATGATGTCGCCGATCTGGCGCTTGATCGATTCCGGCGTAATGCCGTGCTCGAGATTATAGGCGACCTGCTTCTCGCGCCGCCTCTCGGTCTCGGCCATCGCCCGCTCCATCGAGCCGGTGATGTGATCGGCATAGAGAATGACCTTGCCGTCGACGTTGCGCGCTGCACGGCCGATCGTCTGGATCAGCGAAGTCTCGGACCGCAGGAAACCTTCCTTGTCGGCATCGAGGATCGCCACGCGTGCGCATTCCGGAATATCGAGCCCCTCGCGCAGCAGGTTGATGCCGATCAGCACGTCGAAGGCGCCGAGGCGCAGGTCGCGGATGATCTCGATCCGCTCCAACGTCTCGACGTCGGAATGCATATAGCGCACGCGGACGCCGTTCTCGTGCAGATACTCCGTGAGATCCTCCGACATACGCTTGGTGAGGGTCGTCACCAGCGTCCGGTATCCCGCCTTCGCCGTTTCGCGCACCTCACCAAGCAAATCGTCGACCTGCGTCTTGGCCGGGCGGATCTCGATCACCGGATCGATCAACCCCGTTGGACGGATGACCTGCTCGGTGAACACGCCGCCCGTCGCGTCCATCTCCCAGCCGCCCGGCGTCGCCGAGACATGCACCGTCTGCGGCCGCATCGCGTCCCACTCTTCGAAGCGGAGCGGCCGATTGTCCATGCAGGACGGCAGACGGAAGCCATATTCGGCCAGCGTCGCTTTGCGCCTGAAGTCGCCACGATACATCGCGCCGATCTGCGGAATCGTGACATGGCTCTCGTCCGTGAAGACGAGCGCATTGTCGGGCAGATACTCAAACAGTGTCGGCGGCGGCTCGCCCGGCAGGCGGCCTGTGAGATAGCGTGAATAGTTCTCGATGCCGGCGCAGGAGCCGGTCGCCTCGATCATCTCGATATCGAAGCGGCAGCGCTGTTCGAGCCGCTGCGCCTCCAGCAAACGCCCTGCCGCCTCCAGTTCCACGAGGCGGGCCCGCAACTCGGTCTTGATCGAGGCGATGGCCTGGTTGAGCGTCGGCTTCGGCGTCACATAGTGCGAGTTCGCATAGACCTTCACGAATTTGAGGTCGGCGGTCTTCTGACCTGTCAGCGGGTCGAATTCGGTGATGCTCTCGACCTCGTCGCCGAACAGCGACAACCGCCAGGCGCGATCCTCAAGGTGGGCCGGGAAGATCTCGACCGTATCGCCGCGCACGCGGAAACTGCCACGCACGAAATTGAGATCCTGCCGCTTGTATTGCAGGGCCACCAGATCGGCGAGCAGCTGGCGCTGGTTGAGCTTTTCACCGAGCTCAATGCCGAAGGTCATGGCGGTATAGGTCTCGACAGAGCCGATACCGTAGATGCATGACACTGACGCAACGATAATGACGTCGTCGCGCTCCAGCAGAGAGCGGGTCGCCGAATGGCGCATCCGGTCGATCTGCTCGTTAACGGAAGATTCCTTCTCGATATAGGTGTCCGTCCGCGGCACATAGGCCTCGGGCTGATAATAATCGTAATACGAGACGAAATATTCGACGGCGTTGTCGGGGAAGAATGACTTGAATTCCCCATAGAGCTGAGCGGCGAGCGTTTTGTTCGGGGCCAGGATCAGCGCCGGACGCTGCGTCCGCTCGATCACCTGCGCCATCGTGAAGGTCTTGCCGGAACCGGTGACGCCGAGCAGCACCTGATCCTTTTCCTGACGGCTGACGCCCTCGACCAGTTCCTTGATGGCGTTCGGCTGGTCGCCCTTCGGCTCGAAGGGCGACACGATCCGGAAGGGCTGTCCGCCCTCCGATTTCTGCGGCCGCTCCGGCCGGTGCGGCACCCACGTCTTGTCGCGCACCTCCTGCCGGCCATGCTCGATGAGCGCCGTCAGCGCCGCGACGGTCGCCGTCACAGAGGATGAGGCAAGGCTCGACGACGCCTCGGCCTCTTCAAGCCCCATGTCGAGCCCGGCGACGGGATTGAGCCCGCTGGCCGCCCGTTCGCGCGCCGAACTGGCGACGCCGATCGACGTACCGCGGCCAGACTTGTAGGCGCCACTGTCGGCTGACTTGTCCTTCGCCTTGCCCTTCTTCCGGCCCTCATCGACCGGGAGGTCGACAAGCTGCATCCGCTCCGGCCGCGCCCGCGGGGCGCGCTTCGGCTTCGGCGCGATCGGCTGCGCATCGGCGGCGCGCGCGATCTCGTCGATCCAGTCGGCGATATTGCCGGAAAGCCCGGCTGAGCTGTCTGCTTCGAAAGCGGCCTGCGGCGCTTCGCCGAAGCCGGATGGTCTAGAGCGTTTGGCCATGGGTACGAAAGTAGAACGAGTCAGTCGTTTTTTGAAGGGGAGCATGGCTCGAAAAAACGCGATGCCGCGCTTCTCTGCCCCCGCATGCCCTTCGCTGCATTGCCCTTGTCACCGCATCCTGCAACAGTTGTTGTCGAACACGTGCCAGATGCGGCAGCGCGCAACAGCCAATGAGGCGACCGCCATGACAGGCAAGATCCTGGTGATCGCGCAGCAGAAGGGCGGCTCGGGCAAGACCACGCTGGCCGCTCATCTCGCCGTCGCGGGGCTTCACGTCTCCGGCGGCGGCCGTGTTGCTATTCTCGACATCGATCCGCAGGGCAGTCTCGGCCAATGGTACGAGCGCCGGGAGCGGCGCCTTGGCGAAGGCGAGACCGGATTGCTGCTGCGCACTGCTTCGGGCTGGGGCGCCAAGCGCGAGGCACGGATTCTGGCGCGTGACCACGATCTGGTGCTGATCGACATGCCGCCGCGCTCCGATATGGAAGCGCGCAATGCGATCGAGGCGGCCGACCTCGTCGCCGTCCCCGTCCAACCGACGCCGGTCGATCTTTGGGCGACGGTGGCGACGCTCGAACTCGTCGAAAAGGGCGGCCCGCCCGCGATCCTGATTGTCAATCGCGCCCCAGCGCGAGCGATCGCCGAGGCAACGCTGGCGCAATTGCAGAAGCTCCCCGCGCCCATCGCCGCCGGCCAGCTCGGCAACCGGGTCGCCTTTGGCGCTACAATGGGATCAGGGAGCACCGTGCTCGAAGCCTTCCCGCATTCAAAGGCCGCCGACGAGGTGCGTGCGCTTGCGGCCGAACTGCAGCGGCTGCTGGCCAGCCAACCCGCGAAAGCAATACGATGAGTGAAGACCCCTCCGTTCCCGATCGCGTCGATGCGCTCGAAATCCGCGCCGCGCATCACGAGCGCAATCTCGACGAGCTCAATGAGGTCGTCCTGGCGCAGTGGAAGGAGATCGACCGACTGACCCGACTTGTCCGCCGGCTCGAAGAGCGGCTATCGGAAGCCGAGGCGCGCTCTGGCCGTCCCAACGTGCCCGAACCGCCGCCCCCGCATTACTAGGAGCCCCATCGGCCATGGCCTCGATTGTCGATACGCGGCAAGCGCAGATGTATCCGGTGCTCCTGCCGGCAGAGATCGAGCGGCTGCGGAGATTTGGCACCGCCGCATCCTATGCGGACGGCGATATGCTGGCGCGGCGCGGCTTCGCGATAGCGGGGCTGATCGTGGTGCTATCTGGCAAGGTCAGCATTACCCGACAGGATGCCGCGGGCGTCGACCATCTCATTGTCGAGCATGGGCCAGGCCAATTCGTCGGTGAGGTGACGCAGCTTTCCGATCGCCCGGCGCTCGTCGATGCCCGCGCGATCGGAGCTGTCGACGCGCTGGTCATCCCATCCGACAGACTGCGCGGCCTGATGGTCGCGGAAGCGGAGCTCGGCGAACGGATCATGCGGGCGCTGATCCTGCGCCGCGTCGGGCTGATCGAGGCCGGTGCCGGCCCAGTCATCATCGGCCAAGGCGATCATGGCGATGTTCTGAGGCTTCAGGGCTTCCTGACCCGAAATGGCGTGCCCAACCAGACGCTCGACCCCGCAACGGACGAGACCGCGCGCACCATCGTCTCGCGCTTCGCGATCGACGCCGCGACGCTGCCGGTCGTGCTGTGCCCCAATGGCGATGTGCTGCGTAATCCGACCGAATCGGCGCTTGGCCGATGCCTCGGCCTTGTTAGGACGCTTGATCCCGACAAGCTCTATGACGTCGCGGTGATCGGCGCCGGGCCCGCAGGCCTGGCGACGGCAGTTTATGCGGCGTCGGAAGGCCTCTCCGTGCTGGTGCTCGACATGCGCGCCTTTGGCGGCCAGGCCGGCGCCTCCGCGCGGATCGAGAACTATCTCGGCTTTCCGACCGGCATCACGGGCATGGCCCTGATGGCGCGCGCCTATAACCAGGCGCAGAAATTCGGTGCCGAGCTGGCGATCCCCGATGAAGCATTGTCAATCACCCCTTTCGACGTCCACGGCGAGCGGCGCTTCCGCCTTTCGCTCGGACAGGACGAGACGGCGGCGGCGCGCACCGTCGTCGTCGCCAGCGGCGCGCGCTATCGGAGACCATCCATCCCGGGCCTCGACGACTATGAGGGAACCGGCATCCACTACTGGGCCTCGCCCCTCGAGCGCAAACTCTGCGCGGCGCAGGAAGTCGTGCTGGTCGGCGGCGGCAATTCAGCTGGCCAGGCCGCTGTCTATCTCGCCGGCCAGGCGGCCAAGGTCTGGATGCTGATCCGCGCCGACGGCCTTGCCGCCAGCATGTCGCGCTATCTCATCGATCGCATCGAATCCCTGCCCAATATCGAGCTCGTGACGCAGAGCGAGATCACGCGCCTGGAAGGTGATCGCGGCAACCTCTCGCACGTCACATGGCGCCAGCGTGTGACCGGAGCCGAAACGCGGCGTGCTATCCGCCATGTCTTCCTGTTCATCGGGGCCGATCCGAACACGAGCTGGCTTGACGACAGCGGCATCGCGCTCGATGGCAAGGGCTTCGTCGATACAGGCAGCGTTCCCGGCCACCATGCTCTCGAAACCAATCGGCGCGGCATCTTCGCCGTTGGCGACGTCCGTGCCGGATCGGTCAAACGCGTCGCGGCTGCCGTGGGCGAAGGTGCCCAGGTCGTCGCCGCTATCCATGCCTATCTCGCTGCCGACGCAGGCCGCGTCCCTCCCCTCAACACAGGAGCCGATCCCCGATGAGTGAGGACTGCACGCATACGAATACGATCCGAAAAGTGACGCCGAGTGCCAAAGGCTGCGAGGAGTGTCTCAAGACCGGCAGCTGGTGGGTGCATCTTCGGGTCTGCCGGACATGCGGTCATGTCGGCTGCTGCGACCAGTCGCCCAACAAGCACGCCACCGCCCATTTCCATGCTACCGGCCATCCGATCATCGAGGGCTATGATCCGCCGGAGGGCTGGGGGTGGTGCTACGTCGACGAAGTCTTCCTCGACCTTGGCGACGATACCACCCCGCAGGACGGCCCCATCCCACGCTTCGTCTAGGATAAGGGCTTCGGCGGATCGCAGGACGAGATCAGCCGAAAGAATGATCCAGGTTGCGTGTGATCACATCCTGCGGTTGCACCGCACCTCGAAGGTGTGGTTTGACAGAAAGCGGCTGAAATCTCCTCCTATCGACAGTCGATTGTCGACCTTGGAACGGGGGGAGCGTTCGGGGATGCGCATACTCGCGTCAGCTTATGCCTGCGAACCGGGCGCGGGATCCGAACTTGGCAAGGGCTGGAATCTCGCTGCCGAGATGGCGCGCCAAGGTCATGATGTGACCGTCCTTACCTGCGGCAGCCATCATCGCGAGGCCATCGAGCGCTATCGCGAGACGCATGACTGGCCTGATCGGCTCGATTTTGTCTGGCACGATATTCCTGGCTGGCCCGGTCCGGGATACGTCAACGCGAAAGGCATCCGGCAGCACTACTATGTCTGGCAAATGAAGGCCCGACGGGTGGTCGCGGAGTTGCATGCGCAGAACCGCTACGACGTCATCCATCATTTGACCTGGACGGTCCTCCGATGGCCGTCCTTCCTGGGCGGGCTGGGGCCGCGCTTCGTGTTCGGGCCGGTCGGCGGTGGACAGAGTTCGCCCTGGCGGCTGCGCAATGGATTTCCTGATCGCGGATGGAAATTCGAGGCCAAGCGCGACGTGCTCAACATGGTGAGCCGGTTCGATCCGATGGTGCTGCGCTGCCTCGGTCAGGCGGATGTGATCCTAGTCACCGACGAGGCGACGAGGCGCATCGTCCCGCCATGGTGGCGCGATAAGGCTTTCGTGGTCACCGACATCTACGCACCCTCGCCGGCCGGCGACGCGCAACGCCAAGCCGGCGCAAATAGGGGGCTGGCGATCCTTTTTGCCGGACGTCTCGAATATTGGAAGGGTGCGCAACTCGCGCTTGGCGCGCTGGCGCAACTCAAGGATCGTGTCCCCGGCCTATCCTTTACGATCGCCGGCTCCGGTCCCGAGGAGGGATATCTTCGCGCGATTGCCGCTGATCTGGGCATGCAGGACATCGTCCGCTTCGTGGGCAGCGTTCCACATGCCGAAATGAACAAGCTCTATGCCGCTCACGACGTCTTTGTCTTTCCGAGCCTGCACGATTCGGCCGGCCAGGCGATCGGCGAGGCGATGGCGCATGGCTTGCCCGTCGCCTGCCTTGATCTTGGCGGACCGGGCGTCGTCGTTGACGCGACGTGCGGCGTGGTGATCCCGACAAAGGGTCGAAGCCGGGCCGCCGTCGAGACGGCGCTCGCCCATGCGCTTGCGGAGATCGGCAGCGACACGGGTCGTCTCGCGTCGCTGCAAAGCGGGGCTCGCGCCCGCGCCGGCCGTCTCAGTTACGAGCAGCGCGTTCAGGATCTCGTCCGAAGCTATTACTAAACCGGCCTTGCGGCTGGCCCCTCCGGAGACTCCACTACGCGGCGCGGCGGCGGATCGGGTTTGGCAGTTCGATCTCGACTTCGAGCGTCGAGATCGCCTCGTCGCGCTGCATCTTGACCTGGACCTTCTCGGCGGGGATCTCGACATGACGCGAGATCACTTCGAGAATTTCCTCACGGAGCACCGCGATCAGATCGCTGGCGCCAGCAGAGACGCGTTCATGCTGCAGCAGGATCTGCAGTCGGTCGCGCGCGACCGGTGCTGAGCGGGTTGGCCTGAAGAAATCGAAGATCGTCATGCCGCCCTCCGACCGAACAGCTTGCCCATGAAGCCGACGCGCTTGTCGGCGGGGATCATCATCGGGATCACGTCGCCTTCGAGGCGCCGTGCCGCGTCGATATAGGCACGGGCCGGGGCGCTGTCGGCGGCGGTAAGCGTCACCGGGCAGCCGACATTCGAGGCGTTGAGGACGGCCTCGCTCTCGGGGATGATGCCGAGCAGCGGGATCGACAGAATCTCGAGCACGTCCTCGACCTTCAGCATCTGCCCGCGCTCGGCGCGCGCCGCGTCGTAGCGGGTGAGCAGCAGGTGCTTTTCCATATATTCGCCGCGCTCGGCCTTCGCCGTCTTGGCGTCCAGCATGCCGATGATGCGGTCGCTGTCACGCACCGAGGAGACTTCCGGATTGGTGACGACCACGGCGACATCAGCATGGCGCATGGCCAGCAGCGCGCCGCGCTCGATACCGGCGGGCGAGTCGCAGACGATCCAGTCAAAGCTCTCGCGAAGATCGTCCATCACGCGGGCAACGCCCTCGCTCGTCAGCGCATCCTTATCACGGGTCTGCGAGGCCGGCAGCAGATAGAGCGTCTCGAGCCGCTTGTCGCGGATCAGCGCCTGCTGCAGCTTCGCCTCGCCTTGGACCACGTTGATCAGGTCATAGACGACGCGGCGTTCGGCGCCCATGACGAGATCGAGATTGCGCAGACCGACGTCGAAGTCGACCACGGCGACCCGGCTGCCATTCATGGCGAGCGCTGCGCCGATCGCTGCCGTCGACGTCGTCTTCCCGACGCCGCCCTTGCCGGATGTGACCACCAGAACCTGCGACATACCCCTTGCTCCTCAATTCTCTGGTCAGGCCAGAGCAGCCATGTTCATTTTGTCGTCGGCGAGCCAGGCCTGTACGGAGCGGCCGCGGAACGTCGCGTCGATCTCGTCCGCCGTCTGGTAGAGCCCGTCGATCGCGATCAGCTCTGCTTCGAACTTCTGCACGAAGATGCGCGCTGCGGCGTTGCCTGTGGTGCCGGCGATCGCCCGCCCCCGCAGCGTGCCGTAGACGTGGATCGAGTTGCCGGCGATGATCTCGGCACCCGAGGCCACCGATCCGATCACCGTCACATCGCCCTGGGGGAAGATGATCGACTGGCCGGAGCGAACCGGCGTCTCGATCAGAAGCGAGGGGATCGGCCGGTCGACGAAGCCCTGCTGCTTGGGTGGCTCGGCACTCGGCTTGTGCACGATCTCGGTGTGCTTGCCACCGCTCACAGAGGGCGGCATGCCGAAACCGAGCCAGGACGGATCGGCGCCCTCGACCCCCATCACCTTGATCTCGCGCTCATAGAGCAGCGCCAGAAGATCCGCGAAATCGCGCTTCGTGATGGCAAGGCCGGTGACGTCGAGAATGACGGGCCGCGAAGCGAAGTAGCCCTGCGAGCGGCCGGCGAGCTTATCGAGTTCCGCGAGCCAGTCCGAGATCGGCAGCGCCGGTGCCAGTACCGTGGCGAGGAACGAACGACCACGGAAGCGGATCGCCTGCTTGGCGGCGTTCTTGGCGGCCTTGATCGCGGCTTCCGCCGCTTCCCTGGCTGCGGGATCGGCGGCGGCTGTGCTCTTGGCTGCTGTATTCGGGGCTGCTGTGCTCACGGCTTGCTCTTTGCGTTCTGTTAAGCATTTTCTCAGCCCGTTCCGGTTAACGAGCGGTTAATGCCAAAAGCCGCAATGCGGGATGAAATGGCCGAGCGCAGCCATTTTTGCGTCAGAAACACAGTTAAAAATTTGTGACCAGCAGTTCCCTCCCGACGACCGCGACCGGGAAACTGGCAGCAAACGAGCTTGATTCGTTACCAGCGCGCCACGGCCGTGCCGTTACAGGCGGCAGCGGGCCATGCCGCCGCAAGGCGGGATGGAATGAACATCCATCCACCGCTCATTTCGCTTCAAGGGTGACCGGTTTAGTCCGGAAAGAAGCGGTTCGCCGGACGCGCGAGACCGAGATGGTCGCGCAGCGTCGTCCCCTGATAGCCGGTGCGGAACAGTCCGCGACGCTGCAGCTCGGGCACCACCTTGTCGACGAATGCGTCGAGCCCGCCCGGCAGGTAGGGGAACATGATGTTGAAGCCGTCCGAGGCCTCGCTCACCAGCCACGCCTCCATCGTATCGGCAATCGACCGGGCGGTGCCGACCATTTCCAGCCCCGAAAAGCCACCGAGGCGCTGCGCAAGCTGTCGCACGGTGAGGTTCTCGCGCTTCGCCAATGCGACCACCCGGTCGCGACCGGTCTTGCTGGCATTGGTTTCCGGAATCTCGGGCAGCGGGCCATCTGGGTCGAAGGACGAGGCATCGTGGCCAAGCGCGATCGAGAGCGAAGCGATGCCGCTGTCATAGTGGACGCCGGCGTCGAGCCGGGCGCGAATGGCTTCGGCTTCGTCAAGGCTGTCGCCGACCACGACGAAGGCACCAGGAAGGATCTTCAGGCTGTCGGGATGTCGTCCGATACGCGCCATCCGCGCCTTGATGTCGGCGTAGAAGAGCCGCCCGTCCTCGATCGTCGGCGCGGCGCCGAAGATGACCTCCGCCGTTTCCGCCGCAAGCTGGCGTCCTGGCTCCGAGGCGCCGGCCTGCACGATCACCGGCCAGCCCTGCGGCGGGCGGGCGATGTTGAGCGGCCCGCGCACGGAAAGAAATTCGCCCTTGTGCCCGAGGACATGCATCCGCTCGGGATCGACGAAGACGCCGCTCTCGACGTCGCGCACGAAGGCGTCGTCGGCGAAGCTGTCCCAAAGACCGGTCACTACGTCAAAGAACTCGCGCGCGCGGCGATAGCGCTCGCCATGCTCGACATGCTCCTCGAGCCCGAAATTGAGGGCGGCGTCAGGGTTCGAAGTCGTGACGATGTTCCAGCCGGCACGGCCGCCGCTGATATGATCGAGCGAGGCAAAGCGGCGGGCGATGTGATAGGGCGCGTCGAAGGTCGTCGATGCCGTTGCGACAAGGCCTATGCGCTCGGTCGCGCCTGCCAGCGCCGACAGCAGCGTGAATGGCTCGAATGAGGTGACCGTGTGGCTGCGCTTCAGCGCGGCCACCGGCATGTTCAGCACCGCGAGATGATCCGCCATGAAGAAGGCGTCGAACTTGCCGCGCTCGAGCGTGCGGATCATCGTCTTCAAATGATCAAAGTTGAAATTGGCGTCCGGCCAGCCGCCGGGATAGCGCCAGGCGCCCGTGTGAAGGCTGACGGGGCGCATGAACGCGCCAAGCTTAAGTTGGCGGGGAGCAGCAGGCTGTTCGGGCACGGGCGGATCTCGCTTCTGAACTCGTAGTCTAGCGCGCGCGAAGCGCACTGATAGGGGCAGAACTCCCGGCATTCATGCCAGCAGAGAACAGGGTTTCGCGAAACATCGGGCTGCAGGCAAACAAATCCAGTCGCTCAGGAAGCGGCCGGTTCCGAAGCCATCGCTTGCGACGCGAGCGCCTTGCGCACAGCGGGCGCCACCTTGGTGCCGAACAGTTCGATCGACTTCATGAGTTTGTCATGCGGCAACGTGCCGACGCTGAACTGGATCATGAAGCGGTCGTGCTGGAAAAACTCATGCTGGTAGAGGATCTTCTCGACCACCTCGGCCGGACTGCCGACGAAGAGCGCGCCGCGCAGCTTGCGCTGGGCCTCGAATTGTCCGCGCGTCGTCGGCGGCCAGCCGCGCTCGCGGCCGATCCGGCTCATCGCGTCGGCAAAAGGCGGAAAAGCGATCTCGGCGGCCTCTTGCGACGTTTCCGCGATGAAGCCATGCGAATTGATGCCGACGGGCAGGCTGGCGGGGTCATGACCGCCCTCTACCGCCGCATCGCGATAGAGATGGACCAATGGAGCGAAGCGCTCGGGTTCGCCACCGATGATCGCGACGGCAAGCGGCAGACCCAGCACCCCGGCGCGCGCGACGGACTGCGGCGTACCGCCGACCGCGATCCAGACCGGCAGCGGCTGCTGTAAGGGACGCGGATAGACGCCGCGGTCGTTGATTGGCGCGCGATGCTGGCCTTGCCAGGTGATGCGTTCCTGCGAACGCAAGGCCAGCAGCAGATCGAGCTTCTCCGAGAAGAGCGCGTCGTAGTCGGCAAGATCATAGCCGAACAGCGGGAACGACTCGATGAACGAGCCGCGGCCGGCCATGATCTCGGCGCGGCCGCCGGAGAGGAGATCGAGCGTCGAGAAGCGCTGGAAGACGCGCACGGGATCCTCGGAGGAGAGGACCGTGACCGCACTTGTGAGACGGATGGATTGTGTGCGGGTGGCTGCAGCCGCCAGGATGACGTCGGGCGCCGAGATCAGATAATCGGGACGATGGTGCTCGCCGAGCCCGAACACGTCGAGGCCGAGCTGGTCGGCCAGCTCGATCTCCTCAAGGAGATTGGCGATCCGCTGTTGCGGGCTGATCCGGACTCCGTTCGTCGGATCCGCCATCAGGTCGCCGAACGTGTAGATGCCGAGTTCCATATTCATCCCCCAAGGCCTTCGAACGCCGAATATGGGGACCTCGCGGCGGCACGGGAATGCCACCGCGAAGCGACAGAGTGTTCACACGGCAGACGGCTACTGGTTCGAGCAGAACATCGTTCCCGGCTGGCAGGGCGGCGCGGCGCCGGTACCGGGCACAAAGAACTGCGGTTTGCCGGGCTGTCCCTGCTGCTGCGGCGGCTGCTGGGCCTGTCCACCCTGGGGCTGCTGCGGCGGTCGTTGTCCACCCTGCTGCGGTTGCTGCTGGGGCGGCGGGCGCTGTCCCCCCTGCTGCGGAGGCTGATACGCCTGCGGCGGGCGGCCCTCACCCTGCGGAGGCGGACGATTGCCACCCTGCCAACCACCACCCTGCCCGCCACCGCCCTGGCCAGGCGGCGGACGGTAGCCCGGCGGGGGCCGGTCATTATTGTTCCAGCCGCCTGGAGGCGGGCGATAGCCTGGCGGACGGTCGCCATAGTAGGGCGGCGGCGGACGGTAACCCGGACGGTCGTAATAAGGGGGCGGCGGGCGGTATCCCGGTCCGTAATAGCCGGGCCCATAATAGGGCGGCGGTTCGACATACACCGGCGGCGGCGTCACATAAACGGGTGGCGGCGGCGGCCCCCGATAGACGGGTGGCGGTCCGACGAAGCCGGCCAGGTAATTGTCGGATACCCAGCCGGGTGCGCCGCCGGCCGAAACCTGGCACCAGCCACTCGTACAGCCGAGCACATCGACGCCCGTGCCCCTTGGCAGCGTGCCGATCTTGGCATAGCCGGTTCCAGGCCCGGTCCGCATGTTGACGCTGCCGGTCGTGAACGCATCATCGGCCAGCGCCGATCCGGCGATCAAAGAAAAGCCAAGAGCGGCGACCGCCACCAGCCTATGCCGCCAACGCGTCGATTCCGAAGGAATGCGCATCGTCAATTGCTGCCTCCACGCAGGCGCCATGAGAGCGGCGCGACTCATATTTTCGCCTCAGAGACGGATGATATAGCCTGCGCGTCGGTGTTGATCACCGCCAGAGCGCTCCGGCCGGGGTTCGTTGTTGCCCGCTTCCACGGCTTCCCCTACATCACCCGCAACACCAATCGTCCGGAAACCGGCCCCATGTCCGAAATCGAGAAGACCGTCCCGGCCAAACCGGCCGGCAAGAAGGCAGCCGGCAAGGAGGGTGTCGGCGGTACGGTTCGAGTCTTCGTTGAAGCGCTCATCATCGCCCTCGTCGTCCGGACGCTTTTGTTTCAACCCTTCGAGATCCCGTCGGGTTCCCTGATCCCGACGCTCGAGATCGGCGACTATCTGTTCGTCTCGAAATTCTCCTACGGCTATTCGCGCTATTCCTTCCCGTTCGGCATAGCGCCCTTCTCGGGGCGCATCCTCGGCTCTCTGCCGACGCAGGGCGACATCGCCGTCTTCAAGGGCCCGAAGGATAACTCGACAGACTTCATCAAGCGCGTAATCGGCCTGCCCGGCGATACCGTCCAGGTGATCGAGGGACGGCTCTACATCAACGACAAGATCGTCGAGCGCCAGCCGATCGAGCCTTACCGGACACGTGATTTCTTCGGCAATCCGATCGACGCACCGCAATATATCGAGACGCTGCCGAACGGGGTCCAGCACCGCGTCATCGAGATCGAGGGCGATCGCGGCGGGTTCGACAACACGCCGAAATACGAAGTCCCGCCCGGCCATGTCTTCATGATGGGCGACAATCGCGACAACTCGGCCGACAGCCGCGACATGAATTCGATGGGCTATGTGCCGGTCGAGAATCTCGAAGGCAAGGCGCAGGTGATCTTCTTCTCGATCGACGATCGCTCGTCGTTCTGGAAGGTCTGGGACTGGCCGTGGGCTATTCGCTGGAACCGGCTGTTCACTGGAATTCACTGACAGCTGCGGCATTTTCGTTGCATCGCGGCATGGCGGTTTGCGTCATAAGGGAGACAGAGTTTCTCCCCGGACACTGCCGTCATGCCTTTGGCGCTCTTCGCCCTTGCCGTCGCTTCATTCGGCATCGGCACCACTGAATTCGTGATCATGGGGTTGCTGCCGGAACTGGCCCGCGACCTCTCCGTCACCATCCCCCAGGCCGGGCTCCTGATCACCAGCTACGCGCTCGGCGTCGTGGTCGGCGGCCCCATCATCGCCATCGCGACGACCAGGCTGCCGCGCAAGACGACGCTGATCGGACTGACGAGCCTGTTCGTCGTCGGCAACCTGCTCTGCGCCATCGCGCCGAACTATGCGTTGCTGATGGCAGCGCGCGTCATCACGGCCTTCGGCCACGGCGCCTTCTTCGGAATTGGCTCGATCGTCGCCGCCAGCCTCGTGCCGCGTCACCAGCGCGCCCGCGCTATGGCGATGCTCTTCGCCGGCGTGACGCTGGCCAACATTCTCGGCGTGCCTGCCGGCACCGCGCTTGGGCAGGCCTTTGGCTGGCGTTCGACCTTCTGGGTCGTGGTGATGATCGGGCTCGTCTCGGTCGCGGCCATCGCTGCCTTCGTGCCGAAAACCGGCGAAGGCGAGGCTCCGGCCAGCCTTGCGAGCGAATTCCGCGTGTTTCGCAATAGCCAGGTCTGGTTGGCAATGGCGATCAGCGTTGTGACCTCGGCCAGTCTCTTCGCCGTCTTCACCTATATCGCGCCCATCCTGCAGACTGTCACAGGTATCTCGCCCGGCGCGACGACGCTGGTGCTGCTCCTCTTCGGCGCCGGCATCACCATCGGCAACCTTGTCGGCGGGCGCCTGGCCGACTGGCGGCTGATGGAGACCATCATCGGCGCGCTCGCCCTGCTCGCGATTGTCATGCTTCAGTTCACGCTGGCGAGCCACCACGCGGCGGCCGCGACGGCGACGGTCTTCGTCTGGGGCGTGGTCTTCTTTGCTTTGATCGCACCCTTGCAGATGCGCGTCGTTGAATGTGCCTCGGCAGCGCCGAACCTCGCTTCAACCCTCAATCAGGGGGCGTTCAATCTCGGCAACGCGCTCGGAGCATGGATCGGGGGGACGGCGCTGACGTTCGGCCTCGACTACGATCGCCTGCCGATCCTCGGCGCGCTCCTGGCGACGCTCGCGCTCGGCATCGCGCTGCAATCCTGGCGCATGGGCCGCCGGCGGCTCGCTGCAGTGGCTGCTGAATAGTGGCTAGAGCGGACGGATCAGTTGCACCGAATTGTGCAGCGCAATCGCATCGCCGGTCCAAGAGCCGAATGCTGCACTCGGCAGCATGACCCCCATCCAGATCGCCGCCGCCGCGAACCAAGCTTCCGCGCCCAAACGTGTCATGACGCAACCCCAACCGATCGATGCTGTACTGCAACAACTCTGACGAGAGGTGCCGGTTCCTGGCAAAACCGGAAACCGGCACCGTCAGCTAAGCGTATGCAGCCAGCATGCCAATCGCATGACAGGGCAGCGCCTCGTCTACTCGGTCAGCCGAGATTGGCCTTCAGGAAATCAACCGTCCGGCCCCAGGCGAGATTCGCGGCCTTTTCGTCATAACGTGCAGCCGAAGTATCGTTGTTGAAGGCGTGATTGACGCCGTCATACACGTACACCTTGTAGTCGACGCCGGCCGCCTTCAGCGCCGCTTCATAGTCGGGGATGCCGGCATTGATGCGGTCATCGAGGCCCGCATAATGAAGCAGCAGCTTCGCCTTAATCTTCGGCACGTCGGCCGATTTCGGCTGCATGCCGTAATAGGCGACGCCGGCCACGAGATCGGGATCGTTCACGGCGAGCTGGTTGACCATGCCGCCACCCCAGCAGAAGCCGACCGCACCAACCTTGCCGTTGGAGGCCGGATTTGACTTCAGATAGGCGACGGCCGCCTTCGCTTCGGCGAGGGCGTCGGCCGGCGTGAGCTGGCCGATCATCTCACGTGCCTTGTCCTCGTCGGCAGGCGTGCCACCGGCCGTCGACAGAAGGTCCACGCCCAGGGCCAGGAAGCCCGCCACCGCGAAGCGCCGCGTGACGTCCTCGATATGCGGATTGAGGCCGCGGTTCTCATGGATCACCAGGACGGCCGGAAGCGTGACCGACGCATCCTTGGGCTTTGCGAGGAGACCTGAAATGTCGCCCTTTGGACCAGGAAACGTCACCCGCTCGGCGCTGATACGCGCATCGTCAGGCGCGATGACGGCCGCATGCGCCTTGTTGGCCGAGAGCAGCGGCACGACGGCTGCGGCTGCGGCGGAGCTGCCGACGAGCTTCGTCAGCTTGTCCATGAAGCCCCGACGATCGAGCGTCAGATGCGTGTAGTCGTCGTAGAGTTTGATCATGTCCTGCGTGATCGCAGGACGCGTCTCGGTTTCGTTGACGGCCATGGTCTTCCTCTCCTCTTGTCCAGGCCGAGAATTGGCGCCAGCCCGCCAACATTCAAGCATGTGTAGGCAGCAAGACCGCCCAATCCGATCACAATTGGTTCAGGATCCGACAGCCGGGTCGCGGCCATGCGCTGCAAGCAAATCCAAAACGATCCACACCGCGAAATCTTGACCAAAGGCTCAAACGTTGAAAGCAACTTGGCAACCGCTGTGCTTGCTGGTTCCATTCGGGTGATATCGTTGATTTCTGCGATTTTCTACTGCATGATTTGCAGGCAAGGTCAGACGAAGGACGGACGGAGACTGGACCGCTGGCAAAGGGGATGGCTGCTGGAGGAAGACAGCCACCCCGGACACAGTCGGTCACTGGGCGATACCGACATTTTCCCCCGACATCCGAGGACCTGACGACGACGGCGGCCGGGGTGGCGCCGCCGAGAGATGACAGTGAGAGGATCGGACATGCGCCAGACGGGGACCGTCAAGTTTTTCAATGCATCCAAGGGTTTCGGCTTCATCACGCCCGATGAGGGCGGCAGCGACGTCTTCGTGCACGTCACGGCTGTCGAGCGTTCGGGACTGACCGCGCTCAACGACGGAATGCGGGTTTCATTCGACACCGAGCCGGACAAGCGCGGCAAGGGTCCGAAGGCGGTGGATCTGCGCCCCGCATAAAACAACCAGCGGCCATGCCACAGCGCCTCGGGCAATGCCCGAGGCTTTTTGTGTTGAACCGACCATCACGTGTGCCGAACGCTGGATGCGGCGGCGCGATCTCACTGTTCAACAGTCTTTCGCAGCCGCGAGCAAAAGTGATCTCGCCAAGCCGTTCTGCCGCACTATAGTGATGAGCAAGAGATTCGCGCTGTTTGGCTTCATGCCGACAAGGAGTTCGGGGTGAAAGCTAGCTTGCCTCTATCGGCTGGCAGCTTTTCGTCCGGATCGGAGACTGGGCCTCATGTCCTGTTTCCGGAGTGGGTGTTCTGAGTGGTGCTGTCCCTTCCGATCAAGCGCGAGGATCGGCTATGAGCCTCATCGAATTCGAGACCGAAGACCGGCAATCGAATCCCGTCGACACGATCGAAAATATCGCTGCGATCAACGACTGGGCTTTCGAGCGTTCGGGCGACGACGAGATCACGATCTCGATCGGCGGCGGTTGGTGTGACTATCACGTCTCCTTCTCCTGGATGGAGGATATGGAGGCGGTGCACCTCGCCTGCGCGTTTGACCTCAAGGTGACGGACCCGCGCAAGACTGAGGTGATGCGCCTGTTGTCACTGGTCAACGAGCAATTATGGATCGGCCATTTTGACCTCTGGGGCAAGGAAGGCGTCGTCATGTACCGACAGACGCTTCTGCTCGCCGGCGGCGCCGAGCCGAACAGCGCCCAGGTCGAAGGGCTGCTCGAAAACGCCATCGAGAGCTGTGAGCGCTATTATCAGGCCTTCCAGTTCGTGGTGTGGGCCGGCAAGTCCGCACCCGAAGCGCTCGAGACGGTGATGTTCGAAACCGTGGGCGAAGCCTGAACCAAGGCGGGCGGCCTCCGGGAGAATGGCCGCTCCGCAACGCCCAGCGCGATCACGGCGCGACGCGCAGCCCTCTGTCATGACTGATGTGCTCTATCCCGAGATCGATCCGCTCGAGAGCGGCCTCCTACCCGTCGGCCACGGGAATACCGTCTATTGGGAGCTTTCCGGTCACCCAGCGGGATCGGCAGCCCTTTATCTGCACGGCGGGCCCGGAAGCAGCCTTGGTTCCGGTCGCTATCGACGCCTTTTCGATCCTGCCCGCTACCGGATCGTCGGGCTCGATCAGCGCGGCTGCGGCCGCAGCCGGCCGCTCGCCATCGACGCGCTCGACAGGCTGGCGGACAACAACACCAACGCGCTGATCGCCGATATCGAAGTGCTGCGCCGGCATCTCGGCATCACGAGATGGGTTGTGGTGGGGGTCTCTTGGGGCGTCACGCTTGCCCTGGCCTATGCCGAGGCCCATCCCGAGCGGGTGTCACGAATGGTGCTCGGCGCCATCACCACCACCAGCCGCGAGGAGGTCGACTGGATCACGGGGTCCATCGGGCGAATCTTCCCGGAAGCGTTCGAGCGCTTTGCGGAGGACTCGAAGCGGCGCGATGGCGAGCGCATCGTCGAAGCCTATGCGCGGCGCCTCGCCGGCGACGATGTCGCTGACCGGATCGCCGCCGCCCGTGCGTGGAACGACTGGGAATCGACCCATGTCTCGCTGGATCCCAACTGGTCGCCGATCACCGCGCGCTTCGACGAGGATGAGGCACGCGCCTTCGCCACCCTTGTCACGCATTACTGGGCGCATGATGGCTTCCTGCGGAAAGGGCGAGAGATCCTTGCTGGGACAGACCGTCTCGCGGGAATTCCGGCCGTTCTTTTTCACGGACGCCGCGACATCGGCAGCCCCGCGGTCACCGCCTACCGGCTTCACCAGCAATGGCCCGCCAGCCGCTTGATCATGTTGCCCGAGGAGGGCCATGGCGGCCCGGTGATGGCCGCCGCGATGCGCCGGGCGCTCGACGAGACCTGATCCGCAAACGCTGTTCCCGTTTCCATCCCGGCCGCCGGTGTTCTATGACGCAGCAGCAGCATTCGTCTTCGGTGGCCCCATGTCGTTCTCAGATCTCACGTCCGACTCCCCCCTCGTCCTGATCGGTGCCGGCAAGATGGGCGGCGCGCTGCTCGGCGGCTGGCTCGCCGGCGGCCTCGATGCGAAAGCCGTCACCGTTGTCGATCCCGGCCCGCCGCCGGAGACGGCGGACCTGATGGCGAAATACGGTGTTCGCCACGGCACGACGCCTCCAGACGGCATCAAGGCGCGCGTCCTGCTCCTCGCCGTCAAGCCGCAGATGATGGGCAATGCTCTGCCGGCGGTCCGGGCGCTGGTCGGACCCGGCACAGTCACCGTCTCTATCGCGGCCGGCACGACCGTCTCGACGATCGAAGAGGCGCTCGGAGGCGCGGTCGTCCGGGCGATGCCGAATACGCCGGCGCAGGTCGGCCGCGGCGCGACTGGACTTTTCGCGAACGCCGCAACCAGCGACGCCGACCGCGTGCTGGTCGAGGCGCTGCTCGGCGCCGTCGGCATTACTGGCTGGGTCGAAAGCGAGACGCTGATCGACGCCGTCACGGCCATGTCCGGCTCCGGTCCCGCCTATGTCTTCCTGCTCGCGGAGGCACTGACCGAGGCTGGCATCAAGGCCGGCCTGCCGGCAGATATCGCCGCAAGGTTCGCACGGCAGACCGTTTCAGGCTCAGGCGAATTGCTGCAGCAGTCGTCTCTCCCGCCCGAAACGCTGCGTAAGAACGTCACCTCGCCGAACGGCACGACGGCCGCGGCCCTGGCGGTGCTGATGGCCGATGACGGACTGCAGCCATTGCTCGACCGCGCTGTCGCGACGGCCAAACAGCGGGCCGAGGAACTCGCGGGCTGAAACACGCCTCAATCGCCCCATATCTTGGAAGGGTGATCAGGAGGATATGACATGCAGCGAACCGTGCCGGACAACGTCATCGACGCCTTCACGGCGTTGCTGGCCGAAAAGCCTTACGAGACGATCGAACTTGGCGAGATCGCCGATCGCGCGGGGCTGACGCTCGGGGCGTTGCGCGAAGCGGCCGATGGCAAGTTCGCGATCCTCGCCGCCTTCCTGCGCCGTATCGACCGCGCCGTGCTCGACGAGATCGACAGCGGGAGCGAAGATAGCCGACGCGACCGTCTTTTCGATATTCTCATGCGCCGCTTCGACAAGCTGGCGCCGCACAAGCGCGCTGTCGCTCATCTGGTCGCAAGCGCCCGGCGGGATCCAGCGCTGGCGCTCGGGCTGAATGGCCTCGCCCTCCCCTCGGCCCGCTATATGCTCGCAGCCGCGGGCATCGGAACCGACGGGCTGCGCGGCTGCGCGCGCGTCCAGGGCCTGGTGACCATGCTGGCACGCCTCACGCCGGTCTGGATCGACGATACCGACCCCGATCAGTCACGCACCATGGCGGCGCTCGACAAGGCGCTCTCCCGCGCTGAAGGCTGGGATCATCGCGCGGGCAAGATCGAGAAGGCCTTCTGCCGGATTGGTCGCCGGTTCGATCGAAGGAGCCGTACGCGCTCGGACGCGCCTGCCTCGCCCGAAAGCGAAGCCGCCGCTTGACGCCGCGGCCGACGATGATACCCGTCGCTGGCTGGCAACAGGAGCGACAGGCAGATGGCGACGGGTGCAGACGGGGCTGGAACAAGCGCGACGATCGGGTTTGACGACTTCCTGAAGGTCGACATCCGCGTCGGTACCATCGTCGAAGCGTCGCCTTTTCCCGAGGCGCGAAAGCCAGCCTATAAGCTGGTGATCGATTTCGGACCCGAGATCGGCAAGAAGAAGTCCTCGGCGCAGATCACCAAATACTACGCGCTCGACGAGCTCGTCGGCCGGCAGGTGCTGGCTGTCGTCAATTTTCCGCCGCGCCAGATCGGCCCGTTCATGTCGGAAGTTCTGACGCTGGGCGTGCCGGACGATGAGGGCGCTGTCGTCCTGACGGCCGTCGAGCGCGCTGTGCCGAATGGCGGGCGGCTTTTCTGAGCACGCAGTGTTCACAAGAAGCCCGCTATCGCTGCGGCGGCGTCATCACTAGCTATGATGCGGGTTTTCCTGATGGAGCCATGTCATGGCCGAGACTATTGCCGCCGAAACTGATCTGCCGTTCGCCCTGACCCGGCCTCTTCATATCGCGTCGGTCGGGCTGAAGGTGAAGAGCATCCCCACGGTCGCGAATTACTATCGTGCTCTGCTGGGGCTCGAGACGATCTCCGAGAAGGACGGCCTGACGGTGCTCGGTGCCGGCGGCGTTCCGCTCCTGGAACTCGCCGCGCTGCCCCCTGGCGCAGCGCTCGATGATCCGCGTCGCGCCGGTCTCTTCCACACCGCTTTCCTCATGCCGACGCGGGCCGATCTCGGACGCTGGGTGCTGCACGCCTCGGAGAAACGCTTCCCCGTCGACGGCATGTCGGATCATCTCGTCAGCGAAGCCTTCTACCTGACCGACCCCGAGGGCAATGGCATCGAGATCTATGCCGACCGGCCCGAGACAACGTGGACGCGCGATGGCAAGGGCCTGAAGATGGCGACGGAACCGCTCGACGTGAACGCGATCGTGCAAGCCGTTCCTGCGTCAGCCGCCCCCTACCATCAGGCGCCGGATCTCCTGCGCATCGGCCATGTTCACTTGCGTGTCGGCGACGACAAGCTCGCCGAGGACTGGTGGACCTCGGAAATCGGCCTCGACGTGATGGCGCACTACCCTGGCGCAAGCTTCCTGGCCTCGGGCGGCTATCATCACCACATCGCCGGCAATATCTGGCGGAGCCGCGGTGCCGGCAAGCGCGATGCAGCGCGGGGCGGCCTCTCGCATGTCACGCTTTCGGGCTCCGGCATCGCAGCCGATCGCGAACTGGTCGATCCCTGGGGCACGGTGGTGCGACTGGCAGCAGCCTGAGCCTGAAACGGCAGCGCTTCAGGCGGGGATCTCGATGCTGGCCCTGAGGCCGCCCTGCGGCGATGTCGAGAGCGTGACGTCGCCGCCATGGGCACGGGCGATGTCGCGGGCAATGGGCAAACCAAGCCCTGTGCCGCTTTCGTCGAGATTGCGCGCCTCGTCGAGCCGGTAGAACGGCCGGAACACCATCTCGAACTGATCTTCGGGGATACCGGGACCGTCATCATCAACCGTGACCGTCAGCCAGCCCTCGACATGCGTTGCGGTCACGACGATCGTGTTGCCGTGCCGGCAGGCATTGGCGACGAGATTGCCGATGCAGCGCTTGAACTCGTTCGGCCGGAGGCTGACGATCGGGTCGCCCTCGAAGCGCGCCTCGACGAGATGGCCGACGCGGCGCGAGCCTTCGATGACATCGGCGATGAGCGCCGCGACATCGGTCTTGACGGTCGGTTCGTCGACGTCGCCACGCGCGAAGGCGAGATAGCCCTCGAGCATGCGCTGCATGTCGTCGACGTCGCGGCGCATGGCGCGAACATCGTCGTTTTCCCGCAGCAGCGCGAGTTGCAAGCGGAAGCGGGTCAGCACGGTTCTGAGATCATGGCTGACGCCAGCCAGCATCGTCGTGCGCTGCTCCATCTGGCGGTTGATGCGATCAGCCATCTCGATGAAGGTCGCGCTTGCGCGGCGAACCTCACGTGCGCCGCGCGGCTTGAAATCCTCGATCGCTCGACCCTTGCCGAAACCTTCGGCCGCGTCGGCGAGTTCCTGAATGGGACGGATCTGGTTGCGCAGGAAGGCGATGGCGATGACCAGCAGCACAAGACTGGTGCCGACCATCCAGAAGATGAAGATCTCGGAATTTGACGCATAGGTCTGGCTGCGGCGCGCGAGAACCCGCAGCACCTTGTCGCCGAGCTGGATGCGCACCTCGACGAGGTTCGACTTGCCGACGGTGTCGATCCAGAACGGCTTGCCGATCTGTTGGCTGATTTCATCTGAAAGCGCACTGTCGAGCAGCGAGAAGAACGGCTTCGGCGCAGCCGGCGGCAGCGGTTCACCCGGCACGACCGAGATGATGAGGCCGAGCCGGTCCTGCGCAATGCGGATGATCTGTTCGTAGGTGGGATCGGACGGATAGGTTTCGATGAGATCGACGATCGCCGAAATGTCGCGCACCGTGGCCGCCGAAAGACGGCGCGTCACGGTCTGCCAGTGTCGCTCCATGAAGACGAAAGCGACCACCGACTGCAGGATGACGATCGGCGCGATGATGATGATGAGCGCGCGCGCATAGAGCCCTTTCGGCATCGCTGCGCCTAGGCGGCGACCGAGAAAGCGATAGGGCGCCAGCAAGACTGAGAAAACGGGATCCGCCCTGCGCAGCAGGCGGCGCGCGGCGTTCACGGCCGGTGCGCGGCCGAGACGGCGGATGGCGGTGACGACCGGCCAGTCGAACCAGCTCCCGGTTCGGCCGGCACGGTGAAAGGGGTGAAGCGGCTGTTCCGTCACGCGGCCTCCGGCGCCGTGGCTCGCTCCCGCCGTCGAGCAGCCATCGTCCTCACGCCTCGGTCACGAGACGATAGCCGATGCCGCGCACGGTCTGCAGATAGAGCGGATTGGCGGGGTCGACCTCGATCTTGCGGCGCAAGCGATTGATCTGCACGTCGATGGTGCGTTCGCCGGCCGGTTCATCTTCTGAGAGAAGCGAGAGGCGCGGCACGGTCTCGTTCGGCGTCGCGGCGAACACGGCCATAATCTGCCGCTCGCGGTCGGTCAGGCGGATCACCTCCTGCCCCCGGCGCAATTCCCGGCGGCCGATGTGAAAGCTGAACGGCCCGAAACGGAGCTGTTCGATCAGCGGCTCCGTCGGCGGCGTGCCGCGCTTCAAGATCGCGTTGATCCTCAGAACCAGTTCGCGCGGCTCGAACGGCTTGCCAAGATAGTCGTCAGCGCCGCCTTCGAAGCCCCGGATGCGATGGTCGATTTCCGTGCGCGCCGTCAGCATCAGGATCGGCACCTGCATCGTCTCGCGCAGGCTCTTCAGGAGATCGAGCCCGTTCTCGCCGGGCATCATGACATCGAGAATCAACAGGTCGAAGGCGAGCGAGCCGAGCCGCGTGCGCGCTTCCTCGGCATTGGCCGCAACATCGACCCGAAAGCCATTGTCGCTGAGATAGCGCGAGAGCAGCGAACGGATGCGCTGGTCGTCGTCGATCACAAGAAGATGCGGCGCATCGTCCGGCAGGATCGCCGCTTCCGTTCCGGCGAGTTGGGTCATGGCAATGGCTCCAGCGCCGCCAAAGCTAGCGGCTGATCAGGCGGGATACCTTATCCCGTTCGTCGGCGTCGATCATCAGACGCAGGAAACGTTCGGCCCCGGCCCTGCCGGCAGGATCGAGCGCTGCCAATGCGGCGCCGATGCGGCGCGCCTGCGGCTCCGTCAGCCGGGCCGACAGCGCCCTGCCCTTCTCGGTCGGGTAGAGCAGCCTCTGGCGCCGATCGACCGGCCCCGGCACCTGTTCGATGAAGCCGGTGTCGATCAGTTCCTTCAGCACGCGGCCGAGGCTCTGCTTGGTGATCTTGAGAATATCGAGCAGATCGGCGACGCGCATGCCGGGATGACGATCAACGAAATGCAACACGCGATGATGCGCCCGGCCAAAATCATAGCGCAGCAGGACGGCATCGGGGTCCGACACGAAATCGCGATAGGCATAGAACAGCAATTCGATCAGCACGATCTCCGGCTTGTCGGCAATCGTAACCGGAGCGGTCACCGGCCCCGTGCCGCCCTCCGCTCCCATTGTCTCCTCCGCTGCCCCTTCCGGTTGAGCCGCGATATTTACGTCAGCCATATTGACATATTTCGGTTCGATTGTTACGAGAATGCCCGCCGCGGCGAAATCTTCGAACGCGCCAGCCGTCCCGCCTCACGCAAAGTTGCCGTGACAGCGCTTCGACCGGCACATTACCGATAGTTTCCGCGCTGCGCAAAATCCCGCCGCCCTCGCGCGGCCCCTCAGCCGCAGGGCCTTGCGGCCAGATCAAAGGCCGGACTGGCGCACTCAGGCGCCGGCCGACCGCCAAGCGGGCCGCCGATGGCCCGAACCGGGAGCAACGACAATGAGCGCGCCTGCCTTCGACCAGAAAGACGGATGGATCTGGTTCAACGGCTCCTTCGTCCCGTGGAAGGACGCCAAGGTCCATGTCCTCACGCACGGCCTGCACTATGCAAGCTCGGTGTTCGAGGGCGAGCGCGCTTATGGCGGCACCATCTTCAAGCTGCGCGAGCACACCGAGCGTCTGTTCCGCTCGGCGGAAATTCTCGATTTCCAGATCCCCTACACGCTTGAGGAGATCGATGAGGCCTGCAACGCGACGCTCGCGAAGAACGGCTTGACCGACGGCTATCTGCGTCCGATCGCCTGGCGCGGCAGCGAGATGATGGGCGTCTCGGCCCAGCACAATAAGATCAACGTCGCGATCGCCGCCTGGGAATGGCCGTCCTATTTCAGCCCCGCCGAGCGGCTGAAGGGCATTCGCCTCGCCTTCGCGAAATATCGCCGCCCCGATCCGCAGACCGCGCCTTCGCTCGCCAAGGCAGCCGGCCTCTACATGATCTGCACGATCTCCAAGCATGACGCCGAGCGGCAGGGCTATGCCGATGCGCTGATGCTCGACTGGGAGGGCAATGTCGCCGAGGCCACTGGCGCCAACATCTTCTTCGTCAAGGACGGCGTGATCCACACCCCGCTCGCCGACCGCTTCCTGAACGGCATCACGCGCCAGACGGTTATCGAACTGGCCAAGGCGCGCGGCATTGAGGTGATCGAGCGTCGGATTTCGCCGGAAGAACTGCCGACCTTCAGCGAATGCTGGCTGTGCGGCACGGCCGCCGAAGTGACGCCGGTTTCGGAAATCGGCCCCTATCGCTTCACGCCCGGCAAGATGAGCGAAATGCTGATGGCCGACTACACCGCCGCGGTGACCCCGCCGGCGACGAAGCTGGCAGCCAACGCCTGAGACGCGTCGACACAATGGGTCATGGCCGGTGGTTCCGGCCGTGACGCCTCCCATCCCCGATCAGGCCGCCGCGATTTCGTGCGGCGCCCGGTCGCCGATGAAGCCGCCGGACTGGCGGGCCCATAGCTGGGCATAGAGACCCTGGCTCGCCAGCAATTCCTGGTGCGTACCGGTCTCGACGATCCGTCCCTCATCCATGACGACGAGACGATCCATCGCTGCGATCGTCGACAGCCGATGGGCGATCGCGATCACCGTCTTGCCCGCCATCAGGCCTTCGAGCTGCTCCTGGATCACGGCTTCGATCTCCGAATCGAGCGCCGAAGTCGCCTCGTCGAGGACGAGGACCGGCGCGTCCTTCAGGAGGACGCGCGCAATCGCGATGCGCTGGCGCTGGCCGCCCGAGAGCTTGACGCCGCGCTCGCCGACATGCGCGTCATAGCCCTTGCGGCCGCGCGGATCGGCAAGGCCGGCAATGAAGCCGGCCGCCGACGCGCGCTCGGCGGCGATCCTGACCTCTGTTTCGTCGGCATCGGGCCGTCCATAGCGGATATTGTCCCGGATCGAGCGATTGAGCAGCGCCGTATCCTGCGTGACGACGCCGATCGCCGAGCGCAGCGAGGTCTGCGTCACCGTCGTGATGTCCTGGCCGTCGATGCGAATCGCGCCCTGCTCGAGGTCGTAAAGGCGCAGCAGCAGGCTGATGAGGGTCGTCTTGCCGGCGCCGGAACGGCCGACGATGCCGATGCGCTCGCCGGGTTGCACGACGAGGTCGACACCGCGCAGCACCGGCGTCGTGCCGCCATAGGCGAAGCTGACATGATCGAACACGATCTCGCCGCGCCGCACGACGAGATCAGGCGCGTCGGGCTGATCGATCAGCCCATGCGGGCGCGCAATCGTGCGCATGCCATCCTCGACCGTGCCGACATTGTCGAAAAGCCCGGTAAGGGTCATCATGACCCGGCCCGAGATGACGCTGAGCCGCATGACAAGGCCGAGAGCGACGGCCGTCTCGCCCGGGCTGATCGCCCCCCGCGTCCAGAGCCAGACCGCAGCCGCGCCAGTTGCGCCGACCAGAAGCGCATTCGAAATCTGCAAAAGGATCGACAAGGTCGTGAGCAGGCGATTCTGGTCGAGCATGCGGCCGGTCTGCTCGGCGATCGCGCCGCGCGCGGTCTCCTCCTCGCGCCCGTCGCGCGCGAACAGCTTCACCGTCTGGATGTTGCCATAGATGTCGGCGAGCTTACCGGTGAGCAGCGAGCGCGCCTCGGAGGCCGCCGCCGCCCGGCGCCGCACGCGCGGCACGAAGGTCGCGGCCAGCACGGCGAGCACGACTACCCAGACGGCGAGCGGCCCGGCCATCAGCGGATCGGCGCTGGCGAAGATGAAGAACGTGCTGGTGACGAAGACCGCGACGACCCAGAGCGCATCGATCACCTGCGTGACGCTCTGCGTCATCGCCGAGCCGGTCTGCACGATCTTCGTGACGATGCGGCCGGAAAAGTCGTTCTGGAAGAAGGTGTAGGACTGGCCGAGGACGTGCAGATGGTTGAGCCAGCGGATGCGGGCGGTCAGCGCCGGCGGCAGCGTCTGGTTCGAGATGATCGACTGGATCGCATTGACGAGCGGCCGCAGCACCAGAACGACAAGCGCCATCAGCGCCAGCTGATGGCCGTGCTCAGCGAGGAACGTTGCCGGCGTGCCGCGCGTCATCATGTCGACGAGCTGGCCGACATAGGAGTAGATCGCCACCTCGGCGAGAGACGCGCCAAGCCCGGCGAGAAGCAGCGCCAGCACATAGGGCCAGACGGGCTGCAGGAAATAGCGATAGAACGCAATCAGCCCGGTCGGCGGACTGCTCGACTCGGTAGAAAAAGGATCGATCAGTCGTTCGAAATAGCGAAGCATCATTGACCTTTGCGCGCCGCTTCCGGCATCCCTTCAACGCAAGCAGAGCGCGTTTCCGTCCCCATGCCCCGCATCGTTCTCTACCAGCCCGACATCCCGCACAACACCGGCGCCATTCTGCGCTTCGCGGCCTGTCTCGGCCTTGGCGTCGATCTGATCGAGCCGGCGGGCTTCGACTTGTCCGATCGCGGCATGAAACGGGCCGGCATGGACTATCTGGAGCGCGCGGCCCTTTCCCGCCACCTTTCCTTTGCAGCTTTTGAAGAATTCCGTCTCGCGGCGGGCAGCCGCCTTGTCCTTCTGACGACGAAGGCGGAGCGGTCCTATCTCGATTTCCGATACAGGCCGGACGACTTCCTGATGTTCGGCCGCGAAAGCGCCGGCGTGCCTGACGATGTTCATGCGCTCGCCGATCACCGCCTCAGGATCCACATGCAGCCGGGACTTCGCTCGCTCAACCTTGCCATGACCGTCGCGATGGTTGCCGGCGAGGCATTGCGCCAGACCGGCGGGCCGGCCGCGGATGACACAAACGACAAGGATGCCGGCCATGACCGCGCCTGAAGACATGACTCTTCCCGAAGGCCTCGACGAGAAGAAGCAACGCGCCAGCGCTTGGTTTGCGACCCTCCAGGCGCGGATCATTGCAGCGTTCGAAGCTCTGGAACACGAGGCCTCACCCGCGCTCTATGCCGGAACGCCGGGCCGCTTCGTCAAGACGCCCTGGAAGCGCACGGACCACACCGGCGCCGACGGCGGCGGCGGCACCATGGCGCTGATGAAGGGCCGGCTGTTCGAAAAGATCGGCGTCCACGTTTCGGCCGTGCATGGCAGCTTCGCGCCCGAATTCGCCAAGGACATTCCAGGCGCGAGCGAGGATCCGCGTTTCTGGGCCGGCGGCATCTCGCTGATCGCCCATACGGCCAACCCAAATGTGCCGACCGTTCATATGAATACCCGGATGGTCGTGACGACGCGCCAATGGTTTGGCGGCGGCGCCGACCTGACGCCGGTGCTGGATCGCCGCCGCACGCAGGATGACGCCGATACGGTTGCCTTCCATACGGCGATGCAGGGAGCCTGCGAACGGCATGCTGTCGCGGACTACGGCCGCTACAAGGACTGGTGCGACACCTATTTCTTCCTGAGGCATCGCAATGAGCCGCGCGGCATCGGCGGTATTTTCTACGACGGGCTGAATTCCGGCGACTGGGAAGCCGATTTCGCTTTTACGCAGGATGTGGGCAGCAGCTTCCTTTCGATCTACGACCAGCTCGTCCGCGCGAATTTCGACACACCGTGGACCGAAGCCGACCGCGAAGAGCAACTCGTCCGTCGCGGCCGCTATGTCGAATTCAACCTGCTTTACGATCGCGGCACGATCTTCGGGCTCCGGACCGGCGGCAACGTCGATTCGATCCTGTCCTCCATGCCGCCGGTGGTGAAATGGCCGTGATCATCGCAGTGGGACGAGGCACATCTCCATGACGAAAGCCGTACTCGGCATCATCGGGGGCTCCGGCCTCTACGATCTCCCCGGTCTTGAGGATGCGGAATGGCGGTCCGTTAAAAGCCCTTGGGGCACGCCGTCCGATCAGCTCCGCTTCGGCCGCATCGGCACGACGCCGATCGTCTTCCTGCCGCGCCATGGCCGCGGCCATCGCCTTTCTCCGTCAGGTATCGACTACCGCGCCAATATCGATGCGCTGAAGCGCGCAGGCGTCACCGACCTCGTCTCAGTCTCGGCCGTAGGATCGCTGAAGCAGGAGCTCTACCCCGGCGATTTCGTGCTGGTCGACCAATTCATCGACAAGACCCACGCACGCGCATCGAGCTTCTTCGAGAATGGGTGCGTCGCCCATGTCTCGATGGCCCATCCGGTTGCGCCGCTGCTCGTCGAAGTCATCCGCCACGCCGCCGAAGCTGAGGAGATCGGCCATCACGTCGGCGGCACTTATGTTGCGATGGAAGGACCGCAATTCTCATCCGCCGCCGAATCGCATCTCCATCGCAGCTGGGGCGCCGACGTCATCGGTATGACCAACATGCCGGAAGCGAAACTCGCCCGCGAGGCCGAGATCGCCTATGCGACCGTCGCGATGGTGACCGACTACGACTGCTGGCATCCGGGCCATGCGGCCGTCACGGTCGACCAGGTCATCGCGGTCCTGCGCGACAATGCCGACAAGGCCCAGCGCCTCGTATCGCGGCTCGCGCGCGACTTCCCGGCCGACCATCCGCCCTGCCCGATCGGCTCGGATAGGGCGCTCGACCATGCGATCTTGACTGCGCCATCCGCACGCGATCCCGCGCTGCTGGCAAAGCTCGATGCGGTTGCCGGTCGCGTTCTCGGCGGTTGACGACGGATTGAGCAGCGCGCGACTGGACGCCGCGCAAAAGCTGGGGCAAGCCTTAGCGCCAACATGCGCGGCTTCACCCGCGCAATCCCGATTGCCGAAAGGGCCGCGAAAGCCGACATGACCTCCGAACCCTTCGATTACGCCGCCGCTATCAGGACGATTCCGGACTATCCGGCCAAAGGCGTGATGTTCCGCGACATCACCACGCTGCTCGGCAATCCGCGCGCCTTCCGCCGCACCATCGACGAGCTCGTCCAACCCTGGGCCGGGGCCAAGATCGACAAGGTCGCCGGTATCGAGGCTCGTGGCTTCATCATCGGCGGCGCAGTGGCGCACCAGCTCTCGGCCGGCTTCGTGCCGATCCGCAAGAAGGGCAAGCTGCCCTTCGAGACGATCGGCATGGACTACGCGCTCGAATATGGCCAGGACCGGATCGAGATTCACGTCGATGCCGTCGAGAAGGGTGAACGCGTCATCCTCGTCGACGACCTGATTGCGACGGGCGGCACGGCCGAGGCGGCGATCAAGCTGCTGCACGAGACGGGCGTCAAGGTCGAGGCCGCTTGCTTCATCGTCGACCTGCCGGCGCTTGGCGGCGCCGACAAGTTGCGCGCGCTCGGCGTCGCGGTGCGCACACTCGTCGCCTTCGACGGCCACTGACCGGATTGACGCCATGACGGATTTCACGCTGCATATCGGCACGCGCATCTGGTCGAGCTGGTCGCTGCGCCCCTTCATGGCGCTTGCCGCGACGGGCGCCGATTTCGACGCGGTGGTAACCCCGCTCCGCAGTCCCGCGACCAAGGCGGCGATCACGCGCTTCAGCCCGTCTGGCCTCGTGCCGGTGCTCGTCGACCACCGCCCGGAAGAACCGGTGACGGTGTGGGATTCGCTCGCCATCTGCGAATATCTCGCCGAGAGCTTTCCCGATCTCTGGCCCCGCGATGCGGCAGCGCGGGCCATCGCACGCGCCGTTTCGGCCGAGATGCATGCCGGCTTCCGATCGATGCGCATGGCGATGCCGATGGATCTCTTTGCCGCGCGTCCCGGCGAGGGACTGGACGCCGAGGGTGTCGAGACCGATATTCAGCGCATCGATGCAATCTTCGCTGATTGCAGGTCGCGATTCGGCGCTGGCGGGCCCTATCTTTTTGGGCGCTTCTGCATCGCCGATGCGATGTTCGCGCCGGTCGCGAGTCGTTTTCGAACCTATGGGCCGACGCTTTCGGACGCTTCCGAGGCTTATGTCGCGACGCTGCTCGCCGATCCGGGCTTCAAGGCGTGGGAAGAGGCGGCGCTGAAGGAAATGTGACGGCGGCACAGTGCCTTGCCGCCTTGACCATGGTGTCCCTTAGCTTCAGGCTTGCGAGGGGGTACCATGCTGATCCTGCCGGGATGACGGTATGAATTCCTTCTTCGATGTCTTCAAATGGGATCGTTTCGTCGCGCCGTCTGCGATGGAACTGCTCTTCTGGCTTGTCTCAGCCATCGCGGTGCTGTTCGGCGTATGGGGTCTTGTGTCCGGCCTTGCCATGGTCGGCGAGAATGCGCTGCCGGGCCTCATTCTCATTGCGATTTCGATCATCGGCACGCTGGTTGGCATCATAGCCGCGCGCGTCGCTTGCGAAGCGATCGTCATCCTCTTTCGCGTCAACGAAAACCTGATGGACATTGCCGAGCGCAGCCTTGCGCCGCAGATTCCTGCGATGTCTGAGAATGACACGGCCCGGCTGGATCGCCGCGTTGCGGAAGCACGCGAGCGCGCCGCCGCCCGCGCAGAGGCCGCGCCGGAACGGCCCGCGATCGACCACCGACCCGTCGAACTGCAGCCGACCGAGACTGAGAGCGAGGCCCGTGACCCGTTCGCGCCCGACCAGGGCCGCGTCGAGCCGAAGGCCTGGGATGTCCGCCCGACGCAGCCCCGGGCAAACGAGGCGAAGCCGCCAGAGCCGAAGCCTGTGGTTGAGATCGAGGCCGTCGAGCCGCCCGTGCGAATGCGCGAGACAGCCGCTGAAAGCCGCGCAGCCGAGCGTCGCTCGCCGCCAATTATCACCGTTCCTGATCGCAGCGAGCCGAAGACGCCGCCGCGCGAGATACCGGGACGTCCGGCCGGCCGGACAGAGCCGCCGATCGAGCACGCGCTAAAGCGCCTCTCCGAGCCTTCGAGCAGCGAAGCGATGCGGGCGAGTCTCGCCGAGGGACTGGAGAGCCAACTCTCCGAACGGCGCACGCGTCCCTCGGACGTCGCGCCTCTACCCGCCGAGCCGCGCCGACCAGCCGTCGCTATGCCCGTCGATACGGGCGACGTCACGGCGCTTCCCGCCTTCATTGCTACGCGTGAGTCCGACCAGTCGGAGACGGATGATGCGCCGATCGCGCTCTCGTCGGGACTGCCAAAGGAAAAGGCCCGCCGTCGCAACGGCCATGCGACCGAGGTGAACGGCGCGGTCACGGACGCCGCTCCGGTCGTGGTTCCGCCGGAAAAGGCCGCTGTTGCGGATCATGCGGGCCCGATCTTGCGGGCCCCTGCCGCCAAGGCGTCGGAGAGCGAGCGCGAAAAGCCGCAAGGCCAGCCGCCGCAGAAGACCGCAGCAGCCAAGAATCGCGGCAACACGCGCCATCCGGCCAAAGGCGGGCAGACACCGCTGAAGCGCCGCCGGCCGCGACCCGATCAGGACCGCGGCTGAGGGCGGCAGCGCCTCTCAGGTGTTGAAGCGGAAGAGCAGCACGTCGCCATCGGCGACGACATACTCCTTACCTTCGTCCCGGGCCCGGCCGGCTTCCTTGGCGCCTGCCTCGCCACCGAGACGCACATAGTCCTCATAGGCGATGGTCTGGGCGCGGATGAAGCCGCGTTCGAAATCCGTATGGATCACGGCGGCAGCCTGCGGTGCCCGCGTGCCGGCGGTGATCGTCCAGGCGCGCGCTTCCTTCGGACCGACCGTGAAATAGGTGATGAGCCCGAGAAGCGCATAGCCGGCGCGGATCAGGCGGTCGAGACCCGGCTCTTCCAGTCCGAGCGTCTCCAGGAAGTCCTTCTGCTCGGCGGGATCGAGCTGCGCGATCTCCGACTCGATCGCTGCCGAGATCACCACGCAGCCCGCGCCCTGGGCCTTGGCCATCGCCTCGACCTTCTGCGAATAGGCGTTGCCAGTGGCGGCCGAAGCCTCCTCGACATTGCAGACATAGAGCACGGGCTTCGACGTCAGCAGGTTCAGCGCGTCGAAAGCGGCGCGATCCTCGGCCGAGACCTTGAGCTGGCGGGCTGGCAAGCCTTCGCGCAGAAGCGCGAGCGCGCCTTCCATCAGTTCGACCTGCTGCTTGGCGTCCTTGTCGGCGCCAGCCCGCTTCTTCAGCGGCACGACGCGGCGCTCGAGGCTGTCGAGATCGGCGAGCATGAGTTCGGTCTCGACGGTCTCGGCATCCGCCACCGGATCAATCCGGTTCTCGACATGCGTGATGTCGCCATCCTCGAAGCAGCGCAGCACATGCGCGATCGCGTCGACCTCGCGGATATTGGCCAGGAACTGATTGCCGAGTCCCTCGCCCTTCGACGCGCCGCGCACGAGGCCGGCGATATCGACGAAGGTCAGCCGCGTCGGCACGATCTGCTGCGACTTGCCGATGCGGCAAAGCTCGTCAAGGCGCGGGTCAGGCACCGCCACCTCGCCGGTATTCGGCTCGATCGTGCAGAACGGATAGTTCGCCGCCTGCGCTGCCGCCGTTTTGGTCAGCGCGTTGAAGAGTGTCGACTTGCCGACATTCGGCAGGCCGACGATCCCGCATTTGAAGCCCATGATGCTCTTTCAGTTCACGAAGACGGACCGGCAGAGAACCGCGCGCCGATGAGCGCCGCGCCTGCCAAAGCGATGTTCTGCTGCTCCATAGCGCCCAGCGGCCCTGATCGGCAACCCGCCATTCGCCGTTACGCCTTTCAGGACGTCGCCGCATGGCCGCCGGCGGCCGCTCGGCTAACGGATCGTACTAGTCGCCCTTGCCGAACAGCTTCTTCAACCCCGCGGCCAGCGGATTGTCCGCAACTGGCGCCCTGGTGGGCTCAGCGGCTGCAGTGGCCGGAGCAGCCGGCTTTGCCGCGGGCTTTTCCGGCTCGGCGGCGCGGTGCAGGCGGTTGGCGAAGGTGTTGTCCTTGCCATCGGCGAGCAGGCCGGCATTCTCGGCGATCGCATCCAGGAGCGGATTGACCCAGGCGCCATCCGGACGCGCGAAATCGTGCAGCACATAGCCATGCACGAGCTCCTTGGCGCCGGGATGGCCGATGCCGAGGCGCAGGCGCCGATAGTCGTCGCCAAGATGGGCCGTGATGGATCTGAGGCCGTTATGGCCGCCATGTCCGCCGCCCTGCTTCATCCGGATCTTGCCGGGCGGCAGGTCAAGTTCGTCATGCATCACGATGATGTCGGCGTTGGGGATCTTGAGAAAACGCGCCGCCTCGGCGACGGCCCGGCCACTCTCGTTCATATAGGTCTGCGGTTTCATCAGCAGCGCCTTGCGGCCCTGCAGAACGCCTTCCGCGACCTCGGCCTGGAAGCGCGAGCGCCAGGGCGAGAAGCCATGGCGGCGGTGTATCGCATCCGCCGCCATGAAGCCGATATTGTGCCGGTTCAGAGCATACTGGCCACCGGGATTTCCGAGGCCGACGATGAGGAGCATGACGCTCTCCCCGCTATGAACCGGGATTGCGTCTTAGGCCTTGGCGGCCGCAGCCGCCGCGTCCTCGGCCTGCTCTTCGGTCGTCAGCGCGGCCGGCGGAGCGATGGTCGCAAGCGTCGCATCTTCGGAGGAAGTCGGCTTGACGCCTTCCGGCAGAGCGATCGACGAGAGGTGCACCGAGTCGCCGATATTGAGGCCGGTCAGATCGACGACAATGTGGTCCGGAATAGCATCGGCCGGGCAATTCACGTCGATTTCATGCGAGACAATGTTGAGCACGCCGCCCGCCTTGAGGCCGGGGGACTTGTCCTCGTTGATCACCTGAACAGGGATCTGGACGTGGATCGTGCTGCCTTCGGTGATGCGCAGGAAGTCGACATGGATCGGCTGGTCGGAGACCGGGTCCAGCGCGAAGTCGCGCGGAATGACGCGAATCTTGTTGCCGTCGACATTGATCGTGGCAACGGTCGTGAGGAAGCCGCCAGCGTGCAGCTTCAGGAACACGTCCTTGTGCGACAGTTCGATCGCGAGGGGGGTCTGCTTGTCACCATAGATGACAGCCGGGATCTTGCCTTCGCGACGCGACGCCCGGGCGGCCCCCTTGCCCACGCGGTTGCGCACGGAGGCCGTGAGCTCGTAGGAAGTGCTCATCGGAATTCTCCTTTGAAAAACGAAAAACGGCCGCGGTGCCTCCAGGGGTGTCGGCGCAGCCGCGGTGCTTATAGACGAGGGATGCCTTGAGAACAAGGCGAAGCGCCGCAAGCGTCAGCTGATCGGCTTCAATTCACCGACGATCCGGTCGCGACCATCCTCCAGCGCCTTGATCGCGCCGGCCGAAATCTCGTCGTTGGACAACCAGCGTCGCCCGCCGGCCGTCGCCACGCTGCCGAGCCGCACCGTCACGATGCCTTCGGTACCGGGCAGCGCCGGCCGCCCATCCATGCTGCCGAGCATGAGAATGATGCGCGCCGATCCGAGCAAACCCATGAGCGGCGAGAGATGCTGGTCCATCTTGTGAAGCCACAGCAGCGCCCGGCTGACCGGCGGCATCGCGGCGAGGCGGGTCTCGATGGCCGCGAGAAAATCCGGCTGCGTCCAGTCTGCGTCGAGCGCGACCATGCGTTCGCTATCGCCGGTGAAGCGGCGTGCATGCCGCGAGACGACCAGTGTCTGCGCCTCACGGGCGGCGAGCCAATGCGTTGCGGCGGCGAGCATGCCGGTGCCACCGATCGAAAGACCGGTGCCATTTGACGGTATCGGCGCGGCGCGATCACTCATCGCCGCGTCCGATCAGCTGAAGAGGCTCGAGACCGACTTCTCGCTGGCCGTGCGGTTGATGGCTTCGCCGATCAGCGTCGAAATCGAGGTGACGCGGATATTGGCCGCGCTCTGGACTGCCTCGGTCGGCTGGATCGAATCGGTGATCACCAGTTCCTTCAGCATCGAGCCGGCGATCCGGGCCACCGCGCCGCCAGAGAGCACGCCATGCGTGATATAGGCAACGACCGACTTCGCACCCTTGGCGACCAGCGCTTCCGCCGCATTGCAGAGCGTGCCACCCGAATCGACGATGTCGTCGAACAGGATGCAGTCCCGCCCCTCGACATTGCCGATGATGTTCATCACTTCGGATTCGCCGGGGCGCTCGCGGCGCTTGTCGACGATGGCGAGCGGCGCGTCGATGCGCTTGGCGAGCGCACGGGCACGCACCACGCCGCCGACATCCGGCGAAACCACCATGACGTTCTGGAGCTCATAGTGCTCCTTGATGTCGCGGGTGATGACCGGCACCGAAAAGAGATTGTCGGTTGGAATGTCGAAGAAGCCCTGGATCTGGCCGGCATGCAGATCAAGCGTCAGCACGCGGTCGGCACCAGCATGGGTGATGAGATTGGCCACCAGCTTGGCCGAGATCGGCGTGCGCGGGCCTGCTTTGCGATCCTGCCGTGCATAGCCGAAATAGGGCAGCACGGCCGTAATGCGGCGCGCGGAAGAGCGACGCAACGCATCGATGATGATCAGCAGCTCCATGAGATGGTCGTTGGCCGGAAAACTCGTCGACTGGATGACGAACACATCCTCGCCGCGCACGTTCTCCTGGATCTCAACAAAGATCTCTTGGTCGGCAAAGCGCCGCACGAGGCATTTGGCCAAGGGGATTTCGAGATAGGTGGCGATCGCCTCGGCGAGCACCCTGTTGGAGTTTCCGGCAACCAGTTTCAAGGTTTCGGGTCCCCGTTCGTCCTTGGTGCAGATGGGCTTAACGATCCGGTTTGGGATCGTTCTATGGCGCGGCGGCGTTGTAGCAACTCGGCCACCGCACTGCAAACGTGATTCCGCCGGCTTCGGATCGGCCTCAGCCCGAACCCGCCGGCAATATGATCGGCGCGGCCGCAGGTGCCGTCTCGGGCGGCAGCGTCGTCGATGGGATCGCGTCGATCGAGGGAGCAACTGTCACGGGTACGGCAACTGGTGCGGCAACGGGAGCCGCCGCCGCAGTCGGCCCTGCCCTGCCCCAATCGACCAGCGCGTTGATGGTCTGGCGCGCCACATCGGCCGTGGTCGCCGCATCGACGCCTGACCAGGGATCGCGCGTCGCGCCGGGTGCCATCGACTGGCCCGAGATGCGGTGGACCCGCCGCCCGCTGCGATCGAAAACGTCCCAGACAAACACGAGGATCGTGCCTGACGCGTCGCCGACTGCCGAGAGGTAGCCCTTGATGATGTAGGTGGCCTCGGGGTCGTTCGACGGAACGAGGTTCACCTGCTGGGTGAAGGCCTCCTTGCCGAGTTGCGCCGAAATATTGGTGAGGATCGTCGCTGGCGCGCCGGTGACCGGTGCAAACGCGATCTTCGCCTGAGACAGGGGCACGGCGGGCGGTGCCACGGCCGTCGGCGTGATCGCCGTCGCCATGGACTGGGCTGCGCCGGTGACACCGTCACCGCCACCGCAGGCCGAAAGGGCCATAGCCGCCGTCATGGCGACAAAGGCCCGAACCGGCCAATTTCCCTTCTCAATCATAGTGATCGTCCCGCCGGCACAAGTCCGGAGCCCCTTGGGCCCTGTCTAACGGCAAAACCGGGGTGGGTCCAGAACGCCGCTCCTGCAACGTTCAATCGCGGTCAAATCCATGCATCACGTTTCATCATCGTCGAGTGCGATCGCGTGAAGGAGGCGGCCGTAGTCGGCCTCGCCCTGATGCGTCATGCGGCGATAGGAATAGAAGCGCGCCGGATCGGCATAGGTGCAGAGCGCGAGGTCATGAAAACGACCGACACCCGCCGCCCTTGCCCGCGCGCCGATATAGGCCGGCAGGTCGAAATAATGATGTTCCGCCTTCTCCGATGGCGCGAAGAAGCGATCATTGGCGGTATCGGCGGCGAGGAAGCGCGCGATGAATTCGGGGCCGACCTCGTAAGCGGATGCCGAAATGGTCGGGCCAAGCACGACGGTGATTCGCTCTCGATCGCCGCCGAGCGCCTCCATCGCGCCAAGCGTCGCCTCGATGACGCCGGTGAAGGCGCCGCGCCAGCCGGCATGGGCGGCACCGATCACTCGCGCCGCCGGATCTGCGAAGAGCAGTGGCCCACAGTCGGCCGTACCGATTCCGACGGCGATACCTGGCCGGCCCGTGACGACGGCGTCCGCCTTCGGGCCGGCTCCGGTCTCCCACACCGCGTCCACTGTCGCGACATCAGGACTGTGCACCTGGAACGGGGTCGCCAGCTTGTCGGCGTCGACGCCGAGGTCGCGCGCCACACGGGCACGGTTCTCAAGCACGAGGTCGCGTGCGTCTTCCGAGCCGACGCCGCAGTTGAGGCTGGCATAGATGCCGTCGGAAACGCCGCCCTGCCTTGTATAGAAGCCATGGCGGATGCCCGGCAGGTCGAGCGCATCGGCGGTGATCTTCATCGGCTCCGTCTCCCTTCTTCAGAACGGCGGCACGAGGCCATCTCGCGCGACGACCAGGACCTTGAACAGCGTTCCCATCGCTTCCGGCCCGGCGAGACGCTCAGCAGCAACGCGGATCGCCTCCTGTGCCGCGGCGTCTTTTCCGGCACCAAGGCGCCCTGCCCGCTCGACAAGGCCGAGGCGGAGCAGGAAATCGCCCTGCATCATGAGCGGGAACACCGAAGCGCCAGCCGCCCGCGCCGAAGCGGCCAAAGCGGCGAAATCGACATGCGCCGTCAGGTCTGCTGCGCCAGGCTCATCGAGTGGTGCGACGAAAGCATGGCGGCGCATCGCCTGCAGGGTATCGCCGAAACCGCCGTCATGTCCGTAGTCGATGGCAAGCACCGCACCGCCCATCGCGGTGATCCGCGCTGCCAATGTCGTCATCACGGCGGTGGCCGGACCGGCAATTTCGACGACGGCGCCCTCGGGTGGATGGCTCGGCAAGCCTTCGATGGCCGCGCCGGGCCGCAGCCCGAAGGCCAGCTTTTCGTCGACGACACCAACCATGCGCTCGGCATAGCCGTCGCCGATCCGCACGAACTGGCGGATTGGGAGGGCGTCGAAGAATTCATTGGCGATGACGATCGCCGGACCGTCGGGAAGGTCCTCGGCGCGGGCCGCGAATGTGACGTCATGGCCGGCCAGCCGCGTGCGCTGCATCTCCCTGAGATGTGGACTGGTCTCGACCAGCACGATCCGCGCTGCGACCAAGAAATCGGGAGCAAGACGCGCGGCACGCAGCGCATCGGCCATCAGCGTGCCGCGGCCGGGTCCGAATTCGCCGAGAACAAAGGACGCCGGCCGCCCCATGCGCCGCCAGGTCTCCACGGCCCACAACCCAATGAGTTCGCCGAACATCTGGCTGATTTCGGGCGCGGTCACGAAATCGCCGGCGGCGCCGAACGGATCGCGGCGCATGTAGTAGCCATGCTCGGGATCGCCGAGGCAGGTTGCCATATAGTCGGCAATGGTGATCGGCCCGGTCGCCAGGATCCGCGCGATGAGCCGCTGCTCCAGCGTCACGAAGGGCTCAGGCCCGCTTGGCGTCGCGGCGGCGGACATAGACGAGCAATCCGATGCCGGCGAGCACCATCGGCAGCGACAGCAGCATGCCCATGGTCAGACCGCCTGAGAAATAGCCGATCTGGATATCCGGCTCGCGGAAGAACTCGGAGACGATACGCGCCAGGCCATAGCCGATGGCGAAGACCGCAGCGACATAGCCGGGCTGCTTGAGGCGCAACTGCCTGTGCGTCAGGAGGCGCAGCACCACGAACAGCACGACGCCCTCGAGCGCCGCCTCATAGAGCTGGCTCGGATGGCGCGGCTGCCCGTCGGCATTTGGAAACACCATCGCCCATGGCATATCGCTCGGCCGCCCCCAGAGCTCACCGTTGATGAAATTGGCGAGGCGGCCGAGGCAGAGCCCGACGGTGACGCTTGGCGCGATGACATCGATCAGCGAGAGAAACGGAATGGCTCGTCGCCGCGCAAACAGCACCATCGCGACCACGGTCCCGAGGAAACCGCCATGGAACGACATGCCGCCATGCCAAACTTCGAAGATGGTCAGCGGCGCCGCGAGGAAGGCATCGAGATTGTAGAACAGCACATAGCCGAGCCGGCCACCGACGATGATGCCGACCGTTGCCCACATGACGAAATCATCGAGATCGACGGGACGGATCGGCGCACCCGACGCGCCCCAGAGGCGCGGCTCCGACACAAGGCGCTTCGCGTACCACCATCCAAACAGGATGCCGACGATATAGGCGAGCGCGTACCAGCGGATGGCGAACGGCCCGATCTCGATCAGCACCGGATCGATGGCGGGAAATGTCAGGGCGGTGAGCATCGGCATCCTTGGCAGTGCGGGCGCGGCATTGGTGCGCCGATCCGCGCTGATCGGTCAAGAGGCGGCACCGAGTACCCTTCCCCGCGACGTTGCCGGCCCTTGTGAGCCGATCGCCGCCTGCCCATAGTAAAGGGCATAGAAACGCTGCCGGAGAGTTTGCCATGGACCAGGGCTCGAACCGACTGTTCGACGAATTCGCCAAGCTGATGACAGACGCAGCCGGCGTCGCGCAGGGCGTCAAGCGCGAAGCGGAAACGGTGGTCCGCCATCAGGCCGAGCGCTTCTTCTCCGAGATGGATTTCGTGAAGCGCGAGGAATTCGACGTCGTCCGCGAGATGGCGCAGAAGGCGCGCACCGAGAACGAGGCGCTGGCCGCCCGCATCGCGGAACTCGAGGCCAAGCTGGCGCTGCATACCGCCGGCCATGTCGTCGCGACACCGCCGACTCCCGAGCAGACCTGAGCCTCGCCGTCACGCCTCTCCGTCGAACAGACGGACGACATCGATTTCGGCCGGACGACCGGTCTCCAGCAGCGTCTTGAGGCTGGAAAGCACGGCGGGCCACACCTGGCGCGCGGCTACGATGCGCCGTTCCGGCACCGGCGCGGCATGCTCTTCCCGAAGCTCAAGCCGGCACATTCCGCCGAACTCCGCAATCTCGACTGCGATCACGGACGATATCATAGCCGGCCCGGCCCGCTCCGGAGACAGCCGATATCTGACGAGCCGCGGCGGATCGATTTCGATGATCTGGCCGCGCGCCTCGACCCCGCCATCAGGCATGCGATAGCAGAGGGCCGAACCGGCTCTCCATTCGCTCTCGATCCTGCGGCCGAAGAACCAGATGGGCGTTGTAGCCGCATCCGTCAGGGCCGCCCAGATTCGCTCCCGCGCCGCCGCGATGTAGATCACATAGTCGATTTCGGCATCGCCGCGATCGCTTGTCATAGGCGCGTCATTCCCCGTGCTGCGCGCGACTGTCGCCAAAGAGCAACAGCACAACCAATTCACCTGCGACATCTTGCACGGCGGCAAGGACGGGCGGAAACTCCGCCGCGTCAAGGAATGCGCGACATCAGCGCGCAGCGAGCACGAACCAGGAGGGCTGGATGGATAATGTCTTTTCTAACATCCGGTCCGCGATGTGTTCGAGCCAAGGCTTTAGCCTGACCCTCTGACCAAGATGACCATGTCTCCCGGCCGCCTGGCGTCCCTTTAGGGCCCCTGCCGGCGGGTGTGTGTCTTCCCCTCGCCAGGACCGGTTCGAGCCGGCGCATGTCGCGCCGCGTCGAAGCATCTCTCCTTGTCGTTTCCTTCGGCCGATTCCGCCTGGTTCCCTGGCCGCGCCTTTTCCGGACGCCATCATGTTCCGCAGATTTGAAACACTCATCGATCCGTTTCGCCCGCATGACGAATCCATGCCGCCGCCGACGCTGCTCGCCTTTTATTGGCGCTATTGCCGGCAGGTGTGGCCGTTCCTGCTCACCCTGATGGCGATCGGTCTCGTGGTCTCACTGATCGAGATCGCGATGCTGCGCTATATCGGCTCGATCGTCGATCTATTGAAGGCGACCTCGCCGCAGCAGGTGCTGGCCGACTACGGCACGACATTCATATGGATGGCCATCGTCATCCTTGTCGCCCGCCCGCTGGCCCAGATCACCCATGACCTCTTGAACCAGCAGGCGATCGCGCCGTCCTTCACCAATCTGATCCGCTGGCAGACGCACCACTATGTGATGCGGCAGTCCGTGACCTTCTTTGCCAACGATTTCGCGGGCCGCATCGCCTCGAAGATTGTCCAGACAGGTCCGGCGCTGCGCGAATCGGTGACGCAGGTGATCGATGCGCTCTGGTTCGTGACGATCTTCGCGGGCTCTGCGCTGGTCATCTTCTGGGACGTCGACTGGCGGCTCGCCATGCCGCTGGCGCTGTGGATCATCGCTTACGTCGCGACGCTCGCTCTGTTCGTGCCGCGCATCCGCGACCGCGCGACAATCATGTCGGAGATGCGGTCGATCGTGACCGGGCGCATCGTGGACAGCTACACCAATGTCCAGACGGTGAAGCTGTTCGCCCATCCCGATCGCGAGGACGACTATGCCCGCGAGGCGCTGGTCGATCACACGACGCATTTCCGCAGCGAAACGCGCCTGATTACGGCGATGAACGCCACGGTTTCCTGCCTCAACGGTTTGCTGGTCGTCGGCACGGGTGCGCTCGCGATCTGGCTCTGGTCGTGGGACGGCATCACGCTCGGCGCCATCGCGGTCGCCTCGGGTCTTGCCATCCGCATCACCAACATGTCCGGCTGGATCATGTGGGTCTCGATCGCGATCTTCGAACAGATGGGAACAGTGCAGGAAGGCCTCGAGACGATCTCGCGGCCCTATGCGCTGCTCGACAAGCCCGGAGCGCCGGATCTTGCCGTCGAGAAGGGCGAGATCCGCTTCGAGAACGTCCACTTCCACTATGGCAAGACGGGCGGGATCATCGAAGACCTGTCGATGACGATCGCGCCGGGCGAGAAGGTGGGCCTTGTCGGTCGGTCCGGCGCGGGAAAGTCGACGCTCGTCAACCTGCTGCTGCGCTTCTACGACGTCGAGAGCGGCGCGATCCGCATCGACGGCGCGGATGTCGGCGCGGTGACGCAGGACAGCCTGCGCCGCCGGATCGGCCTCGTGACGCAGGACACCTCGCTGCTGCATCGCTCAGTTCGCGACAACATCCGCTATGGGCAGCCGGATGCGACGGAGGCTGCGATCATCGAGGCGGCGCGGCAGGCGCATGCGCTCGACTTCATCGCTGGGCTCTCCGACCCGCATGGCCGGACCGGGCTCGACGCGCATGTCGGCGAACGCGGTGTCAAGCTGTCGGGCGGCCAGCGTCAGCGTATCGCGATCGCCCGCGTCCTGCTCAAGGATGCGCCGATCCTGATCCTCGACGAGGCGACGTCGGCGCTCGATTCCGAGGTCGAAGCGGCCATCCAGGAGAGCTTCTTCCGCCTGATGGCCGGCAAGACGGTGATCGCGATCGCCCACCGCCTGTCGACCATCGCCGCAATGGATCGGCTGATCGTGCTCGACAAGGGGGCGATCGTCGAGACCGGCAGCCACGACGAGTTGCTCCGCAGGGGTGGGCTCTATGCCAGTCTCTGGCATCGCCAGTCGGGCGGCTTCCTCGACGCCGCTTGAACCAGATGGCTCGCCGCCTCGCGCGGCGAGCCATCGACTAGATCATCGCCGGCCGGAATGTCCCGATCTCGGTCGTGATGCCGTGGGCGGCAGTGAACGCCGCACGATCGACCCCGCCGGCCGCGGCGGCAGCGGCAAGCACGGTGTCGGCAGCATCGAGCGCGGCCTGATCGGCCCAGGCGGCGATGGTGACATAGTTGAATCGGCCAGGGCCGCCCTGCTGCTCATAGGCATGCTGGGAGACGAGCCCCGGTTGCTGCTGCACCAGTTGCTTCACTTCGGCCGCGCGCTGGAGAAAAGCGGCGCGCGCACCCTCTGGCACGGCAAGACAGGCGATCCGGTAGACGGGCGACGAGGAAGCAGACGCAAGATCGGACATGACGGGCTCCATCACTTGAGAACAACACGCCATATATATGCGTGCATCACGCATGTATATGACTCAATCATATATATCGTCAAGCGATGGCAGGCGTGGGACTTCGTGCTAGATCGACAGGATGAACGCGCCTGACAAATCCGCCGACGTCGACGAAGCCGGCGAGGCAAGCCGCAGCGCCGCTGTGGCTGAGATCGATGCTGCGCTCGGCAAGCTGCGCCGCTCCATGGCGCGGCGCTCGCTCGGCCGACGCGTGCTCGACGAACTCGGCCTGGCGATCGAACCGGCTCTCGTCGAAGTGGTCGACATCATCGCGGAATCGAACGCATCCGAACCGGGTGGCGTCGCGATCGGCACGGTGGCGGCGCGGCTTGACGTCGACCCGTCGCAGGCGAGTCGCCTCGTCGCAGAATGCGTCCGCGCCGGTTTCGTCCAGCGCCTCGCCTCGCCCGGCGATGGACGGCGCAGCGTCCTTGAACTCACGCCGGCAGGCCTTGAACTCATCGCCGCGACGCGGCGCCAGAAACGCGCGCTGCTGCTCGGTCATGTCACGGGCTGGAGCGACGACGAGCTTGCTCGCTTCGCCGAACTGCTGGCCCGCTTCGCGACGCTTGCGCGCGGCTGAACCGGTGGTGGCCGCGATTGCGGCATGACTGCCGCATTCCTGCCGCGACAATGTGCGCATCGCCGCTGCCGTCTCTGGACATTGAAGGCCGGCGATGGCTAAACAGCTTCACGTGTCATGGGCGTGCTGACCGCGCCCCGGCCGTGTCTGTTCGGCCGCGCCTGCGGCCCAAGCCCGGGGCCGCAAGGCGAAGGGGAACGGGCTGCGGCCTTAGGGATGAGAGGGGATTTTATCTTGGCACACAGCGCTGCGGCACAGCCGACCCGACGCGACTTTCTCTACATCGCGACCGGCGCAGTCGGGGCGGTCGGTCTGGCGGCGACCGTCTGGCCGTTCATCAACCAGATGAACCCGGACGCATCAGCGCTCGCGCTCGCCTCGTCCGAAGTCGACATCTCCTCGCTGAAGGAAGGCGAGTCGGTCACGGTGAAGTGGCGCGGCAAGCCGGTCGTGGTGCGCAACCGCACCGCCAAGGAAATCGCCGACGCCAAGGCCGCGCCGCTTTCGGACCTCAAGGATCCGGTCGCCCGCAATGCGAACCTGCCCGACGACGCCCCCGCGACCGACGCCAATCGCGCCGCGACGGGCAAGGAAAACTGGTTCGTGATGGTCAATGTCTGCACCCATCTTGGCTGCATTCCGCTCGGCCAGGAAGGCGAATACAATGGCTGGTTCTGCCCTTGCCATGGCTCCGTCTACGACACCGCGGGACGCATCCGCAAAGGACCGGCGCCCGAGAACATGGCCATTCCGGTCTATTCATTCATGACCGACACCAAGATCAAGATCGGCTGACGGGAGCACCACGCAACCATGTCCGGACCTTCGACCTATCAGCCGCAGCACCCCGCCTTGAAGTGGCTCGAGGCGCGCCTGCCCATCATCGGGCTGGTGCACTCGTCCTTCATCGTGTTCCCAAACCCGCGCAATCTGAACTATTTCTGGACCTTCGGCGGCATCCTCGCCTTCATGCTGGTCGCCCAGATCGCCACCGGCGTCGTGCTGGCGATGCACTACACCGCCCATGTCACGCTGGCCTTCAATTCGGTTGAAGGCATCATGCGCGATGTGAACAGCGGCTGGATGCTTCGCTACCTGCACGCCAATGGCGCGTCGATGTTCTTCATCGCCGTGTACATTCACATCTTCCGTGGCCTTTATTACGGCTCCTACAAGTCGCCTCGCGAGGTCCTTTGGATCCTCGGCATGATCATCTTCCTGCTGATGATGGCGACCGGCTTCATGGGCTACGTGCTTCCCTGGGGACAGATGTCCTTCTGGGGCGCGACCGTGATCACCAATCTCTTCGGCGCCATCCCGCTGGTCGGCGGCTCGATCGTCACCTGGCTCTGGGGCGGCTTCTCGGTCGACAACCCGACGCTGAATCGCTTCTTCGCGCTGCATTACCTGCTGCCGTTCATGATCGCCGGCGTCGTGGTGCTGCATATCTGGGCGCTGCACATCCCCGGCTCGAACAATCCGACCGGCGTTTCGGTCAAGGACAAGCAGGACACCCTGCCCTTCCACCCGTATTTCACGGTGAAGGACCTTCTCGGCATCGTCGTATTCCTGATCGTTTACAGCTATTTCGTCTTCTACATGCCGAACTACATGGGCCACGCGGATAACTATATCGAGGCGAACCCGCTCGTCACGCCGGCGCATATCGTTCCCGAATGGTACTTCCTGCCGTTCTACGCGATCCTGCGCTCGATCCCGGACAAGCTGGCCGGCGTCATCGCGATGTTCGGCGCCATTGCCGTCCTGTTCGTCGTGCCCTGGCTCGATACGTCCAAGGTCCGCTCGGCGAATTTCCGCCCGCTCTATCGCCAGTTCTTCTGGATCTGGGCGGTGGTGGCGGTCGGGCTCGGCTATATCGGCGCCATGCCTCCGGAAGGTGGCTATCTGATCGCCGGTCGCATTCTGACGGTCTATTACTTCGCGCATTTCCTGATCATCCTGCCGCTGCTTGGCCTCTTCGAGAAGCCTAAGCCGCTGCCGGCCTCGATCACGGAATCGGTTCTCGGCCATGGTGGGGCGGCTGTTACGGCCGGTGCACCCTCTGCGCCGCAGACCAAGTGAGCGTGGGACAGGAAACGGATCGATGACGATGAAAACCTTGTCCACGAAGCTCGCTGGCCTCGGCCTTGGCGTGATGCTCGCGGTGTCGGCGCTTGGCGCCGGTGCGGCCATCGCATCCGAAGAAGGCGGCGAGAGCGCACAGCCGACGCATTTCCCGATCCTGAAGCCGACGCTGGAGCCCTGGTCCTTCGCCGGCCTCTTCGGAAGCTACGATACCGCGCAGCTGCAGCGCGGCTATCAGGTCTACAAGGAGGTCTGCTCGAGCTGTCACTCGATGCATCTGCTCTCCTTCCGCAACCTGGCGCAGCCGGGCGGTCCGAGCTTCACCGAGGCGCAGGCCCGCACGGTCGCGGCGAGCTACCAGGTGCAGGACGGCCCGAACGATGCGGGCGATATGTTCGAGCGGCCCGGCCGGCTTTCAGACCGCTTCCCCTCGCCCTTCCCCAATCCGCAGGCGGCAGCCGCTGCCAACAATGGCAAGGCCCCGCCGGACCTGTCGCTGATGGCCAAGGCCCGCGCCGTCGAGCGCGGCTTCCCCTGGTTCGTCCTCGACCTGTTCACGCAGTATGAAGAAGGCGGCCCGGACTATATCCACAGCCTGCTGACGGGATACAAGGAGCCGCCTGCCGGCCTGCAGATCCCGCCAGGCCTGCACTACAATCCGCACTTCCTCAGCGGCCCCGCGATCGCCATGCCGCCGCCGCTGTCGGAAGGCCAGGTGACCTATACCGATGGCACGCCGCAGACGGTGGACCAGTATTCGCGTGACGTGTCCGCGTTCCTGATGTGGGCGGCCGAACCGCATCTCGACGCACGCAAGCGCGCCGGCTTCCAGGTCATCATCTTCCTGGTCGTCTTCGCCGGGCTGCTCTACTACACGAAGAGGAAGATCTGGTCGAAGGTCGCCCACTAAAGCGACACGCGTCCACTAGCTTTCAAAGCGCCGCGGCTCCTCCTGAAGGGACGAGCCGCGGCGTTTTTCTTTGCCCGGCGCGCGGCCTTTGGAGCCAATCGGCATCGCCCGACCGAAGCCCGGCGATCGCTCTCTCGTTTCGCTGTCGGTGCCGGGCCACCAGCCTGATGAAACCGAGCGGCCGGACCCGCTACTGCTGCGCGCCAATCATCGACTGAAGGCGCCGCCGCAGCGCTGGCTCGTCCGGGCGGAAATCCTCGGCCAGCCACCAGCGCTCGAGATCGCGGAGAATGACACCGACCGCCGGGCCTCGCCCGACGCCGAGATCGACGACATCGCGACCGCTGAGCGGGAAGGCTGGCGGCGTGAACGCCGCGATGGCGGCGCGACGCGCGGCGATCTCGTGCGCGGACAGCCGGTTGCGGGCAGCGAGCAGTGTCAGCCCGCCGAGCACGGCCTCGCGGCCGCGCCGATAGACCGAGACGCGATCCGTGACTGTGCTACCGGCGAGAAGCGCCTCCGCCTCTGCCAGGGCATCGGTCATCCGGTCGCGCTCGCGATTTGAGAGGCGGAAGCGACGAACGGTGCGGTCGACATCCTCCTGCACACGGGCGAGCAGCACTGCGAAACGGAGGCTCGCGTCGGCTGGCGCGGCGGCATCGACGACAAGACGGTCGAAGCCGCCGAGATCGCCCACCCCTGCTGCAACAAGCGGCAGGATGCCGCCTTCCTGCATGACCCGTAGCGTCGTCGCCGCGCCGGGCGCCATGACCAGCTTGCGCATTTCCTGGCCGATGCGCTCGGCGGAAAGCCCGCCAAGGTCATGACGCGCACGGATCGCGGCCGAAAGGCCTTCGGCATCGGGAGCGCCGGTGCCATAGGCGGCGTGGAAACGGAAGAAGCGCAACACGCGCAGGCGATCCTCGGCGATGCGCTCGTCCGCGGCACCGATAAAGCGCACCCGCCTAGCGGCGATGTCTGCAAGCCCGCCGACAGTGTCATAGAGGCGGCCTTCGGCGTCGACCGAGAGCGCGTTGATTGTGAAATCGCGCCGGGCGGCATCTGCAGCCCAATCCGAGCCGAAGCGCACGACCGCGTGACGGCCATCCGTCTCGATATCCTCGCGCAGCGTCGTCACCTCGACGACACGGTGGCGCCCGATCAAGGTGACGGTGCCATGCTCGACCCCGGTCGGTGCCGATCTCAGACCGGCGGCGTCGGCGCGAGCGATGACCGCATCGGGCAGCAGCGTCGTCGCGATGTCGATATCGCCGGTGACGGGATAGCCCATCAGTTCGTTACGCACGGCGCCGCCAATGACGCGTGCCTCGCCGCCATCGGCGGAAAGGAGGCGCAACACGTCGACAACGAGCGGATCCGACAGGAATGAAGCGCCGGCAAGAGAGGGTTCGGTCATTCGGAATCAGTCACTCGAAATTGCCGGGAACAAGCTGCCCGTTCTCCATCCGGGCAGGATGATAGACGCGGCCGGCATCGCCGCCGGAGAAGGAAACCAAAACGGCGATCGCCAGCAGCATTGCGAGCGCTCCGGCGCCTGAAAGACGCAGCAGAACGACGGTCGGCCAGGCTTCGCTTCCAGGCGCCGCTCCGTGGCGGACGAAGCGCCACAGCCCATAAGCGAGGAAGGGCAGCAGGAAGCAGAGTATCGTGAAGCCGAGGAAACGCAGCATGGTCAGGCGAACACTCGCTCATACAGCCCGCGGATGATCCCGGCGGTGATGCCCCAGATATAGTGTTCGTCATAGGGCATCTCATAAAAGAAATGCCGCGCCCCGTCCCACTCACGGCTGCCACGCCGATGATTCTCGGGCGTCATCAGGAAAGCGAGCGGCACTTCGAATGCCGCCTCGACCTCGTCGGGGTTGAGTCGCAGCTGCAGCGCGGGATCAACCCGGGCAACGACCGGCGTGATGTGATAGCCGGTCGGGGCGATATAGGGGTCGAGACGCCCAATAGGCTGGACGAGGCGCGGATCGAGACCGACCTCTTCCTCCGCCTCGCGCATCGCCGCCTCCGCCACACCGGCGTCGCCGGGATCGATCTGGCCGCCGGGGAATGAAATCTGGCCGGCATGCTTGCGCAGGCGTGTCGTCCGCCGCGTCATCAAAACGGTCGGGGCCTCGCGGGCGACGATCGGGATCAGCACAGCGGCGGCCTTCGGCCTGAAGCCATGCGGCGGATGGAATTCGGGGTTGAGCACACGCTCGGCAACGCCGCTGCCGCCGATCGGAATCAACAGCCTTTGCGCCCGCGCAAAAACGCGATCAGGCCGGAAGCGATCATCTTCGACCAAGACCGTCATGCGCTTGTAGCCATCCCGGCATCGCCGATGACGAAGAATTGACCAGCGGACATCACGCCGAGCCGACCATCGCTGACGATCGCCCTGTCTGCGAGGTCGGCAGCAACGGCACGCGTCAGCCGGGCCTCGAGACCAGCGCGGACTGTCAGATAGGGAATGAACGGCGCATCGGGTCCGCCGCCTGCAACGCGCAGCGGATGATCGCAATCGAGCCTGACCGCCTCGCCAATATTGGTCGCGAAGACGAGCGCGGGCGGCCGGCTGCGATCATCCTCCACCAGATCAATCGCCAGGAACGGGGCGTCCTCGACGGTGATCATCAGCTTTTCATGCGGCGTGACCAGCACATAGGTCCCGTCGGCTTCGCGACGGAGAACCGTGGCGAAGAGGCGCACCAAAGCAGCGCGCTCGATCCGCCCGCCTTCATGATGCCAATCGCCGTTGCGATCAATGATGATGTCGATCCGGCCACAATGGGCCGGATTCCAGCGCTCGACCGGGGCTGGCCGAAAGTCCGTCAGGAGCGCTTCAAGCCGGGCCATTGGCACGGGTGCAGGGCTTCCTTCCGTCACGGTCATGGTTTCGCCTTGCTTTGACCCTGCCATGATCCGGCATTTCCCTTGCACCGGCGGCTGGCGCCGGCGAACCGATCTGCGAAGATGCGTGCGCGGTGCTTCGCGCTTGGCGCTCGCCGTCACGACAACAGAAACTATATGGGCCGACATGAGCGCGTTCAATCAGACACACCTCGCCGACCCCGATCCCGCCGCCATCGTCGCCGAGGCCGATGCGGCGGTAGCGACCATCAAGGCGGCCCGCGCCGCGATCGGCCAGTTGATCTATGGCCAGGAGCAGGTCGTCGAGCGCGTGATGGTCACGCTGCTGTCCGGCGGACACGGCCTTCTCGTCGGCGTGCCGGGCCTTGCGAAGACCAAGCTGGTCGAGACGCTGGGCATCGTGCTCGGTCTCGATGAGCGGCGTGTCCAGTTCACGCCGGACCTGATGCCGTCCGATATTCTCGGTTCCGAGGTCATGGACCAGGACGCCGAGGGTCGACGCGCTTTCCGTTTCCTGAAGGGCCCGGTATTCGCCCAGCTCCTGATGGCCGATGAAATCAACCGCGCCAGCCCGCGCACGCAATCGGCGCTGCTGCAGGCCATGCAGGAATATCACGTCACGATTGCCGGCCAACGCTACGATCTGCCGGCGCCCTTCCATGTGCTCGCGACGCAGAATCCGCTGGAGCAGGAAGGTACCTACCCGCTTCCCGAAGCCCAGCTCGATCGCTTCCTGCTGCAGATCGACGTGCTCTATCCCGACATCGAGGCCGAGCGGCGCATGCTGTTCGAGACGACGGGAACCAGCGACGCCGTGGCGACACGCGTCATGACGGCCGAGGGCCTGCGTGAGATCCAGCAACTCGTCCGCCGCCTGCCGGTCGGGACCAGCGTCGTCGAGGCGATTCTCGAACTCGTCCGCTCGGCGCGGCCGGGCGGGACAACCGACAAGAAGCTGGCCGACGCGATTGCCTGGGGTCCGGGGCCGCGTGCCAGCCAGGCGCTAATGCTCGCCGTGCGCGCCCGCGCTCTGATCGACGGCCGCTACGCGCCATCCATCGACGATGTGCTCGCGCTCGCCGAGCCCGTGCTTCAGCATCGCATGAGCCTTTCCTTTGCGGCCCGGGCCGATGGCGAGACGGTGCGCGGCGTCATTGGCCGCCTGACGTCACGGATTGGATGACCGGGTGAGCGAAGCGGCTGCCCCAAACGATACCGGTCAAAGACTTGGTCGCGGTCAAGGACTGGGCGTCGGCGCAGGCCGATCGCTCGCCGAAGCGAAGAGCCTTGCCGACAGCCTGCCCGGCCTGCTGGTGGAAGCCCGCCGCATCGCGACGACGGTGCTTGCCGGCTGGCACGGCCGCAGGCGAGCGGGGCCCGGGGAGACCTTCTGGCAGTTCCGCCCCTTTGTCGCCGGCGAAGCGCCGGGCCGCATCGACTGGCGCCGCTCCGCGCGCGATGAACACCTGTATGTGCGCGAGCGAGAATGGGAAGCGGCGCACACGATCTGGCTGTCCGCCGACCTGTCGCAATCCATGGACTTCCGCTCAACGCTCGCCAATGTCTCGAAGCGCGACCGCGCCGTTGTCCTGCTGCTGGCGCTCGCCGAGCTGCTGGCCGGGGCAGGCGAGCGCATCGGGCTGCTCGGCCTCAGCGACCCGGTTCTCGCTCGTAACGCCGCCGAACGTCTCGCCGAGACGCTGGCGATACGAGGCGGCGCGGCAAGCGGCCTGCCCGATACACGGCGGCTGACGCGCTTCTCCGATCTGGTCCTGATCAGCGACCTGCTCGATCCGCTGGCGGAGATCGAGGCGAAGTTCGCCGAATTCTCCCGCGCCGGGGCGACGGTCCATCTGGTCGAGATTCGCGATCCCGTCGAGGAGACCTTCCCCTATGCCGGGCGGGCCGAGTTCCGTGACCCCGAATCGGGCGCCGTCTATCTCGCCGGGCGGGCGGAGCAGATTGCCGACGACTATCGCCGGCATCTCGCGGCACGGCGCGAGCACCTCGCCGCCACCTGCCGCCGCATGGGCTGGACCTATCTCCTGCATCGCACCGATCGCCCGGCGACGGAGCCGCTGCTGGCCCTTCACGCCCGCCTTTCCGATCGGACGCTGGCCGGAGGCGCGGTCTGATGGGCGGCCTTCCGCTCGCTTTTGGGGCGCCGCTCGTCCTGGGCGCGCTCGTGCTGCTGCCAGCGATCTGGTGGTTGCTCAAACTGACGCCGCCCCGCCCGCGCATCGAGACCTTTCCGCCGACCCGCATTCTTGCCGAGATCGTTCCGAAGGAAGAACAGCCGGCGCGAAGCCCCTGGTGGCTGACGGCGCTGCGGCTGCTGCTCGCCGCCCTCGTCATCTTCGCGCTTGCCGCACCGGTCTGGCGCCCCGTCGGCGAAAGCGCGCCCGGCGACGGGCCTCTGTTGCTCGTCCTCGACAATGACTGGGCGGCCGCCCGCGACTGGCCGGCCCGCATCGATACCGCGAAGCGCGTTGCGGCACTCGCCGAGGGAAGCGGCCGGCCCGTGACCCTTGTGGCCACGGCCGAACCGCCCAACCAGGAATTCGCCCCGACGGACGCCCGCTCGGTCGCGGCGAGGCTCGATGCGCTGCAGCCACGACCCTTTGACGCCAACCGCGCCGCGATCGCGTCCGCCATGGCGCCAGGGCTTTCGACGCGGCCCTTCGGCGGGGTCGTCTGGCTGACCAGCGGCCTTGGCAGCAGTGATGCCGAAGGTTTCGCCCGGTTCCTAAACGACAGCGTCAAGGCGCCGGCATCCGTCTATGCGGGGGACGGCAAGACCTTGCTCGGCCTGACGCCGCCGACCATTGGAACCGATGCGCTGACGCTGCCGATCACCCGCAGCGATGGGCGGCTCGCAGGCGCCGGCTTGGTCGAGGCGCGCGACCTGAAAGGTCGTTCGGTCGGCACGGCGCCGTTTGCCTTCAAGGCGGGGGAAACCAAAGCCGACGCGGTGTTCAATCTCCCGGCCGAGCTCCGCAACGAGATTGTCCGCGTCGAGATCGCCGGCAGCGCCACGGTCGGCGCCGTGCAACTGCTCGATGATCGTTTCAAGCGCCGCCGCATCGGCATCGTATCGGGCGGATCGAGCGACAATGCGCAGCCGCTGCTTTCACCGCGCTACTATATCGCCCGCGCCGTGCAGCCCTTCGCCGATGTGATCGAGCCGCGCGACGCCAACGCCGCGACCGCAATCCCGCAGCTCATCGATGCCGGCGCGGCGATCATCGTTCTCGCCGATATCGGCACGCTCACGCCAGATGTCGAACAGCGCCTCAGCAAATGGGTCGAGGATGGCGGCACGCTGCTGCGCTTCGCCGGCCCGCGCCTCGCGGCGGCAACTGCCGATGAGAATACGCTGGTGCCGGTTCGCCTGCGCGAAGGCGGCCGCGTCCTCGGCGGCAGTCTCTCCTGGTCGAGCCCGCAGCCCCTCGCCTCCTTCTCGGAAAACGGACCCTTTGCCGGCATGGCCGTTCCGACCGATGTCACCGTCGTCAGGCAGGTGCTGGCCGAGCCGGACGCCAATCTGGCCGCGCGCACCTGGGCGGCGCTTGGCGATGGCACGCCGCTGGTCACGGCCGGCCGGCTCGGCAAGGGCTGGCTCGTCCTCTTCCATGTCACGGCCGATACGAGCTGGTCCAACCTGCCGCTCTCAGGCAGCTTCGTCGACATGCTGCGCCGCATCGCCGCCTTCTCGACGGTGCCGCTCGCCGCTGCGGACGCGAAGCCCGTCGAGGGCACGGCCGGCGGCGTGATGCTGCCGCCCTGGCGGTTGCTGGACGGCTTCGGCCGCAGTGCCCAAAGTGATCCCTTCGCCCGGCCGCTGGCAGCGACGGCCGAGAACGTGACGCCGAACCGCGATCATCCGCCCGGTCTCTATGGTACGGATGATGCGTTCCGGGCCGTGAACCTCCTGCGAACGGACGCGACGCTGCCTGCCTTCGATGCGTCGCTCGTCAACGGGGCCTCAGTGCAGCCTTATCCAACGACGGCCCCGACCGACCTCTCGCCCTTCCTTCTGCTGGCGGCCTTCGCCTGCCTCATCGCCGATGCACTCGCCGTGCTTTGGCTGAATGGCGGTCTGCGTCTTCGCCGCGCGGTTCCGGCCGCTGTGATTCTGCTCGCTCTTCTTGGCGGTGCGCTGCCGAGGCCAGCCCATGCCGACGCGGCTGCGGACCAGTTCGCGATGGATGCCGTCAATGCGACGCGCCTGGCCTATGTGGTCACTGGCAATGCCGCGATCGACGAAGTCAGCAAGGCGGGCCTCGCCGGCCTCTCGCATGAGCTTGCCAACCGGACGGCCCTCGAGCCGAGCGATCCGATCGGCGTCGACGTCGCCAAGGACGAACTCGCCTTCTTCCCGCTCCTCTACTGGCCGATCGACGCCAGCGCACCGATGCCAACATCCGAAACGCTGGCGCGGATCGATGCCTATATGAAGCAGGGCGGCTCGATCCTGTTCGACACGCGCGACGAGCTTTCCCGCCCGCCCGGCACCGAGGGCTTCGGCGGAACGCCCGAGGCCGAGCGGCTGCGCGCCATGCTGGCCGGGCTCGACATCCCGCCGCTGGAGCCGGTTCCCGGCAACCATGTCCTGACCAAGGCCTTCTATCTTCTCGCCGATTTCCCTGGGCGCTATTCCGGCGGCCCGCTCTGGGTCGAGGCTTCGGCCGCCGATGAAGACCCAGCCGCGGCGGGGGATCGACCTGTCCGACCGGGTGATGGCGTCTCGTCGATCCTCATCACTGAGAACGACCTCGCCGGCGCCTGGGCAACCGACCCTGATGGCCGCTATCTCTATCCGACCGTGCCGCCTGATCCGCGGCAGCGCGAGATGGCCTATCGCACCGGCATCAACATCGTGATGTACACGCTGACGGGCAACTACAAGGCCGATCAGGTCCATGTGCCGGCGCTGCTGGAAAGGCTCGGCCAGTGAACTGGTCCCTCACCTTCGCGCCGCTGATCCCGCTGCCGATCCTGGCCGTGCTGGCGGCTGTCGGCATTCTCGCCATTGCCCCGCTGCTGGTCCGCCGGACGCGCGGCGCGCTGCTCCGCCTTTTGGCGCTCGCAGCGCTTGTGGCGGCGCTCGCAGGCCCGGTCCTGCTGGAAGAGCAGCGCCAATCTCTGCCGACCATCGTCGCCATGGTGGTCGACAAGACGGCGAGCCAGTCGCTGTCGGACCGCACTGCCCTGACCGACGCGATGCGCGCAGAACTCGCCAAGCGGTTCGGCGAACTGCGCAATATCGAACTGCGGACCGTCGAAGTCGGCGGCACGAGCGGCGGCGTTCCAGTCGACGGCACCGAACTCTTCAAAGCGGTGCAGACCGAACTCGCCGACGTCGCGCCGGAACGGATCGGTGCCGTCGTGATGCTGACCGACGGCCAGGTGCATGACGTCCCCGCCAACCCGTCCGAAACGCTCGGCAGCGCGCCGTTGCACGCGCTGATCTCCGGCCGCGCCAACGAGATCGATCGCCAGCTGGCGATCCGCTCGGCGCCCCGCTTCGGCATTGTCGGCGAGAAGCAGGTCATCGACTACACCGTCATAGACAGCGGCACCAATTCATCGGCCCCGGTCAAGGTCACCATTTCACGCGACGGCGAGCCCATCGCCACCGAGATGGTCATCCCCGGCGCCGACAATCGATTTGAAATCGAGATCGCGCATGCCGGGCAGAACATCTACGAATTCGAGGCCGAGCCGCTCGCAGGCGAACTGACGCCAGTCAACAACCGCGCCGCGGCGGTGGTCGACGGCATCCGCGAAAACCTTCGCGTTCTGTTGGTGTCCGGCGAACCGCATGCCGGCGAACGCATCTGGCGCAATCTCCTGAAATCCGACGCGTCGGTCGATCTCGTCCATTTCACCATCCTGCGTCCGCCGGAAAAGCAGGACGGCACGCCGATCGACGAGTTGTCACTCATCGCCTTCCCCACCCGCGAGCTGTTCTCGGTCAAGATCAACCAGTTCGATCTGATCATCTTCGACCGCTACGCCCAGCAGGGCGTGCTGCCGATCCTCTACTTCGACAATATCGCCCGCTATGTCCGCGACGGCGGCGCGCTGCTCGTCGCGTCCGGCCCCGATTATGCCTCGGATAGCAGCCTCTACACGACGCCGCTCGCCGAGGTCCTGCCGGCCGCACCGACGGGCCGGGTCATCGAGAAGCCGTTCACGCCAGAGGTCACGGATCTCGGCAAGCGCCATCCCGTGACGCGCGGCTTGGAGGGCGGCGACACCACGCCGCCACACTGGAGCCGCTGGTTCCGCCAGGTCGAGACCGACAAGCCGACCGGCGAGGTCATCATGAAGGGCGCCGACGGCGATCCGCTGCTGGTGCTCCAACGCGAGGACAAGGGCCGGGTCGCGCTGCTGCTTTCAGACCAGGTTTGGCTCTGGGCCCGCGGCTATGAGGGCGGCGGACCGCATGTCGACCTGCTGCGCCGCCTCGCCCACTGGCTGATGAAGGAACCGGATCTCGAGGAAGAAGCGCTGCGGGCGAGCGCGAATGGCGGCATGCTCAGGATTGAGCGGCAAACGATGCAGGACACGGTCGCGCCTGTGACGACGATTTCGCCGTCCGGCAAGCGCAGCACCGTCACGCTCAATGCTGACGGCCCCGGACGCTTCCGGGCCGATCTGGCAGCAAGCGAAATTGGCCTCTGGCGAGTCGAAGACGGCGAGCATCGCGCCTTTGCGCTGGTCGGTCCGGCCAATCCGCGCGAATTCCAGGACGTCCGCTCCACCCTCGACAAGCTCCAGCCGGTTGCCGAGGCGTCCGGCGGCCAAATCGCCCGCATGGCCGATGCGGACGGCAAGCTGGACGCCCCGCGCGTCGTCCCCGTTCACTCGGGGCGCGCCGTCTCGGGACGCGACTGGATCGGCGTGCGCATGACCGAGGCATCGCTGCTGACCGGCGTCGACCGCATTCCCCTCTTCTCGGGCTTCCTTGGCCTCGCGATCCTGCTCGGCCTTGCCGCCGCCACCTGGTATCGCGAAGGGCGCTGACAGGCCTCAGAGCGCCCTTCGCGCGGGGCCGGTCAATCCGTCCAGCCCCCCCTCGACAAGTGGGCAGGCCAGCACGCGCGCGGGATCGGCGGGGGCTGGCAGCGTGATGCTGTAGGGCGGGACGCGCATGAAGCCGAACGGTCCGTAATACGGCTCGTCACCAACCAGCAGCACCACCTGGTGACCAGCTTCCCGCGCCGCGGCAAGCGCCGTCCGCATCAGCGATTTGCCGGCGCCCCTGCCCTTCCAGCCATCGACCACTGCGAGCGGGCCGAGCAGGATCGCCGGCCGCGCGCCGATCAGGATCGGCGTCAGCCGCACGGACCCGATGAGATCGAGCCCGCTCGTCGCGATGAAGGAAATGGCCGGGTCATGCGGCACGCCCTCGCGGAGCAGCGACGCTGCGCGAGAAAAGCGCCCGGGGCCGAACGAAGCTTCATGCAGCGCTTCGATGGCGGCGTCGTCCGTCGGCCGCTCGGCCTGGACCGTGAAACTGTCGATCTTCATGGAAAAGTGGCTCTCGTCGGAGGGCGCGGTGTCCGACGGAGGCCGCGGATCAGGCGCGACGGAACCGGCAGACGAACAGACAAGCGGCGTCACGCGACGTGAGGTCGCGGCCGTCGCTTCGTCGTCGCAGGGAAAGCCTCGCAGCCATCAGAGGTTCCGAATTTGAGCCGGCAACGCGCATATCACGCGACGCCGCCGCCCGTAAAGCGCCAATCACCAGAACGGGTCGGCCGCTTCGCCGGCGAGGATCTCCGCAAGCCGCCGCCGTGTGGCTGGAGTCGAGTCATCCGGCAGGGACGCGGGATCGAAGAAGCCCGCCTCGGCGATCTCGCGATTGGGGTAGCGCGGCGGGTTCGGCCGGCCAAACCTCCGGCTGACATAGACCAACACATGATCCCGCATGCGGCGCTGGTTGTAATAGATGCCGAACAGCGTCGGCTCGCCGTCCAGCACGATGCCGCCCTCCTCGCGCAATTCGCGACCGAGCGCCTCGATCGCCGTCTCCCGCCGCTCGATGCCGCCGCCGGGGAGGTACCATCCGGGCATATAGCTGTGCCTGACGAGGAAGACCCGGCCGTCGGCGTCGATGCAACACCCGCGAACACCGAGAGTCATGCCGCGCGTCAGCGGCGCAACGGTCCCGGCGAGACGAGCCAAGGCGGACATCACAGTCAAGCAGCACTCTCCGGATGGATAATGGCGGTCGATCGGCAGGATGGCGCAGATCGCGATGGCTTGCCACTGATGATCAGCGGTCTGCCAGGGAGCGCTTTCGCACTGCGTGCGTTGGGACAAGTCGGCGCGGTCGCCCCGGCGCGCTTTCGCCGATGCCGGAAAGGCTCTAATCGATACGACGATGTTCGTTCTCGCCCACCTTTCCGATCCCCATCTCGGCCCCCTCCCCCGCATTCGAGCGCGCGAGCTCGCCTCGAAGCGGGTGCTCGGCTATGTGAACTGGCGGCGCGGCCGCATGCATGCTCTGGCGGGGCCCGTGCTGGCGGGGTTGCTCGACGACCTCATCGCCCACCGGCCCGATCACATTGCGGTGACGGGAGACCTCGTCAATATCGGCCTGCCCGGCGAGATCATCGCGGCGCGCGAATGGCTCGAAGCCTTCGGGCCGCCACATCACATCTCCGTCGTGCCCGGCAATCACGATGCCTATGTGCCGGGTGTCTTGCGCAAGGCGCTTAACGCCTGGGCGCCGTATCTGACCGGCGACAGTCATGCACATCCGGGCGCGGTGGTGTTTCCCTATTTGCGCCGCCGCGGCAATGTCGCCCTCATCGGAGCATCGAGCGCGCGCGCGTCCGCGCCGTTCATGGCGACCGGCCATGTCGACAGCGCCACCTTGCCTCTGCTGCGGGACGAACTGGTGCGCGCGGGCAAGGATGGGCTCTTTCGCGTCGTGATGATCCATCATCCGCCGACGCCGGATGCGACGCCCTGGCACAAGCGCCTCGTCGGCTCCGGCCGCGTGCGGGCCGTCATCCGGGAAGCGGGGGCCGAACTGGTGCTGCACGGTCACACGCATCTCGACAGCCTGGTCGAGATCGAAGGCCGCGACGGACCTGTACCGGTGATTGGCGTCCCCTCAGCATCGAATGCACCCGGCGGCAACAAGCCAGCCGGCCGCTACAATCTGTTCTCGATCGATGGCGAGCCAGGTTCCTGGCGCTGTCAGATGACAGAGCGCGGCTATACGGGCCCCGGCTCAGTGGTCGGCACGATCCGCGAGCGCCAGCTGCGCTGACGGTCGGTCAGCAGCGCTCAGCTCAGCCGACATGCACCCAGGCATAGGCCAGCAGCGCGGCAACGCCGACCAACAGACCACCCAGAAATGCCGACACGATCCAGCCCGGATGCACGCGCGAGCGCGGCGGTGCCGCTTCGACGTTCTCGTGCGTCTTCCGCAGCAGCGCCGATCGCCTGTCAGCCTTGGCCGGCGCTTCGTCCTGGCGCAGGATGCGGTCAGCGAGCCAATCGGCCTCCAACGCGCGCTCGCGTTCGATGATCCGCTCGGCGACATATTGCGTAATGCAGTCCGCCATGTCGTCGAGATCGGCGGTCTCGAGGATCACGGTGCGGCCAAGCCGCGTGTCCTTGACGAACCGATAGGTGCGGCGATCGCGGCCCATGAGGACCATCGAGGTCATGTCGATCCAGAATCGCGGCTGGCTGCCACCCGAAATCTGGAACACGAACTGCTCGTCGCCTTCGGGCACTTCCGCGAAGACGGTCCGTAGTTCGTCGGCCAGCATGTCGAGGCGCGCACGCTCTGCCTCGCGCAATTCGACAACGACGTCGGTGCGCTCGGATTCCGCGACGCGAACCTTGCGGATCGCATCGGTCAGGTTGCGCACGTTCGACGTCGTTCCGCTCCGCCCGCTCGTGTCATTCATAACCTGCTCCGAATTGACGCGAAGTTGTTTAGACTCCGTTTAGCAAATTTGGTCACACGACGCATTATCCATCCGCCGCTCGGCGAGCAGAAGGCCCCAATTCGACTATGACCGAGATCAACGGACCTGCATCCCGAGTCCAGGGCGCCGCCGAATCCTTCGGCTTATCCGTGATTCCCCGGATTATGCCCGAGAAGACGCGCACTGCGGAAGAGGCCGCGGCCGCTTGCGGCTGCTCAGTGAACGAAATCGTCAAATCCCTGGTGTTTCGCGGCACGCAGTCCGGCAGAGGCGTGCTCCTGCTCGTCTCGGGTGCCAACCGGGTCGACGAGAAAAAGGTGGTCGGGCCGATCGGCGAGCCGATCACCCGGCCGGACGCCGCCTTCGTGCGCGCCCTCACCGGCTTTGCCATCGGAGGCATCCCGCCTTTCGGTCATGCGACACCATTGCCGACCTTCATCGACCGCGACCTGCTGGCGCATGAAACCGTCTGGGCCGCGGCGGGAACGCCGCACGCCATCTTCGCCATCGATCCGAAAATGCTGGCTACGGCGATCGGTGCCGTCATCATCGACGTCAAATAGCTGCGCCCCGCATGGGTCCGAGGCGCCGCCGCAGCGCCTTGCGACGCGCGGCGATGGGTTCTGTCCGATGCGGCGTGCGATGGGAGATGGATAGGAATGCAGCATCGTTTCAACGAGCAGGCCGGCCCGGCAAGGTGGATCGGCGGCACCCTGGCCGCGACGATGCTGGTCGTCGGAATGCTTGCGTCGCCCGCGATGGCCGCGACCGTACTGAAACGCGGCCTCGTCGGACCGGTAACGACGCTCGACCCGCAAAAGGCGGCGACGGCCAGCGAAACGGCGCTCTTGCTGGATCTCTTCGAAGGGCTCGTGACACGCGATGCCGACGGCAGGATCACGCCTGGCGCCGCCAGCAGTTGGACCATCAGCGCCGACGGCCTCACTTATACGTTCACGCTGCGCGACGGCGCACGCTGGTCGAATGGCGATACCGTCGAGGCGGCCGACTTCGTCGCCTCCTTCCGCCGGCTGTTCGATCCGGCCACCGAGGCGACCGAGGACGGGCCCCTGCAGGCGATCGCCAATGCCGGCGCCGTCAAAACGGGCGCTGCCAAGCCCGACACGCTCGGCGTCGCTGCGAATGACGAGAAGACACTTACGATCCGGCTCGATCAGGTCACGCCGACCTTCCTGGAAAGGCTGGCCTCGCCCGTGGCGCTGCCTGTCAATGTGGCGGCGGCGAAGAAACTCGGCACCGACTATGCGTCTGGGTCCAAGCTCGTCTCTAACGGCCCCTATACGCTCGGCAGTGCAGGCGCCCGAAGCACCTATGTCCTGGCCAAGAACCCGCGCTGGAATGGAACTGGGGCACCCTCGATCGACAGCGTGGTCTACCGCCCCTTCGACGGAGCGGCGTCCTGCCTTGCGGCCTATCGGCTCGGCGAGATCGACATCTGTCCCGACGTCCCCACCGAGAATCTCCCGGATCTCAAGGCCGAATTCGGCGACGCGCTGCATGTTGCGCCCTATGCCGGCACCTATTTCTACGTCGTGAACACGCGAGAGAAGCCCTTCGATGATCCACGCGTGCGACGCGCCCTAAGCCTTTCGATCGATCGCGCGGACCTGGCCGCGAAGGCGTGGTCCGGCGGCATGCTGCCGGCCGATGATCTTGTTCCCTCCGGACTGGCGCCAGCATCCCCTGCTCCGGAAGCACCGATCGCCGCCCGGCGGGATGAGGCACGCGACCTCCTCGCTGCCGCCGGGTTCGGATCCGGCAAGCCGCCACTGAAGCTCGCGATCCGCGTCGGCAGCGGCATGGCGCATGAGGCGACGGCGCGGTTGGTCATGGATGATTGGAAGATGATCGGCGTCGAGGGCCGCGTCGTGAGCGAGCCGGACGGCTCGCATTTCGGCGCGCTACGCGACGGCGCGGACTTCGATCTCGCCTGGGCCGGCTGGATCGCCGACGAGACGGATGCGCTTGCCATGCTGGAAATCCTGAAAAGCGGCGGGCGGTTTAACTATGGCCGCTACGCCAATCCCGAGCTTGACCGATTGATCACCGCCGCCAATGCAGAGATCGATCCGGCCAAGCGCAATGACGATCTCGCCAAGGCCAGCGCGCTTGTCGCGACCGACGCGCCGGTCATTCCCCTGCTATCCTATGCAGCGCTCGGTCTTGTGTCCCCCAAGGTGACAGGCTGGACCGACAATCTGCTCAATCAGCACCCGACCCGGATGCTTGGCGTTGTGCCGTAGAGTCGCGAAAAAGGCCCGGACGCGATGTCCGGGCCTTCAAAGTCTGGAGCCGAGAGAGGCTTAGCGGCAGGCCGTGGCGTGGCGACGACCATAGCTGTCGACCCAATAGCAGCGCTTGCTGGCCGCATCGCCAATGACGGCGCCGCCGAGTGCACCGACGCCGGCACCGATGGCCGCGCTCTGAACGTTGCCGCCCGCGATTCCGCCGACGGCCGCGCCGGCCAGGCCGCCGACGACGGCGCCGTCACCGGCTCCGGAGCCCGTCGAACAACCGGCCAGCGCCGCGCCGGCCAGCGACACCGCAACGATCAAAATGGATGCCTTCATTTCAAGAACTCCTCTGGCGCGGTCCACCGTTGGCCGCCTTCGCGGGGAAAATGCCTCTGGGAGCGAATTCGTTCCCGCATTGCCCGACAAAGACCAACGGCGGGACCGTCCGATACCCGCCTGAGAAGAAACATAGGGCAGCAATATGAAACAAAAACGGCCGGGCAAGGCCCGGCCGTTCCGAATGGAAATGCGCGCGTTCAGCGGCAGGCGGTGTAGTGCTTGCGACCCTGCTGGTCGACCCAGTAGCACTTGCCGGTCGCGTCGGCGATGATCGCGCCGCCGATGGCGCCGACACCGGCGCCGATGGCCGCGCCACCCCAGGTGCCCGTGGCCAGGCCACCGACCGCTGCGCCGGCGAGACCGCCGACAACCGCGCCGTCGCCGGCGCGCGAGCCGGTGGTCGGCGTGTTGCAGCCCGCAAGCAATGCACCGAACAGCGCGATCGAGACGAGGGTCGTGACCTTCTTCATTCTGAAGTCCTCCTTTGGACGTTGCTGGGTAATGCCCAGCGTCTGGCTTTGCAGCCGCAATTGAACACCCGTTTGCGGAAACAGACCCTTACGACGACAAGCATCGCGAAGAAATACGTCACACACATCCCGACAGGGACCAGGCTCAAGCGGAAGCCTAGCCGTTCTCCGGCGTCCGGAGAAGAGGCAAGCGCCCTCCAGCTTGGCGCAAGGTGACCAAAGTCACAGCGGCGTTCAGACGATGCCGCTGGAGCTGCCGCCGGAAGACGGCCGCTGTTCTGTGACGCGGGCGCGGTATCCGGAGGCGCGATAGGTGCCGATCGGGTCGATCGCGCCGCCTTTCGCGAGCCGAGCCTTGGCGATGATCGGGCCGACATCGGTTGTGAAGGCCCGCTTCAGCGTCTGATTGGCCATCAGTGCATCATTCGAGTCCTGAAAGGCGGCAAGCACCGGCCGGTCGACGAGGAGCGCCTGCGCATAGGCGCGCAGAATCTCGATCGCGCTCGCCATGAGACTCTCGATTGGATCGGTAACATTGTGCGACTGGTCGATCATATAGGCCGGGTTGAAGCCCGGCGCCTTGCGATGATCGGCATCGACGAGTTCGTTGAAGATCAGGAAAAGCTGGAACGGGTTGATCGAACCGGCGTCGAGATCGTCGTCGCCATATTTCGAATCATTGAAATGGAAGCCGGCAAGCTTCTCGAACTGGATCAGCCGCGCGACGATCATCTCGATATTGACGTTCGGCGCGTGGTGGCCGAGGTCGACGAGGCAGAACGCTTTGGGTCCAAGTTCCTTGGCGATCAGGTAGTTGGTCCCCCAATCCTGCACCACGGTCGAGTAGAAGGCAGGCTCATAGAGCTTGTGCTCGGTGAAGACCCGCCAGTCGTCCGGCAGCGCCGCATAGACGGTCTTCATTGCATCCAGATAATGCTCGAAGGCTCGGGTGAAGTTGGACTGTCCGGGGAAGTTTGAACCGTCGCCGACCCAGACCGTGAGAGCCTTGGAGCCCAGCACCTTGCCGATCTCGATCGTCTCGATGTTGTGCTCGATCGCCTGCTGCCGCACGGCGACATCCGCATGCGACAGCGAGCCGAACTTGTAGGACAGCGCCTGATCCTTGGCGTCCGAGAACGTGTTCGAATTCATCGCGTCGAAGCCGAGACCGAGCTGGTCGCCCTTCGCCTTCAGCGCGGCCGGATCCGCCTTGTCCCAGGGATTGTGCAGCGAGACGGTCGGCGTCGAGCGTGTGAGTTGGTTGATGACGGCGCAGTCGTCCAGCTTCTCGAAGATGCCGCGCGGCTCGCCGGGACCAGCGAAGCGGGCAAAGCGCGTGCCGCCGGTGCCGACGCCCCACGAGGGGATCGCGACCGAAAACGACGCCACCTTGCGCGTGATGGCATCGATATCGATGCCGCGACGGTCGAGCTGTTCGCCGAGCGAGGCATAGTCATTGGCGAGCGCCGCCTCCCCCGCTTTGTTGTTCTCGGCGAGGAGCTCGGCGGAAATCGGAAGATCGGTCATGCTGCGGGTCCTCCCCGGAGGGCGTTTCGTTTTCTTCGTGTCGATGCTCGATTGAGGGCGATCGACCATTCGCTAGGCGGAGTCGGCTGGCGAAGCTTTCGAGAACCGGAGCGGAGCGGACTTTCGTCCGTGAACACCGGAAGCGCAGAAAGGCGCGTCAGACGACCCGCATAGTAGAATGGACGGCGACCTCAGCGGGTGAAGCTGATGGCGTTACCTGCATCCACATTGATGATGTTGCCGGTCGACTTGGCTGAAAGATCGGCGGCAAAGAAGAAGGCGGCCTCGGCGATATCGTCCGGGAACACGCTCCGCTTCAGAAGCGAACGATTGCGGTAGAATTCCTCGAGGTCGTCCTCGCCGATCTTGTTGGACTCGGCGCGCTGCTGGCGCCATTCGCCCTGCCAGATCTTCGAGCCGCGCAGCACCGCATCCGGATTGATCGTGTTGACGCGGATGCCGAACGGCGCCCCTTCGAGCGCCAGGCAGCGGGCGAGATGAATCTCGGCCGCCTTGGCGGTGCAGTAGGCGGAAGCGCCGGCCGAAGCGGCCAGGCCGTTCTTCGAGGCGATGAAGACGATCGAGCCGCCGAGCTTCTGCGTCTTCATGATCCGATAGGCGGAGCGCGAGACGAGGAAATAGCCGGTGGCGAGGATCGCGATGTTGCGATCCCAAGTCTCAAGCGTCGTTTCCTCGAAGGGCGCCGCCGAGGAGATGCCGGCATTGGAAACGAGAATGTCGATTCCGCCGAAGGCGAGCAGCGTTTCGTCGAACGCCTTCTCGACATCGCTCTCGCTGGTCACATTGGCGATCACGCCGCGGATATTGTCCTTGCCGAAAGCCCTGCCAAACGAGGCGACGGTGTCGTCGAGCGCCTTCTGGTCTATATCGGCGATCATCACCACCGCGCCCTCGCGCAGATAGCGCGCCGCCGTCGCCGAGCCGATGCCGCCCGCGCCGCCGGTGATGAAAGCAATGCGGCCCGCGAGGCTCTTCGGCTTCGGCATCCGCTGGAGCTTCGCTTCCTCCAGCAGCCAGTATTCGATGTCGAACGCCTCCTGCTCGTCGAGACCGACATAGGTCGAGACGGTCGAGGCGCCGCGCATCACGTTGATGGCGTTGACATAGAACTCGCCCGAGATGCGGGCCGTCGCCTTGTCGCGGGCAAAGGTGATCATGCCGACGCCGGGGACGAGATAGACGACGGCGTTCGGATCGCGCATCGCCGGGCTGTCGGGATGCTTGCAGCGCTCGTAATACGCCGCGTAGTCGGCGCGATAGGCGTCGAGCGCCGCGTCGAGGCCGGCGATCACCGCGTCGATATTGTCTGCAGCCGGATCATAGTCGAGCACCAGCGGGCGGATCTTCGTGCGCAGGAAATGGTCCGGGCAGGACGTGCCGAGCGCCGCCAGCGGCTTCAGATTGGCCGAATTGACGAATTCGAGCACCGCCGGCTGATCGTCAAAATGGCCGATCTTCGATTCCGTCTTGCCGATGCGGCCCCGAATTTCGGGCATCAGGCGCGCGGCGATGGCGCGGCGCTTCTCGGCATCGGCCGAGCTTGCGACCGCCCCGCCAAAGATCGCCTTGCCTTCGGTCTCCTTGGCGAACCATGCGATCGCCTTGTTGATGATCTCGAGCGTCAGCTCGTAGCAATCCTTGGCATTGTCAGCCCAGGTGAAGAGGCCATGGCTTTCCAGAACCACGCCCTTGGCGTTGGGGTTCTCATTGGCGAATTTCGACAGCCGGAGGCCGAGCTCGAAGCCGGGCCGCTTCCAAGGCAGCCAGCCGATCTCGTCGCCATAAATGAGCTTGGTCAGCTCCTTGGAGTTCTTCGACGCCGCGATGGCGATGATCGCGTCGGGATGCATGTGATCGACATGCGTGTAGGGCACATAGGCATGCAGCGGCGTGTCGATCGATGCAGCGCGCGGATTGAGGTTGAAGGTGCAGTGCGGCAGCAGCCCCACCATCTCGTCCTCATAGGCAAGGCCGCGATAGATGCCTTTCAGCGCCTCGAGCTTCGACTGGTAGAGGGTCGCGAAACCGTCAAGCTTGATCGAGCCGACATCGCCGCCCGAGCCCTTGACCCAGAGGACCGTGACATCCTCGCCCGTGAGCGGGTCCTTCTCCGTCACCTTCGCCGATGTGTTGCCACCGCCGAAATTGGTGATGCGCTTGTCGGATCCGAGCAGATTTGACCGATAGAGCAGCAGCTCGGACTCGTTCATTCCGGCCGTTTTGGCATCGTCCCAGCGATTGTCGAGAAGGTGTGAAGTGCCTGTCATGATCGGAAATGCCCGCTTTCGAAGCCAAGCCGGCTGGAACCTCGCCCTGCCGACACGCAAAGACGCGCCACGACGGATGTCGGGGCGGTCGGATGCCCAAGCTTTCTCAGGCGACGCGCGCCTTGTCAATCATGCGCGATCACAAACGGTCATATTGCGTCGCAATACGCTCAAAATTGCCGCTGCTGCGGCGCGATAGAGCCTTGCTGCGACGCAGTATAAGTGGTTTTGATCGAAATTGATTGACACAGCTTCACGTGCCTGCAAGATCAGGCCGTCTGGGAGGGCACATGCACGAAATCGAACGCCAGCGGATCATTCTGGGGGAGATCGCCGACCGTCCGGTCGTGACGGTCGCCCAATTGGTCGAGCTGACGGGCGCGTCCGAGGCGACGATCCGCCGCGATATCAACGCTCTCCACCAGGACGGCAAGCTGCACAAGGTGCGCGGGGGCGCTGAAGCGCTGCATCCGCCGCAGCTGGTCGGCATCGGCGGGCGCCATTTCTCGGTCAGCGAGCAGATGAACGTCGCCCAGAAGCGCGCGATCGCCAAGGCGGCCGTCGATCTGTGCGAGGACGGCGATTCGATCATCATCAATGGCGGCACGACCACCTTCCAGATGGTCGATCATCTTGCCAGCCGGCGCATGCAGATCCTGACCAACTCCTTCGCCATTGCCGAAACGCTGGTCCACACCTCGAAGAACACGATCATCCTGCCGGGCGGCGCCGTCTATCGCGAGCAGAGCCTGATCCTGTCGCCGTTCGAGAACGACGTGACGCGCAATTTCTATGCGCGGCGGATGTTCATGAGCGCTCAGGGCGTCAGCCCGATCGGCATCATGGAAGGCGATCCGCTGCTCATCCAGGCCGAGCAAAAGCTGATCAACCAGGCGGAGGAGCTGATCCTTCTTGTCGATTCCACCAAATTCGAACGCCGCTCCTCGCTCATCCTCTGCGCGCTCGATCGCGTTGCGATGATCATCACCGACAACGGCATCAAGAACCGCGACGCCAAGCTGATCGGCGAGGCAGGGGTGCGTCTCCTGGTCGTCGAACCCGATCAGAACGAAGTCTCCGAGGCAATGGGAACGCCATGACCACCACCCTCGCGACGGAGGACGCATCGGCCACGCCGCTCGTCCAGCTCCGCAACATCTCGAAGACCTTCGGCGGCATCAAGGTTCTCAAGAACGTCGATTTTGACGTCCGCCGCGGCGAGGTTCACGCCCTGCTCGGCGAGAACGGTGCCGGGAAGTCGACGCTGATCAAGATCCTGTCCGGCTTCCATCATCCCGACGAGGGCGGCGAGCTGACTGTCAACGGGGCGCCTGTCGCCTTTTCCGCGCCGCGCGACGCCCGCAACGCCGGCATCGCCACCGTCTACCAGGAACTGCTGCTGTTCCCCGATATGACCGTGGCCGAGAACATCTTCATCGGTCACGCACCGCGCACCGGCATGGCGCTCGACTGGAACGAGATGCGCCGCCGCGCCCGCGCCCTGCTCGATGATCTCGACAGCCCCGATCTCGACGTCGATGCCCGGGTCGGCGGGCTTTCCGTTGCCAATCGGCAGCGCGTCGAGATCGCCAAGGCTCTGTCGCAGGACGCACGGCTGCTCATCATGGATGAGCCGACCGCCTCGCTTGCCGACGCCGATGTTCGGCGGCTGCTGGACGTCGTGCGGCGCCTCCGGGCGCGCGGCGTCGCCATCATCTATATCAGCCACCGCATGCCGGAGATTTTTGCGCTGGCCGATCGCGTCACGGTGCTCCGCGACGGCGCGCTGATCGGCACACGGCCGATCGGCGAGGTCGACGATGCCGCCCTCGTCTCGATGATGGTGGGCCGCTCGATCGACCAGCTGTTCCCCAAGGTCACGGTGCCGATCGGCGCGCCGGTGCTGGAGCTTCGCAACGTCTCGTTCAAGGACGAGGTGCAGGACATCTCGCTGGTCCTGCGCGCCGGAGAGATCCTCGGCATCGCCGGCCTCGTCGGGTCGGGGCGCACCGAACTCGCGCTCACCATCTTCGGCATCACGCCGGCGACCTCCGGCGAGATCCTGCTCAACGGCGAACCTGTCACGATCCGAAGCCCGCGGCAGGCGCGCGACATCGGCATCGCCTATGTGCCCGAGGATCGCGGGCTGCAGGGCCTCGTCAAGGCGCAGACCATCCGCGAGAACGTCTCGATGGCGCTGCTCTCCCGCATCTCCAGGGCCTCGATCGTCAACCGGGCGCTCGAATCCTCCATGGCCCGCGATGCCATCGCCCGGTTCGGCATCCGCGCCCGCGGCCCCGAGCAGCGCGCCGGCCAGCTTTCGGGTGGCAACCAGCAGAAGGTCGTGCTCGCCAAATGGGTCGCGACCAATCCGAAGGTCCTGATCATGGACGAACCGACGCGCGGTATCGACGTCGGCGCCAAATCGGAAATCCACGCGCTGATGTGCAAGCTCGCCGGGGAAGGGCTCGCGGTCATCATGATCTCGAGCGAGTTGCCCGAAGTGCTTGGCATGAGCGATCGTATCCTCGTCATGAATGGTGGCCGCATGGTCAAGACCTTCGACCGCAGCGAGGCGACGCCTGACGTCGTCGGCGCGGCCATGACCCACGCCGGCGCCGCGCATGGCCGCGCCGAACAGGCAGGGAGCGCGCCATGAGCCTCGACATCGCCGCTCCGCGTCGCTCGGCCTCGACAGGCGTCTTCGCGCGGACAATCGGCACTTATGGCCAGGAATTCATCATCCTCGCCGCGATCGTCGCGCTGTTCATCGTGGTCGGCTTCATCGCGCCACGCTTCGTCAGCCAGACCAATCTCACCAGCATCTTCAGCGGCAATGCCTATATCGCCGTCGCCGCGATCGGCATGTCGATGGTGATCATCTCCGGTCACATCGACGTCTCCGTCGGATCGCTGATCGGCGTGCTCGCCACGATCGCGGGAACGCTGGCGGTCAACGGCTATCCGATCTGGATTGCCTGGTGCGCGCCGATCGTAGTCGGCATGGTCATCACCTCGCTGATCGGCGCGCTCGTCGCCTATGTGCGCATCCCCTCGATCGTCGTGACGCTCGGCATGCTTTCGATCCTCAAAGGCGGGCTGATCAGCCTGACCGGAGGTGCCTGGATCACCAACCTGCCGCCCGATTTCCTGATCGCGCAATTCCGCCTGTTCGGCGTCCCCTCGCCCGTCTGGTTCATGCTCGGCCTGACGATCGTCGCGGCGATGTTCATGCGCTACACCGCCTTTGGCCGATCGATCTATGCGATTGGCGGCAATCCGGAAGCGGCGCGCGTCGCCGGCATCCGCGTCGAGCGTTCGACGGTCGCGATTTTCGCCATCCACGGCTTCTTCGCCGGCATCGCGGCGATTCTGTTCGCGACACAGCTGCAGGTGATCCAGTCGACCGTTCCAGCCGGCCTCGAGCTCACGGTCATCACGGCTTCGGTCGTCGGCGGCGTCTCGATCCTCGGCGGCACCGGCACCGTGGTCGGCTCGACGCTTGCCGCCATCCTTTTCGCCGCGATCGGCTCCTCGCTGATCTTCCTCAATGTTTCGGCCTATTGGCTGCGCTCGGTGCAGGGTCTCCTGATCCTCGCCACCGTGCTCGCCGACATGGCCCGCCGCCGCGGGGTCAAGTGATCGCCATGACCATGACGCTCCGTTCCTTCCTGCGCCATGAGGCCGTGCTCGGCTTCCTCCTGATCGTCGTGCTGTTCCTGCTGGCGCAGCAGTCCGACAAGTTCTTCACCACGGCCAATATCCTGAACCAGGGTCGCCTGATGGCGGAGGTCGGGCTGATCGCCTTGCCGATGACCTTCGTCATCATCACCGGCGGCATCGACCTTTCCGTCGGATCGATCCTCGGCCTCTGCGCCATCCTGCTTGGGGTGTTCTGGCACAATCTCGGCCTGCCGCTGCCGGTCGCGATGGTCCTGGCCATCGTCGTCGGCGGCATCGCCGGGCTGATCAACGGGCTGATCATCACACGCTTCAAGGTGCCACCGCTGATCGCCACGCTCGCGACGCTGGCGCTCTATCGCGGCCTTGCCGAAGGCATCAGCCAGGCGCGCTCCGTGCGCGGTTATCCGGACTGGTTCTTCGTGCTCGGCCAGGGCGAAGTGCTCGGCGTACCGACCCAGCTCTGGATCCTGGTGATCTTCGCGATCATCGCCGCTGCGATCCTCGGCCTCACCACATTCGGCCGCGCCACCTATGCAGTTGGCGCCAACGAGACCGCCGCGCGCTTCTCGGGCATCAATGTCGATCGCACCAAGCTGCTGATCTACACCGGCGCCGGCCTGATTTCGGGCCTTGCCGCGGTGATCTTCGTCTCGCGCGTCTCGACGACGCGTTCGGACATGGGCACGGGCGTCGAACTCGACGTCATCACGGCGGTGGTACTCGGCGGCACGTCGATCTTCGGCGGCCGCGGTACCATCATCGGCACGGTGGTCGGTCTGATCCTCGTCCAGGCGCTCAAGAACGGTCTCGCCCTTTCGGGCGTCAAGGGTGACGGCACCATCGTCGTCATCGGCCTTGTCCTGATCCTCGCCATCCTGGCGACCAACCTCTTCAGCCGCAACGGCGACGGCTGATCATAGACGACTGCGGGAGAAGGAGCCTCGCCGACAACGGCTCCACCGAAACATGTTCGAGGAGGAGATGAACATGAAGAAGAAGACAGTGTTGCTCGCAGCTGGCCTGGTCTTGGCCAGCTCGGCCGCCTACGCGGCATCGTGGACCGGCGGCGACGATCTGCCGACCAGCCCACTCGCCTGCGATGGCACCCCCGGCACGGTCGCCGCCAAGCCCTATGACGGCGGCGTCCCGACCAATCCGCCGGATCGCAACGGCAAGAAGATTACCGTCGTCGACATTCCGAAGCTGATCGGCATCGGCTATTTCAATGCCACGTCGAAGGGCATCGCCGACGCCGCCAAGGAACTTGGCAATGTGGATGCCAAGACCGACGGCCCGACCAAGGCCAATATCGACGAGCAGATCACCTTCATCGACAACTATGTGACCTCGGGCGTCGACGGCATCTTGTTCGCCGCCAACGATCCGGTCGCGATCGCCCCGGTCCTGAAGAAGGCGCTGGCAGCCGGCATCAACGTCGTCGGCTATGACGCGAATTCGACCCCCGACGCCCGCCAGTGGTTCGTCAACCAGGCCGAGTTCAATGGCATCGGCAAGACGATGATCGACTCGCTCGCCAAGGAAATCGGCGAGGACGGCTCGTTCGCGATCGTCACCTCGACCTTCACCACGCCGAACCAGGCGCGCTGGATCGCCGAGATGAGCGCCTATGCCGAGAAGTGCCATCCCAACCTGAAGTGGCTGGAGACGGTCGAGGCCCAGGAAGACAACGTCCTGTCGTTCAACCAGGCCACCACGCTGATCAACAAATATGGTGATCAGCTGAAGGGCATCGTCGGCATGACCTCCGTCGCGACCCCGGCCTCGGCCGAGGCCGTCACGCAGGCCGGCCAGTGCGGCAAGGTCGCTGTCGTCGGCCTCGCCACGCCGAATGCGATGAAGCCCTATGTCGAGAAGGACTGCGTCAAGTCGGTCGTTCTGTGGAATCCCGTCGATCTCGGCTATGCGGCAGCTTATGTGCTGCGCGCCGCCGCCGACGGCACCCTGAAGCCGGGCGACACGTCCGTGAAGGCCGGCAAGCTCGGCGAGCTGCAGGTCGTGAACGGCTCCGAGATCCTGCTCGGCGCACCGTTCGTGTTCGACAAGGCCAATATCGGCCAGTTCGACTTCTAGTTCGAATTGACCGGCGCGCGAGGCATGGCAACCCCATGCCTCGCGTTTCCATGCAAGCACGGTGCGGAGTTTTGATGTGGCCGGATCATCGCGCCTCGAAGCGCTTGTCGCCTTATCGGCTCGCATCGGCCACGACCCGCTAAAGACGCAGGCCGCGGGCGGAAATACCTCGCTCAAGGAGGATGGCGCCCTCTGGATCAAGGCCTCCGGCACATGGCTCGCCGAAGCGGAGACGCGCGATATCTTCCTTCCGGTCGCGCTAGCGCCGCTCACCGCCGCCGTCGAAGCCAATGATCCGCGCGCCGCCAAGGCAACCGATTTCATCATTCCAGACGAGAACCTGCTCGGCCTTCGCCCCTCTGTCGAAACGTCGGTGCATGCGGTCGTTCCGTTTGCCGTCGTGCTGCATGTCCACTGCATCGAGACCGTGGCGCTCGCCGTCCGCGCCGACGCAGCAGACGTCATTGCCGAACGTCTCCGCCCGCTCGGCGACGTCATCCACTGTCACATCCCCTATCTGAAGCCCGGCCTGCCGCTCGCCCGCGCGATCCAAGCCGCAGCAAACCCCGGCACCAATGTCGTGACGTTGGGCAATCACGGCCTCATCGTCGCGGCCGACGATGTCGGTGCGGCCGGCGCCCTGCTTGACCGCGTCTCGAACGCGCTTGCCTCGCCGGTTCGCGCTGCGCCGCCGGCGGATACCGCGTTCCTCGCCGAGCTTGCCGATGGCTCCAACTGGCGCCTGCCGGCAGATCCCGTCGCGCATGCAACCGCGACAGACCCGGAACGCCTCGCGATCGCGCGCCAGGGTTCGCTCTATCCCGATCATGTCGTCTTCCTTGGAAGCGCCGTGGCCGTCCTGCCCGAGGGCGGGAAGCCGGTGGAATTCGTCAGCGACGCCGCGGTGCCGCAAATGCTGCTCGTTGTGCCTGGCAAAGGCGTGCTGATCCATCGCGACGTGCTGCGCGGAGGTGACGATCTCGCCCGCGCGCTCGCCGAGGTGACGGGCCGGATCGCAGGGAACACGCCACTGCGGGTCCTCTCGGCTGACGAGGAGCGTGAATTGTTCAACTGGGACGCCGAGATCTACCGGCGCGCGCTCGCCCGGACAGCCCCCGCATCACCGCAGCCATGACAGAAAAACCGGCCGCCATCGCCGTCCTCGACATCGGCAAGTCGAACGCGAAGCTCGCGCTCATCGACCGCGAAAGCGGCGCGATGCGATCGATCCGCACGATGAAGAATGTCGTGCGCGCGGGACCACCCTATCCGCATTTCGATGTCGAGACGATCTGGGCATGGCTGATTGCGGGACTTGCCGAGGCGAGCGCGGCCGTCGATGTCGAGGTAATCGCCGTGACCACGCATGGCGCGGCGATCACCGTGTTGGACGAAGACGGGCTCGTGCTGCCCGTGCTCGATTATGAGTATCCCGGCCCGGATAGCGTGGCGGACGCCTATCGCGCCGTACGTGGCGACTTTGCCGAGATCCTGTCGCCCGATCTGCCGGGCGGGCTCAATGCCGGGCGCCAACTCTTCTGGCTCGCCCGAAGCTTTCCGGAGGACTTCGGCCGCGCGACCACGATCCTGCCCTATCCGCAATACTGGGTCTGGCGGCTGACCGGCCGCCGCGTCGCCGAGCCGACCTCGTTCGGCGCCCATTCCGATCTCTGGAACGCCGGCGCCGGCATCTATTCCGGCCTCGCGATCCGCGAAGGCTGGACCGAACTGTTTCCGCCGCAGATGGCGCCCTGGGATGAGGTAGGGCCAGTCCTTGCCGACATTGCCGAAGCCGCGCGGCTGCCCGCACGATGCCGTGTCGTTGCCGGCATCCATGACAGCAATGCGAGCCTCCTGCCGCATATCCTGTCTCGCCCCCTGCCCTTCGCCGTCATCTCGACCGGCACCTGGATGATCACCTTCGCCGCCGGCGGCAGCCTCGACCGGCTCGACCAGACCCGCGGCGGCCTCGCTTATGTCGATGCCTTCGCACGACCCGTCCCCTCGACGATGTCGATGACCGGCCGAGAATTCGAGATCCTCACCGCCGGTCGGGCGAAAGCGCCGACCAGCGACGAGATCGCCCGCGTCATCGCTGAAGAAATCATGGCGCTGCCCGGTTTCGTTCCCGGCGCCGGACCTTACGGCCAGCGCCAGGGCCGCTGGACGCATGATCCGGAAAGCCTCACCGATGGCGAGCGGACGACGGCAGCCAGCCTCTATGCCGCCCTCGTCGCGGACACCTCGCTGCGCCTTGCCGGCGCCGAGGGTCCGGTGCTGATCGAGGGCCCGCTGGCGAAAAGCCCGCTCTTCCTCTCGGCGCTCGCGGCGCTGGTGGACCGGTCGGTGATCGGCCGTCCCGATGCCACCGGCACAACCGAAGGCGCTGCCCTCCTCGCCGACGGACCGGAGCACGCGCGTCGAGGCGCCGCCGATCCGGCGCCCGCGGTCCCGCTTGGCGGCGGCTTTCCTGCCTATGCGGCGGCCTGGCGGACAGCCGCCGGAGACTGAACATCCGTTGCGGCGACGCCATGGCCGAATCCGGCTATCCTGGCGCCTCGTTTCACGCCAAGCAGGTTCCAATGTCGCTTCCCGAAAGCACCGTCGTCCTCGATATCGGCAAGACCAACGCCAAGCTGGCGCTGGTTGACGCAACGACACGCGCGATCATCGACATCCGGACCACGGCGAACGAGGTTGTCCGCGATGGGCTCTATCCGCATTTCGACACCGACCGCATCTGGTCGTGGATCGTCGCCGGCCTGAAGGATTTTTCCGCCAAGGGCACCGTTCGTTGCGTTTCCACGACGACCCATGGCGCAGCGATTGCGATCATCGGCCCGGACGGGCTGGTACTGCCGATCCTTGATTATGAGTATGCCGGGCCCTCGGCCATCGACGAGGCCTATCGGCCATTGCGCGGCGCGTTCTGGGAGACGCTGTCGCCCGATCTCCCCGGCGGGCTCAATGCCGGCCGGCAGCTCTATTGGCTGGAGGAAACCTTCCCGTCCGCCTTCGGCCGCGCCAAGGCGATCCTGCCTTATCCGCAATATTGGGTCTGGCGGCTCAGCGGCGCGCTTGTCAGCGAGCCGACCTCGCTCGGCTGCCACAGCGATCTTTGGAATCCCGAAGCCGGCACCTTCTCGCGCCTTGCCGAGGATCGCGGCTGGTCCAAGCTCATTCCGCCCGTTGTGCATCCCTGGGATACCGCCGGCACGATCCGACCAGCGCTCGCGGAGAAGACCGGCCTGCCGGCCGACTGCCGTGTCGTCGCGGGCATTCACGACAGCAATGCCAGCCTGCTGCCGCATATTCTTCGCCGCAAGACGCCGTTCACCGTGCTTTCTACGGGCACATGGCTGATCGTCTTCGCGCTCGGCGGCTCGATGGCGCATCTCGATCCGGCGCGCGATTGCCTGGCCAATGTCGACGCATTCGGGCGGCCTGTGCCTTCGGCTCGCTTCATGGCCGGGCGCGAGTTCGAGCGCCTTACCGAGGGCGCGAAGGCCGACGCCGACGACCGCGATATCGCGTCCGTCGTCGCCAAAGGCGCGATGGCGCTGCCCTCCTTTGCCCCGGGCACCGGCCCTTATGCCTTCCTTGAGGGGCGCTGGACGGTCGATCCGGAGACACTGAGGCCGGGCGAACGCATCGCGGCTGCGAGCCTCTATTGCGCCCTCGTCGCCACCACCTGCATGGCGCTGACCAGCGCCGCCGGCCCGATCATCGTCGAGGGCCCCCTGTCGGGAAACCGCATCTTCCTGTCGGCGCTGGCTTCGATCGCCGGTCGCCCGGTGATCGCGCGCGCCGATGCCACCGGCACGACCGAGGGCGCAGCACTGCTCGCCGACGGTCCTGATGGCGCCGGGCCGGGCGCTCCGGATGCGCCGCCGACGGCCCCGCTTGCCGTCGACATCGCGCTTTATGTCGCCGCATGGCGCGCCGCGCTCGACTAGGGCGAAGGCGCGACAGCTCCGCGGGGTTTATGCTACGTGATGTTCCGTCTTGATGGATCGGGGGGATCGCAGATGATGTCGCGCCGAGGCTTGTCGATCGCCGCACAGGCGGCTGGTTTCTTCCTCTTGCTGCCGGGTGCATTCGCGCAGGACGCCCAGACCGCGCCGGTCACCCGCGCCAAGGTCGAGGCGGTGCTGCCGCAATTCGAGCAGATGGTGCAGCAGGCGATCGCCGGCGGGCAGGTTCCGGGCCTTTCGATTGCCATCGTCGCCGAGGATCAGGTCGTCTATCTCAAGGGCTTCGGCCTGCGCGAAATCGGCAAGCCAGAGCCGGTCGACGCAGACACCGTCTTTCAGCTCGCCTCGTTCTCGAAGCCGATCTCGGCCACCGTCGTTGCGGCGGTCGTCGGCGACGGCAAGATTGGTTGGGACGCCAAGATCGCCGATCTCGATCCGTCGTTCCGCCTTTCCGAGGCCTGGCCGACCGCGAACCTCACCGTCACCGATCTCTTTTCACATCGCAGCGGCCTGCCGGGCGACGCCGGCAACGAGCTCGAAAGCCTCGGCTTCGACCGCACGACCATCCTGGAGCGCTTGCGCCAGGTGCCGCTGAGCGGCTTCCGCTCGACCTATTCCTACAGCAATTTCGGCATCACCGAGGGCGCGGTCGCCGTGGCGAAGGCCGAGGGCATGGAGTGGGCCGACCTTGCGGAGACACGGCTCTACAAGCCCCTCGGCATGACGGCGACCTCGTCACGCTATGCCGATTTCCTGAAGCAGCCGGACCGTGCCGCGCTGCATGTCGGCGCGATCGGCGCGTGGAAACCCGGCCCCCCGCGCGCGCCCGATGCGCAGTCGCCGGCTGGCGGCGTTTCATCGACCGCGCGCGATCTCGCCAAATGGCTGCGGCTCGAGCTTTCAGGCGGCAGCTTCGATGGCAAGCCGCTGATCAATGCCGAGGCGCTCGCCGCGACGCATGTCCCGCTGATGGAGCGCGGCAAGAACCCGGTCAACGGCGCGTCGTCCTTCTATGGCCGCGGCTGGAATGTCGAATTCGGCCGCTACGGCCTCTCCTGGGGCCATGCCGGCGCCTTCAGCAATGGCGCGCGCACCCTCGTCAGCATCCTGCCGGACCAGGGGCTCGGTATCGTCGTGCTCGCCAACGCCTTCCCGACCGGTTTGCCGGAGGGGCTGGCCGATTCGCTGTTCGACCTCATCCTCACCGGCAAGGTCCAGAAGGATTGGATCGGCAGCTGGAACGCGGCCTATGAGGGTCTGTTTGGTCCGGCGATCGCAGCTGGCAAGGCCCGCTTCGCCCATCCGCCCGCCAATACCGGTGCAGCCCTAGCCAACGACGCCTATCTCGGCCGCTACGCCAATGCCTATTTCGGCACGGCCGTTGTGAGCGCCGACAAGGATGGCCTATCGCTCGGCCTCGGGCCCACGGGAGAGACGCGCTTTCCGCTCACCCATTTCGATCGTGACCTGTTCCTGATGTATCCGGCGCCGGAAATGCCCGAATTGCCATCTGCCGTGACCTTTGCCATCGGTTCGGACGGTAAGGCTTCGTCTATCCAGATCGAAAGCCTCGACGATCTCGGCTTTGGTACGCTGAAGCGGATCGAGTAGCGGCCGATCATACATTTATGTTTGGCGGATAGTCGGCTTTATCGAATTCCGTAGACCTGTCGGATCGGTGACGATGGTGCATCACCAGCTTCACCGGAGTTCGAAATGTCCATCACCACGGAACCGTCAACAAGCCCGGCCGTCGCCGGCGTGCCGCGCCGCTTGCTGCAAGCCGAAGGCGCGGCGGTGCTTGCCGTCAGCCTCGCCGCCTACAGCCATCTCGGCGGAAACTGGGCGCTCTTTGCAGCGATCTTCTTCGCGCCCGACCTCGCCATGCTCGGTTATCTCGCTGGCAATCGGATTGGCGCGGCCCTCTATAACGCGGTCCATACGACCCTCACCGCTTTCGCCCTCGGCGCCGCCGGCTACCTCTTCGACCTGAACTGGGCCATCGACAGCGCCGTGATCCTCGCCGCCCATATCGGCTTCGACCGCCTGCTCGGCTACGGCCTCAAATACGGCACCGCTTTCGGCGACACGCATCTTGGATCAAAGGGGAAACGCGCGGCATGACGCCGTCAGGCTTCGATAGCGATGACGCCCGCATGCCCCTGCCCCGGTAGGCCGAGCAGAGCGCGGATCCAATGTGCGAAACCCGGCAGGACGCTGCCCGCCTCGTCGAGCGCGAACCGCCAGAAGACAAGGCTCAGCACGATATTGAGCAGCGCCACCAGCATGATGGTTCGCCAGGTCTCGGACGGCCCTTTTCCTTGTCCTGACTTGGACCATTGAGCGACGCCCATCGCCAAGGCAGCGACCGGCGGGCCGAGCAGGAGCGGTATCACCGCGAGAAGCCATGCGACGGTGCTCATCCGCAGTCGCCCCAGCCGGCCCCTTGAACGAAAATCGCGATAGGCACTGGCGACAGGATCAACTGGATAACTGACCACACGCGGCGGCAGGTTTCGCTGGGGCACCGGCTCTTGGGAGAGAGGCTGCTCGCTCAAATGATGGCACCTGCAGCCACCAGACGGATGTAGCGTTCGTTCATCGCCTTGGCCGTCTTATAGGCATCGATCCACGACCAGATGTTGATGATCCAGCCGAGCGCAACGAACCAGAGCGCGACGCACAGGATCAGCATGCCGAAACCCTTGCCCACCTGGCCATTATACATTTGCCCCGCGCCCACGATCAAAATCGACAGGACCAGCGCCGTTCCAGCCGATTTCGGCTTGGCATCACCCGCGTGCAGCACGACCGGTCGCGGCTGCTCCGGAGCCGCGAATGTATTGGTGACCTGAACTACGGTAGCGCCGCTCGCGGCGGTGACAGGCCCGCGCTCTGGCGGGAGATCGCGTGCGGTCTGGGGCCGCGTTGCGGGCGGAAACAGCCTGACCAGGACCTTATCCTCCGAAGCTGCCGTCCAATCCTCGGACCCGACCCGCACCACATCCGTCGTTGGCGTCAGCCTGCCATCCCGAACGAAGTCGGCGAGTTCGTGCCCCGTAAACGGACCATAGGTCTGGCCCTCGGCATGGACATACCATTCCCCGTCCAAGGGATGCCGCGGCAAAGTCCCGGCCACGCCCGCGCTGGACGCGGGCCTTGGCATTCCCCCCGAACCGTCTTCCACGACCGCCCCCCGACGCTCGACAACCTGTACGCGAAAGCTAAGCCCGCGCTCCAGCAACGGTCAAGCTGTGATCGTGGGATCAGGACAACCCTACGACTGCTGCAAAGCCGTCAATCTCCCTCTCGCCGGATCGTTTCCAACGCCTCCAGGCGGGCGCGGCCCTCGGCGCCGCGCGCGGTGGCGACGGCGGAGAGAAGGGCCTCTGCGATCAGCATCAGGCCAGCGCCGGAATCCCAGACGGAGGGTGCGGCGACATGGGCGGGGAGCACATGGCGCGCCACCTTCGAGATCGGCGAGAGCCACTGGTCGGTGACGAGGACGACGCTGGCGCCGCGGGCCGCCGCCCGCTCGGCGAAATCGGCAAGATCGGCCGAATAGCGGCGGATATCGAACAGCACGACCACGGCCCGCTTCTGGATGTCGAGCAGTTGGTCGAGCCAGGTGGCCGGCTGTCCCGTCACCCGCCGAACATCAGGGCGGAGCACGCGCAGATGAACCGCCATATAATCGGCGATCGGATCGGTGAAGCGGCCGCCGAGAAGATGCACGGAACGCCGTGGATCGGACAAAAGCGCTGCCACCGCCGCGAACTCGTCACGCGGCACATTGGCGGCCGTGGCGCGGAGATTGTCGACCGAGGCGGCGGCAAAGGCCGCCAGCGGATCGTCGGCGTAGCGCTGCAGGCCCTTGGTGAGCGGGGTTGCCCGCCGCGCTGCCAGTTCGGCCTTCAACTCGTCCTGGAACGCGCCGTAGCTTGGGAAGCCGAGCTTGGCGATCATCCGCAACACGGTCGGCGCGCTGACCCCCGATGCCTCGCCGAAGCGGGCCGCTGAATCGAGCCCGGCCATCGGGAAGTCGGCGAGGAGCCGCTGCGCCGCGCGCTTCTCGTTCGGCGTCATCCGCCCGAGATCGCGCCGGAGACGCTCTGCGATCGAAGCGCTGCTGTCGCTCATTTCACTGCACCTGCGCCGCGCAACCCGCTCTTCATTCCGTGCCCTGCTGCATTCGATCGCCGCTGCCGATTCCGGAGGCAGTTGACGCCTTCATTTCAGAATTGACGCAATCGGCCGCTGCTGTAACGTATCGTTCAGCCAATCGATAAGTCAAAGCGTCGGCTGTCGGCCGGCACCCCTTCTGCGGAGCCTCAGGCAGCATGTCGAGCCCTTCGACCCCTGGTGTGGCGATGGAACGGCGCGACCTCGACGCGTCATTGATCGGCGCGGGCGAGCCTGCCGCCGTCGAGGTCATCGCCGCTGAGGCCGATCCCTTCGTCTTCGTCTGCGAGCATGCCAGCAATCGCGTTCCGCGCACCCTTGTCGATCTCGGCCTCCCGGCAGAAGCGTTTGAACGCCATATCGCCTGGGATCCCGGTGCGGCGCTGATAACGCGCGGCCTGGCCCGCCGCTTCGGCGGCGCAGCGGTGCTTCAGGCCTATTCGCGGCTCGTCATCGACTGCAATCGCGCGCCTGAGCTTGCCGATGCGATTACGCCGCTCTCCGAAACGACGGCGATCCCCGGCAATGTCGCGCTCTCCACGGCGGATCGCGCGCGCCGCATTGATGCCGTCTGGGCGCCGTTCCATGCGGGCGATCGATGAGATGATGGACGCGCGGCGCATCGCCGGTCGGCCAACCATCCTCGTGACGCTGCATTCCTTCACGCCCATCTATCGCGACGTCGCGCGGCCCTGGCATGTCGGCATCATCCAGTCGGATGATCGCAGCCTCACCGAGCCGATGCTGGCGGCTCTCGGAGCCGATCCGGCGCTGACCGTCGGCGACAACGAGCCCTATTCGGCGAAAGACAATGTCGACTACACAATCCGCCGGCACGGCCGGGATCGCGGCCTGCCGCATGTGATGATCGAGGTGCGCAACGATCTGCTGCGGACGAGTGCCGGCATCGACGGCTGGACGAAGCGTCTCGGCGACGCGCTGGCCACGAGCGCACTCAGTCTCGGCATCGAGGTGCCACGCGGCGCGGAAGAGGCATAGGGGATTGGCCGGGCCCTGAGCCAGGCCGGATGCGGCGGTACCCACTGGCGCCAAGACCAGGGACCGCCGCAACGACGACGCCGGCAACGGCGGCGGGAACAGTTGAGCAGGGGCATCGCCTGGCGGCGATCCGGGCAGGGCCGGATCAGCCCAGGTCAGCGAGGGGAGCATGGCATGAGCGTACGCGAAGGCTACAGCGAGCAGGACAAGAAGGCGGACATCCACGTCCTCCATTCCATGGGATATGCGCAGGAACTGGAGCGGCGAATGAGCCGCTTCTCCAACTTCGCGATCTCCTTCTCCATCATCTGCATTCTCTCGGGCGGCATCAATTCGCTCGCCCAGGCAACCTCCGGTGCCGGCGGCGCGGCAATCGGCATTGGCTGGCCGCTCGGCTGCCTGATCTCCGGCGTCTTCGCCCTGGCGATGGCACAGATCTCCTCGGCCTATCCGACGGCCGGCGGCCTCTATCACTGGGGTTCGATCCTCGGCAATCGCTTCACGGGCTGGCTGACGGCCTGGTTCAATCTGCTCGGCCTCGTTACCGTTCTCGGCGCGATCAATGTCGGCACCTACTATTTCTTCTTCGGCGCCTTCGGGCCGATGATCGGCTGGGAAGACACGATCACCAACCGTGTGCTGTTCCTCGTGGTGCTGACCGGCCTGCAGGCCGTCATCAACCATATGGGCATCGGCCTCACGGCGAAGCTGACGGATTTCTCTGGCTATCTCATTTTCGTGACGGCACTCGTGCTGGCGATCGTCTGCCTCGTCGCGGCGCCGAGCTATGACTTCGCGCGGCTCTTCACCTTCTCGAATTATTCGGGCGAGGCCGGCGGCAATGTCTGGCCGCAGGTGTCGGAATGGTGGGTGTTCCTGCTCGGCCTGTTGCTGCCGATCTATACGATCACCGGCTATGACGCTTCGGCCCACACTTCGGAAGAGACGGTGAAGGCGGCCCATGCGGTGCCGCGCGGCATGATCATGTCGGTCGTGTGGTCGGCGCTGTTCGGCTACATCATGCTCTGCTCGTTCGTGCTGATGATCCCGAACATGGACGATGCGGCGAAGCAGGGCTGGAACGTGTTCTTCTGGGCCATGGATGCCCAGGTAAACCCGACCGTGAAGATCATCCTCTATCTGGCGATCTTCGTCTCGCAATTCCTCTGCGGCCTCGCGACGGTCACCTCGGTCTCGCGCATGATCTTCGCCTTCTCGCGGGATGGCGGCCTTCCGGCGTCCAAGGCCCTGTCGAAGGTCAGCCCAAAATTCCGCACGCCGGTGGCGGCCATCTGGACTGGTGCGACCCTCGCGGTACTGTTCGTGTGGTTCACCTCGGTGATCACGATCGCCGGCGCCTCGGCCTATTCGATCGTCGTCTCCTGCACGGTCATCTTCCTGTTCTTCTCCTTCGTCATCCCGATCGTGCTCGGCCTCTTCGCCTATGGCTCGTCGAAATGGCCGAAGATGGGACCGTGGAATGTCGGGCGCGGGCTCTATTCGGTGTTTGCCGTTCTCTCGATCATCTCGATGGTCCTGATCTTCATCATCGGCATCCAACCGCCGAACGACTGGGCGCTCTACATCACCATCGGCTTCCTCGTGCTGGCCGCAATCGTCTGGTTCGTCTTCGAAAGCCGCCGCTTCCAGGGGCCGCCGATCGGCGACGTCATCGCCAAGCGTAAGTCGGCCATCGCCGCGGCTGAAAAGGCCGTTGGCGAAGGCTGACCCAGCTTCCACCCAATGCGGGAGGGGTCCGCCCCTCCCGCTTAAGCGCTTCGCCGTCCCCCCCTTTGCGGACACGGACGCCCCGAAGCAAGCATCCGACACGCAAGGAAAAACGCCGATGGCTGGAAACATGACGCTGAAGGAACTCGAGGCGGCGATCGCCAACGGAACGATCGACACCGTGATCGTTGCCTTCCCCGACATGCAGGGCCGGCTGATCGGCAAACGCTTCACCGGCGCCTTCTTCCTCGACAGCGCGCTGCATGAAACTCATGCCTGCAACTACCTGCTCACCGTCGACATCGACATGGAGCCGGTGCCCGGCTACCAGGCGGCGAGCTGGGAAAAGGGCTATGGCGACTTCGTGCTGAAGCCCGTCGTCTCGTCGCTGCGCCGCATTCCCTGGCTCGAAGGCACCGCGCTGATGCTCGCCGATGTCTGCGACCACCATGGCGAGGACCTGGCACACAGTCCGCGCGCCATGCTGAAGGCGCAGCTGAAACGGCTGTCCGAACGCGGCATGTCCGCCTTCTTCGCCTCGGAACTCGAATTCTATGTCTTCGACGAGACCTTCGAGGGCGCGAGCGACAAGCGCTGGCGCGACCTGAAAACGATGGGCAACTACATCGAAGACTACAATATCCTCCAGACTACCAAGAACGAACCGCTGCTGCGGGCGATCCGCAACGGCCTGATGGGCGCGGGCATTCCGGTCGAGAACTCCAAGGGCGAGTGGGGACCCGGCCAGGAAGAGGTGAATGTCCGCTATGCCGAGGCGCTGGAAATGGCGGACCAGCACGTCATCATGAAGAACGGCATCAAGGAGATCGCCCATCTCCAGAATCGCGCTGTCACCTTCATGGCGAAATGGCGCTACGACCTCGCGGGATCCTCGTCGCATATCCATTCCTCGCTCTGGGACGCCAAGGCGAAGAAGCCGCTCTTCATGGACGCGAAGGACCCGCTCGGCATGTCCGCAACCATGAAGTCGTGGCTGGCGGGCCACCTGACCCATGCGAGCGAACTGACCTATTTCCTCGCGCCCTACATCAATTCCTACAAACGCTTCCAGGTCGGCACCTTCGCGCCGACCAAGGCGGTCTGGTCGATCGACAACCGGACGGCTGGCTTCCGCGTCGTTGGCGAAGGCAAGTCGATCCGTACCGAATGCCGTATCGGCGGCGCGGATTTGAACCCCTATCTCGCCTTTGCCGGTTTGATCGCCGCAGGCCTTGCCGGCATGGACGAAAAACTGACGCTGGAGGCCGAATTCTCGGGCGACGCTTATGGCGCGGCCGGCGTCCGCGAAGTGCCGAAGACATTGCGCGATGCCCTCTCGGCGCTCGACGGCTCGGCGATGCTGCGCGCGGTGCTCGGCGATGCGGTTGTGGAGCACTATCTCCACACCGGCCGCTGGGAGCAGTTCGAATATGACCGCCGCGTCACGGACTGGGAGTTGCAGCGCGGCTTCGAGAGGTATTGATTGCCGCCACCCGCGCCGACACATGCTCGGCGACACGACCTGATCGAGGCTCATCATGAACGCCCCCGTCCTAAAGATCGTTACGCCCGTTGACGGCTCCATCTATGCCGAGCGGCCGCTCGCCAGTGAAGGCGAGGTGCTTGCAGCGCTTGAGCGCGCAAAGGCGGCGCAGCGTAGCTGGCGCAGCGCGAGCATGGCCGAACGGCAGAAGATCGCCACCGCCTTCGTCGACGCGATGGTCGCTGAGAAGGACAAGGTCGCCGAGTTGCTCGCCTGGCAGATGGGCCGGCCGATCCGCTATGGCCATGGCGAGATGCGCGGCTTCGAGGAGCGCGCGCGCTACATGATTGAGATCGCGCCAGCGACGCTCGCCGATATCGACGTCGGCCCCAAGGAAGGCTTCAAGCGCTATATTCGCCGCGAGCCACTCGGCGTCTGCCTCAACCTGCCGGCCTGGAACTTCCCCTATATGACGGCTCTCAACGCCGTGTTGCCAGCGATCCTCGCCGGCAACACCGTCGTGATGAAGCATTCGAGCCAGACCGCCCTCGTCGCCGAGCATTTCGCCTCGGCCTTCGCCAAGGCCGGCCTGTGGCCGGATGTGTTCCAGTATGTGAATATGTCGCATGAGGTGACTGACAAGGTCATCCGCTCCGGCCTCGTCGACCAAGTCGGCTTCACCGGCTCGACGGCGGGCGGGCGCCATATCATGGCTTCCGTCGCCGGCGCCCCGAACTTCCCGGCGACGACGCTGGAACTCGGCGGCAAGGACCCGGCCTATGTCCGGCCGGACGTGAACCTTCCCTTCGCGATCGAGAACATCGTCGATGGCGGGTTCTTCAATTCGGGCCAGTCCTGCTGCGCCATGGAACGCGTCTACGTTCATGAGAGCGTCTATGACGCCTTCGTCGAGGGCGTGGTCGCGACCGTCAACGCCTACAAGCTCGGCAGCCCCACCGATCCCGCAACGACGCTGGGCCCGGTGGTGCGCGCGGAAGCCGCCCGCTTCATCAAGGCGCAGATCGACGAGGCGGTGCATGCCGGCGCGAAGCCCCTGATCGACGCCGCCCGCTTCCCCGAAGCATCGGAAGGCACGGCCTATCTCGCGCCGCAGGTGCTCGTCGGCGTCGATCACTCGATGCGCTTCATGACCGAGGAAACCTTCGGGCCGGCCTTCGGCATCATGAAGGTCTCGTCGGACGAAGAGGCGATCGGCCTCATGAACGACTCGCCCTTCGGCCTCACCGCCGCGATCTGGACCGAGGATGTCGAGGCGGCCGAGAGCATCGGCGACCGCATCGAAACCGGCACCGTCTACATGAACCGCTGCGACTTCCTCGATCCGGCCCTGCCCTGGGTCGGCGTCAAGCAGACCGGCCGTGGCGCCACGCTCTCGCGTGTCGGCTACGAGCATTTGACACGGCCCAAGGCATTCCATCTCAGGACGAAGACGAGCTGAGGCCCGGACACCGAATGAATGTCGTCCTCCCGGCCTTGCCGGGGCGACGGAGAGGAACAGGCAGTCACGGAGCGTCGTGACAGCAGCCGACAGAGACCCTGAGGACCCACCATGCTCGACCAATATGCCTCGCTGACCGCCAACTGGTCCTATCCGACGGCCATCCGCTTCGGAGCGGGGCGGATCGGGGAATTGGCCGACGCTGTGAAGGCAGCTGGCATCACCTCGCCGCTCTTCGTCACCGATCCTGGCCTCGTCACGCTGCCGGTCGTTGCCAAGGCGCTCGGCGTGCTCGATGCGGCCGGCGTCCCCTACACGGTGTTCTCCAGAGTCGACGGCAACCCGACGCTCGCCAATCTCGATGACGGCCTAGTCGCCTATCGTGCCGGCGGCCATGACGGGGTCATCGCCTTTGGCGGCGGCTCCGGCATGGATATCGGCAAGACGATCGCGTTCATGGCCGGCCAGACGCGGCCAGTCTGGGATTTCGAGGATCGCGAGGACTGGTGGACGCGCGCCGATCCGAACGGCATCGCGCCGATCGTCGCCGTGCCGACCACCGCCGGCACCGGCTCGGAGGTTGGCCGCGCCGCGGTGATCACCGATCCGGCCGACCATACCAAGAAGATCATCTTCCATCCGAAGATGCAGCCGAAGATCGTGATCGAGGATCCCGAACTGACGCTCGGCCTGCCGCCGAAGATCACGGCCTGGACCGGCATGGATGCGCTCAGCCATTCGCTCGAAGCCTGGTCGAGCCCGTTCTTCCATCCCCAGTCCGCTGGCATCGCGCTCGAAGGCATGCGCCTCGTCAAGGATTGGCTGCCAATCGCGGTCAAGGATGGCAGCCGGCTCGACGCACGCTCCTATATGCTGATCGCCTCTTCGATGGGCGCCGTCGCCTTCCAGAAGGGCCTCGGCGCCATGCATGCCATGAGCCATCCCTGCTCGAGCCTGCGCGGCACGCATCACGGGCTGACCAACGCCGTCGTGATGCCATATGTCCTCGCCTTCAACGCGCCGGTGATCAGCGACAAGCTCGCCGCCCTCGCCCGTTATCTCGACCTGCCCGGCCAGTCCGCGACGAGCGTGATCGACTGGGTGCTGGCGCTCCGCGCCGAGCTCGGCATTCCGCACACGCTGAAGGAGATCGGCGTCGACGAGAGCGTCCTGCCGGATGCGGCGCGAATGGCCGAGCACGACCCTTCAAACGGTGGAAATCCGATCGCAATCGGCCAAAAAGAATACGAAACGCTGTTTCGCCGCGCGATCGAAGGGACGGTCTAGGCGGGCGCCAACGGCAACGCTCAGCCTGCCTCCATTAGAGCGGCAGTCTTGATGAAGTCGATGAAGACACGAAGGGGCGCCGGAACCAGGCGGCGCCCCGGATAGTAAAGAAACGGCCCGGAGAACTCCTGCCACCAGTCTTCAAGGACCGGTTCAAGAGCACCGCTCTCGAAATAGGGCCGGAGCCAGTCCTCGAAAATCGCGACGACGCCGAGCCCCCTCGCCGCGGATTCGATCGCCAGATCGAATGCGGCGCCCGGCTGGATCACGAGGGGACCGCTCACGCGGATCTGCTCGATTTTCCCATCGCGCTCAAACTCCCAGTCATGCTGCGCACCACTCGCCATACGGGCGGTTATGCAGCGATGAGTAAGAAGATCCTGCGGATGGCTGGGACGGCCATATTGATCGAGATAAGCCGGTGATGCTGCGCAGGCAAAGCGCTGGCGGCGCGGGCCGATTGGGACCGCAATCATGTCCTGCGGCAGCCGCTCGTCATAGCGGATGCCGGCATCGCATCCGACGGCGACGAGATCGACATAGGCATCCTCAGCGACGATATCGAGCCTGATATCGGGATAGGCGGCGAGGAATGGTGCCACGATCGACGGCAGCACGAGTCGCGAAGCACTAAAGGGAACATTGAGCCGCAGCGGACCCGCTGGCCGGTCGCGCAGGCTGTTGACCGCGTCAAGGGCCGCCTCGACCTCGACAAGCGCCGGGTGCAGCCGCTCGAGCAGCCGCCGCCCGGCCTCAGTCGGCACAACGCTCCGCGTTGTGCGATGGAAGAGCCGCATGCCAAGCCCGTCCTCCACCCGCCGCACGGCCTCGCTGACGCCGGACGGACTGGCGCCCAGTGTCTTCGCGGCGCCGCGAAAACCGCCGGAACGGGCGACCGCCAGAACAGCCGAGAGATCACCGAGATCAGTCTTCATTGTTCGCCATGCCGTACAGCCCGTGCCGATAATGACCCGTTATCGTGCAGTTGAATAGGTCCTAGCTATGGCCTGCACATCAAGGAGATCGCAGCATGGCCGCGACCGGCATCCAATCCACCTATCCCCTCGGCGACCGCACGGTGAAGCGCATCGGCTACGGCGCCATGCAACTCGCCGGGCCTGGGGTCTTCGGACCACCACGCGACCATAACGCCGCCCTGGCCGTGCTGCGCGCGGCCGTGGAGAGTGGCGTCGACCACATCGACACCGCGGACATCTACGGCCCGCATGTCACCAATCGTCTCATCCGCGAAGCACTGCATCCCTACCCCGACGCGCTCGCCATCGTGACCAAGATTGGCGCACGGCGCGGCGAGGATGCGTCATGGAATGTGGCCGCGTCGCCGGCCGAGCTCGAGCAACAGGTTCACGAGAACCTCGCCAATCTCGGCCTCGACGTTTTGGAGGTCGTCAATCTGCGCCTGATGTTTGATACGCACGGACCGGCAGAGGGCCCCATCGAGGCAACTGTCGAGGCGCTCGCCGACATGAAGGGGCGCGGCCTGATCCGCCATATCGGTATCAGCAACGCGACGTCGGCGCAGGTTGCAACGGCGCGGGCGATCACAGACATCGTCTGCGTCCAGAACCAGTACAACCTCGCGCATCGCGGCGACGACGCCTTGATCGATGAGCTTGCCGCCGAGGGCATTGCCTATGTGCCGTTCTTCCCGCTTGGCGGCTTCTCGCCGCTGCAATCATCGGCGTTGACCGAAGTCGCCTCGGCCCTCGGCGCGACGCCGATGCAGATCGCTCTCGCGTGGCTGCTGCATCGCTCGCCGAACATCCTGCTGATCCCCGGCACCTCGTCGACGGCCCATCTGGCTGAAAACCTTGCTGCAGGCGACATCGCCTTGTCACCCGAGGTCCTGGCGGTTCTGGACGGTATTGGAGCCGCGCCGGCCCACTGATGCGCTTCGCGCCGTCACGCGCTTGCATGACGGCGCACAAGGCTTCAAAAATGCGCGGCCTTCAGGGAGGAGAACCGCGTGACCCCGGATATCATCTGCATCGGCGAGCCGATGTTCGAGCTGAACCAGCCGAAGGGCGAAAGCGTGTTTCATCCGGGCCATGGCGGCGACGCGTCGAACGCCGCCATCGCCGCCGCGCGGCAGCAAGCTTCGGTCGGAATGCTGACCGCCATCGGCACGGACAGCTTCGGGCAGTCCTTCCTCGATCTCTGGATGACGGAAGGCGTTGATGCGAGCGCGGTGAAGCGCGATCCTCATGCACCGACCGGGCTTTATTTCGTGACGCATGGGCCTGACGGCCATGAGTTCACCTATCGCCGGACTGGTTCGGCCGCGAGCCTGCTCGCGCCATCTGAACTGCCGCTCGACTATATTCGCGGCGCGCGCATCCTGCATGCGTCGGGAATCAGCCAGGCGATCTCGGCCGCCGCCGCCGATGCGGTGTTCCTGGCGATGCATACGATCCGCGCGGCGGGCGGCCTCGTGTCCTACGACACCAATCTCCGAAGCCGGCTCTGGCCGATCGACCGCGCCCGCGCGGTCATCCATGCTGCGGCAAGCCTTGCCCATATCGTGAAGACGAGCATCGAGGACGCAACGGCGCTGACGGGGCTCACTGATCCCGGCAAGGTCGCTGACTTCTATCTCGCGCACGGCGCGCGGATCGCCATCGTGACGCAAGGCAGTGCTGGTGCACTGGTGGCCACCGCCGAGCGTCGGCAACACATTGCCCCGATGCCTGTCCATCCGCTCGACGCGACAGGCGCCGGCGATACGTTCGACGGCGCTTTCCTTGCTGAATACCTCGCCCATGGCGATCCGTTTGCCGCCGCGATCTATGCCAATGCGGCGGCGGGTCTTGCCACGGAGGGCTACGGCGCTGTGGCGCCGATGCCGCGCCGCGCCGCTGTGGAGGCCGCGCTCGCGGCGCGCTGAGGGTCCGGCGCGCCGCGAGCCTCAGGGCTAGCTGCCGCTCATCGCGGTGAGCAGCTGGCTCTCATTGTTCAGGAACATCTTCACATAGGTCGGGGCCGGCCCGTCCACTGGCGAAAGCGCGTCAGAGAACAATTCGCCCCCGACCTTTACGCCGCTTTCGCGCGCGATCTGGCTGATGAGGCGCGGATCGGTGATGTTCTCGACGAAGATCGCCTGGATATTCTCGTTCTTCACTTGACGGATGATCTTGGCGACGTCGGCAGCAGAGACGTCAGCCTCGGTCGAGAGACCCTCCGGCGCAATGAACTGGATGTCATAGGCGGCGCCGAAATAGCCGAAGGCATCGTGACTCGTAACGATCCGGCGTCGGGCCTCCGGCAGCTTGCCGAACTCGGCAGCCAGCCGGTCGTGGATGGTGGTCAGCTGTTCGTTGAGGGCATCGCCATTGCGCCGGTAGTCGCTGGCATGCGGGGGGTCGGCGGCGGAGAAGCCGGCGACGATATTGTTGACGTAGAGGATGCCGTTGCGCGGGTCCTGCCAGGCATGGGGATCGATCGCCTTGCCGTCGGTGTTCTTCTCGAGTTCCTCGGCTTCGTCGGCGTCGCCCTGCCAGAGCCGCGGCGTTACGCCCTTCGACGCAATCACGGTCTCGCCCTTGAAGCTGGAGGCGGCGACAAGGCGCTGCATCCAATGCTCCAGCCCAAGCCCGTTCTCGACAAGGACGGCCGCTTCGCCGAGTGCCTTGGCGTTCTGCGGGCTCGGCTCGAACGTGTGGGCATCGCCATTCGGCCCGACCAGCGTCGTGACATCGACATGGTCGCCGCCGACTTCCGCGGCGAGATCGCCGAGAACCGAGAAGCTCGCCAGGACCTTCAGCTTGTCGGCGGCAAAGGCAGAACTGGAGAGCCCTGCCGCAAGCGCTGCGGCGAGGAGGACTTTGGTAATCCGCATGGATAGCTCCGTTACAGGAACGAGAAATCAGCCCCTCAAATGCTGCGCCCGCAGCATCTGTCTCAGGAAACTGCCGTGCCGGCCGAGCAGCAGCGACAGCGCATGGATAGCGCCGGCCGTCAGGATGATGGCGGGCGAGGTCGGCACGGCGACGTGATAGGAAACCACCAGTCCGACATAGGATGAGACCACCGCGATCAGCGCGGCCGCGATGATCTGGCCACCGATCGACTCGCTCCAGAAGCGGCTGGAGGCAGCCGGCAGGATGATGAGCCCGACCACCATCAGCGTGCCAAGCGCATTGAAGCCGCCGACGAGATTGAGCACGACCAGCACCAGGAACAGGAAATGTACGGCGCCGCCGGCGCCGCCGACGCTGCGCAGAAAGCCCGGATCGAAGCACTCGGCCACCAGCAGGCGGTAGACGACCGCGAAGGCCAGGAACGTCACCGTCGCGATCGAAGCGATGAGATAGATCGCCGGATCGTCGAGTGCGAGCACATTGCCGAACAACACATGCAGGAGGTCGACATTCGAGCCCTTCAGCGAGACGATCAGCACGCCGAGGCCAAGCGAGACGAGATAGAAGGAGGCGAAGCTCGCATCCTCCTTCAGCGGCGTGGTGCGCGAGATGAACCCCGCCGCCAGCGCCACCGCGAGGCCGGCGACCACCCCGCCAAGCGTCATCGCGAACAGCGAGAAGCCTGAAAGCAGGAAACCGACGGCTGCGCCGGGCAAGATGGCATGCGACATCACATCGCCCATCAGGCTCATGCGGCGAAGGACCAGGAACACGCCGATCGGCGCGCCGGAAAGCGACAGGGCCAGGCAGCCGATCAGCGCACGCCGCATGAAGCCGAACTCGAGGAACGGCGCCACAAGCAGATTGAAGGTGGTCATGCTGCCGGACGCTCGCAAAGCTCGGCATCGGTGTCGAATGCCTCGTCCAGACCCCGCGAGCGGGCGATATTGGCTTCGGTCATCACCTCGGACGTCGGTCCCCAGGCAATCGGATCGCGTGCGATCAGCAAGGTCTCGGGGATGTGCTGCCGCACGGCATGAAAATCATGCAGGACCGCAATGATGGTCCGGCCCTCGCCATGCCAGCGGCCGACCAATCCAAGCAGCGCGTCCGCCGTCCGTGCGTCGATGGCAGCGAAAGGCTCGTCCAGTAGGATCAGCCGTGCATCCTGGAGCAGCAGCCGGGCAAACAGCGCGCGCTGGAACTGGCCGCCGGAAAGGCTGCCGACCATGCGATCTTCAAAGCCGGAGAGACCGACGGCATCGAGCGCCGCCTCGACCTCGCCAAGCAGTGCGGCACCGATGCGCCGGAACGGCCCGGTGCGGCGCCAGAGGCCCATCGCGGCCAGATCGAGCACCCGCATCGGAAAGCCGCGATCGAGCGCCGCCTGCTGCGGCAGATAGGCGATGTCGCTGCGGCGCGCGCCGGTAACCTCGATGGTCCCGCCATCCGGCCGGACCAATCCGACGATACCCTTGAGCAGCGTCGACTTGCCGGCACCGTTCGGACCGACAATGGCCGTGAACGAACCCGGCGCAAACGTGCCGGTGAGGTGATGAACCGCCGGATGGCGCCGATAGGACAGCGTCAGGTCGCGACAATGAATCGACGGTGAGGCCGTCATATCAACGCACTGCCCAGAAGACGCCGATCCAAACAAGCCCGGCGAAGACGACGGCGAGCCCGAGCCTGTCGAGCACCGAGGCCAGAAAGGGCGAGAAGGGTTTCGCGACGGCAGGGCTGTCATGCGCCTGCGCATGATGATGGGCATGATCGTGGCCATGATCCGCAACGGCCTTCATGGGGCCAGGGACAATCACGGTGTTGCTGTCAATCGACACGGCCTGAGGCTCCGCTCTCGCGTCTATTGCGACATGTTATGTTATATCATTGCATTTCAGGCAAGCCCCATTTCGCCGCACGGCGCTGAAGTCTGGAATTGGAATAATTTCAATCAGTTGGATATTCTTGACTTCGAAGGTCAGCAAGGCGAAACCTGCACCGGGCCGCGTGGCGGCCACTCCATGGAGACGGGACTGATGATCGGAAAGCTTCTTCTCGCCGCCTGCGCGGCTGCGGCGATTGCCGCGGCAACGCCGGCTTTCGCAGCCGACGCGCCGACGCCTCAGGCGGTGCTGAAGACCTATGCCGACATAGCCGAGGCCAAATATCAGGACTCGCTCGACGGTGCGGAGGCGCTCCGCGCCGCTGTCGGCGTGCTGATCGCCAATCCGACCCCGGCGACGCTGGCCCTTGCCCGCGATGCCTGGAAGGCCTCACGGCCTGCCTATATGCAGGCGGAAGGCTATCGCTTCGCCAACACCGCGTCGGATGATCTCGATGGCGCCGTGAACGCCTGGCCGCTCGACGAAGGCCTGATCGACTATGTCGACGCCAAGACCTACGGCGAAACCTCCGACGCCAATCCGCTCTATGCGGCGGATGTGATCGCGAACAAGCAGATCCAGATCGGCCCGGACAAGGTCGATGCCTCGACGATCACGCCAGAACTGCTGCAGAAGCTGCAGGGCGCCGGCGATGTCGAGGCCAATGTCGCCACCGGCTATCACGCCATCGAATTCCTGCTCTGGGGCCAGGATCTCAATGGCACGGGACCTGGCGCCGGCAATCGTCCCGCCACCGACTTCGATCTCAAGCAGTGCACACATGGCAACTGCGATCGCCGTGCAGACTATCTGCGCGTTGCGACGGACATGCTGGTTGGCGACCTGCAGAAAGCGGTCGACGCCTGGAAGCCCGATGGTTCCGCCCGCAAGGAACTGGACCCCAAGGGTCCGGATGGCGGTCTTGCGACGATCCTGACCGGCATCGGCTCGCTCTCTTATGGCGAGCTCGCCGGCGAGCGCATGAAGCTCGGCCTGCTGCTGCATGATCCCGAAGAAGAGCATGATTGCTTCTCCGACAACACGCATAACAGCCACTTCTTCGACGAGGTCGGCATCGTCACGATCTGGAACGCGCGCTACACCCGGCCGGACGGCACGCTGGTCGAGGGCGCAAGCCTGCGGGACCTCGTCGCGGCGAAGAACCCCGACGCTGCCAAGCGCGTCGACGACGCCATGGCCGATGCAATGGCGAAGATGGGGGTTCTGAAGGCGACCGCCGATTCCGGCGAAATGGCCTATGACCAGATGATCGCGGCCGGCAACGACAAGGGCAACAAGATCGTCCAGGACGCCATCGACGGCTTGGTCGCTCAGACACGGGCCCTGGAATCGGTCGTCGCGCTGCTCGGCGTCGAGGTCAAGGTCGAAGGGTCGGACAGCCTCGACAATCCCGACGCCGTTGCGAAATAGGCCACACGAGAGGCGCACTGCGCCCGCCACGGCGAGACGCCGCATGGACGGGCGCAGCCTCCGAGCCTAGAGACAGTTCCGGCCGCCGCCTCCGGCGGCCGGATTGAGAAAGCGGACACAAGAGATGCTCTCCCGCCGCTCGGTTCTCGCCGGTGCCGCCGCGATGGCCGGCGCTGGATTGTTCGGCCGCCCCGACGCAGCGCCGGCATTTTCCCGAGCCTTGCCTGCGCCGCTGCCGCCCGGCCCCGAGACGATCGTCCGCCTCGACCTCACCGCCGCGGAGCGCCAGCTGGCCCTCCCCTGCTCTGACGGTCACGCGCTCCCGCTCTGGACCTTCGCCAATCAGGCCACACCGCCTATCGTTCGCCTCAAGCTCGGCCAGCGGCTCGACACGCATCTCGTCAATGGTCTCACCCGGCCGGGCGAGCATGTATCCATCCACTGGCATGGCATCCGCCTGCCGAACGATCAGGATGGCGTGCCCTACCTGGTGCAGCAGCCCGTCGAACCGGGCGCGAGCTACGACTATTCCTTCGTGCCACCCGACCCTGGCACATTCTTCTTCCACACCCATTGCAACACCGTCGAGCAGCTCGGTCGTGGCCTCATGGGCCTCTTGATCATCGAGGGCGACGAGACCGAGCCCTATGACGCGGAGCGGATTCTCGCCGTGCGCGACTGGCGGCTTACGCCCGACCGATCCGGCTTCCTGCCGTTCCTCACCATGGAAGGTGCCGGCAAGTCGGGCACGTTCGGCACGGTACGCAGCGTCAATGGTGCCAGCAATCCCGATATCGAGGTTCCCGCATCGGCCGATGTGCGGCTCCGCGTCCTGAATGTCGACCCGACCCGCATATCCGAAATCGGCTTCGACGGTGCCGACGCGGCGGTCGTCGCCATCGATGGGCTCGCCTGCCCGCCCTTCCCACTACGCTCTTGGAAGATGGGCCCGGCGATGCGGATCGATGTCGTGCTCCGCACGCCTTCCGATGGCGGGAGCGTGACGATGTACGACTATTTCGCCGCCGCACCCGTGCCCCTGGCGCGGCTTGTCGCGCGCGGCCCCGCGGTTCGCACCAAGCCGTTCGACCCGGCTCCGCTGGCGGCCGCCCGCATTGCGCCGCCTGATCTCGGCGCGGCGCAGAACCAGCTTTTTACCTTCTCAGCGACGGCGACCGGGGCGGCCGTCGCGGAAGCGGCAGGAGATGATGGCGGACCGCTCGGGCCGCTCTGCCTGTCGGCGGCAAGCCTCTGGGCAATCAACAAGCAGTCCTGGCCCGGCTCCGGCATGGACAAACTGCCCCCGCCGATTGTCAGGCTGGCGCGCGGCACGACTTATCGCTGCACGCTGAAGAACGTCACCCCGCGCATGCATCCGATCCATGTGCATGGCCACAGCTTCACGGTGCTGCGGTCCAGCAAGCGGACGCTGCCGCCGCATTTTGCCGATACCGTGCTGCTGCTGCCCGAAGAGACGATCGAGGTCGCCTTCGTCGCCGACAATCCCGGCCGCTGGATGATGCATTGCCATATCATCGAGCATCAGGAGACCGGGATGATGGCGTGGTTCGAGGTCGCCTGACCATGCGCCGCCGCCTGCTTCTGGTCGCGCTGCTCGTGCTGCCCGGCTTTGCGCTGGCCGACGGGCTGGAGCGCGCGATGGGCAAGGCGCTGTTCGACCGCCAATGGGTCGCCGCCCCATCTTCAACGCTCGCCAATGACGGGCTCGGGCCACTGTTCAACGAGAAGGGCTGCATCACCTGCCATTCCGGCAAGGCCTTCTCGGCGCGCGTGACAGCGACGGCGGATGGCGTCGTCACCGCGCGGGGCCTTGCAACGCGGCTTGGCGACGCCGAGGGTCTGGCCGATCCCATTTATGGCCGGCAGATCCAGCCGCGTTCCGTCCCGGGCCTTCAGAGCGAGGGTACGGTGACATACACAGTGCGTGACGGCCTGCCGATGGCAGTCGCCTTCGCGCCGGCCTTCGGGCCGCTTGCGCCGGCCACCCGGCTTGGTCCGCGCCTCGCCCCGCCGCTAGCCGGCATCGGGCGTATCGGCATGGTCGACGAGGCCGCGATCCTCCAGCGCGAAGACCCCGACGATCGCGATGGCGACGGCATTTTCGGCCGCGCCCGCCGCCTCGCCGATGGCTCGATCGGTCGCTATGGTTGGAAAGCGTCGGCGGCGACACTCGACCAGCAGGTCGCGGATGCGTTCATGCTCGATATCGGCATGTCCAGCCCCCTCAGCCCTCATCCCTCGGGCGACTGCACGGCGGCCGAGACAGCCTGCCTCAAGGCTCCGGACGGACGCGACGCGAGCTTTGATGGCGAGGAGATCTCGCAACAGATGGTCCAACTCGTCGCAGCCTATCTCGATGGGCTCAAAGCGCCCACCTCCCCGCCGGAAGACGACCCCGATCTGGCGCTGTTCACCGCCACCGGCTGCGCGGCCTGCCATGTCCCGTCGCTGCCACGCACCGGCGGGGGCACGGTGGCGCTCTACAGCGATCTTTTGCTGCATGACATGGGCCCGGCTCTCGATGACGGCGTCGGCGAGCCTGGCGTCCGATCTTCGGAATGGCGCACGGCACCGCTGATCGCGCTTGCCCTTCGCCGTGGCACCGAGACACGCTATCTTCACGACGGACGCGCCGGCACGATCGATGCAGCGATACGCGCCCATGGCGGCGAGGCGTCACGCGCCCGTGCCAATTATAATGCATTAACAGCCGAAGACCGCATGCGGCTGCTCTCTTTCCTGGATAGACTATGATCGCGATTACCAAGAGGTTCCTGCTGCTTTCCCCGCTGGCGCTGCTAGCGCGGAAGGCCTTCGCAGCCGCGTCCGGCGAGCCTCAGGACCTCGGGCCTGAGCCGCCGGTGGTCGCTGTCACGCCGCCGCCGTTGACGCCGGCAGCGCTCGATGCCGTCACCAAGCGCGCCGTCGAAGGCTATATCCTTCCCGCATACCAGGATCTCGCCGCGGCAACGTCGAAGCTTGTCACAGCGGTCAATGCTGTTGCGCCGACAGCCCCGGGCGCCCCGGACGAAGCCACCCGCGCGGCCTTCGCGGCCGTTGTCGCCGCATTCGCAAAGGTCGACTTCTTGCGCTTCGGCCCCATGGCTGAGGAAGGCCGGCTGGAGAAGTTCTCCTATTATCCGGATCGGCACGGCACCGGCGCCCGCCAGCTCCGCCGCATGCTGGCGACGCCGGATCCGGCTCAGCTCGCGCCGGGCGCTGTCGCGAAGCTCTCCGCTGCCGTCCAAGGCTTGCCTGCGCTCGAAAGCCTCATTTTCGCGGCCGACAGCGACAGCGAGACCCGCGCCTATCGATGGAGCCTCGCCGCGGCGATCGCCGGCAATCTCGATACCATCGCGCATAATACGCTGGATGGCTGGACGAAGACCGGCGGCTGGCAGGCTCTGATGGAACAGCCCGGCGGCAGCAACATCGTCTATCGCGACTCCGAGGAGCCGGTCATCGAAATCCTGAAGGCCATCACGACCGGGCTGCTGCAGATCCGCGACCAGCGCATGCTGCCGGCTCTCGGCGAGAACTTCGCTGCCGCGAAGCCTAACCGCGCCGCCTTCGTGGCCTCGGGCAATGCGCTCGCCTATCTCGCCGCCTCGGGCGCGGCGATCGAGGACATTGCACGGACATCCGACCTCTTCAGCCTGACGCCGACCGAAGCGCCAAAGCTTGGCGCCGAGAGCAGCGCCGGTTTCGCCGCCTATCGCGCCGGCCTCGCCGCGAGCGCCACTTGGCAGCAAGCCTTTGCCGATGCGGCGAACTACAAGCATCTGCGCGACGCCTTCGATGCGCTGAAGACGCTGGAGGACTTGTACAGCTTCCGTTTCCCCTCCGAGGCCGGCATCTCGCCTGGCTTCAATGCACTCGACGGCGACTGAAATGGCGGCGCTGTTTCACCGGATGCGCGAAGGGCTTGCCGCCGTCCTCGGCTTCGAGACGGCGATCGGCGTTGCCGAGCGCGCGGTCTATCTGAGCTCGGTCCGCGTTGGCCCGCGCCAGCATGCACTGCTGCTCATCGACGAGCGCGGCACGGAGATCGGGCGCATGCCACTTGCCGGCCGCGGCCATGACATCGCCGTCGACAAAGCCGGCGGCCGCGTCGCTGTCTTCGCGCGTCGTCCTGGCTATTTCGCCGTCATCGTCGACGGGCGAAGCCTTTCTCCGCTCGCCACCATTCGCCCGCCCGAGGGTCATCACTTCTTCGGTCACGGTGCCTTCTCGGCCGACGGCCATATACTCTACGCAACGGAGAACGTCTTCACTACCGAACAACCGCGCGGCGTGGTCGGCGTCTATGACGTGTCCGGCGACTTTCGCCGCATCGGCGAGTTCGAGACGCATGGGATGGATTCGCATGAAATCCTCATGGCGCCAGATGGACAGACCCTCGTTGTCGCCAATGGCGGCATCGAGACGCATCCGGAATTCGGTCGCCAGAAGCTCAATGTCGCGGATATGCGGCCCTCAATCGTCCGCATCGACAGCGCTACTGGCGACTTGATAGGTGAGACGCAGCTCGACGCCGGCCTCAACCAGCTCTCGACGCGGCACATGGCTTTCGACGGCAGCGGCGCGCTCTGGTTCGGCTGTCAGTGGGAGGGTGAGAAGGGGCGCCGTCCGCCGCTGGTCGGCCGGATCGATGGCGAGGGCGAGGCGATGCTGTTGCCTTTCCCCGACGCTGTCGCGCCGCTGGCGCGCAACTATATCGGATCGGTGGTCGCCAGCCGCGACGGCACGGCGATCGCGGCCTCTTCGCCGATCGGCGGCACGATCTTCGTGTTTGACGCCGAGCGAAAGGCTCTGCATGCCGCCCACCGGCTGCGCGATGGCTGCGGCCTTGCTGGCGCAAGCGGCGAGGGCTTCCTGGCCAGCGCCGGCGATGGCCGGCTGATGCATGTCGCGGGTGAGATAATCGAGCCGATCACGCGGGTCGGCGCGGTGGAATTCGACAACCACATGCGCCGCATCGATCTCGGCTGAAAGTGATTCAGCGCCAAAGACTTGCACGGCAGAACGGACTCAATCCTCGAACGACTTCACGCAACGCTTGAAGAAGCGAGCCGCCGCTCCTCGTCGACGATATAGTCGCGGATGACCGGCACCGCGTCACGCTCATTGGCGAGCAGGAGCTGGAAGACGAAGTTCGATCCATTGAGGAAGCCGAGCTCGACCGAGGCGAGATAGAAGTCCCACATCCGGCAGAATCGCTCGCCCATCATGGCGACCGCCTCACCGCGCGTCGCCTCATAGCCGCGCCGCCAGTCCCGAATCGTCCAGTAGTAATGCAGGCGCAGATTCTCGCAGTCGGCGCACCACACTCCTGTGCGCTCCAGCGACGCGAAGACCTCACTGAGCGCCGGCACATAGCCGCCGGGGAAGATGTATTTGCGGATGAACGGCGCCGTCGAGCCGGGCGGCGACATGCGGCCGATCGCATGGACGAGCGCAAAGCCGCCGGGTTTCAGCAGGCTGCGGATCTTGCCGAAATAGGCATCGAAATGGCCGACGCCAACATGCTCCATCATGCCGATCGAGACGACGCGATCGAACCGGCCGTCGAGGTCGCGATAGTCGATCTCGCGGAACGTGATCCGGTCCGCGACACCCGCGGCCTCGGCAAGGCGTCGCGATTCAGCCAGTTGCTCCGGCGAGACATTGATCGCCGTGACGCGGGCGCCGCATACCTTGGCCAGATAGATCGCAAGAGCGCCCCAGCCGGAGCCGATCTCGGCCACTTCCATGCCCGGCTCGAGCTTCAGCTTGGCCGCGATATGGCGCAGCTTGTCCTGCTGCGCCCTGGAAAGACTGATCTCGGGCTCGGTGTAATAGGCGCAGGAATAGATCATCGCCTCGTCGAGCCACAGTCGGTAGAAGGCGGTCGGAATGTCGTAGTGATGGCTGGCGTTCTTCGCCGCGAGGCCCAGCGCATTGTTCTGATGGCGACGCTTGAGCGCCCGCCACGCCTTTCGCAGCGCCTTCTGCAGCGGATGGGCGGCGAGACCGGTTCGGTTGACCGAGAAGAGCGACAGAAGATCGAACACGCTGCCGCCATCTTCGATGACGAGCCGGCCGTCCATGTAGGCCTCGGCCGACTTCAATTCCGGGTTGAGAAAGATCTCGCGATCGACCTTGGCGTCCGCCAGGCGGATGGTGACATCAGGCCCGTTGGTGCCGCTGCCGAAGCTCTGTCTGAACCCGTCATGGAAGATGACCGTCAGGCGTCCGTTCCGCACGAAACGCGACAGCAGATTGGGTAACCAACGCATCCGGACATCCCCCACGGCACCGTTCGCCATCATCGCAAGCGACGCCGTCGGCTGCAATCCCGGGTGGGTGCGGTCAGCCGAGTTCGAAGCTCGTGATCCCGAAGATGCGATCGAGCGGCAGGCTGGGCGCCGGTCCCCGGTACATCCGCGCGGTCTCAAACGCCGGCTCGAGGCCGTAGCGTGCGGCGAGCGCCAGCGCTGCGCCGTTCGGCTCCGGCGGATCGATAAAGACGGGTGCACCCTCCGCCTTCTCGGCAAGCGCCCGGAACAACAGGTCGGCACCATCGGCGCTGTCGGCGAAGAGCGGCCCGATCTTGAAGCCGCTCACCGCCGGCCGGATGACGCCATAGCCGCGCACGCTGCCGTCCTCGACCAACGCCACTGCGGCGCGACCGCCGCTACCATCGAGCCACGCGTTCAGAAAAGCGGAACGGCGCGCGGGGAAAAGCCCGGCATCATAGGCGAGGACCGCCGGCGTCAGATCGCCCGAAACCGGCATCAGGCGCACGTCGCGTGGCGGTTCGCAGTCGACCACGCCGCCGAAGCGGATATTGCGATGGGCAAGCGCAAAGCCGGAGTCGCGATAGTTCTCCTGCTGCGCGACCACGCCGTCGAGCCCGATGACACGATGGCCGAGCCGCGCGATACCCGCCCGCCAAGTCTGCCAGCCATAGCCGCGACCGCGGTGCTCGGGGCGGCACATATAAAAGCCGAGAAAGCCGAATGCCTCGCCATAGGCAACAACCGAGATCGCGGTCACCGGCTCGTCGCCGAGGAAACCCATCAGGAAGCCGCCGGGATCGGCCGCATGAAACGCCGACGCGTCTCCGAGGCCCGGATTCCACCCCTCGCCGGCGGCCCATGTGAGGGCCAGGTCGAGATCCTCGCGCGTCATCTCGCGGATCGACAGCATGCTGCTTTGCCCCAGTGGAAAAGTCCCAGCACTTGTTTAGGCATGACGCGCGGGACAATCCAAGCGGCCTAGCCTTCAACTCTTGCCTCCCGATTAGCGGCGCGGCTAACCTCGGCCCAACAGGGCAGCCCCACCTAAATGGCTATGAAGCCCGCCGAGGAATCGTCCCGACTTCAAAGACCGAGTGCGTCCGCGACGCGGCCGCCGCAGGAGGATCATACATGCCAATCGAGACCCGCGCCGCCGGCCGGACGTCGCTGCGACTCTCTACGCTCGGCCTCGGCACTGCGACGCTCGGCGGCAATGTCCGCCCGCCGATTTCCGACGCCGAAGGCCGTGCCATCGTTGAGCGTGCCGTCGAACTTGGCATCCGCTATGTCGATACGGCGCCCTATTACGGCTATGGCCGGTCGGAGCACCTTGTCGGCGATGTGGTCCGCGGCCACCCGGACGTGATGATCTCGACCAAGGTCGGACGCCTGCTCAGGCCGCGCGTGACGCCACAGCCTGAAGGCGACCAGTGGGTCAATCCGCTCCCGTTCGAGCACGTCTACGACTATTCCTATGATGGCGTGATGCGATCCTTCGAGGCGAGCTTCCAGAGGCTCGGCGTCGATCACATCGAACTACTTCTGATCCACGATATCGGCGTTGATCAGCATGGCGCAGCGCTGAACGCAGAGCTGTTCCCGATCGCAATGGATGGCGGCTACCGGGCGCTGGACGAACTGCGCGCGTCCGGTGCGGTGAAAGCGATCGGCCTCGGCGTCAACGAATGGCAGGTGCTGGCCGAGGCGACGAAGCACGGCCAGTGGGACGCGTTCCTGCTCGCGGGGCGCTACACCCTGCTGGAGCAGGAGCCGCTGCACACTTTGTTCCCACTCTGCGAGAAGGCCGGAACCAGCATCATCGTCGGCGGCCCGTTCAATTCCGGCATTCTCGCCGGCCGCGACACCTGGAACTATGCTCGCGCGCCTGAGGCGATCATGACCCGCGCCCGCAAGATCGCAGAGGTCTGCGACGCGCATGATGTCGCGCTTCCCGCCGCCGCGTTGCGTTTTCCGCTTGGCAGCCCGCTCGTCGCCAGCGTCATCCCCGGCCCACGCTCAGCGGCGGAAGTCGGCGAAATCGCCGCCTGGTTCGCAGCCGATATCCCCGCCTCGCTCTGGACCGACCTTCGCACCGAAGGCCTCATCGACCCGGCGTCGCCGATCCCCGCCTGAGCGGCGACCGGGTGCCGCCGTCTGGACAACGCGCGCCGCAAACCCCAGATAGGTCGAACCGCCCCGCCGCAGACCTGCCTGACTGACAAGGACACGCTCGTTCATGGATATCGTGACCGCCGAACTCATTGCGCTCGCGACCGTCGTCCTGATCGACCTCGTGCTCGCCGGCGACAATGCAATCGTGGTCGGCATGGCGGCGGCCGGGCTGCCGAAGGATCTCCGGCGCAAAGCCATCATCATCGGCATCGGCGCCGCCGCGGTGCTCCGCATTATGTTCGCGCTGTTCGCGACCAAGCTACTCGGCGTGATCGGCCTGACACTGGCTGGTGGCATCCTGCTGCTCTGGGTGTGCTGGAAGCTCTGGCGCGAGATCCGCAACGGCCATGGCGCGGAAGAAGCCGAGGGGCATGCTGCGCTCGAGGATCAGCCCGCCGGCACCGGCACCAAGACTCTCAGTCAGGCGCTCAGCCAGATCGTCATCGCCGACGTCTCGATGTCGCTCGACAATGTCCTCGCCGTCGCGGGAACAGCGCGCGATCACACCTGGGTGCTGGTCGTCGGCCTCGTTCTGTCGGTGGCGCTCATGGGCGTTGCCGCCAATTTCGTGGCGCGCATCCTCAAACGCGCGCCCTGGATCGCTTATGTTGGCCTGCTGGTCATCGCCTGGGTTGCCTTCCGCATGATCTGGGATGGCGGCCTGGAGATGTTCCACTTCGCCGATAAGGCCGGCGTGATCTAGCCGGCCTCCCCTGCCTCAGACCTTCAGCATGCCGTCGATCGCATGAGCGTCGATCGCGGCGATCTCGTCGGCCGTGAAGGCGAGGTTGTCGAGCGCTGCGACTGCGTCCTCGATCTGTGAGATACGGCTCGCCCCAATCAGCGCCGAGGTCATGCGGGGATCACGCAGCACCCAGGCAAGGGCCATCTGCGCCAGCGTCTGGCCACGCGCCTTGGCGATCGCGTCAAGCGCTGCCACGCGGCCGAGATTGGCATCCGACAGCACCTTTTCCTGCAGGAAGTGGGAATGGCGCACGCGGCTGTCGGCCGGGATTCCCTTCAGATAGCGGTCGGACAGAACACCCTGCTCCAGCGGCGAGAACACGATGCAGCCCATGCCCTCTTCTTCCAGCGCATCGAGCAACCCGTCGCGCTCCGTCCAGCGATCGAGCATCGAATAGCGCGGTTGATGGATGATGAGCGGCGTGCCGAGCGCCCGCCCGATCGCCGCGGCTTCATGCGTCTGCTGCGAGGAATAGCTGGAAATGCCGACATAGAGCGCCTTGCCCTGCCGGACCATCGCGTCGAGGGCGCCGATCGTTTCCTCGAGCGGCGTGTCCGGGTCGAAGCGGTGCGAATAGAAGATGTCGACATAGTCGAGCTTCATCCGCTTCAGGCTCTGCTCGAGGCTGGCAAACAGATATTTCCGGCTGCCCCATTCGCCATACGGGCCGGGCCACATGTAATAGCCAGCCTTAGATGAAATGATCATCTCGTCGCGATAAGGCTTGAAGTCGCCTTCAACCATCGTTCCGAAGAATTCCTCGGCCGAGCCGGGCGGCGGACCATAGTTATTCGCAAGGTCGAAATGGGTGATGCCGAGATCGAACGCGCGATGACACATCGCCCGCATCGTCTCGACCTTGCCGTCATAGCCGAAATTGTGCCAGAGCCCGAGCGAGATGGCCGGCAGCTTGAGCCCGGTCCGGCCGACACGATTGAAGCGCATCGTGTCGTAGCGTGTGTCGGCGGCGACATAGATCATGAAACGGCTCCGGCGGTCTGAATCGATTTAAGGCCTCGTTTTTTGAGCGTTGCCGCTGCTGCCGTCAAGCGGCTATGAACGGAACTCCAACGCGGGAGGCGAGTATGGTGATGAAGCTGTTCGATCTGACCGGGCGCGTCGCGCTCATCACCGGCTCCAGCCGCGGCATAGGCCTTGCCATCGCGCGCGGCCTGGTCGAGGCTGGTGCGACAGTGGTGCTCAACAGCCGCAGCGAGACGGCGCTCAGCGAGGCCGCCGCTGCGCTGAAAGGCCCCTTCCCCGACCAGGTCTCGACCGCAGCCTTCGACGTAACCGACCAGGATGCCGTTACGGCGGCGGTCGCGGAGATCGAGGCCGAGATCGGGCCCATCGACATCCTCGTCAACAATGCCGGCCTGCAGAAGCGCCTGCCGCTGGAGGACTTCCCCCTCGAGGATTTCCGCCGCGTGCTCGAGACCAATGTCGACGCGCCGTTCATTGTCGGCCAGGCGGTGGCGCGCCACATGATCCCGCGCCGGCGCGGCAAGATCATCAATATCTGCTCGGTGACGAGCGAACTCGGCCGCGCGACCATCACGCCCTATGTGACCTCGAAGGGCGCGGTCAAGATGCTGACCAAGGGCATGTGCGCCGAGTGGGCAAAGCACGGCCTCAATGTGAACGGCATCGGACCCGGCTGGTTCAAGACCGAGTTGAACAGGGCTCTCGTTGAAAGCGAGACCTTCCATGCCTGGCTGACGCAGCGCGCGCCCATGGGTCGCTGGGGTGAACTCGAAGAACTCGCCGGCGCCGCGATCTTCCTCGCCTCGGACGCATCGACCTATGTCAACGGTCACATCCTCTATGTCGATGGCGGCGTGACAGCGGTCGTCTAGCGCTGTCGGAAAGCGTTGTCGCCGTTCGTCCTTGCCGGAAATGGATGAGGAGGACAGCATGCTCGATGGAAAGATTGCGGTCATCTATGGGAGCGGCGGCGCTGTCGGCGGCGCCGTCGCAGAGGCGTTCGCACGGCACGGCGCTCGCGTGGTGCTCGCGGGCCGGACGCAAGCGAAGCTCGAGCGCGTCGCCTGCCGCATCTGGGACAAAGGCGGCCATGCCGCAGCGATGCCCGTCGATGCGCTGGACGCCGACGCTGTCGAACGGCACATGGAGGCGATCGTCGAGCGTTTCGGCCGCATCGACATCTCGTTCAATCTCATCGATGTCGGCGACATCCAGGGCACGCCACTCGTCGACATGCCGGTCGGTAGTTTCGCACAGCCGATCAACCGCGCCATGCACACGCATTTCCTGACGGCGACGGCAGCCGCGCGGCGGATGATGAGCCAGCGCAGTGGCGTGATCCTGGCGCTCACGGCCCAATGTGGCCGCAACCCCTCTCCGACGACCGGCGGCTTCGGGGTCGCCTGCGCGGCGATCGAGGCCCTCTGCCGCCAATTGGCCGCCGAGCTTGGCCCTCACAATATACGCGTTGCCTGCATCCGCTCTGCCGGATCGCCTGACGCACCAGGCCTCAGCGATCTATTCGACGAACATGCCGCCAAGGAAGGGATAGCGCGAGAAGAACTCGACGCCCGCTATGGCGCCTCGACGATGCTCGGCCGTCTGCCGCGGCTCGCCGAAGTCGGCAACGCCGCGGTGCTGCTCGCCTCAGAATATGCTGGCTCGGTCACTGCGGAGATATTCAACCTTACCGCCGGCCAGTTGGCAGATTGAGGGCGGCACTCGTCCGCCCTCGCCTCTTCAGCGCCAGTTGAACAGCGGCTTGTAGCCGAGGACCGTCTTGGCCTTCTCGATAGACAGCAGCGTCTCGTGCGGACCAAAGGGCCGCTTGCGCGTCACGCCCGGGAAGGCCTCGTCGAGCAGTTCCTCATTTGGCTTCCCCATCACCCCGTCTTCATTGGCGATGATGAACACCTCGGCGCCGGTGAGCTTCGATTCAAGCGCGAGGCGGACGGCCTGTGCCGCGTCGCGGGCATCGATATAGGCCCAGAGGTTCCACTTGCGCAGGTTGATGTCCTTGTCGAAATCCGGGAACTCCGAATAGCGATAGGGTGCCATGATGTTGGAGAAGCGCAGGCCAAAGATCTTGAACGAAGGATCCCAGCGGCAGAATTCCTTCGCCATCTCTTCGGACAGGAATTTCGAAAGCGAATAGGCCGTCTCGGGCCGGCCGCGATACTCCTCGTCCACGGGAACGTAGGGCGGCGGCGTTTCAAACGGCAGGCCGAGGACGGTTTCGCTCGACGCCCAAACGACGTTGCGGATGCCGAGCACGCGCGCCGCCTCGAAGATGTTGTAGGTCGAGATCATGTTGGTCTCGAAGATGACGTGGTTCGGGGCAAGGCCCGGCGCCGGGATCGCGGCGAGATGGACAATGCCTTCGACATTCGAGACGCGCTCGTCGATGGCGGAAAGGGCAGCGATCGTCTGGCCGTAATCCGTCAGGTCGGTGCGCGCATACTTGGCGGCCTGGCCGGCCAGCTGCGGCGCGCTGTCGATCGACGTCACCTCATATCCATGCGAGACAAGGTCCTCGACCACGGCGCGGCCCGCAAGGCCGCTTCCTCCCGTCACGATGATCATATTCGTCCTCCTGAATCGATTTAGGGTCTGGACGCGAACTTAGGGCGCTGACCCGCCTTGCGCCAGCGCCGGCATGCCAATGAGGTGATGAAATATGGATCGCGCCCTTCTTCTTGCCGCTGGGCTTGCCGGCGCGCTCGGCGTGGCGCTCGCCGCGGCCGGAGCGCATATCGCGGGTGCCGACCGGCTCGCGACGGCCGGGCAGATGGCCATGGCGCAGGCCCCCGCCCTCCTCGCCCTCGGGCTCTATGGCGTGGCGCGCGGGCGGATCATGACCGTCTCGGCCGCGGCGATCGCGCTCGGCCTGCTGGTCTTTGCCGGCGCGCTCGCTTTCCACGACCTCACTGGTAGCGCAGCGTTGGCCTTTGCCGCGCCCTGGGGCGGCACGGCGATGATCCTCGGCTGGCTCGGCATCGGAATCGCGGCGCTCGCAGGGAAGCGCTGACGGACCCAATCAAACAATCGCGCAACAATCGCCGGCTATCGCTCCCGCAGTCTCAAGCTGACTGCGAGCGCATCATGGCGAAGCAAGAAGGCGTTGTCTCAAAGCAAGCCGGCACTTTGATCCGGCTTGTCCTGGCTTTCGTTACCCCATTCGTCGCGGGCGCATTGGTAGCCGACCGCGCTGCTGCCCAACCACCGTGCACGACGACGGCCCTCGTCTTCGCGATAGACGCTTCAAGCAGTGTCGATGATTCCGCATTCGCGGTTCAGATCGACGGCATCGCCGACGCACTGCGCTCCCGGGATGTGCTGGCGGCGATCCGCTCGGGCGGCGGTCTCTCGGTGGCTGCGGTCCTGTGGGCCGACGACGCCATGGGGGTGCGCGTCATCCCCTGGGATCATCTCTTCGCCGCCGCCGACGCGGCGCGCTTCGCCGGGCGCATCGTGAGGCTGCCGCGCGACCTCGGCGGCAGCACGGACATCGGTGTCGGCCTCTCGCGCGCCCTCGACCTCCTCGAGGATCCCTCGCTTTGCTCGATGCGGCGCGTCGTCGACATATCCGGCAATGGCCGCGAGAGCCGCCGACCCCGCCGACCCGCCAGCGTCACTCTGTCCGCTGCGCGGACCAGAGCCGAGCAACTCGGCGTCACCGTCAACGGCCTCGCCATTGCCGGGAACGAGCCCGGTCTCGGGAGCTATTATCGCACCTTCGTCGCCAGCGGACCCGGCTCATTCGTCATCGATGCCATCGGCATCGGCGATTTCAGGCGGGCGATGCGCATCAAGCTGCTGCGGGAAATCGGAGCACCCGATATCGCGCGGCGGGAACTGCCCAAGTTCCACTTGTCAGGAGACCGGCTCGGCAACCGCGGCGCGCGTCCCGAAGATGCCTGGCACCGCCTGGGCGACCTCCGGCAGGATGATCGCGTCGCCGAACCGGCGGCGAAGGTGGCCAGCCAAGCCGACGATGACGTTCTCGCGCGCCTCGCGGCCAGTATAGAGCCGCGTGCTGGTGTAGTAGCTCCACAATAGCATCGCGCGGGCATATTTCGCGGACAACAGGCGGAGCGTCATGCGCACCGGCAGCGAGGGATCGACCTCACCGGGATTGGCGAATACGAGGCGGAACGGACCCTTGCTGAGCGGGGAGCGCGTGAGGAGCTGTAATTCGCGATCCTTACCCGCGAAATCGCCCGCTCCCATCAGGTGCTGACAAATCGTCGCAACGATGTAGCGCTCGGCGAGCGTCCCCGGCTTGACCAACGCGCGCGCCTGCCAGAGCAATGGCAGCCCGGCCGCGAAATCGTCGCTGAAGCAGCGCATAGCGCCGAGTGTCGTCAAGGCGTGCCCAAGTTCGGTGGCCCGGCGAAAGGCGTCTTCTGCCAGTGACAGGGCCGCCGTGCCATATTCCGGACCGAGAAACTGGAGCAGCTTCGCCGCCGACAGAACATGCTGTGGGCTCGGCATCAGCTCGGGCAACGCCCCGAGAACGAGATCGCGGATGTCCGCTTCGTCGCGCGCACGCGGATCGCTCGTGGCAAGGAAGCGCCAGCCATCCGCGATGTAGCGCGCGTGGATATTGATCGCCAGCATGAGCTTCAGGACGGGGTCGGCCGGCCGCAACTCCCGCAACTTGCGCAGTTGCGCCTCGTTGCGGCGGAAGTTCTCGCCGATCGGGAATGCCTCGTCCTTCACTGAGACCTCGGGCGGCAGGTCCGGGTCGTCGTTGCGGACGAAGGGCGTCCCGGCCTCGTAGATGCGCAGGTCGGACGGCCCGATTTCGGGATTGCCCTCGCCACGCTCCGTGGCAAGGGACAACCACAGCGCCGCCGCATGGTCGCCCGCCGTGACATCCGCCCGTCCGGAAGCATCGACATCCTCGTCGCGCCGTACCTTCAGCACGGCGCCCGTCCCGCAATGCCGCAAGACGGAGACACAGTCGGTCCGGCCGTCGACATCGACGAAGGTCAACTCGATCTGGAATTCGGGCGCGGGCGATGAGGCAGTCCCGGTAAGCGACGCGTCCGGGTCGAGCACCACGCCCCGTTGGTCCGCGATCTCGGCCCGCAGCACCGCGGCGAGTGCCTCCGCGAAAGCGAGCGAGGTACCACCCGGCTCCCCCTCGCCCGACAGCCGCCTGATCGGCCCAACGATAAGGAATGGGGGAACTGTCTCAGAGGCAGGCCTGCGCGGCGTAGCGATCCAGACATAGCCCTCGCCATAGCGCGTCGCGATGAAGATCGGCTGCCGCGCCGGATCGCCGAGCTTGGATCGCACGCGGGCGACGACGAAATCGATATTGCGGTCTCCGGCATCCGAGCCCAGACCTGAGATGGCATCGAGCAGTTGGTCCCTAGTACAGAGCGCCCCCGCATGGGCGACGAGGTGGGCGAGCAGACGCCGCTCCGCCCGCGTAAACGCGATGGAGCTGCCATCCTCGCGTCGAGCGGACGTGAAATCTGCTGCAAAGGCGAAACCGGCAAAGCACATCGCATCGGACATGGCGTTGCGTCCAATCAAGACCCCGTCGGTGCGCTGTCCCCCGCGCCAGCACCGCGAGCCAGTTGCAGAGGCCGTTTCGCGCGTGTGCCCATCAGAGGGCAAGTGCAGCGCGCCGACAAGACCCCAGGGTCAGGACTCGGTTGGAGAGTGACCTGAGGGCTGGCCTTTCGCCCACGTGTCGTCTAACCATGCGCGCCACACCGACCATCGCTAGAAGCACGCAGATCCCATGGACGCCTCCACCGGACCCGTCGACCGCCGACGGACATTCGCCATCATCTCGCATCCCGACGCGGGCAAGACGACGCTGACCGAAAAGCTGCTGCTGATGGGCGGCGCGATTCAGCTCGCCGGTGAGGTCAAGGGCAAGCGCGACCGTCGCCAGACCCGTTCGGACTGGATGGGCATCGAGCGCGAACGCGGCATCTCGGTCGTCACTTCGGTGATGACGTTTGAATATGGCGGCAGGATCTTCAACCTGCTCGATACGCCGGGCCACGAAGACTTTTCGGAAGATACCTACCGGACACTGACGGCCGTCGATTCCGCCGTCATGGTGATCGACGCCGCCAAGGGCATCGAAGATCGCACGCGAAAATTGTTCGAGGTCTGCCGCCTGCGCGACATCCCGATCGTGACATTCGTCAACAAGCTGGACCGCGAGACACGCGACCCGTTCGACCTGCTCGACGAGATCGAGAAGGTGCTGGCGCTCGACACCGTGCCGATGACCTGGCCGATCGGCCGGGGCCGCGACTTCGCCGGCACTTACGACATCATCGCGCGCACGGTCCGCCGCATCGACACCGACGATGCCGTCATCCCGGTCTCAGGCCCCAATGATCCGCAGATCGACGGCCTGACCACGCCGGAAGCCGTTGCCAGCTTCCGCGAAGAGATGGAGCTGATCGAGGGAGCGGGTAACGGTTTCGACACCGACAGCTTCCGCCAAGGCCACCTGACGCCGGTCTATTTCGGTTCGGCGCTCCGTAATTTCGGCGTCCACGACCTGATCGACGCGCTTGCAGCCTTCGCACCGTCGCCGCGGCCCCAGCAGGCCGAAGGCCGTGTGGTGGAGCCGACCGAGGAAAAGATGTCGGGCTTCGTGTTCAAGATCCAGGCGAACATGGATCCGAACCACCGCGACCGCATCGCATTCCTGCGTGTCTGCTCGGGCAAACTGCAGCGCGGCATGAAAGCGAAGCTCGTGCGCACCGGCAAGCCGATCCCGCTGTCGAGCCCGCAATTCTTCTTCGCGCAGGACCGCCTGCTGGCCGACGAAGCCTTTGCCGGCGACGTGGTCGGCATTCCCAATCACGGAACCCTGCGCATCGGCGATACCCTGACCGAGGGTGAGAATCTCGTCTTCCGCGGCGTGCCGAGCTTTGCGCCGGAAATCCTGCGCCGCATCCGCCTGCAGGATCCGATGAAGGCCAAGAAGCTGAAGGAAGCGCTGCAGCAGATGGCTGAGGAAGGCGTCGTTCAGGTCTTCTTGCCACAGGACGGCTCGCCCGCGATCATCGGTGTCGTCGGCGCGCTCCAGCTCGACGTGCTCAAGGAGCGCATGCAGGTCGAATATGGCCTGCCCATCGACTTCGAGCCGTCGCGTTTCACAGTCTGCCGCTGGGTCACCGGCACCGACAAGGATGCGCTCAATATGTTCGTGGAGCGCCACCGCAGCTCGATGGCCTCCGATCTCGACGGCGCGCCGGTCTTCATGGCGCCCTCCGCCTTCGAGCTCCGCTACGAGCTCGATCGCGCTCCGACGATCACCGCCAGCGAGATCAAGGACTATCAGCGCCAGCAGGCGGCGTGACGCCAAAACGGCGTCACTCACCGTTTGCTTGTGACCGCCGAATCCGGTAATCGGCCGCTATTGCTTCATGGGGTGGATCTATGAGCGAACTGGCGGTCTTCAGCGGTCACGCTAACCCCGATCTCGCACAAGAGATTTGCGCTCATCTCAAGGTTCCGTTGCTCCCGACACGGCTGAAGCGCTTTTCAAACGATTGCCTGGAAGTGCAGTTGCAAGCGAACTGCCGCGATCAGGACGTGTTTCTGATCCAGCCGCTCACGGCGCCGGTGCAGGAAAACCTGTTCGAGCTGATGCTGATGCTCGACGCCGCGCGCGGTGCATCGGCCGCCCGCATTACCGCTGTCATTCCGTATTTTTCCTATGCAAGGTCCGACAAGAAGGACGCGCCGCGCATCTCCCTCGGCGGGCGTCTAGTCGCCGATCTCCTGTCGACAGCCGGCGCGAGCCGCGTACTGACCATGACGCTGCACTCGCCCCAGGTGCACGGGTTCTTCAGCGTCCCCGTCGACCAGCTCCATGCGCTCGACGAGCTGTCGTCGCATTTTCAATCTTATGATCTGAGTAGCGGGGTCGTCGTCTCTCCAGATCTTGGCAACGCCAAGAACGCCGCCGCGTTTGCGAGACGGCTGGGCGTTCCTGTCGCGGCCGGTGCCAAGGAACGCATCAGCGATACGCAGGTGCGCATCTCGACCTTGATCGGCGATGTCAGGGACCGCGACGTCATCGTCCTCGACGACGAAATCGCCAGCGGCGGCTCGATCCTGGAATTGCTGCAGCATCTGCGTTCCGGCGGCGCCCGTTCGGTGCGCATCGCCACGACGCACGGCATTTTCGCTGGCGACAGCCTCCAGCGCCTGGCATCCGAGCCTGATATCGTCGAGATCGTCTGCACCAATACCGTGCCGCTATCGGATGCGAAGCGGGTACCGAAATTGACGGTTCTGTCCGTTGCGCCGGCGCTCGCCGAGGCAATGCGGCGCATCAATTGCGGCGAATCCGTCAGCGCATTGTTTTATGCAGATCAGGACGCAGCCAAGATCGCCGCGGAGTAAAGCGGTAGAGCGACGTTGCGGGAGCCCGATGATGGCGACCAGCCCCGATGACCTCCGCCGCATATTCCTGGCGCTTCCAGGCGTTGCCGAGAGCACGCATCACGGCACGATGTCGTTCATGGTCGCCAAGCGCTTTCTCGGCCGCATTCGCGATGAGGATACGGTCTTTGCGCTCCGCTGCGAGTTGGACGAACGCGACTTTCTGATCGAGATCGAGCCTGAGGCGTTCTTTACGACCGATCATTATCGCGGCTATCCCTATGTGCTGATCCGCCTCGCCGCGATCGACGCCGAACGGATGGCGCCGCTGGTGGAGCGCGCATGGCGCATGGCCGCACCGAAACGGCTGATCGCCAGTTACGACCAGGCGCGGGCGGCTGAAGGCTGACACGCTGGTCGGATACGCAGTGCGGCAGACATGTGACGGCGCACGGCGATCGCCCCGAATGCCAGCGACGGCGTTGCATTCTCGGCGCGGGAATGGCACGTGTCGCCGAGGATATGACGCCTTTCGGAGGTTTCTCGATGCTGAAGGCCGGGCTGCGGCTCCTCACCATGGTTCTCGTGACGACGGTGGCAGGCGCCGCTTCTGCCGCGACCTGCGCCAACAATGGAGCGGGTTTCACAGCCTGGCTGAAGGACTTCGAAGGCCAGGCGCTGGCCAGTGGCATCTCCCCGGCGACGGTATCCTCGGCGCTCGACGGCCTGTCCTATGCACCCGACGTCATCGCCAAGGACCGCGCACAGAACGTCTTCGCACAGAACTTCCTGCAGTTTTCCGATCGCATGGTCGCGAAATACCGCTTGCAGAAGGGCGCTCAGCTGATCAAGTCGAACGCCAAGCTCTTCGCACGCATCGACAAGGACTACGGCGTCCCCGCGCCGGTTCTCGTCGCCTTCTGGGGCCTGGAAACCGATTTCGGTGCCAATCTCGGCGATATGCCGACTTTGCGCTCGCTGGCGACGCTCGCCTATGACTGCCGCCGATCGGACCTCTTCCGCGACCAGTTGATGGCAGCGCTGACCGTCATCGACCGCGGCGATCTGACAGCCGCCGAGATGAAGGGGCCTTGGGCCGGTGAACTCGGCCAGGTCCAGTTCCTCGCCACGCACTACCGTGACTTCGCCGTCGACTATGACGGCGACGGCAAGCGCGACCTGCTGCATTCAACAGCGGACGTGCTCGCCTCGGCCGCCGCCCTGCTGGTGCATGAAGGCTGGCAGCGCAATGAGCCCTGGCTGACCGAAATCCGTGTCCCCTCTACGATGGATTGGTCGCAATCCGATCTCTCGGTCCGCAAGAGTGTCGCCGAATGGCAGAGCCTCGGCATCACCGCGGCTCCCGGCTCGACGCTCGGCCCCGCAAGCCTGCCGGCGACACTGATCCTGCCGATGGGACGCAATGGCCCAGCCTTCCTCGGCTATGCCAATTTCGACGTCTATCTGCAGTGGAACCAGTCCTTTGTCTATGCGCTGACCGCCGCCTATTACGCGACCCGGCTTGCCGGCGCGCCGCCCGTCAGCCGCGGTGGCAATGTCGACGGTCTCTCCTTCAAGGAAGTGCAGGAGCTGCAGACACTGCTCGCCAAGCGCGGCCATCCGGTCGGCAAGGCCGATGGCATGATCGGTTCGGGCACCCGCGCCTCCGTCCGCGCCGCACAGCTCGAACTCGGCCTGCCGCCGGATGGTTATCCGGACACCGCTCTCCTGCAGAAGCTGCGCGCCGGCGGCTGATCTGCCGACCCTTGCAGCGGCCGGGGAGAATGTCTTTTTCGGTCGGTCGCTGGAGCGGATGCCTGTGACGCTGAGCTTGCGGCGACTATGCCGCTGGTGCCGCTTGTCGCGCCGCCCTCCTTCTCATCAGCGCCACCTTCTTCCAGGCCGGTACGTTCGTGCGGACGGCGGTCGCTTATCGCCCATCCTCTTCACGGCGGTGATGCTGTTCTATCCGACGCCGATCAGCTCCTTCATCGGCGGTGCACTGCCGATGGCCGTGCCGAACGTGCTGCTGAAGCTTCGTGGCTTCGCTTACTTCCAGCAGGATCGACCCGCCTGAACGGGAAGCCATCTGCCGCGGCGGCGCTTCGGCGGCGGAAGGATTACCCGACGCGGCGCTCAAAATAAAATCTACTTCCTTTATCGAGATAGGCGTCATTGCCTAGTCTTGGGCCACGGTCGAGTGGTCGATCGTCGCGGCGATTTGAGGATCATTGGATCCGTGAGGCTTGCCCCGCGCCAACAACGGCTAAGCCCCGAGGGGGGACACGTCCATGACCGAACGGCTCTGTTGACGCGCCACGCGATGGCCGCCGCGCCTTGGATCACCAGCGCGGCACTCCGTACCAAGCATCAGATGAACACAAGCGCCGCAAGGGACCGATCGAGCCCGCGCGCATGTCAGGACACACCATGAGCCACATCACCCGCAGAACTCTCCTCGCCACCGCCGCCGCGGTCGGCCTCACTTTCGCCGCGGGCGTCAATGCCAAGGCAGCCGAGGAGCAGAAAGTCACGATCGCCTACCAGACCGTCGTCGAGCCCTCCAAAATTCCGCAGGCCGAGGGCACCTATGAGAAGGCCGCCAAGGCCAGTATCGACTGGAAGAAGTTCGACTCGGGCGCGGACGTCATCGCTGCCATTGCTTCGGGCGCGGTCGATATCGGCTATGTCGGGTCGAGCCCGCTCGCCGCCGCCGCCAGCCGCGAACTGCCGATCGAGACGATCTATGTCGTCGGACTGATCGGCGAAAGCGAGGCGCTGGTCGTGCGTGACGGCGCCAAGATCTCTGAGCCGAAGGACCTCGTCGGCAAGAAGATCGCCGTCCCCTTCGTTTCGACTACCCATTATAGCCTTCTGGCCGCTCTGAAGCATTGGGACATCGACCCGAAGTCGGTCGAGATCCTCAATCTGCGACCGCCGGAGATCGCGGCCGCATGGCAGCGTGGTGATATCGACGCCGCCTATGTCTGGGATCCGGCGCTTGGCAAGATCAAAGAGAACGGCAAGGTTCTGACGGACTCGGCCGAGGTCGGAAAATGGGGCGCACCGACTTTCGACGCCTGGATCGTGCGCAAGGATTTCGCCGAAAAGCACCCCGCGATCGTCGCCTCCTTCGTGAAGGTGACGGGCGCTGCCTATGCCGACTTCAAGGCTAAGGGCGCGAGCTGGGATGCGAAATCGCCTGAGGCCGCGAAGATCTCTAGGCTGACCGGCGCCAAGGTCGACGAAGTGCCGGCGCTGCTCAAGGGCTATCACTTCCCGCAGCTCGACGAGCAGGCCTCGGCCGCCCTTCTCGGCGGCGGCACGGTCAAGGCCGTCGCCGACGCTTCGAACTTCCTCAAGGAGCAGGGCAAGATCCCGGCCGTGCTGCCGGACTACGCTCCCTATGTCACGACCACATTCGTGACCGAGGCGCTCGCCTCCAACTGATGCCGCTTTCGGGGAAGGCGGCACCCCGAAGCGCATCTGGCCCGTTTCGTGTCCTCTGGCACGAAACGGGCCGACGGCATTTTGGTCCTGTTGAGGAGTGCGCCATGGCTCATCTCGCCATCGAGTCGGTATCGCTGCGCTATGACGATGGCCCGCAAGTGCTCGGCGGCGTGTCGCTCGACCTTCGCGACGGCGAATTCCTTGTGGTGGTCGGACGCTCCGGTTGCGGCAAGACCTCGCTGCTGAATCTGGCAGCCGGTTTCGTCCCGCCAACCACGGGCCGCGTCGCCGTCAACGGCGTCGCGATCACGGGACCAGGTGCCGATCGCGCCGTGGTGTTCCAGGACGACGCGTTGTTTCCGTGGCTCTCCACGGCCGAGAACGTTGCGTTGGGACCGCGCCTTTCCGGCATCGGCAAGGCCGAACGCCGCCGCATAGCGGAGAACCAGCTCGCGATTGTCGGCCTGGAAGGGCTGGCGGATCGGCCGATCTGGCGTCTTTCCGGTGGTCAGCGCCAGCGCGTCGGCCTCGCGCGAGCCTTGGCGGCCCGGCCAACCTTCCTTCTGATGGACGAGCCTCTCGGAGCGCTCGACGCGATGACGCGCGAGGCGATGCAGGAGCTCCTCGTCGAAGTCTGGGCTAAGAGCGGTGCCGGCGTGCTGCTGATCACCCACGGCGTCGAGGAGGCGCTGTTCCTGGCAACCCGCATCGTGGTCATGGCCCCAAATCCCGGCCGCATCGTCAAGACGCTCAACGTCGATTTCAGCAGGCGCCGTCTCGCCGGCGAAAGCGCCCGATCGATCAAGTCGAGCCGCGATTTCGTCGCGATGCGCGAGGCGCTGCTGGACGCCATCTTCGAAAGGGAAGCCGCATGAGCCTCGATCTCGCCGAAGCCGTACTGGCGCCAGATGAACCGACCGATCATCGGCCGAGCAGGAAGCGTGGTGCCGTGCCCGTGCGGCTGATCAGCTTCGCGACGCTCGCCGTGCTGCTCGCTGCCTGGCAGGTCTCGGCGAGCCTGGCACTTGTGCCGTCGCTGTTTCTGCCGGCACCGGCTGCCGTGTTTGGGCAGTTCGTCGCCGTCGCGCGCGACGGCTTCGTCGACGCGACCCTTGCACAGCATCTGGCAGCGAGCCTTGGCCGCGTCTTCGCCGCCCTGACGGCGGCGATCGTGGTCGGCGTGCCGATCGGCTTCGCCATCGGCGCGAGCCCGGTCGGACGGGGCATCTTCGATCCGCTGATCGAGATCCTCCGACCGATCCCGCCGCTTGCCTATCTGCCACTGGTCATCATATGGTTCGGAATCGGAGAGCCATCCAAAATCCTGATCATCGCGATCGCGATGCTGGCGCCGATCGTCATCGCGACAGCGTCCGGCGTGCGCGCCGTTGCGACAGACAGATTGAACGCGGCTCGTGCGCTGGGGGCGACGCGGCGCCAGTTGGTGCGACACGTCGTGCTGCCGAGCGCGCTGCCGAGCGTCCTCACCGGGGTGCGGATCGCGCTCGGCACGGGCTGGTCGACCCTGGTAGCCGCAGAACTCGTCGCCGCGTCGAGAGGCCTTGGCTTCATGATCCAGTCGGCGGCGCAGTTTCTCGTCACCGACGTCGTGGTGATGGGCATTCTCGTCATCGCCGCAGTCGCATTCGCGCTCGAAGCCTTGATCCGTCTCGTTGAACGTTGGCTGGTGCCCTGGGCCGGAAAGGCCTGAGCCTCAGAGCCCCAAGGTGCATCGGCGGCGTTGGCAGGGCATCGCGAGCATCGCCGCGAGCAGAGCGCAAATTGCGCTCGAAATGAAGTGACCGACCCCACTGTCAGATTGTCATGGCGCCCGTAGCGTCGTTCGACAGGCAGGCGCAATTCACGGCCGGACAGGCTAGGATGAGCGGCGCCGCCAAAGAGCGCCACGAAGGGATCGGAAGCTCATGTCCATCTGGATCGTCATAGCGATCATCGTCGCTCTCGGCGCCTATGCCGTGGCGCTCTACAACAAGCTCGTGCGGCAGCGCAATCTCGTCCGCGAGGGCTGGAGCGGCATCGATGTGCAACTAAAGCGCCGTGCCGACCTCGTCCCCAATCTCGTCGAGACCGTGAAGGGCTATGCCGCCCACGAAAAGGGCATCTTCGAGGATGTGGCCGACAAGCGCGCTGCCAGCATGAAGGCGGGCACGGTCGAGAGTCAGGCTGCCGCCGACGCAGCCTTGTCCGGGGCACTCGGCCGCTTGATCGCGATTGCCGAGGCCTATCCCGAACTGAAGGCCGATGCGAATTTCCGCCAGTTGCAGACCGAACTCGCCGGCATCGAGGACCAGATGCAGATGGCGCGGCGTTACTACAATGCCACGGCGCGCGATCTCAACACCTCGGTCCAATCCTTCCCCGCCGTGCTGATCGCGAATACGCTCGGCTTCAAGGAGGAACCCTTCTACGAGATCGAGGACCGTGCAGCAGCGTCGATCCCGCCCAAGGTCACATTCTGAGGACGATGATGTCCCGCCTCCTCATTGCCGGCATCGCCCTGCTGGCGACCCTGGCTCCTGCGATGGCGGAGGAGCGCATTCTCTCCTTCGTCAGCGATGTGGTCGTCGCCCGTAACGGCGATCTCGACGTGACGGAAACGATCCGTATCGAGGCCGAAGGCGAGCAGATCCGACACGGCATCGTGCGCGATTTCCCGACGCGCTATCAGGACAGGCGCGGCGCCTCGGTGGTCGTCGGTTTTTCGGTCGAAGGCATCAGTCGCGACGGGAAGGCGGAGCCCTACGCACTTGAGCAGATCGGCAACGGAACGCGCATCCGGATAGGCTCCGCCGACGCGCTCGTTCCGAAAGGGCCGCATGACTATGTCATTCACTACAAGACGACGCGGCAGATCGGCTTCTTTTCCGATTTCGACGAACTGACCTGGAACGCTACGGGAACCGACTGGACGTTTCCTATCGAGAGCGCAGAAGCGCGGATCACGCTTCCAGAAGCGGTGTCGTTCCAAAACTTCATCGCCTATACCGGGCCACCCGGCTCGCGCGACCATGCGGCTTCCGTGATCTGGGACACGGCTCATCCGGGTACGCTGCTCTTCCGCACGACGGCGCCGCTGGCGATTGGCAGCGGTCTCACCGTTTCTGCCTCATGGCAAAAAGGCATCGTCGACCCGCCCTCCTTTGAGCGCCGGGCGCTCTGGTGGATCTTCGACAATCTCGGCGCACTGGCGGCACTCGCTGGCAGCGTCGTCACGCTCGCCTATTTCTTCCTGGCGTGGCTCAAAGTCGGCCGCGATCCGCCGCGCGGGCCGATGGTGCCGCTGTTCGCACCGCCCGATGGGCTGTCGGCCGCCGCCGCGCGCTATGTCTCGGCGATGGCCTTTGATGATCGCGCCTTCACAGCCGCCCTGCTCGATCTTGGCGTGCATGGTCATCTGCAACTGGCCGATAGCGGCGCCGCGCTCGTCGTGACGCGCCAGGACAGCCCGACATCGCTGGCAGCTCCCGAGACCGACATGGAGGCGGCGCTGTTCGGCGCCTCTGCCGCTGTGCCGCTGGTGCAGAAGAACCATACGGTGCTGCAGACGGCGAAGACGGCTCTATCGCGCGGCCTCGCCCGCAGCTATGCCGGCACGATCTTCCACTGGAACGGCGGCTGGCTCGCGGTGGGATTGCTGCTGACCGCGGTGACCTACATCTTCACGGGGCTGGGTCTCGCGCTGTCGATGGGCGGCGATCGCGGCGTGCAGGCGATTGTCGGGCTGCTCTTCGCTTCAGTCGCCGGCATCGTGGTCGGCATTGCACTGAATGCCGGACAGACGGGGCAGTCCCTCTTCTCGCGCCTCCTGACATGGATCTTTCTCGGCGTCTTTGCGATCGCCTTTGGCGGGGCCGGGGTCATCGCGTTTGCCGAGACCATCGTGGCGCCGTTCGATGCCGCGCCGCTATTGCTGCCGGCGGTTGTGCTGCCGGTGCTCGTCTCGTCCTTCGGCTGGATGCGAAGCCCGACCGCGGCGGGGCAGAAGCTGCGCGATTCTGTCGCCGGCTTCCGCCATTATCTCGGTACCGCCGAGGAGCACCGCCTGGAGGTTCTGCATCCGCCCGAGAAGACGCCGGCGCTTTTCGAGCGCTATCTGCCTTATGCAGTGGCGCTCGATGTCGAGAATGCCTGGGCCGCCAAGTTTGCCGACATTCTCGCGACGGCGGGTGCTTCGGCCGCCGTGGCCAGCTGGTACATGACCAGTTCGCACCGCGATCCCTCGAGCCTAGTCGACCGACTGGGATCGAGCCTTTCCCAAACCGTTGCTGCGGCCTCGACCGCCCCTGGATCGAGCTCCGGCTCGACCGGCGGCGGGTCGTCGGGTTCGGGCGGCGGCGGCGGTGGCGGTTCGGGCTGGTAGGCGTCAGGGGATCGCGAGATCAGCCGTCACCGGAAGGTGATCTGAGCCGAATGGCTTGCCGATGTGGATGTCGGCGAGACCGATATCCTTGGATACCGCAACGCGGTCGATCGGCGTGCCCAGCGCCGGCGGCAGCCTGGCCTCGCGGAAAAAGCGGGTCGGCGGCGGCCACGAACCCCGTTCGGTCGTCTGGAGTCCGGAAGCGGCGAAGAATTCCGCCAGCACGGGCGACCAGAATGGGGTGTTCCAGTCGCCGGCAACGATCAGGTCCGTCCCAGGCTTCTCAGCCTTAAGCCGCTTGGCGATCGCATGAAGATAGGCGTTGCGGGCAAACCAGCCTTCGTAGGTTCGCGTGGTTTGCGGATGAATGGCATAGATGACGAGCGGGCGCGTCGCGGCGGGCCGGTCGACTTCGATCCGCAGCGCCAGGGAGCCGCCCGTACGGTAGCTGGGCACCGCTGGCGGCTCGAGACCGATGAGAGTGGTCTTGATCGGATAGCGGCTTGCGACCATCACATGCGAGCGATAGCGCAGGCCCAGATCCGATACGAACGGAAGACCCGGCAGCGCAGCGAGATGCAAGGGCCACGCTCCAACGGCTTCCTGTGCGACGAGGATGTCCGGCGCGATTTCGGCCACCATAGCCTCGAAGCGCGCATAATCCCGGTTCGGCCCAAAGACATTCGCCGTGGTCAGTCGCAGATTGCCCTTTGAGACGGTAGTGGCGGCGGGCAGGCTTGTGGCGACGAGAGGATAGAGCGCTGCAACGAACACCAGGAATGCCGCGGCAAGGCGCAGCCATCCACCGCCCATGATGGCGACCAGCAGCAGCAGCAGCGCCATCCCCGCGATATGCGGGCGGAAATAGTTGGTCATGTCGAGAAGCCAGTCCGCACGGCCGAAATGGCCCGCGAGAACCAACACGGCTACCGGCACCAAGCTGGCGTCGAACAGGAAGCGGACAACCAGAAGCATGCTCTGCCGATACGGGATTGCCTTGCGTCCCGCCGGTATCGGGGGAAACCGCTCAGTTGGCACGGGAAGGGCGGCCGCTAATGCGCCGCCCCCGGTCCCGTTCGCTTCGCCTCGTCCGTTCATGCAGGTGGTCTATCGATCGGCCACCGGCTCGACGGCACCGGAAAGCCGCCGATTGAGCCCATCGAGAATGCGACGGGCAAGCCCATCATAATCGCCATCGAAATGATGGCCGCCGGTCGTCTTGATCAGCTCGACGCCGGTGCCCTCCAGCTTGGGACAGAGGCTGTCGTCCTCTTCTTCACCGTAGAAACACTGGATCAGCGATGGCTTCATCGTCTTGATATCGGGCAGCGTCTCGCCGTCGCCCGAATTGGTACCGAGGAAGGCGCCGACTGAAATGACGTAATCGACCTGGTCCGAAAGACCGAGCAGGGAGACTTCGCTCACCTGGCTCTGTTCGTCCGGCGGCAGCAACCGGTAGGCGGACGGTAGCACGTCGGCACCGAAGGAGTATCCGACCAGGACGACATGATCGATGCCCCATTTCTCGGTGTAGTAGTCGATGATGCGGGCAAGATCAGCCGAGGTCTGTTCCGGCGTTTTGCGCGACCAGAAATAGCGCAGCGAGTCGACGCCGATGGTTGGGACGCCCTGCTTCTGGAACGCATCGCCGATTGACTTGTCGAGATCGCGCCAGCCGCCATCGCCCGAATAGATGATCGCCATGGAGCCATGCTGCGCTGGCGCCGGAAGTTCGACGAGCGGCAGGTCGGCGAGCGGATTGTCGGTATCCGGCTTCGGCGCGAGCAGACGCGTCAGGCGTGACTTCAGCGCGGGAAAAGCGCCTTCCGTCACATCTTTCGCCTTGATGCCGAAACCCTGGCCTTGCAGTGCCGTGACGTGGTCGCGGCCATCCTTGGGCGCAGCGGTCGTATAAAGCACATCGACCGGATTGGTGAGGTCGCCTTCCGCCAGGCCATAGATCGAGCCATCGGCCGTCGCCTGACGCGGCGCGTCGGTGCAAAGCGGCTTCTTCAGCGGGATGGCAAGGGTCGGGTCAACAGCGACGCTATGGCCGAAGGTTGCGTCGGGCGTCTGTGCTGCAATGGCAAGCGTGAGCGCGCCAGCCGTGCCAACACCGGCGATGATCGGCGAATGATAGTTCGGCGTGCCGAGCGCGCGTTGGATCTGGTGTGACAGATCCTCGATGTCGGCGACGAGATAGATGCACTCGTCTTCCTTGTCGGCCTCAAGCCCGGCATACATCGCCGTCGTATCGACGCCAACGACGATCGCGCCGCTCTTCTGGAGATCGCTCGCGAGCGCAGTCTCGTCAGCTGTCCAGCCGTCCTTGTCGGCGAACAGGATGACCGTGCCAGTCACGGGAACCGTGGGCAAGAGGATCTGCGGCTTGCCAAGCAGACCTGCCGTGAACTCTGGCAGCGGCTTGGGCGCGTCGGCGAAGGCGGGAAACGCGAATGCAGTCGCGACGACCGCCGATGCGAGGAAACGGATCATTTGCCGACGACTCCCTTCAAACCGCCACTGATAAGGACGGTGACATCCGTCAGAACCAGCACCGGGCTTGCGCCGCCGGACACGGCGAGATAGCGCGGCTGCCATTCCGGCTGAAACTTGGCCTTGAATGCACGAAGACCATTGAAATTGTAGAAACGCTCGCCGTGCTCGAAGACGGCGCTGCCGATCCGGTGCCAGAACGGTGCAGTCGGACCTCCGGTCAGTCCCGACAGCGGCGCCATGCCGAGATCGAAGGTGCGATAGCCTTCGGCCTTCAGCGCCAGCATCAGGTTGATGAACAGGAACTCCATCGTCGAGGCTGGCGCGTCGGGGGCAAAGCGCATGAGGTCGACGGTCCCCTCCTGCTTCAGCGCGGTCGTCATCACGGTAGCGAAGGCGACGATCCGCCCTTCGCGCCGCACGACCGCCGCCGATTGTGCCGCGACATAGCCGCGGTCGAAAGCCCCGATAGAAAAGCGCTTCTCGCGCGCCTTGTGCTCGGCGAGCCAGAGATTGGAGACGGCCTGCAGGGCATCGACTTCTTCGGCAACGGCCTCGGGCGGCATCAGCTCGAAGCTGAGACCCTCGCGGATTGCGCGGTTGTTGCCGTGACGAAGGCCGGCCCGCTTTGCGCCCTTGAGATCAAAGCTCGCGAGATCGACCTGCGCCGCCTCGCCGAGCTTGAAGGCCCGTAGCCCGGCATCGGCATAGAGCGCGAGGTTCTGCGGCTGGACCTGATAGAAGACGGCCCGCCCGCCGGCAGCCTGCGCCATCTCGACGAACTGCCAGACAAGGCCCGGCCAGGCATCGCGCGGCCCGATCGGATCGAACAGCGCCACCCAGGAATGAGACTGACGGCCGAACATGATGAAGGCGCGGCGATCTTCCGAGAACAGCAGCGTCTTGTCGCGCATGCGAACGAGGTTCGCATCCGGATAAGGCTGGTCGGCAAGGATATGGACGGCGTCGGCAATCTCCTCGTCGGTCGGCGTCCCGGTCTTGCCCTTTGAAGGCCGCAGCAGCGACCAGGCGGCGAGCGAGCCGGCGGCGATGACGACGCCAAGCAGGGCGCGGAGGCTGCGCGGGGCTTCTTCCGAAAACTCGAACTGCCACCAGAGCTGGCGCGAATAATCGACATCGCTATAGACGAACAGCAGCACAACGACCGCGCTGACGATGACCGTGGCGATGGCGAAGAACCAGCCCGGCGTCAGCCGCTGATGAAACAGCGAGGCGGGGCGGCTGAACTCGCGCCGTGTCGCCAGCAGGGCGAGGAACAGCAGCGCCAGCGCGATCGACTCCGTGATGGCGATCGCCTTCAGCAGCGACAACACCACCGCGACCCCGACCGAGACGATGGCGGCCCACCAGGCACCGTCCAGCCGGTGCGCAAGGCCGCGCGAGATCGCGATCAGCCCGAGGCCCAGCACGCTTTCGATGAAGTGCGCCCCCTCGAGGATCGGCAGCGGCAGGATGTTGGAGAGCATGTCGAGCCGCTCATCAGCGGCCGGCGTCACGCCCGAGAAGATCAGAGCGGCACCCATCGCCAGTGTCAGCGCCGACAGAACGCGCGGTGAAAGATGCGCGCCCGCCTTCAGCACCCGCGAGGCCTGAGTGCCGGCCGCGACGCGGCGCAGTTCCAGCGATGTGACGAGGCCCGAGGCGGCAATGAGCGGCACGCCGTAATAGATGATGCGATAGAGGAACAGCGCCGACAGCACCTGATCGACAGGCGCCGTGCGACCGATGACGGCGACGATCACCGCCTCGAATACGCCAAGGCCGGCCGGCACATGGCTGGCGACGCCGAGGCCGATGGCGACCGCATAAATTGCGATGAAGGCGGGAAAACCGACATCGGTCTGCGGCAGCAGAACCCACAGCACGGCTGCGGACGTCACGACGTCGATCAGCGTTCCGCCGAACTGCATCAGCATGATGCGGGGCGTCGGCAGCGCGAATGAAATGCCGCGCCAGCCGATCCGCCCGGAACCGAATGTCGACCAGGCGAGCAGCGCCGCAAGGCCGGTCAGGATCGCAGCGCCGATCACTGTCAGGACCGCGGGCGGCAGCCCGACCGGCGCCGCCACATCAGCCGGGTCGAAGACGAGTCCGAGCGCGGTGACACCGGCCAGTCCGAGCCCGAAGGCAACCGTGATGAAGGCGACGATGCGCGCGACGTCGGCCGGCTCGAAGCCGAGGCGGCCATAGAAGCGGAAGCGGATCGCGCCACCGGTGAGCGGGCCGAAGCCGGCCGTATTGCCCACGGCATAGGCGCAGAACGAGGTCAGCGCCACCATCGGGTAGGAGACCCGCCGGCCGAGATGCTGGAGTGCCGACCAGTCATAGATGCTGAGCGACAGGAACGAGAGCGCGGTGAAGCCGAGCGCCGCCGCGATAGCCGTGATCGGCGTCGCGTGCAGCGCATCGATCACGTCATCATAGTCGACTTCGCCGATCAGGTGATTGATCGCGAGCCAGACGAGGACGAGGACGACCAGCCCCGCGACCGCGCCGATGGCGGGTTTCCAGGCGGACAGAAAGCCAAGAATCCGGTCGAGCGGACGCGGGCGTGGCGAAACTTCGCCGGCACCGGAAGCGGTTTCACCGGCAGCAGCCGGCTGGGCGACCGCAAGGTCCCCTTCTGAACGGCGTGACGCCATTGCAGCCTGTGACATGTTACCCCTGCGGGGCCTCGCTATACGGTCGATCGATGTCAACCAGGCGACGCGCCCTTCCCAGATATTGCGTTGCCCCTGTGATGAGGCCGCAAATCTGGCCGGATTGAGGCCGGCAGAGGCGTGGCGGCACGAGGCCGCGGGTATGGCCGGCGGTTTCCGTCGGCCTCACATAAAAGTGCGCGCTGCGCGATTGGTCTGGCGGATCAGACCCACTCGCCCTTGCGCATGATCGGCTCGGAGGCGCCCGAAGCGGAGAGGCCGTCGATGTCGACCTCGCCCGAGCCGATCATCCAGTCGATATGGATCAGGCTGCGGTTGGCGCCCTTTTCGGCCAGTTCCTCGGCCGTCATCGTGTCTCCGCCTCGGATGCACTTGGCATAGGCTTGGCCGAGCGCGATATGGCAGGCCGCGTTTTCGTCATAGAGCGTGTTGAAGAACAGCAGACCGCTTGCCGAGATCGGCGAGGAATGCGGTACGAGAGCCACCTCGCCGAGACGGGCCGCGCCTTCGTCCGTCTCCAGCACCTGCCGCAGCACGTTCTCGCCCGACTTCGCCTTGGCCTCGACGATGCGGCCTTCCTCGAAGCGCACCTGGATCTCATCGATCAGGGTGCCCTGATAGGAAAGCGGCTTGGTGCTCGAAACGGTCCCCGAGACGCGATCCTTGTGCGGTGTCGTGAACACCTCTTCGGAGGGGATGTTCGGGTTGCAGATGACGCCGTTCTTGGCGGTCGAGGCGCCGCCTTCCCATTCATGGTCGTCGGCGAGGCCCACGGTGAGGTCGGTGCCGGGGCCGGTGAAGTGCAGCGCGTGATAGCGCTTGTCGTTCAAGAGCTTGGTGCGCGCGTGCAGCGCCTTGTTGTGCTCCTGCCAGGCGACGACAGGGTCGACGCGGTCGACGCGCGAGGCGGCGAAGATCGCTTCCCAGAGCTTGGCGACCGCCACCGTCTCTGGCTCGTCTGGGAACACGGCCTTCGCCCAGGAAGGCGAAGCATAGGAAACGATGGTCCAGTTGATGTCGAAGCCGGCGATCAGTTCCAGCGCCGGCTGATAGGCGCGCGAGCGGGCACGGTTGGCCCGCGCGACCTTGTCGGGATCTTGCGCGGAGAGCAGCGACGGGTTCTCGCCGGCAATCGCGAGCCGTGCCGCGCCGCCTTTGAACGCCGAAGCCATGCCCTCATAGAGCCAGGCCGAGGCGACGTCGAAGCTGCCATCCGCGGCGAAGCGGAAGCGCATCAGCGTCGAGTCCTCGTCGGTGAACAGCGTCGTCACTAGCGAGGCACCTGCCTTGTAGGCGTGCTCCGTGATGCGGCGAGCGAGCGGCAGCGCGTCGATCGGCGCCGTCATGACCAGCTCCTGCCCCGGCTGCAAACCGAGCCCGACGCGCACGGCGACCTCGCCGAGGCGGTCGAGCTTCACATCATGGGTGAGGAAGGGATCGCGATTGATGGCGTTCATGAAAGGCTCCTTGGATCGCGGCGACGGACACTGCAGGGATCAGCCCCGGTGTCGCGCCTAGCGGTGGCGGGTTCTTGGCCGCGAGATATTGCCTGCGCGCGGCCGGCGTCAAGTGCGCGGCGCCGCGGCGCTTTCACGGTGGCGATGGCGGCTGACCACGGCGCCAGCATCGCGCGGCAGGCCGAGGCTGTCATAGAGCCCAATCAATCCGAGCGCGCCGATGATCAGGAATGCGTAGCGGAAATCGACGAGACCGAGCGTCTCGGTGCCAGGCGTGGCGACGCTGTCCGCGAAGCGGAGCGCCACGGCGCCGACCGCGATGCCGAGACCGAAAGTGATCTGCTGGATGAGGCTGAACAGCATGTTGGCGCCCGCCATCTTCGGCTGCGGCACATCGACGAAAGCGAGCGTGTTGATCGCCGTGAACTGCATCGACCGGGCAGCGCCGCTCACGACGAACAGCGCCGCGATGATCCAGCCGGGGGTCGCCGGCGTCAGGAAGGCACAAGCCACCATCGTCGCGACGAACAGAAGGCCGTTGCCGATCAGCGTCGTGCGGAAGCCAAAACTCCGCAGCACCAGGCTGGTCAGCGGTTTCATGCCGAGATTGCCGGCGAAGAGTGCCAGCACATAGAGGCCCGCCTGGAATGGATCGAGCCCGAAGCCGAGCTGCAGCAGGAGCGGCAGCAGAAACGGCACGGCACTCACTGCAGTGCGGAACAGCGAACCGCCCTTCATCGTGACCGCGAAAGTCTGGATCGACACGGCGGAAAGGTCTGGCACGGGATGAGGATGACGCCCGGCATGACGCCAGGCGGCCGCGCCGAAGACGAGGCTGGCGACCAGGATCGCGGCGCCGACGATCCCCTGCTGGGCCGACTGGCCGATGAGTTCCAGCCCATACATCAAGCCGGCGCAGGCGAGGCTCGTAAAGAGAAAGCCGATCCAGTCGAAACTCGGCCGATCGCCGGTCCGATCGTTCGGGATCAACCAGAATGACAGCGCCAGCGCGACGATGCCAATCGGCACGTTGAGAATGAAGATCCAGTGCCACGAGGCATAGGTGGTGATGAAGCCGCCGAGCGGGGGGCCGAGGATCGGCGCCGAGAGCGCCGGCCATGTCAGCGTGGCGATGGCACGCATCAACTCGGTCTTCGACGTGTTGCGCAGAACCACAAGGCGGCCGACCGGCACCATCATGGCCCCACCCATGCCCTGCAGCACACGGGCCAAAGTGAAGGAAAGAACGCCCTCGCTGATCGCGCAGAAGACCGAGGCGAGCGTGAAGACCGCCACGGCGGACGCAAAGATCGTGCGTGCGCCGAAACGATCCGCCATCCAGCCGCTAGCTGGGATGAAGATTGCGAGCGTCAGCATATAGGCGGACATGCCGATATTGAGATCGACCGGCTGCACGCCGAACGACCGCGCCATCGCGGGCAGCGAGGTGGCGATCACAGTGCCGTCGAGGTTCTCCATGAAGAACGCACCGGCAACGAGAAACGCGATCAGGGACGATTTGGGGACGGTCGATGGCATTGGCGGGCGCGGAGAGGAGACCTCCCCTCATCGCGCGTTCGTCGGCCGGGCACAAGCAGGAATACGCGTCCGCGGCTTATCGCGCGCGGGCAGATGCCACAGCCTTCGGCGCAAAAGTGAAATCGCCATCGAACGGAAACATTGGCCGCTGGCGACGAATGTTCCCGATGCGTGGGATATCCTGGTCGACGACGCCCTCCGAGAGCGCCATCAGGTTCGGATTGGCGATCGGCGCGAGATCAGGCGAGAGATAGCCCGATTTGACGACCACGAGATCGAAATCGCTGGGGTGAAAGCCGAACCGCGTGAAATCCTCGATGTCATGGAAGGGCCGCCGCCGCGCGGTGAGGATGATCGTCGCCGTTCCCCTTCGGACAACCGCCTCGCGCATGACGCCGTCCGCTTCGAGCAGCGCGACGACCTCGGCCTCGATTTCGGCCGGCCTGCTCGACGGATCGAGCGTGCCGCCAACCTGCAGCCATAGCCGCGCGCCGATGCCGGCCCGATAGGCCGCCTCGGTCGCTGGTCGATCGGCAATGCCGGCAAAAAGCGCGCTGCCCCTGCCTTTGGCGAGAAAGGCCGCAAGCACATCCGCCCGGTCTCCGACGCCGCCGCCTGTCGGATTGTCGCCGGAATCGGCGAGGATCACCGGGCGCGTCGCCGATGCATTGGCCAGCGCGAGGCATTCGTCGATCGACGTCGTAACAGGCCCGAAGGCGAACGCCTCCCGCGCCTCAAAATAGGCTGCGGCAAGCTTCTCGGCCTCTGTCGCCATCGCGATGCGATCGTCGCCGGTCAGGATGATCGAGGCGGTGGCACGCGGCTCGTCGGCCCAGACATAGCCGACCATGATCGACGCATCGAAAATGCCGGGTACGGCATCGATGGCTGGCAACCGGGCATAGAGCGACCGAGCCGGCTCGTCGACCGTGCTGGTCCGTTCGCCCGGCAGCAGCACCGGGACCTGCGCCCAGACGACGAAGGGATCGATTTCGCCATTGAGCCGGCTATAGAGCATCGCCAGAGAACGCCGCTTGGTCTCCTCGACATCGATATGCGGCGCCGTGCGATAGGCAGAGAACATGTCGATCGCGTCGATGACGCGCTGGCTAACATTGCCGTGCAGATCGTAGCTGACGGAGATCGGACAATCGGGACCGACGACATCGCGCGCCGCCGCGATCCAGTCGCCCTCGCAATCGTCCATGCCGTCGACGTTCATCGCGCCATGCATGGCGAGATAGAGCCCGTCGATCGGCAGGGCGGCTGCGAGCCGATCGAGAAATTCGGCACGGAAAGCCTCATAGGTGCCGCGCTCGACAGGGCCGCCCGGAATCGTGCGGGCATGCAGCGTCGGCGCCACCTCCCAGTCCCAGTCGGCGAGGCAGGCGAAATCGGCGGCCGCCGTCAGTTCGGCGCCTCTGAGGACCGTGAAGTCGGCGGTGGTGGCGAGGAGCGGATTATAGGTCGAGCATTCGGTGTGAATGCCGCCGACGGCGATTTTCATGCGCCTTCTCCCGATGCGTCCTGCCAGCCATAGAGGATCGGCATCAGCCCTGCGATGGATCGGAAGCGCTCCCAGGATTTGTCGCACGCGCGCGTCCAGCCGCTCTCGGCGATCGCGGAGAGGCGTGGGAAGACGAGGCGGTCGAAGATGGCGCGATCGGCCATCGGCTCCGACCAGATGCAAGCCTGGATGCCAAGGAAATGCGCGCGCTGCGCCTCGCTCCAGCCGGCCGTCGGATCGAAGCGATAGGTCTTCTCCGGGCTCGAATACCCGGCCCAGCCGGCGCCGGGCTCGGACCAGTCGGTCGCCTGGGACATGTCGAGATAGTACGCTTGGCCCGGCGAGACGACGATGTCATAGCCCTCGCCGGCGAGCGCGGCTGAGATCTCGTGGTTGCGCCAGCCGACCAGATAGACCTTGGCCTTGTCGATGACATGGCCATGCGCCGCCTCTTCCCAGCCGCCGGTGATGCAGCCGCGCGAGGCGAGGAACTTCTGGATTCGGGCCAGGAATTCCGCCTGCAGCACGGCCGCGCCCGAGCCTTCGATCTCATCGGCGCCGTGATGATTGGTGACGACATTGTTCCGCCGCGCATGAGCCTCGGCCGCCGGCTTACCAGCGACGCTTTCCAGCCGCGCCAGCGCGATCGGAGAACCGGACCAGGCGCCGATTGGCACTTCATCGGCGCCGATATGGATGATCCGATCCGGAAAGAGCGCGATGATTTCGTTGAAGATCGTTTCAAGGACGGAATAGGTCTCTTCGCGCGCCGGATTGAGGCAATTGTTCGGGAAGCCCTGCACCGAGAAATATTCGCCGCTCTCGCCGGGGTCGCGCAGCTCGGGAATGGCCTTCAGCATCGCATAGCAGTGACCCGGAATATCGATCTCCGGCACCACGGTGACGCCGAGCGACTTGGCATAGGCGACGATCTCGCGGATCGCGGCCTTGGTGTAGTAGCCGCCGGTCTTCTGCGGACCCGTGCCGAGCAGCGGTGGCAGAGCGAAACCATGGCCGCGCCAGGCGGCGACCTCCGTCAGCGCCGGATAGGCGTCGATCTCGATCCGCCACGCCTCGTCATCGGACAGATGCCAGTGGAACCGGTTCATCTTGTTCCAGGCGAGGATGCGGATCAGCGCCTTGATCTCGCCGGTCGAATAGAACTGCCTTGAGACATCGAGATGGGTGCCGCGCCAGCCGAGCGCCGGCGCATCGGCGATCCTGCCCGAAGCCGGGAACAGGAAGGTTGCCGGGTGCCGCAGGGCGCCGCGGAGAATCTGGCCGAGCGTAATGAGGCCGTAGAGATAGCCAGCCTCCGAATGGGCAGTGACGACCACGCCGTTCGGCGCGAAATCAAGGCGATAGGCTTCGCCGGGGAGCGCTTCGTCGGGCTCGAAAGCGACCGGAAGGCCGCCCTCGGTAACCGGACGCACCAGCGCATCACCCGGGAACAGCGCCTCGGCAAGCGCCGCGAAGCTGGCGGTGGCCGCGGACGCCGGGCCTTCCTGCGATTCGAGGGCGAGACCGGGCGGGGTCGGCGCGCGGCCGGCGATCTTTACCTCGGCCGGCCACGGAATCACGGACACTGAGACCGGGGCGCTCGCCGGAACCGGATAGACAACGGAGCCGCGCTTCAGCGGCGCGTTGTCGCCGCGCGCTAGCGTCGCCGCGACGCCGACTTGCGCCGTGCTGCCATCAGCAAAAGCGAGATAGGCGGACGCCGCCCCGTCGCTCCAATGGCGCAGCGGATAGGACAGTCCGTGTACCGTGACGGTCCAGGTGGCGCCGGGCTCCAGCACAAATCCCGATGGCGGCGCGAATTCGGAATGGTTGGAGAGCCGCTCGACCAGCGAGCCGCCCTCGATCTTCGCCGCCGGATCAATCCGCGCCGGCCCGCTGACGCAGAGACGGAACCCGCTGACCGGTTCGCTCGACCGATTGCTGAGCTTCAGCGCGTAGGCGAGCGGCACCCCTTCGGCGGGCGGCGTCCATTCGGTTTCGAGACGGAAGGCGCGCGAGGAAACGGTCATGCTGATCTGCCTGTCGTGAATGTCTGCAAAGGGAGCTTCAATCGCCGAGCGGCTGCGTATCGTCGCCGTCGCGATTGATCATGAGCTGGTGCTTGATGCGTCGCATGCTCTCGACGGCGCGGCCCTGCATGCGGGTCGCGACGGTCTGTGCAACGGCGTCGATCATCGCGAGAAAGGCATAGCGTGCCGACGACGGCCGGAGGATGTCATCCTGTTCGGGAACGTCGATGGCAAGCAGCACGTCGGCATGCTCAGCGACAGGCGAGCCCGGCCGCGTCAGGACGATGCGATCGAGATGATATTCGCCGGCGATCGCCAGCGTGTTGGCGAGCGGAAGATTCCGGCCGCTCGTCGAGGAGGCGATGATCACCGTCCCCTTCGGCGCGCCGGCCGTGCGCATCATCTGCGCCTGATGGTCGATCGAGGCTGTTACGCGCAGGCCAAGCCGGAACAGCCGCGTCTCCAACTCGTTCGCGATCATCGACGAGGCTCCGCCGGACCCGAATGAAAGGATGTAGCTGGAGCCGACGATCTTGTCGGCCGCCGCTTCGATCGCCAGAGGGTCGATCTGCTCGAAGAACGAATAGAGCGTCGTCTGGGCGCAGTTGACGATGTGGCGGGTGATCTCCGTCGCGGTTTCCGGCCCGCTCGGCGGCACCAGATAGCGCCGCGCGATGAAGCGACTCTGCGCAAGGCGCACCTTGAAGTCTGCGAAGCTCTGGCAGCCCAGCCGCCGGCAGAAGCGCGTCACCGTCGGCGGCGAGGTATCGGCGCGCGCGGCAAGCTCCACGATCGAGGCGTTGACCGCCGACTGGACGTCGGACAGGACAAGATCCGCCAGCCGCCGCTCAGAGCGGCTGAAGCTCTCCATGTCCGCCTGCAAGAGCCCGACAAGATCGAGCATGATGTCCGAAACGCCTCCCAAGGTGCCGGCTCTAGAAGCTTCCGCGCGGTCGAGACCGAAAGCAGCACCCCGCCATTAATGCGTAGCAAGGCCAACCGCGAGGCCCGCCTCGTCGAACAGATGGCACAGGGCGGGATCGACACTGACCACGATGTCGGTTTCGTCGGCGACCGGCGGATCGCCTTCGAACAGCGCGACGAAGGTGTCGCCGTTCGGCAGCGGTGCATAGGCGACGGTGTGAATGCCGAGCCGCTCGATGATGCCCGGCCGGATCGTCAGGCTGAAGCCGCCTTCGTCATCGAGGCTGAGGTGCTCAGGACGTATGCCGATCTCCAGCGTCTGGCCGACCAGCGCGGCGCTGCCCGGACGCGGCAGCGTAATCGAACCCAGCGGGCCGAGATCAACCGTGATGCCCTCCCCGCTCGCTGCCGTGCAGGTTCCTGCGAGAAAATTCATCTTGGGATTGCCGATGAAGCCGGCCACGAAGCGGTTGGCAGGCCGGTGATAGAGATCGAGCGGCGACCCGACTTGTTCGATGCGACCGGCATTCAGCACGACGATCTTGTCGGCCATGGTGAGCGCCTCGACTTGGTCGTGCGTCACATAGATCATGGTCGCGCCGAGCTTCTTGTGCAGGCGTGTCAGCTCGATGCGCATATCGGCGCGCAGCGCCGCATCGAGATTTGAGAGCGGCTCGTCGAACAGGAAGATCCTCGGCTCCCGCACGATGGCCCGGCCGATCGCGACACGCTGGCGCTGGCCGCCGGACAAGGTGCCCGGCCGCTGCTGCAGCCGGCTTTCGAGCTGCAGCACGCGGGCTGCCTCGGAAACGCGGGTGCGGACCTGATCTTCGGGCAGCTTCTCGACGCGAAGCGGGAAGGCGATGTTCTCGTAGACGCTCATATGCGGATAGAGCGCATAGGACTGGAACACCATGGCGATGCCGCGCTTGACCGGCGGCAGATCGTTGACGGTCTTGCCGGCGATGACGATTTCGCCCGACGTGACCTCCTCCAGCCCGGCGATCATGCGAAGCAGCGTGGACTTGCCGCAACCCGACGGTCCGACGAAGACCACGAATTCGCCCTGCGTGACGTCGAGATCGACGCCCTTGATGACGTCTGTGCCCGCGAAGGACTTCTTCAGGCTGGACAGCGTGAGTTCGCTCAAGGCTTCGGTCTCCGCTCGTGGAGGCGAGAATGAAGAGCTTCCATCCGCCTCGCCCTGGAGAGGGCAAGGAGACGAAAGCCATGCACTTCAGACCCTCCCCCACCGCGCGAACGCGATGGGGGAGAGTCGAGGCTCAGGTGCTTACTTGTACTGGTCGATCGACCCGGCCGCCTTGGTCAGGGCTGCGGCGGGTTCGGCATTGCCGGTCACGACCGACTGGACCATGTCGATCAGGGCATTCTGGAAGCCCTTGTAGTCAAGGAACAGCGGCTCCGGACCACCGAAGGCGATGCCATCGAGGAACGGCTTCCAGCTCGGATCTTCCGAGACCAGCGTCTCGACGCCGGCGACGGGACGCAGCGGGGTCAGGCCATGCGTCTTTTCATAGACGAACTGGTTCTCGGGGTTGGTGAGGAGCTTGGCGAGGTCGACCGCCTGATCCTCGACGCCCGTGCCCTTGAAGACAGCCATGCTGTCGGTGATGAGCAGCGTGCCGGCGCCTTTGGCCTGCGGGCCGACCGGCAGCGGCGCGACTCCCCACTGGATGTCCTTCGAGACCTGGTTGCGGACCCAAGGGCCGCCTTCGATCATCGCGACCTTGCCGTCCGAGAACAGCTTGATCATGTCGTCCTGGTCATAGGCCGAAGGACCATCTTCGGACACGGGGACGAGCTTCTTGATGAATTCGAGTGCCTGCAGGTTCTGCGGGCTGTCGAGCGTGATCTTGCCATCGGCGTCGATGACCGTGCCGTCATTGGTGTACACGAAATGCAGGAACTGGTGCATCGTGTTGTCCATCGTCTTGGCCGGCAGGCCATAGCCGGCGATGCCGGTCTTGTCCTTGACGGTCTTCGCGTCGTTATAGAGCTCGTCCCAGGTGGTCGGCGGCTTGGCCGGATCGAGGCCGGCCTTCTCGAACAGCGCCTTGTTCCAGAACAGCGCCTTCGTGGAGAAGGCGACCGGGATGCCCCAGGCCTCGCCCTTGAAGGTGACCGTATCGACGATGTGCGGGTAGTAGGCGGCCTTCTCGGCATCCGTCATGGGGATCGGCACGATAAGGTCACTGTCGGCGAACTGCTTCAGCGTGCGCGAGCCGACATAGGCGAGCGCCACCGGCGTGCCCGCGGCGGCGAGCGTCGTGATCTTGTCCTGGCACTGCGCCCAGCCGACGATCTCGACATTGACCTTGAAGCCCGGATTCTTGGCCTCCCAGGCCTTGATCAGGTCAGGATAGGTCTCGGCGATCGCGTCGCCGCACTGGATCATGCTGACCGCCTTGTCCTCAGCGAAGGCAGAACCCGCCATCGTCGAGAGGACGACGGCGGCGCCCGCCAGAAGTGTCCCGTAATATCTCATGCGATTTCCCTCACTTGTTGTTGCCGTCCCTTCCCTCGGGACGGTTCGGAAGCCTGAACGCTACTGCTTGACCGCGCCGGCGGTGAGCCCGGCGACGAGGTAACGCTGCAGGAAGATGAAGCCGATCATCACCGGAGCGATGCCGACGAAGCTCGCTGCCATCAATTCGTTCCAGACCACGCGCTCCTTGCCGAAAAACGCGAAAAGCCCAACGGCGAGCGGCATCAGCTCGGATTTCGAATTGAAGGTCAGCGCGAAGATGAACTGCTGTGCATAGGCACCGATGAAGGTGGCCAGCGCGACCACAAGAATGCCCGGCGCGGCGATCGGCAGCACGATCCGGCGCAGGATATAGAGCCGGCCGGCGCCATCGACCCAGGCAGCCTCCTCCAGTTCGCGCGGAATCCGCAGGAGATAGGTCCTGAGCAGCCAGATCGCGGTCGGGATCAGGAACGCGACGCCCGGTACGATCATGGCGAAATAGGTGTTGAGCAACCCCATCGAACGCATCAGCCGATAGAGCGGGATGAGGAGCACCGCGCCCGCAAACATGTTGACGCCAAGAAAGGCGCCGAGCAGCGGACCGCGGCCGGGAAACTCGAACCGCGCGAAGGCATATGCCGCAGGAACCACGAGAATCAGCACGACAACTGTCGCCACAGTCGAGATCAGTAGCGAATTGAAGATATAGCGCCCGAGCAGCGGCACATGTTCCCAGATGGTGAAATACGCATCGAACGATCCGTCATCCGGCCAAAAGCGGTAGGGCGAGGAAAAGAGATGCGTCAGCGGCTTCAGCGAGACGAGGAATCCTTCGACAAAGGGCGACAGGACGAAGGCCAGGAACAGGAACATGCCGGCATAGATCACCGCATATTCATACCAGCGATACCGATCGATCATCGGGCGGCCGCTGCTCATTTTGCCTCTCCTGCCGAGAGCTTGTTGACGACACGGAAATAGAAGAAGCAGAAAATGGAGACGAAGATGCAGATCATCACGGCCCGTGCAGCGCCTTCGCCATATTTGTACGAGCCGATCGCCGTCCTGTAGGTGTCGATGATCATCGTCGTCGTCTGGCCGTTCGGACCGCCCTGTGTCAGGATCCAGATGATGTCGAAGGAATTGAACGTCGAGATCAGCGAAATCATCGACATCGTCAGCAGCGCCGGCACGATCAGCGGAAGCGTGATACGGCGAAAGCGATAGAAGCGCTCCGCCCCGTCGGTCCACGCCGCCTCATAGAGATCCTTCGGGATCGACTGGATCGCGGCCAGCAGATAGAGCGTCACCAGCGGCACGCCGATCCATACATCTGTCAGAACAGTTGCTGCGAACGCGGTATTGCCATACGCGAGCCAGGCAAGCGGCCGGTCGAGCACGCCGATATTCTGCAGAACGCCGGAAATCATGCCGAACTGGCCATTATACATCCAGCCCCACATGAAGATGCCGATGGCCATCGGGATGATCCAGGGCGGGAGCGTCAGCATTCGGAACAGCGCGCGGCCCGGGACCAGCGCGTTGAGCAAGACAGCGCCGCACGTGCCGATGATCATCTTGATGCTGACGGAAAAGAACGTCCACACGAAGGTTCGGACAATGATCGTCCCGAAATCGCCGCCGAAGATCTTCTGGTAGTTGGCCCAGCCAACCCAGTTCACCGTCTTGCGCAGCGAGGCGTCGGTGAAGGAGAGCGAGAAGGTGTCGACCAGAGGATACGCGACGATGACGAGAATGTAGATCGTGGCCGGAAGCAGGAGAGCGAGGGCGAAAAGCGTGGCACTTCTGGACCGCGTCATCCGCCCACTCCTCTCAGCTGCCGTGGCCGGAAAGCGCCGCATCGAAGCGCTTCCAGGTCTCGCTCATGTCGACGACGGTCTTGGTGCGGCGGGCCTCGTCCATGGCAAGCGCCAGAAGGCCGGCTTCAAGCGCATTGATGACCGAAACGGGGAGCGGCGCGCCGTCCAGCATATGGGCGCCGATATCGCGGGCCATCTGCTCGTCGGCGCCATAGTGGACCGAAAGCTCGGACCCGGAATAGGCCGTGTCGATCAGCTTCGCCGACGTGCGCGCGTCGTGGACCTTGAAGAAATTGCGGACGAAATCACCCTCGGCCATGCCCTTGGCACCGATCACGCAAAAGCGGCGGTATTCGTCGGGCACGTTCAAGTTGGTGTGGAAGGTCATCGAGGCGCCATTCGCATATTCCACGATGGCCGTCTGGAAATCGATGATGTCCGCATCGCTGTCGAACACCTTTTCGGTTCCCATCCAGCCGCTTGGCTTGCGATGATAGACCTCGGTATCGTTGATGCCGAGTCCTTCCGGCGCATTCTTCGGCACGAAGCTGCGCTTGCCGCCGAAGCTGGCGACCCGCGCCGGACGAGCGCCCACGACGCCATTGTAGAGATCGAGATCGTGGCAGCACTTCTCGAGCATGAACGAGCCCGAATACTTCTCGTAGCGCCGCCAATCACGCATGAAGAACGCGCCATGATACGGCGCGATATGCTCCGAGGCTTCGATCGACACGATGTCGCCGAGCAAACCGTCCTTCTGCGCCTTGCGGAGGTCGACATAGAGCGGCGCATAGCGCAGCACGAGCCCGACCATCACATTGTCGGAGCCAAATTCGGCGATGAGGCGCGCCAGCTCCATCGTCTCCTCGACCGTCGTCACGACGGGCTTTTCCGAGAAGACCTTTACGCCGCTGTCGAGGCCGGTGCGGATATGGCCGAGATGGAGGTGGTTGGGCGAGCCGACCATCAAAAGGTCGAGCGTCTCGCCAGCAAGCAGTTCCTCGAGCGAGCCATACGCCTTGCCGACCGGAACATCGAACTGCTTCGTATAGGACAGCCCGGCCGGCTCGGGGTCGACATAGCCGACCACATCGAAATCCGGGAGCGAGGCGGAAAAAATGCGCGCCAGATAGCCCAGCCGATAGCCGAGCCCGACAATGCCGACCTTCATAGAATCCCCTGCTTCGTCAAGACAGCGGCTTGATCGGGCTTCAGCGCCGACCAGCAGCTTTGTAAATTCTTTCCACAATCATGCCGCAAGACACACACCTGTCAAGCATCATTTTGCAGGTTTTCCGCAAGATCACGCTGATTATGCGCGCAACCTGAAAGGCGTTTTCACTGTTGGGTCAAAGCCTGATCGAGATCGGCATGCGGATTCTCGACGCGCGGCCAGATCGGCCGGTCGAGCTTGCGATAATCCGTCAGGCGGGGATTGGAGGGATAAGGCGCGCCCGCATCGATATAGACGATCTCCGCCGCGATCGGCGCGAAGCCGGCATAGAAGTGGTTGGTCGACTTCACCAGCAGCATCGCCTTTTCAGAAGGATCGATGCCGAGATTGCTGAGGATGTCGGGCTCGAAGGTCTGCGTGCGGTTGGTGTTGAGGATCACGTCGATGGTGGTGCCGACGATGCGGACCACCGCCGCCGGCCCGAGCGTCACGCGGCTGCGGCCAAAGCTCTGCCAGCCCTCCTCGGTGGCGCGGAGCACGTCGACTTCCGCATCGACAGGCGCGCCGCCGTCAGGCCCGGCCTTGCCGCCGAAACGAAGCTGGATGCGCGCGCCCTCTCCTGCCGCGAGACAGAAGGTGACGGCAATCGGATCCCAGATCGTCGCGACCGCGATGCTGTCCATCCGCCGCTCGATCATGCGCCGGAGGATCAATGTCCCGTCGCCCGCGACGCCGCCGCCGGGATTGTCCCAGGTATCGGCGATGACGACCGGCTTGCCGGGATCGGTCGCGGCGAGCGCCGCGGCGCGGTCGAGCCCCTCATCGATGCCGAATTGCGGCATCATCGTTTGGCCGCGCAGCGCAAAGATCTCGAGGCCGAGCCGCTTCGCCAGCGCGTCGCCGCCGGCCTGATCGCCATCAGTTACCACCATCATGCGCGTGCCGAGCTCGGGCACGTCACCGGCCATGAAGCCGTGAATGAGGGAGATCGACAGCACGCCATCATGCCCTTCCAGCGCCTTTACCCGATCGACGAACGAGCGCATCGGCTCACGGCTCGTCGGAAACACCTCGATCATCCGGCAATCGAAGGTCGAAATCACCGGCTTGATCGCGCCGCGGACGGCGCGGATGGCGAGATCGACGACATGCTCGCCGCGCTCATAGAAATCGGTGTGCGGAAATTCGAGGAATGCCGCGAGGATATTGCTGTTCGCAACCCGCTTCGCCGTCAGATGGCTGTGAGGATCGAGCTCGGCGGCGATGACGACATCTGGACCGACGATCGCGCGGATCCGTTCGAGCAGATCGCCCTCGCAGTCGTCATAGCCCTGCGCCACCATGGCGCCATGCAGGCCAAGCACGACACCGTCGACGGGCAGCGCTGCACGGAGCTGGTCGAGAATCTCGTCGCGCAGTCCTTCATAGGCGGCGCGCTGGATGAGGCCACCCGGTTCGGCCCATGTCGCCGTGCCCTCGACGAGATCGATCCCTTCGGCCTCGGCCCGGCGGCGTAGCGCGACGATCGGAGAGGAGCAGAGCGTCGGCGTCGCCGGATGCTCGCCGGGAGCAGCATAGAAGGCCATCTCGAAGCTCGCCCGGTCGGTCGGGACCGGCGAGAAGGTATTGGTCTCGGTCGCGAGCGACGCTGTGAAGATCCGCATGACGGGTCAGCCGAGCGGCGCGTAGGCGATGGCTTCGATCTCGACCTTGATGTCGATCATCAGCTGCGCCTCGACAGTGGTGCGGGCTGGCGGCTCCATCGGGAAATAGGTGGCATAGACGGCGTTGAAGGCGGCAAAGTCGTTGGCGTCGGTGAGGATCACAAACGTCTTCACCACCTGGTCGAGCGTGCAGCCGGCCAGCGCCAGCGCCGCCTTCACATTCTCCATCACCTGTCGGGTCTGTGCCTCGATGCCGCCCGGGACGACATTGCGATCGCTATCGGTCGGCACCTGGCCCGAGATGTAGACGAAGTCGCCCGCCCGGACGGCTGGCGACAGCGGAACATGCGAGGCTCCGTAAACCGTTTTCAACTTCGCCACCGATCTCTCCCGCTCTGAAGCACCGCGATGCCCGCATTGCTATGTAAATTCCTGTGCCGAGGGCCCGTCAAGCGCCAAATCATGTTGCTTTTTTTCATTTTGGCGCGAAGCTGGTGCGTCTGACGAGGGGACGCGCGATGTTCGGAATGGCGGGAAAGCATGTCGTGATCAGCGGCGCTGGAGGCGGCATCGGCCGCGCGCTCGTCGCCCTGTTCCTTGAAAGCGGCGCGCGCGTCACGGCCTGCGACCGCGATGCGGGCCTGCTCGCGGCGCTTCCCGATGTGACGACCGAGACCTTCGAACTGACGGACCGCGCCGCGACGACCGCCGCCATGGAGCGGATCATCGGCCGATCGGGGGCGCCCGATGCGATCATTGGCAATGCCGGATTCACGCGCGCCGAGCGCATGGCCGATATCGACCCCGATGTCTGGGACAGCGAAATCGCAATCAACCTCACGGGCACCTATAATCTCATCGCCCCCGCCCTTCCCGCCATGATCGCCGCGGGCGGCGGATCGATCGTCCTGGTCTCCTCCGTCAACGCCATCGCCCATTTCGGCAATCCCGCCTACTCCGCCGCCAAGGCCGCGCTCAACGCCTATGCGCGCGCGCTTGCCGTCGAGCATGGACAGCACGGCATCCGCGCCAATTGCATCTGCCCGGGATCGGTACGCACGCCCGCCTGGGATCATCGCATCGAGAAGCAGCCGCAACTGCTCGACGACGTCGTGCGGTATTATCCGCTCGGTCGCCTCGTAACGCCGGAAGAAGTTGCCCAGACCGCGCTCTTCCTCGCCTCGCCGCTTTCCTCGGGCATCACCGGGACAGCTATCGCCGTCGATGCCGGACTGACGGCCGGCAATCGCCGTTTCGTCAGCGAAGTGCTCGGCGGCTGACAAGGCGCTTGACCGTCGCCGATCCGTTCGCGAAGCCTCGGATTGTCGCCAGGACCCGAAAAGGACATTGCATGCCCGCTCATATCGACCAGCTGGAAACGCCAACGGTCCTGATCGACGTCGACCGCGTCGAGGCCAATCTCACTCGCACGCAGACCTATGCCGATGCGCATGGATTGAAGCTCCGCCCGCACATCAAGACCCACAAGCTGCCGCGCTTCGCGCATCGCCAGGTCGAGCTCGGCGCCATCGGCATCACCTGCCAGAAGCTGGGTGAAGCCGAGGTCATGGCCGATGCAGGCATCGAAGATATCCTGCTGCCCTACAACATCATGGGGGCAGAGAAGCTGCATCGACTGCGCCGCCTCGCCGACCGGGTCACGCTCGCCGTCACCGCCGACAGCCTCGCCACCATCGAGGGCTATGCGCGCGCCTTCGCCAACGCCACGGCGCCGCTGCGCGTCCTTGTCGAGTGCGACACCGGCATGGGACGCTGCGGCGTGCAGACGCCCGATGAAGCACTGGCGCTTGCGCAGGCGATCGATGCCAGCCCCGGGCTCGTCTTCGAGGGCCTGATGACCTATCCGCCCGCCGGAGCGCCGGCCGCGGCGCGCGCCGTCCTCGCGGCAATGGCCGGCGCGCTGCGCGATGCCGGCCTGCCGCCGACGATGATCTCGACAGGCGGCACGCCCGATCTCTGGGCGGCGCATGAGACACGGATCGCCACTGAATATCGGCCCGGCACCTATATCTATCTCGACAGGTATCAGGTCGCAAAGGGCGTCGGCACGCTTGACGATTGTGCGCTCACGGTGCTGACGACGGTGGTGAGCCGCCCGACGCCGGATCGCGCTGTGATCGATGCCGGCTCCAAGGCGCTGACCAGCGACCTGCTCGGGCTCTCAGGCCATGGCCTCGTGATGGGCTATCCCGATGCGGTGATCACCGGCCTCAGCGAGGAACATGGCACGATCGATTTGTCGGCGTCGGAGCGGAAGCCCGCCATCGGCGAACGGCTGCGCATCGTGCCGAACCACGCCTGTCCGGTCTCGAACCTATTCGATCGCGTCCATCTCGTTTCGGGCGAGCATGTCAGCGCGACGGAGACAGTCGCGGCGCGCGGCCGGGTCGACTGAGCGGCGTCAGCCGGCGGTCAGTCCTCGGTCGGCTGTTGGCGGAGCGAATCGATTCCGCGAGTCAATTGCTCGTCGAGCTGGCGCAGAAACGCGGCATGAGTGTCGAGTTCGTCGCGCCGCCTTTCGCCGCGCACGAGAAAACGTTCTGCTTCCTGGATGAGGATCGAACTCTTGCCGTCCTCGCCCTCATCGCCCTCGATGACATCGCCATAGAGAAATGCGGCACGCGAGCGCGCATCTTCAAGGCGCGCAGCAAGACCGCTGGCCTCGCTCTCCGTATCGGAAAGCGCGCGCATGACGACCTGTTGAATGGATGACAGTCGGTCTATGTCACTGCGAAGATCACGCTCCTTCGAGCGAAACCGGGGGAAAAGCACGTGGCGTTCCTTATCGAACGATGCCGCATCGCAATCAATGCGATCCGTCACGGAACTATACTATTCCCCCAGTGGATTCGCCAAGGCGGTATCCACCACCGATAGAATGCCTGTTCGCGCTACAGTCCAGCGCCGGCATGTCATGCCTTGCTGGCGGCGCCCTTCGCGGGAGCCTTCGAGCTTCCCAGTTCTTCGATCATGTGTTCGACGGCCATGATCGAATTCTCGATATCGGAAATCTTGCGGATGGCACTATCGGTGGGCAAAACGCCGGACAACGCCGCCTGCGAGATAAGCTTCTGCTGCTCTTCGACAAGGCGCCCCCGGAGGGCAACCAGTTTCTTCTGCATAAGTGATGAACTCCTGAACCGCTGCCATTATAGGCCGCGTGCTGCCAGCGGCAACGAGTTTCACTGCAACTGAATTTGTTCTCGCGTCCGGCGGGCCTGCAACGCCACCGCCATGGGCCGTCGCCATGGGCACCTCCGCCAGGAAACCGTTGGACAAACAGGTGATCAGAGGCTCAGCCGCTTTGATGCCTTGATTTCGCTGCCGAATAAACGGATTCTTCACGAAGAGAATCATAACGGCGGGATGAGATCGATGTTGCGTCGAATATTCCTGACGGCTGCCCTTGAACGACTGGTTGATGAGGGCAAGATCAAGCGTCGCTCCAAGGCCTTCCGTATCATGCAGATGGTGATCAGCGACGGCGCGGCGGTGCTGGACGACACGCAGCGGCGCGTCTACGACCAGATCATCGTTCCGCAGATCGAGCAGCTCGAGCGGCGCGTGTCCTGACGCCAGCTTTGGCCGTAGGCTTAGCGCTGAAATGGAATTGCGCGTGCAGCCGCCCTATAGGCTGATCGATTGCCGGGGGCGTGCCCTATATGCCGTGCAGCGGAAAATCATTCCGCGCGCTTGCGTCCGATGGAGATATCCTGCCCTTGAGCGGGCTCGGCCTTCCCACTAGATGAAGGCAAGGTTTCCCGTGCCGGAGGCAGGATGATGACAAACTCCCGGAGCGATGTCGCGCTGCCTTTGCCGCCGCCTGTGCGCTCCAGCCTCGATCTGATCGGCCGCACGCCGATCGTCGAGCTGACGACCTTCGACACCGGACTCTGCCGCCTTTTCGTCAAGCTCGAGAGCCAGAACCCCGGCGGATCAATCAAGGATCGCATCGCCCTTTCGATGATCGCCGCCGCCGAGCGCGATGGCCGCCTGAAGCCAGGCGGGACGATCGTCGAAGCAACGGCCGGCAATACCGGCCTTGGGCTCGCCCAGGTCGGCCTGCCAAAAGGCTATCATCTCATCTTGGTCGTTCCCGACAAGATGTCGCGCGAGAAAGTGCAGCATTTGCGTGCCCTCGGCGCCGATGTGCGCACGACGCGATCCGACGTCGGCAAAGGTCATCCCGAATATTACCAGGACATGGCCGAGCGCATTGCTGCCGAGACCGGCGGTTTTTACGTGAACCAGTTCGGCAATCCCGCCAACCCTCTGGCGCACGAGACGACGACCGGCCCCGAAATCCTGGAACAGCTTGGAGGCGACGTCGATGCAGTCGTGGTCGGCGTCGGCTCGGGCGGCACGCTGTCGGGTCTCGGACGCTTCTTCCGCCGCGCGTCGCCGAAGACCAGGATGGTGCTCGCCGATCCGAAGGGCTCGGTGCTGGCGCCGCTGATCGAGACCGGCCAGATGATCGAGGCGGGCTCCTGGGCGGTAGAAGGTATTGGCGAGGATTTCGTACCGCCGAATGCCGATCTCTCGCTGGTCGCGCGCGCCTTCACGATTACCGACCGCGAAAGCATCGCGACCGCACGCGCGCTTCTGGCCCAGGAAGGCATCCTGGCCGGCTCGTCATCAGGCACTCTGCTCGCGGCGGCGCTGCGCTATTGCCGGGAGCAGACCGAACCAAAGAACGTCGTCACCTTCGTCTGCGACAGCGGCAACAAATACCTTTCCAAGGTCTTCAACGATGTCTGGGTCGCTGAGCAGGGGCTCGCCGAGCGGCTGAAACACGGCAATCTCCGCGATCTCGTCGCGCGCTCGCACGCCGAAGGCGGCACGGTCACCGTGTCGCCGGCCGATACACTGTCGACCGCCTATGGCCGGATGCGCGGTGCCGATGTCTCGCAATTGCCAGTCATCGAGGATGGCCGTCTCGTCGGCATCCTCGATGAGAGCGACGTTCTCGCGGGCCTTGGACGGTTGCGCCAGGGCGAGCCCGGCAAATTCAGTGCGGCTGTCGCGGATTCGATGGTCACCCATCTCCACACCGTTCCCTCGACAGCGCCCGTCGACGCGTTGCTGCCGATCTTCGAGCGAAACGAAGTCGCGATCGTCATGGACGACGACGAATTCGTCGGCCTCATCACCCGCGTCGATCTCATCAACCATCTGAGGCTCTCGCCTTGACCGCATCTGAACGCTCGAACCGCCTCGCCTTCGCCACCCGCACTATCCATGGCGGCCAGAGTCACGATCCGCTGACGGGCGCGGTGATGGTGCCGATCTACGCCACCTCGACCTATGCGCAGGAAAGCCCGGGCGTCCACAAGGGCTTCGAATATGCCCGCTCGCAGAACCCGACTCGCTTCGCTTTCGAGCGGGCGATCGCGGATCTCGAAAGCGGCAGTGCCGGATTTGCCTTCGCGTCAGGCCTCGCTGCGATCTCCACGACGCTCGAGCTGCTCGACAGCGGCGACCACATCGTCGCGACCGACGACATCTATGGCGGCACGTTTCGCCTGCTGGAGCGCGTGCGCAAGCGCTCCGCCGGTCTCGACGTCTCCTTTGTCGACTTCACGGACCTCGCCGCAGTCGAAGCGGCGATCCGTCCGGAAACAAAGATGCTTTGGGTCGAGACGCCGACCAACCCGATGCTGCGCATCGTCGATCTCGAGGGCGTCGCCGCCATCGCGCGCCGACACAATGTCATCGCGGTCGCGGACAACACCTTCGCCAGCCCTTATATCCAGCGCCCGCTGGAACTCGGCATCGACATCGTCGTGCATTCGACGACCAAGTATCTGAACGGCCATTCTGACATGGTCGGCGGTTCGGTCGTTGTGGGCTCGCGTGCCGACCTCGCCGAGAAGATCAAATTCCTGCAGAATGCCGTCGGCGCGATCTCGGGCCCGTTCGACAGTTTTCTCGCGTTGCGTGGCCTGAAGACCCTGGCGCTCCGGATGCAGCGGCACTCGGAAAACGGCATGGCGATCGCCCGCTTCCTGGAAGCGCGGCCCGATGTGAAGAGCGTCCGCTATCCGGGTCTCGAAAGCCATCCGCAGCATGATCTCGCCCGGCGGCAGATGCATGCCTTCGGCGGCATGATCACCGTCGAATTCGACCGCGATCTCGCCGCGACGAAGCGCTTCCTGGAGCGGGTGCAGCTGTTCGCCCTCGCCGAAAGCCTCGGCGGCGTCGAAAGCCTGATCGAGCATCCGGCCACCATGACGCATGCTTCGATCCCGGCCGACCAACGTGCCGCGATCGGCATCTCGGATTCGCTCGTCCGCATCTCCGCCGGCATCGAGGAGGCCGACGACCTCATCGCCGACATCGTGCAAGCGCTTCGCTGACGACACTATACGGGCAGCGCGTCGAAACTTTCGGCCTGCGCCCGCGCCCAGACGGTCTGATAGAAGCCCTCCTTCGCGGCGGGCTCTAACAGTTCGCCCGGCTTCAGGAAAACGTGCAGCTGCGACAGCAGGCGGATTTCCGTTGGCGTGACGCGGCGCGCAAGATGATGCGGCGCGAGTTGCGCGGGGTGGCTGAGACCCGCGGCGGCGAGCATCTCGGCGAGCGCCGCGAGCGTATGGCGATGGAAGGCCGCAACCCGCTCGGCCTTGTCGGCAACGACGAGCGAGCGCTGACGCAGCGGATCCTGCGTCGCAACGCCTGTCGGGCAGGTGTTGGTATGGCAGGACAGCGACTGGACGCAGCCGATCGCGAACATGAAACCGCGGGCCATATTGACCCAGTCGGCTCCGGTCGCGAGGCAGGATGCGATATCGAAGGCCGAGATCACCTTGCCGGCGACGCCGATCTTGACCTGAGGCCTGAGACCCGCGCCGACCAGCGTGTTGTGGACCAGCAGCAGGCCCTCATGCATCGGAATGCCGATGTGATCGGTGAACTCGACCGGTGCGGCGCCCGTGCCGCCCTCGGCACCGTCGACCACGATGAAATCCGGCACGATCCCCGTCGCCAGCATCGCCTTGACGATGCTCATGAATTCCCATGGATGGCCGAGGGCGAGCTTGAAGCCAACCGGCTTGCCGCCTGAAAGACGGCGAAGCTCCGCGAGAAACCGCATCATGCCGAGCGGCGTATCGAAGCTCGAATGGCGCGCCGGCGAGATGCAGTCGCGGCCCTCGGGAATGCCCCGGACGCGGGCAATCTCGGCCGAGACCTTGTGGCCCGGCAAGATGCCGCCATGGCCTGGTTTCGCGCCCTGGCTGAGCTTCAGCTCGATCATCTTGACCTGCGGGCTTGCGGCACGGGCCGCGAACTTGTCCGGATCGAAGCTGCCATCGTCCTTGCGGCAGCCGAAATAGCCGCTCGCCACCTGCCAGACGAGATCGCCGCCGAACTCCTCGTGATAGGGGCTGATGCTGCCCTCGCCGGTATCATGCGCGAAGCCGCCCTCGCGCGCGCCCTTGTTGAGCGCTCGTATCGCGGCGGCTGACAGGGCGCCGAAGCTCATCGCCGAAATGTTGAGAACCGACGCGTCGTAGGGCTGGTCACACTGTTCGTTGCCGATCGGCACGCGAAAGCTCGCCGGATCTGGCACCGGGACAGGGCGCACCGAATGCCCCATGAATTCGTAGCGCTCGCCATAGACATCGAGCAGCGTGCCGAATGGCCTTTGGTCCGGCTCGTTCTTGGCCCGCTGATAGACGAGCGATCGCTGCGTGCGCGAGAAGGGCACTTCGTCGCGATCATCCTCGAAGAGATATTGCCTGAGCTCCGGCCGCACCTCCTCGAAGAGGTAGCGCATATGTCCGATCACCGGATAATTGCGCAGGATGGCGTGGCGCGTCTGGATGAGGTCGCGAATGCCGATAAGACCGAGCGCGGCGAAGATCGCGAGTGGCAGGAAGCCGCGCCCGGTTGCGATCACCAGCGTCAGAAAGACGAGCGCGAGCAGGAGGCAGGCGGCAAAGATGAAATAGCGATTGAGAATGGAAGGCATGGCGAAGGTCTTGTCTGCCATCACGGCGCCCCTCCCCGAGGCGTCGCCTGCGGCGGCGCGCGCCGCCGTCAGGAATCGAGCGCGGCCCGGACGCTGGCCGCAAGCTGATCGATCGAGAAGGGTTTGCCAAGCAGGCGGACACCCGGATCGAGGAGGCCGTTATGCACCACTGCGTTGCGCGTGTAGCCGGTGGTATACAGCACCTTCATCAGCGGCCGCAGCGCCCGCGCCCGATCGGCGAGTTCTCTTCCGTTGATGTCCGGCATGATGATGTCGGTGAACAGGAGATCGATGCGCGAGTTGGTTTCGATCAGCTCCAGCGCACGGCCGGCTCCGCTGGCATCGATGACCGTATAGCCAAGATCGCGCAACGCCTCGACGCTGAGCTGCCGCACGCCGGCCTCGTCCTCCACCACAAGGATCACCTCGTCGGGCGAGCCCGTCGGCCGGCCATCGACTGCCGGCTGATCCTTGTCGAATTCGGCATCGACCCCGTAATGGCGCGGCAGGTAGATCTTTACCGTCGAGCCCTGGCCAAGCTCGGAATAGATCGTGACCTGCCCGCCGGACTGGCGAACGAAGCCATAGACCTGCGACAGGCCGAGGCCGCTGCCCTTGCCGATTCCCTTGGTCGTGAAAAAGGGTTCGAAGACACGCTTGATGATTTCGGGCGGCATGCCCGTGCCCGTGTCGGTCACCGCGATCATCGCATATTGTCCGGCGGGAACATCGCCGTTTGCCGCCGAATAAGCCGGATCGATGCTCGCATTCGCCGTCTCGATCGTGAGCCGTCCACCCTGCGGCATGGCATCCCGCGCATTGACCGAAAGGTTGAGGAGCGCGTTCTCAAGCTGGGCCGGATCGACACGAACCTTCCAGAGCCCGGCGGCGAGTACCGTTTCGATGCGAATCGACTCGGTCAGCGTCCGCTGCAGCAGATCCGACATGCCGGCGACGAAGCGGTTCGGGTCGATCGTCTGAGGCGCAAGGGGCTGCTTGCGCGCGAAGGCGAGCAGCCGCTGCGTCAGCGCGGCGGCCCGGCTGGCGCCTTCCTGAGCTGACGTCAAATATTTCTCGATGTCGCGTTCGCCGCGCTTCAGACGCTTCTCCATCAGCCCGAGGCTGCCGACGATGATCGCCAGCATGTTGTTGAAGTCATGTGCGATTCCGCCCGTCAATTGACCGATCGCCTCGATCTTCTGCAGTTGGCGAAGCTGGTCCTCGGCGGATTCGCGGCGCTTCATCTCAACCAGCAAACCCTCGTTGGCGGCAGCCAGCGACAGTTGCGAAGCGTGCCGCATCCGGGAATCCCGGATCGCCAGCCAGCTCAGGACGCCGAACAGCGCGATCGCGATGGCCGGCACCGGGAGGATGTTGGCGAGCCACGACTTCCACCCGGCGACAACAGCAGCATCAGAGATATCGACCGTCAGATAGATCGGATGGTCGCCGACCTTGCGGAAAGCGCCAAAGCGGCCATTCGGGCCTTCGGAGGCATATTCGCCATCGCCCGGCGCGTAGGCGACGCTCTTGCCAAGCCCTTCGGGCGTTGCCGGCCGCTCGCTACGCTCGGGGAATTCGGCCAGCACCTCCAGCGTCGGCACACGGGTAATCGTGACTCGCGCATCATAGGGGAGCGCCACGCCCTGCCAATAGTCGCTGAAATAAGCGAGGTCCGCCGTAACCGAGACCATGCCGTTGAACCCGCCATCCGCGGTCTGCATGCGGTTGGAGAGCAGGAATGTCGGCCGCCGCGTGACCTTGCCGCGGATCAGCGGCCCGACAAACAGTTCGTCGACCGGAAGTTGCGATGCCTTGAAATTCTCGCGATCCGAGGCGTCCGACTTCGGGGCGGGAAAGGCAAAGGATGTCGCGCGGAGCTGACCGGTCGAATCGTTCAGCCAGACATCCTCGATATAGGGAATCGCACTCGCAAGATCGCGGAACTGTCGCGCCAGTTGCGGATTGTTGGCGATATCGTCCCAACTCCGGCCCGCGGCGAGCGAGCGAGCGCTGGAGAGCGCGATCATCGCAACTTCGAACAGCCGATTGGCATGGTCCGAGAGAAAAAAGGCTTCCGTCACCAGCTCGTTTTTGGCGTCCCGGAAGCGCTGCTGATATTCGCGTTGCGCCAGATATGCCGTCGTCGCCAGCGTCAGCAGGATGCCCAGCATGCCCATCAATGCGACGAGACGGGTGACATCGAGATTGAGACGCAGCTGTTTCGCGGTCGAGAAAGGCAAGTGGGGCTCGCGGCAGTTGAGTGATACCGTTCAAAGCCTATACGCGACGGGTTCCTAACGCCAATGCGCGCTGAGCCGCGAGGGCGAACGAAATGAGGGCTCGGCAACAGCGTTCGCAATTCGACGCAATTGGGGCAACGCCGAACCACCGCACCGAGAAAGAACGCAATAAATCGAGCTCCAATTGCCGATGACCACGAAGAACGAATAGGGTACAGTTCCTGAAATTCGGTTTTTTTGCCCAACCCTGGGGGGCTGGGCCGAGCGCGTCATTCATACCCATCGCATCAATCGCCGCTCCAGAGCGGCCCTTGAAGGAGACGAAGCATGATCGCCATCCTCAATCGCCGCGCCTTGATCGCGGCAACCATGGCAACGCTGATGGGCGCGACGCTTGCCCAAGCGGCCGACCCCGTCCGCGTTGGCTCCAAGATCGATACCGAGGGCGCGCTCCTCGGCAACATCATTATCGATGTCCTTGAGGCCAACGGCATTCCTACCGTCAACAAGGTCTCGCTCGGCAATACCAAGATCGTCCGGGGCGCCATCACTGCCGGCGAGGTCGATCTCTATCCGGAATATACGGGCAACGGCGCGTTCTTCTTCTCGATCGACAGCGATCCGGTCTGGAAGAACGCCAAGGAAGGCTATGAGAAGGTCAAAGCTCTCGATTACGACGCCAACAAGATCGTCTGGCTGACGCCCGCCCCGGCCGACAACACATGGGTGATCGCGGTCCGCAAGGATGTCGCCGATGCCAACAATCTGAAGACGCTTGAGGATTTTGCCAAATGGCTGAACGGCGGCGGCACGTTCAAGATCGCCGCGTCGGCTGAATTCGTCGAGAGCCCGGCGGCTCTGCCGGCGTTCCAGACTGCCTATGGCTTCAAGCTCGGGCCGGACCAGATCGTGACCCTCGCCGGCGGCGATACGACGACATTCATCCGCGCTGCGGCGGAACAGACATCCGGCGTCAACGGCTCCCTCGCCTATGGCACGGACGGCGCCCTGGCCGCGCTCGGCCTCGTCGCGCTGGCCGACGACAAGGGTGTACAGCCGGTTTATGCGCCGACTCCGATCATCCGCGAGGCAGTCTTGAAGGACTATCCGCAGATCAAGGATCTGCTCGCTCCTGTCTTCCAGTCCCTCGACGCGCCGACCCTGCAGGGCCTCAATGCGAAGATCGCCGTCGATGGCCAGGATGCCGGCCAGGTTGCTTCGGACTACCTGAAGTCAAAGGGCTTCCTGAAATAACGAAAGCGCGGAAACGCGGATGTTGAAGAACCGCGTGCTCCTGCTGCTGGTCGCTGTCGGCTTGGCCGCGGCGGCCGGCCTTGCCTTCGTGACGCATGCGCCCAACCGGCTGCTTTCGGGCCAGGCCGTCAGCTGGGCTATCGTGCTCGGCGCGGGCCGGTGGATGGCGCTTTTGCCTGCGCTCCCGCTCGTCGTTGGCCCGTTCTTGCCGCAGAGCCGTGCGGTGCATCTGGTTCTCGCCGTCTCGGCCGCTGCGCTCGCCGCCTCCTTGCTCTGGCTGGCCGGCGACGTGGCGATCCGTCTTGCCGACACGGCAACGCCATCGGCGCGCACGTCCTTCGGTGGTGCCTTCTGGCTCATCGAGGCAATGGCTGCGCTCGCGGCGGCCGACGCGCTCCAGCGCGGCATTTCAAATCCGGCGGCGCGCATCACGATCGGCGCCGTGCTGATCCTGCCGATCCTGGCGGTGATTGGTGGCGGCGCGATCGACCAGCTTTCAATCATGAAGGAATATGCCAACCGGCGAAGTGTCTTCGCTACCGCGGTGGCGACGCATCTCGCCATCGTCGGCGCAACGCTTCTGCCGACGCTTGGCATCGGCCTGCCGCTCGGCGTCCTGCTCGATCGCCGCGCGCGGTTGCGGAGACCGGTCTTCGCCGTGCTCAACATCATCCAGACGATCCCGTCGATCGCGCTGTTCGGCCTCCTGATCGCGCCGCTCGCCGGCCTCGTGGCATTCGCGCCCCTCCTCGGACGGATCGGCATCTCCGGCATCGGCGCAACGCCGGCGATCATTGCCCTGACGCTCTATTCGCTTCTGCCCATCGTCAGAAGCACCACGGCGGGGCTCGAACAGGTGCCGGGTTCCGTGGTCGACGCGGCGACCGGCATGGGCATGACGCCGGCCCAGATCTTCCGACGCGTCGAGGTGCCGCTCGCCCTGCCCGTCGTCGTCGCGGGTCTTCGTGTCACCGTCGTGCAGGCTGTCGGCCTCACGGCCGTTGCCGCGCTCATCGGTGCGGGCGGCCTCGGCGCGATCATCTTTCAGGGATTGAACGGCAGCGCAATCGACCTCGTCTTGCTGGGCGTCGTGCCGCTCGTCGCCATCGCCATCACCGCCGACATCGCGCTGAAGCTTGCCGTCACCATGCTCAAGATGAGGTCCGGATGATCACCTTCGAACATGTCGGCAAGACCTATGGCGACTGGACGGCGATCGACGATCTGTCGCTGCATGTCGCCGAGGGCGAGTTCTGCGTGCTGATCGGCCCGTCTGGCTCCGGCAAGACGACGACGCTCAAGATGATCAACCGCCTGATCGAGCACGATCGCGGCCGCATCCTGTTCGAAGGCGCGGAAATCCGCTCCTTCGCGCCCGAGCAACTGCGCCGGCGCATGGGCTATGCGATCCAGTCGATCGGGCTCTTTCCCCATTGGACAGTGGAAGAGAACATCGGCGCCGTGCCGCGCCTGCTCGGTTGGCCGAAGAGCCGCATCCGCGACCGCGTGACCGAGCTGCTCGGCCTGCTTGCTCTGGAGCCCGAGCGCTTTCGCGACCGCTATCCACGCCATCTCTCCGGCGGGCAGCAGCAGCGTGTCGGCGTCGCGCGCGCGCTTGCGGCCGATCCATCCGTCCTGCTGATGGACGAACCCTTCGGCGCGCTCGACCCGGTGACGCGCGACACGTTGCAAGCCGAGATGCTGCGCATCCACAAGGCTTCCGGCACGACGATCGTCCTCGTGACGCATGACATCGACGAGGCGATCCGCCTCGGCTCACGCATCGTCATTCTCGACGGCGGCCGTATCGTGCAGTCCGGCACGCCACGCGCGATCCTGACAAAACCGGCCAATGATTTCGTCGCCGATTTCGTCGGCCGCGAGGATATCGGCATCAAGCTTCTCTCGATCGAGCGCGTCAGCGACCGCATGCGCCCTGGCGAGACGGCCGAAGGCGAGCCGATCGCCGCTGACGCCAGCCTTCGCCATGCCCTGTCCCTTTTCGTCGCCCGCGGGATCGATCGCCTGCCAGTCATCGGCCCGTCCGGAACGCTCGCAGGCGCGATCCGCCTTGCCGATCTCACGGGTGGGCCGACGTGAGGCGCTGGCTCCGAGATCCGCTGATCTGGACCGGCATTGCGCTGGTGGCGCTTGTCGTCTTCATGCCGGCGCTGAAGCCGGTCTTTGCCCTGCTGTTTCCGGATCAGGATCGACCGCTGTTCGAGCAGGACAGCTTCATAAACCTGACTCTCTCACATATCGGCCTCGTTGCGGCTTCGAGCGCGATCTCTGTTCTAGTGGGCGTTTCGCTCGCGCTCTTCGTCACGCGGCCCTCGGGTCGCGAGTTCCGGCCACTGGTGGAGACCGTGGTGGCGACCGGGCAGACCTTCCCGCCGGTCGCCGTGCTCGCCATCGCCGTGCCGCTCATCGGTTTCGGCGCGATGCCGGCTCTGATCGCGCTGGCGCTCTACGGGCTGCTGCCGGTGACGGAGGCGACTGTCGCTGCCATCGAGCAGGTTCCAGCCGGCGCACGCGAGGCGGCGCGTGGCATCGGCATGACCCCGGCCGGCCGCCTTCGACAGATCGAATTGCCACTGGCCGCGCCGGTGATCCTCGCCGGCATCCGCACCTCGGTGATCATCAATATCGGCACGGCGGCCATCGCCTCGACGGTCGGCGCCAAGACGCTCGGGCTGCCGATCATCATCGGGCTCAGCGGCTTCAACACGGCCTATGTCGTTCAGGGGGCGCTTGTCGTCGGGCTGCTCGCGGTGGTCACGGATCTCGCGTTCGACCGCCTTGGCAGCATGCTGGACCGCTGGAAGCGCGACGATGTCGTGGCCTCAGCATGACGCACAAATTTCGGCGTCGAATCTGTAACGAAGCAGTGGCACACTCTGCGCGCGCAATAAGGTCGAGGAACTTCGATCGACTGCCGCGCGTTGCAGGTGGTCACAGCCGCGCCGATGGAACAGGAGCATGCCATGCCAGGGAAGAGCGACGAAGCGATCCGTATCAGGGCCTATGAGATTTGGGTGGCCGAAGGCCAACCGCATGGGCGGGACTGGGATCACTGGTTGATGGCGGTCGCCGAAGTCGAGGGCGGCGACAAGCCGGCCAAGAAGGTCAAGAAAGCTGCTGCCGACAAACCGGCAACTGGCAAGGCGGCTAAGGCCCCTGGCAAGGCAGCGAGCGCCAAGGCCGTGAAGGAAGAAGCGCCCAAGACCGCCGCAGCAAAGGCTGCCCCGAAGGCCAAGGCTTCGTCCAAGTCGAAGACGCAGAAAGTCGATAGCGAGGCGCCAGCAACCGTAACGGAAGCCGGCAGCAGCGCGCCCGAAGCCACGGCCGCCGCTGAAGCAGCGCCGGAGGGCACAACCTCCACAGCGAAGAAGACACGCGCGCCGAAGGCAAAGACAGCGGTCTGACACCGCCTCCCGTTCACATCTCGGCCAAGGCAAGTGCCACCCGCCCATTGGGCTCGGTGGCACTTGGCTTTGGCTCAAGTCGCCCTGCGATCAGCCGGGATCTCCCGGCTCGAACGCAGCGCGGGTGATCCCGTGCCGCTTCAGCTTGTCGTAGAACGTCTTGCGCGGCAGGCGCAGCCTCTCGATCGTCGTCCGTACATCGCCGCCGCTCTCGCGAAGCGCGGCACGGAGGAGGTCTGCCTCGAAACGGTCGACGCGCTCGGTCAACCCGCCCTCGCCCGCCGTCGCGACATCCTGCATGACAGGCGACGCCTCGTCATCGAGACCCAACGCGTAGCGTTCGGCGAAATGCAGCAACTCGCGCACATTCCCGGGCCAGTCATGCGTTTCGAGATGCGTGCGCGCCGCGGCCGTCAGATCGGGCTGCGGTCTTCCGAAGCGTTGCGCGGCGCGGCGGAGGAAGAAGCCGAAGAGCAGCGGGATATCCTCTCGCCTTTCGCGCAGCGGCGGGACGCGGAGGGTTACGACGTTTAAACGGTAATAGAGATCACTGCGAAAATCGCCGCGCGCATTGGGATCGGACAGATCGACTTTCGCGGCCGCGACGACACGGAGATCCACGGCGCGGTCCTCGTTCGTCCCGAGCGGTGCGATCCGCCGCGTCTCAAGCACGCGCAGCAGCTTCACCTGCAGGCCCGGCGGCATGGATTCGATCTCGTCGAGAAACAGCGTGCCGCCGTCCGAGTGCTCAATGCGCCCGATGCGTCGCTTCTGAGCGCCGGTGAAGGCGCCGGCTTCATGGCCGAACAGTTCGCTCTCGATGATGCTCTCCGGCATGCCGCCACAGTTGAGGGCCACGAACGGCCGCGTGGCCCGCCGGCTCCAGCGATGAAGATGCTCGGCAACGACCTCCTTGCCCGACCCTGTCTCCCCTTCGACGAGGACATCGACATCTGCGTCGGCGATCTGGCGGATCGTGGCGCGCAGCCGCCGCATCGCCGGCGCATCGCCGAGAAAGGTGATGTCGTCCGCATCGCCTGTTGCCGCCGCGCGCAGGCGCCGGTTCTCCAGAACCAGCGCGCGCTTCTCCAGCGCCCGGTGCACGGCCTCGACCAGACGGTCGCTGGCGAAGGGCTTTGAGATGAAATCGTAGGCGCCGTCCTTCAACGCGGCCACCGCAAGTTCGACATCGCCATGGCCGGTCACGAGGATCACCGGCAAATCCGGATCGAGCGATCGGACGCGCTCGAAAAGCTGCAGGCCCGAAAGGCCGGGCATGCGGATATCGCTGACGACGACGCCCGGGAAATCCGCATCGACAGCAGTGAGAGCCGGCGCTGCGGCCGCAAAAACCTGCGGGCGATAGCCGGCGAGTTCCAGCGTTTGAGCCGTCGCGGCGCGCATGTCTGGATCATCGTCGACGAGGATAACGGGCGCAGCGTCGCTCATGGCGCGAGCCTCAGTTCGAGGACAAAAACGGCGCCCTCCGCGTCGCCCGGCTCAAAACGCAAAGCGCCGCCGAATTCGCGCGCGATCTCGCTCGAGATGACGAGGCCGAGGCCGAGGCCGGCTTCCTTGGTGGTGACGAAGGGCATGAACAGCGTTTCGGCGACATCGGCCGGGATGCCCGGCCCATTGTCCGCGACACGAACCAAGACAGCCGCATCATCGCTCTCGACACTGATCAGAATCCGCCCCTCCGCTTGGCCCTTCACGGCGTCGAGGGCGTTCTGAAGCAGGTTGACCAGGATCTGCTCCAGCCGGATGCGGCTCGCCAGCACGATCAGATCCGGCGCTGCCCGCCGGCGCTCCAGTGCGACCCCGCTATCGCGGATGCGGCCGGCCAGCAGCGACAGCGCGCCTTCGATCGCGTCGTCGAGACGCACCGGTCCCATCGGGCTGGTGGCGCGCCGCGCAAAGCCGCGCAGCGTGCCGGTGATCTCGCCGATCCGGTCGGCCATCCGCGCGATCGCGCCCATGTTTTCGCGTGCCTGATCGGTGCGACCGGTTTCGATCATCCGGCCGGCATTGTCGGCATAGGCGCGAATGGCGGCGACCGGCTGATTGATCTCATGCGCGACGCCGGCCGCGATCTGCCCGAGAATCGAGAGCCGGTTGGCCTGCGCGAGCTCGTCGCGCAGCCGCCGCACACGTTGCTCCGCCGCCTCGCGCACCTCGATCTCACCGGCGAGTGCCGTATTGGCGTGGCTGAGTTCGCCGGTGCGTTCCAGAACGCGCCGCTCAAGCTCGGTATTCATCGCGCTCAGCGCCGCCTGCCGCCGACGGATCGACAAGCGACGCCGCTGAACGGCGACGCCAACCGCGATCACGGCAAGGAGTGCGGCGAGCGCGATCGATATCGCCGTGCGAGATGTCGAAGCGACCGCCGCGTCCGCCGGCACGAGAACCGTCATCCGCCATTCCGGCGCGACCGCGCCGACGGGGCCCGTCGCGACGGCGAAATGCGCGCGGGCATCACCGGGTCCGATCAGCACAAATCCGTCGCTGTCGGTCTTAAGCGGCACGGGCGTCAACGGCGTATCGCCAAGCTGCAACGCCCGCCGTGCCGCATCTTCGTCGGCAAGCGGCGCGAGGAGACCAAAGCGCCAATCCGGCCGGCTCGTCGCGAGGACGATCCCCTGCGGATCGAATGCGTAGACGGTATAGCCGCTCTCGCGCCAATTGGCCTCGACCCGGTCGAGCTCGACCTTGACCACGACGACGCCAAGCGCTCCCGGAGGGCCGTCGACGCGATGCGAGAGATAGAGGCCGGGCCGCCGGCTGACCGTGCCGAGCGCGTATTGCAGCCCGCGCCCAGAGGCCATGGCCGCGGTGAAATAGGTGCGGAAATCATAGTCGCTGCCGACGAAGCTGTCGGGCGCGTCAAAATTCGATGCGGCGAGCGTGATGCCGTCGCGGCCGACCAGATAGAGCACGCTGGCGCCGGCCTCCGCTGCGAGCGCCTTGAGCTTGGCGCTCATCGCCCTCGCGCGCTGATCGTCCGGGGACCGAAGCAGGGCGACCACATCGCTGTCGACCGCGAGGACGGCAGGGAGAAGCTGCTGCTTGGAAATCTCGCCCGACAGCACAGTGGCGGCGAGCGGCAAGGTCGAGGCGGCGCGCCCATCGAGGTCGGCCATAGCGAGAGAGCGACCGTAGCGATCGGCACCGATGACCGCAGCGCTCACAACGGGCACGGCGAACAGCAGCCCGGCGGCGGTCCAGAGCCGGGCCGAGCCCCGCGCGGCAGCGATCGGGATGCCTGAGACGGTCATCGCTGCAGCCTAGTGCGAAATCCCGCACTAGGAAATCCGCCTCGTGCGGAAATTCGCACAACTCGCGACGATGTCGGCGTCAAAATCGCGGATTTCTGCCGTTTCAAACGGATGGCACAGCGCTTGCGGCTATGACCACGGGACGAAGCGCGTGTGCGAAGAAAGTGCCGCCGCTGCGGGAGGAACCAGTCCGGGGCCGCCGTCTCACCCGGACGAGGAGGAGGACCTTTCCATGGCCATCAGCATCCCATCAGCTGCGCACGTTCATCGTCGCAAGCCCTTCTATGCCCAGCTCTATGTGCAGGTTCTGACTGCGATCGCGCTCGGCATCGCCGTCGGTCACTTCTATCCGCAACTCGGCACCGATCTGAAGCCGCTGGGCGATGCGTTCATCAAGCTGGTCAAGATGATCATCGCGCCGGTCATCTTCCTCACGGTCACGACAGGCATCGCGGCGATGCACGACCTTCGCAAGGTCGGCCGCGTCGTCGGCAAGGCGATGGCCTATTTCCTCACCTTCTCGACGCTCGCGCTCGCCATCGGCCTCATCGTCGCGAATGTCGTGCAGCCCGGCGCCGGCTTCAATGTCGACCCGGCGAGCCTTGATCCCGCCGCCGTCCAGAGCTTCGCCGAGAAGGCGCATGACCAGACGATCGTCGGCTTCCTGATGAACATCATCCCCACCACCATGGCCGATGCGCTGGCTTCGGGCGATATCCTGCAGGTGCTGTTCGTCGCGGTCCTGTTCGGCATCGCGCTCGCCATGGTCGGCGAGGCCGGCGAGCCGGTGACGCGCTTCCTGACTGCGCTCACCGTTCCGATCTTCCGCCTCGTCGCCATCCTGATGAAGGCTGCCCCCATCGGTGCATTCGGCGCAATGGCCTTCACCATCGGCAAATACGGCATCGGCTCGGTGGTCAACCTCGCCTTCCTGGTCGGCACCTTCTACCTGACCTCGATCCTGTTCGTCCTGATCGTGCTTGGCGCTGTGGCGCGCTACAACGGCTTCTCAATCCTGAAGCTGATCCGCTACCTGAAGGAGGAATTGCTGCTGGTGCTTGGCACCTCGTCGTCCGAAGCCGCCCTGCCCTCGCTGATGGAGAAGATGGAGAAGGCCGGCGCCAAGCGCTCGGTCGTCGGCCTTGTGGTCCCGACCGGCTATTCGTTCAATCTCGACGGCACCAACATCTACATGACGTTGGCGGCGCTGTTCATCGCACAGGCCACCAATACGCATCTCTCGCTCGAACAGCAGGTGCTGCTGCTCCTCGTCGCGATGCTGTCGTCAAAGGGCGCCGCCGGCATCACCGGCGCTGGCTTCATCACCCTCGCTGCGACACTCTCGGTGGTGCCGACCGTGCCGGTCGCCGGCATGGCGCTAATCCTCGGCGTCGATCGCTTCATGTCGGAATGCCGCGCACTGACCAATTTCATCGGCAACGCCGTCGCCACGCTGGTCGTCGCCCGCTGGGAAGGCGAGCTGGACGTGGCACAGATGAAAGCCGCACTCGACGGCGATCTCGACGACGAGACCGTCCTGATCGAGGCTCCCGTCCCCGGTCTTGTCGCGGCCGAATAGCGCCAGCGACCGTTGCTTGAGAGGGGGCGCGTTGTCGCGCCCCTTTTTCATTTGTCGGAACCAAAACCGCGACGCCGCCGTTTAGTGATCATCTGGTTCACTAGTGGAGGCTGACAAATGGGTCGCTCAATTCTTCTCTGGCTGCTCGGTATCCCGATTCCGATCATCATCCTCCTTGCCCTCTTCTGGCACTAGGGGAATACGATGACCATCGTTGCAACATCGGCGCCCGTAGCGGCGCCGGAATCGTCGCAATCGGCGATATCATGGGGCGCTATTCTCGCCGGCGCGGCAGCGGCCTCGGCGGCTTCGCTTTGCCTCTTCGTTCTCGGATCCGGCCTCGGCTTCGCCGCAGTCTCACCCTGGTCGAACGCGGGTGTCGCAGCTGGCACCTTCGCCGTCTCGGCAGCGATCTGGCTCGTCATTGTCCAGTGGCTCGCCTCGGCGCTCGGCGGTTACGTCACCGGCCGTCTGCGGACGCGCTGGGTTGGCGTTCACACCGATGAGGTGTTTTTCCGCGACACGGCGCATGGCTTCCTTGCCTGGTGCGTCTCGACGCTGATTGCTGCTCTTCTGGTCGGCTCGGCAGTCGTCGGAACGGTTTCAACCGGCGTTCAGGCCACCACGTCCGTGTTGTCAGGCGCGGCGCAGGGTGCTTCGCAGGGCGCGGCCCAGGCAGCTGGCAATATCAGCGATCCATCGGGCTATCTGGTCGATACGCTGTTTCGCCCGGTCTCCGATCAGTTGCCGCCGACCACGCCGGCCACCAATCAGGGCGACGTCCGCACCGAGGCAGGACGCATCGTTGCGACCAGTATCGCCAATGGCGAGATGACGGATGCGGACAAGGCTTATCTGGCCCAGCTCATCGCTGCTCGGACCGGAATACCTGCAGCTGACGCCGAGAAACGGGTCAACGACATGCTCGCTCAGGTCGAGGCTGCCAAGACGAAGGCCAAGGAAGCAGCCGATGCGGCCCGCAAGGCCGCGACGACGACAATGCTGCTCGGCTTCGTAGCCCTGCTGATCGGCGCGTTCATCGCAGCGGTCTCGGCCGCTCTTGCTGGCAAGCTCCGTGACGAGGACGTTCCCTCGACAACTTGACCGTTGTCGGCGGGGTAGGATCAGGGGCGGCTTCGGCCGCCCCTTTTTTATTGCGTTGGTGAAGTTGCGTTGTCGTGAGCGGAACGCGGAACGCAATTTGGGTCTTCCAAAATGGACGAGAGCGGCCAACCGGCGTGGGTGCCGGCGGCCGCTCCACGACCCCCTTGCTGCTTCTCCGTGGGCGAGATTTGGCAGGGGATTCCTTGGCGACGTCAGCCCATTTCGTCGGCCGCGAGCCCGCGCTTCCGCCCGGTGATCATGGCAAGTGGCAGGTTTTCGCGGTGGCGAACGCTGGCGATCAGGACCCCGGCGACATGCAGCCCGATCAATCCGAGGATCACATAGGCGAAGGCGCCATGCAGTTCGGCCAGCCAATCGACGCCAAAGAACGCATCGGTGGTGAGCAGGTAGCCCATGGTCGCTTGGGCCGCGATCGCCAGCATCAAGGCGACGATCATCGCCCCGCCGGCCGGATTGTGGCCGAGGAACCGACGTTCCCGCCCTGCGGCGATATCACAGAGATAGCCGATCACCGTCGAGGGATGCCGCACGAAGGACGAGAAGCGCGCGGTACGCGGCCCGATCACGCCCCAGACGATGCGCACCGCAAGCAGCCCGGCGGCGACATAGCCCGCGACATGATGCACCGATTGCATGTCCTCCGCCGTCAGCCAGGCGATGGCGATCGAAATCGCCAGCGCCCAGTGGAACAGGCGTACGACCGGATCCCAGACCTTGACCTCGCCCGACATCGCGGCCTCCTCAGTCAGCCGCCACGTCGAGCATCTTCAGCGTCGCCGGATCGAAGAGTTTCTCCATCCTGGCGCTGCCTTTCACGGCATAGGCCTCGTAGCAGCCCTTCTGATGCTTGATCTTGCGAATGGTCCAGCCGTCCTTCTCGAGCTGGGCCTTCAGGGCGTCCGTGCTCTGGGCCTTTGCGGCGGGAACATTGCAGACGTCGGCCGCCAGCGCCGGACCGGCGGTGCCGATCGCGATCATCGCCGCCGTCGCCAGGAGCAATATCGAAGGGGTCGATTTCATCAGGGTAACCTCATTGTTGCAGTCGATTGGCTCGACGACCCGTTCTCCCCCATCGCCCTGACGCGAAGCTGACGCGGCCGGGACAACGCCGTAAGCTCCACGTCAGCCGGGACTGTTCCGTTCAGCGATTGGACGGGGAGCGACATGCGGATATTGCTGATCGAGGACGACGAGATGCTGGGCGGCGCCCTGCGCGATCACATCGCCGCGGAAGGCCATGCCATCGACTGGGTGCGCCGGATCGACAAGGCCGAGGACGCGCATGCGACGGTCGTCTACGATCTCGCTCTGCTCGATCTCAGCCTGCCGGACGGCCGCGGCCTCGACTTTCTGAAGCGCCTTCGGCGCCGGGGCGACACGACGCCCGTGATCATCCTGACCGCCATGGATCAGCTCTCGATGCGCATCGACGGATTGAATGCCGGCGCCGACGACTATCTGGTCAAGCCGTTCGACCTTTCGGAACTCATGGCCCGCCTCGGTGCCGTCGCCCGCCGCTATGCCGGCAACCCCAACCCGCTCATCACCATCGGACCGCTCGAAATCGACCAGGGAAACCGGACCGCCAGCATCGAGGGCCGTCGGCTCGACCTCACCGCGCGCGAATGGGCGATCCTCGAGCGTCTCGCGCAGCGCCCCGGAATGCTCATCTCGCGTCCGCAACTCGAGGACACGCTCTATGCCTTCGGCGCGGAGATCGAGTCGAATGCCGTCGAGGTCTATGTGAGCCGCCTTCGCAAGAAACTCGGGGCCAACCTGATCCAGACGGCGCGCGGCCTCGGCTACCGGCTTGCCGCTGAATGACGCAATCGGCGAGACGACGTCCTTCAAGCCTGACCCGGCGCCTCATCCTCTGGCTGACGCTTGGCGCCACCGTGCTTTGGCTCTGCGGCGCGCTCTTTGCGGCAGCGGTCCTGCAGCACCAGCTTCAGGCTGCCTTCGATGGCGGCCTTCGCGAAACCGCCGAACGGCTGCTCCCGCTCGCGGTGGAGGGCATGGACGGCGGCGCGCACGACGGCGATGAGAGCCTCGAAATTCCCGTCTTCGACGCCGCCGACGGCGAATACATCGTCTATCAGGTCCGCAACGCCAAAGGGCAGATCCTCGTCCGCTCCTTCGACGCCCCGATGGAGCCCTTCAAGGCGCCGCTGGCCAATGGCTTCAGCGAGGACGATGGCTGGCGCATCCTGACAATCGGCACGCAGGACGGGCGGTTCTTCATCCATGTCGCCGAGCAGCTCAGCCATCGCTCGGAGACCCTCGTCGGCAGCATCGCGACCCTCGTCCTGCCGATCGCAGCGCTGATTCCACTGTCTGCGATCGGGATCTTTCTCATCGTCCGTGCCGCCCTGAGGCCGCTCGGCGCGTTCAGCGCGGAGATCAGCCGCCGCGACGCCCGCAACCTCGCCCCGATCGAGACCGGCACCTTGCCGGTCGAACTCGCGCCGATGGGGGCGGCCGTCCAGGCGCTGATCGCGCGCCTTGCCGCGGCCTTCGAGGCGGAGCGATCGCTCGCTGCCAACAGCGCGCATGAATTGCGGACGCCCATCGCCGGCAGCCTGGCGCAGACGCAGCGTCTGCTGGCGGAACTCAAAGGCCAGCCCGCGGAGGCTCGCGCGCGTCAGGTCGAGGACAGCCTGCGGCGACTGCGCCGTCTGTCCGAAAAGCTGCTGGAGCTTGCCCGCGCCGATTCTGGCATGAGCGGCACAGCAAAGCCGCGCGATCTGATGCCGGCGCTCCGCCTGGTGGTCGATGATACGCGGCGCGCCATGGCCGATGCCCGTCGACTGAGGCTCGACATCGTCGAGGGCGCGTCGCTGCTGACGCCGCTCGATGTCGATGCCTTCGGCATTGCGATGCGAAACCTGCTCGAAAATGCCCTCCTACACGGCGATGTCGCGGCGCCGGTGACCGTCGCCGTGCCCGAAGATCGCGTCGTCGCCGTCACCAATGGAGGCCCGGCCGTCGCGCCGGAGCGCCTGGCGCTCCTCACCCGGCGCTTCGAGCGCGGCGACACCCGCGCCGAAGGCTCCGGCCTCGGACTCGCCATCGTCGACCAGATCATCGGCAATGCCGGCGGACAGCTGCAACTCGTCTCCCCGGCATCCGGCCGCATCGACGGCTTCGAGGCACGCCTCATCCTCCCGAGCGCGGACAGCGTCAGCGGGCCCGGGCGCTGACCCGACAGATTTCCTGGGGCAATCGCGCCTTCCCGTCCGGATCGATTGGCGGCGCCACGCGTTGCGCATCGCAACATGAAAAAAGGAGACTGCCGGTGGACAGCATCGCTCCCAACGATCTTGGCGCCCTCCCCGCCATGGCCTGGACCTGGTCCGTCGCCTTCCTGCCGCGGATCCTGACGGCCGCTCTCATCGTCGTCGCAGGCATTTTCATCGCGCGCGCTGCGGGCCGTTTCGTAGCCGGCATGGGCGCGTCGGTCGCCCATATCGACAGAACGGTTCGGCCGGTCCTCGGCGCCGTCGTCCGTTACGGAATCCTGGTGCTGACATTCATTGCGGCGCTCGGTCAGCTTGGCGTGCAGACGGCCTCGCTTCTGGCCGTCCTCGGCGCCGCCGGCCTCGCCATCGGCCTGGCCCTGCAGGGAACGCTGACCAATATCGCGGCGGGCATCATGCTCTTATGGCTGCGGCCGTTTCGCGCCGGCGACTATATCGAACTCGTGTCGGGCAGCATCGCCGGCACGATCGAGGAAATGGGCCTCTTCGCCTGCCGCCTCGTCAGCTATGACGGCGTCGTCATCTTCGCGCCGAACTCGACGATCTGGAACGTTGCCTTGCGCAATCACAGCCAGTCGCGATCCCGGCTCATCGCCTATCAGATCAATCTTCCGTCCGGCACGGATGTCGACGCCGCCCGAGCGGTCCTCGGCGAGGTCACCCGCTCGACGGCAGACGTCAAGGAGCATCCGGCACCCGACATCACCGTCGAGAAGACGACCCAGTCGGGCCTCGTCCTGCTCTGCCGATTCTGGGCCGAGCGCGGCAAGGCCGGCGCCGTCCAGCGCTTCTGGCCCGATGCCGCACGCCAACGCCTGGAAGACGGCCTCAACCCGCAAAAGCCGGTCGAAATCGTCCGCCTGCTACCGACAGACGCCGACCCTTCCCGCCTGCTTGGCACGATCTGACGCAATCGAAGCTGCTCACTCCCTTGGGATAATCCGGCAGCTGCGGCTCTTCCTCGGCATTCAGGTGGTAGAGATTACCGAAGAACTCGTCGAAGCCGTTGACCGTCGGCAGCGTGTCGTTCCGGTCGCCGACATGGTTCTTGCCGAAATGGCCGGTCGCGTAGCCCAGATTCTTGAGAACGACACCGATGGTCGGATCGAGCTGGCTGAGACCCATCGGCGCGCCGGGATATCCCACCTTGGTGAGACCGGTAGGGAGGCCATGCTGGCCGATGAGGAAGGCCGCCCGTCCCGCCGTGCAACTTTGCTCGCCGTAATATTGCAGGAACCGCGCACCCTGCTCTGCAATGCGGTCGATGTTGGGGGTCGTATAGCCCATCAGGCCGTCGCTATAGGCGCTGACATTGGCGATGCCGATATCGTCGCCGAAGATGACAACGATATTCGACCCGCGCTTCGGCAAGATCGGCAAGCAGATGATCGTCGATACCGGCCCGCTGACAAAGAAGCGGATGGAGGCGATCGACGATGAAACCTCGGCGGCAGCGATCGACTTCATGAAGCGCCAGCACACCGCCGAGAAGCCATTCTTCGTCTGGTTCAATGCGACGCGCATGCATCTTCGAACGCATGTTCGCTCGGAGCATCGCGGCCGCTACACCCACGGCGACAGCGAATATATCGACGGCATGATCGAACACGACGACACGATCGAGACGATCCTCAATGCCCTCGATGAAATGGGCATCGCCGACAATACGATCGTCGTCTACACCTCGGACAACGGCCCTCACATGAACAGCTGGCCGGACGGAGCGATGACTCCGTTCCGCTCAGAAAAGGACACCAATTGGGAGGGCGCATTCCGCGTGCCCATGATGGTCCGCTGGCCCGGCCATATCGCGGCTGGGACGGTCACCAACGAACTGATGAGCCACAATGACTGGATGCCGACGCTCGCCGATATCGCGGGCGATCCGAAGCTTGTGGACGAGCTGAAGGCCGGCACGACCCTGAACGGCAAAGCCTACAAGGTTCATCTCGATGGGCTCGACCAAGCCACGTTCCTGGAGACGGTCTCAGGGACGGTCGGCAAGAACAACGGCGCCAAAAGCGCGCGCAACGATTTCTTCTATGCTGATGACGACGGCCTGCTCGTTGCCATGCGGCAGGGCGATTACAAATACGTCTTCTCCGAGCAGCGCAAGGAAGGCACGCTCGGCCTCTGGGCCGAGCCTTTCACGACCCTGCGCCTCCAGAAGATCTTCAATCTGATGCAGGACCCCTATGAGCGTGCCGACATCACGTCCAACACCTATTGGGACTGGAACCTCAATCACGTCGGCCCTGCCTACGGAATGATGGATGACGTCTTCCAGTTCGTGGCGACTTTCGATGACTTCCCGCCGCGTTCATTCCCTCCATCCTTCAATCCGGCCAATGTGATGCAGGACAAAATGAAGGTGATCCGCGCCGAGCGCGCGCTGCGACAGGCGTTCCCCATGCTCCCTGACGCAGTCAAACCGACCGACTAGGCTGACTGAGCAGAAAGCGCCGCTCGACGATATAGCCCGACGCATTCTCGTGGTGCGTCGCGCGCTTTCACATGGGTTGCGGCCGGCAGAATCGGAATTGAGACAGTCATAGTCCCCTCATGGCCGACACTAGCGACATCGAACTATCCGTCGCCGGACATTTCGCCAGCCTCAAATCCGCCGGCAAATCATCAGTGGAATGGTGGTAGCGGGAGCCCGTTGCGGCCGCTACCCCCCCAAGGGAAGCCGCCGTTTTGCTTGAGGCTTACGGCTTAGGTGGCCGCTTCATTCATGGCTGCCAACCCATGCTGCGCTGGAACTTCGGCAACATCGCTGTCGAAGCGCACAAGGCCGGCAATCCGGACCTCCCATAAGGGCAAGAGCCGGGATCGCATCGATGGCGCGGTCCCCGCCGCCATTGTCGTCGCGCGCTGCCCGGCCGGGTCTACCGGCCAGTCGATCTATGACAGTCCGGCGGATTGGTCGGACGACATGGCGTTGGCGTGAGCCATCCCAAGTGGCGTCAGCCAGGGCCGGTTGGGTGATCACGCGTCTCGCGCTATAACAAGGAGATCGCGCCCGTAGCGCGAACTCCCTGATTTTTGTAGACTGCTATCGGAGCTTCGGTTGGTGCCAGGCTCAGCAGCATCTCGGATGCTCGCCATCGGTCTGAGCGGAAAACTTCGGTCAGACCGTTCGTTTCATGGCCTCGGACGGGCAAGCTGGCGTCCGAGGCCATGCGATCTTCTTTTATTCATAGCTGCTCCTTATCCTCTAAGTCGTGTGGGCCCATCAGACCGGCGGCACTTCGGCGGCTGGGATTGTCTGGGCTGGGATTGCCTGTTCAATACTCGGAGCTTGCGCTGCTGCCTTTGCTGCAGCCGCCCATCCCTCGTGGACAGCTTCGAGTTCGCCGTAGGCGCCCACCTCGATTAAACGATCGACGAAACGGCCATAAAGCCCGTCCTGCACCAATCCCGCGCTTCGCATCCATTCCAGAGAAGCGTTGGGATTGAGAAGCAGAACATAGTGAAATTCCCCAGACGCGCCGGGCTTGGTCATAATCAAATTCAACTCTCGCAAGCGCTTCATGCGTTTTCGCCAGGTATCGATCGCGCGCTCACCTACAAAGCCCGCTTCCGCTGCAAAGGTCGCCGGATGTTCGATCGTCAAGACGGGATGATCTGGCGCGCGTATCCAAAGACTGAAGAGAACATGACCCGCGGGCTGTCCCTTAGACTGAGCATCCGCCGCTTGCATCACAATCGGTAGCGTACGAGGGATTGTTGCGAAGCCATCATTCGTTTTGCGATGCCAAAGCCACCAGGATGGCATATTGGGAAAATGAACGTTCATCGCCTGTTCGGCGCGTTCCGCCATTTTCATGCGTTTTGTTGTTGCCTGCCGACCATTCGCCATTGCTATTTCCTTCACATCGTCGAAGCCATTCTCGCCAGTCGGCAGCTCCGGTACAATGATTGGATGCGAGCTACTAGCCCGCGCTTCAGGCAGCCTCGAAACGTCTTTAGTGAAGGAGCACTTCGCGCGTTATTGGCGTATATATCCAGTTCAGTTGCGCGATATCGCGCATGAAAATTTGAATAAATGAGATATATCAAGCGTTTCGCTATCGAGGGCGGTGCTCGATGTGATCGTGTGCTTCGGTGCTCGACTGTGCTCGCAGTGATCCCGGGGATATGCAAGGGGAATAGGGGGTGAGGGTAGGCGTCGTCTTGGCTCGGCTGTGACCCCCAATAGGGCTCAAGAAATCTGCTGTATGAGGGCGATGATGCCAGCCGCAATGAGATTGCCTGAGACTTCAGTGAGTAGTCCTTGAAGCGCCGAAAGCGTCGCTCGAACACGGCTGGCGCTGGGACTGGGCTTGGCCACCTCATCCTCAAGCTCGGCCAGATGCGCGATAACGGCAGAATGGTCAACGCCATCCAACGACGCCATATTTGATCTTGTCTGCCCGATGAGGCTCTTGATTGCCTCGACATTGACAGACGACATCGAAATGTCACCCGATTTGTTTCCTGATCCGATGTTCCCCGCAAAAGACCCGATCGTGCCAATGTGTACGGTCGTCGATTGAGAGTGTGCAGCCTTCTTCTCCTCCGGAGAAAAGGACAGACCCTCTCCCGTTATGCCCGCCTTTTCCATTTCGATAGACCAATCCAGAACAAGATTCCTAACACAGTCTATGATCCCCACGACGGAGGACGCGGGACAGTGGAGCGATATTCTTGCAAAGGGAACATCCATACGCTCGTTCAGCCAAGCAATCGTCTCGGGTGAGAACGGAATCGTGACCCGCTCTCCGGAGTTTGAGCTTGCAATGGCTTCCAAAGAGCTCAGCGACTGTCCCACGTCGCGTTCAGAGAGCTTTCGAATTAGGTCTGGCGGGCCCATTATTGGTATCCAGCCATTGTAAGGATTGAGCGCTTTAGGTTGTCCGTTTAGCACTCGGTATTTGGGCACTGGCCGGCCATCATAGCCGTTCAACTCCAGTTCGACCCATTCTTGCAAATCCGGCAAGCCAAGCTTTAGAGCGATCAGCTTAACCCTCCTCAAGAGCGTGCTCACCGCTACAGCGGGATCAAGTGCTTGACGTTGAAGTTCTTCAATTAGCCCCGTCACGACTTGTTCCCTTCGTTCGCTGCGCTGCCTTCGGTCCCAGGCGTTGCTCCCGCAGCCCGTAGCCGTGCGATTAGCGTTCTTGCATTCCTCAGTCCTTCTCTTTTGATTCTTAGTCGCTCTTTCGGAGGTAATCTATCGACGAACTCCACTATGTCTGCTGTAGGGTTGGCGAGGAACTGAATGAGCGCCGCACACAGTTCTGCGCGCTCGACGTATTCTTTCGATTTTGCGCGACCGAAGCTTCTGGGTGATGCCGTGACAACTAGATCGTCAGATACGTCAACGTATATAGAATTAACGCGATCCTTCTCACGTTCGTCATGAAATTGTCTGTACTGTCGATCGGTTTCGGCATCTTTCGGCGCAAGAACGCTAGCAATAGCCTCAGCAACGATCTGTGGGTCGTTCTGAAAAATGTATTCGGTAACAGCCTGAGACAATCCTCTCATTTGGTCGCGGATACTTTCACTCTTGTCGACCATTTCTCCGGTTATATGAAGCATATATGCCACGGAGAATTGGCCGGCAAGAAACCACGGGGCATTTGACACCGCATGCTTGTGGACGTGCTGAAATCGTTTTCTGAAGACATCATGCGGCAAATGCGCTTTGCAATACACTAATAAATATTTAGCGCTCTCTTCGATACACAATATAGAAACGTGCGTAGAAAGGGCATAATTACCACTGTCATGTATTGTTCTTGAGCTACGAAGAAGGCTCTCAACATTTATCGTTATCTCATGTAGAGGGTCGCGGGCGTGTCCATTCATTTACTTAATCTTACTCCCGCCCCGCCGCCGTTCTCAGCGATGAACTCGACGCCGGCTTCCTCGATCGCCCGCCGCATGGCTCGGTCATCGTTGGACCTGCCACTCCATCGGATCGCCATCGTTCGTCGCCGTGAAGCCGGCGCTCGTGAGTGTCGCCTCCACATTAACCGGGCACAGACAGAGGTCGAGCGCATGCCAATCCTTGCCTGCGGGCCAAGGGGTAAACGGATTGAAGCTCTGCCAGACGAGCCGATCGACGCCGCCGACAAGCTCGGCAAGCTCGCCGGGCGTATTGTAGATCCTGCCCTCATAGGTCACGCTGTTGCACATTATCAGCCCTGCCCGCGCCTCAATCGCGCCCCGCCGCGCCGCCGTTCTCGACCGATGAACTCGCCGCTAGTCTTGCCGCGCGCCGTCCACCGGATTCGGTGCGTCAAGTCTATAGCCCCCGAACCTAATGCCGCGTCTTGCTTGCAGGTATTCTGCGCAGCTGCTCGTCGTCCCAACGATTGATGACGTAGTGCGACAGATGCGGCTCCACATACAGCAGCCAGGCGGCCCAAACCCCGCCGAACACCAGCAACCACTGCCAGACCGTATTCATCCGTCTTGCCTCGTCGATCCATGATATGATTTCGGCAGGGCACCTGGAAAGTCCACCGACCGTTACTTTGGTAGCCGTCGCGATCGAGCCCCCCGGCTGGACGCAAGATATTTCCTGCTCTGGAGGTCAATCGCAATGGCAGACATACTAAAGGTCGGTGACCTCGTTCGCTTAGTCTCCGGAAGGCGGCTCATGGCCGTGTGCTCAGTCGACATGACGCCGGGCGGAACCGTCATGATCGGCTGCGCACATATTGATCAGCCTAGCGGGTCAACGATCCGGCTTCAGTTGGTACGCCGACCGACGATCCACTAAGACGCCAGACTCATCCGTCCTGCTTCGCCCCCCGCGCCACAATCTTGAGCGAACCATCCGGCAACGGCCGTTGCAGCACGAGAGCATCCGCCGTGGGCAGCGTCATCCAAGCCTCGACCGCTTCCGGCGTGCGCAGAATCACCGGCATGGCCTTAGGGTGGATGGCATCCACCTCCGCATTCGGTTCGGTCGTGAGGAAGCCGTAGAGGTCGGACGTTTCGACGCCGGTCCTGATCTTCCGCACCGACGTCCATTGCGGCACCCAGATCCCAGCGAAGAAGGCGAGCGGTCGGCTCTCATCGAGCGCGAACCAGATATCGCCCCCGGCGTCGCGATTGAACTCGCTGAACGAAGTGAACGGCACGACGCAGCGGTTCTCTCGCCCAAGCCAGCGCGTCCAGTGCCGGCTTGCCGTATTGCGGATATTGGTCGTGCCACTGTCCGGCTCGGCCTTCAGTAGCGCCGGGAAGTCGACATCCTTGCCCTTGGCGCGCAGCTTGTCGGCGCGGGTCGTCGCGGCCTTGAACAGCGCCTGCGACGACGACGGCATGCCCCAGCGCGCGCGGGCGAGCTCGCGGCCGTCCGGTGTGTTCCGGACGATCGGAGCGAGATAGTCGGGGAAGATCCCCGGCTGCGGCTCGAGGTTGCCGGTCGAATCGAGCATGGCGCTCGCAAAAGCGCGGATCGCCTCGGGGTTCGACATCATGCTGTAGAGATTGCACATGGCCGCCAGCATGCCACGGTCATGCACGAAGCTCCACTATGACCGGATCGGTAACGGAACGCTGAGATGCTGCGGCCGCGTTCCCAAGCGGCAGACCCTCCTGATGTCCGTCACACGATTTCCAAAAAGACGCAGACCGCGCCGCACCGCTGTGCCGATCGTCTTGGCGGCGCTGGCCGTCGGCGCTGTTCTCGGCGTTGAGCTGCCCGCGGGCTGGTTGCCAGCGATCATCAAGGACCTCCCAACACTTCCAGACCTCGGCACGGGTCAGGCAGTCGTCGTCAGCGGATCGGCGCTTGTCGTCGTCGACGGCGACACTCTGCGTTACAAGGGCGAGCGGCTGCGCCTCCTCGACATCGACACGCCAGAAACCTCCAAGCCGCGCTGCACCGCCGAGGCGAGCGCCGGCGCGGCTGCGACCGCAGCTCTCCGATCCCTGATTGCCGGGCAGCAGGTGACGATCCGCTATTCCGGCAAGACAGACCGCTACAGCCGACCGCTGGTTCGGGTCGTGACTCCTGACGGCGATGTTGGCGCGGCTCTTTTGCGCCAAGGCTTTGCTCTTTCATACAAGCCAGGCGCCGAGGCCTATGCCGCCCGCGCGGCGCACTGGTGTGGATAGCGCCGCCCTCGCTTGACTCTTTCGAAACCGTGAACAAAATGGGAACGAATTCCCAAACGGAGGCGGCGATGGGCGCGGCGGCAGAACAGAGTGACGATGTCGAGGACGGCCTCCAGCGGCGCGTTGATGATCTAGTCGCAGCGCATGGCGGCGATCCGCGTGCTGTCATCGAGACGCTGTTGCTGGTCAACGATGCACGCGCGGCAGCGACGTCCTACGGCTATGTTCGCGGCCGAGCAGTGGGTGCCGCGCTTCTCGACCATGGCCGATGATCGGACGCCGCTGACACCATGGGCGGTCATTCAGCGCCTGGAGGAGCGGGTCGCTGCGAAGCGCGGGGCCCGGCTCACCTGGGAGACCAGCTTCGTCGTGCTGGAGGCCCTCCGGGCCTACGTCGCCAATCCGAAGCGCGAGGCGCTCGCCCGCGTCATCTGCATGCGGACCAATGCCAAGCGGACACCATGTGAGCCGCTTTGCCGACGCTGCGTCGATCTCGGCTACGAACTCAAATGCATGATGCGCGGCGAGCCGGACCAGTTTGGGGATCGTGGCTGGTATGACGGCGGGCATCGTTTGCACGACAAGAAACGATAGGGGCAACTGTACAGGCTCGTTGCAATAACTTTAAGCCAATACACATTGTTCCAGTCGCCGAGCGAACATTGTGCGCAGAAGTAGAATTTATAGTGTATACAACCCATGTTAACTGTACTGACAAATCGGGGGATTGGTCGGCCATGACAGCAAACGCGCTCTACATCGAGAAAGAGACACGCCGCTTGGCACGGGAAGCTGAGGGCGCAGGAATGTCGTTCCTGCGTTACCTCCTGGAGATGGCGGCAGAAGAGGCGACGAATGAAGCGCTCCGACGAGAATCCGGAGCCGTCATCAACGGAAGCGCTCGCGCAAATCCGCCGGCGGCTCGCTGATCTCATTGTCATAGCTGACCGCGAAGGCCTCGATGTGGTCGCGGTACGCCTTCGCTGTGCCGCGCGGGAAGCAGCCCGGCCAAACAATGGCGCGCCGCCGTCGATCGTTCCGGACATTTGATGACACAAGGGGCCACAGCGAAGCCGCTGAAGTTCAGCGCCATCTTCACTCGCTCGCTGCCGTACCAACATGACCGGAACGTTGCAAAAGCTCATCGACGGACGCTACGAACTGACCGCCTATTGCCATGCCTGCGATCACCGCCGCGAGATCGACCTCAATGCCATGGCAAAGCGTTTCGGCCCTGACGCTCCAGTGCTCGGCGCGATTGAAGGCAAGTCCGCGACGATCGCCGCGCGGGCGCTGCGTTGCAGCGTCGCAGGCTGTCGCAGCTACAGGACGTCTTTCCGCATCTCCCCATCTACCTCGAGGGGCAGCGGCTTACTGCCGAAGTGACAGGCCGAACGCTTTTAAGGTGCCCCCTGGATATAGCGCACCGCTCCCGGCCATATAGCCAGGTCGGCGCGCTCGCCAAAGCGCTGGCAGCACCTCCGCCAAAAAGCGGATGCTCTTCGACCGCCGCTATCCCTGCAAGGGGATGGCGATGTTCCTCGTCAAAGGAAGTGCGGTCTTCGGTCCGGGTTCTCACACCCACGGACAGGTTGCTCTCGAATCCCGAACAATTCAAGCGAGCCCCTTCGGGGGGCCTCCGCTTGCGCGTCATCGCGGGCCGATCGCCACCCCTCGGCGTGCTCGACAGCCCGCAGACGATAGCCCTACCGCAACCCGAGCGGGACGCCCGCGAACCACGGCCGCGGCCGGCGGACGGCTGCTTGGGAACAATCGGCACAGATAGATGGGAATAAGCGCGAGAGCGGGGATCGCGTCGAAAGGTGGTGCGGCGGTAGCAGTCATCATTGCCTGCCGGAGTCAAAGCGGCTGCCGATGTCCGCGTTCGGGTGCAAAGCTGACTGGCAGCCCTTTAGAGCACTCACGAAGAAGCGGACGCATAGCAATAGCATGCCTCTAGCCATTATCTAGAGCGACCGGCACGACCCTAATTTTGGCGTCGAGGGCCGTAAGAGCGCGGATGTCAGGCGCAAGACTGGAGAGCTTGCCGGGCTCACCCACCAACACGAGAATTGTCGGGACGCCAAGTCCCTGCGCGCGTCCAAGCTGGGAGAAGAAATCTCTCCGATGCCTTACGCGCACTAGCTCGATCACCACGCGCTGTTCACCGCCCGGCTGAGCAAACTGCAGAAGAATGTCCGCGCGCAGCGGGCGTTCAAAGTCGCCAATCAGTGCTTCGCGAACCAATTTGGCCGTGGAAAGCTGGTCATCCTCACTCAGCCAATCACTCAGCCAACGCGCGAGACTGGCCTCCGACTCTGCTGCATGATCGCCGGATTGAGGACGCCATTCTGAAATGCGTTCGGCGATGCGATCAATGACTCCATGCGTGCTGAACCCAGCGATTCCCTCTCCGCTTTCCAGATCGACAAGATCAACATCTTCGACCGTAAAAAACTCCGGCAAAGCTTGGAGTTCGTGAAGCCGACGCATCGTCAAGAAGCTGCGCTTCGAACTCCGCAGTCTGATGACGATGCTGCCATCAAACACGCCCAAAATCTCCGCATCCGGAACTAGGCTCCGCAACGCTTCGACTAGCCGGTCGCGTTCGCTACGACTCGGCGAGATGCCGCCGAAGCGGATTTCCCATGTGACCAAGGGAACCACGGGGGACGCCGCGGCACGGTCGTAAAGGATCTCGGCGAGCAGTAATTGGTCGACATCGGAGAGCTTTTGGCGATGACCGCGTCCGCCCCGCCTAATTGAAATTTTTCGATGCAACTGGAGGAGTTCCGGCGACTCACTTCGGCGCCGAGACAGTTCGTCCCAGAGATATTCAAGACCGTATCGCGTGTCATACCAGCTACCGGCTTCGACTTCCGGCACAAGTTGAGCAGCCGTTCGGGCAAGCGCTTTTGGCAGCGGATCTGGCCCGTCGAACGGCGCCAAGCCACCGGTCCCATTTGCGCTGACAGCCAAGAAGTGGTTCCGCACCTCCTGGGCGAACTCGAGTGCTTGTCGTGCTTCATCCGATAACGAACTGGTCCCTGCAGTTGGGATGCTGATTGTTTCCACGTCCGAAAGCAGATCGAGAAAAATATTCCTGGTGAAGAAGTGCCGCGATTTGCCCTTGTGGACATTCGCCAGAAGCTCGAGGGAAGTGATCGGAAGGACACTGACCCCCGGATCCGCACAATTCGTGCGGTGAAGGCAAGGGACCATTCGAAGCTCAAGCATCATTTTATGCGTGCGAAGTTCCATCATCCTCTCGACACGCTCGGTCGCTTCCAAATCACAATGAAACTTGACGACGATATCAAGATCACTCAGTTGGGCGTCGAACTGATCACCGTCCTGGTAGATCGCGCTTCCAAACAGATAGATATCGCATGGGATAGCAGCGCTAACCTCGCGTGCCCATTGTGCGCAGAGATCAATCGCCTCCGCCGCTTCTGGCGTCCAATCCCCCAATTTGCCCCCCCGTCGTATAGGCGAGAAATACATATCATCGGGCGAGAAGGAAATGCCGTCATTGGGGTCGCTGTGACTAGAACGCGATGAATGGCAGCTTTAGGGGTTCGTGACTTCGAGCTGGAATGTCCGAGAACGGATCGTAAGCGGCGTAAGAAAGAGAGCAGCCGAGTGACCGCTACGGTTCCCGATCGGCCTGGGCAGGACTGAACCACCCGAACCAGTTATCGTGGGGCAAATCATCGTCAAGGTGATGGAAGCGCCTCTCAAGTAGCGTCCTGAACGCGTCGATATTTGGTGTTTGGCGATTGCTGACCAATCCCCACGAGTTGGTCACGGCCATGATGAAAGTCCGCACGTGCATCGGCCAGTCCTCCGATTTCAGCCATGCGGGATCGAACGGTGGACCGCCGCCTGACAGGAGCACTTGGCTCTCCGCTGCCAGTTGCGAACGATAGGCGTCCATTCCGTCTACTCTGACCCTGGCCGGGTCGGCCCTGACGGACTGGTTCAGCGCGATGTTGAGGATGATGGTGATCAACTCCCAATCCCTGATCCCTCTATCGTGCTCCGCCTGCAGCATTGCTCTGATCTTCGGATCACGCATCAGCCCCGGCATAACCCTTGCCGCGTACGGCCCAAGTTTGGCGTAGCGGTTGGCGATCATCTCCATAGCCTTGGTCTTCGAGTAGAGCACCGCGTCGCCCTGCGGTCCAACCATTAGCTGGTGCTCCAGCGGTTCGATCGACGGACGCGGCTCGGCAACCGTCAGAGGCCCGGCGTCGCGTTCATGATCTGCCATTGCACGTGCTTCCTCCATGAGGTGGCCGGGGGGCCGCACAAACCCGACCTTCTTCCAGAGCCCGCGCTCCATGCGCGCCTCGAAGGCCTTCATCAACATTTCATTTGGCAGTGCAGAGACTTGGCGAAGGGTCTGCATCACGAAGGCAAGGCTTGATCGTGCTTCGCGATCCAAAACTTTTGGATCGTTGGACTTATCGTCGTCGGTGGGCAATGAGAGTATCCACGACAACTTGTCGTTATTGGGTTCGTGTCTCGTATCCCACTGCGCGCTGCCTAATTGCAAGCGCAGCTCGACCGCCGAGGGGATCACAACCAGATCGGTGCTGGCCAGATCGGCCAAGACGATCTGAAGAGTGGCAGCAAGCGCCTCAGCACGCCTGCGCAGCCGCCGCGGCGCCAGTATCGTCCAGTTCAGGCCCAACGCCTTCCAGGTGATGCGCACCTCGCCTAAAACGTCGTTGACGATGTCCTGACCGATCTCTGCCCGAAGCTTAGTAATAACTTCGTCATGGGACATTCCGAACCACGGTGGCGACTTGGTCGCAGTGTCCATGGCGTCCTTGTAGGCCTCGTCCACGTTCCAGCCGACGACGATCGATCTGGCGCGCTGCACGATCTCTGGCGCCACGACCGACGCGGTTGCGAGGATCACGGCGCCTTGGGCGATCGCACGCGCGAAGTCGTCATGCAGCTCGGCGTCGTCTGGGTCCACGCGGTAGCTAGAGTGCATCGGTAGGACGTGACCGACGCAAGAAAGGTAGCTCAGCATCTCGCCGGCGAGGAAGAACGTGGCTGCCAGTGCAAACCCGCTGCGGACCGACATCTCGCCAAGCCCGTCGTCGTCAGCCCTCACGATCGTATAAAGCGCCATGGACGCGTGGTACCTAGCGGCATGTGGTAGGTGCAGTTCCGCGTACCACTGGGACAGCAAGAGCATGGCGAGCACAGACCCCTTTAGGGTCTCGGCACTGAACCAATTCTCCTTGGCTCTTTGTAATTGGTCGATAGCGAGGAGTAACTGCCCCGACTCCGCAAATGCCACTGCGCGGCCACGCGCCAGGTCGCCTGCGGCGACCTTGCCTTCCCTCTCCGACACCAGCATGTCAATCTTGTCGGTGAGGTCCTGGAAGTCGCCGCGCGACCCCAATGCCGGAGCAATGATCATGATTATGTCGGCCAGGGTCGACGCATCGCTTAACGGGTCTTCCTTTGCGATGTCCGCAGCAAGGTTCCATGTCGATATGGCCTTTCCGGCGGCTTCGGTCGCACCTTGGTGCCAGAAGGCCAAGATCTCGACATGGCCGCGAAGGCTTAGGAGGCGGAACTGGCTGGACTGCGCGGTATGAAGCTGCAAGCCTCGATCGACCGCTTTTGCCGCCTCGTCGATCCAGCCTTCCACCTCGTGGTTCGCCCGACTTAGGTGGCCGTGAGCGCGTGCCGACGAGGTGTACGACGCGAGATAGACGATGTCCTCGATGTCCTCCAGCGGGGCCTCGATCGGTAGGGTCGAGAAGTACTCGGCTAGCGCTGCGTCCTTCGCATCGAGAAAGCCCTTTCCGCGCAGGGTGGCGACTGCAATCTCGTAGACAACCTTGCGCCGAAGCCCGGGAATTGCTTTCAGAGGCTCCATGCGCCTAATCCAACCGTCGAGATCGGGTCTAGCGTTCTCCTCGAACGTCGCTCGGCGCATTCCGCGTTTGATCTCGAGGAACTCGGCCAGATTGGACGGCCCGCCGTCCAGCGGCTCGGTCAGCCACTTCTCCTTCAGCTTTTGGTATTCCTCGTCCACCACGACCGGAGGGAAGAGCTCGGCTGGCACCGACAGGAATTCCTCAGCGATCCAGAAGGTATCGGGATCGCTCAGCATGTCCGAGATCGTCTGCCCATCCAGCAGCGTCAGCTTCGCACCGTACTGGTCCCTGCAGTGGTCCAGCAGTTTGTGACGCATTGCGACAGGTATGTCAGGCACGCAGAGATAGGTTACCGCGTCAGGGCGGTCACCCCCACCGAAGATCGCCGCAAGGTCCGATTTCACCTTGCTCTCTATCGCCTTGTTCAGCGTGCATGCGAAGGCGATGGTCTCGTTCGATGCCCTGGCGACGAAAGAACTGCTGCCGATCGCAGATCTGCCCAGGTAGGTGCGGAACGTCTCGAAGTCCCGCCCCTGATCGCCGCCTGCTTGCACAGGCCCGGTGGAACGGACCACGTTCGAGGCGATCCGCAGCCTCGACAACTCGTATGCAAGATCCTCGAAGCGGTGGTGCTCGTTGGATGCGCTCATCTGCTCAAGCTGGAAGCGAATGTACTTTCGAAGTGAGATTCGGTTTTGTGTCATGCCCTCAGCCTAATCTCTTCCGTCGATCGTACACACAGGCACAACAACATTCGCCTTCCCCAACCGGCACTCTTGAAGCATCCGGCTGATCACACCAGCAACAGCTGAAGTGCGATATCGGGCCCGGGGACGTACTCACCCCCATTAGCAGAGCTCAGGGTGATATTCGCTTTGGGCTGCGTGCAAGATACGTCGAACGGCAGGAATGCGGCGGTTTCTGTCTGGCTTCGCAACCCATTTCAGACGTCGTTGCAGAGCCTCGACGGAACCTGCCATAGATATGAAGCAGGATGAGAGAGGCCCACGATTGATGAAAGATCTGGTCGAGATCACAACCAAATACCAGCCCGCCTATATCGAGCGCTGCTTAAGCTCAATGGCCGGGCTTCATGAGTTCTCCGTCACTTTTTATCAGGACGTAGGCGAACTGTACGGTACCCTGACGCGGTTGAGGAACGTGGAGCGAAACCCGACCGGCTTCTCAACGGATGACGCTCCTATCCTCGGCCTGCTCGTGCGTATATCGAAGCTCGTCAAAGAAGTAGTGAAATATTATAAGATCGATAATGCCGAGATCATTAGTGCTCTCGAGCGGCCCATGATTGAGGCCTCGATCGTCGCAACATACCTTATGTTCAATGGGCCCGATGCCGTCACCGACTATCGGAAATGCTCCTACAAAGATCGTTTACGTATCTTGCGCGATTCGGAAAGCGGATCTCGGTTCTTCGAAACGAAAGCGGGAAAGCGTCTTTTGGCGGCCGTGCGCGAAAAAATGCGTCTCGAGGGTTTGACGAAAGACGACTTCGCCACGCAAAAAAAGAACGGCTGGAAGTTGCAAGGCAAAAACTTCCGGACAATATTCTCCGAGATCGAACACGATGATTTATACGCAGTTACTTACGGCGTGATGTCAGAATCGATCCATGGTTCGTGGAATGAATCAATGGACTGGGGACTAGTCCGCAATAACGATGGCACTTTTTCGGCATTCACTGACTACCATCCGGCGGACATTCGTTTCATGGCACCGATCCTGAATTTTACGACCCGTCCATTTCGGATGTGGCTGGAACGGATCGACGCCTACGATGAGAACATTAGAGGAACGATGGACTGGATCGAGCGAGTAAATACGCGCCTGTTTTGCACGTTCGACAGTCTTTACGCCGGAGAATATGACTCTAAACGGGAATAGATAGCGCATATGCGCGTCGACTGGTCTCGTTTAGCTACCTTCCAATATGCCGCGCTCGTCGTCTCAAAACCGCCTGCAAACCATCGCATTCTGGCCTTTTGTCGCGATCTCGGAACGGCAGCGCTTAGGAAACGCCGAAAGCTCCGGATAACCGTATTGGGGCGTATCGCTGCACGCAGGATTCCGGTCCCACTCCGGTCGGTAGCCTGTGCCGAAAACGGCGCTTCTGACGCCTGAACCTGCTCAGCCGCGGCAAGGAAGAACGGAACAGCCTTCCGCAAATCTAACCTGTCTGCCCGCATCTCAATGCAAGCTACATAGTTGCAAGTTGGCGCGCCCAGCGAGGCGGAATTGGGCGCAGCTATATCATTGCCGCTCCTATTGATTTCGGAGCTCACAGGGGAAGGTCCGATTTTGCTCTAGGCGTAAAGGAGCCGTACAACCCCTGGAAGGCCAAATGATGCGTGGCGAGCAAGCGGTCCTATCGAGACTCCACCGCTCATACAAACGGCGGGCCCGCCCACGATACTTGCTGGACCAACGCTGCGTTGCTGGGCGAGGATTTTGACACGTCACGGACCACGAAATTCTTTGCGTAGTCGAAGTTCTCCTTTGCCTCTCTCGGAAGCCAGCCCAAAACGCTTTCGATTACCGCCTGCACAAGCGACACCCGGGCCTCTTGAGCGGAGAACGCCGCAAGCGGATTCGGTCCCTTGTAGTGCTGTGCAAAGCGGAATATGCGCTCGAAAAGTACCTCTGGGCTCTCAATAAGCTTTCGTTCCTTCAGAGTGTGGAGAGGGAGGTAGATAACATTCTTAAAATCCACTATAAAACCGCCATTTGGTCTGCGGTTTGCGGTGACGAGTAGCAGATCAACGCCCCCACTATACAGCCAAGTTGTTTGCTCGGATATTACTTGGCAGGCTCTTACAAACGCAGAATCATCGTAGCTCCATACAAGTGGGCCTGGTGCAATTTGGTCCCGCCTCCAACCCGCGAGGATAAAGTGTATGTGCTCCCCTGACCTCGCGTCGAAATAGCTCAACGACGGTACAATGCCTTTGTCCGCGATTTCCTGCCCCTTCCGCATGAGCAAAATTCCGAGCATTTCGCTGGACGCTTCGCTCGGCATCGTCCCGGTAAGCGTCTTAAAGTCAGAATAAGAATAGAATTGTCCACCCTGCACGGCGATTTCCCTCATTGTTTTTCCAGTTGCTCAAGCATCTCAGCATGATTGGAAGCTATTGCAGATGTCCTGCTGCGGTACCTCGTTATCCGTGGACAGCCCGGCCCAAGAGAGGGTTGCCGATATAAGCGCCGAGATGTAAGCGCCGAAATGATCATTGCGAAGACAATGCCTCACCGACAGAGAAAGCGCTACCTGGCGCTGCATTCCTTCGCTCCGGCAAACGCCGCAACCCTGGCGGACGACAGCAATCCGAAAGCACGAATTCAGATCATCTCTATCTGAGGAGCTACATTACTCTACCATTCTATCGCGCGAAAGGGAGGTGCTGGTGCTAGCTCGGGCATTGGGGGCGGATTATTCAGCAGCCCGGGTACTTCGGAAGTCTTGGCCGTATCGCCTGCCCAAACGGGCCCGCCGACCGCGACAACCCCGCGAAATCCGACGCGCTGACCCGACACAGGTCCCGGACGCCTGCGACAGTCAGCAGCGGGTACGAGATCGGCGCCGGCCGCCACGAGAATGCGTGGACTCGTTGGCAACCGGCGCCAGAGAGGCGCGTGGCACCGCACCGCTCGCGCCGTCGGTCACCGGTCCGGCGGCGGTTCGTCAGGCGACTAAGCGCCCGGGTTTTTCCAGAGTCCGCGCCAGTCGATCGCCTTCGCGGCGACATCTGCAGCAGGCCGGTCGCGGCCCCCCGAAGGGAAACCAGGGCTACAGTCCAGCGTTTTTGTAGAGCCCCCGCCAATGCAGGGCCTTCACGCCGCGTCGTGCCGCACCTTGAATTCCGACCCATCGACGGTCCATCCGCTGCGCTGTTCGAGCGTCGGCTTCTGATTGCCGGCGCCAGACGCCCAGAAAGAGCACTGCGATTGGCACGCGGAATTGCCAGGAACAGGACTGATGGATCTGCATTGGGGAAAAATGAACGGAAAGGAGATGCAGATGCCCAAGACGCTTTCGATTGGCGAGCGATCGACGCTCGAAGATGTAGCGGATCCGAGCCGATGCCTGATTCATGATGGTCCGACAATCGAGAGTCTTGTCGCAAGGGATCTGATCATCTGGGACGGTGCCGCCAACTGTTTCCGGCTCACCGACGGCGGCAGAGCCGCTCTGCGGTCACAAGCGCCCGCCGCAGAATGATCCGCTCTTAACCGGCATACCGCGACATTCCCATGGCTTCGGTGTCTTTATGGTGCATTGCAAGCACGCGTACCCATAGTCTACAGCCCGAACATCGGCATCAGCATCTGCATGGCTACGCGCGATCCAACGATCATGCCGGCGCGTTCGTCTCCGGCACCGACCGCACTCGGATCCGGTCTCGGCCCTCTTCCTTCGCAACGTAGAGCGCAGCGTCGGCGGCCGCGAGTAGCTCAGCAGCCGAGCCAGTTGATCTTCCGACCGTGGCAGCGATGCCGGCGCTGAGGGTAACCGCGGGAATTCCCCCATGCACCGAAAGCGTCTTCTCTCCAAGCGTCGACCGGATGCGCTCGGCGACGCACAACGCGCCCTCCTCTGAAGTGTCGGCAAGGATTATGGCGAATTCCTCGCCGCCGATGCGCGCGGGAAGGTCGCCCGGCCTGTGAGTGGCACTGACCAGGACCTCCGCTATCAGCTTCAGCATCTCGTCACCGACAGCATGTCCGTGCCGATCGTTCAACTGCTTGAAATGATCGGCATCGAACAGGATCACTGCCAGGTCGGCGCCGGTTCGCGCCGCGCGGCGCCACTCCCTGTCAAGGCTCATTTCAAACTGCCGCCGGTTGGGTAGACCAGTCAGAAAGTCGGTCATGGCCTGCTTTTCCAGCTCGTCCTGTGCGGCCGTCCTCAACCGAGCCTCTCGGGCGAGCAACAGGGCCGCGAGAACGAGGGCAACGCTGACAACGAGCGCCAGTCCCCCGATAAGGGCGGACTGCCGGCGCCAGTTGCTGTAGAGCGCCTCGGTTCCCAATCCGACGACCACGAGCATGTCGGTGCCTTCTACCCTCGAGAAGCGGAATAGGCGTTCGACACCGTCCAAGGATGACAGCGATGTGAAGCTGCCTTGCCCCAAACGCTGCATGCGCAAGAAGTTCGGACTTTTCGAGACATCCATTCCGGCGTCGCCACCATCGATGGCCGGCATGCGGCTAATCACGCGGCCAGATTCCGACACCACCGTAATCAGATCCTGTGGCCCGAGCGGCATCGGTTGAAGAATGCGATGGACGACAGCGAGATCAACGACGGCCGCGACGACACCGCCAAACCTTCCGTCGCTCCTCACGATGCGCCGGCTGAGAATTACGGTCTCGCGGCTGCTCTGCTGCCCTATAGCAAGATCGCTGATCAGCAAGCCGAGGCCTGCGCGCGCCTGCTGTGCCTTGAAGAATGGGAGGTTAGCAAAATCCTCCGCGATCGCTGCGCCCTGGCGGGATAGAACCCGCCCCCCAGCATTCGCTATCGTAATCGAGAGGATCGATGGGGCGCTGTTCTGAATATTGCTGAGGAGAAGCTGCCAGATATCGTCGTTCATCATCCGAAGGGTCGGATCGGAGAAGTTGGCAATGACCAGTTGCAGCGCCGCATCATAGCTCTCTAACTGGCGGTGCAATTGCGCTTCGACGCTGGCGTCGAGTGCTTGGGCGGTCAAAAGCCCACGTGCTCCGACCTCCTCGCGATACTGTCTTAGCGAAACCGCGATGGCCAGCAGCACCAGCATGGCCGCAATCACGCTCGCGGCGACCAGTCCTGTCCCGGACAGCTTGCGACGGAGCCCAATCGATGACGACTTGAAGCGCGAAGGGACAGAAACGTCCGGCATTATGTCGGCTCCCCGCCCTCTGAGCATGCTGGCGGCGGCAATACCGCAACCCCTGAGTTTGTCCCCACTCAAAAACAGGCGGGACTGCCTCGATCCGGCTAGCCGGACTGAACTATCGCTCGAACTTATCCGCGTGCTTTGCAATACGCAGAGTGCATCACAATATCGAATTGCGGGCGGCGGCCGACTTTGACCGCCAAGAGGTCGCATCCCTGATTGCGACCTGTGCCCTTCCGCCGACCCTGAGGCCGGCCCACGGCATCAGCAGCGGGGAAGGCCAAGCTGTTATGCCGTCAGGTGATGCCAAATCATCAGGTCTCCCCGTCGCAGCGGCGCGCCCGCTTCGAAGAACGCCAGGCGCGGCGACACGGCTATCGCCTGCCATGGACACCCCCATCGAATAGCGCCGATCTGGGTTCCTTACGGCCTAGCCAAGGTTATCACGCGCAGTTTCGGCTGATGCCGGGGTCCGGCAATGTCACGTCCTGTCGAGGATGTTCGCATCAACGGGTGCTTTGATCCGCGCAACACGCGATCGGACATCCCTAAAGTTTCGAGCGCGGCGGGCGGCTCGTGGCGCTGCGATCGCCTGCTGCAACCTTCGTGGCAGCCTCCCACGCCGCCAGCTCGGGTTGGAGGCTTCTCGCAGAGGTTGGTATAATGGGGGACCAACCGCATCGGAAGACGATGGATAATGGACCGTTCTGAAGGAACAGCAACTGGCTCGCTTACTCACGAGCGCATATGGCGTGCCATCGACGATCTCTCTCACCGCAATGGGCTCAGCCCGTCAGGACTGGCCCGCCGGGCAGGCCTTGACCCAACAATCTTCAATCCGTCCAAGCGGTTCGCAAGAAACGGCCGCCCGCGCTGGCCGTCGACCGAGAGCATCGCTCGTGTTCTCGATGCGACCGGAGAAGCGATCGAGACGTTCTTTGCCGACCGATAGCTAGAAGTCGAGCCGGCTTCGAAGCCTCCCAACGGACGGTGACGGCCGCCGCCACGGTTACCGGCATCCAGCGGTGAGCACTCAGGTTAACTAGATTGACTCACAGATCGAAATTCACGAAGGATCATTGCTGCACTGCGATATGGCTGAGCACGGGGACATTGCGTGGCACATCTGAATAATTACCGTTTGGACATTCAGGGGCTCCGAGCAGTCGCCGTTGTTTCGGTAGTTGTCTTTCACGCTTTTCCCCGACTGGTGCCTGGCGGATTCATTGGTGTTGATATATTTTTCGTTATCTCGGGATTCCTAATATCGTCAACCATATATAGAGACGTATCTACCAATCGTTTTAGTATTCTTGAGTTCTACCGGCGTCGCATCAGAAGGATATTTCCAGCTCTATTCGCGATGCTCATGGTTGTAATTATTGTTTCGTATTTTCTTCTGTCTCCCAGCGCCTACCAAGAAATAGCGCGGAACACAATATCATCGACGTTGTTCTTTTCGAATATAGACTTCTTTCTGTCTAGCGGGTATTTCGACAGAGCAGCGGAGTTGCGACCGCTTCTGCATACTTGGTCTCTTTCGGTCGAAGAGCAATTTTATATTGTATTCCCTGTGTTTGTTTTTGTGATTCACAGGTACATGAATCGACTTATGCTGCTTTCAATCCTAGTGGTTGGCTCGATATCGCTGGCTCTGTCTCAAGTCGCGATAAACTATTCGCCGACGGGTGCCTATTTCTTGACGCCGTTTCGGGCCTTTGAGCTTCTGATCGGATGTAGCATACCGTTGATTGCTGTACCAAACTGGCTCGCCGGTTCACGGGCTGCGCGCGATGGCCTCTCGATAGCTGGGCTCACTTCCATCGCCGCGAGTCTGTTCGTCCTGTCACCTGCTACGCCCTTTCCCGGTTTTGCTGCCCTCCTCCCAACGGTCGGGGCAGCAATGATTATATTCGCCGGCGGGAGTGGCCGGACCTTGGGCGGGCGAGCGATATCGTCGGCACCCTTCGTCGCCCTTGGCGCCGTGTCGTACTCTTTCTATCTTTGGCATTGGCCGATCCTGTCATTTCTCAGAATCTGGACGCCTTCAATAGGTCCGACCGCTTCGGAACTCGTCCTGGCCGTGATGGCCGCGCTTGCAGTCGCGACTGCGAGCTATTGGCTCATCGAGCGCCCGTTCGCAGCGAAGGCAACCACGACGTTCCCGTTCCTGCGGTTCGGCACGATGGGCATGGTCACCATCTCCATTGCGGCATTTGCAATCGTAGCACTCAACGGCATTCCCGGCAGGTTTGGCCCCAGCGTTCTCGCAGCCTTCGCTGCAGATCAAGACATTAGCCCCATGAGGGGGCCATGCCATCAATCCGATGGAAGGCGCCTTGCATACGACGCTACATGCCTCTTGTCGGTAGGCGACAAATCGGAAGTGGTCGTCTGGGCCGATAGCCATGGAGCGGAGTTAGCCGCGGCCTTGTCTGAGCTCGTAAAGGACAGCGGGATCGCACTTCGGCAGATCACCGCATCATCCTGTCCGCCCGTGGTGAGCGTCGATTTTCGTGCCAGGCCGAACTGTCGGGCTGCGAATGAGGACACGCTAAAATCGGTGGCGAGTGACCCGGATGTCGACACGGTGCTGCTTCTGATGAACCGATCGGCCTATTACTTCGAGTCCGAAGAGGATCTCGAAGATGGTTACAGGCAGGTCGTTGACAGCCTACGAAAAGCTGGCAAGCGGATTGTGCTGATAAAGCAAATCCCGAACATGGATTTTGAGCCAACAGGTGCAGTTGCGTTCGAGCTGATGCTTGGTAGAGATCCAACCACAATCGGACCAAACGTAGAGGAGGTCCGGGCGAGATTTTCGCGCTGGAATGCCTTCATCGAAGACACGGGAACAAGTAGCGGGTCGGATTACTTCGACCCCATGGCAGTCTTTTGCAATGACACAATCTGTCCGGCCTACAGGCGCGACGTTGGCGTCCTGTTCTTCAATGAAACTCATCCAAGCATGTCGGGAGCCCGATTGCTGGCTTCGCGTCTGATCGCTACCGGCGAGGTTGCGCCGGCCCCGACGCTGCAGACATCCCTGAGCCCGGAAAATTCGCTATAGCGCGGATCCCCTAGTTCGCAGCAGCAGACCTGCTCGCGCTGGCCGAGGGCATCCGGTGACGGTCGCCAGACACGCGCCCAGTTGCCGCAAGCGCCGATCGGCCAATACCTCGATCAGGATCACGCCATCGACGCCATCGGTGCCGCCGGCAAACTGATCAACTTCATTCCTTGGCAATTCGGCTCGGCAGTTCGACATTGGCGCCCTTCCTCGGCACGACCGCATCCAGGCGCTGCGAAAGAAGCCCGATCTGCAGCGACACGTCGCCGATGCTCTTGCGTAACGCTTCCATGGAATCGCGCTGGACGTCAAAGCCGCGATCGAGCCGCTCATTGATCGCCTTCACCTGTGCCTCGACCGTTGTGGTGCGGTATTGATAATTGTCGAGCGGCTGCAGGCGATCCTCGATCTTGCCGAAACGGGCGTCGGTGGCGGCGCGCCGGACGGTGGCCCCGGCTTCGAACTTGTCCATCCGATCGATGAG
>NZ_FQUP01000001.1:1268223-1343714 GCF_900129325.1 Kaistia soli DSM 19436 | reverse complement strand
GTGCTCGATGCGATCACCCGCAAAGCGGCGTCAAGGAACAGAAGCGGTTCGTTCGAAGACGCGATGACTGCGAGCGTGCTGGCCGCTTCAATATGGTCTGGAATGGAGTGTGACATGCTTAGGCCCTCAGGGGCCGGAGGCTCGCGAAGCGAAGCCATAGCTCGGCAACTCTTGGCGCCCGATCCTCGGATCGGGCCATCATGCAAGACGTTATCACGTCTTGTCCCGTCCGCGGCTGTCATTGTCCCGGCATGACCGCTGCAATTCCCATCGCAATGTCCAGGCTCTGAGTCTTGGGGCTCCTTTGCCGCAGGGCAATTCGTCAACCGGGCGCCCGCGATAGCCCGCCGTGTCCTTCGGGATGCGGCGGGCTTTCTTGTATTGCCAACGCAGTCCTTCAAGGAACGAGTGCGATCTCCGTCGGGCGCCATTCCTTGGTGAAAAAGGTTTCGAGCGGGCTGTAGAGGCGCAGGATCGTGAACCACCCTTTGCCAGGAACGGTCTGGATCCAGTTGCCGCGCTTGACCCCATCAGGCTGCGTCGGCCCGAAATAGACCGTGGTCGAGCCATCCGCATCGGCCTCGGCCGCTGGTGATGGGTAGCTCTGGCTGCCGGCGCGCGGATAGCGCTGCGGCGTATCGAGCATGGAGCGGGTCTGGTTGTCGTAGAGGGTGAACGACCAGAAGGCCTCAGCGGGGATCTTGGGCGGCAACGTCACCTTGTAAGTTCTGCCGCCATCGAACGGCGCTTTAGCGGCATCGAGGAAGCCCATCAGATACTGCGAGCCAACCTTTGGCAGCCGCATGATCATCGCCGGACTGTCGAGCGTGTAGCCGTAATAGAACGCAGTCTTCGAGTTCAGCGTTCGAGCGCCGGTCGGCGGCAGCGGCGCGAAATACCCGTCCTTGGTGATCATCGGCGGCGGCGTCTCGAAATTCGCTCCGCCCTCCCAGAGCATGCTGCTCCAGGCAGAGCCCGCGTAGTAGGCCCAGCCAGGCACTTCGCTAGATTGCCAGTTCAGCACCCGCCCGGCGGCGTTGCCGACAGCCGCCGCGTCGGTCAGGATCTTCTTCATCCGTTCGTCCGGTGCGAAATGCTTGCCTTTGACAATGCCGATTGCGGCGAGCTGCCCCGAGAGTTCCGGATTATAGGACGTGGCCGGCTCCTGCTGGACGTTCTCGTTGATCATCTCGAAATAGGAGAAGTCACCCGGCGGGATCGTATTGAAAGCCTTGCCGCTCGCCTCGACGAACTTCGTCGGCGGGACCGGCGGGTCGGCCTGAAGGCGGACCTTGCCGTCGAGCGCTGTAGCAATGCTCGTGCCGTAGCCGCCAGGCGTATAGGGGTAAATCTTCAGCGTCTTTTTGATGAGATCGACCGTCGGCTTCGGATCGTTGTCGGTCAGGTAGGCGCGGGCTCCGTAGAGGACATGGTTCGTCTTCGAGCGTGCGACGAAGAACCCACCGTCGGGGACAGGACCATCATAGTCAGGCGGCAGGATCAGATAGCGGCCGCCTTCGCCGCGATCCGGGCCGGGAAAGCCGATATCGATGATCCACTGGAACCACATGTCGTTGATGGTGCCGAGGCCCTTCGGCGGCTGCTCGATCACCATCGGACCCTTTGAGAGGTCGATGATCGACAGATAATAGATCGTGTCGGCATTGGCGGTGAGGAACAACGACTTCGCGTCCATCAGCTCCGGGAATATGACGACCGCATTGTCTTCCGCGCCGACCTCGCGGAAGCCTTTGCCGAGCGCATAGGCGGACGCACCGCCGAAGCTGTTCAGGAACGCATCCAGCCCGTGCGTGAAGTCGAGGGCATCGAAGACTTTGTCGGCGGTCGCTTGGCTCGGCGCGCCATCCTTGAAGTCCAGCGTGCCGACGGAGGTCTCGACCCTATCGGGGGTGACCAGCGACGGCGGGAGTTCCTGAGCGTTGGCAAAGCCTCCCAAACCGAGAGTGCTGGCGGCAAGGAGCGCGGTCCATCCGGTTCGCTTGTGGTGCGTTGGCTTCATTCTTGTGACCCTCCCAACCGCCACGCAAAGGTGCCGGTCAGCGGAAACGTAGCAGATCGATATCCTGGGCGACATTCCCGGGCTATTGGTGACTTGCCATTCGCGTCCACTGCCGGACGGATCGCTCAAGATCGTGGCGCGCGGGAGCAAGCAGGACGGATGACTCTCTGGCGGTCACCGTGCTGTTTGTCGCCGCGTCGAGCGCCTGGCTGGTGATGCTGCAGCTGTCGCGGCTCGCCGACGCGATCAACGGCCCATTAGCGACGGCCGTCCAATTTACGCGGCGCGTTACTCCCTCCGTGTTGGACCGAGCCGGATGGAGGACTATCGAAAACAGCCGAAGATCGACTACGCTCGATAGGTTCTGTTCCGAACCGCGAAGATGCTGCCTCGGTATTCATAGACCGCCCAATGTCGCGTCGCCTTTCATATATCCTGATCTCTGCGCTCGTTGCCTTGCCGCTGCCCGCTCTCGCCGCTGACGAGAGCCCTGCCGGCGGCGTCGATATCGGTGGCGGTCGAAAGATGTTCATGACTTGCCGAGGAACGGGCAGTCCGACGGTCATCGTCGTGGCCGGCGCAAAGGCGGCCGCCGATGACTGGACCACGGGGTCGCCTGTATTCGCGGATGTCGCGAAATTCACGAGGATCTGCGCGTATGATCGCCCAGGCACGCCGCTTGCTGATGGCAGCCCAAGTCGCAGCGATCCGGTGCCAATGCCAATCACCGCGGCGGACGCCGCCTCAGATCTGCGTGCGCTCGTGACGTCCGCAGGGATCGAGAGGCCGGTCATGATCGTAGGCCACTCCTTTGGCGGACTCATTGCCCGGCTCTACGCGATGACCTATCCCGCAGACGTGAACGGAATGGTCCTGGTCGACGCCTTGTCCGAGGGCCTTCGAGCAGCCGAGACAAAGGCGGAATGGGCGAACCAGAAGGTGATCCTGGAGGGAGATCTCACGGAAGCTCTGCGGCTCTACCCAGAAATCGAACGGTCAGACGCAGACGCCAGTTTTGACCAGCTCCTTGCGGCGCCGCCGCTGCGGCCGATGCCACTGATCGTGTTGAGCGCCGACCAGGCCTGGGGACCGCTGGTTGCCGGGTTTATCGCGGCCGGCAGCTTGCCAGCGAACACGCCGCCGGACATCGGCTATGTCACCGACCGGGCGCAGAAGTCTGCGCAGGCCGGCCTAGCCGCGCTGGTGCCCGGCGCGAAACATGTCGTCGACACGAGGAGCGGTCACGAGATTCACAAGGATCAGCCGCAGCTTGTCACGGCCTCGATCCGCGAGGTGGTCGACGCCGTTCGGGCAGGAAATACGCGCGCCGTTCGCTGACGGTCGCGTCTTGACTGCAGCGATCGCGGACCGGCTGGGCAATGTCGCCTCGGTCCGGATCCTTCACAGTGACTCAGGACTGTGCATGCGCGAGGGCGGTGCTATCTTGGCGGCCAGCCCAACCAACCGCGGTGGCAGGCATATTTCATGAATTCCAAGACGCTCAATCCCGTCGATCTCAAAATGACCGAAGACTGGGAAGGCAACAACGCAGCCTTCACATGCCCCTCATGTTCGAAGGTCTTCCTAGTCAGTGGGATGATCCACAAGAAGGGTCGCGCGTGTCCCGCTTGTGGTCTCGCCATCGCGTATGTCGAGGGAGGCCGTAAATCTGGTGGGTCGGCCCGAATAGAATGGGCGACGTCGGAGTAGAGGGTTCGATCTGGCCGACACGGTGCTCGAGGCGAGCGCTATCGGCCGAAGAATGGGCGCGGATCAAGGCCGAGGGGCCGGCATGAAAAAGCCCGCCGGCGGGGCGGGCTTGTGAAACGATCCGATGCGGCCAGCTATGGGGGGCCGAAATATCTCATCAGGCCTGCCGCGACCAAGACGACGATGACGAAGCCAAGAAGCTGATCGGCCTAGCGGGACCGCTTTCTGACACTGAACTTCGTGCTTGTCAGCACACTAGCAGGCGCAATCCGACTTGCCTCCCCGGCGCCGGCGCTTACCGCAGGTATGCCACGCTGTCCCGAAAGTTCATCGCGAACGCCGGCTCGCAAAAGCAGCCTGCAGAACCGCGAATGCATCATCAACCGGTGCAATGATATCCCCGAGCTTAGCCTCACTCACCTCGACCTCAGCCCCACATTCGGCGCAGACGAAGGCTCGGTGCCTACGGAACCAAGCAACCGTATCGCGACGATGCTCTGCGCAGTTTGGGCAGGCTACCCCGATAAATCGATTGTCCTGCATGGTGAAACGAGCCAGTCCCTAAACGGTCGACGGTATCCAACGAAACTGCCTTATGGCGATGAGGTTCCGTCATCCGTCGGGCCGGCGAACTGCTCAAGCAGATTCAACCCGCGAGCGGCGGCGACTGAAAATCCGAGCGATATCAAGGTGCGGTCAACCATACCTTGATGTCTCGATCTGATGCCGCTCGCGATGCCGGCATATCCAAGTGGTCGAGACCGGCATATCCGCTGCACCGTCGTCTAACCCCATCCAACGGGCGCGACCACTGATCTGTGCGTTCAACTCCTAATTGGTACACCAATCCGAACGACTTTGGTTAGCGAGGCCCGCATCAACTGGCGGTTGGCAAACAGCCTCGGCCAAAAATCGCTGATTCGACGGCGGCGTGACAATTATGGCTTCGGTCCTCGCGATTTCCGGAGATGTCCTCGGGAGCCGCTCCGGCCGCATCCGACCCTAGCGCGGAAAGGCTCGCCTAGGATCGGCAGAAGAACCCCACCCCGTTTGCGCAGCATGTTCTCGCCGACCGTCAAGATCCCGAGGCCACGTTTGCCGCCGTCACCCGCATTCCCTGATCAAGTGAACAGCATCGGTATTGACCTCAAGTCAAAATCGTCGCCGTCGCATCCGTGATCTCCAGCGTCATTAAACACCGCGGTGTCCGTGAAACTGGCAGCAGTCGCGACATGGCCCTTACGTGCCTAGCGGTCGCTCTCATTGACGGCGCGCGCCGGATAGGGCGTCGTCGGCTTAGACACGGTGGTCAGGTGCTCGAGTTCATCGGCCGAAAGCGCCAGCGCCACGGAGGCCAGATTGTCTTCGAACTGCGCGACCGTGCGCGCGCCGACGATCACCGAGGCGACGGCCGGTTGCGCGAGTAGCCACGCTAGCGAGACCTGCGACAGCGTCGCGCCATCATGTGCCGCGGCTACGGCCTCGACCGCGGCAAGCGTCTTCCAATTGGCGTCCGTTGCGCGCCGTACCCAGGATTCCTCCCATTCGTCGGGAGTGCCGCCGATCCGGCCTTCGGCAATCGTCGGGCGGGCGCCGCTCTTGTATTTGCCGGACAGGAAGCCACCTCCGAGCGGTGCCCACGGGACGATGCCCATGCCTTCCGAACGGCAAAGGCCCGCGACTTCGCTTTCGATGTCACGCGTGACCAGCGAATATTGGTACTGCGCCGCCACGAAACGAACCCAGCCGTGTCGTTCCGATATGCCAAGCGCCTTCATCGCCTGCCAGGCGGCGAAATTGGACACACCGATATAGCGGGCCTTGCCGGCCGTCACGAGATCATCGAGGGCGCGCAGCGACTCCTCCAGCGGTGTCAGCGCGTCCCAGCCGTGCATGTAGAACACGTCAATGAAATCCGTGCCGAGCCGCGTCAGGCTCGCATCGATCGCATCGATGATATGGCGGCGCGACAGACCGGCCTGGTTGGGGCCAGACCCCATGGGCCAGCGGACCTTGGTGGCAATGACGGCGTCGGCACGGCGTCCTTTAAGGGCCTTGCCGACGATCTCCTCTGCGCGACCTCCAGCATAGACGTCCGCCAGGTCGAAATGGTTACCGCCGGCCGCGACGTAGGCATCGACGAGGCGAAGCGCGTCGGCTTCCGGCGTGCCGCGATCGCTAGCCTCTCCGAACACCATGGTGCCGAGGGCCAGTTCGGAAACGAGCAGGCCGGAAGAGCCGAGACGACGAAATTGCATGATCAATTCCCTAGGATTTTATGGAGCCTGCGGTGAGGCCGCGAACGAAATAGCGCTGGAGACCGAAGAAGACGGCGAGCGGCAGAACCATCGAAATGAAGGCGCCCGCCGTGAGGAGGTGCCAGTCATTGCCGCGCGAGCCGACAATCTCGGCGAGCCGCATGGTGAGCACCTGCACCTTGGGCTGGCTGCCGATGAAGATCAGCGCGACGAGATAGTCGTTCCACACCCAGATGAACTGGAAGATCGCGTAAGAGGCGAGGATCGGGCCGCAGATCGGCAGCACGATCAGCCGGAAGATCTGCAGATGGCTGGCGCCATCGACGGTGGCCGCCTCGAGAAGCTCTCGAGGCAGCGCCGCGATATAGTTGTAAAGTAGGTAGATCGCGAGCGGCAGGCCGAAACCGGCATGCGCGAGCCAGACAGCGAGATAGGTGCCGTTCAGGCCGAGCCGGACATAGTCGGACAGGACAGGCACGAGCGAGATCTGCAGCGGTACGACGAGCAGACCGACCACGATGGTGAAGACCAGACCACGACCGGGAAAGCGGACCCAGGCGAAACCGTAAGCCGCGAGCGCGCCGACAACGAGCGGCAGTAGGACCGCCGGCAACGTGACGGCGAGGCTATTCAGGAAGGCGGCTAAGAGATCATCCCCCCGAAGCGTCTGCTTTACGCCCTGTGCGTTCGTCACCTCATATTGCTTGCCCGTCAGAACACTCTCGTAATTGTCCAGCGTAAATGCGTTGCTGCTGGTCCAACCCCGTTCCTGCACCTGCACGGTGCCGAGCCGGCGGTTGCCGACCCAGATCACGCGGCGCCCGTCGGGCGCCATGATGCCGGCGCGGAGTTCCTCGAATGTGCCACGCGCCCCGGCAAACTCCATGACCCCGCTGCGGTCGAGATCCAGAGCCGGATTGATCGTCTCGGCGAGCCGCCATTCGCGATGTGGGAAGACCGACCACCATCCTGTTGAGCGTACATCATCTGCGGCGCGGAATGATGATACGAGCACGCCAAATGTCGGCAGCAGCCAGAATGCGCACAGGAGCAACAGGACGGCAGAGGATAGAATGCCGCCGCGCCCCACACGGGTGGTCGCGTTTTGCGTCACAGCGGCTCGTTCCTGTTGAAATTCTTGAGATTGTAGACAATCACCGGAACCACGGCGGCCAAGAGCACAATGGCGATCGCCGAGCCGAGCCCGGCATTCCGATTGACGAAATACTGATTGTAGAACTGGGTCGCGATCACATCGGTGCCGAACTGGCCGCCGGTCATGACCAGGACGATGTCGAAGATTTTCAGAGTGAAGATCACCACGGTCGCGGTGACGGCGATCAAGGTCGGGCGGATGTAGGGGATGATGATCGAGAAGAAGATCCGGATCTCGCCAGCACCATCGATACGCGCCGCTTCGAGTAGGTCGTTCGGCACGGATTTGATGGCGGCCGAGAACAGCACCATCGCGTAGCCGGTTTGCAGCCAGATCACGATGACGATCAGGAACAGATTGTTCCAAGGCTGAATCAGCTGGATCCAGGCCTGCGGCTCACCCCCAAAGGCGACGACGATCGCGTTCAGGAGGCCGATCTGCGGCTCGCTCGGGTCTTTGAACGCATAAATGAACTTCCAGATCACGCCGGCGCCGACAAGGCTGATCGCCATCGGCATGAAGATGATCGCCTTGGCAATCTTCTCATGTCGGCTGCGATCGGCGAGCGCCGCGATCGTGAGGCCGAAGACTACCGTGAGGCCCGCCCCGAACACGAGCCAAAGCAGGTTGTTGCGAAACGTCTCCAGCATGAAGGGTTCGGTAAAGACCTGAATATAGTTGGCGAAGCCGACGAACGCTGTGCCGTCGCGGTTGAACAAGCTCGCTGCTAGCGTGCGGACCATCGGCAGTGCCACGAAATAGCCAACCATGACGACGCCCGGCACGATGAAAGGCAGCGGTTGCAGGCGGTGGGAGAGCTCGAGAGGCAATTGCTGCAGGATCACGTCGGTGGCCACATAGAGCACCGACATGGCGGCGCCGAAGCCAAGAATGGCGATGAACGCAGTCAGCAGGCGTGGGAGGTCCGTGTCGCGCAGGAAGAAGAAGCCCTGCCAGAGGACGAGGAGCGCCAGGAGGGCTGAAGCGAGCGTGAGGGCCAGCTTCAGCCAAGATGGTGAGGATCTGCCGTAAGTTGACAATTCGGTTGCTTCCGAGTGGCCACTTTGCGAACGAGCCGGCGGAAATGCGGCCCGCGGGCACGGATGGACAGCTCCAGTCCTTGCTGGTCAGCAGGGACTGGAGCTACGGGAGCTAGTTGGACGGCCAGGAGGCGTCGATGTTCTTGAGCGCCGTGTCGAGATCGGTCTGCCCGCTGACCCATGCGGTCATCTGCTTCCAGAACGAGCCGGCACCGACTTCTCCAGGCATCAGGTCCGAACCATCGAAGCGTACGCTGGTGGCATTGGCGAGGATCTCGGCGACGCCGCGATCGATATCATTGCCATACCAAGCGAGCTCGACATCCTTGTGCGGAGAAACGGTGCCACCCGAAGCGAGCCAAGTCTTCAGATGGTCGCCACGCGTGAACCACTCCATCACGGCACGGGTTTCCGGCTTGTCGCTGAACGCCGACCATATGTCGCCGCCGACCAGCGCGGGCTTGCCATACGCGGGATCGATGCCAGGCAGGTAGAAGAAGTCGTAGTCGACGCCTGGCTTCAGCTCGCGATCCTTCGGGAAGAAGGAGGTGATGAAATTGCCCTGCTTGTGCAGCCAGCATTTGGGCGGATCGGCGAACATCCCCGCCGGTGCATCGCCGAACGAGGTCGAAACAATGGCCTTCGTGCCGCCATAGACCAGCTTGTCATCAAGCCAGATCGAACCGACGCTTTCGGCCGCTTTCTTGACCTGCGGCGAGTCGAACTTCAGCTGGCCGCTGGTCCAACGATCATAGTCCTCAAGCGAATTGGTGCGGAGCATCATCTCCTCGATCCAATCGGTGGCGGCCCAGCCCGTCGCAGCTCCCGATTCGATGCCGATGCACCAGGGCGTGTCGCCATCGGCGACGATCTGCTTCTGCAGCGCGACAAGCTCGTCCCAGGTGGTCGGCACCTTGTAACCCGCCGCGTCGAACGCCTTCTTCGGGTACCAGACTAGGCTCTTGACGTTCACGCGCTCCCAAACGCCAGCCAAGATCGGCTTGCCGTCCTTGCCGGGCTTGGTGCCCATGTCGATCCAGCTCTCGGCATATTGGTCCTGCATGTACTCGGGCGAGAGATAGGTCGAAAGGTCGACCAACTTGCCGGCCTTGGCGAAATTGGCCATCAGGCCCGGCTGCGGGAAATCGACGATATCGGGGGTGTTGCCGGCGTCGACGCGCGTTGCGATCGTGGCCTCGAACTGCTTCGAGCTCTCGTATTGGATATCGATCCCGGTCTGTTCTTCGAAGGCTTTGACGTTCTCGTTGAACTTGACCTCATCGGCATCGGCAAAGGCGCCGAAAGCGGTAACGACTGTGCCCTTGTACTTGCCGGCTAGCGCGTCGGCCAGCTCCTTCGGCATGTCAGCGGCCAAGGCGCTTGTGGCGAAGAGCAGTCCTGCCGACAGCAGGGCCGCATGCTTGATCGTCCTCTCGACGGTATAGATCATAATTCCTCCCATTCGTTTCTCAGCACAGGCGCTGCTTCGAAGCAGCCGATCAAGCGTCACAACCGGGTCATGGTCATAACCCCTCCCTTCCGCCTACGGCGGATGGTCGCGCAGCTATCGGAGGCAGAATCGACAAGGTGGCGATGGGTCGGCCAAAGCCATTTTCATCTGCTTCGATTCGAAGATAATGTGGTTGTCTATCGATGGTCAACGGGATTCTGACTATCGATAGACAAGTGGCATCGCGACGGTAGATTGGACGGAATTAGGGCATGTCTACGATCAAGACGGTCGCTGAGCGGGCCGGCGTATCGCTGAAGACGGTCTCACGCGTGTTCAGCGCACCTGAAACCGTGACAGAGAAAACGCGTGCGCGCGTGCTCGCGGCCGCGGACGCACTCGATTTCGTACCGGACCAGCGCGCTCAGGCGATGCGCCTCGGCCGTTCCGGCGTTGTCGGATTGCTGACGGACGTCATGGCAACAACGCCTTGTTCGATCGACATCGTACGCGGGGTGGAGGCGGCACTCGAAGAACGTCGCGTGTCGCTCGTCATCGGTAATCTCGATAATCCGTCAAGCAGTTCGACGTCGATCCTCCGCAGTTTCCGCGCCGGCCGCGTCGACGGCGTGATCTATGCGGCTAATTATCATCGAGAGATCGAGGACTTCGAGCCGCTGCACCTGCCGAGCGTCATGGTGAACTGCTTCACACGCGATGGCGCCATGCCGGCGGTGGTCCCGGATGAGGAGCGTGGCGGCCACAATGTCGGCGTTCATCTCATAGAGCTTGGTCATCGGCGCATTGCCTATTTGACACTAGCGCCGGGCATCGAGGCGACGCGGCTGCGCCAGGAGGGGTTCGTGCGGGCCATGCGCGAGGCCGGCATGGTCGTGCCGGATCCGGTTGCGTTCGCAGGACAACGCTTCGCCGGGGCCTTCGACCCTGAAGAGGCTTTTGCTGCCGCATGCCGGCTGCTCGGCCGTCCAGACCGGCCTACCGCCATCTTCTGTGGCAATGACGAGCTTGCCATTCAGGTCTACAACGCTGCCATCGGGTTGGGATTGACCATTCCTGACGACCTCTCCGTTGTCGGCTTCGACGACCATCGGCTGATCTCGACAGCGCTCAGGCCTCTGCTCACCACTGTCGCCTTGCCCTATGTGGCTATGGGGCGGCTTGCGGTCGATGTTCTCCTTGACGCAGAAAGCGATCGCCCGGACCTTCAGCGCGTCGAAGCTCGGCTGGTGATCCGGCAATCAACTGGGATCGCTCGTTGAACGGGGCGGCGCATTGCTGATCGTTCGTTGCCACCTCGATCCAGCACCATGCCGTTTGTGCCGACTAATGACGCTTGTGCTGGACACATCAAAGTCCGGGCTATCGAAGACAGCGCTCGCTCGCTCTGACATGAACCTCGCGGGAGCGGATCCAGCTATGTGTCTCAGCGCGCTTCATGAGCGAGAGCGTTGAGGCAGGCGCGTGCTGACCAATTGGTCGCCCGTTCTTCGCTGCCACGGTTTTGCGCTGACGCCGCGGCCCACAGGACGCAGTCAGACTGACCGACGCCCCAGGACGCTAGCCAGGCCGTACAGGGCGGTTCGTCAACGAATAAGACAGCAACGAACAATGAGTCTTTAATCGGCAACAACGGCCGATTTCAGATGTCCTGGGATCGCTGGCAATCGGGAACAACGCTGCAGCTAAGCCGCCTTCGTTTGAAGTAGCTCGATGATCGAGACGCTGACCGGCCGCATCAACGACCTCAGCGCCCACGTTGATCTAACTTGCATTATTCAAAAATTCCCGCTATGGTTGCATTTGTCGAACGCTTTGGCCATTACATGCCGAGCCGACACAATCATCAACTCATCGAGGATTCCATGATTGGACAAACTGCCAAGGTCCTTGGCGGCGCCGACATTCGTCGTGCGCTTCGTCACGCGTCACGGCGGCGCGATGCGCAACGCAGCGCCGTCATCATTCTGCTCAGCGTGAAAGCCGGGCTTAGGGCCTGCGAGATCGCCAGGCTGACATGGCGCATGGTCACCGATACGCGTGGCCGCGTCGCCACGACGATCGAACTGCCGAACCGCGCAGCCAAAATGGGAAGTGGCCGCCGCATTCCTATTCATCCGACACTGCGATCTGCACTGGTGAAGCTGCAATGCGGGGCAACGGATTGCGGCCCCGTCATTCGATCACAGCGCGGCGGTGCCATGACACCCGATGCGATCGTCAACTGGTTTGCCAGCCTTTACCGGGAGCTGGAGCTGCAAGGCTGCTCCTCCCATTCGGGTCGTCGAACATTCGTCACGCAGGCAGCCCGTCAGGTGGGCAAGGCGGGTGGCTCACTTCGCGATGTTCAGATCCTCGTCGGTCATCGGTCTCTCAAGACGACACAGGGCTATATCGACGGAAGCGAGGACGCCCAACGGCGGCTCGTGCGTTCGCTGTGAAGATCCACCCAGGTTGCAGTTGCCCTGCTGTGTTCGTCGCGCCGCGCAGGCCAAAAGCCAAAGACATCCTTGTAACTCAATGAAAGAACAAATCATGAACAAATTTAGCTACGATCATCGGAATCCACGCATCGCCGCTCCAGCCCGGCTTGAGCGTATCCGCAGGCTCAACGACGCCTTGCGCACTCAGCATCGCGGCGGCAGCGTCGTGGTGACCGATGGTGTCGCGGCGCTCGGCTTCGAGGCCGTGCAGGCCATTTCAACGGCAATTGCCGGCTTCGACGCGTTCGATACCGGCAACGATCCTTACGGTGAACGCGACTTCGGTTCGATCGAGTTCGAAGGGAAGAAGGTCTTCTTCAAGATCGACTACTACGACCGCAGCCTCCGTCTACACTCGCCCGATCCGGCCGATCCAAAGGTCACCGCGCGCGTCATGACCGTGATGCTCGCGAACGAATATTGAGTAGGTCAGGCGATGCCTCTAGCTCGCCTCCCGCCGCCGTTTCGCCAAGGCAATCTCGATACGCTGTGCGGTCTCTATGCCATCCTCAACGCTATTAAGCTGGCGCTCGGATCTGAGACCTCGACGCTCAGTCGTCGAGATTGGCAGCGGCTCTTCCGCAAGCTTTTGCGCGAAGCTGATCATCGCGTCGGCTTGGTGCACGCAACGTCCCATGGGGTCGACGCGGCACCGCTTCGGAAGCTTATTGCAGCGGCCGACAAGCATCTGGCAAAGCGCCACGGCCTCAGGTTGATCGTCGAGCGGCCTTTCCGCGCTAGCGAGTCCGTCGCCTTCAAGACACTGGAGCGATGGCTTGCAGAGGTGCTGGACGAGCGAGGCTCCGCGGTGATCGTGGGGCTCGGCGGTGCATTCGACCACTGGACCACTGCACATCGACTGACCGCCGATTATCTCTGCTTCTACGACAGTGCTGGCATCAATCGCGTCCGGCTCGACCGCTGTCGACGGGAGCAAATCGTCGACGGACCATCGCTGCTGCGGATCCGGCTCGCGCCAAGCAGCGCTTAGCGCCAACAAAGTCCCGGGGAGCAATCTATCGGATCCATTGGAGACGCCGAACGCGTCGTCCGGCGGTTGCGGTCGTTTGCCCCCCGGTCGGCAGTATGCCATCATCGAACCACGTCGCTTGGTCGCGGCAATAGCGAGGCAGACCCCCATGTCGGGTGGCCTGCCAAATACAAAACTCGACGTTTGAGCGAGCGCTTGCGCGCGTCCAAACGGGGGAATAGGCAGGGCGTGTTCAGCCTCGCTTTCACGCGACCAACCACCCGGCACCAGGCCGGGGCGGCGTGCACTTGGTCGTGCAAATCAATCGGGGCTTATTATGAAACTAAAAACATCGACGGCGGTCGGGCTTTCGCTTGTCCTATGGGCTGGTCTCTCATATGGCGCGCACTGGCTGTGGGGCGAGCCGGCCGCCTATCGGCTGCCGACGGCGGCAGCTTCATCCTCATCCAACGGGGAGGATCTGCCCAACTGCAACGCAGAGGAGGTCAGGTCGCGTCTCTCCGACCAACTCAACGCACAAAGCTCGCAGGACCTCGAGGTGCAAACAGCCGCGGCACCCAGAATGCCGAGCAGGCAAGGCTCGCGCACTTGCGTCGCTACGGTGTCGGGGCCGTTGGCGCAGGTGGAAATGCTGTTCCTCATCCAGTGGGACAAGGGTCCGCCGGGCGAATGGTCGGTTGAACTCGTGCGCCAATAGCGGACTGAAGGGACAGCGCGCAGGGCATTAGCGACCGCTGGGCGACCAAGCTTGGTCGCCCAGCGCTGACGCCCAGCAATGCCGCCGCTTCGAATGCCATCTCAGCGGCCAGAACCAAGCTGAGCGGATTGTCAAAAGGACGAGGGGCGTGGTTCACGAACCGGTCTTCTATGATTGCGAGGCATCGACATTAGGCGGCGTGCCTATCGAAGTTGGCTGGGCCTTCATGGACAGCGACGGTTTGGTTGTTTCAACAGCCTGTCTGGTTCGTCCACCGCGGCAGTGGCAGATCGAAGCCCGCTGGGATCCTGCCGCGGAAGCGTTGCGTCGTACCGCGATCGCCGACCTAGCCGAATGCGATAGCGCCGCGAAACCGCCGTGCTGACATCACCGCCCAATTTGGCACTAGCCGGCTAGCCCGAAAACTACCGCAAACTGGCAAGGGCATCGAAATGTGTCCATCCCTAAACATGGGATGGGCGAGGGCCACGCGCGAGTTGTTGCGATACCGTTGCGACAGACGACCAAGCTCTAAGGAAAAACATCATCATGTGCTTGCAAATACACAAACATCTAACTAGCGATAAAGTGAGCATCCAGCCCTTCAGCCAGCGCGTCCGCTGGGCGAGCCACGACTTGACGGTCGCCGGCGCCTCTTCATAGGTCGGGCACTGGATCGTGGCGGACCGGTAGCCGAAGCGGGCAAGGCGGATGCCGAGATCCGCATCCTCCGTCACATTATAGGGGTCCCAGCCGCCAACCCGTTCGAGCGCCGCGCGGCGGAAATGATTGGACGTGCCGCCGAGCGGCAGCGGCATGTCGAGGGTCGCGAGCCAAGGCAGGATGCCGTCGAACTGTACCGAATATTCGAGCGCGAACAGCGCCGTCAGGCCATTGGTATCGGCGTTGTCGATGAGAAGAGGTGCCTGCAGGCAGGCGAGATCCGCGTTCGCGGCAGCAAAGGCGGTATAGGCCTCCAGGAGCTGCATCGGATCAGGCCGATCTTCTGCATCATAGACGGTGACGAACTCGCCGCGCGCGAGCGGCAGGGCAAAAGCGAGCGCCTTCGGCTTGGTACGCGGCCTCGCCGCCGGCACGCGGATCAGCTCGTAGGGCGGCCCGAGCCGCAACGCTGCAATGGCCGCGATCGTTCGTGCGTCGTCGGCCTCGACGATCAGCTTGATGTCCAGCTTTTCACGCGGCCAGACCAGGCGTTCCATGGCGGCAAGCAAGTCGCCGATCATGTGCGCCTCGTCATGCAGCGGCAGCAGGATCGTGTAGACGGGCAGGCGCGCCGGGTCCGCTTCGGGCAAGTCGGGGCGGCGCTGCCGGGCATTGTGGGTAACGAGCGTGATCGCCTGCATGCGGATCATGATGATCGCCAAGAACAGCAGGGCCGCGAGGATATCGAGCACCGCGACCGTCACCCAGCCTGCCAGATAGATGGCCCCGGCAATGCCGGCCAGCAGGGACAGGATCACGACGAGTTGCGCAGGCGTAAACAGCTGCCGTGCCGAGAGGTCCGGTCGCTGGCGGCTGAGCCCATGAATTGCATGGGCAGCGAACGACTTCTGGTTGGCATTGAGCAACAGGCGGCGGATGGCCGCGGGCGTCGTGATCGCAATGCGGTCGCGCAGGCCGGGCTGCTCCGCGATCCGGGCGGCCAGCAGCTGGAACTCCTCGGCCGCGGGCGCGATCAGCAATCTCGCCTCGCCATCCCGCATGGCCATCGCGGCTCTGCCGGCACGGATCGCCGCGGCGATTTCGCCAATGTCGCTCTGGTCGCCAGGTTCAGTGCGGGCTCGAAAACCATCGCGCTCGGGGCGCGGTTCGAAGGCCAGGCCGAGCGCGGCCGCACAGGCAGATAGGGTGTCGCTGGACGAGGCACTCTTTCGCTCGGTTGGAGCGACGGCGCCGGAGATCGACCATTTTTCGCGGAAGTTCAAGCCCGCCCCTGTCCGCCACTCCCGCCGGAGCGGCTCTCGACTATCGTCCCGCCATATCGTTCACTTGGTTTCGAAGTCGTCGGACCAGACTGCAACCTGCAGATAGAAGATCCTACAACCAAGAGTTATTCCAGATGTATTCGTCCTTGGCAATTCGCGTCGCGATGTTCGCCATGCTGATGATCGCGCCGTCAGGGGGGCGGCCGATATGGGGCGGGGAACCCGCGCATGCCGCCGAGGTCGCCGGAAGCTCTGTGGTCATCCCGAATTTCTTCGATCCGAACCGCCGGCTCGACCGCCCGGCAGTCGATGCCGTCGGCAGCATCCGCTTTGCCACTTCGGCCGATTTCCCGCCGTTCAGCTTTATTGGTCCCGATGGCGCTTTGACCGGCTTCAATGTCGATCTCGCCCGCGCCATCTGCACGGAACTGGCGATCTCCTGCACCATGCAGGCAAGGCCGTTCGATAGTCTCGCGGCGTCGATCGGAGAGGGCCGCATCGATGCGGCGATCGCCGGGCTCGCGATCACGGCGGAGGCGCGGAAGGCGCTGTCGTTCTCGGAGGTCTATCTGCGGCCGGCCGCGCGCTTCCTAGGCCCGGCATCGCGGCCGGATGCCGACGTCACGCCAGCGGCCCTCGCGGGCCGAACGGTCGCGGTCGTCGCCGGCAGTGCGCATGAGGCCTATGTCACCGCCTTCTTCCCGAAGGCGAAGCGCCTCACCGTCGAGACGCTGCCGCTCGCAACGGAAGCTATGACATCCGGCAAGGCCGATCTCGTCTTCGGCGACGGGCTGGCGCTCGCCTTCTTCCTGCAATCTGCGGCGGCGAAGGATTGCTGCCGCTTCGTCGGCGGCCCCTATCTCGAGCCGCATTTCTTCGGCGAGGGCTTCGCGATCGCGCTACCGCCGGAGAAGCCGGAACTTCGCCATGCCATCGATTGGGCGCTCGACAGCCTCTATGACAAGGGCGTCTTCGCCGAGCTGTATCTGCGCTATTTCCCCGTCGGCTATTTCTAGCCGGTCAGAGCGTCCGATAGCGGGCGCGGGCGCCACGCTCGATCGCCGCGGCCGTCAGCCCGTCGACATCGAGCACATCGCGCAGGAGTTCGAGAAAGCGCAGCTCTTCCTGCTCGACATGAAGATCAGCTGCCGCGACCTCGACGGCGAGGGCATAGGCCGTCTCGTGGAGCTTCTTCGGCAGCGCGGTGGCGATCACCGTCAATACTTCATGCAGGCCATCAGCCTCGCGGGTGATCGCGCCGCAGGCCTCCGCGACATGGATCAGGCGGTCGGTGTCGAAGCCGCCAAAGATCGGCAGCGTGTTGACGATATCGCCGATCTTGCGCAACTCGCGGTCGGTCATCTCGCGGTCGACGGCGGACAACGTCACCATGACATAGATCAGCGCCTCCTGCGGAGAAACGGCGGTCCGGGTGGCGGCGATGGCTTTGTCCATAGTGATAGCTCCGTCGAAGGACCGCGTGTCGCGGCGCCCCGAAACTAGGATGTCGCGCCGCCCTATTCAACGGCTCAAGCTTGACGGTCCCGTGAACCCATCGCGCCGCTACGCCATTGACGTCGTCCCGCCTGCTCCCTATGGCTCTCGCGCCCGCGACGCGGCTTTGGCCGCGCCCGCATCTCCACGAGGTTTCCATGTCCAACGCCCTGCCGCCCGTTCTCGATCTCTCGCCAGCCATTGTCGCGGCGGCGAACGAGTCGAAAGCCTGGCCGTTCGAGGAAGCGCGGCGGATCATTGCGCGGCTGGAGAAGCGTGGGCCGAAGTCACCCGTGCTCTTCGAGACCGGCTACGGCCCATCGGGCCTGCCGCATATCGGCACCTTTGGCGAGGTGGCCCGCACGACCATGGTGCGGACTGCCTTCCGCCTGCTGACCGAGGACAAGATCGAGACGCGGCTGCTGTCCTTCTCGGACGATATGGACGGGCTGCGCAAGGTGCCGTCGAACGTCCCCAACCAGGAGATGATGCAGGCCCATCTCGGCATGCCGCTCACCCGCGTGCCGGATCCGTTCTCGAACGAGTATCCCTCGTTCGGCGCGGCCAATAATGCGCGCCTGCGCGCGTTTCTCGATGGCTTCGGCTTCGCCTACGAGTTCGCCAGCGCCACCGACTACTATGCCTCGGGGCGCTTCGACACGGCGCTTCGCCGCATGCTCGAAGTCTATGACGAGGTGATGGAGATCATCCTGCCGACCCTCGGGCCGGACCGGCGCGCCACCTATTCGCCGTTCCTGCCAATCTCGAAGAAGACGGGTGTCGTGCTGCAGGTTCCGATGGTCGATCGCGACGTCGCCGCCGGCACGATCACCTATATCGATCCGGAGGATGGTGCGCGGGTCACTACCGAGGTGACAGGCGGCGCGGTCAAGTGCCAGTGGAAGGCGGATTGGGCGATGCGCTGGTTCGCGCTCGGCGTCGATTACGAGATGAGCGGCAAGGACCTCATCGACAGCGTCAAGCTGTCGACCCGCATCTGCCGCGCGCTTGGAGCCGAGCCGCCGGAATGCTTCACCTACGAGCATTTTCTCGACGAGAATGGCGAGAAAATCTCAAAGTCGAAGGGCAATGGCCTGACGATCGAGCAGTGGCTGACCTATGCCGCGCCGGAAAGCCTGTCGCTTCTGATGTACACCAAGCCGAAGACCGCAAAGCGGCTCGGCTTCGAGGTCATTCCGCGTCACGTCGACGAGTATTCAGCGTTCATCGAGGCGTTCCCGCGCCAGGCGCTCGATCAGCAGCTCGGCAACCCGGCCTGGCACATCCATTCGGGCCAGCCGCCGGCGGACTTCGCGCCGATCAGCTTCGCGATGCTGCTGAACCTCGTCTCGGTTTCGGATGCGAGCGACAAGGCCGTGCTCTGGGCGTATATCTCGCGCTACTTGCCGGAGATGGCCCCCGCCGCGCGCGAAAAGCTCGACCAGCTCGCGGGCTTCGCCATCCGCTACTATGCCGACGTGTTGAAGGCGAAGAAGCACTATGTCTTGCCGGAAGGCACGATCGGCGAGGCGCTTCGTGCGCTCGACGCCGCGCTGGCCGCTCTGCCGCCTGCCTCGACGGCTGACGAGATCCAGACCGTGGTATTCGATGTCGGCCGCACCTATTTCCCCGACCCGGCCAAGAAAGGCCCGGATGGCAACCCGCCCGGCGTTTCGCTGGATTGGTTCCGCGGCCTCTATCAGGTGCTGCTCGGCCAGGACCAGGGTCCACGCTTCGGTTCCTTCGTCGCGATCTATGGCATTCCCGAGACGCGCGAGCGCATTGCGCGGGCACTGGCCGGCACGCTCGCCGAAGCCTGAGCGTCGGACGAGGCAAGGCGCCGGGGTCTTGCGCCCGACGGCGGGTTGTGGATGGATCGGCGGCACAAGGAGTGCCGCCGATGACCTTTGAACACTGGTTAGCCTTCGCTGCGGCATCGGCCGTCATGCTCGCGATTCCAGGACCAACCGTCCTGCTGGTCGTCAGCTATGCGCTTGGCCATGGCCGCAAGGCGGCGCGCGCCACGGTCGCAGGCGTCGCGCTCGGCGATTTCACCGCCATGACGGCGTCGATGCTCGGCCTCGGGGCGCTCCTTGCGACATCGGCCATGCTGTTCACGGTGCTGAAATGGATCGGCGCCGCGTATCTGGTCTATCTCGGCATCAAGCTGTGGCGCGCAAAGCCGGTCGTCGCCGACGCGGACGAGGCGGCGGAGACGCGGCCTTGGCGCATTTTCGCGCATGCCTATGTCGTGACGGCGCTCAATCCGAAGAGCATCGTCTTCTTCGTTGCCTTCCTGCCGCAGTTCCTTGTTGCTGGCGCGCCGCTGCTCCCGCAGATGGTGCTCTTCGAGGCGACGTTCCTCGTCCTCGCGACGCTGAACGCCATGCTCTATGGGCTTTTGGCAGCCGGGGCGCGGACAACCATCCGAAGGCCACGAGTCCAGACAGCCGTCAATCGCATCGGCGGTTCGCTGTTGATCGGAGCCGGCGTGCTGTCGCTCGGCCTGCGGCGGGCGACCGCCTGACCGCGCCTTCCCGCTAGAGGGCCTCACCGCACCGGGCAACTGTCGGGCCGTGGCGCCTCAGCCCAGATGCCGACGCCCGCGCACCGCGCCGTGTCCTCGGCTGTGCGGTAGTCCTCGGGCGCGTCGGCGGCGGGCTCGGCCCAGCCTTGTTCCACCAGCCATTCGCTGAGGTCTGTACCGCCGATGCGGCACGGCGCTGGCTCGACGCCGATCGTCTCCAGGGTCGACAACCGGCATTCGACGCCCCGTGCCCGCAGCCGCTGGCGCAGCGCCTGCATCGAAAGAAAGGCGCAGTCGAACGCCTCGGCATCGGGCGCTGTCCGGCAGCGGACGCCGCTCTCCGGAGGCGTGATGCCGGCAAGCTGGACCTTTCGGCCGCCAAGGTTGAGCGTCCCGGCCCCGATCACCACCACTTGCGTGAAGGCCTGCCAGGCGGGGCCTTCGTCGACAACTTCGGGCTTTGCTGACGGCGCCTCACGCGCCATCGGGCCGTGCGACACCGGCCCCGGGCTGATGCCGGGCCCGCCGACGATGCGCGGCACCGGACCCGACGCAGCAGGATCATCCGCTGGCGGCGGACTGGTGACGACATCAGGGGGGACAAGCGGCCGGCGCGGTTCGAGCGGCGCCGGCGCAATCGTGGCCGGCGGTACAGCCGCACGGCTCGCTGCCGGCTGATCCGCCACGCGAACGGGAGCCGTGCCCGGCACGGGACCTGTATCCATCAGGATCGTCAATCCGGCGGCGATGACGACCGCAAGCGCGGCCGTGGCAGCAATGGCCATGATGCCCCGTCTCATTGACTTGCCCAGATGATCCTCGCGATCCACTCGATATCGCGCGCCGCCAGGACGCGGTTCGGATGGTCGGGATTGAGCGAAGAGAGTTCGACGGTCCGCGTGCCGCGTTTTGCCAGCACCTTCGCCATCACCTCGCCCTGCCGCGTGCGCACGACGACGCGGTCGCCGATCCGGCTCGGCGATGTCGGCGAGACGATGATGACATCGCCATCGCGATAAAGCGGCATCATGGAGTCGCCCGAGACCTCGAGTGCGTAGACACCTTCCACCTTCTGCGTCTGTGGAAAGGCGACTTCGTCCCAGCCCTGGCCGGCCGGAAAGCCGCCATCGTCGAAAAAGCCGCCGGCGCCGGCCTGCGCGAAGCCGATCAGCGGAACCTGGCGGAACGGCCGATCGATCTCGGCGAGATCAAGCGGCGCGCTGGCCTCCGCTATCGAGCTGGGGGCACCGAGATCGAGGAAGCGCTCCAGGGTCTCGCCGGTCGCCTCAAGGATCTTCGAGATGCTTTCGGTCGACGGCCAGCGCGGCCGCCCGTCAGTGGCGACACGCTTGGAGCGGTTGAATGTCGTGGGGTCGAGTCCCGCCCGCCGCGCGAGCCCGGATACGCTGAGATCGTGGCGCTCCGCCAGGACGTCGATGGCGGCCCAGATCCGCTCGTGTGACAGCATGGCCGGACCCTCCGGAAGATGAGCCGGGCCGTCGATGACCTCGGTTCGATTCTGCGTGGTCTCCTCGAAACGCGGTACAGCGGATCGCACGAAAAGGAATAAAATCCCCGAACGCAGGATTTATCCCCGCATACGAACCGTGTCCAGCGCCTGCAGCTCTTTCTTCGCGAGAATGCCGCCGCTTGCTGCAGAACGTCCGCCCGGCTACGCTTTCGTGACCAAACGGGAATGACCATGACTCTGATTTACAAGATCGCGCCAGGCGAACTCTGGCGCGAGGCCGAGGCGCGCGGCGTCTTCGCAGGCGCGCCGATCGACACGGCCGACGGCTATATCCACCTCTCCGCTGCCGATCAGGTGCGCGAGACAGCGGCCCGCTATTTCAGCGGCATCGACGATCTGGTTCTGGTCGCCATCGACACGGACCGCCTCGGCGAGACCTTGAAATGGGAACCTTCTCGCGGAGGGGCGCTGTTTCCCCATCTCTATGCGCCGCTTGCGATCGCGGATGTTGCCTGGGCGCGTCCGCTGCTTCTCGGCGCGCATGGCTTCCATCTGTTTCCGTCCGACATTCCGTGAGCCTTTACGACCTCCTCCGGCCGGCGATTTTCCGGGTTGATCCGGAAACCGCTCACGGCCTTTCGCTCAAGGTGATCGGCGCCGGTCTCACGGGCGCGCGAAGCCTTGCCGATGACCCCCGTCTCGCGCGCCAACTGCTCGGCCTCGATTTTCGCAATCCGCTCGGCATCGCCGCTGGCCTCGACAAGAATGCCGAGGTCGCGGACGGGCTACTGGCGCTCGGCTTCGGCTTCGTCGAGGTCGGCACGGTCACGCCGAAACCGCAGGACGGCAATCCGCGCCCGCGCATGTTCCGCCTCGTCGAGGACGGCGCCGTGATCAACCGGCTCGGCTTCAACAACAAGGGCCACCAGGCCGCCCGGCAGAACCTTCTGGCCCGCAAGCAGCGGGGCGGGATCGTCGGTGTCAATATCGGCGCCAACAAGGATGCAGCGGACCGCATCGCCGACTATGTCGCAGGCATCACGGCCTTTGCCGATCTTGCCAGCTATTTCACGGTCAATGTCTCTTCGCCCAATACGCCGGGTCTCCGCGATCTGCAGGGGCGGGCGGCGCTCGACGGGCTTCTGGCGCGGGTGGTCGAAGCGCGCGACGCGGCGCCGCGGCGTGTGCCGGTGCTGGTGAAGATTGCGCCCGACATGGACGAGGCAGGTCTTGCCGACGTGGCCGAGGTCGTTCTGGCGCGCCGTCTCGACGGCGTCATCATCTCCAACACCACCATCTCGCGCCCCGCGCTCCACGATCGGATTCAGGCCAAGGAAACGGGCGGCCTATCGGGCAAGCCGCTTTTCCACCTGTCGACGGTGATGCTGGCGCGCTTCCGCGCTCTGGTCGGGCCCAGCCTGCCGCTGATCGGCGTCGGCGGCGTCGATTCGGCCGAGACCGCCTTTGCCAAGATCGCGGCCGGTGCCGATCTGGTCCAGCTCTATACCGGCATCGTCTATGGCGGGCCGACATTGCCGGCAGAGATCATACGGGGCCTTGCGCGCATTCTCGATCGGCGAGGGCTTGCGTCGATCGCCGACGCGGTGGGGATCGAGCGGGAGCGCTGGGCGGCTGGCGGCTGAGTTAGCCGAAGGTCGCCTTGACGCGGGCGCGGCAGCGCCAGGCAAGCGTGATGCCGCGTGCCGAAAGGAACACGATCAGCGCGAGCCACAGCCCATGCGCGCCGAGCGCCGGCTCGGCACACCACCAGACAGCGAGATAGAGCACGAGCGAGGCGAGCATCATGTTGCGCATGTCGCGCGACCAGGTGGCACCGATGAAGATGCCGTCCATTTGGAAGGCGAGCACGCCAGCGATCGGCGTCAGCACCGCCCAGGGCAGGAATTCGAGCGCGGAAGCGCGCACCTCGGCATTTGCCGTCATGAAGTCGATCGCCAAGGGGCCGCCGAGCGCGAAGATGGCAGCGGCGAGGAAGGCTAGCACATAGCCCCAGCCGAGCGTTAGTTTCAGCGAGCGGATGAAGGCCGGGCGATAATTCGCCCCGACGGCGCGTCCGGCATATTGCTCCGCCGCGGCCGCAAAGCCGTCAAGGAAGTAGCCGCCGACCAGGAAGACGTTCATCAGGATCGCATTCGCCGCCAGCACGACGTCGCCCATCTTCGCCCCGCGCGAGGCGAAGAAGCCGAAGGCGAACAACAGGGCGAAGGAGCGGATCATGATGTCGCGATTGACCGCGACCATGCGGATGAGCGCCGCCCGATCGAGCACGGCTGCGCGGGAGGGTCGCGCGGAGCGATCGAGCGAGGGCAGCACGACGAGCAGCCCGAGACACGCGGTCAGGATCTCGCCGATCGTCGTACCGAGGGCAGCGCCCGCCATGCCCCAGCCGAAGCCCAGTACGAACAGGACGGTCAGCGCGATATTGGCGCCGTTGAGCACGGTTTGCAGAAGAAGCCCCGCGCCGGCACGGCCAAGCCCGACCAGCCAGCCGAGCATGACATAGTTGGCGAGCGCAAACGGCGTCGAGAGAATGCGGATGTCGTAGTAGGTGGTCGTCGCTGCCTGAACGGCCGGGCTGCCGCCGAGCCCGAGCAGGGCGAGGGAAAGCACTGGCCGCCCGATCGCGATCACGCCGAGCCCGATCAGCGCCGCAAGGAGCAGCGACCGCAGGAACACCGCCTGCGTCTCGGTCCTGTCGCCCGCGCCGAGGGCCTGCGCCGTCAGGCCGGTCGTGCCGCTGCGCAGGAAATTGAAGGTCGCGAAGACGAAATCGAAAATGACGGCGCCGAGGGCGACGCCGCCGATCAACGCCGCATCGCCGAGCCGGCCGATCACCGCCATGTCGGCGACGCCGAGCATCGGCGTCGAGAGATAGGCGAGCGTCATCGGTACGGCGATGGCGAGGATGCCGCGATGCGTGACCTGGAACGGTCGGATGGTCTGGGAGATGACGGTGTCGGACATGAGAGATTCGCTGCGGTCAGACAGGCTTAGACGCCCGGCGGCAAATCGTCGATGCCCGCCTTCATTCGCACCATCGGCGCGCTATTCTCGGCGTATGCCTTTGCCGATCGTCCATCACCCCGCCTTCACCGCCGAGATTCCAGCCGATCATCGCTTCCCGATGGGCAAATATCGCCGCCTGGCGGAAATCCTCGAAGCGGAGGGGCTCGTTCCAGGCGGCTTTGTCACGCCTAAGCCAGCTAGCGCCGATGAACTGGCGCTGGCGCATGACCGCGCCTACGTCGATGCGGTGCTCGGTCTCAACGTGCCGAAGCCAATCGAGCGCGAGATCGGCCTGCCGATGAACGAAACCGTCGTTCGCCGCGCCGCGGCGGCGACCGGGGGCACCATCCTGGCCGCCCGGCTGGCGCTCGAGACGGGCATTGCCTGCAACACGGCCGGCGGCAGCCATCACGCGCGCAGTGATCAGGGCGCCGGCTTCTGCACATTCAACGACGTCGCAGTCGCAATCCGCGTCCTGCTCGCAGAAGGCCGGATCGCAACGGCGCTGGTCGTTGACTGCGATGTTCACCAGGGTGACGGAACGGCGGAGATTTTCGCGGGCGAAGCCAATGTCACGACGCTGTCGCTGCATGCCGAGCGCAACTATCCAGTGCGCAAGCGCACCTCCTCCATCGATATAGGCTTTCCCGATGATCTCGGCGATGCGGATTATCTGGCGGCGCTCGAGGAAGTACTGCCCGGTCTGATCGAACGCCTCGCGCCTGACATCATCTTCTACAATGCCGGTGTCGACCCGCATCGTGACGACAGGCTCGGCCGCCTGGCCCTCAGCGATGCCGGGCTGTTCGCGCGTGACCGGATGGTGATCGGCGCGGCGAGGGGACGCGGCATCCCGCTTGCTGGCGTCATCGGCGGCGGCTATGGCGCCGATATCGACGCGATCGCCGGCCGCCACGCGCTGCTGCACAAGGCGGCAGCCGGCTTTGTCGAAAGCCTCTAGAGAAGACGGCGAATAACCTTGGCGTGATCAGCGCCGTTATCTGAGGCGGCGAGACATTCTGGGGCGATATACGGCCAGGACTGCACCTCGCAGCCCTTGCGCCCGCCAACCCCGGCACGGTCATAGCTGACGGCCGACATTGGGTCGCTCACCCCGCGGCCATGTCCGGTCGCCTGGGTGCCATAGGCCGTGACTGCAACCGCAACCAGCGTCGCTGTCGCCAGCACACCCGCCAGACTACGCCTGTTGATGCTCATCATCGTCGAACCCGCCTCCCGGAGGCGGCCCCCTGTCATTCTCGTGACTGCTCAACGCGGAAACCCGTTAACGGTTTCAATCACGATGAATGATTGGCGGCTGTGACTGATGTCACCGCGGCTCTGTGAATGGCGACACACGCAAAAAGCGGATCATCGCGTCGGAACGGCTTCAGGCGGATTTTCATTCCGCAGGGCGCCTTGCGCGAAACAACGGTTTTCTTGATCGATTTGGTCGTGATGCGTTGAATAGCGGCAAGATGCCCGTGCGCAGGAATTGACCTCGCGCCAGCCCATGATTGCCCCCATGGGGCCTTGCCGGAGACAGAGCCATGACGATTTCCCGCCGATCCTTCTTCAGCATAGCCGGTGTCGCGCTGTCTGGCGCCGCGTTCGGTCTTGCGGGCGGGCAGACGGCCTTTGCCGCCGATACGCTGCCGACACTGAAGGTCGGCTATCAGAAGGCGGGGCTGTTAGCGCTGGCACGGCGTCAGGAAGCCTTCGAAAAGGCCTTCGCTCCACTCGGTACGACTGTCACCTGGGTTGAGTTCGCCTCCGGGCCTCCGCTGCTCGAGGCGCTGAATGCAGGGGCCGTCGACATCGGCTGGACGGGTGACGCGCCGCCGATCTTCGCGCAGGCCGCAGGGGCGAACCTCGTCTATATCGGCGCGGCGCCTTCCAACGGCAAAGGCGAGGCCATCATCGTCAAGGAGGGCTCACTGATCGGCTCGGTGACCGATCTCAAGGGCAAGAAGATCGCCGTCACCAAGGGCTCGAGCGCCCATAATCTCACGGTCGCGGCGCTGGAGAAGGCAGGCGTCGCCTTTGCCGACGTGACGCCGGTCTATCTCTCGCCCGCCGATGCCGCCGCGGCATTTTCCAACGACAGCGTCGATGCGTGGGCGATTTGGGATCCCTTCCTGGCGCTCGCCGAAAGCCGTGCGCCGGTCCGCCAACTGACCACCACCGCGGCGACGCTGGAGGTCAACACCTATCTGCTCGCCAACAAGAGCTTCGCGGACGCCCATCCGGCCGCGGTCGGGACAATCGTCACGGCCTTGGCTGCGACGGCCGATTGGGCCAATGCCAATCGCGGTGATGTCGCCGCGGCGCTCTCCGAGATCACCGGCGTGCCGATCGGTCCGGAGACGGTGGCGGTCGAACGCGCCGTCTACGGCATCTTCCCGATTAACGACACGATCGTCGCGGGGCAGCAGGCGACGGCGGACCGCTTCCAGAAGCTCGGCCTGATCCCCAAGCCGATTACCGTCCGTGACATCGTGTGGTCGGCGCCGAAGGCCTGATTGCGTCAACGAGCAGGAGCGAGATCACATGGCCGCCGCCAATCCCCTCAACTTCTTCTGGTTCATTCCGACGCATGGCGACGGATCCTATCTCGGCTCCGAGACGCAGCAACGCCCGCCGGAGTTTGCGTATTTCAAGGAGATCGCCCAGGCGGTCGACCGGCTCGGCTTCGGCGGCGTTCTGCTGCCGACTGGCCAAGCCTGTGAGGACAGCTGGATCACGGCCGCAGGCCTCGCGACCATCACGGAGCGGCTCAAATTCCTGGTCGCGCTCAGGCCGGGCGTGGTCTCTCCGACCTTCGCGGCCCGCCAGACCGCGGCGCTCGACCGTCTTTCGAATGGACGATTGCTCCTGAACGTGGTGGTCGGTGGCAATCCGGCGGAACTGGCCGGTGATGGCGTCTTCCTGCCGCATGACCAGCGCTACGAGCAGGCTGCCGAATTTCTCGAAATCTGGTCGCGGCTGCTGACGGGCGAGACCGTCGACTTTGCCGGCAAACATTACCGCGTCGAGAAGGCGCGGCTCGATTTTCCGCCGGTGCAGGCGCCACGGCCGCCGCTCTATTTCGGCGGATCATCCGATGCGGGCCAGGACCTCGCGGCCGAGGCAACAGAGCTCTACCTGACCTGGGGCGAGCCTCCGGCGGGGGTCGGCGAAAAGATCGCCGCTGTTCGAGCCAAGGCGAAGGCGCGCGGTCGCCGGCTGCGGTTCGGCATCCGCCTGCACTTCATCGTTCGAGAGACCGAGGAGGAGGCGTGGCGCGCCGCCGATCGTCTCATCAGCCGCATTTCCGACGAACAGATCGACGCGGCGCAGGCGCGCTTCACCAAGGAGATGGACTCGGTCGGTCAGCGCCGCATGGCGGCGCTGCATGGCGGTCGCCGCGACAGGCTGGTCGTCTCGCCCAATCTATGGGCCGGCGTCGGCCTCGTGCGCGGCGGCGCCGGCACCGCTCTGGTCGGCACGCCAGAGCAAGTGGCGGAGAGGCTCGCCGAATATCAGGCGCTCGGCATCGATACGGTCATCGGTTCGGGCTATCCGCATCTGGAAGAGGCTTACCGGGTCGCCGAACTGCTGTTCCCTGCGCTCGGCATCGACCGGCCGGGCGCACGGCGGCTCCGGGCCAGTGTCGAGAACGAGTTCTCGGTCGGTAACGCCGCGCCGCGCCTCGCGGCTGCGGCGTCCTGAACCCGCGATGAAGCGCTTCCGTGGCCTCATCGGCTGGATCCTGCCCGCGACGCTTCTCGTCGGGTGGGAAGCACTGTCCCGGCTCGGCGTGATCCCGGCCAATATTCTGCCGGCGCCGACGGCGGTTGCGGCTGCGCTCTGGCGTGTCACCGTTTCAGGCGAGCTGGCGCGAAATATGGGCGTCAGCGCCTGGCGCGCCGGCATCGGCTTTCTCATCGGCGGGGCGATTGGCTTTGCCTTCGGGCTCGCCAATGGCCTGTCGCGCTTCTCCGAGCAATTCACTGATACGACGCTGCAGATGGTGCGCAACGTGCCGCATCTCGCCCTGATCCCGCTGGTCATCCTGTGGTTCGGCATCGACGAGCAGGCAAAGCTGTTCCTCGTCGCGCTCGGCGTCTTCTTCCCGATCTACATCAACACGCTGCACGGCATTCGAAGCGTTGACCCGCAGCTCGTCGAGATGGGCAAGACCTATGGCATGAGCGGGGCCGAACTCTTCAGCCGCGTGATCCTTCCCGGTGCGCTGCCCTCGATCTTTGTCGGCCTCCGCTTCGGTCTCGGCATCATGTGGCTGACGCTGATCGTCGCGGAAACGATCTCCGCCTCGTCAGGCATCGGTTACATGGCGATGCAGGCGCGCGAATTCATGATGACCGACGTCGTCGTGTTGTCGATCCTGATCTACGCGCTGCTCGGCAAGCTCGCCGACACGGTAGCGCGCGTCCTGGAGAGGCGGACACTCGCCTGGAATCCTGCCTTCGAGGGAGTGTGAGATGTTTGCCGATGCTCTGGCCATGATCGAGACGGCCGCCCATCTCGGGCCGCCTGCAGCACTCCGTCGCGACAAGCCCATTCCGTTCGAGGTTCTCCAGGAAGCGGCGCCGATCGCGAGCGGCGCGAGCGTTGCGATCTCCGGTCTCACGAAGCGCTTCGGCGAGACGCCGGTGATCGGGGGGATCGATCTTGAGATCGCGCCGGGCTCGTTCGTCGCGGTGGTTGGCAAAAGCGGTTGCGGAAAGAGCACCTTGCTGCGGCTCCTATTGGGGCTGGAGACACCGACGTCCGGCCGGATCGACATTCCTGAAGGCACGACGGCGCGGTTCGTGTTCCAGGAGCCTCGACTGCTGCCCTGGGCAACGGTTGTCGATAATGTCACTGTCGGGCTCGGCCGAAGCGGCACGCGTTCAACCCGCCGCCCGGCGGCGGCGAAGGCGCTCGCCGATGTGGGCCTCGACGGGCGTGGCGACGCCTGGCCCTCGGTGCTTTCCGGCGGCCAGAAGCAGCGCGTCGCGCTTGCCCGTGCGCTGGTGAGCCGGCCGCGCCTTCTTGCGCTCGACGAGCCCCTCGGGGCGCTCGACGCGCTCACCCGTATTTCCATGCAGGCGCTGGTCGAGCGCGTCTGGCGCGACCAAGGCTTCACCGCGCTTCTCGTGACCCACGACGTCTCGGAAGCGATCGCGCTTGCCGATCGCGTCATCCTCATCGATGGCGGCCGCATTGCGCTCGACTTGCCCGTTGATCTGCCACGGCCGCGCCGACGCGGCACGCCGGCCTTTGCCGCGCTCGAAAAGCGCGTGCTCGACGCGCTGTTTGGCGGCTTCGAGGGCGGCGACGCCATCTGAGGGGCTTCGATGGCCTGAGACAGCACGCCGCGTGCAAGTTTTGGCCTGATCGTCTATGCCTCCTGAACGAGCGGCAGGATCGGCACCATGACGGCAGACGACAATCGCGGACGGCTGAGGCTTTTTCTCGACACGGCCGAGAAGTCGGCCTGGCGCGAGTGGCTGCCGACCGGCCTGTTTCATGGCGTGACCACGAATCCAACGCTGCTCGCCGCTGCCGGCATCCCTTGCGACCTCGCGGTGCTTCCTGCGCTGGTCGATGCGGCCTTCAGCCTTGGCGCCAACGAGATGCAGATCCAGACCTTCGGCCGAACGGCCGACGTGCTGGAACGTAATGGCCGCGCCATCGCGGCGCTCGATCCGCGCGTCGTGGTGAAGATCCCGGTGACCTTTGACGGCATCCTCGCGGCCGGGCGCCTGAAGGCAGACGGCGTGCGCGTCACGATCACCGCAGTCTATGCGGCGCATCAGGCGCTGACCGCGGCCGCGATCGGCGCCGATTACGCCGCTCCCTATTTCGGCCGCATGAACGATGCCGGCCGAGATGGCGAGGGCGAGATCGTCGCCATGCGCAATCTGGTTGCCGAGTCAGGCGCTGCGACGCGTATTCTGGTCGCGAGCCTCCGCTCTGCGGATGATCTTGCGCGTCTCGCTGCGCGCGGTCTGGATACCTTCACCTTCAGCCCGAAAGTGGCGGCGATGCTGTTCGCCGATCCGCTCACGGAGGCCGCCGCTGAGGCTTTCGAAGCGGCCGCCGGGGCCGATCAGGTTCCGGCGCCCAGCGCCGTCGCTTGATCGGGATCAAGGCCCGGCGCATCCTCCTCCTGCTTAGTGGCCTCCGGTCGACGGCGGCCGGCCGGCTTCGGCTGGAATGACAGGAGGCGAGCATGGCAGAAAACGGTCCGCTGGATGCCGGGGAGCTCGATCTGCTCCACCGCTATTGGAAGGCGGCTAACTTTCTCTCCGTCGGCCAGATCTACCTGCTCGATAACCCGCTGCTGCGCGAGCCGCTTACAAACGCGCATATCAAGCCGCGGCTGCTCGGCCATTGGGGCACGACGCCCGGCCTCAATTTCATCTATGCGCATCTGAACCGCGTCATCCGTGCGCATGACCTCGACATGATCTATGTCTGCGGCCCCGGCCATGGCGGTCCCGGCATGGTGGCCAACACCTATCTCGAAGGTTCCTATAGCGAGATCTATCCCGATATCGGCCGCGATCTCGACGGCCTCCGGAAGCTGGTGCGGCAGTTCTCGTTTCCGGGCGGCATTCCGAGCCACGCATCGGCGGATACGCCGGGATCGATCCATGAGGGCGGCGAACTCGGCTATGCGCTGGTCCATGCCTTTGGCGCTGCCTTCGACAATCCCGATCTCATCGTCGCTTGCGTCGTCGGCGACGGCGAGGCGGAGACCGGCCCGCTCGCCGCGTCCTGGCACTCGAACAAGTTTCTCAATCCGAAACGCGACGGCGCGGTGCTGCCGATCCTACATCTGAACGGCTACAAGATTGCCAATCCGACAGTGCTCGGGCGGATGAGCGACGCGGACCTCACCCATCTCTTTACCGGCTTCGGCTACGAGCCCTTCTTCGTCGAGGGCCATGAGCCGGAGGCGATGCACCAGGCGATGGCCGGCACGCTGGATACGATCGTCGGCCGGATCGCGGCCATTCAGTCGGCTGCCCGGTCGGGCGACGCCTCTGCGCTGATGCCGCGCTGGCCGATGATCATCCTCCGCTCGCCGAAGGGCTGGACCGGTCCGAAAGAGGTCGACGGCAAGAAGGTCGAGGGTTTCTGGCGCGCCCATCAGGTGCCGATCGCCAATGTCCGCAACAATGCCGGTCATCTCGCGCTGCTCGATGCCTGGATGCGCTCCTATGAGCCGGACGATCTCTTTGACGCCGAGGGCCGCCTGATGCCCGAGCTGCAAGCGCTGGCGCCTTCGGGTTCTCGCCGGATGGGCGCCAATCCGCACGCCAATGGCGGCGCGCTGAAGCGCGAGCTGAAGCTGCCCGACTTCCACAAGTATGCGGTCGCCGTCCCGGCGCCGGGCGCTGTCGATGCCGAGGCGACCCGCGTCATGGGCAATTTCCTGAACGAGGTCTTCGCGCTCAATGCGGAGGCGCGCAACTTCCGCCTCATGGGTCCCGACGAGACGGCGTCAAACCGGCTTGACGGTGTCTTTGCCACCACCGACCGCGTGTGGATGGAGGAGATCGAGAGCTATGACGATCACCTCGCGCAGGATGGCCGCGTCATGGAGGTGCTGTCGGAGCATCTGTGCCAGGGCTGGCTGGAAGGTTACCTCCTCACCGGCCGGCACGGTTTCTTCTCCTGCTACGAGGCCTTCATCCACATCGTCGATTCGATGTTCAACCAGCATGCGAAATGGCTGAAGGTGTCGCGTGGCCTCCCCTGGCGCCGGCCGATCGCCTCGCTCAACTACCTGCTGACGTCGCATGTCTGGCGGCAGGACCACAACGGCTTCAGCCATCAGGATCCGGGCTTCGTCGACCTCGTCGCCAACAAGAAGGCCGACATCGTCCGTATTTATTTCCCGCCGGACGCGAACACGCTGCTCTGGACGACGGACCACTGCCTCCGGACCTATGACCGCATCAACGTCATCGTCGCGGGCAAGCAACCGGCGCCGCAATGGCTGACGATGGAAGAGGCCGTGCCGCATTGCGAGGCCGGCATCGGCATCTGGTCCTTCGCCGGGACCGAACGCGGCGGCGAGGAGCCCGATGTGGTGATGGCCTGCGCCGGCGATGTGCCCACGCTGGAGACGCTGGCGGCTGTCGATCTGCTTCGGACGGCGCTGCCCGAATTGAGGATCCGTGTCGTGAATGTCGTCGACCTGATGACGCTCCAGTCCAACGAACAGCATCCGCACGGCATCACCGACCGGCAGTTCGACACGATCTTCACCAAGGACAAGCCGGTGATCTTCGCCTATCACGGCTATCCGCAGCTCATCCATCGCCTGACCTATCGCCGCGCCAATCATGCACGTCTACATGTGCGCGGCTTCATCGAGGAGGGCACGACGACGACGCCCTTCGACATGACGGTGATGAACGAACTCGACCGTTTCCATCTCGCCATTTCGGCGATCGAGCGCGTGCCTGGCCTCGCCGTCGGTGCCGCGCCGGTGATTCAACGCTTCCGCGACAAGCTGATCGAACATGCTCGCTATGTCCGCGAGCATGGCGAGGACATGCCGGAGATCGTCAACTTGACCTGGCCGTCACGCTGAGCGGCCTGGTGCGGCCGACGGATCGGACGATGTTTTTGCGGTCGGTTAAAGAAAATTCTAAGCAAGTTTGAATCGCGCAGTCGCCGGCGGCGCACACGCCATGATAGTCGTGCCGCCGGTCGAGGAGAACAACAAGCCGGCAAAGGCCGGCGTGAGGGAGGCAGGATGTCGGAGACAAGTTTCTCGGCGCTCGGCGCTGTCGGGAGTCAGGCAGGCAGGCCGTCACGCAGCGTCACGGTTGGCCATGCGGCGCGCAACGACTGGCGGCCGGCTCCGATCAATCCATCCTGGATCATCGCCGGCGATCCGATCGCCCACTATATTCCGATCGGTGTCGGCGAAGATGGCTATTCCTCGCTGTCGCTCTGGCGATGCACCGAGGGCAGCTTCCGCTGGACGTTCGGCTGGGAAGAATCCGTCTACATCACCAAGGGTGAGGTGGAGGTGGTCGCGGCGGATGGTCATAGGGACATCCTCGAAGCCGGGTCTGTCGCGTTGTTCCAGGCGGGAGGCACGTCGATCTGGACCGTGCGGCAGCCGGTGCAGAAGATGGCCGTCTGCCGCCGTGCGCTGAACCCGCATCTGGCGAGGCTCATCCGCTTTGCCCGTCGCCCCTGGAGTCTGACGGCCGTTCTGATCGCATTGGCCGAATGGCTGCCTGGTCTCGAACCCGCGCTCGTCTAGGCATGGGATCGACTGTGCAAGCCGTGGATCGAGCGCGTCTGGCGACTTCCTGTTTCCGGCACGCTTGATCAGTCAGGGGCAAAGCGGCTAGAAAAGAATCTGCCCTGATCATCCAGCATGATCGGGGCGCCTCGGCGATGGCAGGAGCTTTTCCGGCGCCTTGGTATGCGGGTGTATCTCAATGGTAGAGAAGCAGCTTCCCAAGCTGATGACGAGGGTTCGATTCCCTTCACCCGCTCCATTTTCAGCAACACCAATCGATTGACGTCATGGGCGCCACGCCTCAGGCGGTGCGCTGTTCTGGCGCCGGGCGGGCGCCGGCCTCGATGACGATGATCAGCGCGCATCAGCTTCCGCGTGAATTTCTCGGCTGGCCGTACTATGACCGCCTCGTCGGGTGTCTGGCGCGCGATCTGGTCGCGGCAAGGTCACGATGAATGACACCGGCAACGGACGAGGCTCCATGGCGCATCCCATAACGATCGACGAACTGGCGGAACGGCTCGTGGCCGGCGCGGATCGCGCGCGACAGATCGTGGCGCTGGCCGGCCCACCCGGCGCGGGCAAGACGACCACCGCCGCCCGCCTCGAGGAGCGTATCGACGCGCTGGCGCCGGGCGTTGCGGCCACGCTGGCGATGGATGGCTACCACTATGACGACCGCGTGCTGGTTCCTCGCGGCCTCCGGCCGCGCAAGGGCGCGCCCGAAACATTTGATGTCGCGGGCTTTGCCCACATGCTCCGCCGGCTCCGGGCTGATGACGAGGACGAGGTGGCGATCCCCGTCTTTGATCGCGACATCGAGATCGCCCGAGCAGGCGCCCGGATCATCCCGAGGACCGCCCGGATCATCATCACGGAGGGCAATTACCTCCTCCTCGACAGGGAACCTTGGCGGAGCCTCTCCTTTGACGCGACGGCTATGATCGCGCCTGATCGCGAGGTCTTGCGACAACGCCTCGTGGACCGGTGGACCCATTACAAGCTGACGCCGGAGGAGATGGTCGCCAAGATCGACGGCAACGACATGCCCAATGTCGATCTCGTGCTGTCGCAGAGCCGGCCGGCAGACTATACGATCCGCACCTGACGAGGCGCGAGGCGCAGGGCTCAGTTAATAGCGATGTTGCTCAGGCAGCGCTGGCGATCGATGGCGCCGCTTCGCCTTCGGCAAACGCCAGCGCCGCGTCGACATGGATCGCCGTCGAATCGAAGACGGGGCAGGCGAGACTCTCGTCATCGACAAGAAGGCAGAGTTCGGTGCAGCCGAGGATGACGCAGTCCGCGCCCGCGGCCACGCCGTCGGCGACGATGCGGCGCATCTCCTCGCGCGACGCGGGTCTGACGATGCCCTGGCAGAGTTCAGAAAAGATGATGTCGTGGACGCGGCCGCGCGCCTCCGCGCTTGCCGGCGTCATGACCTCGATGCCGGCGCTTGCCTGCATGCGCTCAGCATAGAAGCCGTGCTCGGCGGTGTAGCGCGTGGAAAGAAGCAGGGGACGTTTAAAGCCTGCGGTGCGAACCGCAACGCCGGTCGCAGCGATGATATCGATCAGCGGCACGGCCAGCGCCCGCGATACGGCCGGCGCAACGAGATGCATCGTGTTGGTACAAATCAACACGCAGTCGGCGCCGCCGGCCTCGAGACCCGCCGCCGCTTGGGCGAGCACCGCGCCGGCCTCGTCCCAGCGATCGGCCTTCTGCAGGGCCACGATGGTCTCGAAGTCGACCGAACGCATCAGGATATCGGCCGAGCGCTGCCCGCCATGACGCGCCCGCGTCCGCTCGTTGAGCAGCCGGTAATAGATCAGCGAGCTTTCCCAGCTCATGCCGCCGATAAGTCCGATAACCGTCATGTCCAAACTCCCTGTCCACGACTATATTAGGGCGCTGCTTGTGCAATAAGCGCCCGTTCGTTCGAGAAAGTTCGGCAGTTAGCGCAATCCGTGAGCGCCGCCGTCATAAATAGCGCATCTGGATTGCGCGGCGGGTGGCGTTGCGTGCGTGAATCGATTGGAGACGGTGATGCTCGATGATCGCGATCGCAAGCTTCTGTCCCTGCTGCAGCAGGACGCAGAAACATCCGTCGCGCAGCTCGCCGAAGCGGTCAATCTCTCGCCCTCGGCCTGTTCGCGGCGGATCACGCGTCTGCGCGAGGAGGGCTATATCCTTCGGACGACCGCTGAGGTCGATCGGCGCCGGATGGGCCTTCCGACGACGATGTTCGTGCTGCTGCGCACCAGCGAGCACACGGCAGACTGGCTGGAACGGCTCCGCGCGGTCGCGGCCGATATTCCCGAGATCGTCGAGGTTCACCGCCTCACCGGCAATTTCGACTACATATTGAAGATCGTTTTGCCGAACGTCGAATATTACGACGTCATCTACAAGCAACTCGTCCACCGCATCCGCCTGCACGACGTCTCGGCCTATATTTCGATGGAGACGCTGAAAAGCGACGCCCCGCTGCCGACGCACCATGCCTGATTGGCGTGAGGTTGCCGGGGATGGGTTGGAAGCAAGAGAGTTGACGGAGGCGGGCGGGATAAGGGCTCGACTGCCTTTGCGTTGGCCAGGGTAAGAAACCGGAAAAATCACCCTGTTCCCTCTGCCGCCACGTCCGGTTGACGCGCCTCCGTCTGGTAGGGCAACGACGCGGATGGCGCCGGGTTCCCTCTCGCTGGAATTGCAGGATGTTGACGCTGGCTCATTCGACGAGGCACGGGACTATGTGCTCGGTGCCGGCTTGCCGCTCGTCGCTTATGTGACGACGAGCGGTTGGTTCGCGATCACGACACGAGAGTCGTTTCTGGATAGGGACGTCGGAGTCGCCACGCTCCGGCAGCTGAAGGCGCGCGCGCTCGTTCCCGCGGACAGCGTGCTTACCTTCGGCAATACCTATGTCAGAGAGGTCTGCTGCCGGTAGGACCGATCCTGCCGCCTCATGTCACCATGAAGCCGCCGTCGACCGGCATGGCGACGCCGTTCATCATCGAGGCGCGGTCGGTCAGAAGGAACAGGATGACTTCGGCGACCTCGTCCGGGTCGGCGAAATGGCCGACGGGGATGCGCGAGAGCATGCCGCCTGCCTTGGCCGGGTCGCTCCAGGCCTTCACGGCCATGGGCGTCAGCGTCACGGTCGGGTTGACCGCGTTGACGCGGATGCCGTGGCGGCCGAGTTCGTTGGCCATCACGCGGGTCAAGGCGTCGAGGCCGCCCTTGGAGGCGCAATAGGCGGCGTGATCGGGAATGCCGAAAAACGACGCCATCGAGGAGACGTTGACGATCGCGCCGGGAACGCCTTTGGCGACGCGGTCGCGCGCATATTCCTGCGCCACGATCATCGGCGCGCGGGTGTTGACCGCATAGATCATGTCGAACGTCTCGGCGGTTACGTCGAGGAACGGATCGAGCGCGGTCGTGCCGGCGCAATTGACAAGAAGATCGGCCGGCAGCGCCTCGAGCGCCGCCTGGCGGGTCGCCGCGGCATCGGCGAGGTCGACGGCGATGCCGCGGCAGCCGATCTCGCTTGCGAGGCTGTCGAGATCCGCCTGCGAGCGCGAGAGGGCGATCACCTCGGCGCCGCGCGCCGCCAGCATCTTCGCCGTCGCCCGGCCGATACCCTTGCCGGCGCCGGTGACGATGACACTCTTGCCGCTGAATTCCATTTCGAAAGACTCCTTGAACCTACCAGCAGGTGAAGCCGGCATCGGCTTGAACGATGGATCCGGTCATGAGGCTTGCCGCGTCCGAGGCAAGGAAATGCACGACGGAGGCGATTTCGTGTGGCTGCCCGAGCCGGCCCATTGGCGTATCCTCGAGCCAGCCTTCGACCATGCCCGGTACATCCCAGGCGAACTTCATCAGCGGCGTCTCGATATAGGTCGGGGCCACCGCATTGACGCGGACGCCGCGCGCGGCCCACTCCGTTGCGAGCGACTTGGTGAGATGATGCACCGCCGCTTTGGAGGCGTTGTAATAGGACTGGTTCTGCGGCCGGTTGACGATGAAGCCGGACATCGAGCCGATATTGACGATGGCGCCGCGCCCGGCCGCCAGCATGTGCCGGCTGAAGGCGCGATTGCACCAGAAGACGCCATTGAGATTGACGTCGATGACGCTGAGCCAGTGCTCGTCGGTGGTGTCCTCGGCGGCAACGCCCGAGCGGGCGATGCCGGCATTGGCGACCAGGATATCGATGCGGCCGTGCCGGGCGAAGATCGCGTCGGCGGCGGCTGTGACGTCGGCCGGCTTGGTGACATCGAGTTCGACGACGTCGGCCGGAAAGCCCTTCTCGGCGAGGCTCGCCTGGCCCGCGGCCGCGATCTCGGCGTCCATGTCGGCGATGATGACATGGGCGCCGGCTTCGGCCAGCGCCTCGCTGATGGCGAGGCCAATGCCGCGCCCGCCGCCCGTGACGACGGCGACGCGGCCGTCGAGCCGCAGCTTTTCGAGATACATCCGCGCCTCCCGCTGTCAGGCCGTGCCGTTCAGTCCGGCATCTCGATCTGGATCTTGACCTCGCCGGCTGGCGACGTCGCGGCATATTCGAAGGCCTCGACGCTGGCCGAGAAGGGGAATGTGCGGGTGATCAGCGACGAGACGTCGATCGCGCCGGATGCGAGCATGCCGACGCAGCGCGGATAGACATGCGCGTAGCGGAAGACATGCTCGACGCGGACTTCCTTGATCTGGCCGCCGGCGACGTCATAGGGGATCGGCTCGAGCGGAATGCCGATGAACACCACCTTGCCGCCGGGGCAGAGCGGCTCGAACACCGCCGCCGCCGCGCGAGCGTTGCCCGAACATTCGAACACGATATCGGCGCCCCAGCCGGCCGTCTCCGCCTTCACGGCCTCGACAAGCGGCGTGCGGGCAACGTTGACCGCCGTCACGGCGCCGAGCTTCTCGGCGATCGCGAGCTTGGTATCGTCGACGTCGCTGACGATGACGCGCGCGCAGCCGGCGGCAAGCGCGGCAAGGACGGTGACGAGGCCGATCGGGCCCGCGCCGATGACGATGGCGACATCGCCCGGCTTAACCTGCGCCTTTGTGGCGCCATGCACGCCGACGGCGAGCGGCTCGACCATCGCGCCGGCGGCGAAGGAAACATTGTCGGGCAGCTTGAAGGTGAAGTCGGCCGGGTGGACGACCGAGGGGCGCAGAACGCCATGGATCGGCGGCGTCGCCCAGAAGCGCACGGCCGGATCGAGATTATAGAGGCCGAGCCGGGCGGCGCGCGACGCGGGCTCGGGAATGCCGGGCTCCATGCAGACGCGGTCGCCGACGGCAAGCTCGGTGACGTCGCTGCCGACTTCCTCGATGACGCCCGAGGCCTCGTGGCCGAGGATCATCGGCTCGCGCACGACGAAGGGCCCGATCGCGCCGTGGGTGTAGTAGTGGACGTCGCTGCCGCAGATGCCGACCGTCTTCAGCTTGATGCGGACATCGCGCGGCCCGAGCGTTTCCTCGACCGGGAAGTCGCGCAGCGACAAGCGGTTCTTTTCCTCGAGAACGAGCGCCTGCAAGGTCGTCACTCCAATTGGCGCGGCGCGGGAAGGCCCGCGAGCCGCTTTGGTTGAATCGGTTGCCGCATGCGCCGGCCTCGAAAAGGTCAGCCGCGGGCGATGATGATGGCTCCGAGGATCACGGACAGCACCGTCGCCACATAAAGCGAAATGTCCTGTTCGAGAAAGCGCATCCAGAAGAGATGGATGGCGACGAAGCACACGACCGAGACGAACACCCGGTCGAAGGCATTTGTATGGATCGGCAGGAAACCCTGCGGCGCGGCGCGGCGGAGAGGAACGTCGTCACTCATTGCGGTCATCCCTTGACGGCGCCGAAGGTCAGGCCCGCGACGATATGCTTCTGCACCAGCGACAGGAAAATGATCGCAGGAATGAGCGTCAGCATCGCGGTGGCCGCCATCTGGCCCCAGTTGGTGCCGGTCACGGTGACGAATTCGGCGAGACCCGTGGTGATGGTGCGGGCATGCACGCTCGTCAGCGTCGCGGCGAAGAGATATTCGTTCCAGGCGAACACCCAGGTCAGGATGCCGGTGACGGCAAGGCCCGGCCGCGCCAGCGGCAGGATGACATGGAGGATCACCTGCCAGGTGCTGGCGCCGTCCACGAAGGCGGCCTCGTCGAGTTCCTGCGGAATGGCGTCGACGACGCCGCGCATGGTCCAGATCGCGAAGGGCAGGTTGAAGACGCAGTAGAGCAGGATCAGGCCGATGCGCGTGTCGAACATCTTCCAGTCGCCGACGACGAACACCTGCGTGTAGAGCAGGAACAGCGGCAGCAGGAAGGCCGCCGGCGGCGCCATGCGGTTGGTGATCGTCCAGAAAAAGATGTTTTCCTTGCCCGACAGCTTGTAGCGGGAAAGGGCATAGGTCGCGAACAGCGACAGCGTCGTCACGAGCAGGGCGTTCGACGTCGCGATGACGATCGAATTGAACATGTAGCCCTGGAAACTCGTATTGGTCAGCGTCGCCCAGTAATTCTCGGAGAAGAAGCTTTTGATCAGGAAGGTTGGGGCGCCGAACAGCTCGACGCGGCTCTTCGCCGATACGACGAACATCCAGTAGATCGGGAACAGCGTGATCAGGCTGGAGAAGAGCCAGAACAGCAGGGACAGGCCTTTGCGGTCGCGCTTCATTCGGGTTTCCTCAGATCGCGGCGGGCGACAAGACCGGCATAGAGCAGCCAGCACATCACGATGGTGAGATAGAGGGTGATCAGGGACATCGCCGAGCCGTAGCCGTAATCGGTCTTCGGGAATACGACGCGCCAGATATAGAGGCCGACATAGCGTGTCGCCGCGGCAGGTCCGCCGCCCGTGAGCATCCAGACCTCGTCGACGGTGCGCATGGCATCCATCAGGCGGATGAACACCGCCGCGAGGATTGCGGGTTTCAGGAGCGGCAGCGTCACGTACCAGAAGGTCTGCAGCTTGTTGGCGCCGTCGATCTGGGCCTGCTCGAACGGCTCCTTCGGCATCGACGAGAGGGCGGCGAGGAGTGTCAGCGTGACGAGCGGCGTCCAGTGCCAGACATCCATCACGACGGTGGTGAAGAAGGCCTGCCCCGCATAGCGACTGATCAGATAGTCGTAGCCGAACCACTTATCGAGATAATAGGGGATCGGTCCGAGCCCCGGAACAGTCATCAGCCGCCACGTCGCGCCGACGGCGACCGGCGCGATCATCAGCGGCAGCGTGTGAATGGTGCGGAAGAAGCTCTTCAGCGGGAAGTTCCGCATGAACAGCTGGGCCAGGAAATAGCCAAGCACGATCTCGCTCGCCACGGCGAAGACGCCGAACTTCAGCGTGTTCCAGAGCGACATCAGATAGCCGGTGTCGAACACCAGGTCGCGATAGTTCTGCACGCCGCTGAAGCGCATCGTCGGGTCGGCCGCGAACGAGTTCCAGTCAAAAAACGAGATGACCAGCACATAGACGAACGGCAGCACACCGAAGACGAAAAGGATGACGAGGGTCGGAGCCATGAACAGCCAGCCGACGGATTGGGGGCGCATGGAGCGAGGTCTCCTGAGACGGCCGGGCGGTAAAAGGGCGCGAGCCGACAGGGAGACGGCTCGCGCGAGGGGCCGGCGCGATCCGTTCGGACCGCGCCGGACGTTCGGCCTATTTGCGGTAGCCGAGCTTGGTCAGTTCCTTTTCAGCCGCCGCCGCCATCTGGTCGAGGGCGTCGGAAGCCGAGAGCTCGCCAGTGATCGCCTGATAGAAGAATGGCGCCGTGGCCTCACGGACCTGGGCATGGAACGGGTAGGGCGGGGCGCCTGCGAACAGGCGGCCGTCATTCTTCATCAGCGTGTAGTAGCCGTCGGTCTTGGCATCCTGCGCGACGACCTTCGGATCGTCATAGGTCGCCTGATGCGTGATGCGGGAGCCGGCGACCGCCCAGTCGGCCTGCACGGACGGCTGCGCGATATATTCAAGGAACAGCAGCGCCGCGTCCTTGTTCTTCGAGGAGTGCGGGATGCCGAAGGCGCCGCCATCATAATAGCCGATATAGCCCTTGCCGCTTTCGGCAGCTTCGAGCACGCCCGGCTCGAGCGGCGGCAGCGCGACACCGACCTTGCCGACAACCTTCGACTTGGTGTCGTTGGTGGCGATCCAGGCGGCGTTTTCGCCATAGACGAGGCCCTGGGCGGTGCGGCCTGCGGCGAAGGTCGCCGCAACTTCATCCCAGGTGCTGGCCGTCGATTCCGGCGGTGCATCCGGCAGGAGGCTCAGCCAGTATTCGAGCGCTTTCTTCGACTCGGGGCTGTTCATCGAGCCGCCATGCTCGACGGTCGCGGCATAATTCTTGGAAGCGTCGATGCCCCAGTTATAGACGCCGAAGGTCGGCGCGATGCTCTCGAAGAACTCGTACCAGGACGCCGGGTGCCCGGTGTGGGCCTGGACGGTCGAGCCCCAGAGCTCGATGCCCTTTTCCTTGCCCCAGGCCGTGAAGAAGTCGGCGATGTCCTTGTACTGCTGGTGCGTCTTGGCGACGGCAAGGTCGTAGCCGTATTTCGCCTTGAAGGCTTCCTTGGCCGCCGGATCCTCGAACAGGTCCTTCCGGTAGAGATAGACCTTGATGAAGGCCTCCATCGGAACGCCGAAGATGTCGCCCTTGTCGCCCTTGAAGTAATTCACGAAGGTCGTGAACATCGCCGGGTCGAAATCGGGAGCCTTGAGGTTCGGCTTTTCGGCGAGCGACTTGGTGATGTCGACGAGGAAATCGCGCGACAGGTAGGAGTAGACGATGTCCTGCTCGATATAGACGAAGTCATAGATGCCGGTATTGGCCTCCATGTCCTTGATCGCCTTGTCATACATCTGGTCCCAGGACGTTGCCTCGAACTCGACCTTGATGCCGGTCGCCTTGGTGAAGGCCGGCGCGAGCACGTCCTTCACATAGTTGGACGGCGGCGTGCTTTCCGAAACGCCATGGATGGTCGTCCCTTCGAGCCCCTTGGCTGCGTCCGACCAGAAATCGGCCCGCGCCGGGCCGGCACCGACCAGAAGCCCGGCAACGGCCGCGCCGAGCAACATTCGCTTCAAACCTGACATTCCATGTCCTCCCTCGATTTCGTGGCGCGACGGACAAAGATTCAGCCTCGACGGACGCGGCGATCAACACGCCATCCGAAGCAAAGCCTGCCCTTGTTGTCTTTATTCCCCGAGTTCAGGGAAACACGCCCGATTGAACTTTGGTCCCGAGCAGCCCGACTTCCTCCAAGCCTCGTGTATTCCGATAGAGGCTGCTCGATCTCGACTCTAGGAGAGGGTCTGTTTCCTTGCTACGCACATTCGAAACCGCATCTGTACAATTTTGCTGCCAGGCGCAGCAAAGTGGGCCAAGAAACTAGACTCTGACCTCGGCAAGAGCCTCCGGCCGCGGCGCCTGCCCGATGCGGCGCGCATCCCGGCGATAGGCAGAAGGCGATCGTCCGCAGATCTTTACGAATTGTCGATTGAAATTGGCGATGTTGTTGAAGCCGACCTCGAAGCAGATATCGGTGATCGGCATGTCGGAGCTTGCCAAGAGATTGCAGGCGGCGTGCACCCGCATGCAGTTCACGTAGCGGGCGAAGGTGTGGCCCGTCTGCTTCTTGAAGAAGCGCGAGAACGCGGTCGCCTCCATGCCGCAAAGGGCCGAGAGCTGCGTCAAGCGGATCGGCTGCGCCGAGTTCTCCAGGATGAAGGTGATGGCGGTCTCGATCTTCTCGGACGAGCGCACCTGCTGGCCCGGCGCAGGCGCTGCCCGCGACAGGATGCGCCGTTCGCGCGGATTGCGGGCGAGAACGGTCATCAGTTCGAGGAACAGCAGCAGCCTTGCGGCGCCATGGGCGCTGCCGATCGACAACAGCAGCCGCCGCCCGGCCTCGGCCGTCGCGCCGGAAAACTCGATGCCGCGCGCCGCGTCCTCGAAGAGGTCCCCGACGACATCGAATTCGGGACAGAGACCGGCAACCTTGTCGGCGAATTCCTGGCTGAACTGGATCAGCATGTCGCGATTGGCGACGCGCTCGCCCGGCTGGATCCGACTGACCCAGTTGTGCGGCACCCCTGGCCCGGTCAGCACCAGGCTGCCGGCCTCGAACCCGCCCACATAATCGCCGATCATCATCTCGCCGGCGCTGTGCTGGATGAGGTGAAGTTCGTATTCGGGATGATAGTGCCACTTGGCAAGATGGTGCGGGTAGTCATGCACGTTCCACCGGAAGGATTCCTCCGGTGCACACACGATCACCTCGAAATCAGGCACGATTCGGCGCTCGAAGCCCATGATCATCTCTCCCTGGCGAGCCGCGGCCGCAGCGCTTGTCTTCGCGCCTTGTCGTGCCTCGTGCTCCCGTTCTCGCCCGTTGCTCCGGCAGGCCGTCACAGCGGACAGTCACTCTAGCGACATTTGCGTATTACTGGGCCCGAAATAAATCCGGGCCCAGCTTTTGTCACGCAACCGCTGCGGCCGGCGCGGAGGCCCTGGCTTCGGCGGCGATGAAGTCCACAGCGCGGCTGGCCAGCGCCATGACCGGTGCATTGGTATTGCCTGAGGGGATCGCCGGCATCGCGGCGCAGTCGATCACCCGCAGGCCCTCGATGCCGCGCACCCGCAGACGGATATCCAGAACCGCGCCCGGATCGCCGTCCCGGCCCATGCGCGCCGTGCCGATCGGGTGGTAATTGGTCTTGACCGTCTTGCCGCAATAGGCGGCGAGCGCCGCGTCGTCGACGGTCGCCGCGCCCGGCAGCAGCTCAGTGCCGATCTTTTCGGCGAGCGGCGACGTCGCGAGCAGCTTTCGCGCAAAGCGCAGCGAAGCGATGGTCAGGCGGAGATCATCCGCATCGCCGAAGAAGTTGGCATCGACAAGCGGCATGGCGTCCGGGTCTGCAGAGCGCAGCTTGACGCTGCCGCGCGCCTTCGGCCTCAGCAGGCATGAGGTGAGGGTGACGCCATGGGTCGGCTCGGCCGAGGAAACGTCGCGATCGAGATAAACGATCGGCGCGCAATAAAGCTGGATCGTTGGCCGTTCGCCGCCATCCGGATCGTAGAACAGGCAGGATTCGATGCCCGTCGTCGTCACGGGTCCGGTATTGAACAAGAGATACTGCAACCCGTTGCGGATCATGTTCCAGCCGCGGTCCTGCCCGAAATAGCCGCTCGCTGCCTTGGTGGTGGCGATAACGGGGACCTCGTGATGATCCTGCAGCATGGCCCCGACCGGAAGGTCGGCGACGACGTCAAGACCATGTTCACGCAGATGCGCCGCCGGGCCGATGCCAGAGAGCATCAGCAGCTTCGCCGTGTTGTAGCTGCCGGCCGCGACCAGAACTTCGCGCGTCGCGGTGGCTGAGCCTGCACCGCCGGGGCCAGTCCAGGCGATGCCCGTGGCGCGATTGCCCGTGAACAGGATGCGGTCAACGCGGGCGCCGGTGATCACGGTGAGGCGTGGATCGCCTATGACGGTCGACAGGAAGGCCGTGACGGCGTCGCAGCGCTCCATGCGGCCGTTCAAAAGGCCCATCGTGTGCTGCATCACGCCGACGCCCGCCTGCCGGGCGCCGTTGAAATCGGGATTGTAGGGGATGCCGGCGCCCTGCGCGGCAAGAATGAAGTCCTGCGTCGTGTCGCAGAGACTGCCGGGATCGGAGACACGCAGGCCCCCGTCGATGCCGTGATAGGCATCGTTGAATTTCGCGTTACGTTCGAGGGTGCGGAAATGCGGCAGCAGGTCGTCATAGGACCAGCCCGACCCACCGCCCAGCATCGCGTCCCAGCCGTCGTAATCCTCGCGCTGGCCACGCATATAGACCATCGCGTTGACAGCGCTGCCGCCGCCGAGGGCCTTCGCCTGCGGCACGATCGGCGCCCGCCCGCCGAGCCGGGGCTGTGCGGCGGTCTTGTGCATCTCGAGATAGTCGTCGCGGCCGAGATATTTCATATATCCGGCCGGCATGCGCATCACGCGGGCCGTCTTCGCCGGGCCCCTCTCGACCAGAAGCACGCGGAATCCGTGATCGCGCACCAGCCGCATCGCCGCGACGCAGGCAGCCGATCCGCCGCCCGCGATGATGTAGTCGTAGCTTTCGCTCATGTATTCGGCCGATACCCGGGACGCATCAGGACTTTGATCGAGTCGAGCGAAACGGCCATCTTCAGCGCCTCATCCCAGTCCTCGAGCGCATAAGAATGCGTGACGATGCCCTGGGAGGTGACGAGCCCGCGCGACAGGAGATCGATGGCGATGGGATAGCAGTAGGGACCAAGATGGGCGCCGCGGATGTCGAGTTCCTTGCGGTCGCCGATGATCGACCAGTCGGCCGTTGTCTCCGAACCGAACACAGAGAACTCGACGAAGCGGCCGAGCTTGCGGATCATCTTGAGGCCCTGCGTCACGCCGCTCGGGTGGCCGGTGTTCTCAATATAGACGTCGCAGCCATAGCCGCCCGTCAGCCCGCGCACGATCGCGTCGGCGTCTTCGCGGCCTGGATTGATGACGAGGTCGGCGCCATAGCGCCGCGCGAGTGCCAGGCGCTCGTCGACCATGTCGATGACGATGAGCTTCTTCGGCGTCTTCAGGCGTGCGACCTGCGTCATCAGCAAGCCGAGCGGGCCGGCGCCGGCGATCACCACGACGTCGTCGAGCTGGATATCGCCGCGATTGACCGTGTGGATGGCGCAGGAGAGCGGCTCGATGATCGCCGCGTCCTCGAGCGGCATGTCGGCCGGGATCTTGTGGACGATCGACGTCGCCGGATAGAGCATGTATTCGGCGATGCCGCCATCGGCGACCTGGCGCTGGAAGCCGAAGATGTTGTGCACCTCGCACATCCAGTATTGCCCCGAACGGCAGAACCGGCAGCGGTCGCATGGCACGATCTGCTCGGCGATCGCCATGTCGCCGATCTGGACGCCATGGTACTCGCCGGCGCCCTCGCCAAGCGCCTCAACGGTGCCGAAGAATTCGTGGCCCGGGATCACCGGCGGCTTCACGTAAGGGCTGTCCCCGCCCCAGAACATCGGCGCGCCGGCCCAGCATTTGCAGTCGCCCGCGCAGATCCCGCAGGCGGCAATACGCACGACGATCTCGCGCGGTCCCGGTTCCGGCTTGCCGACCCGTTCGACGCGATAGTCGCGCGGACCGTGGCAAACCACGGCGGTCATCGTTCTGTCCAGTCTGGTCATGGCTCCACCCCTTCCCGGACCGCTCTCCTCGCGACAAACCGGGACAAGCCGGAACTCTAGGAGCCACATCCAGCCGAAGCCACGATCAATCGTCCGCCGACCGATACTTTCTTGCGCCGACCGGTACCGTTTTGGCTCTTTTTTGTTGAGGAAGCGCCTCGGCAGCCCATCCCGATTGCAAACCCAGGCTCAAACCGCGAGCGGTCAACCGAGGAACCGCGGCGCAATGAGATCTTGACGTGGGAAAAATTCCCACTTATCAATTCACGATCAGTTTCGGACGGCGACGAAACCCTTGGTCCGTCGCCGACGGTCGAGGAGCCCATCGTGCAGGCATCAGGAAAATTCGTGGCTTCGATGACGCCCTCGATGCCGATGGCTCGATTGCCTGCCGCGGATGTATGGGCGCTCGCGCCGCTCTTCTGCACCACAGATGCAGGGAATTCGCCCCGTCCCGTGCCACGACGCTTCGTGCCGCGTCTGGCCGAAGGTTTCGACGAGGATGCCGGTGATGGACTTCACGAATTCGACCGCAGCCCGCTCCGGCATGCCCCGGCCGTCGCTCTCGTCCTCGCCGCGATTTCGTCTTTCGTGATCCTGGCATTTCTTGTGATGTCGGGCTGACCGCGCCTGCCGATACGTGATCTTGGGCAAGTGAACGACTGTCCTGTCGGGAAAAGGCAAACTGGAATCTGGCGCAGGCGTTAAGATTGTCTCCGAATGCCGTGACCCCTCCCTGGCTGTTTCTTGATCTGTAGCAAGGACAGCCAGGGAAGTTCGCGGCATTGCTATCCGGCAATGGGCTGGAGTCCGGGGGGACATTCATGAACGCTTCGAGGCCACGAATGATCATGGTCGCGCTGGTGCTGCTGGCGTTCGTGCCGGCCGCTTGGGCGCAGTCGGCAGGCTTGCCAGCAGGACAACCAGAGGCGTTGCAGGCGAGCGGTGTGCCGGGAAGCCCAGGTGCCACGACCACGGTTGACGGCCGTGTCCTGCCCAATCCGCCAACGCCCTTTGCCGGCCATATCGATCTCAACGCATTGCAGTCCGTTCCAGCCTGGGCGCCGCGCATCGTGCCGCCCAAGGGCGCACCGAACATTCTGTTGATCATGACGGATGATGTCGGCTTCTCGGCGCCCTCGACGTTCGGCGGGGTCATTCCGACGCCTTCGCTCGATCGCATCGCGGCGGACGGTCTGCGCTATACGAACTTCCACTCGACCGCGCTCTGCTCGCCAACCCGCGCCGCCCTCATCACCGGCAAGAACCACCATTCGGTCGGGTTCGGCGTGGTGGCTGAACAGTCGACCGGCTTTCCGGGCTACAACGCCACGATCGGGCCCGAGAACGCAACCATTGGGCGGATTCTGCTCGAAAACGGCTATCGCACGGCCTGGATCGGCAAGAACCATAACACGCCCGATTATGCCCAGAGCCAGGCCGGCCCGTTCGACCAGTGGCCGAATGGCTTGGGCTTCCAACACTATTACGGCTTCAATGGCGGCGATACGAGCCAGTGGCAGCCGAACCTTTTCCTGGACACCACGCAGATCTATCCCTTCCAAGGACATCCGCAGTGGAACCTGATCACCGCAATGGCGGATGATGCCATTGGCTGGATGGACCAGTTGAACTCCATCGATCCGACGCTGCCATTCTTCCTTTATTATGTTCCGGGCGGCACGCATGCGCCGCATCATCCGACGCCGGAATGGATCGACAAGATCCACGCGATGCATCTCTTTGATGGCGGCTGGAATAATCTTCGCGACACGATCTTCGCCAACCAAAAGAAACTCGGCGTCATTCCGCAATCTGCCCAGCTGACCGCTTGGCCGGACGGACTTCTCAAGAACTGGGACCAGCTTGGCGACGAGGACAAGAAGCTCTTTATCCGCCAGGCCGAAGTCTATGCCGCCTATCTCGCCTATACCGACCATGAGATCGGACGGGTGATCCAGGCCGTCCAGGACATGGGCAAGCTCGACAACACGCTGATCATCTATATCAGCGGCGACAATGGCGCCTCCGCGGAGGGGACGCCGAATGGAACGCCGAACGAGGGGCTCGTCTTCAACGGCGTCTATCTTCCGGTCGCCGCGCAGATGAAGTGGTACGACGCCTGGGGCACAGACCAGACTTATCCCCACATGGCCGTCCCATGGGCCTGGGCCTTCGACACGCCGTTCAAGTGGACCAAGCAGATCGCGTCCTATTTCGGCGGAACGCGTCAGGGAATGGCCATCTCCTGGCCGGCAGTGATCAAGGACAAAGGTGGCGTCCGCAACCAATTCGCCCATGTGATCGACATCGTGCCGACTTTGCTTGAAGCAACCGGCATTCCGGCCCCCGCCGTCGTCGATGGCGTTGCCCAGAAGCCGATCGAAGGCACGAGCCTCGCATATACCTTCGACAAGGCGAATACCGACTCGCCGACCCGGCACCGCACGCAGTATTTCGAGATGTTTGGCATGCGGGCGCTCTGGCATGACGGCTGGATGCTGTCGACCCCCCCGCTCAACGATCCTTGGAACCTGTCCGGTCCTGCAATCGCGGCTCCGTCCAATGCCTTCAAGTGGGAACTCTACGACACGAGCAAGGACTGGACGCAAAATACCGATGTTGCCGCCACGAATCCCGACAAGCTTCGCGAAATGCAGGACCGGCTGTGGACCGAACTGGCCAGCCATCAGGTGTTGCCGCTCGATTCTTCCCTGGCGACACGTCTCGTCGCTCCACGGCCGAGCGTCACCGCCGGCCGGACGGAATTCGACTATTCGGGCCGCCGCCTGACCGGCATACCGCGTTCGTCGGCTCCCAACGTGCTCAACACATCCTACACGATCAAGGCCGACATCACGGTTCCGGAGACCGGCACCGAAGGCATGATCAATACGTTCGGCGGCCGGTTCGGCGGCTATGGGCTCTATCTGCTCAAGGGCAAGCCGGTCTTTGTCTGGAACTTGCTTGGATTGAAGCAGATGCGCTGGGAGGGACCCTCCGCGCTGGCACCCGGAAAGCACACGCTCGAATTTGACTTCGCCTATGACGGTCTCGGATTCGCAACGCTTGCCTTCAACGACACTTCGGGGATCGGTCATGGCGGCATGGGCACCTTCAAGGTGGATGGTGCGGTCGTGGCGGAGCAGAAGATGGATCAGACCATCCCGCTGCTGATGCCGATCGACGAGAGCTTTGATATCGGCGCCGACACGCTGACGGCCGTCAGCCCCGACTACCAGGTGCCGTTCGACTTCGCCGGCACGATTGACGGCCTGAAGATCACCATCGATCCGCCGAAGCTGACGCCGGAGCAGGCGGCAACGCTCCAGGCCAAACTCGACGCTAGCTTGCGGAATGCCAACAACTGACGTCAGTCTCGACCTCGTCGTTTGAAGGGCCGCGATCCGCCGTCAGTGGCGTGTCGCGGCCCTTTATTGTCGGCCGGCCCCATGAACACGCAACTGCCGGCCATAATCGGCATTGAAAGGCAGCGGCGAAAGGGTCACATTCCCCCGTCCGAAATCGAGAGCCCGGCTGCAGCGCCGCACCCATCGATGTGCGTTCCGCTGCATAAGGGTTTCACTATGTTCTCGCTCTTCCAGAATCTCGCCAGCCTTGCCTTCGAGTCGCAGCAGGTGATCTTCCTGCGCACCATGAAGATGGCGGCCGGCGGCCCGAAGGCTGAGGCGGAAGCGCGGCTGATGGTGGCGGAGAAGCTAGCGGCCGCCGAGGATGCGACCATGGCGCTGATGTCCGGCAAGGCGGTCGACCATGTCGTGGCGTCCTATCGTCGCCGCGTTCGCGCCAATTCCCGCCGCCTGATGAAGGGCTGATTCCGCCCCTCGACGGGCGGGGCTTTATGACGCTCGCCGTTCGAGAGGGTTTTCACCTAATGTCCCGGCAGATGGCGCCGAATCGCGCGCCGGGAATGATCGCGTGGACGAGACAAAGCCTGCACAGACCGCGCCCAGCCGGGCTCGTACCATCGGCATCGCCTCGGCGATCTGGGCGACCTCGATCTTCCTGTCGCGCATCATCGGCCTCGTGCGCGAGCAGATTGTCGGGCGCACGCTCGGCGCCAGTCGGCAGGCCGATCTCTATTTCGCATCGTTCACGCTGCCGGATTTCCTGAATTACCTGCTCGCGGCCGGTGCTCTTTCGATCGTCTTCATCCCGATCTTCCTGGCGCATGTTCAGCGCGGCGAAGAGGAGGGCGGCTGGCGGGCCTTCAGCGTCATTGCGAACTTCATGCTGCTGGCCGGAACGCTCGGCATCGTGCTGCTCATGGTGTTCGCGCGGCCACTGGCAGGCGTCGTCGCACCGGGGTTCAACGATCCCGCCGAAGTCGACACACTGGTTCGCCTGATGCGGATCATCCTGCCGGCGCAGTTCTTCCATGTTGTCGGCGGGCTGCTTTCGGCGACGCTGCAAGCGCAGGATCGCCATGTCCTGCCGGCCATGGCGCCGCTCGTCTATTCGGTGGGCATCATCGCCGGAGGCCTCGTCGGGGCGTATCTAGGCTGGGGCGCCGATGGCTTTGCTTGGGGCGTGCTCGTCGGTTCGATCGTCGGACCGTTCGGACTGCCGCTTTATGGCTGCCTAAGGGGCCATATGCGCTGGTATCCGATCCTTTCCTTCCGCAATCCGGACTTGCGCCGCTACCTCGTGTTGTCGCTGCCGATCATGATCGGCTTCTCGATCGTGCTGGTCGACCAGTGGATCATCAAGAACCAGGCATCCTATCTCGCGGCGGGCGAGCTCTCCTATCTCCAATATGCGCGCACGTTGATGAATGTACCGATCGGCGTGTTCGGCATGGCGGTCGGCGTCGCCGCCTATCCTTCGCTGAGCCGGATGGTTGCGGCCGGCAGCATTCCCGAGGCCTATGGCGTGCTGGTCCACGCCGTCCGCCTGATGCTGGTGGCGACTTTCGCAGCGCAGGTCTGCATGACGCTAGCGGGCGTTGAGGCGGTCTATCTCGTCTGGGGGGCGTTCGCGAGCCGCTTCAGCGCCGCCGACGCTGCCGCGACCGGTACTGTGCTCGCCTATATGAGCATCGGCCTGTGCGGATGGGCTGCGCAGACCCTGATCAGCCGCGGCTTTTATGCGCTCGGCAGTACATGGGTGCCGACGATTGTCGGTACGGCCGTCACGATCATACTGATCCCGCTCTATGTGGTGCTGCGCCAGCAGGCAGGCGCGATCGGCCTTGCCATTGCTAGCTCCATCGCCATCATCGTCTATGTCCTTGTTCTCGGCTGGCTGCAGCGGCGGCGCTTCGAGCGCGAGGCGCGCGACCGCGGCATGGCCCTTGGCACGGCGCCAGGCATGATCGACGGCGCTGTGCGCTCGGGCTTCGCCGCCGCAGTCGCCATCGGCTGTGGCCTCGCGCTCCGCTATGGACTGATGCAGTGGCTGCCCGGCCTGCATGTTGGCGTCGCTGTCTTGCGGGCAATCATCCTCTGCGGCGTCGGCGTCGGCGTCTATGCCGTGGTGGCCCGTCGTCTCGGCATGCGCGAATTCGGCGAACTGACGACGATGGTGATGGCGCGGCTGAGGCGTCGCCGTCGCACCGTCTGAGCAGATACGTCTAGACGGCGTGTCCACGGGCGCGGCGCGCCTGCTTGGCCTTTTCGACCGCTGCTGACGCGCGACGAGCCATATCCTCGCAGCGCAGATGCAGCCGTTCGAGTTCCTGAGGTGATGATGGTCGTGCTCGTGTTGATGACGAGCTGCCACGTCTCCGAAAATCCGAAGAACGGGCCGGATATGGCCCAGAGCACGACGCCTGCAACGCAGATCAGGAACGCTACCGGACTGCCGGCCGCCCGTGCTGCCCGGTTGGCGAACGCCGCGAAGATCTTGTCGAACTGCATGGTCCGGCACCGGCTGCTCGAGTGAGCCCCTCCGCCCCCGCGGCAGCGAGGGCCCCTCGTCATTTCCTGACCAACGGGTCGGCACAGAGGCCGGTTCCCGCAGATCGGGGGCCATCGCTAGAGGATCGGCTTGCCGCCGGTGACGGCGATCGTCGCGCCGGAGACGTAGCTCGAAAGCGGGTCAGCGAGCATCACATAGGCCGTCGCGAGTTCCGCCGGCTGGCCGGGGCGCTGCATGGGAACCTGCTTGCCAAAATTGGTGACCTTGTCCTCGGGCATGGTCGAGGGAATGAGCGGCGTCCAGATCGGGCCGGGGGCGACGCTGTTGGCGCGAATGCCCTTTTCGGCCAGCAGTTGCGCAAGTCCCGCGGTGAAGTTCTGGATTGCGCCTTTCGTCGTCGCATAGGCGAGAAGGTGCGGGCTGGGGCTGTCCGAATTGATCGAGGCGGTGTTGATAATCGAGGCGCCTGCCTTCATGTGCGGGACGGCGGCCTTGGTCAGATAGAACATCGCATGGATGTTGACGCGGAAGGTCAGGTCCCATTCCTCGTCGCTGATATCCTCGATCGACGTGAAGCTCGCCTGATGCGCGGCATTGTTGACAAGGATGTCGATGCCGCCGAGTTCCTGCATTGCTTTGTCGATGATCGCGCGGCAATGGGCCGAATTCTGGATGTCCCCTGCCACCAGCACGGCCTTGCGGCCCTCCTTCTCGACGAGCGCCCGCGTCGCCTCGGCGTCGGCATCCTCATTGAGATAGGAGATAAGCACGTCGGCGCCCTCGCGGGCATAGGCGATCGCCACCGCGCGGCCAATGCCGCTGTCGCCGCCGGTGATGACGGCCTTCATGCCCTTGAGGCGTCCCGAACCCTTGTAGGACGTCTCTCCATGGTCAGGCACGGGATCCATGCTGGCTGTCGCGCCCGGCATGGGCTGCGGCTGGCTCGGGAAGGGCGGTCTTGGATAAGCGTTCACGGCTTTCGTCTCCCGGAAGGATTGATGATGTTGGTATGAGCGGCGGCGATGGCGGCCACCTTCTACCGACCCAATCCAACGGTGCGCCGATCGTTCCGAAGTGGCCGGCACCGCGGTTTGCGACGATGCAATGGAACGTCTGGCGACCTCGGCGACTTGTAGCCTCGACGGTTCGTCTATCGCTGGGGGCGAAGACTGCGCCGGAGCCACCCCAATTGCTGGAGAAGACACATGGCCAAGCAGCCCAAGGATTTGAACGACCTCTTCTTTGAGACCCTCAAGGACATCTACTTCGCCGAGAAGCAGATCCTCCGTGCTCTGCCGAAGATGGCAAAAGCTGCACAGTCGCCTGAGCTGACCGCTGCTTTCGAAAAGCATCGCGACGAGACCGAGACGCATGTCGACCGCCTGGAACAGGTGTTCGAACTGGTCGGCAAGCCGGCACGCGGCAAGACCTGCGAGGCCATTCTCGGCATCGTCGAGGAAGGCAAGGAGATCATGGAAGATTTCGCCGGCACAGCGGCGCTTGATCCCGGCCTCGTCGCCGCGGCACAGGCCGTCGAGCACTACGAGATGGCCCGCTACGGCACGCTGCGCGCCTGGGCACAGCAGCTCGGCATGAAGGACGCCGTTGCGCTGCTCGACGCGACCCTCGGCGAAGAGAAGGCGACGGATGCGGCGCTTTCAAAGCTCGGCACGGCCGCGCTCAACCAGAAGGCCGCTGCCTGATCAGGCGACCGTTACGGCGGCGGGCAGGAGCGGTACCGTTCCGCCCGCCGCCGCTGATCAACAACGCGACAATGCCGCGCCGAACAGCAAGGACCGTCGATGGAACTTCAAGGCAAGGTTTCGCTCGTCACTGGCGCGGGCAGCGGCATCGGCCGGGCGGCGGCCTTGAAGCTCGCTGATGGGGGCTCCGACGTCGTCGTCATCAGCCGCTCTCAAGACGAGATCGACGCCGTTGCGGCTGAGATCCGGGAACGCGGTCGCCATGCCTTGGCCATCACTGCCGACATCGCCGATGCCGTTGCGATGGAAAGCGCCGTCGCGCGGACGCTCGACGAGTTGGGCAGTCTTTCCATAGTCTTCGCAAATGCCGGCATCAATGGTGTCTGGGCGCCGCTGCACGAGCTATCGCCGGATGACTGGGACGAGACTTCGCGCATCAATTTGCGCGGCACGTTCCTGACGCTGCGCTACACCGTGCCGGCCATGCTGGAGACGGGCGGGTCGATCATCATCACATCCTCGATCAACGGCACGCGCACCTTTACCACGCCCGGCGCCTCGGCTTATGCGACCACCAAGGCCGGGCAGTTGGCGCTCGGCCAGATGGCGGCGCTGGAACTTGCCCGCTATCGCATCCGCGTCAACGTTATCTGTCCCGGTGCCATCGACACCGAAATCGACGACAACACCGAGAAGCAGGGCGTCGAGCCGCCGGTCCCCGTTGAATTTCCGCAAGGCACCGTTCCGCTGACGCGCGGCGAGCCCGGCACCAGTGAAGAAGTCGCCGACCTCGTCGTTTTCCTCGCCTCCGATCGCTCGCGTCACATCACCGGAACGCCGATCTGGATCGACGGGGGTCAGTCGCTTCTGGTCTGACGGCTTCAGCGCAGGAAGCTGCGTAGCCGGTCGAGCCCGTCTGCAATCTTGTCCGGCGCCGCCGCGAAACACCAGCGCAGCCAGCCCTCGCCTTCCGGCCCGAAGGCGCTGCCGGGCGCCAGCCCCAGCCCGACCTGATCGACGAGATCGCGCGCGAGCGCCATGCAGTCGGGACGGCCTTCGATGCGGAAGAAGGCGTACATCGCACCATCCGCTTCGGGGACCTCGACGCCGCCGAGCCCCTTCAGCCCATCGACCAGGAGCCCGCGCGACTGCGCGAGATCGGCCCGGAAGCGGCTCACCGTCGCCTCGCTCTGCGCATCGGAGACCGCCGCGATCGCGCCATGCTGTGTGAAGTCCGGAAGGCAGGACGTATTGTACTCGATGACCTTGGCAAGGTCCCCCATCATCGCCGCCGGTGCCGTGATCCAGCCGACGCGCCATCCGGTCATGCGCCAGGCCTTGGAGAAGCTGTTGACGACGATCAGCCGGTCCTCGGCATCGGCAATCGCCAGTATCGACGGCGCCACCTCGACACCCGGCCGAAAGACCAGACGCTCATAGACGTCGTCGGAGAGGATCCAGATGCCGTGGTGCCTGCAGTGCGCCAGAAGCGCGGCCTGGTCCTCGGCCTCGATCGTCCAGCCTGTGGGGTTGTTGGGCGAATTGACGATCAGCATCCGCGTATCGGGAGTCAAATCAGCGATCAGCCTGTCGACATCGAGCCGCCAGCGGCCATTTTCGATGACGAGCGAATGGCGGACGACATCGGCGCCCATGATCCGCGGCATCTCCGCGATATTGGGCCAGATCGGTGTCACCACGACGACCCGGTCTCCCGGCGAGACCAGCATCTGCGACGTCAGCATCAGTCCCGAATCGCCTGAGGCGACCACGGCGATGCGGTCGTCATCGAGCGCGATGTCGTGTAGCGCGCTGCTATATCGGGCGATCGCGCTGCGTAGCGCCGGACGACCGAGATTCTGCGTGTAGAACGTCTCCTGCCGCCCAAGCGAAGCGATGGCGGCGTCCGAAATGAAAGCGGGCGTGGGCTGGTCGCTCTCGCCGAACCAGAAGGCGGCCATGTCGCGCCGCCCCATCGCCGCATTGGCGATGACGCGGATCCGGGAGGCAGACAACGCCCGGATATCGGGCCGGGCATGCGGCGGAAAGGCAACGGTCTCAGGCGTCATCGAGGGCTCCGTGCGGTGTCGCAGGGCGCAGGTCGCCTCGACCGGCCCGATCGCATCATGGCCGTTGGTTACGAGGGATCGTCCCCGGCCGCAATCCCGAAGACGCGGCAGGCTGGGCAACAGACGTGATGTGAAAAGAAGAATGGTGCCTGGGGGCGAGGCGCGCACCGCGAACGATTTCATGTGGTTAGGCCGGTTGGAACCGAGTGCTTGTTCCAACCTGTTCTGCATCGGTTCCTCGATTGGGAATCCAACCATCGCCTTAGGGCGACGCCTGTCGCGCGATAGCTGCGACGTGCCAGACGAAAGCCTTGACGCGATAGTCGGCCAGGGCTGAGTTGATCGGGAAGGGCTAGACCCCTCGGACGTCCAGGCGATTGCCCGGAAGTTCTGCAGGGGCGGTGACGATAGGCGGAGGGTCGCTTTCGACTTGGCGCTCGAATTCGCGCCCCAGCAGGAGTGTGCCTACCGGGTCGGAGCGGTGTCCAGCCATGCTTGTTGCCGTGCGTCACTCGCATATCATCTTCAGCATCCGCCATCGCCTACCGGCCCATTCGACGGAGATACTCATGTCGGATTTCAATATCGGCTTCGTCATCTTCCCTGGCATCACGCAACTGGATTTCACCGGACCGTTCGAAGTCCTGAGCCGGATTGGGACGCCAGCCTCTGTTTCGGAGCCGAGCAGGTTCGCCCAGTCGAAGACGCATGTCGTGGCAAAGAGCATGCTGCCCGTCACAAGCGACCGCGGCCTCACCTTCATGCCGAGCTGTACTTTTGACGATTGTCCGAAGTTCGACCTCATCTGCGTTCCCGGCGGTGCGGGGGTGGCAGATGCCGTCGAAGATGCCGAGACGGTGGCTTTCATTCGTCGCCAGGCCGCGCAGGCGACTTACATCACTTCTGTCTGCGTCGGCGCCTTCCTGTTGGGCGCCGCTGGCCTTCTCCAAGGCCGCCGCGCTACGACTCATTGGGCGTTCTGCGACCTCCTTCCGCTGATCGATGCGACGCATGAACCCAGTCGCATAGTGCGAGATGGCAATATCTTCACGGCCGGCGGGGTAACAGCGGGCATCGATTTTGCCTTGCTCATCGTCGCCGAGCTCGCCGGGCTAGATGTTGCCGAGGCGATCCAATTGGCGATCGAATATGACCCGTCTCCGCCGTTCAACGCGGGTTCTCCGGAGAGCGCGCCTGACGAAGCCACAAGGCTCATTCTGCACCGCAATGCGCAGGCGAAGATCAGGCTGAAACAGGCTCTCGCAAAGGCCTCACCGCCTGCATAAGCGGTGGGACCACCTGGATTGTGACCGCCCAACCCTGGCTCGGGATTACTGGCCACGCGGACGACTTGCACCTGCTGGTGCTTGGACATGCCAACTTCGCGAGCGATCTCGGAACGCAACGGGGTGCGGTCGCCCACACTCCGTTTGCCATCTCGCGCCCTGCCCCGGCGGTTCCCTGGCGCAGCAACACTATCGACTAGGTGCCTTGAGCCAAGTGGGTTGTGCGCCAGACGCGCGGCGACTGGCCGGTCTGCCGGCGGAAGGCGTTGCTGAAGGCGCTGGTGTCGGCGTAGCCGAGCGCGGCCGCGATCGCGGTAATACTGAGACGGGTCCGGGCCATCAGCCGCTGCGCAACATCGACTTGCGTGTGGTTCAGGATCGCCCGAAAGCTCGTACCTTCGGCCTGCAGGGCGCGCTCCAGGACCCGGGGATGCATCGCGAGCGCTGCGGCGACGGAGGCCAACCGGTCATCCGTGAAGAGGACTCTCGGCCGTAGCAGGCGGACGACCTGATCAGACACTTTCGGGAGGTCGATAGCCCAATAATCGCGGACCTGTGTTTCAAGGGCCTGCCGGGCAGCCGGATCGGCACGCACGACGGGCAGCGCGAGCGCATCCGTCGAGAACACGAGCGCCGACTGGTCGGCATCGAATGTCACCGGAGCGCCAAAGAACTGTCGGTATGGCTGCGGATCGGCAGGCGGCCGGCGCGAAAGAAGAACTTCAACGGGCCGAGCTTGGCACAACTCCTTGACCATGCTGAAGCCAACGGCCAGCGCGCCAACTTGGAAGTGCTCCGCCGACGCCCCTGGGTCCTGGTAGATGGCATAGCCGAGCCAGGCAGATCCGTCGCGCGCAACGAGATAGGGCACGCCGCCACGTACGTAGCGATGATGGTTTTCGCAAAGGTCAAGCAGCGCGCGCCCCAACGTCGGCGCGTTCCGCATCAACATGCCGACGGCACCAATACTGTGGGTGTCGCTTCCCTCGCGGGCAGCGACCAGCAAGCCGATGTGATCGCATCCCGTTCGTTCTGCCGCCACCTTGGTAAGCAGACAGGCAGAGCGGAACGGAATCTGGCTGTCCTGATCGGCAAGCAGTTCAAGTTCGACATCTGCCGCAGCCGCCACCTCGGCAGGATCGACCCCGAGATCGCGCAGGACGCTCGGGAGCGCGCTCATCGCGCCGACCCGTTGCCACCCCTCTGTCATCGATAGTCCTCCCCCCAATCCGACGAAATTTTCACGGCCGTCGGAAACTCGCAAGTCGATCGGTAAAACTTGCGGTAGATCAATTTTAGAACAAGTCGAGCCGTCGGGGGGATCCGCAGGCTCGGCGGGACGAGCGGATCGGCGGCAGGCGTCGCAAAGGTCTCAAGAAGTCGGCTGGAGAAAGCCAGGCTGGTAGGGCGCGCATTTCGCCTTTCCGGGAGCGTTTTCCCATGCCTGCAAGACTCGCGGTGCCCGGGGTTAGGGGCTTGCCGATCCGCTCGGCTGTTCTCCGGTAGGTCGGGAAAAGGCCCGGCCGAGCAGAAGCGAGGACACGATGTACTACACGGACGATTCAATTCTTCCCGAGAACATGCAGCCGCTGATCATCACGGCCGCTCCGTTCGGGCCCCAGTGGCTGCCCGGCGATGCCGATATCCCGCTGACCTGGGACGAGCAGATCCAGGTGGCGGTCGATTGCTACAATGCCGGCGCGACCATGCTGCACGTGCATGTCCGCGACCCCGCCACCGGCCAGGGCTCGACCAATTTCGATCAGTACAACTATTTCCTCGGCCGCCTTCGGCAGGCTGTGCCGAAGATGATCCTGCAGGTCGGCGGTTCGATCTCCTTCGCGCCGCATACGGCTGAGGCCAAGGCCAAGTGGCTCGACTACGACACCCGCCACATGCTGACCGAGCTCGACCCGAAGCCGGATTTCGTCACCGTGGCAACCGGCACGACGCAGTGGGACGTCGTCTCGATGTTCGTCCCCGACGATATCAAGGGCACTCATCTCGACAACAATCCGCAGGTCCAGGCCGCATGGTCGGGCATGTGGGTCGATGCAGGGCCGGCCTTCTATCTCGAGCATCTGAAGCGGCTTCGCGCCAATCGCATCCAGCCCTATTTCGTGCCGGCACACGTCCACCAGCTCGAGATCATCGAGCGGCTGATCCGTGCCGGCGTCTATATGGGGCCGATGAACCTCGCCATCGCCGGCTATGGCGGCGGGACGCTTGGCCGCAACCCCTATCACTGGATGGACTTCCTGCGGCAGGTGCCGCAGGGCGCGGTCTCCACCTTCTGGTCGAGCATGCGGGGGCTGATCTCCCTCTCGGCGATGGCGATCGTGCTCGGCCAGCATGTGCGCGTCGGCAACGAGGACAATATCTGGGGTCCCGACAAGAAGCGCCGCAGCTCGGTGCAGCAGATCGAAGGTGCCGTGCGCATCGCCGAGGAGTTCGGCCGCAAGGTCGCCAATACCGATGAGGCGCGCGAGATCCTGAAGGTCGGCGTTTGGTATGACAGCGTCGAGGAGACGCTTGCCCATCTCGGCCTGCCCCCCAACCGCCGCGACGGCGACAAGGGCTTCCTCGTCTTCGATACGGACGGCAAGAAGACGACCGCCAAGAACGGCGGCGACTCGCACCCGATGGCCTACTGCATGGTGCCGCCGGGAGCCGCCAAGCTCGCGATGGAAGCGGCGGCGGCCGCCAAAGGTATCATTTCCGGTTGAGGCTGTAATTTTTGGGACGGCGCCACAACGCGCCGTCCCGTCCTTCTTGGCAAAGTGAGCATCATGGCAGGACACCTGACTAATTTCGAAATCTATGGTGACGAGCCGGAAGCACTGGTGGCGTTCTATCGCGGCCTGTTCGGTTGGCGGATCGAGCGCGTCGAGGGCGTCGATTACTGGCGCATCACTCTCGATGCAGAGGCGGCGCCGCTGTCTGCCGGAGGCATCGCCCGTCGGCCGCGCTTTGAACAACAAGGCTGGATGAATTTCGTCGAAGTCGATTCCATCGACGAAACGATCGACGCGGTCACTCGCCTGGGCGGAAGCATCGTCAAGGAAAAGACGGCGGTTCCGCGCACTGCGTGGCACGCGGTGATCGCCGATCCGGCCGGGAACACCTGCCTCGTCTGGCAGCACGACCCGACAGCCTTCCCGATGCCCGAGCCGGACTGATGAATTCGGCACTGCATGACGAAGAGGGGACCGCTCAGCCGAGGGCGCGTTCCCCATGCCAGCCGGCGGTGGCGTTTGGTTTGATGGCACGAAGGACAGCGAGCATGGTGAAGTCCACCCAGATCGGCCCGAACGGGCCCTGGTCAGCGATGGCCTATGCGATTTTAGAGGAGTGGGACGCGGAGTGGGCGGCCTTTTGTCGTGCCATGAGCACGAATGCTTGGACGAGCGGCACTCTTACTCCGCGCTTCGTAGAGCTCGTGGCGGTCGCGCTCTGCACAGCCTGCACCAATCTCGACCGTGCCGGAGTGCGCCAGCATATCCGCGCCGCGCTTGGCGCCGGCGCAACGCGCAACGAGATCCTGACCGTTATCAAGATGGGATCGGTCATGGCGATTCATAGCTGCAGCCTGGCGGCCCCGATCCTGCGCGAGGAAGCGGGGTCTGAAGCCCTCGCGGCCTCGGTCCGGCCTGTGGGGGAAACGCCTGCCTGCGACCGGATGAAGGCGATCGGCCAATGGAACACGGCCTGGGACCCATTCTTCCAGCTCGATCCAAGCTGGACGGACGAGTTTATGGCAACCGGCGCTGGCATCTATGGCGCGGGCGTGTTCTCGCCGAAGGAGACGGAACTGCTCAGCATCGCGTTCGATGCCTCCTTTACCCACATGTATGCGCCCGGGACGCGGCGCCACATCAAGGGGGCGCTCGCCGCAGGCGCGAGCGTGTCGGAGATCATGGACGTGCTCAAAATCAGCGTCGGGTACGGCGTTGCCGCCTGCAATCTCGCGGTACCGATCCTTGCCGAGGAGATTGAGCTGCTGGAGCGGACCCGCCGATGAACCAGGACAGCCGCAGCACCACTGACGCCGGCAAACCCCGCTCCCTCACGGCGCGGCTGATCGGGGAGTTTCGACTCTTCCTTGCGCTCTTCCTCTATCTTTGGGTGCTGTTCGCGCTATTCGTGCTCAATCAGGACATCACCCGGCGAGAGGCTGGAGATTCGATCGCGCTTCAGGGTTTCGCGATCCTGAACGCTCTTGTGCTTGGGAAGATCATGCTAGTCGCCGAGCATTTCGACTTCGCGCGATGGCTTCGTCGCAAGCCTGTTATCTGGTCGATCCTCTTCGAAGCGGCTTTCTGTAGCGCTCTTTTTCTCGGCTTCCACGTGATCGAGCGCGCCGTGAGCATTTGGATAAGAGGAAGCGTTTCAACTGAAAGCCCCTTCTCCTTCGGTGGAGGTGGCCTGCTGGGGCTCGCGATCGTCGTCGTGATCCTGTTCGTCTCGCTGCTTCCCTTCTTCGCCTTCAAGAACGTCGCGAGGATCATCGGCGAAGAGACAATGCGGCGGATTTTGTTCGAGGGGGCCGGTCAACGCAGTACGTGAGCAAGCAAGGCGGCTCATGAGGTGTTGGGCCGCCGCCATGTCTTCCGTTCAGAATACGGCTCAGTCGCCGGGACGAAGGTTAGGCTTGATCGAGGATCCCCGCATCGGCGGCAGCCTTGTCCAACGCAGATCTGACGCGGTCGACTGTACCGTGGCCCCTCGACGCAACCCGGACGTTGCGATCGGGGCGACTGGGAAGTTTCGGCTTGCATCACCATTAGCCGGTGATTAGCGCTATCGGCAATGAAGACTCGTCGATGGCGCGGACCGAAGGGCGGACAAGAGTCCGCCATATCGCGAAAGTGACCCATCCACAGGACTGTGATATCGGTCAGCAATTCTGACGCACGGAGGGGGCCTTGCCGTTTGAGCCTATATACGGTCATCACTCCGTTCAGGAGGTCGTCTTTACCCTGATTTTCCAGCGTCCGTTCGACCAGAAGTCACTGCAGGATTTGCAGGCTGCGCATAGCGAGTGGAAGGCCGAGCTGCCGAAGATTGAGATACCTCAGATTTTCCACTTTAGTATCGGGCCGTTCGATAGCGCGGAGCAGGCCGCGCAGTCCGGCATAGCATTCCAGTCATTCAAACGAGACGGCTCGATCGACTGGCGACTGTTGGCTAATATGCAAACCCTGGTTGTTAATTGTGCTACCTACACCAGGTGGGCAGACGTCTGGGGCCGCGCGCGCAACCTTCTGGCTTCGAGCGCGAAGCACCTAGCCCGATCCGGGAACGTCGTGGCAAGCATTAGCTTGCAATATATCGATACATTTAAATGGAACGGTTCCGCGAAGAGTTATTCGATAGATAATCTGATCAGAAGAGACAGTAGATATTTTCCTGAGGCGTTATGGGACGCGAACAACTCACCGCTCTGGCACCTGCATCAAGGCTCGTTCCGTTCGAAGGAATTGGCGATCGGTGGCAAATTGCTCGACAGGATGCATATTGACGCCACCGAGGAGGACGGAACGTCTATTGTCCGCTTTGATTCCCTCTTGCGGCTGGACGCTTTCCAGCCCGCCGCCTATATGAGGCTGTTCGGACCGGTTGACGGCAAGATTGATAATCTGATGAATGAATTGCACGCTATCAACAAGTCGTCGATATTGGGGTACTTGGTAGATTCGATGGCAGAGCAGATCGGAATGCGGAGGAGCGTGGTTTGACCGGCCTGCAGACGTCTTTGGTAGACATGTCCGCTAGTCCCGCGGCGACCGCATACCCGGGATACGCGTTGTCAAATACACGGCCAGTGCCGCGATCCGCCGCGCGCGCTGCAATGAAGCGCGTTCGAACAGCTGTGGCTGGAGTTGTCATTGGTACGGTGGGCATTGCCTGCACTGTTACTGGTCCTAGCGCCGCCAATGCGTCAAGCAGCACCGCCGTAGCCGCTCCGATCGCGTCTAGTCACTTGGTGCCCACGCTTGATCCGAAAGCCGAGTTGGCAGCACAGATACTAAGTTACCAACATCTCGATGCTGATTGGGATGGTGACGGCGCTGTGGTGCCCTCAAAAGAGGCTATCGAGGATGCCCTCGCTATTCTTGACCTGATTCCTGTGAGTTCGGACGCGCCGGCCGCAATGGTGGAATCTCGCGGTGACATAGGTCTCTTCTGGCAGGCCCCTACGACGTATATAGACCTCAGCTTCAAGGGCGATCAGACCATCGTCTATTATGGGCATGCATTGTCGCGGACCGACGACAGAACTCAGCTGGTTGCCAGCGGGGTCGCACCCTACAACAGGAAATCTCTGCCTAAGGACCTAATGGCCGTCATCCTGAGTGCTTAAGGACGGACCATGGTCGATGGCTCGCTCTGCTCGTGCGAGGTTGTGTCGCACAGCCCCCACGGCCCTATTCAGGATCATGAACAGCTCTTGCGGGTGATTGTGTCTCCGCATCATATTAACCAGAAGACTGGGAAGCCGACACCGGCTGCCTTTTCGATGGATGACTTGCTCCGTCGAGGCTTATCGCTTTTGAGACGACAGCATCTCGGAGATGAGGAGTTGGCCCGACAAGCGAGCAAGCTAGTAGAGGGTAAGGATGGAAAGGCGGTCGTTGGCGTGATGGCTGGAACGGCCAATGCCGCCCGTTCGCTTCTCGATGAAACGGACAATAGAGCGTTTTGTGTTTTCGACGACGCTCAACCTGATCAGCCGATGCATGCGACCATCATACGATCTGCTGCGCAGTCAGAGCCGGACCTTAAGAGGCTGCGCGGACTGCTTATGCTTCAATTCGGTGACGTTCTTTCTCTGTCAGACGCGATGGCGGCGGGCTGACGCTCCTTCTAGTTCTTAGTTCTTCGCGTACACACTATTCTGTGCGGCACTCGCCCCCTTCCTCGGCACGACCGCATCCAGGCGCTGCGAGAGAAGCCCGATCTGCAGCGACACGTCGCCGATGCTCTTGCGTAACGCTTCCATGGAATCGCGCTGGACATCAAAGCCGCGATCGAGCCGCTCATTGATCGCCTTCACCTGCGCCTCAACGGTCGTTGTCCGATACTGATAGTTATCGAGTGGCTGCAGGCGATCCTCGATCTTGCCGAAACGGGCGTCGGTGGCGGCGCGCCGGACGGTGGCCCCGGCTTCGAACTTGTCCATCCGATCGATGAGGTCGTTGATATTGTTCGAGGCGTCGGCAAAGGCCCAGATGCCGCCGGTGAACATGCTCAGGAAGCCGACGACGGTGAGGCCGAGGTTCCAGCTGATTTCCGTTTTCACGCTGCCAATTTCCGTCATTGGAAGCCCTTTCGAAGGTCGTCATAGAACGCGACCGCATCCGCCCGTCTTCCCTCGCAGACCTTCAGCGCACCGATGTAACGAGCAAGTGGTAGGCGGGGATCCGCGCCGGCCTCGATCGCCGGATGGTGACAGGGTTGCTGGACCGTCGCCGGCATGGGCGGCAGGTCAACGCGCGGCGTCACCCTGGAGCTTGCGCAGCCGGTCGACATCATCCCGATCGAGCACGCAGCGAGCATCGGCCGGACGTGTCGCCAGTTCTTTCTCATAGTCGTCGACCTGTTGCTCGAGGGCTTCGTTCTCGGCCGCGCGGGTTAGCTCGCGCGCGACTGCGGCATCGAGGGCCTTCGCGCGGGCAGAAGCCTGCCGCGTTTGCTCGGCCGCCATAGCGGCGTCCCAGCGGGCATCAGCTGCGGCAGCCCCGTTGCGGTGCCCGAGGCCATAGAGACCCGCCAGCGCCGCCAGCACGAGCGCTACGCCCACGATCCAGCGACCAAGCGGTGAGAGGAGCGCGGCCATCACAGCCCGCTCACGCAAAGCTCGGCTTCGCCGATGCGGGTCGCGTCGCCCATCTCTCGGCGCTTGACGAGGCCGGGCACTGTCTTGCCGCCGGCCTTGTTGAACGCGGTGGCCGCTTCGCAGCTTTCGCGCAGCTTGCCGAGGCGTGCGAGGCGCGCGGCGCTTGAGTTGCAGGCCGCGCCGGTCCCGATATTGTAGGCGAGCGAGATCATGCTCGCCTGCCAGCTGATCGGCCGCTTCTCGAAGCCGAAGATGCAGCCCTTGAGCGGCTCGAAATAGTCGCGGCGGACGCGGACGGCCGTGCGCCGATCGCATTCAGCTGGCGTCACCTTCATGCCGGGGCGGACATTCGCCGTGTCGCCGTCGCAGATTGTCAGCACGCCGACGATGTCCCGATAGGCGACGAGGCTGCGGCCCTCCCAGGGCTGGATCAGGACGACGCTCGCCAAGGCGACGGCGCCGACCGCTCCGGCTCCGGCGATAGCCGCTTTCGCGCGCCGGCTGCTCTGGATCTTATTAACCGGCATCGTCGCCTCCCATCGTCTTGGGCTGCGCGACGATGCGGGCGAGGAAGGCGCCCGCCACGACGATCAGCGTCAGGGCGGCGAACAGGCGCGGCGGGATCTCGTCACCGATGATCGGCAGCGCGACCTCGAGCCCCGAGAACAGGGCAGCCAGCAGGATGAGACGGATCGACCACGCGTGCTTCAGCACCGCGCGCCAGTCACTGACGAGCTTCATGTTGAACTCCGGAGATGATGGGAGAATTCGGCGCTGCGGGCGCTATCGGTGATCGGCGGGGCGCCGCTTCGCGTCGTCGAGCGCCGGGCGGCTACGCTTCATGGACCGTTCGAAAGCGCGCTGCTGAGTTATGACGATATGGAGGGCGACGGAAAACAGCACCGCTCCGCCGACATAGATCCCTGTCATGGCGAGGAAGAGCAGCGGCTGCTCTCCGTAGGCGATCCAGCCGCTACGTGAGCGGACCTCGCCGATCGTAACCGCCGTGTAGAGATTGGCGATGCCGAACCCTATGACGCCGAGCGAGAGGATCGCGAAGCCGAGCAGTTTGATGCGCTCCTTCACGGTCGCTGACCGGGGCTTGGCATAAAGACCCCCTCCCCTGCCCTACCACGCTTTGCGGGAAAGGAGCCGGCAGACGCCTCAGCTCGCGCGGCCTCGAGGCCGGCCGCAACCGGCCCCCTCTTTCGCGACAGCGGTAGGCCTCCCGAAAGAGGCCTCCGCTGTGGCATGCGACTCGTGTTTGCAGCTGGCGCCACTTGGTTCTGCACAGTCTGAGGGGGCAGATACAGTTGCCTTAAGACCGGTTTCAAAGCAGTACAAGAGTCCTCTCAGTCAGGCCTCAGGCAATCCTGCTCGAGCCGCCAGCGCGCGGATCTGCGCCGCCGTGAGCGCGGTCATGTAGTGTCTCCGGAAGATGAGTGGATCAGGCCGTCAGGCCGTCCCTATGGGAACGTTGCCGGATCGGTGAAGGTGTCGCCATAGAAGGCGCCACCGGCCGCGAATTCCTTCTGGAACTGGGCATACATGGCGGCCTGGAAGGCATTGTATTCCTCGGTGACCGTGCCGCCGAAGCCGCTGTTGGAGCGCTTCGATTTCGTTAGGTCTTCGATCTGCACCCGGTAAAGGATGTTGGACGACTTCTTGTTGTTATTCGCGTTCCCAGTGACACCTCCGGGCGAACCGCCAATCTGAAGCCCGGTACTGTTGGACGATCCAGGCTTTGTCCCGCTCCAGGCGTTGATACCGATGGTGTTGAACCTGGCGCCCTCGGCACTGTTCGCGGAAAATGTTCCGAGCGGAGAAGCTCCGTTGAGCGAACCTCCGGGAGCAGCCCACAAAAAGACATTTCCAGACGAAGACGAAACCAGGTGCGTCGTGGAAGCACTCGGCCCCGCAGCGATTGCGCTGCGTGTCACCCGCTGCCAGATGCAGATGCCAACTGCCCCGGAAGGCACGAGATTGAAGAGATAGTCGCGAAGAGCCGATGGCCCGTTGAACACGCACTTGTTGTTCGAAACCGTTTCATTGACCTGCGACAGGATCGTATGCAGCCCGCCCTTGCCGGAGCGCTCGATCTTGATCTCAGTCGTGCCCGTGACGGTAACGGACGCTGTGAAGTCGAGCAGCGACGCATCAAGCCCGAGCACAATCGCCGCCTGGTTCTTGGCAGCGTTGCCGATGACCTGGCTCTGAATGGGGACACCCGTAAACGCGCATAGATGATGGCGCGGATCCCAAAGCGCAAGTGTCCCCTCCGACATCAAGGGGTCATCAAGCAGCTTGCCGAAGGGAGACGGCTTGGTGGGCGCATCAGCGCCGGACAATACGAAGCCCATTATCTGTTCCAGCCCTGGTTGAGGTAATCCCGCGCGATCGCCGGCTCGATGCACAGCGTGTTGCAGGTCGAGGAGGGGTGAATGCTGTCGCCGCCGCGAAGCTGCGGCGGGATATTGCCGGCGGCGATCGCAGCGAGATCCGCGCTGTCGGCCGTCATGCCGCAGTCGGAGAGGCCGAAATCCATCAGATATTGCCTGATGTCGAACACCATATGGGCTGGGAAGCGGGCCTTAATCGCCTTGTTCGTCGCCTGGGCGGAGCCGCCGTCATTGATCAGCGTGAGGATGCGCACGCGCTGGATGGTCGGCGTGAGGTAGCGAACCATCCGCTCGAGGTCGGTGATCACCGCGGCCTGACCGGCATTGTTGTGCCCGACCCACAGATAAATCGTGTCGCCCCGGTAGAGCGCCGCGTTGGAAACCGTCATCACGCTGTTAGGCGGACACGCGACGGCGCTGCCGGGCGAGGTTCGGGTGAAGGTGTAGACGCCGCTGCCGACAGGATTGCCACCGACGCCACCGGACACCGCTGTGAGGCTGCCCTCAACCCCCTGAAGCACAACAGCGATGTTGCTCGGCCAAGTGCCGGCATTAAAGAGCACGTCATCGGAAATCGCCGTCAGGACGACGGAGCCAGACGCCGGAATCGTGTTGCCGGTCGGCGTGACGAGCAGCGGCTTGCTGCCCTGCCGCGCCGCGATCTCGCCCGAGCGCTGACCCCCCCTGCCCATATTGTTGAAGGTCTGGCCGATCAGCGCCGCGATAGCGCTGCCAGTCATATTGGCCGTGATGCTGTCGCCCCACATGGAGAGCGACTTTGTCGGCATAGTGATCGCGCTGCCGCCGCCGATACCGGCCGGAAACACCGACTGTTCGTCGAGCACGGCGCGGAATTTGCCCTCGGCCGTGAAGCCGCCGAGCAGGACGCCACCTGCCTCGAAGGGAATGAGGTAGCCGCTGTCGCGATGGACAAACCTTGAGGACGCTCCGGCGGGCAAGAGGCGGACTGCGTCAGGGCCCAGCGCGTCTGCGGGGACAATGCTGTCGGCGGAGGCGGCCAATTGAATGGTGCCATCCCGCTTGATCATCAGGATCTTTTCTTTGCCCGAGCCGGTAAAAGCCGGGGCAGTGATTACGCCGAGATATCCGGTGTCTGGATGAAGCGCCTGGATGGTGAACGCTCCGAAACTGCCATCGGTGACAATCGCGTCCGACGCCGGCAGCCTGTTGACGAGAGTCTGCGTGGTGCTGCTGTCCCGGCGGTAGAGCGTGGCCGCGATACCGGAACCGACTGTGCCGATCACGGCAAAATACTGGCCGTCCGCGACGGATGCGCGGCCCGTCGCGATGTCAGCCTTGGCGTTGGTATAGGCCAGTGCAGCGTCACGCGCCGCATTAGCCAAAATGACGTCGGCGCCGGTCTGAACACGATCCAACCCCGTCTGCGTGCGATCAGCGGCGGTGGCCTTAGTTGCAACTACAATGCCGGTGGGGGGAATAGCGGGGATCGGCATGGCGGCCTAGCTCCCGGTGAAATAGAAGACATCACCGGCGGTGCCGATGACATAGACTTGGTTGGCGTTCGTTGGCGTGCCGGACCATGCGTCTCCCGGCGAGAGGCGATAGCCGTTGCCAGTCCCATTATCGGTCGCCGTGACACCTGAGGCGCCAACGAAACCGTTTCCGGCATTGGTGTCGCGCGCCTTGATCACAAGACCATTCACCAGTGCGCGGGACGGGAGTTGGACCGCGGAGCCAGTCATGACGATCTGCCCATAGGTGAGTGTTCCGGGGGCAGAACTGACCGGTATCGGGTTGGCTGCGGCGACGTCGGCGCCGCCGATCTGAATGCCGACCTTGCCGATGACCGCTGAGCTGGCCGCGAGCGTGATGCCGGCGACGAACTTGTCGCGAAGCCAACGCAGGAAGCCATTGGTCGTGCTCGCGCCTGTGTCTGCCGCCGCGTCGGCGTTTGCCCCGCCTAAGCTGGCGTCAGCAGCGGCGCCGACCGGAAGCGGCAGAGCAGTGCCGAGCTTGGTATTGATCGCTGCCAGATTGCCGCCAGCTTCCAACGCGGCGCCCGCCGGCAACGGCAACGCCGCCGCGGTGATCGGAACGCCATCGTCAATCGTGGACGTGATGGCGTTGATCGCAGCGACCTGCGTCGCAGACAACGCCTCGAAGTCGACAACGCCGAGACCGCTGGCCGACGACAGAAACTGAAGGGGGACGAAAGGCCCCGCGCCTGTCCCAGACAAGTCCCAGCACTGAATCTGCATGAGGTTGCCGGCGCCATCGCGGATGGGCTTGGTAACGATTGAGCCTGACATGATCACACCCACCCGAGGAGAAGGTTTCCGGAATTGTAAGGACTGGAGAAATCGAGCTGGCCCGTCGCCTGCGGCTCGTCGCTATCGAGGTTGAGTCCGCCCAGCCCATTGACGGCGCCGTAGAAAATCGTCGTTTCGCCGCCGTCCCGATCCTCAATTTCATACTGAGCGATGCGGCCGAAGGGGATCATGCGGCTCTCCGCTAACGTGCGGGACCAGATGAATTTGCGGGCGACGGTATCAACGATCAGGCTGCCGCCACCGTCCGCGACAATCAGCAGTTCTGCTCCGCTCCAGATCGTTAGCTGGCAGTCGACCGTAGCCACATAGCCGTCCGGCCAAGGCCATTCGATTGGCGGGAGGTTATTGCCGCGCCAAACGTCAATATCTTGCAGTGTGGGCAGGCTCATAACCGAGCCTTCCAATTGCCATCAACTCGTCCCGCGCATCCCCCCTCAAACGGTGTAACGATACCTTGGCAAAGCCGGTATAGCCCCATCGCAACCCTTCCCCCGAAGGAATTAATACAGCCAATGAGTTGTATCATTGTGCATTGCGCAAGTGGAGTCCCACACCCAAAAGTTTTAGAAACGAGAGCACGAATGCTAGGCTTCAACCGTTTGATGTCTGTGTTCATGATCGAAGCGCTGCGACCCCGCGGCTGAGAGGTATGACCCGCCAACCGCAGAAACAGTGGATTGCCCCGCCACACGTCGATATCGATGAGCGTCGCCATGATCAGGCCGGCCAACCGGCGGCGTCGATCTCCGCGAAGGTTGTTACGGTGCCAGCGTCGATACCCGTCAGCAGCGCGCTGCATCGTGAACATCTGATACTCTCACTTGCTATCAAAACCCGACGCGGCAGAGTCTTACCGGGCTGTGCACAGCAGCGGCGGCGACGGTAAGGTCACTGACGTCGGGCGGGGACAGACTTGCCGGATCGGCCCCGCAGTCCGGACAGCACAGCTGACCGGGCCGCCCGCTCCTTTCAAGATCGCCAGCCGTCGCGAATATTCAGGCGGCGAGCCATGTTAGACTGCCGGCCCGCTGAGCGGCCAAGTCGATTGCATTCATTTGTGCTGCCGTAATCCCGGCGACGGTGAGATCGACCGTGTAGGACAGATGCACAACCATGCCAGCATGGCCGGTGAAACCGATCACGCCGCCGCGGTTTCCGATGACCATCTCCTGCGTGAGGGCAGTCAGCGGCGTCGCCGCGACGGAGGCCCCGACCGCGCGAAGGGTGTTGTCCTTGTAGACTTTCGGAAAGCCCCCCTCGATCGCAATGGCAAGGTGGTGTGGGGCGTTGTCCGGGGCGCCGACCCCGGTAATGGAGGCAAGGCCGATGTCTCCGTTGCCGCCTGTATAACCGGAGAACTTGCCGTCTATGCGACCTCCCGTCGACGGCCCCCAAGAAAGATAGATGCCGGCGGTTCCATTTCCGTTGCCCGCCATCTTGGAGATGATATTGGGGTTGGTCGCGTCGGTCTTAGAGGGCACAGTGACGTGGGCGGCAACATAGTAATCGTGGCCGAGATTGGCCTGAAACAACTGTGCGCCCGTGTCGACCTGAACGCGCGTCGATTGGTTGTCCCCGATCTGCAGCCCTTTGCCGGCGATGATCCGAGCGCCCGCGACATAGAGATCGATGAAGGTATAGCCACTGCCGGGATTCGTGATCGTGTAGCCAGTAATGACACCAGCCGTCACAATGGCTGTGACAGCGGCTCCAGTGCCATCGCCATAGACGTAGACGCGCGGGGCAGAGCTATATGAACCGCCGCCATTATCGATCGTGACGCTCGTCAGCGCCCCGGCGGTCAAGATGCCAGTCAGCTTCCCGCCGCCGGAACGGGCGAGGGTGTCGGTTTTCAACAACCCGGTTGGGGTGCCGGTATCGCTGAGATCGCCAATTGGAGCATTGATGATCGGGATCGCGGACTGATTGATGACCTCCTGGCGTGAGAAGTCTTTGCAGAACAGGAAGGCAGCCGGGTTGATGCCATATGAAAGGATCGGGTGCTTGCCGATGCGGACCAGGCCCGTCGTGCTTTGCAGGGCGTTAGGCGATCTGAAAACGCGCGTGTTGGCCATGGCGGGTCAGGCTCCGTAAAGGCTCTTGAGATGAAGATCGATGCCTCGGGCAATTTCGGTTTTGCCGAGCGTCCCATGATGGACGCCGTCCGTGAGGATCGACGGCAGCACGATGTCGTAGGCAACGCCATTGACAGTTTTGACCGTCGTATAGCCACGCGACTTCATGTAGGCGGTCTGGTCGAAGTAGTTCGGACCCCAAGCCGCGCGGTTGGCCTCATTGATGGCGATAGTGCGCTCAATCAACACCTGACTGGCTACATCGTCCGCAGGGATCGTGCCGGCGTAAGAGCCTCCGGCCTGGGCCGCCGTCAGACGGCTATAGCCACAGACGTCCCCGATCCACGCAAAGCGCTTGATGACGGGCAAGAGCGCCGCGACCATTGCCGCGTTTCGGGCGATGATGGCCGAGGTCGGGTAAGAGCCATCGACAATCGTGATCGAATTGAAATTGGGATAGAGCAGCGCTGTACGGCGACGCAGAACATCCAGGCTCAGGGCTGCTGACGGGTCAAGCGTACCCTCTCCCTTGCCCGAGATGACGCGCATGGTCGCCGGATTGGGGACCGTGACCGCGTCACCGGCGAAGTAGCGCGTGAAGCCGATAACACCCGTCGAGAAGACCTTGGTGAGCTTGCCGGGGATGACCTCGCCTGCGGCCCCCAGAACTTCGATGCGGAAAGAGCAATCGACGTCAAGGTGGTCGAAAATGTCTGGCGTGATCGAAGACACGGCGACATTGCCGCTGGTCGGGATGGTGTTTCCCGAGACAACAAGAGTGACAGGCACAGCGCCCATACGGGCCGCAATATGATCGTCGCGCTGGCCCGAGCGGCCTTCGATGTCGACTGTATAGCCGAGCGGCGTCAGGCTCGGCAGGAAGCCGGGGTCCATGAGCGAATTGCCGAAGCCGACCAATTCCGGCCCGCTCTCGGCCAGCACCTCGCCGCCGGTGAGGATCGATTGCGCATAGAGCGTGCGCGAGCCACTGCGCGTGCTCGGATAGAGGATGGTGTCGCCGTCTGGCAGCAGCGCCGGAACGCCGTTCGGACCGCTCGTCGTCAGGGCCGTTCGAATGCCGCCGGCGCGGCTGCGCTTGTAGATTTGCGCCATGCCGGACCCATCGTCCAGGACCTCGACAATATGGCTCGGCGCGACGACGGCCGATGCCAAGACGGGCGCCGACGATGACGCTGTGGCACCCGCCTTCCCATCGACCTGCGTACCATCGACCAGCATTCCTCTGGTCAGGTAGAGATTTGCATCGACGTCGGCCCGGTCGAGCTGACGGCCCATGTGAAACCAAATCGCCGACTGATCGGGGACATCGATCGCCGCCGGGTTGATGGCGATCACGTTCTCGCCGGCGATGTCGTCCCAAGCAACAGTGATGGTCGCGCCGCCATTCAGGGCGAGCTTGGAGCGGAGGTATCCGTCATCCGTGTTGAACCGATAGCCGACGTCGTTGCTATCCGTCTCGACGGAGATCAGGCGCTTGCCATAGGCGAAACGATCATCGGTGACGATCGTGACATACGATGTCTTGATATCCAGCGGCCCGACCCGCGCTTCGAGCGCCGCCTTGTCGCCAGCCGAAGTCACATACTGACTGTCGTCGGTTCCCGTGATGACCGTCGCCGAGGCCGCCTTGTTCAGCCCAACGGATACTCCAGTCGCCCGCAAAAAGCTGACGCACCTCCATGCGCCGCCGCCATGCGACCGGAAAATGGCGACGTCGCCGACCGCAGTCGTAATGTTGGCGCCCGTCGGCAGCACCAGCGTGCCAGAGTGGGTGAGGATCAGCACGCCGGTAAAGTAAACCGTCCGCTCGATCCCGGCTGGAGCGGTTCCGAGAGCGCTGATGGTCGCGGTGCCGGTGACGGCCGCGAAGTCGCCAGTTGCCGCGCCGAGATTGATGGTCGAGGCAGATGCGATGTTCGCGCCGCCGCGCATCGCCCGCGCGCCAGGTGCGAGGTCCCCCTCGAGCGCGGTCGCACGGTCGGCAACCGCGATGATATCCGCCGGCGACGCTCCGTTCGTGATGTTGGCGCGCGGGACGCGCACTGTCGAGGTGACGCCGTCTACCGTCTTGTTGCCCACCAGATCATCGACAGACGAGACGAGCGGCAGCAGGTTCGCAAAATTGTCGGGCATGCGGAGGCGACCTCTCTCGATCGACCGGGCGAAGTTTTGAGGATCAGGCGGAGCCGAAATGGCCGCCGAAATTGGCGGTGCAGACGCCGGTCACGGCGGATGCGGCCTTGATGTTGAGCGCAGTCGCCGCCGATCCGACGAGCGCCAAACCGGCTGGCATCGGGTAGTAGCCAGCGCCGGCCGGCAGCGGCAGGCTGAACAGCACGGTCGTGCCGTCGCGGATCTGCACCGTGTTGGCGGTCCATGTGGCGTCGCAGATCAGGACGCCCCAGGTCGCCCAATTCTTGACGCCGGCGGCCCCCGCGGCCTTCAGCGCCTGATCGGCATTCGTCAGCACGACAGGGCCACTCTGCCAGCGAGATGCCGACAGGCCGGCGATCGCCGCGATGATCGCGTCCTGCTTTTCTTCCGAGCTCGGATTGACCGGGGTCAGACCATCCGCCGTAAAGGCCACCCGGCCGAGCAGGATGTTGCCGCTGCCGTCGTCGATCGCAGTGTGATCGAAGGCTGCCCCCGTCCCGTCAAGGATGGGGATTGTGGTCACAGTCATGGTGATGATCCCTAGATCCAGGCGGAATTCGCCGGGTTGGACAGGTCGAGCTTGCCGACGCGAGATTCCGCGCTCGTGTCGAGTGTTGCGTCGACGACAGAAGGGACGAGCGACAGGCGGCCAAAGATGTCGGCCGCCGCGATGCCGATCGTGTGCGGCCCGGCCGTGAGGGGTTCGACCGTGTCGAATGGAGGGTAACCGACAAACAGACGCATTGGGCGAAGGTCAGCCCATGACCAGCCGGAGCCCGGCCGGGACCGCATGACGAACTGCGATATGCGGTTGAGCTGCGCCGCGGTCGATGCCGGGTCGGCATCCCATGTATAGCGCCTGACACCACCAACGAGGCCTGTGTAGCGAAGGTTAAAGGGATTGGCCGGCAGATCGTCGCGGACCTGGACGATCACGCCGCTCTGGTCGACAGGGTCGCTTTCGACGCAATAGGCGTTGA
>NZ_FQUP01000001.1:0-1268213 GCF_900129325.1 Kaistia soli DSM 19436 | reverse complement strand
TTTGATCGACCACGCGTGCTTCAGCACCGCGCGCCAGTCACTGACGAGCTTCATTTTGAACTCCGGAGAATGAGAAGGATTCAGCCCGTCAGTGGCGTCCTGAGATACCGCCGCCCAACGGCCTTGGATCCGTTACGGGCTGATTGCCGCCAGCGCCGTGTTAAGCAGGGTCCGGTTGGCATCCGAGATCGCGGATGTGTACCAGGCGGACGCCGCGAACTTGCCATCCCACCAGCGCGAGACGGTCTGATGCCGTCCGACAGACGGATTAAGCGTCAGATCGACGTCGGCCGTCACACCCGTCGTGACGCTGGCAGTGACCGTGCCTTCGGTTCCGTCGATCTGGGCCGAGAGGATTGGCGTCGTCCAATCCGCGCGGCCGATCATCCGGTGCCAAGCGGCGGCCGTGATCGGCACATTGGCCGTGGATTGCGTCGAACTGGTGCGACCGAACGAAGCCTTGCTCGTTCCCGAGACGCTACCGACATCAATTGTGCCGCTGGTGCCTCCAGTGGTAGCCCAGAAGGCGATTGCCTTGTTGCCGGCGACAGTATCGGGGTTGGCCAGCGCCGCTACAGTCAGACCGGCGCGGTTTCTGGCAAAGCCGAGACCATTGACCAGATCGATATAGTCGTCAGATCCATCGAAATCGGCGAAGGGATAGGCGCCACTGAGAATGATGCTCGGTTGCGCGCTCGCCGACGGCTGATAGAGATCGCGGTTGTTGCCGCTGTGATCATACATACGGACCAGGAAGGCGGTCGCGCCCGCGAGCCAAGTCGTGATGACCGATGACAAGGTGTCCGGCGCGAAGTTGAGCTCGACATTGTCCGAGCTGCGGCGCAGGCGACAGGCCGGGCCGTCATAGGTGAGCAGCATCTTGCGGAAGCTATGCAGCGCATAGGCGGGCGCAGCTGCGTTGAGGGCATCGAACGGCCGCGCGGCCGGCGCGGGGACGATGGCCTGAAAGTCGGATGGCGCCAGCGGGAATGCACTGGCGCCGGGGATGACCGAAGACAGTCTAAAGCAGAGGTTGCTCATGTGGATGCATCCAAAACGGTGATGGGAAGCTCGAAGGCCGGCGCGACATGCCAGAGCGGATAATCGGTCCCGCTGATCTTGGCAGTGCCGGCCGTCGTATCGCGCAGATTGCCGGAGGCACCGCCGAGTATGTGCAGGCCGCTGCCGAGGTAATCGAGCGCGTAACGGATCTTCGGATTGGCGCCGAGAGCCCGGTTGAGCGTGAAATTGACGCCGGCGGCGCCATCGACCGCGATGCCCGAAAGGGCGAGCGTTCCCGTGTCGTCGATCACCTTGAAGCCGTTGTTCGTCGCCGCCGCCAGATTGGTGGTGTCGATCGCGAGCGGCGTCGGCGCGCGCATGGCAAGGTGCAGCGCCGTGCCCTTGGCCGTTGCCGAGACAGGCCAGACGCAATCCGGAACGCGCTGATCGATGACGAGCTGCTTGGCCGCCCGGCCAAGTCGGCGGCCGAGGCGGAGATAGCTGATATTGTCGAGATGCGTCTGATCGCCGGCGTTGAAGGCAAGATCGTAGATTGGCGTCCCGAAATGAATGTGGCTGCTCTGCGCAACAGCGTCCATCTGTGCAAGAGCGATAGCGGCGGACGACGTCACTGCCTTGTAGCTCGTCTGGTAGATGACGAGATGAACCGCGCTTGACTGGCCGGTGATCGGTCGGATGTCGGTATTCAGGTCGCTGACGAGCTGCAGCAAGCTGGCGAGATAGGCCGCGCGCGACGTTGCATTGTCGCAATCGGTTTCGCCCTGAATCCAGCCGATGACCGGGACCGAATAGGACTTGCCTGCCGCCGTCGCGAGCGCCTTGGCGGCAGTTACATGGCCGATCAGTCGGTCATAGTAGGAAGTCCCCTTGGAAAGCTCGGCGATCGTTCGGCCGCCCTGCCCAGGCGCGGAGGAAAAGACGACGAAGTCCGAGGGAATGACGCCGTTTTCTAGCGCCGCGAGCTGCACCGCATAGTTCGCCATGCCGGAGCAGGGCGTTTCACCACGATTGCCAGTCCCGACAGCACCTTCCGCCAGGCTGTCCTCAACGAGCGGCTTCGATGCTGCCGTACCCGTTCCTACCGCGGCCTTGGGACCATCGATAAAGGTAAGATTACTGTAGGGCTGCGAAGTAGAAAGTGGCGGCTGGCCCTGCGCGCCGACCGAAAGCGACTGGCCATAAGAAATGATGCCGGTCCGGTCCGTGCGGGGAATGACGATCGACGAGCCGCCGCTGCCAAAGCTCGAGACCATCGACCCGGTGGCCACTCCCGTCGTGGTGTCGACGCCGAGCACCAAACCGTAGTTTGCGTCAACGATGATCGGCAGGACCGCAGAACTCCCGCGATAAACCAGCAGATTCTGCAACGGAGCGCCTACAGCTTCACTTGCGGCACTCTTCCAGCGCAGGTCCGTCACGATCTTGTCGAGGACTGATCCAAGCGGCAGCCCTGTGCTCTTGGAAACGCCAAGCAGCAGGCCATACGCGTCGTCAACGAAGAAGGGGATACTGTCGTCTGAGCCCGTAAAGTCGACCATGGGCGCGAGACCCCCCTCGATCGGGCTGATACGCGAATCAAGCCAAAAAAGGAGGGCATCAATTGGATTGATACGCGCATCCAGCGCGCCCTTGACGCCGAGCGACGTCACATACTGATTGTCGTCTGCTCCGATAATGACGACCTCGGCAGCCGCCTTGTTCAGTCCCACGGATACTCCGTTCGCCCGCAAAAAGCTGACGCACCTCCATGCGCCGCCGCCATGCGAGCGGAATACCGCAACGTCACCGCCCGCAGTCGTGATGTTGGCGCCCGTCGGGAGCACCAGCGTGCCAGAGTGGGTGAGGGTCAGCACACCCGTGAAGTAGACCGTCCGCTCGATACCGGCAGGCGCCGTGCCAAGCGAGGAGATCGTCGTCGTGCCGGTGATGGCTGCGAAGTCGCCGGTGGCTGCGCCGAGATCGGTAGTCGCGGCCGACGCGATATTTGCGCCAGCGACACCCGCCCGCGCGCCGGTGGCCACGTCTGTTCCCTTGTCGGCCTTGTTGGCAAAGGCCGCCAGAATCTCCGCGATCGCCGCCGCATCGCCCGTGGCGCCTTCAAGGACGTTCAACAGGGTCTCGTAGAAGGCGAGCAGATCGCGGATATCGTTCTTCAGCGGCTCGCGAACGCCGCTGACAGGATTTCCCGCCTGATCGAAATCACGGAAAACCGACGACGCGCCGCCGTGCGGATAAGTGGCCATGGTTCTCTCCGGTGAATGTCAGGTGATGGTCGTCGCGCCAGAGCCGGCTTCCGCGCTCTCGACGCCGGAGCCGTTGACCGCTGTGACCCAAAAATACCAGGTGTCGGCGGCAAGTCCGGTCAGTCTGTGGCTCTGCAGGTTCGGCGATGGCGCGCCGGGTAGATCGGACAGCAGATCGGCTGTCGCGAAATCGTCGACGTCGTTGCCATAGATGCGCGCCCCGGCATAACGAGCCGAGACCGGCGCCAACCAGAGGATATCGACCGAGCCGCCGCCGACAGGGGTTGCGGCGACGGCGGTCGGCGCATCGGGAGCGTCGGGGTCGCCGATCGCCGTTTCGGTCGAGATCGTCGACCAGTCGGTATCCGGCGCCCGCCAGCGCACGCGCACATCATATTCCGTGCCGTCCGAGACGCTCTCGGCCAATCCCGCCTGCGGCGGGTTGGCGTCACGCACCAAGGTAATGTCGCGCCAGGCACCGGCGCCATGCACCGAGATCTGCGCCTGCGCCGTCGAATAGGCCCGAAGCGGCGCATCCCAGGCGACTTCCAGAACGGGCGCCCGCACGCCGCTTGAGACGGTGCGATAGGACCGCGTCACCGTTAGGCCTTCGGGCGGGCCGATCGTCGCCGCATCATCATCGTCGGGGATCGTCGGTGCCGTTCCCTCTTCCGTTTCGGCATCGAACGCATAGGCAGCAGCGGCAAGGGAGACGACTTGCAGCGTCACAGTCATAGTCGCGGGATCAAGCGCGATATTGAGCACCTCGAATGTGTGATCGAGGCTATAGAGGGTGCCGCGGATGCGGACGAAGCGCTGATCCCAGGCCTCGAGGCCTTTGAGGTTGGTCGTGATCGAGCCCTGATAGGCGGGCAGGGCGCGGGCGGCAGCAAGCTTCATCAGCCGCCGGGCATGATTGTGATGCTCGACTTCGAACAGGCTCAGCGTCGCCGTCTTCGCCTCGCCGCTCGCTGCGATATCAGCCTCGTCGCGCCAGGGGTCGGCGTCGGCCGCCACATAGTCGGCGCCAGCGAAGGTGAACTGCGCCCGGATATCGTTCGCCTCGCTCGCCGGATCGCCGCCGGCGCGCAGCTCGTAGCCGATGATGCAGCTGTCATCGAAGATGACGGTCGGCTCGCTAAAGGCGCCCGCGTCGATGCCGACCGTGCCATCGGCAAGCAGTGTCAACCGGCCATCCATCGCCGTCAGATAGCGGCTGATGATTGAAGCAGGGTCGGCGTCCATGGAATAGGAGAGGCCGCCATTATAGCGCGGGATCGTGCTGCCGCCTTTGATCGGCACCTCTTCGTCGCAAAGATCCGCCGCGGCGGCGAGCCGGGGCATGTTGATGTAGCCAGACGCGATCTGCATCCCATCGGCACTGGTGAGATAGTCGCCAAGCAGCAGAGCGATATTCTGCGTCCATGCCGTCGTCGCGTCGCGCGGGTCATAGGCCTGGCCAAAGCGGCCGATCTGCTCAACCTGAATGATTCGGTTCGGATAGACCTTCGAGAAATTCTCGGGGTCGACATAGCCTTGCCAGATATAAGTCAGCGCTGTTCCGCGCACGCGATGATCGGATGTCCAGAGCTCCGGAAAGGTTCCGGTCAGCTCGCCGACTGCCGTCTGATCATCGGTGCCCGGACGTGTGACCACCTGAATCGTATAAAGTGGATAGGGGTTTTCCCCCGATCCGACGATGCCAGTGACGAGGCCGAGTCCGTCGAGCACGACTTCGTGGCCGTCGAGCAGGGTCCGTTCGAACGCCTCGCAGCGCCCATGCTGATTTGCGATCAGCAGATGCAGATTGCCGGCCTTTACCTCAGCAAAGAGCAGCGCCCCGCCGACACGGCGACGGCCGCGATGCACCCAGCGCGCAGGCACGTCCTGCTTGACGACGCCGGAAACATCGGATGGCGTTGGCGTCTGCGCCTTCGGGGCCAACAGCAGGCTTGCGCCGATCGCCAGCGCGGCCGTGACGCCCCAACCAATCAGGCTGGCGGCGGTCGAACCGAGAGCCGCAATCGCAGGGATTGCCGCGATGAGCCCGGCCAGCGGCCCGGCCGTTGCCGGCATCACGAGCGCCAGCCAGAACACGACTGAAATGAAGAGTGCGCGAGCCATCAGATCCTCCAGCTCGCATTGATCTCTGCAGGGGCGAACACGATCAGCCCGCGCCGGCTCTTGACCGCCCATTTGCCATCCGGCGTCATGATCGCCGGCATCTCTGTGACGACACCGCCGGAGACGACCCCGAAATCGCCGGGCGACGGAGTGTCGGTCGGAAGGGCGCCGACGCTTGTCGCGAGCCGCGTCACAAGTGCGCGCCGGCCACCCTCGCGGGCAAGCAGCGCCTCGCACGCGGGCTCATCGGCATAGGTGCCGCGCAGATGCGCTGCCGGGTCGACGCCGTGATTGACGCGCCACCAGTCGGCGATGATGAGCGAGCAGTCGCATTCACCCCAGCGGAACGGCCGCCGGGCAAGGTCTGCCAGAAAGGTGACGAGCATCAATAATCCGGGAAGGTGATGATCTTCGATTGCATGCCGAGCACCCGCTCGCAGCCCTTGTCGCCGGGGAAGCGACCCTGTTGATCGCGATCGGTGTAATAGGAATTGCGCGGCCGCCGCCGCGAGGCGAACAGAGTCTCGGCCGAGAGCGTGATCGTCCGCGTAAAGCCGTCCTCCTCCGAGACCTGCTTGACCGTAAGGCTGTACATGCGCCCCCACCAGAAGGGCACGGGACTATCGAGCACCTGCCAGGCCGCATCAAAGAACTGGAAATAGATGAAGGCGAGGCGTCCGTAATATTCGGCCCGCGCCGCCTGCGCCTCGGCGACAAAGGTCGCATCGACGCCCGAAAGCGTGAAAGTCTGTTCCGGTGCCGAGCCATTGGCCGAGGCGACGACCTCGCCGATCTGCGCCAGGTTCTGCGTGCCGATCCATGTCTCGCCGCCGGCAACGAGCGAACCGAAGCCGAGCCAATAGCGCTGCGTCCCGCTCGCGAAATCAAACCGGATGAGCGGCGCGACGCGCACCGTGCGACCGGCGAGCTGCGCCTTGACGGTCTCGCTAAAATCCATCCCACGCCTCGACCAAATCGATATCGGGATCGCCGAACCGGCCGATGCGTAGCGAAAGCTGTCCCGTGTCGGGTGAGGCAAGCCGCATCGTCGCCTTCGGCTTGCCAAATTCGACAGGGGTCCCGTATCCAGCGGCCACTCGCAGCGGTGGCAGGAAGTCGAACGTCACGCGCTGGCCGACGCCGAAGGCGCCGCCGCCGACGATGATCGCCGGGATGCTCGTCACCATGTAGAGCCGGTCATTGATCGAGAAGAACATGCCGCGCCGGATCGGCCCGGCGATCTCGACGTCGACAGTGATCGCTGTGGCGCGCAGCGCCGCATTGTCATGCAGCCATGTCCGGACCAGACTCTGCGTATAGCCGGAGCCATCGCTGAACAAGGCACCATCGGAATGCGGGATGCCGGTGATCTCCACGCCGGCATGCGCGATCGGCCGCGGCGCCTGCCGGCAATCGAACACGCCGACGACAATATCCTCGAGCCCGCCTTGCGCAGCCGTCACCAGCCAGCGCCATTCCCGCACCTGGTCGGCCGTGCGGATCGGAACGCCGGTCAGCGTCATCTGCCAGAAGCCGGCATCGGAGGCCACGACCTGCCGGAGCCCCTTGCTCGCGACAGGGCCCAAGGCGGACATCGGCATTAGATGCGGCATCACTTCCTGCGGCCGCAGGATCGACGGCCAGGCAAGCACCATCAGGACTTCCGCCAGCGGTTGGCATCATATTGCGGCAGCACAACGCGCTCGACATGCTTCGCCATCTGCGTGTTGTTCTCCTTGAGGATCGACCGCAACTGCGCCTCGCTCATATTCGAGCCGCGTGCGTCGATCTGCGAGACTGGCGCGAAGGTGAGCGAGGGGCCGCGTGCCGAGGCGCTCGCGGCAGAGGAGGCCGTGCGCCGCGCCGCCGTTATGTCGCGCGGGCCAACCAGGCCGCCATCGGCGTAGCCCCTGCGCAGCGCCTCGAGGTTACGCACCCCGAGCCGCCGCGTGGCCGCAGCGTCGAATACATACTCGCCCTTGTGAACGGTGCCTGCCGGCTGATACTTGCCGCCCGGGCCTGTATAGCCGCCATCGGCAAAGACGCCGCCGGTGCCCGGCGCCCCGAGCCCGGTGAGGGCGCCGAGCAGAGATGAGAGAAAACCGCCGCCACCACCGCCGCCGCCCTGCCCAAAGGCCGCGTCGAGCGCCATGTTGATGACCTGGTCCGCGATGTCATCGAGCGCGTTCGAGAACGCTTCCGCCGCCGACTTGCCCTCGCGCAGATCCGAGATCAGCCCGCCGATCGCGTCGCGGCCAAGTTCAGCCGTCGAGTTGGCGGCCGCCCTCGTTTTGTCGACAGACTCGCTGAAGTCGATCGCGGCGCTCTCGCTCGCCTGGGCGCCCGCCGCAGCGGCCAGCTTGCGCATTTCGATCGCCGCGTCGCGCGCCGCCGGCGTCAGTTTCGTGAGATCGCCATGCAGCAACTCGTTGACGGTGTGCAATTCCTGGCCGGCCGCCGAGCCCTCCTGCTGCGCTGCAGCGAGCAACTGCGAGGCCATGCGGAATTCGCCATAGGCGCGGGCATTCGCCAGCGTCTCCGGCCCGAGCTGGCGACGCAACTCCAGCTCTTCCTTCGTGAGTGCGAGGCCCTTCTCCTGATCGGCCAACGAGGCGCCGAAGCCAGCATTGGCGTCATAGCGCTGCGCGCCCGGCGTCGACTGACCAACCCGGCTCTGCGCATAGGCAATCGCGTCGTCGACCGTTCGCCCGCCGCCAAGCACGGTCGGATTGGCATTGATCGAAGCCTGCGAGATCAGACCCTTGAGCGGCGTTCCGGGTGCGGCCGAGAGAACCTTGGCCGCGTCGCCGGCGCCGAGGAAATGCGACAATTGCAGCGCTGCCTCGGTGACGGTGACGCCCGCCTTCTGCAGCACCGCCGCATTTTCGCGGGCATAAGCCTCGATAAGGGTTTTCGACGTGTCCGACTCGGTGCGCAGCGCGGCGATCGCCGCATCGTTGAGGCCGGCCGCGCGATCCGGGAAGTTGGCCTTGAACAGCCGCACCCAGGTGTCAGTGATGAACTGGCCAACGCCGGTCGCGCTCGAATTCGGGTTGCGCGCATTTGCGATTCCGCCGCTCTCGGCCTTCACGACGTCGCTGACATAATCCTCGATCGTCTTGTTGAAGTCGCTGGCGGCGATGTTCCGCTTCGCCTGCGTGCGGAGCTGTGCGTCCGTGACGATGGCCCCGGGGCGGTCCTTTTGGATTGCCTCGCGCAGCCGTCTCATCTCATCTGCGAGACGCTTTTCCGCCGTTGATAGAGCGGGATCCTTTGAAGCATCAGCAAGCGCTACACGGCCTTGGGCGCTGCGGGCAGCAAGAGTGATATGATCGGCGCCAATGCCCGCGCGCCGGTTCGGCAGGGGCCCAGGCAACGTTTCAGCCTCAATTGCCTTCACCTCGGTGAGTTTCTTTGCGAGGCTGTCGACCTCAGCATTGTATTTCTTGAGGTCCGCGATGCGCGGCCCGAACTCGGGAACCGATTGGGCAATGGCATCGAGTTGCTTGGCGAATTCCTCGGATGTGATCTTGCCCTCGATCATCCGGTCTTTAAGGGCAAGCACTTCCTTGGCAGTCTCGCCAAAAGGTCCATCGGCGTTGCTGGCCGCGTAAAACGATTCGAGCGTGTCTCGAAAAGCCCGCGTGGCCTTAGCCATCTCGGCATTTGCCTGCGCGAGTTCCGGGGACATATTCTGCGGCAGGTTCGGCTGCAGATTCTTGGGGATGGGGACCGACAGGCCCGGCACGCGGCTGCGACCTTTGGACAAGTCATCCATTGCAGCAACAGTCTCAAGGATCGCGCGGCGGGTGCGCGTCTCGAGCATGGTAGTGAACTGATCCCACTGATCATCGATCGCTGCAATTTGCTGAAGTGTATCGTCGCCGATCGCGCCGCCCAACTCCTTGTAGGCGGCGGTCGACGCATCAATGCCAGCCGCGCCGTCGCGAAACACATTGGCGAGGTCAGCGCCAGACCGCCCGAAGGCGACCGTCGTCAGCCGCGCGCGCTCCTGTTCCGAGCGGGCATTCTTGATGATATCGGCGTAATCGCGCAGCAGGTCTGCGGTCGAGCGAACACGGCCTCCCTGATCGCGGATTGCGATATTGTTCTCGCGCAAGATAGTCCCGAGCTCGCCGCTGCCATCGATCGAGGCGCCGACCGTCTTCGTGAAGAAGCCGAGCGCCTTGTCCATGTCGTCGACCGACGCACCACCCTGCGTGGCCGCAAAGTGCAACTCCTGCAATGCCGTCGTCGTCAGGCCGACCTTATTGGCCGTGTCGACGAGCCCTGCGCCTTCTGCAACGATTTCGCGGATGGCGCCGGGAATATCCGAAAGAGCACCAACCCCCACGGCACCGGCGGCGCCGACAAGAAAGCCTTTGCCGAAGTTGCTGGCGAAGGAAGACGCGAGTGAGGCCTGCATCTTCTTGCCGCGCCGCTCAATTGCGGAAAACTCCTTGTCGGTTGTCCGGCTGGCCTTGGCGAGGTTCTTCTCGTATTTGTCGATGCGCGCCTCAAGCGTCGCGACCATCCGTTCGACTTCAATCGCCATTGTGAGCTACCATTGGTTGAACATCGAGCGAGGGAATAAAATGGGGCGCAGGGTTCGCATTGCTACAGTAATGATCGCGTGTATCGGAATCAGTGGTTGCGTCACTGAACAGCAAAAGGCGTCCATATACGGGATGCAGAGACCACTATCGGCAGCAGAACGGGCAGCGGTCCTCAACTACGTCAAGACAGATTTCTTTGACCCATACTCGATGCGCGACGTCAGCATCTCAAATGCGCTTTCTGGATCGGATCCAGCCAAGAACCTGATCTGCTTGCGTGCCAATGCAAAGAACAGGATGGGCGCATATACCGGACTTAGAACGACAGCTATTCTGCTGAACGGCTCTATCGTACAGAACAGCTCGACTGATGACCCAGCCTGCACCGATGCGCGCCTGCAATATGGCCCATTCCCAGAGCTCGAACGCGCGGCATAGATCGAGCTAAGAGCCCCTTGCAGCCATCACAGCCGCATCGAACTCGTCTTCGCTGGGTGGCTGATCCGACGTCCTGCCATGCGCCTTGTCCCAGCCCGCGCAAATGGCCGTCCATTCTCCGATCGACAGACCCATCGGGTCGCCGACCCCCATCATCACGGCTGAGGCTCTGATGACGCCGAAGTCGAGCCGCTCGCCTCCGGCGCCGGGGCTTCCCCCGGCGGGTCATCCGCCAAACGATCCGAGTGCACGCGCGCGAGACCGGCAAGCACCACGGCGAAGGCCACGTCGCGACCTTCATCGAGCGGCCTCGCATCGACATAGCGGCGCACCTTGACCAAGGCATCGACGGGCGTCATGCCGCCACCGATCAGGCCGAGGCGGATAACATTCATGATGTCGACGAGGCGCGCCTCGCGCAGCGCCGGATCAAGGCGCCGCGTGATGGTGAACAGCGACGCGCCGCACTTTTCCTCGAGTTCCTCGATCTCGGCGAGGCCGAGACGGAACATAAAAGTTCCGTCTCCGAAATCGAGCTCGATCGCCCCGTGCCGCCGCATCAGGTGGCATTGACCCAAGTGACGACGCCGCTCGATTCCAGCGTTACCGAAACGGTCGCCTTATCGTTGCGGTTGCCGGTGATTTCAAAGGCGGTCAGATGGAAAGCGCCCTGCCAATAGCCGCCGCCGCTCGCGCCGGGCACATCGACTTTGACGCGGGCGTTCTTCGTGTCGGGGCTGGCGAACCAGTCGAACCAGGTTTCGATCGAACTGGTGTGGAGCATGCCGGCGCCGCTGATCGTCGCGGAAAGACCGTCCTTCGTCCGTTCTTTCCATGCGGGCGCATCCGGATCTTCGCAATCCGCAACCACGAACTCGTTGGAGTCGGACGAGAACTGGATGCCGCGCTCGGTATTGATTAGGCAGTCGACGGCGAAGACTTCCGGATCGGCGCCGTTGCCGATCTGCACGAGCAGCTTCTGCCCGTTGATGGTTTTGACGGGTGCCATGGTCGGGCTCCTATGAGGGGTCAGGCAGGATCGAGCAGGAAGCGCATCGTGACGACACCGTGCTCGGTGATGCCGTCAGGGTCTCGAAAGGTGCGGGACGTCTCCAACGCTGCTACCAGCACATCAAAGCCATCGACCGTGGAAAGCAGCGACAGGCGCTCGACAACAGCAGCGATCAGCGTCTTCGCCTCGATCTTCGATCGCGGCAGCGCTCGCGACCACACATGGATATCGGCGAAGGCTTCCCAGCCGTCGCTACATGTGTTCCCGTCGTCGACGACCTGATCGTCGCCGATCGCGAGATACGGCCAGGCGGCGCCGGTAGCGGCAAGGCGCTGCGCATCATCCGGCGGATTGTCATAGACGCGGCCATCGCACAGCGCCGGATCGGCCGTGAGCGCGGAGAAGATCGCCTTCTGCAGTTCCGCCCCGATCATGACGCTGTCGCCGCTTTCTTGGCTGCTTTGTTGACGGCGCGCGAAATCCGGCTCTTGGCGCGCTTCTTGCCGAGCCGAAAGGCCGGAAAGAAGAACGGATGCGCCCGCGATCCGGGATGCTGCGCGCCCTTGAAGATGCCGCCGACCTCATGCGGCGCTGTGCCGAACTCGACGAAGGCGGCATAGAACGCGCGGCCGTCGCCAGCATGGATCGTCACCGAAAGATCATGGCCGCCGCCCGTCGCCTGGACGCCGCGCACATTCGCATTCTCGGTCACATAGTTGCCGATCGTCACGCCGATCGAGGCCGCCAGGTCACCGCTCTTCTTCGGCGCGAATGATTTCGCCATGCCGGCGATCTCATTGCCGCCCTCGACAAGCGCTTTCTGGATCTCGGCCCGCGCGGCCGGCGCCATCGCGGCGATCCGGCGCCTGAACCGATCCGCATTCTTGAACTTCACGATGCGACGCCCTTCTCGATCGAGAGCAGAATGAAGCGGCGCGCCTCGCTGATCGGGTCGACCTCGCGGATGTTCCACACCTCGTTTGAGCGCGCGTCGACCATCCGCCAATCGGTCGTGATCTGCCGTGTGTTGCTGGATTCGCGAACCCGCACCCGCGCCAGCGCCCGACCGGCAAGGCGGGCGGCCATTACGGCTTCCGAACCGCCGGCGCCGAAAAGTCCCGCCCATACGGTGAACCGCGGCGCCCAGCCGGCAATGACGCCGCCGCCGCCATCAGAACCGGAGGTCGGCGCTTCGAAGCGCATGCGCCAGTCGAGATCACCCGCGCCGGGCATGGTCTGCACTCCTCCGCGGTGAGATCGTCCGCTGCGCCTTGCCGGCGGCGACCGCCGCCTGCTCGCACTCGCGCGTGACGAGCTTCACCATTCCGGCCCGATAGGCGATCGTCATCCGGCCGCCCTTCGCCGCAGGCGAGAAGTCGAATGGCGCAGTGAAGTGCAGCCAGGGCATGAACGATCAGAGCGCGACGTTCGGGAACTTGTAGTCGACCGCCAGCACGGAGGCTGACTTGGCGATTCCGATCAGACAGACATATTCGCCCGAACCGACATCGGCGAGCGGGCAGATGCCGCCAGGTGTGTCGCTGAGATAATAGGCCGTACCGGGCGTGAGCGTCGCGCCGATGGTGATGTCGCCAGACTTGTGCACGGCGATCGGCTGGTTGAGCGAGGCACCGTTGAGGGCCGTGCCGGTCGCCTTGCGCGCCTCGACCGTCGCCGAGTTGCTGTCGGCGATCATCCACTTCTTCGTGGCCGACGAGAAATACACCTGCTTGCCGGCGGCGATCGTCTCGCCGGCGACGCCATCGCCGCGCACGGAATCGCTACCGGCAACGACATTCGCCGCCGTGATGACAATATCGGTCATGGTCGGTTTTCCTTGGGTGAGGGGAGATCAGCGATAGATGCGGCGCTGCGACGCCAGGAGATCAAAGGCGAGGGGCGCCGAGGCAACCGAAGCCTCGCCGACCGTTTCGCGGTGTTCGTACCAGTGGCCAACCAACATGATCACCATTTGGCGATCGCGCGGATCCAGCGGCATGATGGCCGGGTCGCTCGCCGGATCGGCTGAATCGTATCCGGCACGGAAGCGAACACGCACCGGGCGCGCTCGCGGCGAGAGGTCCGGCCATGTGAAGGTGTCGGTCGTGATGACAGAAAAGCCTGCGGTATCTTCGACCGCATAGAACTCCGCTGTGTCGACCGTCTGTTCCTGGTTGGCCGGGTCCAAATAGGCGAGCACGACATCGCCGCGCAGCGGCACAGCAGGGATCGCAAGAGCGCAACCGAAGCCGTCGGCCGAAAACTCGAATGCGGTCGGCAGAAAGACGCGTCCGGTTGCTGCCTCGGCCGTCGCGGTTGCTGCGGCGAGATAGGTCTTCAGCAAGTTGTCATCGTCGCCGGTATCGATCCGAAGGTGAGATTTCAGATCTTCCAGCGAGATGACCGCACCTTGCGACGGACCGAGGCGCTTCAACATGACGTTCGCCGATCAGTCGACCAGGAAGAGGAAAGCGCCCTTCTTGGCGTTGCCGCCCTGGGCGATCTGGATCTTCGCCTGATCATTGGCGAGGCCAATCTTGTCGAGCACGGCGACGCCACCGGCGGCATAAAGCGCCGCTGCACCCGCCTGCGTGTGCGTCGGCGCACGCGGATAGCGGGTCGTGCCTGCATTGACGTTCGACTCGGTCCAGAGGTTTTCGCCCGAGACGTTTGCCGTGATGGTGAAGTCGACACCATCGGTGAAGGCGGTCGTGCCGTCCTTCAGATAGGTGATGCTGTGAAGCTTGCCGCTCACCTTCGGCGAGAGGACCGTCGCCGTTCCATCGGCGGCCGTGGTGACATTGACCAGAATGCGACGCATCTGCGCTCTCCTGCGCTCGAATGGTGGGGATGGCGGGCTGTTCAGGCGCTGTCGCCGCGGCCGCCCTTGGCCTTGCCCTTCGGGGCATCCGGCTTTTCGTCCTCGTCTTCCGCGACGAGGAGCTTCCGGGCGACAAGATCCTTGACGTGCCGGCTATTGTTCACGATGCGCGGGTCGTCACCGGGCAGCACCTCGCCGCGACGGAGACTTCCGAGTTCGCCATAAATCGACCGGGTGACGCGATACTGTTTCATGATGGCGCTCCTTGAGAGTGAGGGCGGGGCTCGGCCCCGCGCCTCCTTGGCGGGTCAGCCGTTGAACGCGCCGGTGACCAGCGCGGCGGGCCGCTTGACCGCGAGGGCAAGCCGCTTTTCGCCGCGAACCGTCAGCATGTTCTTGACGAAGTTGTCCCGATCCTCGCTCGAGATCAGGACTTCCGTGTCCATGCGGTCATAGATCTTGGCCGCAACACGGAAGGCGCCGGTGAGGAACTCATCCTCATCCATCGCCTGCGTGGCGATGACCGGGCGACCCCAGAGCTGCGGCCCCGCCATCTGGATCACATTCGCGAAGACGTATCGAAGCTGAGCGTCTTTGGTCAGCTCGATCTTTGCCCAGCGGGTCGGATGCAGCACCATGCCGTCTGCGGGATATTCGGCAAGCGAGGCCTGCAGCAGCGCGAGGCGAAGCGTGTCGATATCCGTCTCGTCTGCCGGAGCGAAGGCAGGCGAATAGGCTGTCGCCTCTGGAACGAGACCGAGCAGATGCTGGCCGGTGCCGTCGCCCTTGAGGATCTCGTTTTCCTCGACGAGGTCGAGACCATAGCGCAGCTCGCCGTCGATTTCGCCCTGCAGCTGGGGAATATCGTCCATGGCATTGCGCGAGACGGGCACCCAATGCGCAATGGTGCGCACGGGCGCGTCGCGCGGTTCCCAAGTATAGCCCGACTCGGCCTTCAGGGTGTTCTCGGCAACGACAGCCGCATTGTTCGTCCGCGCTACCATGCGCGCATATTCGATCGAGTTGGAGATCGTGCGGCCAACCGAAAGCAACTGGCGGATCGTCATCTGACGGCGCGGGATGCCGACGATCTCGGTGTCGCGCTGCGGAGTGATGAGGTCGCCGGCCGAGCCGGTCGCCGAAGTGATCGCATTCTGCACCGTGACGCGGATCGTTCCCTTCGCGCCGCTCTTGGCAACGAAGTTCTTCACGTCATCGGATTCGCAGACCATCTGGCCGAGCGACTTCGCGCCGTCGTTGCCGCCCCCACCGCGACGCGCTGCGAGGCGCTGTTCGAGATCCGTATTGCGGGTTTCGAGCTGCTCGATCTTGCCCTCGATCTTCTTCTGGGCATCATTCAGCTTCGACTGAGCGGTGAGCAGTTCGTCGGCCTTGGACTTGACCTCATCCGAAGTCTTGCCGGCGTCCTTCGCCTGCTGCAGCGCCTGCTCGGCGGTCTTCTTCACTTCGTCGCCAACGCGCGTCAGCTCGGACTTCACGTCACCGAGAAGCTTTTCCAGCTTGGCGGCGTCGACATTGGCTTCACTGCGGACGGACCCGACGATGCCGGCCGGGCGCGCAGCCAGAAGGGCCGCGAGCGAGGCTCGCGGCATGAAATGCTTGGTCATGCTGGTCTCCTATGACCGGATGGACTTGAGGCTTTGCAGGAGGCTCTCGACCTCCTCGACGACGGCAGCGCCCGGCATGCCGGCTGCGGCAGCGTTGTGCGTGCCGCCTTTCAAGGCCTGGATGAGCTCGCGCCGCTCGGAACGCGGCACGTTCAGCCTGGCCAGAAGGGTATCAACCTTGTGGGCCGCCGCGATCGGCTTGCCCTCTGTTGAATTCTTGGCGGCGGTATCGACTTCGTCGACCGGCAAGAGCGCATCGGCGAAGCCCTGGTCGACGGCATCGGCCCCGCCGATCCATGTTTCTCGATCGAGCATCTTGGCCAGCGCCTTGCTGTCGACGCCCGTGCGGGCGCCATAGATATCGACCGCCATTGCGTCGAAGGGCTCCAGCCAGTCGGCGATATCGCGCAGCGCGTTGCGGTCGCCGGCGGCGATTACCCAGGTGTTGTGAATCATCATGAAGCCGGCTCGCGCGATCTGGATATCATCGCCGGCCATGGCGATGACCGACGCGGCAGAGGCGGCGATGCCGACGACCTTGACCGTGACATTCGCCGGATGATCGCGCAGCAGATTGTAGATCGCGAGCCCCTCGAAATAGTCGCCGCCCGGCGAGTTGATGACGACCGTCACATCCTTCTTGCCGATCGCCCGCAACGCCCCGGCGACACGCTTCGCCGTGACGCCATCACCGAACCAATCGGCGCCGATCGGGTCAAGGATCGAGATCGTGTTCTCGTCGGCCGCCGTCGCTGCGGCGTGCACATCCGGATTCCAGCGATCGAGGGCAACGGGCGACAGTTCGGTGCGAAGGCCCGGCCGCGTCGGGGCCTTGGCGGCCGGCAGATCACGCTTGCTCATGCGAGAGATCCTGTTCCTTGATACCGAGCCAAGACCGGATGGCCGCGCGCGCCTGTGCACCCTCGCTGCCGGCGCCGCCAAGCTGATCAAGCGGCGCGAGATTGGTCTGCGCCGTGAGAGCGTCGCCGCCTTCTTTCCATGGAAGGTTGAGCTTGCCGCGGCCTTCGTTGCGGGTCATCAGACCGTTCTGCGTCATCGCCGAGAGGAACTTGGCTTTCGCGTCGCTGTCCATCTGGAGCAGTGCCTCGCGGTTGAACTCGAAATAGCGGCGCCTGTTACCGGTCGGCCTGATCAGATCCTTCTTCACCCGGGCCTCGATGCGGTCGCAGACGGGATCGATGCCGAGCGTCGACCAGGCGGTGAGGATGGCCTCGACGCCGGTGCCCCACATTGTCTGCCCTTGCGCGGCATGGCCGATGATGATCGGAGGCATGCCGAACCAGCGACAGAGTTCTTCGACGCTGAAGCGAAGGCTTTCCAGCATCTGCGCATCGACAGGCGCTAGCGCGAGCGGCGTGAAGTCCATACCCCCTTCAAGCACCATGAGCTTGCCGGCATTCGACGAGCCGGCGAACTTGCTCATGATGTCCTGCAGTTGGTCGCGTTGCTCCTTGTCTAGCTTCACGCCCGGCGGCATCTTCAGGAAGCCTGTGCTCTGAAGGCCGCAGCCATACATTTTGCCAGTCGTTTCCGACATGGCCATTGCGGAGCCGAAGCTCTGCGCACCAAACCGGATCGGCGACAGGCCGCGGTCGCCGCCAAAGCTCATGCCGCGCAGGTGAAAAACCTTCTCGCGAGGCAGTTCCTCCATCTTGCCGCGATCGACAAAACGATAGACGAGCGTCCCGTCCGCCTTCCGATAAGGCGAGCACTGGCTGCTCGCCATCGGCTGCAGCGCGACAAGACGCTTGCCGATGCTGTTCTTCTCCGCATAGGCGTTGCCATCGGCGAGAAGCCAGGCAACCTGCGTCTCCCAGAACTCAAGCGGCGTCTGATCCTCGTTGGGGCTCTCGCAGAGGAGATCAGAGAGATCGTCGTCGACCTTTTCCCGGCTGTCGTGTTCGGCCTTGTCATAGACGCCAGCCGGCAGACATGAGACCGCCTGCGCCGTAAGACGAATGCAGGCCCAAACGGTCGAGAGCTGAAGCGCCGAGTTGAGTGTGACCGTCTTACCGGCGTGATTATCGAAGCCGGCGAAAGATGCCCAAGCCTGCCCGTCCTGAAGCATGAGCCGCCGATCCTTCGCGACAATCTGCTGTTCGGTCATGTTCGCCGGGGCGTGGGCAAACTTCTGTCGGTTCCGACGGCGCGACATCAGGCCACCATGATCGGATCGGTGAGGAAGTCGTTCAAATCGTCTTCCTCCTCAAATTCCGCATGAGCAGCGCCGACCGCCTCGGTGATCGAGATCATTCCGTCGATCCGGCCGCGGCTGGTGCGCTTGTCGAAGGCCCGATTATTCATCGCATCCGCGACGACGACGGCGTTCGACGCGCACATTGTCGTCACCGGGTTCGTCTCGATCGTGATGGCGCCATTCAGAATCGTGTCCTCGAGCTGCTCGATCGACCGGGGCATACAGAGAGCGCGATCCTGGAAGACAATCCGCGGTCCCTGTCCGTGGCCGACCAGCCGGAGCCCGACTCCCGCCGGCTTGTCCGGTCCCTCGAACTTCCAAGCCGGGAAGTCGATGCGGCCGCTGGCGTCGATGAAATCACCGATCTTCGCAGCGTCGAAGGCGAGGAACTGGACATCGTGCTCATCGTCGAGCGCCTTAACGCGTGCGGCGACGAACTCGTAGTCGATGGTCGCGCCTGGCGTGGCTGTCAGGTAGCGGTCGCCTTCGGACCATTGCAGATATGGCGCGTTGTCATCGCGCGCCCGATCGGCGAGACCAGCCTTCGTCGTGAAGTACCAGGTCTTGACGAAGAGGTGCGGCCTTCCGCCCCTTTCGCCGCGCCAGCAGGCCGACAGTGCCGTCAGGTCGTTTTTCTTCGAGAGGTCGAGACCGAGCCAGCATGGCAGCCCGACCATATCGGCAATGTCGAACTCGCCCTGGCAGGAGACCCAGGCTTCTTCCGTCGTCCAAAAACCAGCCGTCCCAACCGGGATGCCGAAATAGAGGCGCTTGGTCGAGAGCGCCGTTGAGAGCAGCGCCCGTGCCGTCGTCACCATGCCGCGCACGTTCTCGATCGGGAACGTCACGCCGAGCGCCGGCAAAGCTTTCGGCCAGCATGCCTCGTTGTCGAATACCGTCTCGCGATCGGCCGCATCAACCCGCGCCACGAAGGCGAAGGCCTCGTCGTCGAGGATCTCGCCCTTGGCGACCTTCTGGTAGAACTCCGAATATTCGGTCCCGACGATCTGATTGCTGGCCGGTGTGTTCGTCCCGAGCAGCATCAGCGCATCGCCCGGCATCTTGGCGATGGCCGCTTTCCAGGTCTCGATCGAGCTGCTCGACTTGAACTCGTGAATCTCATCGGCCGCGACCAGCGTCGGCTTCGGACCGGATACCGCTTCGCCATTCGCGAGGCTCTGGAACAGCGAGCCGCTCTCTGGGAACTCGATCTTCCATGCGTTGTCGAACTCGCCGCGGATCACTGCGACGCCGCGCTCGACCAGCGTATCGCTGGCGTCGAGCTTCTCGCCATCGTTAACCGGGATCGGAGCGCGGCACATCGCCACCGCATCCTTGAACAGCACGTTCGCCGTGCTGCGATCCTGCCCAATCGCGAAAGCCTTGGCGCGCGGAATGCCATAGAAGCCGGCCATGAACAGGCCGATCGCCGCCATGAACGGGCTCTTCGCCTGGCCCTTGCCGGTCTCCAGCCACCCGCTGCGGAATCGCATCCTGCCGCTCGTGTTGCGCCAACCGAACAGCGACCCTGCAGCGAACACTTGCCAAGGCAGCGGATTGAACGGTCGGCCCTCGTGACTGCCTTCCGTGATCGTGAGCATTCCCGGCATGAACCGAAGCACCCTGCCGGCATGGGCCGGCGACCAGACCAGTCCTCGCTTCCCACCATCACGGAGATCGCGCAGGTGGCGCTCCGCCGCGTGCTGAACCAGTTCGCCGATGACGAACTTGCCCGCAACGGCGTCTTTGGCCCATGCCGTCGTCGGGTCATCCGGCTCGATGCTTGAGGAACTCATCGGCCGCTCGCGGCGCCCGCTGCTTGCGCTCCGCCTTCGCGATCTTGCCGCGGCGCGTCGGCGCGAGCCCCAACTCGGCCTCGAGCACGCGGATCGACTCGTCGCACTGGCGCATCACAGACCAATAGGGGTTCCACTGTCCGACCTTCGCTTTGCTGCCGGCACGCTTCGCCGCGAGGATCGCGCCGTGCTCAGCGACATGCTGAGATGCCCGGCGATACTGCACACGGAACTCGACCAGGCGCTGGATGGCATGGCCGTTCGCTACCGTCAGGCCCGCCACCGACTGAAGCTCTCGGGTGACGACGCCCCACTCCTCTCGCGCCGCGGCGACGTCGAGCTCGTCCGAATAGAGCGATTCCCAGTCAGGCTGGCTCGGCATTCCCGCGCCACCGTCGACCACAGCGATGGACATCATCATCCCCTACGGGGATGGCGATCATCCCCCCATTCCAAAAATCGTTGCAGTGCGGATGGACCGGGGGCGCGGGTGCACGGTAGGGCCGCCCCTGACTTTAGACCCACCCTCCCCAAAGCAAGCCTGACAGTGAAGGGAGGGTCGTCCAAATTGCACGCTTTAGTTGCCGCTGCATTGGAGTAAAATTCGCACCCGAAGGACGTTAGGAGTGTCCTCAAACGGGGGAGAACAGCAATGAAGGTGGTCTCGATAGGGATGCTAATTGCAGCTACGGCCCTACAGGGGTGCGCCGGCCTACAATTTAATCCCGAGCCGAAAGATGGGGCCCTCAACTACTTCGACGGGAAACCTTACCTCTTCACGTCGACGAATAAGGATTGTGTCTCGACGGCAACCGTCGTGATGATTCCATCCGAGCGCCGGTCTGTTAATTTGAAGTCCGGGTACGGCTCGGCCGATCTTTCTGTGGCGCTATCCAACGGGATGATAGCGAGCGTGGGTCAGAAGACGGACACAAAGATACCCGAGACGATCACAGCAGTCTCCGGCGCCATCACTTCAGTTGGCAGCTTGGTCAGGCCCCTTGCCGCGAATGGCGGAAGCGGCAAAGTCGTGATCTGCAAACCCGCAGCCATGTTGTTTCCAATCATGAATGGGGTCCCGGATATGCAACACGGCCTGAAGGTCGAAGTTTTGAAAGAGATTGTCGACCTAAACGCGGGTTCTCAATAGCGAGCTATTATCCCCTCCGTGTGACGGAGATCGAGACTTGCATGACGCGGGCGGGAACGCGGTTCACTAGCGCAGCCGATTCCAAGGATGTTCAGGGTCGACCGGCCGGCCATTCCCGTCGTGACCGAGCACGGTGCCACGTGTCTCCTCGATCTGGATCCGCTTGTCGTGGCAGCCCTTGCAGACGCTCTCCAGATTGGAGAGGTCGAAGAAGAGCGCCCGGTCGCCCTTGTGCGGGATGATATGGTGGACGGTAGGCGTATGGCGATCGCGGGATTTACCTTGGACCAGCGTGCAGCGGCAGCGTTGGCAGGTGAACAGGTCGCGGCCCAGCGCTTCTGCGCGTAACGCCTTCCACACCGGCGAGGCATAGAATGCACGGTAGACTTTAGCCTCGGCGGAGCGAAGATGACAGTCTACGCCCTCTCTGCGGCTCCTCATGGCCGCAGAGATTAAGCTACAGGCCAAAAGGCGGGATTGACGGTGATCATCAAGTGCCACGCGGCGATAGACCCGACCATCGCAAATAAGTCTGCGAATTGGTTGCGGATCTGAACCAACGTCAAACAGGATTAGCCGCTATTATCAAACTGGTCATTATTTGGCCTATCTCTTTTCAACCTCCATACCATCATAGTATTTCTTAATCTTGGTAGCTATGCGAAAGCCAAATTCCGTCAACGAATAAGAAAAAAATGATTGACTGTCGCGTAATATAACTATTCCAGTGAAAATTATAGATCCAAACAATGCCGCCCACTTAAAGATCTGAACGAAACGTGCAACGTCATCATAATATACTGTTGCACTATTCTGAAAGAACGGCAAAATTTCTGAAAGAACAAAAAGTGCGGCTGTATTAGAGATGAGTGCAAGAACAACATAAGCTCTCACCCGGGACCTATGAGCTTTGAGGAATTCTCTCGTTGCCAGCCCGAGAGACCTAAGCCGCGATCCGATATCTGCATCGTACAAAAAGTCAGAGAGCATATCCATCATTGCATGAACTTCTTCGGGATTCAGGTTTCTGACTATCCCAAGAATTCGCTTATCGTCCTCGTTTAGGATCTCGTCGAGAGCGGCCCTCCAAGCGGCCGCCATGAGTTGATCAACATCAGGGTCGATATCGGAAGCTTCTCTGGCCCAGTCGACAAGCCGCTCTGTCTTCTTTCTAGTCAGCTCATCAGGATCAATCTTGACCCCAGCATCTTCGACGCTATCAACGTGCGAATCGATATTCGAACGATCTTTGATCGTGAAGGCCTGACGGGTAAACTGTGCGAACATTTCTCCAATAACGGCGCTGGCCGGAAGGAGCAATGCTCTTGTCACTTCGTCGGCTGCGCCAGGCGGTGGCGGCGCATAGGTCGACGTAGATTGGACCACATCTCGGCCCGCCGACGCTTGCACGATGCCATCGCCGGCTAAGGCGTTGTCATAAGATTGAAGGTTGAGCTGAGGACTGCCTATGTCGGCTGTCGATCTCGACTGGCTTCCGGGGACCGATAGCTCCTGCTCGGGCCCCGCGGCTACTTTCCCGATTGAGGTTCCCTACCAACGTCAACAAAGCGCACGTCCTCTTTTGCAGTCCACCGTTTCCCCCGAATAGCGCCTGTGCGTTGGGCAACAATGTTCTTTCCCGCATCAACAAAGTCTATGTTGATTCCTGCAGAGCGTAAATCTGACGTGGGCGCGTTCTTGAGCGCGTCAAGCAACTCCTCCAACTTACCAAGCACACCCGGATCGTCTATAATGCCGGGCTTACTGGCAATTTCGTTTCGAGCAGCGGCTTGGTAGGTGGCGTCGCCCGGGTTCTGCTCTAGTAGTGGCACGGAGACGAACTTGTAGCTCGCAATCAAGACAGCCTTCAGAGCTGAATAGGCATCTTTGACCGCCATACTGGCGGTCTCTGAAGCCGCTAAAGTAGCACCGGCCACCAACGCGGATACAATCGCAGAAATCGGGTCCATTATTGCCCCCCATAGCCATACAGCTGTCGCGAGCATTAGCATATCTTGCTATCGAAAACACCCTCGTTCCAACACGGAAGAGCGTCATCGTAGAAGGCGTTCGCTGGACAGATGGGGCAGCATAGCGGGGCCTCGCGGCCGGTGGTTGGCGGCGACGCGACGAATGTCCGGCCTGCGAGCGAAGCCCGCTCAACGAGAGTGCTTGTCGCTCTGTTTCAGAACCCAATTCCTAGGAATGAACTCCCATTAGCCTTGACTGTACGGCATGTCAAGTGTCGCCGGCGTCGTAGAAGCCGGCTGACTGGGCCGTGCCGAAGCCGACGCGACCACGCTCGATCTTGCCGGTCACGCCGCTGGGTTCCGGCCTCGCGCCTTCGGCCATCTTGCTCCGGGTCCTCCCGGATCCTCCTCCAGCGGCCTTGTCGGCGATGTGCCAGGCGTCGGCGAGGGTATCAAGACCTTTGCGCAGCCGCTCGCCCGCAACGCGCCTCGCAATTTCCGGTGCACCCGACCCGGCAACTTCGGCAATGCTGTGCCCCTCGCCGACGACCAATCTCACGATGCGCCCGTCCTCAACGCCTAGCAGACGCGCCGCATCGTTCAGTGTTTCGCCCGCAGCGATCTTCGCTTCTGACAGCGTCGTGCGCGTGGCACCTCCGGAACGCTCGCCCATGGTGCCGCCGCCGGCAGATGCGGCGACGTCATAGGCGGCGCGATAGACTTCGGCCGCACGCAGTTGGCGATCATCGATCTGCCGACGAGCATGCATTGCCGTGACGGCGTCGACGACGCGCTGCACGCGGTCATGGCCAAGACCGTACGGGCTTTCGACCTTGGCCGAACGCATTGGCCGCATCTCGGCGCGCGTCTTCGCCTTCGGCTTTGCTTTGGCCTCCGATTTCCGGACCTTCCTCATGCCGCTTCGGTCTCCGCACAGGCGCACGGCTCGCAGGACGTGGCCGCCTGGGCCCCGGTAAAAAGCTGATCGCAATGTCGGCAGCGCCGCGAGAAGCGTCCCGGCTGCCATCCGCCGAAGGCAGGGCGGGGTTCGCGCCCGTCGACAGTCGGCGCACCGTGGCGGGAGGGAGGTGCACCCGCGGCTTGCTCGCTGCCGGCGCGCCGCTTCTTCGCCGCCTTGAACCAGACGCTCGCCAGCGCGCGCCACCGTGGAATTCGGTGCGTCTCAGCGAATGCTTTGGCTTCCCGGTCCGCTGCGCCGGTGCCGTTCATCGATCGGATCGTCGACGGCGCAGCTTCGACGTCGAGGGCGGCGAAGTCCGGCTCCGTCAGCAGCAGGTGCAGCGCCTTGATATGGTCCGTGCGGATTGGCGCCAACCCGGCATCGACCAGGATAGCCAAGACCTGCCGCGCCCGGTCCCGGCCGGCCTCTGCGATCAGAGCACCGAGAGCCGCGACGGCAAGCGTGTCCCGCGGCTTGAACAGGCCGGCCCCGGGCGAGCCGTGCAGGATCTTCGCACCGGCTTCGCGCGCCACCTCGGCGATTGCAACAGCCTGTTTGTCGCCCGCCGCCACCGCCGCATGGTGCAGCTGCGCCGTGGTGACAGCGATGCGGTCGCGATTGATGCCAATGAAGGCCTTGGCCCGATCCTCCACCTCCGGGGCGGTAACTATCTGGACAGGGATCACGCTAATTCCTGGATGCGTCACGGCCGCAATGCTCGTGTGCTGGCCGTCGATGAGCTCGAGACCGGCCTCCGTCAGGACGGCTGTCGGCGGCTTGAACTTGGCCCAATCCCATTCGCCAACCATGCGCCGGATCAGAGCCAGGCCGGCGGGCGACATATCGCGCTGATACTGCTCGTCGACCAGCAGGATCGACGGATCAACGAGTTCGAAGATCGGTTCGGCCGTTGCGGACATGCCCGGAGAGAATTCCTCAGGCAGGTCGATGGCGGCTATTCGGCGATGGCTCATGCTCGCTTCCTCCACGGGATTATGCAGGGGTTGGGATAGTGCGGCTGCTCCATGTGCCGCTCGCGCCACATGCGCTTTGCGAGCCCCTTTATGATCGTGAAGATTTGCGCAGTCGGTCTCTGGTCTGCCCAATCGAAGAGATCGAGCTGCCGCGGATCTGGCTCTGCGGTCGGCTTCATGATGCTACCTTGCGCTGTTGCGCCACGATCGCCGGGGTCAGCCGGCCGGCAATCAGCAGCTTGCGCATTCCCACCAGGAGGTTCGGCGAGAGCTGGCACCCGTCGAACAGGTCGGCAAGTTGTTGCTCGAGGTCATCCACGGTCTGAGGAGGCGGATATGGGACGTGCTGGCTGCCGTCGCCTGGCTCTCGCGTATCCTCTATCCTGATAGAGCCTTCCTGTTCAGAGAGAGAATCTTCCAGGTATTCTTCTAGGTAATTGGGTGCAGAATCTTCACTCACGTACGTGAGATTTCTGCACTCACAGGCAGCCTGCGTACGTGAACTATCTTCACTCACAGGATCGGGCGTTGTGAGTGAACTATCTTCACTCACATGATGGCGCCGCCTGAGACGCTGGCTCTCCTGCCGCTCGGCCTCGATCTCGCGCAGCTTCTCCCTGGCCTCCAACTGGTGATCCAGCACCAGGTTCTCGCGAGGCTTTCTGAAGCGATATCTCGCCACGCCAGTGCGGCTCTTGGCGGCCTCCTCGAGGTAGCCAAGCTTGATCAGGAGGCGCCGCGTGTCGATGAGATGACGCCTGCTGAGGCCGGTGGCGACCTGAAGATCGATGAGGGACCGATAGACGGCATCCCTCTCAAAGTCCTTGATAAAGCCGAGATAGGCCCTCACCACCTTGAGCGCCGCAGGCGGGCAAAGCGGATCGGCGTTGACGATGTCCTCGAACTCGAATTTCCGGGTGGCGAGCGATGTTGCGTTGTCCTCGCTCATGCACCCTCCCGACCCAAGGTCGCGAGCTGATCAGCAAGCTCGTTGCCGTGATTGCCATCGTGTCCTCGCACCCACGACCAATACGGCCCAAGAAGATCGGAATTCGTGATCAGCTTCAGCCATAGGGCGGCGTTCTTCAGCTTGCTTTCGGACGGGTTATCGAGAAGCCCCTTCCGCTTCCATCCGGTGGCCCATTTGGTCACGCCATCGATGACGTACCGGCTATCGCTGTGAATGCTGATCCGGGCCGGCGGCAGGATGCGCAGGGCCACAATCGCTGCCGTCATCTCCATCCTGTTGTTCGTCGTGCGCGGGTCGCCGCCATAGAGGCTCAGGGCTGTGAAGCCCTCGACCAGCACGACGACGCCCCAGCCGCCAGCGCCTGGGTTGGGCGAGCAGCCGCCGTCGGTGAAGACCTCAATGTCGGCTCCGACGTGATCGGCAAGCAGCGACCGAGCTCGCATGATGTCCTCATCGGACCTCACATGCAGTCGCCGCACCTCGCCAGCGACTGGCGCCTTGATGACGTTAACTGGTCCGAACGCTGCCGCAGCGGCTGCCGCCTCGGCACTCAGTGCCTCCCTACGCGTCGACGCCCGCCGGGGGCGCGGATGAGACAGAAAGGCAAACCCGCCGCCGAACGGAGTCTGTAATTCCGGCTTCGGCCGCTTCGCAAGATCCCAACGCATCTTGGTCATGCGGCGCCTCTATCGCTAGCAGGACTTTTTTCGAAGGCCCACACACCGTTTGGACAGTCGAGATAGATCGATGTCATTGGGGCTGGACCTTATGGATGTCGGATTGACCCAACTCCACGAAGCGTTCCCGTTGGGCCGGATAGATATCCGGACGCAAGACGTGGCGGGGCACCCCCGTCACGCGCTCAACGGCCAGCACCCTGCCTGACGGGATGCACTTCCATTGAGAAACGGCTTGAAGGGAGATTCCAAGCTGTTCCGCCAGCGCCTTGGCGCTGCCGACAGCCTGGATCGCGAGGGAAATTGCCGGGGGTTTTTTGCTCATTCTTGATATCAAGCAGAAATTAAGCACGAATTCAAGTGAAACTTGATATCGGCTGATGAAGCGGCGCTTTATGCTGCCGCCATGACCGATGAAAAGAAAACCTTGGGCGACCGCCTCCGAGAGGCCCGCCAATTTGCCGGCTTGTCGCAGCAGGTCGTCGCGGATCGGCTGAACATCAGTGTTCAGTCCGTTTCGCAATGGGAGACTGGGCGGACCAGGCCGGCAATGGATCGCATGATGCTCTTGTCTGAGCTCTATGCTGTCGACTACGAGTGGCTCGTCAACGGCGGAGCCGAAAAGCGCGTTCCGAAGGGGCGAGAATTTGATATCGAACCCTACCGAAGACGTGTCGCCAAGATGATTGACTGGTTAGAACTCAAGTCGTTCGGTCAGTGGGGTCGGGAAACACCAACATCGGAGATCGATGATACTACAGTGTTGGCGCAACGAGACGGAATAGGGGATTTGTTCGCCCTTTCTGTTGCGGACAAGAGCAATTCGCCCGACTATATTATCGGAGATTTGGTTATCGGGGACACTGGCATAACAGCAGAGCCGGGCGACATGGTGTTCTTCAGGGGCCTAGACCATCCCCTTCCTCGTTTGCGGCAGCTTCGGATGCTGCGCCGATCGAAGGAGGGTGACCTTCTCGCCGATCTGGTGCCTTGCAATCCCGATTTTCTGACCGAGACGATTTCGCTTGATGACAGTTACGACCGGATTATCGGAGTGCTGGTCGAGCATCGGAGATTCCGAGGGGGTCAGACGAATATCAAGTGACGCTTGACGAAGAGATCAAGTCGTGCTTGAATTGCTCCGTTCTCATGCGGCGGAGCTTCAATGAATATCCTGGCAAGTCACTCTTCGAACGGCGGCGTCTCAGCTCCGCGGTCTCGGCACCTTGAGGCTATTCGCGAAGCCGGCAAGGCCGACCGTGCTGCTCTGACCGAAGCCATTCAAGCGTTCGTCGAATATATCGACGGCAACGGCGAGGGTGCGAGCCGGCCCGATCTCGCCTATGTCAACATGACGCGCACGATCTACGCGCCTTTTGGCCTGAATGTGAAGGCGCGCGAGGCAAAGGAGATCCCTGACGATTCGCGCGACACCTTTAGCGCCACGGAACTGAGCTTCCTGCAGGTAGCGGAACGCACGGCGGCCGAAGTGATCCTCGCCGGAATCGCCGCGTCATGGACCCGCGCCGAGATTAAGGCGAGGGTCAAGGAGATGGCAGAGCAGTTCGCCGTTCAGCTCGACGCCCTTCGCAAACTCCGGGGAGGCGCACGGTGAACCAGGTCGCGACCTTCGACTATCACTCGCTCGGGCTGGACGATACGGGAAGCATTCGCGAGGCCGCGGCGCGCATCCGGCTTCGGATGCAGCGTTCGGCATCCGACATAATCGAAATTGGCCGGGACCTGCACTTCGTGAAGGCCGAGCTCGGCCATGGGAAGTTTCTCGCATGGATCGAAGCTGAGTTTGGCATGAGCAGGCAGAGTGCCGAGCGCTTCATGGCGGTGGCGGATCGGTTCGGCGCCAAAATGCTCACGCTGGGCAATTTGCCTGTTACCGCTCTCTACGAACTCGCAGCGCCCTCAACTCCCGACGATGTCGTCGAGGACGTGCTTGCTCGCGCCGGTGAAGGAGATCCGACATCAGCTGTCGAGATCAAGCGGCTCAAAAAGGAGCTGGCCAAGACACTCGGCGACGCCGCTGAAGCAGAGGCGAGAGCGGCTCGTGCAACTGGAACGGCTGAGAGGGCGCGCGCCGATGCTCAGCAGGCTTGGGCCGACATGGCCAGCTTTAAGAAGCAGGCAGAGGCCCTGGCGGAGAACGCCGAGCTCGTGCGCGTGCAAGCGCGCGCGGAAGCCGAGGTCGCAGCGAAGGCGGAAATCGAACGACTAGCCGGCGAGATCGAGAAGGTAAGGGCTGAAGCCGCGGCTGCCGCCGAAGCGCAGGGCGCCGCCGCCGCGCGGGCTGCGTTGGCCGAAGTCGCTGAGGACGTCCGCGAGGCGCGCCGCAAAGAAGCGGAGGCGAAGGCCAGCGCCGATCGACTGCGCGGTATCGAGGAGGCCCTGCGGAAATCTGTCGAGACGCACAGAGCATTTCTCAGCGCGCAGGAGAACTCCGACGTCGAGGCCCGCAATCTCCTTGATCAGCTCGGCGACTTCGACCAGACCATGACCCGACTGGCAGTTGTCATCGAGGGACTGGAGTACCAGCACAGCGGCAAGGTCGCTGGCATCGCCCATGGTGTAGCCGAACGCTGCGGCCGGCTGGCTCAGATGATCGCCTCGATTGGCAGCGCACGCATGACGTTCGATGCCGACGTCACCGATTTGGATGGCGCGAAGTCATGATCACCAGGCCAATTCACTCGCGTGTCGTATCGTCTGTCGTTCGAGCCTCGATCGCCTCGTTTGAATCCTCGTCCAGTTGCAGTGCGCGACGGGAGTTCTTTCGGGCCTGTTGGCGCTCCCCACGTTCCCGCTCCTCAATTTCTTCGATGCGGCGAACAAACGACATAAATTCGGCAGGCCTCGCACCCATCTGCTTGGCGGATGCAATGTCCCCGATGCCACGGGCTATTAACAGCACTTCAAGTTGGCTGTCGACCGCTAAACACGCCGCAGCCAATTCCTTCAAACTATCCAGGATATGTCGCTCTGTGGCCGCGCCAGCGCCCTCGAATTTGAGTCTGTTCGGTTCGACCTGCTCCGGGTCGACGAGAGCGCGGACCAGACCGGAGAACGCGTCCGCCAACGCGAGGCGGCTCTCGAAGAGTACATGCCTGTCAACCGCAATACCCGTCTCGCACAGCCGGCGGACCGCTTCCGCTCTCGTTCTGATGCGGTTGGCGAACATCCAGTCATCAATCGCCTGTACCTCGGACGCCGACATCATGATCGGTATCCGCTGATCTCTCGGCTCATCTTTGGGCTCGTCAGTCATGCGGCGCAACATACGCTACAGGCACAGATAGCACAAGCAGCGCTGAATCGTCGTTGACTAGCACAACTGGCACAACTAGCATCATCGTTAACGGCACATGAAGTGCCACTGGCACAAGGTAACCACGGATGAATGATCCCCGCGCTGAGGATGTTAGATCCGAACGAATCGCGCTTCACATGAGCCAGAGCGAGGTGAAGGCGGTCGACGACATCCGGTTCGCCCGTCGGCTGAACAGCCGTGCCGAGGCGATCCGGTTCCTGATCGACGAGGGGATGAAGAGCGTTGCCGCGTCGTCTGCCCCCGAAGCGGGGACATGAACCGGCCGCGAGCAAGCAGGCAGGATGATTTCGAGTTTGGCGGGCGCCATCCGGCACTGCTGAGGGGTGCGGCGACGGGGCAGTGATCTTGGCGGAACAAGCCCCGTCGTCGCCGGCACCAACGGGAGAACCCGAAGATGACAAGGCAGGAAGATAGTACGTCGGCCTCGCCGGCGAAAGAGGGCGCATGCGCCGACGCCGCGACGGCACTTCAGTCTCTGGTGGAGCTCGGCGAAAGGCTTGGAGCGATACTGCCAGCTTATCGGCAGGCTGAGGCGGATATGAGTGCCGTGAACGCAAGCCGCAGCCGGTTTATCAGCGCGATGAGACCTGCGGCGCTTACCGCATTGCCTGCTGATCGCCGCCTGTTCAATCCGGGGTTGACCCCGGAGTTGGGCAGGCCATACAGCGATTATGCGATTGACCGCCTGGTGTCCGCTGCCGTCGGCGGTAGACCGAATCTCACGGACGAAGTGCGCAAGCGGGTCGAGGAACTGGCGTTCGCCCGCGACGGTTGGCGGAGGGCTTTTACAGCCTTCGAGCTCGACAACGGGCATGACGTCGTCGAGAGGGGTTACGACGCGGCCGCCGACGAGTATTTCGGCCTGCTAGACGACATTGCAACCCAGCCCGCAGTGACGCTGGATGACTTCCGGGTCAAGGCAAGAGCCTGGGCTTCGATCGCGGCCGCGGACGATCCCATTCGACATTGGGCAGACGAAGATGGCACCAGCACCGCCTCTACCATCCTGGGATCGCTTATCTCAAGCCTGATCGGCGAGATCGTGGCGCAGCCTGAGGGCGGTGCGGCATGACTCAGGCCACGCTCGACGACATCAGCAGCGATGCTGGACACCTCTATCATTTGCTCGACACGATGGTCGACATGGTCCTGGAGGAAGCGGGCGCCGGCGGTCAAGGCGAATGGCCTCGACTGTCGGCTCTGCTTTGGGTTGCTCGTGACCTCGGCGAGAAGGTCCGTGACGACCTCGAGGCGCTGCCCCCAAAGCAGAAGGGGGGTGCCACATGAACCGGGCCGCCGACTATATCGCCGCCGTCGAAGCCGAAGGCCATTCACTCCTACTCGTTCGAGGCGGATGGACGGATGGCAGGGATGCCATCTACACGAACTTCTACCCGCGCGGCTTCGACGTCGATCTCGATCGCCCATTCGACCGTGAAGCTGCCGACGCAGTGATGCGGCTCACCGGCTCGCTACGGCCTCGCACCGAAGCCGAGAAGCAGGATCTCCGTGATGAACTGATCAGACGGGGCATGGTGGCATGAACCATATCCTGCACGCCATGACGCTCATCATTGCCGGCCGGCGGTTCGCCCGCTTCCCGGTAGGCAAGGGCAGCCTTGCCCAGGTGCTCGTCGCCAATCACTTTCGAGCAGCCGAGATTCTCGGATATCGACGAGGCTCGCTGGTGGTAGGGCAGCATGGCACAGGCTAAAGACGTCTTGCCCCGATCTCTGGCGCCAAGGGGGCTGAACCGAGCCGAAGCAGCCGCCTATGTCGGCGTCTCCCCCACCCTGTTCGACGAGATGGTCAAAGATGGACGCATGCCCGGACCGAAGCGCGTTAACGCTCGGACCATTTGGGATCTGCGCAGGCTTGACCAGTGCTTTGATGCGCTCCCTGATGAAAACGCCCGCGACGATCCATGGGGGAGCGTGCGGGCGTAGGAGCGCATGGCTATGGCAAGAGATTTGCCGAAGTATGTCCATGCCGACACCGATCGGCACGGACGAATAAGATACTACTACAAGCCGCCAGGGGGCAGGAAGATCGCATTGCCTGGCGAGCCCAACTCGCCCGAGATGATCGCGGCATACCAAGAAGCTTGCGCAGGTCGGATTGCGCCGAAGCCGATGAGAGCGAAGGAGGAGGGACGGCGTCTGCGCGCGGCAATGCCAGACACCCTCCGGTGGCTCTGCGAGGCGTACTACCAGTCGGACGCCTTCATGTCGCTCGATGAGCGAACCCGGTATGTCCGCAAGCAGGTGGTCGAACACTGCTTGAACGAGCCGACAGAGCCTGGCGCGAAGACGCTCTATGCCGATTTCCCGCTCGACCGGATGACACCGAAGGCGATCAAGGTCCTGCGTGACAGGAAGGCGCGACTGCCAGAGGCGGCGAACGTCCGCGTCAAAGCATTCCGACAGATTTTCGCCTGGGCTATGGAAGCCGAGACGACGGAGAAGCTCACTGCCAACCACGCGCGCGATGTCGCTTACAAGCCGCGGCAGGGCGACGGCTTCCATGCGTGGACGCTAGATGAGGTCGAGAGGTTCGAAGAGCATTACCCTGTCGGGACGACGGCGCGTCTCGCCATGGCGCTGCTGCTCTATACCGGCCAGCGGCGCTCCGACATCGTCGTTCTCGGCAGGCAGCACGTCCGCGACGGTTGGCTGATTTTCACACAATTCAAGGGCAGAAACCGCAAGCCGGCCCGTATGGAGATACCGATCATCCCGGAGCTTCAGCGTATCATCGACGCCAGCCCCACGGGCGACTTGACCTATCTGAAGACGACATTCGGGAAGCCGTTCACCGGCAACGGTTTTGGCAACCGGATGCGCAAGTGGTGCAACGATGCCGGACTGTCGGACTGTTCGTCGCATGGTCTGAGGAAAGCGGCTGCCGCTCGGCTCGCGGAGCTCGGCTGTTCCGACCGGGAAATCATGTCGATCACCGGCCACACGACCACGAAGGAAATCGACCGCTACACGCGCAGCGCTCGGCAGCGGAAGATGGCTGAGAACGTTCTGCGTCGGATCAACGACGCCAGCTAAAAACGGCAGCCGAATAGACCGTGAACAGGTTGGGATATTTCAGGGATTCCAACCGGCCCAACTGTTTGATTTCAAAGGTCTTTGGTGCCTGGGGGCGGAATCGAACCACCGACACGCGGATTTTCAATCCGCTGCTCTACCAACTGAGCTACCCAGGCCCCCGCGCGGCGCGCTTGGCGCTGCGAAGACTGCGGCCTTATAGGGGAGCGCGCCGAACCTGTCCAGAGCCTCGAAACGCTCGTTGTGGATGGTTTGTCCGCTCACCGATCGTCGGCCGCGCCATCGTCGTCGAGAACCGGGTCGCTGTCCTCGCTTTCGACGGCGGGAATCGCGTAGCGGCCGGAAAGCCAAGAATTGAGGTCAATATCCTTGCAGCGCTTGGAGCAGAACGGATAGGCATCGCGCTGCGAATCCTTGCCGCAGATCGGGCAGGGGCGGCGTGGGCGGAGCGGCAGGATATCGGCCGCGCGCGCGGGTGTCGTCTTGTCGTCGGTCATCTCTTGGTCCGTCAGGCAGGCTCGAGCCAACCCTTCTTGGCTGGATAGCCTTCGCCCTCCAGCATGGTGATCGTTTCGAAGAGCGGCAGGCCGACCACGGAAGGGTAGGATCCGACGAGCTTCACGACGAAGCTGCCGGCAAGCCCCTGGATCGCATAGCCGCCGGCTTTGCCGCGCCACTCTCCGGAGGCTAGATAGGTCTCCATCTCAAGCCGGGAAAGTCGCTTGAAGCGAACTTTCGTTTCGACGAGGCGCTGGCGTATCGTGCCCTTCGGCGTTGCGAGGGCAACCGCCGTATAGACATGGTGCGATCGGCCCGACAGCAGCAGCAGGCACTCCGACGCCTCCTCCTGAAACTCGGCCTTAGGCAGGATGCGCCGCCCAACGGCGACGACCGTGTCGGCGGCCAGGATATAGGAGCCGGCCTGCTCGGGATTGCGCGCGGACAGCGTCAGCGCCGCCTCTGCCTTGGCGCGTGCGAGACGCTTGGCGAGACTGCGCGGCAACTCGTTCTTCAGCGGCGTCTCGTCGAGCGAGGTCGGAATCAGCCCATCCGGCTCGATTCCCGCCTGGGCAAGGAGCTGCAGGCGCCGCGGGCTGGCGGAGGCGAGCAGGAGCTTCGGCGTATCGGTCATCGGAAATCCGGAATGAGAACAATCACGCGGCGGACACTAATCATTTCGTCCACAAAGGCATAGCGCCGGCGCCCCAATCAGCTGCCCGTTGGCATCCAGCCGAAGCGCGCCTTGATCCGCTCGGCGAGCTGGTCGCGAACCGCCCGATAGGCGTCGAGGATCTGTTCACGCGTGCCGCTTGTCAGCGTCGGATCGGCGGTCGGCCAGTATTCGACCGACACCGCCATGGTGCGGGTCAATTCGAGCGCGCGGTGATGCGCTTCGGGCGCAAGCGTGATGACGACGTCGAAATTGGTATCCTCGAGATCCTCGATCGTCTGCGACCGGTGACGGGAGATGTCGATGCCGTCTTCCTCCATGACTGAGACGGCGAACATGTCCGGCTCGCCCTTGCGGACGCCGGCCGAGGCGACATAGAGCCCGCGTGGAAACAGCCTCCGTGTGATGGCTGCCCCCATCGGGGAGCGCACGCTGTTCATGCCGCAGACGAAGAGGACGGAGCGCGGGGGCCGGGCTGTCGCCGGGGCAGGAGGCGGTGCAACGGCGCCGTCGGTCCCCGCGCCCAAGCGCTCAACCCTTCCAGTGCAGCGCGCAGACGAGGGTGAACAGCCGCCGTGCCGTCTCGAAATCGACGATGATCTTGCCGGCGAGGCGATCCATCAACAGCTGCGAACCTTCGTCATGAACGCCGCGCCGCCCCATGTCGATGGTCTCGATCTGGCTCGGCGTCGCGGTTCGAATGGCCGCATAGTAGCTGTCGCAGATGGTGAAATAGTCGCGTACGATCTTGCGGAGCGGCGTCAGCGACAGGATGTGCAGCACCAGCGGCCCGTCGTCGGCGTCGCGCACGTCGAAGACGAGGCGGCTGTCGCGTACGGCGAGATGCAGCCGATAAGCGCCCGTCGGATGGCCGGGCAGCACGAAGCGGTTATCCTCGATCAGGTCGTAGATCGCGATCCGCCGTTCATGCTCGACATCGGGCGTCGAGCGCCCGATCGAGGCGCCGTCCAGCTCGACGGCGACCAGTCGTCCTGCCTCGTCCTCGCTCCCGTCCGTCATCGGTCTCCGGTCCGGCCCCCCTGGCGCGCTTCCGCCCGCGATCCTGCTACAAATTGAGCCGGATAGCCACCGACCGGGCATGGGCCCCGAGCCCCTCAGCTTCGGCCAGGGTGATCGCCGCTGGACCGAGCGCGCGCAGCTGCTCCGGCCCGGTTTTCAGCAGCGACGTGCGCTTCATGAAATCGAGCACCGAGAGACCGGAGGAAAAGCGGGCCGAGCGCGCGGTCGGCAGGACATGGTTCGAGCCGCCGACATAGTCGCCGATCACCTCGGGCGTCGAGCGGCCGATGAAGATCGCCCCGGCATTGCGAACGCCTTCGAGATAGGGCCCGGCATCGGCCACGGCGATTTCGAGATGCTCCGGCGCGATGCGGTTGGCCAGCGGCACGGCGTCGGCGAGCGAAGCGACGAGGATCACCGCGCCATAATCGCGCCAGCTGGCCGCGGCCGTCTCACCACGCGGCAATGTCTTCAGCTGCCGTTCGACGGCCGCTTCGACCGCGGTGGCAAAGCCTGCATCGTCGGTGATGAGGATCGATTGCGCCGCCGTGTCATGCTCGGCCTGCGCCAGGAGGTCGGCGGCGATCCAGTCCGGATCGTTGTCGCCATCCGCGATCACCAGTACCTCCGACGGGCCGGCGATCATGTCGATGCCGACCGTTCCGAATACCTGCCGCTTGGCGGCCGCCACATAGGCATTGCCCGGCCCGACGATCTTGTAGACCGGCGGGATGGATTTCGTCCCATAGGCGAGCGCACCGATCGCCTGCGCGCCGCCGATCCGGTAGAGTTCGTCGACACCGGCAAGCTTCGCAGCGACCAGAACCAGCGGATTGATGATGCCGTCCGGCGAGGGAACAACCATGACGACACGGTCGACGCCGGCGACCTTGGCCGGGACGGCGTTCATCAGCACGGAACTCGGATAGGACGCGGTGCCGCCTGGCACATAAAGCCCAACCGCCTCGATGGCCGTCCAGCGCGAGCCGAGCTCGACGCCGAGCGCATCGACATAACGATCGTCGACTGGCTTCTGGCGAGCATGATGGGCGCGGATGCGGTCGCGAGCCAAGGTCAGCGCCGCCAGCGTCTTGTCCTCGACGGCGAGCGCCGCATCCTCAAATTCGGCCTCGCTGACGCGCAGCTTCTCGGCCGTCAGGGGCAGGCGGTCGAAGCGCGCCGTATATTCGAGAACGGCTGCATCGCCACGGGCGCGAATATCGGCGAGGATAGCGCGCACGGTCGCATCGACATCCTCGGAAACCTCGCGCTTGGCGGAGAGCAGCGCGACGAAACGCTGCTCGAAATCGGCTTCGGACTGATCGAGACGAATGGCCAAGACACGGCTCCTTCTGATGGCGCGACGTGTCTAGCGCGGTTGGCCCGCGGGCGGAAGACTATCTGCTAGGCAGTCCCTCTCAGGCCTTCATCGTCGCTGGAGCCTTGGCGTCGGCGGTATCGACGTCATGCTGCGGGCAGCAAGCCGTGGCCCAGGCCGGGCCGAAATCGCTGATCGAGGCTTCGATGCATTCAACGTCCAGCGCGATGGCGCCGCCGCCGGCGAAGATCAGCGTGACGGTTCCGGCGGGCTCTTCCGCCTTGTCGAAGGCGATGGCGAGGAGGTCGAGCACGGCGTCGGGATTGCTGCGGTCGATGCCAATCGAGCGGACGGCCGAGACGCGGTCGAAATGAAAGCCAGCACGCCGCCGCTCCCAGCTCTTGCGAACCGTGCCCTCAGCGGGCTTTTCCCAGACGAAGCGGTTGATGACGGCAGCGAAACGACCTTCCTTGGGTAGGAAAGTCATGTCTTTGACCTTCAGCACCGCATCCTGGACATGTGCCGAAACGACAGCGAGATCGTCCTGATCGAAAGCGACGAGCTTCAGTCTATCCATCACTACGCACCCCTTTGGCACAGCCAATGTTCTGGCCCGAAGGTGGGAATGGCGCGTTGAAAGCGCAAGCTCTTCTTGGGAAGACTCACCTAGCCGCTGATGCGCTCGATCGTGGCGCCGCAGCGCGAGAGCTTGTCCTCGAGCCGCTCGAAGCCGCGATCGAGATGATAGACGCGGTTGACCATCGTCTCGCCCTCGGCGGCGAGACCCGCGATGACCAGCGAGACCGATGCGCGAAGATCGGTCGCCATGACAGGCGCGCCTTTCAGCACCGGTACGCCAACGATCGTCGCGTTCTGGCCGTCGAGATGGATCTCGGCGCCAAGCCGGGCCAGTTCCTGGACATGCATGAAGCGATTCTCGAAGATCGTCTCGCGGATATGCGACGTGCCCTTGGCGCGGCAGACGAGCGCCATCAGCTGCGCCTGCAGATCGGTCGGGAAGCCAGGGAAGGGCTCCGTCACGACGTCGACCGGCTGCAGGTCGGCGCCGTTGCGATAGATGCGGATGCCGGTATTGGTAACCGTGACCTCGGCACCGACTTCGGACAGCACTTCGAGCGGCGTCACCAGCGTGTCGTGCCGCGCGCCTTCGAGCAGCACGTCGCCGCCGGTCATCGCCACGGCCATCGCATAAGTGCCAGCCTCGATGCGGTCAGGCATCACGGCATGGCGGGCGCCATGCAGGCGATCAACGCCCTCAACGCGAATGGTCGAGGTGCCAGCGCCCGTGATCTTGGCGCCCATCTTGATCAGGCAGTCGGCGAGATCGACGATTTCCGGCTCGCGGGCGGCATTTTCGATGACCGTCTCGCCATGCGCCAGGGTCGCGGCCATCATCGTCACATGCGTTGCGCCGACAGTGACCTTCGGGAAGACGACACGTCCGCCCTTGAGCCCGTCCGGGGCGCGGGCAATGACATAGCCAGCATCGATCTCGATCGACGCACCGAGGCTCGTCAGCGCCTCAAGGAAAAGATCGACGGGCCGCGTTCCGATAGCGCAGCCGCCAGGCAGCGAAACCTTGGCGAAGCGCTCGCGGGCGAGCAGCGGCCCGATCACCCAGAAGCTGGCACGCATCTTCGAGACGAGTTCATAGGGCGCCGTCGTATCGACGATCGTACGGGCCGTGAAGTGGGCCGTTTCGCCGGAAAGCTCGGCCTCGCCGATGCGCTTGCCGGAGATTGTCATGTCGACGCCATGATTGCCGAGGATGCGCTTTAGAAGCGCGACATCGGCAAGGCGCGGCAGATTCGCCAGCGTCAGCGTCTCATCCGTCAGAAGGCTCGCGATCATCAGAGGCAGCGCGGCATTCTTGGCGCCGGAGATCGGGATCGTGCCGTTGAGGCGCGCGCCGCCGACGATGCGAATCTTGTCCATGAAGGGGGCCCCGTGTTCGAATCACCGGCAAGGCGGACAGCCGCCGAAGCTTGAAGCCGGCCTGATTACATGAGGATTGGGGCCGACTCAAGGATAGCGGGCTCCGGCGTTCCGCAGGCCGGCATCGCGCCTGAACTGCGCAAGCCGTCAGGGCATCTTGTCGTCGGGCACGCCTTCCAAAGGCGGCGTGACGGCAGCGGCGCGGGCGGCCGCCTTGCGCTTGCCGAGATTGGCGCGGAGCGCTGCGGCCAGCCGCGCGGCGCGAGCATCCTTCTCGCGCTGTCCCTGAGTGTTCGCGCTGGATTTCGCCTTTTCGGGCGGTTGGATCTTGTCAGTCATGTTCACGAACCCTAACCCCGAATCACCGATCGGAAAACCACCGGCCATCCACAGGCGCGAGGAAAGCGCGCCCCGGCCCCCGACGCCGCTTGATCCGCCCGCCCCACTGTGGCAGTAAGGCCGCCGTCCGCGCCAAGCGCGCCGCGACGCTGCAGTAGCTCAGTGGTAGAGCACTCCCTTGGTAAGGGAGAGGTCGAGAGTTCAATCCTCTCTTGCAGCACCATTTTTCCTAATGATTTCAATGCCTTCTCGGTTTGCCATATCATCGCATTCGGCACGGAACGGCAGAACATGGCGTGAACCTGCACAGATATTCGTGCAATATCCGTGCAGTCTCGTTCCCGACTCGTTCACTAGCCTCCGTCATGAATGACACCCGCTTCCGCCTGCGTCGCATCAAATCGAACCCGGTCGACCCGTCGCAGATCTACCGCGTCATGCTTGACGGCCGCACGGTCGGGACGATCATCGAGCACAAGCTGCCAAGCTATCATGTGACCTGGTCAGTCACCGCGATCGTCGGCCGTCCGCCCGGCGTGCAGAACGGCATGGCCGCGTCGATCGAGGCGGCAATGGATGCCTGGCGCGAGATGTGGGAGAAGGTCGAGGCTGGGCCGCACGGACCGCCGTAGACGCACGCCATCATGCCTTGTCGAGGATGTCCGCATCGGCCGCGGCTTTGATCAGCGCAGCGCGGGCGCGCTCGACCGTGCCATTGCCCTCGAGCACATCGAGGCAGGCTTTCAGAGCCGGCCGATAGCTTCGCGGACGACGGACCCTATCCGGCCATTGATCGAGCAGCCAGCGCGCCGCGCCCTCGACATCGGTCAGGCCGCGGCTCGCGGTCGCCGTCTCCCAGACTGATACGCGCGGGAATGGATGGCCCATGGTCGCCTCCTGTCGAGTCGGGGGACTCAAGGCGGGCCGAGCGAATCAGTTCCGATTCGAGGGGAGAGGCGTCTCCGGCAGGATCGTGAACGGGATCTCGATCACCTTCGAGAGCGGCCATAGCCGGTGCAGCGGATTGCAGTAGTCATAGATCATGACGCGATAGCGCGCTGGCCCCGGTGCGGCGGCCGGCGGGACCGTGATCGGCTGGACATAACTGTCCGCACCGACCGGCCCGGATAGAGCCCGCATCTGCGTCCCGAGGTCAAAGCGGATATTCTGCCCGTCGAAGATCGTCCGCTGTGTCTCGCGCGGGCAAAGCCGGTAGCGGCGGAACTCATAGGCGATGTGCAGTTGGCCGCCCGGCAAAACGTCCGGCGGTCGCGCCTCGGCGAGGAGGCTTTCCGTCGCCGGGTTGCGGTCGCCGGCCCACACGCCGAGCATGGCGGCAATGACGCCGAAGGCGAAGATCAGGACAATGCGGGTCGTGCGCATCACTGGCCCTTTCCCTTGCTGATCCAGGAGAGGAGCGTGATGATCTTCTCGGCGAACAGCATCGAGGCGAAGAAGATGCCGAGGCAGCCGATCACCAGCCATTTGACGAACTTCGCGACCGTGCCGACCGAGCGGGCGAGCTCGATCGCCGCCAGCAGCTGTGCCGTGCCCTCCGGTCCGAGCCGTGCGACGCGCCGGAGCGCCTCGACCTCCTCCGGCCGCAGCTCGTCCAGGAGGTCGCGCGTCCATTTCGGGATGTCGGTATGCTTCTCCGACGGCAGTACCTGATAGTCTTCGTCGGGCAGGATCATTTCGGCACCACCCCGGCCTTGCAGACCTCGACCGTTGCCGTCGCTGCCCGCTCGCCGATCATCGCGTATTGCTCGCGCTGGCGATCGTACCAGCGGCCGAAACAGTCGATGATCTTGTTCGCTTTGACCCGGCCGGCCCGCTCGGCGCCGGCGACGTCGCGCCATTTCGCCGTCGGTTGCGGATCGGCGACAAAGACTTCGCGGACATAGTCCGGCTTTGCCGGCAGGCTGCGCTGCTCGATCGCGAGATATCTATCGGATCGATCGCATCCAGCGAGCGCCAGCGTCGCCAACAGTGTCGTCGCAATCAGAACCAGAAGACGCGGGCGGGGCATGCAGGATCTCCTGATTGCGACGGTCCGTCTCGGCGATGACATCGGCATCGGCCGCGGCGTCGACGCGGGCGCCCTTGTCGATGCGAAGATCGGCCTTTGCGGCATTGAGACGGGACTGGACGGCGGCCGCTTTGTAGGCGGCGATCTCGCGATCGGCGAAGGCCCGCGTCACCTTGTAGGAAGCGAAGCCGCCGACCGCCGCGCCGACGACGATGGCGATCGCCAAGCCCTTGAGGCCCAAGACGGAGGGGAGGCTCATGGGTCGGCTCCCGGCCACGGCGGCAGGTCGACCGTTTGCCCAGCGAGCTCATGCGCGCAATCGCCGAGGAACTGGATGCGTCCGTTCGTCACGAAGGAATGGCAGGCTCCGGGATAGAGGATGCTTGGCGTGAGCGTCGGCGCTTTAGCGTTTCCATCCCATTCATGAGGGCCACCGTGCGTTTTCAGGCGGACGACATGCTCGGTACGGCAGCCTGGGCAGTAGAACGCCAACTTGCCGGCTCTATCGATGCTGCGAAGGATCGGCGAGAGCGCACCCATCACAGCCCGCTCACGCAAAGCTCGGCTTCGCCGATCCGGGTCGCGTCGCCCATCTCGCGGCGCTTGACGAGGCCGGAAACCGTCTTGCCGCCAGCCTTGTTGAAGGCCGTCGCCGCTTCGCAGCTCTCGCGCAGCTTGCCGAGCCGGGCGAGCCGGGCCGCGCTCGAGTTGCAGGCCGCGCCGGTCCCGACATTGTAGGCAAGCGAGATCATGCTCGCCTGCCAGCTGATCGGCCGCTTCTCGAAACCGAAGATGCAACCCTTGAGCGGCTCGAAATAATCGCGGCGGACACGGACGGCGAGGCGCCGATCGCATTCGGCGGGCGTCACCTTCATGCCAGGGCGGACATTCGCCGTGTCGCCGTCGCAGATCGTCAGCACGCCGACGATATCGCGATAGGCGACGAGGCTGCGGCCCTCCCATGGCTGGATCAGGACAACGCTTGCCAAAGCCACGGCGCCGGCCGCTCCGGCTCCGGCGATCGCTGTTCTCGCCCGCCGGCTGCTCTGGATCTTATTGACCGGCATCGTCACCTCCGAGCGTCTTGGGCTGCGCAACCACGCGCGCGGGGATGCCGAGGACCGGAAAGACGATGCTGCCGGCCTGAGCGATGAACATCAGGGCGGCATAGGGCCAGGGCGGGATGACATCGATGAGCGCCGGCAGAGCCTGCGTTGCGCCGGCGCAGATCGCTGCAAGCGCGAAAAATCGAACCGTCCACGCGTGCTTGAGCAACGCGCGCCAATCACTGACGAGCTGCATGGATAACTCCGAAGGTGGATGAGTTCAGACGGGAGGCCGTAATCCGCGGGGCGCTACCAGCCGCGCGGCGCCAGAAAGGATGAATAGATCCAGTTGCCGACCTGAGTCGTCGCGTTGTTCCAATGGACACTGTCGACCCGGAGAGAACGCGGGATGATGCCGGCGGCGATGTCGGCATTGTCGTTGGCCGAGCCGTCGCCGAGTGTCCGCAGGAAGGCGTAGAGGTCGGCCGAATTGTTCGGGTACTCGGCGAGCACCCAGGCGTTGTAGGCCATCACGGTGTCGTATTCGGGCGTGCCGATCGTCCAGCTCGCATCGACCGAAAGCGTCAGGATCAGGAACCGCTTCGAGAGTGTCTTGAGCTGCGCGATCAGCGCGCGGGTGTCCGCCTTGAGCTGCGCCAAGTCAGCCGCCGGCGACCCCATCTTGTTGATGGTGTTGACGGAGGCCATCGTAATCTGGGCGCTCTTGTCCCAATTGGTATGCGTAACGGCCGTGATCGTGTGATCGACGCCGGTCGTGTAATCCCAATCGAGGTAGAAATCGCCAAGGAAGGTGACTGTCACCGCCGAGGTGAAGGTGATCGCGGCGCCGCCGCTCACTTCGGCCACGGCAAAGGTGTTCGTGGTCACGTCGCGGACGTAATAGGGCTTGTACTTGTACATGCCGGTCGGAACGACGGCGTCGCGGACGAAGATGGTATCGCCATTGGCGAAAGGATGGCCGTTGGCGGTGATCGTCGCGCCCGACACCGCGCCGGAGGCCGACAGCCGGCTGAAGCTCTTGCCGATGCGCCCGTTGGCGTTGAAGAACTCGACGGCGGTCGGCTCGGCGATCCGCGCCCCGTAGGCCTCCCAGTAGGCGCGATACGTCGTGTTGAAGGTGCGTGCCGGTACAGCGCGCCGGGCACGCAAACGGATCGTCCCGGTCGACCAGGTGATGCCGGTCACATAGGGCTGGTAGCCCTGCGCTCGATTGACGATTTCATAGCTTGCCTCGCCGCCGATACCGAGGTTGCGGACGGTGCGCGTCTGCCCGGCTGCAGCATAAGCCGCAGCGATGACCGCCGCCCAATCGAGATCGGTGAGGCTGTCGCCGGGGCAGTTGATGATGCTGTCGGGGATCATCGGCAGGATATTGCCGAGGATGTCCGAATACTGGTCGAAAGTGCTGACTCGGGTCAGGTTGGAGCTGCCGGCGTTGACGGCGAGCGCCTGCACCTTGGCACGCTGATCGATATCGTCGTTGAGGTTGCGCTCGAAGGTCGTGAGCTCAGGCCGATTGAACCCCATGAAGAAGCCGGTGAGATCGCAGAGGCCGCCGGCATAGGCACCATGCGCCGTTTGCACGCGGGCCGAGACCAGCAGCGACCGGGCCGAGGCGTTTGTGATCGGCGCGGTGATGATGACCGGAAACCAGGTGTCGGCGACCAGATTGTCGGTCGAGACCTTGGTGATGGTCGCCGAACCCAGCGAGACCCCGGAAGCGTCATACATCGTGACGAGGCCGGTGATCTGGTTGAAGCCCTGCGCCACCTGCGCCGCGTCGGCGCGCACGAAGAAGATCAGTTTGAGGACAGCATCCGTCCGCCCTTGAAGTTCCCTGGGGACAGCGATCGTCTGCCGCGGCTGAAGGTCCGACCAGGCGGCGCCGGTCGAGGTCAGGTAGACGCGAAGCGCCTGCTCGACTCCCGACCACGGCGTCTGCGTCGCGACGATCTCGGTGTTCGGTTTCGTCGCGCCGGTTCCGCCCGAACTGAGAGCCCATCCAGCAGGCGCCGCTGTCAGGCCGATGGCATCGCCCATGAACAGGGCATTCTTGGCCTTGTTCGAGCCGAAGAAGGCGGCCGAGTTGCTGGCGATATTCGGCAGCGCCTTCTTGGCCGCCAGCTCGGCGTCATAGTCGGCGTTCTTGTCATAGACCGTCTGTTCAGGCCGGTTGAAGCCGAGGAAGACGCCAGTGACATCAATCGTGCCCGTGAAATTCCCGGCCGTCGAAAGCGCAGACAGGCGCATGAAGACTTGCAGTTTCGTCGTCGTTCCGACCGTGATCGGGATGTCATAGATGATCGGGAACCACGTCGCGTTCGGACCATCCGAGGAGCGCTTGACCGGCGTCGGCGTGCCCTGTGACGCAAGCGCGTCATTGAGCATCGCGGTTACGATCGAGAGCGCGACCTTGGAGAGGTCGTCGACCTTCACATAGAAGATCAGGCGCGCGACGGCCGTTGTGTCGCCGACGAGATCGGGCGGGAGATCGACCGTCTGCCGAAGCTGCACTTCGGTCTTGGTCGTGCCGTCATAGGAGATGGAAGCCCGAAACGCCTGCTTCGTCTTGAAGGGCGTCACCGTCGAGACAATCGACCAGGGCGCCAAGGAAAAGCCGCTTCCGATTCCAACGGTGTATTCGGAAGGCGGCCCGGTATAGCTGGCGCCGACCGGATCGGCGGTGAACAGGGGATTGCGGATGCGGTTGCCGCCGAGCAGATGCGGCTTGCCAATGGCAGGCGAAACCTGTCCCGCATCAATCACCAGTTGCTCGCCGGCGCTGAAATCCGGTGTGTCGACGTCAGACCGATTGAAGTCGGCGAACATGCCGACGACATAGCTGTCGGCCGAGAAGTTGCCGCCGGAGGTGAGCGCCATCAGGCGCAGCGCGATGAAGAGCGAACGCACTGCGGCATTGCTGATCGGCACGTCGAAGATCACCGTCGCCCAGCCGCCGACGACATCGGTCGAGATCTTGGTCGGCGTCAGCGTATAAGTCGTGCCAGTGCCGTCAGCATTGGCATAGCCAGACGAGAGGGCCGTGACGGAGACGTTGGCCGAGCCGAGATAAAGCTGGCACACATAGCGGACAGTCGCCGTAGTGTCGCCGGCGAGGGCATCCGGCACGGTGAAGATCGGCGAGCGCAGCTGAAAGTCGGTCTTGTTGGTGCCGTTGTAGAACGACGAAACCTTGAGCGCATTGGCGGTCTTGAGCGGCTTGTTGGCAAAAGCCGCGATTGCCGACGCGGCGAGCACGCCGCCACCGGAGGACGAGAAGGCCGACGTGTAGCCGTAGGGCAGTACCTGCCCGATCAAGTCGCGCGTGAAATAGGCGTTGGGAATGCGGTTCTGGCGAAGGCCGCGTACGGCCGCGTCGACGAGGACACCGACGCCGCGCGCATCGGCAGCCTTGTTCGCCGTGCGGGCGAGGATCTCGGCATCGGTCGCCGCGGTTACGGTGATGGTGCGGTTGGCGTCGAGCGCCCCGCCACCCGACGCCATGCCGGACGCCGACACGGTCGTCGTCTTGTCGACCTTGCCGCCCATCGACCCGGTGACCGGGTTGCCATCCGCGCGCATATAGCTGACGCACCGCCAAGCTCCCGACCCATGCGAGCGGAATACCGCAACGTCACCGACCGCCGTCGTGATATTGGCGCCAGTCGGGAGCACCAGTGTGCCGCTGTGCGTCAGCGTCAGCACGCCCGTAAAATAGACCGTCCGCTCGATCCCGGCCGGCGCCGTTCCGAGCGAGGCGATCGTCGTCGTGCCGGTGATAGCCGCGAAGTCGCCTGTCGCCGCGCCGAGATCGATGGACGCGGCCGACGCGATATTGGCGCCGCCACGCATCACCCGGGCGCCAGGGGCAAGGTCCGCCTCGAGCGCGGTTGCGCGGTCGGCAACCGCAATGATATCCGCCGGCGACGCTCCGTTCGTGATGTTGGCGCGCGGGACACGCACTGTCGAGGTGACGCCGTCTACCGTCTTGTTGCCCATCAGATCGTCGACAGACGAAACGAGCGGCAGCAGGTTCGCGAAATTGTCGGGCATGCGGAGACGACCTCTCTCGATCGACGAGGCGAAGATGAAGGGGCAAGCGTGAAGGGTTAGGCTGAGCCGAAATGGCCGCCGAAATTGGCCGTACAGGTGCCGGTCACGGCGGATGCCGCCTTGATGTTGAGTGCCGTCGCCGCCGAACCGACAAGAGCGAGCCCCGCCGGCATCGGGTAATAGCCAGCGCCGGCCGGCAGCGGCAGGCTGAAGAGTACAGTCGTGCCGTCGCGGATATCGACCGTGTTGGCAGTCCATGTCGCATCGCAGATCAGGACGCCCCAGGTCGTCCAATTCTTGACCCCGGCAGCACCGGCGGCCTTAAGCGCCTGATCGGCATTCGTGAGCACGACGGGGCCGCTCTGCCAGCGCGCGGCTGAGAGGCCGGCGATCGCCGCAATGATCGCGTCCTGCTTCTCTTCCGAGCTCGGATTGACCGGGGTCAGACCATCCGCCGTAAAGGCCACCCGGCCGAGCAGGATGTTGCCGCTGCCGTCGTCGACCGCAGAGTGATCGAAGGCTGCCCCCGTCCCGTCAAGGATGGGGATTGTGGTCAAAGTCATGATGATGATCCCTAGATCCAGGCGGAATTTGCCGGGTTGGACAGATCGAGCTTGCCGACGCGCGACTCCGCGCTGGTGTCGAGCGTCACGTCGACGACGGCAGGGACGAGCGACAGGCGGCCATAGATGTCGGCAGCCGCGATGCCGATCGTGTGCGGCCCGGCCGTGAGGGGCTCGACCGTGTCGAAGGGCGGGTAGCCGACAAGCAAACGCATTGGGCGAAGGTCAGCCCATGACCAGCCGGAGCCCGGCCGGGACCGCATGACGAACTGCGATATGCGGTTGAGCTGCGCCGCGGTCGATGCCGGGTCGGCATCCCATGTAAAGCGCCTGACACCGCCGACGAGGCCGGTATAGCGAAGGTTGACGGCATTGGCCGGCAGATCGTCGCGCACCTGAACGATCACGCCGCTCTGGTCGACAGGGTCGCTTTCGACGCCATAGGCGTTGACGGCGACGGCAGTGATCGCGACTTCCGTCCCCGCAGCGATGTCGTTGAACTGTGCCCGCGCCGAGGCCGCGGGAACGGTCACCTCGATCGGCGCGCCGCCGGCCGGCGTTGCCGTGACGACATAGTGGTGCACCGGCACGAATCCCGGCCCCGGACGCAGGCGGACCAGCAAGGGCGTCGGCGCCGAGCCGCTGTCGATCGCGACCGATGCCGAGCCCGATTGAACTGCGACAATGACAGGGGCGCCGGGCGCACGCGCGGCCCAGGGAGGGCTAGGCATCGGCGAGGCTCTCGATCTCCGGCGCATGCCGGACCAGGGTCAACCGCGCACCGAGGTCGCGCTGCGCCTCGATATTGGCAATGACACAGTCAATGGAATCGGCGTCGAGTTCGCCAAAGAAGGCCAAATCGCCGGGCTGTGGCTCTGCCCCACCGCTATCGAGGGTGACGGTGTTGGTTTCGCCATCCTCGGTTATGATGACCCATAGAGACGTTTGGCCGTCGTCCTGTCGGAAACGGATGCAATAATCCTTGCCTGCTTCCATGGTGACAAGCTCGTCGAGAGTGACGATGCGCTTTTCGCCATCTGCCGTGTAGGCCGTTTCGATTGACTTGACGCGCGACGGCTCGCCGCTCCCTATTGGCATGATGATCGGCCATGCCATGCGCACCAGCGAACCGCGCGGCGCGACGAGGTGCTCGAAATCCTGCGACGCATACCAGGTCTCATAGCGGCTCTGCTGGATGCGGAAGCGCCGCCCTGCCTCACGATCGACAACCACGGGCAATGTCGCCCCGGGCAGCTCGATCTCCTCATAGAGCTGCGGGTCGCCGACAAGTCCCGGCCGCAAGACGATGCGTTCGTCGGCCGTCCAGAACTTGGTGCGGTTCAGGAACTTGACGCGGTAGGCATCGGGCAGCTTCTGATAGTTGACCTCCCCGGAAAAGCTATGGGCGTTGCGCGGCGTGATGTGGGCGCGCAGCACCGTCTGGATCCGGTCGATCACGACTGACCATTTTCCACCGCCAAGCACGGGCTGCGAGGGCGTCGCGCGCCCCGCTGCCGACACCTGTTGCAGCACGTCGCGCACCGATGCGTCGAAGTCGTGCACCCGTTGATAGGTGAGGCTCTTGGACTCGCACCATGCGTGCCATTCGGCGAGCGCGTCGAGATTAACCTCCGCATCCGACCGGGCCAGCGCCGTCGCATGCCCCTGCAACACATGGCGGTAGACCGACGCCGGGTTGCTCGTCGGGCGCGACACCCAGGCCGAGCCATTCCAGTCCGGGATATGGCTCGCGACGACGACACTGAAGGTGTCGATCGTGCCAGAAAGTTGCTTGCTCGCCTTGATCTGGACCGCAACCAGGCAGAGCGGACGCGGATAATTGACCGGATGCTGGTAGCGCATGCCCCGCACGACCGTCCACTGCATGGTGTCGGTCGTATTGCTGTCGTCGCTCTCGACGTTCCCGCGCTTGATCTGGACGTCGAATGTGCCCGGACCGCCGTCGACCTCCCAGCGGAGCGTGCGCCAGAAGGATTCCTTCTTGGCCGCGTTGACAAAGATCACGTCCACATAGACCCAGGGCCCATCCGGGGCGAAGTCGACACCCTTGCGCCGATATTGCACCTCGCAGGAAGCCGCCATTTCCCGCAGCTCGCCATCGGCATCCGTCCAGAACAGGCCGCCCGGGAAATAGATGTCGACGGAAATCGCATCGACATTGCTGGCCGTGGTGCGGATCGAGAAGCCATCATCGAAGGCAAGCTCGACGCCCACCGCATCCTCGAAGGTCACCTCTTCATAGAGGGTGATCGGGGTGTCGGTATCGAGCCCGTAGCGGATCTCCGTCGTGATGTCGTGATAGGCGTCGATCCCCGTCTCGCCGATGCGGAATTGCTCGAGGCTATGCTGCCCCTCTCCAATGACGAAGAGCGCGACGAGATACTGCTCATCGCCGATCACCCGCGTGAAGGGTAAAGCCCAATAAGGCGGATAGACGCGATGCTGCCCGTAGACTTGTGGCACCGGCCCCCATGGATTGGCCTGGTTGCGCGTGCCGGCGATCGTGTATTTGTCCTCCGTCTTCTTGTCATCGCGCTGGAAGAGGCTCGACAGCAGATAGTTGGCGCCGACGCCGATCGCTGTGCTGGCAAGGGCGGTTGCGAGCGGCCCGATCACCGGCAGCGCCCATGCGGCGAAAAGGGCAGTCGCCGCCATGATCGCGATCGACAACACGCTCCTGAGCGCGCCGCCGCCGGCAGGGCGCATGCGGAGCGTCACCGTCGTGCCAGCCTTCGGCCGCACCAGATGCCAGTGACGGCGCTCGACAACGGCAACGCTTTTCGGCCCGTGCAACGAAACGACGAGGAAGTCGAGGTCAGGCGCCACGGCCCCCGCCATCTCCTCGGCGACGATCTCGGCCAGCGTCGCACCTTCCGGCCGCGACAGGCTGCGCTCGATCGATGGATCAAACCTGAGCCGGCTGATAACGGCGACGCCACGCGAATCCGGCTTCACTGTCCGATCAGCGACCAGCTTAATAGGGTTGAGTATCTCGGGATGCGTAAATGTCAGCAGGGCCTTAGACATGCTCGTCATCTCCCACGGCTGCATGCCTGTAGAAGCCCGAGACGCGGTTTTTCCAATGCGCCATGTCGATCTCGACCAACTCGGCGCTCTTGCCCCGCTGCACATGCAGCATCAGCCGGCGCCCAACCATGACGCCGACATGATCGTCGACGACGCCATTCCGGATCACGACGACATCGCCATCCTGCGGATGCTCGACCTTTCGCCACGGCCAGACATCACGATGCGCGGCGATGGCGGAGGCATCCAGAGCGAGACCCTGGGCAGGGCCATAGTCGGCAAGCGTGATGCCGAACCGCTCGGCAAACGCGAGACGGACCAGCCCCCAGCAATGCGTGCTCTTCGTCCCATGGTCGCCGCGTGACCAGGGAATGCCGATGAAACCATCCGACCAGCTCATCGATGCAATCCCGGCGCAACGATCGGGTTCATGCGCCCGCGCGGAAAGTTCACGAGCGCAAAGTCATCCTGCCCCATCACGATCGAGACCTGCCCTTCGTCATAAGGCGCCGCCTGCGTCTTGAGGTTTCCGATCGAGACCTGCACCGTGTCGAGATCGCCGTCATAGACGAGCTCCATCGTCACCGTCGCCGGCTCGGACGAGGAGCGGATCACCGGAAAGATCGAGCGATCAATGGTCGCGATCGATATCCGCAGTTCTGGCGGCGCCTGGTCATTCTCATCCGGAAGAATCGCGGACAGCGGCACCCAGAGATAGGTCTCCCCACGGGACACGGTGCCATAGACCAGCGGCGAGTCGGACACGCGTCCGGTCCTGTCGGAGGAGATCCTGATCGGCGCTGGCAAAGCGTCGTGCTCGAAGGTGAGCAAGGTGATCGGAACAGCACCAGCTTGCTCGGCATTCATCTGCTGCCGAAGATCGAGGCTGATTTCCGTCACGGCATGATGTCCAGGGAGAGGCTGACCGGCCACAGATCGTCAGCAGTCGTCGTGTCCTGCGGCGGCTCTGCATCAGGCGAGAACATGACGAGCACCCAGGCAGAAATCAGCAGGGGCGAGCCGTCGGCGGCAAGCAGCACGCCACCGTCGTCGCTGCGCATCGGAAAGCCGTGGCGGCCCGGCTCGGGAAACCAGAACGGCAGTGCCCCACCCTTGGTGTCGACGTCCCAGAATGTGCCGAACCGCTCAAGCTGTACGCGCGTCATCCAGATCTGCGGCGTGATGGTGCGCACCGTGGCGGTGGACTTCCGGCGCACCTTCCCCGGGCCGAGATCGGTCGGCGAACGCAGACGCCCATCGGCGCGCTGACGACGGAAGCCGTCGCGCTGAATGAACATCGGCAGGCTGCTCGGCCAGCTTGGATAAGCCATGACTTAGCCGAGCTTCCGCGTGCGCGGGGCGACGCCCATGCCGGCAAGTTCGCGCGAGGTGGCACCGCCGCGGCGGCGAATGCTGGTCGCGGTCATCTCATCGACCGTCGCCACCAGTTCGCGCTGGCCGGTCTTTTCATTGACCCGCTCTTCTGCCGTCACCTTGGCGCCGGAATGGTTGTTGTTGATGACGACGTTCATCCCGCCGCCACCCTTGCCAGTACTTGCCACGCCGAGCCGGCCGCTGGCATCCCGGCGCAGCGGCATGATCGCCTCCGGGCCAGCCTCGCCCATCTCGCCGACGCCGCCATTGGCCATCGGGAACAGCGTGCTCTTGTGGAAGATATCGCCGCGCGCAAAGCGCATCGGCGCACCATGGAGGAAGGCATCACCTTTGGCATAGACGCCGCCGGCCGCAGGTGCGCCGAGGGCGGCATAGTTGAGGCCTCCCAGCGAGATCCCGCTGCCTCCGCCCGCCAGCTGGCCGATCTTCGACGCCGCCCCGGAGACGCTGTTCGTCAGATCCCCGAGACCACCACCGAGCCCGGATGCTGACTTCGCGGCTACGTCCGATGCTGCCGCAACGGATCGGAAAGACTTGCCGACGCTCTCGGCTTCCGGGAAGTAATTGCGCTGCGCCGAATTGAGGCCGCCCTCCCATGACCCGCCGCCCATGCCGACCTTGTTTCCCCCAAGATCGAAGTGCATCGCGTCGGCGGCGCCGTATTTGCCTTTCGGTCCCGAGAAGTAGCCGCCCCAGCGAAACTGGTCCGTCAGCTCCGGGTATTTCTCGAGCTGCACTTGCCGCGCCGTCTGGGCGAACTGCTCATAAGTCCGGAAGCCCGCGCCACTCTGATAATTCGGGATCGCCTTGCCGAGCTTGTCAAAAATCTGAACATCGGTCGCAAGGCCCTGACCGTGGAAGCGCGGATCGCCAGCGCGGAAACCGCTGATGGCGTCGACCTTCATCGGGAACTGCGACGCCGCCGTCTGCAGGATATCCTTCAGCTTGTCATTGACCTGCTGGAAGCTTCCGCGGGCATAATTCAGCGCGCCGCCCGCAACGGCGTCAGAGCCGATCCCCTTGGGAAGGATGTTGTCGTTTGCCCCCAGCGCCGCGCCGATACCGCCATTGATGACGACGGAGGCGGCCGTCACATTCATCGATGCAACAGCAGAAGTCGCGAGCGACGACGCGGCGTCGGTGATCGGATTGGACTTCCCGCCGAAGACTTGGCCGAGCACCCCCCGCGCATCGTCGAGCGTCGGCAGATTATCGCCGAACAAGGCATTCTTCAGCGGATTGGCGACCCCAAGCTTCAGGATTTCCTTGCCGATGTCCTTTGCGACATCGAGGAACGATTCAAGCGAGAGCGTCCCGTCGGCGATCTTGTCGACGAAGCTGTCGATCGCGCTGCCGCCCGTATCCTTGATCTCGTCCCAGGCCGCGACGGTTCGTTCGGCGACTGAATTATAATGGGCCTGGGCAACAGCCGCTTCTCGAATGCTGGCGGCCTGGCTGGTGCCGGCGATGCCAGCATCGCGCGCCTGCTGATCGGCCTGAAGGCCGGCCATCGCCGCCGCTGCCTCTTCTGCCGGCTTTCCGATCAGTGCCAGGCGGAGCTGCAGCGTTTCCATGGCGTCGCGCGCTGACTTGCCGGCATCAGCCATCGCCTTGAGCGCCGCATTGTTGCGGATCTGGATGGCGCCAAAATCCTCCATGTGCTGGAGATAGCTATCGCCATAGATCGCCCGCATCTGCGTTGCGATGTTCTGATCGACAGGATTGCGGCCGATCTGCTCCTTTTCGAAGTTCAGATCACGGGTCAGAGCCGCTCGCTTCTGCGCCTCAACCAAGACTCCGTAGGCGTCAGCGAGTTGCTCGATCTGCTTGCGCTGATCTTCCGTTACAACGCCGCCGTCGCGCTGCAACTCGGTCAGAATCTTTTGCTGCAGGCGATAGCTTTCAGCCGCTCCGGAGGCCTTGCCGAGGGCCGTCGTCTCGAGCAGCAGATCTCGGATCCGATCCTGCGCACCGCGGAATTGGGCGGTGTAAGGGGCGTCGGTGTCATAGTCGGTCAGATTGGGCTTCTTGCCCGGCAACGGCATATTGGCGCCGGCAATGCGATCCTGAGCCGCCGCGTTGGCTGCGCGCACCCGCTCGAAGTCACCTGCTGTCCTTGCCGTCAGCAGCCCGCGCGCATATGCGTTTCGCGCCTGTTCTTCGTCGGTCGGCGCGATCTTGGCGACATCGGCCATGTCGTTCAGCGCTTTCGTGAGCGCCTTGACGTTCAGCGCCGCCGTGGCGGCGTCGCGAGCGAACTTGTCCATCGTGCCGCTGGCCTGGTCGAGATTGCCAGTAACCTTCAGAAGCTCCTTGGAATTCTCCATGAAGCGCGCGCCGAGTTCCTGCAACGACTTGTTGGCTGGCTCAGCGTTCATCTTCACCGCGATGGCTTCGCGTAAGGCGGAGAAGTCGCCAATCCCATCCTTGATCGAGCGACGAAAATCTTCGATCTCAGCCTTGAAAGCGGCGAATTCCCCCGAAACGACGCGGGGGCCTTGTCCCGATCTGGATTGGGACTGCTGGGAGGTGACCGAATTGACAAAATCCGTCGTGGCAGCCTGCGCCTGCTTTTGCAGCGCGGTGATGTCGCCCCTTAGGGCGGCGCCCACCACCGCCTTGCTGTCGCGGGCATATTCGTTGGCGGCGATCGTCGCCTCGCCATACTGTTCCTTGATCTTGGCGATAAGGTCGGTGTGGGTTTTGATCGCCTCATCGACGGTCGGCAATGTGCTGCGGCTGAGCGCGCTATAGGCGAGAAAGCCGGCGCCGAGCGCAACAACCGCGGCGCCCGCGATATTGGCGGGCGTCGCGACAGCGGCAATGGACGCTGCTACCTTGGCGAAGGTGCCGGAAATGCCGCCTTCGCCCATCTGCAGAACTTGCAGAAGCTGGCCGCCCTGCTGCGCCAGGATCGTGAATGGCGACTGCCCCATCGCGAGACCGGACGCGATGTCGTTCAACTGAAACGACAGGTTGGAAAGCTGCGCTGCCGTCCGGCCGGAACTCTTGCCGGCCGCCTGCACGGCATTGTCGTTCAGCACCCATTTGGCGCGCAGCAGGTCGGTCGAACGCGCCGCCTCCTGCGTGCTGATGAGCCCCTGTTCCAGTGCATTCGTGATCTTGCGCTGGCCGCGCTCGAACTCGAACTGCGACTTGGCAGCCGCATCGATCGTGAGGACGAGGCGCTGATAGGCGCCGGCGGCCGACGTGATCTTCTTTGCCCCGGTATCAGTCGACGCGCCCATTTGCACGCCGCTCGTCCCGACCTGCTGCTGCGCGCCAGCCAGGCCCTCGAGCGCCGCCGTCGCCTTTTCGACACCGGAGGTCGTCGCCTCGACGCGAACGCGGCGGATGGTTTCAAGTTCGGTGGCCATCAGGGGGCGACGTCCTTTTCGGTGGCGATCCGCAGCACAGCGGCGTCCATTGCCATCATCAGACGGGAAAAGCGCTCGAAGCGATCAGGGTCGGCGATGCCGAAGCGATTGGCGTAGCGATCGATCGACGACCATGGGATCGGGGCAATACCGAAGCCCCGGGGGCGGTCGAGCGCCAGACGGCGAAAGGCCGTCCACTCGAACAAGAGATGACGGGCAAGGGCAGGGCGCGATTGCATGAACGGCAAGTCGGCTGCGCCCTCCGGACCGGCAGCAGCCGCGATGCGCTCGGCCTGGTCACCCCAATCAAGGTACCAAGCGAGCGCCTCTGTCAGTTTTTTGCGTCGGCCTCGATGCTGTCGTCGAAGATCCGCGCGACGCGCTGCGCAGCCCACGAGACGCCGTTGGCGAGATCCCGGTACGCAGGATCGGAAAGCAACTCGAACGCCTTCTCCTTGGAGAACGGAACCGGCTTTGCGTCGGCGGTCAACCCGCTCCAGTCGAGCAACACCGTCTCGACGAGCAGCGTCGTCGCGATCCGGTTTGATTCCTTCTCATCACCGCGCGCCGCCAGGGGCAGGGCCGCCACAAGCTCCGAACTGACGCGCTCGTAGTCGGCATTGCCGAAGCCCCGAACCTTCAGTGCCATATCGCCAAGTCCAGGGATCTTGTTCACCCAGGCGCCCTGCTCGATGTTTACAAGGTTTACCCGGAGATTAGAGAGTTCCATCGCGTCATACCTCAAATGGCTATCGACTTCCGGTTGCGGCCTTGCAAGGATGCTGGCCTTCCGAAAAGCCGTGGGGGCTCAATGTTCAAGCTGGTTTCAGTAGTAGCGGCGGGCCTTGCGCTCGCCGGATGCGGCACGATTACGCGTGGCGCCAATGAAGATGTCTCGATCCAGGTGACACCGGCCACCGCCAAGATCACCACAACCCTTGGGAACGTCTGCACCGGGTCATGTCTGGTGAAGGCGCCGCGTAACAAATCCTTTGTCGTTACCGCCGAAGCGCCCGGCTATGCCAGCCAGGTTGTTCCTGTAGGCGTTCACGCCACTGGGGCAGGGACCGCCGGCATGGCCGGCAATCTCGTCGTCGGCGGGTTGATCGGGATCGGCGTCGATGCTGCGACGGGCGCGATCAACGACCACTTCCCCAATCCGGTTATCATCAAGCTGGAGCCGGTTGCCGCGCCCGCCAAGCCGGCAAGGCCGAGCCGACGGGCGCCGGCAAAGGCTGCGGCACCCGTCTCTTAGGGCAGGTACCAGAAGCGGCCGACCGAAGCCGTGTAGCCGAGCACCGGATCGCGCAGCGCCTGAAACGAGGCGTTGATCATGACGTCGGCGTTCTTTCCGGAGACGGAGGGCGCGCCGCCGGCATATTTGACTTTGGGAAGGTCGAACAGCAGCGCCTCCCCATTGGCATCGGTGCCGCCGAGGCGGACATCGAACGATGTTTCCTCGTTGCTGAGCACCTTGGCGTATTCGGTCCGATCGCCGAAATAGCTCTCGATCGCGCCGGTACAGGTGAATTCGCCGTTGCCGGTACCAACTGCGCCAACATCGCCAATCGCGTTCTGGCGGCGGATATTGTTGCGGAACTCGATCCGCGCCGACATCACATAATTGGGGCCGGCGACGGCCGCGCCGCCGAGGCCTATGCGCCCAACATTGGACGAGGTGTTCATCACGTCATTGGTCGGCGCCGCGATATCCGTGGCGCCTGCCGTCCGCGCCGACCCGACCGTCGCATCTTTGCCGACATAGGTCCGCGTTACCTTGGCGATCTGCTGCGCGGGCAGATCGAGCACGAAGGAGTCCAGCGTCATACCGCGCAGATATTCGTAGCTCACGGGCGAATGGTCGAGAAACTGCCGCTCAATCGTGTTCGAGCGCTTCGTCGATCCGTTGACCAGGAAGTCGCCGGTATAGACCTCGATCGTCTTGCCCGTGCCCGCGTCCGCGCCGAAGCCCAGCGGCACGCGATCGAAGGAAAGCCGGCCGGCGGCGACTGCCGAGACGCGCGCCCAGCCGTTCGCTGCCGCCGTCGCAAACTGGCTGCCGGCCGATGCGCCGCCAATCCTGACCCATTCGCCGACCGAGAGGCCGAGCGTCGTGAAATCGAGCAGGGTCGAGGTCAGGGCGTTGCCGCCCGTCACCGTCGCGACAAGATCGCCGGCGGCACCTGCGAAACCGACGACGCGGGCCGCGGCGCCGACCGGAACCACACCTTCGGCCGTGAAGGTGGCGGCAGGGAAGGTGACAGACGTGCCCGTCGAGGCGGCGACGCGCGCCACCTTGTTGTTGCCCGCGGTCGCGAAGCCGGACAGCAACACCAGCATGCCGGCGACGAACGCCGCGCCGCCGGCGGCTACAGTCAGAGCCGTCGTGCTGACGTCGGAGATCTCCGTATCGGCCGTCACATTGGTGATGACCGGGTTATTCGACCAGGAGCCCTGCAAGGCCTCCTCGAGATCATCATCATTGCTGCGGAACGAGAGCTCGCCGGCAATGTCGCCGCCGGCCTGCTGGCCGACCAAGATGAGGTCAGTCACCTGCCGGTCGCCGCGGATCTCGTCGGAAACTACTGTCTGCGGCGAGGCGGACAACGGCGACGATGTCTGCCGGATCGCCTTGAAGGCAGGGTTGGCCGGGATGACGCCGAAGGTCGTCTCGCGGACCTTCGCGATGGCAACGCGGTTCGTCGACTGAAGGTCGGGCATGAAACGTCTCCGTCAGGATGAGAGAAGATCAGGCGAGGAAATTGGCCTGGTAGGGAACCGCGATGGCGAGCACGAGATAGTTGCCGTCATCGGTGGCGTCGTCGATCACCGGGCTTGAGGGCGACCAGGTCGTGATGCCTGTCAGCCCGGGAATTCCGCCGAAATGCTTGCTGCGGAACAGCGCGGCAAGCTCGTCCGACCATGGCAATGCGTCCGCGCGGCCATTGGTGTCGCGCGGGACGTTCAGCACCAGGCGAAATGCGCCTTCCTCGCGGAACATGTTGTTGCCGGGCGCGCCGATCGTGATCTGGTCCGAACTCGCATAAGGATACTGCACCTCGAGGAAGGCCGATCCATCGAGCGGCGCACTGCCGTCGTCGCTCTGGAAACCACGCACAGGGCAGCGGCTCCAAAAGTCCGCGAGCCGCCCCTCGACGGCGGCAACAACGCCTGCAAGCGGCATCTAGTGGCTCCTGATGAAGATAGCCGGCTGCTTGCGCAACCACTGCGCCGCGTCGCGCTTCCGGCGATGCCGCCGCGCCCAGGCCGCGCCGCGCGCGCTGCCCGCCCAATCATGGATGGCCCCCGTCTGCAGCGCCTCATAGCCAAACGAAATCATGGCTATGTTCCCGAAGCGCTGCCGGGCCAGCACCGCAACGGCCTGATAGACCCCGTCGGGAGCTTGGTTCGACAGGCCGCGGTCGATCTTGCGCGCATAGGGCTGGCTGTTGACGAAGACATACTCGCTCGCCTGCGGAGCCGCTGCGCCGGGCGGTACGACGACGCCGTCGGCGAGAAACAGATGCGACTCGCTGTATTTCCCGGTCTTGCGCGGCGACGCCTCGACGAGGGCCTTGCCGATCCACGCGAAGATGTCCGGCAGAAGCTCGAACTCGAAAATGATCACGCCGTCAGGACGGACCGTCTCGAGCACGGCACCGCGGCGCCCATCAACATATTGCTCGTGCGGCGGCACGAAGCCGAGGGCTGCAGCATTGACTCGCTCGGCTTCGGCGAGATGTGTGCGGGCAAAGCCCGCAAAAGCCGCGCTCTGCGCCTCCGGCGATAGCAGATCGTCGATAATGATCCGCACGTCGCGCTCGATCGGCTCGATCTTGGTCCGGACCGCCATCAACCGCCTGCCGTGATCTCATAGGCGATGAGCACGCCGGCGATACGCCGCTTGTCGTCGTCGACCGCCGTGATGGTGAGCGCGCGCCCGCGCAGGATGACCTTGTCACCCTTCAGCGGCGGGCCAGGCCAATCGCTCGCCTCGATGTCTGCCGCGAGCATCACGATGACACGATTGGACTGCGACACGGCATTGACGAGATCGTCGGGCTTCGCTTGGCTCAGGACACGCGCGCGAATAGGAAGATCCGCGTCAGGATCCGGACGTCGATTGACCCGCCGCAGCGCGACAGGCTCGCCATGCTTGTCGATCTGGCGGCGATACATCGCTAGGGCGGTTTCGGGCGTCACAGATATACCTTGAAGGGCGCTAGCATCGCCTCGGCCGCGCCGCAGAGCGCCTGACCTGAGACCCCCTTGTCGGCGAAGTCGGTTTGCCCCACGCCGTCGACGCGCTCCCGGATCACGAAGCCGTCTGGCGACGACATCGACTGCAGGTGCGAGACTTGAAGAACGATGGCCGTGCGAATGGCCTCTGGCACGTCTTCCGGCTCGCCATAGCCGGCACGAAAGCGCACAGTCACGGCATCTCTGCATGGCCGGATCGACGGCCACGAACGCCCATAGCCGCGCGCCACACGGCCCGGAGATCCGCGCGAGCCAAGAACAACCTGATAGTCGCCGACAGGCATTGTCTGGGTGACGCCGTCAGGGTCGCGATAGGTCACGGCCTCGATCGCCTGCAAAGGCAGCATCGGGATGATGACATCGCCCTCCGGCCATGACGGCAAAACGAGGTTCCAGACCTGGGTGACGAGCGCCCGGCCAAGGACGCCGTCAGGACCGTCGACCTTGCCCGTCACGGCGCCGATCAGCGCTTCGAGCAGATCTTCCGACACGCCGGCGCCAAGGCCGAGCCTCGACCTTGCGTCGGCGGCGGAAATCGGCAGCGCCTCGGGCGGCGTGACCTCAACCAGCATCATGATCAGCCGGTCGCGCCCTGATCGGCGCCGCTCTGGCCAGAGTCGTCACCGCCATTGGCGCCCGCGTCGTCCGCGGAGGCATCGCTTCCGGCCCCAGCCGACGAGGCGCCCGCACCGGACTGGTCATCGGCGCCGGGCGCATCCTTTGCGGGCTTGGCCTTCGCCGACACCTTCTTCGGGTGAAGGCATCCCGCCCGGACGAGCCGGGCAAACTGCTCTTCGGTCGGATCCTCGAAGAGGTCGCCAGGGAAGAGCCGCACGCCGCTGCGCTGATCAACACATTCGGCAATGACTTTGTAAGCCATGATCAACTCCATGAAAGGACGGAGGCGATTGCCTCCGTCAGTGCGCAGGAATGATGGATTAGGCGGGCGGGTTCGACGTCGGACGGAAGCGTCCCGCACCAAGCAGCGCCAGTGCCGAGACGAAGGCGTTGCCCGTATTGTTCGCCGGCGTGATCGTGAGGCGCACATAGCGCTTCGAGCCGAGGTAACCGACCTTCCGGACCTTGTCGTCATCGGAGAAGGTGAAGTTCGCATTGGCGAGGCCGCCAAGGATATTCGCGGCGGGGACCGCCACACCATCCGAGAGATTGGCAGCATCGCCATGGGTCAGGCTGACGGCGAAGGCCGCGTCGGCGTCTGCAAGTGCGCCGATCAAGATCAGGAACGTCAGGCTTTCATAGCCGGCCGTATCGATGATCTGGGAGACGATAGGCGTATTGTCGGCCACCGCGGCGGCCGGGCTGATGGCCCGGACCGGATGGATAGAATTGAGGAGGTCGCGCATCGCGCCGATCCTTTCCAAAGAGGGGAAGGGGAAGTGGGAGCTGCCCAGCACCTGTCCGGGCAGCGCGATCGCGCCGGATCAGGCCGGAACGTCCAAGCCGACGAAGGGCGAGACCTCGTAGCCGTTCTCTTCCTTGATCGGCGCGGTGAGCCAGGGCGACCCGTCGACGTTCCAGAAGATCTTGATGACCGTCTTGTTCGAGGTGAACTTGACGTGCTCGGAAGCCGCGACGAACGGGCCGGAGCCATCCTTGATCAGGTAGTAGGACCAGTCAGCAAGGATGATGTCGCCCTTCGAGCCAAGGGCCGGAGCGCGGTTGTTCCAACGCACCGGATAGCCGAGCAGGGTGCCTGCAAAGCCGTCCTTGGCATTGGCCTGCCAGATATAGTGCCCTTCCGGATCGGTCATCGTCGCAATGTCGACCAGAGCCGACTGCGGCATCGACCAGACAGGCGAACTTACGCCGCGCATCAGCAGGCGCGACGCCATCGTGACCAGGTCGAGATAGGCGACATGGTTGGCGGTGGCGCGATTGATCCAGCGGGTCACGCCGGCATTGATAATGCCCAGCGGCTTGCCGATGCCGGAGCCCTGCAGGAAGGCATAGTCTTCTGCAGCGATGACGCCGGCGCGCATCAGCGACTCGACGAAGCTGTTCGCAGCCTGCCAGTTGCGCAACAGCTTGTCGGTGACGGTGACGAAGCCCGCGATTTCGTGCGGAGTCAGCGTGACCTCGCGGAGCTTGGCATCGGTCTCCGGCTTCTCGCCGCCCTCCTCGATCCAGTTGAAGGTCATGCCGCCGAACATGTTGCCGGGATTGGAGCCCGTCTGATCGAGGGCCGGCATGGTGATGCCCGCATCCGGCGGCGACCCGGCAGGGATGACGTTGGCGCGCGGACGGACGAGCGCATCCTGTGGCGGGACCGACATAAGCGTCTGCCGCAACTGCGGTGGCACCATGAAGCCGCCCTGCGTGTTGGTGTCCATCCGCATCTCGGCAGAGAGATCATCCTCGCCGCGGCCCGCGCTCTCGACGAAGTTGAGGCGCTGATCGTTCGGATTGAAGCGAACAGCGTTCATGAACTCGCCGAAGTTCTCGAAGTCCTTTTTCGCCTCGTTGGGGCGGCGCGGCGCCTCGATGCCAGAACGACGGCCAGCGGCCGGGACAACAGCGTCAAGGGCGGCGTCCGCATCCATCAGCTCATCAAGGCGGGCAATGCGCTTATCGAGAGCGTCCTTTTCGGCCTTGAGGCCGTCATAGGACGTCTGTTCCTCAGCCGAGAGATCACGATTTTCGGCTTCGGTGAGTGCGAGCATGTCTTTCATGCCCTTGACGAGCGCCACGCGCTTTTCGCGGAGCGGCGCCAGTGCGGCAAGCGATGCAACAGACATCGCGTGCGGATCCGCAATCGACGCGATGGCGTGATGCAGCGTCGATCCGTCGATGCCGACCATGACGACAACGGCGACGAGAAGGGCGGCCGTCACCACAGCGAGCAGGCCGGTGTTGCGATATTTTCCCATGTTACCCTCGGGTGAGGCCGGACGAACAACAGCGATCGCTCGCGCCGGCACGCGAACGACCTCCCTGCGAGGGCAGGCGAGTGATGAGATCAGAGATCGAGCGCGCGGCGCTCGCGTTGCGGAGCAAAAGCCTTGCGCTTCGCGACCGGCGCATAAAGCGAGGCGCCGAAGCGCTGCAGCGTCTCCTCGAGCGTTCCGACTCGGTCGGCCATGCCTTCGGCAACCGCAGGCTCGGCGTCGACCATGTCGCCCTGGCCGAAACCGTTGCGCACAGAATTCAGGGCGACGCCACGGTTGCGGGCGACCGTCCGGACGAACATCTCGTAGGCAGTATCGACGCGCGCCTGCATGCGCGCCCGGGTTTCCTCGTCGAGCGGCTCATAGGGGTTGCCCGCCGTCTTGAACTTGCCGGCGCTCACAAGTGTTTTCTTGACGCCCTGCGCTGTCAGTGCGCCGCTGACATCGTTGTGCACGCCAAACACGCCGATCGAACCGACGCTGCCCGAGGGCGTCACAACGACCTCGTCGGCAGCCGATGCGATCCAGTAGGCAGCGCTGGCGGCCGTCGCGTTCACATGCGCAATGATCGGCTTCTGGCCGCGCGCGCTGTAGATCAGGCTCGCAAGCTCGTCGCTGCCACTGACAGCGCCGCCAGGCGAATCCACGTCGATGACGATCGCTTTCGTGCTCCCGTCGCGAACCGCCGCCTGGAACAAGCGACCAAAGCCTTCGGACGAGGTGCCCCCCGAAATATCGTCCATCATCGACATGCGGTTCGCGATGACGCCGCGCAGCGGGAGGATGGCGACGCTGCCCTGCTGGCGCGCGACATCGCGCTCCGTCTGCTTGGTGACCCGCGCTTCGATCTCTTCGGCCGAGAGCTTGCCGCCCGCCGCCTGCAGAGCCAGAAAGTCGAGGATTGCCTGCAGCTTTTCCTCGCGGATCGCCCAGCGCTCCTCGGTGACCGCAAGCAATATGTGAGCATATCTCATGCTGGTTCCTTTGGCGGTGATGGCAACTGCGGCGGCGGCTCGGGCGGGTTGATGGCGCGATCGAGCGGCGTCATGGCGGCTGGCACGAAATGGTGATCGCCGTCCGGGCCGATCCCTTCGAAATCCTCGAGCGCCAGCACCTGGTTGGGCGAGATCGCGCCGACCTGGAACAGTCCGCCATAAAACGCGGCGCGCGCGGCCATGTCGCCCCGCAGAATCGCGTTCATGTTGAACTTCACGAAGAAGCCTTCGCTTCGCTCCTCCTCGGTGAAGAGCTTCCAGTTGAGTTCCTGTTCCCAGGCATCGACCCAGGGGTCGATCGTCTGACGCACGAACCCGATCATCAGTTGCTCGATGCCGGATCCCCATGAAGTGGACTTCTCATGGCTCTGCAGCAGCACAAGCGGCACGTCAAAGATGCGGGCGATCTCGGCAATCTGGAATTCGCGCGACCCAAGAAACTGCGCATCATCCTGGGGGATCGTCGTCGAGACGAATTTCATGCCCTCCTCAAGGATCTTGACCCGGTGCGCATTGTCGAGCCCGCCCTGTCGTTCAAGGCTGGCACCCGCGTCCGTCCGCTCCTCCGGCGCCTTTTTCAGGTTGGCGCGCGCCTCGGTGCCTAGCCTTCCTGGATGCTGGAGGAACCCGCCGCTCTTGGCGTCGTTCGCAAAGAACTTGGAGCCGAACTCCTCCATCGCAAAGGCCAGGCCGAGCGCATTACGCGCATGCCAGATCGGCGATTGACCAACATAGCCATCATGGCTCTGGTCCATCACATGGATGACGTTGCCGGAATCGATATCAAATGTCTCACCAGCAATGTTCGTCCGGTAGAAGAATGCATTCCCCTCGCGCACCGGACGTGTGCGATCTGGGAGAAGAGGCCAGAGACCAACCGACTGACCTCGCTGGTTGCGCTCAATCTCGACATAGCCATTGCCCCACAGGAGCGCGTGACCCTGGACCGTCTTCCGGAGCGTTCGCGACGACATAAATTCGTTCGGCCGCATCGCCAGACCGCGCGCGAGCGGATGCTGCTCGCTCGTGACCTCTTTGGAGCCGCCGTCCTTGTCCCGCTTGAACATCTTGAGCGGAAACCGGGCGATCGGATTGGCGATCCGGTTGACGCAGGCATAGACCACCGGCTGATTGCGGGCATTGTGCTCAGAAACGACCGTGCCCGCCTTCGTCTTGCCGAAGCCGACGGCGCGGACAAACCATCCCGAGTTATCGGCGACCGAACTCGTTTGCCCGAAGATGCTCGCGAGGAACGACATCAGGCGCCCCTAGCCCCAAGCACCGCGCCGGCGAGCAGCAGCGACCCGACAACGATGTATCCAGCCGGCGGGAATATCAGCCAGGCGCCAAAGCCGATGAGACCGACGCCGACGATCGCGACGAGATCGGATACCGAAGGACGGCTCATGTCAGATCTCGACCTCGAGGATGCCACGGGTTTCATAGACGGACGGGCCGCCGATTGCGGCGGGGTTGCGGCTCATAAGGGCCGCAGCGTTGAACGTCGCCATCAGCGGATCAATTTTGCCGGAGCCGGAAATTTGCTTCGTGATCGTGACGGCATTGCCCTTCGGCTCGACACGGGCATTCGCGACCGCCCATGCCATGATCGGCTGCCCGCAATGGACAAACGTGCCGTCGGCAAGCTTGCGCTCCAGCGTCTTGATGGCTCCCGACATCTTCCAACCCTGCGAGATGCCGTGGATCCGCTCGGCGCCCTCGATACCGCGAAGCGCCATGGCGTCGACGATGGCGCCGATACCAACCGGATCGAGGCCGACCTGAGCAAGCTTGCCGGTCTCTTCGATGCTGGCGACCAGGTCGGCGATCTCTTCGATGTCGTCGCCGAGCCGCTTGACGATGACCAGATCGCCTTGCGTCGCGAAATCCTGTAAGCGGGCTGCCTCGGCCTTGCGGCGTTCGAGCGCCACCTCATAAGCCCATGACTTCGACCAATGCAGCCAGCGCTGCGTTTCAGCCTCACGACCGATGACAGCCAGGCCAAACAGATCGTCGAGGCCGCCGCCGTCGATGCCGATCGTCACCACCTCGGCACGATCGAGAAGCTCACTGAGCGTCATCTCGGGCTCGACCGCGGCATCCCAATGATCGACACCAGCCCAGCGATCATTCCGGAGATTGAGCCCGATCTCGATATTGAGATGCTTTGACAGGAACGTTTGCAGCGTGCCGCCGCCTGTCGTTCCTAACTCCTTAACCAACTCGCCTTCGATCCACTCCCGATCGACCGATCGACCGATATTCGGGTTGGTGATGTAGAAGTTCGCGGGCACCAGGTACGCCTTGGCCGCGATCATCGCCTTCGGGAACTCGTAGATCACGCCAAGGCTCTTATTGTCCTCGACGTCGCCATCGCGCACAGCCCGGAAATAATCGAGCTTGGCCTTGAAGACGCCCGCGGGCGGCGTGTCAGACTGCGTCGAGAGATAGATGACGAAGCCCTCTGGACGGGAAACCAGCCCGCCCGTTGCCTCGCGCAGCATCGCGTCGGCGTTCGGCCGCTTTCCGAAGATCCACAGCTCGTCGATCAGGACGAAAGCCGCCTTCTTGCCGCCGACCGTATCGGTGTCGGCCGCCACGACCTTAAGCACCGCGCCGGTTATCCGGTGCGTGATCTGCCGGAAATTATCCTGAATATGCAGAAGAGCGTCGAGCTCGGGATCGGCACGAACCATATCGGCCGCTGGCTTGTAGCTGTTGTTGGCGATCTCGAGCGTCGGCGCCAGGATCAGCAGTTCCGCCGAAAACCGCCAGTTTCGGATGAGCGCCGTCAACATGATCCCGGCGGCAATCGTCGACTTTGAGTTCTTCTTGCTGATCAGCAGGAAGAACTCGCGGATCAGGCGGCGCGCGGTGCCGTGATCATAGGCACCGAAGATCGCCCGGACGAAGTCGAATACCCATTCATCGCAGGCCTCGCCAAAAGTTGGCTGGCCTGGCGCATCGACGATGCGGAGCGACTTGAAGACGGCGAGGGCTGCCTCTGCCTCGTCCGGGAACAGAGGATCGAAGGCGATCAGCGATCGACCCTCGACGATCCGCCGTTCCCAATCGCGACACGCGGTCGACCACTGCATCAGCGGTTATTGTCCACAATCAGTTTGGGCGGCGCTGGCGGCGAGAATTTGCCGCCGACGCTCTCGGCGGCGAGCTTCCGCTCTTCCTTTTTGCCAAGCTTTGGCGGCTTCGGCGCTTTCGGAGCGCCACGGCCACGAACGCGCCCGTCCGCATTCTCGGCGGCGCTGTGATCGATGATGCGGCGGAACTCCTTGAACGCCGCCCCGCTCCGCTCCTCAACACCCATCCAGACGATCATGGCGTAGCGGCTTTCGAGCCGATCGCGCATCTCGTCGCGGAACTTCATTTCGCGAAAATAATGCTTCTTCAGCGTCGGCGGCGTGATCGAAAGGGCATTGGCGATCCGCTCATTCTCCCAGCCCAACGCCAGCAACATCTTGACTTTGTTACGGTTTTCGTTGGTCGGGACATGCGGAGGCCGACCCCTTCCACCGAAGTGGTTAGGAACCGTGTCGCCAAAGAGGTCGAAATTGTCTGCCATGGCAAAAAAATTGTGCGGGTGAGACCCCAAGCGGTTGGAGGCCCCTTGGACCCCCAGACTTTGACCCCACCCCTCCCTCTGGTCAGGCGCGCTGCCGCTCGGCCCTCACGGCCAGCGTCTTGCGCGTGTGGCACGATCCGCAGCGCAGGAGGATGTTGCCCTTGTCGAGAGGCGCGCCGCCGTCCTGAAGCTCTACAACGTGATCAGCGAAGACACGCGATGCGTACCGACTGGCCCGCTTGCACAATGGATCCTGGCATAGAGGACCGCGCTCGGCAGTCACTTCGGCGACCAGAGCGCGCCATGCGGTCGACAGATAGAAGGGATTGGCGACCTTAGGCGGCGGCATCGCCGTGCGCGTGTCGAGCGTCGCGATAGCCGGCTTCAATGTCTGCAGCCGCGGCCGGTTGTGCGTCATACCCCTAGACACACAAATGCCCGGCCTGCATCTCTGCATCCGGGCAATACATTTCCATCGCGAAGAGCGGCTAGGGCCGTCTTCCGGGTGCGAGCAGCGCATTCCTCAAAGCCGAAGCCGAGCGCGACAAGATCTCTCGCAGATCCTGCCTTGAGCGTTACGCGAGAACACCGAGTCGGTCAACGGCGATCGTGATCGGCGCACGCTTGGCCGACCAATCATCGAACCGCAGCTGTGCCGTCACCAGCCCGCCGCGCGTGACGACACCGGCCATGCCGTCATACGGCCCGCCTATGACCGCCACCCGCACGCCCGTCTTGACGATGCGGCGGTCATCGTCGGCGAACATCCCGCGCGCCTCGGCCGACATGATATCGCCGACAACATCATCAGGAACGCACAGCGGATTGATGCCGTTCGCGCCCTTGACGAAGCTATTGACGCCGCGCACGGCCCGCGCCGCGGCCCATGCGTCCGGCGTAGGCGCAAGGTCGACGAACACATAGCCGGGCAGCAGCGGCATCAGGCAGCGCGCATAGCGGCGGCGATGCGGCGCCTTCCGCATGACGGCCTGCTCGGGCACATAGCCCGGCATGCGCGCCTTGCCGAGGTCGGCCAGCACGCGGCGCTCGCATCGCGGCTCAACCGAAAGCACGAACCATTGGCTGCCATTTAGCCCCGGCGCGGCTATCTCGGCCTCGGCCAGAGGCGGCAGCATGTCGACCAGATCGCCAATCCGCCACGTCCTGCCGTTCGTCATCGCCGTTTCATCCCCGTTCCGGCTTGGTCCAAGTGGTCCAAGGTTGATTGAGAGAAAAGAGAGTACCTGGACCATGTTAACCCGTTGATTTTGTTGAGCCGGTCCAAGTGGTCCAAGTGGTCCAGGTAATTTTGAGGTTGCTGGTATTTGTCTCATCGGCGTCTCTTTCCCCCGAGAGCGGGAAGGGGCAATTTTTGGGGCTGTCGCGGCCGCTTCGCGCGCCCGTGAGGCTTTTTACTTGGACCACTTGGACAGCCTGGACCGGCCGTTGATTTCATTGACGAATTTTGGTCCAAGTGACGGCGCGCGGTCCAAGTAACCTTGGACCAAAACGCGGAAAATCGGCTCATGCCGCCTCCTCGTCGCCCATATCCGGCCAGTCGATCTCCTGTCCGACGGCGCGGGTGAGCAAAGCGCGGCAGGTGGCAAGGTCAGGCAGCACGTAAGACCAGGTGCGTCGGCGCACGTTGTGATCGTCCGTCACCCACGGCCGGGTCTTCTGCAGGCCTGGCACGAGCTTGCCGAGCTTGATCGCAAACTGGACCTTCTCGGCCTTGCGCTTGACGCCGATCTTCTCGGCCTGCGCCACATAGTCGTCATAGAGCGTGTCGACCGCGACCTCGGCCTTCCAATCGCCGCCGCCGCGCTTCGTCGAGCCATCCATGAGCCGCTCGAGCCACCAGGCCTCGACCGTGTCGAGCGAGCGGAACTTCTGCTCAAGCAGCGCCGACGTCATCGGGATCTGGCGAAGGTTGACCGTCGAGAGATCGAAGGCGAGCAGGTCGGCGAGCAGCGCCTCGCGCCCGCCATTATCCATCTCCTCCCGCATCTCGCGGAAATAGTCATGGTTCTGCGCACAGCGCGGATGCACGTCGAAGACGGCAAAGCGCCGCTCATCCTTGCCCGCCGGCACGACCCAATCCTCGTTCGACGTCATGATCAGGCGGACAAAGTTCTTCAGCCGAATCGGGTCGATCGACTTCTGTTCGATCATCTGGATCTCGGCCGTGACGAGATCCTTCAGCCGGCCCTCGGCCGCCTTGTCGCCGGCCCAGACCGCTTCCTCGGCCTGCAACAGCAGGCAGCTCGCCATATGGGCGTTGAAGTTGCCGGTGATGTAGCGCGCGTCGCCGACGAGGAAGTAGTGCGAGGCGATCAGCGAGCCCATGAACTCGCCGACGATCGTCTTGCCGGCGCCCATGCGCCCGCGCACGACAAGCGCCGTGCCGATCCGCTCGCGCGGCCGCTGCATCATGTGCGCGAACCAGCCGAACAGCCATCGGAACAGCTCGGCGTCGCCATGGCAGATATTGTTGCGCATATGGTCGAGCAGCACGTCATAGCCGTGCGGCTTGGCCTTCGGCGTCACGCTGAAGCCGCGATAGAGGTTCAAATAACCGGGCGTCGATAGGGCGCCATCGGGATTCGGAAAGAACTCGATCCCGTCGAAGGTCCGCCGCTTGGTATGCGTGCGCCAACGATCGGCCCATGTGACCGTCTTGACCTTGTCTCCCGACATGATCTGCGTCCTTTTGTTGAGAAACTTCTCCCTGAACGCGTCGATCGACAAAATGCGCACCCGATCCTCGATCGGCCCGACGTTCTGCTCGCGAATGACGACGGCCTTCGATCCCATCAGGACCAGGGCGAAGTTGTCGTTCATCCAGTCGATATCGAAGCCCCAGGCCTGCGGCTCGGTCGGCTTACCGCCGTCGCCCTCCTCGGGCTGGATCTCGTCAAGCGCTTCCACCCCTTCAAACCCGGTCTCTTCCGAAAGGGGTTCACCAAGGGAATCGGCTTCCCCGCCCCCGACAATCGCTGCCACCGTCTCGACATCGCCGGGGTCCGTCTCTGCGGGGCTTCTGGTCATGCTGTTCTCCGCAGGACATCATTGAAATCATGGCCGGACGGCGCGAAGGCGATGCGGATCCGCCGCCCGGCGCGCTTCCAGCGGGCAGAGGCCCGCGCCAGGTGCTGCTCGGTCGTGAAGCGGTCGCTGTCGCCATCGCCAAGGATGATCACCTCGTCGATCGCCTCTGGCGGCATCAGCCCCGGCCGCCCGTCGCTGTCCTCGGCCGGGATAGGGCCGGGCACCTTGACCCGCCGCCGGCGGCCGAGCTTGTCGGTTGTGGCGAGCGTCGGATGCGGGATGGTCTCGCTTGCCCGCCCGCCGAGATTGCCGAGCGAAACCGCCGACCAATAGAGCGTCGCCGCGTCATAGCCGCCGCCATGCACATGCTGCATGGCATGGCGGACGGAGAGCACGGTCTCGATCCCCTCGCCAATGACGAGGCGACAGGGCGCCAGCGGCTTCGAGAGCGGAATATGCCCGCCGCGCATCGAGCCGCGCACCTTCTTGGCCGGCAGCACCTCGCCGGTCGCCGGGTCGACGATCTCGGCCTTGCCGAAGGTGACCGGGTCGATCCAGGTCAGATGCGCGCCGCTGAAGGTGCCGGCGCCATCGACGATGGCCGCGATCATCGCCGGGCCGCGCCAGATCTCGCTGCCGCCCTCGAAATAGGGCTGCGAGTCGATCACCTTCAGCGCCACGCCGCGCATCAGTGGCAGGCGTCGCCGCTCGAGATAGCGGTCGACGGGCGAGCCATCGGTCACAGCGGCAGCAGCGGTCCAAAGCCGCCACATCCGCGCCCGTTCTTCCTCGCGATAGTCGCGCTCGCCGCGTTCCCGCTCGGCCTCGGCGGCAAGCCGCAGTGCTTCGCGCCGCGCCAGCTCTTCCGGGTCCGGCCCGCGGCTTTCGCCCTTCGGCGGCGGTCTGCCGGTCAAGGTCTCGCAAGCGCCAAGGAAATCCGTCGCATCGAGATATTCGACCAAGGCGATGACGTCGCCCGCGACGCCGCCCTGGCGGCACATGAAGACGCCCTTGCGCAAATTGACGGAGAAGCGATCCCGTCCGCCGCAGACAGGGCAGGGGCCGACCAGCTCGCTTCCGTGTCGCATCAGCTTCAGGCCGCGGCGGGAAACCTCGGTGTCGATCGAGACGGCGCGCGCCTCCTCGACAAAGGCCCGCATGGCATCGGAGATGGTCATGACGCTGCCTTGACGCGATAAAGCCGCGCCTTCAGGTTCCGCAGCGCAGCGATCTTCCTGTCACAGTGGCGCACGTCATCGGCGCGGCCCTGGGCCTTCGCCTTGAACCGTGATGACCGATACGAGTCCTCCCAAACCCAGACGCTCTCTTGCAGGAGAGCGAGTTCGGAATCTGACAACGCGATCGCGATCGGGCGTTTGACGGTCACTCCGCTGCCTCCGGCTGGTCGAAAAGCGTCCCGGCCATGTCGGCGGCGCGGCCGCGCGCCTTCGTGCTCTCGGCCTTGCGGGTCGCCGGGCCGGCGGTGGCGAGATCCATCCGCCGCGCGATGTCGGCCTGGTATTCGGCCTCGCGCTCGATCAGCACGGCGAAAAAGCCCTCGCGCCAGGCCGCCTCGCCGGTCGTGCCGCTGCCGGCGAAGGGATCGAGCACCGTGCCGCCCGGCGGCGTCACCAGCCGGCAAAGCCATTGCATCAGGTCGACAGGCTTGACGGTCGGATGCTTGGAGCCGATCCGGTCATGCGCGTCCGCCTTGGCCGAATAGAAAAACCGGGCAGCCGAGCCACCAGCGTCGTCGTGCCCCATGACGACTTGCGCCTGGCCTCCAAAGTCGCCAAGCACCCCGGTGCGCTTTCCGGTGCGCTGCACGCTGCCGCCCGACTCCGGGAACGCCGCAAGCACCTCATCGCTGCCGTCATGCAGGATGTTCGCCGGCCAGCGGCCATGATCGACCGGCTTGCCGCCACCGACGCACGTGCCTTTGCGCCAGTTCTCCCGACTGACATCGCCAGCGGCGCGCTCGAAACTGACAAGTCGATCGCCATCGCCAACCGGGATTCTGCATCCGTCGATGTTCAACCCGCCGCAGCCATGCGCAAGCACGGTCTCGGCGACGGTGCCGACAAGCGCCTTGCGCGCCAGCACGATCGGTTCCCAGGCCGGCTTGAGCGCTGTGCCCCAGCCTTCCCAAGCCTTCGCGTCGTCAAGCACAGCCGAGCCCTTCTCGGTGCGCTCGTATTCCTGCCCCTTTGCACTCGACTGGAAAGGTATCGGCATCCCGCGCTTGCCGCGGTAATGCCCCCCCCCTCTTGTCGATCGCCTTGGCAATGTCGTGCGATTTGGGAAATCCCGCGCCGTAACACCACGCCAACTGATCGCGGATCTCAAATCCGGCATCCTCGATCGCGCAGGCGAGCCGGTGATAGGAGCGCGTGCCGCCGAAGGCCACGACATGGCCGCCGGGCTTCAGCACGCGCAGCACCTCGGCCCAGAATTCCTCCGCAAACGCCGTCTCGCCGGTGTCCCAGGCCTTGCCCATGAAGCCCGCCGAGGCGCGGGCATAGGCGCCCGTCTTGCCGGGCTTCGAGGGCGCGGCGCCTTCCTTGCCGAATCGCTTGCCGATCGAGACAAGCGCATAGGGCGGATCAGTGACGACGCTGTCGATCGAGGCATCGGGAATGCGCCGGATCATCTCGCGGCAATCGCCGGGATGGAGCGTCACGCGGCCACCGAGGAAAAGGCGCGGCTCGCTCATGGCAACACCGCCTGCTCGATCTTGCGCAGCTTGGCCCGCGTCCGGTCCATGTCTTCGGTAATGCCCCGGAAGACATCGACAACGCGGGCGCCCTCGGCAGAGAGCCGCTTGTCGGCCGCGCTGATCGCAAGCACGGTCTCATTGTGCTGGCGCTGCGCGGCCATGAACCGTTCCTCGGCCTTGTCCAAGATCCTGCGACACTCCTCGAGCAGCGCCAGAATCTCCGGATTGGCCTTCAGCGGCCCGAACATCTGTTCGCGGACCTCGCTCACCCAGGCGAGGGGACACCCAAGATCCTGCGAAACGCGCTTGTCGGTCCAGCCCACGACATAGCCGCCGGCGCCGTCGTCATAGACGTCGCCGAGCTTGACGAAGATCAGCCGGCGATCGTCGGGCGTAATGCTGCGCGGTGCGGTGGCAGGAAGCGCTGCAATCGCCGCGATGCTGTTCGGGGATTTGATCTCCGGCATGGCCGGCTCCTCCATCGTCTCGGAGATTTTCGCGGCGGCGACACAGTCCGGGCAGCGTTCGCTGAAGGCGGCGATGCCGAGTTCCCAGCCCTTGGCCCGGAACATGCGATTGATGGCCTCAGGCGGCATGCCGCGCCCGGTGGCACCGCGGCTCGGCACATGGCCCCGTGCACCGCAATTGCCGCAGATCCGCTCGGCGACGCTGCGCCGCTTTCCGTCGTCGCCCGCAAGCGAGACGACCTTGATGTCGGCCGCGCGCGTCACAGCGCACCCCGCCGCGTGCTGGTATGCCCGCCATCGGCCATGTCGCGCGGCAACGGCGGCGGCCCGAGCCGCACAGGCTTGCCCGGCGCCGAGGCGCGCGATCGATGTGCTTCGCAGTAGATGTCGAGGATCTTGCCGCCCTCGCCCTCGCATATCACCCTCGCAGGCGCTGCGCAGACGAGCCGCTCGGAGGGCGGCAGATCGGCGACCGGCACGCTGCCCCACAGCGGCCAGTGGCATTGCCCGCCGATCGCGTCATCGATTGGAATAGCCCCCGACCGCGTAGGCTCGGCCTCAACGAGGTCAAGCCGAGGCGGCAGCGGCGCGGCCGCCGGCTTGCCGAAGAAGCCGAAATTGTTCGCCGGCTTCCGCCCCTTCGGCGGCCCATGCCGGCGCCCGGCGCGGCCCTTGTCGCCAGCGGGATCGACAAGCGCGCGAACCGCCGCCGGCTGCCCCGCCTTCACGGCCTTCGGCTCCGTGCGCGGCTTGCCGCCCGGCCCGCCGTCAGGCGCCCGCGCCTCGAGCTTCAGCCGGTGCACCTTGCCGAGCACGGCGTTGCGGCTGCAATGGAGCGCGATGCCGATCATCGTTGCCGTGTCGCCCCGCGCCCATAGCCGCCGCAGATCCCGTTCCGTCTCTGGTGTCCAGGCCATCAGCGGTTCCCCCGCGCGGCGACACGGGCGAGCCGGCGCTCGGTGCGCGTGATCGTCTGCTTGTGCTTGCTGATCTCGCTGAGCACGACCCGCGCCTCGGCGGGCGTGACGCTGCGGTCGGACATCGCTTCGCCAAGCGCCGATTTCATCTCGGCGCCGGTGCGCGCAAGGCCGATCAGGTCATCGACGAAATCGGCCGCGTTCGCATCGCTCGGCCCGTCGCCGACGACGGGGACAACCTGATGCGACGCCATCTCGGCCAGCATCGCCGCAAAGCTGATGTCCTGCGTCTTGAAGGCGATGGCGGCGATCGCCCAGATCGGCATCAGGTCGGGATGGTGATCGAGCTTCCATTTCGAAATCTGGCCGCGCGAGGCGCCGGTCAGCGCCTCGACCTCCGCGTCGCCGCCCGCCGCGAGAACCATGGCGCGCGTCGTGGCCTTGATCTGGGTGATGAGCCCGACAGGCAAAGCAGGCTTGTCCACGAAAAACGCTCCATGGTTTTTTCGGTGCGAAAACAAACGGGGAATGCGACGGTCTGGGCGTCAGATCACGGCGGCCCGCGCAGATGTCGGCCGCTCGTCATGGTCCACCCACAAGCGAAGGCGCCGCGCCATGCCCCGAATGCCGAATGTCTGCCCGGCCTGCGGCCAGAAGCGCACCGAGTTCCTCATGAAGAAGCTGAACCAGGTGCAGGATGATTGCCCCGTCTGCCGGGCGAATTTCGATGTTGAGGCAAGCGACACGGAAGGCGTTCGCGCCCGAGCCGAAGAAGCGCTTCAGCGCCTCGGCGAGATCCTGACGCCAGGCCGCAAGCTGCACTAAGGCCATGAGCATGTCGCCAGCCGCCGTGTCGTCGAGCCGCGCCGAGACATCCCAGGTGATTGCGACGGGCGCGCTCATTCGGCGGCCTCCGTCCTCACGAGGAAATCCTCATATGAAACCGCGCCGCCGGTCGCGATGCGAATCGCCTCGATCACCTCGAGCGGCGGCCGCAATTCGCCCGTGCGATAGCGGGTGACGACAGAACGTTCTTTGCCGATCACGGCAGCAAAAGCCCGATCCGTCAGTTTCTGATCCGCGAGATAGCTGGCGAGTTTCATGGGCGCAAATGTGTGTCAGACACACGGTGTGTGTCAAGCACCTTGTGCGCCGGGTGCCATTGTGCGCCGACCGCACAAAGTTACAAAGTTGAATTATGGCTCCATTTCCAAAACCTACGCGCGAACGCCAACGTCACTTCCTTCGGGAGTGGCGGAAATATCGTGGCTTGACGCAGGAACAGCTCGTCGAGCGCATCGACATGTCGCGCGAGAATTACAGCCGCGTCGAGCGCGGACTGATCCCCTACAATCAGGATCTGCTCGAGCAACTGGCCGAAGCGCTTGCATGCGAACCAGCTGACCTTTTGATGCGCGATCCGAAAAGCCCGGTCTGGTCGATCTATGACACGCTGCGCGCAATCCCCGAAGAACAGCAGAAAATTGCCCTGACCATGCTCCAGGCGCTGCGCAAGGCAGGCTGATTTACAGATTTCCTTTGAAACGGATCAAATTTGTGCGTCAATGTGGGACAGCGGGCAAAATACTGTAAATAAACAGGGGAGTGAAATGTCTAAACGCAAGGTGCAGGGACGCACTAGCAAGCATGAATTCGACCAGAGATTGCGTCATACCGCCGTCTGCATCGCCGCACTTCTGCCGACCGATCCCGATGAGGTGGATCGTGTTCTAACCTACGTCCAGACAATCAGGTTGTTCTGCAGCGGAGGAAAGCATCCTGTAGCTGCAAACCATGACGTTATTCCGTTCCCCACTCCTGGCTAATAGCGTCGCGTCCATCGTGAAATGAAACCAAGCCCGCCTCTGCGGGCTTTGTTTTGTTTGCCAATGTGTGTGTAGCGCACTTTTCGCTTGACATGAAATGTGTATCAAGCGCACTTTCTCCCCATCGACGCGGTCGGTGGGCATCTAAATCAGCAGCGCCGACCAGCCCACGGATCGCGTCGAGCCCTTTCACCCTTAGGCTCGATGGAGGCTGGCATGCGCCACAGCATTCTCATGAAAGACCCATTCGCCGGCGGCCGCATGCCGCCGCGCCTCCCCGTGCTGACGCCGGTCGAAAAGGCCCGCATGTCCGGCACCAAGGCGCTTGTCGACCTGATGGCTGCGACCATGGTCGAGCGTCGCTCCGCGCTGAATGGCGGATGCACCGAAGATGACCTCCTGATGGCCGGCTTCAAGCAGGCCGAGATCGACGCCCACAAGATGGCCGCGCGCCAGATGGCGATGCGCCAGGTGAACGAGGCGGCCTAGCTCCTCCCTAGACCGTCTCGCAGTCGCCGCCAGCGACCTCCTCCCCGCTGGCGGCGATCACCGGACGATCGGTTCCGACAGGAGCAAGCCATGGACGATACGAAGGCAAAAGAGAGCGTCGATATGCAGGCCACCGATGGCGGCAGGACGCATCGCCGGCTTTCCGAGACAGCCCTCAATGCAATTTACGGGCGGATGAACGTGCTTGGAGCGCGCACCAATGTGGTGGCGATGGAGATCGAGCAGACGATCGACAAGCTCACCGACTTGCATGTCGAGCGTACGAGCATTCGCCGCGATCTCGAAGCCCTCGGCGCCGACCTGACGAAGTTCTGACCCCAGACCGTCTCGCAGTCGCCGCCGCGCCAGCAGCGGCGATCACCGGACGATCGGAGATCCCCATCATGCCCCGAACCTGCCTCGACATCGCGCGCGATCACGGCCTGCTGCCGGTGCTGATGTCTCTGCACATCACCGAGATCGTCACGGCCGAGCCGCGCATCCTCGCCGACGACGCCTCGCTCGGCGCCCGCCTGCTGTCGCTCGGCTATTCCAAGGGCGAAATCGACATGCGCCTCTTCGCCTCGTCGCAAGGCACCACGACGGCGAGGGCGGCATGAGCGCGATCCGCCGCCTCGACAATCACAGTATTATGGACGTCGCGCTAAGCTTGCTTGCCACGCTTCGCACCGAGATCGAGCGGCGGGACGCAACGGAGGCAGATGCGTTTTCCGCTATAAGCATCCTCACAGTTTCGATGTTTGCGGCCATGGAAGATTCCAACGGCTTTGACAGGCGCGATACTGCCGCGTTGCTCGACACTTTCACGCTCGACCTGGTCAATCTCCTTGCTGCCCGGCCGGTGCGGCCATGACAGCCGCGCTCTCTTACCTCCTGATCGCGCTGCTGATCGCAGGCGGCGCGCTGCTCGCGACATCCGGCCCAGCGCTCAGGCCCGGCCACGCCAGCACGCTCTATTGGCTCGGCCTCGCCACCACGGCCGCCTCGCTCGCCCTCGTCGCAACCGCTCTCATCGGGAGGCCCGCATGAAGGGGTCCGGAGATTTCAGTATTGGCAGTGCCGTCTGGCCCGGCATTTCCAAGCTCACGGAAGAATGCGGCGAGGTCATGCAAGTCTGCGGAAAGCTCGTCGGGTCGCACGGCGAGGTGATTCACTTCGACGGCTCCGACCTGCGAAAGCGGATGCAGGAGGAATTGGCAGATTTATTGGCCGCGATCGAGTTCGTGGTCGCTGTCAACCCACTTGACTACGACGCGATCGCTGCCCGCCGCGATGAGAAGCTCAAGCTGTTCCATGCATGGCATGACGCAGACATCGCCAAGGAGGAGCAAAAGCCATGACAGCCCTTCCGACCCGTTCCGGGTTGATCTTCAATCTCGCGCGCCCGGCCGCTGAGAGCGTCAACATCGCCGCTGATATTTCCGTGGCACTTTCTCTTGCCAAACGCTTCAGCGGGCAGGCTGGGGCGGCGGATATCGGCTATTCCGTCGCTCAACACTGCTGCCTTGGCGCCGATGTTCTGGCAGCCGAAACCGGCGACGCCGCGCTCGCCTTTCATTTCCTCATGCACGACGCGCATGAGGCTTACTGCGGCGACCTGACGACGCCGCTTGTCTCAGCGGTGGATGCCGTCGCCGAGGAAATCAGCTTCGGAAAGTCAAAAGGCTTGATGCGAGACGCCATCCGCGTGCTGAAGGCGCGGATTGACGGAGCCATTTTCTCATCCATCGGCGTGACTTATCCGCCATCCCCCGAGATCTCTGCTGCGGTGCGCGAGATGGACCGACGCATGCTTCATTATGAGTGTGTCCGGCTCTTGCCGACATCGGGCTTTCGGCTGGATGGCGGAGCGCCACCCCCGAAGCCGATCGAAGGCCTCGCCCCTCTTATTTGCTGGACAGCCGCCGATGCCGCGCAATCGTGGCGGTTGCGCTTCCTGGCATGGCTTGATGCGGCGGCGGTGAAATCATGAGCCTCGCCGCCGCGCTGCTCTATCGCCTCGTCCTGATGCTGTTTGTCGCTGGCGTCGGCGCGCTCATCGGCTCGATCGTCGCCGCGCTGTCGCTCGCCTTCCTCGACCCGAACCTCGTTTTTGAAGGCGGCATCGCTGCCGTCAGTGCCGTGGGGCAGTTCATCGCCATCGCCGGCGCCGCGATCGGCGCGCTCGCCGGCCTCGTCATCCTGCATCAACAGTGAAGGGAGCGGCCTATGGCCCGACCAATCCGTAAGCTCGACAAGATCCTCGGCCTGCTCAGCCGCGGCAAGTTCATGGAAAAGTGCGACGAGAAGCTCGCCGAGGCGATCACGACGCTGGAAAACCTGCCCGAAGAGAAGGGCGAGGCGACGCTGACGATCGAGATCAAGGTCAAGTATCAGGCGGGCCGCGTCGACATCGTCCCGGCGGCCAAGCTGAAACTCCCCGCCGACAAGGCATTCAACGCAACGCCCTTCTGGACGGCGGAAGGCGGCCTTTCGGTCGAGCATCCGAGCCAGTCCGACATGTTCCCGCGCGACGCCTCGGCCTCGGCCGACGAGCGCGAAACCGCCTGACGGCGACCCTTCTCCCTTCCTGAAACCGGAGCCTGACCCATGGCCGACAAGCCGCTCTTGAATGATATCCCGCAAGCCGGCGCCGCCGGCCTGATCGCCGATCTCGCCCGCACCGCGAGCACGCCAGTGCTCATCGAGATCAAGACCGATGGTCTCGGCGAAGGCTTGCCGCCGATCGTCCCCGCGCTCTGGGATCATACCAACCAGCGCGTGATTGACGTGCAGGCCACGCTCAACGCCGCCCGGCAGGCGCCGGCGCGCCGCAAGGGCACCGCCAAGGTCGATACGCTGCAGAGCTTCATCGACCTGATCGAGCGGCACAAGGATGAGCGCAGCGCCATCTTCGCCGCCACCATCGGCCGCGAGCCGAAGCTCACCGCCGTACTCGATTACAACACCGGCAAGGCGCCCTTCTGGGGCGAACATCGCATTGTCTATTCCTTCCCGCTCACCGACGAGCTGAAGATCTGGATCGACAACAACAAGCGGGCGATGGAACAGGCGGAATTCGCCACCTTCCTCGAGGAGCACGCCGCCGAGCTGTCGGCACCCTTCGATGCCGAGAGGGTCGAATACGAGCAACTGTTCCGCCGCAAGATCGCGACCCCGTCCGAAGTGCTGGCGCTATCCCGATCGCTCGAAGTGTTCGTCAACGCCAAGGTCAAGCAGGCCAATAACCTGCAGACCGGCGAGCGCGTGCTCGAATTTGCCGATGAGCATGTCAACGCCAAGGGTGAGCCCGTCGATATTCCCGGCATCTTCATGATTCAGATGCGCGCCTTCGTCAGCGGCGATCCGATCCGCATTCCCGTCCGGCTCAACTACCGCCTCAAGGGTGGCATCGTCTGGTTTTACGAGCTCTATCGTTGGGAAGAATGGCTGCGCGTCGAGGTGCGGCAGGCGCTGAAACAGGCCGGCGACGACACCGGGCTGCCGGTCTTCGAAGGCAGCCCCGAACCGCAGTCCTGATCATCAGCCGGGCGGCGCCCGTCGCCGCCCGCTTTCCCCTTCGGTCCCGAGGACGCCATGCAGATTTCCCTTCCGCGCTCCGCGCTGTTCGCCGCCCTCGGCCAGGTCAAGGCCGTCGTCGAGAAGCGCAACACGATCCCGATTCTCTCCAATGTCCTGCTGCGCGCCGAGAAGGACAGCTTCACGGTCGTCGCCACCGATCTCGACATCGAGATCAAGGTGCGCATCGAGGGCGTGACGCCTGAGAAGGCAGGCGCGACGACAGTCGAGGCGCATCTGCTGTTCGATATCGTCCGCAAGTTTTCCGACAAGGCCGTGATCAGCCTCGCCACCGCGCCCGACGGCCAGAAACTGCGTGTCGCGGCCGAGCGCTCTGAATTTCATCTGCAGATGCTGCCCGAAAGCGACTATCCCTCGATCACCGTCGCGCCGATGCCGGACGGATGGCTGCTGCCGGCCGCGACGCTGGCGCGCATCATCGCGAAAACCGAATTCGCGATCTCCAGCGAGGAGACGCGCTACTACCTCTGCGGCATCTATTGGCATGTCCGCGGTGGCGCCGATGGCCCAATGCTCTGTGCTGTCGCGACGGACGGCCACCGCCTCGCCAAGGTCGAAATAACAGCGCCTCCGGGAACGGAAGGCATGCCCGGCGTCATCGTGCCGACCAAGACGGTTAGCCGCCTGCGCGAGATGGCGAAGGGCTTTGAGGGCGACATCACCTTCGAAGTCTCGGACACCAAGATCCGCGCGACGGCCGGCGGAACGGTGCTGACATCGAAGCTCATCGACGCGACCTATCCGGATTATGCCCGCGTCATGCCGCGCGGCAATGATCGCCTGTTGACCGCCGATCGGCCGAGCCTCGCCGCCGCGCTCGATCGCGTCTCGACCCTGTCGAGCGACAAGGGCAGGGCGGTCGTGCTCGAGCTGGAGGCTGGCACGGCACGCCTCGCGGTCAACAATGCCGATCACGGCACGGCCGAGGAAACGCTCGACGTCACCTATGAGGCCGAGCCGCTGCGCATCGGCTTCAACTCACGCTATCTGGCCGACGTGCTCGACTGCATCGCCTGCGACCAGGTGCAGATCCGCCTAGGCGACGCCGGCAACCCGGCCCTCATCACCAACCCGCTCGACCCTTCCGTCGAGCTGGTCATCATGCCGATGAGGGTGTGAGCGATGAGCAAGATCGAATGGACCGAAGCGACGTGGAATCCGATCGTCGGCTGCTCCATCGTCTCGCCCGGCTGCACGCACTGCTACGCGATGCGGATGGCTGCGCGCATCGAGGCCATGGGCAACACCGCGCATTACGACGGCACGACGCAATCGAGCAAGGCCGGCGCCGTCTGGACAGGCAAGGTCGCCTTGGCGCCGGATCATATCCTGATCGAGCCGCTGCACCGGAAGAAGCCGACCACCTATTTCGTCAACTCCATGGGCGATCTCTTTCATGAGAGCGTGCCCGATGAGTGGGTCGACCGCATCTTCGCCATCATGGCTCTGGCGCCGCAGCACACGTTTCAGGTGCTGACCAAGCGTTCGGCGCGGATGCGGGCCTATTTCGCGAGCGATGTTGGCGGCCTTGGGCGCCGGGTAGGCATTGATCTCGCTTCAGCCAACATGGTCATGGAGGGGGTGATCCCGCCGTGCCGCGCGATCAGGTTGCCTCTGCCCAATGTCTGGCTTGGCATCTCGGCCGAGGATCAGCGCCGCGCCGATGAGCGCGTTCCGGATCTTCTGGCGACGCCGGCGGCCGTGCGGTTCGTCTCGGCCGAGCCGTTGCTCGGGGGAATCGACTTCACGAGCATTCCCGATGGCGTGGTGGACGGCATCCCGATCGCGTTCAACGCGCTGTCGAGTGTGTACGATGTTGCCCCGCACATCGACTGGATCATCGTCGGCGGCGAGAGCGGCCCCGGCGCGCGGCCGACGCATCCCGATTGGGCGCGGTCGATCCGCGATCAATGCGCCGCGGCCGACGTGCCGTTCTTCTTCAAGCAGTGGGGCGAGTTTCGCATTGTCCCGGCGAAGGATGGATCGGAGACATGGCCTGCACCATGGTTTGGATCGACTCCACCGCGCTCTGGCGATCTCGCCCGAATGACGCGTGTCGGCAAGAAGCGCGCCGGCCGCCTTCTCGACGGCATCGAGCACAACGCAATGCCTAAAATGATGGTGGCAGCATGAGCGGCAGCGTCAACAAGGTCATCCTCGTCGGCCATCTCGGCCGCGATCCCGAGGTGCGCCGCAATCAGGCCGGCGATCCGATTGTCAATCTCAGCCTCGCGACGTCCGAGCGGTGGACCGACAAGGCCACCAGTGAGCGCAAGGAGCGCACCGAGTGGCATCGCATCGTCATCTTCAATGAAGGGCTCGCCAAGGTCGCTGAGCAATATCTGAAGAAGGGATCCTCGGTTTATGTCGAGGGCGAGCTGCGCACCCGCAAATGGACCGATCAGGCCGGCGTCGAGAAATATTCGACCGAGATCGTGCTCGCACGGTTCCGCGGGCAGTTGACCCTGCTCGATCGCAGCGAGCGCGCCCCGACGCCGGATGAACAGAGCTACGGCACGACCCGCTCGGCCGCCAGCCAGCCGGCCCCATCCTCCTACAGCGCGGATCTTGACGATGACATCCCGTTCTAGCGACCGCATCGGCGCGCTCGCCCGCCGCCGCGCCCGCCTGACGGCGGATTATGACAAGGCCCGGCGCCAGCATCGCGGCGCAGGCAAGACGGCCGCCAAGCTGCGCCAGGCGACGCATGCACAGCTCGCGGCCGAGATCAACCTCGCCCGCGCCGCACCGCTGAAGCGCCACCGGACCAGCCGCGCCGCGGCCGAGCCCGATATGTTCCAGGAGGCAGGGGAATGAGCAGCGATATTGCGGCGCCTGATCGTATTGCCGATCTTGAGGACCGGCTTAGGGCGATGACGATAGAGCGAAACGAGTGGGAAAATCGCTATTTCGCGCTCGCCTATGAGCGGATTCCCGCGCGCAACAACACGTCCGAACGCGCGCAGGAACTGCTCGAGGCGAACAACCGCTATCTGCAGCGCGCCCGCGATTCGGAAGACCTCGTCGACGAGATGTTGGCCGCGCTGAAAAGCCTTGGACCAATCCTCGACGAGATCCACGACAAATGGGACCAGGGCATGAAGTCGGGCAACCTGCTGATTGCCCTGCTCGATCCGACGCTCGGATATCGCAGCGACATCAGCGCAATTCACGCCGTCATCGAGAAGGCCAAACAGGCCAAGGCATCCCCATGAGCACGGCCGAGATTGCGAAGGCCGCCCGCGCGCTGCTCGACGCAGTCACATTCGATGACAGCGGATCGAACGGCCGCGGCGGCAATGGAGGCCTGATCTCGCGCGAGACAATGCGCAAGGCCGATGAGCTGCGCCTCGTTCTAGACGCTGCCGACCGACAGGAGAAAGCCCTATGACCGGCCCAGGCGAAATCCTGACGATCGAGGAGGCTGCCGCCCGGTTGCGCATGAGCCGCCGGGCGTTTCAGGATCTCATCCGCGTTCACCCGTTCTATGCGTCCAACGGGCGGCGTAAGCTCTTCTCCGAATCCGATATCGCGTCTCTCTGGGAGGCCATGCGTTGCCCCTCGACATCGTCGCCCGAAAGGGCAGTCCATACTGGTACCTCCGCGGCACCGTCCGAGGCAAAGCTGTATATGAAACTACAGGCACACGCGACCGCGCGGCAGCGGAAGCGATCCGCATCACCACGGAAAAAGACATCCTCGACCGTAGTGTCTATGGAGACCGCGCGGTCGCGACCTTCATAGAGGCCGCCAATGCCTATCTTGATACTGGGCGTTCCATGCGCTTCGTCGGCGAGCGCGACGCGGCGACGGGCAAATGGTCCGGGCTGATCGGACATTTCGGCAGCAAGCGACTCGCGACGATCACGCAGGCCGATCTCGACAACGCCGCCCGCAAGCTGGTGAGTGCCGACGCAAAGCCCGAGACCCGCAATCGTCAGGTTTATACGCCCTTCATCGCCATCTGGCGCGACGCCGCCAAGCGAGGGCTCTGCGATCCGCGCGAATGGATACGGCCGAAAATGACGGCGCCGCCGCGCGATCGATGGGCGACGAAGCAGGAGGTCGAGCGGATGGTCGGCGCCGCCTCGCCGCATTTGGCGCCGCTCGTCACCTTCCTCGCGCTTACCGGCGCCCGCATGGCCGAAGCGCTCGAGCTCGAATGGGCCGATGTCGACCTGTCGGCAGGATGGTGCGTCTTCCGCATCACCAAACGCGGCGAGCCGCGCGGCGTGCCGCTGCATCCATCAGCGATCGTCGCCCTGGCGAATCTCTCGCATCGCGAAGGCCGTGTCTTCCGCACGCATAAGGGCGAACCCTATTACGACGCCGAGCGCCTCGCCGGCGGCCAGACGAAAACCGCATGGCGCGGCATGTGCAAGCGGGCGAAGGTCGTCGGCGTCACGCCGCACACCCTGCGGCATACCTTCTCAACATGGCTCACGGTCGCCGGTGTGAGCGAGCGCGTCCGCGACGAGTTGATGGGCCATGCATCGGCGAGCATAGGTCGCCGCTATGCCCATGTGCCCCGCGAAGAGATGATTTCGGCGGTGCACAAGCTTCCGCACCTCGCGACAAAATCCGTGCATAGTCGCCCGATCGTAAAGCGAAAGAAGAGCATAAACAAAGCCGTAGCATAGACCTACCCGCGGCCTTGGTAAGGGAGAGGTCGAGAGTTCAATCCTCTCTTGCAGCACCATTCTTTTTTAGTCTTCCAAATGCCTCATTGGCGATGATTGCGCTGCTGCTCGGCCACTGCGGCGCAGGATGGACGTTGAGAATGCGCAAGCTGGTTGCGCTGCATCCGTTCACCTCGGCAGAGAGCAAGCAGTTCTAGACTGGAGACTTGCATTGGCGAAGCAAAACAGCGAGCGTTCTGGCAGGAGACAGCGTCTAGGCGGAGGATAACATGCCACGGCTTCTGTTGACGGTCTCGCTGCTCACTCTGATGTCCTTGACCACGGCAAGGGCCGACATCCCACAAGTCAATGCGACCTGTCCGGGTGGGATCGAAGTCCATGCCGATCAGGGTGGCCCGATCTATATCAATGGCAAAGAGGCCAAGCTGAAGGTGTTCAATAAGAACTACTACGAGGCCCGTGGAGGTGGCGTCACAATTTCCCTCGCGATCAATCCAGATGGCTCGCCCGACATTTCTTATACGAGATCGGGCGGAGGCAACGGTGTCTGCCAGTTGGCAAATGGCATGCCCAGCGGCGCTGCGGCGAATGGCGCGTCCACCAGCCCAGCCGCGAGCAGTGCGGCCATCACCCGAGGCAACATGCCTGCGTTCTGCCGCGGCGAGGTATCAAGCATGTACAGCACCAAGCCGAGCTACGTGAAAACCGGCAAGATCGTCAAAGCCAAAAACGGCATCTTCTCAATTGGCGGCACGGTCGACCAAGGCAGCAATGGAATCAAGAAATTCATGTGCCGGTTCGACAAGGGCGGGCGCTTCATCGACGTCATGGCCATGACCAGCGATGGCGAATAGTTAAACGGCTCGTCACCAGCCCATCCCTGCCAGTCAGAGGAAATGCAGGCTGTGGCCTGCGGCCGGTTTCGTGGACGCCCGACTGGAGCGTTTCATGGAGCTGCGGGCAGAAGATGCAACGATGCATGTTCGGGCGTTCGCTCAAGGTCGATGCGGTTCGCCTGATCAACTACCAAGGAATCGGTGCGGCGCAGGCAGCATGGGACAGAGATGTCCAAGGAACGTGCTGGGCGAAATCGATCCGGGGGTCGGCGTCGATCCGACGCGGGAGTTCCCGACCAGGGACAGGCGAAAACGGGGCAGTTCGAGACTGCGTCTCGGCCATTGAACCCGAGTTCGGCGATTTCGCTGCTGGCATCTTGCGGAGCGCAGCGTCCCAACGAAGCTCGCAAATGTGACGGCTTGAGAGGATCGTCCCGAGCCGGGCGGATTCGCTCGAACTTGCACCTCGCGCCTTCACACGGTGCCGTTGCTCTGCCATCGTGCGAATGACCTGCATCGATCCCGGATGAGAAGCTTGGCTTGGACTCCCCCACTGCCGCCCGCGGCTGAATCTCGTCGTCTGGCCGATCTCTCCAGCTACCGGATGCTCGACACGCCCCCTGACGAACGGTTTGACCGGATCACGCGCATCGCGGCGCGGGTCTATGGTGCCGATGTCGCTTTCCTGAGCTTTGTGGATGCCGACCAGCAATGGATGAAGTCCAAGACGTCGGACGCCCTCAGTGATCATATCGAGCGTGACCGCAGCATCTGCACCATGGTCGTCGCGTCCGGCGCTGAAATGGTCATCGAGGATATGCGTCAGGATCCGATGCTCGAGGGCCATCCCGTGGCGCGGGACATCCCCTGGCGCTTTTATGCCGGCGTGCCCCTGCGCGGCGAAGAAGGCAGCGTCATTGGAACGCTGTGCATCTTGCGTGAAGAGCCGGGCGCACCGCCCGCGTTTAACATCGATGTCCTGCGCGATCTCGCCGACATCTCCAGCCACGAACTCACACTCGCGCGCCGGAACACGGAACTGCACCAGCTGTCGAACACCGACGCGCTGACCGGCCTCCCCAACCGGAGGATGTTCGACCAGGAATTTCATCGCAGCTGGCGCCGCGCCCGCCGGACGGGCGTTTCGACGTCGCTTCTGTTGCTCGACCTCGATCATTTCAAGGAGGTCAACGACACGGCGGGGCATCAGGCCGGGGACCAGGTCTTGGCCAAGTTTGGCCGATTCTTGTCCTCCTTCGCCGCAAGGCCGGATGATCTCGCCGCGCGCGTCGGCGGTGAAGAATTCGCGCTGATTCTGGCAGGCTCCGATGAGCCGGGCGCTGCCAAGGTTGCTGATGCGATTATTCGCGCGCTGGACGCTATCGCGTTGCCGCACCCTTTGCGCAAGGTCATCACGACAAGTATCGGATGTGCGACGTTGCGCAGTGACGAAGACCACGTCAACTGGTGGACGCGGGCGGATCGCGCCCTCTATGCGGCCAAGGCGGGTGGCCGGGCCCAGGCGCAATCGCTCTAGCCACCCTGCTCCCCGATCAGTGATCAGCCGGCTTCGGAACCGTCCGGCTTGGGCCTTCCGGGCGCTTGGCCGCGGGGCCGCAAACGGCGGATTTTCGCCGGCTTCCGTCGCCTTTCTGGCATTGGTCGATGCCGATGGTCGGGGGTGGCTGTTCAGGTCGGATGCTACGGCCGTATCGGCCTCATCTGAATGGGGGAGCCCACCGGAAACCGACCCGCCGTTTAGGGGGGGATCGCATCCGGTTTGCCAGCGTTCAACGGATCGAGAAGGCTGGCAAAGTCTGTGCTGATCTAGGGCTGTTCCAATCCTCGGAGCGGCCGATATCGGAACGCACAAGATGATCCGCTTCAATCCCGCGCAGCACGACTATGTGAGCGTTTCGAGTTCCTCGGCGAGGATCTTTCCCCGCGGATCCGGCTTCATCACGGGGCCGGTAATCAGTGTCCGAGCGGATAATCCCGTCAAGGACGCGGCGGCAGACGGATCCTGCGACGATGGGCGGGGCGATTTCATTGCGACCTACCGAGCTGATGCGCCCCCGCGCGCAGCTGTCGCCGCTTCCACGCAGGCGGACACGGTAGTAGCCGACGAAAGCCAAGTCACGCCGGCCGCGCCGGATGATGCCGACGGCTCGGCGCATGCTGGCCTCGCGGCCGCCTCGGACATGTCACTCGATGCCCCCAGGCATTTGTCGTCCGATCAACGGCCTGCATCCGGTGCCGCGGAAGCTCATGCAGGCGCCGGGCATACGCCGCGATCCCGCCAGCGGCTCCTTGCGCCTGACGGACATGATCTCTTCGGGAAAGATCCATCGGCCGGCGCTGGAACGTCATCCAGACCCGCCTGGCTTTCCGAGCTGACCACTTCGCCCAAAGGTCTCTTTTCGCCCGCGTGGTCCTCGGGCGCTGGGGCTGCGATTCTCGCGAGCCATGATAGTTCCTCGGGTCTCGTCGGCGCCGCAATCGCCGACCCTCTGGCTGCGTCGAGCGCGACGACTGCGATCTCCTCCTGGGTGACCACGGAGCCCTCTTCGGCATCCCGTTCGTCGGTACCCACCGCCGGCACCATGACAACGTCGACGGCCCTTTCCACCCCATCAACGGCGAGTGCCGCTGCGGCTTTGGCGCCGGCGGAATCTGCCGTGGCCGTCGACGCCCCAATGACCGCCTCGACCATGGCGGCCGAGCCTTCTGCGACGCTTTTTGCGACAGCGGAGACGGCGGATGTGATCGCAGCCACGACTGCGGACGCCGCCACGGTCGATGGACCGCCGCCGGTCGTGCATGTCAATTCGGTCACGAGCGAGGTCCCGTCTGGGATCGTCGTGCCGGTGACGGGAAGCGATCCTGACGTCATTCAGTCGGAACCGGTGGCGACCGTCCAGACCGGCGCTCCGAACAAGATCACGATCGAGAACGCGAAGCAGGGAACGCCGCGCAGCGAATGGGCTGTCGATGGCGACGGCGACGCCAGTATCCAGGGCTTCGCGACGGAGATCAGCACCAATATCGGCGGCACGGTCGACTTCAAGATAGCCACCGACTCGACGCATTACCGGCTCGATATCTATCGCATGGGCTATTACGGCGGCGACGGCGCCCGCAAGGTCGCGACAGTCGACAAGTCGCTCACCAGCGCCCAGGTACAGCCGCATCCGATCGTCGATATGAGCAAGGGGCTCATCGATGCCGGCAACTGGTCGGTCTCGGCGAGCTGGCAGATCCCGAGCGATGCCGTCTCAGGCGTTTATTTCGCCAAGCTGGTGCGCGAGGACGGCACCGAGGGATCCAGCATTGTGCCGTTCATCGTCCGCGATGACGGCTCGACCAGCGACATCGTCTTCCAGACGTCGGACACCACCTGGCAGGCCTACAACGCCTGGGGCGGCGCGAGCCTCTATTTCGGGGAAGTGCCGGTCGATCCGGCCAATATGATCGGCTATCTGCCGCCGAACTGCAGCTGCGGTATCACCGCCATCGGGCGGGCCACTGCGGTCAGTTACAACAGGCCGATCGTCACCAACACCAGCCCGGTCGGCGGCACACACGACTATGTCTTCGGCGTCGAGCTGTCCGCGATCGAGTGGTTGGAGCAGAACGGCTACGACGTTTCCTACATTTCAGGCGTCGACACTGCGCGCTCCGGCGCGCAGCTTCTCAATCACGACGCGTTCCTCTCGGTTGGCCATGACGAATACTGGTCGGCAGAGCAGCGCTCGAATGTCGAGGCGGCCCGCGATGCCGGCGTCAATCTCGCCTTCTGGGGCGGGAACGACATGTATTGGAAGGTGCGCTGGGAAACGAGCATCGACGGCAGTGGAACGCCGTACCGCACCATGGTCACCTACAAGGACACCTGGGGCACCACCAGCGACCCGACCGGCACCGCGACAGGAACCTGGCGCGATCCGAACAATGCCGCCCCGGGACAAGAGCCCGAGAATGCGCTGATCGGCACGATGTTCCAGGTCGATGCCTATCGTCAGGACGCGATCACGGTTGGGTATGACTATTCGAACCTCCGATTCTGGCGCAACACCGATGTGGCTGATCTGCAGCCGGGCGAGTCGGTCCAGCTTTCGAAGAACATCCTCGGCTATGAATGGAATTCGGATGTCGAGAACGGCTATCGGCCGGCGGGGCTGGTAAACCTCTCGCAGACCACGGTTTCGGTCGACACTTATCTGCGCGACTATGGCAGCAGCATCGGACCGGCCGATGCGACACACAGCCTGACCATGTATCGCGACGACAGTGGTGCGCTGGTGTTCAGTGCCGGCACCGTCTTCTGGTCATGGGGTCTCAATGCTGATCACGAGGGACCCGCCACCGAGACGGATCCGAATGTGCAGCAGGCGATGGTCAACATGTTTGCCGACATGGGCATTCAGCCATCAACGCTCGATGCCAGCCTGGTCCTTGCCACGCAATCGACTGACCATACCAAGCCGACCTCCAGCATCACCTCGCCGAATGTCGGCAGCTCGTTCACCGAGGGGCAGCACGTCACCATCACGGGCACTGCGCAGGACGGTGGCGGCGGCGTGATCGCCGGCGTCGAGATTTCAACTGATGGTGGTGCTCATTGGTTCAAGGCCACTGGGCGAAACAACTGGAGCTACAACTGGGTCGTTCAGGCTAGCGGGACCTATACGATCCTGTCGCGGGCCGTCGATGACAGCCTCAATCTGGAAACCCCTTCCGCCGGCAAGCAGGTTTCGGTCACGCTCCCGAACGAGACGGGTCTGTGGACCATGGCGGCGAAGCCAACCGTGGAAACCGCGCGTGATCGCGATGGCGTGGAACTCGGCGTCCGCTTCCAGACGAAGAACGGCGGCCTTGTCGAAGGCATCCGCTTCTATAAGGGCTTCTACAATACCGGTTCGCATTCGGTCAGTCTCTGGACCGTGGACGGCACACTGCTGGCAACGGGGGTCTCGACCGGAGAATCCCTGTCCGGCTGGCAGACCGTCACGTTCTCCAGTCCCGTCGCGATCGCCGCCGGGACGACCTATGTCGCCTCCTATCACAGCGACGGCTTTTATTCCGTCGACGACGGCTATTTCAACACGACCTATTCCAACGGCCAGGTCACTGTGCAGCCGGGCGGCGGCGTCTACGCCTATGGGGCGACCAGCGCTTTCCCGACGAATGTCCCAACCGACAGCGCGAGCGGCGCCAATTACTGGGTCGATGTGGTTCTTGACGCGGGGCCGAACACGGCGCCGACGGCCACGGACGACACCGGGCTGCTCGTCGAAAAGAACATCGCACGCACGTTTTCGATCGCTGCGCTTCTCGCCAACGACAACGACCCCAATGATGACGCGCTGAAGATCACAACGGTCGGACAGGCTTTGAACGGCACCGTCAGTCTCAACCAGGCGGCCGGCACGATCACGTTCACGCCGACATCGGGCTATTCGGGTACGGGAGGCTTCAGCTACACGATCTCCGACGGGCGCGGCGGCACCAGCCAGGCCAATGTCGGCCTCTCGATCGATGCCGCGCCTGTCAGCGTCTCGGTCTTCCAATCGACCGACGGTCCGAGCGGCGGTTCCGAAACGGGGCAGCCGGTCGAACTCGGCATGAAGTTCGTGTCCTCGACCGATGGCACCATCACCGGCATCAAGTTCTACAAGGCCGCAGGGGACACCGGCAGCCATTCCGGCTCGCTCTGGACCGCTACTGGAACCCGCCTTGCCACCGTCACCTTCGTCAACGAGACGGCGAGCGGCTGGCAGACTGCCGTCCTGTCCAATCCGGTCCAGGTCACGGCGGGGACGACCTATATCGCCTCCTATCACACCACCGGCACCTATGTGGCGACAGGCAACTACTTCTCTACCAGCCGTGGCAATGACACATTGACGGCACCGTCGTCGGCATCTTCCGGCGGAAATGGCCTTTACGCCTATTCCTCGTCCAGTGTTTTCCCGACCAACAGCTACAATGCCAGCAATTACTGGGTCGACGTCGTCTTCAATCATGCGATGGAAAACGTCGCGCCGGTGGCCGTCAATGATAACGGTCTCTCGGCGACACAGGACGTGCCGCGTGTCTTCACCTTTGGTGAGCTGCTTGCCAATGACACCGACGCCAATGGCGATGCGCTGACGATCTCCGCTGTCAGCAACCCGAGCAATGGCACTGTCCAGCTCAATGCGCAGGCCTCGACGATCACCTTCACCCCTGCGGCCGGCTATGCCGGACCGGCGAGCTTCACCTACACCGTCTCGGACGGGCATGGTGGCAGTGCCTCGGCCAACGCATCGATGTTGATCGAGGTACCCAGCACGGCGGTGAGCCTCTTCGAGGCGGGCGATACGCCGGCGGTTGCGTCCGTCAATGACGGCTCCCCGGTTGAGCTCGGCGTCAAGTTCATCGCATCTGGAGCCGGCACCATCACGGGCCTGCGCTACTACAAGAGCGCGCAGGACACGGGAACGCATACGGGATCGCTGTGGTCCAGCAACGGAACGCTTCTTGCCACCGTCACCTTCTCCAATGAGAGCGCAAGCGGCTGGCAGACGGCCACACTCTCGCAGCCGGTCGCGATCGCGGCGGGGTCGACTTATATCGCCAGTTACCAGTCGAACGGCAGCTATGCTGTCACGGCAAACTATTTCTCCAGCAGCCACACCAGCGGACCGCTGACGGCACCTTCGAGCGGCAGCAGCGGGGGCAACGGCGTCTACGCCTATGGATCCGGGAACGAGTTTCCCAATCAGAACTACAATGCGACCAATTATTGGGTCGACGTTGTCTATTCACCGGCGACTGGCAATCTGGCCCCCGTGGCGACCAATGACAGTGGCTTGTCGACGCCAGGCAATACCTCGCTCGTCATTCAGGCCTCGGCCTTGCTCGCCAATGACAGCGACGCCAACGGCGACGCGCTCCACGTGACGGGCGTCAGCAATGCCAGCAACGGCAATGCCGTCTTCAATGCTCAGTCGAATACGATCACGTTCACGCCGACCGATGGTTATTCCGGCACGGCCGGCTTCACCTATTCGATCTCGGATGGCCATAGCGGGACGGCTTCGGCGCAGGTTTCCCTTTCGGTGCTGCCGCAGGGCGGACAAAGCCTGCCCCAGAGCATCTTTACCTCGAACACCACGCCGACCCTTGTCTCGGCGTCAGACACCAATCCGGTCAACCTTGGCATGAAGTTCCAGACCGACGTTGCCGGTTGGATTACCGATATCCGCTTCTACAAAGCCGCCGACAACACCGGCACCCATACCGGCTATCTCTGGACCGCCAGCGGCACTTTGCTCTCATCGGTGACCTTCTCGAACGAGACCGCGAGCGGCTGGCAGCAGGCAACCCTCGATACGCCGGTCGCGGTCAACGCCGACACGACCTATGTGGTCTCCTACAGCACCGATGGTCATTACTCAGCTACGTCGCAAGGCCTTGCCTCGCAGATCGCAAACGGCGACCTCCGTGCTCTCGCCTCCATCCTGTCGGGCGGCAACGGCGTCTATTCCTATGGGTCTTCGGGAGCGTTCCCCACCAGCAGCTACAACGACACCAACTACTATGTGGATGTCGTCTTCCGGCAACAGCTGGCGGCATAGGGGGACAGCATGGCGCTTCCCCTTGCACAGGACCATCGGCTGCCTGTCACGGTCCTCACCGGCTTTCTCGGGTCGGGCAAGACGACCCTCCTGAACCATGTTCTCTGCAACCGCGAGGGCCGCCGCGTCGCGGTGATCGTCAACGACATGAGCGAGGTCAACATTGACGCCGACCTCGTGCGTGATGGTGGCAATCTCTCGCGAACCGAGGAAACGCTGGTCGAACTGTCGAATGGCTGCATCTGCTGCACCCTGCGCGACGACCTCCTCGGCGAGGTTCGCCGCCTGGCCGCCGAGGGCCGGTTTGACTACCTGCTGATCGAGGCGACGGGTATCGCAGAGCCGCTGCCGATTGCCGCCACCTTTTCGTTCCGCGACCAGGCGGGAGCGGCGCTGGCCGACATCGCACGCCTCGACACGATGGTCACGGTGGTGGATGCTGCGAACTTCCTCACGATCTTCGGGAGCCGCGAGCGCCTTGTGGACCGGGGGGAGAGCCGCGACGGCGACGACACGCGCAGCCTGACTGACCTCCTCGTCGAGCAGGTCGAGTTCGCTGACATCGTGGTCGTCAACAAGATCTCCTCGGCGAGCGCTGCCGACCGCCTCGCTGTCCGTCGCATCATCGCGGCGCTCAACGCCGATGCGCGCGTCATCGAAACCGACTTCGGTGATCTGCCGGCTGGTGCCGTGCTTGATACCGGATTGTTCGACGCCGCCAGAGCGGCACGTCATCCCCTCTGGCACAAGGAACTCTTCGGCGCTTCGGACCATGTGCCCGAGACCGAAGAATATGGCATCAGCAGCTTTGTATACCGGGCGCGGCGTCCTTTCGATCCGGCACGCCTTCTCGCCGTCATCGAGACGGATTGGCCGGGCCTGCTGCGCGCCAAGGGGCATTTCTGGCTGGCAACGCGCCCGGATCAGGTCGGGCTTCTCTCGATCGCGGGAACCCAGCGACGGTTCGATTCAAAAGGCTTCTGGTGGGCGACCGTGCCGCGCGCCGCGTGGCCGGCGAGCCCGATCTTTCGTGCCTTGATCGAGCGTCATTGGCGTGCGGGCTGGGGCGATCGTCGGCAGGAGCTTGTCTTCATCGGCGCGGGCCTCGACGAAGCGGCGCTGCGTGCGGCGCTCGACTCCGCCCTTGTCGGTCCGGAAACCGGCTTCGACCCCGCGTCCGCCACCCATCTCATCGATCCGTTCCCACCCTGGCAACTGACCGCGCATGCCTGACTGGCCACCGCGGGCTGTTCCATTTTCTGAGATTCAGCAAAGGAGAGTCCCATGTCTGACGAAATCTATGCCGATGGCGTCGGCGAGATCACGATAACCGGTTCGATCGTACGCATCGACTTCGTGAGTCTTTCGCCCGAAGAGCGAGACCAGAACAACAATCCGAAGGCTGTCTTCCGCCAGCGCGTGATCATGCCTGTCGATGCCTTCGCCAATTCGATGGACCTGCTGCAGAAGGCCCTGAACGGTCTCGTCGAGGCCGGGGCGATCCGCCGGGTCGCCGACATGCCGAAGGCGCCGGTTGCAGAGATCGGCCGTGAGGCTGCCAGCGCCGTCAACGCCTCGCCGAATTTCAACTGACGCGGCAACCCCCGTTCAAGGCAGATCATGGCCGGCACCCCTCATACCGGGCTTCAATGCCTGGCCCTCGTCGCCCGTCACCACGGGGTCGACCTCTCGCCCGAACGTTTGATGCATGATCATTCGCTCGACGGGTCGCCGGTCGCTGCCAGGCAGTTGTTGCGCATGGCAAAGGGCGCGGGCCTTCGCGCGAAGCAGGCCCGGCTGAGCTTCGCGGCTTTGACAAAGCTCGGCGGCGCCTATCCGATCCTGGCGCGGCTCGAGAATGGCAACTGGGTGGTGATCGCGGGGCTCCTGGAGAGCAATGGCGAGACGCTGGTCCGCGTGCTCGATCCCCTCGCGGTCCGGCCCGAAATGCTGCTGCTCGATCAGAGGCGGCTTTCGGGCGTCTGGGACGGGACAGTGATCCTCCTCAAGCGGTCGCACGGGCTGCTCGACGAAGAGCAGCCTTTCGGGTTCCGCTGGTTCATTCCTGAGCTTGTCCGTCAGCGCAAGCTGTTCCGCGATGTGGCACTCGCAGCGCTCGTACTTTATGCGCTCGGACTGGCGACGCCGATCTTCTTCCAGATCGTCATCGACAAGGTTCTGGTGCACCAAAGCTATGCGACGCTGACGGTGCTGACGATCGGCGTCGGCGCGGCCTTGATCTTCGACGCCGCATTCACGTTCCTTCGCCGCTACCTGCTGCTCTACGCCACCAACAAGATCGACATCCGGGTCGCAACGCGGACATTCGGGCATCTGCTTGACCTCCCGATCGCGCTCTTCGAGCAGACCTCTGCCGGCGTTCTCGTCAAGCACATGCAGCAGGTCGGCCGCATCCGCGAGTTCCTGACCGGTCGGCTGTTCCTGACCCTGCTCGACGGGCTTTCCCTGTTCGTCTTCCTGCCAGTCCTGATGCTGTACAGCGTGAAGTTGACCCTGGTCGTGCTCGGCTTCACGGCCTTGGTCGGCCTCGTCGTGATGATGCTGGTCGGTCCGTTCCGCCGCCGCCTGAAGGCCCTGTATGAGGCCGAGGGCGAGCGCCAGGCCCAACTCGTTGAATCGGTGCATGGCATGCGCACCGTCAAGTCCCTGGCGCTCGAGCCGCGTCAACGCCGGGCCTGGGACGATGGGTCGGCCCAGGCCGTGTCGGTCCGCTTCCGCGTCGAGAAGATCTCGACCATTGCGCAGGCCGTTACCGGCCTCCTGGAAAAGCTGATGAGCGTCGCAATCATTGGTCTTGGCGCGCTCGACGTCTTCAATGGAAGCATGACGATCGGCGCGCTGGTCGCGTTCAACATGCTGGCTGGACGCGTCTCCGGCCCGCTGGTCCAGATCGTGACCATGGTGCACGAATACCAGGACGTCGCGCTTTCCGTGCGTATGCTGGGCGAGATCATGAACCAGCGACGCGAGCAGTTCGGGCGGGGACGGGGGCTGCAGCCGCGTCTAGCGGGCCGGGTCGAATTTGCCAACGTCTCCTTCCGCTATGGCACCGAGGGAACGCCGGCGCTCGACGATGTTTCCTTCACGGTTCCGGCCGGATCCGTCTTCGGCATCGTTGGCAAGAGCGGCTCAGGCAAGACAACAGTCACCCGGCTCATCCAGGGCCTCTATGGCATCCAGCAGGGGCTCGTCCGCCTCGATGGGTATGACAGCCGCGAACTCGATCTTGTACATCTCCGCAAGAGCATCGGCGTCGTCCTGCAGGACAGCTTCCTGTTCCGCGGGTCTGTGCGCGATAATATCGCGGCGGCCAAGCCCGACGCGAGCATCGAGGAGATCGCCGAGGCTGCCCGGATCGCCGGCGCCGACGAATTCATCGAGCGTCTGCCGCGCGGTCTCGAAACCATGCTGGAGGAGAACGCCGCGAACCTTTCCGGCGGGCAGAAACAGCGCCTGGCGATCGCTCGTGCGCTGATCACCAATCCGCGGCTGCTCATCCTCGATGAGGCGACGAGCGCGCTCGACCCCGACAGCGAGGCGATCATCCGCCAGAACCTCAGGCGCATCGCCGAGGGACGAACGGTGATCATCGTCTCGCACCGGCTTTCGACTCTGACCGATGCCGACGCCATTCTCGTTATCGAACGCGGCCGCATCGCTGATCTTGGACGCCACGAGGCCCTTGTCGCGCGCTGCCAGATCTACCGGCATCTCTGGTCCCAGCAGACAAGGCAGCTCGCATGAACGCCAATGTCCGATCGACCGAAGGCAGCGAGCCGGTTCCCCCGGAGCGCCGCTCCTCGTTAGTTCCCGTTCCGCTGCATCGCACTGTTATCGCGGAATTCCAGTCCGACGCGCTCGAACTCGAGGAGCGCGATCCGCCCCGCGTCGCACGCATCACACTCTATGGCATCATCGCCCTTCTGGGTTCGACCGCATTATGGGCCTCGCTCGCCTCTGTCGACGAAGTCGTGGTCGCGCCGGGCAAGCTCGTCACCACCAAGCCTACAATCGTCGTCCAGCCTCTTGAAACCTCGATCATTCGCTCGATCGATGTCGCCGTTGGCGAGACCGTTCATGCAGGCCAGACGCTGGCGCGGCTTGACGCGACCTTCAGTCAATCCGATGTCGACCAGCTCGAGGCGAAGTTCAGGGCTTTCGATGCCCAGGTGAAGCGGATGGAAGCAGAGATCCGCGGCGACGACTACGGTCTGGGGGCTGGCAACACGGCCGACGAATTGCTGCAAGTCGAACTTTTCGGCCAGCGGCAGGCCTTTCGGCTGTCGCAATTGCAAAATTTCGACCAGCAGATCGCAGGGCAGGCGGCCGACCTGCAGTCGGGCACGGAGCAGGAGGCGATTCTCGCGGCACGGCGTGAAAACCTGCAGCTGATCGAGACGGCGCGCGACACGCTCTACAAGAAGGAGTTCGGCTCGCTGGTCAATCTGCTCAGCTCGCGCGACGCACGCCTCGATGTCGACGCAAGCATCGCGGCGCTCCACGGCAAACGCGCGCAGGGAACCCATCTTTTGGCGAAGCTGAAGGCCGATCGGCAGGCCTTCATCGACGACTTTCGCCGCACGACCATGGAGAAGCTGGTCGAGGTTCGCAATCAACGCGATACGGTCGATGAGGAGCTCAAGAAGATGAAGCTCCGTCGTAACCTCGTCGCGCTGACCGCGCCGGCTGATGCTGTCGTGCTCGATCTGGCTCAGCGCTCGATCGGCTCTGTGGTGCGTGAGGCTGAGCCGATCGTCACGCTCGTACCGCTCAACGTGCCGTTGGAAGCTGAGGTTTCGGTCAACGCCCGCGACATTGGTCGGATCGAAACCGGTGATGCGGTGCGGGTCAAGTTCGACGCCTATCCGTTTCAGAAATACGGGACGGCAGCCGGATCGATCCGCACGATCAGTCGGGACGCATTTACGCCGAACCAGCAGGAGACGACAGCCAGCCAGTCTGCGTTGCCGTATTTCCGCGCGCGCGTCGCGCTCTCGGACAACAGGCTCAAGGTGGATGGCGTGCCGGTTTCGCTGCTGCCAGGCATGTCGGTCTCGTCGGAAATCAAAGTCGGCCGCCGGACGGTGATGTCCTATCTGCTCTACCCGATCCTTCGCGGGCTTGACAACGCCATTCGCGAGCCCTGATGTCGGTATCGGCCAAAAGGATTAGATCGAAGCAGAGCTGCGGTCATTTAAGCATCCATGAATGACTAATGCGGCCAGCTAAGCTCGCCTTATGGGCGATGCGGTGGTTGAATTTGGTCCATCCTTAAGAAATCTCCCAGGTCTCCGACATACTGCGCGGGTGGCACGTCCCGGCCGGGTGAGGCAGGACGCAATCTGGCAACCGTCCGAGGCTTGTCCTTACCGGTTACCGGCCTGCTGCTGCGAATACACATCCCGCGGATGCTCCCCGTTGGCCGGGACGTAACGGCCCCGCCCAGGGGACTATCCAGTCGACTGGACGACTGTTGCGGCGCAGGAAGACTCTCAGCTTAAGCAGTATAAATTCAATGTCTTCTCGACCGACAAGCGTCGTCGAGAGAATCGACTGGACTTATATGGATGAAAATAATATGCTGCGGTGCAATATGGATGTCGCATGGCATCATTTTGGACCAGTCGTGCTGAAAGTTTCGTATTTAACCAAGGATTGCGGCCAAAGTCGCCCCTCTGGATTCAAGGGATGTGAGTAATTCGTTTGGTGGATAGACGGAGTAATCCTCATGGCCCCACAGCTGTACCGCGATCGAGGTTGATCGATTCATTAAACTGCTATAAGTTGCATTCTGTTAAGCTTTCGAACTCGTCATCCACCGACTGGCTGTTTTTCGACGAGTAGCTGAGGCCACTGGGCAGGGAATTAATCGACACACTAGCAATCGGGTATGTCAAAATGTTGATGAACAGGCATAATTCCGTTCCACATAAAATGAGCCTGATTGAAGCACTGCCGGAAAATGTGATCGATAGTGGTAGAGACGGGAATAATCTGTCCGAAGGGTTCGATATAAAGGACAGTATCGCCATTATCGATGAGAATGCGTTCGCTCGTGATTGTTTGGCGCGCTGTCTCTGCGATATCGAAAGCGACTGCGCCATCCTGACATTTGCTGACGTGGACGAATGGCAGCGGTTTGATCGGGGGGCAGGAAGTTCAATCGTACTCCTTTGTGCAGTTGGACTATCCGCAACCGAGAATGTCCTGCATCGCGATTTGGCGAGGATGAAGATGATCGATCCGCAGGCGCGGTTCGTCATCATGTCGGATAGCGAAAATCCCGATCAGATGTTGGATGCGATCGAGCATGGCGCGAGCGGATATATTCCGAGCAGCATCCATCTTGACGTGGCCGTAAAGGCCATACGTCTGGTCCGCGCGGGAGGGGTGTTCATTCCCGCCAGCGCGCTTCTCAAGAGCCGCACGGCGGCAGATCAGGTCGCATCGCGCAAGGAGGGCGAGCGCTCGCTGTTCACCGCGCGCCAGGCCGAGGTGGTCAAAGCGCTGCGTCGTGGCCAGCCGAACAAGTTGATCGCCTATGAGCTCAACATGGGGGAGTGCACCGTCAAGGTTCACATCCGCAACATCATGAAGAAGCTCAATGCCCGCAATCGGACCGAAGTGGCGTTCATGACCAACGGCATGTTCCTTCCGGAGGGTGACTCGCCGCGATAGATTGGCAAATGGTCGCGACAGGGACGGGACCTTGCCGCGGCCGCCGGACTTTCTTGTTCGGGGCTCTCGACGAGCGCCGCTGTTGATGTCGGGCCTTTTTATGCTGGTCGGATATTGCATGCGATCATCGTTCAGCGGCGCGATGGTCACGGCTCGTCCGGCGGAAACTCGGGATGAAGCCTCGGAAGTATTTGCGCCGTCCTGCCCTGAGGCCGGTATGTTTTGCCGACCGTCGGGCAATAGGCCGAGCGCATCCGCCGACTTCAGCGACCGTCCTTTGGGTTCGGACCTAGAGAAGCGAGGCGACGCCGTCCGCCGGCAGGGGCTCGCCTCGAAAGACCATCTCGGCTGCCTTGAGGCTTCCGGCCTGCAGGCGAATGATCGGCTCCGGGCCGAGGCGGTTCAGGAGGATTCCCATATGACCCTGGCCGGGCTCGGTCAGGGGCCAGACGCGAAGGCTGGCAACGCGCGCCGCGGCGCGGTCGATGTCGCCCCAGAACTGGGCGAGAAGCGCGCCAGGAGCGCGTCGGGCGATCATGTCCATCGAGGCCCGGCCAAGCGGCCGGTCGCGCGGCGTCATCGAAAGCACCACCGCGTCCCAGCTGTCTTCACGCATCGGCGTAATGTCGTTGAAAAGCTCGGCAGTCGCACCGGCTTCCCTGAGCCCCTCGATCAGAAATTCGGCAAATGGGTTGTCGCAGAGCACGGCGATGCGCTTGCCGTCGACGTTCATGTCGCCGTCTCGGAGCAGGCGCACGCAAAGCGGCCCCAGGAACGGAAACACAGCGACGTCGGGGTGGCGCTCGTTGACCGCTGCGATACGGATCCCGTTCTCGCGGCAGGCCGGGAGATCGAAGTCGGTCCCACGGAATTCCCATGCCTCGAACATCAGGGCGATCACGGCCTCACGCGGCAGAAATCGGATGACATCGCGCGTGATCGGCCGAAGACGGCCCGAATTCGTGAGAATACTGCAGCTGTTCAGCGCTGCCGTGGAGACGCCGATCGAAAAGGAAATCCGCGTCTCGACGCCGGCGAGGCGGGCCAAGCGCCGCGTCGCATCGATCGCGTCGCGGGCGCTGCCGTGATGAACGGTGTCGCGGGCGCAGGCATGGACCTCCGCGCCCGCCATGGCGGCGATCACGGCGGTGGCGGCATAGGCGCCCGTCGCCGCCTCTGTGACGACCTGGAGCTTCGAGAGATCGAGATGCAGGATGTCGATGCGGCGCCTCATGCTGTGAAGCATCTCGTCCTCGGTGCCGGGATGCGTTTCGGCGGGTTCCATTGTCATGAGGATTGGGCCGCCCTGAGCGGCGAACTGGCCGACTTTGTGACTGCACCGGCAAGCGTCTCGATGACTTTCAGCTGCTCTTCATTGGTGAGCTGCGGGTAGAGCGGCAGAATGATCGATTGGTCGCGCGCGATTTCGGAGCGACGCAGCGAATGCTGTCTTGGCAGGTCGGAATAGGCGTCTTCCATATGAACGCACATGATGCCGCGCCGCGTTGAGATGCCTTCGTCCAGCATCGCCTGCATGATCGCGCGCTGATCGAGCCAGGGTGCCAGCATCACGCAGTAGCTCTGCCAGTTGGACATGGCCCAATCCGGTTCGTTCGGTGCGACGAGTCCATCCATCCGGGCGATCGCCGCGGTGTAGATCTCGGCCCGCCGCCGCCGTGCGGCGATGATCTGGGGCAGGCGCTTCAACTGCTCACGTCCGACGGCAGCCTGGATGTCCGTCATCCGGTAATTGAAGCCGCGCACCGGATAGGTCTCGAAAAGCACTTTGCGGCTGTCATGACGCACCGTGTCGGAGACTGACATGCCATGCTGGCGCCAGAGGCGGAACAAAGCATCCCATTGCGGATTGCGTGTGGTCAGCATGCCCCCGTCGCCGACGGTCAGGACCTTACGGGGATGGAAGGAGAAGCAGACGATATCGCCCTGGGGCGCGCCGATCGCCTGCCACTCGGAGCCGACGCGGATCTGTGAACCAATCGCACAGGCGGCATCCTCGATTACGGCAAGGCCGTGTGCCCGCGCCACCCGCATGATGGAACGCATGTCGCATGGCATGCCCATCTGGTGCACGCAGAGGATCGCCTTGGTGCGCGGGGTGATCGCCCTTGCGATGAGCTTCGGGTCCATGTTGAAGCCGTCGGGCCCGATATCGATGAAAACGGGCGTGGCGCCGCACTGCCGAACCGCATTGGCGGTCGCGATGAAGGTGTGGCTGACAGTGATAACCTCGTCGCCCTCGCCGACCTCGAGCGCCAGCAGCGCGAGATGAAGCGCCACGGTGCAATTGGCAACCGCGCAGGCGTAGTCGGCGCCGACGAGCGTGGCGAACTCGGCTTCGAAGGCCGCGACCTGCGGCCCTTGCGTCAGCCAGCCCGAAAGGATCGTCCGGCTGGCCGCGTCGGCTTCCTCCTGGCCGAGCAGAGGTTTTGCAATCGGAATCACGATGCCATCTCCTCGACCTGTTGCGCCTTCTTCTCGCCGCGCCACCAGGCGACGAGATCGCTGATTCCCTCCTGTTGACCGACACGAGCGCGGAAACCCAGGGCTTCCTCCGCTGCCTTGGTCGAGGCAAGCCGGCGCGGCACGGGATTGATCGAGCGGGCTTCCTGATGGACAGGCTGCAGGGCGGGGCGCCCCATTGCGACTGCAAAGATCCCGGCGAGTTCGAGCAGCGAGGTCTCCGTGCCCGAGCCGACATTGAAGACGGCGTCGGTGGCCGGCGCGGTAGCGGCAAGAATGTTGGCGCGCGCCACGTCGGTGACGTGGATCATGTCCATGGTCTGCAGGCCGTCGCCGAAGATCAGCGGCGGCTCTCCGGCCTCAATCCGCTCCATCCAGCGCACCATCACCTCGGTGTAGCGGCCGTGGATGTCCATGCGCGGGCCGTAGACGTTGAAATACCGCAGCGCGACATAATCGAGTCCGTACATGTCGTTGAACGAACGCAGCAGACCCTCGCCGAAAGACTTCGCCGCGCCGTAAAGCGTCCGGTTCGCGTACGGATGGTCGCTCTCCGTCGTCGGGAAATGCGCTGCCATGCCGTAGATCGACGCCGAGGAGGCCATGACGACCTTGCGAACGTTGCACTCGGTGCAGAGGCGCAGCAGACGATATGTGGCATCCACCATGACCTGCATCGCCTCGTCGGGCTCGGCGGCGCAATGCGTGATGCGCAATGCCGCCTGATGGAACACCGTGTCGGTGTTCGCGACGAGCCTCTCCATCAAGGCGGTATCGCGGATGTCGCCTTCGATGATCTCAACCCGGCTGGATTTGAGCGCCCCGGCAAGATTGGCGGCCCGACCTCGGATCATATTGTCGATGACGACAATCTCACGGCAGCCGGCCGTCACCAGTTGATCGACGATATGGGACCCGATGAATCCGGCGCCGCCGGTCACCAGGACGCGCGCCCCGTTCAGCATGTTCACGAGTGCCTCCTCAAGGGTTCAGGCGGTCTGGACGATGTCCTGCAGCGTCGCGTCGTTGACGACATCGACGATGAAGGCGACCTGGTCGTCCGATAGTTCGGGAAAGAGCGGCAGAGACAGCGACCGGCGCGCCAGCGCCTCGGCGACAGGAAAATCGCCAGCCCTGTAGCCGAGCTGCGCATAGGCCGGCTGGAGATGAACGGGCACGGGATAGTGAATGCCCGTCGCGATGCCGGCATCGTTGAGGGTCGCCCGCAAGTCGCCGCGCTCCTCGGACTGGACCGCATAGACATGGCAGGAATGATCAAGACCGATCGGCCCGGCCGGGAGGCCCAGCCGTCCGCGAAGATGATCGTTGTAGATGTTGGCGATCCGCCGTCGCTGGCTGTTCCAGCGATCAAGATGGGGCAGCTTCACGTCGAGGACGGCACCCTGGACCGTGTCCATCCGGAAGTTGAAGCCATGGCGGACATGGTTGTACTTGCCCTCCTGGCCCCAGTCGCGCAACGAGCGGATGGTGGCCGCAAAGTCGGCCCGGTTGGTGGTGACGATGCCGCCTTCGCCGCAACCGCCAAGATTCTTGCCGGGATAGAAGCTGAAGCAGCCGATGTCCCCGAAGGCGCCGGCGCGTGTGCCGTCTCGCTCGGCTCCGTGCGCCTGGGCGGCGTCTTCGATCACTATGAGGCCGAGAAGACGGGCCATGGCGCAGATGGATGCCATGTCGGCCAGCCGGCCGTGCAGATGCACCGGCATGATCGCCTTGGTCCGGCTGGTCACCTTGTCGGCGATGAGCTCGGGCGACATGGTCCAGGTGATCGGATCGATGTCGACGAACACAGGCGTTGCGCCGGTATAGACGATCGCCGCGGTGGTCGCGACGAAGGTCGCCGGCACGGTGATCACCTCGTCGCCCGGACCGATGCCGGCGGCGAGGAGCGCTAGGTGAAGAGCCGACGTGCCGGAGTTGACCGCCACGGCGTGGTCCGTGCCGCAATAGGCGGCGAAATTGTTCTCGAAGCGCTCGACGCGCTCGCCAAGGACGAAGGTGCCGTCGCGCATGGTCGCGATCACGGCCGCCTCGAGCTGAGGGCCGATCGAGGCATATTGCGCGCGAAGATCAAGGAAAGGAATCATGATGCACGCCTCAGATCAACGAGTTCCATGGGCTGACCGCGCAGCGCGGCCGATCGGGTCGCTGCCGCCAGCATCTCGACGACGCGCAGTCCGCTCTCGCCATCCGAGGGGGGCCGCTCCGCGCTCTCGATGCTGTGCACGAACTGCTCGATTTCCGTGATCAGCGCTTCCTTGGTCGAGATCTGGGGCGCCCACATCTCACCCATCCGATAGGAAACCCGCCGCTCGCGATCGTCATCTTGGCCTTCGGCAAGATCGACGCCGCGATCATAAACCTTGATCTTCTCGCTGTTCTGCATGTCGTCATAGATGATCATGCGCTGGCGGCCGCTGATCAGCGTCTGCCTGATCTTGACCGGCGACATCCAGTTGACGTTGAGATGGGCCATGGCGCCGTCGTCGAAATAGATGGAAAGATGCGCCATCGTCTCGGGGCTGTTGGGCAGGAACGCTGCGGCGCTTGCGGAGATGGCAACCGGGCGTGCCTCGATGAGGAAATCGAGGATCGCGAAGTCATGCACCGCAAGGTCCCAGATGACGCTGACGTCTTTCTGGAGAAGGCCGAGATTGACCCGCGTCGCATCATAGCAATAGACGTCGCCGATCGAGCCGTCGGTGATGAGGTCTTTGATCTTCCGGACCGCGCCTGTGTAGATGAAGGTGTGATCGACCATCAGGACGAGCGATCGGCGTGCCGCCTCCTCGACCAGCAGCGATGCCTTGAAGACGTTGTCGGTGATCGGCTTTTCGACGAGGACATGCTTGCCAGCGCGAAGCGCAGCGAGCGCCATGTCGAAATGCGTGCTGACCGGCGTCGAGATCACGACGGCGTCGATCGCGGGATCCGCGATGAGGTCGCGCCAGTCGGTGAGCAGGCGCGCCGATGGATGACGGCGCCCGGCACGTTCGAGCGCCGCTGGCGACATGTCAGCGATCGCGCTAAGCGCGGCCGCGTCGACTTCGGCGATCGCCCGGGCAAGGTTGGGCCCCCAATAGCCGTATCCGATGAGACCTATGCCTGGCATGGTTCGTCCACCTTGGCTGCGGAATGACCGCCATTCGTGTTTCGCAAGCTGTTGGGATGAGGGGCGTCCGGGCTTCCGGACCGCACATCGCCGATGATGCGCGCAGGGACGCCGGCGACGATGGCGAAGTCCGGCACATCTCGTGTCACCACGGCTCCGGCCCCGACCAGGGCATTGGCCCCGATGGTGACACCACACACGATGGTGGAATTCGAGCCGAGCGACGCGCCGCGCTTCACCAGTGTCGGCGTACACTCCCAGTCGCCGTCCCGCTGCAGCGAACCATCCGGATTCGTCGAGCGCGGGTAGAGGCCATTGGTGAACATGACGCCATGCGCCACCATCACCTCGTCCTCGATCGTGACACCTTCGCAGATGAAGGAGTGTGATGATATCTTGCAGCGACGGCCGATCTTGCTGCCCTTCTGGATTTCGACGAAGGGGCCGACCCGTGACCCGGCGCCGATTTGGCAGCCATAGATGTTGACGAGATCTGGATAAGAAATAACGACGTCGTCTGCGATAGAGCTTGAATTGATCGGCATCGTTGAGCGGCCCTCGAGTCGTGAGATGTTGTTGCCGTTGCTATTGAACATCTTTGAGATAGCCGGTTTCCGGGTCGCTGAAACCCGACCAAAATGGGCATTGCCCGATGGGGCGTTGCCTACTTCCTAAGGTGGATGGGGGTTAGAGACGGACATCCATCCGGCCAAAGGGATCATCTGCCGTTTGAGAATGCGCAAAGCGCCTCGGCCCATGTGGGAACATGGTCTCGGCTGCCAAAGATCCGATGCACGAATGTGAAGGCCGCCATACGCAGCCGCGCGAGCCTGCAGTGCCAAACTATGGCAGCACTTCCGGCGACGCCGGGTCCGCCGGCATGATGCTGCTGCCCTCGTCGAGCCCCGCGCTCTGGAGGTCGGCGAGGCTGCCGAACTGCCCGGAGGCCATGACGTTTGGCTGATACTGGAAGCTGTGGCTGTCCAGAGGACCGAAATAGTGATTGCGCACGAAATGGACATAGCTGGCGCCATGTCCGGGGGCATAGACCGAAGCGGCCAGACCGTCTTCCGCCGTGAGGGTCACGCTGTTGTCTTCGATGCGGTTTGGCTCGGCCCAGTCTGGGCGCCAATCACGGCCCGAGCCGTCGTCGATGCGGAAGGCCGAGCCGAAGCCATCGGAAATCCGGTTGCCTCGCACCACATTGCTCCAGCCGCCATTGATACCGATGGCTGACACATTCCGCGACAGGGTGTTGTCCTCGATCAGGACGCCACTGGCCTTGCCGTCGAGATAGATCGCCCAGCTGATGGGCGTTGGCCACTCGCTCGTGCTCTCATAACGCGCCGGCCAGAATGTTCCGTCGGCACGATTCATCAGCTGGTCGGTATCGGTGACGAGATTGCGGCGGATGATGCTATCGAGGGAATCGGCCTGCATGCCCATCAGCTTGATGGCCCCCCCATCCGCCGTCTGCTGATTGGCCCGGTGCACGGCATTGTCCTCGATGACGGCGTCGTGGACGCTGTCGTCACTGCCCCAGATCGACCCACCCGCAATGCCGAACTGCGACAGATCCTCGATCAGGTTATCCGCGATCCTGATCGTGTCGGCCGCCTGGAAGAAGATTCCGGCGCTCTCGAAATAGACGGTGCCGATATCGTGGATGTGGTTCGACAGGACCCGCGCGCCAATCGACTTGCCGAAGCGACCGTATTCGGTGCCGATATAGATGCCAGTGCCGGCAATATGGCTGATCTCGTTGCCCGCGATCAGGACATCGGCACTCTCCGAGACATGGATGCCGACGCCGACATTTTCGATGACATTGTCGACGACCGCTACACCATTGGCCTGTTCCAACCGGATGGCGCCAAAGCCGCGCGTATCGGTGCCAAGCTTGCCGCTGCCGAGCGGTGCGCCGTCGCGCAGCTCCAGCCCGGCGATCAGCATTTGATCGGCCCCTTGCAGCCGGAAGAATGTCGGCAGGACGCCGGCAATGACTTTGGCGCGCGGAAATGTCGGATCGTCGGCTATATAGTCGATCCGTCCGGCATCCCTGTCTTGCCACCACTCCCCCGGCGCAGTGAGAAATTCCTGTGCGCCGGCAAGAAAGTAACGGCTGCCTTCGGCAGTGAAGAAATAGCCCGTCCCTTCAGTATGCACGGTGTCAGTCGTGGTATCGATCGCGGTCACCGGCAGCGTGTCGCTGCCCCATTGGCTGCCCGGGCTGAAGCCGCCGAGAATATGCGCGACAACCCGTTTCGGCTCCTCGATTTTGGGCAGATCCTCACGATGATAGCGAAACTCAGTGTTGCCCTGCCATTGGTCGGCTGTCGGCTTGGCGGCGAAGAGCCACCCCTTCCGCGGATCGCCGGCGGTCGGTGCATCGGGATAGCGCGCGAGCGGGCGCGCATCGCCGTCGACGAACAAGGCTGTGACGTTGCTGTCCCGGATGGATGGCGGCAGCGCAGCTGTCCAGCGGCCTTGGTCGGTCTTCGTCCATCCTTCCACAAGCGTGCCACCATGCAGCACCGGCCTCTCGCCACAGGCTGCGACGATCGCCAGCCCCCTGTCTTCAGCATTGAACAGCACCGGCTGTGTCAGATAGTAATCGCCGCCCGCAACGACGATCCGGCCGGGGACGGCGGCTGTACGCACGGCGTCACGTGCCGCTTCGATGCTGGCGAAAGGGCCGTCGCTGCCGGCGTCGTTCGGCTTCGCAAGACGGCCGCTCCAGTCGTCCCGTCCTTCCGTCGAGACATGGAACACGGCGCCCGTCGCTTTTTGAGCTATGGACCCTTGCGCAGTTGACGAAGGGCTGCCGTCGCCGCACGGCCATCCTTTGCCAAATTCGGGCGCGAGTTCGGGCGGGAAGGACCGGCCAGGCGTGACCGTGGCCGAAACCGCTTCTGTCGCGCCAGCGGTGTCCGCCCACGCGTCCGACCGTCCGGAATGAAGCAGGATGCAGACAAGCGCTGCGGCGGCAAGATGGCGGCTCACGGGTTCGACTCGTTGGTAGCGGGGGAGAGGGGCGGCGCGAAGTCCGGCTCTGCCACCGGCGAATAGCGAATGATCTGATCCGCGCGGACAGGGGCGCAGACGGAAAACATGATGATCGCGGTCGCGAACATCGTCGCGATGCAGTCGTTCTGATTCAGGAACAGGCTCTCCGTGAGGTTCATGACCAGCACCATGATCAGGAACACGTTTAGCCATAGCCAGCCCTCCTGAGGCTCCCGGCACTGCAGCACTGCGCCTTGATGGACTGCGCGCATAACGACGCCGCAAAACAGGACGAAGCCGCCCACGCCGAAGCTGAGCAGGATGTCGCGATAGCCGTTGTGGGCATGGGGAGGCATCCAGGCGACCTTGTTCCAGATCGCCCAGGCCAAGGGGTTCCCCTCGGTCCAGAATGCCTGAAAGCCGAAGCCGAGAAGCAGATGCCTGCTGATCTCGGCATCGACCAGTTCCCAGAGCGGCACGCGCCCCGTCAGCGTCGCGTCCTTGCCGAGCGCCGTGAGGAGAGGCACCAGATATTCGTGCATCACGACGAGGATCAGCACCGCTGTCTGGATGACAACCAGGACATACACGACCCGCACCACGCCGCGGACCTTCGGCAGCAGGGCATAGATGACATAGACGCAGGCCGCCGACGTTGTCGCGATGATCGCTGTCATCGAGGTGGAACCGGCGAGACAGGCAAGGCTTGCGACCAGCAGAGCCAATGCCGTCTTCCGATATCCCATCGAGCCGTCGAGCGCGATCACACCGCAGATCAGCGCCAGGACGCTTGCATACCAGCCGAGCGTATTCTTGGTGAGGAACACACCACGGATCGTTCCGTCGGTCGGTGTCCTGGCGTAGCTCGGCAAAGCCACAACCGCACCGAGGCTCGCGACGATGCAGACCCCGATCACGATCATCAGCAATAGGAGCAGCTGTCGCGGTGTGAAGCGGATCGCCAGCACATAAGCGAGCAGGATGCTGAACAAGAGGCCGATGGCACGCCTCAGCGTCGTCGACGGACTGACCGACCAGACCACTGAGGCGAGGGGCAGCAGCGTCAGCAGTTGCAGCGGCACATTGCGCGCGAGCGCGATCAGGAAGGGCCGGACATTCTGCGACAGGATCAGAAGCGTGAAGGCATAGACCGGGAGAGACACCAGCCGAAGCTTCGCCTTGCCGGCATCACTGAGTTCGCCCACCGGACCAGCCATCAGCAGCGGAAAGAATGCGCCCGTCTGCAGGAGGAGGCAGATGCCCGCGCCCCACCATTCGATGGTCCGCCAGCGCACCGACAGCTTGCCATCTCCGCGGTAAGTCAACGATCTCATCAAGCTTGCCTCTGTCTGCAAGGTCGCGGCTCCGCTTCGCGTGGCGGCCCGCCTTTCTGGCGACACAGCTCAGCATCGTCCGCGGCGGCGCCACGCGAAACGGAGTCAATCGATTTCGGGGGAGGCGCCAAAGGACGAGGCATCGTCGCCGAAAGCATTAGCCGCGAACGACATTTGGCTGCGGCGTTTCGTGTGGCTGATGACGATGGACGAGGGACCGATCGCCGGCATGCGCCATATGCCCAACTGCGGCCCGTGTCGCATCTCCGCTAGTCTTTTCCCGTGGCCGCCGAATGTCGGAGGCTGCCCTAAAGCGTCCCGAACAGCCGCCGATGGCGTGATGCGAAGCCTGGTCCGACCGGGGCCTTCCTGTGAAGGGCGGTCTCCAGGGTGAGAGAGCCCGATGATGCCAACATGCCGTTCCAGCCTGCTTCAGCCGGATATCCGCGCAGCGCTGCTCGCTGTCTTCGCGATTCTAACGATGGGGATGTCGCCCTGCCGGGCCGACCTCCTGATCGAGCCCGGCGACACGGTTCACATATCTGTGGCCGATGCTTCCAGATTCGATGGCGATCGCAGGGTTGATGTCGACGGCAGGATCATGATGCCGCAGCTCGGCGGTATCGCCGTCCAGGGTCTGCGCCTCGAGGAAGCCGGGGCGCGCATCGCAGAGGAACTCGCCAAGCGCGATATTCTGAAGGCGCCGAACGTCCTCGTCGAAATGACCAAATACCGGCCTGTCTATGTCGGCGGCAAGGTTCGGCGGCCCGGATCAATCGACTTCGAGCCCGGAATGACGGTTCGCCATGCGCTGATCCTTGCCGGAGGTGCCGGGCAGGACCAGGAGCAGAACGCGGCGGCGGTCGACATCCCCGAGCTGCGGGCGAAATGGAAGACGGTTTCCTATCAGTTGTTGCAGGTCAACAGTCGCATCGCCCGCCTCGACTCCGAGCTGGCAAGGCGCGAGACGGCTGCGCCACCCGCGGCGGCTGGAAGCGTGCCGGCGCAGGACCGCGACGCTCTTGCGTCGCTCGACGGCAACATTCTGAAGGACCGCCTCCAGACCTGGACGGAAAACCAGGTGCACTTGCGCGATGCGCTCGCCCTCTACGATCTAGAGATCGATGTTCTCGACCAACAGTCGGGCCTGCAGAAGAACGAGCGGGATCTGACGGGCCGGCAGGTCGAGACGACCCGGGCGCTGGTTGAGAAGGGGCTGGTGCCGCTGCCGCGCCTGCAGGAACTGGAGCATGTGCAGTCGCAGGCCTCGCAGGATCTTCTTGAGAACCAAGCCTTCATGGCGCGCGCGCGGCAAAGTCGGGCCACGGTCGAGTACGAGTTGAAGACCGCTGACATCAATTGGCGAATGGAAATTAGTCAGCAGATGCGGGAGGCGATGGCCGATCGAACCCGTTTGAAGGCCGAGCTCGAGGCTCTTTCGAGCCAAATTCTCAATGCAGGCGACGACCTGTCCGAGGCGACGGATCGCCAGTTCCAGACCGTCGTCGAAATCTACCGGCCGAACGCCGGACAGAAGGCACCAATCGCCGCGTCGATGGATACCGAGATCATGCCGGGCGACGTCCTCGACATATCCTTCCTGAAGGGATCAGGCTGATGCTGACCTTTCATCACGTCTTGGCTTCCCAAAGGCGCATCGAGGACGGCCGCTTCGCCCGTACGGTGGAGGTGCGGCGATGAAAGTGCTGATGCTCGTCGCCGAACTCGAGGACTACACGATCGCCTTCGTGAATGGCGTCGCGCAGCATCTGCCTGTGGTCTTGGGTGTTCCGAAGCGCCGCTATGCTCATCTGGAGTCTTGGTTCGATCCCGCCGTCGATCTGAGGCTGTTGGACTGGCCGCGACATCGCTCGCCCGCCAACCCGATCTTTCTCCTGAAGCTTTCGCAACTCATCAGGCAGGAAGCGCCGACGCTGATCCATCTCCTCAGCAACTCGACGCTTTGGCTGAACTTTGCCGCGCCGTTCTGGCGCCCGATTCCCCTGGTCACCACGGTGCATGACGTCGAGCTGCATCCGGGAGACGCCGACAGCCGAACCTTGCCGCGATGGGCGACCGAACTGATGGTCCGCCAGTCCGGCCACATCGTCGTCCACGGCGAGAGCCTTCGGAAGATGGTCCTGCAGCGTTATGCGAAACCTGTCGACCACGTCCATGTGCTGTCCCATCCGAGCATCCAGCGTTACGCGGACTTCGCGCGCCAGAGGCAGCTGACACGGCCGCAAGGCGACGACGCTTTTCGCGTCCTGCTGTTCGGCCGGATCTTTGCCTATAAGGGCCTGGAGCATTTGATCCGGGCCGAGGCGGCGCTCGGCGAGACCGTGCCCAATCTCCGCATCACGATCGCCGGCCGCGGGGATGATCCCTGGGCCTTTCGGGGCCTGATGGGCCACCCGGATCGCTACGACATTCGCAATCACTTCATCGAGGACGCCGAAGTGGCGCAGCTCTTCACGGACACCGACATCGTCGTGCTGCCCTATACGGAGGCCTCGCAAAGCGGCGTCCTCAACCTCGCGGCCGCATTCGGCAAGCCTGTCGTCGTGACCGATGTCGGAGAACTCCGCGCCAGCGTGACGCAGAACGGTCTCGGACTTGTGGTTCCGCCGGGCGATCCGCAGCAGCTGGCGCACGCCATCAAACTCCTGGCTCATGGCGCCGACCTTCGGGCCGAGCTCGGAGCAAGCGCCCTTGCCTGGGCGAATGGCCCCAACGCACCCAAGGCTGTCGGAGCCGCCGCGGCCTCGCTCTATCGCAAGGTGGTGGATCCATGCGCGCCGAGCTGAACAGCATTTCCGGGCCGGAAACCGTGCATGGCACGGCTATTCCGGCCGGCGTCGACGACAGGTCGACCAGAGCCGGTGCCTTATCCGTCCGCCATTACGTCGCCGGCGGCCGTGAGCATGGCGGCGGCATCGGCCGCATGGCAGGCTATATCGTCGACAGCTTCGGCAAGGACGGAATCGTCCATGTCGTGACGGATACGCGCGGGCCTCGCTGGTTTCCGCTGACCTCATTGCCGAGGCTCGCCTTTGCGATCCTGCTGATGACCCGCGACCGTGTCGTGTCGCCCCGGCGCGTGCATCATATCCACGTTGCGGGCAGGGGCAGCACGGTGCGCAAGCGTATCCTGACGGCCGCCGCACGCCGACTTGGATGCCGTCATCTCGTTCACTTGCACGATTACGACTACGCCGCCGACTTCAACGCCCGCTCCGCCGCGGACCAGGCAGCGGTTCTGCCGATGTTCAAGAAGGCAGATCACGTCGTGGCGCTTGGCCGGCGTGATCATCAGACGCTGACGACCGTGCTCGGGGTCGATCAGCGCCGCGTGTCCGTTCTCCCCAACTGCGTTCCCGACCCGGGCGGGCCGAGGCTTCGCGACAATGACGAGACAAGGATCGTGTTCCTTGGGCGGCTCAGCGAGCGCAAGGGCGTTCCCGAACTGCTTCGGGCATTGAGCCATCCCACGATGATGCAGCTCCGCTGGCGGGCGGTCCTTGCTGGTGACGGACCGGTGGACGAATACCGGCGGCAGGCCCGCGAGCTCGGAATTGCGGACCGGGTCGAGATGCCCGGCTGGCTTGGTCCGGACGAGACGCGGGCGCTCTGCGCTCGCGCAGATATTCTCACGCTGCCCTCCCATGCCGAGGGTCTGGCGATGGCGGTCGTCGAGGGGCTGGCGCATGGCCTCGCCATCGTCACCACACGGGTCGGCGCGCATGAGGAAGTCATCACCGATGGCAGCTCCGGCCTTTTCGTGCCGCCCGGCGATGTGGACGCTCTGGCCTCGGCCCTGGCTCGCCTCGTCAGCGAGCCCGAAACGCGGCGCGCGCTCTCGATGCAGGCACGCGCGGCCTATCTCGCCCAATTCAGCATGGCGTCCTATCGCCGGTCCCTGGAGCGAATCTATGAAACTGTCACTAATGGAACCAGGTAGTGGTACGCCTCCGATGACCGTAGCGATCCCATCAAACGACAGTATATCTCGAACTTTCGTACGCTATTCATCACCAGATGCCATGGAAGCACGACCGGAAGATTTCGACCTTACATCTGGCTTCCGGCTTATCAGGCGGAGAATCGTTCTTATCGTTGTTTTGACACTGCTGCTTACGGCCGCGATTTCGCCGGCGATCATCTCCATGAAACCGGTCTACCATGCTGATACCCGCCTGATCATCCGCAACTCGCTCGCCAACACGCTCGATGCGCGGGAGGCTGGCCGAACCGACACACTCGAACTCTCGTCGGAGACCGAGCGGATGCTGGCGCGGAGCACGTCGGAGCGCATGGTCCGAGAACTCAAGCTGGCCGATCGGGAAGAATTCAACCCCGCCTTGCGCAAGCCGAGCATGATCGCGGAGTGGCGCGATGCCCTTCGCAACTTGATGGGCACTTCCGAGGAAACACCGACGTCAAATGCGGACGACAACCGCGTCGTCGAGGAATATGAGCGCGCGCTTTCGGTCAGTCGGGACCCGGTTTCCAGCGTTATCCAGATCGGCTTCACCTCGCGGGATCCGAAACTGGCCGCCGCCGTGCCCAACACGCTTCTCAACGTCTATCTCGATGAACGGGGCGACAATGACCGTCGCCGCCTGGAAGCGACCCAGCAATGGGTTACGCACCGCATCGCCGAGCAGCAGCAGCGTGTCCAGGAGGCGCGCGCTGCCGTCCAGTCATATCGCGAAAGCCGCGGCGCGATGTCTCTCGATGCGCGGGCCGAGCAGGTGAAAGCGGCGGCCGATCTCAGCGCCAAGGCGGGGGACATCGCTCAAAGCACGAAAGAGACGCTGACGACAATTGCTGCGCTGCAGGGGCCGGGCCGCGAGCAAGCGTTGCAAGAAATCGTCGTGCCGGACGCAATAGCCGAACTGCAGCGCCAGATCGCCCGCGAACAAGTGGATCTCGATCGGCTGCTGAAGACCTTCGGCAATGGTGCCGATGAGGTCATCGCCCAGAAGCAGAAGCTGGAGGCGTCCAGGTCGGCGCTGGATCTCGAGATCTCGCGTTATGTCCAGTCCGAGCGCGCCAAGCTCGCGAGCCTCAACCGGGAAAGTCGTGAGGTGAACGAGGCGTTGCGGCTGGCGGAGGATCAACTTGCGCGCTCCGCCATGGAGCAGGCTGATCTCGAGGAACTGGTTCGCGCGGCTGCCACCGAACAGACCGCGCTCGATAAGCTGGAACAACGCCGACGCTCGCTGTCTGACCAGGCGATGATGCCGGAGGCGGACGTCGAATTGCTGTCGCCCGCCACGGTTCCGCAGTTTCCGCAGGGTCGAGGCCGCTCCTTTTATCTGATTGGTGCTCTGCTGGCTTCGCTTTCGATCGCCGTCACCGTGGCTTTCATCCGCGAGATGCTGGACCAGAGGGTGCGCAGCGCACAGCAATTGAGCCGCTTCTCGTCTCTCGCTCCCGCGGGTCTGCTACCAATCGCCCCGCGGTGGTTCGGGAAGGACAGGCAGTCCGGTACGCGGATGCGACCTGGCGGCCCGTTCGGCGAGGCCGTTCGCTCGATCATCATTTCACTGAAGCAGTCGAATGGCGGTCGCCTTCCGGCAAGCCTCATCGTCAGTTCGGCACTTGACGGCGAAGGCAAGACTTTCGTCGCGCGTGCCCTGGCCGCCGAGCTTGTTGCGGCTGGCCAGCCGGTCCTCTTGATCGACGGAGATCTCCTGCGCGGCAGCTTGAGCACGGCGTTCCATCTCGATCATGCCGAAGGGCTTGGGGACTATCTCGCCGGCGACGCCGACATCTCCGCTATCATTCATCACGACGCGAGCAGCGGCATCGACATTGTGCCCCGCGGCAAGACCCGTATTCGCCGCGGCCTCTACCTTGCGGATCTCTCCCGCCTCTTGAAGCTCGCCCAGTCGGAGGCGAGGCTCGTCATCATCGACAGTGCTCCGGTCCTCGCCTCCACGGACACCCTCTATCTGGCCGGACAGGTCGAACGCACTGTGCTCGTCGTCCAGTGGGCGCGGACGCGGATGCGGTCGGTTGAGTTCGCCGCCGATCGGCTCGAGGGAACGAGCAAGGGCGAGATCATGGTTGTTATGAACCGCGTCAACCCGAGCAAGCACAAGCTATACGGATATAAGGACGCCGAGATGTTCGCGCCCTCGATCCAGGCCTATCACAACTCGGTCTGATCCCGCTGGGCCCGCCCGGGATCGACCCGGCCGCGATAGTTCGGACCTTGCCTTCATGCCAGCGGGTTCATGAGGTCGTCAGAGGTCGCGAAAGCTCCTGACATGCAGGAGCGAGATAAGGCGCGCGATCGCGAGCTGGCGCTTCTTCGACGCGATCTGAGCCGGCGTGAACGGCCACAGAGGGCCTTCGACGAACCGCCAATAGGCGAGGTGCGTCCGATTGGCGGGAAAGCCACGAAGTGCATCAACGATGTAGTTCCGCAGCCACGGCTTTCTGAAGTTGATGGCGTGCGGGATGATCGTGTTCACCCACGGATATTGCCCCATGGCCTCGAAGCCGAGCAGCGCCAGCGGGACGTCGGTCGCCATGACGGCAACGTTGAGCACGTCCTGATCGCGGCGCGCGAATTCCAGCCGTCCGCCGGTATCCTTCATCGTCGTCATATCGATGCCGGCCCGCGCGGCCGCGTCCATCAAGGTGCGCCACGCCAGCACAAACCGCATGTCCCTCCGGCAGAAGCCGATACAACCGCCGTTGAAATAGCCAGTGACTGCGCGGCATTCGTAGCCGTTCGCCGCTGCGAGGTCGCGCCAGGCATAGCGATAGGCATGATGGGGAGACATGGTGCTGTCGGCGATATCGTGGACCAGGACGACGCCCTGCATCGCCCACTCGGCGAAGGCCGGCCATGGATGCGTCACAACGATATCCGAGTCGAGATAGTAGATGAGCTCCGCATCGGCGGCATGGCGCTCGGCGATATCGGCCATGAAATGCGCCTTGGTGTTGTTGAGGTGCCAGTCGCCCTCGACGACGATCATCCTGACGAGGACATCGGGCGTGATCTGGAATGATGTGTCGCTGGCACCCTTTCGGAACGGTTCGACCCACGAAGGCAGGGCGCCGCGATACCCGATGAGGATATCTCCGGCGAAGCCTGCGTGAACAAGCGAGTTCACTAGCCCGGCGATGCCAAGGAGATAGGAGCCCTCGCCAAGCGTACACACGACGTGACGCGCCGACCCCCCCGCCGCAGCGGAGGAATTGCGCTGCTCCTCCGGTCCCGGTCCGGCCTGGAGGGCGTCCTTCGCGGCGAGGTCCCCGTCCTGCACATGCGCCTCCTGAATCCGAGCCAAGACACCCAACGCCGCCGCTGGCAAGATTTGCCCGGGCACTCGGCGCAGAGTCCGGAATATCCGAAGGCTGTTGTACGAGATCAATTCAGCAGTTCTGGATTGTCCATAATACAAAAGGGCTGCGCCGATAGGATTACTTCTTTGACCAGCGGCCGGGTGCTAGCCTCAAAGCCAACCTGCCGATCATGGGTCCTCAGCCTGCATGCACAGGCATGCGGGAGGCAGTGATGGGACACCGTCGCCTGCGGGCGCGAGGTCATGCAATTGGCGCTTCGATGATGGAACGACGGCATGAACACCCACGCGCCGCCCGGGATCGATCGGGCGCTCAAGCCGAGAATGCTGTTTTTCAGGACCGTTGACCGCAACATCTCGGGCTTCATCGTCGAACACCTGAAACAGCAGCTCGACTGCCTGCGTCTGTCGTTCGATGTGACGTTGATCGAGGGCGACTGCGACTATGATCGCCTGTGCGATCTGCACCAACCCGATATTGCGATGTTCGAATCCGGCATCTATGCGGCCCGATCGAGCATTGCCAACGCGCTCGCGCAGCCGCAGGTGCCGAAGGTCGGGTTCTTCAACGGCGATCCCTATTGCTCGTCGCGGCTGATCTTTCTTCAGGCCATGCGTCGGTTGCAGATCAACACCTATTTCACGCTGAGCACGCGGCTCGCCGAATATCTGACCGATGAAGACGCCGACATCTTCTACTGGCCGAACTTCATCGATCCCGCGGTTCATCGGGACTACGGCCTTCCAAAGGCAATCCCGGTGCTCTTCACGGGCAGCCTCGCGTCGCACTATCCGTGGCGGAACCGCATCCGCCAGAAGTTGGCGCCGCGCTATCCGATCATGAGCTGTCCTCATCCCGGCTGGTTCGATGCACAGGCCGTCACCAAGGTCGCGACCGGAACGGAATATGCAAGGCTCATCAATTTTTCGCATGTCACCCCGACCTGCGGCACCATCGCCGACGAGATCGTGCGGAAGCACTTCGAAATTCCGGCCTGCCGGTCGTTGCTCGTCACCGAACGAACCGCCGGCACACTCGCGGCAGGCTTCGTCGACATGGAGAACTGTCTCTTCGCAGAGCCGGATGACGTTGTCGAAAAACTGGAGATGCTGCTGCGTGATCCGGGCCGGATGGCGGCGATCACCGATGCAGGGCATCGCCTGGTGCATGATCGCCATACCATTCATCATCGCGACCAGGTGCTGCAGTGGCTACGGCTGCGCTCGATCGCCAACGATGGCCAGCGGATCGTCCAGAAGACGCCTTTTGCGCCACTGTCGCTCTCCCCATTGATGCACCGGCGCGTGGCCCCGCCGGCACAATTTGGCCACCTGCGGCAGCTTCTGGACGAGGGGCGCCGCGCATTTGCCGGCAAGTCTTATGACGAGGCCGAACGCGCCTTCACACGATGCCTCAACTTTCATCCGCTGCCGGAGGCTCTCGTTGGGCGTGCGCGTTGCCAGCTGCATCTTGGTCGACCGAGCGACGCCGTCGAGCTGCTCGGCAACTGGATAGACAACGTCCTTGCCCGCTACCAGGCCGAGGCGCCCGATCCGGTTGAATATGCGCTGCTGATCGCCGGTCTCCTCTGCGCGGGAGAGGTCGATGAGGCGGCCCGGCGTCTCGCGCTGTTTCCGAACCTCGTCCACTCCGAGATCGCATGGGCCACGGCTGCCGCAGCGGCGCTACGCGATGGCCTTCTGGATAGTCCCGAACACCCGGCGGAGATCATGCTGAGCCCGTCTGTTCACGGTAGACTTCACAGCGATGCGTCCAGCTGGCTAGCCGAACTGCAGGCGATGATGGTCGCCTGCGGCCGTCCTGATCTCGCCCGGAAGGTGACGGAGCGGGTGGGTGAGACGCCAGTTGCGCAAAATGGGCAGCAGGGTCGCCAGATCCATCCCCCGCGCCCACGAGCACCGAGGCGCGGAACGATGGCGCCATCGCTTGCGGCGATCGCCCGCCACAAGGCCATGGCGCCCGTCATGGCGCGTCTTGCCCGTGCGATGACGCGCGATGGCCGGCTGCCGAAATTCAGGAGGCTGCCCTTTGCGCGGCGGTTCAGGAAATTCGACGACTTCGTCGCTGTGCTGCGCGGCCTCGTTCCAAGGGTCGACGCAGCGCAAACGCTTCTCCTGCCGGGCGCGTCGCCGTCGATCTATGTCGAGGAGTTCCTGGCAGGCCTTGCCGTCAATCCCGATCTTGGATCGTTACACGTCGTCGGCGGACCGTCAGCCCCGGGACTCGCCGCGGCGCGCCTCGGAGCGCGAGAAGTGCTGCAAATCCCACTTACCGATCTTCCGCAGCGGGGCCTCGAACCTTTCGATCTCGTATTCGTCGAGGACGTTCCCGCCGAAGTGGCGGATCTGCAGGGCCTTTGCCTCGCAGCCGGCTGCGTCATCCTCAGCGGGATAGGCGATCCCGGCAGCTCCGCCCTTTGCCGGGCGATTGTGCAAGCCGGCACCCATGTGCTTTTGGCGCATGACCCGGCCTATGGGGCGGGATACGCCGTCTTCGATCGCTGGCGCACCCCGCTGCCCCTGCCGGAGTCGCTCGCTCGCCCTGGCCTTTCCGGCAGCGCGGCGTGGGCCGACAGCCAGCCCGTGTCCGTCTCATGAGCGTCCGTCGATCCATCGCTTTCTCGGCGCTCGACCGGTACCTGACACAGGTGCTGACGATCGGCACCACAATGGTCATGGCGCGCATCCTGACACCGGCTGAAACGGGCCTGTTCTTCGTCGCCAACGCGGTGATCGTTCTCGCTGACAATTTCCGGGAGTTTGGCGTCAGCAATTATATCGTCCAGGAGCGGACGATCAGCCGTGCCATGGTACAATGCGCCTTCACCGTCACCTGCGGGCTTTCGCTGGTGATCGGCGCGGGCTTCTTTCTCGGCGCCGATGCCCTTTCGGCGTTTTATGGCGAACCGCATCTGAAGCCGCTCATCGAAGCGGCTACGCTCTCCTTCCTGGTGATCCCCTTCGCAACGCCGGTGCTCTCGCTGCTGCGCCGGGATCTCGCGTTCCGGGCGCTCGCGATCATCAATGTGCTCGCGGCCGTGGGCAACACGATCGTCACCATCGTGCTCGGCCTCGGAGGCTATGGCGCCATCAGCTACATGTGGGGCTATGTTGCCGCCAACGCGATCATGGCATTCGCCGCCTACTCGTTCCGGCCCGAACTCTGGATGTATCGGCCTTCGCTGTCGGGCATCAGGCGCCTGCTATCATTTGGCGTGGCTTCAAGCTCGGTGACGCTCATCACGATGGCCTATGAGATGCTTCCGCGGCTGGCGTTCGGCAAGCTGCTCGGCTTCGATGCCGTGGGCCTCTACTCAAGAGCCATTGCGGTGTGCCAGTTGCCGGACCGGGCGATCGTCGCGGCTCTGCAGCCGGTCGTTCTACCAGCGATGGCCGGCCAAGCGCGCGAAGGGCGCCAATTGAAGCCAGCCTATCTTCATGGCTTCGAACTGATGTCCGCCGTGCAGTGGCCAATGCTGCTGATGCTGGCGATTCTCGCTGATCCCGCCGTCAAAGTCCTTCTCGGCAGCCAGTGGGGCGCGGTTCCGCCGCTGGTCCGCCTGGTTGCCATCGGAACGATGGCGCTCGCGCCGGCGTTTCTCACATATCCCGTCCTCGTCGCGTCGGGGCGAATCCGCGACACTGTCTATATCAGCGTGATCTCGGTACCGCCCTCGATCCTGCTCGTCATATACGCCGCCAAAGTCTACGGCCTTCTCGGGGTTGCGGCGAGTCTGCTCGTCATTGCGCCGCTCCAGATGCTGATCTCGTTGCTGTTCATCCGGCGTGCCATCGGTCTTACATTCAGAGAACTCGCTAGCGCCGCATGCTCGAGCGGATTCCTGACCCTCGGCACAGCGCTCGTCCCCTGCCTCATCCTGGTCTGGTCGCCACGCGGCTTCGATCTCGATTGGCTCCAGACCTGCGGCGCCCTTCTGGGAGCGGCCGTCGGATGGGGAGCGGCGCTCCTGGTCGGCAACCATCCGCTCGGCCAGGAAATTGCCGTCGTCGTGCGGCACGTCTTCGGCGCATTGCGCCTTCAGCGGCCGGCCATGAATGTGGCCAGCCCCGAGTAAAGCAGGAACCTTCAGGCCAGCCTGATCCTGCCAAGGGCGACGGACAGGTCGCCCGCCGAAACAGCATAAGAAAAAGTGCCTCGCGGCGGTTAAGCCGGCGAGGCACTTCGATCAGTTCGATACTACCGGCATTCTAGTTCATCGGCGCGCGCTAGCCTGGCGCGCGCCGATGGTCCCTTGCCCCTTACAAGGGATGGGAACCGATCGAGAGGTGAGCACCGTTGAGGCCCGCCAGCGCCGCGTTCACCGGCACCCTTGCCGCATCAGGCGCTCGCGAAACCGAAATCGCTTCTTCGGCCCGTGCCGCCGGCGGGCTGACACGACGCTCCGAGAGCTTCCAGTCGAAATAGATGATCGTCTTCTCAAGGCCGTCGCGAAGCGAAATCGTCGGCTCCCAACCGAGCTCTTCCCGGGCTCGGCCGATGTCCGGCTTGCGCCGGGTCGGGTCGTCGGTCGGCAGCGGCCGGTACACGATCTCAGACCGCGATCCCGTCAATGCGATCACCAACTCCGCCAGCTCACGCACCTCGAATTCGCTTGGGTTGCCGAGATTGATCGGGCCCGTGACGCCGCGCGGCGCGCCCATCAGGCGGACGAAGCCCTCGATAAGGTCCTCGACATAGCAGAAGGAGCGAGTTTGCGTTCCATCGCCGAAGATCGTGATCGGCTGGTCCTGCAGCGCCTGCACGATGAAGTTCGAGACCACTCGGCCGTCATTGGGATGCATCCGCGGTCCGTAGGTGTTGAAGATCCGGGCGACACGGATGTCGACGCCATACTGGCGGTGATAATCGAAGAAGAGCGTCTCGGCACACCGCTTGCCCTCGTCATAGCAGGCGCGCGGGCCAATCGGATTGACGCTGCCGCGATAGAGTTCCGGCTGCGGGTGGATGTCGGGATCACCATAGACCTCGCTGGTCGAGGCCTGGAAAATCCTCGCGCCCGTTCGCTTGGCGAGGCCGAGCATGTTGATCGCGCCATGGACATTGGTCTTCACGGTCTGAACCGGATCGAACTGGTAGTGAACTGGCGAGGCCGGGCAGGCGAGGTTGAAGATCTCGTCGACCTCGACGTAAAGCGGAAACGTGACGTCGTGCCGGACCAGTTCGAAATGGGGATCATCGAGGAGATGCTGGACGTTCTCACGAGAACCGGTGAAGTAATTGTCCACGCAGAGAACGTCATGTCCGTCCCGGATTAGACGCTCGCACAGGAAAGAGCCGAGAAACCCGGCGCCGCCGGTAACCAGAACCCGCTTTCGATCGTGCATCGACATTCTCCTTTTTCGGTTCAACTGCCTGTAATCAAACGGGGCTGTTCAGTAAGCGCCGCCTCGCCTCAAGACGGCTGGAATAGTGCTGATGATGATATGCAGGTCGAGCCAGATGGACCTGTTGTCGATGTAGAATTCGTCGAGTTGCCGTTGCAGCTCGATATCGGCATTGCTTCGTTCGGAGATCTGCCAAAGCCCGGTGAGGCCAGGGACGACCGACCGGCGCTTGTGCCGAAACTCGGCATTCATGGCGAGGAGATGATATTCCGGGAACGGACGGGGGCCGACGAGGCTCATCTGCCCGGCGATGACATTGAGCAACTGGGGTAGCTCATCGCAACTCGTCGAGCGCAGGATATGGCCGACGATCGGCAGGATGCGGGGATCTTCCCGAAGCTTGAAATGTGCCAACCATTCGGCGCGCAAGTCGGGCTCGGCGTCGAACAACATCTCCAGCCGGCTTTCGGCGTCCTGATACATGGTGCGCAGCTTGAGGACGCGGACCGGTTTGCCGCCCAGTCCCTCGCGCTTCTGCCAGTAGAAGATGGCACCTGGATCGGCCGCATAGATGGCTGCGCCGGCGATTGCGATGATCGGGGCGACCAGCAGCGCCGCTGGCAGAGCGATGGCAAGATCGAGCGCGCGTCGGGCCGGGCCCACGGAGGGGCGCTTTTCGCCGCTGGCCAGCCGCAAGCCGATCTCGCCGTTGAAATCGGCTGGTTGGAGACCGGAGAGTCTCAGATTGGGCGTGTCGGCGAGCAGCACGACCTCGGCGAATTCCCGGCGCATGGCTGCGAGCGCCTCTGAGCCGGGACCGCTGGCGCCGGTGACAAGGGCAATGCGCCGCTGCTCGGTATCCGATCCCTGTAATCCCGAGAGCTCGACAAGCTCAGGTCGGATTCCGTATTGCCAGTGGCGGCGGAAGTACGACATCAGCCGTTCCGCCATGAGGGGGTCAGCGATGATCGCGGCGCGCTCGCCCCAGACGCCGATCTGGCAGCAGATCTGGCGTGCGATGCCATGTGTGAACAGCTGCAGGATCAATCCTGCCACCAGGAATGCAGCCAGAAGCGATGCCTGGCGCCAGTCGCCGGTCAGGGCAAATGCGGCTGAAACGACGACGAGCGCAGTCTTGAGCGAGGCGGTCGCCTTGCGGCGAATGAGTTCGTGGCCGTAGAGCCGATAGCCAGGATAGACCCGCTCCAACGCATAGAAGACGAGTGCCGCGATGCCGGTAAGGCCGAATGACATGGCGGATGCGCCAAGGTGAAACGGCATTATCAGGACATAGGCCGCGCCATAGGCGGCGGCATCGCCGGCGGCCATCAGCAGGGCCACGATCCGCCGGGATGCCGTGCGCCCGCACGACGCGAGTAAGCCGCGGTTACGCGTGACCCCTTCCTTCACCGTGCTTCGGATCGCTGAGGGTGAGGGGTCGAGCCTCGTAGCGATCCCGTCTGTTGCCATCCGCAGGTCCGCATGCACAGATCGCGGAGTGGGAGACACGGGGGCTCCGGTTACAGCCTGGTCGACTTCTGTCGCAGCGGTGGCGGATAGGGACATGAGGCCTATTCCTTGGGTGCGTTTGCGTGGCTCGCGCGCCCGAATGCGAAACCGACAGTGGCGGGTGAGGTGGGGCCGCATGAGGTGGCGGTGGCGCCGGCCGATACATCGCCAGGCGTCTCGTCGATCGGGAATTGCCTCAGCCCCAGTCGTTGCATCGCGCTCAGCGCAAGAAAGCTCGGGACAACCACGGCATAGCGGCGCCATAGCCGGCGCGGCTCACAGGCAAGGCGAAAGACCCATTCGAAGCCGCTTCTCTGGATGAAGCGTGGCGCCTGCCGCTTTTTGCCAGCGTGGAAATCAAATGCTGCGCCGACACCGATCAGCATCGGAGCGTCGAGCCGGTCGCTCATTCGCGCCATCCAGCGCTCCTGCTTGGGTGTGCTGAGACCCACCCAGACGACGTCGGCCCCGGACCGGTTGATGGCATCCGCCACAGCGGCTTCCTCATGGGGCACAAGTTCGCGGAACGGCGGCGCATAGGCGCCGGTGATATTTGCATCCGGAAACTGGTTCGTCAGACGCGTCTGAAGCGCCCGGAGCGTCTCCGGCTCGGCGCCATAGAGAAAATGCTTCAGGTTCTGCGCAAGGCCCGCTTCGAACAGAGCCAGCATGAGGTCGGGGCCGTAGACGCGGCCGGCTGACGAATGCCCGTCATGCCGCAGCGCCCAGACCAGCGGCATCCCGTCGGGCGTCACCAGAAAAGCGCGATTGTGGATGGCGCGAAGCTCTCGGTCCTTCTGGCTGCGTATGACCCCATGGGCGTCGCGCACGCAGACATAGGCCTTTCTGCGCTCGGCGATCGCAAGCTGGATACGGGCGATCGCCGTCTGAAGATTGACGGCCGAGATGCGAACGCCAAGGACATTGGTCGATGCAGTTGGGCTCAGCCTGACATTGGGTCGTGGCGAGCCCCAGCCAGTCTTCAATTCGCTCATAGCCTGCGCTTCCCTGTCGCCGCGTTGGCCCAAGGCCCGCGGTGTTTATTGGCGCAAGCATATTTTTGTTCTTAGTCACCCCCTACTTGACCTTACGGGTACGGGGGATAGGCAAATCGTGTCGGATTTCATGAGAGACAAGCCGCCCATCTATATCCCCTTATACTTTCAGTTGATCGATAAGCCGAAAGTGCGGTTTGACCCGAGGCCGGCGCAGGTTGAGTGTCGCGTCAAATGCGGCGTCGCATATTGTGGGGGAAGGACAAGGCGTCATGGATCAGGCAAGCGTTCTGGACAGGCCGGTTGATGTGGCAACCAGACTCCAGCGAGATCTCAAAGCGAACGGTTTTGCCGTGGTCAGGAACGTCCTGACGCAGGACCAAGTCCGCGAACTCCGGGCTATGACCGGGCGGCACTTGAAGTCAGCGGGCTGGTACAATTATGGCGGCAAACTTCAGGTTCAGGCCATGCATGTCGTCCCTGGCCTGGCCGGGATACTCACCTCCGAAAGCGTGCTGGGCGTTCTCAAGGAGATCGCTCATCCGCTCGATGTCGAGCTGACTTTCGAGTGTGACTTGATGATCAACACGACGTCCACCTGGCACAAGGACATCGTCCATCATCCTGCTTACCCCGACAGCCGTGTCTTCTCGGACGAGGCCTTTCACATCTACAAGATCGCATTCTACCTGCAGGAGCAGGCCAGCGATTCTCCCTCCACGCTCAAGGTCAGGCCGGGCTCGCATATGCGCGTCGACGGCATGGACCTTCCGGTCGAGGGCACCTCGGTTCGTCCGGGCGATGCCGTCATCTTCGACGTCCGTATCGACCATGTCGGGCAGATGCCAAGCCTGACCGACCGGATGCTGCGCAAGACGCTTGAGGCGTTCGGGCCTCGTTTGCATTTCGATGTTCAGAAGGCATTCACGAGATCCCGCTCCTTCTTGAGGGCCGCCACGGGACATATGTCGGATCGCATGGCGGTCTTCATGACGTTCGGCCCATCCGAGGCCTGGACCCATGCCTATGCCGATGCCGCTCGGAATCGCCATAAGGAGTTTGCGCGGACGCTTGATGAGACGGTGCTGTCTCGCCTTGCCCGTGATCATGTCATCGCGCCTACCTGAACGGATCGTTGCCGCGACCTGACGGGTCGCGGTTTGCAACGGTCATTGACTTCGGTCGGCGATCCTCTCGCGAGGGTTACGTCGACCGAAGTTTATTTTGGTTGCTTATGTTGACTACCTCGACCGGCCACACCGGGGCGCGCATGACCGCCGCCCTCCGGTCACCGTCGAGATCTATTTATCGTCGCCGTCGGCGCGGTCCAGGTATTTGGTGCGGACCGCGATTTCCGTCCGATTCTTGGCGCGCATGATCTTCATCACATTGCGAATGTGAACCTTCACCGTGCTCTCGCGCATGTTAAGCTCTGCGGCAATCGCCTTGTTGCTCTTGCCGAGGCGTAGCAGCTGGACGACGGCGTCCTGTCGCGCCGTGAAGGGCGATTTCTGCGGTGCTGGCGGGATATTCTCCTTCTGCACCGATTGCCGGTAAGCCAGCAAGCTGTTGGCGGGAACAAAGACGCCGCCCGCCACCACCAGCCGCATCGCCTCGAAAGCGACGTCGAGGCCGACGCTGCTCGGGATGTAGCCGCTCACGCCGAAATCCAGCGATCGAAGGATGGTATTTGGATCTTCGTCATCGGAGATGAGAATGATGGGCGCTTCGATAGTCGCGCCCCGCAGCCGCTCGATGTCGCGCTGCAGTTCGCTTGCAGACGGACGCTCGCCTCGTTGCACGATGACCGCCAGATTGGCCTTCGTTGCTTGTGCGCCGAGCCACTCGGACACTGTTCCAAAGCTGCCGACCAATTCCAGGCCGCCAAAAGAGCTGAGTGCCCGGCCGATGCAGTCTCGGCTGAGCACATTGAGATCGACGAGTACGAGCGTATGGCGATTTTCCATCTGAGTTGTTTTGGAGCCCGAGACTGCCGACATGGGCCGGTTCAGATCGAAGCTCGTATTCACCGTTGTTATCCTCGGTGTTTCCCGGCAGGCGAACCCTGCTCCGGAAGTTAAAGGCTTGGGTATGAATAGTTATACATGTAGCGTAGGGGTTAATCGCACGCCAATAATATAAATCACATGTCTCTCCAACTAAATCTACATTGAATTGGTATGCCGGCAATATCTTCAATAGACTATGCGAAGTTCGATGCGCGCTGATCGGATTGATGCCGCTTTTATTCGAAAGGGTTATGGGGGCGGCCGAACGGCGGATGACCTGCCGCTCGTCCAGCCGCGGGGGTCGGTTTCCGAGGCGGTGCATCCCATCTCGCGCGCCGAATAGCGCGGGCGTGGCGAAAGCAGTTTCCCGCGAGCGGTCCTTGCCACGTTGACGCGGTGGAAATGCTCTTCGCCTCCGCGGGCAGACGCCGTTCGGCGTCGTTTCCCAACAGTCATTTGGCTGGAGGACCATCCGATTGGCCGATCCGGGTTCCGCGCATTGCCGAGGGCGTCTCGACGGATGAGTGCATGGTCATCCCTGCCGCCCTCGAGGACAGTCATGGCGCGAGGCGGCTATCCGCCGAGAGCTCCGCCCCTACAGCGGATCTCTGCCGGAAACGGCCCTCGCTCCATTCGTCTGACGGAGTGGCTTCACTGCCTTCGTGACGCGCCGATGGGGTTCTGTATGTGAAGGGATCGATCGGAGGCGGAACTCATGCCTGGGTGGTTCGGCCGCCCTTGCTGCCACGCTTCCGGAGGTGCCGTCGACCGGAACCAGAATCGTGCGGTAGCAAAGGTCTGCACCGCAGCATCGCCCGCCTTGCGATTTATCAGCACTGACAAATGCAATTTGTCGGTGAAATGTCGGCTCGTCTCTCAGATTGTCAGAAATTGGTTGTCGCCATCCGCTGAAACCTGACTTATCTCAGTGTGGGGCAGGAACCGTCTTGAGGTTCGGGAATGTCGGACGAGTTGAAGGTCGGGGATATCGTCAGTTTGAAGACTGGCGGCCCCGAAATGATCGTGACGTCGGTGGTTAGAACGCCGAACGACACGGTGCTGATCGGCTGTGCACCACTTCGTGCGCCCACCGAGAAGCCGATCGAGGTCTCGATGGATCGCCTCATTTCGATCAACTGATCGATCTGCATATGGCGGCGATCCGGCCAGGGATCGGTTCAGGTGGCAGAGAACGGGGCCGGCGCGCTAATCGCGCCGCCGCCGTTAATGGCCTGCGGCAGCGCCTGCGCTGCCATTCGCATCCTTTGGCAGGCGGACAAAGAACGCGGCGACGACTGCGGCAAGCGAGATGACCGCTCCGCAGAGAAAGGCAGTGGCGATGCCGGACGTCAGCGCCGTGCCCGGGTCGGTTCCCGACGCCGTGAGCTTGGCCGTCTGCAACGTCATCACCGCGACGAAGAGGGCCGTGCCGGCCGCGCCCGCAACCTGCTGCGTTGCGCCGATCATCGCGCTGCCATGCGAGTAGAGATTGGGCGGAAGTGCCCCGAGGCTGACGGTGAAGAGCGGCGTGAACATCAGCGCGAGGCCGACGCTGAGCACCAGATGAGCGGCCAGCAACAGCCAGACCGACGTATGCGGCTGAACGAGCGTCAGGCCCCAGAGAGCTGCCGCGACCAGAAAGGCGCCGGGGATGACGAGTCGCGCCGGTCCATGGCGATCGAAGAGGCTGCCCACGGTCGGTGCGCAGAGGCCCATGATCAGACCGCCCGGCAGCAGCAACAGCCCGGTCTGCAGGGTCGACAGGCCGAGAACGTTCTGCAGGTAGATCGGCAGCAGAATGAAGGCGCCGAACATCGCCATCATCAGGATCGCCATCATGACCGTGGCGATCGTGAAGGTCGGATTGGTCAGTGTGCGCAGATCGAGCAAGGCGCGATTCTCGCGCTGAAGGACCAGTTGACGCCAGACGAACAGGCCAACGACCACGACGCCGACGACGAGCGGGATGACCGGCGGCACCGCGGTTGGATGCAGCGCGCTTTCCCCGAACTCGCTGAGACCGTAGACGAGCCCACCGAAACCGACCGCGGAGAGCAGCACCGAGAGCGCGTCGATGCGCGCCGTGGACGGCGTCGTCACATTGACGATCCGCTTCGCGCCGAGCGCCAGGGCCGCGAGCGCGATCGGCAAGACGAGGATGAACAACCAGCGCCAGTCGAGCACGGAGAGGATCAAGCCCGAAATCGTCGGTCCGATGGCTGGCGCGACAGAGATGACGATCGAGATGTTGCCCATCGTCCGGCCGCGGGACTCGGGCGGAACGAGGTTCATGACCGTCGTCATCAGCAGAGGCATCATGATCGCCGTGCCCGATGCCTGAACGATGCGGCCTACGACCAAGACGCCGAAACCTGGTGCCAGCGCGGAAATCAGCGTACCGGCAGAGAACAGCGACATTGCCAGCATGAACACCGGCCGCGTGTTGAGTCGCTGCAGCAGCAGCCCGGTGATCGGAATCACGACGGCCATGGTCAGCATGAACGCCGTCGTCAGCCATTGCGCCGTGCTTGCCGTGATGTCGAGGCTGACCATCATGCGCGGCAGCGCGACACCCATGATGGTCTCGTTGAGGATCACCACGAAGGCCGAGACCAGCAGCAGCCCTATGACCAGGCGATTGCGGGCGGCGCGCTCATGGGGGAGAAGGGCGTCCGTCTCGGTCGCGACGGCTGGACTGTCGACGGTCATGATGCATCCGCTGATCGTGGGGCGTTGCCAAAGGACGAACTGGCGTCGCAGATTCCGACACGCTGCGCAACCATTGCGGTCATATTCGCGAGCGGTGGGGCGATGTGGCGCTGCTAGGCAGCCCGGCAGGCGCCACGGGAGCGTGGAATGAACCTCAGCCAGGATATACCGAGGGACGAAACAGCATGAGCGAACGCATTGCCTTCCGCATGAAGGTGCATCCCGGCAGGATCGCCGAATACAAGAAGCGTCACGATGAGATCTGGCCGGAACTGGTCGACGCGCTGCGCGCCGCCGGCATTACCGACTATTCGATCTGGCATGACCCGGAGACGGATTGTCTCTTTGCGACGCTCATTCGCTCCGACGACCACACCATGGCCGACCTGCCGAAGACCGACGCGAACAAGCGCTGGTGGGCCTTCATGGACGATATCATGGACTACAATCCCGACGGCACGCCGACCGTCGTGCGGCTTGATCAGGTTTTCCACCTGGAGTGATCGCCACAGACCGGCGGGGTGCCGACATGCTGTTCAGCCGCGCCGAAACCTCGCTAATATGGCGTGACATCGGCGGCGCGCCGGGATTCGGCGGCTGTCGTCGCCTCCCGGCCGTTGCCTATGACTTGAACGAATTTCCGGGAGGCAAAACAACAAAATGAATCAGATCGATCTCGTCGGCCAGACCGCGGTTGTCACGGGCGGTGCGCAGGGCATCGGCTATGCCATCGCCGAACGGCTCGTCGCGTCCGGCGCCAAGGTGGCCCTGTGGGACATGAATGCGGAATTGCTTGCTGCGGCTGTCGGCCGCCTCGGCCAGCCCGCCCAGGCGGTCACCGTCAACATCGCCAATTATGATGCGGTCGCCGCGGCGGTTGTTGAGACCGAGGCGAAGGTGGGGCCCATCGACATCCTCGTCCATTCGGCCGGGATCGCGGGAAAGAACGCACCGCTGGAAGAGTATGACCTCGACGAGTGGCGCCGCGTCATCGACATCGATTTGAACGGCGCCTTCTATGTCAATCGCGCCGTCATTCCGGGGATGAAGGCGCGCAACTACGGCCGCATCGTCAACATCGCCTCGATCGCCGGCAAGGAGGGCAACCCCAATGCGTCGGCCTATGCCGCCGCCAAGGCGGGCGTCATCGGCATGACCAAGGCGCTCGGCAAGGAAGTCGCCAAATACGACATCGCCGTCAACGCGATCACGCCGGCGACCGCCAAGACGCGCATCCTCGACGAACTGAAGCCGGAATTCATCGACTACATGCTCTCGCGTATTCCGCGTGGCCGCTTTCTTGAGGTCAATGAGGCGGCCAACATGGTCGCCTGGCTGGTCAGCCGCGAGAACAGCTTCACCACCGCTTCAGTGTTCGACCTCTCGGGCGGCCGCGCGACCTATTGATCGAGCCCACCGACTCTCAGGAGGCTGGCCATGCGGCTGGCCGCCTGATCCGGGTCGGCGAGGCAGTGCGCGGCATCGGCGAGACGGAAAAGTTCGGCGAAATGAACAAGCGAGCGTGCGCTTTGCTGCCCGCCAGCCATCAGGAAATGCTTCTGGTGGCCATTCAACCAGGCCAGGAAGACGACGCCCGTCTTGTAGAAGCGAGTCGGCGCCTTGAAGATGTGCCGTGACAGCGGCACAGTCGGTCCGAGGATCTCGTGAAAGCCTGCTTCGTCGCCGGCACTGAGCTTCGTGAGAGCCAGTGAGGCGGCAGGCGCAATCGCATCGAAAATGCCGAGCAGTGCGTGCGAATAGCCCTCGCTGTCACCAGCGATCAATTGGGCATAGTTGAAATCATCGCCTGTATACATCTTCACGCCGGGGGCCAAACGCCTCCGCATGGCGATTTCCTTCTCTGCCGAAAGCAGCGAGATCTTCACTCCATCCACTTTGTCGGTATGGCTGTTGATGATGGAAAGCGCAGTCTCCATCGCCGCCATGTGGTCGGCGCTGCCCCAGTAGCCGGCCAATGCCGGATCGAACATCTCGCCGAGCCAGTGGATGACGATCGGTTCCTTCACTGCGGAAAGGATGCGGTCATAGACGCGGATGTAGTCGTCGGGTCCTTTCGCGGCCCGGGCGAGCGCACGGCTTGCCATCAGAATGATCCGGCCGCCCGCGGCCTCGATCGCCTCGACTTGCAGCTCATAGGCGGCGATGACGTCGTCGATCGTGACGTCGGGGCCTGGCTCGAGATGATCCGTGCCGGCGCCGCAGGCGATCAGGGCGCCCGGACGGCTTTTCGCTTCGGCGATCGCGCGCTGCGAAAGCTCCAGCGCCTGCGACCAGGAAAGACCCATGCCGCGCTGCGCCGTATCCATCGCCTCGGCGACCCCGAATCCGAGATCCCAGAGGTGATGCCGGAAGGCGAGAGTCCGCTCCCAGTCGAAGGCAACGTCGAGCGTCGGAGTGTTGTCAGCGAAAGGGTCGACCACCACATGCGCCGCGGCATAGGCGACCCGGTTGAACGCTGGTGCCGTGCCTTTCGGCAGGGCCGTCAGCGGCATGTTCTGAATCACGTAACGCTCGGCGGCGCCGGCGCTGGTCGGAAGCAGGATGCTGGTCATGTCGGGCCCCGCGATGAGGGCGCCAGTCTCCTCCCAGCGCCACTTGTAACCAACTAGTTACAAGTGGTCGCATGGCCTGTCAAGACGCTGCCGGAGTTGCCCGCGCAAAGGCCCGCACCACGTCGCCCATATGGCTGCGCCATGCGTCGATCCGATCGGCTGCGCTCAGGTCGCGGCCGAAGACCGTGCCGAGCGTCCAGCGGTTCGAGAGATAGAAAACCCCGAGCGCGGCAATGGTGATGTAGATGTCGACGGCATCGATTCCGGGGCGGAACACCCCGATGGCAGCGCCGCGTGCCAAGACGCGGTCGAGATCGCCGATGAAGGTGGCATGCATGGTCCGAAGCCGCTCCGAGGTGCGGATATGCGCCGCGCGATGAAGGTTTTCCGTGGCGAGCAGGCTCAAGAAATCGGGATTGGCGAGGTAGTAGTCGAAGGTGAACGCCGCGAGACGGGCAAGGCTCGCCTCGGGCTCGAGCGCGTCGAGCTCAAGCTCCGCCTCGGCAGCGCGGATGCGGCCATAGGCGGCCTCCAGCACTGCGAGATAGAGAGCCTCCTTGTTCCCGTAATAGTGGTAGAGCATCCGCTTGTTGATGCCCGCGCGCGAGGCGATTGCGTCGACCCGCGCGCCGGAAAGGCCTTTTTCCGCGAATTCCTCAGTGGCCGCCGCGAGGATCGCCCGCGCCGTTCCGTCGGGATCCCGCGTCGCCGCCGTGCGGGTCGGCGCCGCGGCAGGCTCTCCTCGGCCCGCCAAAGCGCTCAGCCCTCCCAGCAGGCGAGGTCCTGCGGAGCGATGGTTGCGCCGCCTAGCAGGAAGCGCTTCGCCGCCGCGTCAGGGATCGTCCACGCCTCCGTGCCGTAGTTGAAGGCGAAGGTGAGGTCGCCGCGGCGCCGGATGCGGATCGTATCCGGAATGTCGACCGGCACGAGCCCAGCCTTGGGCAGAGCAATCGTCGTCAGAATCTCGCTGAGCAGGTCCCCCTCGGCCCAGGTCGCGCAATAGATGACGCGATCCGTCGCGACCACTGCGGCGCCGCCATCCTCGAAGCTCGCAAGTGCCGGCAGGTCCGTCTCCAGCCATTCGCGCCAGCGCGCTGCATGGCCGCTGACCTCGCCGCCAACGGCATGGAGCGCCGGACGCATCGAAGCCACCTCGATCACCTTGATGGGAATGAGTTCGGCGAGCGGTCCGGGTGCGAGATTGTCCGGGAAGGCGTAATTGCGTGTCTTGGAACCGGCGCGCGGGCCGATGAGGATCACCGCCTCGGTCGTCTTCAGCGTCTCCAGCATCGCCTCGCCGACATGCGGCAGGCTCGGCAGCAGCACGAGGCTGTAGCCAGAGAGGTCCGCGCCGGGCCGGACGATGTCGACGTCGAGGCCAAGCCGCCGCACGGCCTCGTACCAGCGGAAGCAGATCTCCTCGTGGCGATAGTCCTTCCCCTGCGGCTGGATGCGCGTGATCCACGACGCTTCGTAGTCAAAGACCAGCGCGACGGGGGAGGGGCGGTTTTCCGGCAGCGCGCCGAAGGCCTTCAGTTCCGCGCCGACCTGCGCGGCCTCCTCGCCACCCGGCGAGCGGACGCGATCCGGGCGATTGAGCCCGGCATGCATCTGCTCCTGCCCAAACGGTGCCTGCCGCCAGCGGAAATAACTCACCACCTCCGCCCCATGTGCGAAGGCCTCCCAGGCCCAGAGCCGGACCATGCCCGGCGCGGGGACGGCATTCCACGGCGCCCAGTTCACCGGGCCCGGCTGCTGCTCCATGACCCAGAAGCGGTTGCCGGCCATGCCGCGATAGAGATCGTGATGGAAGGTCGGTACGTCGGGGTGCGAGGTACGCGTGAAGCGCGTGCGCTCTTGCTCGGAGAAAGGGAATTTCTCCAGGAAGCCGAGCGGATAGGAATCCCAGGACGCGAAGTCGAGCGTTTCGCTGACCGCGTGATGATCGAAATCGTGGAAGAAGCCCATATAGTTGTGGGTGATGAACCGTCCGGGCGACAGACGGCGCAGGATGCCGACCTGCATCTCGTTGTAGCGAACCACTTGCTCCGAGGCGAAGCGCCAGTAATCGAGCCGCGCGGCCGGCGCCGTTTCGGTGACGGTGCGAACCGGCAGCTCGACCTCGTCGAAGCTCGCCAGTTCCATCGACCAGAAGACATTCCCCCAGGCCTCGTTCAGCGCTTCCGGCGTCTGGTAGCGGCGGCGTAGCCAGCCCTTGAACGCGGTGAGATCCTCCGGTCCCCATGAGAGAACGGTGTCGTGGCAGCCATATTCATTGTCCGTCTGCCAGCCGGCGACATGCGGGCTCTCTCCATAGCGCTCTGCCATCGCCGTCACGATGCGCGCGCTTTCGCGATACCAGACCGCGCTGGAGAAGGTGTAGTGGCGGCGCGAGCCGAAACCGCGCGCCGCGCCATTCTCGGCATGCGGCAGGATCTCGGGATAGAGATCAATCAGCCATTTCGGCGGTGTCGCCGTCGGCGTGCCGAGCACGACCTTGAGGCCGGCGGCGCCGAGCGTCTCGATCGCCCGGTCGAGCCATTCCCATTCGAAATGGCCGGACTCGGGCTCGATGCGGCTCCAGGCGAATTCTCCGATCCGGACATAGCGGATGCCGAGCGCCGCCATCTCGGCGGCGTCGCGGGCCCACCAGCTCTCGGGCCAATGTTCCGGGTAGTAGCAGACGCCGAGCATGGAAGGATTCCGTGATTGAAAGGTTTTGAGGTCGCCTTCCTGCATATAGCACCGCTTCTGCCCTGCCTGGAAAGAGCGCCTCGCGCTTCGCCGGGGCAAATCTCACTCTCTGTGCAGATCGGGTCGCATCGCCCCTTGATTCATCGTTCGACTGCTAATAGCGTGCGCTGAGAAAAGGGTTTCTCAAGCTCTTCGGGGCGGTCTCCGACCGGTGACTGCCTTTTTTAACAGCATGCTGAGAAAAGCTTTTCTCAACATGCTGCAGGGAGTGGTGCATGTCGGACGGGATGGAACGCGATGTTGTCGCGCCGCGCGGGCGGCCGGTGACCTTGCGCGACGTCGCGAAGGATGCCGGCGTCAGCGTTGCCACGGCCTCGAAGGCCCTCAATGACCAGGGCCGCATGACGGCCGAGACCCGGACGCGCATTCAGGAAGCGGCACGGCGACTCGGCTTTCGTCCGAACGGACTCGCGCAGAGCCTGCTGCGCCGGCGCAGCTTCACGGTCGGCATGCTGACCAATGACACCTATGGGCGTTTTTCCCTGCCGGTTATGGCCGGTATTTCGGAAGCCTTGGTCGATAACGGCGTGTCGGTGTTCCTCTGCAATGTCGAGGACGATCCGCGCCTCGGTCAGCTACATGTCGACGCCATGCTCGAGAAGCGCGTCGACGGCATCATCGCGACCGGTAAGCGGATCGATCGTCAACTGCCGGTCGATCTTTCCCGACTCGGTGTTCCCGTCATTTATGCCTTCACTGAGCCCGATCCCAATTCGATCGCCTTCGTCTCCGACGACGAGGGCGGCGCGCGTCTTGCCGTGGAGCATTTCATCCGCCTCGGCCGCCGGCGCATCGCCCATGTCACGGGGCCGACGACCTTTACCGTCGTGCATCGCCGGGCCGAGGCCTATCGTGCCGTGCTGGCGGAGGCAGGGCTGCCGGTCGGGCCGGTGCTGATGGGGCGATGGTCGGAGAGCTGGGGGCGCGATGCGGTCGCCGAGCTCTTCGGCGAAGGCGGGTCTGCACCGGACGCCATCTTCTGCGGCAACGACCAGATCGCGCGTGGCGTCATCGACGCGCTGCGCGAGCGCGGCATCGATGTGCCGGGTTCGGTCGGCGTCGTCGGCTTCGACAATTGGGAGATCGTCGCGGCTGAATCGCGGCCGCCGCTCACGACGGTCGATATGAATCTCGTCACGCTCGGTCGCGAGGCCGGGATGACATTGCTTTCGCTCGTCGACGGCAAGCCCGTCGAGCCGGGCATTCGAAAACTGCCATGCCGCCTGGTGGTCCGGCAGTCATGCGGCCGTCCATTGGACGGCTGATCAGGCATCCGCGCCAGCCCGCCGGAGGAGCCGCGGGCGGCGATCATAGAGGGAGGAACGGGAACATGAGACGCTTTACCAGCCTGGTGGCCGCGACTGCGGCGCTACTGTCGATGACCGCGCTCGCGGGCGCCGCCGAGACGGCGAATATCTGGGTCCGCTCGGACGGATCCAATTTCATGCCGAAGATCGTCGAGGCCTTCAACAAGAGCCACGAGGACCAGATCAAGCTCGACATCATTCCAACCGGTGAGTTGGTCCAGAAATACGCGACCGCGGTCGCGGGCGGCACCGCGCCTGACGGTCTCGCGCTCGACCTCATCTATACGCCGGCCTTCGCCGCCGCGGGCCAGCTCGAGGACATCACCGACTGGGCCAAGTCGCTGCCTTATTTCAAGGAGCTTTCGCCGGCGCATGTGAAGACGGGCACCTACAAGGACCGCGTCTATGGTCTGCCCTATTCGGCGGATTCGTCGGTACTGATCTGGAACAAGAACCTGTTCAAGAAGGCCGGTCTCGATCCTGACAAGGGCCCGACCACCTGGGCGGAAATCGAGGCCGATGCCGAGAAGGTCAATGCGCTCGGCGGCGACGTGAAGGGTTTCTACTTCTCCGGCTCGTGCCCCGGCTGCAACATCTTCACCTTCACCCCGCTGGTCTGGGCTTCAGGCGGCAGCGTGCTGTCGGATGATGGCTCGAAGGCGACGCTGAACGATCCGAAGCTGCGCGAGGCGATCGATTTCTATCGCGACATGATCAAGAAGGGTCTCGTACCCGAGGGCGCGCAGACGGATACCGGCGCTAACTTCTTCGCGGCCTTTGCGGGCGGCAATATCGGCATCTCGCCGTCCGGTGCCTTCGCCATCGGCGCGCTCAACACGCAGTACAAGGACATCGACTACGGCGTCACCTTCCTTCCTGGCAAGGATGGCGGCTGGTCGTCCTTCGCCGGCGGCGACAATTTCGTCGTCACCAAGGGCACGCCCAAGGTGAAGGTGCTGCAGGAATTCCTCGACTTCTCCTATTCGCTGGAAGGCCAGACGCTGCTCGCCAGCCTCGGCAGCCTGCCGGTGCGTGGCGATATCGCCAAGGAAGCCCTGAAGGATCTCGATCCGCGCTACCAGATTGCGGCCGAGGCGATGGCCAAGGGACAGACGCCCTACTCGGTGGTGTTCAACGACATCATCAATTCGGCCAATGGTCCCTGGGCCCAGATGATCAGCGAAGTCTTCTACGGCGATGACGTCGACGGCGCGATCACCAACGCGCAGGACACGATGCAGGGCATCATCGACGGCGCGGCGAAGTAAAGCACCCGCGGCCAAGTAAGCGGCCGCAGGCTTCAGCCTCACGTCGAAAGGGAGCGGGCGCCCGGCGCCCGTTCCCATCACGCGGCTCACGCTCCAGGGAGACCGACATGTCCTCGATCTCGGCCAAATCCGACAGGGATGCTGGCGCGCAGGCCGCCGCCGCCAAGGCCCGGCCGCGCGTCGATCGCAGTCAGTGGATCGGCCTCCTCTACATCGCGCCAGCGATCATTCTGGTTGCCATCTTCTTCGTCATTCCGCTCGTCATGACGATCTGGATGTCGCTGCACAACTGGCCGCTGATGGGTGGGCACACCTTCATTGGGCTCGACAACTATGTCGCGATCACCAAGGACACGCGCTTCTGGAACGCGCTGAAGTTCACGCTCTATTATACGGTGATCGTCACCATCGCGATCTTCGCCGTCGCCTTCCCGCTGGCGCTCTTCGTCGAGAAGCCGCGGCCGCTGAACGGACTCTATCGCACCGCCTTCTTCATGCCGGTCGTCGTCGGCTTCGCTTCGGCGAGCCTCCTCTGGGCCTGGCTGCTCAACGTCGATGCGGGTCTCTTCAGCCCCGCCGCCTTCCGCCTCGGCCTGACCGAGAAGAAGTTCAACCTGCTGGCGACCTTCGATCCGGCCTTCTGGTCGATCATCGTCATGGTGGTCTGGAAGGTTGCCGGCTTCACCATGATCATCCTGATGACGGGCCTGCAGTCGATCCCAGGCGACCTCATGGAAGCCGCCAAGATCGACGGCGCGAGTGGCTGGCAGCGCTTTACCAGCATCACGCTGCCCCTGATGCGACGGACGCTGGCGCTGGCGCTGATCCTCTCCGTTGCCGGTTCGATCCTCGCCTTCGACCAGTTCTACATCATCTTGCGCGGCGGCCCGCGCAACTCGACGCTCACCGCGGTCTACTGGATCTTCAACCAGTCCTTCGTGTCCTTCAAGCTTGGCTATGGCGCCGCGCTGTCGGTCGTGCTGCTGGTGATCCTCGTGGTGATCAGCCTCGTGCAGTTACGGCTGCTGCGTAATCCGGAGGGCACGTGATGGCCACCACGACCAACACCGCCCCCGATCGCTCGATCGGCCGCTTCATCAGCGAGCATTCAATCGGCCTGTTCCTTTCCGCGATCTTCATCGCGCCGATCTTCTGGACCTTCCTGTCCTCGCTGAAGCGGCCACCGGAGGCACGCCAGCCGCCGCTGCCGCCATGGCCGACCACCGGCGTTTCGTTCGAGAACTATGCGGCCCTCGACACGTTCGGCGCGGGTCTCTGGCATTCGGCGCAGAACAGCATCTTCGTCTCGGTCTCGAGCGTCGTGCTCACCGCAGCGATCAGCCTTCTCGCTGGCTACGGTTTCTCGCGCTTCCGATTTCCGTTGAAGAACCTGTTCTTCGTCATGATCCTCTCGACGATCATGATCCCGTTCCAGTCGATCCTGACGCCGATCTTCCTGCTCCTGGCGACGTTCAAGCTGCAGAACACGCTGTCGGGGCTGGTCCTCGTCTATGTCACGCTGCAGCTGCCCTTCTCGATCTTCATGATGCGCAACGCCTTCGACGCGGTGCCGAAGGAGATCGAGGAAGCAGCTCGCATCGATGGCGCGCGCAGCGTGGCGCTCTTGACCAAGATCATGCTGCCGCTCGTCTGGCCGGGCATCGTCACGGTGGCGCTGTTTGCCTTCCTGAACACCTGGAACGAGTTCATCGCGGCGCTGGTGCTGATGACCGACCAGGACAAGTTCACCCTGCCGATCATGATGACGGCCGTGCAGTCCGGCCGCTTCGGCGCGGTCAACTGGGGCGCCGTCCAGGCGGGCGTCACCGTGATGATGATCCCCTGCCTGATCCTCTTCCTGTTGCTGCAGCGCTTCTACATCCGCGGCCTGACGGCCGGCGCCGTGAAATAGCGCCATACCTTGCCCTGATATCTATGGAGAACCTCATGAGTGCCCAGCCCGCCCCCGATCGCGAAGTGCCGCGCGCGCGCTTCCGTCCCCCGTCCGTTCCCCAGGTCGATGTGCACGGCTTCTGGGGCAGCCGCGTCGATGCTGTCGCCGACAAGACCGCCGACATCCTCTATGAGCGCTGCGTCGAGGCCGGCATGCTCGACCAGATTGATCCCGACCGGCCGGTCCCGGAGCTGCGCATTCCGTTCATGTCGATGTCGCCAGCTGCGGCCGCCGACGGCAAGCCGCTCTTCACCTCGGGCACTGTCACGACGCAGATGTTCTGGGATTCCGATCTCGGCAAGACCATCGAGACGGCGGCCTATTCGCTCTACCGCAAGCCCAATCCGGCGCTCGAAGCGAAGATCGACGCCGTGATCGACATGTATGAGAAGCTGCAGCAGCCGGATGGCTATCTGTCGAGCTGGTATCAGCGCATGCAGCCGGGCCTTCGCTGGACGAACCTGCGCGACTGCCATGAGCTTTATTGCGCCGGCCACCTCATCGAGGGCGCCGTTGCCTATTACCAGGCGACCGGCAAGCGCAAGCTGCTCGACGTCATGAGCCGCTACGCCGATCACATCGACTCGATGTTCGGTCCCGAGCCCGAGAAGAAGAAGGGCTATTGCGGCCATGAGGAGATCGAGCTGGCGCTGGTCAAGCTCGCCCGCGTCACCGGCAACGACCGCTACATGAAGCTGGCGAAGTACTTCATCGACCAGCGCGGCCAGCAGCCGCACTATTTCGACGAGGAAGCAAGGGCCCGCGGATCGGATCCGAAGAACTTCCACTTCAAGACCTACGACTACAACCAGTCGCACAAGCCGGTGCGCGAGCAGGACAAGGTCGTCGGCCACGCCGTCCGCGCGATGTATCTCTATTCCGGCATGGCCGATATCGCGACCGAGTTCGGCGACGACACGCTCCGCGTCGCGCTCGACCGGCTTTGGGACGACTTGAACTCGAAGAGTCTCTATGTGACCGGAGGCCTCGGCCCGTCCGACAAGAACGAGGGCTTCACGAGCGACTACGACCTGCCGAACGAGACCGCCTATGCCGAGACCTGCGCGGCGGTCGCGCTCGCCTTCTGGGCCAACCGCATGCTCGGCATGGGGCCGAACACCCGCTATGCCGACGTGATGGAGCTGGCGCTCTATAACGGTTCGATCTCCGGCCTCTCGCTCGATGGCTCGCTGTTCTTCTATGAGAACCCGCTCGAAAGCCGTGGCGGTCATAATCGCTGGAAGTGGCACCGCTGCCCGTGCTGCCCGCCGAATGTCGGCCGCATGGTCGCGTCGATTGGCAGCTATATGTATGGCGTCGCCGATGGCGAGATCGCGGTCCATCTCTATGGCGATGCCGATGCACGACTCGATATCGGCGGGACCGAGGTGCGCCTGAAGCAGCAGTCGCGCTATCCCTGGGATGGCGCGGTGGGCATCACGGTCGATCTGGACAAGCCGACGCGCTTCGTCCTCAGCCTGCGCATTCCCGGCTGGTGCCGCAAGGCGAGCCTTTCGGTCAATGGCGAGGCGATCGATCTGGCCGCCGTCACCGCCGACGGCTATGCGCGCATCGATCGCGAATGGAAGGCCGGCGACACGGTTTCGCTTGATCTCGAACTCGCCGTCGAGCGTCTCTACGCCCATCCGGAAGTGCGTCCTGATGCTGGCCGCATCACGCTGAAGCGCGGGCCGCTCGTCTATTGCCTCGAGGGCATCGACAACACGGTGGCGCTCAACCGCATCAAGGTGCCGGGCGATACACCGTTCGAAGCGCGCTTCGAGCCGGACCTGCTCGGTGGCGTCGTCACGCTGACGGCCGAGGCCAAGGATGACAGCGTCGCAGGCTGGAGCGGCACACTCTATCGCACCGAACCGCCGAAGAGCGAGCCGGTCCCGATCAAAGCGGTGCCCTATTACGCCTGGGACAATCGCGAGCCGGGCGAAATGCTCGTCTGGCTGCGCGGCGGCTAGGCCGCTGTCGATCGATACCCGTCCGGTTCTCCTCCCCCGGACGATCTGAGCCGCACCGGACCCGCACGGGTCCGGTGCGGCCCTTTTTCAGGTGACGCTCACGGGCTTCGACCGAAGCCGGCTGGCGATCGCCGGGTCGGCGCGCCGGCAAAGCTGAGGTGGCAGGCCGCGCAGGATGAGTTCGGCATCGGCAACAGCCATGCGGCCGATCGCATAAAGGGCGTCGACCGTGCCGCCGGTGCGATGCGCCGAGAGGATCATGCCCTCGATCTGCCGCACCGGATCGTCGGGCGCCACGGGCTCCTCGGGGAAGACGTCGACGGCGGCGGTGATGTGACCGCTCTCGATCGCCTCCAGCATCGCCGGGAAGTCGACGACCGCCGCGCGGCTCATCAGCAGGAAGGCGGTTCCCTTCTGCATGCGGGCGAATTCCGCCGCGCCGATGAAGTGCTGGTTCTCGCTGGTGACGCTGGCGAAGACGAAGATCACCTTCGATGTCGCGAGCACCTCGTCGAGGCTCGCCGCCATGCAATCGCTGCGCTCGATGATCTCGGCCGGCAGCCAGGGGTCATAGACCTTGACCGGATTGCGGAACGGACGGATCAGGTCGCGCAGCGTGCGTCCGAGATCGCCGAAGCCGATGAGCCCGACCGGCGCGCCGGCGAAGCGGAACGTGTCGCGGTTGCCCGCAAGGCCATATTCCTCCTTGCCGGCACGAAAGGCGCGGTCGGCGGCCGTGATGCCGCGGGCGAGGTCGAGCGCGAGGCCGAGCGCAGCTTCGGCCACCGGCGAGGCAAAGGCCGAGCCGGGGGTGATGACCGCGATGCCCCGCTGCTGGCACGCCTCATAGTCGACATTCGGCAGGAAATTGCTTTCGACATTGATGATCGCCTTCAGCTTCGGCGCGCGGTCGAGCCGCTCGCGCGGCATGTCCGTCTGGCCGAAGATCAGCACCGTCTCGGGCAACAGGGCATCGATGGTCGCCGCGTCCATCGGCTTGTCCTCGGAGATGACGAGCCGCCCGAGCCGCTCCAGCCGCGCCCGCACATCCGGTTCCATGATGAGATCGAGCGTCCGCGGCAGCGGATCGACCAGGATCACCGGTTCAGTCATGTCGTCTTTCCTCCCGTGCATGCTTGTTGGCGCGGCGAAGGCTAGACCGGATCAACGCGCAGTGGAATCGTCGTTCGTGCCGGTCCAATGCTCGGCCATGGCCTTGTGAACGCTTTGGCGGCACAATCGCCTGCACGCATCAGGGAAGCCGCGATCCATTGACCTCGCCCGAGCTTATCGACGCCATCATTCGCCTGGGTCTTGCCAGTCTTTGCGGGCTCCTGATCGGCATCAACCGCGACGCCAAGGCCAAGACGGCTGGCATGCGAACGTTGGGGCTCGTGGCGCTCGGCGCCGCTTTGGTGACGATGGCCGCGGCGACCCATCCTGACTTCGGCGGCCATGCCGATGCCGAGAGCCGTGTGCTTCAGGGCGCCATCCAGGGCGTTCTGGCCGGCATCGGCTTCATCGGCGCCGGCGCCATTCTGCGCCATGGCCGGCACGAGGAGATTGTGCATGGGGTCACGACAGCGGCGACGGTCTGGATGGCCGCCGCGCTCGGCATTGCCTGCGGTCTCGCGCGCTGGCCGCTGGTGCTGGTCGCGCTCGGCTTCGTCTTCGTGATCCTGATCGTCGCGAAGCCGATCGAGCGCTGGATTCTGAGCCGCTTCGGCCTCGAAGAGAAGGAGAAGGCGCCGGACCCTCCTGCTACTGGATCAGGCTCGCCCCTACATTGACGGCCAGCGCCAGCAAGACGGTGTTGAAGACGAACGACGCGATGGCGTGGAACAGCACGACGCGCCGGAAATCGGTCGATTTCAAATCGACATCCGCGGTCTGCGCCGTCGCGCCGATGGTGAAGGAAAAATAGATGAACTCGATGATGCCGGGTTCTTCCGTATCCAGGAAGTTCAGTCCGCCGGCATCCTTGCTCTTGCCGTCCGAGGCCGAGGCGGGCGTGTAGTAGAGCCGCGCATAATGATAGGCGAACAGCATGTGCAGCACCGCCCAACCGAGCGGAATGCTGGCGATTGCCACCAGAAGATGGATCGTGGTCGGGTTGGCGTCCTTGCCGAGCAGCGAGAACATCGATGAAAACGAGAAACCGATCGCGAGCGCCGTCAGCCCAACGATGAGCGCGATGCCTTCGTCCTCGTTGCGGGCGCGGTCGCGCAGCTTGGCGATCGTCGACCGCGCCGCCATCCGCAGCATCGCGCCGAGATAGACGATGAAGAAGACATCGCCCGCGCCGATCATCGCCAGCCGCTGCATGAACTGGCTGAGGACCAGATAGGCGATGAGGCCGGCGCCGACAGCCCAATAGAAGCGGACATGCTGCCGCCAGTGTCGCTTGAGGATCGTCACGATTGCTGAATGTGCCTATTCGACGAACACGGTGACCCGATCGGACCGTCCGGCCGAATCGACAACCGACAAGGTAACGAAGCCGGGGCCGTCCGGCTCCCAGCTTTCGGAGCGCGCGAACGGCGTCTGGGCGATCGGGTTGCCATTGGCGAACCAGGTGAAGGGCGGCTTGCCGTTGCGGATCTTGATGATGAGCGGGCCGGGATCGCCGGCGCGGATGCCGAGATCGACCTGGACGCCGTCCGGCGGAAACGCGATCTCGGGCCGGTCCGGCGCCTTGCCGGCGACCATGTCAGGCGTGCGGAAATGACGGAGCGGCGCGGGCAGGTCGCCATTGGAGGCGATGAGAGCACCGGCCGGGGCAGGGCGGAGCGGCGCGCGGTCGCCGCCGACGCGGTCGAAGCTCTCGAACAGGATCGGCGCCGCGGTGCCGATGCCTGAAAGCCCGGGCACGGGCGCGCCATCGGCCCGGCCGACCCAAACGCCGATGACCGTGCGGCCATCGAAGCCAATCGACCAGGCGTCGCGATAGCCATAGGACGTGCCGGTCTTGTAGGCGATGCGCCCGCGTGCACCGATCGTTGGCGGCGGCACGTCGGCGAGGATGTCGGACACATACCAGGCGGCGAGGGGCTCCAGCACCGGCGCGCCCTCCTCGATCTTCGCCGGCGGCCCCGACCCGTCATGCAACGCAACGGGCCGACCGCCGCGGGCGAGAGCGGCATAGACGCTGACGAGGTCCTCGAGCGAAATACCGACGCCGCCGAGGCCGATGGCAAGGCCTGGGGCCGAAAGATCGGGGAGCTTCGGGTTGGCCGCCGCCCGCTTCAGCCGCGCGACCAGCCGCGCCGGGCCGACGGCATCGAGCACCGTGACGGCCGGGATGTTCAGCGACTGCGTCAGCGCATCATGAACTGTCACGGTGCCGCGATAAAAACCGTCGAAATTGACCGGCGCATAGCCGCCGAAGGCGCTCGGCCGGTCCTCGATCAGGCTCTGCGGATGGGCGAGGCCCTGTTCGAAGGCAAGGCCATAGATCAATGGCTTCAGCGTCGAGCCCGGCGAGCGGATGGCGCTGACCATGTCGACGAAGCCGTTGCGATCGCCATCCATGAAGCCGGCGGAGCCGACCGAGGCGAGGATATCGCCGGTGACATGATCGGCGACGAGGATGGCAACGGACGCCTTCGCCCCGACCTTCGCCGCGCGATCGGCGGCGAGTTGTTCGAGCTTCGCCTGCAGGCGCGCATCGAGCGTCAGGCGGATCACCGGATTGGCGGGATCACTCTTGCGGGCGGCGTCTCCGAGATGCGCGGCGAGCATCGGGAAGGTTTTCCGGGCGGTCGCGATCCGTTCGGTCTTGGCCGAGGCCGCCGTCTCCGCGTCGATGACACTGGCGCTGACCAGCCGGTCGAGCACCCGGTCGCGCGCTGCCTTGGCGGCCATCGGGTCGCGGTCCGGTCGCCGGGCCTCGGGCGCTTGCGGCAAGGCGACCAGCAGCGCCGCCTCGGCGACCGTCAACCGCCTCGGCTCCTTGCCGAAATAGGCGAGGGTGGCCGCCCTGATGCCTTCGAGATTGCCGCCATAGGGCGCAAGTTCGAGATAAAGCGAGAGGATCGCCTTCTTGTCGAGGCGGTTCTCGATCGTGCGGGCGAACACCATCTGGCGCAGCTTGCCGGAAGCGCCGCGCGTCGACATGCCGTCGATGAGCCGCGCGACCTGCATGGTCAGCGTCGAGCCGCCCGAGACGATATGGCCATGCCGGATCACCTGCAGGCCGGCGCGCCCGATCGCTCGCCAGTCGATGCCGCGATGTTCGGCGAAACGGCGGTCCTCATAGCCTTCCAGCATGGTGATGAACATCGGATCGACATCACCCAGCGTTACCGGAAGCCGCCAGCGCCCGTCGGCGATCGTGTAGGGCCGCAGCAATTGGCCAGCACGATCGACGACGACGGCGGAGGTCGCGACCTTTTCCGGCGCTGGGACGGCCGGGAGACTGGCATGGATGTCATGGAGGGCGCCGCCGATGCCGGCCGCGGAGAAATAGCCGACGGTCGCGACGGCGAGCCCCGCAAGGGTCAGCCGCCGTCGCCACGCCCTTGGTCGGCCACTTCCCCCATAGGAGGATGAGGCGACGGGATCGCCGGTGCCCATGGTCCCGCCTTACTTCGTCACCGTCGGGCCGATGACCTCGACGCGGCCGGTGTCGGTATGGGCCTGCCGGTCCGGATCGTACATGTCCTCGACCGTTGCGGCGGGGTGCACGAAGCTGCCCGGCGACACGGCGCGGACGCCATAGGCAACGGAGAACTCGACCGGATCCTGGGCGGTCCGGTTGAGCGCCGCCATGAAGCGGTCCGTGCGCGCTTCTGTATGCGCGACGTTGCGCTCCACCGACAGCCACTCGTAGGTTGAGGTGTCGCCCGAGGCCGAAATGTTCGGGTTCTCGATCTCGAAGCCGGCCGGAAGCGGATCGACCACCATCAGGCGGCCGAACCGCGCCTCATTCGCCGTCACATGCAGAACCACGACGAGCCGGTCGTTCTGAGCCACCGTCGCGGGGTCCGCCTCGGTGCCGTCGGTGTGGAAATAGCTGCGCTCGATGGTGAAGCCTTCGCCGCCGGCGGGTTCCGGGTCAATCGGAATGCCGGTCAGCGTCAGCGCCGCCTCAAGCGGCGTCGTGCTGGTGTTCTCGACGACGAGCGGACGCCCCTCGACATCGGAACCGAGCAGCTTGCGATAGAGCGGCGCCTCCGCCGCGTTGCCATCGACATCGAGCGAGGCGTTCTTGACGTCCTTCATCAGCGAGGCAGCGGCCATCAGCATCCAGCCCTGTTCCTGGGTGGAGATGAAGCGGCGCTGGTCCCGCGTCGCGGCGACCGTATCGACGAGAGCGGGCAGGTCGGCGCTCGCATCGTCGGTTTCGGCAACGAGCGTCAGCACGGCTGCCTGATCGCGGAGATAGGAGCCGTAGTCATCGCGATAGGCCGGCTGCACACCATAGCCCGCCTGGACGTTGGCCACGGCGACCTTGAACACCGTCTCGGCCCGGGCCTTGTCGCCGTAGAGCGCGAGGCCGGCACCGATCTGCGCCTGGGCGAGCGGCGTCGCGAAATTGCCGAGCTTGGTCTCGGCATAGTAGCGAAGGTCTCCGACGGCCGCCTTGCCGTTGGCCGCGAGGACATAGAGGCTATAGGCGACGGCTTCGCCGCCCTTTTCGAAGTCCTGCGCATAGCCGACGCGATTGGCGAGGTTGTCGAGCGCGTTGTTGAACGCGATCTCCGGCACGTCATAGCCGGTCGCCTTGGCGCGGGTCAGGAAGTCGGTGACGAACGCATCGAGCCAGAGATCGTCATAGCCCGGACCCCACAGGCCGAAGGAGCCCGAGGCCGCCTGGTTGTCGAGCACCTTGCCGATCGAAGCCTGCACGCGCTTGCGGATCTCGCTGTCCTGCGCGATGCCGATCGTCGCCGCCACTTGGTTGAGGTAGAGCAGGGGCATCGCCTTCGACGTGATCTGCTCGGTGCAGCCATAGGGATAGCGATCGAGCGAGGCGAGGATAGCGGGCACGTCGAGCCGGGCGTTGCCGCCGACCGCCAGCGTGGCGCTGGTGGTTCCCGGCTTGAACTCGGCGAAGGCGCCCTCGTCGACGGTGAGCTTGGCCCCCGGGGCAAGCGCGATCAGAGAGCGGCGCGAGATCGGCTGGCCAGCCGGGCGGATGCCCAGCATGTAGGTTCGCCCATAGCTCACGCCATCAGGCCCATTCAGCGTCACCGTGATCTGGTGATCGCCGATCTCCTCGGCCGTGATCGGCAGCGCGAGCGTCGCCTTGGCCGCGGTTTCGAGGCGCACACCGCGATCATTGTCGCCGGCCTGCAAGGTGAGGCCGGGTGCATCGACGGCGAGGCGATAGTCGCCCGCCGCGCCCTCGACATTGTTGATCTCGACGAGGATACGGCTCTGGTCCCCCGGCGTCAGGAAGCGCGGCAGGCTCGCCATCACCACGATGGGATCGCGGACGATGACATCCTTCTCGGCATGGCCGACGCCGTCCTTGGTCCAGGCCATCGCCATCAGGCGCACCGTGCCGTTGAAGTCAGGCAGGTCAAAGGTGATCGTGGTCTTGCCGTCGGCGCCAACCTTCACCACGCCCGAATAATAGGCGATCAGCTTCTCGGTCGGCGGCGGGGCCTTGAGGCCGGGAGCGCCACCATCGCCGCCTGAGCGCAGCTTGCCGGGTACGCCCTGCATGCGGTCGATCAGCTGTCCATAGAGGTCGCGGATCTCCATGCCGAGGCGACGCTGGCTGAAATACCATTCGTCCGGCGCCGGCGTCTTGAAGCCTGTGAGGTTGAGGATGCCGACATCGACGGCGGCGACCGTGACATAGGCCTCGGTGCCGGCCGGGACATTGGCGAGCGTGACCGGAATGGTCAGCGGGCCGCGCGGCCGGATCTGGTCGTCGGTGTCGAGCGTGATGGCGATCTTGCGGTCGCCGGGATCGACAGGAACCCAGGCAAGGCCAAGCGCCCGCGTCGGCATGCGCTTCGCGGCGATATCCATCGGCCGGTAGAGCGCCGCCGTGACATAGGCGCCCGGTCCCCAATTGGCCGTCACGGGCAGGTCGACCGTCGTGCCGCCCTCGGGCACGCTCACCGTCTTCATGTCGATGACGCGGTCATCGATGACCATGATCTGCGCGATGCCCGGAAACCGCGGATCGAGCCGCAGCTTGGCGGTCTCGCCGACCTTGTAATGCGCCTTGTCCATCGACACGGCGAGCATATCGGGCGTCTCGGACTGCGAGGCGGCGTCCACATACCAGCCGGCGTCGAAATCGACGCTGGAGGACGTCTCGTTCTTGCCTTGTAGGCTGACGGTCAGCCGGTAATGGCCCCAATTGACCTTGGCCTCGACCGGCACCGATCCTTCGGCCGGAATGTCGGCCGTGCCGTTCGCGACGCGGCTCGACGTCGTGATCGGCTCATATTTCCAGGCGCCGTCGCGGCGATACCACTGGTAGTTGGTTTCCAGCTTCTCGATCGACCATGTGGCGCCGGGCGCTGCGATTCGCGCGCCGTCCGCGCCGATGGCGATGAGCTCGAACGCAGCCGAAGCGCCTTCCGGCACGCTGTCGCCGTCGAAGCCCGGCTTGATGCCGATATGCGGACCACCGGCGCTGGCCGGCAGCTTCAGCCGCCGCTCGACGGCGCGGCCATTGGTGTCGGTGACGCGCACGACGATCTCGGCGTCGAAGAGCTTGGTCGTCGCCGGCAATTCCGGCACGGTCGCTTCCAGCGAGGCATTGCCCTCGTCGTCGGTGACGGCCGTGGCGCCGAGCGAATCGCGGACCGCCTCGACCGGGTCGTCGGAGAGACCGAAGCTGTAGCCGGGATATTCTGCGGCGCTCGAGGTCGGCGTCGCGATGAAGTCGCCGTCGACACCGAGGCCCGTGGCCTTGGCGCCATAGAGATATTTAGCGGTGAGGTCGATCGGGAAGGTGTCGCCCGATGTCAGGCGTGTCGCCGAGGTCGAGAGTTCGAAGGCGATCCGCTCGGGCTCGAAATCATCGACGAGCGCCGAGATATCAGCGAGCGCCGCGCCATCGGGATCGGCATAGAGCTGGAAGCGCCAGGCGCCGCGCTGTGCGCCGTCGGGCATGGTGACGTCGGCGCTGTAGCCGCCGAGCCCGGCATCGCCGAGCTTCGTGCGCAGGAATTCGACGCCATCAGGCCGGTCGACGACCAGTGTCAACGGAAGCCCGGTGACGGCACGTGCCTCGGCGTCGCGCAGCAGCGCGGTCAGGTGCACGGTCTCGCCGGGGCGATAGATGCCGCGCTCCGTCGTCATGAACGTGTCGAGCTTGCCCGGGGCGGGGCGGCCGTCGACGCCGCGGTCGGTCAAGTCGAAGGCGGTCTTCTTCAGATCGAGGAAGGCGTAGTCGCCGGCGCCTGTTTCGGCGACGATGAGTTGCGGCGCCATGCCGCCCTGACCGCGCGCAAGGCCCGGCTCGAAGCGCACATAGCCGTCGGCATTGGTTTTCGCCTCGCCCAGCACCTCGTCATTGGTGGCGACGAGCTTCACATTGACGCCGGCCAGCGCCTCGGCGGTGTTCAGCGAGCGGACGATGGCGTGGATGCCGTCATTGCCCGAAAGCGCCGACAGGCCGAGATCGGAGACGATGAACCATTGTGTCGCGAGGTCGCCGTAATAATCGGTTTCGTTGAGCTTGGCCCGCGCGGTGATGACATAGACGCCCGGCTCGACGGTCTTCAGAGCGTCGCCGATAGGAATCGCCGTCGTGACGGTCTCGTTCAGCCTCGAGCCGGTTTCGATTTCGCCCTTCCAGATCTCCTGTCCAGACTGGCTGGCGATCTGTTCGGCCGAATAGGTGTCGAGCTGGCGCAGGAACGTGCCGTCGCGCACCGCGACCGCGATCGAACGGTCGCCGATCCGGTAGACGGTCGCGGCGATGCGGCTGGTATTGACCGAATCGATCGGGATCGAGGCGCCCTGGCCCGCCGGCAGCACATAGGCATTGCCGGCGAAGCCGACCCAGGGGTCGCGATCGCGCACATAGCTGGAAATCTCGGCGGTCTGCGCCAGAGTCTCGCCTTCGGCCGATGGCAGGCCGGCGCGGACGCGGATCGTGTAGCGGCTGCCATGCTTCAGCCCGTCGACGCAGATCTGGTTGTCCTCGGGCTCGACGGCGAGGCCGCTGCCACCTTCGACGACGATGAAATCGTTGAGCTTCGGATCGGCGACCGGCAGCGGATCGGAGAAGACGACACACATGCGCGGCGAGGCGGCGTCGGCGTCGACGCTGTTCGAGACGATGCGGAAGCCGTGGTCGCGCAGGGCCGCGTCATAGGCGGCGCGAACGGTCTTGTCCTCGCGGAAGGTGAGGGCGAGGCGATAGGTCTTGATTGCCTCCCGCCACATCTCGCGCCGTTCGAGCGCCTTGCCGAGGATGCCGAGGGCAAGCGCCTGGTCGCTGGCGCCATCCGAGCGCAGATAGGCGTTGATCGCGGCCGATGTCGCGCCGGTCGTCGCCTGCTGGCGCTCGCCGCTGTCGTTCGAATTCTGCTGCAGGAAGGCGTTGGCGAAGGCGCGCCACACCGCGGCATCGTCCGGCAGGATCGCCAGCATCGCGCCATAGGCGCGCGTCGCGACGATCGGGTCGTTCCTGACTGCCGTCGTTCCGGTCGTCGCCGCGATCTGGTCGTAGCCGAAGCCGTTGGCGGGATAGGCGCGTGCAAGGCCGCCAAGCTGCGCCTTCGCCTCGTCGAACGGGCCCGGGCCCAGGAAGGCCAGTTCATCCGTCCGCGTACTCGCGACCGAGGCGGCGAGGGGCTTTGTGGTGACGATGCGTCCGGCAACGGCGCCTGTCGCGGTGGCGAGCGGCCCGAAATCGCTCTTGAGGAAACACCAGCGCGCCTTGGTGTTGTACGTGAAGGCCTGGCAGGTGGTGTCAGCGATGCACGCGCTGGCGCAGGCCTTCTGGTCGACATCCTTGAGCGTCTTTGTATCGAACCCGGCATAGTCGGCATCGCGGGTTGTTATCACGCTGCGATCCGCGGCCTCGGCCGCCGGCATCGCCAGCAGCCCGGAACCAAGCACGAAGCCGAGCACCACGCGCTGAAGAGCGCCGAAAAGACGAGCCATGATCTTCTCCCCGTGGCAGCAGCCACCCTCAAGGGCCGGCAGTCTACGTCGGAGGGCGTGCGCGGTCAAAGCGTCCCGGGAGACCGGCAAGACAGCTAAGATTCTGGGACTATTCGACTTTTAATGCACTGCGGTCGCTGCTGTGAAAGCTGTCACAGCCCTCACGCCTCCCCGAGCGCCGTCAGCGCCATGACGGCGGCGGACGCGCGGTTTTCGACGCCGAGCTTCTGGTAGATCTGTTCCAGATGCTTGTTCACGGTGCGTGGCGACAGGCCGAGGATCTCGCCGATATCGCGGTTGGACTTGCCGCGCGCGATCCAGAACAGCACCTCCGCCTCGCGCGCCGTGACGGCGAACTGGCGGCGCAGCAGCGCTTCCTGGCCGTCCGAATCCTCGCGCGTCAGGCGGAACAGGAATTCGCCCTCGCCGGTATTGCCGAGATAGGACAGCTGCAGCGGCTGGCCGTCGGCGGCGACGATCGGGGCCGGCGGCGGGATCGAGCCGCGCTGGCCGGCCGAGATCTTGAGCCAGACCTTGAGGCTTTCGGGCAGCAGGATGACGCCGTCCTGTGCCGGAAGCGCGGCTTCCAGGAGCCGCACGGCCTGCGGCGTGCACCAGAGGATTTCGCCGGCGCCGTTGGCGGCAAGGAGGTAGCGGCCGGCCGTGTCGAGCGCGAGCCGCGCGCTCTGCGCCGTGCGGGCATTGGCGAGGTGTACGCGGATACGGGCGAGCAGCACGTCGAGCACGATCGGCTTCGTCACATAGTCCACGCCGCCGGCCTCCAGCCCCTCGACGATGTGTTCGGCTTCCGAAAGCCCGGTCATGAAGATGACGGGCACATGCGACAGCGCTGCATTGGCCTTCAAGCGCCGGCAGGTCTCGAAGCCGTCCATGCCGGGCATGACGGCGTCCATCAGGATGATGTCGGGCGTGATGCGATCGACGAGCGCGAGCGCGCGCGCGCCTTCGGTCGCGACCAGCACGGTGGCGCCGGAATGCTCCAGCGCGTCGGTGAGGAAGCTCAGCGTCTCCGGCGAATCGTCGACGACCAGCACGATGTCGCGCGCCTTTGCGATCTCAGCCATCCTCGCCCATCGTCTCCAGAACCGCATGATAGCGGTCGAAATCGAAATTCTTCAGATGACTGCGCATGGCCGCGACGAACACGCGGTTGTCGGCATCGCTGTCGAGCTGATCGAGCTTAGCCTCGATGCCGCGGACATAGCCGATCCGGCCAAGCCGCAGAAGCTCCTCGACATGATCGGCGCCCGGACTTTTCATCGGTGCCGGTTCCTCGGTGCGAACCGCCGCCGGCAGTTCGTCGCTCCAGTCGAGCTTCAGCAGCGTCTGGATCCGGTCGAGCAACTGGCGGACCTCGAAGGGCTTCGGCAGCGCGCCGTCATGCACGGCGTTTTCGACAGGCGCCGGCTGCGTCTCGCCGACATTGGCCGAGAGCATGAGGATCGGTGCGACATGGCCGAGCTCACGCAGCCGCCGTGCGAGGTCCCAGCCGCTCATGCCCGGCATCGAGATATCGAGCAGGAAGAGGTCGGGCCGGATGTCGCCGGTCAGGGCCAGACAGGACGGCCCGTCGGGCACCGCGAGCACGATGAAGCCGAGCGGCTCGAGGATGTAGCGCACGAGATCGCGATGATCCTGGTCGTCGTCGGCGACGAGAATCGTCCGGCGCGGTCCCTCATAGCCGTGGATGCGGAGCGCGGGCGGCGGCAGCTCGGCTACAGGCCGCTCGATCGAGGCGAGCATCAGGCGAACCTCGAAGCGACTGCCGGCGTCGACCGTGCTTGCCACGGTCACGTCGCCGCCCATCAGCTGCGCCAGCATCTTGGTGATCGTCAGGCCAAGGCCGGTCCCGGGCACGGCGCGCGAGCGGGTGGAAGCCCCGCGCTCGAACGGCTCGAAGATGCGCTCGATATCCTCGGCCGGGATGCCGGGGCCGGTATCTTCGACGACGATACTGGCGATTTGGTTGCGATAGCCGATCGCGAGGCGGACCGAGCCTGTCTCGGTGAACTTGATCGCGTTGGAGAGCAGGTTGACGAGGATCTGCCTGAGCCGCTTCTCGTCGGTGTGGACCAGTTCCGGCAGGTAGGGCGGCCGTTCGAAGGTGAAGCCGAGCCCCTTGCCCTCGGCCTGGAAGCGGAACATCTCGACGATCTGGTCGAGAAAATCGCCGAGCCGGACCTCGTTGCGCTGCAGCTGGAGGCGGCCGGCCTCGATGCGCGAGATTTCGAGCAGCCCGTCGATGAGACCCGAGAGATGCTCGGCGCTGCGGCGGATGACGCGGATGCGGTCCTGCCGCGACGGCGCGATGGTCTCGTCGCGCTCGAGGATCTGCGCATAGCCGAAGACGGCGTTGAGCGGCGTGCGCAATTCATGGCTGAGACCGACGAGATAGCGGCTTTTGGCGAGATTGGCGGCCTCGGCCGCCTCCTTGGCGCGCTGTAGCTCGGCGTCGGTCTTCCGGTGCGCCTGGATTTCCCTGAGCAGCAGAGTGTTCTGGCGCGCCGATTCCTCCTGCGCCACGTGGCGGCTTTCGTTGGCGAGCACCAGGAACCAGGAGGCGATTCCGGCGACGATGAACAGGATAAAGAACGCCGCCCAGAGCGTCTGGCCGATGATCGCGTCGTGAACGCCGCCATGCGCCGTCGCCTGCACATGGATCAGCATCAGCACAAGGCTGATCACCGCCATGAATAGCGTGAGGATGCCGAGATACTGCACGATGCGCGGGCTGATCCGCCGCGCGACGCTGTCGGGCAGCACCGCGGACACGGCGGTCGCGACCTGGGTCTGCAGCCGCGCATGCGGCTTGCAGAGATCGTGGCAGCGCGCATCGAGCGAACAGCACAGCGAGCAGATCGGCCCGGAATAGGCCGGGCAATAGGCGCTGTCCTCGGGTTCGAAATAATGCTCGCAGACCGTGCACTGGATCTCGGTCCTTAGCATCCACTGCGCGCGCGGCTTGCGGGCGAGGTAATAACGGCCCTTCGTTAGCCAGGCGATCGCCGGCGCCGTCACGAGCGCGAGGCCGAGGGCGATGAAGGGCGCGAGCGCCTTCGCAACCTCGCCGAACAGCCCGATCGCTGCGACGAGCGCGATCGTGGTCGCGATGCCCATCGCGCCGACGCCGACGGGGTTGATGTCATAGAGATGGGCGCGCTTGAACTCGATGCCGGGTGGCGAGAGGCCGAGCGGCTTGTTGATCGCAAGGTCCGCAACGATGGTGCCGAGCCACGCGACCGCCACCACCGAGAAGAGGCCGAGTGTCTGTTCGAGCGCCCGGTAGATGCCGAGTTCCATCAGGAGAAGGGCGATCGCGACATTGAACATCAGCCAGACGACGCGTCCGGGATGGCTGTGCGTCAGTCGCGAGAAGAAATTCGACCAGGCGAGCGAGCCCGCATAGGCGTTCATCACATTGATCTTGAGCTGCGACACCACGACGAAGGCGGCGGAGAGAAACAGCGCCGCATCCGGCCATGGCAGCACATAGCCGAACGCGACGACATACATGCGCGCCGGCTCGGCGGCATGATCCGCCGGCACGCCGTGGCGCAGTGCCAGGACCGCGAGGAACGAGCCAAACAGGAGCTTCGGCGCGCCGACGATGATCCAGCCGGCGCCGGCCAGCACTGTCGCGATCCGTCCCCGGCGGCCGCGCAGGCCCTCTGGTGGCAGGAAGCGCAGGATGTCGACCTGCTCACCGATCTGCGGCATCAGCCCGAGGATGACCGAGCAGGCCGATCCGAAGGCGACGAGATCGAGCCCGTGGCCGCTCGCCCCTGGCATGAGGCCTTCAAAGGAAAGCCAGGATGCGACCGAGCCGCCGTCCTGCCAGAGGATGAATCCGACCGGCAGGATATTGAGCACGATCCACAAAGGCTGCGTCACGAGTTGGAATCGGCTGATCCAGGTGATGCCGTGCGTGACGAGCGGGATGACGGCGGCGGCGGAGAGGATATAGCCGAGCCAGATCGGAATGCCGAAGGCGAGCTGCAGCGCCGTCGTCATGATCGAGGCTTCGATCGCGAACAGGATGAAGGTGAAGGTGGCGTAGATCAGCGAGGTGATCGTCGAGCCGATATAGCCGAAGCCCGCGCCGCGGGTGAGCAGATCGATGTCGACACCGTAGCGCGCGGCATAGCGGGCGATCGGCAGCCCGGTCAGGAACAGCACGACGCCAACGACGAGCGTCGCAGCGAGCGCATTCGTGGTGCCATGCGAAAGCGTGATCGCGCCGCCGATCGCCTCCAGCGCCAGGAAGGAAATGGCGCCGATCGCCGTCTGGGCGACGCGCGACGTCTTCCAGCGCCGGGCGCTCTTCGCGGTAAAGCGGAGGGCGTAGTCTTCCAGCGTCTGGTTGGCGACCCAGCGATTATATTCGCGGCGGACCGGTAGGATCCGCTGTCGTCCCGCCATCGTCTCCTGCCCACTTTCGAGGCGTGCACATTGATCGAGCGACAGTACCGATCCGTTCGAGGCGCGCAAGCCTTGGATTGGAGCCGTGCCGTTGTCTGCGTTGTGGCGTCTCGCGCTGCAACTACGTCAATCGACGTATATGCCGCACTGCGAAATTCAGCCGACAATCCCTGCGAGCGTCAGGAAGGGCGAGCTTTGGCTTCGCCGCTGTCGTTTCGGAAAAATGAAGCCAGACGTGACGACCGCCCGGGCCTCTGCCGGGAGCGGCGTCCCAGCAGGGGGAATTCCTTCATGTTCAAACGAGTAGGCCGGACACTCGGCGCGCTCGCGACGGCGGCCCTGATCGGCGCCGGCGTTACGGGCGCCCATGCCGCTGACGATACGATCAAGGTCGGCATTCTTCATTCGCTGTCGGGGACGATGGCGATTTCGGAGACGACCCTCAAGGATACGGTGCTCTTCCTCATCGACGAGCAGAACAAGAAGGGCGGCGTTCTCGGGAAGAAGCTCGAGGCTGTCGTCGTCGATCCGGCTTCGAACTGGCCGCTCTTCGCGGAGAAGGCCCGCGAGCTGATCAGCCAGGACAAGGTTTCGGTCGTGTTCGGCTGCTGGACCTCGGTGTCCCGCAAGTCCGTGCTGCCGGTCTTCAAGGAACTGGACTCGATCCTGTTCTACCCGGTCCAGTATGAAGGCGAGGAGAGCGAGCGCAACGTGTTCTACACCGGCGCCGCGCCAAACCAGCAGGCGATCCCGGCCGTCGACTACCTGATGAGCGACGAAGGTGGCGCCGTGAAGCGCTGGGTGCTCGAAGGCACCGACTATGTCTATCCGCGCACGACCAACAAGATCCTCGAGGCCTATCTGAAGTCCAAGGGCGTCGCCGCCGAGGACATCATGGTCAATTACACGCCGTTCGGCTTCTCCGACTGGCAGACCGAAGTCGCCTCCATCAAGAAGTTCGGCTCGGCCGGCAAGAAGACCGCCGTCGTCTCGACCGTCAATGGCGATGCCAACGTTCCCTTCTACAAGGAACTTGGCAACCAGGGCATCAAGGCCGAGGACATCCCGGTCGTCGCCTTCTCGGTCGGCGAAGAAGAACTCGCCGGCATCGACACCGCCCCGCTGGTCGGCCATCTCGCCGCCTGGAACTACTTCCAGTCGATCGACACGCCGGAGAACGAGGACTTCATCAAGAAGTGGCATGCGTTCATCAAGAACGACAAGCGCACCACCAATGACCCGATGGAAGCCACCTATATCGGCTTCAACGCCTGGGTTCAGGCCGTCACCAAGGCGGGCACCACCGATCCGGACAAGGTCATCGATGCGCTGATCGGCGTCTCGGTTCCCAACCTCACCGGCGGCTTCTCGACCGTGATGCCGAACCATCACATCACCAAGCCGGTCTATATCGGCGAGATCCAGGACAACGGCCAGCTCGACGTCGTGTGGCAGACGCCTGGCCTCGTGGTTGGCGACGAGTGGTCGGACTACCTCCCCGACTCGAAGGACCTGATCTCCGATTGGCGCGCCCCGCTCTCCTGCGGCAACTTCAATGTCGCAACCGGAAAGTGCGGCGGCTCCTGAGCCGACGGGCGCGGCACGGTTCCTGCTTTCACGAGCTGGAACCGGCTCTGCCGTGTGATCCAATCCGGGAGGCGGTCCGCCGCCTCCCGGCCTCCGCCGACCAACCGGCCGGCCCTGCTTCCGGGAGAATGGCATTGACCACCCTGCGCCCGACCAAGCCGATCCTCGCGTTTATCATCGCGCTCCTGGCCATGTTTGCGCTGTTCCGCCCGGCTTATGGCGCTGATGTCCATCCGCAGGTGAACGCGCTCGGCCAAGGCGATTACGCGGCCCTCGAAAGCGCCATCACTGCGCTTGCCGCAACCGGCGATCCCGCCGCGGCCGCCGTCCTCGACGCCCTCTCGAATGGCGACCTCTATGTCCGCAAATCGGATGGCGCCGTCTTCAAGGCCGTCAGGGCGGGCGACGGTTACGCCCTGACCGATCTCGTCACCGGAACGGATGCCGGCACCGCCGCCCGTAGCGATGTGACGAAGATCAAGGTCAACAACAAGATCCGCGGCCAGATCCGCGCCGCATCCGGCTCGCTCACCTTGATGAATCCCGATCCGAAGCTGCGCTATGCGGCCGCCGCGGATGTCTTCAAGAGTGCCGATCCCGCGCAGATTCCGCTGCTCGACAGCGTCATCGCCGGCGAGAAGGATACGGGCGTCAAGGCGATGCTGGTCCAGGCGCGCGCCGCCGCGGTCCTGAAATCCGATATGAGCAGCGACGAGAAGGTCGCCGCCGTGGCGATCATCGCCGCCCGCGGCGATCAGGACGCGTTGGCGATCCTCACCGGGGCCGGTGCCGCCGGCGCCGATCCGGCCGTCAAGGCCGCCGCGGATGCCGCCGCCGGCTCGATCGAGGGCCAGTTGCAGCTCTGGAACGGCGTGCAAAATATCTGGTACGGCGTGTCGCTCGGCTCGGTGCTGCTGCTCGCGGCGATCGGCCTTGCGATCACCTTCGGCGTCATGGGCATCATCAACATGGCGCATGGCGAGATGGTCATGCTCGGCGCCTACACGACCTATGTCGTGCAGGAGATCATCCGCACCAGTTATCCCGGCCTCTTCGACTGGTCGCTCGCCATCGCGCTGCCGCTCGCCTTTCTCGTCTCCGGCGGCGTCGGGGTTCTCATCGAGCGGTCGGTGATCCGCTTCCTCTATGGCCGCCCGCTGGAAACGCTGCTCGCCACCTGGGGCATCTCGCTGATCCTGCAGCAGGCGGTGCGCACCTATTTCGGCCCCAACAACCGCGAGGTCGGCAACCCCTCCTGGATGTCCGGCACCTTCGATCTCGGTCATCTCGCGATCACCTACAACCGCATGTGGATCGTGGTGTTCGCGCTCGGCGTCTTCGCGGTGCTGATGCTGGTGCTGAAGCGCACGCCCTTCGGCCTGCAGACCCGCGCCGTGACGCAGAACCGGCCGATGGCTTCGTCCATGGGCATCCGCACGCCCTATGTCGACGCGCTGACCTTCGGCCTCGGCTCCGGCATCGCGGGTATCGCCGGCGTGGCGCTGTCGCAGATCGACAATGTCAGCCCCAATCTCGGCCAGAACTACATCATCGACAGCTTCATGGTGGTGGTGTTCGGCGGGGTCGGCAATCTCTGGGGCACGCTGGTCGGCGCTTTCACGCTCGGCATCGCCAACAAGTTCCTCGAGCCCTATGCCGGTGCAGTGCTCGCCAAGATCCTCGTCCTCGTCTTCATCATCCTGTTCATCCAGAAGCGGCCGCGCGGCCTGTTCGCCCTCAAGGGCCGTTCGGTGGAGGCGTGAGCATGATCATGATCGCAAGAGCTCTCGCTGAGGCGGATGCGACCTTGCTGGCCGCGAAAAGGGAAAGCGGATCGAACGGCAGCGAAGCGGTTCCGGGCTTGCTGAGGCTGCTCCAACGGCTGGGCTTCATGATGACGGGGACGAGCCGATGATCACTGCCTTCATCTTCCGCGCGCTCGACCGCAACACCTATATCGTGCTCGGCCTGCTGCTCGCCGTCGGCATCCTTCTGCCGCTGCTCAGCCTGACCGATCCGTCCTTCCCGCTGCATGTGCCGACCTATGTCATCGCGCTGATCGGCAAATATCTCTGCTATGCGCTGCTCGCGCTCTCCGTCGATCTCGTCTGGGGCTATTGCGGCATCCTTTCGCTCGGTCATGCCGCGTTCTTCGCCCTCGGCGGCTATGCGATGGGCATGTATCTGATGCGCCAGATCGGTGCGCGCGGCGTCTACGCCAACCCGATCCTGCCCGATTTCATGGTGTTCCTGAACTGGAACGAGCTGCCCTGGTTCTGGTACGGCTTCGATCACTTCTGGTTCGCGGCGATCATGATCATTGCCGTGCCGGGGCTGCTCGCCTTCGTCTTCGGCTGGTTCGCCTTCCGCTCGCGCGTCACCGGCGTCTATCTGTCGATCATCACGCAGGCGATGACCTATGCGCTGCTGCTCGCCTTCTTCCGCAACGACATGGGCTTTGGCGGCAATAACGGCCTGACAGACTTCAAGGACATTCTCGGTTTCAACATCCAGGCGCCGGCAACCCGCGGCGTGCTGTTTTTCGCCTCGGCCCTGGCGCTGGCGCTCGGCTTCCTGATCTGCCGCGCCGTCATCGCATCGAAATTCGGCAAGGTGCTGATCGCCGTGCGCGACGCCGAAAGCCGGACGCGGTTCATTGGCTACCGCGTCGAGGGCTACAAGCTGGTCGTCTTCGTGCTGTCGGCGATGATGGCCGGCGTCGCCGGCTCGCTCTATGTGCCGCAGATCGGCATCATCAATCCCGGCGAGTTCGCACCGGCCAATTCGATCGAGGCCGTGATCTGGGTCGCCGTCGGGGGGCGCGGCACATTGATCGGACCGATCGTCGGCGCGCTGCTCGTGAATTTCGGCAAGACCTGGTTTACGAGCGGCGTGCTCGCCGAATACTGGCTGTTCGTCCTTGGCGCGCTGTTCGTCGCCGTCACCCTGTTCCTGCCGAAGGGCGTCGTCGGCACCCTGCTGGCGCGGGCGAAGGCGAGGCCGACATCGACGTCGGCGCCCGCCGCCGTGTCCCCGATCGAAGCCAGCATTGCAGCGGAGGAAGGTGCATGACCGCGACCCATGTCGAAACCTCGTCGCCTGCCGCGCGCGAGAAGGCGAGCCGCGAAAAGGCGAAGAACTCGCTGCTCTATCTCGACGGCGTCTCGGTCTCCTTCGATGGCTTCAAGGCGCTGCGCTCGCTCTCGCTGGTGATCGAACCCGGCGAGATGCGCGCCATCATCGGGCCGAACGGCGCCGGCAAGACGACGATGATGGACGTCATCACCGGCAAGACCAAGCCGGACGAGGGCGACGTCTACTTCGCCGGCGACACCGACCTGACACGGATGGACGAGGCGTCGATCGCCTCGCTCGGCATCGGCCGGAAGTTCCAGAAGCCGACGGTGTTCGAGAGCCACACCGTCTGGAACAATATCGATCTGGCACTCGCTGGCGTCCGCGGACCCTTCGCGACGCTGTTTCATCGTACCAGCCTGCGCGAGACGGCGCGCATCGAGGAGATCCTCGATATCATCCGCCTCGCCGACAAGAAGGAATGGCTCGCCGCCAATCTCTCGCACGGCCAGAAACAGTGGCTCGAGATTGGCATGCTGCTGGCGCAGGAACCGCAGCTCCTGCTCGTCGACGAGCCGGTCGCCGGCATGACCGACGCCGAGACGCGCGAGACGGCGGCGTTGCTGCGCGAGATCGCGAAGACGAAGTCCGTCGTCGTGGTCGAGCACGACATGTCCTTCGTGCGTGAACTCGACGTCAAGGTCACCGTGCTGCACCAGGGCTCGGTGCTCTCGGAAGGCACGCTCGACGCGGTCTCGGCCGATCCGACCGTGATCGAAGTTTATCTCGGCCGGTGAGGATGATCATGCCTGAAGCGAAATCCGCACCCGCCGCCCCGTCGATGCTCGAGGCAAGGAATGTCGACCTCTATTACGGCGCGGCGCAGGCGCTCCGCAGCGTCTCGCTGACCGCCGAAGTCGGCAAGGTCACCTGCCTGATGGGCCGCAACGGCGTCGGCAAGTCGAGCCTTCTGCGCGCCATTGTCGGCCAGAGGCCGATTTCCGGTGGCGAGATCGTCTGGGAGGGCCGGGTGCTCGGCCGCATGGCGGCCTATGACCGCACGCGCGCCGGCATCGCCTATGTGCCGCAGGGCCGCGAGATCTTCCCACTGCTCACCGTGAAGGAAAATCTCGAAACCGGCTTCGCGCCGCTCGCGCGCAAGGACCGCTACATTCCCGACTACATCTTCGAGCTCTTTCCCGTGCTGAAGGACATGCTCGGCCGTCGCGGCGGCGATCTCTCCGGCGGCCAGCAGCAGCAACTGGCGATCGGCCGCGCGCTGGTAACGCGGCCGCGGCTCTTGGTGCTCGACGAGCCGACTGAGGGCATCCAGCCCTCGATCATCAAGGATATCGGCCGCGCCATCGAATGGCTGCGCGAGCAGGGCACCATGGCGATCCTGCTGGTCGAGCAGTATTTCGATTTCGCGCACCAGCTTGCCGACACCTTCGCCGTGATGGATCGCGGCGAAGTGGTGGCGTCAGGTCCTCAGTCCGAAATGGGCAGCGAGGCCGTTCGCGCCCACCTCACGGTCTGAGGCAGGTCTCGAAGAGCTGACGCTGCCGGGATGCTGGCCGTTTGCTGTCCTTGGCCGCGACATCGCGAAAGAGGGCGCGAATGTCGTCCGATCGTACGCCATCGCTCGACATCAGCATGGCGATGATCGGCTCATGCAGAAGTTCATTCAGCGAAGAATCCTTGCCGTAGCAGGAATTGGAGTCGTTCATCACGAACCTCCTCGGGCGTTCGGGCTTTGCGTGCGTCCCGAACATTACGGCACTCGATGACGTTTGTAAGAAGGAAGCGCTCCTGCCTGTTCACGATCGTTTGATGCTGCGAAGCAGTACTAATTCGCCGTCTTATGCTGCGGCGTCGAAGGCGGCGACCAGTTCAGCGGCCCGGGCGGCGACATCGGCAATGCTGGCACCTGGCTTGTAGAGAAACGAGCCGATGCCGAAGCCGGCGCAGCCGGCCTTCAGATACTCCCCGAAATTGGAAGCGTTGGCGCCGCCAACGGCGAGCACTGGCAGGTCCTTCGGCAGAACCGCCTTCATCGCGCGTATGCCGGCCGTGCCGATCAATTCGGCCGGAAAGAACTTCAGCGCATCGGCGCCGGCATCGATGGCCGCGAAGGCCTCGGTCGGGGTGAAGACACCGGGATAGGATTCGAGCCCGAGTTCCTTGGTGCGCCTGATAACTTCGGGATTAGCGTTCGGCGAGACGATCAGCATGCCGCCGCTGTCCTTGACGGAATCGACATGGGCTGCCGACAGAACCGTGCCGGCGCCGACCTTGGCGCGCCCTCCGGCGCGCTTTGCCATCGTCTCGATCGAGACGAAGGGTTCCGGCGAGTTGAGCGGAACCTCGATCAGGGTGATGCCGGCTTCGACGAGCACATCGAACACCGCCGCGGCTTCGCCCGGCGCGATGCCGCGCAGGATCGCGACCAGCGGGCGGTGGCTTCCGAACAGAGGATGGGTCATCGGCGAGGTTCCTTCAAAGGAGTCCGTTGGCGCGCGCGATGCGCACGAGGCCGCGCCTGACCAGCGCCGAGCCGTCACGCGCTTCGGCGTGATGACCGGCAACCGCGAAGGCGGCCGAATAAGCGCGTGCGAGCGAGCGCGAGCCGATGATGCGGATCGGCTGATCGGCATCGAGCAGACGCGCGTCGCGCGCGGCGGCGATTTCGCCGCCGATGACGAGGCCGGAGAGATAAGCGAGGTTGTCGTCGCCCGAGACGCCGTCCAGCAACTGCCGCACGCGGACCGAGAAGATGGCGCCGAGAAAGGGCAGGCCCTCGGTGACGCTGCGCCGGACGGCGAGCGCGAAATGTTCGGACGCGGCGATGTCGTCGGCGTGCTCGGCAACCGAGTGCCGCAGGAACGACTTCCGCGCGAGGAGCTCGAACATCTCGCCGGTCATGAAGGTCTGGAAATCGCTGATGGTCCCGCCGCCGACGGCCGCCCATTTCGAATGCGTGCCCGGCAGGATGGCGATGCCGGCGAAATCCGGCTCCTCCTCCATCAGTCCGACCAATTGCGTTTCCTCGCCGCGGATCACGTCGCCATCGCGCACCGCCGACCGCAGCACGAGGCCGGGGACGATCGCGAGGGCGCGATGGTCGCTCCCTTCGAAGCGGTGCAGTCCGGCCGCGAGGGCCTCGCTGGTCGCGGGAACGGGAACATAGGCCGCCTCGCGCCAGCCCTGGCGGCTGCCGACCATGCCCGCCATCAGTACGGGCACGCGCGGCCAGCCGCTTGTCAGTCGCTCGAAGGCATCCTCATGGCCGAGCCCGCCGAGCGGCCCGATGCCGTCGGCGCTTTCCGCCTCCGCGATCAGCCCGCCGTCCTTGTCGAGCAGCATCGCGCGGCAGCGCGACGTCCCCCAGTCGACCGCGATCAGCGCGGCGTCGGCAGCATTGGGAACGGGGTGATCGGCAGAGGAAGGGGCGGCGTTCAAGGCAGCACTCGCAAGGCGGATCCGAAGAGGTCAAAGCGTTGTTCGACGTTCGCCGGTCCCTGTCAAGCAGCCCCCGTCAATCCGAAGGCACAGGCCCTGTCGAAGCGCGGATCACGAGTTCGACCGGCCAGAGTTCATGGATCGTCTCCGGCGCGCGGCCCTCGACGATCTCCATCAGCAACTCGCCGACGCGCTTACCTGCCGCCCGGATCGAGGACCGCGTCGTCGACATGGTCGGGACCATTGAATCCGGGTTGAGGAACGGAAAGACGTCGTCATGCGCGATCATCGAGACGTCGCGGCCAAGCTCGAGACCAGCAGCGCGAATGGCGCGGAAGGCACCGAGCGACATCATCATGGAAGAGACCAGCAAGGCCGTCGGGCGGGGCCGTTCGGAGAGGAAGCGCTCCGCGATCCGGAAGCCCACCTCATCGCTCATCACGCCGCCGGCAATGAAGAGCTCTTCTGGCGTGATGTCGCGCGCGGCAAGGGCCGAGCGAAAGCCGATCTCGCGGTCGCGCGCGAAGGTGAAGCGCGGTTCTCCGTTGATCAGTCCGATGCGCCGGTGGCCAAGGTCTAGCAGATGCTTGGTCGCATGGCGGAACGCACCCTCATTGTCGATGTCGATCCATGCATGCGGTACCTCCGATTCCGTTCGGCCATGCAGGATGAAGGGCAGGCCGAGCTCGGTCAGGAGGCGAATGCGACCATCGGCAATCAGCGGACTTGACAGCACGACGCCGTCGACCCGCGAGCCGACGGCCATGCGCTGGTAATTGGCGGTCTCATCGCCGCCACGCGACGGCGAGAGAACAATGTCGATTTCGTCGGCCATCAGCGTTTCGCCGAGGCCAGCCTGGAACTCCATGTAGTGGGGATCGATCAGCATGTTCCAATCGGTCGGCAGCACGATGCCGATCGCATTCGCGCGTCCGGTGGCGAGACGGCGCGCATTCGCATTCGGCTGGTAGCCATGACGGCGGGCAGCGTCGAGCACCCGCCGACGCGTTTCCTCGTTGACTTCCGGATAGCCGTTGAGCGCCCGGCTCACGGTCGTCTGCGACAGACCGAGATGCTGGGCGAGATCCTTGAGCTTCATCGAGCTCCTTCCTCCCACTTGAACCTATTCAAAGCGCTTTCAAATTCCGTTGCAAGTCGCTTCGCCCCGGTCCACTGCCCGCCGCGGGCTCGAGCGACGGGGTCATCGTCCGCTTGGCCAGCGATTTCTGAGTTGATTCAAGGAAATGCAACGATTTGTCGTACGAATACAAGGACAATGAGGATGGCGGGGTCTTCAATCCGGCGCTGCTGGAGCTTGACAGTTCTCGCTGCACCTGTTGAAACTCGGTTCAAAGCGCTTTGGGTCGCTGCCTCTGGCACGTGATCAAAGGACGTTTTTTGGGAGGAGGGAGTGGCGAGGGCGCGTCCGGGAATGGACGGATCCCAGCACTTGCTCGCCCATGAGATTCGATTGTTTCTCAGGGAGGTTTTGAACATGAACATGCGATCCGCGCTCCTCGGCTTCGCTGCTGCGATTGCCGTGGCCAGCGCCGCCAATGCCGCGAACCTGTCGATCGTCTCGGGCGATACTGGCAATGGTCTCGCCGTCCTGCGCGAAAAGCTCGACATCTATGAGAAGTCGTCGGGCAACAAGGTCACGATCGTCCCGATGCCCTCGTCGACGAGCGACCAGTTCGGCCAGTACAAGCTCTGGCTCGCCGCCGGCAATTCCGACATCGACGTTTACCAGACCGACGTCATCTGGGCTCCGCAGCTCGCCGATCAGCTCGTCGACCTGACCGAAGCGACCAAGGACGTCATCGGCCAGCATTTCCCGTCGATCGTCGAATCGCAGACCGTGAACGGCAAGCTCGTCGCGATGCCGCTCTTCACCGACGCGCCGGCGCTTTATTACCGCAAGGACCTGCTCGACAAGTACGGCAAGTCCGTGCCGAAGACCTGGGCCGAACTCGCCACGACGGCGAAGGAAATCCAGGACAAGGAGCGCGAGGCTGGCTCGAAGGACATCTGGGGCTTCGTCTGGCAGGGTAATGCCTATGAAGGGCTGACCTGCAACGCGCTGGAATGGGTCAAGTCGAACGGCGGCGGCCAGATCGTCGAGGCCGACGGCACGATCTCGATCAACAACCCGAAGGCGGCTGAAGCGCTCGAAGCGGTCAAGGGCTGGGTCAACACCATCTCTCCGCCCGGCGTGCTCGCCTATCAGGAAGAAGAGTCCCGTGGCGTCTGGCAGACCGGCAATGCCGTGTTCATGCGCAACTGGCCTTATGCCTATTCGCTCGGCAATGGCGCTGACTCGGCCGTGAAGGGCAAGTTCGACGTCGCTCCGCTGCCGGCAGGCAGCGCCGAAGGCGCCACCTCGGCCGCGACCCTCGGCGGCTGGAACCTCGCCGTCTCGAAGTATTCGAAGAACCAGAAAGAGGCCATCGATCTGGTCAAGTTCCTGACTTCGAAGGAAATGCAGAAGAAGCAGGCGATCGAGGCCTCCAACCTGCCGACGATCATCGACCTTTATGACGATGCCGACATCGCCAAGGCCGTGCCGATCATCCCGCGCTGGAAGGAAGTGTTCCTGAACGCCGTTCCGCGTCCCTCGGCGCCGACCAAGGTCAAGTACAACGAGGTCTCGTCGAACTTCTGGACCGCCGTGCACAACACGATCTCCGGCAATGGCAGCGCAGCTGACAATCTCGAACTGCTCGAGGCCCAGCTGACCAAGCTCAAGGGCGCCAACTGGTAAGCCCGATCTTTCGCCCCCCGCATGATCGCGGGGGGCGATTTTCGTTGAAATCACCGCCTTCGGCGCTACCGTTGCCGAAAATAAGGGCGGGAACCCGCCAGTTGCAGGCCGATCCGGCCACGGGGGACGATCAGCATGGCCATAGCTGAAACCATCGACGTCGCTGAAAAAAGCGCCGGTTCCGATCTCTTTCGCCAGCGCGTTCGCTCGGCCTGGCTGTTCTTGACCCCGATGCTGGTGGTGCTGGCCGTGGTGGCCGGCTGGCCACTGCTGCGAAGCATCTATTTCTCCTTCACCAATGCCTCGCTGACCAATATCGAAGCGGCGCAGTGGGTCGGCTTCGATAACTACCTTTCGATCACGACGCTGAAGAGCGGACGCGTCATCTATGACGGCCTGCTCGTCGATCCGCTCTGGTGGAAGTCGGTCTGGAATACCGTCCGCTTCTCCGTCGTGTCGGTCATCCTGGAGACGATCATCGGCATGATGGTCGCGCTGGTCCTCAATGCGGAATTCCGTGGCCGCGGTATCGTGCGCGCCGCGATCCTCGTCCCCTGGGCCATTCCGACCATCGTTTCGGCCAAGATGTGGGCCTGGATGCTCAACGACCAGTTCGGCATCATTAACGATATCCTTCTGCATCTCGGCTTGATCTCTCAGAAGATCGCCTGGACCGCCAACCCCGATACCGCGATGCTCGCGGTGCTGATGGTCGACATCTGGAAGACGACGCCGTTCATGGCGCTGCTCATCCTGGCTGGCCTGCAGATGATCCCGGGCGACATCTACGAGGCGGCCAAGATCGACGGCGTGCATCCGGTGAAGGTGTTCTTCAAGGTCACGCTGCCGCTGGTCCGTCCGGCCCTGATGGTCGCGATCATCTTCCGCATGCTCGATGCGCTGCGCATCTTCGATCTCATCTATGTGCTGACCGCGAACAATGCGCAGACCAAGACGATGTCGGTCTTCGCACGCGAGAACTTGTTCGACTTCGACAAGTTTGCCTATGGCTCGGCCGCATCGACGATGCTGTTCCTGATCCTGACGGTCATCACCGTCGTCTATATCATCGTCGGCAAGGTCAATTTCGAGGGAGGCCGCTGATGCTCTGGCATGCAACCAAGCGCACCGGCTTCTATCTGCTGGTGATCGGCATTGTCTTCATTTCGATATTCCCGTTCTATTACGCGATCATCACGTCGTTCAAATCGGGAACCGCGCTGTTCGAGATCAATTACTGGCCGACGAGCTTCTCGCTGGCCAACTATACGCAGGTGCTGACGACCGGCAGCTTCCCGCGCAACCTCGCGAATTCACTGCTGATCGCCTCGGTGGTGGTGGCGATCTCGCTGCTGCTGGCCGTGACGGCGTCGTTTGCCCTGTCGCGTGTCCGGTTCGGCGGCCGCTCGCTCCTGCTCTTCACGATCCTCGCGGTCTCGATGTTCCCGCAGATCGCCGTGCTCTCGGGCCTCTTCGAACTGGTCCGCTTCTTCGGCATCTTCAACACGCCGTTCGCGCTGATCTTTTCCTACATGATCTTCACGCTGCCCTTCACCGTGTGGATCCTGACCACCTTCATGCGTGACCTGCCGATCGAGATCGAGGAAGCCGCGATCGTCGATGGCGCCAGCCCGTGGGTCATCATCACCAAGGTGTTTCTGCCGCTGATGTGGCCCGCGCTGGTGACGACCGGTCTCCTCGCCTTCATCGCGGCCTGGAACGAGTTCCTGTTCGCGCTGACCTTCACCTCGTCGAACAACACCCGCACCGTTCCGGTGGCGATCGCCCTGCTGTCGGGCAATACGCAATATGAAATTCCCTGGGGTAACATCATGGCTGCGTCGGTCATCGTCACCGTCCCGCTCGTCGTCCTCGTGCTGATCTTCCAGCGCAAGATCATCTCGGGCCTGACGGCCGGCGGCGTGAAGGGCTGATGATGAGCCAGATTGTGCAGCAAGTGCCCGGATCGATCCTCTCGACCGATCCCGACTGGTGGCGCGGCGCCGTCATCTATCAGGTCTATCCGCGCTCGTTCCAGGATACGACTGGCGACGGCGTCGGCGACCTGAAGGGCATCGCCGACCGGCTTGGCCATATCGCGGCGCTTGGGGCGGATGCGATCTGGATCGCGCCGTTCTTCAAGTCGCCGATGAAGGATTTCGGCTACGACGTCTCGGACTATTGCGCCGTAGACGGCCTGTTCGGCACGATCGAGGATTTCGACCACCTGATCGCCGAGGCGCATGCCCGCGGCATCCGCGTTCTGATCGACCAGGTGCTGTCGCACAGCTCGGACCAACATCCCTGGTTCAAGGAAAGCCGTTCCTCGAAGGACAATGCCAAGGCCGACTGGTATGTCTGGGCTGACGCCAAGCCGGACGGCACGCCGCCCAACAACTGGCTGTCAATCTTCGGCGGCTCGGGCTGGGAGTGGGACACGACCCGCTGCCAGTACTATTTGCACAACTTCCTCACCTCGCAGCCGGACCTCAACTTTCACACCATGGCGGTGCAGGATGCGCTGCTGGAGACGGTCGAGTTCTGGCTGAAACGCGGCGTCGACGGGTTCCGCCTCGATACGGTGAATTTCTACGTTCATTCGCAGGCGCTCGAGGATAATCCGCCGTCCCGCCCCGAAGATCGCAATTCGCCCGAGGCGCCGGCGGTCAATCCCTATAACTGGCAGGACCATATCCACGACAAGAGCCAGCCGGAAAATCTCGAATTCCTGAAGCGGCTGCGCGCGCTGCTCGATCGCTATCCAGGCCAGACGACCGTCGGCGAGATCGGCGACGGTCCGCGCTCGCTGAGGACCATGGCGGCCTATACGTCCGGCGGCGACAAGCTGCACATGTGCTATACCTTCGACTTCCTGTCGCCGATCTTCACGAAAGAGCATTTCGTGAAGCGCGTCACGGCGTTTGAGGCGATCGTCGGCGATGGCTGGCCGTGCTGGGCGTTCTCGAACCACGATATCGTGCGCCACGTCAGCCGCTGGACGACAGACGGCGATTATGACGGCGTCGCCAAGATCGCGGCGGCGATCCTCCTGTCGCTGCGCGGCTCGGTTTGCCTCTATCAGGGCGAGGAACTCGGCCTCACCGAGGCGGACATCGCCTTCGAGGACCTGCAGGATCCCTACGGCATCCGCTTCTGGCCGGAATACAAGGGTCGCGACGGTTGCCGCACGCCGATGGTGTGGGAATCGAACAGCACCTATGCCGGCTTCTCGACCGGCAAGCCCTGGCTGCCCGTGCCGCAGGAACATGTCGCGCGCGCTGCCAACCGCGAGGACGCCGACCATCAGTCGGTGCTGGCGCTCTATCGGCGCATGATCGCGTTCCGCAAGTCGCATCCAGCGCTCATTCGCGGCAGCATCGCCTTCGTGGACACGCCGGACGACGTGCTCGGCTTCATCCGTGCCACGGGCGAGGAGAAGGTGCTTGCTCTGTTTAATCTCGGTACGACGCCGGTTACGGCCGATTTGCCGCCCGGCATCGAAGTCGCACCGCTCGAGGGTCACGGTTTCACCGCGACGCTGCATCAACAGGAACGGACCATCAGCCTGAACGGACGCGACGCGTTCTTCGCTAGGATTGTCTGACGGGGCTGGGAAGGGGAACGAACATGGCTGGACTGCTGCTGCGCGGCATCAAGAAGAGCTACGGCACCGTCAAGGTGCTGCATGGCATCGATCTCGACATCAAGTCGGGCGAGTTCATCGTCTTTGTCGGTCCCTCGGGCTGCGGCAAGTCGACCTTGCTGCGCCTGATCGCGGGCCTTGAGGATATCACCGGCGGCACGCTGCAGATCGACGGTCAGGTGGTGAACCAGCTTGCGCCCTCGAAGCGCGGCATCGCCATGGTGTTCCAGTCCTATGCGCTCTATCCGCATATGACGGTCTACGACAACATGGCCTTCGGCATGAAGCTGGCGAAGGGCCACGACGCCTCGGAGATCGACAAGCGGGTGCGCGGGGCGGCGGACATCCTGCAGATCACGCCCTATCTCGACCGGTTGCCGAAGCAGCTCTCGGGCGGCCAGCGCCAGCGCGTGGCCATCGGCCGCGCCATCGTCCGCGACCCGAAAGTGTTCCTCTTCGACGAGCCGCTCTCCAATCTCGACGCGGCGCTCCGCGTGCAGACGCGCATCGAGATCAACAAGCTGCATGAGCGCATGGCCGGCGTGACGATGATCTATGTCACGCATGACCAGGTCGAGGCGATGACGCTTGCCGACCGCATCGTGGTGCTGAATGCCGGACGCGTCGAGCAAGTCGGCGCGCCGATGGAGCTCTATCACCGGCCGGACAATCTGTTCGTCGCCCGCTTCCTCGGCTCGCCGTCGATGAACACGATTCCCTGCACGATTGTGTCGGGCAGTCCGGATGCATCGGTGCAGCCGGATGGCTGCAACAAGATCGCGGTGGCAGCGGTCATTCCGGCGTCGGCCGCCGGCAAGCGCGGCACCTTCGGCGTCCGCCCGGAGGATCTCGTTCTGACCGAGGGTTCAGACGCGATCTTCCACGGCACCATCGACATCGTCGAGCAGCTCGGCGAAGTGACGCTCATCTATGTCGATGTCGGAACCAGCGAGCCGATCGTCGCCAAGATCGAGAATGAGGCGGTGGTCGCCAAGGGCCAGAAGGTCTCGCTTACCACCGAGAAGCGCCACCTTCACGTATTCGACGAAAACGGCGTCGCCTTCCCGCGCAGCTGAAGCGGTGCGGATGGCGCGGCCGGCGCGTCGAGCCATCCATTGCGACGATACCAGCCGACCACATCGGCCAAAGTCTCCTCGAAAGGCCGGAAGCTGAGACCGAGTTCGCGCGCTGATTTTTCGGCGCTGAAGAGGTTGCGGCCGTCCTCCTTGGCGATGAGTCGCACTGCGGCAAGGCTGAGCAGCGCAGGCCGTCCCAACAGCCGCTGCGCCAATTCCTCAACCGCCCCAATCGCGTAGAGCATCGCGAGCGGCACCTTCCATCGCGGCGCCGGCACGCCCGTTGCCGGTTCGAGCTGGCGGATCAGTTCCGACATCGTCATGGGCTGTCCGGCAGCAAGATAGAGTTCGCCGCGCCGACCTTTGTCCGCTGCCGCGATCTCGGCGAGCGCGACGTCGCGCGCATCGACCACGGAAAAGCCGCCCGGCGGAATTCCCGGCAGACGCCGCTTTGCGTAGTCGAGCACGATGCGCCCGGAAGCCGTCGGTCCCGCATCACCGGGGCCGAACATGAATCCCGGCAGCACGAAGCAGCCCGTCATGTCGGGATGGTCGCCGAGGAAGCGGCGCACGGCGCGGTCGGACAGGATCTTGCTGGCATAATAGTCGTCGGCCTCGTCGAGGTCGCGCGCCATGGTTTCGTCGATGGGCGCACCCGGCGGACCGTTGAGGACGGCGATCGACGAGGTGTGTACGAAACGGCGGATGCCGGCGGCATAGGCAGAAGCGAGCAGGGCTTCGGTGGCCGACACATTGGTCGCGATGAGCGCGTCGCGATGACGCCCACCCTTGTAGCTGTCGCGGAAATAGGCGGCCGTGTGGAAGAGCACGTCATGACCAGCGAGCTTGTCGGCGAAGCCCCCGACCGCGCCCATGTCGCCTTCGACCACCGTGATATCGAGATCGCCGAACATACGCTCGGCCTTCTCCCGCGATCGGACCAGAGCCGTGACGCGGACGCCCCGCTCGACCAGCAGGCGGACGAGATTGTTGCCGAGCAGCCCCGTTGCCCCGGTGACGAATGCGCTTGCAAATGCCATCTTGTCCTCCATTCGGTGGTGTATTCCAATACCGATTGGTATCTAGAATACTAGTCGGTATCTGGATTTCAAGTGGTTTGGAGATTTCGTCGAATGGCGCGGTTGTCGCGGGAGGAAAGCCGGGTCAGGACGCGGGAGATGCTGCTCGCCTCGGCAGCGCGCGCCTTCGCCCGCGCCGGCTATTCGGGCGCCAGCGTCGACGATATCGCCGAGGATGCGGGCTTTTCGAAGGGCGCGTTCTATTCGAACTTCGCCTCCAAGGAGGCGATTTTCCTGGCGCTGCTCGAAGTGCGTAAGCAGAGCGAGATCATGGCCGTCCGCGCCATGATCGCCGAAGTCGACAGCGACAAGCTGATGGAGACGCTCACGACATGGCTCGACGCGCTGCATGGCGACCGAGACTTTGCGCTTCTCGCAGCTGAGCTGGAATTGCAGGCCCGTCGCAGCGAGAGCCTCGCGGCCGGCTATGAGGCATTGCAGAAGCGATTTTCCGACGAACTCGTCGCGTTCATCGCCGTGGTGTTCGAGCGCCTCGAACTGACGCCGCCGGCGCCAATCAAGGACATTGCGGACACCTTCATCGCGATCTCGAACGGCTCAGCGCTCGCCGCAGGCCATCAGAACCAGCATGCCGGCCGCTCGATGCGCCTGTTCCTCGACATGCTGATCAAGGCCAGCGCCACGCGCGCGCGCTGATCTACCTAAGCCAGCCGCCGGGCGACGATCTTTCCCTCGAGGCGAAGCGTCAACTCGATATGGCCCGACTGCGTCACGTCGACGATCTTCGATGGACGATAGGCGCAGATATTCTCGCCGCCGCGGTGACGAACGCTGGCATAGAGGATGCCATCGCCGCCACTCGCTCGAACGCTCTCGCCGAAGGCCTGCGAGACACCATAGTCGGATGTAGCATAGAGGCCGGGTTCGTCCGCGACATGGCCGCGGATGTCGCGATAGCGTCCCGCGATCTGCGCGCCATAGACGCGGTAGGTCGCGATGTGCCGCTCCATGCCGCTGCGCATCATTTCGCGTCGAAGGTGGTGCGAAACCTCGGCGATCGCGGTCTCGACACGCATGGCACCATACCAGGCGCCAAGCGCCCCGGAGGAAAAGCGGAGACCGGTCGGCGGCGTGTGCAGGAACGACGCCATGATGACGCTGGCATTCGGCCTGCCATAGACCCATTCGCTTTTCGGCAGCCGAGCCAGCCGCTCGGCGACGAGACGGTCATTGGTCCAGCCTTCGAGCTCCATCACCGCTTCCAGTTCGGCCGGGGCGGCGACATCATCGAAGGCGCTGATCGGCGGAAAGCGTGACGGGATCAGCCGCTGTGTCGGGCCGGGGATCGGGGCGTTTGGAAAGCGCCGCATCGTCAGGCCCAGACGATGTCGCTGTCGTCGATCGGGGCTGTGACATCGTCGAGCGCGGGCAGGGGGGCCGAGAACAGGCCGCCGCGCCAGGCATCGAGATGGCGACGCAGCAGCATCAGTCCATCCTGCGTACCGTTCGCGGCCAGCGCCAAAGGCGGTTGTCCGCCGAAAAGTGGACCGCTGTTCGGCGCACGCAGCCAGAACTGTGCGTCTGCGTCATTCGCAAACAGGATGCGCAGCGCCTTGTGAATGCCGAGCACCGCCGAAATCCGAAGCAGCGTATCGAGCGGCAGGATCAGCGGCGCATCGGTGCGCGCCTTGGCGAGCCAGCCGAAATAGGTCGAACGGCCGGGCAGGCCGAGCATGCGCATGCGCTCCGCCTCCGTTAGCCCCCAAAGATCCGCGATCGCGACAAAGCTCCGCAGTCCCGGCCCGCCGAGGCGCTTGCGGTCGGCCGCCGAGAAGTGACGCCAGGATTCGCCTGCGGGTGTCGCGGCAGATGGCGTTGCCGAAAGGATCATGAGCAGCTCCTGTCCATCTCCGGATCATATAGTCCAGATATGGACAAAAGCAAGCGTCAGATATCCAGTGCCAGGAACTCGAGCCGGTTGCCGAAGGGGTCGGAGAGGTAGAAGCGCTGGTAACCCGGCAAGGCGTCGTCATCGATCGGGGCGAGGCCGGCAGCGACGCATCGGGCGCGCAATTCATCGAGATTGTCGACGCGAAAGGCGGGATGGGCCTTCCGCGCCGGCCGGAAATCGTCTTCGACGCCGAGATGCAACTGGCGCGCGCCGGCCAGGAACCAGACGCCGCCGCGCTGCGCGAGAATGGCCGGCTTGGCGATCTCGGCCAATCCTAGGATCGCGCCATAGAATTGCCGCGCGGCTTCCTCCTCGCCGCGCGGCATGGCGATCTGGACATGGTCGATGTCGGTGATCGCCATCACTGTGCTAGCGCATGGCCGCCGCAAGCGCCTGCTGGCAGCCGCGCGACAGGCGCGCCGCATTGGCGCGGAGGCAGGCGGCACCATTGCCGGCACCAAGGCGAACGGTGCTGCAATAGCGCGCGAAGTCGGCCCGGCAATATTGTCGGACCAGCATCGCCTCCTGGCGCGGCGACATCTGCACAGGCGGCGGCGGTGGCGGCGGAGCCTTGGCGGCTGACGTGGGCGCCTTGGGCGGGGGTGGCGCGCCCGGCGTTGCCCCCGGCGGTGGCGGCGGCGGGTTGGCAGCGGTCGGCGCCGGCGCTGCGCCGCCCGAGGCCGCGGTCACGGCCTGCTGGCAAGAGGGTGACAGCTTGCCGAGATTTTGTTGCAGGCATTGCAGCGCTGCCGATCCGCCGGGCGGCACGCTGGCGCAGTTGGCGCGATAATCGCTCTGGCAGGATGACTTGATCGCCGACTGCTGCGCGCTGGTCGGCGCGGCGGACGCCATGCTCCCCAGCAGCGGCAAGGCGATCACGGTTGCAACGATCCGCAGGGAATGTGCAACGGCTTCGGACATAGGGGATTCTCCTCGCGCCGGGTCTACCCGGCGGCAGGCACGATGCACCGCGCCGCCGGGAGGCGCAATCAGGCTTTAGCGATCGAAACGGAAGACCGTTTCCGCGACGCCGGGGACGTCCGATCGATAGGCGAACAGGCCGCCGGCCAGCCGCTCCAGCGGGCCGGAGCCACCTTGCGCCGTCGTGATATAGAGCGTCTTAAGGTCGTCGCCGCCGAACGTGCAGTTGGTGATATTGCCGACCGGCATGTCGAGCACGTTGGATACTGTTCCCTCCGGCGAGATGCGCACGACGCAGCCGCCGCCATACCGGGCATTCCAGAGATGGCCCTCGGCGTCGATCTGCGAACCGTCGGGAGAGCCACGATCGAAGCCGGCGAAATGATCGCGTTCGCCGGACAGCGCGCCGGTCGCCGCGTCATAGTCGAAGGCCCAGATCTCGTTCTTGAGCGTATCCGCCGTATAAAACCGGCCGCGCTTCAGATCCCAGGCCATCGTGTTGGTGATGCCGATGTCGCGCTTGATCGTCTCCGTCGACCCGTCGGCGCGGACGCGGTAGAGTACGCCGAGCGGCGGTCCGGAAATGTCGACCGAAGAGCCGTCCGGCGCGACATTGTTGAACATCGAGCCGACGATGAGGTCACCGAACGGATCGGGCCGACCGTCATTCAGCCGGGCAGCCGGCGTGTTTGCTTCCGGCCGTGCGAAGTCGGCGCGGGCATCCTTGGCCGGCTGCCAGAGGATGACCTTGGAGCCAAGGGCGATGATGAACGTGTCCGCACGGTCGGTGATTCCGATCGCCGTCACCGGTTCGTCGAAGAACCAACTGCGGATCGATCCGCTCTCCGTGTCGAGCCGATGGATCAGGAAGCGGTTGATGTCGGTCCAGTAGACTGCGCGTTCGGCTGCGTGCCAGACGACGCCCTCGCCGCAGCGGTCTCCCGCTGGCACGATGCATTGAGGTTCCGACATCCGTGATCTCCCTTTGGCCCATATCCTGCTTGATGATCGCCGCTGCTTCGGCGAGGCGCTCGGCACGATAAGGCAAACTGGTCGCAGGAGTTTTATTTCGATGCTCTAATTTTCTCCCTCAACATATGAAGCGGAATTGGCTAGGACACGCGTGGCCGGGCTTGGCCGAAACGTCCGGAATCGGGAAAGAGGGTTTTAATGACCAGTCGAATCATCGCCGTCGACCCCTTCGACCTCGTCGTGTTCGGTGCGACCGGCGATCTTGCCTATCGCAAACTGCTGCCGGCGCTTTATCACCGCCATCGCGACGAGCAGATCCCCGAGGTCTCACGGATCATCGCCGCCTCGCGCCGTAATCTGAGCGACGACGATTATCGCAAGCTCACGGAAGAGGCGCTGACCAAGTTTGTGCCGGCCGAGGAGCGCGAGCCTGAGCAGGTCGCATCCTTCCTCGCCCGCATTTCCTATGTTTCCGTCGATGCCAAGATCGATGACAGCGGCTGGGCCGATCTCGCCCGCGTCCTCGAAGAGGGCAAGGATCGCGTCCGCGCCTTCTATCTCGCGGTTTCGCCCGATCTGTTCGGCGTCATCTGCGAGGGGATCGGCGCGCATGGCCTGATCACGCCGCAGACGCGCGTTATCATCGAGAAGCCGATCGGCAAGAGCCTCGCCTCGGCCACTGCGCTCAACGACGCGGTCGGCAAGGTGTTCAAGGAAAGCCAGATCTACCGCATCGATCACTATCTCGGGAAGGAGACGGTCCAGAACCTGATGGCGCTGCGCTTCGCCAATGCGCTGTTCGAGCCGCTCTGGAACGCCGCCCATATCGATCATGTGCAGATCACCGTCGCCGAGAATCTCGGCGTCGAGAGTCGTGCCGGATATTACGATACCGCCGGTGCGTTGCGCGACATGGTGCAGAACCACATCCTGCAGCTGCTTTGCCTCGTCGCCATGGAGCCGCCGAACCAGTTCGAGGCGGATGCGATGCGCGACGAGAAGCTGAAAGTCCTGCGCTCGCTGAAGCCGATCACGGCGAAGGAGCTCGAGGCCGTGACCGTGCGCGGCCAGTATCGCGCCGGCGCTTCGGCCGGCGGGCCCGTCCCCGGCTATTTGCAGGAACTCGGCCGCGACGATTCGATGACCGAAACCTTCGTCGCGCTGAAGGCCGAGATCGAGAATTGGCGCTGGGCCGGCGTGCCGTTCTACATCCGGACCGGCAAGCGCCTGCCGGCGCGCAATTCCGAGATCGTGGTCTCGTTCAAGGCGATCCCGCATTCGATCTTCGGCGATGCAGCCGGCCAGCTCGTCTCGAACCAGCTCGTGATGCGCCTGCAGCCCGACGAGGGCGTCCGCCTCTGGCTGATGATCAAGGATCCGGGCCCGGGCGGCATGCGGCTGCGTCATGTGCCGCTCGACATGAGCTTCGCCCAGACCTTCAAGGTGCGCAGCCCCGAGGCCTATGAGCGGCTGCTGATGGACGTGATCCGCGGCAATGCCACGCTGTTCATGCGCCGCGACGAGGTCGAGGCGGCCTGGAAGTGGATCGACCCGATCCTCGATGGCTGGCAGGCTTCGCGCGAAGCGCCGAAGTCCTACACCGCCGGTACATGGGGGCCGTCGGCCGCGATCGCGCTGATCGAGCGCGACGGCCGGACCTGGCATGAGGAAATCGAGTAGCGGCCCGATCGGGACCGCCGCATGCCGGGCGCGGTCGTGCCCGGCACCAAGTGGAGTTGTGCCATGACCATTCATCCGAAGGTCGCTGAAGTCACGGAGCGCATCCGCGCCCGCAGCGTGGCAAGTCGCGCGCTCTATCTGAAGCGCGTCGCCGCTGCAGCCAAGGCGGGTACGCGGCGTGGATCGCTTGCCTGCGGCAACCTGGCCCATGGCTTTGCCGCCTGCGGCGTCGAGGACAAGGCGGCGCTGAAGGGCGACGTGGTGCCCAATCTCGGCATCATCACAGCCTATAACGACATGCTCTCGGCCCATCAGCCCTACGAGACCTATCCCGAGCTGATCCGCCACGCGGCGCGCGAGGCCGGCGGCGTCGCGCAGGTCGCGGGCGGCGTTCCCGCGATGTGTGATGGCGTCACGCAGGGCCAGACCGGCATGGAGCTGTCGCTGTTCTCGCGCGACGCCATTGCGATGTCGGCGGCGATCGGCCTGTCGCACAACATGTTCGATGCGGCGGTCTTTCTCGGCATCTGCGACAAGATCGTGCCGGGGCTGATGATCGCGGCGCTCTCGTTCGGCCATCTGCCGACGGTGTTCATTCCGGCCGGGCCAATGACGACCGGCCTGCCGAACGGCGAGAAGGCGCGTATCCGCCAGCTCTATGCCGAGGGCAAGGTCGGCCGCCCCGAACTGCTGGAGGCGGAAAGCGCCTCCTATCACGGGCCAGGCACCTGCACCTTCTACGGTACCGCCAACACCAACCAGATGATGATGGAGATCATGGGCCTGCATCTGCCGGGCTCGTCCTTCGTCAATCCGAACACGCCGCTGCGCGAAGCACTGACCAAGGCCGCGACCAAGCGCGCGCTCGCGATCACGGCGCTCGGCAACGAGTTCACGCCGATCGGCGAGATCGTCGACGAGAAGGTGATCGTCAACGGCGTCGTCGGCCTCAACGCCACCGGCGGCTCGACCAACCACACCATGCATCTCGTGGCGATCGCCAAGGCGGCCGGCATCCAGCTTACCTGGGACGATTTCTCGGATCTCTCCGACGTGGTGCCGTTGCTGACCCGGGTCTATCCGAATGGCCTCGCCGACGTGAATCACTTCCACGCGGCGGGCGGCATGAGCTTCCTGATCCGCGAGCTGCTCGACGCCGGCTATCTGCATGACGACGTCAAGACGATCTGGGGCAATGGCCTCTCGGCTTACACTGTGGAGCCGAAGCTGGACGCGGCCGGCGGTATTTCCTGGCAGGAAGGCGCCCGCGAGAGCCTTGACGAGAAGGTGCTGGCCCCGGTTTCCAAGGCGTTCCAGCCGACGGGTGGCCTGAAGCTTCTCTCCGGCAATATCGGGCGCGCCGTCATCAAGATCTCGGCCGTCAAGCCCGATCGCCATGTCATCGAGGCGCCGGCCAAGGTGTTCGATGCGCAGGACGACCTGCTGACGGCGTTCAAGGCCGGCGAACTCACCGGAGATTTCGTCGCTGTCATCCGCTTCCAGGGCCCGAAGGCCAATGGCATGCCGGAACTGCACAAGCTGACGCCTTCGCTCGGCATCCTGCAGGATCGCGGCCAGCGCGTGGCGCTCCTGACCGACGGGCGCATGTCCGGCGCCTCCGGCAAGGTGCCGGCGGCGATCCATGTCACGCCCGAGGCATTGGCGGGCGGCCCGATCGCCAAGATCCGCGACGGCGACATGATCCGTATCGACTGCTCGACCGGCGCGCTGGACGTCCTCGTCGACGCGGCGGAGTTCGCGGCGCGGCCGGCGGCGCTTCGTCCGGAGGAAGAGGTCTATGGCATGGGCCGGGAACTCTTCGAGATGTTCCGCGCGCATGCCGGCGCCGCCGAGCTCGGGGCCGGCGTGTTCTGATCTGGAACGAAATTCTACATAGGCGACCAGATTAGTCGCCTATGTAGCGGGCGAGACAGGCCCGTGGACGGTGCCCCGGGCGTCGATCTGCCTGCCAGCGCCTTGCTCGCCAAGGTCTTTCGGCGGTTGCGCGACAGACCGGTGCGTTGTGGTTCCTGCAGCCGACTGGAATGATTTTCCAAGGCGGGGTTTGCAATTGGAACCGCCTTTGTCGTGTTTGCGCTCGGCATTCACTAAATACCGTGCAAGAATTTTGCTCATTCCATCCGAACGCGCTGCCGGAGACATCGATGGCGACTGCCCATCGGAGACTTTCGACCTTTCCAGCCTTCCACAAAGTGGAGGGGCGCCGGGTCGTGGTCGTCGGTGGCGGCGGCGAGGCGGCTGCAAAGCTGCGTCTCTTGTCCGAAACCAGCGCGGTGCTGGTTGTCTTTGCGCCTGTTCTTGAAGACGAGGCTGCGGCTGACGTCGTCGCGACCGGTGCGCTTCACGAGCCACGCTGGCCGGCTGCCTCCGATCTTGAGGGCGCGGCGCTCGTCTTCGCCGCGACGGGCGACCTGGATCAGGACAGCGCCGTGCGCGCGCTCGGCAAAGCTGCCGGCATCCCGGTCAATGTCGTCGACCGGCCGGATCTTTGCGATTTCTACGTTCCGGCCCTGGTCAATCGCGCGCCGCTGGCGGTTGCGATTTCGACGGAGGGTGCGGCCCCCGTGTTGGCCCGCCATGTTCGGGCCCGGATCGAATCCCTGCTCGCGCCCGCGATCGGTGATCTCGCGCATCTGGCCGAAGGTCTCCGCGAGCGCGTCGCTGAACGTATTCCGACATCCGATGCCCGGCGTCGCTTCTGGGCGCATTTCTTCACCGGTCCCGCAGCCGCGAAAGTGCTCGCGGGGCAGATCGAGGGCATCGATGCGGAAGCCGATGCGGCGATCGACGCCAGCGCGTCCAAGGGCCATGCCGGCCATGTCAGCCTCGTCGGTGCCGGTCCGGGTGCTGAGGACCTCCTGACGCTGCGGGCCGTGCGCCTGCTGCAGGAGGCCGACGTCATCGTCTATGACAAGCTGGTGCCTGAGGCCGTGGTTGCCATGGGCCGGCGCGATGCGCTCCGCATCTACGTCGGCAAGGCCAAGGGCATGCATGCCGCCAGCCAGGACGAGATCAACGCGATCCTCGTTCGGGAGGCGCGCGACGGGCGCCGCATCGTGCGCCTGAAGTCCGGCGATCCGCTCATTTTCGGGCGTGCTGGCGAGGAAATGGCGGCGCTCCGTGCGGCTGGTATCCCCTTCGATATCGTGCCCGGCGTGACGGCTGCGATTGCGGCCGCGGCCGAGAACGAAATCCCGCTGACGCTACGCGATGTCGCGTCGACCTTCGTGCTCGCCACGGGGCATGACATGCGCGGCGATACTCTGCCGGAATGGGCCGGCCTCGCGCTCGCCGGCTCCACCATCGCCGTCTATATGGGGCGCAGCGTTGCTTCCAAGGTTGCCGCGCGGCTGATCGAGAACGGCCTTGCCGCCTCGACGCCGGTCGCGGTGATCGAGAATGCATCCCGGGTCGACCGCAAGGCCTATGCCGGACGGCTGGACGAACTTGCCCGCATCGCCGACCGGCCGGAAATCGACGGTCCGGTCGTTATCATCGTCGGCCGCGTGGTTGCCGAAAGCGCCCTTGGCGTCGCCCCTTTGCCGCTCGCCGCGATGGCGGCATGACGCGCCCGAACGGAACATCATGAGCGACAGCATCATCACTGCGAACGATCTCGGCAACGGCCTCGTTGTCTTCCTGACGGCCGATGGCGGGTGGTCGCAACGGCTCGCCGATGCGCGCGTCGTCGGGCCCGATGCGCTGCCCGAGGCGGTCGCCTATGGCAAGGCGCAGCACGACGCCCGCATCGTCGTGGAACCCTATGATATCGAGGTCACGCTGGAGAACGGCGTCCCGGTCCCGGTCCGCCTGCGCGAGCGCATCCGCGCAGCGGGGCCAACGGTCGCTTATGGCGAAGCCGAAATCGCCGAACGCGCCGCTCTGAGCAAGGCAGGTTGACGTCCATGTATCGTTATGACGAGTTCGACCAGGATTTTGTGACCGACCGCGTCGCGCAGTTTCGCGACCAGGTGGAGCGCCGCCTTTCAGGCGAGCTGACGGAGGACCAGTTCAAGCCGCTCAGGCTGATGAACGGCGTCTATCTGCAGTTGCACGCCTATATGCTGCGCATTGCCGTGCCCTACGGCACGCTCGACAGCCGCCAGATGCGCAAGCTTGGAGACATCGCCCGCCGCTATGATCGCGGCTACGGCCATTTCACGACGCGGCAGAACCTGCAGTTCAACTGGCCGAAGCTCTCCGACATCCCCGACATCCTGGCCGAGCTCGCCTCGGTCGAGATGCACGCGATCCAGACCTCGGGCAACTGCATCCGCAACGTCACCGCCGATCATTTCGCCGGTGCCGCGGCTGACGAGGTCGCGGATCCGCGCCCCTATGCGGAGATCCTCCGCCAGTGGTCGTCGCTGCATCCCGAATTCGTCTTCCTGCCGCGCAAGTTCAAGGTCGCCGTCACCGGCGCGGAACGCGACCGCGCCGCCATCCAGGTGCACGACATCGGCCTGCATCTGAAGAAGGACGAGAACGGCCGTCTCGGCTTCGCCGTCTATATCGGCGGCGGCCAGGGTCGCACCCCGATGATCGCCAAGAAGATTCGCGACTTCCTGCCGGAGGAGGACCTGCTCTCCTATTCGGAGGCGATCTTGCGCGTCTACAATCTGAACGGCCGGCGCGACAACAAATATAAGGCCCGTATCAAGATCCTGGTGCATGAGACCGGCGCCGGCGAAATCGCCCGCCAGGTCGAGGAGGAATGGGAACGTATCCGCCACGGTGCGCTCAAGCTGCCGCAGGGCGAGGTCGAGCGCATCCGTGAATATTTCGCCGCGCCGGCAGGCCTCGCCGCGAAGGCGCCGAGCGCCAGCCTTGCCTCAGCGCGCCAGGCGGATCCTGAATTCGACGCGTGGGTGCGGCAGAACACGTTCCCGCATCGCGTTGCCGGCCATGTCTCGGCAACGATCTCGCTGAAGCCGATCGGCGGCACGCCGGGCGATGCCACGGCCGACCAGATGGACGTCGTTGCCGATCTCGCCGAGCGGTTTGCATTCGACGAGATCCGTGTCAGCCACGAGCAGAACCTCATCCTGCCGCATGTCGCGGAGGACAATCTCCGCGCTGTTTACGATGGTCTGGTTGCGGCGGGCCTTGCCACGGCCAATGCCGGGCTCGTCACCGACATCATCGCCTGCCCGGGCCTCGACTATTGCGCGCTGGCCAATGCGCGCTCGATCCCGGTGGCGCAGCGCATCTCGCAGCGCTTCGGCGATATCGGGCGCCAGCGCGAGATCGGCGAGCTGAAGATCAAGATATCCGGCTGCATCAATGCCTGCGGCCATCACCATGTCGGCCATATCGGCATTCTCGGCGTCGAGAAGAAAGGCGAGGAGTTCTACCAGATCTCGCTCGGCGGCTCAGGCGACGAGAACTCGGCGATCGGCGACATCATCGGCCGCGGCTTCTCGACCGATGAGATCGTCGATGCGGTCGAGACCATTGTCGACACCTATATCGCCCGCCGTGAAGCGCCGGAGGAAACCTTCCTCGCCGCCTATCGCCGCCTCGGCCAGGGCCCGTTCAAGGAGGCGCTTTATGGCACGGCTTGATCCCGCCGCCATCGGCGCTGCCGGTGGCGCGCCACCTTTCGACCATGACAATGCCGGCCTCGAGGACGCTGCTGTCCTCAACGCCCGCTTCGGCCATCTCGCCTCGCGCGAGGCCGTCGCCAAGGCGCTCGAGCTCTTCGGCGACAAGATCGCGCTCGTCTCATCCTTCGGCGCCGAATCCTCGGTGCTGCTGCATCTCGTTGCCTCGGTCAGCCGCGACGTGCCGGTCGTATTTATCGATACGCTCAGGCTCTTTCCCGAGACGCTCGCCTATCGCGACACGTTGGTCGAGCGGATCGGACTGACGCATGTCCGAACCGTGACGCCGGACGAAGCAGTGCTTAAGGCCAACGACCCCTACAAGGCGGCCTGGATGAGCAATGCTGATCTTTGCTGCCATATCCGCAAGACCGAGCCGCTGGCCCGGGCGCTCACCGGCTTCGATGCCTGGTTCACCGGCCGCAAGCGCTTCCAGGCGGCGACGCGCGCCAGCATCCAGCTGTTCGAGCAAGACGGCGCGCGCGTGAAGGTCAACCCGCTCGCGACATGGTCGTCGGCTGAGCTCAAGGCCTATATCGCCGACAACAACCTGCCGGCGCATCCGCTGGTCGCCGAGGGCTATCCCTCGATCGGCTGCGTGCCATGCACCTCGAAGGTCAAGCCGGGCGAGGACGAACGCGCCGGCCGCTGGCGGGGCCTCGACAAGGTCGAATGCGGCATCCATCTCGGCGAAGCCGACGGCAGCGGAATCTGAAATGGCACTTTGGAAGCACGGCCGCTTTGTCGAGGACGCGTTTACGCGTCTTGCCGACGACGCGGAGATCCCCGGCGACGGCGCCATCATCGTGTCTCTGGCGCGGTTTCGGGCCGAGCGCGACACACTCATCGCGCGCGCCGCGCCGCTCGGCATCGTCATCGAACCCGGCGCCGACTGGTCGGACATCGTCGCCGATCTGCCGCGCTTCGCGGTCGTCGCAGCCGACCTGCCGAAATTCGCCGATGGTCGCGCCTTCTCGATCGGCCGCCTGCTGCGGGATCGCGACGGCTTCACCGGTGAACTGCGCGCCGTCGGCGCCTTTTTCCTCGACCAGATCCCGTTCCTGAAGCGGGTCGGCTTCGAGTCCTTCGCCACCGACGATCCGCTTGTCATCCGGGGCCTCGAAGAGGGGCGTTGGCCGGAAGTTGCCGAATATCTCCAGCCCGCCGCCGACAATGGCGAACAACTCGCCGGCAAGCGCCCTTGGGCGCGCCGCCCCGCCAGCGGCGGGAGTGCGCAGTCTTGAAGCTTTTCGTCACCGATCAGGACGGCGGCGAGCACGAGCTCGAGGCGCTTGAAGGCTGGCGTGTCATGGAGGTGATCCGGGACTGGGGTCTGCCGATCAAGGCGGAGTGCGGGGGGGCGCTCGCCTGCGCCACTTGCCATGTCTATGTCGATCCCGAATGGTTCGACCGCCTCGTTCCGATGACCGAGGAAGAGGAAGAGCGTCTCGACGACGCCATGCTGGTGAAGTCGAATTCGCGGCTGTCCTGCCAGATCCTGATGTCGGACGAACTCGACGGCCTCAAGGTGCGCCTCGCGCCCGGCAGCGAGCCCTGATCCGGCAGCACCACGGCACCACGGGCCTCGTCTTTGCGCGGCCTTCCGCTATGCTGGCGCCTGTCACGCGGCGATCATGCATGCTATGCGATCGTGGCGTTCGACCCGTTTCAATCCCGAGGTGTCTCCATGTCCGATCTCGTCGCCATCGTCTATCCGTCGCTGGAAAAGGCCGAAGCCGTCCGCCAGGAATTCCTGACGCTGCAGAAGGAATATCTGATCAGCCTCGATGACGCCGTCATTGCGGTGAAGACCGAAGACGGCAAGGTCAAGCTGCACCAGATGGTCAACACGACCGCCACCGGCGCTGCCTCGGGCAGCTTCTGGGGCCTTCTGGTCGGCATGGTATTCCTGATGCCGGTCGTCGGCGTTGTCATCGGCGCTGCCTCGGGCGCGCTTGGCGGCCTGCTCGCCGATTTCGGCATCAACGACAAGTTCATGAAGGATCTGTCGGAATCGCTGCAGCCCGGCAATGCGGCGCTGTTCCTGCTGATCCGTTCGATGACCGCCGACAAGGTGCTCGAGGAAATCCAGGGCTACGGCGGCGTCGTGCTGAAGACCTCGCTCGACAACGACAAGGAAACCGCGCTGCGCAATGCGCTGGCCGGCCATGCTCATGTCGACGCCCCGGTCGCTCCGCCGGCTCCCTCCGTCTGAGCAGCAACGGCGCCCTTACGCGAGACTGTCGATGGCGCGCTCGCGCGCCATCGTTTCATCGAGACCCACCCTTGAAGATCGCCTGCCTGCATACGCATGAGAGCAATGTCGCAGGCTTTGACGTCGCTGCGGCGGAGCTTGGTTTGCCGTCCGGTCTCCTGCTTCACGTGGTTCGCCCCGAACTCCTCGCCGAGGCGGAGAAGTGCGGCGGCGTCACTGACGAGGTCAGCCGCCGGACGGCCGAGGCCTTGCTGGCGTTGGCAGAAGGCGCGGATGTCGTTCTTCTGACATGCTCGACGCTGGGTTCGGCCGCCGACATGGCCGCAGCGGAAGCGTCCGTGCCGGTTCTTCGCGCCGATGCGGCGCTTGCCGCTGAGGCCGTCGCCGCGGGCGGCCTTGTGGTCGCGCTGTGCGCCGTCGCGACGACCATCGCGCCGACGACGAAACTCTTCGCGGCCGCCGCTGCCTGGACGGGTGCCACGGTCGATATCCGCATGGTCGACGGTGCCTGGGACCTCTTCCGAGCCGGCAGGCGCGAGGACTACCTCACTGTCATCGCCGCGGCTGCCGATGCGTCCTATCGCGACGGCGCGTCGCTGGTGGCGTTCGCGCAGGCCTCGATGGCTGCCGCCGCGTCGCGCGTGACGGCCGGACCGAAGCCCCCATCGAGCCCGCTGGCCGGTCTGCGCCAGGCCGTGGCGGCGGCTCAGTCCAGCGTCCGGCGATAGCGCAGGAGCGCGATGGTCCCGACCGCCAGCCAGAAGGCGGCCAGAGGCCAGATTTCACCGACGAGATCGGCAGGGCCGCTGCCCTTCAGCATGATTCCCCTGACGGAGCGGATGTAATGCGTCAGCGGCAGTACGACGCCCAGCGTCTGCGCCCAATCCGGCATGCCGCGGAAGGGAAACATGAAGCCGGACAGCAGGATCGAGGGCAGGAACCAGAAGAAGGTCATCTGCATCGCCTGCATCTGCGTCTTGGCGATGGTCGAGAAGGTGTAGCCGAGCGTTACATTGGCCGCGATGAACAGGAAGGTGATGCCGATCAGAAGCATCAGCGATCCCTGCATCGGCACCGCGAAAAGGACGCGCGCGCAGACGATGATGATCGCGACCTGCACCGTCCCGATGCCGATATAAGGCACGATCTTGCCGATCATGATTTCGAGCGGCGTCGCTGGCGTCGCCATGAGATTCTCGAGGGTGCCGCGCTCGCGCTCTCGTGTCAGGGCCAGCGCGGTCATCAAGATCGTCGTCATGGTGAGGATGGTGCCGAGCAGCCCCGGTACGATGTTGTAGGCGGTGACGCCCTCCGGATTGAAGCGGCGATGGATGACCAGATCGACGGGCGAAGCGCTGGCGGCCTCAGCGGCGAGCGGACCGGTCAGCACGGTCGAGAGCGCCGAGGCGAGGATCTCCGGGAGGGCGGCCAGCGCGTTGGCGGAGGCCGAGGGATCGGTCGCATCGGCCTCGATCAGGAGTTGAGGCCTGAGCCCGCGTGCGAGATCGCGGCCGAAGCCCGGCGGGATCGAGATCACATAGGCGGCGCTGCCGTCGACGAGGGCGCGGCTGGCCTCCGCCTCGCTGACGAAGCCGGGCTGGAGAGCGAAATAGCGAGAGGTGGCCAGCGCGGTGATCACGGCGCGCACCTCGGGACCGTTCTCGGTCGATGTGACAAGTGTCGGCAACCGCTTCGGGTCGGTGTTAATGGCATAGCCGAACAGCACCAGCTGCATCACGGGGATCGCGAGGATCATCGCGAAGGTCATCCGGTCGCGCTTCAACTGGATGAATTCCTTGATCATCATCGCGAGCACGCGGGAGAACGAGAAGGCGGAGGTGGCGTTCATGGCCTCCTACCATTGCCCGCACGATCCTCGACCGAAGCCTGCTGCATTAGGCGGATAAAGACATCCTCAAGCCCGGTCGCACCAGGTACCGCCGTCACGCCGCCACCGACTTCCGCCACAGCCGCATCGACGGCCTGCTTCAACAGCGCGGCGTCAGGGCCGACGACGTGGAGATCGTTGCCGAACGGGGCCACCTGTTCAACGCCATCGCGGCCACGCACCAGTGCTGCGATCCGGTTCACATTGGCGCCTGAGACGACAATCGTCGAAAGCCCGGACCGGTCGATGACCTCGGCGACGGTGCCCCGCGCCACGATCCGGCCATAGGCGATATAGACGATCCGGTGGCAGCGCTCGGCCTCGTCCATGTAATGGGTCGAGACGAGCACGGTCAGTCCTTCGGCGGCGAGGCGGTGGATTTCGTCCCAGAATTCGCGCCGTGCTTGCGGATCGACCCCGGCGGTCGGCTCATCGAGCAACAGCAGCTTCGGCTGGTGCATGACGGAGGCGGCGAGGGCCAGCCGCTGCTTCCATCCGCCTGAGAGCGAGCCTGCCAGCTGGTCGCGCCGTCGTTCGAGGCCGAGCCGCGCAATCGTTTCGGCGACGCGCTTCTGCCGGTCGTCGAGATCATAGACCCGCGCCACGAAGTCGAGATTCTCGCGGATCGTCAGATCCTCGTAGAAGGAAAAGCGCTGCGTCATGTAGCCGACTTCGCGCTTGATCAGAGTTGACTGGGTGAGGATGTCGAGGCCGAGGCAGGTTCCGCTGCCGGAATCGGGCTTGAGCAGGCCGCAGATCATGCGGATGGTCGTCGTCTTGCCGGAGCCGTTCGGGCCGAGAAAGCCGACAATCTCGCCGCGCCGTACCTCGAGCGCGACATCGTCCACCACCGTGCGACCGTTGAACCGCTTCGTGAGGCCGACGATCGAGATCACCGTATCGTCGCGGGTGTCCGTCACGGCGCGCGGCCCGCCAGCGTGACATCGAGCGGCTGGCCGGGCGAGAGCAGGAGCGCGTCGCCCTCGGGTTTCGCCTCGATCCGGTAGACCAGCTTGGCCCGGCTCTCGGTAGAATAGATCACCGGCGGCGCGAATTCGGCACTGGCGGCAATCCGCGACACGGTCGCGGCAAGGCCGGCAGCACAGCCGTCGCAGGCGAGCGTGACGCGATCGCCAGGACGAACCGCCGCACGCTGCGGCTCAGGCAGAAAGAACACGATCTTGCGGTTCTCGGGCGGCAGCAGCGAAACGACGGGGCTGCCGGCCGGAACAACCTCGCCGACGCGAAAAAGCGTGTCGTCGACCAGGCCAGCGACGGGCGCGGCGACGGACCGCCGTGCCAGCCGCGTCTTCGCGGCGCTGACGGCCGCCTCGCGCGCGGCCAATGTCTGACGGGCGGCCTCGATGACGTCGGTTCGCGCCGGCAGCCGGGCGACGGCGAGATTGCGCGTCGCCGCGTCGACGCGGGCATTGGCGGCGTCGAGATCGGATTTTGCCTGGTCGAGCGCGGCAGCCGATGACACGGCTCGCGTTTCCAGCGCCTGGTTGCGCGTAAAGGTCTTTTGGGCCGCCTGCTGCTGCGCTTCGGCTTCGTTGAGCTGGGCCTCCAGCACCGCGATCTCCTCCGGCCGCTTGCCGGTGGTGAGGTCGGCGAGGTTCGCCTCGGCCGCCGCACGCTCCGCCTCGCCCTCCGAGAGCGCCGCTCGTTCGTCGCGATCATCCAGCGTGAAGAGCGGCGCGCCCGCGGCGACCGCATGGCCTTTCTCGACCGCGAGCGACACCAGCCGTCCCGTCGCCTCAGGTCCGATGCGCACGAAGTCGCCCTCGACATAGCCTTGTGTGGTCGGCGCCGCGCCGCCATTGCTGCAGCCCGCGACGAGGCCGAGCAGGACCGTCGCTGCCGCGCCGCGAACGAGGAACCGGCGCATCATGATTTTGCCGCCTCGGCCGTGACGCCGACAATGCGGTCGATGTTCGCGTTGATGACGCGCATGATGCTGTGACGATCGGCAGGGCCGATTTCGTCGCGGCCCATGATGCGCAGCACGAGGGGCTGGGCAACCCGGAAGATCTGCATCTGGCCGATCAGCGTAAAGACCCGGAGGCCTGTCTCGTCGCTGTCGGGATCACTGTCGGTGAGGATGCCGACAAGCCTGCGGAGCACAGCGTGCACCGGCGCCATGAAGCCGACGATGACGTCAAGAACCGGCGAAGGCTCCATCTGCTCGCGGACGACGAACCGCGCCCAGTTCTCTGCGTCCCTGGTACTCAGCATGGCCTCCAGATGCGCCTCCGTGATCTGCTGCAGCAGGCGTCTTGCCATGATCTTGTCTGGATTGCCTTGCGATAGCGCATGCAAGGCGTCGCCGATCGTCACACCGATGCGCCGGCCGATCTCGCCCGTCACATGCTCGGCGACCGCAAGGTGAAGGCCCTCCTTGCTGCCGAAGTGGTAGACGATCGCGGCCAGATTGGCCCCGGCGCTGCGGGCGATCTCGCGCGTCGAAGCGGCCTCGAAGCCCTGACGGCCGAAGATGTCGAGCGCTGCTGCGATCAGGCGCTGCCGCGTCTCGGCGCCACGGTCCTGTCGGGCGCGCTGGTAATGGCGCGATCGCTCGCTCGCGGCTGCCTCCGGCATTCCGCTGTCGGTCATGACGCGAGGCTCCCTTTGTCTGATGCGGCCCAGACTGGCCGAAGGGCGCTTCAATGTCAATCAATCGTATGAATTTAATTGATCCAGATCAGCTTCCTCTTGCGATTGCAGCGCGTCTGAAGGACACTCGCTTTACCGCAACGAGAAGACGGGGGCGCTTCCATGTCGGTTTACCTGCTTGCATTGCTGATAGGTGTGGTCGCTGGGCTGCGCGCGATGACGGCGCCCGCCGCTGTGAGTTGGGGTGCCTATCTCGGCTGGATCGCGGTGTCGGGGTCGTGGGCCGCATTCATGGGGCACTGGATCGCCGTGCTCGTGTTCACGCTGCTGGCGCTCGTCGAGCTCGTGACCGACCAGTTGCCATCGACGCCGAGCCGTAAGGTGCCGATGCAGTTCGGCGCGCGGATCGTGAGTGGCGCATTCTGCGGCGCTGTGATCGGGACGGCAGGTGGCATGCTTGTGGGCGGGCTCATCGCTGGCGCGATCGGCGCGGTGATCGGCACGCTCGGCGGGGCGGATGTCCGGGGGCGCCTTGCGCGCGCCTTCGGCAAGGACCTGCCCGCCGCGCTGATCGAGGATGCGGTGGCGATCGTCGCGGCCTTCCTGATCGTCTCCGCGGTCGCATGACCCGGCGTTTCGATGCCATCGTCATCGGCGGGGGGCAGGCCGGCATCCCGCTGGCCGGGCGCCTGTCGGCCGCCGGCATGAGTGTCGCGCTGATCGAGCGCAAGCTGATCGGCGGCACCTGCGTCAATACCGGCTGCACGCCCACCAAGACGCTGGTCGCCAGCGCCGAGGCGATCCACACCGCGCGGCGCGGCGCCGACTACGGCTTCACGGTCACCGGGGATATCCGCGTCGATCTCAAGGCCGTGATGGCACGCAAGGATGCGGTCGTCGCAAAGTCGCAGGCCAGTCTTTCGGCCTGGATCGGCGGCATGGCCAATTGCACGCTGATCGAGGGCCATGCCCGTTTCGAGAGCGCGCGGACGGTGCGCGTCGGCGACGAACTGCTCGAGGCTGAGCGCATCTTCATCAACACCGGCGGTCGTGCGCTGGTGCCCGACATGCCCGGCGTCGATTCGGTGGATTTCCTCACCAACACTTCGATCCTCCAGCTGGAGGAGCTGCCGCGCCATCTGGTCGTCGTTGGCGGTAGCTATATCGGGCTTGAATTCGGCCAGATGTTCCGCCGCTTCGGCAGCGAAGTCACGATTGTCGAGAAGGGGTCGCGCCTGATCGGCCGCGAGGACGAGGATGTCTCGGCTGCTGTGAAGGACATTCTCGAGGCCGAGGGGATCGGCATGCGGCTTGATGCCGAATGCATCCATCTGCGCCCCGACGGCGCGGATATCATCGTCGGCGTCGACTGCACGTCCGGCGATCGCGAGCTCAAAGCCTCGCATGTCCTGCTGGCCGTCGGCCGCCGCCCGAACACGGATGATCTCGGCCTCGACAAGGCGGGGGTCGAGATGGACGCGCGGGGCTTCATCAAGGTCGACGATGCCCTTGAGACCTCGGTGCCCGGCATCTGGGCGATGGGCGATTGCAACGGACGCGGCGCTTTCACCCACACGTCCTACAACGACTTTGAAATCATCGCCGCCAATCTGCTCGACGATGATCCGCGGCGCGTTTCAGACCGGGTCGAGGCCTATGCGCTTTATGTCGATCCGCCGCTCGGCCGTGTCGGCATGACCGAAGCGGCGGTCCGCAAGAGCGGCCGTCCGGCGCTGATCGGCACGCGGCCGATGAGCCGCGTCGCACGCGCGACTGAAAAGGGCGTCAGCGCCGGCTTCATCAAGATCCTTGTCGATGCCGAGACCAAGCTGTTCCTGGGCGCGTCCATTCTGGGCGTGACCGGGGACGAGGTGGTGCATGGCATCCTCGATCTGATCTATGCCAAGGCGCCCTATACGGTGCTGGCCAGGTCTGTCCCGATCCACCCGAATGTCTCTGAACTGCTGCCGACGGTCGTCCAGGAATTGAAGCCGCTGGTATAGGCACCCGCCTCAGATCCGGTCGCGCAGCGCGTACCAGCTCATGCCGGCAACGAGCGCCGGCCAGCGCAGCAGCTTGCCGCCTGGAAAGCGCGGGCAGGGCAGGGCGGCGAAACTGTCGAGCCGGCCCGGATTGCCAAGGATCGCGTCGGCGATGATCTTGCCGCCATAGGGCGCAAGCGCAACGCCCTGGCCTGAATAGCCGGATGCTGTATAGACGCCGGGCCTCAGCCGGCGCAGAAACGGCAGGCGGTTGACCGTTACGGCGAGCGTACCGCCCCAGGCGTGATCGATCCTGACATCACCGAGCTGCGGATAGATGCGCAGCAGATGACGCCGCACGAAGGCGAAAATGTCGGCAGGGTCGCGTCGTGAATAGGTTTCGCCGCCGCCGAACAGGATCCGGCCGTCGATCGTCGGCCGCCAGTAATAGACAACGAAGCGCGAATCCGAGACGGCTTCGCCGCCGGGAATAAGCCCGCCCGGCATGCCCGCGCCTATCGGCGCGGTGGTCAGGATGAAATTCTTGATCGGCATCGACCGCGTCTCGGTTTCCTGGTCGATGCCGTCGAGCAGTCCGTTGCCGGCAAGGACCACGATGTCGGCGCGTACAGAGCCGCGCGACGTCACGAGCAGTGGCTTCATTCCATCGTCGAGACGGATGGCCTGCGTGTCCTCATGCAGGTTGGCGCCGGCCGCGACGGCAGCGCGCGCCAGCCCTTGCGCGAATTTCAGCGGATGCAGATGGCCCGCGGTGCTGTCATAGCGGCCGCCGAAATAGGCGTCGGTGCCGATCATCGGCGCGAGGCGGTCCGGCTCGATCCATTTCGCATGCGGATAGCCGTAGTCGTCGTTCAGCTTGTCGACATAGTCGCGCTCTTCGGACACGAGACGGCGCTTGTGCACCGCCTCGACAAGCCCCGGCCGCCATTCGGCATCGATGCGATGCTTGTCGATGAGGTGATGAACGAGCGCCTTCGCCTCTTCGGCGAGATTGAAGAGTTCATGCGCCGCCGGTCGTCCGAGATGGCGCTCCAGCCAGTCCTGATCGCGGCGTTGGCCGGTATGAAGCTGGCCGCCATTGCGGCCCGAGGCGCCGGAGCCGATGCGGTTCGCCTCGATAAGCACCGTCTCGATCCCGGCCTCGGCGAGATGGAGTGCGGCAGAGAGCCCCGTATAGCCGCCCCCGACGATGGCGACATGCGCCTTGCGGTCGCCATCGAGCGGCGGAAAGGCCAGAGTCGGATCCGCCGTCTCAGCATACCAGGACGGGGTGTGCGGTGCCGTCATCCGCCAGCGACGATCTGTGTCAGTGCTGCGCGCGACTTGACGAAGCGAAGCTGCCCGTCCGGCATCAACCCGTCAGACTGCCAGCCGAGATGGGCATAGAAGCCATGCGCGCGGATGCCGGGGCCGGCGCCGGCTTCCAGCCAGGCCGAAGCGACGCCGGTCGCGTGGAGAAACGCCTCCGCATGAGCGAGGAGCAGCCGTCCAAGGCCGAGACCCTCATAGTCCGGCAGAACGAACATCGCGAAGATATTGCCTTCCGCGCTGTCGGCGATCGAGATCCCGGCATCGACGCCATCGACATTGGCGATGAAGGCGCGACCGGTCGTCCGCAGCAGGTTGGCGATGACCTCCGGCGTGATGCCGTAATCGGCCATCTGCTCCAGCGTCATGTGATTCTCGCGGACGCTGGTCCTGATGGCATTGAGGATCGGCACCTCATCGGGCGTCGCGATGCGGACAGTGGTCGTCATGCGAGACCGAGCCGCTTCACTTCGGCATGGGTATCGTCGAGGGTCTTGGACGCCACGGCAATGAGGTGATCGGCCTCTTCATGTGTGAGCGTCAGCGGCGGCGACAGGATGAGCGAATCGCGCACGGCGCGCATCACGAGGCCATTGCGGAACGAGAAATCGCGCGCGATCGTGCCGACCTTGCCGGTATCCGGGAAGGCAAGCGCCCGCGACGGCTTGTTCGGCACCAGTTCGAGAGCGCCCATGAGGCCGGTCATCCGGGCCTCGCCGACAAGCGGATGATCGCCCAGCGCCAGCCACTTCTTCTGCAGATAAGGGCCGATATCGTCCCGCACGCGCTCGACGAGCTTTTCGTTCTCGATGATGCGGAGATTTTCGAGCGCCGCCGCCGCGGCGAGTGGATGGGCGGAATAAGTGAAGCCGTGATTGAAATCGCCACCCTCGCCGATGATCACATCGGCGACCTTGTCGGAGACCATGACGCCGCCGATCGGCAGATAGCCGGACGAAAGTCCCTTGGCGATCGGCATCAGGTCCGCCTCGATGCCGAAAGTCTCGGAGCCGAACCAGTTGCCGGTGCGGCCAAACCCGGTGATGACCTCATCGGCGACCAGCAGGATGTCGCGGTCCTTCAGGATGCGCGCGATCTCGGGCCAATAGGTCGAGGGCGGGATGATCACCCCGCCGGCCCCCTGGATCGGCTCGGCGACGAAGGCGCCGATCTTGTCCTCGCCGATCTCTTCGATCGCCGTTTCCAGCGCCCGCGCGGCAATGATGCCGAATTCCTCCGGCGTCGTATCGCCGCCTTCGCCGAACCAGTAGGGCTGCGCGATATGGTGAATGCCCGGTATCGGCAGGCCGCCCTGCTCATGGATCGGCTTCATGCCGCCGAGGCTGCCGCCGCCCATGGTGGAGCCATGATAGGCATTGTGGCGGGCGATGAGGACTGACTTCTCCGGCTTGCCGCGCGTCGCCCAATAGTGGCGGACCATGCGGATGACCGTGTCGTTCGCCTCCGAGCCCGAATTGACGAAGAAGACGTGATTGAATTGCGGCGGCGTCAACCGCGCCAGGGTCTCGGCCAGCGCGATCGCCGGTGGATGCGTCGTCTTGAAGAAGGCGTTGTAGTAGGAGAGCTCGGCCATCTGGCGCTGGATCGCCTCGGCGATCTCCTTGCGGCCATGGCCGATATTGACGCACCACAGCCCGGCCATGCCGTCGAGGATGCGGTTGCCGTCCGAATCCCAGATCCATGCGCCTTCGCCGCGCACGATGACGCGGCTGCCCTCGGCATTCAGCGCTTTCATGTCTGAGAACGGATGCATGTGATGCGCCGCGTCGCGGGCGCGATAGTCGGCCGTCAGGTTGGAGAGCTTGGTCAATTCAGAGGCCACGCTTGCTGGAAATCCGCTATCCGCTGTCATCGCCGGGCTTCATCCGGCGCGCCAGTCTTTCTTCGACCTCGACGTGTCACAATGGCCGGGTCAAGCCCGGCCAGGACGGGAAAGGGCCGAAGCGAACTCACACATTCAGCAGCAGATACTCCCGCTCCCAGGGGCTGATCACCTGCATGAAAGTCTCGTATTCGGCCTGCTTGATCGCGCGATAGGTCGACACGAAGCGCTTGCCGAAGATCTCGACGAGTTCCTCGCATTCCTCGAACAGCGATACCGCCTCGAGGATCGAACGCGGCAGGTCGATCTCGTCGGAATTGGCGGACCCCGACACCGGCTCGCCCGGCTTCAGCCCCTCGACGAGACCGAGATAGCCGCAGGCGAGCGAAGCCGCGATGGCGAGATATGGGTTGGCATCCGACGAGGGCAGGCGGTTTTCGAGCCGCCGTCCGGCCGGCGTCGAGTTCGGCACGCGCAGCCCGACGGTCCGGTTGTCATAGCCCCACTGCGTGTTCACCGGGGCTGACGACGAGCGGACGAGGCGCCGATAAGAGTTCACATAGGGCGCCAGCATGCACATCACCGCGGGCAGATATTTCTGCGAGCCGCCGATAAAGGCGAAGAACTGCGACGTCGGGTCGCCGTCCTCGTCGGAGAAGATGTTGCGTCCGGTTTCCAGGTCCACGACCGATTGGTGGATATGCATGGCCGAGCCCGGCTCGCGCGACATCGGCTTTGCCATGAAGGTCGCATACATGTCGTGCCTGAGCGCCGCCTCGCGCAGCGTGCGCTTGAACAGGAATACCTGATCGGCCAGCGCCAGCGGATCGCCGTGCAGGAGATTGATCTCCATCTGCGCGGCGCCTTCTTCATGGATCAGCGTATCGATCTCCAGGCCCTGGGCGGCCGAGAAATCGTAGATGTCGTCGAAGAGGTCATCGAACTCGTTGATCGCGGCGATCGAATAGGATTGCCGCGCCGCCTCGGGCCGCCCGGACCGTCCGGTCGGCGGCTCGAGCTGATAGTCCGGATCGGTGTTCGGCTTGACGAGATAGAACTCGATCTCCGGTGCGACGACCGGATTCCAGCCCTGGCGATGATAGAGATCGACCATGCGCCGCAGCACCTGGCGCGGTGCGGTTTCCACTGGCCGGCCATCGCGATGATAGCCGTCATGGATCACCTGCGCCGTCGGATCGCTTTCCCAGGGCACGACAGCGAGCGTCGAAAAATCCGGCTCGAACAGGATATCCTGGTCGGCGGCGTCGCTGATGTAGTCCTCGTCGTCGGGCGGGTAATCGCCGGTGATCGTCTGGGTGAGTATGGAGCCGGGCATCGACATGGTCGGGCCGGCGAGGAACTTCGAAACGGGCATCATCTTGCCCCTGGCGACTCCGGCCTGATCCGGCACCACGCATTCGATATCCTCGATCCCCCTGGCCTTTAGCCAGTCGCGGGCCTCGTCTAGCGAGGCGGCGCCGCGTTTCGCGTCTTCACGCGTTTTCGCGGGCCTCTTCCTTTTCGTCACGATATCCCCCGGGCGTCGCGCCATAAGGCATTCAGTGTGGCGACCGCCCGGCCGAAGTCAACTCCGATGCCTGCGACGAGAGAGTTGTGCCGCTCCCTCAAAAGAGAGTTGAGCTGGGCTGGAAACCCTCATAACGTCGCGAAAATAGGCATGCACAAACGGTGTACAGGGGCGTAGGCCCCGCACCAGATAGAGGGAAGTGTCGATGAAGAAGTTCTCAGGGCGCGCGGTGCTGGCGGCGGCGTTTGTTGCTGGCGGCGTAGCTTCTGCGGCCGCTGCCGACAAGGAAGTTCACGTCTACAACTGGTCGAATTACATCGACGATTCCATCCTTGCCGATTTCACCAAGGCGACCGGGATCAAGGTGATCTACGACGTCTATGATTCGATGGAGACGCTGGAAGCCAAGATGTTCACCGGCCGCTCGGGTTACGACGTCGTCGTGCCGACGGACCGCAACATGCAGGTCCTGATCGAGGCCGGCGCGTTCCAGAAACTCGACAAGTCGAAGATTCCCAATCTCAAATACGCTTGGCCGGACATCTACAAGCGCCTCGCGACTTATGATCCCGGCAACGAATATGCCGTCAACTACATGTGGGGAACGACCGGGCTCGGCTACGACAAGGCCAAGATCGATGCGCGCATGCCGGATGCGCCGGTCAATTCCATGGACATGATCTTCAAACCGGAGGTCGCAGCGAAGTTTGCCGATTGCGGCATCTACATGCTGAACTCGCCGGAAGACGTCATGCCGGCCGCGCTCAACTATCTCGGCCTGCCGCCGGATTCGAAGAACAAGGAGGATCTGCAGAAGGCAGCGGACCTCCTGCTGAAGATCCGGCCCTATGTTCGGAAATTCGATTCATCGCTGATCAATCCGCTCGCGACGGGCGAAGCCTGCGTTGCCTTCGGATTCTCGGGCGACATCCTGCAGGCCCGAGATACCGCGAAGTCTGGTGTCGAGATCGTCTATTCGATCCCGAAGGAAGGTGCGCTGCTCTGGATGGATTCGATGGTCATCCCGAAGGATGCGCCCAATCCGGAGGCCGCGCTGGCCTTCATCAACTACATCCAGACGCCCGAAGTGATCGCCAAGGCGACGAATTTCGTCAAATATCCGAATGGTAATCTCGAGTCGCAGAAATATGTCGACCCGGCGATCCTGAAGGATCCGACCATCTATCCGCCGGCGGATACGATGGCACATCTCTATACGACCACGCCGAACAGTGACGAAATCCAGGATGCGATGACCGCACTCTGGCAGCAAGTCCTGGCTGGCAAGTAGTCGGCTGCAATGGCGGCGTCCCAGAGAGACGGCCGCCTTTGTCAAATCTTGGCGCCTGGCACCCTTGAAGGTGACAGGCGCTTTTCGTAGCGTTTCATATTGAACGGGCGATGCAGGGGGCAGCGGAATGGCAGGCATGGCGATCGGGCCGATCCGGCGGTCATTTGCTCCCTGGAACGACCCGTCGGCCAAGGCCTTCATCGAGTTCCGCAATGTGACGCGGTCCTTCGGCGATTTCACCGCGGTGGATAATCTGTCGCTCAAGATCTACGAGCGCGAGTTCTTTGCTCTCCTCGGGCCGAGCGGCTGCGGCAAGACGACCTTGATGCGCATGCTGGCCGGCTTCGACGCGCCGACCAGCGGCGAGGTGCTACTGGACGGGCAGAACCTTGCGGGCATTCCGCCCTATAAGCGGCCCACCAACATGATGTTCCAGTCCTATGCTCTGTTCCCGCATATGACGGTCTGGGACAACATCGCTTTCGGCCTCAAGCAGGATGGGATGCCGAAGGCCGATATCGCGAAGCGCGTCGAGGAGATGCTGCATCTCGTCAAGCTCGAGACCTTCGCCAAGCGCAAGCCGCACCAGTTGTCAGGCGGTCAGCGTCAGCGCGTGGCGCTGGCTCGCTCGCTCGCCAAGAAGCCGAAGGTGCTGCTGCTCGACGAACCGCTCGGCGCGCTCGACAAAAAGCTGCGCGAGGAAACGCAGTTTGAACTGATCGATCTGCAGCAGCGTCTCGGGATGACATTCCTGATCGTGACGCACGATCAGGAAGAGGCGATGACCGTCGCCGACCGGATCGCTGTCATGAACCACGGAAAGATCGTTCAGGTTGCGACGCCGGCTGAAATCTACGAACAGCCGAATTCGCGCTACGTCGCCGACTTCATCGGCGAGATCAATGTTCTTGAAGGCCGCGTCTCCGCGTCGCCGTCGGGCGGCGCCCGGCTCGAATGCGTGGCCGCCGGCGCGACTGTCGAGACGCGGCAGCAGGTCGACGCCAAGCCGGGCGACCAGGCCTGGTTCGCGATCAGGCCCGAAAAGGTGCGCATTTCGCGCGATGCCCCGGCGGACCCGAGCGTCAATGCGGTTCCCGGTGAGGTCTGGGATATCGGCTATCTCGGTGATGTCTCGATTTATCACGTGCGGCTGGCGAGCGGCGCCACGATGAAGGCGACGATCACCAACACGACGCGCCTCGTCGAGCGGCCGATCAGTTGGGAAGACAAGGTCTGGATGACGTGGTCGGTCGATGGCGGCATCGTGCTGACCAAGTAGCGGCGGATCGGCCCGATGGGTCGGCCGGCGCATGATTTCGACAAAGCGGGCGGGGGATCAGATGGCGGCGAACATGACGTCCGCGGATACGAGGGGCAGCCGGCTACGCTGGCTGGTCATTGCGATCCCGCTGGCCTGGATGCTGATCTTCTTCCTGATCCCGTTCTTCAATGTCCTGAAGATCTCGTTCTCGACCCGGGCGCGGGCGATGCCGCCCTACAAGCCTGTTCTGACAATGGTCGACGGCCTCGCGGGCCTTTTCGACAAGCTTCAGCAGTTCACCGCGGCCAACTACCTGATGTTGGTCGCGGATTCGAAATACTGGCTGTCTTATGTCTCGAGCGTTCAGATCGCGCTCTGTTCGACCGTCCTGATCCTCCTCGTCGCCTATCCGATCGCCTATGGCATGGCCCGGGCGCCGCGCCAGTGGCGGACGACGCTGGTCATGCTGGTGATCCTGCCGTTCTGGACCTCGTTCCTGATCCGCGTCTATGCGTGGATGGGCATCCTCTCCGACGAAGGACTGCTCAATCAGCTCTTGATGCATTTCGGACTGATCGACCAGCCGCTGCGCATCCTCACCACCAATTGGGCCGTCTATATCGGCATCGTCTATTCCTACCTGCCCTTCATGATCCTGCCGCTCTACGCGACGCTGGAGAAGCTGGATGAGACGCTTCTGGAAGCGGCGGAGGATCTTGGCTGCCCGCCGATGAAAGCGTTCTGGAAGATCACCTTCCCGCTGTCGCTGCCCGGCGTCGTCGCGGGTTGCTTTCTCGTCTTCATCCCGATCACCGGTGAGTTCGTGATCCCCGATCTTCTGGGCGGCTCAGGCACTCTGATGATCGGCAAGACGCTCTGGTATGAATTCTTCAACAACCGGAACTGGCCACTCGCCTCCGCAGTGGCCGTGGTCCTGTTGCTGATCCTCGTCGTGCCGATCGTGATCTTCCAGAATCAGCAGCAGAAGCAGGCGGAGAAAGCGCGATGAGACGCGGGCTTACCTGGTTCAACGCCACTTCGGTCGCGCTCGGTTTTGCATTCCTCTATCTGCCGATCCTCCTGCTGGTCGTCTATTCCTTCAATGAATCCAAGCTGGTCACCGTCTGGACAGGCTTCTCGTTCCGCTGGTATGGCGCGCTGCTGAACGACAAGGCGATGCTGGATGCGGCCTGGGTGACGCTGCGGGTCGCCTTCCTTTCGGCGACGATTGCGACCGTGCTTGGGACGCTCGGTGCGCTTGCGCTGGTCCGGTTCGGCCGCTTCCTTGGGCGTACTGTGTTTTCCGGCATGATCTATGCGCCGCTCGTGATGCCGGACGTGATCACCGGCCTGTCGCTGCTGCTGCTCTTCGTCTCGCTCGATCTCGACCGCGGCTTCTGGACCCTCATCCTGGCTCATGTGACGCTGACGATGTGCTTCGTCGCCGTGGTGGTGCAGTCGCGGCTGGTGACCTTCGATCGCAGCCTCGAGGAAGCGGCGCTCGATCTCGGCGCGACGCCAACAAAGACATTCTTCGTCATCACGCTGCCGCTGATCATGCCGGGCGTCGTCGCCGGATGGATGCTCGCTTTCACGCTCTCGCTGGACGACCTCGTGATTGCCAGCTTCACCACCGGACCCGGCGCAACGACCCTGCCGATGAAGATCTTCAGCCAGGTGAAGTTCGGCGTCACGCCCGAAGTGAATGCGATCTCGACCATCCTGATCCTGGTGGTAGCGACTGGCGTGATCGTCGCTTCGCTCATTACCAAGCGGCGCGAGGTCGAGAGGCAGAAGGCGGAACGGCTGGCGCTTCAGGGCTGAGACTATTTTAATCCGGATAATATTGACGGCGACGTTTAACCCGGATAAAAAGCCGTGAGTTCCATCCATAGGACACGGCCATGACATCTGAGCCCAGCAATTCTGCGGATCCTGCAGCTTCCTCACTTAGCCCCACCGGGCCGGATGCCAACATCGACTGCACCGCATTCGGCGGATTGAAGCGCATCGCTTCCGGCCTGCTCGCAGACGTCGTCGTGGCGGCGAAGGCCGTGCTCGATCGTGGCGAGGCGGATACCATTGCAATCTTCGACAACGAGACCAGCCGGCCGATCGAGGTGGATTTCCGCGGCTCGGTCGAGGACGTTCGGCGGCGCCTCGCCGCTCCGCCGGCCGAGGCGACTCCGCGCGGGCCAGGGCGACCGAAGCTCGGCGTTGTTGCGCGCGAGATAACGCTGCTGCCGCGTCACTGGGACTGGCTAAACGCACAGCCGGGCGGCGCTTCGGTGGCGCTGCGGCGTCTTGTCGAGGCGGCACGTCGCGACACCGATGGCGAGGCGAAGATACGCGTGGCACGGGAGGCCGCAAACCGCTTCATGACGGCTATGGCTGGCGACCGGCCCGGCTATGAGGAAGCGACCCGCGCGCTTTTTGCTGGGGATCAGGCGCGGTTCGATGCCGAGACCGAGGCTTGGCCGGCGGATATCCGCGACCACAGCCGCCGTTTGGCCATCCCGGCTTTCGCGTCGATCTAAGGGGCGGAAGAAATCATGGCAAGACAGCCCACGCTTCTGCCTGAAGGTCCGCTTTGGCGGACATTCCTGGTCTTTCTCATCCCGATGATGCTGTCCAACGTGCTGCAGGCGCTGTCGGGAACGGTCAATAACGTCTATCTCGGCCAGATGATTGGCGTGAGGGCGCTCGCCGCGGTCTCGGCCTTCTTCCCGATCCTGTTCCTGTTCATTTCCTTCATCATCGGCATCGGCAGCGGCGCTTCGGTCCTTATCGGCCAGGCCTTCGGCGCACAAAAGTTCGACGAGGTGAAGCGCGTCGCCGGAACGACGCTCGCTGTGGCGATCCTGTTCGGCCTGATTGTCGCCGCTTTTGGCGGTTCGTCCACCGAGCGTCTGCTCGCCTTGGTGGGCACGCCGGCGGATATCCTGCCCGATTCGACGCATTACGCCCGCATCATGCTGATCGCGATGCCGGGCCTCTTCGTGTTCCTGCTGTCCACGGCCATGATGCGCGGCGTCGGCGATACAGTGACGCCACTCTATGCGCTGGCGATCTCGACGCTGGTTGGCCTCATCGTGACGCCGCTGCTCATCAAGGGTGCTCTTGGGTTGCCGGCGCTCGGCATCGCAAGCGGCGCCTATGCCTCGATCCTGTCCTTCATCATCGCGCTCATCTGGCTCGCCTGGTTCATGCGGCGGCGGCGCCATCCGCTCGCGCCGGATGCGGTGCTCTTCCGGGCGCTCTGGATCGACCGGACGATCCTCGTCTCGGTGCTGCGGATCGGACTGCCCTCGGGCGTCCAGCTTATTCTCGTCTCGCTGGCCGAGGTGGCGGTGCTGTCGCTGGTGAACGGGTTCGGCTCGGATGCGACGGCCGCCTATGGCACCGTCAACCAGGTGGTGAGCTATGTGCAGTTCCCGGCGATCTCGATCGCCATCACGGCCTCGATCTTCGGCGCACAGGCGATCGGTGCCGGCCGCGCCGACCGCCTTGGCCAGATCACCCGTACCGGCATCGCGATGACGCTGGTGATCTCCGGGACGCTGGTGCTGCTCGCCTATCTGTTCTCGCGAACCATCATCGGCTTCTTCATCACCGATCCTGATGTCGTTGAACTGGCGCAGCGGCTGCTGCACATCACGCTGTGGAGCTACATCGTCTTCGGCCTGGCAGCCGTTGTGGCCGGCGTGATGCGGGCGAGCGGCACCGTGCTGGTACCGACGGCCATCTCGATCCTCGCCATTGTCGGTGTCGAGGTCCCGGTCGCCTATATCCTGTCCAAGCGGATGGGCATCGACGGCGTCTGGATCGCCTATCCCGTGGCGTTCACGGCGATGCTGCTGATGCAGTCGGCCTATTACTGGTTCGTCTGGCGCAAGAAGCCGATCAAGCGGCTGATCTGATCAGCCGCCGGGTGCCGGATCACCGGGCGAACCGCCACCCGGCTTCCGCTGGTCGGGCGGCCGATGGCGGCCGCGACCCTGGTCCTGGGCGCCGATCCCGGCACGAAGGTCGGCTGGCGCCTGATCCAGCACGTCGAGAATGGCCGTCTGGCCGATGGCGTTCACTGTATCCAGCCTGTCGCGCAGCGTCGCCAGCGCGGCAGCAACCGCGTTCCGATCATAGGGGTCGGCGCGCATCGCTGCGAAAACCGCCTGTCGCGCGTCGCGGACAGCGCGGAACGCGGCGCGCAAAGCCGGCGTGTCCGGCTTCAGCGCCGCCGCGGCCTGGGTCCTCAGTTCCGGCGGCAGGACACGTGGCCCCAGCGCCGACAGCCTTTCCGCCAGGGCTGGCGGGTCGCGCTGCGGAACGCTGCGGGCGACGAGAAAGCCGGCAAGGCCAAAATTGACGACAAGCGAAATCACAAGAGCCGCGAGCACGGCTATGGCGGTGCGGCCGGTCAGGGTCACAGCACGCCTCCAAGGTCGACATCGTTGACCGCGATGGTGGTGTAGTCGGTGCCATCATCGTCGTCCGTGCTCGGAAGGGTCGTGCCGACCACGAAGCCGATCGCAAGCGACGCCGCGAGGGCGGCCATGCCGAAGCCAGCCAGCCGCCGCCAGGACGGCACCGGCTGGGCATACGCGGCATGAACCCGCCGAACCGGCGGCGCTGCCTCGCCCTGCATCATCGCGTGCACGGCGCTGTCGACCGAAGTTGCCGCCACGAACGTCGCACGGGCAGCAGGATCCGCGGCGATGAGCCGTTCCGCGGCGTCGCGCATTCCGGCCGGCCAGGATGCAGGCCGGGCACCGTGCCGGTCGAGCAGGTCAGCCAGTTGCTGCCGCGTCAGGCCGCCGCCGTCTGTCGTCATGGTTCGCCCGCCCTTTCATTGCTCTGCCGGGCCATGGCCCTCAGGCGAAGCGTCCGCCTCGCCCTGACCAGCAGCTGTTCCGTCGCCCCGACGGAGAGATTCATCAAATCGGCGATGGCAACCGTCGAATGCTCATCGCTCGATGCGAGCAGAATAGCCGCCCGCTGCCGCGGCGGAAGGGTCTGCAGATCCCTCATGACGGCCGAGACCTCCGAGCGTGCCAAGGCGGTCACCTCCGGCCCCGGCATGTCGTCGACGCCTTCTGGCGCGGTATCGAGGCCGATGAACTGCAGGAAGCGCGCGCGCCTCGCGCGGTCGATCGAACGGTTCACCACCGCGCGCGTCAGATAGGCGCCGATCGGTCCCCGTTCCGTATCCAGCCGATCGGCCCGCCGCCAGACGGCGAGAAACACGTCCTGAACGATGTCCTCCGCCTCATCGGCACGCGCGAGGATGCGCCGCGCGATCAGGCGAAGGCGACCCCCATGGCGCAACATGAGCGCTTGCAGCGCCCGCTCATCGCCCGCCTTCAGGCGCAGCGTCAGCTCGGCGTCGGCATCATCGGCGTCGGACACGCTGCCCAAGTTCGGTCTTCGCTCCACGCCGTCGATGCGGACGGTCGCCCATGCTAGTCCAGTTTGCCGCTGCGCCAAGCCGGCGACGCCTCGAAGGGCGCCGCCGGAGGGAATGGCGGGCGGAAGCCGCGTCTCGCAACGAAAGGCGGCCTCCCGGTTCATAACGCGCCGTCTCGCTGTTCGATGCCGGCGATCGGTATCAGACGATCAATTCGGGGCCGGGCCGGGTTCGTCGCCGGGTGCACCTGCGGGCGCGTCGCCGGGCATCGGGGCCGGAGCGTCGCCATGACCGTGGCGGCCCATCTTGCCGGCGGCGGCCAGGAACTCGGCCTTGGTGATGCTGCCGTTCTTGTCGGTGTCCGCGCGCGTGAACATCGGCATGGGCTGGGCGAGGAAGGTTGTGAGGGTGATCTCGGTCACGTCGCCCGTGAAGCCCATGCGCTCCAGCATGCGCTCCTGCCGCTTCTCCTGCCGCTCGGCAAAGCGCGCCTTACGTGCGTTGTCGCCATCCGGGCCCTTGTCGGCGCGCGCTCCCTTATCGCCATTCGGTCCCTTGTCACCATGGCCCTTGCCCGGATGGTGCGGCCCGCGCGGCCCTTCGAGGCCGGCGATCGCTTCGGCCTTGGTCAGCTTGCCGTCGCCATTGGTGTCGAGCGCATTGAAGCGCGCGGTGCGATAGGCGGTGATCTCCGCCGCGTCGATGACACCGTCGTTATTGCGATCGAGGAACCAGAACATCATCGTCGCGCGCGGGCTCGCCGCTGGAGCCGGCGCCGGCGTGGTCGTCGCGGCTGGCGCTGCGTCGCTGGCGGCCATCGCAGGCAGTGCGAGGATAGGCGCTGCGGCAAACACGGCGGCGAGGAAAATCGTCTTCATGGGGTGGAACTCCTGGGTGGCGAGGCCGCCTACAACGCGACCTTCCCCCTCGTCACGAATGGTGAGGGGGTGCCCTACGCACGTCGTGAGAATTTTTTCGGGCGGCGCCTAAGGCGCTGTCGTCGGCGTCAGAACAGGTGTCACGACCGGATGCAGCCAGGTCCCGCCGACATTGAATGGCAGCCGAAGGGCTGGCGCACGCTGACCGCCGATCGTCGCTTCGCCATGGGCGCTGATGGCCGGAGTGCCGATCTGGGCCTCAGCTGCCATGTCGACGCGATAGTCGGTGCCGGTGACGGCGATGTTCGGCGCCGACACGACGCCCGCGGCGATCGAGAGATCGCCCTTGGCGCTCGAAAAGCGCGTCGTGCCATTGAAGAGCCGGCCCTCGAGGCTGGCGGGCGGCGCCGTGCTGCCCGAAAGGACATCAAGGCTGATGCCGTTGATCGTGCCACCAGCGATCTGCACGCTGCCGCGTCCCGTCAGCGAGGCGACCAACTCATTCCAGCTGGCACCGCGCCCCTGCAGACTGAGCGTGCCGCCTGCTGTGCCGCCGATCGCATCGATGCCGACAAGGTCGGAAAGCGCCGTCTTGAGCGGCAGTTGGTCGATCTTGGCCTGCAGGCTGGCCGAGGGCGCCGGATCCAGCGTCTCCGCGGAGAGGCTGGCCGTCAGGCGCCCGCCATAGAGCTGAAGATCACCGATGGCGACATCGAGCCGGCCGTCGCGAACCGCCAGTGAGGCGGCGACCCGCCCGGCTGTTTCGCTGCCAACACGGAGCTGATCGGCGGAGAGGCGCAGATCTGCGTTGAAGTTGTCGAGTCTCGGCCATCCGAGCGGCGCATCCGGTGCGATGCGCGAGGCTGCAAGAATGGCGCGCGCTGCGCCGACATAGCTGGTGATGTCGAGGAGATCGAAGGCGAGCGTCGCCTGGATCGAAGGCCGCGCGGCGGCAAGCGCCAGCGACAGGGCACCGACACCCTGATTCCCGTCGATCGTCAGCGCCGCATCGCCGAGCGTCAGGGTGCCGCGGACGAAATCGACCGTCGACGTGATCGAAGCGGCGCCAAACCGCGGCAGTCTCCCCGTAGGGATCGCGAAAAGCTCGGCGAGGCCGGTGAGCGATGAGGTCGAAACGGAGATCTGGCCATTGGCGGCGAGGCCGTCGAGACGGCGAAGCGAGCCATCGAACGAAGCGCGCAGCAGATCGGATTCCAGCGCCAGCCGCACATTAGCGGCCTCGCCGTCGAATACAGCTCGGATCGAGTTGAGCGAGGCATAGAAATTGACATTCTTGCCCCGCCAATTCGCCCGGCCCTGGACGCTGGCGAGACTCCGCGGATCGGGAAGATCGAGAACCGCGTCGATTTTATCGATTCTTTCCGCGCGGCCGGCGCCATCCGCGTAATCGATGCTGCCATCCGTGACGATGAGCTGACGAAGCGGCGCAGTGGCATCGAGGCCACTCGGCAGGTCCCAGTTCGGAACGCCCGCGGCATCGACGGCGATGCGAAAGCGGGGTCGCAGGAACGAGAAGGATGAAGGCTCGATGCGGCCGCGGAAGATCAACGGCAGGATCGGCACCTGCGCCCGCAACTGGTCCATCTCGACCAGGGTCGTGTCATCGCGGGCTGAGCCGATGTGAACCTTGGGGAAAGTGACGGTGAGATAGGGGGTGAAGGCGACTTTGGGCGTGCCATCGAAGGTCATGGAGCGACCGCTCCAGCCCGCGATCTCGCGCGACATCGAACGGCGAACGACCTCGATCGACACCAATTTGGGCGCGAACAGGACAAAAGCCAGCCCGAGCATGACGAGCAGGGCTGCGATCGGGGCGACGCGTTTGACGAGAATGGCGGTTGCGCGTCCCATGTTCCAAGCGCCGCTGCGAAGTGCCTTTCGGATAGGCACAATTCGGCCGCGCCGCAAGGCATTTTGTGGCGATCACGGCCCAAGCTTTCCGCGTGACTCGGTCCGGCGTCACCGCTATCCATGGGACGAGGTCGGTGTTGCCCGGCCGTTTCGTGGCACGGAGAAGCGCAATCCGATGACGGCGGTCACTGCGGAAGGCAACGAGGGTCCCCTCTGGGTTCCGTCTGAAGAACGCATCGCCGGCCATCCCATGACGCGCTTTCGTGCCGCCGCTGCGGTGCGTGCTGGCCGCGAACTCGCAGACTACGACGCGCTGCATCGTTGGTCCGTGGAGGATCGCGCTGCCTTTTGGGATCTCGTCTGGGATTTCTGCGGTGTCGTCGGCGAGAAGGGCGCGCGCCGTCTCGTCGATGGCGATCGGATGCCCGGGGCGCGGTTCTTTCCAGACGCGACACTGAACTTCGCGGAGAATCTTCTGAAGCGCCGCGGCGAAAGCGACGCCCTGGTCTTCTGGGGGGAGGACCGAGTCAAGCGTCGGATGAGCTGGGACGCGCTTTCATCGCTCGTCTCGCGCCTCGAACAGGCCTTCCGCGCCGCGGGCGTTCAGCCGGGCGATCGCATCGCCGCGATGATGCCCAACCTGCCCGAAACCATTGCCGGCATGCTCGCCGCAGCGGCGATCGGCGCCGTCTGGTCCTCCTGCTCGCCGGATTTCGGTCCGCGCGGCGTGCTCGACCGTTTCGGCCAGATCGAGCCGGTGATCTTCATCGCCTGCGACGGCTATTACTACGGTGGCAAGGTCATCGATATCGGTCCGAAGCTGGCCGAGATCGTGCCGGCATTGCCGACCGTTCGCCAGGTGATCATCGTCCCTTATATCGGCACGGCCGACGCGACTGCGGCGACGCTTCCGCACGGGGCGACGCTCGAGGCAGCCATCGCCCTGTTCGCGCCGCGGCCTGTCGAGACGGTGGCGCTGCCCTTCAACCATCCGCTGTACATCATGTTTTCCTCCGGCACGACCGGTATCCCGAAATGCATCGTGCATGGGGCCGGCGGCACGCTGCTGCAGCATCTGAAGGAGATCCACCTCCATTGCGGCATCGGCGCGGACGACCGGCTGTTCTACTTCACCACCTGCGGCTGGATGATGTGGAATTGGCTCGCCTCCGGCCTCGCTACGGGCGCGACGCTGCTGCTTTACGATGGCTCGCCCTTCCATCCGGATGGCAATATCCTCTTCGACTATGCCAGCGCCGAGGGCATGGCGATGTTCGGCACGTCGGCGAAGTTCATCGACAGCGTTCACAAGGCTGGATTGAAGCCGATCGAGACGCATGATCTGTCCGCGCTGCGGGTCATCACCTCGACCGGCTCGCCGCTCTCGCCCGAGAGCTTTTCGTTCGTCTATGACGGTATCAAGCACGACGTGCACCTCGCCTCGATCTCGGGCGGCACGGACATCGTTTCCTGCTTCGTGCTCGGCATTCCCGACAAGCCCGTCTGGAAGGGCGAGATTCAGGGACCCGGCCTCGGCCTTGCCATGGATGTCTGGAGCGAGGACGGCCAGCATTTGGACAGCGGCAAGGGCGAGCTGGTCTGCCTGAAGCCGTTTCCCTCGATGCCTGTCGGTTTCTGGAATGATCCCGACGGCGCGCGCTATCACGCGGCGTATTTCGAGCGTTTCGACAATGTCTGGTGCCACGGCGATTTCGCCGAATGGACCCGACATGGCGGACTGATCATCCACGGCCGCTCGGATGCGACGCTCAATCCGGGCGGTGTGCGCATCGGCACGGCCGAGATCTACAACCAGGTCGAGCAGATCCCGGAGGTTCTGGAGGCGCTCGCCATCGGACAGGACTGGGACGACGATGTCCGCGTCGTGCTCTTCGTGCGCCTGCGGCCGGGCATTCAACTCGACGAGGCGCTTGAGAAGACCATCCGCCTGCGCATCCGCACGGGATGCACGCCGCGGCACGTGCCGGCGCGCATCGTCGCGGTTGCCGATATCCCGCGCACGAAGTCCGGCAAGATCGTCGAACTCGCGGTGCGCGAGGTCGTGCATGGCCGCCCGGTCAAGAACCAGGAAGCACTCGCCAATCCCGAGGCGCTGGCGCTCTACCGCGATCTGCCGCAACTGGCCATCTGAAGCGGCAATCGGCCCGGAATCCATCGTGGTTGACGAAGCGTGAATCGGCATCGCAGCACGGCTACGATCGCGACAAGCACGCGTTAATTCCGTTTTAAACTGTAGCCGTCTCGTTAAGGTCTCGTTTACGCAGCCCGGACGCTTATGGCGCCATGACAAGGTGCCATCGGGGCTGCGTGATGTCCGTTCTTGATCTTTTCCGCCGCGACCGGCGCGGCAATGTCGCGGTGATCTTTGGTCTCGCGGCCATCCCCATCCTGGGCGCGACGGGCGTTGCGATCGACTATGGCCGGACCACCATGGCGCATGCCCGGCTGGCCGATGTCCTCGATGCCGCCGTGCTGGCGGTCGGCTCCAAGCCGACGATGACCGACGCCGCCGCCAAGACGATGGTGACCGCATGGGTCGACGCGCAGCTCAAGGAGAATGGCACGATCGACTCCTGGAAGCTCGACAGCTTGACGCAGGACAATGGCAAGATCACAGCCACGGCATCGGCCACCGTCCCGACGACGCTGACCAAGCTGATCGGCTTCGAGACCATGCCGGTCTCGGTGCTCAGCGAAGCGATCCGCAGCGTTAATAAGCTGGAGGTCGCGCTGGTGCTGGATACGACGGATTCGATGAGCGGCTCGAACATCATCGCCTTAAAGACCGCGGCAAAGAACCTTGTCACGAAGGTGACTGCCGATCCGAAGGCAGACGTGAAGATCGCTGTTGTGCCCTATGGCGCCAATGTCAATGTTGGCCTCTCCAATCGGAAGCAACCATGGGTAAGCGTCGCGGACGATTATGTAAAGCCAGCCGGAGCCTGCACGACCACAACCACCAAGCAAGTTTGCGATAGCACGACGACGAAGTATTCATGCACAAAATACAAGGACGGCGTGCCGTATACGGCGACATGTTCGACAACGACCAATACGAATTGCAAGACCGTGCCGCTTGATCCGCCAACGACCAGCTGCCCCTCGCCGACAACCTATGTCTGGAATGGCTGCGTCGGCTCACCCAAATATCCCGACAACGTCAAGGACGACAACGCCGCCCGCGTCTACCCGGGTTTCCTCTTCAGCAAGAACAGTGGCGACGATAAACGTTGCCCTACGCAGTTCACACCGCTGACCAGCACTGTTTCGACGGTTAATGCTGCGATCGACGCCATGACCACTACAAACATCGACCAGACCTTCATGCCGGCCGGCTTGGCTTGGGGCTTCAACGTCATCTCCGCGGCGACGCCGATCACCGACGCGGCTGCTTATGATACGACTGGCCGTAACCTCAATCCGACCAAGGCTGTGGTCCTGATGACAGACGGGCTGAACACGGCAAAGGTGGATTCGACCGGAAAGCACGTTGCGTCAACGAACGCCGACGGCTCTCCCAATTCGACGCAGGGGAATACCTACACGGCGGAACTCTGCGCCAACATCAAGGCCAAGAACATCGAGGTCTACACGGTTTCCTATGATCTGCCGAACACGGTCAACGGCGCGACGGATGCCAAGGCTATGCTGAAAGCCTGCGCTACCAGCGCCGACAATTATTTCGACGCAGCCGACTCGACCGCACTGCTCGCCGCTTTTGCGACGATCGCCGAGGACATGAACAATCTGCGCCTGACGCGCTGAGGGTCAATCCCGCCCGTTGCGGCCGATGCGCGACAGGCGGATGACCGGGACGAGGCCGACAAGCACGATCATCAGGGCGGCGATGGCGCCGTCCTCATGCGTGCCGCGTGCTGCTTCGCCATAGACGCTGGTCGCCAGCGTCTCGAAATTGAGCGGCCTGAGCAATAGCGTCGCCGGCAGTTCCTTCATCGCGTCGACGAAGACAAGGATCGCGGCCGTTGCAATCGGGGCGGCCAGCAACGGCGCATGGATCTCGCGCGAGACGCGCGCCGGCGTCGCGCCGAGGCTGGACGCCGCGCCGTCGAGCGAGGGGCTGATGCGCTGGAAGCCGGCCTCGATGCCGCCGATCGCGATTGCGAGAAAGCGGAGGCAATAGGCGAGCAGCAACGCTGCGCCGGAGCCGATCAGCACCAGCCCGATCGATTGGCCGGTCAGCGCACGCACGCCATTCGCGATGATGTTATCGAGGCCGGCCAAAGGCACCAGCAGGCCGACGGCGAGCACGGTGCCGGGAATAGCGTAGCCGATCGTGCCGATCCGCATCAGTGGCCGCACCAAGTGGCCACGCGCGCCGCGCGCCGCGACGGTGAGGGCGAGGCCGAGCGTGATCGTGAGGAGCGCGGCAAGACCCGCCATGGCCAGGCTGTTGCCCGCGGTTGAGATCAGCCCGGCCGGCCAGCCGCGCGCGGCAAGGCGCGTCGCGGCAGCGACGCCGAGATAGGCGGCCGGCACGCCGAAGCCGATCAGCACAGGGATGGCGCAGGCGGCGATAGCAAACGCGCTGCCCCTGGTGCGGAGCGTCATGTCGGCAGGCGGCCGGGCGCCGCGGGCAGCGGCGGCCGTCGAAAGGCGGCGACGCGCATGTCGCTCGGCCAGCATCAGCAGCAGCACGATGGCGAGCATGGCCAGCGCGATCTGCGCGGCGCCCTCGATCGATCCGCGCACCGCCCAGGTCGTGTAGACTGTGACGGTCAGCGTGCGGATGCCAAGAAATTCCGAAGCGCCGATATCGTTGAGTGTTTCCAGCAGCACGAGGCTGAGGCCGACCGCCGCTGCTGGCCAGATCGTCGGCAGTGTCACGCCGAAAAATGCGCGGAGCGGGCCGGCGCCGAGCATGCGGGCGGCATCAGACAGGGCCGCCGCGCGCATCATCAATAGCGCGCGGACCGGCAGATAGACATAAGGGTAGAGCACGAAACCGATGACGAAGATCGCCCCGCCGGCCGAGCGAAGATCGGGCAGGCGGAGCGCGCGCGGATCGCTGATGCCGAGGAGGCCGCGCAGCGCCGTCTGCAACGGGCCGACGGGATGGACGACGTCGAGCCAGGCATAGGCCATGACATAGGTCGGCATGGCCAAGGGGAGCAGCAACGCCCATTCGAACAGGTGTCGCCCGGGAAAGCGGCACCGCGCGACGAGGAAGGCGGTGCCGATGCCGGTGACGAGCGCGATCGTTCCAACACCGGCCAGCAGGATGAGTGTCGTCCAACTCGCACGCGGCAATACATTGCGGAGAAGGGACGGCCAGAGCGCGCCGTCGCCGCCGACCGCGAACCAGGCAAGGCCGCCGACCGGCAGCAGCGCAAGCGCCGCCACCGCGAGACAGAACGCGATGCGTCCCCTGTCGACGGCAAGAAGCCGGCGCCGCGAGGGCGCCGGCCGTGCATCCGATATGGCCGGTGAGACGGCCGACAATGCCGAGCGCTGCCCGTCAGCGATCAGCCGTCGAAGCCGGTGGCGTCGACCAGTTCGCTCGCCTCGCCGCGGTCCTTGGCGATCTCGACCAGCGGCGTCGGATCGACGGTCAGCGTGCCGAGATCGGCGATGATCGGATCGGCGGCGACGCCGGGCCGAACCGGATATTCGAAATTGGCCTTGGCGTAGATTTCCTGCGCCTTCTCCGAAGCGAGATATTCGAGAAGCTTCACGGCGTTGTCGCGGTTCGGCGCGTTCTTGGCGACGGCCGCGCCGGAGATGTTCACATGCGTGCCGGCCTTGTCCTTGAAGGTCGGCAGGATCACGCGGATCGCCTCGCCCCAGGCCTTCTGCTCGTCGCCGCCCTTGCCGCTCCGCATCAGGCCGACATAGTAGGAATTGCCGACGCCGATGTCGCAGATGCCGGCGAGGATGTCGCGGGCGACGTCGCGATCGCCGCCGCCGGGCGTGCGGGCGAGATTGGCGCGTACGCCGTCGAGCCAGACCTTGGTCTCGTCCTTGCCGTCCTTGGCGATCATCGCCGCGATCAGCGAGGTGTTGTAGGGATGCTGGCCCGAGCGGATGCAGATCTTGCCCTTGAAGCGCGGGTCGGCGAGGTCCTCATAAGTGAGCGTCTCGTCGGTGACGCGGTCCTTCGAGGCATAGATGACGCGGGCGCGCATCGAGAGGCCGAACCAGTTTCCGGCGGGATCGCGAAGATTGGCCGGGATGCCCTCGTCGAGCGCCGTCGAGGTCACGGGCTGCGTCAGCTTGCGATCGACGAGTTCGATGAGATTGCCATAGTCCACGACGCTGAGCAGGTCGGCCGGAGAATTGGCGCCCTCGCTCTCGACGCGCTGGGCTAGGCCCTCCTTGATGAAGACGACATTCGCCTTGATCCCGGATTCAGCCGTGAAGCTGTCGAGCAGCGGTTGGATCAGCCCGGGTTCGCGGGTCGTGTAGACATTGACCTCCCCATCGGCAAAGGCCGGCAGGGCGCCGAAGGTGGTCAACGCTGCGAGCGCGGCCGTGCGAAGAAAGGAAGAGCGGGGAAACATCGGGAACAGCTCCGTCGTGAAAGGGCGGATGGTGCCAATTCGGGCGGCGCCAGCAGCACCACACGGGAAGGCAGGCGGTGCTTCCCATCTGCGCCACAGGCTGTCAAAGGCAATATTGAACGAAATCAATATCTTAGAGGAATTCCAAGCTGGATTGATTCCAGATCAGCGGCTTAGCGCTTGGCGCACCGTCGGAACTATTGGAAAGGCAGCCTGATCACCTCGGGATCACGATGCCGTGAATTGTGGCGCTCAAGCTTCGCGCCAGTCGCCCGCCACCGCCTGCACCAGCGCCAGGGCGGCAACGGCCGCCGTGTCGGCGCGGAGGATGCGCGGCCCGAGCGCGATCGCCGTGACGAAGGGCAGCGCCTTCAAAAGCGTCCGCTCTTCGGGCGAGAAGCCGCCTTCCGGGCCGATCAACACGGCAAGCGGAGTGGGTGGCAAAGCGCGGAGCACGCTGACCGGATCGGCGCCGGTCTCGTCCTCGTCGCAGAAGATGATTCGCCGCCCGGCATCCGTCGCCTCCCAGCCGGTCAGGAGATCTGCCATTGGCCGCGGTGCCTCGATCGCGGGAATCGTGAGAATCCCGCACTGCTCGGCCGCCTCGATGGCGTTTGCCCTGAGGCGGTCCTCATTCAGCCGCGTCACCTGCGTGCGGCGCGTGATCACCGGCCGCAGCCGTCCGGCGCCCATCTCGACCGCTTTCTGGACCATATAGTCGAGCCGCGCCTGCTTTAGCGGCGCGAACAGATAGTCGAGGTTTGAGGGCGCGGCCTGCTCCCGCATTTGCGTCTCGACAAGCAGCGCCGCCCGCTTGCGGTCGCCTTCGAGCACGGCGCGCCACTCACCATCGCGGCCATTGAAGACCAGAACGGCGGCGCCCGGCGTCATGCGCAGCACATTGACCAGATAGTTGGCCTGGTCGCGATCGAGCGGCACGGTCGTGCCGGCATCAAGCGGTGCGTCGAGGAACAGCCTCTGGCTGGCGAAGTCATAACGGGACATGGCTGAGGGATAGTCGGCCGCAGGATCGTCCGCAACCCTTGACCCGGGCGGGCAGGCTGGGGCAATCGGAAGGTCTGGAGGACGATGTGAGCCAGCCGCCTTCGAATGTCGCCGAATATTCCGTCTCGGAGATCTCCGCCGCTCTGAAGCGCACGGTTGAGGACACGTTCGGCCATGTGCGCGTGCGCGGCGAGATTTCCGGCTATCGCGGGCCGCACTCCTCCGGCCATGCCTATTTCGCGCTGAAGGACGACAAGGCCAAGCTGGAAGCCGTGATTTGGCGCACCAGCATGGCGCGCCTCCGCTTCCGCCCCGAAGAGGGCATGGAGGTGATCGCGGTCGGCAAGCTGACGACGTTCCCGGGCTCGTCCAAATATCAGATCGTCATCGAGACGCTGGAGCCGGCGGGCGTCGGTGCGCTGATGGCGCTGCTTGAGGAGCGGCGCAAGAAGCTCGCAGCGGAGGGTCTATTCGACCAGGCCCGGAAGCGCCCCCTGCCTTATCTGCCGCGCGTCATTGGCGTCGTAACCTCGCCGACCGGAGCTGTCATCCGCGACATCCTGCATCGCCTCGCCGACCGTTTCCCGGTCCACGTCCTGGTCTGGCCGGTGCGCGTACAGGGCGAAACCTCGGCCGCTGAGGTCGCGGCGGCGATATCAGGCTTCAACGCGCTGACGCCCGGCGGACCGGTGCCGCGTCCCGATCTTCTCATCGTCGCGCGGGGCGGCGGCAGCCTGGAAGACCTCTGGGGCTTCAACGAGGAGATCGTCGTTCGTGCCGCGGCCGCTTCCGATATCCCGCTGATCTCCGCCGTCGGCCACGAAACCGATACGACGCTGATTGATTTCGCCGCGGACCTCCGCGCGCCGACGCCAACCGGCGCCGCCGAAATGGCGGTGCCTGTGCGCGCCGAGCTGCTCGCGGCTGTCGGCGGGCTCGGCCAGCGTCTGGAGGGTGCCGCCTATCGCCATATCGAGGCGCGGCGGCGGGAACTGCGCGCCGCGACACGCGGATTGCCAAGGCTCGACGATCTGCTCGCCATTCCGCGCCGTTCGTTCGACGAGCTTGCCGCGCGGCTCGGCCGCGGCCTCGGCGCCAATACGCTTGCGCATCGCGGCCGGCTCGGTCGCTCGGCGTCGCTCCTGACGCCCGTCGTGCTCGCCCGCCGCATCGAACGCGCTCTCGATCGCCTCGCAGGCCTGTCGGAACGGCAGGGCAGGGCGCTCGACGTTCACGCCGAACGGAAGCGCGCGCTGTTCGCCCGAACGACGCAGCGGCTGCGCATCGAACCGATCGGCGAGCGGGTGCATCGCGGCCGCGACCGTCTCGGCGAAATCGACGGGCGTGTTGGCAGGGCCTTCATCCGGATCGTCGAGCGCCGCCGCGATCGGCTCGATCGCGCCTGGCGGCTGGCCGAAACCTTGTCCTATCGCAGCGTCCTCGCGCGCGGCTTTGCCCTCGTCACCGATGGTGTCGGCCAGCCGGTCCGCTCAGCATCGAGCGTCGCCCCCGGCGATCCGCTTTCCATCGAGTTCCACGACGGCAAGATCGGCGCGCTCGCCGCCGGCACGCCCGCGCCTCCGAAGCCGAAAGTGCGCGCCAAGCCGAAGACACCCTCGCAGGAAAGCCTGTTCTAGCCGGCGCGATCACAGCCGGCGCGGCTCAACGCAGGATGTCGCGCATCCGGGCCTGGACGTCCTGAAGCGCGGGAAGGTAGCGCTCGGCGAGCGCCTCGATCGGCTCGCCGCGCACGGGGAGGCCAAGATTGACGGCCGCAACCGTGACGCGCCGGGCCGTCATGAGCGGAACGGCAATGGAGCGTAGCCCGATCTCGACCTCCTGATCGATAACCGCGTAGCCCGCCGTCCGAACCCGCGCGAGTTCTGCCATCACCGCACCGGGCTCGGTGAGCGTATGCGCCGTGCGCTGGGGCAGCGGCGCTTCGCCAAGCCGGGCGCGCGCCTGCTCTTCGGGCAGGGCGGCAAGCAGGACGCGGCCCATAGAGGTGCAATAGGCCGGGAGCCGCGAGCCCGGCATCAGCGTGATCGACATCACCTTCTTCTGCGCTGACCGCGCCACATAGACGATCTCGTCACCGTCGAGGATCGAGACCGACGCACTCTCGCCGATGGCATCCGAGACTTCATCCAGCAATGGCTGCACCAGGTTCGGCAGCGGCATGGTTGCGAGACAGGCCGTTCCGAGCCTCAGCACGCGCGGCGTCAGCGTGAAGAACTTGCCGTCATAGTCGGCATAGCCGAGATGGGCGAGCGTCAGCAGGCAGCGCCGCGCGGCCGCCCGGTCGAGCCCCGTCGCCGCCGAGACCTCGGCGATCGATTGACGCGGATGATCGGGATTGAACGCCTCGATCACAGCGAGGCCTTTGGCGAGCCCGCCCATCAGATCGCGCGTGGGCGTAAGCATGCGACGGACTCCTCAATTTGAGCGATATACGAACAAATGAAGCATATCGCACAATCTCAATGGACGGAAGCGTGGCCGCGGCCTATCCCTCCCAAGGCGCGGCGCGGTTGAGCCGGGCTTGAGAGGGCAGCGCATGGACAAGACAGTCGGCGACCTCGCCACCGCAGTGGCGGGGATCCGGGACGGCATGACGGTGATGATCGGCGGCTTCGGCGGCGCAGGCGCACCGATCGAGCTGATTCACGCGCTCATCGACCGCTTCCGCGCCACGGGTCATCCCCACGACCTGACGGTCATCAACAACAATGCCGGCAACGGCCATGTCGGCCTCGCAGCGCTCATCGAGGCTGGCATGGTGAAGAAGCTCATCTGCTCCTTCCCGCGCTCCGCCGATCCGGTCGTGTTCACCGAGCTCTACCAGGCCGGGAAGATCGATCTCGAACTGGTGCCGCAAGGGACGCTGGCCGAGCGCATCCGCGCCGGCGGCGCGGGCATTCCGGCCTTCTACACGCCGACCTCCTATGGAACGGATCTCGCTCTAGGAAAGCCGGTCGCCGAATTCGACGGCCGCCCTTATGTGCAGGAGCGCTGGCTGAAGGCGGATGTGGCGCTGGTGAAGGCGGAGACGGCCGATCCGCAGGGCAATCTGACCTACCGGGCGGCAGCACGAAACTTCAACCCGCTGATGTGCATGGCCGCTGCCGAGACAGTGGTTCAGGCGCGCCGCATCGTGCCGGCTGGCGATATCGATCCGGAGAGCGTCGTGACACCCGGGATCTTCGTCCAGAAGGTCGTCGAGGTGCCGAAGCCGCAGCAGGAAGAAGACCTGAACCGCGCCAATGCCGTGTATCCCGGAGCTGTCTCATGACCGCGAAGCTCACCAACAACCAGATTGCCTGGCGCGCCGCGCAGGACATCGCCGACGGCGCCTATGTCAATCTCGGCATCGGCTTTCCCGAAAAGGTCGCGCAGTACCAGCCGCCCGGCCGCGAGGCGATCTTCCACACCGAGAACGGTATCCTGAACTTCGGCGAAGCTCCGCCGCAGGGCGAGGAGGACTGGGATCTGATCAATGCCGGCAAGCGTCCCGTGACGCTGAAGCCTGGCGCCTCGTTCTTTCATCACGCCGACAGCTTCGCCATGGTGCGCGGCGGTCATCTCGATGTGGCCATCCTCGGCGCCTATGAGGTTGCGGAGAACGGCGATCTCGCCAACTGGTCGACGGGTCCGAAGGGCGTTCCGGCCGTGGGCGGGGCGATGGATCTCGTGCATGGCGCCAAGCGCGTCGCGGTCATCACCGATCATGTGACCAAGGACGGCAAGCCGAAGCTCCTGAAGCGCTGCACGCTGCCGCTGACGGGCGTCGGCTGCGTCACCCGCGTTTATACCTCACTCGCCGTGATCGACATCGAGAGTGGGCGCTTCGTCCTGCGCGAAAAGCTCCCCGACCTTTCGCTCGACGAATTGCAGGCGGCGACCGGCGCGGAGTTGCTGGTCGCTGGCGCCGTCACCGACCTGATCGTTCCGGAGCTCTGAGATGACCGACGTCTTCATCTGCGACTATATCCGCACGCCGATCGGTCGCTTCGGCGGCGCACTGGCCGCCGTTCGGGCCGACGATCTCGGCGCGGTGCCGCTCCGGGCGCTGATGGCGCGCAATCCCGGCGTCGACTGGGAAGCCGTCGACGACGTCATTTTCGGCTGCGCCAACCAGGCCGGCGAGGACAATCGCAATGTCGCGCGCATGTCGTCGCTGCTGGCAGGCCTGCCGGTCGGTGTCTCCGGCACGACGATCAACCGTCTCTGCGGCTCGGGCATGGATGCCGTCATCAATTCGGCCCGCGCCATCAAGGCGGGCGAGGCCGAATTGATGATCGCCGGCGGCGTCGAGAGCATGTCGCGCGCGCCTTTCGTCATCCCCAAGGCCGAGCAGGCCTTCTCGCGTAACGCCGAGATCTACGACACGACCATCGGCTGGCGTTTTGTCAATCCGATGATGAAGGCGCAATACGGTGTCGATTCGATGCCGGAGACGGGCGAGAACGTCGCCGAGGACTTCGCCGTCTCCCGCGAGGATCAGGATGCCTTCGCAGTGCGGAGCCAGGCAAAGGCAGCCGAAGCTCAGGCGAATGGCCGCCTCGCCCGCGAGATCACGGCGGTCAGCATTCCGCAGCGAAAAGGCGATCCGGTCGTCGTCGACAAGGACGAGCATCCGCGCGCGACGACGATCGAGGCACTGGCCAAGCTGCCGACGCCGTTTCGCAAGGGCGGCACCGTGACGGCAGGCAATGCCTCGGGTGTGAATGACGGTGCCGCGGCACTGATCCTAGCTTCGGCTGAGGCGGCGAAGAAACACGGTCTGACGCCGATCGCCCGCGTGCTCGGCGGCGCGGCAGCCGGCGTGCCGCCACGCATCATGGGCATCGGGCCGGCGCCGGCCTCGAAAAAGCTGATGGCGCGGCTGGGGCTCGGCGCGGGCGATTTCGACGTGATCGAGCTCAACGAGGCCTTTGCGTCGCAAGGCCTTGCGACGCTGCGCGAACTCGGCATTGCCGATGACGATCCGCGCGTAAATCGCAACGGCGGCGCCATCGCGCTCGGTCATCCGCTGGGCATGTCCGGCGCGCGGATCACCGGCACGGCCGCCCTCGAACTCGCGCTGTCAGGCGGCCGCCGGTCGCTCTCCACGATGTGCATCGGCGTCGGCCAGGGCATTGCGATCGTGCTGGAGCGGGCGTGATCGCTTCTGCTGAAGCCTCAGCTTCGGGCCTTCTCGCGGATGGCGCTGATCGTCGTCGTTGGCGAGATCGCTTCGGGGTCGGCCTTCACATGCAGGATGGAGGGCTTGCCGGAGCGGGCGGCCCGCTCGAAGGCCGCCGCGAAGTCCTCGGTCCGCTCCACCGTTTCGCCGTGGCCGCCATAGGCACGGGCGAGCGCCGCGAAATCGGGATTAACGAGCGCCGTCGCGGCGATGCGGCCGGGATAGGCTCGCTCCTGATGCGCGCGGATCGTCCCATACATGCCGTTGTCGACGACGATGACGATCACGGCGGCGCCTTCCTGCGCGGCCGTCGCGAATTCCTGTCCTGTCATCTGGAAGCAGCCGTCGCCGGCCAGCGCCACCACGATCCGCTCCGGATGACGGAGCTTTGCGGCTATCGCGGCAGGCAAGCCATAGCCCATCGAGCCTGAGGTCGGCGCAAGCTGCGTGCCCGGCTGGCGAAAGCGGTAATAGCGATGCAGCCAGCCGGCATAGTTGCCGGCGCCGTTTGTGAGCACCGCGTCATCCGGCAGCGTGTCGCGGAGCTGGCGGATCATGGCGCCGAGTTCCACACCGTCGACATCGCGCGGCGTTGGCTCCGACCAGGCGCGATAGCTCTCATTGGCCGCCCGCGTCTCCCCGCCCCACGGGATGGAGACAGGCGGATGCACGACCTCGAGCTGCGAGGCGAAACCGTTGGGGGTCGCGTTGATGGCGAGCGTCGGGCGATAGACGCGGCCAAGCTCTTCGGCGCTCGCATGCACATGCACCAGCATCTGCCGTGGCTCGGGAGCCTCGATCAGCGTGTAGCCGCCCGACGGCGTCTCGCTCATCCGCCCGCCGAGCAGCAGCAAAAGGTCGGCGTCCTTGATCCGCTTCGCAAGAGCCGGATTGATGCCGAGGCCGACATCGCCGGCATAGTTCGGATGATCGTGGTCGAAGAGGCCCTGGCGGCGAAACGAGACCGCGACCGGCAGCTCGAAGCGCTCGGCGAAGCGGCGGAGCGAGGCGACCGCCTTGCCGCTCCAGCGCGCGCCGCCCGCGATGACAAACGGCCGCTTCGCAGCCCAGAGCAGTTTCTGCAGCTGTGCGGTCTGCGTCAGGCCGGGATAGGTCTCGATCGGCTCGAAGGGCTGTGGCGGCAGCACGGATGCGGTCTCGCGCAGCATGTCCTCCGGCAGGGCCAGCACGACCGGCCCCGGCCGGCCCGACGTCGCGGTGTGGAAGGCCCGCGACAGGAACTCCGGAATGCGTGCGGCTTCGTCGATCTCGGCGACCCATTTTGCCACCTCGCCGAACATGCGGCGGTAGTCGATCTCCTGGAACGCCTCCCGCTCGCGATGGCCGCGCGCGATCTGCCCGACAAGCAGGATCATCGGCGTCGAATCCTGCCGTGCGATGTGAAGCCCGGCTGCGGCGTTGGTGGCGCCCGGTCCGCGCGTCACGATCGCGACGCCCGGCCGTCCCGTCAGCTTGCCGTCCGCCTCTGCCATGATCGCCGCGCCGCCTTCATGGCGGGCGTTGACGACGTCGATCGCTGAATCCCGCAGCGCGTCGAGCACCGCGAGAAAGCTCTCGCCGGGCACCGTGAAGACCCGGTCGACCCCATTGGCTGCGAGCGCCTGGACGATAAGCTGGCCACCGCTCTGCGGCAGGAGGGGCGATGTCACGGGACGGTACTCCAGCGGTTGCGTTGCCACCCTTCTTATCGGCTGCGGGGCTGAGGCGGCAAGCGCGACCCCTGTTCGGCGCGACCCCGGCCACCTAGACTCCGATGTGGCGATTCCGGCGGCGGGATCTTTGCTTGGAAGGACACCGTCCATGGCCATCCGCATCCTAAGCAGCACCATGGCGCTGGCCGTCCTGCTGCTTGCTGTCGCCCCGGCGGAGGCCGCTGAGCCGGCCGGCGAGAGCGCACCGCCGCCCTTTCCGACGACCGAATTCGCCGAAGGTGCGCGGGAGGCGAGCGTCACCGACAGCGGCATCACCGCCCGCCTCTTCTACGAACGCCGGCCAAAGATCGACAAGACCCTCGACGTGCCTGTTCTGCAACTGACGATCGGCAACCGGATGGTTCTGGATGTCGCCGGTCTCGCCTCCGGCATGGACGTGCCAGCGGCTACAGCCTCGATCGCCGAGATCGACCCCTACCGGGTCGGCAAGGAAGTCTATTTCTCCAGCTATTCGGGCGGTGCCCATTGCTGTTCACGCGTCGTGGTCGCCGAAAACGGACCGAAGGGTTGGACCACGATCGAGATCGGCTCCTTCGATGGCGATGGCGACTATCTCGAGGATATCGACAATGACGGCGTTGCGGAGATCGTCACGACGGACAACGCCTTTCTCTACGCGTTCGATTGCTATGCCTGCAGCGCGGCGCCGCTGGTGATCCGCGCCGTGCGCGACGGCAAGGTGGTCGATGTCAGCGCTGAGACGCGCTTCGGGAAGCACCACCGCGACTGGCTGGCTGAACTCGAATCGAATGCAGAGCCCGAGACGCGCTGGTCTTCACCCGGCTTTCTCGCGGGCTGGGTGGCGCAGAGCGTGCGCGCCGGTTCGGGCGCTACCGCCTACAAGGCCCTGCTCGATCATTGGGACTTTTCCGCCGATGCAGGGGAGGAAACCTGCATCTCCAGCGACGATCTCGACGCCTGTCCCAAGCGCGACCGCAAGCTCCTTAAATTCCCCGATCGACTGAAGCTGTTCCTCACCCGGCACGGTTACGCGTTCTAAAAACAGGCCGCCTTCGGATCGATGGCGACGGAAACGCGTTGGCGCTTCGTATAACGGCTGCGGGCATGAGGCGGCGTAAGCCGCCATTCGAAGGAGGAACCCCCTTGAAGCTATCACGACGCTCCCTGATCCGCGGCCTGTTCGCTGCGGCGATCGTCGCGCCAGCGGCAAGCCTCGCGCTGCCCGATAGAGCTGATGCACAGCCGCTTCCGCCGCCCGGAGGACAAAGGCCGCCGCCGCCCCCGCCGCCCGGCCATGTCCGTAGGCCGCCCCCGCCGCCGCCTCGTGCGGAGCGTCGGCCGCCTCCAAGGCGGGGCTATGTCTGGATGCCTGGCCACTGGACCTGGCGCCGTGGGCGTTATGTCTGGATTTCAGGCCATTGGGCACGGCGCCCTGGCTCGTGGTGATGTGGTCGCGCCACGGTTTGGCGTGATGCCTGATCGTCGCCCAGCCGTCTTCTGACGACTGGCGCTGAGCGTGCATCGGTGACCAGGGGCGGCGCTTCGGCGCCGCCCTTTTTCGTGGTCAGGCGGCGCCGTCGACCACCTGGAATCCGGCCCAGAACGGGTCGCGGTCGTCGACGAAGATCGTGTTGTAGCCGGTGACGCGCGCCCAGCCTTCGATGGTCGGGACGATCGCGGGCTTGCCGCCGACCTTGGTCTGGCGCGCCACGCGGCCGGTAAAGGTCGAACCGATGATGCTCTCATGCACGAAGGCTTCGCCTTCCTTGAGCCGGCCGGTGGCGAAAAGCTGCGCCAGCCGCGCCGAGGTGCCGGTGCCGCAGGGCGAGCGGTCGATTGCCTTGTCACCATAGAAGACGGCGTTGCGCGCGCTGGAGCCCTGGTTCTTCGGCTTGCCGGTCCACAGCACATGCGTCAGCCGGTCGAGCGCCGGATTTTCCGGATGGACTATTCTGTGGCGCGCATTGAAGGCGGCGCGGAGCTTCGGCGACAGGCGCACGATATCGGACGGTTCGAGATCGGAGAGATCCGCGTAGTTCGTTTGCGGCTCGACGATCGCATAGAAATTGCCGCCATAGGCGATATCGACTTTGAGCGTGCCGATACCGTCGACCTCGACCTCGTAGTCGCGGCCGAGCAGGAAGGACGGCACATTGGTGAGGGTGACGCTCTCGACATAAGGCCCGCTCTGCACGTAGCGCGCCTCGACGAGGCCAGCAGGCGTTTCCAGCCGCAGCAGCCCCGGCGTCTTCGGCGTCACCAACCCGTGCTCGATGATGAAGGTCACGGTGCCGATGGTGCCATGGCCGCACATCGGAAGGCAGCCGGAAGTCTCGATGAACAGGATCGCCGTGTCATAGGCGTCGGAGGAGGGCGGATAGAGGATCGAGCCCGACATCATGTCGTGGCCGCGCGGCTCGAAGCAGAGGCTTTTGCGGATCCAGTCGAACTCGGCCAGGAAATGCTGCCGCTTCTCGAACATCGTGTCGCCCTTCAGCACCGGGATCGAGCCACCGGTGACGACGCGGACGGGATTGCCGCAGGTGTGGCCGTCGATGCAGAAGAACGAATGGCGCGCCATGGTCAGAACCTTGCCTGGAAGCGGGTCACGGAATAGGGGGCGGGGTCGATCGCAGGCGTGCGGCCGGCGATCATGTCGGCGACGATTTCCGCCGTGACGGCCGCCTGCGTCAAGCCGTAATGGCCATGGCCGAAGGCGTGCACGATGCGCGGATCGCGCTTCGACGGTCCGATGACCGGGAGCGAATCCGGGATCGAGGGGCGGAAGCCCATCCAGCGTGTGCCGCCTGAAAGATCGGCCTCGGGCAGGAAGCGGCGGGCGCGGCCGAGAATGGCATCGACACGCGCAAAGTTCGGTGCGGCGTCGAGGCCTGCGAATTCGACGCTACCGCCGATGCGGTCGCCGCTGTCGAGCGGCGTCGTGACGAAGCCCTCGCCCTCGTACATGACCGGGCGCGACAGCCCGAGCCGACCGGCAGGGAGCGTCACGTTGTAGCCGCGTTCGGTATCGAGCGGCACGCGGTCGCCGATCGAGGCGGCGAGGGGTTTCGACCAGGCACCTGTCGCGACCACGACGCGATCATAGAGCGCGATGCTGTCGAAGCTGGTGACGATTGCGATATCTTTGCCATCGGGGCGAATGGCGGCGGCTTCGAGCTTCTTGAACTGAGCGCCGCGATCTGCCGCGGCTGCTGCGAGATCGAGGGTAAGGTCCTTCGGGTCCGACACATGGCAGCCGCTCTCATAGAGCGCGCCACGCGCTGCGCGGGGACCGAGCGCCGGCTCGAGCTCATGCAGAGCGCCGGCATCGAGCCATTCGACAGGGATGCCCATCGCCTTCTGGCGGGCGATCAAAGGTTCAGCGGCCGCCGCCTTTGCAGCACTCGACCAGACTGAAAGCAGGCCCCGGCGGCGGAGATATCCGCCGAAGCCGAGAGCGGCGAGCCGCTTCTCCCAGGCGGGAAGAGCGCGGGCATTGAGCGCCGAGATGGCCGCGATCGACGTCTCGATGCGGCCCGGGAGGCTGGCCGCAATGAAGCGCGCGAGAAACGGCGCGAGCTTCGGCAGATAGGTCGGACGGATCGAGAGCGGCCCAAGCGGATCGAGCATCCAGCCGGGCATCTGCCGCCACGCCTTCGGCGAGGCGAGCGGCATGATGTCGATATGAGCAATCCAGCCGGCATTGCCGGCTGACGCACCCGCAGCGATGCCGTCGCGGTCGAGCAGGTCGACCGCATGGCCTTCGTCGAGCAGCGCATGCGCGATCGCCGCGCCGACGATGCCTCCACCGATGACGGCGATGCGCATGCCCCGCTGCCGATCAGGCGGCGACCGGGAGGCCGGTTTCCGGCAGGGCCGGGCGGTTGGCGATCGCCTTTTGCATCACCGCTTCAAGCTCGGCCTTTTCGGCCGCGTCGAGCGCAAGGCGCGGCGGCCGGGTCAGGTCGGTGCCGCGGCCGAGGATCTTCTCGCAATACTTGATCGCCTGCACGAGGTCCGGGCGGGCGTCGAGATGAAGGATCGGCATGAACCAGTCATAGATCGGCATCGCCTCGGCGAAGCGTCCGTCACGCACCAGGCGGAACAGCGTCTCGCCTTCGCGCGGGAACACGTTCGACATGCCCGAGACCCAGCCGACAGCGCCGAGCGCCACCGTCTCCAGCACGACGTCGTCGAGGCCGCAGAACGGGATGAAGCGGTCGCCGGTCATGTTGCGCACATCGACGATACGGCGGGTATCGCCTGACGAATCTTTGAAGGCGACGATGGTGTCGACATCAGCAAGGCCGACCAGCATCGCCGGGGTGACGTCGGTGCGGTAGCTCGGCGGATTGTTGTAGACCATGATCGGCGTATCGGTCGCCCGGGCGATCGTGGTCAGGTGATCGATCGTCTCGCGCGGCTTGGCCGGATAGACCATCGCCGGCATGACCATCAGGCCGTTGACGCCAGCCTTGGTCGCCTCGCGGGCGTAATCCGCGCCAAAGGCGCTCGTATATTCGGCAAGGCCAGAGATGACGGGAACGCGACCACGGGCCGTCGCGACCGCGGTTTCGACCAGCGACACCTTTTCAGAACGCGTCAGCGAGCAATTCTCACCGACCGTGCCGCAGATGATGAGGCCGGAAACGCCATCGGTGATCAGCGCCTCGATGACCTTTGCGGTCGCTTCGAGATCGACCGAGAAATCCGGGCGGAACTGGGTGGTCACAGCAGGGAAAACGCCCTTCCAGGTCGCCTTCGGATCCATCGTCATCTCCTTCATGCTCTTCGAGCGCTGCCTTGTCGACAATTTGTATTTATCTCGGAAGTCGCGTTCTGGCAAGGCGCCACATAAAGAAAAGCCCGCCATGGCTGACCATGGCGGGCTGATTGCTAAAGCAATGCGCGAAGCGTCAGGCCGGGACGCCGGCCTCGAGCTTCTTGGCGACGAGGCCGCGCAGAGTGCGCAGGTCCTTGGCGAACTGGCGGATGCCTTCCGAGAGCTTCTCGGTGGCCATCGGGTCCTCGTTGAGGGCCCAGCGGAAGCCCTTCTCATCGTAGGAGAGCTTGGCAGGCGCCTCGCCGGCATTAGCCGGATCGAGCTTGCGCACCAACGTGCCCTCGTCGGCGGCGAGCTTCTCGAGGAGGGCCGGCGCGATCGTCAGGCGGTCGCAGCCCGCCAGGGCCTCGATCTCGCCGGTCGAGCGGAACGAAGCGCCCATGACGACGGTTTTGATGCCATGCGCCTTGTAATAGGCGTAGATCTGGCGAACCGAGACGACGCCCGGATCTTCCTCGGGCTCGAAGGTCTTGCCAGTCGACTTGACGTACCAATCGAGGATGCGGCCGACGAAGGGCGAGATGAGGAAGACGCCGGCGTCAGCGCAGGCGGCGGCCTGGGCGAGCGAGAACAGCAGCGTCAGATTGCAGTCGATGCCTTCCTTCTGGAGGATTTCCGCGGCGCGGATGCCTTCCCAGGTCGAGGCCAGCTTGATCAGGATGCGCTCGCGGGGAATGCCGATATCGGCATAGTCCTTGATGATCGCGCGGGCGCGTTTCAGCGAGGCTTCAGTATCGAAGGAGAGGTCGGCATTGACCTCGGTCGAGACGCGGCCGGGCACCAGCTTCGAGACCTCGGCGCCGAACGCGACCGAAAGGCGGTCGGCCACGGCGGCGGCAATCGCTTCCTTGGAGCCGCCCTGCTTGTTGCCCCAGGAGACCGCGCTGTCGATCACGTCCTTGTACAGCGGGAGCTCGAATGCCTTCAGCACGAGCGAGGGGTTGGTGGTGCAGTCGACAGGATGAAAAGTCTTGATCGCCTCAAGGTCGCCCGTATCGGCAACCACCACCGTCATGGACTTCAACTGGTCGAGTTTTGATGGCATCGCCGGTCCTCCAAACCTGAGAGCGGCGTCATGGCCGCAGGAACTATCTCTCCGGCATATGAGCACCTTGCCGGCCAAATGGAAGCCAAAAATATGCCGGATCACAAAACCATTTCATGACAGGCTGGGCTTTGCCGAGGCATGTTTGGCGCCTATTCAGGAGCGTGTTCGCATCTCGCCGATCGCGCTGCCAGCCACCAGGATTTCGCTGAAGATGAACGCCTCCCTGCCTGCCGATACGCATCTCCCGCTCGCCGGCGCCTGGACACTGGCCGATGCCGAGGGAACGGTCCTCGGCGACTGCGCCATTCCCGGCGACGTGCATTCGGCCCTCCTTGCGCTCGGCCGTATTCCCGATCCGATGGTCGGCCGCAACGAAGCGCTCGTGCAGTGGGTCGGCGAAGCGGCCTGGGAAATCAGCCGAACGTTCGACATCCCGCGCGGTGCCGCAGCCGGGCGCTGGGCAGTGCTCGAACTCGAATTCGTCGACACCTTTGCCGAGGTGATGCTGAACGGCGACGTCGTCGCGCGCCTCGAATCAAGCTTCATCCGCCACCGCATCGACGTCACCAAAGCGCTCGTCGAAGGCTCAAATAAGCTGCGCATTCGCTTCTCTCCGGCCGGCGCCGAGGCGACGGCGCGGGCTGCCCGACAACCCTTCCCGATCCCGTGGAGCGTCTCCAACAACAAGGTCCCGGACCTCAACATGATCCGCAAGGCCCAGTGCCACGGCGGCTGGGACTGGGGACCGTGCCTGATGGTGACGGGCATCTATGCCGATCCCGTCCTGCATCTCTATGAAGCAGCGCGCATCGAAAGCGTCCAGATCCGGCAGCGTCATGCCGTCGACGGCTCGGTCAAAGCCATCGCGGAGATCGAACTCGTGGCGCCGGCGCCTACGAGCGTCCCGGTCGAATTTACGCTTGGTGGCAAGGCGGCAACGTCCGAGATTGCGGTTGCGGCCGGCACGACGCGCGTCTTCCTGGAGCTCGATGTCGGCAAGCCTTCCCTCTGGTGGCCGGCCGGTCACGGCGCGCAGCCGCTCTATGAAGCGGTCGTCTCGATCCCGGACGACAGCGTCGCCCGCAAGGTCGGCTTCCGCACGCTGGAAGTGGTGACCGCGAAGGACGAGGCGGGTGCCTCGATGATCTTCCGCGTCAATGGCGTCGATATCTTTGCCAAGGGCGCGAACTGGATTCCGGCCGACGCTCTGCCGTCGCGCATCACGCCGGGCCGGATCCGCGCGCTGCTGTCGGCCGCGGTCGAGGCCAATATGAACATGATCCGCGTCTGGGGCGGCGGCTTCTACGAGTTCGACGCTTTCTATGATCTCTGCGACGAACTCGGCCTCCTGGTCTGGCAGGACATGATGTTCTCCTGCTCGCAATATCCCTCGACACCGGAGTTTCTCGAGCAGGTCGACGGTGAGTTGCGCTACCAGATCAAGCGGCTGTCGAGCCGGCCGTCGATCGCGCTCTGGTGCGGCGACAATGAAGTTGTCGGATCGCTGACCTGGTACGAACTCTCACGGAACAATCGCGACCGCTATCTGGTCAATTACGATCGCCTCAACCGCATCATCGACCGCGCTGTCGTCGAAACCGATCCCGATCGCCGTTTCTGGCCGTCCTCGCCCTGCAATGGCGATCTCGACTACGGCGACGCCTGGCATGACGATGGCTCGGGCGACATGCATTTCTGGGATGTCTGGCACTCGAACAAGAATTTCGAGCACTACTACACCGTGAAGCCGCGCTTCTGCTCCGAGTTCGGCTTCCAGTCCTTCCCGTCGATGACCGGAATTCGCTCCTTCGCCAAGCCGAATGACTGGAACGCCACGGCACCGGTGATGGAGTTTCATCAGCGCGACGGCGCCGGCAATTCGCGCATCATCGACACCATGGCGCGCTACTTCCGCGTGCCCTCGGGCTTCGAGCAGTTCGTCTTCCTGTCGCAGCTGCAGCAGGCTTTGGCGATCGAGACGGCGGTGCGCTACTGGCGCAGCCTGAAGCCGCACTCGATGGGCGCACTCTACTGGCAACTCAACGATGTCTGGCCGGCGGTGTCATGGTCGTCGATCGATCACACGCTGGCCTGGAAGACGCTGCACTACCACGCCAAGCGCTTCTTCGCCCCAGTGGCGCTCGCTGCTCGCATCGAGGCCGGAGCGCTGACGCTGAGAGCCATCAATGATCGGCATGCCGAGGTCCGGCTCAACGTGCGCATCCGCACGTTGGATCTCGGCGGTGCGCTGCTGGCCGAGCGGATGGCCGAGGCCCGTCTTCCACCGGATCGCGCGGTGGACGTCTTCGCGATGGAAGCGCCGGCGGCCGACGATCGGTTCTACTTCATCGACGCGCTCGTTGACGGCGTCGCCGACCCCGCATTGCAGATCATGATGTTTCCCAATGTTCCGAAGCGCTTCGATATGCCGGCGGCCAAGGTGTCGTTGAGTCAGGTCGAGGAGGGACGGTTCAAGCTGGAATCCGACGCGCCGGCCTTTTATGTGCGCGCCGAGGCGCCAGCCTTCCCGGGACATTTCGACGACACCAGCTTCCTGGTGCTCCCCGGCGAACCGCGCACGATCACCTTCAAGCCTGAAACCGGCGTAGCGATGCCGTCTGCCGCCGATATCGCAGTCCATCATCTCGGCGCGACCTATCGATAGCTCCGAACAGCAAAAAGCCGCGGCTTGCGCCGCGGCTCTCTGCATCAATCGTCGGAAGCGTCAGATCGTCCAGTAGGGCGAAATGCCGTAATAGTCGTGAACGCGCTTCTCGTAGTCGCGATCGCCCCAGGTCGGCTCGTCGGTGTCGTCGAACACCGGGCCGCCTTCAAGCTGGTCGCGCGTGAGGTTGACGACATAGCCGCCAAGCTCGGTGTCATATTTCAGCGCGTTCCACGGCAGCGGGTGATACTTTTCGCCGATGCCGAGAAAGCCGCCAAAAGACAAGATGGCATAAGCAACGCGGCCCGACTGCTTGTCGATCATCACGTCATGCACGTCGCCAAGGCGTTCGCCGGCGCCATTATACACGGCCGTTCCATCAACCTTCTCTGCGGAAATCAGGGGGTTGATCGAATGGGTACTGGTGGTGAAGCCGGTGTCGTTGACCAAGGTCATCTTAATTCTCCATCGATGCTTCAGATGGCGAGTCAACGTGAAGGGCGGTCGATCGTTCCGATATTCAATCGTGTTTCGGGCGTCTGATCACCCGAACCTTGCCGCTGTCGCCGCCGCCGCAGAAGAAGCGGTCCGCTCCATCCGATTCAAGGCCGGATATGCCGAGGCCGGCCGGCATCTCCAGCGCTTGAAGCACCGTGCCGTCCTGTGGATCGATGCGGCGCAGCTCACTTTCGTCGTTTTCCCATGTCGCATGCCAGAATTCGCTGTCGACGAAGCTGACGCCGGTCACGAAGCGGTCCGAGCGGATGGTCCGGCGTATCTCGCCTGTCTCCGGATCGATCTCGTGGATGCAGCGGTCGCGGAATTGGCCAACGAACAGAGCGCCCTCAGCATAGGCGAGGCCGCTGTCGCGGCCCTGACCGGGAGCCGGGATCGTCGCGAGCAGTTCGCCGCTGACCGGATCGATCTTCTGGATGACGTCGCCGGCGATCTGGAAGAGGTGCCGACCGTCGAAGGCTGTGCCGGCATGGGCCGCGATGTTGATGCTACCCACGAGCGTTCCGCTTTCGGGATCGAGTGCCGCGATCCGCTCGCCGGCTGCCAGCCACACGCGCTCACCATCATAAGTGACGCCGCCGATGCTGGGTGCGCCGTCGAACGGCCCGTATTCGCGCAGGATCTCCGCCTTGGCCCGCTTCATGATGATCGCTCCTTCGCCGTTGGTGCCGCCCCGTGGCAGCATCTCGGTCGCCACATTAGTGACCGGGCGTTGGCCCAGAGAGTAACAAGCTTGTCGGGAAACCGGGAACCGGCGGCGCCATCCAGCGGCGCGCCGGGCCGCGCCCGACGCTCTGGATCTTGCCGGCTTTGACCAAGGCGTCGAGCGCGCGCTGCACGGTGCGCGTGCTGGACCCGAGCGCGATGGAAAGCGAGGTACTCGACCAGGCCTCGCCGTCGGAAAGCAGCGCCAGCACCGATGCATGCGGCGCGTCGAAGGGCGGCGCCAGAACCACGACCGGCTTGTCCGCTGCTGGAATCAGCCGGTAGCCCGTCACCGTCGCCGTGATGTCCGCGAGCGGCGCCAGCAACTCGCGCAGCCGCCCGATCTCGACCCTTAGCCGCGCGCGATGCGACTCGTCGGCTTCGCGGCCCCGGAACGCGTCGCGGATCAGTGTGGCGCGGCCAATATCGCCGGGCCATGCCTTGGCGAGGCCAAACAGCAGTGCGAACAGCACCGGCCGCGTATCGAGGCGGACATGAGATGAGCCCGATCTTGCAGCATGGCGACAGGCATCGACGATCAAGGCCGGCGCCTCGAGCAACGCCTCCACCTCGGGAAGCGAAACCAGGGGGCCGCCGGTCCCTTTGACAAGCCGCGCCACCGGCGCACCGAGCAGAGCGCCCACGGCATCGACTTCGGCCATCAGCGCCGGAATGCCCGCCTGCCGCGCCGCGGCATCGGCAGCATTCAAAGCGACCCGCGCGCCCCTGATATCGATGCGGCGGATGGCGAGGCCCGCGCGCGCCAGCGCCTCGGCGGCTTCGGCAGCTGGGGGCAGAGCGCTGCCTTTATCGCGGTCTTCGAGCAGCCTGGTGGCCTCGCCGAGCCGCCCGGTCAGGATCATGCGCCGTGCCGCCAGCACGCGCGCATAGGCGGCATTTGCGTGATCGCCGCGCGCCTCCAATACCGCGCGGGCATCGTCGAGCGGCTTGATCGGCCAGGTGAGATCGCGGCAAACGAGCGCGATTTCGGCTTCGGCGACCGTGCAACGGGCGCGGGCGACGACCTCGCGTGCTCCGAAGGCGCGGCGAGCGCGCTGTAGCAGGGTCCGCGCTCGCGGAAAGTCGCCAAGCTGCGCCATCGCGATACCACGGAGCGCCAGTGCCGGCGCATCGTCGCGGAGCGCGACGCGCTTCAGAGCGGCAAGCGGATCGCCGCGGGCCAGCGCCAGCGCAGCGGCGGTGATCAGCGAGTCCATTTCGATCGCGCCAGGATTGTCACTCCCGCCCTCGCTCCGATTGCGGCGAGGATCGGCTCGCGGTCCACAGGGGCCGTACCGGCAGCATGAGATGGATGGCGGCAAATGACCAGCGATGCTTTCAAGACATCCCTGTCCGGCACCGCTTCGTGGAGCGGCCGGATCGCGGACGGGATAGCGCTTGCCGCGACACCGCTGTTCGCCGCGATGGCGGTTGCAAGCCTCGTCGACAATGGCGGCGCGGTGCTTTGCGGCGGCATGCCGGGCAGCGCGCTGCCGGGTGGCATGGCGCTCATGTACGCCCTGATGAGCCTCGTCCACGCCGGCCCCTGGCTCCGGCGCATCGGCCGGCCCTGAAATCACTCAAGGAGAAGAGATATGTTGAACGATGTCGTGTCGCATGACGACTGGCTGAAGGCGCGGCTTGAGTTGCTCGACGCCGAGAAGGCGTTCACCCATCAGCGCGAGGCGCTGACCCGGCGCCGCATGGCGATGCCATGGGAGCCAGTCGAGAAGGACTATCGCTTCATCGGCCCATCCGGCTCGATGACGCTCGCGGACCTTTTCGACGGCCATTCGCAGCTCATCGTCTATCACTTCATGTTCGGCCCTGACTGGCAGGAGGGCTGCAAGTCCTGCTCGTTCTGGGCCGACAATTTCGATCATATTCCTGTTCATCTCGCGCATCGGGACGTCGCCTTCACGGCCGTCTCGCGGGCGCCGCTGGAGCGGATCGAGGCTTACAAGAACCGCTTCGGCTGGACCTTCCCCTGGGTGCAGGCCGATGGCAGCGACTTCAACCTCGACTATCAGGCCGCGATGACGCCGGAGGAACTCGCCGCAGGCCGCGGCTACTATAACTATGCCGTCCGCAAGGTCGGCGCCTCGGACATCGTCGGCATCAGCGTGTTCGCCAGGGACGAGCAAGGCGCGATCTATCACACCTATTCCTGCTACGGTCGCGGCGTGGAGATGGTCAACGGCGCCTATCACTATCTCGACCTTGTCCCGAAGGGCCGGAACGAGGAGGGCCTGGACTTCCCGCAGGCCTGGGTCAGGCGACGCGATCAGTACTGACGGGGAAGTGCCCATATCATGGCCGCACTAGATGCGGCCATGACGGGTATCGAGACGTCCTTAGTTGACCCAGCCGCCGTCGATGATGTGCATCTGGCCGGTCGTATAGGTCGCCGTGGCGAGATAGATGGCAAGGTCCGCGATCTCCTGCGGCGTGCCAATGCGGCCGATCGGCTGCCGCGCGATGAAGGCGGCGCGGGCCGCCTCGTAGTCGCCCTGCGCGCGCAGCCGATCCTGCAGCGACGGGCTCTCGACCGTCCCCGGGCAGATTCCGTTGCAGCGGATGCCGCGCGCCACGTAATCGGCAGCGACCGACTTGGTGAGCCCGACCGTCGCGGCCTTGGTGACGCCATAGGCGAAGCGATTGGGCACGCCCTTGATCGAGCCGGCGACCGAGCAGATGTTGACGATCGATCCCTCGTTCTGAGCCAGCATGCCCGGCAGCACGGCCTTGATCGTGCGCCACATCGACTTGACATTGAGGTCGTAGGCGAGATCGAGATCGGCTTCCGTCGCCTGTTCGATCGTGCCGGCATGAACGATGCCCGCGGCGTTGAAGAGGACATCGACGGTACCGATCTCGGCAACCAGCGCATCGACATCGACGCTTTTCAGGACGTTGAGAACGCGGGTGGTGACATTCGTCCGGTGCGAGAGCTCGGCAACTTTCGCTTCGTTGATGTCAGTCGCCCACACGGTAGCGCCGGCATCGGCCGCACTTTCGGCGATGGCGCGGCCGATGCCCTGTGCCGCTGCCGTCACCAGCACGACCTTGCCTGCGAGCTTGTCGCTCATCGATGTTTCCTCTCAGATGTAGGGGTAAGGACCGCCCGCCGCCGGTTGCCGACTGATTGCGACGCGGCGGAAAGCGATGAGGCCCCGCTCACTGCCGCTCGTCGTTCCGGCAGGCCCACGATCCGACATGACGATCAAAATATCCACCCGTGAATGGTGTATTCGTATATAAGCGAAAGCAACCGATGCAAGTCAATGTTTAGCCTGTCATGTGGCCGGCGGCGAGCATTGGCTCAGGCTCGACCCATGCCGGGATTGACGGTTCATGCTCGATGACGCCCATGATCGCTATCGTGCGCCTGCGCTGGACAAGGGGCTCGATATTCTGGAGCTGCTGGCGGCCACCGACGAGAGCATGACCCAGGCCGAGATCGCCAAGGCGCTCGGCCGCTCGCCCAACGAAATCTATCGCATGCTCGACCGCCTGGTCCGGCGGGGCTATGTCGCCCGCATCCTTGGCGATCGCTATGAACTGACGCTGCGGCTCTTCGCGCTTGCCCATCAGCATGCGCCGGTGCGGCGGCTGGTGAGCCAGGCGCTTCCGGTCATGCGGACATTCTCCAAGCGGGCCGAGCAGGCCTGCCATCTGACGGTCTATGACCGCGGCCGTGTGATCGTCGTGGCGCAGATGGATGCGCCGTCTTATTGGAGCTATTCGATCCGTGTCGGCGCGCGCGTCAGCCTCTACAATACTGGTTCCGGCCACGTCCTGCTGGCGTTTGCGACGCCCCAGGAACGCGCGCTGATGGAGGCGGAGCGGGAAGACCTCGCAGAGGACAAGAGCCGTCCGGCAGGGCTCGATTCCCGTCTGGCCGCTATTCGCGCCCAGGGGTTCGAGACGATGCCGAGCTTTCAATCTGAAGCGGTCTTCAATCTCTCGGCACCCATCCTCGGTCCCGGGGACACCGCCATCGCCGCGCTCACCTGTCCGTTCCTGCCGCGCGTCGACCGGGAGGATGTGCCGGACCGGGAGGCGGCGCTCGCCACGCTGCTCGAGGCGACGCGAGAGCTATCCATCGTGCTCGGCAAGGGTATCGACGAATAACGAGCGCCCGCCGCGCCCTCCCTCGTCCGCCGCAACGATGCGGGCCCGATCTTCGTGGCCAACGGAGTATCGGCAGGGCCTGACGTAAACGGAAGGTGTTTGTACGTCCGTGTTTGTCATGTGTTCATGATGATCGGATGTGATTTGATCTTGCGCAATTTGAGCGCGCTGACATCCAACCTCGATCGCCTAGTCTGCCTGAGGTTGTAGTGGGTTCTTCGATTCGACAGCAGCATTGGAAGGCTCGCGGCTCCGATTGGAGCCGATGCTCGCATCCATGCCTTGAGCGAAGCCGGGCGACAGCGCCGGAACATGGAAGGCCGAGACTGGGGATGGCGATCACTTGAATCCCGCGTTGCGAAGAGCTTGCTGGACCGTCCTTGCGATGTCTATCGGCGTCATCGCCGTCATAGCTACCTTCGAAGTTATCCATTGGCAGCGGCGGCACAGCGAACTTGCGTTCCAGGCCGAACTCATTCTGCGTCGCTCGGTTGCGGTCGCGACCGAGGTCCGTTCCAGTTTGCGCACGGTGCCGCGCTTGAAGACGGAGCCGTGCTCGCCGGAAGATTTGAAGGCGCTGCGCCTGCTCGTCGAGCGGTCGGCGTTTATCGTCGAAATCGGCCGCACAAAGGACAACCGCATTCTCTGCGACAGCGATGGCATCGTGCCAAACGGCGGGATTCTTGGTCCTGCCGACAGGATCACATCGAGGGGCACCAAAGTGTGGCTGCGTGTTCCCTTGCGCGGCGACTGGAGGCTCGTCGTATCGGCGGCCGAAGCCAATGATGTTGTCATCTTTACTCGTCCAACTGCCGCCGACGATCTGTTCAGATCCCTCGGCGACGCAGTTGCCGCAGTGGTGCCGCCCCGGCTAGCAACGGCCTATGCGAGTTCCAAGCATTCGGATCAGTTGACGGGTGCCGCCTATACCCCGGTCGTGGATCGATGGTTCGAACAGAACATTCACCAGTGCAGAGATGGATTCGATCTCTGCGTCGTGGTCAGCGAGCCTGCACAGATGGGCTTTTCAAGGCTTTCGCTTGGGGAAAAGCTCGCGCTCCTCTGCGGCGGCGCGCTTCTCGGCAGGATCGCCCAAGGTTTCATCGGTACGTGGCTCACCTCGCGACGGACGCTCTACCGTCGCCTGAAGCGCGCAATCGACCGGAACCAGATCACGGTCCACTATCAGCCGCTGGTGCGCCTCGACGATCGCGTTGTCGTCGGCTTCGAGACCCTCGCCCGCTGGCCGTTGCCCAATGGCGATCATGTCAGTCCGGATGTTTTCATCCCGCTGGCGGAACGGACTGGGCTGCTGCCGGCTTTGACGGAGTTCGTCATCGACCGGGCCCTCTGCGACATGTCGGGACTGCTGTCCGAGCGCCCGGACCTTTATGTCAGCATCAACATTGCGGTCCAGTCGCTGCTCTCCGAGGAACTCCTGACGGTGTTGAAGCTCTATTGCGACGCCTATGGTGTCGAACGATCGCGTATTGTTCTGGAGATCACCGAGCGGGAAACCGGCGACGTCAAGCTGATCGGCGATGCGGTAGGCCGTCTGCGTGCCGCCGGCTTCCGCATCTTCCTTGACGATTTCGGGGCAGGATATTCGAGTCTTGCCTATCTCGCGACGCTGCCGATCGACACCATCAAGCTCGACAAGCTGTTCAGCAATTCGGTCGGGACCAGCCTCGTGGGTTCGCTGGTTCTCGACGAAATTCTGCACATGATGTCGACGCTCAATCTTTCGGTGGTGTTCGAGGGCATCGAGACCGAAGAGCAAGCGACGGCGCTCGGCGCCATCGCGCCGGGCGCTATGGGGCAGGGCTGGCTGTTCGGCCGTCCCGTGCCCATCGGCGATCTGCCGACGTCTCCATCCGTGTGAGGAGAGGCGACCGCCGCCAAACGGCGACGATCACCTGTCGCGCCAGGATCAATCGGCCGGCTTATCCGCCACGCCTTCGAGCACCAGCATCGATCGCGCCACCACTTTCAGCGTCTTGCCGGCGTCGGTCTTCTCGCCTTCAAGCTCGCCCGCGGTGTCGAGAACGACGGTCCAGCCTCCACCTTCCTTGCCGGGAACGGTGAAGTCGACATCGACATGCGAGGCATTCATCATCACGATCATGACTGGCTCGTCGGCGCGCATTGGCGCCAGCCGGACCGTGATGCATTTGACGAAGGGGTCGTTCCACTCCTCGTCCGACATGCGGGCGCCGCTGGTGCTGAACCAGGCAACGTCGCGCTGGCCAAGAGCCGTGCGAGCGCCGGTCAGGAATTCGGCCCGCGAGAAGGCGCTTCGGCTCCTTCGGAGCGCGATGACCTTGGCGGTAAAGTCGGCGAGCTCGGTGTCAGTATTGCCCCAGTCCACCCAGCCGATCTCGTTGTCCTGCGCATAGGCGTTGTTGTTGCCACCCTGCGAGTTGCCCATCTCATCGCCGGCCAGCATCATCGGCACACCCTGCGATAGCATCAGAGTCGCGATCAGATTGCGCTTCTGCCGCTTGCGCAGCTCGATGATCTCGGGATCGTCTGTCGGCCCCTCGACGCCGCAGTTCCAGCTGCGGTTGTCGCTGTGGCCGTCGCGGTTGTCCTCGCCATTCGCCTCATTGTGCTTGTCGTTGTAGGAGACGAGATCCTCAAGCGTGAAGCCGTCATGGGCAGTGACGAAATTGACGCTCGACCAAGGCCGCCGACGGCCTTCGTTGAAAAGGTCGCTGGAGGCGGCGAAGCGCGTCGCAAAGCTCGGTAGCAGGCCTTCGGCGCCCATCCAGAATTCGCGCACCACGTCCCGGTAGTCGCCATTCCATTCGGAGAAGCCGGCCGGGAAGTTGCCGAGCTGATAACCGCCGGGGCCGACGTCCCAGGGCTCGGCGATCAGCTTCAGGCGGCCGAGTACCGGGTCCTGGAGGATGGCATTGAAGAACGCGTGACGCGGATTGAAGCCGGTCGGTTCGCGGCCAAGCGTCAGCGCGAGATCGAAGCGGAAGCCATCGACGCCATAAACCGTTGCCCAGAGGCGAAGGCTGTCGAGCACCATCTGCAGGACGCGCGGATGATTGGTGTCGATCGCGTTGCCGGTGCCCGTCAGGTCGTCATAGTAGCGCTTATCGTCCGGCATCAGCCGGTAATAGGAGAAGTTGTCGATGCCCTTGAAGGAGAGCGTCGGACCGAGGTGATTGCCCTCGGCGGTATGATTGTAGACGACGTCGAGGATCACCTCGATGCCCGCCGCATGCAACCGATCCACCGCCTCGGCGATTTCCGCCAGGCCGCCGCCATCGACATAGTTCATCTCCGGGGCGAAGAAGCCGATCGTGTTGTAGCCCCAGAAATTGCGCAGGCCGCGCTCCTGCAGGTGTCGATCCTGCACAAAGGCGTGAACAGGCATCAACTCGATGGTCGAGACACCGATCTTGTGCAGATGCTCGATCGCCTTGGGATGGCCGATCGAGGCAAAGGTGCCGCGGATGTCATCCGGCAGCATGGGATGACGCATCGTCCAGCCGCGAACATGGCTCTCATAGATGACGGTCTGCGGCCAGGGGATCATCGGCCGCTTCGACTTGGTGAGGATCTTAGGCGAGATTACCCGCGCCTTCGGCATGAAAGCCGCGCTGTCGCGTTCGTCCTTGTTGAGATCCGCGTCGTCGCCACCGCCGACCGGATAGCCGTAAAGAGCGTCATCCCAGACGAGATCGCCGACCAGTTCGCGGGCATAGGGATCAAGCAGCAGCTTGGCATCGTTGAAGCGATGGCCATTGGCCGGATCGAAAGGACCCCGCACGCGGTAGCCGTAAAGCTGGCCTTCCTTCACCCCTTCGACGTGACCATGCCAGACGCCGTTGGTGCATTCCCACAGGTCGATGCGGTCCGTCTCCTTCTTACCGTCCTTGGAGAACAGGCACAGCGTCACGCCCTCGGCATGATCGGAGAAGAGCGCAAAATTCGTGCCCTTGTCGTCTGGCGTGGCGCCAAGGGTAAAAGGCGATCCAGTCGTGAGTTTATTCATCGGGCGGCGGCTTTCCGGTCCATGTCAGCGCTGATCAATTGTGGCAGGCGAGTTACTCCCGAAAAGCCGCGATCGGGAGGCTTGCTGGCCGGAACGCCGGCGACGCGGGAAAACAGGGCTTCATACGCTTTGGCAGGCTCGTCCCAGCCAAAGCTCTTGGCCATGGCACGGCGACGCATGGCCGCCAGGCGCTCGGGCGCATGATAGGTATCGAACGCCCGGCTGGTCGCCTCGAGGAATCCGCCGACCGAGAAGTCGGTGAAGAGGAAGCCCGTCTCGTCGTTCTCGATCGTGTCCGCAAGTCCCCCGGTTGCATGGGCAACGGGCAGCGCGCCATAGCGCTGCGCCTGCATCTGCGTCAGACCGCATGGCTCGAAGCGCGAGGGCATCAGGAAGAAGTCGCTGGCCGCGACGAGACGGTGCGCCATGGTGTCGCTGAAGCCAGCGACGAGGCCGATCGACCCGCGGTAGCGGCGAGAGACGTCGAGCAGCATCCGTTCGACGCCGGGATCCCCTGTGCCGAGGATCGCGATCTGGCCGCCGCGCTCGACGATATTGCCCGCAATGTCCGCGATGAGGTCGAGGCCCTTCTGATGCACCAGCCGCGACACGACGCCGAAAAGCGGTCCGTCAGAGGGATTGAGGCAAAGCGAGGTGCGGATGAAATCGGTGTTGATCGACTTTCCTTCCAGGCTGGCGGCATCGAACATCCGTGGCAGGTGCCGGTCGGTCGCAGGATCCCACTCCGGCTCCAACCCATTGACGATGCCGGAAAGGCGACCCTCGGCCGCAAGCCCGCGCGTCACGCCATGCAGTCCCGAACCGAGATGATCCGTGGTGATTTCGGCTGCATAGGTGTTACTCACCGTCGTCACATGATTGGCGTAGACAAGGCCAGCCTTCATGAATGAGATGTAGCCGTGGAATTCGACACCGTCCGTGCGGAACGCATCATGCGGAATTCCGAGTGCGTCGAGCCGATCTGCGCCAAAGAGACCCTGATGAGCCAGATTGTGGATGGTGAACACCGACGGCACGTTCGCACCCGACCATGCGAGATAAGCCGGCGCAAGCGCCGATGGCCAGTCGTGACAGTGGACGAGGTCAGGCGTCCATCCGATGCTCGCAATCCCCTTGCCGACTTCGGCAGCCGCCAGTCCGAGACGGGCGAATCGGACATCATTGTCGCCCCAGTCATAACCCTCGGGCGTCGTGTAGGGCGTTCCCGGGCGCTGGAAGAGCGACGGAGCAAGGATGAGATAGACGGTTATGCCGTCGGCCGTTTCCGTCTCGCCGATGAGGCAGGGCTCGATCGCGGCGTGACCGGGCAGGGACGCCACGACCTTCAACTGGGTGATCTTGTCGAGCACATTCTGGTAGGCCGGCATCAAAATGCGGACATCGACGCCACGGCGCTTCAGCGCGCGCGGCAGCGCAGCGGAAACGTCGGCAAGCCCGCCGGCCTTGGCGAAATCGCCGAATTCGCTGGTGACGAACAGTATTTTCATGGCTCGAACGGCCCTTTGCCCTGCGATAGAAGCGAATTTCGCTGCATTTGCAGGGCCTCCGGAGCACGCTCGAAGGCAAGGACCTGGTCCCGCAGCCGCTCGTTTAACGATGGGGCGCCCCGTTTGGTTGCGGGAGGCCATGCCCAATTTCGCGCCATGCGACGTTAATGCCGCGACGATCGGCACTTTTGTTGCATGGGTTTGACACAGGATCTAAACGGCATCGGGGGAGCAGGCGGGTGAGCCGCAAATGCGCCTGACGATGTGGGATGGGAGACATCATGGTGGACGCCGTCATGAGTTCAGAGAGCCCGGCCCCGGTCGCGCCTGCTGGCGGAGCTGGGGATGAGGTCGCTGCGGCGCGCGCTGCGATCACTGCGAAGCTGACCTATGCGGTCGGCAAGAACGCGGTGACGGCGAGCGATCGCGACTGGTTCCTCGCGACGGCGCTCGCAGTGCGCGATCGCATGGTCGATCCGTGGATCGCCTCCTCCAAGGCGACCTATGCGACCGGCGCCAAGCGCGTGTACTACCTTTCGCTCGAATTTCTCATCGGCCGGCTGCTGTTCGATACGATGAATAATCTCGGCCTCACCGATGTCTATCGCGCGGCGCTGGGCGATCTCGGCGTCGATCTCGAGAAGCTGAAGACGGTCGAGCCGGACGCCGCGCTCGGCAATGGCGGCCTCGGGCGCCTTGCGGCCTGCTTCCTCGATTCGATGGCCTCGCTCTCCATCCCCGCCTATGGCTACGGCATTCGCTATGATCACGGCCTGTTCCGGCAGGTGGTGAAAGGCGGCTGGCAGCAGGAGTATCCGGAAAACTGGCTCTCTTTCGGCAATCCCTGGCAGTTCGAGCGGCCGGAGGTGATCTACGACATCCAGTTCGGTGGCACGGTCGAGGCGATCATGCAGCCAAGCGGCTATCCGCGCTATGTCTGGCATCCCTCCGAAACGATCGAGGCGGTCGCCTATGACACGCCGATCGCCGGCTGGCGTGGCCGTCATGTCAACACGCTGCGGCTCTGGTCGGCGCGCGCCGTCGATCCGCTGCGGCTCGATGCCTTCAATTCAGGCGATCATATCGGCGCGCTGGTCGAGCAGGTTCGCGCGGAAGCGATCTCGAAGATCCTCTATCCGAGCGACGAGACGCCGGCCGGTCACGAGCTGCGCCTTCGGCAGGAATATTTCTTCGTTTCCGCCTCGTTGCAGGACCTGATCTATCGCCATATGCGCACCTATGGCGACATTCGCTCGCTCGCCGACAAGGTCGCGATCCAGCTCAACGACACGCATCCGGCGATCAGCGTCGCCGAATTGATGCGCATCCTCGTCGATGTGCGCGACATCCCGTGGGACGAGGCGTGGGACATCACCTGCCGCACGCTCGGCTACACCAATCACACGCTGCTGCCCGAGGCGCTGGAGACCTGGCCGGTGCCGCTTCTGGAGCGTCTGCTGCCGCGCCAGATGCAGATCATCTACCTGATCAACGCCATCCATCTCGAGAAGGCGAAGCATGTCGAGGGCGCGGATGACGCGTTCCTGTCGTCGGTGTCGTTGATCGACGAGGCCAATGGGCGCAAGGTCCGCATGGGGCATCTTGCCTTCATCGGCTCACACTCCATCAACGGCGTCTCGGCGCTGCATTCGGATCTCGTCCAGAAGACGATCTTCCGCGACCTCGACCGCGTCTATCCGGGTCGGATCAACAACAAGACCAACGGCATCACCTTCCGCCGGTGGCTGCAGGGCGCCAATCCCGGCCTGACGCGCATCCTCGTCGACAATTGCGGCGACGGCATCCTCGACGACCCGACCGGTCTCGCCAAGCTCGTGCCGCATGCCGGCGATACCGGCCTGCACGATGCGTTTGGCAGCGTCCGCCGCGCCAACAAGATCGCGCTGGCCCGGCTGATCCGCGACCGGCTCGACATCCGCGTCAATCCGAACGCGCTGTTCGACGTGCAGATCAAGCGCATCCATGAATACAAGCGCCAGCTGCTCAACATCCTGGAGACGATCGCCCTCTATCAGGCGATGCGTGCCCAGCCGCACAAGGAGTGGGTGCCGCGCGTCAAGATCTTCGCCGGCAAGGCGGCGGCCAGCTACCATCAGGCCAAACTGATCATCAAGCTGGCCAACGACGTGGCGCAGGTGGTCAACAGCGATCCGACCGTGCGCGACCTGCTCAAGGTTGTGTTCCTGCCCAACTACAATGTCAGCCTCGCCGAGATGATCATCCCGGCTGCTGACCTTTCCGAGCAGATATCCACCGCCGGCATGGAAGCCTCCGGCACCGGCAACATGAAGCTGGCCCTCAATGGCGCGCTCACCATCGGCACGCTCGACGGCGCGAATGTCGAGATCAAGGAACATGTCGGCGACGACAACATCTTCATTTTCGGCCTCACGACCGAGGAGGTTGCCGAGCGGCGGCGTCAGGGCATCGATGCGGGCGCGGCGATCGCCGCCTCCCGCGAACTCGCCGCGGTTCTTGAGGCGATCGAGACCGGAATCTTCTCCCCTGGCGAGCCGGGCCGCTTCGCAGCGCTGACCACAGCGCTGCGCCATCACGACTATTTCCTCGTCACCGCAGATTTCGATTCTTACTATGCAGCGCAACGAGACGTTGACGCGTTGTGGCTAGACAGAGCAGCATGGTGGAAAGCGAGCCTCACGAACACGGCTCGGGTGGCCTGGTTCTCCTCGGACCGCACGATTGCGGAATATGCCAAGGATATCTGGAACGTGCCCGTACGCCCTGCCGGATGAGGTTCGCGTCGGGGAGACGCAATGGCCGGTTGGCGTGCTAGTGAAACTGATGTCGGAAATCTGATCGCGGCGCGCAACGGGGATCCGTTCTCCCTGCTCGGGCTGCACGAAACGCGGGCCGGAATGGTCATTCGCGCCTTCGTGCCGCATGCGGAAGCCGTCGAGGTTCTTGATCTCGACGGCCAGCCGATCGCTCCGTTGGAGCGTCGGCCAGGAACCGATTTCTTCGAGGGGGTGATCCCCGCACGCAGCCAGCGATTTCTTTACCGGCTCCGTGCCGCGAACAGCGGCGGCGACTGGACGCTGGTCGATCCCTATGCCTTCGGTCCGGTGCTCGGACCACTCGACGACTACCTTCTCGTCGAGGGCACGCATCGCGAGCTTTACGAGAAGCTCGGCGCCCATGTGATGACGCATGGCGGCATTCCCGGCGTGCATTTTGCCGTCTGGGCCCCTGAGGCACAGCGGGTCTCGGTCGTCGGCGACTTCAACGATTGGGACGGCCGCCGTCATCAGATGCGCAAGCGCGTCGATAGCGGCATCTGGGAAATCTTCGCGCCCGAGCTCGGCGAAGGCGTCATCTACAAATATGAGATCGTCGGGCCGGACGGCGTCGTCCTGCCGTTGAAAGCCGATCCTGTCGGTTTCGGCAGCGAACTGCGCCCCTCGACCGCTTCGGTGGTCGCCAAGACCGACGCCTTTGAATGGGATGACGCGGAGTTCCTCGCGGCACGCGGCAGCGACGAGCAGCGCCGCAAGCCGATGTCGATCTATGAGGTGCATCTCGCCTCCTGGCAGAAGGCCGATGGCTGGCGCTTCATGACATGGGACGAGATTGCCGACCGTCTCATCCCCTATGCCGTCGACATGGGTTTCACGCATGTCGAGCTGCTGCCAATCACCGAGCATCCGCTCGATGCCTCCTGGGGCTATCAGCCGATCGGACTGTTTTCGCCGACCGCACGACATGGCGATCCAGCCGGCTTCGCGCGCCTTGTGAACCGGGCGCACCAGGCGGGCCTTGGCATCATCCTCGACTGGGTGCCTGCGCATTTCCCAACCGACCAGCATGGCCTCGCGCATTTCGACGGCCGGCCGCTTTATGAATATGCCGATCCCCGCCGTGGCTTCCATCCCGACTGGAACACGGCGATCTATGATTTCGGCCGCCGCGAAGTTTCCAATTTCCTCGCCGCCAGCGCGCTCTACTGGCTCGATCGCTTCCATGTCGACGGTCTGCGCGTCGATGCAGTCGCCTCGATGCTCTATCTTGATTATTCGCGCAAAGAGGGCGAGTGGCTGCCCAATCCGGACGGTTCGAACCAGAACAATGACGCGGTCGCTTTCCTCGAGAGCGTCAACCAGCTCGTCTACGGCCAGCATCCCGGCACCATGACCATCGCGGAGGAATCGACCTCGTGGCCGGGCGTTTCACAGCCCGTCCACGCCGGCGGCCTCGGCTTTGGCTTCAAGTGGAACATGGGCTGGATGCACGACACGCTGGATTACATGGCGCTCGATCCGGTCCATCGCCGCTTCCATCATGACAAGCTGACCTTCGGCCTGCTCTACGCCTTCTCCGAGAATTTCGTGCTGCCGCTCAGCCATGACGAGGTCGTGCATGGCAAGGGCTCGATGCTGACGCGCATGTCGGGCGATGACTGGCAGAAATTCGCCAATCTGCGGGCATTCTACGGCTTCATGTGGGGCCACCCCGGCAAGAAGCTCTTGTTCATGGGGCAGGAATTCGCGCAGCGCCGCGAATGGAACTTCGAAAACGAGCTCGATTGGCACCTGCTCGGCGCGCCGCTCCATGCCGGCGTCCGCGATCTGGTCCGCGATCTCAATCGCGTCTATCGCGAACATCCCGCTCTTCATGCACGGGATTGCGAGGGCGAGGGTTTCCGCTGGGTGGTCGCCGACGACAAGGACCAGTCCGTCTTCGTCTTCATTCGCTTCGGCGCACCCGGCGATCCGCCGGTTGCCGTCGCCTGCAACTTCACGCCGGTCGTCCGCTACGGCTACCGGATCGGCCTGCCTGAGGCTGGACGGTGGCGGGAGATCCTCAATACGGACGCGTCGCATTTCGGCGGTTCGGGCATCGGCAATCTCGGCGCGGTCCATGCGGCCGCCCTGCCTTCGCATGGGCTGCCGGCTTCGGCTGACATCATCCTGCCGCCCCTCTCGGCGGTCTATTTCGAGTTCGACGGCAACTGAGCCAGCCTTCGGGCGGGCAAGAAGACTGAACAGTTCAGCGGGGAGAAGAGACGATGCAGAAGCCGGGCAGTGCACCCCTTGCGCGCCAGACCATGGCCTTCGTACTGGCCGGCGGCCGCGGCAGCCGGCTTATGGAACTCACGGACCGGCGCGCCAAGCCGGCCGTCTATTTCGGGGGCAAGTCGCGCATCATCGATTTCGCGCTGTCCAATGCGCTCAATTCCGGCATCAGAAGGATCGGCGTCGCGACGCAGTACAAGGCACACAGCCTGATCCGCCATCTGCAGCGCGGCTGGAACTTCTTCCGCCCGGAGCGCAACGAGATCTTCGATATCTTCCCGGCGAGCCAGCGTGTCTCGGAGGAGCTCTGGTATCTCGGCACGGCGGACGCCGTCTATCAGAACCTCGACATCCTCAAGGACTATGACAGCGAGTATTTCGTCGTGCTCGCCGGCGACCATATCTACAAGATGGATTACGAGGACATGCTGAAGCAGCATGTCGAGGCCAAGGCCGACGTCACGATCGGCTGCCTTGAAGTGCCACGCATGGAAGCGACCGGCTTCGGCGTCATGCATGTCGATACCGAGGATCGCGTCATCTCGTTCATCGAGAAGCCGAAGGATCCGCCGGCGATGCCCGGCGAGCCTGACAAGGCGCTGGCCTCGATGGGCATCTATGTCTTCAACACCAAGTTCCTGATGGACGAGCTCCGCCGCGATGCGGAAGATCCGAATTCCAGCCACGACTTCGGCAAGGACATCATCCCGCATATCGTGAAGCACGGTAAAGCGGTCGCGCATCACTTCGAGACGTCCTGCGTCCGTTCGCGGGCGGAATCGATCTCCTATTGGCGCGATGTCGGTACGGTCGACGCCTATTGGGAGGCCAATATCGACCTGACCAGCGTCGTGCCCGATCTCGATCTTTATGATCGCGACTGGCCGATCTGGACCTATGGCGAGGTGACGCCACCGGCGAAATTCGTTCACAACGAGGAGAACCGGCGCGGTTATGCGCTGTCCTCATTGGTCTCCGGCGGCTGCATCGTTTCGGGCGCCTCGCTCAACCGGGCGCTTCTGTTCACAGGCGTTCGCTGCAATTCCTATTCGCATGTCGAGAGCAGCGTGGTTCTGCCCTATGCCGAGATCGGCCGCTCGGCGCGGCTGCGCAATGTCGTGGTCGATTCGCGAGTCCAGATTCCCGAAGGACTGGTGGTCGGCGAGGATCCAGACTTCGATGCCCGCCGCTTCCGCCGCACCGAGAACGGCATCTGCCTCATCACGCAGCCGATGATCGATGCGCTGAAGGGATGAGCACGCTGAACGTTCTGTCCGTCGCCTCGGAAGTCTATCCGCTGGTGAAGACCGGAGGGCTCGCCGACGTCGTCGGCGCGCTTCCCGGCGCGCTGGCGCCGGAAGCCATCCACGTCACCACGCTGGTGCCGGGCTATCCGGCCGTGCTGGCCGCGCTCGAGGGCGCGGAGATGGTGCATATCTTCCATGGCCTGTTCGGTGGCGATGCGCGCCTCCTGAAGGGCAAGGCAGGCGGCCTCGACCTCCTGGTGCTCGAAGCGCCCTATCTCTATGAGCGCCCGGGCAATCCCTATGTCGGCTCGGACGGCCGCGACTGGCATGACAATGCCATCCGCTTTGCAGCGCTTGCGCGTGTTGCCGCCGATCTCGGCCTCGGCCTGTTGCCGGATCTGCGCCCCGACATCGTGCATGCGCATGACTGGCAAACCGGTCTCGCGCCGGCCTATATGCGCTATTCCGGCCGCCCGCACGCGCCGTCGGTGATGACGGTGCACAATATGGCGTTCCAGGGTCACTACAGCCGTGAGCTGATGCAGGTGCTTGGCCTGCCGCCGCACGCTTTTTCGCTGGAAGGCGTCGAATATTTCGGCGGGATCGGCTTCCTGAAGGCCGGGCTGCAACTCGCCGATCGCATCACGACCGTGTCGCCCACCTATGCGGTCGAGATCCGCACGCCGGATGGCGGCATGGGCCTCGATGGCCTGCTGCGGACCCGGGCCGGGGTTGTCTCGGGAATCCTCAACGGCATCGACGATTCCGTCTGGAACCCGGCGACCGACCCGATGATCGCGTCGCCCTTCAGCGCCGAAAATCGCTCCAGCCGCGCCGCCAACAAGGCCGCGCTGCAGACCCGGCTGGGGCTGGAGGTCGATCCCAACGCGCTCGTCTTCGGCGTCATCAGCCGCCTGACCTGGCAAAAGGGCCTCGATCTGCTGCTCGAGCGGCTCGGCACCTTGCTTGGCACAGGCGCGCAACTGGCCATTCTTGGCTCCGGCGAACCGTGGATCGCTGAAGGCTTCGTCGATGCGGCGCGGATGAATCCGGGCCGCGTCGGCATGTTCAACGGCTATGATGAGCCGTTCGCCCATCTCATCCAGGCGGGCAGCGATGTCATCCTGGTGCCCTCGCGGTTCGAGCCCTGCGGACTGACCCAGCTCTGCGCGCTCCGCTACGGCGCGCTTCCGCTGGTGGCGCGCGTCGGCGGCCTTGCCGACACCGTGATCGATGCCAATGAGGTCGCGCGCGCGGCCGGCATCGGCACCGGCGTGCAGTTCGGGCCTGTTACGGCCGATCATCTCGAAGCCGCGATCCTGCGCACCGCCGATCTTTGGCGCGATCGGCCCTATTGGAAGAAGATGCAGGCCAATGCGATGAAGACCGACGTGTCCTGGCGTCGTCCCGCCGCCGCTTATGCACGGCTCTTCCGCAGTCTTCGGGCCGAGGCAGGCTGACAGGCATGCATCGCGATCGGGTGACGGACGGCAGCGCCGGCCCGCTCGGCGTCACGCTGAGCGGAAAGGGCGTCAACGTCGCTGTCCATTCCGCGGCGGCCGAGGCGATCGAGTTTTGCCTGTTCTCGGCTGACGGTGATAGTGAGCTTCGCCGCGTCCGTCTGCCGGCACGCACCGGCGACATCCATCACGGCCATGTCGAGGGCGTGGTGGTCGGCGCCCGCTATGGATTCCGCGCTCATGGTCCGTGGCATCCGGAGGAGGGGCATCGCTTCAATCCGGTCAAGCTCCTCGTCGATCCCTATGCCAGGGCGCTCGACCGCGCCTTTCGAGAAGAACCGCTGCTCTATGACGCCCGTCGTCTCGGTGCCGCGGACGACACTGCCGACAGCGCCGCCGTCGTGCCGAAGGCGATTGTCTCCCCGCCACCCGCGACTGCCGCCCGGCTTCACCCGGCGCCGGCTTTCGAACGGCAGGTGATCTACGAACTGCATGTGCGCGGTTTCTCGAAGCTCAACAAGGATATCCCCGAGCCGCTGCGCGGCACCTTCGCCGGGCTCGGTCATCCCGTCTCGATCCGCCATCTGAAGGAACTCGGCGTCACGACGGTCGAACTGCTGCCGATCGCCGCCTGGCTCGACGAGCGCCATCTGCCGCCGCTCGGGCTCTCGAATTACTGGGGCTACAATCCCATCGCCTGGTTCGTTCCCGATCCGCGTCTCGCACCCGGCGGCATGGACGAAGTGCGTACCGCCATAGCCGCGCTGCATGCGGCCGGCATCGCAGTCATCCTCGACGTCGTCTACAATCATTCCGGCGAGAGCGACCATCTTGGCCCCACTGTCTCGATGCGCGGGCTGGACAATGCCGGCTATTACCGGCTGATCCCCGAGGATCGGCGCTTCTATGCCAACGATGCCGGCTGCGGCAACATCCTGGCGCTGGAGCGGCCAGCCGGGCTGCGCCTGGTCATGGACTGCATGCGCTACTGGGTCGAGGCGGCAGGCGTCGACGGCTTTCGCTTCGATCTCGCGACAACCCTCGCCCGCCGCGACACCGGGTTCGATCCCGCCGCGCCGATCCTTGTCGCCATCGACCAGGATCCACTACTGTCGCAGTTGATCCTCATCGCCGAGCCGTGGGACATCGGCTATGGCGGCTATCAGGTCGGCATGTTCCCGCCGTCATGGGGCGAGTGGAACGACCGCTATCGCGATACGATGCGCCGCTTCTTCAAGGGCGAGGGTGGGCTGATCGGCGAACTTGCGACGCGGGTCGCCGGCTCGGCCGATATCTTCGCCGGTCGCCATCGCCCCCTGTCGCGCAGCATCAACTTCGTCACCGCGCATGACGGCTTCACGCTGGCCGATCTCGTCGCCTATGAGCGGAAGGCCAATGCCGCGAATGGCGAGCAGAACCGTGACGGTAATGACGGCAACCACTCCTGGAATAATGGTGTCGAGGGCGAGACGGACGATCCGGCTATCGCGCGCCGCCGTGTCGCCGATATGCGGGCACTGTTCGCCGCGCTGCTGTTCTCGCGCGGCACGCCGATGATCGCGATGGGCGATGAAACGGGCCGCAGCCAGCATGGCAACAACAATGCTTATGCGCAGGACAACGAAATCGCCTGGATGGACTGGACGCGGGCGGATACCGAACTCCTAGCCTTTGCGCGGGCCGTTGTCGCGCTCCGCGCTGCCCATCCGCTTCTCTCTGATCCGCGGCCGCTTACCGGCCAGCCGCGCGATGGGCTCACGACCGCGGATGTCGTCTGGCATGGCGCCGATGGCCGCCCGCTGGAAGGCGACCGCTGGAACGATGGTGGCGCATATGTGCTCGTCGCCGTCTTTTCCGGCCATGACGAAGCGGGCGATGTGGAGCGTCTCTGTCTGGTGCTCGCCGGTGGCGAGGGCGACACGCTGCTTACGCTGCCGCCGAGCACCGGAGCCGGCTGGCGGCTTCTCGTCGATAGCTGCGAAGGCCTGACGCCGGAGATCGACCGTCGCGATCCGACGCTCGTTTCCGGAACGATCACCGTGCGCGGTCGCGCGACGATGCTGTTCGCGGATATCGCGGGATAGTCCCTCGCGATATCCGTTTTCCGCTGCGAATGCCTCAGGCTGCGATGGAGGCGCGCCCACCCTCGATCGGGAAGAGGCGGTCATAGGCGAGATTGAAGACGAACGCGTAGCCCATGTAAAAGAGCGCGAAGGAGACATCCATCGCCAGCGCCTCGAAGAGGCTGATCCCGAGATACCAGGCGATGATCGGCATCAGCATGATCATCAGCCCGCCCTCGAACAGCACGGCATGCAGGACGCGCAGTGGAACGCCGCGGCTGGTGTCGCCCTTGAGACGAACGAGCGCATGGTCGAAGCCGAGATTGTAGACATAGTTCCAGAGCGCGGCGGCAAGACTGGTGCCGAGTCCGACCACGCCGACATCGGCGAGCGGCAGGCCGAAGGCCAGCGCCGCCAGCGGCGTCGCGATTAGAAGCCCAATGATTTCAAAGCTGATTGTGTGACGGATACGGTCGCGCGTCGTGCGCATGGTCATTCCCCATCGGCAGCGTCGGGTCGTCCCGACAAGTGTCCCCGATGGGGGAGGCCGTCCTCTCAACGCCGCTGATATAAGTTCGCGGCGGGCTGGAGGCAAGTCCCGGCGTCGCAGGGCAGCCATCAGCCGCCCGCATAGCGTCCGATATCGGTGCCATTGATCGCCCGGATCTCACCTTCCGGCGGCGCCGTCTCGCCAGCGTTGAAGGGCAGCAGGCGAACCCTGCGTAAGGTCCCGGATGGAAGGTCGAAGCCGCTGTCCTCAGTGCGGTAACGCGGATCGGCGATGGTGACATGGGCGGCCATCCGCTCTGCCGAGAGCGTCAGGAACCAGCTGTCGTCATCGCGCTCCGCGATTGCAGCAAGGCCGAGGCCGTGACGTTCGCTGCGCCGGCCCGGCAGCCAATGCGTGGCCTCCGCGAGTACTGTGCCATCCGGAGCCGCAAGGCGTGCGAGGCTGACATCGTGGCCGGCAGGCCCGAAGCGATAGGCGTAGGTCGTGTCGAAGAAGGCGCCCAGCAGTTCGGTCGCCGTCACAGTTAGTCCTCCGCGCGCTGGCACGGTGACGGCCTTCGCGCCGCGCGCCACCGGCAGGCGGCCATCGCGGAGACAGGCGAGCGACAGCTCCGCTTCGATCGGCACTGCGCTGTCGTTGACGATATGCAGGTGCAGCCCGTTGATGCCCTCGTCGGTGAGAATGAGCGCAAGCGGGCGAAAGGCGCGCTTCAGGGCGTGATAGAGCGATTTCGGTCTCCCAAGCGCATCGACGATGCCCCAGCCAGCACCGGGCAGGAGATCGCGCCAGAACCACACCAGCACCCCGGCGGTCGGCGAACTTGGTCGCCGCCATTCGCCAATGGTCGCCTCCGCCACATCGGCCGTCGTGGCGCGGGCGAGCTCCAGATAGCGCGCCGGGTCTTCGGTTCGGAGGCGTGCGACATCGACGCTATAGAGAAGCCCCGTGTAGTGGTCGCGCACATCCTCGAAATCCCAGCTCGCGCCGAGATCGCGCGGCACGGCCGCTTTCCAGCGGGGATGATGCACGGGCGCGACGGGCAACAATTCGCGCAACGTCGCCTCGTCCGGCATATTGGCGAAGGCGAGGCATTCCGAGGCGAAGCGCACATCGGCGCGCCGGGCATCTTCGAGCGGCCGGCGATAGGCGCCAACGCCATAATAATGGGTGACGCCGCTGTCGGCGACGAAAGGCAGATCCCCGCCAAAGGGCGAGGATGCGACAAACGGCACATCTGGCCGCAGCCTTGCGACGGCTTCGGGCAGGACGTCCTCGAAAATCCGGCTTGTCCAGGCTGACGGCGGCAGGCCCATCATGGCCGCCTGCTGCGCGACTTCGCTGCCGCCGCAGAGAACGGCCAGCGAGGGCGACAGCGCCAGTCGCCGGAGCAGAGTTTCCGCCTCCGCGCCGACTGTCGCGGCAAACGCATCATCAGCGGGATAGTCGCAATTCGCGAACATGAAGTCCTGCCAGACGAGGATGCCATATTCGTCGCAGAGATCGTGGAACGCGCGCGCCTCATAGAGCATCGTCCCGCCGACCCGCAGCATGTTGATCCCGGCTTCGGCTGCCAGCCTGATCAGCGGTTCGAGGCTGACCCGATCGCTGGCCAGCGAGATGAGATCGGCCGGCGTCCAGACGGCGCCGCGGCAGAAGATCCGCACGCCATTCACCACCAGCGCGAAACCACGGCCATCCGCTCCGCGATCGACCGTGATGCTGCGGAAACCGGCGCGCCCAAGATCGATTTGGCGGTCGCCGATCCGGATCGCGACCGGGTAAAGCGGCTGACCGCCATGGCTGGCCGGCCACCAGAGATGGACATCGGAAAGTTCGATCACACCGCTGACATGGGTGCCGGCGCGCTTCAATCGAGCATCGCTGCCGCCGACGGTCAGCCTGATCGGCTCGTCAGGGCCGTCATAGGCAAAGCTGACGGCGACGCGCCCGGTGTTGCCGACCAGCGAAACCTGGACATCGAGATTGTCGATCGCGGGCGCTGTCGTCTCGACAAGGCCGACCGGGCGATAGGGGCCGATCGCGTCGACCGGCGGACACCAGCCCGGCATATGGCCGAGCAGGGTTGTGCGAACGAGGCGTAGACGCTGATCGTCAATCATCGTCGGCCGCCAGCGCGCCCGCTTGCTCTTGCGACGCTCGAGTTCAGCGGAGAGGCTTCGGAAGCAGATCGCCAGCACGGCGCCTGGCCGGCGGTCGATCACAACCGATACCGGCTGGAACATGCTGTCGCTGGCGAGGATCTTTTCGCCGTCGAGAAAGATATCGGCGATGGTGGCGAGGCCTTCAAAGTCGAGCCGCGCCGGCCCGCTGCCAGGCAGCGTCACACGATACCAGACGTCGTGACCTGCAAGCGGCTCCGGCCTTTCCAGCGACCAGCGTCCGAGCGCCGCGAGCGCCTGCGCCGCCGTTCCGGGCACGATCGCCGGCAGCCAGTCGGCATTGCCGGGCGGGGTGGCAAACGCGCCGGCCTCGGTCAGCAGAAAGTCCCAGCCGGCGTCGAGATTGAGAATGCGAACCGCGCTGTCGGAAAGCGGCTGCATGAATGGCTCAGGCGGCCTGACGGGCGGCAGATGGCTCGGCATAGCGGGCGACCAACTCGCCGATCGCGATGTCATAGGCGGCCGCCATAGGCTCGATGAGGCCATCCAGCCCGTCATAGCGGCTGCGCGCCATGGCGCGGGCAAGCTTGAACTGCATCACCTTGGCGCTGGCGGCGATATCCAGCGCGGCCGCTTCGGCGCGCGCGAGGCCGGCTTCGCCGTGACCGGTCAGCCAGGCGAGATGGCTCGCCAGCAGCTCGAAATTGGCACCGAGCTGGCGGAGCGTGTTGAAGGCGTAGACATGGAAATAGTCCGGCGCCCGCGTGCCGAGATCGGCGAGATGCGCGGCCAGCGCATCGCCGTAGGCTCGGATCGGATTGGCAGCCGGGCGGCGGGCGAGATGGCGCGTCAGCAGGCGCTTGGCGACCGCCAGCGTATCGATGCGCGGAGCATCTTCGGCCGGCAGCTTGACGAATTCAACATAGGGGAACAGCGCATCGGCGTTCTTCGCCGAGCCCCCGGGTCCGAAGATGCCGTCATAGTCCGCACCTTCGAGCGCGAAGAAGCTGCCATTGTGGAAATAGCGCATGCGGCGTGCGGCGACGTCGAGATGCGTGATTCCAACCGTCGTCTTGGTGTGCTGGACGCGATAGGAGACGCCGCCGGTGTCGGGCAGGAAATAGCCGTCGACCTCGACGAGGATGACGCGGCCGCGGCCGAGCTGCTCGACGACATGGCCTTCGAGACGGTCGAAGATCGCGAGCTCCTGCACGCGCAATCCGTAGAGTACCTCAAGATCGTCGACCGGCACCTTGAAGAAAGAGAACTGGTCGCCCTCGAAATCCTGCGTCACCGTGAAGCCGAACATCGCCTCGACCTCGAACCCGAGCGCGCCGACCAGTTCGATGAACAGGTCGACATAGCAATTGGTCTCCGGCCAATGGCGCGCGCCGTCATGCAGCGCGTGCGGTCGGTGGGAGGCGGGATCGAGCGCCTTGAGGTCGGCCATCGGTTCAGCCCCAGAGCACGGCGCGGACCGATTGCGGCCAGTCGGCGACCTTCATGCCGTGATGGCGGAAGAGCGCGAGCGCCACGCGCTCGAGCCCGAAACCGACACAGGCGGAATGGGCGGGCGTTCCATCGGCCTGCTGGATGCCCCAGAGCGTGCCGAAATGATCCTGGTGATAATTGAACGAGAGGCAGGCCGTCGGCTTCTCGTTGGCAACCGGGATCAGCAGCTCGAACTTTAGGCCCTGGTCGCGCTGGTTGTTGGCGAGCATCTTGCCGGCGCGGCCGAAGAACGGGTCGTTGGCAAGGTCGATTTCGCAGGGAAGGCCGAGCGAGCGGATCAGCTCCGGGCCGCGCTCCAGCCAGCTTTCGCGGAAAGCGCGGACCTCCTCCGGCGAGCCGATGCGGACATATTCCCGCATGCGAAACAGCTGCATGCGCGCCGGGTCCTGCGATGGCTCATGGCGGAAGCAATAGGACTTGAGATCGAACAGCACGCCGCCGTCCGGCATCGGTCCGCGCTTGGCGACGGTCGGATAGAGCGGGTAGCAGGCTGCGGGCGTCAGTACGACATCGGTCGCCTGCTGAAGATCGGTCCAGTCCTCGCCATTCGCCAGCATCTGCAGCAGACGCGCATGATCGGCCTCGCCACCCATGAAGGAATGGACGCATCCGGCGAGTTGCGGAAAGCTCTTGAGATAGCCTGACTTTTCCAGCATCGGGCGCGGCATGCCCGGCGGGAAATGGATGCGCTCGGCCTTGTCCGCGCCGGCATAGCGCGTGACGAGCGTCTCGAAGCGCTCGATCACCTCCTCGAAATCGCCCGACCGGCCATAGAGGCCATCGACGCCCGTTTCTGTCAGGACACCGGCGCTGAAGAGCTGGTCGAGGAATTCCTTCGCGCCACCCTGTCCTGGGGCGGGTGCGGTCTGCGAGAGAGCGTCCATGTCAGTTCACCAGGCTGGTATCGAAGCGGCTCACGAGAAGCAGGTTCGACGTGTTCGACAGGATGCGATCGTTCGAAATCATGATCGCGGCGGAGGTCACGTCGCGCAGATGGCGTCCGACGCTAAAGGGCGTGTCGTTCTTGTAGCCGGAAAGGCCGGTGATCAGCATCGCATGAGTGACGATCTGGGCCGCGCGCTGCGAGGTCGTGATCTTCAGATTGTTCATTTCGGCGGCGAAACCCATGGAGGACAGCGCGTCCGGACGGTTCATCGCCGCCTCATAGCGGACGACGCCCGCGACCACGCTCGCCTTCATGTCCTGCAGCATCGCGACGACCTCTGCGAGGCGGAGTGCGCCCGGCGGTAGGCTGCCCGGCTGCTTGCGGGCCGCGGCGCGCACATAGGCCTGCGCCCTGGCCACGGCATCGGCGGCAATGCCGAACCAGACGGCGCCCCAGAGGATGTGCGATGCCGAGAGCATCGACTGCGCCGCGATCTCGGAGAAGGGCTGCGGGAAGATCTGGGCGGCGTCGCCGGCCGAGACGAGGCGGAAGCCCTCCGAGCAGGTTCCGCGCATGCCGAGCGTGTCCCAGCCTGTCGTCTTGTCGAGCGTATAGTCGCCGCGCTTCACGACCACCATCGACTGGTCGGAGCTCTGCGCATCGGGCGCGCGCCGGCAGGTGACGAGGATCGCATCGGCGTAGAGGCCGTAGGAGATGACGGTCGCGTCTTTCTCCAAGGTGAAGCGGCCGTCGGCGACATGAACCGCGCAGATCGAATTGCGCAGGTCTCCGCCAATACCGCCTTCGGTCGTGGCCGAGGCGAGGAGATATTGCTCGTCGACGAGATCGCGCATGAATCCGGCATGCCAGGGGCTGCTGCCACCATGCGAGACAAGGCTCGATGCCTTGATCTGGTGCATCGCATAGATCATCGCGGTCGAGCCGCAGGCCTGACCAAGGATGGTGCAGAGCTCGGCCGTCTCGAGCAGGCTGAGACCCTCGCCGCCGAAGCGCTTTGGTACCATGACGCTCATCAGCCGCTCGGCCTTCAGGGCGTCGACGGCCTCCTGCGGAAAGCGGCCCTCGCGGTCCACATCGCCTGAATGCCGCGCGGCGATCTCCGCCACGCTGCGCATGCGTTCCGCCGGGGGACGGAGGATTTCGATGGTGGGGGAGGGCACCGCCATGACGCTTACACCTGCTCGCCGATAAGCTCGGCGATCGACCGGTCGATCGCCTCGATCGAGGCGAAGGTCTTGCGCGTCAGCATCCGCTCGGGAAACTCGATGTCGAACTCATCTTCGAGCGCCAGCATGAACTGGATCGAAGCGAAGGAGCTGAGTCCAGCCTCGTAGAGATCGGATGTATCCGACAGGGTATCGACATCGACGGCGACGACTTTGCGCTCGGCGATAAGCTTACGAATACGATCCCGCATGTTCCCCTCTCCCAACGAAAAAACGTCAAATTTGATGCGAATTCTTAGGTGTGCGTGTCCGAACGAATTATGAATCCAATCGGATAAATCCGGCCCTATTTCGGCTGAATCTTCAGGATCGGCAACGGCTGTTCGAGATGTTTAACCGATGCTGAACCCTCATCAAGAAATTCAGGCGCATCCGCAAGCGGCTGCCCCAGCGCCATTCGATAGACATCAGCATAGCGGGCCGCAACGCTTGTCCATGCATAGTCGTCGACCCAGCCGGGGACCGTGGGGCGCTGGGCCATCTGGTCAAAGGCGCGGGCAATATCGGCGGCAGCGCGGACGGGATCGGTGAAATCGGTCAGGCCGATGCCGGAATGGCGGGCGGCAAGATCGCTGAAGGCCGTGTTGGCGTGAACGACGAGGCCGAGGCCGGCGCTCGCCGCCTCGACAAGGGCAATGCCGAAGCCTTCGAACTCCGAAGCCGAAACGAAGAGCGAGGCGCTGCCGATGATGCTTCTGACCTCTGCATCCGGCAGGCCGAGATGCAGTGTGACATTGTTCTGAAGCCCCAGCCGTGTCACCTCTGCCATGAACCGGTCGGCCGACCAGTCCGACGCTGCGCCGACCACGGAAAGCTGCCATTCAGCGTCGCGGCGCGCCAGTTCGGCCATGGCGGCAAGCAGGCGCTCCGGCCGCTTGTTGACGGCGAGGCGCCCGATCGTCACGAGACGCTTGACCTTGCGCGGGCTAGCGCCGCCGCGGAATTTATCGATATCGACGCCGTTCTCGATGAGGGTCAGCCGCTTGCCGGCAACCGGGGCGAAGCGCGCGGCGTCCTGAGGGCTGCAGGCGACGATGCGGCGATAGGCAAGCGTCGAGAGGCGGGTCGGGCCGTTGAACCAGAGTTGCTTCAATCCCGAATAGGCGCCGGAATGGAAGAACCCGCCATGCGTCGTAGCGACGAGGGGCTTGCGATGGAGCGGCTTGGTCGCCGCCAGGGCGTCGAAGAAGAAGTCGATGGCGTGCACATGAACGAGATCTGCCGCGCCGACGGCATGGAGAAATCCCGGCGCGATCGGATAGCGGTTCGATCCACGGTAAGGAATGCGTCGGATGGCGACCGACCCGAGATGATCCACTGCCGGCAGCGGCTCATCCGGTCGCGTGAACAGCCGGTCGAGCGTCAGAACTGAAACGTCGAGCCCGGCAGCCGCCTGGGCGCGCCCAAGATTGGCGACGAAGTCCTCGAGCCCGCCGCGGTTCGGGTGGAACTGGCGCACCACATGAAGCACGCGTAGCGGCCGTGCAGCGGGCGTTGCGGACATCCTCACTGGTTTCCCGCCCCGCAGCTTGCGTCTTCGGCCTTCATCAATGGCTTCAGTGCGACCACCTGCGCCCGGTCGCCCTCGTCTGTCGGCTGGGCATTGAAGATATAGTCAGGCGGCCACCATTCACCGGCGGCCCAGTAGGTCCAACCGATCCATTCGGCCTTCGCATTGTTGATCGTCGTGACGAGTTTCGTCATGGCCGCAATACAGGCGGGGTCGTCGGACGCCGCGAACTCGCCGAGGAAGCCGCGCTTGCCATTGGCCTTCAGCCAGGCCGTGACGCGATCGATCCCTGCCAGCGCCTCGGCGCCACCGGTGCATTCTGCGTTGCGGCCGGAGAAGTCGGCATCGAGATACTGATGGAAATCATAGGCATAGTGGTCGAGCGCGTCGGCGACGCCGCCCATCACCTTGCTGTTGTTGCCGACCGGAAGATCCTTGGTCCAGCTATGCGCGCCGGTATAGGCGGTGCCGGGCACAAGGATGAGGTTGCCGGCGCCGGTCTTGCGGATCGCCGCGATCGCGAGGTTCACGTCCACCAGCCAGTCATTGGCGTGGATGTCGTAGGGCTCGTTCATCAGCGAGAAGACGAGCTTCGGTTCGTTCTTGTAATGGCCGGCGAGCCGCGACCAGAACGCGGCGAAGTCTTGCGCCGGCACGGCATCGGAGCCGATCCGCTGCTCGTCGTAATAGGCGTAGTTATGCGGATCGAGAATGACGGCGAGACCGGCCCTGGACGCGGTTGCGACCGCCTCGTCGAGCGCGGCGAGCTCGCCGGGATCGAACGGCTTGCCGAGCTTTGGCTGCAGTCGCTCCCAGCGGAAGGGCAGGCGGATCACCGTCGCCCCGGTGCCGGCGACATAGTCGATCGTCGCCTTGGTCGGATAGGTATAATCGGTGTGTAGCCTGCCCGGCAGCTTCCCGAATTCCGCACCCGCCAGATTGACGCCGCGCAGGCATGGCTCCGCGACCGCCGTCGTCGTCATTGCGGCGAGCGCGAGCAGGCCCGCTATGCCGCGGCCAAGTCTCAGTCTCATGATGCGAGCACCTCGCGCAGCGCCGTCAGCAGACGGGCGCGGGCGCCTTGATGGGTGAAGTTATGGTCGGCGTCGGCGATCAGCCGCATGCTGACGCGCTGATAGGCGCTAAGGCGCTGGCCGCGCGCGCCGAAATAGACATTGAACTCGTTGAGCCCCGCATCATCGGTCGAAAATAGCATCGAAACATCGGTGCCACGCTGTTCGAGCGCCCGAAACTGCCGATGCACGGCGCGGTGCATGCGCGCGTGCTTCGAGAGCCCGCCGAGAAAAGGCGCCAGCGCGCGGCTTGCCCGCGTCGCCACCGTCCGGACGATATAGCGGCCGGCCGGTCCGACATTCAGCTCGCCGCGGAGCAGTCGTCTCATCGTGTCGCGCTTCATCAGCGTTGCACCGAAATTGCTGACGCTGCGATGGCCGTAGCGGACGGCGGTGGCGACGTCCTCGTCGGCATCCCAGACGAAGCGCTGCGTGTTGATGATGACGAGCTTGCGGACAGCCGACCGCTGCACCGCCGCCTGAAGCGCCGCATAACCGCCGCTGCAGCGGCCGACCAGGATAATCGGCCCGGCTGAATGTGCCGCCACATGGTCGACTGCCGCGATCGCGTCGGCGATATGCAGCTCGGAATAGAGCACTTCCTCCGGCGCGCCCGGATGGTCCGGACTGTCGCCGATACCATCGAGATCGAAGCGAAAGCTTGCGAAGCCTTCCCGGGCGAGGGCGCGCGACAGCTCGACGGTCACGCGTGCCCAGCCAATGTGATAATCATGCCCGGCATTGGTGAAGACGAGCGTCGGGGCGTTGCGCGCGCCTGTCGGTCGGCACAGGATTCCGAAAAGACGGCCGTCGGGGCCGAAGCGAGTCGGCATTTCCTCAAACCCGCCTCCGCGAAGCGGCTCCACGGGTGGTGGCAGACGGGCGTCGCCTGGCCGGGCCGTTGCGAGATGTGAGATCCAGGATGCGATGCCGGCGAGCGTCGCCATCGGCGGCCGGGCCTGCGTCGGGTCGGTGAGCAGCGTCTCATAGCCTTCGAAAGGCTGTCGCGTGACATGGGCGCCGAGCGCTTCGAGGTGATCGGCCAGCGGTCCGTCGCGATCCGATATCGTGCGGCCGACCACCAGTATGTCCTCGGCAGGCCGCGTTTCCAGCGCGTCGAGGCGGATCGCTTTGATCGCGGCGGCGCGGCCCGCGGGCAGGTCGAGGCCCGCGACGGCAAGGCCATTCGCGTCGTCCGGATCGCGGCCGATGCCGATCGAGTCCGTGACGATCCGAGACCAAGCGGCGAGCTCGCGCAGATAGTGGCGGCCATTGTCGACGGCGGCCATCGAGACGACAGCGCGCGTTCCGGGGAGTTCCTGCGCCATCAGCAGCGCCAGCGACGCGCCGAGACCTTGGCCGAGCAGGGCGATCTCCTCAGCGCCCGCGACATCCTTCAGCCAGCGGGCGGCTTGGCGTATGGCATCTTTCCAGTCCTCGATGCCGTCTGGCGCCTCGACCGGATCGAGCGCGTCGCCGGTTCCGGGATAGTCGAAGCGCAGGCACGGCAGCCCCTCCGCGGCGATCAGCGCGGCGAGGCTGCGCCATGTCGAGCGGATACACATCTCCTCGAAGCCGATCGGGCTCAACATCAGGACAGCAAGACCGCTGCGGCCCGGATGGTAGAACCCGCCGAACGTTCCTAGCGTCACCGGCATGCCGAACGCGGCCGGATCGGTCGCCTCATTCATTTCATGTAGCTCGCCGGAAGATCCCTCCGAGAGATGGCGCGAGACGTCGCCCCGCATGAACGCGGCTGGTGTCCGCATGTCCGGTTCGGCACTGCGATGGATATTCATGCGGATGCCTCCCCGTTTCCCTCCGCAAGCGCAACGCGGCGCTCGACGGGGACACTCTTCTGGACACGGCGTCGCTCCCGCCGTCCGTCGAAGAGGAGGAACGGCTTCAGGAAGGCGGTCGCCATATTGTCGATGCGCCAGCGCCGCATGACCCAGATCGTGGCGATCAGGTTGGAAGCGACGTTCATCAGCAGTCCGGCAATGGCGATGCCCATGAGCCCGTCGAGCTTGGCAAGGCCGAAGAGCAGACCGAGATAGAAGACGAACAGGATCGACCGGCCGATCAGGAAATAGCGCTCGCCGCCCCCGATCATCAGCAGCCACGAGCCTGGCCCGAAAAAGGCGATGGAGACGGCTGAGAGGCAGAGGGCGATTAGAACGTCGTGATGCTGCGCGAACTCGGCATTGAACAGAACCAGGACGAAATTGCCGACAATCGCGAGACCGAGCGCACCGGCGAGCGAGATTGCGAACGAGGCAAACGAGAGCCGGCCGACCAGACGCTGCGCGCCCGCCACATCCTCCGCCTGGAAGCGCGCGGCGATCATCGGAATGCCGACAGTATCGATGGCCGCCACCGGCAGCGTCAGGAACATCGCGATGCGCAGCGCGACGAAATAGAACGCCGCCTGGTCGAGCCCGAGCGCCGCGCCGATCACGATCGTCTCGAGATAGGCCGATGCCGAGTTCAGGATGTTGTTGGCGATGAAGTAGTAGCTTTCCTTCCGCCACTGTCGGCGCGTCACACGGTCGGTGCGGCCGGTCTTGCCCAGGAAAGTCACGCCCTCGTCGCGGATGAAATGGCGCATCTGATAGGCCGTCGCGACCGCGAGCAACACCGTCACCGCCCAGAACGCCTCGGCTCCGCCATAAAGCACGCCGCCCGCCGCGAGACTGGCGAGGACGACGGCCGAGGCGATGCGCCAGGCGATCTCGCGCGGCGTCAGCGACAGGTTGATGCGGCCATGGATGCGGAAATAGTTCTGCAGATATTCGCTGACCGCATAGACGGCCGCAAAGATCAGGGCGACATAGATCTGATCATACGGCGCCGGCAGCCGCCCGCGGATCACGAAACCAACGATCGACGCAGCGATCAGCGTCCCGACTCCGAGGATCAGCCACAGCGCATTGACGCGCAGCAGCGCCTTGTTGCCCTGGTGATCGAGGCCGATGCCGGATCGATAGTGCTTGACGACCAGGATCTGCTGGCCGAGCACGAAGATCAGCCCGAGTGCGCTGCCGATCGAGAACAGGAAGACATAGAGACCATATTCCTGCGTCGACAGCGCGTGGCTCGCCACGAGCAGCACGAGGAAGGACAGGACCGCGCTGCCGAGCCGCGAGGAAAAGGCGGAAGCAAAGCGCCCTGCGCCCGGCCTGTTGCGGAGACGCTCGAGGATCATCGGCGTGCATTCCCCGCCGCAAGATCGGGAGCGACATCGGCGCGACGGACCAAGCGGTCGAAGAAATCCGTATAGGCCGCAGAGAGGATCGGCGGCAGATAACGCCGCGCCGAAGAAAGAGCCCCGGCCGAAAGGGCCGCAACCTTCTCCGGCGCATCGGCGAGTTCGCCGATCCTGGTGGCGAGCGCAGCGACATCGCCAGGCGGAACCGCATAGCCGTTGAAGCCGTCCTCGATCGTCTCGGCGATACCGCCTGAGCGGGCGCCGATCACCGGGACGGCATGCGCGAAGGCTTCGACGATGACCCGGCCGAACGGCTCTTGGAACAGCGATGGCACGACGAGCACATCGATCTGCGGGAAGAACGCGTCGGGGTCGCTCCAGCCGAGAAAGCGCGTCTCGGCCTTCGGGAAGCGGTCCATGAGCCCGTCCGCATAGGCGTCCTGCCCGCTGCCGGCGATCAGGAATTCGGCCTTGCCGGATCCGGCGAGACTCCGTGCCGCGTCGGCCAGGACATGCGGACCCTTCATCGGGGTATGGACGCCGATGAACCCGACGCGAAGCGGCCGGCCCTCCGGAGCGGGACGCGGTGCATCGGCCGCGAGGCGGGGAACGACGCCCGGGATGCGGCGCGTTTCGGCGTTCGAGAAATAGCCGGCGTCGACATGGCGTGCGATGATGAAATCGGTTTCGCCGACAACGCCATCGACGAGGCGGCTCATCGCCTTCTTGCCGATCGACGTCGCCTTGCACGAGCCGCAGGCCCCGGCGCAGTTTTCGCCGCCGCGCATCATCGAGCCCTTCCAGCAGAGCAGGAAGGTGGAGCGCAGGATATGGCAGATGGGGATGCCCGCGGCGCGCGCGGCGCCCCAGGTCGCGACATTCACGTTCTCGATGCTGTCGGTCAGCACCAGATCCGGCTTGAAGCGGGCGATCTCGCGCCGCATCGCGAGGAAGGCGCGCGGATTGAAATTCTCCAGCGCATGCCAGGCCGCTTTTTTCCAGGCCGGACGCGGCACGCGGTAGTTCCAATAGAGATTGAGTGTCTCAAGGCGCCGCACGGGAACGCCGTCATAGACCTCCTCCTTCGCTTCGTCGGCGACATTGACGACGAGAAGCTCATGGCCGGCGCCGAGCAGCAGCTTGGCGACCAGCATGGCCGAGACGGGACCACCGCCATCCATGAAGGGCGGGAAAGCCGCCGCCGCCATCAAGATCCGCATATGCTCTTCCCGGTCGACGCTTCGGACATGGCCCGTCTCAGTTTTCCGGCCGGAGGCGTTTGGGCAGGTTCTGTTCCTCGCGCTCAAGATCTTCCGGCTTCGCCCACATGCGGGCAACGCGCAGCCGCATGATCTCGACAAGGAAGATTGCGAGCCCGCCGGTATAGCGCCAGCCGAGGCGGCGTGGCTCGATCATCAGGCGGAACAGCCATTCGAGGCGCAGCATGCGCATCCATTGCGGCGCACGGGGCACCGTGCCGCTGATGAAATCAAACAGCGCGCCGACGCCGATCAGGACGCGAGGCGACAGGTCCGCAGCGTTACGGTCGATGAACTGTTCCTGGCGAGGATTGCCCATGGCGACGAGCAGGAGGTCGGCTCCCGAGGCATTGATCTTGGCCACCACGCCGGCCTCGTCCTCGCGCTTCAGATAGCCGTGATGCATGCCGACGATGCGGTGGCGGGGAAAGCGGGCGGCAAGCTGGCGGCCGGCTTCTTCGACGACATGCTGCTTGGCGCCGAGCATGTAGATCGAAACCGGCGCGCTGGCCTTTTCGAGGATCTCGGGGACAAGATCGGTGCCGTTCAGATTGTCCTCGAAGCCATGTCCCATGAACAGCGACGATGCCAGGTCGAGCCCGACACCGTCATTCAGCACCAGGAAATGCGAGAGCGTGTCGATATAACCCTGCGAGCGCAGCGCGGAGACCATTGTATGCGCATTGCAGAAGGCGACGCGGATCTGGCTGCGGTCATGAAACGATCGATCGATGGTCTGGAGGACTTTCTCCCGCGAGGCATAGGGAATGTGTACCCCGCCCACGCGAAGAAAACGGGGAACCCACCGCCGATCTGGACCGTCATATGACATTTGATTCGAGTTTTACATTTTGCCTGTCGGTGGATACCCGAAGGATGGCAGCGACAAAATCGAAAACACCGTGGAAAATCCGGTACTTGCTTTTAGTGTTAAGCCCAATTTAACGATCAGCGCCACAATTAGTTTACGGGCGTTAACCCTAAGGCCGCAGTTTCAATTTCTTAACCCTGTTTGGGTCAATATCGCGGCATCGCATCGACAAGGTGGCCATCCGCCGCAATGCGGCGTCTTCGGCATGGTCTCGCGTGCCACCGCCGTGAGCCGGCCGCCACGCCTGAATGAGGAACGGGAATGCTCGCGCGGGCGGATGGACGGCTCATGGAGGCAGTGCTTCCCGCTCGCCGGCCGCTATCGTCGATCGATGTCATGGAACTGGTCGCGGTGATCCGCCGCCGCTTCGCGCTCGTCATCGGCTGCGGTCTGCTCTTCCTGGTGCTTGCCGCGCTCTATATTCACCATCAGCATCCCGTTTACCGCTCGACGGTTGAGATTCTCGTCGATCCGCAGGGTCTGCAGGTTGTCGGGCGCGATATCCTGCCGACCGACAGTTCGGCATCGATCGATTTCGCGAATGTCGACAGCCAGCCGCTGATCATCGCCTCCACCAATGTTCTGGCCGAGGTGATCCGCAAGCTTGATCTCGAGCACGATCCCTTCTATGCCGGCTCCATGGTCAACTGGCCGGCCGATGGCAGCGGCGCCGTAAGCCCGCGCTTCGTCCATGTGCTCGACATGCTGCGCGGCAACGTCGTCGTTCACCGCGCCGATCCCTCGCTCGTATTCCAGATCACCGTGACGCATGACGACGCGGATCGCGCCGCGCTCATCGCCAACACAATCTCGACCGTCTATCTGGCGCAAAGCCGCGAAGCGCGCCTTGCCGCCGCGCGGCAGGCGAATGAATCCCTTGTCGGCCAGGCGACCTCGCTGCGCGCGCAGTTTGAAGACGCGCAGCACCGCCTGGAGCAATTCCGCGCTGAGAATGGCCTCGTCACGACCGGTACGGCCGGTCTCGTCGTCAACCAGCGTCTGCAGGACCTCACCACCCGCATCACTGCTGCTACGGCTCAGGTGGCGCAACTCGAGGCGCGCCGCGATCAGGTGCGTGGACTTGATCTCTCAGTGGTCGAGGCCGGCGGAATTCCCGAGGTGATCAGCTCGCCCACCATTACGGCGCTCAGGACGCAATATGGCCGCGTCGTTCAGCAACTGGCGGAACTCGCCCGGTCCCTCGGCCCCAATCACCCGGCGCTGCAGCAAGCCGAATCCGAACGCGATGCGGTGGCGAGGCTGATCGATGCCGAGATCGTCCGCATCAAGCAGGCCATCGAGATCGATTATAGCCGCGCCAAGGCCAATCTCGCCTCGCTGAAGGCGCAGGAGCAGGCGATCACTGCGACGCAGGCCACAAGCAACACCGCGGAAATCCGGGCGCGCGAGCTGCAAGGCGACGCTGACGCGATCCAGCAAGTGTACAATGCGGTGCTGAACCGCACCAAGGAGCTGGATCTCCAGCAGCAGATCCAGACCAACAATTCGCGCGTGATTTCGGTCGCCGTCCCGCCGGTCAAGGCGTCTGCCCCGCCAAAGGCGATTGTCCTGGCGGCCGGAACCTTGTTCGGGCTCGCCGCCGGCATTGCGCTTGCCTTCGCCGTGGACTTCCTTGCTACCGATCCGATTGCAAGGCTCCGCGCCATCAGCGGCAGCCTCGGCACGGAGCTGGTCGGGGTGCTGCCATCGCGTCGTCGCCGCTGGCTAAAGCGCGACGGCGTTGCGCATGTCGAGGCGGACGATCCCGACGCCGCCGATCGCGAGGCGCTCCTGCCGGCCGCGCAGGCGCTCGCGATCCATCTCGCCGATGCGTTGCCGGCAACGATCCTGCTCATCGAGGCGGGCTCGGTCCTGAATGGTCCGCGCGTCGCGCGGGGCCTCGCCGGGGCGCTTGCCGATCTCGGAGAGGAGACGCTGCTTTGCTCGGCGAACGATATTTCGTCGATGCTGCGGATCGAGCGCTCGGCACCAGCCGCTACCCGAGCGGCGCACAAGGAAGTCAGCGAGCGCCTCCTCGGCACACATGGCGCACGCCACCGCGCGGGCAGGTCGGACGCCGAGAGCAGCGATCCCTTCGGGCTCGAAGGCCGCGAATTCATCCTCATTGACGGCGGCCCATCGCGCGACACGCGGACGCTCGCGGCGAGCTACGGATATGTCGACGCCGTCATCGTGGTGGCGACGACCGGCCGCAGCTCCAGCGAGGACATCCGCGACCTCATCGCCTCGCTCGGCCCGCTCGCTTCGGCCGCGATCGGCGTGGTCGGCGTCATCGATCGCTGACGGCGCGGCCATGCGCTCCTTCGCCACCGGCCGCGTCGATACCGCCTTCGGCGCGTTCGACCCCGATGCCATCCGAGATCGGATCCACCAGCCGGCGATCGTGCTGATCCTCGTCGGCGCGCTGGTGTTCAATCTCCTGCTCTGTTTCGTCAACACCGTGGTGTTCCGGGTGACCGACACGATGGTGATGGGCGCCGAGATGGTGCTGATCAGCGCGGCCTTCGCGCTCGGGGTCAACCGCAAGGTGACGCTGTGGCTGATCCTCGGCATCTTCATGAGCTACATGGCGCTGATCATGGCGCTCCGGCCGATGCTCGACCTGAAGGCGATCCGCGACTTCCTGATCCCGATCACCTTCTACACGCTTGGCCGTCGCTATCCTGATCGCCGGATCGCCGATCTGGCAGCGCTGATCTCAGGCGCGATCGTGCTGTTCTTCGGCCTGTTCGAATATTTCTTTCTCGACATTTATATCAAGTATTTCAACATCATCGCCTACTACGTCGCGCGCGGAACCGTCGCGGCCTCCGACGTCACGGGTGAGTCCGGCCTTTTCGCCAGCGGCCTGCGCCCGGACGCGCGCAACATCCTGCCTTTCCTGGGACCGCACCGCGTCTCCTCGGTCTTCCTGGAGCCCGTCTCGGCCGGCAATTTCGGGGCGATCCTCTATATGTGGGCGCTCTACCGGAAGGACATGCGCTGGCGGAAGACGCTGTTCGTGCTCGGTGCCATGCCGATCATCCTCTCCGATGCGCGCTTCGGACTCTATGTCTGCATCGCCGCGACCGCGCTCTCGCTGGTGCCGTTCCGCCTGCCGCGGATCGCCTGGTATTTCCTGCCGATGGCCGTGATGCTGGCGCTGGCGATCTACGGCTTCACCAGTGCCGAGGTCGACTGGCGCAACGATCTGGGAGGGCGCCTGCTCTGGACCGCCCGTCTTTTGACGTCGCTGGATATTCGCGGCGCCTTCGGCATTTCGCCCGACAAGCCGTTCCTGTCCGACTCCGGCTATGCCTATACGATCAGTGAGATCGGCATCTTCGGTGTCATCGGCTTCTGGACGCTGTTCATCTTCGGCCGCGAGGACAATCCTGATGCCTGGCGGTTCAAGATGCTGGTGGCGACTTATATCTGCCTGCTGCTGTTGATCAGCGACTCGCCCTATTCGATCAAGACCGCCGCGCTGCTCTGGTTCATGGTCGGAACCAATGACGGCTTCGTGCCGCCCCTCATGCCGCAGATGCAGGTGCTGAACCGCTTCACGCGCGGGCGGGCGAGCGCCGTCTCCGCCTCACCAGCGCATGAACCATCGGCCCGATCGTCCGCTTGAGGCCAAGCGCCGGCTTCTCGACGAAATGCCAGGACAGCGCTGCGAGAATGACCGTGGGCACCGCGCTGATGACGAAGAAGACCCAATAGTTGCTCATCCCCGGCAGGAAATGGATCAGCGTCTGCTGCACCGGGAAGCCGAACAGGTAGATGCCGTAGGAATAATCGAGGCCGGCGAGGATCGGCAGCGCGAACCACGCGGACAGGCCGAGATAGACGGCGACATAGGCAAAGAGCGGCGCAGTGACCGCCCAGACGATCGGATTGTCCTGCCAGCTCGGATTGCCGATCACCGCGATGGCGACGAGCGCCGCGCCGGCCGTAAGCCCGAGGACACGGCTCATCGGAATCTCGGCGCGGAAGAGATGGAAGAGCGTGCCGGTCAGGAACAAGGGCACCAGCTTCGCCGCACCGCGCCAGACGAAGATATAGGTCAGCTTGTCGCCCATCGGAAAATGCAGGCCGTAGCGATCGATCAGCCAGAAGCCGATGGCGAGGCCATAGAGGCCGATCGTGGCGGCGAGCACCAGCCAGCGACGCCGCAGCAGGCCGAAGCCGGCGATGACCGCCAAAAGGATGTAGCAGCTCACCTCATGCGGGATCGTCCAGAGCGATCCGTTGATCTCGTCGACGGGGTTGGTCTCGAAGACGCCGGGCAGGGCGTCGTGATGCAGTCCGGCGGCATTGAGGAAATAGCTGTAGAAGCCGCGTTGGCTGAAATAGGTCGCGAGCGAGTCCTCGGTCAGCAATGGCCCGAGCACCAGCGCGGCAAGCGCGACGACGAGGATCAGCGCCGGCAGGATGCGCAGCAGCCGGTTGACGAGGAACTGGTCGATGCTCAGTCGCTCGACGCTGGCCGCGACCAGAAAGCCGCTGACGACGAAGAACATCGGAACGGGAAGATTGTTCAGCGCCCAGCGCGCGCCATAGGGCCAGAATTGATCCGCGGCGGCGCCATTGTCGATCAGGCTGCAATGGATGAAGACGACGGTCAGCGCGAGGATCAGGCGCAGCAGATTGAACCCGGGGCCAATGCCCCGGTTGGCGTCGAGAACGCTGCCGATGCTCTTCATGGACGGACCGCCGGTGCGAGGAACGACCCCGTTCTGCGGTCGCAATCCTTTTCGAAACCTTGCACCGATTACTGCAAATTGAGGGGTATTTGCGAAAAAAAGTCGTTCAGCCGCCGTGGCGATCGAGAAAGGCTTCGATCGGGAGGGCGCGGAAGTCGGGGAGCGCCGCCCGGAGCCGCTCATGGTCCCAGTCCCACCAGGAAAGCCGGAACAGGCGCTCGGCGATCATTTCCGGGAAGCGGCGCTTGATTGTCCGGGCGCCCACGCCGACGGCTATTTCGTAGGGTCCGACATCCTTCGCAACCACCGCACCCGCGCCGATGATCGCGCCCGTGCCGATGTTGACCCCCGCGAGGATCGTGACGCCATGGCCGATCCACACGTCATGACCGATCGTCACTGGCTGCGCGCGCCGCCAGTCGAAGAATTCCGTCTCGTCAGCTTCGCCGTCGAAATAATAGGACGAGCGATAGGTGAAATGCGACTGCGAGGCGCGCCAATGCGGATGATTGCCGGGATTGATCCGCACCGCGGCGGCGATGGAGCAGAACTTGCCGATCGTGCTGTAGATCACCTCGCCACCTGGCGAGATGTAGGAATAGTCGCCAAGCTCGCTCTCTGCGAGGTCGCAGGCAGCGCCGACCTCGGTATATCTGCCGAGGCGGCAGGCGCGGATGGTCGCGGTCGCATGGATCGTTGGATGTTCGCTGAGGCGCATGGGCGTGGTCCGGGGGACTGATGTGCGAAGGTCGCCGCAGCGCGTGACACCACGATGACTGAGCCGGCTGATCGTATTGGCTGAAGAATCGCAACGCCTTGCACTGTCGTCCACACGGCATCTGCGCTGTCACACCAGTTTCGCATGGTTTCAGCACTCTCCCGGGAACGAGGAGAATGCCTGATGCTCGTATTGGATGACGTCTCGCGGCGCTTCAACAACAAGGCCGCCGTCTCGGGCGTGAGCCTTTCCATTGCCGGCGGCAGCTTCGTCGGCGTGATCGGCCGTTCCGGTGCCGGCAAGTCGACATTGCTGCGGATGATCAATCGTCTTGTTGACCCGACCTCGGGTTCGATCCGCTTTGACGATGTCGACGTGACGCGCTTGGACGGCCGGGCGCTCCGCGATTGGCGTGCCCGCTGCGCGATGATCTTCCAGCAGTTCAATCTGGTCGGGCGTTTGGATGTGCTCACCAATGTGCTGATGGGCAGGCTCAACAAGGTGCCGACCGCGCGTTCGCTCCTCCGCCTGTGGAGCGAGGAGGACCGCGCCATTGCTCTGTCGGCCCTTGAACAGTTCGACATTGCCGGCCTTGCCGCCCAGCGCGCCGACAGCCTGTCGGGCGGCCAGCAGCAGCGGGTCGCCATTGCGCGCGCCCTGGTGCAGGAGCCGGACGCGATCCTTGCTGACGAGCCGATCGCCTCGCTCGACCCCCGCAACACGAAGGTGGTCATGGACGCGCTGCTGCGCATCAATCGCCACTACGGCATCACCGTCATCTGCAATTTGCACTCGCTCGATCTGGCCCGCACCTATTGCGACCGGCTGATCGGCATGTCGGCCGGAAGCGTCGTCTTCGATGGGGCGCCCGAAATGCTGACCGAGGATGTCGCCCGCGATCTCTATGGCCTCGAGGCCGGAGAAGCGCTGGAGGCCGCGCCCGCTCGTGAACCCCGTTCGGCCGCCGTCGGCCCTTACGCCGTCGCCGTCTGATGCCCGACCCGGCATGACAACCGGCGCCGGACTGGCGCCATCACTTTGGAGAGACCAATGTTCAATCGCCGCACCCTGATCGGCGCCGCCTTCGCGAGCCTTGCGCTTGCCGGCGCTGCTCATGCCGAGGACTGGAAGGCCCAGTATCCCGAGCTGACGCTCGCCGTGATCCCGGCCGAGAACGCCTCGACCACCACCGACCGCTATCAGCCGCTGGCCGACTATCTCGGCAAGCAGCTCGGCGTTCCGGTCAAGCTCGCGGTCGCGACCGACTATGCGGCCGTCATCGAGGCCCAGCGCGCCGGCAATGCGCAGATCGCCTTCTATGGCCCGGCCTCCTATGCCCGCGCTGTGCTGACGGGCGTGGCGACCGAGCCGGTTGCCGTGTCGCGCCATTCGAACGGTCTGACCGGCTACTACTCGGTTATCTACACGCTGGCGAACAGCCCCTATAAGTCGATCGACGACCTCAAGGGCAAGAAGCTCGCCCTCGTCGATCCGAACTCCACCTCGGGCAACAATGCGCCGCGCTTCTTCCTGCATCGCGACGGTAAGGACGTCGATACGTTCTTCTCGCAGGCGATCTTCGCCGGCAGCCATGACAACGCCGTCCTGGCGCTTGCGCAGGGCACGGTCGACGCCGCCGCGAATTCGTGGAACTCGGAAGACGACAGCAACCTGACGCGCATGATCACCAAGGGCGTGCTCAAGGACGCCGATGGCAAGCCGATGACGAAGGACGACTTCCGCATCGTCTTCAAGTCGGACTTCCTGCCGGAAGGACCCTATTCGGTGCTCGCCTCGCTGCCGGCTGATCTGAAGAAGCAGATCACCGAGGCCTTCCTGACCATGCCCAAGAACGACCCGAAGGCCTTCGCCGGCCTCTCCGACGGCAAGGACATCGAGTTCGCCCCGATCTCGGCCAAGGACTATCAGCCTGTCGTCGACATGGTGAAGTTCAACGACGCGCAGCGCAAGAAGAGCTCGTAACATCCATCGATCAGCGAAGGGCGGCCGTCGGCCGCCCTTCGTCTGTCTGCAATCCCCTTCGAACCTCTGGACCTGATCCTTGGCGACTGCGATCCCCGTTCTGCCCGAGCCACAGGCGCGTGCGCTGGCCAGTGCCTATGCCGCCGCCGTCTCGGTCCGGCGCTGGCGCGGCGCCGCCGTGCTGGTGACCATCATCCTGCTCGCGCTGGTGAGCGGCTATCTGGCCCATGTGCGCCCGGTCACGCTCGTCACCAATATCGGCAATTTCGGCTCGTTCATCGTGCGTACGATCCCTGATTTCTCATCCGGCAACCTTCTCGCCGATATGAGAGCCTGGTACTGGAATTTCCCCGCCTGGCTCGGCCTGCTCGGCCAGACGATCCTGATCGCCTATCTCGGCACGTTGATGGGCGCCGTCGCGGCCTTCGCGCTCTGTTTCGTCGCCTCGGCCAATCTCGCTCGCAGCCGCTGGTCGCGCGTCGGTGCGCGCCGGCTGCTCGAATTCTGCCGCACGGTCCCCGACATCGTCTTCGCGCTGATCTTCGTCATCGCCTTCGGCCTCGGTCCGATGGCCGGCGTGTTCGCGCTGGCGATCCACACGACGGGCGCGCTCGGCAAGCTCTTCGCCGAGGTCGTCGAGAATATCGACATGAAGCCGGTCGAAGGGCTGCAGGCTACCGGTGCGTCCTGGATCCAGACCGTCCGCTACGGGGTCCTGCCGCAGGTGGCCCCGGGCTTCGCCTCCTACGCGCTGCTGCGCTTCGAGATCAATGTGCGCGGTGCCGGCGTCATGGGCTTTGTCGGTGCTGGCGGCATCGGGCAGGAGTTTCTCGTCGCGATCCGCAATTTCTATTATTCGGACGTCAGCGCGATCCTCTTGATGATCATCGCAACGGTCATCGTCATCGATCTTGTGACCGAGCAGGTCCGTCACCGGCTTATCGGCTTCGAGGGCGCACGATGAGCGAGTCGTTCTCCACGTCGGCCGGACCATCGGGCAGAGGGCGACTGTCCGCCGCGGCGCGCGCCGATCTTGCCGGGCTGAAGGCGCGTCATCCCGAAGCCTTCCGCCTTTCGCCGCGCAACCGGGCGATGGTCATCCTCGTACCGCTCGCCATCATTGCCGTCGCGTTCGGCGCCATGGTCGCGCTCGATTTCTCGTTGATCCGCATCCTGAACGGCTTGTCGCGGCTCGGCCGCTTCGCCGTGCTGATGATGCCGCCTGCGCCGGAGGGCCGCTTCTTCGTCTTCCTCGGGGCGCTCGGCGAAACGCTGGGCATCGCCTTTCTCGGCACGCTGACCGCCGCGCTCCTCGCCTTTCCGGTCGCATTCCTCGCGGCGCGCAACGTCATTCCGAACATCTTCGTGCATTTCGGCACGCGGCGCGCCTTCGACGTCATCCGTTCCGTCGATACGCTGATCTGGGCGCTAATGTGGATCAACGTCGTCGGCCTTGGTCCGTTCGCCGGTGTGCTCGCCATGGCCTGTTCGGATTTTGGCTCCTTCGGCAAGCTGTTCTCCGAAGCGATCGAGGCGACCGACGGCAAGGCGTCCGAAGGTATCGCCGCCTCGGGTGGCAGCCGCGTGCATCAGGTCCGCTTCGGCCTCGTGCCCGGCGTGCTGCCGGTCATCGCGAGCCAGGTGCTCTATTACTTCGAAACGAATACCCGCTCGGCGACGATCATCGGCATCGTCGGGGCCGGTGGCGTCGGCATCTATCTGACCGAGCTGATCCGCGTCCTGGAACTGAAGCAGGTCGCGTTCCTGATCCTTATGATCCTGGTCACCGTCGCCATCATCGACTTCATCTCGACGCGGCTTCGCCTCGCCATCATCGGCAACAAGAAGATCGTCTAGCTCTCGACGACGATTTCCGTCCGGTCGGCGGCAAAGAGGGCACGGGTGAACTGGATCGGCGTGCCGTCACCGTCGACATTGATGCTGTCGACGGCGAGCAGCAGGCGTCCCGGTGCGAGATCGAGGCTCGCCGCTTCCTCCGCGCTGGCAGGCCGGGCCGAAATGCGGGTCTCCAACCGGCGATAATCGTCCACCCCGCGCGAGGCGAGCGCGCCGGTGATGGATCCATAAGCCAGATAGGCGTCGCCGAAGCGCTCGAAACGCGGCAACGGAAAGAAGCCGCTGCCAAGCGAGATCGGGGTGCCGTCGGCGGAGCGCAGCGTGTCGAGGCGGATGACCGGTGCGCCTTCAGCGACACCAAGCGCGGCGGCGGTGCGGGCATCGGCGGCAACGACGGCCGAACCCAGCAGGCGACCGCCTGCCTCGCGCCCGGCGCGCGAGACGATTTCGGAGAAGCGGGTGCGCGGCCCGATGGGGTAGCGGATGGGCCGTGCCTCGACGAAGGTTCCGCGCCCCTGGGTGGCGCGAACGAGGCCGCGGACCGCGAGTTCGGAGAGTCCTCGGCGCACGGTATGGCGGTTGACGGCAAAGCGGGTCGCCAGCTGAGCCTCGGTCGGAAGCTGCGCGCCGGCGGGAAAACGGCCGGCCGAAATGTCGGCCTCGATGTCGTCGGCAATCTGCCGCCAGGCCGAGATACCCCCGCCGCGCGCGATTTCGCGCCCATCATCGGCGTCGTCAACGCCGTCCGCCACCGTCATGAAATCGTCACTGGACTTGATCATGTGGTTGTCTATACCATTAGACAAATCGAAACGGAAGGCGCGGAATTGCCATGACCGACGATCCCCAGGCCAATCATGCGACGACCCGCGATCGCGACCAGATGAGGTCGGCAGCAACGAATGCTCCGCCCGAGATCGCGGCGCGCCAGTCGCTGATGGCGGCACTGTCCGCAGCCTCGTCCGCCGAGCTGGACGCCGCTCTGGCCCGTCTCGGCGATATCCCTGCGGCTACCGATATTCGCCCGGCTGAAAGCGGTCTGGTGATGCTGCGCGGCCGCGCCGGCGGCGATGGACGCGCCTTCAATCTCGGCGAGGCAACCGTGACGCGCGCCGCCATCCGTCTCGCCGATGGTCGCACGGGCTTTGCCTATCATCTTGGTCGTGACGGACGAAAAGCGCGCCTCGCCGCCACCCTGGATGGCCTCTGGCAGGGCGAAGAGCGCCCCCGCGTCGAAGCCGCCGTCTCATCCGTCCGGGATCGTCTCGCCGCGGCGGCCGAAACCAAGGCGCGCCGCGTGGCCGCGACGCGTGTCGACTTCTTCACCATGGTGCGCGGGGAGGATTGATCATGCTCGATGCAGCCAGCACCGGCTTTGCCGATCCCGTCCTCGACGCGCAGTCGCATTTTCGGACGCTGATGGATGCGCTCGCGCGTCCCGGCAGCATTCATGCTTTCAGGCCGCGGCTGACGCCGCCCGGCGGCTTGCCGGCCGAACTCGCGGCGATCGCGCTGACGCTCGCCGATCATGAAACGGCGGTGTGGCTCGATCCTGGGCTCGCCGCGGACCCTGCTGTCTCGGCATGGCTTGCCTTCCATGCGGGCACCCGCATTACGGTTGATCCTGGCGAGGCCGATTTTGCCTTGGTCACAGACATCGGAGCGATGCCGCCGCTCGCGGCCTTCGCGGCCGGCGATGACGCCTATCCCGATCGTTCGACGACCCTTCTGATTGCCGTTGATGCGCTTTCCGCAGGCGGCGATCTCGTCCTCTCGGGCCCGGGCATCGAGAGCGAGCGACGGCTCGGTATCGCGCCATGGCCGGCGGCGTTGACCGAACAGCTCGCCGCCAATCGTACCCTGTTCCCGCGCGGCGTCGATCTCGTCTTCGCGACCAGCGGCGCTATTGCAGCGCTGCCGCGCACCACCCGCATCCGGGAGGCCTGAACCATGTATGTCGCGGTCAAAGGTGGCGAGGCAGCCATCGACAACGCCCACGCGCTCCTCGCCCATGAGCGGCGAGGCCCGGAAGAGATTACCGAGATCGCGCCCGACCAGATCGAGCACCAGCTTTCGCTTGCCGTCGACCGCGTCATGGCCGAGGGCTCCCTCTACGACCCGGCGCTGGCGGCGCTGGCGATCAAGCAGGCGCGGGGCGACCTCATCGAAGCGATCTTCCTCGTCCGCGCCTTCCGGACGACACTGCCGCGCTTCGGCCATTCCGATCCGCTCGAGACGGCGAAGATGGCGATCGAGCGCCGCATCTCGGCAACCTACAAGGACCTGCCGGGCGGGCAGGTGCTGGGGCCGACCTTCGACTATACGCATCGCCTGATCGATTTCATGCTCGCAGCAGGGGTCGCGCCGCCGGAGCCTGCCGAGGCTGAGCCCGAGCGCGGCGCGGTGCCCCGCGTCACCGATCTCCTCGACGGCGAGCAGCTGATCGAGGCCGAGCGGGCCGTGGACGACGCGCCGGTCGGCGATCTCACGCGCGCGCCGCTCGATTTCCCGGCCGATCGCGATCTCCGCCTGCAGGCTTTGGCGCGCGGCGACGAGGGCTTCCTGCTGGCGCTCGGCTATTCAACGCAGCGCGGCTATGGCCGCACGCATCCCTTTGTCGGCGAAATCCGCTTCGGCGAGGTCATGGCCGAATTCGTGCCCGAGGAACTCGGCTTCGCCGTGCCGCTCGGCCCCGTCGCGCTCACAGAATGCCAGATGGTCAACCAGTTTCACGGCAATGCCGAGCAGCCGCCGCAATTCACGCGCGGGTATGGCCTCGTCTTCGGCCAGAGCGAACGGAAGGCGATGTCGATGTCGCTGGTCGACCGGGCCCTCAGGACGCGCGAGTTCGGCGAGGATGTCGTTGCCCCGGCGCAGGATGAGGAATTCGTCCTCTCCCACTGCGACAATGTCCAGGCGACGGGCTTCGTCGAGCATCTGAAGCTACCGCACTATGTCGATTTCCAGGCCGAACTCGGACTGGTGCGCCGCATGCGCGCCGAGCACGAGGCCGCCCGCGAGCCCCTGAAGGAGGCGGCAGAATGAACGCGCAGGCGCCGGCCGAGACCGGCTACAATTTCGCCTATCTCGACGAGCAGACCAAGCGGATGATCCGCCGCGCGATCCTGAAGGCGGTCGCCATTCCCGGCTATCAGGTGCCGTTTGCCAGCCGCGAAATGCCGATGCCCTATGGCTGGGGCACGGGCGGCGTGCAGGTGACGGCGGCCGTTCTCGGGCCCAACGATGTTCTGAAAGTCATCGACCAGGGCTCGGACGACACAACCAATGCCGTGTCGATCCGCAAGTTCTTCGCCAAGACAGCCGGCGTCGAGACCACCACGCGGACGACCGAGGCGACCGTCATCCAGACCCGCCACCGCATTCCCGAGACGCCGCTCACTGATGGCCAGATCCTCGTCTACCAGGTGCCGATCCCCGAGCCGCTGCGCTTTCTCGAGCCGCGCGAAACCGAAACGCGCAAGCTGCACGCGCTCGCCGATTACGGCCTGATGCATGTGAAGCTCTACGAGGATATCGCGCGGCACGGCCATATCGCGACGACCTATGACTATCCGGTCGAGGTTGCCGGCCGCTATGTGATGAACCCCTCGCCGACGCCGAAATTCGACAATCCGAAGATGCATCGCTCGCCGGCCTTGCAGCTCTTCGGGGCTGGACGCGAGAAGCGCATCTACGCCGTGCCGCCCTATACGGATGTCGTGAGCCTCGATTTCGAGGACCATCCCTTCGAGGTGCAGCGCTTTGAGAAGCCCTGCGCGCTCTGTGCCGCGACCGGCGTCTATCTCGACGAGGTCGTGCTCGATGATCGCGGCGGGCGGATGTTTGTCTGTTCCGACAGCGATTTTTGCGCGAGCCGCCGCGACGCCGGTCATCGCGGCGAGATGGCGAACGCCGCCCAGCCGGCAGGTCAATCATGACCGGGCTCAGTTTACGCAAGGCCGTCGAGGCCGATCTTCCCGCGCTGCTCGGGCTTTACGGGCAGCCGAGCTTCAACAATGGCCGCACCGTCTCGCTCGAGGCGGCACAGGCGATCTTCGCCCGCATGGCGCTCTATCCCGATTTCGCCGTCTATCTCGTGGAGCGGGATGGCAACGTCGTCGGAACCTTCGCCCTGATGGTGATCGACAACCTCGCCCATTGGGGCATGCCGTCGGCGCTGGTCGAAAATGTCGTCGTCGCGGAAGGCGCGCAGGGCGGTGGCATCGGCGGCTGGATGATGCGCGAAGCGTTCCGGCTGGCGGAGGGGAAAGGGGCGTACAAGGTTGCGCTCTCTTCGAACCTCCGCTCGGACAAGGCGCACCGCTTCTATGAGAGCCTCGGCTTCGAGAAATATGGCTTCAGCTTCAAGCTGGAGCCGCTCCCGGTCCTCGTCGAAGGAGATGTCGCATGAGCGAACTGCCGCTTTTGTCCGCCCGCGATCTCGGCAAGCTCTACGGCCCGCGCATCGGCTGCGAGGCGGTGAGCTTCGACATCCATGAAGGCGAGGTGCTGGCGGTCGTCGGCGAATCCGGCTCGGGCAAGTCGACGCTTCTGAAGCTGCTGTCGACCGAACTGGCCCCGACCTCCGGAAACATCCGCTACCGCATGCGCGATGGCGTCACGCGTGATCTCTTCGCATTGACCGAGGCGGAGCGTCGCTTCCTGCTGCGCACCGATTGGGGTTTCGTGCGTCAGGATGCCCGCGAGGGTCTCCGCATGAGCGTCTCGGCCGGCGGCAATGTCGGCGAGCGGCTGATGGCGGTCGGCGAGCGCCACTATGGCCGCATTCGCGGCACCGCGCTCGATTGGCTTGGCCGCGTCGAGATCGACACCGACCGCATCGACGACCTGCCGCGCGACTTTTCGGGCGGCATGCGCCAGCGGCTGCAGATCGCGCGCAATCTCGTCACGCATCCGCGCCTCGTCTTCATGGACGAGCCGACCTCGGGCCTCGATGTTTCGGTACAGGCCCGGTTGCTCGATCTCGTGCGCGGGCTCGTCGCCGAGATGGGGCTTGCCGTCATCATCGTGACGCATGATCTCGCGGTCGCGCGGCTGCTGTCGCACCGGATCATGGTGATGCGGCATGGCCATGTCATCGAACAGGGCCTCACCGATCAGGTGCTCGACGATCCGCGCGAGGCCTATACCCAGCTCCTCGTCTCCTCGGTGCTCGCAGCATGACCGCCTCAGCCGCCTCTCCGCCGCTCGTCAGCCTTTCCGGCGTCTCCAAGACCTTTACGCTGCATCTGCGCGAGGGCATGCGCATCCGCGTGGTCGACAATGTCGCCTTCGAGGCGCGACCGGGCGAATGCGTCGTGCTGGGCGGACCATCCGGCGCCGGAAAGTCGTCGATCCTCAAGATGATCTACGGCAATTATCGCTGCGACACCGGCACCATCCTCGTCCAGGACGGCGCCGAGAGCGTCGATGTCGCCCGCGCCGAGCCGCGCCGTATCCTGGCGCTTCGGGCTGAAGTCATGGGCTATGTCAGCCAGTTCCTGCGCGTCATCCCGCGCGTCTCGGCGCTCGATATCGTCGCCGCGGCGGCGTCCGAGGGCGGCATGGCGCAGGCCGAGGCCTGGGCGCGAGCCGAACGGTTGCTGACGCTCCTGAACGTTCCCGAGCGGCTGTGGAGCCTGCCGCCCGGCACGTTTTCCGGTGGCGAGCAGCAGCGGGTGAATATTGCCCGTGGCCTCGCGGCCGATCGCCCGCTATTGCTTCTCGACGAGCCGACGGCATCGCTCGATGCGGCCAACCGGGCGGTCGTCGTCCGGCTGATCGAAGAGAAGAAGAAGGCCGGCGCCGCGATCGTGGGCATTTTCCACGACGAGGACGTCCGCGATGCGGTTGCCGACAAGATCGTCGACATGACGGCCTTCGCCACCGAAAAGGCGGCTTGACGGGCCTTGATTGCAGTGTTGCGGCGCTCCTAAGGCGCCGCTTCGGGACCTTGAACCACGGGAAGAGCATCCATGAACGAGCCGCGCAGCTATGTCCTTGAAAATGCGAGCATCGTTCTGCCCGATCGGGTGATCGAGAATGGCTGGATCGCCATCTCGGACGGGCGCATCGCAGAGATCGGCGAGGGAGCCGCCCCGGAGCGCGGCTTCGACGTTCAGGGCGATCATCTCGTACCCGGGCTCATTGAACTGCACACTGACCATCTCGAGAGCCACTTCTCGCCGCGCCCGCATGTGCGCTGGCATGCGCTCGCCTCCGTGATGGCCTATGACGCCCAGATCGCGAGCGCCGGCATCACGACGGTGTTCGATTCGCTGCGCGCCGGCACCGATATCGACGCCAAGCCGATCGGAGCCGACCTGATGGCGCTCGCCGGCGGCATCGAGCAGGCGCGGGCGACCGGACATCTCCGCGTCGATCATCGCACCCATATCCGCTGCGAAATCGCGACGCCCGATGTCGTCGAACATCTGGAAACCTTCGCGGCGCGCTATCCGGTGCATCTGATCTCGCTGATGGATCACACGCCCGGCCAGCGCCAGTTCCGCGATCTCGAAACCTGGCGCCGCTTCTATCTCCGCAACAAGGAGGTCTCGCCCACGCAGGCCGATCACTTCGTGCGCCAGCGCCTCGAACTGCATGATCTCTACGCCAAGGTGAATCGCGCGCGGCTGATCGAGATCGCGGCGGCCAACAACGCCGTGCTGGCGAGCCATGACGATGCCACCGCTGGTCATGCGGCCGAGGCGGCGGGCGAAGGTGTCGCCGTCGCGGAATTCCCGACCACGATAGAGGCTGCCGAGGCGCTGAACGCCGCCGGCATCGTCGTCATGATGGGCGGTCCCAATATCGTTCGCGGCGGTTCGCATTCGGGCAATATCGCCGCCGAGGAACTGGCTCGCGCCGGCCTCCTCGACGTCCTGTCGTCGGACTATGTGCCGGCGAGCCTCCTGATGTCGGCGTTCGAGCTGCCGCGCCGCGCGCCCAATATCGACCTCGCCGCCGCCGTCCGGACGGTCACGGTCACGCCGGCCAAGGCGACGGGCCTGACCGATCGCGGCGCGATCGCGCCGGGGCTCCGCGCCGATCTCGTGCGTGTCCACCTCGTCGAGACGACCCCGATCGTGCGCCAGGTCTGGCGCGAGGGCCAGCGGGTTTCGTGAGGGCGCGATGGCAAGCGGAGCTTTCATCGCCGTCGTCGGACCGAGCGGCGCGGGCAAGGACACGCTGATCGCCCATGCGCGGTCGGCGCTCGCGGGTGGGGAGCGCTTTCTGTTCGCGCGCCGTATGGTGACACGCCCCGCCAATGCCTTCGAGGACCACGACACGATCGACACGGCCAGCTTCGAGGCCGGCCATGCGTCTGGCCGCTTCGCGCTGTCCTGGCGTGCGCATGGCCTCGGCTATGCGCTGCCGGCCTCGATCGCCGAAACCCTTGCGGGCGGCACGCATGTCGTCTGCAATCTCTCGCGCGCGGTCCTGCCGTTGGCACGCAGCCGCTTCGACCGCGTGGTGGTCGTCGAGATCACCGCGCCGCCCGAGGTGCTGGCGGCCCGCCTCGAAGGGCGGGGACGCGAAAGCCGTGCCGCGATCGAGGAGCGGCTCGCGCGCGAAGCGGCGAAGCGCTTCGAACTTCGCCCCGACCTCATCATCATGAACGACCGTCCGGTCGCCGAAACGGGCGGCCGGCTGGTCGCGTTCCTGTCGGCGCTGGCGACCGAGAACGTCAGCGAAACCGCTTCGCCATGATCACCCCGCCGGGATCGAGGTCAGGTGTTTGCAGCGCGATCAGCCCCACTTTTCGATAGAAGGCGAGCGCCGGGAGATTGTCGCGCGCGACGCCGAGGTGAATGCCCGGCGAGCCGCCCGCCGCCAGCGTCTCCATCAGAGTCTCGAGCAGGCGGCGGCCCCAGCCATGTCCCTGCGCTTCCGGCAGCAGGTCGATATGGCCATGCGAGGGATAGGCTTCGGCCAGCGCCAGCGGGTAGTAGGGCATGAAGTCATGCACCTGCCGCCGCTTGGAATCGCTTAGTCGCCATAGGGCCTTGTCGGGACCCGGATCGGCAATGCGCCGGCGCAGCGGCGGCAGCCATTCCTTCTCCATACGGTCATAGAACACCGCGCTGTCGCGCGCGCCCACGACATAGCCGGCGACGCCATTCGGCCCGTCGATGAGGAAGGCGAGGTCCGGCTCCATCACTATGTAGTTGCCGACATAGAGATGGCCGAGAATGTCGGGATCATCGTTCTGCGGCGTCGCGTCCTTGCCGAGATCGCCGGTCAGCATGCAGATGCGGTAGACCGCCGGCAGATCGGCGAGGTCCGCCTTGCGCAGTTGGAAATCGTCGCGGCCGAACGCGCTCATGCCGGGTGGCTCCTCGGTTGGGATGATCGCGTCCGTTCTGCGCGCAGCCGGCGGTGGGGGTCAACCCCGAAGCATCACGCGAGCGTTCGCCCGCCGTTCACCGCGAAGGTCTGGCCGGTGATGAAGCCGCCGCCGGGCGAGGCGAGGAACACCACCATCGCCGCGATATCCTCCGGGATGCCCTGATGGCCGAGCGGCACCTGGCGGCGGTAGGGCTCGAAGGAGTCCGGACTGGCCTCGGCGTGGCGCTCGACTGGAATGAAGCCCGGTGCGACGAGATTGACGCGGATGCCGTCGCCGCCGAGCTCGGTGGCCCAGGAGCGTGTCAGCCCGACCATTGCAGCTTTCGCGGCAACGTAGTGGCCGAAATCAGCATTGCCGATATCGACGACTTCGCTGCCGATATTGATGACGATGCCGCCGCGGCGCGCCTTCCAGTCCGCCAGCACTGCCTGCAGGATCAAGAGCGGCGCCTTCACGAAGAAGCGCAGCTGGTCGAGATGATCGTCCCAGCTCTGCTCCTCGATGGGCTTCATTGGCTGCGGGCCGGTGGCGTTGTTGACGATCAGGCCGATCGGGCCGAGCGCAGCCTCGATCTCGGCAACGCCATGACGAACACTGGCGCGATCCGTGACGTCGAATTTGAACGCGCCGGCTCTTCCCCCGGCCGCCTCGATCGCGTCGACGACACCCGCCGCGCCGGCATCGTCATGGGCGTAATTGACGGCGACGGTCCAGCCCGCGGCACCGAGCCCCTTGGCGATGGCAGCGCCAAGCCCCCGCGAGGCTCCGGTAACGAGTGCCGTCCTGACGTGATCGCCCATGCGCTTGTCCTCCCTGACATCCGGCCCGTTCGCCGGGCAGCCAGCGAAGCACAGGACAAGCCGCTTGTCTCGGCCTACGCGGCTGCCCAGCCGTCCTTCATCAACTTTATCGCGCCTTGATAGACATCCTCGGGCTGGTCGAACAAGGGCCGCCAGACGCGCGTCGCGGCGGCGATGTCCGGCAGGGCCGAGCCAAAGGACTCGACGGTCATCCAACCGTCATAGCCGCTCGCCTTCAGCGCCTTGAACACCGAGGCGAAGTCGATCGGCCCCGTTCCCGGCGTCCCGCGATCGTTTTCCGAGATGTGGACATGGTTGAAGCGCCCGGCGGTTGCGTGGATCGCACGCGCCTGGTTCTTCTCCTCGATGTTGAAATGGAACGTGTCGTAGAGATAGCCGTAGTTCGGGGCGCCCACTGCATCGACCAGCGTCTTGGCGGCAGCGGCTGTGTTGAGGAAATAGCATTCGAAGCGGTTGAGCGGCTCGACCGAAAAACTGACATTGTCCTTCGCTGCATAGGCGGCGGCGGCCTTGTGTACCTCGACGCAACGCGCAAATTCGTCGGTCGTTGGCCCGGCGCCTGAAAAGCGGCCGAGCGTCTGGTGGATCGGGCCGCAGACGAGGTCGGCTCCGAGAGCCGCCGTGCAGTCTGCGAGCCATTTCATGTGATCGAGCGCTGCCGCACGCTCGGCCGGATCGGCGGACGTCGCGTCCGTGCCGGGCGGAAAGAAGGCGACGCCGGTCGAGGCCAGTCCGGCATCCGCAAGGCGGGACCTGACCCAGGCGAAATGGGCTTCCTCGCCGCCGAAGATCGGCACCTCGACGCCGTCATAGCCGGCCGCCTTCAACGCGTCGAGGATCGGCAGATGCTGCTCCTCGAAATGCGCCGTCCAGAGCAGCAGGTTGAAGCCGAACTTCATGCTGTCGCCCCGTCCGCGAGATCGACCCATTGGCCGCTGCGGCCGGAGGCAATGATGGCGTCGCAGATCCGCGTGGTCTCCAGCGCGTCACGGAAAGTCGGCGCCGCCGGCTTGCCGTTTGAGAGCCCCTCCAGGAAGTCGGCCACCTGATGCACGAAGGAGTGCTCGTAGCCGATGATGAGGCCGGGCACCCACCATTTGCCGAGATAGGGATGTTCCCCGTCGGTGACGAGGATCGACGTCCAGCCGCGCAGCGCCCCCGGCGTGCGGTGATCGAACCAGGCGACGCGGTTGAGATCATGCAGATCCCAGGCGAGCGAGCCGTTCTCGCCATTGATCTCGAGCGTATAGGCCGCCTTGTGGCCGCGCGCATAGCGGGTCGATTCAAACGTGCCCAGTGAGCCGTTGGCAAAGCGCGTCATGACAGCGGCCGCGTCGTCGATGCCGACATCGCGCATCGCGCCGGTCGTTGCGTCCTTGCGCTGCTTGACGAAGGTCTCGGTCATCGCGGTCAGGCTATCGATGCCGCCATTCAGCCAGATCGCGGTGTCGAGGCAGTGCGCGAGCAGGTCTCCCGTCACGCCTGAGCCGGCGCTCTCGACGTCGAGCCGCCAGGTGGCCGCGCCGCCCTGCGGCACGTCTGGCGAGATGGTCCAGTCCTGCAGGAACTTTGCTCGATAGTGATAGATGTGGCCGAGCAGGCCTTGGTCGATCATCCGCTTCACGAGCATGACGGCCGGGACGCGGCGGTAATTATACCAGACCATATTGGGCACGCCGGCGGCCTCGACTGCCTCGACCATCGGCTTGCCCTCAGCCTCGGTGCGGGCGAGCGGCTTTTCGCAGAGCACCATCTTGCCGGCCTTGGCGGCGGCGATGGCGATCTCGGCATGGCTGTCATTGGGCGTGCAGATGTCGATCGCGTCGATATCCGCCCGCTCGATCAGCCGCCGCCAGTCGCTCTCGACGGCCTCATAGCCCCATTGCTCCGCAAAGGCCGTTGCCTTCTGCGTATTGCGCGCCGCGACCGCCTTAAGCACCGGCCGGTAGCCCGTATCGAAGAAGTGCGAAACCTTGCTCCAGGCATTGGAATGGGCGCGGGCCATGAAGCCATAACCCACCATGCCGACATTCAGCGTCTTGGTCATTTCGAGCAATCCTTCCCGTCGGCCTTCAAGGCCTATTCCTGCCAGCCATGCGCTTCGCGCACCTTGATCATGGCGCCGAGCACGGCGTTCCAGGTGTCCTGGCTCTCCATGACGGCATTCGGGAACATGCAGCCATCCCAGCTGATATGGCGCATGCGCTTCGTGAGATTGCCCTCACGGTCGCGCAGCCAGTAGCCGGCATGCTTGGTGATATCGAGACGGCCGTTGGGGTCGTTGACCTGGCAGTGGCGGCCGGTCTTCTCGTGATCGCCCGACCCGAACACCGTGCCGTCATTCTGCGCGACGTGGAAATCCATCGTCCAGGGGCGGAGCGCATCCGCGACCTTACGATAGGCGGCATCGAGCGTCGCGGTATCCGACCAATCGAAATCCTTCGGCAGTATCCGGTCATTTTCCGCATTGTATCCGAGCGTATAGAGCATCGAATGCGCCATATCGGCCTGGAAACCGACAACACCCGGCCGGTTCACGGTCTCGAGCAGCCGGACCATTTCACGCCACGAATGCATGCCGCCCCAGCAGATCTCGCCCTCGGCGACGAGGAACTCGTCATAGTCCTCGGCGACATCGGCTGCCTCCGAGAAGGTCTGCGCGATGAGCTTGGTGTTGCCTACGGGGTCCGTGTCCCAGGCCTCGACGCCCACCGAGGAATCGATGCGGATGCCGCCGGTTGGGCGAATGCCAAGCTGGCGCATCTGCTGGCCAATGGCGCAGGCCTTGCGGACCTGCTCGACAAAGCGCTTGCGATCCTCGGCTGAGCCCATGGCCGAGCCGCCGCCAGCACCGTCCCAGATCGGCGCGACGAAGGAACCGACCTTCAGCCCGTAGGACGCGATGTGGTCGCTCATCCGCTTCACCGCGTCCTTGTCGCTGTCGATATCGAAATGCGGCGCGGTGATGAAGAGATCGATGCCGTCGAACTTGACCCCGTTGACTTCGGCATTGGCGGTGAGGCGCAGCAGCGTGTCGAGCGGGATGATCGGCTCGCTGTCGCCGCCCTTGCCGACCACGCCCGGCCAGGCGGCATTGTGCAGTTTCGGATAGGTGTTCGGCATCGGATCCTCCCAGATCGTCTTGTTATTTGCGGCTCTCCTCGCGGCAACCGCCATTTTGTCTGTAGTTGCCGGGCCTGACCCGGCAATCCTGTCTCCATTGGACCGGCTTCCTCTGGCCGCTTCGATCGAACGCCAGTCTGGATTGCCGGGTCAAGCCCGGCAATGACAGGTGGTGCATCTTCGGTGACACCCTACGTCCGCAGATCCTTCCACGGCGCCTCGCCGGCCACCTCGACCGAGACATAGCCATTGACGCCAATGCAGGGGCCGAGGATCGCGACGACATGCGCGTCCTCGCTGCCGGCATTGAATGAGGCATGCACGACGCCCGGCGGGATGAAGGCAGCGTCACCAGGACCGAGCAGGCGCTTTTCCTGTGCCACCCACTGCTCGACCCTGCCGCTGGTGACATAGATCACCTCTTCCTGGTCGGGATGTTTATGGAAGTCGTGGCCCTTGCCGGGCGAGAGCGTGACGTCGATCACCGTGAGTTGGTCGGCGCCGGTGGCTGGCGGATGGCTCATCCAGCGCAGCCGCCCCCAGTCGAGATGCTCCTGCGGTGTCTCCGCGGCGATGATGAATTGACCTTCGGCCATGGCGCACTCCTCCTCCTGCTTGTTGCTCCGGCTCAGAAGGCCAGTTCCTTGAAACGGCGCGTCTGGGCGGTCAGCGCCACTTCGACCGGCAGCCGTTCCATGCTCGATGCGCCATAGAAGCCGTGGCAATGCGCGGTCCGCTGAAGCACGAAAGCGGCATCCTCCGGCATGGCGATCGGGCCACCATGGCAGAGAATGATCACATTGGACCGTACCGCCATCGCCGCTTCGGCGATCGCATCGATCTCCCGCACGCAATCTTCTAGCGATTTGGCTGAAGTCGCGCCGATCGCGCCGCCGGTCGTGACGCCCATGTGTGCGACGATGATGTCGGCGCCCGCTTCCGCCATGGCACGCGCCTCGTCGCCGTTGAAGACATAAGGCGTCGTCAGCATGTCGAGCCGGTTCGCCTCGCGGATCATGTCGACCTCGAGCGAGAAGCCCATTCCGGTCTCTTCGAAGCTCGCGCGCATCACGCCGTCGAACAGGCCGATCGTCGGGAAGTTCTGCACGCCGGAAAAGCCCATCGCCTTCAGCTCGGCGAGGAACTGCGGCATCAGCACGAACGGGTCTGTGCCGTTGACGCCAGCAAGCACCGGGGTGTGCCTCACGACCGGCAGCACTTCGTGCGCCATGTCCTTCACGATCTCATTGGCGTTGCCATAGGCGAGCAGCCCCGCCGCGGAGCCGCGGCCCGCCATCCGGTAGCGGCCGGAATTGTAGATGATGATGAGGTCGATGCCGCCCGCTTCCTCGCATTTCGCCGAAAGACCGGTTCCCGCACCGCCGCCGATGATCGGCACGCGGCGCTGAACCATGTCGTTGAACTTGTCGAGGATCTGCTGGCGGGGAATGAAGGGCATCCGCCTTCCTTTCGTATCAATCTGCGATGTCGTGGAAATGCCGGACGAGCGCATCGGCGAAGTCCGGGTCGTTGATATGCAGCGGCAGCCGAACGAGCTGCCTCCGGGTGGTCTGCACCACTGTCGCCTCCAGGGCGTCGAACAGGGCCGCATCGGCATCGGGATCGTGGAACGCGCCGCCTGCGATATCGAGCGCCGAGACCCCGCGCTCGGGAATCAGGAAACGGACGGGCCCTGCGCAGGCATTGAGCTTCTCGCCGATGAAGATGCCAAGAGCCCGGTTTTCTTCCAGCGTCGTGCGCATCAGCGTGATGTTGGGATTGTGCTTGTAGAGCAGGCGGCCCCGATACTGTTCCGGCACGGTGTCGATTGCCCAGAAATTGACCATGTCGAGCGCACCCACGGAACCGACATAGGGGATGCCGCTGCGTGCGATGGCACCGAGCCGGTCGCCGCCGGCTGACAGCACGCCGCCGAAGAGATGATCGGCGATCTCGGTCGTCGTGACGTCGATGACGCCGACCAGCATGGCGCTGTCGACGAGCTTCTCCATCGCCCGCCCGCCAGTTCCCGTGGCGTGGAACACGAGGCAGTCATGCGCGTCGCGCAAGAGCTCCGCCACGCGCGTGACGCAAGGGGTCGTGACTCCGAACATCGTCAGCCCGATTGGCGGCTTGCCGCTGGTCTGGATCACCGGATAGCGCACCATGCCCATGATCGCATGTGCGGCATTCTGGAGGACGAGGCGGCTGATCTGGTTCAGCCCCGCGAGGTCGGTCACCGATGGGACCATGACGATGTCGGATACGCCGACATAGGGACCGACATCGCCCGAGGCGAGCGTCGAGACCATGAGCTTCGGCAGGCCGACGTCTAGGTCCCGCATGCCGGCTGTGATGATCGACGTTCCTCCGCCGCCACCGATGCCGATGACGCCGCCGATATCGGTCCGGCTGGTGATGAAGCGGGTGAACGCGTCGGCCATGGCGGCAACAGCAGTCCCGCGATCGGTAAGGCCGAGCACGGCCCCTGGTCCGTCCGGATGATGTGCAGCCACCGCGGCTGCGGGAATGTCGGCGTCGATCGTCGAAGGCCGCGTGCCGACATCGACGAGCATCGACACCATGCCCGCGGCGTCGATGACGCTTTTCAGGAAGTCGAGTTCCTCGCGCTTCGTGTCCGCCGTGCCGACGATATAGATGCGCTTCATGGCGTCCTCGAACAACTGGCCGTTCCGGCAGAGGAGCCGCATGGCCAAGCGGAAGGGTTGGCCGAAGCGGCGGCTGCCGGCCGTTAGAAGTGGCTGATTTGTTGGTCTTTCGCGCCTTCGGGTGGCCTCCCAGACATCAGAAGGGCGAATTGGCTGGTTGCAAAGTCTCTGAGACGAGCGTATCGTATTGGCATGTCAGTCTCAGGTCAAGAGCAGCAGGAACGGCCGGTCGAGAAGGGGCCGCGCGGTCGCATGAAGCGGCTGATGCTGGATACGGCGCTCCGTCTGATGCAAGACGGCGGCAGCCCATCGGTTTCGGACGTCGCGGAGGCGGCGCAGGTTTCACGCGCCACGGCCTATCGCTATTTCCCGAGCCAGGCGGCGATGATCCAGGCGGCTGTCGACGATGCGCTGGGGCCGGTGCTGGACTGGAAGCCAGCGGACGGCGATGCGGCGACGAATGTCGCGGCGCTGTTCAGCTTCGCCTTCAGGCGGATGGAAGCCTATGAGGCGACGCATCGCGCGGCCCTGTTGCTGGCGCTCGACCAGTGGCAGCGCCGACGCGCCGGAACGCTTGGCGCCGAAGCGCGCGTAGTGCGCGGAAACCGGCGCGGGTTGCTCAAGGCGGCGGTCGCGCCGCTCGATGCCGAGATCGGCCACGAGGCTGCCGAGCGGGTGACGCAGGCGCTGTCGCTGGTCTTTGGCATCGAGGCGATCGTCATCCTAAAGGATATCTGGGGCCTCGATGCGAAGGGAGCCGAGGCTGTGGCAAGTTGGGCGGCATCCGCCCTGATCCGGCAGGCACTTCTGGAGGCGCGGGAGGGAGAGACCCGCGCCGACACCGAAGTCCTGGACCCGGGCAAGGGAGAAAGGAAGACGCACAAGAAGGGGGCCTAGCCGCTCATACGGCCAGGCAAGCTGCCGACCCCTGAAGAATAATGGCAGTGGGAGAGGGAGGAGAAAGTCAGATGAGGAAGAACCTCAAGCTGTTGCTGGCCGGGGCGGCATTCACGCTGGCCGGCGCGGCGAGCGCTCATGCGGAGGATCTCACGATCTTCTGGGCGGAGTGGGATCCGGCGAACTACCTGCAGGAACTCGTCAACGAATACGCCGCTGAATCGGGCGACACGATCACCGTCGAAACCACGCCCTGGTCCGATTTCCAGACCAAGACATTTGCCGAGTTCAACGCGCACGGCGATGCCTATGACATGGTCGTCGGCGACAGCCAGTGGCTCGGCGCGGGCGCGACGCAGGGTCACTATGTCGACCTGACGGATTTCTTCAACGCGAACAAGCTGAACGACGTCATGGCGCCGGCCACCGTCAAGTACTATGCCGAATATCCCGGCGGCAGCGGCAAATACTGGGCGATCCCGCTCGAGGGCGACGCCGTCGGCTGGGCCTACAGGAAGGACTGGTTCGAAGACCCGAAGGAGAAGGAAGCGTTCAAGGCCAAATATGGCTACGATCTCGCGATTCCCGAGACCTACGCCCAGTTGCGCGATATTGCTGAGTTCTTCTATCGCCCTGATGAGAAGAAATACGGGGTGGCGATCTATACCGATAATTCCTACGACGCCATGGCAATGGGCGTCGAGAGCGCGATCTTCTCCTATGGCGGCGAACTCGGCGACTATGCCACCTACAAGGTCGACGGCATCATCAATTCCAAGGAAGCGGTGGCCGGCCTCGAGATGTACAAGGAACTGTACAAGTTCACGCCTCCGGGTTGGGGCAAGACGTTCTTCATCGAGGACAATCAGGCTATCACCGAAGGCCTGTCGGCGATGAGCATGAACTTCTTCGCTTTCTTTCCACCGCTCGTGAACAAGTCGACCAATCCCAACGCCGACGTCACCGGCTTCTTTGCCAACCCGGCGGGCCCGGATGGCAAGCGCTTCGCCGCGCTCGGCGGACAGGGCATCTCGATCGTCTCCTATTCGAAGAAGCAGGAGGCCTCGAAGAAGTTCCTCGAGTGGTTCATCAAGGATTCGACGCAGAAGCGTTGGGCTGAACTCGGCGGCTACACGGCAAGCCAGGCCGTGCTGAAGTCTCCCGAGTTCCAGAATGCCACGCCCTATAACAAGGCGTTCTACGACACGATGTTCATGGTGAAGGACTTCTGGGCGACTCCGGAATATGCGGAGATCCTCGATCAGTTCAACCAGAACATCTACCCCTATGTCGTCGGCAACAAGGGTACGGCGCAGGAAGCACTGGACAAGACGGCCAAGGACTGGACCGCGACGTTCAACAAATACAACCGCTACAGCAACTGACCGGTCATCGGTCCCGTCCGGGGGCGTGAAAGCCCCCGGATATTCATTTGCTCGACCCCCGGGAGGCGGTGCGTGACCAGTGTGGCGACCAAAATGGATTCCTTGGCGCGGCCCGCCCAGCGGCGCGGCCTCAGCGATCTTGGAATTCGAAATCTCTTCATCATTCCGACGGTCCTGTTCCTGATCGTCTTCAACATCTTTCCGCTGATCTATTCGCTCGGCTATTCCTTCACGGATTTCAGCGCTTCCGCGAATGCTCCGGCGAACTTCGTCGGCCTCAGGAACTATCGCGAGCTGCTCGGCGACGAGAACATCTGGGCGAATTTCGTCATCACGGCGAAATACGTCATCATCTCGGTGAGCGGCCAGATGATCGTCGGCTTCGGCCTCGCATTGCTGCTCAATCGGACCTTTCCGATGAAAGGTCTCGTGACCACGCTGCTGCTCCTGCCGATGATGATGTCGGCGGCCGTGGTCGGGCTCTTCTGGAAGCTGCTCTACGACCCGTCCTGGGGCATCATCAACTATGCCCTCGGCCTCGGCGATTTCGCCTGGCTTTCCAATCCCGATGCCGCGCTCTTCGCGATCGCCATCACCGATATCTGGATGTGGGCGCCCTTCGTCATGCTGCTGTCGCTCGCGGGTCTCTCGGCCGTGCCGAAATATCTCTATGAGGCTGCTGCCATCGACCGTGCCGGGACCTGGTACACGTTCCGGCGCATCACCTTGCCACTGGTCGCACCGATCCTGCTCATCGCCCTGATCTTCCGCACTATGGAAGCCTTCAAGACGTTCGACATCGCCTACATCATGTCGACGCAGCCAACCACGGAAGTCATCGCGATCCGGCTTTACAAGCAGGCGTTCCAGCAATGGGATACCGGCAAGTCCTGCGCGCTCGCCTATATTGTCCTGATCATGGTTCTGGCGATCACCAACATCTATGTGAAGTATCTCAACAAGGTGAAGGAGCGCTAGGATGGCGGCCGTCAAGTCTTCCGGCCGCGCTGCGGTCAATCGCCTCGCCGTTGTCGGCGTGATCATCGCGACTCTGATCTTCCTTGCGCCGATCTACTGGATCGCCTCGACGGCATTCAAGCCGCGCGCGCTGGCAACGACCGTCCCGCCGACCGTGCTGTTCCAGCCGGAAATCACGTCGTTCATCAAGCTCTTCGTGAAGCGGGTGCAGATGAACAAGGCGGTCGATCCGGCCACCTATGCCGCCGCTCCCTGGTGGGAGCAGCGCATCATGGACAATGGCGAGCGCGTGCTGCGCACTGGCGATAATGTGCAACTGTCGGGCTATCCCAGCCGCTTCATGAACAGTCTCATCATCGCGATCACCTCGACAGTGCTCGCGGTCGGCATGGGGACCTTCACGGCCTATGGCTTCTCGCGCTTCAGGGTCAAGGGGGAGGCGGATCTGCTCTTCTTCATCCTGTCGACGCGCATGTTGCCGCCGATCGTCGTCGCCATCCCAATGTTCCTGATGTACCGGGCCGTCGGGCTCACCGACACGCATATCGGCCTGATCATCCTCTATATCGCCTTCAACCTCTCTTTCTCGGTCTGGCTCATGAAAGGGTTCATGGACGAGATTCCGAAGGAATATGAGGAGGCGGCGCTGGTCGACGGCTATACGCGCATGCAGGCCTTCTTCAAGATCGTGCTGCCCGAAGCGGCGACCGGCATCGCCGCCACCGCGGTGTTCTGCTTCATCACCGCCTGGAACGAATATGCCTTCGCGCTGATCATGACCAACCGGCGCGCCCAGACGGCGCCGCCCTTCATTCCCTCGCAGCTTGGCTCGGGCCTGCCGGACTGGACGGTCATTGCCGCCGGCACCTTCCTGTTCCTGCTGCCGGTGGCGATCTTCACCTTCGCTCTTCGCGGCCATCTGCTGCGCGGCGTGACCTTTGGCGCCATCCGCAAGTAGAGGGAGGCAGAACCCATGAACTTCCGTGAATTGAGCGCTCGCTGGATCGAGCCGGGTTCCATGGCCTTGATGGTCGGCGGGATCATCGCCCTCTGCCAGCCCTGGCACCATGGCCTCCATTCCTGGAGCGTCGCCATCATCCTCGTCGGACTTGTCGGCTTCAACATCGCCGCGCATGTGCCGAAGCCCCTTCCAGACGGCAAGGACGCCTGACCTATGGCCGAGATCGTCCTTTCCAACGTCCAGAAGTTCTTCGGCACGGTTCAGGTCATCCGTGACCTGAACCTCACGATCGCCGACCGCGAATTCGTTGTGCTGCTCGGCCCGTCCGGCTGCGGCAAGACGACGACGCTGCGCGCGATCGCCGGTCTCGAGGACATCACCTCGGGCGAGATCCGCATCGACGGCAAGCCGGTGCAGGATCTCGAAGCCTCGGAACGCGACATCGCCTTCGTGTTCCAGCTCTATGCTCTCTATCCGCATCTGACGGTGTTCGAGAACATCGCCTTTCCACTGCGCGCCGCGGGCGGCGCCCGCGCCGATGTCGAGCGCGAGGTCAATGCCGTCGCCCGCGCGCTCGATATCGGCCATTTCCTCGGCAAGCGGCCTTCGGCGCTCTCGGGCGGCGACATGCAGCGCGTCGCTATTGGCCGCGCTTTGGTCCGGCGTCCGAAGGCTATCCTGATGGACGAGCCGATCGGCGCGCTCGATGCAAAGCTCCGCGAGGACATGCGCACCGAGCTGAAGCGGCTCCATATCGAGAACAAGGCCACCTCGGTCTATGTCACGCATGATCAGGTTGAGGCGATGTCGCTCGCCGACCGGATCGTCGTGATGAGCGAGGGCGTGCTGCAGCAGGTCGGAACGCCGATCGAGGTCTACCAGAACCCGGCCAATCTCTTCGTGGCGCAGTTCATCGGCAGCCCGGTGATGAACATTTCCGACGCGAAGCTCGAGACCGAGGGCGGGCAAGCTAAGGTGCGGCTCGGCAATGCCAGCGAGGCTTTCGGCGTTCCAGTGACGTTGCCGCGCGCGATCGAAGCAAGCGGGCGCGGCGATGGCGGGCTTTCGCTCGGCATTCGTCCAGAGGGCGTGATCGTCGCGCATCAGCCCGGCGAGGGGCTCGTGCCGCTCGAAGCGCATGTCATCGAGCCCCTCGGAGCCTATGACATCGTCGACCTCAAGGTCGGCTCGGGCGTGCTTCGCGCCCGCACGGTCTCCGGTTTCGTCGGCAAGCCCGGCGACACCGTCTTCGCGCGTCTCGACGAAAACCAGACGCATTTCTTCGACACGAGGTCCGGGCAGTCGCTGGGCGTGAGACTGGGAGCGTAGAGATGGCGCATGTCCGCTTGAACGGCATCACCAAGCGCTTCGGCGCCCATACGGCGCTGGAAAATCTCGATCTCGAAATCGAGGACGGCCAGTTCTTCGTCTTGCTGGGGCCGACCGGCGCCGGCAAGACGACGACGCTGCGGCTCATCGCCGGGCTAGAGAAGCCGACCGCCGGCTCGATCGAGATCGGCGGCGTCGATGTCGGCGATTGGGGCGCGGCCGAGCGTGACGTCGCGCTGGTCCTCCAGCAATATTCGCTTTATCCGCGCTATACCGTGCGGCAAAACCTCGAATTCCCGCTGAAATCGAACATCCGCCGCATGGCGCAACCCGATATCGACCAGCGCGTTGCTCGCGCCGCCAAGACGCTGCGCATCGAGCATCTTCTCGAGCGCAAGGTCGATCGGTTGTCGGGCGGCGAGATGCAGCGCGTCTCGATAGGCCGGGCCATCGTGCGCTCGCCGCGTATCTTCCTCATGGACGAACCGCTCAGCAATCTCGACGCTAAGCTGCGCGAAACGCTGCGATCCGAGCTCAAGGACCTGCAGATGAAGCTCGGCGCCACCTTCCTGTTCGTCACGCACGACCAGATCGAGGCGATGTCGATGGGCGATAAGGTGGGCGTTCTCAATGACGGGCGGCTCGCCCAGGTCGGCACGCCCTACGAGATCTATCATCATCCACGCGACACCTATGTCGCCGGCTTCGTCGGGTCGCCGGCGATGAACCTCCTTCCCGCCGATCTCCTTGGCGACCGGATGCGGGTTCCTTCGGGGGCGATCGAATTTGCGGTTGGTCCGGCGCTGCGCGCCCGGCTTGGCCGCAGCAGCGGGCCCATCACGCTCGGCATTCGCGCGGAGAATGTCCATCTCGACCCGGCCGGATCCATCGAGGCACGTGTCTGGGGCGTCGAAAATCATGGCGTCGAGAAGATCGTCACCTTGAAGACCGGCGACTGCCTTTTCAAGGCGACGATGCCGGCGACGATCGCGACCGCGATCGACGAGCCGATGCGGCTAAGCTTCGATCAGAGCCGCCTGCATGCTTTCGATGCGGCGACCGGACTCAATCTCTCGCTGGAAGGACGCGCACTGGAGGCGGCTGAATAGGCGTGTCCTTCAGCCGCCATGCCCGGGCGCAGCCTGGGCATCCGAGCCTTGCCGAGTTCGGCCGAAAAGGCTCAATCGAGGTGAAAGACCTCGTCCATCGCCGCCCACCACTCGCCTGACTTCGCCGAGGCGAGCGGCTGCTGGCAGGGATCGGTCTGCGCCAACCAGGCCTGGACGGCCGGCTCCTGCCCGAGCCGCGCTGCGTCGGCCGACCAATCGGCGCCATGATATTCCCAGGTGCCGAACAGGAGATTTTCCGGCTCGCGCAGATAGATCGTGTAATTGCGCACGCTGGCTGCAGACAGCAGCGCATTGACCTCGGCCGATCCCGCCGCGTGCAGGCGCTTGTACTCCTCGATTGCTTCTGCCTTGATGGCGATGACCATGCCCATCCGCTGCATGACGTTCTGTCTCCCGCTCTTCAAAAAATGCCCATGGTCCGCTGCAGCGCCTGCGTGAAATGCAGTTGCAGCGAGGCCTCAGCGCGATCCGGGTCGCGCGCGAGGCAGGCGTCGAGCAGGTCGAGATGCTCCTTGAGCGTTCGCAGCACGATCGGGCCGGACAGCGTGCGGTCGAGCCGGATCAGCTGCAGATAGTTGTGAACGCGGCGGTAGGTCGATTCGATCAGCGGGTTGCCGAGCGCGCCGATGATCTCGAAATGCAGCAGCGCATCCAGCGCCACGGCCTCGCGCGCAACGTCAGCTGTAAATCCCGTCTCGGCCAGCAGCGCGATGCAGGCCTCGTGTCGGACGCGGATCGCCATGATCCGTTCCGGCGTCGCCATCTCAGCGAAGACGCGCACGGCCGGCCGCTCCAGCACCGAGCGGAACTGATAGGTGTGCCGCGCGAACTCGAAATCCGGCTTCAGGAAACGGATGCCAGAGCGCGGGTGAATCGTCAGCAAGCCCTCTGTCTGGAGCACGCGCAGCGCATCGCGCAGCGGCGCAACGGGCACCCCGACGATTCCCACCAAATCGTTTTGCGAGACGAAGGCGCCGGCCGGCAGGCGGCGCGCGAACAGCATCTCCAGAATGCGCTCATAGGCGAGCTCGCTCAGCGAGAGCGTCGTGCCTTCACGCTCCGGCCGCTCAGGCGATGTGAGCGGTTCAGCCTCGGCTTGCGCAACGATTGCATCTGATCTATCAGATGGCCTCTGTGGCATATCAAATCCCGTGATTGATGGATCAGGCGACTCATATCATGCGCATCGTCGATTTTCGACTGACCCGTTTCCAGTTTGCACGCGATCGTGTGATCGGCGACAGCCAGGTTCGCATCGAGCATGCCCACGTGGCGGCGCTGGAATTGATCTCCGACACGGGGCTCACCGGCCTTGGCTTCGTCTTCTCGCTGTTCAACCCTCTGCCCTCCCTCGACGAGATCGAGCGGTTGTTCCGCGGCGAGGTCTGGCCAAATCTCGAGGGGCAGGAGCCGGCCGCGCTGGTGCATAAGGTGCGCCGGCCACGCGGCGGCAACATACGAGGCGCCTCGCTCGCCTTTGGCGAGGGCGTCGACCAGGCGCTGTGGGACCTCACGGCGAAGCAGCTAGGCCTGCCGCTCTGGAAACTGCTCGGCGGCACGAAGGAGCGCGTGAAGGCCTATGCCAGCGGGCTCGATTATCATCTCTCGGACGATGATTACTGCGCGCTGTTCGAACACGCCGCTTCGATCGGCTACACGGCCTTCAAGATCAAGGTCGGCCATCCGGACATCGAACGCGACTTGCACCGGCTCGACCTGCTGGTGAAGACGGTCGGTAAGCCTGAGGCGATCATGATCGACGCCAATGAAGGCTGGTCGCCACAGGATGCCGTGCGCCGGCTCAACATCATCAACAAGGCCGGTTTTGACATCCTCTGGATTGAGGATCCCTGCCTTCGCTTCGATTTCGAGGGCCTGAAGATGATCCGCGCGGGCTGCCCTTTCACGCTGGTCAATTCGGGCGAGTATTTCGACGCCTCCGGCAAGCGGGCGCTGATGGAAGCGCGCGGCACCGACATGATCAACGTGCACGGCCATGTCTCGGAAGTGATGCGCATCGGCTGGCTTGCCGCCGAATATGGCATCCCGGTCAGCCTCGGAAATTCGGTGCTCGAGATCGGCATCAATATGGCGATCGCGCTGCCCGAGGTCGAATGGCTCGAATACTCGTTCCAGAATTTTGATCATCTGATCGAGCAGCCGATCGAGATTCGCGACGGCTACGCCTATCGGCCGGAGCGTCCCGGCCATGGCCTCGTGCTGAGCGAGACCGCACGCCGCGACCACGCGATACCGGATGTGCGTGCAGCGGCCGACCTGCCGCCGGCGCCGTTTAATCCGCGCCTCGCACATTGAGCGATACGGACCGCCGGGAGGGCGGTCCGCCGGGAATAGAGTTCGCAAGGGAGGAGATGCGAATGACTTTGACACGACGGGCGCTTTGCGCCGGAACGATGCTCGCCGCAGCTTTTGCCGTCTCGGTTGGCGTCGCCAGTGCCGATACGACGCTCACCGTCTGGGATTGGAAGTCGGGGGACCCGACGACGCAGCCCTATTTCGACGCGGTGAAGAAGGACTTCGAAGCCGCCCATCCGGGCGTCACGGTCAAATACGTCATGCAGCCGCATGACCAATATTACACGCTGCTCGGCACCGCGATCTCGGCAGGCCAAGGCCCCGATGTCGTGCTCCTGCATGGCGGATCCCAGACAAAAGAGCGCACCGGCGCGCTGGTGAAGCTCGACGACAATATCGCCGACATCAAGGGCCGCATCGCCGGCTGGCCGGAATTCACTGGAGCCGATGGCGACGCCTATGCCGTGCCGATCTCGATCCAGGGCTTTGCGGTCTACTACAACAAGGATCTCTGGCAGAAAGCCGGTCTCGATCCCAACAAGACGCCCAAGAACTGGGCTGATCTCGAAGCGGTCTGCGCCGCGTTGAAAAAGGCCGGCACGACCTGCTTCGCGCTCGGTAACAAGGAAGGCTTTGGTGCCGACTTCTTCCTGTCGGCGGTGGCGGCCAATGGCTGGACGGCGGCACAGCAGGAAGCCTGGACCAAGGGTGACCTCAAATGGTCAAGCCCGGAAGTGAAGGCGATCGTCGACGCGTGGGTCGCGACCAAGGGCGCTGGCTGGTATGCCGAAGGCGCCAATTCGACCGCGAAGTTCATGGACGAATATGAGAGCTTCGAGCGCGGCGAAAACGCCAACACGATCGGTCTCATCTCCGACGTCGCGCACTGGATGGAGTTCGACGATTTCCTCGGCGCCGACAAGGTTGGCGTCTATGTCATGCCGCCGGTCGCGGGCGGCGATGGCTCGCTGAAGCTGCCGCTCGCCGGCGGCATCGGCTACGGCGTCACTAACTTCTCGCCGAACAAGGATCTCGCGATCGCGCTCGCCAAGAGCTTCGCCGATACGCCGCATATGCAGGTCTTCTTCGAGTCCGCCGGCGCAATTCCCGCTGACACCAAGGTGGACACCTCGAAGGTCGAAAGCCCTTCTGCCAAGCAGATTCTCGCCTGGCTCGCGGATGGCGTGCCGCTCGCGCACAACAACATGTCGACCGCCGAGACGGAGGAGTGGCACCGCCAGAGCCAGTTGCTCTTCACCGGCGAGACCACCGTCGACAAGGCGCTCGCCCGCATGGACGAGGTCCAGGCGCAAGCCAAGAAGAAGTAGGCGTTTCGCCCGTTTCCAGCGCCGTCATGGCCGGGCCTCGCCCGGCCATCCACGCCTTCTGCCCCTGCCGCCGTTTTGCCGTTGATCCCAAGACGTGGATGCCCGGATCGACCCCGGGCATGACGGAGAGAGTAATGACCGAGCGCCAGCCATCAGCAGCCCGCCGCCGTTTCCTTGGCGACAATCCCGAGCGGCTCGGCTGGCTGTTCGTCGTACCGGCGCTGGCGCTCGTCATCATCTTTCGCATCGTGCCGCTGATCTGGGGCTTCGGGACGTCGTTCACCGATTACAATGGCATGGTGGCGCCGCGCTTCATCGGTCTCGCCAACTACGCCAGCCTCACGCATGATCCGGTGTTCATGGACAGCATCGTCAACATGCTGATCCTTCTGGCGACACTGCCGATCTGGATCGGCCTGCCGCTGGTGCTGGCCATCCTGATCCATCAAGGCGTGCCGGGCGGCAAGCTGTTCCGTGCCGTCTACTTCTTCCCCGCCGTGCTTTCGAGCGTCATTGTCGGCGCCATCTTCAACATGCTGCTGCGTTACGACGGCTCGTTCAATGCGATGCTCAAGGGGATCGGCCTGTCGCCGGTCGATTGGCTCGGCAACTCGTCGACGGCGCTGTTCAGCCTCATTGCGGTGCAGCTCTGGGCGACCTTCGGCATGAGCTTGCTGATCTTCCTGGCCGGGCTTTCGACGGTGCCCTCCGACATGTTGGAAGCTGCCAAGCTCGACGGCGCCAAGCTGATGGCGACCTGGTGGTACATCGTGATTCCGTCCATCCGCCCGATCATCGAGTTCGCGGCTGTCGTCACGACCATCGGCATGCTGACGTCGATGTTCGGGCTGATCTACGTCCTGACGGCCGGCGGGCCGGGGACGTCGACGACGCTGCCGGAATTCCTGATCTGGCTCGAGCAGGGCCGCATGAACCGTCCAGGCTATGCCAGTGCGATCTCGATGGTGCTGTTCGCGATGATGGCCGGGCTCGCCTTCATCCAGATCCGCATCATGTCCCGCAACGCCAGCCTCTAGGGGAGCCGCCATGGCCGCCGTCGAAACCCGGCAGAAGCGCCTTCTCGCCGTCATCGCGCTGCCGATGGCGCTGCTGGCGCTTTCCGCCGTCTATCCGGTCTTCTTCACGATCAACGCGGCGCTGAAGACACGCAAGGGCTTCGTCCTCGATCGCTTCGGTCTCGCGACCGACGCGACATTCGCCAACTTCGGACAGGCCTGGAACCAATCGCGGCTCTCCGAATACTTCACCAATTCCGTCGTGGTGACGATCGGCGCCGTTCTCGCGCTGCTGCTGATCTCCTCGTTCGCCGGTTATGCGCTGGCCATCCTGCGCTTTCGCGGCTCGAAGATCGTCTTTGCCATCATTCTGGTGTCGTTGATGATCCCGGTCCAGGTCGTGCTCGTGCCGTTCTACCGGACGATGATCGCGCTCGATCTCATCAATTCGCGCGCTGGGCTCGTCATCGCCTACACCGCGTTCTTCCTGCCGTTCAGCGTCTATCTGATGACGGCCTTCTACGCCCGGTTGCCACGCGAATTGTTCGAGGCGGCGCAGATCGACGGTGCAGGGTTGGTCCAGATCTGGTGGCACATCATGCTGCCGATGGGGAAGCCGGCGCTGCTGACGCTCGGCATCCTCAACACGCTCTATTGCTGGAACGATGTGTTGATCTCGCTGCTCGTCCTGCAGGACAAGCGCACTCTGATGGTCGGCATCGCGGCGCTCAGGGGCGAATACACCACCAATGTGCCGCTGCTCGCCGCCGGAATCGTGCTCGCCGCCGCCCCGATCGTGCTGATCTATATCGTCTTCCAGCGCCAGATCGTCAGCGGTATCGCGGTCGGCGCCGTCAAGGGCTGAAGCAAGGCCTCACGGCCGGATCAGGACGCTGAAAGAAAAAGGGATGGCGCCAGGCGGGGCCATCCCTTTTTCATTTCGAAGTTCGGACTGCCGGTCGGCGTATTGTTTTCGTTCAGGCCGTGACGCGTCGCCGGGACGACAGCATGAGCGCCAGAACCGTCACCACGAACGGGATCGTGTGGATCAGCTCGCCCGGCATCCATTTGAGGATGCCTGGCAGCGCAATCGACAGTGCCTCGAAGAAGCCGAACAAGACGGCGGCGATCATCGTGCCGATCGGATGGCGCCGGCCAAGCAGCACAGCGCCGAGCGCGATGAAGCCACGTCCGGCCGTCATGTCACGCGTGAAGCCCACGAAGGAGAACATCGCGAGCTGCGCGCCGCCGAGGCCGGCAAGGCAGCCGGAGGCGATCAGGCCATAGGTGCGCAGCCGGTTGGGCGAGATTCCGGCGGCTTCGGCTGCCGGCGGATATTCGCCGACGGCGCGGAAACGAAGGCCTTCCGGCGTGCGATAAAGGAAATACCAGATCGCATAGACCATGAAGGCCGCAAGCCAGGTCAAATAGGAGTGGCCGGAAAGCACTTCACGCAGGAATGGCCCGATGGCAGGGATATTGCCGAGGAACGACAGGTCCAGAGCCGGGACGGCCTTGGACGGGATATTGATCGAGGTGCCCTTGTCGCCACCCGTCGCATAGGTCAGCACGGTCACTGTGCCGCCCGCTGCGATGATGTTGATCGCAAAGCCGACCAGGATGATGTCGGCCTTGAAGCGCAGATGGAACAAGGCCATCACGCCGCCAAGGAAACCGCCTGCCGCGAGGCCCGCGAGGACGCCGATATACCAGGGCGCATGGGCGGAGACGATGACGGCCGTCAGCGCACCAATCAGCATGATGCCTTCGAGCGCGACGTTCAGCGATCCGACCAGATCGGAAAGGAGGCCGCCCAGCGACGCGAAGAGAATCGGCGTCGTGGTGCGGATGACCGCCGCGACGAAGGTCGCGGACAGGATCGTGGCGATGATCTCATTCATGATGTGGCCCGCGATGCAGCAGTGCGGTTACCCATCAAGCGGGCGAGCATCGCCTTGCCGGGAACCGTGAAGGAGGAGGCGACCAGCAGGATGACGATGCCCTGCACGATGCCGATGACCTCGGCCGGCACGTCGGCGCGGTAGTTCATCAGCGCGGCACCCTGGCGCAGATAGCCATAGCCGAGCGCAACGAAGGGAATGGCCAGAGGCCGGTTGCGGGCAACGATCGTGATCAGGATGCCTTCGAAGGCCATGCCAGCCTCGAAGCCGATCGAGAGCTTGCCATAGGCCGTGCCCTGCACGAAAACCGCGCCGAGCAATCCGCCGATCGCGCCGGCCGCCGTCATGGCGCTCACCATGATAAAGCTCGACCGAATGCCAGAATAGGCTGCGAAGCGGGCATTATGACCGGTGAGGCGCAGCTTGAGGCCCCAGGCGGTGCGATAGAGCAGGAACCAGACCACCACAGTCGTCGCCAGCGCGATGACGATGCCGAGATCGACGCGTGTGCGGGGGATGAAGGCGGGATAGATCGACTGGGCCGGGAAGGGCGCCGATGTCGTCAGGCCGCTCTCGAGTGAGGCGAGATAGACGCGCAGGATATAGTTGCAGATGTCATAGGCGATGTAGTTGAGCATCAGCGACGAGACGATCTCGTTGGCGCCGAGCTTGGACTTCGCATATCCCGGAATGAAGCCGATGAAGGCGCCGCCGATCATGGCGGCGAGAATACCCGCCGGCAGCGCCAGCCATGTTGTGCCAATCGGCGAGAACGCGACGAGTGTCGCGAAAAGCCCGCCGATATAGACCTGGCCCTGCACGCCGAGCGCGAACTGGCGGGCCTGGAAAACCAGGCTGAAGGCAAGCCCGGCCAGAGCCAGCTTGACGGAATCGTCGATCCAGATGCCGATCGTCCGCTTGCTGGAAAGCGGCGAGGTCACGAACGTCTCGAAGGTCGCCCAGGGCGTCTTCGAGGCGAAGAAGATGATGATCAGCGTGACGGCGAGCGCGAAGATCGCCGCCATCACGATGCGGCCCGTTTCGGAGAGGAAGAGGCGGCCCTGGGTCATGCGAGCGCCGCGTTGCGTTCTTCGGCCGATTGTTCGGCGAAACCAAGCATGTAGCTACCAAGCACTTCCGGCGTGACCTCTTCCGTATTGACAAAGGCGGCGACGATGCGGCCGCGATAAAGAACGATCATGCGGTCGGCCAGCGCAAGAATTTCGGACAGGTCGGCCGACGTCAGCAACACCGCCGCGCCCGCGTCGCGCGCCTTGGCGATGTTCTGCCAGATGAACTCGGTGGCGCCGAGATCGACGCCGCGCGTCGGATGCGACACCAGCAGGAGGCTCGGTTCCGACGACAGTTCGCGCGCGACGACAACCTTCTGCATGTTGCCGCCTGACAGCGTCCCGATTGCCGATTCCGGACCCTGGACGCGGACACTGAACTTCTCGATCAGCTTGGCCGCATGATCGCGGATGCTTTTCAGGTCGAGCAGGCCGTGGCGCACGAAGCGCTTGTCGGTGAGTTCGGTCGCGACGATGTTTTCCGCGACCGTGGCGCCACCGGCACTGCCGGTCGCGATGCGGTCCTCGGGGATGTTCGCCATGCCGGCCGCGCGACGCTCAAGCACGCTGACATGGGTGATGTCGGTCGTGCCAAGTTCCACCGAGCCGCCGGAAATCGGCCGGAGGCCGCCAATGGCGTCGAAAAGCTCGCTTTGCCCATTGCCCTCGACGCCTGCGATGCCAACGATTTCGCCGGTCCTGAGGACAAGGTTGACGTCGGAAACGGCATTGAGGCCGTGGTCGTTCTTAACCGTCAGGTCCGAGATGCGGCAAAGATGGGTGTGCGGAATGCCCGGCGCGGCGCGGTTGATCTTCAGCGCGACATCGCGGCCGACCATCATGCGGGCGAGGCTCTTCTCGGTCGCTTCCTTGGCGGCAACCGTCCCGACCATCTTGCCAGCGCGCATGACCGAGATCGTATCTGAGATCTCCAGCACTTCCGGCAGCTTGTGGGCGATGAAGAGGATCGTGCGACCTTGCGAGGTGAGCGATCGGACCGCCGCGAACAGCTCGACGACCTCCTGCGGCGCCAGAACCGCGGTCGGCTCGTCCAAGATCAGCAGGCGGGCATCGCGGTAGAGCGCCTTCAGGATTTCGACGCGCTGCTGTTGCCCGACGGGCAACTGCTCGACGGGGACGTCGACATCGACGGGCAGGCGGAAGCGTTCAGCAAGTTCGCGCACCGTTTCGGAGGCTTTCTTGCGATCAAGCTTCAGGCCGGCGCGCGGCTCGACGCCGAGGACGACATTCTCGGCCACCGTGAAGGACGGCACGAGGGAGAAATGCTGGAACACCATGCCGATGCCGGCGGCGATGGCCGCGCGCGGCGAGTGCAGGACGATTGGCTGCCCCTCAAGGCGGATTTCGCCGGCGTTCGGCTGTTCGACGCCGAACAGGATCTTCATCAGCGTCGACTTGCCGGCGCCATTCTCGCCGACGACGGCGTGGACGGTACTGTGCGCCACCGAGAGGTCGATGCCTTTATTGGCATGAACGCCGCCCGGATAGATCTTGTCGATGCCAATCGCTTCGAGAAAAGGGGTCATGTTGGCCAGAATGCTTGTTGGTTTAGACGCAGGCGTGGTGCGAACGCCCGGCAAACATGAATTCGCCGCCCCGCCAGCGGTTGTAGGCGGGGCGGCGAACTGGCCTTACTGCATGGTCGTGTCGACCTTGATCTTGCCGGCGATGATGTCCTGCTCGGCCTGATCGATCTTGGCGCGGACGTCGGCCGGAACAAAGCCGTCATACCACTTGTTCTTCGAGATGCCCGTCGAACCTTCCTGCAGGCCGAGGGTCGAGGCGGTGCCATACTTCGCGGTGCCGTCGACGGTCTGCTTCAGGATCAGGTAGAGGGAGTCGCCAACGCGCTTCTCGACCGAGGTGATGATGACGTCGGCCTGGGCCGGGTCGGTTGCCGAGAAGATCGTCGCCTGGTCGGCGTCGACGCCGATGGCCATGACCTTGGAGTCACGCGCTGCCTGCAGCGCACCAATGCCCGTACCGCCGGCGATCGGGAAGATCACGTCCGCGCCCTGCTGGATCTGGGCGAGGGCCAGTTCCTTGCCTTTGGCCGGGTCGCTGAACGGGTTGGCCGAGTTGACCGTCGCGCGCAGCAGCTTGATGTCAGGCTTGGCAGCCTTGGCGCCCTGTTCGAAGCCGACGACGAATTCCAGGATCACGGAACCTTCGGTGCCGAGGATCTGGCCGAGCGTGCCGGTCTTGGAGGTGCTCGCGGCGGCGTAGCCTGCGAGATAGGCAGCCGTCGATGTCCGGTACTGGACCGAGAGCACGTTCTCGAAGCCCTTCGAATAGTCCATCACATTGTCGAAATAGATGAACTTCTTATCGGGATGGTCCGGAGCGACCTGCGCCATCGGATCGGCCATGTCGAACGAGCCTGCGATGATCACGTCGTAATCACTGTCGGCTGCATCGGCGAGAGCCGGCTCCCAGTTCGCGCGATTGTAACCGGCCTCGATCGTCTTCACGGTGACCGGAAGATCCTTCATGGCGCGGTTCATACCGTCCTGCGCCGAGTCGAAGAACGCCTTGTCGCCAAGGGTGCCGTTCAGGACGAGCGCCACCTTGAGCGGGTTTTCCTTGGTATAGGTCGTCTGGGCATTGGCGGGGACGGTCACGGCACCGAAACTCGCCGCCACCGTCAACACTGCCGCGCTCTGCGTCAGCGCCTTAATCATCTTCGTCATCGAACTGGTCTCCCTGCCGACTGGCTGTGACGATTGAACGACGTCACGTTACTGAAAAAAACGACCCCGATTCGTTCCGCAGCAGCTCTGTCCGCGCTGGTCCGCGCCCGATGGGCCAACTGATCCTAGGTCGGCGCATTTTCTGTGCAAGCTCAAAATCTGCACCGCCCACGGACATTCGTTGTGCGTCGATCGTGCAGGTCCTGGATATGAAGCCGGCAGTTCCTGCATGCGAACCTGCGCGAGGTGCATGCAGGGCATTTCTTGCGTTCTGTTTTTTCAGCATCTACCCGTTATGCCTACAATCGCTCGGTCGGCCCCAAGGTTGCGCCAGCATCGCGAGGGTTCGGGTCAATGACAGGCTTTGTCATCAGACGTCTTCGCTTACCCTAACAATGATGGTGCCGCCGAACTGGCGTTTGTGTTCGCTTTCCAGCTTGGCGGGAAGCGCATCTTCTGGTTCCGGCAAAGTCCGTTCTCCTGATGGTGCTAGGCGGGATCCTCGGCATGGCTGGCTTCGCGCTTCCAGCCGTAGAGATCGGCATCACGCCATCCGTCATCTGTCTCGGCCTGCGGTTGCCTTTAGCGTCAAGTTTTTCCGGTCGCAGTCGCGATGGGAGTCGTCGGACCGTTTGCCGTCTTCCACGGCTTCGCTCATGGCGCTGAAATGCCTGAAAACGCCGCCGGTCTTGCCGATGCTGCTGGTTTTCTGATCGCGACCGCCGGCCTGCATGCGGTGGACATCGGCTTCCGCTCCCTCATCAGCAAGGCTGGCAGCGATGGGCATTGCGCCTGGCCGGGTCACGGGCGGTCTCGCGGCCGTCGCTGGGCTCAGTCTTCTGTCAGACCTCCCCCAAAAATTTAGTGCCACTAAAATAGGCGTTCCGGCCGCGGCTGGGACGCCTTTTTGACGTGTGCTAGTCGACCGGCCGTCTGGCCACGGCCTCGTCAGTCGTCGGCGAGCGCCACGATAGCCTGCTCGAACAGCGCCTTGAAGGCCGCAGCGTCGACATGCTCGACGGTCTCGATCAGCGGCAGATTCCATTTGCCGGGAAGGTCGAGGATCGTTGCGCCGCGGGCATAAGCGCCGCCGCACTCGACCCCCACCCCCGCGCGGAGGGTGCGCGTGGCGATGCCGCGCTCGATCAGCACGCCCGCCGCCAGTGGGTCGGCCGGCGAGAGGCGATCACCCTCGCCATAAGCGATCGAGACGCGGCGAAGCTGGTCAGCCAGCGCCTTCAGGAAGGATTGCCGCGGCCCGCTGCCGGTGCGCGCGAAGAGTGCGTCGAGGTCGCTCCCGGAAAGCGCAGCTTCAACACAGGGTTCCCACGGTACCACCACGGTTGGCAGAGGCAGCGAGAGCACGATGCTGGCGGCCTCCGGGTCGGCAAGAATGTTGAACTCCGCCGCCCCGGTAACATTGCCGCGGCCGAAGCACGTGCCGCCCATGATCACGAGTTCGCCAACGCCGGCTGCGATCGCCGGCTCAGCCCTGAAGGCAAGCGCGAGATTTGTCAGCGGGCCGAGCGCGAGAATGTCGATAGGCGTTTCCGCCCGTGCCGCCTGGCGCAGCATCGCGCGCAGGAAATCGACGCCATTGCGCGAGACGATACTGGCCGTCTTCGCTGGCCGTGGCGCGCCACCGAGGCCGTCCGTGCCGTGAACGTCGGAGGCGTCGATGGCCGCCCCGATCAGCGGGCGGTCCGCACCGGCATGGACTGGTGCGGTGCAGCCGAGAATGGCGAGCGTCGCCAGGATGTTGTCGGTGGCCTGGTCGAGGCCGACATTGCCGAAGACGGTGGTGACATAATCCGGCGCGCGTCCGAGTGCGACGAGCAGCGCAATCGCCAGCGCATCGTCGGTGCCGCCATCGGTGTCGATGAGCAGAGGCCGCGCCATCATGCAGCCTCCCGGCGGGCCGCGACGCGGCGCCAGAAGATCTCATAGGCCGTCGCATAGTCGGTGCGGATGTCGGCGAAGGCGCGGCGTGTCAGCTTGCGATCATCGACGATCCGTTCGCCAGCGACCCAGACATGGCGCGTGTCGCGACCGGAACCCGAATAGACGAGGAGCGTCGCGACATCCGGGACGGGCGAATAGCCCGGGCCGGAAATGTCGATGGCGACGAGATCGGCCGCCTTGCCAACCTCGAGACTGCCGATCTCATGATCGAGGCCGAGCGCCTTGGCGCCGTCGATCGTAGCCATGCGCACCAGTTCGCGTGAGGATATGGGCTGCGCCTGCCGTTCGCGATGCGAGGCGACGAGGCCGGCGACGCGCATCTCAGCGACCATGTCATAGGCATTGTTGGCCGCGACATTGTCGGTGCCCAGCGCAACGGTGACGCCGGCCTTGCGCAGCGGCACCACGGGGCAGATCGCCTCGCGGCCGGAGCGCAGGCCCGCCGAGGCGCAATGCGCGATCGAGGCGGCTTCCGCCCGGGCGAAAACCGCGATGTCCTCGTCGGAAAGATCGAGGCAATGCGCGGCATGGATGCGGCCGTTGAAGAAGCCGGCTTTTTCCAGCGCCACCGACGCCGTCGTGCCATAGCGCGCCAGTGTCTCTTCGTTGTCCTCGGGGCCGCAGGCCATGTGCAGATGCACGCCGCAGCCGAGGCGATTGGCGACGACGACCTCCTCGGCAAGCAGCGCCTCGGTGTTGTCGACATAGGGGGCATGCGGACCGAACCAAGGCACGATCCGACCATCGGCCGAGCGCTGGCCCTCGACGAAGGCTGTCGCCCGCGCGAGCTCCTCGGCGCCGCGGACCTCGTCGCCGAGCTGGACGATGCCATAGGCGACCACAGCGCGAAGGCCAGCCTTGCCGGCGGCGCCGGCGATCTCCTCGGCGAAGAAATACTGGTCGCAGAACGTGGTGGTGCCGGAAAGCGCCATCTCGGCGCAGGACAGCGCAACGGCGGGCGCGACGTCTTCGGCGACCATTGCGAGTTCAGGCTCGCGGATCGTGTTGTACCAGCCATCCATGGTGAGGAGGCTGTGTCCCTCGGCATGGCCACGGAAGAGCACCATGACGCTGTGCGTGTGGGCATTGACGAGGCCGGGCATCAGGAGATGGCCGGACAGATCCGTGACACGGTCAAATCCACCGATGGCCGGCTGGTTCGAAGCCGAGCCGAGCGCCGCGATGCGGCCGTCTTCGATTGCCAGCCAACCACCCTCGACGATCCGGTCGGCCGGATCGACGGTCATGATGGTGGCGCTGTGGAGCAGTTCTCGTGTCATGCGGGCGGCCCGGTTCATTGCAAAGGGCCGCCAGAGTCGCATGGTTTTGCCGTGAGGCAAGCCGCGATTGGCGGCAGCCTCACGGGAGATGTTCGGATCGCGCCAAGGAGTTCGTTACCTCCTGGAAGAAGCCCTATGCCGCGGCCTGCTCGCCGAAACGGGGGATGCTGGCAGAGATCTTGTCGCCGGTGAACTTGGCGACCCAGCCATCGGGCGTCACGAACAGGCGGATGCAGGTGAAGCGCGGCTCCGGGCCCATGTCGAACCAATGCAGCGTGCCCGCCGGGACCGAGAGCAGGTCGTCGCGGGTGCAGACGACCTGGTAGACCTTGTCGTCGAGATGCAGGTAGAACGCGCCCGATCCCTCGACAAAAAAGCGAACCTCGTCCTCGTCATGGATGTGCTCGTCGAGGAACTTGGCGCGCAGCGCGTCCTTGTTCGGATTGTCGGGCGTGATGCGGATCACGTCGACGGTCTGGTAGCCGGCAGCAGCGGAGAGGCGGTCGACCTCAGCCTTGTAGGCGGCGATGACCTGCTCCTGCGTGGCGTTTTCCGGCAGCTCGACTTCGGCCTTCCAGCGCTCGAACTGAACGCCGACGGCGCTCAGTCGCTCGCCGATTTCGGCCGGATCGCTGGTGGAGACGACAGCCACGTCGGGCTTGCTGTCTTCATAGATGTTGAGCGTCGTCATGGCGTGAACCTCCGATAGGAAAGCTCGAATTCGAACAGCGTTTCGAGCGCTTCAAGATGACGGGCGGCCTCTTTCGGAGAGGTGCCCCAGGCATAAAGTCCGTGTCCGGCCAGTAGATAGCCGGGGGCGAGCAGCGCACCGTCCGCGGTTGGCGCCGCAAGGCGCGCTTCGACGAGGCCGGCGAGGCGGTCGGTATCCTGGTCGTTGGCAAAGACCGGCACCTCGATCGCCTGCTCGTGAGAGGTGATGCCGGGAAGCGCTTTCTGCAACTCCCAGCCCGTCAGCCGCAGTCCGCCGGGACCGGCAACACGCGAGAGCACCGTGGAGCCCGGCGCGTGAACATGGAAGATGGCGCCGATCGACGGATCGCGGCGATAGAGCGCGAGATGCAGCGGCGCCTCCGCCGACGAGCGCGGCAGCAGCGGCGCGTCCAGCGGCTGGATCAGGATGTCGGCGCTGGTGAGAGCGCCCTTGTCGACGCCTGAGCGCGTTATCGCGACGCGGTCGGCGTTGATCCGCACCGAGAAATTGCCCGAGGTCGCCGGCACCCAGTGGCGGAGCGCGGCAGCCCGGCCGGCGGCGATGACCTCGGCGACGGCTGCGGTTTCGCGATTCTGCTCAGCGGTCAGCGGAACGGCAGACAACAGGACACACTCCATCAAGGCGCGCGCGTCGGCATCAGGCCGGCACCCGCTTCAGATAAGCCGCGGCAGGGCTGCTATGGGAGGCGGAATTTCCCAATCCAGCGTCGCGAAAGAGAAAATCCTTCGTTCCACCACCCTGTGTGGCCGCTGTATCAAAAAATGATTGCGATTTCACCTGTCTTGAGGCTGTTCGTTCCGCTGGCGCGGGACTGACGTGGGACCGGCTCAAAGACAAGATCAACGGGAGAAACATCCATGAAGCGTCTTCTTTCGGGGCTGGCCGGCGCCACGCTCCTCGCGGGCAGCCTTTTTGCCGCCCCGGCCTTCGGTGAAGGCCTTGCCGGCGCACCGGCGCCTTTCGACAAGGGCGGTGTTAAGGTCGCGCTCGTCACCTTCATCTCGGGCGGTGACTTCTTCCAGGCCTATCAGGCCGGCGCACAGGCGCAGGCCAAGGCGCTCGGCATCGATCTGCAGATCTTCTCCGGCCGCCAGGATGCCGCCGCCCAGCGCGAGCAGGTCGAGCAGGCGATCAATCTCGGCGTCCAGGGCATCATCATCGATCACGGCCAGCCGGAAGCGCTGAAGGATGTCGCCCAGAAGGCGCTCGACGCGGGCATCAAGGTCGTCGCATTCGACGTCAATCTCGACAACCCGAAAATTCCGCAGGTCGAGCAGAGCGACCATGAGCTCGCCAAGGCCGCGCTCGAGCAGGCGCTCGCCGACAACGGCAAGGCCTTCAATGCCGGCTATGTCTATGTCGCGGGCTTCGCGCCGCTCGACCGCCGCAACGAGATCTGGGACGAGGTCAAGAAGGCCAATCCCGGCATCGTGGAAAAGGCCCGCTGGGGCGCGGTAAACGACACAACCGCCACCTCGACCGCCGACCAGACCAAGGCCGCGTTCCAGGCCAATCCCGATATCACCGTCGTCTTCGCGCCCTATGACGAGTTCGCCCGCGGCGTGAAGCTTGCCACCGACGAGGCCGGAATCTCCGACAAGGTCAAGATCTACTCGGCCGACGTTTCGACCGCCGACATCACCGAGATCGCCGCCGAGGGCAGCCCCTGGGTCGCGACCGCCGCCACCAACCCTGCCGTCGTCGGCCAGGTATCGGTGCGCGCCGTGGCCAAGCTGATCGCCGGCGAGGATCCGGGCCACAACATCATCGTCAAGCCGGTGCTGATCACGCAGAAGGACCTGCGTGACAACGCCATCAAGACGGTTGAGGATTTGGACGCTAAGCTGCCGGCCTTCGGAAAGAGCGACGCAGCGACTGCGCCGTGGATTCCGGCCGTCAAGTAAGCCAGAACCAAACTCGCCAGAGCCAAGGGGGCCCGCGTGATTCAGAGTCTTCGATCCCAGTTTCGGCTTCGATCCTCTTTGAGCAAGGCGGCCCTCGCGGCCGCCTTCGCCCTGTTCACCGCGGGCGGTGCGCTCGCTCAAGAGCCGGACAGCTATCTCATTTCCTATGAGGCGACGCCGTCCGCCGGCTTCGACCTTCCGAAGCTCGAGGCGGCCGGTTATTCCGACCGCGCCGCCTTCGCAGCCAAGGCTCTGGAAGAGATCGTCCCGAAAATCGCTGACGCGGTCGGGATCGATTCCAACGATCTCGATACTGAGGTGACGCCTGGCGGCTATCTGCTGAAGACCAATGCGTCGCTGCAGACCGAAGCCGAGATTTCCAGCGACGAGGCCGATCGCTTCGCGGCTGGCCTCGGCTATGTGTTCCGTCAATATAGCGTCCTGGTCTCAGGCCTCGACGATGAGAACGCCACGACCGGCTATGTCGTGGTGACCTTTCCGGACAAGGCGCTCGATGACAAGGTCGCGCAGGCCTTCTTCGAGAAGGCGGCCTCGGTCGACAAGGGTCTTGGTGGCGGCTACACGGCTTTCGGGGATGACCAGATCTTCCTCAATGTCGTCGGCGACGACGGCAAGCCGTATAGCGGCCTTGACAATGCGGCGTTCCTTGCCGGCCTGACCAAGGCGGCCAGCGAATTCGGCCCGCCAAAGCCGACCATCTCCGGTTCAGGCACCGCGACGGCCCGTTTCATCGGCAACGAATGGGACAAGCAGCCGATGGGCGAGGCCTATATCGCCAAGCTCGGTGGCGCAGAGTCCGACGTCGTCAAGGCGCTCGACGCTGTCGAAGCCGACTACGCCAAGCTGGTCGAGGCTACCTTCAAGTAAGCCGATCCGCTTTTGCCTAACCCGTTTGCATCGCCCCTCGTCACAGAGGGGCGATGTTTGCGTTGAAGAAGAGATGCATCCATGACGCTCGCCACGCCCGCCGGTTATCGCGCGCTCGATGACGCTTCGCTGCGCGATTTCCTCGCCGGCCTGCCGGACCTTCGTGATCGCCTTGGCGGCCGTCCCCCCGACTGGTCGATCATCGAGGTCGGCGATGGCAATCTCAACCTCGTCTTCCTGATCGACGGTCCGGAAGGCTCGCTCTGTGTCAAGCAATCGCTGCCATATGTGCGCGCCGCCGGCGAGAGCTGGCCGCTGCCGCTCGACCGCGCCTTTTTCGAGCAATCCTACTACCGCGCCGTGGCGCCCTATTCGGAAGGGCTGACGCCGCGCTTCTTCTATTACCAGCCCGAGCTCTACGCGATCGTGATGGAGCGGCTGTCGCCGCATATCATTCTCCGCCGAGGGCTGATCGAGGGCCGCCGCTATCCGGGCGCCGCCGCCGCCGTGGCCGAATTCGCCGCCCGCTCCACCTTCGCGACCTCCGATTTCGGCGCGACGCTGGAGGAGAAGGCCGAGTTGATGTCGACCTTCGCGCGCAACACGTCGCTCATCCGCATTACGGCTGAAGTGGTCTTCACCGATCCGCTCGCCAACTCGCCGCGCAACCGCTGGACCAGTCCGGCGCTCGACGGCCTCGCGGCGGAATTCCGCGCCGACAGTGCGCTGAAGGTGACGGTCGCCGAATGGGGCCGCCGCTTCCTGACCGAGGCGCAGGCGCTGATCCATGGCGACCTCCATACCGGCTCGGTGATGGTCACCGAGACCGACACCCGCGTCATGGATCCCGAATTCGCCTTTGTCGGGCCGATCGGTTTCGATATCGGCGCCTTCATCGCCAATCTCGTCATGAACGCAATCGCGCAGGCAGGGCATGCGACCCCGGGCGATGATCGGAAGGCCGAGGCGGATTGGGTTCTCAGCCAGGTGCCGGTGTTCTGGGACACCTTCTCGAGCCGCTTCCTGGCCCTCTGGGACGAAAAGGCGCGCGGCGATGCCTATCCGCCGGCCATGTTCTCCAATCCGGGCGATGCCGCGGTGCTGGCTGGCGCACGGAAGGCCTTTGTCGACCGGCTCTTTGCCGACGCGATCGGCTATGCCGGCGTCAAGACGATCCGGCGCATTCTCGGCTTCGCGCACAATGCGGATTTCGAGCTGATCGCCGATCCGGCCCGTCGTGCGCCGTTGGAAGCCAAGTCCGCGCGGCTTGCCCGGACGTTCCTGCTCGAACCACACAGCTTCCGCACGCCCGACGATATTGTGGCGGCGGTGAAGGCACTATAAGGCGGAATCTCCGTGCCTATCCGGCGGCCGTCGGTCTGCGGCTGGCGCGTAGCTGGCGGGTCTCATAGAGGCAGACGGCCAACAGGACGATCGTCGTCAGCCACCCCATGACCAGGACATTGGTTGCGTGGGCCACGGGCACCAGCACGGCCAGCGCTATGAGGCCGGCGACATGCGAGGCGGGCAGGACGGCGTAGACGATCCTGCGATAGAGCGCGCTGGCAACGAGATAGATGGCCGGACCAGCGATGAGCGTGATCACCTGCGCTATATCCAGATGCCCCAGCGGGTGGGCGAGCACTAGGTCATTGCCGACCGCGGTGACGATGACGCCGGCGACGAGCACCGCATGGACATAGTGAAAATAGGCGCCGATGCGGCCTGGATCGTCCGAGCGGGTGATGACGTCGCTGGCGTCCTTGCTGGACGTGCCGAAATAGAGCCACCACATTGCCAGCGTGCCGAGGAAGGTCGCGAGAAGGCCGGCGACGATCTGCGGATCCCAAGTTGCGGCGTCGGTCATGGTCGCGCCGGTAGCGAGGATGGTCTCTCCCAGGGCAACGATCACAAAGAGCTGGCAGCGCTCGGCCAGGTGTCCGCCTTCGATGGTCCAGTCCCGCGTCGTCGAGCGGCCAAGCCCCGGCAGGGCGAAGCCGAGCATGGGCGAAAGATATTCGCAAAGCACCGCGATCGCCCACAACGCCACGCGCCATTCACCATGGGCCAGCCCGCCCGCGATCCAGAAGAGGGCGGAAATGCAGAGCCAGCCAAGCATGCGTCGGAAATTTGGCGCCAGCGGATGGTCCTGGCCGAGCAGCGCCAGAACATAGATCGTTCGTCCAACCTGGATCGCTACATAAGCGGCGGCGAAGATGAGGCCGCGTTCCTCGAAAGCGCCGGGGATCGCGGAAGTCATCAGCAATCCGAGCAGCATGATTGTGAAGAGCAGCCCCCGGATGGCAGGGCTTTCAGGATCAAACCAGTTGGTGACCCAGCATGTATATTGCCAGCCTAGCCAGACCGCGAACCACAGCACCAGAGTTTCGATAGCGCCGGCAAATGTCAGGTGATGCAGCAACTCGTGCGAAAGCTGCGTGACGGCAAAGACATAGACGAGGTCGAAGAAGAGTTCCTCGAAAGTGACGCGCGCGTGGTGGCCGTCGCGCCGGCGGAGGATGGCGCGACTGTTTGAGCTGTTCAAGATGGCCTCGCATCCATGAAAGAGACCGCGCGGTTGCGGAACTCGATCATGGCGGGGAAGCAACCTGAAGAAAAGCTAGCGCTTCTTTTTCCCGAGCCCGAAGGTCAGTGCAAGCGCGCCGACCAGCACGACGCCTTTGACGAAATCCTGCGTGTAGTAGGGTGCGTTGAGCATGGTCAGGCCGTTCAGCAGCACCCCGACGAAGATCGCGCCGAGCACGGTGCCGAGCACGTGCGGCCGGCGCTTGTCGAGGACGGCGAAGCCGATCAGCGAGGCGGCGACGGCATCGAGCAGCAGCGAGGCGCCTGCCGAAACGTCGCCGCGGCCGACGCGCGAGGCGATGATCAATCCGCCGAGCGAGGCGAGCGTGCCGGAGATCACATAGGCCCAGAGCCGATAGGCCTTGGTCGGCGCGCCCGCGAGATGCGCAGCCGTCTCGTTGCCGCCGATCGCGTAGAACACGCGGCCGAAGCGTGTGCGCTCCATCAGGAACCAGGCGAGCACGGCGACAATCGCCATGACGACGACCGGCAGCGGCACGATGTCGAAAAGGCGCGAGCGGCCAAGGATCAGGAAGGCCGGATCATAGGCGCCCTTCGCCGTCGAGCCGTCGGGCAGCATCATGCCGGCGGTGATCGAGCGTCCACCGGTTGGAATAAGTTGCAGCCCGGCCAGCAGGAACATGGTCGAAAGCGTCGCCAGAAGGTCCGGCACGCCCACCTTGACGATCAGCAAACCATTCGCGAGGCCGATCAGCGCGCCCATCAAGAGCACGAGCGCAAAGGTCTCGCCGGCGCCGAACTGCAGCACCACCATGGCATAGCTCGCTGCCATCACCGAGGAGGCGGCGACCGAACCGACGGACAGATCGAAGCCGCCAGCCGACATGGTGATCGAGACGCCGACGCCTAGGATCGCGACGACCGAGACCGCCTGCAGGATCGAGAACAGATTGGCTGAATTGATGAAGGCAGGCTGCGCCCACCAGAAGCCGACCAGCATGATCGCCAGCAGCACGAACAGCGCGTAGCGCCGCGCCAGCTCGAAGGCGGTGCGGCGCGGGGCGCCTGTCTGGACGGACATGTCGGTCATCGTGCTTCGGTCATCATGGTTGGGTGCGGGTCTCGGCCGTCTCGACGCTGCCGATCGCTGCTGTCAGCGAGCCGTGGCCGTCGTCGGCCGCAAAGAGGGAGTGGTCGCGCATCACGAGGATACGGTCGGCGACTTCGAGCGCTTCCTCGGTGTCGCTGGTCGCGATCAGCGTGGCCGATGCGCTCTGGCTGTTGCGGATGGCGGTGATCAGGTCGGCGCGTGCACCGACATCGACGCCCTGGAAGGGTTCGTCGAGCAGCAGCAGCCGGCATGGCGCCGCCTGCCAGCGCGCGAGGACCACCTTCTGCTGATTGCCGCCGGAAAGCTGGTCGAGCGTGTCGTCGGCATTCTTCGCCTTGATGCCGAGGCGGCGGATGGCGTCATTCCCCACAGCGCGTTCGCGCATCGTATCGAGAATCCCGGAGGGGAACCATCGCGGCAGATGCGGCAGCGCGATCGTCCCCGCGATCGAGGCGCCCGGGGTTTCCGGAGGCAGCAGCGAGCTTGCCCAGCGGTCCTCGGCGACCATGAACACGCCGCCGGCGATCGAGGCGGCGGGGCCCGATGAAAGCCAAGGTGCGCCGTCGAGCGTCACAGTTCCCTGATCGAGCTGTGTCAGGCCGAACAGCACGCGCAGCAGCCGGCTCTTGCCGGAACCGAGCGTGCCGGTGATGGCGACGACCTCGCCGGAGCGGAGGTCGAGATCGAACGGCCGCGCGCCTGGCACCAGGCGGGCATTGCGGATGGAAAGGATAGACGGAGCGGTCGAAGCTTCGCCGGAATGCGCCGCGGCTTCGAGCCGGCGACCGATCATCGCGGTGACGGCCGCGGGAAAATCGATTGGCTGCGCGAACTCGCCAACGATGACGCCGCCCCGCAGCACCACCGCGCGATCGGCGATGGCGGCGAGGTCGCCGAGCCGGTGCGAGATATAGAGGATCGCCATTCCGCTCGCCGCGAGCCGGCGGATGATCGTGAAGAGCCGTTCGGCCTCGGCAGTGGAGAGGCTCGATGTCGGCTCGTCGAGGATCAGGACGGATGCCTTGGCGGCAACGGCGCGCGCGATGGCGATCAACTGACGCTCGGCCGGACGGAGATCGATGAAGTCGCGATCGAGTGGCAGGTCGAGATCGAGCGCCGCCGCGATGGCCGCCGCGCGCTTGCGGATTGACCGGCCAGACACGAAGAGCGGACCACGGCCGCAGAATTCATCGAGCAGCAGGTTTTCCGCGACGGTCAGGCCGCCGGCGCCGGCCTGGTCTGTCGCCTGGTGAACGGTGGCGACACCGGCAGCCTTGGCCTCGCGCGGGCTGGCGAAGGAAACGGTGCGCCCGCCGAGCGTGATCGTGCCGGCATCTGGCGCCAGCGAGCCGGAGATGATCTTGACGAGCGTCGACTTGCCGGCACCGTTGGCGCCCATCAAAGCCACGACCTCGCCCGGCCGCACCGCGAGGTCGGCGCCCGCAAGCGCGCGCGTCGGCCCAAACGCCTTCTCGACGCCGGAGACGGCGACAGCGAAGGGAGCGGCGGAGGAGGGCGAGAGAGTGGACAATGCGGTCAGGGTTCGGTTGGTCGAGGTTTTTCGTTGGCGAATGGCTTTTGACGAGTGGCTCGGCCGGTTTGCGCGGATCGGCGCTAGTAGCCCCTTCCGGAGCATCCCGACAAGGGGCTCGTCCAAGAAAGCGGCGTGGCAGTCATCCACCATACTCCATGATGGAAAGCCCTGCATTGTAGTCGGTGGCGTAGATGATGCCGTTTGCATCCACGAAGAGGTCTGCGGACTGGATCACGCGCGGCCTATTCTGGCGCGCATCGACCATGCGCTGAGGCGCAGCGGGGACCAGCGCGCCCGTCTCCTTCGGCTGATAAGGATCGGCGATATCGAAGACGCGGATGCCGGCATTTTGCCAGGTGGCGAAGATCAGCGTGTCGGACTGGAAGCTGCCCGGGCGGTTCTCATGCAGGTTGTGCGGGCCAAAATGTCCGCCCTTCGCCGTGTAGTCCGCCTCAGCCGGCGTTGGCAGCGTCGCGATCGAAACCGGGTTCGACGGTTCGCGGATGTCAAAGAGGAACGTGTGTTTGCGGCCATCCTCTTCATGATCGAGCACGGCCTCGTCGGCAACGACGAGCAGGTTGCGGGCGGGCAGCGGTAGCGGCGAGTGCGTGCCGCCGCCAAAGGGCGGCGACCAGTTGCGATACGCGATGAGTTTCGGTGCTGATTTGTCGGCGATATCGAGGATCGTCAGCCCGCCGTCGCGCCAGCAAGCATAGGCGGTGTCGCCGGCGACCAGCGCGTGATGCAGCGCATAGCGCCGGCCTTCCCATGACGGCGTCTCGCCTCCGGCCGTGTGCATGCCGGGGATCCACCAGCGTCCCGTTTCGACGGGCTTCGTTGGGTCGGCGAGATCGACGATCACGAAGATATAGTCGCTATAGCCATCGATCAGCGCCGAGACATAGGCGTAGCGGCCGCCGACATACCAGATACGATGAACGCCGACGCCCTCGATCGGGAAGAAGCCGATCTGCCGCGGTTCCGTCGGCTTCGAGATGTCGTAGATCGCCATGCCCGCCGACCAGTTGCGGGCCTTGGTTCCGCCGGAGGCGGTTCCGACCGTCTCGCCGACCGAGCGTGTGTAATAGACCTTCTCGTCAACCGCGAAGGCGGAATCGGCGAAGAGATCGCGTGCATGGATGACCAGAAGCAGGTCTTCATGCGTCTGGAGATGGATGGTCCAGGTGTTCGGTGGCGATGGCACATAGACCGTCGCGCCAGGATTTTTCGGGTCGCGCACATCGACGATCGAGAAGCCCCGCGACCACGGATGCGCCACATAGGCGAAGCCGCGATGCACCATGACTTGCAGCGCGTCCGGCCGTCCGCCCTGGTCGGAATGTCCGATCAGGCGGATATTGCGGGCATAATCGGGGGGCGGGAGGTCTGCCATCGTCGATTTCTCAGACACGGACTTTTCCAAACTGTCGTTGCCGGGCTTAACCCGGCAATCCAGACGCTTCGTTTGCTGCCAAGAATAAATCCCCGGGCGTGGGCCTGGGGATGACAACCTGCGGAAACGAAGATCGCCCTATTTCGGCTCTGGGATCCAGCTTGCCTTGGCGGCGTCGCTGTCCTTGAAGGCCGGGAATTTCGCCTGCAATTCCTCGATCGTCTTGATGTTGTTGTCGAGGAGATCCTTCTGCGTGACGAGCGTCGGCTGGATCAGGATCGAGTGGCCAGGATCCTGGCCGGCGATGAGCTGCGCAAGTGCTCGCACCGAGGCCTCGCCGACGACGGACGGGTTGGTCGCGGCGGTCGCGACCCAGGGGCTCGACGGCTCGATGATCGCCTGGATATCGGAGGTCGAGATGTCGACGCCGTAGATCTTGACCTTGTCGGCGACGCCGAGTTCGTCGATCGCGAGCTTCACGCCGCGCGCGAACTCGTCCCATGGGGTGAACACCACCGAGATCGTCGGATTGGCGCGGAGCACGGCCTTGGTCTGGTCGGCCACCGAGGCGGCGACGGTGTCGTTCACGACGCCCCAGGCTGCGACTTCCTTGATGCCCGGATATTTCTTGCCGAACTCTTTCCAGACCGCATATCGACGATCGAGCGGCGCAAAACCGGCGACATAAACCACGCCGCCGTCAAATGACTCGCCCTGGTCCTTCACCGCCTGGTCGAGCACCAGCCGCGCCATATCGGCGTCGGACTGCTCCACCTGCGGGATCTTGGGATTGTCGAGATTGGTGTCATAGGCGACGACCGGAATGCCGGCGTCGAGCGCGGCCTGCGCGACGTCCTTCAAGGCTTCGGGTTGGCCGTTGTTAATGATGATGCCCTTGACGCCAAGATTGATCGCCTGCTGGATCAGTTCGCGCTGGGCGTTGATGTCGTTGCGGGCCTGCGAGATGTTGGCCTCGATGCCGAGCGCATCGGACTGGCGCTTCACGCCCGCCTCGAAAGCCTGCAGCCAATCGCCCGAGCCGAGGAAGCTCACCACCGCGATCTTGACGCCGCCCTGGTCGAACGGTGCCGGCGCGCCGGCAAGGCCTGCCGCCGAGGCACTGCCGGCGAGACCGGCGAATCCGGCCGCGAGCGCCAGCGCGCGGATGCTCTTCTTCATTATGACCCCCTTGAGAGATATCGATCATGCGGCCGGGCGGTGGCGGCGCCAGGAGAGTGGGCTGCCAAGCTAGCGACCCGTCGCCGCAAGGTTAAGGAAGAAAATTCCAAAAGCGGGCGCTGGGCAGGTTCGAAACTCTCCCACGGCGCCGGGATTCGCTGGACGGGAGCACGTGCTTGCGAATTCGCCGGCTCCGCAGCGGTTGGCGTGGGCTGAGCCGTCATGTCGCCCTTCACGAATGATCTGTTCATCGGTAAATGAACGCATGCCATCGCAGGAGGAGAACGACGTGGAGAAGCGCAGGCTGGGCCGTACGGCTCTCGAGGTCACGACGCTGTCCTTCGGCTGTGGGGGCATCGGCAATCTCTATCAGGCGGTCACGCGCGACGATGCCGAGGCGACGCTGCAGACAGCCTGGGACGGCGGCGTTCGCTATTTCGACACCGCGCCGCGCTACGGCCATGGTCTGGCGGAACGGCGGCTTGGCGACTTCCTGCGCGACAAGCCACGGGACAGCTACGTTGTCTCGACCAAGGTCGGACGCCTGCTGACGGCCGTTCCGGAATCCGAAGTGCCGGACTATGGCTTCGCCGATCCGCTGCCCTTCCGCGCCGACTATGACTATTCCTATGACGGCGTGATGCGCTCGGTCGAGTTCAGCCTTGCCCGGCTTGGCCTCAACCGTGTCGAGATCCTGTTCGTGCATGATATCGGCGTGCTGACGCATGGTGCCGAGGAGAATGCCCGCCATTTCCGCGACCTCATGGATGGCGGCATGAAGGCGCTGGACGAACTGAAGTCGAGCGGCGCGGTCCATGCGATCGGCCTCGGCGTCAACGAGGTCGAGGTGTGCCTCGAAACGATGGCGCGCACGCCGATCGACTGCATACTGCTCGCCGGCCGCTACACACTGCTCGATCGTTCGGCGGAAAAGGAGCTGCTGGCGCGTTGCCGCGAGGCGGGAACGTCGCTGGTCATCGGCGGCGTCTTCAATTCCGGCATTCTGGCAACCGGCGCCAAGCCCAGCGCGCATTTCGATTACGAGGCGCCGTCCGAGGATATCGTCCGCCGCGTCAACGGCATGGAGGCGATCGCCGGCAAATATGGCATCTCGCTCGCCGGCGCGGCCATGGCCTTCCCGATGATGAGCGACGTCGTCGCGACGGTGCTGGTGGGGACGGCGAAGCCGTCCAGCATGAAGCGCAATCTCGATCAGTTCGGCGAGACGATCCCCAACGCTGCCTGGGCCGAGTTGGACGCTCTGGCGCTCAGGCCCTGATGAGACGCGTCAGCGCTGCAGCGGATAGGCCTCCGCGTCCGGCGCGTTGGCCCAGCTCTGCATGGTCTGGCCTCCATCGATGAGCCAGCCGACGCCCGTCACATGGCGGGCGTCGTCGGAGGCGAGGAAGGCGACGACCGCCGCGACATCCTCGGGCTGACCGATCCGCCTCAGCGGAATGCGGTTGGCGAAGCGCTCGATGCCGCGCCGATATTCGTCCTCGTCCCCGGCTGGAACGCCGAGCCTCGTCTCGATGACGCCCGGGCAGACGGCGTTGACGCGGATGCCGTAGCGCGCGACGTCGAAGGCGGCGACCTTGGTGAGGCCGAGAATGGCGTGCTTGGTCGAGGCATAGCCGGCCCCGCCGGCAAGCACATCCCAACCCGACATGGACGAGGCCATGTTTACGACCGAGCCAGCGATCCGGCCCGCGATCATGGCGCGGAGCGCATAACGCTGGATCAGGAAAACGCCACGGAGGTTGATCCGGACAATGTCGTCCCAATCTTCTGAAGAGAGCTCGTAGACCGGTGCCACCTTGCCGGGGATGCCGGCATTGTTGAAGACGATGTCGATCCGCCCCAGCGTCTCGACGATGCTGTCGACGGCCGTTGCCACGGCTGCTTCGTCGCCGACATCGGCAGCGACGGTGAAGAGATTGACGCCGGCAGTCCGAAGCACTTCGGCGGCGCTCGCGATCCGCGCCGGATCGCGATCGATGAGAGCGATCGAGGCGCCCTCCGACGCGAAGCGGCGGCAGGCTGCGAGGCCGATCGTCCCGGCTCCGCCCGTGACCAGCGCCACTTTTCCGTCGAAACGTCCGCTTGGCATGGCTTTCTCCCTCAATAGTCGCGCCACGAATGCCGCGCCTCGAAGCCGAGCGCGGCTCGGGCTGCCGCGGTATCGATAACCGTGGCATGGCCTTCGAGCGGACGTTTGATGGTTACGTTCGGAAAAGCGGTGCGGATCAGCTCCGCGGTCGGCGTCTCGCTGTAAGTGTCGGCCGCGCTGACATAGAGCCGCAGATGCCCGGCGGTCTTGGCCTCGACGGCCGCGCGGAAGGCCGCAGCCGCGTCGCGCGCATCGATATAGGACCAGAGATCACGGCCCGACTCGGCGCTCGCCCGTCGCGGTCCGACATCCTTCATGAAAGTCGCCGCACTCTGGATCCACGGCATGCGCAGGCTGACTGCATCGAGCCGGCCGCGTCTCACTGCCGCGTCGACGATGTCCTCGCCCAGTGTCTTCGACAGCGCATAGGCGTCCTGCGGCGCCAGCGGATGGGCCTCGTCGATGGGCAGATAGGCGAGATCGACGGGCTTCTCGAAGAAAGGGAAGCCTAGCACAGAAAAGGACGAAGCATAGACGAAACGACGGATGCCGAGCATGACCGAGGCTTCCACCACGTTGAAGGCGAGTGCCATATTGGTCGAGAAGACGTCGCTCGCGACGCGGCCGGTCGGGCGCGGAATGGCCGCGGCATGGACCACGACGTCGGCGCCGGCCAGCGCCTGAACCGTCGCGCCGAAATCCTCCAGCGATACAGTCAGATGGCTGGTGAGCTTCGTCGTGGGCGGTACGGCGTCGATGCCGCGAACCTGATGACCGGCTGCCATCAGCCCATCGGCGATGGCGCGGCCAAGAAGTCCCGACGAGCCGGTGAGGGCGATGAGCATGCGCGGCTCCTTCAGAAGCGGGTGAGCGTGTCGACGACGAAGCGGCCGAAGCGTTCGGTATCGGCGTTCATCGCAACCTTGGCGTTGGCAGGCTGGCGGCTGCGGAAATTGGTATCGATCACGGTTCGCCCGACGGTCAGGGCGCCGGTCGTCTCGACGGCGACATGGTAGTCGAAGGTTTCGATGACATTGCGCTCGACGAGATGGTGGACACAGAGCGCGTCATGGATCGGCGCCGCGTCCTGGTCGTCGAGCGTCTGGTAGGAGCGATAGCCTTCGATACGCTTCTCGACGAAAGTCGCCGCAGCGATCGCCGCTGGCTTGCCGCTCTCGCGCAAGACGCGGCACTGGTCGAGGCTGATCACCGCCTTGTGCGTCGCGTCGAGCGGCACCAGCGTCAGATTGCGGAAGCCGGCGGCGAAGACCAATGCCGCCGCTTCGGGATCGGCCCAGATGTTGAATTCGGCCGAAGGCGTGACATTGGAAACGGCGTGGCCGCCGCCCATGATCACCACCTCCGGCACGAAGTCGACGAGCTTCGGGAACAGCGCGAGCGCCGAGGCGATGTTGGAGAGCGGGCCGACGGGCACGAGCGTGATCGGCTCGGTCGCGGCGCGATAGGTCTCGATGAGGAACTCGACGGCATCGGTCGCTTTGGCGCGCGAGCGCGCCGGCGCCAGCGGCATCTCGACGAAATGCACGCCGGGATCGCGCTCGGCGCGCGGGATCGGGAAGTCGAGCCGGGCGATCGGCCGGCTGAGGCCCGCATGCACGGGAATATCGCCGCGGCCGATGTGATCGAGCACGCGCAGCGTATTGTCGGTCGTCTGCTCGATTGTCCGATTGCCGTTGACGGTCGTGCAGGCGACGAGCTCCAGCGTCGGATGTAGCGCTGCCAGCATGATCGCGACGGCGTCGTCCGTGCCGGTATCGACGTCGAGGATCAGCTTGTGACGTTTTGCAGCTTGCGGGTTGGCGCTCATCGCGTGCCTCTTGTGGAAAGAACGATCAGACGGGTTTCGGTGGCATCGCCTTGATGATCGCGACCGCGAGGTTGAGATCATCAAGGCCGCCGGAAAGCGGCGTGCGCGGCTTGGCGCCGTTCAGGATGCAGTCGGCGAAATGCTTCCATTCGCGGCGGAAGGCGGTGTCGGGCACGCCCGGCAGCCGCCGCTCGGACGCGCCGCTCGGCGCCGCCTCGCGCACCGTGACGACGGCCGAAGCCTGGCGCCAATAGGGATTCTGGAACTGGATGCGCACCTCGTCGGTGTCGCCATGCACGTGCAGGAACTCGTCCCACCATTCGTAATGGGCGACGCCGATATCGAGATAGCAGGGGACGCCTTCGCCGAATTCGAGCACGGCGAGCAACTGGTCCTCGCCGACGGGCTGGGCATAGCGCACGCGCGCCTCGCTGCCGAAGGCGCCGCGCAGCACCGCAAGGTCGTGGCTGCCGAGCATCAGCAGCAGCAGATAGAGCCCGACATAGCCGGCATGATCCGGGCCGAGACTCGCCTCGATGCGCCCGGCGGCCGCGGCGCGGCTGGTCGCCATCACGTCGGCCGGGATGTCGGTCGCCTTCACCTGCGTATAGAGCGCGCCATAGGTGTCGAAGCGGCCGGCGAAGTCATGGATGTGGATCGAGCGCGGCGTGCCGATCGTGGCGATCTTCTCGAGCCCGATCTCGTAGCCGGGATCGTAGAGCTTCATGTAGCCGATCATGGCGACGAGGCCGCTCGCCTCGGCCTTCTCGACCATCGGCCGCGCCTCCTCGGGCGTGAAGGCGAGCGGCTTCTCGACGAAGACATGCTTGCCGGCCGCGAGCGCTGCCGCGACGATGTCGCCATGGTCATAGGTGCAGACGACGACCGCATCGACGGCGGGATCGGCGATGAGCGCCGTGTAGTCGCTGTAGAGAGCCTCGACGCCATATTGCGCGCCGAGCTTCTCGATCACGCCGACCGAGATGTCGCAGAGCGCCGCGATCCGAAAAGAGGGCAGCTCGTGGATGAAGGGAAGGTGCATCAGCTGGGCGATCTCGCCGCAGCCGATGACACCGACGCCGATGACCGTGTCGTTCATGTTAGCCCTTTACCGCCCCGGCCGTGAGCCCGGCGATGAACTGCCTCTGCATCAGGAGAAAGACGACGATCACGGGCAGCGTCGTGATCATCAGCGCGGCGAAATAGAGATTCCAGAGCGAGTCATATTGCTGGAAGAAGCTGACGAGGCCGAGCGGGATCGTCTGAAGCTCAGGCTTTCGCAGCAGCAGGAAGGCCAGGAAGAAGTCGTTCCAGATCTCGATGAAGCCGAAGATCAGGACGAGCGCAACGCCCGGCCGGATCAGCGGCAGCATGATGTGCACGAGGATTGCCAGGCGCGAGGCGCCATCGACCCGGGCGGCATCTTCGAGATCGGCTGGCAGCGTCATGAAGAAGCTGCGGAGGATGAACACCGACAGCGGCAATGACGTGGCAGCGTAGATGATCGCGATGCCCAAGCGATTGTTGATGAGGCCGAGATCGCGCGCGACCAGGAACAGCGGGATCGCCATCACCTGCGGCGGCACCAGCATCGCGGCGACGATCGCCGCCGTCACGGCGATTCGGCCGCGGAATTTGAGCCGCGCGATGGCATAGGCGCAGGGCGTCGCGGCAAGGACCAGGATGACCAGCGCCGCCATCGTGATGCCGACGCTGTTGAGGATGCGGGCGCCCATGCCGGCCATGCGCCAGGCTTCGGCATAATTCGAGACGGCAAGGCCCGATGGCGGGCCCCAGACATTGGTGATCACTTCCTGCTTGGTCTTCAGCGAGCCTGACAGCACCCAGAACAGCGGATAGATCGTCTGCACCAGCACGACGAATAGCGCGAGATAGACGAGGCCGAGCTCGGCGAGGCCGCGCCAGCCGAGCGCCGCGAGCGTGTCGCCGAAGCGCGCTTCCAAGCTGCGCCGTGCAGGGGTCTGCGAGGGGGCAAGGACATTGCTCATAGCGCAAGCCTCTGGCGCCGCATCAACGCGAGCAGGCCGACACAGGCGAGGCCGACGATCATGAACAGCACATAGCCCATGGCAGCCGCATAGCTCATCGCGCCGTCCTGGAAGGCCTTGGTCATCATATAGGTGAGGGCGACCTCGGTGGCGTGGTTCGGGCCGCCTTTGGTCAGCACATAGACGATGTCGAAATTGCGCACGAAGGCGCCGGAGAGGCCGAGGATCGAGTTGATGAAGACGATCGGCATGATCAGCGGCAGAGTCACATGCCAGAAGCGGCGGAAGCGTCCGGCGCCGTCCATCGTGGCTGACTCATAGAGCTCGGCGGGGATGGTCTGCAGTCCCGCGAGATAGATGACGCCGTGGAAGCCGAGCCATTTCCAGACATCGACCGCAATGATGGCATAGAGCGCGGTATTGGCATCGCCGAGCCAAGAATGTTTCAGGAAGCCGAGGCCGAACAGGTCGAGCCCCGCATTGAGCAGCCCGAAGACCGGATTGTAGATCCAGGACCACAGCAGTCCGACCGCTACGAAGGACATCGTCACGGGTACGAAGGCCGCCGCGCGGAAGAAGGATCGTCCGACCATCGCCCGGTTGAGCAGCAGGGCAAGGCCGAGGCCGAGCACATTCTTCAGGATCAGGATGGCGATGACGAAGATGATGTTGTTTTCGAGCGCGCCGAGGAAGATCCGGTCGCTGGCCAGACGAACATAATTGGCCATCCCGATGAAGACAGGGGGCGAGAAGCCGTCCCAGCTGTGCAGCGAAAGCCAGAAGCCGCTGGCGAAGGGCCAGACATAGAAGAGGCCGAACAGGATCGCCGCGGGCAGGATCATCGCCGCGGCGGCAAGCCCATCGCCTGACGGCGCATGGCTGGTTCGGCCGGGGCGCCTCGGGAGGAGGGCGCCCCGGCCTGCACCGGCATCCGGGGACGGAGCCGGCGCCGCGCTCATGCCGCGGACTTCTGCGGCGTGAGGACGAGGCCGAGCGTATCGCGGACATAGGCGATGCTCTCGAGCGTCGACTGCTCGGCCGTCTTCTGCGAGGCGTCGAGCTCGATGATGGCAAGGCCCGCATAGTCGGCGTCGAGCAGCACGTCGACGAGGCCGGGCAGATCGACAACGCCGGCGCCGAGCTCGCAGAACGCGGCGTAGCGGTCATAGCCCTTCAGGGCCGGATCGACGCGCGTGTCCTTCAGATGCATGTAGCGAACCGCCGAGATGTAGGTCTTCAGCGTGCCGACTGGATCGGAATTGGTATGCGCGAGATGCGCCGGGTCGATGCAGAGGCCGGCATGGCGCGTGTCGAGCTCGTCCATCATGCGGTCGAGTTGGTCGCGCCGCTCGATGAAGGTGTCGAGATGGGGGTGATAGACCGTCTCGATGCCGAGATCATGCGTGCGCCGGCCGATATCCTCGAGCGAGCGGCAGAACGCCTTGTAATCCTCGGCCGTATGCGGGCCGGCAATGCCCTCAGAAGGCCCGCCGCCCAGCACCAGCACCGGCGCGCCGAAGCCCTTGAGGAGACGTGCCAGCGCCACCAGGACGTCGCGCTCATACTCCCACGCGACTGGGTTGGTGAAGATCGCGTTCACATAGAGCGAGGAGAGATTGATGCCGTAGGCGCTCTGCGCTTCCGACAGCAGCGCATAGCGGCGCAGGATGTCGGTGTCGGTCGTCACGCCCATCGGCGCCTGGTTGCCGAGCTGCATGTATTTGCGGGCATATTGGTCGGAGAGGCTCGTGAAGGCGAGAATCTCGAACCAGCCGAAGCCTTGGCTTGCGAGGAACTCGATCGCGGGCGTCAGCGGCAGGCCGGCGAGGTCCCAGCTGTTCAGGTGATAACCGATCGAGAATTTCTGGCGTTCGGCCCGGGATGCGGTCATGGCGCTCTCAGTGCTGCAAGATAAGGGGAGAGGCGGCACGTTCTCGGGCGCTGCCTCATGTTCAGGCGAAAGGGCTGCCCCGGCGCGGCCGGAGCAGCCATCGTCAGCGGAGCCTTACTTCGGCGGCCACTGGCCCTGTGCCTTCAGGTCGTCGAACACGGCCTGGATCGACTGTGCCGCGGCTTCCGGGGTCGTCGTGCCGCCGACGACGCCGGCAATAGCCGAGGCCGTCGCGGTCGAGACTTCCGACGGCCAGATCCAGTCGAGGAACTTGATCGTCGACGGGAACGCGTCCTTGCGCAGTTCGACGGCGTAGGCGTCCTCGATCTGCGGCACGCCCTTGATCGAGGCTGCGATCGGCTGCTCGGGGGCGAGATAGAGCGAGGCGACTTCCGGCTGCGTCAGGTAACTGACGAAGCGGATGGCGGCATCGAGCTTTTCGGGCTTGATCGAGGAGGAGACGCAGATGCCGTTATCGGCACCGCCGCCATGGCCGGGCGCGCCGGGCGTGCCGTCCATCTTCGGGAACGCGAAGACGCCCCACTTGAAGTCCTTGACGCTCGACTGAAGCGAGGGAACTTCCCAGGTGCCGCCATAGTACATCGCGCTCTTGCCGGACGCGAAGGCGGCGCGCATGCCGTCCATGTCGACCGCCAGCGAATCCTTCGACAGGATGCCGTCATCGACCCACTGCTTGATCAGCGTGAAGGCCTCGACGTCGGGCGCGTCGGAGAACTTGGCGGTGCCTTCGAGGTTCTTCTGCGTTTTGGCGACGGCATCGCCGGTCGCCTGCGACAGCGTCTCGAAATACCACATCGGCCACATGACCGTGTTCGAGCCCTGATGCAGCAGCGGAATGATGCCGGCTTCCTTGAACTTCGGCACCGCGGCCTTGAGGTCGTCATAGGTCGGCGGAACGGGAATGCCGAGCTTCTTGAACAGGTCGACATTGTAGAAGATCGTCGAGGTCGACAGCGTCGAGATCGGAACGCCGTAGACCTCGCCATTGATCGTGAAGGCGCCGAGCGCGGCGGCATCGATCCGGTCCTGGAACGGCTTGATCTTGTCGGTGATCGGCATCACCAGCTTGCGGCGGACATAGGCGCCGTTGGTGTAGAAGGCCGGGCAGGCGATGAGGTCCATCTCCTGGTCCGCCATGCGGGCGGTCATCAGGCGCTGGATCGCGTCGCCCTGCGGGCCCTGCGCGTCCCATTCGATGGCGCTGACATCGGGATTGGCCTTCAGGAAGCCCTCGATGACCTCCTGCTGGATCTTGGCCTGTTCATCCGGCGCCTGCCGCGGCGCCAGCTTGTCCAGCGATGAGCCGCCAAAGACCTTCAGCGTGATCCCGTCGGCGAAAGCCGGCGTGCCCGCGAGGCCGAGGCCAAGGATCGCGGCGGACATGATGCCGGCGATCGAGCTCCGCGGTGAGCGACGAACCATTCCCTGCTTGATTGGCATTTGACTCTCCGTTCCAGCCAATTCGGGGCTGACCGCGAGGCCTGCGCCCGAGACCAATTCGTTGATGGTCTAACAATCCTGTGCGCCGGATTTGAGTTTTGTCAATTGGCTGCGCACGCCGATAAAGTGCGCAATCGCTTCGTGTCTCTGGCTAGAATTTATTCAAACATGCGCCCGTGGCCGAGGCTGACCCGCATTTGAGCACAATAGGTGGTCGCGGAGTCGACACATGAGGCCGCGAAACACGGGAGAAAGCAGCCGAATTGTTGAATTGCGTTCAGCCTTTCGGCGTGGTCGCCTGCCCGGTGCATGCACAGTGGGCGACCTTGCTGCAAGCTTGGGCATCAATCTCGATTGACAAGCGCCAAATCTCATTCAGGATTGTTAGACCATCAACGATATCGGGCCCGGTGCAGGGAAATCAGCCGGCCGATGACATCTGCGGTGGCGCGCCTCGCAAGGCGAATGGCGTGTTCTCCAACTCCAGGGGTTTGGGTCGTCATGTCCAGTTGGTCTCGTCGTCTTATCGCGGTCTGCGGCGCATCGGCGCTCGCGTTCGCCGCCACGGCAGCCTCCGCGAAGGAGGTGTCGATCGCCGCCATTTCCGGCTATTTCGCGCAAGGTTTCGGCGTGTCGATCGTCAACGGCCTGAAGAAGGCCGAGAAGGATCTTGGCGTAAAGGTCAAGCTGATCGACACAGGAAACCGCGCCCTCGACTATGAAGAGCAGTTCAACAATGTCGGCAAGAGCGGCGAATACGATCTCGTCTTCGTGATGGGCTGGGAGCTGGTCGACGCGTTGCAGAAGGCTGCGGCCGCCTATCCGAACACCAAATTCGTCTTCATCGACGGCGTGCTCGATTCGAAGCAGATCGTCTATGCGAACTTCGCGCAGAACCAGGGCTCGTTCCTGGCCGGCGCGCTCGCGGCGCTGATGGCGGAGAAGGGTAGCGCGATCGAGGGCCTCGGCGACGGCAAGGCGGTAGGCTTCGTCGGCGGCCGCGACATCCCCGTCATCCGCGACTTCCTCGGTGGCTATGAGGCTGGCGCCAAGGCGGCGGCGCCCGACATTCGCGTCGACAGCGTCTTCGCGGGCACGTTCGATGATCCCGCCAAGGGCAGCGAGCTGACCATGGCGCTCTACGGCCAGGGCTCGGACATCGTCTACAACGTCGCCGGCCCGACCGGCGAAGGCGTGCTGCAGGCCTCCGCCGCCGCCGACAAATTTTCGATCGGCGTCGACGTCGACCAGTGCGATGTCGCACCGGGCCATGTGATGGCCTCGATGCTGAAGCGCGGCGACGTCGCGGTCTACAACCTCGTCAAGGACGTGGTCGACGGCAAGACGATCGAACCGGGCTCGACCCACACCTATGATCTGAAGTCCGGCGGCGTCGAACTTCTGCTCTGCCCCAAGGTCGAGGACAAGATCCCGGCCGAGGTCAAGGCGAAGGTCGAAGCGCTGAAGGCTGAGGTCGTCGACGGCAAGATCATGGTGCCGACGGTCAAGTAAGGGCGAGAGTCCGCGTCGCGCTTGTTGATGTGGACACGCACCGCGCAAGCGGCGCAAGGAAGATCGAAGCGTCATCCCGGCAGAGGCTGGGATGGCGGGTCATCCGCTGCGATCGCGCGCTCTTCCAGGCACGGACTGGACCTTTCTATTCTCGATCCTCGACCGTCCCCCATTCGGCCATCGCCCAAATGCCCCGCGCCATAGAACTCAGATCGATCACCAAGCGTTTCGGCAGTTTTGTCGCCAATGAAGGCGTCAACCTTGCCGTCGAGCGCGGCAGCATTCACGCCATCATCGGCGAGAACGGCGCCGGCAAGACGACGCTGATGAACGTTTTGTTCGGCCTGCTGCAGCCGGATGAGGGCGAGATCCTGATCGACGGGCAACCGGTCGTCCTGCCCAATCCAGCCGCGGCCATCGCCAGCGGTATCGGCATGGTGCACCAGCATTTCAAGCTCGTGCCCTCGCTGACCGTCGCCGACAATGTCTTTCTTGGCATGGAGATCCTGAAGGGCGGGCTGATCGATCATGCTGCTCAGATCGAGCGCACGGCCGAGCTGTCGCGCCAGTTCGGTTTAAAGGTCGATCCGACGGAGCGGGTTGGCCTGCTGTCGGTGGGCATCGAGCAGCGCATCGAGATCCTGAAGGTTCTGGCGCGCGGCGCCCGCACGATCATTCTCGACGAGCCGACCGCGGTTCTCACGCCGCAGGAAAGCCGTGATCTCTTTGAGACGCTGCGCGGCTTCGTCGCCAAGGGCATGACGGTGCTCTTTATCTCGCATCATCTTGAAGAGGTGATGGAGGTCTCGGACACGGTCACGGTGTTGCGCCATGGCAAGGAGGTCGCGACGCGGCCGACCGCCGAGCTCACCAAGTCGGACCTTGTGCAGATGATGGTCGGACGGCTTGTGTCCTTCGATCGTCGGCCCCGTGCGCCGGTCGCCGGAGAGCGTGTCCTCGCCGTCGAGGATCTCTGGGCTCGGGATGATCGCGGCCTGCATGCATTGCGCGGCGTTTCCTTTGACGTCCACGCCGGCGAGATCGTCGGCATCGCGGGTGTCGCCGGCAACGGCCAGACCGAGCTTGCCGAGGTTCTTTCCGGCCTTCGCCCGGCGACCCATGGCAGCGTGACCCTCGGAGACACATCGCTCACCGGGCTTTCCGCCCGTGCCATCCGTGGCGCCGGCGTCGCACATGTCCCCGGCGACCGCCTGGTGCGCGGGGTCGATCGCAATGCCAGTGTCTCGCTCAATCTGCTGATGGGGCGACAGGACAAGGCGCCCTGGTCGCGCGGTGGCATTATCGACCGCGGCTATCTTGCGCAGCAGTCGAAAGCCCTGATCGAGCGCTTCGATATCCGCACGCGCAGCGCCGCCGCCCCGGTCAAGAGCCTCTCCGGCGGCAACATCCAGAAAGTGGTGTTGGCCCGCGAATTTTCGGGCGATGCCCGCTTCCTCCTCGTCGATCAGCCAACGCGCGGTGTCGATATCGGTGCCACCGAGGCGATCCATTCCGAGATCATGCGCCAGCGCGACGCCGGCAAGGCGATCCTGCTCATCTCGGTGCAGCTCGACGAGCTCATCGCGCTTGCCGACCGCATCCTGGTGATGTTCGCCGGCCGCATCATGGGCGATCTCGATGGCGGCGCGGTGTCGGAGGAGCGCCTCGGCTTCCTCATGGCCGGTGTCGACGAACACGGACATCATGTCGAGCGGGAGATGACTTCGTGAACGACCGCATTTCCGCCCTGAGCGGGCAGGCGCTCGCCATCATGATCGCCCTGGCGCTCGGCGCCATGGTGATCCTCGCTGTCAGCGAGAGCCCGCTCAAGGTCTTCCTGACGCTGATGGACGGCGCCTTCGGCAATCCCGAGCGCATCGCTGGCACGCTGCTGCAGACGACGCCGATCCTCATCTGCGGCGTCGCGGCCTGCATCTCGCTGCGCGGCGGGCTGTTCAATATCGGCATCGAAGGCCAGCTCTTCATGGGTGGCTTCGCAGCCACCTGGGTCGGCTTCTCCTTCGAGATGCCGCCCGTGCTGCATGTTCTCGCCGGTCTCGGCTTCGCCGCCTTCGCGGGCCTCGCCTGGGTCGCCGTCCCCGCTTTCTTCCGAGCGCGGTACCAGACCAACGAGGTCGTCTCGACGATCCTCGCCAATTATGTCGCGGTGCTGATCACCTCCTATCTCACCATCAATATCTTCAAGCGGGCCGGCGGCGCGCCCGACACGCCGCCGATCCTGGAGAGCGCCTACCTGCCGCAGCTCTTCTCCTTTTCGCGCGCCAATTGGGGCCTCGTCATCGGGCTGTTGCTGGCGGTCGGGGCGCATCTGTTCTTCACCCGGACGGCGCGCGGCTACGCCGTGACCGAGATGGGGGCCAATCCCAAATTCGCCGAATATGGCGGCATCGACATCAAGAAGCAGACCTTCTTCCTGCTGCTTGTCTCGGGGGCGGTCGGCGGCCTTGCCGGCGGCATCGAGTCACTCGGCGTGCATCACCGCTTCATGGAAGGTTTCGCGCCGGGCTTCGGCTTCGACGGCGTCATCGCGGCGCTGCTCGCCAATGGCAATCCGCTTGGCACCATCATCACGGCGCTTTTCTTCGGTGCGCTCAGAAGCGGCTCGCTGCTGCTCGAAGTCGACACCACGGCGTCGCGCGAGATCATCACCGTCATCCAGGCGCTGATCATCCTCGCCGTGTCTGCCCAGATTCTCGTCCGCCGCCGTGCGGCCGACAGTTCCGCGGGGGAGCGTCGATGGAAATTCTAGAGCGGCTGTTCAATGTCGCGCTCATCGTCGCGACGCTCAGGACCACCGCGCCGATTCTCCTCGTCGCGCTAGGCGGCTCATTCACCACGCGGGCCGGCATCTTCAATATCGGCCTTGAGGGCCAGATGCTGCTCGGTGCCTTCTTCGCGGTGATCGGGACGATCTTCTCGGGTTCTCCGTGGATCGGCCTCCTTTGCGGCGTCGCGGCGGCGCTGGCGCTCGCCTTCATCTTCGCGCTGCTCGTCGTCACCTTCCGCGCCAACGAGGTCGTGGTCGGCCTTGCGCTCAACATCCTTGCCGGCGGCATGACGGTCTCTCTGCTGAAGGCGATCTTCGGCACGCGCGGCTCGATCTTCGGTCATGGTCTTGTCGGCCTGCCGGTCGTGCGGATTCCCTTCGCCAAGGAGATGGGCTGGTTCGGCCAGCTGATCTCCGGCTACACGCCGCTGGTTTACGTCGCCTTCTTCGCCGTGCCGCTGTTCATTCTCTTCTACAACCGCACCAAGCTCGGTCTCTATATCCGCGTTGTCGGCGAGAAGCCGGAGGCGGCCGAGGCGCTCGGCATTTCAATCGCAAAGATCCGCTACACCGCCTCGCTGCTCTGCGGCGTGCTGGCGGGGCTTGCCGGAGCGCATCTCTCGCTCGGCTACACGACGATGTTCACCGAGAATATGTCGTCGGGTCGCGGCTTCATGGCGGTGGCGATCCTGATCTTCTCCGCAGGCGATCCGAAGCGCATTCTCGCCGGCTGCCTGCTGTTCGGCTTCTCCGATGCGCTGTCGCTGCGCCTGCAGACCTTCGGCGTGTCGTCCTATCTGGTGCTGGCGGTGCCTTATCTGGTGGCGCTGGTCGCACTTTTTGCGCTTTCCTATCGCGCTCGTCCGCGCATCATCCAGGAGACGCTCGCCTCTATGGGCCGCGCGCTCCAGGTCAAGCCACAATCCGCCGTTGAACCGCCTGCACTGGCGAGGGAACCCTAATGGAACGCATCATTCTCGACGTCGATTCGGCGGGCGACGACATTCTCGCCGTGCTGTTCGCCGCCGTCTCGCCGCAGCTGAAGCTCGAGGGCGTGACGACCTGCACCGGGGCCGCGGGCCCGATCGAGCAGGTGACCAATGTCGTGCTCAACACGCTCGCCCTAGCCGGACGGAGCGACATTCCTGTCGCCAAGGGCGCCTGGCGGCCGATCGTCGGCAATGCCAAGGCCGACATGGAAGCGCCGGTTCATTTCGAGAAGCGGCTGACCGCGCGCTTCGGCGACCGCCTGAAGAAGTTCAACCCGCCCGCGCCGAAGCCAGCGACATCGCCGATCGGCAAGCACGCCGCCGATTTCATCATCGATACGGTGATGGCTTCGCCCGGAGAGATCACGCTGGTCGCCACGGGCCCGATGACCAATCTCGCAATGGCATTCCTGCAGGAAGAGCGGCTCAAGGACAACGTGAAGCGGCTGGTGCTGCTCGGCGGCAACTTCGTCACGCCCGGCAACATCACGCCGCTGTCGGAATACAATATCTGGGCCGATGCTGAGGCGGCGCGGGTGGTGCTCAACCAGGGTGTCGACACGATCCTGGTGCCGCTCGATGTTTGCGAGGACAACCGGGCCGCCGCGTCGATGATGACGCGCGACGACCTTGCCGATCTCGAGAGTGCCGGCAATCATCCGGTGCTGGCCATGATCCGCGACACCTTCCCGATCTATATCGACATCTGGCGCGAGTTCTTCGATCTCGTCGGCTTCCCGATGGACGACATCATCACGGTGGCGCTCGCCTTCGATCCGAGCCTCTGCACCATGACCGAACCGCTCTATTGCGACATTGTCCTCGACGGACGACTGGCACGCGGCCAGACCGTCGCCTATCGCGGGCGGCAACTGCTGCCCGGCGGCGGACCGAAGACCACCCGCATCTGCACCGATATCGACGGGCGCCGCTTCATGCAGCTCTTCAAGCAGACCATCGCACTCTACAAGGCGGCCTGAGGGACGGATGATGACCATGACAGCCACTGCCCCTGCGCGCCCCACGCCGATCATCCTCGACTGCGATCCAGGCCATGACGATGCCATCGCGCTGGTGATGGCGCATCGCTCGAAGGCCATCGATCTTCTCGGTGTCACCGTCACCTGCGGTAATGCCGAGCTCGACAAATGCGTCTCCAATACGCTGCGCATCCTGGAGTTCATCGGCGCCGGCGATGTTCCCGTCGCGGCCGGCTGCTATCGGCCTCTCGCACGCCCTCTGGTCCTCGGCACCGCCGATGGCCCGAGCGGCCTCGAGGGCTCGCCCTATCTGCCGATGGCGACCAAGACGCTCGAGCCGATGCATGCGGTCGACTTCATCGCCAAGACGCTGCGCGAGCAGGACGAGCCGCTGCGCATCGTCGCGACCGGGCCGCTCTGCAATATCGGCCTCTTCGTGCTGAAATATCCCGAGCTGCTGCCGAAGATCAAAGACGTCACCTGGATGGGCGGCGTCTTCTATCGCAAGAGCGAGATCATCACGCCGACCGAGTTCAACGCCTTCTGCGATCCCGAGGCGCTGAAGATCGTGCTCGACAGCGGCATCAAGCTGACCATGGTCGGCCTCGACGTCACCATGCAGGTGCTGGTCGAGGAGCCGCAATATGCGGAATTCCGCAAGATCGACACCGAGCTCGGCCGCGTCGTCAACGACTGGCTGCTGTTCTACGAAAAGCTGCATCGCAACTCGATGGGCGTCGGCGGCGCGCTGCATGACCCGCTGGCGCTGGCGCTGATCATCGATCCGACCCTGGTGCGCACGCGGCCGGCGCATATCGGCGTCGATCTTGCAGGGACCTATGCGTTCGGGGCGACGGTCGCCGACTTCTGGAAGGAGCGCGGTCTGCCCGACAACGCCGATATCTGCACGGAAGTCGATTCCGACCGTTTCTTTGAATTGCTTTACAGCCTGCTTCGGGACTGAAGCCAAACCACAGAGGAGAACCCCTGATGTCCGTCGATGTGTTCTCGGCCCATAACAATCCCGAGCAGGCGCGGCTCGATCCGGCGTGCACCGCCGTGATCGTGGTCGACATGATCAACGAATTCTGCAAGCCGGGCGGCCGGATGGTGCTGCCGGGCTATGAGGTGCTGGTCGGCCCGCAGCTTCAGGTCATCGAGGCGGCGCGCAAGGTCGGCGCGCCGGTGATCTGGGTGCATGACAGCCATCGCCGCAACATGCGCCGCGACCGCGAATATCTGAAGCGCACGCCGCATGGCGTCGAGGGCACCTGGGCGACGGAGATCATCGAAGATCTCGGCGCGCGCGAGGACGAGATCCACGTCATCAAGCATCGCTATTCGAGCTTCTTCCAGACCGACCTCGATCTCGTGCTGAAGGACATGCTGGTCGACCAGCTGGTCGTATTCGGCGTCGTCACCAATATCTGCGTGCGATCGACGGTTCACGACGCCTTCTTCAACGGCTATGAGGTCGTCGTCCCGCGTGATTGCTGCGCTGCGACCGGCCCGCGCGAGCAGGAATCGACCCTCTACGACATCGCCACCCATTTCGGGGTTGTGAGCGACGCGGCCTCCGTGGTCGCCGCCCTGACGTCGGGCCAGGTGATCGACAATCAGCAGATCGCGGCCTGAGGCCGCGTCCAGACTAGAAGGAGACCGGCTGGATGGCATCGGATGATGAAGCAGACGGGGGAATGCTGAGCCTTGACGGCGAGCCGATGCAGACCCGATCGGCCGCAGCGAAGGCGACGCACCGCGATCTCTTCGACTCGACCGGCTATGAGCTTGCGGTCCATCCGGCCCATATCATCCGCCGCGCCCACCAGCGCGCTACGATGCGGTTCCAGGAGGTCCTGGGCGAGCATGACCTGACGCCGACCCAGATGGCGGCATTGGCCACGATCATGAAGCATGGCGAGGTCTCGCAGAACCAGCTTGGCCGGCTGACGGCGATGGATCCGTCCACGATCAGCATCGTCATCCGCAAGCTTTCCAAACACGGCTTCGTCGAGCGCTATGCCTCGCCCGATGACCAGCGCCTCTCGATGATCCGTCTCTCCGAGAAGGGCGTCGAATATACGCTGCCCTTGCTCGCGAAAAGCGTCGAGGTCGGCCGCCGCGTGCTGGCGCCGCTGAAGCCGAGCGAGCGCGCGCTGTTCATGGAAATGCTGTCGCGCATCGCTGACGCCGACGACCAGCCGGACGCCTGAAAGCCGCAACGAGGACCTGGCGAGGCGAGTGCTCTTGCCTGCCGTTTTGACACCATCGCGTGACCGACCGAAAGGACCCCCATGAGCCACGATGCCCCGACTGAGAGCGAGGGTCCGACCAAGCTCGTCATCGAGAATATCGGCCTCGTCCTTTCCGGCGATCTCGGGCGCCCGATCCTCGATGCCGATACGATCATCGCCGAGAACGGCCGGATCACAGCCTTCGGGCGCAGGGCCGATCTCGATCTCGAAGGCGCGACGACGCGGATCGACGCGCATGGCTCGACGCTGACGCCCGGCCTCATCGACAGTCATGTCCATCCGGTCGCTGGCGACTGGACGCCGCGTCAGAACCAGATCGGCTGGATCGATTCCGGCCTGCATGGCGGCGTCACCACGCTGATTTCGGCCGGCGAAGTGCACACGCCCGGCCGCCCGACCGACATTGTCGGCCTCAAGGCGCTGGCGATCGCGGCGCAGCGCACCTTCTCGGCTTTCAGCCCCTCGGGCGTAAAGGTTCACGCCGGCGCGCCGGTGATCGAGAAGGGCATGATCGAGGAGGATTTCCGCGAGCTTGCCGCGGCCGGCGTCACGATGCTCGGCGAAGTCGGCCTTGGCTCGGTCAAGGATGGCGAGACGGCGCGCCAGATGGTCGGCTGGGCGCGGAAATACGGCATCATCTCGACGATCCACACTGGCGGTCCGTCGATCCCGGGATCGGGCCTCATCGACAAGGACGTCGTGCTCGCCGCCGACACCGACGTCATCGGCCATGTGAATGGCGGTCCGACCGCGCTGCCGGACGGCGATATCGTCTGCCTCTGCGAGGGATGCGGCCGCGGCCTCGAATTGGTCCATAACGGCAATATGCGCGCGGCGCTGCTCGCGCTGAACACGGCGCGCGAGCTTGGCCAGCTTGACCGCATCATCCTTGGCACCGACGCACCGGCGGGCTCAGGCGTTCAACCGCTTGGCATCATGCGAATGGTGTCGATGCTGTCTTCGCTCGGCAATGTCGCGCCGGAGATTGCCTTCTGCTTCGCGACCGGCAACACGGCGCGAATGCGTGACCTTGATTGCGGGTTGATCGAGGTGGGTCGCGCCGCCGATTTCGTGCTGATGGACAAGCCGCAGCACTCGGCCGGTGCGACGCTGCTGGAAGCCGTCAGACTCGGAGATATTCCCGGCATCTCGATGACGGTGATCGACGGCGTCGTGCGCACCCAACGCTCGCGCAACACCCCGCCGGCCGCCAGCATGGCGAAGGTGGTCTCGTAGCAATCCTTCGGCGGTCGCCAGTCCTCCGGCCTGCGCTATGATCGATCTCGCGAAGAGTGTTCGAGGGAGGAAACATGCGCATCGTCGTCATGGGCGCCGGAGCGGTCGGCTGCTATTTCGGTGGGATGATGGCTCTAGCCGGGCACGCGGTGACACTGATCGCGCGACCGCTGCATGTCGAGGCGATCCGGCGTGACGGACTGCTGATCGAGCGCGCCGACGGCCGGCATCGCGTGCATCTCGCCGCCACGGAGGATCCCGCCGCGGTCACTGAGGCGGATCTCGTCCTCTTCTGCGTGAAATCGACCGATACAGAGCCTGCCGGCGAGACCCTGCGCCCGCATCTGCGCAGCGAGACGGCGATCTGGAGCCTGCAGAACGGCGTCGACAATGCCGAACGGCTGGCGAGAACGCTTGGCCGGCCCGTCAGCGCCAGCGTCGTCTATGTGGCGGCCGGGATGGCGGGTCCCGGCCATGTGCGCCATCACGGGCGCGGCGAACTGATCGTCGAGCCCGGACCCGGTAATGACGTGTACGCCGCCGCCTTCACGGAGGCCGGCCTGCCCGTGACCGTCTCACGCGACGTTGCGACCGCGCTCTGGACCAAGCTCGTGATCAACTGCGCCTATAACGCGATCTCGGCGATCGCCGGACTTCCCTATGGCAGTTTCATTGGCGAGCCGGGCGTCACCGATATGATGCGCGACGTCGTCGACGAATGCGGCGCGGTGGCCGCGGCGGTAGGCGTCTCGTTGCCAGACGACCTCTGGCCACAGGTGCGTGCCATCGCCGCGACGATGAAAGGTCAGATGTCGTCGACCGCGCTGGATCTCGCCCGTGGCCGGCCGACCGAGATCGACCATCTGAACGGTTATATCGTCACCAAGGGAGCTGCGCTCGGCGTCGCGACGCCGGTCAATCGCGCGCTGCTACTGCTCGTCAGGTTGCGCGAGCGCGCCGCCGCAAGGCCGGAGGACGCCCCCGAGGCTGCGCGGTAGGCAGCGCTCTCAGCGCAGCCCGTCCTCGCCCTTGACGTCTTCCTTCTTCAGCCCGCCCACGCGCGGGTGGGGCCGGCCGGAATCGGTCAGTGCAACCGCGACGACGATCTCGTCGGCGCGCGGCGCATCGGCGATCCGCACTTCCATACCGTCGAAATGGCTGCGCACACGCGCCGCATCCTTGTGGCCGAGCGGAATGTCGAAGGTCGCGCCAGGGCCGACGCGCTTCTTTGAGGAGGGGATCAGCGCCGCCCCCTTGCCAAGCAGGGCGCGCAGCGGTGCGCCGAGCTTTGGATGCATCAATGCTGCACCATGCTCCAGTCCGCCATCGGCGCCAATCGCCGTCGCCTTGCCAAAGCTCTCGACTTCAGTCGGGTCGATGCCGAGCGCCGCCGCGGCGCGCGCGCCGAGCAGGGCGCCGAGTTCCTCGCCGGCGTCGAACAATTCCCCGAGATCCTCGACATAGGAACCGGCGAACGGGTTCTCGATGACAGCGAGTGCCGCGGCGCGGCGCGTCGGCTTTGCGACCGCGCGGCCTTCCTCGATCAGCGTTTCCTCGAGGATGGTGACGATCTTGCGGATGCGCGGGCTCACCGGAGGCCATCCCCGGCCTTGATGTCCGCTGCCGCGAGGCCGCCGACGCGCGCATGCACGCGCGGACCCGTGGTCATCGCGAGGATCAGCACCATCTCGTTCTGCCGGGGGGCGTCACCGATGCCGATCTCGATGGCGTCGAAATGGCTGCGCACATAGGAGGCGTTGATATGGGTGATCGGGATGTCGATCTTGGTGCCGAGTCCGCCGACCTTCTTGGCCGAGGGGACGATCGCCTTGGCGCCGCCGAGCAGCTCGCGCATCGCATAGCCGCCGGGATTGTGCCACAGCGCGCCATGCTCCAGCTCGCCCGCCTCGCCGATGATCGCGCCCTTGCCATAGCCTTCGACAACGGCGGCGTCACCGCCCAGCGCCTTGACGAGGCGCGTTGCCATCTCCAGGCCAAGCGGCTTCAGGTCATCCATCAGCCCGACAATGTCCTCGACATAGGCCCCGGCGTAAGGGTTCTCGATCACGGCCGCGACAACGGCCCGGCGCGGCGGGACGGCGGCGGGTGGACCTCCTTCGTGCAGGATTTCCTCGACCACCGTCACGAATTTGCGAACCTTGATTTCGGGCATCGAGCCTTCCTCGCATGCGGGAGCAGAACACGCGTCTGCAACCGAGATTGTTAGACCATCAACAATCTTTCGCACGGCTCACGCTGTCAAGAAAGCGGCGGCTGCATCTCGATCTTTTTGCGAATGTCGTCAGGCGGGCCGGCCGCCATTCAGCGCCAGCGCCGCCTCAAAGTCGTCCGGCAGCGGCAGATCCTGGTCGGCATAGGCCTCAAGCCCCGCGATCAGTTCATGCTGTTGGTCCAGCAGCAGCCGGCGCGTCAGGCCGCGCACCAGACGGGGCAGAGCATGGCGATGGCCCGAAATCGAGGTCGAGTGCGGTCCCTGGCTGACTGTCGACAGCGCGTTGAAGGCATGGACGCGCGTCACCCAGTCCGGTCCGCCGGGATCTCGCGGCAGCATCTCGTAGCCGTCGCCGAGATAAGGCAACTGGCCGAGCCCCGCATCGGCCTCTTCCGGCGGTGGCACGAAGCGGTCCTGCCATCGCGCGACGAGGTCATGCAGTGAGTTGAGTTCCGGCCGCGCGGCGAGGTCGATGACCTGTCCGGTCGCGGGAATGACGTGATCGAAATGGAGCACCGTGGCGGGCGTGGTGACGCGGATGCGCCCGTCTTCCAGCGCCATGTCGAGCCAGGGCGAGCCGGCATGCATGCGGAATCCTGGCATGGCGATCGCGCGCTCGAAGCTTGCCCAGGCGGGCGGCTGGTCATTCAAGCGGAAATGCCGCGCGATCCGCCACCGCACCGTGTCATCGAGGAGGGGATGATGGGTCATGATGCCCGCATTTTCGATATAGCGGTGCGGATTGACGCGTGGCAGGCGGGCACGTCGGAAGCACAGATCCACCGAGGCGACGCCGGCTTCGAGCGCGGCGACCGCGGTGTCGAAGGCCGAGGCGCCGTGGCCGAGAATGCCGATCGCCTTCCCCTTCAAGCGCGTGAAATCGATCGGCTGGTTTGAGTGGTCATAACGATCCGGCGGCAGGGCGGCCGTGATGAAATCGGGCACGCGCCAAGCGCCGGCGCCATCGGAGCCGGTGGCGAGCACGACGAGCTTTGCATAGCGGATGCTCTCGGCACCGTTCTGGCGCGCTGTGACCCTAACGAGGCCACCGGCATCAGCAATGTCGGTCACGACGGTGCTATTCTCGACATCGATCGCCCAGACGGCGCGGTACCAGTTGAGATAATCCATCCAGTCGGTGCGTGGCAGACGGATCAGCGACGTCCAGGCGTCTCTGCCATAGCGCGTCTCGAACCAGCGCCGTACGCCGAGATTGGGGATGCCGAAATCCATCCCGACCGTAATCTTCGGGGTCCTCAGCTCCGGCATGCGGGCAAAGGTCACCCACGGGCCCTCGGCTCCGGCCGGAGCCTGGTCGAGCACGACGACATTGGCGATGCCCTCACGGCGGAGCGCCGCCGCGATCGTCAACCCGGACTGCCCACCGCCGACAATGAGCACATCGGCCGCCGCATCGCCGTCGGGACCGGAAACCGGCTTCACCCAAGCCTTGTCGGGATAGGCCAGTGCGGCGATGTCGGCGCGGGCCGCCTCGGTCAGGTCAGCGAGGGCGGATTCGCCCGATGAAAGTGCGGAATAATCGAGAGGCAAGCCCGGCTCCGGAGAGTTGTTCCCAAGGCGGCAAAATGGCCGTTGGCGTGCGCGACACAGCAAGGTCGCACAATGCTTGATCATGTCCGTTTTAAAGGCAGATCGGCAAGAGGTGTCCCGCGGCAATCCGTCGCCAATTTAAAGAACAAGCGACAATCCACCTGCAATGCGCTATCAGTTTGGAATAATTCCAAAGAAAGCTGGACCATGGCGCCATCGGCTCACGCGGAATCGCATCTCGTTCACCGGATCGGCTGGCTGCGCGCTGCCGTGCTCGGCGCCAATGACGGCATCGTCTCGACGGCGAGCCTCATCGTCGGCGTGGCGGCGGCCGCCACGGGGCGGAGCGACGTGCTGCTGGCCGGTGTCGCCGGCCTCGTCGCCGGGGCCATGTCGATGGCGGCCGGGGAGTATGTCTCGGTGTCGTCGCAGTCCGACACGGAGCGCGCGGATCTTGCGCGCGAACAGCACGAGCTCAACGTCAATCCAGATGCGGAACTGGCCGAACTTGCCGCGATCTATGTCGAGCGCGGCCTCGACCCGGAACTGGCACAGAAGGTTGCGGTCCAGCTGACGAAACGCGATGCACTTGCGGCGCATGCCCGCGACGAACTCGGCATGAATGAGACGACAGAAGCGCGCCCTGTCCAGGCGGCGTTCACCTCGGCGGCGACATTCTCTGTCGGCGCGGCCATGCCGCTGATCGCGGCCCTTCTGGCACCGCAGTCGCTGATCGTGCCGATCGTCTCGATCACCACGCTGTTCGTTCTGGCGGTTCTCGGAGCGCTCGGCGCGCGGACGGGCGGGGCCTCGCTCAGCAAGGGCGCGCTGCGCGTCACGTTCTGGGGCGCGCTTGCCATGGCGATCACGGCCGGCATCGGCGCGCTGGTCGGCACGGCGGTCTAAGCCGCCGCGCCGGTTCATGTGGGCGTCGTCTGCCCTTTAATGGTCAGCCCTTGGCGGCGACGATGATGATCTCAACCTTGTATTTCGGCGCGGCGAGCTTCGCCTCGCCGGTGGCGCGCGCCGGCGGATTGGCCTTATCGACCCAGACGTCCCAAACGGAGTTCATCGCCGCGAAATCCGCCATGTCGGCGAGCCAGATCGTCGCCGAGAGAATGCGGGCCTTGCTGGATCCGGCCAGCGCGAGCAGGCGATCGACTTCGGCAAGGGCGTACTGGGTCTGTGCGGCGACGTCGTCGCCCTCGCCAACCTGACCGGCAAGATAGACCAGATCGCCATAAACCACGGCCTGGCTCATGCGCGGGCCGCTCTCGATCCGGGTGATGGTCGTCATGAAACTCTCCTGTGCGTGTGCGGTGAATTGGGAAGCGCTGCTATCGGCAAGCCGGCGGCCCCGGTCAAGGCCAGCCGGCGCGATTGCTGCGGGAACTGGGGTTGTTAGCGGCTGCGGGTGAGGAACGCCGCGTCGAACGGCACCGTGAGTGTCGCGCCGCTCTCGTCCGTAACCGTTACTGTGTCCGTGCCGACCTCGACGCCCGCGGCGCGCGTCCAGCCATCAGGCAGTGGCAGGCCGCCAATGACGTTGCGGACCTCGACCTCGCCTTCGGGGTCGAGCACCAGCGCTGTCGGTACACCGTCTTCCGTCAGCGGGTTCGGCGCGATCGACGCCTTGTGGCCGGCGCCGCCATAGGTGCGCCCTTCCTCGATGCCCTGGACGCCGATATGGCGCGAATTCCACGGCTTGTAGTCGCGGCCGCCATTGGAGAACCAGAGTAGCGTCACCGGCAGGTCGGCAGGGTTCTTGAGGCTCAGATAGATGTCGCGCTTGTCGGGGCGGGTCGCGGCGGCCCAGCCGATTTTCGAGCCCTCGGCCTCGACGAGCATGATGAAATCTTCGTTTCGCTCGGCAAACGGATAGGTCGTGACATCGGCGACCGACCCATCGGTCATCGGCACGCGCGTCAGGTCGTTGAAGCGCGCGGGATAAGCGAGCGCGGAGCGGCCGAGCGCCGGATCGGGCTCCATCGCCGCATCCGGCGTCAGGGCATAGCGCTTGGGCGAAAAGGCGAGCCTGCCGCCTGCCGTGAAGCGGGTCATGCCATGACTGGCAACGGGCAGCGCGCCTTCTCCGCCATAGAAGATGTGGCGCTGGTAGAGAAAGGGATGGCCGTCGCGCAGTGCGAATTCCTTGATGAGCCGCGCGCCCATCACCGGCCGTGACAGCTCGTAGCGCGCGATCGTGCCGCCGTCAGGATGGGGCACGGTTTCGAGTACGGTCCAGCGGGCATTGGCCGGCCAGCCATGCGGCAGGCTGCCATCGAGATCGGCCGTGCTGAACGGCGCGCAGAAGAAATCGCCCGAGAGATAGCGGAGATTGGGCAGGATGCTTTCGTCGGCCTGGATCGCCGCGTCATCAGCCCATGGCGCCGTATGCGTCGGCTCGATCATCCGCCCGCCACCGGAGACCGCGAAGCGCCGGACATGGCCACCGCGCAGATCGAGAACGGCCTCGGCCCCCTCGGCGGTGATTGTGTGTAGATCGGCGTTTTCCATGTGGTCCTCCCGGCAGTGTGGGCCTCTGCGGGCCCGTGGCTTTCCCCTCAGCCGTTAGCATGGCGGGCAGAGGCTCGCACGGCAAAATCGAGCGCCTTGGGAACGCTTTCCGATCGGCGGCGTTCTTTCCTCGTGTTCAATAACCCCCCGGGAGAATGACATGACCAGCAGCACCACCGACAAGATCAAGGGTCTCGCCAACGAGGCCGCCGGCAACGTCAAGCAGGGCGTCGGCAAGGCAGTCGGCAATGAGAAGCTCCAGGCCGAGGGCATTGCTCAGGAAGTCAAGGGCGAGACGCAGCAGGCCGTCGGCGAAGCCAAGGCCAAGGTCAAGGATTCGGCCGACAAGCTTCGCGACGCCGCTCATCGCAATCTCTGAGCCAACTTATTTCTGATCGGAAGGGCCGCGCATTGCGCGGCCCTTTTCGTTTGCGCCGCGCCCGTCGATCCGACTTCTCCCGCGGGAACGAAGGCGGGCGGATTCGGGACAGATAATGTGACATATTCCTTGGTCTGCGGTACGCCGATCACAGACTACTGGTAGGCCGCCTGCAGAGAGTTAAACGAGAGGTGGCAGGAGAGACGATGCCCTTCGGCAGGGACTATCATCCGCGCATTGCAGACGCCCCGATGCGCGAACGCGCCGTGCCGGTGCGCGGCTCGGCAGGCCGAAATCTCGTCCATGCCGCCGATCACAATGCACGTGTCACGCTGGAAGCGCTGCGCAGGGCCGTCGCGCTCACGAGGCAGGATCTCGCCGAAGTCACCGGCCTCACCGCGCCCGGAATCACCAACATCATCCGCCGCCTTGTCGAGGCGCATGTGATTCGCCCCGTCGATGGCGGCCGCGCCGCCCGCTTCGCCATCGAACCGAACGGCGCCTTCGCGCTTGGCGTCGATCCCTATGGCGATTCGGTTCAGGTTGCGATCGTCGATCTCAAGGGACGCATCGTTCACCGCGATCGTCGCCGCGCCGCTTCAGCCGCCATCGCCGATGTCGGGCCGGTGATGCGCGCTGCCTTGTCGGATATGCTCGACGCCTTCGATCCGGCCCTTCGGGGCAGGCTGCTCGGCATCGGCGTTGCAACCCCGTTTGATCCGGCGGCAATCACAGCCGCGCTGCCGGGCTCTCTGGTGACCGTCGAGCGTAGCTCGGTCGCGGCAGCACTTGGCGAGCGGCTGCTCGGCGCCGCACCCGGCGATGGCAGCTTCGTCCATGTATTGTTCGGTCGCGAGGTTCGCGCCGGCCTGATGATCCGCGGCCATCTCTTTCACGGCGTCACGGATCGCGCCGGGCGCATCGGCCAGATGCGGACGGGCGAGGACGGCATCCTGCTCGACGAGGCGGCCTCGACGGCAGAATTGCAGCCGCTCATCGACCGCCACTGGGATGCGGGCGGCGGGTCCGACGATTTCCTGTCGCAGCTCGACAACGAGGGTCGCGCGCTCGTCGAGCGCTGGGTCGACCGTGCGGCGCTGCATTTCGTCGATGCGGTGATCGCGGTCTCCGGGTTCCTCGCGCCGAGCGGGATTTTCGTGGGCGGCCGGCTGCCGCGCGATCTCATCAGCCTGTTCACACGTCGCTTTGCCGCCGTTCGCAGCGAACGCATGGCCGGTCCGCAGCAGCCGCAATGGCTGCCTGAGATCGTGCCGGCCACGCTTGGGCCGGATTGCGTGCTGATCGGCGCTGCGATGCTGCCCTTCCTTGAAACGCTGCTGCCGGACCCACGCGAGCCGCCGGAAGTGAACGGCTTCGCAACCGGCTGACCCGATGGCTCAGCCGATGAAAGGGCTCGCCTGCGGGGGCAGCCCGGTCAGCGGCTGCCGGCGCAATTGCGCGGCATCGTAGGATTCGAGCCTCAGCACCTCGGCAAGCGGCATCGTCGCGGCGCCGAGCGCCGTCGCGTCTTCCGAACCGGCGGCGCGGTGGATGGCCGGCGCGGGGCGCGGATCGCGGCCGAGATGTTCGTTCACGTAAAGCAGCATCTCGTCGATGAGCCGCACCGGCAAACGCCCGCCGATGACCACGGCGTCCGGATCGATCAGCAGCCCGATATGCACGGCGGCCTCGGCAATATAGCGCGCCGCCTCGCGCAGCCAGTCCGAGACAAGCGCCCGTCCGCGTGTGTCGAGCCCGAGCAGATCGGAGGGACGCTCGACGGCAATGCCATGTCGGCCCAGGAATTCGTAGAGGACATAGAGCGAGACCAACTGTCCAAGCGGCTGGACGCGGCTGCCTTCCGGCTGGTTCTCCACCAGCGTTGGCAGCCAGCCGATCTCGCCCGAAAGCCCGGTCACGCCGTGATGACACATACCGTCGAGCACGACCGCGCCGCCGAGGCCTGCGCCGATGAAGATGTAGAAAAAGCTGCGGCTCTCGACGCCGAGGCCGTAGTTGAGTTCGCCAATCGCGGCCGCGATGGCATCGTTCTCGATATAGAGCGGCAGGTCGGTGAAGCGCGCGAAACGGCCGCGCAGATCATAGCCGGTCCAGGCGGCATAGCGCTCGGGCATGCCGGGAAACGGGATTTCGCCGAGCCAGTCCGGCAGCGCCAGGCCGACGCCGGCGAGCTGCCGCTCGTCGATGGTGCGCCGGCGCTTGAAGGTCGAGATCGCCTCCTCGATCAGCGACACGGCCATTTCCGGAAGCGCGTATCCGATCTCGTGATGAATGCGCCCACGCACGGCGCCCGAGGCGTCGATGGCGACGACGGTGACGTGGTCGCGCGCGACATAGGCGCCGATGGCGTGGCAACCATCCGGATTGATCTCGAGCTCGATCGCCGGTTGACCGGGCTGGCCGTGGCGGCGCCGCGCTTCGAGCACCAGCCGCTCGCCGATGAGCCGCTCGGCGATGCGCGTGACAGTCTGCTTGGTGAGGCCGGACCGGCGCGCGAGCTCGGTGCGCGAGATCGGCTGGTAGCGCTGGATGGCGCGCAGGATCACGCCGCGATTGTGGCTGGCGGCGAGCTCGGAATTGGAGCCGGCGAGGTCATTCATGGTCTGCTCTGCTTGGCGCATCCGCCCGGCCGAAGCAAGAAGGAGGCGACCCGGCCCCCGCCCTGTTTGGAAGAGCGGGGGCCGGCCGAACCGCGCCGTCGCCTTCGCCCCGCGGGAGGTCCGGGGTGAAGGCGCGGCGGCGCGATGCCTTATCGCGTCAGGCGGAGGCTGCGGACCTCGAACGGACGGATGCCGAAGTCCTCGTTCCGCTGCACGGTCTCCTCAAGGAGATTGACGTCCCCGCCAACCTTCCAACCGCCGGACACCGAAACATCCAGCTTGCCGCGCCCGCCGGCCGGCTCATAGACGCGCAGCACGACGTCGGCCGTGTCCTCGGCCGGCTTCAGTCCAGCGATGGCGACCGGATGGCCGGCAACCTTGACCGGCGTGACTTCGCCGGGCTGCAGGCCGTGGGCGGCGCTTGAGAGCAGCGGCTGGTTGAGGTCTTCCGCCTCGCGCAGTACGCCGGCCGCGAAAAGGTCGCCCGCATGCGGCATCAGCGCATAGGTTAAGCTCTGCTCGCCTTCGTCGGCCATCGGATCGGGATAGATCGGCGACCGCAGAAGGCTGAGCCCAAGCACATTGCCCCGCACGCTATGGCCATACTTGCCGTCGTTGAGCATCGCGACGCCGAAGCCCGGCTCCGCGAGATCGGCAAAGCGATGGCCGGGAACCTCGAACTTCGCCGCATCCCACGAGGTGTTCTCATGGGTGGAGCGGCGGACGACGCCGAAGGCGCATTCGAACGTCGCGTAATCGGAGCGAACCGCGACCGGGGTCAGGGTTCGCAGAAGAACGCGGCGGTCATGCCAGTCGAGATGCGTCTTGATGTCGAGGCGCGGCGCATTGGCCCAAAGTGAATAGGTCTGGGTCACCGTCGAATCGCGGAAGCGCTTGACGATCTTGATCGCGGCGCGGTGCGGTCCCTTTTCGACGATCTCCACGGACTCGACTTCGGTCAGTTCCTGGCCGTTGGCGGTGTAGTCGTCCTCGAGATCCCAGGCATCCCAGTTGCGGGGCTTGTCCATCGGATAGGCGACGAGCTGGTTGCCACGGCCGGCAAGGGCCTCGCGGCCGGCCTGCTTGTCGAAGAGGCTGGTGATCGAGCCGTCCTTGCCGATCGTGACGCGGATATGGCTGTTCTCCAGCCGGTCGGCCGTAACGATCAGACCCGGCGCGGCAGCGAGGCCGGCCTTGCCGATGACCGTGATGCCAAGCGCCGGCACGTTTGACGCGGTCGCAACCGGACCATCCGGCCCCTCGAAACGCACGGGGCGGTCGGAGAGCGTCGGGTTTACCAGCACGGTGACGTCCTGTGCCTCGCCCTTCGGCAGCTTCGCGACGAGGGCACCGAGCGCCTCCTGCTGGCGCGCCAGTCCTACATCGCGGGCGGCGGCGAGCTCGTTCTCGGCGTCGACATAGACTTCGCGGACGCCCGAGCCCGGGAGGATGTCGTGGAACTCGTTCTTGAGCACCGGACGCCACTGGGCCTCGAGGCTTTCCGGCTTTTCGGCGCCGAGCAGCATCGCGAGCGAAGAGACCGTTTCAGCGGTAATCAGCGCGCGCTCCGCCTCGCGGTGCTTCTTCTTGGTACCACTCTGTGTCGTCAGCGTCGCGCGATGCAGCTCGAGATAGATCTCGCCGATCCACGTCGGAACGTTGGCGGGCAGGTTGTCATGGATGCGGCCGAAGAACTCTTCGACACGCGCCGGTCGCATGGACGGCACCGCCGGGAAGTCCGCGAGCTGCTTCTGCCGCTCCAGCATTTCCGGCATCACGCCGCCGCCGCCATCGCCATGGCCGACCGCCAGCAGGCTCTCGTCATGGATGACCTTGCCGCGGAAATTCTTCCACGTGCCGATGATCGCCTTCGGCTCGGTCGAGCCGTTATAGCCGTTGACTGGGTTGTCGAACGTGTGTGCGAGGACGCGGCTGCCGTCGAGGCCTTCCCACCAGAACAGGTCATACGGGAAGCGGTTGGTTTCCGACCAGTTGACCTTGATGGTGAAGAACGAATCGACGCCGGCCTGGCGCAGGAGCTGCGGCAGCGCGCCGGAGAAGCCGAAGCAGTCCGGCAGCCAGCAGACGCGATGGCGGACGCCGAACTTCTGCTCGAAATAGCGCTGGCCGTAGAGGAGTTGGCGCACGAAGCTTTCGCCGGTCGGCATGTTCGTGTCCGGCTCGACCCACATCGCGCCGACGGTTTCCCACTGCCCGGCCTTTGCGGCGGCCTGGATCTTCGCGAAGAGTTCCGGATCGTCTTCCTCGACCTGCGCATAATAGGCGGCGGTCGACTGGTTGAAGACGAAGTCGGGGAACTGCTTCATCAGCTGCAGCGCCGTATGGAAGGTGCGGCGCGCCTTGCGGCGGGTCTCGGCATAGGGCCAGAGCCAGGCGAGATCGATATGGGCGTGGCCGGTGATGGCGAGCTTGCCCTGCTGCGGATAGACCGCCTTCAAAGCGCGCAGCTTGCCGCGCAGCGCCTCGAGCGCAGCCGTCACGCTGGCGCGCTGGTCCTGACGCAGCGCGTCGGGATTCTGCTTCAGCTCGGGCAGTTGCCAGATCCGCTGCTGGCCGCGCTGCGGCGCCGTGCGGGAAACATAGTCGGCCGTTGCCGACGGCCAGTCGAGCGCAGCGAAGGTTTCCTCGGCCGCCTTGATGAGATGCGGCACGACCTCGTGCTCGCCGAGATACTGCACCGCCTCTGCCACCTGCTGCAGCAGGAGACGAAGCTCATGCACCGGCTTGTCGATCCAGGCGAGATGCGCGCGGGTCAGCCGCGGCTCGCGCACCGGCTCGCCGAAGGGCCGGCGTGCCACGGCGTCGATGTCGATCGCGAAGCGATGAGCCGGAACCGGAAATTCCTCATGGAAGGGATCGAGGCCGAAGCGCTCGGTCTCGCCGCCGGCCGGTGTTAGGGCAATCAGGCTCTCGCCGCCGACATTCAGCATCAGCAGCGTTTCGTCGAGCGGCCAGTGATCGGGCACGACAGCCTGTGCGGCCAGCTTGCGCACGCCATCATTGCGTGGCCAGAACCCGCCGAGCGCGATCGGCGCGCCGTCGAACTGCCAGCCATCGACCGGCACGGTCTCGCGCTCGCGCCAGAACTCGAGCTCCTCGACGCGCACATTGATGCGATCCAGCCGCTGCTGGAGGGTGAGAGACATGGGGACTACTCCTCAGGGGGCATAAAAATTCGGGGGGCGCTCAGCCCTTCACCGCGCCAGCCGTCAACGCACCGACGATCATCCGCTGCAGCAGCAGGAAGGCGACGATGGCGGGAACGACCGCAACGAGACAGGCCGCAGCGAGCACCTGGGTGGACGAGGCATTCGACGTTCCGGCGAAGGTGAAGATCGCGACGGAAATCGGCAGCTTCGAGTCGGTGGACAGCAGGAGGAACGGCACCAGGAACTGGGACCAGTTCAGGATCATGATCAGGATGAAGGCCGAGGCAAGGCCGGGGGCTACCAGCGGCAGCGTTATGCGCCAGAAAATGCCGAAGCGGGAACAGCCGTCGATCTCGGCCGCCTCTTCGAGCGATTTCGGAATGCCGTCGATGGAGCTCTTCAGCAGCCAGACGGCCATCGGCAGGCTGACGGCGATATAGACCATCGTCACACCGAAATGGCCGTCCAGGAGGCCGAGCGACGACATGTAGCGATAGAGAGGCACCAGGATGACCAGCGGCGATACCATCTGGAACGCCAGGATGCTCATCATAAGGCTGGAACGGCTTTGAAAATGGAAGCGCGAGAAGGCATAGGCGGCCGGCGCCGCTACCAGAAGGCAGCCGATGCCGCCAAGCGCCGAGAGCTTCAGCCCGTTCCAGAGATAGGTAATGAAGGCTGGATCTGAGAGAATCTGCTCGAAATTCGCCAGCGTCGGGTGCTTGGGGATGAAGCGGGCGGCGCCGAGATAGACCTCCTGCCGTGTCCGGAGCGACAGCGACAGCAGCCACAGCAGGGGCACCAGGAAAAAGGCGGCGATGACGACCGCGATCACATAGGTCGCGGCGTCCCAGAGCCGTTCGCGCGCGTCGGATGTCATTCGTTGGCCTCCCGGCGCGGCATCATCGAGGCATAGCCGACCGCGAGCACAAGGCTGATGACCAGCATCAGCACCGAGAGCACGCTGCCACCGGCCAGGTCGAGATTCCGGAATACGGTGTTGAAGGTATAAAGCGACAGCACCTCGGTGGCGCGGCCGGGGCCGCCGCCGGTGAGCGAGATGATGGCGTCGAAGGTATTGAGGGTCGCGATGGTGATCAGGATCGAATTGACCAGGATCGCCGGCCGCATCTGCGGCAGCGTGATGAAGCGGAAGCGCTGCCAGCCATTGGCGCCGTCGACGCTCGCCGCCTCATAGAGCGTCGTGTCGATCGCCTTCAGGGCCGCATAGAACACGATCATCGAGAAAGCCGTGCCGCGCCAGACATTCGAGATGATCGATGAGACCATGGCGATGTTGGGGTCAGACAGCCAGGCGACTGGCTGGACATGCATCATGCGCAACACGCTGTTGATCGCGCCAAAGGGCGCTTCGCTGAACAGCATCTGCCAGATCAGGCCGTTTGCGATGCCGGGAATGACCCACGCGACCAGCACCAGCGTGCGCAGCGCGGTCATGCCGTAGAGGCGCCGACGCTCGCCGCGCATCACAAGGACGGCGATGCCGAGGCCGAACAATTGTTGGCCGATGACGCTGCCGGCGGTGAAGACGAAGGTCGTCCACAGAATGTCCAGCAGGATCGGATTGGCGATCAGTGCCCTGATCGAATCGACGGTGTAGTGCTCTTCGCCGCCCCGCAGGCTCGCATTGGTGAAAGCGAGCCGGAACACGTCGATGATCGGGTAGAGATAGAAGACGCCCAGCAGGAGCGCCACCGGCAGCAGCCACGAGAACGGATGGCTCTCGATGCGCCTCCTGAGGCTCGTCCGGGCGATTTCGCCTCGACCGCCCGCCACGGCCGCTCCGGTCATCGTCATGACGGTCATTCCTCCCGCGAAACCGCAGATACGAAGTCCCGGACAGGCATGCCGGCCGGGACTTCGCGTCAGATCAGATGGTCGTCAGCGCCTAGAGCCGCGCATAAGCGGCCTGCACCGCTGCATTGGCGGCGTCGAGGGCGGCTTCTGGCGTCTTGGCACCGGTCAGCACGTCACCCATCATCACCTGGATCTGGTTGGAGATCTCCGGATAGATCGGAACGCCCGGACGTGCCTGGCCGTCAACGAGCGCGGCGGCGAAGGCCTTGTTGGCGTCGGACTTGAAGACGTCATACTTGTCGAACAGCGCCTTCGAGGTCGGCAACTGCTGCTGCAGCGCGTTGCCGGCGCCCGAATAGATTTCCTTGGCGATGCCGGCGCACATGGCGACCTTTTCCGGATCGGACGAGAAGGCGCCGATGGTCCAACCGCCGGTGCCCGTCGAGCGCTGATCCTTGGTCGGGCCGGGGATCGCCGAGAACGTCCACTTGGCGAACTCTTCCGGCTCCAGCGTGCTCTTGAGCTGGGCCAGCTGCCAGTTGCCGCCGATGAAGAGAGCGGTCGAACCGGCCGCCGCGGCGGCGTTGAACTCGTCATAGTTGACGATCGTCGCGATGCGCTTCGGCGCGGCACCCGAGTCGACGAGGTCCTTGAAGTAGTTGACGGCCTTCAGGAACTTCTCGCGGTTCTCGCCCTCGGCGAAGATCGGCTTGCCGCTGTCGTCGACGAGCTTGCCACCCTGCGCCCAGAAATTCGCCAGCCAGTCGAACGTCGTGCCTTCCCAGCGACCGCCATTGACGAGGACGCCTTCCATGCCCTTGTCCTTGGAGGCGATGGCGGCGGCCTTCAGCTCGTCCCAGGTCTGCGGTGCGTCCGCAACGATATCCTTGTTGCGGTAGAGCACGCGCAGGTCGGTATCCCACCACCAGGCGTAGATCTTGCCGTCCTTGCCCGTAATGCCTTCACGAACGAACGGGAACAGGTCGTCGATCTCGGCCTGCGTGAAATATTCGTTGAGCGGCTTCAGCACGCCAGCATTCATGAACAGCGCGAGCACGAAGCTATCGACAGCGGCGCAGTCCGGGCCGGTGCCCGACTTCGTCTGCTCCAGCATGCGCGCCTGCTCCTGCCCGATATTGTCGGACATGCGCTCAAGCTTGATCTGCCAGCCGGGATGCTTCTGGATGAAGTCGACGAAGAGCTTCTGATAGCCCTCCGCGATATCCGGGAGGGTATTGCCGGGGCCGTCGCCAGTCAGGCGGAAGGAGAGGGTTTTCGGCGCATCTGCCGGCCCGACGCGATCCTTGGCGATCAGGTCCTGGGCTGAGGCGGCGCCGGCGACAAGCGTCGCCACCGTCGCCAAAAGGGCGACGCGGAACTTTCTTCTCATATCTCGAACTCCTCAAGAATGTTTCCACCTGGAGCCGGCTGCCGCCGGTCCGACACGCCTGTCTGCGGCGCTTGAAGGGGAGTAAATCACTTTGCTTTCGTTTCGGCAACGAGGAATCGAGTGCCTGCGGCATGCCTGTGGATGCCGGCCGGATGTGGTGCGGCTGGCCGATTGCGCGCATCCTCACGTCGCCCCCGCAAACGCGAGGACGCCAGTTAGTGAAGCCTGGACGCAAGGCCGCGAGGACCGCGGGCAGAAATGCGGCGGTCAGCCCTGCCGAACGCCGTCGACGAGCCGTGGCAGCGCATCGTCGCGAAGCACCGCCGGAAGCAGCTCCTGCGGCAGGTTTTGGTAGGAGACAGGCCGCAGGAAACGACGGATCGACAGCGTGCCGACCGAGGTGAAGCGGCTATCGGCGGTGGCAGGGTAGGGGCCGCCGTGAACCATCGCGTGGCTCACCTCGACACCGGTCGGCCAGCCATTGGCGAGGATGCGGCCGACGCGCCGCTCCAGCACCGGCAGCAGGCGCCTCGCTTCGGCGATGTCGCCGGCATCGAGCTGCAGCGTCGCGGTCAACTGGCCTTCCATCCGTTCGGCGGCTTCCAGCATCGCGTCGATCGTCTCGCAGCGCACGATCAGCGATGACGCGCCGAAGACTTCGTGGCCGAGGGCCTCATCAGCCTCGAAACGCGCCGCATCGGTGAGGAAAATGGCCGGGGCCGTCGCATTGGCGTCGTCACCATCCAAGCCGCGGGCGAGGATCTGCACGTCGGGATGCGAGGCGAGCGCGCCGACGCCTCGGTCGAAGGCCTGGTGGATCCCAGGTGTCAGCATCGCCTCGGCATGCTTCAGCGCCAGCGCGGCCTCGACATGGCTGAGAAACGCTTCGAGATCGGGTCCGGCGACGGCGTAGACGAGGCCCGGATTGGTGCAGTACTGGCCGCCGTCGAGTGCCATCGAGTCGACGAAGCTACGCGCGATCTGCTCGGTACGCTCGCGAAGGGCCACGGGCAGGATGAAGACGGGATTGATGCTGCTCATCTCGGCATGGACGGGGATTGGTTCGGGCCGTGCCGCGGCAATCGCCATGAGTGCGAGGCCCGCGCCGCGCGAGCCGGTGAAGCCGACCGACTTGATCATCGGGTGGCGCACCAGCGCGGTCCCGGTGTCGACGGCGCCGTTCAGCAGCGCGAAGACGCCGGCCGGCAGCCCGGCATCGGCCACCGCCGCCTGGATCGCATGCCCGACCAGTTCCCCCGTGCCCGGATGGGCCGGATGGCCCTTGACGATCACCGGGCATCCGGCCGCGAAGGCCGCCGCCGTGTCGCCGCCTGCGACCGAGAAGGCCAGCGGAAAATTGCTGGCGCCGAACACCGCGACCGGCCCGACGCCGATCTGGCGGAGTCGGAGATCGGGCCTGGGGAAGGGTGCGCGGTCCGGCAGCGGCGGGTCGATGCGAAGATCGAGCCATTCGCCGGCCCTGACCACTTCGGCAAAAAGTCTCAGCTGGTTGGTCGTGCGGTTGCGCTCGATCGTGAGACGACGCCGCGAGAGCCCGGTTTCGGCCTCGGCGCGGTCGATCAGAGTCTCGCCGAGACCCTCGATCGCAGCGGCGACGCCCTCCAGGAAGCGGGCACGGATTTCGAGATCGCTATCGCGAAAGGAGTCGAAAGCGTCCCAGGCAAGCCGCGCGGCGCGGTCGACATCGGCTTCATCGGCGAAAGTGAAGATCGGTTCAAGCAATGCGCCGGTCTTCGGATTGGTGGCACGGATGCCCGGCGCCCCGCCAGAAGACGCTCCGCCGCCGATCAGAACCTCGCCAGTGATCATTGCCATCCCGGAAGCCCTCGCGCTTTTGAACTCCTTCTAGATCGATCCGATGCATCGCGGCCGCAACCGGCGACGTGGTCGCACCGTATAAGCGTGGGCGGAACCATTCGGCGCGATTTTCCGTTGCTACATCCAATGGCGCGCAAAACGTCGGAAAGGAGGGCCTCGATGATCAGCAGCAGCACCGGAATCATACTCGTGGTCGAGGATGAACCGATCCTGCGCATGGTCATGAGCGATCAACTCGGCGATCTTGGCTTCACGACAATCGAGGCCGAGGATGCCTCGGCGGCGCTGCCCGTACTAGCAGGCGATCTGCCGATCGCTCTCATGATCACCGATGTCGAGCTGCCCGGCATGGATGGCCGCGCGCTGGCCGAACGGGCGCTCGCACTGCGCCCGAGCCTCGGCATCCTGTTTTCGACCGGTGATGTCGCGGGGATCAGGCTCTGGCCGGGCTTCGACCCGGCCACCATGCAGGCGATCGGCAAGCCGTTCGAGGTCAAGGATCTGGTCGCCGCGATGACTGCGCTGATCAAGCAGCCGCTCGAAGCGGCGGGCGAGGGTCAGTAAGGCGTTTCGCCCGCGTCGGCATTGACCGCCTGACCGCGGATCAGCATGGCATCGTCCGTGAGAAGGAACGACGTTACCCGCGCCACCTCGATGGGCTGCAGGTGGCGGATGAGTTGCTGGCTCAGCATCTTGTCGAAGATGGCCGGTGCGCCTTCGCCCGTGAAGCCCGAATAGGCTTCCGATACTTCGCGCAGCATCGGCGTCGCGACGCCCCCGGGGCAAACGCAGTTCACGTTGATATCGTGCGGGGCCAGCGTCTCCGACAGCATGCGCGTCATGGAGATCAGTGCTGCCTTGCTGGCGCTGTAGGCCAGCGATTCCTTATGCCCCTTCTTTCCAGCTTCCGAAGCGATTGAAACGATTGCGCCGCGCGTGCCGGCGTCGATCATCCGCTTCGCCACCAGCCGAGATGCCTCGTAGGCGCCAAAAAGATTGATCTCGAACTGTCGACGCCAGTCATCCCAGCTGATCTCAAGCGGATCGGAATGCAGCACGATCGCGGCGCAGTTCACCAGGCCGTCGATGGTTCCGAGGGCTGCCGCAGCCGCGTCGATCCCGGCCGCGACTGAGGATTGCGAGCCGACATCCATCGCGACGGCGAAGCAGCCCTTGCCGGCGCCGCCGAGTTCCTCCGCCGTTGCCTCGGCGCTCGCGGGTTTGAGATCGGCGACGACGACATGTGCGCCTTGGGCCAGCAGGAGGCCGGCGATCGCCTTGCCGATGCCGCCCGAGCCGCCGGTTACGACGAAGCTCTTGCCCTCATGGACGGGCAGGATGCGGGGCGTGCGGACCGGGAGCGGCGCACTCGGCGCGGTGATCATGTATTTGGACATCGGGAATCCATCTGGGGACAGGACGCTGTCCGGAGGATAGGCATGGCGTCGCTGCGGTCAATCGCGGTTGTCGGCTCGTTCGCTACTGGCTAAGTTCCAATCTTCGATTGGCATGAGGAGCGCGTGATGAAGTTTCAAGGCCTGATGATGAGCGGTGCGGCGATGGTCCTGGCCGTCTCGGCGCTGGTGGCGCAGCCGGCTGCTGCTGCCGACCCGAAGCTCGTCGTCTTCGTCTCGCCCAATCCGATCGGGGTCAACGACTTCCTGAAGCTCGCCAAGACCGGCACCGAGAAGGCAGCGGCGGCCCTCGGCGGCACAGCCAAGGCCTATGAGAGCACGGACCCGACCACGATCCGCCAGAATCTCGAGGCGGCTGCCAAGGAGGCAGGCGTCGTCGTCGCGGTTGGGTTCGAGTTCAACGACGTGCTGCCGGAGGTGGCCAAGGCCAACCCCGAGACGAAGTTCCTCCTGGTCGACAGCTGCCCGCAGACGCTCGCTCCGAATATCTACTGCTCGGTGTTCCGCGAATATGAGGCGACCTTCCTCGCCGGCGCTGAAGCGGGTCTCACCACCAAGACCGGCAAGGTTGGTGCGATCGGCGCGCTCGATATTCCGTTTCTGCATCGCTACACCGATCCGTTCCTCGCCGGTGCCAAGCACGTCAAGCCGGACGTCCAGACGGCTGAAACGCTGTGGATCGGCGGCAACAATCCCTTCTCCGATCCGGCACGCGGCCAGCAGCGCGCAGCCGTTCTGGTTTCCGATGATGTCGATCGGGTGATGGCGGCTGGCGCCGGCTCGAATGGCGGCATCTTCAAGGGCCTTGGCGATCTCGATGGCGCCGCGGCCTTCGGCGTCGACGTCAACCAGTGCAAGCAGGCGCCCGGCGCCGTGATGGACAATGTCGAGAAGCGCACTGACGTCGTCATCGAGAAGGGCGTCGCCGGCATTGCCAAGGGCGACCAGCCGCAAGTCGCGGCGCTCGGCCTCGCCGAGGGCGGCATGACGCTGACGGGCCTTGAGGCCGGTGTCGCGGCGTCCGGCTGCCTCATTGCCGAATATCCCGAGGCTCTCGCCAAGGTGAAGGCGCTGCGGGACGAGATCGTTGCAGGGACGCTGAAGGTCGCCGATCCGATGCAGCTCGCCAAGTAACGCGCGAAGCAAGAGGCAGCATCATGCAGAGGGTGCCGTCGTGACGGCCGGGCCGGTTGTTACGCCGGTGGCCGAGCTCGAAGCGCGCGGCATCGTCAAGCGCTACGGCCCTCTCGTCGCCAATGATCGGGTCGACCTCGTCGTCGCGCGCGGCGAGGTCCATGCCGTCATGGGCGAGAACGGCGCCGGCAAGTCGACGCTGATGTCGATCCTCTATGGATTGCAGCAGCCCGACGCTGGCGAGATCCTGATGCGCGGCCGCAGGGTCGAATACCGCTCTGCCCTCGATGCGATCGCCGAGGGCATGGGCATGGTTCACCAGGCCTTCAAGCTGTTCAATTCGCTGACGGTCTGGGAAAATGTCGTCTATGGCATGGAGCCAAGCCGGCATGGGCTCATCGATCGCCGCGCGGCGATCGAGCGCGTCGGCGAGATCGCTGCGCGCTATCGGCTCGCGGTTGATCCCACGGTCGTCGTCGGCAGCCTGTCGGTCGGCGTGCGCCAGCGCGTTGAAATCCTGAAGGCCCTCTATCGCGATGCGCAGATTCTCATTCTCGACGAGCCGACCGCTGTTCTGACCCCTCAAGAGCGCGACGGGCTGTTCGATGTCATCCGCCATCTCGCCGCCGACGGCCGCACGATCCTCTTCGTCACGCACAAGCTGCACGAGGTGATGACGATCACGGACCGTGTGACGGTGCTGCGCGATGGCCGCGTGGTCGAGCGCATGGTCACCGCCGAAACCTCGCCGCGCGAGATCATCCGCGCTATGACCGGACGTGCCGTCAACCTCAAGGTCGAGAAGGCACCAGCCTCGCCCGGCGCGCCGGTGCTGGTCGCCGATGATTTGACGGTTCTCTCCGACGACGGCCGGCCGTTGGTCGATCGCGCTTCGCTGACCGTCCGGGGCGGAGAGATCGTCGGCATCGCCGGGGTCGCCGGCAATGGCCAGACCGAACTGATCGAGGCGCTGGCCGGACTGAGGCAACCTTTTCGTGGCCGTGTCTCGATCGCCGGCCAGGACGTCACGGCGGCCGGGGTCGACGCGCATCGTGTCGCCGGTCTCGCTTATATCCCCGAGGATCGTGCCGTGACCGGCACGGCACGCGCGGCGAGCGCGGCAGACAATCTCGCCATGGGTTTTCATCGCCACCCGCCGCTCGCCCGGGGCGGCCTGCTCGATGGCCGTGCGCTCGCCGCAGAGGCACGTGCGATGATCGCGCGCTTCGGCATCAAGATCGGCTCCGAGAAGCTGGCGGTCGGCACGCTTTCAGGCGGCAATCTTCAGAAGGTCGTCGTCGCACGCGAGCTGACTCATCGGGCGCCGCTGCTGATCGCTGAGCAGCCGACACGCGGCGTCGATGTCGGTGCGATCGAGTTCATCCATTCGGAGCTTGTCGCCGAGCGAGATCGCGGCGCCGCTGTGCTGCTCGTCTCGGCTGAGCTTTCCGAGATCCTCGCGCTCGCCGACCGTATCCTGGTGATGTATGAGGGCCGCATCCTCGCGGAAGTCGACGCTGCGACGGCGACCGAGGAGGCGCTCGGCCTGCTGATGGCCGGCCGCGTCCAGGAGGCGGCATGATGGCAGACCTGGCCGGCGGGAAGTTCGATGAGTGACGTTGCCCGCCCCATGCGGCGCCTGCTGCGCATACCGCCCGTGCCGTTGGCGATCCTGGTCGGCGTCGTTCTCGGCGGCCTGCTTGTGCTGGTCTCGGGCGGCAACCCCGTCGAGGCCTATGCCGCCATCGTTACTGGGTCGCTGGCCTGGGACAGCCTGCCGAACACGCTTAACTGGGCCGTTCCACTGGTCGGCATGACGCTGGTCGCCGCGATCCCGCTGCGCGGCGGGATGATCAATCTTGGCGGCGACGGCCAGATGGTGATCGGCGGGCTCGTCGCGGCGCTCGTACCCCTCTACCTCCCCGGTCCCGGACCGTTGCTGATCGTCGTCGCCATTCTCGCTGCGATGGTGGCGAGCGGTCTCTATGCGACCATTGCTGCCTGGGGCGAGACGCGGCATGGCATCCCCATGCTGATCTCGAGCCTGCTGCTCTCCTACCCGGCGATCGGCATTTGCTCCTATGTCGTCGGGTTTCCGCTCCGCGACACCACGACGGGTCTCGCGCAGACTCCCATGATCCCCGAGGCGGCGCGGCTGCCGGTCCTCTCCGGTCCGCTCAATGCCGGCCTGCTGGTCATGCTGGTCGTCGCCGTGCTGGTGGTGCTCTATGACCGCTTCACGGTCGGCGGCTATGAGCTGCGCATGCGCGGGCTCAATGCCCGTTTCGCCGGCTATGGCGGCGTGCCCCTAGCCCGCCAGATGACCGGCGTCATGTTCGCGAGCGGCGCCATTGCCGGGCTCGTCGGCGCGCTGATCGTGCTCGGCTCGCAGTTCCGCTTCCAGGACGGCGCGCTGCTCTCGCCGGGCTACACTTGGTCAGGCCTGATGGCGGCGCTCCTCGCCGGCGGCGAACCGCTTGGCGCGATCCTCGCCGGCGCCTTTTTCGCGGCGCTGCAGACCGGCGGCTTTGCCATGCAGCGCGAGACGTCGATCCCGCGCGTGCTGACCATGGTGCTGCAGTCGATCATCATTCTCTTCCTCGCCATCCGCCATGGCGTCGGCCGGCGGCGGGAGACGCGCTGATGCTTGATTTCATCACGCCCTTTCTCGTCAATTCGGCCGTGCAGGCGATCACGCCGATCCTGCTGGCCGCCCTCGCCGGAACGCTCTGCGGCCGCGTCGGCGTCTTCAACATGGCGCTCGAGGGCCAGATGCTGGTCGGTGCCTTCGCCGCCGTCGTCGGCTCCTATGCGACGGGGAGTGCGCTCGGCGGCATCGCGGCAGCCACGCTGGCGACGGTCGCCTTCTCGCTCATTCTCGCTTATGGCGTCACAGTGTTTCGCGGCGATGCGGTCGTCATCTGCGTCGGCATGAACCTGTTGGCCTCGGGGCTCACGGCTTATCTGCTGCGCCAGATGTTCGGTGTCAGCGGCACGTTCAGCGACCCGGCCATTGTCGGGCTGGAGAAGATCCGCATTGCCGCCATCAATGGCTGGCCGGTGATTGGCTGGATCTTCTCGCGCCAGACCGCGCTCACATGGGTCGCCTGGATCCTCGTCGCGGTCGTCACGGTCGTGATGTTCCGCACGCCGCTCGGCCTGCGCCTTCGCGGCGTCGGCGAGGACGCCGAGGCGGCCGAGACCATGGGCGTCGACGTCACGCGCTACCGGATCGTGACCGTGCTCGTCGCCGGCGCCATCGTCGGCCTTGCTGGGGCGCAACTCTCGCTCGGTACGGTCAGCATCTTTTCGGAGGACATGAGCGCCGGGCGCGGCTGGATCGCCGTCGTCGCCGTGATGCTCGGCCGCAATCATCCGCTTTATGCGGCGCTGGCCTGCGTCCTGTTCGGATTCGCCGACGCCTTCTCGGTGCGCCTGCAGGGGCAGGGCCTGCCCAACCAGGTCACCGACGTCGTACCCTATGTGGTGACGCTGGTAGCATTGGTGCTGACCCATACCAAGCGGCGCCGCCGCCAGGACCCAACCATCACCGCCTCGCCTTGAGAAAGACAGCCATGACCGATCCCTGCCGCATCATTCTTGACGTCGACACAGGCATCGACGACGCCATGGCGATCTTCTATGCCCTGCGCCGCCCTGGCATTAAGCTCGAAGCGCTGACCACGACCTTCGGCAATACCGATACGTCGATCGCGACCGAGAACACGCTGAAGATTCTCGAGTTGCTCGGCCGGCCGGAAATCCCGGTGGCGCCCGGCGTCGGACGATCGCTGATCCGCCCCTACAAGCGCATGGCCGACCATGTGCATGGTTCCAACGGCCTCGGCGATGTCGAACTGCCCACGCCGAAGATCAAGGCGGTCGACGAGCACGCGATCGACCTGATGATCCGCCTCGTCAAGGAGAATCCCGGCGAAATCACGCTGGTCCCGGTTGGCCCGATCACCAATGTGGCGCTCGCGCTTACCAAGGCGCCCGAGATCGCGAAGCTCGCCAAGGGCATCGTCATCATGGGCTCGACGATTTTCCATCCGGGCATCCACGGCCCCGTCGCACCGATGGTCGACGCCAATTTCGCCAACGACCCCGAGGCGGCGCATATCGTGCTACAGGCCGGCGCCAATGTGACGTTGGTCGGCATGGACGTCACCATGACGACGCTGCTCTCGACCGACATGATGGCCGACATCGTGGCGGCCGGCGATCCGGCGTCGCAGACGCTGATGAAGATCACCGAGTTCTATGTGAATTCCTACAAGACGATGTATCCGGGCATCAAAGGCTGCGGGCTGCATGATCCGCTCGCCGTGGCGATTGCCGAAGATCCAAGCCTCGCGACGATGGAGCGGATGTATGTCGACATCGAACTGCATGGCGAACTGACGCGCGGCCAGACCGTCGCGGATCGGCGCCGTACGGCCAACGAGCTGCACAATGCCAATGTCTGCATGGCGATCGACCGAGCGCGCTTCGAGGCGGATTTCGTGGCCCTGATGAAGAACGTCGCCTGAGCCAGCGGGCATGCGGCTTGCTTGGGAAAGGCGTGCTTTTCCAGATGCGAGCCGCGCCCATGCCTTCTGAGCAGACACCGCTCTTCGACACGATCGCCCTCTCGCCGACCGCGGATCACATCGCGCCGGATGGGTCTGAAGTTCGGCCGCTGGTCGCCCTGCCGGGCGGCAGCATGGCGCATTTTACGCTGCCGGCCGGCGCCGTCTCGGTCGCCGTCGCGCATCGCGGCCTGGACGAAGCATGGTATTTCATCTCCGGGCGCGGGCACATGTGGCGTGCGGCGGGCGGGCGCGCCGAAATCGTCGACCTTGTGCCCGGTCTCTCGATCACCATACCCGCGGGGACCGGCTTCCAGTTCCGTGCCGACGAGGACGAGCCGCTGACAGCCATCGGTTTCACGCTGCCGCCCTGGCCGGGTCCCGAGGCCGTCTATCCGGTCGACGGCGCTTGGCCACCGACGGGCGTGGCACGGACCGTCATATGATCGTGACACAGCCCGGCTTGGTTGCGGCCCGGGTCTCGGAGACGACTACGTGAAGTTCATCGAAACATATGACCATCTGCAGTTCCTCGACACGCTGGTGAGCTTCACGGCGGCCTTTGTCCTGGGCGCGCTGATCGGCGCCGAGCGCCAATACAGGCAGCGGACGGCGGGACTGCGGACCAATGTGCTCGTCGCCGTCGGCGCCGCCGCCTTCGTCGATCTCGCCCAGCGCATCGCCGGATCCACCGAGGCAGTGCGCGTGATTTCCTATGTGGTCTCCGGCATCGGTTTTCTCGGTGCCGGCGTCATCATGAAGGAGGGCATGAATGTCCGGGGCCTCAACACGGCGGCGACCCTCTGGTGCTCGGCCGCGATCGGTGCCTGCACGGGAACAGACATGCTGGCGGAAGCAGCGCTGCTGACGGTGTTTGTCCTTGCCGGCAACACGCTGCTGCATCCGGTCGCGGCGCTCATTAATCGCGCGCCACTGGCCGATAGCGTCGCCGAGGCGACCTATGAGGTGCGCCTTCTCGTCCAGGCCGACGCCATGGCCGACCTCCGCGACACCCTGGTTCAGCGGCTCGAGGCGGCGAAATATCCGGTCGGCGATGTTGATGTGGTCGATCGCGACAATGACGTCGTCGAGCTCGTCGCGACGCTCGTCAGCACGTCGGTCGCAAAGAAGGAGCTCGATGCCGTGACACGGGGTCTGTCACTGCTGCCGGACGTGCGCCATGCGAGCTGGGAGGGCAGCACGACCGATTGAAGTGCATCGCCGCGGCAGGGCCGCGGCGATGCACGAAGACGTTATGGCTAGTCCGAAGTCTTCACTTCGCTGCCGTCCTGGCTCCAGCGGGTGTGGAACTTGCCGGGCTTGTCGAGGCGGCCATAGGTGTGGGCGCCGAAATAGTCGCGGAGACCCTGCAAAAGGTTGGCCGGACCGCGCGCACGGCGCAGGCCGTCATAATAGGCGAGCGACGAGGCGAAGGCGGGCACGGGAATGCCCTCGGCGACCGCCAGGCCGACGACCTTGCGCCAGCTCGCCTCGGCCTTGATGACCGCATCGGCGAAATAGTCCTGCAGCAGCAGGTTTCCGCCGCCGGTGCCGGAGGCATAGGCCTCGCGGATACGGTTGAGGAAGCGGGCACGGATGATGCAGCCGCCGCGCCAGATCGTCGAGATCTCGCCGAGCTTCAGCTCCCAGCCATATTGCTGCGCGGCGACCTGAAGCTGCTCGAAGCCCTGTGCATAGGCGACGATCTTGGAGGCGTAGAGCGCATCCTTGATGGCATCGATCTCGGCGGCTGACGGTGCACGCTTCGCAACGTCGCCATGCGGGAAGCGCGCTTCGACGGCGGCGCGCTCGGTACGGCGGGCGGAGAGAGCGCGCGCAAACACCGCCTCGGTGATCGAGGTGAGCGGAATGCCGAGATCGAGCGCCGACTGCGCCGTCCAGCGTCCGGTGCCCTTCTGCTCGGCCTCGTCGACGATCGAATCGACCAGCGGCTTGCCGGTATCATCGACCTTGCGCAGCACGGCCGCGGTGATCTCGATGAGATACGAGTTGAGCTCGCCCTCGTTCCAGTCGGCGAAAATGTCCGCGATGGCAGGCGCTTCGAGGCCGTAGACCGTCTTGAACAGGTCATATGCCTCGGTGATCAGCTGCATGTCGGCATATTCGATGCCGTTATGCACCATCTTCACGAAATGGCCGGAGCCTTCGGTGCCGATATACGTGCAGCAGGGCTCGCCATCGACCTGCGCGGCCATCTTGGTGACGATCGGCTCGATGCGGGCATAGGCCTCGCGCGTGCCGCCCGGCATCATGCTCGGGCCCTCGAGCGCGCCTTCCTCGCCACCGGAAACGCCCATGCCGATGAAGCGCAGCTTCTTTTCGGTCAGGTAGTGGAAGCGGCGGTTGGTGTCGGTGAACAGCGAATTGCCGCCGTCGATGATGATGTCGCCCTCGTCGAGGTGAGGGATGAGTTCCTCGATCACGTCGTCGACCGGCTTGCCGGCCTTCACCATGATGATGATCGGACGCGGACGGGCGATCGAGGCAACGAAGTCCGCGATCGTCTTCGAGGGCGTGAAGCGGCCCTCGGAGCCGAATTCATTGATCAGGTCGTCCGTGCGCCCGCCATGCCGGTTGTAGACCGCAACGCCAAAGCCCTTGCGCGCTGCATTGCGGGCAAGGTTTGCACCCATCACGGCGAGTCCAAGCACGCCAATATCAGCCAGTTCCACCACGCTATCCACCCTGTCGCGATCGCGATTCCGAATTCAGTGGCCGGACCTTACACCGACCACTTGGCGAGTTCTATCCGGCATTGCTGCGTTCTTGGCCGCCGCCCGGTTCGTTGGCCCGCGCCTGAAGCAAGGCCGGCGCGTCGATCGAAAGGCGAACTTGCGGCGAACATCCGGTCGGCGGATGCTCGTGTGGTCGTCAGATATCTGCATGGAGCAAAAGTATCGGGGAGATAGAGCATGTCGAACAACGCAGCTGTGTCCGAGACCTCGGCTATATCAGGCGAAGGTCCTTCGCCCAATCTATTCATCGATACGTTGATGGGATTCCAGAAAACCGCGGCGGCGAGGGCCGCTGTCGAAGTCGGTGTCTTCAAAGCCATCGCCGCCGGCGCTGACGATGCTTCCGCCATCGCCAGTGCGACTTCTTCCTCGGAGCGAGGGGTCGAAATTCTCTGCGACTATCTGGCCTTTCTCGGCCTCCTGCAGAAGAGGGACGGGCGCTACGGCTTGACGCCTTCGAGCGCTGTTTTTCTCGATCCTGAATCTCCGGCCTATTTCGGCGGCGTCGTCGCGTTTCTGGCGTCGCCCGAGATTCTCGGTCTGCTGCTCGATGACCCGGCAGCCTATGTCCGCAATGGCGGTGCAGTGGGCCTCGCCAATATCGCGCCCGATAATCCCATCTGGATCAAGTTCGCCTCGGCAATGACGCCGCTGATGGCGGCGACGGCAGACGAGGTGGGCGAGCGTGTCGCCGCGTGGCCCCGTCCGCCACGCAAGGTTCTCGATATCGCCGCCGGCCATGGACGCTGGGGCATCGCCGTCGGCAAGGCCGTGCCCGGAAGCGAAGTCTATGCAGTCGATTGGCGCGCCGTGTTGCAGCTCGCCGGGCGCAATGCGCAGGAAGCCGGTATCGGCGCGCGCTATCATCCGGTGCCAGGGAGCGCCTTCGACGTCGATTGGGGGCAAGGCTACGATCTCGTCCTCGTGCCGCATTTCCTGCACCATTTCGATCCGGAGACATGCGCCGGATTGCTGCGCAAGGTGCGCGCCAGCCTGGCGCCGGGCGGGCAGGTGCTGGCGATCGAGAATGTCGTTTCCGAGGATGGATTGTCGCCGCCCTGGCCGGCAGCCTTCTCGTTCCTGATGCTGGCGACGACGCCGAAAGGAGAGGCCTTCACCGCGCGGGAATATGACGACATGGCGCGTGCCGCAGGCTTTAACGGCGTAACGATCGAGGCGATGCCGCCGGCGCCGCACAGCCTGCTGACCTTCCAGTAGGGGCGCTCTCAGCGGAAAAAAGCTGCGGCGATGTCACAGATGGCGCCGCTGCCTCGTCTCGTGTTCGTCTATCCAATGGAGATGATCATGAGCGAGAGAGTGATTTTTCATACCGCCAATCCCGAGGCGGTACAGGCCATGTTGGCTATCAGCAACTATGTGGCGAATTGTTCGATCGAGCACAGCCTGGCCGAACTGGTGAAGATCCGCGCTTCGCAGATCAATGGCTGCGCCAATTGCCTGCATATGCATACAGCCGACGCGCGTAAGGCCGGCGAAACGGAAGCGCGTATCTACCTGCTCAGTGCCTGGCGCGAATCCCTGCTCTATACCCCGCGCGAGCGGGCGGCTCTTGCCTGGACGGAATCGCTGACGCTAATCGCGCAGAGCCACGCGCCGGACGAGGACTATCAGGCCCTTCAGGCCGCGTTCACGCCGAAGGAACAGGTCGACCTGACGGTGCTGATCAACGTCATCAACAGCTGGAATCGCTTGGCCGTGGGCTTCCGCACGGTTCATCCCAGCGATAGAAAGGGCGCCGCGCTGAAGGTGGCGTAAAGCGCCGCGGGGTTGAATGTCCAACGCATCGGCGATCGAGTTCGAGCGGCACAGGGCTTTCCTGACCCGGCTTGCCTACAGCATGCTCGGCTCGCTGGCCGATGCGCAGGATATCGTCCAGGACGCATTCCTGCGTTGGCACGGCTCCATCCCCGCTGATCTGGCGAGCCCGCGTGCCTGGCTCGCCAAGATCGTGACGCGCCTCTGCCTCGACTGGATGAAATCGGCGCGGGCACGGCGCGAGGACTATGTCGGCCCCTGGCTGCCGGAGCCGGTCCTTGAGCGTTTCGCCTCGCCGCCGCCAGCGGTGGATGACCGGATCGATGCGCCGGTCGCATTGATGCTGGCGCTCGAACGCCTGTCGCCGCTCGAGCGCGCCGTCTTTATCCTGCACGACCTCTTCGATATGGAGATCGGTGAAATCGCTGAGGCGATCGATCGAAACGAGGCGGCCTGTCGTCAGCTTGTCGCGCGGGCTCGTGGCCATGTCGGCCAGACGAGGCAGCGCTTCGCTGTCGATGCCGACGAGGCCGCACGCCTCGCCACCGCGTTTTTTGAGGCGACACGAAGCGGCAACGCCACGGTTTTGCGCGATATGCTCGCAGAGGCCGCAACTTTGCACAGCGATGGCGGCGGCAAGCGCCCAGCAAGCCTCAACATCCTGTTCAGCGCCGACAAGATAAGCCGCTTCTTCGCGGGGCTGTTCCAGAAATCGGATCCGGAAGACCGGTCGCGCATGCGCTGGTCGCGACCCCTGTGGATCAATGGCTTGCCCGGCTATGTATCGATCGACGCCAAAGGCACGATCCAGACGACGGCGCTAGAGGTCGAGGGCGGCAAGATCCTCGCTGTCTACGTTATAAGAAATCCGGACAAGCTGGCCGATGCGGAAGCCTTCCTGACGGATGGAGCGGCTGAGTCGGGAGGCGACGTTCGACCAATTCGTGCACCGGGATCCTGATCAGATCGAAACTCCGCGACATTGCACCTCAAGGCATGTCAGGTTCCCGGCTACAAAGTGGGCATCGGGGACGGACGTGGATTCGGATAAATTGTCGCGCTGGGAATGGGCATCGCTGGTCCTGGCCGGGCTCGCCCTCTGGCTGGTGCTCGAGCTTCACATCCTCTCGGTCCTTTTGTCGGGCCTCCTCGTCTACGAACTCGTCGATCTGACCGTGCCATCCTTTCGTCGCCTCGGCGTCAATACGGCCGTCGCAAAGACGATTTCGATCGCCGTTATGACCTCCGCGGTCGCCGGCGCTTTGCTGGTGATCTCGCTCTGGCTCGGATCGTTCATTGCCGCCGGGGGGCAGCCGATACAGGAACTGATGTCGCAAATGGCTGTCGCGCTGGAGCATATCCGGCCGAGCCTGCCGCAGGGCGTCGCCGACTTCCTGCCGGCAGATATCAACGCGTTGAAGGCGCTAGGAGTCGAATGGCTGCGCGGCAACGGCCGCCAGGTCGCGTCCATCGGCCAGGATGTCGGCCGGCTGACGGTTCATATCATCGTTGGCATCGCGATCGGCGCACTGGTCGCCTTCTCGCATGAGATGGGCGAGCAGGTGCTTGGGGGCACCGACGGCCGCCGCGCTCCGCTTGCCGATGCCGGCAGGCGCCGTTGTCGCAATCTCGCCACAGCATTCCGACAGGTCGTGTTCTCTCAGGTGCGGATCTCCGCGGTGAACACGGTTCTGACCGGCATCTTCCTGGCCGTGGTGATGCCGCTGTTCGGCGTGCCCCTTCCGCTCACCAAGACCCTGATCGTGGTGACCTTTGTCGTTGGCCTGCTGCCCGTCATCGGCAATCTCATCTCGAACACGGCGATCGTGCTCGTCGCGCTCAGCGTCTCGCCCTATGCGGCGGCCGGCGCGCTGGCTTTCCTGATCGGCATCCACAAGCTCGAATATTTCCTGAACGCCGCGATCATCGGCTCCCGCATCCACGCCCGCGCCTGGGAACTGCTGGTGGCGATGATCGTGATGGAGGCCGCGTTCGGCGTTGCCGGTCTCATAGCCGCGCCGGTCTTCTATGCCTTCGCCAAACAGGAACTGAAGAACGCCGGCGCGATCTAGTCCCGGCCCGTCGCCATCGCTCCGGCGGCAGCTACAACAAAAAGGGCGCCGCGAGTGCGGCGCCCTTCTGCATTCAAGTCCATTAGAACCTTAGTCCGCCTTCAGCGGCACCTTGGGTACGAGTCCGCCGCGCTTGGGCGGGCTCTTGTCGGACGTAGCGGCCGGCTTCTTGGCCGTGGCGGACTTCCGCTTCGGACGGGCTGCCTTCGCCTTCGCCTCTTCCGGCTCTGGCTTTGGCGTCACCGGCGCGTCCTCGATCGGCTCGAGCTTCAGTCCGGTCTCGCCATTCTCCTTGGTCTCGACCGAAACCTTGACCGTGCCACCCTTGCGCAGCCTGCCGAACAGAACTTCGTCGGCGAGCGGCTGCTTGATGTTCTGCTGGATCACGCGGCCGAGCGGCCGTGCACCCATCTGGCGGTCGTAACCCTTCTCGGCCAGCCAATCGATCGCCTCTGAGGAGAGATCGAAGGTGACGCCGCGATCGGCGAGCTGCGCCTCCAGCTGCATGACGAACTTCTGCACGACACTGCGGACAACCTCGATCGGGAGATTGCCGAACTGGACGATCGCATCAAGACGGTTGCGGAATTCCGGCGCGAACAGGCGGTTGATTGCCTCCTGATCGTCGGCATCGCGCATCGAGTTCTTGAAGCCAATCGCCGGCTTCGCAAGATCGGCGGCGCCCGCATTGGTCGTCATGATCAGCACGACATTGCGGAAGTCGACCTGCTTGCCGTTGTGGTCAGTCAGCTTGCCGTGATCCATCACCTGCAACAGGATGTTGAACAGGTCCGGATGCGCCTTCTCGATCTCGTCGAGCAGCAGGACGCAATGCGGATGCTGGTCGACGCCGTCGGTCAAAAGCCCGCCCTGGTCGAAGCCGACATAGCCGGGCGGGGCGCCGATCAGCCGCGAGACCGTGTGACGCTCCATATATTCCGACATGTCGAAGCGGATCAGCTCGACGCCGAGGCTGGCCGCAAGCTGCTTGGCGACTTCGGTCTTGCCGACGCCGGTCGGGCCCGCAAATAGATAGGAGCCGATCGGCTTCTCGGGTTCGCGCAGACCGGCACGCGCCAGCTTGATCGCCGACGTGACCTGCTCGATCGCCCGATCCTGGCCGTAGACAACCCGCTTCAACGTCGTCTCGAGCGACTTCAGCACCTCGGAGTCGTTCTTGGAGATCGTCTTCGAGGGGATGCGCGCCATGGTGGCGATCGTGTCTTCGATCTCCTTGACGCCAATCGTCTTCTTGCGCTTGCCCTCGACGACCAGCATCTGCGAGGCGCCGGTCTCGTCGATCACGTCGATCGCCTTGTCCGGCAGCTTGCGGTCATGGATGTAGCGCGCCGAAAGCTCCACCGCCGCCTTGATGGCGTCGTTGGTGAACCGCACGCGGTGAAAGTCCTCGAAATAGGGCTTGAGGCCCTTGAGGATCTCGATCGCATCCGGAACCGTCGGCTCGTTGACGTCGATCTTCTGGAAGCGGCGGACGAGCGCCCGATCCTTCTCGAAGAACTGCCGATATTCCTTGTAGGTGGTCGAGCCGATGCAGCGGATCGAACCGCCGGCCAGAGCCGGCTTCAGCAGGTTGGACGCATCCATCGCGCCGCCGGAGGTGGCGCCTGCGCCGATCACCGTATGGATCTCGTCGATGAACAGGATCGAGCCTGGATATTCCTCGATCTCCTTGACGACCTGCTTCAGCCGTTCCTCGAAATCGCCGCGATAGCGCGTGCCGGCCAGAAGCGTGCCCATGTCCAGCGAGAAGATCGTCGAGCCGGCGAGCACGTCCGGCACATCGCCTTCGACGATGCGCTTGGCGAGCCCCTCGGCAATCGCGGTCTTGCCAACGCCGGGGTCGCCGACGAAGAGCGGGTTGTTCTTCTGCCGGCGGCAGAGGATCTGGATCGTGCGCGCGATCTCGCTATCCCGGCCGATGAGCGGGTCGATCTTGCCCTTGCGCGCCTTGTCATTGAGGTTGACGCAATAGGCGTCGAGCGCGTCGGCCTTCTTCTTGGAATTCTCGTCCCGGCTTTCAACCGTCGCCGCGTCGTCGTCGACGCCGCGCACCGGCCGGCTCTCGCTCATGCCTGCCCGCTTGGCGATGCCATGCGAGATGTAGTTGACGGCGTCATAACGAGTCATGTCCTGCTCCTGCAGGAAATAGGCGGCATGGCTCTCGCGCTCGGCGAAGATCGCGACGAGCACATTGGCGCCGGTCACTTCCTCGCGACCGGACGACTGGACATGGATCACGGCGCGCTGGATGACGCGCTGGAAGCCGGCGGTGGGCTTTGAATCCTCTTCCGGGCCATGCGCGAGATTGGCCAGCTCGGTGTCGATGTAATCGACGAGACTGCGCTTCAGCATGTCGAGATCGACATTGCAGGCGCGCATCACCGCCGCTGCGTCCTGATCTTCGATCAGCGCCAGCAGAAGATGTTCAAGCGTCGCATATTCCTGGTGGCGCTCGTTTGCGAAAGCGAGAGCCTGATGAAGTGCCTTTTCGAGGCTGCGGGAGAATGACGGCACGTTAGGACCTCACTTCCTTTCCATCACGCATTGCAGCGGATGCTGGTGTTTGCGCGCGAAATCCATCACCTGGGTGACCTTGGTCTCGGCCACTTCGTAGGTGAAAACTCCACACTCCCCCATGCCATGCTGATGAACGTGCAGCATGATCTGCGTCGCTTCTTCCCTGGACTTATTGAAGAACCGCTCGAGTACATGCACGACGAACTCCATCGGCGTGTAGTCGTCATTGAGCAGGAGCACACGGTAAAGGCTCGGCCGCTTGGTCTTCGGCCGTGTCTTGGTAGCGATGCCGATGGACGGGTCGCCATCCTCGGGCCGACGAATGTCCTTGCTCATCTGAAACCGATCGCACGTCGCATGAAGGGAATCCTGCCGAGAATCTCGCTGCAGCGCAATCGCTTAGTTTGACGATCTGGCGCTGCCGTGCCGAAACGGCCTGGCAGGGGGGTGATAGGGCCTATATGGGATCGGCCGCCGCGGTTAAAAGAGGAGCCCGGCGGGTCCCTTCAAAGCGATGCGATCGCGTGGAACCAGCTGCCCGAAACCTGGCCGCGCCGGCCCCCGGCCGCGCCAAGCGAGACGCTGCGCGCATCCTCGATGGTCGCAAAAGGCGCATCCTGACCGGCTTCCACCACGGTCGAATAATGATACTCGTGCCCGGCGATCCGCGCGCCGGCAGGGCCAAGCGCGCAATCGGCGGCGAGCGTTGCCTTCCGATAGCCAAGATGCAGCCGCCGCGACGCGAAGCTCGTCACATGATCGAGCATCCCCGCCATCGCGTGGCTTGTCCCCTCGGCATCGACCAGCGCCCGGCCGAGCACCATATGGCCGCCGCATTCGCCATGCACCCGCCGCGTCGCTCCGAACCGGCGGAGCCCTGACAGGAAGGTCGCGGCAGCGGCAAGGCGTCCGGCATGGAGTTCGGGATAGCCGCCGGGCAACCAGCAAGCGTCGCACGACGGGTCGGGGGCCTCATCGGCAAGCGGCGAAAACGGAACGATCATCGCGCCTGCTGCTCGCCATCCGTCGACAAGATGTGGATAAACGAACGAGAAGGCGTCGTCCCGAGCCAGCGCGATCCGCATGCCGGGCGGTGGCAGCGCGGGCAATGCCGCGTCTTCAATCGTGATATGTGGCGGCCGCGCGAGCGCGACCAGCGCATCGAGATCGACATGACCGGCGAGGCAGTCGGCGGCGGCGGCGATGCGGGCGTCGAGATCGCCCTGCTCGCCTGCCTGCACCAGGCCGAGATGACGCTCGGGCAGGGCAAACGCGGCGTCGCGGGGCAGGCTTCCGAGGATCGGCAGGCCGAGCGGCGCGACCGCCTCCGCAATGAGGGCCCGATGGCGCTCGCTGCTGACGCGGTTCAGGATCACGCCGGCCACCTCAACGTCCGGATCATGCAGCATCAGTCCGCGCAGGATCGCGGCCACGGTCTGGGACTGGCCGGAGACATCGAGGATCAGCACCACGGGGAGGCGAAATCGCGCGGCGAGGTCCGCCGTGGCGCCGCGCGCACCCGCTGGGCCGCCGACGCCGTCGAAAAGGCCGAGCGCGCCCTCGATCATCAGGAGGTCGGCGCCGTCGCCCGCGCGGGCCGCCAGCCCGTCCAGAAGCGCTGGTGGCATGGCCCAGCTGTCGAGATTGAAGCTTGGCCGACCGCTGGCAGCTGCATGAAAGCTCGGATCGATATAGTCCGGACCGTTCTTCGCGCCGCCAACGACCAGACCACGCCGCCGGAGCGCCGCGATCAGCGCCGCAGTGACGATGGTCTTGCCCTCGCCGGATCGGATCGCCGAAAGAATGAGCCCGCGCGTCGTCATCGGACCTCGAGGCGGCGCCAGGTGCTGACAACGAGCGGAAGCATGGCCGACTTTCGGTGACGGACGCTGATACGGGCGGTATAGATGGCGTTGTGTCGGATAATCAACATCCCGCTGCTACGCCGGATCAGGACGGCATCCCCGCCGGGCCGCTGAGACGCGGCTGGACGACGGGCTGCTGCGCCGCGGCTGCGGCCAAGGCGGCCTTTGCCGCCCTCCTGACCGGCGAATTCCCCGATCCCGTCGAGATCCCGCTGCCGCGTGGTGGCCGGGCCGGTTTCACGCTGGCCGAAACGCAGCTGCGGGATGGCGCCGCCAGCGCCGGCATCGTCAAGGACGCTGGTGATGATCCGGATGTCACGCATGGCGCGCTGGTCATCGCCACGATACGTCCCTTGCCCGCCGGCAGCGGGCTTCGCTTCAAGGCGGGCGCGGGCGTCGGCACGGTGACGCGGCCGGGTCTAGCGCTGCTTCCGGGCGAGCCCGCGATCAATCCGGTGCCGCGCGCCATGATCGCGGCGGCGCTGGCCGAGGTCAGCGGCGGCGTGCTCGACCTCGAGATAGAGATCGCCATTCCCGGCGGTGAAAAGCTCGCCGAACGGACGCTGAACGGTCGGCTCGGCATTCTTGGCGGCCTCTCGGTGCTTGGCACCACGGGCATCGTCATTCCCTATTCCTGCTCAGCCTGGATCCATTCGATCCATCGCGGCATCGATGTCGCCCGCGCGTCCGGCCTGACCCATGTCGCCGGCTCGACCGGCTCGACCTCCGAGGCCGCCGTCAAGGCGCTCTACGGATTGCCTGACCCGGCCTTGCTCGAAATGGGCGATTTCGTCGGCGGCATGCTCAAATATCTGAAGGCCCATCCGGTCGACCGCGTCACCATCGCCGGCGGCATCGGCAAGATGGCGAAGCTCGGGCAGGGCCTGCTCGATCTGCATTCGAAGCGCGGCAGCGTCGATCTCGATCATCTCGCGCGGCTCGCGGTCGCGGCCGGCGGCAGCCCCGTGCTCGCCGAGCGCATCCGAACGGCCAATGTCGCCGCCGAGGCCTTCGCGCTGGCGACGGCCGAGGGCATCGATCTTGGCAAGGCGATCGCCGGAGCGGCCCTGTCGACTGCAGCGAAGGCCGTCGCGGGGTCGCCGATCGCGCTCGATGTCGTCGTGTTCGACCGCCAGGGACAATTGGTCGGCCGCGCCGGATGACGCGCTGAACTCAGGCCTCGCCGCCGCCGCGATAGCGGCGAACATAGTCGGGGCTGTAGAGCGCGCTGTCGGCGAAGCCTTCCGCCGCCAGCGCCGGCCCGACAAGGATCGTTGCTGTGCGGTCGATGCCGGTGCCGTCGAGGGCCGCCTCGATGGTGCCGAGGGTGGCACGAATGATCGTCTCGTCCGGCCAACTGGCGCGGAAGACGACCGCGACCGCGCCATCGGCCCCGTAGAAGGGCAGCAATTCACTCACGACACGCGGCAGGGCTTGCGCGGCGAGATGCAGCACGAGCGTCGTGCCCGTCGCGGCGAACGCGGCCAGCGTCTCGCGCTCGGGCATGGCAGAGGCGCGCCCGGAGACGCGGGTGAGCACGACGCTCTGCGCGATGCCAGGCACGGTCAGCTCGCGGCCAAGCGCGGCAGCGGCGGCAGCGAAAGCCGGGACACCGGGCGTCAGCGTATAGGGGATGTCGTGCTTCTCCAGCCGGCGGATCTGCTCGGCGACGGCTGAATAGATCGAGAGATCGCCGGAATGCAGCCGTGCCACGTCGAGCCCGGCCTTGTGCGCCGCGATATATTCCGCCTCGATCGCATCGAGATCGAGCGGCGCGGTGTTGACCTTGCGCGCCCCCGGCGGACAGAAATCGAGCAGCGCCGCTGGCACGATCGAGCCGGCATAGAGGCAGACCGGCGAGCGCGCGATCAGGTCGCGGCCGCGCAGCGTGATGAGGTCCGCCGCGCCCGGGCCGGCGCCGATGAAATGGACCGTCATGGGTTTTCTCCCGGCTCGTCACCGCTGACAGCGATCGCGCAGGTCGCCATGCCGGCGACACGGCGGGGCGCAACCAGCTGCGCGCCGTCGCCTGCCGCGGCAAGCGCGGCGGCTTCGGCAACCGAGGGAACCGCAAAGAGAGCCACGACACGCTCTGAGCGGGTAACCGCCTTTTCGCCGGCGATCTTCAGTTCGCCAGGCGGAACCAGCACGAGCGGACAGCCAAAGGCGGCGGCCGCGGCCGCGATGCCCTCTTCGCCGCCCTTTTCGGCCGCCGTGGCGATGAGATCGAGCCGGTCGGGCGAGAGCATCGCGGCCTGCAGCGCCTGCGCGATCGCAGCGAGGATGTCCTGCTGCGGCGCGCCCTTCCGGCAGCCGATCCCTGCGACGATCATGGCCTCACCCAGGTCCATTGCGTGATCGGCCGGGCAGGCTCCCATGCCGTCATGCCGGCAAGCGGCAAAGCGCGGTCGATGGCGATGCGGATGAGCGATCCGCCCTGCTCGGCATGAGCGGCGAGGACAAGCCGCTCCGTCTCCAAGGTCACGGCGTTCACGACCAGTCGGCCGCTGGAGGGCAAGGTGGTCATCACCACATCGAGGACGCCGGGCCGGGATGCCCCCCCGCCGATGAAGATCGCGTCGGGCACCGGCAATCCAGCAAGCGCTTCCGGCGCGCTGCCTTCGACAACCGCGAGACCCGGCACGCCAAATGCCTCGGCATTGCGGCGGATTCGCGCTGCCCGATCGGCGCGCGGCTCGATGGCGATGGCGCTGAGCGAAGCTCCCGCCAGCATCCATTCGATGCCGACCGAACCGGAGCCGGCACCGATGTCCCAGAGTCGTTGTCCCGGTCGCGGCGAAAGAGCCGAGAGGGTCAGGGCGCGGATCTCGCGCTTGGTGATCTGGCCGTCGCTTTCATAAAGCGCGTCGTCGAGCCCCGCGACGCGCGAGACGATCCGCGCATCTGCTGCCGCGACGACTTCGATTGCCAGCAGGTTGAGCGGATTGATTTCCTTAAGGTCAAACGCCTCGGCGTGGGCGGTGCGGATCCGTTCAAGCGGGCCGCCAAGCGCTTCCATCAACGTGACCCGCGACGGGCCAAAGCCGCCGGCTGAAAGCAGTGCTGAAATGGAGGCGGGCGCTGTCTCGTCGGAGGTCAGCACCAGAAGACGGCGGCCGGGAGAAAGATGCGGCCGGATCAGCGCGAGCGGCCGGCCATGCAGCGAGAGCGTCGTGGCATCCGCCAAGGGCCAGCCGAGTCGATTCGCGGCGAGACTGAAGGCCGAGGGTGCCGGCATCGACAGATATTCGCTCGGCAAGAGCGCCTTGGCGATGAGGTTTCCGACCCCATAAAGGAACGGATCACCGGACGCGAGCACGGCGCAGGGTAAACCGCGCCGCTCCAGCAAAGGCGTGATTGAAAAAGGCGTCGGCCATGCGATCGCCTCACCTCTGATGAGGTCGTGGGCGAGTGCCAGATGCCGCGTGCCGCCGAAGACGAAGCGCGCGGCAGAAATGGCCCGTTCCGCCTGCGGCGAAAGTCCGTTGGCCCCGTCCTCGCCGATGCCAACGATGGACAGCCACGGTCCCGAGAGGGCAGGGTCGGCGCTCACGCGAGGGACCTCCCGGACTGGCGATGGCAACGAGACTGCTCATTCTCGGCGGAACGACGGAAGCACGGACGCTCGCCGCGCGCATCGCGCTGCTGCCTGGCTATGCGGCTATCCTGTCGCTTGCTGGCCGCACGGCGACGCCCCTGCCACAGGCCGTGCCGGTCCGCATCGGCGGTTTCGGCGGCGCGGCCGGTCTCGTCGGCTATCTGAGGACCGAGAAGATCGACGCGCTCATCGTCGCGACGCATCCCTTCGCCGCACGGATCGCCGCCAATGCCGCGCTTGCGGCAAATGAAACGGGCATTCCCGCTGTCAGGCTGATCCGCCCGCCCTGGCAGGCCGGCCCCGGCGATGACTGGCGCCTGTTCTCCTCGCTCGAAGACCTCGTTGCCGGACTCGGCGAGAGACCGCGACGCGTGTTGGTCACGATCGGAAGGCAGGAAGCACATGCCTTCGCCGTCGCGCCGCAGCATCATTACTGGTTTCGCAGCATCGAGCCGATCGAACCGCCGCTCGCGCTGCCCGACGCCGAATTCCTGCTGGAGCGCGGCCCGTTCGCCGTCGACGACGAGGTCGCGTTGCTGCGGCGCCTGCAGATTGAGACGCTTGTGACCAAGAACAGCGGCGGAGAGGCCACGCGGGCCAAGCTCGACGCGGCTCGGGCGCTGGGCCTGCCGGTGATGATGGTCGCGCGTCCGCCGGCAAGCGGCTTGCCGGAGGTCGAGACGATCGACGCCCTGCTCGACTTTCTCCGCCATCATGCGCCTCCGGCCGAGCGTGGCGCATAGACGAGCGGCGGTAGACCGGGCCGCTCGATGATGCGCGTCTCGGCCGAGCCGACGATGACGAGTGTCGACATGTCGGCCTTTTGGGGATCGGCGTCGCCGAGCGTCGTGATCGTGACCTGCTCGTCCGGTCGGCCGACCGCGCGACCGAAGATGACGGGCACGCTGGACGGAAGCACCCCGCGCAGGCGCTCGAACGCTGCGCCGAGCTGCCAGGGGCGAGCCCGCGAGATCGGATTGTAGAGCGCGATGACGAAGCCGGCCGAGGCCGCGGCGGTGAGGCGCGTCTCGACGAGGCTCCATGGCTTCAGATTGTCGGAAAGCGAGAGGGCGCAGAAATCATGGCCGAGCGGCGCGCCGCAGGCGGCGGCCAAGGCCAGCATGGCTGTGACGCCGGGGACGATCGCGAGATCGACACTGCGCCATTCTGCCGGGCCGCGTTCGATCGCTTCGCAGACGGCCGATGCCATGGCGAAGACACCGGGATCGCCGCCCGAGACCATTGCGACCCGGCCGCCGCGCGCGGCGTGCGCCAGGGCGGCACCGGCTCTGTCGAGTTCGACGCGGTTGTCGGAGGCGATCTTCATCTGGCCCGGCCGATCCGCCACGCGGTCGACATAGGGCCCGTAGCCGTAGATCGCCTCAGCACCGGCGAGTTCAGCCTCGGCCTCAGCCGTCCGGTGGCGCGGCTCGCCCGGGCCGAGCCCGATCACCGCGAGACGGCCGGTCACGGCTTCGTCCCCCAGCCCGGAACAAGGACGATCGAGAAATAGGGTGCAGTGTCGTCGGGCTTGTCAGCGAGGCGGATGGTGCGAGCGCCCGCCGTCGTCGCCCGCTCGACATAGAAGGCGCCGTCGAGCTTGCCGGCAGCCTGAAGCGCGCGTCGCACCTTGCCGAGGTTGCGGCCAAGCTTCATGACGACAGCAGCGTCGGCGCTGGCGAAACGCGCCGCAAGGTCTTCCTCATCGAGCGTCCCGGGCAGGACCATCAGGACGTCGTCGCCCTGCGCGATCGGCAGGCCGGCGCCCGACCAGCCGCCCGACATGCCTGTGACCCCCGGAACGACCTCGGTTTCATAGCGCGACGAGAGACGGCAATGCAGATGCATGTAGGAGCCGTAGAACAGCGGATCGCCCTCTGAAAGCACGGCGACATCGAACCCTGCATCGAGGGCCGCCGCAACCTGCGCCGCCGCTTCCTCATAGAAGGCGCCGATCGCTCCGCGGTAGGCTGCGTCATGGCGGTGGATCTCGGTCGTGACCGGATAGGCGAGGGTAAGCTCCCGCTGGCGACCGAGCTTTGCGGCGACAACGGCGCGCGCATTCGACGGACGCCCTTCCTTGGCGAAATAGGCGACGACGTCGGCCGCGTCGATGATACGCGCCGCCTTCAGCGTCAGCAGTTCGGGATCGCCCGGGCCGACGCCGACGCCGTAGAGCCGGCCGAGCACAGATTTTGGCTCGCTGGTCATAGCCGGTCGCTCGCCAGCGCATTGACGGCTGCCGCAGCAATCGCGCTGCCGCCGAGACGGCCTTCGACGATCACATAGGGGAGGGCGAGCGGGCTCTGCGCCAGCGCATCCTTGGATTCGGCCGCCCCGACGAAGCCGACGGACGCGCCTATGATGGCTGCGGGACGCGGGGCGCCAGCCGCGACGGCATCGAGCAGATGGAAAAGCGCGGTCGGCGCATTGCCGATCACGACCAGGCTGCCGGCGAGCCGCTCGCCCCAGAAATTGATCGCCGCAGCCGAGCGCGTCGTGCCGAGACGCGCGGCCTCATCGGCGGTGCGCGGGTCGCGAAGCGTGCAGATGACGTCGTTGCCGGCCGGCAGCCGAGCCCGCGTCACACCGCGCTCCACCATCTCGGAATCGCAGAAGATCGGCGCACCCGCCACGAGCGCTGCGCGTGCGGTGTCGGCGAAGCCATGCCCGAAATGGACGACATTGCCGAGCGGCACGAGGCCGGAGGCATGAATCATGCGCACGACGACATGCGCTTCGGCCTCTGAGAAGCGCGACAGGTCTGCTTCGGCGCGAATGATCGCGAAGGAACGCTCATAGATAGCGTTGCCGTCACGCAGATAATCGCCTGCCGTCAGATGTTCCCGGCTCTCCGCCATGCCCCGCCGAACCCTCTCCGGTCATCGTGCTGGCGACGCCAGCCCGTCCGATCCGCATGATCGCTGCGCGGGCCGTCTCGCCCTCCGCCTTCGCGGCCGCAAGGCGTTCGAGCCGCTCGACCAGCTTTTCCGGCGAAGCGAATCCGATCGCTTCGTCGCGCGCCCGTCCGTCAAGCACAAGTGCGGCGCCCTTGTCGATACCGGAAAGGGTGAAGGCGGCCGGATCGGGATGTGCGCAACCCTTGCCGCAGCCCGAAAAATGGATCTCGAGCGAACCGTCGAGGAGGCGCTCCAGCGAAGTAGCGGCGGCGGTTGCGAGTGCGCGCGCTGGAAACCGGCCGGTCGCACAGCCGGCGCTGCCGATACAGGCCGAAAGAAAACGGCGCGGATCAGCGGGGTCGGTGATGAAGCCGAGCGCCGCAGCGTGGCGGACCGTGGCGGCCACGGCCGTGTGCGGTCCGGCGAACAGCAGCGCGCGTTCGGGCGCGGGCGCAAAAGCGACGATCCCTGCGGCAAGCGCCGTCGCGGCGAGTTGCTCGAGCGCCTCCGCCTCGGCCTGCCCAAAGGGGAAGGCAATTCCGGCGGCGGGCAGCGCCAGCCCGGCGATCGGGCCGACCGACGCTTGCGACGGGTGCATAACTGGTGCGGTAGCGGGCCGAAGCGTTGGCAGCGACGCCAAGACGGGTTGCAGATCCCAGAGTTGGCCTGATCCGGCGAGGCGGGCGTCCGGGCCATGCGCCGCGAGAGCGGCAAGCACGTCGAGCGCCGCCGCGACGGCCTCGTCCGGAGCCACGAACCCGATCCAGAGCGCGCTCTGATGCGTGCCACCGAGGCCTAGATGGACGCCGTCCGCCCGGTAGGCAAGTCGCAGATCGGCCGCGACACTGGCCGGGGCGGTCGGCGTGCCCATGTCGAGAAGCAGCGCCACCTTGGGCGCGAGCCGCGCGACAAGGTCACGTTCCGCGAGGCCCGCATGAAGCTTCGCGATGATCGGAGCGGGATCGATCCCCGCCGGTGCCAGCCATGCGAGCGGATCGCTGCTGACCGGCAGTCCTTCAGAGAGATTCAATCCCGCCGCGGCGAGATCGTCGGAAAGCCCAGCCGTATCGGGCGAAGCGAGGCCGCGGATCTGCACATTGCCGCGCTTAGAAATCTCGACGAGGCCATTGCCACGCCGCCGCGCCGCAGCCGCGATGGAAGCTAGCTGATGCGGCGTCAACGCCTCGGCGAGTGGCGGCAACCGCGCCAGAAAGCCATCGCCGGTCCGCATCGGCACGGCGAGACTCGGACAGGCGTTGCGGCGGAAGTCCGTCATGTCACGCGATCATGGCCTTGGATCAGTCTGGTCAGTCGGGCAAGCAGCGCATCGGGCGCCGTCGTCAATTTCGAACGGATCACAATATCGCCACTGCATGGTCCCACGCCATGGCACCAAGGCGGGCATCGGCGACGTCGCTGCCGCCATGGGCGTGAAGGCTGGAGCGCTTCGTTGTTTCGCCGGGGAGAAGCACACGGTGGCCAGCGTCAGGGTCTGTAAGATAGTCGATCGTCCGCCCCGCCGCATGGGCGCGGGCAACCAGCATTTCGGCGAAACGGTCAGACGGCCAGAGCGCATCGTCGCCTCCAGCGACAAGGAGCGTGTCCGCACGGGCGTCCTCGATCCTGATTGTAGCCGTCTCGACAAGGCTCTCGAACCGACTGAGAGAGTGCTCGAACAGAGTGCGGTAGGCCTTGAGGTTCTCTCGCAGCGGCGGCTTGAATGTCGGGTCTGCAGGGACGAATGGAAGAGCTGACCCGCCAAGCGTCCATGACGATCGCTCCGGCCAACTGATGCCGTCGAGGCCCGGTCCGATATTGCCCCAGACCACCGAACTCGGACTGATTGCGATCACCGCGTCAATCCGCGGGTCGTGGACAGCGGCCAGCAATGCCGCCTCCGCGCCTTTCGACGTGCCGACATAGACGATTCTGCGGCAATCCAGCGCGGCCAGATGATCAGTGGCAGCGATGAAGGTCTCGATCGGGATCTCGCAAATCCCCTGGGCTTGGCCGGGACCGCCGAACCACTGTAGCGCAAGCGCTGCCGTTCCCTGTGCGGCGAAAAGTTCCGCCCGGCTCACATCGACGCGACCGCTCGACCCGCCGAGGACAACGACGCCGGTCCGGCCACGGGTCTCTCCGGTAAGCCAACCAGTCACCGAAGGCGTTTCGACCCGTCTCAATGTCGCTTTCTCCGCTAAAGCCGATAGGCCTTCTTGGCGAGGCCATAGGCGAGATCATGCGCGAGCTCAGCCGCCTCGTCTTCGTCGAGGCGATGCGTCACCACGAGCTCGGCGAGATAGGCGCAGTCGACGCGGCGGGCGACGTCGTGCCGGGCAGGTATAGAGGGGAAGGCGCGCGTGTCGTCGTTGAAACCGACGGTGTTGTAGAAGCCGGCGGTCTCGGTGACGAGCTCGCGATAGCGCCGCATGCCCTCGGGCGAATCGTAGAACCACCAGGCCGGACCGAGTCGCAGCGCGGGATAGTGGCCCGCCAGCGGTGCGAGTTCGCGCGAATAGGCGGTCTCGTCGAGCGTGAACAGGATCACGCTGAGCGACGGCTCATTGCCGAAGCGGTCGAGGAGCGGCTTCAGCGCATGGACATAGTCGGTTCGCGTCGGGATGTCGGCGCCCTTGTCGCGACCGAAGCGGGCAAAAAGCTGCGGATTGTGGTTGCGGAACGAGCCGGGATGGATCTGCATCACCAAGCCGTCGTCGAGGCTCATCGCCGCCATCTCGGTCAGCATCTGCGCACGGAAAAGCTCGGCATCAGTAGCGCTGACCGCACCGGCATGGACACGGTGATAGAGCGCTTCGGCCTCGACGGGGGAGAGGTCCGCCGTCGCGGCGGTGGGGTGGCCGTGGTCGGTCGAGGTCGCGCCATGAGCCTTGAAGAAAGCCCGTCGGGCACGGTGGGCATCGAGATAGCCGGCGAAGGTCGAGACATCGCAGCCGGTGAGCGCGCCGAAGGCCTCGAGATTGTCGCGGAAGCCGTGGAAATCAGGGTCGACGACCGGATCGGGCCGATAGGCGGTCACGACGCGGCCGCCCCATCCGGATGCGGCGATCGCCTGGTGATGGCGGAGATCGTCGAGCGGGCTCTCGGTCGTGGCGATCACTTCGATATCGAACCGCTCGAACAGCGCGCGAGGGCGATAGGCCGGCTCGACTAGCCGCTCGGCGATCCGGTCATAGGTTGCGTCGGCCGTCGCGGCCGAGAGGCGCTCCTCGATGTCGAACAGCGTCGCGAAGGCATGGTCGAGCCACATGCGCGTCGGCGTGCCGCGGAAGAGGTGATAATTCTCGGCGAAACGGCGCCAGATCGCGCGCGGATCGGTCTCGACCGGGCTGCCGTCCACGGTCGGGACGCCGAGCGATTCGAGGCTGACGCCCTGACTGTAGAGCATGCGGAAGACATAGTGGTCCGGCACGACGAACAGCCGCGCGGGGTCCGGGAACGGCTCGTTCAGCGCATACCAAGCCGGATCGGTATGGCCGTGCGGCGAGACGATCGGCAGGTCGCGGACTTCGCCATACAGCCGCCGTGCGACTGTGCGCGTCTCGGGATCGGCGGGAAAGAGGCGGTCTTCATGGATCAACATCGACGCATCCCTCGAAAAGGGCGCCATATCATCACGGATGGCGCCGGAGGGCGACAGCAAAGGCTTCGGCGCATCATCACGTTCTCAGGCGCTTGATCCGGAGGCCGGAAGAGGCAACTCTGGAGCGAATTGAAAGAACAAAAAGGATTGGTGGGAGGATGCAGGATCAAGCCGGCCGCGTCGCGGCGATCGTCGAGCGTTTCCGCGGGGTCGAGGGCGCCGCGCTGCCGATTTTGCATGCCGTGCAGGAAGCGTTAGGCTATGTACCGGCCGAATCCGTGCCCATGATCGCGGCGGCGCTCAATCGATCGCGCGCCGAAATCCACGGCATCGTGACCTTCTATCACGATTTTCGCGACAAGCCGGCCGGCCGCCATCTCGTCCGCGTCTGCCGCGCCGAAGCGTGCAAGTCGATGGGCTCGGACCAGGTGGCGCAAGGCTTCGAACAGGCGCTCGGCATTCGCCTCGGCGAAACCTCGCCGGATGGCGCTGTGACCCTGGAGCCGGTCTATTGCCTCGGCCTCTGCGCCACGGCGCCAAACGCCATGGTCGACGGCAAGCTGTCGGGCAGGCTCGACGGCACGAAGGCCGCGCATCTTGCTGCCGGGCTGCAGCCATGAGTGCGCTCCGCATCTTTGTGCCCGGTGATGCCGGGGCGCTGGCCGTCGGTGCCGATGACGTTGCAGCGGCGATCGCCAAAGCAGCGGCTACGGCCGGCGTTTCCGTCGATATCGTCCGTAACGGCTCGCGCGGCCTCTACTGGCTGGAGCCTCTGGTCGAGGTCGAATTGCCGACCGGCCGCGTCGCATTTGGGCCGGTCTCGGTGGAGGACGTTCCGTCCCTCATCGCGGCGGGCCTCTTCGAAGGGCGTGGCGAGAGACTGTTCCTTGGCCGCACTGACGAGATTCCGTTCCTGAAGGCGCAGACGCGTTTCACCTTTGCCCGCTGCGGCATCATCGATCCGGCCTCGCTCGCCGACTACCGCGCTCATGGCGGCGGCGTCGGCCTGATGCGCGCCGCGGCTCTCCCGCCAGCCGAGATCGTCGCGATGGTAGCCGCCTCCGGCCTTCGTGGGCGTGGTGGCGCTGGATTCCCGACCGGCATCAAGTGGAAGACCGTACTGGAGGCGGCTGGCGCGCGGAAGTTCGTGGTCGCCAATGCCGACGAGGGCGACAGCGGGACTTTTGCCGACCGCATGCTGATGGAAGGCGATCCTTTCTCCGTCATCGAGGGCATGGCCATCGCCGGCCTCGCCGTCGGCGCGACGCGCGGCTATCTCTACATCCGCTCGGAATATCCGCATGCGATCGCGCGGATGAAGGCGGCGATCGCGACCGCGGGAGCGGCCGGCTGGCTTGGGCCTGACTGCGCCGGAACGGGCCGTGCCTTCGACATCGAAGTGCGCGTCGGCGCCGGCGCCTATGTCTGCGGCGAGGAGACCGCGCTGCTCGAATCGATCGAGGGCGAGCGCGGCGAGGTGCGCGCGAAGCCGCCGCTTCCCGCTCACAAGGGCCTGTTCGGCGCGCCGACGGCTGTCAATAATCTCGTGACGCTCGCGTCCGTGCCTTTCGTCCTTTCGGAAGGTCCCGAGGCTTATGCGGCGGTCGGCTTCGGGCGGTCGCGTGGCACGATGCCGATCCAGCTCGCCGGCAATATCCGCTATAGTGGGCTGTTCGAGGCGGCGTTTGGCGTGACTCTCGGCGAACTCGTAAAAACCGTCGGCGGTGGCACGCTGACCGGCCGCCCGATCCGCGCCGTCCAAGTTGGCGGACCGCTCGGCGCCTATTTCCCGCCGGCCCTGTTCGATACCCCGTTCGATTACGAGTCTTTCGCCGCGCGCGATGGTCTCATCGGCCATGGCGGTGTCGTTGTCTTCGACGACACGGTCGAAATGGCCGGCATGGCGCGTTTCGCCATGGAATTCTGCGCCCATGAGAGTTGTGGCAAGTGTACGCCCTGCCGCATCGGCTCGACGCGCGGCGTGGAACTGCTCGATGCCATGATCGCCGGCCGCGAGGTTGTGAAAAACGCTGCCCTGCTCGAGGATCTCTGCGATATCATGAAGTTCGGTTCGCTTTGCGCCCTCGGCGGCTTCACGCCCTATCCCGTGATGAGCGCGCTGCGCCATTATCCGGGCGACTTCGGCCTCGCGCCGGCGGCTACTGCCGAAAAGGAAATCGCGACATGGGCATGATCCACGAGATCGACTTCGGCACGCCGGCTTCGACATCGGCGACGATGGTCAGCCTGACGATCGATGGCCAGAAGGTGACGGCGCCGTTTGGCACCTCGGTGATGCGCGCCGCCGCCGAGATGGGTACGTCGATCCCCAAACTCTGTGCCACCGACCGCGTCGAGGCGTTCGGTTCCTGCCGCCTCTGCCTCATCGAGGTCGAAGGCATGCGCGGCACGCCCGCCTCCTGCACCACGCTGGTCGCGGAAGGCATGGTCGTGCGCACCGAGACGGACCGGCTACGGAAGCTCCGCCGCGGCGTGATGGAGCTCTACATCTCCGATCATCCGCTCGATTGCCTCACCTGCGCAGCGAACGGCGATTGCGAATTGCAGGACCAGGCCGGCGCGGTCGGTCTGCGGGATGTGCGCTACGAACCTGGCGCCAATCACGTCGCCAAGAGCGGCAATCCGCTGTTCCAGGCCAAGGACCAGTCGAACCCCTATTTCGACTATGACCCGGCGAAATGCATCGTCTGCTCGCGCTGCGTGCGGGCCTGCGAGGAGGTGCAGGGCACGTTCGCGCTGACGATCGAGGGCCGGGGTTTCGACAGCCGTGTTTCGCCTGGCCAGCATGAGAGCTTCCTGGGCTCCGAATGCGTCTCCTGCGGCGCCTGCGTTTCAGCCTGCCCGACCGCGACTTTGATCGAGAAGAGTGTCGTCGAGAAGGGCACGCCAGAGCATTCGGTCGTCACGACCTGCGCCTATTGCGGCGTCGGCTGCTCGTTCAAGGCCGAAATGCGCGGCGAGGACCTCGTGCGCATGGAGCCGTGGAAGGATGGCAAGGCCAATCACGGCCATTCCTGCGTCAAGGGCCGCTTCGCCTGGGGCTATGCCAATCATCGGGATCGCATCCTGCAGCCCATGGTGCGCGAGAAGATCACCGACCCCTGGCGCGAGGTTTCCTGGGACGAGGCGCTCTCGACCGTCGCGACCAAGTTCCGCGCGATCCAGGCGGCGCATGGCAAGGATTCGATCGGCGGCATCACCTCGTCGCGCTGCACGAATGAGGAAACCTATCTCGTCCAGAAGCTGGTCCGCGCGGGCTTCGGCAATAACAATGTCGATACCTGCGCCCGCGTCTGCCATTCGCCGACCGGCTATGGCCTCAAGACGGCGTTCGGCACGTCGGCCGGCACGCAGGATTTCGACAGCGTCGAGCATTCCGATGTCGTGCTCGTCATCGGCGCCAACCCGACGGACGGTCATCCGGTCTTCGCCTCGCGGCTGAAGAAGCGACTGCGCGAGGGCGCGAAGCTCATCGTCATCGATCCGCGTCGCATCGACCTCGTCCGGTCGCCTCATGTCGCGGCGTCGCATCATCTGGCGCTGAAGCCCGGCACCAATGTCGCCGTGCTTGACGCGATGGCTCATGTCATCGTGACCGAAGGCCTCGTCGACGAGCGCTTCGTCACGGAGCGCTGCGACCGCGATGCCTTTGAGCATTGGGCAAGCTTCATCGCCGAAGAACGTAACAGCCCCGAGGCGGTCGAGCGGGTTTGCGGCGTGCCGGCAGCGGAAATCCGCGCCGCCGCGCGTCTCTATGCGACCGGCGGCAATGGCGCGATCTATTACGGCCTCGGCGTCACCGAGCACAGCCAGGGCTCAACCACGGTGATGGCGATCGCCAATCTGGCGATGGCGACCGGCAATCTTGGCCGGCCCGGCGTCGGCGTGAATCCTTTGCGCGGGCAGAACAATGTCCAGGGTTCCTGCGACATGGGCTCGTTCCCGCATGAACTGCCGGGCTATCGGCATATTTCGGACGACGCGACGCGGGCAATCTTCGAAAAGCTCTGGGGCCGGCCGCTCGACAACGAGCCGGGCCTTCGCATCCCGAACATGTTCGACGCCGCGCTCGATGGCTCGTTTCTCGGCCTTTATGTGCAGGGCGAGGATATCGTGCAGTCCGATCCAGACACGCATCACGTCACGTCAGGTCTTTCGGCGATGGAATGCGTCGTCGTGCACGATCTCTTCCTGAACGAGACCGCGAACTACGCCCATGTCTTCCTTCCGGGCTCCACCTTCCTCGAGAAGGACGGCACCTTCACCAATGCCGAGCGGCGCATCAACCGCGTGCGCAAGGTGATGAGCCCCAAAAATGGCGGAGGCGATGCGCATGGCTATGCCGACTGGGAGGTCACGCAGAACCTCGCCAATGCCATGGGCCTCGGCTGGCACTACGCCCATCCTTCCGAGATCATGGACGAGATCGCGCTGACGACGCCGAGCTTTGCAGGCGTCTCCTACGAGGTGCTCGAACGGCTCGGATCGGTGCAGTGGCCTTGCAACGAGAAGGCGCCGGAGGGCACGCCGGTGATGCATATCGGCGGGTTCTCGCGCGGCCTCGGTCAGTTCATGATCACCGAATATGTGCCTACGGATGAGCGCACCGGCGCACGCTTCCCGCTGCTGCTCACCACCGGGCGAATCCTCTCCCAGTACAATGTCGGCGCGCAGACGCGGCGCACCGCGAATGTCGTCTGGCATGCCGAGGACCTGCTCGAAATCCATCCCCATGACGCGGAAAATCGGGGCCTCAAGGACGGCGATTTCGTCCGGGTCGCAAGTCGTGCCGGCGAGACGACCTTGCGCGCGACGATCACCGACCGTGTCGCACCGGGCGTGGTCTACACCACCTTCCATCATCCGCTCACCCAGGCGAATGTCATCACGACCGACTATTCCGACTGGGCCACCAACTGCCCGGAATACAAGGTCACGGCCGTGCAGGTCTCGCCGTCGAACGGGCCAAGCGCGTGGCAGGAGGACTATCTGGAGCATACGCATGAGAGCCGCCGTATCCTCGGCCGGCTCGACGCTGCGGAGTAAGGGCATGGCTGGGATCGATCTCGCCTGCGAGACAGTCGAGACGTTGGCCTTTCGCCGCGGCGTCGCGCTGCCGGCGGGGCGCACCGTGCCCGCGGAGATCGCGGTCGCGATCACCTATGGCGGCTCGACCCATGCGGTGCTGATGGCGAGCCCGAACGATCTCGATGACCTCGCGATCGGCTTTTCGTTGACGGAGGGTATTGTCGATACGGCCGACGAGATCGAGGCGATCGAGCGGATCGACAGTGATCTCGGCATCGAGATGCGGCTTCGGCTCGCTATTCCCCGCGAGGCGCGGCTGGCGGCGCGCCGACGTTCGATGGCGGGGCCGGTTGGTTGCGGCCTCTGCGGGATCGAGAGCCTCGAAGCAGCGACGCGTATCCTGCCGCAGGTCGAGGCGGAGGCAACCTTCTCGCCGGCGGACATTCTGGCTGCGATGGCGGCGCTTGGTCCGATGCAGACCCTCAACGAGGCGACCCATGCGATGCATGCGGCCGCCTTCTGGCGGCCGGGCTGCGGCGTGGGGCCGGTCCGCGAGGATATCGGCCGTCACAATGCGCTCGACAAGCTGGCCGGCGCGCTGTCGCGCTGGCGTGGCGAGGCCGATCAGGGCGCGGTCCTTCTCACGAGCCGCGTCTCTGTCGAGATGGTTCAGAAGACTGCCGTGATCGGCGCGCCGCTCATCGTCGCCGTCTCGGCACCGTCCGACCTCGCCATTCGCACCGCCGATGCCGCCGGGATCACGCTGGTTGCCGTGGCCCGGGCCGACGGCTTCGAAGTCTTTACTCATCCCCGCCGACTTTTCGCTGACGGAGCCATCCGCCATGTCGCCTGACAAGCTGGTCCGGATGGCCAACCAGATTGCACTGTTCTTTGCCGCGCAAGGCGACGCCGCGGCCCCGGACGCCGTCGCGACCCACCTGCGGCAGTTCTGGGATCCGCGCATGCGCCGCGCCATCCTTGACCATGCCAAAAGCGGGGGTGCTGGATTGTCGCCGATCGCAGCTGCGGCCGTTGCCCGTCTTGCGGTTGACGAACCGGCGTGATGCATTGCGACGCGGTCGATGCGGTGCAGGATGGGGTCAGGAATATGGATACGGTCAAACTCTCGAACGGCGCGATCACAGTCGTCGTGGCGCGCAAGGGCGCGGAACTGCAGTCATTGACCGATGCCGAGCGACGCGAATGGCTCTGGCAAGCGGATCCGACGTTCTGGGGGCGTCACGCGCCGATCCTGTTTCCGATCGTCGGTCGCGCGGCCAATGACCAGATCCGCATTGGCGGTAGCGATTTTCCGATCGGTCAGCACGGCTTTGCGCGCGATCGTGATTTTGAGGTTCTGTCATCGGGCCCCGAGAGGGCCGGCTTTCGCCTGATCGCCGATGTCGAGACGCGGCGCCATTATCCCTTCGATTTCGAATTGGATATCCGGTTCGAAATCGCCGGGACGACGCTTTACCAGACCGTGACCGCCCGCAATCAGGGGGCCGCCCCGATGCCGGCGTCGATCGGCTTCCATCCGGGCTTCCAGTGGCCGCTGCCCGGCGCCAGCGCGCCGCAGACCGGGCATGTCGTCATGTTCGAGCGCGAGGAGCGCGCCGATATCCGCCGCCTGACCGGCGGCGGCGTTGATGCCGCCGGCTATCCGACGCCTGTGGAAGGCAAGATCCTGCCGCTGGACGCGTCACTTTTCCTCGAGGATGCGATCATCTTCGATAATCTCACGAGCCGGTCGCTCTGGTTTGGCGCGCCGGGCTCCGATGGCATCCGTGTCGATTTCCCCGATCTTCCCTATCTCGGCATCTGGACCAAGCCGGGCGCGCCCTTCCTTTGCCTCGAGCCTTGGCAGGGTCACGCCGCACCGGCCGGTTTTGACGGCGAGATGGCCGACATGCCGGGCATGGTCGTGGTGCCGCCATCGGGCAGCATCACGCGTCACATCGCTATCCGCATCGCCGCCCCGGCGCCCTGAACGCCTTAGGGCGTCAATCCTCGCCCGTCAGGTTGGAAATCCGGCGATAGGCGCCGTGCCAATAGAGCAGCGGCTGCGCTTCGGCGGTCAGCACGACCTCGTGCACCGCACCGATCAGGATGGCATGGGAGTGACGTTCGATCGCTTCTTCCAATACGCAGTCGATCGAGACAAGCGCGCCTGAAAGGCCAAGGCTGCCGCTTGCGAAGCTAAACCACTGGGCGTCGCGATAGCGGTCGGCGCCCTTGAGCCCGCCGCGCCCGGCAAATGCCTCGGCGATCGGCTGCTGGTCTTCGGCGAGGATGTTGACAGCGAAACGCCCCGCCCGCCGCAGCACCGGCCAGGACGAGGACGCCCGGTTAAGCGAGACGATGATCGATGGGCTGTCAGCCGAGAGCGATGACACCGACGTCGCCGTGAAGCCGGTTCGCTCTGGGCCAGTCCCCGCCGTGATGACGCTGACAGCGCCCGCAAGATGGCGCATGGCGTGCTTGAACCGCTCGCCGTCGAGGCGATCGGGACCGTCAATGGCTTCGGCGAGGGACATCGCAATTCTCCCCGGACCGCGCCGCGTGCCCTTTGATGCGAGGGCCCTGCGCAACGCGGCGTTAGTCGTGAAATGGCTATCGGAAACTGATTAAGCCATTCCAGCATATGGGGACGAACGGAGCTAGGCCGCCGCTTGCGCGGCGACCCTCGCATCAGGATCGCTTTTCCGGAAAGGGGCGGCGGCGGGAAACACCGCCGCTGCGACCGGCGCGTTTCAGCAACTATTGCGCCATTTCGAGGCAGTTCGCGGCTGCCATGGCCGATTCCTTCGCGGTGCTGCGCGATACTGTGCCAGCCATCACGAGGCCCTTGGTCTTTTCGGTCAGCAAGGATTTGAGATCAGTGCTGCCGACGCTGCCGATGGCGGCGGCATAGATCGCCTTCGCCTCGGTATTCAGCGAGCCCGCGCAGGCATCGGCCGACGCCTGGTCGGCTAATGCAGTTCCGGTGCCAAAAGCGATGAACAGCCCGGCCGCCATGAAAGTCTTCATCATTGGTTTACCCTCTTCCGAGATTTCAGCGAACGCCGACCCGATTGACCGGGCCGCCACGGTTCATCGGCTGCACGCCGACGCCAGGTGCTCCGACACCGACACCGCGCGTCACACCGACGCCGGGCGCGCCGGCGCCAGCAAAGCAGCCGGCGGGATAGCCGGGCCGCGTGCAGCGCACGGCAGCCGCCGAAGGCGCTGCAACGCAGCCTTTCGGCACGCCGACTGACTTGCAATAGACCACGGCTGACGCTTGCTGCGGCACCACTGCAGGCGCCATGGCAACGATCACTGTTAGGAATGCGAATGCGCAGCGTCGAACGAATCGGTTCATGACTTCCTCCAAGATTGACCTACGAGACTTGTTGCTGGAGCGCCGGAGCTTCCCAATGTCACTTTTTGGCTGCAATTCGAGACTGCCGACCGAGAGAGCCGGCGAATGAGCAGCATCATGAGAGCAGAGACGCCTGTAGCCGCGTTGCCGAACTTCGCCGAGCCGTCACCGGCGGCCGTCGTGGCGCTGCGAGCGCATCCCGCGTTCGACCTTGCTATGGCGATCGCGGCGGATGGCATCATACGGCATTTCGATGGCAAGCCGCTGCTCAATCGCCTGATGAATGATCGTGGCCGCATTCTCTTCGCGGTCGGTGCGCTGTATCTCGATGCCGAGCCTGATACATCCGGTCTTCGGCTGACCGCAGCGCGGCTGATCGAATTTGCCGGCATCGGTGGTTATGCAAGCGCCGGGCGAGCGAAAGCCATGATCGCGCTGCTGCGTTGGCAGGGCTATCTGGAGGACGGGCCGATTTCGGACGATCGGCGCCAACGGCCGCTCGTGCCGACCGAAAAGCTTTGGGCGACGGTGCTCGATCGTTGGCAATCAGTGCTGCAGGCGTTGTCTGTGCTGCGGCCTGTCGGTGGCGAAGCACTGGCGTCGCTCGATGACCACGCCTTTCGCGCTTCCATCGCTGTGACAATGGGGCGAGCCTTCCGCGCCGGTTTCCGGCCGCTTCAGAGTTCGCCACGTCTTGCCGCTCTTGCCGAACGGGATGCAGGCTTGGTCATGCTGCTCGTCGTCGTCGGGACGACGCGGCAAGGTGGCGAGGCTCCGCCGATCGCAAGCCTTGCCCGACGGTTCGGGGTGTCGCGCGCGCATGCGCGCGCCGTCCTCCGCGAGGCGGAAGATGCGGGTCTTCTACTGAATGAGAATGGGTCGGCTGGCGGCGTACCGACAGAGGTTCTGCGGACTGAAATGTCGCTCTTTTTCGGCTCGCTGCTGGCATTGTTCGAGCAAGCCGCAACCATCGCGGTTGTCGCCAGGACGCGACGGTCTAGCGTAGTGGGCGTCGCCTTGCCCGGCGACGCCCTCCATCCCTAGTGACCGGCCCGGTGCTCGGCGTTTCGCTTGCGCGTCGCTGCTGCCTTCTTGGCGGAGGCAGACCGGTCGGCGGCGGACCTTGAAGCAGAAGCTGCTCCGCCCTTATCGCCACCAGCATGCGAGGCTGGATGGCTCGTTGCTTTGCCGCGGCCGGACCCGCCCGGGTTCTTGCCGCCACCGTCATCCTTGTTGACGGTCGCCCAAGCCCGGCGTTCGGCCTCCTTTTCCGATAAGCCACGCTCCTCATAGCCCTCGGCTATATGATCGGCCTTGCGCTCCTGCTTGTCGGTATATTTCGACTTATCACCACGAGGCATAACGAACCTGCTTGAGAAACTGCCGCGGTCAGCTGGCCGCGCGCAGGTTGACCTTGCTCTCGGCGATGGCCGTCAGCTTCTTGTCGGCCGCCTTTTCCTCGTCGAGATTCTGGCGAAGGAGAGCGGCACAGTCCTCTCGGCCGAGCTGACGCGCCCACGCGACGAGCGTGCCGTACTTCGTCATTTCATAGTGCTCGACAGCTTGCGCCGAAGCGATGAGAGCCGCGTCCAGCACTTCCTTGTCATCGACTTCGCCGGCGACCTCATTAGCTTCCTTGATGATGCCGTCGATCGCTGGGCAGTCGACGCCCTTGATCTCGGCGCCATGCTGGCGGAACACCTGCTCCAGCCGCTGTACATGGCCTTCGGTCTCGGTGAGGTGCGCTTCGAACCCCGCCTTCAATTCGGTCGAGGTCGCCTTATCGATCATCTTCGGCAGCGCCTTCAGGATCTGGTTCTCGGCGTAGTAGATGTCCTGAAGCTGGTGCACGAACAGATCGTTCAGCGTCTTGATGTCCTTGGAAAACAAGCCCATTTCGGCCTCCGTCTCATGTTTGAGCGTATCGGCCCCCGAATGATCCACGCCCCTCCAACGGGAAAGCCGGACGTCCGTTCCGCGCGATCGGCAAAAGACGGCCCGGCACGCCGTGAGGACTTGCAGACCAGAATGAGACTGGTCTATACCAAGGCAAGCGGTCTATACCAGTCCAGGAATTCCTCGTGTCGTCGTCTGTTCCTCAATACCGCCGCATAGCCGACAAGCTTGTCGGCGCCATCCGATCTGGGGCGCTCGAAATCGGCGGGCGCATGCCGTCGGAGCGTGAGCTCAGCGCCGAATTCGGCGTCAGCCGCATGACGGCGCGCGGGGCGCTGAAGGCGCTTGTCGATCAGGGGCTGATCTCCAGCATCGAGGCCAAGGGCTATTTCGTCTCGGCCAGCCGCATCGATCAGCGCCTGCAGACGCTCACCAGCTTTTCCGAGGACATGCGCCGGTCCGGACGGCGTCCGTCCAGCATCGTCTTGGCTGCGCGCACGGTCGCCGCGAGCGCGGAGGTCGCGGCGCGGCTATCCATCAGTGAAGGGGACGAGGTGTTTTGCCTCCTCCGCCTCCGCCAGGCCGATGCCGTCCCTGTCGCCCTTGAGGCGGCTCATATTCCCGAGAACCTGGCGCCCGGCCTGATGAACGCCGCCGATTTCGCAGCCGACTCGCTCTACGCCACCTTGCGGCGGCGCTACGGCATCCTGCCCGTCGAGGCCGAACAGAGTTTCGAGGCGAGCGCCGCGACGGAATCGGACGCGGCAATCCTTCAGGTTGAGGCCGGCGCTCCCGTGCTCCGCCTGACCCGGCTCAGCCTTACGGCCGAAGGGAGGCCGATCGAATTCGTCCAGTCCGTCTATCGCGGCGACCGCTTCACGATGCGCGTTCGTCTCGCACCCGGCAGCACCGACGCCTGAGGATTTTCATGAACGCCGCTTCCGACTATCTCGCAAAAGCCGTCTCGCTGCTCCAGATCGCCTCGCGTCGCGAAGCCGCGACCCTCGCCGCGGCCGCGGAGGTTGCTGCTGAAGCGGTCGCCAAGGGCGGCCTGATCTACATTTTCGGCACTGGTCACTCGCATATGATGGCCGAGGAGGGGCATTTCCGCGCCGGTGGTCTCGCCTGCGTCGTGCCAGTGCTCTCCTCCGCCGTGATGCTGCATGAGGGCGCCCTGGCCAGTACTCAGCTGGAGCGGCTGACCGGCCTCGCCGATATCGTCCTGAGCCGCTACCCGATCGGTCCGGCCGATGTGCTCATTGTGTTTTCGACGTCGGGGGTCAACGCAGCGCCTGTCGAAGCCGCACGTTTCGGCCGCGCGCGGGGCGCCAAGGTCATCGCCGTGACGTCGGTCGCCTATTCGACCGCAGCCGCCAAGGGTCGCGAACGGCTCGCCGATCTCGGCGACTTCGTGCTCGATACCGGAGCGCCGCCCGGCGATGCTGTGGCCACCATTCGCGAAGGCGTCACCGCCGGTCCGGTCTCGACCGTGCTCGGCGCCGCTTTGCTCAATGCTCTCCTCGTCGAGGTCGCAGCCGACCTCGAACGCAAAGGCCACCCCGCCCCGGTCTATCTCAGCGCCAATATGCCGGGCGCGGCGGAAAACAACGTGAAGCTGACGGAGATCTACAAGGCGCATAATCCGCACCTCTGAAGAGGGCGGCACAGAGGGAAAAAAACCATGCGATTCAAGGGACAAGCACTGGCCGGCGCGTTCGCGCTGACCGTTTTCGGCGCCCTGCCGGCCCTGGCGGTGACCGACGTCAAGATCTGGCACATGGAGCAGCCACCGCACCGCGTCCAGCGCGTGCAAGAACTGATCGACGCTTTCAACGCGGCCAACCCGGATATCAAGGTCAGCCAGGAGCCGCAGAGCTGGGGCGAGGTTTATGCCAAGGTCCCCGCGGCCATGGCGGCGGGCAATGCGCCGGACATCCTATTCGCCATTCCGGATTTCACCACGGTGATCCGCAAGGCCGGTCAGCTCGACAGCGTGGCTGACTTCGTCAAGGAACTCGACGGCCAGCACCATTTCATTCCCGCCACCGTCGAGCCCTACAGCTATGACGGCGGCGTCTGGGCCGTTCCGCTCTACAATATGAGCCTCAATTTCTGGTATCATAAGAAGATGTTCGCCGATGCCGGCATTGCGGTGCCGACGACGTGGAGCGAGTGGAAGGCCGCGGCCGAGAAGCTGTCCAAGGACGGCGTCGTTGGCGTCGGTCTGCCGGCCAACAAGCAGCTCTACACCGACCAGACGACCTATGCCGTCATGGTCAACAACGGCGCGTCCGAACTCTTCAATGCCGACGGCACGCTGCGCTTTGATAATCCCAAGACCGTCGAGTCCTACGCGTTCTACAAGGATCTCTACAAGTTCTCCTCGCCCGACGCGGCGAACTGGACCTGGGGCGAGGCGGAAGCCTGCTTTGCGTCGGAGACCTGCGCTTCGATCCTGCAGTTCTCGGTCATCTCGACCTATGACCAGCAGGGCGGCGGCGATGCGGCCGATCTCGGCGTCGCGGCGGTGCCCCATGCCGACGGCGAGAAGAGCTCGTCCACCATCGCCTATTCGAATGCGGCAATCATCCTCGCCAAGGATGCGGCGAAGCGTGACGCGGCCAAGAAGTTCATCGCCTTCCTGCTGGAGCCGGAGAACTACGGCAAGTTCCTGAACATGGAGCCCGGCCTGTTCCTGCCGGTCACCACCGATGGTGCGAAGTCGGCGACGTTCTGGAGCGATCCGCTGGTCGTCAAGTACAAGCCGCAGGTCGAGCAGATGATCGCGAATTCGCATGCCGGCATGCTGTTCGGCTTCACGGGCGGCCATGTCTTCCCGGCCATCGGTCCGATCTCGGCCCAGAACATCCTGGCTGAGACGCTGCAGAAGGTCGTGATCAATGGCGAGGACCCGGCCGCCGCCGTCAAGGCTGGCCAGGCGCAGATGATCGAAGCCACGAAGTAAGCGGACGGCGGCGGGTCGCGAGGCCCGCCGCCACCTTTGCAGCCGATCGCTGCCCGAGCACGAGGATCCGATCAACCGATGGCTTCGAAGCCGACTTCATCCGGCCGCGGCAGTGACGGGCGCGTCGCCTTCCTGCTGCTCGCTTTGCCGCTCGGGCTGCTCGCCGCGACGCTGATAGTGCCGATGATCTCGGCGATCAATATCAGCCTGCGCGACATCCGCGTGATCGGCTCAGACGGCCCCTTCGCCGGCCTCGACAACTACGCCCGCGTTCTCACAGACGGAACATTCTGGCACGCGCTCGGCATCTCGGTCGTCTGGGTCGTCGGCAATGCTGTCGTCCAGACCATTCTGGCGCTCACCGCGGCCCTGGTCCTCAACGAGAAATTCCCGGGCGTCCGCGTCGCCCGCGTCTGGATCATCCTGACCTGGATCATCCCGACGGTTGTCGTGGTCATCATCTGGCGCTGGCTGCTGTCGCCCTCGGGCGGCATGGTTAATCCGCTGCTGATCCAGCTCGGCATCATCGATCGCCCCATGGGCTTCTTCGCCAGCGGTCCCGCTGCGATGACGAGCCTCATCCTGATCAATTCCTGGCGTTGGTTCCCTTTCGTCGCGATCATGCTGCTCGCGGGCCTGCAGCGCATTCCGGGCGACATCTATGAAGCGGCCGCCGTCGATGGCGCCGGCGCGGTCGCCCGTTTTCGCGCCATCACCTGGCCGCTGCTGCAGCCGACTTTGCTGGTGCTCACCGTCATGGGCACGCTGCTCTCCTTCAATGTCTTCGACATCATCTGGCTGTTGACCGCTGGCGGCCCGGCCGGGGGAACCGAGACGCTGCCGGTCCTCATCTACGAGACCGCCTTCAAGGCCTATCGGATGGGCGACGCGGCCGCGATGTCGGTCGTCGCCAGCGTGCTGATGATCGGCCTTGCCCTCGTCCTGCTCGACCGCCTCGCGCCGAAGGAGACGGGACGATGAAGCGCGGTCCTCTCGGCTGGCTGGTCCTCGCGTTGGCGGTGCTCGCGCTCGTATTCCTCGTGCTGGCGCCGATGTGGCTGGTCGGCACCTCGTCGTTCAAGCTGCCGCGCGAGATCATCAACCGCGTGCCGACCTGGTTTCCGCACAGCTTCACGCTGCAGCACTATCAGAAGCTGCTGCAGACATCGGCCTTCCCGACCTATTTCCTGAATTCGGTTCTCGTCGCGGCCTCGTCAGCCTTCGTCACGGTCATTCTTGCGCTGATGGCGGGCTATGCGTTCTTCCGGCTCGAATTCCGCGGCCGCGACATGCTTTATCGGCTGATCATGGTCGCCTACGCGTTCCCGTCGATCGTGATCCTGATCCCAATCTATCTGATGTTCGCCAAGGTCGGCCTCATCGACACGGATCTTGCCCTGGTGCTGGTCAATGTGACCTTCGCGCTGCCCTTCTCGATCTGGATGATGCGCACCTTCTTCGCCTCGCTGCCGCGCGAGCTCGAGGAAGCGGCGGCGATCGACGGGGCGGGCCGCTGGAAGACGGTCGTGCACGTGCTGATCCCGCTGCTCCGTCCGGGCATCGCTGCGATCGCCATCTTCGCCTTCGTCGCCAGCTGGACAGAATATCTCTTCGCTTCGGTGCTGATCATTTCGGATGCGAAACGCACGCTGCCTGTCGGGCTATCGGGCATCATCGGTCAATATCAGATCGACTGGGGGCTCCTGCTCGCTGGCGCTTCGCTGTCGGTGCTGCCGGTCGTCGTTTTCTTCGCCTTTGTCGGCCGCTGGTTCGTGGCGGGGCTGACCGAGGGCGCGGTCAAATAGCGCTCTTGTCCCGGCTGCGCGCGCACTCGACTATCACCCATCGCCAGACGGAGCAGGCCGGATGAGCAAGCGCGCAGTTGTCGGCATCGATATCGGCACCTCCTCGGTGAAGGCGGTGATCGTCGATCGCGACGCGCGCGTGCTCGCCTCGGGCCGCGCCGCCTATCCGACGCGGCAGCCGCGGGACGGGTGGTCGGAGCAGGACCCGGACGACTGGGTCAAGGCAGCGATCGGCGCGACTCGCGCGGCGCTGGGGGGCTTCGGCGGAAGCATCGAGGCGATCTCGCTCTCCGGCCACATGAGCGCGCCGGTGCTCGTCGACGACGCCGGGCGGCCGCTCGGCCCCTGTCACACCATCACCGACCGCCGTTCCGCGGCCGAGTCGGAAGCCATAGACGCCGATGTCGTCGCCGCTCTGGCCGCAAGCTCGGGCAACCTGCCGGCCACCCATCTCATCCTGCCGAAGCTCCTTTGGTGGCGCGCGCATCATCCTGATATCTGGGCAGCGACGCGCGCCGTGTTGATGCCCAAGGATTTTGTCCGCTTCTTCCTGACGGGTCTCATTGCCAGCGACCCGACCGATTCGGGCAATGCCATGCTGTTCGATCCCGTCGACTGGGCGTGGTCGCAGGCACTGCCTACGGCGGCTGGGATCGATCCATCCAAGCTGGCGCCACTGCAACCCTCGCAGTCGCTTGCCGGCGAGCTGACGGCCGAGGCTGCCGCCTCACTCGGTCTGCCCCAAGGCGTACCGGTCATTACCGGCGCCGCGGATATGGCCGCGACCCTGCTCGCCGCCGGCATCGACCTTGCCGACGATGTGGCGTTGACCATCGGCACCAGCGCCACGGTCATCGCGGGACTGCAGCGCGTCGAGCCGGCCCTGCTTGGCGCCATGAACATCAATGTCTCGCTCGATCCAGGCGTGCTCTATGCCATCGGTTCGCATTTCGGTGGCGGTGGCGCGCTTAACTGGCTGGCGAGCCTTGCGACGGGTCTCGCCGAACCCGACCCGTCATGGTTCGGGCCGGTGACGGCGGAAGCCAGCGCCGTGCCCGAGGGCAGCGAAGGTCTCGTCTTCCTGCCCTATCTGTCGGGCGCCGGCAGCCCGGCCTTCGACACCGAGGCGCGCGGCGCCTTTCTCGGCCTTTCGATGAAACATGGTCGCGGTCACATGCTGCGCGCCATTGTCGAGGGCGTCACGGCCGATGTCGCGGATTCGATCGATCTTCTGGCTTCGGTCGGTGCCCGCAAGCGCATCGTTTTCACAGGCGGCGGCTCGCGCATTCCATTCTGGACGCAGCTCCTTGCCGATGTCACGGGATTGCCGGTGGTGAATTCGGCGGCCGCCGATGCCTCGGCGCTCGGCGCGGGCCTGATCGCCGGCGTCGGTATTGGCTGGTTCGATGGCGATTTCGCCGTTGCGCGCGCACTCGTCGCCCCGCGTGGTGCGCTGATTGCTCCGCGCGATCGGGAGAGCGGCCATGCGCTGCGCCAGCGTTTTCGTCGCGCCCGCGCCGCAAGGCGGCTCGACCTGCTGCCTGAAGCGTAGCGCTTGCGCTATTCCGCGCGGGCGTCGATCTCTGCCAGCACCTCGGCCGTATGCTCGCCGAGCCTCGGCGCGCGACGGTCCAGCGCCAGTTCCGACGCCGACATCGCGATCGGTGTACGCACGCCCGGCACGCCATCAGGCGCGATTTGCATGCCGCGCGCGATGACCTGCGGATCGGCGAAGACATCGGCGACGGTGTTGATCGGCCCGGCGGGAACGCCGGCCGACTCCAGCGCGGTAAGCAGCCCGTCGCGTGTCCATGTCGCCGTCTTCTCGGCAATCAGCGCCGTCAGCGCCGCGCGGTTGGCAACGCGCGCGGCGTTGGAGACGAAGCGATCGTCGCTTGCCCATTCCGGAGCGCCGACGACCGCCGCGAAACGCGCGAACTGGCCGTCATTGCCAACCGCCAGAATGAAATGCCCATCTGAGACCGCGAAGGTCTGATACGGCGCGATATTCGGATGCGCGTTGCCGAGCCGGGTCGGACTGATGCCTGTGGCGAGAAAATTCATCGCCTGATTGGCGAGCACGCCGGTCATGCTGTCGAGCAGCGAGAGGTCGATCTGCTGGCCGAGCCCGGTCGTCTCGCGCGCCGCGAGCGCCGCCTGGATAGCGATGACGCCATAGAGCCCGGTGAAGATATCGGCAAAGGCGACGCCGATCTTCTGCGGCTCGCCGGCCGGGTCGCCTGTCAGGTCCATGATGCCGCCCATGCCCTGGATCAGGAAATCGTAGCCCGCGCGGGCTGCATAGGGACCTGTCTGGCCGAACCCGGTAATCGAGCAATAAACGAGACGCGGATTCAGTGTTGCAAGGCTTTGATAGTCGAGGCCATATTTGGCGAGCCCGCCGAGCTTGAAATTCTCGATCACGACATCGGCCGATGCAACCAGCCGCTTCACCAGCGCCGCGCCTTCCGGTGTCGAGAAATCTGCCACCACCGAGCGTTTGCCCCGGTTGCAGGCGTGAAAATAGGCGGCCGTGGTCTCGCCGCCATGGCTGATGAAAGGCGGGCCCCAGCGGCGCGTGTCGTCGCCCTCAGGGCTCTCGACCTTGATCACATCGGCGCCGAGATCGGCCAGCGTCTGGCCAATCCATGGGCCGGCCAGAATGCGGGCGAGTTCGATCACCCGGAGCCCGGAAAGCGGATGCGCCATGGCGTTCAGAAGAACGCCTGCAGCCCGGTCTGGGCTCGGCCGAGGATCAGCGCATGCACGTCATGCGTTCCCTCATAGGTGTTGACCGTCTCGAGGTTCTGAGCGTGGCGCATGACGTGATATTCGATCTGGATGCCGTTGCCGCCATGCATGTCGCGCGCGTCGCGAGCGATCGCCAACGCCTTGCCGCAGTTGTTGCGCTTGATCAGCGAGATCATTTCCGGCGCCGCCTCGCCTTCATCCAGCAGGCGGCCGACGCGGAGCGAAGCCTGCAGGCCGAGCGCAATTTCCGTCTGCATGTCGGCGAGCTTTTTCTGGAAGAGCTGGGTCTGTGCGAGCGGCCGGCCGAACTGCTTGCGCTCGAGGCCGTAATTGCGGGCACGGAGCCAGCAATCCTCGGCGGCGCCGAGCACACCCCAGGAGATGCCATAGCGCGCGCGATTGAGGCAGCCGAACGGTCCCTTGAGGCCGGAAACGCCCGGCAGCAGGGCATCCTCACCGATCTCGACATCGTCCATGACGATCTCGCCGGTGATCGAGGCACGCAGCGACAGCTTGCCGCCGATCTTGGGTGCCGAAAGGCCCTTCATGCCCTTTTCAAGGATGAAGCCCCTGATCGCGCCGCCATGCGCCTCGGACTTCGCCCAGACGATGAAGACATCGGCAATCGGGCTGTTCGAGATCCAGGTCTTGGCGCCGTTCAGGCGATAGCCGCCCTCCGTCTTCGTAGCGCGTGTGATCATGCCGCCGGGGTCCGAGCCGGCATCAGGTTCGGTCAGGCCGAAGCAGCCGATCAACTCGCCCCGCGCCAGCCTCGGCAGATAGTTCAGGCGCTGCGCCTCGCTGCCATAAGCGTAGATCGGATACATCACGAGCGAAGACTGCACGCTCATCATCGAGCGATAGCCGGAATCGATCCGCTCGACTTCGCGCGCAACGAGGCCATAGGCGACATAGCTCGCGCCGGCGCCGCCATAGGCTTCCGGTACCGTAACGCCGAGAAGGCCGAGTTCGCCCATCTCGCGGAAGATGTCGGGATCCGTGACCTCGTCGAGATAGGCTTCCTCGATGCGCGGCGCGAGCCGATCGGCAGCGAACGCAGCGGCCGCGTCGCGGATCATGCGCTCTTCATCGGTGAGCTGGCTCTCGAAACGGAACGGATCGGCCCAATCGAAGCGCGAGAGATCCGGGCGATCCTTGGCGCGGAGAGGGGCGGGGGCGTCGTTCATGGCACGGCTCGCGTCTATGGTCTGGCGACACTTGTATCAGTCGATCGCGCCAAGACCATAGCGTGGAGATTGTTAGACCATCAACGACTTTAGCTTCGTGGCCGGGTCGGCGAGATCCGCTGCCGGCGGCCGGGCGCGGCGGGCGATCAGCATTTCGGCGAGCCGCACATCGCGAGCGATCCTGCCGTTTGGGCCAAGCGCGCTGGCGGAAACGAGGCGGCCATCGTCAGCGAGATGAAAGTCGAGCCGGGCGCCATCGCCGAGATCGCGCGTCACGGTCGCCGTTGCCAGATAGGAGAGGCCGGCGATCTGCAGCGTCAGGTCATACTGATCCGACCAGAACCACGGCACGGCCTCATAGGGCTCGCGCCCCCCGAGCATCGCCTTGGCGACCGCATTGCCCTGATCCTGGGCGTTGCGCCAGGCTTCCAGCCGGATACGACGACCGTCATAGAGCGGGTGCGGAAACGAGCAGCAGTCGCCCGCGGCAAAGATGTCGGGATCATCAGTGGCGAGTGACGCGTCGACCGCGATGCCATTGTCGATCGCAAGCCCCGCCGCCTCGGCAAGCGCGGTTTCCGGCAAGGCGCCGATCCCGGCGACGATCGTGTCGCCCGTAATAATCTCGCCGCTGCCCAGCACCACGCTATGGGCTTCAGCGGTCGTCTCGATCCGGTCAATCGTCGCACCGAGCACGAGGCGCACGCCTTCGGCCTCATGCCGGGCGGCGAGCAGCGCGGCAAACTCCTGCGGCACCGCGCGGCCAAGCAGGCGCGGCGCCATCTCGATGACGGTCGCGTCGGCCCCTCGGGCGCGCGCGGCCGCTGCCAGTTCGAGCCCGATGAAGCCGCCGCCGATGACGATCAGCCGGTGGCCGGGCACGAGGCGGCGACGCAATGCCAGCGCCTCGGGAAAGCTGCGGAGATAGTGCACCGTCTCCGGGCCGGTGCCGGGGACGGCGAGGCGGCGCGCGCGGGCGCCCGTGGCGATCAGCAGCCTGTCATAGGGGACGGCATCGCTGCCTGCGAGCGCAACGCGATGCCCTGCGCGGTCGATGGCGATTGCGGCCGTGCCATGCAGCAGGCTGACGCCACGCGCGGCAAGCCGTGCCTCGTCGAGAATATGTGGCGGCGCAGGCTCCTCGGCACCGGTCAGCACGGCTTTCGAAAGCGGCGGCCGCTCATAGGGCAGGTGATGCTCGTCGCCGATGAGGGTGATCGTGCCGGCGAAGCCGTTTTCGCGCAGCGCCATCGCCGCGCGCGCGCCGGCTTCGCCGGCACCGATCACCACCATGTGTTCGGTCATGGCGCGTTCAATCGAGCCCGATCAGCACTTTTCCCCCCTCGACCCGGACCGGATAGGTCTTGAGGTCGACGCAGACCGGCGCGCCTTTGGCCTTGCCGGTCGTATAGTCAAAGCGGCCGTTATGCTTCGGGCATTCGATGATGTTGTCCATCACCAGCCCGTCCGCGAGATGGACCTTCTCGTGTGTGCAAAGCCCGTCCGTCGCGAAATAGGTGTCATCCGGCGAGCGGTAGATCGCGAAGGTACGGTCGCCTTCGTCGAAGCGGATGACGTCTTCCTCGTCGATTTCGTCGGCGGCGCAGGCCTCGATCCAGCGCGTGGCAATGGCGGTCGGCATCGTTCCTCCCAGGGCTCTTATTCGGCGGCCACAGTGCCGGCTGCGCCGACATCGAGTGGCGCGACATGGCTCGGCAACTGCCGTTTCACATACCAGCCCGGCTCGCGCCGCTGGCGCAGCAGCGCCGGGATGATCTCCTTGTAGGCGTCCCAGCAACTCGCATAGGGCGTTGGGCAATCGTCCTTGATGGCGGCATGCAACCGCGGCAGCGCGTGATAGGGCACCATGGGGAACATGTGGTGCTCAACATGATAGTTCATGTTGAGATAGAGGAAGCGGAACACCGGGTTCATATAGATCGTGCGGCTGTTCAGCCGGTGGTCGAGCACGTCCTCATCGAGCCCCGCATGCTGCGTCAGGCCGAAAAAGATCGTCATGAACCCGCCATAGATGCTCGGCAGGCCGATGAACATCGCCGGCAGGATCGAGCCGATCGCGACGCACCAGAGCGCGACGCCGAGGAAAATCGCCGTCATGATCCGCGCCTCGCGGAACACCTTCGGCCTCTCCATTTCGGGGATGAAGGTCGCTTCCTCGGGATCGAGCTTGCCCTGAACATGCAGGGCCAGCTTCTTGGCGAGGCTCCAGGCTGATTTCAGCGCGAAGATGTTGAGCACAAGGCCGAGGATATCCGGCGGCCTCGGCACGGCGATCTCGGGATCGCGGCCGACGATGATCGTGTCCGTATGGTGACGCGTATGGCTCCAGCGCCAGACGGTGGGCTCGCGCAGGATCATGAAGCAGGCGATCGCATAGACGACGTCGTTCATCCATGTCGTCTTGAACGCGGTGCGGTGGCCACATTCATGCCACCGCGAATCCGAGGCCGAGCCGTAGAGCACGCCATAGACCAGGAAGAACGGGACACAGGCCCATGTGCCCCAGAAATACCAGCCGCCGAGCCCGGACAGCGCCAGAGCCCCGAACCAGATCGCGGCGTCGCGCAGCGCCGGGCCGTCCGAGCGCCGCATCAGCTCCTTCAGCTCCTTGCGGCCGATAGGGCACTGATACCACTGCGCCGTGGCGAGGCCGCGCTCGATCGCGCGCTGCGTCTCGAAGCCGACCAGCGAATAGTCGCGCTTCTGATAGTCGGCTGAAAAGTCCTGAGCTGTCATGGGCTCCTCCTGCCAATGCCGGCCTTAGCCTTGCGGCCTTCTTGTTTGGAAGGAATCTAGCGATGCTGCATGGCCGCGGCAATGTGGCTATGATGGATTCTATCAAGGAAGCTCAAGAGTGTCGGGAGCGATCATGATAGATTCCATCACGGAGCAGCCCGGCCGCCGCCCGACGATCGACGATGTCGCCCGCGCTGCCGGGGTCGGCGTCGCCACCGTCGACCGCGTGCTCAACAAGCGCGCGCGGGTCAGGCACGAGACCGCGGCGCGCGTCCTCGCCGCGGCCGAGGCGATTGGCTATCACGGTGCCGGCCTGCTGCGCCGCCGGCTGGACGAGGCGCCTGTCGAGAAGAACTTCGGCTTCCTGCTGCAGCGACGCGGCGATGCCTTCTATCGCAATCTGTCGGCTGCATTGACCGGCGCGACGCGTGGGCTCGGCCGATTGCGCGGGCGGCCGGTGGTCGAATTCGTCGACGATATCTCGGCAGCGACGGTCGCCAGGCAACTCCTGTCTCTCGGGGCCCGTGTCGATGGGCTGGCGATCGTTGCCGCCGACCATCCGGCGGTGAACGCCGCTGTCGATGATCTCGCGGCGCGCGGCATTCCGGTCGTCACGCTGCTCTCGGAACTCTCAGGACCGGTCGCTGGCCATTTCGGCATCGACCACCGCAAGGCCGGCCGAACGGCAGCCTGGATGATCAGCCGCCTGGCGCGCGAGCCAGGCGTCGTCGGCGTGCTGGTCGGCAGCCACCGCTTTCTCGGCCACGAACTTTCCGAGATCAGCTTCCGCTCCTATTTCCGCGAGCATGCGCCGCGTTTTCGCCTTCTGGAGTCGTTTTCCAATCTTGAGGATCCGGGTCTCGCCTATGAGGGCACGCTGGAACTCGTGAAGCGCAATCCGGATCTCGCTGGTCTCTATCTTCCGGGCGGCGGCATGGCCGGGATGGTTGCGGCGCTGCGCGAGGCTCGCGCCGCCCGTCATATCGTTGCCGTCTGCAATGAATTGATCCCGGAGACACGCGCCGCCTTGCTTGACGGCGTGCTCGACGCGGTAATCGACACGCCGATCGAAGCCCTCGCCGAGCGGGCGGTCGCGATGCTGGCGACGCTGGTCTCGGACGGGCCGGCCGAGGCCGGCAGCACGCATCTCCTGCCGTTCGGGCTGACGGTCTCTGAGAATGTCTGAGACCGGGGCGGCCGCGAGGCCGCCCCGAAATGCGATCAATCGTCGGCGTAGATATCGCGATCCTTGGTTTCCGACAGGAACAGCATGCCGATTACGAAGCAGATGCCGGCAAAGATGATCGGATACCAGAGGCCGAAATAGATGTCGCCCGTCTGCGCCACCATGGCAAAGGCCGTCGCCGGCAACAGGCCGCCGAACCAGCCATTGCCGATGTGATAGGGCAGTGACATCGACGTATAGCGAATGCGGGTCGGGAACAGCTCGACCAATGCTGCCGCGATCGGGCCGTACACCATCGTCACGAAGAGGACGAGGATGAACAGGAGGCCGATGACGGCGAGGACCTGGCCGTTGAGGTCGAACGGGTTCGTCATCTTGACGATGCCGGGATCGGCCGCCTTGGGATAGCCGGCGGCCTGGAGCGCCGCGAGCGTGGCCTTGTCCCAATCGGCCCGCGCGGCCTTGGGATCGGCCGCCCCGGCCGGGTCAAAGGCCGGGAATGCCTGGCCGTTGATCGTGATCTGGACCGGGCTGCCCGCCGCAGCCTCCGTCGTCGAATAGCGGATCGAGTTCTTCGCCAGGAAGTCGCGCGCCGTATCGCAGGGTGCGGTGAAGACCCGCGTGCCGACCGGGTTGAAGAGCTTGCCGCAATTTGCCGGATCGGCGACGACCTCGACCTTGACCGTGTCCAGCGCCTTTTCCAGCGCGGGATTGGCCGCCGTCGTGAGGGCCTGGAACAGCGGGAAGTAGCAGACCGCCGCGATCAGGCAGCCGGCCATGATGATCGGCTTGCGGCCGATCTTGTCCGAGAGCCAGCCGAAGAACACGAAGAAGCCGGTGCCGAGAACCAACGACCAGGCGATCAGCAGGTTGGCCGTGTAGCCATCGACCTTCAGGATCGATTGCATGAAGAACAGCGCGTAGAACTGGCCGGTGTACCAGACGACGCCCTGGCCCATGGTGAGGCCGAAAAGCGCCAAGAGCGCGATCTTGGCATTCGACCAAGTACCGAAGGCTTCCTTGAGTGGCGCCTTCGAATGCGTCCCTTCCTCCTTCATCTTCAGGAAGGCGGGCGATTCATTGAGTTGCAGGCGGATCCACAGGGAAATGCCGAGCAAAACCACCGAAACGAGGAAGGGAATACGCCAACCCCATGCAGCAAAGGCTGCTTCACCGATGATGGTGCGCGAGAATAGGATGACGATCAGCGACAGGAACAGGCCAAGCGTCGCTGTCGTCTGGATCCAGGATGTATAGAAGCCGCGCCGCCCATGCGGGGCATGCTCGGCGACATACGTGGCCGCGCCGCCATATTCGCCGCCTAGCGCCAGTCCCTGCAGCAGGCGTGCGGCGATCAGGATGATCGGTGCTGCAACGCCGATCTGGTTGTAGCCGGGCAGCAGGCCGACCACGAAGGTGGAGAGGCCCATGATCAGGATCGTGACAAGGAACGTGTATTTGCGGCCAACGAGATCACCGAGACGGCCGAAGACCAGCGCGCCGAACGGCCGGACGAGAAAACCTGCGGCGAAGGCGAGCAATGCGAAGATGTCGGCCGTTGCCTTCGGAAACTGGCTGAAGAACTGCGCGCCGATGATCGTCGCCAGCGCGCCGTACAGATAGAAATCGTACCATTCGAAAACGGTGCCGAGCGATGACGCGAAGATGACTTTCTTCTCTTCCCGCGTCATTGGCCGCACGGGATCCTCGCCCGTGCTCGGAACTGACCGCGTTGACATGTCCCCTCCCTGGTCGGCTGCTTGTCGATGTTCCCTCAGGGAATCTACTCGGCCTCGTTCAAGCGGGCCGCGCCGTTTGCTCCAGTAAAGAATCCCCTTGGAGCAGCAGATGAGGATGTTGAACTTTTGTCAATCGTGTCGAAGGGGTGGAGCACGGTCCGTTCTGGTCAATATAGACCTTACGAAGGCGAAGGCGCATCGGCCGTGCCGGTCCGAAAGTCTCGAAGCCCCAGGGACTGTTGCATTTTACAACAGTCGGTCAAGCAGCTTGTCCTTGGCTTTGGTCTTGCCTCTCCGTTCCGCCCGTCGGCGAGAGGCCGGCGACGACCTCACGGAAGCCGGCTATGGCCCGCCATAGCTGGGTGGCACGACGCGTGGACCCATCGGAGGCGCGCTGGCAGCTCCATTCAAAGAAAAGGCCCTCTCCCCTAGACGGGAGAGGGCCGGATCAGGGCGCCGTGCGAGGCGTCGGACTGTCAGCGCTCGCGAAGAATCTCGCGCTTGCCGGCATGGTTGGCCGGACCAACGATGCCTTCCTTCTCCATGCGCTCCATGATCGAGGCGGCGCGGTTATAGCCGATCTGCAGGCGGCGCTGGATGTAGGAGGTCGAGGCCTTCTTGTCGCGCAGCACGATCGCCACCGCCTGATCATAGGCGTCCGAGCTGTCGTCGCCGAATGAGCCCTTGTCGAACACGGCAGCGTCCTCTGCCGGCACGGCCGCCTCGGCCTCGTCTTCCTCGTCCGAGGTGACGGCGTCGAGATATTCCGGACGCGCCTGCATCTTCAGATGTGCGACGACCTTCTCCACCTCGTGATCCGAGACGAACGGGCCGTGCACGCGCTGGATACGCCCGCCGCCGGCCATGTAGAGCATGTCGCCCTGGCCGAGCAGCGTCTCGGCGCCCATTTCGCCGAGAATGGTGCGGCTGTCGATCTTCGACGTCACCTGGAAGGAGATGCGGGTCGGGAAGTTGGCCTTGATCGTGCCGGTGATGACGTCGACCGAGGGACGCTGCGTCGCCATGACGATATGGATGCCGGCGGCGCGGGCCATCTGCGCGAGACGCTGGATTGCGCCTTCGATGTCCTTGCCGGCGACCATCATCAGGTCGGCCATCTCATCGACGATGACGACGATATAAGGCAGCGCCGAGAGATCCATCACCTCTTCTTCATGGGTGATGTCGCCGGTGTCCTTGTCGAAGCCGGTCGCCACCTGGCGCGTGATCACCTCGCCCTTCTCCCGCGCTTCTGCAACGCGAGCATTGAAGCCGTCGATGTTCCGCACGCCAAGGCGCGACATCTTTCGATAGCGCTCCTCCATCTCGCGCACGGCCCATTTGAGCGCGACGACGGCCTTCTTGGGGTCCGTAACGACGGGTGTCAGGAGATGCGGAATGCCGTCATAGACGGAGAGCTCGAGCATTTTCGGGTCGATCATGATCAACCGGCACGCCTCGGGGCGATACTGGTAGAGCAGCGACAGGATCATCGTGTTGATGGCGACCGACTTGCCCGAGCCGGTGGTGCCTGCGACGAGCAGATGCGGCATTTTGGCGAGATCGACGATCACCGATTCGCCGCCGATCGTCTTGCCGAGGCAGATGCCGAGCTTGGCGCGCGCCTCCGTGAATTCATGGCTCTCCAGCAGTTCGCGCAGCCACACCGTCTCGCGGCGATGGTTGGGCAGCTCGATGCCGATGACATTGCGTCCCTCGACCACCGCGACGCGCGCTGAGACAGCGCTCATCGAGCGGGCGATGTCAGCCGAGAGCGCGATGACGCGCGACGACTTCGTGCCAGGCGCCGGCTCCAGTTCATAGAGCGTGACGACAGGACCGGGATTGGCGTCGATGATCTCGCCGCGCACGCCGAAGTCACGCAGCGTCTGCTGCAGTGTCGTCGAATTGCGGACCAGTGCCTCTTCCGAAAGCTCGGAATCCGGCTCGACCAGCGGCGGCTTGGCGAGTAGCTCCAGCGATGGGAACTCGTAGTCTCCGCTCGCGGCAACGGGGTGCGGGCGAGCGACCGTCGTCACCGCCGGAGGGGCAGCCTCGGCGACCAGTGGAGCTGCAACCTTCGGTGCCTCGATGACGGGCGCAACGGCGACGGGCGCCGCTACGGTCTCCCGCACGATGGCAGGCTTTGCCGGCCCGGCGACAACCGGCTGCGGCTTCAGGGGCGGCAGTTCGATGGTTTCGGTGTCATCGGCTTTCGTTTCGGGCTCGTCATGCATGCCCTCATCGACGGGCCACACGAAGGAGACGCGGACCGTGGCGCGGAGCGGCGGCTCGATTGGCAGGATGGTCGGCGCGATGCTCTCAGGCGGGCTGATTTCGATCGCGCGCGCTTCGGCGCCGCGCTCGGCATGGCTTTCCGGCGGCAGCGGCTCGTCATCCTGCTCGGCGATGCGCGCCGGCGGAACGGTGATGTCGGTGCGGATCAACCGCGCGATGCGGCGGATGGAGGCGGGCGTCTCGATGCCGTCCATCACGGGCTCCAGCGTTTCGACAGGTGCCTCCGGCTCGTCCGAGGCTTGTGGCGGGGAAACTGCCGGCACGGCAGCCGGATGATCCTCGATCACGGGCGGCGTAGGCGGTACCGGCCGGCTTGGGGCGGCCGGTCCGCGCGCCGGAGGATGAAGACGCGTCGTCGGTGCCTTCGGCTGCGGGCGAGGCGGCATCGGCAGCGGAGCCGCTTCCTCGTCGCGCGGCCGCATCAGATAGTCAGGGGTCCGCGTGAAGCGGCTCGTCGGCGTCGTCGTGAACGGCCGAAGCCAGCTCGGCACGGTGTCGAGCGAGGCGAGGTCCTCGGCGCGCAACTGGAAGGGATCAGGCTTGCCGGCATTCGGCTTGCCTGCATCCGGACGTGCATCGATCGGGCGGCGCAGATGAAGCGTGCCGCGCTCGGGGCGGCCCTTGTCTTCGGCTGCGCCGTTCTCGTTGGCGCGGCCGGAGAGCGCACTGCTCCCGGTAGCCGAACTGTCCGGAGAATGAGGGGGACGCGGTGGAGATCGCATGATGCCGAAGACCTTGCGCTCGGAGGCTCTGGAGTCCGTTGTTGACGCCTCAGGCATAAGGACCACAGCGTTAACGAAGGGTTTTGAGCGCGTCGGGCTTGCTGGCAAAAAGCGCGGAATCGCGCGATTCTGCGCTTCCGGCCTGTGGAGAAATCATCGCGCTGTTGCAGTCCGGCCGCAGGGCGCGATGAGGCACAGCCAGGGCTGACGAACTGTTCAGACTTCGGTGCGAGAATCGAGGTTGTCCGGATTGTCGCAGGCTGCGTCAGACCGGTTGAGGGCTGGAAGCGCAGGACGGGGCTGCGCCCAAAATGGGAGCTGATCCATGAACATGACGACGGCGGTCAAGACCGTCTTTTCGAAATATGTGACCTTCTCGGGCCGCGCGCCACGCTCGGAATTCTGGTGGTGGGTGCTGTTCACCGTCATCGTCAGCATCATCGCCTACGCGCTCGATAACGCGTTTGGCTGGGACTATGATTCGATGCAGTCGGCTGGTCCGCTCTCGGGTCTCTGGTCGCTGGCGACCATCTTGCCGAATCTCGCCGTCACGGTGCGGCGCCTGCACGATACCGATCGCAGCGGCTGGTGGATCTTCCTGACGCTCATTCCGCTGATCGGCGCTCTGGTGCTGCTCTATTGGTATTTGAAGCCAGGCACCCCGGGTACAAACCGCTTCGGTTGAAGGCCACCCATCAAGGGGAGTGGCGGGTCTCCGGCCCGCCGCTTTTCCAGATCAGCCGTCGATAGAGCGTCGAACGGTCGATCCCGAGTTTCCGCGCGGCGCGCGAGAGATTGCCGCCACAGTCCTCGACAGCACGCGCCATCGCCTCGCGCGTCAATGCCGAGAGGCTGCCATCCGCAGGCACCTGTGCCTCGCTGCGTTGCGACACCTGCGCGCCAACCAGCGGCCGGTGGTGGAGGATCTCGGCCGGCAGGGCAGCGAGCGGCAGCGGCTTTCCCGGCTCGGCGAGCGCGATAAGCGCCTTCAGCATACCCGAGAGCTGGCGGAAATTGCCCGGCCAGTCGTAAGCCGCAAGCGCCGCAAGCGTCTCGTCGGTGAGCCGTACGCCTGCTTCATCTCCGCCAAGCCCGGACCAGACACGGCGGACCAGCGCCTCGCGGTCGGCGATTTCCCGGAGCGCCGGCAGTTCGACGACATATTGGGCGATGCGGAAATAGAGATCGGACCGGAAGCCGCCGCTCTCGACCAGCGCCGCCAGCGGTCGATGCGTCGCGCAGAGCAGGGCGAAATCGACGGCAACCGGTGTTCCGCCACCAAGGGGAACCACCTGACGCTCCTGCAACACGCGCAGCAGCCGGCCCTGTGCCGCAAGCGGCATGTCGCCGATCTCGTCGAGGAACAGGATGCCGCCATCGGCCTGCCGCAGCAGGCCGCTTTGCCCCTGGCGCCGCGCGCCGGTGAAGGCACCCTCCTCATAGCCGAACAGCTCCGCTTCGATCAGGCTGTCGGGGAGGGCGGCGCAATTGACCGCGATGAATGGTCCGCTGCCGCGGCGGCTGCCGGCATGGACGCGGCGGGCAAATACCTCTTTGCCGGCGCCAGTCTCGCCATGCACGAGAACCGGTACGTCGGCTTCGACGAGGCGCACCGCGCGCTCAAGGGCAGCGCTCGTTGCAGCGTCGAATACCGGTTCGCGCGCCTCCGATCGTCCGCGCGCCGGTGTTGCAGCAGGGCGTGAGGCCACCTGCGACGGCGGGGCTAGTCGGCCATGCAGGATACTGCCGGTGCGGCTCCGCAGCGCCTTGATCTCGTCAGAGACGTCGACGCCCTCAAACAGCTCCGGCAGGCGGACGCTGTCGAGCGCCGACCAGTCCAGCTTAAGCAGGCCGAGGCCGCGCCGGTTGGCGCCGACGAGACGGTCGCCTTCAAAAACGAGCACGGCCTCGCGCGCCGTCCCGACCAGTTCAGCCTCTTCATGAAAGCGCAGCACGCTGCAGCCGGCAAAATCGCGCTCAAACAGCCGATGCTCGATTTGCTCGACGGCAATCCGCACGAGGCCGAGCGCGTGCACATGCCGGATCGAGGCATGGCTGGACATGTCGAGGACGCCCGCCAGCTCACCACGGGGATCGAAGATCGGGGCAGCGGCGCAGGTCAGGATCCGGTGCGGCTCGAAGAAGTGTTCGCCGCCATGCACGCCGATCGGCCGGCGCTCGACCAGCGCGGTGCCGATGGCGTTGGTGCCGATCGCGGCCTCGTTCCAGGCGACTCCAGGACGCAGCGCCACGCGCGACGCGCGGCCGGCGAATTCCGGATTTCCGGCCATCTCCAGCACAAGGCCCTGGCCGTCGGTAAGAATTACCACGCTGTCGGTGAGCTTTGCCTCCTGCCGCAGCGCCATCATCTCGGGCCGCGTGATCCGCCGCAAAAGATCGTGCCGCTCCTGCTCTTCACGGAGTGCCGTGCTGCTCATCGGCTCGAGCTGAGGCCGGTCGCCGACATCGAGCCCGTTGGAGGAACAGCGCTGCCACGACCGCAGGATCGGGGCCGCGACCAGTCCTTCCGGAGATCCGCCCTCCAGAAAGAAGCGTCGACGCGCTGCCTCGACAGTATCCCCTGCCACGGATTGCGCCATGATCTCGTCCTCCCGACTGTGGCATCCTGCAACACATGTCGCGTGCTGCCTCAGTCCCCTTCGAAAACTGTTGCACCCAAATTCCGGTGGCGTCCACATCCAAGCGAGCGTCGGCGAAGCGATCGATAGCCGACGTTATTTCTGTCAGGTACTTACCGCTATGCAGCATGGAATTGCCGGGCCGCTCGGCGCCGTCGGCATGGCCGGTGCAGAACGGAAGGGCGTGTTCACCATGGGAGGAAACCATGAACAAGCCCGAATTCCTTGGCGCCAAGACGGCCGCTCCCTTCAAGCCGCGCTACGAGAATTTCATCGGCGGCCAATGGGTCCCGCCTGTCGGCGGTCGCTATTTCGACAACACCTCACCGATCAACGGCCGCAAGATCACCGAGATCCCGCGCTCGCAGAAGGAAGATGTCGAACTTGCTCTCAACGCGGCCCACGCGGCCAAGGTCGCCTGGGGCCGCACCAGCGTCGCCGCCCGCGCCCTGATCCTCAACCAGATCGCCGATCGCCTCGAACAGAACCTTGATCTTCTGGCGCTCGCCGAGACCTGGGACAACGGCAAGCCGATCCGCGAGACGACCAATGCCGATATCCCGCTCGCCGTCGATCACTTCCGCTATTTCGCCGGTGCGATCCGCGCGCAGGAAGGCTCGCTGTCCGAACTCGACCATGACACCGTCGCCTATCATTTCCATGAGCCGCTCGGCGTCGTCGGCCAGATCATCCCTTGGAATTTCCCGATCCTGATGGCGGTATGGAAGCTCGCGCCGGCGCTGGCGGCGGGCAATTGCGTCGTGCTGAAGCCGGCCGAACAGACGCCCGCCTCGATTCTCGTCCTCGCCGAGCTGATCTCCGACCTATTGCCGGCGGGCGTGCTCAACATCGTCAACGGCTTCGGTCTCGAAGCCGGCAAGCCGCTCGCCTCGTCGAACCGCATCGCCAAGATCGCCTTCACCGGCGAGACGACGACCGGCCGGCTGATCATGCAGTATGCCAGCCAGAACCTCATTCCCGTCACGCTGGAACTTGGCGGCAAATCGCCGAACATCTTCTTCTCCGACGTCGCGGAAGCGGATGACGACTTCTTCGACAAGGCGATCGAGGGCTTCGTGCTCTTCGCCTTCAACCAGGGTGAGGTCTGCACCTGCCCGAGCCGCGCGCTGATCCAGGAAGATATCTACGATCGCTTCATGGAGCGGGCGCTGCCCCGCATCCGCGCCATCAAGCAGGCCAGCCCGCTCGACAGCACGACAATGCTGGGCGCGCAGGCGTCCAGCGAGCAACTCGAGAAGATCCTGTCCTATATCGACATCGGCAAGCAGGAAGGCGCTGAACTCGTCATCGGGGGCGCACGCGCCGAACTCGAGGGCGAACTGGCCGGCGGCTACTATGTGCAGCCGACCGTCTTCAAGGGCCACAACAAGATGCGGATCTTCCAGGAGGAGATCTTCGGGCCCGTGGTGTCGGTGACGACCTTCAAGACGGAGGAAGAAGCGCTCGCCATCGCCAATGACACGCTCTACGGCCTCGGCGCCGGCGTGTGGACGCGCGACGGCAACCGCGCCTACCGCTTCGGCCGCGGCATCGAAGCCGGCCGGGTCTGGACCAACTGCTATCACGCCTATCCGGCCCATGCGGCCTTCGGCGGCTACAAGCAGTCCGGCATCGGCCGCGAGAACCACAAGGCGATGCTCGACCACTACCAGCAGACCAAGAATCTGCTGGTGAGCTACAGCCCGAAGAAGCTCGGCTTCTTCTAGACCGGGCCTCGCCATTTCGATGCGGCGTCCATCCGGACGCCGCGACGAACTCGCCGGGCTGAATGTCCAGCGGAGCCGATCCTGCGATCCGGACTGTTAACAGGAGGGTTACAATGGCCGATCATCTTGCGATCGATCCCATTCCCCGCGTCACCGCAACGCCCGCCGCCATTTCCCTCCTCCGCACGCTGCGGCGGGACTACGGCGACATCCTGTTCCACCAGTCCGGAGGGTGCTGCGACGGCTCCTCGCCGATGTGCTTCCAGAAGGGAGACTACATCGTCGGCGATGCGGACATCCGGCTCGGCGAGATCGACGGCGTGCCGTTCTTCATGACGGCCTCGCAGTTCGGCTATTGGCAGCATACGCAGCTGATTATCGACGTCGTGCCGGGGCGCGGCGGGATGTTCTCGCTCGAAAATGGCCGCGAAGTCCGCTTCCTCACGCGTTCCCGCCTCTTCGAAGATAGCGAACTCGACGACCTCGCTCCGATACACACCGCTGGCGAGATGGCATGAACCTTACGGTCGCGCCATGCGGTTCCAGGCGTCGAGACCGGCGATCTTGTAGGCCTCAGCAAGGGTTGGGTAATTGAACGTGTTCTCGATGAAATAGTCGATCGTGCCTTTGAGGTTCAGCACCGCCTGGCCGATATGGATCAGCTCGGTCGCGCCCTCTCCGACGATGTGGACGCCGAGAAGACGGCGTGACTTGGTCGAGAAGATCATTTTCATCATGCCGTTATTGAGGCCCATGATGTGGCCGCGCGACGTCTCGCGGAAGCGTGCGATTCCGCATTCATAGGGGATCTCCCGCTTGCGCACCTCTTCCTCGGTCATGCCGACGGTGGAGATTTCCGGCACCGAATAGATGCCATAGGGAAAGAATTCCGGCGGCGGCGGCGGCTGCAGCCCGAAGGCGTGGCAGGCGGCGACGCGACCCTGCTCCATCGAGGTCGAGGCGAGGCTTGGGAAGCCGATCACGTCGCCCGCTGCATAGATATGAGGCACCGATGTCTGCATCGTGTTCGCCTCGACGACGATCCGGCCGCGATGGTCCGTCTTGATGCCGACCGCTTCGAGATTGAGCGTGTCAGTGGCACCGACCCGTCCGGCCGCGAAAAGCAGCATATCAGTGGTCACCATCCGACCGTCGGCAAGCGCCGTGACCACCTTGCCGGCATCGTTGACCTTGATGGTCTCGACGGCCGCGCCGAGCCTCAGGGCGACATTGCGGTCGCGCAGTTCATGCATGAACTCGTCGATCAGTTCCTTGTCGATGAAGTCGAGAAAGGTGTTACGCGGCTCGATCAGCGTCACGGACACGTCCAGCGCACTGAAGATCGTCGCATACTCGACGCCAATGACCCCAGCCCCGATCACCGCGAGACTGCGCGGCAGCTTCGGCAGTTCGATGATCTCGTCGCTGTCGAACACGTTGATGCCGTTGAACGGTACGTAATCCGGCCGGAACGGCCGCGTGCCGCAGGCGATGAGCACATGTCCGGCGTTGTAGATGCGGCTTTCGCCGGTCTCACCCGTCACTTCGATCTCATGCGGCGACAGGAAACGCCCGGAGCCGATGGCGGTCGAGACGCCATTGCGACTGAACTGATGCTCCAGCACCTCGACTTCATGGTCGAGCGTCTTGTGCAGCCGCGCCATTAGGTCACCGGCGCTGATATTCTGTTTGACGCGGTAGGAGCGGCCATAGAAGCCGCGCTCGCGCCAGCCTGAGAGGTTGAGAACCGTCTCGCGCAGCGTCTTCGACGGGATCGTCCCGGTATGGACGGAAACGCCGCCGACTCGCCGGCCTTTCTCCACCACCAGCACGCTCTTGCCGATCTTGGCGGCCTGGACGGCGGCGCGCCGGCCGGACGGGCCGCTGCCGATGACGATCATGTCGAAATCGTTGCTGGCGTTCATGAGGTTCCGGTCAATCGAGTTGGGGGAGCCGCCATCTGGCCGGCCAAGGAGGGACATGCTTATCGCGAACGTAGCGCAGCAACCTTGCTCGAAACCGGCGGCGCTGGCGCCGGTCCCGCCATAATTCGGAGCAATCGCCGTGCCAGTGAGAGGTGGATGCCGAGGACGCGATCATCGGCCGCTATGTTGACAGCCCGATGAACCATGCGTCAGTGCAGTGTCATGACCAGCTCCCGTGTCCTTGCAGACGATCAGCCGCCGTTTTTTCGCCCCTTCGCCAGCCGCAGGAGTACGCCCGATATGAGGCCTCTCGTCCGCATGGCGACCCTCGCCGCCGTTGTCTGTGCGGGCGTCGTGATGGCTGCCTTGTTGGCGATCGAGCCGATCCAGGCGCATAGCCGCAATGCGCTCGCACTTTCGGTCGATGGCTGCGTCGTTGCGCAGCGCACGCTGCACGTTCCCTTTCCCTGCCTGTCGGTCGATCTGTCGGGCGGCAAGGGACGCGGCTATGCCGTGATCCGGCCGCCGCTTGGCCGCAGCGAGGTCCTGCTTGTCCCGACGGTGCCGATCGTCGGCATCGAAAGCCGGGCACTTCTTCCTGCCGACGCGCCGCCGCTGTTCCAGGAGGCCTGGGCCGCCCGCCGCTTCGTGGTCGCGGCGCTGCCGCGCGACCCCGGCCGTACCGGCCTCGGCATGGCCGTCAATTCTCGTCCGAACCGCAGCCAGGATCGGCTGCACATCCATGTCGACTGCCTGCAGCCCTCGGTGATGGGGGCGCTGACGCGTTTCGGACCGAAGATCGGCGAGAGATGGACGCGTTTCCCTGTCTTGCTTGCCGGCGGGCGCTACTGGGCCCGTCAGGTCAGCGCCGCATCGTTCCAGACGATAAACCCGTTCAGGCTTGTCTATGACGGATTGCCGGTAGCGCGCCGCTCGATGGCCGACATGACGCTTGTCATCGCCGGCACGACGCTCACCGATGGCAAGCCGGGCTTCATGCTTCTGGCGGCCAATACGCGCGCGCGTGGTCTCGAAAAGGCGGTCGGGGAGGATCTTCTCGATCACACTTGCCACCTTGCAGCCGCCGGCCGATGATCGAAGGAGAATGATCCCGCAATCGGCGTGGCTGCGGGAGCGGCGTTGGGGGCGCGATGTCTGAGGCAATCGGGTGGGTCGTTCAGCTTCTGCTGTCGAACTTCACGCTGACGCTCCTTGTCCTGGGACTCCTCGTCTCGCTTGTGGCGATCGCCAGGGCGCCGCGTCCGGTCGACAAGGCTCTTATCGTCGAACAACTTCTCCGCTGGTTCGTGTTCTTCTCGATCGGCGTCAGTTTTCTCTACAATTTCATCATGCACAGCGTGTTCGGCAGGTTCGCCGCAGCCTTTATAGGCTGGGCTGACAGCCCGTTTCAGCTCGAGCTCGCCTTCGCCAGCCTCGGCTTTGCCGCGGTCGGGTTCCTCGCGGCGTTTCGTGGCTATGAACTGCGCCTTGCGGCGATCCTCGGCCCGGCGATCTTCCTGCTCGGCGCCGCGGCCGGCCATGTCTATCAGATGATCACGGCCGGCAATTTCGCGCCCGGCAATGCAGGCGCTGTTTTCTGGACCGATATCCTGCTGCCATTGATCGGCTTCGGCCTTTTGGTGGCGGCACGTCGCCACCCCATGTCTCAGTGAGCGACGCCGGCCGTCTCGGCGCCGTCTTTGTCATGAACGGCGAAGCGTTCGACCATGCTGGCGCTGGCGCTGTTGAGGCCGATGATGTCGACTTCCTTGCCGTGGCGCCTTGCCTTCAGCACCACGCGGTCAAGCGCGCCCACGGCTGAGATGTCCCAGAAATGGGCGCCGCGCAGGTCGAGCACGATGCGCTCGACATCCTCCAGATAGTCGATCGCGTCGACGAGCGTCCCGGCCGAGGCGAAAAACACCTGGCCTTCGACAATGTAGATCCGCGTCGTCCCATCTTCCGAGAGGCCCGATGATACGCGGCTGAGCTTCGACACCTTGCCGGCGAAGAAGACGCCGGAGAGCAGCACGCCGACAAGCACGCCCTTGGCAAGGTCATGCGTCGCGACCACGGTTGCGACGGTTGCGAGCATCACGACCGAGGACGGCAGCGGGTTGGTGCGGAGCCGGATCAGCGATCGCCACGAGAAGGTGTTGATCGATACCATGATCATCACGGCGGTCAGCGCCGCGACCGGCACGATCGCGAGAAGGTCCTGCAACGCCACCAGCAGCACGAGCAGGAAGATGCCTGCCACGAGCGTCGAGAGCCGGCCGCGCGCACCTGAGGAGACGTTGATCACCGATTGGCCGATCATCGCGCAGCCACCCATGCCGCCGAACAGCGCCGAGGCGATGTTGGCGAGGCCCTGGCCGCGGCATTCGCGGTTCTTGTCGCTCGGCGTGTCCGTCATGTCGTCGACGATCTGCGCCGTCAGCAATGATTCCAGCAGGCCGACAGCCGCAAGCGTCAAGGCGATCGGCATCAGGATCCGCAGCGTCTCGAGCGTCAGCGGGACCTGCGGCAGGCCGAAGCTCGGCAGCGACGAGGGCAGCTCGCCGAGATCTGCAACCGTGCGCACGTCGAGATGCAGCACGGCCGAGAGAGCGGTCACCACAGCGATGGCGACAAGCGGCGCGGGCACGGCGCGCGTGACGAGCGGGAAGAGGTAGATGATGGCGAGGCCCAGCCCGATCAGCCCATAGGTCGCGAGCGGCACATTGATGAGTTCGGGAAGCTGCGCCATGAAGATAAGGATCGCCAGCGCGTTGACGAAGCCGGTCATCACGGATTGCGAAACGAAGCGCATCAGGCGGCCGAGCTTCAGATAGCCGGCCGCGATCTGGAAAAGACCCATCAGGATCGTCGCGGCGAAGAGGTAGTGCAGGCCGTGCTCCCGGACCAGCGGACCCATGAGCACGGCGGTCGCGGCGGTCGCGGCGGAGATCATCGCCGGCCGTCCGCCGGTGAAGGCGATGACGATGGCGATGACCACCGATGCATAGAGCCCGATCTTGGGATCGACGCCTGCGATGACCGAGAAGCCGATCGCTTCGGGGATCAGCGCAAGGGCCACGACGATGCCGGAAAGGATATCGGTGCGCGGATTGGCGAACCAACCGCGTCGAACGGTATTGAAAGAGGGCATGGATGATTTCCGCAGCAAACGACCCGCCGGCAGAAGCGGCTGAGCTTTTCGTTCGTCTTGTGCGTTGTCCGGCGGATTGGCGGCCGGAAGAGCCACCCGGGCTTTCACCGGGTCCGAGCGAATACCCGCTTTTAGAGGACGGCGAAGCCGCGATGCAATGTCGAATGATGGTGGGGCGGGAGCCTACGGAACATCAATCTCTGGCCGTGGCCGATTTGTCATAACGGCATCGGACTGGCGACAGCAAAGCGCGGAAATGCCGATGCTCGGCCAAACGATGTCGCCTCGCGCGACTGTTCGGGTTAGTCTTTCGGGGGAGGCGGACTTCTGCCCGGGGCTTCCGGAGCGGTGATCGCAGAGGATCGATTGCTTTTACTATACCCGGTATTAACCGCAATCACGCATAGCAGGGATCTGCCGCGATGCGGCCCGGCCATGGTGTTGAGCTCGGATAGGTAGGCGTTGCGTTGAAGGATCAGGCGCCCAAAAACAAGGGAAGACAACGCCGATCCGCGCATGGCCGGATGGTGGCGCTGACCCTTGTTCTCGTCGCGGTCGGGTCGGGCGCAGCGCTCGCCGCCGACGATTCGCCGAGCTTCATGGACCGCGTGCGCGGCCTGTTCGGCCAGACGAAGAGCGAGCCGGTCGTCGATGCGACGCCCTATAAGGTGACAATCGACGTCGTCGATGCGAGCCGCTCGCTCCGCCGTTCGATCACTGGCGCCTCGGGACTCCAGAGCCTTCGGCGGTCGCCGCCCTCCGGCTCGGCCGGCCTGCTGCGGCGGGCGCGCTCAGACTTCGATCTCCTGACGGCGGCGCTTTATTCCGAAGGCTATTATGCCGGCCAGATCGCGATCACGGTCGCCGGCGTGCCCGTCGAAAGCGACGGCGCGCTGGCAGCGATCGAGGCGGCGCGTGCGGCGGGGCCAGTTCCTGTCACAGTCACGGTGACGCCAGGCCCGATCTTCACCTTCGGCACCGTGCAACTGCTGGACGCCGACAAGGAAAAGCCGATCGCCGATGTGCCGACGCTGCGCGAGCTCGGCATCATTCCCGGCCGGACGGCGCAGTCGACCGCGATCCTTGCTGCCGAAAGCCGGATCACGTCGTTCTATCGCGACCGCGGCTATGCCTTCGCCAAGATCGTCGACAAGGATGTCGTCGCCGATCACGCGCGCCGGATCGTCGATGTCAGCTTCTTCGTGGCGACTGGCAGGCCGACCACGTTCGGCGCTGTCACGGTCGCGGGCACCGACCGCCTGAAGAAGAGCTTTGTCGAAGACCGGGTCCGTATCATTCCCGGCGAGATGTTCTCCCAGAAACGGCTCGCCGATACGCGCCGCTCGCTGCTGAAATATGACGCGATCTCGGGCGTCCGCATCGTCGAGGGCGACAAGCCGGACGCGGCCGGCCGCGTTCCTGTCGATATCGAGATCACCGAGCGCAAGCCGCGCTTCGTCGGCTTCGGCGCCAAATATTCGACCTCCGACGGCGCCTCGATCAATGCCTTCTGGGGCCACCGCAACCTGTTCGGCGGCGCCGAGTCGTTGCGGCTCGACGGCCAGGTCTCCTGGTATGGCGACGCTCCGACCTCGGTGCCCGACGCCAACCCGCTTGGCTATCGCTTTTCGGCGACGTTCACCAAGCCCGGCATCCTGACCACCGCCGACGATCTCGTGATGCAGGCGGCGGTGCTGCGCGAGGTGACCGATGCCTATATCCGCGAGGCCGTGACGTTCCAGGGCACCATCCGCCGCACGATCTCCGATCAGTTGCAGGTCGAAGGCGGTATCGACCTGGAGACATCGATGGTCCAGGACAGCTACGGCACCAACGATTACAACATCGTCGGCGTGCCGCTCTCGGTCACCTACGACAATACCGACAACCAGCTCGATCCCTCGAGCGGCATCCGTGCCACCGCGACGGTGGAGCCCTTCGCCTATCTCGGTGATGCCGGCGCCGGCCCGGCAATGGTCAAGGGACAGATCGCGGCGTATCACGCGCTCGACGAGGACAAGCGCTACATCCTGGCCGGGCGCATCGCCGCCGGATCGATATTCGGAACAGAGCTGCTCTATGTGCCGCCGCAGCGGCGCTTCTATGTCGGCGGCGGCGGCACGCTGCGCGGCTTCGACTATCAGTCGCAGAGCCCGCGCAACGAACGCGGCGACATCATCGGCGGCCTGTCCTATGTCGCGGCCTCTGCGGAGGCGCGCATCAAGATCACCGATACGATCGGCGTGGTGCCCTTCGTCGATGTCGGTGCCGCTTCGGCCGAAAGCTCGCCTGATTTCAGCGATCTCGGCGTCGGCGTCGGTCTCGGCCTGCGCTATTACACGGCCGTCGGGCCGGTACGCCTCGATGTTGCCGTGCCCGTCGCCAACAAGGGCGAAGACCAGGCCGGCTATGGCGTGTATCTCAGCCTCGGACAGGCTTTCTGATGAGGATCGCACGCATCCTCATCGGCTGGCTGGGCATCGTCCTGATCGGCCTCATCATCGCCCTGGTCGCGGCTTTCGCGCTGATCCAGACCACGCCCGGCAAGCGGATGCTGGCCGATCTCGCGAGCCGGCTTGCGAGCCGCGATGGCTTGACGGTCGAGATCTCCGATCTGACCGGCTTTGTGCCGACGGATATGCGCGTCGGGCAGATCGCGGTATCGGACACGCGCGGCCAGTTCGTCACCCTCGGCGGCCTCGAATTGATCTGGCATCCGTTGGCTTTGCTAAGCGGGACCATCAATGTCGAGCGGTTGAGCGCTGATCGCGTCGCGCTCGATCGGTTGCCGGTCCTTCCGCCCACGGAACCCTTGACCACGACGTCCGGCTCGACGATTCCGGCATTGCGCGTCGTTCTCGGCAAGCTCCATGTCGGGGAAATCGTGCTCGGCGAGCCTGTTGCCGGCATGGCGGCGCAGCTCAGCCTCGATGCATCAGCGCGCCTCGTCGATCCCGCGGAGGGGCTCGATCTCGATTTCGCGGTGGAACGGACCGATGCGCCGGGGACGCTGCGCGGGAGCATCGGCTATGCGCCCAGCGGCGGAAAGAACGTGCTGGCGCTTGACGTCACAGCCTCCGAGCCGGCCGGGGGCCTCGTGGCCCGTGTGGGGCGTATCGAAGGGCTGCCGCCGCTGTCGCTGACCGTGAAGGGCAGCGCGCCGCTCGACGACTGGAACGGCACGCTGGCGCTTGATGCCGGCCCGTCGGGCCAGCTCGCCGGCACTGCCGCCGTTCGCAGGATCGCGGATGCCCGCCGCGTCATGCTCGATCTTGGCGGAACGATCGATGGATTGCTGCCGGCCAATGTCCGGCCGCTCTTCAGCGGCCACACGTCGCTGATCGGGTCGGCTGTCGTCGCGGATGATTTCAATACGACGCTAGAGGGGCTCAATCTTACCGCCGCAGGTTTCGGGCTTGCGCTTCTTGGCTCGATCGATCCCTCTCGCGAGACCGCCGACCTCACTTTTGACCTCGTCGGCGGCGATGCCTCCCATTTCGCTTCGCTTGCACCGGGCATGTCGTGGAAGGGCTGGCGCCTCAACGCGCATCTGGTCGGACCTTTCGGCCTGCCTGCCGTCGATGCGACGCTGGCCGCAGAGGATTTGTCCGGCCGCGGCTATGGCGCTCAAACGCTGAATATGACCCTCAAGGGCACGCCGGCCGACAGCGCGCTCGCCGTCGTCGTCGATGGCAAAGTCGCGGGTCTGACATCCGACCTGCCCAAGGTCGCCGCGGCGCTCGGCACCAGCGCGACTTTTTCGGCCTCCGCCTCGATATCGGCCAATGTGCAGACGCTGACCGCGGCGACGTTGAAGCTCTCGCCGCTCGAACTGGCCTTTGTCGGTACGGCCGGCCCGACCTTCGTGAAGGGCAACTTCAAGCTGCCGCGGCTCGATCTGGCGGCTTTCGCATCCCTCACCGACCGCCCGTTGTCAGGCACGGTGTCGCTTGAAGGCGCCGTCGACACCGGCAAGGACTTCTCGGCCGTCTCGCTCAACATCGACGGCACGGCCAAGGACGTGCATGCCGGGATCGACGCGCTCGACGGCTTCCTCGCGGGAACCAGCCGGTTCAAGGGCGCGCTTGCCCGAGCGGCCGATGGCACGATCGCGGTCCGCGATCTGACGCTCGCGGCGAACGGTATCGATCTGGCGGTCAATGGCGGCATCGCGACCGACACGGCCGATCTGAACGCGAAGCTCACGCTTGCCGATCTCGGCCGCCTCGATCCACGCGTCAAGGGCGGCGCCAAGGCCGAGCTGAACTTCACCGGCGGCCTTGCCGCGCTCGGTCTCAAGGGCCGTGTCGACATCGCCTCCGCCGAGGCGATGGGCAAGCCGATCCGCGATCTCGCCGTCACGCTTGATCTTGCCGACCTGACCGGCAAGCCGAACGGCAGCTTCGCGCTCGACGGCCGCATCGCCGATCGCCCCGCCAAGGGCGGCGCGCGTTTCGCGACGGAGACGGACAGCCGCCGCATCGACGATCTCGATCTGTCGGTAGGCAGCGTCCGCGCCACCGGCTCGGCCGCCGTTGGCGCGAACAATATCGTGACGGGCCGGTTCACCGTCGCTGCCACGGATTTGAGCGATCTTGCACCGTTGATCCTGACGCAGATCAGCGGCCGGCTCGACGGGACGGTAGTGCTCGATGCCGTCAACGGGCAGCAGCTTGTCGCCATCAATGGACGTGCGCAGAATATCAGCGTCGCCGGTAATCGTCTCGAAAGCGCCGATATCGACCTCCGCGCCGTCGACCCGGCAGGGACGCCGGTTCTCGATGGCCGGGTGACGCTCGCCGGCTTTGTCGCGGGCGCGCAGCGGATCGATCGCGCGACGTTGACGGCTGCGAGCCGCGGTCAGTCGACCGACCTGACACTCGACACGGCGGTGCTCGGCGCAACCCTCGCGGCGCGAGCCAATATCACGCCGGCCGGCGCCGCGACGCGCATCCGCCTTGATCAGCTGCGCATGGCGCGCGGGCCGACGACCGTCACGCTGTCCGCGCCCGCGACGATCACGCTCGCCGATGGCGGTGTTGCGATCGACCGGCTGCAGCTTGCGACGGGCGGCGGCGGCGCGACCATTGCCGGCCGCGTCGGCCAGACGCTCGACCTCACCGCCGATATCCGCAATCTTCCGCTCTCCATCGCCGGGCTCTTCGTGCCCAATCTCGATCCGCGTGGCACGCTCTCGGGCAGCGCTCGCATCACCGGTTCGGCCACGGCTCCGGCTGGCAATTATGACATTCGCGTTGCCGGCCTCTCGACCGCCGACCTCGCGACGAAGGGCATCGGTCCGTTCCAGATCGGCGCACGCGGCACCCTCGCCGGCGGCCGCGTCAACGTCGACGCGACCATCGACGCGCCTTCGGTCTCGGGTTTGACGGTGCGCGGCTCGGTGCCAATCGCAGCCGGTGCACTCGACCTCCGTGTTGCCGGCACCATCGATCTCGGCATTGCCAACACGTTTCTCGCCGACCAGGGCTCGACCGTGCGCGGCCGGGCGAACGTCGACATGACGCTGCGCGGCACCAGCGCGGCGCCTGCCGCCTCAGGCACGATCCGCGTCGCCGGCGCCACCTTCGTCGACAGCGTCAACGGCGTGTCACTTTCCAATATCCAGGCCGTGCTGACCGGTTCCAACAGCCAGATCGTCGTCAGCCAACTGACTGCCGCGACCCCCCGCGGCGGCACGTTGTCCGGCAGTGGCAGCATCGGGCTCGACGCGGCGCGTGGCTTCCCGGCCAATGTTCGGATCGAACTCAACCGCGCCAACATTCTTGCCAGCGATCTGATGAACCTGGTGGCGAGCGGAAAGATCGCGATCGAAGGGCCGGTCGCGACCCGGCCGCGCATCGCCGGCAATATCGACGTCATCCGCCTCGACATCAACATCGCGGACCAGTTGAGTGGCGGTGGGCTCGATCCGCTCCAGGTCCGCCATGTCAACACCGGCGGCGAGAAGCGGCCATCGCAGAAGGGTCTCCGCGCCCAGGCCCAGACCCGCGCGGCGGCAACCGCGGCGCGCACGGCGCGCCGCGCGGAGGCTCCGCCGGCCTTCGTCGCCGATCTCGATCTCACCATCGCCGCTCGGAACGCCGTGTTCGTGCGCGGCATGGGCATCGACGCGGAATTCGGCGGCAATCTGACCTTGCGCGGCACGACAGCCAACATGGTCACGCTCGGCGGCTTCGAGCTTCGCCGTGGCCGGTTCGATCTCCTCGGCCGTCGCCTCGATTTCACCGATGGCAAGGTGACGTTCGAGGGCAGCACCGATCCGGCACTCGACTTCACGGCCTCCACCACGACGAGCGATGTCACGGCCTCGATCATCGTCACCGGCCGAGCTTCCGCGCCGACGGTCAGCTTCACCTCGAGCCCCGCGCTTGCTCAGGACGAGGTTCTGTCGCGCATCCTGTTCGGCCGCTCGATCTCGACCTTGAACGCCAGCCAGGCGCTGCAGGTGGCGCAGGCCGTGGCGCAGTTCTCGGGCGGCGGTCCCGGCGTGCTCGACAAGGTGCGCCGCTCTCTCGGCGTCGACAGCTTCGATGTCGACGCCACGGGTCAGGTCGGCATCGGCAAGCGCCTCAACGACCGCGTCTATGTCGGCGCGCGGCAGGGTCCGAATGCCAATTCCGGCAAGGTGACCGTCGATGTCGATGTGACGCGCAATATCCGCCTGCAGGGCGCGGCCGGCGGCGATGGCTCCGGTGAGCTCGGCATCGGCGCGCAGTGGGACTATTGAAGTCCGAAAGCGCGCCGTCGACGATCCTCATCGTGCCATGAAGCCGATCGCGAAGGCGTTGGCGATGTCGATGAAAAAGGCCGAGACGAGCGGCAGGATGATGAAGGCGCGCGCCGCCGCGCCGTGCACCTTGGTCACGGCGGTCATGTTGGCGATGGCCGTCGGCGTCGCGCCGAGGCTGATGCCTGTGAACCCCGCAGAGATCACGGCCGCCAGATAGTCGCGCCCCATCGCTGGGAAGACGACAAAGATGATGTAGGCGACCGCAGCGACGGTCTGCAGCGTCAGAATTACAACCAGCGCCGGTCCTAGCTCGCCGAGGGTCCAGAGCTGCATGCTCATCAGCGACATCGCGAGGAACACGTTGAGCGCGAGGTCCGAGATCAGCGCCAGCCCCCTGGTGCGCGACGGCCAGGCGAGCCGGGGCGCCAGACGCGGCACGAGATTGGTGGCGACGATCGCCACCAGCAGGCAGACGACGAACATCGGCAGCTTGATCCCCGTCGCCTCGACCGCATCTTCGAGGCCGTAGGCGACGAGGATCACGACATTGATCACGAGGATCGAGCGCAGCAGGCTGACATGGCTGATCTCGTCGCGCTGGTCGGCGGGCTCGGCGGGCAGTCCAACGACCGGAGCTGTCTCGCCAAGCGGCCCGGACAGGCCATGGCGCTTGATCAGGAAGCCCGCGATCGGGCCGCCGACGAGGCTGGCGATCACGAGGCCGAGCGTTGCCGTCGCAATCCCGACTTCCATCAGGTTATTGACGCCGAACCGCTCGGAAATGACCGGTGCCCAGGCGATCGTGGTGCCGTGGCCGCCGATGAGCGAGGCCGAGCCGACAAAGGGCGCGAGGCCATGCGGCAGTCCCAGCGCCGCGACGCTGCCGGCGGCGATGGCGTTCTGAATGACGAGATAGATCAGCGTCAGCACCAGCAGCACGACGAGCGGCCGCCCACCGGCAATGAGGTCGGCGAACTTGGCGTTGAGGCCGATGCCGGTGAAGAAATAGAGCAGCAGCATGTCGCGCGCCGCCAGCGTGAAGCTAAGCTCGACGCCGAAGACCTTATAGGCCACGAGCGTCGCCAGAGCGGCGATCATCCCACCCGTCACCGCCTCGGGAATGTTCCAGCGCTGCAGCGGCGCGATCAGGCGGTTAAGCGTCGAGCCGACAAAGAACACCACGATGGCGATGGTGAAGGTGAGCAGGCCGGGAACTTGGATCGCAGTCATCAACGCTTCGCTCAGCTGGGCGCCATAGGGCGCGGTCGATGGATCATCCGCCCGCGAACGGCGTCGAGGCGAACAGATTGAGGCCCAGCCGATCGGCCAGGAAGCGGGCTGCGAGCTGGCCCTTGACGCTGTTGCCGGCGCCGTCGAGCCGGGGGCCGAACGTGCCGAGGCCGCCCTTGCCGGGCGCCACGGTGACGATCCCGCCGCCAATGCCGCTCTTGCCGGGCAGGCCGACATCGAACAGCCAGTCGCCCGAGGTCTCGTAAAGCCCCGACGTCGCCATGACGGCCAGCGCGTCACGGCTGCCGCTGCTGCTGACGACGGTCGCCCCGGTCAGGGGATGCACGCCGCCATCGGCAAGCGTCGCGCCCATCGCAGCGAGATCCCGCGCCGTGACCTGCAGCGAGCACTGCCGCGTGTAAAGCTCGACCGCCGTCACCGGATCGGTGCCGAGCCGGCCAAAGGTCGACAGCAGATGGCCGATCGCCTTGTTGCGCATATTGGTGAGGCTGGCAGAGCGATAGACCGCGTCGTCGATCGTTAGCGCCCGCCCGGCGAAGCGCTCCATGCCTTCCCGGATGAAGCGCCATTTGGCGTCAAGATCGGCACCGGGCACATGGCTCGTGGTGGCGATCGCGCCGGCATTGACCATCGGATTGGTCCGACCTTCCGGCCCGTTTTCGATCGCCGACAATGCATTGAAGGCGAGTCCGGTCGCGTTGACGCCGATTTCGGCGCGCGCGACGGCGCTGCCCACGGCATCGGACAGCAGAGCGAACACGAACGGCTTCGAAACGCTCATGATGGCGAAGGCATGGTCGGCATCGCCCGCCGCATAGACGCGGCCGCTTACCCCGACGATGGCGACCCCGAAAAGATCGGGCGGGACGGCAGCAAGCGCGGGATAAATCTGGATGTTCTGCCCGTCGCGATCGTCGCGGAACGCGAGATGGGCCGCGCTGATGGCATCCTCGACGGCGGACGGCGAGGGAAGGCGCCCGGTGGAGACGGGGGTGACGGGATCGGCGGGGCTGTTCAAGACGCAGCCTCGCCGCCATGAATAGCCTGGGCCGTCACCGCGACATCGACGGCAAGCCCTGCAAAATCGCCATTGCCACCGACGAACGACCCGGTGATCGGGCTTGCTTGCCCAGCGATGCGCGTGACGCCGACCCGGATCAGGTTTGAACCGGCGAGAAGCCCGTTGGTCGGATCGTATTCGATCCACCCCGCACCCGGCAGATAGACGCTGCACCAGGCGTGGGTCGAGCCGCCGCCGCGTGTCTCGCCCGAAAGATCGTCATAGAGATAGCCGGTGACGAAACGCGCAGCGAGGCCAAAGGACCTGACCGCCTCGATCATCAGAACGGCGAAGTCGCGGCAGGTGCCTGAGCCTAGCGCCAGCGTTTCGGCGGCTGTCTGTGTCCCTTCCTCATGCCTCGCGCCATAGCGGAAGTCGGCTTTGATGGCATGGGTCATCGCTTCGAGCATGCCGAGCGTGCGCCCCTCGCCCTCGAGGATGAAGCGCTGTGCCCAGGCTGCGACTGTACCGGCGGGATCGCCGTCCGCCGGTTCGATCAGCGGCGCGAGATCCGGCATTTCCTCCGCGTCATAGGCGAAGGGGAAGGTCGTCGCAGCGGGATCGAGGCTGTAACGGGGCAGGGGCGGCCCCTCCGGGTGATGCGTCAGGTCGAGGGTCGAGACGATCTCGAGATGGCGGCTCAGCAGTGAGCCCGGCCATTCGAGGAGGCAGATCGAATTGTTGAACGGATCGTGCGACCAGTGGATCGATGATGGCGCCGGGTCGATGTCGAGACTGGCCCGATGCAGACGCAGGTCGTGGCTGTCGTCCGGACGCACCATCAAGCGGTGCCGCAGCAGCCCGACCGGATTGCGATACTCGTATCGCGTGGTGTGGACGATCTTGATCCGTGCCATGCTGGCCCCCGCCTGCCGAACTGCCGCCCAGGAGGCAGGAAGCAGGCCGGCTCTCCGCGCCCGATGCGAAGTACCGATCGTGATCCCATATCCCGCCAAGTCGGAATTGTCATTCCCCGACCGGATCCTTTGTGCGCCGCGGGCGATCCCGCGACAATGAGAGCAGCCATGACCTTTTCAGCCTATGACGTCACCATTCCCGTTTTCGAGCGCGGCTTCGCCAACCTCTCCGCCATCCTGGACAAGGGCGTCGCCCATGCGGAGGCCGGCGGCTTCGACGCGGCCAATCTGGTCGAGGCTCGCCTCGCCGCCGACATGGATCCGCTCCGTTCCCAGGTGCAGCGCGCCAGCGACACCGCAAAGGCTTGCGTTGCCCGCCTTGCCGGGATTACGGCACCGAGCTTCGCGGACGAGGAGACGAATTTCACCGAGCTGCAGGCGCGGATTACCAAGACACTGAATTTTCTTCGCACCATCGACCGGGCCGCGCTTGAGGGCGCCGAAGATCGAGCGGTCGTGCTGCGCAGCCGCGGCGGCGAAAAGCACTTCGTCGGCCGCGACTACATCTTCCAGCATGCGCTGCCCAATTTCTTCTTCCACGTGACGACCGCCTACGACATCCTGCGCCACAAAGGCGTGTCAATCGGAAAGCGCGACTATCTGGGCTTCTGATCGCGCGGCCGCCGCTCGATCCTAAAACGGCAACGGCCCCCTCCCGGGCAGGAGGGGGCCGCCAACTTCCTGACTGTCAACCGGCCCGTGGGGCGGGAGCTCGTTGACGTGCCGTCAGGAATTTCACTGCTGAGGCGCCGGGGGCGGCGCATCAGGTCCTGGGCCGGCCGCATCAGGTTCGGCCGGCATCGGGGCTTCCTCGTTCATCGGTCCGGGGCCGTCGTCCATGGCGTCAGGGCCTGCCTGATCGGGTCCGACATCGCCTGCGGGGCCCATCATGGGCCCATGATCGGCGGGTTCTCCGGCGCCCGGCCTGTGCGGTCCGGGGCCGAATGTCCAGGCACCTGGGCCCATCGGACCCCTTCCCATTCCGCCATCCATCGGGCCGCGGCCTTCCGGTCCGGGCCCGCGCATCGGCGGGCGCGGAAACAATTCGATCGTTGAGAGCCGATCAATCTGCTGGGGGGTGAGCTTGGCGCGCAGCGCCGTGATCGCCTGCAGCAGCGCATCGGCCTTGGCCGCCCGCGCCTTCATCCGCTGCGCGATCTGCTCCTGGCGAGCAAAGGCGTTATCCGCGCCCGCACCACCCGGTCCGGCTGTGGGGTGTGCAGGCGGTGTCGGCGGCGTGAACAGATCGATGAGGGCGCTGGTATAGTCGCGCCAGGCATCGATCTGGTCGCTCTTGATGCCGACCAGCGTCTCGGCACCGGCCAGACGCTCTGCGAGGCGCATCGCCCAATCCTGGGCTCCGGGTCGCGGGCCTGGCGGCGGCATCGGATGCCACCGGCCTTTTTCTCCACCCGGCGGCGGTGTCGGCGCCATAGTCGCCATGCCATCCTTCGGGGCCGGGCCTGCCTGATTATCCGCTACCGCCAATGCTGGCGTGCTAAGGATAAGCAGCGTTCCGATCGCTAGTGATAGGCGTTTCATACAATCCTCCATGGCTGTTCGACAGCGAGGGCACGCTAGACGATCGCCATTTCGTGACGTCGTCTTCGCATGGCAGAACCTTGCCTGTCCGGGAATTCTTGTTACGCAACATTGCTGTGCGGCCTTCCGAGAGGTTTGTTTACCAAACCGTCGGCCTAGATCGCTTCCGAGGCTGTATGCCTCGCATACGCAACCCCTCCGTTTGAGTGCCGTTCCATACATGCAGATCACGCCTCACATTCTCGTCGTCGATGACGACCTCGAAATTCGAAAGCTGCTGGGCCGGTATCTCGACCAGCAGGGACTTCGCGTCACGCTGGCGGCCGATCGCCGCGAACTCGAGGAGAAGCTGGAAACCCAGCAGATCGATCTCATCGTCCTCGACGTGATGCTGCCCGATGGTTCGGGTCTCGATATCTGTCGCCAGTTGCGCGATCGAAAGCCGCATATACCGGTGATCCTCCTGACGGCGCTGAAAGAGGATGTCGACCGGATCATTGGGCTGGAGATCGGCGCCGACGACTATGTCGGCAAGCCGTTCAACCCGCGCGAGCTGCTGGCCCGTATCCGTGCCGTGCTGCGCCGGGTCGCCGATATCGCCGAGCCGCCGACCGTCGAGAGCTATCGCTTCGCGGGCTTCGTCGCCTCGCCGACCAGCCGGTCCGTGATCGACCCCGACGGGGCCGATGTCGTTCTGACAGGGGCCGAGTTCGATCTGCTGCGCGTCTTCCTTGATCGTCCAGGCCGCGTGCTTTCGCGCGACCAGCTGCTTGATCTGACGCAGGGCCGGGAGGCCGATCCGCTCGACCGCTCGATCGACGTGTTGATGAGCCGCCTGCGGCGCAAGCTCGGCGATGGCGGCAATTTCCAGATCTTCAAGACGGTGCGCAATGGCGGCTATCAGCTCTCGACCAAGGTCGAGACGATCGAGACCCCGCGTTGAACACGCTACGCCTCAGGATTGCGGCCCTGATCGTCTGCGCGATCGTCGCCGTCGTCGGCATGGCGACGTCCGCCGCTGTCGCCGTGATTGGGCGGCCGGGCCCCGAGCGAATGGTCCAGGACGCGGCCCTGCAGATCGACCTTATCTCCCGCCTGGCCGAACAACTGCCCGATGATTTCGAGCCCGGAACGGTCAATCCCAGCCTGCACGGCATGCGCCTTCTCCCCGGGCCCGCGACGGGGCCGGTCGATGAGAGGCTGACCGAGGTCCTGCGCGCCGAGCTGGCGCATATCGGCCAACCGCGGCCGGTACTCGTCAGCGAGTCTGTTCCCGACCAGCCGATGACCGTTTCGGTGCCGATCGCCAGCCAGGGCTGGTGGATCGCGATGCCGCTTTCGGCGCGCCCGCCGCCGCCCCGCGCCGCATGGTTCATCCTGCTTGGCTGGATGTCAGCCATCGTTCTCGGCGCCGCTGGCATCGCGGTGGTGATCTCGAACCGGCTGACGCGGCCGCTGCAGATGATCGAGGGCGCGATCGCCTCGGTCGGACCGGACGGAACCTTGCCGGTGCTGCCCGAGCTCGGTACCGGCGAGATGAAGGCGACCGCGAAGGCGCTCAACCGTCTCTCGGCGCGGCTGAAATCGGCCATGGAAAGCCGCATGCGTCTTGTCGCGGCGGCAGGCCATGATCTTCGTACGCCGATGACCCGCATGCGCCTCAGGGCGGAGTTCGTCGGCGACGATGACGAGCGCACGCTCTGGCTGCGTGACCTCGAGGAACTCGATCGCATCGCCGATAGCGCGATCCGCCTCGTTCGCGAAGAAGCGTCGTCGGGCGAGAGCGAGCGGGTCGAGATGGGCGGACTGCTGCGCGAGATCACCGGCGAGCTCACGATCCAGGGCATGCGGCTCGACCTGGGCGAGACGACCGAGGCCGAGGTCGCCGTGGCTCGGCTGGCTTTGACGCGAGCGCTGCGCAATCTCTTCATCAATGCCGCCACGCATGGCGGGGGTGGCCGCATCACGGCCTCGACCGACGGCGGTTTTGTCGTCATCTTCGTGCGCGACAAGGGCCCCGGCATTCCGGAAGATCTGATTGCCCATGTCTTTGAGCCGTTCTTCCGCGTCGATCCTTCGCGGCGTCAGGCGATGCCCGGTGCCGGCCTTGGGCTCGCGATCGCCAAGGAAATCATCGAGCGCAACGGCGGAACCATCACGGTGAGTAACGGCGCCCAAGGCGGCCTTGTGCAGGAAATCCGCCTGCCGCTAGCTCCGGACCAGCCCGCGGCCTGAGACCCGCGCTGCGGGTTCAGCCGCTGTGGCCCGAGACCGCGCGTCCGCCGACCCAGACGCAGGTGAGATTAGGCCGCGAGGCGGTATAGACGATCTTCTCCAGGAGATCGGACTCTTCATCGACCTCCTCGAACAGCCGCATCGTCGAGCCCGGGGCGTCGGGGTCGACGAGGATGGCGTCGAAATGCTTGCCGGGCGCAAAGGTGCCGACCGGCAGGTCGAGCGCATCGGCGCCGCCCGCTGTCGCCAGATGAAAGGCGAGCGGCACGTCGATACGCATCCCCGCCCGGCCGCGCCGGTCGGCAGGGAGGTCGGGATCGACACCGCCCTCCAGCATGCGCGAGGCGGCGACCGCCATGCGCTGCACTTCCAGCATCGAGGCGCTCGGCCCGCCGGAGATATCGGTCCCGAGACCGACGCGAACCTGCTTTGCAAGCGCCGCGCGGATCGGGAAGACCGCATTGGCGAAATAGGCGTTGGAAAGCGGGCAATGCGCCACGGCCGAGCCGCGCGCCGCGAGGCGATCCATGTCTGCAGGGGTCAGGAAATTGGAATGGGCCAGCACCGTGCGCCGGGTCAGCAGCCCGAAGTGATCGAGCATCTCGGCGTCGGTGCGTCCGTAGCGGGAAAGCACATGGCCATGTTCCCAGTCGCTTTCCGAGCAGTGGGTCTGGACATGGCAACCGCATTCCGCGGTGAGGGCGCCGAGACCCTCCAGGAGAGCGTCGGTGCAGGAAGGAATGAAGCGCGGCGTCGCGACGGCTTTGACGAGGCCGCCATTGCCGGGCAGAGCGCCGAGATGGTCGATCAGCGCCCGCGTGCCGTCGATCGCCGCCCGGGCGCTCTCGTCGCGATAATAGGGCGGGCACGCCTCAGGATCATCCATCGCCACCTTGCCGACCAGGGCGCGCTGTCCCTTGGCGAGGCAGATCTCGGCGAGGAGCCGGCTCGCCTCCTGATGCACGGTCGCGAAGTAGAGTGCCGTCGTCGTGCCGCCGGCGAGAAGGTCGCCGACCAGCGCCTCGTAGCTCTTGCGCGCGAAGGCGAGATCGGCATAGCGCGCTTCGAGAGGGAAGGTGTAGCGGTGCAGCCAGACTTCGAGCGGGACATCGAGCGCCTTGCCGAGCTGGGGATATTGCGGCGCGTGGATATGCAGGTCGACGAAGCCAGGCAAGATCGCGGTCCGCGCCGGCAACTCGATGAGCGTTCCGGCCTGCCGAGCCGCGGCGCGGCGCGCGGCATGGTGTTTATCGGCAGTGGGCGTCACGCGGGTGATCGTGCCGATGGCGTCGACCTCGACCACGGCGTCGGCGAGGATTTCGATGCCGTCCTGCCCAGGCGCGTGCAGGAACCGTCCGCTGATCACCTTGCCGCGCACATCCATCAACTCACCTCCTGCCATGCGTTCTCGGCCCTCTGGCCGCGCCGGAATGGTACAGGCGATCGGCGGCGCGAACAGCCGGGTGGACGAAGCGCCGCATGGGCGCCATCTTCCTCGGATCAACTCATCCTTAACCACGATGACCTAGGGTCCATCGCGGTTTGGGCCGAATGGCCGATCCCTGCGTTGCGTAGGCGTGGAGTTGAGCGTGATGAAAGCGTCGTCGATCTTGCTGCTGCCGGCCCTGCTGGCGCTATCGTCGGGCGCCGCGGTCGCGCAAGACTATAATCCGTACTACGGCTATCGCTATCGCGACTATGCCGAGCCGGCCTATGGCTATCGCGGCGCCTATCCCCAGATCGAGGCGGCGCCTCAAACTTATGAAGGCCAGCCGAGCGGTCAGACCTACCAGCTGCAGCAGCCTTACCAGCCTTATGGGCCGAACCAGGCCTATCAGCCGGTGCCCGAGGCGCCGCAGCCTGCCAACCCGCCATCTACGAATCCGCCGATTGCCGCCAATCCGCCCGCGGAGGTCGTTCCGGCGCTCGTGCCGGCTACATTCATCGCCGACGCCAACAACCCCGTCTTGCCGGAAACGCTGAAGCGCACCGGCAAGCAGGCGCTGCCGGCCGTGGCGCGGCTGCAGATCCTGCTCGACCGCGCCAATGTTTCGCCTGGCGTCATCGACGGTATGACCGGCGGCAATCTCGCCAAGGCGATCTCCGCGCTCGAGAACATGAACGGGATGCCTTCGACCGGGCGCATGGGCGCGCAGATCGACGCGATCCTCGCCTCGTTCGGCACGTCGCCGGTGCTGGTGCCCTATGTGATCACCGCTGCCGATGTGGCCGGACCTTTCGTGCCGACGATTCCCAAGGACTATGGCGAGATGGCGCAGTTGCCGAGCCTTGGCTATCGCAACGCCGGCGAGGCGCTTGCCGAGCGCTTTCATATGGATGAAGGCTTCCTGCGCCGCCTCAATCCCGGCGCCGGGTTCACCGAGGGCGAGACGATCACGGTCGCCGATGTCGGGCCGCCCGCCAAGACCAAGGTCTATCATCTCGTCGCCGATTCCGCGGCGCGGCAGCTGCTTGGCTACGACCAGCAGTGGAACCTCGTCGTGGCCTATCCGGCCACCATCGGCAGCACGGACATGCCGTCGCCGAGCGGCGTCCACGCGGTCAAGGCGATCGCGATCGATCCGGTCTACTGGTACCGCCCCAAGGTCAATTTCCAGCAGGGCAAGAACGACAAGGCGCTGAAGCTCGCGCCCGGGCCGAACAATCCTGTCGGCGCCGTGTGGATCGGCCTCGACAAGCCGACCTACGGCATCCACGGCACGCCCGAGCCGAGCCGGATCGACAAGACCAACAGCCATGGCTGCCTGCGCCTGACCAATTGGGACGCCAATGAATTGGCGCATCTCGTGCGGCCGGGCGTCGATGTCGAGTTCGTCGATCCGACCCGCACCGCTTCGGTCGCGCCGGCCGCTCCGGCCGCCGTCGCTCCGGCCGAGGAGCCGATGCCGCCGCCCTTGGCGCAGTAGCCCGTCCGCGTCAGAACGGGCCGCGCGCGGCAATCCGGTCAAAGGCAGCTTTGAGCGCCCCGATGCGGTCCTGATAGGCGTTGCCGAGGCAAGCGACATCGCTGCCGCAGGATCGGCGCCAGGAAAGCCAGGCCTTCTGATCGTCGCGCATATCGCCGGCCGTGCCCATCGCCACCAGCTTGAGCAGCATCTGGTAGCGGGTCGCCATCTCGACATCGTCGTCGTTCAAGTCGCGATGGGCGCAGATCGCGACCTCGTCAGGCTGGGCGGCTTTGGCGCAATTGAAGCTCGCCGCCTCCGCCTTGTACGGCAGGGCCGCTGCCACTGCGATGACTGCCAATCCCAGCATCCCGAGCACGATGCCACGCGTTCGTTCCGTCCCCATCATTGCCCCTTTCGACGATTCCCCCTTGTCGAGGATAGGCGAGGAGGTCGGAGAGGGCGAGGGCTGGCTTAAAACCGGGTGGCGAAGCCGACGAGCCATTCCGGCATCGCCTCCGCCAGGGCTCCTTCGACGACTTTGTCGAGCCCCGTGACCATGCCAAGGCCGACAAGCGCAAAGGCGAGGCCAAGCAAGGCACGGCCGATGGCAGCCGATTGTCCAGCGGCCGTCCGTCCGCGCCGCGCAAGCTTGCCGAGGCCGTAGCCCGCGACGAGCAGTGACGTGGCAGCGCCGAGTGCAAACACCACCATTGTGCCCATCGCAGCGGCCAGCGATCCGCCCGTCGCTGCGAGCGTCAGTGCGGCGCCAAGCGTCGGGCCAACACAGGGCGCCCAGGCGATCGCGAGAATGGCGCCGATGCCAGCCTGTGCGGCGAGACCCCCGGCCGGCATGCGCCCCGTCTGCCGATCGGCCCAGGCGCCGAGCGGCGCCATGGCCATTTCGGCGCGATGGGCGAGAGCCGGCACCAGCATGATGATGCCAAAGACGAGCATCACCGCACCAAGCACGATCCGTCCGGACCCGGTATCGCCAAGTTCCGCCCCGAGCGAGGCAAGCAGGCCGCCGAAGAGCCCGAATGTGACGGCGAGGCCGGCTGCCAGCGCCAGCGGCGCCAGCGGATCACGCGCCCGCGCCCCGGCGACGATGATCGGCGCCAGAGGCAGGACGCAAGGGTTGAGGATCGTGAGAAGCCCAGCGATGAAGGGAAACAGGATGGCGGTGAGCATCAGCCGGCGGCGTCGAGCACGGCGACCACCGAGGCTTCCGACGTGCCCCACGACATCCGGTCGACTTCCTTTCCGCCGCGGAAAGCGATCAAGGTCGAGCGCGGCACGTCGAGCGCTTTCACGACATCCTTCTGCTTGTCGTAGTCGACCCTGAAGAAGGCGATATCTTCGTATCGACCGGCCGCGGACAATCGCTTGAGGATCGAAGCCTGCGCATGGCATTGCAGGCACCAGCCCGCATAGACGTGAACGACCACCGGCCTGCCGGATTTGATCGCCGCGTCGACGGCGGCAGCATCATAAGGCTGCAGCGTGAAGGCCTCGGCGGGGACGACCGCGCCGAATGAGAGGGTCGTGGCGACAGCCAGCGAGAGGCCGAGCAGACGGCGGCGGTTCAACATCGGAGCATCTCCACATGGGAAGGACATCCGATATACGGGCCGCGCACGCCGCCCGTGTCGCCATCACGGCAAGTTGAGCGCCGCAAGCGAAGCGATTGGCGTCAGTTGCTCGCCTGGCAGTTGGTCGTCTTGCCAGCGCGGGTCAGTGTGCCGCCCTGGCCCTTGATCCAGAATTCGGTCTTGCCCTTGACGTAGCGTCCGCCGTCCGCCGAGACGGCCTGCGGCAGCGTCACCTTGCGGCCATCCGCAAAAGCGAGGGCGACGGATCCGGGCGTCGTGGTGAAGGCCGCCACGAAGGTCAGGCCGTTCTTGCAGGTGTAGTGCGCTGTCGCGTCGGCAAAGGCTGGCCCAGCGGCGATAAGCAGAGCGCCGGCCAGAAGGCCTGATGTGGTCCGGCAGAGTGTCTTCGTCATGTCTATCCTCGCGATCGCGTGGCGGCACTATGTCAGATCACCAAAGCACCCGCAAAGAGCCCGACAAGGGCGATCGCGGCCATGGCCCCGGTCCAGTAAAGCTTGCGATGGTGGTTGCTGCCAAGCGCAGCGCTCGGCCGGATGATCTGACTGCCAAGTCCCAAGGCGGCAGCGACACACATATAGACGACGATGGCGAGCAAGGTTCATCCCCCCTTAACGTTTTGTTAAGCTAGCCAGGATGACCGGTGAATGTCCACGTTCGCATAATGCCGCAGGCCGGAAATTGCCCGGTATTGTTAAGCGCGAAGGTTAAGTGCGAGCGTTACTGCACCGCAGGTCGGCGTGTTGCACTGCCCTCTGTCCATGAAAGCTCGACCGGGCCGAATTTACGCGGAATGACCTTGCCGAGTTCGCTGTTGCGGCCAAGGCCGAGTGCCAGTTCGACCAGAAGGCGGGTGAAGATGCCAGGTCCACTCGAATAGGTGCGCCAGCCGCCATCGACCGCCACCGTCCCGCCTTTGAGGCTCGCCCAGTCGGCAGATGCCTTGTAGCGATCGGCAAAGCCGGCGTCTGAAGACGAGAAATAGGTGTTACGCTGGCGCAACGTTGCCTGATTGAGAACCTCGGTGACGCGGATCGGATTTGCGAGCGCGATCGCGTGCCAGAGGGCGTCGGCCGCGCCCAGCCTTGCCAGCACTTCCGACTGGCGAAGATGGGCGTGCACATACATGAGCCCGATCTCGCGGCCGAAAAACGACGCCGATTCGGCCCGCCGGAAAAGCGTCTCAGGCCCGCCGGCATAGGTTACCGGCTTGTCCATCAGCCGCAGGCCGTCCGGAAAGCTGAGCGAGGCGTCGATCGCGGCGAGTTGTGAAACCGTCTCGTCTTCGCCGGCGAGGCCGCCCAGCATCGATTGCGTCATCGCGATCAACGAATAGGAAAGGCCGGTGCGCGTGTCGGAGGGGTGCAGCAGCAGTTCCGTGCGATGTCCCTCCGTGTCGAATAGCGCATAGCCGGCCGTGATGCCGCCGGAGACGAGGTGACGATCGAAATCGTCGCGGATGTTCTCGGCAAGCCGTTCCAGCCGCCGGGCCTCGTCATGGGCACGGCGATGCGTGTTGGCGTCCGCGCGGGCTAGGATCGCGGCATAGCGGGCGATCTGCTCGTGCAGCAGGCCCGCGGTCCAACTCGACACCATCCAGTCGCGCAGATGCGGATCATGCGGCTGGAGAGAATCGTTCCAGTCGCCTTCGCCATAGCGGATGAGATGCGTGCCCGGGATGAAGCGGCGCTCCGCCTCGGCGATCAGCGCGGCGACATGATCGGCGATGCTCGCAATCTCGCCGGCCGCGCCGCCGCGCCAGCCGACCTTCTCGGCGAGGACGCCGACATCGCCGCTCGCCTCGACATAGTCGCAGAGCGCCTTGAGCGGCCAGATGATCACGTCGCCATGGGCGTCGCCAGCGCGGATGTCGGAGTAGGGCGGCAGCATGAACCACTGCGGCCAGTCGGCGCTCTTGCGATTCTGCTCGGCGAAGAGCGCCCGCAGGATACGGTGCACCGCCGTGTCGTGGCGCATCGCGAGGAGGAATTCGATCGGCCCCTGACAGACGTCGCGCGTGCCCCAGGCCGCCCCGCTATACTGCTCGAGCCCGTGGGGCACAGTCAGGTGAACGATCGCGTCATGGGCGAGCCATGGCAGGATCAGGCTGGCCGCCTCGATGTCGGGATGATCGCCTGACAGCGTGATGTCGCGCGTCGCAAGGCTCCAGAACCGCCGCGCCGGCACGAGCGCCTCGTCCTGCGACCGGCCGCGGGCATAGCGATCGGCGAGACGATCGGCCTCTTTCGTGTCCGTCATCGAGCCGGTGAGGGCAAAGACTAGCGCATGCGTCTCATGGGAGAGCAGCGTGACCACGGGCCCGCCGCGCTCAGCGCCATCCGGAAACGCGAGCGCATCTCCGTCGATGGCTGCCACCGCCTCCGGCGTCGCCGTCACGAGGTCCATCCGCGCTTTCGGAAAGGCGCGGCCCCAAAGCGAATCGGCGCCCGGAGCAAAGCTTGCCCGCTTGGCTGCCGGATCGATTGTCACGGTCCCGGACTGTTCAAACTCGCGCTCGCCGAGCACGAGATGGCCGATGACAAGGAAGCGGCACGGCTCGCCCTCGACGTCGACGCGCCATTGCAGCGTCGCCTCATCGCCTGCCGCCACGGCGTGGACCGTCACAACCCGCGCGCCCAATACATAGATCCAGCGGCAATCGGAGAGACCCATCTCGAATAGCGACGGCACGCCGAGCAGTTCCCAGCCTTCGCCGCGATCGACGAGGATGCGAAGGCCGCTGGCGCGGGTGAGGCCATAGGGATCGCGCGACACCGAGAACAGCTTGTGGAACGAGGTGTTGCCGATGGTGAGCTGTGCCGCGAAGATCCCCTGCATCCATGCGGTCGCCGACAGCGTCTTCTCGTCGAGCATCAGGCTGTCGCCTGAGCGGAGGATCGAGCCATGCCGCCGGGCGATCAGCGCTTCCTTGGCGGCGGTGACCACGTGCCGGTTCTGCGCGCCGTCCTGGACGAAGAAGGAGAGCAGCGTGCTGTCCTGCTTCTCCTCGCGGAGCCGCGCCGGATAGCGGGCGGCGATCGCGGCCCCGCTGAGCGCGGCCGCGCGGGCCAGCGGCGCCGTTTCGAGCAGGCTGTGCACGGTCGGCCGGGTCTCGGCAGGCGCCTCGATGAGCGAGGCGGCGCGCGCGCCGATATCCGCGATCAAAGCGAGATCATCGGCCCCTGACGCCGCGGGATGATCGGCGAGGAAGCGGGCGAAGAAAGTGAGTGTCGTCGTCTCGCCGGGCGCCAACGTCCGCGCGGCCGTCTGGATTGCCGGGCAGGCGACCTCATGCTGCAGCACCGTCGACGGCAGGCTGATACCAAAGGGGAGGGCCAGCGCACCTGAGAGGCGAAAGGCCGGCCCGAACAGCTGCATCGCATCGGTCGCATAGCCGCTGGCGCCATCGAGGCAGCCCTGCACCAGCCAGGGGTGACGCCCGCCCTGGTCGAGATTCTGCCGCGACATCACGACCGGGCCGAAATCCGCATGGGTCTCGACGTGATGATCGAGATATTGCGAGGCATACGCCTCGCTGCCCATCAGGAAGCCGCGTCCGCCAAGGCCGACATCCTGCGCATTGATGAGGTCGAAGGCGACGGCCTCGCTGCCCTCATTGGTCACGGTGACGCGCCAGAACCAGATCGCTTCCTGGGCGTCGAGCGCGAGCACCGCGCGGTGGCGAAGCCCGCCCGAACGGCCTTCATAGACCAGGGCGTTGTCCGTATGGCCGAAATCGGCGTCCGATCCGCTGCCGGCGATCGTCGCGATGCCGGGCGAGCCTCCGCCCATACGCAGCAGGATGCGCCCGATCCCGCCGCCGGTCGGTGCCCCGAGCACCTGGTTGATCATGATCGTGCCGCGTGGCTCGCGATGCGTAATCGCGAACAGCGTGCCGTTTGGCAGCGCCTCAATAGCGAGGCCGGCTCCATTCTCGATCCGGACGAGGCCGAGCCCGTCGTCGCGCGGCGTTGCGAAACGCGTGATGCCGTCGTCCATGTCGCTCTCCCTCAGGCCGCGTCGACCACGGCCTCGGCTTCGATCTCGATGTCATAGGGCCCGACAAGCGCGCCAACTTCCAGCAGTGTGTTTGCCGGACGGATCGCACCAAAGAACCGGCCATGCACGCGCGAGGCCGGCTCCCAGTCCTTCGCGCTCTTCAGATAAACGCGCGTGCGGATCACGTCGTCGAGCGAGCCGCCAAGAGCCGTGATCGAGGCCGCGATCTTGTCGAGGATATAGGTCGTCTGCCCCGCAATGTCGCCGGGACAGACCACCGAACCATCGGTATGCGTCGCCGTCGTGCCGCTGACGAGGATGCGCTCCCCGATCCGGACGGCGCGCGAATAGCCGGCGATCGGTTCCCAGATGCTGCCGGAATCGACCCTGAGGCGTCCCGGCTTTCCCGGGATCGGTTCGGCCTTGTAGATCTGCGGCTGGCTCGCGAGGTGGTGGCTGAGATCACCCGAAGCCGTGAGGAACGGTGGCTTCCGATATTCATCGCCGCAATCGCCGGGCAGCGGCGTCGAGGCGGCGAAGGCGGCGTCGAGCCGCGCATGGTCCTCCGCGTCGAGATGGAAGTCGAAGGCCTTCAAATTGTCGGCGCGGTGTTCGCGCTCGCCGAGCCGCGCGCCGATGATGACGGCTGCCACGGCCGGATGATCGAGCACCCAGCGCGTGGCGACATTCGAGACGGAAACGCCGTGCTTCCGCGCGATGGCTGACGCCGCGCCGAGAATGCCCTGCAACACGTCCCAGCCGCCGATCACGTCGACGAAGCGGCGATATTTCATCTTCGACCAATCGGCCGGACCCTCCGGCTCCGCCGCGCCGAGCCAGCGCTCCGAGAGCCAGCCGCCGCCCATGGTGCCATAGGCGAGCAGGCGGATGTCGTTCGAAAGGCAGAATGCGCTCATCTCGTCCGCCGCGCGGCGATCGAGCAGCGAGAACGACACCTGATTGGTGGCGATCGTGATGCCGTTGCGAACGACCAGCGCCAGGTGATCGGTGTTGAAATTGGTCAGCCCGAGATGGCGGATGATGCCTTCGCTACGCATCACCTCCATTTCGGCCAGCGCATCGAGATAGGCCGGATGCTCGAAGCTCCACCAGTGGAACTGCATCAGGTCGACGCTGTCGACGCCAAGCCGGTCGAGGCTGCGCTGCACGCCGGCGCGCACGACCTCGCGCGTCATCGGCCCGGGCGTCGGACACCATTTCGTCGAGACGAACGGCTTCAGGCCGTCGTCCTTAGCAAGCTTCAGGAAGCGGCCGGTGATGAGCTCCGCGCTGCCATAATGGTCGGCCATGTCGAAGGCATCGAAGCCTGCGCGGGCATAGGAGAGCATCGCCTCGGCCGCGGCGTCGATATCGATCGTTCGCCCGTCACGCTCCATATCCGCGATCTGCCACAGCCCGGTCGCGATGCGCGGCAGCGAAAAGCCGGCCGGAAGCGTCAGGCGGGCTGGAACGGTGGACAGTCCGGACAAAGGGCGGCTCCTTGAATCAGGCGGGGCGCCGCGGCCTGCGGCGCCCCGAAGGGGTTGGTCGATGGCCGCCTTACTTAGCGAGGCTCGCCTTGACCTTGTCGATATCGGCGGTCGACATGGTGCCGACCGTGGTGACCTCGCCATTCTGGATCCGCCACAGGCGGAACGGACCGGTGATGTCGCCAACCTCGTCGAAGGTCACCGGGCCGATCACGCCCTCATACTTGATCGGCTTGCCATCCTTGATGAGGGCGAGCGCCTTGGCGAACTCGTCCTTGCCGGCATGGATGACCGTACCCTTCGGATCGAGAACCTTGCGGATCGAGGTGAGGATGCCGGCGCTGTCCGCCTTGCCGGTGTCCTTGCTCGCCTCGGCGATGGCGAGGCCGACGATCGCGCCCGCGTCATAGGAGCGGTCGGCGGCAGGGCTGGCCGGGTCGAGGCCCGAGAAGGCCTTGTATTCCTTGTTGAAATAGTCGGTCGAGGCCGTCGCGTCCGTACCCGACGAGGTGCCATAGGCGTCGTTCAGATATTCGGGGCCGACATTCTTGATGAATTCGGCGCTGTTCATGCCATCATTCAAGAGGAACTTCTGCGGTCCACCCTGCGAGATCCAGGCGCGCGCGATCGTCGCGCCATCGACCGGTGTCGAGACGAGATAGAGCGCCTCGGGAGAGGAAGCGAGCGCCGCCGTCACTTCGGACTGGTAGCTCGACTGCTTCTCGTTATAGGGCGTCGTCGAGGTGATCTCGCCGCCGAGCGCCTTGTAGGCGGTCGCGAACTCGTTGACCATGTTGACGCCGAAGTCGTTGTTGACGTTGATGATCGCGATCTTCTTGATGCCCTGGTCGACCGCGAACTTCGCCGCTGCGATGCCCTGCAGCGCATCCGAGGTGATGGTGCGGAAAAAGACGCCGTTGGTCTTGCCGTCGCGGCCGAGCTTGGTAAGCGTCGGCGAGGACGAGGCCGGCGAGACCTGCGGGATCTTGGCCGGCGCGGTCACCGAGGTGAGGATCGGGATCGAGACCGACGAGATGATGCCGCCGATGATCACCGGCACCTTCTTGACCTGAACGAGCTGCGTCGCGACGTCGACCGCGACCGTGCCCTGGCTCTGTGAATCGCGCGTGTCGGTGACGATCTTGCACCCCGCCACGCCGCCGGCATCATTGAGATCGCGAAGCGCCATCTCGACCGACTTGGCGCCCGCTTGTCCATATTCGCCGGCCGGACCCGTCAGTTCCATGACGAGGCCGACGGTGACGTCGCAATCGGCGGCGCGCGCGGCGCCCGTGGCGGCCAGCGCGACGACGCTGCCCAGCAGGGCGGCGCGCAGCATGCGGATCGATGTCATTGAAAACTCTCCCTGCCGCTTATGTCGCGGGCTTTGCCCCCCGGCTTCCGAAATCAGTCCGTCTGCAGCCAGGTTTCCTGCAGATGGCGCCACACGACCCCCCGCGGCGCGCTGTCGTCCCTGAGGAACAGCGCCATCGACTGCCGCCGCGTCGTGCGTCCGTCACGATACTGTCGCTCGACATAGATGAGCAAGACAGCATCGGCGCTGACATGGACCGTCTCGACATCCTCTATGCCGATCTCGAACCGCGATGTCTGCGAGCCACGCGCACCGGCGATCCATGTCGTGATCTCCGGCAAAGCGAGCATCGTGCCGCCGGGGGTCGTCAGACGAAACTCCGGCGCGGTTGTACGTTGCCAGAGGACGAATTCGTCCTCGCTTGCGTTCCCGAGAAACCAGCGGACAAAAAAGTCATGCGAGGCCTCGATCTCGCGGATCGCGGCGGCGACGAGGGGATGCTGATCGGTCATTGGGCGTTCAGATTGTATTTCATGATCGAGCCATGGCGGCCGGTGCGGTCGCGCTCCAGCGTATAGACATCGCCCTCAGGTCCTTGCCGCCGGGCCAGCACGGCGTCGATCTCGGCGCGGTCGGCATCCGTCAGGCGAAGAGCGCCGATGGCGAGATTGCGGGGAAGATGGGCGCGGTTGCGCGCGCCGACGATCACCGCAGCGACCCCCGGACGGTCGAGCACATGCCGGCTCGCCACCGTTGCGATATCGACGTCATGCCGGGCCGCGACCCGCGCGAGCGCCGCCAGCAACTCCTGGAACAGCGCCCAGCCGCCGAAATCGTCGATGATGAGCTTGTATTTGGTGAGCGATCGGTTCTCGAGCGGTTCCGACGGTTCTGGCACGCCGAGCCAGCGCTCGCCGAGAAAGCCGCCCGCGACGGTGCCATAGCAGAGGAGATTGATGCCATGGGCGGCGGCAAACGCGACGAGCCCGTTTTCCGGCCGGTGATCGAGCACGGAGTACTGGACCTGCAGCGTGCGGAGCGGCACGCCCGCCGCCAGCATTTCCCTGACGCGCGGGATGTCGAAATTGGTGCCGCTGACGAAACGGATCTTGCCCTCGCGGCGGAGTTCATCGAGCCAGACGGCCGCCTCGATATAACGCGGCACCTCGTAATCCCACCAATGGAACTGGACGAGGTCGAGCCGTTCCATTTTGAGTCGCTTCAGCGACTGGTCGATGATCGCGGTCATGTCGGATTTGCGGATCCGATCGAGGATCGCGAGATCCGGCACGCATTTCGTGTGGACATGGATGCGATCGAGCGCTGCCCTGCCATGCGAGGCGGCATACGCCATCCGGAAGTCCCCGATCATCGCCTCGACGCCGGTATAGATGTCGGCACAGTCGAAGGTGATGATGCCCGCTTCGGCAAACGCGGTCATGTCGTCGACCGCCATCGTGCGGTCGATCGCGCCATGACCGCCGGCAAGCTGCCAGCCGCCACGGATGACGCGGGAGATCGAATAGTCGGGAGCGAGGTCGAACTGATCCATCGTCGGGTCTTTCATTCGGCCTTCGGCAGTGGCACGGCCGTGGTCGCCGCATGCGAGAAGCGGCGAAGGCCAAGGCGCGTGATGCGAAGGCGCGAGGGGCAATTGGGGTCCGGGCAAGCGATTTCGGCGTCGCTCGTCATCCAGTCATTGGGATGCGTCGGCCGCTGCTTGGCGGCGAGCAGGGGCAGCACCGAGGCAAGCGAATAGATAGAGAGGCCTTGCCCCGGGGGCAGATGCAGCATCTCGCCGTGCAGCTCGAAAAAGTCTCCGACCGCGGCGCCGCAATAGAGCCGGGCGCCCGGCGGCGCCACGACTTCGACGCGGAGGTCGTAAAGTTCGAAGTGATCGTCGGCCGCCCCGCTCATCGCTCCCCGCATCGTCTGATCGCCGGCTGGCAAGGCAGCCTGGCGATTGGGCCCTTGAGAGTTGGGCCGGGCCATGTAGAAGGGAACGCGAGGGGCCGGACCGGCCCGCCACGCTCCCGCCTCTGGTCTGGCGCACGCATGCTCGAAGTGCAATCGGTTTCCAAGTCCTTCGACGGCTTCCGCGCGGTCGACGATGTAAGCTTCGCCGTTCCCGCCGGAGCGATCGTCGGGCTCATCGGGCCGAACGGCGCCGGCAAAACCACGACTTTCAACCTGATCGCCGGCACCTTGCAGCCGACCGCCGGCGCGATCCGCCTCGGCGGCCGGGCGATCGAACATGAGCCGGCGCACCGGCGCGTCGCCGCGGGTCTCGCCCGCACCTTTCAGATTCCGAAGCCCTTTGGCGAGATGTCGGTGCTGGAAAACGTGCTCGTCGCCGCGCGGGCGCAGCCCGGCGAGCGCATGCTCGCGAACCTCTTCGCGCGCGCTTCGGTGCGTCGGCAGGAACAGGCCAACATCGCGCGGGCCCGCGAGATCGTCGCCTTCGTCGATCTCGCCAAGGTCGAGCGGCTGCCGGCCAAGGCGCTGTCCGGCGGGCAGCGCAAGCTGCTGGAACTCGCCCGCGTGCTGATGGCCGAGCCGAGGCTGATCCTGCTCGACGAGCCGGCGGCCGGCGTCAATCCGGCGCTGCTGGAAATCATCATGGCGCGGATCGAAGCTATCAACCGCACCGGCATCACCTTCCTGATCATCGAGCACAATATGGATCTCGTCGCGCGCCTCTGCGGCGAGGTGATCGTGATGGCCGAGGGGCGCGTGCTCGGCCGTGGCGCGCCTGAGGTCATGGCGCGCGATCCCCGCGTCGTCGACGCCTATCTCGGCGGGGCTGTGGCATGACAGGGGTTCCTGCCCTCGTCGCGCACGGGATCGAGGCCGGCTATGAGCCGGGCCTGCCGATCGTCAAGGGCGCCAGCGTCACCGTCGGCCGCGGCGAGATCGTCGTGCTGCTCGGTCCGAACGGGGCCGGAAAGTCGACCCTGATGAAAGCGATCGCCGGTCTCGTCCCGATCGCGCGCGGCACCGTGACGCTCGCCGGTGCCGAGATCACGCAGACGGCCGCGCACAGGATGGTGCGCCTCGGCCTCGCCTTCGTGCCGCAGACCGAGAATGTGTTCACCACCATGAGCGTCGAGGAAAATCTCGTCCTCGCGGGCCATGTCGCGCCAGCGTCCGTCCGCGCCGCGCGCCTCGCCGCGATGTTGGAGCTTTTCCCGGACCTTGCCCGCCAGCGCGGGCTCGCCGCCGGACGCCTTTCCGGTGGGCAGCGCCAGATGCTGGCCGTCGCCCGCGCGCTGATGATCGAGCCGCACGTGCTGATGCTCGACGAGCCCTCGGCCGGGCTTTCGCCGAAATTGGTCCGCGACGTCTTCGCCAAGCTGGTGGAAATCCGCGCCAGTGGCGTCACGATCCTGATGGTCGAGCAGAACGCCCGCGCTGCGCTCGCGATCGCCGACCGCGCCTATATCCTGGCCGATGGCCGCAACCGCCATGAAGGTTCCGCGGCGGCGCTCGCGGCCGATCCCGATATCGCCGAGCATTATCTCGGCCTTGGCGGCGCCGATGCCAGCGTAGTGGGGAGGAGCGCGCCATGAGCCTGCAATTCCTCGCCGATGGTCTCTTTGCCGGCGCGCTGATCGGGCTCGGCGCCGTCGGGCTGACGCTGACCTACTCGATCCTGCGCTTCTCGAACTTCACGCATGGCGACTTCATCTCTTGGGGGGCCTATCTGGCGCTCGGCACCGTCGGTGCGCTGACCGGCTGGATTGGCCCGGCGGCGCGTTTCATGCCGTTTTCGTTCGGCTGGCCGCTCATCGTTGGCGGGCTCCTCGCCATGGCGCTGACCGGGCTGCTGGCACTCCTCCTCGACGCGGCCCTGTTCAAGCCGTTGCGGCGGACGGGCCATGGCATCGTCATGGTCATCGCGAGCTTCGGCGCGTCGCTGGCGCTGCGGGCGATGCTGGAGTTCCTGTTCACCTCCGAGCCGGCCTATTTCAGCCGCGCCATCCAGATCGCCATCCCGGTCGGCCTTGGCATCCGCGTGACGCCGGATCAGGCGGCGATGATGGGCCTCGCCCTCGTCGTCGTCATCGCGATGCATCTTCTGCTGACGCGCACCCATATCGGCCGTTCGATGCGGGCGGTGAGCGAGAATCCGGCGCTCGCCCGCGTCGTCGGCATCGACGTCGCCGCCGTCATCCGCGCCACCTGGCTGATCGGCGGGGCGCTCGCCTGTGTCTCGGGCATCATGCTGGGCCTCACGGTGCAGATCAGGCCGCAGATGGGATTCGACCTGCTGCTGCCGCTCTTTGCCGCCGCGATTCTCGGCGGCATCGGCAGCGTCTGGGGCGCCATCATCGGCGGCCTCATCGTCGGCGTCGCCGAGGCGGGCGCCGTGCAGCTGATCGGCTCGGAATATCGCTCCGCCGTTGCCTTCGTGCTGCTCATCGCGATGCTGCTGGTGCGCCCGCGTGGCCTCTTCGGAGTTCGCGAGGGATGATCGATCTTCTCGGCTATGGCGCCTTCTTTCTCGTCAACGCGCTCATCTTCGGCGTGCTCTGCCTTGGCCTCAATGTGCAATGGGGCCAGACGGGCCTGTTCAATGTCGGCGTCGCCGGCTTCGCGGCGATCGGTGCCTATGTCTCCGCCATCCTGACGACGCCCGATGCCGCCGACCGGATCGGCGGCTTCGGCTGGCCGATCCTTGCCGGATGGCTCGCCGCGATGCTGGTCGCCGGCGCAGCGGCCGCGCTGGTTGGGCTCGCGACGCTGCGTCTTCGTGCCGACTACCTCGCGATGACGACGTTCGGGATCGCGGTCACGATCCAGGTCATCGCGTTGAACGCGACGGCGCTGACCGGCGGCCCGTTTGGCATCGCCTTCATCCCGCGGCCGTTTTCGAGCCTTGCCGAGACGCCGATCGCCTTCAACGCCGCCAATCTGGCGCTGACCGGCTTCGTGGTGCTCGGCCTCTTCCTGATCCTCGAAACGCTGACCCGCAGCCCCTGGGGGCGCGTGCTGCGCGCCATCCGCGAGGACGAGGCCGCTGCGGCATCGCTCGGCAAGAACGTCAATTTCCACCGCCTGCAGGCCTTCGCGCTCGGCGGCGCCATCATGGGCCTTGCCGGGGCCATGCAGGCGCATTTCATTGGTTTCATCGCGCCGGACAACTATCTGTCGATCCTGACCTTCCAGGTCTGGGCGATGCTGATCGTCGGCGGCTCCGGCAATAATCGCGGCGCACTCATCGGCGCCGTGATCGTCTGGGCATTGTGGAGTCTGTCGAGCCTCGCGGTCGGAACATTCGTCGCGCCGGCCTTCCAGGCGCGCGCTGCCGCCTTGCAGATCGTTGCGATCGGCGTGGCGCTGGCTGCTATCCTGCTGGTTCGTCCGCGCGGCCTTGTCGGCGAGCGGGCGACCGTCTCGCGCGATGTCGAGGCCCTCGCCGGCGAAAGCACGTCCCCGCACGAGCCCGTCCGCGATTGAAAGAGAGAGACATGACGCTTCTGCCGATCTTCGACGGCCATAATGACGTGCTGCTGCGGCTCGTGCGGCGCGAGGGCGCGGCCCGCGCGTTCCTCGATGGCACCGAGGATGGCCAGCTCGATCTGCCGCGCGCGCGGGCCGGCGGCATGGTCGGCGGTCTCTTCGCGGTCTTCTCCCCGCCTGCCCGCGGGTTTGCCTATGCCGACCAGATGATGGGCGCGTCCTATGACGTGCCGCTGCCCGGCATGCTGCCGATGAACGAGGCCCGGGAGGCGACGCTCGCGATGATCGCGCTGCTCTTGCGTATCGAGCGGGAATCGGCCGGCGAGGTCGCGATCTGCCGTGATACCTCCGAGATCCGAGCGGCAATCGCGCGCGGCGCGCTGGCGACCGTGCTGCATATAGAGGGCGCCGAAGCGATCGATCCGGAACTTGAGATGCTCTATGTGCTCCACGCCGCCGGCCTCCGCTCGATCGGCCCGGTCTGGAGCCGTCCGACGGTGTTCGGGCACGGCGTTCCGTTCCGTTTCCCCGGCTCGCCCGACACCGGCCCCGGCCTCACTGAGGCAGGCGAACGCCTCGTCGCGGCCTGCAATGCGCTGCGGATCCTCATCGATCTGTCGCATCTGAACGAGGCCGGCTTCTGGGACGTCGCACGCCTCTCCAAGGCGCCGCTGGTCGCGACCCATTCGAATGCCCACGCCATCACGCCTTCGGCCCGCAACCTGACCGACCGCCAGCTCGCCGCCATCCGCGACAGCGACGGCATGGTCGGCCTCAATTTCGCGACCTGCTTCCTGCGGCCGGACGGACGCATGCGCACCGACACTGGTCTCGACACGATGCTGCGCCATCTCGACTATCTCATCGAACGGGTCGGCGAGGACCGAGTCGGCTTCGGCTCGGATTTCGACGGGGCGCTGATCCCTGCCGAGATCGGCACCGCCGCCGGCCTGCCCAGCCTCGTCGGAGCCATGCGGGCTCACGGCTATGACGAGGCGCTGCTCGCTAAGCTCGGCAGCGAAAACTGGCTGAGCCTGCTGGAACGAACCATCGGCTGATGCGATGTCGCGGTGGTGGCCCGATTTTGAGAGGATGAGCAGGGAAATGAATTTCGTCCGGCGACTGGCATGCGTTGCCGCACTCCTGGGCTTCGTCCTCGCCTGCGCGGTCGCGTCCGGATCAAGCGAGGCTCAGGAGCCGGCTCCCGCGAAGCCCCCGGCGGCAGCGGCAAAGCCGCTGACCGCCGATCCGCAGCCTGTCACGCCCCCGTTGGTGGCACCGCCGGCGACAGAACCCGTCCAAGAGGCCGTTCCCGAGCCGGCCGTCCCCGCCGATGAGGCGCAGGCCGGGGTGGGCGACGGCGAGGAAGCCGTCGCGGGTCCGCAGCGGCCGATCCGGGTCGGCGTTCATCTGAGCGCGCCCTTCGTGATGAAGCGCGGCGGCAAATACACCGGCATGGCGATCGACCTGTGGGAGAGCCTTGCCGCGGATTTGAAGCGGACATTCACCTATCAGGAATTCCCGACCGTCGGCGCCGTCATCAAGGCCGCCCATGATGGCCAGATCGACATTGCGGTTTCCAATATCACCGTCAACGAGAGCCGGGCGCGGCGGATCGACTTCACCCAGCCATGGTTCGATGCCGGGCTTCGGATCATGATCAATGAGCGAAGCCATGCCAGCGTCTTGGACGTGATCGGTGAACTGCGCGATGCCGGTTTTCTCACCACCTATGCACGGATCGGACTGGTCCTCCTGCTGGCGACAGCGCTGATGACATTGTTCGATCGCCATTTCGACAGCGCCTTTCCAAAGCGCTGGCGGGATGGCTTCGCGGACAGCTTCTATACGGTGATGCAGATCGCGACGACCGGCAAGCCGGCGGCGCGCAAGAACCTGTTCGGCTGGATCGGCCGTATATGGCAGGGCATCTGGCTGATGGCTGGCGTCGCCGTCATCGCCTATGTCACCTCGTCGGTGACGACCGTCATGGCGACGCTCTCGGCCGCCAACAATATCCACAACATCGACGACCTCGAAGGCCGCACGATCGGCGTGCTCAAGGACACCGTCTCCAACGATTTCGTCCGCGAGCAGGGCATGCGCAATGTGACTTTCCTTACGCTTGAGGAGGCGGTCGCGGCGCTGGAGGCCGAGGATATCGACGCCATCATCGAGGATGGCCCGGTGCTGCAATATTATATCCATAGCCATCCGCGCGCCGATGTGCGGCTGGTCGGCCCGCGCTTCGAGCCCAGCAAATATGCCTTTGGTACGCCGCAGAACAGCATCTTGCGCCGCCCGGTGACCATCGAATTGCTGTCCTCCGAGGAGCATGACGAGATCGACAAATTGCGCGTCAAGTATTTCGGAGAGGAGCAGTAGGGGGAGCGGTCGGACCCACGCGCGTGAACCCCCCGCTGGCCGCGAGCATCGCCCGCGTGTAGTCGGTCTTGACCGAGCCGTCGCGGAGCGCCCCGGCCGTCGTCTCCTCGATCATGCGGCCCTGGCGCAGTACGATCAGCCGCTCGCAGAGATGCGCCACCACGGCAAGGTCGTGGCTGACCAGGATATAGGCGAGGCCAAAGGCGCGGCGGAGATCCTCCAGCAGATTGAGGATCTCGGCTTGTACGGAGGCATCGAGCGCTGAGGTGGGTTCGTCCAGCAGCACGACCTTCGGACGGAGGATCAGGGCACGCGCGATCGCGATGCGCTGGCGCTGCCCGCCGGAGAGCTGATGCGGATAGCGAAAGCGGTAGGACGGCCCGAGCCCGACTTCCCTGAGCGCCGCCACGATGCGCGTCTCGGCGTGGGGAATGCGATGGATCGCGAGCGGTTCGGCAAGGATCTGGTCGACCGTGTGGCGCGGATGCAGCGAGGCATAGGGGTCCTGGAACACCATCTGCACGGCGGTGAAGAAATTCATCCGCCTTGGTGTCGGAACCGCCACGCCGCCGAGCTTCAAGCTGCCGCCCGAGAGCGGCGCGAGGCCAGTCAAGGCACGCAGCACCGTCGATTTGCCTGACCCGCTCTCGCCGACGAGGCCGAGGGATTCACCGGGCGCCAGCGTAAACGAAACATCGTCGAGCGCCGCGACCGTGAGCCGGCCGACGCCAAACCGCACGGAGAGATTTCTGGCCTCAATCAGCGGCGTCGCCATGGTCAGCGCGCCCAGGCTGGATCGCGGGTGAGAACCGGGAGCGGGTGGCTGTCGCCGGCCAGCTTCGGCAGGCAGCCGATCAACCCGCGCGTATAGGGATGACGCGCCTGATCCAGCGCCCCTGAGGCGAGCTCCTCCACGATCTTGCCGGCATACATCACCAGCACGCGGTCGCAGAACGAGGCCACCATTTCGAGATCATGGCTGATCAGGATGAGGCCCATGCCGCGCTCGGCGACGAGTTGGTCGAGGATGCGGAGCACCTCGCCGCGCACTGTGACGTCGAGCGCCGAGGTCGGCTCGTCGGCAATGAGCAGTTCCGGGCCGGTGATCAGCATCATCGCGATCATCACCCTTTGGCCCATGCCGCCGGAAAGCTCATGCGGATAGAGCGCCATGACGCGGTCTGGCGCGGTGATGCGGACTTCGTCCAGCATGGCGAGCGCCGCCCGCCTGGCGTCGCGGCCCGAGACGCGCTTGTGCGCGCGGTAGGATTCGATGATCTGCTGCCCGACGGTCATCACCGGATTGAGCGAATAGCGCGGATCCTGCATCACCATGGTCATGCGGCTGCCACGCAGGCTGCGTCGCAATCGTTCCGGTGCGGCCATGAGATCAATGCCGTCAAAGGCGAGGCGCTTGGCCGTGACCTCGCCGGGTCTCGCTGTCAGCCCCAGAATCGCGCGGCCGGTCTGCGACTTGCCGGAGCCACTCTCCCCGACGATGCCGAGCCGTTCGCGACCGAGCGTGAAGGAAATACCCCGCACCGCTTCGATGGTGCCCTCAGTGAGAGGGAAGCGGACATGGAGATCCTCGACCTCGAGCAGCGGGGTCATCGCGACGCCTTCGGGTCGAGCGCATCGCGGAGGCCGTCGCCCAGCAGGTTGAAGCCAAGGCTGACGACGAAGATGGCGATGCCAGGCACGGCGGCAACCCACCACTGGTCCATCAGGAAACGCCGCCCCTGCGCGATCATGGTGCCCCATTCCGGCGTCGGCGGCTGCGCCCCGAGCCCGAGAAAGCCGAGCCCGGCGGCGGTCAGGATGATGCCGGCCATGTCGAGAGTGACTCGGACGGTCACCGAGGAAAGACAAAGTGGCACGATGTGCTTCAGCAGGATGCGGAGCGACGAACCACCCTGCAGGCGCACGGCATGGATGAAGTCGCTGTTGCGGATCGTCAGCGTCTCAGCGCGGGCAAGGCGGGCATAAGGCGGCCACGCCGTGATGGCGATGGCGATGATTGCATTCTCGATGCCGGGACCGAGCGCCGCCACGAAGGCGAGCGCGAGGACAAGCCGCGGGAAGGCCAGGAAGATGTCGGTGATGCGCATCAGAACGCGGTCGAGCCAGCCACCGAAATAGCCTGATACCGTGCCGATCGCGAGACCGATCGGCGTCGCGATGATCGAGACGAGGATGACGACGGCGAGCGTCAGGCGCGAGCCATAGAGAAGGCGCGAATAGATGTCACGCGCCTGATCATCGGTCCCCAGCCAGAAAACAGGCCCAGGCGGCAGCAATCGCTCGGTCCTCAAATCGCCGCTCGCGATCGGCGAATGGGTGGCGAGCAGCGGCGCGAACGCCGCGACGAAGACCAGCAGTCCGACGATCACCAGGCCGGCCATGGCGGTCGGGTTGCGCGCGAGACGGCGGAAGCTCTGATAGGCATGGCCGACCCGGGCCTGCGTCCGCGACTGTGGCTCTGCGGTCGTCAGCCAGGCGGTGAGCGGGGAGGGGCCCGCCGCCATCAGCGCGTCCTCGGATCGAGCAGGCGGTAGAGCAGGTCCGACACGAGGTTCAGCGTCACGAAGGCGGCGCCGACCACCAGCGTGCCGCCGAGCACGGCGTTCATGTCGGCATTCTGCAGCGACGAGGTGATGTAGGAGCCGATGCCGGGCCACGAGAATACCGTCTCGGTCAGCACGGAGCCTTCGAGCAGCGTCGCATAGGAGAGCACCACCACGGTCAGAAGCGGCACCGCGGCGTTGCGGAGCGCATGACGCCAGATCACGCGTGCCTCCGAGAGGCCCTTGATCCTGGCGGTGACGACATATTCCTGCGCCAGCTCGTTGAGGAGCAAAGCGCGCGTCATGCGGCTGATATAGGCGAGCGAAAAATAGCCTAGAAGCGCCGCCGGCAGGACGATGTGGCTGATCGCGTTCCAGAACACGTCCAACTGGCCCTGCATCAGGCTGTCGACAAGCAGCAAGCCGGTGACCGGCGTCACCAGATAGTCATAGGCGATGTCGAGCCGGCCGGGGCCGGCAACCCAATCGAGCTTGGCATAGAACAGCAGCAGCGCCATCAGCCCGAGCCAGAAAATCGGGACCGAATAGCCGACGAGCCCGACGATGCGGACGATCTGGTCGAGCACGCTGCCGGAGCGGACGGCCGCGAAGACGCCAAGCGGCACTCCAATCAGCGTGCCGATCAGCGTACCGAGGGTCGCGAGTTCGATGGTCGCCGGGAAATAGGTCCGGATATCCTCGATCACCGGATTGGTGGTCAGCACCGAACGCCCGAAGTCGCCCGTCACAGCCTTGACCAGATAGACGCGAAACTGCTCGATCAACGGCAGGTCCAGCCCCATCTCGGCCCGGACGCGCTGATAGGTTGCGGCCGATGCCCGGTCTCCGACCACGGCCAGTACAGGATCGATCGGCACGACGCGGCCGATGACGAAGGTGACGACGACGAGCCCGAAGAGCGTGATCGCCAGCGTCAGGAGGAAGCCGGCCACGCCGCCGGCAAAGCCGAGAGCGGCGCGCCCGCGTCGCTCCGGCAGTGCTTCGACAGTCAGGCCCGGATCGAGGCTCAATCCTTGCTCGTGCTCGTGGCGAGGTTGTTGTCGAAGGAGGGCCCCATGATGAAGCCCTTGACGTTCGACCTGAGCGCCGCGCTCTCCGTCTTCTGGAACATGATGACGAAGGGCCCGTCGGCCATCACGTCGCGCTGCAGCTTTTCATAGATCGCGGCGCGCTTGGCCGGATCGCGCTCGAGGATCGCCGCCTCGACCTCGGGCCCGAGGACAGGCGTCGGCCAGGCATTGCGCCAGGCCAGCGTCTTCGACGAGGCGTCGTCCTTGTTGTCGGGGTTGGAAGCGAAGGTCTGCGCGTTGGAGTGCGGATCCTGATAGTCGGAGCCCCAATCGCCGATATAGATGTCATGCGCACGGGCGCGGTACTTGGTCAGCGTCTGCTTGCCGTCGCCCGGGATGATCTCGACCTTGACACCGGCCTTGGCGAAGCTCGACTGGATCGCCTCGGCGACGCCGGTGATCGGCTGTGTCGAGCGCACATCCATCGTGACGGCGAAGCCGTCCGGCAGCCCGGCCTTGGCGAGCAGTGCCTTCGCCTTGTCGACATCGAGCGAAAAGGGCGTGTCGTTCACGGCGCCGAGGAAACCCTTCGGCAGGAAGGCCTGATGCACCGTCGCCTGATCCTTCATGATCGTGTCGGTGATCGCGGCGTAGTCGACGAGATATTTGAGCGCTTCGCGCACCTCGGGCTTGGCGAGGTTCGGGTTCTTCTGGTTGAGGCCGAGATAATAGAGCGTCCCCTTCGGCGCCCGCTGGATCTTGATGTCCGGATTGCCGGAAAGCGCCGTGATCTGTTCGGGCCCGAGATTGCGCGCGATGTCGACATCGCCTTTTTCGAGCAGGATGCGCTGCGTCGCGGTCTCCGGGATATGGCGGTAGATGACGCGGGAGAGCGGCGTCGGCGTGCCTGAGAAGTTCGGGTTTCGCTCCAGCACCACCACTTCGTTGGCGCGCCAATCGCGGATCGTGAACGGTCCTGACCCGGCATAATGGGTCTTCAGCCAGCCATTGCCGAGATCCGCGTCGGCTTCATGGTCCAGCACCAGCTTCTTGTCGACCACCGAGGCGACCGACGATGTCAGCGCGTAGAGCGCGAAGCTCGGCGCATAGGGGCGGTCCATCGTGAAGTCGAGCGTGTAGTCGCCGGTCGCCTTGATGGCGTCCTTCACATTGTCCTTGGTGATGCCGAACTGCGTGATGATGAAGGCCGGCGACTTGTCGAGCAGCACTGCGCGCTGCAGCGAGAATTCGACATCTGCGGCCGTGATCGGATTGCCCGAGGCGAATTTTCGCCCTTCGCGGATCTTGAAGCTGATCGTCTTGCCGTCGTCCGACACGGTCCAGCTCTCGGCGACCACGCCGAACATCTTGGAGACGTCGTCGAGGTCGTAGCCGATCAGCCGCTCATAGGTGTTTCCGGCGATCTCGGTGGTCGAGAATTCGAACAGCTCGGCCGGATCGAGCGAAATGATGTCGTCGATCTGCCAGGCCTGGACCAGCGTATCCTTCGGCGTCGCCGCGAGCGCCGGACCTGCGACGGGTCCGATGAGGCCGACCGCAAGCAGCGTGGCCGTGAGCCCGGCGCGAAGTGCTCTGAATCTCATGATCGATCCCCATTCGAAGGCAGCAAAGACAAGTGTGCCTCCGTGCCGCCCCGCCGTCTATGCGCAAGATGCATGAGTCGGCCAACGCCGGATGCTTCCGGAGGGCAGTGCGCCGCATCGCCCCAACCGCATTTTTCGCGGTGCGTCCAGGAGACGGAACGGCGTTCTCTTTGGCACGAAAGAAAAGAAACTCGCGCTGTTACGCCTGCGCAGCCGCCTTGCTAACGTCACTGTAGTCAAGCGTGCCGCAGCAGCGCGGCAAAGGCGAAGAATATCAGATGAGGTGAAGTCGAGCCGAATTTTGTCTTCGCTCAACGCGCGCGTCGTTTCCCTTTCCTAATCAAAGTCTGATGACATGACCGACATTACGTCCGGTGCCGTGGTGCCGCGCGCCCGCCTGCGCGCCGCCGTCGAATGGCCGACCCTGACCCTCGTCGTCGGTGTCTATCTGGCCTTCGCTGCGCTCACCGCCTGCCACCGGAGCTTGCCAACAGCGTTGGTCGTCGTCGCCGGAGCGGTGTTGATCGCGCTTCACTCCTCGCTGCAGCACGAATTGATCCACGGCCATCCGACCCGCTTGCGGCGGCTCAACCGGGCGCTGGCCCTGCCGCCGCTGTCGCTCTGGCTGCCCTTCGACAGCTATCGCATCGCCCATCTCGTGCATCATCGCGACGATCGGTTGACTGATCCGCTCGACGATCCGGAATCCTATTATTGGACGGATGAGGACTGGCGCAGGCTTTCGGCCGTTGGCCGCTTTCTGGTCCGGGCGCAGGGAACCTTGCTGGGGCGCATGCTGATCGGCCCGTTCTGGAACGTCGCGCGCTTCCTGGCTGTCGAAGCCAAGGCGATCCGCGCCGGTAACGGTCCGAGCCGGCGTATCTGGGCCAGACATCTCATGCATCTGGTGCCGCTCGTGCTTTGGCTGGTCTTCGTGGCGCGGATGGATATGCTCTTCTACATCTTCGGCATCGTCTATCCGGGCACTGCGATCCTGTTGATCCGGTCATTCGCCGAGCACAAGGCGGAGCATGCCGTGATCCAGCGCACCGCGATCGTCGAGCGCTCCTATCTGCTCGGACCGCTTTTCCTGTTCAACAATCTGCATGCCGCGCACCATGCGAAGCCGACGCTGCCCTGGTATCGGATTCCCGCCTGGTACCGTGCGCATCGCGCGCAGCTCGTCGGCGCCAATGGCGGTCTCGTCTATCGCAGTTATCTCGATGTCGCGCGGCGCTATCTGCTGAAGCCGCATGACGCGCCGGCCCATCCGCTGGGCCGGGCACCATTGGGCGACGGGTCGCCGCCATGACGCTGCGGCCGGCTTCGCTGCCGATGTATGGGATCGATCCCGTCGCGGTCGCGGCTTTCTGGCGAGGCCTTGCCGCGGCTTTGCGCGCGGAGGGCTTCGATGACGTGCCCGATGCGCCCGCCTGGCCGGATGATCTCGCCGCGCATTGGCGCGATCCGGATCTGCTGCTGAGCCAGACCTGCGGCTATCCCCTCGTCGAAGGGCTCGACAGCGCTGTGACCGTTGTCGGCGCCTTTCGCTTCGATGCACCGGGTGCTTCGGGAACGGATTATGCGAGCGTTCTCATCGTGCGCGACGACGATTCGGCCAATACGCTCGCTGACCTCCGCGGTCGCACCGTTGCCTACAACGCTGCCGATTCCCAGTCCGGCTACAATGCGCTGCGCGCGCTCGTTGCACCGCTCGCCGTGAATGGAAGTTTCTTCAGGTGCGCGGTTGAGACCGGCGCGCATCGCCGTTCCGTCGATCATGTGCGTGCCGGAAAGGCCGATCTCGCGGCGATCGATAGCATCAGCTTCGCGCTCATCGCCCGTCATGATCCTGCCGCCGTGTCGGGCCTGAGGATCATCGGCCGCACCGCCCCGGCGCCGGGCCTGCCGCTGATCACAGCCGGGCGGAGTACGCCGGATGAGGTTCGCTCCCTCCGCGGCGCGCTGGCGAAAACAGTCATCGATCCCCGCCTTGCGAAAGAGTGCGCAGCGCTGCTGATTACAGGCTTCGAGCCGCTCGGCCGCGAGGCCTATGACCCGATCGCCGCCAGCCGGCGCTTTGCCATCGAGAGCGGCTATCCTGAGCTCGCCTGATGGGCGTCAGACTTTCGCGTCCGGTTTGATGCGGTAGCGGAAGTCGCAGCGTTTCGCGCCCGACATGATGGTCGTCGTGCGCGTCATGGTGATGCGCGGGTCATAGCCCTCGCAGAACGTTCCGTCGCGCTGGCAGGAGAGGATGTCGCCAATCTCGCCAAGCCCCATCGCGTGATACATCTCGGCATAGCGGCAGCGCGTCACGTCATAGTCGAAGCGGTCCTTCGTCTCGGCGAGCACCTCGAAGCGGAGCGCGTCGTCCTGCCGCCATTTCGGCTGTAGTGCGGCGAAGGTCGAAAGGTCGGTCGGGCCCTTTTCCGCCGCCGCGAGGCGCCGGCCGCTCTCGATCGCCGCCCTGGTGATCGCGGCCTTCAGCGCCGCGCGCGCTGCTTCCTTGCCGAAGCGGCCGACCATCTCCTCATAGATCGGCTTGATGATCTCCGCCTCGATCTTGCGCCGCGCGAGGATGCCGAGACCGTTGACTGCGGTCTCGACCGTGGCGGCGGGGTCTTCATCCTCAGCCATGTCAGGACGCCGGCTTCAGGTGGCGGACCGGATGGAACGGCGCCAGCGCGGACGCCGCCCGGGCGATCGCCGCGGCGTCGATGCCGTGATGGCGATAGAGATCTGCGATCGTGCCGGTCTGGCCGAAATGCTCGACGCCGAGCGAGCGCGTGCGGTGGCCTGCGACCGCGCCGAGCCAGCCAAGCGTCGCCGGATGCCCGTCGATGACCGTGACGAGGCCGCAATGGGCGGGGAGCTTCTCGAACAGCCGTTCGACATGCGAGCGGGCATGGACGAGGCCGCGCTCGCGCGCCCGCCCCGCCGCCGTCCAGCCGGCATTGAGCCGGTCGGCCGAGGTTACGGCGAGAAGGCCGATATCGCGCCGATCCTCGGCGAGCAGGCCGGTCGCCGCGATGGCTTCCGGCGCCACCGCGCCCTGATAGGCGATGACGAGTTCGGGATTGGGCCCTGGCTCGCGCAGCCAGTAGGCGCCGTCGACGATGGCGCGCGACAGCGCGGGCGTCATCGCGCGTTGCGGCTGCTCGAGCGGCCGTGTCGAAAGGCGGAGATAGAGCGAGCCGCCCGTCTCATCGCGCAGCCAGCTCTGCTCGTCGGGCAGCACAGTGCGCTCGTCGCCCGCGCTGTCGTCCTTGGAGCGCTGGATATAGTCGAAGCCGAAGGCAAGGATCGCCGCCAGCTCGTCGACGAAGGCCGGCTCGAAGGCGGCGAGTCCATCCTGCGCCATGCCGATCAGCGGCGTGCCGATCGATTGATGCGCGCCGCCCTCTGGCGCCAGCGTCACGCCTGAAGGCGTCGCGACGAGGATGAAGCGCGCATCCTGGTAGCAGGCATAGTTGAGAGCGTCGGCGCCGCGATAGATGAACGGGTCATAGAGCGTGCCGATCGGCAGCAGCCGTTCGCCATTGATAGCGTGGCTCAGGCCGAGCGCTGACAACATCAGAAAGAGGTTCATCTCGGCGATGCCGAGTTCGAGATGCTGGCCGTCCGGCGAGAAGTCCCAGTTAAAGGTCGAGGGAATGCGCTCGGCTTTGAAGAGGTCGGCCATGCTTTCGCGGGCGAACAGCCCGCGCCGGTTGACCCAGGGGCCGAGATTGGTCGAGACCGTGACATCGGGGGCCGTCGTCACGATCCGCCGCGCGAAATCATCATCGCCGCGCGCTACCTCATTCAGGATCTGGCCGAACCCGGCCTGCGTCGAAAGCAGCTTGCCGGCTGCCGGCGGGACGGGCAGCGTTGCGGGCACCGTGACGACCGGCGCCAGCGCCTTCTTGCCACGTTGAGCGAACGGCGCGTCGGCGAGGAAGCGCTCCAGTTCGGCCTCCGGCGCCCTGAGCCCCTCGAAGCGGTCCCATTCATGCCCAGGCCGCACATGGAGGCTTTCGCGCAACGTCTCGATCTGCGTCGGCGTCATCAGGCCGGCGTGATTGTCCTTGTGGCCGGCGAGCGGCAGGCCGAAGCCCTTGATCGTATAGGCGATGAAGCAGGTCGGCCGCTCATGTGTCCGCGCCTTGGCAAAAGCCTCGGTCAGGGTCGGCAGGTCATGGCCGCCGAGATTGGTCATGAGACGGGCGAGTTCCGCATCGTCGCGTCGCTCGATCAGCGCCGTGACAGCGCCCTGATCGCCGATCTCGTCGGTGAGGCGCTTCCGCCACGCAGCGCCGCCCTGGAAGCAGAGCGCGGAATAAAGCTGGTTCGGGCAGGTGTCGATCCAGTGGCGCAGCGCCTCGCCGCCCGGCTCGGCAAAGGCCGCTTGCAGCAGCACGCCATATTTGAGGATGACGACGTCCCAGCCGAAATTGGCGAAGATCGCCTCGAAGCGCTGCCAGAGGCCCTCGCGGACCACCGCATCGAGGCTTTGCCGGTTGTAGTCGACGACCCACCAGCAATTGCGGAGGCCATGTTTCCAGCCCTCGAGCAGGGCCTCGAAGATGTTGCCCTCGTCCATCTCGGCGTCGCCGACCAGCGCCACCATGCGGCCGGGTTTGCCGCCAGACGTCCAGCCCTTGGCGCGGACATAGTCCTGCACCAGCGCCGAGAACAATGTCTGTGCAGCGCCGAGGCCGACCGATCCGGTCGAGAAGTCGACGTCGTCGGTGTCCTTTGTGCGCGAGGGATAGCTCTGCGCGCCGCGAAAGGCGCGGAAGTTCTGCAGTTTTTCGAGGCTCTGCCGGCCGGAGAGATACTGGATCGCGTGGAAGATCGGACTGGCATGAGGCTTGACCGCGACGCGGTCCTCCGGCTGCAGCGCGTCGAAATAGAGCGCCGTCATGATCGTCGCGAGCGAGGCGGACGATGCCTGGTGGCCGCCGACCTTGATGCCCTCGTCATTGTCGCGCAGGTGGTTGGCGTTGTGGATCATCCAGGCCGCCAGCCAGAGCACCTTGCGCTCCAGCTCGGCCAGGATCGCGGCGGATGGTATCGCATCCGTCGAAGTCGCATCCGGCATCGGCATCCTCCCTCGTCCGGCCAGGCACAGCCGGCATGAGAGACTAGCGCCGAAGGCGGCGCGCGTCGACGAAGGATGACGACGGTCGCGCCGGCGTGATAAGGCCCTTGCCGCCTCGATGAGCGTGAAGGGAACAAGCGCGATGACAGTCGACAGGGCTGCGGCGGAAACGGCCGAATTCCGGGCGAGCGGCGCCGCCGTGCATGCCTTCGTCCTCGAGGTGTTGCGGGCGGCGGGGACCGCCGAGGATGCGTCGCGATCTGTCGCCGACGCGCTGACCGAGGCCTCGCTGCGTGGCGTCGACAGCCATGGCGCCCGGCTGGTCCTTCACTATGCCAAGGTCGTCCGCACCGGCCGCATCAATCCGGCGCCAAAGCTCTCTGCCGAGGTCACGGGGCCCGGCACGGTGATCGTCGACGGCAACAACGGCTTCGGCCATTACGCCAGCTTCTTCGCGGTCGACGAGGCGGTGAAACTCGCCCGGTCGGCCGGCATCGCGGCCGCTTCCGTGATCAATTCCTCGCATTTCGGCGCCGCCGGCTGCTATGCGCTGCGTGCCGCCGAAGCCGGCATGGCCGGCTTCGCGTTCTGCAATTCAGACAGTTTCGTGCTGCCGCATGATGGTGTCGCGCCATTCCACGGCACGAACCCGCTCGCCTTCGCGGCGCCGGTTTCGGGAAGCCGGCCCTATCTTCTCGATATGGCCACCAGCATGGTCCCTTGGAATAAGGTCCAGGACATGGCTGTGAAGGGGATGACGCTGCCGCCCGAGGTTGCGGTCGATGCGGCCGGACAGCCGACGACAGAGCCGCTGCGCTCGGCTGCGCTGCTGCCGCTCGGCGGCCTCGGCTTCGGCCACAAGGGCGCGGGGCTCGCCAGCCTCATGGAGATTCTCTCCGCCGTCATGACGGGCATGCCGCATTGCGCGGACCTGCTTGGGATGGTCGGACCCGATCAGTCCACGCCGCGCCGCCTCGGCCATTTCTTTATCGTCATCGACCCGCAACGCTTCGTGCCGCGCGCGGTCTATGACGCCGGCATGGCCGCCTATCTCGCGAGCATCAGGGCCGCCCCGGCCCGGCCGGGCAAGAGCGTCATGGCGCCAGGCGACCGCGAATGGAAGGTCGAGGCCGAGCGCAGCCGCGACGGCATCCCCCTCGCACCGGGGCTCAAGCTCGCCTTCGACGCGCTTGCCGACGAGGTCGGAATTGAGAGGCTGCAGCCGCTCAACTGAAGCGGATCGATCTTGCCGGCGACGTCAGAGCTTGGTGATGCGGCGACAGACGTTAGTTATCGTGGCTCGTCATTCGTCTCCGCCTGTCATTGCGAGGTCAAGCCCGGCAATGACAGGAGAACTTTCCAAGGCAATGTCTGGCGGGGAGCGGCCTTGGGTCAGAAGCTCCAGGCGACATTGGCCTGAAGGGCGTTGTCGCTGACATTGTCGGCGAACTGGCCGGTATAGGAGAGGCCCACCCGCGCATGTGGGTTGACCAGGAGGTCGGCGCCAAGCTCCACCAGCGCTGTGTTCTCGGCGATCGGCACGCCACTCACGGAGAAGGCCGCCCCCGGCGCGCTGAGGAAGGCCAGATTGGCGGCGGTGGCGGTGTCGCCGAACGCATATTGCCAGGCCAGCGCCGCGCGCGGCTGCAACACCATGCCGCCGGAAAGCGCGAAATTGGTCGCCGCGCGGATGCCGAGCGTCGAATAGCCGATGCCGAGGCTTTCGGAAGAACCCGACAATCCGGCCGTCGCCCCACTCTCCGCGAAATCCTGCGTGTTGACATTGACGAAGGCCAGGCCGGCGAACGGCTCCAGCGCCAGCTTGCTGACCGCGAAGCCGTAGCCGACTTCGCCGAAGGCCTGCGCGGTGCCGCCATTATACTGGGCGTTTGCCTGCTGCAGCGAGCCGGAATAGGCGATGGTGCGATCCGCGTCGATCTGGTTGAAGGCATAGCTGGCACCGAAGCGCCAGTTCCAGGGACCGGTCTCGGTTCCGGCATAGAGCGCGACCTGCAAGCTGTCGACATTGAACGAACTGCCGAGCGCGGAGACGTCGGCATTCGATTGCGAATAGCCAACCGCCGCGCCGACCCGCCAGCGATCGACGCGCATGTCGACGCCCGAAATGATGCCGCCGATGTTTTCGCTGACATCGGATGTGTCGCCGTTGCCGTCGAGATTGGACCAGCCGCCATAGGCCTGACCCCACAGGGTCGCGCCGCTGGGCGAAGAGGAGGGAGCGCTGGCAACCGTCGCATTGCCATCGGAGAGGGCCGCCACTGCGCCGAGCGCCTCGGCATAGCTGCCCTGGCGGAGACGGCCGAGCACGGCCTGACGCACATAGAGGCTGTCGCCGGCCAGCACCGACTGCTCGCTGGCATAGGCCTCGCCGGAGAGCGCGCCAAGCGCTGCCGGAAGCTGGCTCGCCGAGAGCGCGTAAAGCGGCTCCAGGGCATCAGGCAACTGCGCCAGCGTGTTGTCGCCGGTATCGTTGATCATGGAATCAATGGCCCGGCCGGCCGCGCGCTCATTCGCCGTGGTGCCTGGCAGGCTCCCGAGGGCCGCGGCGACGTCCATCGTGACGGTGGTCGGCGCATAGTCGAGCCATGCGGCGAAGAGAGCAGGCAGGCCTGATGTCGTGAACGTGTCGAATGCGCCGGTCACGCCGTCCGTGGCGCCGACAAGCGCGTAGGATTTCAGGAAGTCGGAGGTCTGGAAGGTCGCCGCCAGCGTGCCGGCAAGCCGCACCGTTCCCACGACGTCGAGCGCATCGTTGCCGCTGTCGGTCATCCGCAAAGCGAGCGTGCCGGCTGCGGTCTGCACGAAGGTTCCGCTGAAGAGGTCGGTGACCGGCAGTCCGGTGCCGGAAATGCCGAGCCAGCCGCTGTTCTCGAACCGCTTGTTGAGGCCAGCGGTCGCGGCGAGGCGTCCGTCGATGATCCCGGTGTTCACGATCACGGTGCCATAGGCGTCGGGCCCGGTCCGCAGCGCGTCGGCAACAAAGGCCGTCTGCAAGGTCCCCGAATTCAGCAGCGTGCCATAGAGCCCGTGCATCTCGACGGCAGCGCCGGCGATGCCGGAGGCCGTCACCGTGCCTGTGTTCTTCAAGACGCCATAGGTCTCGCCGCGCAGGCCGATGCCGCCATTGCCGCTGACGGCGACGGTGCCGCTGTTGACGATGTCATCGCCCTTGCGGCCCGACAGCGCGGCTTCGTTGTCGGCGCTGGAGGTCAGCGTGCCCTCGTTGCGGATCGGATTATACATGCCGGGAATGGTCGCGACATAGCCGTTGACCTGGCCGTCGGCGATGTACACGCCGACGACATTGTCGCCATAGGCGGAATTGGACGACACGACGACGCCGGGAATGTCGATGTCGTACCAGGTGACGCTGCCGTCGGCCGCAAGATGCATGATCGCCGGGTGGGCGATGCCATCGGCAGTGATCCAGTTCGTGACGAGGTTGTATTCGCCCGATCGCCCGGCACTGGTGATGCCTTCGAAATGCGTCGCGACCGCGCCGGGATGGTCATAGGTCGTATAGGTGCCGGTCGTCTGGTCGAAGATGTAGCCATGTTCCGGGCCGGCGCCGCCGCCGATTTCGGCCATCGCATAGCCGCCGGCGATCTTGTCGCCATAGATGCCGTAGGCGGTCGTGCTGATCGCACCGGGGATGTTGTTCGTGGTGTAGGTCCCGGTGTCGATATCGTAGATGAAGGCATTGCCGGTCGCGAGATCCGTGTCGTAATCGCCGACCGCCTGGTTGCCGAAATTGCTGTGCGCGATCGTATAGAGCGTCTGCGCGCCCGATCCGTCCGGATAGGCGAGGGTGATCAGGCTCTGCCCTGCCGGGGCGGCGCCGTCATAGAGATAGCTGAGATCGTACGGCGCAGAGGTCTCGGTCTGGTAGCTGCCGACCACGCGCAGGATGCCGTCCGGCGTGCCGAAGCTCGGCCCATAGGGCGAGGATCCGATCGCGCCCGGAAAATTCGCGCCATTGGCGGTTGCCTCCGGCATCGCCGCCCAGGTCCCAGTGGCGAGATTGTAGTAGAGGCCGCCGGTTTCGGTCGACCCGGGGATCGTGTAGTTGCCGACGATATTGTCGCCGCGAATGCCTGTGAGAAACGTCCCGCTCGAGCCGTAATTCAACGTCTCATAGCTGAAGTCGAACGGCGTTATCGCCTGCGCCGAAGATACCGAGGCACCAGCTCCGAGGCCGACCGCAAGGATCTTCAAGGCGCGCGCGCGCGGAAGGCTGGACAAGACGGGCTTGTTTCTCATGGGTGTCACCTTGTGCCGCGCGCGATTCGTCCGCGAGAGCGCAAGGTTATATTTAGGATGACCCAGATGCGATGCCGCGGACGGAATTAATTTTTGACCGCATCGCGGCAACCAGGTCGTTAGCCCTTGAACGCCCAGAGATAATCGGCGCGGAACGCGTCGAAGAGCACCTTGGTGCCATAAGCGTTGAGATGGTTCGAATCGAAGAAGGCGAGGGTGCCATCCTTGATCGGCATGCAGATGCGCTCGTCGCAGAAGAGATCGATCGGGTCGATCATGCGCGCATTCGGATAGGTCGCGACGATCTCCTGCATGATCGCGATCGTCTCGCGCCGCCAGTCTTCCTCGATGGCGCGCGGCACGCCGCAGCGATCGGCCGAAAGCCCGAGCGCCCTGGAAAGATCAAGGCAGTTGAACGGGTCGGTGCGCCAGAACGACGGCAGCGGCGCCACGACCAGGATCCGCCTGTCGCTGTTCCCGGCAAATGTCTTCATCAGCGCCGCGAAGCCGGTGCGCAGCCGGTCCGCGCTGACCGCATGGTCATCGCCGGTCTGGCGGAAGCGGGCGTTCCAATAGCCGTCGAAGATCGCGAATTTCGCGCCCCCGATACGCGGCATGAAGCGATCGAACTTCTCGACGAGCGGCCGGCAAAAGCTGTTGGCCGCCGCAGCGGCGCGGTCGAGCATGACGTCGATCGGGTCGCAGCCGGGCATGGCGAGCTGCAGGATCGCAAGGCCCTGCTGTTCCGCCTCATATTCGATGCGCGGCATCATGGCGAAGGCATGGGAATCGCCGATGAGCAGGCCAGCTGCGCCGATGCCGTCGAGGCAGCTCGTCTGGACGTCGATATCCTCGGAGGCACACGGGTTGTTGGGATGGACTTCTGAGGCCGCGATGGCGGCGACCATTGGATTGTCGCCGGCATTGCGATAGGCGAGCCCCACGACGCCGCCCGAGACGACGGTGACGGCGATGCAGCCGGCGACGCTGGCGAGGAAGATGCGGACCGGCAGGCGGCGGTCGCTGCCGAGCTTCACACGCCGGCGCCAGGCGAGGATCGGCAGCTCGATCGCATAGCGTGTCGCGATGGACAGCAGCACGGCGATCGCCAGCGCGATCGCATCGACGGTGGTGGGCGACACCTGCAGCGGCAGGAAGCGGCCGAAGACCAGCAGCGGCCAGTGCCAGAGGTAGAGCGCGTAGGAGATCTGGCCGAGATAGACGACGGGCGCCAGCGACAAGAGCAGCGCGACCGGCCCGCGCGGCGCGACGAGGCCGCTCCAGATGACCAGCATCGCGCCGGCAACCGGCATCAGCGCGGCCGCGCCCGGAAATCCCATGACCCGGCCGAGCTCGGCGTGGCGGACTCCCATCCATTCGAGGCCGGTGAAGGTGATGCTGAGAGCGAGCAGCGCGAGCCCCGCGATCCCGGCAAGCGTGCCGGGCAACATGGTCCGCCGCCCCGCCACGAAGGGCGCGGCCAGCGCGGCGAGGATGCCGCCGGCGACGAACTCCCAGGCGCGCCACCAGGTGAGGAAGAAGGCCGGATTGCGCTCGGCCGCCCAGGGATTGGCGTCGTGCGGCGTGGCCAGGATGCAGCCGATCAGGCTGGCGAGGCCGATCACGGTCGCAGCTATGGCGAGCAGTCTCGCCATCGGCCACTGCCGCCGCCGGGCGAGCAGCGCCACCCCAATCAGCAGCAGCGGCACGATCAGGTAGAACTGCTCCTCGACGGCAAGCGACCATGTGTGCAGCAGCGGCTTCAGCGCCGAGCCGGTGTCGAAATAGCCGCTTCGGAACAGGAAATAGACATTCGTCAGGAACAGCGGTGCCAGCAGCGCCGAAACGGCATAGTTGCCGAGCTCGCCCGGCGAGCGCATCACCAGCGTGGCGCCAATGAGCGTGAACAGCAGCATCGCGCCATAGCTCGGCAGGATGCGAAGCGCCCGGCGGGCATAGAAGTCGAAGATCCCAAACCGGCCGGCCGCCAGTTGGCCGAGGATCTGGTTGATGATCAGATAGCCGGAGATGACAAAGAAGATGTCGACACCGACAAAACCGCCGGCGAAGCCAGGGACCTCGGCGTGATAGGCGACGGCGGCGACGATAGCGATGGCACGGAGGCCGTCGACATGCGGCTTGTAGCCGTCCGCGCCGCGGGCCTGTGCTCCGTCGAGGCCGGGTTTCCCCGCTATGGCATCGGCGCCGAGGCGCATGCGGCAATCCCATGCTCGCGAAAAAGACGCCGCCTTATGCGGCATCGGCAAGATCACGGCAAGGACGCTTGTCCGGCGCGACACTATACGCCGCAGCATCGCATCGTCTGCTAGACTTCATCGGCCAGCTTATACTTCGAGGATCAATGATGGCGCAGGGAAGAGTGAAGACGCGGCAGGCGGGCGCCGAGGCCTCGCTGGCAAAGGCCGGCCGGGTGGCGCTGACGACCGATACGGGCGGAACGCTAGCCGTCACCACCCATGCGACCGAGGCCGGCTTCAGCCCGCTCGATCTGCTTCATTCCGCGCTCGCGGCCTGCCTCGCCTTGAGCGCCCGCATCGCGGCGAGCCAGCTCGGCGTGCTCGACAGGCTCGACCATGTCCGTGTCCATGTCTCGGGCGACAAGGCCGAGGCGGGGCCGAGCCGGATCGACCGCTTCATCGTGCGATTCGAGATCGAGGGCGATCTCGATGATGCCACGCGCGAAGCCATCATCGCGGCGGCGGAGGGCGATATCTGCACGGTCAGCAATACGCTGCGGGGCGCGCCCGAGATCGTTCTGGCCGAATAGCCAGCCTCACAGTCGCTGAAGGACCGTCGCACACGCAGCATCCGACGTGGACATCCAAGCGAAATCGCCGATAAATCAGGCGGCATCTTCGCCAGCGGACTTTGTCCGCCGGCGATTCTCGACCAGCTCCCGCGACGGCAATCCTTCAGGAACAGAACCTTGCTCGAAGAGATCATCATTCCCGAGGGCAAGCCCGCCCGCCCGCTGGATCCCACTCTCGCGGCGCTGGCAGCCGCGCGTGCGAGCCAGCCGCAGGTCTTTGAGCGGCCTCTCGACGAGGCGCGACGGCTCTTCATCGAGGCGCGCCTGCCGCTGCGTACCGGCGACGGCATCTTGACCGAGGATCGGACCATCCCGGGCCCGGCCGGGCCCATTCCCGTGCGACTCTATCGCAGGCCCGGGGCAGAGCGGCCCTTGCCGATCCTCGTTTATTTTCACGGCGGCGGATTTGTCCTCGGCAATCTCGATTCGCACGACATCGTCTGCCGGCGCTTTGCCGCCCGGGCCGACTGGCTGGTGCTGTCGGTCGATTATCGTCTGGCGCCCGAGTACCCCTATCCTGCTCCTGTCGACGATGCCTATGCCGGCCTGCTCTTCGCCGCGAATTCCGGGGAGACGATCGGCGGCGATCCGGCCCGGATCGCGCTGGCCGGCGACAGTGCCGGGGGCATGCTTGTCCTGGCGACGGCGCTACGCGCGCGCGACGAGGATGGCCCGGCGATCGCCGGCATGGTGCCGTTCTATCCGATGGCCGATCTCATCGATATTGGCGTGGGCAACAGCTACCGCGCCTTTGGTTCGGGCATCGCCGGCCTCTCAACCCGCGATATCGACTGGTTCGTCGACTGCTATGTGCCCGACCGGTCGCGGCGCGGCGAAGCCTTGGCCTCGCCCGTCCGTGCTGAAAGCTTTGCTGGATTGCCGCCGGCGCTCGTCGTCCTGGCAGAGCACGACGTGCTTTATGACGAGGGCAGGTCGGTCGCCCTGCGCATGAGCGAGGCGGGCGTGCCGGTGCTGCTCGTCCATGTTTCCGGGGTCAACCACGGCTTCGTCAGCCTGGACATCGGTCTCCCCGAGGAAGCAGCGGTGTTCAACCTCGCTGCTCCGTGGCTGGCGCGTCGTCTCGGCCTCTGATCGCTATTGGTCGCCCTTCGGCGCGGCTGGCAGCTCCATGCTGTTCCAGCGGATGAGATAGGTCCAAGTCGCGTAGGCCAGCATGCCGCCGACAATGACCATCCAGAGCGGATCGCGGATGAACAGGGCCTCGTAGCCGAACCATGCGGCGATGAGTACCACCATGGCCACGCGCCGCCAGAGGGGTCCGAAAAACGCCCGTTCCGTCTCGCTCTTCATTCTGTCCTCCTTGGGGTCGCGTCGCGATTGTGTTGTGTGCGCCAGGTATGCGGAGGTCAAGGGGCGGCAGATTTGAAGAATTCCGCACCAAATGGCGAGCCTGTCGAAAGCGCCTGTTATTCATTGGAGGCAATGATAGCTGGGCCTTGAGTATCGGCTTTGGAAGGCGTCCAATTTGAATGTATTGTCGGAGAATGGGTTATAATCCCGCGCCTTGCAACGGACTGGGCCTCTCGTGAAGCGAACGAGGGTCACGGCTTGAAGATCGAGGTCGCCATGGGCGAGCCGGCCGGATCGGTGCTTCAGAGGTTGCAGCACGATGTTCTTGAAGCGATCGCGCTGGGGATTTCATTTCCTGATGTTGCGATGCTCATCTGCCTGAACGTGGAGGCATTGGCGCCCGGCACCATCTGCACGCTCATCCGCATCAAAGAGGGGCGATTTCAGCCAGTCGCGGCCCCGAGCCTGCCATGTTCCTATTCGGACGCGCTCAATGGTCTGGCCATTGGTCCCAATGTCGGCTCTTGCGGCACCGCGGCCTGGACCGCCGGTCCCGTCGAAGTCCGCGACATCGAAACGGATCCGCTTTGGGCCGACTATCGCGATCTTGCGCTGCCGCTGGGGCTGAGGGCGTGCTGGTCAAGCCCGGTCATAGCGACTGATGGCAGTGTGCTCGCGACATTCGCCCTCTATTATCGAGAGGCGCGCGGTCCTACGCCGCTCGAGCGAAGCCTGGTAAAGGCGTGCATCCATCTCAGCGCGATTGCGATAGAGCGTAGCGATGCCGAGGAGGTCGTCCGCCAGCTGGCCAGCTACGACCCTTTGACCGGTCTGCCTAATCGACGCTCGTTCGATGCGGCCATTGGCAAGCTCTGCAACGAAGGCAAGGAGCAGTTCGGCCTGCTGCTCGTCGGCGTTGAGCGACTCGACCTGATCGACATCGGCATCGAGGAATTGTCGTCGGACAATCTGCTTCGCGAAATCGCTCACCGGCTGCAGGAGCTAGGGCCCGACGCATCTATCTTCTGCCTTGGCGGCGGTCTCTTTGCGGTTCTCATTTCACCCTGCGCCGATCGTGAGGAGCTTCGCGAATTCGGCCTCCGTGTTCTTTCGGTCCTGCATCGGCCACGCGATTGGCTGTCCGTGGCCGTTGATCGCGGTGTAAGTCTTGGCGGAGCTCTGTCCGGCTCCGACGGCTCGACACCTGAAGTGCTGCGCCAGAACGCCGAGCTCGCCCGCGCCGCGTCGCGTTCGAACCTTCATTCCGGGTATGTCGACTTCGAGCCGCATCTGAGGACAGCCGCTTTGCAGCGGCGAGCCGCGTTCTTTGACGTCGAGACGGCACTCGCTGAACAACGCATCATTCCGCATTACCAGCCTGTCGTGCGTCTCGATAGCGGGCGGATCGTCGGTCTCGAGGCGTTGCTGCGCATGCGGCGGCGCGACGGGAGTATCGTCGCCGCGGCCGAGTTTCAGGAGGTGTTCTCGGATCCACGGCTCGCCTATCATCTCACTGATCACCTGATCGCCGAGGTCGCGAAGGATATCGCTGGCTGGACGGCGGCGGGAATTGACTGCGGCCATGTCGGTATCAACGTCGCGCCGGCCGATTTCATCGGGGAAAGCCTTGGCGTCCGGTTGGAAGCGGCAATGGCAAAAGCTGGCGTGCCGCTGAGCCGGATCGTCGTCGAGATCACCGAAATCATCTTCATGGATGATCCAAGGCACAATGTTGCCGATCTGGTCGAGGATCTGCGAAAACGCGGCGCCCGGGTCGCGTTGGACGATTTTGGCACCGGCTTCGCGTCGCTGACCCATCTGCTGACCTTTCCGAGCGACATCATCAAGATCGACCGTTCCTTCATCGATCGTCTGGTGACTGATCCCTGCAGCGCTGTGATCGTTGAATCGCTCGTCGATATCGCCCTCAAGCTTGGCAAGCGCGTCGTAGCGGAGGGCGTCGAGACGCAGCTGCAGGCCGACAGGTTGCTGTCCTTCGGTTGCACGCTTGGTCAGGGCTATCTCTTTGCGAAGCCCGCCGACGTCGCTGTCACGACGCGGCGTCTTTCGGGCCGTTACGCTGACGCGGTCGTCTGAGAACTTAGGCCTGTGCTGCAGCGCGCGGGCGTCCAGCAACCGCCCATGTGACGAGGCTCATCAAGGCTACGCCGAGAATGATCCCGACCAGCCGCTCCACCGGCGGCAAGATCGATGTCGGCGGCCCGCTGTCGACCATTGTGACCAGGAAGGCGATGGCAGTCTGGGTGCCGATATAGGCATTTGCGGTGCCGCCGAGATGGATGCGGGCCGCCAGATAGATGCCAAGCGACAGCGCCGCGATCCACCAGATGAAGCTGGTCGCGTCGATGCCGATGACCATCAGGCCGGCCGCGCCGCCGATGAAGCAACCGATGATCCGTTGCAGCCCACGGTGACGTGTCGAGACGGGATTGGCGTCGATCACGATGAGACTGGAAACGATGACCTGCGTCAGGGATGGCAGCGAGAAGGAGGTCCAGGCGATGAGGATGGCCAGCGTGCCGAGGGCCGCCGCATAGGCGAGCCGGCGTGCATCCGCCGGCGTCACCGAAGGCGGGTGGGCCACGATCCGCGTCGTCCCGCCTGCGCCCGGTCCAAGCGCCCAGCTCGCAAGTGTCGCGGCGGTGACGCCCGTCACGATCTCGTAGCAGCGGTTCTGCGCGAAATCGTAGAGCCCGCCGGGATCGCTGATGCTGGCCACAATGACCAGCAGGAACGTGGCGCCACCATAGAACCAGGCATAGCCGAAGGCGCTGCGTTGACGGCCATAGATCGCGATACCCGCCGCAACGACGGCCGCGGCAGCCTGACCGATCGCAAATCCTTCCAGCAGCTGCGCCCCGACATAGCCCACGAACACGCCGATAAAGGTACCGGCGATGCGAAGCAGACCCTTGGTGAACAGCTCGTCCCGATCGCTGTTGGCGATCACCATGGCGCTGAGGCCGGCCCAGTAGGGATTATCGAAGCCGGCGAGCAGGGCGATATAGACCGCACCGACCGCACCGACCGTCGTCGCGATGGCCTTGCGCGTCAGCGTGTCGGACGGGTCGCCCTGTGCCGCCGCTGTCGCCGTCATGGCCTAGAACCGGATCAGGACGCGTGCATCGGCGCCAAGTGGCAGCGCCGTATCGGGCGGCAGGTCGTCGAGGGTGATCTCCACCGGAAAGCGCCGTGGCAGGCGGACCCAGTCGGTAGTCGGGTCGACATAGGGAATGATCCGCTGCGCTTCCTGCGACCGCGCGATGCCGGCCGCGATCCCGCTGACATGGCCGCTGAGGACGTGCCAGGGCCTTGAGCCGATGGTGACGAAGGCGGGTTGTCCGAGCGCGAGATGGGAGAGATGCCGCTCGGCGACATTGGCGACGATCCGCGGCCTTTCGGCCGTGACGATCGCCATGACCTCGGTCCCCGGCGACAGCGAATCGCCCCGGCGGCGCGTGAAGGGCGCGATGCGTCCGGGGGTGGGCGCGGCGACATTGGTTTTGGAAAGACGATAGCGTGCCGTGGCAAGCGCCGCCTCGGCCGCGCTCTCGTCGGCTGCCGCGACCGTCACGCGCTGGTTGGCGACGCCGAGCCCCGACTGGGCCACCAGGAGATTTGCATTGGCCGTTGCCGCGTCGCGGATCGCCTCGTCGAGGCTCGCATCGGTCGAAAATCCCTGCCCGGACAGGCTGCGCACCCGCGTCAGCGTCGCATTGGCGTTGTCGAGCACGGCCTGCGCCGAGGCGACGTCTGCTTTGGCGGCTCCGACCTGATCGCCCGCGAGCGACTGACCCGCCTTGGCCTGCGCCAGCACGGCTTCCGCCTCCGTCACCGCGAGCTGATAGGGCGTCGCTTCGATCGAGAACAGCCCGTCGCCCGCCGCCACCGCCTGGTTGTTCTCGACATGGATGGCGTCGATCGGGCCCGCGACCTCGGCCGAGAGCACGACGACATCCGTCGTGATATAGGCATCGCCGGTATAGGCAAAGAACTGGACGCTGACCTCGTAGGCGAGAAAGAGCGCAAGCGCGATCCCGACGATCAGCCGGACAGGGTGGTCGAGCAACCGGCGCAGCATCGTCGTTGAGTTTCCTGACTTGCTTGGAATTCGCGGCCATGTTCGCCCGCCGCAGGCCCTCTGTCCATCGTCGCCTCCTCGTTTTCGAGCTTCCGCCGCTTGATCCATACAATGTTAAAATGTATGGATCATCGCGCGGGGCTCGGCCGTTGCCGCTTGTCAGGCCTCAGTCGTGATCGAGCGTAATCTTGGTAACGAATAGGCAAAATCCGGTCATGTCCGGTTGGAAACCCACTGTCGATCGTTCGTCCGGGCCGCTTTTCCGGGCCATCGTCGAGGCGCTCGCCGCCGATATCGCCGCGGGGCGCCTCGCCGCTGGAGAGCGCCTGCCGCCGCAGCGCGCGCTTGCCGAGGCGCTCTCGATCGACTTCACCACGGTGACACGAGCCTATGCAGAGGCGCAGCGCCAGGGTCTGGTCGAGGCCCGGGTCGGGCGCGGTACCTTCGTGCGGCGGCCGTTCAAGCGTCCGCCATCCGGCCGGATCGATCTCGCGATGAACCTGCCGCCACGCCCTTCCGATCCGCGTCTCGCCGCCCGTCTCTGGCAGGGCATGGCGGCTCTTAACGAGACGCAGGGGCTCGATCTCCTGATGCGCTACCAGGCCCCGGGCGGGACCGCCGAGGACCGGGCCGCGGGTGCGACCTTCCTCGCCCCGCGCGTTCCGGGCGCCGATCCTGGCCGCGTCCTTGTGGCACCGGGCGCGCAGGGTGCGCTGGCCGTCGTGACGATGCATCTTGCCACGCGCGGTGACGTCATTCTGACCGACCGCCTGACCTATCCGGGGTTCCGCGCGCTGGCCGGCCGGCTCGGCATCACGCTCGCTGGCGTGCCGGCTGACGCGGGCGGCATGAGGCCGGATGCGCTCGAAGACTGGGCCGCGCGACATGCCCCGCGCGCACTCTACCTCAATCCCACCCTCAATAATCCGACGACGATCACGCTCTCGTCGGAGCGCCGCAAGGCCATCGCCGCCGTGGCGCGTCGGCACGATTTCGCGATCATCGAAGACGACGCCTATGGCGCGCTGCCGCTGCATCCCCCTGCCAGCTTCGCGGCCCTGGCGCCGGAGCGGACCTACCACGTCGCGGGTCTCGCCAAGTGCCTGTCGCCTGCGCTGCGCATCGCCTATCTCGCCTTGCCCGACGAAGCCGTCGCCGAGCGCCTGGCGGGTTCGATCCGTGCCCTCGCTACCATGGCATCTCCGCTCACCACAGCGCTCGCCACCCGCTGGATCACCGACGGCACCGCCGCCGCGCTGCTCGGTGCCATCAGGTCCGAGACGGCCGCGCTGCAGGCGATCGCGGCGGCGCGACTGCCGTCAGGCCTGCTGCAATCCGATCCGGCGGCTTTTCATGCCTGGCTGACGCTTCCCGTCGGCTGGACCCGCGCCGCTTTCCTCGGCCGCTTCCAACCGCCCGGGCTCGGCCTCGTCGCAAGCGACTCTTTCGCCCTCGAATCCGCTCCGGAAGCGGTGCGGCTCGGCTTCGGCGCTGCCACCGATCGCGAGAGCTTCGAGGCAACAATCGACGAACTCGCAACGCTTCTTTCGCGGACTCCCGGGGAAGAAATGGTGGTGATCTGACTGCGGCGCAGTGTCATGCTTACAAATCTTGAATTGTATGCATACATTTGCACCGAACAACGTCGTGAAAGGAAATGCCCCATGAGTGACGGCCCAGACGATGCGAAAGGGATGCCGCGGCCGTCTGGCGCGCAGTGGCCGCCCCTAAACCCGTTCAAGACCGGCATCCGCTGCCGCTGCCCGCGCTGTGGCGAAGGGCGATTGTTCAACGGCTTTCTGACGCTGAAGCCGGCTTGCGAGGTCTGTGGCCTGGACTACTCCTTTGCCGACCCGGCCGATGGACCTGCCTTTTTCGTGATCTGCTTCGGCTGTATTCCGAGCGTCATACTCGGGCTCTGGATCGAGACCGCGTTCTCCGCGCCGTATTGGGTCCACCTGTTCACGACTTTGCCCTTCACGCTGGCAACCTGCATTCCGCCGCTCCGGCCGCTGAAGGGTTGGCTGATCAACAGCCAATATTACTACAAAGCCGAAGAAGGCCGGATCGCCACGCCGCATGAGGACGACGACCCGCTGAACTGATCGCGCTCGCTCCAGCCTTATTGCGGTGCGAGTCCCGGCGATGATCGTTCCCTGTCTCAGGATCTCTGCTGTCGCATCGTCGCGCCAGCTGTCATTCGGCGCGCGCCGGTTGCCGTCGCTTTTGCGAGGGCATCAGCTCCGCGGATGCGCAGGAGGCGCGGACGATGAGTTCGGGCGGGAAGAGGGTCCGCTTTCCCGTCGGCGGGCGCTTTCCGGCGATCTCGGCCAACAGCGTCGCGATGGTGAATTCCGCCATCTGGGCGGCCGGCATAGAGACCACGGTCACCTGCGGGTTCATGATTTCGGGCCAGTCGAAATCGCCGACCCCGACCAATGAGATGTCGCGCGGGCAACTCCGTCCGGAGGTGACCAGCGCACGCATCACGCCGATGAGCATGAGATTGCTGAAGGCGAAGATCGCGGTCGGCGGATCCGGCAGCGCGAGGAGCGCCCGCGTCGCCTCGAAGGCCTGTTGTTGGTCGAAATTGGCAGCGACGATCAGGTCCGGCTGCGGCGGGATGCCATGCGCCGCAAGCGCCTCCAGGCAGGATTCGAGTCTTTCCTCATGCGTCGAGACGAGCGGTCGCCCGCTGACGACGCCGATCCTGCGGTGGCCGAGCCCGGCGAGATAGTCGATCGCGAGCCGGCTCGCCTTTCGCTCGTCGAGCGTGATCGCGTCGTAGGGCGTCACCGGAACGGCGGAGCTGAAAAGCACCGTCGGAACATTGATCTCGGCCATCAGCCGCCGGCCGTGCTCGGCGTCAGAGCGGGTCGAGATCAGGATCATCCCGGCGACGCGCTGCATGCGCATCATCCGCAGAATATGCATCTCATGCTGGGGGTCCTCGTCCGTGTTGTAGACGAAGGTCATGTAGCCGGCCTTCATACAGACTGTTTCGATGACCCTCGCCACCATCGAGAAGAACGGGTTCGTAATGTCAGGCAGAATGACGCCGATCAGCCGCGAATTGCCACTGCGAAGCGCCTTGGCGGCGCCGTGCGGGAGATAGCCGATCGCTGAGATCGCCGCCTCGACGCGCGCGATAACGTCCTCGCTGACCGGTGCCGAGCGGTTGATCACCGCCGAGACCGTCGAGATGGCGACTCCCGCCTTGACGGCGACGTCCTTGATGGTAGCCACGATTCCTCACTTGCCTTCCGCGCATCGCAGTGTAAGACTCGAAACGTTTCGTGCAAGAGCCATGTCGTAGCGGGTTCGACGAGGAGGTCGTGACCCCGCCTTATTCGATCACTTTTTCACGAAACGTTTCGACCACGATGGGATCAGTCCATCGGAGCCGGCCAAGACGCCGGCGGCGAAGGGGAGGAGAGGAACGTGCTGAAGAAACTTGCGAAACTCGCGCTGTCGGCAGCGATCGGCCTGGCCGCGATATCCGCTGCCAATGCCCAGTCCGACGAAAAGGCGACGCTGAAACTCATGTCGTTCGGCGGTGAAGCCCAGACTGCGGCGATCAAGAACGCCATCGCCCGCTTCAACAAGAGCTATCCTAACGTCACCGTCGAGCTGACGATGGATCCGATCTCGACCGGCTGGGGCGATTACGTGACGCGCGTGCTCAGCCAGTTCAACGCGCGCAACGCCGCCGACGTCTATGGCACGGCCATTGAAACCTTCCGGACATTCGAATCCAAGAAGCTGTTCATTCCGCTCGACGACTATATCGCGAAGAATCCAGGCTATTCCGACTTCGCACCCAGCCTTTTTGAACAATCGTCCTACCAGGGGAAGACCTATTTCATCCCCATCGGCTGGAACAACATCATGATCAACTACAACCGCGCCTTATTCAAGGAAGCGGGAGTTGATTATCCGAAGCCGGAATGGACCTGGGACCAGTTTCGCGAGACCGCGAAGAAGCTGACCAAGCGAGATACGGCCGGCAATGCCACCCAGTTTGGCTATGAGGTACCCAACCAGTTCTTCTTCATCCAGCCCTGGTTCTTCTCCAACGGCACGTCGATCCTGACGAAGGACTGGTCAGGCTCCAACATGCTGGATCCGAAGGTCGCGGAATCGCTTCAGTTCCTGCATGACCTCATCCATGTCGACAAGGTCTCGCCGATCCCCGGCAAGGATACGATGGACAACCAGTTCAACGCCGGGCAGGTCGCGATGATCTCGCGCGGGCATTGGATCGTCGAAAACGCCAAGCGCGCCAAGCTCGACATGGACGTGACTTTCCCGCCGCAGAAGGAAACCGGCATCACCGTGATCGGCTTCGGCGGCTATGCGGTCTCACGCACGTCGAAGAACCCCGAACTCGCTAAGGCACTCGTCACGGAACTCACCAGCTTCGAGACGCAGAAGGAAGAAGGCGAGGGCGGCGGCGGCGTCCCGGGACGCAAGTCGGCGGCGGACACCGAGGCTTTCCTGGCCTTCCCGCCGAGCGCGGCGCTTTATTACCAGTCCTTGCCGAACACGCTGCCTGTTCCCTCGCCGGCAAATTTCCAGGAAGTCGAGAAGATCTTCATCCGCAACTACCAAGCCATGATGGCGGACGAAATCTCGATTGCCGAGGGCGTGAAGAAGACCAATGAGGAGCTTGAAGCCTCCTTCAAGCGTCTCGCCGCCAAGGGCGGCTAGGTCCGCAGCATCCCTCAGGCTGCCCTCCTAAAAGTCCCTCTCCCGAAAGCCGGGAGAGGGAGCGCGACGACCTGCCTGCCGTCGGGACGATCAACCTTCATCGATGCGCGTGATGCCATGACGATACCAGCGACCCCCATCATGACGGCGACGCCGTCGATATCCGCATCCGGAAATCGGCCGTCGGAACTGAAGCGAGCCCAGGCGCGCGCTGGGTACCTGTTCATCCTGCCGTCCTTCGCGCTTTACCTCACATTCGTTCTGGCGCCGGTCATCGTCACTTTCCTGCTGGCCTTCACCTATTACGACGCGATCGACGGGGCGAGTTTTGTCGGGCTCGACAATTTCAAGCGTTTCTTCACCGACGGCCGGTCGCTCGAGATCTTCTGGAACACGCTGCGCTTCGCCTTCTTCGCCGTGACCTTCAATGTCGGCGTCGGTCTGGCGCTCGCCCTGGCGCTCAACCGCGCCATGCCTGCCTTCCTGCTCTACTTTTTCCGCCTTGCCTTCTTCCTGCCGGTGATCATCGCGGCTGCCTTCGTGTCGATCGTCTGGGGTTATTTCTATGGCGATGATCTCGGCATCATCAATTATTACCTGATCCGCCTCGGCATCACGCCTGTCCGCTGGCTGACCTCATCCTCGACAGCGATGATGTCGATCATCATCATGGATGTCTGGAAGAACACTGGCTTCTTCATGATCATCTTCATCGCCGCTCTTCAGGGCGTGCCGAAGACGATCATGGATGCGGCGATCATGGACGGCGCCTCGTACTGGCGGCGGTTCTCGCGGATCATTTTGCCGTGGATCTCGCCGGTGATCTTCTTCAACATCGTCTACGCCTCGATCGGCGCGATGCAGGTCTATGAATCCATAGTCATCCTGACCTCGGGCGGCCCCGGCGACTCGACGCGATCGATGTCGATCTACATCGTCGAGGAAGCCTTCGGTTCGTTCGAGATCGGCTATGCCGCCTCGGTCTCGGTCATCCTCACCTTCGTCATCCTCATCCTGACCTCGCTGCAGCTCATCGCGTCGCGGCGATGGGTCAGCTACTAGGGGGGCCGCCGATGCAGACCCGCTCGCGCCAGAAATGGACCGACCGCGCCATCATTGCCGTGATGGCCGTGCTCGGCGTCTTCATGCTGCTGCCGTTCATGTGGCTGTTCTCGATGTCGTTCCGCCCGGTCGCGGACGCCTACAAGATGCCGCCGAGCTTCCTGCCGCCGACCTTCGACTTCACCAATTATCGCGCCGTGCTCGCCTCCGAGATTCCGTTCCTGCAGATCTACTGGAACTCGATCCAGATTGCGGTTCTCGTCACCGTCGGGCAGCTGATCACCTGCACGCTCGCCGCCTTCGCCTTTGCGCGACTTGATTTTCCAGGGCGCGACAGCCTGTTCTTCATCATGCTGGTCGGGCTGATGTTCCCGGCTCAGGTGACGATCATTCCGATCTATCTCGGCTATGCCGAGACGGGCCTGCTCAACCGGCCGATCGGCCTCGCGCTGATGTATCTGACCTCGAGCTTCGGCGTGTTCCTCGTGCGGCAGTTCATGCGCTCGCAGCCGAAGGCGCTTGAAGAAGCGGCGCTCATGGATGGCGCCGGCTATTTCAAGATCTTCTTCCGCATCTCACTGCCGCAGCTGCGCCCCGCCCTTTCGGCGCTCGGCATCATCACCTTCACGCAGACCTGGAACTACTATTTCCAGGCCCGCGTCCTGCTCGAGCCGCAGGAATCCATGACACTGCCGGTCGCCATGGACATGCTTCGCGGATTCATGGGGCAGGGCAACCTCTCGATGGTCATGGCCGCCATGAGCATGGCCGTGCTGCCGGTGATCCTCATCTTCCTCCTCGCCCAGAAGCTGGTGATCGAGGGCGTCACGATGAGCGGCATCAAGAACTGACGCGGACCGTTCACCCGCGCGATATTTTCATGAATGGGAACTCAGGGAATGCTGAACGATCTTCAATCGATCGACCAACGCTTCGTCTATCGCGATGCGCGCCGCCGCTACGCTGTCTTCCCGCTCGGCGGCATTGGGGCCGGAGGCTTCTCGATGACCGGCGCCGGCCGTATGGTCGACTGGTCGATCCGCAACCGGCCCGAGCTGCACCAGTTCAACGGCTACAGCCATTTCGCCATCAAGGCGGAGCAGGACGGCAAGCTCCTGAAGGCGTTGGTGCTGAACGGACCCTATGAGGGGACGCCGACGGGATCGCCTTCGGTTCGCAAATTCGACGGCTTCGGCTTCGGCGCCAATCGTGATTCCACGGCCGGCGTGCCGCATTTCGCCGACGTGACCTTTGTCGGCCGCTTCCCTGTGGCGGAATTCGCCTTCCATGACGAACGCTTTCCCGGCGATGTGCGTATGCAGGCGCTATCGCCCTTCATCCCGCACAACGACCGGGATTCCTCGCTTCCCGTCGCAATGTTCGCCTTCGAGGTCGAGAACACCACCGCCGCGCCAATCGACTACACGATCGCTGGAACGCTCGGCAATTTCGGCTGCGACAGCGGTATCCATCATTTCGTCAAGGAGGGCGGCACGTCGGCGCTGCATCTCACTTCGGCCGACGAGCATCGCGCCGCAGACCAGCGCGGCGATCTCGCCATCATGACCGACGCGGACGACGTCGAGCATGTCGACTATCATTTCCGCGGCCAGTGGTTCGATAGCCTCAGCCTCTATTGGCGCGAGTTTGCGCGCGCCGGGCGGATGCCGGAGCGGCACTATGACAAGCCGCGCCAGGTGAAGAACATGTTCGCGCAGCCCGAGCATGGCACACTGGCGGCGCGGATCACCGTCGCGCCGGGCGAAAAGCGTACCATCCGCTTTGCCATCGCCTGGAACTATCCGCTCGGCAGCATCTACTGGTATCGCCGCGACAAGCCGGACAGCCAGGCAACCGAAGGGTCGAAGCCGACCTGGAAGAACTATTACGCGACGCAGTGGGCGGACTCGCTGGCGAGCGCCCGCGACGCCTTCGCGCGCTGGGACAGCCTTTCCGGCGCGACGCTCGCCTTCCGGGATTCGATCTTCGGCGCGGCGCTGCCCTCCGAGATCATCGACGCGGCGACCGGCACGATGGGGCTGCTGCGCACCGCAACGGTCATCCGCCTCGAGGGCGGCGAGCTCTGGGGCTGGGAGGGACAGCATGAACGCGAGGGTTCATGCGAGGGATCCTGCACCCATGTCTGGAACTACCAGCAGGCCCTGGCCTCGCTGTTCCCGGTCCTCGAACGCAGCCTGCGCGACACCGAGTGGCACCATAACCAGCTGCCGAATGGCGGCCTCACATTCCGCCAGCGCCTGCCGCTCGGCTCCGGCTTCGACATCATCGGCCCCTGCGCCGACGGTCATTTCGGCGCGATCATCAAGACGTTCCGCGAATGGCGGCAATCGGGCGACGATGCCTGGCTCGCGGGCCTGTGGCCGAACATCCGCCGCGCCCTCGACTATGCCTGGTCGCCGGAAAATCCCGACCTCTGGGATCCTGAGAAGACCGGCATTCTCTGGGGCCGCCAGCATCACACGCTCGACATGGAACTGTTCGGACCGAATTCATGGCTGTCGTCGATCTATATCGCGGCGCTGAAAGCGGCATCCGAGATGGCGACTGCGATGGGCGAGGCGGAGTTTGCGGCTGAGCTCGCCGAAATGGCAGCCAAGGGCGGCGCCTATATCGACGCACATCTCTTCAACGGCCGCTGGTTTGCCCAAGGGCTCGACCTCTCCGACAAGGCCTTTATCCAGCGCTTTGACACCGGTCGCGCCGCCGGCGTCCTGGCCGACAGCTTCATGGATGCCTACTGGTCGGACGAATATTCCGAGATCAAGTACCAGATCGGCGAAGGCTGCCTGACCGACCAGATCCTCGGCCAGTGGCATGCCGACATCGCCGGCATCGGCGACATCCTGGCGCCGGAGAAGGTTGCCACGGCGCTGAAGTCGATCTTCACCGAGAACTACCGGGCCTCCCTCGTCGATCATTTCAATCCCTGCCGCGTCTATGCCTATGAAAATGAGGGTGGCACGCTACTCTGCTCCTATCCCGACGGGACGCATGAGCCCGCGGTTCCTGCGCCCTATGCAGAGGAGGTCTGGACCGGGCTCGAATATATGGCGGCCTCGCACATGATCCTGCGCGGGCTCGTCGACGAAGGGCTGACCATCGTCCGCGCCGCCCGCGCCCGCCATGACGGCTCCAATCGGAGCCCGTGGAACGAGATCGAATGCGGCAGCTATTATGCGCGCTCGCTGTCGAGCTATGCGCTGGTCAATGCCTGGACCGGGCTGACTTTCGACCAGCGCCGCGGCACGATCGGCTTTGCGCCCAAGGGCGATCCGCGCGGGACGCATTTCTGGTCGGCCGGCAAGGGCTGGGGCGAACTCGTTGTCGAAGGCGGCAGGGCGACGCTCAAGCTGCTGGGCGGCGAACTTTCCGTCGGCCGGCTCTTGCTGCCTTTCCTCGCAGGCTCCGTGGCCGTGGATGGCGAGGCCGCTCGTCGCGAGGGCGACGTGGTCGTCCTGCCGAGGCCGGCCAGCCTCAAGGCAGGCGAGGCGATCGTCATCCAGGCGGCCGGGTGAGGGGACGGACATGGCAAGGCTCGAACTCAAATCGGTCCGCAAGAGCTATCAATCCGTCGAAGTGATCCACGGCATCGATCTCGCGGTCGAGGATGAGTCCTTCACGGTCTTCGTCGGCCCGTCCGGCTGCGGAAAGTCGACGCTGCTGCGCATGATTGCTGGGCTTGAGGAGGTCACGTCGGGCGAGGTGCATCTCGCCGGCCGGCGGTGCGATCATCTCCTGCCATCGGCGCGCGGCATGGCCATGGTGTTCCAGTCCTATGCGCTCTATCCGCATATGAGCGTCTATGAGAATCTCCGCTTCGGGCTCGTCAACCAGAAGACGCCGAAGGCGGAGATCGAACGCCGCATCAACGAGGCGGCCGAGATCCTGCAGATCGGTCATCTGCTGCAGCGCCGCCCCTCGCAGCTTTCGGGCGGCCAGAGCCAGCGCGTCGCCATCGGCCGGGCCATCGTCAAGGAACCGCAGGCGTTCCTGTTCGACGAGCCGCTCTCCAATCTCGATGCCGAATTGCGGGTCAAGATGCGCAGCGAGATCGTCGCCCTGCACCGGCGTCTGAAATCGACCATGGTCTATGTCACGCATGATCAGGTCGAGGCGATGACCATGGCCGACCGGATCGTCGTGCTGCGCGATGGGATCGTCGAGCAGACGGGAGCGCCGATCGAACTCTATGCCCGGCCACGAAATCGCTTCGTCGCCGGCTTCCTCGGCGCGCCGCAGATGAACTTTCTCGTGGCGCAGGTTGAGTCCGTCACCGAGCACGGCCTGCGCCTCAGCGTCGACGAGGGACGCGCGACGCTGCGTGCAGCGGTGTCCGGCAGCGGAGATTTGGTCGGCAAGACTGTCACGGTAGGGGTGCGGCCGGAGCATCTGATCCATGCCGCCGACGGTCCGCTCAAATGCCGGCTGACGGCCCGTGAACTTCTCGGCGCCGAGACAATCCTGTTCTCGGCTTTGCCATCCGGTGAACGGGTGATCGCTTCGCTTCGCGGCATCCACGACATCGCCGAGGGCGCCTTCGTCGGCTATGACGCGGCACCGGGCTATGTCCATGTCTTTGATACGGACGGCACGGCGCTCGCGCCGCTGCGCTCATGGCGCGAGGACTATGGCGCGGTCGGCAGCCGGGCGTCGGCGGCTTAGTTCAGAGGGTCGGAAACTCCGCAGCAAGATTGGCGAGTTCGACGATCCTGCCGAGTTCCGGCGTACCATGAGCCCGAGAAAGTTCGACGAATTCGGTGATGCGCAGGACGATGGCCGTAAGCGTGATCCGTCGACGATCCAGCGAGCGTCCCGTCAGATCTTCATAGGCATCGACGATGCGGTCGGTGAGATGGAATGAAATCCAGCTCGAATAGATGAAATCCTGATGGAGAGGACCGAAGCCGGAATCGGCGAAATCGTAGATGCCGTTCAGCCTCACTCGCGCATGGTCGAACGCCATGTTCCAGCCATGGCCATCAAAATGGCCGTAGATCAAGCCATACGGGTCCGGCGGCAATGCCTGCCAGGCCTCGAAGGTTCTGAGAGCCCAATCTCGCGGGGAGTCTGGAGGCAGGGTCTCCAGCCCGGCTAGTATCGCCTCCGGCTCCAGCCAGGGCTTGATGGGCCGCCCGCCCGCGGTCTCCATCAGAGCCGGATCGAGCGCGTGCGTTTCGGCGAGAAACTGCGCCAGCGTCCTGGCGAGGTCCGCTCGTCGCGCCCTGTTCATCCGGAGATAATGTTCGGAAAACAGATGCTCGCCCGGGATTTTCTGGTGCCGCGAGAATAATCGGGGGCTCTGCACGAGTTCGATATCCGGCACCGCCAATGTGACGCGGGGCCGGATCTCAGCCAGCAGCGATGCTTCCCGGATCAGCGCAGCGCGCGCCGCCTCGTGGCGCGGAAACTTGAAGACCAGCCGTCCATCGACCTCGAGCGCCACGCTGTCCCAGCCGGCGCCGAGGATGTGGAACGGCCTGCCGCCTAGGTCGGGGAATGCCGCGGCGACGGTGTCCATCAGCTCCGCTGCGCCCACATCCGGGCTGATCATGCCTCAGCGCGCCCAGATGTCGGACTGCAGCAGATAATCGCGCGTCGAACGATCGAGCGGATAGACCATCACGCCGTCGCGGCCGAACCACTTGTCATGGATATCCATATAGCGGCCGCGATAGTCGGAGAGGCCATCTTCGAGATTGATGATGGTGTGATTGACGAAGTCACGCCAGGCGCTGTCGTCCTGCGGAAGGATGCACGACATCGTCTCGTTGCCATAGGGCGCCGAGCGCGGCAGCAGGACGACGCTGCGGTTGGGCTCAAACTTGCGGGATAGACCAAGCAGCACGACGCCGATATTGGCGACGCCCTGGACCTCGCCCTTGCCGAGCGCGATGAAAGCGGCGTCCATCGACGGGAAATTCTTGATGCGGACGCCCGGCAGCGCGTCCTCGAGGATCGTTGCCGTCGTCGTTCCCTCCGCGACGCCGACCAGCATGTCCTTCGGGTTGGGGACCGTGCGCAGCGTGTCGCGAAAGGTCAGGATGCGGGTGCCGTCGCGGAAGATCGGGATCGAGAAGTCGACCTGCTTTTCGCGCGCCCAGGTCGGCGTCGTGATCTCGCAGACGAGATCGAGCTTGCCGTCGGCGACCAGTTGAACGCGGTTGGCCGGCGTCACCACCTGAAGATCGACCTTGATCGGCTTGCCGAGCGTCTTCTCTGCTGCGGCGCGGATTTCTTCGATAAGGTCGACAGAGAAGCCGACCGGCTTGCCGCCGCCATCGTCGAAGGCGAATGGAATGGCATCGGTTCGGGTTCCGGCCCGGATGACGCCGGTTTCTGCGATGCGATCGAGCGTTCCGCCGCTTGCCGGGGCGAGGCCGCCAAGGCTCATCATCAGCGCAAGGGCCCACGCGATCGTCGATTGCTTCGATGACACGCCGCAATGCTCCCTGTCGCTCTGGAGAAGGCTTTGGTGACGGGATAGCGTTTATCGTCGCTGCCGACAATCAGACGGTGCGTGGGGAAGGGCGGAAGGTCAATGGCGGAGCGTGCTGTCGTGCGGGAAGCGAAGCCGCCGGTGTTCCTTTTCAGGCTCTTCCTTGCCGTGATGCTGCTCGCCGGCTTCACCCTGGCGGCGCATGCCGACCGGCTCGACGAGATCAAGGCGCGCGGCAGCCTCATCGTCGGCGTCAAGACGGACTACGAGCCGTTCGGCTTTCGCAACGCCGCTGGTGAGACCGTCGGCTATGACGTCGACGTTGCCGAGGGGCTGGCAGAATCGCTTGGCGTCAAGCTCGTTCTCGTTCCGGTGACCAGCGCCAACCGTCTTCAAAAGCTCGTCGCCGGCGAAATCGATGCGGTCGTCGCGACCCTCGGCGATACCGTCGATCGCCGCCGCCTCGTGCGCATGATCGAGCCAGGCTATTATGGCGGCGGCGCCAGCGTGCTGCTGCCCGAGCAGAGCCCTATCCGGACCTGGACCGATCTTCGCAATCGCGACCTCTGCGCCGTGCAGGGCGCGCTGTGGAATCGCCTGATCGCGACGCGGCTGAATGCTCGCATCGAAGCCTTTGGCAGCATTCGCGATGCCGAACTCGCGCTCCGTGATGGCGCTTGCGATGGCTGGCTCTATGACGAGGCGGCGCTGCAACGGCAGATTGCCAGCGGAGATTGGCCGGGCTTTCGACTGTTGCCTCCCGATTTCGTATCACCTTGGGCGGTAGCCGTCGCGAGCGACGGCCGCCTCGCAACCGAGATGGACGAGACGATTGCGTCATGGCTGCGGGATGGAAGCCTTGCGGCTCTCGAGGCCAAGTGGAAGCTGCCGCCGTCTGTCTATCTCCGCGATGCAGGCAAACTCTGGACAGCGCGCGATCCCGACGGGCGGTTCACCTGCCGACGCCAGGAGGACGGCAGCTGGACGCTGGCTTGCCGCGAGCTCGATCTGATCGAGGCCCAGGAAGTGGTCGGCCTTGCCGGCTTCACGCTGATGCTGCGCGATCGTTTCGGCATCGACGTGACGCCGTTCTATGATCGCTATCACCGCGCCGGCCTGATCGAGGGGTTGCAGGTAACCCTCGCACTGGCGGTCGCGGTGCTTGTCGGCAGCATCGGCATCGGCCTTGGCGGTGCGTTTGTGCTGCGCCGGCGCGTTCCGCTGCTGACGCCGCTCATTCATCTGCTGCTGACGCTGATGCGCATGACGCCGCCGCTGCTGCAGCTCTATCTGGTCTTTTTCGGCATCGGCGGGCTTGTCGCGGTCCACGGGCTGACGCTCTCGGCCTTCTGGTGCGCCGTCGCCGTGCTGTCCTTCTATGCCGGGGCCGCCAATGCCGCGGCGCTCGCGGAGGCAGCAGCGACCATTGGCACCGCGCCGCAACACAGGCTGAAGCGGGCGCTGCGCTTGGCGCATCCCGCGATCATGGGCAGTTCGATCAATGTCGTGAAAGCGACCGCCATGGCAAGCGCCATCGCTGTGCCGGAATTAGTCCATGCCAGCACGGCGATCGCCGCTGATTATGGCAACGGTCCGGTGATGATGAACATTCTGCTCGTCGTCTATGTGGTCATCGTGCTCGCCGTTGCGCATTTCTTCACGTTGTTCGAGCGGCGGGTGCTTGCAAAATGAGCGCCCGCGACATCCTGCCGATGCTGCTGGCCTGGACGCCCTATCTCGGCGTCGGCTTCCTGATCAATATCGGCATATCCCTCTTGACCATGGCGATCGGGACGCCACTCGGCTTTCTGCTGGCGCGCGGGCGCCAGCGCGGCTCGCGGGTTGCCGGCTTTTTGACCGCAGCAGCGCGCGTGCCGCCGACCTTCGTGCTGATCTACTACCTCGCCTATGTCGTGCCCCCGGAAATTCCGCTTGGCGCCTTTTCGCTGCCGCTACCGGATTGGCTCAAGGCTTCGCTCGCCCTTGCCGTGGCGGTGACGGGCTTCGTCTCCGACAATGCGCTCGCGGCGCTTCGCCATCTGGAACGCGGCGAGAAGGTCGAGGCGCTGTACTTCATTCCCGCCTGGACGACCTATCTACTGATCATCGTCATGGCCTCGTCCACCGCCTCGGTGATCGGCGTGCCGGAGATCGTTCAGCGCGCCAACACCGTTATCGCCGCTGTTGGCGATCCCCGCGCGATCCTCTGGATCTATCTTTATACGATGCTGTGGTTTCTGGTGCTGTGCTGGCCGTTGGCCCGGCTCATGGCCTATGCCAAGCTGCGGCTCGGACAAAGAGCCGGCACCGCAACCGGAGCGCGGGTCGACATTGGCGAGCGGAGCGCGCTTGCCGAGGAGAGCTTGCAGGCCCTGCCTGAGGGAGACGTATTCGTGAGCGGCCAATCCGTGCTTGATCTCACCTTCGACCTGCCAGTCTCGAACGATTCGATCGCGACGATCCAGTCGGGGGTCGAGGAGGCGGGCGAAGGCGTGCTCGATTCGGCCGCCGTGTTCCGCCTGTCGCTTGCCGTCGAGGAACTGGTGACCAATGTCGTCAAATATGGCGGGGCCGAAGGCGGACGCCTTGCGGTCGTGATCTATCGGCGACCCGACGACGTAACGGTCGAGCTTGGCTATGGCGGCGACGCCTTCGATCCGTTCCGTGACGCGCCGGAACCCGATCTCGATGCCCCGCTCGAGACCCGCCCCATCGGGGGCCTCGGCGTTCATCTTATCAGCAATATGATCGACCGCGCTTACTACCGCCGCCAGGGCGATCGCAACCTGCTGCGGCTCGTCATGATGCGCAGCGGCGCAGCCGGCGGCGGAATCGTGCCGTGACGCTGACCCGTCGTCTCATCATTCTCGTCGCGAGCTGTATCGCCTTCGCCATCCTGGTCGTTTCACTCGTGTTCGGCATGCTCGGCCGCAATGCGCTGATCGCGCAGGCCGAAGGCCAGGCGCAGGTCGTCGCGCGTATCATCGCCGAGAGCGCGCGTCTTTCCGAGGTGTCGCTGGAGGAGGCACAGGAGGTCGTCACCGATGTCTTGACGACGCTGGCGCTGACGGCAAACCATGTCGAGCAGGTCGCGACGCCTGGTGTCAGCGACCGCTTCGCCGAGATCGTGGCGCGCGGCAATCTCGATTCAATCTGGCTGATCGACAGCGATCTGCGCATTCTCGCCAGTTCCGTCGGCGATTATGGCTCGGTGATCAACGGCCAGACCCTTCCAGAAACGCTGTCGCGCGATGCGCTGCGCGGTCTCGTCTCGGGGCGCCGATACAGCGTCGACTTCGGCCCCGCCGTCGACGGCGTCCGCTATGTCGGCGTTCGGGCCGGACCAGGGCGGGCCCTGATCGTCGGTCAGTCCGTCCGCGCGCTCGATGCGGTGAGGGCTGCGAATTCAGTCCCGGTCCTCATGGAGGCGATGCTAAACCGCAACGATATCATTTCGATCGAAGTGCTCGACGACCAGCAGAAGTCGCTGGCACAGGTTGGCGCCGAGAAGACCCCGAAGGATTTGGTCGGCTTGCCCACCGAGACCATCTCGACCGGCGAGGCGACTTCCGAGATCAGGGAGCGCCATCTCTGGGTATCGGCACCGATCCGCGATCAGGCGGGCATCGTCATCGGCGCGGTGATGATCCAGATGTCGAACCAGCAGCTCAATCAGCTGCTTTCCAACCTTCTCGTCTACGGCGTCGGTTCGGCCGCGCTCGTCTTTGCAGCCGGCGCCACCATCGCGTCGGTGTCGGCGCGGCGCATCGCCCGCCCGGTGCTCGCGATGACGACGGCAGCGCGCGAGATCGAGGGGCGCAGTTTCCACCCCGAAAGTCTTGACCCTCTGACCGGTCGACGCGACGAGATCGGCACGCTGGCCCGCGTCTTTCAGGACATGGCCGTGAAGGTGCAACGGCGCGAGGAGGATCTGGAAGCGGAGGTGAGGGCGCGGACGCTGGAACTGGAGCAGAAGAATGCGCTGCTCGAGGAGTCGGCGCGCCGCGTCGAGGCAGAACTACAGGCTGCCAAATCGCTCCAGGCGGCGATGCTGCCCGAATCACTGCCGGTCAATCCGGCCTATGCCGGCAAGGCTTCGATGGTGCCCGCCCGCGAGATGGGCGGCGACTTCTATGACTTCTTTCCGCTCGACGAGCGCCGTCTTGGTCTCGTCATCGCTGACGTTTCCGGCAAGGGGGTGCCGGCGGCCTTCTTCATGGCGATCTCGCGCACGGTTCTGCAGGCGAGCGCCCTCGATGGCGGCACGCCGGGCGATTGCCTCGTGCGCGCCAATGAAGTGCTCTGCGCCCGCAACCCGATGGAAATGTTCGTCACGGCCTTCTACGCCATCCTCGACATCGAGACGGGCGAACTTGCCTACGCCAATGGCGGCCACAATCCGCCGCTGATCATCCGTCGCGGCGATGGCAGCGTCGCCGAGCTGCCGGGTACCGGCGGCATGGCGCTCGGCGTGATGCCCGCCATGCCCTATGGCGACAAGATCGCTCATCTTGCCGTAGGCGATACGCTTTTTCTCTACACCGACGGTATCTCGGAGGCGATGGACGGCGCAGGGCGCGAATTCGGCGAAGCGCGCATCGAGGCCACGCTGCGTGATTCGGCCGTGCGGCCCGTCGATGCGGTGCTGTCGGCCGTTACAGGCGCCGTCGCAGCCTTCGTCGCTGGCGCCCCGCAATCCGATGACATTACCTGTCTCGTCGTGCGCTATCTCGGGCCGCCCGGCGACGCGATCGTCTCGTAGTCAAGCCAAGGAGATCCGACATGGCCGATCAGCTTGGCAAGGGCCGCCTCACCGGAGGGTGCCAGTGCGGCGCGGTGCGCTTCGCCTGCGACACACCGCCGAGCAATGTACATGTCTGCCATTGCCGCATGTGCCAGAAGGCGGTCGGCGGTCCGTTCGCGGTGATCTGCCCGGTACAGAAGTCGGACTTTCGCGTGACGCGCGGCGCGATCTCCTGGTTCCGAAGCTCGGCGCTCGCCCGTCGCGGCTTCTGCAGCGCGTGCGGCACGCCGATGATCTTCGACTATCCGGAATTCCCGGATATCGGCGTAATGGCCGGGTCCTTCGACGAACCCTCTCGCGTCCCGCCGGTCGTCCAGTATGGCATCGAAAGCCGCGTCGACTGGTTCGCCGGGCTCGTCGCGCTGCCGGGCGATCGGCCGACCTATTCGCACGATCCCATGGGCTATCTCCCGCGGATCAAGTCGAGCAACCAGCAGCACCCCGACCATGACACGACGGATTGGCCACCCACCGGCCGGGATGAAACCTGACGTTCAGCCCTCGGTCCGCTTCACGGCTTCGGCGCGATTCGGCGCGACCTCGAGGATATTGAGGAAGCCGCTGATTTCGAAGACGTCCTTGATGTTGGGCTGGAAGCCGGTGAGCACGAGCTTGCGGCTGGCCTGCTTCATGCGCTTCGCGATGACGAGGACGATCCTGAGGCCGGCGCTTGAAATATAGTCGAGCCGCGCGAAATCGATCACGACCCCACCGCTGCCTTCCGAAAGGCGCGAAAGAAGCTCGGCTTCGACCGCAGCCGCATTGGCGCTGTCGAGGCGGCCGAGCAGGTCGATGACCGAGGCGGCGCCGACGCTCTCGAACGTAACGTTCATCACAACTCCAATTTTCTTGGGCCCGGATCTGCGCAATCCACGGGTGGGACGGCGCCAGGGGCAAAAAGGACTTTGCAGGCATCCGGCGACCGGGCAATGTTGACGCGGGCCGGGGCCAAGGCGAGGATCAGCATGCATCGATCGGATTGTCGCGGCAATGACCGCCGCACAAGAGGCGGACAAGCCGAACGATGATTGCATTGAAATTGCCGCCGTCGCGGCCGCGTCGGCGCCCGCATGAGCTCTCTTTCTCTGCCGACGAGCGCCCCCCGCTCGCCACATCGGTCATGCTCGGCTTCCAGCATGCGGTGATGGCGCTGGCGCTGCTTGCCTATACGCTGGCACTGGCGCGGACGGCGGCCCTCACGGTCGACCAGACCCGCGACCTTCTCGCCGTCACCATCATCGCAATGGCCATCGGCACCGCGCTGCAGTCCTGGGGCGGGCGTTTCGGCTCGGGATCGCTGATGATCCATATGCCGTCGGTGTTCATGGTCCCGCTTGCGGCGCCGGTGATCGCCCAGACGGGCCCGGGCGGCATGGTGACGATGACCATCGTCTCAGCGCTGGCGACGCTGGCGATCGCGCCGCTTCTGCCGCGCCTTCGTGGGCTGTTTCCTCCGATCGTCGCAGGCCTCGTGGTCCTCATTGGCGGCATGTCGCTGGTCGCCGAGGCGGTCGAGCACTCGTGGAGCCTCGGCCACGACTTCGAAATCGATATTCCCAGCCTGATCATGTCGTCGATCACGCTGTCGCTGATCGTCGGCCTTTCGGTATGGGGCAACCGGCGGCTGAAGCTCCTGGCGCTCTTGATCGGCATTGTCGGAGGCATCCTGGCGGCCTTCGTCATGGGCCGGCTCGATGGTGGCGCCATGCTGCTTTCCACGCCGCCAGTCTCGGTGCCGATGCCGGTCTCGCCGGTGTTCGACATACCGGTCAGCGTCCTCATCGGCCTTGCCTTCATCGCCATTTTGACCCAGATCGACACGGTCGGCAGCCTGATCCTGCTCGACAAGATGGACGACGCGGACTGGCGGCGTCCGGACATGAAGCAGGCGAGCCGCGGCGTCCTGGCCGCGGGTATCACCGACCTCGTCGGCGGGCTGATCGGTGCCATGCCGACAGCGACATCGTCGGCCAATATCGGCCTTGCGCACGCCAGTGCCGTGACCAGCCGTGTCGTCGGTCTAGCAACGGCGGTGCTGCTTCTGGCCGTCGCGTTCCTGCCGCAGGTGACGCTGGCGCTGACGCTGATCCCGACGCCGGTGATCGGCGCCATCGAACTCTATGCCGCAGCGTTCCTGATGGCGGCCGGTATTGATCTGATCGCCTCGCGCGAGCTCGATACGCGCGGCATCTTCGTCGTCGGCCTGTCGCTACTCGGCGGTGTTACCGTGTTGCTGATGCCGGGTCTTGCGGAGCGGGCGCACCCGGCGCTGCGCCATCTCGTCGGCTCCGGCTTTATCGTGACCGGCGTCATCGCGATCCTCCTCAATCTCATCTTCCGGCTCGGCATCCGCCGTCAGATCAGCGTCAAGCTCGCCGCCGACGGTCCCCCGGTGCCGATCCAGATTACCGACTTCATCGAAGAGGCAGGCGGCGCCTGGGCTGCGCGACGTGACGTGGTGCGGCGCGCGGCGCTGGCGGCCGTCGAGGCGGCAGAGGCGATCGACCATGCCGGCGGCGACCGCCGCGTCACGGGGGTCGGCGGCAGTTTCGACGAACTCAACCTCGATATCGAACTCGTCCACACCGGCGCGCCGATGCCGGTTGGCGACGTCGCAGTGGCTGATCTTGAAAGTCTGCTCGACGGCGACGACGATTCGGCGATCGACGCGGCGATGTCGAGCATCTCCGGGACGCTGCTGCGCCGGCTCGCCGATCGCCTGTCGAGCCGACCGGGACCCGAGCCGGGAACGTCGATCCTCAGGCTTCATTTCGAACACTGACTGATGTCCAACCCCGAATTTCGGCCGGACAGCGAAAGGCCATGCTCGTGACCGCTTTCCCGCCTGACGGGGCGCCGCCGCTCCCCGACATGGCGGAGAGCTACGACGCCTATTTCTCGTCCGGCCTGTATCAAAGCCGCTATCCGCGCCCGAATCCCCGCACGATGCGATTTCTGCGCCGGGCGCTGCCAGTCGGCGGGCGGCTGCTCGACTATGGCGCCGGTGAGGGGCGATACTGCCTGGCGCTGGCGCGCGAACGAAATGCAGAGATCGTGGCCGTTGATATCAGTCCGGTCGCCCGCGAGCACCTGACGGCGGCCGTGGCGACAGCGGGGCTGGCCAGCCACATCTCCGTCGTCGATGCGAGCGGGATCGACTATCGACGTCTGGTCGACGAGACGGGCCGGTTCGACGTGGCACTACTCGGCTTTGGCGTGCTCGGCCATGTCGCGGGCCGTGCCAACCGCCTCGCCCTCCTGAAGGAACTGCGTCGTAATCTTGCGCCGGATGGCAGGCTTATCCTGGGCCTCCCGAATGCGAAGCGACGCTTCAGGGAAGCTCAGGCGGATGCCAGTGCCCGAGCGGGTCTCGAAGCTGGCGACATCCGCTATGTCCGGGATGCCGGCAAGGACAAGATCGCGCTCTTCTATCATCTCTATCGCCGCGATGAGATCGTCGCGGAACTGGCCGAAGCCGGATTTGCCATCGAGCACATGACTAGCGAGAGCCTGTTGCCGGAATATGCCGTGACGCATCATCCGTTCGTCGGCTGGATCGATGATCGTCTCTCGGGCATGCTGCCGGTCGACTGGGGCTATGGCTATCTCGTCGTGGCTGTCGCGCGGCGCTGAGTGCCACGCCCGTTTGGAGCGGAGGGAATGAACATGGCCCAATTGCCCAGTTTTGATTTGAGCGGCCGTGTCGCGCTGGTGACGGGCGCGGGAAGAGGGCTCGGCCGTGCGTCAGCGCTTGCGCTCGCCGCGGCCGGCGCGAATGTGGCGCTTGGTCTGCGCAATGCCGCCGAGGATCACGGCCTCGTCGCGGAGATCGCCAATCTCGGCAGCCGCGCGATGCCCTTGCAGCTCGACGTCCGTGATCTCGGCCAGATGCGACTTGCCGTGGACGAGGCGATTGCAGCGTTCGGGCGTATCGACATCCTCGTCAACAATGCCGGCGGCGGCATCCCGATGGCGCCGATCGAAAGTGTCAGCGAGGAGGATTTCGACGCCGTGCTCGACGTCAATGTTCGCTCGACCTTCTTCCTGTCGCAATATGTCGGGCGCCACATGATCGAGCGGCGTGGCGGCGCCATCATCAATATCGGTTCGCAGGCCGGCGCCGTGGCACTGCCGGGCGAGGGTGTCTACTGCCTTTCAAAGGCTGCCGTGGCGCATATGACGAAGTGCTTTGCGATCGAGTGGGGCATCTATGGTGTGAGGGTCAATTGCATCGCCCCGACCTTCATCCGAACGGACGGCACCGCCGACATGCTCGCCGACGAGGCGTTTCGTGCCGATGTCATCGACAGGATCGCGGCGCTGCATCGGATCGGCGAGCCGCATGAGGTGTCGGGCGTCGTCGCCTTCCTGGCCTCGGATGCCGCCGCTATGATCACGGGCCAGACCATCCTCGTCGATGGCGGCTGGACCGCGCGCTGAAGCCGTCCCCCATCGACGACGGCCACTGACCCTGCGCCGCCGGACACTCGGCGGATGATCCTGTCGATGCGACGGAAACGCCGCGCCCAGCGTTGTCCACGTTCATTCCCGTTGACCCGGCGGTGGCTGCCTGCAAAGAGCGGTGGCCGCCGCTCTCCAACCGCTTGCGCAGGACTCTCGATGACCGAACTCGACCGCCGCCGGGACATCATCGCCCATTGCCTCAAGATGAATGGCAACGGTCTCAACCAGGGTGTTTCCGGCAACATCTCGGTCCGCTCCGAGGATCGCATGCTGATCACGCCAACCTCGATTCCCTATGATTGCATGCTGCCCGAGGAGATCGTCTCGATGTCGCTCGGCGCGGATTATGGCGCCTGGGAGGGACCGAAGCCGCCATCGACCGAATGGCGCTTCCATCTCGACATCATGCGCGCGCGGCCCGAAGTCGGCGCCATCGTGCATGCCCATCCGACCTACTGCACGAGCCTCGCGATGACGCGCCGTGCGATTCCCGCCTGCCATTACATGATCGCCGTGTTTGGCGGCGACGATGTCCGCTGCGCAGACTACGCCACCTATGGCACCGAGCAGCTTTCGCTGAATGTTTTGAAGGCGATGGAGGGCCGTTCGGCGGTGCTTCTCGCCAATCACGGGGCGATCGCGACAGGCTATGACCTTTCAAATGCGATGTGGCGCGCCGTCGAACTGGAGACGATCGCCCGGCAATATTTCAACGCGCTGCTGATCGGCGGTCCGGTATTGCTGACCGAGGACGAAATGCATGAGACCTTCGCGAAGGGCCTTGCAGCCAATTATGGCGGGGTGGCGCGGCCGGTCTGACGAGCGGCGGCGCGGAGCGCGTCGAACCGGGCCAAAACGGCCGGCAACTCGTCCATGTGCTCGAAGACGATATGCGGTTCGAGAGCGAGAGCGACCGGACGCAGCTTGCCGGGCGCGATATGCGAGCCACCGAGAAAGGCAGCGACGATCATGCCGGCCGCCTTGCCGGCTTCGATGCCTGCGGGGCTGTCCTCGATGACAAGGCAATCGGCCGGTTCGAACCCCATCGCCGCAGCCGCATACAGGAAGAGATCCGGTGCCGGCTTGCCGCGCTTGACCAGCGATGCGCTATAGACATGCGGCATGAAACGATCACGGAGCCCCGCTTTTCCCAGCGAAACCTCCAGCCGTTCCGGCGTGCTTGACGACGCGATGCACACGGGATGACGCAACCCTGCGATGGCATCGACCACGCCGGGCATGGGCTCTACCCGTGTGCGGATGCGATCGAAGAGCAACTCCTTATAGGCTTCGACTTCTTCGCTTGAGAGCCGGATGGAGAAGTCACGGGCGAGCAGCGCGGTCACGGTCGCCCAGCTTCGCCCGAGGAAGTTGCGGTAGACATAATCGGCCGCGACCGGAAGGCCGATGCCCTGCAGGAACTCGGCAAGAGCGGCGATCGCGACGGGCTCGCTGTCGACGACGACGCCGTCGCAGTCGAGAATCACCAGTCCGGAATTGTCCACGCGATCACCCTGCCGTCAGGCACCGAGATAGCGCGTCAGCGTCGCAGCCGCTCCGTCGCGCCAGAGAGCCGTGAGGGCCTCCGAGAACGCCGCGCGGAAGACTGCATTTTGTCCCACCGCCCCGTAGATGTCCTCCATAGCCAGCCACGCGAGAGGGTCATCCTTGGCCAGGGCAGCCGTCTCCTTAAGGCGGTCCCAGTTGGGATCGTTCGGGGCGATCGCCGCGCCGCTGTCGGTCGTGCCGTAGCAGTAGCGGCACCAGAGCGCCGATTCGAGCGCCAGTCCGGTGATCGAAAGACCCTTGGCGAGCCGATCTGCGATCGTCGGAATGATGAATTTCGGCTGCCGGTTGGAACCGTCGAGGCAGAGGCGCCGGATGGTATCGCCGATCTTCGGATTGGCGAAGCGGCGCTGGACGAGCGCGAAATAGGCGCTGGTATCCGTATCCGGCACGGGCGGGACGACCGGAATGATCTCGTCGGTCTCGATTTTCTCAAGGAAGCCCGCGACCAGCGGATGCTCCATCGCTTCATGCACGAAATGGATGTCGAGCAATCCGCCCGCATAAGCGATCACCGCATGGCCGCCATTGAGGATACGGATCTTCATCATCTCGAAGGGCGTCACATCGGGCACGAACTGCACGCCCACGTCTTCGAGACGCGGCCGGCCAGCTGGAAAATTATCCTCCAGCACCCATTGCCGGAAATCCTCGCAGAATACCGGCCATGCATCCTCGATGCCGAATTCATCGGCGAGCAACTGCTTTTCACGCTCTCCGGTCGCCGGCGTGATGCGGTCGACCATGCCGTTCGGGAAGGCGACATTGTCCCTGATCCAGGTTGCGAAGGCTGGATCGGACAGAGCAGCAAGACCGACGACGGCGTTGCGGGTCACAGCGCCATTATGGGGAAGATTGTCGCAGGACATGACCGTGAAGGGGATGATCCCGGCCGCGCGGCGGCGCTTCAATCCGGCAATAACCAGTCCAAATACGGTCTTCGCATGGTCGGGATCGGCAGCATCCGCAACGATCTGAGGATGCTGCGGGTCGAAGGCGGCGGTGGCGGCATTGATGAAATAGCCGCCCTCGGTGACCGTGAGCGAAACGATGCGAATTGCCGGGTCCGCGAGCGTCTCGAGGATCCGGTCACGGTCCGTCGGTCCGATGGTGCCGATCATCGAGCCCGTGACGCGAGCGGCCGAGCGGCCGGCCTCCTGTTCGACGAGGGTGGTCAAGAGATCCTGATCCGACAGCACTTGCGCGATGCGGCCGTCATGCTCGGTGACGCCGGTCCCGATGATCGCAAAGTCGAAATCACGCCCGGTGGAGAACAGATCGTCGAGATAGGCGGCTTGGTGCGCGCGATGAAAATTGCCGATGCCGAAATGCAGGATGCCAGGTCGGAGGGCCGAACGGTCATATTGCGGCACGCGCGCCTTGGCGGCGATCTCGGGCAGGGTCTGGGTCGTCAGTTTGATCGCCATTTCGGTGTCTTCTCGCTAGTCGACGCGTTGCCGATCGATTCTCTGCCGTCGGCGGCCCGGATCATCTATGGCCCGGCGCCGACATTCAACCGCGGCCGCTCGGCCGCCGGCGCTCAGCCTCGGATCGCCTGGCCTTGCTTGTCGAAACGATGGAGCCGCGCTGGATCGGGCTGCAGCATCACGCGCTCGCCGGCGTGGAACGATACCTCGCCCGGCGTGCGCGCCGTGACGAGGCCCACCCCGGGGACTTCCACATAGAGGAAAGTGTCGCTGCCAAGATGCTCGGCGACGCTGATGGTTCCGGCCCAGCCGCCGCCATCGCGCGAGACGATGAGATGCTCGGGCCGGATGCCGATGGTCGCGGCCTGATAGGGCTCGGCCGTCGCGCCACCGATCAGGTTCATCTTGGGTGAGCCGATGAAGCCCGCAACGAAAAGATTGGCTGGCCGGTCATAGAGTTCGAGCGGCGACCCAACTTGCTCGACCGAGCCGGCATTCAGCACGACGATCTTGTCGGCCATGGTCATGGCTTCGACCTGGTCATGTGTCACGTAGATCGCCGTCGTGCCGAGGCTCCGCTGAAGTCGCGCGATCTCGATGCGCATATTGACGCGAAGGGCAGCGTCGAGATTGCTGAGCGGCTCGTCGAACAGGAAGCCCTTCGGCTCGCGCACGATGGCCCGCCCAATGGCGACGCGCTGGCGCTGGCCGCCTGAGAGCATGCGCGGCTTCCGGTCGAGATAGGGCGTCAGGTTCAGCGTCGCCGCGGCGGCATCGACTTTCTTCCGGATTTCGTCCTTCGGCATTCCAGCCATCTTGAGGCCGAAGCCAATATTGCCGCGCACACTCATATGCGGATAGAGCGCGTAGGACTGGAAGACCATCGACAGGCCGCGCTTCGTGGGCGGCAGATCTGTGACGTCGGCGCCGTCGATGAGGATCCGGCCGCCGGTCGCATCCTCAAGTCCGGCGATGAGGCGCAGCAATGTCGACTTGCCGCAACCCGAGGGTCCGACAAAGACCACGAATGATCCGTCTTCGACGGTGAGGCTGACGTTCGAGATCACCTTCACGGTGCCGAAGTGCTTCTGAACGTTTTCGAGGACGATCTTGCCCATGTTTTTTTCTTCCCCACGTCTACTTTACGGCGCCGAACGTCATACCGCGCACCAGCTGCTTCTGACTGAACCAGCCGATGACCAGGATGGGTGCGATGGCGAGTGTCGAGGCTGCGGACAGCTTGGCCCAGAACAGTCCCTCTGGGCTCGAATACGAGGCGATAAACGCCGTGAGCGGCGCCGCATTGGCAGCCGACAGGTTCAGCGTCCAGAACGCCTCGTTCCAGGCAAGGATGATGTTGAGCAGCATGGTCGATGCGATGCCGGGGATCGCCATCGGCAGGAGCACATAAACGATCTCCTTCCAGAGCACGGCGCCATCCATGCGCGAGGCCTCGAGGATGTCGACCGGGATCTCTCGGAAATAGGTGTAGAGCATCCAGACCATGATCGGCAGGTTGATCAGAGTCATGATGCCGGTGAGGCCGGTCAGCGTATCGAGAAGCCCAAGGTTCTTGAAGATGAGATAGATCGGCACCAGGACGCCGACGGCGGGCATCATCTTGGTGGATAGCATCCACATCAGGATGTCCTTGGTTCGCTTGGCCGGCGCGAACGCCATCGACCATGCTGCGGGCACCGCGATGACAAGGCCGATCAGCGACGAACCGATCGAGATCACCATCGAATTGAAAAAGTGCTTGAAGTAGTCCGACCGTGTCTGGACCGTGACGAAGTTCTCCAGCGTCCAGTGCGGCGGCAGGAAGGCCGGCGGGAAGAGGATGGCGTCACCTTCGGTCTTGAAGGCGGTCAGGATGGTCCAGAGGATCGGGAAGAACAGGATGAGGGCCACGACCCAGGCGAGGATCGTGAAGGTCCATTTCTTCTGCGGGCTGATAGCGCGGGCCATATGTGTCTCTCCTCACGCTTCGAGGTTCTTGCCGACCAGGCGGACGAGGAAGATTGCGACGATATTGGCGAGGATGACCGCCACGACGCCGCCCGCGGAGGCCCCGCCGACGTCATAGTCGAGCAGTGCCTGGTGATAGATCAGGTAGGCGATGTTGGTGGAGGCGTAGCCGGGACCGCCGCCGGTGGTCACTAGGATCTCGGCGAATACGGACAGCAGGAAGATCGTCTCGATGAGGATGACCACCGTGATGGCGCGGGCGAGATGCGGTAGCGTGATGTAGACGAACAGGCTGGCGAAGTTCGCGCCGTCCATGCCGGCCGCCTCCTTCTGTTCCTCGTCGAGCGATTGCATCGCCGTCAGCAGGATGAGTGTCGCAAAAGGCAGCCACTGCCAGGCAACGATCAGGATGATCGAGAACAGCGGATAGTTTTCGAGCCAGGCGACCGGCGCGAATCCGAGTCTGGTCGCGATCCAGGCGAAGATGCCGTAGTTCGGATCCATCAGCATGTTCTTCCAAACGAGCGCCGCGACGGTCGGCATGATGAAGAACGGCGAGATCACGAGAATTCGGACGATGCCCTGTCCGTAGATGAACTGGTCGAGCAGCAGGCCGAGGAGGATGCCGCCTACGACGGTGATCACCAGGACGGACAGCGTGATGGTGAGGGTATTCCAGAAGGCCTGGAAGAAAGCAGGGTCGGTCAGGAAGTATTTGTAGTTCATGAACCCGGCGAAACCGGTGTTCTCGGGGCTGAGCAGATTATAGTTTTGGAACGAATACCAGATGGTCAGCAGCAGCGGTACGATCATCCAGATGAACAGGATGACAACCGCTGGCGTGAGCATGGCCCGCGCCAGCTTGCGGGTGTTTACGGTCGCAGCCATTTCCTTGCCTCCCCCGGCCGGCCATGATCGGGCACGGCGCCTTCGCCCGTGGTCCCCGCGCCCTCCGCCTGTTGCGGAGATCGGCGGGCGAGCGCTTCGCTTCTGGGCACCCGTCTTCTAAATGCCCGGAGCCGAAGCTCCGGGCAGTTGCGGTCGTGCGATGGACTACTTGATGTAGCCGCCCTTGGTCATCGTCCGCGTGGCGACGTCCTGCGCCGACTTCAGCGCATCATCGACACTGGACTGACCGGCAAGCGCTGCGGAGAACAGCTTGCCAACCGTGTCGCCGAGACCCTGGAATTCAGGGATGGCGACGAACTGGACGCCGGTATAGGGCACTGGCTTTACAGTCGGCTTGGTCGGATCGGCTGTATTGATCGAGTCGATCGTCATCTGGGCGAACGGCGCCGCCTTCAGATAGTCCGCGTTCTTGTAGAGCGAGGTGCGCGTGCCGGGCGGAACATTGGCCCATCCGTCCTTGGCGGCGACGAGATCGGTGTAGTGCGCCGAGGTCGCCCAGGAGATGAACTTCTCGGCTGCGTCGATCTTGGCCGAACCGGCGGGAACTGCGAGCGACCACGCCCACAGCCAATTGCCACGCTTGCCGAGGCCGTTGTCAGGTGCCAGTGCAAAGCCGACCTTGTCGGCGACGGTCGAGGCCTTGGGATCGGTCACGAACGAGCCGGCGACCGTGGCGTCGATCCACATGCCGCACTTGCCCTGCTGGAACAGGGTCAGGTTTTCATTGAAGCCGTTCGAGGAGGAGCCGGCGGGGCCGTCGGCCTTCATGAGGTCGACATAGAACTGCAGCGTGCTCTTCCATTCCGGCTGGTCGAACTGCGGCTGCCATTTCTCGTCAAACCACCGCGCGCCGAACGAGTTCGACATGGCGGTCAGGAACGCCATGTTCTCGCCCCAGCCGGCCTTGCCGCGCAGGCAGATGCCGTTGATGCCGTTGGCGCGATCAGTGATCTTGTCGGCGGCCTGCTTGATGAAGTCCCAAGTCGGCTTGTCGGGCATCGTCAGCCCGGCCTTCTCGAACAGGTCCTTGCGATACATCACATAGCTGGACTCGCCATAGAAGGGCGAGGCGTAGAGCTTGCCGTCGGCCGAAAGGCCGTTGCGGATCGCAGGAAGCAGGTCGTCGACATTGTAGTCGGCCCCGAGATTGTCGAGCGGCACCAGCCAGCCCTTCTTCGCCCAGATCGGAACCTCGTAGGTACCGATGGTGAGGACGTCGTACTGGCCGCCCTTCGTCGCGATGTCGGTCGTCACCTTCTGGCGCAGGACGTTCTCCTCGAGCGTCACCCACTCGAGCTTGATGTCCGGATTGGCCTTAGTGAAGTCGTCCGTCATGCTCTGCATGCGGACCATGTCGCCATTGTTGACGGTCGCAATCGTCAGCGTGGTCTCGGCGAGTGCCGGTCCAGCCGCTGCGATCGCAACCAGCGAGGCAATGCTCGCAAGGTGTCGATTGAGTTTCATTGCATCCTCCCTGTATCGGGCATTTGCCCGATAGACGGGAAAATACTCACAAAGGGGCGTGGGTGGTCAACGAAATTCGATCATGCGCTGCACAATGGGAAACGGCGGAAGTGTAGGGGGTGTCAGTCGGTGAGCAGCATGGCGGCCATGACTTCATCGGTGACCAGGCCGTTCACGAGGCGGCCCTTCAGCGCCGCGCAGATCGCATGGCGCTTGCGGGCGCCGGCTGCAATGCCGATCACCAGCCCGAGCTCGCGGTCCGGCACGGGAGCTGACGCGATCCGGTCATTGGTGCCGATGTCTAGGATTTGGCCTTCGGCGTCGAACGCCCAGCCTATGATCTCGCCCACCGCGCCGGAGCGTTCCAGCAGCACCTGCTCGCTGCCGCTGAGGAAGCCATCGAGAACCATGGCTGAGTCGCTCGCCATGTCGCCGATGCCGATAAACGTGACCTCGGCGCGTTCCGCCAGCGCCAGCGTCGGCTTGATCATCGACTGAGCGTGCAGCGTTTCCCTTTCCTCGCGCGATGAGGCGACGACCGGGAAGGGGAGCGGGAAGGTGGCGCCTGTGATCCGCCCGGCCAGCGAATAGATCACGCTGTGATGCGAGGTGCTGCCGTCCGGCAGGATGCTGCCGGTGAGCGAGACCACGCGATGCTGCGGGCAGTCGATATGCAGGAGCTGCTCGACCGAGGCCTGCAGCGAACGTCCCGTGCCAATCGCCATCACGAGCGGTTCGGTGCGCGACAGCCAGCGTTCCATTTCAGCCGCCGTCGCGCGGGCGATGCCGCCAAGCGCCCCGGGCGCAGCGGGGTCGGCCGGCACGATCTCGCAATGCCGCAACTGGAAGCGGTCGGTCAGGCGTCGCGCAAGTTCGAGGCAGGCGGCGATCGGGTGATCGATGCGCACCTTGACGAGGCCTTCGGCGACGGCGAGCGAGACCAGTCGCTGTGCGGCCTGTCGCGACACGCCGAGCTTGCGGGCGATCTCGTCCTGCGTGTTCTCGGCGACGTAGTAAAGCCACGCGGCCCGCGACGCATCTTCGAGCCTCTCAGACGAAACCATGGTCGATCGATCCCCGCTCCGCCGTCACGGCGCATGCCAAGCCTTCAGTTACCACTCTTGCCGAAAGCCGCGGCAGGCTAACGGTGCGGGCAGGCGAAAGTCCATGGGCGATCGAAAGGCGGTCAGTACCAGCCCGGCTTCAGTCCGCTGCCGAGCATCTCGTCATAGACGTCGCGACGGCGGTCGCGCATGACCTGATTGAAGTCGTTCCAGTTACGCTTCCGCCGGGCATCGGCCACATTGATCCTCGCGATGAGGATTTCCTCGCCGTCCTGGCTGGCGGGGCCAGCGACCGGCCATCCCGTTTGGCCAACGATGAGGCTCTGTCCGATGAAGGGCTGGCCGCGCTCGGTCCCGACGCGGTCGGCACAGATGACGAAGACCGAGTTGGAATGCGCAGCGCCCATGACGATGATATTGGCCATCGCCTCGCGCTTCGGATCCTGACCCGGGATCGGCACCCAGTTCGTCGGCACGCACACGATCTCCGCGCCCTGGAGCGCCGCTAGACGGAAGGTTTCCGGGAACCAGCAATCATAGCAGATGTGACAACCGATCCGGCCGAAGGGCGTGTCGAAGACCGGGAAGCCGAGATTGCCCGGGGCGAAATAGAGCGCCTCGTCGCCCCAAAGATGCACTTTGCGATAGCGCCCGATCAGTCCGTCCGGCCCAACGATGACGGCCGAGTTGTAGAGCAGGGCGCCGTCGCGCTCGGTGATGCCGGCGACGATGACGAGGCCGAGACGACGGGCGACGTCGAGCCAGGCGAGGGTCGAGGGCCCGTCGGGGATGGCCTCTGCCAAACTGTGAGCCTCGGTCCGGCTTTCGAACACATACCCCGTGTTGCAGAGCTCAGGCAGGACGATGAGTTGCGCGCCCTTTGCGGCGGCTTCCTCGATCAGGGCGACCGAGCGCGCAACATTGCGCTCCGTCGCTCCGATCAGCGGCTCCATCTGGATCGATGCGACCGTCAGCGGCGCTTCCTTGACGCGAGTGGCGGGCATCGTCCGGGCTCCTTATGCGGGCGGGGCTGTCAGGTCCGGGCGACGGCCCAGGTGATCATCTGCTCGAACAGGCGCCCGTAACCTTCCCAGGCGACGAATTCCGGCGGCAGCCAATGCGGGCCGACATCGGATGTCCAGACGACCGTCCGGCCTTCGCCATGACGGCGCGTCGCCAGCAGCGGCAGCGAGCCATATTCGGTCGAGACAGTGGCGAGCACCTCGGCGTCGGGCTTCACCATCACCTCGTTAAAGCCGAGCAGCGGGGGCCATTCGCCTTCCAGGCCGGCGAGGATCGGGTGAGCGGCGTCGCCGGTTACGACCGGCGTGAAGCCCTCGGGAACTTCGACGCGGTCGTCGTAGGGGAGACAGGTGACCGGCAGCGTCGTTTCGACGGCTGTGCCACGATAGCGCGCGGCGCCGTTGATGCCCTGGAAGCTATAATAGCCACCGAGCATCAGCAGCGCGCCGCCCTTCGCGACCCAGTCGCGCAGCGCGATCAGGCGGTTCGGCGTCCGCTTCGAGTTGAGCCAGGTGTCGGGATGCAGCAGCAGCGTGTTGGCGCCGATATCCGAGAGGATCACGACGTCATAGGCATCGATCGCCTCGACCGTCTGCGGGAAGTCGCGCTGCGCTTCATGCGAGGGCATAAACGTGACCTCGAAGCCACGGCCGCGAAGCAGCGCCAGCAGCGGATCGGCGCCGGTGTGATACGTCACCGAGTTGAACTGGTCGAAGCCCTTGAAATGGGTCGCCGACGAAACCCAGGATTCGCCCGCCAGAAGAACCTTCAACCCCGTCATGACCCATTTCCCTTATTTGATTTGAGCGCAAGACGTCAGGAATTGCGCCGCGATTGTCAAGTGACTTGAACAGACTAGAATGTCGGCGGCGTGTTGACCCAGAAGATGCTCGCCCGTTCGGTGCCGACATTGCGATAATGATGCGGCAGCTCCGATTCGAAAACAAAGCTGTCGCCGGGCTTCAGGTGAAAGCTGCGTTCGCCGACGCTGAGCTCCACTTCCCCACAGATGACATAGCCGACTTCCTCGCCGACATGGCGGATCGGCCCGGCGCTCGCGCCGCCTTCATCGACATGATGGATGTTGCACTGGAGGAGATGTCCCGGCGAATAGGGAATGACACGTTCCAGCGTGATACCGTCCCCTTGGCGAAGGGAATCGAGGGCGATCAGCGGCCGGGCGCCGGCCCGGAAGATGATCCCTTCCTCGCCGTCCACCTCTTCGAACATCCAACCGATATTAGTCTCGAGCACCTGCACCAGCCGATGCAGCATCGGCAATGACGGCGATGCCTTGCCGTTCTCGATCTTCGAGAGGAGGCTCTCGGAACAGCCGGCCGCTTCGGCCACGGCCTTCAGCGTCATGCCGCGGATCTGCCGCGCGAGCTTGAGGCGCATGCCGAGCCGCATCTCCGCCGTGAGGACCATCTCGTCCGCGACCTTCGCCTGCTTCGCCATCGTCCTTCCGATCAATTCCGCCGGTCCGCACCTCGGGTCGGGAGCCCATCTTCCATCAGCAGCGGCGCTTTAGCAACCGCATTGACATGCGTTCAAGTCTCTTGAATGATGCCGGGAAGGTTGGAGCCTGTGCCATCAATAGGCAGGGTGCGAGAGTAGCAGGGGACCAGGGCAATGTCGCCCGTTTCAATCCGCTTTCATGTCATCGACGAAGCAGGCCACGCATGGTGAGCGCTGCTGTCGATGGCGCCCGGCTTCTGTCGCGTCTCGATTCTTTCGCGGCGATCGGCGGCCTTGCCAATGGCGGTGTCGACCGGCCGGCCTTTTCGCCCGCCGACCGCCAGGCGCGAAGCCTTATTGCAGACCTTGCGCGGGCCCGCGGCTTTTCGGTCGCGCAGGACAGTATCGCCAACCTCTTCATTCGCCGCGGCGCCGAAATCGGCGCGCCGCTGCTGATTGGCAGCCATCTCGACAGCCAGCCCACAGGCGGTCGTTTCGACGGCGCGCTCGGAACGCTTGCCGCCTTTGAGGTCCTCGAGGCCCTGGAGGATCGGAGCGTTCGCACTGAAACACCGGTGGAGCTGGTCGTCTGGTCGAATGAGGAGGGCAGCCGGTTCGCGCCGGGCGCCATGGGATCACGCGCCTTCGCGGCTGGCGTGATGCCGGCAGGAGCGGAGCGCGATTCCAACGGCGCGGAGCTCCGGGTCGCCATCGCCGAGACGCGCGCCGCACTTGCCGGCGCGGTTGAACGTCCGCTCGGTTTTCCGATCGCCGGCTACCTCGAACTCCATATCGAGCAAGGCCCGATCCTGGAGAAGGCGGGCCTGCCCATCGGAATCGTCGAGGGTATTCAGGGCACGACTTGGCTTGCCGTCACGATGACCGGCGAGAGCAGTCATGCCGGCACCACGCCACGCGACTCGCGCCGCGATGCTGCTGCAGCGCTCGTTTCCGCGCTGGGGCGGTTGCAGGACGCCATCATGCCTGGCGATCCGGCCGCGCGGTTCACCGCTGGACGCCTCGTCTCCAAGCCGGATTCGATCAATGTCGTGGCGCGGCAAGCCTCATGCACGCTCGATCTGCGTCATCCCCAGCCCGAGCGGCTCGCCGCGATCGATGCACAGATCCGCGCCGTACTCTCGGAAGCCGCCATCAGTCATGGTTGCAGCCTCGACATCGAACTTCTCCTGGCGGCGTCGCCAGCGGTTTTCAACGCCGATCTCGTGGCCGCGGTCGAAACCGCGGCGGAACGGCTACAACTGCCATCGCAGCGCATCGTCTCGGGCGCGTTTCATGACGCGCTGTCGATATCTGCGATCGCGCCGAGCGCGATGATCTTCGTGCCGTGCCGCGGCGGCATCAGCCACAATGAGCGGGAATTCGTCGAGCCGGAGCATGTCGTGGCGGGCGCCGCCGTGCTGCTAGGCGCAACGATCGATGCGGCGCACCGACTGGCCCGGAGAGGTCCGGGGGCGTCGAACTGAACCAGAGGACGAGGATCGGAACATGAGCATGAAGCTGACGAGACGTGCACTCCTGGGTGGCCTTGCTGTTGCCGCGGCGTTGATGGGCGCTCCGTTGCAAGCAAACGCGGCTGAACTGACGAAGCTGACCTTTGTCCAGGAATGGCCGACGCCCGATGGCTTCTGGATCCCGTGGATCCTCGGCTCCAAAAAAGGCTTCTATGCCGAGGAAGGGCTGGAACTCGAGATCGTCGTGCCGCCGACGGTCGCCGACACGATGAAGTTCCTCGGGACGGGGCGGGCCCAGGTCGCCTTCACTACCGTCATGGACGTGATCTTCGCCCGCGGCGAGCAGGCGCCGGTGACCGCGATCGCCCGCTACGGGCGCGGCAACAACTGGGGCATCATCAGTTCGGAGGGCAAGCCGCTGACCGTTGCCGACCTCAAAGGTAAGCGGATCGGCATTTACAACGACGCCTGGACCAAGGCCCAGCTCGGCATGATGCTCGCCGACGCCAAACTGACGCTCGACGATGTCGAGATGGTCGCTGCCGCCGACGATACGGTGCCGCTGCTGCTGCAGAACCGCGTCGACGCGATCACCGGCATCACCAATGCCGAAGGCACGGAGATGATGACGGCCGGCAACCAGAAAGCCTCGTTCCTGCCCGCGACCGAGCATGGTGTGCCAAACACGCCAATCTTCATGCTCGCCGGGAATGACGACTGGCTGAAGGCCCATCCCGACCAGGCCAAGGCGTTCCTGCGTGCCACCGAGAAGAGCATCCGCTATGCGGCGGAGCATCCGGCGGAAGGCGTCGCGGCGTTCCATGAACTCTACGCCAAGGCGTTCGACGAGAAGTACATCACGCAACAGTGGACTGATACAATCCCGCTGTTCGGTGCGATGGGCGATGATCTCATGGTCAACAACGAAGCCGACTGGACCGCGCTTCTTGCTGCGCTGACCAAGTTCGGCGTCGTCAAGGAAGTGGCCGCGCCCACGACCTACTTCACGAACGCCTATCTCGCCAAGTAGCCGCCGCAGCAAGAACAAGAAACAAGGGAGTCAGACGATGTCCGGACCCGTCGCCGTCAAGCGCATAACACCCGCCTGGACCTACAAGCCGGGCCCGGACGTTTCCGACACGCCTCCGCCCGGCCTGGTCCGGGCGCAGGCCCTCGCAAGGCAGGCCTGCGCCGTCGGGCTCGCCGCTCTGGAACCGGGGATGAGCGAACAGGACATCGACCTCGTCGTCAGCGACTTCCTGGCCCGCAACGGGATCGAGCATGTCTGGACGATCACCGTCGTCGGTCTCGGGGAGAACGCCAAGGTGTGCTTCCCGACCAACGGTCCCGGCGCGATGAAGGCGGCGGAGCGCGACGTGCTGATGCTGGACGTGCATCCGATCACGCCGGATGGCTCGTGGGGCGATTGCACGCGCTGCCGCGTCCTCGGCGACTATCCTGAGGCGAAGACGGCGCTCGCCGATCTCGAACGCATCCACGCCAGGACTCTCGATTTCTGCCGGCCCGGCATGCCGGCCAAGGAGCTGTTCGGCTTCTGCCATGAACTGCTGGTCGCCGATGGCTTCGTGCTGCTCGATCTTCTCGGCAATATCGGCCATTCGCTGACGGCTGGTGCCGCCTATCTGCATAACTTCATCGATGCCAGTAACGACGCGGCAATGTGGGGCGCCTGGGCGATCGAGCCCTTCGCGTCGCGCGATGATATTGCCGTCAAGGTCGAGGACCTCGTCTGGTTCGGCCGCGACGCCTGCACGATCATCTGAGCTGCCGCATCAGATGACCGCAGCCGCTTCCCCCAAGCTCGCCCTTCACGCCGTCACGCAGCGCTTCGGCGAAACGCTGGCCCTTTCGCCGACCGATCTCGCTGTCCGCGCGGGCGAATTCGTTTCCGTCGTTGGTCCATCCGGCTGCGGCAAGAGCACGATGTTCAACATCATCGCCGGTGTGCTTCAGCCGAGCGGCGGGCGCGTGCTCATCGACGGCCGCGACGTCACGGGGAGGGCCGGCGAAGTCGGCTATATGCTGCAGAAGGACCTGCTGCTGCCCTGGCGCACCGTGCTCGACAACATCGTGCTCGGCGCTCTGCTGAAGGGGAAAGCTGGACCCAAGGAACGAGCAGAGGGTGTCGCGCTTGCCCGGCGCTACGGTCTTGGCGATTTCATCAATCACTATCCCTCTGCGCTTTCGGGCGGCATGCGCCAGCGCGCGGCACTGATGCGCACGCTTGCCATGCATCGCGATGTCCTGCTGCTCGACGAGCCCTTCGGCGCACTCGACTCGCAGACCCGGTTTGCCATGCAGCAATGGCTACTGAGCGTCTGGGAGCGTGAGCAGCGAACCATCGTCTTCGTCACGCATGACATCGACGAGGCGGTGTTTCTCTCCGACCGCGTCGTCGTCATGTCGCCGCGCCCCGGTCGCATCCGCGAAATCATCGAAGTCCCGATCCCGCGGCCGCGCCCCGTCTCCGCGCTGACCAGTCCGCTCTTCAGCACGATCAAACAGCGGATCATCGATCTGATCTATGAGAACAGCCCTGCTCTGGAGCCCGCGCATGTCTGACCGCCACGCGCTGCTGCTGAGGCTCGTCTATCCGCTTGTCGCGCTCATCCTCGTCATTGCTGGCTGGGCGCTTGCGGTCGATGTGTTCGAGATCCCGCGTTATGTCATGCCCTCGCCGATGGATGTCGCCAACCACATCGCCGACGATTGGCCGGCGCTGGTCAAAGGCTTTGGCCAGACCTTCATGGAGTTCCTGCTCGGCTTCCTGGCGGGGGCGATCGCCGGTTTCGTCTTCGCCGTGCTGATGGACGCGTCGCGACCCGTGCGCGGTATCCTCTATCCGATCCTCATCACCAGCCAGGCGATCCCGATCGTCGCCATTTCTGCGGCGCTGACGATCTGGCTCGGCTTCGGCCTCGCCCCGAAGCTCGTCATCGTCGCGCTGGTCGTGTTTTTCCCGGTGGTGGTCAATGTGCTCGACGGCCTCGCATCCGTCGACAAGGACATCATCAATCTTGTCCGCTCGATGGGAGCGTCCCGCTTCAGCATCTTTCGCCATGTGAAGCTGCCGGCGACCTATACACCACTGTTCTCGGCGCTGAAGCTATCGGCGACGTTCTCGGTGACCGGCGCGGTGATCGCGGAATGGACGGCCTCGACCAGCGGCGGCATCGGCGCCTATCTGCTGCAGGCCAATTCCCGCCTGAACACCGCTGGCACCTTCGCCGCGATCGTCTTCCTGGCGCTGCTCGGTCTTGTCAGCTTCCTGCTGGTCATCGCCGCCGAATACTGGCTGACGCCCTGGCGCTCGGGTTCCAAGGCACGCCGCTGGTCGTCGAGCTATTGGAAGGATGAGACCGGAGGGTGAACGGCGGCTGTGCGCCGCCGTCCCGTCGATCGATCCCGTTAGTTCGAGAGGAACTTGAACGGTTCGGTATCGACAAACTTCGCCGATGACTCGCCGGAGAGGATCGGCTTGCTGCTGAGATCAAGCTTCTGCGGCTTCGAGCCGGGGCTGAGCTTCAGCTTGGCAAGGTCGACCCAGAAGATCATTGGGCTGTACGAGGATTCGAAGTAGTAGCGCCGAGCGCCGAGGTCAGAGACCGACCGCCAGATCGTCGCGGCGATATTCGGCTTGCCGGGCACGGTAAGGCCGAGCGGCACCGAAACCGCGCGGATCATCGAGAAGGTCTCCGCAACCTCCATCTATTCTTCGGTCTGCTTCGGCGCTGCGTTGAGCGCCCAGCTCGCCCGGACGAAGCGATCGGGAGAGTTGATGGTGCCCGGCAGGAAGTTCGTCCCGCCGATGCCCGTCCAGTAGGTATTGAGCGCCAGTTGCTGATCGAAGGTCGGCGAGTTGGTCATCACGGTGTATTTGCGGTCGTGATGGATGACGAGCTTGCCGCCGATATATTCGAAGATTGCGCTGTCACCCGAAGCGTCCGCGATCGACAGATGCCCGCCTGCTGCCGAGCCATCGGGAAGGGTGGGCGCCACGATGGCGAACGGTTCCTTCGAAAGCGCCGTAACGGCCTCGTCGACGGTAGCGTATGTGTCGAGGACGTACTGGGTCCAGGCGCCGACCGACATCAGCGGCTTGCCCGATGCCTTCGCATCGCCGTAGTCGGTCTCGACGAGATAAAGCGTGTTGGCGACGAGGCCGGCATCGTTCATGCCTTCGACCGTCGCGATATTGTAGAACGACGCGATGACCGATCCATGCTTGGCAGTCCAGGTGATTGATCCTGCGCCGAGGCCTCCGTCGCGCTTCATGCCCTGCGGGAATGACCAGAGGTCCGTGCCCGGGTTCTCCATCCAATCCATGGAACGGGCCACGATATAGCCCTTGTTGCCCGTCTCGTAGAGAACGCGCGTACACGCGTCGGCCTTCACGCTGACAAGCGCCAGCGCCGTCACGGCGAGTATGCCGAGATGCTTCATCGTCGTCATCAGAACCCCCGATTGCAGCGCGGACGAGCCGCCCTGTCCGCCGGGCAATGCCCTCGGGTCGGGTCAAACCAGAGGCGCTGTCCGGGCAGGGCGAAGTCTACTCCCTGGCGGTCTTGGCGTCACCGCGACCCAGTCGCCGGCTTGCGACCAACGCATTGATGGTATAATGAGTATCTCAATATCTGGTCGAATAACACCCGGTCGTGCGGAGAGGAGCCGCGCGACGTGACCGAGAGGTCCGGTGCTTCGAGAGCCGAGTTCATTGGCCACCCTGCGACAACACAGTGGAGGAGGAGAATTCATGCGAGGATTGAGGATCTTTGCGGCGACGGCCCTGGCCGGGTTGGTTGCCTTCTCGGCCGGCGCCGAGGCGAAGGATACGCTCCGACTGATGACCGTTTTCGACGCGCCGACGGTCAAGCTCTGGGAGCCGGTGCTGGCGGCTTACAACGCTGCCAATCCTGATATAGAGGTCAAGATGGAGACGGTGGCCGGTTCGGGCGCCGCCGTCTATCCCGATGTGCTGCGCACGTCGATGGCCAGCGGTGATCCGCCAGACGTCTTCTTCATGTGGGGCGGCGAGATCGCGGGTCCGTTCATCAAGGCCGGGCAGGTCGAGCCGCTCGACGCCTATTATGAGAAATACGGTTGGGACAAGGTCGTGGCGCCCTGGACCATCGATCGCATCACGCGCGACGGCCATAAATACGGCGTGCCGTTCCATGCCCGCGGCATGGGGCTGTGGTACCGGGTCGATCTGTTCGAAAAATACGGTCTCTCGGAGCCGAAGACCTATGCCGATCTCGCCAATATCTGCGCGACCTTCAAGAAGGACGGCATCTATTGCGCCTCGTTCGGCGGCAAGTTCGGCTGGCAGACCATGCGTCTACTGGACTACTTCACCGAGACGACCTGCGGCCCCGAAGAGCATGACAAGCTCAACACGCTCCAGTCGAGCTGGAACCAGCCCTGTGTCGTGGCGGCCTATGATCGCATGGCGCAGTGGGTCAAAGACGGCTGGCTGGTGCCCGACTTCCTGAATGTCGCCCCGAATGACGCGCGTATGGCGGTCTACTCTGGCGATGCGGCGATGGTGTTCGAGGGCGGCTGGTTCGAGGGCGTGCTGAAGAGCGACGAACAGCCGATGGAGAACTTCAAGTTCTTCCTGCCGCCGACGGATCATACGCCGGTGCGCTACTCTGCGTTCCCCGAGCAGTGGATGATCCCGACATCCTCCAAGCACAAGGACCAGGCAGCGGCCTTTATCAACTGGATGACGATCCCCGACACGCAGAAGCAATATCCCGAGGCCTTCACGGCTTCGGCAACCATCGGCGTCGAGTCCGACTGTACGGTGGCCCCGCGCGACTGCGAATGGAAGAAGCTGCTGACCTCCGACTCGGCGACCTATCCGCCGACCGACCAAGCCTTCACCAAGGAGCTGATCGACGGCTTCTTCGAGGTCCAGGACGGTGTCGTCGCCGGCAAGATCGCGCCGGCCGATGCGGCGGCGCAGATGCAGGCCAAGGCCGAGGCCTGGAAAGCAAAGCAGAAGTCCTGACCTCCCGGGACTGATGAGGTGTGGCGGGCGGCGCTTTGGGCGCCGTCCGTCCGCCATCCCGCAAGACGAGAGAACCGATGTCCGAGATCACTCTTGGCGCGCGCCGGCCCGTCATTGTCCGCCGCAGGCGCTGGCGAATTCCCGGAGCCGCCATCCCCTATCTGTTCCTCGCGCCAGCGACGCTCTGGTACGCGGCCTTCCTCGTCTACCCGATGCTCCAGTCGCTTTATGTCTCGTTCTTCGACTGGGATGGGCTGTCGCCGTCGATGACGTTTGTCGGGCTCGAGAATTACATCAACATCTTTGCTGTCGACGACGTCGCGCGTCTCGCATTGTGGAACAACATCCTGTGGACGCTCGGTGCGCTGGTGCTGCCGACGCTGTTCGGGCTCCTGCTGGCTTTGGCGCTCAATCGCCGCGCTCCGGCCTCGACCCTGTTCCGCACCATCTTCTACAGTCCGGCCGTGCTGCCGCTCGTCGCCGTCGGCCTGATCTGGGCGTGGATGTACAATCCGCATTTCGGCGTCGTGAACGTCACGCTGAAGGCCGTTGGCCTGCGCAGCTGGGCGAATGGCTGGCTGTCCGACTATACGATGGCCCTGCCGGCGACCTTCGTGACCTTCATCTGGTCGCATGTCGGCTTTCCGATGATCTTCTATCTGGCCGGCCTGCAGGCGATCTCGAAGGAATATTACGAAGCGGCGACCATCGACGGCGCCAATGCCTTTCAGCGCTTCCGCCACGTGACGATGCCGGGCCTCGCCGAGACGCATGTCATCGTGCTGTCGCTCGCCGTCATCAACGGCTTCAAGGTGTTTGACCTCGTCTACACCATGACCTATGGCGGTCCAGGCCGCTCGACGCAGGTGCTCGGCACCTGGATGTATTTCCAGACCTTCCAGTATTACCACGCCGGCTATGGATCGGCGCTGGCATGGGTCATCGCCGCGATCGTGCTTGTGATCGCCATCCCCTATATCCGCCGCATGTCGCGCGGCTGAGGGCACGCGCCATGATGTCAGATGTCCGCCGCCAGCGCCGCCTCGAGCAGACCGTGATCTTCCTCGGACTGCTGGCGCTCTCCCTGATCTGGCTGACCCCGTTTGCGACTGTGGTGTTGTCGGCGATCCGCGGTCAGGGTGATCTGCTCGCGCGCGGCGTGTTCTCGCTGCCTAAGAAGATCGCCTGGGGAAATTTCGCAGAAGCCTGGAGCACAGGCGACTTTTCGATCTATTTCCGCAACAGCCTGCTTCTGATCGCGATGAAGGTGCCGCTCGGCATCTTCATCGCCGCGCTCGCCGCCTATCCGCTGGCCAAGCTCCGGTTTCGCTTCTCCGGCGCGATCTTCATCTTCTTCCTGGCCGGTCTCGCCGTGCCGGTTCAGGTGACACTGCAGCCGCTGCTCGTGATGATGAAGCAACTCGGCATCGCCAACAGCCTGTTCGCGCTGGTGCCGCCTTATGTGGCCTTCGGATTGCCGTTCCAGATCTTCGTTCTGCGCGGCTTCTTCCGTCTCATCCCCTCGGAGCTTCTCGAGGCGGCGCGGCTTGATGGGGCCTCCGAATGGACGGCGTTCCTGCGCGTCATGCTGCCCCTCTCCGTTCCAGCGCTCGCGACGCTCTGCATCATCGACGTGCTGGCGACGTGGAACGAGTTTCTCATCGCCCTCGTGCTCATCAGCGCAAAGGAATCCCGCACCGTGCCGGTCGGCCTGCTGCAGTTCCAGGGCGAATATTCATCGCAGTACACCTTGCTGATGGCCGGGATCCTGATCTCGATCGTGCCGGTCATCGCGATCTTCATCTTCCTGCAGCGCTATTTCGTCGCCGGGCTCACTGCCGGCGCGGTCAAGGGCTGACGAGCGTTCGATATCCATCGTCCGGAGCCGATCCCATGAAGGAACCCAGCGTTCTACCACGCCGCAGCGTCGGCGAATGGCAGTTCACGAGCACGCGCGCCTACAAGGCACCTTTCGCCGATGTCCGCATCGATGGCGTCTTCACCAGCCCTTCGGGCCAGGAATTCGTCATGCCGGGCTTCCACGATGGCGACGGCGTCTGGAAGCTTCGCTTCAACCCGGGCGAGGCCGGCCGTTGGACCTATCGCGTCGCCTCGATTCCGCACGATCCGGAGCTTTCCGGCGAGGGGCGCTTCGAGGTCAGCGAGCGCGAGACGCGCGGTTTCCTGAAGGCAACGCCAGGTAAAGCCTGGGGCTTTCATTATGAGAACGGCGAGCCGGTCTTCTTCCTCGGCGACACCGTCTATGACTTGTTCGGCATGGCCTATTGCGGCGGCGACGTCGAGGGCTTCCTGAAGCGACGCGAGAAGTGCGGTTTCAACCTGTTCCGCTGCCGCCTGCCAATCAGCCGTTTCCATCCGCCGGAGGGCTACAGCGACTGGCATACCAAGCGGCTCTGGCCGTGGGGCGGCAGCGAAACGTCGCCGCGGTTCGACATCTTCAATCTCGATTACTTCCGCTCCGTCGACGAGACGGTCGCCCTCATGGATGGCATGGGCCTCGGCATCGAGATGATCATGGAGGGCTGGGGCTTCGAGTTTCCGTTCAACCACCGCGCGTGGTTCACGCCCGAATGGGAAGAGCTGTGGATGCGCTATCTGATCGCGCGCTACGATGCCTATGCGGCGGTGCATTTCTGGACACCGCTCAACGAGTACGAATACTACCCGAATGGCGACTGGCATCATAAGCCGGCCGCCGACCGCTGGGCGCTGTGGATCGCGCGATGGATCAAGCGGACGGCGCCCCACGGCCACGTGCTCTCGATGCACAACGGTCCGGTGATGCCACCCTTCGCCGAGCGCTTTCATGCCGATCCCGAAGCCGTCGACGCCATCATGTTCCAGGAATGGGGCGCCCGCGATCGCGACAATGGCTGGCTCGCGACGGGGATCGAGGAGCAGATCGCAAAGAGCTTCAAAGGCTGGCGCGGCAGCGCGATCTTCGCCGAATGGGGCTATGAGCGAAACCCGGACTTCTATCTGAAGCTGCCGAGCCACGAATTCTGCGATCGCAGCCATACGCGGCGCAGCGCCTGGCGCGGTGTCATGTCCGGCCTCGGCATCATCGCCGGCTTCGAGAATTCCTGGGCGCCCTGGATGGAGCTCGGCACGGACCAGCCCGGTGTCGCAGACCTTGACGTCGTCCAGCGCTTCTTCCGCAACGATGTTCCCTTCGCTGATCTTTTGCCGGCAAATGACATCGTCAGCGGCGACTATCAGCAGGGTACCCGCCCGCTGGCCCTGGCGAACGCCGATCGCTCATTGATCATCGTCTATTTCCCGGCAGGCGGCGCGGCGAGCCTCGATCTGAACGGCGCCACCGAACGCTCCTGGTTCGATCCGCGCACGGGGGCGACGACGCCGATCATCGACCAGAACGGGGCCGAGATCACAGCGCCTGCAGGCGCCGATGAGGACGGCCATCCGCTCGATGCCGTGCTGGTCGCGCGCCACTGAGCCGAACGTCGCGATGCAGCCGAGATTTTGAGGACGCGCTTGGCGCGCCCTTGCTTGAACGCCAAACCGGAAGGAACCCTTATGCCTCTGCCGCCCGACAAGCTGACCCGGATCATCGTCAACACGGATGCCAAGAACGAGGCCGACGACCAATATTGCGTCGTGCAGGCATTGCTGTCGCCGTCCTTCGAATTGCACGGCATCATCCCGGCCCATTTCGGCACGCGCCGCACGACACGTTCTATGGAGGAAAGCCGCGAGGAGGTCGATCTGCTGCTCGATCTCATGGGCCTTGCAGGCAAGGTCACCGTCGCCAATGGCGCTGCCGAGGCGCTGCCCGACGAGACGACCGCGCGTCCCTCACCGGGCGCCGAGCTCATCATTCGCGAAGCGATGAAGGACGATGCCCGTCCGCTTCACATCGCCTTTCTCGGTCCGCTCACCGATATGGCGGCGGCGCTGCTGATGGAGCCCCGTATCGCCGAGCGCAATGTCCGCGTGGTCTGGATAGGCGGCGGCCGCTGGCCGGTCGGCGGATCGGAGTTCAACTTGTCCAACGACATTCACGCCGCGAATGTCGTGTTCAAGTCAAAGGTCGAGCTCTGGCAGATCCCGATGACCATCTACCAGATGATCTCCGTCTCCTACGCCGAACTCTATGAGAAGGTCTACCCGCAGGGCAAGCTAGGCGCCTATCTCGTCGACCAGCTGGTCGATTTCAACACGCGCTTCCACCAGGGACCCATCGAATATCGTTCGCTTGGCGATACACCGTCGCTCTCGGTCATCATGAATCCGAGCGGCGGAACATGGCGGCATGAGGCTGCGCCGGAGTTCAGCCCGCTGATGAACTACGTCCATACCGGCCGCAACCGGCCGGTGAAGGTCTACGACACGATCGACGTGCGCTTCATCCTTGAGGACATGTTCGCCAAGATCGCCCGCTTCCATCGCGGTGAGCAGGAGACGGCTGTCTTTACATAAGGATCGGCAATCATTGGGGGCGACGCCCCGATCGCGGTAAGCGCCGGAGCTGCAACCAGCTCCGGCGTTTCTGTTTTCAGGCCGCCTCGCGCGGATTGCAGATGTCCTTCACCGAAGCCATCACGGCCTCAGGGCTGAACACCGCCTGCAGCCAGTTCTCCTTGAAGATCAGCGGCCGCGCCTCGCGGATCGCGTGCAGCGCTCCGTCGGAGAACTTGCCTTCCTTGAAGATGTTGAAGGCGATGGCGAGTTCGATCTGGATATGGCCGAGCATGAAGTCCATGGCCGCCGCTTCCGGCACGCCGCGCCGCACGGCTTCGTCCGTCGCCTCGCGCAGCGCGAGGCAGAGCGTGGCGCCGACTGTTTCCGACATAGCCGGCTCCATGACGGCGATGTTTTCGAGAGTGCAGCGGTGCGCGCGGTTGACCGGCGCATAGATCGTCCGCGCAACCTCCTCGCAGAGGGCGTAGTGCGCTTCGGGTCCCTGGATCAGGGCGCAGACGATCGCCTGCGGATCGCTGACACCCCCGAAATGGTCGCGCTCGCCATCCTTGACATTCTGAGGGAAGACCGAGGGATGGCAGGGATGGGTCACGAAATACGAGACGTCGGCCCGCTCGGGCATTTCGCCGGCATAGGGTGCCGCCGCGTCGAGCACGATCAACGCCGATCCCGGCTTGACGCGTGCGATGATAGAATGGGCGATCTTGCCGATCAGCCGGTCGGGCACGGCCAGGACGATGACCTCGGCTTCCGCCAGCGCAGCGTCCTCGCTGACGCAATCGGCGCCGATCGCATCCTTGAGGCGCTGGCGGCCCTCGGCGGAAACCTCGACATGATCGACGGTGAAGCGCGAACCCTTGAGATTGGTGGCGAGGCGGACGCCCATTTTGCCGCCGGCACCGAGAAGTGCGATCTTGGTCATGCTGCCTTGCTCCTCATCGGGGCGGGTCCGCCGCCCTCCTTGATCCAGGTGAAATAATCGGGTGAGCCCATCTGGCCGCCCTTCAGCGCGATCTCGAGCGGCGGCCGCGCGGGGTCCTCGAAATGGGCGCGGCAGAGCGCTGCGCCCGGAATGGTTGGGGCGAGCGCCGTCAACGCCCGGATGCCGAGGGCGAGGGCGCCATGGCCCGAGGTGTCGCCGCCGGCAATCACTGCCCGGCTGATGCGGGCCTCGTCGAGGATGCGGCCGAGCGCCGATCCAAGACCGCGACCGATCCGCTCGTTCACGATCTCCGCCGGAACGCCGCTCGTGCTGACGGCCTCATCGACCGCCGCGATCGAGGGATCGTCCGGGCCCTTGGCGGTCGCGATCAGCGGATCGCGGCCACGCCCGATCGCGGCGAGCGCGGCGTCGACGGCGCGTCCGATCTCGGCCCGCCATCCGGTCTCGTCGACTGCCAATGCCGCATTGACGGCGATGGCTTCGAAGCCGTTGGCGGTCGCATGGGCGATCTGCGCCGCGGTCTGCGGCGCACAGGAGCCGGAGACCACGGCCATCCGGCTCGCGCGGCCGGCACTGGCAACCGGCGGTGGCGCACCGAGCGCGCCGGTCTGTCGCCAATACTCGACGAGCGCGTATTCGATACCCTGCGAACCGATTGCTAACTGCCGCGCCTCGCGCGCTTCCCAGATCAGTTTCCCCGCTCTGGCCAGGTCGCTTTCGTCCATCACGTCGATCGCAATGATTTCGCCCTCTGCTCTCGCTTGCGCGAGCGCCGCGTTGGCATCGCCATGGAGGCCAAGCCGGTCGACCAGGCCGAACCGTCGCGAGGTCTGCGCCTGGAGATGACGCCTGACATCGGACTCTCGCATCGGCGTCACGGGATGGCGGCTCATGGTCGGATGACGGTCGAGCCGGTACACCGCACCGTCATAGAGTGCATAGAGATCCCCGAATGCCTGATAGCGCCCGATCGGCGGCGCGGCCACGACGAGCGGATGCCAGCTGCCACCAAGGATCGGCGCTGCGATGTCGATCGCCCGGCCGATCGAGCCGACATGCGGCGCCGAATCGAGCGTCGAGCAGATCTTGTAGTGACTGACCGGCGCGTCGATCGCGGCAAGCGCCTCAAAGGCGGGCGGCAGGTGCTCCTCCATCCACTCCGGCGGCTTCGAACGGGCGATGCCCGCAATGCCGATGCCGCGCATTCCAGAAAAGCGCGCCCGGTCCTCGACAGTAGGAATCCTCAGAAACAGCACCGAGGGCACACCCGCGAAGGCCAGCACCTCCATCGTAGCGGCCGAACCCGTGAAGTCATCGCCATACCAGGCGACGAGCACGCCTTCGGGGAGCCGCGCGGCCGTCATGCGCCAGCTCCGAGCGCACGGGCGAGTTCGGGATGCGTCTGCGCCTGCTGGTCGAGCGGCACGCCGGCAATGGCCGCGTCCCAGGACTGGCGGAGGCTGGCGACGCCGGCTGCCGGGCCGTCCGGATGGGCCATGATGCCGCCGCCTGCCGCATAGATGAGGTCTATAGAGCCGAGCGCGGCGAAGGTCGCCGGCGGCTGCTTGACCGTCTGGCCCGACGAGAACACCGGCATGACGATGCAGGGCTTCTCTGCGAACATCGGCGTCAGGCAAGCGCGCGCCGAAGCGATGACGCTGTCATCCGGCTCGGAGAACTTGTTGGCGAGGCCGTTCACATGCATGTGGTCGGCGCCGGCAAGACGCCAGAATTTCTGCCAGGCGACGTAGGACCAGCCGAGCATCGGGGCGCGGGAAAGATAACCCCAGCCATTGCGATGGGCATGAATCGGCAGTGCGCTATGGCGACCGAGCGCGATCATGCCGGCGAGCCCCACCGAATTGAGGCTGGCCATCACGCAGGTGCCGCCCTCGGCAAGCACAAGGTCGTGCCGGCGGCGCATCTCGTCGATCTCTCCGGTCAGGTTGAAGGCGAACATCACCTTCTTGCCGGTCTTGTCGGCGGCCTGGTTGACGACCCGCATCACGGCGCGCACGCGCTCGTCGAAGGGGCAATGCGGCCCGTCGGCCTGCAACTCGTCGTCCTTGATGAAATCGATCCCCGCTCCGGCGAGCAGGCGCACGAGGTCGGCGGTCTCCTCCGGTCCGAAGCCGACGCTCGGCTTGACGATCGTGCCGATCAGCGGCCGGCCCTCGACGCCAGCCAGGCGCCGCGTACCCGCAATGCCAAATTTCGGGCCCGGATACGCGTCCGCGAACGCCGTCGGCAGGCGCATGTCGAGAATGCGCAAGCCCGAGAACTGCTTGAGCTCGAAGAGATTGCCGCCGACCGTCGCCATCAGGTTGGGCAGCGAGGGCCCCATGTTGGCGAGCGGCCAGGACAGCGTTGCCCGGGCGCGCTGGATGCGGCTGCCGGGCGGCTGCCCGGCGCCGGGAAGGCTCGGCGTGTCCACTTCACCGAGGATTTCGAGCGCCTCGATGCGGGCTGCCGACCGCGCTTTCAGTTCCGGCGTCTCGCCGGGCACCGGCACGAAGGTGCCGGACGACTGCTCGCCCGCCATTGCCTCGATCGCGGCGCGCGGATCAAAGGCGGTCTCGACGAGATAGTCGGCCTCGATACGCTCAGGCGAGACGAGGGGCTCAGCCACGGCCGCCCTCCCGCCAGTCCTTCATGCGGATGGTGCTGCCCGTCGCTGCCGACTCGTAGGACGCGAGCGCCAGCGCCATCGTGCCGAGATTGTGCGCGCCCGAGGGCTGCGCTTCGGTCTTGCCGTTCAGGACGTCGATGAAATGGCGTTCGAAGGCGACAACGCTTTGCTGCACCACCTGCCACGGCTTCTCTCCCCAGTTGGGGACGGCAACGTCGACGTTGGTTTCGGTGACCGAGCCGGGATGATGCTCGAACAGCCGATAGCCGCGCGTCAGCTCCAGCGTGCCCTCGGTGCCCTCGACCACGGCCGTGGTCTGAGGGAAGGGGTCCGGCTCATATTTAGCAAACGCCGAACATTCGACCACCGAGACGGCGCCGCCGGCATGGCTGAGCAGTGAGGTAAAGGCGTCCTCGCCCCGCACGATCGGGTTAACGCGCTGCGTCACGCAGGAGAGTGTCTCGACCTCACCGAGGAGGTGGCGAGCGAGGTCGTAGAGATGGAGCCCGATATCCATCAGGCTGAGCCGCTCGACCTCGGCGAGATAGGGCTGGTTCTTGTAATAGTCGAAGCCGTGCCGGAACGAGATACGGGCAAAAGTCGGCCGGCCGATCCGGCCCTTGGCGATGCGGTCGGCGATCTCGATGAATGGCTGCTGCCAGCGGAAATTCTCGTGCACGGCCAGCGGTACGCCTGCCTTCTCGCAGGCACTGACCATCGCCTCGGCATCCGCCTGGCTGTCGGCGAAGGGCTTCTGGCAGATCGCCGCCACGCCGTGACGGGCGGCGAGCTCGACGAGCGGGCGATGGAAGGGCGAGGTGGTCACGACGTCAACGAAGTCGAGTTTCTCGTCGCGCAGCATCTCTTCGGCGTCGGCATAGGCATGAGCGACGCCGAAATCCGCCTGCATTCGCTCGGCCTTGGCAAAGTCCCGGTCGCAGACGGCGACGATCTCGGCGCCCTCGATTTCGGCCCAACCATTCATGTGATTGCGCGCGAAGAAACCGCATCCGATCAGGGCGCCGCGGCGGATGGTCATGGGTGATCTCCAGTGAAAGTGAGAAAGGCGACCGAATAGGCGCCCAGCGTGATTTGATCAGCCGTGTCGCCCGGCCGGTCAAGCCACAGCGGATCGGCCGCCGCCGCCATGAAACTGCTCGTATCGAGAAGGCGGATGTTGGCCCGCCATGGCAGCACGAGTTCACGCACCTCCGCGGTCAGATTGGCGAGGACGATCATCGTATTTGTCGCGACGGCCGCTATCCCGGCGGGCAATCCGCCGACCTGGCACCGCGGCAGTCCGGCAAGTCCGGCGAGAGCGCGCATGACATGGAAGAGCGGATAGACGATTGCCTCGGCATGATCGTCGAAATAGGGCTGCGGCCAAGACGCGGCGCTGCGGATCATGCCGAAGGGACCGGTCGCCGACGCGAGCGCCATGGCCTCGACGACACTTCCTTCGGTCGCCGACATGGCGCCGACCGCGAAGCTCGCGGCAAACAGACCGCGCTGGCGCGGATCGACCTTCGCCATCGCGAGGCGGCGTCCCTCGGGATCGGGCTCCCGTTCAGGACCATAGGCATTGGACCGCATGCCGATTGAAATGAGGCCGAGACGATAGGGCCTGCCGGGCGCGAGCGCCGCGGCGCTCTGGAATATCGCCGGCAGCGCCTCGAGCGTCTCCATAACTGAACGATCGTCGGCAGCATGGACGATCGCCGTCGTGCCGTGGCTGACGAAATCCGACAACGACGGATCTGGTGGGCAGCGGTTGAACTCGGTGAAGCTCGTCAGCATGCCACCACCGATCTGCGCGTCCGGGAATGCGGCCCTGGCAGCCATAGCGGCATCGTGAGGCGTCGCTCCCGGTGGCCACGGTCCGGACGGCTGGTGTGAGGCAAGGTAGGGCGCCGGTAAGGCCAGGACGCGGTGCGCGACAATCCCGGCGCTATCGAGCCGCTGGCGCAATCCTGCCAGAGCACTTGATGGGTCTTCCCCCTCTGCGACCACGGCTTCAATCGTCAGGTCGCGATGGCCGATATGGGGGCGGAGCGCCGCTAGACGTCCGGCGTCGATGTCGTCAGCAAGGCGGAGCGCGATCGATCGGACACGGGCCGTCGCGATGAGATCGGCGGTTCCCGGCGCGATCGGCTCGTTTGCGTCGAGCGCGAGGACGACTTCGGGCAGTACGCCGCCCGGCAATCCAAGCGTCAGCCCGTCCGCGGCGGCGTTTGCTGGACGGCCAGGCTGGAGCTCTCCGCTGCATCGGATCGTAATTCGCTGCTGCAGCGTCGATCCAACCTCGAGCTGATAAGGCGTGGGAAGGTCAAGCGGCCGGCAGTAGGTCTTGAACGAAGCGTCGGTCCAATTGCGCTGATCCTCCATCTCGAAGACGTCGCCAACGAAATCGATGACGACTGCCACGCCATCGACGACATGCTCGATGCCGACGATGTCGAAGGCCGGCTGCGCGGGTTGGATCCGCTCGGGAAAGCGCGTGTCCTCTCGGCTTCCGTCAATGTGATGCAGGGTGACAGGCGCGCCAGCAACGGCGGCGATGGGATGCAGCAGCGTCAGGCCTGCGCGATTGGTCGCGAGGCGGCGCCGGGCTGTGATTTCGGCGAGGATGTCGAGCGTGCCGGGCTGGTCCGCCGCTACGATGAAACGGCAATCGGCGGCACCGTCGGCGACGCTGAATCGGCGCTCATAGTGAAAAGCTTCGTCCTCGATGGTGGTGTCTTCGCTCGCAGCTTCGGCCGGGTAGGTGCCCCAATGTGCGTCGCGGACGAGACAAATGACGCCGCGCACGACCTCGACGCCCTGCCAGCGCACCGCCCGCACGGCACCGCCCTCGATATCCAGACTGAGCGGGCCGCTTTGCAAACGGCGGACAATGCCGGCGGGCTCGGCGGTGCCGCAGGCGAAGATTTGGGATCGAACGTCGCCCATCATCCTCCCCGCGGTTCGATCTTATGATGGAACAGTCATTATACCAGAAGATGACATGCCACAAGCGCCTTGCGGCTCGTTCACGCCATGAGGGTTCGAGAGAGAAGGTTGGGCGCCGATGAAAACGGTCGGCTTGGCTCAGCCGGCGTCGTTTCGGGAGAGATTGTCCTGATGATAGAGGTCGTTGGCGCGATAGAGGTGGTCACTCATTGCCTTGGCCGCGCCGGCGACATTGCCGGCCTCGATCTCGTCGACGATCTGCCGGTGCTCGGCGAGCGTCAGTTTTTCAAGGCCCTGAACCCGCATCAAACCGACATGGAAGCTCTGCAGCCAACGCAGCAACCCTTCGCTCAAGGACGTAAAGATCGGATTGCCACTGATGGCTGCAATCTCGCGATGAAAGCGAGCGTCGAACTGCAGGAAGTTTGCCGGATTGCTCCGTTGTGCTTCCTGGCTGTCGATGGTGCGACGAAGACGCGCCACATCCGCTGGGCTCGCGCGCTGCGCGGCGATCCGCGCCATTTCCATCTCGAACGTCGCGCGTGCCTCCTTCAGATGGGCGAGGCTGGCGGGCGAATGCGACAGGATGTGCCGCATGGAATCCGACATCTGCTCCACCATGCGCCCGAAGGACGGCTCGGCGATGCGGGCCCGTTCGCCATGGCGGATTTCGACCAGACCCATGCGCTGCAGGCTCTGCATCGCCTCGCGGATCGCCGGTCTGCCGACGCCGAACGCCGTCATCAGATCGCGTTCGGATGGCAGGGGGTCGCCGGGCCCGAGACGGTCGTTCTCGATGATCGCGAGCAGTCGCTCCTGCACCTCGTCGGAAAGCTTGCGCCGCTTGATCGGATCATGTTCAGTCGTCATACCAGTATCATCTGCCGACCGACGCGGCTTGGCAAGCTCTGCGCGAGCGGCGAATTGACGGCGTCACAGCCATGAAAGCCAGGGTCTTTGGCGGCCAACGGACTGGCGATCCCCGGCCGTCATGGTGTATTGCGCACGATCGATCGTTGCGTGAACGACAGGCGCGTGCCCGTCGCCGCGGCGCCCTCTTACCGGTCCGATGCGACTGTTGGCCGAGGAGCATGTCATGACGGCGGACGAACTGCCCGCGCGCGAGATGATGGAATTCGATGTGGTGATCGTCGGCGCCGGTCCTGCCGGCCTCGCCGCAGCCATCCGCCTGAAGCAGATCGATCCAGACATCTCTGTCGTCGTCGTCGAAAAGGGATCCGAGGTCGGCGCGCATATTCTCTCGGGCGCTGTCATCGATCCGATTGCGCTGGACCGCCTTCTACCCGAATGGCGCAGCGAGGATACACCGATCAAGACGCCGGTCACCCAGGACCGGTTCCTGTTTCTCGGGCCGGCCGGATCCGTTCGGCTGCCGAATTTCGTCATGCCGCCGCTGATGTCGAACCACGGCAATTTCGTCGTCTCGCTCGGCAATGTCTGCCGCTGGCTGGCCGGCAAGGCGGAAGCACTCGGCGTCGAGATCTATCCCGGCTTCGCGGCAGCCGAGCTGCTATTTGACGAGGCCGGCGCGGTGGCGGGCATTGCGACAGGCGACATGGGCGTCGGCCGCGACGGCGAGCCGGGGCCGAACTTTCAGCGCGGCATGGAACTGCGTGGGCGCTACACGCTGATCGGCGAAGGCGCGCGGGGCTCGCTCGCCAAACAATTGATCCAGCATTTCGGCCTTTCGGACGATCGCGAGCCGCAGAAATTCGGGCTCGGGATCAAGGAACTCTGGCAGATCGATCCAAGCCTGCACCGGCCGGGCCTGATCCAGCACTCGTTCGGCTGGCCGCTCGGTAACAGCACCGGCGGCGGGTCGTTTCTCTATCATCTCGAGGATAACCAGGTCGTGGTCGGCCTCGTCGTCCATCTCAACTACCAGAATCCGTATCTGTCGCCGTTTCGCGAGTTCCAGCGCTTCAAGACCCATCCCTCGATCGCGCCGCTCTTTGCGGGTGGCAAGCGCATTTCCTATGGCGCGCGTGCAATCACGGAAGGCGGCTTCCAATCGGTCCCGAAGCTGGTGTTTCCAGGCGGCGCGCTGATCGGCTGCTCGGCCGGCTTCGTTAATCTGCCGCGCATCAAGGGCAGCCACAACGCGATGCTCTCGGGCATGCTGGCCGCCGATCACGCCGGCGCCGCGTTGTCGGCTGGCCGCTCGCATGACGAACTCAATGACTACGAGGCGGCGTGGCGCGGCTCGGAGATCGGCGCGGACCTTCGCAAGGTGCGCAACGTCAAGCCGCTCTGGTCGAAGCTCGGCACGATCGGCGGCATCCTCGCCGGCGGTATCGACATGTGGGCCAACACGTTCGGCTTCTCGGTCTTCGGCACGATGAGGCATGGCAAAGCCGATTTCGCGACCACCAAGCCCGCCGCAAGCGTCCGGCCGATCGACTATCCAAAGCCGGACGGCGTCGTCAGCTTCGACATGCCGTCATCGGTGTTCCTGTCGAACACCAATCACGAGGAAGACCAGCCTGTGCATCTGAAGGTCGCCGACCTCGCGTTGCAGAAGACATCCGAGCACGATGTGTATGCAGGCCTGTCGCAGCGCTACTGTCCCGCCGGCGTCTATGAGTGGCTCGAGGAGCCGTCCGGTCCGCGCTACCAGATCAACGCGCAGAACTGCGTCCACTGCAAGACCTGCGATATCAAGGATCCGAACCGCAACATCACCTGGACCGTTCCAGAAGGTGGCGGCGGCCCGAACTATCCGAACATGTAGGCCTGCTGGCATTCTCGGCGGCCGGCGCGTGCGGATAAGGCGCGAATTCGCCTTGTCAGCGCTGAGGGTCGCCGTGATGCTGGGCCGCCAAAGACCACAGAGAGTCGACCATGCCGATCTATGATTTCAGCCTCAAGGACCTGCGCGCCTATCACAGCGATGTCCTGCCGCCGCAGGATTTCGATGCCTTCTGGCAACGGACGCTTGACGAGACGCGCGCTTTTCCGCTCGCAGCGGCCTTCGAGCCGTTCGAATCCGGGTTGAAGCTGGTCGAGGTCTTCGATGTCACCTTTGCCGGCTTTGGCGGCCATCCGGTTAAAGCGTGGCTGATCCTGCCGCGGCAGCGCTCCGCCCCGCTGCCCGCCGTCGTCAAGTTCATCGGCTATGGTGGCGGTCGCGGCTTTCCGCAGGATCACCTTCTCTGGCCGGCAGCCGGCTACGCGACGCTCGTCATGGACACGCGCGGGCAGGGCAGCACCTGGTCGAAGGGCGATACGGCCGATCCGGTCGGTTCCGATTCGGCGCATCCTGGCTCCATGACGCGTGGCATCCTGAGCCCCGAGACTTACTATTATCGCCGCGTCTTCTCAGATGCCGTGAGGGCCATCGAGGCGGCACGAAGCCATGAGGCGATCGATGGCGGCCGTATCGCGGTGACCGGCGGCAGCCAGGGCGGCGGCATCGCCATCGCGGCAGCAGCGCTTGATCCTACCGTCAAGGCGTTGATGCCCGACGTGCCGTTCCTCTGCGATTTTCCGCGCGCTGTCAGTATCACGCCGCGAGACCCCTTTCCGGAAATCTCCCGTTTCCTCGCCGTCCATCGCGACCGCATCGAGCAGGTGTTCGCGACGCTCAATTATTTCGACGGCGTCTGCTTTGCGGCGCGGATCAAGGCGTCGGCGCTCGTCTCGGTCGCGCTGATGGACACAGTCTGTCCGCCATCGACCATCTTCGCCGCCTTCAATGCGCTGGCGTCGACCGACAAGACGCTGCGCGAATATGGATTCAACGACCATGAAGGCGGCGGCGCCTTCCAGGAGCGGGCGCAACTCGAATGGCTGGCCGAACGGCTCTGACGCTGCAGCTTGCATGAAATGCCAAAGGCCCCGGCACATCCGTGCGCGGGGCCTCTGACCATGCGCGCGTCAGGCGTTAGCTGTGGCGAATTTCGGTGCCGAGCACCTTCAGGCATTCGCGGATGAAGGCCGCGAGCGCGGTCCAGCCCTTGGCGGAGACCATGGTGCCGTCGACATAGGCGTCGGTTGGCGAAAGGTCGATATAGGTGCCACCGGCCAGCGTGACTTCCGGCTCGCAGGCGCCTAGTGCCGCAACCTTCTTGCCGCGCACGACGCCGTCGACTGCGATCAAGATCTGCACACCGTGACAGATCGTGAAGATCGGCTTCTGCGTCTCGTGGAAATGGCGCACGATCGCCTGCACGCGCTTGTCGGTGCGGATATATTCCGGACCGCGGCCGCCAGCGCAATACACAGCGTGATACTGGTCGAGCTGGCGCTCGGCTTCCGAGAAGGTCTTGTTGATGTCGGCATAGTGGCCGAGCTTCTCGGTATAGGTCTGGTCGCCCTCAAAATCGTGTAGCGACGTCTTGATACGGTCGCCGGCGTTCTTGTCGGGACACACGACATGCACGGTGTGTCCGACGGCTTCCATCGCCTGCTGGTAGACGAAGATCTCGTATTCCTCGGTGAATTCACCGGTGAGCATCAGAATTTTCTTGCCGGGCATGGCTGTCTCCTCCGCGTGTACGAAAGTGGCGGGCGGATCCGATCCGCCCGCGCTGATGGTTCTAGAACGGCGAGTCCGGGAAGTAGAACTCGGCCGCGTTGGCCTGCGTAATCAGCGGAGCGTCGAGCTTGACGTTTCCGCGCACCGGCGCCTGTCCGACGAGATTGGCGACCGTCATATAGATCGCGGTCTTGATCATCGACGGCGGGTAGGGCGTCTCGACCGGCGTAACGGCATCGCCGTCGATCACCTTCTTGACGATTTCCTTCATGCCATTGCCGCCGAGCGCGAACTTGATGTCGGTGCGGCCGGATTCCTTGATGGCTTCAAGCACGCCGAGAAGCATGTCGTCGTCATTCGCCCAGACGGCGTCGATCTGAGGATACTTAGCGAGATAATCCTGCATCAGCTTGAAGGCTTCGTCGCTGTTCCAGTTGGCGTACTGGATGTCGAGGATCTTGAGATCCGTGCCGGCGATGCCGTCCTGGAAGCCCTTGATGCGCTCGTCGTCGATGACGGTCGGGATGCCACGCAGGACGACGAGGTTGCCCTTGCCGCCGAGCTTGTCGACCAGGAACTTCGCCGTGTTCTTACCAACGGCGATATTGTCGCCGGCGACATAGAGGTCCTGGATGGCCGGATCATTGAGGCCGCGATCGACGACCGTGATGAAGGCGCCGCCATCCTTGACCGCCTTGACCGGCATGGTCAGCTCTTCCGAGGTATGCGGCAGGATCACCAGAGCGTCCAGCTTGCGGCCGGCCGAGAGATCCTCGAGTGCGCTCACCTGTGCCGTTGCCGAGGGCGAGGTCTTGACGATCACCTCGACATCCGGGAAAGCGGCGTTGATTTCCTTGGCGGCCGCCTGGGCATGATAGACGACGCCCGCCGTCCAGCCGTGGTCGGCTGCCGGGATCGAGACGGCGACCACCTTCTTGTCGGCGGCAACGGCCTGCCCGGCCATGAGCAGCGCTCCAAGCGCCGCAGCGGCGACCCATTTCGTTCTGGTCATTAGTTTCCTCCCAATGAATTGGACCTCTGGAGAACGAGACCCGCGTGGTCCGGACGCGGGACTATTTCGAGTTCGAGAAGCGCTGGATGAGCATCGCGATGATGATGATGACGCCCTGCACGGCAGCGACGAGGTATTCGGAGACGAAGTCCGAAAGCACCATCAGATTGGCGATCAGCTCCAGGATGACGGCGCCTGCGACGGTGCCCCAGATATGGCCCTTGCCGCCGCGCAGCGCGGTTCCGCCAATGACCACGGCCGTGATCACCTGCAGCTCCCAGAGCAGGCCAGTCGTCGGCGTGGCGGCACCAAGGCGCGGCACATAGCAGATGGCGGCGATTGCGACGCAGGCGCCCTGGATCAGATAGGCGATCGTGCGCGTCTTGATGATTGAGATGCCGGAATAGCGGGCGACATCGGCATTGGCGCCGACCGCCGCGCATTTGCGGCCATACTTGGTCTTGTAGAGGATGAAGGATCCGATGGCCGCGACGGCCAGCGAGATCAGGATCGGGATCGGGATGCCGGCGACGGTGCCGAAATAGACGGGCCGATAGGCTTCGCGCAGCGAGCGGTCGATCGGGATCGTGCCGCCATCGGACAGATAAGTGATGAGCGCGCGGAAGATGCCCATCGTGCCGAGGGTCGCGATGAACGGCTCGATCTTGCCGACGGTGACGATGAGACCGTTGACGAGGCCGCATGCGATGCCGGCGAGAAGCGCGATCGCCATGCCGGCCGGCACGGACCATGTTCCAAGATGGGGGACCATCCCGTTCATGAACATGATCATTACGCCGGTGATGAACGCCGCCATCGAGCCCACCGAAAGGTCCAGCCCGCCCGAGGAGATGACGAAGGTCGCGCCGACCGCGATGATCGCGATGAAGGCGCTGCGCGTGATGACGTTGCTGAGATTGGTGGACGACAGGAAGTCCGGGTTGATCAGGAAGCCGATGACGAGCAGGGCGGCGAGCGCAAGAAATGGCCCGGCATCGGCCCAGCCGATGGCGAAGTCCCTCTCCCGTCGGGGCGGGGCGGATTGGATGACGGCACTCATGAATGTCCTCCCAGGGCCGCGCGGCTGACGTCCGCTTCAGCGGTGGCGAGCAGCGCGATATTGCTTTCGGTCATGGCTTCGCCGGCGACCTCGCCATTGATGCGGCCCTGGCGCATGACCAGGATGCGGTCGCAGATGCCGATAAGTTCCTGCATCTCCGACGAGATGACGATGCAGGCTTTGCCCGCGCCGACGAGCTGGCGGATGAAGGCGTAGATCTGCGCCTTGTTGGCGATATCGATGCCGCGCGTGGGTTCGTCGATGATCACGACCGACGGATCGGTCAGGAGTATCTTGGCGAGCAGCAGTTTCTGCTGATTGCCGCCGGAAAGCTGACCAGCGTTGACCTTCAGGTTTTTGACGCGGATGTCGTAGCTCTGGATCGCGCTATCGAGCGCGCCGGTCTCGCGGCGCTTGTTCATCGCGAGCGCGGGATGGAAGCGCTGAAGCGCCGAGAGGGTCAGATTCGGCGCCAGACGCTCATTCAGCAGCAGGCCCTTGGCCTTGCGATCCTCGGTGAGGTAGCCGATGCCGGCATCGATGGCCTCGCGCTGGGAGCGGATATGGATCGGCGTGCCGTTGAGCTCGACGCCCGCCTGGGCGGGCCTTAGCCCGACAATGCCTTCGAAGAGTTCGGTGCGGCCGGCGCCGATCATTCCGGCAAAGCCCAGCACTTCGCCTTTGTGCACCGTGAACGAGATATCCTCGGCATAGCCCGGCACCGTGGCATTGCGGACGCTCAGCATCGGTGCGCCTCTGGCCATGTCACCGCGAGGCGGATAGAGCGCCGAGAGCTCGCGCCCGACCATCAACTCCGCCATGTCCATCTGGCTGAGGGTCCGTCCGGGAAAGGTCCCGACCATCTTGCCGTCGCGCAGCACCGTCAGCCTGTCTGCCAGCCGTTGCACCTCGTCGAGACGGTGGCTGATATAGAGGACGCCGATATCCTGCGCCTTGAGGCGGAGGATGATCTCGAGCAGCCGCTCCACTTCATCGCCCGTCAGGACGGCGGTCGGCTCATCGAAGATCACCAGTTTGTGCGCGTCGAGCAGGGCCCGGGCGATCTGGATCAGTTGGCGATCGGCGAGGGCGACATCGCGCACCAGCGCGTTGGGCGAAACATGGCAGCCGAGTTCCGCTAGCTTGTCGGCAGCGATCCGCCGCATGGTTCGGTCGTCGACAAGGCCGCCCCGAGTTAGCTCGCGCCCGAGGAAAAGGTTCTCCGCGACCGTCAAGCCTTCGGCGAGCAGGATTTCCTGATGCACGAGCACGATGCCGGCATCCTGCGCCTGATGCGGCGTCGAGAATCGCATCGACGACCCGTCGACGAACAGCTTCCCGTCGCTCGGATGCGCATAGCCAGAGATGAGGCGCATCAGGGTCGACTTGCCGGCGCCGTTCTCGCCAATGATGGCGTGAATCTCGCCGGCACGGACATCGAGCGTGACATCGGAAAGGACCGTGACCGGACCATACTGCTTGGACAGCCCTTCCGCCCGCAGCACGGGCGGCCTGGCCGGGATTTCGGCGTGAAAAGGCAACGGGCGTTCCATGGAGCGGTCGTGTCCGGTTGCGATCGAGGGTGGCGGTATCACTCGAATGCCGGCAGCAGCCGGTCACGCGAATGTTCGATATGGAGGCGCATCGCATGTGCCGCGGCATCGGAGTCGCCGAGCGCGAACGCATCGAGCAGCGCCTGGTGCTCGTGCAGTGCTTCTTCCGTGACGCGCCAATGGAACATCAGGCGGAAGATGTGAAAGTGCGTGTGCTGGAAGCTTAGCATCTCGCGGATGAGCTGGTTTCCGGCGAATTCCATGATCCGGTCGTGGAAGATGCCGTCCTGCCGGGCAAAGGTCGAATAGTGGACGCGCTCGTCCTTGCCCTCGCGCCCCGCCATCACGCCGGCGGCCTCGCGCAGGATCTCGAGCTTTTCAGCATCCATCGCCTTCGCGGTCTTGGCGGCGGCAGCCGGCTCCAGCAGCAGGCGCAACTCGTAAAGCTCGTCGAATCGGCGGCGGGTGATCTGCGGGGCTGCGCGGTAGCCGACGAGATGCGTCTTGAGGACGAGGCCTTCGCCCTCCAGCCGGCCGAGCGCTTCGCGGATCGGCGTCTGAGAGACGTTGAATTCCTTCACCAGGCTGTCGACCGTGATGCGGGCGCCGGGCGCGATCTTCAGCGACATCAGCTGGTTGAAGATCGCCTCATAGACGTCGCCAGCCAGGCTGTTGGCGCGCGGGATCTGGGTGCCGCCTGTGGTTGTGTCCGTCAGCCGAGATGAATTCATTTTGTGCCGTCTTTGCCCTTGACAGGAGAGAGACCTAGCAGGATGTTCCGGCCACTGCAATACTATATCCTATAGGATTTGATATAGAGGCGGCATGTGAAGATCACCGAACAGACGGCGATGGCTCTGGCCACCCGGCTCCTCGTTCAGCGTAACGCTCTGGCACGACATGCAGAATGTCAGGCCGAGCTGCTGGTTGAGGCGGAGCTGAAGGGCCACCCGTCGCACGGCCTTCAGCGGTTGCCGCGCATCCTAGCCCGCATAGAGCGCGGCCTCGTCGACCCGAGAACCGAGGGCGAGGGGTGTTGGCGGGCCAGCGCCGTCTGGGAGGTCGACGGGCAGAATGGGCTCGGCCCGGTTGTGGCGATGGCCGCGATCGAGCGTATTTTGGAGCGGGTCGCTACCTCAGGCATCGCCGTCGCGGCCATCCGCAACAACAATCATCTCGGCATGCTCGCTCACTATGTCGAGCACATTGCGGAGCAGGGCCATATCGGCCTCGTGATGTCGTCGAGCGAAGCGCTCGTGCATCCCTTTGGCGGGACGCATGCGATGCTCGGCACCAATCCGATCGCCATCGCGGTCCCGACCGCAGACCGCCCGCTGGTGCTGGACCTTGCGACCAGCGCGGTATCAATGGGCAAGATTCACCATTATGCGGCGATCGGGCGGCCGATGCCGGAAGGCTGGGCACGCGACGCCGAGGGAGAACCGACGACGGATGCGGTCCGCGCAAAGCTTGGCTCGATCGCGCCATTCGGAGACGCCAAGGGCTACGGCCTCGGTATCGCGATCGAACTTCTGATCGCCGCGCTCGCCGGCTCGGACCTTGCCCCGGATATCCGCGGAACGCTTGATGCCGAGGCGCTCTGCAACAAAGGCGATGTCTTCTTCGTCATGAACGCGAAAGCCGCGCCCGAACTGGCGCAGCGGCTCTCCGACTATCTCGACAGCGTTCGCGCATCGCCGCCGGCGACACCCGGGCGCCCGGTCGCCGTCCCCGGCGATGGCGCGGACAGCCGGCGTGCCGCGGCGCGGACAACCGGGTTCGATATCGAGCCGAGCCTCTGGGACGAACTCAACGCCCTGTCTTCCTCATCATCCGTTTTCGAAGGACAATCACTTTGAGCCTTTTCGCCGCCTTGAGGCTTCCGCGCGAAATCCTGTTCGGTACGGGCCAGCGTCATGCGCTCCCCGCGGTCGCGGCCAGGCTGGGGAAGCGAGCCCTGATCTGCACCGACAGCCGGCTGGCGGCCACCGACATGTTCGGCGAAATGCTGTCCGCATTCGAGGCTGCCGGCATCGCGGTTCTGGTGCATGACCGCGTTCTACCCGATGTGCCGCGCGACACGGTCGCGATCTGCGCTGAGGAAGCGAGGGCATTCCACCCCGACATGGTGATCGGTATCGGCGGCGGCAGTTGCCTCGACATGGCGAAATGCGCGGCCTTGCTGCTGTCGCATGGCGGCGCGCTCCAGGACTATTACGGGGAGTTCAAAGTCCCGGCGCCGGTGCTGCCGATCATCGCCGTGCCGACAACAGCCGGAACCGGCTCCGAGGTGACACCCGTCGCAGTGATCTCCGATCCCGACCGTACGCTTAAGGTCGGCATTTCCAGTCCTTACCTGATCGCCACTGTCGCGATCTGCGATCCTGACCTGACCATGACCTGCCCCCGTGGTCTGACGGCGATCGCCGGCGCCGACGCGCTGACCCATGCGATCGAGGCATTCACCGCGGCGCGCCGCCCGGCTAATCACGAATTGGCGCAGCAGCACGTCTTCATCGGGAAAAGCGCGCTCACCGATCATTTCGCGCTGATGGCGATCGAGCTTTTGGGCCGCAGCCTCGAGCGCGCTGTCGCCGATGGCAGCGACGCGGCCGCCCGCGCTGATGTCATGATGGGGGCGCTGGCCGCCGGCTGTGCCTTCGGCACAGCAGGAACGGCGGCGGCCCATGCCGTGCAATATCCGGCCGGTGCCCTGACGCACACCCCGCACGGCCTCGGGGTCGCGACCATGCTGCCTTATGTGATGACCTATAATCGCGCCGCCGCCATGCCGGAAATGGCCGCGATCGCGCGCGCCCTCCATCTCGGGGACGAAGGTCAGGACGACGCCGTTCTCGCCGATGCGGCGATCGCCGAGGTGAGCCGGCTGTTCGCGGCGATCGGGATCACGCCAACGCTCGCCGGCCTCGGCCTCGCGGCCGACAAGCTCGACTGGACGGCCGAACAGGCGCTCGGCATCGGCCGCCTGATCAAGAACAACCCCCGGAGCCTGGACCTCGCCGAAATGCGGTCCCTCATCCAGGCCGCCTATGACGGCGACCTCGCCGCCGCCGCGCAATAGTCTCTTCAGGAACGATCTCCATGACCGCCATTCAGCAGACCAGTCCTTCCCAGAATCGCAACGCGCCCGATCTTCGGGCCGCTTCGCGTGGGCTCTATATCGACGGCGCCTGGCGCCCTTCGGCGAGCGGCCGCATGATCAAGGTAACGGACCCCTCCACCGAAGCTGTGCTCGCTTTGGTTCCCGATGCGACGATCGAGGATGCCGCCGCGGCCGTCGAAGCGGCTGGCAAGGCAGCCGAAGGCTGGCGCAACACGGCCCCGCGCAAGCGCTCGGAGATCCTCCGGCGCTGCTTCGAGCTCATGGTCGAGCGCTCCGAAATGCTGGCCCAGCTGATCTCGCTTGAAAATGGCAAGGCGCTGCGCGATGCGCGCGGCGAGGTCGCCTACGCGGCCGAATTCTTCCGCTGGAACGCCGAGGAAGCGGTCCGCATCACCGGCGAGTTCGGCATGGCCCCGGCCGGCACCAACCGCATCATCGTCGACTATCAGCCAATCGGGATCTGCTTCCTGATCACGCCGTGGAACTTTCCGGCGGCGATGGCAACCCGCAAGATTGCCCCGGCGCTTGCGGCCGGCTGCACGGTGATCCTGAAGCCGGCGAGCGAAACGCCGCTGACCGCCTATGCGCTGGCGGCGCTCTACGCCGAGGCTGGTGTGCCGCCCGGTGTCGTCAACGTGCTGACCACCACGAGCCCGGGACCGCTGACGGCCGCCATCCTCGCGGATTCGCGGGTTCGCAAGCTGTCGTTCACAGGCTCAACCGGTGTCGGCCGTGCTTTGCTCGCCGAGGCTTCGAAGCATGTCATCTCGTGCTCGATGGAACTCGGCGGCAACGCGCCTTTCCTCGTTTTCGATGATGCCGATCTCGACGTGGCCCTCGATGGCGCGATGGTCGCCAAGATGCGCAATGCCGGCGAGGCCTGCACGGCGGCCAACCGGATCTATGTCCAGTCGGGCATCTATGACGCGTTCGTCGAGGGGCTCAGCCGCCGGATGGCGGCGTTGCGGGTCGGCACCGGGGTCGAGGAAGCGACCGAATGCGGACCGATGATCACAAGGAAGGCCGTGGACAAGATCGACCGCCTCGTCAAGGACGCGACGGCGCGCGGCGCCCGGCTTATCTGTGGCGGCGCGGCACCGGCCGGGCAGGGCTTCTTCTATCCGCCGACTGTTTTGGCGGATGTGCCAGCGGAAGCGGAAATGGCGCATGAGGAGATTTTCGGGCCGGTTGCGCCGCTGTCGCGCTTCGAGACCGAGAGCGAGGTGATCGCACGGGCGAACGACACCGAATACGGCCTCGCCGCCTATATCTTCACACGTGATCTCGCGCGGGGCATGCGCGTCGCCTCACGCATCGAAGCCGGCATGATCGCGCTCAATCGTGGCCTCGTCTCGGATCCGGCCGCCCCGTTCGGCGGGGTCAAGCAGAGCGGGCTTGGACGGGAAGGCGGCCAGCACCACGGCATCGCCGAGTTCATGGAGGCGAAATACATTGCGGCAAACTTCTGACGGTGGCGGAGCGATGGCGTCCGATCCCTTTCGTATCCGCGATCATGTAGGGGATTTCGACGCCATCGTCGCGGATATGAAGGCGCGCAGTGAAGCTGCCCGCACAGGTCTTCGCATGGAGGCGGACATCGCCTATGGCGCGGGTCCGGCGGAAACGCTCGACCTCTTCTTTCCGGCCGGAGCGCGCGCCAATATCCCCGTGCATGTCTTCATCCACGGCGGCTACTGGCGCATGTTCTCGAAGCGCGACTATTCCTATGTCGCTGAGACGGTGACAAGGGCCGGCGGCATTGCGGTCGTCGTAGACTATGCGCTGATGCCGGCCGTCCGGATGGCGGCGATCGTCGATCAGGTCCGACGCGCCAAGCGCTGGGTGATCGATCACATCGCGGAGCATGGCGGCAATCCGGATCGCGTGACAGTCAGCGGTCACTCGGCCGGAGCGCATCTTTCGACTTTCCTGTTCAACGAAATGGAAACGCCGTCCGCCATTCGCGGCGCGCTGCTCCTCGGCGGGCTCTACGAGTTGAAGCCGCTGCAATCATCCTTTCTCCGCGAGGAAATCGGCATCACTGACGCGGAGGTCGCGGCCTTCTCGCCCGCGACCCACACGCATGATCGGTCGACTGCGGTCTCTATCCTCGTCGGCGCCGAGGAGACCGCGCCCTTCCATCAGCAGGCGGATCGCTTCGCCAGCCAGTTGCGCGGTCAGCGGGTCGCAGTCTCGCGCGCCGATCTCGTCGGCAGCAATCATATGAGCAGCGTGCGAGACCTCGGAATCGCCGGATCGGCAGCCGCGCGGCACCTCGCGGCCTTGATCGAGAGCCGCTGATCGGGCAGCCGATTGTGTCTTGCGTCAGGTAGCAAGAGCGGCCATCAAGGATCGATCAAATCGATTCAAAAGGACCTCGCCCATGAAGAATGTCGCGCTCGGACGCACCGGCCGTTCGGCCTCACGGGTCATCCTTGGCCTCATGCGTATTGCTGCGCTGGATGATGCCGCCATTCGCGCGCTCTACGCGGCGGCACGTGATTCCGGCATCGATATTTTCGATCACGCCGATGTCTACGGGCCGGAACTGCATGGCTGCGAGACCCGCTTCGGCAACGCCGTGACGCTCTCGAGCGAGGAGCGCGCCAGCATTGTCCTGCAGAGCAAGGTCGGGATCCGCAAGGGCTTCTTCGATTTCTCGAAGGAGCACATCCTGCGCACGGTCGACGGCTCGCTCGCTGCGCTGCGCACCGACTATCTGGATATCCTGCTGTTGCACCGTCCCGATGCGCTGGTCGAGCCGGAAGAGGTCGCAGCAGCTTTCGACACGCTCCACGCCGCCGGCAAGGTTCGTCATTTCGGCGTTTCGAACCACACGCCCGGTCAGGTCGATCTGCTGAAGACGGCGGTGACGCAGCCGCTCATCGTTAACCAGATCCAGCTCAGCATCACCCACGCGCCGACCATCGCCTCCGGCGTCGCGAGCAACATGGCCGGCCTCGACCAGTCGATCGATCGCGACAACGAGATGATCAACTATGCCCGGATCAACGGCATCACGCTGCAGGCATGGTCGCCGTTCCAGAAGCAGTTCTTCAATGGCGTTTTCCTCGGCGACCGCGAGAACTATGCCGAGCTCAACGACATCCTCGACGAGCTGGCCACCCGGTATGACGTCACACCGGCCGCAATCGCCGTTGCCTGGATCGCGCGCCATCCGGCCGGCATCCAGATCGTACTCGGAACATCGAATGCCGAGCGGGTCACGGAATCGGCGCGCGGTGCCGATATCGAACTGAGCCGCGAGGATTGGTATCGCCTGTTCCGCGCCGCTGGATATGTGCTGCCGTAACACGGCGATAGGCAAGAGCCTTTGCCGGCAGGGTCTCGCCCTGCCGGCAAAGGCATCGCCCGCTAGAGGCTTTGGAGATCGAGACTGCTGATGCGGAGCGCCCGGCCGTCCTGGGCCGCGATGGCCTCCATGTCGCGCTCAAGCGAATCGCGATCGTCGACGCCGCGCAGCATGCGCCCCGCCAGTGCATCGAACCGCCCCGCCGCGATGTCGGCGATGAGGGCAGCCGCCCGGCTCGGCGGAACGTTGATGCCATCGTCGAACAGCTGCTGGATATTCGGCAGATGGGCTTTGCCCGCGTCCGAATTCAGCTGCAACTCCGTCATCGCGGTGCGCACGAGGCCCGGATCGACGGCGAAAGCGCGGACGCCGCCGGCCTTTGTCGTGTCGTCGAGGCACTCGGTGAAGCGCATGATCGCCGCCTTGCTGGCGGCATAACCGGAACCATTCGGAAAGCTCGTGCCGGTGCCGCCGCCGACGAGATTGACGATCCGCCCGCGCCCGCGCGCCAGCATGGCGGGTGCCGCGACGCGCGATGTGTTGAACGTGCCGCGCAGATTGATCTCGACATCGCCCCACCAGATTTGCGGATCGCATTCCCAGATCGGTCCGAAGGCGCGGAAGGAGCCGTGGTTGTTGACCAGCGTGTCGATCTCGCCGAGTGCGTCGACGACGTTCTGCAGCGCCTTTTCGACGGCTGCGGTGTCGACGAGGTCGACTGCGACGGCGATCGCCGTGCCGCCTTCCTGTCCGATCAGGCCGGCGGTCTCCTCGATCTCGCGAGTCGTACGCGCGAGAACCGCCACCTTCGCCCCGCCACGCGACTGATGGAGCGCGATCTCGCGCCCGATGCCCCGGCCGCCGCCTGTCACGACGGCGACGGTGCCTTGCAGATTGGTCATGATGTTCTCCTCGGATTGGAAATCAGATCAGCCGGACGCGCCGGCATGAAGGATCATTGCCGCGCAGGCGCCCGAAGCTTGGCCCGGTTCACGGGATGAATGCCGTCAGCGCGCGAACGCCTCGAATGGGTTGATATGGGTGAGCTGCGTGATCGTCGCTTCGTCGACGCCGCGCCGACGGAGTTCCGGCAACAGCATCTCCGACAAGGGCGTATAGGGTTGCGGAACGCCGCCGCCCGGGAGCGCGGGATCGAACCAGCCGCGATCATGGCTGAGCAAAAGCTGCTCACCGAGTCCGGCTTCAAGCGCGCGCATCACGAGGTCGGCGACGTCGCCATCCGGGGCGCGCCCGACATGATCATATTCGATCCAGGCGCCACGTTCAGCGACCGCGCGGTTGAGTCCGAAATCGGGCTCCTCCTGTGTGTGGATCGAGATGAAGCGATCGGCGCGGTATCCTTCCGCCTCGATGATGTCGAGCTGGTCCATGACGACGCGGCCTTTGATCGTATGGCTGCCGATCACGGCACCGGTTTTGGCGCCGGCGCGGGCCGCAGCGCGCAGGATCTTCGCCTCCAGCGCCGTGATGCCGTCATCGCCGGCGCTGAGCTTGATCCAACCGGCACGAAAACCCGTCGCCTCGATCTGCTCGTTCAATTCGCCGAGCATCCATGCCTCCAGCGCCGCTTCGCTGGCGTCGCGAACCCAATCCGGAATCCAGGGTTCGCGATAGTTGCCGGTTGGAACGACGATCGGAAAGTCAGTCGCGCGGGAGACCGCAAGATCGAGATCGGCCCGCCGTCCGACTCCGCCCGTCGAGCATTCGACCAACGCTGTGACGCCGAGCGCCTTGATGCGCTCGATTTGCGGCGCCATCAGCCGGACCACGTCGGCTGGATCGGCCTGGGCGTAACCCGGCTGATCGGGCGTCCTGAGGTCGACAAAGACATGCTCATGCGGAAGGATCATGCCGAGATCGGACTTGAGCCGCGGCCCAAGCGTCGTAAAGAGCTGTTTCAATGGTCCTCCCAAAGATCATGAGCGTGCCGGCGGGCGTCCTCGCCATTCGCCATGATGTCAGGCCGCCGCGAGGGACCTGACATCGTCGGTTCGAAGACGATACCATCTGAGAGCGGCTGATCAACGTTTCGACAACCGGGCAGCGTCATTGCGCAGGTAGCCTTGGCCGCGACAACCGCTGCGATTGACCACGAGGCGGAGGTCTGGATGAGCCGCCTGCTGGCAGATTTCGACGTCGGCCTGCTGCTGACCTTCGATGCACTCTTGACGGACAAGAATGAAGGTCGCGGTTCTTCTGCAGGAACTCGAACTGCCCTTTGAATCAGGGCCGATGCGCAGCGCGAACCAATGATGCAAGGGACAGCAGCACCGCTGAAGCCGCGATACCTGCCGTCACAACGCCCGCAGGGGTCCAGCGCGCGTTACCCTGAAGAGTGATGCTCTTTCCAACCTCTAGATCCCAGGTCGCCCGCATTTCTTCCGGGTGATAGGGATAGGCTCGTTGCTGGTTTTCTGTTGTGTCCGTCATTCCACCTCTCCACCGGATGCTACCGTCGCGGCGGTCATCGGGATAAACCCGATCGCCATGTCTATTCTCGATCGGTGATGCAGAACTGATTTCCTTCGGGGTCACGAAGCACCGTGTAATCTTTCTCGGTCCTGACAAGTCTCGCTCCAAGGCCGAGGAGCCGGGCAACTTCCTGTGTTCGCGCGGGTGAATGGAGATCCAGATGCACCCGGTTCCGGGCGGGTCGTGGGCCCTTCATCTGCTGAAAGCAAAGGGTCGGCCCTGGCCCGTCCAGCATGACCACAGGGTCGGATTCCGGCGTGAGACCCCTGACCCGCAGCCGCTCGATTTCAGCGGCGTCATAGGCACGAATTGCGTATCCGGCAACGAGCCTCTCCCAGAAGCGTGCGAGAGAGGCCGGATGATCTGCGTCGATGACGATCTCTTTCAGCTTGGCCATTGTCGATTCCAGTCAAACGCGCCGCCAGAAGAGCATATTCGCCCAAAGGCGGCAGCTAGGCGACGAGGAATTCGCGGCGGCCCCTCGACACGAGCTTCAACGAGGGCGCACATTGGCTCGGCTATCGCGACGGGTGCCTTGGCACGGCTATGACGACAGATGGGAAACGACTGGCGTCCTCGAGGCTGTCGTACCAAGCCTCATCCTGATGGCGCAGCCGTTCTCGATCGGCCACCGCAACCTTCTTGAGGCAATCATAGTAGCGACTGGATTTGTATTTGGCCTGCTGACGGCAGTCTTGATCGACAGACGCTTGATAATTTTGCCAGGTATTGCATCCCGACAAGAGCGCTAAGGCAGCAGTCCCGAATATCCATCTGCGCCAGATCATGAGTGAGGCTCCTCCGGAGATCGCCGATACAGGCGGCCTTTTGCTAACGCTCCTTTCTCAGCATCGCTCCACTGCTGCCGCTTTCGTTGACGAATATCACTTCGAACGATCCGAGGGCAGAGCCGCCGCGCTTCAGGGAAAGCCATTGGGGCTCAGCCGCAACCCGGTCGCAACGACGGGATCAAGTCATTGGCGACAGCTCCCGAAATCCAACTCGGCCGGACCAGACTCGATTGTCGAACCAAAGCTCAGCCGCACCTTTTGATCGAGTGAGAGCGACGCCTCGTCGGCGGCCGTGGCTCCAAACTCAAACCGCAGGCCGGTCATGATCCGAGGGGCCAAGCTCTTCGGTGAGGCGCCTCCTCATCCGCTCAGCGAAGCCAGCCGGAAGCGTCCGGGCACTGCTGCGTTGCGCTGGTAGCCAGACCGGTTCGGGGAATGTCGGGTCATCGCGGAAACGCGGGATGACGTGCACATGAAGATGCGGCATGCCCGTCGCCAATGACGCGATGTTGATCTTGTCGGGGGTGAGTTCAGCGCGCAGGGCCCGTTCCAGCGCGAGAACGGCCTGCAATGCCATGCTCTGCTGCGGCGACGGGAGATCGGTGATCTCGGCGACATGCGCGTTCCAGATCACCCGCCCCCAGCCTTCGAAGCCGGTCTCATGCACGAGAACCACCCGGTAGAGGTCTCCGGCCCAAAGCCTGTCCTCGTTGATTCCCCGGCAATGCGCGCAAGCCAAATCCGCCACTTCGCTCTCCTCCAAAGTTCGAATCCTGCGCCCAACATCATACGTAATATCTTTAACGTCAAACATAATATGTTCTTGACGGACGGTCGCCGTCGGGTCAGTTTCAGCGGCAGGGCAGAGAGACGTCGGATCGGCATAACAGCCGGTCATGCCGCGCCCGAGAGGAGGAGGACCCCATGCTTTCAAGGATTGGAACAATTGCTGTCGCCGCGGCTTTCGCCGCCAGCCCGCTCTGGATAGTCGGCCAGGCCGCTGCCCTCGAACTGAACGTCTTCGTGCCGGCCGCCTATTCGCCGTCGTCTGGCTTCATTCCGGGCGCCGATGTCTTCAAGAAGCTCTACGCGGAGTTCCAGAAGCAGAACCCCGACATCACGCTCAATTATGAAGTGCTGGATCCCGGTCCGGCCGGTCTCCAGAAGCTGCTGACTGTCGCTGCTTCGAACGGGCTGCCCGACGTCACGATCGTCGACGGCCAGTGGATCGCACGTCTGGTGCAATCGAACGTGCTGCAGCCGCTCGATGCGGTCTGGCCCGAATCCGATCGAGCCGACTTTCACCCGGCGGTGATCGAGGCCGAGACCATCGACGGCAAGCCCTTCGGCATCATGTTCCAGACCGGCATGCGCGGGCTCGTCTACCGGCCGAGCATGCTCGCCAGTGCCGGACTGACCGAATTTCCGGCGACGTTCGACGCGTTCATGGCCGCCGGCAAAACGCTGAAGGACAAGGGCATCAGCGCCGAGATGGTGCCTGCGAAGGCCAATGAAGAGCCCTCGACGATGCATATGCTCAGCATCTTCTGGGGACTCGGCGGCAAGCTCGTCGACGAGAAGGGCGCGCCCGTCTTTTTCGAGGGCGACAACGGGAAGTATCTCGCCGACGTCTATCAGATGTATCGCGACATGGCCGCCGCCGGTGTGATGCCGGCCAGCGTCACCACCATGGATGAGAACGGCCTGAAGCCCTTCTTCTATGGCGGCGAAACCTTAGCCATTGGCTTCAGCTCCTCTGGCGTCAAGCAGATGTGGAGCGAGATGCCCGATCTCGCAAACGATCTCGCCGTCGCGCCTTATCCGATGCCCGAAGGCGAGAAGCCGGTGACCATTCTCGGCGGCTTCGCCTATGCGCTCACGGCCAAGGATCCGGAGAGGGCGGCGGCGGGCTGGAAGTTCATCCAGTTCATGACATCGCCGAAGAACATGGGCGAGGTGAATGAGGTGCTTGGCGCGCTGCCGGTGCGCAACTCGATCTGGAAGGACAACACCTTCTTCGCGACCAATCCGATGATGCAGAGCTACAAGCGGATGTATGACGGCGAGATGCAGACCAGGCCCGCCGTGCCGATCTACAACACAATCTCCTCCGCAATCTCAGCACAACTCGCCGGAGTGATCAGCGGCCAAGTCAAGCCAGTCGACGCCGTGGCGGCGGCTCGGGATGCCGTGATGCCCGAATATGAGCGTCAGAAGGGGCGCTAGGCCCGTTGAGCGGGCGGAGGCCGCCGTGTCTCCGCCCCGGAGGTATCATCATGACTGACCTCGACCAGGCCGCCGTGCTGCAGACGCGCGTCTCGCGCCGGCGCGCCAGCCGCTTCCAGATCAACGGCTATTTCTTCTTCATTCTGCCGGGCGTCGCCTTCGTCCTCGCGCTGACGTTGTTCCCGGCCCTCTACGGCGTCTATATCAGCCTCACCAATCTCAACCTCGGCTATGTCGGATCTTCCTTCGTCGGGCTGGACAACTATGTCCGCTTCTTCACGTGGAACGATCTCGGCTTGGTCGCGCGCAACACGCTGACCTTCGTCGCGACCTCCGTCATCCTGCAAGTCGTCATCGGCCTCGCCGTGGCTATCCTGCTCGACCAACGGCTGATCGGCCATCGCCTGATGCGCTCGATCACCATACTGCCTTGGGTGCTGCCGTCGGTCGTGGTCGGTCTCGTCTTCGCGCAGATCTTCGGCGGCAGCCGGCTCGGGATCGCCAACTATCTGCTGTCGCTCGTCGGCATCGGCCAGATGTCCTGGTTTGCCGATCCTGCGTTGGCGATGGCGATATTGATCGGCGTCTGCACATGGCGCGGCATTCCCTTCGCCGTGATCGTGCTTCTCGGCGGTCTGCAGACGTTGCCGCGCGATGTCTATGAGGCGGCCGCGATCGACGGCGCCACGCGCTGGCAGCGCTTCCGCTACATCACGCTGCCGATGCTGCGGCCGATCATCCTCATCTGCCTGATCATGGGCACGGGTGGCGCGCTGAACAGCCTCGACATTCCCTTGGCGCTCACTGGCGGCGGGCCGGGAAATGCGACGGAACTCATCGCGATCTCGCTCTACAAACAGTCATTCCTGCAGCTTGACATCAGCTATGGCGCGACCATCGGCACCGTGATGCTGGTCGCGAACCTCGTCCTGATCGTCCTCTACCTTTCGGTTCTGAAGCCGCGCAGGAGGGCTGAACGTGGCTGACATTTCCGTCGCGACAAACCGCCGACCGTCCCGGCGCGGCCGGCAGAGACGCCCGCTGGAGCCGAGCCCGATCGCCTATATCTTCTATCCCGTGCTGGCGGCCGCGATCATCCTGCCGCTGTCCTGGGCGCTGTTCGGCGGCTTCAAGAACCCGAACGAATTGTTCACCTATCCGCCCACGATCTGGCCGAGATCGCCGACGTTGCAGAACTTCGTCGACATCTTCACTCGGCTCGAATTCGGACGTTACATCTGGAATACGATCCTCGTCGCGTTCTTCACGGTGCTGCTGACGCTGTTTCTTGGCGGCCTTGCTGGATATGCGCTGTCCAGATGGGACTTCCAGGGCAAGGAAGCACTGATGATCGGCCTGCTCGGGCTGCAGTTGATCCCGAGCACCGTAAACATCGTGCCTTACTACATGATCATGAGCAGCCTCGGCCTGTTGAATACGCTAACGGGTCTGGTCCTGATCTATACCGCGACGCATATCCCGATCACGATCTGGGTCCTCAAGGGGTTCTTCGACACCGTGCCGCGCGCACTCGATGAAGCGGCGGCGATCGATGGCTGCTCGAAATGGCAGACCTTCTGGAGAGTGATCATGCCACTCAGCCTGCCCGGGCTGTCGGTTGCCGGCTTCCTGGTCTTCGTCTCCGCCTGGTCGGAGTTCCTGGTGCCGCTCGTCATCGCCAGCAATAAGAATGTCGCCGTCGCGAGCGTTGGCCTCTTCACCTTCTTCGGACCGGAACAGGCGACGTCCTACACGTCGCTGTTCGCCGCCACGCTGATCACGGTAACGCCCGTGGTCATCGGATACCTGTTTGCCCAACGCTACATCGTTTCGGGCCTGACCGCCTTTGCCGAGAAGTGATGTCGGCGCTTGCCGGCTCGCTCGAGATCGAATGGAGAGCTCAATTTGCCTGACCTCATGGGTTCCACGGCTGTGGTGACGGGCGGCACGTCCGGAATTGGCCTTGCAACAGCACGCGCTCTGCTTGCCAAGGGCGTCAATGTCGCGATCAGCGCACGCCGGGAGCGGCCCGAACTGCTCGATGAGCTCGATCGCCTCGGCGCAGCGAAAGGCGCGCGCTGCATCTTCGTTGCAGGGGATGTTGCGCTGCCGTCAACCTCGCCTGCGCTGATCGAGGCAACCGTCGCCGCATTCGGACGACTGGCTATTGTCGTGCATTCGGCGGGCGGTCCGGCGCCGGGGACAGCGTTGCAGATCACGCCTGAGGCGTGGCTCGACGCGTTCCAGGTTCATGTCCATTCCGCCTTTCACCTCTTCCGTGCCGCCCATCCCCATCTTGCAAAAACCGGGGGATCGGTGACCTTCCTCTCGTCGGCAGCGGCGCTGCGCGGCTGTCCCGGCACGGTTGCCTATCAGGTTGTGAAGGCTTCGCTGATTCAGATGGCGCGAGCGCTTGCCCGCGACCATGCCGACGAGAACATCCGCGTCAACTGCGTGGCCCCAGGCATCATCCGAACGCCGTTCCAGAGCGCGATGACCGAGAAGGCGCGCGAGAACAATCTGGCCAACCGGATCCCGCTCCACCGCGAGGGCAAGCCGGAGGACGTCGCCGCCCTGATCGTCCAGCTCGCGGAAAATGACTTCATCACCGGCGAGACCGTGGCGATCGACGGCGGCATGTCGATGCGCATGGTCTGACACCGGCTTATTTGCCCCCGCATTCGCTGCGGGGTCCGGGCCCGAAGGGCCGAACCGACAAGTGGCCGCTGGCCGCGATTTCTGGAGAGTGAGATGACTGACATCAAGCTGGCGGTGTTCACCAAGCCGTGGAACGATGCCATCGAGGCCGTCGCCGACCGCATGGCGGCGCTCGGCGTCGAGGCGATCGAGCTGCCGATCCGGCCCGGCTATCAGGTGACGCCGGAGACCGTGGCAACCTCCCTTCCCGAGGTGGTGCGCGTGCTCGCGAGCCGTGGCCTGTCGATCTGCAGCGTCGCGGCGCCGCTGGACGAGGCGATCATCCGGGCCTGCGGCGACAACGGCATCGACCTCGTGCGCACGATGGTCGGCGTCGATCTCGGCAAGGCCCGCTTCGCCGACACGATCCGGCAGAGCCGGGCGACGTATGAAGCGCTGATTCCGCTGCTTGACGAGACGGGCGTCCGCATCGGCGTGCAGAACCATTCGGGCAACTGCATCGGCAGCGCCATCGGCCTCTATCACCTCATGGAGCCGTTCGACCCGAAGCATGTCTGCGCCATCCTCGACATGGCGCATTGTGCGGTCGCCGGTGAGCCGACCGAATTGTCGGTCGATCTGCTCTGGGAGCGGATGCCGAACCTCGTCAATTTCAAGAACGCCTATCGCGAGCGCATCAACGGGCCTGAAGAGGCCGAAGCGGTGTTCCGAACCCATTGGACCACCGGCCGTCACGGCGGCTATTCGTGGTCCGGGCTGGTGCAGGACCTGCATCGGCGCGGCTTCACCGGCACTTTCGTGCTGCCGGGCGAATATACCGACCCGAAGGGCGAACCGCAGCGCATGGGCGACGACGTGCTGCCGTTCCTGTCGACCGATGTCGCCTATCTGCGCGGCCTGGTCGACGCGGCCTGGGCGCGGTGATGGCAAGGGAGAGCAAGAGCATGATCACCGACCGCAAGGTGCGCGTCGCCATCATCGGCGCCGGCAACATGGCCAACAATGTCCACTATCCCTCGCTGGCCTCATTCGACGATGTCGAGATCGTCGGCGTCATCGAGACGCGGCAGGAGCGTCTTAACACGACCTGCGACCGCTTCGGCATTCCGGCTTCGGCGCGCTTTCTTACGGCGCTCGACACCGACTACCAGAGCATCCTCAACGATCTCCGCCCGGATGGCGTCTATGTCATCGGACAGCCGGAAATCATGTACCCGATCTGGCACTGGTGCCTCACCAACGGGTTCAACCTCTATATCGAGAAGCCGATGGGCCTCACGACGCACCAGGCCGAAGCCCTCGCTCATCTCGCGGAAACCAAGGGCCTGATCACCCAGGTCAGCCACCAGCGCCGAACGGCGCCGATCTTGCAGACGATCAAGGCACGACTGCTCGAAAAGGGGCCGATCATCCATGGGGTCGTCGAGTTCTTTAAATGCGACGTGACGCCGATGTTGATTGCCCGTGACCGCATGATGGACGACGGCACCCATGCCATCGACACCGCGCGCTGGATCTGTGGTGGCGAAGTGGTGAAGGTCGAGAGCGAGTGCCGGCGCATTGGCGTTCCGGATATCAACTGGTTCGGTGCGACACTGCATTTCGATACGGGCGCGACATGCTATGTCGTCTGCAACTGGGCTTCTGGCCGGCGTGTCTTCCGGACGCAGATGCATGTGCAAGGCGGCTATGCAGATGTCGAGGTCGAGGCGGAGGGCAGGATCTACCTCGACAACAACTACAAGGGCGAGACGCTGACCACCCAGGACGCGGCGGGCAGCCGGGATAATTTCGTGTTTGGCGGGTTTGCAGCAAAAAACCGAGAGTTCATCGATTCCCTGAAAACGGGAGAAGACCGCTGTTCGTCGCCTTTCAGGGACACGGTAAAGACCATGCGCGTGTGCCAGACGATTCTTTCGCAGGCTCTCGATGCCGGCGTCTGAACGCGCAGAAGCGGAATGCGGAGTTTAAAGACAAATGGACGCCACGGCCCTCGACCAATCTTCGCGCGCTCCGCGCTCCAGGTTGCATCTGACCGTCGCAACCGCCCTTGGATCAGAGATCGTTGGCGGCCGCCTCGCCGTCGGTGATCTCATCCCCGCCGAACCAGAACTCTGCACTCGCTTCGGTGTCAGTCGGACCGTGGTGCGCGAGGCTGTGAAGCTCTTAGCCTCCAAGGGTCTGCTCCGCACCGGTTCCGGCATCGGCACGTGGGTCCTGCCGACGGCAGACTGGAACTTCCTCGATCCCGACATTTTCGCCTGGATCCAGGAGAGTGACGACGCCGAAACGATCCTGCAGCATCTGTTCGCTTTTCGGAGCGCCGTTGAGCCGGCTGCCGCCGCCGAGGCGGCCCGACGCGCCACGCTCGAGCAACTTTATGCGCTCGAGGCCGCGCTGGAAGTCATGTCGCAGGCGAAGACCGACTTTTCGAAATGGATCGAAGGTGACGTCGCCTTTCACACCGCGCTCTATATCGCGTCGAACAACCTGTTCATGGCGCCGCTGGCAAACCTGTTCCGGCAGTATTTTCAGATGAGTTTCAAGCTCTCGAGTTCGAACTTCCATCACCAGCACTGCCTGCAGGAGCATCGCGACGTCTTCGAGGCTATTAGGGCGCGGGATCCCGAGCGGGCCGCGCAGGTGGTGCAGATCCTCCTTGAGCAGGCCGATCAGGACGTTCGGGCGGTGCTCGGTAAGGAGTGAAGCGGTGATTTCCAGGGCCGATTGACGACTGCCGTTTGTTCGGGCCCGATGATTGCCCGTCATGCCAGCTTCTCATCTGCTCCGCCTTTGCGCACAGCCGACTGGGCTTTGCCTAGGCCGCCGTGTCTCAATCCAGCGCGAACGGCGGGCGCACGAAGCGCTAGTCCTTCGGGAGCGCGGCGATGGCGGCCCGGTCCTCGTCGTCGAGGCGGACGGCAAGCGCATCGAGATTGCCCTTCTGGTTCTCGGGAGGCGCGGCTTTGGGTATTGCCGCGTCGCCCGGCTGATCGAGCAGCCGGGCGACGACCATCTGGGCGGCGCCGCAGCCATGCTCGGCGCCGAGCGAGGCTAGCGTCGTGTCATGCGCTGCCCGCCCCTGCGCCAGTTGTGCATACGTGGTCAGTGGAATGCCCTGCTGCCGGAGGTAGGCCAGCATCCGGCCTGCGGAAGGAATGGGTGATATTCCACCTGCACGCTCCCGATTGGCGCGCCAATCTCCTCCACGCCACGACGAAGCATCGGCAGTTTGAAATTGCAGACGCTGGTCCCCCGGCTGCTTCATTCTCGTACATCGCCGCCGTGTCGATGTGCCGGTAGCCGAGGGCGAGTGCGCGTTCGAACACGGGTTGGGCGCGTCGGCACCCGGCATACCGAACGCCAATCCGAGGCGGGGGATGGCGATGCCCCGAGAGGTGATGGATTCCATGATCTTCTCCTGGAGCCAGCAGAGCAGTGCTCATACGGAAGTCTTTCCGCGACTGACTTTCACCAGTTCGGCGATGACGCTCTCAATGGTGATCGTCCCCTTCCGCGCCGCGCGGCCCTGATCGGCAAAGTCGATCCAGCCTTCGTTAAAGCCGTCAATCATGCGGACGCGCGGCGTCGGATTGCGGCTGCCCTGCACGCGAAAGATGCCTTCCCAAGTCTCGCGCGGCACGATCTCGACCGAGACCGGATGCCCCAGCGCGGCGGCGAAGGCGCGGGCCATGTCGTTCGGGGAGACGCGGGTGGGTCCTTCCAACTCGACGACCCGCGTTCCGCTCCAGTCCTCGCGCAGCAGACGGGCGGCCGTGCGGCCTACATCCTCTGTCGCGATCATCGGAAACGGCTTGTCGGCCGGCTGCAGGAAGCTACGCAGCACGCCTTCATCGCGCGCGGCAGGAATGTCCCATTGAGCATTCTCCATGAACCAGCCGGGCCGCAGGAAGGTGACCGCGAGGCCGAGCCCGCCCAACGCTTCCTCCATCAGCGTGCGCTGGGTCAGCAGGTTCTCGTGCGGCGCGTCGGCACCGATGGTCGACAGGCAGACGATCCTTGCCCCACGCACCTCGCTGAGCGCTTCCGTCACGGCGTCGATGACGCGGCGGGCTTCCGGAAAACCCGGCTCCGGGTCGAACTCGGATGGCGGCAGAATGAAGACCCCCTCCGCATCCTTGAAGGCGGCGGCGAGGCCTGCCGCATCATCCATCTCGGCGATGGCGATCTGGCAGCCACTGGCGCGCCACTCGGCCGCCTTGGCCTCGTCGCGCAGCACGGCCCGCACGGGTAGTTTCTCGGCAAGCAGGTTGCGCGCCAGCGCGCCGCCGACCTTGCCGGTGATTCCGGTGATGGCATACATGGTGGGTCTCCTATGGATGTAGGGAGCGGGGTCAGGCGAGGTCGGCACAGAGTTCGCGCTCGAACGCGCCTTAGAGCGTGACCAGGCGCTCGTCATGGAAGGGCAGGGCCTGGACGTTCGTGCCCAACTCCTTTCCGGATCGAAGAAATTTCGATTGGGTCGGCGCAATTTTGCCGCCCGCTCCGTGATGGAGATGTTGTAGGCCGCATGTCGGGGTGATTCACGCGCATTAATATCAGTGATATGTTGACTGAGATTCACTCTCGGTTGGATCTGGGCGCAAAGCATGGTGTTCGACACGCGATTGCTGACCGGAGTTGGCGTCATGGCCGCCGTCACCGACGCGGGCAATTTTGCGCGTGCCGCCGAGATGCTGGGCCTGACGCCTTCGGGGGTGAGCCGAGCCATCGCGCGGCTGGAAGCGCGGGTCGGCGTGCGGTTGTTCGACCGCAATCCGCGCGAGGTCAGCCTCACCGAAGAGGGGCGCCGCTTCCATGCGCAAGTGATGCCGCTCCTCGCGGGCCTCGAAGAGGCCGCATCCGAGGCCGCCGGGGCGGCGACGGTAGTGCGTGGGCGGCTGCGCGTGTCGGTGGACCCGTGGTTCGCGCGAATGGTGCTTGCTTCAAGGCTGCAGCAGTTCCTGCAGCGCCATCCGTTGTTGTCAGTGGATGTCTCCACCAGCAACTACCGTGAGGAGATGATGTCCGGCGTCGACGTCGCGGTGCGTTTCGGGCCGCCGGACAATTCATCCCTCATGGCCAGCAAGCTGCTGGACACGCGCGTGGTAACGGTGGCCGCACCCGCCTATCTGGAGCGGCATGGGGAACCACGCTCGCCGCACGACCTCGTCCATCAGGAGGCGCTGCTGTTCCGCGACCCGCAGACCGGCCTGCCGTTCCCCTGGAAGTTTTACCGCAACGGCGCGCTGATCGAGGTCAAGGTCTCGAGCCGCCTTGTGTTGGACGATCCTTCGGTCGCGGTGGCCGCCTGCGTGGCAGGCCAGGGGATCTTCCAGAGCCTCGCCGTGGGTCTTGCGCCCCTTCTGTCAGGGGGCGAACTCGTCCATGTCCTGCCAGAGTGGTCCGAGGAGCTGTATCCGCTCTACGCCTATCATCCCTCGCGTCACCTGCCGCCGGCAAAGGTTCGGGCCTTTTTGGACTTTGTGCGGGAGATCGCGACGGACACAGGGGCCGCTTGAACCGGGCGGTGCCAATGTCGGTTTTCCGGCGCGCGTCGAAAGTCTGAAGGTGGCGCCGCCTGACATTCCAGATGCTCTTCGTCGGGCCATGGGAGTTCTTCTTCGCTCCCATCATGCTCCGCCAAACACGCAATTCCTGACAGCACATCGAGCGCATACCGGACGGGGATGACGCAGGCTGGCTTGTCGACCCTTGCCGATCGCGATTGTCTGCGCAATCGGTCAACTTTGTCTCAGGGGCGCGCAGCTCTCGCCGAGAACCAGGGCAGGTTGGAAGACGACATTTCGCGGCGGCTTATCCTTGCCGCGCTGGATACGATCAACCAGGAGACGAAGTGCTTCGTTGGTCATCTCGATGATTGGGTGTTCAGTGCGTGTCAGCCGCGGCCGCAGGCCACCGATGCCGGAGATTGTGTCGGTCGAGGCGATCGAGATGTCGTTGGGACAATGGATCGATAGATCGGCCAGTGCCCGCATCACGCCGAGCGCCATCACGCCGTTGGCGACGTATAATGCCGTTGGCCGGTCTGGACGATCGAGCATTTCGCGGGCCACGGAATAGGCGACGTCCTCCCGGAACTCGCCCGAGCGGACATGGCCGGGCTCGGGCGCCACGCCGCGCTGCGCCATCGCCTGCAGCATGCCGTCCAGACGACCTCGACCCGTGGTCAGATGGAGCGGTCCGGTAATCGAGCCGATCCGCGTGTGGCCGAGATCGAGCAGATAGTTTGTCACTTGGCTCGCCGCGGCAACGTTGTCGATGGTGACGGTATCCGAATGTCGATCGTCCACGACGCGCCCGAACAGCACCGTCGGAAAGCCGCGCCCTTCCGCGTCGCGCTGGGCGTAATGGGTCGGCAGGCCCACAGGAACGACTAACGCGCCATCGCAAGAGAGAGCCCGAATGCGAGCGAGTGCCTTCCTCTCGTTCTCGGGCTTCTCGTCGCTGTTGAACACGACCAGCGAATAGCCCCAGGCCGCCACGGCCGCCTCGGCCGCCCAAACCATGCGCGCGAAGAACGGATTGGCGAGGTCGGCCACGATCAGCGCAATCAGCTCGCTGCGCCCCTTCTTGAGGTTCCGCGCCATCTGGGATGGCTCGTATTTCAGATCATGGATCGCCGCCTGCACGCGAGCCCTGAGCGGAGGGCTGACATAGGCGGAATCGTTGATCACAGCTGACACCGTCGCCGTGGAAACTGCCGCGGCCTTCGCCACATCCTTGATGGTCGTCATTCGACACCGAGCTAATCGTTTCGCTACATTTTAGCTGACGAGACTGGCTTGTCTAGGCCATTAGTCCGTAACTTCCTCTTGCCAGCGAGGGTAGTTTGATTGCACATAGCAAAACGGTTAGCACGCGTTCGCTGCATGTCGAGGCGTGCTGAGGCGGTTTTTTGGGGAGGAATCCAATGACCAGAATGACATTCGGAATTTCGCTGCTGGCGAGCCTTGTCCTGTCGACAGGCGTCGCGGCGGCGCAAGAAAAGCCGCTGCTCGGCATCGTTTCGATCGCCGCAACCGAAGCGAACAATGTTCGCTACATCACCGGTGCGAAGGCCGCCGGCGAGGAACTCGGTTGGGAAGTGTCGGTCATCGACGCGGCCGGCAACGCGGATCAGGCCAATGCGGCCATCCAGAATTTCGCCCAGCGCGGCGCTGTCGCCGTCGTCGATATGGTGTTCCCGTATTCCTCGATTGGCGCCGGCCTCGAAGCCGCGAAGACTGCAGGCATCCCGGTCGTCACCTGGGGCGGTGGAATTGGCGGTGCGGTTTCCGCGACCAACGGTTCCGGCGCGCCAATCGCACTGCCGGTCATTGAAAAGATGGTCGCCGATCTCGGCGAGAATGCGAGCCTGCTCGCCCTGACCTACCGCACGGGCGAAGTCTGCCGCAATCGTGAGGCACTGCTGGACGAAGTCCTTGCCAAGCACCCCGGCATCAAGGTGACCAAGAACGAAGTCCGCATCCCCGGCTATTTTGAGGATGGCGCGCAATATGCCAACGCCTGGCTCGCCTCTAATCCAGCCGGCGATGGCAATCTCGCCATCTGGGGCTGCTGGGACGATCCGGCCATCGGCGCAATCAGCTCGCTGCGCCAGCAGGGCCGGACCGACGTCAAGGTTTACGGCGTCAATGGCAATGCGCAGGCGATCGAGAACATCAAGAACGGTCATATGACCGCGACGGCCTGGGAAGATAGCCGCAAGGAAGGCTATGACATGGTCAAGCTGCTTCCCGAGATCATCAAGGCCAAGGCGGACTGGCAGCCCAAGGCGGTCGAAGTTCCCGCTGTTCTGATTTCGGCAGACAATGTCGCGGCGTTTATCGCCGAGCATCCCGAAGCCACCGGCAACTGATCGTCGGGCCGCCGGTCTATGCTGTCATCTGACACATTCGTTTCGGCCACGATGAAGCCTTTCATCGTGGCCGAGAATATCGCGAAGGCTTACGGCGGCGTGCAGGCGCTGACAGGTGTATCGCTGTCGATTGCGCCGGGGGAGGTGCATGGCCTCGTGGGCGCGAATGGTGCCGGCAAATCGACCTTGATCAAGGTTCTGGCTGGCCTCGTCCAACCGGACGCAGGCCAGATCGTTGTCGATGGCGTGCCGGTATCGCTGCCGACACCGCACCACGCCACGGATCTTGGCATGAGCTTCATCCACCAGGAGCTTGCCTTCATTCCCGGCATGAACGTGTTGCAGAACATCCTGCTCGGGGTTCCGAAGAAGACGCGGTTCGGGATGGTCGACTGGCGGGCGGCGGCGCGCGACGTCGCCCCTATTGCCCAGCGCGTTGGCATCAAGGCGCCGCTCTTTGCGAGCGTGAAGGGCCTCTCGACAGCCGAAAACTGGCTGATCAACATCTGCCGGGCTCTTGTCCGAAACGCCCGCCTGATCGTGATGGACGAGCCCACGGCCTCGCTTTCGGCAGCCGAAGCCGAAAAACTGTTCGCCATCGTCGAAGACCTGTCGGCCTCCGGTGTCGCGGTGCTCTATGTTTCGCACCGGCTCGACGAAATCATGCGTCTTTGCAGTCGCGTCAGTATCTTTCGCGATGGTCGATCCGTCGGCTGCCTGGAAAGCACCGCGATCACCCGTCCAGCCCTGATTGAAGCGATTGTCGGCGGTAAGGTCGAGCCATTGGCAGCGGCAGAGCGCCGTACGGTCGTCCGACAAGAAATCGCCCTAACCGTCAAGGCCCTCACCCGTGCGCCAAAGGTAAATGGCGTGAGCTTCGAACTGCGCCGGGGCGAAGTGCTGGGAATTGGTGGGCTCGTCGGCGCGGGACGGACGGAACTGGCGCGGCTGATCTATGGCGCGGACCGGGCTGATTCCGGCGTCGTGACGTTGGATGGAGCCTCCTTCTCGCCGCGCAACCCGACCCAGGCCGTCAAGGCGGGGCTCGGCCTTGTGCCGGAGGAGCGCCGCGCCGAAGGCCTGCTGATCACAAAGAGCGTCGCGTTCAATCTGCAAATCGCCAACTTGGCCAATATCGTTCGCAGCCCGGCTTGGCCACTGATCCATCGCCGCAAGCGCGAGGCGCTTTCGCTCCAGATCGTCCGCGATTTGGCGGTCAAGACACCGAGCATTGACACGCCGGTAGGACGCCTCTCAGGCGGCAACCAGCAGAAGGTGGTGATCGGACGCTGGCTGCTGAGGGCACCGAAGGTTCTTATTCTCGACGAACCCACGCGCGGAGTGGACATCGGCGCCAGGGGCGAGATCCACCGCCTGGTGCGGGAGCTTGCGGCCAGAGGCATGGCGGTCATCGTCATTTCGTCCGAGCCCGATGAACTTCCCGATCTTTGCGACCGCGTCCTGGTCATGGTCGAGGGGCGCATCGTCAGCACGCTCGAAGGCGATGCCATCACCCGCAACGCCATTGTCGAAGCGAGCTATTTTGTCGGCGGCCGGCCGATCCAGGAGATTACGATATGAGCATGGTGATGAGCGGCGGCCGGCGACTTTCGCCGGCATCGAGGGCGGCGCTCGGCTTCTTTGCCCGGTACGCTACCATTATCGGCCTGCTGCTGATGATTGCCGTCTTTGCCTTCCTGTCGCCGCGGGCGTTTCCGACGCTGAGCAATTTCACCAACGTGCTCAATCAGGCGTCGCTCGCCATGATCATTGCAGGCGGACTCACGCTTGCAGTCATCGTCGGTGAACTCGATCTGTCGATCGGCTTCGCGGCGAGCCTTCACGGCGTGCTTGTCACCGGCCTGATCGTCGCCAACAAGCTGCCGATCCCGCTGGCCATCGTGATCGTGATTGCGCTCGGCGCGCTGATCGGCCTCGTCAACGGCGTCATCGTGACCAAGGCGAAGGTCAATTCGGTGATCGCGACGCTGGGCGTCGGCACGATCTTGACCGGGCTCGCCTTTGCCTATTCGGCCGGCGTCCCGATCGTCGCCGGCGTGCCGGAGGCATTCCTGCAGCTTTCGCTCGGCCGCTGGCTTTTCGGCATCCCGAACAACATCGTCATCATGGCCGTCGTTCTGGGCGGTCTGTGGATTCTGGTCGAGCGCACCGCGCTCGGCCAAGAAATCCAGGCTGTAGGTGGCAATCCGGCAGCGGCCCGTCTCGCCGGTATCAATGTCGACCGGATCAAGATCCTCGGCTTCGTTGTCTCCGGCATGTGCGCGGCGCTGACTGGCATCCTGCTCGCCTCGCGCCTCGGCAGCGGCACGACCAGCGCGGCCGACAGCTATCTGCTCACTGCCTTCGCCGCCGTCTTCCTCGGCTCTGCGACGATGCGCGACGGCGAGTTCCACGTGCTCGGCTCATTTGTCGGCGTGCTGATCATCGCGTTCGGCTTCAACGGCCTGAATATCTTCGGCGCGCCGACTTTTTCACAATACATATTCCAGGGCGCGATCCTGATCGTCGCGGTCGGTCTCGCCAGCCTTGGCCGCATGATTTCCGAGAGCTGAGGAGAAGACGATGACCGATGTGCAAGCGCTCTGGGAAGTCCATGTCCTCGAATTCGCTCGCTCGAAGGACCAGCTGGTCGCCGGCCTGATCCTCGGCGCGCACGATGCCGGCGTCGTCGATCTGCCCTTCTCCTTCGTGCTCGCGCGACGGGACGATCGGGTCGTCCTGATCGATACGGGCTTCATGCGCGAAGGCAGCGGCGCCGCGTTCAGCAAGAAGTTCGGTATCCCCGACTGGATCTCGCCGCTCAGCCAGCTCAAGACGCTGGGTGTCGAGCCGGGCGCCGTCACCGACATCGTCCTCAGCCACGCGCATTTCGACCATATGGGCTCCATCGGCAAATTCCCGAATGCCATGATCCATGTGCAGAAGCAGGAGATCCTGAGTTGGGTCGAACTGCTGGCGCTGCCGCCGCGTTTCGGCTCCTTGACCGCGATCATCAATCCGGACGATATGCGCCGGGCCTTTGACGCCTCGATCGAGCACCGTCTCGACCTCGTGGATGGCGACCGCGACAATCTTCTCCCCGGCCTGCATGTGCGTACCGGCCCGGGCCATACGATCGGCCAGCAGTTCATCATCCTGGAGACGGCGCGGGGCCGCTTGGTCGTGGCCGGCGACTGCATCTATACGACCGCCAACATCTGCGGTCATAACCACGACGGCGTCTATGTCCCGCTCGCCAACGCCGTCGGCAGCACCTGGGACCAGCTCAAGACGATCGACAGGATCAATACCGAAATCGCCGGCGATCTAAGCCGCCTCATCATCCTGCACGATACAGAACGCTGGGCCGGGCTACCGATTGTCGAGGAGATCGATGGCTTCCGGATCGTGAAGGCTGCGTGACCAACCTCGCTAAGGGCATATCCCGATCTGAAAGGGGTATTGGAGGCCGCCGCTCGCGCTAGTGGATACAGACAGCGTCGTCTGTGGAGCGGCGTCCTTGCGTTGGAATTCCGTGGAAGCGCCGATGCCTTGCGAATGACAGGACCGTCATCGGCGATACCGGACGTCACCTCTCACGCTCGATAGGTAGTCGGCACGGCTATGGGCTTTGCGCGGTAGACTTGGGTCTAGTTCAATTTCGTTGAACGCGGAGTCGGCGAGGGGGCCCCGAACGGCCAGGGTCTGCTCCACTTGTCCTGCTGATTCTGCTGCAGGTGAAGATGAAAGGGATTGTGAGTTCAGACCTGCGCATTCGGGTGATTGGCAACGGCAGCTTTTAAGAGAATGCAGCAGCGGTCCAAGCTTCGCGAACGAGCGCGCAAAGCCGAAGCTCTGCTTTCTGGTCAGGAGCCGAGGGTCCGAAATGGCGCAAATCGGTCTTCCATCTTGGACGCCACCTGACCTCATTTAGCTATAGTGCTAGTCGTTCAGTATCTTGGCCATGGAGGCGCCAATCTGCCCGCCAGCATAGGCGTCTCCATAGTCCTGACGGGCCTTTTCCGACAGTTGAGCGAGGGGCGGCAGCGCAGAAACGCGCAGGCAGAGAGCCGCCGTCATCGGCGCTGTGCTCCCGAATAGATCGTGGATTTTGCTAAAGCGCTCGGCCATCGTGCTCCAGAGCGTAGCGGTGATAACATCGGCAAGGCCAGGCGCCTTGCCTCCCAGGATGTGGCCGACGCCCTTGTCCAAGCCGTAACGTCGGCCAGTGTCTTCCCAAATGCGCATCCATTTTGCGAGCCTGGGCATATACGCCTCCCAGCGTTTTTCGCTCCACATGTGGTCGCCGCCATTCAGCGTGATTTCGTCGATGACGTCGTTCGCATCATTGACGATCTTCATCGTCATGGCGCGCAGTTCGGGCGTGTCCGGCATAAGGTTTAGCGTTTCGCCCAGATAAAGGATGATGGCGGGCATTTCCGCGATGGCCACGTCGGCCTTGTGGTCGATCAGAACCGGCGGCCCCATGAAGGGCACGGGCATGGCTTCCACGGGGCCAGCCATAAGCCGCGAAATTTTCGCATCGCCACCCTCAGTCCAGCTCTTGCCCGCAAAGGCAAGCACAGCGCGCACAAACTGGCCGCGAAAGGGCGCGGACCAGTATAAAAGTTCGTAGTCAGCCAAGGTTCATCTCCATCTCGGTTGGTTGAGTAGGAAACGTGCCAGCGACTGATCGGTCGCGAGGCTGTATGCAGATTGTAACAGCCGCATTGCGCGTCAACGTCGGGACCTCAGTCTTGGCTGCGGAGAATGACAGCTTTTAGGAATTCCGCTCGGCGGGCCTAAACGGCCACAATGGCGCGCAAAGCGGGCCGCGTTCCGGTTCGACGAACTTCTCGGCGGCGATCGAACGGCATTTCAAGCGACATCTCTGGCGTGGGGTCGGGGGAGTTCGAGGGTAACAACGACTTCGGCTCCGCCTGCATGCCCCGTATGTGCGGCCCGGAGGAGGCGATGGTCTTCCTCGATGCGCGTTCGAAGCGCCCCGGCATCGCGCGGAAACCCAACCAAAAGACGATCGTTGTCCGCCCGCGGTTCAGCAATGGACTGGCGCCGCGAGCACGCGCTTGACGAGCGGGGCGGCCGGCTTCTCGTCGGCGCCATCGACCGTTGTGCGTTCCGGGGAATGCATCGCCAAGCTCGCGCCATCGCCCCACCCGACACGAATAGCAACATGCCCCTTGGACATGTTGCTATTCGTGTCGGGTGGAGCGGCCGCGCCTCAGTGGAAATCGCTAGAACCGTGGAAAACCAGTCGCAACCCGGTCGCAACATGAAAACGGTGCCCCGAGGGCGCCGCGTTTCACAACCAACTGATTGTGTTGGCATATCTTTGGTACACGGCGCAGTCCCATGCGAAGGAGTCGGCTCGCAGCTATTCCTTCGCGCAGCCCGATCCGCTCGCCGCGGATATCCATGCCATCCTCGCCGAGGGCTTCTCCGCCGGTCTTGCAACGATCCGGCCGGGCGCGGCGCTCTCCGACATCTATGCGGCCACGGCGGCGGTCATCCATGGCGCTGGCCTCACCAGCTATCAGCGCGGCCATTACGGCCATGGGGTTGGCGCCAGCGTCGGCTCCGAGGAATGGCCCTTCATCGCCGCCGACAGCGACGCCGTCGTCGAGCCGGGCATGGTACTCGCCTTCGAGACGCCCTTCTACGGCAAGGGCATCGGCTCCTTGACCATCGAGGACCAACTGGTCGTCACCGAGACAGGCATCGAGGTCGTGACACGGCTGCCGCGCGAACTCGTTCGCATCGACTGACCCGACACCGAGCCGCCGCCGCCGGTCAGAGCCCGGGCGATCGCGGCGCTTCTCGCCGAAGGGCGGGAATGTCGGACAGGCCCGCGGCGAACGCCGTCTGGCGCCGATCCGACCCACCAGCGCATCGGCGAGACGGGTCGCGATCAGCGGCGCGAGCTTGAAGCCATGGCCGGAGCAGGCACTGAGCAGCAAGCCGGCAGGTCCGGTCGGTTCGACGACGAAGCCTTCGTCCTCTGTCACCGTGTAGTCGCAGACCTTGGCATCCTGCAGCCTGTAGTCGTCGAAATCGACGAAGCAGTCGCGCGCCGCCGCCTCGACCGGCGCGATGTCGCCCGCGCTTGCGGTGCTGGCCGAGGGACGGTCGCGGTGAAGGCCGTATGCGAGGTGCTCGGCGTCGCCGCGCGGCGATCAGTGCGACCAGCCGTCCGGCAGCCGCTTCTCGCCGGCTTCGATGCGGATCGGCAGGATGTTCTCCGGCGGCGGCAGCGGGCAGACGGCGAAATCGGTGAAGGCGCAGGGCGGATTGATCGCCTTGTTGAAGTCAATCACGATCGACGTCGCCGTGACCTGCTCGCCGTAGACGAAGCGCCCGGCCGGGTAGGTCGCGTCCCCAGCCGTCTGATCGCGGAAGACGAATTGCGGCGCTTCCGGCGTCCCATGCGTCGCGGTCAGCGAGAAGCGCTGCCCGGCAATCGTGAAAACCGCCTGGTGCGTCGCCTCGACAGCGGTCGCGATCTGCCTGCTCGTGTCGACCGTGAGCCCGCGCGGGGCATCGAAGGCGATCCAGTCGGCGACGACGCGGAGATCCGGTCTCACTGGAAAGGTTGCGATGCCGGGAAAGGCAGCCGGCGCAGGCGACTGCGTATCGCGGACGCGCAGCGCGTTCTCGCCGTTGATCGTTGTCAATTCGAGCAGCAGTCCGTCGACGAGCAGTTTCGGCGGCAGCTTCTTGTTCGGGGAGAGATGCACCGCCGCCCCGCCCGCCGCCGGCACGAAGTCGACCTCGCCATCCGCATGCTGCGTCAGGACGCCGAGCCGCTCTGGCCCGACCGGCAGCACGATGTCATTGGTGGCTCCGCTGCCGACGCTGAAGACGCCCGCCTGGAGCCAGTCGCGCGAGACGAGGTTCAGCCAGCCATCCGCTGCCTTCAGCGCGGCGAGGCGCTTCGCCTTCCAGCCGTCGAGGTCGGCGAGAGTGTGGGTGTCCGTGGTCATGGCGAGGATGCTCCGGCAAGGAAATCGGGAAGGCGCGGCACGCTGGCGAGCAATTGCTGCGTATAGGCATGGGCGGGCGCTGCCAGAACGGCGCGCGTCGGACCGGTCTCGACGATCCGCCCGCCTTCGAGGATCACGATCTCGTCGCAGAGTGAGGCCACGACGCCGAGATCATGCGAGACGAAGAGAAGCGTCGTCTTACGCGCGAGATCGCGGAAGAGATCGACGACCCGCACCTTGGTCGTGAGATCGAGCGCGCTCACCGCTTCGTCGGCGAGGACGACGCGCGGTCCGGCGACGATGGCCCGGGCGATGGCGATCCGCTGCCGCTGACCACCGGAAAATGCGGCCGGGTAGCGGTCGAGGATATCGCCATCCAATCCGACCGATCGGAGCGCGGCGACGACCATGGCCCGACGGTCGCCACCGATGCCAAGCGCCCGAAGGGGCTCCGAGACGATCGCCTGCACCTTCTGACGCGGATCGAGCGAGGCATAGGGGTCCTGGAACACGGCCTGGACGCTTTTTCGGTAGGTCCGCATCATCTGACGGTCGGAAAGATCGAGCCGCGCACCGTCGAACAGCACGTCGCCGGTTTGCGGTCGCATGAGGCCGAGCAGCAGCTTCAGGATCGTGCTCTTGCCCGATCCGGACTGGCCGACAAGTCCGATCGAGCGCCCGGCCGTGACTGCGAGCGAGACGTCGCGGAGCACGGGCCGCCCGCCCGGATAGGCGTAGCTCACATGGTCGAGGCGGAGGATGTCGCTCATGCCGCCCCCAGCGCGCGATCGAAGCGCTCTGCGGCGACAAGAAGCTCGCGCGTATAGGCATGAGTTGGTGTCGCGAAGACCTGCCGCACCGGACCTTCCTCGACCACCACGCCGGTCCGCATGACCACCACGCGGTCGACAATCCCAGCCACGACCGGGAGGTCGTGGCTGATGAAGAGCAGCGTCATGCCATGGTCGGCGACGAGCCGCGCCAGCAGCGCCAGCGTCTCCTTCTGCGTCGTCACGTCGAGCGCGGTGGTCGGCTCATCGGCGATCAGCAGCTTGGGGCGGCAGGCGAGCGCCATGGCGATGGCGACGCGCTGGCGCTGCCCGCCGGAAATCTCGTGCGGAAAGGCGCCCGCGATCCGCTCGGGCTCAGGCAGGCTGACTTCGTCCATCAGGCTGAACACGGCCGCGCGGGTGTCGCCCTTCCCATGGGGCCGGCCCGCGCGCCGCTCTGTTCGCTCCCAGACTTCGCCGATCTGGCGGCCGACGCGCATCAGCGGATCGAGCGCCGTCAGCGGATCCTGGAAGACGGTCGCGGCGACGGCGCCGCGCAGCGCGGTCAGTTCACCCTCGCGCGCACCGATAACCTCGTGGCCATCGAGCAGCACCGATCCGGTCGCGCTGAGCCCAGGCGGCAGCAGGCCGATGATCGCAGTGGCTGTCAGCGACTTCCCCGAGCCTGACTCGCCAATGATGCCCAGCCTTTCGCCGGCATCGAGCGTGAACGACACAGAATCGACGAGGTTTCGGCCGCGCGCGGCGACGGAGAGATCGCGGACTTTGAGCAGGCTCATCCGCGTCCCCTCCGCAAGGGATCGGCGAGATCGCGTAGGCCGTCGGCGAAGAGATTGACGCCGATCGTCAGCGAGACGAGGGCAAGGCCGGGGACAATGGCGCCGAAAGGGGCGCTGTAGACGGTGCCCTGCGCTTCCTGCAGCAGCCGGCCCCAGGAGGCGTTGGGCGGCGGCGCGCCGAGGCCGAGATAGGACAGCGACGCCTCCGCGATCACGGCGAGGCCGAATTGCAGCGCCAGATTGACCGAGAGCGTCGGCCAGATATTGGGCAGCACATGCTCGCGCACGATCGCGAGCCAGGACGAGCCGGAAACGCGGGCGGCCGTGACATAGTCGGTCTGGATGACGCGCTTGGCGAGGATGCGCGTCAACCGGGCGACCACCGCCGAGAGCGCGATGCCGAGCGCGAGGATGGCTGTCCCGAGCGAGGCCTGCTCGCTGGCAGCAACCACCAGCATCGCGATGAGCAGCGTCGGGAAGGCGATCAGGATGTCGAGTGTCGCCGCGAGCGCGTCGTCGCGCCATCTGGTGGCGAAAGCGGCGATGATCCCGATCGTGATGCCGATGGCAGCTCCGATCGAGACCGCGCCGATACCGACCTGAAGCGCGATACGCGATCCGATCATGACCTCCGTCAGCACGTCCCGCCCGAGGCGATCGGTGCCGGCCCAGTGGGCGAGCGACGGAGGGCTCAGCCGTCCACCGGTCATCGCGCCTGGGTCATAGGGCGTCCAGACCAGTGTCAGCAGGCCGACGACGACATGGAGGCCAACCAGAGCGAGGCCGATCCGCCACGTCCAGGAGGCGCCGCGCCGGGGAGCAGAGGCGACAACGGCCGTCATCGGTCGGCCCCTGTTGTGCGCAGCCGCGGATCGATGAACCTCTGCAGGATGTCCGCGGCAAATCCGATCAGAAGCACGATCAGCGTCGAGACGAACAGGACGCCCTGGACGTTTGGATAGTCACGCTGCTGGATGGCCAGCAGAAGCATCGAGCCGAGGCCAGGCAGCGCGAACACCCTTTCCACGACGACGGCGCCGAGCAGGGTCGTTGCCAGTTCGATGCCAAGGACAGATACGACAGGGACCGCGCCGTTGCGGATGCCATGCCGCACGAGTGCTTCGGGAAAGCGGGCGCCAAGCGCACGGGCGGTGCGCAGATAGTCGGATGAGAGAACGTCGAGCGTCGACGCCCTGACATAGCGAACGAGCGATGCTGCGATCACCAGCGCGACGGTCAGCACCGGCAACGCGAGCGCAACGGCGGCTTCCCCTGGTCGCTCCCAGCCCTTCAGCGGAAAGCCGCCTGAAGGGAAGATACGCCAGCGTATCGCGAACAGCGCGACGAGCAGGATGCCGAGCCAGAACACGGGGATCGCGATGCCGAACTGGCTGAAGACCGAGATGGCCGCCCCATACCAACGGTCGGCGCGCGCTGCTGCGACGATGCCAAGCGGTACGGCGATGATGACAGCCACGAAGAACCCGGCGAGCGTCAGCGGCGCCGTCACGCTCATGCGGTTGGCGATCTCGCCGAGCACCGGCGCTTTGCTGACGAAGGATGTCCCGAAATCGAAGCGGGCGAGGCTGGTAACGAAACGTGCGAACTGCACCGTCAGCGGCTGGTCCGAACCGATCTGCGCGCGCGCAGCGGCGATCTGCTCAGGGGTCGCGCCGACACCGAGCAGCGCATTGGCCGGATCGCCGGGCAAAAGGCGGAGGAGGGCGAACAGGACGATGGCCGCGACGAACAGCGACAGCACAAGAATCAGAGATCGCCGCGCGATGTAACTGGCCACGTTCAATCCTTTCGCCGCTTTGCCCCGCACCCGGGCTATCACCAGTCGAGCCGTATGCGAAGCCTCGCGCCGCCACGATCGCCTCCGCGAAGGAGGCGACAGTGGCGGCGGCAGCAGCGGAGGTTAGGGCGTCTTCTTGATGTCGTAGGCGTAGAACTGGGAATTCAGGCCGTTGACCGGATAGCCGGAGACATCGGCCGCCGAAACCACGATCTGCGGATAGAGGTACAGCCAGTTGCTCGCTGCGTCCTCGGCGATGAGGCGGTTCGCTTCCTTGAGCTTCGCCGTCTGTTCGTCGGCCGAGCCGACCGTTTCAGAATCAGCGATCAGCTTCACCACCTCGGGGTTGTTGTAGCCCCAATAGAAGTCCGGATTTCCGTAGAAGACGATGTCACGGTGGTTGACGTGTTCCTGGAGCGTCGCCTGGAAGTCGTGCTGCTTGTAGACCTTCGTGTACCATTCATTGGCGGTGATGATGTTGATGTTCATCTTGACGCCGACCTTGGCAAATTCGGCCTGCAGGAACTGCGCAACGATCGGATGCGGGTCATAATCGGGCGTGTCGAGCGTGAAGCTGAAGCCGTCCTTGAATCCGGCCTCGGCCAGCAGCGCCTTGGCGCTCTCGACGTCGTAGGGATCGACCTTGGTGAGGTCCTCGTACCAGGGGTCGGTCGGGGGCACGAACGAGCCGATCAGCGTGCCGTAATCGCCCCAGATCGAGTTGAGCAGCTTGGCCTTGTCGACGGCGCGGGCAAGCGCCTTGCGCACCTTCACATTGTCGAAGGGGGCGACGCGATCGTTATAGGCTAGGATTTCCTTGGTGGTCGACGCACCGTCGGTCACCTTGAAGGCCGGATTGTCCTTGAACTGCGCCAGCGAGTCGGGGCTTTGCACCGAGGTGATCACGTCGACGGCGTTGGTCAGCAGCGCATTGTTGAGCGCGGTGGCGTCGGTGAAATAGCTGAAGACGACCTCGGCATTGGTGGGCGGCGTGCCCCAGTAGCCGTCGAACTTGTCGAGCGCCAGCGCCGAGCCGCGCCGCCATTCCGAGAGCTTGTAGGGGCCGGTGCCGTCTTCCTTGCCGGTGATGTCGCCCGCCGCGTCGTTGACGATCCAGACATAGGAGAGATTGTAGGGCAGCGAGATCGAGCGGCTCGACAGCGTGATCACGACGGTCTGGTCGTCCGGCGTCTCGATCCTGGCGATCGAGGCGAGGCTCTTCTTGCGGGAGCTCTTCGAGGCCTCGGCCGTCACCCGCTCGATCGACTCCTTGACGTCGGCCGAGGTCAGCGGATCGCCGGAATGGAATTTGACGCCGCCCTTCAGCTTGAAGGTATAGGTCAGTCCATCGTCACTGGTGGTGAAGCTCTCGACGAGGCGCGGCTCGACCGTGCCGGCATCCGTCAGCTGGAAGAGGGCCTCGTAGACATTGCCGTTGAAGGCTTCGTTGATGCCCTGGCCGGCGCCGGCCGTGTTGTCGAGGTTCTGCGGCTCGTACAGCGATCCGATGCGGATCGTCGCCGACGGGTCGAAATCCGCCGCCATTGCTCCGAAGCCGGAGGCCGAGAGCAGCATGGCCGAGGCGAGAAGCCCTTGGCGTAGGAAGGCCTTTGTCGTCCGCATCATGACTCCTTGGGTCGCGAAACTGCACCGTTCGGACAAAAATATACCAAGTCGTACCGCCTCGCAGCGCCCGCACGCGCAATCGATGGCTGATATTGGGCGTTAGCGTAAAACAAAATACTACGAGCGAGGAAAAGCGGCCAAAGCGTTTCGCAGCGGTGGCGGCTTGGTCGCGGCAGTCGGTCAGGGCTTCACGAATTTGAGGATGGCGCGGTCGCTCTCGCCGATCGCAAGATAGTGGGCGCGATCGACGTCCTTGAGGAGCAGCGCCGGCGGCAGCGTCCAGACGCCATCGGGATAGTCCTTGGTGTCCTTCGGATTGGCGTTGATCTCCGAACTGCCGGCAAAGCGGAAGCCAGCCGCTTCGGCAAAGCCGATGATGACGTCCTCGCGGACATAGCCCGATTTCGCCAGCGGGTCCTGCGGCTTGGACGGATCGCCCCTGTGCTCCTCGATGCCGAGCACGCCGCCCGGCTTCAGCGCCTTGTAGAAGGCAGCGAAGGCGCCCGCCGTCTCGCCGTCGGCCATCCAGTTGTGGACGTTGCGGAAGGTGACGACCAGGTCGGCGCTGCCGGGTGGCGCGATCGCGACGCGGTCGGCACCGAATTCGGTGACCTCCACCTTGTCGTAGTTCTGCGGGCTCGCCGCGAGCTTGGCCGCAAGGGCGGCGTTGTCCTTCTGGTCGTCCGGCGACGTCGAGGCCTTCTCGTTGTTGGCCGCGATATAGTGCCCGTTCGCCTTCAGATAGGGGGCGAGGATCTCCGTCCAGTAGCCGCCGGCGCCGGGCAGGATCTCGACCACGGTCTGGTCGGGCGTGAGCCCGAAAAAGGTCAGCACCTCGAGCGGATGGCGATATTTATCGCGGGCGCTGTTCTTCTCCGAGCGTTGCGGGCCGTCGATCAGCGCCTGCAGCGCCGGATCGGCAGCCTTGGCCGGCACCGCTGAAACCGGGATCAGCAGGGCAAACGCGAGCGCCGGCAGCAACCTCCGTGTGATGCTCATCATCGTCTCCAGGATCTGAGTGTCCATGCGATGGACACCCCAATCGGAGCTTCCGTCAAGCTGCCGCAGTCGCATTGCGCGATGCGTAGGGAAAAGAAGGCTTCGGAACAGTGGAACGGCGATAGGTGCGGAAGCCGTGGCGATGGACAAAGGCCGTTCGTTTCTAACGGGTGCCGACATTTAGAGTAGGAGTTCTCGCGAGACTGAAGTCATCAGCGACGCTGTCCATCAGGCTGTCTCAGTCTCCTCGACAGACCCGTGGCAGAAGGCGGTTCTCCGGGACGCCCGCCGCGTCTCAGCGCGACAGGCTTCCGATCGCCGCCTCTCGCCTGCGAAAGCCGGCGATGGCCATGGCGCCGACGAGGATGAGGCCCGAAAGGGCGTATTTCAGATCGAAGTCTAGCCCGAGCAGATTGAGGCCGTTGGCGACGATGCAGAGGAACAGGACGCCGATGAGGGTCCCCGGGACATTCGGCCGGAACTCGCGATGGATGGCGGCGCCGATGAAGGTCGCGCCGATGGCATCGAGCAGATAGGACTGCCCGGCAAGCGGCGTGAACTGCCTGAGCGTCGCCGCCAGCAGGACCCCGCCGAGGGCCGAGGTCGCGGCGGCGATGATAAAGACGAGCGCCACGATGCGGCCGACCCTGATCCCCGCGACCTGGGCGGCGCGCGGCTGCAGGCCGACAGTGTGGACGCGGTGTCCGAAATTGGTCCGCTCAGCAGCAGGTAATAGGCGACCAGCACCGGGCCGGCGATGACGATCTCCATCGGCACGCCGGCGATATCGCCTGTCGAAAGGTTGCGGAAGGCGGGATCCATGCGGCGGAATGCGATCGGGCCGCCGCCATCGGTGTAGATGCGCTGGATCGAGCTGCCGATCAAGAATGTGCTCAGCGTTGAAAGAAACGGACGGATTCCGAGTCCGACGATCAGCAGCGCATTGAAAGCGCCGACCAGCGCTGCGCCGAGGACGGCGGCGAAAACCGCGACATACCAGGGAGCGCCATAGTCCTCGAGCGCCACGAGGGCGAAGGCCGCGCCGAAATCGATCGCGACGCCGATGGAGAGATCGATGCCGCCGGACGCGATGATCAGCGTCATCGCCAGCGCGACGATCAGGAGGACTGCGCTGTTCTCGGCGATCGCGAGGAGGTTCGACGGGCTGTGAAAGGCCGGCGCCTTCAGCGAGAAGACGATCACCAGCGCAGCCAGAATGACGAGGAGGCCGTGGCGCAGCGCAAGCTCTACCGCAGCCTTGAGGGCAGGCGTCTTCATCGGTGGAGCCGTTCGTCGAGGGCGGCGGCAATGAGCACCATGAGGATCAGCCCGCCCTTGATGCCACTCACCCAGAAGATGTTCACCTGCAGCAGCGCGAAGCCGGTCGACAAGGCGGTGACGAGGACGACGCCGAGCAGCGCGCCCCAGACGGTCACGGTCCTGCGGCGCGAGAAGGCGGCGCCGATCAAGGTCGCCAGCACCATCTCGAGCAGCAGCGGCTCCTCCGAGCCCGGCGAGTTGCCCGAGCCACGCGCCAGCAGCGTCACAGCGGCAACCGTGGCGGCGGCGGCGACGAGATAGGAGAGGACGATCGTTCTGTTGATGGCGAGCCCGCTCAGCACCGCTAGCGCCCGGCTCGCGCCGATCGCCTGGAGGTGGCTGCCGAACCGCGTCCGATGCACCAGAAAGCCAGGCGCTGCGATCGCGATAAGGGCCAGAACCATCGAGGCCGGGATGCCGATCGAGGAACCGCTGCGCGCCAACACCGCCGCCTTCGCGGCGCTTTCGACCAGGCGGGCCGCGCCATGAGCGCGGCCGAACCCTTCGCTCTGATCGCCGCGGCGCTCGATACCAAGGGCGAAGAAGCGGCGTTTCTCAAGGCGCGCCTCGAGGCGAGCGGCCTTCGCGTCCGCATCCTCGATTTCGGCATCCTCTCCGATGCTCCCGAGGCCGCCGATTACCCGGCCGTCCTTGTGGCCGAACGCGGCGGCGCGGACCTCGCGGCGCTGCGCGCATCGCGCGACCGCGCCGCCGCGATCGACGCGATGATGGCGGGGAGCGCGGCAATCGCCGCTGACCTCCACCGCACGGGACAGCTCGCCGGCGTGCTTTCGATCGGCGGATCGGGCGGCACGTCGGTCGGCACCGCCATGATGCGGGCGCTGCCGCTCGGCGTGCCCAAGGTGATGGTCTCGACCGTCGCCGCGAGCAATGTGCTGCCCTATGTCGGCGGCAGCGACATCGCCATGCTGAATTCGGTCACGGATTTCTCCGGCGTCAATGCGCTCTCCGCGCCGATCCTCGCCAATGCCGCCGGCGCGCTCGCAGGCATGGTCGCGGCGCGGCGCCAGCCCGCAGGCCTCAATCGCCGCCGGCTGGTCGCGGCATCGATGTTTGGCGTGACCACGCCGGCGGTGGAGCAATGCCGCGTCCTCCTCGCCGAGGCCGGCTACGAACTCGTGCCGTTCCACGCCACCGGCATCGGCGGCCGCACGATGGAGGCCCTCATCGCCGAGGGCCATTTCGCTGCCGTGCTCGATCTGACGACGACCGAATGGGCCGACGAGGTCGTCGGCGGCACGCTCTCGGCCGGTCCGACGCGGCTCGAGGCGGCGGGGAGGGCGGGACTGCCGCAGGTCGTCGCGCCGGGCGCACTCGATATGGTCAATTTCTTTGGCCCCGGCGCCTTTCCGGACCGTTTCGGCGACCGTCTGATCCATCGCTACAACGACAATGTCGTGCTGATGCGGACGACGGCGGCGGAGAATGCCGAGATCGGCCGCCGCATCGCCGAGAAGCTCAACGCCGCCAAGGGACCCGTCGCGGTCCTGCTGCCGCTGAAGGGCGTCTCGGCCATGGACGCGGACGGCGGACGCTTCTTCGATCCGGAGGCAGACGCGGCGCTGTTTGGCGCTCTCCGCGCCCATCTCGGCGTCCATGTCCTGATCGAGCCGATTGACGCCCACATCAACGAGCCCGTCTTTGCCGCTCGCAGCGTCGCGCGGCTGCTCACCCTCATCGCCGCACAAGGAGAGGCCCATGCCCAAAGTCACGCCGGATGATCAGCGCTTTCCCGCCTGGAGCGAGACCCAGCATTACGGGATCGCGCGCCACAAGGTCGGCGCCGAGGTCGAACTGCATTTCCACGACTGCCACGAATACTGGATCATCGTCGAAGGCGCCGGCGACGCAGTGAGCGAGGGGATCGAGTATCGCCTCGGCCCGGGCGACCTACTCCTGACCGAAGCCGGTCACGAGCATTCGCTTGTCGTCACCGAGCCGATGGTCGCGATCTATTATTACGGGGTCATGCCGGAGCATGGCCGCTGGGGCCATCTGCATCGCGGCACGGACCTGCCCTTCGCCGACTATCTGAAGACGGTCGAGGTGCCGGCATGACCATCCGGCATGTCGTGCTGTTCACCTACAAGCCCGAGACGCCAGAGTCGGTGATCGCCGAGGCGATCGGCCTGTTGAACGCCCTGCCGAAGGCGATACCGGAGATCCTGGACTGGGCGATCATCGAGGACGAGGGCAAACGGCCCGGATCCTACCGCTTCGTGCTGATCGCGAGTTTCGACGATCTCGCCGCCGTTGACCGCTATCTCGACCATCCGGCCCATGTCGCGGCGGTGGCTTTCGGCGGGCCGCATATCGCCCATTTCGCCGAGCATGACCATGCCGTCTGACAGCGGCGGGCCGCAGGTCGTCATCGTCGGTGGCGGTTTCTGCGGCGCGGCGCTGGCGCTGCATCTGACGCGGCTCGCCGCGCGCCCGCTCGGCGTCACGCTGATCGAGCCCGCGGCCGATCTCGGCCGCGGCATCGCCTATGCCGGCGACGAGCCGGTGCACCGGATCAACATCCCCGCCGCGCGCATGGCCGTGTTCCAGGACGAACCAGGCGATTTCGATCGCTACGCCCACGCTCAGGGTGCGGTTGCGGCGGATGCGGCCGGTCTGCAGCCGAACGGCGATTTCTATGCGCGACGAACGCTCTTCGGCGACTATGTCGGAGGGCTGCTCACCGCTGCGCGGGCAGTCAATCCGGCCGTCAGCATCGATCATGTGCGCGCGAACGCGGTCGCGTTACGGCAGGGAAGTGTGGTGACCGACCAAGGCGCCTCGATCCCCGCTGATGCGCTCGTCATCGCGACCGGCAATCCGCGCCCGACGCTGCCAGGGCCGCTCGCTCCCCTCGCCGGCGACTCCCGCCTGATCGTCGATCCATGGCAGCCCGGCGCGCTCAGCGGGATCGTCGAAGACGCCGGCGTCCTCATCGTCGGAACCGGGCTCACCACGGCCGATGTCGTCGCGGTGCTGGGACGGCGCGGCCATCGCGGAGCCATTGTCGCTCTGTCGCGCCATGGCCTGACGCAGCGGCGCAAGCAGCCTGGACCCTACCAGCCCCAAGGAAACTTTGCGGCGCTGCCGGGCGATACGGCGCTCGAGCTGCTGCAGTCCGTCCGCGCCGTGCTCGGCGCGGGAGGCCCTGCCGGTGTCCGCTGGGAGGACGTCATCGAGGCGGTACGGCTGCAGGGACGGGCGATCTGGCGCCGTCTTCCCGAGGACGAGCGCCGCCGTGTCGTCCGGCATCTCCGCGCCTTCTGGGACGTGCACCGCTACCAGGTCGCGCCGCCGGTCGACGATGCCGTCCGCGCCGCCCGCGCCGAAGGACGGCTCTCGATCGAAGCAGGTACCATCCAGGTGGCCAGCGCCGCCGCCGACGGCATTGGCGTCGCTATCCGGCCCCGTGGCAGGACAGGCGTAGAGACGCGCCGGTTCGGTCACGTCGTCAATGCGACCGGGCCTTCGATGCACGCGCTCATCGACGGCAATCCGTTCCTCGCCGACCTCGCCGCGCAAGGCCAGATCGCGGCGGACCCGCTGCAGCTCGGTCTTCATGTCGGCCCCGACAGCCGACCGATCGGGTCGGCGTCGGCGCCTTTGCCGATCTTTGCCCTCGGTCTGCTGGCGCGCGGCCAGTTCGGCGAGCTGGCCGGGATCCGCGAATTGTCGGCGCAGGCGGCCGAGGTGGCGCTCGCGCTCGTCCGCGCCTTCGAGCCTGATGCCCCGCTACCGGCGCGCGGCGATCTTCTCGTCATTCCCGGCCGTCACGCCACGGCCGTTCCCTCGCGCATCGCGGAGCCGACATGCTGACACTCTATCATTCGACGACGTCACCCTTTGCGCGCAAGGTCACCGCCTCGGCCCGCGTGCTCGGCCTCGCAAACCGGCTGGAGCTGATCGCCAGCACGCCGCATCCGGTTGATCGCGACGCCGCGATCCTGCCGGCCAATCCGCTCGGCAAGGTGCCGACGCTCGTCACCGAGGACGGCAGCGCGCTCTATGACAGCCGCGTCATCGTCGAGTATCTCGCGAGCCTCGTGCCCGGCCAGACGCTGCTGCCTGCCGGTGGCGCCGCGCGCTTCACCGTGCTCCGCCAGCAGGCGCTCGGCGACGGATTGCTCGATGCGGCGCTGCTCATCCGCTACGAGGCGCTGATCCGTCCGGATGCTGCGCGCTCGGCAGGCTGGGTCGACGGCCAGCAGCAGAAGATCGCCTCGGCGCTCGATGCCATCGAGGCCGAGGCCGGGTCCCTCGGCGGCGCGCTGACCATCGGCACCATCACCTATGCCGCTGCGCTGGGCTTTCTCGACTTCCGCTTTCCGACGCTCGACTGGCGGAATGGACATGCCGCGACGGCCGAGTGGTTCGCCATCGCCGACGCCTTGCCAGCCCTCGCGGAAACGCGTCCCTTTGCAGTCTCGGCAGCCCCCGCTCCGGCACTTGCCAGCGCCCGCTGACCCCAGAACCTGGAAACCGTCCAATGAGCGATCACGATCACGGCCACGACCCGCACGACCATGACCACCCGCATGAACCCCGCTGGAAGCATGATGGCGTGCGCGTGATCAAGGGCGACCGCCTCGACGACAATACGGCGCAGACGCCCGGCATGTACCGGCAGGCGGCGATCAACCATGCGCGCGTCGGCGCCCAGAAGCTCTGGGCCGGCACTGTGACCATCCAGCCGAATGCCAAGACCGGCGTGCATCATCATGGCGCTCTCGAGAGCGTCATCTTCGTGGTACGCGGCCGCGCCCGCATGCGCTGGGGCGACCGGCTCGAATTTGTCGCCGAGGCCGAGCCCGGTGACTTCATCTTCGTGCCGCCCTATGTGCCGCACCAGGAGATCAATGCCGATCCGGGCAATCCGCTCGAATGCGTGCTCGTCCGGTCCGACAACGAAGCCGTTGTCGTCAACATCGACACCGTCGACCCCGTCGAGAAGCCGGAGGAAGTCTACTGGGTCGACCCGATCCACAAGCATCCCTAGCGCCCGGGCGCACCCCGCAGCTCAGATCAGGCCGTGGTTCGGCGGATAGGTTCCGTTCGCCGTGAAGTTGCCGATATGCAGGTACTTCCAGCGGTTGGCATCGTGCAGCGTGTGGGTGCGCGCGTTGCGCCAGTGTCGGTGCAGGTGACGAAGGGAACGGCGCATCATGGTCTCCAATTGGGTGACGGCCAGCGCAGTGCGGCGCCTGTAGCGCCGCGAGCCCCTCGGTCTGTGTTGAGAAGGTGCTAGGCCGTCGGGCGGCCAGCCTCGCTCGCTTCCTCGACCTCGTTGAGGCGGCCGGTGCGAACGTCGTAGATGAAGCCGAAGATCGGGATATAGCCCGGCACCAGCGGATGCTCGCGGATATGCTTGACGTCGTGGAGGACGCTGAGCTCCTGGCCGCTGATCGTGTGCCACTTGATGAACTGGCCGGCGCTGTGGCCGCCATGGTGGTGCGGGTTCGTCCAGGTCTTGCCGTCGAAGCGCGCGGTTTCGAGATCATCCTCGAGCAGGTCGGCGATGACCCCGTCGGAGAACAGCTCCATGCCGCAATTGGTATGGTGGATCACGAACCACGTGCGCGTGCCGAGCAGCTTGTGCGAGATGACGAGCGAGCGGATCGCGTCGTCGGTCGCCCGGCCGCCGGCATTGCGGATGACATGCGCATCGCCCTCGCTGAGCCCGGCGTATTTCGCCGGATCGAGGCGGGCATCCATGCAGGTCAGGATCGCGAAGCCGCGCGCCGGCGGCAGGGCAAGGCTGCCCTTGTCGCCGAAGCCTTCGACATAGGCGCCGTTCGCGGCGAGGACTTCATCGTAGATCGACATGGGTATTTTCTCCGGCCTGGTTCGAGGCGACCAAGATGACGGAGTGTCTGCGGGCAGGCACGATCAGTTCATTTCAATTTTATGACCGCTGATAAAATATAAAACTGGTCTCTTCGGGAAATGAACGAACAACTTAAACGCAAGAATGTGCGTTGAGCGTATAGATCATCGATCGCTCTGCTTCAATCGCGGAAGTTGAGTTGGTCGGTTCACGAGGCGGTGGACAATCTCCACGTGACGAGCGCCTGCGCGATGAATCGGGCATAGAGGGAGACTTCTGGCAATCCCATCAACTCGCCGAAGGTGCCACGCGCCAGCGGGCCGCCGACGAGGAGGTCGGCGACCGGTCTCCCCGCCTGATCGACCGCATGGCCGCTAGCGTCCGTCAGAATCCCGAGGCCGGACGGGTCGGCCTGGACCAGGCCCTGGCCTGCAAGGCTCGCTGCGACCGGCAGCGATCGGATTATGCCCCCATGCGCTGGTCCGGTCGCGACCAGGACGGCATCGACGTCCAGCTTGACGATCGCGCCGCCGCGGCGGCGGAGCGTGACGGCGATCGTATCGCCACGGATCTCGGCGGCCTGGATCGATGCGGCGAAGAGATCGAGCCGACCATCGGCGATGCGCCGGTCGAGGGCCGTTTCGACTTGCGGCGCGATGCGGAAGCGATGCACGTCCCAATAGGGTCGGAGATGCCGGACGAGGCGTCGGCGCTCCACCGGCGGCAGGGCTCCCCAAATCGCTCGCCCCTGCGTCCGCACCGTATCGAGGACGCCGTGCCAGCTCAGTCCGGCTGCCGTCGCCGCCGCGACTTCCGTCCTGATGGCACGGAGCAGTCCGCGCGCGGTCCTCTCCGGAGCCTGCGCAAAGTCGCCGCGGGGCTCGACTGGCAAGGGCGGATGGCCCTTCGATCGCAGCCCGCGCCGGGCGATGGCGGTGACGGGCCCGCGATGGCCGCGGCGGTCGAGCGAGGCGATGATGTCGGCGCCGGTCAGGCCGGTGCCGACGACGAGCACGCGGTCGTCAGGCCTGATCGCGTCGAGCGCGCCGGGCAGGGTTGTATCGGCAATGAAGCGGGGATGGCCGGCAAGGCTGCGACGGAGCACGGCCGGCGGTTCCGGCGCGGGATGGGTGACCGCGAGCACGACGAGATCGGCGACAACAGCGCGGCCGTCATCGCAGTCGACGACAAAGCCCGCCGCCGTCCGCGTGACCGATGTCGCGCTCGCCCGGACATGCTCGAGACGGCCATCGGCGAGGAGCGGCGCAATCCGCGCGGCGACATAGGCGCCGAACACGGAGCGCTGCGGGAAGCGCCGCCCGTCGGGCATCACGGCATCGGGATCGCCGGCGAGCGCATCGGTCGCGGCCAGCCAGCGCGTGAAATCTTCGCCGTCGTCCGGGTCGATGCTCATCTTCGAGGCGGGCACATTGATCCGGAAGGCCGGATCGTCCGCGCTGTAGGCGACGCCGCCGCCGAGCCGCTCGCGTGGCTCGATGATGACGAGCCGCGCGGCACCATCACCCAGCCGATCGAAATGCCAAGCGATCGCCGCGCCGGTGAAGCCGCCGCCGATGAGGACGATCGTTGGCGGCGGCACGCTGGTCATGATGCGGCAGCGCGCGAAGCCGGCCTGTGATCGCCCGCGATGGTTTCTCCGAACGGTCCCATGTTGACCGAGACATTCGCACGTGGGCCGGCATGCGCAAGGGGCAGTCGCGGGAGCACCAGTTCGCCGAAGCGATAGGCCTCCTCGAGATGCGGATAGCCGGACAGGATGAAGGTGTCGATGCCGAGCCGGCGATATTCGTCGATGCGCGCCGCAACCGTCTCGGCATCGCCGACGAGCGCCGTGCCGGCACCGCCGCGCACAAGGCCGACGCCGGCCCAGAGATTGGGGCTGATCTCGAGCTTGTCGCGCTGGCCGCCATGCAGTTGCGACATCCGGCTCTGCCCGACGGAATCCATCCGCGCAAACACCTGCTGCGCGTTGGCGATGGTCGCGTCGTCGAGCCGGCTGATCAACTCATCGGCCGCTTCCCACGCTTTGGCGGTCGTCTCGCGCACGATGACATGCAGGCGAATGCCATAGCTGAGCGTGCGGCCCTTCTCCTCGGCCTTGGCGCGGACGACGGCGAGCTTCTCGGCGACGGCGGCAGGCGGCTCGCCCCAGGTGAGATACTTGTCGACGGTGCGCGCCGCGATATCGATGCCGATCTCCGACGAGCCGCCGAAATAGAGCGGGGGATGCGGCGCCTGCGCCGGCGCGAACAGGAGCTTGCCGCCCTCGATGTGGAAGTGGTCGCTCTCGATATCGACTGTCTCGCCCGCGAGAACCGCCTTGTAGATGTCGAGGAACTCGCTCGTGACCTGGTAGCGCTCGGTGTGGCTCTGGAAGATGCCGTCACCCTTGTTCTCGATCGGATCGCCGCCCGTCACGACATTGATCAGCAGCCGCCCGTTCGATATCCGGTCGAGCGTCGCGGTCATGCGGGCGGCGAGCGTCGGCGACTGCAGGCCCGGCCGGACGGCGACGAGGAAGCGCAGCCGCTCGGTGAGCGGGGCGAGTGCCGAGGCGACCACCCAGCTGTCTTCGCAGCTGCGCCCGGTCGGCAGCAGCGCGCCATAATAGCCGATCGAGTCTGCGGCCTGCGCCACCTGCTTGAGATAGGGCAGGTCGACGGCGCGGCCGCCCTCGGACGTGCCGAGATAGCGGCTGTCGCCATGGGTCGGCAGAAACCAGAGGACGTTGATCTTGTCGGGGATGGGTGCGGCGGTCATGGTTCGGTGAGGTCCGTGAGGAAGGAATGGCATGGGCCTCGGGCGGCCCGTCGTCGGTTCAGGCGGCGCTGCCCTGCCGCAGGGCGGCCTCGTCGCGCTTGACGGCCTCGATATCGCGATAGCGCGCGGCCGGATGCGGTGCTTCGAGGCGTGGCCCCGCGCCGAACAGCTTCTCACGCAAGGTTCCGGGTTGATAGGCGGTCGGATAGGCGCCGCGGCGTTGAAGTTCGGGCACGAGCAGGTTTACGACGTCCTCGAAGCTTTCGGGCGTCACCGCATAAGCGAGGTTGAAGCCGTCGACATCGGTCTCCTCCACCCATTCCTGCAGGATATCGGCAACTGTCGTCGGCGATCCCACGATGACCGGCCCGAGGCCGCCGATCCCGCCCCAGCGCGCAATCTCGTCGACGGTCCAGCGGCGGCCGGGATCGCCGTCGGTGATGGCGTCGATCGCCGCGCGGCCGGCATTGGTCTCGATCTTCTGCACGAGGTCGGTCGGCAGATACTGGCCGAGATCGATGCCGGTCCAGCCCGACATGAACACCAGCGAACCGTCATAGCTGACATAGCGCTGATATTCCTCGAACTTTGCCTGCGCCGCCGCGTCCGTTTCCGCGACGATCACGGTCTGCAAATTGTAGAAGAACATCTTGCGCGGATCTCGCCCGAGTGCCGCCGCGCGCTCGCGGATATCGTGCACATGCTTCTTGAGGATGGTCTTGGTCGGCGCGGCGATGAACACGCATTCGGCGTTCTGCGCCGCGAAGCGGCGGCCTGGGCCGGACGTCCCGGCCTGGTAGAGCAATGGCGTCCGCTGCGGCGAGGGTTCGCAGAGGTGATAGCCGGAAACGTCGAAGAAGCGGCCCTTGTGGCCAATCTCATGCACCTTGGCGGGATCGGTGAAGATGCGCCGCTCCTTGTCCCGGAGCACCGCGCCGTCCTCCCAGCTTCCTTCCAGGAGCTTGTAGAGGACTTCGAGATATTCGGTCGCGATCTCGTAGCGGTCGTCATGCTGCTTCAGTCCGCCCTGACCGATATTGCGGGCGCCGCTTTCCAGATAGGACGTCACGATGTTCCAGCCGACGCGGCCCTTCGAATGGTGATCGGCGGTCGAGAGACGGCGGGCGAAGGTGTAGGGATGCTCGAACGAGGTCGATACGGTGATGCCGATGCCGAGATGCTCGGTCGCGAGCGCGATCGGGGCGACGAGCTGCAGCGGATCGTTGACCGGGATCTGCGCCGCCTGCGCAATCGCGTGATCGAGATTGCCTTTGTAGACGTCGTAGTAGCCGATTACGTCGGCGATGAAGATGCCATCGAAGATCCCGCGCTCGAGCGTGCGTCCGAGATCCTGCCAGTAGTCGAGATCCTTGTATTTCCACGACCGGTCGCGCGGATGCGCCCACAGGCCGGGCGATTGGTGGCCGACACAGTTCATGTCGAAGGCGTTGAAGCGGATCTGGCGGGTCATGGACTCTCTTCCTCGTGGCGTCAGGCGACGCGGCCGATGCGCCACTGGTCGGGATGGGGCGTGCCGTTCACGGCAAAGTCGCCGATAATGCGATGCTTATAGATGCGCGGATTATGCGAGGAGAGCGTCCGGGCGTTGCGCCAGAAGCGGTCGAGCGCGGCATCCTTGCGCGTCGCCGAGGCGCCGAGGGCGTCGAAGACGAGCGTGGTCGCCTCGAGGATCAGGTCTGTCACGACGGTCTGGGCCTGGGCGGCCTCGATGTCGGCGATGTTGGTCGCAAGGCGCTCGGCCTCCTCGTCGCCCGCAAGGCGCGCATCGAAGGCGCGCTGCAGAGCCTCGGCGGCCTTGAGCACGATGGCGCCGGAGGCATAGGCGGCGGCGCGGACGCGTCCGACGATCTGCAGCACCTGCGGATCCTGGCTCGACCGCGGACCGGCGCCATTGGTGTAGTGGCGGGTCCGGGCCGCGACGCGGGCGGCGAGGTCGGAGGCCGCCGCTCGGCCGACGCCGGCCAGCGTCGCTAGATGCACGAGCTGGAAGAACGCCTGGCCATAGCGGAAGCGGTCGTTGTCGGCGACGATCTGCTCCGCCTCGACCACGACGTCGGTGAAGGTCGCGGTGCCGCTCGCCGTTCCGATCTGGCCAAAGCCGTCCCAGTCGTCGACGACGGCGACACCGGGGCTATTGCTGGCGACGATGACGCCGACCGAGACGTCGTCCTCGGCGCTGGCGCCGACATCGATCCATTCGGCGAACAGAGACCCGGTCGTGTAAAACTTGGCGCCGTTCAATGTCCAGCCATGGCCATTCTTCTCGACCCGGGTCGAGAAGGTCTGCTGCTTTGCATCGCCGATTTCCGACCAGGCGTTGCCGACGATGTCGCCGGCGGCGATCCGCGCCGACCAGGTCCGCCGATGCTCGTCGTCGCGGCTTGAGACGACATCCTCGGTGAAGCCGAAATGGGCGCGAAGCGCCTGGGTGAGGTTTGAATCGGCCGCGGACAATTCGATGAGCAGCGCAAAGAGCTCGGGGAGCGACGCCCCGCTGCCGCCGCTCTCCCTCGGCAGGCGCACCGCGCCGAAGCCGGCCTCCTTTAGCCATCCGATTTCCGTGAATGGCAGCCGCCGATCCACCTCGCGGGCGACGGCCTCCTCGGCGATCCGCGCGAAGACCGGGCGGAACGGTGCGGCCAGCACCTCGTAATCAAGCGAGGGTCCGGCGCCCCAGCCATTCTCGATCTGTGTCATGTCGTTCGTTCCACCTGCTGCCGCCCCTCGCGTTGGGCTTAGCAACAGGGATAGCGGACGGGCGGGGTTCGATACAGGAAGACGATATTGTCGATAGGCTCAGTCGTGAAATTTCGTGCCCTGAGTGGTTTCGCGTCTTCCTGCGGCCCGACATTGGCCGAATTTTCCTCGGGGCTCGCTATCAAGGCATGGTCCGTTCCTGTCGCCAAGGCTCGGCGTGGCCTACCGTCTAGGGATCAAGCCAACCGGACATCGATGGAAATCAGGAAGTGACGCGGCATATTCGCTTCAACGCATTCGAGATGAACTGCGTCGGGCATCAGTCTCCGGGCCTTTGGGCCCATCCTGACGATCAATCCTGGCGATACAAGGATGTCGATCACTGGGTGAAGCTGGCGAAGTTGCTTGAAGGCGGCATATTTGATGGCATCTTCATTGCCGATGTCGTCGGATATTACGATGTCTACAACGGCAATATCGATCACGCCCTGCTACAGGCCGCGCAGATTCCCGTTAACGACCCGCTCCAGCTTGCGGTGCCGATCACCATCGATACCCAGCATATCGGCGTCGGGATCACGGCCTCGACGTCGTTCGAACACCCCTACACCTTTGCCCGCCGCCTCTCGACCGCCGACCACCTGACCAAGGGCCGCGTGGCCTGGAACATTGTTACGTCCTATCTCGAGAGCGGCGCGCGCAATGTCGGCGAGACCGGGCTCAAGCAGCACGACGATCGTTACGACGTCGCGGAAGAGTATCTCGAGGTGCTCTACAAGCTGTTCGAGGGCAGCTGGGAGGACGGCGCCGTGCTGCGCGACAAGGCACGCCGCATCTTCGCCGATCCCTCCAAGGTGCACGCGATCGGCCACAAGGGCCGGCATTTCGACGTTCCGGGCTATCATCTCAGCGAGCCCTCGCCGCAGCGGACGCCGCTGCTGTTCCAGGCGGGCCAGTCCGAGGCCGGCCGGAGCTTCGCCGGCCGCAACGCGGAATGCGTCTTCGTCGGCGCGCTGTCGAAGCCGTTCCTGAAAAGCTATGTCGCCGATATCCGCGCGCGGGCGGCGGCGGCCGGGCGAGATCCGCGCAAGCTCAACGTCTACACGCTCGTCACGGTCATCGTCGACGAGACCGATGCCAAGGCGGCCGCGAAGTTCGCAAAGCTGCAGGAGTACACCTCCTTCGAAGGCTCCCTCGTCTTCATGTCGGGCTGGAGCGGCATCAATTTCGGAGCGTTCGCGCCGACGGATCTCGTCCGCCGCGTCGGTAATCCCGGCCTCACATCGCTGATGGATCGGCTCGAGGATCGCGACAAGCCCTGGACGATCGAGGAACTCGCCCGCTGGGGTGGCATCGGCGGGGCCGGGCCGGTCTTCGTCGGTTCGGCCGAGACAGTGGCCGACATCCTCCAGGACTGGGTCGCCGAGACCGATGTCGACGGCTTCAACCTCTGCTACGCGATCGAGCCCGGTACCTTCGAGGACATCGTCGGCTATCTCGTGCCCGAGCTGCAGCGGCGCGGCGCCTACCCGTCCGCCTACGCGCCCGGCACGCTGCGCGAGAAGCTGTTCGGCGATGGTCCCTATCTGCCCGAGAACCATCCGGGCGCCCGCTACCGCGACATCGAGGCGGTGAAGCGCGCCGAAGCGCTCGCCCGCGAACAACCGCTTGCCGCCGCCGGATAGTCCAGCTGCCTCACGCCTTCAGACATTCACGTTCCCAAGAGGATCTGATCCATGATGACCCTGAACAGGTGGCGCCAACCGGCGCGCACCACGAGTTTGCTCGCCTCCGTTGGCCTCGCAGCGCTCGGCGCCGCGATCCTGCCGGCCTTCGGCGCCGACGAGCCGGTCAAGGGCGGCACGCTGATCTACGCGACCGACCGCGAGCCGACCTGCCTCGATCCGCATGTCGACGGCGACATGCCGCAGGTGTTCATCGCCCAGCAATATACGGATTCCCTCGTCTCGCAGGACAAGGACGGCAACATTGGGCCTTGGCTCGCCAAGAGCTGGACCGTCTCGGACGACGGCAAGACCTATACGTTCAAGCTCCGCGACGACGTGAAATTCACCAATGGCGAGAAGTTCAACGCCGCGGCGCTGAAGGCCAATCTCGACCACATCAAGAACCCGGCGACGCAATCGTCCACCGCCGGCGGCTACATCCAGCAATATGTGAAGACCGAGACGCCGGACGAGTTCACCGCCGTCGTCACGCTGTCGAAGCCCTATGCGGCCTTCCTCGAAGTGCTGGCGCAGGGCTTCCTCGGCATCGAGGCGCCGGGCGCGCTTGCCCGTCCGCGCAACGAGAACTGCGAGACCCCGGTTGGCACCGGCCCGTTCAAGATCATCAAGTGGGACCGCCAGAGCCAGATCGTGCTCGAGCGCAATCCGGACTACAACTCGGCCCCGCCGACGGCTGCGCATCAGGGGCCGGCCTATCTCGATCAGGTTATCTGGAAGTTCATTCCTGAGCCGTCCGTGCGCTTTGCCTCGCTCGCGAGCGGCGATGTCGACGTCATCGAGGCGGTGCCGCCGGAATCGGAGGCAGAGGCCGAGCAGAACCCGGACCTCAAGCTGATCATCGCCGATCGGCCGGGCAACCCGACCAACGGCGCGATCAATACCACCCGCGCGCCGTTCGACGATATCCGCGTCCGCGAGGCCTTCGTGCGTTCGGCCGACATCTCCAGCGCGCTCGATAGCGTCTTCTTCGGTCGCTACAAGCGCGCCCCCGGCCCGCTCAGCGCCGCGACGCCCTTCGCGACGCCCGATTTCAAGAGCCTCTACGACTATGATCCGGAGCGCGCCAACGCGCTGCTCGATGAAGCCGGCTGGACGGAAAAGGACGCCAACGGCATCCGCCAGAAGGACGGCAAGCCGCTGACGATCCATGTCCCGATCGGCGACTTCCAGGGGCCGGCCGAGCGCTCGCTGTGGGAGCAGATCCAGGCGACGGCGATCGGCACCGGCTTCGACGTCCAGCTCGAGCCGCTCGGCTTCAGCGAATGGCTCGACCGCCAGGCGACGTGGAACTACGACGTCATTCCCGAATACTGGAACACCAACACCGCCGATGTCCTGCGCATCGTGCTCAGTTCGGAGTTCTTGGGCGCGGCCGGTTCGGGCGGCTATCACCAGAACGCATCCGGCTTCAAGAATGCCGAATTCGATGCCCTGGTGAACAAGGCGCTAGAGACGCAGGACCCGGAGGCACGGCGCAAGCTCTACTACGACGCCCAGAAGATCGTCGCCTCCAACTTCCTGCAGGTGCTGACCTTCCCGCAGTCGACCCGCCTCGGCGTCTACAAGACCGCGAAGGGCGTGCGGCTCGAGCCGTCGCTCTCGGTGACGACCCTCTACGACGCCTGGGTCCAGAAGTGAGCTCGGTGACGGTCTCGGCGGCAGGCACTGCGGCGGGCCTCCTCTCCCGCCGCCGGATCGGATCGGCAGGCCGCCGTGTCCTCTCTCGCGTGCTGGCGGCAGTGCTGGTCCTCTTCGCCTCCGCGACCGTCACCTTCTTCGCCCTGCATCTGACGCCGGGCGATCCTGTCCGGGCCGTTCTCGGCGGCCCGACCGCCAATCCGAGCCCAGCCACGATCGCCGCCACGATCGCCGAGTTCGGGCTCGACCAGCCCCTGCACGTCCAGTACGGCCTCTATATGAGCCGCCTTGCCAGCGGCAATCTCGGCATGTCGTTCTCGCAGCGCCAGCCGGTCGTCGACGTGATCGCGGCCCAGGTGGGCCCGACTCTGCAGCTGATGGCTTCCTCCATCGTCGTTGCCTGGCTACTGGCGCTCGCCTCCGTGATGGCGACGACGCGCCGCCATCCGCTGCTGCAAGGGCTTGGCTCGGCGCTTGAGACGATCAGCGCCGCGCTGCCGCAATTCTGGCTGGCGCTGGTGTTGCTTGCGATCTTCGCCTTCGGCCTCCGCTGGTTCCCGCCACAGGGCAATCAAGGCGCGCTTAGCCTCGTCCTGCCGACCCTCGCGCTCGCACTGCCGCTTGCCGGCTTCCTGGCGCAGGTGACGCGCGAGTCGCTCGAACTCGCGCTCGACCAGCCGTTCATCCTGTCGGCAAGGACTCGCGGCCTCTCCGACGGGGCGGTGCGCTGGCGCCATGCGCTGCGCCACGCCGTGCTTCCCGGGATCAGCCTGTCGGCCTGGGCGGTCGGCTCGCTGATCGGCAATGCGGTGCTGGTCGAAGTCATCTTCTCGCGGCAGGGGCTCGGCCGCGTGCTCTATCAGGCGGTGACGCGGCAGGACATGCCGCTGACGATCGGCGTCACGCTGTTGGTGACGCTCGTCTACATCCTGGCGAGCGCCGCCGCCGATCTCATCTTCGTCCTCGTTGATCCCCGTCTGAAGGCGCAGCACCTATGACATCGCCCATGACTTTGTCCGACGCCCTGCCCGGCCGCGCCATCGCCTCGCACATCCGTATCGGCCGGCTGCCGCCCGCGAGCGCCGTGATCCCGTGCCTGTTCCTCGTTCTCCTCATCCTCGCAGCGATCGAGCCAAGGCTGTTCACGGCCGCCAATCCGCTTGCGATCGCGCCGCGCGAGGCGTTCCAGCCGCCGGGTCCGGCGCATCTCTTCGGCACCGACCAGTCCGGCCGCGATATCTTCACCCGCGTCATCTATGGCGCCCGCCAATCGCTGCTGCTAGGCGTCGGCGCGGTCGCGGTGTCGATGACCCTTGCCATTGCGCTCGGCCTTATCGGCGGCCTCGGCGGCCGCATCACGCAGCGCGCCGTCGGATGGACGCTCGACGTCCTGTTCTCGTTCCCCACGCTCATCCTGGCGCTGCTCTTCGCCTCGCATCTCGGCAACGGCATCGGGCCGCTGATCATCGCGACCGGCATCGGCAATGTCCCCGGTTATGCGCGGATGGTGCTCGGACAGGTCGTCAGCGCGCGCCATGCCGGCTATGTCGAGGCGGCGCGCGCGCTCGGCCATTCGCCAGCCCGGATCATCCGCCGCCATATCCTGCCGAACGCCATGCGGCCGCTGATCGTCACGGTGACGATGGGCATTGGCCAGGCGATCGTCTGGTCGTCGGCGCTGTCCTTTCTCGGCCTCGGCGCCAAGCCGCCGGCCGCCGAATGGGGCACAATGCTGTCGATGGGCCGCGACTTCGTGCAGCGCGCCTGGTGGGTGACCTTCTTCCCTGGCCTCTTCATCGTGCTGACGACGCTGTCGACCACCATGGTCGGCCGCTATCTGCAGCGCCGCCTCGAAGGCCGGCTGCCATGACCGAAGCGACAGTCAGGCCGGCGCTGGTGGTCGAAGGCCTCGCGGTCACGCTTGGGCGTGGCGTGCACAGGCGGCGCGTGGTCAGCGATGTGTCGTTCACCGTCGCGCCGGGCAAGGCCGTCGCGCTTGTCGGCGAATCCGGCTCCGGCAAGAGTGTCACCGCCCGCTCACTGGTCGGGCTGGCCGGAGACGGCGCCGACGTAACGGCGCGTGCGCTGCGCTATGGCAACATTGACCTCTCGGCCCTTGATGAGCGCGCTTGGCGGCGGCTGCGCGGCAAGGACATCGGCTTCGTGCTGCAGGATGCGCTGGTCTCGCTCGATCCGCTGCGCGTCGTCGGCGACGAGATTGCCGAGGCGCTCGCGGCCCATGGCTGGGGTACGGCAGCCAGCCGCAAGCGGCGCGTACTCGAACTGCTCGACAGCGTCGGCATCCCGGAACCCGAGCTGCGGGCGCGCCAGCGGCCGGATCAGCTCTCCGGGGGCTTGCGCCAGCGCGCGCTCATTGCCACGGCGCTCGCGCTCGATCCGCCGATCCTGATTGCGGATGAGCCGACGACGGCGCTGGATACAACGGTGCAGGCGCAGATCCTTGCGCTGCTCGAGACCATCAAGCAGCGCGGTACCGGGCTTCTCATCATCAGCCACGATCTCGCGGTCGTTTCGCGCATCGCCGACGAGGTCGTCGTGCTCAATCATGGCGAGGCGATGGAGCAGGGGCCGACAGCCGAGGTGCTGAGCCGGCCGCGCCACGCCTATACGCGGCTCCTGATCAACTCCGTTCCCGGCGCGCGGCCGCGGAAGCCCCGCGCGGCGCCGGCTACGACCGAGACGGTCCTCGAAGCGGACGGCCTGGTGAAGTCCTATGTCGGTCCGGACGGTGTCGATCGGGTCGCGGTCGACGATGTCGGCTTCGCGCTGAAGGCGGGCCGGACGATCGGCATTGTCGGCGAGAGCGGCTCTGGCAAATCGACCACCGCGCGGATCGCGCTCGGGCTGCTCGATCCTGACCACGGCGCGGTCCGGTTCGATGGCGCGCCCTGGGCAGGCTCAGGCGAGGCGAGGGTGCGCGAGCGCGACCGACGGCGACAGAGGCCGCATCTCGGCGTCGTCTACCAGGATCCGCTGAGTTCGTTCGATCCGCGCTGGACGGTGGCCGAAATCCTCGGTGACGCGCTCGATGCGGGCGGCGTCCCCGCTGCGGAGCATGCCACACGCATCGGCGAATTGCTGGAGCGCGTCCGTCTGCCGGTCGAAACCGCTGGGCGACGGCCCTTGCAATTGTCCGGCGGCCAGCGCCAGCGCATCGCGATTGCCCGCAGCCTCGCGGCGAGCCCTAAGGTCATCGTCTGCGACGAGCCGGTCTCGGCGCTCGATGTGTCGGTGCAGGCGCAGGTGCTGGAACTGCTCGACGAGTTGCAGCGCGAGACGGGCGTCGCCTATCTCTTCATCTCGCACGATCTCGGCGTCATCCGTCAGGTGAGCGACGAGGTGCTGGTCATGTTTGGCGGCAGGGTTGTCGAGCGTGGTCCGACCGAAGAGGTCCTCGGCAACCCGCAGCATCTGTTCACGCAGAAGCTGGTCGCGGCCATTCCGGCGCATGTCGCAGGTCTGGACGCCGTCGGGGCGAGCCTCCCTGGCTAAGGCCGCCCGGCGCGCGCATGAGCGCCGGCCATGCCGCGATGCCCGAGGATTGCGGACGGCATCGCCGCGTTGAGGTCCGGCGGCTTCTTGATCAGTGCATGTGTGTGATCAAGAACGCCGATGCGCCGCGAAGCATCTTGCCGCGAAAGCTTTTCGTTTCATATAGACTAGTTAGTCTATAGTTTTAGTCGTCTATCTGTTCGGACCCCTGGAAGCGCGCTAGACTCATCGCCTCAACACGTCGAACCGAGGATCGCATCATGGCATTGCGCAGGTCGCCCATCGCCTCCGGCACGTTGAACGAAGCTGCGGTTGCTAAGTCCGGCCTTTCGCGGCGATCGGCTTTGAGGCTCGCCGGTGCCGCCGGCGCGGCGACGGCACTCGGCTTCGCCGGGGGACGGGGCGTGACGCGCGCCATCGCCGGCAACCCGACCAAGCTGCGCCTCGCCTGGACCGAGGTCGCCGCCTGCCATTCGCCGCTCGCCTTCGGCCTCGCCAAGGGCTTCTATGCCAAGCACGATCTCGACGTCGAACTCTTCTATCAGGGCGCCAGTGGCCAGACGCTGATCCAGGCGCTCGCGACCAACAAGGCCGATGCCGGCGCCGGGCTGCTTCTCGACTGGCTGAAGCCGCTGGAGCAGGGCCTCGACGTCAAGCTCTTCGTCGGCTCGCATGGCGGCTGCACGCGTCTCCTCGCCTCGAGGGAGTCGGGAATCACGACGCTCGCCGGCCTCAAGGGCAAGACGATCGTCGCCTATGATCCGGCCAGCCCGCCGAAGCATTCCTTCCAGATCGCGCTGGCCAAGTCGGGCCTCGATCCCGAGCGCGACGTCAACTGGACCGTGGCGCCGTTCGACCTGCTCGGTGAGACGGTCAAGCGCGGCCAGGCCGATGCACTGGTTCATCTCGATCCCTGGGCCTGGGGCCTGCGCAAGCAGTTCGATCTGTTCCAGGTCGCGGATACCCAGACGGGTCTGTTCGAGGGGCATCTCTGCTGCGTGCTCGGCGTCAACGGTCCGTTCCTCGAGGCCAACAAGGATGCCATCCGCCGCCTCGCCGAGGCGAATATCGAGATCCACGAATATACCGGCGCCCATCCGGACGAGGTCGCCCGCTGGTATCTCGACAATCTGAAGCCGAACTTCGCCTATGAGGACCTGCATGAGGATCTCGCCTCCCTGGTCTGGCACGATCATCCGGTCGGGGCGGAGCTGCAGGCGCAGGTTCAGCTTGGCATCGAGGAGCTCCAGCTGATCAGCGTCATCGACCAGACGACCGATCCGAAGGAGCTTGCCGGACGGATCACCGCCAATATCCTCGCCTGAGGACAGAAAGTATGGCGGAGATTGCCGGCTCCGGCCTGGCTGAGGCCGGTTCCGTCGCGGTTGCCGGAAGGCACGGGGTCTGGCGCGACGGCTGGATCGCATCGCTCGCCTGGCTGGCGGCGGCCGCGATCACGATCGGCCTGCCCGACGTCATTCCCTGGGGAAGCCGCGACCTCTTCGGCGGCCTTCTGCTCAGTGGCGCCGCTTTGTTGGCGCTGCTGACGGCGGCGACGTGGCGTCGCGGCGGTCCGGGCGAGCGGCTGCGCCATGCAGGTCCCTGGTTCATCGCGCTCGGCGTCTGGCTCGCGCTCTGGGAGCTCTCGACCGCGAAGCTCGGCTGGCTGCCGAAGCCCTTCTTTTCGCCGCCGCAGGGCCTGCTGCATGTCTATGTCACCGATTGGCAGCGGCTCGGCATCTGCGTGCTCTATACGCTGCGGCTCTGGAGCATCGGCTTTGCCGCCGGCGTCGCGGTCGGCTTCGTCATCGGCGTCGGTCTCGGCTGGTCGAAGCGCTTCGCCTATTGGGGCATGCCGATCCTGAAGCTGATCGGCCCGGTGCCGGCCAGCGCCTGGATACCCTGCACCTTCTTCTTCTTCCCGACGACCTTCCACGCCAGCCTTTTCCTGGTGGCGCTCGCCTCCGGCATTCCCGTCATCATCCTGACGGCCGCCGGCGTCGAGCAGGTGAGCCGGGCCTTCTACGACGTCGCGCGCACGCTCGGCGCCACCGAGCGCTTCCTGGTGCTGAAGGTCGCGATCCCCGCCGCTCTGCCGAATGTCTTTGTCGGCCTGTTCATGGGGCTCTACGCCTCCTTCGCTGTCCTGGTCGTCGCCGAAATGCTCGGCGCGAAATACGGCCTCGGCTGGTATCTGCAGTTCCAGACCGCCTATTCGGCCTATGTGAACGTCTATGCGGCGCTGATCATCATGGCGCTGCTCTGCGCCGGCCTCGTCAAGCTGCTGTTCCTCGTCCGCGACCATGTGCTCGATTGGCAGAAGGGGATCATCTGATGGCCCTGCCGCTCGCCGCCGCACCGACCCGCGCGATGGCGCTCGACTTCAGCGACGTCTCCTTGAGCTTCGCGCTGAAGGATCGGCTGCTGCCGGTGCTGGATGGCATCGATCTCTCGATCGCGCCCGGTTCCTTCGTCGCCCTGCTCGGTCCCTCCGGCTGCGGAAAGTCGACGCTGTTGCGGCTTGCCGCCGGGCTCGAGCGGCCGACGCGCGGCGAGGTGCTCGAAGACGGGCAGCCGATCCAGGGTCCAGACCCGCGTCGGATCCTTGTCTTCCAGGATCCGACGCTCTTTCCCTGGCGCAGCGTCTGGAAGAACGTCGCCTTCGGGCTGGAGGCGCGCGGCCTGCTGCCGGCGGAGAAGGGGCGGGTCGATGCCGCGCTGGCACTGGTCCAGCTCGGCGGCTTTGCCGACGCGCATCCGCATCAGCTCTCGGGCGGCATGGCGCAGCGCGTCGCACTGGCCCGGGCGCTCGTCAACGATCCCGAGCTGCTGCTGCTCGACGAGCCATTCGGCCGGCTCGATTCCTTGACGCGCCTCACCATGCAGACCGAGCTTCTGGCCCTCTGGCGCAAGGTTGGCTTCACCGCGCTGATGGTGACGCATGACGTCGAGGAGGCCCTGCTGCTCGCCGATCGCGTCATCGTGCTCAGCGATCGCCCGGCCCGGATCGAGGCGGAGGTCGCCGTCGACAAGCGGCATCCGCGCCGCCGTGACGATCCCGAACTCATCGCGCAGCGCCGGTTCATTCTCGAAAAGCTCGGCTTCGGCGCGGAGGTCTGAATGCGACCGCATCTCACATCCGATCGAACCGGCACGCTCGCCTTGTCCTTCGGCCTGCTCGCGCTGCTGGTTGCCCTCGCCTGGTGGACGATCATCTACAGCCAGGTCATCGGCGGGGATTACATGAGCGTCCCGGCGGCGCTGCCTTGCCTCGCCAATGTCACCGACACCTGCTCGCTGGCCCAGGCGCTGTGCAAGGGCAGCCATTTCCTCGGCATCCGCCGCTATTCGCCGGAGCTGCTCTGGGCCGCGGCCGGCCTCCTCGCAGTCGGGGCACTCCTCCGCCTCAAGCGGGACTGAACGAAAAGACCCGCGCCGACGCCTGGGGGGCACTCGGTTGCGGGTCGTTCGTTCACCAAAGGGACGACCCGAATTCACCGGGTCGTCCCTTTGTCGTCTTAGGCCTTGTCGAGCGCCTGTGCGATGTCGGCGATGATGTCGTCGGGGTGCTCGATGCCGATCGAGAGGCGGACATAGCCGGGCGTCACGCCAGTGCGCAGCTGGTCGTCGGGCGAGAGCTGCGAGTGCGTCGTCGTCGACGGATGGATTGCCAGCGAGCGTGCATCGCCGATGTTGGCGACATGGTAGAGCAGCTGCAGGTTGTCGATGAAGCGCCTGCCGGCGTCGCGGCCGGCGGCGATCTCGAAGCCGACCAGAGCGCCAAAGCCACCCTTGAGATAGGTATCGGCGCGCCGCCGCGCTTCACCGGTCTGCAGGCCCGGGAAGATCACCCGCTCGACCTTCGGATGCGTCTTCAGGAAATTCGCCACCTTGATGGCGTTGTCGGCATGCTGGCGCAGCCGCAGCGGCAGTGTCTCGAGCCCCTGGATCAGTTGGAAGGCCGCCAGCGGCGTGATCGCCGCGCCGATGTCGCGCAGCAGCACGGCGCGGGCGCGCAGCAGATAGGGGAACGGCCCGAGCGGCTCCGCCTTCTGCAGCCAGTTGGCGCCGTGATAGCTCGGATCCGGCTCGTGGATGGTCGGGAAGCGCTGGGGATAGTCGGCGAAGGGGAAATTGCCGCCGTCGATGATCAGGCCGCCGATCGTCGTGCCATGGCCGCCGATATATTTCGTCGCCGAATAGACGACGACAGCCGCGCCATGCTCGAGCGGGCGGATCCACACCGGCGCCGCAGTGTTGTCGACGATGAGCGGCACGCCGAGCGAACGGCCGATCGCCGCCACTTCGCCGATCAGAAACACTTCGAGCTTTGGGTTCGGCAGCGATTCCGCGTAGTAGGCGCGGGTGCGGTCGTCGGTGGCGCGGCGGAAATTCTCGGGATCGTCGGCATCGACGAAGCGCACCTCGACGCCGAAATTCTTCAGCGTCGCGGCGAAGAGCGCGAAGGTGCCGCCATAGAGGCCGGCAGCCGAGACGATGTTGTCGCCGGGCTGGGTCAGGTTGAGAACGGAATAGGCGGTTGCGGCTTGGCCGGAGGCCAGCGCCAGCGCGGCGACGCCGCCCTCGACCGCGGCGATGCGCTGCTCGAGCGCATCCTGGGTCGGGTTGGCAACGCGGGAATAGACGTAGCCGAGCTCGTCGAGCGAGAACAGCTTGTCGGCCGTCGCGGTGTCGGGGAGTTGGAACGAGGTTGTCTGGTAGATCGGTACCGCAACCGCCCCGGTGGTCGGGTCGGAACGGTACGTTCCGCCATGCAGGGCAAGCGTTTCGATCCGCTTGGTGTCGAAGGACGTCGGATGGGGTGTCATCGCTCGTCTCGTCGCTTCTGTGTGGTGGTCAATAGGCGCCGGCGGTGGCCGGCTGCGGGACGCCTTCGAGAAGGTCTGCATAGTGGCGGCGGGCGACGTCCGGATGTGACCGCAGGCGGCCCTTCAGATAGTTGCGGCCGATCTCGCGGAAGAGCGGATTGTCCGGATCGGCCGCGGGTCCGAGCGCCTCGGCCGCGAAGGCGGGCGTGAGCTGCAGAAGCGGGATGACGGCGTCGAGCTGCGCGCCGAAGAAATAGGCGATCGACAGCCGATCCTTGCCGGCGGGCGGCGTGACGACGCGGTGGACGGTGGCGCGCAGATAGCCGTTCGAGGCCATCTCCAGCACCTCGCCGATATTGATGATGAAGGTGCCGGGGATCGGCGGCGCATCGATCCAGCTGCCATCGTCGGCCTGGACCTGCAGGCCGCCCTGGACATCCTGCAGGAGGATCGTCAGGAAGCCGCCGTCCTTGTGCGCGCCGACGCCCTGGTCGCTGCCGGTGCTGTCGCGGCCGGGATAGCGGATGATCTTAATGTGCTCGATCGGCGCGCTCTCGTAGATCGGCTTGAAGACGTCCTCGTCCTGCGCGAGCGCGAGGGCGAAGGCCTTCAGGAGATCGATGGCGAGCGCGGTCAGATGGCTCTGCCAATCGAGAACGGCCGGCTTCAGCGCGGGGAGAGCGGAGGGCCACTGGTTCGGCCCCTGCAGCCGTGTCCAGTCGGGCTGGCCGGCCTCGCGCGGCAGGAGCGCGCGCTCGCTGGAGAAATCAATCTGCTCGCGCCAGTCCGGCTGGCCGCGGGTGTGCTCGAAGCCGGCGCGGGTATACCCGCGGAAATGCGGCGAGTGGACCATCTCGATCGCCACTTTGTCCGCCTCGGGCAGGGCGAAGAACTGACGGCCGAGGGCCTTCAGGTGGTCAGCCTCGGACGTCGCGATGCCGTGGCCGGAGAGATAGAAGAAGCCGACCTCGCGCGCGGCGTCGCGCAGATCGGCGAGGAAGGCAGCACGCGTCGCTCCCCCCGCGCGAAAGCGGGAGAAATCCAGAATGGGAAGGCTGCGGGCGTCGGGCATGGTCTTCTCCTTGTGTGCGCCGATGGCATCCGGCAGCCATCGGTCTCTCTCTCGTTGTCAGATTTGCGGGCGTCGGCCCTGTCGCTCGGGCACGAGGCGCAGGCCGGTGCCGAACACCGCCGAGACCCCATGCTGCAGGCGCGGTGCCCATTCGGTGGCGCGGGTCCGGTCGGTCCAAGCATCGGATTGATCCTCGGCCGTGACGGCGCTGCGCCTTCCGGAGGCGCTCTCGTCCAGTCGGCTATCCAGAGGCGGCAACGGCACGGTTCGTTCCATCTGCGGCGGCCGCTCAAGCCTAGGCCGATGATGGCGATAGAGAAGAAATCCCTTTGCCATCTCTCGAAGGCGCTAAACCGGCGCTAACATTTCGCCGGCAGTGCCGGCGCCGGAACCAGCGATGCCCTTCGTCACGCAATCGCGCGATGAACGGCGAGTATTGGACCTCGCAGCGGGTATTTTGTCTTCTGGAAGCGCAGAAATTGTATTTCCTACCGGCTCCTTGGGAACGCAACGTCCGACTCTTCGATCCCTTGGGCGTACTCAGATATCTAGGCGGCAGGTCGGCCCCGGGTAGCCGAACGCTTCGTGTCGGCATGATCGCGACCAAGATGTCGGGATGTGCGCCGGGCTGGGATCAAGTCGCCAGCACCTAATGGCAGAAACGGCGGGTTAGCCGGATTTCCAGGCAAGTACAGGCCATCGTAAATGTGACCAATGTCTATGGTGTGCCGCCGGAGGGATCTGGGCCACCCCGTATTGCCGCCCTTAGTCGCGAAGGCGATTAAGGGCGGCAGGCTTGTGAAGGGTGTCGATCACCTGATCGCGGCGGCTCCCGCAGGGGATCCAGTTGTCGGGGGCGGACACCGGTTCGTCTTCCCGTCAAGCGACAACGATGACGCGATTGGCCTTGGCCAAACAGCTCGGACTTGCGCCCGTCGTCTTGGGAGAGCTCAATGAAGGCGGCGCGCTGGTGCACGCCTATGGCCAAGCTTGGGGTCCAGTGATTTTCCAAGATCTGTTCGCGAAAGATCAGTGACCGGATCGAGGAGCACCTGCTGTTGCAGCAGGCGGTTAGTCCCGACGGCATCAGGTCAGCGGGTGGCCCACGAAACGTCGATAGTTGATCTGAGAGGGGCCTTGCTGGCACGCAGTTTCCAACGTCCGCTTCGCGCCCCCAAGCCGGACATGGCGATTCACCCTGCCACTGCCTGAAAGGGGACATCGTCGGCATGGGTGCTGAAGGCCGCTACGCGTCAGAACCGGTCACTGGTCCCACTCTGGCAGCTGATGCCAACGCTCTAGGTTTCGCAATCCAGGTTCGATGCTGTGCAATAGACGATCCGATGGACGCCTCAACGCAGGTGCTCGGCCAGATAGTCGACGAAGACGCGGACGCGGGCCGGCATGTTGGTGCCGCCGACGAAGACGGCGTGGATCGGCTCGACGTCGCCCGGGTTGAAGGCGTCGAGCACCGACACCAGCCGCCCGGCCGCGATGGCGTCGGCGACGCCGAAATGGCCGACGCGGGTGATTCCGACGCCGTCCATCGCGAGTTGGCCCAGCGTCTCGCCATTATTGGCCTCGATATTGCCGCGCACTGTCAGGGCATAATCGCGCCCGTTACGACGGAACGGCCATACCGGTTCGGCGCGGCGGAAGTTGAAATTCAGGCAGTTGTGGCCGAGCAGGTCTTCCGGCACGCGCGGCGTGCCGTGCCGCGCCAGATAATCCGGCGAGGCAACGATGGAACGGCCGGTCTCGCCGATCCGCCGCGCGGTCAAGGCACTATCCGCCAGCGGCCCGAACCTGATGCCCACATCCGCCTGTCCCGCCGCTATGTCCACCACCGTGTCTGTCAAACTGATATCGACGAGGATATGCGGATAGAGGCGGGCGAAATCGCCGAGCAGCGGCACGATGCTGAGCCGGCCATGCGAGAAGCCGGCGCTGACCCTGAGCCGCCCGCGGGGTGCGCCCTGATCGGCGATCGACCGCTCGGCCTCGTCGAGATCGGCCAGGATGCGCCGGGCAGCGCCGAGATAGCTCTGCCCTTCCATCGTCAGGGTGAGCGCGCGGGTCGTGCGAATCAGGAGCCGCACGCCAAGGCGCGCCTCGATGCGGTCGATCGTCCGGCTGACCGCCGATGGCGTTAGGTCCAGCGCGCGGCCGGCTGCCGAAAAGCTGCCGAGACGCGCAATGGCCGAGAACACCTCCAATTCCCTTGCACGATCTGCGCCTTCCGGAGCCATCTTTGCACCCCATTCAAAAATCCTTGGCGTGAGCCACGCCTACTCCCTTGCGTGGGTACCGTCCATCTTTGCGTGGAAGCATCATTGCCCAATCTTGGAGGTTACCTTGGAATATCGTCAGCTGGGATCGTCTGGGCTTCGGGTTCCCGTGCTCAGTTTCGGCGCCGGGACGTTCGGCGGCTCGGGCCCACTGTTCAGCGCCTGGGGCCAGAGCGATGCGCAAGAAGCACGCCGGCTGGTCGATATCTGCCTCGAGGCCGGGGTGAATTTGTTCGATACCGCCGATGTCTACTCCGATGGCGCTTCGGAACAGGTGCTTGGCGAGGCGATCAAGGGCCGTCGTGACGCTGTGCTGATCTCCACCAAGACTGGCCTCCCGACTGGCGACGGACCGGCCGACTGGGGCGTGTCGCGCGGCCGCTTGATCCGGCAGGTCGAGGCGGCGTTGCGCCGGCTCGGCACCGACTATATCGATCTGCTGCAATTGCACGCCTTCGACGCGTCGACGCCGGTCGAGGAACTGCTCGCCACGCTGGATACGCTCGTCGCAGCCGGCAAGGTCCGCTACACGGGCGTCTCCAACTATCCCGGCTGGCAGTTGATGAAGTCGCTCGCCGTCGCCGACCGTGATGGCCGTCCGCGCTATGTCGCCCATCAGGTCTATTATTCGTTGATCGGCCGCGCCTACGAGACCGACCTGATGGCCGTCGGCCAGGACCAGAATGTCGGCGCGCTGGTCTGGAGCCCGCTCGGCTGGGGCCGGTTGACCGGACGGATTCGCCGCGGCGCGCCGATCCCCGAGGGCAGCCGCCTGCACGAGACCGCGATCTTCGCACCGCCGGTCGAGGACGAACTTCTCTACCGCGTCGTTGATGCGCTGGACGCCGTCGCCGCGGAGACAGGGAAGACCGTGCCACAGATCGCGATCAACTGGCTGCTGCAGCGGCCGACGGTTTCGTCTGTCATCGTCGGCGCCCGCAACGAGGAACAGTTGCGCCAGAATCTCGGCGCGGTCGGCTGGTCGCTGACGCAGTCGCAGATGGCGACGCTCGATGCCGCGAGCGACGTGCTGCCGCCCTATCCGCACACACCCTATCGCCAACAGGCCGGGTTCGCCCGCCTCAATCCCCCTTTGGTCTGAACGCAAAGCCACAATGCCATGAAGTTCAATCCGCCCCTTCTCGCGCTCGCCGTCGGAGCCTTCGGCATCGGCGTCACCGAATTCGCCCCAATGGGCCTGCTGCCGGTGATCGCCGGCGATCTCGGCGTGTCGATCCCGACCGCCGGTCTACTGATCAGTGCCTATGCGGTCGGCGTCCTGCTGGGGGCACCGCTGATGACGATCACCACCGGCCGGATCCCGCGGCGCAGCCTGCTCATCGGCCTGATGGCGATCTTCACCATCGGCAATCTGCTGGCGGCTCTGTCGACCAGCTACGAGATGCTGCTCGTGGCGCGGCTGATTACGGCGCTGAACCATGGCGCCTTCTTCGGTGTCGGCTCCGTCGTCGCCGCAAGGCTGGTGCCAGAGAACCGGCGCGCCGCCGCCGTCGCGGCCATGTTCATGGGGCTCACCATCGCCAATGTCGTCGGCGTTCCGCTCGCGACCTGGGGCGGAGACCTGATCGGCTGGCGCGCCGCATTCTTCGGCATTGCGGCGCTCGGCGTGGTCGCCATGGCCGCGCTGCGGCTGACGCTGCCGGACATTGCAGCCGAGATCGGTGGCGACATGCTCTCGGAATTGAAGGTGCTCGGCCGCCCGCCGGTTCTGCTGGCGCTCGCTTTGACCGCGCTCAGTTCAACCGCCATGTTCACGGTCTTTACCTATATCGCACCGATCCTGCAGCAGGAGACTCGGGCCTCGATCGGCTTCGTCACCGCCATGCTGGTGACCTATGGCCTCGGGCTCACCGTCGGCAACTGGCTCGGCGGCCGGTTCGCCGACCGCTCGGTGGACCGCACCTTGATCGTGACACTGGCGTCGCTAATGGCATTGTTGGTCGCGTTTGCTGTGGCCATGCCTTTTGCCGCGCCGAGCGCGGTGCTGATCTTCCTTTGGGGCGTCGCGAGCTTCGCCTTGGTGCCGCCGTTGCAAATGCAGGTGATGTCGGCCGCTTCCGACGCGCCGAACCTCGCCTCCTCGGTCAATATCGGCGCCTTCAACCTGGGCAACGCCATCGGCGCGGCGCTGGGTGGTGCGGTGATCGGCGGCGGGTTGGGCTATCCAGCAGTTGCACTCGCCGGTGCCGCGGCGGCTGCGTCTGGCCTCGTACTCGTCCTGCTCACGGCCCGGCACCAGTCGCGGGTTGCGGCATGCGGCCTGACCTGAACGGCTGATAGCGACCCACAGCGGCCTTCCCAAGACTCCGTTGCGAACGGCCGCTTTGCGCCCTCAAAGCGGACGTTCACGCAAGCCTTGCCGTCGCCCGATGGCGGACGTTGGCGCCGAGATGCATAAACGTCGACTTTGCGCTGCCCATTTCGGTCGCTGAGATTGCCTTTGGATAGTTCCCGAAACCCGTCATTTGCCGGCGGCCAGGACGGATGATAGCGATCGTAGACTACAGATTATTCGGGCGGGGCCGTCGCCTCCAGCCATTGAGGTCACCATGCTCGGTCCAGGGGGCGCGAACTCTCTCCGGTCGTGCGTGCTTTCGTCGACGACCTGAAAGAAGCAAGCAGTCCCGGCATGCTGCTGATGAAAGATCCACTGGCCGTTCAGACAGCCGCTCGATCGAGACGGTCTGGGAATACGTCGTAGTGCTCAAGCATGCCATTCGCAATGATCGAGCCAGGGTTCGCGGCTCGAATGACTGACCATGGAAAGCGTACCTCCGGAACGCGCCGTAACCCATTCCTGCCTGCTCGGCTGGCTCGGCGACCTCGCCTCCGGCGTCGTGACGTCGATTGAGCTACGGCAAACTCGACGTCACACGAAACAGCAAATAGGTCCCGGCGTCACCGACATCTCCAAAAACCGGGGACGTGGACCCACTCAGGTGGCCGGCGTCCCGGTCACTGGCGCAACCGGCGCTCCGGGGCCGATCTTCTGCAGATTGCCGGTGATCACCTGATCGCCTTCCGACACACCGCTCAGCACGGCAACCAGGTCGCCGTTCGTCGGGCCGAGCGATACCAGGCGCTGGTCGACCGTATTGCCCTTGCCCACGACATAGACATATTTGCCGAGCTGGCTCGAACCGAGCGCCGCCTGGGGCACCATCAGCGCATCGGGCTGCTGGCGGACATGCAGGCGCACCCGCACATATTGTCCCGGCAGTAAGGAGAATTTGCCGTTGCCGATCGTCGCCCGCGCCGTGATGGTGCCGGTCGTCGCATCGACGATGTTGTCGATGAAGGTCAGTTCGCCCTTCTGGACCGGCTCCGGATCGCCGGGAAGCAGGACCTCGACATCGACCGCCCCCTCAGCACGGGCCGTTTCGATCTGCGCGAGATCGCTCTCGCTCGGATGGAAGGTGACATAGATCGGATCGAGCTGTACCAGCGTGTTGAGCACCGTGCCGGCAACGCTGACAAGCGTTCCGACGGGTGCCTGATTGTGCCCGATGCGCCCGCTGAACGGAGCGCGGATCTCGGCATAGCCGAGGTTGAGTTCCGCAGTTCGAACCGCCGCCTCCGACATGGCGAGCGCCGCTTCATCGGCGCGCACCGCGCTGGTGCGCTGGTCGAAGACATCCTTGGCGAGATAGCCGCTCTTGGCGAGCTCGGTGCCGCGGCCGAGGTTGGAACGCGCATAATCGAGCGTCGCGGCGTCGCGTTGGGCCTGGGCCTTGGCCTGATCGAGCGCCGCGCGGAAATCGTCGGGCGATATCCTGTAGAGCAGGTCGCCCTGATGGACATCGGCACCGTCGACGGCGTTCTGCTCTTGCAGATATCCGGGCACCCGCGCCTGCAGCGTGATGCTGCGGATCGATTCCGTCCGCGCGGCATAATCGAGATAGATCGGGATCGTCTTCTTGACCACCGACATGACTGGCACCGGCATGGCGAACGCCGCCGGATCGGGTGTCGCCGCTCCCGCGGTGCCGCCGCCCAGCCAATCGCCATGGATATCGAGAAGGTGGACACCGGCCGCAGAGACGATACCGAGCGTGACAACCGCGCCGAGCGTGATTTTCCAGATGCGCATGATTGATCTTTCCAGTTCTATTCCGCCGCTTCGGCGATCGGCTCGAAGACGGGCTCAGCGTTTGGCGTGCCGGGCTTAGGGCGGCCGCGGCGCTCGCGAAGTTGCTCGATCACCGCATAGAAGACGGGGACGAACACGAGGGTCAGCAAAGTCGCCGCCACCATGCCGCCGAACACGGTGGTCCCGATGGATTGGCGGCTCGCTGCGCCGGCGCCGGCGGCAAACATCAGCGGCAGCACGCCGAGGATGAAGGCGAATGCCGTCATCAGGATTGGACGCAGCCGCAGCCGCGACGCCTCCATTGCCGCCTCGATGATCCCGAGGCCGTCCTCGCGACGCCGCCTGGCGAACTCGACGATCAGGATGGCGTTCTTCGCGGCAAGGCCGATCAGCATGACGAAACCGATCTGCGAGTAGACGTCGATCTGCATGCCGCGCAGCCAGATCGCGGCGAGCGCGCCGAAGAGCGCCAGTGGAACGGCCAGCAGGACCATGAAGGGCATGGCCCAGCTTTCGTACTGGGCGGCCAGGATCAGGAAGACGAAGACGATGGCCAGGCCGAACACAACCGTCGCGATCGAGCCCGCCTTGAGTTCCTGATAGGTGATGCCCGTCCATTCGAAGCCGAAATCCTTCGGCAGCGCGATATTGGCGGCCCGCTCCATGGCCGCTACGGCCTGGCCGGAGGAGAAGCCAGGTGCCGGGCCGCCATTGATCAGGGCGGAGGCGTTGTTATTGTAGTGCGGCACGGTTTCCGGGCCAACAATCGGCACGAGACGGCCAAGCGTGCTCAGCGGCACCATGCCGCCCGAGGCATTGCGGACGTAGAGCCGCGATATATCGGCCGCTCCGGCGCGCGCATCCTTGTCGGCCTGGATCGTGACACGGAAGGTGCGGCCGAACAGGTTGAAGTCATTGACGTAGAGCGAGCCGAGATAGATCTGCAGCGTGTTGAACACGTCCGGCAGGTTGAGGCCCAGCAGCTTCGCCTTGTTGCGGTCGAGGTCGTAGTCGAATTGTGGCGTCGATGTCGAGAAGGACGAGAACAATTGCTGCGGGTTCAGCTCCGGCTGTTTGCGCGCCTCGGCGAGCACAGCCTGCGTTGCCTCGTTCAGCGCCGCGCTGCCGCGACCCGAAAGATCCTCGACCTCGAATTCGAAGCCGCCGGTCGTGCCAATGCCCGGGATCGAAGGCGGATCGAAACTCAGGGCAAACGCCTCAGGGATCTGCAGGAGCTTCATGCGGACATCGGCGACGATCTTGGAGGCACTCTGATCCGGGCCGCGCTCATCCCACGGCTTAAGGATCGCGAACTCCACCGCCGAATTGGATTGGGCGGCGTTGGTCAGGAAGTTGAGGCCGCTGATTGAGCCGACAATATCGACGCCCGGCGTGTCCTGCAGGATGTCGCGTGCCTTCTTCGCAACCGCATCGGTGCGTTCGAGGGCGGCGCCGTCGGGAAGCTGGATCACGACGAAGAAATAGCCTTGATCCTCGACGGGAAGGAAGGTCGATGGAATGCGCGTCGAAAGCAGGTAGGTGGCCGCCAGCCCCGCTGCGAACAGGGCGAGCATGATCCAGCGCAGGCGGATGAGAACCCGTACACCACGGGCATAGGCGTGCGACAACCTGTCGAAGCCGGCGTTGAACCAGCGGAATGGCGGGAAATGTGTCGGCGGCCGGTGACGGAGGAACGCAGCTGCAAGCGCCGGGCTGAGCGTCAGGGAATTGAACGCGGATATGCCGACGGAGATCGCAACGGTGAGCGCGAACTGGTTATAGAGCCTGCCGGCCACGCCGGGAATGAAGGCCACCGGCACAAACACCGCCATCAAGACCGCCGTCGTGGCGATAATCGGACCCGTGACTTCGGCCATGGCCGCGCGAGTCGCCGCAAGCGGCGGGAGTCCGGCCTCTAGCTGGCGCTCGACGTTTTCGACCACGACGATCGCATCGTCGACGACGAGGCCAATCGCCAGCACCATGCCAAGCAAGCTCAGCATGTTCAGGGAGAAACCGAACATCTCCATGACGATGAGCGTCGCCACCAGCGATACGGGGATCGCGATGGTCGGGATGAGCGTCGTCCGCCAGCTCTGCAGGAACAGGAACACCACGGCCACGACGAGAACCAGCGCCTCGCCCAGCGTGACGAGCACGTCGTGCATCGAGGCCGACACGAACCGCGTCGTGTCATAGTGCATTGCGTAGTCGACGCCCTTCGGGAAGCGCTTCGACAGTTCCTGCATCTTGTCCTTGACACGCTGCTGCAGATCGAGCGCGTTCGAGCCCGGCATCTGGTAGACAGCGAGCACCACGGTCGGGTCCTTGCCGAAGAAGGCCGAGGACGAATATTGCAGTGCTCCGAGCTCGATTCGGGCGACATCGCGCAGCCGTACCATCGAACCGTTGGCGGCATTGGCGCGTACGACGATGTCGCCGAATTGTTCAGGCGTGCTCAGCCTGCCGATGGCGTTGACCTGCATCTCGAATGCGGTGCCAGCGGGCGCGGGCGACTGCCCGATCTTGCCGGCGGCGACCTGTACGTTCTGCTCGGCGACGGCATTTTGAACATCGACGGCGGTGATGCCGAGATTGGCCAGCTTGTCGGGATCGAGCCAGATGCGCATCGAATAGCGACGCTCGCCGAAGATCTGGACGTCACCGACGCCCGGCAGGCGCTTCAATGGATCCACGACCTGCAGATAGGCGAGATTGCTGAGCGCGACCGGATCGACCGAACCGTCCGGCGACGTCAGATTGACGATCAGGACGAAGTTCGGATTCTGTTTCTTGATCGTCACGCCGCCCTGGTTGACGATCGCGGGCAACGAGGACGCGGCCTGCGAAACCCGGTTCTGGACATCGACCGCGGCGATGCTCAGGGGATAGCCGACTTCGAATGTGATGGTGATCGTCGCCGAGCCGTCATTGGAGCTGGACGACGACATATAGGTCATGCCGGCAACGCCGTTGATCTGCTGCTCCAGCGGCGTCGTGACCGTATCGGCCACGACCTGCGCGCTGGCGCCGGGATAGTTGGCGCTGACCACGACCTGCGGCGGCGTAATGTCGGGAAACTGCGAGACTGGTAGCAGGAAATAGCAGATGGTCCCGGCCAGGACCATGAGAATGGCGATCGACGACGCGAAGATCGGGCGATGGATAAAGAAGCTTACCATGGCGTGTATGCACTCGCGCCCGCTTGCTTGCGGTTCGGCAGCGCGGGCGCTCGCAGGGACCCCCGATCGTCCTGCAGCCGCGCGGGCACAGGATTCCGACGCCGCGAATGTGCCTTAGCGAGGGAACGCAGCGAAGCTTCCAATGCCAGCGGATCGACCCGATCCGCCTTCATGAGCATCTGGACCATCGAGTCGTTCAGCGCTTCGTCGATGGTGAAATCATCGTGCTGCGACATGGCAACCACTCCCGTTTGGATCCACGGCAACGCCAGAGATCGCTGTTCGTGTTCTTTGCCGGCGCGCCCTCGAAGCTGCGCCAGCCTTGCGCTTTCTCCCGTCCAACCTCGGCAGGAGACAGCGCAGAAAAGCCCCGTCGATTGACGCAGGGCGATAGAGGTGTTACAGGTAAGTAACAGGGCAGAAGTTACAGACCGGTCACACCCTAGTCAAGGGGTGGATGTACGGTTTTTGGGAGACAAGGAGGCTTCGATGGGAGATGGCGCTGCAGAGAAGGTTCGTCCGCGGGATCGCATTCTCGGGACGGCGCGGGATCTGTTTCACAAGCATGGCATCCGAGGCGTCGGAATCGACGCCATCACGGAAGCGGCCGGCACCAACAAGATGACGCTCTATCGTCACTTCGATTCGAAGGACGACTTGATCATCGAATGCCTGCGCACGGTCGCTTGCGACGCCAATGCGATCTGGAACCAGTTCGAAGCGGAGCACCCGAACGACAAGCTTGGGCAGTTGCAGGCCTGGGTTCGAACCGTGGCGGATGGCCTGAAAGTCGACGGGCGCGGCTGCGACATGGCCAACGCCGCCGTCGAATTGACGGAAGACGATCACCCGGCGCGACAGGTGATCAAGGAACTCAAGACGGCGCAGCGCGATCGTCTCGTCGGCCTATGCCGCGATGCGGGCATAGAACAGGCCGAACTCCTCGCCGATACCTTGTCGCTGCTGCTTGAGGGCGCGCGCGTCAGCCGCCAGAGCGTCGGCGCCGAAGGACCTAGCGCTCAGTTTGTGCGAATGGCGGAAGGCGTCATCGCCTCATTCCGGAATACGGCGCGCGCATAGTCCAGTATGGCCGGATGCCGCCTACCGACCGGCATTGTGCCGCGATTGGTGCTCTCGGGCATCGGGATGAACGTCGAGGCGGACGTCATGGTTCTCGCTCACGTGCATTTTATGGCCGAAACAGCGTAACTGCTCAATCCTGGCAACACGCTGCTTTTCCCGGAGCGGCCGATGTTCGCCTGCTGTGCCAGAACCATCCTGGCGTGCCGTTCGTCACCTACGTCAACACATCCGCTGCCATGAAGGCGGAGCCTGACATTTGCCGCACGTCGAGCAATCACCGCTTCAGACATTGCCCTCTCGGATAATGCAGTCAACCGGCATCTGCCGATCCAAATCGGATCGATGACGGCCTCTGCCGTCGCCGAGTTCCTTGCCATTATGGATTGGATGAAGCCGTGCTTGGGAGCGGCGATCCATACACTGAAGCGGTGCGTCCGCATCGGCCGCGGTCAAAGGTCCAGTGCGGGTCCACAAATGTCTGACGAGGTCACCGAAATCTTCGACCGCGGTGAGCTACGTGTCAGGACGTTGTTGGCTATGAGGGCTGTGCTATCGGCGTCTACGATGTTCATCGCCGTAAAGATATTCACGGGGTAGTGGCCGCAGCGTCCGCTTCTGATCAATATCGGCCCCTCGACTTCCTTTTCAGCGACTTCCGCTATGCGCCCTCTTTGCGGACGTTCGTCTCCATCTCCGCAATACCCGTAACCGGACGTTCCCTTTGGCTCTCAGGCATTGGACGGGGACTTCAACAGGTCCTCCTTCACTATGCGCTAGTATGTCCGGGTAATCTCGACAGCCGGCTCGGTCATTGTCCTAAAGTCATGCCGATCGGGACGGGCGGTTAGCAATGCCGCGGCGCAGCCGCGTCCCTGCGCGTATGCTCCTTGCGTTGTCCGGCGGCAATCCGACGTCATCTCTTTGGCAGGCATCGGAAGACGTCACACCGCCAGAATCGACCCGATCTCGCTCGCCGATTGCGCCAGGAAGGTGGCTCCAGCGTCGCGAAGGCGATCGCCATGGCCCGGACTGCAATGACGCCCGCCTGTGAAGCCGATGACCTGCATTCCCGCGGCGATCCCGGCTGCGACGCCGGCCAGGCTGTCCTCGACCACGACGCAGCGATGCGGCGCATGGCCCATGGCCGATGCGGCGTGGAGGAAGAGATCCGGCGCAGGCTTGCCGTTCTTCACCATGGATGCGCTGAAGATGTTCGGGTGGAATCGTGGCCAGAGGCCGGTCAGTTCCAGCCCGAGCCTCAGCTTTTCAGGCTGGCTGCTGGATGCGACGCAGAACGGCTGCGCCAGACCGGCCAGCAGGGCGTCGATGCCGTCGATGGCTTGAAGCTCGCGTCGATAGCCATCCTTGATCCTGGCCTGCAGGACATCGTCGAAATCATCCGGCAGCTTCTGTCCCCAATCGGCCTCCACCGCGATCCGCATCGATCCCGCCGAGAGGCCGGTAAAGCGCAGAACGACCTCTTCCATCGTGATGGGATAGCCGAGCCGCGTCAGTTCCTCCGCATCGATGCGGCAGGCGAGGAATTCACTGTCGATCAAGACGCCGTCGCAATCGAAGATGACGAGATCATAAGGTTGCAGCGCGGCGCTCACTTCGGGGGCCATTGGCCGATCACCACGGGCTCGCTCGCATCGAAGCGGTTGATGAGCACATCATGTTCGTCGATCAGGGCAACGCTGAAGGTCGGCGCCCCTGCGATGAAGATGGCTTCCGAACGGCTGAGATTCGGTTCGATCTGATGCGCGACGCCGCGGTTGCAGCTGAACGGCACGCCGCGCCAGCTTCCATTCGCATCGACATGGACATGGCCGAAGAAGACGTGACGGACCGTGCCGGCTGCGAGCACCCTATCCATGATCGCGGCGCTGTCGTTGAGGCCATAGGGTTCGAAATGCGGCAGGCCGATCGGCGATAGTGGGTGATGAGTGAAGATGTAGGCCGGCGTTGTACTTGCATCTTCGAGGCATGCGGCAAGCCAGTCCAGCCGACCTTGATCGAGTGCGCCATAGCCATGCCCCTCGACCAGCGTATCGAGGAAAATCAGGCGGCCGGCGGCGCAGTCGTGAAACGACTGGACGAAGCCATGCGCGTCGCGGGAATGATCAGTGAAGACCTCGAGGAATGCCGCGCGGTTGTCGTGATTGCCGAGCAGGAGACGGTAGGGAACGGCCAGCGCCTGCAGACAGTCGCGCAGTTGCGCATAGGACGCGGCATCGCCCTTGTCGGCGAGATCGCCGGTGAAGACGCAGATTTCGGCGTCGCCATGATCGCGGTTGATCGCCGCGATCACCGTGTCGAGACGTTCGGCGGGATCGAGCCCGTAGAGCCTGTCGCCGGGCGGGACGGTGTGGAGGTCGGTGACGTGAACGAGTTTCATGACGGGTGTTCCTGATGAAGGGCGCCGAAGGTCGTGCCTCCGGCGCCGCGTCGTTCGATGTTTTAATTGGTGGCCGGCAGAAGTGCCTTGACCTCGCTCGTCATGTCGGCGAGCGCGGCGTCGGGCGCCGTGGAGCCATTGGCGATGCCGGTCATCTCGTCATGGATGATCTGCGCGATCTGGACGCCATTTTCGCCCGGCCAGGCGAACCACGGACGCGCACGCGGCGTCTGCAGCACGCTGGTGTACCAGTTCGGATGCTGCTCGTAGAAGGCGCTGAGATAGTCCTTGCTGAGCGCGATGGTATTGGTCGGCATGTAGCCGGTATTCGGCACGACGATGGTCTGGCCTTCAGGGCCGGTCGCGAATTTGACGAAGCGCCAGGCGGCGGCGCGCTTGGCCGGGTCGTCCGTCAGGATGACGGCGACCATGCCGCCGGTCGGCATCGTGGCGTTGGCGCTGCCGAGCGGCTGCAGGGCGGTGCGAAGATGGAAGCGATCGCCGATCTGCTTTTCGAAGCCCCGCACGCCGCCGGCCGAGGCGAAATAGAAGCCGAGCTTGCCGGCCGTGAACATCTGCCGAGCGGAGCGCTGGTCGATCGCCGGCTGGCCGCCTTCTGTGTGGAAGCGCTTGAAGAGGGCGACCGCCTTCTGTCCGGCCTCGCCGTCGAAGGTGATCGCCGTCTCGTCGTCGTTCATCATCTGGCCGCCGAAATTGCGAACGAGATTCTGCGTCGTCCAGTCGTCGGAGCCGAGTTCGTAATACATGCCGGCGGTGCCGTCGCCGAGCGCGGCGATCTTGCCGGCGAGAGCCACGAAGCCATCCCAGTCGGTCGGGATCTTGTCGGGATTGCCGCTGGCCTTGGCGACGAGATCGGCATTCAGATACACGACCGGCGTCGACATCGCGAAGGGCAGGCCATACTGCTTGCCATCGATTTTCGCGAGGGAGAGCACCTGCTCCGAATACCCCTTCGCCGTCAAATCGTCGTCGGCGACGAGGTCGTCGATCGGCTTGATCAGGCCTCGGGTGACGAGCGGCTTCAACATGTTGAAGCCGACATAATGGATGTCGGGCAACTGGCCGCCCATGCTCTGGCGGATCAGCGTCTGTGCCGCTTCGCTGTAGTCCGGCGCGGCCGCGCGGTAGCTGATCTTCACGTCCGGGTTCGCCGCCATGAAGGCCGCGGCGATCGGCGTGTGGATCACTTCCATTTCCGGCCAGGCGTAATAGACGTCGAGCACCGTATCGGCATGCGCAGCCGAGGCCATGCCAGCGGCCATCAGGCCGGCAGCAAGGGTCGAAGCGAAAACTCTCATGAGACTCTCCTGGGGTGGGGCGGTTGAAGGGTCGGGTCAGTGCCGGCCGATGACCAGTCCGCGGACAAAGTGCTTCTGCATGGCGAGGAAGAGGACGACCATCGGCGCGGTGACGACCACGCCGCCGGCCATGAGCGCTCCGACCTGGCCGGCGCCCTCGCCGAGCTGGCGGAAATAGGCGATGCCAAGCGCAGGCGTCATCAGGTCGGGATCGGTCACGACCACCAGCGGCCAGTAAAGGTCGTTCCAGTGGGCGACGACGGAGAAGATCGAAAAGGCGGCGATCGCCGGCCAGGCCGTCGGCAGGATGATCCGCCAGGCGATCGAGAACTCGCTGAAGCCATCGAGCCGGGCGGCATCGAGGATCTCGTCCGGAAAGGTCACGAAGAACTGTCGGAACAGGAAGATCGCGAAGACCGAGATGATCCAGGGCAGGACCAGCGCACCATAGCTGTCGAGCAGTCCTGCCTTGGCCAGCGCGATATAGACGGGAATGGTCGGGATCTGCACCGGCACCAGAAGGCCGAGCAACACGGCCGCCATCAGCCAGGCCCGGCCGGGAAACGACAGCTTGGCCAGCGCATAGCCGCAGGGGATTGCGATGGCGATCTGCAGCAGGACGATCGCGAGGCAGACGACGACGCCATTGACCATGAAGCGCAGCAGCGGGATCCGCGTCATTGCCGTGCCGTAATTCTCGACGGCGCCCGCAAGGCTCGGATGAGGCAGCAGCGCGCCGCTGAAGATCTCGCTCTGCGGTGTCAGCGAGGCGAGGACCATCCATAGGAACGGCAGCAACATGATGGCGGCACCGAGCATCAGCACGCCATGGGTGGCGACGGCCGCGGCCCGTGACTGTGGACGCACCATCATGATGCGGCTCCGCCGTTTCGTGTCCTGCGCGGCTCGGCAAGACGCATCTGCAGCAGCGAGAGCGTCGTCACGAAGAGAAAGAACGATACGGCGATCGCCGAGGCATAGCCGGCGCGGAAGTAGCGGAAGCCCTCTTCGTAGAAGGTGTAGAGAATGACCGTGGTCGAGCGCATCGGCCCGCCCTCGGTCAGGACGACAACTGTCTCGAAGACCGAGAAGCCGCGAATGATCGTCATCACCGTCGCGAACAGCGTCACGGGCGCCAGCATTGGCCAGGTGACCAGCAGGAAGCGCTTCAACCCGCGATCGGCGCCGTCGATGGCCGCTGCCTCATAGAGTTCCTCGGGGATCGACGAGAGGCCGGCGAGAAAGAGGATCATGTTGAAGCCGACGAGCTGCCATATCCCGATGCCCGCGAGGGTGTAGAGCGCCGTCGCGGGATCGGAGAGGAAGCGGATCGGCCCGATTCCCACGAGCCCGAGAGCCATGTTTGCGAGGCCGAAGCTTGGATGCAGGATCGCTTCCCAAGCTGTCGAGAGCGCCACCAGTGTCGCCGCGACCGGCAGGAAATAAGCGGCGCGATAGAAGGATCCGAAGACGGAGACGCGCTCGATCAGGATCGCCGCCGCAAGACCGAGCCCGATCGAGGCGGGAACGACGATCGCGACATAGAGGGCTGTGTTGCGAAGGCTCGTCGCAAAGCCGGGGTCGGTCAGCATGCGTGCGTAGTTGCCGAGGCCGACAAATGTCATCCCCCCGAGCCCGAGCGAGGCATTCGTGAAAGAGAGCACGAGCACCAGCATGGCCGGGCCGAGCAGAAGCGCCACGAGGAGCAGCGTCGCCGGCGCAGTCAGCGCCATGGCAGCGCGTCGCTGGGCCGCATGGACCGTCCAGGACGGCATCGGCGCCTCGGGCCTGGACAAGGCGGGACCAGCGAGCGCGGCCATGTCAGGCCGCCTCGTCGCGGGCCACAGCCGAGCGACGACCGTTTCGTGGGAAGAACCAGGCTCTGTCCGTGTCGATGGCAAGATGCACCGCGAGGCCGGGACGAAGCCGCACGGCAAGCTCCGCCGGCGCGCGGACCACCAGGTCGATCCCGTCCGGGGCGCTGACGAAGACATGTGCCTCGGCCCCCGAATGCTCGATCCGCTTCACGGTGACCGGCATATGACCGCCCGTCCCGGACAGTACCAGCGACGCATGTTCGGACCGGAACGCCAGGACGCCGGGCTCGGAAACGCCGACGGCGTCGCGGACCGGTACCCGGCACTCGCCGATCCGGACGGCTCCTTGCACCGGTGCGTCCACCGGCAATGTGTTGAGGAAGGGCTGGGTCAGAAAACGCGCCACATCGAGATCGACGGGATTGCGGTAGAGTTCGACCGGCGAGGCGAACTGCCGAACTTCACCGCCGAACATCACGGCGACCCGATCGGACAGCGCGGTCGCCTCGCTCTGGTCGTGCGTCACGAACAGCGTCGTGGCGCCGACTTCCCGATGCAGGCGTGCAATCTCGCCACGCGTATGGATGCGCAATCCCGCGTCGAGATTGGCGAGCGGCTCGTCCATCAAGAAGATCTGCGGTTCGCGCACGAGGGCTCTTCCGAGTGCCACCCGCTGGCGCTGACCGCCGGAGAGGGCCGCGGGACGACGATCGAGCAGCGCTTCCAGTTGCAGGATCTTCGCCGTGCGGCGAACGCGATCGTCGATCGATCGATGCCGCGCGGCGGAGCCGGCCAGGCGCCGGCCGACGAAGGGCAGCCGCTCGAGACTGCTCAATTCGCGCATCACAAGGGGCGCGGCGATATTGTCGAAGACCGAGAGGTGAGGATAGAGCGCATAGCTCTGAAAGACGAAGGCGAGGCCTCGATCCTTGGGGGCGAGCGGATCGAGCTGACGTCCGCCGGCGCGAACGCTGCCTCGGTCCGCTCGTTCAAGCCCGGCGATGATGCGCAGCAATGTGGATTTGCCGCAGCCGGACGGTCCGAGCAGCGTCACGAACTCGCCCGCCGCAATCTCAAGCGAGACGTCGCGCAGCACCTGTCCCGCGCCGAAGCGCTTGGCAATCCGATCGATATGAAGCTCTGCGCCCGCCATCTCGCTCTCCTGCGATGGCGGAACGTTAGTGGTGTTTTATTTCATGAAGATGACGTTATGGAGTTTTGCTCCATAAAAGGTGTGGCCGGCATATGCCGCGCAAGGCTCAGCATCAGGCATTCGAGGACGAAGATCTTGCCGACAGTCGCCGTCAGCGTATCACCGATCGGATAGTCGTCCAGTCCAGCGGCTTGCAGGCGAAAATCGGCGATGTCGCCGAGGGGGCTTCGACTGCGGTTGGTGACCGCGACGGTCGTGGCGCCCGCATCATGGGCCCCTTTCAGAAACTTGACGGTATCCATCGTGAGCCCGGAGATCGAGATGCCGATCGCGACACAGCCGGGGCCGAGCCCGTTGGCGACTTCATGCGCCATGTTCGTGTTGCGGAATACGAGGGCGGTAAGCCCGGCGCGCAAGAACCGGAAGCCGAACATCTCCGCCACGATCCCGGACATGCCCGCGCCAAAAAGGTCGATCCGCCGGCTGGTTGCCAGGACCGACGCCACGGCATCCAGCGTCTCCGGGTCGCAGTGGCTGCGGGCCATGGCGAGATTTTGAACGAGCGCCTGTTCGAGCGTCTCGATCGAGGCCTCGCTGCGGACGAACATATTGTGTCGAACGCCGGTTCGTCCGACCTCGGCGGCGAGGGCGAGCTTGAAATCCCGAAAGCCCGTAAAGCCGATTTGTCGGCAGAGCCGCAGGATGCTGGCCTCGCCGCTGCCCGAATATTCACCGAGCTGCGAAACGGACTGCCGGAGGACCTTTTCCGGGTTCTCCACGATATATTTGGCGATGCGCGCGAGCGCGCTCGGCAAGTGCTCGATCTCGTCCTGAAGGCGATTGAGAATGCTGCGATCAGCGTCGCGTTCGGCCGCAGTCGCGTCGCTGCTTCGGTTCGAACTCATCAAGGCTCCAGGCGTCGCAAGGGAACAGCTCCTTCTGATACAGGATAGCCGGGTGGCCTGGGAGGACTGTATTCGGGACATTCCCAGCTGAGCTGCAGCGTGGTCCGCTTCGCGCCCTCATTTCGGACGGCGAAGGGCCCGAACCCGTTCCCCAAGACCTGCCATTCGCCGCGATCTGCACGAATGTCGCCGAAGCGTACAAAGCGCGTGCACTTGCCACTATCACCCGCGTGTCTGCCGCGAACTCGACCGCCACTTTTGGCTATTGCAGTGGTCGGCCACTGGCCGCGCGCCTCATCTCGACAAAGTTGTCCTTGCCATAGTGGACGGCGTTGCGCGCGAAATATGGCGGAACCTGCATGTCGAATTGCGCGTAGCCGTGGCTCACATCGCTGCGCAGGAGATCCGTGCGACTTCCGATGTCGAGGCGAAAGCGCTCGCCGGGCCGCAGCAGGACCGGCTGCGGCGTCAGGCTGAAGCGGAGCATCACCGGAACGTCCCGCACGAGCGGCTCCGGTGTGTCGACGTCGATGGCGATCTCAGTGGCTGTGGAGCGGGTCTCGTCGATCCTGCGGCACGCCGGCCGGATCATGCCCATCGAAGCATCTTGTAGCTTCCGTCCGCCGCGACGAGGCCGATGCGCGCTACCACGGGCCCGGTGAACTCCATTTCGTTCTCGATCGGCATTTCGAAGGCGAGGCATTGATTGGCGACCTCGTCGAAGCCGGCCGTGAGGGGCGCGCGAATTCCATCAATATAGGGAAACCAGAGGGAGTTCGCACTGTCCGGGCGTTCATGTGGCACTGGAAGGCGGCATAACGCACTGAAATTCAACGGACTTCGTCCCGAATTCCCTTAATAGCCACGGAAGGAATTTCTGCGCAGAACGAAGGGAAATTCGAGCCCCAACATCGAAATCCCAGGTCGCTCAGCGCATTTGCGGCGGCGCGCATCATTCAGCGGACTGGCTCGTAACGACGCGTTCCGATACTGCGGACAACGAGTGCGAGACGCCTTTCGGCGTCGCTGTATCGTCGGTTGGGTGCGGCGCCCTATACAGTCCCCTTGATCGGCGATCGAAGTCGATAGGAGCCGCTGCGAAGCATATCTTCCGTCCGCCGGGCCCGCTCGATGGTCAGCTGGCAGCGTTCGGTCAGTTCCTGGCAAACGTCGTTAAATTGCTCCTTGTCACCAGAAGCGAGGTGCAGCTTAGCTTGGTCTATATAGGCATTGTTATTGCGGATCGTGAGCATCAGATACATTGCCTCTTCGGCGACCGGTTCGTCGAAGAGGCGGAGCGCGCTCATGTCGAATGTGCCCAAACCACTGCCATAGAATCGGCCGATCTCGAGATTCACGACGTTGCGCCAAGCGACCTCAGTCTCATGCCCGGCGAGCTTTTCCTGAGTAATAGTATAGTGACGTATGACATTGGCCGCCTCGGTCCGAAGATGCCGGCTGGCCCGTCGGAATTCGCGGCTTTCGACGATCCAGTCGTTGAGCCGCGTGACGAGGAAGCCGATCCCCGCGCCGACCACGCACAAAATTACAGATATCGGTACGCCACCCAAATTCGCGCGCTCCTCAAGCATCGAGGGACTGACATAGACTAACATCAAAGGGTGGAGATTTTGCGCGCCTTGGCCTCGGCGGGTGGCGGGCCGCGCGGGGTCCCGGTTCACCTTATGGCGGTCGATGGCTGCAGGTGGCCGTTCGGCGCCGGTGCGGCCTGCGCATGACCCAGACGGTTTACGGCCCGACGGGTCCTTGCGGGCTAGCGACGCGGCGCATCGGATCTGGCAAGGCGGGCATTCGTGCGATTGGGCGCGATCTGCCGGCTGGCCGAGGCGACCGGCGTCTCGCGGGTTCGGGCTGCCAATTTTCTGCAGAGCCCCATCGCAGAGATCGGATACTCGCTACGTGCCTCATTTCGATGAAGCTGTCCTCGCCGTAGTGGACGGCGTTGCGCGCGAAATAGGGCGGAACCTGCATGTCGAATTGCGCGTAGCCGTGGCTCACATCGCTGCGCAGGAGATCCGTGCGACTTCCGATGTCGAGGCGAAAGCGCTCGCCGGGCCGCAGCAGGACCGGCTGCGGCGTCAGGCTGAAGCGGAGCATCACCGGAACGTCCCGCACGAGCGGCTCCGGTGTGTCAACGTCGATGGCGATCTCAGTGGCTGTGGAGCGGGTCTCGTCGATCCGTCGGCACGCCGGCCGGATCATGCCCATCGACAGGATCGTGTAACTTCCGTCAGCCGCAACGACGCCCGTGCGGGCCACGACGTGGGAATCGATTTCGTTCGAGCTGAAGGCGAGACTCACCGTCACAGGGCCGGCCAGTTCCATCTCGTCCTCGATCGACAGTTCGAAGACGAGGGATTGATTGGTGACCTCGTCGAAGCCGGCTGCAAGCGTAGCGCCCGGAGGGACGGCCGCCCAGCGGTTCTTCAGACCGTCGGTCGGCGGCTCTGGCGTCAGACAGTGCGTGGTCCTGTCGGCGCCATTCGATGCGAGATAGAGCCGTAGCGGCGCACTCTGCGGAGGCGGCCAGTCTTCTGCAGAGCCGTAGGTCCTGGCGCCCTGGCGCCAGTAGCGCACCCGCGCCTGGCTCGCATAGCCATTGTCGGCGCCGTAGAGGAGATGGTCGAAGAAGGCGAGCGCCTCGAGTTGCCAGTGATAGGCGGGCAGTTCATAGGCGGGAGATCCGATGATCAGCCATTTGCTGGCAGCTGGCGTGCCGGCGTTCTCGAACAGGTCATAGGCGCCGAACTGGTGCAGATTGAGATAGCCGGGGTTTTGAACGACCACGAACGGGACCGCGATGTCGCCCAGCGCGCCGGAAGGGCCGGCCGGCAGGACGCTGCTGGCGCGGGTCTTGCCGTCGAGCATGAGGGCGGCGAACAATCCGAGCGAAGCCCTTGTCGGCGTTTCGTTCCGGAATCCTCGCATGACCCGCGTCATGCGCTTCTTCAGTTGTGGCCACCACAGCCGTTTGAGCGGCGAGTTGGTGATGTGGCTAGCCATCGCGCGCAGCAGCGGCGGCACATGCAGCTTGAACTGGAACGGCGTGAAATTGGCGCCCATCCATGTCGCAAAAAAATCGGGCTGGGGTGAGCCGCCGAACATGGCGATGTGGCGAAAGAAGTCCGTGCACATCTCGATGGCGAAAAAGCCCTTCAAGGCCGCTTGGCGAAGCCGCGCTACCTGCGGCTGGGTCATGCCATAGTAGGACGTGCCGAAGAGCGCGACCTGCCCGTCACACCAGGGCTGCGCCGCGGCCCATTGAATGACCACGGCGTGGTCGGCGACGTCCGTGTCGTTCAGATAGACGGCGTCGGCACCGGTCGAGCGGCCCATGCCGCGGCGGGCCACGATGATATGGGCATAGCCGCGATCGGTGAACACCGGGGGGCTGCCGGCCTCGTTGGAGCCCGTCGGCGCACCGGCGGCCTGCAGCTCCTTGGAATAGGCGGCGAAGGCGATAACGGCGGGATAGCGCCCCGGAACCTTCGGAAGGTAGACATCGGCAGCGAGCGCGACGTTAGGCGCGACGTCGATCCGCTGGTCCGCCAGGATGCGGCAGCCGAGCCCCAATCGCGCGGCCGGGCCCGGTCTCCAGCCGGCGAGCTGCTCGCCGAAGAGCCCGCCCTTCAGCGGAATCAGATTGTCCCAGAACTCTTGCTTCTTAGTAATCGGCATCATCCGAGACTCCCTTGCGTAGCACCTCGTCGACCGCGATACGCCGGGCCGGCACTGCGCAGACCACGGTCCGAGCTAAGTCTACGATCCCGCCGGGTCGGCCTTCTCCTGGGATGCCAGTCGCATCGCGCGGAGCAGCCATTTCTGGGCGTCGTCCGGGATGAAGAAGCCGCCGATGCCGGACGAGAACAGCAGGTCGAGAGACTGCTCCGTCACGCGCTCCAACGCCCTCTCTAGATCCTCGCCCGCCTCGGGCTTCGGCGGTACGATGATGATGATGGTGTCGTCCGCCTGCTCGATGATCTCGATCTTCAGGTCCGGCCCTGGCGTGTAGCCGAATTCCGCTGAGACGGTGGCGACCGGATCGGCCAGCAGCCTGGCACGATAGGCCGGATCGGTCGCGATGCGCTCGTAAGTAGCCTCGACGAAATCAGGGCTGCGCATGACCATCCCCCGTCTGGCGCGCGGCGTTGCGCAGGGCGAGCAGCTTGAACTTGGCTGCAACCGGCACCAGCCAGATGAACAGACCCTTGCTCGACCAGAGGTCGAACTGGTTGAGGGGCGCCGTCGGCGGCGGCGAGCCCGGGCTCCGGACCGGCGGTATCGTGAAGTAGATCCTGTCGCGCTTCTGAACGACGACCTTCACCTTGACCCCGGCCGGCACCGACAGGCCGATCGACTGCAGGGCCTCGTCGGGCCGCTCTTCCAGTCGATCCGCGAAGGCGTCGTCCGCCCAGACGCGCCTCGTCAGCTTTCTCTCGAAATCTCCGGTCATGATGCCTCCTCAAAGGGAATCGACGTTATGGCGACGCGCCTTCGCGGTGCGCTGGACGCCCTGCTCAGGCCGGTGCGGAAAACCGCGCCAGATAAGCGGCGATCTCCGGCCAGTCTCGCTCCGGCACGGACATCGCCAGATAGCCGTCGGGCCGGACGAGGGCGAGGCCGCCCGCCGCCTGCGGGGAGCGAAGCTGCGGCTCCAGCAGGGCCGGGAACTGCGACACCAGCGACGCGGCGCCCTCGCCGGTGCCATGCAGGCTGAAGCGCGGTGAATCGGCCCCGCCATAGGGCGTCTCGCCGACCGCTGGCGGCACGCGGGTGCCGGCAGCGGCGCCGTCGTCCGACGGTCCGTTCAGCGGGCTTTGCGGATAGCCGATCGCGACCTCGGTGATCATCCCGGCGATGGCATGCTGGGCGGCGGGCAGGCCAAGGACGAGATGCGCGACGAAATTGCGGACGTCCTGCAGGGCGTGGCTCTCCAGCGTCGCGGCCTTGGTGAGCCGACCGGATTCACGGATCACTTCGGCTCCGACGGGCCGGCGCTCGGCGTCGTAGCTGTCGAGCAGCACCGGCGCCGTGGAGATGCCCCGGCTGACGAGAGCCAGCTTCCAGGCGAGGTTGATCGCGTCCTGCATGCCGGTATTCATGCCCTGGCCGCCGGCCGGGCTGTGCACGTGGGCGGCGTCGCCGGCGAGGAAGATCCGGCCGGAGCGGTAAGCGTCGACCTGCCGTTCATTGATACGGAAGGCGCTGGTCCACACCGTGTCCGTCAGCGTGATGCCGCCGGGCCCGCGGCGGTCGATGACTTTCTGGAAGGCGGCGAGGTCGAGCGGAACGGGTTCGACGTCCGACGAGGGGCCGAGGCTGGTGATGATGCGATAGCGATCCGGCGCCATCGGGAAGAACATCAGCGCACCTTCCGGATGCCAGAAGATGGCGAGTTCCGAGGCGGGAATCGGCATGCCGGTCAGGTGAAAATCGCCCTGGGTCCAGTCGAGGCCGAGCGTGTCGCCCTCGAACTCGAGGCCGAGGCGATGGCGTACCACGCTGTGGGAGCCGTCGCAGGCGACGAGCCAGTCGAAGCGTTCCGTGGTCTCCGTCCCGTCCGCGGCGCGCAACGTCGCGCTAACGCCGTCCGCATCCTGCGCGATGTCCGCGAGCTCCGTGGAGAATTGGGGCTCGACGCCCTGCGCCTTCAGGTGGCGGCGCAGCACGCCTTCCGTCTCGTATTGCGGCGCCATGAGCGCGAAGGGGAACGATGACGGGATTCCGTCGAGCTTGATCTGTCCGACCAGGGTGTTGCCGGAGAAGATCTTGGCCGACACCACGTGATTGCTCGCTTTGACGAGGTCTGCTGCCACGCCGGAGCGATCGAGCAGTTCCAGCGTGCGCGGCCAGATCGCGACGGCCCGCGACGTGTCCGAAGGTCCGGAAATCTTGTCGATCACGCGGACCGAAACGCCGTAGCGCGAAAGTTCAAGCGCCATCGTCAGCCCGACCGGCCCGGCGCCGGCTACCAGAACGCAATCTGTCATTTTGGCTCCCCTCAACTTCTGTTCCACCGGCGAAGATTCAGTTCGGCCGGCATGATCTGCGTCGACCGCGGCGCAACGCTGGCTTGGTTCGCTTCCCGAGGACCCGCCGCAGCAGGTCCTCGTGCTTCGCCATGCCGCCTATTGTTCCTCCTCGAACAGCCACAGTTCCGCCGTCGGTTGCGGAATTCCGTTGTTCGCCTCGCGCAGGCCGAGGAAGGCCGGAATCCGGCGCTGCTGCTCCGGCGTCAGCGTGGCGACCAGCGGCTTCAGTGCCTCGGCGACGGTCTTGAGCTCGGCGGCACGCGTCGCCTCCGCGTCGGCGGTCCGCTCCAGAATGTCGACAAAGCTCGCCGGCTCAGGGGCGTCTGCGCGCTTGGCCCGCCGCGCGGCCGAACTTGCAGCGATCTGCCGAATGGCTGTCTCCACAGGCGCCCACAGCTTCTCCTGATCGACGGAGAGACCGATTACGGTCTTGAGGGCAATGATGCGGGCGTCGAGGACGGCCTGTGCATCGGCCTCCGTGTAGATTTCGACGGCGGGAGGATTGGCCGGCGGCGTTGCGTCCTCGGCCAGGACGGGATGTGCCGAGGCGAGGAAAGCACCCAGCGCGATCGCGGTCAGGAATGTTGTTTTCATGATGTTGCTCTGTTGTGTGCGGATCGGTTTCGGAGGGGGGGCCTATTGCCAGCCGCCACCGGGAAGCCGGCCATGATACGGCGTGTCGCGGCAGTGACCCCACGGCCCGTGCCAGAAGCCGGGCGGGCAGCCATTGCCGAAATAGCCGTAGGCCGGCGGCAGATTGTAGGCCCAGCCGCCGCCCGGCATCCGCCCGGTGAACGGGGTGTCACGGCAATGACCCCAGGGACCGCGCCAGCCATATGGACCGCAGCCCTGCGCGACGAGGACGATGTTGAAATTCGGAGCCTGGACAGGAACGGTGATTGACGCCGCCGAGGCATCCGTCGCCGCCAGTGCCGTCAGGCCAATGGCAACAAGACCTTTCAGGATGGTTCGCATTTGTAGTCACCTCAAAGGTTAGTGTCTGGTTCCTCAGGTCATTCGACCGAGTGTCTGGCGTACACCGCGCTTTCATGCCTGTTCTGGCCGAGCCGGACATCATCAGAACTGGTGATCATCGGTCGGCGCTCGATCTTCGCCGCTCTGCGCCGGTCAGGGTGTCGTCCAGGCGGTCGCGACTTCGATCAGGCACGGCCTGCGGCCCTCGATCGCGCGGGCGAGGGCGGCAGCAAAGGCGTCGTCCGTCTCGACCCGCACGGCCTCCAGGCCGTAGCCCGTCGCGATGGCCACGAAATCGATATCCGGCACGTCGAGAGCCGGCACGCCGTGCGCCTTCAGTACGCCAGCGAACCATCTGAGTGCACCATAGGTGCCGTTGCGCATGATGACGAAAACGACCGGCACATCGTGCTGCGCCGCTGTCCACAAGGCGGTGACGCTGTAATTGGCCGAGCCATCGCCGATCAGCGCGATCACCTGCCGGTCTGGTTCGGCGAGCTGGACGCCGATCGCGGCCGGCATGGCGAAGCCGAGACCTCCCGCCGCGCCGAAATAGTAGCTGCCCGGATTCTCCCAGCGCATGCGCTCCCACATGGCTTCGATGGTCGATGTCGACTCGTTCACATAGATGGCGTCGCGCGGGGCAATCGCGGCGATGAGCTCGAGGACGCGCTCGGCAGCGAGGGGCGCTGTCCCAGGCGCGACGGGCGAAGGCGTGGTCCGCGGCTGCGGCGCCGGCCGGGCCGCTTTGCAGACCGTGGCGGCGAGTGCCGCGAGGATGAGGCCGACGTCGCCGACGATCGCATCGCCCATCGGCGCGCGGCAGGCCTCGTCGGGATCGCAGGTGATCTGAATCAATTCGGCGCCGTCCGGCAGCAGCGGACCCGACTCGTACTCGTGGTACCGAAACACCGGCGCGCCGGCCACCAGCACCAGATCATGCCCGGCAAGCAGCCTGGAGATGCCGGCCATGCTGGCGGGCAGCAGGCCGCGGAAGTTCGGATGGGTGGTCGGGAAGGGACAGCGTGGCGCAGATGGCGCGACCCAGACCGGCGCCGCGAGCCGCTCAGCGAGCGTCACGGCATGCGCGTTGGCGCGCGCCGCGTCCACGTCGGGTCCGAGGATGATGACGGGATTGGTGCTGCGATCGAGGCGAGCGGCGAGCGCAGTCGCAGCACCGGCGTCGAGGGCGCCAGCGGCGGAGACGGTGCGCCCCAGTAGCCGCAGCGAGTCCGGTTCGGCAGTCTTGGCCCAGTCGTCATATGGGATCGAGAGATAAACCGGTCCCGCGGCGGGCAGGCTGGACAAATGCAGCGCGCGGCTCATGGCGAGGGGCACGTCTTCGGCGCGTGCCGGCTCGTAGGACCATTTCACCAGCGGTTTCGGCAGCATGGTCGCGTCGAGATTTGTCAGCAGCGGCTCGATGCCGATCATGGCGCGAGTTTGCTGGCCGGCTGTCACCACCAGCGGCGAATGCGAGTTCCAGGCATTGGCGAGGCCGCCCATTGCATTGCCGGTGCCGGCTGCGGAATGGAGGTTGACCAGAGCCGTGCGGCCGGTGGCCTGAGCGTAGCCGTCGGCGATGCCGATAGCGACGCCCTCATGCAGGGCGAGGACGTAGCGGAAGTCGGATGGGAAGTCCTGCAGGAAAGGCAACTCGTTCGAACCAGGATTGCCGAAGATCGTCGTGATGCCGTTGCGGCGGAGAAGGTCGTATGTGAGCTCGCGAATGGTTGCCATGATGAGCCTCGGGAATGGCCGCCGGTCGCCGATCGGCCTGATGTCGATTGGGTGACGCCCCATGCTCGCCGCTCACTGCGTGCGGCCCAATTTCCCGGGGCGGTGGAGGCATTTCGCCAGCGGCGAGCGCGAGGGCACGCGTCGCTTGGACCAGTCGCAAGAGGCCGGCATGCCGCCCAGGGCGCCGCCCCTCGTCTCGCCCGCAAGTCTTGCCGCTTCCGGCGAAACGTCAAGCCGAGATCGCGCAAGAGTTGCGGCCGGCGCGCGACATTGCCGACGTCATTCGGTCGGCAGTTCGTCCCGCTTCACCGGCGGCCCGAGGAACTCGACCTGCCACTTGATGCCGAATGCATTGAGCGCTTCAGTGTCGGGAAGACCGTTGTGCATGACGCCGCCGAGCTCGGTGAAAAAGGTGGCGGCATCGAGGGCCGGCGTCATCAGGATATATTGCCGGGCCGGAGCGTCGGTGACATTGACGAAACCGTGTTCCATGCCGCCGGGGATGCAGACGACATCCCCCGCCTCGGCGTAGAAGCGGCGTCCATCGGCCTCGTAGAGATAGCGGCCCTCGATGACGCGGAAGATCTCCGCTTCGGGATGCCGGTGGCGCGGTGGACCGAAGCCCGGCGCATTGATCGTCTCGATGAAGCAGAACGCGTTGCCGCTGGCGGCCGGCGGCATTCTCACGAACAGATCGAGCCCGATGGCGGGGATCTTGATGGGCAGCTCCGTGCCCCTCGAATGCAGGAAATTGATCGTCATTGCGAGACCTCATGATGTGCGGTTGCAGGCGTCCAGCATCCTGATGGGCTGCGTCGCAGCGCCCGCTCTTCCTCAGTATGGGCGGGCATGCCAGCGTCGACCGGAGCCGACCCGGCGCAAAATACTGGTCGGCTCGCCGGACGCATCAACAGAACTGGTGAAAGGAATACGATATCGACTGGCCTGTGACGGCAACTCTTGGAAACGTCACATGCAAAAGTCGCTTGTCCATCCATTGAACCTCAGAAACGGCTCTGGCACTCTCGTTTCCGGGGACGGGAGCTGGCAATGGCCGACATTGAGCGCGATCTCGCCGATTGCGTCGGCGCCATCTATCAGGCTGGGTCCGGCGACGGCAGCTGGCATGACGTCGGCGAGCGTATTTGCCGGATTCTGGAGGCGCGGCGGGTCCTGCTGAACGCTGGCGGGCCTGGCGGGCCGGGTAATCTCCTGATGCCGGCCGATGGCAGCGAGATGGCTTATGCGGCGCATTTCCACAAAGCCGACCCCTATGCCGCGAAGGCCCGCCGCGATTTCGCGCAGGCGCGCAGCTACCACATGGGGAATGCCAAGCTCGGCGCCGAACTGGTCGTCGAGAGCGACTTCCTCCGCAGCGAGTTCTACGTCGATTTCGCTCGCCACCATGAACGCCGTCATGTGATCGGCGGCATGGCTGGCATTGCCGAGGCGACGCCTGTGCTGGTGTTCCGCGGCGACGATGCCGGCGCGTTTGACGAGACGCATATCCGCTTGCTGCGGGCCCTGATGCCGCATGTACAGCGTGCTCTCGAGCTCCGGCTGCGCCTTGCGCGCGACGAGCACGCCGCTTCGCTGACCCAAGCGGCCGTGAACGCGCTCACGGTGGGCGTGGGTGTCGTCGATGCGTCCCTGAGAATCCGCTTCGTCAACGATATGGCCCGCAGGTATCTGGCGGGACCTGACGCAGGCCTTGTGTTCCGGCGGTCGGGGGCCTTCGCCGGCAGCGGCGTCTATCTCGCTGCCCTGTCGCGCGACGACGCGGCCCGCCTCCGCCGGCTCGTGTCCTCCGCGACATCAGGAGGAGCGGGAGGGTCGATGCGTCTTGTCGCGCGCGACGGTTCGGCGCTCGCGATGATGGTCACGCCGGCGCCGCAGCGGCTCGCCGACGATGTCTACACGATGGAAGGCGGCGGCAGCCGTGAACCTCTCGCGCTGCTCATTCTGCGGCCGATTGATCGCAAGGTATCGCCGCAAGCGGACATGCTGTGCGAGATGTTCGACTTCAGCCGCGCCGAGGCGGAAGTCGCGGTCGCGCTTTCGGGCGGCGCCAGCGCCGAAGATGTGGCGCGCGGACGCGGCGTCTCCCTCATGACGGTCCGCACCCAGATCCGCGCGATCCTCGGGAAGTCGGAGGCGGAAAACCTCAGAGACTTCGAGCGGACCATGGCGACCGTCGCCTTGCTAGCTCCGCCGTCGCCTTAGCGCAGCCTGAGCCGGCTCGCATCGTCCGTCGACCGCGTCGGTTGCTTTGGTGTTCGGGGTATAGAGTTGCCCCGCGTGCTGCGGCCCCCGGCGCCGCACCGTCTGTCGTCTCAACGTCCGAAGCATGAGCAGCCCCTGAACAACGGAAGAGACTGAATGCAAGACGAACCGCAATTGGCCAGACCCGCGCCCATGGAAGGACGCGGTGGCTACAATTCGAGATCGGCGGTGCAGGCCGCAGGGGCTTCGCCAGCATTGCCGCGCCTCGAGCAGGCTGCCCTCGACGTCCCGCTGTCCGAGGGGGCAGGTCCGATCGTCGTCGCCGATTACGGCGCTTCGCAGGGGCGCAATTCGCTGATTCCGATGGCGATCGCGGTGCAGACTCTGCGGCAGCGCCTCGGCAGCGGCCGGGCAATATCGGTCGTCCATACCGATCTTGCCGAGAATGACTTCAGCGCACTGTTCGAACTGTTGAACGATGATCCGGGAAGCTATCTGAAGCTGGACCAAGGCGCCTTTGCCAGCGCGATCGGACGCTCCTTCTACGAGCAGATCCTTCCCGACGACAGCGTGACACTCGGATGGTGCGCCTGGTCCGTGCAATGGCTGAGCCGGACGCCGGTCGCAATTCCGGACCATGTGCAGGTTGCCTACAGCAAGGACGACGCCACGCGCGCCGCGTTCGCAGCCCAGGCCGCCGATGATTGGCTGGTCTTCCTGAAGCATCGCCGCCGCGAACTACGGCCAGGTGGCCGTCTCGTCATCATCACCATGGCCCAGACCGATGATGGCGACTTCGGCTACGGGTCGGTTTTGACGGCCATGTATGACGCGCTGCAGGAACTGGTGACCGAGGGCGTGGTCCGGCAGGAGGAGGCGGCGAGGATGGCAATCCCGACAGTCGGTCGGACGCGTGCGGAGTTCGCGGCACCATTCACGTCCGGTGAGCTTTCCGGCCTCGAACTGGAGGATATCGAGATATTCGAGGGCGACGACGCGATCTGGCGCGATTTCCTTGCCGACGGCAATGCGACAGCCTTCGGCGCGCGCTGGGCCGCGTTCTCCAGGGCATCGGTCCTTCCAACGCTTGCGCGTGACCTTTCGGAGGGCACGAGCGCTGAACGCGTTCGCGATTTCATGGATCGGATGGAGGCCGGGATGGCCGCGCGCCTCGCTGCCGGGCCGAAGCCAAATCTCATCCCGCTGGCGATAATCGTCGTCGCGGCAGCCATACAAGCGGATCCAGGGCCTCAGGCCGTATAGAATGGGTCGAGATACCACCGAGCCGGCTGGCGGGGAACGATTGAGGACCATCCGCTCGCGCTGGTGCCGGAAGCCTGATCTTGACTGCCATTCTGAACGTGCCAGGCGCCGTCTTTGACGTTCGTTGCCAGTTCGAGCCTGGCGGAACGACATTTCCTACGCCATCAGGCGCGAAATCTCACCTGCAACGTCCGTTGCGGTTTGCCTGAGGAGCTTCAGCGCCTGCACGGTCTTCCGCGCGCCCTTCTCTCCGAGGAAGAACATGTGGTTGCCCGGCAGCGTGGCGCTCAGCCGCTGCGCGGCGTGGCTGATATGCTCGTCCAGCTTCACCCACTTCGCGGAGGGGAGGGCGGCGAGCTTGTCTGGCCGGGAGAAGATGAGGGTCTCGCATAGCTGCTGGGTGATGTAGACGCCCCATGTCGAGCGGTCGGTGAGAGCGTGCCGGGCGTCGATCGCAGAGGCGTGCGTCATCAAGGCGAGCGGCGGAAAGGCGCGATATTGCGCCGTCCCGATCTCCAGCGCGTCGCCGGCGGAGTCGCGGACGAAGTCTCCGTTTCTGTAGCGCATCGCCGATGCCGCAAGCCCTACCGGAAAATCGCCGGTCATCTCGCCCGTGAACCTCGCGGCATCAAGCACCGAATGGCCGGCTGCCGCGTTCTGATCCGCGAGGCAGTGGAGCAGCCAGTCGACGTAGGCGCCCTTGATCGCGGCAAGGCCGCTCGGCGCTGGCGTCAGATGGTCGAGCCCGGGCAGAGTATTGGGGAGTGCCGATGCACCCGCCATCGCGACGAAGAGTTCGATGCCCTTTCCCTTTCGTTGCAGCGCTGCATGAAGCGGCTCCGCGATCCGCCCTGCCATGCTCCAGCCAAGTACGACGACGTTTGCCGGCAGACCGTTCCGGTCCACGTAACGGGCGATGATCTCGGCGCTCTGCTCCGCCCAGTTGGTCATCGAGAACAGCGGGAATGCGGCGTCAAACACGCCGCTGTTGTCGATGGGGTAGGACAGGACCAGCGACGGGAACCCTTCTTCATGCAGCCAATGGCAAAGGAAATCATCGGTCCTTCCCCCAGGCGGTCCGTAGGCAACCCGACCGAGCACTCCGCCTCCGGTGATGAACACGACGAGAGGGAGTTCGGCCCGCCCGGGATCGAACCGCACCAGAGCCGGATAGCCGGCCGCCTCGGTCAATTCTTCTCGGGGATAGAGCATCGGCCGTCTCGTCTGAGCTTCCACCGGGACGCGCCACGTCGCGGTCAAAGCCGCGCCGAGCATCGCCACCTGACGACGATTGAGATCGCAGAAAGCCAGTCTATGGGTCCCCCGTTGTCACCCGAACTCTAGACGCATGGAGCGGTCCCAATCAAATCGCTCATCTCATTTTACGCCTCGGACAGAGGATTACTCCAGCATCAACGAGCTTGTCGTGTGCTGGCCAGCCGGAATGGGTAGACCTCAGATTGGTAGCTATCAGCTGCACACCGACAATAGCAGGCTGGCGGCTCTCGGCCCCGGTCCCGCCCAGAGGTGAGTCGGCCAGCAACGGCAGATTTCGAACAATCATCCGTGGCAGCGCAGCGACTGGGAATGGGGTCGGCTGCAGAACGGCGGCTATCTGAACAGCGCCAGCCAGAACCGGCCAGTCCGCTCCCGGCGCCAAAGTAGCCGCACGCCTTTCAGCGCCAATGCTTCGCCTCGGCAGGGACGTCAGCGCAAAGCGCGCTTAACGAGCTGACGATCGTTACCGCCAGTCGAGCCACCGCCATCCACCAATCGATCACGGGCCGCGTCCGCGACTGTCGAGTTAGAACGATCACGGCTGTTTGCCGCGCTCGGGGCACTGTGCTGCCAACTGTGGCACTGCGGTTGAGCATTTCCTGCCGGAGGGCGGCATGAAGCGGTGGTCGACGATGCGGCCAATGATGTGCGGATATCCTTGCCTCTGCCCGCAGAATGCTCGGCATACTCATAACCTGCTGCTCATCGTCGGGGGACCGATCTGCAAGCCGCAACGCAGTATGGCGGGCGGCCGCAGTCCCTATCGATGGGGGCCATCGCCTCCGGCTGCAAACGCCTCCGCCGGTCCACCGTGACACCAGTTCAACCACCCAATCGAGGCGCCATCTCGTTCCGCGCTTAGCGGATCGAACCAATACCGGAAACAACTGCTAACCGCTTGGCTTACCTAACGCATTCGGAATGCGCAGACGGTTACCTAAGCGCGGAATTTCTGTCTGCGCTTTCCGCCTTCGCGATATGGGATGCGTTTCTCCGCATACAAGTTCGCGTAATGGTTTCAGCACTGTCGCATTAGGGCTCGGCTTCGCGGCGCGAGTGCTCCATAACTGTCTGACATATATGGCTAATCTTAAGTGCGACATAAAATGGAAGCGCGACGTTTTCTGTCGCACTTTCTGTCCCGATCGGTCTCAGATGTACCCACGCAGACGGCGCTTGTACGCGTCGCAGCGCGGCGGCTGCGGACTAGGGCCGATTAGCTCATAAGCCCTTCTGAAATATAGGGCTTCTCACGCTGCGACGGAAATGAGCGTTGCGACGTATCGCGTCGCGACGTTGGTCGTGTCGGCCCGCACTTTTGTGGAGGATTGCTCAATTCACTTGGCATGAAGCGGGCCTATCGCGGAGAGCATCAAATGGCGCGTCGCGTTTTTGACCCGAGGCGACAGTGGCGCCAGTTGGCGATTAAGTCCAGGTAGAACAACGGAAAATCACCAAATCCCGGATAATGCCGTCTGGTCCCGGAAAAACCATCGTGTGCTCAAACTAAGTGGCGCCTCAGTGGAAATCGCTAGAACCGTGGAAAACCAGTCGCAACCCGGTCTCAACATGAAAACGGCGCCCCGAAGGCGCCGCGTTTCACAACCAACTGATTGTGTTGGCGTATCTTTGGTACAGCTGGGTGGTCTCGAACCACCGACCTCCGGAGCCACAATCCGACGCTCTAACCAACTGAGCTACAGCTGCCTATCCCAAAGCGAGCGGAACCTAGAAGCAATGCCGCCGCGTTTCAAGCCCCATCCGCGCCGTCGTCAACCGCTTTCGTAGTGCGATGTCCGGCGTTGCGTTGTCGCAGGGCGTATCAAGAAAAAGGGCGCCGCGGCTGGAGCCGGCGGCGCCCGATCCTTATTGGTCGCGACAGGCTCAGTTGAGCGTCGCGCCCTTGAAGGCCTTCTCGACACTCGCCTTGACCGGGCGGCTCGCTTCGGTGACGAACTTCTGCGAGAAGTCCTGAAGGTCCTTGACCTGGGCGGTCAGGGCCTCGGTCTGCTTGCGAGCAAACGCCATCTGAAGCTCGAGCGCCTCGGCGAAGGTCTTGACGCTGATCAGTTCCTTGTAGAACGCGAAGGTCGCGTCCGTGTTCTGCTTAGCCGCATCGAGAGACTTGTGGCTGAGCTCCACAGCGCCGGAACGCGCGGTCTCGATCGTGTCCTCGAAAGCTTCGGTTGCCTCTTCGGCGGCTGCCTTCATCTTGGCATAGGCTTCCTTGCCACCCGTCAGCGACTTCTCGGCGAAATCGCGGAAGGCCGCCGGCATCTCGGCGCTCGGAAGATTGAAGCTGAACGCCTCGAACGGGGCTTCAAAAGCTTTGGCTGCCTTGGCGGCGGCGGCCTTGACGGGCTTGGTGGCGGGGGTATCGGTCATGGGGCTCTCCTTGAGAATTCATGGATCTCGAGAGCGCGGCAGCCGCACACTGTGGTGATAGGCATCCGATCGAGATGCATCCTATATAGCCACCGCCTTTGTGCGTTGCAACATCATTTTGCGACGCACACCGATCAAAAAGTAAAAATCCGCTGGAGAAAGCGCCAATTTGCTTGGCGTCCGAATTAATCCAAGCATCGTTAGGTCGCTGAGTATGCTGCGGTGCGATGCGTAAAAATGAGGCGCGGCTGAACGGCGCCGCGCCAGTTCTCAGGGCTTGATCTTCTGCGCCGCTTCAGTAGCGGCCTTTGTCAGCGCCTCGCCGACCGTTTTGGTCTGGTTCTGCGCTGCGGCCACCTGGCGCTGCAGGAAATCGCGATGGATCGACTGCAGCTCTTCCACCGTGCGCGCACGCACGAGCTTCTGGGCGAACTCGAATGAAGCTGCGACGTTCTCTTCCAGGAACCCGATCGCCTGGCGATTGACGTCGCGCGCACCCTCTTGCAACGACTTGGTCGAAGTTTCGGCCTTGTCGACGGCCTTGACGGTCGCGGACATGAAGTCGTCGAATGCCTTGCGAGCTTGATCGACGCTCTTGTCGGCGAATGCACGCATCGGCTCGGGTATTTCGAAAACGGTCTCGTCGGCCATGATGGTCCTCCTGCCCGGTTGGGGAGAGGAGCATAGCTTGATCCGGCCGGGCTGGAAATGTGGATCGCCGATTAACCACGCGCTGCAAGACTGCGGTGGGCGAAGCGCCCATTGCGTGGACCTTGGCGCGGCGCGGCTTTATTAGAGTATTGTTAAGCAAAGGTGGGTGCCAACGCGGCGCTGCGCCTTTTGCGGGGAGCGTGGCGGACCATGAACGGACGCGACTATGCCTTTCTGGATCTGACGGCGCTGCCGGCGGTCGGATCGGCGCTGCTTGCGTCGCGGCCGGCGCTTTTGTTCTCGGCGGACGGGCGCCGCATTCTCTTTGCCAATGCCGCCGGCGCCGTCTTTTTCGGCGAACGGCGGATGGAAACCCTGCTCGAGCGCCAGTTTTCCGAGGCGCTGCCAGCGACCGAGCAGATCGCCCGCGCCGCACGCAGCCTAGCCCCCGGCGCCAGCCGGCTCGAGCGTATCCGCTTTGCCGGCAGCGGCGGCTTTGCAAGCGTTGCGGCAGAATGTGTTCGCGTGACGCTGCCGCGTGGCGAGCCGGCCGTTCTCGTTCGTCTGCCAGAGCCGCGCAGCGCGGCTGGCCGTCAGGATGCCGCGCGCCGCCTGGTCGATCTGCTTGCCGCTGACGATTGTCTCGTCGCCGTGCTTGATGCGAATGGCGCGACGATCGCCGATAGCGGTGATTTCGACGTCTTCGTTGGCGAAGCCGCAATCCCGGATCTCATTGCCGGGGCAGCCCGTTCACTCGGAAGGCCGTTGAAGCGGGCCATTCGCATCGGCGATATTCGCCGGCCGGCAGGGCTTGCGGCTGTCGAAACCGGCGACGGCTTGGTGCATCTTCTCGTTGTCGGTCCGGGCGAGCGTATCGAATGGGAGGGGCCCGAACCGGTGCCGCCCGCCATAGTCGATAATACGTCACCGGCGGAAGCCGCCATTCCCGAAGCTGCGGTGCCCGCGGGCCAGGATTCCGAGGCACCAATCTCAGCAGAGCAGATCGTCGCCGGGCCGGGGCCGGTTGACGAGAGCAGCAACCAGGAGGCTGCATCCGATCATCCTCGGGAGGTCGAGGATGAACTACCGGAGGGGCCGCCTTCCTCCGATGGCTTTGCCTTCGTGGAGCCGGCTGGCCCCGTGCGCTTCGTGTTCCAGATGGACGAAGCCGGCCGCTTCACATTCGTCTCGCCGAACTTCGCCGAGATCGTCGGACCTGCAGCTGCCATTGCCGTGGGCGAAAGCTGGAGCGAGGTGGCACGCCGGCTCGCACTCGATCCGACAGGGGCTGTGGCGAGCCTGATTGCGCGGCGCGACACGTGGAGCGGCGTGTCCCTCGACTGGCCGGTCGAGGGCACTGCCCGGATGATCGCCGTCGACTTTGCCGCGCTGCCTGCCTTTTCGCGTGATCGCGTCTTTGAAGGCTATCGCGGCTTCGGCGTCATTCGCCCGATGGAGCGGCGCGAGCCCGCGACGGCGCCGGCTTCGCGGCTGCCTCTGCCAAGCGTGCCCGTCCGGCCGATCGCCGCGCCGTCCAATGTGATCCGTCTGGCGCGTCCCGCTTCCGAGCAGGAGCGGCTCTCGCCTCCGGAGCAGGATGCATTCCGCCGCATTGCCGCGGCGCTCGGTGGAGCGCCGGCTAGCCGTCCGGCAGCGGAGACGTCTGCCACCGCCGTGTCGGATCTTTCGGCTGCTGCGGAGAGTGCGGACATCGCTGCAGCGCCGCCAGTCGGGCGCGACACCGCGGTCGAACATTCGCAGCTGGAACAGCCATCCGCGGGCGATGTCGAGCGCGCCGCGCCCGAACCCGTCGCGATGGAGGCTGAGGCGGTTTCTGGGCCTTTGGCTGAAGTGCCGGCCCAGGCCGTTCCATCGACTGATTTGCCGCAATCGGATGACGAGGGTAGGGCCGAAGGAGACGCCGCATCCGCTACGACCGAGACAGAGGCGCAGCTATCGTCGGCGGAGGTGGTTCCGCTCCCGGCCGAAGCACCAGATGCACCCTTTGCCGAGCCGGCCGAGGAAGCCGCCGGTGCCGTCTCGCCTTCCGAAGAGGCACCGGCAGCCACAGTAGCCACCGTGCCGCAGCCGGAACCCGCGCAGGTCCTGTCGCCCGAGTCGGCATTCGTGCCTCTGATGCGGCGGGCCGAGGCCGAACTGCTCGGCGCCCGCCAGCGGATCGTCGAGCTCGAGGCGATCCTCGATACGGCGACCGATGGCATCATCGTAGTCGACGAGGACGCGCGGATCGAGCGGATCAACCGTAGCGCCGAGGCGCTTTTCGGCGTCGAATCGGCGTCTGTGACGGGCCTGCGCCTGCCGGACCTGCTCGCTGAGGAGAGCCGCCAGTCGGCACTCGATTATCTCGACGGTCTGGCGCGGAACGGGGTGGCTAGTGTCCTCAATGACGGGCGCGAGGTCATCGGCCGGGTGCCGCAGGGCGGGCTTATTCCTCTGTTCATGACGATGGGCCGCCTACCCGAGACGGGCAAGTTCTGTGCTGTCCTGCGCGACATCACGCAGTGGAAGAATGCGGAGGGCGAGCTGATCAATGCCAGGCGCGCCGCCGAGAGCGCCTCGATGCAGAAGTCGGACTTCCTCGCCAAGGTCAGTCACGAGATCCGCACGCCGCTCAACGCCATCATCGGCTTCTCCGAAGTGATGATGGAGGAGCGCTTCGGCCCAATCGGTACCGAGCGCTACAAGGAATATCTGCGCGATATCCATGTCTCCGGCGCGCATCTGATGAGCCTGCTGAATGACCTGCTCGATCTTTCAAAGATCGAGGCGGGCAAGCTCGATCTGACTTTCGAGGCGGTGGCACTCAACGAGATCGTGATGGAATGCGTCGCGCTGATGCAGCCCCAGGCCAACCGCGAACGGATCATCATTCGCACGTCGCTGTCGGGGCAGGTGCCCAACATCGTCGCCGATCCGCGCTCTATCCGGCAGATCGTGCTGAACCTCGTGTCGAACGCCGTGAAGTTCACGCTTGCCGGCGGGCAGGTGATCGTCTCGACCGCGATGGAGCCGCATGGCGAGGTGACGCTGCGCATCCGCGACACCGGCATCGGCATGTCAGAGAAAGACATCGAGACGGCGCTGAAGCCGTTCCGCCAGCTCTCGTCCTCGCGCGAGCGGCGCAGCGACGGCACCGGGCTGGGGCTGCCGCTGACCAAGGCGCTGGTGGAGGCCAATCGTGCCGCCTTTGCGATCGACTCCTCGGTCGGGCAAGGCACGTTGATCCGCATCACCTTTCCGGCGACGCGCGTGCTGGCCGGATAGACGCGCCGCCCCGATTGTCGCATTTTCGGGAGTGCGGGCGCGCCGCTCGCCCGGAAATGCCTCAGGAATTCATGCCAGACTTACAATCCGTCCTCGACGAGATCGCCACAGACCTGAAGACCGCGAGCGAGCGTGGTGCGGTCGCGAGCTATATTCCGGAGCTTGCCAAGGTCGATCCCGGCCAGTTCGGGATCGCGGTGCTGACGCCTGACGGCGTCGTGCATTCGGCCGGCGACGCCAATGTCGCTTTCTCGATACAGAGCATCTCCAAGGTCTTCACCTTGACGCTCGCCCTCGGCCAGGTCGGTGACATCCTCTGGAACCGCGTTGGCCGCGAACCCTCGGGCAACCCGTTCAATTCGATCGTCCAGCTCGAATATGAGCATGGCATTCCGCGCAATCCCCTGATCAATGCCGGCGCGCTGGTCGTCACCGACGTCATTCTCGCCGGCTATAAGCCGCGCGAGGCGATCGGGCTGATCCTCAGCTTCATGCGGTCGCTGGCCGGCGATGACAGCATCATCATCGATGTCGACGTCGCCCGCTCGGAAGAGGAGACCGGCTTCCGCAACCGGGCGCTCGCCAACTACATGAAGGCCTATGACAATATTCGTCATCCCGTCGAAATGACGACCGGTGTCTATTTCCATCAATGCGCTATCGCCATGAGTTGCCGCCAGCTTGCGGTCGCCGGCAGCTTCCTGGCCGGGCAGGGGCGGCACCCGCTGACAGGCAACAAGGTGGTGTCGGCCGAGCGCGCCCGGCGCATCAACGCGGTGATGCTGACCTGCGGCCATTATGACGGTTCGGGCGAATTCGCCTTTCGGGTCGGTATCCCCGGCAAGAGCGGCGTCGGCGGCGGTATCCTTGCGATCGTTCCTGGCAAAGCCTCGATCGCCGTCTGGTCGCCGGGTCTCAACAAGGTCGGCAATTCGCTGCTCGGCTCGCGCGCGCTGGAGCGCCTCGCGAAGGCGATGGACTGGTCGATCTTCGGGCCCTGACCGCGACTAGGTGCCTGCCGCCAGCTTTTCGAAAGCCGTGGGGTGCGGCAGGCCGCGATCGAAGGCGGATAGAATGGCGGCTGCGGACTCTTCGGGTGTCAGCCGGGCGGTATCGAGTTCGAGATCGTAGATCGCGTGTGCATGGACCGCATCCTGCCAGCGCCTCACCGGCTCGGGCACCGGCACGGCCTCACTGCCGCGCGCATACAGCGCTTCGCGACCGGGGACTGCTATCTCCCGGCGAGCCATGATCACGTCAATAGGGCAATGAATGCCGACAAGCAGCGCCGGCAGGCCCTGAAGCTGTTTGGCACAGTCCGCCAGGATGCCCAGCGGGCGCGAATGGGCATCGTGATGGCCGAGATCGGCGACCACGTCAAAGCCGAGCCGGCTATGCGCCGCTATCGATTCATAGAGCGCGGCATAGAGGCGGGGCAGCAGTGGCTCGAGATCCGGCCGTTCGCCGCCGGGCCGGAGGCCGATACCGGGCAGGAGGCGTGGCGGCAGCATGCCCGCCATATGCGTGTCGACGCCGAGATTGATCCAGATGGCGTCGTCGCGGGCCTGCAGCGCGCCGACGATCGAGGATTTCCCTGAACGCGGCGCGCCGTTGAGCACGGCGATGCGACCCGGCGGCACCGCGCTCACTCGGCGGCGATCCGCATGGAAAGGTTGTCGAGCGAGGACACGATGTGTTCCGCCAGCGCCTCGACAAGCGCCGTTGAGGGACGGCCAGGCGCCCGCATCAGGCCGATTTCGCAAGGCGCAAGCCGCGGCAGGCCTTCGGCTTCGCCGAGAACGCGCATACCCGGACGCAAGGCCGACTCGGGAAGGACCGAAATCGCGAGACCGGCGAGGACAGCGGCGGCGAGGGCGGTTGAATTGTTCGAGGCGTAGAGCAGCCGATTCTTGCGCCCGGTCGCCGCCAGAGCCTCAATCGCCCCCTTCCGCCAACAGCAGGTGTCGCGCCCAAGCGCCAGCGGCAACACATCCTCTTCCTCGAGGCGGTGCTGGTTGGAAACGACCCAGAGCAGCGGTTCCTGGCGCACCACCTCGGCCGTCGACGTATCCTTGAAGCTGGTGACAATCGCGAGATCGAGAGACCCGGCCCGCAGGCATTCGACCAATTGCAGTGTCGGCTCGCAGACCACGGTGACTTCGACGCGCGGATTCGAGCGCGAAAAGCGAGCGAGAATCTCGGGCAAGAACCGATCGGCGTAGTCATCCGGCGTGCCGAGCCGTACGCGGCCGGAGAGTTCCTCGTCGTCGAAAGCGGCGACCGTCTCATCGGAAAGCCGGATCAGGCGGCGGGCATAGCCGAGCAGCCGCTCGCCTTCCTCCGTCAGCTTGGCGCTACGGCCGTCGCGGCCGAAGATCGGCTTGCCGATCCGCTCCTCCAGCCGTCGCATCTGCATAGAGACCGCGGACTGGGTTTTGTGCACGGTTTCCGCAGCGCGCGTGAAGCTGCCTGCGTCGCAGATGGCGACGAAGGTGCGGAGCTGGTCGAGATCGAGCATGGCGGCCATGTGCGATACCTCACATTTGCCCACCAGGTGGGCGATTGCCGGGCAAATTCTGCCAATCGGCAGGAAACGGGTGGCTGGCTGCTGCCGAGCGGTGCATCAAGACAACAACGGCGCTGCGCGGCATCATCAATTCCGATGGCTGATATTAGAAACATTCGTTGGAATGATCAATGCGAATGCGCCAATGTTCGATTGTTCCCAGGGCGCATGCCGAGCAGCCCCTTCCGAAGAGCGGAAGGACCTCGAAGCGTCAGCCGATGGAGGCATACCATGACGACATTTGAAACTTTCAGCACCGAGAGCCGGCCGACGGCGCGCCAAGGTTTCGCGGGGCTCCTCGCGAACGCCTACGCAGCTGCCACGCTGCGGATTCGTGTCTGGAAAAATCGTCGCCAAGTAGCCCGTCTGCTGAGCTGGGACGATCATATGCTGAGCGATATCGGGCTGACGCAGGGCGATGTCTATTGCGCGATGGCGACGCGGGTCGATGAAGACGCCTCGGTTCAGCTTTCGATGCTCTCGCTTGAGCGGCGCTTTGCCCGCAATGCACAGATGCGCGAACGCCTTGCCCATGGCGCCGAACTGCATGTCGGGTCGGCGCGCTACCGGGCTAAGGTCTAGCTTCCAGCGGCCCGGTTGCGGCGAGCCACCCATCCACCCCATCGGGCGCCGGTCTCCGGCGTCCTGTCCTCTGCAGCCGGAACCCTCTCGATCCCCGGGGTGGTTCCGCACTTGGCCCGCCGTCCATCGGCGGGCCTTTTTCTTTTCGATCAGTCTTTCTTCTGCGGCGAGAACTGCTCGAAAATATGCTCCATCGACTTCCAATAGGTGTCGGTCATCAGACGATTGGCATCGAACAGCCGATCGATCACCTCTTCATTGCTGGCAGGGGCGTCCGGCGTGGGTTCCGGCTCCTTCTCGGGCTCGGAGGTCTTGCCAAGGAAACTGTTCATCAGCACCACGAAGGGCAGGTCGGGCTGCTTCTCCACCTTGGGCTTCGGCGGCTGAGTCATGTCCTGCATGAAGCGCAGGAAGGGGTTTTCGATCTTTTCCGTCTGCCGCTGCAAGCCGCCCATCATCATGTTGGCGACGACCGGCATCATGCGCCGCACCACGTCCTGCGTGATACCGGTGGCTGCTTCGACCTGCAGCGAGACGGCCCGGGCGATCTCGGGCGAGCCGAACAGCTTCTCGAGCATCCCGTTGCCGTCATCCATCGCCTTTGGCGACATCGCGGCGAACGGATTGTCGAAATAGGACTGGTAGGGACCGCTGCCGAGCGCTTGCCAGAAGGCGGCGACGCCGAACGGATCGGCCGCGTTCTTGCGCATGCCCAGCCAGAAGGCCGGCATCATCGCTTCGACCGCTCGCGCCTGCTGTTCAGCGGAGAGGCCGAACTCCTTCTGCATCATCGGGCCGAAAGAGCTCTGCTGAGCTTCCCGCATCAGATCGTAGAAGGTCTTCATCGCCTGCTCCCCTTGGAGCCGCCATGATCGGACCGCGTTGGCGTTTCGTCAAATCCGCGGCGTGGCGGCCGTGACAGCCGCCGCTCTCTGCCAATCCGACGTCTTAATGCGCCATGAGAATCGGGATCGACTGCTTGTGCAGCATGCCGCGCGTCGCGCCGCCGAGGATCCATTCGAGCAGGCGGCTATGGCCATAGGCGCCCATCACGATGAGGCCCGCAGCGGTCTCAGTCGCCTGCTGGCGGAGCGCAGCGGCGACATCCTTGTGCGGGTTGGGAATCGTGTGCGTCGTCGCGGCAATGCCGTGCCGCGCCAGATAGCCGGTCACGCGCTGGCCCGTCGGCAGGTCCTTGCCGTCGTCAACGATGACGATGTCGACTGCGTTCGCGGCGGACAGGAACGGAATCGCGGAGCGCACGGCGCGGGCAGCGGTAATCGTGCCGTCCCAGGCGATGATGACCCGGCCGAGATCGAGGCTCGCCGGCGGCGTGGCGCGCGGAATGATCAGCAGCGGCGCGCCGGCATGGAAGAGAATCGCTTCGATGAGCGCCTCGCGCACAGGCTCCGGCCGGTCACGATCATCCTCGGCGACGACGACGAGATCGGCGAGCCGGAGTTCGTGCACGACCTCGTCGAGCCCGCCTGCCGAGATGACCTCGACGGAACGCGTCTCCGCTGTGACGCCGCTCGCCTCAACGGCTGCGAGGAAGGCCGCGTCAGCCTCCTTGGCGCCCCGAACGGCTTCGTTGCGCGCGCTGACCATGAAATCGACCGGAACCGGGGCAACCGCATAGCCGGGAACAACGGGATCATAAACGAGGCTGAGCCCGGTCAGATGCCCGCCGAGCCGCTTGGTGAGGTCGATCGCGACGGGAAGAGCCGGCCGGCTGCCGCTCTGGTCGACGACAACGGTGATGTCCTTGATATCCATCCTGGCTCTCCCTGATCGAAGCCGGCCCCCGGCCCGCAGACGTCAATAGGCATGCCGTCTGAATACTTCGCCAATATCGCCATGCCAATCGCCGCGATAGGCGGCAAGCAGGCGCTCCGCAGGCGTCATGCCGCTGGCGACCGTTTCCTGCAGTGGCGCGAGATAGACGCTTTCGTCGACGCCTTCACCGTTCAGCCGCGCGCGACGCGCGAGCCCGGCACGGGCGATCTCGACCATCTCGCCGGCGATCTCGCGCACCGTCCGCGAGCGCATCGGCGTCTTGAGGCCGAGGCGGGGAACCGTGTCGCGCAGAGCCTGACGCTCTTCAGCGGTCCAATCGGCGATGAGGTCATAAGCGGCGTCGAGAGCGATCTGGTCATAGAGGAGGCCAACCCAGAGCGCCGGCAGCGCCGTCAGCGTCCGCCACGGGCCCGCATCGGCGCCGCGCATCTCGATATATTTCTTCAGCCGCACATCGGGGAACAGTGTCGTCAGATGGTTGTTCCAGTCGGAAAGCGTGGCGCGCTCGCCGGGAAGTCCGGGCAGGCGGCCGTCAAGCAGGTCGCGGAACGACTGGCCGGCGACATCGTGATAGAAGTCGCCGCGCTTGACGAAATACATCGGTACATCAAGCGCCCATTCGACATAGGACTCGAAGCCGAAGCCCGCATCGAAGACGAATGGGATGAGGCCTGAACGCTGGTTGTCGGTGTCGCGCCAGATCTCCGCGCGGTTCGATAACAGCCCGTTGGCGGCATTGTCGATGAACGGCGAATTGGCGAAGAGCGCTGTCGCAACGGGCTGCAAGGCCAGCGAGACACGCATCTTCTTGACCATGTCTGCCTCGTCGGCGAAGTCGAGATTGACCTGCACGGTCGATGTCCGGAACATCATGTCGAGCCCGCGCGTGCCGACCTTCGGCATGTAGCGGGCCATGATCTCGTAGCGCGACTTCGGCATGACCGGCGTTTCGGCCAGCGACCAGATCGGCGATGCGCCGAGGCCGATGAAGCCGATGCCGAGCGGTTCGGCGCATTCGCGAACCTGCGCGAGATGGGCATGCAGTTCCCGGCATGTCTGATGCACAGTTTCGAGCGGCGCGCCGGAAAGCTCGAACTGCCCGCCCGGTTCCAGCGAAATGGCGCCGCCACCGACGGGATCGACCAAGCCGATGATGAGGCCACGATCCTCGATCGGCTGCCAGCCAAGCATGCCTTCCATCAGGCGGAGGATACGCTCTATGCCGCGGGGTCCTTCATAGGGAACCGGCGTGAGGTCATCCGTGTAGAAGCCGAATTTCTCGTGTTCGGTGCCGATGCGCCATTGGCTTTCCGGCTTGCCGCCAGACGCGATCGCCCCGATGAGATCGTCGCGAGATTCGACGATCGTGGAATCGGACACGTCGCGGGCCATGATGTCTCCGGCTTGGAAAAGGATCGGCACATTAGCGACGCACTCGGCGCTCGGCAAGGAAGGCTGTTACCGCAGCGTCGCATGGACGCGTCACCCTAAATCATGCAGCGATAGCCGCGGGCCAGAGGAGGAGAAAACCATGGCAACTGACGAGCGGCAGGTGGCGGTCATCACAGGCGGAACGCGCGGCATTGGCGCGGCCATCGCGCGGGCGCTGGCGGCGCGGGGCGTCGATCTGGTGCTGTTCGGCCGGCACCGCGACGCCGAGGTGGACGCGCTGCTGGCCGAACTCGGCACAGTGACGACGGTCGTTTTCGAATCAGGCGACGCCGGCGATCCGGCCACGGCGGAACGCCTTGTCGCAGCCGCACTCGCGAAATTCGGCCGCATCGATTATCTGGTGCCAGCGGCCGGTGGTGCCGTGCCGGGTACGGCGCTTTCGATCAGTCTCGATGCGTGGGACGAGGCGTTCCGCGTCCATGTCCACGCACCATTCCATCTGTTCCGCGCCGCTCATGCAGCGCTTGCCGCGCGGGGCGGCGCGATGCTGCTCGTGTCATCGGTGGCTGGATTGCGCGGCTGCCCCGGCACCGTCGCCTACCAGACCGTGAAAGGCGCACTGCCGCAGATGGGCCGCGCACTTGCCCGCGACCATGGCCACGAGAACATCCGCGTCAACACCATCTGCCCTGGCATCATCGAGACGCGCTTTCACGCGGCGATGACGCCAGAGGCGCGACGGAACAATCTCGACAATCGCATTCCGCTGCACCGCTTCGGAACATCCGAAGATGTGGCAAGTGCGGCGGTCGAGCTTCTGACCAACCCCTTCATCACCGGGGAAACGCTGGTTGTCGACGGCGGAATGAGCATGCGGATGGTCTGACGGAAAGAGCAGGCGCTGGAACGAAAACGCGTGCAGCGGCGTTCTTGTCTGTGATCGGCGGTCTTCGTGCCGTCAGCAGGACAAGGACGAAATCCATGAGAATCCGCAGCCTGATCGGACCCGCCATATTTGCCGCCGGCCTTTTCGCGGCGAGCGCTGCCGGCGCCCAAAGCGTCATCATCGATGGGGGCGGCGTGCGCGTCGCGCCGCCGTCCTATGAAGTGGCGCCGCCGCCGCCACCACCCGGCCGTTGGGATCGTGGTCCCGGCTATAGCGACAACAATGAGGGCATCGGACCGCGCGAAGCCCGCAGCATCGCCCGCTCGGCTGGCGTCGTTGAAACCTTCGGAGTCGATCGGCGTGGCCGCGTCTGGGTGGTGGAAGGCGCGGATCGCCGCGGCCGTCCGATGCGCGTTACCATCAGCGCCCGCTCGGGCGATATCATGGACGTCGAGCGCGCGCGTCGCGGTTAGTCCGTAGTATGATCAGACGGTCCGGCTTCGTCGCCGGGCGTCTGATCTTTCGGACGGGCTGGGCGGGTTGCTCCGGCTCGTTCCTCGAATTGCAGCAGGCGTAGCGAACCGATTTCGGCCCGCGCGCCTGCTTCCGCATCTGCCCGCAGGGCCGCCTCGACATAGGCGATATGCGCTTCTGCAGCGTCGCGGGCGGCTTTGCTGTCGCCCGAAAGGATCGCGTCGAGCAAGCTTCGATGCTGTGCGAGCAATGCATCGCGCGAGCCGGCATGGCCATAAAGGCGGCCGCGGCTGTAGAAAACCCCGTCAGAGAGCAGGCGGTAGCAGGCGCGCAGCACGTGAATCATGACGATATTGTGCGACGCTTCACCGATGGCCTGGTGAAACTCGACGTCGAGCGCGGCTTCGCGCCTGAAATCGGCTTCGCCATGCGCCGCCTCCATAGCGGAGAAGATGCGAGCAAGGATCGTACGATCTGATTCGGTCGCGCGCGCCGCTGCCATCGCCGCCGCCGTCGCCTCGACCTCACGGCGAAATTCGAGGTAGTCCGCGCCGGCCTTGCGGGAGCCCGCGATGAGGTCGATCACGGGACTCGCGAACAACGTTCCCTCGATCGACGCGACATAGGTGCCGCCGCCGTGCCGGCTCTCGATGAGCCCGCGAGCCTCGAGCCCCTTCAGCGCCTCGCGCAGTACCGGACGCGAGACATCTAGCCGCGCCGCGAGATCACGCTCGCCCGGCAGGCGGTCGCCCGGATGCAGCACGCCTTCCAGGATGAGCAGCTCGATCTGCCGGCTGACCTCATCGGCGGTCGGACGGGATTTGATGGGTTGAAACGGCATGAAGATCAGATTATGAGCATCGGACAGAGTGGTCAATTAAATGATCCAGTTGTCCGCCGCGCTGGCTGAAGCGGCGGTTTCTCGACAGGTGGATGGCATCCATGTCAATCGCGACCGCAACCTCGATCGACGATCTCCGGCTGATGGCGAAGCGGCGTGTTCCCAAGGCCTTCTTCGAATATTGCGACCACGGCTCCTATGCCGAGGAGACGCTGAACGCCAACCGCGCCGACCTGAAGGCTTTGAGGCTGCGCCAGCGCGTGATGGTCGACGTCTCCAATCGCTCGACTGAGACGACGATCCTCGGCGAGAAGGCGACGTTCCCCTTTGCGCTCGCGCCGACTGGCTTGACCGGCATGCAGCATGCCGATGGCGAGATCCTCGCCGCGCGCGCGGCCGAGCGAGTTGGCATTCCTTTCTGCCTCTCCACCATGTCGATCTGCTCGATCGAGGATGTCGCTGCCGGAACCACGAAGCCGTTCTGGTTCCAGCTCTATGTCATGAAGGATCGCGGCTTCGCCAAGTCGCTGGTCGATCGTGCGATCGCCGCCAAGTGCAGCGCGCTCGTGCTGACGGTCGACCTGCAGGTGCAGGGCCAGCGCCATCGAGACATCAAGAACGGCATGACCGTGCCGCCGCGCGTCACGCTGGCCAATGTCATCGATATCGCCACCAAGCCGGACTGGGCGCTCAAGGTCCTGCGCGGCAAGCGCAAGACCTTCGGCAATCTCGAGGGCTTCGTGAAGGGCATGACGGGCGTCAAGTCGCTCGGCCAGTGGATCGCCGGCCAGTTCGATCCGGCGCTGAACTGGAATGACGTGGCCTGGATCCGGTCGATCTGGCCCGGCAAGCTGATCATCAAGGGCGTGCTCGACGTCGATGACGCGCGCGCCGCTGCCGCCACCGGCGCGGATGGCATCGTGGTGTCCAATCATGGCGGCCGCCAGCTCGACGGCGCACCCTCGGCCATCTCGACATTGCCGCGCATCGTCGAGGCGGTGGGCAGCGAGACCGAGGTGATGTTCGACAGCGGAGTCCGCTCAGGTCAGGACGTGCTGCGGGCCCTCGCGCTCGGCGCGAAGAGCTGCATGATCGGCCGCGCCTTCCTTTATGGCCTCGGTGCGGGTGGCGAGGCTGGCGTCGCCAAGGCGATCGACATCATCGGCCGCGAGCTGGACGTCTCGATGGCGCTCACCGGGCGTCGCACCATCGCCGAGATCGACGGCACAGTGATCGATCGGGGCTAGGCGGCTGCCCGGTTCGTCCCTAGGCTCGTCCGAAAGGTTAGGCCTTGGGACGGAACGATCGGTCATGGGCACGCTTCAATCCGGCGACAGGTCACAGTTTCCTGATCCGGTCTTTCGAGAGACGGTACTGAAGCCGCTCTTCGACGGCGCACGACACCACCATGCCGAGGCGTTGCGCCGCATCGATTTCGCTCATCTGGTGATGCTGGTCGAGACGGGCATCCTGGACCCGGCGCAGGGCGGGGCACTCGCGCGCGCACTCGGTGCGATGGAACGGGAGATCGACCCTGCCACGCTCGTCTATGGTGGCGATGTGGAGGACTACTTCTTCCACATGGAGAAGGAGCTGAAACGACGCGTCGGCGCCGATATCGGCGGCCGTCTGCATACGGCGCGTTCGCGCAACGATATCGATCATACCTTCCTGAAGCTCGGCCTGCTTCCCCGCATCGACGGATTATTGGCGGCCTTGCGCGGATTGCTCGGCGCACTGATTGAGGCCGCGACGCGGGACCGGGATACGCTGATCGTCGCCTATACCCATGGCCAGCCGGCCCAGCCGACGACCTATGGCCACTATATCGCGGCGATGATCGAGGTGCTGATCCGCGACATCCAGAGGATCGAGGCGGCCCGTTCGATCGTCGATCTCTGCCCGCTCGGCGCGGCTGCGATCACCACAACCGGGTTCCAGACCGATCGCCACCGCGTCGCGGAACTGCTGGGCTTCGCTGCGCCGCTGCAGAATTCCTATTCCTGCATCGCCGCCGTGGACTATCTGACCGCCACCTATGACGCGCTGGCCCTGCTGTTCCTGCATCTTGGCCGGCCGGTTCAGGATTTCCTGTTCTGGTCGAGCTTCGAGGTCGGCCAACTCTATCTGCCGAATGCCTTCGTGCAGATTTCCTCGATCATGCCGCAGAAGCGCAATCCGGTGCCGTTCGAGCACTTGCGGCATCTGTCCGGCCAGACCGTCGGGCGCGCCCGCGCTGTGGTCGATCTCCTTCACAACACGCCCTTCACCGACATGACCGACAGCGAGGCCGAGACCCACGAGATGGGCTATCAGGCTTTTGATGTCGGCCTGCGCGTCCTCGCGCTTCTGACGGCCACCATTGAAGCGGCGCGCATCGATTCCGAAAGGGTCGCCGTCAATCTCGATCGTTCCTGCGCCACGATCACCGAACTCGCCGATCGCCTCGTGCGCGAGGAAGGGCTGCCGTTTCGGCTTGCGCATGAGATTGCAGCCGACGTTGCGCGGGCCGTCGTCGCGGCATCCGGAACCTTGCGACAAGATGGCTATCCCACTTTTGTCGCGGCGTTCGAGCGTCATGTCGGCCGACGCCCGGCCGCCGACCAGATGGCCTTCGCGGACATGGTGTCGCCGGAAGCGTTTATAGCCGTTCGCGACCGCTTCGGCGGTCCCGCGCCAGCGGCGCTTGACGCAGCGCTCGCCGGGTATCGATTGGCGCTGGGGGAGTTCGATCGGCGGGCGCGCGAGGCTGCGCAGCGCCGGACCGACGCATCGGATATGCTCAGGCGCCGGGTCGAGGAGATCGCGCGCGTCTGACGTGGGCGCGCCAGCGTGTCGCGGCCGCCTTCGGATGGATGCGAGGCTATGGTGGCGCAATCCGGGGGGATGCTGATGCGCGAAGGCCCAAGACGGTTTGCCGATCATCCATTGCGGAATGCCGCGCTGCACGAAGTGCATGCGCGGCCGTTCCACATGATCGAGGCACCGCGCCTCGTTCTCCACTACGCCTTCATGACAGATACGGCCCAGTCGGACGCGGCGCGCCGCAATCTCGCGGCCCTCTGCCTCAGAATTGGAGAGGCGCAGCCGGGGCCTGAGGCGCGTCATCATGTCGTAGCGCTCGCCGGCGGCTCGCTTCGCTGGGAAAGTCATGCGGAGTTTACGACCTATAGCTGGGACGTGCGGGGCGGGACCGGCGCATTGCCCGCGGAGACGCCGTTCGGCGCTGCGTTCGAGCCGCCGGGGCCGTTGATGGTCGCGGCGCGGCTCGACCTCGTTGCCGATCTTCGCCCGCCGGCCGAGCTTTTCGCCGGCTTCGACCCCGGATCGCTCGCCGCTTCGCAAGCTGCCGGCGGCCGCGCTCTGATCGCGACCGACTTTCGTGAGGACGGCGACGGATTCACGCGCCTTCTGGTCGTCGATCGCGGGCTCGGCCCGCAGGAAGCGGGGCCGCTGGTCCAGCGGCTGTTGGAGACCGAGACCTATCGCGTCATGGCCATGCTGGGTCTTCCCGAAGCGCAGCGCCTGCAGCCCGAGATACGCCGCATCGAGACGCAGCTTGTCGACGATACGCGCCGCTTCCGCAGCGGGGGCGGCTTCGACACCAATCGCCTCCTGCTCGATGACCTGACGGCGCTGGCCGGCGATCTCGAAGCAGGCGCGGCGGAATCGGCGTTCCGCTTCGGAGCCAGCCGCGCCTATGCCGAGATCGTCAGCCTGCGCCTCAACGCCATGGATGAGCAGCCGATCGAGGGCTATTCGAGCTTCACCGCGTTTCTCGCGCGCCGGATGGCGCCGGCCATGCGCACCTGCCTGACGCTGGAGCAGCGCCAGCAGGATCTCTCCCGCAAGCTCGCCCGCGCCGCCGCGCTGCTGCGCGCCCGCGTCGATGTCGAGCTTTCGCAGCAAAATCGCGCGTTACTTCATTCGATGAACCACCGCGCCCGTTTGCAGCTTCGCCTGCAGCAGACGGTCGAAGGCCTCTCGGTGGCGGCTGTTAGCTACTATGTCGTCGGCCTTGTCGGCCATCTGGCGGAAGGCGCGCCGGTGCTCGGCCTTCATATCGAGCCGACCACGATCGAGGCGCTGGCCGTCGTGCCCGTCGCGCTCGCCGTCTGGTTCCTCGTCCGCCGCATCCGCCGTCATCACGCGGACGGGGGAGAGGCCTAGAAGCGAAGCGTGTTGTCATGCCGACCAGATGACGAGCCAGGCCGGCTGGCGCACTATCACTGACGCATGACAACCTTGCATCTCATCTGCGGTCTGCCAGGATCGGGCAAGACCACCCTGGCCCGCCAGCTTGAAGAGGACGGCGCCGGCGTTCGCCTGTCGCCCGACGACTGGATTCTGGCGCTTGGTTTTGCAATCGATGACGAAGAGGCCCGGACGCGCGTCGAAGACCTGCAATGGACTTTGGCGCAGCGGATACTTGCCGGCGGCAGCAGTGTCATTCTGGAAAACGGGTTCTGGACGAGAGAGGAACGGTCGGCGTATCGATCCACCGCGCTGCAGCTGGGAGCCGAAACACGTCTCCACTTTCTCGATGTACCGCTCCACGAGCTGACACGGCGCCTCGCCATCAGAAACCGTGACCTGCCGAAAGCCGCGCAGGTCGATCCCGGGCATCTGGAGGCATGGTCACGTCTGTTTGAGCGGCCGGACGGGAACGAACTGGCGGGCTAGTCAAACGATGTCCGTTCAGCCGCCGATCATCGACTCGAGCCCGTCATCCCAGGCGGGATGCTCGCCATAGAGGCCGGCCAGATAGTCGATGAACAGCCGGACCTTCGCCGCGAGATAGCGCCGGCTCGGATAGACCGCATGGACGGCGACGCGGCGCGACGCCCGGTAGGCGGGCAGGACATGCACCAGCTGGCCGGCCCTCAATTCCGGACCGACATCCCAGGTCGAGCGGAGCGCTATGCCGAAGCCGCCCAGCACCGCCGCACGCACCACCTCGTTGGAATTGGTCCTGAGCCGCCCGTCGATATGCACGGTAACGGGTCCTTCGCTTCCTTCGAGGCGCCAGGGATCCTGCCCCGCGGTGGCGAGCAATGCATGGCGGGAAAGGTCCGCTAGACTCTGCGGCGTGCCGTGCGCGGCGAGATAACCCGGCGTCGCACAGAGCAGCCGGTGATTGGGCGCAAGGCGGCGGGCGACGAGGCTCGAATCGGTCAGCTCGGCGATACGGATCGCGACATCGACGCCATCCTTTACGAGGTCGACGAAATCGTCCGAGAGCGCGAGATTGACCGTGAGGCCTGGATTGGCTTCCAGGAAGCGGCCGAGATGCGGCGCGACATGCAGGCGGCCGAATGAGGTCGGCGCCGAAATCTTGAGCGTGCCGCGCGCGACGTCCGAGCGGCGGCTGACATAGGCCTCGGCCTCTTCGATCGAAGCGAGGATCTGCACGACGCGGTCATGGAAGCCGCGCCCCGCCTCGGTGAGCGCGATCTGCCGCGTCGTGCGCTGCAAGAGCCGCGTGCCCAGTCGCTCTTCGAGCCGCTTCAACCGCTTGGAGACGACAGCCGGCGATAGGCCGAGCTCGCGCCCCGCCGCCGAGAGACTGCCGGCGGTAATGACTCGGGCGAAGATTTCCATGTCCGTGAACGCGCTCATGCGCGGCATCGTGGCAATAAAAGCCGGCGATTTTCAACCCCAGGGAAACGATGATTGTTGACGACGTGGCTTTAGGTGATGGTGGCTCCGTCCTAGAGTGCTTGTGCCGTTGCCGACAGGCGGGAGGGACCGATGTCAGCTATCCTGATGCCGAAGCCGGACGAGCGGGTGCTGGCCCGTCGTGATGCGATCATTGCCGGCCTCGCGACTCTTCTGCCGCCCGAGGCGCTGATCACGTCGGAGGACGAACGCCGCGCCTATGAAACCGACGCGCTTACCGCCTATCGGCAGATGCCGCTTGCCGTCGTGCTGCCGGAAACGACCGAACAGGTCTCGGCGATCCTGGCCTTCCTGAATGCCGAGGGCGTGAAGGTGGTCGCGCGCGGGGCAGGGACGTCGCTGGCCGGTGGCGCGCTGCCGGCGGCCGATGCGGTGGTGCTCGGCGTCTCCAAGATGAACAAGATTCTGGACGTCGACATCGCCAACCGGACCATCCGCGTCGAGGCGGGCGTCACCAATCTCGGCGTTTCCGGCGCCGTGCAGCATCTTGGCTTCTTCTACGCGCCGGACCCGTCGAGCCAGCTCGCCTGCACCATCGCTGGCAATATCGGCATGAATTCCGGCGGCGCGCACTGCCTCAAATACGGCGTCACCACCAATAACGTTCTCGGCGTGAAGATGGTGATGATCGACGGCACGATCGTCGAGATCGGCGGCGCGGCGCTCGATGCGCCGGGTCTCGACCTGCTCGGCCTCATCGTGGGCTCGGAAGGGCAGATCGGTGTCGTGACCGAGGCCACGCTGCGCATCCTCCCGCTGGCAGAGGGCGCGCGGCCCATGCTGATGGGCTTCCAATCGGCTGAGGATTGCGGCGCCTGCGTCGCGGCGATCATCGGTTCGGGCATCATCCCAGTGGCGATCGAATATATGGATCGTCCGGCGATCCGCGTCTGCGAGGCCTTCGCCCATGCCGGCTATCCGCTCGATGTCGAAGCGCTGCTGATCATCGAAGTCGAGGGCTCGGAAGAGGAGATCGCCGATCTCATCTCCCGCATCACTGCCATCGCCGCCGACTACAATCCCTCGACGATGAAGGTGTCGCAGTCGGAAGCCGAAAGCGCCGCGATCTGGAAGGGCAGGAAATCTGCCTTCGGCGCGATGGGCCGCATCGCGGACTATATGTGCATGGACGGCACCATCCCGACCGGTCAGTTGCCGCGGGTGCTCACCGGCATTGCCGATATCTGCAGCGGCTACGGGCTCGAAGTCGCGAATATCTTCCATGCCGGCGACGGCAATCTGCATCCGCTCGTGCTCTTCAACGCCAATAAGCCAGGGGAACTCGAAAAGGCGGAAGCAGCCGGCGCCGACATCCTGAAGCTCTGCGTCGAGGTCGGCGGCTGCCTGACCGGCGAGCACGGCGTCGGCGTCGAGAAGCGCGAGTTGATGGTGCACCAGTTCAACACGATCGACCTCGATCAGCAGATGCGCATCAAGACCGCGCTTGACCCGCAATGGCTGCTCAATCCGCACAAGGTCTTCCCCCTGGAAGGACGTCCGGTTTGACCTCCATTCTCCTCCCCGATAGCGAGGCCGAGATCGAGGCGATCCTCGCAGATGCTGCCGCGACAGGTTCACCTATTGCTATTCATGGCGGCGGCAGCCGCGATATCGGCCGGCCGGTCCAGGCGGCGCGCATGCTCTCCACCCGCGCGATGACCGGTGTCACGCTTTATGAGCCGAGCGAACTGGTGCTGTCGGCACGTGCCGGCACGCCGCTCGTCGAGATCGAGGCCCTGCTTGACCAGAACCGGCAGCGCCTCGCCTTCGAGCCGATCGACTATCGCGGACTGCTCGGCACGAAGGGCGAGCCGACGATCGGCGGCGTGACGGCATCGAATGCGAGTGGTCCCAGGCGTATCCAGGCCGGAGCGGCACGCGATCATCTCATCGGCGTCCGCGCCACCACCGGGCGCGGCGAGACGATCAAATCCGGCGGCCGCGTGATGAAGAATGTCACCGGCTATGATTTCGTGAAGCTGCTCGCCGGCTCATGGGGCACGCTCGGCGTTCTCACCGAAGTGACCTACAAGCTGCTGCCGAAGGCCGAGACCGAGACGACGCTGGTCTTCGAGGGGCTCGACGATGTCCGCGCCGTCGAGGCGATGACCACGGCGCTCGGAACGCCCTTCGAGATCACCGGCGCGGCGCATCTTCCCGGCGCGCCGTCGAAGACGCTGCTGCGCTTCGAAGGCTTCGCCAATTCCTGCGAATACCGCACGGCAAGGCTGCGCGACCTGCTGGCCGCCTTTGGCGATGCCGAAGCGGTGCGGGATGAGGATTCCGCCGATCTCTGGCGCGCCATCCGCGATGTCAGCCCGCTTGAAGCCCGCGAGGATGAGGTTGTCTGGCGCATTTCGGTGAAGCCGACAGACGGACCAGCCGTCGCGGCGCGCCTTCGCGCGGAACTCGGCGCGCGCTGCTTCTTCGACTGGTCGGGCGGGCTTGTCTGGACCGCAATCGCGGGACCGGCGGATGGTGGCGGGGCGAGCGTGCGCAATCTCATGGCAGCGCTCGGGGGACACGCGACCATGATCCGTGCGCCGCATGGCCTCCGCGCCGCAATCTCACCGTTTCAGCCCGAGTCGCCGGCCGTCACGGCCATCACGCACCGGATCCGCGAGAGTTTCGATCCGGCCGGCATCCTCAATCCGGGCCGCATGGGTTAGCAATGCAAACCTCTTTCACTCTGGCCCAGCTCGCCGATCCCGATACGCGCGAATCCGAGAAGATCCTCAGGACCTGCGTCCATTGCGGCTTCTGCACGGCGACCTGTCCGACCTATCTGCTGCTCGGCGACGAGCTCGACAGCCCGCGCGGCCGCATCTACCTGATCAAGGACATGCTCGAAGGCGGCAAGCCGGCCAATGACGAGGTGGTCAAGCATGTCGATCGCTGTCTTTCCTGCCTCTCCTGCATGACGACCTGCCCCTCGGGCGTGCATTACATGCATCTCGTCGATCACGCCCGCGCGCATATCGAGGAGACCTATCGCCGCCCGTTCGCCGATCGGGTCATGCGCAGCCTGATCGCGCATGTCCTGCCTTATCGCAGCCGATTCCGCCTGGCGCTGGTCGGTGCGGCGGCGGCGCGTCCCTTCGCGCGCAGCATCGGCCGCATGCCGGGCCTTGCCCGCATCGGCGCCATGCTGGCGCTCGCGCCGAGATTTCCTTCGGGACGCAGCCCTTCTGAGGTGCCGGGCACCTTCGAGGCAGAGGGTAAGCGCCGCGGGCGTGTCGCGCTGCTCGCCGGCTGCGTCCAGCCGGTGCTGGACCCCGCGATCAACGAGGCGGCGATCCGCCTTCTGACGCGCGTCGGCGTCGAGGTGGTGATCGCCAAGGGCGACAACTGCTGCGGATCGCTGGCGCATCATATGGGCCGTTCGCACGACGCCCATGCGACCGCCAAGGCGACGATCGACGGCTGGATCGCCGAGATGGACGGCGCGGGGCTTGATGCGATCATCGTCACCGCGTCTGGCTGCGGCACGACGATCAAGGATTACGGCTTCATGTTCCGCGAGGATCCGGACTATGCCGAAAAGGCGGCGCGGGTGTCGGCCATCGCCCGCGACATCACGGAATATCTGGAAAGCCTCAAGCTTGAGCGCGCCGCGTTGCCGGAGCCATTGACGGTCGCCTATCACTCGGCTTGCTCGCTGCAGCACGGCCAGCAGATCAAGGTGACGCCGAAGACGCTGTTGCAGCGCGCGGGCTTCACGGTGCGCGACGTACCCGAGGGGCATATCTGCTGCGGCTCGGCCGGCACCTACAACATGTTGCAGCCGGAGATTTCAGGCCAACTCAAGGCGCGCAAGCTCGCCAATATCGCCAAGGTGAAGCCCGACATCATCGCCGCCGGCAATATCGGCTGCATGACGCAGCTCGCCTCGGGAACGGCGACGCCAGTCGTGCACACGATCGAGTTGCTTGACTGGGCCTATGGCGGGCCGAAGCCGGAAGGCATCAGCTAGGACTTCCGATAAGGCACAAACGGCTGGCGCATCGGAAGCGCCGGCGCGGCACTTTGGAGGATGCCGCGCCTTCGTTGGCGTATCAGCGCCAGCCGAGCGCCGGCGCCACGTGCTTCAGGATGGCCTCGATCACATGGGCGTTGTAGTCGACGCCGAGTTGGTTCGGGACCGTGAGCAGGAGCGTATCCGCCGCCGCCACGGCCTCGTCCTGCTTCAGCTCGGCGATCAACGCATCCGGCTCGGCGGCATAGCTGCGGCCGAAGATCGCGCGCGTGTTCTCGTCGATGAAGCCGATCTGGTCCTGATCTTTGCCGCTGCGCCCGAAATAGGCGCGGTCACGGTCGTCCATGATTGCGAAGATGCTGCGGCTCACCGAAACGCGCGGCGCGCGTTCATGGCCGGCTTCCTTCCAAGCCTCGCGATAGGCCTCGATCTGCTTGGCCTGCTGGATATGGAACGGCTCGCCGGTCTCGTCGTCCTTCAGCGTCGAGCTCTGCAGGTTCATGCCCTTCTGCGCCGCCCAGCGCGCCGTCGCATTCGAACCGGCGCCCCACCAGATCCGCTCGCGCAAACCTTCCGAGAACGGCTCAAGCCGCAGCAGGCCCGGCGGGTTGGGGAACATCGGCCGCGGATTCGGTTTGGCGAAGCCTTCGCCGCGCAGCACGTCGAGGAACACCTCGGCATGGCGGCGGCCCATATCGGCGTCGGTCTGGCCTTCGGCCGGGGCATAGCCGAAATGGCGCCAGCCATCGATCACTTGCTCGGGCGAGCCGCGGCTGATGCCGAGCTGCAAGCGGCCGCCGGAGATGACGTCGGCGGCACCGGCATCCTCCGCCATGTAAAGCGGATTCTCATAGCGCATGTCGATGACGGCCGTGCCGATCTCGATGCGGCTCGTCTTGGCGCCGACAGCGGCGAGCAGCGGGAAGGGCGAGGCGAGCTGGCGCGCAAAATGATGCACGCGGAAATAAGCGCCGTCCGCGCCAAGCTCCTCGGCGGCGACGGCGAGGTCTATCGATTGCAGCAGCGTGTCGGAGGCTGATCGCGCGCCTGACTGAGGCGACGGCGACCAGTGCCCGAACGAAAGAAAGCCGATCTTCTTCATGAAATGAACGTCCGTTGCCCGTGTTTTGATGTGGAACACAGATGGCGGTTACGGACGCGCCGGGCAAGCCGCGCCGGCCGTTGCGCCCGGCGCGTTTCGATGGACGCTCTGTTCACTGCTCGGCGCTACAGCGCAGACTGTTCGATTTCGTCAGCGTGCCGCTCGTAAAATCGAAGGTGACAAGCTGCTCGATCACGGGTGTCAGGCCGTTCTTCTGGATCGAGGCGAGATCCTTGCAATTCTTCTTCGTTGGCTTCTCGGCGCTTCCGGTCCAGAAGACGGCCTTCGCGGAATCGATCTTGATATCATCGTCCGAATAGCCGCCCGAGAAGACCTCTTTCTTGCTGGCAAGGTCATAGATCAGCAGGTCCCGGTCTGGGCCGGTCCCTGCGTCGATCAGGAAGTAGTTGCCGACCAGCTTGAGCAGATAGAAGGCATCGTCGCGAGAGCCTATGACGAGGTCTGTCTTGAGCTTCTTGGTGCTGCAGACAGGCTTCGGCGAGGCCGTGTTGTCGCGCACGAGATACGTGTTGCCGACATCCTCGCCATGGGGAACTTCGACGATCAGGAAGGATGCGTTCGACGTGCATTTCGGCGCCGCCAGCGCTGGCGTCGCGGCAGCCAAGGCAAAGCTTGCGACTGCAAGGGAAATACTCGCAGCGAGCCCAAGCCTCCGACCTGTCTGACGATGCGCTGACATCATTTGTCTCCTTCATATGCCCATGCACCTGCGGCCATCGCAGGTGCAACCCAGCGACAGATCGTCAGCTTCCTTATCGTCCCGTCAAGCCTCGTTTGACGTAAGCTGCGCTTCAGCGAGAGCGCCGCGCACGATGATCCGCGCCAGTGCCTGCGTCTCCGCAATGACGGCTTCGTGCGGCAGGCCGCAGACGTCATGAAGGACCACCAGCGTCTCGATCCCAGTCAGGAGAGCGATGCCGTGGACCATGCGGTCAAGGACGTCGGGCGGAAAGTCCGCGGCAACGGGAGCGAGCGCTTCCCGGATCCAGCCGAGGCGACGGCCGCCCCGGCGGGAGGGGGGACGTTTCCCGCCACCGACCGAAACGCTGAGGAAGGTGCGAAAGAGCGCCTCATGCGTCATGACCATCGCAATGATCGAGCCGGCGATGATCTCGGCCCTTTCCTCCGGACCCGCGCCAGCAGGCGCCTGCGCGAAGCTTACTTCTGCGAATTCGCGCGCAATCGCGTCGAGCACCGCTTCATGCGCCATCGGCTCCGGGGCCGAAAAATAGCGATAGGCGGTCGCCCGCGAAATCTGCGCGCGGTCCGCCGCCTCGGCCACTGTTGGATGCGTCCCCTCGGCTAACAACTCACGCGCTGCTGCGAGCAGCGCGTTTCGCGTCCGCTGTTTTTGCGCAACCCGCTCGAAACTCTCTTGACTGGGCACCTGAAAACTCTTTATGAGACAAATGTCGCGTAACGATAAAAATGTATCACAAACAAGGAGCAATCACAAATCATGACCTCTCTTTCCGCCACTCCAGTCCAGTCGCGGGCCGCCCCCGCGACAGTCCACCTGCTTGGTACTCTGGTCACCTTCCGTGCGCTTGCTGCCGATACCGAGGGCGCCTTCTCGCTCGTTGAAGCCTTGACCGCGCCTGGCCAAGGCACGCCGCCGCATCTCCAGCGCGACGATGCTGAAGCCTTCTACGTGCTCGAGGGCGAGTTCGAATTCATGCTCGCGGGAACCACGGCGCGAAGCGGCCCGGGTGCCTTCCACTATGTCCCGCGGGGCGTTCCGCACGGTTTTCGTAATCCCGGTGACGTGCCCGCGCGCATGCTCATCATCAACCTGCCGGGCGGCCTGCATGAGAACTTCTTCCGCGAGGCGGGCGACCCGGTGGCCGACGGCTCGGTGTTCCCGCCGATGACGGCGCCCGACATTCCGCGCCTCGTCGCGGCGGCCGGGCGCTATGGCATCGAGATGCTGCCGCCGGCATGACCCAACATGCGCAGCGATCCGCGAGGTCTCAGCGGGCCTTGCGGATCGCTGCCACCGTCATGTCGATCAGCGCGCTCGTCGTCGTCTTGGCGGGGCGGCGCATATAGGTGACGAGGTCGTCGCCGATCGGGCTGGTCCAGCGGGTGTGGATCGCGGCCATGCCTTTGGCGGCGCCGACAGCGGACAGGATCTGGGCGGCGTTGCAGTCGACGTCATGGCCGCAGCCGCCGATGATCTCGAGCGTCCGGTCGAAATCGCCATTGCCGAACCAGAGCGCGACGACCTGCGCGGCGGCGTTCGGATAAGCGTGGATCCAGTTATACTCGACATATTCCGCGTCGCAGAGAGCCCAGGCCGCCTCCCAATCGGGCGACGTCTTGGCCGCGTCGAGCGCGAAGCGCACCACCGCTCCATATTCGGTGTCGGCGGGCATCAGTGCGACGGTCTCTTCGGTCAGCGCGCGGAAATCGGTCGTCACGAAGGCGCGCGCGACGAGTACGGCGTTAAAGACTTCGCCGAGAATGCCGTTGCCGGTATGTGAGACCTCGGCGTCGAGCCAGGCGAGCCGCGCCGCCTCGCGCGCGCGGCCAGGAGCCACCATGCCGCAGATCGCGCCTCGCATCTGTGCGCCGATCCACTCATCGAAGGGATTGCCATCCTCGGCTGAAAGCGGCGGATAAAGGCCGCGCTTCAGGTTGTCGAGCGCCACGGCCTCGGCCGACCATGCAACCGGAATGAGGCCGACCCATCGATCGGCGACGTCGGCGCTGGTAACGGCATAGCCGTTGTCTTCAAAGGCATAGAGGAAGGCGAGCTCGAAGGTGATGTCGTCATTATAGGTGTTCGGCGGCCGCATATAACGGTCGATCCGGCCAAAGGCCGCCTTCAGCTTTTCGGCCGTATAGCCTTCGAGCGCCGTGCCGACGGCCGCGCCGATGATCTGGCCCCACCAGGCCCCTGCGATCCGATCGCGGAAGGCGTCCGCGGCAACATCGACCGCAACATCATCCGGGAAGGCAGCGCCGGCGGCAAATTCGTCGAAGCGCGCGATGCGGCGCGTTTTCTGCGAGCGATGGTCTGGGTCCGGCGCCGCCGCACGCAGCACCGCCTTCAGGCGGGCATGGATGGCGTGCAGTCGTTCAAAATCGCCGCGTTCGCAGGCTTCGAGCCCCGACTTGAGCAGGTCCTCATGCGGCGGTACGCGCCAGCCCTTGTTCTCCAGGGACTGTACAGCCGCGACGGCGAGGCTTTCCGGCGCGCCTGAGCCCGGTACATTCGATTGCCAGAACAGCTTCAGCCAGAAATCCTGTTCGCGAATCGCCGCCGACGCATCCCAGGTCTGCTCTTCCTCGGCAAGCAGCACAGGCTCGGCATTGCGGAGGAGGTCGCGGGCATATTCCCAGGCTTTCATCGGTGGTTCCTGCTGATGAATGTTCGGCTGACGCGGTTGCGGACCGGCAGAGGTTAAGGAATTTCGCCGGCCTGTCGACTGCAAAGCCGGATGGTCTCAAGGAGTTTCCACTGATGGCGAGCTATGTTGCGCTGCTCTATTCGATCGTCCTCGGCGAAGGTCGGCGCGTTGTGATGGCCGATCTACGCGCGATGGCCGCCGAACTCGGCCTCGACAATCCGCAAACCGTGGTGGCGACCGGCAATCTGGTTTTCGATAGTGCCGAGACCCCGCTCGCCACGCTGGAGCGGCAATTGGAGGGTGCCTTTGCGGATCGGTTCGGCAAAAGGATCGATTTCATCCTGCGCCGCGCCGACGACTGGCACCGGCTCGCGGTCGGCAATCCATTTCGCACAGCGGCTGGCGCCGATGGAAGCCTCGTGCATGTCCGCGTGATGCGCGAAAAATTGACCGCGAGCGAACTGCAGCGCCTCGCACCCTACGCAACTGGCGGCGAACAGCTCCGTCTTGTCGATGGCGATCTCTGGATTTATTTCGCCGGTCAGCGACCGAGCGAGGGACGGATGCTCGGCCAGTTAACGGCGCGACGGGGTGGCATCGGCACAGTACGCAATTGGAACACCGTCGCCAGGATCGTCGCGCTGCTGGACGCGCGGATGAGCGGCTGATCAGGCGCCGGGCGCCTGATGGTCATGCTCGGCGAAGGCGAGCGCGGCTGCCGTATCGCCGCTGATATGCGCCTTCAGGTAGGCTTCGGTCTCCGGCAGCGCGAGATGGAAGTTGGACAAAGGCTCGACTTGAAGCCTCAGATGATCGGCGTGGACGTCGAGCACGTGCCCGCCCTGACGGCGATCGCGCGAGATGAAATGGAAATGATAGCCAGCGACGCTGAACGGACCTGAAAATTCCGGCGACCAGATGCCGACCAGCGTTCCGTCAACATCTGTCAACGTGAATTCATGCTGCGTCTTCACCGCGTCCACGAGCTTGGTGCCGGGCGGCGGCGGGCTGACGGCTCTTGCCTTCACCGCGGCGAAGCGGCCGTCGAGGCGCAGGGCGTAGAAGATGTTGCCCGAGGCACGGAATGGGTCGCAGAGCGCTTCGAGTTCGGCGAAGCTGGCGATGCTCGTGATCAGGGTTTCCTGCTCCGGCGTGAAGCGGGTGACGATCGCGAACGGAACGCCCGCGTCATCAGGAGCTTCAGTGACGGTGCCCGAAACGTCGGCATGATAGGCGTGCCCTTCCAGGATGATCATCTCGCCGTCGAGCCCGGTGAACGTGCCGAGCCCGAAATCGCCGTGGTCGAGGATTGTCTCGACGCTCGCCTCGCGATCATAAACTCCGGCGACCAGCGCCCCTGAGGTCGAAACCTGGAACACCGTGTGCAGCGACGTCTCGAAATAGCTGGCGAGCGCATCGCGGACGATCGCGTCGAGGCTGCGCCCGGAGCGTGCCATCTCCGCATGAACAGACGCGCGCAGCGAGGTCGGAAGCTTGATGTTCATGACGTCCATGGGGTGGTTTGTGGCGGCCGCCGGAGAGTGCAGTGCGCAGCCCCGTCTTGCAAGGTGCGCCGGACCTGCCGGCGCACCCGCTTGCCTAGCCGTTTTCGGCCAACTGCTTCAGCTTCGCGACGCGTACGGGCTGCTCTTCTTCCAGCGAGATGGTGCCAGTGAACCCGCCTTTGCCGTCCATCAGATAGACGGTCGCCGTATGGTTCATCGTGTAGTCGCCGCCCTCGGTCGGCACCTTCTCGTAGAAGACGCGGTAGTCCTTGGCGAGGCTGGCGATTTCCGCCGGTGTCCCGGAAAGCCCGGTGATGCGGGGGTCAAAGGCCGAGAGATACTCCTTGAGGGTCTCCGGTGTGTCACGCTCCGGATCGACGCTGACGAACAGCACCTTGAGCTTGTCGGCGAGCGGGCCGAGCTGCTCGAGATCGAGCGTCAGGTCCGACAGCGTTGTCGGGCAGACATTGGGACAGCGCGTGAAGCCGAAGAAGACGGCAAACGGCTTGCCGCCGAGATCGGCATTGGTGAAGCGACGGCCATCCTCCGCCGTCAGGTCGATCGGCCCACCGATTGCAATGCGGGGCGCCGAGGGCGCTCCTTGATGCGTCAGGTGATAGCCGATCACGCCAGAAGCGGCGAGGGCGATAACTGCCGCCAGAGCCATGACAGCGAGCCGCATGCGGCTGGGCATCTCAGTGGTCCATCTTCATGCCGGGCATTGAGTCGCCGCCGTCATGCTTCATCGGCTTCGGGCTAGCGCCGATCGCATCGACGATGAAGTCGACATCCACCGTGCCAGCCTTCTCGAAGGTGAGCGAGCCATGCACCTTGGTGCCCCGGACGAGCGGCCCCTTCAGGTCAAGGAACATGAGATGCAGCCCGCTTGGATCGAGCTTCACGGTTCCGTGCGCCGGGATATCGAGACCGCCCTCGACCTGGCGCATCTTCATCACGCCGTCCTCGACGCTCATCTGGTGGATTTCGGCGCGGCCGGCGATCTCGACTGTGGCGCTGACGAGCTTGTCGGGCATGTCACCGTCATTGGTCAGCGTCAGATAGCCGCCGCCGACCTTGGCGCCCGGCGGGGTTGCGCGCGACCAGGGATGGCCGATCTCGATCGCACCGATCTTGTATTCATGGGCAGCGGCTGCATCGACGCCGACGAAGAGCAGCGCCATGGCGAACACGGCGATGCCGATCCGTTCTTCAGGGCTGGTCAACAGGCGGCGAACGGCGACGCGTACGGAATTGAGGCGGGAAAGCATGAGGGTTCTCTCTCGGAAAGACTGAACGGCCGCGCGGCGCGGGCCGGCGGCGGGGAGGCCGTGTGACGGCCCGATGCGTTCAGGCTTGCGGCGGTGCGCGCGAGCGGAGAGGCGCCAGCTCGGCCCGAACGAGAACCGCGTGGTCGGAAGCGGGCGCGCCGAGCGTCGCCAGGACATGGATGTGGACTGGTGGACTGAAGGCGACCGGGCCGGGAACGGCGCCCCCGAGCATCGGGCAGCCGAGCGTGCAGCAATCGACGAGATGCGTACGGTCGGAAGGCTGGCCCGCCGGGCCAGCAACAGACCAGCCGCCGGAGGATGAGCAGATGACGTCGCCGCTCAGCGAGACGTCGGCGCGGGCGCCCGCCGCAACGCCGCTAAACAACGCCTGCACGACGAGAAACAGCGCGACGAGCATAGCCGCGTCGCCCGCAAATCGCCCTCTATGCCGTGTCCGCGTCATTGCCGCTTTGGCCCGTTCCGTCCGGACGCTAGCGATAGCACTCCGCCGGAGGGAGGCAAATGGCCGGCGGGGCGACATTTGCACCCACCGACGCTCTAGTCGAGATCGGTAAAATCTCGCCCCGTCAGGCCGCGACCGGTGAAATCTCCTCGGTCACCACCGTGAACTTCGTCAGCACATTCGGCCCGAATGTGTGGGTCAGCGGAACGTCGCCCGCGTCGCGGCCCCGCGCGATGAGGATGCGGCCGATGCGCGGCTTGTTGTTGCGCGGATCGAAGACATGCCAGCGTCCGCCGAGATAGACCTCCATCCAGGCGGCAAGGTCCATCGTCGCATAGGGCGGCGGCTCGCCGGCGTCCGAGATATATCCGGTGCAATAACGTGTTGGGATGTTGAGGGCACGGCAGAAGGTGACCGCCAGATGGGCAAAATCGCGGCAGACGCCAACGCCGTCGCGATAGGCGCCGGCCGCGGTGCGGAAGGGGCTCGCCAGCTGATAATTGAAGGTCAGATGGCTGTTCACGAAATTGCAAATCGTCTGAACGCGCTCCCATCCGGCCGGCGTATTGCCAAAAAGCCGCCATGCCTCGTCGGCCAGCTGGTCGGATTCGCAGTAGCGGCTGGGCAGAAGGAACATCAGGACATCGTCCGGCAGCTCTTCAATGGGATGTTGGACCGCGCCGAAATCGACAGGGTCCGGCAGCCCGTCGTCCCAGATGATCGTCTGCGTGCCGAGCATGAACGGTCCGGGCGGCGCGACGAGGCGGCAGCACTGATTGCCGAAGACATCAGCATAAGCGGTGACGTTCACCACGGGGCTGGTGAACAGCGTATCGGGATATTCAAGATTGGGAGCAAGCGAGGGATGAACGTTCAGCATGACGATCATCGGTGTCGCCACCTGAAACTCGTAGTTAAGTTCCGTGCCGAGCCTGAGGCGCATGTGTATTCCTTTGTCCGCGATGTTGCGCCGCCATGGTGACCGATCAGACCCTTTGGTCGTCGCGGCCATGCAGAACGGACCTTTGGTCCCTCAACCGCCCTGAAGGCGCCGGGTTCCGGTCGGCATCGAAACCTTGCAAGTTCGGTGCCTCGCGTCGCCGCCGTGGCCTTTCGCCGGAAAAGCATGCCGATACCGGTCATAAGCCGGTGCGTGGCCGGCGTCCATGGCGCCGCCGCGCGCAAGCGCCTCGCCGACCGATCAAATTTGAGGCGTTTCGGGGGACGACACGCGGCCTTGCGCCGTGCGTCGTCCATGCTAGGTTGCCCTCGTCTCATCGGGGTGCCTCGATCCGTGCGCGGATTCTGGCTGAGAGGCCTTCGGGCTAACCCGCGAACCTGATCCGGATCATGCCGGCGGAGGGATTGAGCCAAGCGCGGCCGGGCCACCATTCCGGCAAGAGTAACGCGCCCAAGCCGTCGTTCCGTCCTGCGCCAGAAGCCAAGGACGAAGAAGTGACTGTGACCACCGATAATTTCTCGATCGAGGCGGCCGCCGCGGCGCTTGCCGACATGCGCGCCACGCGGCCGCTCGTCCAGAACATCACCAATTTCGTCGCGATGACGATCTCGGCCAATGTGCTGCTCGCAGTCGGCGCCTCGCCCGCCATGGTTCACGCTCCGGACGAGTCGGCAGACTTCGCCGCGATCTCGTCCTCGCTCGTGATCAATATCGGCACGCTATCGGAGAGCTGGGTCGACGGCATGCGCCGCGCCATCCTGCAGATGAACGAAGACGGCAAGCCCTGGGTACTCGATCCCGTCGGCTGCGGCGCGACGCCCTACCGGACCGCCGTGGCGGCTGAATTCGCCAGGCTCTCGCCGGCGATCATCCGCGGCAATGGCAGCGAGATCATGAGCCTCGCCGGCGCGTCCGGTGCAGGTGGCAAGGGCGCTGATTCGACTGCGCGGTCCGAGGATGCCGTCGAGGCGGCCAAGGCCCTGGCACGCGAGACTGGCGCCGTCGTGGCCATTACCGGCGCCACCGATTTCGTCACCGACGGAACGATCGTTGTCGCTATCGAGGGCGGCGACGCGCTGATGCCGCTGTCGACAGCCCTTGGCTGCGCCCTGTCGGCGACCGTCGCGGCTTTCGCTGCCGTGCGTGCGCCATTCGAAGCTGCCGTTTCAGCCCTGGCGGTCTATGCCGCGGCCGGCGCGGTCGCCGCGACAGACCTGAAGGGGCCCGGCCACCTTCCGGCTGCGCTGTGCGATGCCCTCTATGCCATCGATGGCGCAACGCTGGCCGCCAATGCCAGCATCCGCGTCGAGGCGGCGTGATGACGATCCCCTTTGATCTTTCGCTCTATCTCGTGACCGACGAGCAACTGGCCGGGCCGCGCGGCGTCGTGGAGGCGGTAGGCCGGGCCATCGAAGGTGGCGTGACGCTGGTCCAGCTGCGCGATCCCAAGGGCAAGGGCCGCGCGCAGGTCGAAATCGCGGCGGCGCTGCTCCAAATCCTGCGTCCGCGTGGCATTCCCCTGATCATCAATGATCGCGTGGACGTCGCTCTCGCTGTGGGCGCCGATGGCGTCCATGTCGGGCAGAGCGACATTCCCGCCGCGATGGTGCGCAGGATGATCGGGCCCGACAAGATCCTAGGGCTCTCCGTGTCCTATGCATCGGAGCTAACCGCGCCGGACCTCTCTGTCGTCGATTATATTGGCGTCGGGCCGATTTATGCGACTGCGACGAAGACCAACGCCGCGCCGCCGATCGGCTTTGACGGGCTTGCGGCGCTTGCCGCCGCCTCGCCCGTGCCTGTCGTCGCGATCGGCGGGGTGAAGGCCGAGCATGTCGTACCGGCTCTCGCAGCCGGCGCCGCCGGGCTCGCCATTGTCTCGGCCATCATCGCTGCGGACGATCCCGCCGCGGCAGCTGCGGATTTCAGCACGAGGATCGCGCGCTTTCGCGCGACCTGAGCAGGCGCGATCTTTGCTGCTGTGGAAACAGTGCTCGTATCATTGTGCTTGTTTCGTTGAAGACGCCGAGATGAGATGGTGTCGCCAGAGATCGTCCGTCTGAGGAGACTGCCATGTCCGTCCACGCCAATCGCCTTGTCGTCACAGGCGCATCCGCCGAGCGCTACGACGAGATCCTGACCCCGGAGGCGCTGGCCTTCGTTGCCGAGCTGCATGGCCGTTTCGATGGCAAGCGCCGTGCCCTTCTGGAATTCCGCGGCGAGCGGCAGACCTTCTTTGACAACGGCGGACTGCCGGACTTCCTGCCCGAGACGGCGCATGTCCGTGACGGCGACTGGCGCGTCGCGCCGATCCCGGCCGATCTCACCGATCGCCGCGTCGAGATCACCGGCCCTGTCGATCGCAAAATGATCGTCAACGCGCTGAATTCCGGCGCGAAGGTCTTCATGGCCGATTTCGAGGACGCGTCCTCGCCGGTCTGGTCGAACATGGTCGAGGGCCAGCTCAATCTCAAGGACCGCTGGGCCGGCCAGATCGACTTCACCGACTCGAAGACAGGCAAGGCCTACAAGGTCGGCCCTCGTCCGGCCGTCCTCATCATCCGGCCGCGCGGCTGGCACCTGCCCGAACGTCACATCACCTTTGACGGCGAACCGGCTTCGGGCTCGCTGGTCGATTTCGGCCTCTATGTCTTCCACAATGCCAAGGCGGCGCTCGCGCAGGGTTCCGGCCCCTATTTCTACCTGCCGAAGCTCGAGAGCCATCTGGAGGCGCGCCTCTGGGACGAGGTCTTCAGCGCGGCCGAGGAATGGATCGGGCTTGCCCACGGTACCATCAAGGCGACGGTGCTGATCGAGACGCTTCCCGCTGCGTTCGAGATGGACGAAATACTCTACGAGCTGAAGGATCACATCGTCGGGCTCAATTGCGGCCGCTGGGACTACATCTTCTCTTTCATCAAGACGCTGCGGAACAACGCCGCCTTCCTGATGCCGGATCGCGGCCAGGTCGTCATGGGCAAGGCCTTCCTCAAGGCGTATTCGGAACTCTTGATCAAGACCTGCCATCGCCGCGGCGCCTTTGCCATGGGCGGCATGGCCGCGCAGATCCCGATCAAGAACAATCCGGCGGCCAATGAGGCCGCCTTCGCCAAGGTTCGCGCCGACAAGGAGCGCGAGGCCGGCGCCGGCCATGACGGTACTTGGGTCGCCCATCCCGATCTCGTCCCGGTCGCGATGGAGGTGTTCGATCGCATGATGCCGACACCGAACCAGCTGACGCGGCTGCGCGAGGAAGTCTCCTACGGCCAGAAGGACATGCTGGAGATCCACGAGGGCACGCGGACGGAGGAGGGCCTCCGCCACAACATCCGCGTCGGTGTCCAGTATATCGAGGCGTGGCTGCGCGGGCGCGGCGCGGTCCCGATCTACAACCTGATGGAAGATGCTGCGACGGCCGAGATCAGCCGGGCTCAGATCTGGCAGCAGCTGCATTTCGAGGCGACGCTGGAGGGAGGCGTCAAGGCGACGGAAGAGCTGTTCCGCCGCTGCCTCGCCGATGAGATGGAAGTCGTGAAGGGCGAGGTCGGACCCGATAATTACGCGGCTGGCCGTTTCCCCGAGGCGATCGATCTATTCTCGAAGCTCTCGACCGCCCCAACCTTCGAGGCGTTCCTCACCGTTCCGGCCTATGGTCTGATCGACTGATCCGCTATCCGGCCGGGCGTGTCTCCACCGTGAGATGCGCGAGGCCGTGCATCCCCAAGAGGCGGCGACGGATATCCGCCGCCTCCACGTCGCCCGCGACACTGACGATCGCGGCATGTGCGCCGGGACCAACGCGCCAGACATGCAGGTCGGTGAGGCGGAACGCCGGCCGTCCGAGTTGAGGCTGCGTCAGCAGGCGGTCGCGCAGCGTCGTCTCCATCGCCGGGTCGCTGCGATCGAGCAGCACCGACGCCGTCTCGCGGATCAGCGACCAGGACCAGATCGCAATCACCACGGCGCCAACGATCCCCATGACCGGATCGAGCCAGACCAGTCCCAGGTAGCGGCCTGCGAGCAGCGCGGCGATCGCAAGCACCGAGGTCAGCGCATCGGCCATCACATGCACGAAAGCCGAGCGCAGATTGTTGTCGCGCTCCTCATGAGCTTGCGCAGGGTGATGAGCATGCCCACGGCCATGATGATCATGTTCCGCATGGCCGTGGCCATGATCGTGACCGTGATGCGCGTGGGCGGCAGGGCGGTGACCGTGATCATGTGAATGCCCATGGTCATGGTGGCCGGAAAGCAGCAGCGCGCTGACGAGATTGACGCCGAGACCGACCACCGCAATGACTGTTGCCTCGCCAAACGCGACGGGACCCGGTTGCAGCAGCCGCAACACCGATTCAACGCCGATGCCGAGGGCAACGAGAGCGAGGACGAGCGCTGAAGCAAAGCCGGCGAGGTCGCCCACCTTGCCGGTGCCGAAGGTGAAGCGCGGGTCGCGGGCGTGCCGGCGGGCAAAGGCATAGGCGAGGGCCGCGACGCCGAGGGCGCCGGCATGCGTCGCCATGTGGAAGCCGTCGGCGAGCAACGCCATCGAATTGAACTCGTAGCCGGCAATAATCTCGGCAATCATCATGGCTGCCGTGATCGCGACCACCCAGAGGGTGCGTCGGGCATTTTCATCATGCCGGCTGCCCAGGAAGACGTGGTCATGCGTCAGATCGTCGAATTCGCGGTCGAAAGTCATGACGTTCTTCTCCCGGCCGGCGCGCCTAACGGGCGTGGCGGCGGATCACAGTGATCAGTTCGTCGGCGCCGGCCGTGCGCGCCGCGTCGTCGAGACCAGGCTTCGCAACATGCTCGCGGATATGGTCGGCGATGAGCTCGTCCATCAGCCCATCGACCGCCCCGCGCACCCCTGCCACCTGATGCAGCACCGCCGCGCAGCCAGCATCGCCGGCAACGGCGCGTTCGACGGCTGCAATCTGCCCGGCGATCCGCCGAATGCGGGCGAGCAACGGATCCTTGTTCGATGAAAGATGCGACATAGGATAGGGGTGTACCCTATATTGGATAGCGCGGATAGGCCCGAGTTTCAGTCACCATTGGGCGCCACAGCTTTGGCGTCGCGTTGGGGTCGTGCGCCGTCAGGCTTAGGCAGTCCGCAGGGTCAGGTTACGGGTCGGCGGATCTGGCGCGCGGGCTTCAGGACGACGATCGCGGCCGGAACCACGATCACCGTGGCGAGGGCGGCGAAGATAGTCAGTGCGAGAAAGGCCCCGGCGAGGCCAAAGAGATCGCCGAGCCAACCGAGCAGCAGAACCGGCAGGCAGTTGGCGAGGTAGGCGATCACATAGAAGGCCGAGACGAACGCCGCGCGACGGTCCGGCGGCGCGATGCGGTTGACGACGCCTGCAGCTCCGACAAAGGCGGCGCCATAACCGATGCCGATCAGCACGGTACCCGCGACGAAGCCGACTGCGCTCGCCGCCTCGATCGCGATGAGGCATGCCAGTGTCGCGGCAGCGACGATCACCGTGCCAGCAATGAGGGCGCGATCGGAGGAAAGCCGCCCCGCGGCGATCTGGCTGAGGCCGCCGACGAGCTGGAAGATAGTGACGATCAGTCCGGCGGCCGCCATCGACGGCATGTGCAGCAACTCGTGGACAAAGCTCGGACCGAGCGAGGCGAAACTCGATCCGACCGCCCAGGCGATAAAGACGGCGGCGGCGGCGATCGAGAAGGCTGCCAGGCGTGGCGTGCTGGCGGCGGGGCTGGTGACGTCGATCGGCCCGGTTGGCGCCGTGAAACGAACCGGGCGCCACGGAACGATGGCAAGACCGGCGAGAGCGACCAGGGCGAGGGCAGCGATGACCAGGAAGGGCAGGCGCAGCGGATCGAGGTCGAGCGCCAGGCAAAGCGACGATATGGCAGGGCCGACCGCGCAGCCGATCGTGAACACCGACGTCGCCAGCACGGCCGAGCGGCGGGCGTCGAGCCGGGGATCAAGCTCGATCAGCGCCGCATTTGCCGCGCCGGTCACCGCGCCGGTTCCAAAGCCGGCAAGAAAGCGGCCGACGAACAGGGCGTGGAGATCCGTGGCGGTGCCGAAGACCAGGGCACCGGCGATGACAATCAGCAGCGCGCCGGCAATGGCGATGCGCCGGTCTCGCAACCGGTCGGACAGGCGGCCGAGCAAGAGCAGCGACAGAAGCGTACCGCCGGCATAGACAGCGAAGATGGCACTGATGGTGAAGGTATCGAGCGACCAGTGGGCCCGATAGACGCCGTAAAGCGGCGAGGCGGCCGTGCTGTTTAGCAGCGCGACCATGATGGCGAGCGCGACGAAGCTGCGAGCCGGGATGTTGCGCGGACGGGACACGGCATTCCAGGGCGCGGGACGACAGCAATCGCCGATGGCGGCGTCGTTTGTCCGATAATCGGGTGCCCCTTATAGGATGGCGCGCCTGAGACCGCACGCGGCCATTCGGCGCGGCGGAACGATCAGACGGTCTCGACCGTCCGTTCGATCGCGGCGTCTTCGATCTCGTCCTCGACCGGCTCGTCAGGCTCTTCCGCGGTGATGGAGAGGTTCTTCTCGATTTGACGCAGCAGCTTGCGCAGCCGCTTCACGTCCTTCTCGTCGATGCCGGCCAACGCTTCCTTTTCCAGCCGCTTCCAGCCGCGATCGACATCGGCGATCGTGTCGTGGCCCTGGCTGGTGAGGAAGACATGGGCCTGGCGGCCATCGCCCGTCGAGGCCCGCCGCTCGACATAGCCTTGCGCCGCGAGCCGGCTCACCATCTTGGTGACGGTCGGCGGCTGCACGGAAAGTGTCTGCGCGAGCTGGCTCATCGACAGCCCGTCCTGTTCGGCGAGCGCCTTGAGGACGCTCTCCTGGCCAGGGTGCAGGCCGATGCGCACGAGATGGCTGCCCGAACGGCCGCGCGCGGCGCGGGCGGTCTGCGCGAGACGGAAGGTGACGGTCTTACGATGGTTGAATGCCATGATGGCTTACCTTCGCCGAAGATCATGTCCGCTAGATGACACGGCAAAGCATTCATGCGCCAGTCAGCGCTGCAAGCGAAGCCCGATCGTCGCCGTAGTGGTTGGATAGCTGCCGCCCTCGACGGCGCTGGCGAAATACTGCTGCTCGAGGCGGCCGACGATCCAGGCCTCGCGGTTCAACTTCCATGTCCCCTGGAGGCCGGCTTCGTAGGTGATCTCGTTCACGTCGGCGTCGATATAGTGCTGGTGCTGCCAGCCGATGTCGGCCGCGAGCGTGAAATTGCGCCGCACATAGCGCTCCACTGAGAGGCCGAGATCGTAGACGATGGTGCTGGATGCATCGATATTGGTCGCAGGGTCGACATAGGTCGCCGCGACGAAGGCGACCTGGGTCAGCGGCGAGGGCGACCAGATCAGCGAGGCGTCGATGGTCGGCAGGTCGAACGGCGCGAACTGCGAATCGTCATAGGTCTCGTGCCGCCAGCCGAGTGCGATTTCGCCCTTGAGGATCGGAGCGGCCGAATAGGCGATGCCGCCGCGCAGCGTGATGCCCCGGCTGTTGCGGCTGTAGCCTGATGGATCAGTCGGATTTTCGAAGAAGCGGTTGGAAAGCTCCGCCTCGACGAAGGGCGCAATGGTCGGCGTCCACTGGTAGCCGATGCGCGCCGCGGTGTTGATCAGCGTGTTGTCGAGATAGGCCTGCGTCACGGACGTGTTGTCGACCTGCAGCGGATCGTAGGCGGTATAAGTCGCCGTCCCGCGCAGCTGCAGGACGGTGCGCCCGACGCTGCCGTCGAGCGTCGCGCCGGCATCATAGGTGTTGATCCCCGGCGGGTTTTGGACCCCCTCGGGATAGCCGAACTGGCTGCTCGACTGGGTATCGTAGATGTAGTCGGCCTTCAGCCGCAGCGCCCAGTCGCTCGGCAGGTCGATCCGGCCGTTGGCCTCGACATAGAGGTTCGAATCCGGCTTGACGCTGGTGTCGGTGAAATATTCGTAGTCGCCCTTCAGGCGAAACTGGAATTCGTTCGAGGTCCAGTCGGACTTCAGGAGGATGTCCGGTGCGACGGTGATCGTCCCGGATGGGCGGCCCGTCGACGACTGTGCGGCGTTCGAGGTATAGCCGCCCCTCAGTTCCACTGCCGGCAGCAGGATGAAGCTGCCGAGGCGGATGCCCGTCGGATCATAGGCGGTTTCATCCCGCGCATCGGCCGTCTTGCTCCGCTTGGTCGCGCCTTCCTCCTCGTTGCCCGTGATGGGCTGAACGCCCTGCACGCGCGTCACTTTGCCATCTTCGGCAAGGTCGGGGGCCGTCGTCGTCAGGCTGTCGTCGGTAGCGTCGATGCCCTGCTGGTTCGAGATCTCGACCGGCTGGCCGGAATCCGTGCCGCGTAGTGACGAGAAGTCGTCGCTCGTATCGAAGGCAATGCCCGGGCCGCTGCCGCTCGCGACATTCTGCGCGCGCGCCACCGGCATCGGTGCAAGCGCCACGATCAGCGTCGCCGACAGAAGTGTCCGGTGGATGACGTGCATCGGCCTTGTCGTGTCCTTGCCCGCACGGCTTCAGGCCATGCATGGCCCGGCCTTATGGTTTCCGAAATGTAAACGGGCTTGGTTAAGAGAAGGTTGTCGCCGGCCGCTGCGACCGGCGGGCGATTTTCGCCGCGCCGCGTGCTAAACGATCGCTTCGATGAACGGGTTGAGTGCGGAGAACGCGATGGGTTCCGAGCGGCAGGTCTCCAGGCTGGCGAGTGATCAGGCATCCGGCGGAAAGCAGGCCGTCGATGCGGTCGCCTCGGCGCTCCGGACGGTCGCGAGCGAGCAGGCCGGCCTTTCGGAGCTTGCGCGCGCGCTGGAAGGCGATCTGGCTGCCGACTTCGCGGCGGTGGTCGATCTGATCCGAGCCGCGAGGGGCCGCGTCGTCGTGACTGGCGTCGGCAAGAGCGGCCATGTCGGCGTCAAGATCGCGGCAACGCTCGCCTCAACCGGTACGCCCGCCTTCTTCGTTCACGCCGCCGAGGCCAGCCATGGCGACCTCGGCATGGTGGCGGCGGAAGACGACGTCATCCTGGCGCTGTCCTGGTCGGGCGAGACGGCCGAGCTACGACCGATCGTCGAATATGCCGGCCGCTTTCGGAACCCGCTCGTCGCGATCACTGCCAATCCCGAAAGCTCGTTGGCGCGCCAGGCGAGCCATGTCCTTCTGCTTCCGCGCGCCGAGGAGGCCTGTCCGCATGGTCTCGCGCCGACGACGTCTGCCGTGATGCAGCTTGCGCTCGGCGACGCGCTCGCCATTGCGCTGCTCGAGGCGCATGGCTTCACGGCGCAGGATTTCCGCCTGTTCCATCCCGGCGGCAAGCTCGGTGCCAGCCTGCATTTCGTGACCGCGGTGATGCATGCCGGCGAAGCGATGCCACTCGCGCCGCTCGGCACGCTGATGGGCGATGCCATCGGCGAGATGTCGGCGAAGCGCTTCGGCTGTATCGGCATCGTCGATGAGGCAGGCCGCCTGGTCGGCATCGTCACCGATGGCGACCTCCGCCGTCATATCGGGCCGGACCTCCTGACACGTACTGTCGAGGCGGTTATGACGCGTGCGCCGAAGACGATCCCGCCCGACATGTTGGTCGGCACCGCAATCGACCTGCTCAACACGACCCGGATCACGGCCTTCTTTGTGGTCGAGGACGGCCTTCCGCTCGGCATCCTGCATATGCACGATCTGCTGCGGATCGGCGTCGCGTAGGGCTCCGGCTAGCCACCGTCTTCAGTCGAGCACCACCGTCGTCGGACGCTCCCCACCACGCAGCGGCCGCTCTTCCATCATGAGCAGCAGCAGGAAGGCGATGATGATGCAGGCCGTCGCAGCCGCGAAAATGCCGCGGAATGCGTCGGCGAGCGAAACGCCCGACCCGGTGCTGGCGATGAGGGTTTCGACGGAGACGCCGCCGGTCGCGCCGACGCCGGCCAGGAAGATGGCGCCGAAGGTCGCGACGAGGATGGCGCTGCCGAGGGCGCGCATAAAATTCACCGTGCCGGTCGCCGTGCCCATGTGATGCGGCGCGACGGCGTTCTGCACCGCGACGACGGTGACCGGGAACAGCGTTCCAAGCCCCGCGCCGATGATGACGAGCAGGATTTCCATGCCGAACATCGGCAACTGGCCTGCCGTGATCGTCATGGCGATCATCGCGAGAATGCTGATGGAGAGCCCGATCATCGGCGCCCGCTTGTAGTGGCGGACCCGGGCCATGATCAGGCCGGATGTCTGCGCGCCGGCGACGGTGCCGACGGAAAGCGGGATCAGCGCAAAGCCCGATTCGGCGGCGTTCATGTGCAGCACCGCCTGGAAGAACAGTGGCAGATAGATCGAGAGGCCGACCATGGTACCGATGCCGAAGAAGCCGGCGAGCGTGGCGCTGGCGACGACGCGGTCTCCGAGCACGCCGAGCGGCAGGAAAGGCTCGGGCGCCTTCATCAGCCGATAGGCGAACAGCACCCAAGCCACGATCGAGCCGGCAAGGAGGCCGATGATCTCGCGCGAAGCCCAGGGATAGACGACGCCGCCCCAGCTCAGTGCCAGCAAAAGCAGGACGGCTGCAATCACCAGGAGGCAGGCGCCGGCATAGTCGAGCTTGTGGGCGCGCTCGTGCCGCGGCAGCTTCTTCAGCGCGTTATAGGTCATGAAGAAGGCCAGCGCGCCGAGCGGGACATTGATCCAGAAGATCGCCGCCCAGCCGACCGACTGGGATATGACGCCGCCCAGCACCGGTCCCGCCACGCTCGACAGGGCGAAGACGACGCCGAAATAGCCCATGTAACGAGAGCGTTCCCTGGGCGATACCGCGTCGGCCGTGATGGTCTGGGCAAGAGAAATCAGGCCGCCGCCGCCAAGGCCCTGGACAAACCGGGCGACGATGAGCGCGAACATGGTCGGCGCGAGGGCGCAGGCGATCGAGCCGATCATGAAGATCACGATGGCGGCGAGCAGCGTGGTCCGCCGTCCATGGATGTCGCTGATCTTGCCGTAGAGAGGAGTCGCCGCGGTTGAAGACAGCAGATAGGCTGTCACCACCCACGAGATGTTCTGAAGATCGCCGAGCTCCCGTCCGATCGTTGGCAGCGCCGTGGCGACGATCGTCTGGTCGAGCGCGGCGAGAAACATCGCCAGCATGATCCCGATGATGATCGTTCGGACGGTGGCGTGATCGAGCGGCGCGGGTTCGGCCCGGGTCGAGACAGAAGCATCCATGAAATGGCCAAACTTGATTGAGGCCGCCGCGCCTTAATGAGGCACGCAGCTGGGGACGGTCCGTAAGGTCACCAGATAATAGCGCGGCATGGGCGCCTTCTCAATGCGGAGCGGCGGAACTTTGTCGTTCCCTCGCCGCTCCGCATTGGCGTTCGTCAGTGGCCTCCGCCCGCCGCCGCGGCCCTCGCGCCCGGCTTCTGGGCGAGCGGGACGAGGAGAACGATCGCGGCGAAGATCACCGCTAGGACGAGGAACACGTCGGAAAACGCCATCACGAGAGCCTCGCGCTTGGCCGATTGCGCAATCGTCTGCAGCGCAGCAAGTTCGGCATTGGAGCCGAGCGCGGAGAAGCCGCGGGACAAAGCGGTAAACCGTTCGGTCGCCGCAGTGCTGCTCCAGGTCACCGCTTCATGCAGGCGGGCAATGTGCAGGTCCCAACGATCGTTGAGCAGTGTCGTGATCACGGCGAGGCCAACTGCGCCGCCGAGATTTCGCGTGAGGTTGAAAAGGCCCGACGCATTCTTGATCCGCTCCGGCGGCAGTGTTCCAAGCGCCAGCATTGAAACCGGGATCATCGAGGTCATCAGCGCGACGCCGCGCAGCGCCTGGGGGATGAAGAGTTCGGTGAAGGCCCAGTCCTTGGTGATTGGCACCAGTTCGAGGCAGGAGATCGCGAACAGTGACAATCCCGCCGCCATCATCACGCGCGGGTCGAGCCGCTGCGCCAGATTGCCGGCGATCGGCGCCGTGATCATCATGAAGATGCCGGTGACGAACATCGTCTCGCCGATCTGTAGCGAATCATAGCCGCGTACCCGGGCGAGATAGACCGGGTAGAGATAGACGAGGCCATAGAGGCCGACGCCGAGCATGAATGAGAACAGCGAGCCGGTCGCGAAATTGCGGTTGTTGAAGGCCCGGACGTCGACGATCGGCTCCTTCGCCGTCAGCACGCGCCAGAAGAAGGCAATGCCGGCGACGACCGCGACGACGGCGAGAATGGAGATCGTCTCATCCTGGAACCAGTCATTGGTCGAACCTTCCTCGAGCACATATTCAAGGCTGCCGAGAAACGCCGCGAGCGTCGCGAGGCCAAAAAAGTCGAAATGGTTCAGCAGCTTGAGGTTAGGCTTGTCCCAGTCGACGCAGGTGAGCACGCCGATGGTGACCGCAATGCCGGGCAGGACGTTGACGAGGAACAGCCAGTGCCAGGAAAAGAGGTTGGTGAGATAGCCGCCGATCGTCGGGCCAATTGTCGGCGCGAGCGTCGCGATCAGCCCGACGATCGCTGAGACCATCGCCTGCCGGTTCTTCGGGAAGATCGTGAAGGCTGCCGCGAACACCGACGGGATCATGCCGCCACCGATGAAGCCCTGCAGGCCACGCCAGATGATCATCTCGGTGATCGAGTTGGCGGTCGAGCAGCCAATCGAGGTGATGGCAAATCCGCCGGCGGCCACGGCGAACAGGTAGCGCGTCGAGAGCGCACGCCCGAGGAAGCCCGACAGCGGGATCATCACGATCTCGGCGATTAGATAGGCGGTCTGGACCCACGACACTTCGGACGAAGAGGCCGAGAGGCCGGCCTGGATCTCGGCGAGCGACGACGAGACGATCTGGATATCGAGGATCGCCATGAACATGCCGACGCACATGGCGACAAATCCGAGGATTCGCCGGGGCGTCATCACGGGCTGTTCGAATGCGGCTGGTCCGGCCATGGCCGTGCTCCGGAATTCGCGTCGGCGGTCGGCGAGCGGCCTTTCCGGCGTTCTTGTGAACGATCAAATCAAAGTCGAGGGGAAACAGCCGCCGGGGTAGGGACCGCGGATGTTTCCCCTCTCTTTACCTCCCGGGGGAGGATTCTTGCGTCAATTGGCGACGGCGCCCTGTCCGGTGCGCTTGTCGATTTCGACGGTGACCGAAAGGCCGGGGCGCAGCGCTCCGCCAGCGATCACTGAGGCGGGCACGGCAATGCGGACCGGCACGCGCTGCGTGATCTTGGTGAAATTGCCCGTCGCATTGTCGGGCGGCAGCAGGCTGAACACGGAACCTGATGCCGGGGCGACGCTCACCACCTTGCCTTCGAAGCCTTCGCCATCGGCTGCATCGACCGTGACATGGGCAACCGCGCCCGGCCGGATGCCGGCGAGCTGAGTTTCCTTGAAGTTTGCGTCGATATAGACCTCGGTCAGCGGAACAAGTGCCAGCAGGCGCTGGCCCGCGGCGACGTACTCGCCCGGCTGGACCGCACGATTGCCGACAACGCCGTCGAAGGGCGCACGAACGATCGTCCGGTCGAGGTCGAGCTTCCGCTGGTCGAGCGTGGTGCGATACTGGTCGAGCTGGCGTTCAGCCTCCACGCGCTGCGCGACCAGCACCGCGACATTGGCCTCCGCCGATGCGAGACCGGCCTTCGCCGATTCGACCGCGGCTGCTGCCTTGTCGTTGGTGGCCTTCGCCTGATCGACCGACTGCTTGCTGGCGAACTGGCTGGCATTCAGCTGCGTCGCGCGATTGAAGTCGGCAATCGAAAGCTCGCGGTCCGCTTCAGCCGAGGTGATCGATGCCTTGGCCTGGTCCACGGCCGTCTTTGCGGCGGCGATCTGCTTGTCGATGCGATCGAGCGAAGCCTGCTGCGAAGCGATCTGATTCTCCGCGGCGGTGATCGCGACCTTCTGGTCGGAATCATCGAGATAGACGAGCGGATCGCCCACCTTGACCGAGGCATTGTCGACTGCCGTCACGTTGGCGACATAACCCGCGATGCGCGGCGCCACGACGGAGGAGTCCGCGCCGACATAGGCATCATCGGTCGAAATCATGAAGCGTCCGGTGGTCCACCATTCATGGCCGTAATAGCTGCCGGCGAGGATGGCGATCAGCGCGACCGCGCCCAGAATCACGCGGCGCCGACCACCCTTGGCAGGCGGCTTCTCGGCTGGCGCAAGCGGCTGCTGCGCGGCGGGCGTCGGAGCAGGCTCATGAACGGGCGGTGCCGCAGGCGTCGGTGAAGCCGGCGCCTCGGCGGTCTTGCGTTGCGCCGGTGCCAGATCGCTCGATCCGGTATCTCCGGCGTCCTCGACGAGGGCGATTTTTGCCATGGCCCGCTCCTTGGAAGAACTCGATTGACCGAACGGTTCGGTCAGTTGGTGCTTGATTTAGCGGAGCAGGACGCTTAGATCAAGATCGAACTGAACGGTTCGGTCATTTTTTCTACGATGACGGCTCGTATGGGCGTCATCTGGGTTGGTAGGGGAGAATGTTTTTGCTAGCCTTCCCAACTGTCAGGGCCGCATCCGCTCTACTTTTGTGAAAGGCCGCGAGCGCGGTAGAGAGGAAATGGACGTGATCAGTGCCGAAGCCGAGCTGATGGTCGCCGACCAGGGGGCCGCCGGCCATGATCCGCGCAAGCGCAGGCAGATTCTCGACGGCGCGCGGGCCGTCTTTCTCGAGAAGGGCTTCGACGCGGCGAGCATGAACGACATCGCCCGCGTTGCCGGCGTGTCCAAGGGGACGCTCTATGTTTATTTCGAGGACAAGGAGCACCTGTTCGTCGAGCTGATCTCAACCGAGAAGCGCGAAGAACTGTTCAGCGTCATCCAGCTCGACCTTGATAACCATGACGTCGCGGCCGTGTTGACCGATTGCGGCACGCGTCTGGTCGAGATCCTGACCCGTCCTTATTACGTTCGGGCGATGCGGACGGTCTTCTCGATCGTCAACCGAATGCCTGAGATCGGCGCGGAGTTCTACGGCCGCGGCCCGGCGCTGTGCGCCGAGCAGATCGCGGCCTATCTGGCAGTCCAGGTCAAAGCGGGCGTGCTGGAGATCGAGGATTGCGAGCTTGCTGCTTCGCAGTTCATGGAACTCGCCCAGACCGGCGTGCTGCGGAAGCTTCTGTTCGGGATCATCTCGACACCGGACCCCGACGAGATCCGGCAGCGCGTGGCGCGTGCCGTTTCCTTCTTCATGAAGGTATACGGCAAGCCAGCGACGGCCTGAGCGTCTGCGCGCCGGCCTCTGGCCGGCCGCAACGCTCAATGTGCGTCAGCGCACGATGACTTTTGTGCCGATCGGCGTCCGCTCATAGAGGTCGGAAACGTCGTTGTTGACCATGCGGATGCAGCCCGACGACACGTTGTGCCCGATGGTCCAGGGCTCGCTGGTGCCATGGATGCGGAACATCGTGTCGCGGCCGCCGTCATAAAGATACATCGCGCGGGCGCCGAGCGGGTTTTGCGGTCCACCCTTCATCGAGACGGGCAGGATGCGGCCCCTCTGCTTCTCGCGTTGGCGCATTTCCGGCGGCGGCGTCCAGGTGGGCCATTCCGCCTTGCGGCCGACCTTCACCTGACCCTGCCAGCCGAAGCCCTCGCGCCCGACACCGACGCCATAGCGCATGGCCCGGTTGTCGCCTTCGACGAGGTAGAGGAACTTGGCATCCGAATCGATAATGATCGTGCCCGGCGCTGCGTCGGTGACGTAGCGCACGCGCTGGCGTTTGTATTTCATCGGCACCGCCGCGCCTGGCACCGCCTCGACGGGCTGGAGGTCGAAGCCGCCTGAAAAGAGCTTGCGGAAGAAGCCCTCGGCATGCGCATCCCCCGCCGTCAGCGTGATCGCTGCCGCAAGGGCGGCCATCCGAATCATATGCCAGCCAGCCATCCAACCCTCCGTTTCTTGGTCTTCAGCGCAGCCTGTCGAGGACACGGCTGCGATCTGGACGATAAAAAACCCTGCCGGCCGCGGCAAGCGACGCGGATCACATGACGATGACGCGCGTTCCGACGCCCACCCGCGCATAGAGATCGGTCACGTCCTCGTTGCGCATGCGGATGCAGCCCGACGAGACGGCCTTGCCAATCGACCAGGGCTCATTCGAGCCGTGGATGCGATAAAGCGTTGATCCGAGATACATCGCGCGGGCGCCGAGCGGATTGTTGGGGCCGCCCTCCATGTGAACCGGCAGGCCCGGGCGGCGCTTGCGCATTTCCGGCGGCGGCGTCCAGCCGGGCCACTCGGCCTTGCGCGTGATCCGATGCTCGCCGGCCCATTCGAAGCCGGGCTTGCCGACGCCGACGCCGTAGCGGCGCGCCTGGCCGCCAGCCTCGACGAGATAGAGATAGCGGGCATTGGTGTCGATGATGATCGTGCCCGGCCTTTCGGGGCCGTTATAGGCGATGACCGTGGGCAGGAAGGCCGGGTCAAACTGCCGGCTGGCGGGCTTTGCCGCGCGCTGCTGCGGGATCGGCACCGGCGTGATGCTGGAGACCATGACCGGCGCCACCGGCTGGCGCACCGTGCGCTGGGATATGACCGGGCGCTTCTTGCCCGGCGCATATTGCAGCAGCCAGGGCTCCGACAGATCAGGGCTGAGCATCACGGGCGGACGCGGCACATAGCGGTCGTTGGCCTGGGCCGAGGCGGGGAGGGCGACGACGGCCGCAACGGCTGCGGACAGGAAAAGGCTTCGCATGGACGTACTCGACACAAGGCGTCTGGCGACGGGGTTGCGACAGGCGGGCACACCAATGCCCAGGTCTCGGGCCGGTCGCACGCGGCGCTCCGGCTTCGAGGCAAGACTGAGGCACAGGCTGGAAAAGAAGGATGAACGCGCCGTTCCAGCTCGCACCATGGTGAATTTCGGGTTAACGCGCCGCCGCTTGCAGCCTTGGCGGGAGTCGCGCTAGACAAGAACAAACATCGAACGGGGGTCGAGATGGAGCTTGCGGACGGGCTTGTCGCGGGAACAGACGGGCGGGCGCGCTGCTGGTGGAGCAGCGGGCTCGTCGACTATGAGGCCTATCACGACGCGGAATGGGGGCGGCCGGTGACGGAGGATCGCCGGCTGTTCGAGAAGCTCTGCCTCGAAGGCTTCCAGTCGGGCCTCTCATGGCTGACGATCCTGCGCAAGCGCGAGAATTTCCGCCGCGCTTTCGCGAATTTCGAGCCCGCTGCGGTGGCCGAATTCGGCGACGCCGATATCGAGCGGCTGCTGGGCGATGCCGGCATCGTCCGTCATCGCGGCAAGATCGCCTCGACCATTAACAATGCCCGCCGCGCGCTCGATCTCATTGGGACAGAGGGCTCGCTTGCCGCCTATGTGTGGAGCTTCGAGCCGGCGGCTGCCGAGCGTCCGACGCGGTTCGATCGCGCGGCCCTCACCGCCGCCTCGACCTCGCCTGCCTCGATCCGCATGTCGAAAGACCTCAAGAAGCGCGGCTGGAGCTTCGTCGGCCCGACAACCGTCTATGCCTTCATGCAGGCAATGGGGCTCGTCAACGACCACCTCGAAGGCTGCCCCTGCCGGAGCGAAGCCCTGAAGCTGCGCGCCGAGCTGGTCCCCCCGGTCCGCAGGGGCCGGTGAGGGACTGAGCCCGGCCTTAGGCCGGCATCTGGCCGTCGAGGCGGCCGAGCAGGCGTGCCGCGAGCGGGCTGGTGGCGGAGAACACCATCTCGAGCCGCGTGACCGTGACGCTGCGCGCGCCGGCGCCGGTGCGGAGCCATTCGGCGCACTGGTAGACCTTGGACGCCGGGCAATGCAGCGTCAAAGGCCCGAGCGCGGTGCCGAACGGTGCGGTGGCGCCGAAACGGTCGAGCGCGACCATCGCGGCACCCTCGCCGTCGATGACGTCGGCGCGGATCTCGCGCAGCGACCGGCCGGCGGCTTCGGCCTCGATCCGGTCGAGGATGGTGCGCAGCGCGCCGCGGGCACCGCCGCTCCAGTTGGCGGCGATCGAGGCGACGAGATGCGCTTCCGAGCGCAGGATGACGCCGTCACCGATGACCTTGAGCGCGTTGGCCGAAAGCGTCGAACCGGTCGTCGTGATGTCCACGATCAGGTCGGCGGCGCCGGATGCCGGCGCGCCCTCGGTCGCGCCGAGGCTTTCGACGATGCGATAGTCGGCGATGCCGTGCTGATGGAAGAAGCGCCGGGTCAGGTTGACATATTTGGTGGCGACGGTGAGCCAACGGCCATGGCGGGGGCGGAAATCCGCGGCGACGTCATCGAGATCGGCCATGCTCCGAACGTCGATCCAGCCCTCGGGCACGGCGACGACGACATCGGCATGGCCGAAACCGAGCGGCAGGACGAGATCGAGCCGCTCCGCGAAATCCGGTACTTCCTCTTCGACGAGGTCGCGGCCGGTGATGCCAAGATGCACGGTTCCGGCGGCCAGCTCGCGCGTGATCTCGGATGCCGAGAGATAGGCGACCTCGACATCGCCGAGGCCGGCGATGCGGCCGCGATAGGAGCGTTCGCTGCCAGCCTGCTGCACGGGAAGGCCGGCGCGGGTGAAGAAAGCGTTGGCGTTTTCCTGCAGCCGGCCCTTGGAGGGAACGGCGAGGACGAGCGGGGCGGTCATCGGGCCTGCTCCTTCACACGGTCGAGCCAGAGGGCGAACCCGACGGCCGGCACGCTCGCCTTGGCGCCGAGCGCCGGCAGCAAGCGGTCATAGCGGCCGCCGCCCACGACGGGCTGGTCGCCGATGCTGGCGGGATCGTGGATTTCGAAGACGAAGCCCGAATAATAATCGAGCCGGCGGCCAAAGCCCGCCGCAAAATGCAGCCGCCCGATGTCGATGCCGCGGCGCGCGAGGCCCTCCGAACGCTTCTCGAAACTGTCGAGCACGCCGGCCATCTCGATATTCTCGTCCGTGGCGAGGCTCCGCAGGTCAGCAAGCGCCGCCTCCGGCGTTCCGGAAACGCCGAGGAAGCGGCCAATCACCGAACGGGCGCGATCGTCGAGCCCGGCGCCGGCGGCGAGAGACGACTGTTCGAGGAAACGATCGGCGATCTCGCCGGCCGTACGCCCACCGACCGAACGAATGCCGGCGATCGACAGGAGGTCTTCGACGATCCGATGGGCCGCCTCATGGTCGGTGCCGTCGAGGGCCGAGAGGAAGCCGGCATGCGCCGGCGCTTCCGCCGACTTGCCGCCCGAAAGCCGCTCGATCGCAGCATCCAGCCGCGCATCGTCGCCGAAGGCGCGTGCGAGGCGACGCTTCCAGACCTGCGCGATGCCGAGCGCATCAATCACGGCCGAAAACAGCAAGGAGTCGCCGATCCTGACCTCGGGCGCCTCGATGCCGTAGAGCCCTACCGCGTCGATGGCGAGCGCGAGAACGTCGGCATCGGCCGTGACACGATCCGTCCGGCCGAGCGATTCGATGCCGGCCTGATGGAATTCGCCGCTGGCGCCGACCCGGTGACGGAACACCGGCCCGATATAGGCATAGTCGGCCATGCGATGCGCATCGCCGGTCGCGAGGTGGTGCAGGCAGACGGGAATCGTGAATTCCGGGCGCAGGCAGAGTTCGCGCCCATCGACACCCGAGGTCATGTAGAGCCGGCGGCGGAGGTCCTCGCCCGCGACTTCAAGGAAGACGGTGGCGTCCGAGAGGATCGGCGGATCGATGAAGCGATAGCCGGCCTCGGACAGCAGGATGCGCAGCGGCGCGCTGTCGACGGTCATGCGGTCCCTCCTTCGACGATGCGGCGGACGGCTTCGACCATGTCGGCCTCGGCCACCTCCTGCTGCGCCGGGCGGCCCTCGCGCCAGGCGGCATTGTCGGTGATCTCAGTCGACATCTGCTTGCCGAGCGCGAGATCCTTGATCTGCACGACGCCCTTGGCCAGCTCATCGCCGCCCTGGATGATCACGCAGGGGCTGTTGCGCTTGTCAGCATATTTGAGCTGCGCCTTCGGGCCGGAGCCGCCGAGATAAAGCTCGGCGCGGATGCCGGCGTCGCGGATCTGCTTCACCATGCGCTGGTAGTCGCCCATGCGGTCGCGGTCGAACACCGTCACGACAACGGGGCCGGGCTCGGGCATGGTGGAAATCTTGCCAAGCGCCGTCAGCGCCGCCATCAGGCGGGAGACGCCGATCGAGAAGCCGGTGCCCGGCACGCTTTCCGAGCGAAACCGCCCGACCAGCCCGTCATAGCGCCCGCCGCCGCCGATCGAGCCAAACCGCGCCGGCTCGCCCTTGTCGTTGACGGTCTCAAACAGCAACTCAGCCTCGAAGACGGGACCGGTGTAGTATTCGAGGCCGCGGACGACGGAGGGATCGATCTTGATGCGGTCGGGGCCATAGCCCGCTGCGCTGATGAGTGACTGGATTTCTGAAAGTTCGCGCAGCCCTTCCGCTTCAATTCCCGTCGCGTCGGCTGAAGCGCCAGCCTCGGCGGTCAGTCGCGAGACCACCTTGTCGATGGCAGCCTCGTCCAGCCCCGCGCCCTTCGTGAAATCGCCGCTCTCATCCTTACGGCCGGCGCCGAGCAGTAGCCGCACGCCTTCTGGCCCGAACTTGTCGAGCTTGTCGATGGCTCGCAGAACCGTCAGCCGGCGGCCGGCATTCTCGTCACCAGCGAGACCGATCGCCTCCATGACGCCATCGAGCACCTTGCGGTTGTTGACGCGGATGACGTACTGGCCGCGCTCGAGGCCGAGTGCCTCCAGCGTATCGGCCATCATCATGCACATCTCGGCGTCGGCGGCCGGCGAGGCGGCGCCGATCGTGTCGGCGTCGAACTGCATGAACTGACGGAAGCGGCCAGGGCCGGGCTTCTCGTTGCGGAACACCCAGCCCGCGCGATAGCTGCGATAGGGCTTCGGCAGCGCGTCGAAATTCTCGGCGACGATGCGGGCGAGCGGCGCGGTCAGGTCATAGCGCAGCGACAGCCACTGCTCGTCATCGTCCTGGAACGAGAACACGCCCTCGTTTGGCCGGTCCTGGTCGGGCAGGAATTTTCCGAGCGCGTCGGTATATTCGATCAGCGGTGTTTCCACCGGCTCGAAGCCGTACAACTCGTAGACTTCCTTGATCTTGGCGACCATGGCCTCCGTCGCCTTGATCGTGCCGGCATGGCGATCGACGAGCCCGCGCGGGAGCCGCGCCTTGAGGGCGTTCGTCTTCTTGATATCGGCCATGTCGTTCATTCCCGTGTCGCGCGCCCCGGTTCCGGAGCGGTGCGTTTCGTACCCCATCGACCCCCTCGGGGCAACCTTGGCCGCCCCAAACGAAAAGGCCGCCCCGAGGGACGGCCTTGACGAAGTGCTGAAGCGCGAAGGCTCAGAAGGCGCGGCCGAGCTTGGCGTCGACCGAATACTGGTTGGCGCCGCGGAACACGAAATAGAGCGAGGCGAAGAACCAGAGCGCCGGATATTCGAAGCCGCCGGCCTGGGCGAAGAAGCCATTGCCGATATGGACGCTCATGACCGCAACCGCGAGAACGATGGTCGTCGCGACAGCTGCCGGGCGGGTGAACAGGCCGATGGCGAGCAGCAGGCCGCCGACGAATTCGCCGAGGCCGGCGAGAATGACGAGCGGCACAGCCGGCTCGAGGCCGATCTGGCTGAAGAAGCCCGCGGTGCCGCTGATGCCGCCGCCGCCGAAGAGGCCGAACAGCTTCTGGGCGCCATGCGGCACCATCCAGAGGCCGACGGCGACGCGCAGCAGCGCCTCGAACACCGGGGTGGCACGGGAATAGAGGCCGCCAAGGGCGGGCACAATGAGCTTCTGGCTGGAAAGATCGGTCAAGGGATGCACTCCGCAGGGTGAATATGACCGCTGTCTACAGCATTTTCATTGTCTCTGAAAACTGCCCGCACAACTACACACTGTTCAACTTTAGTGGACGACCTCGTGATCCCTTGTGAGGGAGACCGCAAGGCGTCCAGCAGGATCAGGCGGGGAGCGCGGCCGGCGCGGCGTCCTCGACCAGTCGGTGCATGCCGTCCTCTGCCCCGGCGAGGCGCAGGAAGCGCTGATGCAGCGGCACGAGGCTGGAGCGGTGTCCGATCGAGACGACGGTTGCGTCCGGCAGGCGATGGGCGATGAGCCTGTAGATGTCGGCCTCGCCGGCCTCGTCGAGAGCGCTGGTCGCCTCGTCGAGCAGCAGCCAGTCAGGCTTGGCCAGAAGCGCGCGGGCGATCGCGATTCGCTGCTGCTCGCCGCCCGAAAGCCGGTTGCCCCAGTTGGCCGGCTCGTCGATCTCGGCCGCAAGCTTGCCGAGGCCGACAGCGCCGAGCACGTCGGCAACCTCCGCATCGGAGATCGCCTCGGGCTCGCGCGGATAAGCGAGCGCGGCGCGGAGCGTTCCGAGCGGCATATAGGCGTTCTGCGGCAGGATGAGCAGGTCGGCATCAGCGGGGATGTGCACGCCGCCGCCGCCGAACGGCCAGATGCCGCCAAGTGCGCGGAAGAGGCTTGTCTTGCCCGAGCCCGAGGGGCCGGTAACCAGCACGCTCTCGCGCGGCTGAAGCAGCAATTCGGGCACTTCGACGACCGGGCGGCCATCTGGCAGGCGCACCACGAGATTCTCGATCGCGAGGCTGGTGGCACTGTTGTCGCGGGCAAGCTTCGGGCCTTGTTCGGCCTCTGCCTCCACGGTGACGAGCGACCGATCGAAGCCGTCGAGACGATCGACGACCGCCTTCCAGACAGCCATCGTGTCGTAGTTGTCGACGAAGAAGGACAGCGCAGCCTGAACGATGCCGAAGGCCTGTGCGATCTGCATCAGGCGACCTAGTTCCATGTCGGTCGTGAAATAAACCGGCCCCACGACGAAGAACGGGAAGATGATGGCGAGCTGGCCAAAGCCGCTTTGATAGAAGTTCAGCCATTTCTGGCGGAGCATCATTTGGAAGAAATTGCCGACGACGTTCTGGAAGCGCCCGCCGAGCTGCGCGCGCTCGGCCGGTTCGCCACGGAGAAGCGCGATTTCCTCGCCGTTCTCGCGGTCGCGCACCAGCGCGAACCGGAAATCCGCCTCGTAGCGCTGCTGCATGAAGTTGATCTTGACCAGCGCCCGGCCGATCCAGTGAGCAAGGAAGGTGCCGATGATCGAGTAGATCAGCGCTGCCCAGACCAGATAGCCGGGAATGTGATAGCTCTGCCCGAACAGGAGCAGCGGCTGATCTCCCGAAAGACGCCACAGGATGAAGATGAAGGAGACGAGCTGGACGATCTGCCCCAGAATGGCGACGCCGATCTGCAGCGTGAGATCCACGAACTGCTGAGTGTCCTCGGCAATGCGCTGGTCCGGGTTGTCGGACGGGTTGCCGGAAAGGCGCAGGCGATAGTGCCTGGCTTCGGCCATCCAGCGGCCGATATACTGCGCGACCATCCACTCGCGCCACCGGATCTGCAGCCACTGCCTCAGATAGGTCTTGTACGTGCCGGAAAGGATGCTGAGCGCCGCGATCCACGAGAAGACGAAGAACATCTGGTGGACGAATTCGGCCCAGTCCTTCTTCTGCACCGCGTTGTAGAAGTCGTTATTCCAGGTGTTGTACTGGACATTAAGCCAGACGCCAAACAACTGCAGGCCGATCACGACCACGAGCATCCCGATCGCGAACCGTTTCTTGTCCGAGCGGAAATACGGGATGGCGAGCCGCGCGACTGTCTTCAAGTCATTGCGAATGCCGGACAGATTCATTCTCGTCTCCGATCAGGACAGGCCGGCGGACTATGCTGAATGCCGCCTGTCGGCGTGCTTGCCGGAACATTACCGGAAGATGACAGGTGCGTCCGCGCGACGATGACCGCTTGCTGCCTCTGCGACTAATTGTCGATCGCTGGGCAGGGGGACGTGACGGCGCGGAGCAGTCGCCCCGTTCCATCTGCCGTCATTGCCGGGTTTGACCCGGCAATCCAGCCCTTCGGTGGCCTGATGTACCGCCGCAGGGAGGGGACGGGTGGACGACCGGCTCTATTGAATGAGCGACCCGGCCATGCCCGCGCAATACGGGGAGGGAACGCTGGATTGCCGGGTCAAGCCCGGCGATGACAGAAGAGCGAGCAAGTGACCACTGGCCTTGCGTCGGCCGAATGTCGCTCCGGCCTAGAACGGCCAGAGCTTGGTGATGTCGAATTTCTTCATCTTCGCCTTCGGCGGATCCGACATCGGCGAGTTCGGATCGGGCTCGCGATAGGCCGTCGGCGGCTCGGTCAGATATTTGCGGACCGGATTGCCGTTGGCGTCGACGGAGCCGCGCTTGCTCTTGTGCATTTCGTCCCAGGCCTTCTTGCCCTCGGCGCGACGCTGCGCGTCATAGGCATTGGCGCTCGCCTGGGCGTTGCCGATCGAGGTCTGACCGGCTGGCAGGACGAAGTTGGGCGACGGCTGGCCGAACGAGGCCTGCTTCGCGGCCTTGCGCTGCTGCGCATCGACGTCGGGATCCTTGGGCCAGTTCGGATCCGATTCGACCGAAGCCACGGCAACGCTGGTTGCGCCCGAGCCAGGCACGGGCAGCGCGCTCGCATTGGGCGGAGCCACGACATTGCCGCGCGGGCGATAGTCGATCGGCGGCGTCTTGTTGCCGCCAAGGCTTGCGATGCCCATCAGGTCGGTCACCGTCTGCTGCTCGGGCGAAACGCCGGTGCCATAGGTCGTGCCTGAACAGGCGGCGACGAGGCCGGCAAGGATGCTGATAGCCGGCAGGGCGGCAAGACGCGGTATGCTGAATGCGAGCATGTCGACGGGTTACTCCTCGGCGCCCGGCGGTGGACGCAGCATGATCGCCGCAGTTTAAGACGATGAAACCGGCGAAATTCCGGCACGCGTGTGCGGCCGTTTCTAAGCGATCGTTTCTCCCTCGGCAACATCGCTGCTGCCGGCAAGGCGCAGATCGATGGCCGAGCCTGGTCCGGCGGCGGCAAGAATGGCCCGCGAGGCCAGCGAATCAAGGTCCATCTGCGCGATGAGCGCCTCGATCGATGCGAAGCGTTCCTCGCCGCGCAGGAACGCATGGAACGTGACCGCGACGTCCTCGCCATAGAGATCGTCGGCGAAATCGAAGACATGCACTTCGAGGATCACGGCGCCATTGTCGAAGGTCGGCCGGCGGCCATAGCTTGCGACGCCCGGAAGCACCGTGCCGTCCGCGCGCGTCAGCGTCACCGCATAGACGCCCAGCGCCAGGCCGCAATCGGCGGGCAGGCGGATATTGGCGGTCGGATAGCCGAGTTCGCGCCCGCGCTTGTCGCCATGCTGGACGGAACCGACGACGAACCAGCGATAGCCAAGCTCGCTATTCGCGAGCGCGATATCGCCCTGTTCGAGAAACTGGCGGATGCGGCTCGCCGAGAAGGGCGCGCCGAAGTCATCGGTCACGGCTCCGACGACGGAGGTCGAGAATCCATATCGCTCGCCCGCACTCATGAGGAAGCCTGGCGAGCCCTGCCGGTCATGCCCGAACTGGAAGTCGTGCCCGACAACGACCGTGCTGATGCCAAGCCGTTTCACCAGCACTTCGGCGACGAATTCCTCGGCGCTGACCTTCGCGAATTCGGCGTCGAATCGGGCGACCACCACGCCGTCGAGCCCGAAGGCGCCGGCCAGCCTTGCCTTGGCCTCAAGCGGCGTCAGGCGGAACAGCTGTTCGCCGGGCCGCAGCACCGTGCGCGGATGCGGCTCGAAGGTCAGCATCAGCGCCGCCGTGCCGCGCGCATCCGCTTCGGTCCGACTGGCGGTGAACAGCGCGTGATGTCCGCGATGCATGCCGTCGAAATTGCCGATGGCGAGCGCCGAGCCGCGCAGAAGGGCAGGGACATCGTCAAGCGGAATGAGGGGAGCCGCCGTCAGCATCGGTCCGTTGTGGAAATCGTGAGTAAAAGGGCCGGCGCTCTCAACAGAGCCGTGCGCAGCGGAAACTGGCCGCTCGGCACGCATCCGTCAAGGCGGCGGGGGCGTATCATCAGGGCAGCCACTACCAGACAAGGCTCGGTAGGAAGGCCGTGGCTCCGAGGCCTTCGTCCTCGAGAAACCGGTGCACCGCAGCCGTGTCGGGTGCGTCCGCCGGGCCGAAATGGCCGGAATGGATGCCGCCGGTGACGAACAGCACGTCGATCCCGTGTCGGTAAGCCCCGGCGAGGTCGGTCGGCGCGCCGTCGCCGATCGCGAGGACGCGGTCGAGGGCGATCGGGCCGCTGCGAATCGCGGCGACGCGCTCAAGTGCGGCGTCGTAAATCGGTGGGTGCGGCTTGCCGGCAACGGACGTCGATCCGCCGAGCGCGTCATAGCGTGCTGCCAAGGCGCCGGCGCAATAGACCAACTGATGACCGCGTTCGACGACGATGTCTGGATTGGCGCAGATCATCGGCAGCCCGCGCGCCGCGAGCGCGGCGAGTTCCGCCTCATAGTCTTCGGGCGTCTCATGAATATCGTCGCGAAGGCCGGTGCAGGAGACAATCTCGGCCTCATCGACGCTCGCAAGCGGCAGGTCGAGGCCCTCATAGAGCGACAAATGCTGTTCCGGGCCGATATGGCGCAGCCGGGCCGGGGCCTTTGCTGCGAGGAGTTCGCGTGTCACGTCGCCCGAGGTGACGATCGCGTCATAGGACGCCGCGGGAACGCCGAGCTCAGCGATCTGCTCGACGATGAAGGGGCTCGTCCTCGGCGCATTGGTAATGAGAACGACCGTTCCGCCTGCGGCGCGGAAGGCCGCGAGGGCGGCGCGGGCCGGCGGGAAGGACGCCACGCCGTTGTGCAGGACGCCCCAGACATCGCAAAGCACCGCGTCATAACGCGGCGCCAGTGCAGCGAGACCCGATATGGGGCCGGGTGCGGAATAATTGGCCATGCGCAAGCGCCTATTGGTTTGCAGTTCGAGGGTCAAGCGCAACGCGCAGGCTTCCAGCGTGATAATGCAATGCAGCAATAATGCTGCAACGCAACGTGTTTGTGGAACTCTTTGTTTACCCTGTCCTGCCAGTCTCGATCTCGACAGCGGGAATGCCGCGTCGGAAGAGGGGTCTTCCTGAAATGGGGTTTGTCGGCGGCTCGCAAGGGCCCGTCCAGATTGTGATCGTCGATGCCGATCCGGTGCAGCGCCGGATTGCGGCCGGCCACGCAAGCATGCTGTCCGGCGCGATCGCGGCGCCTGTGGCATTCGCGACGCGGGCCGAGGCGATCGGCATCCTCGCCCGCGACAAGCGCGCCGTCGTGCTCGCCGATCTCGAAACCGTGGGCGGCGCCGAGGCCCTGACTGTCTTTTCCGAAGGATCGTCGCGTGTCATCGCGACCAGCGCGCGCGGCTCGCTGAACACGGCTGTTGCCGCGATGCGCGCCGGCGCTGTCGACTATCTCCAGAAGCCGTTCGGCGCCGCCGCGCTCATCGAGCGTCTCGAGGCAGCCATCAAAGCCTGGGACACCACTGCTTCGCCCGAGCCCGGGACGCCTGCGAAGGTGCAACCTGCGGCCGCTGGCTTGCCGCAGCGCCAGGGCTTTGAGAATTTCGTCGGCCGCTCCCCGGCCATGCTCACCGTGTTCGAACAGATCGAGCGCATCGCGCCGTCGCGTGCGCCGGTCTTCATCACGGGGGAGAGCGGCACCGGCAAGGAAGTCTGCGCCGAGGCGCTGCATGCCCGCTCCGGGCGCGGCGCCAAGCCCTTCATCGCCATCAATTGCGGCGCCATCCCGAAAGATCTCATGGAAAGCGAGATCTTCGGCCATGTGCGCGGCGCCTTTACCGGCGCCACCGAGACGCGGGCCGGCGCGGCCGAGCTCGCCGACGGCGGCACGCTGTTTCTCGACGAGATCGGCGAAATGGATCTCGGCCTGCAGGCCAAGCTGCTGCGCTTCATCCAAAGCGGCACGGTGCAGCGGGTTGGCGACGCCGCCGTCCGCCGCGTCGATGTGCGGATCGTCAGTGCTACCAACCGCGATCCCTTTGCCGAGATCGCGGCCGGGCGATTCCGCGAGGATCTGTTCTACCGGCTGCATGTCCTGCCGATCCATATGCCCCCGCTCCGCGAGCGCGGGCAGGACATCCTCCTGCTCGCCAGCGCCTTCCTTGCGCGCTATGCAGCCGAGGAAGGGCGCTCGTTCCGCGGCTTTGCGGCAGACGCCGCCGAGCGCCTGATCTGCCATCCCTGGCCGGGCAATGTCCGCGAGCTGCAGAACGCCATCCGCCGCACAGTGGTGCTGAATCACGGCGGCGAGGTTACGGCCGCGATGCTGCCGGCAACCATCCGCAGCGCCGCTCAGCCGGTACGGATGGCGGAGGTCCCGGGTCCGGAGCGCCAAAGCGTCGAACCGATCATGCCCTTCTGGGAACAGGAGCGTTCGATCATCGAGAGCGCTGTCGGCGCCTTTGCGGGCAATATCGCGCGTGCCGCCGCGGCGCTTGAGATCAGCCCCTCGACGATCTACCGCAAGCGCCAGGCCTGGCAGGAAAAGCGGACGGCCTGAAGCAGCATCTTCTGCCGCCGATGCTCAGCCACCGAAAGGCTTGCACCGCGCTCGCCGGAGCTGCATGTTCCGCCGGAAGGGACTGATTTCGGGCGCGTTTTTGCGCCTTGCGAGGGGTGGGGTCATGAGGTCAAGGGCGTCCCGGCTTTCCGGGATTGCGGTGGCAAGCGCGTTTGCGCTCGCCCTGTCGGGAGTGGTTGCGACGGCCGGTGAGGTCGCCAGCAAGGCGAGCGAGGCGGAAACGCTGCTCGGCGAGGGCAAGATGGCCGAGGCGATCGACGCGCTCGACGCATCGGTGGAGGCGTTCTGGAAGGCCGCGCCGCTTTCGTTCCGCAAGGCGCTGTTCGTCGACAGCGTGACCGGCTTTGGTGAATTCCAGCCCCGGGCGAACGCCGCCTTTGCGCCGAGTTCGGAACTGAAGATTTATGTCGAGCCGGTCGGCTTCGGCTGGAAGGAGGTCACGGAGGGCGAGACTGTCACGTTCCGGACCTCGATCGAGATCCGCAGCGATAAGGGGCTCATCCTCGCCAAGTCGGCGTCCCCGGCCGTTCTGGAAAAAACCAGCCGCAGCAAGAGCCGCGATTTCCATATCACGGTGACCTTCGACCTGCCCGCGCTGAAGCCGGGACCTTACAAGCTGATCCTGACGGTCACCGACGAGGCCACCGGCAAGTCGGCGCCGATCGAGCTTCCGCTGACGATTTCCTGACAACGACAGAGCTGCCTGTGACGCCGCTCACTGCGCCCCACCGGCAGCCATGGTGGAGACGTGCGTCCGCCGGCTGTCCCGGGAACCATCGGGAGCTTTCATGGCAAGCGTCTATGATCTGAAGCCGCGTTTCCAGGCGCTGCTGCGTCCTCTGGTGCGCCAACTCGCACGGCTGGGAATCATTGCCAATCAGGTCACGATCGCCGCGGCGCTGCTCAGCCTCGCGGCCGGCGCGGCCCTCGCGCTGCTGGCCGGCAGCCGCGCCAGCCTCTTGCTGATGCCGCTGGTTCTCTTCCTGCGCATGGCGCTGAATGCCATCGACGGCATGCTGGCGCGCGAGCATGGGCAGAAGTCTCGGCTTGGCGCGCTGCTGAACGAGATCGGCGACGTGGTCTCCGACGGCGCGCTCTATCTCGCCCTGGTGCCGGCTCTGGCGCCCTTTGGAGCAACCGCTGCGCCGATCATCGTCTTCGTCTTCGCAGCCGTGCTGACTGAGTTCACCGGCGTGCTCGGTCTGACGATCGGCGGGCAGCGGCGCTATGACGGTCCGATGGGCAAGTCGGATCGCGCCGCCGCCATCGGCTTCGTCACGTTCATTATCGCCTTAGGCGTCCGCGGCGGCGTCTGGCTGGATGTGGTCATGACCCTGCTGGCGCTTCTCGCGATATGGACGTCCGTCCGCCGCGCGCGGGCCAGCCTCGGAGAAACCCCATGAGCGGCGCAAATGTCGGCCAGATGGTCGTCGACGTCCTGGCCGGGCGCGGCCTTCCGCCCGCGCTCGCCGCCACGATTGCCATCATTCTGGCCGGTCTCGTTTTCGCGTCGGTGTTCGTGCGTCTGCGGCGTCCGGCTGACGATGCGGCAGCCGCGAAGCGGCGCGAGCTGAAGGCGCGGATCCGTTCCTGGTGGGTGATGGTGACGATCCTCGTCGCCGCTCTCCTGATCGGGCGAACCGCGATGGTTGTCCTCTTCGCCTTTGTGAGCTATCTGGCGCTCAAGGAGTATCTGACCATCATTCCGACGCGCCGCGCCGATCGCGTCGTGCTGCTCATCGCCTATCTGGCTGTGCCCATCCAGTATTATTGGGTTGGCACGGCTTGGTACGGCATGTTCGTGATCTTCGTACCCGTCTACATGTTCCTGATCCTGCCGGGTGCCCTCGTGCTGCGCGGCGAGACCAGCGGTTTCCTGAAGGCAGCGGGAACGTTGCATTGGGGGCTGATGATCGCGGTATTTGCGCTCAGCCATGCTGCCTATCTGCTCGCGGTGCCGCCGCCGGGCTCGCCGGAGGGGACCGGCGCCGGCCTGCTCGTCTTTCTCATCATCGCGACCGAGTTCAACGATGTCGCGCAATTCATGTGCGGGCGCAGGTTTGGCCGCCATAAGATCACGCCGAAGGTTTCGCCCAATAAGACCGTCGAAGGCTTCGTCGGCGGTCTCGTCGCGACCGTCCTGCTTTCAGCTGTACTCGCGCCGCAGCTGACGCCGATCACGATGCCGGCCGGCGCCGCGATCGGAGCGCTGCTGGCCGTCGCCGGCTTCTTCGGCGACATCGTCATGTCGGCGATGAAGCGCGACCTCGGCATCAAGGACACAGGCACCATGCTGCCCGGCCATGGCGGCATTCTCGACCGCATCGACAGCCTCGTCTTCACGGCGCCGCTGTTCTTCCACACCATCCGCTACTTCTATTTCTGAGCGAGAGCATGCGCCTCCATCTCCGTTCGCTGCTCCGCCTGCTGTTCTTCGCGCTTGTCGTCAGGCCGTTCCTGCTCGTCGCGATCGGCCTTGCCGTGCGCCATCGCGAGCGGCTGCCGAAGAAGGGACCGCTCATCATTGCGGCCAACCATAACAGCCATCTCGATACGCTGGCCCTGATGGCGCTCTTCCCGCTGCGGCAGCTGCGCCGCGTGCATGCCGTGGCAGCGGCCGACTATTTCCTGCAGAACCGCTTCCTGAAATGGTTCGCGCTTGACCTGCTTGGGATCATCCCTGTCGAGCGCGGCGCCACGAAGGGCGGCAAGGATCCGCTGGCGGGCGCGCTCGAAGCGCTCGACCGCGGCGAGATCCTGATTATCTTTCCCGAAGGGTCACGCGGCGAACCTGAACTCCGCCAGGCTTTCAAGCGCGGCATCGGCTATATAGCCCGCCGACGGCCGGATGTTCCGGTGTTGCCGGTGTTCCTGCGCGGCTTCGGCCGCGTGCTGCCGAAGGGCGATCATCTTCCTGTCCCATTCTTCTGCGACATCGTCATCGGCGCGCCGATGCAGGGCGCAGGCGAAGGCTTCATGCAGCGGCTCGAAAAGACCGTCGACGAGCTCGCCGCCGAGACGCCAAACCCTGAATGGGTGTGAGTGCGGCGAACAAAAATGCGCGGTCCCTCGAGGCGCGCGCCTTGACATCTCTGTCCCCGCGACCTAGATCGACTGCGCACGTTGGCACTCGCCTATCGGGAGTGCTAACAGCCCAGTTCATCTGAAGTTCCGCGTTCAGCGGAAGTTTCACGCGAGGAGAAGATTACGATGGGTTTCCGTCCTCTGCATGACCGCGTCGTCGTCCGTCGCCTTGAAGGCGAAGAGAAGACCAAGGGCGGCATCATTATCCCGGACACCGCCAAGGAAAAGCCGCAGGAAGGCGAAGTCGTCGCCGTCGGCCCGGGTGCCCGTGACGAGGCCGGCAAGCTGGTCGCTCTCGACGTCAAGGCTGGCGATCGCATCCTGTTCGGCAAGTGGTCGGGCACGGAAGTCAAGATCGACGGCGAAGATCTCCTGATCATGAAGGAGTCTGACATTCTTGGCGTGATCGAGACCAAGGCTGCCGGCAAGAAGGCCGCGTAAGGGACATCCCTTCACGCGGTTTTTTATTGTCCAGTTAGCATAACAAGGGAGCAGGCCACATGGCTGCTAAAGAAGTAAAGTTCTCCGCCGATGCGCGCGAAAAGCTGCTGCGCGGCGTCGACATCCTCGCCAACGCCGTCAAGGTCACGCTGGGTCCGAAGGGCCGCAATGTCGTGATCGAGAAGTCGTTCGGCGCGCCCCGCATCACCAAGGACGGCGTTTCCGTCGCCAAGGAGATCGAGCTCGAGGACAAGTTCGAGAACCTCGGCGCGCAGCTGCTGCGCGAAGTCGCCTCGAAGACCAACGACAAGGCCGGTGACGGCACGACCACGGCGACGGTTCTCGCCCAGTCGATCGTCAAGGAAGGCGCCAAGGCCGTTGCGGCCGGCATGAATCCGATGGACCTGAAGCGCGGCATCGATCTCGCCGTGACCGAGGCCGTCAAGGATCTCGAGAAGCGCTCGAAGAAGATCAAGACTTCGGAAGAAGTCGCTCAGGTCGGCACCATCTCCGCCAATGGCGAGAAGGAAATCGGCCAGATGATCGCTTCGGCGATGCAGAAGGTCGGCAACGAGGGTGTCATCACCGTCGAGGAAGCCAAGACCGCCGAGACCGAGCTCGAAGTCGTCGAGGGCATGCAGTTCGACCGCGGCTACCTCTCGCCCTACTTTATCACCAATGCTGAGAAGATGGTCACGGAACTCGATGATCCGTACATCCTCCTGCACGAGAAGAAGCTCTCGAACCTGCAGTCGATCCTGCCGGTGCTCGAGGCTGTCGTTCAGTCGGGCAAGCCGCTCCTGATCATCTCGGAAGACGTCGAAGGCGAGGCTCTGGCCACGCTCGTCGTCAACAAGCTCCGTGGCGGCCTCAAGGTCGCAGCCGTCAAGGCTCCGGGCTTCGGCGATCGCCGCAAGGCCATGCTTGAGGACATCGCGATCCTCACCGCTGGCCAGGTGATCTCGGAAGACCTCGGCATCAAGCTCGAGAACGTCACGCTTGCCATGCTCGGCCGCGCGAAGAAGGTCACGATCTCCAAGGAGAACACGACCATCGTCGACGGCAATGGCAAGAAGAAGGAAATCGAAGGTCGCGTTGCACAGATCAAGGCGCAGATCGAGGAGACCTCCTCGGACTACGACCGTGAGAAGCTGCAGGAGCGTCTCGCCAAGCTCGCTGGCGGCGTCGCGGTGATCCGCGTCGGCGGCTCGACGGAAGTCGAAGTCAAGGAGCGCAAGGACCGCGTCGACGACGCGCTCAATGCGACCCGCGCGGCTGTCGAAGAGGGCATCGTCCCCGGCGGCGGTTCCGCTCTCCTGCGCGCCAAGAAGGCCGTCGAGAAGCTGAAGTCCGACAATTCGGACATTGAAGCCGGCATCAAGATCGTGCTCCGCGCGCTTGAGGCTCCGATCCGCCAGATCGCCGAAAATTCCGGCGTCGAGGGTTCGATCGTCGTCTCCAAGGTTCTCGAGAACAAGTCGGACACGTTCGGCTTCGACGCGCAGAACGAAGAGTTCGTCGATCTGGTCCTCGCCGGCATCATCGATCCGACCAAGGTCGTCCGTACGGCTCTCCAGGACGCGGCTTCGGTCGCTTCGCTGATCGTCACCACCGAGGCGCTCATCGCCGATCTGCCGAAGCGCGATTCCGGCGCTCCCCAGATGCCGGGCGGCGGCGGCATGGGCGGCATGGACTTCTAAGAAGTCCTACCCCTCAACAGTTCAGGAAGGGCGCGGCGTGAGCCGCGCCCTTTTTGTTTGCGCAGCGCATCAGGCTTCCGTCACGGCGATGCCGGCGCGCGCGAACGACGCCAGCGTCGCCCGATCCTGCCCGCTCTCGACGATCATGCCGGCGAGCGCCGTGATGGGAGCGACGAGGAAAGGCGAGACGGCGCCGATCTTCTCCGATGATGCCAGTGCGATCGTCTCGGCGGCCTGGCCCATCAGCTGCCGCTTGATCGCGGCCTCTTCGATGTCGCCGGTCGTCAACCCGGCCTCGGCGTGAATGCCGGTGACGCCGAGGAAATAAATATCCGCCCGAATCCGCGCGATCTGCTCGGCCGCGATGGCCCCGACCGCGACGATTGAATGGCGAAAAAGCCGGCCACCGATGATGATGACTTCGACGCCCTGATGCGGCATCAGCGCCAGGGCCGTGCTCGGCGCGTGGGTGATGATCGTCGCGCGAAGTCCCGGACGGAGATGCCGCGCCACTTCAAGCGCCGTGGTGCCGCCATCGAGAATGACGACTTGGCCGTCCTCGATCATCGCCGCCGCCGCCCGTCCGATCGCCCGCTTCCCGTCCAGCCCGATCGCCTGCCGCGTGGCGAAATCGGCAACGCCGGGGCTTGCCGGGAGTGCGCCACCATGCACGCGCTGCAACAGGCCTTCGGCGGCGAGTTCGCGGAGGTCGCGCCGGATCGTATCCTCGGAAAGCCCGAGCTCCAGGCTGACGGCCTTGGCGACAACGCGGCCTTCACGCTTCAGGATCTCGAGAATATGGCGCTTGCGTTCGCTGGTCAGCATGGCATTGACCTCTGCACGATATTGCACGAAATATCGTGTTCGCGTATAAACGCGGACATTCGTGCAATCCTGTGTAGAGAAAGCCTTCGCCTATGTCGACACGATCCACGCTCGCCACTGAACCCATGATCATTCTCGTCGCCGGCCCCTATCGTTCGGGGACGGCGGACGATCCTGCCCGCATGGCCGCCAATCTCCGCCAGCTCGAAGAGGCTGCCCTGCCGCTGTTTCGCGCCGGACATATTCCCTTGATCGGTGAGTGGCTGGCTTTGCCGCTGATGGCGGTGGCCGGCTCGAAGGCCGTCGGCGACGCGATCTATGAGGAGATCGCTTATCCCGTCGCGCACCGCCTGCTGCCGCGCTGCGATGCCGTTCTGCGCCTTCCCGGCGACTCCAAGGGCGCCGATCTCGACGTGAAGATCGCGCGCGAGCGTGGCCTCAGCGTCTATCACCGCATCGAGGATGTGCCCGGCTGCGGCGTATCGTCGATCTAATTCGTGCAGTTTCGTGCAGCGGCGCGACTTCTATCGGCGCTGCTGGAAGAAGTCGCGCAGCAGCGTTGACGCCTCGGCAGCGGCGATCCCGTCATAGACATCCGGCGCGTGATGGCAGGTCGGCTGGCTGTAAAGGCGGACGCCGCTTTCGACCGCGCCCCCTTTCGGGTCGGCCGCCGCATAATAGAGCCGGCGGATTCGCGCGAAGGAAATCGCAGCCGCGCACATCGGGCAGGGTTCCAGCGTTACATGGAGGTCGGCGCCGATGAGGCGTTCGGAGCCGAGCCTTGCGGCGGCTTCACGGATGACGAGCATTTCCGCATGGGCCGTCGGGTCCTTCAGCTCCAGCGTGCGGTTGCCGGCGCGGGCGATGACCGCCCCGTCGAGCACGATCACCGCGCCGATCGGTACTTCGCCGCGAGCGGCTGCCAGCCGTGCCTCGGCGAGAGCCGCCGCCATGGGCGCGCTGGTCCTTTCGCCGGCCGGCCGGTCCGTCTCATCGCTCATGCCGTCTCGCCTCGCTGGCGGCGCTCTGTTAAGGAAGCGGCCGAGGTGATCACCCATGAAGCCGCCGAAGAAACGCATAGACGACGCCGCCGCCCATCGCCAGAGCAGCGCGGCCACCGAGATGGAAGGCGATCGCATCGCCAAGGTGCTTGCGCGCGCCGGGCTTTGCTCGCGCCGCGACGCCGAACGCTGGATCGAAGAGGGCCGTGTCGCGATCAACGGAACGGTCCTGACGACGCCGGCCGTGAATGTCGGTCGCAGGGACAAGGTGACGGTCGACGGCGTGCCGTTGCCGGCGCGTGAGCGCACGCGCCTTTGGCTTTATCACAAGCCGCGCGGCTTGGTGACGACGGCGCGTGACCCCGAGGGCCGCCCGACGGTGTTCGATGCGCTGCCGGAACACATGCCGCGCGTCGTCGCGGTCGGCCGGCTCGACATCAATACCGAAGGACTGCTGCTGCTGACCAATGACGGCGGCCTCGCGCGTGTGCTGGAACTGCCCTCGACCGGCTGGTTGCGCCGCTATCGCGCTCGCGCCTGGGGCGAGGTGCTGCAGCCCGATCTCGACAAGCTCAAGGACGGCGTCACGATCGACGGCATGCTCTACGGCGCCATCGATGCGCAGCTGGAGCGCATCCAGGGCAGCAATGCCTGGGTCGCGCTGGCGCTGCGCGAGGGCAAGAACCGCGAGGTCAAGAATGTGCTCGCCAATCTCGGTCTCGACGTCAACCGCCTGATCCGCATCTCCTACGGTCCGTTCCAGCTTGGCGATCTGCCCGAGGGCGAGGTGGTCGAGATCAAGGGCCGCGTGCTCCGCGACCAGCTAGGCCAGAAGCTCGCCGAAGAGTCGGGCGCCGATTTCGATGCACCGCTACGCGAGACTGGCCGACCGTCGCGCTCGTCCGCACGCCAGCAGGAGGCTGAAACCTCGGATCGCGATGAGGAGCGGCCGGGTGGACGCGAGCGCCCACCGCGGCGCGAACGGGTCGAGCCGGAAGGTGATCATCGCCTGAAGCGGCCGAAGCCCGCCGCGTCGCGCATGCGTGAGACGACGCTGGAGGAGACGGCGCGACCAGCGCGCGGCAGCCGTGCGCGCCCCGAGCGTTCGACGTCCGCGGCTGCTGTCGAGCTGCGCGGCGATCGGCCCCGGCGCGGGCCCGGCCGCATCGAAAGCGAGAGCGTTGCGCCGCCCCCGCCGCGTGGCTCGGTCCGTGCCGAGCGCGGCACGCGTGGCCGGGCGCGCTTCGAGCATCCGGTCCCCGAAGTGGAAGAGGCCAAGCCAGCCGGAAAACCGGCCGGCGGCCGTTCCGGTCCGCGTTCTGGCGAGGATCGGCCGCGTTCCCAGCGCCACGGCGAGGGTCGCCTGACCGCTGGCAAGCCCGTCGACGGCCGCCCCGCGCGGACGGGATCAGCGCCCAAGCGCAGCGAGCGGCCGCAGACGTCACGTCCCGCCCGTGCCGCCGCCGGCGAAAAGCCGACCTATAGCGAGCGGGCACCGCGCCGCGAGAAGCCGGCTGGCGCCGAACGCGCCTCTTATGGCGACAAGCCCGCTTATGCCGACAAGCCATGGCGCAACGATAAGCCGTCGCGCGGTGGCGACAAGCCGGCGCGCAGCGAACGCCCTTCGCGTGACGACGCGCCGCGCGGCAAGCGGCCGGGTTTCAAGGGCGCTGCGCCGGGCGCTGGATCTTCAGGCGACAAGCGGCCCGGGACCCGCGGCCCCGGGCGTCCCAAGACGCGGGGCCCGGAAGGTGGCGGCGGCTCGACGGGAGGCGGCGGTGCGAATCGTCGGCGGTGAATGGCGCGGCCGTACGCTGGCTGCACCCAAGAGCCAGGCGATCCGTCCGACATCCGATCGCCTGCGCGAGAGCCTCTTCAATGTCCTGGCGCATGGCTATGACGACAAGGTCGCCGGCGCGCGCGTGCTCGATCTGTTTGCCGGCACCGGCGCGCTCGGCCTCGAGGCGATGTCGCGCGGCGCCGCCTATGCGCTCTTTGTCGACGAGGGCGTCGAGGCGCGCGGGCTGATCCGCCAGAATATCGAGATGCTTGGCCTCACGGGGCGCACGCGGCTGTTCCGGCGCGATGCCACCAAGCTCGGCCCGGCCGGGACGGTGGCGCCCTTCAATCTCGTCTTCGCCGATCCGCCTTATGATCGCGGCCTTGGTGAGCCGGCGCTCGCGGCGGCGGTCTCGGGCGATTGGCTGGCGCCCGGCGCGCTCATCGTGCTGGAGGAGGCAGCCGACGTGGTCATCGGCACGGTCGATGGTCTGGAATTGGTCGAGCGCCGCGAGGCGGGCGACACGCAACTGCTGTTTTTCCAATTCGCGCATCAGCGCTGATATTTTTCTCGCCTCGCCGTTAAGACTATCCTAGGCTTCGTGTCCGGGGGCAGTGGTGACGCGTGTCGAGGATTGATGGACCAGCGTAGATTGAGCCCGGATCGACGCCGCTTTTCGGCGGTGCTGCGAGTGTTCGTCGCCCTCTTCGTCACCTTCTCGCTTGCGGGTTTCGCGACGACCGTGGCGCTTGCCGGTGAGCCGGTCCGCATCGCGCCTGATGCGACGACATTCACGCTCGATAACGGCATGCAGGTGGTGGTGGTGCCCGATCATCGTGCGCCGATCGTCACCCATATGGTCTGGTACAAGATCGGTGCCGCCGACGATCCGCCTGGCAAATCCGGCATCGCCCATTTCCTTGAACATCTGATGTTCAAGGGCACCAAGGCGCATCCGGCCGGTGAGTTTTCCTCCAAGGTTTCAGAGGGCGGCGGCCAGGAGAATGCCTTCACCACGGCCGACGCTACCGCCTATTTCCAGACCATCGGCAAGGAACGGCTCGGGACCGTCATGGCCTTCGAGGCCGATCGCATGGAGGGGCTCGAGCTTCCCGACAAGGTCGTTCTGTCGGAGCGCGACGTCATCCTCGAAGAGCGGCGGATGCGGATCGACAATGATCCTGGCGCGCAGCTGGGCGAGGCGATGAATGCCGCCCTCTATCAGAACCATCACTACGGCATCCCCACGATCGGCTGGATGCACGAGATGCAGGGCCTGACTGCCGCCGACGCGCTGGCGCAGTACCGTCATTATTATACGCCGAACAATGCGATCCTGGTCGTCGCTGGCGACGTCACGCCGGAAGAGGTGCGCCGTCTCGCGGACGTGACCTTCGGCAGGGTGCCGCGCCGTGCTGAACCTGGCGAGCGCGATCGGCCGAAGGAGCCGCCGCCGCTGGCCGCGCGGACGGTGAACCTCTCCGATCCGCGCGTTACCGAGCCATCCTGGCAGCGCAACTATCTGGTGCCGTCCTATTCGTCGGCCAAGCCCGGCGAGGCCGAGGCGCTGGACGTGCTCGCCGATATTCTCGGCCGCGGCACCACCAGCCGCCTCTATCGTGCGCTGGTGGTCGAGCAGGGGCTCGCGACATCGGCCGGCTCCTATTACAGCGGCGAGTCGCTCGACTATGGCCGTTTCGGCGTCTTCGCCAGCCCGCGCGGCGACGTGCAGCTCAGCAAGCTCGAAACCGCCGTCGACGGCGTGATCGCCGATATCCGCGATCACGGCGTCACGCCCGAGGAACTCGCCACCGCCAAGCAGCGGACCCGCGCGCAGGCAATCTATGCCCAGGACAGTCAGGCGATGCTCGCCCGCATCATCGGCATGGCGCTCGCGACCGGCCAGCCGCTCGACGCCGTCCAGGGTTGGCCGGCGCGCATCGGCGATGTCACGGTCGAGGACATCTCGGCCGCCGCCAAGACCTATCTCGATGCCCGCCGGTCTGTAACCGGTACCCTGACCCCCGCACCGGCCGAAGGCCGCAGCTGATACGAACGGAGATCGACCTTTATGGCCCAGCTTCTCGTCCGCCTCGGCATGGCCGTCATCGGCCTTCTGGTGGTTGTTCCAGCAAGTCAGGCCATGTCGATCCAGAAGATCGACGGTCCCCCCGGCGTCGAGGCGTGGCTCGTCGAGGACTACACGGTCCCGATGATCGCGATGGACTTCGTGTTCGCCGGCGGCGCGGCGCAGGATCCGGCTGACAAGCCGGGTGTCGCCAACATGCTGTCGAGCCTGCTCGACGAGGGCGCCGGCGCGATGACGAGCGCCGAGTTCCAGAAGGCGCTCGACGACCGCTCGATCAATATGAGCTTTGACGCTGGCCGCGACGGGTTCTACGGCGATCTGAAGACCCTTTCGGAAAACCGCGACGAGGCGTTCGGACTGCTCGCGGCCGCGCTCCAGACCCCGCGCCTCGACAAGGAACCGGTCGAGCGCATCCGGGCGCAGATCGCGGCGAGCATCAAGAGCGACGCCAACGATCCGCAGACGGCCGCGACGCTTGCCGTCTGTGCCAAGGCATTTCCGAACCATCCCTATGGCCGGCCGCTCGATGGCACGGCCGAGAGCGTTGCCGCGATCTCGCGCGACGATCTCGAAACCTATCGCAGCCATGTCTTCGCGCGTGACAATCTGAAAGTCGCGATCGTCGGCGCGATCAGCGCCAAGGAGGCCGGCACGATGCTGGCGCGTGTCTTCGGGCCACTGCCGGATCGCGCCAAGCTGACGCCCGTCGCCGACATCGTGCCGCAGGCCGGCATTATCGCCATCGACCAGCCCAATCCGCAGACGCTGATCCGCTTCGGCGGGCCGGGCATCAAGCGCGACGATCCCGATTTCATGGCTGGCTATGTGGTCAACCACATCCTGGGCGGGGGCTCCTTCTCATCGCGCCTCTATACCGAGGTCCGTGAGAAGCGCGGTCTCGCCTACACGGTCTCGACCTCGCTGGTGACGCTCGCCCATGCCGACGCCTTTGCCGGCGGCACGGCAACGCGGGCTGACCGCGCGCCAGAGACGATCGCCCTGATCAAGAGCGAGGTCGCCCGTTTCGCCGCCGAAGGCCCAACCGAGGCCGAACTTGCCAAGGCCAAGAGCTATATGATTGGGTCCTATGCGTTGCGGTTCGATTCATCGAGCAAGATCGCCCGGCAGGTCCTCGGCATCATGGTCGACAATCTCGGCATCGATTATGTCGAGAAGCGCAACAGCCTGATCGAAGCCATCACGATCGAAGACGCCCGCCGCGCGGCACGTCGCCTGTTCGTCGATGGCACCACGATGGTGGCGACCGTCGGCCCGGCCAAGACCAAGACGGCGACAGCCGAGACGCAGGTCCCGCCGCAGCTCTGAGCAGTCCCGCAACCTAAGCCGGGGGGCGGAGCTACTCCGCTGCCTCGGCGGTCGCCTTCTCCGCAGCTTCGTTGAGCGCCTTGGCCCGCCGCTTGGGTTCGACCAGCGGCTCGGGCTTCAGCTTGCCCTGGATGTCCGTGTAGGAGATCTTGCCGCCGCTCATCTGGATGGCGAGGCGCGCCGCCTCGCGTTCGCGGATCGTCTCGGCGACATCGGCGATATGGCTTTCGTCATAGCCGAGCCCTTCCAGCGATTTCATGCCGAAGGTGAAGGCGGATTCGTAGGTCTCGCGGATCTCGAAATCGACGCCCTGCTGGCGCAGCTTCAGGGTGTGCTGGCGGTCGTAGGACCGGACATAGAGCTTCGAAAGCGGGAATTCCGAGCGGATCAGCTCGACGATCAGGTCGGTCGCCTCGCGCTTGTCGGTGCAGACGACCACGAGATCGGCATGCTCGATGCCCGCCGCACGCAGCACGTCCAACCGCGTCCCGTCGCCGTAATAGACCTTGAAGCCGAACCGCGCCGCGCTGCGCACCATGTCGGCGTCGGAATCGATCGCGGTCACGTCGATCCCTTCAGACAGAAGGAATTGGGCCGTGATCTGGCCGAAGCGGCCGAAGCCGATCATCAGCACGCGCGCCTCGAGCCCGTCCGCGACGTCGAGATCGTCGACATTGGGCTTCGGCTCTGGCAGCAGTTTCAGCGCCATGACGGTGAGCGGCGTCAGGGCCATCGAGATGATGACGGTCGCGGTCAGGATCGCATTGGTGCGCCCGTCAATAATCCCGGCGCTCGTCGCGGCGGCATAGAGCACGAAGGCGAACTCGCCGCCTTGCGCCATCAGGGCGGCGCGCGACAGCGCCTCCTTGCGGTTGGCGCGGAAGAGGCGGGCGATGCCGAAGATGCCGATCGCCTTGACGACCATGTAGCCGACGACGGCGGCGAGGATGTGGTGCCAGTCCGAGACGAGCACGCCGAGATCGAGCGACATGCCGACGCCAAGGAAGAACAGCCCGAGCAGGATGCCGCGGAACGGCTCGATATCGGCCTCCAGCTGATGGCGGAAGCTTGATTCCGAGAGCATCACGCCAGCAAGGAACGCGCCCATCGCCATCGAGAGGCCGCCGAACTGCATGGCGAGCGCAGAGCCGAGCACGACGAGCAGCGCCGCGCCGGTCATCACCTCGCGCGCATTGGCACCGGCGAGGATGCGGAACATCGGATTGAGCAGCCAGCGGCCGGCGGCGACCAGCGCGGCGACGCAGCCGAGCGCGATCAGCGCCGAGAGCCAGAAAGGCTGATGCGCGTCGCTGCTCGTCGCGGGGCCGATCAGGACGACGATCGCCAGCAGCGGCACGATCGCGAGATCCTCGAGCAGCAGGATCGAGACGATGCGCTGCCCCGATGGCGATGCGGTATCGCCGCGCTCCTCGAGAAGCTGCATCACGGTCGCCGTCGAGGTCAGCACGAAGCCCATGCCGGCGACGAAGGCGGCGGCGGGCGGCAATCCGACGGCGATGCCGATCAGCGTCAGCAACGTGCCGCAGGCGACGACCTGCGCGAGGCCTAGACCGAAGATCTCGCGCCTCAATCCCCAGAGCCGCGATGGCCGCATTTCAAGGCCGATCACGAACAGGAACATCACGACGCCGAGCTCGGCGACATGCAGGATCGCCTGCGGATCGGTGAACAGGCCGAGCCCGAACGGACCGATGGCGACGCCGGCGGCCAGATAGCCGATGACCGAGCCGAGGCCGATCCGCTTGAAGATCGGGACGGCAACGACTCCCGCGCCGAGCAGGACAACGATCTGGGCGAGGTCGGCGCCCTGGACTTCGGCAGCCATCAAAAGGTCTCCGTCGCGTGAGGTCATACGATGGGGCGAGGCGGTTCGCGATGCAAGGCGAATGCCGGTCGCCGGCCCGCCTCTCCCAAGGCCCACTCCCCTCGGCCAGGGTCTCGCGCGCTGCCTTGCCGCATGGGGTTGTTCGAGAACGCAGCGATGCCTACTAGAAGGGGAACACGGAGACCACGTGATGACAGCCCTTCCGGACCAGTCCCGCCTCGTCGATCGCGCCGCCGCGCTGGTTGAAGCCGCCCGCCGCGCCGGGGCCGACGCCGCCGATGCTTTTGCCGTCCGCCGTGTCGGTCTTTCGATCGATATCCGCAACGGCAGGGTCGATGAGACCACGCGCTCGGAAAGCGACGACGTCGCCCTGCGCGTGTTCATCGGCAAGCGCCACGCCAGCGTCTCGACCAATGGCATCGCCCCGCCGGACGAACTCGCCGAGCGCGCGTTGGCAATGGCGCGGGTCGCGCCGGAAGACAAGTTCGCGGGTCTTGCGCCTCAGGACCGGCTGGCGAAATCCTGGCCTGATCTTGATCTGATCGATCCCTCGATCCCCGATCCCGAAGCGCTCACCGAGCGTGCCCGGGCGGCCGAGGCAGCGGCACTCGCTGTTGGCGGCATCTCGAAATCGGGCGGCGCGTCCGCCGGCTGGGGCCTGACCGGCGCGGTGATCGCGACGTCGCATGGCTTTTCCGGCGCCTATCTCGGCTCGCGCAGCAGCATCTCGATGACGGCGATTGCCGGCGAAGGGACGGGCATGGAGCGCGATTATGACGGCGACTCCAAGGTCTATGCGAGCGACCTCCGCGCGCCCGAGGCGATCGGCCGCGAAGCCGCGGAGCGGGCCGTGCGCCGGCTGGGTCCGACCCGTCTGCCGACCGGGCGGGGCCATGTCGTCTATGATCCCCGCGTCGCGGTCAGCCTGATCGGCCATCTCGCCGGAGCCATCAACGGCGCCGCCATCGTGCGCAAGACCAGTTTCCTGCAGACGGCGCTCGGCACGGCGGTCTTCGCGCCGGGCATCCGCATCACCGATGATCCGCGCCGCGTGCGCGGCCTCGGCTCGCGGCCCTTCGACGGCGAGGGCGTCGCTTCCGAAGCGCTCGATCTCGTCGCGGATGGCGTCCTGCAGACCTGGCTGCTCGACAGCGCCACGGCGCGGGAACTGGGTCTCGATACGAATGGCCGAGGTTCGGGCGGCGGCGGCGGTCCGCACACGACCAATCTGACGCTGCTGCCGGGTTCCGTCAGCCGTGACCAGCTTCTCGCCGATATCGGCGAGGGCGTCTATGTGACGGAGCTCATCGGTCACGGCGCCAATGGGGTCACCGGCGATTACAGCCGTGGCGCCGGCGGCTTCCGCATCAGCGGCGGCAAGCTGGCCGAGCCGGTGTCCGAGATCACCATCGCCGGCAATCTCAAGGATATGTTCCGCCGGCTTGTCGTGGCGGACGACCTCGAATATCGCTATGCGGCCAACGCGCCGACCGTCGCGATCGAGGGGATGATGATTGCCGGAAGCTGACGTCGCCTCCCTGGCTGATGACCTCGTGCTCATCTCGGCGGCGGCCGTCGAGGCGGGCCACATCGCGCTCGGCTTCTTCGGCAACAATCCACGCGCCTGGACGAAGGGCGGAGACTCGCCAGTCACCGAGGCCGATATTGCTTCCGACCGCTCGCTGCATGCCGCGCTGACATCGGCCCGTCCCGGCTATGGCTGGCTTTCCGAGGAAAGCATCGACACGCCCGAGCGACTCGGCCGCAGCCGCGTCTTCGTCGTCGATCCGATCGATGGAACGCGCGGCTTCATGGAAGGCAATGTCGACTGGTGCGTTTCGGTCGGGATCGTCGAGGAGGGCAGGCCGCGCGTCGGCGTCCTCTTCGCGCCGGCGCGGCAGGAGCTCTATGAGGCGACGCTTGGCGGCGGCGTCAGGCTGAACGGCACGGTGATCGCCGCTTCTCGTCCTGCAGAAGGCGCGGCCCTGCACTTTGCCGGACCTCTCCGGCATATGCGGGCGCTTTCCGGCGCAGGATTTTCGATGACCGATCGGCGCGTCACGCCCTCGCTTGCCTATCGCCTCGCGCTCGTCGCGGCCGGACGCGTGGACATCGCGACGGCCGCGCCCGACGCGCGCGACTGGGACCTTGCGGCAGCTGACCTTTTGGTGCACGAAGCAGGCGGAACGCTGTGCGATGCGGAAGGCGAACCGATCCGCTATAACCGCGCCGATCCGCGTCATCCGGCGCTCATCGCGGCGTCGCCGAGGCTGGCGGCTGCGGCTGCCGGACCTATCGCCGGAGCCGAGTCCGCGGCCGCGCTGCTGCGGCGTTCCTGATCGGGTGGCCCCACCCTTCGATGTGATTGTCGGAAAGGAGATCGGCAAAGATGCCGGAGACCAAGAAGCAGCTCCTCCATCTGGTGTTCGGCGGCGAGCTCAGCTCCGTCGACGCGACCGATTTCGCCGATCTCTCAAAGCTGGACATCGTCGGCATCTATCCCGACTACAAGACCGCCTATGACGCCTGGAAGCAGGCCGCGCAGGGCACTGTCGACAGCGCGCAGACGCGCTATTTCATCGTGCATCTGCATCGCCTGCTCGATCCCGATGCGACGGGCGCCTGATCGGTCCCTGCTGAGCCCGTGTCGTATGACCACGGGCGGGTGGTGATCGAGGATGAATGCGATCGTGAATGACCAGGCTCCCACAGGGCCGGCCGACGCGCCGGCGACCCAGCCGGTCCCTAAAGGGCCGCGCACGCCGAAGCACGTCTTGAAGAAGCTCGGCGCGTCCGATCGCGCCGTGCGCTTCGCGGGCCTAGCAGCCGTCGCTTATCTGAAGCTCGTCCGAGCCACCAGCCGGATCACCTTCGAGCCGAAAAACCCGCTTGAAGTCTATGGCGCCTTTCTGCCCGGCATCATGACGATGTGGCACGGCCAGCACCTGATGGCGCCCTTCGTGCCGAGCAAGGGCTTCAACCTGAAGGTCATGGTCTCGCGCCACCGCGACGGCGAGATCAACGCGGTCATCGCCGAGAAATTCGGCTACGGAACGATCCGCGCCTCGGCGGCGCGCACGCCCTCGCGCACTCTCGAAAAGGGCGGCCTGCGCGGCTTCCTGGAAATGAAGAAGGCGCTGGCCGAAGGCGTCACGGTCGCCATGACGGCCGATCTTAGCCACGCCGAATCGCGCCGTGCCGGACCGGGGATCATCGCGCTCTCGCGGGTCTCGGGCCGGCCGATCCTGCCGATTGCGCTGGCCACCTCGCGCCGTCTCGTCCTGGAGAACTGGGACCGCACCACGATCAACCTGCCGTTCAGTCGCGGCGCCTGCATTTTCGGGACGCCGATCGCCGTTCCTGGCGATGCCGATGAGGCGGTGCGCGAGGAAAAGCGGCAGCAGCTTGAGGACGAGCTCAACCGGATCACCGCCATCGCCTATGAGCGGGTCGGTGGCAAAGATGACTGACCTCGTCGGCGGCGGCGCGCGCGGGCTCTATCGCCTGGCAGGCTATGCCGCGCTGCCTCTGGTGCCGCTGCTTCTCGCCTGGCGGACGCGAAAGGGCAAGGAAGAACGGGCGCGGCGCGACGAGCGCTATGGCCGCCCGTCCATCAATCGCCCGGCGGGACCGGTCGTCTGGATCCATGTGGCGAGCGTCGGCGAGACGAACGCTGTCATGCCGCTGATCGCGCGGATCGCCGCCGAGGGACTGACCGTGCTGCTCACCAGCGTGACGGTCACGAGCGCCCGCGTCGCGGCACAGCGCCTTCCGCGTGGCGCGATCCATCAATATGCGCCGCTCGACATCCAGCCCTTCATCGATCGATTTCTCGACGCCTGGAAGCCCGACCTCGCGCTGTTCTTCGAATCCGAACTCTGGCCGACGACGATGGCCCGCCTTGCGGCGCGCCGCATCCCGGAGATCCGCATCAATGCGCGCATGACACCGCGCTCATTCCGGCGTTGGCAGCGGCTTGGCGGCGCGATGGCCCCGCTGTTCGAGGGGATCGAGTTGGCGCTCGCGCAAAGCGAGGGCGACGCCGAAAGGCTGCGCGCACTCGGCCTTAAACAGGCGCGCTCGGTCGGCAATTTGAAATTCGATGTGCCCGCGCCCGGCGTCGAACAATCCGCGTTGGACGATTTCCAACGCGACACGGCAGGCCGCGCCATCTTCGTCGCGGCGTCGACGCATGAGGGCGAGGAGACAGTGGTCGCGACGGCGCATCGCACGATGCGGGCGAACCGGCCGGATTTCCTCACCGTGATCGTGCCGCGCCATCCGGTGCGCGGCCCTGCGCTGGCGGCGGGCCTTGTCGAGGCAGGCTTCCAAGTAGCGCTGCGCAGCCGCGGGGAACCTGTGGCCGCTGCGACGGACCTTTACATTGCCGATACGCTCGGCGAACTCGGCCTCTTCTACCGTGCCGGGCAAGTCGCTTTTATCGGTGGTACGCTGGTTCCGGTCGGCGGCCATAATCCGATCGAAGCAGCGCTGCTCGATACGGCGATCCTGCATGGCCCCCAGGTCGAAAATGCCGCCGAAATCTTCCAGGCGCTCGATCGCGGCACGGGCAGGGCGCCGGTCACGGATGCCGCAAGCCTTGCCGCTGCGCTCAATGAACTCTACGCCGAACCTGGCGCGATCCAGTCGCTGGCAGAGCGCGGAGCGGCGGCGCTCGCGCCCTTTTCCGGGGCGCTCGAAGCGACGCTCGCCGCGCTTCGACCCTATCTCGCGCCGCTCGTCGTCGCGGCGAGCCTCGGCCAGCGTGACATGGTGCGCATGCGCCGCTCCCGCGCCGGCAAGACCGTGGCGGGGAAGGCTGGCAAGTCTGCCGGCCGCAAGCCGTGATCACGGCGCCGCGCTTCTGGTGGCGACGGCACGGCGGCATGGCTTCGCTGGCGCTTGCGCCGATCTCGGCGGTCTGGTCGGCTGTCTCGGGCGCAAGGATGCGCCAGCCGCCGGTCCTTCGCGCGCCCCTGCCCGTCATCTGTATCGGCAACTTCGTCGTCGGTGGTGCAGGCAAGACGCCGACGGCGCTGGCGGTCGCCGACATCGTCAAGACCCTCGGCTTTCGGCCCGGTTTCCTGACGCGCGGCTATGGCGGCCGCATCACCACGGCCCATCTCGTCGATCTCTTGCGCGATGATGCGGCGCTGGTCGGGGACGAGGCGCTGCTTCTCGCCGAACGAGGGCCGGTCGTGGTCGCGCCCGATCGTCCGAAAGGCGTGCCGCTGCTGGAGGCAGCGGGTGTCGACTGCATCATCATGGATGACGGGTTCCAGAATCCGTCGCTCGCCAAGGACTTCGGCCTTGTGGTGGTCGATGGCGTCGCGGGCATCGGCAATGGCAAGGTGATGCCGGCGGGTCCGTTGCGGGCGCCACTCAAGACCCAGCTTGTCCGCACTGACGCCGTGCTCATCGTCGGAGCGGGCGAGGGGGGCGACCAGGTGGTGCGCCTCGCATCGCGGGCGGCGCGGGTCATTCTGCGCGGCGCGTTGGAGCCGGATCGTCCCGACGATTTTCGCGGCGGTCGATTCCTGGCCTTCGCCGGTATCGGCCGGCCCGAGAAATTCTTCGCCTCGCTGGAAGCGGCGGGCGCGGTGGTTGCCGTCCGCGAGTCGTTCCCCGATCACAGGCCCTACACCGAAGCCGATGCCGCGCGGCTGCTGGCCCGTGCGGCGGCCGAAGGCCTCCGTCTCGTCACCACTGCCAAGGACCATGTCCGCTTGCGCGGCAGCTCGGGCGCGCGGCTGGCGCTGGTCGAAAAGGCCGAAGTGTTCGGCGTCCGAATGCATTTCGCCGATGACGCAGCGGTCGCGCGGGGGATCGCCAAGGCGTTGCATGCATTTGGCGCCCAAAGGCTGCGCTGACGCTATTGCGAAGAAGCGCGGCCCGGACAAGGCCGCCCCCTAGAACACATACATCCACAATCCGATGACGAGCGCTGCCAGCACAGCCGTCAACAGCAGGCCATAGGCAAGGCCGCGCGCGAAACTGCCGCCTTCTTCCAGCAAATCCGCGTGATCAACGTGAACCGGAGTCTCCCGGTCCGGATCGATATCGATCCAGAGAGCCCGGGCATTCAAGCATGCCCTCAGCGCCAGCGAAGCAATTGCATCTCCCACCACCAGCTCCCCTACCGGTTGTGTTCGGACGCTAGCATGGACGAAAAGAGGCGAACAGATCGGCGCGATCCGCCGAGGTGACGCAGATCACTGGACAAATCTCGGCAAAGGGTGATCAGCCTGCGGCGGCCGCACAATCCGAGGCTCACTTTGCCCCGGAACGCGTCAGACCAGCCCGAGCGCCTTGTGGCGGGCGAGCGAGGCCGCTGCGTCGGCATAGGCTTCCTGCTGCGCGACGCTCCAGTAGCGGAGCTCGTCGAGCGGGATCGCGACGCCGGTGACGGCGCAGCGCACGAAGGCGCCGGGCGACAGGATCTGGTAGTCGCCGTCGAGATAGCGGATGCGGGCTTCGCCGCCTCGGCCAGTATTTTCCATGCGGTTCATGGCAGTCCTTATGCTGCGAAATGGCAGGCTTCGCAATGTCCTGGCATCATCGGCGGCCGAACAGCCGCTCGATATCGGAAAGCTTCAGCTCGACATAGGTCGGACGGCCGTGATTGCACTGGCCGGAGCCGGGCGTCGCTTCCATTTCGCGCAGCAGCGCATCCATCTCCTCGGGTCGGAGCTGGCGGCCGGCGCGCACCGAGCCGTGGCAGGCCATGGTCGCCGCGACATGGTCTAGCTTCTCGGCAAGGCGGGTCGAACCGTCCCATTCCGCGAAATCATCGGCAAGATCGGCGAGAAGCGCGGCGCTGTCGACGCTGCCGAGCAGCGCTGGCGTCTCGCGCACGGCCACCGCCCCCGGGCCGAAGCTCTCGATCACGAGGCCGAGTTCCGCCAGTTCGTCAGCCCGCGCGACGAGCCGGGCGACATCCTCGGCCGGAAGGTCGACGACATCGGGGATGAGCAGGATCTGTCTTGCGGCGCCCGAGCGTGCGAGTGCCTGCTTCAGCCGCTCATAGACGAGCCGCTCATGCGCCGCATGCTGGTCGACGATGACGATGCCGTCCTCGGTTTGCGCGATGACATAGGTGCTGTGCACCTGCGCCCGCGCCGCGCCGAGCGGCCGCGCGATCCGTTCCTCCGTGGGGCTTCCATGCGCCCGCGCGTCGGCGGAGGGCCGGTTGACCGCGTCGAAGCCCGCCTGAGGCTCGGCAAAGCTCGGTGTTTCATAGGCGAAGGCGGTGGCGCTGCGCGCTGCCGCATAGGCAGGACGCGCCGCATAGCTCGCGGAAGGGGAGAAAGGCGGCGCCGAGCCGGAGCGGAAGGCGGCGATGGTCGCGCCGCCGCCGGTCGAGGTGGCGCGATGGCCCGATTGATGGATCGCTTGCCTGAGCGCGCCGACGATCAACCCGCGGACGAGGCCCGGATCGCGGAAGCGCACATCGGCCTTGGCCGGATGGACATTGACGTCGACCTCATGCGGATCGAGCGTGAGCGTGAGCGCTGCGACCGGATGGCGATCGCGCGCCATGACATCGGCATAGCCGGCCCGCAGCGCGCCGATCAGCACCTTGTCGCGCACCGGGCGGCCATTGACGAAGAGATATTGCTGCAGCCCGTTGGCGCGGTGGAAGGTCGGCAACCCGGCATGGCCTGATAGATTGACGCCTTCGCGCGCCGCATCGATCACCATGGCGTTGTCGGCGAAATCGCGGCCGAGCACCTGCGCCAGCCGCTCGGCAAAGCCGCCGCCGCCGGTCGAGGGCAGGTCGAGCGCGGTGCGGTCGCTGCCCGTCAAATTGAAGCGGATTTCCGGATGCGCCATGGCAAGGCGCTTCACCACGTCGGTGATCGCGCTCGCCTCGGCCCGTTCGCCCTTCATGAATTTGAGCCGGGCCGGCGTTGCGAAGAAGAGATCGCGCACCTCGACCCGCGTGCCCTTGGCGATCGCCGCCGGGCGCAGCGGTTCGACCACGCCGCCGGAAACGGCGACTTCCCAGCCATGCGGCTCGCTGGCGTGGCGGCTGGCGATCGAAAGCCGGGCCACCGCGCCGATCGAGGCGAGCGCCTCGCCGCGGAAGCCGAGCGTGCGGATGTCGAGCAGGTCGTCGGCAAGCTTCGAGGTCGCATGGCGCTCGACAGCGATCGCGAGATCGGCAGCGTCCATGCCCGAGCCATCATCGGTGATGCGGATCAGCGCGACGCCGCCGCCAGCGGTCACGATCTCGATCCGGCTCGCCCCGGCATCGATGGCGTTCTCGACCAATTCCTTGACGACGCTCGCCGGCCGCTCGACCACTTCGCCGGCCGCGATGCGGTTGATCATGTCGTCGGTGAGGCGGCGGATAGGCATCAAAAGACTCTGCCGGATTCGCGCCGCCGGGGAAAGCGGGCGATGTCACGGCGCCCAAGCGGATGCCCGGCTTCGGCACGCCCCGGCAGAGGGTTCCGCTGACTCCCCGGTCGTTCGTCATCAGTCAGTTGATGGTCTTGACTAGTCCATCGATGATTGTAGCGTCCCAGCATCGAGCAGGTCATCGATATCGGGGGAATGTCAATGACGGAGCGGACATCTGCAGAATCGCAGCCTCTAGGCACCGAGCGATTAAAGATCGACCCTTTCCGGCCTTTGATCCATTTCCTGGTTGGTCATATTGCCTTCGCGCTGGCGATCCTGGCAGCGATGTTTACATCGTTGCCAAAGAAGGGCTCCGAATTGGTTCCGCCGCTCGATCTGATGCTGGGCGGGATACTCTTCTGGATGTCGATCTCGGCCTTGCTCGGCGCAGTCTGCGCTCTGATCGCCCACCTCCTGAAGACCGGATACTTTTTGCAGCGGGAAGAATACCGCAGGCCGCCGTCTACTCTGCTCGTCGCCTGCCTCGGCCTGCTGCCGATTATCCCCGGCATTTTCGCCGTCGCCTATGCCATGCGTGGTGGCGCTGCGATGTTGGCCAGACTTCCGACGTTGCCCGACCTCTGCTCCATCCCTTCCCTGGTCTTCTGAGGACGCGGTGTCCGCGTGGCTATCAGCCTAGCGCCCGCCAACCGATATCCGAGCGGCAAAAGCCCTCGGGCCAGTCGATCGCCGCCACAGCCTCATAGGCGCAGTCCCGCGCTTCGCGCAGCGTCGCGCCGCAGGCGGAGACATTGAGCACGCGGCCGCCGGCCGAGACGAGGCCCGCCGGCGTGATCGCCGTGCCAGCCTGGAACACTTCGGCGCCCGGCACGGCCTGCGCCGCCGCGAGGCTGCCGATCGGCGTGCCCTTCTTGTAGCTGCCGGGATAGCCTTTGGCGGCCATCACGACCGTGAGCGCCGCCGCGTCGCGGAAGCAGGGCATCTCGCCCTCGAGGCGGCCCTCAGCGGCCGCGAGCAGGAGATCGAGCAGGTCGCTCGTCATCCGCATCATCAGCACCTGGCATTCAGGATCGCCGAAACGGACATTGTATTCGATGAGTTCGGGCCCTTTGGCCGTGATCATCAGCCCGGCGAAGAGCACGCCCTGGAACGGCGTGCCGCGCGCCGCCATGGTAGCGACCGTCGGCCGGATGATCTCGGCCATCACGCGCTCGATCATCGCCTCGGTCATGACGGGGGCGGGCGAATAGGCGCCCATGCCGCCTGTGTTCGGGCCGGTGTCGCCGTCGAAGGCGCGCTTGTGGTCCTGCGCCGCGCCGAAGGCGATCGCGGTCTTGCCGTCGGCGATGGCGAAAAAGCTCGCTTCCTCGCCGACAAGGCATTCCTCGATCACGACCTCGGCGCCGGCATCGCCAAAGGCGCCGTCGAAACAGGCGTCGATCGCCGCGATCGCCTCGTCCAGGGTTTCCGCGACCACGACGCCCTTGCCGGCTGCGATGCCGTCCGCCTTGACGACGATCGGCGCGCCCATCGCGCGGACATAATCCCGCGCCGGCGCGGCCTCGGTGAAGCGCTGATACGCGGCGGTGGGAATCCTCGCCTCCGTGCAGAGATCCTTGGTGAAGCCCTTGGAGCCCTCCAGCGCCGCCGCCGCCTTGCTCGGTCCGAACACGGCGATGCCGGCGTCAGAGAGCGCATCGGCAAGCCCTGCGACGAGCGGCGCCTCGGGCCCGACCACCACGAGATCGATAGCCTCCCGCCGGCAGAAATCGACGATTCCCGCGTGGTTGTCGGCGTCGAGCGCGCAGAGCAGGGCATATTCGGCGATCCCCGGATTGCCGGGCGCCGCAAAGAGCCGCTTCAGCCGCGGCGACTGCGCCAGCTTCCAGGCCAGCGCATGCTCGCGCCCGCCCGAGCCGATCAGAAGAACATTGAGGCGCGTATCGTTCATGGATCGGTCCCCGCGAGGGTTTCGGCGGCAAAATGGCGAGAGCCGCGCTTAGCAAGCGGCACGGGGATTGTCGAGGGCGGGGGCGAGGCGGTTGGCGAGAGACTGGAGCGGACGGCATCATGCAGAGCCAGACTTGCGAGCGCGGTGCACGAAGGGAATCCGCTTACGGCACATGCCTTCCGTCTGCTTCCGACCCCATTGCGGTCATAAGTCAGCTGCCGATGCTGACCTGAAAGCCGCCGTTGTGACCGCTGGTTGGGCGGGGCCATGCTTGACTGCAACGCTCCAGAACGAAGAGTTAGGCATGGGCAGCGCCGCTGTTCAAATCGTCAATTACCGTTGTCGAATGTTCATATCGGCGACCCGAAGGATTTATGTATCGGCATCGGCAGGATAGCTCCCGGCTTCCGCATTCGCCCCAAGCCGGGAGCCGCATTCATACCGTCCTGATCGTACCGCCATCGATGACGAACTCAGCGCCGTGGATCGCGGCAGCACGGTCGGAAGCAAGGTACGCGATAAGGTCGGCCACCTCTTCGGGCTCGGCTCCCCGCCCGATCGAGATCCCGCCCAGGGCATCGAGCACGGACTGACGCGCGTCTTCGATCGTGCCGCCATTGGCTGCCCGAAGCATCTCGAGAAAGTCTCCCGTGGCCTCCGTCATGATCCAGCCGGGCGAGACGGCGTTGACCCGCACGCCCTTGGGACCGAGTTCCTTCGAGATCGACTTGCTGTAGGTCCTCAACGCAGCCTTGGCAGCGGCATAGCCTGTCGTGGATTCGGGCAGCGGCAGTACGGACTGAATTGAGGTGATATGCACCACAGTGCCCTTGCCCCGCTCGAGCATCTGCGGGATCAACAGGCGATCGAGCCGGACTGTCGCCAGCAGGTTAAGGTTCAGTTCGGCGAGCCAGTGGTCATCCGTCAGCGCGGCGAAACCACCTGCCGGGGAAGCCGAGCCACCGATCACATGGGCAAGGATGTCGATGCCGCCCAGCCGCTCTAGCGCCGCCTTAGTTACCGCTTCGCTGCCCTCCGCAGTGGTCAGGTCGGCCTGGACATATTCAACGCCCTCGATAGCATGCTTGATCGTACGGGCGGCCGTGACGACACGAGCTCCGCCCGCGAGAAAGCGCTCGACCGTGGCGCGGCCGAGACCCTTGGTGCCGCCGCTGACGAGCACGCGCTTGCCAGCGAACTCTTTGGAATCTGCTGGGATGCTCATACCGTGGTCTCCAGGGTCTTAATGGCGTCGTTCGCCAGAGTGAAGCGATAGGTGAAGCGGATCGGGCTGCCCGGGAAGTCTCCATGAGCGGGACCTTCGACCACGACATCGCCGTCTTCGTCCCGAACTTTGTCGGGCGTGAAAATTGCCTTTACTGGGATCACTTCTTTCTCGAACAGATGGCGGATCGCCGCCTGCCCCTCGAAGTGCTTTCCGTTGTCGATGAAGACTGCATCGTGCAGGAAGGGCTTCAACATGCCGTCGATGTCGAGACGAGCGTTTGCCTCGATATAGTCGGCGATAGGTTGGGGTAAGTTCAGTGACATGGTCATCTCCTTGGCGGTGATGACGCTAATTTAGCGATGGACGTTTCGCCTGATAATCGAGACAAAACGGCATGAGGTGTAACGGAAAACGGGACAATGGCTCGCCATTCGCTGATCGAACTTGAGGCGGTTCTCGCCATCGTGCGGTGCGGGTCGTTTCGCGCAGCGGCCCTCGAACTCGGCATGTCGACCACGGCCATCAGCAATGCGGTGGGAAAGCTTGAGCGGGAGCTTGACGTGCGATTGTTCAATCGCACCACGCGCAGCGTCTCGCTCACCTATGCGGGGCGTATCTTCGTCGCGCAGATCCAGCCAGCGCTCGAGGGCATCCAAAAAGCGATGAATACAGCGCGATCCCAGCAGGAGACGCCGTCTGGGACCTTGCGCATCAATGCCTTTGCGACGGCAGCGCGCGAAATCATGTCACCGCTGATCCTGACCTGTCTGAAGCGCTATCCGCACGTTCATATCGACATTGTCACCGAGGGACGGCTTATTGACGTCGTGGCAGCGGGTTTCGATCTGGGGCTGCGCAGCGCAGATCTGGTGCCCAGCGACGCGATCGCCATACCGCTGGGTCAGATGCGCCGCATGGTGGTTGCCGCATCGCCCGCCTTTTTCGAAAACAGGGCGATCCCCCAGGTGCCGCAGGATCTGCTCTCTTACCCTTGCGTTCGCGGGCGGCTTCCAAATGGCGCATTGCTCCGATGGCGGTTCGAAAAGGACGGCGAAGAATTGCAAATCGACGTCGATGGGCCGATCACGCTTGACGAGGCTTCCCTGGCGCGGATCGCCGTTACGAACGGCGTGGGCATCGGCTATTTCATGGAAACCGATGTCCGCGAGGACATCGCTGCAGGACGGCTTGTGCGCATCCTCGAAGACTGGACGCCGCCGCTCGTGCCGCTCTGCCTCTATTATTATAATCGGCGCAATTCCTCGGCGGCCTTCCAGGTCTTTATCGCACTCGCGCGCGACTTCGCCGCCGGACGGCTCACACAAGGCTAGCCTGCGGTGCGAGCGGCAGCGTAGTCCGAGGCCGAGTCTGCCATTGCCGAAGCCTTCTCTTAACCTGACCGACAGCTTCCCACCCCTTCTCGGCCGGGCCCAGTGTGCTCATTGCGGAGCGACTCTTTCGGTTGCTTCGTCAACCTCCGCAATGCCCCGAGACTCTTCGGAACAAGGGTGCAGACGTCGAAATCAGGCGAGGTCGCGTTTCGCGCTGATATTGTCTGCGGCCGCTCTCGCTTCAGCCCCATCGTATCGCCCCGACACCAGGAGATCGCATGCAGCCGCTTGTTGTCCTCGCAGAAGAGCCGCAGGAGGCGGATCACGAAGCCATTCTCGCGGCTTTGCTCGCCTATAATGACGCCGCAGGCGGGCCTTCGGGCTATCAGGAGGTCGCCGTGCTGGTGCGGCATCCGGAGACCGGCGCGACGATCGGCGGCCTCTGGGGCCGGATCATTTATGACTGGCTGTTCGTCGAACTGCTCGTCGTTCCCGCCGAATTCCGCGGCGCGGGTCTTGGCACACAGCTGATGCAGACCGCCGAGGCGAAGGCACGCGCCAGCGGCTGCGTCGGCGTCTGGCTCGACACCTTCGCCTTCCAGGCGCCGGATTTCTATCGGCGCCTCGGCTATCAACAGTTTGGCGTGCTGCCCGATCATCCGAAGGGTCGGAGCCGCTTTTTCTTCATGAAGCGGCTGGGCGGCGCGGCCTGAGCGCCGCCTATTTCGGGTAGTCGAGATCCGGATACCAGTCCGGCGCGCGGCCTTCGGGGCGCATGTCGAGCATGTGCCAGAGCGGGGCGAGTTCCGGCGCGCCGCGCGGGTCCTGGCCGGGGTCGCCCTCGGTCATCTCGCCGCTCCAGAAATGGCGGATCGAGCCGTCGCGGCGCGAGAAGCCAGTGCGATCCCGATACTCTAGCGGGTTCTTTCGGTAGCGCTGCTGGTGAACCAGGTACCCTATGCGCTTGTCTCGCCACGACCTGCGAGGAAGCAACAGATCGCTGCGAACTGCACGGCGGCTGCGGCCGAGAAGATTGCAAGCCCGCTGTCTCCAATGGCCGTTCCCACATGGTGGATATCCGGCCTGAGAAAGCCGAAAATGGCCGGCGCAAAGGCGTAGCCGCCCTGTCCGATGGCGACGATAAGCGGAACGACCCTAGACGCATCCTTGGGATCGAACTCCTTCTGGGCGATAAGCGGTGGCAGAGAGGTTGCATTGCCAATTCCGAGCCCGAACAGGGTTATTCCCAGCGTCAGAGCCACCGTACTACCCGCCAGAGCAGCGATAATGAGCATGAGAGAGCCAATCATCTGCACGCCATAGCTCAGGCAGGCGACGATACGCCGGTCAGCCGACAGGGGCATGAGCCAGCCAACTGCCGACCGACCCAGGATGGCTGCCAGTGTCGCCGCACCCATGGCAAAGCCCGTCATTCGCTCGCCCAAGACCGGCACCAGCAGCGAAAACAGGTGCGCCAACAGGCCGATTTGCGCGAAGAGGCCAAGCATCATGCCGCCCGCAAGCGTCAGGAATTTGCGATCACGCCAAAGCGACCCCCGAGCAGGTAGGATCGGCGTGGCTCTTCCTGTCATCGGATAGGCAGCCCCGCCATCGGCGACCTGTCCTAGACCTTCGGGCGTTTTCGAGAACACAAAGACGGAGAGAATGGCGACAACCAGCACCATCACGCCGCCGATCGCCAGCGTTGCAAATTGAAAGCCTATGGTCGCGATGAGCGTGATCCACAGGGGCGAGAAGATGACGCCGCCAAGGCTGGCGCCGTTATAAGCCATGCTCAGTGCCGCCGGTCGCCTTTGGACGAACCACGGTGCGATCAGGGCGTTCACGGCTGCGGCTCCCATGGCAACCCAACCTGCACCACTCGCGAAGGCGGCGAGGAAAAGCTGCCAAGGCTGCTGCGCCAACGCCCAACCGAGCGTCCCGAGCGCCAGTAGAAGTGCACCCATGACAGTCGCCTGCGCCACACCGACCCAGCGATAAAGCCCGGGCAAATTGGCGACGACGATGGCGCCGATCAGGAAATGCGCGGTGACAGCCGCCGACACGATCTGAACCGGCCAGCCCGTGCGGGCAACGACCTCATAGAGAAAGACGGGCGGACCGTAGAAGCCGACGCCCCAGCCAAAGACGGCGAGGACAAAGGTCGCCGCGACCACGCGCCAGCCGAAGAACCGTCGCGGCGTGAAGAACGATGATGGTGTCATGAATGATTCCGGATGTTGCGACCCGTTGATCGCAACAAATCCGTGGCCGATGCTTCGACCGAGGCCGAAGCAATGCTGCCTGCGGCGCGCTACGCTGGAAATCAACGAAAGGCTGGCAGATGGTGACAGCGAACGGAATGGCGGAAGTCGCGGCGGCGGTAGGCGAGCCCGCACGGGCAGCCATGCTCGCGGCCCTTATGGATGGCCGCGCATTGACGGCGAGCGAACTGGCAGAAGTCGCCGCGATCACGCCGCAAACCGCCAGCAGCCATCTGGCGCGGTTGATCCTCGTCGGCCTGATCGTGGTCGAGAAACAGGGTCGTCACCGGTATCACCGACTCGCCAGTCCAGCTGTCGCGCATATGATCGAGGGCATCATGCAGATCGCGGGTGGGATCGAGGTGCGCCCACTTGTCCGAACAGGTCCACGGGATCTCGCGATGCGTGCCGCAAGGACCTGCTACGATCATCTGGCAGGGCAACTCGGCGTTGACATAGCGGACGCCCTGCAAGCGCGCGGAGCCGTGGAGATCGACGGCGACGGCGCCCGGTTGACCGATACGGGCCGCACATGGATGCATGACATGGGCATCCTGAAGCCCGATATCGGCAAACAATCCTCTCGCCCATTCTGCCGGCCTTGCCTGGATTGGAGCGAGCGGCGCCCACATATTGCCGGCGTGCTCGGTGCTGCGATTTGCACGCATGCGATGGAGCAAGGTTGGGTGCGGCGTCGGGCGGCGAACCGCGCCCTGGAGGTCACACCGAAAGGCCACACCGCCCTCAAGGCGACGTTCGGGATCACCTGTGCAAGATAGATGACATGAGCTGCAAGAGCCGCTTTTTCCCGTATGAAGCGGCTGGGCGGCGCGGCCTGAGCGCCGCCTATTTCGGGTAGTCGAGATCCGGATACCAGTCCGGCGCGCGGCCTTCGGGGCGCATGTCAAGCATGTGCCAGAGCGGGGCGAGTTCCGGCGCGCCGCGCGGGTCCTGGCCGGGGTCGCCTTCGGTCATCTCGCCGCTCCAGAAATGGCGGATCGTGCCGTCGCGGCGCGTGAAGACATGCAGGCCCGGAATGTCGCCGCCGTCATCGCCGACGGCGTGATAATCGCGCGACCAGTTGCCATTCGCGTCGCTGTAGAGCTGCAGCGCCTTCCAGCCGCGCTCCTTCTTCCAGGCGTTCAGCTTCTCGATCGGCGAGCGCGCGACGACGGCGAGCGCCATCTGCTGCATCACGTCATTGGCGTTACCTTCGAGCGCGCCGAGCAGGTTGGTGCACATCGGGCAGGGGCGGGCGCGCTGCGGGCCGAACATGTAGTTGTAGATCGCGAGGGTCCGATGATCGCCGAACAGCGCGGCGAAACTCACCTCGCGGCCGTCCTCGGCGATGAAGCGATAGTCGCCGGTCACCGGCGCGCCGGGCGGCAATGCGCGCCGCATCTCCGCCACGCGCTCGGTCAACCGGCGCAGCTCATATTCCTCGATCAGCAGCTTCTGGCGCGCGGCGCGATATTCGGCGCTCTCGTTCAGGATACGAACCGGATTGCGCGCGGCAAGCTCCGCGGCGGGCAAGAGGGTCTCCGTCATGCTGTCCTCCTCCATGAATTGGCTGTCCCGGAATCGGCTGTCCGGCGGCGCACGATCAAGTGCCCGTTCCTCAAGGACGAACAGGCGTGTCCAGTTCCGACAGGCGCCGCCCGGGAATTGCGCCCGTCGGTGCGACCGCGCATGATCCGGGCCGATGAAGCCGGGGGGCATTGCCAATGATCATCATCGAAGATCGCGAGGCGATCGTCAGGCACCTTGCCGAGGCACCGCTTCGCAACGTGGCCTTACTGAAACATCTTTTTCTCTACCCTCGCAACACGCGGGCGATGATGGTCGCCGAGGGCGACCGCCGGGCAACGCTTGTCCTGCTCGAAACGGAAGCCAGCGCCTGGGACCGCGCGACCTATGGCGACTGCGCGCTAGTCGCGTTCCTGGCGAGCGATGCGGCCGAACTCTCTGCCGTCCTGATGGAGCACGTGCCGCTTGCGGGCGGCGCCGTCTTCAAATTGCAGAGCGATGCAGAGCGCGCCGTGCTGGCGGCACGCGCCGGTTTCGAACAGACCGCGCGCTACTTCTCCTACACCGCGAACGGCGTTTTCCAGCGCGATCCGGCCGTGCGGATCACATCGCGCCCTGGGGATGGCGATTTCGCCCTGATCAGCGAGCAGGGGCATGAGCGCGCCACGCTGGAACCGCAGCTTGCCTCCGACGACGCCTTCTTCTGCGTGCTCGATGATCCGGGTGCACCCGAACGCCCCGGCGCCGTCTGCTGCGTGTTTCGCAATCACGGGCCGGTCTTCGAGATCGGTGGCGTGGTCACGCGCCGCGACCGCCGCCGCGAGGGTCTCGCGCGGCGGGTGGTCGCGACGGCGCTCGCAGTTCTGGCGGAGCGGTCGCGGCTTCCGCGCTATCATGTCGCCGACGGCAATGTGGCGTCGATCGCGCTTGCCGAAGGGCTTGGCCTGCAGCGTTTCCTGACGCTGACCCATCATCGGACGCTGAGCCGCGGGTCGCCGACGAATTTGCATCCCGGTTTCGTCGGCGCGGTGGCATAAGGCGGTGGAAAAGCACGCGACGAGAAAGCTCGGGATGACGAACAGCCCTCACGCCAGCCAGGTCGCCGATGCCGCGCGCGGCAATGTGGTCGATCGCTTCGCGCCGCCCTGGCTGAAACCCTATGCGCGCCTTGCCCGCTGGGACAGGCCGATCGGCTGGCAATTGCTGCTGCTGCCCTGCTGGTGGTCGGCGGTGCTGGCAAGCGGCGCGGCCAATGCGCCGCTGCCGAATTTGTGGCATTGCCTGCTGTTCTTCATCGGGGCCGTCGCGATGCGTGGCGCCGGCTGCACCTATAACGACATCGTCGATCGCGATCTCGACGCCGGCGTCGCGCGGACGCGCTCGCGGCCTATCCCGAGTGGGCAGGTCAGCGTCATCAAGGCGAAGATCTTCCTGCTGCTGCAGGCCTTTGTCGGCCTGCTGGTTCTCTTGGCGTTCAATCCGTTCACGATCCTGCTCGGCTTTTGTTCGCTCGGCGTCGTGGCGGCCTACCCGTTCATGAAGCGCATCACCGACTGGCCGCAATCCGTGCTTGGTCTCGCCTTTTCCTGGGGTGCGCTGATGGGCTGGGCGGCGTGGTTCGGCAGCCTTTCGGTCGCGCCGGTGCTGCTCTATGCCGGCGGCGTCGCCTGGACGATCGGCTATGACACGATCTACGCACTGCAGGACAAGGAGGACGACGCGATCGTCGGCGTGCGCTCGACAGCGCGGCTGTTCGGGGATCGCGCGCCGCTCTATGTCGGCTTCTTCTATGCCGGGGCGGTGGCGCTCTTCGCGGCGGCGCTGCTGTTCGCGCAGGCCGGGCCGCTCGCCTATATCGGCCTCGCGGCCGGCGCGGCGCAGCTGGGCTGGCAGGTGGCGCGGATCGATCTGGACGATGGCGCGCTGCAGCTGCGCCTCTTCAAGTCCAACTGGCCGTTCGGCCTCATCTTCCTCGCCGGGCTGCTGCTCGACGGATTGCTTGGAGCTGCCGGAACCTGACGCCGCTCAGTCGCGGGCGATGATCTCGTTGACCTCGACGCGGGCGGTCTCGCCCTTCGATCCGATCTTGCGGCGCTTCAGAAAACGGGGGCGGCGACGCTTCATCGAAGCGACCATGCGGCGAGCGCGCGGCGCCTGGATGTCGAGGCCGCCGAGACGGGGCATCGCCTCGCGCACCGTGCCGTCCGTCTCGATGATCAGGAGCGGCAGGCCGAGCGCCTTGCCCCAGGCCTGCCAGTCGGCCGCGACATCCTCGCCGTCGCCGAGATCTTCGACCGAGGCAAGCGGCAGCGACATGGCGCTATCCGGATGCATCAGTTCGATTTCCGTCCGCAACCGGTCAGATACGGCATCAACCGTCATGCGCACGGCGACGCCGCGGAAGGCGCGAATCGGGCAGGAGAGCGTCGCATCGATGCCGCCGAGCGGCCGCTTGACGGTGACGTGGTCACGGCCGAGCACGATGGCGGCGACACCGTTCGGGTGCGACAGGATAGCGGAATAGCGCACCGGGAGAGAGAACGGATCGAGCCGGAGATCGCGCTGGGTGGCGTTCGTGTTGGCGGCGGTGCGTCCCATTCTGTGCCTCATTCTCAACGGTTAACAAGGTGTGAAGCGGTGGTCTGGCGAAGGGCGACCGCCGCGTCCGTGGAGAGGAGAATGGCATGGGCAGAGCCGTTTCCACCTTAAGGAACGTGGTTAATATCCCTTGGTTTCAGAGAGGGTTAGCAGGGGATGACCGCATAGGGTTGACGGGAAGTTTCCACGCCGTCCATCCGCGTCAGCGCACGAAGGTGTTCTTCACCCGCCGCGAGCGCAGGACATAAGCGCTCCAGAGCAGCCCGACGCCAAGTTCTGCCGCCATCGGCACCAGTACGGCGCGGGTGAGGAGGCGGCCCGGATCCATGCCGAGAAAGGCAATGGCGAGCACCGACTCGAGGCGCCCGATCAGGAAATAGACGACGACGGCCGTGATGAAGAGCGGCACGAACTGAGCTTTCCGCAGCGCCATGGCCGCGAGCACCGCCAGTTGCAGCAGGAAGGCGGCCCCATAGAGCGCAAGGTCAGCGGAAACGAGGATGGGATGTTCCTTCCAGACCTCGGTCCCAACGACATTGGCCATCTTCATCAGCGTGTCGATCATGCGCGCGGTCACGAGAAGCTGCCCGATGACGAGCAGCCAGAGCCAGGCGCCGAAACCTGTCGGCTCCTTGGCTGCAGCCTTTGATCGTGACGCAGTGCGCTGACGCACCTTGGGAGCCGCGTCTGCTTTCTTGGGCGCCTTGCGCGGCTGGACGCCGGTGCGTGGCCCCGCCTTGCGCGTCTTTTTGGGGGGCGTCATCTCAGAGCGCTGAGGTCCGGGCGGTGGATCGGTATCAAAGGGGAGCTCGTGCTGCACCGACCCATCGGTCGTGCCCGTTGCGGCTCGGCTGCCGGCGGGTTTGCGCGGCGCCTTCGTCATGTGTGGACAAGCCCGCCGGTGAGGCGAAGCGTTCCAGGCTTTCGAGACCTCGGGGGCGCCATGGTCTGTCCATGAACAGGGGAAGACGCCGAAGGGTAGGCGTTTCCGACGCCAACCGCGACGCGCGCGACGTCGCAGTCTCCGCGGGAATCAGAGCATCTTGCCGGGATTGAGGATGCCGTTTGGATCGAAGGCGGCCTTGATGGCGCGCATCATGTCCATGGCCACCGGCCCCTTGACGCCCGGCAGCAGGTCGCGCTTCAGGCGGCCGATGCCATGCTCGGCCGAAATCGACCCGCGATAGCTGGCGACGATGCCGTGCACGAGCCCGTTCATCTCCTCCCAGCGGGCCAGAAACGCCGCCTTGTCCGCGCCTAAAGGCTGCGAGACGTTGAAGTGGATGTTGCCGTCGCCGAGATGGCCGAACGGCACCGGCCGGCAGCCGGGTACCATGGCTGCGACGGCCGCGATCGCCTCGTCCAGGAATTCTGGCACGCGCGCCACCGGCACCGAGACGTCGTGCTTGATCGAGCCGCCTTCTGGTTTCTGCGCTTCCGACATGCCGTGCCTCAGATGCCAAAAGGCCTTGCGGTCGGCTATCGACTGCGCGATTGCGGCGTCGATGACCGTCCCGGCCTCGAACGCCGTGCCGAGCACATCCTCGAGCGTTGCCGCTGCTGCCTCGTCCGAATGGCCCGAGGCGATTTCGATCAGGACATACCAGGGGGAGGTCTCGGCGAGCGGGTCGCGCGTGCCGGGCAGATGGTCGAGCACCATCTGGAGCCCGATGCGCGGCATCAGCTCGAAGCCGGTGAGATCATGTCCCGCCCGCGCGCGCGCCTCCGTGAACAGCGACAGGGCGGCAGCGGGACTTTCGACGGCCGCGAATGCCACCGCCTGGCCGCGCGGTCGCGGATAGAGCTTCAGCACCGCCGCGGTCACCACGCCGAGCGTGCCTTCACCCCCGATGAAGAGTTGCTTGAGATCGTAGCCGGTATTGTCCTTGCGGAGGCCTGTCAGCCCTTCCCAGATGCGCCCATCGGCCAGCACGACCTCCAAGCCGAGCACGAGATCGCGCGTGTTGCCATAGGCAAGCACGGCTGTACCGCCGGCGTTGGAAGAGATGTTGCCGCCGATGCGGCATGAACCTTCGGCACCGAGCGACAGCGGAAACAGTCGGCCGGCCTCTTCAGCTGCGGCCTGGACGTCGGCGAGAATCGCGCCGGCCTCCGCCGTCATCGTGTAGCCCTCGGCGTCGACGTCCCGGATCCGCGTCATCCGATCGAGCGAGAGGACGATCTCGGTGTCGCTCTGGTCGGGCACCTGCCCGCCGACGAGACCTGTATTGCCACTCTGCGGAACGATGGCGCAGCGTGCCTCATTGGCGAGCGCGAGGATGGCGGCGACCTCCGCGGTCGACTCCGGCCGCAGCACGAGCGGTGTTGCGCCGGGGAATCGGTCGCGCCATTCGGTGCGGTAAGGCAGCGTCGCCTCGGCGTCGGTGAGGGCATGCCGGGGGCCGACAATCGCGGCAAAGCGTTCGATGAGCTCAGGTGTTGGGCGAGTCAGGGCGGAGGTGCTGGACATGGCCGCGGAGACTAGCCGCAAGCATCGCCGCCGTCATGGGCCTTTCTGCTTCCGTCGCGAGATGACGAATGACGTTCAGGAAGTGTGATCCGATCCGGGCTGGCGTCGCTTGAAGCCAAAAATTGCCTGTGCGATAGGAGGCGCGCGTCCACACGCCAATAGAGAGACAATGCATGCAACAGGCCGGCGGAATCATGAAGGGCAAGCGCGGGCTCCTGATGGGGCTTGCGAACAACCGTTCGATGGCCTGGGGCATTGCCAAGTCCTGTCACGAGCAGGGCGCTGAACTTGCTTTCACCTATCAGGGCGATGCACTGAAGAAGCGTGTGGAACCGCTGGCGGCCGAAGTGGGCGGCCTTGTCGTCGGCCATTGCGACGTCACCGATGCTGCCTCGATCGATGCGGTCTTCGCCGAGGTCGAGCGCGTCTGGGGCTCCCTCGATTTCATCGTCCATGCGATCGGCTTCTCGGACAAGGACGAGCTCACCGGCCGCTATCTCGATACGAGCGAAGCCAATTTCTCGAAGACGATGCTCATCTCGGTCTATTCGCTGACCGCCGTGACGCAGCGCGCCGAGAAGCTGATGACCAATGGCGGCTCTGTCCTGACGCTGACTTACTACGGCGCCGAGAAGGTGATGCCGAACTACAATGTCATGGGTGTCGCCAAGGCGGCGCTTGAGGCCAGCGTCAAATACCTCGCCGTCGATCTCGGGCCGAAGAACATCCGCGTCAACGCGATCTCGGCCGGCCCGGTCAAGACGCTGGCGGCTTCCGGCATCGGCGACTTCCGCTACATCCTCAAGTGGAACGAGTACAATGCGCCGCTGCGCCGGACGGTTACGATCGAGGAAGTCGGAGATTCAAGCGTCTATTTCCTGTCCGACCTGTCCCGCGCCGTGACCGGCGAGGTGCATCACGTCGATTCCGGCTATCATGTCGTCGGCATGAAGGCGGTCGACGCACCGGATATTTCCGTCATCAAGGACTGATAGGCTCCTTCCATCGTCAGTCATTCTGGGGCCCAACGTGCCGCGCATCGTCTTTATCCGGCACGGTGAGACCGACTGGAACGCCGAAGGGCGCTTCCAGGGCCAGAAGGATATCCCGCTCAATCAGCACGGTCGCAGCCAGGCCCGCCGTAACGGCGAGACGCTGAAGACACGAATGCCGGAGGCCATCGATTTCGACTTCGTGGCGAGCCCGCTGGCCCGCACGCGTGAGACGATGGAGATCGTGCGCGGCGCTATGGGCCTCGATCCCTCCGCCTATCATGTCGATCCGATCCTGAAGGAGATCACCTTCGGCCATTGGGAAGGCTACACGTCGTCCGAGTTGCACGCCCAATGGCCTGATCTCGTCGCCGCTCGCGAAGCGGACAAATGGAGCTTCACCCCGCCCTTCGGCGAAAGCTACAGCGATCTTTCGGTGCGGATTGGTGCCTGGCTCGACACGGTCGAGAGCGACACCGTCGCGGTGTCGCATGGGGGGGTCTGCCGGGTCCTTCTGGGCCTCCTGCAGGGTCTCGACCCGGAAACCGCACCGGTGCTGAATATCCGTCAGGACCGTGTCATGATCTGGGACGGCGAACATGTGATCTGGGTGTGACGAGGCTTCGCTGCGAGCCGGGCTGGGAGATGATATGGGCCGCCTGACAGATTTGTTTCGACGCGAGCGGCCAGCGTCGCCGCCGCCGCCGCCAACCGATGCGGCTTCGGCCAAGGTGATCGCCTTCTACGATGCGTTCACCGATTATGATGCGCAGGCCAATCAAGGCTGGCTCGGGCCTCAGGTCTCGTTCGGCCTTGTCTATCCTCATCTTGCCCCCAGCCAGCACATCGTTGATTTCGGTGTCGGCACGGGACTTGGTGCCGCGCTGTTCCGCAAGGCCGGCTGCACGATCATCGGGCTCGACGCCTCGGCTGGATTACTCGCGGCCTGCGGTGCCAAGGGTATCTGCGAGGCGCTTCATCTCCACGATCTCAACCAAGCGCCATATCCGATTGAATCAGCCTCTGCGGATCACATCGTCTGCAATGGTGTGCTGCACTTCATCCCCGATCTCGGTGTCGTCCTGGATGAGGCGAACCGCATCCTGCGGCCCGGCGGCGCGTTTTATTTCGACGTCGCCCGGATCCTTTCGCCGCCGAATCCGGAGGCGCGCGAAGGGATCGCCACTGGGTCCGGACAGCGGATGATCCTGCATCCCGACGCGGCGATCCAGGAATTGTTGGCTGCACGAGGCCTCAAGGTCTCGGCGAGCCTGCCCTATTTCTTCTTCGACGAGATGTTCGAGATCGACGGAATCGTGACGCTCACCCGCCTGCATTTCCAGGCCTATCTCTGTCACAAGCCAGCCTGAGCGGAGCCCTGCGGGCAACAATCATTGACACGTGAACGACAGGGTCGGCCGAACGGACGCGTTCGAAAATCGTTCAGCGCGGCTCGATGACTCCGGACCGGTCGGTCAGTATCGTCGTCAAGCTGGCAGGATAACGGCCGCCATGCCGGAACATCCGGCCTATGCAATCACTGCCTGGGGACCGGACCGGAAGCAAATGGCGCAGTCTCCCGCCGCTGCAAAGCCACTTGCTCGATCGGACCGCATCCCCGTCTGCTTTTTGCGGGTAGTCCTGAGGGCAAGACGGCCTCCCTGGGGTGGGGGAGGCCGTCTCGGGGGAGGTCAGGGGTCCACTGTTTCCAGGAGACCAGTATCGGTCAGTCAGCGAGCGCGGTCGGGATCGAACGCGCCAATGCCCTGATTGTTGCCGGAATAGGTGACGCCGACATTCTCGCCCGGAATAAATCCGATCAGCACGGTCGGGTTCGAGAACGTGTAGGTCTCGCCGTTCCGCAGCGTCAATGTGCCTGTTGCGGGATTGACTTGGCTGATGGTGCCCCGGGTCTCCTGGGCAGCCATAGCAGAGCCTGCCGAAACAAGGAGGCCGATCGTAGCGGCAGCTATCATAAGTCCACGCATAGTATTCACTCCGTAGTCCCGTTTGTGCGGCTCACGCGGGTGTGGAGCAGTTCCCTACCGATCCGCCGCGCCCGTTGCCGACGCGGTTGAAATGGGCCTGTCACGCCCAAGATGAAAGTCACAAGGATGTGACTCCACCGCGCCCTTGAATTCATTGGGTGTCTGACGTCATGAGCGGTCGAGGGCCGAAAAGAGGCATTTCATGCTCCGAAACGGATCAAACCGACCGGTTCGATTGCAAGGAACGCCCCTGTTTCACAAATGCGTGATCATAGATAAGGCTGATCGTAGCAACGCTTATAATCAAAGATATGAGATTTAATCGGCTCTCATTTGTAAGCGTGGGCACGGTCATCCCGCCCACACGCCGTATCAGTGTTTGACGGCATCGCGCTGGCTTTCTAGAACCCGTCCTGAAGCCCGGGATCGATCCATGTCGCACAACACATTCGGCCATCTCTTTCGCGTGACCACCTGGGGCGAAAGCCATGGTCCGGCGCTCGGGGCGATCATCGACGGATGCCCTCCGCGAATCGCTGTCTCCGAGGCCGAAATTCAGGGCTGGCTCGACAAGCGCCGGCCCGGGCAGTCGCGCTTCACGACGCAGCGCCGCGAGCCGGACGAGGTCCGCATCCTCTCCGGTGTATTGCTTCAGGACGATGGCACGCTGCTGACCACCGGCACGCCGATCGCGCTCGAAATCCAGAATGTCGACCAGCGCTCCAAGGACTATGGCGATATCAAGGATCGCTACCGACCCGGCCATGCCGACTTCACCTATGACACCAAGTATGGCATCCGCGATTATCGCGGCGGCGGACGATCCTCGGCGCGTGAGACCGCAGCGCGTGTTGCGGCCGGTGCGATCGCGCGGAAGGTCGTGCCGGGCGTCAGCATTCGGGGCGCACTGGTCCAGATCGGTCCGCATGCGATCGACCGCAGCCGGTGGAACTGGAACGAGGTCGACAACAATCCTTTCTTTTGCCCCGATCCGGTCACGGCGACGCTTTGGGAAGAGTATCTCGACGGCATCCGCAAGGCCGGTTCATCCGTGGGAGCGGTGATCGAAATCGTGGCAGAAGGAGTGCCGGCCGGCCTTGGCGCGCCCATCTATGCCAAGCTCGACCAGGATATCGCTGCGCTGCTGATGTCGATCAATGCCGTCAAGGGCGTCGAGATCGGCGAAGGTTTCGCCGCTGCTGCGCTGACCGGCGAGGAGAATGCCGACGAGATGCGGATCGGCAATGACGGCGAGCCGCTGTTCCTTTCCAATCACGCCGGCGGCATCCTTGGTGGCATTTCGACCGGTCAGCCCATCATTGCTCGTTTTGCGGTGAAGCCGACCTCATCGATCCTGACGACGCGCCGCTCGATCACTGCGGCCGGCGACGAGGTCGATGTGATGACGAAGGGCCGTCACGATCCTTGCGTCGGCATCCGCGCGGTGCCGATCGGCGAGGCGATGGTCGCCTGCGCCGTCGCGGACCACTTTTTGCGCCATCGGGGTCAAAACGGTTAAGTCTCTTCTGCGTTTAATGCGCGCGCCCGGGGGTGCTTCCGGTCCAGCAAAGAACGTCAGGAGAGACAGACATGCCGACCCGCCTTTCCCGCCCGATATTGTGGGCTGCCGCCGCGCTCGGGGCCTCGGCGCTGTCGCCGCTCTGCGGGCAGGCCTTGGCTGCGCAGGCGACGGCGGGCGCGCTCAAGGACTACAAGGATTGGGTCGTTGGCTGCGACAATGCCCGCGCCTGCGTAGCGATCGGCATGACCTCGGACGACAGCTCGCTCTCCGGCTATCTTCGCATCGCGCGCGATGGTGCTGCAGATGCGGTTCCGGCAGTGTCGTTTGTTGTCTATCCCCCTGATGATGCGACGGCCAAGCCGAAAGTGCCGACCGTCCGCCTGTCGCTGGACGCCCACAAGGAAGGTGGGCTGCCGACCGGCGCTCTGCCGCTCGAAGCCAATGGCGATCTCTATCGGCTGACGCTGCCCGCCAGCGCGGTGCCGGATCTTCTTGCCGCCCTTCGGTCAGCCAAGAAGATTACGATCAACCTCTATGACGGCAACAAGAAGCTCAGTAGCCAGGTGGTCTCCCTCGCCGGTTCCGCCGCGGCGCTTCTGCAGATGGACGATACGCAGAAGCGGATCGGCACCGTGACGGCACTGGTCAAGAAGGGCGATGCCGGCGCTGACACGATTCCGCCGGTGCCCGCGCTGCCGGTCGTCACGTCGCTGCCTGTCGCAGAAATGGCCGATCCGTTGCCCAAGGCACCGAAGTCGGCCGCCAAGCCGTCCTCGGACTGCATGGAAGGCACATCCCCCTATGTCGCCTTCTCGCTGCCCGGCGGGGCCTCGCTCTGGGGCGCCTGCGCCTCGACCGGTGCCTATAACTTTGCCTATGACTTCCGCCTCTTCGTGGACGGCAAGCCGGGCCAGAAGTGGAGTTCGCAGGTTCCGGGCGTGAAGCCGGATGATCCGACCTGGCTCTGGAACGCCTATGTCGATGATACCAGCAAGACGCTGAATTCCGCCTTCAAGGGACGCGGCCTCGGCGATTGCGGCGACTTCACCGAATGGGCTTTCGACGGCAAAGGCTTCGTCGCACTGACCTATCAGGCCATGGACAATTGCCGCGGCGTGATGCCGGATGACTGGCCGGTGCTCTACCGCGCGCAGAAGGGCTGATCACCCCTTCTCGAAGGCGGCGACCACCTCGACATGGGCCGACCAGAGAAATTGGTCGACGGGCGTGACGCGGGTGAGTCGATAGCCGCCATCGATCAGGATGCGGGCGTCGCGGGCGAGCGTCGCCGGATTGCAGGAGACGGCGACGATCCGCGGCACCGCGGATTTCGCCAGCATCTCGCATTGCGCCTTGGCGCCGGCGCGCGGCGGATCGAAAACCACTGCCTTGAACGGCTTCAGTTCCGGCGGCGCCATCGGATTGAGCATCAGATCGCGTCGCCGCGTCGTCACCGTCTTGATGCCCTTGGAAAAGCGCATCGAGCGGTCGAGCGCCTTGAGGAGACCGGCGTCGTTTTCGACGGCCAACACCGGGAAGCGGCGGGCGAGGCGAAGCGTGAACGTGCCGATGCCTGAGAAGAGATCGACCGCCGGCCCGACCTTGCCGATCGAGGCATCCACGAGGTCGGCGAGCGCCTGCTCGGAGGGCGCCGCGGCCTGCAGGAAGCCGCCGGCGGCTGGATAAAGCACCGTGTCGCCGTGGCGAAGCTCAGGTTGGCGGCTGGTTGCGATCTCCACGCCATCGATGGTGAGACGCGCCAACCAACCCTCAGCGACATTGCGGCCGAGCGATTCGAAATCCGTCCGACGCGGGGTGATGCCGCCTTCGATCGCGACATCGAGGCCCGTGTCGGTGGCTGTGACGATCATCTTGCCGCGCTTGGCACGTGCGAGAACCGTGATCGCAAGGGTACGAAGGCGCGCGAGGCGGCTTTCGATCGCGGGGACGGTCAGCGGACATTCCTCGATATCGAGAAGGTCATGGCTGTCGCGGCGGTTGAAGCCGAGCAACGCGCGGTCGCCGTCACGCTCGATGGTGAAGACGGCGCGCCGACGCGTATGCGGGGCCAGCGGCACCAGCGGCTCGACATCGACGTCGATGCCGCGCTGCGCGAACGCCGTTTCCACGAGGTCGCGCTTCCAAGCCGCATAGGCTGCCGGTGCGATATGCTGGACGCTGCATCCTCCACAACTACCGAAATGCCGGCAGGACGGCGTGACGCGGTCCGGTACAGCTTCGATGACCGAGATGAGCCGGGCGCGCTCGCCCATGACCTCCGCCTCGACGGTTTCGCCGGGCAGGGTGAACGGCACGAAGATCTTCGCGCCGTTTCGCTCGGCGACGCCGTCGCCCTCATGACCGAGGGATGTGATCTGGAGCCGTTCGGCCATCAGGTCTCTGCTTTCCGTGCACCGAGTAGAAACTCGTGATTGCCGTCGCCGCCGGCGATCGGCGAGGGGATCAGGCCGTCCACGGTCCAGCCCATGCTGTCCGCGAGCCATGCGGCGATCGCTTCGGCCGCCGCATTGCCCTCGGCGGGATCGCGGACAATGCCGCCCTTGCCGATGCCTGCGCGGCCGACTTCGAATTGCGGCTTGACGAGGAACAGGCCCCACGCGCCGGGCTCGGCGAGGTGGAGCGCTGGCGGCAAGGCGAGGCGAAGTGAAATGAACGACACGTCGGAGACGACGGCCTCGATCGGCTCGCCGAGATCATCGGCAACGAGGTCGCGAGCATTGAGCCCCTCGCGCGACTGGACGCGCGGGTCGGCCGCGATGCGTGGGTCGAGCTGCCCATGGCCGACATCGATCGCATGAACCTTGGCCGCGCCATGCTCGAGCAGAACCTCGGTGAAGCCGCCGGTCGAGGCGCCGATATCGAGCGCCGTGCGCCCGGCTGCGTCATAGCCAAAATGGTCCAGACCAGCGACGAGCTTCAGCGCCGCGCGGGAAACATAGCGCGCGGCCGGATCATCGAGCGCCAGCGCGGCGTCGGGCGCAACCGTGAAGGACGGCTTTGCCACCGGCTTGCCGTCGACACGGACATGACCGCGCAACACAGCGTCGCGGGCGCGCGCACGGGTCGGAGCGAGGCCGCGTGCCACCAGCGCCTGGTCGAGGCGGAGCGCGCGGTCATTGGTGGAAGGGCTGTTCATGGTCGCGGAGAAATGAAGCGGATGCCCTGGCGAAGCAAGCTTATTCGCGCCGTCACATCAGCATGCCGGTCTCGCCGGATACCTCGCGAGCTTTGAGGATCGCCACGAAGCTGGCAACCGCGACCGCGACGATCAGGCAGGCGAGGCCGACGAAGTAGAAGCTGGCTGCGGCGAGCATGGACCCGGAACCGAAGCATATGATGGCCCGAAAGAAGGCCATGAAGTGGCGCCGCGCATCTGCGCTAGCCATGCTGGGACGCCCGGTGATGAGATCCATCAGATCGATGGCAAACTGCGTCGTGGTGCCGGTCAGGATCGTCGACGGCGGATCGCTGGCGAGATGCATCCGCTGCACCGCGTTCTGGATGGCCATCGCGCTGACGCCCGTCAGTCCGGCCAGCATGGCCATGGGCGCATCGCCGTTGGCGAACGGGCCGAACGTCACGGCCAAGAGGAAGAAAACGCCGAGCAGCACCGCCTGGGCCGAGAACAGGGCAGGCATCGACGCACGTCCGCGATCGGCGAGGCGATTGCCGGCAAACCGCGTCAGAGCGACCGCGGTGATGAAGACGGGGATGGCCAGCATCTTGGTGAGGACGCCCGACGTGCCGAGCACCAATGACGCGCCGAGCGTCACGAAATTGCCGGTGACATGCGATGTGAACAGACCCTGCAGTCCGAGAAAGCCGGCCGTATCGACGAAACCGCCATTGAAGCCGAGTAGCACGGCGAGCGGAATGGCAGGCATTCGCATGATGGGTCTCCGAGACGACGCGATATCGCGCCCAATCATCGGCGGAGGATAGCGGCGGCGGCGTGGATCGTCATCGAACGAGGGATGCGACAGATCGGCGTCGTGGTGCCGTTTTGCTGCGGCGCAAATAGACGACAAGACATCATCGGCGACTTATCGTCATTTTGCTCGTCGGTCATGCATCCGCTTCCGGTCATCCAAGCTTAATGTTAAGAACTGTTCCAGAAGGCTATGAACCGGGGGGATTTCATGCGCCACGCGACGCTGCTGTCATCATTTGTTGCCGGATTGACCTTAGCTTTCGTCGGCGGCTCGGCCGCAGCGGACGATCCACTCGTCGCGCGCGGCGCCTATCTGGTCAATGGACCGGTCGCCTGCGGCAGTTGCCACACGCCGCTCGGCCCAGACTTCAGGCCGATCATGGACAAGACGCTCGCCGGCGGGTTCCATTTCGACGAGCCAGCTTTCAACGCCTATTCGGCCAACATCACGCCGGACAAGGAAACCGGCATCGGCGGCTGGACCGACGAGGAAATCATCCATGCTATCCGTGAAGGAGCGCAGAAGGACGGCCGTATCATATTCCCGCCGATGCCCGTTCCAACCTACAACAACATGTCGGACGACGATGTGAAGGCGATCGTTGCCTATCTGCGCACCGTCAAGCCGGTCAAAAACGCCGTGCCGATGGCGAGATACAACATTCCCCAGCAGGCCATGCCGCCCGCAAAAGGACTGCCGGCGCCGCCGAAATCCGACAAGGTTGCCTATGGCGGCTATATCGTGAATGCGCTCGGCCATTGCTTCGAGTGCCACACCACGCCGGGCCCACAGGGCGCGCCGGATTTTGCCGGCCATCTCGGAGCCGGCGGCTTCGAAATTACGCTCGGGCCGAGCATGTCGGTGCGGACCGCCAACATCACGCCTGACAAGGAAACCGGCATTGGGACATGGACCGACGCGCAGATCGCGCGTGCCATCACCGAGGGGATCGGTGAGGATGGTCACAGGCTGGCTCCGCCGATGGCCTATGACTATTACAAGAACATGACCGCCGATGATGTCGATGCCGTGGTTGCCTACTTGCGCACCATCCCGCCGATCAACAACAAGGTCGAACGGACCGCCTTCCAGCAGAAGGCCTTTCCCTGATGAGGAACACAGCGGATGCGGAGATGGAGACAGGCTCTGCAGGCCTTGGTTCTTGTCGCGGGCACCTTTGGCGCTTTCTCCTCCCAGGCTCTGGCTGATCCCGGCGCCGATATCCGCGCGCGCCTTCTGCACTGGACGGATGATTTCAACGCCGGCCGCAAGAGCGAGGTCTGCGATCTCTTCTCGAAGGACCTGATCTCCGACTATCGCGGGCAGGGTGAGGCGGGTTACGCGACCCGCTGTCGCCTGCTCACCCGTGCCATTGATGATCCGGCGCGTACATTCCGCTACGTGCCAGAGATCAAGGAAGTTATCGTCGAAGGCGACCTCGCCGTGGTCAGGCTCGATTGGACGCTGACCGTCACGCCGGGCGAAATCAAGGTGGTTGAACCTGGCATGGACATCTTCCGCAAGGAAGCCGACGGCCATTGGCGGATCATCCGCTTCATGGCCTATGAGGAAGAGGGGGCGGCGCGCTAGGCCTTTCGCGGGTCAAGCGGACGCGCCCGCGCAGCGCGGACATGTGCGATAAAGGCCGCGAGCCCCGCTGAGGGTAGTCTCTGCCGAGGATAATAGAGGCAGAGGCCCGGAAAAGCGGGTGTCCAGCTCGCGAGCGCGCGCAGCAGCCGGCCGGATGCGAGGTCTTCGCGCGCCGCGCGCTCCGTCACATAAGCGAGCCCCGCGCCATCCCGCGCCGCCCGAAGGCTGAGGTCGTGGCTGCCGAGCGTCAGTCGGCCCGGCGGGTCGATGACGACCGTTTCGCCCTGGTGCTCGAATTCCCAGCGATGAATAGCCCCGCTCGCCATGCGCGTGCGAATGCACGCATGCGCGAAGAGATCGCCCGGAACGGCCAGGGGTGGCCGGCTGGCGAAGTAGCCCGGTGTGCCGACAACGGAGAACGCCTCGTCGTTACCCACGGGCACGGCGACCATGTCCTGCGGCACCGCCTCGGCAAGGCGAAGGCCGGCGTCGAAGCCGGTGGCGACAATATCGACCAGTCGGCCGTCGCTGGCGATGTCGACGCGCATGTCTGGATAGGCATCCAGGAAATCGAGCACGAGCGGCAGCACCCGTTCGACGGAGCCTTCCGATCCGTTGAGGCGCAGAAGCCCCGCCGGTGTGGCGCGGAAGCGATTGACCATCTCGACCGCCGCCGAAATGTCGTGTAGCGCCGGCCTGACGCGCTCAAGGAAGTCGGAGCCCGCCTCGGTCAGGGCGACGCTGCGGGTCGTCCGATTGAAGAGACGCACGCCGAGGCGGCGCTCGATGCTGGCGATGGCGTGGCTCAGAGAGGATGGCGGAATGCCGAGCTCGACCGCGGCGGCGCGGAAGTTTCGCGTGGCCGCCACGGTCGCCACCGCGTTGAGATCACCAAGACTGAGGTCGGCGGTCATTGTCCAATTCGCTGCATCGCGCCATGCGAGATTGAACGGATTATCACATCAATCGTCGCGCCGCATATGTGTTGCTCCAGACGAAGGAGCCTTCCATGCCCAACACCGTCCTCATCACTGGCTGCTCAAGCGGCTTCGGCGAAGCCACTGCGCATCATTTTGCCGATCGCGGCTGGAACGTTGTCGCGACCATGCGCAAACCGGAAGCAGGAGGCGCACTCGCCACTCGCGACCGCGTCCTTGTCACGGGCCTCGATGTCGAGGACCCGTCCAGCATCGACGCCGCCATCGCCGCGGGGATCGGACGGTTCGGCCGCATCGACGTTCTCGTCAACAATGCCGGCTTCGGCCTCTTCGGCATCTTCGAACAGACACCCCGCGCGCAGATCGCGCAGCAATTCGCGGTCAATCTGTTCGGATTGATGGACGTTACACGCGCCATTCTTCCGCATTTTCGCGCCCATCGCTCGGGTGTCATCATCAATGTCAGCTCGGGCGCCGGTGTCTTCGCGCTGCCGATGATCTCGCTTTATGTCGCCTCGAAATTCGCGCTCGAAGGCTTCTCGGAGTCGCTCTCCTATGAGCTCGCTTCTGTTGGTGTCGCCGTTAAGGTGGTCGAGCCAGGCGGCGTCACGAGCACCCGCTTCGGCGAGCGCAGCGCCGCCGAGGCGGGCGAGGTCGAGCGGATCGCGGATTATGACGCCTTCATCGCCGGTGCGGAGGCGGTGTTCGCGGGCCTGCGTAAAGGGCGGGCTGGTGCCACAAGCGAAGAGGTCGCGGAGGTGATCTTCGCGGCCGCGACAGATGGAACCGACCGGCTGCGCTATGTCGCGACCAAGGACATCGAACCGCTGGTACGCGCCCGTCGCGAAACCTCTGAGGATGCCTATATGGCGTTCATGCGCGCGCGTGTGGCGCCGAAGCTGCCCGCCTGATCGCAGGCAGAGTGTTGCGGTGGCCGGTTCAGCCGGCCATCAGCTGCTTCAGCTTGGCCATCACGGTCGCCTCGTCTTCCTGGTAGTCGACGGTGCCAACCAGGTCGCCATCGGCATTCAGCATATAGACGGCGGCCGTGTGGTCCATGGCGTAGTCGTCGCCATCGCCGACCTTCTTCGAATAGACCCGGAAGGCCTTGAGCATCGGGTCGAGCTTGTCGCGCGGGCCCGTCAACCCGGTGATGCGCGGATCGAAGGCCTGTAGATAATTGCCGAGCTGTTCCACGGTGTCGCGTTCGGGATCGACGGTGACGAAATAGACCTTCAGCCGGTCCCCGTCGGGACCTAGCGCCTTCAGCCAGTTCGAGGCTTGCAGCAGGGTTGTAGGGCAGACATCAGGGCAGAAGGTGTACCCGAAGAACATCAGCGAGGGATGACCCTTCAGATCCGCCTCGGTGACGGGGTTACCCTTCTGGTCGATGAGGCTGAACGGACCGCCGATGCTGCTCGCCATCAACCGGCCGCCGGTCTCGGCGCGCCAGGCATAGGCGGCAACGCCGAGCACGGCCACGGCGACGATGAGCCAGAGGACGATCCGGAAAAGATGGATCGGGCGGGATACGGCTTTGCGGGGAGCTTTCATGCCGAAGAGATAGCGGCTCAGCCGCACCGGCGCAAAATCACGTTATGCCGAGCAGCGCCGCCAGCGCGATCACGCGCTGCGAATCACAGCCGCTTCGCTATCCCGTCCAAGCGCCTCGAACACCGTCGCGACGATGCCGCGCGAATCGAGCCCAGCCTTTGAGACCATCGCTTCGGGCTTATCCTGCTCGACGAAGAAGTCCGGCATCACCAGCGAGCGGATTCTGAGTCCGCGATCGAACGCACCCGCTCCGGCGAGGAACGACAGCACCTGTGTGCCGAAGCCGCCTGACGCGCCTTCCTCGATCGTAATGACGACTTCGTGGTTGCGGGCGAGGTCGAGTACCAGTCTCGTATCGAGCGGCTTGGCGAAACGGGCATCCGCAACGGTGGTCGGCAGCCCATAGGCATCGAGCTCCTCGGCAGCCTTCATCGCGTCGGCAAGTCGGGTGCCGAACGAGAGAATGGCGACTTTCGACCCTTCCTTGACGATCCGGCCGCGGCCGATCTCGAGCACTTCGCCACGTGCCGGCAATTCGATGCCCACGCCTTCGCCACGCGGATAGCGGAAGGAGGAGGGGGCGTCATCGATGGCGACGGCGGTCGCGATCATGTGCACGAGTTCGGCTTCGTCGGACGGCGCCATCACCACCATGCCGGGCAAGGCGGTCAGGAACCCCGTGTCGAACGAGCCGGCATGCGTCGGCCCATCGGCGCCGACAAAGCCAGCACGGTCGATCGCAAAGCGCACGGGCAGCTTCTGGATCGCCACGTCATGCACGATCTGGTCGTAGCCGCGCTGCAGGAAGGTCGAATAGATGGCGCAGAACGGCTTGAATCCCTCCGAGGCAAGGCCCGCAGCGAAGGTGACGGCATGCTGTTCGGCGATGCCGACATCAAAGGTTCGGGCCGGAAAGGCCTGGCCGAACAGATCGAGCCCAGTGCCGGATGGCATTGCGGCGGTGATCGCCACGACCTTTTCGTCCCGCTCGGCTTCCTTGATCAGGCTTTCGGCGAAGACGCGGGTATAGCTCGGCGCATTCGGCGTTGCTTTGGCCTGCTTGCCGGTGATGACATCGAAGCGGTTGACGCCATGATATTTGTCGGCGGCCGCTTCAGCCGGCGCATAGCCCTTGCCCTTCTGGGTCACGACATGCAGCAGGATCGGTCCCTGCGGCGCATCGCGCAGGTTGCGCAGCACCGGCAGGAGGTGATCGAGATTGTGACCGTCGATCGGCCCGACATAATAGAAGCCGAGCTCCTCGAACAGCGTGCCGCCGGTCCAGAAACCGCGCGCATATTCCTCGGTGCGCTTCGCCTTATCGTGGAAGAAACGCGGCAGGTGGCTCGCGAGTTGCTTCGCCACCTCGCGGATCGAGCGATAGGCCCGGCCGGAAACGAGGCGCGCGAGATAGGCTGACATCGCGCCGACGGGCGGCGCTATCGACATGTCATTGTCGTTCAAGACGACGATGAGCCGCGAGCGGAGTGCACCGGCGTTGTTCATCGCCTCATAGGCCATGCCTGCCGACATCGCGCCGTCGCCGATCACGCAGACGACGGCGTTGTCGCTGCCTGAAAGATCGCGGGCGACCGCCATGCCGAGCCCGGCGGAAATCGATGTCGATGAATGCGCGGCGCCGAACGGGTCGAACGGGCTTTCGGCGCGGCGGGTGAAGCCGGAAAGGCCGCCCGGCTGGCGCAGCGTCCGGATGCGCTTGCGGCGCCCGGTCAGGATCTTGTGCGGATAGGCCTGATGTCCGACGTCCCAGATGATGCGGTCGCGTGGCGTGTCGAACACATAGTGCAAGGCAACAGTGAGCTCGACCACGCCGAGCCCCGCACCGAGGTGGCCCCCGGTCACGGAAACGGCGTTGATCGTCTCAGCGCGAAGTTCCTCGGCGAGCTGGGTGAGCGCGCTTTCCGGAAGCTGCCGCAGGTCTTGCGGATTGACGACGCTGTCGAGGAGGGGCGTATCGAGCTTGCCGGTCATCTCAAGTCGAGTTTGTTTGCGTTCGACACGGTTACACGAGCCGCAGGTCCGAGGCAACGCGGCGACGATTGTGCAGGACTCGCAATGTGCCTGTGATCACTTGGAAAAGCGGTGCCGACTGGGAGTAACGACCTCGGACCGCCTGCAGAGAATGGCGGAATCGCGCGTGATATCTGGTTTCCAGCTTGACCTTGGCGTTGGCGCGGATCGATGATCATCGCCGGCTGCAGCGCGGCCATCCGTCTCGCAATTCATACCGAACCATTCGTGTCATGCGGTTGACGCGCTCCCTGGCGCGAACGTGTGGGCGCGACGCAACATCGGGCTCGCCTTGGCGGGCCAGGGGGCCTTCATGTTCTGCCTTTTCCGCGGCGCTGCCGTCCTGGCGGCTCTGGTCGCGCTGTCCGCTTTCCCGACCATCGAGGCAGCATGGGCCGATGAGTCTACGCCCGTCGCGGCCGGCGTGAGCTATGAGCCGATCGGCCATTGGGATGCCGCCAAGCTGAACGAGATTCTGACGACCGAAGCCCCAAAGGTCTTCGGCGTTTCAGTGACTTACTCGCCCGCCGTCAATGGCGTGCAGCTCTATCGCGTGACCTACCCGTCGGTCGTTCCGGAGCGCGGCAACAAGCCGATCGTCGCCACGGGCCTCCTCGCCATTCCCGATACCGGCGGCAAGGACTTTCCGCTCGTCTCCTACCAGCACGGCACGGTCTACGGCAAAGAGGACGTTCCCTCCTATCCTGAGAATTCCTCCGAAACGGAGCTGATGCTCGCCCAGTTCGCCGGCCAAGGCTATGCGCTCATCGGCGCGGACTATTTTGGGATGGGGGCCTCGAAGGAGCCTGAAGGCTATGGCGTGAAGGGCAGCCACCAGCAGGCGACCTTCGATATGCTGCTGGCGGCGCGCGCCGTCATGGGCAGCATGGGTCTCTCGACGTCGAAGCTCTTCCTCGGCGGCTGGTCACAGGGCGGCTATGTCACCATGGCCTTCTTGGAGAAACTGGAAAAATCCGGCGTCGCGGTTTCAGCCGCCTCGACGGCTTCCGGCCCCGCCGACCTTTATTCCTTCCTCAGCGGATTTCTCGATTTTCCACGCGAGAATGACGCCTCCTGGATCTCGATCCTTTACGTGCTGTCCAGCTTCTCGTTCGAGCACTATTACGGCATGCCGGGTCTCGCGCGCTCTTTCGTCAACGAGGATTATTATGAAACGGCTCGCAAGATCTACGAGCGCGAATCAAGCGATATCAGCGCGCTGCCGACCGATCTGAAGAAGCTCATACGGCCGGAATATTTTGATCCGACCTTCTTCGCCGAAAGCGCCTATGGCCGGATTGCGGCCGCGTCGGACGCCTTCCGCTGGATCATCAAGACGCCGGTGCGCAGTTATTACGGCGAGTCCGATGAAGTGGTCTCGGTGGGCCTCGCCAAGCTCGCTATGAACTATCAAGAGGGTATCGGCGGCGGCAACACGGCCGTTGAGGCGATCTCGACTGGCAAGACCGATCATCGCGGCACGTTCGCGACGGCCGTCGCGCAATGGAAGATCTGGTTCGATAGCCTCAAATAGCGCGCTTTCGCCGCTAGGCGGCCTATCCTGCAAGCGGCCATTCGTGGCTAGTCTGTCTGCCTTGTCATCTGGAGAGCTACCCCGTGATCCGCCACACCGTCGTCTTCCGTCTTCACCACGCGAAGGGCTCCGCCCCGGAGGCGGCCTTTCTCGATGCCGCACGCGTGCTGGGGCGCATTCCCGGCGTCGAAGCCTTCGAGCGGCTGCGTCAAGTGAGCCCGAAGAACGGCTTCGATTTCGGCTTTTCGATGGAATTTGCCGATGCGTCGGCCTATGAGGGCTACAACACCCATCCGGACCACGTCGCTTTCGTGCGCGACCGCTGGATCCCCGAAGTCGCCGAATTCCTCGAGATCGACTACGCGCCGCTTTGATTCTGAAGGGCGAAGGGAGGGGCGCCTCACTCCGGCAGCGGGATGAACTCGCTTTCGTCGCCGAACACCTTGTCGAAGCGGCCGGCCTTCCACTCTGCCTTTGCCTGGTCGATCCGCTCCTTCGACGAGGAGACGAAGTTCCACCATATGTGACGCGGGCCATCCATTGGGGCGCCGCCGACCAGCAGCAGCCTTGAGGCGCTCCGGGCGCGGACGGTGATCGGATCGCCGGGTCGGAGCACCAGCAGGCGCCCCGCCTCGAAGACATCGCCTGCGATCTCGATCTCGCCTTCGAACAGATAGAGGCCGCGCTCTACATGGGCCGGATCGATCGGAACGCTGCTGCCGGGCTGAAGCACCAGTTCGGCATAGATGGTGTCGCTGAAGGTCTCGACGGGTGAGTTCTCGCCCCAAGCTTCGCCGATGATCAGGCGGACCTTGGCGCCGCCCGCCTCGATCTCGGGCAGGCTGGCGCCATCATGATGATGAAAGCGAGGGGCGACCTCCTCATGCGTCTTCGGCAGCGCCACCCAGGTCTGCAGGCCGGAGAGGCGGCGGTCATTCGCACTGTGCCGGAACGCTTCGCTCGAACGCTCGCTATGCGCGATGCCGCGCCCGGCGGTCATCCAGTTGACGTCGCCGGGGCGAACCGCGGCCTCGACCCCGGTCGAATCGCGATGGATGATCTCGCCGTCGAAGAGATAGGTCACGGTGGCAAGGCCGATATGAGGATGCGGCCGCACATCAAGGCCCTCGCCGGAGGGAAAATCGCCAGGGCCCATCTGATCGAGGAAGATAAACGGCCCGATCATGCGCCGCTTGGCTGTCGGCAGCGCGCGGCGAACGAGAAAGCCGCCAATATCGGCGGTTCTGGGAACCACCACCAGTTCGACAGCGTCGCTTGACGCCGCGTCACCGAAAACAGGGTCCTTGTCCGAAGCTCCGCTCATGGCGTCCCCTTTCCCGCTGGCTGCATTCTCCAGAATTGGCGACGATGCTGCCCGACTGAAAGGACCGTCCGTGACGACGCACCGTTCACGAAGTGCGGGTCACGCTTCGACGTCGAGCGGCTCGGTACCGGTCGCTTGGCCCGATGCGCCTGTCCGGATCTTCTCGACCTTGGCCTCGGCCTGCGCCAGCAGGGCCTCGCAATGCTTCTTCAGGACCTCGCCGCGCTCATAGATTCGGATCGACTCCTCGAGCGGAACATCGCCGCGTTCGAGATGGCCGACGATCGATTCGAGCTCGGCGAGCGCCTTCTCGAAGGAGAGGTCGGCGATCGGCGTGGCCGTCTCGGTCATGGTTCGTTCTCCCGGTACATCGTCATGTTTTCCGTCATCCACCGCCGCGACGCAAGCGCGGCGCCTGTGGCCGTCACATATGCAGCCGGGCTATGCTGAGCCATATGGCGGAATCGGAAGGACCGTGACCAATGGATTGGACCGTAGGCTTCAAGTTCTTTGCGGCCCTGTTTGCGATCATGAATCCACTGACCACGCTACCGGTCTTTCTTGCCATGACAGGCGGGCAAGACGCCGCCAGCAGCCGGCGCACGGCGCTCGCCATGATCGCGACGGTCACCATCGGCAGCGTGATCTGCGCTTTGATCGGCAGGGCGCTGCTCAACGTGTTCGGCATCGATATCCCGCATTTCCGCCTGGCAGGCGGGCTCATCGTGCTGCTCATCGCGCTGTCGATGTTGAATGGCGAGGATCATCCCTCCCACGCGGGGACGCCCTCGGAACAAGCCAAGTTCCCCTCGGCTTCCAGCATCGGCATCTATCCGCTCGGCATTCCGATCGCATTCGGACCGGGGACGATGGCAACCGTCATCGTCTTCGCGCAGACCTCGGCTGAAGCGGGCGCGATCGGCGTCTATGCCATCACGCTCGCCCTCTATCTCGTATTCTTCGGCATCGCCACACTAGCCGCGCCATTCATCAGCCACTGGATGTCGCCCATGACGCTGTCGCTAACCCGCCGGCTGATGGGGCTGGTGCTGGCGTCCATCGCGATGGAAATGATAGTCGGCTCGCTCGGAAAGCTTTTTCCCGGCTGGCTCGGCTAGGCGCTGGCCATCAGCCGCGTGACATGGGCGGCGACGGATCCGGCCAGTCCTTTCAGGTCATAGCCGCCTTCGAGGATGCTGACGATACGCCCGCTGCAGTCCCGTTCGGCCCGTTGCATCAAGACGTCGGTCGCCCAGGCGAAATCTTCCTCGCGCAGTTCGAGGCCGCCGAGCGGATCGCGCCAATGAGCGTCGAAGCCAGCTGAGATGATGATGAGGTCGGGGCGGAAAGCGTCGAGCGCCGGCAGGAGGCGCGTTTCGAATGCCGCGCGGAACGCTTCTCCATCCGCGCCTGGCGGCAGCGGTGCATTGACGATGTTGCCGGCGCCGGTTTCCGAGGCGGCGCCTGTGCCGGGATAGAGTGGCATCTGGTGCGTCGATGCATACAGGACGGATGGATCATCCCAAAAGATCGCCTGCGTACCGTTGCCATGATGCACGTCCCAATCGATGATCGCGACGCGTTCAGCGCCATGCGCCCTCTGGGCATGGCGCGCCGCAATCGCGGCCTGATTGAAGAAGCAGAAGCCCATCGCCTGTTCGGGCTCGGCGTGATGGCCGGGCGGGCGCATGGCACAAAAGGCGTTCGCCACGCGGCGTTCCATCACGGCGTCGACCGCCTGACACGCGCCACCGACGGCGGTCAGCGCCGCTTCCAGTGTCTTGGGCGACATGATCGTGTCCGCGTCGAGCCGGCCCATGCCTTCGCTGGGGCTGGCGTGGCGCAGGGCATCGAGATGAGCGCGGGGATGGCAGAGCAGAACCATCGCCTCGTCGGCCATCTCGGCACGTTCGCGGAGCAGCCCATCGAAGCCGGGCTCGGCGAGCGCGGCCTCGACCGCGATGATGCGCTCGGGGCGTTCAGGATGGCCGAAGGGAACGATGTGCCGGGCGAAGATCGGATTTCCGATCAGGAGCGTCGCCATGGATATCCGCCTCGCAAGGGTTGCGCGCAGCCGCGTGCCGGGCGCTTCGTTCATAGCAGGACGAACAACGCGCAGCGAGCCCCGGACGATCCCTGACGCGCCTGCGGAAGCCGATTCTGCGTCCGTACGGCATTCTCTGGGCCGGTGTGACCTTGACGGCGCTGCTCGGCTGGTCTCTTGAAGCGGCGATGCAAGCGCATGGGAACAACGGGACGGCGGGATGATCAGGTCAGCCTTTGACGCGGCGGCGATCCGCGATGCCGTCGAGGTGCTCGCCGCCGGCGGCCTCGTCGCCATGCCGACCGAGACGGTTTATGGCCTTGCCGCCGACGCGTGCAGCGGCGAGGCGGTGGCGCGCATCTATGCCGCCAAGGGGCGCCCGCGCTTCAACCCTCTCATCGCCCATGTCGCGGATCTCGCCGCCGCCGAAAAATTGGCGATGTTCGATCCGCTGTCGCGGCGCCTCGCAGAAGCGTTCTGGCCGGGACCGCTGACGCTGGTTCTGTCGAAGCGCAGCGATACAGGCCTGTCGGATCTTGCTACAGCGGGCCTCGATACCGTCGCGGTCCGCGTTCCGGCCCATCCGGCGGCGCAGGCGCTGCTCCGCGCGTTCGAAGGCCCGCTGGCCGCGCCGAGCGCAAATCGCTCCGGTCATGTCAGTCCGACCACGGCGGCCCATGTCGAGGCGGATCTCGGCGATGTCGTCCCGATCATCCTCGATGCCGGGCCAAGCGCGGTCGGTGTCGAATCGACGATCCTCTGCATCGTGGACGGGACAGTTCATCTCCTGCGTGCGGGCGGCCTCGCTCGCGAGGCGATCGAAGCGCTGGCGGGAAGGCCCGTCATCATTGCCGGGCTCGATGATCCCGAAGCTCCCGTCGCGCCGGGACAGCTCGCCTCCCACTACGCACCGTCCGCGCCCGTGCGCCTCGATGTTGCGGATGTTCGTCCGGGCGAGGCGCTGATTGCGTTCGGCCTTCGTCTGCCGCACGGGGCGGAGGAGGCTGTCGCGATCATCAATCTCAGCCCGCGCGGCGATCTCGTCGAGGCAGCTGCCGGACTTTTCGCAGCTCTCCGCCAGCTCGACGGCAAGGCATCGGCGATCGCGGTCTCGCCGATCCCCAATGAAGGGCTCGGAGAGGCGATCCGCGACCGCCTCGCCCGCGCCGCCGCGCCGCGGCCGGAGGACTGAGCGTCAGGCCCCGTATTCCGGCCCCCGCACGCTATAGCGGTTGCTGTCCCGCCAGCGCTGCATCAAGGCTTCGAGCTCAGGATCCACTGTCTCAGGCAGCATGATGCGAAGCGCGACCAGAAGGTCGCCATGGCCGCCCGTCGTCGTCGGTAGCCCCTTGCCCTTCAGCCGCATGACGCGGCCGCCATTCGAATTGGCCGGCACGGTCATGGTCACCGAACCACCAAGAGTTGGTACGCGCACCTTCGCGCCGAGAACCGCTTCGTCGAGCGTTACGGGAAGGTCGACGCGCAGATTGTCCCCCTCAACCTTGAACAGCGGATGGGGGATGAACTCGACCGTGACCATGGCGTCGCCAGCCGGGCCGCCATCCTGGCTTGCCCAGCCCTGTCCGCGCAGGCGGATCTGCTTGCCGGAGCGCGTGCCTGGCGGGATCGCGACTTCCAGCGTGCGGCCGGTCGGAAGTTCGGCGCGGACCTTCTCGCCAAGAACGATCTGTTCCAGCGTCACCGCCACGGCGGCATTGACGTCCTCGCCAGGCGTGCGCGTCTGCTGCGGCCGGGGGCCGGCGCCCCGTCGCCCGCCGAAGCCTGCCCGGCTTGAGAAGCCTGAGAGAATCTCGGACAGAATGTCGTCGTCGGTCGCGCCGCCACCCTCATTCGTCCAGCGGAAGCTCTGTGCGCCAGGCCCGGGGCGCGGACCCCGGCTCGAAAAGCCCTGAAAATCATCGAAGCCGCCGCCCTGGAAGCGCGGTTTGCCGTCGGCGCCGATCTCGCCGCGGTCGAACTTCTCGCGCTTTTCCTTGTCGCCGACGATCTCATAGGCGGAATTGAGTTCGGCGAACCGATCCTGCGCCTTCGGATCGTCCTTGTTGCGATCAGGGTGCGATGACTTGGCGAGGCGTCGGAACGCCTTCTTGATTTCGGCTTCGCTCGCCGTCTTCTCGACGCCGAGCACCTGATATGGATCACGCATGAAAACCCCCTCGACGGGCAGAATTCGCTCCCGGTCCGCAGACCCGGGATCGTCAGGTCATATAAGAAGACCTAGGAATTGATTCCAGTCGAGGGACTTGCAGATCAACGACTTTCGACGACGGTTCAGAGCAGGGCCTTGTCGTCCGCCGACATGTCGAAGAGCTGCCACGACCCGTCGACCGACCGGCACGCATGGCCATGATAGCGCCTGACGCCGCGCACGTCGCTGACCGTGAGCGCGATGGGCCGGCAGGAGAGGCCGCCGGTCCGGCTGCGCGTGTCGGCGAGTGCTGCGATCGTGCCCTCGTTGCCGGTGTCGGGATTGGTCCAGTCGAGCGCGTCGCCGTTCGGAGCATCGGCGAGCCGATTGGCCGCGAGCGTTCGGATGGATTCCCAGTCCGATTGGGCAAGCGAGCCGACGACCGTCGGCGCCGGCGGCTCAGCCTGGACAGGCTGCGGCGTGGCAGCTGGTGTGATGGAGCCTGTGGTAACGGTGTCCACGCCATCATGGCTGAATGGCGTCAGGCCGCAGCCGGCGAGGCCACCGGCGAAGAGAATGAGCGCTGCGATGCGTCTCATACACGGCCCTCGCGCGGCGCGGAGCGCTGCGGATGGCTGGCAATGGGGCTGAGGCCCGCTATATCTTTTGACAGTTGCGGCATGCGCGCCCCTCGAGCTGGCCGCAGCATCGGGGAAATTGGGTTAAGAATGAGTGACTTCACAGACGCGACCAACCCATTCGGCCTCTTTGCCGAATGGCTTCTCGAGGCGGAAAAGTCCGAGCCGAACGACCCCAACGCCATGGCGCTGGCCACTGTCGATGAAGACGGACTGCCGGATGTCCGAATGGTGCTGCTGAAGGATTTCGACGAACACGGCTTCGTCTTCTACACGAATTATGAGAGCGCCAAGGGGCGTGAGCTCCTGGCCCAGCCGAAGGCGGCGCTGCTTTTCCACTGGAAGTCGCTGCGGCGGCAGGTGCGGGTGCGCGGTCCGGCGGAGCCGGTCCCAGCCGAAGAGGCGGATGACTATTTCAAGACCCGCCCCCGCCACAGTCGGCTCGGCGCCTGGGCGTCGCAGCAGTCACGGCCGCTCGAATCACGCTTCGCCTTGGAAAAGGCCGTCGCGCTGGTCGCGGCGCGTTATCCGCTCGGCGACGTGCCGCGACCGCCGCACTGGTCCGGCTTCCGCATCCGCCCGACGCAGATTGAATTCTGGAAGGACGGCGCCTTCCGCCTGCATGACCGGATCGTCTTCGGCCGCGCCGAACCGGATGCGCCAGAATGGAGCCGCGAGCGGCTCTATCCCTAGCGCCGACCCTTGGGGCGTTACTCGCGGCGTGCTGATTGCCGCGCCAGCTTCACGGCAAGCCATATTGCCGAGATGAGGAAGTAGAAGGCGCCGAAGGCAGCATAGGGCGCGATGTCGACGATGCCGGGTGTGGCGGCGCCTGTCGCCTGCTTGATGAAGAAAGCGCCCGCGAGCGCCGACTGGGCACCGCTCAGAATCATCGCCCATTGAGCGCCTGTCTTCCAGCGCCGCACCCCTGTGATGAGCTGGAACAGGCCGGCGAGAATGGCCCAGACGCCGAACACGGCCAGGACCGCGTTGAGGCTCTGTCCGAGCGCCACGACAACGGCAAGGCTCGTCAACAGGCTGACTGTCGCATTGATGGCCTGGCTCGGACTGGCTTTCAGCCCGCCGCTGCGTTTCGCGTCGACGACATTGGCGATGGCATCCCACGCCGGATACGCGATCAGAAGGGCTGCCTCGATCGGAGGCATGCTCCTGCCAATTGTGAAGGCGGCCGCCACCCAGGCGATGGAGAAGCCCGCGCGGGCAAAATAATACGACCTCAGCCAGCGCGATGCGGCGAGAGGACTGGGTTCCTGAAGGGTCTGGTGGCTCATTGGTCGATCCTTTGGCCTGGGCGCGGAGGAAGATCGGAATAGATGCCCCGCGCGCAAGGTGGTCCTGGAAACGGTTTGGCCTGGCCAGGAAAGCGAAGTATTGTCAGGCCGATACACGATCTTCGTGTGAGCCTTGTACCGTCGGCGACCAAGAGCAGCCATGATGGAACTGCTGGAAAACTTGATCATTCGTCCGGAAGGATCGGATCCGGCCGTTTCGGGGGATTTGCTCTCCGACGTGCTGTCGCAGATCCGGCTCACGGGAGATCATGTCGTTTCGCAGACATTGGCCGAGGGGGAGGAGCTCGATGTTGCGCCGACGGAGGCGCATGTCGCCATCGTCACGGCCGGCGAACTGCGGATGGAAGGCGAAGGCCTGGCCTTTGCGACCATCGGCACGGGCGACCTTCTGCTATTTCCCAGGGGATGCGGCGGCTTCCGGCTCGTGGCATTGGATCCCGGCGCGAAGGTCGTGGTCTGCCGCTTCTGGTTCGACCCCGACAGCCTTCGCGGAATGATCTTCGCATTGCCGCCATGCATCCGCCTCCGGCCGGCGGAGGCCGGCGGATGGATCGAGGGCATCGCCCACTTCATGATGCTGGAGACAAGCGACGTTCAGCCCGGGGCGTCCTTGATGATATCCCGGCTGATCGACCTTATCGTCATCCGCGCATTGCGGAGTTGGGTGCATCAGGGCCATACGACGGGGTGGCTCGGCGGGCTCGCCGATCCCCGGATTGCGCGCGCCCTGAAAGCTATCCATCAGGCGCCGATGCAGCGTTGGAGCATTCCCGCGCTGGCGGAGATCGCCGGCATGTCGCGCTCCAGTTTCTGCGATCGCTTTGCGGCGCTCGTCGGGCGCGCGCCGCTTCGCTATCAAAACGAATGGCGGTTGGGGCTCGCCCGCGAGATGCTGGCTAGGCGCGACGCGCGCATCGGCGAGATCGGCCTGAGGATCGGCTATGTCTCGGAGGCCGCATTCAGCCGCGCCTATAAGGATCTGTTCGGGCATTCCCCGCGCGCAGAATATGCACGGCGTGCTGCGCCCCGGGCTCCATAGGCCACGCTCCTCCTACGTCGCCGTGCCGCCGACCGTGATCTGGTCGATCCTGAGCGTCGGCTGGCCGACGCCGACCGGCACGCCCTGACCGCTCTTGCCGCAGGTGCCGATGCCGAGATCGAGCGCCATGTCATTGCCAACCATCGAGACACGGCGCATCGCGTCCGGTCCATTGCCGATCAGCATCGCGCCTTTCACGGGCGCGCCGATGCGGCCGTTCTCGATCATGTAGGCTTCGGTCGAGGCGAACACGAACTTGCCCGAGGTGATGTCGACCTGGCCGCCGCCGAACGACACCATGTAGAGCCCGTTCTTCACCGAGCTCAGAATCTCGTCCGGCTGATGGCTGCCGCCGAGCATGATCGTGTTGGTCATGCGCGGCATCGGCACATGCGCATAGGACTGGCGGCGGCCATTGCCGGTCGCCTTCATGCCCATGAGGCGCGCATTCTGCCGATCCTGCATGTAGCCGACGAGGATGCCGTCCTCGATCAGCGTCGTCGTCTGGGTCGGCGTGCCTTCGTCGTCGAATGAGAGCGAGCCGCGGCGGTCGACGATCGTGCCGTCATCCACCACCGTCACGCCCTTGGCTGCCACCTGCTGACCCATCAGACCGGCAAACGCGCTCTCGCCGCGACGGTTGAAATCCCCTTCGAGCCCGTGGCCGACCGCCTCATGCAGCATGACGCCTGGCCAGCCGGGTCCGAGCACGACATCGAAGGTGCCGGCGGGCGCGGGAATCGCCTCGAGATTGACGAGCGCCTGCCGCAACGCCTGATCGACGGCATATTGCCAGCGTTCGGTGGTGACGAACTGCCCGAAGCCCTCGCGCCCCCCCATGCCGAACGAACCCTGCTCCTGCCGGTCGCCCTGGCCGGCGACGATCGAAACGTTGACCCGCACCATCGGGCGGATGTCACGGCGGTAAGTGCCGTCGGGGCGCAGAATCTCGACCACCTGCCACGAGCCGGCGAGCGAGGCGCTCACCTGGCGGACGCGGGGATCCTTGGCCCGCGCATAGGCATCGATCTGTTCCAGCAGAGTCACCTTCTCGGCAAAGCTCGGCGCGCCGATCGGGTTCTCATCGGTATAGAGACGGCGGTTGGTGCCGGCCGGCGGCTCTGCCAGCACGCCGGAATGCCCCGATTTTACGGAAGCGACTGCCTCACCGGCCCTGCGGATCGCGTCTAGCGAGACCTCGCCGGCATGGGCATAGCCAACGGCTTCGCCCGCGACGGCGCGGAGGCCGAAGCCCTGACGGACGTCATAGCTGGCGCCCGATAGCCGACCATTGTCGAAGACGAGCCCTTCGGATTGGGCATATTCGAGATAGAGCTCGCCGTCGTCTGCGCCGGCAAGCGCCTCGGCAACCACGGCTTCCGTCTCCGCGCGATCGAGCCCGGCGCGAGCGAGGATGGACAAAGATTCATCGGCCATGGTGAAGACTCCGGAGGGACTGTGTCGAGACAGATAGGCGATCGCTCAGCGTTTCGCACCCCCGCTGCGCCGGACGCCCCGCCACAACCGTCCGTGGCAAGATATTCGATCCTGAAAGCTCGCTTCGGCTGGAACCGGTATGGCCCCAGCGAAAGGCCGCGCGTCAGTAGAGGATCGCCTTGTAGCGCTCGAGCATTTCGGCATCGCTTTCAGGCGGCGCGGAAGAGCGGGTGTGGTCCTTCAGCATTTCGCCCATGGTCGGCAGCAGCGTCCGCTCGGGCCAGCTGTCCGGGGCCCAGAGGTCCGAGCGGATCAGCGCCTTGCCGCATTGGAGATAGGCCTCGCGCACGGTGACGACCAGAACCGTCGCCGGGAGCGAATCGTCGACGCGATGCGCCTCGCGCAGGACGAGGTCGTCATCGATCACCGCGTCGCCATTGACGCGCAGCGTCTCGAGGAAACCGGGGATCAGGAACAGCAGCCCGATTCCCGGTCGTTCGACGATGTTGGTGAGCGAATCGACGCGCCTGTTGCCCGGCCGGTCGGGGATGATCAGCGTCCTCTCGTCGGCGACCGTCACGAAGCCGGGATGATCACCGCGCGGCGTGGCATCGCCGAGCCCGTCCGGCCCCTGCGTCGAGAGGACGAGGAACGGCGATAGTGCGATGAAGGCGCGGCAATGCCTGTCGATATGGTCGAGCTGCTTGGCGAGCGCGCGCGGCGAGGGGGCGCCATAAAGCGCCCGCAAGGCTTCGGGTGATCTGATCGGAGCCATCGCGCTAAGCCTCTCGTCAGGGCAGGGCGTCGAAGCCCGGGCCGAACCCGTTCAGCGAGATCGGGATGCCGATGCCTTCTTCCGGCGTTTGGAAGATCACGAAGGTCGCGGTCTTGCCGGCGCGTAGCTTGCCGATGAGGTTGTCGTCGAGAATCACCTCGGCCAGGCAGCCATCCGGCAGGCAGCGCACGAAGCCGGCGCGGCCCATTTCGTTCTGGTCGATCTTGAGCCCGAGGCCGGAGGGCAGCAGCACGCCAAGCGGTGCCAGCACGCGCATCACCTTGGCCTTCTTGTCCGCCGTCTTCAGCACGATCACCGAGAGGCCGACATTATCGCGGTCCTCTGCCGTGACGAATTGCATCATCGAGCAGATTTCCTCCTGCGCCCCCGGCGGCTTGTCGCACCGCGTTTCCCAGTCGCCATGCATGCCCTTGGAAACGCCCTGCGCCCGTGCGGTGCCGGACGGTCCGGCTAGGGGTGCGAGAACGAACGCCAGGGCCAGGCCGAGGGTCGCCAGCAGAAGCATCCGGCGCGGTGCGCGCCCGTGCAGTTCAGTCGTGTTCACCGGTTCGATCTCCTGGATTCCCGCCATTTCGGGCCATGATCCTCGCACAGCCAATCTCGTTCCTGGCCGCATTGATCGATGTCATGCCGGGCGCGATTTGCCGCATCATTTCTCACGATCCACCGTTGCGAGGCAAAGGTCCATGTGGTTTGTCTCGGGCGATATTCGGCAAATCCGAAATCGCACCGTGGAAGCATCCTGCCTTCGGCCTATACTGTTGTGGAAAATGGCGCAACGGAGGCCGGGCGCGCGGGCGCACCGGATGCCGCTGAGGAATGAAAGGGAGTGACGACGTGACGAAGGCCAAGACGCGTCTCGGATCGGGCTTGTTGCTCGGTGGGTCGATCGCGGCAGTCCTCGGCGCGATGTCGGGCGCCGCCGAGGCCGCCCAGCCGACGCCCTGGGCGATGTGGCTGCAGGAGCCGGCTTCTCCGATCATGGAGCGGATCAACAGCTTCAACATCGGCATTACCATCGCCATGGTCGCGATTGTGCTGATCGTGCTCGCGCTGCTGATCTATGTGATGGTGCGCTTCAGCGCGAAGGCCAATCCGGTTCCCTCGCGCACCTCGCACAATACGCTGATCGAGGTCGTTTGGACCGTCGCGCCGATCCTTATTCTGATCGCGATCGCGATTCCCTCGTTCTCGCTGCTGTTCGCGCAGCAGGACCCGGGCCGCATCATCAAGGACTACGATCCGGCCAAGGTGCTGACCGTCAAGGCGACCGGCATCCAGTGGTACTGGAACTACGAATATCCGGACAATGGCGGCGTCGCCTTCGATTCGAACATGATCCCCGAGAACGAGATCAAGGATCCGAAGACCCAGCCGCGCCTCCTCGCCGTGGACAACGAAATGATCGTCCCGGTCGGCACGGTTGTCCGCATGCAGGTCATCGGCCAGGACGTCATCCACTCCTTCGCGCTGCCGTCCTTCGGCATCAAGATCGACGCGGTCCCGGGCCGCCTCAACGAGACCTGGTTCCTCGCTGAGCGTGAAGGCGTCTATTACGGTCAGTGCTCCGAGCTTTGCGGCATCAACCATGCCTTCATGCCGATCGCGATCCGCGTGGTGAAGCCGGAGCAGTTCCAGACCTGGGTCACCGCGGCGAAGACCGATTTGCCCGGCGCCTACAAGCAGCTTTTCGCCAGCATCGAGGCTGACGCCGCCAAGGTGGCGTCGGCGGATGCGGCCAAGCCGGCAGCGGCTGGTTCGATCGTTGAGGTCGCGGCGCGCTGATATCGGCGCTGCCGCACAATCTCGTTGCTCGGCCCCGGCGCACTGCGCCAGCGGGCCTGATGAATTAAGGGAAGGGGTGAGGCCATGGCTTCTCATGCCGCAGAGGCGTCGCACGATCACCATCCGACCGGATGGCGGCGCTGGGTCTATTCGACCAACCACAAAGACATCGGCACGATGTACCTGATCTTCGCGATCATGTCGGGCATCCTCGGTGGCGCGCTGTCGGTCGGCATCCGCATGGAGCTGCAGAACCCCGGTCTGCAGATCTTCGGCAATCCCTATGTCTTCAACACCTTCACCACCGCGCATGGCCTGATCATGATCTTCTTCATGGTCATGCCAGCGATGATCGGTGGTTTTGGCAACTGGTTCGTGCCGATCATGATCGGAGCCCCCGACATGGCGTTCCCGCGCATGAACAACATCTCGTTCTGGCTGCTGCCGCCCTCGATCCTGCTGCTGATCATCTCGCTGTTCATGCCGAGCGCGGCCGGTCAGCACGGCGTTGGCGGCGGCTGGACGATCTATCCGCCTTTCTCGAGTTCCGGCCCTGAAGGCCAGCCCGGACCGGCGATGGATTTCGCGATCCTCGCCCTTCATATCTCGGGTGCCTCGTCGATCCTCGGCGCGATCAACTTCATCACGACGATCTTCAACATGCGCGCCCCGGGCATGACGCTGCACAAGATGCCGCTCTTCGCCTGGTCGGTTCTGGTCACCGCCTTCCTGCTGCTGCTGTCTTTGCCGGTGCTTGCCGGCGCCATCACCATGCTGCTGACCGACCGCAATTTCGGCACCACTTTCTTCAAGCCGGAAGGCGGCGGTGATCCGATCCTGTTCCAGCACCTCTTCTGGTTCTTCGGTCATCCTGAGGTGTACATCCTGATTCTGCCGGGCTTCGGCATCATCAGCCACGTCATCTCGACCTTCTCGAAGAAGCCGATCTTCGGTTATATCGGCATGGCCTATGCCATGGTCGCCATCGGCGTTGTCGGCTTCGTCGTGTGGGCGCACCACATGTACACAACCGGCCTCTCGTTCGAGACGCAGGCTTATTTCGTGGCGGCCACCATGGTCATCGCGGTGCCGACCGGCATCAAGATCTTCTCGTGGATCGCGACGATGTGGGGTGGCTCGATCGAGTTCAAGACGCCGATGCTCTGGGCAGTCGGCTTCATCTTCCTGTTCACGGTCGGAGGCGTCACGGGCGTCATGCTCGCCAATGCCGGCCTCGACCGCGTCTTCCAGGACACCTATTTCGTGGTGGCGCATTTCCACTACGTGCTGTCGCTCGGCGCCGTGTTCGCGATCTTCGCCGGCTGGTACTATTGGTTCCCGAAGATGTTCGGCTACATGTACGACGATCGCATCGGCAAGCTGCATTTCTGGGTCACGTTCATCGGCGTCAACCTCGTCTTCTTCCCGCAGCATTTCCTCGGCATGGACGGCATGCCGCGCCGCTATGCCGACTATCCGGACGCGCTGTGGGGCTGGAACTTCGTTTCGTCGATCGGTTCCTATATCTCGGCCTTCGCCGTCCTGATCTTCCTCTATGGCGTGTTTGATGCCTTCCGCCGCAAGGTGCCGGCTCCGAACAATCCGTGGGGCCCCGGCGCGACCACGCTGGAATGGCAGCTGTCCTCGCCGCCGCCCTTCCATCAGTGGGAAGTGCTGCCCCGTATCGGCGAAGTGAAGCACTAGCCGAACTTTGAATGACGGAGCCGGGCGCGCCCGGCTCCAACCCTGAATGGTTGCCGCCTGATGTCTGACGTGCAGATCGACCGGATCGACACCGCGAGCCTCGCCGGCCCGGCGGATTACATCGCGCTGCTGAAGCCGCGCGTGATGTCGCTCGTCGTCTTCACGGCTTTGGTCGGCATGGTCATGGCTCCCGGCGGGATCCACCCCGTCGTCGGCTTCGCGGCGCTGCTCTGCATCGCAGTCGGCGCCGGGGCCTCGGGCGCGCTCAACATGTGGTATGACGCCGACATCGATCGGCTGATGCTGCGCACGCAAAAGCGCCCGATCCCGGCCGGCCGCGTCACCGAGAGCGAGGCACTCGCCTTTGGCCTGACGCTGGCGGCCTTCTCGGTCGGCTGTCTGACGGTACTGGTCAATCCGGTCGCGGGTGGCCTGCTTGCCTTCACGATCTTCTTCTATGTCGTCATCTATTCGATGTGGCTGAAGCGCTGGACGCCGCAGAACATCGTCATCGGCGGCGCGGCCGGCGCTTTCCCGCCCGTGGTCGCCTGGGCTTCCGTCACCGGATCGGTCAGCGTCGAAAGCGTCGTGCTGTTCCTGATCATCTTCATGTGGACGCCGCCGCATTTCTGGGCGCTCGCGCTGTTCAAGTCGGACGACTACAAGCGGGCAGGGATTCCCATGCTGCCGGTGGTGGCGGGCCTTGCTGAGACGCGGCGCCAGATCCTGATTTATTCCGTGCTGCTCGCGCCGATCGGCGTGCTCCCGGCGATCCTCGGCTTCGCCTCGCTGGCTTATGGCTGCGCTGCGGCGGCGCTCGGCGCGGTGTTCCTCGGCATGGCTGTTCGGGTCTACCGCATGGCCGACAGCGACGCCGCGATGCTGCCGGCGAAGCGGCTGTTCGCCTTCTCCATTTTCTATCTCTTCATGCTCTTCGCGATGCTGCTCGTCGAGCGGCTGGCCATGCTGGCAGGCCTGTCATGGTAGCGGATCTGGAGCGCAATCGCGGCTCTGAGGCCATGCCCTCTGTCGATGACGGTATCCGCTTGACGCCCGAGCAATTGCGTCGCCGCCGCGCGCGCTCGATCGCGATCGGCCTGGCCCTCGGCGCGCTCGTCATCCTGTTCTGGGCGGTCACGATCGTGAAGCTCGGCGGCAATGTCGCGAACCGGAGCCTCTGACGCATGACCAGCCCCGAGCCACACCCTGCACCGCGCCGCGCCAGCAAGCGCTCGCTCGGCGTGACGGCGGCTGTCAGCGCGGTGTTCGGCGTGGCCATGCTCGCTGCGGCCTTCGCGTCTGTTCCGATCTATCGCCTGTTCTGCCAGATGACCGGCTATGGCGGCACCACCCAGCGCGCCGAGGCGGCGCCCGGCCAGGTGCTCGACCGCATGGTCACCGTCCGCTTCGATGCCAATGTCGCCAATGGCATCGGCTGGGCATTCCGCCCCGAGCAGCGCGAAGTCCGCGTCAGGCTTGGCGAGGTCGGCCATGTCAATTTCATCGCGGAGAACCGCACCGCCGAAACGTCGACAGGGCAGGCCGGCTTCAACGTCCAGCCGGATTCGTCCGGGCGCTTCTTCAACAAGATCGCCTGCTTCTGCTTCAATTCGCAGACGCTGAAGGCGGGCGAGCGCGTCGAGATGCCGGTGACGTTTTTCGTCGATCCGGCGATGGCTGACGACGTCGACTCCCGCTACACCGACACGATCACACTTTCCTACACGTTCTATCCGAGCGTTGAGGCCAAGCCGGCGCCGTTGGCGTCGCTCGGGCCGGGCGCTGCGGATCCAAAGCTTCGATAAGGACCGGGGAGCACCATCATGGCTGAGGCCCACGCCAAGCACCACGACTACCATCTCGTCAATCCCAGCCCCTGGCCGTTCCTCGGTTCGATCGGCGCGCTGGCGATGGCGATCGGCGGCATCTCCTATATGCACGGCGCCTCGCTGCTGTGGATGGTCCCCGGCCTTCTGATGGTGCTCTACACCATGGCGGCGTGGTGGACCGACGTCGTCAAGGAAGGGCAGCAGGGCTTCCATACACGCGTGGTGCAGTTGCATCTGCGCTACGGCATGATCCTGTTCATCGCCTCTGAGGTGATGTTCTTCGTCGCCTGGTTCTGGGCTTTCTTCGATGCCAGCCTCTTCGCCCACGAGGCGCAGCAGTTCGCCCGCTTCGAATTCACGGGCGGTCACTGGCCGCCGAAGGGCATTGAGGTCTTCGATCCTTGGCACCTGCCGCTGCTCAACACGCTGCTGCTTCTGACCTCGGGAACGACCGTGACCTGGGCCCATCACGCCCTGCTCGAGAATGACCGCGAAGGCCTGAAGTGGGGCCTCATTTGCACGGTCGTGCTCGGCTTCATCTTCTCCTGCGTCCAGGCGATCGAATACACGCACGCGGCCTTCTCGTTCGGCGGCAACATCTACGGCGCCACCTTCTTCATGGCGACGGGCTTCCACGGCTTCCATGTCATTATCGGCACGATCTTCCTGATCGTCTGTCTGGCCCGGGCGCTCGCCGGCCAGTTTACCCCGAAGGAGCATTTCGGCTTCGAGGCGGCGGCCTGGTACTGGCACTTCGTCGACGTGGTCTGGCTGTTCCTGTTCTTCGCCATCTATGTTTGGGGTGGCTGGGGCGCGCCGATCCATCTCGCCTGATTTTGGCTCTGCGCCGCTGCCCAGGCAGGCGGCGCAGGCCCGGAGACAATGACGCCATGAGCGATCCGGAAGCGATTGAGCCGCAGCATGCTCCGGATCGCGCGCTCTATGCGCCGATCTCGCCGACCGCGAGCGGGATGCGCGGCCTCTGCCCGCGTTGCGGCCAGGGAAAGCTGTTCAAGGGCTTTCTCGATCTGCAGCCGGCCTGCCAGAATTGCGGCCTCGATTATTCCTTCATCGACTCGGGCGACGGCCCGGCGGTGTTCGTCATACTGATCGTCGGCTTCATCGTCGCCTTCCTGGCGCTCTATGTCGAATTCACCTTTCAGCCGCCGTTCTGGGTGCACATTCTGCTTTGGGTGCCCCTGATCCTCGGGCTGTCACTTGGCATGCTTCGCCCGCTCAAGGGCCTGATGATCGCCATTCAATATCGCACCAAGGCCGAGCAGGGCCGGCTCGAATAGCGTGCCAATGACGGCACGCGGCCGGCGAGACGCGCGAGGATGCCTATGACGCGTCGTGATGCTCCCACTCGCGTGAAATCACCGATCCGCCGACTCGTGGCGCCTGCCCTCGCCACGATTGTGATGTTCGTTCTGCTGTGCGGCCTCGGCTTCTGGCAGCTGCAGCGCCTTCATTGGAAGGAAGCGCTGATCGCGCAGGTCGACAGCCGCATCCATGCAGCGCCTGTTCCGGCGCCCGGTCCTGAAGCCTGGCCGACCCTTGATCTTGCTGAAGCGGACTTCACGCCAGTAACGGTCAGCGGCACCTTCCTGACAGACAAGGAAGCGCTGCTCTATATGACGCTGTCGGAGCCGAAGGGCCCGATTGGTGGTGTCGGCTGGCAGGTCTTCGTCCCGCTGAAAACCGATGCCGGCTGGATCGTCTATGTCAATCGAGGCTTCGTCCCCGATCCGCGACGCGATCCCGCGACGCGCGCCGAAGGCCAGCCAACCGGCACTGTCTCGGTAACCGGATTGCTGCGGCGCCCGGAACGGCCTCTGCATCTCTTCGGCGACGGCATGAGCCGCGACAATCAGTGGTTCGCCCGAGAGCCGGCGCTCTACGCGCGGGCTGCCGGTCTGCCTGCCGCGGAGGTCGCGCCCTATTCGATCGATGCCGATGCGACGCCCAATCCGGGCGGCCTGCCGCAGGGCGGCGAGACGCTGGTCGTCTTTCCGAACAACCACCTGCAATATGTGATCACATGGTTCGGGCTTGCTCTGGCGCTCGTCGGCGTCTTCATCGCCTATGCGCGCGGGGTGCTGAAGCGCGGCCCGGACGACGAGGCCGACTGACGCCGATCAGGCGTGGCCGGCATCCGTTGAAAGCATCGCCGGTTCGATGCCGAGCAGCGACAGCGCGCGGCCATATTTTCCATCGAGATCTGTGTCGAAGATGAGATCCATGTCGCCTTCCAGCGAAAGCCAGCCATTGGCCTGGATTTCCTGTTCCAGCTGCCCGGCGCCCCAGCCGGCATAGCCAAGCGCCAGCATGGCATTTTCCGGGCCCGCGCCCGAAGCGATCGCCTTCAGAACGTCGAGCGTCGCCGTCAGGCAGATATTATCGTCGATCGGCAAGGTCGAATTCTCGACGAAATAATCGGCGCTGTGCAGCACGAAGCCGCGACCGGTTTCCACCGGGCCACCGCGCTGGACGATCATCCGGCTCGCCGCGCGCGGCAGGCGAATCTCGGGGCCTTCGGCGATGATGTCGAGTTGAATGAGAAGATCGGCGAAGTCGATCTGCGGCACCGCCTGGTTGACGACGATGCCCATGGCACCCTCATCGGAATGAGCGCAGAGATAGATGACGGAGCGCGCGAACCGGTCATCCTGCATGCTCGGCATTGCGATGAGGAACTGACCGTCCAGATAGCTGCGCTCGGTAGCGGCTCGCATCGACATCGTCTCGCCCATCGACAAACTGTAGCACCTCGGCTCGGGATTGAAAACGGACGCTGCTCGGCCGTCACACGAACAAATGATCGGAGGCGGCTGGTGCTGGGCCGGCGCCGCCGTTAATTCGATGCGAAGCAATCCTTGTTCAGGCTCGATCGGGCGAACGCTTTCAGGACAATCTTGACCCCCCGCCTTCTGTTCCGCCTCTTCCCGCTGCTGCCTGCGATCCTTTTTGCCCTGCCGGCGTTCGCCGCCACAGGCCAATGGGCAGAGGGCGAGCACGCCCGAATGAGGCTGGTCGCGGCGCGGCCGGCTCCCGGAGCTCCGTTTGAGGCGGCGATCGAGCTAGAGCTCGACCCCGGCTGGAAGACCTATTGGCGGACCCCGGGCGATGCTGGCATTCCGCCGCGCTTCGATTTCTCCGCCTCGACAAATGCCGGCGGGGCAACCATCGACTATCCGGCGCCCGAGCGCAGCGATGACGGCTTCTCGGTCTCGAACGTCTATCACGACCGCGTCCTGCTGCCGGTTCGTTTCAGTCTCAGCGATCCCGACGAGCCCGCGCGGCTCGTACTCGCCGCCGATCTCGGCGTCTGCAAGGATATCTGCCTGCCGGTGAGCCTTTCCGCCAATCTCGACGTCTCGCCTGCTGACGCGGAACCTCGGGCGATCGCGACGCTTGCCGAGGCGAGGGCAGCGCTGCCTGGTCCCGGCCAGACGGGCGTCTTCGAAATCGAGGCGCTGCGGCAGGTGGGGGGCAATGAAAAGTCACCTGAATACGAAGTTGAGGTTGCTGCGGCGTCGCCCGATGACAGCCTGCTCTTCGTCGAGACGCCTTCGGACTGGTACCCCGCGACGCCAACGCTTGCATCGACAGGGAAGGGGACAGCGACCTATCGCTTCGCCATCGATCGGAAGACTGCTTCAGGTCCGCTTGCCGGTGCCTCCATCCGCCTGACATTGTCTAGCGGCAGTGCCGCGACGACCCGTGCCTTCACGCTCGGCTCAACCGGAGCGGCGACTGCGACACCCTAGACATGCCTCACCGCGTGTTCCCGGCGCTATGCTGGGCTGCGAATTCCTACCTTCCCCCATCCATGGAGACTGCGATGACCATCTCGGTTGGCGAGCGCCTGCCTGACGCCAAGTTCCGCATCATGACGCCGGACGGCGTTGTCGAGAAAACGACGGCCGAGATCTTCGGCGGGAAGAAGGTGGTCCTGTTCGCCGTGCCGGGCGCCTTCACGCCCACATGCCACAACAACCATCTGCCCGGCTATATCGACCAGGGCGATGCGATCAAGGCGAAGGGCGTCGATGAGATCGCGGTGGTCGCGGTGAATGACGTCTTCGTCATGAGCGCGTGGGCCAAGGCAACGGGTGGCGAGGGCAAGATCCTTTATCTCGCCGATGGCGCCGGCGCTTTCACGAAGGCGGCAGGACTCGAAGTCGACCTCGGCCCGGCCGGTCTCGGCGTCCGTTCACGTCGTTACGCGATGGTGGTCGAGGACGGCACCGTCACGGCCCTCAACATCGAGGATGCGCCGGGCGTTACCGTCTCGGGCGCTGCGGCGGTTCTCGGGCTTCTCTGAGACCGGCGAACGTCCATCGACAAACGCCAGCTTGGCCATGTGTTCGGCCGAGCTGGCAGCGATCTCGGTGTCGGGCCTTTTGGGGGTGCTCAGGCGGCTGGGCGGCCGCGGCTTGGCTTGAAGGGCGCCATGCCCTGGCGGGCGAGCAGGTCGGCCTTTTCGTTCTCGACATTGCCATCATGGCCGCGCACCCAATGCCACGCCACGTCGTGCCGCTTCAGGGCCTCGTCGAGCTGCTGCCAGAGATCGACATTCTTCACCGGCTTCTTGTCGGCGGTCTTCCAGCCATTCTTCTTCCAGCCGTGGATCCAGCCGGTGATGCCACCCTTCACATATTGTGAATCCGTGTGAAGGTCGATCTTGCACGGCCGCTTCAAGGCTGAGAGCGCTTCGATGGCGGCGGTCAGTTCCATGCGGTTGTTGGTGGTCTCGGCCGCACCGCCGCTCAGCTCCTTGGTCTGGCCGCCAAAGACCAGCACGGCGCCCCAGCCGCCGGGGCCGGGATTGCCGGAACAGGCGCCGTCCGTCCAGATCTGGACACGTTCTTCGTCAGTCATTCACCGATACCATAGGCGCGGATATCCGCGACGGATTGATGGAAGCGCAGCTTGCGCCAGTATTCGAGCGGATCCTTGGGCGCGACCAGCGCGCCGGGCGGCACGTTGAGCCAATCATAGAGCCGCGTAAGCAGGAAACGCAGGGCCGAGCCACGCGCCAGGATCGGCAGCGCCGCGAGTTCCTCGTCTGTGAAGGGACGGACCCTCTGATAGCCGCCGAGCAGGGCCCGCGCCTTCGTGACGTTGAGGGCGCCGTCAGCCTCAAAACACCAGGCATTCAGGCAGATGGCAGCGTCATAGGCGAGGAAATCGTTGCAGGCGAAATAGAAGTCGATCAGCCCGGAGAGCTGGTTCTTGAGAAAGAACACATTGTCCGGAAAGAGATCGGCGTGGATGACGCCTTTCGGCAGACCGCTCGGCCAGGCGCGCTCGAGGAAATCCAGCTCCTCTCGGATCGCGTCGACAAGGCCGAGCAACACGCTGTCGCCTCGCTCCACGGAGCGCTCGAAAAGCGGCCGCCATCCCTCGACTGAAAGCGCGTTGCGGCGGGTTAGCGCAAAGCCTTCGCCCGCGAGATGCAGGTCTGCGAGCGCTGTCCCGACCGCCGCGCAATGCTCGACGCGTGGCCGGCGGATCCACATGCCCTTCAGGAATGTGACAATCGCCGCCGGCTTGCCGGCCAGGGTGCCGAGCGCCTCGCCGGCACGATTGCGCACCGGCTGCGGGCAGGTCAGGCCGCGCGCAGAGAGATGCTCCATCAGGCCGATGAAGAAGGGCAGGTCGCGCGGATCAACGCGCTTTTCATAGAGCGTCAGGATATGCGGGCCAGTCTCGGTGACGACGAGATAGTTGGAATTTTCCACGCCCTCGGCAATGCCCTTGAAGGAGAGCACGGCGCCGATGTCGTAGCCCGAAACGAAGCGGTCGATCTCGTCGTCCGCGATCTCTGTGTAAACGGCCATTCTGGGATCAGGCCGCTGCCGGCCGGAGTTCGCGCGGCAGATTGAAGGCGATCGTCTCCTCCGCCGTCTGCACCACCTCGACCTTGACGGCGTAGCGCGCGGCAAAGGCGTCGATGACCTCTTCGACCAGCACCTCGGGCGCCGAGGCGCCAGCCGTCACGCCGACACGGCGGATGGCGCCAAGCGCGGGCCAATCGATATCGCTGGCACGCTGGATCAGCACCGAAACCGGGCAGCCCTCGCGTTCTGCGACCTCGCGCAGCCGTTGCGAATTCGACGAGTTCGGCGCTCCGACGACAATCATCGCGTCGACCGACGCGGCGATGCGCTTGACCGCATCCTGCCGATTGGTCGTCGCGTAACAGATATCTTCCTTGTGCGGCGCCGTGATCGCCGGAAAGCGCTCCATGAGCACCCTGACGATCGCGGCCGTGTCGTCGACCGACAACGTCGTCTGCGTGAGATAGGCGAGCGCTGTGGGATCGCGCGGCTGAAACACCGCGGCATCCGCTACCGTCTCGATGAGCGAGACGGTGCCCGGCGGCAGTTGGCCCATTGTGCCGATCACCTCGGGGTGTCCGGCATGGCCGATCAGCACGATCTCGCGGTCGCGCTTAAAATGAATCTGCGCTTCCTTGTGCACTTTCGACACCAGCGGGCAGGTCGCATCGAGAAAGAACATCTGCCGCGTCCGGGCCGCTTCGGGCACGGATTTCGGGACACCATGCGCCGAGAAGACGACCGGCTGGCCATCATCAGGGATCTCGTCAAGTTCCTCGACGAAGACGGCGCCCTTGTCGCGCAGGCTGTCGACGACATAGCGATTGTGCACGATCTCGTGCCGGACATAGACCGGCGCGCCAAACTTCTTCAGAGCCAGCTCGACGATTTGGATTGCCCTGTCGACGCCAGCGCAGAAGCCGCGCGGCGCGGAGAGCAGGACATCGAGCGGCGGCTTCTCGAATTCGGACATCAGCGGTTCTTCCGGCGGCATGAGCGGAATAGAGGGAGCGAAGGGGGCCATGTCAAGCGGCAACGATCGGCCGCCGGAGGCCGCCGTCGCCACGTGCAGCCGCCCTCACGCGATCATCGCCTCTTCCTCGCGGAAGAGCAGGCCGCCCGCTTCGACGGCCGTCATCGCCGGACCGAACAGCTGGCCGGAGGCGAATTCGCAGCCGATATCGTAGAGATCGAGCGCGTCGTCGTCGTTCTCGGCGCCCTCTGCCATAACGTCCATGTGCAGATCATGCGCGAGGGCGACGATGGCACGCAGGATCACGCGATTCTGCTTGGCAGTCGGGCCGCGCACGAAGCTCTGGTCGATCTTCAGCGTGTCGAAGGGGAAGCGCTGCAGATAGCTGAGCGAGGAGTGGCCGGTGCCGAAATCGTCGATCGTCAACCCGGCGCCGAGCTCGCGTACCCGGGCCAGCACCTGCACGGCGTATTCCGGATTCTCCATCACCAGGCTTTCGGCGAATTCGAGCTTCAGCGAGCCGCGCTGCACCGCGGCGCGCGACAGCACCGATTTGACGTCGTTGATGAGGTCATGGCGCAGCAACTGGCGGCTGGAGACATTGATCGAGACGAACAGCGGCACATGCGGGCCGAGCTGCTCCTGCCAGTCTGAGAGCTGGCGCGCTGCCTTGTCGAGGACGAAGAGGCCGAGCGGCGCCATCAACCCGTTACGTTCGGCCAGCGTCAGGAATTCGCTGGCCGGCACGCGGCCATGCTTCGGATGGTCCCAGCGGACCTCCACCTCGAAGCCCGCGACGGTCCGATCCTCAAGGCGCACTACCGGCCTGTAGAGCACCTTGATCTCCTCGCGCCCGATAGCGCGGCGAAGATCGGCCTCGAGCGTCAGCGTGTCCGTGCCGTTCTGGCGCAGCGCCGGGCGGAACGCCTCAATGCGGTCGCCGCCGAGGCGCTTCGCGCAATACATCGCGATCTCGGCATCCTTGAACATCGAGACCGCGTCGTGCTGCTCGGCATCATGCATGGCGATGCCGATCGAGGCCGTCAGGAAGATCTCCTTGTCGCCGAACGAGATCGGTGTCCGAAGGGCGCGGCGAACGCTGTCAGCGAACCCGGCTATCCGCTCCGGCTCGAATTCCGAGAGCAGCATGAAACCGAACTGGTCGCCGGAGAGCCGGGCAAGCGTGTCCTGCGGCTTCAGCAGCCGCGACAGCCGTCGCGCGACGGTCAGAAGGATAGAATCGCCGACCGAAAGGCCGAAATTGTCGTTCACATGTTTGAAGCGGTCGATGTCGAGCAGGAAGACGGACGGCTGTGCCGCATCCTCGACCTCAGCGCGGATAAGCGCGCTGGAGAGGCGATCGAGGAACAGTTCCCGGTTTGCGAGGCCGGTCAGATTGTCGTGCACGGCATCATGCAGCAGCCGTTCCTCGGCTGTGCGTTCTTCAGTGACGTCGCTCATGGTGCCGACGCAGCGCAGGACCTCGCCGTCCGAGCCGATCACCGGCCGGGCGCGGAGATGGAACCAGCGATAATGGCCATCCTCCGAACGCAGGCGGAAATCCTGCGCGATGCGGCCGCGGCGTTGCTCGATGACTGCGTCGAGCGTCGCCTTGAAGCGGTCGCGATCGGCCGGATGCAGCACTTCGAGCCAGTCGCGCGCCGGACCTTCCAGCGTGCCGTGCTTGAGGCCGAGCAGGTCCTCGGCATCCGTGCCGGTCAGGATGCGGTCGCGCGCAACATCCCAGTCCCAGACGATGTCGCCGGCTCCGACCAGCGCCAAGGCGCGGCGCTCCGTTTCGCCGATCGCGCCCTGCACGATCGTGCCGCCGGCAAAGGCGTGCTGCATGACCGTGAAGCCTATCAGCAGGACGATCAGCACGAGGCCGCCATTCAACGCCGGCTGGATCACGTCATTGGCGAGGCTGCCGGTGACGGTCAGATAGGCGCCGAACACCCACACCATCAGCAAGACCCAGGTCGGGATCAGCATGATGGCGCGGTCGTAGCGATGCAGCGACAGATAGACGATCACGATGAAGCCGACCGCCACCGTGGCGCCGAGCGACATGCGGGCGACGCCGGAGGCTATCCCCGGCTCAAAGACAGCCACGCCGAGCAGGATCATCAGGCCGACCAGCCAGGCGATCGTCGCGTGACTGTAGCGCACATGCCATCGATTGAGGTTGAGATAGGCAAAAGTGAAGATCAGCAGCGCCGCCGAAAGCAGCACCTCCGCGCCGGCGCGCCACATCTTGTCGTCGCCGGGCGCGATCTGGATCACCTTGTTCCAGAAGCCGAAATCGATGCAGAGATAGATCAGCACCGACCACGCGAGCGCCGCGGTGGCGGGGAACATCGCGGTGCCCTTGACCACGAAGACGATGGTCAGGAAGAGCGCGAGCAGGCCCGAAATGCCCAGCACGATGCCGTGATAGAGCGTGAAGGAATTGATGCTGTCCTTGTAGGCGTCCGGATCCCACAGATAGAGCTGCGGCAGGTTCGGCGTCCGTAATTCCGCGACGAAGGTCACGACGGCGCCGGGGTCGAGCGTGATGCGGAAGATGTCGGCTTCCTGGCTCGCCTGGCGCTCGGGGGGAAAGCCCTGGCTCGGCGTTACCTGCGCGATGCGCGACGCGCCGAGATCGGGGATGAGGAGGCCGGAATTCACGAGGCGGAAATGCGGCGCCACCAGCAGGCGGTCGATCTGCTCGTCGCCATTGTTGGACAGCGCGAAATAGGCCCAGTAGGAGCTGCCGCCGTTCTCGTTCGAACGCACCTCGATCCGGCGCACGATGCCATCGGGACCAGGCGCCGTCGACACCTGGACACGGTCCGAGGGATCGCGCGAGGCATAGTCGATGGCCTTGGTGAGATCGAGCGTCTTGCCGTCGAGCGGCACCGTCAGCGCGTCGAGCGCCAGGGCCGGCGAAACCGTCCCGGCAAACACGAACAGCACCAGACCGATCGCAGCGACGATACGGTTAAGCGACAATAACACCTCCTGCAGGCCGTCGAGGAGTACTATCCCGGGCCTTGTCAGTCCAAGGGTTTTTCGGTTGGCCACAGCGCAGCCGCCGAAGCGACACCCCTGCCGTCACGGGCGGGGATCATCGCTCACGATCGCGAAAAGCAGGTGATCCTGCCAGCGACCGTCAATGTTGAGATACCGCCGTGCATAGCCCTCGCGGGTGAATCCGGCTTTTTCGAGAAGGCGGATGGAAGCGGAATTGTGCGGAAGGCAGGCAGCCTCGAGCCGATGCAGCTTCAGCGTGTCGAAGACGAAGGGGATGACAGCCTTGACCGCGGCCGTCATCAGGCCCTTGCCGGCATAGCGCTCGCCCATCCAGTAACCGAGCGAGCAGGACTGCGTCACGCCACGGACGATGTGCGACAGTGTCAGGCCACCGACGAGGTTGAGGTCGCCGGTGCGGAATACCAGGAACGGATAGCCGGTCGCTTCCTGCATTTCGCGTTGGTAGCGACGCAGCCGCCGCCGGAAGGCTGGCTTGGTCAGGTCGTCGATCGGCCAGACCGGTTCCCAGGGCATCAGGAATGAGCGACTGGCGCCGCGCAGTTCACTCCACGCCGCGTAGTCGGCCATGCCAGGGCTGCGCAGGATCACGGTGTCGGTCGAGATGACCGGCGCCGGCTGAAACGGGACGACTGAGCGCAGGAATTCCATCGCCCGCGTCTGTCCTAAGCTGCGACCGGCGAGCCCAGACGCTGGGATATCCTGCTGCGATCGGCGAGCTTGTCGATCGGGCCTATGGCAGCCAGCGTCGGCGGGCTGCCGGTAAAGATCATCTGGGCGAGATCCCGCAGCTTGGCAACGCTCACCCCGTCGATCCGGGCGACCAGTTCGTCGACGGCGATCGGCCGTCCGAACAGCAGGATCTGTCGCGCAAGCTGGCCCGCGCGCGCCGCCGGGCTTTCGAGGCTCATCAGGAGGCTCGCCCGCATCTGCGCCCGGGCGCGGGAAAGCTCCTGCTCGGAAATGTCATGGCTCGCCCGCTCGAGCTCGCCGATCAGCACCGGCATCAGCTCCTCGATATCTTCGGCGCCCGTCGCGGCATGGATGCCGAAGAGGCCGGTATCGGCGAAGCTCCAGTGAAACGAATAGATCGAGTAGCAGAGGCCGCGTTTTTCGCGCACTTCCTGGAAGAGCCGTGAGGACATGCCGCCGCCGAGCAGCGAGGCGAGGATCTGCACGGCGTGGAAATCCTCGGACGCGTAGGGCAGTCCCTCGAAGCCGAGCAGGATCTGCGCTTCCATCAGCTTGCGCCGTTCGCGAACGTCGCCGCCGATATAATGCGCCGCCTGGGCGTCCGGCAGCGGCGTCGAGGGCAAGCCCGCGAAGCGGTCCTCGGCGAGCGACACCAGCTTGGCATGATCGACGGCGCCTGCTGCTGATAGGACCATCGACGGGCCGTGATAGTGGCGATCGAGATAGGAGGAGAGGTGTTGCGGACGCGTGCCGCGCACGGTCTCCTCGGTGCCGAGAATGGTGCGGCCGAGCGGCTGGTCGGGAAACGCCCCCTCGATGAAGAAATCGAAGACCCGATCCTCTGGCGTATCGAGCGAGGCGCCGATCTCCTGCACGATGACGTGCTGCTCGCGCTCCAGCTCATGGGGATCAAAGGCCGAATTGCAGAGGATGTCGGCAAGGATGTCGACGGCCAGCTCTGCGTCCGGCTTCAAGATGCGAGCGTAATAGGACGTCGTCTCGACGGATGTCGCGGCATTCACCTCGCCGCCGACCGCCTCGATCTCTTCGGCAATGTCGGTCGCCGAGCGGCGCGCCGTGCCCTTGAACGCCATGTGCTCCAGGAGATGCGAGATGCCATGCTCGGACGAGGATTCGAGCCGCGAGCCGGCTCCGACCCATACGCCGAGCGCGGCGCTTTCGAGGTGGTCCATCGCATGGCTCGCAACCGTGAGCCCGGATGGAAGCTTGGTCACCTCGACGCCCATCAGCGGCGAACCGCGCTGTATCGGGTCATGTTCCAGCCCTTTCCTCAACCGCTCGTGCGCGCGCTTCAACGAAGCGGGCAACGGCTTCTGTATCGTTGGGGAGGACCGAGAAATGCTCCTCCCGGTCCATGAAATCGCCGAGCCAGGCCGGCAGTTCCGGCTTCACGCCCGTTGCCGCCTCGACAGCGGCGGGAAACTTCGCCGGATGGGCCGTCGAGAGCGTCACCATGGGCGTCGGAGATGGATCAACTCGGCCAGCGACCGTGAGCGCGACCGCCGTATGGGGGTCGGCGAGATATCCGGTTTCCGCGAGCAGGCTGCGCATCGTCGCGGCGGTGGCCGCTTCATCGGCACGGCCGGCCTCGAATTCGCCGCGGATCGCGGCAAGCGCTGCCGGCGGGACAGTGAAGGCGCCCGATTGTGTGAGGCCGCCCATCAGCTGCCGCACGGTGCCGGCATCGCGGCCGGCCGCTTCAAACAGCAGCCGTTCGAAATTCGAGGATATCTGGATGTCCATCGACGGCGAGGTGGTCGGCACCACTCCGGTCATCTCGTAGCGTCCGCTTGCGAGCGTACGGGCAAGGATGTCGTTGGAATTCGTTGCGATGACGAGCCGCTCGATCGGCAGGCCGATGCGCTTCGCGACATACCCGGCGAAGACGTCGCCGAAATTGCCCGTCGGCACCGTGAACGACACGGCACGATGCGGCGCGCCAAGCGCGAGGCCCGCAGTGATGTAATAGACGACCTGCGCGACGATGCGCGCCCAGTTGATCGAATTGACGCCGGAAAGCGCCACGCGATCGCGAAATTTCAGATCGTTGAACAGAGATTTGACGATCGCCTGGCAATCATCGAACGACCCTTCGACAGCGATGGCATGGACATTCGCGTCGGCAGCAGTCGTCATCTGGCGCTGCTGCACCGGGGAAACGCGGCCCTTCGGGAACAGGATAAAGATGTCGGTCGCCTGACGGCCGCGGAATGCCTCGATCGCCGCGCCGCCAGTGTCGCCCGACGTAGCGCCGACGATCGTCGCGCGGCGGCCGCGCACGGTGAGGACATGGTCCATCAACCGCGCCAGCAACTGCATGGCGACGTCCTTGAAGGCCAGCGTCGGCCCGTGGAAGAGTTCGAGAATGAAGGCGTTTGGCCCCGTCTGCACCAGGGGGGCGACGGCCGGATGACGGAATGTGGCATAGGCCTCGCGGCAGAGCCGAGCCAGCAGCGCGTCTTCGATCTCGCCGCCGACAAACGGTCGGATCACCGTGAAAGCGACCTCGTCATAAGGCCGTCCGGCAAGGCGCGCGAGCGCGTCGGAGCTGAAAGACGGCCAGGTCTCAGGCACATAAAGGCCGCCATCGCGTGCCAGACCGGCGAGCAGGACATCGCAAAAGCCGAGCTGGGGCGCGGTGCCGCGCGTGCTCACATATTTCACGGAACTCGAAACCTCCACAAACCGCTCCCTGACGAAGCGGCCGAACCGGCACCCTATCGCCGCGTGCCGTGACCGGCAAGCTTGGACCGCTGCGCCCTGGCTGCGCAAAGTCGCTCTGCCACCAAGTCGCCAAAGATTGATCGGACTGTTATAGAGGTCGCGCTTCAGCGTCGAGGAATAATCGGAAATGCAGTCTTCGTCTGTCCGCGACTCGCTCCTTGCCAGATCGCCTTCCATCGTCGCCATCGCTCTTTCGGCGGCTATGCTCGCTGCCTGCAGCAGCATCGGCGGCGGATCGGGCGTGGGTGATGCCACCGTCGATGGCACCGCTCCCGCGCCGGCACAGGGTAGCGGCAATGTCCTCGCCAACGCGCTGTTCGGCGGCCCGAGCGCGGGCAAGGCCGGCGCCGTGGTGCTCGATCCGAACGACTACCAGAAGACCGTCGCGCTCTGCCCGCCCGTTTCGATCCGGCCCGGCACCGAGCAGATGACGGCGCTGTCCGCTGGCGCCAAGCCCGATCCGATCACCGGAGCGCCCCCGCCGGTCACCTACCAGTCGTCGATCGTCAAGACCGCGCGCGAATGCCGCGCCACCGAGGGTGGCGTCGCCGTCAAGGTGGGCGTCATCGGTCGCACGGTGGCAGGTCCAGCCGGCAAGGCCGGAACCATCACGGTGCCGCTGCGCATCGCGGTGGTCCAGGGCACCGACAAGATTCTCAAATCCGAGCTATTCAAGATTCCGGTCACACTGACCGAGCCGAACCTTTCGACCGATTTCACCAAAATCTACGATCAGATCGTGCTGCCGATCGCGCCCGGCAATTCGGACTACCGCATCTATGTCGGCTTCGACGATGCGCCGGTGAAGTCGGCTCGTCGCTGAGCTATTGCGCGGCCCTGAAGCGATTGCGCCGCATGCAGCCTTGCTTGACTGCGGCGCAGCGCCCTCTACACTCGTCAGCAGGTTGGGTCTCCGTCGCGATCCAGCTGAAGGGCGCTGCTTGCAGCGCCTTTTGACGACCGCCGGGAGAGACCGCCGGGGCCATCGCCCTGACGGCGCCGAAGGAGCAACCGCCCCGGAAACTCTCAGGCTCAAGGACCGGACGGTCGGCGACGCTCTGGAAAGCAGTCTGTTCGCAAGAGCAGGCTCACCGAAGGAGCAACCATGCGTGCCTTAAGGGCGCATGGGAAATCTCTCAGGTTCTCGGACAGAGGGGGCGCGGCAGGTCCGGTTTTCGGACAGGCCGTGCATTGGAACCCCGTCCGAGGAGCCTCTGATGGCGCATGCCTCCGAAGCCGACACCACCGTAGCGAGCCTCAGCGAGACGCCCCTTGCCGATCTTCACAGGAAGCTCGGCGCGCGCATGGTGCCGTTCGCCGGTTATTCCATGCCGGTGCAATATCCGACGGGAATTCTGACTGAGCATAACTGGACGCGCGAGAAGGCGGGCCTTTTCGACGTTTCGCATATGGGCCAGTGCTTCCTGGTTGGCCCTGATCACGCCACGACGGCGAAGGCGCTCGAAGCGCTGACGCCCGGCGACTTCCAGGGGCTTGGCCTCGGGCGCATTCGCTACACGCTGTTCACGACGACGGAAGGCGGCATCATCGATGACCTGATGGTGACCCGGGCGGCCGATGCCGGCGCGGACGGGACGTTGTTCCTCGTCGTGAATGCGGGCCGCAAGACGGTCGACTATGCCCATCTTGCCGCGAATCTTCCTGAAGATGTCGAGCTTGTCGTGGCCGAGGACCGGGCGCTGCTCGCGCTGCAGGGTCCGCTCGCAGCAGCCGTCATGGCGCGGCTTTGTCCGGCCGCTGCCACTATGGGCTTCATGACCGCGATCAGCGCCGCGATCGACGGCATCGACTGCGCGATCAGCCGCTCCGGCTATACCGGCGAGGATGGCTTCGAGATTTCCGTCGACGCGGACAAAGCGGAAGCTCTGGCAAGCAGGCTGCTCGCCGAGCCCGAAGTCGCGCCGATCGGCCTTGGCGCACGCGATTCGCTCCGGCTCGAAGCCGGGCTATGCCTTTACGGTCACGATATCGACGAGGCGACATCGCCCGCGGAAGCCGATCTCGGCTTCGCGATCGGCAAGCGTCGCCGCGCTGATGGCGGCTTTCCTGGCGCGGGGCGCATCCTCAGCGAACTAGCCGACGGTCCGCCGCGCCTTCGTGTCGGCATCCAGCCGGAGGGCAGGGCGCCGGCCCGCGAAGGCACTGAGATCCACGATGCCACCGGGACGCTGATTGGCCTCGTCACATCGGGCGGCTTTGGGCCGACCGCCGGCGGACCGATCGCCATGGGCTATGTCAGCGCCGACAGCGCCGCGCCGGGGACGTCGCTGACGCTTATTGTTCGCGGCAAGCCTCTGGCTGCGCGCGTCGTGCCGCTGCCCTTCGTGCCGCACCGCTATTTCCGCAAATCCGCTTCCTGACATCTCTCAAGGGGACACGCCTCCATGGCCACCTACTTCACCAAGGACCATGAATGGGTCCGCGTCGACGGCGATATCGCAACGGTCGGCATCTCGGACTATGCCCAGTCGCAGCTCGGCGACGTCGTCTATGTCGAGCTTCCCGAGGTCGGCAAGCAACTCGCCAAGGGCGACGAGGCGGCTGTCGTCGAATCGGTCAAGGCAGCGAGCGAAGTTTTCGCGCCGATCTCCGGCGTGGTCGAAGGGATCAATGGCGGCCTCGTCGATCAGCCGGCCAAGATCAACGAGGCGCCCGAGAGCGAGGGCTGGTTCCTGAAGCTCATCATCGCCGACAAGGGCGAACTCGCCGGCCTAATGGACGAGACCGCCTACAAGGCCTTCCTCGAGACGCTGTGAACCGGGCTGGAAGCTGAGCCTCTCCCGCAAGGGAGGGGCGGCGGCGTGCCGACTTGCCTGCGAAGGATATCTCCATGCGCTATCTGCCCCATTCCGAGGCCGACCGGGCGGCAATGCTCGCCACCATCGGCGTCGGCTCGATCGACGATCTCTTTTCCGATATCCCGGCCAATCTGCGCGTCCATGGCCTCGATCTGCCGCACGCGGCGGGCGAGCTCTCGGTCGAGCGGACGCTTGGTCGCCTCGCGGCGAAGAACGTGCCAGCCTCCACGGTGCCGTTCTTCGTCGGCGCCGGCGCCTACAAGCATCACGTGCCTGCGACGGTGGATCATCTCATCCAGCGCTCGGAGTTCCTGACCTCCTACACGCCGTATCAGCCGGAGATCACGCAGGGCACGCTGCAATATCTGTTCGAGTTCCAGACGCAGGTCGCGCATCTGACCGGCATGGAGGTCGCCAACGCCTCGATGTATGACGGCTCGACGGCTACCGCCGAGGCGGTGCTGATGGCCCATCGCGTCACCCGGCGGAAGAAGGCCGTGCTATCCGGCGGGCTGCATCCGCATTATCGCGCGGTCGTCGAGACGACTTCGGCGATGGCGTCGGACCTCGTCGAAGCGCTGCCGGCCGATCCCGACGCCGCCGAGGATATTCTCGCCCGCATCGACGCCGAAACCTCCTGCGTCGTGGTGCAGTCGCCCTCCTTCTACGGTCATCTGATCGACCTCGCGCCGATCGCCGCCCGGGCGCATGAGGTCGGAGCGCTGCTGATCGCCGTCGTCACCGAAGTGGTGTCGCTCGGTCTCGTCGAGTCGCCCGGTGCGCAGGGCGCCGATATCGTCGTCGGCGAAGGGCAGTCGATCGGCAACGCGCTTTCGTTCGGCGGGCCCTATGTCGGCCTTTTCGCGGCCCGCGCCAAGCATGTGCGCCAGATGCCCGGACGCCTTTGCGGCGAGACCGTGGACGCCGAGGGCCGGCGCGGCTTCGTGCTGACGCTTTCGACTCGCGAGCAGCATATCCGCCGCGACAAGGCGACATCGAATATCTGCACGAATTCAGGCCTTTGCGCGCTCGCCTTCACGATCCATATGACGTTGCTCGGCGAGGCGGGATTGACGCGGCTCGCCCGCATCAATCACGCGAACGCCGTCAAGCTCGCGGAATCTCTTGGCGAGCTTCCCGGCGTAACCCTCTTGAATGACTCGTTCTTCAACGAGTTCACGCTGCGCTTGCCTGACGATGCTGCTTCGGTCGTCGAAGCGCTGGCGGCGAAGGGCATTCTCGGTGGGGTGCCGGTCTCCCGGCTCGAACCCGGCAATGCCGCTCTCGCCAATCTGCTGCTGGTCGCGTCGACCGAAATGAACACGGACGAAGACCGCGCTGCCTTCGTTGCCGCGCTGAAGGAGGTGCTGGCATGACCATGAACACGCAGGGCCGTCCCACCGATGCCGGCAGTGCCGGGACTTCCTCGACCGATACCTTCACCGGCAATCGCGGCCTCCAGATCGAGGAAGCACTGCTGTTCGAGGTCGGCCGTCATGATGTGACCGGCGTCGATCTCGACGAACCCGTGGCCTTTGCGCCGCGCCTCGGCAAGCTGGCCAGGACAAGCGCCATCGACCTGCCGGGCCTCTCGGAGCCCGAGGCGATGCGCCATTATGTGCGCCTCAGCCAAAAGAACTACGCCATCGACAGCGGCCTCTATCCGCTCGGCTCCTGTACGATGAAGCACAATCCGCGTCTCAACGAGAAGGTCGCGCGCCTTGGCGGCTTCGGCGACATCCATCCGCTGCAGCCGCTCTCGACTGTCTCCGGTGCCGTCGAGCTCATGGCGGAGCTCGGCCGCTGGCTGATCGAAATGACCGGCATGACGAGCGTGGCGCTCTCGCCGAAGGCCGGCGCCCATGGCGAGCTTTGCGGCATGATGGCCATCAAGGCCGCGATTGCGGCGCGTGGTGAAGCTCGCGATATCGTGCTGGTGCCGGAATCGGCGCATGGCACCAATCCCGCCACGGCCGCGCTGATCGGCTTCAAGGTGGTCACGGTGCCGGCCCGCCCGGATGGCACCGTCGACCCGGCGGCGGTCAAGGCGCTGCTCTCGCCGCAGGTCGCTGCGATCATGCTGACCAATCCGAACACTTGCGGGCTGTTCGAGCGGGACGTGGTCGAGATCGCGGCGGCGATCCACGCGGCTGGCGCCTATTTCTATTGCGACGGCGCCAATTTCAACGCGATCGTCGGCAAGGCGAAGGTTGGCGAACTCGGCGTCGACGCGATGCATATCAACCTGCACAAGACCTTCTCGACGCCGCATGGCGGCGGCGGTCCGGGCGCGGGCCCGGTGGTCTTCTCCGAACGTCTCGCGGCCTTCGCGCCGCTGCCCTTCGTGCGCATCGATGCGGACGGTCCGGTCCTTGTCGAGGACGAGGCGGCCCTCAAGTCCGGTGAGCAGCCCTTCGGGCGCATGGTCGCGTTCCATGGCCAGATGGGCATGTTCGTGCGGGCGGTCAGCTACATGCTCTCGCATGGCGCCGACGGCCTGCAGCAGGCCTCCGAAGATGCCGTGCTCAATGCCAACTATGTCCGGGCCGGTCTTCGCGACGTGATGAGCCAGCCATCCGGCGACCGCACCTGCATGCATGAGGTGCTGTTCGACGATCACTTCCTGGATGGGACGGGCGTCACCACGCTCGATTTCGCCAAGGCGATGATCGACGAGGGCTATCATCCGATGACGATGTACTTCCCGCTCGTCGTCCATGGCGCGATGCTGATCGAGCCGACGGAATCGGAATCAAAAGCCTCGCTCGACCTCTTCATCGCCACGTTGCGCCATCTGGTGATGCGGGCGAAGGCCGGCGATGTTGAGCGCTTCCGCGAGGCGCCGCGCTTTGCCCCGCGCCGCCGGCTCGACGAGACCCGAGCCGCCCGCGCGCCAAAGCTGAAATGGGAACGGCCGCAGCCTCTCTCCGAGGCGGCGGAGTAACAAGGCAATCGGCGTCTCTCTCCGTCCTCAAGACGTGAGGGAGAGGCCAGCCTCTATCCGGCGATCCTAAGTCGTGTGCCCAGGAAGCCCGCGGCCGAGACGCTGTCGCAGATGTCCGTCCATTGACAGCCGCCGCAGCCGATGCGCGTCGTGCCGGCGGCAAAGGCATCCCGCATCGCGGCCAGCATGTCGGCGTCAAGGGCGAGGCGCGCGCCAGTATCGAGCTTTTGGCCGATCAGTGCTGAGACGGCGGCCGCCGCGGCGGCGTCGCGTTCGATCACGCTCTCATTGTGGCAGTGAGTATCGGGCGCATCGACGACCGGGCCGCAGATGTCGTCGGGCCCGGCCACCATGAGGATGTCCTCGCCCGCGCCGAGCCGTTCCGCGATGCCGTCATAATTTCGGCAGAACGCCTCAGAATAGCCCTTGCCGACATAGGTCAGCATGCAGAGCAGGTGATGGGCGCGGAGGCGAACGGTCATCGGCGTCGACGCGCCTCGCTCAATCCTCGAGGCCGGACCATTCGGCGAGGGCAGCAACGATGGCCGGCAGGTCCGACATGCGGTTGATGACGGTCTCAGCGCCGGCCGCCGTCAGGGCGTCGGCATGGCCCGGCCAGGAATGCGACCCGCCGGTGAAACCGACGACGCGCATTCCGGCCGCCTTGGCGCCGTGGATGCCATGCGTCGAATCCTCGATCACCACGCAGGTCTTTGGATCGACGTCGAACTCCTTGGCGGCGTGCAGGAACACGTCGGGCGCCGGCTTGGGGCGCTTGTCGGCAACGGCGACAGCCGAGAAGATATAGGGGCGGAAGCGGTCCCAGAGCTTGGTGCGCGTCAGCGAAATCTTCAGCCGCTCCGGCGAGGAGTTCGAGCAGATGCAGCGCTGGTAATCGAGCCGGTCGAGCATTTCATGCACGCCAGGGATGATGTCCAGCTCCTTGGCGAGCCGGCGGTCGAGTTCCTGGTCGGTCTTCTGGTGGAAGCCATCCGGCAGCTGATGGCCGAGATCGGCCTCGATGATCCGGGCGATCCGGTCCCAGGTGAGGCCGGCGAAGCGATGCGACATCTCGTCGACCGAAATATCGTAGCCAACTTCCTTCAGCCGTTCGCTATCGACGCGGGAGGCGAGGATCTCGGAATCGACGAGCACGCCGTCGCAATCGAAAATGACCAGCATGGGAGAGATGTTCCGTGATGAGTTGCGGCTGCGTCCTATCAGATCGCAGCCGGCCTGTCTTCGCCCGATCGGCGCCGAACTGCGCCTTATTCGGCCGTGAACGGCACGCTCGCGAACACCGCCTTGCCGTCACCGGCGACATAGCGAAGCTCGTAGCTGCCGGGCTCGGCAGGCACGGTTACCCGTACGCTGGCCATGTCGGGACGAATGCGCGACATGGTCACATGCTCGGAGGAGGCCATGCCGGCGCGGGCAATGACGACGTTGTCGAATCGGGCTCCGGGCCCGGTCCATGCCACATCGATGCGCGTCCCGACCGGCGCCGATGACGGCGCTTGCAATGTCACGGCGGGCGGGTCGACGGTGAACTGCACCTTGGCCGCCGTGCTGTTGTCGGCCGCGGAATGGTAATGGACCTCGTAGAGCCCCGGCTCCAGTGGCGCATCGAGCGACACCGGCTTGAAGTTATGCCTGACGGCGACGCTGGCGAGCTTGGTCTCGCCATTTGCCGGCGTGATCCATATCTCATCGGAGTCGGCGGCCGGACCCGTCCACGCAACCGTCATCGGCGTTCCAGCCGGGATGCGTGCCGGAGCGGAAACCGTCACCGGGCGCATCGCGACGTCGAGGACGCGCGTCGCCAGCACGGCGTTGAGTTCGGGATGGTAGTAACGCAGCTCGTAAGTCCCGGCTTCCGTGGGCGCCGTCAGGCGCCGCTTCCTGCCATCGGGCGAGGCGAGCACGCTGCGAATCTCGGAGCCGGGCGGCAGGCCGGGCCAGGAGATCTGGATGCGGTCGTCCTTGTCCTTGGGTCCGTCATAGCCGACCTCGAATACATCCGACTGCACGACCTTGGCCGGTGCATCGAGCGAAGCCGAGGGCAATGTCGCGGGCGGAGCCTTGGCGCTGGCAAGCGCTGCCGTCAGTCCGCCGGCGAGGTCGGTCCCGTCCTTGGCATTCAGGAACTTGCCGCCCGTCTTCTCCGCGATGCAAGCGACGCGGGCGCTGTCCGCATCATCAAGGCCGAGACCGATCACCTCGATCGTCAGGTCGCGCGCCTTCTGCTTGAGTGATTCCGCGAGAACGCAGGGATCGGCATCGCAAGCCTCGATCTTGTCGACGAAAACGACGATCGTCGCGCGCTCTTTGCGGTAATCCAGCGCGTTGGCCGCCCGCTCGAGCGCCACGGCAAGGGGCGCCTTGCCGCGCGGCGCCAGCGCGGCGGCTGCCTGCGCGACGGCGTCATTGCCGTTCTGCTGAGGCTTCACCACGACAGCAGCGTCGGAACAACTCGTCTTGCTGACATTGCCGAAGGCGAGCATGCCGATCTTCGCCTCGGTCGGAAAATCGGTGACGGCGCTCGCGACTGCATCGGCAACGAGATCGGCCTTCCGATCGCGGCCGAGCTTTCCAGCCATCGAGGCGGAAGAGTCGATCACCAGCATGGCACTATCGGCCAGCGCCGGCGCCGCCAGGAGTGTCAGGAGCAGGGCGGTCAGGATGGGAAGGCGGGCAGTCATCGGGGCCTCGGTCATGCCAGTCGTTTCGGGACTTTAGAGCGTTTTCATGCGGAGTGAACGCCCGTTCGCGCGGGTTGCGGCCTCCGGCCGGATATCGGGCTAGAGAGTGGCGGGACATCTCCGGCGAAACGATGTCCAGTCGCCAAAATTGCCGGAAACCTTCTCTTAACCACGCTTCCTAACGGGACCTTCACCCTGTTCGCTAACCATGGTGCCCGAAATCGTGGTGTTGCGTTGGGAGTTGTGGGGCATGCGTGGAGTACAGCTGAAGACGGTCGCACCGGCGGTCCGTCCGGCCTTTGCCGATACGATCATCAAGGGCGATTGCGTAGCGGCCCTCGAGCAGTTGCCGGCTCACTCGATCGATGTGGTCTTCGCCGATCCGCCCTATAATCTCCAGCTCGCCGGCGGCCTGACACGGCCCGACCAGTCACTCGTCGATGCTGTCGACGACGATTGGGACCAGTTCGCGAGCTTCGAGGCCTATGATGCCTTCACGCGCGCCTGGCTTCTCGCGGTGCGCCGCGTGCTGAAGCCAGACGGCTCGCTCTGGGTCATCGGCTCCTATCACAACATCTTCCGCGTCGGCACGATGCTGCAGGATCTCGGCTTCTGGATCCTGAACGACGTTGTTTGGCGCAAGACCAACCCAATGCCGAACTTTCGCGGCAAGCGGTTCACCAATGCGCATGAGACCATGATCTGGGCCTCGCGCGGTCCGCAGTCGCGCTACACCTTCAATTACGAGGCGATGAAGGCCTTCAACGACGATGTCCAGATGCGCTCGGACTGGCTGCTGCCGATCTGTACTGGCGGCGAGCGCCTGAAGGACGCCGCGGGCCAGAAGCTGCATCCGACGCAGAAGCCCGAGGCGCTTTTGGCGCGCGTGATGCTCGCCTCGACCAAACCCGGCGACATCGTGCTCGATCCCTTCTTCGGCTCAGGGACGACGGGCGCCGTCGCCAAGCGCCTCGGCCGACACTATGTCGGCGTCGAGCGTGAGCAGGTCTATATCGACGCCGCGACCGCGCGCATCGCGGCCGTGGAGACGGCGCCGGCAGCGGCGCTCGAACTGCTGCGCGGCAAGAAGGCCGAGCCGCGGGTGCCCTTCGGCGCACTGGTCGAGCGTGGTCTGATCCAGCCGAACGAGATCATGACGGCCATCTCCGGCCGCCATCAGGCGCGCGTCCGCGCCGATGGCTCGGTGGAATCGGGCAGCCATACCGGGTCGATCCACCGCGTCGGCGCTCTGGTGCAGGGCTTCGACGCCTGCAATGGCTGGACGTTCTGGAACGTCCACCGCAATGGCGTCCTGACCTCGATCGACGCGCTCCGCCAGATCGTGCGAGACGAAATGGCGGTCGCCGGAGGCTGAGGCGGCGTCAGTCGCAGGAAAAGCGGAAGCTGTCGTCGAGAGCGAGCGGCAGCACGAGACTGTGCATCGACCCCTCGCGCGCCGCTGCACAGAGCATCGTTCGGGATTTCAGCCCGTCGCCCTGGTATTCGACGTTGAAGATCGGCTTTCCCGCTGCTGCGAAAGGGCGGAGTCTGTCGCATTCCCTGAAGGCGTGACACTGCTCGTTGACCGCGAAGTCGAACGCATCGACGAGCGCCGCGACCTGTTCGAGATCATTCTTCAGCCCGATTTTCAGGTTGCGCCTATGGGCTTCCGCGGCAAGGAAGCGATTATAACTGGCCTGGTCCTCTGACGTCAGCGGAAAGCCGCTGTTATTGGCAAAGCCGTCGACATTGTCAGGGTCGACGCCGTCGCAGGCTTTGGCTGCGGCCAAATCCAGCCGCCTCTCGATCATGAAGCGCCGGACATTGGCGGAGCGGATATCGAGCCAGCGCTCGCCTTCCCATCCATCCAGTTTCTTTCCCAAGTCGGAGGGCTGGAAGACCCCGACATCACTCCTGAAATCCTCCGACGAACCGGCCGAGAAATAGCAGACGACGAACCGGCCCCGTCGATGCAGTGCGTCGATGGTGGCCTGAGGCGTATCGATCAGGTCGATATCGTAGACGTCGACATCGTAGCCGGTGTTGACTGTGCCCTGGAGTTGCAACTGCCAACTGCCGCCGGGCTTCGGTGTCCAGCCCCTGTCGCGTGCCATCGCCAATTGCGGAAATGCGGCGGCGACGTTGGCAAATAGCGCGGCGAAGAAGGCGGCGGCGATCGCGATGGTCGACACTGTGTGCGCCGCCTTGCTCACACGAACCGGAAGCCGGGCGGATAAGCGTGGAAGCCGTCGAAATCCGCCTTGCCGATCAGGACGCTGGCTTGGCGCAGGATCGCGAAGGCCGTCATGAAGTGAAAGAAGAAGTTCGGCAGCGCATACTGGGTGAGAAAGGTCAGCGCATCGGTCTCGAATTCTGCCTCGCCCGCCGTCTCGATCACGCGCACCGCTTCCTTGCCGTTGATGTCGCCCGGCTCCAGGCGCGATAGCGCGTCGATCCGTTCGGCAATGCGGGCATGGAGCTCAACGATCGTCGCGGCCTCGGCGTTCGGAACGGCCGCGAGCGCGGGCGCGATCGGCCGCAGCGCCCGGATCGAGAAGCCGGCCGCAATGAGAACCTGCCGGCGGAGATCGAACATGTCGGTGCTCAGCGACAGGGCCAGCAAGTCTGCCTCGCTGACCCCGCGTGCGGCCGCGAAGTCAGCGACGCGGACGAGCAGCCCATCAAGCTGCCTCAGATAGCGGATCAGGACCGGCACCGAGATGCTGTAGAAATCGGCCATCGACGCCTCCCTGTTCCTCGCGGCCAGTTGAACCTTCAAAGGCTCAGGTGCGCACCGAGATGCCGTAGCGAGCGAGATCGGCGCGCATCGTTGCCGGGTCGATGAAGCGCTCGGCGTTCCAGCCCGCGGCGCGGGCCGCTTCGATATTGGCCGGCATGTCGTCGAAGAACAGCGTCGCGGCCGGATCGAGGGCCAGCGTCTCGGCATGGTGGTGATAGATCGCCACATCCGGCTTCACGAGGCGGATCTTGCCCGAGACGGTGATCCCGCGAAACGTTGCGAGATAAGGGAAGCGTGTCTGCGCCTCAATGAATGTGTCTTCGGCGAAATTGGTGAGCGCCGTCACGTCATAGCCCTCGGCGATGAGCGCTTCGAGAATGGCGGCCGATTCCTCGATCGGGCCCGGCACCATCTCGTGCCAGTGCTTCCGCCAGGCGCGGATATGGTCGGCACCGTGCGGATGGAGGGCGATCGCCTCGGCTTCCGCGTCGGCCCAGCTCCGGCCGCGATCCTGCTCCAGATTCCAGTCATGAGTGCAGACCTCGGCGAGAAAGGCAGCGCGCTCGCCGTCGTCGGGGATCAGGCGGCGATAGAGCAGCTCCGGGTTCCACTGGATGAGCACGTTGCCGATGTCGAAGACGATGTGGCGGATCTCGGGTGTGGAGTCGGGCATGCGTTGGCCTCTGGTTGTCGTTCGTGTGGGTCCCTTTTGGGGACATGCTGCGGACGTCGCGGCGCGATCAGCGGCGCCGTCTGGTGATTCCAGGATGGACTGCTTCGATGGCCTTTTTCATGACGCTCGGCAACGCTTCGCCCGGAAGATCATCCGGTGGCGACCACCAATGTCCTTCCGGCAGGTTGAACCCGCGCGGCGGCGCGGCGGCATAGATGTCGAGCGTCAGGCGGAAATGCGTGAAGACATGCACCACAGGCGCGACGGTGCGTTGCCAGTCGGCGCGAAAAGGTGCGTCAGCCAACGCCTTGTCGGAAGAGAATACCGGCAGCCAATCGGTGCCGGGCACCTCGGTCATCGCGCCGAGCAGCCCTTTGTCCGGCCGCCGCCTCAGCAGGATCGCCCCGTCTTCCCGCCGCGCGACGAACGCGGCGCCGGCCCGCTCCGGCCGCGCCGTCTTGGCCGCCTTGCGGGGGAAGCTCTCCTCGATCCCGGCGGCATGCGCGGCACAGGACGCCTCCCATGGGCACAGTACGCAGGCCGGCCGCTTCGGCGTGCAGATCGTCGCGCCGAGATCCATCATCGCCTGCGCATAGTCGCCGGGCCGCGCTTTCGGCGTCAGGCGCTCTTGCAGCCGTCGGATTTCGGACTTTGCCCCCGGTAGCGGGGTTTCCACTGCGAAGACACGGGTCAATACGCGCTCGACATTGCCGTCGACTACGGCGGCGGGCTGGTCGAAAGCGATCGATGCGATGGCCGCCGCCGTGTAGCTGCCGATGCCGGGCAGCGCCGCCAGGCCCGATTCGGTCTGGGGGAACTTGCCGCCAAGCGTTCCGGCGACGGCTTCAGCGGCGGCTTTCAGGTTGCGCGCCCGCGAATAATAGCCGAGCCCCGCCCAGGCCTTCATCACCTCTTCGGACGGCGCGGCGGCCAGCGCCGCGACATCCGGCCAGCGGTCTAGGAACGCCTCGAAATAGGGCTTCACCGCCGTCACGGTGGTCTGCTGCAGCATGATTTCGGACAACCAGACACGATAGGGATCAGGCGTGACGCCACGTCCGCGCTCGGCTGGGCCGATGCGCCAGGGCAGCCTGCGGGCATGGCGGTCATACCAGGCGAGAAGATCGGCGGGCGCGGGGGCGGGCAGGGTTTGGGCATCTATCGTCGTCATGGCCGGGAGTGTCGCTGAGGGCGCCCGACTGCGCCAGTGGTCGATCGGCGCACTCCGATTGATCCGTGTCATCGCGCCATGGTCGCCAACCGCTATCTGGATGGAGCAACCGGAGCGGAGACACGTGATGACCAGTGATCTGATGGCCTTGCGCGGTGATGTCGACGCGCTGGCGCATGCCGTCGCGGAAGAGGGCGCTGCAATCTGCGCCGACTGGTCGGCCTCGATCGAAAGGTCGGAATTCCGGCCGAGCGCCCGAAATCTCGCCGACTACCTTGCGCTTCGCCGCCGTGACAACCGGCCGCTGCAGCGCCGGCTGATGGCACACGGGCTCTCGTCGATCGGGCGGCTCGAAAGCCGCGTCATGCCGACGCTTGATGCCGTCCTCGCCGCCCTCGACGCGATCACGGAAAGCGTCCCGCGCCGCCCTTTCCCCAGCGAAGCTGACTTTTTCGCGGGCGAGCAGCATCTTGCCGATCGTACCGTCGAAATCCTGGGTCCGCCGACCGAAGGCCGGGCGGTGCATCTTCTGGTCACGTGCCCGAGCGAGGCGGCCGATGGGCCAGACTTCATGCAGGGGCTGGCCGACCTCGGTGTCGAAGCGATCCGCATCAATTGCGCCCACGACGATCGTGAGGCATGGGCGCGCATGATTGGTCACGCCCGCATGGCCGGCGCGGCCTCCGGCCGTCCGATGAAGATCCTGATGGATCTCGCGGGTCCGAAGATCCGCACCGGCGCGGTTCGTGATCTCGATGGACGCAAGCGCGTCAAGGAAGGCGAGCGCTTCGCGATCGCGGCGCCGGGACGTCTCATCGATACACCGGCGGACCTTCTCGCTGTCGAATGCACGCTGCCGCAGGCGCTGGCGGCCTGCCAGCCGGACGAACGCATTTTCATCGACGATGGGAAGCTGCCGACCGCGGTGATGGCGGTCGAGAGCTGGGGCGTCGTCGTCGAGGCGACGGGCGCGCCCGACGAGGACGGCTACAAGCTGAAACCCGAGAAGGGCGTCAATTTTCCGGACACCCACTTCACGATTCCTGCGCTGACGGCCAAGGACATTGAAGACCTCGACTTCGTCGCCCGCAATGCCGATGGCATCGAATTCTCCTTCGTCCAGTCGGCATCCGACATCGACGATCTGCACAAGGCGCTGGCGGCGATCCGGCCGGATTGGCAGAAGCTCTCGCTGGTGCTGAAGATCGAGACGACCCGGGCCTTGGCGAACCTGCCCGAGATGATCGTGCGGGCGGGTGGCAAGCAGCCGACCGCCATCATGATCGCCCGCGGCGATCTCGCGGTCGAAATCGGCTTCAACCGGCTTGCCGAAATGCAGGAAGAGATTCTCTGGATCGGCGAGGCGGCGCAGATCCCCGTGATCTGGGCGACGCAGGTGCTGGAGCATCTGATCAAGAAGGGCTTCCCGTCGCGCGGCGAGATGACCGACGCTGCCATGGCAGCCCGCGCGGAATGTGTGATGCTCAACAAGGGCCCGCATCTCTTGAAGGCGATCTCGGAGCTCGAAATGCTGCTCACCCGCATGGGCGGCCACCAATACAAGAAGACGCCAACGCTCAGGAAGCTATCGAGCTGGTAGGGGTCAGCTCGCCGCACACCTCCGGAAGTTTTCCCTGTCATTGCCGGGCTCCACCCGGCGATCCAGCCTTTGCAGCCAATGCGCCGAAGCGTGACTTGCTGTGAAGCGGGTTTGATCGCCTCCCACACTGAATTCCGGATGTTGTAGTGAGCATCGACAGGCCACAGAAAAGGAACTTGAATTGCGGTTGAATCGCTGAGGGTATCTCTCTAGGCGGCACGAGGGTTTGCGAGATGCCTGTTCGACCGCCTGCTCGCCTTCCTATTGCGACCGATCGCCTCATTCTACGGCCCAGCATCGGGCAGGATGCACATCGAGCCCTGGAAATCAGGTCGGATTGGAATGTGTCACGCATGTTGAGCATGGCGTCCTTCCCGCCCGATCCCGCGGCGACCGAGAGGTGGTTTGCCGACCATGAGCGGGAATGGACGGCGGGAGAGGCCTATCGTTTCGCCATCGTAATTGACGGACGAATGGTCGGTCTTGTCGACATCGACGGTGTCGATGAGAACAAAGGGACGCTCGGTTACTGGATTGATGGTTCGGCTTGGGGGCGCGGCTACGCGTCTGAGGCGGCGGGTGCGGTGGTTCACTTCGCTTTCGGGACGCTTGGTCTTGCGAGACTTGAGGCCGGGCATGCTTTCGACAACGAAACATCGGGACGAGTGCTGCGAAAGTTGGGCTTCTACAACCTCGATAGTGTGCGGCGCTTTTCGCATCCGCGCGGCACGGACATAATGCAATATCGCTACGCGCTGGACTCGAAGTCTACGACTAGCTCGCCTCCAAGAACCTTTCGGCCGTCTCGAGATCGACCGAGACGAGCTGGCTGACACCTCGCTCGGCCATGGTGACGCCGAAGAGACGGTTCATGCGCGCCATGGTGATCGGGTTATGCGTGATGGTGACGAAGCGCGTGTCGGTGGTGCGCGCCATCTCGTCGAGCAAGTTGCAGAAGCGCTCGACATTATGGTCGTCAAGCGGCGCATCGACCTCGTCGAGCACGCAGATCGGCGCGGGATTTGTGAGGAATACGGCGAAGATCAGCGCCATCGCGGTCAGTGCCTGCTCGCCGCCCGAAAGCAGCGTCATCGTCTGTGGCTTCTTGCCGGGCGGCCGCGCCATGATCTCGAGCCCCGCTTCCAGCGGATCGTCGGATTCGGTCAATTGCAGTTCGGCCGTACCGCCGCCGAAGAGATGCGTGAACAGTCGCTGGAACTCTGCATTGACGACGGCAAAGGCGGCAAGAAGCCGTTCGCGGCCCTCGCGATTGAGGCTGCCGATGCCCTGGCGCAGCCGGCGGATCGCCTCGATCAGGTCGTCGCGGTCCGTCGTCAGCTTGTCGCGCCGCGATAGGTTTTCATTGACCTCGTCTTCGGCGCGCAGATTGACGCCGCCAAGCTTCTCCCGCTCCTGCCGCAGCCGTTCGAGACGCTTGTCGACCTGGTCGAGCTCAGGCAGCGGCGCGGCCGGGTCGAGCTCGGCGATCTTGGCGACTTCATGCGGCTCGCAATCGAGCGTCTCGGCGATGCGCGCCTCGATCTCGCCGCGCCGCTCCTCGCTCGCCTTCAACCGCTCCTCGGCGCGGCCGCGCTGCTCGCGCGCCTCCGAGAGCGCGGTCAGCGCATCGCGCGCGGCGGTATCGGCAAGCGTCTGCTGGCGCTCCGCCGCGGCCAGCTTTTCGGCTGCCTCGCGCCGGACGATTTCCGCCTTGCCGATCTCGAACACGACAGCGCGCCGCCGGACCTCGAAATCAGCCGGCGATTCGAGAAGCTTGGTACGCTCGATTTCGAGCGCAGCGCGCCGGGAGGCAAGACTTTCCATCTGCGTTGCTGCGTTCGCCGCGCGCGCCTGCCAGTTGCCGCGCTCCGTGCCGATCGCCGCAAGTCGTCGTCGCCGCAATTCGCCCTCGCGGATGAGGCTTTCGGTCGCTGCGCGTGCCTCGGTATGAGCCGCGCGCCGCTCGGCGAGCACGGCACGAAGCTGGTTGCAGCGCTCGGCCGCCGCAGAAGGATCATCAGCGGCCGCGAGCGCCGCGCCAGCCACCTCCCGGGCGCCTTCCGCGTCGCGAAGCGCCGCATCGACGCGGCTGCGCGCTTCCGAAACGGCGGCACGGCGGGCAGCGAGCCGGCCCTGCTCGCGCTCGGCGGCGGCAAGACGTGTGCGCGCTTCATCGAGCGACTTTTGCGCATTGCGGGCGGCCTCGCGTGAAATGCGCTCGACATCGCCGGCCATCCGAGTCGCCGCCAGGGCCGCCTCCAAGGTGGCTCGCCCGTCCATGACGCTCTTCCGGGCTGCACCGATCTCGCTCTGCAATTCGGCGAGACGATTGCGGTTGGCAAGCCGGATCGCCGCGGCCGTCGGCGCTTCGGCGGTCGCGACGAACCCGTCCCAGCGCCAGACATCGCCCTCGCGCGAGACGAGCCGCTGGCCGGTCTTCAGCCGGGCTTGCAGCGCTGCGCCCTCGCTGCGGTTCACGATTCCCGTCTGCGCAAGGGCCCGCTGCAAAAGGGCAGGCGCCTCGACATGGGCGGCGAGGGGACGGGCGCCCGTGGGAAGCAATGGATCCGCATCCGCCGTCTCGGCACCGGCCCAATGGGCCGCGGCGGCGGGATCGTCGGAGAGATCGAGATCATCGCCGAAGGCAGCGGCAAGTGCCGCCTCGAAGCCGCGCTCGACCTGCAACGCGTCGAGGATCGGCGGCCGGCGGCCAGAGCGGATCCCAGCAGCGAGGATCTTCTCAAGCGCGCGCATTTCGCTCTCGATGCCCGAATGCGTGCGCTCGGCCTCGGTGAGCGGGGTCCGCGCCGCGCCTTCACGCTCCCGCGCCTCGGCGAGTTGCCGCTCGGATGTCGTGACGCGCGCATCGGCGGCGCTGCGGGCACTTTCAGCGGCCGCCACCGCCTCTTCGGCCGCTGCCAAGCCTGGCAGCCGGGCGATCTCGGCCGCGAGCGCCGCCTCGTCGCGGGCGACACCGGCCTGCTCGGCTTTCGCCCGCGCCAGTCGCTCCTCGGCTGTCTTCACGGCGCGTTCGAGTTCGGCTCGCCGCGCGGCAAGAGCGGCATGTGCCGCGGTCGCCTCGCCGAGCCTCCGCTCGGCCTCGCCCATCGCGGTCTCGGCGGCGCTCCGCCGCGCCTCTGCAGCGACGCCAAGGGTCACCGACTGCTCTTCCTCGCCGCGCAGCCGCGCCTCCTCGGCGTCGAGCGCTTCCATCATGCCGGCATTCTCGCGCTGCAGCTTTTCCTCGCGCGCGATATCGGCTGCCAGATCCTTGAGGCGGCGTTCGAGATCGGCGAGCCGCTCGCGCATCCGCCGTTCCTCGGCTTCGATGCCGTTGCGCTCCATGCCGAGACGCTGCAGCGCGGCGGCCGCCTTGGCCTCATTCTCGCGTGCCGCGGGAAGGGCACTCGCCGCGACCGCCTGGTCGCGCGCCGCGCCGGTCTGAACGTCGGAGCGCTCGCCGACCTTGGCCGTCGCGGCGGCAAGCTGCGCCTCGCCCTCGCGCATTTGGGCGGTCGCAGCGGTGAGGCGGAGATAGAGCGCCAGCGCCTCGGCCTTGCGAATGTCGCCGGAGAGATTGCGGTAGCGATTGGCTTGGCGGGCCTGGCGCCGCAGCGCTTCGATCTGTCCCTCGATTTCGCCGAGAACGTCGTCGAGCCGTTCGAGGTTCTGTTCGGCCGCTTTCAGTCGCGTCTCGGCCTCGTTGCGGCGGGAATAGAGGCCGGAAATGCCGGCCGCCTCTTCGAGGATCGCGCGGCGTGCCTGCGGCTTGGCCGAAATCAGCTCGCCGATGCGCCCCTGTCCGACCATGGCCGGCGAGCGGGCGCCGGTCGAGGCATCGGCGAATAGGAGCTGCACATCACGGGCGCGCACCTCGCGGCCATTGATGCGATAGACCGAACCCGCCTCGCGCTCGATACGCCGGGTCACCTCCAGCATGTCGGCGTCGTTGAAGGCGGCCGGTGCCGTGCGGGCGGAATTGTCGATCGCCAGCATCACTTCGGCGGTGTTGCGCGCCGGACGATTGCCACTGCCGGAGAAGATGACGTCGTCCATGCCGGACGCGCGCATATTCTTGTATGAGCTTTCGCCCATAACCCAGCGCAGGGCTTCGACGAGGTTGGACTTGCCGCAGCCATTCGGGCCGACAACGCCCGTCAGGCCTGGCTCGATGACGAAATCGGACGCATCGACGAAAGATTTGAAGCCAACGAGGCGCAGGCGCGTGAATCTCATCGCCGCGCATCCCGGGGCAACGGCCAGCCGGCCGTTCCCCTGGCGCAGGCGGCGCTAGGAAAGAAGCGCGTCAAAATCCTCGAGCGAGAGCGCACCCGGCTTTTTCACCCCGTCCACGAAGAAGGTCGGCGTCGCATTGACCCCGAAGGTTGTCGCGCCGCGATCCTTCACCGCATTCACTGCATCGAGCAGCGCCTGGTTTTTCAAGGCGAGCTCGAAAGTATCCTGTGTAAAACCGACCTGCTTGGAAAGCTGCTGCAGCGCCGAGACCGGATCATCGACGAAGGCCCACTTGTCCTGCTGGTCGAAGAGCAGGTCGACCATCGGGAAGAAATTGTTGTTCGGGGCGGCATGCGCCAGCATGAACCCGGCCGTAGCCAGCGGATCGAGCGGGAAGTCGCGCAGGATGAAGCGCACCTTGCCGGTGTCGATGTACTTTTCCTTGAACGGCTTCCACGTCGTATCGTGGAAATGCTTGCAGTGCGTGCAGGTGAGGGACGCGTATTCCACCACCGTGTGCGGCGCCTTCTCGTCGCCAAGCGACATATCGCCGAGCGGACCGGGCTTCAGCAATTCGGCGACATCGACCTTGTCTTCGGCGAAGGCCGCCGCGGGCAGCATGGCGACAGCCCCGGCCGCCAGCGTGCCAGCGCCGAGCCGGATGAAAAACTGTCTGCGATTGAAGTCCACGGTCTCAGTCTCCCAGGAAAGTAGCGACATCGGTTCGCCGCCACGATTGCCACGCCTCAGGTGAACAATGCCAGTGAAAATGCGGCGTTTTGCTGGTCGCGCATGTTCACGATCGCTCGACCTCGCCGTAAACCGCCCGTCCCAGGCGCTCCAACGCCTGTCGCAGCCCGTCGCTTTCGATGTCGGCGACCGCGGCAGCGGCCTCGCGCTCCGCCGCAGGCGATATTGTCTTTGGTCGCTTCGGCTGCGGAGGGGTGTCGACCGGGCCTTGGATAATCCGCAGCGCCGAGACGGCGCCGAAGCCAAGGAAGCCGTTGACGCGTTCGAGGATTACAGCCGTCTCATGCTGGAGATAGATTGCCATGCCAGCATCGACGCGCACCACCAGCGTCGCACCCTGACGGGCATTGGCGCCGGCAGCCGCGGCCTCGCGCCTTGGCCAGATCAGCTTGTCCGGCTGGGTCGCCCGGGCATAGCGCGGCCCGACGACTTCGGCCCAGGCCTGAATCAGGTCGGCCGTCGCGAAGCCGCGCTTGGCGCAGACCGGCTCTATGACGGCGCCGACAAGGGCGCCGATCGCCGCCGCGTCGCGCGGACGCCTCTGCTTTGGTGGGCTCGCCATGACGGCTCTTGTCGCACGCGCCGAGCCTCGCTTGAAGGGCCAAGGCGGACGGATTCGGCCGCGCGCGGTGGACAAGGTGTGGATGGCAGTATAATAGATAAGCCGAATCAAACACTTAAGTGGCGTTCACGCTGCCTTGACACGATTTATGCCCGTCACTATTGTGCGCGCGGTTTCAAGGGGGAAGGCAGAACGGTCTGACGGCTTTTCCAGATACCCGACGAGGATGACGCGATGAGCGACAACGGATCGGCGGGGGACGGGAAAAGCGGCAGGGCCACTGCTCGTGAAGAAGCTGCGCTCGCCGAACGGCTGCGCGCTCTCGGCAGCAAGCTGGATAAGGCGGAGGCCGAGGCGAAGCAGCAGGCGAAGGCCGACGTCGCCAAATCTGGCGGAATGCAGGGCATGGGCTTTGCACTTCGCGTGGCGAGCGAGTTTGCGTCGGGCGTGCTGGTCGGTGCCGGTCTTGGCTGGCTGATCGACCGATGGCTGGGAACGGCCCCGTGGGGATTGATCGGGTTGCTTCTGCTCGGCTTCGCAGCAGGCGTTTTGAACGTGCTGCGGGCGGTCGGGAAAGTGGCGCAGCCGGAAGAGCGGGTGAAGCCGCGCTCCGGCAAGTGAGATTGGCATGTCGCGACCGACATGCGCTGCGGTAATACCGCGGCCATGACGGGCGAAAGCGCCGCGGCATTCGCCGTGGCGGGGCACTAAGGCGAAGAGGCGGGCTCGGTGGCGAACGATCCGATCCATCAGTTTCAGATCCACGAGTATTTCCCGCTCGGCCAGTTCGGCGGAATGGAGTTCCATTTCACCAATTCGGCTTTGAGCATGGTCGCCAATGTGGCGGTCGTGACCGGTTTCCTCTATCTCGCCACCACCAAGAAGTCGCTGGTTCCCGGCCGCGTCCAGTCGGTTGCCGAACTCGCCTATGAGTTCGTCGCCTCGACGCTGAAGTCGTCGGCCGGCACGGAGGGCATGCGGTTCTTCCCGTTCGTCTTCTCGCTGTTCATGTTCATTCTGACGGCCAACCTGTTCGGCATGTTCCCGTATTTCCTGACGGCAACGAGCCAGATCATCATCACCTTCGCGCTGGCGATGACCGTGATGCTCGTGGTCGTCGGCTACGGCTTCTACCGCCATGGGGCGCATTTTCTCGGCCTGTTCGTGCCGAGCGGCGTGCCGGGCGCGGTCATTCCGCTGGTTTCCGCGATCGAGGTCATCTCGTTCCTCTCGCGTCCGATCAGCCTCTCCGTCCGTCTCTTCGCCAACATGCTGGCCGGCCACATCACGCTCAAGGTCTTTGCGGGCTTCGTGGTGACGCTGGCGGGGCTCGGCGTTGCTGGCATCGGCGGCGCGATCGTCCCGCTGATCATGACGGTGGCGCTGACGGCGCTCGAATTCCTCGTCGCTTTCCTGCAGGCCTATGTCTTCACGATCCTGACCTGCATGTACCTGAACGACGCCCTGCATCCCGGCCACTGAGCCGGGGCAGGCGGACAGATTTCATCAGACTGAATTACCTTCAAAGGAGAATGGAAATGGAAGCGGAAGCCGCGAAGTTCATCGGTGCTGGTCTCGCCTGCTTTGGCATGGCGGGTGCGGCCCTCGGCCTCGGCAACATCTTCGGCAGCTTCCTGTCGGGTGCGCTGCGCAATCCGTCGGCTGCCGACGGTCAGTTCGGCCGCCTCATCCTCGGCTTCGCCGTGACGGAAGCGCTGGGCATCTTCTCGCTGCTCGTCGCCCTGCTGCTGCTGTTCGTCGTCTGATTTCGGAGCGGCTGCTCTCGGCAGCTGCTTCCCGGTTCCTCATGCGGCGGCGTCCTGCCGCCGCATGACGTTCTTCCTCGATTCGGGGTCCCAGATGACTTGGCTCGTCACGTCCGCATCGGCCCAGGAAGCCGCGCCTCCGGCGCCGGCCGCTCCGCAGCCGGATTCGGCGCCTCCGCCGCCGCCGGGGCCCGAAGCGGCTCCGCATGCACCGTCTCCGACGGATGCAACGCATAGCGCCGTCGGCGCGCCGGAAGGGCACAAAGGCCCGTTCCCGCCCTTCGACACGCATACGTTCCCGTCCCAGATCTTCTGGTTCGTGATCTGCTTCGGTGCGCTCTATCTCCTGATGAAGCGCCTCGTCGTGCCGCAGATTGCGGAGATCGTCGAGGGGCGCGCGGCCAAGATTGCCGGCGACATCTCCGAGGCGCAGCGTCTGCGCCTGCAGTCCGACACCGCGCTCTCGGCTTACGAGAAGGCGCTGGCGGATGCGCGCGCTTCGTCGCATCAGATCGCGCAGGCCGCGACCGACAAGGCGAAGGCCGAGGCGGACGCACGTCGTCATGCGATCGAGGCCGAACTTGCGGCCAAGCTCGCCGACGCCGAAAGCCGGATTGGCGCCATCAAGACAAAGGCGCTCGCCGATGTCGGCGCGATCGCCGAGGAGGCAGCCGGTGCCGTCGTTCACGCGCTGATCGGCCAGCAGCCGAGCCCCGAGGAAGTCTCTGCGGCGGTTTCGACCGTTCGCGGCAGCTGAGGACGACGCCATGGAGTTCGATGCGACATTCTTTGCCCTCGTCGGCCTGATCCTGTTCCTGGTCCTGCTCGGCTATCTTGGCGTTCACAAGACGGTCGCCAAGGCGCTCGACAACCGCGCCGGCGCCATCGCCAAGGAGCTGGACGAGGCCAAGCGGCTCCGCGCCGAGGCGGCACTGTTGCTCGCCGAGTATCAGAAGAAGGCACGCGACGCCGAAGTCGAGGCGCGCGAAATCGTCGACCAGGCGGGCCGTGAAGCCGCCGCGCTCGCCGAGGAAGCCAAGACCGCGATGGAAGACTACGTCACCCGCCGCACAAAGATGGCGGAAGACAAGATCACCCAGGCCGAGCATCAGGCGATGCAGGAAGTTCGCTCGCTGTCCGCCGATCTGGCCGTTGCGGCTGCTGAGAAGATCCTCTCTGCCCGCCTCAAGGGCGATGCGGCGGCAGAGCTTGTCACCTCCGCCATCAATGATGTCCGCAACCGTCTCAACTGAGGCGAGTGACGGATGAGCGATCGAAACGGCCGGGCATTGCCCGGCTGTTTGCTTTTGGTGTGACGGGCGTTGGGTCGAACCCCGGCGCTTAGGTCGGGGTGCAGTACAGGCGGGGCGAAAATGTCAGCCAACCGCCTCGGCCAGCAGATCATTCTCCGCCATCAGCGCCGCCGGGGCGCAGCCTTCGAGCAGGGCGCGGATCGGCGCAAAGGTCGAGCGGTGCAGCGGCGTGGCGCCATGCGTCCCGAGCGCCGTCAGATGCGCCGGTGTGCCGTAACCCATGTGGCGCTCGAAGCCATAGACAGGATAATGCGTTGCCGCGCGGATCATCATCCGGTCGCGGGTGACCTTGGCGACGATTGAGGCCGCCGCGATCGAGACCGACCGGGCGTCGCCCTTGACGAAGGCCTCGCCCGGGCAGGCGAGCCCTGGGGGAACGTCGATGCCGTCGATTATGGCGTGCTCGGCAGCATGGCTGAGACCCGCCACCGCCTGGCGCATCGCCCAGAGCGTCGCCTGGCGGATATCGGTCGTGCAGATGCGGGTGACCGAACCCGCGGCTACCGAAACGATCGACGTTGCCATGATGACCGTGAACAGCGCTTCGCGCGCCGCGCGGTCGAGCTTCTTGGAATCGTCGAGGCCAGGCGGCACCCGCTTCGGATCGAGAATCACCGCGGCCGCCACGACCGGGCCGGCCAGCGGCCCGCGTCCGGCTTCGTCCACGCCCGCGATCGCCCGGAGGCCGGACCGCCGCAACCGTCGCTCGATCGCATCGGTCGGCGCGGGCGGCAGCTCGAAAAGCGGCAGCGAATCGGCGGGGCGTCTGGCCATGCCGAAGAATCGCCGGATGTCATGGCCGAGGCAAGGCGGCGTCGTGGCGCGGGGTAAGGAGGCGCCGCGCAGCCCTTCCCAAACCTAGAACAAGTTCAGTTGCGACTCGGCCTTTGCCGGAGGCGAGAACAGGTCGGTGCGGAGCTTCAGGTTGCGGCGGTTGAGGCCGAGACGCTTGGTGGCAATCTCGAAGCGGCGGCCGATCTGCCAGGCATAGGGGCCGTCGCCCTTCTGGCGTTTGCCGAAGGTCGAATCATAATCCTTGCCGCCGCGCATCGAGCGCAGAACCGACAGGACGTGGCGATAGCGATCGGGATAATGCCGCAACAGCCATTCGCGGAAGAGCTCGCTGACTTCGAGTGGCAGGCGCAGCAGCACATAACCCGCCTCCGTCGCGCCGGCGGCTGCGGCGGCGTCGAGGATGCGCTCGATCTCGGAATCGTTGAGCGCAGGGATGATCGGCGCCGTCAGAACGCCGACGGGAATGCCGGCCTCGGCGAGGCCACGGATCGCCTCCAGCCGCCGCGTCGGCGTCGCGGCGCGCGGCTCCATTGCGCGGGCAAGGCGGCGGTCGAGCGTCGTCACCGACAGGGCTACCTTCGCGAGGCCGCGCTCGGCCATGCGCTGGAGAATGTCGATATCGCGCAGCACGAGCGCCGATTTGGTGACGATTCCGACCGGATGATTGAAGCGCTCCAGCACTTCCAGGATGTCGCGCATCATCCTGTGTTGGCGCTCGATCGGCTGATAGGGGTCGGTATTGGTGCCGATCGCGATGGTGCGCGGCCGGTAGGAAGAGGCCGAAAGCTCCTTCTCCAGCAGAGCCGCCGCCTCGGGCTTGAAGAACAGCTTCGATTCGAAGTCGAGCCCGGCGGAAAGGCCCATATAGGCGTGGCTCGGCCGGGCGAAGCAGTAGACACAGCCATGCTCGCAGCCGCGATAGGGGTTGATCGAGCGATCGAAGGCGATGTCCGGCGAATCATTCCGGGTGATGATCACCTTCGCCTTTTCCGCCTGCACCTCGGTCTTGAACGGCGGCAACTCGTCGAGCGATTCCCAGCCGTCGTCGAAAGGAATGGATTGCAGCCGTTCGAACCGGCCGGACGTATTGCTCTCGGCTCCGCGGCCGCGTCGGCGCTCGGGGTCGATGCCGGGCCGCTCAAGGCCAACCAGCAGTGGATCGTGATCGGGATCGAGGGGGCGGGCGAGCGACATGCATCGATAGATAGCCGCACAATAAGAACAAAGCAAGAACATTAACTGAAAGCCGCAGAGTTCTGCGCATTCGCGTCGCGACTGGTGAAAATTGCCGTTAAGATTGCAGGATGATTAGCGTGATCATCCCGACTTGCGACGACGAGACGGCGCTCGCCCATGCATTGGCCGCGCTGGTGCCTGCCGCCGCTGACGGCATGGTGCGGGAGGTGATCGTCGTCGACGGCGGCTCGACGGATGGAACCGCCCTTGTCGCCGACGCAGCCGGCTGCCGCTTCCTGCGCGGCAGTGCTGATCTCGGGCCAGATCTCGCTGCGGCAGCTGCAACGGCCCGTTCGGATTGGCTGCTGTTCCTGTCGCCACACGTTGCGCTCGATCCGGCCTGGCAGCGCGAGGCGCATGATTTCATCGACCGTGTGCAGATGGCCGGCGATACGCGTCGCGCCGCCGCCTTTCGCCATGCGCGCGCCGATTTCGGCTTTCGCGCCCGGCTTGCCGAGGTGATGGCGTCGCTGCGGGCGCGGCTGTTCACGGCGCCCTATCTCGATCAGGGACTGCTGTTGACGGCGCGACTCTATCGCGAGATCGGGGGCCACCGCGCGTTGCCGGGCATGGTCGATGTCGATCTCGCCCGTCGCATCGGCCGGCAGAGGCTGTCTTTCCTGCGCGCCCGCGCTGTTCTGCGTGGCGATGCGCCAGGGCGTCAAGGCGCCGCCGTGCTGCGCAACTCGGCCTGCATCGCGCTGTTCGTCTTGCGTGTGCCGCCGCAGCTGATCGGCCGGCTGGCAGGCTGAGCGCCGCCGTCTCAGGCGCGGAGCTTCCCGCGCTTCAGGTGCTCGTCGAGGCGCGGCATGATCTCGACGAAGTTGCAGGGCTGGTGGCGATAGTCGAATTGCGGCGCGATGATGCCGTCGAAAGCATCCTTGCAGGCACCGGTCGAACCCGGAATGACGAAGATGAACGTCGCATTGGCGAGGCCCGCGGTGGCGCGCGACTGCACCGTCGACGTGCCGATCTTGTCATAGCTGATGCGGTGGAAGACCGCCGAAAAGCCCTCCATCCGCTTCTCGAACAAGGGTTCGATCGCCTCCGGCGTCACGTCTCGGCCGGTGAAGCCGGTACCGCCCGTCGTAATGATCGCGTCGATGGTCGGTTCGGCGATCCAGCAGCTGACGATGGCGCGGATCTCCTCGACATCGTCGGGAACGATCGCCCGTTCGACCAACTCATGGCCGGCCGCCACGATCCGATCAGCCAGCGTCTGGCCTGACTTGTCGGTATCGAGCGAACGGGTGTCGGATACAGCGAGCACGGCGAAGCGAACGGGAATGAAGGGCAGCGTTTCGTCGATCCGGCTCATGGTTTCGCTCCGCATGTAAGCGCTATCTTCCCACACTTTCATTCTGCCTGCGAGGCGAAGCCTCGTCCGGTGAAATCGTGGTCGCTGCCTTGACCCACCAATCCGGCCGCGCCGCCGTGATCGCCGATGCCGCGCGCCGCGCGGCTTCCGCGTCGGTGAAAATCCCGAAAACCGTTGCGCCGGAGCCCGACATCCGCGCGAGCAGGCAGCCGTCCGCGGCCGCGAGCGCGCTCTCGGCGGCCCCGATCTCCGGGGCCTCGGCTTCGGCGGGCGCCGCAAGATCATTGCGGGTCCAGGCGGCAAGGAAGGCCGCGAGTGCCAAGCTGTCGGCGATGGGGGGCAGGCGCTCCGGCAAAGGCGGGTTCTCGCGTTGGGCGAGGCGGCGGAACACGGCCGGTGTCGAGACGGCGATTCCAGGATTGACCAGGATGAGGTCGAGCTTCGGCGCGACGTCCCAGGCCTGGAGTTGCTCCCCGATGCCGCGCGCGCGAAGCGGCGTCGAGCGGAGGCACATCGGTCCGTCGGCGCCGAGCGTCATCGCCAGCGCTTCAAGGTCGACGTGGCCGGGATTGGTGGCGAGAGCGCCAAGAAGCCTCAGCGTTGCCGCGGCGTCAGCCGATCCGCCACCGATGCCGGACGAAACGGGGAGCTGCTTCGAAAGCCGCAGGCTGAATGCGGGAAGAGAAGGGCAACGCGCGCGGAAGGCCCGGTCGGCGCGTGCGATCAGATTGTCGCCGCCTGCTGAAAGCCCGTCTGCAAACGGCCCTTCTAGCACGAGCGCAGGCCCGTCAGAACTCGGGAACGCCGTGAGGGTGTCGCCGACCGATGCAAACACGACGAGGGTGTCGAGCAGGTGATAACCGTCGGCCCTACGGCCGACGACGTGCAGAGCGAGGTTGATCTTGGCCGGCGCGAACACCGTGCCGAGCGGATTGGAAACGGTTGGAACCCCGACAGTGTGCACGGCGACAACGGCCTCCAATCCGGCGGCCGGTCAGAAGGCGGCCGCGCCGAAACGCGGCCTCGCCATCGCGCGTAAGTGGCGCATCAAGGCGCCGGCGGCACTTCGAGCACGGTGCCTGGCACGATCCGGTTCGGATTGCGCAGCTTGCCGCGATTGGCCTCGATCAGCTTCTGGTAGAGTTCGCCATTGCCATAAAGGCGGAGCGCGATCTTCCAAAGGCTGTCGCCCTCGCCAACCGTGACCGAGCCCGGCACGGTGGTCGGTGCAGGCGCGGCGGCCATTGTCGCGTCGGTCACGGTGTTGCCGGTCGCAGACGCGACTTTGCTTTCCTCGACCTTGTCGAGACCATGCGCCAGCTTGGCCAGGATGCGTTCCTTGGCGGCAGGCTCCGGGTTCATGTCGCGGGCGTGCGCCCACTGGAATGTCGCCTCGAGCTTGCGACCGACCTTCCAATAGGCGTCGCCGAGATGGTCGTTGATCGTCGAATCGTCGGATTTGAGCGCGATGGCCCGCTCGAGCTGGCTGACCGCCTCGTCATAGTGGCCGGTGCGATAATAGGCCCAGCCGAGGCTGTCGACGATGTAGCCATCGTCGGGCTTCAGATCGACGGCCTTCTTGATCATCGCCATGCCGCGATCGAGGTTGATCGACTTGTCGATCCAGCTATAGCCAAGATAATTCAGTACCTGCGGCTCGTTGGGCGACAGCTTGAGCGATTGCAGCAGATCCGCCTCGGCCTTGTCCCAGTCGCCGGCCTGTTCATAGGCGACGCCGCGATAATAATAGAGCAGCCAGTTGCGCGGATCGGACGGATCAATCGCCGCGATTGCCTTTGAATACATATCGGCCGATTCTTGGAAGCGCTTGCCGCCGCGATAGATGGTGCCGAGGCTCGTCAGCGCCTCGAAATCCATCGGGTTCGCGGCCACGAGGCGCTTCAGCTGGCGGATGGCGTCGTCGGAACGGCCGAGCGCGTCGAGGTCGACGGCGATCTGCATGTCCGCCGCGCGGCGCAGCGGCGAAGCCTTCGGCACCTGCTGGAAGACGGCGATCGAGCGCTCGAACTGCTGCGCCCCCTGGAGAAGATCGCCGAGCGCCATGGTGATCAGGTCGGATTTCGGATCGAGATAGCGCCCAAGCTGCAGATAGACCGTGCCGAGCTCGTCGCCGCCCTTCTCCGTGCTGAGCGCCGCGCCGATGCCGTACAGCACTTCGGCGGCGCCTTGCTGCACCGTGGTGATAAGCGGCGCGGGCGTCTTGCCGGCCTTGATCTCGTCGGCCAGCTTCTGGATCAGCGGCTGCGCCGCGCTCGACTTGGCGAAGGTGTCGAGCGCCTTCAGCGCCTCGTCTTTCTTGCCGGCGCGCGCCTTCAGCCGCGCATAGGCCTCGACGACGCGCATCGAGGCGCTGTCGGTCTGGTAGGCCTTCTCGATCGAGGCAAGCGCTTCGTCCTGACGGCCGGCAACATCGGCGATGAGCGCCATGTTGAAGTTCTTGAACGTGCCGTACCACTCCGGACCATTCATCGTATCAACGATCTTGAGCGCCGCGTCGGTCTCGTTCTGGCCCTGTGCCGCCCAGGCGGCGAGCAGGCTTGCCGTCACATTGGCGAGGGGGCCGCGGTCGCCCTTGGCGAGACGGGTCGAACTCTCGCGATAATTCTTGGCCTTCAGCGCCTCGATGCCGAGGACGATCTGCCCCATGCGGTTGCTGTCAGACGAGAGAATCAGCCGCTCTGCGATCGGCAGCGATTCCTGGATGCGGCCATTGACCAGCAGCATCGAGAAGGTGCGGTCGAGCAGCATCGGATTGTCAGGATCCTGGCTGAGCGCATCCTCGAAGAACAGCGTGGCCGCATCGACGTCAGCAGCGCGGGTAGCGCTGAGCGCGGCGAGATAACTGCCGGAAAGTGTCGTTTCGAGATCGTCGGGTAGATAGTCCGAAAGCGTCTTCTCCGCATGCGCCGGACCCGTGGCGAGAGCGAGAAGGGCAAAGCCGGCTGCCGCATGGCGAAGCCGGCGGGCACGCGAGGTCGTCATGCGGAGCACCGTGAGTTCAAACGTGACCGATACGGCCGAGGTTCAGCCACAAGCATGGCTGTTTTGCGGCTGTGCAGCAAGCGAGGGGGCCAGGACCTAATGGGCCCGCTCGATGCAGAAGTCGACAACCTCGATCAGGGCGTTGCGATGCGGGCTGTCGGGGAAGGGGGCCAGCGCATCGCGCGCAACGGAACCGTAGTGGCGAGCCCGCTCAACCGTATCCTCGATGGCGCGATGCGAACGGATGAGGCCGATGGCCTTTTCGAGATCGCCGTCACCGATCTCCGCCTTTTCGAGAACGCGGCGCCAGAAATCGCGCTCCTGGTCCGAGCCCCGCCGATAAGCGAGGACGACGGGGAGCGTGATCTTGCCCTCGCGGAAATCGTCGCCGACCTTCTTGCCGAGATCGGCCTGCGAGCCGCCATAGTCGAGCGCATCGTCGATGAGCTGGAAGGCGAGGCCGAGATTGGTGCCATAGGAGCGGAAGGCCGCCCGCATGGCGCGGTCGCCGCCGGCAATGATCGGGCCGACTTCCGATGCGGCCGAGAACAGCGCAGCGGTCTTGGCGCGGATGACCGCCAGATATTCGTCCTCGGTGGTCGACATGTTCTTGGCGACCGAAAGCTGCATCACCTCGCCCTCGGCGATGACGGCCGCGGCGGTCGACAAGACATCGAGCGCCTCGATCGAGCCGACCTCGACCATCATCCGGAACGCTTGGCCGAGCAGATAGTCGCCGACAAGGACGCTGGCCTGGTTGCCCCAGAGCATTCGAGCGGCGAGCTTGCCGCGACGCATTTCGCTTTCGTCCACGACATCGTCATGGAGGAGCGTCGCCGTATGCAGGAACTCGACGCTTGCCGCGAGCTTGATATGGCCCTCGCCGCGATAGTTGAACATGCGGGCCGCCGCCAGCGTCAGCATGGGCCGCAGCCGCTTGCCACCCGAAGAAATCAGGTGATTGGCGACCTCGGGAATCATCGAAACATTGGAGCCGGCCTTTGAAAGGATCAGCTCGTTGACTCGCTGCATGTCGGCAGCAACGAGGTCAAGAAGAGGTTCGAGACTCGCCGAGGCTCTCCTCTTGCTGTCCTCGAGCGGAATGACCAAACCCACGGGCGCGCTCCCGGATTGCATTTTGACGGGACAATAGGGGTGCATGGCCCCCGGAACAAGTGACAGGATGGCTCAGTGTGGTTGCAACCGCGCCGGCGCTCGCAAGCGCTTGCGGATCGGCCCTCCGCCTGTTGCTGTTCGCGGCGCCAATGCCTAGGCTGCGTCGCGCCTTTCGCGCCGCCGGGGAACCATGGACGAACTCATCAGAACCAATGACATGGTCCTCATTTCCTTTGTCGACGCCCTGCTCAAGGAAGCCGGCATAGAGCACATCCTTGCCGACCAGAACATGAGCGTCATCGAAGGATCGCTCGGCGTGCTGCCGCGACGCATTCTCGTCGCGAGCGAGGATGTCGACGCGGCCCGGCGGCTCCTGACCGAGGCGGGAATCGCCGATGAGCTGAGGCCGAAGGGCCGGGACTGATGTCGGCCGCGACGCGCGACGCCTTTCTCGGCGGGCGTGTGACCGCGCTGCAGCCATCCGCAGGCCATCATCGCTCCGGACTTGACGCGGTGCTGCTCGCCAGCGCGTTCGGTGCTGAGACGGCCGGTCAAGCGATTGATCTGGGCGCTGGCGCCGGTGTCGCCGGCATGGTGCTCGCGGCCCGAGCCGCGGCGTGCAGCGTCACGCTGGCGGAGCGGGAGAGCGATCTGGTCGCTTACGCAGGCGAGGCGGCGGGCCTTGCGGTCAACGCCGCTTTTGGCGCGCGCCTCAGGCCGCTCGCGGTCGACCTGCTCGATCCCGCCGCGCGCAACGAGGCCGGTCTTGCGCCGGAGACGTTCGATCACGCGCTGATGAACCCGCCCTTTCATGACGAAGGCAGCGTGCGCGCCTCGCCGAAGGCCGAGCGCGCCCGCGCCCATGTCCTCGCAGGCGGCGGGCTCGACGCCTGGTTCCGAGCGGCGAGCGCACTCGTGAAGCCGCGCGGCACGCTGGCAGTCATCCTGCCGGCGGCGCGCCTGCCCGATCTTCTCGACGGTACGGCTGATCGCTTCGGCGGTGTCGCGATCCTGCCCATCCACCCGCGTCGCGATGAGGCGGCGCTTCGCGTCCTCGCCCGGGGAACGAAGGGAAGCCGCGCGCCGCTGGTCGTGCTGCCGGGGCTGGTCCTTCACGCCGATGCCGGTTCTGCCTTTTCAGACGCCGCGCACGCGATCCTGGGGGATGGCGCTTCGCTTGCCGATGTCCATATGTCATGGCGTGCGCTGGCGTTTCGCCCGTAGGCGCATCCCGATCAAATGAGGTTCTGATTGTCGATGTCCTTCCTCGCTTCCGCCCGGCGGCTGCTGCCGGCTCGCTTCCGCAAGGAGGAGACCGTCGTTCCCGTGGTGCGGCTCTCGGGCGTCATCGGCCAGGTTTCGGCGTTCCGGCAGGGCATCACGCTCTCCGCCGTCGCGCCGCAGCTGAAGCGGGCCTTCGCGATGAAGGACGCGCCCGTGGTGGCGATATCGATCAATTCGCCCGGCGGCTCGCCGGTCCAGTCTCATCTCGTCTTCAAGCGCATCCGCGCGCTGGCCGAGGAGCACAAGAAGGAAGTCGTCGTCGCGGTCGAGGATGTTGCGGCCTCGGGCGGCTATCTGATCGCGCTCGCCGGCGACCGGATCATCGTCGATGCCTCCTCAATCGTTGGCTCGATCGGCGTCGTCTCGGCTGGCTTCGGCTTCACCGGCCTCATCGAAAAGCTCGGCATCGAGCGGCGCGTGCACACGGCGGGCGAGAACAAGTCGATGCTCGATCCGTTCCAGCCGGAGCGCGAAAGCGACGTGCAGCACCTGAAGTCGCTGCAGCGCGATGTGCATGACATGTTCATCGAGCTCGTGCGCAGCCGCCGTGGCGCGCGCCTCTCCGATGACCCGACGATGTTCACCGGCGCGTTCTGGTCTGGAGCGCGGGCCGTCGAGCTCGGTCTTGTCGACGGGCTCGGCGATCTCCGGTCACATCTGCGCGAGCGCTTCGGAGACACACTGCGCCTTGCCCTCATCGAACCGAAGCGTGGCCTAATGGCCCGGTTTGGCGGCGATCGCGGCGGTATTGGCGCGGCCGGCCCTGCTTCCGGCGCAATCCTCGCCGAGGCTGTCGACCACGCGATCTCGGCGGTTGAATCGCGTGCGCTCTGGAGCCGTTACGGCCTCTGATTGAGGCGGACGTTGCAGTGCGCTGCGGAAAGAGTCATGCTTCGTTTTCGCGAGGCCGCATAGCGCTTGAGGGCGCCAGGCTTTCGCCCGGCCATATGTGAGGAAAGGTCAGATGCCGCAAGTCGTTTTTGTTGCTCTTGTTGGAGCCCTCGGCATCATCGCTGTGCGTGCCCTGGCCCGCCAGAAGGCTGCCGTTGCCATTCGCATCCGCGAAGCTGAGCGCTCGATGGCCAACCGGCCGCTGGCGACGCTCGTGCAGGATCCGGTCACGGGCATCTATCGGCCTTTGAATCGCGACTACTGATCAAGCCGTTTCCAGACCGGCGGCCTCAGCCGCCGATCTTCGAGAAGTCCGCCACGGCGCGCGTCGCCGAACGGATAGCCGCGAGTAGCCGTAGCCGATTCACTCGCACGGCCGCGTCATCGGCATTGACCAGCACCTTCTCGAAAAACGCGTCGACTGGCGCCCTGAGCCCGGCCAGCGCAGCCATCGCGCCGGCATAGTTCTCGTTGGCGACAGCCGCCTCGGCAGCCGGGAGAGCGTCGCTGATCGCCGCGGCGAGAGCCTGTTCCTCTGGCTCGACGAGCAGCGCCGAATCGACCGCGCCGTCAAAGCGCTCGCCGCCCTTTTCCTCGGCCTTCAGGATGTTTGCGGCGCGGCGCGTGCCGGCGAGCAGATTTTTGCCGTCATCGGTAGCAAGGAACGCGCCGAGCGCCTCGACGCGACGCACGATGTCGAGAAGATCGTCCTGCGCGGCGCCTTCACTCCCCGCCGCGAGCACCGCGTCGACAAGATCATGCCGCGCGCCGCTGTCGCGGAGCTGAACCTTCAGGCGATCGTGGAAGAACGCGATGAGCTCGTCTGCGATGGCGTTCGAAACGCTGTCGTTGCGACCGAGCATCGTCGCATGACGGCTGCTGAGCGCCTTGAGCCGCAGCCGCGGCCCGTTCTCCAGCACGATCCGGATCACGCCGAGCGCGGCGCGGCGGAGCGCGAAGGGGTCCTTGCTGCCCGTCGGCTTCTCGTCGATCGTCCAGAAGCCCGTCAGCGTATCGAGCTTGTCGGCGAGCGCGACGGCAATCGAGACCGGGATGGTCGGCACGCGGTCGCCTGGGCCCTGTGGCTTGTAGTGTTCTTCGATCGCGGCGGCGACGGCGGGTGCCTTGCCCTCGGCCGCCGCGTAATAGCGGCCCATCAGGCCCTGCAACTCGGGGAACTCGCCGACCATCTCGGTGACGAGGTCGAGCTTAGCGAGCCGTGCGGCCTCCTGCGCCTCCGCCACATCGGCGCCAACCAGCGGCGCGATGGCCGCGGCAAGCGAAGCGATGCGCTCGATGCGCTCGGCCTGTGTGCCGAGCTTCTCATGGAAGACGATCTGCTCGAATTTCGGCAGCCGGCTTTCGAGCGTTTCCTTCCGGTCGGTGTCGTAGAAGAACTTGGCGTCCGAGAGCCGGGCGCGGATGACGCGGCCATTGCCGGCGGCGATCGCCACGCCGCCGTCGCGCGCCTCGATATTGGAGACCAGCACGAAGCGGTTGGCGAGATCGGTCGTGCCGGGCTTGCGCAGCACGAAGCACTTCTGGTTGGCGCGGATCGTGGCGCGGATCACCTCCGGCGGGATCTCGAGGAAATTCTCCTCGAAAGTGCCGGTCAGGACCACAGGCCATTCGACGAGGCCCGCGACTTCGTCCAGCAGGCCTTCGTCCTCGACCAGTTCGAGGCCGAGCGCCAGCGCGCGGTCGCGGGCATCATGCAGGATGATGTCCTTGCGCCGCTCCGGATCGAGCACGACCTTCGCCTTTTCGAGCTTCTCGGCATAATCCTCGAAGCGGCGGACGGTGAAGACATCGGGCGCCAGGAAGCGATGGCCGCGCGTCTCGTTGGATGAGGCGATGCCGTCGACCTCGAAGCGCACGATCTCCGGGTCCTCGGTCTCGGGCCCGAAAGTGCAGAGGATCGATTGCAGCGGCCGCACCCAATGAAGGCGGCCGGAGCCCCAATGCATTGATTTCGGCCAGGGGAACGACCGGATAATCGCGGGGATCGCCTCGGCGAGGATATCGGTCGTGTGCCGGCCGTGCTTCTCGATCACCGCGACGTAGAAATCGCCCTTCTTGGGATCGGACTGGATCTTCGCCTCGTCGAGCGAGGCGAGCCCGGCCGAGCGCAGGAAGCCCTGCACCGCCTGCTCGGGCGCGCCGACCTTTGGACCCTTGCGTTCCTCGCGCGTCGGCGCTGAATGGGCGGGAATGCCGGTCACGGTCAGCGCAAGGCGGCGCGGCGTCGAAAACGCCTTGGCGCCCTCGTAATGCAGCCCGGCCGCAACCAGTGCATCTGTCACCAGCCTCAAGAGGTCGTCCGCCGCCTTCCGCTGCATGCGCGCGGGGATTTCCTCGGAGAAAAGCTCAAGCAGGAGTTCGGGCATCGGTTCGGACTCTAGCCCCTCGGATCGGGTGGAGGGGACGGAAAAAGGAAGTCTTGATGGAGATGGAGGCAGCTCAAGCCGCCTTGCCGCCGGCCTCGGTCTCCAGCCATGCCGCGCCGCAGGCCTTGGCCAGCTCGCGCACGCGCAGAATATAGCTCTGGCGTTCGGGCACCGAGATCACGCCGCGCGCGTCGAGCAGGTTGAAGCGGTGGCTCGCCTTGATGCACTGGTCATAGGCCGGCAGCACCATCTTGTGGCGCTGGTCGTTGGACTTCGGGTCGGGCGTGCCGGCTTCGAGCAGCATCCGGCATTCGCGCTCGGCGTCCTCGAAATGCCGCTTCAGCATGACCGTGTCGGCGTGTTCGAAATTGTGCCGCGAATATTCTTCCTCGGCCTGCTTGAACACATCGCCATAGGTCACCTTCTCGGCGCCCTCGCGGCCGTTGAAGTTGAGCTCATAGCCATTGTCGACGCCCTGCAGATACATCGCGAGACGTTCAAGGCCATAGGTCAGTTCGCCCGAGACCGGGAAGCACTCGATGCCGGCGACATACTGAAAGTAAGTGAACTGCGAGACTTCCATCCCGTCGCACCAGCACTCCCAGCCGAGCCCGGAGGCGCCGAGCGTCGGGCTTTCCCAGTCGTCCTCGACAAAGCGGATGTCGTGCAGCCGCGTGTCGATCCCGATCGCGGCCAGCGATTCGAGATAGAGCTCCTGAAGGTTCGGCGGGTTCGGCTTCAGGATGACCTGGAACTGATAGTAATGCTGGAAGCGGTTGGGATTCTCGCCATAACGCCCATCCTTCGGCCGGCGCGAGGGCTGCACATAGGCGGCGCGCCAGGGCTTCGGGCCGAGCGCGCGCAGCGTCGTTGCCGGATGGAATGTGCCGGCGCCGACTTCCATGTCATAGGGCTGCAGGATCACGCAGCCCTTGTCGGCCCAGAAGCGCTGCAGCGCCAGGATAAGACCCTGAAACGACTTCTCGGGTCGCATATGCGGCGGAAGCTCTTGCGTGAGCGGCTCGTGTGACACAGGCGGACCTTCGTGGAAAAAGGGGCGGCAATGGCCGCTTCAAAAGGCGGCGCACCCTAATCGCGTCGCAAGCGCGCGGTCAACCGCCGAGGGACCGGCCTGAGGGTTCTGATCGGCCGTGCCGAGGTCTATATCAGGTTGAAGGGTCGAAGCAGCGAGGAGCAAGGACATGGCAGCGTTCAGGGCCGTCGTGATCGACAAGGCGGATGGAGAGGCGCAGAGCGTCGGCTTCAAGATGCTGGACGATGTCGATCTCATGGAGGGCGACGTCACCGTGCGGGTCGAGCGCTCGACGGTGAACTACAAGGACGGTCTCGCCATCACAGGCCGCGCACCGGTCGTGCGCCGCTTCCCGATGGTGCCTGGCGTCGACGCCGTCGGCGTGGTGGAAAGCTCGGAAGCCGCGCTGTTCGCCCCCGGTGATCGCGTGCTGCTCAACGGCTGGGGCGTCGGCGAGGCGCATCTCGGCGCCTTTGCCGAACGCGCACGCTGGAAGAGCGACTGGTTGCTGCCCCTGCCTGCAGGCTTCTCGCCCGACGAGGCGATGGCGATCGGCACTGCCGGTTATACGGCCATGCTCGCCGTGCTGGCGCTTGAACGCCATGACATCAAGCCTGGCGCCGGGCCGGTGCTGGTCACCGGTGCCGCAGGCGGCGTCGGGTCGGTCGCGATCGCGCTGCTCGCCGGCCTTGGCCACCATGTCGTCGCCTCGACCGGACGTCTGGAAGAAGCCGACTATTTGAAGAGTCTTGGTGCCGCTGAGGTCATCGACCGCTCGTCTCTTGCCGGGCCAGTCAAGCCGCTTGCCCGCGAGCGCTGGATCGGCGCCATCGACGCGGTCGGCGGCGCGACGCTCGCGAACATCCTGTCGATGATCCGCTATGACGGCGCGGTCGCCGCCTGCGGCATGGCCGGCGGTCTCGATCTGCCCGGAAGCGTCGCGCCCTTCATCCTGCGCGGCGTCACACTCTACGGGATCGATTCTGTCTATGCCCCGAAGCCAGTTCGCATCGCTGCCTGGGAGCGCCTCGACCGCGATCTCGATCGCGCGAAGCTGGCACGCGCCATGCGCCGCATCCCCTTCGACGACGTGATCGACGCTGCGCGCGATATTGTCGACGGCAAGATACGCGGAAGGCTGGTGGTGGAGATCGGCTAGGGAGCGTCAGCGCGGGAAAGCCACGACGTAGATGGCCGGATCGATCAGACGTCCGCTCAGATCCAGCCGCCGCCATAGGTCTTGTAGAAGATGTGGTGGCCGATGCGCTCCATCTTCTTCATCGTGCGTGCCCAGCGCGGCTTGACGTAATTGGCGTGGTAGTGCGTCGCCGAGCCGACATCGGCATTCCACCAATTGTCATCATAGACCACGCGCCGCGCCAGTTCCTGCGCCCGCCGCCAGGCCGTCATGTCGGTGATGCGATCCTTGATGCCGTCGCAGGCGAAGGAGAACTGGCAGGCGTCGCGCATGTCCTTGTTCTGGTAGACGACGCCGCAGACGGTCTTCGGATAGGCCGGGTTTTTCAGGCGATTGATGACGACCTGCGCCACCGCCAGCTCGCCCTTGATCGGCTCGCCGCGAGCCTCGAAATAGATCGCAGTGGCGAGGCACTTCTGCTCGGTCTTGGAGCGGGCATTTGTCGGGATCGGGTTGGTCACCCACCAATGGTCGGGCTTGCCATCCTTGCCGATCGCCATCGGCTTCGCCAGCACCGCGTTGAACGGTGCCTCGATGGCGGCGGTGTCGTCGGGATTGGCATAGGCCTGGACGGCGAGATCGTCGGCCATCTTGCCGGCATGGGGCGCCCGCGTCTCGCCGGCGATCGAGGCGAGCACGGCGACGGGCGCGGCGACCGGCTTCGGCGGGATCGCGGCGGCGACGGACGTCTTCGCGACATCGGACGGCATCAGCATCGCCACCGCCTCGCGGGCCTCGGGCGCGCCGAACACCATGCCGAGCACGTCGTGCTGCAACACCCCGGCCGAGAAGCGCGACGGTGCGACTGGGCGCGGCCGTGACATCGCTGCATCGCGCTTGTCGTCGCGATTGACGCGCGGCGGGATGAATTCCGGTGCCGAGACCGGACCAGCGCGCACGAGGTCGAGCCTCGGCTCGACGTCGACATCGGTCCGCATTGCGAAGACCGAAGGCGCTTCCGGCGTGACCAGCGTCGGCACATAGCTGGCGCCGGCCGGTGTTGGAACCAGACGCGCCAGCCAGCGCTGAGACAGCGGAACCTCGCGCCCGAAAAGGCTCGCGACATCCTGGAAGGCCACGGTGGTGGAGGAGAGGGCGAGCAGTCCGGTCGCGAGCAGGCCCGAGAAGAGGGCGATACGACCGCGATTGGGGCGCTGGCGGCGGCGGCGGGCGACATGGAGGACGGCCGGCGGACCGGGCGGCTCGTAAATCACCAGCGAGGATGAAGACGGCTCATGGCTGACCATCGGGCACGCAACTCCACGCGTACAGTCCGCTACAGGCCGGTGTGGCTTCCCGGCAACGTTCCTCAAATCTGCTGGATTAACCTTGAAACTCGGTTAACGGCCCGGCGTTTGTGTGCCGTTTCGGGAGAAGGAGCGTTCGTCAGGCGTCCACGTCTTCAGCGACGAGAGACCCGGCGGCTGCGAAGCCTTCTGCGGAGATCGCAGCCTGTGCCGCGGCGAGGCGGGCGACCGGTACGCGGAAGGGCGAGCAGGAGACATAGTCGAAGCCGAGGCCGGCGAAGAACTGGATCGAAGCCGGATCACCGCCATGCTCGCCGCAGACGCCGAGCTTGATGTCGGGCCGCGTCGCCCGGCCGCGCTCGGTCGCGATGCGGATCAGTTCCCCGACACCCTCCTGGTCGAGCGTCGCGAAGGGATCGGCCGGCATCAGGCCGAGCGCGAGATAGGCGTTGAGGAACGGCGCCGCGTCGTCGCGCGAGATGCCGAAGGTCGTCTGGGTCAGGTCGTTGGTGCCGAACGAGAAGAACCGCGCCGTTCTCGCAAGCTCCCCGGCAGCGAGCGCCGCCCGCGGCAGCTCGATCATCGTGCCGAGCTCATAGCGCGGCGCGCGGCCATGCTGGCGCACGACCTGCGCTTCAGCGGCGCGGATCCGCTCATAGATGAGATCGAGCTCGGCCTTGCTCGCGACCAGCGGCACCATGATCTCGAGATCAACCGCCAGGCCGCTCGCCGCTTCGACATCGAGCGCCGCCTCCAGCGTGGCGCGGATCTGCATCTCGATGATCTCTGGAAAGGAGATCGCGAGGCGGACGCCACGATGACCAAGCATCGGATTGGCCTCGGCCAGCGCTTCGCTGCGGGCGCGAATGCGAGCCGGCGGAATGCCCATTGCGGCTGCGAGCTCCGCGATCTCAGCCTCGCCGGTCGGCAGGAATTCGTGCAGCGGCGGGTCGAGTAGGCGGATCGTTACTGGCAGTCCCGCCATGATCTCGAACAGCGCCGCAAAGTCAGTCCGCTGCATGGGCAGCAGCCGGGCGAGCGCGTCGGCGCGCGCGGCCGTGGTCTCGGCGAGGATCATTTCGCGCACAACCGCGATGCGGCGGTGGTCGAAGAACATGTGCTCGGTACGGCAGAGCCCGATGCCCTCGGCGCCGAAGCCCCGCGCGGCGCGCGCATCGGCGGGCGTGTCGACATTGGTGCGGATCTTCAGCGTGCGGAACGTGTCGGCCCATTGCATCAGCATCGCGAAATCGCCGGAGAGCTCGGGCTCACGCAGCGGAACGGCGCCGACCAGCACGAGGCCAGTGCCGCCATCGATGGTGATGATGTCACCCCGGTGGATGGTCCTTCCGCCGGCCGTCATCGTGCCGGCCTTGAAGTCGACGCGGATCGTGCCGGCGCCGGAAACGCAGGGCTTGCCCATGCCGCGCGCCACGACAGCGGCATGGCTGGTCATGCCGCCACGCGTCGTCAGGATGCCACGCGCCGCATGCATGCCATGCACGTCCTCAGGGCTGGTTTCGACGCGGACGAGGATCACCTTGCGCCCCTGCGCCCGGGCCGTCTCCGCCTCGTCGGGCGTGAACACCACGGCGCCGCTGGCAGCTCCTGGCGAGGCCGGCAGCCCGCGTGCGAAGATGTCGCCGCTGTCGTCGGGATCGATGGTCGGATGCAGCAACTGCTCCAGCGTGCGCGGTTCGATCCGCGCCACCGCCTCGGCGCGGCTGATCAGCCCTTCGCCGGCCATTTCGACGGCTGTACGTAAGGCGGCCCGGATCGTCCGCTTGGCGGGACGCACCTGCAGCATCCAGAGCCGGCCGCGCTCGATGGTGAATTCGAGATCGAGCACGTCGCGGTGATGCCGCTCGAGGCGGTCCGCGACAGCGGCGAAATCGGCATAGGCCGCCGGCATCAGCGATTCGAGCGAGGGCGTCTCCGAGCCGGTCTCGCGGCGCGCACGCTCGGTCAGGTCCTGCGGCGTACGCGTGCCGGAAACGACATCCTCGCCCTGCGCGTTCGGAAGGAACTCGCCCCAGAGAATCTTTTCACCCGTTGAGGGATGGCGCGTGAAGGCGACGCCCGTCGCCGAGGTCTCGCCGAGATTGCCGAAGACCATGGCCTGAACGGTGACGGCGGTTCCGGCTTCGGCTCCAATGCCGTTGATGCGGCGATAGGCGATGGCGCGCGGATTGTTCCAGGAGGCCATGACAGCGCCGATCGCGCCCCATAGCTGGGCATCCGGCGCCTGCGGAAAGGCGGTGTCAGTCTCTTCGAGAACAATGCCTTTGAAGATATCGCAGACCTCTTCCCAATCGCCGGCCGAAAGCTCGGCGTCGAGGACGAGGCCCCGCGCCAGCTTCAGATCCTCCAGCCGTTCCTCGAACAGGGCATGGTCGAGCCCAAGCACGATATGGCCGAACATCTGGATGAAACGGCGATAGCTGTCGAAGGCGAAGCGGCGGTTGCCCGAGGCGCGGGCGAGGCCTTCGACGGTCTCGTCATTGAGCCCGAGATTGAGCACGGTATCCATCATGCCCGGCATCGACGCCGCCGCGCCGGACCGGACCGAGACCAGCAGCGGATCATTCGCATCGCCGAAGGCTCGGCCGGCAATCAGCCCGATCCCGTCCAGCGCCGCGGCGACCTCGTCCGCGAGGCCTTCAGGGAAAGCCTGGCCATTGGCGAGATAGTGCTTGCCGATCTCGGTCACGATCGTGAAGCCGGGCGGAACCGGCAGGCCGAGCGCGCTCATCTCGGCGAGGCCGGCGCCCTTGGCGCCGAGCCGCTCCTTGTCGGCGAGGCCGCCCTCGGCGGAACCGCCGCCGAATGCATAGACCCATTTCGCCATGGCGACGCGCTCCTGTCGGCGCCCCGGCGCGCCACGCCTAGCTAAATCAGGCGCTTGCTGCGTCGCAATACGAAATTAATCCGCGTCAGTGGCTCGGCCGGCTCAAGACGAAGGCGGCCGAGGCGAGAAGGGCAACAGCAACAGCGCCGGCAAGCCAGGGAGCCGGCCGGACGACGAACCAGAACACGCCGAAACCGCCGACCATGCTGATGGCTGCAAAGCCCTTGGCGAGCGGCGGGATCGCGCCGTTTTGCCGCCACTGGACGATCGGTGGCCCGAAGATGGGATGGGCGAGAAGCCACGCCTCGAACCGCGGCGAGGAACGGGCAAACAACCAGGCGGCGAGGATCATGAAGACGGTGGTCGGCATGACCGGCAGCACAAGGCCGATCACGCCCAGCGCGACCATCAGCCACCCCGCGATGGCATAGAGCGGACGCTTCACGCCGCGTGGCTCGTTATCGGTCGAGCGAGAGCGCGAAGGGATGCCCTTCAAAGGCATCATGGCCCCGGCCGATGCTCTCGATCGCCTGCACCATCCGGCCGCGGCGGCCCAGCAACTCGTCGGCGAAGCGTACAAGGCGGAGATTGGGAGTCGCGGATGCGGAGCCGGCGCGGATCAGCGCGGCGATCTCGGCCTCATCGCGTTCGGGACGCAGCGCACAGACGGTGATGAAGGCCGCAGCGGTCGATCGGCTGATGCCGGCGAAGCAGTGGACGACGATCGGCTTTTCCGCCTTCCAGCCTTCAAGAAAATCGAGCAGCTGCTCGACATGTTCGGCGGCCGGCGGGGTCATGCCGTCCATCGGCTCGAGGATATCATTGAAGCCGAGAAACAGATGACGGTCCTCGGGAATCGAGGCCGGCCGCTCGACCAGCGTGTCGGCATTGATCAGCGTCACCAGATGGCTGGCGCCGGTCTGAGCCACCGTCGAGCCGATGCGGGACAAGGAACAGACGTAAACGCGCGGCATGGTGGAGCTCCTGTCATCCTGGGGCCGATGCAAACACCGGCCGGTCGTGTTTCGCCATCATGTAGTGCGGCAACGCAGCGGGGTCACGCCGAAAGCGCTGCCCCGCCCATCGCCGCCGTCAACTGACCGAATGTGTCGAGGAAGCGCTGCTGCGCCAGCGCTGTCGGCCATGGCTCCAGCGAAAGCCGCGCCGGATCAACGCCGCGCGGCCGGCCAAAGAAGGATGTCGCCTCGGCGCTGCCGAACCCGGCAAGTTTCGTCGCTTCATGAAAGGCCGCGATCTTGTCCGCCGCCTTGATGGCGCGCGTCAGAGCCGCGGGCCGCTCGGCCGGCAGCCCGAACCGGAGATGGATTGCCGCCAGCAATCGGCCTTCGACGGCCTTGTATTCCCCGCCCACCAAGGCCTTGAAAGGCGAGATCATGTCGCCGATCACATATTCAGGCGCGTCGTGCAGCAGCGCGGCCAGCCGATCTGCGGGCGGCATCTCAGGCGAAAGAACAGTGGCTACCTCGGCGACCAGCACCGAATGCTGCGCGACAGAGAAGGCATGATCGCCGCGTGTCTGCCCGTTCCAGCGTGCGACGCGGGCAAGGCCATGCGCGATGTCGGAAATCTCAATGTCGAAGGGCGAGGGGTCGGCGAGGTCCAGCCGGCGACCCGACAGCATGCGCTGCCAGACGCGGGGCATCGCGGCATCCCGGCTCACGCCGCCCCCTCGTCATCGGTGCCGGCCGGCCATGTAAAGCGGGCGAATGCCGGCAAGGCGATAGCAAGCGGCACGCCGCCGGCAGTGACGCGCGACCCGGCATCGAGCGCGAGCTTGGTCCTGTCGAGTCGCAGGAGGGCAATGCCCCTGCCATCAGCGCTGGTGCCGAGCGCCCCGAGCGCTTTGCCGTCAGCCTCGACTGGCGTGCCAGGCGCGGGCAGGGCGGCGCCCGAAACCATCACGGCGCGGCGGCGGGCCGTGCCGCGATGCTGCATGCGCGACACGATCTCCTGGCCGACATAGCAGCCCTTGCGGAAATCGAGCCCGCCGAGATCGTCCATGTCGGCATCGTGCGGGAAGGCGTCACCTAAGGCGAAGTCGCGTCCGCCTTCGGGAACGCCGAGTGCGATCCGGTGCGCATGCCAGTCCTCGGCGGTCGCCGCGACATAACCCGACGCCTCTGGATGAGCGTCCGCCGACAGGATCGCGCGGAAGCCGAGTGCGGCGAGACGGGGATCGGCGATGACCGTGCCCGCGACACCGGGTGCCGACTCGCCGCCCCAATAGGCGACGACCCTGTGACTTTCGGCGAGGCTGGTGATCTCGACTTTGGCGCGCAGCCGATAGAGCGTCATCCGCTTGGTGAAATCGGCGAGCGCTGTCCGCGGCAGATCGAACAGGAAGCCGTCCGCCGCCACCGCGATCAGGAAATCGGCGAGGATCTTACCCTGTGGCGAGAGAAGCGCGCCGAATCCCGCGCCAGTTGCGACGGCGCGATCCATATCCGTCGTAATGATATTCTGCAGGAAGCTCTCGGCGTCCGGCCCGCTGATGCGAAGAACGGCTCGGTCGGCGAGAACGGCGAACGACCCCTCACGCATCGACATGGTTCCCATGCATTTCCAGAACTTGTGCAGGCGCCGCCACTTCCTTAAGCCGGAAAAGAGTTTCCGCCGGGGCAGGAGCGGATGACGGGCGAGCACTGGGGAGGGCGGCCATGAACACTACCTATGAGCTTCTGTTTCGCAACGGAACCGTGGTCAATCACGACGGCATCGGCACGCCCGACATCGCTGTGAGAAATGGCCGGGTCGCCGCGATCGGCGATATCGATCCCCGCCGCGCCGCCCGTGTCGTCGACTGCACCGGCCTTCATATATTGCCGGGGGTGATCGACAGCCAGGTTCATTTTCGCGAACCGGGCGCCGAACACAAGGAAGACCTCGAGACCGGCTCGCGCGCCGCGGTGATGGGCGGCGTCACCGCCGTCTTCGAGATGCCGAATACCAAGCCGACCACCACGAGCGCCGAGGCGTTGGCCGACAAGGTGCGGCGCGGTACCGGCCGGATGCATTGCGACTTCGCCTTCTGGGTGGGCGGCACGCGCGAGAACGTTGCCGACATTCCGGAGCTCGAGCGGCTGCCGGGCGCCGCCGGCATCAAGGTGTTCATCGGCTCCTCGACTGGCGATCTCCTCGTCGAGGACGATGCTGGCATTGCCGCGATCCTGGGTCAGACGCGCCGGCGCGCCGCCTTCCATGCCGAGGATGAGCCGCGTCTCAACGAGCGGAAGCCGCTCCGCGTGCCAGGCGATCCGTCTTCGCATCCCGTCTGGCGCGATGCGACGGCCGCGCTGATGGCGACCGAGCGTCTCGTCTCGATCGCCCGCCGGGCTGGTGCGCGCATCCATGTGCTGCATATCTCGACCGCCGACGAAATCGCCTTCCTCGCCGATCACAAGGATGTCGCGACGGCCGAGGCGACGCCGCATCACCTGACGCTCTCGGCCGATGACTATGCGAGGCTCGGCACGCTGCTGCAGATGAACCCGCCGGTGCGCGACCGCGCGCATCAGGCCGGCGTCTGGCAGGGGTTGGCAAACGGCGTCATCGACGTGCTTGGCTCCGACCACGCGCCGCATACGCTGGAGGAGAAGGCGAAGCCCTATCCCGACAGTCCTTCTGGCATGACCGGCGTGCAGACGCTGGTGCCGATCATGCTCGACCACGTCAACAATGGCCGCCTCTCGCTGGAGCGGCTGGTCGACCTGACCTCGGCCGGGCCGGCGCGGATTTTCGGCATCGCGCGCAAGGGTCGCATCGCGGTCGGCTATGATGCCGATTTCACCATCGTCGACATGAAGCGCCGCGCCACGATCACCAATCGCTGGATCGCCTCCCGTGCCGCCTGGACGCCCTATGACGGCAAGCGCGTCATCGGCTGGCCGGTGGGGACGGTGGTGCGCGGCCGCGAGGTGATGTGGGATGGCGAACTCGTGACGCCGTCGAACGGTGCGCCGGTGCTCTTCCACGAGGCGCTGCCGCGCGGCTAAGCCAGCGGCGGCGTCAATACCCATCGATCTCCAGCTCGACCGACGGCGCCGAGCGCTGATGCGGTCCGTGATAGACGGCCTCGATATTGTTGCCGTCAGGATCGAGCAGGAACGCGGCGTAGTAGCCCGGATGATAAGGTCGCTCGCCGGGGCCGCCATTGTCGCTCCCGCCCGCCGCCAGCCCCGCGGCGTGGAACGCGGCGACCTGGTCGGCGTCCGCCGCCTGGAAGGCGAGATGACAGCGTCCGGTCAGCGGCGTGCCGCCCGAGACGAACAGTTCATCGGCATAGAAATAGCCGTCGAGGGCCGTCACCGGGATCCCGAGCGTCGCGAGCACCGCCTCATAGAAGCGGCGGCTCGCATCGACATCGGCCGTCACGATCTGGATGTGGTCGATCAATCGCCCGCGATGCAGTTTCATGATGTCCTCCCGCAATATGGCTAGAACAAATCATGAACATTTGCCGCCGTCAATCTCGATCAATCGCCGGCCTGGAACTCCGCCCATTTGCCGTCCGGCGTGATGCCGACCCGGTAGAAGAGATAGGCGCCGTAGTTCTTCATCTCGTCGAAATCCGACGCGGTCAGAAGGCGGAACAGCTCGACCATCTGCTCGGGCGTCAGCTTGTCGAGCGGGTAGCGCGCGAAATAGGGCCAGAGATAGACCTCGTTCGGCGTGCCGACATCGACATGCACATAGCCGGCCTCGAGCACCTCGCTGAGGATCGCCAGGATTTCGCGCCCGTCCGGATCGCCCGACAGCGACTTCAGATAGGTGATCGGGTCCTTGCTGTCGCCCTCGTCGGCACCGAGATTGGGCGGATGCGGGCCCGATTCGATGATCGGCTTCAGCTTGCTGATATCGCCGGTCTTTGCTGCGGCGAGGATCTCGCTGCGCAGCTTCTGTACGGCGGGCGGCAGCTTGGAGAAGTCGTATTCGACGACCGGGACCGGCTCGTCCGGCGCTGGTGCAGCGCTTGCCGGCTGGTCGGGCGTCGGTCCCGCTGGCGGGCCGTCCGCATCGCCGTCATCGCCCTGGTCCGGCGGCGCGGTAATCGTCTGCGTCTGTACCGGCTTCGCGTCGATCGGCGCGGCTGCCCAGGCCGGTGCACTGGACGCGATGAGAACGGCGAGGATTGCGGTTCCGATCGGCGTCGCCAGACGATGCACGCGCATGGGTCACTCCCTGATGATCCGGCCTACATAGCCGGGCTGGTCGTTCCGGCCAAGCCAAGGCCGCGGCCAAGCGCCCATGATGCGCTTCTGCCGCGGATAAGGATCGGATCAGGAGATTGCGGCAGAACCGGGTTCCGCCGCCAAACTACTGGATGGTTCGCAGCAGCGTGAACTCGCCGCGGCGCACGCGATCCGGCAGCGAGACGGTGAGATCGGCCACGGCATCCTCGCCATAGGTATCGATCAGGTCCGACAGGGCTGCGAACAGCGCGGCATGCGCCATGATGTCGGTGTCGATACCCTCTGCGACAGCCTCATCCCAGGCCTCGGTCAGATAAGCGAGAGCGGCCCGCTTCTGCTCGGCGATCTCGACGCGTTCGCGTTCTTCATCCATGAGCAGTTTACCTTCCGTTGATCAGGGATCGATTCGGTTTGCAGCGCGATCCGAATCGCCGACGGAGAAAACCTAGCACGCACAGACTCAAGCGGGACAGCTATCCTGAAGAAGGGGTTAATCCAACACTAAAAATCCGGTTAATTTGGTTAACGTTGCGGCGCTACATCACCCCCATAGCGGGTGGTCACCTCACGCGTCAGGCGGGCACCCTCATCCAGATAGCGATCGATGGCCGCCACCGCAGCCGGCGTACAGCTTCGATAGAGCGCCGCGAAACCCGAATAGCCCTGGTTGAACGCCGCCGTAAGGCGAGCCCTACGCTCCGGGGAGGGCGCCTCCGCCATTACCAGCGCCTCCATCTGATCGCGCCAGAGGCTCGGCTCCGTCGCCCCGCAGAGCGGCCGCAGGTAATGCAGCGCGCCGAGAATCTCGGCAAGGCGAACAAGCGGCGCGTCATAGGGCGGATCGGCGGCGCGGGCGTTTCCAGCCGCCAGAAACGCGACCACCAGCATCGGCGCAACGGCGCCAACACGCAGGCGACGAACGGTCAGGAAGGACGAGAAACGCATGGCTGCCGATGTTGGGGCCGGTTCCCCGGCCGATCGATGCAGCGGATCATGGTCCGCGGGCTGACCGGGTGCAAGGCGCCGACCTTACATGCTCCGGGACTTGCGGAGCACCCTGAGTAGGTCTGGTGTCGTCGGCAGCCTCGTCGCCTCGTCGATCGTCAGCCAGGCCGCTTCTGCGGCATCGCTGGCCGCGACCGCCGTTCCCTGAGCGCTGCCGGCATAGCTCACGACGACGAAATGGCTGTCGATCGCTTCGCCATGGCCCGTGATCATGTCGAGCGCTTCGACGAGCCGCAGCGGTCCCGCGCATAGGCCTGTCTCTTCCTGAAGTTCGCGGCGCGCGGCGTCCTCGAGTCGCTCGCCCCATTCGACGCGGCCGCCGGGCAACGACCAGTGCCCTTCGAAAGGTGGATGCCCGCGCTTGACCAGCAGCACGCGGTCGTCACGCCAGAGCGCGACGCTGACGCCAAGGCCCGGTCGCCGCGGCACGGCGACATCGTCAGGGGGGAAAGGCGCTTGGTGGGGCATCGCGTCGGTCCTCTGGTAGGACGGGAGCTTCGCCCGGATCGGCCAAGCTGGAAAGGCGCGATCGCAGAGGATGGGCATGACGCGCTCCGGTGTCGCTGCTAGAAGCAGGGCGTTGCGACGGGTGATGGCGATGTGCGGACGTTATGCGCTGGCGGTGACGCCGGAAGATCTCGAACAGGAATTCTCGCTGATCCGCATCGAGTGGTTTCCGCCGCGCTACAACATCGCCCCGACGCAGCCGATCCACGTCATCCGCGCCGAGAAGGGCGCGCGTGCGCTGGGGCTGGTGCGTTGGGGCCTGGTGCCGTCCTGGGCCAAGAACCCTGCTGATCTGCCGTTGTTCTTCAACGCCCGCTCGGAAACGGCGCCGGAGAAGCCGGCCTTTCGCGGTCCGTTCCGGCATCGGCGCTGCCTCGTCCCCGCGACGGGTTTCTATGAGTGGAAGCGGGAAGGCGGCCGCAAGCAGCCCTTCCTTGTCCGCTCGCCGGAGCGCCGCATCATCGCCTTTGCGGGGCTATGGGACGAATATGCGGATGCGAACGGCAACCTTCTCGACAGCGCCACCATCCTCACCACCGCCGCCAACGAAGACCTTTCGTCGATCCATGACCGCATGCCGGTCGTGATCGAGCCGGCCGATTACGATCGCTGGCTTGGCCTTGTTCCCGCCGGCAAGGAGGAACTGGTCGCGGCGCTTGTGCCGGCGCGGCCCGGATTTTTTGAAACGGTCGCTGTCGACACACGCGTCAACAGTGCCCGCGACGATGATGCCGGGCTTCAGGCGCCTCTCGCCGAGAGTCCTCCGCAGGCGCCGCCGAAAACGCGGACGCCGCGTGCTGCTGCGGGCGCCGGCGAACCAGCCGCTCCTGACGATGATCGGCAGATGAAGCTGTTCTGACGAACCCACTTTCTCCAGGGATATGATAAATGACCATGCCGCTCGCCGCGCCGGCGCTTGAGGGCTTCCTTCTCGGCGCCAGCCTTATCGTAGCGATCGGCGCGCAGAATGCGTTTGTGCTGCGTCAGGGGCTCGCGCGGAGGCACGTCTTCGCTGTCGCAAGCTTCTGCTTCCTTGCAGATGCGACGCTGATCGCGGCCGGTGTCGCGGGTCTCGGCACCATCGTGCAGCAGTCACCGCGTCTGTTGATGGTCGTGACCCTGGCCGGCTCTGCGTTCCTGCTGTGGTATGGCGTGATGGCACTTCGCCGTGCGCTTCATCCGGGTGGGCTTTCGGCGCGCGGCGCGGCAGAAGCGAAACTCCGCCCAGCGCTCCTCACAGTGGCAGCGCTGACCTTCCTCAACCCGCATGTCTATCTCGACACGGTGGTGCTGCTGGGGTCGCTCTCCGCGCGTCATCAAGGCTGGGCGCGCTTTGCCTTCGGCGGCGGCGCGGCTTTGGCCTCTGCTGCGTGGTTTTTCGGCCTCGGCTATGGCGCGCGGCTCGCCGCGCCGCTGTTCGCCCGTCCGGCAGCCTGGCGCGTGCTCGATGCCGTGATCGCGCTGGTGATGGCCGCGATCGCCCTATCCCTGCTCGTACAGGTGTTGCGACCGCTCCTTTGATCCAACAGAACTTGATCCGGAAGAGGAAATATTCAGATCAGTCGGGCCGAGGCTGAGCCGTGCTCAAAGCCATCGCTTCGCCGCAATGCCACCTATCGCGGCAGCGGCATAAACGCATGGCCAAAGGCCATGGGACACAACCGTACAACTCGCCACCCGGAAGCGCATGGCCGTCCACGCGCTACCCCGATATGCTGTGGCCCTTGCGGGCTGCCGTCAGGCGTCAGTCCTGCTCGCGCGCTGCGATGGCCATCTGCATCTGCTCGGATTTCTGAGCCGTCTTCGCGGCCGTCTTTCCGGACTTCTGCTGCTGGCGGATCGCAGCGACCAGCTCGGGGTTGCCGAGCTCGCCATATTTCGAGCGCAGGTCGTGTTCCTGCTCACGTTGTGCTTTGGTCTTAAATGTAGAGTGATCTTTGCTGGTCATGATCTGCTTCAGTCCTTGGCGTATTCGCGTTGCCGTTTCGGTCTTTCGCCGGCTGGCCAACGTGAATGACGCATATGATCATCTAATATGGCAGATTCGTGTTTTAGAAATCCGTTAACGACGGTTGGACATTCGTCATGCAAGGCTTTGGACTTGAAAGACGTTTCCTGTTGCCATTTCGACACATGATCACGTTCACACTTTATTACCACTTTGCATCAAAGAGGCGTGCGTGATGCGCCGGCTGCAGCGCCGAAGCGCAGGAGCCGCTGCCTGGGCGCTGCGTTTTGCCGCCCTGCCGATCCCCCTGCTGATCCTGGCGGGGCTGCTTCATCGTGCGTCCATGATTGCGCTGGCGCCGCTTTTTATCGTCATAGGATTCGCCTGGCTGCTGGCAGCTATGGCGCTTGTCGCCGCGATCTTCGCCTTCCGAACGATCTGGACAAATGGTGATCGCGGCGCGGGTACGGCCTGGGGCGCGACGGCGTTGGCGCTGGTCGTGCTGGCCGTGCCGGCCGCGATCGTCGTCGATCTCATCCGCCTACCGCGTATCGCCGATCTGTCGACCGATCTAGCCGATCCGCCGCTTTTCACGGCGGCTCCGGACAATGTCGTCATGCGGCCGTTGCCGAACGAGGCCGAACGTGCCGCCCAGATCGAGGCCTATCCCGACATCCTGCCACGCCATTATCCGCAGGCGCCGGAACGGGTCCATCAGGCGATCGCGGCCCTTGTCGCGGCGCATGGCTGGACGGTGACGGACGCGCGGGCGCCGGATAGCGACAATGAGGTCGGATGGATCGAGGCGACGGCGCGCACGCCGCTGCTGGCGTTGCCGGCCGATGTGGTGATCCGCATCATCGCCGATGGCTCCGGCGCCTTGGTCGACATGCGCTCGGCTTCGCGGATCGGGGCACACGACCTTGGCGATGATGCGAGGCGCATTCGCGACTTCTTTGGAGGATTGGACGCGGCGCTTCAGGGCGTAACCGAAGGAGAGGATGACGCCCGTCCGCCGCTGCAGGATGGAGCCGAGGATACGCCGCTGCCGCCGCTGCCGGAACGGGCGCCTGTCAGCCGACGCTGACCACTGCATAAGTGGCGGTAAGCCCGCTTCCATCGAGGACACGCACCCGGCCTCGGGCCACGAGATCCTCGATATGCGCCAGCACCGAGAGCGCCGCAGCCCCATGCAGCGCTGGCGGCGTCTCGCGGTAGATGACAGCGACGATCTCGGCAATCGTATGGTCGCCTCGCTCGATGCGGGCGAAGATGGCCGCCTCTCGCAACTTTCGATGCGCTTTCAACGCCCGCACGAACGCGGGCGCATCGGCAATTGGAGCGCCATGACCTGGCAGGTAGATCGTCTCGGGGCGGGCGGCGAGAATATCGAGCGAGCGCAGATAGTCGGCCATCGAGCCATCGGGTGGCGCGACCACCGTTGTCGACCATCCCATGACGTGATCGCCCGAAAACAGCATGTCGCTGCCGTCGAGCGCGAAAACCATGTGATTGGCAGCGTGGCCGGGGGTCGCTATCGCCGTGAGCGACCAGCCGTCGCCCGCAATGCGCTCGCCGTCCGCAATCTGGTGGTCCGGCGCGAATGCGCGATCGGCGCCGGCTTCGAGCGTTGCGTCCTCGCCGGGACGCGGCGGCCGCGCGAAGCGATGCGGGCCTCCAGCATGGACAGGCGCCCCGCAAGCGGCCTTGAGGCGCTGAACCCCGGCGGAATGGTCGCGATGGGTGTGGGTGACGAGGATGGTGTCGATCGTCTCGCCTGCCGTCGCGGCAATCAGCGCATCGATATGCGTGGCATCGTCGGGGCCGGGATCAATGATCGCGACATGGCCATGCCCGACAATATAGCTGTTCGTGCCGCGGAACGTGAACGGGTTGGCGTTCGGCGCCGTCACCCGGCGCACGTGGTCCCCAAGCGCCACGGCGGTGCCGGTCTGGGGATCGAAGTCGCGGTCGAAACAGATCTCTGCCATGAGCGGCAGTTAGAGACCATCGGCCGCCACTTCAACCTGAAATCTGCCGCCGGCGATTCCGTTCGCGCGAACTAAAACGCCCCGGACTGAGCCGGGGCGTTTGAGCCGTGCCCGACGACGCGGCACGGCAAATCACGAAGTCCGGGTTCAGGCGGACTGCTTGGCGGCGATCTTCGCCACATGGGCGCCCTGGTAGCGGGCGGCCTCGAGTTCGATGGCCGAAGGCTGGCGCGCGCCGTCACCGCCGGTGATGGTCGAGGCGCCGTAGGGCGAGCCGCCCTTGATCTCATCGAGACCCATCTGGCCCTGGAAGGCATAGGGCAGGCCAACGACGATCATGCCATGGTGCAGCAGCGTCGGAATGAAGCCGAGAATGGTCGATTCCTGGCCGCCATGCTGGGTCGCGGAGGAGGTGAAGACAGAGCCGACCTTGCCGACCAGCTTGCCCTGCGCCCAGAGGCCGCCGGTCTGGTCCCAGAAATTGCGCATCTGCGAGGTCACGGTGCCGTAGCGCGTGCCCGAGCCGACGATGATCGCGTCGTAATTCTCGAGTTCGGCCGGGGTGGCAATCGGTGCAGCCTGGTCCAGCTTGTAGTAGGAGGCCTTGGCGACCTCATCGGAAACCAGCTCCGGGACGCGCTTGATGTCGACTTCCGCGCCGGCCGAGCGAACGCCCTCGGCTACGGCTTCAGCCATCTTCTCGATATGGCCGTAGGCGGAATAATAGAGCACGAGAACCTTGGTCATGAATTGCAGTCCCTTTGGTTTGATAAGGCTTGTTTCGTCTGTTAGGGGCGCGAGGGGAAGCGCCCTTGCAGTGAACAGTCTGTCGCCGATGGGTGATTGACCTCTCGCAAGGCCTTCGCGGCGACGTTGCCTCTTCCAAACGCAATAGCACGCACTATGCTCCGGCGCGGGAGCTAAACGAGCCGGAGGAACCATGCTCGACAAGGAATTCAAGGTGCTGGACGAGCGGTTCCGCCGCTATGCCATGGGCAACGTGCATATCGAGAAGCTGTGGACCGGAAGCCGCTGGGCCGAGGGGCCGGCTTATTTTCCGGCCGGGAAATATCTGATCTGGTCCGATATCCCCAATGACCGGCTGCTGCGCTTTGATGAGACCGATGGCTCGGTCTCCGTCTTCTCGGCTCCCTGCAACAATCAGAACGGCCATACGGTCGATCTCGAGGGCCGGTTGATTGCCTGCGAGCATCGGGGCCGCGCCGTGACGCGAATCGAGCATGATGGCTCGCGCCGCATTCTTGCCGATCGATTCGAAGGCAAGAAGCTCAATTCACCGAACGACGTCGTCGTGAAGTCCGATGGTTCGATCTGGTTCACCGATCCAACCTACGGCATCGACGGCGAATACGAGGGCGATCACGCCATCTCGGAAATCGGCGCCTGCAACGTCTATCGCATCGACCCGATCAACGGTGCCGTAGCGGCAGTGGTCACCGACATGGTGAGACCGAACGGGCTCGCCTTCTCGCCGGATGAGAAGCTGCTCTACGTTGCCGACACCGGCCTCACGCACAAGCCGGACTGCTCGCCGGATATCCGCGTCTATCACGTGGCGCCGGATGGCCGCAGCGTTAGCGCGGGACGGCGCTTCGCGACCTGCGACAACGGGCTCTTCGACGGCTTCCGCATCGACATCCACGGCAATATCTGGAGTTCGGCCGCCGATGGCGTTCATTGCTTCGCGCCCGACGGAACGCTGATCGGCAAGATCCTCATCCCCGAGGTGGTGGCCAACGTCACCTTCGGCGGACGGAAGCGTAACCGCCTCTATATCTGCGGCACGACCAGCCTCTATTCGGTCTATCTCAACACCCAAGGAGCATTGCGCCCGAAGGTTTGAGCGATCCGATCCCGTTGTGCGCGCTCCCGGCCGGGCAGCGCGCACAACGGATTTCATAATCAGTGTGCCTCGTGCAGGCAGGCCGTATGGTCGCCAAGCACCTCGATGACGCGGCATTCGGCGACGCGGCCGTGTTCACCGTCATCGACCATGCGCTTGACCTCGGCCCTTAGCGCCGTCAGCCGCGCAATCTTCTCGTCGATATCCGCAAGGTGAAGGCGCGCGATCGAATCGACTTCCTGGCAGGACCGGTCGGGCTGGTCCGAGAGATCGAGCAACTGGCGGATCGCCTCGACGGCGAAGCCGAGGTCGCGCGCGTGGCGGATGAAACGCAGCCTGCTGATCGTCGCGGCATCATAGGTCCGCCGGTTGCTGTCGGTCCGGTCGGCGACCGGCAGCAGGCCGACGTCTTCATAGTAGCGGATGGTTGGCACCTTGACGCCAGTTGCCTTGGCGACGGCACCGATCGAGACGGCACGCATGTGATTTTCCCACTTGATCCTCTAGTCGCTTGAGCATTTAGCCTCTCCTCATACGGATGCAAGGGACGAGAGGCATTGTCATGAACGCGCCACTGACGACCGAGGAGCGCTACCGCATCGGCGGCATGGATTGCGCCGCCTGCGCAGCCAAGATCGACAAGGCGGTGCGCCGGATCGACGGCGTCGTCGAAGTCTCGGTTTCAGTGGCCGCAGGCACGATGACGGTCGCGCGCCGCAGCGAGACGGTGATCGAGAGCGCGGTGACGCGCGATGTCGGACTGCTCGGCTACAGCGCTGCGCGCATAGCCGGACGCAGCGCTGCCGTTCCGACAGCGCCGGCGCCGACACATGACCATTCGGATCACGATCACTCCGGCCACGATCATGGTGCCCATGATCATGACCACGCGGGGCATGATCATGGCGACCACGACCATGACGCGCCCGCGGCTGCTGCGCCGGCGGGGCTGCACGGCCACGACGACGAGGACGAAGCGGCAGGGGCCCCCTGGTGGAAGACGCGGAAGGCGCGGCTGACCATCGCTGCTGGACTGGCGATCGTCGCCGCCTATGGCGTCATGCTGGCTTTCCCGGCGCTCGGCCACTGGCCGTTCGCACTCGCCATGCTGGTCGGCCTTGTACCAATTGCCCGCCGCGCCTTCATGGCGGCACGCTTCGGCAGCCCGTTCTCGATCGAGACGCTCATGACCATCGCAGCGGTCGGCGCGGTCGCCATCGGCGCCAGCGAAGAAGCGGCCATGGTCGTCTTCCTGTTCCTGATCGGCGAGATGCTGGAAGGTGCCGCCGCCCGGCGCGCGCGCTCCAGCATCCGCGCGCTCTCAGATCTTTTGCCGGAGACAGCACTGCTCGAGGTCGGGGAGGGAACCAAGGCCGTTCCCGCCAATGCGCTTGCGGTTGGCAATATCATCCGCGTGCGGCCGGGCGACCGGATCGCTGCCGACGGCCTCATTCTCAGCGGGACGAGCGCCATCGACGAGGCGACGGTTACGGGCGAGAGCGTTCCGAAGCGCAAGGCCGAAGGCGATGCGGTCTTCGCTGGCACGATCAATGCCGACGGCTTGCTGCGCGTCGAAGTGACGGCGGCGGCGACGGATAATACGATTGCCCGCATCGTTCGCCTCGTCGAGGAAGCGCAGGAATCGAAGGCGCCGATGGAGCGCTTCATCGATCGCTTCGCGCGGGTCTACACGCCCGGAGTCCTGGTCGCCGGCGCGCTCGTCGCCGTGCTGCCGCCGCTTCTCCTCGGCGGCTCCTGGGATGAATGGATATACAAGGGCCTCGCGATCCTGCTGATCGGCTGCCCTTGTGCGCTGGTGATCTCGACGCCGGCGGCCATCGCGGCAGGTCTGGCTGCTGGAGCGCGGCAGGGACTGCTGATGAAGGGTGGTGCCGTTCTCGAGCGCTTGGCAGCGATCAATCGCGTCGCCTTCGACAAGACGGGCACGCTGACGCTCGGCCGCCCCGTCGTGAGCGCGCTTGTTCCGTTTGGGACCACCGATGAGACCGAACTGCTGACACTCGCAGCGGGGATCGAGGCCGGCTCGAGCCATCCCCTCGCCAAGGCGATCCTCGCTCGCGCGGCCGAAGCGGGCATCACGCCGCCCTCAGCGGAGGATGCGACGGCCGTTCCTGGCAAAGGCGTCGCAGGGCGGATCGGCGGACGCGCCCTCTTCTTCGGCGGGTTGTCGGCGGGCGCGGATCGCGTCTCGTTGGATGATGCGACGCGCGTGAAGGCCGAGGCCATGGCCGCGGCTGGTGACAGCGTCTCGGTTCTGATGGCGGATGGCGAGCCGCTCGGCCTCGTCGCGATCCGTGACGGCGCAAGGCCGGATGCGCAGGCCGGGCTTCAGGAACTGGCGCGGATGGGTATCGGCGCGATCATGCTGACGGGCGACAATGTCCGGGCAGCCACACGCGTCGGCGGAGAAATGGGCATCGAGGTGCGCGCCGAGCTTCTCCCCGAGGACAAGCAGCGGATCGTGACAGAGCTGCGTGCTGCCGGCTTTCATGTGGCCAAGATCGGCGATGGCATCAACGACGCGCCGGCGCTGGCGGCCGCCGATGTCGGCATCGCCATGGGCGGGGGCACCGACGTCGCGCTCGACACGGCTGATGCCGCGATCCTCAACAGCCGTATCGGCGATGTCGCTCGTCTGATTCGACTGGCGCGGCGCACCATGGCGAAGATCCATCAGAACATCGTCATCGCGCTCGGCCTGAAGGCCGTGTTCCTTGTCACGACGATTCTCGGCATCACCGGGCTCTGGCCGGCCATCCTGGCCGACACCGGAGCGACCGTTCTGGTTACCATCAACGCGCTGACCCTGCTGGCTCCACGCCGTGGCGCCTGAGTGAGTATCGGACGTCATAGGGTTCATGGCCGGCGGCCTACTGATGCCGGCCGCGGAGCGCTGCTGCGACCTTGCGAAAGCTGATGCCGGCGAAGCGCTCAAGGCTGCTCCAGCGTGATGATGCGGCCGACTCGCTCGCGCTGCCGACGGCCGCGTTCGCAACCGCCATCGGCGCCATCAAGCAAATATTAATCATGATTACCGATGCTTGATCCCGCAGCTTGGCAGGATTGAAGCCGCGACATGAGCGATTCTTTCGAAGAACTGGACCAGCCCGACCCGCGATCGACTTTTTACCGAGTCGTCGAGGGTCTGACGGTCGTTGCCCTTCTGGTGGCCGTCGTGCTTTGGCAGTCCGACGACACCCTCCAGGCCGCCCGACAACTGCTGGGTTCCGGCGAAGAGGCGGGGGCTGCGCCGGTGGTGGTTGCGGCTCAGCCCCGTTCCTCCGACATCCGCCTCGTCGATCCTTCGGCTCCGTTGAGGCACCGCGCCACCGATCTCGATCTGGTGGAAACCGGGTCGGTCGTGCAGCCGCAGCAGGCCGCGTTGGCGTCCTCTGCCGAGATTCCCTCACCTCCCCGCGCCGTGTCACAGTCGATGCCGATGCAGGTCCGAGAAGGTTGGTCTGCGGCGTGCGACGGCGAGGGCGACCGCTTCTGCACCGCGTCGCAGGCGCTCACCCAGGCGGACGACCCGACAGTTGAAACGTCCTGGACCATCCAGCACAGCGATAGCGGCCTCTACGGCATCTGGACCGTGCCGACTGGCGTGCTCGTGTCGCGCGGCATGGTGCTCATCATGGGCGACGGCCAGCCGAAGACCGTTCCCTATTCTGGCTGCGGCGCCCATTCCTGCCAGGTGAGGGCGCGGCTTGCCGACGACTTCGTCACTCTGCTCAGGAATTCCAAGCGGGTCTCGACCGAGATCGTGCTGAAGAACGGCAAGACCGTCACCTTCGACTTTTCACCGGAAGGCCTCGACGCCGCGTTGGAAAAGCTCGGCGTCTGAACTTTGCGCTGCGGCCGGCATTGATCCTTTGACGCGGTACGACACCGCACAAGGAGGCAATGATGGCATCACGCGACGAACGTATCCGCGAGCGGGCCTATTTTCTTTGGCAGCAGGCCGGCGCGCCAGCGGGGCGGGCCGAGGAATTCTGGCAAGATGCCGAGCAGCATGAGAGCCGCGAGGGCAGCGATCTGCCGAGCGCAGGTCCGCATGCCCGTCCCGACCTCATCAATGAAGATGCTACCATCGGGTCTGGCATGTTCCCGTCGCCCGGCGACGATGATGAAGGCACCGCGCAACCTTCGGGCTGACGGCAGCGTCAGTCGCTTGAAAGCGGCAGTCCCGGAGCTCGGCCCCGCACATAGCCGAAGCTGATCGTCTCGGCCCGTGCGTCCGCAACGATCAGCAGTGTTTCGAGTGCGGCACGCCAATCGCCGTCATGCATCGCGATGATGTCGTCGATCCGTTCATCGAGCGCCGCCTGATCGTGATCAACCGTATTGGCCGTTCTGCCCGTGCTGGATGCGCCCATGATGTCCGTTCCAAATGAGAAGATGTTCCTATTTTGTTCTCATTCCAGGCAGAGTCAACCAGCCGCGTCGGTGTTGTCCACGGCGCGAGGAGAGTTCCGTGGGAGAGGCCGGACCCCCGTCCGGCCTCCACTATGCACGACAGTCGACGCCTTCAGCTAATTCGGCCTTCGCTCGCCGGGTTCTGACCGCGTTCGCCGTCGCTCAGCGCAGCGTCAGGCCGCCATCCACCGTGATGACCTCGCCGGTTGTAAACGAAGCGGCGTCGCTGGCGAGGTAGACGACTGAGCCGGCGAGCTCATCCACCGTGCCGAGCCGGTTCATCACCGCGTCCTTGGCCCAGTGATTGGTCGCGACTTCGGGATGCTCGCGAAGCACTTCCTGCGTGAGTTCCGTCATGATGTAGCCGGGGGCGAGGGCGTTGACGCGGATATTGTGTTCCGCCCATTCAGTGGCGAAAGCCTTGGTCATCATATGCACACCAGCCTTCGAGACATTGTAGGCGGCCTGGCGGAATGGCCAGTTGACGATGCGGCCGGACATCGAACCGATATTGATGATCGAGCCGCTTTTCTGCGCGATCATCATCTTGCCGATCTCACGGCTGACCAGGAAGAGGCCGTCGAGATTGACGCTCATCGTCTCGCGCCAGTTTGCGAGGCTGTAGTCCTCGGCATTGCCGGGAATGATGATGCCGGCATTGTTGACGAGGATGTCGACACGGCCCCAGCGCGCGGCAACCTCCTGCGCCATGCGCTCGACATCGGCTTCCACGGATACGTCGGCCTGGATCACGAAGCTGTCGCCGCCCTTGGCGTTCAGCTCGGCGGCAAGTTCCTCGGCAAGTTCGGTCGACGACCGTACGACGATGGCAATGTCGGCGCCCTGCGCTGCCAAGGCTTCGCTCAGCGCACGGCCGATGCCGCGCGAGCCGCCGGTGACGATGGCCTTGCGGCCGGTGAGGTCGAACAGACGCGTATAATCGCGCGGGGCTGCCATGTTTCAGTTTCCTCCCGAATAAACTGCAGATTGTCGTGTGTTTGTCAGGCAGCGTCCTGGCGGCCTGATGCCTCGACCGTAGAATTTTCGCCGATCTGCTTCAACAGATGCTCCCCGGTCCGCAGCGCCTGCGCCACGATGGTCAGCGAGGGGTTGAAGCCAGTCGAGGACGGCAGGAACGAGGCATCGACGACATAGAGATTGTCGATATCCCAGACCTTGCAGTTGGTATCGAGCACCGAGGTCGCCGGGTCGGTGCCGAAGCGCGCGGTGCCGCACTGATGCATCGAAACCTTGATGTCCATCTTCTGCGTGATGATGATCGGATAGCCGAGCGCGCGCATATGCCGGCTCCACACCTTCACCAGCTCTCCATGCGACTTCAGGTTGTTCTCGGTATAGCTGAGGCGGATATGCCCGTCGGGATCGACGGTGACGCGGTTGTTCGGGTCCGGCAGATCCTCGGACATCAGCCACCAGTCGACACTGCGCTCGGCGAACAGCGCCATCAGCCAGTCCGGCGCCCAGGGCAGGTTGGCGGTCAGCATGCCAGACTGCAGCTTGCCGAGGCCCTGGACGTTGCCGAGCGGATACGGCCGCTCCTTGTTGGCGAGGTAGAAGTCGTTGATCGCCATCGACTTCTGAAACTTGACGCGGTTCTTCCTGAGCGGGTTCACCGCCATCATGGCGGTGTTGTTGTGCGCCATGTAGTTGCGGCCGAGCTGGTCGGAGGCGTTGTTGCCGAGCCCCTTTGGGTGCTTGTCATTCGCGGAGCGCAGCAGGAGGGCCGATGAATTAATCGCGCCGGCCGAGCAAATGAAAGTCCCGCCCGTAATCGTGCTCACCACGCCATCGCGCTCGATCTCCACGGCGACGACACGCTTGCCGGACGCGTCGGTGATCAATCGGCGGACGTAGGTCTCGGTGATCAGAGTGACGCCGCCCTTGGCGAGCGCCGGATTGATCAGCCGCACCTCCGCATCGCCCTTCGCACCGATCTTGCAGGCAAAGCCGTCGCAGGTCATGCAACGCGCGCAGGCGCCGCCATTGTGATAGTCGATCGCGATCGGCAGCGGGAACGGCCGGAGACCGCGGGCGCGGAGCTTCGTGTCGAAGGCGGCGATTTCCGGCTCGTGACCGATCGCCGGATAGGGCATAGGGCCGGAGCGCGGCGGTTCGATCGGATCGAGGCCGGCCTCGCCATGGGTGCCCATGAGCTTCTCGGCGCGGGCGTAATAGGGTTCGAACACGTCGTAGGAAACGGGCCAGGCCGGCGCGACGCCTGCCTCGTGCTGCAGCTCAGCGAAATCCTCCTTGCGGAAGCGCACCGTCGCCGCGCCGAAGAACTTCGAGTTACCGCCGACATAATAATAGGTGCCGGGACTGAAGAGGGCGCCGTTCTTGTCGCGCCATTGCTCCTTCGCCGCGTATTTGCGCTTGTGAAAGACGGCATCGACGCTCCAGTTGTCCGGTTCGCGCGGCAGCCGCGTGCCGCGCTCGATCATCAGGATGTCGCGGCCAGGTGCGGCGAGGCTGTTCGCCAGCGCGCCGCCCCCGACTCCGGCGCCGATGATGATGATGTCGTAACTGTCCTTGAGCGTCGTCATGGCCGTTCTCCTCCCTGCGCCGCGCAGTCTTCGCTGCGTCAGCGCCGGAACCTTGGTGGTGTGTCGATGGCGCAGTCCGTCACGGGCTCTTGCGCCGGAAATAGAGTCCGTCCTCGTACATCGCGCTCATCACCGCGAAGGATGCGTCGAGATGGATCTTCATCGCGAGTTCCGCCTGATCGGCATTGCGCCTTTCGAGAGCGCGCACGATCGCGGCATGCTGTTCGGTTACCTCCGCCAGATGCCCGGGCACCGGCGCGCTCAGCTGACGCATGCGGTCGAGATGCGATTTGACGAGGTTGATGAACTTCCACATGCGCGGATAGCGGCTGATCGCAGCGATCGCACCGTGAAAGGCGTCGTCGACCTCGATATAGTCCTTGAGAGCCTCGCGCTTTAAAATCGCGCGCATTTCGTTGAGCAGCCCGTCGAGCCTGGCGATATCGGAATCGGTCACGAAGGCGACGGCGCGGCGCACGGTCTCGATTTCGAGTGCGCGGCGGATGACGAACCCTTCCTCGGCGACCTCGTAGGAGATCTTGCTGACATAGGTGCCAGAATGGGGAAACATGTCGACGAGATCCTCGTCGACCAGTCGCTTCAGCGCCTCGCGGACCGGCGTGCGCGACACACCATATTGCGCGCAGAGTTCCTTTTCCGAGATCGCCGCGCCCGGCACCATCGCCAATCTCACAATAGCATGGCGCAGCTTCTCATATATCTGGTCGGCTTTTTGGGCCGGCCGATCGCTGGTTGCACGCAATGCTGACGGTGCGGAAACCGCGATTTCCATTACTTGCGCTCGACATTCCCGGGCGATGATGACGCCGACACTCTGGACCGGCTCGAATAACTCATATATCGGTTGCCGTCGCAAGCGGTATTCGTCAGGATCGCCATCCGACGACGGACCGCCTATGCGGCGCCCGCCGCTTCACGTCCGCCAGCATCTGGAACCCGCCGCGATGGCCCTCATCACCTATCTGACCCGTATCGAGTTCGACGAAGGCGCTGTGGCACGGCTGCCCGCGATCCTTGACGGGCTCAAGGTTTCCCGGCCCTTGATCGTGACCGATCGCGGCCTCGTCGCCACCGGCCTGATCGAGCGAGTCGCGGGCCTCTTCAAGGCGCCGCCCGCGATCTTCACCGAGACGCCGGCCAACCCGACGGAGGAGGCGGTGCTGAAGGCGTTCGCCCTGTTCACCGAGGTCGGCTGCGATGGCATCGTCGGGCTCGGCGGCGGTTCGTCGATCGATCTTGCGAAGGCCGTGCGCCTGTTGACCGGCCATCCCGGCCCGCTGTCGCAATACACCGCCGTCGAAGGCGGCGCGGCGAAGATCCACGGCAATATCGTCCCGATGGTCGCGGTGCCGACCACCTCGGGGACTGGCTCGGAAGTTGGCCGTGCCGCCGTGATCATTACCGCGGAAGGACGAAAGCTCGGCATCATCAGCCCGCATATGCTGCCGAGCGTCGCGCTTTGCGATCCGGAGCTGACCTATGGCCTGCCGCCCTATCTAACCGCCGCGACGGGCATGGATGCGCTGTCGCATTGCCTCGAGACCTTCATGGCACCGGCGGTCAATCCGCCGGCCGATGCGATCGCCATCGACGGGCTGAAGCGCGGCTTCAAGGCGATCCGCACGGCCGTCAGGGACGGCACGGACCGCAAGGCGCGCTGGGACATGATGATGTGCGCGCTCGAAGGTGCGATGGCCTTCCAGAAGGGTCTTGGCGCGGTGCATGCGCTCACCCATCCGCTTGGCGCCGTGCGCGAACTGAACCTCCATCACGGCACGCTCAATGCCGTTCTGACGCCCGCGGTGCTGCGCTTCAACCGTCCGGTGATTGGCGACAAGTGGGACATCATTGCCGAGATCGTCGGCGGTCCGCCGGATGAAGTCTTCGCGACGCTTTCCGTCGAGATCGGCCTGCCCTCCGGTCTCGACGCGATGGGCGTCACCGAGGCGATGATGGAGCATGTCTCGGGCGAGGCGTTGAAGGATCATTGCCACGCCACCAATCCGCGCATCGCAACGCGCGCCGAATATCTCGACATCCTGCACGCCTCCCGCTGAAGGGGCGGGCGGCCGCTTGATCGCGCCGCTTGCACCTATGCTATTGAGGACGCGGGAGACCTCGGCTCAAAACATCAAACGGGAGGAAACGCCATGAAGGCGTCCGACAAGAAGCGCTTGAAGCGCGCCGGTATCGATCTGACCTTGCTCGGCCTCGGCACGGCGCCACTCGGCGGGCTCTATGCCCCGGTGCCGGTCAGCGATGCCCGCGAAACCATCGCGGCGGCCTGGGAGCGGGGCATCCGCTATTATGATACCGCGCCGATGTATGGGCTCGGCCGCTGCGAGCATCTGGTCGGCGAATTCCTGCGCGAGCAGGACCCGGACGCCTTCCGCATCAGCACCAAGGTCGGCCGGCTCATGAGCTTCGATCGCCCCGGCCGCACGCTGCCGCCGGAGCCGCCGAAGAACGAGTTCGACTCCGGCTGGAACAACGGCCTGCCGTTCCGCGAGGTGTTCGACTACAGCTACGATGCGATCCTGCGTTCCTATGACGACAGCCGCCAGCGCACTGGCCTCGGCCGGCTCGACATCCTGTTCGTGCATGACATCGGCCGCGTCACCCACGGTGATCTCCATGAGCATCATTGGAACGCGCTGACCAAGGGCGGCGGTTTCCGCGCGCTCACCGAGCTGAAGGCCGCAGGCCTGATCGCCGGCTTCGGCCTTGGGGTCAATGAATGGCAGGTGACGCGCGACGCCATGCAGGAGACGGATCTCGATATCTCGATGCTGGCCGGCCGCTTCTCGCTTCTCGATGACAGCTCGGTGGAGACTTTTCTGCCGCTGGCGCTCAAGCATGACGTAGACCTCGTCATTGCTGGCGTGTTCAATTCTGGCATCCTCGCCTCGACCTCAGGCCGCAAAAAGTTCAACTACGCGGATGCGCCTGCAGCCGTGATCGCCAAAGCCGAGAAGCTCGCCGCCGTCTGCCAGAGCTTCAATGTCCCGCTGCCCGCCGCCGCGATCCAGTATCCGTTCCGCCACAAGGCGACGACCGTCGTCGCCGTTGGCGCCAAGACGGCGAAGCAGATCAACACGAATGTCGACTGGTTCGAGCAGCCGATACCGGAGGAACTCTGGGCGACGCTGGAAAAGGACGGGCTGATCCCGTCTTTCGGCTGAACCAAAAGCGGCCCGGTCGGATCATCCAGCCGGGCCTTTTTGAATCCAGCAGGACAGGCCAATGCGCCATCCGGTCGCTTCTGTCGGGTTGTATCGCTGCCGCCGCCCGCGCGCTAAGCTCCGGCGGCAACGAATCCGAGGAACATGCCATGTCGACCGACAGACCCCGTCGCCCGAAGGATCCGTTCGCGGCCGCCGAGGCGATGTTTGCCAAGAAGCGCGCGCCGGACATCAAGACGCCCTCGCTGCCGAATGTCCGGGAACTCGTCTCGCTCCGGATCGACCGTGACGTGATCGAGCACTTTCAGGCCGAAGGTCCCGGCTGGCAGGACCGCGTCAACGACGCGCTGCGCGCAGCCGCCATAGCGAGCGGCATGAAGGTCGAAGGCGAGGAATAGCCTCGCCGTTTCCGCGCCGCCAGGATCGTTCCCTGGCGGTGAAGTGTGCAAGACGCCTGAGCCTGCTGGTTCGATCCGGCAAGGCTCCCTCCGCGACCGCGGGGACGCAACGCATCACTGCTTCCGGGTGCCAGCCAGACGCGCTCGGGCAAAATGAGTCGCGAAAACAAATCGAACAGTCCGCTGCAGGAGCGATCGGCTCGGGCCCCCTTGGGCCGCGGGGCAAACGTGAACATGCAGCGCTCCGCCTGCGGCAGCATCCTGACCTTCAGCCTGGTGCCCACCCAAATGGGGGTACCTCTAATTTGGTAAGGCGATTGAGATCTGAAGAAGTAGAGATGCGACGCGTCTCAGTGTAAAACGATCTTGTACTCGATTGGGTCCCTTATAAATCCACATCGGGTCGGGCGGCCAGATTGGATGTTTCCCAACGGCGCATTTCGACGCGCCTTCCTGGCTTGTGCATTTCCGAGTGGTTGGCGGACTGTGACCAGAAGAGGGCGCGATGCTTAAGACACTATATTTTGGTTTTGTCGCGTTGCTTTTTGCATTTTTCGTGGGTGGCATGAGCGCCCGGCACGATATGTTCCCCTGGCCTCAGCTCTTCGCGGCCAAGCAGCGGGCGCTCGGCGCTAAGTCCGTCGAGGCAAGTCGCTACGTCTTCGAAGACAACGGCCTCTTGGTGGCTGATGAATCCAAGACAGCGGTCGCTTGTCCCAGCCAGACCGATCGAACCGCTGTTCTGCTTGTCCTCGGTCAATCCAACGCTTCCAACCATGCGGGACAGCGGTACCGATCAGGCGATGGCGACCGCGTCGTCAACTTTTTTGGCGGAAAGTGCTATGTCGCCGCCTCGCCGCTCCTTGGATCGACGGGCTCTGCCGGCGAATATTGGACCTTGCTCGGAAATCTGCTGGTTGCGTCGGGTAAGTTCGACAGCGTCGTCCTTGCGCCCTTGGCGGTTACCGGCTCGGTCGTCCAACGGTGGGCGAAGGGCGGAGATCTTAACACGCTGCTGATCGACACGGCGGGACAGGTTCGGAGGGCGGGCTATCAGGTGACCGATGTCCTGTGGGTCCAAGGCGAGGCCGACTACGTGAAAGGAACGGGCTCGGACGCCTATCGCGACCGTTTCCTGTCGATGGTCGACACGCTCCGCCAGCAAGGCGTCGACGCACCCGTCTATATCTCCACCGCTACAAAATGTCTGGAGCCCAGCAATGGCGGCTTCAAGGTCCACGATCCTGACAACGCGATCGTGCGCGCGCAGGAAGCGCTGCACAAAGCTGGAAACGGCATAAGGGCCGGTATCGATACGGATATTCTGCTGGACGAAGTCGACCGCTACGACGACTGTCATTTCGGCGGATCGGGCAACGAAAAGGCCGCCCAGGCATGGACCGAGCTTCTGCTCAATGATCAACGGCAGTTGAGCATGCAGTGATGCGTCCGCCGCCTCCAAAGATTAGGCGCGCCGCCGCGATCGCGGGCTGAATACTGGACGGTGGCGACGATGAGCTACATAATCCCACCGCGCCGCCAGGAGTATCCCTGGCGGTCACCGCTGCATTGCATGCGGAGAGAAGACACCTGCTGCTCAACAGGCGTCGATATTCCGCTTGAACCCAGGTCCGCAGGCATTCGGCTGGTTGTTCATGGTCTGATAGACCCGCGAATTGGGATTGGCCGTCGTGCAGGCGGCGAGGCCAGCCAAACTTGTAGCCAGAACAAGCGAGACAACGAGCATGCGCATGATGATCTCCTGATCGAGGGCCAATCCAGCGGCCGCAAAAGCGCCGCGCGGAGATTCAATGAGCAAGGTGCGAAGTTGTTCAATGCGCAAGAACTTCGTGGTCGAATTGTTGAGGCCGTTAATTTGCTTTGATTATTTACACGCGTCGTCGACCATGGCTCGCGGAATAGGCAGTCCATCGAGACATGAATGTCGCGAAGCGCCTCTAGAGCGTCGGTGCAGTGGTCCGCTCGACCGCGGGCTGGCTGGGGCGGGAGGATTCGAACCTCCGAATGGCGGTACCAAAAACCGCTGCCTTACCGCTTGGCGACGCCCCATCGTGTCGAGCGGCCTGGCGCCGCGACGCTGGTCCTATAGCCGGAAGGCGGACGGGCTGCAACGTCGACGAAGACGGGAACGCTCGTCAGCGATGGCCTGAGGCGCGGGCGTGCCGGGCTGCGAGCTGGAAACGTAGTTCTCGTCTGAAATGAGCGATCGGTCGCAAGTAAGCTCAGGCAGGTCGGACCACGACGCCCGGTGTTGCCCACGCCTTGCAGTTCGCCTGTCCTGGGGCGAAAGTGGCATGAATGGTAATCGGGAAACGAACCTCATGACGGATGAGCCGATCAAAGGACCAGCTTCCTACTTTCCTTCCATCGAGAAGAAATACGGGCGACCCATCGCCGAATGGCAAGAATTGGTGCGCAGGCACCTTCCGGCAAAGCACATGGAATTGGTTGCCATGCTGAAGAACGACCACGGGATGGGCCATGGCCACGCCAATGCGGTGGTGGCGTACACGCTCGCGGCGGCGAGCGGCTGAGCCCGTATTCTCCGAGCGGCATGTTCGGCGCCCTCGGCTCGGATTTGCGCCCGAGCGACGCCGCAGAGCGCGGTCGGCGCATGTTTGAGGCGATCTAGCGCGCACAGCCTCGTTCCGGACTCCCTCGCCGGCGTGCCCGCCCGAGCTGCTGTCACGCCTGCGCGTTCCTATTCATCCACAGGGGCATTTCGGCGCTTGCGGCGCACCGAGGGCGTCGCTATAACCCCGCTCGCGATGGTCACGGAGTGTAGCGCAGCCTGGTAGCGCACGTCGTTCGGGACGACGGGGTCGCAGGTTCAAATCCTGCCACTCCGACCATCGCCAAATCCCTGAAAACACTGCTCTTTTCGTTTCGACGCTTCCGGCGTGATATTGGCGTAACGACAGTTATGCGACAGAAACGCCCGAGTTGAGCGCGCCGGCGCGCCATCGGGCATCCCCCAGATTGCCTCAGCACGAGTGGCCATTGGATTGGGCAGAGGATGGCTTGAACAATAATCGACTTTTGATAAGGTCCAGCGCGGCTTTCAATCAGGGGATGCGCTATGGCGGAAGTGGTAGACCAGACAAATCTCTCGGACGAGGAGGTGGCTAGGCTCTATCAAATTGCCGCGCCTATCACGGCCGTTACCACGAACGCATCCACAATTCAGATCACTTGGGCTGGTAACGATGCGGTCTTGCTGTTCGGTCGGCCGCAGCCGCTCTTGCTGCCTGATGGCGGCATGCCGCCCTTTCAAAGGACGGAGTTCACAGCAATTATTCACATGAGTCAGCAGTCGCTGAAGGATTTTAGCCTTGTTGTCGCGAACGCGATCGCTAATTACGAGGCCAGATTCGGGGAGATTGTGACGGAATTTTCAAGGCGCAGCTCTGACAGCCAATGAGCTCCCCGATTCTCATCATCAGAACGGAGATCATCTCTTCGATCGATGAGGTGCACCTATACGACACGACACTGGCTCATATTCACGAGGGCCACCCTGAAGTGCAGGTCTACCTCCCTAGCATTTTGAATGCTATTGAACAGGCCATTGTCAGCCCCACATTCGTGGAGTTGAGCTACGGGAACTCGCTGGTTTTCGTCGATGAGAGTTCGACGAACCACTCGGGGGACCCATTGAGAGTGCCGGTGAAGATTGTTCAAGGCACGTCTGGCAGAGTGAAGACGGCCTTTTTTGCGACCACACAGCAGGGCGGCAATATCCTGTGGAGTAGGTCATGAACGACATCAGCACATTCATTGTCCGGTACGACCGCACCAATGATGTTCTCTATATCGCGACCAAGTCGGCTCCTGCAGCTCGTGGCGTCCAGGATGCTTGGGGCATTCTCTGGAGGTACGCTGGCGACGGTGACCTGATCGGGGCCACGATCATGGATTTTGACGAGCTCTGGGGAGATCGAACAGCGGAGCTTGCAGCCAAGCTTGCGTCTAGCTTCGATATTCCAGAACCACAAACTGAGATCACCCTCGATCACATTCTGGATCGGTGAAGGCAGGGGCCGGCACCCGCTTCCGCCTTCGCCGCGTCAAGACGACCGCCCCCGATCCGTCGCAGATCTATCGCGTCACCCTTGACGGCCGCACGGTCGGGACGATCATCGAGCACAAGCTGCCAAGCTATCACGTCACCTGGTCCGTCACCGCGATCGTCGGCCGGCCGCCCGGCGTGCAGAATGGCATGGCCGCGTCCCTAGAGGCTGCCATGAATGACTGGCGCGAGATGTGGGAGAAGGTAGAGGCCGGGCCGCACGGACCGCCGTGACCTTCACGCCCTGTCGAGGATATCCGCGTCGGCGGCTGCCTTAACCAGTGCGGATCGCGCCCGGTCGACAGTGCCGCTACCATCGAGCGCGGCGAGGCAGGCCTTTAGTGCCGGCCGATAGCTTCGCGGGCGACGAACCTTGGCCGGCCAGCGCTCAAGCAGCCAGTGAGCCGCGCCCTCGACGTCGGTGAGCCCGCGGCTAGCGGTCGCCGTCTCCCAGACTGATACGCGCGGGAATGGATGGCCCATGGTCGCTCCTCTCGAGTCGGGGGACTCAAGGCGGCGGCAGCGAATCAGTTCCAGCCTATGGCGACAGGAAGGGGGCCAGCGCCGGCATGGCGATACGCGATCCGACGATCATGCCGGCGATGAAGGCGCCAGCGCCGATCGCAAGGCCGACCCGCATCCATGCCCGGCGCGGCACCCGGTCATCGATCGTGTTCGGCGCGGTGATATGGAGCACGCCGCCGAGGATGAACAGGAAGATCATGAAGCCGAACATCGGCGAGTAGCGCATCCACTCGGGAAAGCCGGTCGCCCGGGACCATATACCCCAGCCACGAAACAGGATCGTCGCCAGCCAGGTGACGACGATGCCGAGGATGAGCTGATCGGTTTTGTCGGGCCGCGCGTGGGTCGCCGCCCGGATCGCCTCCGGCGCATAGGAGATCATCACGGCCGTCGAGACACCAAGCAGGATGCTGTTGAGGAGTTCGATGAAGCCGGGGCCCGAGAACAGCCAGGCGACCGGCCAATAGCCGATCAGCAGCGACACCGCGATCCAGACCGTGCGGCTGCGCGCCAGATCTTTAGTGACGTCCATTGGGGCTTTTCCTGTTTCCAACACGCTCAACGGTGTCCTCGACCATCTGCCGAAGATCGGATGTGCTGCGCCGCACCCGCGCCATGGCGGCGTCGTGTGCTTCACGCGCAACGGTGCGTTCCTCGTTGAGAACCGCGAGGGCCTCATTCCCGCGCTCAAGCGGCGAGAGGATCGCATGCAGCATGCTGGAGAGGGTCATCGTGCGCCCTTCCGCTCGATCGCGGCGCGCAGGGCATCGAGGCCTCGCGTAACCGCCTCCTGGCCGTCGGCGACGGCTACCGCCGCATCGGTTGATGCTTTCATGATGGTCAACGCTTCGCGCTGCTCTGCGATGCGTTTGTCCTGAACTTCATTGAGGCGGGTCCACAGCAGCCGGATCGCCGCGGCCATGGCGACCGCGGCCGGCGCGACCAGGGCGGTGACGATCCACTCCGGTGTCATTTCGGCGCCGCCCCAGCCTTGCAGACATCGACGGTGGCCGTCGCCGCCCGCTCGCCGATCAGCGCGTATTGCTCGCGCTGGCGATCATACCAACGGCCGAAGCAGTCGATTATCTTGTTGGCCTTGACCCGGCCGGCCTTTTCGGCACCGGCAACGTCTTTCCACTTTGCCGTCGGCAGCGGATCCGCGACAACGACCTCGCGGACATAGTCGGGCTTCGCCGGCAGGCTGCGTTGCTCGATCGCGAGATATCTATCGGATCGATCGCATCCAGCGAGCGCCAGCGTCACCAACAGTGTCGTCGCAATCAGAACCAGAAGACGCGGGCGGGGCATGCAGGATCTCCTGATTGCGACGGTCCGTCTCGGCGATGACATCGGCATCGGCCGCGGCGTCGTCGCGGGCGCCCTTGTCGATGCGAAGATCGGCCTTTGCGGCATTGAGACGGGACTGGACGGCGGCCGTTTTGTAGGCGGCGATCTCGCGATCGGCGAAGGCCCGCGTCACCTTGTAGGAAGCGAAGCCGCCGACCGCCGCGCCGACGACGATGGCGATCGCCATGCCCTTGAGGCCAAAGACGGAGGGGAAGCTCATGGGTCGGCTCCCGGCCACGGCGGCAGGTCGACCGTTTGCCCAGCGAGCTCATGCGTGCAATCGCCGAGGAACTGGATGCGTCCGTTCGTCACGAAGGAATGGCAGGCTCCGGGATAGAGGATGCTTGGCGTGAGCGTCGGCGCTTTAGCGTTTCCATCCCATTCATGAGGGCCACCGTGCGTTTTCAGGCGGACGACATGCTCGGTCCGGCAGCCTGGGCAGTAGAACGCCAACTTGCCGGCTCTATCGATGCTGCGAAGGATCGGCGAGAGCGCACCCATCACAGCCCGCTCACGCAGAGCTCGGCCTCGCCGATCCGGGTCGCATCGCCCATCTCGCGGCGCTTGACGAGGCCGGACACCGTCTTCCCGCCGGCCTTGTTGAAAGCCGTCGCCGCTTCGCAGCTCTCGCGCAGCTTGCCGAGCCGTGCGAGCCGCGCCGCTTTCGAATTGCAGGCGGCGCCGGTCCCGACATTGTAGGCAAGCGAGATCATGCTCGCCTGCCAGCTGATCGGCCGCTTCTCGAAACCGAAGATGCAGCCCTTGAGCGGCTCGAAATAGTCACGGCGGACGCGGACGGCGAGGCGCTGATCGCATTCGGCGGCCGTCACCTTCATGCCAGGGCGGACATTCGCCGTGTCGCCGTCGCAGATCGTCAGCACGCCGACGATATCCCGATAGGCGATGAGGCTGCGGCCCTCCCAGGGCTGGATCAGGACGACGCTCGCCAAAGCGACGGCGCCGGCCGCGCCGGCTCCGGCGATCGCTGTTCTCGCCCGCCGGCTGCTTTGGATCTTATTGACCGGCATCGTCGCCCCCCATCGTCTTCGGCTGCGCGACGAAGCGGGCGACGAAGGCGCCCGCCACGACGATCAGCGTCAGCATTGCGAAGAGGCGCGGCGGGATCTCGTCACCGATGATCGGCAGCGCGACCTCGAGGCCCGAGAACAGCGCCGCGAGCAGGATGAGACGGATCGACCACGCGTGCTTCAGCACCGCGCGCCAGTCACTGACGAGCTTCATGGGGAACTCCGGGGGATGAAATCTTAGGAGGTCAGCGTGACGAGCGCGGCAGACCTAGGTCGTCGCGTTGTTGTGCACGAAGTTGTCAAAGACGGCCGTAAAGCCGGCATTGACCCAGAACCCATGGCGGGTGCCGGAATAGCTGGCGTCTGTGATCGAAATCACCTGAAGGCCGTTGACGCGCACCTTGATTGATGACCCGCTGAGGATGAGTTCCCACTGGTCATTGACCGCCACGGCGCCGCCAGTAGCAAGGGCAGTGTAAGAATTGGCAGCGGTACGCTTCGAGAGCGTCAGCGTCCCATTGCTCGCCCAAAGAATATAGCCGTTGACGTTTCCGGTGCCGGTCGCCCGGAAGACCATGCCGTGGTTGTTGAGCGTCGGGTTGACGACCTTCATCTTCAACGTGCCGTCCGCTTGGCCGTCACTGATGTAGAGGTCGTTGGCGTTCAAGCTTGGGACGCTGTTCGCCTTGAGCTGGTTGCTCGCAATAACCCAGTCGCCAGTACCTTGTGCGAGCGTCCAAGCATAGCTGCCGACTTCGGTCGACCCTACGGCTCCATCCGAGCGGGTAAAGGTATCACTCGCATAGTCGACAACCGGGGCACCGGCCGTCGCGGTGGCAGTGCTAGAATAGGTTCCGGCCCCGATCGAATTCGTGGCGCGGATGCGGAAATCGTAGCTGCTGCCCTGCGTAAGGCCCGTCGAGACCGAATAGCTCGTCGTCGCTACATCGATCGTTGCGACATCGGTCCACGTGCCCGCCCCGGCCGGGCTCGACTGAATCGTCTGCGAAATCAGCGTGGCGCCGCCGTCGGTTGGCAGGGTCCAAGCCAGTGTAACCTGGCGGGCCGTCGTCGCCGAGACGCCCGTGGGAGCCGATGGCGCAGACGGAGAGCCAGACGCATAAGATGGCGCCGGCGAAGTATATGCGGCTTCCGAAGCCGCGCTGAGCCGGTTGAGACCTTGCCTCTGGGTCGGGATCGCGCTCCGCACCACATCCGTGATCCGCTGGGCAGCATAGGCGTTGCCGGCGTCATTGAGGTGGATCGTATCGGTCCCGACCATGATTGCGCTCGACCAGCCATTGTCGACGCCGACCGAGACGAGTGTGGGGAAGTCTGTCAGCACAGCGGCGCACGCCGCCTGATAGGAGGCCAAGCGAGCATCTTCCGCGCCCGACCGGCCGAGACCGCCGGGCTTATACCAGATCACGCTTGGCGGGTTTGCAGACGGGATCAGCAGCCCGCCGAATGTGACCGTCCCCGAAGCGACCGACACCCGCACAGTGTGATTGCCGGCCCCGTAGCCGGACAGGAGGAACGCGCCGGTGAATGCCTGCGCATAACCACCGGTGGCGATCGTCGCGGCCAGCGCGCCGCCGACATTGCGGACCTCGGCAGAGCCGGCGGCAGTCGTCGTCGTAAACAACAGCCAGCATGAGTCGCCTGTCCAGGCGACATCGAAATAACTACCAGCGGCCGAGGCGACGGAAGAAGCCCATCCGGGCCCGTAGACAACGGCGGCTGACTGCGCGGTCACCTTGGCACGCGCAGTGAGGGTTGCGAGAATCGTCCGCATCGCAAGCGCCGAGGTCGGTGCGTTCGATGTGTCGGGGTATTGGAAGACGTCGTTCAGCAGGCAGTCGGCCAGCCCCACAAGGCCGCGCGTGTTCGGCGTCCACCCCGCCAGGACCGCTGCGGCGACCTGATCGGAGCGCGTGCCGGCAACGGCCAGATTGGTCTTGCTGGCTACGCGATGGCGATTGGCGAAGCGATCGAAAAAGAGCGTCCCAACATCGGCGTTTTGCGAGGGGTTGTTGCCGTAGGAATCCCCGAAAATGTAGAACGGGACGCCCTCAAGAGGGAAGATTTGCGTGTTGCGGAGCGCTTGCTTGCCAGCGCCAGAGGCGGGGATCTGGGGGAAAGGCATCTTCAGCTCCCGGTGAAGTAAAAGACGTCGCCGGCGGCGCCGATGACATAGACCTGATTGGCATTCGAAGGCGTGCCGGACCACGCATCCCCAGGCGAGAGGCGAAAGCCATTGCCTGTGCCATCATCGGTCGTCGTGACGCTGGAGCCGCCGACGAAACCGTTGCCGGAATTGGTCTCGCGCGCCCTGATCACGAGGCCGTTGATCAGCGCTCGGGATGGAAGCTGCACGGGCGATCCGGTCATGAGGATCTGCCCATAGGTAAGCGTCCCAGGTGCGGACGAGACCTGTCGCACCGTCGGAAGCGCGATGACCTGCGGATCGCCGGCCGCATCCTTGACCGTAATTTCGGTGACAGCCATGTCAAAAATCTCCGAAAAGGGCGATGTAGCCGCTGTTGATGGGTTCACTGAAATTGAGATGGCCGCTGACGCCGGCCGCGACGCTGAGAATCTGGATGCCGACGTCAAGGATGGCAGCGGATCGGGCCAAGCCGATCAGACAGATCGTTTCGTCGACGTCGAGATCAGCGCGCGGGCAGATGCCGCCCGGCGTATCGCTGAGAAAATAGGCGGCGCCGGGGACGAGCGTCGCGCCGATCGTGAGCTCGCCGGACTTGTGAACGAAGATCGGCTGACCAGATCCGGCACCATTGAGGGCGATGCCGAGCGTCGCGCGGGCAGCGACCGTCTCGGCATTGCTGTCGGCGAGCAGAACGCGGCGGCTCGCCGGATCGAGATACACCGCCTTGCCGGCCGTGATGACCTCACCGGCAAGGCCGGTGAAGCGGACGGCATTGGCTCCGGCGACGACGCTCGCCGCCGTGACGGCAAGGTCAACCATGGCAATTACCCGCCGCCGAGCGTTACGCCCGGAAACTGGATTTTCACGGCCAGGACAGAAGTGGATTTGGCGATACCGAGCAGACAAACATATTCGCCGGCGCCGACGTCGGCGACCGGGCAAATGCCGCCCGGCGTATCTGAGAGGTAGTAGGCCACGCCAATTGAAAGTACGGCGCCGAGGGTCAGGTCCCCAGACTTGTGAACTACGATCGGCTGACCCGGAGCGGCGCCATTGAGCGCGATGCCGTCCGCCTCGCGCGCCTCGGCCGTGGCCGAATTGCTGTCGCCGAGCATGACCCGTTTCGTCGTCGGGTCGAGGTAGACGGCCTTTCCGGCAGCAACCACTTCCCCGGCGAGGCCGGTGAAGTATGCGGAATCAGATCCGGCGATGACATTCGCCGGCGTAATGGAAAGGTCCGTCATGACACTGCCCCTTGGTTTGCGCTTTTGGTCTCAGTGGCACCGGATGGGGGGTGCCGGCCCTTGGCCGACCCCGAACCAACGGCTCGTTTCGAAGTCTTCACCGGCGCGGTATCAGCCGCGAGCCGGGCGTTCTCGCTTTGCAGCGATGCGTTCTCCGCAGCCAGCACGGCGACGAGGTCGGTCGCGTCATTGCGCTGCTTGCGCAAAGCGATGACGAGCGGGTGATTCATGATTTCGCTTGGTTGCATGGTTCAACTCAGCTGTTGGTGATGAGGCCGAGATTGGCGAGAGCGGTGCGAAGCGCTGTAAGCCCAGCAATGCCGCCGTCTGATCCGGCGACGTTGGGCTTCGCGATCGGGGTGACGCCGAAGCCAAGCTTGCCGGCGAACTTGATGCCGTCCGAATAGATGAGAAGGCCCGAGGTGCCGTTGAGGTGCGTCAGAGCGCTATCGGCGGCCGAATAGCCCGAGAAGACCGAGCCGAGGACGCCAGGGATCCAGCGGTAATCATCCGGAACAGCGCCATCTGACGTGTTCCAGAAGATGCCCTGGCCCGCCTTCATCGTGATGGCAGCGCCCTCGTAGCCGGCTTCGTCAAAGTCGGCGCCGGCATAGTTGGTGCCGATCCGGAACGGGCCGTAGAGGGCATAGGCAAGGTCGTGGGCCAGATCGCCGCCGGCCGACTTCGCTACATAGTCGATCCAGTGCGCATATTTCGCCCCTGTGGCGTTCGTGCGCATGCCCCAGGAATTGTAGCCGACATAGCCAATATCAAAGCCCTGATCATAGCCATTGACTTCATGGCCAACGAGCTGCGCCCCAGCGACAGTGCCGATGGCTTCGATGAGGTCGCCGAGCGCCCAACCGTTATCGATGGTTCCCGTGAATGACGTCTTGACCTTTGCGGCAACGACGCGCGTCGTGCGCGCCGCGACATCGCCAAGAGAATTATTGACGACGTCAATATGGTCAGCCGAGCCGATCGTCGTGATGAAGATGTCGTGCTTGTCGCCGGCCTCGACATAGAGATTCGTGTAATAGGGGTACGCTTCCGGCGTCCAGGCTCGCAGACCTTCGTCAAAGCTGGTGACAACTGGGGCCGACCCGAGCGCGTCGCCGGTGATCCTATGTTCGACCAGAAACTGCACATAGGAGAAGTCGCCATTGAAGGCGGTGTTGATATTTTCGCCATCATCCGGAGCCCGCACTGTCGGTTCATCCGTGATCCAGGAGAAGTATCGACCGCGACGATTGCCCGCGGCATCGATGACCGAGCCCCGGCCACCGAAGGGCGGAAGCTCATTGGCCGGCGTATTCGTGTAATAAAGCGACGTGGGGATATCGACGCCGCCGAAGCCGAGATCCGTCGTGGTCAGGCCCGCCGCCAGAAGTGCAGCGCTGTTCGCCGCCTTGGCCTCGGACGAGGTGCTGTTCGGAATGGCACCATAGGAAACGAGGCTGTCGAGAGCATCGAATGCGCTGTCGATCCGGGCGTCGACGCCATCGATCCGGGCGTCGATCGTCCCATTGAGCGCAGAAAGACTGGCAGCAATGTAACCCTCGATCGTGGCTCCAAGCGCGCGCTGCTCACTCTTGGCCGGATTACGCGTCCCGGATCCCGGCACGCCATCGACATTGTAGCGCCGGAATACTGAATTGAAGGCGTCGGAAAGCGCGGCCATGGACGAGCCTCGAATGGTTCATCGGTGATAGGAAAAGATCAGGAAACGATGGTTGCGCCGGTGGCGACTGCGGCGCTCTCGACGCCTGAGAAGTTGGCCGAGGTCAGCCAATAATAGTAAGTGCCCGCCGCCGGCGCGTCGGCGTAGCTGCGGACGAGCGACGGCCCTGAATAGATTGCGTCCACCAGGGTCGCCGTCGCGAAGTCATTGACCGCGTTCCGATAAATCAGTGTCGACGCGAAGTTTGTCGAGTTAGGCGTCGTCCAGTGCAGCACAGCCGAACCGGCACCATCGTCGGAAGAGACCGCAGCGGGGACGGGGGGCGCCGTCGGATCGGCCGTTGCAGTTCGAATGACATAGGAGGTCCAATCAGACTTTCCGCCGCCAGGCGACCAGGCTCGAAGCCGAAATTCATATTCCGAACCATCGGCAAGATAGCTCGTGCGCACTTCGTCCTCGCCAGAGGCAGATACGGCCGAGGTAATTGCACCGCCAGAGGTCAGCTGCCAGGTGAGCTCATAACGCAGAATGTCGGACACGTGGTCCCATGTGGCCAAGGCATAGGCGGCCTGCTGCCCACCACTGAGAGCTGCGGTCTCGATCGTTACCGCGAAACCGGTCGGCACCGGGGTTCCGCCCGGCGCAACCGGCGTGATCGAGCCCCCCGGCACACCCTCTTCCGTCGCCGCATCGAAGTCATAGAGCGACGCCGGCACCACGATGCCTTCGAAACTATAGGTCAGATTGACCAGCGATAGCTTGGGTCGCCCCGTGATCTCGACCACAGCCTCGACCATCGTCGGTGGCAGATGGACACGGACGAAGCGGCGGTAGGGAACGTTGCGCGCCGCTTCATAGTGCGCCGTAAAGGAGACCCGAGGCGCGTTGGCGCGGATATAGGTGATCTTCTGCAGACGTGCCGAATGATTGTGATCCTGCACAACCTGGTTGTCGAATGTTCGTGTGCGCTCCGTCTCGTCTGTCGCGTAGGGGATGCCATAGATCGCTGCATCGACGGTGTTGAACCCCTGCGACGGATCCGTATAGCGGCCTCGCACTGCGACCACGTTGCTCGCGCGCCGCCGGTTGGCGTCGAACTGGTGCGAGATGATATCGTTGGCCGTGAGCCTGATATCCGGCTCGACATAGTGCCCGGCATGAACGCCGATCTTGCCATCCGGCCGCTCATAGATCACCAGCTCGGCAGCCTGATCGATCAGGCGCCCGACCTCGACTTGGTCATTTGAATAGCGATACCAGAGACCGCCGTGATAGCGCCGCACGCTGCCACCTTCGCGGTTGGTGACCCACTCGTCGCAGATATTCGCCGCGGTCTGCCAATCCGGCCAATAGAGGTCATCCATGCCCAGCTTGGCGCCGCCAGACGGATGTCGAAGATGATCGGCCCGGATGAGCGCGAGGTTAGAGGAGAAGCGAGTCACCCCGTCGCGCGGGTCATAGATCAATGCCCCGTCGATCACAGCAGTATGGACCGGCATATTGTTTGGGTAGACCGTCTGCAGGTCCTCGCTTGAAGGGGAGCCGCAGGTCATGACGATCGACGCAAGGCCGTCGCCGCGATGGTCATCGGTCCAGATATCGGGAAAAGCCGCCACGACCTGCGAATAGGCCGTCGATACATCATAGCCGAGCTGATCGTTGATGCCGACATAGGGATAATAGTGCGCAGGATCCGTGACGATCCCGGCGCCATCGTGCGTCACAAGATCATCATGCAGCCAATGTTCGACATAGGCCTCAACCCTGTGCCCGGCATGGACGATGATGTGATAGGCGAAGCCGCCGGCCTCCTCAAGGAGGACATAATCGCCGCCCTTTTTGACGCGTCCATAAATGCGGCAGAGCGGCGGTACATTCTGCTTGAGATTGTACTTTCCGTCCTCGGCCTTCGGCGTCGAATTCTTGTTTAGATAGCTCGAAACCAGACTCGCGCCGATGCCAAGGGCCGCCGCGCCAAGAGCATTTAGCACCGTGGCGCCAAAGCCGATCGTCACGAAATTGACGAGGCCGAGCGGCGCGCCAAGCGTAAACAGCGCGAAGCCAAGAGCGGGCGGCATCAGATCCTCCATATCCCAAGAGGGTGCGCCTTCAACGCGACGAAGCGCGGCTCAAGCCGCACCTGCCAGTCACGACCATCGAAGATGGCACCCCATTGGCGATGCATATTGCTGGCGGCGCCCACTACCCCGATAGCGCCCCGTTCGGGTACCGCCAGCGCATCGAGGCCGAGAACGGCGGCACAGGCAGCAACGAGCGGCACGACGCCGCCAGCGGCCGCGACAACCGCAAGGCAACCCTGATGCGTCGCGTAGCTGCCACGCAGCTGCGCCGCGGAGTCCGGATGGCCATTGGCGATCGCCCAATCAGCCAGCACGAGAGAACAATCGACTTCTCCCCAGACCCAAGGGCGATCGCCATAACTCGCGAGAAAGGCGTCGAGATCGGCGATCATCAGAGGTTCGGCCATGCGATCGTATGGTCGGCCAAGGCGGGAACGCGCTCGCAAAAGCGATCCGAGGTTCCAGACGGATTGAGGATCGCAGCGCGCGCTCGTTGATCGACATCGGAAAGCACCGCGCCGGAAACGAGATTGCGAAGATTAAAGCGGTTGGTGCATTCGGCGACCACGCTTGCCAGATGCGCGTCGCCCGATGCCTCTTCCCTGAAGATCACATTGTCGATCGTCGCGGTAAGCCTAACCTCCGGCGCGCCGACCGGCTGATGATATTCGTCACAAGGCTGGATCAATAGCTGCATCGTCGACCCGATGACGTCGCCCTCTTCCATCGACCCATAAGCAAGGTCGATAAGCTCAGGATCATCGGCCGCCAGTTCAGGCGCAAAGGTCACCGCCTCGCCGTTGATCGCCAGCTCCACCTGGTCAAGGCCGGTGAGGGTCAGACTGCCCCTCCATGTCTCGCCATCTGGATCGACATAAGGGCCGGATCCGTCCCATAAGCGGACGGTCTCGCTCGGGAAATCGAAGCGGACGAGAATGCGGATACTCTTGATGGTCATTTCAGCCCGCCATATCCGCCCAATACTCGACCGCCTCAACGAAGTTAACCGTCGGCTTGTCGACCTGCGACCGCGAAAACGTGACGTCCATCTCCCGATCCGTCGCAAGATGCATGATGCAGGTCGGACGCTCGATTTCGAGATCGGCGTCGCTGGGGATCACGGCCCGGATCGCGGGGAATACCGGGACCTCCCATAAATCCCCCTCGACCGAAAGCGCCAGGCCGGTCTCATAAAGCGCCCCGCCATACGAAAAACGGATACCCGACAGCTGCTCAGATCCTAAAACAAGACGCAGCGTCACGACGGTTGCGCCGATCGACGCGCTGGCGTGCATACGGATCTCAACACCCGGGCCGTTGTCATGCAGACCGCCGTCGTCGAATGTCGCCCCATCGTCATAGGGAACAAGCCTAGGGGTCCACACGCCTCCCGCATAAGGCGCACTTTCCCGGCTCCAGACGGGAACCTCGATGAGACCCGAACGTCCGCGCAAGGATGAGCGGACGGCATTCCAAAGCTGCCGCTGCACCAACGACGCCAGCACGATCTGCGTCATCGTCACCGACCAATAGCCGACATCCGTCAGGATCGCCCGCTCAAGACCGCCTATCGACTTCCCGCCCGAACGAGATATCGATACGGAGTTGACGCTGACCTGCGTGGGCTCGAGGGCATCTGGCCACACAATTATCGTCACGAACGGTAGTCCCCTGACGACTGCGCCTCAAAGACCCAGGCGGCAGCCTGTTTACGGGCGATTGCGGTCGACGCCTCCACCGCCTGCATTGAGGCGCGCGTGACGAGTTCCCTGATTTGCTTGTCGCCCGTCGCGCCCTCGAGGTTAATCGTCTGGTGAAAGACGATCGGCCCGCTGGCGCCGCCGGCCGGCGCATAGCTGCCGCCGCCGCCATAGCCGCCGGCAGCAAAACCGGGCCGCCCTTCGTTGATCGCTTCCAGGAGGGCGCGGTTGCGCGACGTCGCCGCGGCGTTGACGACGAATTCCTGTCCGTGGACCACGCCGGCCACTTGGCCGCGGCCGCCGCCTCCGGTCCATCCGCCATCCGCGAAACCAAATAGCTTGATAAGCCCAGCAAGCAACCCGCCCCCGCCGCCACCTCCACCGCGCGCCGCGCCACCCAGATTGGCAAAGAGTGAATTGATGGTCTCATCGAGCGCCATGTCGATCAGGCGATCAGCAAGACGATCAAATGCGTTGCCGAGCGCCTCGGCTGCTGAGACGCCATCGCGAAGATCCGAAATGAGACCCGATGCGAATTCGAAGCTGATGCCGCGGGCCGCATCGATCGCTCGCTGCGTCTCCTCGAGGGCTGCGCTCTGGTCGTAAAGCGCGCCGGAAAGTGCCGCAATAGCCTGGCCGGCGGCGTCATTCTCAGTGACGCCTGCCCGGGTCAGATCATTGTAGATCGCCTGTTCGCGCCCGGTCATCCCGAGCATCTTGAGCTGATCCTGCAAATTGTCGGTGACACGCTTCACGGCATCGGCCGCGCGGTCGCGGCTCGTCTTCCCTCCGCTCTTGCCTTTACCCGCCCCACCACCGCCGCCACCGAAGCCACCATCGGTAAAGCCGTCGCCACCGGTAAGAAAGTCTTCGCCGCTCCAGTCGCCCCGCTTCGCCGAATTCTGGCGAAGGCCAAGAGCGAGCGTGTCGCGCGCCGCGTTATACTGGTCGATTTCCGCTTGATTAGCCGGCGTGGTGACGTCCAGCGAAAGGACTTTCTTCCCGTTGGAATTGGCATCGAGCGGGGCTCGTCCGTCACCAGCTGTCGACAGAGCGCCGGCGATCTCGGGCGCGAAATAGCCCGCCGCGGCGCCGGCGACCATACCGACCGGGCCGGCCGCCTTGCCAATCTTGAACCCCTGAAACGCCAGGTAGAGACGACCCATGACGCCGACCACGGCGACAAGCTCGTCATAGTGCTCGATCGCAGATTGGACGAACTGGGAGACGCCCGCCGCCGCATCACGCAGCCCGCTTTGAAAGCCGGACGAGGTCATAATGTCCTCGATCTCGCGGATCGCCGGCAAGAAGCCCGCTGAGATATTCATGCCGGCCGCATCGATCGCCGTACCGATCGTGTCGAAGCTGTCGCCCGCCTCCTGATTGGCGCGGATGATATCCTCATGCACGATAAGGCCGAGACTGCGCGCATTATCCGCATAGGCCTCGAGGCCCTTGGCGCCTTCCGAGAGCAACGGTCCAAGCTCGGCACCCGAACGGCCGAAAAGCTGCGCTGCCAGAGCATTGCGCTTCATCGGATCTTCGATCCGGGCAAGCCCGTCGGCCACCTTTCCGAAGATCTCGGCGGGCGACTGCCCCTTCAGTTCCTCAAACTCGACACCCAATTCCTTGAGCGCGCCGCGGGCCTTGCCGAGCCCCAGCTCGGCATTGCCGAGATTGCGGGTGAAGATGAGCAGGGCGCCATCGAGCGTCTCGGTCTCGACGCCCGCGAGCTGCGCCCCGTAACGCAGTTCCTGCAGCTGGTCGGACGTGATCCCGATCTTGTCGGCGGTATCGCCAACTTTCGAGCCCATGTCGACGAAGCGCTTTTCTAGATAAAGCAGACCTGTCGCGCTGGCCGTGACGGCAAGGGCGCCGCCGAGCTGCCCGCGGAAGCCAATGATGCCAGCCTCGAACTTGCGAAAGCCGGCCATCGTCCGGTTGAGATTGGCGTCGATCTGACGAAAGGCGCGAGTGGTTTCATCCCGCGCCGTGATGTCGAACCGGATATTCTCGACCATGCCTCAGCCCCGCATCCGCTTCATCACCCGCTGCCAGGCGACCCACTCGCTCAGTTCCTCATGCGGAAGCCGCGTCTCGAGGTCCGCGACGGGCATGCCGAAGTGATCCGCGAGCGCGAAGAGGAAGACGCGCTCGGGATCGTCCATCAGTTTTTTTCGAGTTCCTCGATCGTGCGTTCGGCGAGGATGGCGTTGGCGACGCGCGTGATGACGTGCAGATCGACCTTACTCATGAGCACGCCGCGATCCTCTTCCTTGAAGATACGCCGCCCGTCGCCGTCCTCGGCCTTCATGATCAGCACGCTGACGAGAAGCTTGGCCGTGCGGCCATCCTCACCGGTGACGATCTTGCGATGCTGAAGCGCCGTGAGCGGCGTCCAGTAGATCTTGAGCGGGGTGTTATCTTCTCCCCATTCGGGGACGTCGATCGACTTGCGTCCGAGGTCGTCATAGTGCCGCTGTACACGGTCAATGATGTTCATGGTGATTTCCAGAGGATGAAGAGAAGGAAAGCTTGAGATCAGGCCAGCACGGTCGCCTTGGCCAGCTGGCCATTGCCCTGCACCTGGAAAGACGCGGTCTGCGTCTGGTTGCGGGCGACCTGCCGCGTGATCTGCGTCACGGTGCCATCGCCGGTGAAATACGTGTCGCCGACGGAGGATCCGGCACAGTAGAGGTTCAGCAGCGAGACGGTCGAGCCGACCTCGAGCGCGCCCTGTCCGTCCGCATCGGTCTCATCCCACCAGCAATCGATCTGAGCCGACCAACTCTTCGAACCGGCCAGATGCGTATCCCACGCCGTGCTGAGCGTGGACGTATCCGCCACCGCCGCATTTTCGGTGATCTGAAATCCGGTGACCTCAGCGATGACATTGGCACCGATCTTGACCTGGCCTTCATTGCCGATATGGACGCCCATGGCGATGTCCTCAGTTGGTTGTCTGTGAGGGATCGGCGACGGCCGTGCGATAGCGGACGCCGAAGGTGAGCCGGATTTCGCCGGAGCGCTTGGTGCCATCGCCGTCGATATCGACAGTCGTGCCGCGATAGTCGATGGCCTTGACGAGCCCGCCGAGATTGCCGCTGGCGGCAAGGGCCACCTCGGTTTCAGCCGCAATCCTGTCCAGCGTGTCGGCGACGAGGGCGCCGGCGGCATAGCCGATGACAATCATCGTGACGACACGGCCGGTCCGACTGTTCAGATTGGAAAGTTGATCGTCGAGATCTTCGCTGGGCATGAAGATACGGAGCGCAGGCAGTTGTTCCGGCGCCGTCGCGTAGGGCCAACTCGCCTTGACTTGCGTGCCGGTCGTATCAAGCCCCGTGAGGGCCGCCGCTGCGGCATCGCGGATCAACATACGGGCGTGGTTCATTCCCCTATGTCCTCAAGCTGCAGCCGTGCCATGCCCCGCCCGTCGCGGTCGATCTTGCGCACGGCGTAGGTCGCGCCATCGACGGTGACGACGTCATCGACGCCATAGCCGACGGGAAGATCGAAGATCCGGACGGTCAGGCTCGGCTCGTCAGATGCGAGCCCAGGTCCGTCGAAAAGCTGCGTCGACGGAAGATCGTGCAGAACCGGGACGGCTACAGCTTCCGCTGCGCCCGCCTTGGCATAGAGCGCGACCCGGCCGAATTCGTCTGGATTGACGAACACGGCCCGATCGGCATCGCTCTCGACAGCCATCAGGCGGCCGGCGGCTCAGGGGGAGCCGGAGGTTCTTGCGGAGGACCACCCGTAATCGGCGGCGGTTCCTTCGCCTTCTCGCCCTTTTCCTCGGCGACAAGGAGATGGACGATATTCTTGGGCGGCTCGGCATGAAGGCCGATGATTTCGCCGTCCTTGAATTCAAGCGGAACGCGGGCGCGCACTTCGACCCGTTTGCCGGAGCGGCGCACGACATCGACATTGTGCGCTCGCGAGGCGAACTGCGCATGGGTGAGCACGACGACTTCGCCGAGACCGATATGGGCGGTCCCGCCAACAATTCGATAACTTTGCATGATGGGTTTCCTTTCGACGATCCGATGATCCGGCCGCGCAAAGCGGCCGGACTGTCAGAGCGTCGATCAGGTGAGCGTCACAAGGCAGGCGTGCTGCCAGTACCCGTAGCCGACGTTGCCGGCCCACTGGACGCCATACCAGTGCTTCTTCTCCTTGAACTCCAGCTCGGAGCCCTCGGCAATGGCGTCGACCGAAATCGGCAGCTCCTCCTGCAGGATGAAGGGCTTCGTCTCGCCATCGGTCCGGAAGATCGCAAAGCGGTCCGTCCAGGTCAGCCGCACATTCGGCACGACGACGATCTGCAGGTTCGCGAGGTTCGGCAGAATGTTGGTCGCGCCACCACCGAGGGTCTGCAGCGAGACCGCCGAAACGGCGGTACCCCAGAGCGAGATCGGCACCATGACCTCGAACTGGGTCGCCCCCTCGTTCATCGGCTCGCCCTGATCATCCTTCAGGCCGATGACCTGCTGGATGCCGGCGAGAATGGCGTCGCGCATCTCCTCCACGGTCGGCTTGGTCGGCGTCGCGACATCGTACGAGATGTCGTTGCTCTGCGAACCAGAGTTGCCCTCACTGTGATCAGTGTCGAAAAAGTACTGGCCATCATAGCAGGTCGTCGACTCTGCATTGATGATCAGGGCCGACATCAGCTTCGCAGGATAGGACTGCGCACGATTGGCAAGCTCGCCGATGCGAACGAGGATCTGGCCTGACGCATCGCGCCGAAGATCCGATACATTGATCTCAAGCGTTGCTTCATGATCCTTGTTGGCAAGGTTGAAGCCGTTCTCCCGAAGATCCTTTGCCTGGCGGCCACCGACCCACTCGCGCATGGTCGGAACCATGCCGAGCCAGCCATAGCTTTCGCTGGCCTGGTTGGACGAGATCTTCATCGCATAGCGGCCGATCCAGCCGGCAGGGGCGACGGTGAGGCGGTTGTAGAATTCGCCGATGATGGCACGGCTGGTCAGCAGGCGGTTGGGCGCCATGGGTAACTCTCCAGATTGTCAGGGGTGAGAAGCGGAGCCGGAGGGCGCCCGAAACGCCGGGCCTTCGGCGACAGATCAGGCCTGCAACGCGGCCTTGACGAGGGCGGTATCGAACTCGACAACGGCGACACCGGTCGAGACCCAGCGGCTCACATAGCCGATGAGGGTGTTGGTGCCGACGGTCAACGTAAAGGTGTCGTCGTCGGACGCATACACAGCCGGATGATCATTGGCGGTGATCGCGATCGCGGCGATCGCCAGGGTGAGCCTGCCCTTTGTCTTGACGCGCACCGTCTTGGCGCCTGCGGCGCCGGCTGAATTATCGACCTGACGATCGGCAAAACCAAGGAAGGGGTCGCCGGCGACTAGGGGACGGGCATAACCCGAACCATTCTCGCCTACAGCGGCACCCTGATAGATGATGTCGGCGGCGATGACCGGATACTCCTCGATCTCGCCGAGCGAATAATCGCGGACAGCGTCCGCGGCAAGCGTGGTCATTTCTTAGATCTCCAGTACGTCAGGGCCGCCTTCGACGCGGCCGGTTGCGGGAGGGCGAAGGTCAGGCCGCCTTGATGCGGGCGCGGCCGTCTGCGGTCGCCGACTTGAAGGCGACATAGGCTTCAACGCTGCGGAACTCCGCTTGCAGGTCTGCCGAAGCCACAAATTCGGCCTTCCAGCCGTCGGGCGAAGCCGCCACGACCGGAACAGGAGCGACAGGCGCGGCGGGCTGCGGATTGGCCGTCGGCGCCGTCGCAACCGGGACCGTCTTGTCGGCATCCGCCAGGGCCTGCATACGCGTGCCACGGGTCGCCTTTTCGGCGCCCATGATGCGCAGCGCGGCCTCGGCCGGCGAAGTCTTGCCGTCGGCCTTCATCTCCGCGACGAGCGCGTCATGACCGGTCGCGCCGAGATTTTCGATTCCAAGTATCCGGTCGCGCTCAGCAGCCGCGCTTGCCGTCGCCATCGCCGTCACGTCGGCAGATGCAAGCAACTCCTTGACCAGGTCGCCGCGCTGTTCGCGGACCATCGAAAGCGTGATGTCTTTCATTTCGGGCACGGTGGCCTCCTTCGTTCCTGTTGAAGCTGACGCCGGCGAGGCAACGACCGTGGCCGGGCTGGTAGAGATCGCGCTGGCGGTGGGCTGCCCGAACGCCGCAAGCTTGCGACCTTCGGATCGCCAGCGATCGGCCTGCGCGACGAGCCGATCGGGGGCATGCTGGAAACTGCGATAGTCGAAAATGGGCACGGCGGCCTCGATCGCGCCGCCAGTCTCGTCGCTTGTGGCGAAGCCTTGCGCAACAGCTTCGGATCCATCGAACCAGGTCTCGGCCTGCATGATGGCGCGCGCCTCAGCAACGCTCTTGCCTGAGCGCTTCGCATAGATCCGGGCCATCGCGCCCGCCATCACGTCAAGAGCAACCGCCGTCGCGCGGTGATCCGCTGCCGTGCCAATCGTGACGCCGGCGGGATCGTGGATCATCATCAGGGACCCGTTGGCCATGATGATCTCTTCGCCCGCCATCGCGATAACGGAGGCAGCCGAAGCGGCGATGCCCTCGATGCGAACCGTGACAGTGCCGTCATGAGCAACCAGGGCCGCATAGATCGCGCTGCCCTCGGTCGCTATGCCACCCGGCGAATTGATCCGGACGACAACGTCGCCTTCGATTTCAGCGAGCGCCTCGATGACCTCGCGGGCTGTGAAGCCGCTCTCATCAAACCAGCTGGCGATGCCGACATAGCCATAGAGAACGAGTTCGTCATTGACGATCAGTCGGTGCGGCATCGGTCATTCCTCCAGGGGATCGGCAGGGGCGAGCGGGTCAGGCGTCGGCTGAGACGGGGTCGCCGCCAGCATGCCCACCTCGCGTTTCAATTTTTCCTCGAGGCCGCGCTGTTCGATCTTGCGTCGCCAGTTGCCGCCGGTGCGCTGCTGGGTGATCTCCTCAAGCGTCTTGGCCCCCGTCTCGAGGTCGACCTTGTCGGCATCAGCCTCTTTCTTCGGATCAAGGGCGATTGGCGACGTGCCGTCCCATTCGCATCCGAGCCATGCGGCGCGAACAACAGGATCCTCGAAGAACCCCGGCGCGATCAGCCGGCCACTCGCCACAGCCTCGGTGATCAGCCACGCATAAACGGGATCGCAGAAGCGATCGGCAACGAGCGTCCGGCGGCGCCTGAACATCTGCCACGCCATTTCGAGCGCTGCCCGCGAGGCCGAATAGCTCGACGTAAAATGCTTGATCAAGATCTCGAAGGGCAGGTCGAGGGCGACGCCAACCTGACGCAGGATCGACAGGACAAACGGATCGAACTCAGGATTAGGCCTGCCGGGGTTGACGAATTCCGGCTTCTCGCCCGGTGCCAAGTCGACAATCGCGCCGCTGCCAAGCTCAACCTCATTCGCAGCCGCATTGGCGGCCGCGTCCCCGATGACCGGCGGCGCGTCTTCATTGCCAGCGTCCGGCCGCGTGATGAAGACGGTGAGCATGGCCGAGATCAGAGCTGATTTCAGCTCGGCCTCGGCATAATCGCTGAGCATCTTCAGCGCTTCGATGACGGGCGCGAGGTACGGCACCCCGCGTGCAAGGTCGGGGCGCAGCCGCTCAAACATGTGGATGACGAGTGGATCACCAAATGTGTCGCGGGCCGGGACGGTCGTCCACCGCGCACCCTGATTGCGGATATCGAGCGGATGACGATCGGCGATCTGATAGCTGGTATGCACGCCGTCGGCATTGATGACGACGCCGGCGACCAGCGTGTCGCTGTCGGCCTGGTAATCCTGATTGCAGAGGCGATCAGCCTCGACGATCTGCACCTTTAGTCCGTAGCTGTCGCCCGCATCGCGCCGAAACCTCCGCACCGCGAGCACGTCCCCAGATTCGAGTTGTGCCCGGAAGACGAGCTGCTGCTGCTCGAAAAAGTTCTGCACACGCGTGAAATCCGAGCGCATGGCAAAGAGCATGAACTCGCGACGCGCTTGGGCCTGCCATCTGTCGGCCTCGATCTCACTGAGTCCAAGAAGTTCGCGATCGATTTGCGGCCGCGGGACCAGGCCATCTCCAATGACATTGGTCACATTCGTGGCGATCGCACCGCCCGCGAGCGGCATGTTTCGAATGAGATCGCGGGACCGCCAACGCAGATCCGGCAGGTCGGGAATAACCGCGACGTTGGCGCTCTCTTCCTTGCCGCGCCAGTTGCGCGTCGAACGGCGATCGCGGCGACCGCCGGTGTAGCCGCCGAGCGCTGCAGTCATCATGCGCGCCCGCAGACGCTGAGCGCCCGCAACCGGGTTGAACCAGTTGACGAGCCGGTCAGCAAATGTCGGATGGACGGTCGGCAGTCGGCTCACTGCGTCACCACGTAGCGCGTGCGGCTACGGCGTGGCGATGCGGCCAGGACCTTGCCTTCCCAATAGTCGATCTGATTGCGGATCTCAGCGGCATCCACACGGCGCAACGTCCGGTCGCCAATGCGGTATTCCTGGTTCCTGGCGACTGCAGCCGACGCCTCCAGCCAGGCAGCAAGCTGGGCTTGGGCCATTGCAAGGTCGATGACGGGCATCAGGAAATCCCCTTTGAGCGGACGCGGCGAACAGGTGCTGTCCGAACGACACTGCGTTTCTGTTCAATCGAGCGCGCGAACTCTGCCGCCACAGTCGTTGGAGCGACGGCCGGCGCGGCGTCGCGTTCTGCAACGAGCGGTGCGGTTGCGAAAAGCGATCCATCATCGGCAGACGGCGCGTAGATCCGCGCTAGCGCCTGCCACTCTTGCTTGGTTTTCCGGGTCAAGCCGAGATGCTCGGCCATCGCCATCGCGTAGACCCGCGCATCGAGCAGATGGTTTGGCCCCGTCCGCTTCCATGCGACTGTCGTGCGGCCTCGGACGGACTGTTCCGCGAGATATTCGGCCGTGATTTGCTTGAAATAGCCGAGGTCGTTGTGTTCGCCGAAGTGACAGTAGCCGGGCGGGTCGATCTCCTGTCCGGCTTTTCGACCATCTTTGCGGAGGTTGGCGTAGAACTCGGCCTTCAGCGACCATGTTCCAACCGGCCAGAGACGCGAGCGTCCCTTGATCTTGACGCCTTTCAGCGTGATCGCGACATCGGTTGGCGTACCGATGGCCGGGCGATTCCAACCGGGAACACCCTTGATCGCATAAGCCCGGGCCCGGCTGCGCGTGAAGGCATAGACTTGGTTGGCGCGACCGCCATCGCCGGCGTCGATCGCCAACGCGTCGATCTGGCGGTCGTTTCCATAGGCATCCTTGAAGCGCTCGTCATAGAACGCGGCGAGCTTTAGGAAGGCCCCGGACTGCGGATCGGTCGTGTCGCCCTCAAGAAAGCGCGCCGTGATCGACCAGCTGCGACGATCCGGCGCGAAGGCAACCGCCTCGACCCAGATACCAGAATGCTGCACGTCGGCTGCCGCGACGAACAACAGTCCGAGCGGCGGAATGATGTTCTCGGAATAGTCGTCGCGGCGCTCGAGCAAGCGGACGTGATCGGGTGCGTCACCGCGGATCTCGTATGGAAGGCCGAGCACATTGTTGAAGAAGGCCTTTTCCTTCTGCTCAATCCCCTCTGCCAGCAGCCATGCTTCGGCGATCTTATCCCATGTCGTCAGCTGCGAGATCAGAGCGTCGACATGGAAGCTCGGGTACAGACCGTCGGCATTGGTCGGAACGAACCGACCCTCGCGGACAAGCGCGGCCTTCTCGTGATGTTCAATCGGACGGCCGCAGCAGGGCGCTACATAGTGCGCCAGATAAGGCGGCTTCCGTTCAAACTTCAGATGCTGGAATTCCAGCACGATCGCATCGCCGCATTGCGGGCAGTCGATATGCCAGCGACGTTGATCGCCACGCAGATAGAGGGCATCTATCCGTGACGAGCCAAGCAGCGTCGGCGTCGAGAGCGCCAGGACGCGATAGTCGCCGGTCGCATGAAACGAGATGAAGCGGTTTAGGAAGAGTTCCCAAGGATCGCCCTGGCCGTCGAGATTGTCGGCCCACTCGTCAACTTCGTCACCGATGCCGACCTTGAGCGTCTTGGACTTGAGTTCGCCGGCCGCGTTCGCGTTGATGAGGCGCAGTGAACCGCCGGAGAACGGCTTAGTGGTGACGGTCGAACCGAGGCCGGACCGCGCCGTCTGCGGCCGAATGCGCGCCTTCAGCTCTTTCGTATTGTCGATCGTCGGCGTCAGCTTCTCTCGGTTGAACTCCTGCACCGCGTCGATCGTCGGCAGAGCGTAACCAATACGGCACGGCGCCCGATCGATATAGGAGGCGGCGAGCCCGATTGCGGCGATCGAGACGCCGGTCTGCGCGCTCTTGCGACAGACGGCCATTGTGTGCGGCGACTCGGGGCCGAGCGTATCGACGATCTCAGCGACATAGGGCGTCAGGTCCTTGTCCCAGCGACCGCCGGCGCGTGGCCCATCCGGGACAAAAAGGTGATCGGTCATCCAGACCGAGGGCACCAGCGGCGCCGGCGGTGCGACGACCTGCACCACCGCCGAGACGATCAGTCCGAGGACAGGCGGAAAGCCGAGCGCCATCAGTTTATGTCGTCCTGTGTGGCGTCGCTTTCTTCGGCGCCGGCAGCCAGGGCTTCCAGCGCCTGCACGACGGCCTCGCGCATGCCGCGCGCCTTCGCCTTCAGAAGATCACGCACCGCAGAGGCGCCGCCGCGACCATGCGCCGTCGCGATATCGTCGGCGTGCGTCGGGAGTTGCTCGATCAGGCGGACCAGTGTCTCTCCGACTTTCGTCGCCGCCGCTTGGATGTCCTGAACCGTCCGCAGTTCGCCGCGCTGTTTGCGCAGCTCGATCTCTTTGAGGTCGGCATCATAGCCAGCCTTGCGGGTCAGTTCGCGATTGTAGGACGGCGACCGCGCTGCATCCTCTGGCGATGTCGCGCCATCGGCTATTGGCTCGGCCGACAGGTTGCGGCCGGACCGGGTGCGGGCGCCCGCCACCTTCGCGGGATCCGTTACATCCCGCGTGACGGTATCCCACTCGGCAAGCGACACGACTTTTTCACGGCCGCGCACATGCGTTCTGATCAGCCCATCCTCGACGAGGCGTCCAAGCCGTTTCGAAATTGCCTGCTTGGAAAGGCCCTTCATCCGGGCCAGCTCGGACACACTGACGTGCAGTCCGCTTGCATCGTCAACCGTTTGCATGACCGTCAACCACGTCAACCATCGTCAACACAGGTTTTACCAGCCTCACTAGTTCTACCTCGGCGCTCGAATTACCCGCGCGGGGGTCAGGTGCCAGAGGGACCCATGGGGATAGGGGGCAGGGGTCGATCGACCTCCCGGAAGCGCAGGTCAGCGACCCGACTGGTGCCGGAAGGTGCGGCGCACCGCATTCTCGATCTCGATCTCGAACCTCGAGCGGGCGAACGTCTCACCCTTGCCGAAGAAGTCGAACCGCTTGCGATAGCTGACAGCCTCGACGAACAACAGAACGGGCCAGATGTCCCGCCCCACTCGCACCCACACCCCAGGCTTCAGCCGATGACCAGGCGGGATGACGAAGTAGTCGCGAGCACGGTAGCTTTTGTTGCGCTTCGCAGAGTTCGCCGTCTTGTTGGCGACATATCCGACCTCGCCGAACGCGCGCACCGCGGCAAGGATCTGCACCATGACCGAGCCGGGCACATTGCCATAGGCATTGAGCTTGAGGCTTGACCCAGGCACCCAGAAGCCCCGGTTCCCCGACAGCCCGGCCGCGGCGAATGCCCGCTCCGACCGCTTCTGCCGACGACTGCCACCCTCGATCTGAGCGCGGAGATACTTGCCGGCAGGCGTGCCCTTGGGTGCGAAGTCCTTGAAGAATACCGCCGCGCTCAGGTCGGCTTCGGTTGCCGACTGGACGAACATGCCGTTGAGCGTAAACGGCGTTGGCCGATCGAACACGCGCTCCATCTCAGAGCGCAGCACCTTGCGGGTCTCGGCAGCCGTGAAGTTCAGCGCCCTCGGGATCTCCCGCCCGAACTGTTTCTGATCGAGGAGGAGGGAACGCCTCGCGGCTTGAAGGTTATCCTTGATGGAGATTTGCATGAGGCGGTCGCCCCATCGTCAGGCATCCATACCCCTAGACACACAAAAGCCCGGCCTGCATCTCTGCATCCGGGCCATGCTTCGCCACCACGAAGAACAGCTTCTGCCGTCTTCTGGGGCCGCGTGTGGAACAGGTGGCCTATCGGCCGAACCCTTCAACACTCTTTCGCGATCTCGTCCTGCACCAACGGCTATGCGATCCGTTTCAGAGCGTCAAGCGGCATTTCGGTGCGGCTCATCCGGCCGAAGATGCTGACTTCCACCAAGGCGAGGCCCTTATCCGATTGGATTTCCGCAACAATCGCCTCAAACCATGCGAACGGGCCATCGATGATCTGCACCGCATCGCCTGTGCGTAACCCTCTCGGATTGCCGCGCACAGCGCCCTTCGTCTCGTCAAAAACGCCGGCGGCTACCTGAGTCTGCAGCCGTTCGATATCGCCAGCACGAATCGTGAGCAGCCGCTCGCGCGACTTCAAGAGCCCGACCGCGATCGGGATGTTCGTCGGGACGATCACGACTTCATCACCGCGCTGCCTCGTGACGACCTCGCGCATGGCATTGACGCGGTCATAGAAGGACTGCCCGGCGGCTGCCCTAGAGAACACATAGCCAGGAAACAGCGGCGCTTTCAGCTTCCACGGTTCCGGATGACGTCTGGTGACGTTGCTCCAATAGGTGCGCTCCGGATACCACGCCTCAAGCCCGGCAAGCATCGCCGAACGCATGACGAAGTGCTCCGTCCGCTCATGCGCGACGATGATGTTCCAGCCGCCCTCGAACACTGGCTGCGGCGTCGGCGCCGGCTTGGGCAGGAACTCGACGATATCGCCGACACGCCAGATCTTTCGCTCGTCCATCGCCAGCCTCGCCGTTGCCGTCACAGCCGCACCTCGTCACCGAAATACTCATCCGCCACGCTCGCCGCCGCGCCCCAGCCAGGCGGCCAGCGGCTCGGCACCCAGACGAAGGGCATGCCGATATCGCCGGGCGTGAAGCTGATGCCGACCTTCGCCATCTCATCGCGCCATGCGGCCATTTCCTCGGTTGCCCTGCCGTCTCGGGCGACCTCGATCTTGACGAGGGCGGCGGTCTCGGCCTCGCCGGGCATCTGTGAAGGCAGCACGCCATAAGGCCGCTGCAGCATCTCGCTAAACATCACCTTGACCGGATCGCCGGCCTTCCAGCGCCGCCAGAACACGGCGAAAGCGGCCTGGCTGCGCGGCGGCAGCGGCACGCGCGCCTCATTCGCCGAAACCGGTCCTGTCGAAGACGCCCTTAGGTCCAGCCATTTGCGCTCTTCCAGATAGGTGAAGGCCCGATAGTTGCTGCGCGTCAGCTTGCGGCGGGCAAGCGCCACCGGCGTGAATTCGACGGCCGTCCGCCTGTCCTCATCCGAAAGCCGCAGCCATGCGGCATGCGAGCGGACGAGATTGTCATCCTGCGAGCCATCCCAAGCCGCCCACCAGGCCGAGAATGCCGTATCGGCCCGTGCCGCATCCGCAGCCGCTGCCCGCGCCGCTCCGGCATCAAGCTTGGCGACCCTTGGTCCGCCAGCCTCGCGCTCGCGCGCTTCTCTCTCTGATCGTTCTAGAAGGGTCGTTCTTATGGGTGCCCGCTCATGCGTGGGCACGCCCTGCCCACCGGTGGGCAGGGGGGTGCCCACTGGTGGGCAGGGGGGTGCAGCCGAAACGGCCCCTTCGGACCCTTCGCCGACTCTCGTTCCGACCTCGGCCAATTCATCATTTTCGTTGATGAATTCGCCCGGGCGGACCTCATCGAGCAGCACGCGATATTCATGCGCCCGATCGCCGCCATCCTTGCGGAGCAAGGGCCGGTGATCGACATAGCCACATTCGATCAGCCGGCCGAGCGACCGTTGCACAGTCGCCCGGCCGCAGCTGATCTCGCGCGCCATCTTGACCTGCGAGCGCGAACACCAGCCATCATTGTCGGTATGGCTGCCGAGCAGCGCCAACACCTGCAGATCGCGACCCTCGAGGCGGGAATCGACCACGGCGGCGCGAGGAATGATGGAATAGCGCGGGCCGCTCATTGCTTCGGATCCACAGTCTGGGGAAGTCGGGTGGCGCCGGTTTTCGCAGCGAGCGCCGAGCGCCCGGGCGGTGGATCTCCGGGCGTCGGCGTTGGCGACGCAGGAGCGGCGAGGGCTGCATCGACCGCAGCCTCATCGACGCGCCAGCGCCGCCAATGCCGCTGTCGCGTCGCGCGGCTCATTGGCCCGGCCGGCTTCCGATCCTCATTCTCGACGCGATAGACGGCGATGGCGGCGCGCACGATCAGCCGCGCCAGTTCGCCGATCGGCTGCTGTTCCTCGGCCGCCGCCGCCGCGAGCGCCGCAAGGTCGGCATCGTCGATCTCGATCATCAGCGTGGCGGTCATGGTGTCGCCTCCATGCCGTCGAACAGCGAAGGCGAGGGGCGCAAGGCGGGTGCAATCGGCTCGGCCACACCGGCGGCAAGCTGCGCCTTGGTCAGATAGCGGCGGGCGAGCGCCTTAATGTTGCTGGTGTCGCTCGGCACGCTCTCGACGCCGAGATGCGGATCGTTGACGCCGCGCGCCTCGCTGCCCTTGATGCCGAGCCGCGAGATCACGACCGGATCGGACCCGTCATCGGAAACGAGATAATGCGCCGTGACGGGCCGCGTCTGCCCCTCGCGATCGAGCCGCCACACGAGCTGCTGATGCACGCCCGGCGACCAGTCCAGTTCGCCGAAGACGACGTCGCTGAAGCGGTGCTGCAGCCCATCGAGGCCGGCGCCTGAGCGCAGCGAAATGATCAGGAGATCGGTATCGCCGCCGAGCGCCGCCCGCTTGGCGGCTTCCTTCTGCGCCGGCGATTCCGAGCCCGTGTAGAGGAACGGGCGGAACTCGTGCAGCTCTTTGAGCCAGATGTCATAGACGTCGCGATGCCAGCCGCAGAGCAGCACCGGCTGATCATTTTCAAGCAGGAGCCGGGCATAGGCGGCGACGCTGCGCGCCTTGGCCAGCCCCGTTGCATGGCGCAGCCGCCAATCAAGCTCCCGCGCCGCTTCGCCGCGTTCGGTGAAGCTGCCGAAAGTGACCTGCGTCGCCAGGGCGCGCACGATGGCCTCGACGGCGTCGAGATCGGCCTGATGATGCTCGACGGTCTGGATGACGCGATTGACGGCCGGCATCTGCTGGCCGACATCTTCCTTGGTCCGGCGCAGATAGACATGCTGCTCACGGAGGAAGGTGCCGAGCGCCTTGGGTTCGGACAGGTGCTTGCCGTCCTTCGTCCATTCGCGCTGAAAATCATAGTAATCGCCAAGCACATTCGCATCGATGAACTGAAGAACGGCGAATATCTCGATGCCATAGCCGTAGATCGGCGAGCCCGTCAGGCCGAGGCGGTAGGAGGCCTTCTCGGCCAGAACCTTGGCGCTGGCGCCCATGGCCGATGACGTCCCGGTGCGCAGCTTCTGGATCTCGTCAAAGATGACCGTGCGGAACAGCCCTTCGGCGAACACCGACACCCAGCCGGCCAACTGGCTGTAGCGCCAAATATAGACATCCGCATCGGGCAGCTTTTCCTTGAGCGGATTGGTGGTTTTGATGCAGTGAACCCGCAGCGTCGTGAACGCCTCGAGCTTTTCTTTCCACTGCGCCTGCAGATGCGCCTCAACGACGATCGCGACCGGCAACACGCCGGGGCGCACGGCGAGCAGCCCGCCGACATAAGTCTTGCCGAGGCCGCCGACATCGCCGAGCAATAGCGCGCCGCGCCGCATGACAACCTCGACGGCCTGGTGCTGATAGGCGCGCCCGTTCTGCCCGTCGCGAAGGCCGGCGCCGCCTGCCAAGGGCTGCCAGTCGGGCAGCAGGATGCGGTCAAGCTCGGCCGAGTTGCGGTGGAAGAGATCCTTGCCCTCGCGCAGCGCGCCGAGATCCGGCCCGGCGATCTCGAACGCATAGCGGCTCGCGAACCATTCGATGTCGGCGCAGGTGAGCGGATCATCGGGGAGCGCAAAGGGCGCGACGGCCTGTTTCGGGATGCGCGGGAAGATCTGCTTGAGGCGGATCGCGACATGCGGTTCACAGCGCTCGATCACCCACCGACCGGGCTCATGCCGAATGAGACCGAGCGGGCGCGCCGCCTCGAAAGTGAGCGTCAGATCCATGACACCCCCAGCCGCGCCACGGCCGCCGGCTTGCCGCGGATCGCCTGCGGCAGGCGCATCGGGACATTGGTGACGAGCAACAGGGAACCGACGCGGTCATGCTGTGCATAGCGATCGAGCTGCCGCAGGATCTCGGCTGCCGAGCCGCCGATCTTGACCTCGACGACGACATCGCCAACGAGGAAGTCGGGAATATCGGCCGCGGAAAGACGCGCCTCGCGGATGATCGAACCGGGCTGCAGCCGGGCCGTGAACAGCGCTTCGATATCGGCCTGCGTCGCCTTTTCGGTGGAGAGATCGAGCCGGGCGGTTTCGATCAGGCCGCGCAGATGGAGGAGGCGGAGCGTCATTCGCAGACCCCGATCTCGACGCAAGAGGCACCCGCCTCAAAGCGCGCCATGAGGTCGTACTGCCGGCCGCCGCGGGATGTCTTCGACCATTCGACGAAGGATCGAATGCCAAACCCAGCGGTCGTTACGATGACCCCCGGCGTGAAGAGGGGGTCATCCACCGCGGCGAAGAATGTGCTGACGCCGCGCTTCGAAACATCGGAGACGATGCTTTCCCACTCATCGAGGCGGTCTATCGCCGATGGATCGATGCCGGCAATGAGACGAAGCTCTTCCTTCTTCACGAAGATGCACGGCCAACAGCCGACGCGCTCTGCACCCCATCCATAAAGCGGGTTGGGCGTGATGCCGTGTCTTGCGTGCATTGCAAAGACGTCCTCGCGAACCCAATGATGGATCGGGCGATAGACGTAGGTTCGCCAACCCTGCTCTGAGGCTTCGGCGTGATGCGGCTTCGGCAAGGAATATGGCACAGGGTCGCCCATGCGCTGCCAGCCCGGCAGGTCGCGACGGGCAAGGCTTTCTTCGCCACGGACCCCAAGCCATCTGATCAACGTGCGGCCATCCGCGAGGATTGGCCGTTCTACGCCTATCCACATTGGGACGAGTTTTGTCTCGTCGGTGCAGAAACGGCTCTTGGCGCTCGGAAACCGTCCCTTAACCATGCACAAGTCAAGGAACGGGTTTCCAGTCGGCAACATGAGCGCGGCGGCGCGTTCTACGCGCTCAGGCGACACCCCCATGCGCTCCCAATTTCTCAGGATGAAAGCGCGCTTGCGGGCCATAGCTTTCGAGAAGTCGGCCTTGACCGTCACGATCGGGGGCCCGCCCGCGCGTTCCGCGAGCCGTTCGACAAACTCGTATGTCGCCGGATGCTCGTTCCCCGTATCCGCAAACACGGCCGTGAATGGCATGCCGCGCTCGATCGCCAACAGGTAGACGGCCGTGCTGTCCTTCCCGCCCGAAATTGAGACAACGTGCTCGTAGGGCTTCGGGCTGTTTCGGTCGCGCCGCGTGCGGCTGTCGGCACGGAATAGAGGTGCCGGGTGATAGTCGAGGATCTCGCGCATCACGAAGCTGCCTCCGGCGCCTCGAGCCCCCAAGCATCCCAGCCCGGCTGCGCGCGGCGGGCGTTAAGCTCGATCTTGGGCAGGTTCGGGAAATAGGCCTCGATCATCTCGACGAAGACCTCGGGCTTGGCCGAATGCTCGCCGACGGGTGCCTTGATCACCGACGGCCATTGATCGCCCATCGCTGGCGCCGGCACGTCGCCGCGCGTGCCGAGCAGCAGCAGCTCATGCTGGTTGCGGTTCCAATAGCCGGTGCCGATCCGGTCCTTTTCCCAGATCCAGTGCGTTTTGTAGGTGAAGCCCCAATTCTGCAGCACGCGGACCGCCGAGAGCAGCATCGGCGCCGTCGCCCAAAGGAACAGCACGCAATCCTTGGCCGCGATGTCGCCGACCTTCCGCAGCACGATGTCGTTCTCGGGGCTGGTCGGATAGTGATTGTCCGCTGCCCGGTCCATGCCGCTCTCGCGGCTATAGGGCTCAAACCGCCACTCCGGATCGGCATAGATGACGCCATAGCGCTTTTCGGGCAGAGCCCGCTGCCGCGCCGCAAGGCCGGTCTCGCGCGCCTCGCGCCGCTCGCGCTTCTCCAGCTGCTTTTCCGCCCGCACGGCCTTGACGACGGCGCCGAGCGCTCGCTTGTCGGCAGTCTCGATCACGCGCCGCTGTTCCTCGAGCGGCAGGGCCGAGAGATCAGCCGCCGCCGAGACGGCGATATCGCCACGTTCGACGGCCTCGATCAGTTCGGAGGCGCCATGATCGAGCACCGCGCGAGCGGATTGGACGCTGGCTCGGTCCACCTTCATGACTTCGGCAGCCTCTCGCTGGGAAATGGCCGAAATTTCGGCCTTTTCCGAAGGGCGGCCCGGTCGCATCGTCGCGAGCCGCGCCGCGACAAGCGCGCGCTGGCTGGCGTCCAGATGCCGGCGATGCATGTTCTTCGAAATCACATAGCCAAGCGCATCGGCGCCAGGCACGCCGGCGACGGTGAAGTCGGCCGGAAGCTCGCCAAGGTCGATCGGCGTCAACCGCATCTCGTGATCGGTAAGCGGCAGGCCAGCGAGCGCGGCGCGGATCATGAACGACGACGGCTCGGCCGCGAGCCCGAATATCGTGAAGCGCGGCGCGACGCCCGCAGCCTGACAGGCGCGGAAGCGGTTGCGCCCGTCGAGGATCTTGCCCTCGTGCAGCACGATCGGATCTTCCAGCCCGCGCGCCGCGATGTCCGCGACCAGCTCGGCAAAGGCCTCGCCCTCGATCAGCGGAAAGAGATTGGCGAGCGGATGAAACGCGGGCGCCGGCGAGGAGTCGGTCACGGCCGCGCCCCATGCGGCAGCAGATGCAGAAAGCCGGTCGACTTGCGCTTCTGCAGGCTTGCTTTGCGATCCGTCCCCAGGATGCGGCAGGCATCGCGCACCCGCATATCCGGCGCCTCATACCACTGCGAAAGCTCGCGAATGGTCGGCCCTTCCGGGAACTCACGCATGAGGTCGGACAACTCGGCTGAGATCCGGTTGGCGAGCTTGCGGCCTTCGCCCATCGGGGCGGATTCGGCCGGCGCATCCGGCTTCACGTCGATATGTGCAACCGCTACCGGCTCGGCAGTCCGCGCGGGTGCCGGTTCAGGCGTGGCGACCGCCTTCGCCGCAGTCTGCTTGGCTTCCGGGATCGCCTCAGCTGAGCGCTCGCGCGGGATCACGCCGTTGCGGTTCAGCGGCTCCGCGATGTGCGCGAACGGGACATCATCCGGTGATGCTGGCACGAACTCCGGAGCAGCGGGCAGGGGTTCATCACCAGCCATCGGCGCGGCGGCCTCCTGCAGCGGTGCCTCGTACGGCATAGCCTCCGGCGCCGTCACTGCAACAGTTGCGGCGCCCTGCTTTTCCGCCAGCCGTGTGAGCGCGCCGAGCGCCGCGCGGATCTCGTTTTCGGTCGAGAGGCAGGTGTCGTTTTCGAGATGCAGCCGCGTCATCTCGGCGCCGATATCCTGCCGGCGCAGCGCCGAGGCGCTCATCTCTGCCTTGAGGGCATGGATCACTTCCGTGAAGTCGATCATGTCAGGGGCTCCCGAAAAGGTTGGGCTGTTCCTCGCCATCGCGTGGCGTGAGCAGTCCGGCTTGAATGGCGGCCCAGCGCGGCAGCGTTGCCACCGCATGGACATCGCCGCGCATGGCGAGATCGCAATGCGACAGCGCCACCCAGCCGGCATGCCGCTTGTCGCCGGTGCGCGAGATCAGCACGCCGCGATCGCCACGCGCGTGCAGATAGACGTCGAGGTCAACGAGATCGCGCGCGCTCATCCCGATGCCCTCGCGGGCATGGCATCATGCAGCACGCCGTCGAGGAGCCGTCCGGAACGGGCTTTGCCGAGCAGCCGCCAGTTCACGCCTTCGGTCGCATCAGGATCGTAGACGCGAGCCTTCCAGCTATCGAAAGGCGCGACCTTCTCCGTCTGGTAGAGGGCATGCGCGTTGTCGGGATCGGTGCCGAACTCGGCCGGCGCCCAGGCTCCCCATTGTTTGAAGAAAAAAGCCACGCCCGCCGCCGCGCATTGATCGCGGATCGACCGGGCCCAATCCGGATGCATCGGTCGCGCGCCGGGGCCGCTCTCGCCGCCGACGATGATCCAGTCGAGCATGCGAAGGCCGTCATACTCGTTGACTGCAGAACGAGCTCCGCCTGCGCTATCGCGCCAACCATCCCATTTCGCCCAGCGGAAGCTTATCGACCCAAGCAGCGGCTCGGCCGAGACGAACCGCACCGCCGCCGGCGTCGCCAGCAGATCCGGCATGCGCTCATCGGCGCGCCGCTGGTCCTCGGCCGAGATGCCGAGCCAGACATTGCGGAGAGGCCAATCGCGCAGATGCACGATATCCCCCTGCAGGATGCAGCCTTCGCCAACCCGCGATTTCGGGTTGGTGGCCATCGCATCAAGTGTCAGACCGAAAGCTTCAAGGCCGACAGGGGCAGCCCGGGCAGCGCTCAAATACGCACGCATCCGCGCCGACCTCTTGGTCAGCACCTGAAACGTGTGCTGCGGCGACAGCGCCATGACAGCGAAGACGCGGTCGATCCACTCATCGGGAATGCTCTCATGGAAGAGATCGCCCATGGAGTTGACGAAATAGGTGGTTGGCTTCCGCCGACGCAGCGGCGCGAGCAACGCGCTGTCCGGCGCCAGCGCAACCTTGCCCGTCCATATCGCCTTGCCGCTCTCGTGGAGCTTGACGGTCCCGCAATAGTGCGATGCCCCGTCCGTGACCTCAGACGCCATCCGGATGCGGTACGCCCTCGGGATCGCATAGCAGTTCGTGCAGCCGGGCGAGACGATGGAACAGCCGACAATCGGATTCCACGTCTGCTCACACCATTCGATCGGGGATTTACCGGTCATGCCGAGGCCCTCGCTGCCAAGGTCTGAGCCTCATCCGGCGACGCGAGGTCGAAATAGGGATGCTCTGCGCCGGCATGATCGATGACGATCAGATTGTGCAGCTTGAAGAACCCGCCGAGCGTCCAGTCACAGCCCTTGCCGGAGGCACTGCCCTTGCGATGCGGCCCGGCATTCGTCCATCTCCCGACGCAGGAAAACCCGATGAAGCGTTCGGCCTCATCGGGCGTCTTGCCCGCGCCGGCGGCAACGAGGCTCCGCAGCGATTGGACAGTGCCGCAGATCGGGCATTTGACCGCGATGTCCTCGCGCGACGGTACGCCCTGAGCCTTGAAGGCCGCATGGAGTTCGTCGACCGTGATGCGCTTGATTTCGTTGCTCATCGCGCACCTGCCCGGTTCGCCAACGGCAGCCATTCGGCGAGATGAGCCAGCCAGATACGCGTGGCGTTATCGGGATGCATCGGCAGGAAGTCGCGCCAGCCGAGCGCGGGAATCGGATCGGCATTCTCGACCGTCCGGTGCCAGCGCTGCGGCGGCGCGCTCATCAGCTCGTCCCGCTCGCGGCGGAGCATCCGGAGATCCATGTCGCGGACGATGCCGGAAAGGCGGATATCGATCGGGTAGGCGAGGCCGAGCCGGGCATAAATCGCCGCGTCCAGCCGGCCTTTCATGGCGCGCAGCGCATTCGACACAGCGCCGGAATCGCGCGGCCAGGCGAGCCGATCGAGCGCCGCGACGACAGGCGTCGTGAAATCGCCCATGGCGAACTCATGCGAATCGTGCAGCAGGAAGGCGAGGGCGACGCCCGGCTCGTTCCATTCGGCGAGCAGCGCCCGCGCGCCGAGAATGGAATGCTGCGCGACGGAATAGCCGTTGACTGGATCGCTGCCGTCGCCTGGCTTGTACCAGCCGGCATGGCCGTTGAAGCGGTTGATCAGCGCCAGCGCCGGGGCAACGTCGCGCTCGATATCGATCATTTCAGGCTTGGGCTCATAGAGATCGAGCACCTTGCCGGAGCGGGTCTGAATCCACGTCATCAAGCGGCCCTCCGGTTGCGGCGGGCAGCGGCCCGGTTGATGCGGTTGAGCTTGTTGCCGGCGGATGCGAGCGTGCGGCCGAGCCGCAAGGCGATGCGCTCGATCGTCAGCCCGTCTTCGCGCAGCCGGAGTAGCTGCGCCGTCTCGCCGTCCGTCCAAGGCCGATCGGCTAATTGCTGAATGCAGGGCTTCGCACTCATCGCGCCACCTCCGCATGAGCAGGCGGCGTGACGATCGCCGGTTGCTTGAGCCGCGCGATCAGCAGCGCCGGGGCAAGCATCATCGCTGCCCAGATGCCGACCATGACGACGCAGAACACGCTGAAGGCCAGCGGTGAGGTGAAGATGTCGAGGTTGCGGCGGGCGGTCATGCCGACCCCACGACCTTGAGCGCCGGCCCGCCCTTGGCGGCGGCGGTGGCGAGCCGGAAGGAGGCAGCGGCCCGCTCGAGCGCCGCCGCGTTACGATCCATGATCTCGATTTCGGCCACGGTCAGCTTGCCGTCGCGAACGGCAGCCGATGTTGACGACAGCAGCTCGGATGCCGCCTGCATGACGTCGGCATAGGGGCCGAGCACCATGGCGGCGCCGGAATCGGGATCCGGCTCGGCCAGGCGCCGGCCGCCGAGATCCGCCATCACGGTCGTGACGAGCGGCAGATCGCAATCCGCCTCGAGCACGAGCACGGCGGCGAGCGGGATGATCGATTCATCCGTCGCCGTCTGCCAACGCGAAACCTCGGATTTCGAGGCATGCGCGATCTCGCCGGTGCGCACCACGCCGCCGCAGGCCTGAACGAGGTCGCGGGTGGCGGATTTCACGCGGTGGAACCAGGCGTCGGAAATCGGGCGGGCCATGCGGTGTGCTCCGGACAAAGCTTTCCCGTTCCGGGAAAAGCGTGTGGCTTTTCCCGTCGTGGGAACGAGGGGGAACTGTCAGTGTGCGTGGCAACAGAGACGGACGAACCGTCACTGCGATGCAGTCAGATCAAGGCGGCCCCCGCACATGCGCACCGAGACCAAAGACACCTTGAAAAAGGCCGAGCGCCGCACGGGGCGCGGGCTCGGCCAGTTCGAGGAAATGCCCAACAGGCTGGGCAGCCACGCGCCGCAGGGAGGAGGGCGCGCTTGTCGGACCGGCCGAGGCCGGAAAGGAGAGGGCGGGCGCGCTCATTCGGCGGCCTCGGGCTCTTCGAGAAAATCCCGATACGTCACAGCGCCCGCAGTCGCTTGACGAATGCAGGCCATCACGGCCGGGCGTGGAAGCCGCGCGCCGTTGGCGTAGCGAGTGACCGCACCTTGAGACACGCCGATACGTTCGGCGAAGGCCGAGTGCGTCAGTTTATTGTCTTCAAGGTAGGTTGAGAGTTTCATGATGACGGAACATGCCGAATTGGCATTCGGTGCGCAAGCGAAAAATGCCGTATTGGCCTTAGCTATGCCAGTTGGCCTGCAATACCGTTCTGGCATGAGCCTCTTGAAGCACTTCCGAGAACAGGCCGGGCTGACGCAGTCAGAACTGGGCGATGCCGTCGGCACGTCACAGGCGCAGATTGCCAAGCTCGAGGCGGGTAAGCGCGAACTGACCAAAGTGTGGGCCGAGCGTCTTGCGAAGCCTCTGAAAGTGGCGGCGCATCAACTCTTGTTCGACGATGATACCGTGGCGAGGCCCAAGCCCGAACCCGCCCGCGTCGCACTGGGCGAAGAGTTCCCGCCCGATCCTGATTTTGAAGACACGCCTACAATCGGCGCGGAGACCGGCCGCCAGGGAATCCCATCACACGGCATCGCCGAAGTCGATGTTACAGCCGGTCTCGGCGCTGGCGGGATCGCCATGATCTCCGAAGCCACGTCGGCGCGCGGAGCACGCTTCGCGGCCGAAGTCGTGCGCGACTATTGGGTGATTCCGTCTTGGATGCTGTCTCGACTTGGCGTCAAACCGGAACACGCTGCCGCCTTCCCGATGCAGGGCGATTCAATGGAGCCGACGCTCTTTGCCGGCGAAGTGGGCTTTCTCGATCTCCGGCACCGCGTGCCGTCTCCACCCGGCATCTATGCCTTGGCTGATCAGTTCGGCGGCGTGATGTTCAAACGCCTGGAAGTCGTGTCCAAGCCATCGGATGATGAGGTGCTCGTCAACGTGGCGTCCGACAACCCCAAGCACGCCGCTAGGATCCTGCCACTCGACGAAATCTTTATCCTAGGTAGGTATATCGGGAAATTCTCGGCCGGCTGATAGCAATAAGCTGCCGCTCGAAGTCAATCCATCGTCGTCCCCGGTTCGGGGGATGCGAACGGTGGCGGGCAGCTCTTCGCGATACCAACCCGGTGAAGCGCATTCACCTCGCCTTTGAGCAGCGCAATCTCAGAGCCGACGTCAGAGCCTGACATCGAAGCGACTGGCATCCCAATCACGAATACACCCAGGGCGTCATTGTTTGCCGCCCGGCGCTGCTGGGCAATGTCGTTGTTCAATCGCGTGTTGAGATCGATCGATTTCGCAGCCAGCTGAGCGCAATCCATAGCCTTGTAAGGCTCCTCACTCATGAGCGTCGCCTTGATTCCGTCGGGGTGTTGCGCGCATCCGGCAACAGCCACCACCAAACACGTCGCAACCAAACGAAAACTCGGCATACCAGCCCCCATGCGAAGAGGTTTAATGATGCCAGTTCGAAGGCGCGGTTGAAAGCCGCCCGTCGAACGCGGGCGGCCGCATCGCAGATAATGCCAAAACGGCATTGACATTAAAGTCCAAAACGGCATGATATTCCCATCGACGCGGTCGGTGGGTATCTGAATGCAGCAGCCCCGACGAGCCCACGGATCGCGTCGAGCCCTTTTCCCTTTGGCTCGATGGAGACTGTCATGCGACAGGCTGATTATTCCGATCCCTTCGCCGGCATCAAAGCGCTGCCGCGCCTCCCGAAATTGACCCCTATTAGCAATGCCCGCATGGGCGGCGCCGCAGGGCTCGTGAAGTTCATGGCGCGAACGATGATCGAGCAGCGTTCGCTAAAGGGTGATTGCACCGAGACCGATCTCCGCATGGCCGGCTTCACGCGGGCCGAGATCGATACGCACGGCATGGAAGCGCGCCAGGTCGCCATGCGCGCCGTGCGCGAGGCGGCCTAGACCCCGACCGTCTCGCAAGCGCCGCCGCGCTTCCCCCGGGCGTGGCGGCGTCGCCGGACGATCGGTCCCGACAGGAGTTCCTATGATCAAACTCGGCAACAAGGTCCGCGACCTGGTGACAGGCTTTACCGGCATCGCTACCGCCCGCACCGAATATCTCTATGGCTGCGTACATATCAGCGTGACGCCGACCGTCGATAAGGACGGCAAGCAGGCCGAAACGGCCTGGTTCGACGAGCAGCGCGTCGAAGTCGTCGAGGATACGCCGGCGCCGATGGCCAAGTCCTATTCGGCGACATCAGGCGGCCCGGCCGATCCGCCGCGCAATCCCAACACGCCGCCGCGCCTCTAGCCGGATCGTCTCGCAGTCGCCGCCGCGCCAGCAGCGGCGATCACCGGACGATCGGAGATCCCCGCCATGCAATCCCCAGCCCTCGACGCGGCGCGCAGCCGCGGCATGATCCCAGCGGTGATGACGACGGACATGCGCCAGCTGATCGACAAGCGCCCGTCGCTCATCGTCGACGACATCGCCATGGCCGCCGCCCTGCGCGGCCTCGGCTACACGGCCGGCGAGGTCGACGCCCGCCTCGGCATGTCGGGGAGGGCGTCGTGAAGCGCGCATCTCTCGCCGAAGTGCGGAATCCAGTGTTGGCCTTGGGCGCGCTGCAGGCCGTTCGGGCCAGGCCGCAAGCGGAACGAGAGGTTTTGGCTAATCTCCTAGTCGATCTAGCGAACAACGCTGGGGATCGTGCCGAGAAGGCATGGCGATCTCGCAAGGCACCGATGGCCGCCTATTGGAGGCCGTCGCAGTTTACGCCCGACACATCGCGCGGGCCATCAGGCGGCCCGCATGACGGCCGCGCTCTCCTACGGCCTCATCACCTTATGCATCGCAGGCGGCGCCTTGCTGGCGACCGCGGGGCCGGCGCTGCGGCCAGGCCACCCGCAAGCGCTCTATTGGCTCGGCCTCGCCACAACGGCCGCCTCGCTCGTCTTGATCGCAACCGCTCTCATCGGGAGGCCCGCATGAGCACCGACAGCAATGAAGCCCGCGCGCGCCCCTGCATTGAGACGCCGTCGCAGGCGATGGCCGATGTCATGGCCGAACGCTGGCGCCAGATCGATGGCGAGGGCCGGACGCGGGAGCATGACGATCTGCACAACACCGGGGAGATGGCTCGCGCCGCCGCTTGCTATGCCCTATCAGCCGGTCGCTTGGAAGACGAGGAGCAGGATCACCTTGCGCGCCTCGCCGTAAGGCATGGCTGGCCGTGGGCTTGGTCATGGTGGAAGCCGAAGGACCGCCGCCGCGACCTGGTCCGCGCCGGCGCGCTGATCATCGCCGAGATCGAGCGCCTCGATCGCGCAGCGGGGAGGGCATCCTAATGTCAGCCGCACGCAAGCTCACATCACACGAGATCGAAGTCCTCGAAATGCTCGACGGCCGCCGCCCTGGAGAATGGGGCGCATGGGTCGGCGCCTGCCTCGAGGGGCTACGCGGCGCCGGCTATTGCTCGCGCGGCCTGCAACATCACATCACGCCGGCCGGCCGCGAAGCGCTGGCCGCCATCGACGCGGAACGGATCTCCGGCCATGCATGACGAGAGCTGCCATCTGGACGTGCGCATCCAGGAATTGCTCGAGGCAAACACGAGCTATCTGCAGCGCGCTCGCGATGCCGAGGCACGTGCGCAGGAATTAGGCTTGGCCTTGCGTCCGTTCGCCGATGCTGCGGCGACCGTCAAGCGTTGGATATCGATGGAATTTCCGGACGAAGCACACAATCCGGAGTTCAAGGTCTATGTCATCTCCGTCTGGAAGGCGGGCGAGGAAGAACAGCAAGAGAGTATCATCACCTTGGGTGACTTTCAGCGCGCCAGCGAGATGCTGGGCCCGGCCCGCGAGATGATGTCATGAGTGCGTCTGTCGACCCACTTCGTTCCGCCGCCCGCGCATTGCTCGATGCCATCACAAACGACGACAGCGGCCAAATGGGCCGCGGCGGCAATGGCGGGCTGATCTCGCGCGAAACGATCCGCACGGCCGACGAGCTGCGCCTCGCGCTGGACGCGGCAGGGCTGCAGGGGAGGAGGGATCATGGCTGACCTGGCCGATGACGCCCCGCTTTCGCTGGAGGAGGCCTGCGAAGTGATCTTGCGCGGCCTCGCGAAGCCGTCCACGTTGCGCGCGGCGATCGCGATCGGACATCTCGTCGCGATGAAGATCGGTAAGCGTTATGTCGTGACGCCGGCCGCTGTCAGGAATTGGATGGAGTCATGCCGCGTCCCGCAAAGGGTCCACGAGCCTATCTGCAGCCCCCACGATACGCTCCCGATGGAAGCGTCTTGCAGGCCGCCGTCTGGACCATCCGGGACGGTACCCATAAGCACAGCACGCGCATCCCTGCATCTGACGCTCGAGACGCTTCGGACCCAAAAGTCAAAGCCGCACTCGCCGCATATCTCGCCGAGCAGCACCGGCCGCCGCGGGGCGAACGTCACCCCTCTCAAGTCCCCATCGCCGACGTCCTGAATCTCTACCTGCGCGACATCGTTCCGGGCCTGACAAATGTGCCCGACGTCACGCGGCGCATCGCCGCCCTTGATGCATGGTGGGGCGAGCGCAAGCTCTCCGAGGTCATGGGCGCCAGTTGCCGGCAATATGCCGCCGAGCGCGGCAAGCCACAGATGGCCCGCCGCGAACTCGAGGACCTGCGCGCGGCGATCAATCACCATCGCAGGGAGGGCTACTGTTCGGAGATCGTCTCCGTCGTGCTGCCGGCCAAGGCGCAGCCGCGCCAGCGCTGGCTGACGCGCGACGAGGCCGCCCGGCTTATCTGGGCAGCATGGCGCTTCCGGGAGGTGCAGAAGGGCGAGCCGACTAAGCGGCGCCCGCGTCAGCACATAGCGCGCTTCATCCTGGTCGCGCTCTATACCGGCTCACGCGCCGGCGTCATCTGCGGCGCGGCTACCGCGCCGACTGATGGCCATGGCTTCGTCGACTATGACCGCGGCGTCTTTTACCGGAAGCCCAATGGCAGCGCCGAAACGAAGAAGCGGGCACCCCCGATCCGCATACCCGCGCGGCTCCTCGCCCATATGCGGCGTTGGCAGGACAAGCGCATCTCGAACGATTTTGTGATCGAGTGGAATGGCGCCGCTCTGCTGACGATCAAGCGCGCGCTCGCCCGCGTGGTGAAGGATGCCGGCGTCGAGGGCGTATCTGCCCATACGTTTCGCCACACCGCCGCGACATGGGGCATGCAGAACGGCGCCGATCCCCATCAGCTAGCAGGCCTCCTCGGCATGACGCGCGAGATGCTGGACCGGACCTATGGCCACCATCATCCAGACCACCAGAGACAGGCCGCCGACGCGATCACGCGGCGGCCGGGCGCCGGCCGCATAACGACAGATACGGACAGAAACGACGGGAACGGACAGGAAATCGAGCCCAATCCACTCAATCAAAGTCCGCGCGTTTCCTCGCTTTTCAAATAAGGCCCGTCGTTCGGGACGACGGGGTCGCAGGTTCAAATCCTGCCACTCCGACCATCGCCAAATCTCCCGCATGATCAGACTTCAGTCCGTCAGGCCCTAGGCCTCGCGGCGTCCTGCACGCCCGGCGGCTCTCGCGGTCGCCGCCTTCGTCGTCGCGATTTGATCCGGCGCAATGCGGACACGCCGGAACTGCCGCCGGTTGATATGAGGCGCGCGCCTCGCCGGCTCCCCCTCGAAGGGCGAATGCTCTCTTTGCCGGCTCGGTGATAGACTGACGCACAATCGCGCTTGCGGGAGGGCGACATGAGGGTTGGAAAAACGCCGATTGGCCAGCGGAGGCTTGGCCTCCTGTTGATGGCGACCGTGGCTTGCATGACGCTAGCTGCGCCGCTCCGAGCGGCGGAGACGGCCGCCGAGGCTGCGAGCGCCACCGCCGGGCAGACGGCCGAGGCGCCTTTGCCAGCCGACGCGGTGTTCACGACTGAGGAACTCCGCACGCTGCTCGCTCCGATCGCGCTCTATCCTGATGCCCTGCTGGCGCAGTTGCTGCCGGCGACGGCCTATCCGGTCGACATCGTCATGGCCGCGCGCTGGCTGGACAAGAACGAGACAGCCGTCAAGAAAGGCGACTTCTCGGGCGCCGACGCGCAGGGCTGGGACCCTGCCGTGAAGGCGCTGATGCGCTTCCCAGATATCATCGAGCGGCTCAACACGGACCTCGACGCGACGAGCGATCTCGGCGACGCCTTCGTCAACCAGCCCGACGATGTCGCTGCGGTGATCCAGGACCTTCGTCGCGAGGCGCAGAAGGCCGGGTCGCTGAAATCGTCTCCGCAGCAAACCGTGACGGTGCAGCAGCAGGCCGGCAGCAGCAATGCCACCACCGACTATGTCGTGATTGAGCCGGCCGATCCTGGCGTCATCTATGTGCCAACCTATGATCCGGCCACGGTCTATTATGAGGATACGACCAATGTCGGCTCGGGCCTGATCGGTTTCGGCGTCGGCGTCGCCGTCGGTGCGGCGATCGACAATGCCTGGGATTGGGGGCGCGGCTATGTCTATCCGCCGCGCTGGCCGGGCTATCCCGGCTATCGCCCTGGCGTTGGCGGCGGCATTAACAACGGCAACATCAATATCGGCAACGACATCAATATCGGTGCCGGCAACACGCGGCCGTGGCGCCCCGATGCCGGCAAATATCACCCCGGACAGGGCTCGAAGCCGGGCCTTGCCAACCGGCCCGGCGCCGGTGGTGTCAATCGTGCGGCCGGCGTCGGCGGCCGCCCCGACGGCATCGCCAATGCACGGCCGGGCGGCGGCGATCTCGGCTCGGCCAAGGCGGTGGCTGGCAACAGGGCTTCGGCCGCCAAGGGCGGCGCCAGATCGGACGGGATCAAGAATTCGGGCGCCGCAAAGGGCGCCGTGAGCAACAAGGCGGCGGGAGCCAAAGGCGCTGCTGCGAGCAAAGGCAGCGGGGGCGCGAAGAAGGCGGCGGCCGCGAAGGCTGGCAACAAGTCGGCGGGCAAGGCAGCCAGCAGGCCGGCCAATGCCCGTCCGGCACCCCAGCGTCCCGCCAACACCGCCTTCAGCGGCGCGAGCCTTGGCGGCGCATCGGGCGCCATGGCCAATCGGGGGGCAGTCAGCCGCCAATCTGTGGCGCGGCCGGGCGGTGGACGTCCGCAAATGTCGCGCGGCGGCGGTGGCGGCGGTCGCGCGCAGATGCCGAGAGGCGGCGGAGGTGGTGGTCGTGGCGGCCGCCGCTAGGGGGAGGACGATCATGCGGATATTTGTCACCATCAGGACGGCTGTCATCCTCGGCGTGCTCGCCGTTAGTCCCGCGGCCTTGGCGGAGACTGTCTTCACCTCGCCCGAGGCAGCTGCGACGGCGCTCGTCGATGCGGCGAAGGCGCCCGGCAGCGGCAAGCTGGATGCCATCTTTGGCGGCGCGGCCAATGCCCTGCTGTCGTCGGGCGACGCCGATGCCGATGCGCGCAATCTCGCGGACTTCATCAATCTTGCGGGGCGCGGCCAGTCGGCCGTGGATGGCGACGGCGGTCGCAAGGTGTTGGTGTTCGGTGAGGGCGGCTGGCGCTTCCCGATCCCGCTCAAGGCCGAAGGCGCCGGCTGGACCTTCGACATTGCGGCCGGCCGCCAGCATGTCAGCGACCTTACGATCGGCGAGAATGAGCTCGTCGCGATCGGCGCCTGTGCCGATTTCGTCGCCGCGCAGAACGAGTATTTCCAGGCGCTGCATGATGATCAGCCGGTGCAGCAGTTCGCGCGAAGGCTCGTCAGCACGCCGGGCCGGCATGACGGGCTCTATTGGGAACCGTCGAGCCCCAGCGATCGCAGTCCGCTCGGCGATCGCATTGTGGCAGCTGCGGTCGCCGCAAGCGACGATCCCGCGGCGCCGCGTTCCTATCACGGCTACCGGTTCAAGATTTTGACCCGGCAAGGCGCTGCGGCGCCGGGCGGTGCCTATGATTATCTGGTCGGCGGCCGGATGCTCGCCGGCTACGCCATGCTGGCCTGGCCGGCCGATTGGGGCGAGAGCGGCATCATGACGTTCTTCTGCGATCAGCGGGGGACGGTCTATGAGCGCAATCTGGGGCCGACGACCAGGGAGGTCGCCTTGGCCCTGCGGACTTTCAACCCGAGTCCGTCCTGGCAGGTGGTCTCGCCTTAAGACAGCGGTATCGGATTCCGATGCGTCGCATAGGGCGCTCCATTTCCCGGGCGGCTAACGAAGGACCTAGCGCCTTGGGAGGAAAACGGGATGCGTCGCCGGAGGAGCGCTACCGGTGCTAGAGCAGAGCTGTAGTTTCACGCGGCGTCGTCACCGTCGCCGAATCCGCCGAGTCGTTGATCAATTTCGATCGGAGTTGCACTCTTCGCTGCGAGGATCATGGCGAGAATCGGGAGTCGGATTGAGGGCGACATTGGCCTAGGGACCTAATGCTTTCGAGGTCATTTGCAGCAATCAGGGCCATTGATATCGCTCGCGCGTCCAAATCGTCGAAGATTACCGTCGCTATAATACTTTATATGATCTTGAACAACCGAGGCGCAAGGCGGTCGTTATGATGCTTTACGTCAGCATGAGCCCCTGCGCGGATCATAATGATCGCTGGTCATCACGTCGGCCGACGCCTTGCAGCTCGCGAGTTTCGCGCGCTGACCGCTTGAATCGGTTCAGCCGCGGCGGTAACGCTATGTCGTAATTCGGAGGAAACCCAACATGTCGCTCAACGTGCTTTTTGTCGGTGGGACCGGCCAGATTTCGCTGCCCTGCGTAGAACTGGCTGTCGAAGCGGGTCACCGCGTGACTGTTTTCAATCGTGGCCGTTCGGCCGAGACCCTGCCGGCTGGCGTCGAGACGATTATCGGCGACATGAAGGACCCGGCCGTCTATGGCGCGCTCGGCGACCGGCGTTTCGACGTCGTCTGCCAGTTCATGCTGTTCACGCCCGAGGAGATGGACGAGGACATCCGTGTCTTCTCAGGCAAGACGGGGCAATACATCTTCATCTCGTCGGCCTCGGTCTATGAGAAGCCGGCCCAGCACTACGTCATCACCGAAAAGACGCCGACGGTGAACCCCTACTGGCCCTATAGCCAGCGGAAGATCGCCGCCGAGGCGAAGCTGAAGGCCGCCAAGGATCTGCCCTTCACGATCGTGCGGCCGAGCCACACCGTGCGCAACGGCCTGCCGAGCATGATGAATGACGGCGACCTGACCGCGCGGCGCATGCTGGCCGGTAAGCCGGTCCTGGTCTGCGGCGACGGCACGTCGCCCTGGACGCTGACGCGCTCGGTCGACTTGGCGAAACCGTTTGTCGGCCTCTTCGGCAAAGACGCTGCGCTCGGTGAGGACTTCCACATCACCGCCGATCGTGGCCATGGCTGGGACCAGATCTATCGCGCGATCGCCAAGGGCCTCGGCGTCGAGGCGAAGATCGTGCATGTGCCGACCGAGACGCTCGTCCGTTACAATGCCGAGTGGGAAGGTCCGTTGATGGGCGACAAGACCTGGGCGGCGCTGTTCGACAATTCCAAGGTGAAGCGCGTTGCCGGTAACTTTGCCTGCGCGGAGGATCTCGACACGATCCTCGCGGAATCGCTTCGTCACCTGAAACTGCGTCTCGCCAAGCCGGCGCCTGATACGGCGGCCGCCGACTCTCTGATCGATCGGATTGCCGCCGAGCAGTCGGCGCTCGGCGCCTGATGCTCAGCGACTGAAACGGACTGGCACGGTCAGCGCGATGCGGCCGCCGCCAAAGCCGTCTGGCGGCACCGGCACAGGACTGGAACGGCGCACGAGGCTCACGGCCTCGTCGTCGAGCCGTTCGTCGCCCGACGAATTGGCGAGCCGCGCCGAGAGCACGCGGCCCTGCCGGTCGATGCTGAACGCCACCGATGCCGTGCCTGCGGTGGCGCCGCGCGGAAAGCGCTTGTGCCGGTTGAGATGAGAGAGCAGCCGGCTCTTCCACGAGGCAGGCGACACCGAGGCCTGCCCAGCGCCAGAGACCGGTGCCGCTGATTTCTCGGCCTTGGCCCCCTTCGCGTCGGCGCTGCGCGGCGCAGCACTGCTCTTCGGCCGCGCGGCAGCCTTGCGTTCGGCCGGCTTTTCGGTTTCCGCTTTGCGCACCGGCTTCGCCTTCGGTGGCTCAACCTTCGGAGCTTCGGCTTTGGGCGGCTCGGGCTTCACAGGCTCGGGCTTGGGTGGCTCTGGCTTGGGTGGTTCGGCCTTTGGCGGCTCCACCTTAGGCACGACTTTGGGCGGTTCCGGCGCCTTTTCCGGCTCGGGCGGTGGCGTCTCTTCAGGTGGCGGCGGCAGGGCCTCAGGCTCAGGCACCTTTGGCGCGGGCTCCGGCGGCGGCGTCGGCACTGGCGGTGGCTTCACGGGCTCCGGCGGGGGCGGGGGCTCGATCGGCTTTTCGGGCACAACAGGCTTCACCGGCGCCGGAGGCTGGACGGGTTCGGGCGGCTTGACCGGCTCGGGTGGCTTTGGCGGCTCGGGCTGCGGTGGCTCTGCATCGGGCTCGGGCGGCGCGTCCTGCTGTTCGTCAGGCGTGCTGTCAGCACTCGCGACCGATTGGATCGGCACGATATCGGGCGTCACGGCCAGCGGCGCCAGTTCGATCATCATCGCCGGGGGCGGCTCGCTCGCTGCCGCCTCATGCGGCTGCCATTCGACCGCGAGCCAGACAGCCGCGCCATGCGCGGTCGCGACCAGCGTCCCAGCCAACAGCCAGCGCAGGGAGGCCGCAGCCATGCGCGCGGGTGAGCGTCCCTGCATTCTCATGGGGCGGCCGTGGCCGGAGCCGCGCCCGTGTCCTCGAGGCCGACAAGTGCGATGCTGAGATAGCCGGACGCGCGCAGAAGGTTCATGACGTCCATCAATTCTCGATAGGCGACCGTGCCGTCGGCGCGCAGGAACACGCGCTTGGTGCGATCGCCGCCGGTCGCTGCATCGAGTCCGCCCTGTAAGGCATCGCGTGAGAGGGCATCGTTGCCGAGCGCCAGCGAAAGATCGGGCTTCAGGGTGAGGAAAAGTGGCTTGTCGGGCCGCTCCGCCGGCGCGGCGTTCGAAGACGGCAGGTCGACGGCAACATCGACGGTCGACAGCGGGGCAGCGACCATGAAGATGATGAGAAGCACGAGAATGACGTCGATGAACGGCGTAACATTGATCTCCGAGACTTCCGCGACATCGTCGGAGTCCGTGTCCTTGAGCGAGACGGCCATGGTCTACTCCGCTGCGGCCAGGTCGACGCCGCGCGGGCGCGGGGTGCCTCCCACGAGAGCGAGCCGCCCGCGATCGAGATCGCGCGAGACATGCTGCATCACCTCGCCAGCGGCATCGGCAAGCAGCGCACGATAGCCGGCGATCGAGCGGGCAAAGACGTTGTAGATGATCACCGCCGGTATGGCTGCGACGAGGCCGATCGCCGTTGCGAACAGCGCTTCTGCAATGCCGGGGGCGACGACGGCAAGGCTGGTGGTCTTCGTCTGGCTGATGCCGATGAAGGCATTCATGATGCCCCAGACGGTGCCGAACAGGCCGACGAAGGGCGCTGTCGAGCCGATCGTCGCGAGGACGCCGGTTCCGCGTGACATCGAGCGTCCGGCCCGGACCTCGATTCGCGACAACTGGATGGACAGCCGCTCCTTGATGCCTTCCGGCGAGAGATGCGCCGAGCGGCGCAGTTCGAGCGTCGCTGCCTGCGCGAGGTCGGCGACTGGGCCTGAGCGGGTCCAGCCGCCGCCTAGGGCGCGGATTGCCTGATCCAGGCTCTCCGCCTCCGCGAGGCGCCGCGTCGCGATCCGCGCCTTCCGCTTTGCGGCGAAGAGCTCCAGAGCCTTGGCGAGCCAGATCGTCCAAGTGACCAGCGACGCGAAGGCGAGACCGCCCATGACGGCCTGCACCACGATGTCGGCATCGCGCACCATCGTCCATGGCGACAGCGATTCCGGCAGCAGGCCGGCGACGATCGGTTCATTCGCTGGACCTGCCGTCTGCGCGGCGGCCGGCATTGCGGCGATGCCGATCATGGCAGCGACGAAAAGGCCTGCGATATGAAAAGTCAGGTCGAGCGGCGCCCGCTTGATCATGGCAGCCAATCCCAGCAGTTCAGAATGATTTCAGGGCACTAATCTATAATCGATCCAATGTAGATCGGATCACCGGCCCGATGACTGCAGTAGGTTGGCGAAGGAATCAAGAATTAATTAGAAGATAGCAAAGATTAGATTTGGAATAATAACAAGGTGGACGGTCGCGAGCCGGCTGAAGCTAAGGGAATGGCCAAGTCAGATCACGCGCCGGCGACACGGCGTTGGGCAGCGCGAGGCGCGAAGCTTGCGACAAACGCGGGGACGGCCTCGGCCGGAAGCGGCTTCGAGATGAGGTAGCCCTGCACGAGGTGGCAATCCAGCGCCCGGATCGCCTCCAGCTCGGCGCGCGTCTCCACTCCTTCGGCGACGATGTCGAGACCGAGCGCGCCCGCCAGCGTCACCATCGACCGAACGACGGCTGCCGTCTTCGAACTGCTGTCAAGATCGGTCACGAAGGTCCGGTCGATCTTCAGCGTATCGCAAGGCAGCGTGATGAGATGGGTCAGCGACGCGAAGCCGGTTCCGAAATCGTCGAGCGCGACCGAGAATCCGAGCTGGCGCAGCGCAGTGAGCGTCGCCACCATTTTCTCTCCGTCACGCGATACCACTGTGGTTTCCGTCACTTCGATGCCGAGCTGCTTGGTCGAGAGCCCGCGCTGGGCCATCTTCTGGCGGAGCTCGGCCGCGAAGCATTCGCTTCTCAGATCGAAGGCCGTCACATTGAGGCTTACATGGGACGGAATGGCGGTTCCGCGCCATCTTGCAAGGTCGGCGGTGACCTGGTCGATCATCGTCGCGCTGACAGCGCGGGCGAGATCGGGCTCGTCGAAGGCCTCGCTGAAATGCGCGGGCGACAGGATGCTTTCGGTCGGATGATGCCAGCGCGCCAGCGCCTCGAAGCCGACGAGCTGTTCCGTCCGAAGGTCGAGAAGCGGTTGATAATGGGGCTTGATCTCACCGGCCGCGATCCCGCCCGCCAGCGACTGCATCAGCCGCGTCCGCCGGTCGGCCTCTGCGCGCATCGCAGGGTCGAAGAACACGGCCCGCGCGCGTCCGGTGCGCTTTGCGCGATAGACCGCGAGGTCTGCGGCCGTCATCAGCTCCATTTCGCCTTGCGCGTCACCAGGAAAGACGGCGATGCCCGCGCTGACGCTGACGGGCACGTCCTGGCGCAACACCGTCAGCGGTCCCATGACCTCGGTGAGGATCCTCGCGACCGCGCTCTGGGCATCATAGGCGTCGCCCGCGTCGATCAGCAGGACGGCGAACTCGTCGCCGCCCAGGCGTCCTGCGATATCGGTTGAGCGAATCGTGCGCGTCAGGCGGGCCGATACCTCGCGCAGGACGATATCGCCGGTGCTGTGCCCGAAACGATCGTTGATGTCCTTGAAATGATCGACGTCGAGAATACAGAGGGCCACCCGCCGCCCGGTGCGCCGCGATTCCTCGATGATCTCGTGAAATCGGATCTCGAAATAGCTGCGGTTTGGCAGATCGGTGAGGCCGTCGAAGCGCGCGCGGTAGATCAGTTCCGCTTCCAGCGCCCGGTTACGCTCGATTTCAGCACGGAGTTCGCGTGATGACGCCTCAATGGTTTCGTTGATCGCCCGGAGATTTTCAGCCTGCAGCGCGAGCAGCCGGTTGGCCGTGAGCAGTTCGTTGCGCTGACGCACGATCGCGCGCGCAGCCATGCGCTGCGGGCCAAGATCGATATTGGTCACCGTCAGGCGCTCGCCATGGGGTGCGATACGCAACTGCCGTTCGACGATGCTGCCTTGATGCGGGTAGCGCGTCTCGAAAACGTCGCGTTGCTGGCTCTCGATGGCGGCGATCATCCGCTGAAGGATGCCGTTGCTTCTGGACGCCGGAAAGTTGTTGGTCAGGAACGTACCGATGATCGCGTCCGGCTCGCTCTTCATGCGCGCCGCGCCTTCGGCGTTGACGGCGATCAGCTTGAAATCGCAAATCCGGCCGGTTTGGTCACGGAGAGCCTCCATTACGCTGATACTGTCGGTGCTGGCGTTGAACACCGATCGCATCAGGTCCTTGGCGTCCTCCCGGCTGCGGACATAGACGACGAGCTCCCGCGTCTCCCCGGTTCGAACCGGCAAGAGCAGGCGTTCATTGGTGCCGATCGAATTGAGCCCGATATGGTCCTGGATCGAGAAACGCGGTTGGTCGCCCTGAACAGCCTCGATATAGCGCCGCACGAAGGGGCGGACCCCGGGATTGTCGATATCCGATAGCCGCCGCCCGGTCGGGTCATGGCCGAACAGCGAAATGATGGTCGAGCCGACCTTTTGATAGATCAGGGTGTCATCGAAGACCGAAAGTACCATGAGCCGATCCACGATCCTGGCGGCGGGCCCGGCAAGAAAAGTAGATCGTTCCGGCACGCCGCCGGCATCGGCTTCCGCGGCTTTCCAGGCCGCGAGCAAGTCGCGCACATCGCAGAAATGCGTCGCGTCTTCGATACTCCCTTCGATATCGTTGACAACTCCGATCACATCATCCTCGTGCGTTGGCCGTCCGAGACCTTTGCCATGATAACGCGAACTGACTTAAGTCAAGCTTTCAGGCCAACCGCAAATACAGCTGGAAATCGAGGTCGGGAATCTCGGCAAAGAATCGCTGGCATTCGGCTTCCTTGATGGTCAGGAAGAGGTCGACGAAGCGTTCGCCAAGCCGTCGTGGCAGGAAAGTCGAGGCGCGCGCCGCTGCGAGAGCGCCGTGCCATGTCGTTGGCAGGCTCGGCGCGATCTGCTCATAGCCATTGCCGACAATCGGCGCGCCCGGGTCTATCGAGGCCTCGATGCCTTCAAGCATGCCGGCGAGAACGGTCGCGAGCGCGACATAAGGATTGGCGTCGGCGCCGCAGACGCGCTGTTCGAGATGGCGGCTGGCGGGCGGGCCGGCCGTCACGCGAACCGGAACGGAGCGGTTGTCGATCGCCCAGGCCGGCCCGACCGGGGCATAGGAATTCGCCTTGAAGCGGCGATACGAATTGGCGTTGGGCGCGAACATCGCCATGCTTTCGGCCATGGTCGCCAGCAGACCGCCGATCGCGTGCTTCAGCAGCGGATTGGCCTCGCCCTCGCCAGCGAAAAGGTTGTTCCCCTCAGCGTCAGCGAGGCTTGCATGCACATGCATGCCGCTGCCGGAGAAGCCGGCATAGGGCTTGGCCATGAAGGTCGCGACATAGCCATGCTTCTCGGCGACGCCCTTGACGAGCCGCTTGTAGAGGATGGCGTCGTCGGCGGCGCGAAGCGCGTCGGTCCGATGGCCGAGCACGATCTCGAACTGACCGGGGGCATATTCCGAAATCAAGGTGCGTGCCGGCAGGCCCATCGCCTTTGCCCCGGCATAGACCTCGTCGAGGAAGGGCGAGAAGTCCTCGAGATCCTGCAGGAGATAGGCCTGCAGACGCTCTTGGCGGAAACCGCTCTTGCCGAGTGGAGGGCGCGGGCGCCCTTCGAGCATCGCAGCGCGATCGATCAGATAGAATTCGAGTTCGATCGCGACGACGGGACGAAAACCCGCCGAGACGAGTGCAGACGCGGTGCGCGCCACGGCATGGCGTGGATCGGCGTCGCTGGCGCGCCCGTCCTTCTCGAATGAGGTCAGGATCATCTGCGCCGTCGGAACGGCCAGCCAGGGCGCAGCGGTCAGGGTTCCGGCGACGGGAATGCAGTCGCGATCCGAATCGCCCTCGTCCCAGACAAGGCCGGTTTCCTCGACGTCTGCGCCGGTGATGTCGAGCGACAGGATCGAGCAGGGCAGGGGGCGGCCATGCCGGAAGGCGCCGACGAGTTCCTCGCGGCGCAGGATCTTGCCACGCTGCACCCCGCTCGGGTCCGTGATGAACGCCTCGAACTGCTCCACCTCTGGATGCGCGGCGAGAAACATCTCCGCCTCGCGCGGGTCGGATCGCTTCATGCCAAGGCCTCATCTGTTCCGGTGAAGATGTCGAAGGCCTCCGCCATCAGCAAGGCGAGGCGCTCGACGTCTTCGCCGCGTGTCGCCGGCGAGACCAGCATCATGTTGTGAAAAGGCGTCAGGATCACGCCGCGATTGAGCAGAGAGAGGTGCAGCGCCCGCTCGAGGTCCTCATCAAGCGCTGCCCGTGCTTCCGCGCCCGTTCGCGGCGGCTGCGGGCTGAACACGAGTTCAACCCGTGCACCGAGCCTGACAACCGACCAGGGCAGGCTGCGGCTGCTAACAGCCTCGGTCAGCCTGTCCGCCAATCTCTCGGCGAGGCCGATCATCTGGCGATAACTGGTTGCGGTCATGACTTCGCAAAGGCAGGCGCGCATCGCGGCCATCGCCAGGAGATTGCCCGACAGTGTGGTTCCGATGCCACTATAGCCCGAGGGTCGCGCCGCCTGGATGCGCCGCATCGCTGCTTCGATTGCCGCCGTGAAGCCATAGACCGCAGCCGGCAATCCGCCGGCGATCGGCTTGCCGACGACGAGGAAGTCGGGTTCGAGATCGCTGCCAGCGGCATAGCCGCCCGGCCCCGTCGCGATCGTGTGCGTCTCGTCGAGGCAGACGAGCGTGCCAGAACGCCGGGCGAGCGCCTGCACCGCTTCGAGGAAGCCCGGCTGTGGCAGCACCATGCCAGTATTGGTGAGCGCGGGTTCGGTCAGGATCAGCGCCACGTCGCCGCCTGCGAGCGCCGCTTCGAGCGCTGTGCAATCGTTGAAATCGATCACGAGCGTGTCCGCTGTCGCGCCAGGTGTCGGTCCGATCAGGCTGGGCTTCGGAGAACATCCATCTGCCGTCATGTTCGCGAAGGTCTCGTCGACCTGGCCGTGATAGCAGCCATCGAAGATGAGCAGCTTCGGCCGGCGGGTGATGGCGCGGGCCCAGCGGATCACCGCCCTGTTCGCGTCGCTCGCCGTGGCCGTCATCTGCCAGAAGGGGAGGCCGAACCTCTCGGCCAGCAGTTCGCCGACCGCCGCGGTGTCGGCACCGGGCAGCATGGCCGTCAGGCCGAGGCTCGCCTGTTCCGCGATTGCCTGCGCAACCGGGGCCGGCGAATGCCCGAAGAGCGCGCCGCCATCTCCGAGACAGAAATCGACATAGGTCAGGCCATCCGCATCCGTAACGGTCGCACCCTCGGCACGGGTGATGCTGAGCGGAAAGGGCGTGGCCCAGTCGAGCATCCAGTGCTGCGGCACGCCGCCAGGATAGTGAACCGCAGCGCGCTCAAAGAGGGATTTGGAAGCCGGATGCTTCGACCGGAAGGCTGCCGTTTCTTGCGCGACAAGGGCTCGGGCCCTCCTGCGCAGATCATCGATGGAATACAATTGACGCTCTTGGCCCCCGTCCTTCGGGCAGCATAGCGCACAGCTTCTTCCAAAATGAAGGCCCCGCGCGCCCGTCGCGTGCGGGGCCGCTTGATCTATTCGGCGGCGCTCAGCGCAAAGGCGGGCGCCAGCCGGCGCCGGACCTTGCGGGCGGCGCGTTCAGCCGCGATCGCGTCGGGGAACATCATTCCCTCCAGCGCCGCGAAGGTGCGCTCCAGGGCGTGGAATGCGAAGGCGCGGCCGGATTTCACCAGAATGCCCGCGGCTTTGTCGTCGATCTCGATGATGTAGTTGTCGAACACCGATAGCCTCCTTTCGCCGACCTCGTTCCATGCAAGGACCGGGCCGCGATTGAGTTATTGTTTTCGAAGGTCGGGTCGGCGGAGGGGATGCCCTTCGACCGGCTCGTACCAATGCGTCTCGTCAGGCTTGGTTCCAGCCGGCGGGACAGTGGCGCGCCGGACTGATTTCGGGGTTCGTGAACATGCGAATGAGGGTCAACGGATGCCTCCTCGTGAAGGGGTGCTCCGCCATGGACGTCATATCCAAGGCGCTTTAGCGTTGGTTTCGCGGTGCAAGCTGTCGGTCAAATTCCCGCGGCATCGTTCAGGATGCGACGCCTATTTGGCGCCGATGGCCGCCTCACTACCAGCCATCGATTTCCGTTTTTTGACAGTTCTGGAGATCGTTTTCCCGGCGCCCCGGAGATGCGTGTGAGAACGGCTGCCGAGCGTCCTGCGCAGGCGCGCGGCGTGGTGCCCAGCGATGAGGCGAACCCGGCTTGCGGCGCGGCAGGCAACGCCGCCGCGACTTCCTGCCGCGGCGCAGCAACGATTTGCGTTGACTCCCGTCACCGGTGCGCAATTAATTGCATCAGAATGAATTAATAAAGCGGCGAAAACGCCGCTGCCCGGATCGGGCGCAGGGAGGAATTGGTGGAGAGGCCCGGCAACGGACGCGGGAGCAATTCCGCGCAACTCCGACGCTATAACGAGCGGCTCGTCCTGCAGCGGCTGCGCCGTGCCGGCGAAGCCTCGAAGGCCGACCTTGCCCGTGCCGCCGACCTGACCAACACCGCCATCGGCGGGATCATCGAGAAACTGGTCGATCTCGGCTTGATCGAAGCCGTGGGCAAGCGCCATGGCGGTGGCCGTGGCCAGCCGGCGACGATCCTCCGCCCCAATCCGGACGGTGCCTATGGCATTGGTGTTCGTCTCGACCGCCGTTCGATCGAGACGGTGCTGATCGATTTTGGCGGCCGCATTCTGGCGCGCCGCGACCACGACACCGTGCTGCCGGCACCCGAAGAGGCGCTCGCACTGGTCGCGCGCGACGTGTTCGAACTGCACGCGACGCTGGATCCGGCCGCGCAGGCGCGGTTTGCCGGTATCGGGGTGGCGCACCCCTATAACCTCGGTGCCTGGCTTGGCCGTCTCGGACTGCCCCCATCCGCTTTCGAGCGGTGGGACACGTTCGATTTTCCAGCCTGCCTCGAGGAGGAGACCGGTCTGCCGGTCTTCGCGGAAAATGACGGCAGCGCTGCTACCATCGCGGAGTTGTTCTATGGCGTCGGCCGGCGGGCTGACGACTTCCTCTATCTGTTCATTGGCCCCGCGATCGGCGGCGGCATCGTGACGGGTGGCGACTGCCTGCGTGGCAGCCATGGCAATGCCGGCGATGTCGCGGTCATGCCGGTGGCGCCGAGCCGCCTTGCCTCGGCGCCAAGCCCGGCCGACGGGCGCGACCTGCTCATCACGCGGGCATCGCTCAATGCTCTGGCGCGTCATCTCGCCTACCATGGCGAAGCTTCCGACACTGCGCTTGTGCTGGAGGCGGCGATCCGCCTGCCGCATCAGGCCGTCGACGAATGGCTCGATGACATGGTCGACGCCCTGGCGCCGGCCGTATGGTCGGCGATCGCGCTGCTCGATGTTCCGCTCGTCGTGGTCGATGCGGATATCGATGCCGGGCTTGTGGGCGCCGTGCTGAGCCGCCTCGCCGCGGCGCTCGAAACGGCCAAGCCGGAGGCGCGGCGACCGCCGCAGTTGCAGCGTGGCTCATTCGGCCGCGACGCCGGCGCCATCGGCGCCGCCAGCCTGCCGATGTTCTTCAATTTTGCACCGCGTGCCTCGATCCTGACGCGCGCGGACGACGACAGAGGCGGGAGGGACCTGCTCGTCGAAGCTTGAGTCGCAAGCGGTCGCTGGAGGGCGGCCGTTCGATATCCGGGAGGAGCCGGACGTGCGTGGAGGGGACTGGTCGCTCCGCGCGCAAGCAAGAACCGACCAGGGAGGAGAAGACATGCTGAAGAAAATCGCGCTTGCCGCCAGCATATTGACGCTGTCGGCCATGCCGGTTCTGGCTGATGAGGTCATCGGCCTCATCACCAAGACAGAGACCAACCCGTTCTTCGTCAAGATGCGCGAAGGCGCACAGGCCAAGGCAGCGGAGCTCGGCATCACGCTGCAGACCGCCGCCGGCAAGTATGACGGCGACAATGACGGCCAGGTGGCGGCGATCGAGAACCTGATCGCTGCCGGCGCCAAGGGCTTCGCGATCGTGCCGTCGGATTCGAAGGCCATCGTGCCGACCATCCAGAAGGCTCGGGATGCCGGCCTCAAGGTGATCGTGCTCGACACGCCGCTCGATCCGATGAACGCCGCCGACGCAACCTTCGCTACCGACAACCGCAAGGCGGGCCAGCTCATCGGCGAATGGGCGAACAAGACGCTTGGCGACAAGGCCAAGGACGCGAAGATCGTGTTCCTCGACCTCGCGACCAACCAGCCGACCGTCGACTATCTGCGCGACCAGGGCTTCATGCAGGGCTTCGGGATCGACGTGAAGGACCCGAACAAGTACGGCGACGAGGACGATGCGCGCATCTGCACGCATGAGATCAGCCAGGGCGACCAGGAAAAGGGCCGCACGGCGATGGAGAACGCGCTGCAGAAGTGCCCGGACGTCAATGTCGTCTACACGATCAACGAGCCGGCCGCGGCCGGCGCGTGGGAGGCGTTGAAGGCGGTCGGCAAGGATGACGGCAGCGTCATGATCGTCTCGGTCGACGGCGGCTGCCCGGGCGTCAAGAACGTCCAGGCCGGCGTCATCGGCGGCACCAGCCAGCAATATCCGCTGAAGATGGCGGCGATGGCGCTCGAGGCGATCCACACCGGCAAGCTGCCGGAGATCGATCCGGCGGTCGGCTTCTTCGACACCGGCGCCCAGCTGGTGACGGCGAAGCCCGTGGACGGCGTTCCCTCGATCACCGTCGAGGAAGGCCTGAAGCTCTGCTGGGGCTGATCATGACGTGACGCCGGGCTTCGGCCCGGCCGAACGAAGAGCGGGAGCCGCAGCAGCGGCTCCCGTAGTCTGGCGACAGGGGAGGAGTTCGCCGCATGAGTGACAACGCTTCGGGCTCGGGCTCTGCAGAGAGCGGACTCGCCGGCGCCGACCAGTCGGTCGCCAGCTTCGATGAGACCGATGTCGGCCTCGTCCGCCGCATGCAGGGTTTCCTGCATCAATATCCGACCAGCATTCCCTTCATCGTGCTGCTGGTCGGCGTCGTGATCTTCTCGATCGCAGCGCCGGGCAAGTTCTTCGCGCCCTTCAATTTCTCGCTGGTCCTGCAGCAGGTGACGATCATCGCGGTGCTCGGCATCGCGCAGACGCTGATCATCCTGACCGCCGGCATCGACCTGTCTGTCGGCGCGATCATGATCCTCTGCTCCGTCGTCATGGGCCGGACGGCCGTCGTCTATGGCGTGCCCGTCGAGATCGCCTTTCCGCTCGGGCTCATCTGCGGGATAGCCTGCGGCCTCGTGAACGGCGTGATCGTGACGCTGCTGCGTCTGCCGCCCTTCATCGTGACGCTCGGCACCTGGAGCATCTTCGGCGCGCTCAATGTCTGGTATTCCAAGAGCGAAACCATCCGCTCGCAGGACATGCAGGAGGCGGCGCCGTTCCTGCAGTGGACCGGCTCGCTGTTCAAACCCTATGACTTCTTCTCCAAGACGCTTGGGCTCGACTGGACCTTCCTCAAGGGATGGGTCCTGACCTACGGCTCGATCGTGATGCTGCTGGTGGCGCTCGCCGTCTGGTACATCCTCAACCGCACGGCGTTCGGCCGCCATGTCTATGCGACGGGCGATGATCCCGATGCGGCCCGCCTTGCCGGCATCAGCACGACCAAGACGCTGATCGGCGTCTATACGCTTGCCGGCTTCATCTGCGCCATCGCCGCATGGGTTCTCATCGGCCGCATCGGCGGCGTCAGTCCACAGGCCGGCCAGACGGCCAACCTCGATTCGATCACCGCCGTGGTGATCGGCGGCACCAGCCTCTTCGGCGGACGCGGCTCGATCATCGGCACGCTGATCGGGGCGCTGATCGTCGGCGTCTTCCGCAACGGTCTCGCGCTCTCCGGTCTCGAACTGCTTTGGCAGGATTTCGCGGTCGGCGTGCTGATCATCGTCGCCGTCACCATCGACCAGTGGATCAGGAAGCTATCGGCATGAGCACGGAACCGATCCTGCAGGCCCGAGGCCTCAACAAGCGCTATGGCCGCGTCGTCGCTCTCGACAACGCCGATTTCGACCTGATGCCGAACGAGATCCTCGCGGTCATCGGCGATAATGGCGCCGGCAAGTCGACGCTTATCAAGGCGCTCACCGGCGCGGTCATTCCCGATTTTGGCGAGATCCGCCTGAACGGCCAGCCGATCGCCTTCAAGAGCCCGATCGACGCGCGCAATCGCGGCATCGAGACCGTCTACCAGAACCTTGCCGTTTCGCCCGCCCTGTCGATCGCCGACAACCTGTTCCTCGGCCGCGAGAAGCGGCGCGACGACTGGATCGGCAAGATCTTCAGGACGCTTGATCGCGGCTACATGCAGCGGGAGGCGCGTCAGAAGCTGTCGGAACTCGGCCTTCTGACGATCCAGAACATCAACCAGCCGGTCGAGACGTTGTCGGGCGGCCAGAGGCAGGGCGTTGCCGTCGCCCGTGCCGCCGCCTTTGGCAGCCGCGTGGTGATCCTGGACGAGCCGACAGCCGCGCTCGGCGTCAAGGAATCGCGCAAGGTGCTGGAACTGATGCTCAGGCTGAAAGCGCGGGGACTGCCGATCGTGCTGATCAGCCACAACATGCCGCATGTGTTCGAGGTCGCCGACCGCATCCACATCCATCGCCTCGGCAAGCGCATCGCCGTCATCGACCCGAAGAAGCACTCGATGTCGGATGCGGTCGCCATCATGACCGGTGCCATGGCGCCGCCGGCGGCCGAGGCCGCCTGAATCCCAGATCGGGGCACGCTTGGAGAGATGATGCATCTGCGCCTGGAGCTTTTCGTCGATGACGTGCCCCGTTCGCTTGCCTTCTATGTCGACGTGCTCGGCTTCGCCGTCGCGGCGGAAGGCGAGGGCGACTATGTCCAGCTCCACCGCGGCGCTGCTGTGCTCTCGTTGAACCGACGTGAAGGGCTGCCAGACGACCATCCTGTCCAGGCCGCTCCCGGCATCCCGCTCGGCAAGGGCATCGAGATTGTCCTGCAGGTCGACGACATCGTCCGCTTGCATGAAAGCGTCCGCGCCAGCGGCTGGCCGCTCGCGGCCCCGCTGATGCGCCGGCCCTGGGACTGCGCCGACTTCCGCCTCGTCGATCCCGACGGCTATTATCTGCGCCTCACCGACTGAGCTCAGGTGTGACGGACGTCACAGGTCCGTTCCACCGGGTGATTCTAGAATGACCGTCCGCCGGCGCCCCTCGCCCGGCCGCGAGGGAGGCCCGGATTGGACGACACAGCGTTTGCCGTGATCGCCGCGCTTGGCTTGCTGCAGGTCAAGCACCTCCTCTGCGACTTTTTTATCCAGACGCCGCGCCAGATCGCCATGAAGGGCCATTACGGCCATCTCGCCGGCATCGGCCATGCCGTGCTGCATGCGGTGGCGACGCTACCGATCTTCCTCGTGCTGCCAACAAGCCTGCCGGTCGCGCTGGCCGTTATCGTCGGCGAATGCGTGCTGCACTACCACATCGACTGGGCGAAGGCCGTGATCGGCGACCGCCACGGCTGGACCGTGCGCGACAGTGCGTATTGGCGCGGCCTCGGCCTCGACCAGTTCGCCCACCAGATTACCTATCTCGGTATCGTGCTCGTCCTGATCCTGGTCAGGAACTGACCGGCGGCGGCCGCCCGAACATCCGGCGCATCGCTTCGACGATCTCGCGGGCCCGGCTTTCGCTGGCGCGCGGCGCATCCGGGCCGCCGAGCTTCGCCCGCCGTTCGGCGAGGAGGGCGCCCATCCGGTCGAGCAGGTCGGGCGAGCGGAGGAACATGGCCTCGAGCGCCACCTTCGTGATCTCGACCGCAATGGTGGTGTCGATCGCCGTGACGGTGGCGGCCCGCCGCGCGCCGGTAAGCAGCGACATCTCGCCGACGATCTCGCCAGGCCCGAGCGTCGCTACGGGGCGGGCCGTCTTGCGTTCGGCGACGGTGACACCGAGGCGGCCGGTGACGATCGCCAGCATGAAGCCGCCGAAATCGCCCTCATTCATGACGATCATGCCGCGCGTATAGGTGACGAGGCGGCAGCGCGCGGCCAGTTCGCTCCGCTGCTGCGGCGTCAGGACGTCGGCGAAAAGACTGATCCGGCCGAGGACGTCCAGGATATCCATAGCGAACTCTCGGAGAGAGGCGGGCGCAGGCCCGCGGTCCCTAAAGGATCAGGCGAGATGCATCGGCAGGGAAGCGTCCGCGAGGCTCGGCATCGATTCGGTGGAGAGATCCAGCAGGCTGCGCAGTGCGCCGCGATCACGCGCGACATCGGCAATCGTGTAGCGATCGAGCACTCCGAAGAAGGCGCTGAGGGCTTCGCTCAGAATCCGGTTCACACCGCAGGAATCGACCAGCGGGCAGTCGCGATTCGCCGTATCGAAGCAGTCGGTCAGGAAGAAGTTGCTCTCGGTGGCACGGACGACGGCTCCGATCGTGATCTCATGCGCAGGCCGCGCCAGGCGGATACCGCCATTGCGGCCGCGGATGGTCTCGACGAAGCCGCTCTCGACCAGCACATGCATGATCTTGAACAGATGCAGTTCCGAAATCCCGTAGGTCGTGGCGATATCACGAATACGGCTGTTGTCGGTTGTATTGGCGGCGCAATAGAGCAGCACGCGGATCGAATAGCTCGTCTGCTGGGTAAGACGCATGCGACATCCCTCGCTGACACCCGCTTGCGGTCCCATTCGGACCGATTTTTCCGGGCATTAAAGTTCCTTCTTAAAGTCTCCTTTGCAAGGATTCAACCGCTCCCCGGCTCGGGACCGGCAAAGCAAAGGCCCGGAAGCTGGGCTCCCGGGCCTTAGAAACCGCGACCGTCTGCGGGTCGGATCAGATCAACGAGCCATTGACGACCGCCTGGCCGTCCTTATCGAAGAGGTGAACCGTCTTCGGGTCGATGATGATGCGGACATTGTCGCCCGAGCGCTGGCCGGCGAGGCCATCGGCCTTGACGACCGTCGATTCGGTGCCTTCGACGTCGACATAGATCATCGTTTCGCCGCCGAGATGCTCCGACAGCACGACCTTGCCGGGGACGCCGGTATCGGTCGGGGCGATCGTGAGATGCTCCGGACGAACGCCCAGCGTGTACGGGCCGGGGGCAATCGAGGCGCCACGGGTCGGGATGGCGATGGTCGAGCCGCCGGGCAGGGCGATGATCGCCGAACCGCCGGTAACCTCGGACACCTTGACGTCGAACAGGTTCATCTTCGGGCTGCCGATGAAGGTCGCGACGAAGAGATTGTTCGGACGGTGGTAAAGCTCGAGCGGCGAGCCGACCTGTTCGATGCGGCCGGCGCTGAGCACGACGATCTTGTCGGCCATCGTCATCGCTTCGACCTGGTCGTGCGTGACGTAGATCATCGTCGCCTTGAGATCGTTATGCAGGCGCGAGATTTCGATGCGCATCTGCACGCGGAGGGCGGCGTCGAGGTTCGACAGGGGCTCGTCGAACAGGAACACGTCCGGCTCGCGCACGATGGCACGGCCGATCGCGACACGCTGCCGCTGACCACCCGAGAGCTGGGCCGGGCGGCGATTGAGCAGCTCGGTGAGGTGCAGCATCTTGGCCGCCTTGGCGGTGCGCGCCTGGATCTCAGGCTTCGGCATCTTCGCCATCTTCATGCCGAAGCCGATATTCTCGGCGACGGTCATGTGCGGGTAGAGCGCGTAGGACTGGAACACCATCGAGACGCCGCGCTCTGCCGGAGCAAGGCGGGTCACGTCACGGTCGCCAATTCGGACCGAGCCGTCCGTGGTGCCTTCGAGGCCCGCGATGAGACGGAGAAGGGTCGACTTGCCGCAGCCCGACGGACCGACGAACACGCAGAACTCGCCATCCTTGACCTCAAGGTCGACGCCCCGGATGATCGGAACTTCGCCGAACGACTTCTGCACCTGACGAAGCGTCAGACTTGCCATTGAACTTTCTCCCAAATGTGAGGGCGCGAAACGCCGAGGCATTCCAAGCCCGTAACAGGCTAGTTTCCTCCGGGCGCTAACGTCCACGATCCTAAGGCGGGAGTAAAGTACGAAATCGTCATTTGCTGATACGATCCCGCGAGTTTGATAAGGTAAGGCGGCTGGCGCCTGCGCTGGCCTGCGCTATGATCCGCCGGTCCAATCGGGCGTCACCCCTTCATGCAGCATCAGGAATTCCTGGTCGATCCTGACCATACGACGCCGGCGCGTGACTCGTTCAATGTCGGCAGTATCAACCGCGTCCGCCTCATGCGCTCGGCGCATGTGCACAGCCATGTCGAGATCAATCTGATCATCGAAGGGCAGATGACCTATCTGTTCAACGGCCGGACGGTCACGCTGAAACGGAGCGATCTCGGCATGTTCTGGGCGGCGATCCCGCACCGGGTCATCGAGGTCGAGCCGGGCACGCGCTTCATCTGCAGCGACCTGCCGATCGAAATGTGCCTTGCGATGCCGGGCTGCGAGGCGCTGAAGACGGCCTTGCTGCAGGGCGGCCTTCTGGTGGCTGACAAAGTGCATGCCTATGAGCAGGCGCTCTTCGAGTCCTGGCATGGGGACCTCGTCGAGCGTCGCGAGACGATGCTGACGGTTGTGCGTGACGAGCTCGCGGCGCGGCTGCGGCGGTTCGAGATCGATGGCTGGCGCGACCTTGCCTCGGACGATGAAGAGCGCCGGGCCCGCGAGGCGGACCCCGATGCCGCCGAGCCGCATCGCGACAAGGTCCATCGCATGGCGCGCTACATCGCCGAGCACGCCACCGCGCCGATCGCCGTTGCCGATATCGCTGCCTCCGTCGGGCTGCATCCCAACTATGCGATGACGCTATTCCGCCGAACGCTCGGCATGACGATCAACGAATATGTCACCCGACAGCGGCTGATGCTGGCGCATGGTCGCCTCCTGGCCAGCGACGGCGACATCGCGGCGATCGCTTTCGAGGCGGGTTTCGGCTCGCTCAGCCGATTCTATGAGGCCTTCCGCGAGCGCTATGGCTGCACGCCGCGCGACATGCGTCGCAGCTTCCGAGAAACCCGCGCCGCCGCCGCCGTCTGATCAGGCAGGGGTGGACGGGGAGGGCTCGCGAATTATTTTTCCGTCGCGCGACGGACACCGCGCTGTGGTTCGTATCATGCTGGTCGAACCCCGGAGCCGGATCACCCTATGGCCGTTTGGAAGCAACTGCTGTTATGCCTCGTCGTTCTCGTGATCGCGGGTGGCGGCTGGTATGCCTATCAGCATCGCGACACGCTTTTCGGCGGGGCAGCGCAACAGGATGCAGCCGGAACCGGAGCGCCCGGCGCGGGCGGCGGCCGGCGTGGCGGCGGTTTTGCGGCCGGTCCAACGCTGGTCGTCTCGGCGCCCGTCGGCAGCGACATCGTCACCGACGATGTGCGCGCGGTCGGCACCGTGCTGGTGACTCAATCGATCAACGTCTATCCGCAGGTGACCGCCGAGGTCACCGAAGTGCTGTTCAAGGCCGCCGACAAGGTCAAGAAGGGGCAGGCGCTCGTTCGGCTCGATGATGCCGACCAGAAGGTCGCCCTCGATCTGGCCCAGGTCGCGCTCAGCGACGCCAAAAAGACGCTGGACCGCTCGCAAAGGCTCGCCGACACCAACAACCTGACGCTTTCGGCGTTGCAGGACGCGCAATCCGCGGAGCGCAAGGGCGAGATCGGCGTGCTCAGCGCCCAGATCGCGCTCGACCGCCGCACCATCAACGCCCCCTTCGACGGCGTCGTCGGTATCAGCAATCTCTCCGTCGGCGACCTCGTGACGCCGACCACCGTCATCACCACGCTCGATGATCCCTCGGTGATGAAGGTCTCATTCCTCATTCCGGAGCGCTATGCGGGCCGCGTCGCCCTTGGCCAGGCGATCACGGCTTCGTCCGAATCAAAGCCGGGAACCGTCATTAACGGCAAGCTGACGGCGATCGACACGCGCGTCGATCCCACCGCTCGCACGCTGAAGCTCGAGGCAACGCTCGATGCCGCTGCGGCGCAGGCGATCGGCGTGCGGCCCGGCATGGCGATCAAGGTCGAGCTGCCTTTCCCGGGCGAAAAGCAGCTTGCGGTCTCCGCGCTGTCGATCCAGTGGGACCGGACCGGCTCTTATATCTGGAAGGTCGCCGGCGACGGCGTGGCCCGCGTTCCGATCACGATCCTGGAGCGGCAGAGCGGCCGCGTCTTGGTTGCATCCGATGATCTCAAGGAGGGCGACCGGGTTGTTGTCGAGGGCCTTCAGAGGCTGCGGCCCGGCGTCAAGATTGCCGAGGCCGGCGCTGGCAAGCCTGAAGCGGCGAGCGCGAATGGTGCCAAGCCCGTCGCCCAGGGGAGCTGACGCATGACCGACAAGAGCGCCGAGCCCCCGCACCACCACCACGAGAGCGAACACGATCCCCTCCCGAAGTCGGGCGCCACGCCGAGCGGCATCTCGGCGCTGTCGGTGCGGCGGCCGGTGCTCGCGATCGTCGCGAATGTCCTCATCATCGTTGCCGGTCTTGCCGCGATCGGTGGCGTAGAGATCCGCGAGCTGCCGAATATCGACCAGCCGGTCGTCACCATCACCACCACCTATGACGGCGCGACGCCGGATACGATGGACAAGGAGGTGACCAGCGTCATCGAGAACGCCGTTGCGGGCGTGTCCGGCTGGACCGACATCCAGTCGCAATCGACGAGCGGACGCAGCCGCGTCACGGTTCAGTTCTCCGACGCGACGGACATCAATGTTGCGGCCAACGACCTCCGCGACGCGGTCGGCAACGCTCAGCGCAACCTGCCGACCGACGCCGACCCGCCGACGATTGCCAAGGCCGATACCAACGGCGACGCGATCATGCGGCTTGCCGTCACCTCGCCGACCCAGAATATCGAGCAGTTGACGCAGCTGGTGAACGACGTCGTTGTCGATCGCCTGAAGTCCGTGTCCGGCGTCGCGACCGTGCAGGTCAATGGCGACCGGTCGCCGATGATCAGCATCTATGTCGACCCGATGCGGCTGGCGGCTTACGGCCTGACCGTCGCCGATCTCAAGACGGCGCTTGCGACCGTCGCGCTCGACGTGCCGGCCGGCAATCTCACCGATACCAACCGGGCGATGTTCGTCCGCGCCGATGCGAGCGTCAAAGGCGCCGACGACGTCAAGGCGATCCGGATCAAGGGCGACACGCGCGTCAGCGACGTCGCCGATGTCGTCTTCGGCCCGGCCGCGAAGTCGTCCTCGCTTCAGGTCAATGGCCGCACGGGCGTCGGCCTCGGCATCGTGCGCCAGGCGAGCTCCAACACGCTGACCATTTCTTCGGGCATCCGCGAGGCGGTCGAAGAGATGAAGGCGACGCTGCCTGCCGATGTCAGCATCCGCATCACATCCGACGACGCCGATTTCATCGCGGGCTCCTTCGAGGAGGTCGAGCGCAGCCTCGTGCTGTCGATCGCGATCGTCATCGGCATCATCTATTTGTTCCTCGGCTCGCTCCGCACGACACTGATCCCGGCGGTGACTGTGCCAATCTCGCTGCTCGGCACCATCGCGGCGATGTATCTGATGGGCTTCTCGCTCAACATCCTGACGCTGCTGGCGCTCGTGCTCGCAACCGGCCTCGTCGTCGACGACGCCATCGTTGTGCTCGAAAATATCGCCCGGCGCCGGCATGAAGGCATGGGGCCGCGCGCCGCTGCCGTTCTCGGCGCCAAGCAGGTGTTCTTCGCGGTTATCTCAACGACGGCGACGCTTGCCGCGGTGTTCATCCCGATCTCCTTCTTCAAGGGGACGGCGGGCCGGCTGTTTTCCGAGTTCGGCTTCGTGCTCGCCTTCTCGGTTGCCCTCTCCGCCTTCGTGGCGCTGACGCTGGTGCCGATGCTGGGCTCGCGCCTGCTAAGCGCCGATGATCATACCGGCGAAGGCAAGGGCAACCTCTTCAACAGGGCGCTCGGCGCCATCGGAAAGCGCGGCCACAAACTCTATGAACGGCTGCTCGACGCTTCGCTGCAGGCGCCGCTGGTCGTTATCCTGATCAGTGTGCTGTTCGCCGGCGGCGCGTTCATCGCCTTCGAGCAACTGCCGCAGCAGTTGACGCCGCAGGAAGACCGCGGCGCGGTGATCGTCTCGCTTTCGACGCCGCAGGGCTCCACGGTCGACTACACGCAGGGTCAGATGCAACTGGTTCAGGCAGCGGTGCAGCCGCTGCTCGATTCCGGCGAGGCGACGAACTCATTCTCGATTTCGGGCAATTTCAACAGCCCGAACAGCGGCTTCATGTTTGTAACGCTGGCGCCCTGGAGCGAGCGTCATCGTAGCCAGCAGGCGATCGCCGCCGAGGTGGCCGCCAAGGTCCGCAACATTCCGGGCGCCGTGGTCAACATCCGCCAGCCGAACAGCCTCGGCATCCGCGGCGGCGGCCAGGGCCTGACCTTTGCCGTGACCGGTCTCGACTATGACACGATCTCGAAGGGCGCAACGGACCTCATCAACACGCTGTCCGGCAATCAGGCCTTTTCGAATGTCCAGCTCAACTACGATCTGAACCAGCCTCAGCTTCAGGTGAAGATCGACCGCGACCGTGCCGCGGATCTCGGTGTCTCCGTCGCCGATGTCGGCACGATTGTCTCGACGCTGCTCGCCAGCGCCGATATGGGCGATTTCTATATCGGCGACGACAAGATCAACATCCGCGCCCTGGCGCCGGATGGGCTGATCGTGACGCCGAGCGATCTCGAGAATGTGCAGGTCCGCACCGCTGGCGGCACGATGATCCCGCTGTCTTCTGTCGTCACGGTCAGCGAGGAATCGACCTCACCGACGCTGGCGCGGCAGTCGCAGCGCCGCGCCGTGCCGATCACGGCCACGCTCTCGCCGGGAGTCGATCTCGGCTCGGCGATGGGTATTCTCGGCGAGGCGGCCAAGCAGCTACCGGCCGGCCTCGGCATCGTCTATACGGGCGAGGCGGCGACGCTCAACGAAACGTCGAGCGGCGTCCTCACCACCTTCGGCTTCGCGGTGATCATCATTCTGCTGGTGCTCGCGGCGCAGTTCGAGAGCTTCGTCGCGGCGGCGATCCTCTTCGCGACCGTGCCGTTCGGCGTCGCGTCCGGCATCTATGCCATCCTGCTCTCGGGCGGTTCGCTCAACATCTACAGCCAGATCGGGCTGGTGATGCTTGTCGGCCTGATGGCGAAGAACGGCATCCTGATCGTCGAATTCGCCAACCAGCTGCGCGACGAGGGGCTCTCGGTTCGCGACGCGATTCGTGACGCCTGCCTCATCCGCCTTCGTCCGGTGCTGATGACCATGATTGCGACCGTGCTCGGCGGCCTGCCTCTGATCCTGACCGGCGGCGCGGGGTCCGAGGCACGGGCGGCGCTCGGCTGGATCATGGTCGGCGGGCTCGGTTTCTCCGCACTTGCGACCTTGTTCCTGACGCCTGTCGCGTTCCTGCTCCTTGCCGGCTTCAGCAAGCCACGCGTCGCGGAGGAGGAGCGTCTGATGCGCGAGCTTGCGGCCGCCGAGGCCGATGATCGTCGCCGCCGCAAGGAGGACACGGACGCGGCGGAGGCCGAACCGCGGCCGCCGCTGCAGATCGCGGCTGAGTGAGGCATCATGGCACGTGTCCCCGCCACCGATGACGAACGCAAGGCTGCCAGCGCGGCGCCGATGCGTTATCGTCTCATGATCGGCGGCAAGGCGGAATCGGCGGCCGGCGCGGCTGGGGCAAGAGACGAAAGCTCATCCTTGAGCGAGATCGACGAAAGAGCGGCGGCCGACGCGGTCCGGAGCGATGAGGCCTTGATGCGCGCGGTTGCCGATGGCGACGGCGAGGCATTCGGCCGCGTCATCGCCGCCGAGGCGCCACGGCTGACCCGGTTCGTCGCCGCTGTGCTGGGCGATCTCTCCGAGGCCGAGGAGGTGGTCCAGGAGGCGCTGATCCGGCTCTGGCGCAATGCCGAAGCCTGGGAGCCGCGTGGCCGCATCGGGACATGGCTGCACCGCGTCGCCTATCGCCTCTCGATCGACCGGCTCCGCCGGCGGCGGCCGCATATCGATATCGACGAGCTCGAAAATGTTCTCGAAGATGATGCGCCGACGCCGGAAAGGCAGTTGGTGCGCGTTGAAGATGTAAGGCTTGTGCATGAGGCGCTCGATCGGATGCCGGATCGGCAGCGAGCCGTGATCGTCCTCGCGCATTTCCAGGAGCTGAGCCAGGCAGAAGCCTCGGCCGTGATGGGCATGAGCCAACATGCCTACGAATCCCTGCTCGCCCGCGCCCGGCGCCGCCTGCGCGGCCTGCTAGCGGGGGAGGAGACGGGAGACCGGGAGGAATGGACGGAATCATGAGCAACACCAGCGAGCACGATACCGAGCCCCTTCACCATGGTCCGATCGGTCTGCGCGACGCCGTCGATCATTGGGGCGCTGATCTCGGGCGCTGGCCCGATGGCGCGCTGGCGCGGCACGGGCGCGAAGCCCTGCTGGCGGATCGCTCCTTCCGGGCCTATCGGGACGGGGCGCATGCGCTCGACATCCGGCTGAAGACCGCGGCCGCCGCCCTCGATGCGCGCATCGCCGCAGGTTCGCTCGATCGCATCCGTGCCGGCGTTCTCGCCAAGGCGGCGCCGCGCCCCGTGCGCTGGCATCGCCGCCTCGCCGCGGCCGCGGCCGTTGTCGTTGTGGCCGGCGCACTTGGTGGCGCCTCGAGTCTGGTCTTTGCCCCGCAAAGTGAGGACATGCGCGTCGCGAGCGTCGTCCAGCTCGACCCGCTGCTGTTTGGCCCCTCCGAGTTTGGTTTCTGATGACGATCGACCTAAAGCCGCGGCGGCGGCGGATCAGCTGGCTGTGGATGGCGCTGGTCTGCTCGCTGGCGATCAACGCCTTCGTGCTCGGCGCCTTCGTCACGGAACGACTCGGCTTCCGCCATACCGATAGCGGTCCCCGCGCCGTCAAGATGGAGCTGCGCTGGCTGAAGGACCGGCTCTCGCCGGATTCGGTAACGGCGATCGAGTCCTCGCTCGACACGCTGAAGCCGGACGTGGTGGCCCGTCTTCAGCGATTGAAGACGCTGCGCACCGAGCTCGCCGTGTTGGCGGCAGCCCCCGAGCCCGACCGCGCCGCGATCGACGAGCATCTGCGGGAGATCCGCATCGAGGTCGGGGCCATGCAGGAGCAGATCCAATCGCGAACCTTCGACGCGGTTCTCGCTCTGCCTCCTGATCAGCGCGCCGCGCTCGGCAAGCAGCCGGCAGATTAGGCTAGCCGCTGCAGACGGACGATGGCGGCGCGGTGGAGCCTCGAAAGAAAAGGGGCCGCAAAAGCGGCCCCAGTTGGGAGGAGACCGTGTTCCTGTTCAGCGCGGCGCGAGCAGACGCTCGGCGTCGGCGGCCGTCAGCGGAGCCGGTCGCTCGGTCGTCGTCGAGAGCGTGATCACCTGGCGTGACGCCGCCGCTTCCAGCACGGAAACCATGACGTCGAGCGCGTGAAGGGCGACTCGGCCCGAGCAGCGCGGCTCGCGACCGGATTCCGCCGCATCCAGCATGTCGGCGACGCCGAGCATGCGGTAATTGGCGTGGCCGCCCCAGTTGCTCTTGCCGAAGGGCGCATCAGCCGTCTCGATAGCGGCGAAATCGCCACCGCGCTCTGAAACCTGGATCGTGCCGCCGAAGAAATTCGGATCGGGGACCAGCATGGTGCCTTCGGCGCCATAGAGCTCGATCGGGTTGACGTGGCCATGCTTCCAGACGTCCCAGCTCGCCGCGAGCGTGACCTGCGCGCCGGTCTTGAACTCGAGGACGGCATTGATCGTCGTCGGCGTGCCAACGGGCACGGTCTTGCCCTTGAGCGGGCCCTCGGCCGTCACCAGCCGCTCCTCGAAACCCTTCGAGGCGAAGGCGGTGACATGCGTCACCGGCCCGATCAAGTTGACGAGCGCAGCGATGTAGTAGGGGCCAAGATCGAGGATCGGGCCGCCGCCGGGCTGGAAGAAGAAGCCCGGATTGGGGTGCCAGTGCTCCATGCCGTGGCTCATCACATGCATAGTGCCGGAGACGATACGGCCGATCTTGCCCTCGTCGATGAGCTTGCGGGCCGTCTGGCCACCGCCGCCGAGGAAGGTGTCTGGCGCGCTGCCGAGCTTCAGGCCGCGCGCGTCAGCCTCCGCCACCAGCTTCTTGCCGTCCTCGACCGAAAGCGCGAACGGCTTTTCGGAATAGGCGTGCTTTCCGGCCGAGAGAATGGCGTGGCTGATCTCGTAATGCGCCGAGGGGATGGTCAGGTTGATGACCGTATCGATCTCAGAATCCTGCAGCAGTTCGTCGACCGTCAGGGCGCGGACGCCGAAGGCATCGGCGCGGGCCTTGGCGGCCGCCGGCGCGATGTCAGCGACGGCGACGATCTTGGTGCCCGGAAACAGCGGCGCGAGCTTCAGATAGGCCTCGGAGATGTTGCCGGCGCCGATCAGGCCGATCTTGTGAATGGTGGTCATGACAGCTCTCAGACGGCGAAGGACTTGATGGCGGCGAAGGAGCGCTCGGCAAAGCGCTTCCAATCGGCCGGGTTGTCATGCTCGGCAACGAGCACGCCGGCCTTCGGCGCCTTCTGGATATGCGGCCACAGCGCGGCCCAATCGACGACGCCCTGGCCGACATCGGCCCAGCCATCCTCGGCGGTCGTGCCGGCCGGCGCGATATCCTTGATGTGGAAGGCAATGACCTCGGAGGCGAGCTTGTCGATCTCCGGTGCCGCGTCCTTGCCGGCGCGAACGACCCAGCCGAGGTCGAGCTCTGAAGCGACGCCATTGCCGATCAGATGGTCGATCGGGCGCGAGCCGTCGGACAGCGTCGCATACTCGAAATCATGGTTGTGATAGCCGAGGCCGAGGCCGGCAGCCTTCACCGTCACTGCGGTCGCGGCAAGCTTCTCGCCGAGCTTCTTCCAGCCATCGACATCAACAGGCCGCTCTTCGGCGCCGAGATAGGGGATGACGATCGTATGGGCACCGATGGTCTTGGCGATGTCGATGAAGCGCGCCGTCTCGCCGGTCACGCCGTCCATCGGCGCATGGAAAGTCGGCGTCACCAGGCCGACCGCGTCCACCTTGGCGCGATAGCCCGCCGGATCCTCGCCATAGAGCGGATAATAGGGCTCGACCGCGTCATAGCCGATCTTCGCAAGACCCTCGAGCACCGTCTCGAGCGGCGGAAAATTGCGGGCTGAATAGAGCTGGAACGAAATCTTGTGCTTCGGCATGAAGGCTCTCGTGAAGCTAGCGGTGGAGGGGCGGGGGAGCGAGGCTCCGGAGCCCGGGGAATCAGAGGCGTGCGCCGCTGGTTTTATCGAAGATCGATGCCTGCGAAGGCGAGAAGAAGGCGTCGACGGTGACGGGTGTCGTGACGTGATCGTCGCCATCGATGCGCACCGCGAACTGTGTTCCCGAAACATGGCCCCAGACAAGGCTGTCGGCGCCCATCGGCTCGACGAGATTGAGGCTGATCGGCAGGATGGTCGCGTCCTCGCCCTTTTCCTTGAGATCGACCTGCTCGGGACGGATGCCGATCGTCGCGGGCTGCTCGTCCTTGGCATTGCCTGAAAATTCGTAGCCGCTGATGTCGAGCCGGGTTCCGTCCGAGAGCACGAAGCCTGGCGCGCCCGCGCCAAGCGAGAGCGTGCCATCGACGAAATTCATGCCCGGCGATCCGACGAAGCCTGCGACGAAGCGGTTGACCGGCCGCCGATAGATTTCCTTCGGGCTCGCCAATTGCTGGATCACGCCGCCATTCATCACGGCGATGCGGTCGGCGAGGGTCAGCGCTTCGATCTGGTCATGCGTCACATAGATCATCGTCGAGCCGAGCTCGTGATGCAGCCGCTTGATCTCGACGCGCAGTTCGGTGCGCAGCTTCGCGTCGAGATTGGAGAGCGGCTCGTCGAACAGGAACACCTCGACATCGCGCACCAGCGCACGGCCGATGGCAACGCGCTGGCGCTGGCCACCCGAAAGTTCGGAGGGGCGGCGATTAAGCAGCGGCTCGATCTGCAGGATCTTGGCGGCCTTGGCGACGCGTTTCTCGATCTCCTCGCTCGGCGTCTTCGCCATTTTGAGGCCGAAGGAGAGATTGCCCTTCACCGTCATGCGCGGATAGAGCGCGTAGGACTGGAACACCATGCCGATGCCGCGGTCCTTCGGCTCCTCCCAGGTGACGTTCTTGCCGCCGATCCAGATCTGACCTGCGGTGACGTCGAGGAGGCCGGCGACGGCGTTCAGAAGCGTGGACTTGCCGCAGCCCGATGGCCCGAGCAGGACGATGAACTCGCCTTCGGCGATGTCGAGGTTGAGCGTCTGCAGGACCCGCAGCGTGCCGAAATCGATCTCGAGATCGCGGATGGAAACGGTGGCCATGGATTACCCCTTCACGGCGCCGGCGGCGATGCCGCGAACGAACCAGCGACCCGACACGAAATAGACGACGAGCGGGACCAGCGCGGTCAGGATGGTCGCCGCCATGTTCACATTGTATTCGCGCTCGCCCGTCGTCGTGTTGACGACATTGTTGAGCTCGACGGTCATCGGGAAATTCTCGCGCCCGGCGAAGATCAGGCCGAACAGGAAGTCGTTCCAGATCCCGGTCACCTGCAGGATCACCGCCACGATGATGATCGGCGTCGAGAGCGGCAGCATCAGGCGGAAGAAGATCGCCCAGAACCCGCCGCCGTCGACGCGCGCCGCCTTGAAGAGATCGATCGGGATGCCCGCGTAGAAATTGCGGAACAACAGCGTCATCAGCGGCAGGCCGAAGATCGTGTGCACCACGACGATGCCGGGCAGCGAATTATAGAGACCGACCGTCGAGAGCATCCGGACGAGCGGATAGAGGAACACCTGATAGGGAATGAAGGCGCCGAGCAGCAGCACGGCGAACAGGAAGTTCGCGCCCTTTGGCCGCCAGAAGGAGAGGGCGTAGCCGATCGTCGCACCAAGGGCGATCGAGACGATGACGCTCGGCACGAGGATGCGGAACGAATTCAGGAAGCCGACCTTGATGCCCTCGCAATTCACGCCGGTGCAGGCATAGGTCCAGGCCTTGATCCACGGCTCGATGGTCGGCGCCAGGGGGAACGAAAACAGATTGCCGAGGCGGATCTCCGCCATCGGCTTGATCGAGGTGATCACCATGACATAGAGCGGCAGCAGGAAGAACGCCGCGGAGACGACGAGGAAGGCGTAGACGCCGATCCGCGCCGGGGTGATACGCGAGGGACGCGGACCCTGCGGTTCCATGGTCGTGGTCGACATCATGCACCTCGCCCGCGCTGGCCGCGGAAATATTGCGAATAGAGCCAGGGCGCCAGCACCACGAGGACGGTGACGAACATCACGGTCGAGGCTGCGGTCGCGAGGCCGACATTCTGGCGGTTGAACAGATAGTCGATGACGAACTTGGCCGGGACTTCGGTCGAAATGCCGGGTCCGCCGCCTGTGAGCGCAATCACGAGGTCGTAGACCTTCACCACCGCCGTCGCGAGCAGCACGGTCGCCGTCACGAACATCGGCGAGAGCATCGGCACGATGATGTGGAGATAGACGCGCCAGGTTGGGATGCCGTCCACTTTGGCGGCCTTCCAGAGTTCCTGGTCAACGCCGCGCAGGCCCGCCAGAAGGATGGCCATCACGAGGCCCGAAGCCTGCCAGATGCCCGCGATCGCGATCACGTAGATCGCGCGGTCGCCGCGCACCAGCCAGTCGAAGGTGAAGTCCTGCCAGCCCCAGTTGCGCACCGTCTGCTGCACGCCGAGCGTCGGGTTCAGTGTCCACTGCCAGACAAGGCCGGTGACGATGAATGACATGGCATAGGGATAGAGAAAGATGGTCCGGAAGACGCTTTCGGCGCGGATCTTCTGATCGATGAAGACCGCGAGCAGAAACCCGAAGATCAGGCAGCCGATGATGAAGCAGGCGCCAAAGATGAACAGGTTCTGTCCGGAAATGATCCAGCGATCGGTCGCAAACAGCCGCTCATACTGTTTCCAGCCGACGAAGTCGTAGGTCGGAAAGACCTTGGTGCTGGTGAAGGAGATCCGGATCGTCCAGGCGATCGTTCCGAGATAGGCGAAGATCACGATCAGCCAGGCGGGTAGCAGGGCGATCTGGGCCGCGATCGAGCGGAAAAAGCGCGGTTTCATGCTGGTCCTCCGGCCAAGCGCTGGCGATAGACTGGCAGGGCCAGCCTAACACGCGCTGAAGGGGCTGGGGCGAGCGTCGTGCGCTCGCCCCGTTGCCGTTTTACTTGGCGCCTTCGACGATCGAAGCGATCGAGGCGACGAAGTCGTCGGAGGTCTTCGACTTGTCGGAGAAGAAGCTCGCGATCGCGTCGGTGAACGAACCCGAGACGTCCGGCGAGATCAGGATGTCGGTCGATTCGACGACATTGCCGGCCTTGGCGAGCGCAATGCCCTGGGCGGCGCAGGCATCGACCTTGGAGAGGTCGACATCGTCACGAACCGGGATCGAGCCCTTCTTGTTGTTGAAGGCGACCTGAGCTTCCGGCGAAAGCAGGACCTTCTCGAGCAGCTTCTGCGCCTTGGTGGCTTCCGGATCCTTGTTGACCGGGAACACGAAGACGTCGCCGCCGATCCAGAATTCCTGATTGCCGAGGCCCGGGATGCAGCCGACATCGGTGCCCGGCGTCTTGCCGGCGGCAATCACTTCGCCCTTGGCCCAGTCGCCCATGAAGTTGAAGCCGGCCTGGCCGGTGACGATCATGGCGGTCGCCTGGTTCCACTGGCGACCCTGCATGCCGCTATCGGTATAGTCGCGCAGCTTCGCGAAGATATCGGCGACCTTCTTGAACTCGGGCGACTTGACGGCGTCGACGTCGAGATCCTTGTAGATCTTGTAGTAAAGGTCCTTGCCGCCCGCGCCGATCAGCACGTTGTTGAAGGTCAGCACCTGCGTCCAGGCATCGCCCGACTGGGCGACCGGGACAATGCCCGCGGCCTTGAGCTTGTCGCCGGCTGCGAAGAACTCGTCCCAGTTGGTCGGAGCCTTGGCGCCGGCCTTCTCGAGCGCAGCGGGCGAATACCACAGCCAGATATTGGAGTGGATGTTCACGGGCGCGGCGTAGATCTTGCCGTCACGCGTCACGGCGGCGAGCACCAGCGGATTGATGTGCTGCTTCCAGCCTTCGGCGTCGGCGACATCGTCGAGCGGCGACAGGAGCCCCTGCGTGACGAGTTCGTCGAACTGCTTGCCGGTGTTGAACTGCATCGCGGTCGGCGGGTTGCCGCCGACGATGCGGTTGATGCCGGCCGTACGGGCCGCGTCACCGCCGCCGCCAGCCACCGCCGCGTCGACCCATTCGCCGCCCGCCGCATTGAAGGCTGCTGCGAACTGCTGTACCGCGGCGGCTTCGCCACCCGACGTCCACCAGTGAATCACTTCGGCCTTCTCAGCCGCACCGGCCGAGCCGACCATCAACGCAACCATAGCGGCAGCGCCAAACATAGCCTTGGTCATATGCTTCATCAGAATCCCTCCCAGGTTCAGGCGCAGAAATTGCACTACGCCGATTACGACTGACGGCCGCCTCTCTCCCCGAGATACTGGTCGTCCGAATTCTTGTAATCGATTACATCTACTGTATGCTTCCTGGGTCGGCTGTCAACGCCAACTTATTTTGCACCGCAAAAGAAAGTCGGCCGACGGGGTAGGAGACGGGTGGGGCCATGTCTGATGACGAGATCGCGTCGATCGCGCGAACCGTGACGATTCAAGACGTTGCAAGGCTCGCCGGCGTGTCGACGGCAACCGTGAGTCGTGCCCTTGCTCTGCCCGACCGCGTTGCAGAGGCGACGCGCGAAGCTGTGTTTTCAGCGATCCGCGAGACGGGCTACACGCCGAATGCTGCAGCGCGGTCGCTGCGCGCCAAGGCGACGCGCATGGTTTTGGTGCTGCTGCCGGGCCTCGGCAACTCGTTCTTCACCCCGGTCCTGGACGCGCTCGAGGAGGTTTTTTCGAGCAAGGGCTATGGAGTGCTCGTCGGCTATGCCCGGCAAAGCCGCAGCCGCGAGACCCATTACGCACGGTTGATTCGCGGTGGACAGGTCGACGGCGTCCTCGTCATTACCGGCAATGTTCCGCGCGACGAGGAATTTGTGGCTATCCCAGAATCGGTGCCGATCTCACTAATGTTTTCCGACATTCCCGGCACCGATCAGTTCTCGGTGTTTGATGTCGACAATCGCCTGGCGTCGGCGACGCTGGTTCGACATCTGATCGCGGAAGGCCACAGCCGCATCGCGCATATCGTCGGCCCCGAAGGCAGCCTCGAATCGCATGAGCGCCTTGCCGGCTTCCGAGATGCCCATGCCGGGGCCGGCCTTGCGCTTGATGAAAGCCTCGTCTGGCGCGGCGCGGGCAATTTCGATTTCGTATCGGGCGACCGGGCGGTTTCCGACTATCTTGCGGCGGGCGCGCGCCCGACGGCCGTCTTTGCCGCCGCCGACGAAATCGCGCTCGGGTTCATGCGCGGCCTCAAGAACCACGGCGTCTCCGTGCCCGGCGATGTATCTGTCGCCGGCTTCGACGACACGGAGTATGCCGAGCACTATGATCCGGCGCTGACGACGATGCGGCAGCCGCGAACCGAGCTTGGCCGTCTTGCCGCCCACGATCTGTTGCGTCGGATGATGGCAAAGGGCGAGACACTGCCACGGACGCATCTGCGCCTACCCTGCGAACTGATCATCCGCGAGAGTGTCAGAAGGCTCTAGGCAGCAGCTCTAGCCGCCCAGTTCTTCCTTCAACATTTCCAGCGTCAGCCATTCCTCTTCCGCCGCCGCGCGCTCGGCGCTCGCGGCTGAAAGCCTGGCGGAGGCGGTGTCGAATGTCTTGCGATCGTTGGAATAAAGGCCGGGCTTCGCGAGCGTCGCTTCGAGCTTGGCGATTTCGGTTGATAGCTGCTCGATCCGGGCGGGGAGCGTTTCCAGCGCGTGCTTCTGCTTGAAGGAAAGCTTGGCACGGCTCGTCGTGGTCGCCCCGCGGGCCTCGGACGGCTTTTTGGCTGGCTTCGGCTCCGCCTTGTTGACGGCGCGCTGCGGCGCCGCCGCCCCGCGCTGTGCCAGCATGTCGGAATAGCCGCCGGCATAGTCGGTCCAGCGGCCGTCGCCCTCGGCAACGATCACCGAGGTCGCGACGCGGTCGAGGAAGTCGCGGTCGTGGCTGACGAGCAGGATCGTGCCGGGATAGTCGTCGAGGAGTTCTTCGAGCAGATCCAGCGTCTCGAGGTCGAGATCATTGGTGGGCTCGTCGAGCACTAGCAGGTTCGACGGGCGGGCGAGGGCACGTGCCAGCATCAGGCGGCCGCGCTCGCCGCCGGAAAGCGCCGTGATCGGCGCGCGCGCCTGTTCGGGCTGGAACAAGAAATCGCGCATATAACCGATGACGTGGCGCGCCTCGCCATTGACGATGACAGTGTCGCCGCGCCGGTCGGTCAGGGCCTCGGCGAGCGTCATCGCTGGATCGAGACTGTCGCGCTTCTGGTCGAGCGTCACCATTTCAAGGTTGGTACCGAGCTTCACGGAACCGGTATCGGGCGAAAGCGCTCCGGTGAGCAGGTTGAGCAGCGTCGTCTTCCCCGCACCGTTCGCGCCGACGAGGCCGATCCGGTCGCCGCGCTGGATGCGCATCGAGAAGTCGCGCACGATCGCCCGCTCGCCGAACGACTTCGAAATGCCGCGCGCCTCGATCACCGACTTGCCGGAAAGCTCGCCCTCCGTTGCGACCAGCTTGACCTGGCCGACCGCGCCGCGCTGTTCGCGCCGTTCGGTGCGCAATCCTTCGAGCTTGCGAAGGCGGCCCATATTGCGCTTGCGCCGCGCTGTGACGCCATAACGAACCCAGTCGAGCTCCTGCGAGATCTTGCGATCGAGCCGCTCGCGCTCCTTCTCCTCCTCGTGCAGAACGGCATCGCGCCATTCCTCAAAGGCGGCGAAGCCCTGCTCGAGGCGCCGCGTATTACCGCGGTCGAGCCATAGCGTCGCCTTGGACAGCCTTTCGAGGAAGCGGCGGTCATGGCTGATGAGGACGAGCGCCGAGCGCATGCCACGCAACGTCTCTTCCAGCCATTCGATGGCCGGAAGGTCGAGATGGTTGGTCGGCTCGTCGAGCAGCAGGATATCCGGCTCCGGCGCGATGGCGCGGGCGAGCGCCGCGCGCCTCGCCTCGCCGCCCGAAAGGCTTGCCGGCTGTTCCTCACCGGTCAGACCGAGCGCTTCCAGCAGCATCGTGGCGCGATAGGCGTCGTCGCCCGGTCCGAGCCCTGCCTCGACATAGGCGCGGGTCGTCGCGAAGCCCGAAAGGTCAGGTTCTTGCTGCAGATATCGCAGCGTCGCGCCGGGCTGGACGAAGCGTGTACCGGCATCGGCTTCGATCGTGCCGGCGGCGATCTTGAGCAGCGTCGACTTGCCGGAGCCATTGCGGCCGACGAAGCACAGACGTTCGCCGGGCGATACCGAAAGCGACGCATTCTCGATCAGCGGGCGGCCGCCGAAGGTGAGGCGGATGTCCTGGAGCAGAAGAAGGGGAGGAGCCATGGGCGCGATGTAAGGGTGCAGGCATGTCCGAGGCAAGCGCCGTAGCGGGAATTCGCTCGCCGCCCCATGGTCCTCGGGGTGGAAGCGCACTAAAAAACTTCGGGCGACAGTGTCGGCCAGGGGAGAGGCGATTTGATCGAAGCTGTGCGTGAGACGCCGGCAGGCGAACTCGACACCTTGATGTCGGCAGTCGCCCATGGTGACGAAGCCGCGTTTCGTCGCCTCTATGACCAGACATCGCGGAAACTCTTCGCGGTCATCCGCCGTATAGCTGGAAGCGAGGCCGCGGCGGAAGAAGCGTTGCAGGAAGCGTTTCTCAGGATCTGGAATCATGCCGATCGCTTTGATCCGGCCCTTGCCTCGCCGGTGACATGGATGACGACGATCGCGCGCCATGCAGCCATCGATGCGGTTCGCCGCGGGGCGGAGCGGGTGTCGGCGGCGGCTGTGGTGATCGACGAAGAACTGGCGGAGCGGCTGGCCGGTCCGTCCACGATCACGGACAGTCTCGCGGGCCGGCAGCTGCAGCGATGCCTCGAAGCCCTTGGCGAGGATCGTCGCAGCATGGTGGTGCTCGCTTATTGCCAGGGCTGGAGCCGTGAGGAGTTGTCGCGCCGCTTCGACAAGCCGGTGGCGACGGTGAAGACGCTGCTGCGCCGCAGCCTGATCGCGCTGAAGGAGTGCCTCGGTGGCCGTTGACGACGAAACAGGGTCTGGGCCGTTTGACGACGACGTCGACGCGCTGGCGGCCGAATATGTCGTCGGCACGCTCAGTCGGGCCGAGCGCCGTGCCGTCGAGACGCGCATGCTGCGCGAGCCCGACATGGCGGCGGCGGTTGCCGAATGGGCCGAACGGCTTGCCCCGCTCGATGCTGCCGCCGGAGAACTCGTCCCCGCCGATCGCGTCTGGGGCGCAATCGCCGGCCGGATCGGCGGCGATGCCGGGGTCGGGCAGGTGATTCACCTCGAACGGTCGCTTAAGCGCTGGCGCGTCGCGACGGGCATGGTCGGCATTGCCGCGGCGTTGCTCGCCGTCGTCGTTGCTCGCGAAGCACTGGCACCGGCGCCACTAGCACCAGCGACGAGCTATGTCGCGGTTCTGGGCGGGGAGGGTGGCGCTCCGGCTTTCGTTGCGTCGGTCGATACCGGGGCCGGCACCATCCGACTTCGCCGCGTCGGCACGGCACCGCCGCCTGACAAGAGCTTCGAACTTTGGAAGGTGCCTGAGAGCGGGCCGACGGTCTCTCTTGGCGTCGCCGACAGCGAGCGCGAATTGAAACCTCTCGACGTCTCGCTGAAACCCGGTGAGCGCCTCGCCATTTCCGTCGAGCCGAAGGGCGGTTCTCCCACGGGCCAAGCCACCGGTCCCGTGGTCTATATCGGCACATTGCTGCCCGCCGAATGAAACCATCTCATGGTCAATTCCCGTGGCATTGATCTTGGAAGGCAACCCAATGTCGGGGTTGGCGTTGCATTGGATGTTGGCGCTGACATCAGTGGTTGGGAATGACGATGCTTGAAGAGGTCGCGCCGCATTCGGGATCGCACAGCCTGCCGACGTTTCTTCGACACTCCGGCGGGATGGGCACCCTGATTGCAGCGCATGACTGGAGCCGGACCGAGCTTGGCCCGATCGAGGGCTGGTCCGCATCCTTGAAATCGGCCGTCTCGATGGTTCTGGCCGCCAAGCCGGGCATGGCGTTGCTATGCGGCCGACAGGGGACTCTCATCTACAACGAGGCCTACGCGGAGACCTGCGGCAAGCGTCATCCGGCGGCTCTTGGTACCAGTGTGCTGACGACTTGGCCCGAGGCTGCCGACTTCAATCGCAATGTCCTTGAGGTGGGCTTTGCTGGCGAAAGCCTCGCCTATCGCGACACGCCGCTGACGCTGACGCGCAACGGCTTTCCAGAACAGACGTGGTTCGACTTAAGCTATAGCCCTCTCCGCGACGACAACGGCGATGTCCTTGCTGTGTTTGCAGTCGTATCGGAGGTGACGTCGCTGCACGTCGCCCAGGACGAATTGCGGAGCGAGCAGGAGCGATTCCGGCAAGCGCTGAACTCGGCAGGGGTCATCGGCATCTGGGATTGGCATTTCGACACGAACCTGATGTTCACCGATGCGCGCTTCGCCGAATTCTACAGCGTGGATCCGGCGCGCGCTTCGATGGGCGCCCCCAGGGCCGAGTTCGATGCACATGTCCATCCCGACGATCGCGCCTATGTCGAGGAGGAGACACAGCGCGTCGCCGCCAGTGGTGGCGACCTTTCGATCGAGCACCGGCTGATCGGCCGCGACGGGCGGGTTCGCTGGGTAATGGTCCGCGGCACTGGATTCGCCGATGCTGATGGCCAGCCGGCGCGCCTCTCTGGCGCTGCTGTCGAGATCACCAATCGCAAGAATGCCGAGGAAGCGCGGCGCCTGCTGATCCGCGAGCTGCATCACCGCATCAAGAACACCTTCGCAGTGATTGCCGGCATGGTCACGATGACGGCGCGGTCAGCCGCCGATGTCAACGAAATGGCGGAAGTGCTGCGCGGCCGTCTCGTTGCGCTTGCCGCGGCGCATGAATTGATCCGCCCGGCGATCACTGCAGAGGTTGGCCATACCGAACAGACGACGCTCGCCGATCTCTTTACCGCGATCCTGACGCCGCATCTGTATTTCCCGGAGCAGTTCACGCTCACCGCCCCACCGGTTGAAATCGGGGTGGCCGCTGCGACGAGCCTTGCCCTGGTTCTGCACGAGCTGGCGACGAACGCGGCCAAATATGGCGCCCTCTCGACGGCGAAGGGCCGTCTCGATGTGACGGCCCGCTTCGACGACAACAAGCTCGAGCTCGATTGGGTCGAGAGCGGCGGGCCGTCGGTGACAGGACCGCCGCGTCATCAGGGTTTCGGCAGCCGGCTCGCCAGCATGAGCATCGTCGGCCAGCTCGCTGGCTCGATCGATTTCAAGTGGGCAGAAACGGGTCTCGATGCGCGACTCGTCATGTCGCGCGAGCGTCTCTCGCGCTGACGGTTCAGGCTACGGCCCGACTGCGGTTGCCAAGCCATGCCCCGAGCCGATCGAGTGCCGCATCAAGAACCTCGTCGCGCTTGGAGAAGCAGAAGCGCACGAAATTCGACGGCGCTTCACCCGCATAGAAGGCCGACACGGGAACCGCAGTGACGCCGCCCTCAAGCGTCATCTGCCGGCAGATTTCGACATCCCCACCGACGAGCCCCAGCGACGACACGTCCGCCGTGACGAAATAGGTCCCGCCGCAGGGGACGACGTCAAAGCCGAGCCGCGTCAGTCCCGCCGAAAGGCGATCCCGCTTGGCGGCAAGCGCGCCTGAAAGCTCGCCATAATAGCCGTCGGTCTTGCCGAGCCCGAACGCCACGGCCTTCTGGAGATTGGGCGGCGTCGTGAAGGTCGTGAACTGATGCGCCTTGGCGATCGGATCGAGCAGGGCGGGTGCGGCGGTAACATAGCCGACCTTCCAGCCCGTCAGCGAAAACGTCTTGCCGGCCGAGCCGATGCGGATCGCGCGCTCCCGCATGCCGGGCAGCGTCATCAGGGGAATATGCGGGCGGCCGTCGAACAGGATGTGTTCATAGACCTCGTCGCAGATCGCATAGGCGTCATGTCGCACGCAGAGCTCGGCGATCACGGCGAGTTCCTCGCGCGAAAAGGCCTTGGCGGCGGGGTTCATCGGATTGTTGATCAGGATCGCCTTGGTGCGCTCCGAAAATGCCGCTTCCAGCGCGGCGGTATCGAGCTTCCATTCCGGCGGGGTGATGCGCACGAGGCGCGGGATGCCCCCGGCGCGGCGCACGAGCGGAAGGTAGCAGTCGTAAAGCGGTTCAATCAGAACCACCTCGTCGCCCGGCTCGATCAGCGCCGTGATGATGTCCGATAGCGCTTCGGTCGCCCCTGATGTGACCAGAACCTCGCTCTTCCAGTCGACATCGAGCCCATAGAAGCGTGCGTTCGATGCCGCGACGGCCTCGCGCAGTTCCGGAACGCCCATCATCGGCGGATATTGGTTGGGGCCTGCCAGCAAGGCTTCGGCCGCGAAGCGGCGCACATCCTCGGGCCCGTCGACATCCGGGAAGCCCTGTCCGAGATTGATGGCCTTGTGCTCGATGGCGAGCCGCGACATGACCTCGAAGATCGTCGTCGGCAGGCCGGTATAGACAGGGTTCGTCGGCTTCATGAAATTCTCCGCTCGGCGGCGGACATTATGTCCGCCCCAAGGGGTGCGCAAGCAAAGCGATGCTCAGCGTCGCCCCGTGTTTGGAATGGACGTTGATCACGCGCTCGTGAACGTTTTTTCGCTCCAGATTGAAACCAGTCCGTTCGGAGGCTCGTATCAGTCATTGTAAGCAACGACACGGCTCACTGAGCGGGCGAAAAATCCTCTTCGAGAACTGGTTTGAGAACAGGGAGCATCGTTTCCCTGAGCGGGTAGATATTGTCTGTCGAATTTGGCATTCGCCGCGTATCGTTGCTTCCTGATCTACATAGCGGCTCGTCGAGCCGATGAAAATTCAACCGGAGGATAAAGCATGTCTCGCATGACCACCCTGGCTCGCGCGGCCGCCATTGCCGTCGTCGCATTGACCGGCACCGTTGCCTTCGAGGCGCCTGCCTCGGCAAAGACTGTGATGGTCGGGGGCGCCCCGATGTATCCCTCGAAGAACATCATCGAGAACGCCGTCAATTCGAAGGATCACACGACGCTGGTCGCGGCGGTCAAGGCAGCCGGCCTTGTCGACACGCTGTCCGGCCCGGGCCCGTTCACGGTGTTCGCGCCGACCAACGAAGCCTTCGCCAAACTTCCGGCCGGCACCGTCGATACGCTCGTGATGCCTGCCAACAAGAAGATGCTGACCAGCATCCTGACCTACCATGTCATTCCGGGCCGGGTCACCGCCGCTGATATCATGGCGGCCGCGAAGAAGATGAATGGCAAGGCTGAATACAAGACCGTGAATGGCGAAACGCTGACCTTCATGGTGAAGGGCAAGACCATCACCGTCGTCGACGCCAAGGGCGACAAGGCCAAGATCACCATCCCGAATGTCATGCAGTCCAATGGCGTGATCCACGTCATCAACACCGTGCTTCTGCCGGGCTGATCGACGACTGCCAAGGGCTGATCACCCGCGCCAGCCCGAGGTGGAGCCGTCCCGACGCAATGCGCCGGGGCGGCGTTCGCCATTCAGGCGGCGGGTGGCGCCTGCGCATAGCCGAGCCGTGCATTGAGGCGTTCCAGCAGATCCGCGGCCGCCTCGGTGATGACTGTTCCCGGCGGGAAGATCGCCTCCGCTCCCGCCGCGCGCAGCGTCTCGAAATCCTGGCTCGGGATGACGCCTCCCACGACGATCATGATATCGCCACGCCCGGCCGCATCGAGAGCCCGCTTCAGGGCGGGGACCAGCGTGAGATGTCCGGCGGCGAGAGATGAGATGCCGACGATATGGACGTCGCCGGCGATGGCCTCGTCCGCGGCTTCCTCTGGCGTCTGGAACAGCGGTCCGATTTCGACGTCGAAGCCTAGATCGGCGAAGGCGGACGCGACCACCTTCTGGCCGCGGTCATGGCCGTCCTGGCCGACCTTGGCTACGAGGATGCGCGGCTTGCTCCCTTCGTTTTCCGCGAACGCCTCTGTCAGAGCGCGGACATGGGCGATGGCATCCCCGGCCGAGCTCTCGCCGGCATAGACGCCCTTGATGACGCTCGGTGTCGCCTCGTGGCGGCCGAAAACGGTTTCGAGCGCGGCGCTGATTTCCCCCACGGTAGCGCCGGCCCGTGCAGCTTCGATCGAGACGGCGAGAAGATTGCCACCCCCGCGTGCGGCCTCGGTGAGCGCTGCGAGCGTACGAAGCGTCGCCTCGTTATCGCGCTCGCGCTTCAGCCGCTCAAGTTTTTCGATCTGCGCCGCCCGGACTGCGGAATTGTCGATCTTCAGCACCTCGACGGCCGCCTCGTTGTCGCGCCGATAGGCGTTGATACCGACGACCGTCTGGTCACCGGCATCGATGCGCGCCTGAGTCCGTGCCGCCGCCTCCTCGATTCGCCGCTTTGGTATGCCGGCGGCGATCGCCTTGGCCATGCCGCCGAGCGCGTCAACTTCGGCGATGTGCTCCAGCGCGCGCTTAGTGAGATCGGCCGTCAGCGTCTCGACAAAATGCGATCCGCCCCAGGGGTCGATGAACCGCGTGATTCCGCTTTCGTGCTGCAGGATCAGCTGTGTGTTTCGTGCGATGCGGGCCGACGCGTCCGTCGGCAACGCGAGCGCCTCGTCGAAGGCATTGGTGTGAAGCGACTGCGTGCCGCCCTCGACCGCCGCCATGGCCTCAATCGCCGTGCGGACGATGTTGTTGGCGACATCCTGCGCCGTGAGCGACCAGCCGGACGTCTGGCAGTGCGCTCTGAGAGCAAGCGACTTGGCGCTTTTCGGGTTGAAGCGCTCGGCGACGAGGCGCGACCACAGCATGCGCGCGGCACGCAGCTTGGCGACTTCCATGAAGAAGTCCGTGCCGATGGCCCAGAAAAAAGAAATGCGCGGCGCGAAACGGTCGACGTCGAGACCCGCCGCAACGCCTGCAGCGATATAATCGAGACCATCGGCGAGCGTGTAGGCGAGCTCCAGATCGGCCGTCGCGCCGGCTTCCTGCATGTGGTAGCCCGACACCGAGATCGAGTTGAATTTCGGCATCTCGCGCGACGTGAAGGCAAAGATATCCGAGATGATCCGCATCGAGGGTTCGGGCGGATAGATATAGGTGTTGCGGACCATGAACTCTTTGAGGATGTCGTTCTGGATCGTGCCCGCAAGCTGATCCGCCCGCACGCCCTGTTCCTCGGCCGCGACGATATAGAGCGCAAGGATCGGCAGCACGGCGCCGTTCATCGTCATCGACACGCTCATCTTGTCGAGCGGAATGCCGTCGAAGAGCTGGCGCATGTCGAGGATCGAATCGATCGCGACGCCAGCCATGCCTACATCGCCGGCAACGCGCGGATGATCGCTGTCATAGCCGCGATGCGTGGCGAGATCGAAGGCGACCGAAAGGCCCATCTGCCCCCCGGCAAGATTGCGCCGATAGAAGGCGTTCGAAGCCTCCGCGGTCGAGAAACCCGCATATTGGCGGATCGTCCAGGGCTGCTGGACATACATCGTCGGGTAGGGACCGCGCAGGAATGGCGGACAGCCGGGATATGTCTCGGCGAAGCCCGCAGCGGCGCGCTCGGCGGGGCCATAGCTGCCGCGGATGGCGATGCCCTCGGCCGTCATGGCCGACGGCGCGCGCTCGTCCACATCTTCGAGCGGCTCGACGGCGAATGAAATGCGGGTGAAGTCGGGCAGCAGGCTCATGAAGCGGCGCTTTCGAAGGGCGCTGACGTGCGTCTGGGGCGAAGACCTGTGGTTTCGAAGGATGAGCCGACGCTGCGGGGCTCCTGCCGTGCCGCGACGTCGGCGCGGAAATGCGTGACGCCGACAATTGCACCGGTGCCGGATGCGAGCGCTGCCTGTCGCCGCTCAGCGGCCTCCGCGATCTCGGCCCGCAGACGCTTGCCGGCAGCGGCATCGGCGAGGCCGCCGTCGCGTTCGATCTCCTGGAACCGTCGCCAGCCGTCCTCGGCAAGCGCCAGCGTCAGCGTCTCGATGGTGCCGGAGCCTGCGCCCGGATCGGCGACGCGGGCAAGCCGCGCTTCCTCGATCAGGATGGCCTGTGTCGTCAGGGCAAGCCGCCCGGCCTCTGGATCATGCGAATCGATCGCCGAGGTGAACGGCAGCACCGACAACGAGTCGGCGCCGCCAAGGCCAGCGGCGAGCGCAGCGATCGTCGTGCGGATCAGGTTGGAATGCATGTCTTCGGCCGCCAGCATGCGCCAGCTGGTTTCGGCATGCAGCGAGAGGCGCCGGCGCGGCAGGCCGCCGGCCGCCAACAGGCGAGCGTGCAGCAGCCGCATGGCGCGGAACTTGGCGATGGTAACGAACTGCTCCTCGTCGGCAGAAAGCGCGACATCGACAGCGCCGACTGCAATGTCGTCGGGAAGCCCGCCGTCGATCAGTTCGCGCAACAAAGCCAGCTGCGCGGCAAGGGCATAGCCGAGTTCCATGGCCGGGGTGCCGCCGGCACTATGGACGAGGCGGGCATCGGCGCTGGCGAATGGGCCAGCATAGCCGCGTTCGGCGAGACGGGCGACGAGCGTTGGCAACGTCTGCAGATCCTCGCTATCGGCCTGTCCGTTGGCGATGGCGCCGAGCGGGTCCAGTCCGAAGGAGATCGACAGCAATTGCGGATCGAGTCGACCCGCCGTGGCCGCAGCGTCGACAATCGTTGCGCAGGCTTCCCCATCGGACCCCGTCGACAAGCGCCAGCGGCAGCGATCGAGGGGTGCATCGGCGAGAAGTGCCTCGAGCTCCGCCGGCGTCAGCCCGTCGCCATAGTCTGCTGCCGAGCCTGCGACGATGATGTCGAACCCGTCGGCGCCTGTTGCGAGAGCGGCTGCGATGGTCTCGGCACTCGCCGCGCGTCCGAGCCGCTGCAGCCTCGTCCAGGCCTTGCCGCCACGCGACGAGAGCGGCGGCGCTGCCGATGCCGCCATCAGCGCGTCGATCGAGATGCCCGGTTCGATCTCCGCCGCTAAGCCCGAAATCGGCTTGCCGGAGAGGGACGCCTCGACGAGGCGACGCCAGTCACCCTCATTAGGCGCCGGCCATGCGCCGGCCGAATTGTCCTGCATGACCCGCTCCCAAGCTTGGTGCCGAACGCCGTCCAGCGGCGCGATGCCGCCGCGACGTCCAGTCTATGGGCTCGCCGCCATCAATGCGATGGCGCGGCAAAACCTCAATAGGTCATGACGGCCGGAAGTGTCTTGGCCTGCTCGATCCAATCCGCGACCTGGCTCTCTGAAGGCAACTGTCGAACGAGCTTCCGCGCGGCATTCACCTCGGCAAGCTTGGCGGCCAGATTGTCCGGGCGACGCGTCTTCAGTTCCTTGACCGTGTCGACGCCGGCGGCTTCGAGCAGGTCCGAGAACTCCTCCGCGACACCCTTGAGACGCATCAGATCGGCCTTGTTGGCCCAGCCGAGGATCTTCGTCTCGTCGATGCCGGTCGTCGCGGCGAGCGCCTTGCGGCCCTTCGGGTCCTTGCCCGCGTCGAGCAGCTGGCCGGTCGTCTTGATGCCGGCCGCGCCAAGCTTCTCGGCGAACGTCTTGCCGATGCCCTCGATGTCGATGATCGGATAGCTCACGCATGCCTCCCCTGAAGCAGTCGGCCGACAAAACGCGGCCATTGCGGATGTTCGCGCCATGCGGCGCGGAAGGCAATATGATGGGCTCGCTTGATTTCGCCTCGTCAAATCGCGACCTTGCGCGTTCGCAGGACAATGCCAAGCGCCCGGAGACGCCTCGATGCCCCTTCTCGAACCTGACAAGATCTTCATGGGCGCGAGCGAAAAGCCGGAATATCTGCTGTTGCCGCTCGCCAACCGCCACGGTCTGGTCACAGGCGCGACCGGCACCGGCAAGACCGTGACGCTGCAGGTTCTGGCGCAGGGCTTTTCGGACGCTGGCGTTCCGGTCTTCTGCGCGGATATCAAGGGCGATCTCTCCGGCATAGCCAAGGCCGGCGTCGCGAAGGATTCGATGCTGAAGCGAGCTGAGGATATCGGCTTCAAGGACGAATATCGCTTCGCAGCCTGTCCGACCGTCTTCTGGGACCTGTTCGGCCAGCAGGGCCATCCGATCCGCACGACGGTGAGCGAAATGGGCCCCTTGCTCCTGTCGCGGCTGATGGGACTCAACGACACGCAGGAGGGTGTCCTCAACATCGCCTTCCGCATGGCCGACGAGAACGGGCTGCTCCTACTGGACCTGAAGGACCTTCGGGCGATGCTCGGCTACCTGTCCGACAATTCGGCAGCCGCCTCGCGTTACGGCAATGTCGCCAAGACCTCGGTCGGCGCCATCCAGCGCCAGCTTCTGATCCTCGAAAACCAGGGCGGCGACGCCTTCTTCGGCGAACCGGCGCTGGCCATCGCCGATATCATGCGGACGACGATCGACGGGCGCGGCATCGTCAACGTGCTCGCGGCCGACAAGCTGATGGCCGCGCCGCAGCTCTATGCGACCTTCCTGCTCTGGCTGATGTCAGAGCTGTTCGAAGTGTTGCCCGAGGTCGGCGACCCCGAGAAGCCGCGGCTCGTGTTCTTCTTCGACGAGGCGCATCTCCTCTTTGATGATGCGCCGAAGGCTTTGCTGTCGCGCATCGAGCAGGTGGTGCGGCTCATTCGTTCGAAGGGCGTCGGCGTCTACTTCGTTAGCCAGAACCCGCTCGACGTGCCGGACACGGTGCTCGGCCAGCTCGGCAACCGGGTGCAGCACGCGCTCCGCGCCTATACGCCGCGTGACCAGAAGGCGGTGAAGGTCGCGGCCGAGACGTTCCGGCCGAATCCCGCTTTCAGCACCATGGAGGCGATCACGCAGCTTGGCGTCGGCGAGGCTCTCGTCTCGACGCTCGAGCCGAAGGGCGTGCCCAGCATGGTCGAGCGCACGATGATCCGGCCGCCATCCTCGCAACTCGGCTCGATCACAGATGAAGAGCGGCGGCAGATCATCGCCGCGAGCCCGATCGGCATCGCCTATGACAAGACGATCGATCGGGAGTCGGCCTATGAGGTGCTGGGCCGACAGGCCGGCGAGCTGACGACGACGACCGCAGGCCCTGCGCCCGTGCCTTCAGGAACTGATCCGGCCCCCGCGCCGGCGCCGGCCGGCGGGGTCGATCTCGGCGGCATTCTCGGCTCGCTGCTCGGCACCAATACGCGGCGCGGCGAGCGGCTGACGGCGACCCAGCGCGTTGCGCGCGAAGTGACGCGCACGGTGACGAACCGAGTCGCGGGACAAGTGGCGGCGGATATCGGCAAGAGCATCGGCGGGTCCATGGGATCCTCGGTCGGCCGCGCCATCGTGCGCGGCGTCCTCGGCGGCATCCTGCGGCGCTGATCGCGCTGACGATATCGTGAAACGCGGGCGGCCGGATTCGGTCTGACGCACAGCGGTTGCTTTGGCGCATACTGCCGTCGTTGCGTGGCGACGGAGGCGGGGTAATGCGCCGGTGGCTGTTTGTGCTCGCAGGGGTCTTTTTGGTCACGGCGCTGCCAGCGCGGGCCGAGCAGGTCGATGTCGAGCTGGTGCTGGCTGCGGATGGATCGGGCTCAATCGACGCCGATGAACTGGCGCTTCAACGTCAGGGTTATGCAAGCGCGATCACCAGCCCCGAGGTGCTCTCAGCGATCCGGGGCGGGCTGATCGGAGCGATCGCCGTCACCTATGTCGAGTGGGGCGGTGCTGCCTCGCAGCACACCATCGTCGATTGGCATGTCGTGCGCGACGTCGCCACTGCTGCCGTCTTTGCCGAAAAGCTCGTCGCAAGTCCGCGCGCGGCCTTCGGGTACAATTCGATTTCCGCCGCCATCGCCTATTCGGCCGATCGCATCCGCGAAAACAGCCATGAGGGTCTGGCCAAGGTCATCGACATCTCCGGCGATGGACCGCAGATCGGTGGGCCGCCGCTCGCCGTGACGCGCGCCGCGGCTCTGGCCGAGGGCATCACGATCAATGGGCTGGTCATCAGCCGCCCCGGCGGCGGCGTGCGTGGCAGGGGCGGAATGAGCCTTTCTGATCATTATGCGCGCGACGTCATCGGCGGCCCTGGCGCTTTCGTCAAAGTGGCGGATGAGACGACGAGCTTCGCGGCGGCCGTTCGACAGAAACTGGTGCAGGAGATCGCCGGAATGCGAGGGGAAGCAGCGCCGCGCGACTTCGCGCTGCGCTGATCCAGCGTCTTTCCTTCGCGAAGGGGTCGGCGTATGTCGGATGATATCCGCGCCCCCCGTCCTGGAGCCCTGCCGTGACAGACTGTCTCGACGACGTCCTCGCTCATATCGACGCCGATCTCGACAAGAGCATCGAGCGGCTTTTTCGCCTCGTTGAGATCGAGAGCATTTCGACCGATCCCGACTATGCCGGCGCCTGCCTGCAGGCGGCCGAATGGCTGGCCGACGCGCTCGATGCGATCGGGTTCGAGGCCGGCGTCAGGCGGACGCCGGGCCATCCAATGGTCGTCGGTCGCGCGCCCGGCGGGGCGGGTCCGCATGTTCTGTTCTACGGCCACTATGACGTCCAGCCGGTCGATCCGGTCGATCTCTGGTCGAGCCCTCCCTTTCAGCCGAAGCTGGTCACGGCGGCGGACGGTTCGAAGCAGATCGTTGGCCGCGGCACCGCCGACGACAAGGGCCAGCTGATGACGTTCATCGAGGCCTGCCGCGCCTGGAAGGCTGTGACCGGATCGCTGCCGATCCCCGTGACGGTGCTGCTCGAAGGCGAGGAAGAGTCCGGCGGGCATAATCTGGCGCCGTTCATGGAGGCCAATAAGCAGGAGCTTGCAGCGGACTTCGCCTTCATCTGCGACACCGGCATGTGGGACGCGAAGACGCCGGCCGTGACGACGATGCTGCGCGGCATGGTCGGCGAGGAGATCACCATCACCGCCGCCTCACGCGATCTGCATTCCGGCATGTATGGCGGTGCGGCGCGCAATCCGATCCACGTCCTGGTCAATGTTCTCGACGGCCTGCGCGACGAGACTGGCCGCGTGACGTTGCCTGGGTTCTATGACGGCGTCGGCGAACTGCCCGAGGCCATCAAGGCGCAATGGGAGAGCCTCGGCTTCGACGAAGCGGCTTTTCTCGGCGAGGTCGGGCTTTCGATCCCCGCCGGCGAGGCGGGGCGCAGCGTGATCGAAAAGATCTGGGCCCGGCCGACCTGCGAGGTGAACGGCATCTGGGGCGGTTATTCCGGGAAGGGCTTCAAGACGGTCATCCCGTCCAAGGCGAACGCCAAGGTATCGTTCCGTCTCGTCGACCAGCAGGATCCCGAAGCGATCCGCGAGAGTTTCCGCGCCTATGTCCGCGCGAAGCTGCCCGCCGACTGCACTGTCGAGTTCATCGGCCATGGCGGTTCGCCGGGCGTACGGCTGCCCTCCGACAGCCCGGCTCTCGTCAAGACACGCGATGCGCTCACCGCCGAATGGGGCAAGCCCTGCGTCACGATCGGCGCGGGCGGCTCGATCCCGGTCGCCGGCGATTTCAAGAAGGTGCTCGGGCTCGACGCGCTGATGGTCGGCTTCGGTCTCGATGACGACCGCATCCATTCGCCGAATGAGAAGTATAATCTGTCGAGCTATCACGGCGGCATCCGCTCCTGGGCGCGGATCCTCGCGGCTCTTTCGGAAGGTTCGGTCAAATGAGGCTCTGCGTCTTCTGCGGCTCCAACGAGGGGTTCCGGCCGGAATATCGCAACGCGGCGGTCGCCCTCGGCACGACCATCGCCGCGCATGACGCGGCGCTTGTCTATGGCGGCTCCAAGGTCGGGCTGATGGGTGCCGTGGCCGATGCCGTCCTTGCCGCCGGCGGCACGGTGATCGGCATCATTCCGCAGGCGCTGGTGGACAAGGAAGTCGCGCATCACGGCCTGACCGAGCTGCACATCGTCGGCTCGATGCATGAGCGCAAGGCCAAGATGGCCGACATGGCGGAGGGTTTCGTCGCGCTGCCGGGCGGCATCGGCACGCTGGAGGAGCTGTTCGAGATCTGGACCTGGGCGCAGCTCGGCTATCACGGCAAGCCGGTCGGCGTACTCGATATCGCCGGCTTCTATGGCAAGCTGCTCGCCTTCCTCGATCATCAGGCGGAGGAAGGCTTCATGCGGCAGGAGCATCGCGACATGCTGATCGTCGAGGATGATCCGGAGCGGCTGATCCAGCGCTATCGGAGCTACCAGCCGCCGACGATCACCAAATGGATCAAATCCGGACAGCGCTGAGCCTCAGCTGAGGATCAACCGGCGCTGCTGCTCGAGATAGGCGCCCACTGCCGGGTCTGTCGCGAGTGCGATGGCAGTTGCATAGGCGGCGAGCGCTTCGTCGCCGCGTCCTGCGCGGCGCAGAAGCGCCGCCCGTGCGGCATGAAAGGGCTGGTAGGCCGCGACGCGGCCGGGGTCGATCTCATCCAGCAGGGAGAGGCCAGCTTCCGGGCCCTCGGCATCCGCGACGGCGACGGCGCGCGCCACGGCGACGCCGACCCGCGGCGCGAGCTGCCACAAACGCTCATGAAGCCGCGCGATGACATGAGCATCCGGCGCGCCGACGAGCCGGGCGCCCGCATGCGCCGACTGAATGGCCGCTTCGATCTGGAAGCGCCCAGGTGCGCCCAGCGCCGCCGCCTGCCTCAAGCGGGCCTCGGCCTCCCGCAGCATTGGCTGCGACCAAAGCGTCGTATCCTGGTCGGAGAGCGGAACATAGTGGCCCTTTGCATCGCGCCGGGCACGCCGCCTTGCCTCGCAGTAAAGCATCAGCGCAAGCAGGCCGTGCGCTTCAGCATCGGCTGGCATCAGGGAAGCGAGCACGCGGCCGAGCCAGATCGCCTCCCCGGCGAGGCCACCGCCGGCGTCGATCCCTTCGAACTCGTCCCAGCCGCTGCCATAAGCGGCATAGATCGCCTCCAGGACGCTTGCCAGCCGCTCCGGAAGATCGGGCGGCTCCGGCACGATGAAGGGAATGCCGGCATCGCGGATCTTGGCCTTGGCCCGCACCAGCCGCTGTCCCATCGTAGGCGCCGAAACGAGGAAGGCGCCGGCGATCCGCGCCGCGTCGAGCCCGAGCACCGTCTGCAGCATCAGCGGCGCCCTTATGCCGGGATCGATCGCGGGATGGGCACACACGAACATCAGCTGCAGCCGCTCGTCCGGAAAATGCGGTGACTCGGGCCCATCGGCGGCAGCAAGATCAGAGAGGATGGCGAGCGACTGCTCCAGTGCCGCATCGGCCGCTGTCTTCCGGAAGCGATCGGTCAGCCGGCGCCGCGCTACGGCAACCAGCCATGCTTCTGGGGCGGCCGGAACGCCACTCTCCGGCCAGCGTTCAAGTGCTGCGAGAACGGCATCCGCAAGCGCGTCCTCTGCAGCAGCGATGTCGCGGCCGCGGCTTGCAAGGATCGCGACCAGCCGCCCGAAACTCATGCGAACGGCTTGCTCGACAGGTTGCAAAGCGGGACCCTCCCGAAAGGCGGCCGGTCGCGCCGGGGGTAACCCGGCGCGATGGCGTCTCACATCTGCGACGGCAGCGTCGGCCGCACCTCGACGCCGGTGGGAGCACAGGGCGCCTTGGCCGCCCAGCTGAGGGCAGCGTCGAGATCGGGAACTTCGATCAGGAAGAAGCCGCCGAGCTGTTCCTTGGCCGCAGCGAAGGGTCCGTCCTGGACATGGCGCTGCCCGTCCTTGAGGCGCACCGTCGTGGCCGCTTGCGGCGCGTGCAGGCCGGCCCCGCCGCGGACGACGCCGCTGGCCACGATCTCGTCGATATAGGCGCGCCAGGCGCCCCAATATTCGGAATCGTCCTCGCGATGGTCGCGGGTCTCGAAATTCTTCTCGGTCTCGTAGAACATGATCGCGTATTGCATGACGGTCTCCGATCGGTTCGGCGCCCTGGCCGGAAGCGGGAGCATTCCCTCTTCACGACCATGTCGGATGAGCGTCTCTCATTTCGACATCGGTAGCGCGGAAAAAATCGCAGTCGTCAATCGGCCGTGGCAGCCGCTCCGCCATCTGATCGGTCGAGCGGCGGCAAGTCCTTGAGATAGGCGGCGATGGCTGCGCGATCGGAAGCGGGCAGGTGGGCGATGTTCTCCTGAACGTCGACCATCGTGCCGCCGACCGAATCGAACTCGGGCGTCATGCCTGTTTCAAAGAAGTTGGCGATATCCTCCGCCGACCAGTCGCCGATGCCGCCCTTGCCGCCGGTGATGTTGGGAATGAACCCCTGGCCCGAGGGATTCGGCGCGCCAGCGAGATGATGCGTGAAATCGAGGCCGCCGAGCGCGTTGCGCGGCGTGTGGCACTCGTTGCAGTGCCCCGGCCCCTCGACGAGATAGGCGCCGCGATTGATCTCGTCGCTCTTGGTCGGATCGGGCTCGAATGTCTCGCCGTCAAGATAGAGGAGCTTCCAGAGGCCGAGACCGCGACGGATCGAGAAGGGGAATGGCAGCTCGTGCGGCGGACTGTCGGTCGCGACCGGCGGCAGCGTGTCGAGATAGGCCTTGAGATCGACGAGATCGGCGACCGGCATGCGCTGATAGGAGGTGTAGGGGAATGCCGGATAGAGCTGTTCGCCGCCGGGTCCGAGCCCGCGCTTCATCGCGTTGACGAAGTCGAGCGTCGACCAGCTTCCGATGCCATGCGTCTTGTCGGGCGAGATGTTCGGCGGATGGAACGTGCCGAATGGCGAGACGATCGGCTCGCCGCCGCCCAGAACTAGCTTGTCGTCGCCCTTGGCGCCGGGAGCGGCGTGGCAGGAGGCGCAGCCACCTGCCCAGAACAGGAGCTCGCCCTTGGCCGCGTTTCCGGGATGGTCGGGAATCTCCGCCGCCGAGAGCGGCTTCGGTTCTGTCAGCAACCAGAAACCCGCGCCGCCAAGGGCGGCGAGGGCAACGACAGCAACGGCAAGGCGGCGGAGCATGGGCGCTTAGTCGGACAAGCGATAGATCTGGTGGCAGCTCTTGCAGTTGGCGCCGACAGCGGCGAATGCCGTCTTGAAGGCATCGACGCCCTGGTCGGCAGCCGCGGCGGCCGCCTTGGCGTCAGTTGCGAGCTTGGCCGCATGCGCTTCGAAATCGGCCTTGTTTTCCCAGATCTTCGGCGAGGCGCCCTTGTCGGCATTTTCCGAGCCGGCGGGGAACAGGGTCGGGAAGTCGGTTGCCTTGGCGGCGACGGTCTCCATCGCGGCTTTCGCGGCGGCGGCATCGAACGGTACCTTGCCGGTCGCGAAACCCGCTGAGGTCTTGATCGCGCCGCCGATCGCTTTCATGTCGGCTTCGCGCTGCTGGCCAAGATCAGACGCCGCCATCGCGAAACCGGCCGACGCAACCACGACCGAGAACCCGATCGCCGCTATAAGTTTCCGCATCCTGATACCCCTCTGTTCGGAACCGCTCCAGACTGTGACGTCAAGCAACGTGCAGGAGCAAGGTGGAGGTCGGCCATAACGCAAATATGATGATGCCGTGATCGGCCGACGGGGCAGGGGATTGCGCGTTCGGCGCGAGATTGCGGAACACCGTTTCAGAGCGGGAGAAAACCCGATCTCCGCGGTTGCCGCTGGCCGGCCGGGTGCCTATGGTGCAGCCGGAACGTTCATCGCGGCAGGCCGTTTTCGACGCGGTAGCCCGATTTCCATACCTATCGTCGACAGGAGTTGTTCCGATGGCTTTCGAACTTCCCCCGCTCCCCTATGACTACGAGGCGCTCGCGCCCTTCATGTCCAAGGAGACGCTCGAATACCACCACGACAAGCACCATCAGGCTTATGTCACCAACGGCAACAACCTGCTGAAGGGTTCGGGTCTTGAGGACAAGAGCCTCGAGGAGATCGTCAAGGAGAGCTACGGCAAGAATGCCGGCCTCTTCAACAATGCCGGCCAGCACTACAATCACATCCATTTCTGGAAGTGGCTGAAGAAGGACGGCGGCGGCAAGAGCCTCCCGGGCAAGCTGCAGGCAGCAGTCGACAGCGACCTCGGCGGCTACGACAAGTTCCGTACCGATTTCATCGCAGCCGGCACGACGCAGTTCGGTTCGGGCTGGGCTTGGCTTTCGGTCAAGAACGGCAAGCTCGAAATCTCGAAGACCCCGAACGGCGAGAACCCGCTCGTTCATGGCGCAACGCCGATCCTCGGCGTCGATGTCTGGGAGCACTCCTATTACATCGACTATCGCAACGCCCGCCCGAAATATCTCGAGGCGTTCGTCGACAGCCTGATCAATTGGGACTACGTCCTGGAGCTCTACGAGAAGGCTTGATCGCCCCCTCGCAACTGATGAAGAGCCCCGGCCAAGTGCCGGGGCTTTTGTTTGTGCCAAACTGCGGCGGCGGGTGGAGAGTTTACGGCCCGCGCGACATTCCGTAGATTGATCGCATGGCGATCAAACGAATGGACAACGTTGGAATTGTTGTCGACGACCTCGAGGCGGCGATCGATTTCTTTCGTGAACTGGGTCTTGATCTGGAAGGGCGGGCCACGATCGAAGGAGAATGGGCCGGACGTGTCACCGGCTTGAGCGATCAGCACGTCGAGATCGCGATGATGCGGACGCCGGATGGCCACAGCCGCCTGGAGATCTCCAAATTCCTTTCGCCGCCCGTTGTCGAAGATCACCGAAACGCTCCGGTCAATGCGTTCGGCTATCTGCGCGTCATGTTCGCAGTAGACGATCTCGATGACACCCTTGCAAGGCTGCGCACACGCGGTGCGCAGCTTGTCGGCGAAGTGGTCCAGTATGGGGACGTCTATCGGCTTTGCTACATTCGGGGCCCGGATGGACTTCTCATCGGGCTCGCCGAAGAACTCGGCTGAGCCATCAAGGACCGCGCCCAGTTTCGGCAACGCACTCAACACCCGCCGGATCGAGCTGTCACTCAACAAGGCGAGCGAGCGATGGTCCTCACGCCTTCTGCAATCCGCGCTGGCAGAAGGTGAAATCCATCAGCTGCGGCCATTCCGACTGGACATTGTAGAGCCAACGCTTGCACTCGGCCTGCGTCTTGAAGCAGCCATTGCCCCAGGCTGGCCAGAGGCCGGTATCCCAGGGATTGGGCTTGGAGCCCGAGAAGCGCGAGAACCAGACATTCTGCGGCCCCACCTGGGCGGCCAGCGCCCGGCAGTCACCGGCCGAGACATTGTCGCCGAACCCCTGGATTCCATAGAACCGCTGCCCGCCGCCCGGCGTCGTCGCCGTACAGGATGCGACGGCGAGAGCGAACATGGCGGTTGCGGCGGTCGTACTGATCGCATTCTTTGACATCGGCGGCCCTCCCCAGGCGCTCAGCGATCCTGTCGATCGACAGGATCGCCATTGCAAAGTGTCGCCGCAGCGAAGGACGTCAAGCGCGGTCGGCGACCTTCAGCACGAAAGCAGTCGCGAATGCCGTTTCTTTTAGGCTGTCGAAGCGACCCGAAGCGCCGCCATGCCCGGCGTCCATATTGGTCTTCAGCAGCAGCGGCGCGTCATTGGTCTTGGTCGCCCTCAGTTTCGCGACCCATTTTGCCGGCTCCCAATAGGTGACGCGCGGGTCGGTCAAGCCACCGATCGCGAGGATCGGCGGATACGCCTTGGCCCCAACATTGTCATAGGGCGAATAGGCTGCGATCGACTGGTAGTCGGCCACGCTTTCGATCGGATTGCCCCATTCCGGCCATTCCGGCGGGGTCAGCGGCAGCGTGGCGTCGAGCATCGTGTTGAGCACGTCGACGAACGGCACCTCGGCGACGATGCCGCCGAAGAGATCGGGCGCCATGTTGGCAACGGCGCCCATCAGCATGCCGCCGGCTGAGCCGCCCCAGCCGACGATCTTGCCGCGCGCGGTGAAGCCCTCGGCAGCCAGATATTCGCCGGCTGCGATGAAGTCGCGGAACGAGTTCTGCTTCTTCTCGCGGCGCCCGTCGGCGTACCAGCGGAAGCCCTTGTCCTTGCCGCCGCGAATATGGGCGATCGCATAGATCACACCGCGGTCGACAAGCGACAGGCGCGTGATGCTGAACGATGCGGGAATGGTGATGCCGTAGGAACCATAGCCGTAGAGCAGCAGCGGGGCGCTGCCATCGAGCGGCGTGTCCTTGCGGTAGAGCAGCGAGATCGGAACGGTCTCGCCGTCGCCGGCCGGTACGAAGACGCGGCGCGTGACATAGAGGCTGGCGTCATGGCCGGAGGGAACCTCCTGCTCCTTGCGCAGAACCCGCTCGCGAGTCGCCATGTCGTAGTCATAGACGCGGGAGGGCGTCGTCATCGACGAATAGGTGAAGCGCAGCATGGTGGTGTCGAATTCGTAGCCGTCGCCGAGGCCGAGCGAATAGGCCTCCTCGTCGAAGGCGATCGCATGCTCCTCGCCGCTCGCAAGCTGCCGGATAACGATGCGCGGCAGGCCGCCCTCGCGCTCAAGGCGCACCATGAAGTCCTTATAGACGGTGAGGCCGAGGATCAGCCGGCCCGGCTGATGGGGGACGAGATCGGTCCAGTTCTCGCGGCCCGGATTAGCGACCGGCGCCGTGACGATCTTGAAGTCCTCTGCGCCGTCCGCATTCGTAAGGATGTAAAGCGTGTCGCCATTGTGGTCGACATCATATTCCTCGGCAGGACGGCGCGGTGCCACAAGGCGCGGCGGCGCCTCGGGGGCTTCGGCATCGATGAGATGTACTTCCGACGTCTCATGGTCGTGCGAATCGACGAGGAGGTAGCGGCCGGATTGCGTCTGCCCGATGCCGAGGAAGAAGCCGGGATTGGTCTCCTCGAAAACCAGGACGTCCTCATCGATGGGACTGCCGACCTTGTGACGATAGATGCGGCAGGGGCGGTGGTTGTCATCGAGCACCGTATAGAACAGCGTCCGGCTGTCGGCGGCCCAGACAGCGCCGCCCGTCGTCGTCTCGATCGCGTCGGGAAGGTCGATGCCGGTCTCGGCCTCGCGCACCCGCAGCGTATAGGCTTCCGAACCCTTGTCGTCATAGGCCCAGGCGATCAGCGCATGGTCAGGGCTGTGGTCGGCGCCGCCGATCTCGTAATAGGCATGGCCCTTGGCCATCGCGTCGACATCGAGCAGGACTGTTTCGGGACCGCCTTCACGCGCGGTGCGCACGATACGCGGCTGCTCGGCGCCTTCAAGATAGCGCGACGCATAGGCATAGGGACCATCCGGCGCGGGAACCGAGGAATCGTCTTCCTTGATCCGGGCGCGCATTTCCTTGAACAGCGCCGCCTGCAGCGCTTCGGTATCGGCCATCTCCGCCTTCGTATAGGCATTCTCGGCCTCAAGATGAGCACGGATTTCCGGCGCCAATGTCGACGGATCGCGCATCACCTCCTGCCAGTTATCGGCGCGCAGCCAGGCATAGTCGTCCTGGCGCGTGATGCCATGAGCCTCGAGGGCAACGGGATGCTTGGCGGCGATGGGCGGGTTCACGAGCAGGAAATCTCCGAAGGGCAGAGTGGGGCCGGGACGGCGTTGCAGCCTAGATAGAGACCCGCCCGGCCGGCGCCAAGCGGCAGGGGTTCGTCCGGTTACGCTTGGGTTGATCGCGCATGCATGCTTTTGTGTGCGCGGACACGAATCGCAACGCGCCGGCAGCGCCTCCGACGACGAGAGCCCGATGATCCGTACTGTCAGCCTCGCAATCTGGCTGTTTGCCTTCTGGCTGCTGCTTTCGGGCCACTACACGCTGTGGCTCGTCGGGGCGGGTATCGTGATTTCGGGCGGGATTGCCGTCATCGGTCGGCTGACGGGCTTCGCGGATGAAGAAGGCCATCCGGTTGAGCGCATCCTCGGCGGCCTCGGTTACTGGCCGTGGCTCGCCATCGAGATGGTGAAGTCGTCGATCGATGTGGCGCGGACGATCCTCGACCCGCGCCGTCCGATCGAGCCGCAACTGTTCGAGATTTCCGTTGGCCCGAAGACCGCGGTCGGCGCCGTCACCTATGCCAATTCGATCACGCTGACGCCGGGCACGGTCACTGTCGCCGTCGATCGCGAGCATGACCGTTTCACGATCCATGCGCTGACAAAGGCCGGCGCCGAGGGCGTGCGGTCCGGCGAGATGGACCGGCGCGTCGTGGCGTTCGAGAAGGGAGGGCGAACGTGATCCTCTTCGCGGCGCTCCTCGCCGTTCTGGTCGCCGTTGCGCTGATGACGTTCCGGACTGTCGCGGGGCCGACGACATTCGATCGCCTGCTGGCCGCCAATTCCATCGGCAATGGCGCGATCCTGATCGTGGCCCTCTACGGCTTTCTAACCGACCGACCGGATTTCCTCGATCTCACGCTGACCTACGCGCTGCTCAACTATGTCGGCGTGTTTGCCGTGCTGAAATTCTTCCGCGCCGGCTCCGAGCCTGACGAGCAGGCGGAGGACGCACGATGACCGATATCGTTGCCACGATCGTCAGCGGCATCCTGATCCTCGTGGGCGCGGGCTTCTTCCTGACCGGCGCGATCGGCTTCATCCGCATGCCGGATCTCTTCACACGCCTGCATGCGGCATCGCTTTCCGATACGACTGGCATGGCGCTGATCCTGTCCGGCCTTGCCGTGCATGCCGGCTTCACCGTCGCAGCGGTCAAGCTCGTCTTTCTCATCCTCTTCCTGCTGTTCATGGGACCGGCAACGACACATGCTCTGGCGGCGGCAGCGCTGGCGGCCGGCGTCAAGCCGCTCGGGGCGCAACGCCACGCGGCAAGGAAAGGGCCCTTGAAAGCGGCCGAAACGGCCAGAACTATCGAAGCGGCCACCGCGAAACGGCCGCAGAAGCCCGTTTCGCGCAAGGGGAAGCGGCGATGAGCGGCGTCGATCCCGTCTTCGTCGAGGCGTTTCTTTCGCTGGCGCTGATGCTGCTGATCATGGTCCTCGCTGTGTCGATCGTGCGCATCCGCGGGCTCTTCGCCGTGGTCGTGTTGCTCGGCGCCTACAGCTTCGCCATGGCAACGCTGTTCGTCGTGCTCGATGCCGTGGACGTCGCAATGACTGAGGCCTCGGTCGGTGCCGGCATCTCGACGGTACTGTTCCTCGGCGCGCTTTACCTGACCGATGTCAAGGAGGCTACGGGGACGGCGCGCCGTATCGCGCCACTGTTCGTCGCCGCGGTCACGGCGGCCGTTCTGGTCTGGGGCATGAGCGACCTGCCGCAATTCGGCTCGTCGGCCCAGCCGATCCATAGCGCCGGCGCTGACTATCTCGGCCGCACCCTCGCCGACATAGGAATTCCGAATGTCGTCACGGCGGTTCTCGCCAGCTATCGCGGCTTCGATACGCTGGGCGAGACGGCCGTGGTGTTCACGGCGGCGATCGGTGTCCTGGTTCTGCTGCGCCGCCGCAGCGGCGGCGAGAGGTCATAGCCATGCGTCGCGATATCGTCCTGCGCGTCGCCGCCAAGTTCATCATGGCGCCGCTGATGCTCTTTGCGCTCTATGTGCAATTCCACGGCGACTACGGCCCGGGCGGCGGCTTTCAGGCCGGCGTCATCGCGGCGGCTGGCGTGATCCTCTATGCGCTGATCAACGGGCTCGCCGCAGCGCAAAGGCTCGTGTCGATGGCGCTGGTCGAACGGCTGATCCCGGCCGGCGTGCTGATCTATGCCGCTGTCGGTCTCGTCTCGATGGCGCTCGGCGGTAATTTCCTCGATTATAACCCGCTCGCGCATGATCCGGTGCACGGCCAGGAATGGGGTGTCTTCCTCGTCGAAGCTGGCGTGTTTCTCACCGTCTTCTCCAGCATGATCGCGATCTACTACGCCTTCGCGAGTCGGAGGGCGTCATGAGTCTCGTTGCGATGCTCGCCTCCGAGGCGACGCGCTTCACGATCGTCCTCGTGATGGTCGCGGGGCTCTACATCGTCATTGCCCGCAACAACTTGATCAAGAAGCTGGTCGGCCTGTCGCTGTTCCAGTCCTCGGTCTACCTGCTCTATCTGCTGCCGGGGAAGATCTTCGGCGGCACGGCGCCGATCATCGACCCCCGCTTCGACGTCTATGCCAATCCGCTGCCGCACGTGCTGATCCTCACCGCGATCGTCGTCGGCATCGGCACGCTGGCGCTCGGCCTCGCCCTCGCGATCCGCATCAAGGAAGCCTATGGGACGATCGAGGAAGACGAGGTGCTGGCAAAGGATCGCGGGCCAGCGGGTGCGGCCGCTCGCAAGGCTGGGCCGCGCGGATGAGCTTTCTCGCCGCAATCGACCAGCATCTGCCGGTCATCGTCGTGCTCGCGCCGCTCCTGGGGGCGGTGCTGGTGGCACTGGTTCGCGTCGAGATCGCCTCATGGCCGATCGCCGTTTTGGCAGCTTTGATCAGCGCCGCAGCCGCGTTCCGCCTGGTCTTCGTTGTGGAGCAACTCGGCGTCGTCTCCTACCGCCTTGGTGGCTTCGCGCCTGAACTCGGCATCGAATACCGCGTCGATGCGGTGAATGTCCTCATCTTGCTTGTCGTCACGGCCGTGTCCCTCGTGACGCTGCTTTACGCTCGGCAGAGTGTCGCTGCCGAGATCGATGGCGGGCGTGTGCCGTGGTTCTACGCCATGATGCTGGTCGCGATGGCCGGCCTGCTCGGCATGGCGATCACCGGCGACGCCTTCAACGCCTTCGTGTTCCTCGAGATCTCGTCGCTCTCGACCTATACCTTGATCGCGCTCGGCCGCGACCGACGGGCGCTGGTCGCCGCCTATCAATATCTGATCGTTGGAACGATCGGCGCGACCTTCTATGTCATCGGCGTCGGCCTCCTTTATCTGGCGACTGGGACGCTCAATCTGGCGCTCATCGTCGAGCGGCTGCCCGACGTCGTCTCGCCGCGCGCGCTGATCGCTGCCGAAGCCTTCATCCTGGTCGGAATCGCGCTGAAGCTGGCGCTCTTCCCGCTGCATGCCTGGCTGCCCAATGCCTATGGCTACGCGCCTTCGGCTGCGACGGTCCTGCTCGCCTCGACCGCCACAAAGGTCGCCGTTTATCTGATGGCGCGCTTCCTGTTCGGCGTGTTCGGCATTCATGTCGAGATCGGGCCGGTCTCGGTCACCGGCGTGCTGATCTTGCTCTCGCTTGCCGCGATGTTCGTGGCCTCGCTGGCTGCGGTGTTCCAGCGTGATGTCAAGCGCCTGCTCGCCTTCTCCTCGGTCGCGCAGATCGGCTACATCACGCTCGGTCTGGCGCTCGCCAATCCGGCCGGGCTGACCGGTGCGTTCCTGCATATCGTCAATCACGCGCTGATGAAGGGCGCCGCCTTCATGGCGATCGGCGCGGTGCTGCTTCGCTGTGGCTCCTCGCGGCTCGACGATCTCGCGGGTATTGGCCGGACCATGCCGGCGACGGCCGTGGCACTGACCATCGCCGGCCTCGGCCTGATCGGCGTTCCCGGCACCAGCGGGTTTGTGTCGAAATGGTATCTCGTGCTCGGCGCCTTTGATGATGGCAAAGGCTGGCTGGCCTTCATGATCGTCGCCAGTTCCGTCATCGCGGTTCTTTATGTCGGCCGCTTGCTGGAAGTCGTCTGGTTCCGCGAGCCGGGCAAGGCTGCGCTCGCGGCGAGCGAGGCGCCGCTCAGCATGCTCCTCCCGACGCTGCTGCTGGCCGGGCTCACGATCTTCTTCGGTATCGACGCGGAGATGCCCGCCCGGTTGGCCGGCGCGGCGGCGACGGTGCTCCTTGGGGGGCATCCATGACGGCGATCGCGAGCGGATCATCGCTGCTGGGCTTGGCGCTGGTCATTCCGACGGTCGTTGCCGTCCTAGTGATGCTGCTGGGCCGGCTTCCCAATCTTCGTGACGCGGCAAGCCTCGTGGGCGCGCTGCTACTCTTCGTGACGATTGGCGCGCTGCTGCCTGACGTTCTGGCAGGCGCGCGGCCTGTGCTGCCGCTGGTCACCATCGCGCCCGGGCTCGATCTGGTTCTGCGTGTCGAGCCGCTCGGCATGCTGTTTGCGCTGGTCGCGTCGACGCTGTGGATCGCGAACTCCGTCTATTCAATCGGATATATGCGCGGCAATCAGGAGCCGCGCCAGACGATGTTCTTTGCGGCCTTCGCCGTCGCCATCGCCGCAACGATGGGTGTGGCGCTCGCCGGCAATCTGGTGACGTTGTTCCTCTTCTACGAGTTGCTGTCGCTTTCCACCTATCCGCTCGTCACGCATAAACAGACCCCGGAGGCGATGCGTGCCGGCCGCGTCTACCTGCTGACGTTGATCGGCGCTTCGATGATCCTGCTGCTGCCGGCGATCGTCTGGACGGCTTTCGTTGCGGGAACGACGGATTTTCAACTCGGCGGCATTCTTGGCGGCAAGATCGGTCCGCTGGCGATGGCTGTGCTGCTGGGGCTTTTTGTCTTCGGCGCCGCAAAGGCGGCGGTGATGCCACTGCATCGTTGGCTGCCGGCGGCGATGGTCGCGCCGACCCCGGTCTCGGCACTCTTGCATGCTGTCGCGGTTGTGAAGGCCGGCGTGTTCACCATCTTGAAGGTCACTGTCTACATCTTCGGCCTCGATACGCTGCAGGCGACGGGCGCGTCGCAATGGCTGGTCTATGTCGCGGGGTTCACCATCATCGCCGCCTCTCTGGTCGCGATGACGGCGGATGATCTGAAGCGTCGGCTTGCTTATTCGACCATCGGCCAGCTCTCCTACATCGTCATGGCGGCGGCGCTCGCGAGCCCGCTCGCGGCCATGGGGGCAGCGATCCACATTGCGGCCCATGCCGTGTCGAAGATCACGCTCTTCTTCGCCGCTGGCTCGGTCTACACCGCCGAGCACGTGACCAAGGTCAGCCAGATGGACGGCATCGGCCGCCGCATGCCGTGGACCATGGCAGCCTTCACCATTGGCGCACTCTCGATGATCGGCCTGCCGCCGACTGCCGGTTTTCTCGGCAAGTGGTTCATGCTGGCCGGGGCGGGCAGTCTTCACGAATGGTTCGCGGTCGCGGTCATCGTCGTCTCGACGGTGCTGAACGCAGCGTACCTGCTGCCGATTGCGGCGCGCGCGTTCCTGAAGCCAGCCGGCGGCCCTGTGGCCGAGGCGCCGGTCGCCATGGTCGTGGCCCTGACGGCCACGGCCGCGGGAACGGTGCTGCTGTTCCTCTTTCCCGAGGTCCCCTACCGCCTTGCAAGCGCGCTGGTCAGCCGATGAGCGCCAGCAAGCGGATCCAGTTGAAGGAGATGGTCGGATGCCGATAGCGCGTCTCGTCCTCGCGGGATTGGCCGGCCTCCTGGCCGCATTGATCGTCGCCGACATGTTCGTCATGCATCATCCGGCCTTCGGGATAGACGGCACGCCGGGCTTCGCCGCCATATTCGGCCTCGTGGCATCGGCTGCCGCGATCGCGCTCGCGTTTGGTTGGGGCCAGATCGCCCGCCGCCGCGAGACCGCAGCTGAAGAGGAGGGGCGGGATGGCTGAGACGCTGCTGCTTGCACCCTGGCTGCCGCTGATTGTCGGCAGCCTGCTCGTCGCTGTTCTGCGCGGCCGGGTGCAGGACATCGTCTTCGTCGCAACACCGGCGCTGGCGCTGATCCTCGTCTGGAGCTTGCCGCAGACGGCTGGGCCCGACTTCAACTGGCTGGGCCTCACGCTGACGCCGGTCGTATCCGACAGCACCGCGCGCCTCTTTGGGACCGCCTTCGCTCTTGCCGCCATTGGCGGCGCGATCTTCGCGCTGCCACAGCGCAGCAGCGCCGAGCGCGCGGCGGCTCTTCTCTATGCGGGCGCCGCGCAGGGCGTGATCTTCGCAGGCGACCTCGTCACCTTGTTCCTGTTCTGGGAAGTGATGGCGATCGGCTCGGCGCTCGTCATCTTCTCGAATGGCGCCAGCAGAGCGGGTCTTCGCTATGCGTTGATGCATGCTTTCGGCGGCGTTCTCTTCTTTGCCGGCATTGCAGCATCGATCGGCAGCGGCGGCACGGCGATTCGGCCTTTTGCGGCCGATTCAATCGGCTCTCTGCTCATGCTGGCCGGTATCCTCGTCAATGCAGGCGCACCGCCGGTATCGGCCTGGGTTGCCGACGCCTATCCGAGGGCCTCATGGTCAGGGGCGGTATTCCTCTCGGCCTTTACGACGAAGGCGGCCATCGCCGTCCTTATCCGCCTCTTCCCCGGTGAAGCCGCGCTCATTCCGGTCGGCCTGATCATGGCCGTCTATGGGATGATCTACGCGCTGTTGGAAAATGACATCCGCCGCATGCTGTCCTATTCGATCGTCGGCCAGGTCGGTTTCATGGTCGTCGCCATCGGGATCGGAACGCCACTGGCGCTTGCAGCGGCGGGCGCGCATGCCTTTGTGCATATTCTCTATAAGGGGCTGTTGATGATGGCGGCCGGCACGGTGCTGCGGGCCACCGGAACGGCGCGGCTGACGGCGCTTGGCGGCCTTGCCCGGTCGATGCCGTTTGCAACATGCGCCATGATCGTCGGCGGCCTGTCGCTCTCCGCAATGCCGCTCACCGCCGGGTTCGTCAGCAAGTCGGCGATCATGCAGGCGCTGGCCGATGACCATGACGCGGTCGCCTGGTTCGCCCTCACAGCCATCTCCGCCGGTTCCATGCTCTATGCAGGGTTGCGGCTGCCGTGGTTCGCGATGCTGCGGCCATCGACGCCACGGCCCGCTACGCTCCAGGCCACGCCTGCGATGAAGCTTGCCATGGGAGGCGCTGGACTGATCCTCCTGGCCATAGGAGCCGCTCCGGGGCTGCTCATGCGATTCGTGCCGGGCATCGAAAGCGTTGCAGTCCTGACCTCGGATCATATTCTTTTTCAGTTGCAACTCCTCGTTGGAGCCTCGATTTGTTTCGTTTTGTTTCTGAGACTACTTGTTCCACATGCTGGCACTACGGTCGATACAGACTGGTTGTGGCGATGCCTCCCGCAATTACTGGTTAAGGCTGGGTCGGCGCTCTCTCGGCAAGTCCTTGCAGCGCTTTCTTTGAAGTCGCGTGTTGATACTCGGAAAATACAGGCGATTTCAGAGGCTTGGGTGCAGCGTACGATGCACGCGGGCAATTGGCGGACGGGCGATATTGCTCTCGTCGCGACAGCGCTTCTCGGGATTTGCCTGTTGATCGCGGCAATGTGAAGCGCGGTTCATTGATTCTGTTCGAAACGACAAGGTCCAGACGAGACCAGTCGACGCGTTTCGAAAGATGTGTGATGTCAAATTTTTCCAGCCTGTGTGCACTTGTATTCTCCTACTTCAACTTATATAGAACGCACGAAATATACGTTCGGGCCACGTCCCGTCCCGGTGTGTTGGTTCCATGGCGAGCGAGATATGCCACAGGGGTCGGCAAGTCGTACCGGAGCGCCCCGGTTAATTTCATGGGTTATCGATAGAGGTTTGGTGGAATGATGAGCGAGAAGATCGTCGGCAGCGACTTGATTGATCTGACGGCTGACATCGTGTCGGCTTATGTCAGCAACAATTCAGTCTCGGCGCATGACCTGCCGGGGCTTATTTCGGAGGTTTTCCAGGCGCTGAGCCGCACCCATGGCGGCGTTGCTGAGCCGGAGCCGGAGCCGCTCAAGCCGGCCGTCAACCCGAAAAAGTCGGTTTTCCCAGACTATATCGTCTGTCTTGAAGACGGCAAGAAGTTCAAGTCGCTCAAGCGGCACCTTCGCACGCATTACGATCTTTCTCCGGAAGAGTATCGTGAGAAGTGGGGTCTGCCGGCAGACTACCCCATGGTCGCTCCGAGCTACGCGGCTGCCCGTTCGGAACTCGCCAAGAAGATGGGTCTCGGCCAGCAGCGCAAGCGCCGCTGATCCCAGCCCGGATCGTCGTATGTTGAAGCCCGGCCTCAGGCCGGGCTTCTGCTTTTTGGGGGCAATCGGCTGCGGCCAAAGAAATCTATCCCCGCTCCGCCAAACTGGATTAGCCTACTATTAGGAAGTAATTCCTAATTCAGCAATCTAGGGTTGGTGCGGAGATCGCGTAACTATGCATTCTGAAAGTGGCAGCGAGACAGTGGGCCGGCGGCGTCCCGGAGCGGGTGATGAGGCGACGCGTCGTCTCCTGGCCGAGACGATAGGAACCGAACTTTCGGTCCGCCCCGAGCGCATCCTGGGCGGTGACCGCGGCCCGGCCCGAGTGGCTTTTGCCAGGCATCTGGCCATCTATCTTGCGCGCACGCGGCTCGGTCTTTCCTTCGCTGAGACGGGACGACTGTTTGAGCGCGACCGCACGACAGCCGCCCATGCCTGCCGCCGCATCGAAGAATCGCGCGACGACGCTGCCACCGATGCGCTGGTGGATCGGCTCGATCAACTGGTCCTGACCCGGTTGGCTTCCGATGGGGTGCGGCTGTGAAAGCGGATGCGAGCGAGCGCCGGCTCGCCCGCCGCCTGGCCGGATCGGCCATACATGTCGAGCTCGACGCCGCAGATGAGGCGTGGTTCATCGGCACCGATGGAGCGAGGCGGGGAAGCGTCGATGCAGAAGCGCTGCGCCGGCTGCTGGCGCGCGGCGCGCTCGTCGCGGGACCTGGCCGACGGTATCGCCTGTCCGAGGCCGGCCGGTCGATGGTCCGTCGCATGCTCACTGGCGGCGATGATCTCACAGGGCAGCATCAGACGCGGGAGCGGCGCATTATCGAAACCGACGGGGTCCGGCGTGCCGTGACGGTCGATGCCGGCGAGAGCCCGCTCGGTTGGCTCCGGACCCGCAAGGGCCGTGACGGGCAGCCCCTGATCGACGACGCGGCCTTCGCTGCCGGCGAACGGCTGCGGGCGGATTTCACGCGCGGCCAGATGATGCCAGGGATCACAGCCAGTTGGAGCCCCACGAGCGGCGCGAGCCGTGGCCGCGGCGGCGGCCAGATGGGCGGCATGGCCGACGTGACGGAGGCTGGGCTCGCGGCGCGCATGCGTGTCGAACGCGCCCTGCGAGCCGTCGGCCCGGAGCTTTCGGGCGTCGTCCTGGATTTCTGCTGCTTCCTGAAGGGTATTGACCAGATCGAAGGTGAGCGCGGATGGCCGAAGCGCTCGGCCAAGCTCGTTCTGCGGCTCGCGCTCGACGCGCTGGCGCGGCACTACGGCTATGACACAGTCGCTTCCGGCAGCGATAGGCAGCGACCCGGCTGAGGAGTCACGCGGTCGCGGCGGCTTCGTTGCGGATGCGCGCTACCATGGAGCGAAGGCCGTTGGAACGCTGCTGGGACAGGTGGTCCTTGAGGCCGAGCGTTGCAAAAACCGCTTCCGGATCGATGGCCAGGATCTCATCCGGCGTCCGACCCGAATAAAGCGCGATCACGATCGCAACGAGTCCGCTGACGATGAGGGCGTCGCTGTCGCCAAGGAAGTCGATCCGCCGCGCGCCGCCCTCGTCGCGGATCGTCTTCTGCAGCCAGACCTGGCTGGCGCAGCCTTGAACCTTGTTGATGTCGTTGTGTGCCTCGGGCGGCATGGGGGCCAGTGTGCGGCCGAGCTCGATCAGATAGCGGTAGCGATCTTCCCATTCATCGAGAAACCCGAAGTCCTCGATGATCTGGTCGATGGTCGGTGGTGCGGGCGTGTTCATGGCCGGCATATAGCGCTTCGCCGCGAGGAGGGGAACAGCAGCGGCGCCCATGCCGGACGAAGAAAACAGCGCCCATGGCGAGACGAGAAGACCGGCCGCGCTTGTCGGGTGGCCGCCAGTATGGGCGCCTCAGGCGTTACCGGCGCCTTTTGCCAAAGGCTTCGGCGGATGACCGGTGGCCTTGACCGGCGGCTGCCAGGCCGGGGATGCGTCATCGCTCGTCAATGTACCGAGCGTGGCGGGCGCGGCAGTGGCCGGCTCCGGCGATGCGCTGCCGTCGAAACGAGAAACAAGAGTCGCCGCGCCCTGCCAGGCGCGTGCACCGACAGCTTGCAAGGCTGCCCCGCCATGCTCGCACACATCGGGCTGCCGGCTGCAGATGCTGGAGAGATCGGCGACGACCGCGCGCGCCGCCAGCACGGCGTCGACGGCGCCTGCGCTTGCGCTCTTGCCGCCCGTGGCCGGGTCGCCCGGAATGAGCAGCAGCACGATCGACAGCCAGAACGCGGCGCGAATGATGAACATGAGGTGCCCTCCGAACGCAGATACAAGCTGAGGCAGTCACGTAATCCGTGATCTGAGGAGGACAATGCACGGGGTGATTGAAGGCTGCGTTCAGCTTTTCAGGGAATGTTGATTCAAATTTTATCGATCTGCCGGGCAGGTTCCGCTTCGCCGGACCAGCCCGGCCAGATCCTACCTTCAGCGTTCCTTAAGCCGGAACTGAGAGCATGACCTTATCCCGCAAGAGGCGTCTTGCGGGGCGCGGCCGAAGGCCGGAACTGCGCCGCCAACAGTGTTTTGCGTATGACGGTTTCCTTAGAGCCCTTGCGGCGGATCATGGACGGGCTGGTACATGGCTCGGCGACGGGCGATACGCTTGTCGCGGGTCGTCATCGCGCGTTCATCGCCGCCCATCTCGCCGCAGGGCTCGCCGCGCTGATGGCGATGCCGCTCTGGCTGGCCTTCGCAGGCCTGCCGTCGCCCGCCGTCGCGGTTGCCTTCCTGTGGCTGGTGACGCCGCTACCGATCGCCGCCTTCCTTTCGCGCACGGGCCGCTATGCCGATGCGCATCTGCTCTCCGCCCTGTCGCTGACCGGCCTCGTTGGCTGGATCGCCGCCTTCACGGGTGGGCTGGCGTCGCCGGCGCTGGCCTGGCTCGCGGTGGTGCCGGCCGAAGCGGCGTTGTCCGGCTCGCGGCGCGTGGTCGTCAGCGCAGCCGCCCTGGCCGCCGCGGCGCTTGGCGCTCTCTGGGCGCTCGCTTTGGCGGGGGTGTCGCCGGTGCCGTTCGCCCTGTCGCCGCTCTTCGCGCCGGCCGTCATCGGCAGCGCGGTGCTTTATGCCGTGCTGATCGCGATCAGGATCGAGACCGTCCATAACGAGGCGCGTCTTGCGGCGCGTCTTGGCGATACCCGCTACCGGTTGCTTGCCGACAACGCCACTGATCTCATCACCCGCCACACCGCCAACGGCGATGTCGGCTTCGCCTCGCCAGCGGCGCGCGCGTTGGTCGGCTGTCCGCCGGCGGACCTCGTTGGCCAAGGCCTGTTCCACCGCGTCCATATTGCCGACCGGCCCGCCTTCCTGCGGGCGCTGTCGGAGGCCGACCGCACTGGCGAGGCCATCACCGCCGAATTCCGCCTGCGCTCGGGAGCCGGCGACACCGGTCCCTATCTTTGGGCCGAAATGCGCTGCCGGCCCGTCATCGACCCCGCGTCGGGACGGACGGTGGTCGCCGTCACGCGCGATGTCAGCAGCCGCAAGGCGCAGGAAACGGCCTTCGCCGAAGCCTGCAGCGCAGCCGAGCAGGCCAACCGCGCCAAGAGCCAGTTCCTGGCCAATATGAGCCACGAACTCCGCACGCCGCTCAACGCGATCATCGGTTTCTCCGATATCCTCGAACAGCAGCTGTTCGGCCGTTTCGAGTTTGAACGGCATCATGACTATGCTCGCCTGATCCGCTCCTCCGGCGAGCATTTGCTGGACGTGGTCAACACCATTCTCGACATGTCGAAGATCGAGGCGGGTCGCTTCGAGATCCACGTCGAGCCCGTGCCGGTCGCTGGCCTTGTCGACAGCGCGATCGAGATGATGTCGCACCAGATCGCCAGCCGGCAACTCAAGCTGGTGCGGCGCCTCGAGCCGGGACTACCGGCCGTCATTGCCGACCGCCGCGCCTGCAAGCAGATCCTGCTCAATCTCCTCTCCAATGCGGTGAAGTTCACGGAGGCTGGCGGCACAATCACGGTCGCAAGCCGGCAGACCGGGAGCGGAGTTATCATTGAGGTCATCGACACCGGGATCGGCATCGCACCTGAAGACCTGCCACGCCTCGGCACGCCCTTCGTCCAGGCCGATGCGGACATCAATCGCCGCTATGAGGGGACGGGCCTCGGGCTTTCGGTCGTCAAAGGCCTCGTTCATCTGCATGGCGGGAGCCTCGCCATCGACAGCGCACCCGGCCGCGGCACCACGATTTCGGTAACATTGCCGGCCGAAAGGGCAAAGCCGGCCGCCGAGCGGCGCGTTGCTGATAGGGACGCGGTCGCTTTCGAGAGGGAGCGACGCATTGCGTGAACGGGCAGCGAAACCGCGCCCCGTGCGGCGGCGCGACGTCTACACCGAAGCGGACGGCCTTTTCGGCCGCCTGACGGATCTCGTCATCGAGAATCCGGTGCGCTCGGGCGGTTTCGTCATGGTCGTGATGGTGATCGGCACGATCATCTCAAATGCCGCTTATTTCCAGACCGCGCATCATCCCGCGCCCTTCTTTGTCACGCGCGCGGGTGACGAAGAGACGGCCGCGCCAGCGCCAAAGACCCGGGCCGCTACGGTCGCAAGCCCGAGTCCGAGCGCCAGTCTCAGCACTAGCCAGACACCTGCAGTGGCTGCCGCAAATGCTCCGCCGCTGCCGACCGCGGCGCCAGATTCCGCGACGCTGGTCGCCGATACGCAGCGCGCGCTGGCGGCGCTGAAACTCTATGACGGGCCGATCGACGGCAAGATCGGACCACAGACTCGCGCGGCTCTGTCGTCCTTCGAGATGCGCATCGGCCTCGTGCCGACGGGCCAGCCAAGCGCACGTCTGCTGGTGCAATTGAAGAAGGCTCTACCCCGCACGAGCGCTGCGACGCCCGACGAGATCGTGCCTCCGGCCCTCATTCCGACCTCGGCCAGCGGCGCGACGGATCCAGCCGCTTCCGATCCGACCGCGACGGGATCTATCGATCACGCCCAGTCCGCGGCGCGCATCCGCAAGGTGCAGACGGCGCTGAACGACATCGGCTATGGTCCGATCCGTGTTGACGGCAAGGGCGGCGGCGATACCGAGGATGCGATCCGCCGCTTCCAGCTCGACAACGGACTGGCTCTCACGGGCGAGGCCGACGACGCGCTGATGGCGAAGTTGGTGATGATCGGCGCGATGAAGTCGATCTAGCGCGGGGAACGTCCCTCCCAGCAGCCGGTTGAACGCTCTGCGCTACGATAACCATGCTGTTGCACCGATAGCGGCCTATCATTCATCTTCAGACCCGACGTCAGGAACAAGAACGATGCGCGTGACATCGGCGCTTTGGGTTGCGGCCTATGTGCGGCGTGCTTTTGTTGAGGGCGGCTTCGCGGCAGTGACGCGGCGAGGCGCGCAGGAGGCGGGCGCGATCTTCGTGGTCGTCGATCGCCTCGACGGAACGTTCGACCTCTATGGCCAAGCGCCGCAGAGCGCGTTTGGGACCGACCGGCCACCCGACCGGCTGTTCAGTCTCATCGAGGGCGGGATCGACCGCGAAAGGCTCTCGTCGCGGATCGAATCGGAGACCCGATTCGATCCTGACCTCTGGGTGGTTGAACTCGAGCAGAAATCAGGCGACCCACTGCTTGAGCTGGTCGACTGATTAGCGGCTCCTGAGACCGAAGATGCTGCGCTCCGGAGGCTCCTGCGATGCGGCCTCGCGCCGTGGCTGCATGGCAGCCGGGATGATGCTGCGCCGCAGTTCGACGTCTGCGAAGAGAGGTGCATGACCGGGTTTCTGCTGCGCTTCGCCGCTTCGCCAGCCGGCGATGAGCTCCGCCGCGACGCTTTCCTTGGTCTCTGCCAAAAGCCGCGCCAGCCGTTCGAAATTCTCGATGCCTGCCGCGACAACGGGATTGGCGAACAGCAGGACATGCTGCGCCTCGTCTTCCGAAAGACCAATCCCGCGCAGGAGGACCACCAAAGCCTCGCCGGATGGGTCGTCCATCAGCGCGGCGACTTCGACCTCCGGCAGCCGAAGCCCCTGTGCCAATGTGCGGATCAGGGCCTCGCGCTGACGCTTCCGGGCGAGCGAGGCAAGGCGCGCCTTACCGAGCGCCAGCCGGAAGGCATGATCCGCATCAATGACGGACGTGCCTGCGCGAGGGGAAGCAGGATGGCCGGCAACCTCCTGCAGCAATGCGAGCCGTTCTGACCGGTCGAGGTCCAGAAACGCGGCGGCGCCGCGCGGCGCAGTCGGGGCAGGCGTTTCAGCCTGCGGCTCAGGCGCTGCCGGTGCGGGTTCTGCGGCTGCCGTTGCGGGTGCAGCCGGCTCGGCCGTGGCGGGGGCCGGCGCGGACACCGCAGTCTGCAGGCGTTCACGCTCCTGCGCCTCGAAGGTGAAGGCGAGAGCACGCACGGCGGCGAAGATCTCACGCGCTTCGGGGCTGGCCGGCACTTCGTCCGGCGTATCGCTGATCGCCAGAGCTTCAGCCGGGATCGGAGGCAGATCGGCAGGCTCGGCTGCGGCCGCCAGTTCGACCGGGGGCGCGCGCTCGTCGGCGACTTCGGTCGCCTGCTCTGCCTCTGCGGCCAGCGCCTCGCTCTCGGTCATCACTTCCGGGTAGTGCGCGACGCGCGCGACGACCTCGGCATCCTCGGTCAGCCGCAAGGCGGCGACGACGAGCGGGGAGAGATCGGTTCGGGTCGCAATCAGCCGGTGATGGGCATGGCCGGTCGAGGCCATGATGGTGAGAAAGTCGAATTCGCCGAGCGCCGGGGAGCGCTTCAGGATCGGGCTCGCGACCTCGACGAGATCCTTGCCGAGCTGGCGCAGGATCGCCGACGGCGCGTCCTTGCTCTTCGACAGCCGCTCGGCGACGAATGCCCGATCGGCCGCTGAAACGCGCGGCAGGAAATGAGTTGCGAGTTCCTCGAACCGGCGGATCTCGTCCGGGTCGTGGGTTGCCTCGAGCACGAACAGCTCCGTGGTCGCCCTGAGAAGGGCGGCATCGCGGCTTTGCTGGTTGGACACGGCCATAGCCATGAGACCATCCGAAGGAAATGAGGGATGCATGATGACGCGGGTACCAGGAGAGCGAAGCGCTCGATGAACACTCTCGCGGCAAGTCGTTGACGGACTGTTAACCTTGCGGGCGTTTTAATGATTTTCATCAAGCCGAGAGCATCCAGGACGTTCGACGAGATCGAACCGCCGGATCTCCGAGGGGGCCGCATGGGAAGCATCCTGCCCTACACGACGGCAACGCGCCGCCGCGCTCGCCCGCTGCAAAAGGGCGCGCCGCGCGGCGAAATTGTCATCTTTTCCGGCGTCCGCATCGAGCGCGAGAGTCCGCCCCCTCCGACACTGCCGCAGCCTGCTCCTGCCAAGGCAGGCGGTTGACTCCGGACACCGGGTGATCGGGCTCGACGTCTGGCTAGAATGGACGGATTGCGAGAGGCGCTCGCGAGCATCGGCGCCGTTCTAGGGGGCCGCGGAAGGGTCGCTGCCATTATCAGGCGCCGTCAGGCTGGCCGCGCAATCCGCCGATCGAAGGGCGGTTTCAGCGGCCGGGGCGAGCGTCGGATTCGGCACGAAGGCGCGGATCAGCAGGAAGCCGCGTGTGAGCGGCAGTTCGATGATGATGGCGCGGTCGAGTGCCGGAAGCGGGTTCTCGCGCAGTTTGGCCATCTGCAGCGGCGTCGCGATCACAAGGTCGATGTCGCTGCGCTCGGCGGTGCGGTCATTGAGGCTGTAGACATTGCTGCCGCGCCGATCGAAGACCGCGAGCGACCAGAATTCATCCGGCATCTTTGCCCGAATGCGGATCGGGCCTTCCAGCAGCGTGAAACGGCAGGCGGCATGAGCCATGGCTGGATCGAGATCGGTCAGCCCTGTCGTGCCGGCGTCGCCCTCCGGCAGAAGATGGAAGACGCCATCCGGACCAAGCCGCCCGAGGGAAGTCCAGGCATCGCGGGTCGCAAAGTCCGGCACCAGCAGGATCGCCGCGATATGGATGATGCCACCCAGCAGCAAGCCGCCAAGACCATAGAGGAGCAGGCGCTTCATCGGCGCGGCTTCCCATTCGTGGCGAACCATGCGGTCGCAAACGCCTTGCGATGCGCCGTCATCGGCAGGCCTTCCTCGTGATCGCCGGCAGGGTCGCCTCGCCAATGCCGCTGGAGGTCAGCGGCGTATCATAGAGGCGCAGCGTCAGGCGCAGCGGGCCGCTCCCGGTGACAGGCAGCCAGTTGCCCGGCTGAGGCTCGCCGGAAAGGGCGATCGCAAAGCTGCCGTCCTCACGGCGGAGGATTTCGCGCGCGTGAAAGCCATGCCGATGGGCCGGGGTCTCGAAGAGGTTTCCGGCGCGGTCGGTTACGGTGAGTGTCCACAGCCGCGCGGCCGGCGTCTGACCGCTGACGACATAGTTGCAGCGGTCCGTAAGCGCCGCGCCGCTGTCATCGCTGTCGGCGACGAAAGCGATACCCTCGCCGTCGCCAAGCGGCAGTGCGCCGCTGCGGGCAAGCTCGGCGCGGCTGTAGGGGTCGGCATTGGGACTGCCGAGTTCCGGCCAGGCCGTCCAGGCCCCACGCGTCATCGCGCCGAAAATCCGCTCGCGATCGAGTACCAGCCAGGCCGAACCAAGGCCGACGATGACTGCGATGGCGATCGCAACGAGAAGATTGATCAGCAGGCGCACGCTTTGACCCGGTTGAGGCCATTCACGATAGCTGTTCGTCCGGCGCGGCGCCAACCATCCCAGGTCGTCGGCGGGAAGAATGCGGCGGCTTGCTTAGCCGTAGACGGCGTCGCGGATCGCATCGGGATAGGGCCCGCCGACACCGGCGAGCGCCGTATTGCTGAACGAAACGACCGACAGCGCACGAATGGGATCGACGAACCAGGAGTGGCCATAGACACCACCCCACTGCCATGTGCCTGGCGACACGGGCGCTCCGCTTGCCTCGGGGTGGTGAAAGATCGACCAGCCAAGGCTGAAACCCCGTCCGGCAACGCTGGTATCGAAATCGCCGATGGCGTTCGTGGTCAGGAGATCGACGCTTGCCGGCGACAGGATCGGCGCGCCGCCCTGGCGCACGGCTTCGAGGAAACGCAGGAAGTCCGGCGCAGTCCCGACCATGCCGGCGCCCCCGGACGCAAAGGTCTCGCGGTCGAAGGCGCGCGACGGCGAGAAGGTGAAGTTCATCTCGCCATTGCTGACGGTGTGCGGATCGTTCATCCGCACGGCTCTGTCGACACCGTCAGCATAGGCAGTGGCGAGGCGATCCATCGTCGAGGGGTGGAACTCGGTATCTGTAAGGCCGAGTGGTCCCGTCACCTTGGCAGCGACAAGCTCCGGGAGGCTCGCGCCGGCGGCACTCTCCAGGAGGCCGCCGAGCACATCGATCGCGACCGAATAGCGGAAGGCAGATCCCGGCGTAAAGGCGAGCGGCTGACCCGCGATGCGGGCAAGATTCTCCGCCATCGAGAGGCTTGGTCCGGCGATGCCCTCGCAAATCCCGGCGGCGGGATCATAGCCGTAGATGAGGCCGCTGGTATGCGTCAGCAGGTGACGAACCGTGATGACTGGCGTGCTCCCATCGGCAAGCTTCGGCTGAAACGCCGGTAGGAAGCGCGTGACCGGATCATCGACACCGATGACGCCGTCATCGACGAAGGCGAGCGCAGTGGCGGCGACCATCGGCTTGGTGACAGAGGCGAGGCGGAAGATCGTATCCTCGCGCGTAGCAAGACCGGCTTCGCGATCGGCATGGCCGGCTGCGCGCGCATAAGCGATATCGCCATCCTGCGCGACCATCACCACGGTGCCGACGATGCTCCCTGCGCCAACGGCGGCATCGATCACGGCGTCGATCCGGCTGGCGAGCGCCGAGCGGTCAAGGGTCGAGGATGTTGCGGTCACGGGGATGGCTCCGGCGAGAGGGACGATCTGGGATAGCCGAGCCGCATGACCGGCTCAAGGCGGGGTCGTTCAGCGCGTCACCGAAGTCAGACGTCCGCTCGCCTTTTCGAGCTCGGCAAGCCCGCTCGCACGCCGGGGTGTGACGGCGGCCGCCTCGTCGGCGTGTACAGGCGGTGCATCGCGCAGCAAGGTGTCGATTTCGATCAGCCGCGCCGTCGTCGCGCCGGAGAGCATGAGCGGTGCCTGGCCGGCAGCGTCCAATGCTGCCACCGCCTCGGGGCGATCGCCATCCTGCGGCGGGACGTCGAGATAGGGGATCGGCTTCAAGGTGATTCCGTTATGAGCGACGGTCATCACCTTGTTCCAGGTCTGCGCGGGCAGCGAGCCGCCCGTCATCTTGTTCGATGAGGTGAAGTCGTCATTACCGAACCAGACGCCACCGACATAGTTGCCGGTGAAGCCCATGAACCAGGCGTCGCGATAGGCGTTGGTGGTGCCGGTCTTGCCAGCGGTCTTGATGCCCTGAAGCTTGGCGGCGCGGCCCGTACCACGCTCCGGCACCTGCGAGAGCATATAATTCATCTTGCCAACGGTATCGGCGTCGAGAACTCGTGACGGCGCCGGGATGTCGCGCTTGCGGTCGAACACCACGTCGCCCTGGCTATTGATGATCTCCGTGAAGGCATAGGGCTTTGCGCGGAGACCGCCATTGGCGAAAACGGCGTAGGCGCCGGTCATGTCGAGCACATTGACCTCGGTGGCGCCGAGCGGAAGCGACTTCGAATTGATGATCTTCGTGGTGATACCCATGCGGTGGGCGAGGTCGATGATGGTCTCGCGGCCGACGACACCGGCAAGCCGGACGGCAACCGTGTTGAGCGAGTGGATCAGCGCTGTAGTCAGCGGAATATTGCCCATGAACCGACCGCCATAGTTCTTGGGCGACCAGTTGCCGATCGAGATCGGCGCGTCGCGGACGATCGTCTGCGGCGTGTAGCCATGTTGGATGGCCGCGGTATAGACGAAGGGCTTGAACGACGACCCCGGCTGGCGCAATGCGTCGGTGGCGCGATTGAACTGGCTCTCGCCATAGTCGCGTCCACCCACCATCGCGCGCACGGCGCCGTCCGGCTCGGCGATCACCATCGCGGCCTGGGTGACCCGATAACGCTCGCCGGATTCGCGCAGCGAACTCTCGATGGCGTCATCGGCTGCCTGTTCGAGACCGAGATCTACCGTCGTGCGGACCGTCAGGCTGCGATCGCCATCCGGCACCTGCTTCTTCACCTCGTCAAAGGCCCAGTCGAGGAAATAGTCGGGCTCGGCGACTGCGCTTGCGCGCGCCACGTCGGCAGGCTTCCGGCGCGCCCCGAGTACCTGGCCTTCGGTGAGAAATCCGGCCTGCACCATATTGGTCAGCACTTCATTGGCCCTGGCGCGGGCGGCCGGCAGGTTCACATGCGGGGCGTAGCGGGTCGGCGCCTTGTAGAGCCCAGCAAGCATCGCCGATTCCGCGAGGTCGAGATCGGTGACCTTCTTGCCGAAATAAAACTCAGCTGCCGCCGCCGCCCCGAAATTGCCGCCGCCCATATAGGCACGGTCGAGATAGAGCTGCAGGATGTCGTGCTTGGAGAGATTGCTCTCGAGCCACAGCGCTAGGAACGCTTCCTTGATCTTGCGGTCGATTGTCCGCTCGTTGGACAGGAAGAGGTTCTTGGCGAGCTGCTGGGTGATCGACGATCCGCCCTGGACGACCGCGTCGGAGCGCAGGTTTTCGAACAGCGCACGCGTTGTGCCGAGGATGTCGATGCCGAAATGCGTGTAGAAGCGGCGATCCTCGGTGGCGAGCGTCGCCTTGATCAGGCTGTCCGGCATCTCCTCCAGCGGCACGGCTTCCGAATGGCGGACGCCGCGCTTGCCGATTTCGGCGCCGAAACGATCAAGGAAGGTGACCGAGTAATCCTGCTGCGCCATCCAGTCGCCCCGCGTCGCGTCGAAGGCGGGTAGAGCCAGCATCAACAGGACGATGCCGCCGCCAGAGGCAAGCGTCAGCCCGTCACCGAACAGCTCGACCGGCACGCGGGCAAAACCGCTGACACGGAAGCGCCGCATGAAGCGGGAGGCGCCTTCCGCGCTTTCGACCAGCTGGTGCCAGAGCGTGAAGAGGCCGGAATCGATCAGCGCGTCGATTTCGATCAGCCGAAGCCCGCGCGGTTTAGGCGGCTTGGCGGGATCTGATGTCTCGGCGCCGCGCAGCGTCCGGACCAGATCATTTCCCGAACGCCTGGCCGCATCGTCGCCCGGCGCAAAAACGCCGCGCCGCCGTCCGAACCAAGCCGTGATACGATCGATGACCTTCGGCAAAGCCTGTTCCGGGGCACGTTGTGGACCATCCGGCGATCATCTGTTCCATTGTCGGACAGAGTGCCGCCTGGACCATCCGGTTCTGGACGATTGATTAAGGATACGCAACTCCCATGCCCGTTCAAGAAAACGGCAACGCCTCCGATTCCGAACTTCCCTTCTGGAAGCGCCTGACGCTCGAGGAGATGAGCACGGCCGAATGGGAGTCGCTGTGCGACGGGTGCGCGCGCTGCTGCCTGAACAAGCTGGAGGATTGGGACACCGGCGAGATCGTCTGGACGGCGATCGCCTGCCAGCTGCTTGACGACGAAAGCTGCCGCTGCTCCGATTATCCGAACCGCACCACCCGCGTGCCCGACTGCATCCCCCTCGACCCCGAAAAGGTGCGCACGCTCTCCTGGCTGCCGGGCACCTGCGGCTATCGGCTCGTCGCCGAGGGGCGCGACCTCTATTGGTGGCACCCGCTGATCTCCGGCGATGCAGAAACCGTCCACGAAGCCGGCATCTCGGTGACCGGCCGCACGATCAGCGAAGCCGATGTCGCGATCGAGGACTATGAGGACTTCCTCGTCACGTGGCCGGCGGAGCGCCCCGACTAGCCGCGCGCAATTCCCGCCGCCGGCTATCACAAATTGTCGACTACGATCGGCGCGGCGACTGCGCTAAGCTCGCCTTACCTTTCGCATTGCCTTTCCCGCCCTTGATCGGAGGATACGCGCCATGGATTACACGCGCCTCGGCCAGACCGGCCTCGAAGTCTCGCGGATCTGCCTCGGTTGCATGAGCTATGGCGACCCGGCCAAGGGGACGCATAGCTGGTCGCTGAGCGAGGAGGAGAGCCGGCCGTTCATCCGCAAGGCGCTCGATCTCGGCATCAATTTCTTCGATACGGCCAATGCCTATTCGGAGGGGACGAGCGAGGAATATGTCGGCCGCGCGCTGAAGGACTTTGCGAAGCGCGACGATGTCGTCATCGCCACCAAGGTGTTCGGCCGAATGCGCCCGGGCCCGAATGGCGCCGGACTTTCCCGCAAAGCCATCCTGTCCGAGGTCGATGCCAGCCTGAAGCGGCTCGGAACGGACTATATCGATCTCTACCAGATCCACCGCTTCGATCCGGCGACGCCGATCGAGGAGACGCTGGAGGCGCTGAACGACATCGTCCGCGCTGGCAAGGCCCGCTATATCGGGGCGTCCTCGATGTATGCCTGGCAGTTCGCGCAGATGCTCGCCACCTCCGACAAGCATGGCTGGGCGCGCTTCGTCTCGATGCAGGACTATGTGAACCTGCTCTACCGCGAGGAGGAGCGCGAGATGCTGCCGCTCTGCCGCGCCGAGGGCATCGGCGTCTTGCCCTGGAGCCCGCTCGCCCGCGGCCGCCTGACCCGCGACTGGGACGCGCAGACCGCGCGCGCCGAGACGGACGAATTCGGCAAGAGCCTCTATGAGAAGACCGCCGATGCCGACAAGAAGGTGGTCGAGGCCGTCGCGCATGTTGCGTCCGAGCGGGGCATCGCCCGCGCGCAGGTGGCGCTCGCCTGGGTGCTGCAGAAATCGCCGGTCACGGCGCCGATCGTCGGCGCGACCAAGATCGAGCATCTCGAGGACGCCGCCGGCGCGCTGTCCGTCAAGCTCGACGACTACGAGCTCGCCCATCTCGAGGCGCCCTATGTGCCGCATGCGGTGGCCGGCTTCGTCTGAGCGCCGCAAAAAGCCGATGCGCCGCGCGCTTTGATCGACGTCAAGGCGAGGCGCATCAGCGCCGTTAGGCTTGCTCCAACGACCATGGAGCAGGCCGCTGAGCAAGCGCATCGTCATCATCGACGGACATCCGGACCCGGCCGGCGGGCGCTTCTGCAACGCGCTCGCCGATGCCTATGCGGAGGGCGCCCGCGCCGCCGGCCACAGTGTCGAGGTGATCCGCCTCGCCAGGCTCGACATCCCGTTCATGCGTACCAAGGACGAATTCGAGCATGGCGCGGTGCCGCCGAGCCTTGCCCCGGCCGCCGCGGCGATCGGCGCCAGCGAACATATCGTCATGGTCTTCCCGCTCTGGCTCGGCACGATGCCGGCGCTGGTCAAAGCCTTCCTCGAACAGGTGTTCCGCCCCGGCACGGCCTTCGCCTATCAGGAAAACGGCTTCCCGAAGAAGCTGCTCGCCGGCCGCTCGGCCCGCCTCGTCGTGACCATGGGCATGCCGGCGCTGGTCTATCGCTGGTTCTTCGGCGCCCATGGCGTCAAGGGCATGGAGCGCAACATCCTCGATTTCGTCGGCATCAGGCCGGTGCATGAAAGCCTTTGCGGCAATGTCGAGGGCGCGAGCGCCGAGCAGCGCGCCGCCTGGCTGGAGGAGATGCGTGCCCATGGTTCGCGGGGCAATTGACGGACGCGGGGACTGAACCGAACGGCTGCGCGGAAACGCGCGGCCCGCAAGGCCCGGGAGGGCGCGGCCGGAGGGGCGACGAGAGGCGCGGGGGGCGCTTCTCCGGTCGCCGCTCCGGCCGGCGACCCGGCACGATCAGCGCCCGGCCGCGCGCCTCAATCGGCCCATTCGGGATCGGTGGTGAAGGCGATGGTGAGCCAGCGATCCGGGCTCTCGCCGCCGATCGCCGTGCCGATCTCGTCGCGCAGCCGGTCCCAGGCCTCGAGCGGCTGCGCCGGCCGTCCTGCCGGCACGATGAAATAGATCTCGATCTGCTTGCCGCGGCCGACCCGTGCGACATAGGCGCGATAGGAGAGGAATCCCTCGCGCGCGACGACCGCCGCCGCCACCGCGTCGACCTCCTGCTTGAGGCCGGGAGGCGTGACGAGCAAGATATCGGCGAGCGCCCGGCGCACCGTGCCGATGGGGATCGGGATGATCGCGAGGCAGACGAGCGCCAGCGCCGCCGGATCGACGAAGGGCGCGAGGCCGGCCAGCCGCGTATTCTCGACCCCCCAGCCGAACACGAAAGCGACGAGGAGCGCGGCGCTCAGCGCCGACGACATCAGCCACGACTTGGTGTCGAGCGCGATGAAGTCCGAGCCGATCGCGCGGTTGGCGCGGTGGCAGTAGAACGCCATGCCAGCAGCCGCCGTCATCGCGATCGCCGCATAGAGCATCGCCGCCTCGAAGGGCAGGTCATTGCCGCCGGCAAGAAGCGTCATGACCGCGTTGATCAGCGCATAGGTGGCCGCGCCCATCAAAAGCGTGCCGTTCAGGAGCAGAACGATCGGCTCCAGATGCCAGAACCCCATCGTGAAACGCTCGGCAAGCTTGCCGCGCGGCGAAAGCCCCGACGTCGAGCTGGCAATCAGGCTGGCGACCGAAAGCGCCACCAGCGTCATCACGGCATCGGTCAGCGCATAGACGCCGTCGAAGATGATCGCCGAAGACCCGGTCATCAACCCGATCAAGACGCCAAACACCGCCAGCGCCACCGTCGCGACGACGGAAATGCGGAGGACGGCTTGCTCACGGTTCACGGAAAGGGCGGGGGAGGGTTCAGGGCTCGACATGCGCCGTGATCGCACGGCGCGGGGGAATGGGGAAGGGTGGGGCTGCATCGCTCTGCGACTGTTCGACGGGACAAGGCCGCGTGCTGAACGACGCCTATTGCCAAGGTCATCTCCGGTTGTAGAGATTAGTCTGAGACCGATCTGATAAGTGAAACGCTCAAACTGTGTGCTGGGGGGCCGCGTGAACGCCGAAGCCAAAACCACAATCGACGATCTGTTTGAGTTGAAGGGCGCCAATAGAGAGGCTAAGGCATACGCGTTCCTCTGGGCGGCGTTTAGGCGCACAGAAATCAGCGCAAATCCTGTACGAGATGCTCTTGATTGTCTTATTCCATTCGTGGCGCCGTACACCAACAAAATTGCCGGTAAGCAAGTTACCGCCGAGGGCATTCAAAACTACTTAAAGGAATTCTTCGGCTTCGATATTCCTCAGTACGCGATTGATCAACTTATAAAGGCGCTAACCCAGCAAGGCTTCGTGGCGTACCGTCAGCACTTAAGAGCCCACTTCGCCCTAGCGCATGAGAGCGGGTTCGACGTCGCAAAATCGGAGATTGAGACTGAGTTTGACGATCTTGCAGCCGAGCTAGCAGCCTATGCTGCGATGGTTGGCTTCTCTTCACAGACGCCGCCGTCGGGTAGCTGGGGGGAGGCCCTGATTGCCTTTCTGCGAGTCCGCACCGACAGGAGCCCGGCAACCATTGTAAAAATAAAGGGCGCATTGATCGATCCGAAATCGGCTGAAATGGCTATCGTCGGCGCGTTCATTCGTCGACTTCACACAGATTCGCCTAATCATTTCGAGAAGATCGTACACATTTTTATGGGGGTTCTGATTGAAGATTTTATATCTTCCGTCACAGAAATCGGAACGTTGCGACTAGATAATCCTGTAACTGTTATGTATGACACTGCGGTTTTGTTGCGACAGTTGGGGTGTTCTGGGAAGAATCTTAGTATAGCGACGGAAGAGCTAACAAGGTACTTGCAAGATCTTGGGATGAAGATTTGCTATTTTGCAGGAAATGAGGCTGAAGTAGCGAACATACTAAATACGATCGTTCACGTTAAGGATGTTGGGGGCGAACTAGAAGGCGAGACGGCGGCAGCTATTGCAGATGGCGAGGTTACGACGACTAGTCTTCGAATGTTGCAGAACAGCTTTCCTGAGCAGTTGGCGCGGTTTGGCATTTTCCCAGCTGATGATTTGGAGTCGGGCGCACTAAATGCTGTCCGCTTCCAAATCGACGAGGCCGCGTTTTCGGTGCATTTAGATGTAAAGGCGAAAAGATCTGGCCGCGCCTACAGCGCTCAGAACCGCGCCAACGATGCTGGATACCTCGCATCGATAATGCGATTACGCAAGGGAAATAGAACACGCGATCTGGCAGGGTGCGGGTATGTATTCGTGACGCCCAATAACTTTCTTGTATATGAATCCCGACGATTTCTCATCCAACAGCGTATGCTTGGGCACAATAATTTTCCACCGATGATATCCCTTGGGCAGATCGCAACGATCGCTTGGCTTTTGAAGGATCAAGCTATTCCACCTGAGAAGGCTGGGCGCGAATTACTGACTAATTGCTTTGCGGCTATTCGTCCCGATGCGGAGTGGTTCAAATATTTTCGGGAAGGAATTGAGAAAGTCGTCTCAAATTCTCTGGAAGAGTATTCTAGCAGCGGAGAGAATTCTCTGACAGTCCAAGCGGCGCGACGAATAGCGCAAGATGAAAGCTTCGGAAGCTCTGCTGTTGTGCGCCAATTGAACATGGCCGAAATATTGAGTCGCGCTGAGGTGGAACAGAAGCGAGTTAGGGACGAGCAGGATGCCAAACTAGTTGAAGAACGCGAGCGGGCCGAGCTGGAAAAGGCATCCATCCTCGAACGCGTGGAGCAGAACCGAGTGAAGGACCTTGAGGCAGCGCTCGAGCGCGAGCGGGCCGCAGTCCGGAGCGCCGTGAAAGAAGCGAGGGAGGAGATAGAGGCGCAAATTGCGGCGGAAAGGGAGCGAATTGCTCATCGCCGCGCATCTTCTATTGTAGTGGCTATTAAGATAGTGCTTCTGATATTGTTTGCCGCTACAACAATTGCGGCTTTATTTATGCAGAATAACGAGGCCGGTTCATCAAAATGGTTATGGATACTGACCGCAATATTGGGTATCTTAAGTATATTGGCCTTTGCCGATTTTGTTAAAATTCGCTTTGTGGAGCCTATATTTGAGAAGCTGCATCGGTGGTTGGCCAAACAATTAGTTCGGTCGCGGTTCTGATGGCCGAGCGTGCGTTTTGCACAACCGGTCTCCAGCCTCAAATGCTCCCAAAGATTGGTTGCTCGGGCTAAGCAGGTGTTACGCGGATTCAGGCGTGCCTCTGAGCAATCCTCCGGCCCGTCATGCCCGGGCTTGACCCGGGCATCCATGACTTGCTCTGGCGTGGATGGCCGGGGCGAGCCCGGCCATGACGGCGGGGGCTTGGTGGGCTGCGCTTGTTGGCGGTGTCGCCTTCGATCGGCAGGGGCCTGTTGCCCGCCCGGTGTGTCGAACCGATCTAGGAATAAAATCCTTGACAGCGTGACGCTGGTTCGTTAGGGTTCAGGCATCGTCGGAAAGTTGCGTTCGGGGCGTGGCGGTGGGGTCCGGTTTGGGGGCGTCATCGCGGCGAAGGCCGGACGTCCGGCGCGCCGGCGTGGCTCGCTCGGGTGGGTCTGGCGAGGCTGGTTCCTGGTCTTTGTCGGGGTGATGTTTCGCCTCCATCCAGCGCGGAAGGAAGGCTGGATTGCCGGGTCAGGCCCGGCAATGACAGTGCCCCCGCAATGGCTGTGGCCGGGCAACGACAGAGAATGACGGCCGGATCGGGCCCGGCAACTTCAGGCGGCTGCGCGAGCGATCGCTTGGGCAATGCGGGCTCTGGCCGTGGGTGAGGAATAGTTTTGGGAGGCGCCGGTTTCGGCGCCTTTTTTGTTGCGGGGGTGCTGTGCCGAAGATTTCCGAGGCGGTTTGGGCGTCGGTGCGGGCGCGGTTCGAGGGGACGATCGATCCGATCGTCGACATCGCGCATCAGCACGGCATGAGCCATGTCGCGCTCTGGCGGCGGGCGAAGCGCGATGGCTGGGTACGTCCGCATCAGGCGCCGTCCGTGCCGCTCGCAGCCGAGGACGACAAGCTGCTCGGCCGGCTCTTCCGCGCCTTTGAGCGGCAGGTCGCCGATCTCGAACAGCGGTTTCTGGCCGGTGGCGGCAGCATCGAGGAAAAGGACGCGCGCACCTTGAGCGTGTTGGCGCGCACCTTCGAGACGCTCGCCAAATTGCGTGATGAACGAGAGGGGCCGGTGGATGAGGGCAGCGTCGATCTCGACGATCTCCGGGCGCGACTTGCGCAGCGCCTTTCAGCGCTTGATCCACGCGGGCTGGCCGCCTCTGGAGCTGACGGCGCGGATGGCGGCGGGGTTGACCGACGCCGAATTCGCGGCGCTTCATAGCGATTGGGATTTCTGGGCGCGCGACGATCAGTTGCCGCCGCCGGGCGACTGGCTCACCTGGCTGATGATCGGCGGGCGCGGCGCGGGCAAGACGCGGGCGGGCGCTGAATGGGTGCGCGGGCTGGTCTTCGGACGCAAGGGCTATGCGGCGGCGCCTTGTGGGCGGATCGCGCTGGTCGGCGAGACGCTGGCCGATGTGCGCGATGTGATGATCGAAGGGGTTTCGGGCTTGCTCGCGGTGCATCCAAAGGACGAGCGGCCGAGCTGGCAGCCTTCGCGGCGCCGGCTTGAATGGCCGAACGGGGCGAGCGCGCTCTGCTTCTCCTCGGAAGATCCGGAAAGCCTGCGCGGGCCGCAATTCGAGGCGGCCTGGGCGGACGAGCTCGGCAAATGGCGTCATCAGGAGGCGAGCTGGGACATGCTGCAATTCGGCCTGCGCCTCGGGGCGCTGCCGCGCCAGCTCGTGACGACGACGCCGCGCCCGACGCCTCTTTTGAAGCGGCTGATCAAGGCGGAGCGGACGGTGATCACGCGGGCCGGAACCAGCGCCAATCTCGGCAATCTCGCGCCGGGCTTCCTGGAGCGGGTCATCGGCCGTTATCAGGGCACGCGGCTCGGGCGGCAGGAGATCGACGGCGAATTGATCGACGACCGCGTCGATGCGCTGTGGAGCCGCGATGCGATCGAGGTTCTGCGGGTCGGCGAGGCGCCGAAGCTTACGCGGATCATCGTCGCGGTCGATCCGCCGGCGACGAGCCGCAAGGGCGCGGATGCCTGCGGGATCATCGCCTGCGGGCTCGGGGCGGATGGCACGGGCTATGTGCTGGCGGATGCGAGCCTTGCCGAGGTGAAGCCGGCGCGCTGGGCGGGCGCGGCGGTGGCGCTCTATCACGCGCTGGAGGCCGACATGCTCGTCGCCGAGGTCAACCAGGGCGGCGACATGGTGGCGAGCGTCATCGCCGAGGTCGATCCGTCCGTGCCGGTGACGACGGTGCGTGCGACGCGCGGCAAATATCTGCGCGCCGAGCCGGTCGCCGCGCTTTATGCGCAGGGCCGTATCCGCCATGCCGGAACCTTTCCGGCGCTCGAGGACGAACTCGCCGATTTCGGGCCCGACGGGCTCTCGAACGGCCGCTCGCCAGATCGGCTCGATGCGCTGGTCTGGGCGCTGACCAAGCTGATGCTGCGGCCGCCGGCCGAGCCGCGCGTGCGCGCGTTCTAGGCTGACGCCTCCAACAAGGATGACATCATGTTCGAAACGCTGAGGGCACGGCTCTTCGCGCGCGCCGCGCCGCGCCCGGAGGAAGCGAAGGCCTCGCGCACCGCGCCGCTGATCGCGATGCAGGCGCAGGGGCGGGCGGTGTGGTCGCCGCGCGATGCCGCGAGCCTCGCCCGCGAAGGCTATATGAAGAACGCCGTCGTCTATCGCGCCGTGACGATGATCGCCGAAAGCGCTGCGTCGGTGCCGTTCCTCGCCTATCAGGCGGCGGCGGAGAAGCCGGACCATCCGCTTTTGGCGCTCTTCGCCGATCCCAACCGGCGCCAGAGCGGCACGGCCTTCTTCGAGACGCTCTATGCCAATCTGCTCACTGCCGGCAACGCCTATGCCGAGCTGGTGATGCTGGGCGGCCAGCCGGCCGAGCTGCATGCGCTCAGGCCCGACCGGGTGAAGGTCGTGCCCGGCGCCGACGGCTGGCCGGAAGCGTTCGATTATACGGTCGGCGGCGCGACGGTGCGCTTCCATGATCCGGGCGCGGGCGGCATCGCGCCGGTGCTGCAACTCCGCCTGCATCATCCGCTCGATGATCATTACGGCTTCGCGCCGATCGAGGCGGCGGCGATGGCGCTCGACATCCACAACGCCGCCGGCGCCTGGAACAAGGCGCTGCTCGACAATTCCGCCCGCCCGTCCGGCGCGCTCGTCTATCGCGGCGAGGGCGGGGCGACGCTCTCCGCCGAGCAGTTCGAGCGGCTGAAGGCCGAGCTCGAGACGAACTATACCGGCTCGGTCAAGGCGGGGCGGCCGCTGCTGCTCGAAGGCGGGCTCGACTGGACGTCGATGGCGCTGACGCCGCGCGACATGGATTTCCTGGAGGCGAAGAACGGCGCGGCGCGCGAGATCGCGCTCGCCTTCGGCATTCCGCCGATGCTGCTCGGCATCCCCGGCGACAATACTTATTCGAACTATGCCGAAGCCAACCGCGTTTTCTGGCGGCAGACCGTGCTGCCGCTCGTCGGCCGCACGGCGGCGGCGATGGCGACGTGGCTCGGCCCGGCCTATGGCGGCGCGGTCAGGCTGACCTATGACGGCGATGCCGTCGATGCGCTGGCGGCCGAACGCGAGTCGCTCTGGCGGCGGCTGGAGGCGGCGAGCTTCCTCACCCGCGACGAGAAGCGCGAAGCGGTCGGCTACGGACCGGACGGCGAAAGCGAGGCGAAGGCGGGGAGCGCGTCGTGGACGAGCTGACCCGCGCCTTCGCGACGCGTGGCGATCTCGCCCATCTCGCGCTGTTCCTCTGGGCGACCAGCTCGAGCGGCCTGCTCATCTGGACGCTGCGCGAGCTTGCCGCCTCGAACCGGCGCTTCAACGATTTCGTCGCCGAGATCGCGCGACTGAATCACTTCTTCAACGACGACGACTAACCCATTCAGGAGATTCAGGGATGCCCCTGATCCTCAAGCAGCTTCTGAAGCCAGGCGGGCCGGATCACCAGGCGGTGTTCCGCGATTTCGCCGGCGTCCTCGAAAAGCTGATCCGGCGGAAATAGAGCGCCGGGCTCCTTCCAGAACCAATCATGCCAACGCGGTCCCCCAAGGGCCGGCGAAGGAGAATGCATGTCTCAACCTGGCTTTTTCGCCGCGTTTCCCGCGCTCGAACAGAAGGCCGCGGCGGTCGATCTCTCGGGCGTCGATGCCGAGGGCGCCTTCTCGGGCTATGCGAGCCTTTTCGGTTCGGCCGACCTTTCCGGCGATGTCGTGATGCCCGGCGCCTTCCAGCGCTCCATCGCGCGACGCCAGGTCTCCGGCATCCGCATGCTGTACCAGCACGACCCGGGCGAGCCGATCGGCATCTGGACCGAGATCCGCGAGGACCAGCGCGGCCTGCTGGTCCGCGGCCGGCTGATGCTGGACGTGGCGCGCGGCCGCGACGTCGCGAGCCTGATGCGGGCCGGCGCGCTCGACGGGCTCTCGATCGGCTTCAAGACGGTGCGCGCCCGGGCCGATCGGCAGAGCGGCGTGCGCCGCCTCACCGAGATCGACCTTTGGGAGATCTCGATCGTCACCTTCCCGATGCAGCCTGATGCCCGCATCCAGGCCGTCAAATCCGGCGCGGCGCGGCCGGCTGCCCGCCTCGCGGCCCGCATGCGCCTGGCGGCGCGCGACCTCAACCAAAGGAAACTGAAATGACCCAGCCGAACATGGATCTTCGCGCCTTCGGCGCAACCGGCCAGCAGGCGCCGGAACGGAAGGCCGCCGACGCCAAGCCGTCCGAGAACAAGGCCGCCGAGCACAGCGAGATCGGAGCTGCCTTCGACGATTTCATGCATGCCTTCGAGGCCTTCAAGGAGACGAATGACGAGCGGCTCGGCGAGATCGAGCAGAAGCTCGTCGCCGATCCGCTGACCGCTGAGAAGCTCGACCGCATCAACCGCACGCTGGATGAGCTGACACTGAAGAGCCGCCGGCCGCCGCTTTCCGGCGAACAGCGCGGCGAGCGCCGGCCGAGCGAGCACAAGGCGGCGTTCGACGCCTATGTCCGCGGCGGCGACGAGGACGGCATGCGCCGGCTGGAGCAGAAGGCGCTGTCCTCCGGCTCCAATCCCGATGGCGGCTATCTCGTGCCAATGGAGACCGAGGCCGAGATTGGCAAGCGCCTCACGGCCATCTCGCCGATCCGCGCCATCGCGGATGTGCGCCAGGTTTCCGGCGGCATCTATCGCAAGCCCTTCATGACCGCCGGGCCGGCGGTCGGCTGGGCCGGCGAGACCGACGCCCGCAGCCAGACCACGTCGCCGACCATCGCCGCGCTCGATTTTCCGGCCATGGAGCTCTATGCCATGCCGGCCGCCACGGCCGCGCTGCTCGACGATAGCGCCGTCAATATCGACCAGTGGCTCGGTGCCGAAGTCGAGGCGGCCTCTGCCACGCAGGAAGGCACCGCCTTCGTCACCGGCGATGGCACCAACAAGCCGAAGGGCTTCCTCAGCTATACGACGGCAGCGGAATCCGCCTGGGCCTGGGGCAAGCTCGGCTACATCCTGACTGGCGTCTCCGGCGCCCTGCCGGCCTCCAATCCCTCCGATGTGCTGATCGATCTCGTCTATGCGCTGAAGGCGGGCTACCGGGCCAATGCCCGCTTCGTGCTCAACCGCCGCACGCAGGCAGCGATCCGCAAGCTGAAGGATGCCGACGGCAACTATCTCTGGCAGCCGGCCGCCGCCGCCGGCGGCGACGCGTCGCTGCTCGGCTTCCCGGTCAGCGAGGCCGAGGACATGCCGGATATCGGCGCCAATGCGCTGGCGCTCGCCTTTGGCGACTTCAAGCGCGGTTATCTGGTCGTCGATCGGCTCGGCGTGCGCGTGCTGCGCGATCCCTATTCGGCCAAGCCCTACGTCCTCTTCTACACGACCAAGCGCGTCGGCGGCGGCGTCCAGGATTTCGACGCGATCAAGCTCCTGAAGTTCGGCACGACCTAGGAAGGGCACCCGGTTGCGCCAAGCCGGCCTGCAAAGGGCGGTCTCCTGCGCTTCCGGTGCTCACGTACGAAAGTGCGCTCCGCTCCGGTTCTCGAAGACCACCTTTTCGGCACGGCCTGACGCAACCGGCCACCCTTCCTGGGGGCGGGATGGATTGCGCCCGGCCGGCCTGCAAAGGGCGGTCTCCTGCGCTTCCGGTGCTCACGTACGAAAGTGCGCTCCGCTTCGGTTCTCGAAGACCACCTTTTCGGCACGGCCTGACGGAACCGGCCACCCTTCCTGCGGGAGGATGGATCGCGCAGGCCGGCCTGCGAAGGGCGGTCTGCCGTGCTCAGCGTTTTGAGGTTGGCGTTGGTTGATGGCGCGCCTCCCGCCGCAGCCGACGCAAGGGCGGCGCCACGTCTCTCGTGGCGCCGCTTCCTTTTTCCCTGGCAGGCATCTTCGAGGAGGCATTCCATGACCACCGCGCTCATTTCCGGGCCTTCGATGGAGCCCGTGACGCTCGCCGACGTGAAGGCGCATCTGAGGCTCGATACATCCGACGACGATCGCCTGCTGCAGGCGGCAATCGTCGCGGCGCGGGTGCACATCGAGGCCGTCACGCGGCGCTGCCTGATCCACCAGCTCTGGCGGATCTATCTCGACGAATGGCCCGAGAGCCGCTCGCTGCCGATCCCTCTGTCGCCGCTGATCGCGGTCAACCAGGTGACGTTCTACGATGTTGCCGGCGTTGCGCGGCAATGGGGCCCCGAAAACTGGCGCGTCGATGTTTCCTCGCAGCCGGCCCGCCTGGTGGCGAAGCTGCGGCCGCAGCCGGCGCTCTATGACAATGGCGTCGAGATCGACGTCATCGCCGGCTATGGCGTTTCCTCGATCGATGTGCCGGCGCCGCTCCGCCAGGCGGTCATGGTGCTCGTCGCCAACTGGTATGAAGCGCGCGGGATGGTCGGGCACGACTTTGCCGGCGCGATCGCACCGCCCGGCTTCGAAGCGTTGATCGCGCCGTTCAAGGTGCGTTCGCTGTGAGGCCGGAGTTCGAGCCGGGCTGGATCGCCCACCGCATCATTATCGAGCAACCGGCGCGGACCGCCGATGACGCCGGCGGCAGCGTCACGACCTGGTCGATGCTTGCTGCCGTATGGGCTGCCATCGAACCGGTGCGGGCCGCCGTCGACACCGGTTCCGACCGGCTCGGCAGCGTGATCACCCACCGCGTCACCATCCGCCATCGCGACGATGTCGTGGCCGGCATGCGCATCCGCCATCGCGGCCGCTTGCTGGCGATCGACACCGTCACCGATCCCGACGAGCGCCGCCGTTTTCTTTTGATCGAAGCCCGCGAGGAGGCATCATGAGCGGAGCGGACATCGCCCGCCGCATCATGGCCGCCACGCGCCAGCCGATCGCGGCGGCGCTCGGCGGCGAAGCCCGCCGCGCGGCGGACCTTCTGGCCGCGAGCGCGCCGGGCAGCAGCGCGGCGACCGCGCCGCACGACCGCGGCACCATGGTGACGCTGACCGGTCCCGGCCTTTTCGCGCGCGAGTTCGGCGCGCTCGACAGCGCCAGCGATCCGGTCATCGCGCCAGCGATCAGCCGGATGGGCGTCTATCGGAAAAAAGGGAGGCCAACTTGAATCCGTCCGCACTCGACTTGCAGGTAGCCATCGTGGCGCGCCTCCGCGCCGATGCCGATCTTCTTGGGACCCTCGGCGGACCGCGCATCCATGACGGCGCGCCGCGCGGGACCGAATTTCCCTTCGTGACGCTCGGCGACGCCGGTCAATCCGACTGGAGCGATGGAACGACGGCAGGCGGCGACGTCAGCCTGACGCTGCACGTCTGGTCGCGCCAGGCCGGCAAGAAGGAGGCCTGGGCGATCGCCGGCATCCTGATGCGCCTCCTGCATGACGAACCGCTCACACTCGCAGACCACCATCTCGTAACGCTGCGCGCGACCTTCGCGGAAGTAAGGCGCGATCCAGACGGCATCACCGAACACGGGGTCGTGCGGTTGGCAGCGTTGGTGGAGGGGTAGCCGGCCATCCCGGGAGAGCCGATCATCCCTTCTCCTGCCGTATCGCCTCCCAATCCGGCCGTAGCATCGCCATGACCAGTTCATCGCGATGCTCTCCCTTGAAGAACACGGCGCCGCGGGCTGTTCCCTCGTTGCGGAAGCCGACGCGCTCATAGGTGCGGCGGGCGCGATCGTTCTCGGGGAATAGGCCGATCGCCAGGCGATGGCAGGTCGTGTCCTCGAAGACGCGATCCACCGCGCGGGCGAGCAGCGCGCCGCCCCATCCGTGGCCGGGCTCCGTGACGACGATGCGTTTGACCAGCGCGACGCCGTCCCAAGATTGCCAGTCGCGAATGATGACGAAGCCAATCGGACGGCCCTCCAGTCGCCCGATGAAATAGGCGTGGCGGTCATCGACCATGAAAGCGCGATGCTGCGCCTCGCTCGAACGGCCGACCAGCTCGGCATAGGCCTCGATCCGCTCGGTCGCCATCACGAAGGTGAGGTCTTCGAGGCGCGCCCGCGTGACATCCAGTGATCCGACCAACCCGTCCATCACGCCCCTCCGCTCTGCCGCACCGATCCTAGCGCGCATCGCGGCCGTTCGAGGGCGCCCATGCATAGCCGAAAGGACGTCCCATGACCGCGCAGAAGGGCAAGGACCTGCTGCTGAAGATCGACACGACCGGGACGGGCGGTTTCCAAACCGTCGCCGGGCTCAGGACGCGGCGCGTCGCCTTCAACGCCGAGACGGTGGATATCACCGACACCGACTCGGCCGGGCGCTGGCGCGAATTGCTGGCCGGGGCGGGCGTCCGCCGTGCCAGCCTTTCCGGCTCCGGCATCTTCCGCGATGCCGCCAGCGACGCGGCGATGCGCAGCCTCTTCTTCGACGGCACGATCCGCAGCTACCAGCTGATCATCCCCGATTTCGGCACCATCTCCGGCCCGTTCCAGATCACCGCACTCGAATATGCCGGCGAGCATGATGGCGCGGTCACCTATGAGCTGGCGCTCGAGTCCGCCGGTGCCATCGCCTTCACGGAGGCCTGAGCCATGGCGGACCTTCGCGAAGGCCGGATCGCCAACCGCCATCGCGGCGAGATTGACGCCATGCTGGATGGCCGCCGCTACACGCTGTGCCTGACGCTCGGCGCGCTGGCCGAGCTCGAGGCCGCCTTCGGCGCGTCGGATCTTCAGGCACTCGCCGGCCGCTTTTCCGAAGGACGGCTCGCGGCGCTCGATCTCGTGCGCATCATCGGCGCGGGCCTCCGCGGCGCCGGCGAGAGCGTCGACAACTCTGAGGTCGCAGCCATGCAGGCGGAGGGCGGGGCCGCCGGTTTCGCGCGGATCGCGGCCGATCTCCTGACCGCCACCTTCGGCGGCGAGGCGGCGGCGTGAGCGCAAAGCCGTTTCCCTGGCGCGATGCCATGGCGATCGGCTTCGGCGTGCTCAGGCTTTCGAGCCGCGATTTCTGGGCGATGACGCCGCGCGAACTCGCTGCCGCGATCGAGGGCCTTGGGGGCGGCGTCGCACAGCCGCTCGACCGCGCCACGTTCGAAGCGCTGGCGCGGCGCTATCCCGATATCACAGCAGGAGGTTGAACCATGCCGACCGTCGTCGACGAGCTTTCCGTCAAGGTCAGCGCCGATACCACCGGCTTCCGTACCGCGCTTGATGAGCTCGCGAAGCGCGCCGACAGCTTTTCCGGCGCCATCGCCAAGGCCTTCACCGGCGCGGTCACGGGCGGGAAGAGTTTCGAGGATGTGTTGAAGTCGCTCGCGCTCAAGCTCTCGTCGATGGCGCTAAGCTCGGCGCTGAAGCCGATCGAGAGTGGGGTCGGCAGCCTCTTGTCCGGGTTGCTCGGCCAGACGGGAACGACCGCTTTCGCCAAGGGCGGTGTCGTGCCGTTTGCCGATGGCGGCGTTGTCTCGCAGCCGAGCTATTTCCCATTGGGGCGCGGCCTCGGCCTCGCCGGCGAGGCGGGCTCGGAGGCGATCCTGCCCCTGCAGCGCGGCGCCGATGGCCGGCTCGGGGTCGGCGCGGGCGGCGGCTCCGGCAATGTCACCGTCAATGTCGCCATCCAGACCCAGGACGCGGCGAGCTTCCGCAAGTCCGAGGCGCAGGTGACCGCCTCGCTGGCCCGCGCCGTCGGCCGCGGCCGGCGCGGCCTCTAGGAGACGTCCATGCCGCTTATCGAGAGTTTCCACGATGTCCGCTTTCCGACAGGAATCGCCTTCCGCTCAAGCGGCGGGCCGGAGCGCAAGACCGAGATCGTGGCGCTCGGCTCCGGCCGCGAAAAGCGCAACCAGCGCTGGGCGGATTCGCGCCGCCGCTACGACGCTGGCTATGGCGTGCGCTCGCTCGCCGATATCCATGCGGTGATCGCCTTTTTCGAGGAGCGGCGCGGGCGGCTGTTCGGTTTCCGCTGGCGCGACCGCACCGATGATGCGTCTTCTGCGCCGGGAACCGAGCCGACGCCCTTTGACCAGCCGATCGGCACGGGTGACGGGGCGACCGCCGCGTTCCAGCTCGTGAAGCGCTATGGCGGCGACTTCGCGGCCTATGACCGCGTCATCGCCAAGCCGGTCGCTGGCAGCGTCATGCTGGCCGTCGCCTCGGTCGCCGTCGAGCCGGCCCATGTCGCGATTGATCCGGCGACCGGACAAGTCACCTTCGCTGCCGGCCATGTTCCGCCAGTTGGTGCGCAGGTGACTGCGGGTTTTCGTTTCGACGTGCCCGTGCGTTTCGACACCGACACGCTCACGATCAATCTTGCCGCCTTCGAGGCCGGCGAGATCCCGTCGATCCCATTGGTGGAGATCCGGCCGTGAAGACGCTCCCCGAGGGGCTGGCCGCGCATGTCGCCGGCGAAGCGACGACGCTTTGCCAATGCTGGCGCGTGACGCTTGCCGATGGAACCGTGCTCGGCTTCACCGACCATGACCGCGACCTCAGCTTCGAGGGCACGCTGTTCGAGGCGGCGAGCGGGCTTTCGGCGAGCGAGGCGACGGCCGCCGAGGGCTTCTCGACCGGCGGGCTTGAGGTTGCCGGCGCGCTCTCGTCCGACCGCGTCAGCGAGACGGATATCGCCAAGGGCCGCTTCGATCATGCCCGCGTGGAAGTGTTCGCCGTCAATTGGCAAGAGCCGGCCGAACGGGTCCTCGTCAGCGCGGGCCATATCGGCGAGGTCGTGCGCGAGGACGGCGCATTCCGGGCCGAGATCCGCGGGCCGCTCGCGGCGCTCGACGAGCCGCGCGGGCGAAGCTTCCGCGCCGCCTGCGACGCGGATCTCGGCGATATCAGGTGCGGGGTCGACCTGACCGCGGCAGCGTTCGCGGCGAGCGCGACCGTGGTTTCGGCGAGTGACGCGCGGCTCATCGCCGTCAGTGGCATCGACGGCTTCGCGGGCGGCTGGTTCGAGCGTGGCCGCGCCGTCTTCGCGAGCGGCGCCAATGCCGGCTTCTCGAGCGCCGTGAAGACGCAGAGGGTGATCGAGGGTGTCATGACGATCGAGCTATGGACCGCGGCGCCATTCGCGATCGCGGCCGGAGATGCCATCGCGCTCACCGCCGGCTGCGACAAGCGCTTCGCCACCTGTCGCGACAAGTTCGCCAATACGCTCAATTTCCGCGGCTTTCCGCATATGCCGGGCAATGATTTCAGCCTCGGCTATGCGCGCTCGGGCAGCCACAATGACGGCAGCCCGGTCGTCTCCTGAACTGGATCGGAGCAGGTCCCATGGCCGTCATCACACGCGACGCGCTGGTCGATGCCGCGCTCGGCTGGCTCGGCACGCCCTATCGCCATCAGGCTTCGCTGAAGGGCGTCGGTGCCGATTGCCTCGGTCTCGTGCGCGGCGTCTGGCGCGAGGTCTATGGCGACGAGCCGGAGCCGATGCCGGCCTATACGCCGGATTGGGCCGAGGCGCGCGGCAACGAGAGCCTGCGTGACGCCGCCGCCCGCCACATGACGTCCGTCGATCCCGTCGCGGCGTTGCCCGGTGATCTGCTGCTTTTTCGCTGGCGCGAGGGCCTGCCGGCGAAGCATGCCGCGATCCTCGCTGTTCCCGGCCGCTTCATCCACGCCCATGACGGCGCCGCCGTCGCGATGGCTTCGCTGACGCCCTGGTGGGCGCGGCGGCTCGCCTTCGCCTTTTCCTTTCCGGGAGTGACCTTCTGATGGCGACCATCGTCCTCCAGGCGGCCGGCGCGGCGATCGGTGGGATATTCGGTCCGCTCGGCGCGACGCTCGGCGCGGCCGTCGGCGCGCTCGCCGGAAGCGTCATCGACCAGTCGCTGTTCGGCTCCTCGACCGAGGGCACGCGGCTTTCGGATCTCGACGTGCAGCGTTCGGAGGAGGGCGCGCCCATCCCGCGTCTTTATGGCCGCGCCCGGCTTTCGGGCCAGGTGATCTGGGCGACGCGCTTCGAGGAAGTCACGAGCGAAGAGGGCGGCAAGGGCGGCGGCTCGTCGGTGACGAACTACGCCTATTACGCCAATTTCGCCATCGGCCTTTGCGAGGGGCCGGTGGCGCGGATCGGCCGCTGCTGGGCCGATGGCGAGGAACTCGACCTCTCGACCGTCGCATGGCGTCTCCTGGCTGGCTACGAGGGGCAGCCCGCCGACAGCCTGATCGAGGCGAAGCAGGGCGCGTCCGGCACGCCGGCCTATCGCGGCACGGCCGTGGTGGTGTTCGAACGGCTGCCCGTCGCGGACTATGGCAACCGCCTGCCGCAACTCGCGTTCGAGGTATTCCGTCCGATCAGCGGTGTCGAGGACGCGATCCGCGCGGTCGTGATCATCCCGGCCGCGTCCGAATTCGCCTATGACCCCGAGCCTGTCTATCGCACCGGCACGGCGGGCAGCCGCGAAACGCTGAACCGCCATATCGACGGCGCCAAGACCGACTGGCGCGCCTCGCTCGACGAATTGCAGGCGATCTGCCCGCACCTCGAACGCGCGGCGCTCGCCGTCAGCTGGTTCGGCGATGATCTTCGTGCCGACCGCTGCACGGTCGCCCCGCGCGTCGAGACGGCGGCAGGCACGACGTCGCCCGTCTGGAGCGTCGCGGGGCTTGATCGCGCGACGGCTCGCCTCGTCAGCCAGATCGACGGGCGGCCGGCCTTTGGCGGCACGCCCTCCGACGGCAGTGTCGTCAGGGCGATCGCCGACATCAAGGCACGCGGCCTCGGCGTCACCTTCTATCCCTTCCTGATGATGGACGTCCCCGCTTCGAGCGGCCTGACCGACCCTTATGGCTATGGCGAGCAGTCGGCGTATCCCTGGCGCGGCCGCATCACGGCGTCGATTGCGCCAGGCCGATCCGGCACGCCCGACAAGACCACCGCGATGACGGCCGAGATCGCGGCCTTCATGGGCAGCGCCATGCCGGCGGAGTTCTCGATCGTCGGCGGCGGTGTCGTCTATTCCGGACCCGCCGAATGGAGCTATCGCCGCATGGTCCTGCATGCGGCGCATCTCTGCGTCGCGGCCGGCGGCGTCGATGCCTTCCTGATCGGCTCGGAGCTCGTTGGGCTGACGACGCTCCGCTCCGGGCCCTCAACCTATCCTTTCGTCGCGGCGCTGCGCGCGCTGGCGGCTGATGTCCGGGCCGTGCTTGGACCCGCGACGCGCATCAGCTACGCCGCCGACTGGAGCGAGTATTTTGGCCATCAACCGGGCGACGGCAGCGGCGATGCGCACTTTCACCTCGATCCGCTCTGGGCCGACGCCAATATCGATGCCGTCGGCATCGACCTCTATGTGCCGCTCGCGGACTGGCGCGACGGCAGCACGCATCAAGATGCCGCGGTGGCGGAGAGCGGACACGACATCGCCTATCTTCAGGCGAATATCGAAGGCGGCGAGAACTTCGACTGGTACTATGGCAGCACGGCTGATCGTGCCGCGCAGATCCGTTCGCCGATCACCGACGGCGCCTATGGCAAGCCCTGGATCTATCGATCGAAGGCCATCGCCGACTGGTGGGCGAACCGGCATTTCGACCGGCCGGGCGGCGTCGAGGCCAGCGCGCCGACCGCCTGGGTCGGCGGCATGAAGCCGATCTGGTTCACCGAGCTTGGCTGCCCCGCCGTCGACAAGGGCGCCAACGAACCGAATGTCTTTCCAGACCCGAAAGTCGGCGGTATCAGGCTGCCGCATTTCTCGCATGGCGGCCGCGATGCGCTGATGCAGGAGCGGGCGCTGTCGGCGCTGCTCGCCTTTCGCGATCCCGCGTCGACCGGTTTCGTGACGGCGCGCAATCCGATCTCGCCTGTCTATGGCGGCCGGATGGTCGATATCGGCTGGAGCCATGTCTGGGCTTGGGACGCGCGGCCTTATCCGGCCTTTCCGCTACTGGACGAAGTCTGGTCGGATGGCGGCAACTGGGAAACGGGCCACTGGCTGAACGGCCGCCTCGGCGCGCTGCCGATCAGCCGGCTCGTCGGCCGTATTCTCTACGACTACGGCATAGAAGGGGGTGAGGTTGGCGATCTCGACGGCATGCTCGATGGTTATGTCGTCGAAAGCATCGGATCGGCGCGCGACGCGCTGAAGCCGCTCGCCGACATGTTCGCCTTCTCCGTAGCCGAATCCGGCGCCGGCGTTCGCTTCGTGCGGCGCGGACTGCCGCGGCTTTCGATCGGCGCGGATGATCTCGTCGAGGACGACAGCACGCCCCTCGTGACCATCCGCCGGGCGCAGGAGACCGAGTTGCCGGCTGAGCTGTCGGTCGCCTTTTATGATGGGCTTTCGGACTATCGCAGCCGGACGGTCGCCTCGCGGCGGATTGAGACGGCCAGCCGACGGCAATCCTCGCTGAGCGCCTCGATGGTCACGGACGACGGCGTCGCGACGGCGCTGGCCGATGCCCGGCTGCAGGACATGTGGGATGGACGCGAGACGCTGTCCTTCGCGTTGGCGCCCTTGGCGCTGTCGCTGGAGGCCGCCGATATCGTTTCCTTCGAGCAGGAGGGCATCACGCGCCTCCTGCAGGTGACACGGATCGAGGCTGGGGCTGCCCGACACATCGAGGCGCGCGCCCTCGATCCGACCGCCTCGGCGCAGCCGGTCGGCAGCGGCGCGAGCGCGCCGCCGACCTGGCGCGCCGAGGCGGGCCCGCCGGATGTCGTGGTGCTCGATCTGCCGTCGCTCACCGGGGCCGAGACGGGGGCGGCACCACGGCTCGCTGTCTTTGCCGATCCCTGGTCCGGCCCGGTGTCGGTCGCGATCGGCAGCGCCGATGCGGGCTATCTCGCCCGCCAGCGCGTCGATCAGCGCGCAGTGATCGGCACGATCGACGCTGCCGTTCCGGCGGGACCGGTGGCGCGCTTCGACGAGGCAACCGTGATCGATGTCGCGCTCGCCGCCGGGGCGCTGTCTGCCCTACCGCTTGCGGCGGTGCTGAATGGCGGCAATCTCGCCGCTATCGGCAGCGAGGCGGACGGCTTCGAACTGATCCAGTTTCGCGACGCGGAACTCGTCGGCGCCGGACTTTGGCGACTTTCGGGCCTGCTGCGCGGTCAGGGCGGGACGACGGACGTCGCCGCTCGCGGTCACGCCGCCGGCGCGCGCTTCGTCCGGCTCAACGCCGCGACGCCGCTCTTTGCGCTTGAGGCTGGCGAGATCGGGCTTTCGAAGCGCCTTCGCGCCGGGCCGCTCGGCACCCCCTATGATGCCGATCATTTCACCGACCGCGCCTTCATGGTCGCGGGGCGCGGACTGCTGCCGCTGGCGCCTGTGCATCTCAACGGAAAGCGTGATGCCGGCGGCGACGTCACCCTCTCATGGATCCGCCAGACCCGGCAGGGGGGTGATCGCTGGGACCAGGTCGAGGTGCCGCTCGGCGAGGAGAGCGAGGCCTATCGGGTCGACCTGATCGAGGCCGGGGTGCTCAAGGCGAGCCGTGTGGTGGCGAGTCCCGGCACCCTATTCACGGCCGGCGAGCTCGCCGCCGTTCTATCAGTCCCGGACGCGGTCTTCACCGCACGCGTCAGCCAGTTGAGCCCCACGGCCGGTGCGGGCCTTGCCACGGAGATCATGATCAATGTCTGACCCGCTTGCGACGCCGCATCTTGCGCTGCCCTATATTGCGGCCGCGCAGGCGCAGAAGCACGTTACGCACAACGAAGCGCTGCGGCTGCTCGACGGCATCGTGCAACTTGCCGTCGAAGGATCAGGCGCTGTCACGCCGCCCGGCAGTCCTGCCGAAGGCGCGCGCTATCTGCTTGCGGCCTCGCCGACCGGAGCCTGGTCGGGCCAGGGCGGGGCTCTCGCGATGTTTGTCGATGGTGCCTGGCTGTTCGTGGCGCCAGAGATCGGCTGGATCGCCTATGACAAGGCGGCGGACAATGTGCTCATCCGCAAGGCCGCGGGCTGGACGGCGCTGTAGCGCCGCCCAGCCTTGCGCTCAGTACGGAGCGGGAACGACCTGGTAGACGACGCCCGAGGGGCCGTAATAGGGGCTGTAGTAGACGCCGCCGCAGCCATAGATGACCGTCGGACCGGCGATCGTGGTGCAGGTGTGCGGCAGCGAGGCCACGGTGGCGCCGACGGCGAGGCCGACAGCCGCGCCGGCAACCGCGGCACCTGCGACTGCGCCGGCGGGCGCGCCCCAGCCATAGCCATAACGGGGGGCATAGCCATAACGCGGGCCGCCGCCGGCGACGAAGCCGCCGCTATAGGCATGAACGCCGCCGGCCGGTCCGCGCCAGGCGCCGGCGCCATGCGCGGCCACCCATGCGGAGGCGGGCATTGCGGAGGCGGCCAAGGCACCGGCCGCGAGAAGGGAAAGAACGGCTTTCGAAACGAGGTTCTTCGACATGATGTTTCCTTCAGCGTCGCGGGTTCGGATCAGGGTGTGCCGGCGGGCAGGAAGCTGATCGCCGTGGCGTCCTTGGGCGGGGTGAAGGTAAAGGTGTCGGCGGCCGGGGCTGCCTTCAGGTTCCACGAGCGGAAGTTGACGAGGAAGCGCGGCTCGCGTGGTACGTCATTGTAGATGACCGTGAAGAGACGCGGCAGGCTCGTCGTCGGATCGATCCAGAGCTGCCATTCAATCCCTGGCGCCGAGAAGACGAGGTGCTCGGTAACCACGCCATCAATGGTGGCGGTGCCGACGTCATAAGCGTTGGTCAGCCCCTTCGAGAAAATGGCGTAGGGATCGCTCGACAGGAAATCGGCGACAGAGAACTCGATGCCGCGCGCTTCCGCGAGCTTCTGGAAGAAGGCGTCCATCTTGTCCGCGCCGATCTCGGCCGACACATAGAGGTTCTTCGCCTTGTCGAGCGCCGTGAAGGTCTTGCCGTCATAGACGAAGCTGGTCTCGGCGCCGTTCACGACGGCTTCGGCGCGGAATTTGTTCGGCCGCTCGGCCGTGATGTCGGCGCTGGTCGTCAGCGTGATCATCTGGCCCTGCGAGGACGGGACCTCGCGGAAATCGGTGATCGACAATTCGATGGCATTGGCTGCCTTCAGCGTGTCGCTCATCTTCTTGAGCTGGTCGAGCGCGCCCTGCTCGATGATCGGCTTCGGCGCCTCGTCGGCTGCGAGTGCAGGCGCCGCGAACGGCGCCAATCCGAGAAAACCGCATAGGACTGCGGCGCGCCACGACGTCTGCTTGAGCATGATTCGGCCCCCTCCGGCGAACGGCGAATCCTGCATCGCCCGATGCGTGCGGATTCCCAGGTCGAGCAGAGTCATAATTGGTTTCAGAATGATGAAGCTTGCGCCATCGCAAGAAACGGGCGGTTCCGCGCAACACAGACGAGCCCGCCGTCGGGGGATCGGCGGGCTCACCGGTGTGGGACCGGCTGGTGGACCGCTCGCGCGATCCGCTCAGACAATCGCGCGCTGCCGCTGTGGTTCCGGCAACAGCTGAAAAAATTCAGATCGACAGGGCTTCGCCGACGAGGACTGCCCCGGAGCCGATCGTATCGAGCAGTCCGAAGACACCGACATCGCGCTCGCCGGACCAGTGATGGTGGATGGCTTCGTAGGTCGATTCCGCACCGATAAGCGCGACGACGAGGAACAACGCCGCCCAGCCGTTCCGCACGAAGTGACCGGACAGGATGCCGCCGAGGGCCGAAACGACGATCGCTTTCAGCATTCGAGAACTCCGCTGCCCCCGCAGCGCTGAAGCTTTCGGACCGAATTCTGGCAAAGGCATGGCATTTCGCCGGCCGCGCCATGTCGCAAGGAGATATCCGATGCAGGAAATGGAGCCCTCGAACATCGCCGCTCGCCTGGCGGGATCGCTGACCCCGGCGATCGCGGCTGCCGCAGCGCGTGGCGGCGCGATCGTGCCTAGCGCCGATCTGCCGGCGCTCGGCGCCGCAGTTGCCGATGCCATCGCGAGCGATCCGGCGCTGAACCATGTCGCCAACGTCGAGCCCTGGTATCGCTCGCGGGTCACCTGGGGCGCGATCATCGCCGCGCTGGCGCCGCTGATCGCCCTTCTCGCGGGACATGAACTCGGTGCGGACGAGCGCTCGGCGCTGGTCGACATCGCGATGGCCGGTGGCAGCATTGCCGGAGCCCTGATCGCGCTGCACGGACGCTGGGTCGCAAAGGTGCCGCTCGGAAGCCGTTGACGCGTTGTTCCGCCTGCGGTTCCGCGCTACCCATTCAGGCGGTGTTCATCCGCCCCTGATACAACGGCCCCATGGTCACGCTCCGCATCAGTGCCGTGCTTTTCGCGACTGCCCTTGCCCTTTCGGGCACGGGTACCGCTCTCGCGCAGGGCTGCCTCTCGCCTGGCGAGGCGCGGCAGGCGGTGCAGAATGGCGAGGCCATCTCGCTCAGCCAGGTGCGTGGCAATCTGCCGGGCGATGTCGTCTCGGCCCAACTCTGCCATGGCGGCGGCGGGCTGGTCTATGTCGTCAATGTGCTCGGGGCGGGCGGCAAGGTTGAGCGGCTGCAGATCGACGCCCGCAGCGGCGCGATCGCCGGTCGCTGACAGCGGAGCGGAATTCATGCGCATTCTCGTCGTCGAGGACGATCCCGATCTCAATCGCCAGCTGGCCGACGCCCTGAAGACCGCCGGCTACACGGTCGACAGCGCCCGCGACGGCGAGGAGGGCCATTTCCTCGGCGAGACCGAGCCTTATGACGCGGTGGTTCTCGATATCGGCCTGCCGCGCATGGACGGCATCAGCGTGCTCGAGGCCTGGCGCCGCGCGGGCCGCAACATGCCTGTTCTCATTCTCACGGCCCGCGACCGCTGGAGCGACAAGGTGCAGGGCATCGATGCCGGTGCCGACGACTATGTCGCGAAGCCCTTTCATATCGAGGAGGTGCTGGCCCGCATCCGCGCGCTCGTGCGCCGCGCCGCCGGCCACGCCACCAACGAGATCGAATGCGGTCCGGTGCGCATCGACACCAAGGCCGGCCGCGTCACGGTTGACGGCAACCCCGTCAAGCTGACCGCGCATGAATACAAGGTGCTCGAATATCTGATGCATCACCGCGACCGCGTCGTCTCGCGCACCGAATTGATCGAGCATCTTTACGATCAGGATTTCGATCGCGACTCGAACACGATCGAGGTTTTCGTCGGTCGGCTGCGCAAGAAGGTGGCGCCCGATCTCATCGATACGGTTCGCGGCCTCGGCTACCGGATCATCACGCCGAAGGCCTCATGAAGCCGCGCTTCGATTCGCTCGCCTTCCGCCTCGTCGCGGGCGCCTCGGTCTGGGCCGCGGTGGCGCTGATCGCCGCCGCCTTCATCCTGACATCGCTCTACCGCGAGACGGTGGAGCGCGGCTTCGACGAACGGCTCGGCGTCTATCTGAAGACGCTGGTCGGCAATCTCGCAATGCAGTCGCCTGGTCAGCTCGGCGATCCCGGCAATCTCGGCGAACAGCGCTTCGAGCTGATTTATTCCGGCTGGTACTGGCAGGTCCGAAAGTCGGGCGGCCCGGTCGTGCTCGCCTCGCGCTCGCTCGCGACCGATACGCTCGACATCGCCAAGGCGACCAATGTCGGCACGGTCGACGGCGTCGAATCGGCCGTCTTGACCGGTCCTGACAATCAGGAGCTGCGCGTCCTCAGCCGAACCATCATCTTCGATGCCGATCATCGCTACGACGTTCTCATCGCCGGCAATGCCAGCCAGCTCGAAGCCGAGATCCGCAACTTCCAGACCAGCGTCGCGCTCACGCTGGCGGTGTTCGGCATCGGCCTCATCGTTGCTGTCGGCGTGCAGATCCGCTGGGGCCTGCAGCCGCTGGACCGGGTCCGGCACGGACTGTCCGAAATGCGCAGCGGCCGCGAACAGCGCTTTGAGGGCCCGTTTCCCGCCGAGATCGAACCGCTCGCCAAGGAGCTCAACGCGCTGATCGCCTCGAACCAGGAGATCATCGAGCGCGCGCGGACCCATGTCGGCAATCTTGCCCATGCGCTCAAAACACCGCTCAGCGTCATCACCAACGAGGCGCGGTCGGGGCAGGGTCCGCTCGCCGCGAAGGTCGGCGAACAGGCCGAGATCATGCGCACGCAGATCAACCACCATCTCGATCGCGCCCGTATCGCCGCACGCTCCAAGGTCATTGGCGCGATCACCGAGGTGGAGCCGGCGCTGGAACGGCTGGTGCGGGCGATGAGCCGCATCCATGGCGACCGCGACCTCGAACTCGACGTGGCGGAGACGTTGCGCTTTCGCGGCGAGCAGCAGGATCTCGAGGAGATGGTCGGCAATCTCGTCGACAATGCCTGCAAATGGGCGGCGAGCCGCGTGGTGGTGACGGCCATGCTGGAGGAGGGCGACGCCGATCAGGCGCTGGTGATCCGCATCGACGATGATGGGCAAGGCCTCACCGAAGCGGAGATGAGCGAGGCGACGCGGCGCGGGCGGCGGCTCGACGAAAGCAAGCCCGGCTCGGGCCTGGGGCTTTCGATCGTCACTGATCTTGCTGCGCTTTATGGCGGCGACTTCCGCATGAGCCGCGCGCCGCTCGGCGGTCTCAGAGCCGAGCTTCGACTGCCGGCAGTGGTCGCCTGACGACTGAAGATCATCTTCCGGTAACCAAACTTCCGCCATGCTGATGTAGGAAGGGCGCCCAGTAGAAACGACGCCGAAGCGTCGCAAGGATGAGAGGCAGCATGCGGATCGCACCATTCGTCGTCATCGGAGTCACGAGCCTGGCACTGGCAGCATGTCAGGGCGGCCCGACCAATCAGCAGGTCGGGATCGTCAGTGGCGCCGCGCTTGGCGGCCTGGTCGGCAACCAGTTCGGGTCGGGCAGTGGCAAGGTCGCGGCGACGATCGCCGGCGGCCTCGTTGGCGCCTTCATCGGCAATGCGATCGGCGTCAGCCTCGATGCGCAGCAGCAGCAGCGCGCAGCCGACGCGCAATTCGAGGCGCTCGAGACCGGACGTCCTGGGGCGCCTGTCGACTGGCAGCAGGGCGGGGCACGCGGCGAAGTCATTCCAGGGCCGCGCTACCGCGTGAACTCTTACGAGTGCCGCGACTACACGCACCAGATCTGGATCGACGGGCAGCCCCAGACCGCCCGCGGTACGGCCTGCCGCCAGCCTGACGGGACCTGGCGCCCGGTGAACTAGGCCCCGCGACAGATTGCGGGATGCGGATCGCTGCCCGGCCCGCTATTGAGTGGGCCGGGATGGAACCGATGCTGCAATGGATCCTCATGGCCGCGATGACGGCCGTCGCTTCGCTGGCCGTGCTGGTGCCGCTTGGCCGCCGCCCGGCCGACGCCGAAGGATCCGCGCGCTCGATCTATCGCGACCAGTTGAACGAACTCGAGCTTGAGCGCGAGCGCGGGCTGATCGGCGAGCGCGAGGCCGAGGCGGCGCGCATCGAACTCTCTCGCCGCCTGCTCCGGCCCGACGCCACGCGCTCGACAGCCGAAGGCGGGGGGCGGCGGGCGGTCATCGCCGGCTTCATCGTTGCGGCCATTCTTCTGCCGGCCATCGCGCTCGGCACCTATCTGTCGCTTGGCTCGCCCGCGACGCCGGATCAACCGCTCGCAAGCCGCAGCACGGTGTCCGCCGATGCGGATATCGCGACGCTCATTGGCAAGGTCGAGCAGCATCTGCGCGATGATCCCGGCGCCGGCGCCGGCTGGGAACTGCTCGGCCCTGTCTATCTGAAGCTTGGCCGCTTCGACGATGCCGTGCGGGCTTATGGCAACGCCATCCGTATCCTGGGCTCTACGGCAGATCGCGAGGCCCTGCTTGGCGAGGCACTGACCAGCCAGGCCGGCGGTCTCGTGACCTCTGATGCCAAGGCGGCTTTCGATCGCGCGCTGCGGCTCGACTCGAAGAATGACCGCGCGGCTTTCTATGAGGCCGTTGCCGTCGGGCAGACCGGCGATAAGGACGCGGCCATCGCGGCGTGGAAGACGCTGATCGCGGGCGCGCCGGCCGATGCGCCCTGGCTGCCGGTTGCGCAGGCGGAACTGCGGCGCGTCGAGAACCCGGCTCCAGGCCCAAACGCAGCCGATATGGCGGCTGCGGCGGGCCAATCGGCCGGCGAGCAGCAGGCGATGATCGAAGGCATGGTCTCGGGCCTCGCAGCGCGGCTCGACGGTGCTCCCGAAGATGTGGATGGATGGGCGCGGCTCTTCCGGGCCTATATGGTGCTCGGCAAGCCGGACGAGGCGACGGCCGCGCTGGCGCGGGCGCGGACAGCGCTGGCCGGCAAGCCCGATCTTCTCGCCCAAGTCGAGAAGGCCGCGGCGGATAACGGCGTCGGGGCGCCGAAACCTTGAGGTCGGGCGTGTGAGGCCGGGACTGGAATGACGCGGAAGCAGCGACGTCTCACATTGATCGGACTGGCCGGCATCGTGCTCGCGAGCGCGGTCGGGCTGATCCTGTTTGCGCTCTCGGATGGCATTGCCTTTTTCGCAACCCCATCCGAGATCGCCGCCAATCCGCCGGCGCCAGATCGCCGCCTGAGGCTGGGCGGTCTTGTCGAGACGGGGAGCGTCGTCAAGGACGGGCCGAAGATCAGTTTCGCTGTCACTGATGGCAAGGCGGCTGTTCCGGTGCGCTACACCGGGATGCTGCCCGATCTCTTCCGCGAAGGGCAGGGGGTTGTCGCGGAAGGCAAGGTCGATGCGGCGGGCAATTTCCAGGCCGATACAATCCTTGCCAAGCATGACGAGACCTATATGCCGAAGGAAGTTGTTGAGGCGCTGAAGAAGAGTGGCGAGTGGCGGCCCGAAGCCGAAGCGACCGGCCCCGAACCAAAGTCGGTGACGCGGTGATCGTCGAACTCGGCCATTACGCGCTCGTCCTGGCACTGGCGCTTTCGATCGCCGGCGCGGCTTTGCCGCTCTGTGGCGCGCTTGTGGGCGACCGGCGGCTGATGGCGATTGCCTCGCCGGTTTCAATCGCGCTGTTTGCCTTCGTCGCAGCCAGCTTCGCGGCACTGACGCATGCCTATCTCGTTTCCGATTTCTCGGTCCGCAATGTCGTCGAGAACTCGCATTCGATGAAGCCGTTGATCTTCAAGATCAGTGGCGTCTGGGGCAATCACGAAGGCTCGATGCTGCTCTGGGTGCTCATTCTCGCGCTGTTCGGCGCGCTAGTGGCCGCCTTCGGCAACAATCTGCCGATGCGACTCAAGGCACTGGTCCTGGCCGTGCAGTCGATGATCGGCACGGCTTTCCTCCTGTTCATCCTGACGACCTCGAACCCGTTCCTGCGGCTCGTCCCGGCGCCGGTCGAGGGCAATGACCTCAATCCTGTGCTGCAGGATATCGGCCTCGCGATCCATCCGCCGCTCCTCTATCTCGGCTATGTCGGATGCTCGATCTCATTCGCCTTCGCCATCGCGGCATTGATCGACGGCCGTATCGACGCCGCCTGGGCGCGCTGGGTGCGGCCGTGGACGCTGACTGCCTGGATTTTCCTGACCCTCGGCATCGCCATGGGCTCTTACTGGGCCTATTACGAGCTCGGCTGGGGCGGCTGGTGGTTCTGGGATCCGGTCGAGAATGCGAGCTTCATGCCATGGCTCGCGGCGACGGCGTTGCTGCATTCGGCGGTCGTGATGGAGAAACGCGACGCGCTCAAGGTCTGGACGATCCTCCTCGCCATCCTGACCTTCTCGCTGTCGTTGCTCGGCACGTTCCTCGTCCGCTCCGGTGTCCTGACCTCGGTGCATGCCTTCGCCACCGATCCGACGCGCGGCATCTTCATCCTGATCATTCTCTGCCTGTTCATTGGAGGCAGTTTCTCGCTGTTCGCGCTGCGAGCCGGAACGCTCGCACAGGGGGGCCTCTTCGCGCCGATCAGCCGTGAGGGATCGCTCGTCCTCAACAACCTGCTGCTCACTGCTGCCTGCGCTACGGTCCTCGTCGGAACGCTCTACCCGTTGGCGCTCGAAGCGCTGACGGGTGAGAAGATCTCGGTCGGCGCGCCCTTCTTCGACATGACCTTCGGCCCCTTGATGGTGCCGCTTCTGATCGCCGTGCCGTTCGGGCCGTTCCTTGCCTGGAAGCGGGGCGATCTGCTCGCCGCCTGCCAGCGCCTGTTCGCGGCCTTTGCTGCGGTGTTGCTGACGATCGGCGTCGGGCTTGTCTTTGCCGGCCCTTCGAAGGCGCTCACGTTCTTCGGCATCGCGCTCGCTGTCTGGCTGCTCGTCGGCTCACTCTCGGAGTTCGCGTTTCGTATCAAGCTCTTCCGCGCGCCGCTTGGCGAGAGTTTCCGCCGCGCCCGCGGATTGCCGCGCGCCGCGTTCGGCATGACGCTCGCGCATGGCGGCCTTGGGCTCACTGTGCTCGGCATCATCGCGTCGACGACGTGGAACACCGAAACGATCACCACGATGAAGCCGGGCGAGAGCGTGACGATCGGTAGCCGAATCGTGACGCTTGATGGCTTCCTGCCCGTGTCGGGTGGCACTTATTCCGGCACGGCCGCGCGGTTCACGGTTCGCGAGGGCGGCACGACCGTTGCGACGCTGGCACCGGAGAAGCGGCTCTACCAGGTCCAGAACATGCCCACGACCGAGTCGGCGATCCACAGCTTCGGCCTGTCGCAGCTCTATATCTCGCTCGGCGACGTGAAGGCAGACGGCACCACGGTCGTGCGCATCTACTTTAAGGTCATGATCCTGCTGATCTGGCTCGGTGCGATCGTGATGGCGCTCGGCGGGGCTCTTTCACTTTCGGACCGGCGCCTGCGCGTCGGTGCGCCGAAGCCGGCCAGAGCCGGTGCCGCCGTGGCGGCAGAGTAGGGCCCATGCGACGCCTTCTCGCCGCGTTGCTGCTTATGCTGTCGCTGCTGCCGGCGCTGGCGGTCCAGCCGGACGAGGTGTTGCCGGATCCGGCTCTCGAAGCACGCGCCCGGTCGCTGTCTACCGAACTGCGCTGTCTCATCTGCCAGAGCCAGTCGATCGATGATTCCGATGCGACGATCGCGCGGGATCTCCGCATTCTGATCCGCGAACGGCTGAAAGCCGGCGACAGTGACGCGGAAGTGAAGGCGTTCCTCGTCGATCGCTACGGCGAATATGTACTGCTGCGCCCGACTTTCGCTTGGCATACGCTGCTGCTCTGGGCCGCGGCCCCACTCGTCCTGCTCATCGGCGTTGTGCTCTCCTTCGGGCTCTTCCGCCGCCGTCGGATCGCCGAGCCGGCGGCCTTGACGGCTGAGGAAGAACGCCGCGTCGAGGCGCTGCTCGCTCGCGACGATTGAAGCGGCGCTACATTACGAAACATTCATGCGTGTGACAGCCGTCCGTAAGGTGCCGGACGGCATTCTCTCCCTCGAGAGCTTCGGTTCCCCCCGGACCAACAGCTCACCCGATGCGTCTACCGTGGAGAGAAATCCAGATGTCCGAACAGAACCCGAAGGTTGGCAGCCGCCTCCGCACCCGCCTGGTGCTCGGCACCGCCGCAGCCGCGCTGGTCGTCGGCGGTTTCGCTGGCGAGGCCGTTCTCGGCAGCCGTTCGCCGGCCTATGCCGACGCCGTCCGCGTCCAGTCGGCCGCCCCGCAGCTGCCGAACTTCGCCGATCTCGTCGACAAGGTGAAGCCGGCCGTCGTCAGCGTGCGCGTCAAGTCGGAAGTCGCCGACGCGTCGGATGACGATAGCGGCAATGGCGGCAGCAACGGCTTCAGCATGCCGAATCCGGGCCAGTTCCCACCCGGCTCGCCGATGGAGCGCTTCTTCAAGCAGTTCCAGGACCAGCAGAACGGCATGGGCGGCAACAAGCGCCCGCAGATGCACAAGGCTGTCGGCCTTGGCTCCGGCTTCTTCATCTCTGAAGACGGCTATGTCGTCACCAACAACCACGTCGTTGACGGTTCGAGCGACTTCACGGTCACCGATTCGAAGGGCAAGGAATACACGGCCCGCCTGATCGGCACCGATCCGAAGACCGATCTCGCGCTGCTCAAGGTCGACGACAACTCGCAGAAGTTCACCTATGTCGAATTCGCCCCCGGCGACGTCCGCGTTGGCGAATGGGTCGTCGCGGTCGGCAATCCGTTCGGCCTCGGCGGTACGGTGACGGCTGGTATCGTCTCGGCCCTTGGCCGCGACATCGGCGCCGGCACCTATGACGACTTCATCCAGATCGACGCCTCGGTGAACAAGGGCAATTCCGGCGGCCCGACCTTCAACATGAACGGCCAGGTCATCGGCATCAACACCGCCATCTACTCGCCCTCGGGCGGCAGCGTCGGCATCGCCTTCGACATTCCGGCCGCCACGGCGCAGCGCGTCATCGGCGACCTGAAGGATCACGGCGAGGTCGTACGCGGCTGGCTCGGCGTGCAGATCCAGCCGATCACCCGCGATATCGCCGACAGCCTCAACCTCGCAGACGCCAAGGGTGCGCTGGTCGCGGAGCCGCAGGAAGGTAGCCCTGCCACTCTCGCCGGCATCAAGTCGGGCGACGCCATCGTCAATGTCGACGGCAAGACCGTCGAGGATGCGCGCAACCTCTCGCAGATCATCGCCGGCTATGCGCCGGGTACGACGGTCAAGCTCGGCATCGTGCGTAGCGGCAAGGCCCAGACGATCGAGGTCAAGCTCGGCAAGCTGCCCAGCGAGGACAAGATGGCAAGCGCCGACCAGCCGGCGAAGCCCGCCTCGGTGGCCGATCTCGGCCTGGCGCTGACTGCTTCGCCCGATGACAAGGGCGTGGTCGTCTCGGAAGTCGATCCGGATGGCGCTGCGGCCGAGCAGGGCATTCAGCCCGGCGACGTGATCCTCGCTGTCGGTGGCAGCGAAGTCTCCCGCCCGGGCGACGTCGAGCGTGAGGTCGTCGATGCCAAGAAGGCGGGCATGAAGGCGGTTCTCGTCCGCATCAAGTCGGGCGACCACACCCGCTTCGTGGCCCTGCCGTTCGGCAAGGCCTGACCTGAGGCCGGCCCGGTCGCTCTGTCGATAGGCCACCCGCTTCGCGGTTCGCTCGCGGTGTGTTTTTACTGCGAGCCACCGCAAGATCGGCAGGCGGCGCCCCCCGCCTGCCGTTTTCTTTTGCGTACCATTTCCCGCGGCGGCTGCCGTCCTCTCCTGAATCGGCTAACGTTTCGAAATGCGCATCCTGCTTGTCGAAGACGACCGAGAAACCGCCGCTTATCTCGTCAAGGCCCTGAAAGAGGCCGGCCATGTGCCCGACCACGCCGCAGATGGCGAGGAGGGGGCCTTCCTGGCCGAGGCCAACCGATACGACGTGATGGTGGTCGACCGCATGCTGCCGAAGAAGGACGGGCTGACGCTCGTTTCCGAGGCGCGCGCCAAGGGAAATGACACGCCTGTTCTCATCCTCTCCGCGCTCGGCCAGGTCGATGACCGCGTGACGGGACTTCGCGCCGGCGGCGACGACTATCTCGCCAAGCCCTATGCCTTTTCCGAACTGCTCGCCCGCGTCGAGGTACTCGCCCGCCGCCGCAAACCTGGCGAAGCCGAGACGCTGCTGCGTGTCGGTGATCTCGAGCTCGATCGCCTCAGCCACACCGTGCGCCGCGCCCAGACGTCCATCCCGTTGCAGCCGCGCGAATTCCGCCTGCTCGAATATCTGATGAAGCATGCCGGTCAGGTCGTGACTCGGACCATGCTGCTCGAGAATGTCTGGGACTATCACTTCGATCCGCAGACCAACGTCATCGACGTACATATCTCGCGCCTGCGCTCCAAGGTGGACAAAGGCTTCAGCGAAACCCTCGTGCACACCGTGCGCGGCGCCGGATACATGATCCGTGACAGCCATCGCTAAGGTTGTCCGCACGACGGCGTTCAAACTGGCGGCGACTTACTTTGTCGTCTTCACCGTGTTCGCCGTCGTCTTTGTCGGCTGGATCTCGCGCGAGACCGATCGCATCCTGACCCAGCAGGTGCAGGATTCGATCGAGGCCGAGATCGGCGTTCTGGCCGACGAAGGGCTCTCCAAGGGTCTCACCGGAATCGTCGCCGCGATCGAGCAGCGCAGCCGCGTTCCCGGCGCCAGCCTGTATGTTATCGCCGATGCGAGCGGCAATGTCGTGGCCGGCAACGTGACCGAAGTGCCGCCGGCGCTGCTGCAGCGGAGCGGCATCGATCCCGTCACGATCCCCTACAAGCGGCTCGAAGGCGACAGCACGCGTCACCTCGCGATGGTTCGCGTCCTGCCGCTGCCGAACGGGCTCCGCATGCTCGTTGGCCGCGATGTCAGCGATATCGAGCGCATTCGCGTCGTCGTCGCGAAGGCGATGATGATCGGCGTCGGCTTGCTCATCGCGCTGGCGCTCCTCTCATGGTTCTTCGTCAGCCGTCGCGTCCTGAAGCGCATCGACCAGGTCTCGGCGACGAGCCGGCGGATCATGGACGGCGATCTCTCGGGACGCCTTGAAGTCACCGGCACCGGCGACGAGTTCGACCGCCTGGCTGCGAGCCTCAACGCGATGCTCGACCGGATCGAGGCGTTGCTTTCAGGCCTTAAGGATGTGTCCGACAACATCGCCCACGACCTGAAAACGCCTTTGACCCGCCTTCGCACACGCGTCGAGGCGGCGCTCGCTGGTCCGGAACGGACGGATGAATATCGGGCGGCGCTCGAGGCGACGATCGAGGATTCAGATCAGCTCATTCGGACGTTTAATGCCCTTCTGATGATCGCCCGCATCGAGGCCGGCTCGCCGGACGGCGCGATGGCGCCGCTCGATCTCGCGCCGATCGTCGCCGACGTCGCCGAATTCTATGAGCCGGTGGCCGAGGAAGCGGAGGTCTATCTGGCGCTGTCGCTGGAAGAGCCGCTGCCGATGTTGGGCAGTCGCGAACTGATCAGCCAGGCGCTCGGCAATCTCGTCGACAACGCGATCAAATATGTGAAAAGCGGCGACGCCAAGCCGAGCCCGGCGCGCGTCCAGGTGACGGCGCGGCGCGAAGGAAGTGACATCGTCGTCCACGTTGCCGATAATGGGCCCGGCATTCCCGCCTCCGAGCGCGAGCGCGTGCTGGAACGCTTTGTCCGGCTTGAGAAGAGCCGCTCCCAGCCCGGCAGCGGGCTCGGGCTCAGCCTCGTCGATGCCGTTGCGAAGCTCCATCATGGTAGTCTGTCGCTCGGTGACGCTGGTCCGGGGCTCGTGGTGACGCTTCGTTTTCCGGCCGCCAGCTGACGCGGGAGGCGTCCGTCGGCCATGAATGATTCGGATCGCGCCCGAACAGCGTCACTCGCAGCTCTGATCCGCCCGCTGGTTGCGCCGCCGCAGGCCGCGGTGCGCAAGGCGGCTCTCCGCGACATCGCCGAGGCGGTGAAGAACGCCGACTGCGGCGAAACGTGGTCGGCACTCACCGAAATTCATGACGATCTCGCGCCCTTCATGGCCTCGGTCTTCGCGGCGTCGCCCTTTCTCAAGGACACAGCGTTCCGCGACGTCCGGCGCTGGCTCGACATCCTCGCGGGGCCGCCAGCCGCGCACTTCAACAGTATCCGCGCCCGGGTGTCCGAACTCTGGCGGAGCGGCGAGGAGGCCGTTGTCGCCGCTGGCCTGCGAAAGGCGCGTGCCGAAGTCGCCCTGCTGGTCGGGCTCGCGGATCTCGGCGGCGTCTGGTCGGTCGAGGACGTGACGCGTCGGCTGACGGACTTCGCCGACGCAGCCGTGAGTGCTGCCGCCAATTTCCTCCTGGCCGACGCGGCTGCTTCGGGCGCCATCACGCTGGCCGATCCGGATATTCCCTGTCGCGACAGCGGATGGATCATCATCGGTATGGGCAAGCTCGGCGCGGCGGAACTCAATTATTCCAGCGACATCGACCTGATTGTGCTGTTCGACCCCGACCGCGCGCGAGTCGCCGACCGCGACGAGATGGGCACGTTCTTCGTCCGCCTGACGCGCCGGTTGGTCAAGCTGCTGCAGGAGCGGACCGGCGATGGCTATGTGTTCCGCACGGACCTTCGCCTTCGTCCCGATCCAGGCTCGACGCCGCTCGCGATTTCCACGCCGGCTGCCTTTCAATATTATGAATCGAGCGGCCAGAACTGGGAACGCGCCGCAATGATCAAGGCGTGGCCGGTCGGCGGCGACGCCGTTGCTGGCGCGGCTTTCCTGAGTGAACTGACGCCGTTTGTCTGGCGCAAATATCTCGATTTCGCCGCCATCGCCGATATTCACTCGATCAAGCGGCAAATCCACGATCATCGCGGCCATGAAAGCGTGGCGATTGCCGGTCATAACATCAAGCTTGGCCGTGGCGGCATCCGCGAGATCGAGTTCTTCGTCCAGACGCAGCAATTGATCGCGGGGGGCCGCGACCCAGACCTCCGCGGCCGCCGCACCATCGACATGCTGAATGTGCTCGCCGCCAAGGGCTGGATAGAGCCGCAGGCCGCCACGGAACTCGCCCGCTGCTACCGCCTGCTGCGGCAGGTCGAGCACCGGCTGCAGATGATCGCCGACGAGCAGACGCATACGCTGCCCGACGACGATGACGCGCTCGACACCGTCGCGCGGCTCTCCGGCTTCCGCACCGTCAAAGCGTTTTCGGCCGCGTTGCGCGCGGCGATGGAGACTGTACGCGACCATTATATCCGCCTGTTCGAAACGGCACCGCCGCTCTCCGCCAGCATCGGTAGCCTGGTCTTCACGGGGGACGATGAGGATCCCGAGACGGTGGCGACCCTCGCCGAGCTCGGCTATGCCAATCCGCGCGAGGTGAGCCGCACCGTGCGCGGCTGGCATTTCGGCCGCTATCCCGCGATGCGGTCGTCAGCCGCCCGGGAGCGTCTGACGGAGATCACGCCGGCCCTTCTCGAAGCGCTCGCGACATCCGACAACGCCGATGCGGCCTTCAACGCCTTCGACCGGCTGCTGGCGCGTCTTCCGGCCGGCGTACAGCTTTTCGCGCTGCTCGGCTCCAATCCGGGTCTGCTCAATCTCATCGCCCTCGTGATGGGAACGGCGCCGCGCCTCGCCGACATCGTGACGGCGCGCCCGCATGTGCTCGACGCGCTGCTCGATCCGGCGTTTTTCGGCCGGCTGCCAGACCGAGCGACCATCGAAACCCGGCTCGACGCCATGCTGGTCGGCGCGACCGCGCTGGAAGAGGTACTCGATCGCGTCCGCATCTTCGGCAAGGAGCAGGCCTTCCTGATTGGCATCCGGGTCATCGCCGGTACGGTCGGTGCGCGTGCTGCCGGCTTTGCTTATGCCGACCTTGCCGAATTGCTGCTCGCACGCCTGCTGGAGCACGTACGTGCGGCTTTCGAGAGCGTGCATGGTCGTATGAAGAAAGGCCGGATCGCGCTCGTCGCGATGGGGAAGCTCGGCGGCCGCGAGATGACGGCGGCATCCGACCTCGATCTCATGCTGCTTTATGATTTCGACGAGAGCGAACCGGCTTCATCCGGTGAGAAACCGTTAATGGGCACCCAGTATTTCGCCCGCCTCACGCAGCGGCTGATCGCGGCGATTTCAGCGCCGACGGCCGAGGGCGCGCTCTATGAGGTCGATTTCCGCCTTCGCCCGTCCGGCAATGCCGGCCCCCTCGCAACGCATATCAAGGCCTTCACCGATTATCAGGCGAAGTCCGCCTGGACCTGGGAGCATATGGCGCTGACGCGGGCCAGGCCGATCGCCGGCGACGCGTCGCTGATGGCCGAGGCATCGGCTGTAGTCGCCGACGTTCTCGCCGGGCCGCGCGTGGCGAAGAAGATCGCCGCCGACGTTCTCGACATGCGCGCTTTGCTGGAAGCCGAGAAGCCGGCCGAAGGGCCATGGGACCTGAAACAGGCACCCGGCGGTCTGATCGACATCGAGTTCATCGCGCAATATCTGCAACTGGCGCATGGCGCCGCGCATCCGGCGATCCTGGATACCGAGACCGAGACGGTGCTGGCAGCAGCGTCTCGGGCTGGTGTACTGCCGCCGGCTGAGGCGGAGGTGCTTCTGCCCGCGCTCAGGCTCCTTCAGCGGCTGACGCAGATCCTGCGTCTCAGCGTTGGCGGCGCCTTCAGCGCGGACGAGGTTCCGAAGGGATTGCTGACGCTGCTGGCCCGCGCGTCCGAGCTTCCCGATTTCGCTACGCTCGACGCGCATCTCCGCGCCACCGAGGCAGACGTCCGTGCCGCCTTCGTGCGGATTATCGGGAAGGTTCCGCCGAAGCCCCGAGCCTGAGCGCGGCGCCTGCCGAAGCGCCAGTAGGTGTCGGCGTACCCAAGCTTTGGCCCGTCGGAAGGCGGATTGAGACGATCGTGCCCTTGCCCTCGTGGCTGCGGATGCGCATTGCGCCGCCATGCAGTTCCGCCAGCGAGCGCGTGATGGCGAGCCCGAGGCCAGAGCCCTTGTGGCTCTTGGTGAACTGGTTCTGCACCTGCTCGAATGGCCGGCCGAGCTTCTTCAGCGCGTCTTTCGGAATGCCGATGCCTGTGTCCTCGATCGACAGCGTCACGGCGGTGCCGATGCGCCGGGCGCGCACGCTGACGCGGCCGCCCTCTGGCGTGAACTTCACGGCGTTGGAGAGCAGGTTGAGTACCATCTGCTTAACGGCGCGCCTGTCGGCGACAAGTTGCAGATGCGGCTCGACATCCGCCTCGACCGAGACATGCCGCAGTTCCGCCTCGGCACCGACGACGCGCGACGCCTCGTCGACGATCTCATCAAGCGACAACGGCTCCATGTCGAGTGCCATGCGGCCGGCCTCGATGCGGGCCATGTCGAGCACGTCGTTGATGACATTCAGCAGGAAATTGCCGCTCGCGTGGATGTCCTCGCAATATTCGAGATAGCGCGGCGATCCGAGCGGCCCGAACAGGCCGGAGCGCATGATTTCCGAGAAGCCGATGATGGCGTTGAGCGGCGTGCGCAGTTCATGGCTGATATTGGCGAGGAACTCCGACTTGGTCTGGTTGGCCGCATTGGCGCGGTCCTTCTCCTCGGAATATTTCTCGGCCAGTTCCACCATGTCTCGCGCCTGCTGCTCCATTTTCTGTCGCGACTGCCGCAGATCGGCAATCGTTGCCATCAGCCGCCGCTCGCCGTCGATCAGCTTTTCCTCGTGCCGCTTGATCGTCGTGATGTCGGTGCCGACCGAGACGAAGCCGCCATCCTTGGTGCGCCGCTCGTTGATCTGCAGCCAACGCCCGTCATTGAGCTGCGCTTCGAAGGAGCGGCCGCCCGCCTCGTGGCGCTCGTCGGTCGGAATCTGCGTCCGCACGATCGGCTGCCGGCCGGCGGCGACCACCTCGGCATAGGGTGTGCCGACCTGCAGCACTGAATCGGGAATCCCATGCAACTGCTGGTACTTGGAGTTGCACATCACCAGCCGGTTCTCGGTATCCCAGAGCACGAAAGCCTCCGAGATGGTCTCGATCGCGTCGCGCAGCCGGATATCGGCGGTGCGCGAACTCTCGGCGAGGCGCATCTGCTCGGTGACGTCGACGGCGATGCCGATTAGATGCGGCTCCGCCTCGTCGGCATCGACGAGCTCGACGCGGATGCGCAGCCAAACGAAACCGCCGGCGGCCTTGCGCATGCGGAACATGCGGTCGACGGTTGTCTCGCCCGTCTCATAGAGCGCCTCGACGAGGTCCATGAGATCGCCGTCCTCGGGATGGACGAGCGCATTGACCTCGCCGAAGCCGAGAAGCGTATCGCGTGGCGTCATGCCCACCAGTTCGAACATCGATTTCGACCAGAACAGGCGTCCGCGGGCGACATCCCAGTCCCAGAGGCCGCATCGGCCTCGGCGGAGCGCTGTATCGAAGCGCGCATAAGTCTCGTGATAGATGCGATCCGCCTGCTGTGCGCGTGCCGATTGGGCGAAGTAGCCATAGAGAATGACCAGCAAAATCGCGCTGGTGCCGACAAAGACCGTCACATTGATGGAGACGTCGTCGCGCCATCCGCGATAGACGGCGGCGAGGGGCGTCGTCACCGCGACATAGCCGAGCCCGCCGGAGAGTTGGCGCAACGTTCCGAGGCCGGGCCCGTCGCCTTCGATCTCCACCGGCAGAACGCCGGCTCGCTCGCCGAAGATGACCATCGGCTGGGCGTCGTGCACGACATTGTCGAAGTCGAGCCCTTCTTCGGTCGCCGAGCGCGGCGCGGTCGCCAGGATGCGGCCGGTGGGATCGGTTACATAGAAGCGCCGGCCGGTCTCGGTGGCGGCCGGCGGCAGCGCCGCGTCCAGCATCGTCTGGAGCGCCATTGCATAGCCTTCGGCCGGCAATGTCGGCTCCTGGCGGGCGAGCCGTTCAGAGACGACGGTCGCCACAAGGCTCAGCATGTCGCGCGCTTCGGCCTCGCGTTCAAGACGCAGGTCGTAAAGATGAACGATGCGCGAGAAGGCAACGAACAGCAGGAAGATGATAATGATGACGGGGATGCAACGGCGCAGGATCGGTTCGGCCGCCAGGAGCTTCTCGTAGGTGGGCTGTGCGAGCATTCGAGCGTGACCGCGCACAGCTTGTTTCCTTGCGAACATGGTCTTGGAAATCGGCAAATGTTCGCTCTGAGACGCACCGGCTGTTTCTGCCCGCGCCATGCCAGCCCCCTGATTTATGCTGTCATCGGGCGACGCCCACACCCCGAATCAGGTCCATTTGAATCGACCCGAATCAGGTTGTCTAGGCTGAATTAGGCTTTCGTTAATCATATTCGTTAACCACGCGGAAACCCTCGACTTCGGCCTGCGCAGGACCGATGCCGACATACGAACCGGGCGATTCCGTGGGGACTGAGCCGGTTGTCCTCAGGCGAGCGTGCGCGTGACGATGTCGCGTGTGTCCGGCGAGAGGCGGGACGTTGCCGCAATGCGCTGCAGCGCCTGTTCCGCCTTGAAGCGACGGCCCGGCTCAAGCGAGCGCCACGACCGGAAGGCGACGAGCAGCCGGGCGGCGGTTTGCGGATTGCGCTGATCGAGGTCGAGGACGAAATGGGCGAGGAAGTCGTAGCCGGCGCCGTCGAGGCGGTTGAATTGCGTCTGGTTGGCGCTCGAGAAACTGCCGATCAGCGCGCGGACTCGATTGGGGTTGGAGACGGCGAATGAGGGATGTGCCAGCAGCGCCTTGACGCGGTCGAGCGTCTCCGGCGAGGGAACGCTCGCTTCCAGCGTCAGCCACTTGTCGAGCACCAGCGGATCGTGCCGGTAGGCGTCGTGGAACATATCCAGTGCCGCCTTGCGCTCCGGTAAGGCCGCATGACAGAGCGCGGCAAGCGCTCCGAGGCGATCGGTCATGTTGTCCGCGGTCTCGAACTGCCACACTGCCGCGCCGATCGCCGCCCGGCTGCCTGAGGCGACCATCAGGTCGAGGATCGTGTTGCGGAGCGAGCGCCTGCCGGCGTTTGCGGCGTCCGGGGTGAACCCGCCTTCGGCCGCCAGCGCTGAATGAATCGCCAGGAGCTTCGGGCCGAGGCTGGCGACGATCGCCTGACGCAGCTGCCGACGCGATGTCGCGATCGCGTCGGGATCGACATTCTCGCCGATTTCCCGAGCGACGTCGGCTTCGCTCGGCAGTTGCAGAACCTGCGCGCGAAAAGCGGGTTCCAGCCGATCGTCGTCGAGAACGCCACCGAGCGCATCGACGAGGGCGGGATCTGCCGGCGCTGCTCTAGGGCCGCGGGCCGCTGATCCCGCGACGAGGTTGCGCATCGCGAGCGTCTGCGCCGCCTGCCAGCGATTGAAGGGGTCGCTGTCGGCGCGAACCTGAAAGAGCAGATCTTCGGCGCTGATGTCGATGGCAAGCCGGGCCGGCGCGGAAAAGCCGCGCAGCAGCGACGGCACCGGCCGTGATGTGACGCCGTCAAAAACCACGGTCTGGCTGGCTTCGGTGAGGTGGATGACGTCGCCGGCGACGCGCGATCCGCTGGCGGACGCATAGCCGATATCGCCGCCGTTCGGGCCGATGAGCCCGAAGCGGATCGGAATGTGCATCGGCCGCTTCACCGGCTGCCCGGGCGTCGGCGAGAGACTTTGCGCCAAGGTCAGGCGATAGCGCTGGTTGGCGGCATCGTATTGGCCCTTGGCGGTCACCTGCGGCGTGCCGGCCTGCGAATACCACAGCTTGAACTGGCGAAGATCGGCGCCAGCTGCGTCCTGGAAACAGGCGAGAAAGTCCTCGATCGTAGCGGCGTCGCCGTCATGGCGCGTGAAATAGAGATCGAGACCCTGCCGGAACGCGTCCTCGCCGAGGATCGTCTTCAGCATCCGCACGACCTCCGCGCCCTTCTCATACACCGTCGGCGTATAGAAATTGCTGATCTCGTGATAGATTTCGGGCCTGACAGGGTGGGCGAGGGGCCCGCCGTCCTCGGGAAACTGCCGTGCTTGCAGCGTGCGCACATCGGCGATCCGCTTGACCGGCCGCGAGCGCATGTCGGACGAGAATTCCTGATCGCGGAAGACCGTCAGGCCCTCCTTCAGGCAGAGCTGGAACCAGTCGCGGCACGTGATGCGGTTGCCGGTCCAGTTGTGGAAATATTCGTGCGCGATGACACCTTCGACATTGGCATAGTCGATGTCGGTCGCGGTGTTGGGGTCGGCGAGGACATATTTGTCGTTGAAGACATTGAGCCCCTTGTTCTCCATCGCCCCCATGTTGAAATCGGAAACGGCGACGATGTTGAAGACATTGAGGTCATATTCGAGGCCGAACGCCGTCTCGTCCCAGCGCATTGAGCGCTTGAGGGCATCCATGGCGTAGAGACATCGCGCTTCCTTGCCGTGCTCGCAATAGATCCTGAGATCGACGGTACGGCCGGATTGGGTCGTGAAGTTGTCGTGGATCGAGCCGAGGTCGCCCGCGACCAGCGCAAACAGATAGGACGGCTTCGGGAACGGGTCGTGCCAAATGGCATAATGCCTGTTCGTGCCGGGAATGAAGCCTTGGCCCGCGGGATTTCCATTGCCCAGCAGGATCGGCGCCTCGTCCTTGCTGGCCTCGATGCGCGTCGTATAGACCGCGAGGATGTCGGGCCGGTCCAGGAAGTAAGTGATGCGCCGAAATCCCTCCGCCTCGCATTGCGTGCAATAGGTGCCGCTGCTCCGGTAGAGCCCCATGAGTTTCGTGTTCGCGGAGGGATCGATGGTGGTTTCGATCTCCAGCGTGAACGGGCCGGTCGGCACGTCGATGACCGTCAGCAGAGATGGCGTGACCGTGAAGCGGTTCGGGGGCAACACGACGCCGTCGAGCTTAAGGCCCGAAAATTGGAGTTCATCGCCGATAAGCTCCAGAGTGCTCGGCGCGCCGGGTTCGGGGCGGACAGCAAGTCGCGCCGCGACCCGCGTCGCCGACTTGTCGAGCCGGACATCGAGATTGACCGTGTCGATACGAAATGACGGCGGCGTATAGTCGTCCAGTCTGAACGGCGCTTCGGCTGCCTTCATTTTGTCCTCCCGAACGGTGCCGCCTTGAGTTGACGGTTCACATATCTCTTGCAGGTGTCTCGCAGGCGGCGCCGCCTGAGCCACTTCCCCATGCGAGGCCGATGCCTTGGGTCGAGCCTTCCATAACTTCCGCCCACGCGCAAACGATCAACCGAAGATTGCGGCCGAAACGCGGGGCTCCCCACCGCAAAATGCCTCCTGTGCTTTGCGCCCCGATTGAGTTGCCTACCTCAGTTTCTGATGGTAACTCATCAGGCAGGAGGACAGCGCTTGGCCAAGACCACGCTCCAGGATGTCGCGCGGGAAGCTGGCGTCAGCCTTGCGACGGTCGATCGCGTGCTGAACGGCCGCGCCGGCGTGCATGCGCGGACCGTCGAGCGCGTCCAATCGGCGATCGATCGGCTGAACTACAAGCCCGACCGTCTCGCCTCACGCCTTGCCCGGGGAAGAGACTACCACTTCGAGGTCGTCCTGCCGACTGGAGCGAACGACTTCATGCGCCTGCTCGAGCAGGAATTCCGTGACACCGCCGAACGTTATATGCATGAGCGGGTCCGCATCACCTTCACCCATGTCGATGTCTTCGACGGCGAAGCCCTGGCGACGGCGCTCGAGCGCCTGCCCGCCGATCTCGACGGCGTCGCGATGGTTGCGCTGGATCACCCCGCTGTTGCCGAAGCGGTCAATATGCTGACCGATCGCGGCGTGACCGTCGTGACGTTGGTTTCTGACTTGCCGGGCACCCGCCGTGCACATTTCGTCGGCATCGATAACTATGCCGCCGGCCGGACCGCCGCCACTTTGCTCGGCCGGTTCCTTGGCCACCGCAGCGGCAAGGTCGGCCTCATCGCCGGCTCGCTGTCACTGCGTGATCACATCGAGCGCCAATACGGCTTCGAACAGGTCGTCCAGCGCGAATATCCCGATCTCGAAGTGCTGCCGATCCGCGAGGGCCGCGACGATGACGACCGCGTCGAGCGCGTCGCCGAAGCGCTGCTCGCCGATCACACCGATCTCGTCGGTATCTATAATGTCGGTGCCGGAACAGCCGGCATCGTCGCCGCGCTCGATCGTTCTGGCCGCGCGCGCGAGGTTGTGTTCATCGCGCATGAGTTGACGCCGCCCAATCGCCGCCAGTTGATCCGCGGAACCATCGATGCCCTGATCAACCAGGACGCCGGCCACATGGCCCGCAGCGCGGCGCGCATCCTGCTGGCGGCGCGCGAGGGTGTGCCGATCGTGCCCGGTCAGGAGCGGATTCGGATCGACATATTTGTCAGGGACAATGTGCCCTGATCCCGGATCGGCGCGGCTGATGCCGTGCCCGGAGACAATAGTTCAGCAAGGAGGATGCTCATGAAGACGATCAAGGGTCCGGCGATTTTTCTCGCCCAGTTCGCCGGCGACGCCGCCCCATTCAATTCGTTCGACGCGATCTGCGGTTGGGCCGCATCGCTCGGTTACAAGGGTGTCCAGATCCCGACCTGGGACAGCCGCCTCATCGACCTCAACAAGGCCTCGGACTCGAAGGATTACTGCGACGAGCTCGCCGGGACTGCCGCCAAGCATGGCCTCGCGATCACCGAACTCTCGTCGCACATCATCGGCCAGCTCGTCGCCGTCCATCCCGTCTACGACGAACTGATGGATGGCTTCGCTGTTCCCGCGGTGCGGGGCAATCCCAAGGCACGCCAGGAGTGGGCCGTCGACCACCTGAAGCGCTGCGCGCGCGCCTCGAAGAATCTCGGCCTCACCGCTCACCCGACCTTCTCGGGCGCGCTCGCCTGGCCGTTCCTCTATCCGTTCCCGCAGCGCCCCGCCGGCCTGGTCGAGGAGGCTTTCGCCGAGCTCGGCCGCCGCTGGACGCCGATCCTCGACGTCTTCGACGAAAACGGTGTTGACGTCGCCTATGAGATCCATCCGAGCGAGGATCTGCATGATGGCATCACGTTCGAGATGTTCCTGGCCGAGGTGAAGGATCATCCGCGCGCCAACCTGCTCTATGATCCGTCACACTTCGTGCTGCAGCAGCTCGATTATCTCGACTACATCGACATCTATCATGAGCGCATCAAGGCGTTTCATGTGAAGGACGCCGAGTTCAATCCGACGGGTCGGCAGGGTGTCTATGGCGGCTTCCAGAGCTGGGTCAACCGCGCTGGCCGCTTCCGGTCGCTCGGCGATGGGCAGGTCGATTTCGGCGCCATCTTCTCGAAGCTCACAGCCTATGACTATGGCAGCTGGGCGGTTCTGGAATGGGAATGCGCTCTGAAGCATCCCGAGGACGGCGCGCGCGAGGGCGCGGAGTTCATCAAGCACCACATCATCCGCGTCACCGAGCACGCTTTCGACGATTTCGCTGGCGCCGGCACTGACGAGGCGGCCAACCGCCGTATTCTCGGTATCGCCTGATCGCGCGCGGCTTCGTGGGTCGGATGATCCGCGAAGCCGCTTCACGTCCGCTTATCCTGCGTCGTCGGCGGCCCGATGAGGTGCCCCGGCAACGCTTCAGTGAAGGAACACGACATGGCCATTGAAGGCAGCAAGGAAGAAGCCGCGAGCGGTCGCATTCGCCTCGGCATGGTGGGCGGCGGACAGGGCGCCTTCATCGGCGCGGTGCATCGCATCGCATCGCGTATCGACGATCAGTATGAGCTCGTCGCCGGCGCGCTGTCCTCGGAGCCGGCGCGCGCGAAGGCCTCGGCCAAGGATCTCGGCATCGCCGACGATCGCGCCTATGGCTCCTTCGCCGAAATGGCGAAGGCGGAAGCGGCGCGCCCCGACGGCATCGAGGCCGTCGCGATCGTGACGCCCAATCACATGCATGCCCCGGCCGCGAAGGCCTTTCTCGATGCGGGCATCCACGTCATCTGCGACAAGCCGCTGACGACGACGGTCGCAGAGGCCGAGGAACTGGTCGCACTTGCCAAGAAGTCGGGCAAAGTCTTCGCCGTCACGCATAACTACACCGGCTATCCGATGATCCGTCAGGCGCGGGCGATGGTTGCGGCCGGCGAACTCGGCACCATCCGCCTCGTCCAGGCTGAATATCCGCAGGATTGGCTGACCGAGAAGGCCGAGGCCACCGGATCGAAGCAGGCTGAATGGCGCACCGATCCGAAGCGTTCCGGCGCCGGCGGCTGCATCGGCGATATCGGCACGCATGCCTATAACCTCGCCTGTTTCGTCACCGGCCTCGAACTGGACGAACTGCTGGCACAGCTTTCGACCTTCGTCGAGGGGCGCTTGCTCGACGACGACGTCGAGATCCTGCTGCGCTGGAAGGGGGGTGCCCGCGGCATGCTCTGGGCGAGCCAGGTGGCCGTTGGCCATGAGAATGGGCTGAAGCTGCGCGTCTATGGCACCAAGGGCGGCCTCGAATGGACGCAGGCTGATCCGAACTATCTCTGGTTCACGAAGTTCGGCCAGCCGAAGCAGTTGCTCACCCGTGGCGGCGCCGGGGCATGGCCGGAGGCAGCGCGCGTCACCCGCGTGCCGTCGGGCCATCCCGAGGGATACCTCGAGGGTTTCGCGACCATCTATGCTGAAGCTGCACGTGCTATTCGTGCCGCCCGCGAAGGCAAGGCCGTCGATGCCGACGTGATCTATCCGTCCGTTGAGGACGGTCTGATCGGCATGAAGTTCATCGATGCGGCCGTGAAGTCTTCGCAGGCCGGCAACGTCTGGACCAAGGTCTGAGCGCACAGCGAGACGTTCGCGAGCCGGACGCTTCGCGATCAGCGATATATGGGGCGCCTTCGGGCGCCCCATTCTGTCTTATGCCGCGCCAAGGTCAGGGAAGTGGCAGGCTGTGTGTGCTGCTGGTGACGGTCACGGCGCAGCGGGTAGCGTTCTTTTCACGTGCGGCTCTGTCCCCGCATGCCCGAGCCAGGACAGCGGCCCGGCCATTCGCGGTCACACGGATCGAACGGATGCCGAGCACGCTGGCAAGTGTGGTGGGGACGGCCGCTGAGACCGTGCCCGACACCCCCGAAATGTCGACATCGAACTGCCGACCCGTTGTCCGCGCGATCGATCCGGTCGGCGTGGCGTCGAAGACGTTTTCTGCGATGACGCGCCTTTTACCGCCGGCTTCCCGGGCTCCGGCGATCAGTGCCGCATCCAGCCTCTCCTTCAGATCCTCGCGCGCGAAGATAACACGGGAGAGATCGATCGTGGCGCCGGTGATCGTGACGAGTGCGATGGCAAGGAAGCCGAACAGGGCTGCGGTGTTGCCGAGCGGACGGTCATGCACCATGTAACGGCGCGAGATCGCTGCGTCGTCGGTCTGACTGGGGCATTCGGCGGGTGGCACGGGCTCGATCCTCGGGAAGCGCCGCGATCGATCCGGGCTTCAGTTCGTTAAAACTTGAAGCAGATGCGAATTAATCATTGTTTGCGGAGAAGCGCGAAAAAGCGTCAACATTCGTTAACGCGGGCTCAGGAGCCCGGTTTCTGCGGATTGCAGCCGGTTTGATGTGTTCCAGCAGCGTGCTTGTCTCGATCCTGCGTTTCGCTATCGTTGTGCGGTGCACGCCATCTGTTATAAGCACGCCCGGCCGCCGGTGTGCGCGGTGAAAGAGATGACCCGTCAATGTCTCTGAATGTGCAAGGCGGAGGCGAGGCCACGCAGGCCGCGCCAGCCGCCGCAGGTGTTCCGGCCGGTGAGCATGCCGGTCATGGAACCGTGCATGCTGGCTTCTGGACGCTGGCCCTCGGCTCGGTTGGCGTCGTCTATGGCGACATCGGCACGAGCGTCATCTATGCGTTCCGTGAGGCCCTGCATGCGGCCCGCAGCGCTCATGGCGAGGTCATCCGGGAAGACGTGGTCAGCATCATCTCGCTGATCCTCTGGACGCTGACCATCATCGTCACGCTGAAATATGTCGTCATTCTGCTCCGCGCCGACAACAATGGCGAAGGCGGCACGCTTTCGCTGATGGCGCTCGCCACGCGCACGATGGGCAAATCCGCGCCGATCGTCTTCGTGCTCGGCGTCGCCGGCGCGGCGCTGTTTTATGGCGACGCTGTGATTACACCCGCCATTTCCGTCCTGTCGGCCGTAGAGGGCATCAAGCTGGTGACGCCAGCGCTCGACGATTTCGTCGTGCCGATCACGATTGCCATCATCACTGCACTGTTCTTGGTCCAGCGCTACGGAACCGCGCGCGTCGCCTCGCTTTTCGGACCGATCACGGCCGTCTGGTTCATCGTCATGACCATCGGCGGCTTCATTCATATCGCCGATGATCCCGGTATCTTCGCGGCGCTCAATCCCTATCACGCGGTCCGCTATATCTGGGTCAACGGCCATACCGGTCTGATCGTTATCGGCGCCGTGTTCCTGTCCGTAACCGGTGCCGAGGCGCTTTATGCCGATCTCGGCCATTTCGGCCGCAAGCCGATCCAGGCCGCCTGGCTTGGCTTCGTGTTCCCGGCGCTTGCCGCCAACTATCTTGGCCAGGGCGCGCTGGTGCTTGCCCATCCCGAGGCGATTTCCAACCCGTTCTTCCTGCTGTTCCCGGAATGGGCGGTGCTGCCCGTCGTGATCCTCGCCACCATGGCGACGGTGATCGCGGCGCAGGCCGTGATCACCGGCGCCTTCTCGATGACGCGCCAGGCGATCCAGCTGAAGCTGCTGCCGCGCATGGATATCGAGCATACCTCGGAGCAGCATGCCGGCCAGATCTACATGCCGCAGGTCAATACGCTCTTGATGATCGCGGTGCTGCTGCTGGTGGTGCTGTTCGGATCGTCGAGCCGTCTCGCGACCGCCTATGGCATCTCGGTGACCGGCGAGATGGTCATCACCGCGTGCCTTGCCTTCATCGTCGTCTGGCGCTTCTGGCGCTGGCCGGTCTGGGTCTCGGCGCTGCTCATCGCGCCGTTCCTGGTCATCGATCTCGTCTTCCTTGGCGCCAATCTGATCAAGATCACCGAGGGCGGCTGGGTGCCACTGCTGTTCGCCTTCTCGATCATGGTGATCATGCGCTCCTGGGTGCGCGGCACGAAGATCCTGTTCGACAAGAGCCGCCGCAACGACGTGCCGCTCAACGAGCTGGTTAAGAACCTCGAAAAGAGCAGCGTTGTGCGGGTACCCGGTACGGCGGTGTTCCTGACCAGCGATCCGGAGACGGCGCCGTCCTCGCTGCTGCACAGCCTCAAGCACTACCGGGTGCTGCATCAGAAGAATGTGCTGCTGACGGTGATTTCGTCGAATGTGCCGCATATCGACGATGCCGACCGCATCCGCATCGAGCCGGTCAATGACAGCTTCACCCGCGTGTTCATGACCTTCGGCTATATGGAAACGCCGAACGTGCCGAAGGCGCTTGGCCTCTGCCGCAAGCAGGGCTGGAAATACGACATTATGTCGACGTCCTTCTTCCTGTCGCGCCGCTCGATCAAGCCTGCCAAGGACCGCATATTCTCGCGCCTGCAGGACAAGTTGTTCATCAAGCTGGCGATCAATGCGAGCGACGCGACGGAATATTTCCACATCCCCACGGGCCGCGTGGTCGAGATCGGCACGCAGATGACGATCTGAGCGGGCATCCGCTCAGACGTCCTCGTTGCTGGGCCGACGCGACGGCTTGGCCAGGAAGGCCATCAGCGCCAGAAAGCCGGCCGCGACCGACACCGGCAGTGCTTCCGCGCCGAAGAGGTCGATGAGGTAGCCGATAGGCGTCGCGCCGATGACGGATCCTGCCGAATAGGCCATGCCGAACCCCGTCGAGACGATGGCCAGCCGCTGGCCGCGGAAATCCTGTCCGATCAGCACGATGCCGAGCGTATAGACGCCGGCGATGGTGCCGCCGGCCATGAACAGGACCGGCTGCAGCGCGATTCCCTCGCCCATGACGAAAGGGAGCAACGCCGTCGCGACAGCCGCGATCAGCGTCGCGCCGACGAGGACGATCCGCCTGCCATGCCTGTCCGCGAGCCAGCCGAGCGCGACGACGAGCACTGCCTCACCAAGCGCGAACGTCGCCACAAGGCGGGAGGCAGCCGCATCCGACAGTCCGTGCGCCAGGCCATAGAGCGGCAGCAGGCTCTGCATGGCCGTCTCGCCAATGCCGGACATGAAGGCAACGAGCAGGATCGGCCCGCCGAGACTTAGAGCGAGGCGCCACTGGCTGATGCCCTCCGGGGCGGCATCGTGCTCGGTTTCGACCCCGGATGAACCGCGATTCGACAGTACGGCCGAGAGGAGGGCGCCGGCGGCGAGCGGGATCATGGCGGCGATGAGCGGCCATGATCCGGTGACGCCGGTTGCACCAAGTGCCAGCGGCCCGAGGAACTGGCAGATCGCGTAGAGAGTGCCTGACGCGGCGATGATGCGGCCGCGCCGCCTATCATCGAGTTCGCCGTTCAGCCAGATTTCCGTCGTCGTCCAAAGGGCCGAGAAGCATGTGCCCATGACGAAGCGTGCCGCGAACCAGACGGCGACATGCGGAAGAAGCAGGATGGCGCCGAAGGACAGGAAGGGCACCGCGAAGAGCAGGGCGACCAGGCGGCCGATGCCGAGCCGTTCGATCGTCGCGGGCAGGAACGGGCCGACGAAGAGGATGCCGACGCCGGCCAGCGAAGCGTTGAGGCCGATCAGCCAACTCGCCAAATCCCGCTTCTCCAGCGCCAGGGAGAAGAAGGGATAGCTATAGCCATACAGCAGCGCCTCGGTTCCAATCAGGCACAATATGCCAGCGACACGCCATGACCGCACGATCGGCAAGCTCCCTGGAGGTTGCGGCCGGAACCGGACGGCTGCGTTCCGCTCAGAAATGGAGCTCCGAGACGATATCCTGCACGGGCACGTACATACCACCGGACTGCCCGTCACGCCCCGCCACGAACGCAGCACCCTCGAAGCGGGCGGCTATCCACTTTCGGCAGAGCCTCTCCGCGTAGACGACCGGCATCTCGTGGCTATGGGTTTCCTTCGCCGTCTCGGCGAAAACCGGATCGTTGTGGGGAGCCGTCCAGGAGCGGTGATCTTCGGAGAGAGCGACGGCGCGCTGCGGAATGGCCGAGATCCGGTTGTACATGGAGATCGTATTCTCGGACATATTCTGCCACGCGGTCGCACAGCGATGCAGAAGCCGCTCGAAATCGGCTCGCTTCTCGATCTGATGCGGCTCGCAGTGGAAATGCCGCTTGGACAGATCCTTGACCAGCATGCCGAGCGCAAACGCATCTGAAGTCGTGTTGATCGCAAGGAAGGGGGCGCTCAGCGAAGGGTCGTAAAGTGGATCGGCAATCGTCGCCGCATGGCGGCAGAAGGCGACCGGAAAAAACTCGTAGGTAGCCGGCAGCCCCGTGACCGGACATTCGATCTCGAAGGGAATGGCGATGGTCTGCGCGTTGATGAGGGCGCCGGGGCTGTCGGCAAACCCTGCATCGGTCATGATTTCGCCGAGCCGGCGCAACTCGCCCAGCGAATCGGCATAGTCGGTCTCGGTACTCGGGACGATGGCCAGAAACCCGGTCTTCCGATGCGCCTCGACTTCGCTCCGGAAGCACTCCAGCGCCGTCAGGAATTGATAGCCGTTGCGAACGTGCTCGACCATATAGCGTCCGAGCTGGAATTCGCGCTTGCCCGCGGAGCAGCGGACATCATTGTCGCGCCATCGCTCGAAATCGGATTTTGAAACAGCGCCCACTGTCGACGAGATAGGGCAGCGGCCTATCCCGGACGGAGCCGAACCCGGCTCCTCATCCACTTGTCCCCGACGCATTGCATGCCTCTTTACGCAGAACAACAAGACTTGATCAGTTGCGTGGCGACAACCTATGCAAGAACATCAACGCTTCATTAACCTTAGTTGAGCCCGCGATCGAGTTCAAGAACGCCTCGCGCTCTTGTGCTAATTTTCCAGTGTTGCGTCGACGGAGCCGCCCTCAGGAAGCTCCACGCTGGCAGTGGTGGAGGGGGCTCTGAAAATGGGCGCGACGGCGCGCGGTTCTTAAGCCTATTTCAAATTTCATGGCGGATTATGCGGCGTAGAACGGAGCCTGTTGCCGATGTCGCACGTTGCCGGCCGGATCACGATGAATCTCGTCGCGGCGATTTTCGTCACCATCGTCACGGTCACGGCAGCCGTGTCGTGGATGGCCGAGGAGCAGAACAAGCAGGCTCAGCTCAACACGGGCACGATGGTCACCGGTGGCATCGTGGCCATGGAGGACAACGTCAAGGCGTTCGCCAACGACTATGCGTGGTGGGAGGCGGGCTACAACGCCTACATGGCCCACGACACGGCCTGGGTCGATGCAAATTTCGGTTCCGGCATCAAGGACACGCAGATCTCCGACATTCTGGTGATCATTTCACCGGAGGGAGATATTCCGTACGCTTGGGCCATCGATAACGATCATGGCGAGCCGCGCCAGATCTTTTCGCCCGAGATCCGCGCCAAGATTGCAAAGCTCGCAATCGGCATGCCGGTCGAGAACGAGGCCGCGCGGGTCGCCTATTTCCGCGTTGGCGACAGCATCCTGCTCATCGCAGTTGCCCGGATCGCACCCGTCTCGCGTGCCACGGAGGTGGACCCGGCCACGCTGCCCTTCCTGGTTCAGGGCATCTATCTCGACGAGAAGCGGCTGCACGAACTTGGCAAGCAGTTCCTGATCGAGGACCTGACGATCAAGTTCAAGCCGAGTCAGGATGAACTCGACAACGACTACCCTCCCATCCGAGATTTTGACGGCAACCTAATCGGCGCATTTATATGGACGCCGCCGACGCCTGGCTTCGCGGTCCTGAAGAATGTCGTCGCGCCGATCGCTGGCGGCCTTTTCGTTTTCTGCCTCATTGCGATGTGGACGGTACTCCGCGCCCGTCGTCTCGCATTGCTGCAGGCGCAGAGTGAGAAGCAGGCGGTCAGCGCCGCTCGCACCGACAGTCTGACAGGCCTGACCAACCGCTTCGGGTTCAGCGAGATGAGCGAGGGTCCGGCATTTGCCGAGGCCTGCCGCCGCGGCGAGGCGGCGATCGTCTATCTCGACGTCAACGGTTTCAAGGCTGTGAACGATTCGATTGGACATCAGGGCGGCGATGAACTGGTGCGGCGGCTCGCCGAGCGTCTCTCAATGATCATGCCGCCGGATGCAAGTTTTGCGCGTGTCGGCGGCGACGAGTTCGCGCTTGCGCTTGTCGGGCGCGCCGCGCCGCAGGCCGTTGCCGGCGTCGCATCGGCGATGGTGCATGCGCTCGATCAGTCCTTCACGGTTGGCGGATTCCAGTTTCAGGTGACGGCTGCCGTCGGCTATGCCGTGGCCGACAGCGATGACATGACGCCATCGGAACTGTTGCGCCGGGCCGATCTCGCGATGTACCAGGCCAAGAACTCCGCCGAGCGCGAGGCTGTTCCCTATCATTCCGGGCTCGAAACCGGAGCGCTGCACAAGAAGCGGCTCGGCTTTGCCCTGCGCACGGCGATCGACGAAAAGTCGCTTTCCGTCGTCTATCAGCCGATCGTCCGTGCCAGCGATCTCGCAGTCGTCTCCCTGGAGGCGCTGGTGCGCTGGAATTCCAAGGAATTCGGCCCGGTTTCGCCGGCCGATTTCATCCCAGTGGCCGAGGAAACCGGCTTCATCCACGATATCGGCCGCTTCGTATTCCAGCAGGCCTGCGAGGACATGGCCAACTGGCCGGGGCTCAAGATCTCGGTCAATGTCTCACCGGCGCAGCTTCGCGACCCGAACTTCGCCAACGACCTTGCAGCGATTGCCCGTCGCAACGGCGTCGTCCCAAACCGCTTCAAGCTCGAACTGACCGAAGGGTTGCTGGTCCGAAATCCGACCATCGCCAAGCGTAAGCTGGCCCGGCTGAAATCCATGGGCTTTGGGCTTTCGCTCGATGACTTTGGCACTGGATTCTCGTCGATCGGCTATCTTCGCCAGTTCCCGTTTGACTGGCTCAAGATCGACAAGTCGTTCATCTCCGAGCTCGGCACCAATCCGACGGCCAATGCGCTGATCCAGTCGATGATCGCACTCGGCGACGCCATGGACATCGCGGTGGTAGCGGAGGGGATCGAGACAGCCGAGCAGCTCAAGCTGCTGAGGCTGCTGCAATGTGAGTTCGTCCAAGGCTACCATCTGGCAAAGCCGATGGCGGCTGCTGACATCACCGCGTTGCTCGCGCGGCTCGGTGAGGGAAGGCGGATGTTTTCCGGCCCCTCCGACTCGGGTTATGCAGCGGAGCGCACCAGCTGATCGCATCCGCGAAACGGGGCGCCCCGATCGACGGCTAGCCGCTCTTCGCGGCGACCAGCACGAGGCCCCGGCATGCCCGCTTTCCCTGGATCAGCCGGCGTCAGCCTCTCGGCCGCCGACGCGCGTCACCTCTTTCTGTCAGCGCAGGGTTTCGGCGGCCGCCGCACGGCCGCAGCCTCGCGCTGGCCGCAGATCGACGCGGCGGTGGCGCGGATGGGTCTGCTGCAGATCGATTCCGTCAATGTGCTGGTGCGCTCCCACTATCTGCCGGTCTTCAGTCGGATCGGCGCTTATCCGCGTGCCGCGCTCGATGCCCGCGCCTTCGAGAAGGGCAAGCGCCGCGCTTTTTTCGAGTTCTGGGCGCATGAGGCCTCGCTGCTGCCACTCGACCTCTATCCGCTGATGAAATGGCGGATGCGCCGTGCGGCGGCAGGCAGCGGCATTTATGGCGGCGTCCATCGCTTCGCCAGCGAGAATGCCGACTATGTCGCTGCAGTTCGGGCGGAAATCGTCCGGCGGGGCGCGCTGGCAGCGTCCGAGCTTGATGACCCCGGCGAGCGCAGCGGGCCATGGTGGGGCTGGCACAAAGGCAAGACGGCGCTCGAATATCTGTTCTGGACCGGCGAGGTCACAACCGCCTTCCGGCGCGGCTTTGAACGTGTCTATGACCTGCCGGAGCGTGTGCTTCCCGCCGAAATTCTTTCCGCAGAGGAGCCACGCGAGGCCGAGGCGATCCGTCTTCTCGTCGCCCGCTCGGCCTCAGCGCTAGGCGTCGCGACCGAAGCCGATCTCCGCGACTATTTTCGCCTCCCGGTGGCCGAAACGCGCCAAGCCATCGCGGCGCTTGTCGAAGACGGCGTTTTGTTGCCCGCCGCGGTCGAAGGCTGGCGCCAGCCGGCTTTTTTCGCCGCGGATGCGCAGGCGCCCGGAAAGATCGGCGCATCGGCGCTGCTGTCGCCGTTCGACCCTTTGGTCTGGCATCGGCCGCGCACAGAGCGCATTTTCGATTTTCACTACCGGCTCGAGTTCTACACGCCGGGGCCGAAGCGCGTGTTCGGCTATTTCGTGATGCCGCTGCTCTATCGCGGCGCGCTTGTCGGCCGCGTCGATCTGAAGGCCGATCGCGCCGCCGGCGTCCTGCGCGTACCCGGCGTTTTTCTCGAACCGAAGGTCAAGCGGCCCGAACCTGTTGTCGCAACGCTTGCCGCAGAGCTTGTTCACCTCGCGGGCTGGCTGGAACTCGGCGAGATCGCGATCACCGGCGAGGACAAGACGGCTCTCGCACTGTCCGCACTGCTCTGAAACGCGCGCGTAGTTTTGCCCGAACATTTCATCTGTCCTTAAAGCTCGGATGCTTTTTAATGGCTTGATCGTGGCTGGCTTGGACGTGATGAGAATTTTCCGACGCCCTACGGCGAAGTTCGCAGTTCAAGTGGCGCTTCCGGCGCTGTTGATCATCGCGGCAGCCATTTTCGCCGGGCATCTTATTCTCAACGATATGGCCGAGCAGGTCGATCGCAGCGAATCGCGCAACGTCGAGCGCTCGGTCAATGCAGCACTGAGTTCGTTGCTGACACGTCTGCGCGAAACCAACGGCGACTATGCCGTGTGGGACGATGCGGTTCGCAAGCTCTACGGCAAGGTCGACCCCGACTTCGTGCAGAGCAATCTGATCGATTCGACACGCCAGGCCATTCTCTTCGACACCGTTTATCTCCTCGGCGAGGACGACCAGTCGATCTTCGGCTATCAGAATGGCAGCGCCGCAATGCGTTCTGCGAGGGACGAATTCGGCGCCGTGCTCGACTTGCTCGTGACCAAAGTTCGCGCACAGTCGAAGTCCTTTGATTCCCAGACCGGGTTCCTGCGTGACCGGGAAGGCGCTCTTTATGCGGTCGCTATAGGTTCCGTGACGCCGTCGAGCGATGCGGTCGAAAAACCGCTTGGTCAGGCCCGGCTCCTGTTGATCGGACGCGCGCTCAATGGAGCTGCGCTGCAGCGGATGAGCGAGGAATTCGTGCTGGACGGGCTGGCATTTGCCGCGTCGTCCGGTCCAGACAAGCCCGGCGTGCGGATCAATGATCCCTCCGGAACGCAGATTGCGCTTCTGACCTGGGCGCCCTCGGCGCAAGGCAATGAAGCGTTTCATCGCGTATTGCCGACGGCCTTTCTGGCTGCGGGCCTTGTTTGCCTGACCACGCTGTTCCTGATGGCAATCGGCTACGCCAATCTGGTGGAGCTCAGCAAGCGAGAGCGGCAGGCCGTGTTTGCCGCCAATCACGATGAACTCACGGGCCTGCCCAATCGCGCGGCCTTCGGCCGGTCGCTTGAGAAAGCCACGTCGCACTACAGACCTGAGTGCACGCCCGTTGCGCTGATCTACATGGATCTCGACGGCTTCAAAGAGGTCAACGACGCCTATGGCCACGAGTCGGGCGACTTCCTTTTGAAATATGTTGCGTCGGGGTTCGGGGCAATTTGCCAGGGGGCAGGGACGCTTGCCCGTGTTGGCGGGGATGAATTCGCGCTGTTACTCGATCGACCAGAGACGGTCCAGCGGGCCGAGATCCTCTGCGAGCAACTCATACGCTTCTTCGACCATCCGGCGGCGATCAATGGCCGAATGATCTCGATCGGCACCAGCATCGGCGTCGCGGTGATGGCGCAGGAAGCTCTGTCGGCGGAGGAACTGCTGCGCCGCTCGGATGTCGCGATGTATCTGGCCAAGGAATTCGGCCGCAACCGCGTCGCCTTCTACGATCCCTCCATCGACGCCGCCCGGTCAGAGCGCACGACGCTCGCCGACAAGCTGCGCGAGGCGATCAAGGCTGATCAGCTTGCGGTCGTCTATCAGCCGATCTTCGAGGCGGGCTCGATGCGCCCGACCGGCGTCGAGGCGCTGGTGCGCTGGCTCCACCCGGAGGTAGGTCTCGTGCCGCCGGACATTTTCGTGCCGATTGCGGAAGAAAGCGGCCTCATAGATCAGATCGGCGCCTTCGTGATCGGGCGCGCCTGCCGCGACGCCCTGGAATGGCCGGGCGTCAGGCTGTCCGTCAATGTCTCGGCCGTTCAGTTCCGCAATCCGAAGTTCGACGTCGTGCTCGCCAACATGCTCGGCGAGATCGGCTTTCCGACCGAGCGCCTCGAGATCGAGATGACGGAGACCCATCTCGTCGCCAATCCCGAGCGCGCCCAGGCAATCATCGCCAATTTGCGCGCGCGTGGTGTCACCATCGCGCTGGACGATTTCGGAACCGGCTATTCGTCCATCGGCTACCTGCGCCGGTTCGCTTTCGACAAGCTGAAGCTCGACCGGTCGCTCGTGGTGGGCATTACCTCGGACGAGGCGGCGCGCGAGCTCTGCGAGGCGACGATCGCGCTGGCGCGTGCGCTTGATCTCCGCGTGACAGCGGAGGGTGTCGAAACGGAGGGTGAAGCGGTACTGCTGCGGCAGGCTGGCTGCGACTATCTTCAGGGTTATGCCTTCGCCCGGCCGATGACGGCGGAAGCCGTCGGGAGCTTTCTGCTCTCCACGGTTCCGACCGCCGTCGCATTGCCCTGGACGGGCTGAGCCACAAAACCTCAGCCGAGGCTTGATACGACCGAGGCCGCCGCCTTGCCGAGCGCGTCATGCGCGTCGGGATCGAAATGCAGCCCGTCGAAGGCGCTTGACCGGATCACCGTACCGGCGTCGAGGAAGGCGACGCCGTGTGTCGCGGCGACCTCCGCGTAAAGCGCGCCGAGCTGCAGCGACTTTTCATAGCCGCCGACAAACATTCGCTCGATATGGACCGCCTCGCCGCAATGGTTGAGCATGGGCGGAGGAGCGATCAGAAGAATCTTGGGCACGCTGCCATTCGGCCCGGCTTCCGCGAGCTTCGCGACCTTGATGAGTTCGGCGGCGCCGGCGGCGATATCCGCCGCGGGGAGGGCGAAACGCGCCTTCAGGTCGTTGCTGCCGAGCATGATCGCGACGACATCGAGCGGTCGATGGCTCCTGAGGCAGGGCAGCAGATAGGCCTTGCCATTCATATGCGCGCCCTCGATCGGGTCGTCATGGACGGTGGTCCGCCCCGGCAGCCCTTCCTCGATGACCCGCCAAGCGCCGCCAAGGGCGGCCTGCATAACGCCGGGCCAACGCTCCTCGAAGGAATAGCGGCTGTTCGGCCGCGCAATCGTCGCCTCGCCAAAGGTGTTGGAGTCGCCAAAGGCGAGCACCGTCTTCATGGTTTTTCCTCCCCGGATATTACCGTTCTCAGATGGCTGCGGCGAACGTGCCAGAGCGATGAAGAGCGGACAAGTCGCCCGCTGCTATCTTCCGTAAAGGCCGTGAAGTTGCTTTCCAAAGCGTCGCGGCACAGCGCCGTCGCGGTGACAAGGAACCGCTGGCCGTCTTAAGCTCCTGAAAGCCGGCGCCGGCCGGTCCCTCGAACAGGAATGCCCCGATGCGGAAGCCCGCCGATGCCGCCGTGCCCATCCTTGACGTCATCGCTGAGCGCTGGAGTCCTCGCGCCTTCGATCCTGAACGGACGATGAGCGAGGCCGACCTTGCTCCCCTTTTCGAGGCGGCGCGATGGGCGCCATCATCGAGCAATTCGCAGCCCTGGCGCTTCGTCTATGCGCTTCGTGGCGAGCCGGCCTTCGGGGCGCTTCTTGACGCCGCCGTGCCCGGCAACCAGGCCTGGGTGAAACGCGCCTCGGTACTCGCCTATTCGGTTGCGCGGCTTCACTCCGACAGCGGCCGCGCCCTCTGGCACAATCGGCACGATACGGGCATGGCGCTCGGCTATCTGTTGCTGCAGGCCACGGCGAACGGCTTCGCCGTGCATCCCTTCGGCGGCTTCGACAGCGACAAGGTCATTGCGGCGGCCGGGATCACGGGCGATTTCGAGCCAGTGGCCGGCATCGCGATCGGCTATCCGGGGGATCCGGCGCTGCTCGGCGAGGGCGCGGCACGAGAGATGGAGCCGCGTCAGCGGCGGGCTGTGGCAGACTTCGCGTTCCATGGTCGCTGGCCGCTATAGCGTTCGGGACGGCGATATCGCTGGCAGGGTCCAGCCCGTTGGCCCGGTGCGTTCGCTCGGGTCAGTACAAACGTTCCGGGATCATTTGTTGCAATTCCGGAATAGTAATGTCGATGGCGGGCCAAGCCAACCAGCGTGCAGCGCAGCATGTCAAGATATTGTGGCAAATACACCATGTTATACAATATGTTGATCATTCCTGCTTTATTACGCGTCCTTGAGAAACGCGGTCCACAAGATGGCGCAGCGGCTTGACAATAAGCGCCCCGACACTCCTAATGATCCCGGAATTGAGGCGGATGAACGCGCTCGGCGTGTCGTGCGGGAGGAGATGGCGATGGCCATTCCGACCGACGCATCGGGTGGGATCCGGACATAGCGGGAGGACCTGATGAGAAAGATGAATCGACTGGGATTTGGAGCGCGGGCGGGTGGCCGCTTCGCGGCTGCTTTGGCCGGCGCAGCGATGCTTGCAAGCGCTGCCTTCGTCGGCGCCGCCTCGGCGTCAGAGCTGACGGTCTGGTGCTGGGACCCGAATTTCAACATTCCGGCCATGAAGGACGCGAGCGAGCGCTACACGAAGGCGCATCCCGATACGACCTTCAACGTTGCCAACATCACCCAGGATGAAATCAACCAGAAGCTTCAGACGCAGTTCCTCGCGGGCGTCACCGATGGCCTGCCGGACATCGTCCTGATTCAGGACGACAACATCCAGCGCTTCTTGCAGTCGTTCCCCGGCTCCTTCGTGCCGCTGTCCGATTCCATCGACATGAAGAAGTTCGCCGACTACAAGGTCGCCGCGGCGACCTTTGACGGCAAGTCCTACTCGCTGCCTTTCGATTCCGGTGTCGCGGGCCTCTTCTACCGCACCGACTATCTGGAACAGGCTGGCTACAAGCCCGAGGATCTGCAGAACATCTCCTGGGCCAAGCTGATCGAGATCGGCAAGGACGTTCTCGCCAAGACCGGCCACCCGCTGATCAGCATGGACTATAACGGCGACGACCTCATCGTCCTGATGATGCAGTCGACTGGCCAGTGGTATCTGAAGAACGGCAAAGAGCCGAACATTCTCGACAATCCCGCGCTCAAGACGGCGCTCGAGACCTTCCAGACCATGGCGAAGGCCGGCATCATCAAGTCCGTCTCGGGCTGGACTGATTACACCGGCTCGTTCACTTCAGGCCAGGTTGCCGCTGTGCCGCAGGGCGTGTGGATCACCGGCACAATCAAGTCGGTCCCGGAGCAGTCGGGCAAGTGGCGCGTGGCGCCGATGCCGATCCTTGAGGGTGTTGAAGGGGCGACCCACTTCTCCAGCAATGGTGGCTCGAGCTGGTATGTGCTTGCCTCGTCCAAGCATCAGGATGAGGCCGTCGATTTCCTCAAGACCGTTTGGGGCGGCGATGTCGACTTCTATCAGGGTATCCTGATCAACCAGGGCGCCGTGGGCTCGCTCCTCGCCGCTCGTGAAGGCGCTGCCTACAAGGCCAGCGATCCGTTCTTCAACGGCGAGCCGGTCTGGCAGAACTTCTCCGACTGGCTGGCCAAGGTGCCGACCGTCGACTACGGCACCTTCACGCCGGAGGCCCGCATGGCCGTCCGCGCGCAGATCCCGAACATTGCCAATGGCGGCAATATCGACGAAGCGCTGAAGGCGATCGACGCGCAGCTGCGCCAGCAGATGCAGTAATCGCGTCTCCTTTCCCATGTGGGCGGGCCTCAGGCCCGCCCCGATCCAGCAGTCTCTTCCTGGTGCGGCGCCCAAGCCGCATCGTGAGGTGCGGCATTCATGATCGGAAGGGCGCATGGCGCAGACGCGTTTAGACCGTAGCGAGCAAATCAATGGCTGGGCATTCGTCATGCCTGCGCTGGTCCTGCTCGGCATCTTCATGATCTACCCGATCATCTGGTCGCTCTGGATGAGCTTCCAAGTTGGTCGCGGCGCCAATTTCTCCTTTGGCGGCCTGGCCAATATCCAGCGGCTCGCCAATGACGCGCTGCTGATCAAGGCGCTGACCAACACCTGCATCTTCTTCTTCATCCAGGTGCCGATCATGATCGTTCTGGCGCTGCTTTTCGCAGTCGCCCTCAACGATCCGACGCTGAAGTTCCGGGGACTGTTCAGGACCGCGCTGTTCCTGCCCTGCGTCACGTCGCTCATCGCCTATTCGAGCCTGTTCAAGTCGATGTTCTCCGCCGACGGCATCATCAACCAGGCCCTTTTGACGCTGCATGTGATTGGCACGCCGATCCCGTGGCTATCCGATCCCTTCTGGGCGCGGGTCGTCATCATCACCGCCATCACCTGGCGCTGGACCGGCTACAACATGATCTTCTATCTGGCCGCATTGCAGAATGTGGACAAGTCGATCTACGAGGTCGCGAGGATCGATGGCGTCCCGGCATGGGCCCGCTTCACGCGCATCACAATCCCGATGCTGAAGCCGGTGATCCTCTTCACCACGATCCTGTCGACCATCGGAACGCTGCAGCTCTTCGACGAGGTCAACAACATCACGCAGGGCGGCCCAGGCAACGCCACGCTGACGCTCTCGATGTACATCTACAATCTGACCTTCCGCATGATGCCCAGCTTCGGCTATTCGGCCACCGTCTCCTGGGTCATCGTTCTGATCGTCGCGGTCCTGAGCTTCGTCCAGTTCATGATCGCCCGTGATCGCAGGAGGGCGACATGAGCGTCGCGCTCCTGCGCCGCGGCGCCGTCTACGCGTTTCTCTCGGTCGCCGCGTTCCTGTCAGTCTTTCCGTTCTACTGGATGGCGGTCGGCTCGACCAACCAGTCGCCCGACATTGTGCGCGGCAAGCTGGGGGTGGGCGAGAATCTGCTGGTCAATTTCCAGCATCTTATGACCCAGGTCGACCTGCCGCGGGTCTTCGGCAATTCGTTTTTGATTGCCGTCATCTCGACATTTCTGACGCTCGCCGTCTCGTCGTTCGCCGGCTACGGCTTCGAAATGTTCCGCTCGCGCATCCGGGAGCGGATATTCCAGCTGCTGCTCCTGCTGCTGTCGATCCCGTTTGCCGCTCTGATGGTGCCGCTGTTCGTCATGATCTCGCGCGCCCAGCTGAACAACACCTTCACGGCCGTTGTCCTGCCGGGGATCGCGTCGATCTTCATCGTCTTCTATTTCCGCCAGGCCACGAAGGCGTTCCCGCGCGAATTGCGCGATGCGGCCCGCGTCGACGGTCTGAAGGAATGGCAGATCTTCCTCTTCGTCTATCTGCCGACCATGCGGTCGACCTATGCAGCGGCGACGATCATCGTTTTCATGAACGCCTGGAACAATTACCTCTGGCCGCTGATCGTGCTGCAGACGCCGGAAAACAAGACGATCACGCTCGTGATCTCGACACTCACCGCAGCCTATACGCCGGACTACGGCGTCATCCTGCTCGCCACCGTGCTCGCCACGGCTCCGACGCTCGTCATCTTCTTCGTTCTGCAGCGGCAATTCGTGCAGGGGATGCTGGGAGCGGTCAAATGAGGAACGCATCATGACCAGCCTCAGCCTCAAGGGCATCCGCAAGTCCTATGGGCAGCTTCCCGTCATCAAGGGAGTCGATCTCACTGTCGATTCACGCGAGTTCGTCGTGTTCGTCGGGCCGTCCGGCTGCGGTAAGTCGACCTTGCTGCGCATGATCGCAGGCCTTGAATCGATCACCGCTGGCGATCTCGAGATCGGCGGCAAACGCATGAACGATGTCGACCCGTCGAAGCGCGGCATCGCGATGGTCTTCCAGTCCTATGCGCTCTATCCGCATATGAGCGTGCGCGACAATATGGGCTTTGCGCTCCGTTTCGCCGGCAAGCCCAAGGACGAGATCGCCCGCCAGGTCAACGAGGCCGCACGCATCCTGGAACTCGGGCCGCTGCTCGATCGCCTGCCGGCGCAGCTTTCGGGCGGCCAGCGGCAGCGCGTCGCCATCGGCCGGGCCATCGTGCGCCATCCCGACGTGTTCCTGTTCGACGAGCCGCTTTCCAACCTCGATGCCGAGCTCCGCGTTCATATGCGCATCGAACTGGCGCGCCTGCATCGCGAATTGCAGGCGACGATTATCTACGTCACGCACGACCAGGTCGAAGCGATGACGCTGGCCGACAAGATCGTCGTGCTGCGCGAGGGCGAGGTCTCGCAGGTTGGCACGCCGCTGCAGCTTTACGACGACCCGGACAACCTGTTCGTCGCCGGCTTCATCGGCTCGCCGAAGATGAACTTCCTGTCCGGCGAGGTCGTCGACACAGGCGCTGGCGCCGCGACGATCGCGCTGGTCAATCATGGCGGCGTCCGCCTCACCAAACCGCTCGGCGGCCAGTTGCTGCAAAAGGGCGAGATGGTGACGATCGGCATCCGCCCTGAACATTTCGGTGTGGCGGGGCAGGGCACCGATATAGCTCTCGCCGTCGATGTCGCCGAGCATCTCGGCTCGACCACCTATGTCTATGCCCATGGCGGTGGCGAGCGGCTGATCATCCAGCGCGAAGAACGCCATATGGGCGACACCGATGCCATAGCAGTCTCCATCCCCCCTGAGGCTGCCTTGCTCTTCGACAGCGCCGGCAAGCGGCTGCGCTGATTTCAAGCCTTTGATCCTATCGACTGAGGAGTACCACCAAGTGACTTCCGAACCTGTGCGCTGGGGCATTCTCGGCCCCGGCAGCATCGCCAAGACCTTTGCGGGCGGCGTCGCTCATTCGAAGACCGGCAAGCTGGTTGCGATTGCGACGCGCGACCCCGCGCGTCCCGGCCTCAGCGACGGTTTCCCCGGCGCGCGTATTCTCGACGGCTATGATGCGCTGCTCGCAGATCCCGAGGTCGAGGCGATCTATATCGCGACACCGCATCCCGGCCACGCCGAATGGGCGATCAAGGCCGCAGAAGCCGGCAAGCATGTGCTGGTCGAAAAGCCGCTCGCGCTGACGGCGTTCGAGGCGGGGGCGGTGTTCCACGCCGCCAAGAAGGCCGGCACCTTCGCGGCCGAAGCCTTCATGTACCGCGTCCATCCGCAGACGGCCAAGCTGGTCGATCTGGTCAAGGCCGGCACCATCGGCGAGGTCCGCGCGATCAAGTCGAGCTTCGGCTTCGCCATGCCGCGCTTCGACGCCTCGCACCGCCTCTACGCCAACGAACTCGCCGGCGGCGGCATCCTCGATGTCGGTTGCTATCCGGTTTCGATGGCGCGGCTCATCGCGGGTGCAGCGGCGGGCAAGCCGTTCCTGGAGCCCGAGAAAGTGGTTGGCGTCGGCCATCTCGGCAAGTCCGGTGTCGACGAATGGGCCTCGGCGCTGCTGAAGTTCCCGAACGAGATCCTCGCGGAGGTTTCCTGCTCGGTGTCGCTGGCGCAGGATAATGTGCTGCGCATTCTCGGCACCACAGGCCGGATCGAGGTCAAGGACTTCTGGTTTGCCGGTGGCCGCGAGGGCGGCTCGGGCGTGATCACGATCTATCGCCCGGATGGCTCGGTCGAAACGGTCACCGTGCCGGAAGAGGGCTGGCTCTATTCCTTCGAGGTCGATGCGGCGGGCGCAGCCATCCGCGCCGGCAAGCTGGAACTGTCACCGCCAGGCATGACCTGGGCCGACACGCTCGGCAATCTCGCGGTTCTCGACAAGTGGCGCGCTGATATCGGTCTCGAATATGATATCGAGCGCCCGGCCAACCGGCCGCGCACGGCGTCGGGCCGCGTGTTGGCGCGCAAGGGCGCCGGTATTCCGAAGCGCTCCCTGCCGGGCGTCAGCCGCGACACCTCGCTCGTCGCGCTCGGTTTCGAGTTCTTCCCGAACTTCTCGGGCGCCTCGATCCTGCTCGACGCGTTCTATGAGGCTGGCGGAAACTTGTTCGACACGGCCTATATCTATGGCGGTGGCAAGACCGAAGCGCTGTTCGGCGAGTGGCAGAGCTCACGGGGCATTGCGCGGGACGATTTCGTCGTGATCGGCAAGGGTGCGCACTCGCCGCTCGTCTATCCCGATATCATCGCCAAGCAGCTGACGCAGACCCTCGATCGGCTCAAGACCGATCACGTCGACGTCTATTTCATGCATCGCGACAATCCGGACGTCCCGGTTGGCGAGTTCGTCGACGCGATGGATGCCGAGGTCAAGGCCGGCCGCATTCGGGGGCCTTTCGGCGGCTCCAACTGGACGCGCGAGCGTCTCGACGCGGCGATCGCCTATGCCGAGAAGAACGGCAAGACCAAGCCCGGCGCGCTCTCCAACAACTTCTCGCTCGCCGAGATGGTCGATCCGATCTGGGCCGGCTGCGTCCATGCCTCGGACGACGCGTGGAAATCTTGGCTGAACGCCCATCAGATCCCGAACTTCGCCTGGTCGAGCCAGGGTCGCGGCTTTTTCACCGAGCGCGCCGGCCGTGGCAAGATGGACGACGAGGAGATCGTGCGCTGCTGGTACTCGGAGAAGAACTTCGAGCGCCGTGACCGGGCAATCGAACTGGCCGGCAAGCTCGGCCGCAACCCGATCCATATCGCGCTCGCCTATGTGCTCGCCCAGCCGTTCCCGGTCGTCCCGCTGATCGGCCCGCGCACGCTTGCCGAGCTTGAAGACAGCCTCTCGGCGCTCGATATCCGCCTGACGGCGGAGCAGGTCGCCTGGCTCGATAAGGGCTGAGGCTCGGTCAAGACAAAGCCATGGCCGGCATGTCCGGCCGTGGCTTTACAAGAGTGCCCGGCGCCTTTGGCGCCGGCGCATCAGTCCATGTCTGAATCGCCGCCGCATGGCTCGGGACGTTCGCGCCGTTCCGGCTGGCGGGCATGCAGAACTGCTGCGCGCAGATGCGGCCCCAGCGACTTGTAGTGGTCCAGCAGCCGATGCTCCCCCGCATCCTCGCGGCGGGCGGTCTGGTCGGCGATATGAAGCGACATGGTTTTCTCCTCTTTGGGTACCGCTGCGTCAGGCGCAGCGGTCTCGTCGGTCCGCCTCAAAGGCGGCGCCTTCGTCTTCGGGTTCGGGCCCGATCGGCAGATCGGACAGGTCATGGGCGCTCATGCGCCAGAGGGCATTCTCGTTGTCATGCGTAAGCACGGGACGAGAGGCCCAGTCGGTGATGGTGCGATAGAGGCTGGAGAGGATCATGGTTGGTCTCCTGTGGCTGACACCACCGAATATGGAGATAGCCCTACGGCGATCCCATCGACATGATCTCCGTCACACTGTAGAAAATCTCTATGGCAAACCCTTTCAAGGTGCCGCTCAATGCTCTTCGGGCGATAGAAATTGTCGGCCGCGGCGGCACGCTGTCGACGGCGGCGGACGAACTCGGCGTAACGCCAGGAGCCGTTAGTCAACATATCCGCAGGGCCGAAGAGCGGCTCGGATATGTCCTTTTCGAGAGGGATCGCACTGGATTGCGGCCAACGCCGGCGCTCGACGTCGCGCTGCCACATTTGCATCGCGGCTTCCAGGCGCTTGCAGACGGCGTCGCGGCCATTGAGCAGAGCCACAGCGGCACGCTGACGCTGTCCGCCGCGCCAGCCTTCGCGGCGCGCTGGCTGGTGCAGCGGCTTGGCCGGTTCTCGCGCGAAAACCCGGAGATCGAGATCCGCTTCTCGGCGACCGTTGCACTGGTCGATCTCAATCACAGCGATATCGACTGCGCGATCCGCCTCGGCCGAGGCAATTGGCCCGATCTTCAATCGGAATGCCTGCTGCCTCAGCCATTCTTCCCCGTGGCGACGCCAGAATGGTTGGCGAAGCTGAAGACACCGGCCGATCTCGCCCATGTGCCGGTCATCCACGACGAGGGCACGATGGTCGACTGGCGGGAGTGGTTCGCTGCGGCCGGCCAGCCAATGCCGGACCTTGCCGGCCCCCGCTTTTCCGACCCCATCCTCGGGCTCGAGGCGGCCATGGCCGGGCAGGGCGTGATGCTCGCATGGGACATGGTCGTCGCCGATGCACTGGCGCTCGGCCGCTTGGTGCGGCCGTTCGACGCCGAGGTCGAGAGCCGGTTCGCCTATTGGTTCGTCACCACCGAGGCGTCATCGCGCAGCCGCAAGGTGCGCCTCTTCCGCGATTGGCTGAAACGCGAGATCGCCCTGACGCAAGGCCGGCCATCGGCCTTCTGATCACGCGGCACACGGCATCCGGTGGTGCTGACCGTCCGGATCCCGTCGTGTGTCCCCCGCTGTCCGCGCCCTTGCGGCGATTCTTCTCACGCAGCGCCGCGATCAGGCGTCACCACATCGGCGAAATCGGACATTTCAAAAAGCGGCCGGATTTCAATCTCGCTCGGGCCGGGCATCGGGTTCGGGCAGCGCTTCACCCATGCCACGGCCTCGTCCATGTCCTTGACCTGCCAAAGCCAGAAGCCAGCCACAACCTCCTTCGTTTCCGCGAAGGGTCCGTCGATGACCATCCGGCTCGCGCCGTCAAAGGCGACGCGCTTGCCGTTGGAGGAGGGCTTGAGGCCATCGGCGGCCAGCAGGATGCCCGCGGCGGCGAGCTCATCGTTGAACCGCCCCATTGCGTCGAACAATTCGGTCGTCGGCAGCAGTCCGGCTTCCGAATCGGTCGTTGCCTTCACCAGAACCATCACACGCATCATCGTTCTCCCTTGATATCGCCAGTCGCGCCGGTTGCGCTCAGTGTGATGACGAACGGCGGGGCAGCCGGGACGACATTTGCGTCGAACTTTTTCAAGAGGCGCCGCTCTGCCCTCTGCCTGCGCTCTGTGTCGCAGCGCAAAGTCGCCTGAAGACCGGTTCCCTCGCGCGCCCGATCGGCTATGCATGCCAAAGCGCGACAAGGGGATTCCCATGACCGACTGGAACGACCGCATCCGTCTCGTCGAGACAGTTGAACTTTCCCGCAACTGGGGCAAGCTCGACCGGAACGTCTTCGATTATCAGCGCTCCGACGGATCGTGGCAGCGCCAGACGCGCGAAACCTATGATCGCGGTGATGGCGCGGCCGTTCTCGCTTACGACCCCGATCGTGGCACGGTCCTCCTGATCCGCCAGTTCCGCTTTCCCGCTTGGAAGCGCGGCCATCATGAACCGTTGATCGAAGTTTGTGCCGGCCTTCTCGATGCCGACGATCCGGTCACCTGCATCAAGAAGGAGGCCGAGGAGGAGATGGGCGTTGCCATCGACGAGCCTGAACTTGCGATCGCGGCCTTCATGTCGCCAGGCAGCGTCGTCGAGAAACTGCATCTCTTCGTTGCCCGCTATCGCCCGGGCGATCGCCGTGGCGCCGGCGGCGGCCATGTCTCCGAAGGCGAGGATATCGAGGTGCTGGAGCTTCCTTTCGAGGAGGCGATGGCCATGAGTTTCGATGGCCGCATCTGCGATGCCAAGACCATCATGTTGCTTCACTATGCGGCGCTGAAGGGCCTTCTCGCCCGCTGATAAACAGCTTCCGCGGCACGTCCGGGCGAGACCTTGGCGCCCGTATCCATTGATGTATTCTCCGCCCACGTATTTTGATGCCGTCGCCTCGAGACGGCTCGCCAGCAACGGACACCCGTCATGACCAGACTAGCGCCCCTTCTTGCCGCCGCCGTCTCGATCGCCTGTCTCGCCGGCGCGGGCACTGCCGAGGCCGCTGCCAAGGACCCGGCCTGCCGGCCGACCAAATGGACGCTATCCGTGCCGCAGGGCATGAGCGAGGGTCAGGCGGTGATCGCCGAATCGCCGGAAAATCACGTCTGGCGCGTGGGCGTCGGCGGCGTTCCGGCCGATGCGATGCTGATCATCGAGTACAAGAGCACCGTCGGCACCAAGGGTGAGGTGGTCCTGAATTCTGGCGCCGCCGAACTCGTTCAGGGGTCGATCGTCACAATGCGCCTGAAGCGCAGCGGCATGGGCGCCAAGGGCGTCGCGGTCGCCGGCACCTACAACATCAAGTGCGGAAAGTGATGCAGCCCTAGTAAACTGATCGCCTCCGCCGCGTGCTCAGGGCTGCGGCGTATCATAGCGGGCGCGCGCCGCGCGAACGCTGTCATGATTGGTGACCGCCCAGCGGGTGAGGGCGGTCATGGGTTCGACCAGCGAATTGCCGAGCGCCGTCAGTCGGTATTCCACGCGCGGCGGCGTGGTTGGAAAAACGGTGCGGCCGACGAGGCCATCGCGCTCGAGGCTGCGCAGAGTCACCGTCAGCATCCGCTGCGAAACGCCCCCGACCTGCCGCTTCAGTTCATTGAACCGCAGCGCACCGTCGGCGAGGCGCAGGACCACCAGAAAACTCCAGGCATCGCCAAGTCGGTCGAGCACATCGCGAACCGGACATTCCTCGGCCGATCGAGCGGCGTTTCCAAAACCGCCGATCAGTTCGCCGAGCGCCGGGGTGTGGGAGTGAGCCTCATCCCACTCGGTTTCGATGCGGGCCGTCGCTGTATCGATCATCACCCATTCCTCTGCTGCCACGCAGACGCAGTTCCGCCGGTGTGCCCAAGGGACAGACAGATGCGTTTTTCACGGATGCATGTCAAGCGCTTAGTTACTAGATGGAACCGAGCGCGCCAATCCATGCGGTGCCGCGTTCGTCTGCTGTCGACAAAGGAATGGACATGACCAGCGACTCCACACTTCTCGTCACGGGTGCCAGCGGGCATCTCGGCCGCCAGGTTATCGAGGCGCTGCTGGCTGCCGGGGCCGGCAAGGTCATCGGCACGACGCGCGATCCGGCAAAGCTCGCCGACCTCGCGGCCAAGGGCGCCGAAATCCGCCACGCCGATTTTGACGAGCCGGGGACGCTGGCCAACGCCTTTGTGGGCGCCGACCGGATGCTGCTGATTTCGACCGATGCCCTCGGGACGGATGGCAGGCGCTTGGCGCAGCACCGCGCAGCGATACAGGCGGCGGTGGCCGCCGGGGTGAATCACATCGTCTATCTGTCGGCGCCAGCGCCTTATCCGACGCCCGAGCCGAGCCTCATTGGCGATCACTACTGGACCGAGCAGGCGATCGCCGCCAGCGGCGTCGACTTCACATTCCTGCGCGACCATCTCTATACGGACTTGCTCGTCTATTCGCTGCCGCACGCGATCGAGACCGGCACGCTCTATACGGCAACCGGAACGGGAGGCCGCTCCTACGTCACGCGGGAAGATTGCGCGCGCACGGCGGCCGCAGCGCTGGCCAAGGCAACCGGAAAATCCGCCCTCGATGTCACCGGGCCCGCACCGTTGACGCAGGATGAGGTCGCAGCACTCGCCAGCGAGATTTCTGGCAGGCCGGTGAAGCATGTCGCGGTCCCGGCCGAGGGGCTTCGTCAGGGATTGACGGCTGCAGGGCTGCCCGCCGGCCTCGTCGAAGGTCTGGTGGCCTTCGACGTCGCGGCGGCGGAGGGCTTTCACGCGATCACCACGACCGTCGTGAAGGATTGGACGGGACAGGAGCCGCAGAGCGTCCGCGACTTCCTGCTCGAGAACCGCGCGGCGCTCGCGCCGAAGGGCTAATCGCTATTCGATGATGATGCGCGGCGCCGGCTTTGCCCCGGCGCCGCCAGCGATCGCCATGCTGATCCGCGTTGCAATGTCCCGGTAGACAGCCGCATGCGGGCCATCTGGCGCGCTGGCCACGATCGGCCTGCCGGCGTCCGACGTCTCGCGGATGACGAGGTCGAGCGGCACCTCGCCGAGGAACGGCACCCCAAGCCGCTCCGCCTCGTGCCGCGCCCCGCCATGGCTGAAGATGTCCGAGCGTCCGCCGCAATGCGGGCAGAGGAAATAGCTCATGTTCTCGACGATGCCGAGCACCGGCACATCGACCTTGCGGAACATCGCGAGGCCCTTGCGCGCATCGATGAGGGCGAGGTCCTGCGGCGTCGAGACGATGACCGCGCCGGCGAGCGGCACCTGCTGGGCCATGGTGAGTTGCGCATCACCGGTCCCCGGCGGCATGTCCACAACCAGAACGTCGAGCGGTGCCCAAGCCACCTCGCGCAGCATCTGCGTCAGCGCCGACATCACCATCGGGCCACGCCAGATCATGGGCGTCTCTTCCTCGACGAGGAATCCCATCGACATGGCCTTGATGCCGAAAGCCTCCATCGGCTTCAGAGTGCGCCCGTCCTGGGTCTCTGGCTTGCCAGAGAGGCCCAGCAGCCGCGGGACGGACGGACCATAGATATCGGCGTCGAGCAGGCCGACTTTCAGCCCGTTGGCCGCAAGGCCGAGCGCGATGTTGACAGCTGTGGTGGATTTGCCGACGCCGCCCTTGCCCGAGGCGACGGCGATGATTGCTCCAACGCCCGGAATGCCCGGTTTGCCGCTGGCCGAAGTCGGGGGGGCGGATGCGGCGGGCCGGGCAGGGCGGGGCGGAGGGGGGGCGCCCGCGCCGCCTTTGCGCTCGGCTGTTAGGATAACAAGCGTGCTCTCGACACCCGGCAGCGCCTTCACGGCTGCCGCGGCCTGCTCGCGGAGCGGCTCGAGCGCGTCGGCGCGAGCGGCATCCACGGTGATCGAGAACATGACCTTGCCGCCATGGATGACGATGTCGGAGATGAGCCCAAGCGAAACGAGGTCGCCGTTTCCGTCGGGCCCGGGAACGGCGGCGAGTCGCGCCAGAATCGCTTCGCGGTCGATAGAGGCCATGTCCTTGGAATCCTTGCGTTGGTTTTCGCTGGCAACCATGCGTCGATGACGTCTTTCGCACAAGGCGACGCCCTGGCGCACGGTTCAAAAGCTGATTGTTGCCAGCGTGTTAACAGGTGTTACCGAAACCTTACATGTCAAAGCATGACGATCCCTTGCAGTGTTGCATTTCCGTCATAGCGCCCCTGACGCCTTTCGCTATGATCACTTTACGGAATCGAAAGCGGTTCCGGTTGCTTTGCCTGTCACCCAGGGGTGGGGGACAACTCGGGCAGATGCAGCTGAACGGGGATTTGACGGACTTCGAGCGAGCCGACTGACTGGGATAATCGAAAGATTGTCTCGGGGGCGACGAGAAGAAAGAAACAGTCTCCTGGTTTAACCTTTTGGAGGTCAGGATATGAACTTCAAGACCCTTCTCCTCGGCTCTGCCGCTGCGATGATCGTGGCTGGTGGCGCTCAGGCGGCGGATCTCACGGTCGCCGAGCCGGTCGACTACGTGAAGGTCTGCGACGCTTTTGGCGCTGGCTTCTTCTATTCTCCCGGCACCGACACCTGCATCAAGGTCGGTGGCTACGTGAAGTTCGGTACCGCTTTCGGTGATACCGATTTCGGCACGTACAACTCGATCTACCCGAACAGCCAGTGGTCGAACTTCTACACGGAAGCCTCGGTCCAGCTGACGGCTTCGTCGGTCACCGAATTCGGTAACCTCACCGGCTTCCTCGACTTCCGTGCTCAGTCCGGCAACACCGGCTCGTTCACGCAGTCGGCGACGCAGACGGTCAACGCCGCCACCAACTCCGCCTATGTCGACAGCGCCTGGCTGTCGCTTGGTCCGGTCAAGGCTGGTCGCTTCACCTCGCTGTACGACTTCGGCCGTGGCTACACCGACACCGGCGCGTTCGGTTCGGACACCACCACCGATCACATCCAGCTGACCTATGCCGTCAACGGCTTCGGTCTTGCGATCTCGGTCGAAGACCAGCGTGACCGTGGCGCTGCTGGCAACACCGGCGATCCGGTGCTCAGCGGTTCGAGCTACTATCAGGGCGGCGAGAACAACATCCCCGACATCGTCGGTGCTGTGACCTACGCTTCGGGCATCTTCTCGACGAAGATTGCTGCGGCCTATGTCAACAACGCGGTTGACGTCAATGGCGGCTCGGGCACGATTGCCGACCCGTATGACATCAATGCGAAGACTGGCTGGGCCATCGGCGGCAGCGTCGAGTTCGCTCTCGACAGCTTCTCGCCCGGCGACAAGTTCTTCGTCACGGGTTCGTATGGCGACAACGCCAACTCGTACACCGGCATCGCCGGCGGTACGTCGGTTGCTAACCTGACCTCGACCTACGATGGCTCGTTCATCGCGTCGGCGGCTCCTGGTTCCAGCTGGTCGGCACTCGCTTCGTACAAGCATGTCTGGACCCCGACCGTCTGGTCGGCTGTTTCGGGCGGTTATGCTTCGTATGATGGCGATGGCTACTTCGACAACTTCACCGTCGATGCGTATCGCGGTGTGTTCTCGACGGGCTGGACCCCGGTCACCGGTCTCGATCTGATGCTCGATGGCCAGTACTCGCATGTTGACATCACCGACGGCCGCGTTGCGGGCGTCAACAACGATGACGACGGCGACGCTTGGACCGTCAACCTCTGGATGAAGCGCTCCTGGTAAGCTCTTCTCCTCGGAGATAAAGAGGCCCGGCGGATCATTCCGCCGGGCCTTTTCGTTTGTGCTCTGCCGAGCAGCCATCTTGGGAGAAGCAAGTTCATCTGGCAGCCGGCCAATCCGATGCGCGCAGCGACGAGGCCCTCGACCTTGGCTGTGAGGTCATCAGCGCCATGCTTATCTGCGCATGGTGGTGTCAGAACGGATGCAAATGTTGCCGGATCAAACTTCGGCCCTATTTGGGATTAGAGCCAGGATCACACGCCGTGGTGTCACGTGACGCCAACATCAGACGGCGGGCGGATAGCTAGGCGCGTCACCAGTCCTCACGCCGAAGTTTGGCGGCCGCAGGTCCCCACCCGGATTTAAGCGACATCGATGTCCGGCGACATTTTTGACCGGCTAGTCGCGAGGTCAGGATTATGATGAGACCCTCCGTTGATGGTGTTACGGCGCGGTCATTGCGCGTCGAGGCGGGTTTCTGAATGCAATGGACCGATCAGGCCATCGTGCTCGGCATGCGGCGGCTCGGTGATTCGAGTGCGGTGCTGGAATTGATGACGGCAAAGCGCGGCCGCCATCTCGGTGTCGTGCGCGGTGCGCGCTCGCGCCGCCTGGCGCCGATGCTGCAGCCCGGCAACCGCGTCGAAGCTACTTGGCGCGCCCGGCTGGACGAGCAGTTGGGCTTGTTCACAATCGAGCCGCTGACCATGCGTGCCGCCAAGCTGATCGAACGTCCGCTGTCGCTTTTTGCGCTGCAGGTTCTCGCCGGCCATCTGGGGCTGCTTGCGGAGCGGGAAAGTCATCCGGAACTGCATGGCGCGGTGGATTCAGCGCTCGACAGCTTCGCCGAGAGCCCCGGTCCGAGCGCCTTGGCTATCGCCGGCTTCGTCGCGCGCTTTGAACTCGCGTTCTTGAATGAAAGCGGCTTCGGGCTCGATCTCTCGCGCTGCGCCGTGACGGGCACGACGGAGGGTCTCGTCTTCGTCTCGCCGCGAACCGGCCGCGCGGTGAGTGGGCCGGCTGCTGCTGGCTATGAGGATCGGTTGCTGCCGCTGCCCAGGCTGCTATTCGGCCAACACGGCGCGAATGACGATCGGCGCGCGATTGACGAGGCGTTCCGCCTCACTGGCCACTTTCTCGATCGGCATATCTACCAGCCGCGTGCCTTAGCCGAACCATCGGCTCGACGCGAGCTCTTGACATGGATCGGCCGCGAACTCGCCGGAAGCGAGCCGCGGCCGGGTCTTAACGGCGGTTAGTCTTATTTCAGCTGGTCACAGAAGCTCTTGACCGCCGAGGAATAGCGCACCGGGTCGATCGTGACGTTGTCGCGACACGTATTCTTCGCTGCCGTCATCTGTTCGGCTGTCAGATTCGCTGTACCCATGCTGATGTCAAAGCCGAAGACATCCGTGTCTGCGATCGGGCCGCCTGGCTTGTCAGCCTCGCTCGAGGACTCGGTCGACTGGCCGTTGTCGGACTGGGCCGGCGTCGGGTTCGAAACCGCGGGCGGCGTCTGAACGGCCGGATTGTTCGCGTCCTGCGCAAATGCCGGGGTCATCGACAGCGTCGCGAAAACAATACCGGCCGTGAGAGCCTTGCTATACTTGGAAACGATCATTGGCGATCTCCCTGATTATGCAACGTTGCAGTAAAGCGACGTGTTGCAAATTTTGATTTCGGCGAAGACGTCGCCGCAACCTCGATAGATCGACGGTCAACTATCCGTCACGAGATCTAAACGATCAGGGTGATGATTTGTTCCGGTGAAAGCGCCGGGCACCATCCGCCAGGCGACACTGGACATGAAGGGGCGGCGGGCGCTCAGTGCCCCCAGCAGAACATTCTCACTTTCGGGGAGTAGCGCCAGGGCATCGCGACGATATCCTGCTTGCAGCGGTTGTTGATTGCGAGCTGCAGTCTTGGATCGAGGGAAGCCTTGAACGCCATCAGGGATGCGACGTCGCCGGGCACGCTGGTGAGGTCGAAGCCGAACACCTCCCAGTCTGGGACGGGCGCTGTGTGGCCGTCGTAATAGCTGAAGGCGTGGGCGTGACCAGATGAGAGCGTCGTGAGCGCAAGGGCCGAGACAAAAGCGGCGGCGATGAGCATCGAAGCTGAGCGGATCATGGCGGACATCCCTGGTATCGTCCTTCAACAGGCGTGCATCGAGCCATCATGCCCGATCAGCATGACTGCTTCCATAACGCGGCGCGGGCCTCGGGGTTCGTTCCGAACAGGAAAAGCTACTGCGCGTCATGCGAATGTCTGCACTTCGGCGATAATGAGATGATTCGTCGGCTTTGCCGCCACAGCCCTGATGATGTCCGAGGCCCTCCTTGCGCTACGCTCTCTATGCCACGCCCGCCGCCGATGACCCTCTCTGCCTCGCTGCTGTCGCGTGGCTCGGACGAGATGCATTCGGAGGACTGGAAGGTCCGCTGCCGGAGGTCGAAGGGCTCGCGGCCGGCACTCTGGAAGCCTATCTCGCCGACCCGGCCCGCTATGGCTTCCACGGAACGCTGAAGGCGCCGTTTTCCTTGGCCTCCGACGCCGATGAAGCGGGACTTCTTGCGGCCGTCGATCGCTTCGCGGCTCAATCGGCTCGCATCACGATCCCTGAACTGGTCGTCCGCCGGCTCGGTCGCTTCTTTGCGCTCGTCCCGAATGAGCCGGTTGCGGCGCTTGACGCCTGGGCCGGCCGCGTGGTCAGCGATTTCGACGCATTTCGCGCGCCGCTCTCGGACGCGGATATCGAGCGGCGGCGCAAATCGGGCCTGACGCTGGACGAGGAAGCCAATCTGCTGCGCTGGGGCTATCCCTATGTCTTCGACGCCTTTCGATTCCATATGTCGCTGACCGGGCGCGTTCCGCGAGAGGACATGGAGGCTGTCGATACGGCGTTGCGCAGCCACTTTGCAGCGTTTGAAGGCAAGCCCTTCGTCATCGATCGCCTCGCGGTCTTCGTCGAGCCGGAGCGGGGCGCGCCCTTCGGCATCCGTCATGTTGCGCAGCTGGGCGGCGATCGGCCAATCTGAAGCTAAGCCTTTTCTTGAGCTTGGCTGTTTCCCAGCCTTGGCTTAGGCTCGGCTTGCGCCGCCGTATTGCGGCCTCGGGATTTCCATCATGAGACCTTTGACCACCGCCACGCTGTTGCTCATGCTTCTTGCTGGTCCGGCCCTTGCCGATGGCGCGCGATTGACCGGCCTGCCATCTGCGTTGCTCTCAGGCGATGCGGCCGAGGGCACGCAGCACGAAGTTCCGAACATGCCTGCCCCGACGATCACTGCGGGTCCCGCGACGATCGTGCTCGGGGAAACGCTCCTGGGGGATCTGCAGGATGCCTTTGGCGGCACGTTGCAGCACGCGGCGGATGGCAGCGTATCGGCTGACTGGCTCTGCTATGCAGCGGGGTCGGGCGACCAGCAGCAGTTGATCTGGTTCGTCTCCGACGGCCAGGCCGGCGGTTCAGAGCACAAGGTCACGCTCGTCGGCGCCAACTATGCCGCGCCTAAGGCCGGCTGCGATGCCGCACCCTCGTCGCTTGCTGGCTTGACGATGCAGGCACCCGGCCTCGGCGGGAGCATTTCCGACCTTGAAACGACCTTCGGAACGGTTGCTGCGCGCAACAATATGGTGGCCTATCTCAACCAGAGCGCGGCGGTTCAGGGCGGGGCAACGACCTTCCAGAGCCTTAACTATCTTCTGAACAACGACATCATCATCGGCTTCGCGGCGAGCCAGGCCACGGTTCCCTGAAAAAGCGGTGCGTCGGAGCCGTCTCTGACGCGGAGGCGCTGATCCGGCCCTTCATCTGTCTTTGACCTCGCCATCGGGCTCCGGCAACGGACGCGGCTTCCGGGCGGCGTCGATCGCGACGAATGTGAAGGTGGCGTGCGTCACTTTGGTGATGTCGTCGCTTTCGCGGTTGCGACGCCAGGCCTCGACGAAAACCCGCATCGAACTGCGGCCCGTCGAAACGATGCGCCCATAGATCGTCACCTCGTCGCCGACCTGCACGGGGCTCAGGAACGACATGCCTTCGACCGCCGCGGTAACCGTCCGGCCGCGCGCCCGCCGTGTCGCGATCGTGCTGGCGCCAAGATCCATCTGCGACATCAGCCAGCCGCCGAAGATATCGCCTGCCGGATTGGTGTCGCGCGGCATGGCGATCGTGCGGATCACCGGGATCGTGGTGTGGTCTGGCGTGGCGTCGAGTGAAGACTCGACATGGGCGGGGAGGGCCTTGGTCGCTTTCGGGTCGTGGCTCAACGCGGACTCCAGCTGGTTGTCGCAGCGAAGTGTAGGCGATCGCGGCGAGCTTGAGCACCCCGGATCAGCTTGCTCCCCCGGCGTTTGGAACAGTGCTAGGGTAGGAATCGCTTTGCGGGGGAGTTTTTGATGCAGAAGCTGTTCAGAATTCTGGTGTTGACGTTCGGCGTCCTGGCAACGGTGGCGCTGCCGATGCTTTCGGCGCCGCCGGCCGAGGCGCGCGCTGCCTGCGGACCACGCGGCTGCGCCGCAGCAGGCTGCGGACGTTATGGCTGCGCGGCCGGTGCAACCCGGCGGCCGGCTTACCGGCCCGCGCCTGTCTATCGCCATCCGGTCTATCGGCCGCCGGGCGTGGTCGTGGTCAACCCGCGCCGCTATTGGCCGCCAGGTGGCGCCGTCGCGGCCGGCGCGGCGATCGGCTTCATCGCGGGCGCCGCCGCCGTCTCGGTGGCGGGCGCAGCGCCGAAGCCGGGCTATTGCTGGTATTATACGAACCCGCAGAAGACGACCGGGTTCTGGGACGTCTGTCCCTGAGACGATCAGGGCGGCCGGCCCGATGGGCCGGCCGCCTGTTCAGAGCGTTCGGGCCAGCGCTGCCAATTGGTCCGTGCATTGGTTCCATCCCTGATGGAATCCCATTTGCTCGTGTGCCGCCCGATCTTCCGCAGACCAGTGCTGGACGCGGGCGGTGTAGCGCGTCTTGCCGTCCTCGTCGGCAAAGGTGACCGTTCCGACCATGAAAGCCTTCTGCGATGGCAGCCAGGCCTCGGTGAAGGCGTCGGTAAATACGAGCTTCTCATTCGGCACGACCTCGAGGAAGACGCCCGGATTGGCGAAATCCTCGCCAGCCGGACTGCGCATCACGATGCGGCTCGTGCCACCGATGCGAAGGTCGAGTTCGGCCGAGGGCGTCGTCCACGGCGCGGGCGCAAACCACTTCTTGATCAGCTCAGGCTCTGTCCAGCAGCGATAAAGGCTGGCGCGCGGCGCATCGATCAGGCGCGTGATGATCAACTCGCGATCGCCAGGTTCGGTGATGCTCATCAATGTCTCTCCTCGTGGCTCCGTGACAAGGACGCTTGCGGTCCCCAGGATCCGACAATCCCCTTGATCGCAGAGATAAGTTGGGCTCGCATCGGCAATCGTCACCCATTCTCGCATCGCCTGTCGGCAGGCGTAGGGTGCCAATCGTCCTAGCTGCGATGTGGAAGGGAATCCCATGCTCTACGCCATCCTTTGCTATCATTCCGAAGACGTCGTCGGTTCCTGGACCAAGGAGGAAGACGCGGCCGTCATGGCGAAGCTTGCGGTCGTCCAGGACAAGCTGGCCCGCGAGGGCAGGCTCGGGCCTGTGGCTCGGCTTCTGCCGACGACAGCGGCGACGACGCTGCGCAAGGATCAGGATCCGCCATTGGTGCTCGATGGTCCCTATGCCGAGACCAAGGAGCAACTGCTCGGCTTCTATCTTGTGGAGGGCGGCTCGCTTGAAGATGTCCTGGACACGACACGCGAACTCGCAGCCGCCAACCCCGGTGGTGCCTATGAAGTGCGGCCCGTCGGCGCCTTCTTTCCCGGGGCACTCCGACCATGACCGATATCGGCTGGATCGAGACGGCGGTTTCCGCGGCGCGGCCGAAGGCGATCAGCGCGCTGCTTCGCTATTTCCGCGATCTCGACATCGCCGAGGAGGCGTTCCAGGAAGCGTGTCTGAAGGCGCTCAATCTCTGGCCCCAGAACGGGCCGCCGCGCGATCCTTGCGCCTGGCTGATTTTCGTCGGCCGCAATGCCGCCATTGATGTCGTTCGCAGGCGCAGTCGCGAGGCCGAGCTTCCAGAGGAATCGGTGCTCTCAGACCTTGGCGATGCGGAGAGTTCGCTGGCCGATCGGCTCGATGACGCCCATTATCGCGACGACATCCTGCGGCTGCTCTTCATCTGTTGCCACCCTGACATCGCGACAACGCAGCAGATCGCGCTTGCGCTGCGCATCGTCTCCGGCCTTACGGTTCCGCAGATCGCGCGCGCCTTTCTCGTAAGCGAAAGCGCGATGGAGCAGCGCATCACCCGCGCCAAGAGCCGCGTGGCAAAGGCCGGCGTGCCATTCGAGACGCCGGGGCCCGTCGAGCGGGCCGAGCGTCTCGCGGCGGTCGCCACCATGATCTATCTCGTCTTCAACGAGGGGTATTCCGCCGCATCCGGAGACCTTGCTCGCGCCCGGCTCTGCGACGAGGCGATCCGGCTGGCGCGCCTGTTGTTGCGCCTCTTTCCGGCCGAGCCTGAGATCATGGGCCTCACGGCGATGATGCTGCTCCAGCATGCGCGCCTCGCGGCGCGCTTCGATGCTGATGGCGCGGTGGTCCTGCTCGACGATCAGGACCGCGGCCTCTGGAACGGCGCGATGATCGCGGAGGGCCTCGCGCTCATCGACAAGGCCATGCGCCATCGCCGTCCCGGGCCGTATCTCATCCAGGCGGCGATCGCGGCCCTGCATGCGAGAGCCGCGCGGCCGGAGGACACCGACTGGCCGCAGATCGACCTTCTCTATGCAACGCTCGAACATATCCAGCCCTCACCGGTGGTGACGCTGAACCGGGCCGTCGCAGTTTCCAAGGTCGCGGGGCCGGAGGCGGCGCTGACGATGATCGCGCCTTTGGCGGAACCGCTCGGCGGCTATTTTCATTATTTTGGCTTGCGGGGCGCATTGCTGAGCCAGCTTGGACGCGTTGACGAAGCCCGCGATGCGTATGACCGGGCAATCGCGCTGGCGCGAACGGCAGCGGAAGCGGCGCATATCCGTATGCATCTCGACCGTCTGGATGCGACGCCGATAAACATGCCGGCGTCCAGCGGCTGATTGGTTCGCTTGTCGGCTTCGGCTTTTATCAACCGTCCTTGCAGCGAAGCCCGCCCGAAGGTGGTGCGGCTCGACAAGAAGGAGACGAAGATGACCGAGACGACGGCTTCATCCAACACGATCGTCGGCGTAGTTCCCTATCTCAGCGTCGATGGCGCGGTGAAGGCGGCCGAGCTCTACGCACGGGCATTCGGCGCCGAGGAAATCGCCCGCCATCCGGTCGATGACCAAGGCCGCACCATGCACATTCATCTGACCATCCATGGCGGATCGGTGATGCTGTGTGACTTTTACCCTGAGCATGGTTATCCGGCGGTGAGGCCACAGGCATTCACCATGCATCTGCAGGTCCCGGATCCGGATGTCTGGTGGAATCGCGCCGAGGCGGCGGGCCTCGAAATCGTGACCCCGCTGCAGAAAATGTTCTGGGGTGATCGCTACGGCCAGCTCAAGGACCCCTTTGGCGTCCTCTGGTCGATCGGCGGCACCTGAGCAACGAAAACTAAAGAAAACGGCGGCGCGGATCGCTCCGCACCGCCGCGTCATTCATTCATGCCCGATCAGGCGGCGGCGGATGCCGCGCCTTCGATCGCCACTTCCGAGATCGTCTTCAGGATCTGCGAAGCGATCTGGTAGGGGTCGCCCTGGGAATTCGGGCGGCGATCCTCGAGATAGCCCTTGTAGTCGTTCTTGACGAACGAATGCGGGACGCGGATCGAAGCGCCGCGATCAGCCACGCCATAGCTGAACTTGTTCCACGGCGCGGTCTCATGTTTGCCGGTCAGTCGCTTGTCGTTGTCCGGGCCGTATACAGCGATATGGTCGTGCAGGTTCTTTTCGAATGCCGCCATCAGCTGCTCGAAATAGGCCTTACCGCCGGTTTCACGCATATACTGGGTCGAGAAGTTGGCATGCATGCCCGAGCCGTTCCAATCCGTGTCGCCAAGCGGCTTGCAGTGGAACTCGATGTCGACACCGTACTTCTCGGTGAGGCGCAGCAGCAGGTAGCGCGCCATCCAGACCTCGTCGGCCGCCTTCTTGGAGCCCTTGCCGAAAATCTGGAATTCCCACTGGCCCTTCGCCACTTCGGCGTTGATGCCCTCGTGATTGATGCCGGCGGCGAGGCAAAGCTCGAGATGCTCCTCGACGATCTCGCGTGCGACGTTGCCGACATTCTTGAAGCCGACACCGGTGTAATACGGGCCCTGCGGGGCGGGATAGCCGCTCTCCGGGAAGCCGAGCGGACGGCCGTCCTTGTAGAAGAAGTATTCCTGCTCGAAACCGAACCAAGCGCCGGCATCGTCGAGGATGGTGGCGCGCTTGTTTGAAGAGTGCGGCGTGACACCATCGGGCATCATGACCTCGCACATGACGAGGGCGCCGTTCTTGCGGGCGGGATCAGGGTAGATAGCGACCGGCTTCAGAACGCAATCCGAGCTGCGACCCTCGGCCTGCATGGTCGAAGAGCCATCGAAGCCCCATAGCGGAAGCTCTTCAAGGGTCGGGAATACGTCGAACTCCTTGATCTGCGTCTTGCCACGCAGACTCGGCACGGGCGTGTACCCGTCGAGCCAAATGTACTCCAGTTTAAACTTTGTCATTTAGGTCTCTCGTTAGGTGATGACGCAAAGCGCCCCAGAACCTCTCGCTGCCAGCCCCGCCGCCTGATCGGATCGCTAGCGCCGTCCATGATGAAGCATTTTGCATGCCATTCTACGCGGCACGGCGTCGCGACCACCTTGGCGACGGATGAATCGTCAGGCATGGCGCATTCTTCACCGTAGGCCTGGCGGCGCATAGACCCTGCGAGAGACCGCAGAACGCACTGTTCTTGAGCGCCAAAAAGCGGCATGGCGCATTGTGAGGCAGGCAGGCGCGTCAAAACGCCCATGGGGCGGGCGGGGTGATGCGGAGCGCGGACCGACGGGTCCGGGAACGCTGCCGATTGGGCCGCCAGTGATCTGGGGTGATCATATTATAGTCAATCACTGCATATTTTTGATCTTGATAGCGCAAGACGTGTGCAATCCATGCTATGAATCACTACATGCAGTGACCAGCGGATGGCCGCGCAACAATGGAGTGATTGACGTGACTGCAAGTGTTCAAAGACAAACCGCAAAGATCTATGAATTTCCGGCTGGTGGACGCACCGCGCGCGTTCGTGGTCTTGAGGCTCATCTCGAATTGACCAATATTGAGCGCGAAATGGCCTCGCTGCCGAATACGGTCTATGGCGACAGCTGGTATCACGATGTGGCCATCGCCGAAGACGAGACGGCCGGCCACCACTGATGCTCGCATCGGAGGCAGGCGAGGCTGAGCGACCATCCGTTTCTGCGGACAAGCTATTCAAAGGGCCGATGCACGAGTTGCACTGGCCCTTTTCCGTTTTAGGATTGGGCTGATCGAGAGAAAGAATGCGCCGCTCCCTCAGGGATTGGCTGGCGCCGGTCTGGGCAATGGCGGTGGGGCCGGCTCGTGACTGTCGATCTCGACGGTGATCCGTGTTCCGGTCCTGAACGAACGGATGGCCGCCTCGGCCAGCATCAGAGCCCGTCGCCCGGCACGGGCATGCACGGGTGGCGGCCCGCCGGCTTGCAGAGCGGCGATCACGGCGTCCATATGGGCATCGAAGGTCAGATAGAAGCTGCGGTCGCGGTCGTTGAAATAGCCCGCCTGCCATATCTCCGCTGTTTCGCTGCCCGCAGCATTGAACGTGAACCTCCGTACAGTGTCCTCGATCATCAAACGGCCGCCAGTGCCGCTGATCTCGACCCTATGCGTCTCGGGGTAGGCGTAGGACGTGTCGTAGGAACCGATCAGGCTCCCGACGGCGCCGTTTGCGAACCGCAGCGACAAAGCCATGGTTCGGAAGGCGCCCGCCTCTGTCATGTCGGTCATCTCGGCCATGATCGAGGCGATGGGCCCGACAAGGAACTCCAGCATGTCGAAGCCGTGGCATTGCGTTTCGATGAGATTGTTGAAGGGATGGCTGGTGCCGCCTTCTCCGCCGAAGCGCCAACTGGCAAACACGATGTCACCGAGCCGCCCATCGACGATGGCGCGGCGCGCCATCGCGACAGGACGTGCAAAGCGATGGTTGAAATTGATGGCGAAGAACAGGCCGCGTTCCGCCGCGGCCGCAATCAGCCGGTCGGCCTCTCCGCTATCGAACACCAGCGGCTTTTCGACAAAGAGCGGCACGCCCGCCTCGATGAGTTCCAGCGTTGGCGCAAAATGCTGCTCGTTTGGCAGCGAGACTGAGACGAGATCCGGCTGCTCCGCCGCGATCATCGCGCCGATGCTGGCATAGCCGCGCACGCCGAAGGCTGCGGCCCGTCGGTCGACCCGCTCGTGGTTGCGCCCCACGACCGCGCAGAAATCGACATCGTCGCGGGCGGCCAAGACGCGGGCATGCTGGAGGCCCCAGTTGCCAACACCGACGACGGCGATCTTCAATCTTTCTGGACGTGGCATGGTCTCTCCCCCAGGTGTCGCATTCGTGCACGACGCGCGAGGCGAATGGATGGTCCAGGCCGATCTGATGTCGGCTGTATCCAGTCGGCCAGGAAACGCGTAGCTTCCAAGTGATGATAGCCGAGATCGACATCCTGGCGAGCAGTGCCAGGAGAAGAGTTCGAAAAGCCATTTCAAGACAAAAAGCGGCCCGCCGCAGGACAGACTGGCGCGTTCATCTTGCTGCGGCGTTGCTGAGCGTCACCGCCGGCTCGCACGCATGGGCTGGCGAGGTGATGACGTTTGACAGTGCGGGTGCCGCCCCCGGGACAATCATCGTCCACACCGAAGAACGCCGGCTCTATCTTGTTGTCTCGCGGGGGGTTGCGGTGCGCTATGCCGTCGGCGTCGGCCGAGCCGGGCGGCAGTGGCAGGGCACCTCGACCATCAGCGGCAAATATCTGAAGCCGAACTGGGAGCCGCCCAGCGACGTTCGTCGAGACAGCCCGCAACTGCCGGAAATCATTCCCTCGGGATCACCGCAGAACCCAATGGGTGCCGCGGCCATGACGATCGCCGGGGGCCTCTATGCCATTCACGGAACGAACAAGCCGGAATCGATCGGCAAATTCGTGTCCTATGGCTGCATCCGGATGTTTAACGAGGATATCCTCGACGTCTTCAGCCGCGTGAATGTTGGAACGACAGTCATCGTCGTGCCCTGAGGGGCGGCCCGGCTTTTGGGGACGGCGGAGATAGGGCAGGGAGCGCCTCAGTCCCCGAAGTCGCGCCTCGTACGGAAACGGCCGGCTCATCGACAAGGATATTCAGCAACGAGGGGCGAACCTCGATCTGCACCTTATAGTTAATATATCCCAATCGCCTAAATTTATTCATGAAAAAGCTGACGCGCGAGCGGGTTGTGCCAATCATTTCTGCCAGAGTCTCCTGGCTGATCTTGGGTATCGACAGCTCTATCGGCGTGTCGCTGCTGTAATTAGCCAAGAGAAGCAGCGCCCGTGCAAGGCGCTTTTCGCTCGAGTTGAACAGTTGATCAACCAGATCCTCATCGGCGCGGATCGACCGCTTGAGCATCCGCTGAAGAAAGAAGCCCGAAAAGCCAGGATCGTTTTTCAAGAGCGTCGCGATTGACTCCTTGTCGATCCGGGTCAAAGAGCAATCGGTCAGGCCGATGGCCGTCGCCATGCGCCGGACTTCTCCAGCAAGGCAAGCCTGGCCAAAGAATTCCCCGCGCCCAAGCAAGGCGATGACGGCCTCTTTCCCGCCCGAAGACGTGACGGTGAGCTTGATCTTTCCGTCCCGGATGTAAAAGACCGAGTCTGCAAGGGAATCTTGCGAAAAGATCACCGCGCCTCGCGGATAGTTTGAAAGAGCGCCTCCCAGCCCAGCAGAATCTAGGAAATGCGCGCTGGCGATCTCTGGGCGCTCTTTTTGTGTCACAAATATATCCCTATAGGCGATATTCGAAATTTTGTTGGGTATCGAGCAAATTGTGAGCTTTATTGCTCATAACAACTTTATGACTCCCGGTAGGTTCCAAATATAAATGGTCTCGGGGGGAAATATCGATGAAGAATCTTCAGGCGCGAAATCTGGCCCGGACCGTATTGGCGCTGGCCGGCGCGACGTTTGTAGAGTCGACCGTCGCTCATGCCGAAGATTTGTCGAGTTTCGCGATCCTTGCCGGCTCGACGATCACCAATACCGGAACGAGCGTCATCAACGGCAATATCGGACTAAGCCCCGGTACGGCCCTGACCGGTTTCCCGCCCGGCGTCGTGGTCGCGCCTTCGGCGATCCATCTCAATGACGGCGTGGCCGTTCAGGCGAAGATCGACCTCGTGGCCGCCTACAACAATCTGGGCAATCGCCCGGCAACCGCCGACCTGACCGGAAAGGACCTTGCCGGCCTCGTGCTCGCGCCGGGCGTCTATTCGTTTCAGAACGCGGCGCAACTGACCGGCACGGTGACGGTAGACGCCAAGAACAATCCGAATGCCGTCTTCATCATCAATGTGGGCAGCACGCTGACCACCGCCAGTGGATCCAGTGTGGCGCTGATCAATGGCGCGCAGGCGAGCAATGTCTATTTCGTCGTCGGAAGTTCGGCGACGCTCGGCACCGCGACGTCCTTCGCCGGACAGATCCTAGCGCTGACCAGCATCACGCTGAACACCAGCGCCAACGTGCTGTGCGGCGCCGTCCTGGCGCGCAACGGTGCCGTCACGCTCGATACGAACCGGATTTCGGTTTGCACGGTGAGCAAGGCGACCTTCGGCGCCGTCGTCACGACTCCGACGGATACCGGCACGCCCACGACGGGCGGTACTCCGACGACTGGCGGCACGCCCACCACGGGCGGCACGCCTACGACTGGCGGAACGACACCAACGGGTGGCACGCCCACGGCGGGCGGTACTCCGACGACGGGCGGGACAACGACCACGGGCGGCACCCCGACAACCGGCACAACGGCGGGTGGCGGGACGCCTGCCACCGGAGGCACCACGGTCACCGCCAATCCCACGACACCGCCGGTCGGAACCAATGTCGTGAAAGTCGCCGATGCGCTCGATAGCTTTGTCGCAGCCGGCAACACGGCGCCGCTGGTGCTCAATCTGCTGGCAGCCGACCAGTTGAAGGAAACATTCGCCGAGATCGCCGGCGAGACGAGCACGGCCGTCGCGCCGGCCGGCAACCAGGCGATGAATGCCTTCCTGACCGAGATATTCAGCCGCCTCAGCGACCAGCACGGCACCTTCGGCAGCAATCAGCCGGGTCCGCTTCAGAGCAATCAGCCCGTGACGGTCAAGGTGCTCGGCTATGTCACCGAGGATCCACGGGTCCAGCAGGCAGCGGCCGATATCTCGGCCGTGGAGAAACTGCCGGCCGCCGCCTATGTCGATCCGCGGCCGATGAGCGCCTGGCTGGCCGGCTATGGCGACCAGAGCTATACCGATGGCGATGCCTATGACGGGTCGCATGACCGGTCGATCAGCACGATCGGCTTTGCCGGCGGCTTTGATTCTCTCGTCACCCCGAACACGCGGATCGGCCTGGCCGTCGGCGCGGGGAGGGCCGATTTCGCTCTTTCGGACGATCTCGGCGGCGGCAGTTCCGACATCTACCAGGCTGCCGTCTATGGACGCACCGATATCGGCCAGGCCTATGTCTCGGCCGCCCTGGCGACCGCTTGGAACGACGTTTCCACCGATCGCAGCATCTATAGCGCCGGCTACGACCGCTTCACCGCCGACTTCTCGGCCTACGACGTTGCCGGCCAGATCGAAGGCGGGTACCGCTTCGATCTTCCGGCTATGGTGGGTGTTCCGGGCGCTGGCTGGATCACCCCCTATGCAGCGCTGCAATTGCAGGCTTTCTTCACCCCAGCCTATAGCGAGACCAGCTATAGCGGCGCCTCGCCCTTCGCGCTCGACTACGGCTCGGACACGACCATGACCACGCATACGGAATTGGGCGTCCGCCTCGGGCGCAGCTTCGTCATCGACGAGGGCTCGACGCTGGCGCTGCGGATGCGCCTTGCATGGGCGCATAACGAAGGTGGCAACACCCTCGTCGACGCTACCTTCCAGACCCTGCCGGGATCGGGCTTCACGGTGAGCGGCGCCAATATCGCATCCAATGCTCTGCTGGCCTCGGCCGGCGCGGAGGTCAATCTCGCGCAGGGCCTCTCGGTCGGCGCCTATTTCGACAGCCAACTAGCCGATTCATCGCAGACCTATGCCGGGACCGGCCGCCTGACCTATTCCTGGTAGCCGCGTCTAGCGCACGTAATGAAGGGCAGGGAGCGCAAGCGCTGCCTGCCCTTCTTCTTGTCTGCTCCAGCGTCGCCGTGCCGGATGTCCGTCCATACGGCCTCGGCGGGGAAGGGCGGCGAAGTCGAGCGGCGGACCGCAAACTTCGCCATCCGTTCTGCGATCAGACCGAGAAATACATCTCGAATTCGATCGGATGCGGCGTCATCTCATAGGCCATCAGCTCTTCCCACTTCAGCTCGATATAGCTCTCGATGAAGTCGCGGGTGAAGACGTCGCCAGCGAGCAGGAACGCGTTGTCCTTGCGCAGGCTGTCGAGGGCTTCGCGGAGCGATCCGCAGACCGTCGGGATCTTCTTCAGTTCCTTCGGCGGCAGATCGTAGAGGTTCTTGTCCATCGCCTCGCCGGGATGGATCTTGTTCTTGATGCCATCGAGACCGGCCATCAGCAGCGCCGAGAAGGCGAGATACGGATTGGCGGTCGGATCGGGGAAGCGAACCTCAAGACGCTTGGCCTTGGGCGATGTCGTGTAGGGAATGCGCACCGATGCGGAGCGATTGCGCGCCGAGTAGGCGAGCAGCACCGGGGCTTCATAGCCGGGAACGAGACGCTTGTAGGAATTGGTCGACGGGTTGGTGAAGGCGTTGAGGGCCTTCGCATGCTTCAGGATGCCGCCGATATAATAGAGGCAGGTCTCCGAGAGATCGGCATACTGGTTGCCGGCGAAGACCGGCTTGCCGTCCTTCCAGATCGACTGGTGCACATGCATGCCCGAGCCGTTGTCGCCGAACACCGGCTTCGGCATGAAGGTCGCCGTCTTGCCATAGGCCTGGGCGACCTGGTGGATAGCGTATTTGTAGATCTGCAGGTGATCGGCGATCCGCGTCAGCGGCGCGAACTTGATGCCGAGTTCATGCTGTGCGGAGGCGACCTCGTGATGGTGCTTCTCGACCGAGACGCCCATCGCCTTCATCTGAGCCAGCATCTCGCCGCGCAGGTCCTGGTAGGCGTCGATCGGCGGTACCGGGAAATAGCCGCCCTTCTTCTTGACGTGGTGGCCGAGATTGCCGCCCTCGTAATCGGTGTCCGTGTTGATCGGCAGCTCCTGGTCGTCGAGCTTGAAACCGGTGTTGTACGGATCGACCTTGTACTTGACGTCGGAGAAGATGAAGAACTCGGCCTCGGGGCCGAAATAGACGGTATCGCCAATACCGGTCTGCTTGAGATAGGCCTCGGCCTTCTTCGCGATCGAACGCGGATCACGGTTGTAGCTCTCGCCCGAGATCGGATCGATGATGTCGCCGACGATGACGAGCGTCGTCTGGGCGAAGAACGGATCGATGAAGGCGGTGTCGGGATCCGGCACAAGGGTCATGTCGGATTCGTTGATCGCCTTCCAGCCGGCGATGGACGAACCGTCGAAGGCGGTGCCTTCCGCGAAAATCTCCTCGTCGATCAGGTCGATGTCGAAGGTGACGTGCTGCCACTTGCCGCGCGGGTCAGTGAAGCGGAAGTCCACATATTTCACATCCTGATCCTTGATCAGTTTCAGGATGTCCTTGGCGGTCGTCATGACGTGTGTCCTCTCTCAGACTCAAGGGGCCGGCACGGCCAAAGGCACTGCCGGCTCCCAGCGGATACGGTCCAAGAGATTATCAGGGCTGGCGGAGCTTGCCAGTGGGGAACGTCAGATTGCGTCCAGGCCACTTTCCCCGGTGCGGATGCGGACGGCTTCCTCAATGTTCGAGACGAAGATTTTGCCGTCGCCGATGCGTCCGGTCTGGGCTGCCTTGCGGATGGCGTCGACCGCGCGCTCGACCAGGTCGTCGCCAAGGACGATCTCGACCTTCACCTTCGGCAAGAAATCCACGACATATTCGGCGCCGCGATAGAGCTCCGTATGGCCCTTCTGGCGCCCGAAGCCCTTGGCTTCCGTCACCGTGATGCCCTGGAGACCAACTTCCTGCAGCGCTTCCTTCACTTCATCGAGCTTGAACGGCTTGATGATCGCTTCGATCTTTTTCATTGCCTCCGCATCTCCGATGCTGACCTGGCCCCGGCCGTATGACCGGCCCATATCCCAACGCTTGCAGGCTCCGTGCCATCTCTGCGCCGTTCAGGAAACGCCGAAAAATCGGGCTTCCAGACTTCACCATCGGCGCACAGAGGCAATGAAGCCCGGCTTCATCGGTGCATCAATAGGCAAATGAACAAACTGTGTGCAACAGATGGCTTTTCCATCGTCGCACCCGCGCGGCGGAGCTACAAGAAGCCATCGTCGCAGAGCGGCTTCGAGGAGTTCCAATGAGTGAATTGCTGACGCCGACCGAGATGGCCGCCGCCGATGCCGCGACCATCGCCGCCGGTACGCCCGGCTTCAAGCTGATGATGGCGGCCGCCCGCGCAGTGGCCGATGTCGCTGCCCGCCGTCCGCTCGGCACGCGAATCGCCGTCGCCTGCGGCCCGGGCAATAATGGCGGCGACGGGTTTGTGGCAGCGCAGATCCTCGTTGAGCGCGGCTACCGTGTCAGCCTCGGCCTCATCGGCTCAGTCGCTGCGCTGAAGGGCGATGCGGCGCTGGCCGCGGCGCGATGGAAGGGCGAAGTCGCCTCGCTCGCTGCGCTCGAGTTTGAGAAGGCCGACCTCATCATCGATGCCCTGTTCGGCGCCGGCCTCGATCGTCCGCTGGCGGGCGATGCGGCCGAAGCGGTCCGCCGCATGAATGCGGCCGCCGCGCCGATCATCGCCGTCGATCTCCCAAGTGGCATCAATGGCGCGACCGGGGCGGTCATGGGCGAGGCGGTCGAGGCCGACGAGACGGTGACCTTCTTCCGGCCCAAGCCCGGCCACATGCTGCTGCCCGGGCGGCTCCGCTGCGGCCGTCTGTCGGTGGCCGATATCGGCATCAGCGCGGATGTGCTGGCCGCGATCGCGCCGCGCGCCTTCCAGAATCGCAAGGGTCTCTGGCTGCCGCATTTTCCGGTGCCGCGCATCGACGGGCACAAATATGACAAGGGTCATCTCGTAGTCGTCTCCGGGCCTGCCTGGCACACCGGCGCCGCGCGAATGGCAGCGCGGTCAGGCTTGCGCATCGGTGCCGGCCTTGCGACGCTTGCCTCGCCCCTGGACGCTCTGCCCGAGAATGCGGCTCATCTGACGGCGATCATGCTGCGCCCGATGGAAGGGGCTGCGGGGCTCGCCAGCATCCTCGCTGACGAGCGGCTCAACGTTGTCGTGCTCGGGCCGGGCCTTGGCGGCGGCGACGAGACGCGCGCCCTGGTCGAGGCAGCGCTCGCCTCGGCTGCGGCCGTTGTGCTCGACGCTGACGGCATTTCCGCGTTCCGCGACGCGCCGGAGCGGCTGTTTGCCGCGATTGCGCGGCGCGCGGCTCCGGTGACCCTGACGCCGCATGATGGCGAGTTTGCACGCCTCTTCCCCGATCTCGCGCAGGAACTCGGCAAGCTCGACCGGGCGCGCGCCGCCGCCGGCCGCTCCGGCGCTGTCGTGCTGCTGAAGGGTCCGGACACGGTGGTCGCGGCACCGGACGGGCGCGCCTCGATCGCCGACAACGCGCCGCCCTTCCTGGCCACGGCCGGGTCTGGCGACGTGCTGGCCGGCATGATCGGCGGGCTGCTGGCGCAGCGCATGCCGGCCTTCGAGGCAGCGAGCGCGGCAACCTATCTTCATGGCGATGCGGCGGTCGTTCTGGGGCGCGGCCTGATCGCCGAGGATCTCCCCGAAGCGCTGCCGCGCGTGTTCCAGAGGCTTTTTGATTGACCCGACCCTTGCGGATGCTATAGAGGCGGCGCCTTGGCCGGACCAGAAACGGCAGCTGCGGGCGTGGTGGAATTGGTAGACACGCTGGATTTAGGTTCCAGTGGCTTGCGCCGTGGGGGTTCAAGTCCCTCCGCCCGCACCAAAGCGCCGCGAAGATGACAAAAAACGGCGGCGAGACGCCAATTCAACAATCGACGACACGGAAAGCGCTGAACATGCAGGTGACCGAGACCCTCGCAGAGGGCCTGAAACGTGAAATCAAGATCGTGGTCCCCGCGACTGAACTCGACAGCCGCCTTTCGGCGCGTCTCGAAGAGCTCAAGGGCCAGGTCAAGCTGAACGGCTTCCGCCCCGGCAAGGTGCCGACCGCGCATCTGCGCCGGCTCTACGGCAAGTCGGCGATGGCCGAGATCGTCCAGAACATTCTGAACGAGACGGCCCGCAAGACCATCGAGGAGCGCGGCGAGCGCGCTGCCATGCAGCCAAATTTCGTGTTGCCCGAGGACGAGTCCGAGGCAGGCGAGGTCTTGGAAGGCAAGAAGGACCTTGCCTACACGATGACGTATGAAGTGCTGCCGAGCTTCGAACTGGGCGACTTCGCGGGTATCAAGATCGACCGCCCCGTTGCCGAGATTTCGGACGCCGAGGTTGACGCGGAAGTCGCCAAGCTGGCGCGCGATTCGGCCGACTTCCAGCCGAAGGACGGCGAGGCCGCCGATGGCGACCGCGTGACGATCTCCTATGTCGGCAAGATCGACGGCGAGCCCTTCGAAGGCGGCGCCGACGAAAACGGCCAGGTTACGATCGGCTCGGGCCGCTTCATCCCCGGCTTCGAGGAACAGCTCGTCGGCGCGAAGGTCGGCGAGGAACGCGTCCTCAATGTCAGCTTCCCCGAGGAATACGGCGCCGCCCATCTCGCCGGCAAGGCCGCGACCTTCGACGTCGTCGTCAAGGAAGTGTCCGCGCCTGTCGAGGCGACGCTCGACGATGAATGGGCCAAGAAGTTCGGCCTCGAATCGCTTGAGAAGCTGCGCGAGACGATGCGCGAGCAGATGCAGGGCCAGCTCGGTTCTGTCACGCGCACCAAGATCAAGCGCCAGCTGCTCGACAAGCTCGACGAGCTGCATGCGTTCGAACTGCCGCCGACTATGGTCGAGCAGGAGTTCCAGAACGTCTGGGGCCAGGTGACGCAGGATCTCGAGCGCTCGGGCCGCACCTTCGCGGACGAGGGCACGACCGAAGACGACGCCAAGGCCGACTATCGCAAGATCGCCGAGCGCCGCGTCCGCCTGGGCCTGGTCCTCTCCGAGATCGGTGAGAAGGCGAATGTCCAGGTCACCGACGAAGAGGTGCAGCGCGCCCTCGTCGACCGGATCCGGCAGTTCCCCGGACAGGAGAAGCAGGTTTACGACTTCTACAAGTCGAACCCTGAAGCCCTGTCCAGCCTGCGTGCGCCGATCTTCGAGGAGAAGGTCGTCGACCACGTGCTGACGCTTGCCGACATCACGGATCGCACCGTCTCCCGCGAGGAACTCCTCAAGGAAGATGAGGACGCCGAGGCGAAGGCCTGAACGCGTCCTGACTGATCGACTTTTGGCGCCGCGGCCTCATCGTCGCGGCGCCTTTCATCCAGCCGCGGGACTGTCGCGGCGGCGTCATCAAGGGCGCCTCTTCCGAAGCGGTACCGGCTACCATATGTATGGTCCTCCAGCGCCCCGGGATTCGGTCGAACCGAGTGAGGTCGGCCGGGGCGAACTGACGGAACCTGTGGCAATTCGAGACGCCGAAGGAAGATCATGAGAGACCCCATCGACCTCTATATGAACACGCTTGTGCCGATGGTCGTCGAACAGACGAACCGTGGCGAGCGTGCCTATGACATCTATTCCCGGCTGCTCAAGGAGCGGGTGATTTTCGTCACCGGCCCGGTCGAGGATTACATGTCGACCCTCATCACCGCGCAGCTTCTCTTTCTCGAGGCCGAAAACCCGAAGAAAGAAATCGCGATGTATATCAACTCGCCAGGCGGCGTGGTGACATCGGGCCTCGCGATCTATGACACGATGCAGTTCATCAAGCCGGCTGTTTCGACGCTGTGCATTGGCCAGGCCGCATCGATGGGCTCGCTGCTCCTGACCGCCGGTGAAAAGGGCCTGCGCTTTGCGCTGCCGAACGCCCGCATCATGGTGCACCAGCCTTCAGGCGGTTATCAGGGCCAGGTGACGGACATTCTTATTCATGCCCGCGAGGTCGAGAGCCTCAAGCGGCGCCTGAACGAGATCTATGTTCATCACACCGGCAATGATTATCAGACGATCGAGAACGCGCTTGAGCGCGACAATTTCCTCGTCGCGGACGCCGCTGTGGAATTCGGCCTGATCGACCAGGTGCTGAGCAATCGCGACGCGCTCGACCAGGTGAAGAAGGACTGATCCGGCCGTTCCGGCAGGTTCTCGTTGCGGTCCGGCCATCGCAAGGTCTCGATTTGGCCGGCCGCGACGTTAAGTATGTCTTGATCAAGTCCCGACTAGCATGGTTGGATCGCAATCAGCCGATTGCGTCCGTCGGCTAGGGGCTTTAGACGGCCGGATTCCGGTCACCAGGTCGGAAGGATCGAACCGACTGACATGTGAGATGAGTCGTCCCGCTTCCCCGGGCCCGACGACAGCGAGGTAGACGGATGAGCAAAGTCAGCGGCAGCGACACCAAGAACACGCTCTACTGCTCGTTTTGCGGCAAGAGCCAGCATGAGGTGCGCAAGCTGATTGCGGGGCCGACGGTCTTCATCTGCGATGAATGCGTCGAGCTCTGCATGGATATCATCCGCGAGGAATCGAAGTCCTCGCTGGTGAAGTCACGCGACGGCGTTCCGACGCCGCAGGAGATCTGTGCGGTGCTCGATGACTATGTCATCGGCCAGCGTCACGCCAAGCGCGTGCTCTCCGTCGCTGTGCACAATCATTACAAGCGCCTCAACCACGCGACGAAGAACAACGACGTCGAGCTGGCGAAGTCCAATATCCTGCTGATCGGCCCGACCGGTTGCGGCAAGACCCTGCTCGCGCAGACGCTGGCCCGCATCCTCGACGTGCCGTTCACGATGGCCGATGCGACGACGCTGACCGAGGCCGGCTATGTCGGCGAGGACGTCGAGAACATCATCCTGAAGCTGCTGCAGTCTGCCGACTACAATGTCGAGCGGGCCCAGCGCGGCATCGTCTATATCGACGAGGTCGACAAGATCAGCCGCAAGTCCGACAACCCGTCCATCACGCGTGATGTCTCGGGCGAGGGCGTGCAACAGGCGCTGCTGAAGATCATGGAAGGCACCGTCGCCTCCGTGCCGCCGCAGGGCGGGCGCAAGCATCCCCAGCAGGAATTCCTGCAGGTCGACACGACGAACATCCTCTTCATCTGCGGCGGCGCCTTTGCCGGGCTCGAGCGGATCATATCCGATCGCGGCCGTTCGACCTCGATAGGCTTCGGGGCTCGTGTCGCGGGACCGGAAGACCGCCGCACGGGTGAGCTGTTCCGTCATGTCGAACCCGAGGATCTGCTCAAGTTCGGCCTGATTCCCGAATTCGTCGGCCGCTTGCCGGTACTGGCGACGCTCGAGGATCTCGATGAGGCGGCGCTGATCACCATCCTGACCGAGCCGAAGAATGCGCTCGTCAAGCAGTACCAGCGCCTGTTCGAGATGGAGAATGTCGACCTGACCTTCCATCCCGATGCGCTGACCGCGATCGCCAAGCGCGCCATTGAGCGCAAGACCGGCGCGCGTGGCCTGCGTTCCATCATGGAGCAGATCCTGCTCGAGACCATGTTCGACCTGCCGGGCCTCGATGGCGTGCAGGAAGTCGTGATCTCGGCGGAGGTCGTCGAGGGCAAGGCGCGTCCGCTCTATATCTATGCGGAGCGGCAGGAAGAGACGGCGACCGCGACGGCGGGCTGAGGATTCCATTGTGACAGAATTGAAAAAGCCCGGCGGAGCGATCCGCCGGGCTTTTTCGTGCTGAACCAAGGCGCCCGAGGACCGGAAGGGTCGCAGGCATCGGATTCTGCGTGGAAAGATTTGCCGGAGCCTTCCCGCCGCGCTGACGGCCACGACACGGTATGCTTGGTCGCAGCCGCATCCTGATGTCGGAGACTGAAGGGGAGGCTGAATTGCAGAATCCAGCCTCCCGGGCCGGGGCTACATGCCTGTCGACGGCAGGAACGTGAAGGCGGGCGTCGCGACGAATTTGTCGGCTGCGTTGCCGGAGTAAACCTTGCCGCCCGCGACGGTGAGTTTCTTTACCGGCGCGCCTTCCTTCAGGTCGAGATCGGCAAGCGGCACCCAGAAGCCATTCGGGCTGGTTGCGCTGTCGAAATAGTAGATCTTGTCCGTCTGATCCGACACCGTGCGCCAAAGCGTCGACGAGATGTTCGGCTGGCCGGGCGTCGTGATTCCGAGCGGCACACTGACGCTGCGCATTACGCCAAGCACGCTAGCGGCCGCCTGAAAGGCGAATTTCTGCTCCGGCACCGCCGTGATATAGGCCGGATCGGCCTTTTTGGGGATCGCCTCGACAAGGAACGAGGCCCGGGCGAAACGGTCTGCAGCGCGATTTGTGCCAGGTAGGAAGGTCAGCCCACCAATGCCCTGCCAATACGCATTCAGCGCCAATTGCTGGTCGAAGCTCGGCGAATTGGTCATCACGTTGAACTGCTTGCCGTGATGAACCACCAGCTTGCCGCCGATATATTCGAAGATGGCGCTGTCGCCGGTCGCGTCGGAAATGGCGAGATGAAGCTGCGCGCCCTGGCCGTTCGGAAGCTTGGGCGCCACGATCCGGAACGGCTCCTTCGACAGGGCTTCGACGGCCTCGGAAACAGTGGCGAAATTGTCGAGGGCGTACTGAGCCCATAGGCTGATCGAGAGAACCGGCTTGCCATCTGGCTGCCCGTATTCCGATTCGGCGAGGTAAAGCAGATTGGCGACGAGGCCCTGTTCATTCATTCCGTCGGCCGTGCCGACATCGTAGCCGGTGGCGATGACGCTGCCATACTTCGATACCCATTTCGGCGTCCCAACTCCGCCGGCCCCGTCGCGCGCGATACCGCGCGGCATCGCCCAGAGATTGGTGTGCATGTCCTCCGCCCAGTCCATCGACCGCCCGGTGATGACAAGGCCGTCATCGCCAACATAGAGCGCGCGCGTGCAGGCGGCGGCCGACTGGATACTCGCTGTGGCTATCGCAATGGCTGCGACGCTGCCAACGAGCTTCGAAACACAGAACTTCATGATCTTCCCCGATTTCCGCGCCCAAGTGGTGAGAGGCAGGGCGCGCCAGCAATCATCGCAGCAACGCGTTTTGAAAGGCTTGACGACTTCGATCGACATCGACCCATTTCGGGCGGCAGGCCGGTCGCCGGTGACTGGAGTCCGGCCTGCCTTGGTATCGATGCAGGGGGGATACAGCGGCGCTTGACACCCCCATGCTGCAACGCCACCTAATGGGACAACCGCGTCGCAAGACGCAGCGATGACGAGTCGAACGGGATCGCTTCCCCACCCCTTAAGACCCGTCCATGAGCCGCATGGTGCCTATCAAGGGCCGTGCCGGTCGCGAAAGGAACGAGCATGACATCCGAGACAAAGCGTTCGATCGGCCTACCTCCTGGCGACGAACTCTACCCCGTCCTGCCTCTGCGCGACATCGTCGTCTTCCCGCATATGATCGTGCCGCTGTTCGTCGGCCGCGAGAAGTCGATCCGCGCGCTTGAGGAGGTGATGCGGGCCGACAAGCAGATCCTGTTGGCGACGCAGCAGAATCCCGGCGACGACGATCCTGCGCCTGACGCCATCTATCCGATCGGAACGCTGGCGAGCGTGCTGCAGCTGCTGAAGCTGCCAGACGGCACCGTCAAGGTGCTGGTCGAGGGCATCGCGCGCGCCGAAGTCCGCAACTACACTGACCATGAGCCCTATTATGAGGCCTATGCCCATCCTCTGCCCGACGCCGAAGGCGACAAGGTCGAGGTCGAGGCGATGGCACGCTCGGTCGTGTCCGAATTCGAAAACTATGTGAAGCTGAACAAGAAGGTCTCGCCCGAGGTCGTCGGAGCGGTCACGCAGATCGAGGACTACTCGAAGCTTGCCGATACCGTCGCTTCGCATCTCGCCATCAAGATCCCGGAGAAGCAGCAAATCCTCGCCCTTCGCACGGTCGGCGAGCGGCTGGAGCGCGTGCTCGGACTGATGGAAAGCGAAATCTCTGTCCTTCAGGTGGAGAAGCGCATCCGCTCCCGCGTCAAGCGGCAGATGGAGAAGACGCAGCGCGAATACTACCTGAACGAGCAGATGAAGGCGATCCAGAAGGAGCTCGGCGACCAGGAGGACGGCAAGGACGAACTGGCCGAACTCGAGGAGCGGATCTCCAAGACCAAGCTCTCGAAGGAGGCGCGCGAAAAGGCACAGGGCGAGCTGAAGAAGCTGCGCCAGATGTCGCCGATGTCGGCCGAAGCCACCGTCGTGCGCAACTATCTGGATTGGCTGCTCGGGATTCCGTGGGGCAAGAAGTCGAAGGTCAAGAACGACCTGCGCTATGCGCAGGAGGTCCTTGATGCCGACCACTACAGCCTCGACAAGGTCAAGGACCGTATCATCGAGTATCTGGCCGTCCAGAGCCGTTCCAACACGCTGAAGGGGCCGATCCTGTGCCTCGTCGGTCCGCCCGGCGTCGGCAAGACTTCGCTCGCCCGTTCAATCGCCAAGGCGACCGGCCGTGAATATGTCCGCATGTCGCTTGGCGGCGTGCGCGACGAGGCCGAAATCCGCGGCCATCGGCGGACCTATATCGGCTCGATGCCCGGCAAGGTCATCCAGTCGATGAAGAAGGCCAAGAAGTCCAACCCGCTCTTCCTGCTCGACGAGATCGACAAGATGGGCCAGGACTTCCGTGGCGATCCCTCGTCGGCCCTCTTGGAGGTGCTGGATCCGGAGCAGAACTCCTCGTTCAACGACCATTACCTCGAGGTCGACTACGACCTGTCGAACGTGATGTTCGTGACGACGGCGAACACGCTGAACATCCCCGGCCCGCTGATGGACCGCATGGAGATCATCCGGATCGCCGGCTACACCGAGGATGAGAAGCTCGAGATCGCGCACAAGCACCTGCTGCCGAAGGTCATGAAAAATCATGGCCTCGACGCGAAGGAGTTCTCGGTCTCGGACGAGGCGCTGCGGTTCGTCATCCGTCGCTACTCGCGCGAGGCCGGCGTCCGCAGTCTCGAGCGTGAGATCGCGACGCTTGCCCGCAAGGCGGTCAAGGAGCTGCTGCTGTCGAAGAAGAAGTCGATCGCGGTCGATGAGCAGGTCGTCGAGGACTATCTCGGCGTCCCCCGCTATCGCTATGGCGAGGCGGAACTCGAGGACCAGGTCGGCGTCGTCACGGGTCTCGCCTGGACGGAAGTCGGCGGCGAAATCCTGACGATCGAGGGTGTCATGATGCCCGGCAAGGGCCGCATGACCGTCACGGGTAACCTGCGTGACGTGATGAAGGAATCGATCTCGGCGGCGGCGTCCTATGTCCGCAGCCGTGCCGTCGATTTCGGCATCGAGCCTCCGCTGTTCGACCGTCGCGACATCCACGTCCATGTTCCCGAGGGGGCAACCCCGAAGGACGGGCCGTCGGCTGGTATCGCAATGGTGACGGCGATCGTCTCGACCATGACCGGCATCCCGGTCCGCAAGGATGTCGCCATGACCGGCGAGATCACGCTGCGCGGACGCGTGCTGCCGATCGGCGGCCTGAAGGAAAAGCTGCTCGCGGCGCTGCGTGCCGGGATCAAGACGGTCATGATCCCCGAGGACAATGCGAAGGATCTCGCCGAGATCCCGGACAACGTTAAGAACGGGCTTGAGATCATTCCGGTCGCGCGCATGGACGACGTTCTCGCCCACGCGCTGACCAGGAAGCCGATCCCGATTGTGTGGGACGAGGCCAAGGCAGCGGCACAAAAGCCGGTCGCGGCCGAGGATGATGCAAGTTTAGCCTTGACGGCTCATTAGGCAAACTGAGCCTGAAAAACGACGACGCCCGCCCTCCGGCGGGCGTTTTCGTCTCGAAATTCACCGAATTATGCCCAAAACCCGCGGAAAACAGCCATTTTCCCTTGCCAGCGCCGCTCAATTCGGTGAGATGTCGCGCCAAGGTCAGGTCCGACTCAGGCGGACCGACCTCGAGACCAGGGAAAGGATCATCATGAACAAGAACGATCTCATCGCAGCCGTTGCCGAGCGTACCAACTCTTCGAAGGCCGCTGCCGCGGAGGCTGTCGATGCAACGTTCGACGCGATCACCGCTGCCCTGAAGTCCGGTGACGAAGTCAAGATCATCGGTTTCGGCAATTTCAGCGTCGCGGCCCGCGCCGCGAGCGAGGGCCGCAATCCCCGCACCGGTGAGACGATCGCCATCGCTGCCTCGAAGACGCCGAAGTTCAAGGCCGGTAAGGGCCTCAAGGACGCCGTCAACTAAGTCGAGCGCTATTGTCGGGGGCGGCCCTGCGCAATGGGCGCGGGGCCGCCTCTGGTTTTATTATGGGACGACGGCGGGATCGGCTTGAAAGCGGAGCCCTTGTTGGCCTAGACCCATGCGACGGGCCACAAGCGGCCCCGAGGCTCCAGGCCTCCATGATGCGGGCGGTTAGCTCAGTTGGTAGAGCGCCTCGTTTACACCGAGGATGTCGGGAGTTCGAGTCTCTCACCGCCCACCATCGTTTCGATCCGCGCGGCGTTCGTCGCCGCTGCCGTGCATGCTGATAAGCCAGCAGGCTGCCGGTCAATCAGACTCGAAGCTGGTCGAACGCGAAAGCGCATCCCAAGCATCGAGTTCGATCTTCATTGTCTCGAGCTTCTGTTTGACGAGTGCCAGCGCGTCATCGCCCAGGAACAGGCGGGCTGGAGGATTCTCGGCTTCGACAAGCGCCAGCAGTGCCTGCGCGGCCTTTGCCGGGTCGCCGGGCTGGTTGCCGCTCTTGGCCTGCCGGGCGGCTCGGATCGGATCCATGACTGAGTCATAGTCGGAAATAGTGCGCGGCGTGCGGTCCATGGATCGGCCTGCCCAATCGGTGCGGAACTGGCCCGGCGCGAGCGCCGTCACCCGTATCCCGAAGCCCGCGAGTTCCTTGCCAAGCGCTTCCGAAATGCCTTCCAGAGCAAACTTGCTGCCGCAGTAGAAGGTGATGCCCGGCATGGTGATGAAGCCGCCCATGGAGGTGACGTTAACGATATGGCCGCGGCGCCGTTCGCGCATCCCCGGTAGCACCGCCTTGATCATCGCGACCGGACCAAAGACGTTGGCCGCGAATTGACGCTCGAGTGCATCCATGGAGGATTCTTCCAGCACGCCCTCATGACCGTAACCGGCATTGTTCACCAGCACGTCGATGACGCCGACTTGCCGCTCGGCATCCGTCACAGCCGCCGGTATGGCGTCGAAATCAGTCACGTCGAGCAACAGTGGGTGAGCGCGGCCAGGAGCGCGTGCGGCAAAGGCTTCGGCGTCAACGGTCTGCCTGACCGCGCCGATCACCCGGTGGCCCGCGTGCAGCGCGCCTTCGGCAAACGCGCGGCCCAAGCCCGAGCTGACACCTGTGATAAGGAAAACCTTCGAAGCGACGATCGCCATGGATAGCTCCGTGTTGAGAATTTAATATATCATGATATAGATATCCGCATGACACATGGCAAGATCACAACCTCGGCCGCCGGCGTCAGGGGCGAGCCGCTTCGTCAGCGCGTCATCGACGCTGCAGAACGTCTGCTTCGCGACGGCAAAGCCGATTTCTCGATGCGCGACCTGGCTGCCGAGGCCGGCGTCAGCTTTGCGACGCCATTCAACCAGTTCGGAAGCAAGGCGACGATCATGCAAACGCTCTCCGCACGTCGGATCGATACGATGCAGAGTCGCTTTGTCGCCGCGCCGCTGCTGACGGACGCCGCCGAGCGCGTCCTGCTGGCTATCGATACGGCAGCTGCCGTGATGCTGGAGGAGCCGGAGGTCAACCGCGCGGTCATGGGCTGGCTTGGCACCGCCAGTTCTTCGCCCGGACAGGTTTGGGCGCGCTCGACGGCACTCTGGACGCTGGCGCTGGGCGCGGGTGACGGCCTCGTCGCGGCGCGGCGGGATCAGGCGCTACGTTGCTTGCCGGGACAACTCGCCTTCGCTTTTCGTGGGGTGCTGTCGTTCTGGACTGCGGGCGAACTGCCCGATGAGGCGCTTGCACAGAATGCGCGAGAGCTCGCCAGCACCTTGTTGCTTGGCTTCACGGAAGGGCAAGTTATCAGGTGATCTGGGCTCGGAGCGGCCGGATCACAAACAACCACGTTCGTAAGTCGTAAACCTCCAGCAGACCCGTCTCCCGCCAGGTTGAGAACGAAGGGTTGAGCGCAGGCTGGCCCGCGATCAGTCCGTTCTCGGCCCAGCCGCCACGACCGTTCCGGAAGCGCCGCCGGCTTATCCACAAGGCGGCCACCGCCACGCTTGACTTGTCCCAAGGGGTGCCGTACCAGACGCCCACACGACGCGGCGACGCCGCTTCGGCCCTCGATGAGGGACCCCAGCGGGGGTGTAGCTCAGTTGGTTAGAGCGCCGGCCTGTCACGCCGGAGGTCGCGGGTTCGAGCCCCGTCACTCCCGCCATTTTTTCCAGAATGACATCAAGAATTCGGCACGACTGATCAGGTCGTCCTCATGGTCGCCGTTCCGAGGGTATTGCTGCCTGTCGGGCCGTTCCTGGCATTTCACCGTGGCGGGGGCGTCAGGGAAAAAGGCGATGAGGGCCGGTTAAGGCGAGTCTCGCGTCAAACGCAGGAGGCTCCGACACGTCGGGGGGAGTGCCGCCTCATCTCGCTTATTGTGCTACGCACCGTCCGAGGTGCAAAGCACAAATTGCCCAGTGCGACCAGAAAATTACCTTTTTACGACAGGCGGCTCAGGCTTCCTGCCGTGGCGGCCGCGATCTCTGAGCTATCGGTCCGATCCAGCGTTGCAGGCGGTTGAAAGCCAGCAGGCCGAGGCCGGCGGCGATCGCGCCGATGACTGTATCTGTGAGGCGCTCATGCAGGAGCAGCGCCGTGGTCTGCCGGTCGGGTGAGACGATCTCGACCATCAGCAGGACGAACAGCGTCAAGCAGAATACGCCGAGGGCATTGTGGAACTGCTGGGCCGGCCAGCGCACGAACGCTGCCAGTGCCATCGCGAACAATGTCAGCCGGTGATTGCCGAGATCGGCGATCAACACTGCCACGACGACGCCGCCGAGCGTCCCGATGACCCGCTCGACCGCAAGTCTCAGGCTGCTGACGACCTCCGAGCGCATGACAAGGAGCACGGTGAGGCATGTCCAGGAGGGCCGCAGGGAGCCGAGCAACTGCGCCGCGAGAAGCGCGGCGCCGATCGACAGCATCACGGCGATGGCAAAGGCGATGCGTGGTCCCGCTGGCCCCTTGAGGCTGAGCCCGATCGAGGCGGCAGGCGGGACGGAGAGCGGGTGCCACTGCCCATCGTGCAGGTCGCCCGCGAGCGAGATCAGCCAGGAGATGACCAGCATCACGAGGACCGCGAGATAATCAACCGGCACAGGCGCGCTCACGAGTCCGGCCAGCACGACGCCGAACGCGAAGAAGCGCGTCGCCAGCAGCAAGTGGGGATGCGCTGTCTCGACGAGGCCATAGGCGAGGCCCGCGCCCATGGAGAGGGCGAAGACGAAGCCAAGATGGCCGGCGGCCAGCGCACCGAGCGCCAGCCCGGCTGAAAGGGCCAGCGGACCGATGGCCATCCAGCCGAACCGGGCGAGGGGAGGGCCGCCCGCATCGCCTGCGAAGGCGACGATGGCCGAGACCATCGCGTAGACGAGCCAGTTCTCCGGCCCGGTCACGAGCGTGACGACGATCGGAGCCATTACGGTCAGCGTGAAGCGGATCGAGCGCTCCATCGTCTCGCGATCGAAGCCGAGCCGCATGGCACCGCCGAGGGCCGATCTGATCGTTTCTCTGGCCGACAAGCGCGCCTCCCTCGTCATGGGTCGCCACCGTCCGAAATGGTGAACTGTCCGAAAAGACCATGCCGCCGGGCGGCGGGGAAGCCCGACTTGTTGAGTCGTCGCCGGAAGTGGCGGGCTCCGCTGGAGCCCGCGGCGACGGGACATTTCGCCGCGCGGAGATTTGTTTTCGTTGTTCCAATTCCAGGATGGGCGCAATTCCGCCAAGAAGCTGCGGCGCGCAGGCGGCAACACCTTGCCGCGGCAATGGCACGGGGCTTGCCACGTCGGAGCGCCTCCGCTAAGGCTCGCGTAATGTTTTCGACCGGCGCGCGTGCGGGTCAGGTGGCCTCGTTGCCGTCCGATATGATAACAGAGTGAAGCGCTTGGCGGCGTTTTGCGCCGCAGCACCGGCCGCCCGGCCGGTGGAGCATCGGAGCCGGATCATGGACGTCTTGTTGCGCGAATATCTTCCGATCGTCGTGTTCTTCGGCATTGCGCTCGTCATCGGCCTCGCGCTGCTGGTTTCGCCCTTCCTCGTCGCCTATCGCAATCCCGATCCGGAAAAGCTTTCGGCGTTCGAATGCGGCTTCAACGCCTTCGATGATGCGCGCATGAAGTTCGACGTGCGCTTCTATCTCGTCGCCATCCTGTTCATCATTTTCGATCTGGAAGTCGCCTTCCTGTTCCCGTGGGCCGTCACATTCGGCAGCCTCGGCTGGTTCGGTTTCTGGTCGATGATGATCTTCCTCGGCGTTCTCACAATCGGCTTTGTCTACGAATGGAAGAAGGGAGCGCTCGAATGGGATTGACCCCGACCCCCGCACCGGCTCCCGCGAAAGGGCCGCTCGTCGCCGAGCGTCCGCGTGGCCTCGTTGACGCCGCAGGGCGACCGATCGGCCAGGACGATCGCTTCTTCATGGAAGTGAATGGCGAACTTGCCGACAAGGGCTTCTTCGTCGCTACCGCCTCGGACCTCATCACCTGGGCCCGCACCGGCTCGTTGATGTGGATGCAGTTCGGGCTCGCCTGCTGCGCCGTCGAAATGATGCAGGTCTCGATGCCGCGCTATGACGTGGAGCGGTTCGGCTTCGCGCCGCGCGCCTCGCCGCGCCAGTCCGACGTCATGATCGTCGCGGGCACCCTGACCAACAAGATGGCCCCTGCGCTGCGCAAGGTCTACGACCAGATGCCGGAGCCGCGCTACGTCATCTCGATGGGCTCCTGCGCCAATGGCGGCGGCTATTATCACTATTCCTATGCCGTCGTGCGGGGCTGCGACCGCGTGGTGCCGGTCGACATCTATGTCCCCGGCTGTCCACCGACTGCCGAGGCACTGCTTTATGGCGTCCTGCTGCTGCAGAAGAAAATCCGCCGCACCGGCACGATCGAGCGCTGAGGACTGAGATGGACGAAACGCTCAACGAGCTCGGCGACTATATCGCGGCGACCAAGGGCGAGGCGATCCTCGGCCATTCGATTGCCTATGGCGAGCTGACGGTCATTGTCGCTCGCGAGGCAATCGTCGACGTCGTCGCCTGGTTGATGGATGACCCGAAGGGCGGCTTCGTGAATATCGTCGACGTCTGCGGCGTCGATTACCCCGAACGCGAGAACCGCTTCGATGTCGTCTATCACCTGACGAGCCCGAAGCGGAACCTGCGCATTCGCCTGAAGGTCGAGACCGACGAGGTCACGCCGGTTCCTTCGATCACGCCGATCCTTCCGGGTGCCGGCTGGTTCGAGCGCGAGGCCTATGATCTCTATGGCATCCTCTTCGTCGGTCATCCGGACCTTCGCCGCATCCTGACTGACTACGGGTTTGACGGTCATCCCTTGCGCAAGGATTTCCCGCTGACCGGCTATGTCGAGGTCCGCTACGACGACGAGCAGAAGCGCGTCGTCTATGAGCCGGTCCGTCTCACCCAGGAATTTCGCGATTTCGACTTTCTCTCGCCGTGGGAGGGCACTGACTACGTCATGCCCGGCGATGAGAAGGCCAAGGAAAGCGCCCCGCCTGCAACGAAGCCGAGCTGAGGCCCTGAATGTCTGAAGCCCAGGTTCGCACCTTCAACATCAATTTCGGCCCCGAGCACCCCTCGGCGCACGGCGTGCTGCGTCTTGTGCTGGAGCTCGACGGCGAGATCGTCGATCGCGTCGATCCGCATATCGGTCTGCTGCATCGTGGCACCGAGAAGCTGATCGAAGCCAAGACCTATCTACAGGCGGTGCCCTATTTCGATCGGCTCGACTATGTCGCGCCGATGAACCAGGAGCATGCCTACGCGCTCGCGGTCGAGAAACTGCTCGGCATCGAGGTGCCGAAGCGCGGCCAGCTTATCCGCGTCCTCTATAGCGAGATGGGGCGCCTCCTTTCGCATGTGCTGAACGTGACGACCTGGGCCATGGACTGCGGTGCGCTGACGCCGCCGCTCTGGGGCTTCGAAGAACGCGAGAAGCTCATGATCTTCTATGAGCGCGCGTCCGGCTCGCGCATGCATGCGGCTTATTTCCGTCCGGGCGGCGTCCACCAGGATCTGCCCGAGGCGCTCGTCCGCGACATCGGCGATTTCTGCGATCCCTATCTGAAGCGTCTCGACGATCTCGACCGTCTGGTGACCGGAAACCGCATCTTCAAGCAGCGCAATGTCGATATCGGCGTCGTGACGCTTGAGGAAGCCTGGCGCTGGGCCTATTCCGGCGTGATGGTTCGCAGCTGCGGTGCGCCATGGGACCTGCGCCGTTCGCAGCCCTATGAGTGTTATTCCGAGCTCGATTTCGACATCCCGACCGGCTCGCATGGTGATTGCTACGACCGCTATCTCGTCCGCATGGAAGAGATGCGCCAGTCGATCCGCATTATGAAGCAGTGCGTCGCCCGCCTTCTTGGCACCGAGCGCAGCGGTCCGGTGTCCTACACCGACAACAAGATCGTTCCGCCGAAGCGCGGCGAGATGAAGCGCTCGATGGAAGCGCTCATCCATCACTTCAAGCTCTATACCGAGGGCTACCACGTCCCGGCCGGCGAGGTTTACGCCGCCGTCGAAGCGCCGAAGGGCGAATTCGGCGTCTATCTCGTCTCGGACGGCACTAACAAGCCTTATCGCTGCAAGATCCGCGCGCCGGGCTTCGCGCATCTCCAGTCGATGGACTTCCTCTGCCGCGGTCACATGCTGGCCGACGTTTCGGCGGTGCTGGGTTCGATCGACATCGTGTTCGGAGAGGTTGACCGCTGATGTCCGTTCGTCGTCTCGCATCCGAACAGCCCGCGAGCTTCGCGTTCACGCCCGAGAATCTCGCTTGGGCCGAGAAGCAGACCCAGAAGTTCCCTGCCGGCCGTCAGGCTTCGGCGGTGATCCCGATCCTCTGGCGCGTTCAGGAGCAGGAGGGCTGGGTTTCCGAGCCGTCCATTCGCTTCGTTGGCGAACTGCTCGACATGCCGTTCATCCGCGTGCTCGAGATCGCGACGTTCTATACGATGTTCCTGCTCGCCCCGGTGGGCAGGAAGGCGCATATCCAGGTCTGCGGAACGACGCCCTGCGCATTGCGGGGCGCCGGCGAGTTGCTCAAGGTCTGCCGCAGCCGTATCCACGCTGAGCCATTCCACATCTCTGCGAATGGTGATCTCTCTTGGGAAGAGGTCGAGTGCCTCGGCGCCTGCGTTAACGCGCCGATGGTCCAGATTGTCCCGGATACCTATGAAGACCTCACCGCCGAGAGCTTCAATACGCTCATCGACGATATCGAGGCAGGCCGTGCGCTGAAGCCCGGCCCGCAGGTCGATCGCTTCACGTCGACGCCGCTTGGCGGTCAGCGTGTCCTGGTCAGCGCCGAGCTCTATGATGGCTCGATGATTGGCCAGGGCGCGGGCCTTGCTGCCGCCAAAGAAGCGATCGCCGCGCGCGCCAAGGCTGCTGAAGAAGCCAAGGCTGCCGAAGAGGCGAAGGCTGCCGAGGCCGCCAAGCCTGCCGTGGAGACCAAGGTCGATCCGGCTCCGGCCAAGGATCCGGTTGCCCCGGCCGTCAAGGTACAGGCCGAGGCGGACAAGGATAAGGTTCCGAACCAGGTCGACCAGTCGAAGCCGGCGTCCGATCCGTCGGTGCGGCCGGACGCGGGCACGGCGGAAATTCCCCAGTCGGGCAAGAAGGATTGAGGGCGGACCATGCTGGCTGACAAGGACCGCATCTTCACCAATATCTACGGCGCCAAGGACTGGGGCCTGCAGGGCGCGCTGAAGCGCGGCTCCTGGGATGGCACAAAGACCATCCTGGAAGCCGGTCGCGACTGGATCGTCGACCAGATGAAGGCCTCGGGCCTGCGCGGCCGTGGCGGCGCCGGCTTCTCGACCGGCCTCAAATGGTCGTTCATGCCCAAGGTCAACGACGGCCGGCCGCATTATCTCGTCATCAATGCGGACGAGTCGGAGCCGGGCACCTGCAAGGATCGCGAGATCCTGCGCCATGATCCGCATCATCTCGTAGAGGGTGCCCTGATCGCGTCCTTCGCGATGGGCGCGCATGTCGCCTATATCTATGTGCGTGGCGAGTTCATCCGCGAGCGCGAGCATCTGCAGGCGGCGATCGACCAGGCCTATGAGGCCCGCCTCATCGGCAAGAACAATGTCCATGGCTGGGACATGGATATCTATGTCGCCCATGGCGCCGGCGCCTATATCTGCGGCGAGGAAACCGCGCTGCTCGAGAGCCTCGAGGGCAAGAAGGGCCAGCCGCGCCTGAAGCCGCCGTTCCCGGCGAATGTCGGCCTTTATGGCTGCCCGACGACGGTCAATAATGTCGAGAGCATCGCGGTCGCCCCGACCATTCTTCGGCGCGGCGCGGCGTGGTTTTCCTCGATCGGCCGGCCGAACAATGTTGGCACCAAGCTGTTCGGCATCTCCGGCCACGTGAACACACCCTGCATCGTCGAAGAGGCGATGGGCATTCCGTTCCGCGAGCTGATCGAGAAGCATGGCGGCGGCGTCCGTGGCGGCTGGGACAATCTCCTGGCCATCATCCCCGGCGGCGCGTCCTGCCCGATCATCCCGGCCAAGGATTGCGAAGAGCTGATTATGGATTTCGACGGCACCCGCGCGGTGAAGTCGAGCTTCGGCACGGCCGGCGTCCTCGTCATGGACAAGTCGACCGACGTGATCCGCGCCATCGCGCGCATCTCGGCCTTTTTCAAGCATGAGAGCTGCGGCCAGTGCACGCCGTGCCGCGAAGGCACGGGCTGGATGTGGCGCGTGCTGGACCGTATGGCGCGCGGCGAAGCCGAGAAGCGCGAGATCGACATGCTGCTGCAGGTCACGACCCAGATCGAGGGTCACACGATCTGCGCGCTGGGCGATGCGGCGGCTTGGCCGGTGCAGGGCCTCATCCGTCATTTCCGTCCGCTCATCGAGGAGCGGATCGACCTCTATTCGGCCAATCCGAAGCCGATCGAGCGCGAGATGATGGAAGCGGCGGAGTAGGGCGATGAAGCTGGAAGGCGTCATTGAGAAATTGGAGGTCAACAGGTCGACCCTCGCGGGTTCGAATTTTGTTGACGTCAATCTTTCGGGCGCCTGCTTCGACGATGTGAACATGTCGGGCTGGACGGCGAAGAACGTCAATCTGGCGGGCCTCTCCGTCGAGGACGCGAATATTTCGGGAGCGCGCATCACCGACGTGAATCTGTCGGGCGCTCGGCTCTCGAAGGTCAACCTGATGGGCGTCTCGATCGAAGGCTGCCTTGTCGAAGGCGCCAGGGTCGACGGTGTCCTCCTATCCGAATTGCAGGCCGCCTATCGTGCGGCGCAAGAGGCGAAGTAATGGCCAAGATCATCGTTGACGGCATCGAAGTGGACGTCCCCCCGGACTACACGCTGCTGCAGGCGGCGGAAGCCGCTGGCGCGGAAGTGCCACGCTTCTGCTTCCATGAGCGTCTGTCGATCGCCGGCAATTGCCGCATGTGCCTCGTCGAGGTGAAGGGCGGCCCGCCGAAGCCGCAGGCTTCCTGCGCGATGAGCGTCCGCGATCTCCGCCCGGGACCGAACGGCGAACCGCCGGTCATGTTCACCAAGTCGCCGATGGTGAAGAAGGCGCGTGAAGGCGTGATGGAGTTCCTGCTGATCAACCATCCGCTCGATTGCCCGATCTGCGATCAGGGCGGCGAGTGTGATCTGCAGGACCAGGCCATGGCCTATGGCGTGGACAAGAACCGCTTCGCCGAGAACAAGCGCGCCGTCGAAGATAAATATATCGGTCCGCTCGTGAAGACGTCGATGAATCGCTGCATCCATTGCACGCGCTGCGTCCGTTTCACGACCGAGGTTGCCGGCATTTCCGAGATGGGCCTGATCGGCCGCGGCGAGGATGCCGAGATCACGACCTATCTCGAAAAGGCGCTGTCATCCGAGTTGCAGGGGAACGTCATCGACCTTTGCCCGGTCGGCGCGCTGACCTCGAAGCCCTATGCCTTCCACGCCCGCCCGTGGGAGCTGGTCAAAACCGAGGCGATCGACGTCATGGACGCGGTCGGCTCGAATATCCGCGTCGACGTGCGCGGCCGCGAAGTGATGCGCATCCTGCCGCGTCTTAACGAGGCCGTGAACGAGGAGTGGATTTCCGACAAGTCGCGCTTCGTCTGGGATGGTCTGCGCACGCAGCGCCTCGACCGGCCTTACCTGCGAGTCGGCGGCAAGCTGCGCCCGGCCTCGTGGGGCGAAGCCTTTGCGGCGATCGCCGGCAAGGTCAAGGCGACGACCGGTGCACGCATCGGCGCCATCGGCGGCGATCTCGCCTCGGTTGAGGATCTCTTCGCGTTGAAGCAGCTGCTGGTTTCGCTCGGTTCCGGCAATTTCGACATCCGCCAGGATGGTGCAGCGCTCGACCCATCGAAGGGCCGCGCGAGCTATGTGTTCAACCCGACCATCGCCGGCATTGAACAGGCCGACCTGATCCTCATCGTCGGTTCCAATCCCCGCCGCGAGGCTTCGGTGCTGAATGCACGCATCCGCAAGCGCTGGCGCGCCGGCGGCGTCCGGATCGGCGTCATCGGCGAACAGGCCGATCTGACCTACCCCTATGAATATCTCGGCGCGGGCAGCGACACGCTCGGCGAAATCGCGGCTGGCCGCCTCGCTTTTGGCGAGGCGCTGGCCAAGGCCAAGCGGCCGATCGTCATCGTTGGGCAGGGCGCACTGGCAGGCGCGGCCGGCGCTGGCGTGCTCGCAACCGCTGCGGCAATCGCCACGGCCGAGGGCCGTGACGAGGGCTGGAACGGCCTTGCGGTTCTTCATATGGCGGCTTCACGCGTCGGGGGACTTGATGTCGGCTTCGTGCCGGCTGCCGGCGGTCTCGATGCGGCCGGTATGGTCAAGGCGGCCGGGGCGGGGGAGCTGGATCTTCTCTTCCTGCTCGGCGCCGACGAAATCGATACCGAAGCGCTCGGCGCCGCCTTCGTCGTCTATATCGGCACCCATGGCGACAACGGCGCGCACCGCGCCGACGTCATCCTGCCGGCAGCGGCCTATACCGAGAAGTCCGGCACCTATGTGAACACGGAGGGCCGGGTCCAGCTTTCCAACCGTGCCTCGTTCCCCCCAGGGGATGCGCGCGAGGATTGGGCGATCCTGCGGGCCTTGTCGGATGTCGTCGGTCACCGCCTGCCCTATGACTCGCTCGGCGAATTGCGCCGTGCGCTCTATGCGGCCTATCCGCATCTTCAGATGATTGATCATGTCGAGCCGGCAGGGCTCGGCGATGTCGCGGCGCTGGCCAGTTCGGCCGGCGGCCTCGCGAGCACGGCGTTCAGGAACCCGATCGCCGATTTCTACCTGACCAATCCGATTGCTCGCGCATCCGCCGTGATGGCGGAGTGTTCCGCGCTGGCGGCCGGCCTGGTCGCGGCGGCAGCGGAGTGAGGGGCGCATGAACGGTTTCGTCGACGGCTACCTGATTCCGGGCGTCATTCTTATCGCGCAGAGCCTTCTGGTTCTGGTGCTGCTGCTGGTATCGATCGCTTTCATTCTGCTGGCCGATCGCAAGATCTGGGCGGCGGTGCAGATGCGCCGCGGACCGAATGTGGTCGGCCCCTTCGGCCTGCTGCAGTCCTTCGCGGATCTCTTGAAGTTCGTGTTCAAGGAGCCGGTGATACCGTCCGGCGCCAACAAGGGCATCTTCCTCCTGGCGCCGCTCGTGACCGTGACGCTGGCGCTCGCCGGCTGGGCGGTGATCCCGTTCAATGCAGGTTGGGTGATCGCCAACATCAATGTCGGTATCCTCTACCTGCTCGCGATCTCCTCGCTCGGCGTCTATGGCATCATCATGGGCGGCTGGGCGTCGAACTCGAAATATCCGTTCCTGTCGTCGCTGCGCGCCGCCGCGCAGATGGTGTCCTACGAGGTTTCGATCGGCTTCGTGCTGGTCGGCGTGCTGCTCTGCGTCGGTTCGCTGAACATCTCCGATGTCGTGCTGTCGCAACAGACCGGCCTCGGCACCAAGATCGGCCTTCCGGGGAGCTTCCTCGACTGGCACTTCGTGCCGCTGTTCCCGCTGTTCATCATCTTCTTCATCTCGGCGCTGGCCGAGACGAACCGGCCGCCCTTCGATCTCGTCGAGGCCGAGTCGGAACTCGTCGCCGGCTTCATGTCGGAATATGGCTCGACGCCGTACATGATGTTCATGCTCGGCGAATACGCGTCGATCTGCCTGATGTGCGCGATGACGACGATCCTGTTCCTCGGGGGCTGGCTGCCGCCGTTCAACTTCGCGCCCTTCACCTGGGTGCCGGGGATCGTCTGGTTCGCCCTGAAGCTGCTGCTCTGCTTCTTCATGTTCGCGATGGTCAAGGCCTTCGTCCCGCGCTATCGCTACGACCAGCTGATGCGTCTCGGCTGGAAGGTGTTCCTGCCGATCTCGCTGGGCATGGTCGTCGTGGTCGCCGCCGTTCTCCAGATCATGGGATGGGCTCCCTAATGCGCCTCGACCAGACTGCGAAGTCGCTCTTCCTGACCGAGTTCGTCTCGGCGTTCTTCCTTGCGATGCGCTATTTCTTCGCGCCGAAGAAGACGCTGAACTATCCCTACGAGAAGGGCGCGATCAGCCCGCGCTTCCGCGGCGAACATGCGCTGCGCCGCTATCCGAACGGCGAAGAGCGCTGCATCGCGTGCAAGCTGTGCGAGGCCATCTGCCCGGCGCAGGCGATCACGATCGAAGCCGGCCCGCGCCGCAATGACGGTACGCGCCGCACCACCCGTTACGACATCGACATGGTGAAGTGCATCTATTGCGGCTTCTGCCAGGAAGCCTGCCCGGTCGACGCCATCGTCGAAGGTCCGAACTTTGAGTTCGCGACCGAGACGCGCGAGGAGCTTTACTATGACAAGGAGAAGCTGCTTGCGAATGGCGACCGCTGGGAACGGGAAATCGCCCAGAACATCAGCATCGACGCGCCGTATCGGTGAGCGGTCATGATCATTCACACCCTCTTCTTCTATCTGTTTTCGGCGATCACCCTCGCTTCGGGCCTGATGGTCATCTCGGCCCGGAACCCCGTGCATTCGGTACTGTTCCTGATCCTGGCCTTCTTCAACGCTGCGGGCCTGTTCGTCCTGCTCGGCGCCGAATTCCTCGCGATGCTGCTGGTCGTCGTCTATGTCGGCGCGGTGGCGGTGCTGTTCCTCTTCGTCGTGATGATGCTGGACGTCGATTTCGTCGAGCTGCGCCAAGGCTTCCTGCAGTATCTGCCGGTTGGCGCGTTGGTCGGCGTCGTGCTGCTCGCCGAGTTGCTCATCGGCCTGTCGGGCTGGACCTTCGCGCCTGAGGCGATCGCGACGGCGACGTCGCCGATCCCCAATCCCGCGGAGATTTCCAACACCGCGGCGATCGGGCGTCTGCTGTATACGCATTACATCTTCTTCTTCCAGGTCGCGGGCTTCGTGCTGCTCGTCGCGATGATCGGCGCGATTGTGCTGACGCTGCGCCACAAGCCGAAGGTCAAGCGCCAGGTGATCGCCGACCAGGTGTCGCGGTCGCAGAAGGTCGACATGCACGCCGTCAAGCCCGGCCAGGGCGTCTAGAGAGGGAACGGATCACAATCATGGAGATCGGTCTCCCTCACTATCTGGCGGTCGCGGCGATCCTGTTCACGATCGGCGTATTCGGCATCTTCATCAACCGGAAGAACGTCATCGTCATCCTGATGTCGATCGAGCTCATCCTGCTCGCCGTGAACATCAATTTCGTGGCCTTCTCCTCCTTCCTCGGCGATCTCGTCGGCCAGATCTTCGCGCTGTTCGTGCTGACGGTCGCGGCGGCTGAAGCGGCGATCGGCCTCGCCATCCTCGTGGTCTACTTCCGCAATCGTGGTTCGATCGCGGTCGAAGACATCAATCTGATGAAGGGCTGAGGCTCCGATGTATTCCGCGATCGTCTTCCTCCCGCTCATCGGCGCCATCATCGCCGGCGTGATCGCGCTTTCGGGCAGCTACCGCGCCGCCATGGTCGGTGCGCCGGCCGAGGGCAGCGACGCCGGCCATCATGATCATGGCGACCATGCACATGTAAGCCACGCGCATGATGACCACGGCCACGGCGCCCATGCGCATGACGATCACGGGCACGGGCATGACGATCATGCACCCGCGGCGCCAGGGTCGCGTCCGGCCGAGATCATCACGACGGGCTTCCTGTTCGTCTCCGCGATCCTGTCGTGGATCGCCTTCCTGACGATCACGGCCCCCACCGGCGAGCCTGTCTTCGTCAACGTGCTGCCTTGGGTGACCTCGGGCACGCTGTCCTTCAACTGGTCCTTCCGCATCGACACGCTGACGTCGGTGATGCTCATCCTGGTGACGACCGTTTCCTCGCTCGTCCACCTCTACTCATGGGGCTACATGGCCCATGATGAGCACCGGCCGCGCTTCTTCGGCTATCTGTCGCTGTTCACCTTCGCCATGCTGATGCTGGTGACGTCAGACAACCTCGTGCAGATGTTCTTCGGCTGGGAAGGCGTCGGCCTTGCCTCCTATCTGCTGATCGGCTTCTGGTACCAGCGCCCGTCGGCGAACGCCGCGGCCATCAAGGCCTTCGTCGTCAATCGCGTCGGCGATTTCGGCTTCGCGGTCGGCATTTTCGGCGTGTTCGTTCTGTTCAACTCCGTCGACTTCCAGACGATCTTCGCCAATGCCGGCGGTGCCGTCGGCACGAAGATGCACTTCCTGTCCTGGGATTTCGACGCGCTGACCACCGTTTGCCTGCTGCTGTTCGTCGGCGCCATGGGCAAGTCGGCGCAGTTCCTGCTGCATACCTGGCTGCCGGACGCGATGGAGGGCCCGACCCCGGTCTCGGCCCTCATCCATGCGGCGACGATGGTGACGGCTGGTGTGTTCATGGTGGCGCGGATGTCGCCGCTATTCGGCCTGTCCGAGACGGCGCTGACCATGGTTACGTTCTTCGGCGCGACGACCTGCTTCTTCGCGGCGACGATCGGCCTTGTGCAGAACGACATCAAGCGCGTGATCGCGTATTCGACCTGCTCGCAGCTCGGCTACATGTTCGTTGGCCTCGGCACGGGCGCATTCGCGACCGGCATCTTCCACCTCCTGACGCACGGCTTCTTCAAGGCGTTGCTGTTCCTCTGCGCCGGCTCGGTGATCCATGCGGTCAGCGGCGAGCAGGACATGCGCAAGATGGGCGGTCTTCGCAAGCACCTCCCGATCACCTATTGGGCGATGATCGCCGGCACGCTGGCCATCACCGGCTTCCCGTTCACGGCCGGCTATTTCTCGAAGGACGCCATCATCGAGGCGGCCTATGTGGCTGAGAACCCGCTGGCCGGCTATGCCTGGTTCATGACGGTGGCGGCGGCGCTGCTGACCTCGTTCTATTCTTGGCGCCTGATCTTCATGACCTTCCATGGCAAGCCGCGCGCCTCGGCCGAGGTCATGGCGCATGTGCATGAATCGCCGAAGCCGATGACGATCCCGCTGATCGTGCTGTCGCTCGGTGCGCTCTTCGCCGGCATGATCTTCGAGAACCGCTTCATCGGCGAGGCCTATGCCGAGTTCTGGAAGAGCGCGCTGTTCACCAATCCGGACAATCATGTCCTGCACAACATGCATGAGATGTCTGAGCTGGTTAAGCTCGCGCCGACGGTCATGATGGTGATCGGCTTCCTGCTCACCTACTGGTTCTATATCCGCTCGCCCGAGGTGCCGAAGCGCCTCGCCGAGGAGCAGCCGCTGCTCTACCGTTTCCTGCTCAACAAGTGGTATTTCGACGAGCTCTACGACTTCCTGTTCGTCCGCCCGGTTAAATGGCTCGGCCGCTTCCTCTGGAAGAAGGGCGATGGCTGGCTGATCGACGGGTTCGGCCCGGACGGTATCTCCGCCCGTGTCGTGGACGTCACCAAGCGCGTCGTCCGCCTCGAGACGGGGTACGTCTACCACTATGCCTTTGCCATGCTGATCGGCGTCTCGGCGCTGGTCACATGGATGATGTTCGCGCGCTGAGGATTTGACCTAATGACCGACTGGCCGATCCTTTCGACCGTAACCTTCCTGCCGACGGTCGGCGCGCTGTTGCTGCTGACGATCCGCGGCGATGACGCGGCCGCGCGGCGGAACATCTATTGGATCGCCCTCTGGACGACCATCGTCAACTTCCTGATCTCGCTGCTGATCTGGAAGGATTTCGACAACGCCAATGCCGGCTTCCAGTTTGTCGAGCAGGCGGGCTGGCTCGGCGGTCGCATCGGCTATTCGATGGGTGTGGACGGCATTTCGATGCTGTTCGTCATCCTGACGACCTTCCTGATGCCCGCCTGTATCATCGCGTCGAAGTTCTCGGTCCAGAAGCGCTTCCGCGAATATATGATCGCGTTCCTGCTGCTCGAGACGCTGATGATCGGCGTTTTCTGCGCGACCGATCTTGTCCTGTTCTACGTCTTCTTCGAAGCCGGCCTGATTCCGATGTTCCTGATCATCGGCATCTGGGGCGGACCGCGTCGCGTCTATGCCGCGTTCAAGTTCTTCCTTTATACGTTGCTCGGCTCGGTGCTCATGCTGCTAGCCATCATGGCGATGTACTGGCAGGCCGGCACGACGGATATCCCGACGCTGCTCAACCACCAGTTCCCGGCCTCGATGCAGACTTGGCTATGGCTTGCCTTCTTCGCGTCGTTCGCGGTCAAGATGCCGATGTGGCCAGTCCACACCTGGCTGCCAGACGCGCATGTGGAAGCCCCGACCGCCGGTTCGGTGATCCTGGCGGGTGTGCTGCTGAAGATGGGCGGCTACGGCTTCCTGCGCTTCTCGCTGCCGATGTTCCCGCTCGCCTCGGCTGATTTTGCGCCCTTCATCTACACGCTCTCGGTCGTCGCCATCATCTACACCTCGCTGGTGGCGCTGATGCAGGAGGATATGAAGAAGCTGATCGCCTATTCGTCGGTCGCCCATATGGGCTTCGTGACGATGGGTATCTTCGCCGGCAATCAGCAGGGCGTCGAAGGCGCTGTCTTCCTGATGCTGTCACACGGGCTTGTGGCGAGCGCGCTGTTCCTTTGCGTCGGCGTCGTCTACGACCGGATGCACACCCGCGAGATCGCGGCCTATGGCGGACTGGTCAACCGGATGCCGTTCTATGCGGCCATCTTCCTGTTCTTCACGATGGCCAATATCGGTCTGCCGGGCACGTCGGCCTTTGTCGGCGAGTTCCTCACCATGCTGGGGGCCTTCCGCGCCAACACCTGGGTCGCCTTCTTCGCAACAACCGGCGTTATCTTCTCGGCGGCTTACGGGCTCTGGCTCTACCGTCGCGTGATGCTCGGGCCGCTAGACAAGCCTGCGCTGATGTCGATGTTCGACCTCTCGCGTCGCGAACTGACGATCCTCGTGCCGCTGGTTCTGCTGACCCTTTTCTTCGGTGTCTATCCGACGCCCGTCTTCCATGTGACGTCGGCTTCGGTCGACAATCTCATCACCAACTATCAGGCGGCTCTTTCGGCTGCCGGCAAGCTCGCCGTCGCGGCCAAGTGACTCTGATGACAGACCAGACCGCCTCCATGACGAACCGAGTGACGAACCAGGACGCACTATGATGGAACTCGCGCCTCTGCCCGTCCTCTCGCCCGTGCTGCCGGAACTCATCCTGGCGGTCGGCGCGCTCGCGCTCCTGATGATCGGCGTCTTCAAGGGAGAGCGCGCGACGCCACTCGTGACCTCCCTGTCGGTGGTCGTGATCGTCATTGCAGGTTTGGCGCTTATCTTCATGACGCCGGACGGAGTCACGTTCTCGGGCGCGTTCGTGCTCGATCCCTTCGCGCGATTCATGAAGGTGCTGTCGCTGATTGGCTCCGGCTTCGCGGTCTTGATGTCGGCAGACTTTGCCCGGCGCGAGAGCTTCGACCGGTTCGAATATCCGGTGCTGATCGTCATCGCGACGCTCGGCATGATGCTGATGATCTCGGCGAGCGACCTCATCTCGCTTTATCTCGGTCTCGAGCTGCAGTCGCTGGCGCTCTATGTCGTCACCGCGATCAACCGGGATTCCGAGAAGTCGTCGGAAGCGGGCCTCAAATATTTCGTCCTCGGTGCGCTCTCCTCCGGCATCCTGCTCTATGGCGCGTCGCTGGTTTACGGCTTCACCGGCCATACGGATTTCGCTGGCATCGCCGCGGCCCTTTCGGGTGGCCCGGCCTCGGTTGGGCTGGTGTTCGGCATCGTCTTTGTCATCGCAGGCATCGCGTTCAAGGTTTCGGCGGTCCCGTTCCACATGTGGACGCCCGACGTCTATGAAGGCGCGCCGACCCCGGTCACCGCCTTTCTCGCCGCGGCGCCCAAGGCGGCGGCGATGGCGATGTTCGTGCGCGCCCTTGCCGGCGCATTCGGTCCGGCCGTAGCTGACTGGCAGCAGGTCATCACCTTCGTGGCGCTCGCCTCGATGCTGCTCGGTGCCTTCGCGGCGATCGGTCAGCGCGACATCAAGCGCCTGATGGCCTATTCCTCGATCGGCCATATGGGCTTCGCGCTGGTCGGCCTTGCTGCAGGGACGCAGGCGGGTGTCCAGGGCGTCATTGTCTACATGTCGATCTATGTCGCCATGACGCTCGGCGTCTTCGCCGTCATCCTCTTCATGCGCCGCCAGGGCCGCGCGGTTGAGGAGATCGGCGATCTCGCTGGCCTCTCGCGGACGCATCCGGTGATCGCATTCATCTTCGCGATGCTGATGTTCTCGCTTGCCGGCATCCCGCCGCTCGCCGGCTTCTTCGCCAAGTTCTATGTGTTCCTGGCGGCGATTGAGGCGCATCTCTACATGCTCTCGATCGTCGGCGTGCTCTCCAGCGTCGTCGGCGCCTTCTACTATCTCCGCCTCGTCAAGATCATGTATTTCGATGAGCCGGCGGGCGCGTTCGAGCCGATGTCGGGCGCCCTCCGTCTGGTTCTGGGGATTTCCGGCGCCTTCGTCATCCTCTACGTCGTCTTCGCCGGTCCGCTCGGCCAGGCGGCAGCCGCCGCTGCCAAGACCTTCTTCTGACGTGGAATTCGCACTCGGACCCACGGCACTGTCGGCCGGTTATCGGCTTACCGCCTATCCCCGGATCGGCTCCACCAATCAGGAGGCGATCCTCGCCGCGCGTTCGGAAGATCCCGGCGCGCATTGGTTCGTGACCACTGATCAGACGGCAGGGCGTGGCCGCCGTGGCCGCGCCTGGGTCGCGCCCGTTGGCAATCTCGCTGCGACGCTGCTGATTGTCACGCCGCATGATCCAGCGACCGCCGCTACGCTCGGCTTCGTAGCGGGTCTTGCGCTCGACGAGGCGCTGCGCGCCGTAGCGCCCGACCTTGCCGTCCATATCGGGCTTGACGCCTTCGATGGCGTGGGCGCGCCCGGACGGGCCGACCGGCTGCGGCTGAAATGGCCGAACGACGTTTTGCTGGACGGCGGCAAACTTGCAGGTATTGGCCTTGAGGCCGAGAGCCTCGACGGCGGCCGGCTCGCCGTCGCGATCGGCATCGGAGTCAATGTCGTCGCCGCGCCGGAGGGCTTGCCCTATCCAGCAACGTCGCTGGCGATGCTCGGGCTTCGGATCGAGGCGCCGGCGGTCTTCATCGCCCTGTCGAATGCCTTTGCCGGGCTCATCCGCATCTGGGACGGCGGACGTGGCTTCCCTGTCATCCGGAAGCTGTGGCTCGAACGGGCGGCTGGTCTCGGCGAGCCGGTGGCGGTGCGGGTCGGTGAGGATGTCTTCTCAGGCGCCTTCGAGACGATCGACGAACAGGGGCGGCTCGTGGTGCGGTCGGCAAGCGGGCTTTCGCGAACGATTGCCGCAGGCGAGGTTCATTTCGGCGCTGTCGCCACGGTGCGCGCATGAAGGCCGCGCGCTCGAAGTCCGACGAATTCGTCTTCCTGCCGCTCGGCGGCGTCGGCGAGATCGGCATGAATCTCGCCGTCTACGGCCTCGGGCCGTCGGATGAACGGCAATGGCTGGCGGTCGATTTCGGCGTCGCCTTTGCGGGTCCGGATCTGCCCGGTGTCGACCTTATTTTTCCGGATATTGCCTATCTCGAGGAAGAACGGACGAATCTCGCCGGCATTGTGATCACGCATGCGCATGAGGATCATTTCGGCGCGCTGCTCGATCTGTGGCCGCGCCTCCGCGTCCCCGTTTATGCAAGCCCGTTCACCGCGGGCCTGCTGGCGGCGAAGCGCGCGGGCCATCCCGGCGCGCCGGAGATCCCCGTCACCATCGTGCGACCCGGCGAGCGGCTGAACATCGGTCCGTTCGACGTCGAATTCATCGCGGTCGCACATTCGATCCTCGAGCCGATGGCGCTGGCGATCCGCACGCCGCTCGGTACGGTGATCCATACGGGCGACTGGAAGCTCGATCCCGAACCCGTCATCGGACCGGTCACAGATGCGGCGCGTCTTTCCGCGATCGGCGACGAGGGTGTCCTCGCGCTGGTCTGCGACTCGACCAATGCCCTCCGCGAGGGGCGTAGCCCGAGCGAGACGGAAGTCGCGCGCGAACTGACCAAGCTCGTCGCCGAGGCGGAGGGAAGGGTCTTCTTCACGACCTTCGCCTCGAACATCGCCCGAATCCGGTCGATCGCGCTCGCTGCGCTGGCCGCTGAACGTCAGGTGGTCCTTGTCGGCCGGGCGCTGCATCGCGCCTGCCAGGTGGCGCATGAACTCGGCTATCTCGAGGGTTTGCCGCCGTTCCTCGACGAAGAATCGTATGGCTATCTGCCGCGTTCGAAGGTCGTGGCGATCGTGACCGGCAGCCAGGGCGAACCGCGCGCCGCGCTGGCGCGCATCGCCGCCGACGATCACAAATTCATCGGCCTCTCTCCGGGCGATACCGTCGTCTTCTCCGCGCGCCCCATTCCCGGCAACGAGAAGGCGATCAACGGCATCATCAACCAGCTCGCCTCCGACGACATCATCGTCGTGACCGATCGCGACCGCCTTGTGCATGTCTCCGGTCATCCGCGCCGCGATGAGCTGGCCGAGATGTATCGCTGGACGCGTCCGGCAATTGCCATACCCGTCCACGGCGAACCGATGCACCTCGCCGCCCACGCCCACTTTGCCAAGGCCCAGGGCGTGCCGCGCGTCATCGAGATCGAGGATGGCGTGCTGGTCCGCCTCGCTCCCGGGCCTGCCGGCGCGATCGACGATGTCGCGGTTGGCCGGCTCTACAAGGATGGCAGCATCATCGCCGATCTCGACGGCGTCGGCGTGCCGGATCGCAAGAAGCTCGCTTTTGCGGGCCATGTGGCGGTGTCGGTCGTGCTCGACGGCAAGGGCGGCCTCGCCAGCGAACCGGAGGTCGGGCTCGTCGGATTGCCGCTCATCGGCCCGACCGGAGAGCCGTTCGAGGCCACGGTGATGAGTGCGGTGCTCGGTACCATCGAGAGCATTCCGCGTGCCCGCCGGCGCGATACCGAACTGGTGCGCGATGCACTTCGCCGGGCGGTGCGCGCGGCCGTGCGCGACATCTGGGGCAAAAAGCCCATTTGCACGATCTTCGTCGCGGCCGTATGAGGCTCTGCTGACGGTCGCCGCAACGGCGGCCGCGACAGGGAGCGAGCCATGATCGGCCGGCTCAATCATGTGGCGATCGCGGTTCCCGATCTCGAAGCCGCGGTGTTGATCTATCGCGACACGCTCGGCGCACGCGTCTCCGCGCCGCAGGACCTGCCGGAACATGGAGTCACGACCGTCTTCGTCGAACTCCCGAACACCAAGATCGAGCTTCTTGCGCCGCTCGGAGACGGATCGCCGATCGCGGCGTTTCTGCAGCGTGTCCCGGAGGGCGGCGTGCATCACCTCTGTTTCGAGGTCAACGACATCGCGGCTGCGGCGGCGCGGCTGACCGCGACAGGCGCGCGCATTCTCGGGGACGGCCGGCCGCGGATTGGGGCGCATGGCAAGCCGGTGCTGTTCCTGCATCCCAAGGATTTCGTCGGCACCCTTGTCGAACTCGAGGAGGCCTGAACCGGTGCGCATCTACAGCCTGATCGCGATCTACTTCATCATCTGGTGGCTGGTGATCTTCACGATCCTGCCTTTCGGCATTCGCACGCAGGAAGAGGAAGGCGAAGTGACGCTCGGCACCACGCCAAGCGCCCCCTGGAGGCCGATGCTGATCCGCAAGGCGATCATCACCTCGATCATCAGCGCGATCCTGCTGGCCGGCCTCGCTTACGCTTATACTGTTCTCGGCTGGACGCCGGAGCGGCTCAGCACGATGTTCTGAGCGCGCTCACGCGCGTCAGATGCCGGCAAGCCTTCCGAGCCTTGCACTGTCGCGGTTCTGCGACGGCACCCGCCAAGGCGCGAGACGCGGCAGCGTTGGCTTCAGGCCGGTGGGTTCGGCTTTGAAGCTATCGGCGCTGCCGCGCTCGCTTTCCTCATCGGCCACCAGCGACAGCACGCGGCTGCTGAAGCGGGTTTCCGAAATTGGCAGATATCCCATCATGATGCGGGTCGTGAGCTCTTGCAGCCATGCCGGCTCCTCGACGGCGCGGGTGACCGCTGCGGCCCAGCCGGCGGCGTCGTCGCTCTCGATAATCGGCATCAGGCCCTGTGTCGCTTCAGCCAGCGAAGGCGTGTCGGAGATGAGGACGGGCAGGCCGAAGTCGAGGCATTCGACGGCACCGAGCCCCCAGCCTTCGGCGAGCGAGGGATAGAGCCCGAAATCGGCATGGGCATAAAGCCAGCCGAGCTCCGCGTCGCTCATGTCCGAAAGCAGCACCAGATGGCTCTTCAATTCCGGGTGCGCAGCGAGGTAGGCTTCGACCTCCTGGTTCATCCAGCCCCAGCGACCGCAGAAGACGAGCTTCGGCAGCTTCTCGCCCAGGAGTGGGATCAGCCGCGCCCACGTCTTCAGCAACATGATGTGGTTCTTGCGGATCTCGATTGTCGAGCAATAGAGGGCAAAGCGCTGGCCGGCGAGCGCCGCGACGGGCTCGAGTGGCTTCTGCGAAAGACCCTCCTTGAGGAAGGAGCCGAGCCGGGAAACGGCGACGGACGGGGGCTGATCCATTCCATGTTCAGCCGCATATCGCCGCGCAGTCTCGGCGGTGTGGGCCGAAACGGTAATGATGCGGTCGCAATGCGCGAACATCCAGGCGACGTCATTTTCGAAATTCCGCGCGTGGCTGCGATCGACCAGATCCGGATGATCGAGCGGGATCAGATCGTGGAGAACCGTCGCGAGGCTCGCCGCTATGTCATCGTGCCGTCCGCTGCCGGCCAGGCTGTGGAGGCCCGCGGTTGAAATGAAGCAGGCGGCGCGGGCATCGGTGAGCGGATCGGGTTCCGGATCACGCTTCGGCGGGCGGCCGGCGATGAGCTTGGCGGCGCGAATGAACGTCTTCGCCGCCTGATAACGCAGGCCGCGGCGGTCGTTGCGTCCCGAGATATAGGAGGCCGATACCCGGTCGAATTCCTTGCCGGAATTCATCGCGCCGGATCGGATCGCCTTCACGACCATCTCGACCCGCTTCGAAAGCGTTTCTCCATCGCCTGAGGCGATGGCCGAAACGCGTCCTTCGACCAGGTCGCCAAGATAGGCGAGTTCGCGGCGATCCAGGAAACGAGCCTCGCCATTGCGATTGATCATGAAGAAGCGAACCGCGTCCTGCTTGCCGAAGCGGGCTTCATTGGCACGGCTGCGGCGCATGGCCTGTCGCACGATCGCTGTTTCGACGCGCGGAATGCCCACCGGAGGATGGGGCCCCCAACGCAAGGGTACAGTCGCATCGATATAGAGCTTGTCCAAAGCCATCACTCCGAAGGTGTTCTCGTCTAGCTCGGCGCCAGTCCCATTCGTCAGCTGACGTCAGATCGATACGTGGGAAAATTTCCCACGTCAATAGTGTACTGGAGGATTGTGGGAATTTATCACACAGTCTATAGAGAGCCGTGGTGCGCCGCCGTGTCGCCCGTAGACAGCGAGCGGGATGTGGCCGATGCCGCGAGCAATCATCGAAAGAGATATTGCCTCTCCGTCGCGGCTCGATAGGAATGAACGGATGACCGAAAAGGATGGGACAGGTTTGGACGCTGGGCGGCTGCAAGCGCCGCTGGCGCGCTTGTTGCGCCCGCTCGTCCGCCTGGCCATCCGCAGCGGGTTGACGTTCCCCGCTTTGGTCGACCTTCTGCGCGAGCTTTACGTGAATGTTGCCGAGAATGACTTCGCGCTGACATCAAAGAGTCAGACGGACAGCCGGGTCAGCTTGCTGACCGGCATTCACCGCAAGGAAGTCAGCCGCCTGCGCGGCGCCGGGGCGCCGGTGAATGTCGTACCGGTCTCGATCTCGCGGACCAGCCGCATCCTGGCCCGATGGCTTGCCGACAGCGATTTCTCAGACGGAGCTGGTCGGCCGCGGCCTCTGCCACGAACCGGCAGCGATCTCGAGCCAACCTTCGACAGGCTTGTCGAATCTGTGACGCGGGATGTGCGGCCGCGTGTGGTGCTCGATGAATGGCTCGATCGCGGCCTCGTTACCCGCGATGCCGATGACCGCATCGTCCTTGCCGAGCAGGCCTTCATTCCCAAGAGCGGCAGTGACCAGCAACTCTATTACCTTGGTCGCAACCTGCATGATCACATCGCCGCGGCTGTCGCCAATGTCGAAGGTGACCGCCCCCGCTTTCTGGAACGTGCTGTCCATTATGACGGCCTGACGCAACCCATTGCTGAGATGCTCGAGAAGCGTTCGCGCGAAATCGCCATGGAGGCGCTCACGACGGCCAATCGTGAAGCGCATACGGCGACGGAAGGCATTTCGGACGGTGGATGGCGCTGGAATTTCGGCGTCTATGTCTATTCCGAGCGCGTCGGCGGAGATAACGATGAGACCGCAGACCGAAATGACCGGGAGGGCACGACGTGAAGAAATCGTTCGCCCCCTCGCGGCGCAACCTCTTGCTTGGACTGGCCGGCCTCATCGGCATGCGCGCCCTTCCGGGTCTTGCCGATGAAAAGCCGCCATCCGACCGCGGAATCGGAGGGACCGGTATTTCGGGCATGCCCGATGCCGGTCATACCATCGGCTTTATCGGCTCGATCCAGCGCTTCGGCAGCATTTTTGTGAATGGCGACCGCATCACCTATCCGGCTGACGTCACCGTGACGATTGACGGCCGCCGCCGCCGGCCATCGGATATGCGCATCGGACAAGTCGTCAAGGCGGTCGCGCACCAGCAGGACGGAAAGCTCGCCACAAACAATATCGATATCCTGAGTGAGGTCGTCGGCCCGGTTGAGGCGCTGGAGGGCGAGAGCATGATCGTGCTCGGCCAAAGTGTTTCGCTCGGCACGACTGGAAGCAGCAGCTTCGTGCTCGGACAGCGGGTGGCGGTGAGCGGCCTGCGCCTCCCGGATGGCACCATCGTCGCGCGGCTGGTCGAACCTGCCGGGGACCGCCAGGACCAGGTCGTAGGAACCGGCATATTTCGTGGCTGGACCCTGCATATCGGTGCGCTGCAACTCTTCGGTCCCGATGCGCGCTATGACGGTCGCCGCATCGTGGTTCGTGGGCATCGGAGGAGACGTGGGCTGATAGTGACAAGCATCGGGCTGGACAGCCTGCCGGATGGGCCAGGCGTCAAGACGCTGTCCATTGAAGCTTATGTCTCGCGAAATGGCAGCGAGGTGAGAACCGGCTCCGGCATCGTGCTCAGTGACGAGGACGGAAGCGTCGACGCGGCCGATCCCGGCCAGCCGGCAATCCTCAACATCAACCTTTCGAACGCTGGGGGAGGCGGCCTTGGCATCCCCGGCGCGGGGAACGGCGGTCCCGGCCTCACGCTGCGTCCGGGGCCGGTGGTGACGACGCCGCAGATGCCGCCGCAGCAATTCCAGGCGCCGCCATCCGGCTCGGGCTTCAGTCGAGGCATGCTCGGTCTTGCACCGGGCGCCCTCGGCGGTGGCCCGGGGAATGGCGGCTTCGGTGGTCCGGGCGGTCCGGGCGGCCCTGGCGGGCTCGGCAGGCCGTAGCTGGGCTATTTCTCGACGATGATCGCTGTGCGCTGCATGCCGATATCGGCAACGGCGCGGAAGAAGACCTGGGCATTTTGCGGGTCGAGCCGGACGCAGCCATGCGAAGCCGGGCTTCCAAGCCGCTTCAGCTCGGTCGTGCCATGCACGGCGATGCCGTCGTTGAAGAACACCGAATAGGGCATCGGCGCGTTTTCATACTTCGTCGAGTGGTGGAGCTCGTCGATATAGTCGGGCCGGAACTGGCCGGGCGGCGTCTCGAAGCCCTTGCGGCCGGTAGAGACCTTCCAGCTATAGGTCTCCTTCTTGCCATCGCCGCGCTTGATCACGACCTCCATCCGCTGGTCGGCGATCGAGACCTTGGCATAGACACTCGCCGGGCCCGGAAAGAGCACATTGGCCGAGGCCGGCGCGGCGAGGGCCGCGAGCACGACGGCAGAGGCGGTGAAGGCTGCAAATGAGAAGCGGACGGTCATGGCGATGCTGTGTGCCGGCTGAGAGGTTGAGATGAGGAGGCCGCGCCCGAGCGGGGCCTGTTGGAACAACTTCTAGGCGAAGCGTCCGGGCATAGTCAGTGACATTCGTCACCAATCCCGCCGCTGCGCGTCGATTTCTGCTAACGTGTGATCACAATGCGCACATTGCCCATGCCCTGGTCGGACACGAGGCTGTAGAGGGTGCGGGCATTGTCGGGATGAAGCCGGATGCAGCCATGCGAGGCCGGCCGGCCGAGGGCCTTCAGATGCGATGTGCCGTGCACGGCATAGCCGCCGAGGAAGAAGATCGAACTCGGCATCGGCGCGTTGTCGTACTTCTTGGAATACCACATCCGATGCATGCGCGTCGGCCGGAACGAGCCCGTCGGCGTCCTGTAGCCTGGGCGTGCCGTCGAGACGGCCCAGTCGTAACGCGGAATGCCGTCGACATAGACCACCATGGCCTGTGAGGCGAGGCTGACTTGCGCCACCACCTCGGACCGCGCCGTCGAAGGCAATATGGTCGAGGCGAGGGCGAGTGCGGCAATGGCGGGAAGAGTTGAACGCCAGAATGACATGCGCATGGAAGTAGAAGCTCTATCTACATATGCAATGATCGCAAATGTTGCATGGAAATGCTGAACAACTCGTAAGGAAGTCTCGGCGTGTGCTGCGTGCGGCGGGCGGGCGCCCGCGCGCATGGCATGGCAGAATCGACAAGAAAATGCTTCGGCTTGGCCGCCTTTGACCCTACTTAAGGCGCAACCAGATCGCGGCGCTGCCGCACCGGGAGAACGCCAATGTCCGTCGAGGTTACTACCCGCCGCCTGACGGCGATCGATATTCGGGGTCGCAAGGGTGGCGAGCCGATCGTCTCGCTCACGGCCTATCACGCTCATACGGCATCGATCATCGATCGCTTCGTCGATTTCATGCTCGTCGGCGATTCGCTCGGCATGGTCATGCATGGCCTTGAGACCACCGTTCCGGTGACGCTCGACATGATGATCCTGCAGGGCCAGGCGGTGATGCGCGGTTCGAAGCGGGCGCTTGTCGTCGTCGACCTGCCCTTCGGCTCCTATGAGGAGAGTCCGGCGGCGGCCTTCCGCTCGGCGGCGCGCATCATGAAGGAAACGGGCTGCGGCGCGGTGAAGATGGAGGGTGGCCGCCACATGGCCGAGACCGTTCGCTTCCTCGTGGAGCGAGGCGTGCCGGTCATGGGCCATGTCGGGCTGACGCCGCAGTCGATCAACACGATGGGCGGCTTCAAGGTGCAGGGCCGCAGCGAGGAAAGCGCTGCAGCTGTCCTCGCCGATGCCGACGCAATCGCGGCGGCCGGCGCCTTCTCGATGGTCGTCGAGGGCGTCGTCGAGCCTCTGGCGCGCGAGATCACGGCGCGCGTGCCGATCCCGACGATCGGTATCGGCGCTTCCTCGGCTTGCGACGGCCAGATTCTCGTGCTCGAGGACATGCTCGGCCTGTCGCCGCGCGTGCCGAAATTCGTCAAGCGCTATGGAGCGCTCGGGGCGCTGATCGAAGAATCGGTGGCCGCCTATGCTGAGGAGGTGCGCGCGCGTTCCTTCCCCGGCGAAGACAATGTGTATCAGCCGAAGCGTTGAGAAAGCCGCCGGATTCATCGCGGAATCCGGCCATTTGCCAGCCGGTAGGCGCTTCTATATGGTGCCGCGCGCTGACCGGCGACCGGACGGGGAACGATGACCGATATCTTTCATGAAGTCGAAGAGGATCTACGCAGGGAGCAGGCGAAACGCCTCTGGCGCCGCTTCGGGCCCTATGTCCTCGTCGTCGCGGTCCTGATCGTCGTCGGTACGGCCGGCTGGCGTGGCTGGATCTATTGGCGCGAGCAGCAGGCCGCCGCGACCGGCGATCGCTTCGTTGCCGCGCTGCAGCTTGCCGAGGACGGCAAGAAGGACGAGGCCCTCAAGGCACTGCAGGATCTCTCGCAGAGCGGCACCGGCGGCTATCCCGTCCTGGCGCAGTTCCGCGCCGCGGCCGAGCTGGCCGGCGCCGGCAAGACCGACGATGCCGTGAAGGCCTTCGATGCGATCGCATCGAGCGGCTCGACGCCGCCGCTGCTGAAGGCTATGGCGCGCCTCCGTTCGGCCATGCTGCTGGTCGATACGCTTGATCTCGCGGCGATGAAGACGCGCCTCGACGATCTCGCCGCGACCGGTGGACCCTGGCGCAATTCGGCGCGCGAACTGCTCGGCCTCACGGCCTGGCGGGTTGGCGATGTCGAGGCGGCGCGGGGCTATTTCACGGAAATCTTCGATGATCCGACGGCGCCGCAATCGACCAAGGCGCGTGCCAATCTGATGCTGGAGCTGATCCGCTCCAAGGTCGGCGACGCCAAGGCGCCCGCCAAGACCTGATCGACGCACGACGATCCGGCGCGGCTTCGCATCTGGCGGGGTCGGCGTCGTCGGCATGGCCGGCGACGCAGCGGCCGGCTATGATGATCGGGAACGCCCGGTCCAACCGGAAGCACGACATCATGTCCTTCACCGCAGCCATCATCGGCCGCCCCAATGTCGGCAAGTCGACGCTCTTCAACCGCCTCGTCGGCGCGAAGATCGCCCTTGTCGACGATACGCCGGGCGTGACGCGCGACCGCCGACCTGGCGAGGCGAGGATCGGTGATCTCTATTTCACGATCATCGACACTGCCGGCCTTGAGGAGGCCGATCCGGCCAGCCTCGAAGGCCGCATGCGCGCCCAGACCGAGGCGGCGATCGCCGAAGCAGACGTCTCGCTGTTCCTGATCGATGCGCGCGTCGGCGTGACCCCGGTCGATGAGCATTTCGCCGATCTGCTGCGCCGCGTCGGCAAGCCTGTGGTGCTGATCGCCAACAAGGCCGAAGGCAAGGTTGGCGAAGAGGGCGTGATGGAGGCCTACAGCCTCGGCTTTGGCGAGCCGGTGGCGATCTCGGCCGAGCACGGCCAGGGCATGGCGGACCTGTTCAACGCGCTGCTGCCTTTCGAAATCCGCGCTGAAGAGACGGACGAGGAAGAGGGCGAGGACGAGGTTCTCATCGGCCCGGATGGCGAAGAGATATTCCCCGAGATCGACCCGGCGAAGCCGATTAAGGTTGCCATCGTCGGCCGCCCGAATGCTGGCAAGTCGACGCTGATCAACACCATGCTCGGCGAGGAGCGGCTGCTGACTGGTCCCGAGGCCGGCATCACGCGCGATTCGATTTCTGTCGACTGGGTCTGGCGTGATCGTCGGATCAATCTCTTCGACACTGCCGGCATGCGCAAGAAGGCCCGCGTCGAACAGAAGCTCGAAAAGCTCTCTGTCGGCGACGCACTGCGCTCGATTCGCTTCGCCGAAGTCGTCGTGCTGATGCTCGACGCGACCATGCCTTTCGAGAAGCAGGACCTGCAGATCGCCGATCTCGTCGCCCGGGAGGGCAGGGCGCTGGTCATCGCGCTCAACAAATGGGACCTGATCGAGGACCGCCAGAAGGCGATGGCGGATCTGCGGGAGATGGCCGAGCGGCTGCTGCCGCAGGTGCGCGGCGTGCCGCTGGTCCCGCTGTCGGGTCTAACGGGCTCCGGCATCGACAAGCTGATGACCGAGCTGATGAAGGTCTATGCGACGTGGAATCGCCGCGTCCCGACCGCCGCGCTCAACAAATGGCTCGCCGGCGTGCTCGAGCATCATCCGCCGCCAGCCGTTTCCGGCCGTCGTATCAAGCTGCGCTACATGACGCAGCACAAGGCGCGCCCGCCGACCTTCGTCGCCTTCTGTTCGCGCCCCGAAGCGCTGCCCGAGGCGTATACGCGCTATCTGGTCAACGGTCTCCGCGAGGCCTTCGACCTGACGGCCGTGCCGCTGCGCCTCATCATGCGCAAGGGCGAGAATCCCTATGACGACAAGGATAAGCGCCGCTGAGCGGGTTCTCGTTCAGTCATGCGCGAGCAGCGCGCGCAGCCGGTCGGGCTCGCGCAGGATGACGCGGCGATAGGCGAGCTCGACAAGGTCCGCCTGGGCAAGGCCGTGCAGGATGGTAGCCGCGGTGCTGCGGGCGAGATTGGCCATCACGGCGAGATCCTCGTGGCTGAGGTCGATCGGCGTCGGCACAGGGTCTGGACCGGGCGCCAAGCGGCAGCCGCCGAGACGCAGCAGCGTCGCGATCATGCGGCGGCGGTCGTCGCGGATCATCAGATCATTGAGCGCAGTCATCGCGGTCTGAAGATGGTCGAAGGTCAGGCGCGCGACTGCCTTCCAGCCGATCGGCTGGCTCTCCAGGATAGACTGGATTGCCGGCAGGGGCAGCAGCAGGACCTCGCTCTGCCGCCCGGCCGAGAGGCCGACCACGCGCGGCGCGCGCGAAATCAGTGGACCTTCGCCGATCCAGATGCCCGGCTGCATGATATGGGCGAAGAACGGACCATCGTCGGCTGAGGCCACGCTGACGCGGACGCTGCCCGAAATCAGGCAATAGATGCCGCCGTCGCCATCGCCGGGCGAATAGATGACCTGGGACGGCTCGAAGCGCTGCAGCATGCAGCGTTCGATCACGGCCCGGCGAAAGCTCTCCGGGGCCTCGCGCAGCCAAGTATCGCTTATCGCGATCTCGCGCGCCCTCTCGATCGACGTCATGGAATTTCCCCCCATTGTCCGCCGGCGGACAATCTTCCACCGACGGCCATGTTAGGCAACGGCGAGGGCGGACGTCGGGGGCCCGTTGGCACGATCGCGATGCGGGGAGTGCGGCCGTGTGGGAGGCGTCTGCCCCACATGACTGTGGGGGATCATCATGAGACGATCGTTTCGAGGCGGCTGGCTGGCTGCCTGCCTCGCCGCAGCTGCGGCGCTGGTGGCGCCCGATGCCGGTGCGGCCGACAAGAAGCCCAACATCCTGGTGATCTGGGGCGACGACATCGGCGGCTTCAATATCAGCGCCTACAACAATGGAATGATGGGTTACCGCACGCCCAATATCGATTCGATCGCGCATCAAGGCGCGCTTTTCACCGATTGGTATGGCCAGCAGAGCTGCACGGCCGGCCGTGCGGCCTTCATCACCGGCCAGTCGCCGATCCGCACTGGGCTGACAAAGGTTGGTCTGCCAGGCTCGCCCGAGGGCATGCAGGCCGCGGATCCGACGATCGCGACGCTGCTCAAGCCGCTGGGCTACGCGACAGGCCAGTTTGGCAAGAACCATCTCGGCGACCGCGACGAGATGTTGCCGACCGTGCATGGCTTCGATGAGTTCTTCGGCAATCTCTACCATCTCAATGCCGAGGAAGAGCCTGAGAACCCGGACTATCCGGCCTCGCCGGAGTTCAAGAAACGCTTCGGGCCTCGCGGGGTCATTCATTCCTGGGCGCTGCCGGACGGCGGCCAGAAGATCATCGACACCGGGCCGCTGACGCGCAAGCGCATGGAGACTGTCGACGAAGAGGTCACGAAGTCGGCGATCGACTTCATGGACAAGGCGCACCAGGACGGCAAGCCGTTCTTCGTCTGGTGGAATTCGACAAGGATGCATGTTTTCACGCATTTGAAGCCGTCCTCGGAAGGCAAGACCGGCCTCGGCATCTATGCAGACGGCATGGTCGAGCATGATGCGATGGTCGGTCAGCTGCTTGATGAGTTGAAGAAGCTCGGCATCGAGGACGACACGATCGTCATGTACTCGACCGACAACGGCGCCGAGACCTTCACTTGGCCGGATGGCGGCACGACGATGTTCCGCGGCGAGAAGAACACCAACTGGGAAGGCGGCTATCGCGTGCCCTCGGTGATCCGCTGGCCGGGCGTCATCAAGCCAGGCACGGTCGTCAACGACATTGCCGCGCATGAGGACATGCTGACGACGCTGGTCGGCGCGGCCGGAGATCCGGATGCCAAGGAGGAACTCCTTAAGGGCCGGACGATCGACGGCCGCGACTACAAGGTCCATCTCGACGGTTACGACCTCGGCCCGGCGCTGAAAGGCGAGGCGGCCTGGCCCCGGCATGAGTTCATTTACTGGACCGACGACGGCAGCGTCGCGGCGCTCCGCTATGACAACTGGAAAGTGACCTTCCTGGAGCAGGACGCTTTGGGCCTGCGCGTCTGGCAGAATCCGTTCACGGAGCTGCGCGCGCCGCTCCTCACCAATCTTCGGATGGATCCGTTCGAGCGGGCCGAGGAAGAGAACGCGATGGGCTATCAGCGTTGGTACATGGATCGCATGTTCGCGATCGCGCCGGCAGGCGCCTATGTCGCGAGCTGGCTGCAGAGCTTTCGCGACTTCCCGCCGCGCCAGAAGCCCGGCAGCTTCAATCTGGACCGCGTTATGGAAGCGGTATCAGCCGGCTCGCAGGGCAACCAGTAGCCGGCAGCACAGGCTTCTCATATCAAGACGGAACGGCGGCCTCAGGAACGGGGCCGCCGTTTCGCTGTCTGGATCCGATCAGTCGAGGAGGCGCGTGATGCTGCGCGTCGGGAATTCGAACCGCGTGCCGTGGTCGGCGAAGTCGGGCGCCAGCATGCGCACGATGTCCGGAGCGACGACGCTCGGGTGCTGGATCGTGGCCGGATCCTCGCCAGGCGCGGCCTTGGCGCGCATCTGCGTCCTGAGCCGGCCGGGATCGAACAGGTTGACGCGGATCGGCGTCGTCGCGACCTCGGCGGCATAGGTTCGCACCAGCGCCTCGAGCGCGGCCTTGGACGTGGCATATGCCCCCCAGAATGGTCGCAGATTCGTCGCGACGCTGGAGGTCATGAACAGCGCACGGCCGGCATCGGAAAGGCGCAGCAGCGGATCGAGCGAGCGGATCAGCCGGTAATTCGCCGTGACGTTGACCGTCATGACGTCGTTCCAGTCCTTCTGGTCGAGATGCGTCACCGGCGTGATGACGCCGAGCAGCGCCGCATTGCCGAAAAATCCGTCGAGCTTGCCCCAGCGCTCATAGATCGAGAGCCCCAGCCGGTCGATGGCGTCGAGATCGCGGAGGTCGAGCGGCACCAGCGTCGCGCTGCCACCCTTGGCCTGGATCGCATCGTCGAGCTCTTCCAGTGCGCCCACCGTCTTGGCGATGGCGATTACATGGGCGCCGGCCGCGCCGAGCGCGATCGCAGCGTTCCAGCCAATGCCGCGCGAAGCGCCCGTTACAACGACGATGCGGCCGGAAAGATCGGGAGAGGTCATGGCGATGCTCGCTTCGGAAGGGCTCTTCTGCGGCATCCACTAGCACGCTGCGGCGCAGCCTGCCCAGCCTCGGGACATAGCGCGCGAGGCCCTAACCCGAGCCCTCTCCCTCAGGCGTCAGAGGGGCGCAGGGGTCGCGATGGCAGTGATTGATGGTGAAGGCGCGCCGGCGTTCGGTGGAACTCCTTCTCCCGCTGGCGGGAGAAGGTCGCGGCGAGAACCTTCAGCTTGCTTCGGCGAGGCGGGGCAGCGCCTGGACCTTGCCGCGATCCTCGTAATCGGCGAGGCGGGTCGGATATTCGCCGGTGAAACAGGCATCGCAGAACTGCGGCGCCTCGCCATTGCGCTTCGCCTCACCGACGGCGCGATAGAGCCCGTCGATCGAGATGAAAGCGAGGCTGTCGGCTTTGATGTAGCGCGCGATCTCGTCGACCGTCATCTGCGCGGCGATCAGTTTGGACTTCTCGGGCGTGTCGACGCCATAGAAGCAACTGTCCGTGGTCGGCGGGCTGGCGATGCGCATATGCACCTCGCTCGCACCCGCTTCGCGCACCATCTGGACGATCTTCATCGAGGTCGTTCCGCGCACGATCGAATCGTCGACGAGGATCACACGCTTGCCGGCGAGGATCGCGCGGTTGGCATTGTGCTTTAGCTTGACGCCCATGTGCCGGATGGCGTCGGTCGGCTCGATGAACGTCCGGCCGACATAGTGATTGCGGATGATGCCGAGATCGAACGGGATGCCGGCTTCCTCTGCATAGCCGATGGCCGCTGGCACGCCGGAATCCGGCACCGGCACGACGATGTCGGCATCGATGCCGCTCTCGCGGGCGAGTTCCTGGCCGATCCGCTTGCGCACTGCATAGACGCCGCGTCCATCTACGGCCGAATCCGGCCGGGCGAAATAGACATATTCGAAGATGCAGAAGCGAGAGGGCTGGCGCTCGAACGGATACAGGCTCTCGATGCCTTCGTCGGTAATGATGACGACTTCGCCAGCATTGATGTCGCGGACATAGCTGGCGCCGATGATGTCGAGCGCGCAGGTCTCGGAGGCGAGGATATAGGCATCCTCAAGCTTGCCGAGCACCAGCGGCCTGACGCCGAGCGGGTCGCGGCAGCCGAGCATCTTCTTTTCGGAGAGAGCCACCAGCGAATAGGCGCCCTCGATGCGCCTGATCGCGTCGATGAAGCGGTCGAGCAGGCGGCCATGATTGCTGGTCGCGATCAGGTGGATGATCGTCTCGGTGTCGGAGGTCGATTGAAACAGCGAGCCGCGCCGCTGCAATTCGCGCTTCAGCGCCATCGCATTGGTGAGATTGCCGTTATGCGCGACCGCGAAGCCGCCGCCGGCGAACTCTGCGAACATAGGCTGGACGTTCCGCAGCCCGGCGCCGCCGGTGGTCGAATAGCGGTTATGGCCGATGGCGCGGACGCCAGGTAGGCGATCGATGACCGCCTTGCGCGTGAAATTGTCGCCGACGAGGCCGACATGGCGCTCGATCGAGAATTGGCGGCCGTCATGGGCTGCGATGCCAGCGGCTTCCTGGCCGCGATGCTGCAGGGCATGCAGGCCGAGCGCCGTCAGCGCGGCGGCATCGGGATGGCCGAAAACGCCGAAGACGCCGCATTCCTCGTGGAACGCGTCGTCGTCGGACGGGGCGGGCAACAAAGAGAAGTCGTCCATCATATCCTCATCCGCGCCGACTGTCCGGCCGCGCGTCTCTCACGGTTTCGCCTGTCCCCCGGTGGTCCCGTTCGGTGCGGCCGGTTCTTCCGCCGGCGCGTCGCCATTGTCGATCAGCGAATCAAGCCCTTGCCGCTCCTTGCCGCCATAGGCAGGCGCCTGCTGGTCCGTGGTCCCCTGCGGGATCGCGGCCGGCGGCGTTGTCGCAGCGTCAGGCGAATCCGCCGGAGCGTCGACTGGCGGCGTCGCCTCTTCAGGCGTCGTTCCGTGCAGCCGTTCCTGGATCGTCTTTTCGATGTCTTCGGGAAGCGCCGCCACGAGGCGATCGCCCAACCTCTTCAATATGGGGGCTGTCTGCGCATTCGCCACCCAATCCGGCTGCCGGTCTGAAAGGATCCAGTTGAGGAAGGCGAAGGCGATGACGACGAGCAGCACGCCACGCGCCGCGCCGAACACGAAGCCGAGCGTCCGGTCGAGCAGGCCGACGCGGCTGTCGACGACGAAATCGGAGATCCGCATCGCGAGATAGCTGACGATGATGAGCGCGATGAAGAAGATCGCGGCTGCCGTCGCGATGATGGCGATGTTCTTGTTGGCGATATAGGGCTCAACATAAGGCAGCAGCGGCTTGTAGAAATAGAACGCCGCGACGGCCGCCAGCACCCAGGAGGCGACGGACAGCACCTCGCGGACGAAGCCGCGCACCATGGCGAGCAGCGCCGAGATGAGCACTACGACTACGACAACGCCATCAAGGATGGTGACCGACATCGTCCCGCTGACCCCCAGAACCGCCCCACGCCGGAGGCATCAAAGACCAAGTTTCGCTAGTCCGACCCTGTCGTCCCAGTCCGTCGCGCCGTCGGCCGCCTGTCGACCGCTTCGCGCATCAGTTCCCGCGCCACGGGCGGGCCGGAGGCCGCGATCGAGGCAACGAGGCCGGCAAGCTGGTCTATCCCGACAAGACCCGGCGTCTCGCCCTGTTCCTTGTCGATCGACTGAACTGGCAGCACGGCTTTGGCGAAACCCAGCTTCTGCGCCTCTTTCAGGCGCTGCGCGGCATGAACGACGGGCCTTACGGCACCGGAAAGGCTGACCTCGCCGAAATAGACGCAATCGGCGGGGAGAGCAATACCGGAGAGCGAGGAGACGAGCGCCGCCGCGACCGCGAGATCCGCCGCCGGCTCATTGATCCTGAGGCCGCCGGCGACCGCTAGATAGACGTCATGCGGCCCGAGCTTCACCCCGCAATGGGATTCGAGCACGGCCAGCACCATGGCGAGCCTTCCGCCATCCCAGCCGACGACGGCGCGGCGGGGCGTGCCGAGCGGCGAGGGCGCGACGAGCGCCTGGATTTCGACGAGAACGGGACGGGTGCCCTCCATGCCGGCGAAGACCGCCGCGCCGGGCGAGGCCGCGTTGCGTTCCCCTAGAAAAAGCTCAGACGGGTTCGGCACTTGGCTGAGGCCGCCGCCGGTCATCTCGAACACGCCGATCTCGTCCGTGGCGCCGAAACGGTTCTTCACCGCACGCAGGATGCGGAAGTGATGGCCGCCTTCGCCTTCGAAATAGAGCACGGCATCGACCATGTGCTCGACGACGCGTGGACCGGCGATCTGCCCGTCCTTGGTGACATGACCGACCAGGATGATGGTGGCGCCCGATTGCTTGGCGTAGCGGATCATCGCCTGCGCCGAGGCGCGCACCTGCGTCACCGTGCCCGGTGCGGACTCGACGGTCGACGTCCACAGCGTCTGCACGGAATCGAGAATGACCAGCGCCGGCGGCTTGCCGGCCTCGAGCGTCGCGAGGATGTCCTCGACGCTCGTCTCGGCCGCAAGCGCGACTGGTGCCGCGGAAACGCCCATGCGTTCGGCACGGAGCCGCACCTGCGCCACCGCTTCCTCACCGGAGATATAGACGACGCGCTCGCCGCGCGCCGCGAGCGCCGCCGAGGCCTGCAGGAGCAATGTCGACTTGCCGATGCCGGGATCGCCGCCGAGCAGGATCGCCGAGCCGCGCACGAAGCCGCCGCCTGTGACGCGGTCGAGTTCGGCGATGCCCGAGGCGATGCGCGGCGGCGACTTGGTTTCGCCGGCAAGCGCCTGCAGCTCGACGACGCGCCCGCGCACGGCGGCCTTGCCCGGCCCGCCGCCGATGCCGCCGGCCGTGTTCTCCTCGACGAGCGTGTTCCACTCGCCGCAGGATTCGCAGCGCCCCTGCCAGCGCGGACTGACCGCGCCGCAGTTCTGGCAGATGAATTGAAGCCGAGCCTTTGCCATCAAGAACCTTTGGCCATCAGGAACACGTGGCCATCATGACGCAAGGCCATCAGGCCCCTCCCACATAGTGTCGGCGATAGCGTTTGCCGAGGCTGGTCAAGAGTTCATAGCCGATTGTTCCAGCAGAGGCGGCAACCTGGTCGACGGGAATGTTGGGCCCAAACAGTTCGGCATGGTCGCCGCGCCGCGCTTCGGGAATATCCGTCACATCGATCGCCATCAAATCCATTGAGATCCGGCCGACCAGGGGTGCGTGTCGGCCATGCAGGAAGGCGCTGGCGCCCGGCGCGCCGTCGCTCGAACCCGCCATGCGGTGGTAGCCATCGGCGTAGCCCGCCGAAAGGATGGCGATCCGGCTCGGCCGCTTCACATGCTGCGTGGCGCCATAGCCTACGGTCTCGCCGGCCGCGACGGAGCGTATCTGAACGATCCGTGCCTCGACGCAGACAACCGGCTCGAGCGCCGGAAAGTCAGTGCCGAACCGCCCGCCATAAAGCGCGATGCCAGGGCGCACGAGATCAAAGCTATAGTCTGGCGAAAGGTGCAGGCCGGCTGAATTGGCGAGCGAGGCGGGAAGCGAGGGAAAAAGCCGGGCTGCGGTCGCGAAGGCGCCAAGCTGTGCGGCATTCAGCGGATGCTCCGGCTGATCGGCGCAGGCAAGGTGGCTCATGACCAGCGAGAGGCCGAGCGCCTCGGTACGGTCCGCGAGCGCCGCCGCCTCATCGAGCGTGACGCCGAGCCGGTTCATGCCGGTATCGACATGCAGCGCCGCACGGCCATCGCCGCCCGCCGCGCGATAGGCGGCCCATTCGTCGATTTCCGCCATAGAGCCGAGCACCGGCCGGAGGCCTGCTGCGGCCAGCCGCGCGGCCTCACCGGGGAGGAGACCATTCAGCACATAGACGGTGGCCGACGGCAGGAGCGCCTTGAGGCGGATGCCTTCCTGCGGCAGGGCCACGAAGAAACAGCGGCAACCGGCCTTCGCCAAAGCCGGAACGGCCTGTTCAAGTCCGATGCCATAGGCATCGCCCTTCACGGCTGCGGCGGTTTCGGCGTCGGCGGCGCGGTCTGCGAGGGTGCGCCAGTTGCGCGCCAGCGCGCCGAGATCGACGGTCAGGCGACCGCCGCTCCCCCAAATTTCGGCGGCCGCGTCATCAATCGATTCCATGGCGGCGACTTTACGCGGATTCGCGGCGAGATTATTGCGGAGGCAGATAGAGCCCGTGATTTTCGCGGACCAATCCACGGAGCATCTCATGACCGCTAGCCGCATCGCGACCGTCACGCTTGTCGTCGACGATTATGACCGGGCGATCGCCTGGTACACCAGCAAGCTTGGCTTCGAACTCCTTGCCGATACGCCGCTCGGCGGCGGCAAGCGCTGGGTGCTGGTCGCGCCGACTGGCGGCGGAGCGCGCCTTCTGCTGGCCAAGGCCGATGGCGAGGCGGAGACCGCGCGAATCGGCGACCAGACTGGTGGCCGCGTCGGCTTCTTCCTCGAGACTGACGATTTCACCAACGATCACGCGGCGTTCCTCACCCGCGGCGTCAAGTTCCACGAAGAACCGCGTCATGAAGTCTATGCGACCGTCGCTGTGTTCGAGGACCTCTATGGCAATCTCTGGGACCTTCTGCAGCCGAAGGGCTGACGACGTCAGGCGAAATACGGCGCCAGATTGGCCCTGATGCGGTCGAGGATCGGGCGGCCCGAGAGATCCGGCTCGAACGTCTTGCCGGTGATCATCTCGAAGGACTGGACATAGACCTCCGAGGTTCGCGCGACGAGTTCTGCGGGGATCTCGGGGATCGGGTCTTTGTAGGGGTCGCAGCGCGCGGTGACCCATGACCGGACAAAGTCCTTGTCGAAGCTCGGCGGGCGCTCCCCCTTCGCGAACGCGGCCTCATAGCTGTCCGCGAGCCAGTAACGACTGCTGTCGGCTGTGTGGATCTCATCCGCCAGGATGACCGTGCCATCCGCATCGACGCCGAACTCATATTTGGTGTCGACGAGAATAAGGCCTCGCTCCGAAGCGCGCTGCTGGCCATGGGCGAAGAGCGCCAGCGCATAGCGCGAAACAGTCTCCCACTGCGTGGGCGTCAGCAGCCTCCCGGCGAGGATTTCGGCGCCGGAAAGCGGCTCGTCATGCCCGCCGTCAAACGCCTTGCTGGTCGGCGTCAGGATCGGCTCAGGCAGGATCTGGTTGTCGCGGAGGCCGTCCGGCAGCCGCAGGCCGTACATCTCGCGCTCGCCCTTGCGATAGCGCGTCAGAACCGACGTGCTGGTCGTGCCGGCGAGATAGCCTCGCACCACCATCTCGACCGGGAGAATGTCGAGCCGCTTGCCAATCACGACATTCGGATCGGGATAGGCCAGCACATGATTGGGGCAGATATCGGCGGTTTCCTCGAACCAATACCGCGCCGTCTCCGTCAGCACCTGTCCCTTGCAGGGGATCGCGGTCAGGATCCTGTCGAAGGCGCTTAGTCGATCCGTCGCGATGATGAGGCGTCGGCCATCAGCGAGATCGTAATTCTCGCGAACCTTTCCACTGTAGCGATTCGGAAGCTCCGGGATGAAGGCGTCCGCGAGGACGGGCAGCGCGTTCATAGAATGGGTGGCTCCCGCCGCGATGTCGCTATTCATAGGCTTCGGGCAACTGGTCCCGGCGAACGAGGTTGGAGAAGCGCGTGACCTCGGCTTCGAATTGCAGCTGCACGGTTCCCGTCGGGCCATGGCGCTGTTTGCCGATGATCACTTCGGCGACGCCGGCGACCTGCTCCATCTCGGCCTGCCATTTGAAGAATTCCTCGGTACCTTCCTTCGGCATCTTGCTCTTCAGATAGTACTCGTCGCGATAGACGAACATGACCACGTCGGCGTCCTGCTCGATCGAGCCGGATTCGCGAAGGTCTGAAAGCTGCGGCCGCTTGTCGTCGCGCGATTCGACCTGACGCGACAGCTGCGACAGGGCGAGAATCGGCACGGCCAGTTCCTTGGCAAGCGCCTTGAGGCCGGTGGTGATCTCGGTGATTTCCTGCACGCGGTTGTCGCTGCGCTTGCCGGAGCCCGATAGGAGTTGGAGGTAGTCGATGACCAGAAGGTCGAGCCCGCGCTGGCGCTTCAGTCGCCGGGCGCGTGCCGTGAGCTGCGCGATCGAGATGCCGCCAGTCTGGTCGATATAGAGCGGGATACGTGCCATCTCGCGCGCCGCCGCGACGACACGGGCAAACTGCCGCTCGTCGATCGAACCGCGGCGAATATGCGAGGACGAAACGCCGGATTGCTCGGCGATGACGCGGGTCGCCAATTGCTCGCCCGACATTTCGAGCGAAAAGAAGCCGACAATCCCGCCATTGACTGTCTTCATAGCGCCATCGGGCTGCAATTCGCCGCGATAGGCCTTAGCGATGTTGTAGGCGATGTTGGTGGCGAGCGAGGTCTTGCCCATGGCGGGACGGCCGGCGAGCACGATCAGATCGGAGGGCTGCAACCCGCCCATCTGCTTGTCGAGATCGTCGAGCCCCGTCGCGATGCCGGAGAGATGGCCGTCGCGCTGATAGGCGGCGCTGGCCATGTCGATGGCGTTCTTCAGCGCCTCCTCGAAGGAATGGAAGCCGCCATCATAGCGGCCGGTCTCGGCGAGCGCGAACAGTCGCCGCTCGGCATCCTCGATCTGCGCGCGTGGCGGCATGTCGATCGGCGCGTCATAGGCGATGTTGACGACGTCCTCCCCGATGCCGATCAGAGAACGGCGTAGAGCGAGATCGTAGATCGCGCGGCCATAGTCCTCGGCATTGATGATCGTCGTCGCCTCGGCCGCGAGGCGCGCCAGATATTGCGCGAGATTCATGTCGCCAATGGCGAGCTCGGCCGGCAGGAAGGTCTTCAGCGTGACCGGCGTCGCAACCTTGTTGGCGCGGATGATGCTCGACGCCACCTCATAGATCTGCCGATGGATCGGTTCATACAGATGAACCGGCTCAAGGAAATCGGAGACGCGGTAGAACGCTTCATTGTTGACGAGGATCGCACCGAGGAGAGCCTGCTCCGCCTCGATATTGTGCGGCGCCTGGCGATAAAAATCTGCGGCCTGCTGCGGCATTGCGCGTGCTGGAACATTCATGGCGTGCTCGCGGCGTTCTTGTCGATCTCGATCGGTCACACTGCGACCGGACGGGCGCCAAATCAAACGGTGATGCGTCACCCACATCAATTAACAGCCCGGCGCGATCGCTCGATGGCGCCCTTGCAATGATGGCGAGGCGATGCATCCCCAGACGAGTCGACGTTTTTTCCGGTGGGCCGCGTAGGGAGGCTCATGCCCGGCTCGTTACGTCATCGGGACTGGGCAGCTTTCACCTGATGAGGCGGGCCGATGACACTTGAACAAGCCACCTTCGCGCTGAAGCGATTCGGGCTCGGGCCGAGGCCGGGCGATGCCGTGCGCATCGCCGGTGATCCGCGCGGCGCTCTCCTTGCCGAGCTTGCCACACCGCCGCCTGACAATCTCGGTCCTGAGGCCAGTCCGGACTCAACCGCGATCTTCCTGGCGATCCGCGCCGACCAGGAAGCGCGCAGGATTCGGCGGGCGGCTGATAATGCCACGCAGCCCATGCAATCGGGCAGTATGGCCCAGGCCATGGGCGCCGGCTCGCCGGTAGCCAAGGCGTCGGGCGCGGGTGCCGCCAACGGAGCCGGCATGGCGAGCGTGGCCACGGCCGCGCCGATGCCGGGAAAGCCCAAGGACCCGAAGCCGGCGCCGAGCGTCTCCAGCCAGATCTATGCCGACGAGATCACGCGCCGCATTGCCGCCGCGCACGACGCCGGAACCGGCGTCACCGAGCGTCTGGTGCAGTTCTGGGCCAATCACTTTGCCGTCCAGAGCGACAAGGACGAGATGGTGCGCGGCCTTGCCGGCAGTTTCGAGCGCGAGGCGATCCGGCCCTTCGTGCTCGGCCGTTTCGAGGACATGCTGCTCGCGGCGACGCGTCATCCGGCGATGCTGCTGTCGCTCGACAATGCGAGTTCCGTCGGTCCCGACTCGCCTGTTGGCAAGAAACGCGGGCTCGGCCTCAACGAGAACCATGCACGCGAACTGATGGAACTGCACACCGTTGGCGTCAGTGGCGGCTATTCGCAAGCCGATGTGACGTCGCTGGCCGAAGTGCTGACAGGCTGGACCTTCGTGCGCGATCGCGCGAGGCCAAGCGCCGGCGATTTTGCCTTCAATCCCGGCCTGCACGAGCCAGGCGACAAGCGCGTGATGGGCCGGACCTATCGTGAGGACGTGGTCTATGCGGTGGGAAACGAAGGGCAGGGCCTCGCCGTCCTGCACGACCTTGCCACCAATCCGGCAACGGCACGCCACCTCGCTTTCAAGCTGGCCCGTCACTTCGTTGCCGACGATCCGCCCAAGCCGCTGGTCGACCGTCTTACGGCGACCTTCACGTCGACGCGCGGTGATCTCAAGGCCGTTGGCGAGACGCTGCTGAAATCTGACGAAGCCTGGGCGCCGACGCGCAAATTCGCTACCCCGCAGCAATTCACCATTGCCGCCATGCGGGCGCTCGATGCGAACATCGATGCGCCGATGTTGATGCGGGCGCTCGGCGTGCTCGGGCAGCCGATCTGGGCGCCGATCTCGCCGGAGGGATTCCACGACGACAAGGCGACGTGGCTCGCGCCCGACGCGATGACCAGTCGGCTCGATGTCGCGGACCAGTTTGCGCAGAAGGCCAGGGTCAACCTGCCGCCAGCCGAACTCGTGGAGGCCGTGCTTGGACCGGCCGCCTCTGCCGATACCCGTCAGGCTGTGGCGCGCGCCGAGTCCGAACGCCAGGCGCTGGCGCTTGTCGTTATGAGCCCTGAATTCCTGTGGAGGTAGTGATGACCGACCGCAATTCCCGCTCTGCCGGCGCTCTCGCACCGACGCGGCGCGTGTTCCTCGCCTCTGTTGGCGCGTTTGTCGCCTGGGCGCATATGCCCCGCGCGGCCTTTGCCGGGACGCGCGATCCCCGCTTCGTCGTCGTGATCCTCCGCGGCGCCATGGACGGGCTCGCCGCCGTTCCGCCGATTGGCGACCCGGATTATGCCAAGCTGCGCGGCGATATTGCCATCGGCAGCCCCGGCATGGCCGGCACCGTGCCGCTCGACGGCTTCTTCGCGCTCAACGACGCGATGCCGAAGCTGAAGCAGCTCTATGGTTCGGGCGAAGCGCTGATCGTCCACGCCGTCGCCACCGCCTATCGCGACCGCTCGCATTTCGACGGCCAGGATGTGCTCGAAAGCGGGTTGACCCAGCCGGGCGCCAGCCGCGATGGCTGGCTCAACCGCGCCGTGACAGCCCTGCCGCGCGGCGAGGCGGTGCGACCGGCGAGCGGCCTTGCGGTGAGCCCGACCGTCCCGCTGGTGTTGCGCGGTGGGGCGCCTGTCTTCACATGGATGCCGGACGGCCTGATGCCTGTTGGCATGGACACATCCGATCGCCTCGCCGGACTCTATGACCACGCCGATCCGGAACTGGCGCGCGCCTTCGCTGCCGGCCGCACGATCGACCGCATGGCGGCGGGCGGGACGGCCGTGAAGGGCGGCGATATCACGGCGAGTTTTCGCCGCATCGCGATCGGCGCCGGGCGATTGCTGGCCGAGCCCGATGGACCGCGCATCGCCGCGATCAGCTTCGACGGCTGGGACACGCATGCGAGCGAGGGCCCGGAGAACGGCCAGCTTGGCCGCCGGCTAGGCGCGCTCGACGGCGCCTTGGACGCGCTGAAGACCGAACTCGGACCGGCCTGGGCCGATACCGTCGTGGCTGTCATGACCGAGTTCGGGCGCACTGCGCATGTCAACGGCACCGACGGCACCGATCATGGCACGGCGACGACCGCGTTTCTCGTCGGCGGCGCCGTCAAGGGCGGGCGCGTGCTCGCCGATTGGCCGGGCCTCGCGCCGGACAAGCTCTATCAGCAGCGCGATCTCGCGCCGACCACCGATCTGCGGGCGGTGCTCAAGGGTGTCCTGCGCGATCACCTCGGCATCGCCGAGCCCGTGCTCGCGACTGATATCTTCCCGGGCAGTATCGGCATTCGCCCGATCGCTGGACTTATTGCCTGAAAGGAGCGCCGGCTATTCGCCGGCGATCTTCAGGGACGGGCGCTGTCCGGCATGATCGCGTCGGCGCAGCGCCTCTTCGGCATGCCAGATGTAATCGCGGGTCAGAGGCAGCGCGTTCTGGTCGCGGACAAGCTGAATCTGAAAGATCATCATGTCCTGGTAGCGGAATGCCGTCTCGGACGCTGCGAGATAGAACTCCCACATGCGGCAGAACACTTCGTCATAGAGCTTCAGCGCGTCGTCGCGCCTGGCCATGAAGCGCTCGCGCCACTCGCGCAGGGTCTCCGCGTAGTGAAGGCGCAGGATTTCGATATCTGTGATCTTGAGCCCGGCGCGCTCGATCTCCGGAATTACTTCCGAAAGCGACGGGATGTAGCCGCCGGGGAAGATGTATTTGTGGATCCAGGAATTGGTCTCACCCGGCAGGTCGAACCGGCCGATCGAGTGCAGCACCATGACGCCGTCATCGGCAAGCAGATCGCGCGCCTTCTCGAAGAATTCCCGATAATGCCCAACGCCGACATGCTCGAACATCCCGACGGAGACGATCCGGTCGAAGCGGCTGGCCAGATGGCGATAGTCCTTGAGCAGGAAGCGCGTGCGGTCGGCCATGCCCTTTTCGTCGGCACGGGCGTTCGAAACCTTGTGCTGTTCTTCCGAGAGCGTCACGCCGGTGACGTCGATATCCGCGTGATCGGCGAGATAGAGGCCAAGGCCGCCCCAGCCCGAGCCAATATCAAGCACCTTCTGGCCTGGCTGTAGCGCCAGCTTGGATGCGAGATGCCGCTTCTTGGCGAGTTGCGCCTCTTCAAGCGAGGCATCGGGTGTCTCGAAATAAGCGCATGAATATTGCTGGTCGCTGTCGAGGAACAGCGAGTAGAGGCGGCCGTCGAGATCATAATGATGCGCGACATTCTGCCGGGCGCGGAACGGCGTGTTCCACTGACGGAAGCGCCGTGTCCAGACGCGCAGGCGATAGATGGCCCGCATCCACCACGATCGGCCGGTACCGCCGATATTCTGCAGCACGACGGCAAGGAATTCGTAGATCGAACCTTTCTCGATCACGAATCCCCCATCCATGAAAGCTTCGCCGAGCTTCAGTTCTGGGTTGAGCATGACGCCGCGCTCGGCCGCCTTTGAGGTAAAGCGGACGCGAACCGTGTCGCCGCTGCCATCGCCAAAGCGATGCAGACGGCCCTTGGCGTCGATGATTTCCAGCGAGCCCTTCTTGAGCACGCGGGCGATATAGTTGGTGAGCAACCGATTCATGGTGAAGACCCGCTGCCCTTTCGGATGATCCCGGCTGAGCGGGAGAGGCTTCGGCTGTGAGGCGGCGCACTGATCGTGACGTCATCAAGATGTTAGCCCCGATTTCGCCACGATTTCAAGCGGCTAGCTGAGCGGGCTAAAAGCGGTTCCAGAGAACGCAAAAGGGGCGCGCGGCTTGCACCGCGCGCCCCTTCAAAAAGTAAGGCGTCCTTTGGGTTTCGGAGACCCTCAGACCTCTTCGGCTTCCTCGTCGAGGGCTGCCTCGAGGTCTTCCTCGTCTTCGAGCGGCTCGAGTTCGAACTGCTCGCGAACGGTCAGATCCTCACCGCGGGCCTGGCGCTCGGCCTCGTCGGCGCTGCGCGCAACGTTGATCGTGACGGTCGATTCGACTTCCGGATGCAGCGCGATGGCGATCTTGTGCAGGCCGATCGTCTTGATCGGATGCTCGAGAACGACCTGGTTGCGGGCGACCGAGAAGCCGGCCTCGGTGACGAGGTCGGCGATGTCGCGGCTCGATACCGAACCGTAGAGCTGGCCGGTCTCGCCCGCCTGGCGAACGACAATGAAGGACTGGCCGTTCAGCTTCTCGGCGACGACATCAGCTTCCTTCTTGCGCTCGAGATTGCGCGCCTCGAGCTGGGCCTTCTGGCCCTCGAAGGTCTTCTTGTTGGCTTCGGTCGCGCGCAGTGCCTTGCCCTGCGGCAGCAGGAAGTTGCGGGCAAAGCCGTTCTTGACGTGCACGATCTCGCCCATCTGGCCGAGCTTGGCAACGCGTTCCAGCAGAATAACGTCCATGTTCAGTCTCCTTGATCAGTGTTTCAAAGTCATGTGGCAGCACCCGTCCCACCGGCGGAGCGGCGGAAACGGAAATTCCAGACGGTATCGGCAACGCCCAGCACGGCCATGATCACGATCGGCAGCATGAAGACGAAGCTCGCCGCATAGACGAGGAACAGCATGGCAAACCGGCCGGGCTTGCCACGCAGAAGCGCGTGCATTGCGCCATAGCCAGCAAGGGCGAAGGCAAAGCCGAGCGCGCCGGCGAACGCGGCCGCGATATGGCCGGCGCCGCCGGGCAGGATGCAGCCGACCAGCGCGACGCCGAGGGCCGGCACGAGGAAGGACGCCGGCACGACCGTCCACATCGGTGCCCAACTGCGGCGGAGCAGCCCCGACATCCGCGCGATATGGCCGCCGAGCCAGAGATTGAGCACGGCCGTTCCGAGCGCGAAACAACCAGCGGTGGCCGGCATCAGTGCGACGGAGAAGCTGACGATCGGCGTCAATTGCTCGCTCGTCGGCGCCTCGGCGCCGGCGCCACCAGCTGAAAGCCAGGCTTCGAAGGCCTGGACCGTTTGCGTCACCAGTGTCGCCGGATCGAAGCCAAGCAGGACGCCGGCGGCGACGATGCCGACAGCAGTCGCGAGCGCGAGGCGGGACAGCACCATGCCGAGCGGAAACCACTCGACCGCGTCAGGCGTCGTGTCATGCGGACGTGACAGGCCCACGAGGTGAGCCGCCCAAGCGACCGGAGCGCCGAACACGAGCAGATGCAGCAGGCCGGCAAGCGGATTGAAGGCCGCGGCGATGACGGCGGCAGCGAGGCAGGCGGCTGTTGCGCCCGAAAGCGTGCCGAAGCCGATGCCGGCGATCGCGACAGGGAGGGGGGAAAGCAAGAAAAGCGGCAGGGCCAGCGTGGTGCCGCTGATGACGCTGGCAAACAGGAGCGCGGCTGCGAGACCGGCGCCGAGGCCAATGAGGATGTTGCGCGTCATCATGCTTTCGCTGTCCCGCTCTTCGGAGCGGTTAGAGGCAAGTCGCGGAATGCGCCGGCCCCAACCAGGTCTCGCCTCCTGAGGAAGAACTGATCTTCCCGGAGGCAGGATGACCTCCCGGCGGTGCCGGAAGGTCGTGTTCTTGCCGGCGCAAAGCCGGCATGCGTCTTACTTGATCACGTAAGGCAGCAGGCCCAGGAAGCGCGAGCGCTTGATCGCCTGGGCGAGTTCACGCTGCTTCTTGGCCGAGACGGCCGTGATGCGGGACGGGACGATCTTGCCGCGCTCGGAAATGTAGCGCTGCAGGAGACGCACGTCCTTGTAGTCGATCTTCGGCGCGTTGGGGCCGGAGAAGGGGCACGTCTTCCGGCGACGGAAGAACGGGCGACGGCCACCGCCGGCACTGGTTGTGGTCGTGGAAGCGCTGGAACCACCGAAATCAGACATTATTCAGCTCCACCTTCGGTTTCTTCGCTGCGGGGACGGCGTTCGCCGCGGAAGCCGCCGCCAGCACCGCCTTCACGGTCGCCACGGAAGCCGCCGCCACCGCCGCCGCCGAAGCTGCGCGGACGGTCGCCACGGTCGCCGAAGCGGCCGCCACGGTCGCCATCACGATCATCGCGGTCACGCTTCTGAAGCATGGCCGACTGGCCTTCCTCGAGCGCGTCGACGCGGATGGTGAGAACGCGGAGGACGTCCTCGTTGATGCGCTGCTGACGCTCGAGCTCGGCAACGGCAGCCGCCGGCGCGTCGATGTTGAGCAGCGTGTAGTGAGCCTTGCGGTTCTTGCGGATGCGGAACGCAACCGACTTCAGGCCCCACTGCTCGATCTTGGCGACGGAGCCACCATTGGCTTCAAGGATGCCCTTGAAGGTCTCGGTCAGCGTCTCGACCTGCTGTGCCGACACATCCTGCCGGGACAGAAATACGTGTTCGTAAAGCGGCATGATTGCCCTTTCCCTTTCAATTCCCGGCGCCAAGCCTCACCGAAGCCTTCGAGGGAAGGCAAGCGGTACAACTTCGAGAGCGGAGACACGGGAAGACGGGATCCTGTGATCCCTGCGGCAAGCGCCGCCTTCCGTTCAACCCCCGGCCGGGTGTCATTACGACGGGCGGTCCATACAGCCTAAGGGCCGGGAAAGCAAGCCTTGCAGCGCCAGACGCGCAATCCTGTCCGTCGCGCCGAGGCGGAAGGCAAGGGTGCAGCCGTCGGGCGCTGCGTGATGCTCTGCTGTGATCATAAGGTCACCCATGCAAGTTCTTGATGAGTTCATAAGCAGAACCCCGCTTTTCTTTCCGCGAATCCCTCGCCATAGTGCCCAACCTTCAAGCAGATCGCTGGCGTTGCGCGCACCATGGCCGCACGTCCCCGCCGATCGAGGCTTCAACTGAGGACGACATCGTGACTGAGAGGGTTGCTGCCATGCCCGCCGCAGCGGGCCGTGACGTTGCCAGCCGCACGGCTTTCGGCATTCTGGTTGCGATCAGCATGTCGCATCTGCTGAACGACCTCATGCAATCGGTGATCTCGGCGATCTATCCGATTCTGAAGAAAGAGTTTTTGCTCGACTTCAGCCAGATCGGCATCATCCAGTTGGTGTTCCAGTGCACCGCCTCGATCCTGCAGCCGATCGTCGGCATCTATACCGACAAGAAGCCGATGCCGTTCTCGCTGCCGGTCGGGATGGGCTGCACGCTGCTCGGGCTGCTGTTGCTTGCGACGGCCGGGCATTATTCCGTGATCCTGATCTCGGTTGCCCTGATCGGCCTGGGATCGTCGATCTTCCATCCCGAATCGTCCCGCGTCGCCCGCATGGCTTCCGGCGGCCGGCATGGTCTCGCCCAGTCGCTCTTCCAGGTCGGCGGCAATTTCGGCTCGGCGATCGGCCCGCTGCTCGCCGCGTTCATCGTGCTGCCGCGCGGGCAGGGCGCCGTCGCCTGGTTCGCGCTCGCGGCGCTGGCCGGCATCATCATCCTGTCGCGGGTCGGGTTCTGGTATCGCGCGCAGCATCGCGCCAGCCTCGGCCGGCCGAAGGCCGCGGCCACGCATGTGATGCTGCCGCGCGCGGTGATCACGCGGTCGATCATCATCCTGGCGCTGCTGATCTTCTCGAAGTTCTTCTACATGGCGGCACTGTCCAGCTATTATACCTTCTTCCTCATCGACAAATTCCAGGTCTCGATCCGCGACTCGCAGCTGCTGCTGTTCGTCTTCCTTGGCGCTGTCGCCGTCGGCACGATCGCCGGCGGGCCGATCGGCGATCGGTTTGGCCGCAAATTCGTGATCTGGTTCTCGATCCTCGGCGTGCTGCCCTTCACGCTGGCGCTGCCGCATGCGAATCTTGCCTGGACCGTGGCGCTGTCGGTCATCATCGGCCTCGTCCTGTCGTCGGCCTTCTCGGCAATCATCGTCTATGCCCAGGAGCTGATTCCTGGAAAGGTCGGCCTGGTGTCCGGCCTCTTCTTTGGCTTTGCCTTCGGCATGGGCGGCATCGGCGCGGCGGCGCTCGGCGAACTCGCCGACCGCACCTCGATCACATTCGTGTTCCAGATATGCGCCTTCCTGCCTTTGATCGGACTGCTGACGGCCTTCCTGCCCAATGTGGAGCCCAAGCGGAGCTGACCGGCATTTCGCAGCGTCGCTTGGGCGGCGCTGCTTCCGCCACGCTTCTGCCCCGAATGCGGTGTGTTTGACCGTCCGCTGCCGCAGCGGATGGATGCCATGACGACCCGTGCCACGACCAAGCTTGCTCTCCTTTCGATTGTGCTGGCGCTGGCCGGGCCGGGGGTGGCGCTGGCCGATCCGCCGGCCGCCTGCTGGCCGGTCGCGACCCTGGCCGGCCGTCCGGGTGAGGTGGCGAAGCACCGGCCTGGCCCGGCCGATCAGGTCGCGGTACCCCAGGCGACGCTCGTTTCTGTCGCTGCCGCGAGTCCCGGCTCGGGCGTCGTCCGCCGCGTTGTGCCGGCGGGCGGTCGCAAGCTCGTCGCACTGACCTTCGATCTTTGCGAGGGTTCCGGTGAGGTTGCCGGCTATGACGGTGCGATCGTCGATCGGCTGCGGGCGCTGAAGGTGCCGGCCACATTCTTCATGGGCGGGCGCTGGGCGCAAAGTCACGAGGAACGGGCGATGCAGCTTCTCGCCGACCCGCTATTCGAGATCGGCGATCACACCTACGATCATGCCGACCTTGCCCATGCCGATGCGTCGCGGATCGATATTGAGATCGCGCGGACGGAAGCGGTTATCGGTGGTCTTGCGGAGCGCATCGAGAAAGCCTGCCCGGCGGCGGGCTCGCTGCCGAAGACGCGCCTGTTCCGGTTTCCCTACGGCGCCTGCGGCACCGAAGGCCCAGCAGCGGTTCGGGCGGCGGGGCTCGTGCCGATCCAATGGGATGTGGTTTCTGGGGATCCGTCCGGGGTCGCGGCGGCTCCGATGGCGCGCGGCGTGCTGGGAGAGGTCAAGCCGGGCTCGATCATCGTCATGCATGCCAATGGCCGCGGCCGCCACACGGCCGAAGCGCTGGCAACGATCATCCCGCAGCTTCGTGCGCGCGGCTACGAATTCGTCACCGTCAGCGATTTGATGGCCTCCGGGCGGCCCGAGACGGCTTTGGCCTGTTTCATCGAGCACCCCGGCGATACCGCCAAATACGACCACCCGAAAGCGGCACCCGCCAAAATGAATGGGGCCGGCGCGGCGCCGGCCCCTTCAAGCGAGTAGCGTGCCTCGCGTCAATGGCCGGGGAGCTGGCCGCTGCCATCCCACTGCGAGCTGTCTTCCGACAAGCCGACGGTCTGGTCGTCATTCACGGTGATGATGACCTTCTCGCCGGGGATGAGGCCCATCAAGAGGCTGGGATTGCTGATCTTGAAGGTGCGCCCGTCGATCAGCGTCACTGATCCCGAAGCGTTGTCGAGCTTCCTGACGGTGCCCGCGTCCACGTCCACCGCAAGCGCGGCGCCCGCAGAGCCGACCAGCATGATCAGGGGAAGGGCGAATGCGATCTTTCTCATGACAGACTCCATCGGTCGTCCTGTCCTCGCCCGCCATTTGCAGCAATGCCACCTGTTGGTGCGCCGGCTGAAACGTCGTGAGACAAGCTTGATCTGAGCCTCCAATTGTGGTGCGCAAGCGTTCGTCAGGCACATGAACGAAATTTAATAAGCCAGACATACTATCACATTTTTGGGAGGCCGACGGATCGACCGGATTCGAGCGTAGCGCTGGCGCCCGGACTTGACTTCGCCTCACGAAGGCGCGATTAGCCGCCGCCGATATGCAGCGGGCCGAGGGCTCGCCGAATGCTAGCCGGGAGCGGATTCTTGACGACAGCTCTGACGTTTCCAGGCCAGGGGAGCCAGGCGGTCGGCATGGGCAAGGCGCTCGCCGAGGCCTATCCCGAGGCCCGCGCCATCTTCGCGGAAGTCGACGACGCCCTTGGTGAAAACCTCTCGGCCATCATCTTCGACGGCCCGATCGAGACTCTGACGCTAACCGCCAATGCTCAGCCAGCTCTGATGGCCGTGAGCCTTGCCGCGATCCGCGCGCTTGAGGCGAACGGTCTCGACATCGCCAAGATGGCCACATTTGTGGCCGGCCATTCGCTCGGCGAATATTCGGCGCTTGCGGCGGCCGGCAGTCTTTCCGTCGCCGAGGCGGCGCGGCTGCTCCGCATTCGCGGCACCGCCATGCAGGCGGCGGTCCCGGTCGGCGAGGGTGCCATGGCGGCTTTGCTCGGCCTTGATTTCGAAACCGCCATTGCCGTGGCCGAAGAGGCCGCGGAGGGTGATGTCTGCCAGGCGGCAAACGACAATGGTCCGGGTCAGGTGGTGATTTCAGGTTCGCGCGCCGCGATCGAGCGCGCCATCGAGATTGCCAAGGCCAAAGGCGCCAAGCGCGCTTTGCTGCTGCCGGTTAGCGCGCCGTTCCATTGCGCGCTGATGCAGCCGGCTGCGGATGCTATGCGGGAAGCTCTTTCCGAGGTCTTCATCGCGCCGCCGGTGGTGCCCTTGGTCGCCAACGTGCTCGCCGCTCCGATCAGCGATCCCGACGAGATTCGCAGCCGCCTCGTCGAGCAGGTCACCGGCATGGTGCGCTGGCGCGAGTCGATCACCTGGCTGGACGGCCAGGGTGTCGATCTTCTGCTCGAGGTTGGTGCAGGCAAGGTGCTTTCAGGCCTCGCCAAGCGAATCGCACCCGCCGCCCGGACCCAGTCGGTCGGGCTGCCCGACGACGTTCCGGCCGCGATGGCGCTGCTCACCTGAGCGCGCCGCATCAACCTTTCGACAAAGGAGTCCCGCGATGTTCGACTTGACCGGCAAGCGCGCCCTCGTGACGGGCGCGAGCGGCGGCATCGGCCGCGCGATCGCGGTCGCACTGCATGGGCAGGGCGCGAATGTCGTGATTTCCGGCACACGGCGCGAAGCGCTCGACGCGCTGGCCACCGAGCTCGGTGACCGTGTGTTCGTCAAGACGTGCAATCTCTCGAGTGCCGAGGATGTCGAGACGCTGGTGCCTGCCGCCGAGGAGGCGCTGGGCGGGCTCGACGTGCTGGTCAACAATGCCGGAATCACCCGTGACATGCTGTTCGCCCGTCTTTCAGACGAGGCGTGGAGCGATGTGCTCGACGTCAATCTGACGGCGCCGTTCCGCCTGACCCGCGCCGCTCTGCGCGGCATGATGCGCCAGCGTTTCGGCCGCATCATCAATATCACCTCGATCGTCGCGGTGACGGGCAATGCCGGACAGGGCAACTATACCGCGTCGAAGGCCGGGCTGATCGCGATGTCGAAGTCGCTCGCCCAGGAGGTTGCCGGCCGTAACATCACGGTCAATTGCGTCGCGCCGGGCTTCATCGAGACCGCGATGACAGACGTGCTCAACGACAAGATCAAGGCCTCGCTGCTCGAGCGGGTGCCGGCGAAGCGTCTTGGCAGCGGTGAGGATATCGCTGCGGCGGTGGTCTACCTCGCATCGGCCGAGGCCGCCTACGTCACCGGCCAGACGCTGCATGTCAACGGCGGTATGGCTATGATCTAAAAAGCGAATCGGCGATCTCGAGAGAGAGTTCCAAAGCGCTTTCAGCGGCCTTGGCGCCGCTGGTCAAGGTTCTGAAACTATGTTAGGACCGCCGAAGAATACACGGGTTCACCACCGCATCTTTGAGATGACGATGCGGTGGATTGACGATCGCGGGCAGAAGAGGCTCTCTACCTTCAGGGGGACGGATCCTCGCGACGATATCGCGGTGCGTTTTCCGGGAACGGGCTTTCCGGCCAGGTTTCTGCGTGCGAGAAATCGCGCTGAGTAAAAGTGACACGAAACAGTCGAGGTTTTGAGAAATGAGCGATATCGCTGACCGGGTTAAGAAGATCGTGATCGAGCACCTCGGCGTTGACGCCGACAAGGTGACCGAAGGCGCGAGCTTCATCGATGACCTCGGCGCGGACAGCCTCGACACCGTCGAGCTCGTCATGGCGTTTGAGGAAGAGTTCGGCGTCGAGATTCCCGACGATGCGGCCGAGACCATCCTGACGGTTGGCGATGCGGTCAGCTTCCTGGAGAAGAACGCCGGCTAATCCGGCGTCTGGTCCCCCGATAAACAAGAAACTGACGACCGGACCCCGAAAAGGGTCCGGCTCGGGAGAAACGTATGAGACGTGTCGTCGTCACCGGGATGGGTATGGTCTCGCCGCTCGGTTGCGGCGTCGACGTCACTTGGTCGAATCTTCTGGCCGGCAAGAGTGGCGCGGGCCGGGTCACGAAATTCGAGACCGATGATCTGCCCTGTCAGATCGCCTGCGAGATTCCGCGCGGATCCATCGCGGACGGTAAGTACAATCCCGACGACTGGATGGAGCCGAAGGAGCAGCGCAAGGTTGATGAATTCATCGCTTTCGCGCTTGCAGCCGCCGAGCAGGCGGTCGCCGATTCGGGCTGGAAGCCGACGGCCTATGAGGACCAGATCCGCACGGGTGTCATGGTCGGTTCGGGCATTGGCGGCCTTGAGGGGATCGTCGAGGCGGGTCATGTGTTGCGCGACCGTGGGCCGCGCCGCATCAGTCCGTTCTTCATAACCGGCCGTCTGATCAATCTCGCCTCCGGCCAGATCTCCATTCGTTTCGGCTTCAAGGGGCCGAATCATGCGGTGGTCACAGCATGCTCGACCGGTGCACATGCCATTGGTGACGCGGCGCGGCTGATCGCTCTCGACGATGCCGACGTCATGATCGCCGGCGGAACCGAAAGTCCGGTCTCGCGTATCGCGCTTGCCGGGTTCGCAGCTTGCAAGGCGCTGTCGACCGGCTTCAACGATCGACCGGAAGAGGCGTCGCGCCCTTATGACCGCGACCGCGACGGCTTTGTCATGGGCGAGGGCGCCGGCGTTGTCGTTCTGGAGGAGCGCGAGCATGCGCTTGCCCGTGGCGCCAAGATCTATGGCGAGGTCATCGGATATGGTCTTTCCGGCGATGCCTACCACATCACCGCGCCGGCTCCGGATGGCGATGGTGCTTATCGCTGCGTCCAGGCTGCGCTGAAGCGTGCCGGCCTGACGCCGTCCGATATCGATTATGTCAACGCGCATGGCACCTCGACCATGGCTGACGGCATCGAACTCGCCGCCGTGGAGCGCGTGCTGGGCAACGCCGCGTCGACCGTGTCGATGTCGTCGACCAAGTCGGCGACCGGGCATCTCCTTGGCGCAGCGGGTGCCGTCGAAGCGATCTTTTCGCTCCTGGCCATCCGCGACAACGTCGCTCCGCCAACGATCAATCTCGACAATCCCTCTGTCGAGACAGCGATCGATCTGGTGCCCAAGGTTGCGCGTCCGCGCAAGATCGACGTCGCCCTGTCCAATTCGTTCGGCTTCGGCGGCACGAATGCGTCGCTGGTCTTCCGCCGGCATGACGCCTGAAGGGCGTCTGGCCGGGCTCGCCCGCGCTTTCGCCATAATCCTCCCTAAAGTCGCGCGAGCCGTGGATCACGCATCGCGCGGCCGGAAAGCGGATCAAGGGGTGTGATGAGCGATACCGAGCCGTCCGGCGCAGGCGACGACAAGGCGACGGAAGCGTCCCGCCGTCGTTTCAAGGGGTTCGGTTCGAGCCGCATCAATCCCAAGAGCCCGAGCGACGCGCTGCGGCCCGAGCGGGTACCAGGACCGCCGCCGCGATCGCAGCAGGCGCGCCACCCGATCGTGCTGATCATGAATTTCGCGATGACGATCATCGTCGTCAGCGTTCTCGGTGCGGCCGGTCTGTTCTTCTTCGGCAAGATGCGGTTCGAAGAGCGCAGTCATTTCGACCAACCGCGCACCGTCATGATCGAGCGTGGCACCGGCCTCTCGGATATCGCCGAGCAACTGCACGACCGCGGCCTCATTTCGTCGAAATGGATCTTCATCGCCGGTGTCCGGGCCTCCGCCCAGCAGGAGGCGCTGAAGGCTGGCGAGTATCTCATTCCCGCCCATGCCTCGATGCGCGACATCATGAACGCCATGGTGAGCGGCAAGGGCATTCTCTATTCGATCAGCGTACCCGAAGGGCTCACTAGCAAGCAGATCGTCGATAAGCTCAACGCCGATCCGGTGTTGCTCGGCGCGGTGGAGAGCGTTCCCCCAGAGGGCAGCCTGTTGCCCGATACCTATCGCTACACCCGTGGCGACAGCCGGCAGAACATCATCGATCGCATGATCCGCGAGCATGATCGCGTCGTGGATACCGTCTGGAACGGTCGTGACAAGGATCTGCCGATCGCATCGCCGGAAGACCTCGTCACGCTGGCCTCGATCGTCGAGAAGGAGACCGGCATTGCGGACGAGCGCAGCCGGGTCGCCGCCGTGTTCATCAACCGGCTGAAGCAGAAAATGCGGCTGCAGTCCGATCCCACCGTGATCTACGGCGTCTATGGTGGCGATGGCCTGCCGTCCGGCGCTTCGATCACCAAGTCGGATCTCGAAGCCGAGAACGACTACAACACCTACAAGATCACCGGCCTGCCCAAGGGGCCGATTGCCAATCCCGGCCGCGCGTCGCTCGCTGCGGCGGCCAATCCTTCGCGCACCAAGGATCTCTATTTCGTCGCTGACGGCACTGGCGGTCACGCCTTTGCCGAAAGCTATGCAGACCATCGGAAGAATGTGGCGCGCTATCGCGAAGTCTTGGCTGATCAGAAGGCCAATGCCGCTGCGTCCGACGAGGCCGGCACCGGTCCCGGCGATCAGGACGAGACCCCTGCCGACCAGCCGAGCGACGGTGCGGCGGGCGATCCGCCGGCGGACCCAAGCCCTCCCGCCAAAGGGTCCAAGAACCCGGCGCCGAAAGCCAAGCCCGCGCAGCCCTAAGGCCCGCGCAGCCTTTGACGGCTCAAGGCGCAGGGGCAGCTGGTACACTTGAGGCTGCCGGCCGCTAAGATTATGGTCGCCGCTCGCGCGGGGCGGAGCAATCGGACAATCGCATGACGCTTATGAGCATGACCGGCTTTGCCCGGGCAGCCGGGGCCGGTCTCGGCTATCGCTGGACGTGGGAGCTGCGGAGCGTCAACGGCAAGGGCCTCGATGTCCGCCTCCGACTGCCTCCCGGGGTCGATTCGCTGGAACAGCTGGTGCGCGAACGCCTCGGCGCGCGGCTTCAGCGTGGCAATCTTCAAGTCTCGTTGAGCCTGCAGAAGGAAGAGGGTGCGACGCAGCTTCGCGTCAACGAGCCGCTGCTCGAACAGGTGCTAGATCTGCTTAACCGTATCGGCAGCCGCATCGAAGCCGCACCGCCCAGCCTTGACGGCATTCTCGGCATCCGTGGCATCCTTGAGACCGTCGATGCCGAGGACGATCCCGAGAACGCCGCCGAGCTGCTGCGCCTTCTGGCTGCGGATTTCGATCGCGCGCTCGATGGACTGGTCGAGGCGCGCGCCGGGGAGGGGGCAGCCATCGGCGCCGTGCTCGGCGTCCGGCTCGTTGAGATCGATCGGCTGCGCCAGCTTGCGGAGGACTCGCCCGCGCGGACTCCGGAGGCCATTCGCCGCCGCCTGAAGGATCAGGTCGCGGCTCTTCTCGATGCGTCTTTCAACCTCGATGCCGACCGCCTGCATCAGGAGGCGGCTCTCCTGGCGACGCGCGCCGATATCCGCGAGGAGCTTGATCGCCTCGCAGCCCATGTTGCTGCGGCGGAGAGCCTCCTGGCGCAGGGCGGTGCCGTCGGCCGCAAGCTCGATTTCCTCGCGCAGGAATTCAACCGCGAGACCAACACGCTCTGCGCCAAGGCGAACGACCGCTCGCTGACCGCGATCGGGCTCGACCTGAAGTCGACCGTCGACCAGTTGCGCGAGCAGATCCAGAACCTCGAATAGGAAGAAGACGCCGCCGATGCCGGACCCTGCGAAGCCCCCACGCCGCGGCCTGATGCTGGTGCTGTCCTCGCCCTCGGGCGCGGGCAAGTCGACCATTGCCCGCTACCTGATGGAGAGCGACAAGGACATCGTCCTTTCGGTCTCGGTGACGACCCGCGGTCGCCGCCCGAGCGAGATCGAGGGCGTGCACTACCACTTCATCGACCAGAAGGCCTTCGGCCTCATGCGCGACCGGGGGGAACTGCTTGAATGGGCGGAGGTGCACGGGAACTGCTACGGCACCCCGCGCGACCCCGTCGAGGCAGCGCTGATTTCGGGCAAGGATGTGCTGTTCGACATCGATTGGCAGGGGGCCGACCAGGTGGCGCGCGCGATGCCCGAAGACCTCGTGCGCATCTTCGTGCTGCCGCCGAGCATGCGCGAACTCGCCTCGCGGCTCGAGCGACGTGCTGAGGACACCCCGGAGGTGATCGCCAAGCGTCTCGCCAATGCGCGTTCCGAGATCGAGCACTGGCGCGACTATGACTATGTGATCATCAACAAGGACCTGCAGACCTCGCTCGAGAAGGCCCGGGCGATCCTCTATGCGGAGCGCATGCGCCGCGCGCGCGACACCTATCTCGAGACCTTCGTCGCGGGATTGCTTTCGGAGACCTGATAGCCGCGGCTCCGCCGAATGTCGGAATAGGCTGCCCGCGCATTCGCATCTAGCCTCGTGCCATATCGAGGGCCGGGGGATGCCATGGAGGGTTCGCCGCAGGAGGTCATTCTCGGGGCGATGACGGGGCATTGGCTCGCCCGATGCATCCATGTCGTCGCCGAAGCGCGCATCGCGGATCATCTCGACGATGGGAGCGAAACGGTCGAAATGCTTTCCGCAAAGGCTGGCGTCGACGCCGATGCGCTCGATCGGATCCTGCGCTATCTCGTATCGTCGGGCATTTTCGCGGCGACACCCGAGGGCTATGCCAACAACGAGGCCTCGGACCTCCTTCGGTCGGACGATGCGGGCTCGATGCGGGCCTACGCCTGCATGATCGGCTCCTCCTGGCAGTGGCAATCCTTCGGCGCGCTTTCGCACACGCTGGCGACCGGCGAGACGGGCATGGATCATGTCTTTGGTCGCGACAGCTTCGCCTATCTCGCCGATCATCCTGATGATCAGGCCATGTTCGACGCCGCGATGCAGAACCGTGCGCAGCGCGACCTCGCGGGCGTCGTCGCGGTTGGGGACTTCAGCCGCTTTCCCGTGATCGCCGATATCGGTGGGGGTAACGGATCGTTGCTGCGAGCCGTGCTGGAGGTCGCGCCGGAAAGTCGGGGCATCCTGTTCGAACTCGCGCATGTCGCGGCCGGAGCGCCGGCGCATCCGCGGATTACGTCCGTCAGTGGCAGCTTCTTCGTCGATCCTCTGCCGAGCGCCGACCTCTATCTGCTGCGGCGGGTCATCCATGACTGGGGCGACGAAGCGGCATTGCGAATTCTGGCGGCGGTTCGCCGGGCCGCCACGCCCGGCGCCCAGCTGATGCTGATCGAGGCGCCGCTGCCCGAAGGCCCCCAGCCTCATCCCGGCAAGGGTCTCGACATCGTCATGCTGGCGGTGGTCGGAGGACGCGAGCGGACGCTCGCTGATTATCGATCGCTGATGGAGGCTGCGGGTTTTCGATTCGTTGGTGTGCGGGAGACCCGCACGGGAACGGCGCTGATCGAAGGGAAGGCTGTGTAAAGCGCAGCGCCGGTCAGCCGAGCGCGTCGGTCAGCCGCACGAACCCGGCGACGTCAATCTCCTCGGCGCGCGCCGTCTCAGGGATGCCAGAAGCCGCAAGCAGCGGCAGCGGATCGACGCCAAGGCTCTTCAGGCTCTGCCGCAGCATCTTGCGCCGCTGGCCGAACGCTGCGGCGGTGACGCGTTCGAGCTTGGCCATGTCGACGGGTAGCGGCACCGGGCGGGGAATCATCTGCACCACCGAGGATGTGACTTTCGGTGGCGGGGTGAACGCCTTTGGCGAGATGTCGAACAGGATATGCGCTTCTGTTCGCCAGCCGCAGACCACGCCGAGCCTGCCATACGCATCGTCGGCCGGTGTGGCAACGATGCGCTCGGCCACCTCTCGCTGGAACATCAGCGTCATGTTCTCATAGAAAGGTGGCCATGGCTCCGTCCGGAGCCAACCGATCAGCAGCGGCGTCGCGATATTGTAGGGCAGGTTGGCGACGATGCGGACGCGGCCCGTGGCAAGCGCCGCCATATCGGTCGTAAGTGCATCGCCTTCGATGACCTGCAGCCGGCCTGGATAATGCGCTGCGATCTCTTCGAGCGCAGCGATGCAGCGCCGGTCGCGCTCGACAGCAATTACCTTGTCGGCGCCCTCGGCGAGAAGCGCCCGCGTCAATCCGCCAGGACCCGGTCCAACCTCGATGACGGTCACGCCTGCAAGCGGGCCAGCGGCGCGGGCGATCCGACCGGTCAGGTTGAGATCGAGCAGGAAGTTCTGGCCAAGCGCGCGAACCGCGTTGAGCCCGTGCGCGGCGATGACATCGCGCAGCGGCGGCAAGCCATCCTGAGCCGTCACGCCGAGAGCCTGGCGCTGTCGGTGTTCCCGGCGAGATGATCGGCCTCATGGCGCGCCAATTCGTCGGCGAGACGCAGCGCCGCGGCGAGGCTGGAGAAGTCAGCCTTGCCGGTTCCGGCGATGTCGAAGGCCGTGCCGTGGTCGGGCGAGGTGCGAATGAAAGGCAGCCCGAGCGTCACATTGACCGTCTCGGAGAAGGCTACGGTCTTGGTCGGGATCAGGGCCTGATCGTGATACATGCACAGCGCGACATCGTAGCGCGCGCGGGCCTCGGCATGGAACATCGTGTCGGGCGCCAGAGGGCCAAAGGCATTGATGCCCTCGGCCTGCAGCCGTGCAACGGCCGGCGCGATCACGGCCGCGTCCTCGGTGCCCATGACGCCGCCTTCGCCGGCATGAGGATTGAGCCCGGCGACCGCAATGCGCGGCCGCGGGATGCCGAACCGCTGCCGCATGTCGCGATCGATCGTGCGGCCGGTGGCCATCAGCAGATTCTCTGTAAGAAGGCCCGGCACGGCCGAAATAGGTACATGGATGGTCGCTGGGACCGCCCGCAGGCCTGGCCCGGCCAGCATCATCACCGGACGCGCCGGCGCGCCATTCCACGCTGCCGAAAGCATGCCGAGGAACTCGGTATGACCCGGGTGCTGGAAGCCAGCATCGACCAGCGCCTTCTTGTTGATCGGATTGGTGACGACGGCGGCGGCCGATCCGGCGCGCACATCGCCCACGGCGCGCGCGATCGCCTCGATAACGCCATGCGCCGAGGCGCGTTCCGGCAGGCCAGGCTCGGCCGACGATCGCCCTTCCAGGCGGACAACGGGGAGCGCACGATCGAACACGGCAGCGGCCTCGGCCGGCGTCACGACCTCGATCGGGATATCGATGCCGATCCGTTCGGCCCGGCGCCGCATCGTGTCGGGATCGGCCAGGCAGTAGAACACCGGCAGCCCGCGTTCATGGCGGGCAGCCCAGGCGGCGAGCGTAACGTCGGGCCCAATCCCTGCCGGCTCGCCCATCGTCAGGACAAGCGGACGGAACGTGTTCGATCGATCCATAATTGCTTAGTTATAGACGATCTTGGCGTTCTCGCGAAGCTCGGCCTTGAACTTCGTTTCGAGCCCTTCGGTCTGCTGCTGCAGCAGCGTGCGCTCGGCATTGGCGCGGATGCCCGCCGTGCTCTGCACTTCCTTGACGTCGCACACCGCAATGACCTCGACGCCGCGATCCGTGACGCTGGGCTTCAGCGTGCCGCCGACCGGCGTCTTCATCAGATCCTGGGCGGCGTCGCCCTCGACCTGCGTCGAGTCTCGGCGCCCGATATCGAGCACCACGACGCCCTTGAGGGTCTTGGCAAGCGCAAGGCTGCCGTCGCAGCCGGGGAAGCGCTTGCGGAACGATTCCGCTTCAGCGGTGCGCCGCCCGGCCATGCCGGCGGGCGAGCCCTTCGGAATGACGAACACGATCTGCTGGAGCTTGAATTCCTTGATCGTGGCGGTATCGGCCGAAACGCCCTCCTTGGTCATCTCGGCCTGGATGTCGGCTTCGGAAACGTCCGGCTTCAGGCTGGACGCCTTGGCGCGCAACACGGCTGCCCAGGTCATCTGGCCGCGGAAGAACTTCTTCAGCGTGCTGAGCTGTACCCCCTGCTGACCGAGCGCCTTCTCGAATTGCGGGATCGACAGCTTGACCTGCTTGGCGATTCCGGCAACGCGCTCGTTGACCTGCGCATCGGTCGGAAGCGTCAGGTTCGCCCGCTTGGCCACCTGGTCGGCGAGCGACTCGTCGATGAGCTGATCAAGCGCGATCTTGTCACTCGTCTTCTGCCGGAACAGCGTCATCATCTTCACGCGCTGCTGGACATCGTAATTCGTGATGGGCTGATCGTTGACGCTCGCGCGGACGGCCTGCTGCGCCTCGGCGCCGACCGTGCCGATGGCAACCGATCCGATGCCAGCCGCCGCGATCATCATGGCCCCGACAATGCCGCGCATGGTTTCGATCCGCATCCGATTTCCTTCCCGCCGTCGTGCTGGCTTCCAACGGTCGTTTTCTTCACCGCCAGGATGAACGCTAGACAAGGCAATTCCGGCGAAACGATGAAAAGCCCGCCGCCATGACGTCAATTGCTGCTGCCGCTGATATCGCTCTGGAACTGCGTGCCGCCGAGGGTGCGCAACTGGAGACTGACGATCAGCGACTTCGAGGTCTGCAGGTCGGTATAATCCTGCGTGACTTCACTATAGGCGATCGAGAACGTCGTGCACTCGTCGTCATAGGCGATGCCGATGCTGTTGGCCGCGAGTTGTTGCTCCTCGAAGTCCCAGGCGATCGATCCGAAGACGCGCCAGGATTCGGTGAACTGCCAGCTTGCCTTGCCGCTGATCGTATCCGTCGGCGTTCCACTGTTGGAGCTGGCGATCGCCGGCTGCTCGCGAAGATAGAGATACGAGGCCGAGGCGGTGACGTCGCCTATCTTGCCGGTCGCCGTCACCTGCGCCTGGTTGACGTCGAACGTCTCGGCGTCGAGGCGCCCGCGCGCGGTGATGAAGTAGCCGTGGCCCGAATCGATGGTCATGCTGCCGACATAGTCGGACACGTCGTCTTCGAGGCCCGAGACGCTTCCGGTCTCGGTGATGTCGTTGACCGCGAAGGAGTTGAGGCCTGCCAGCTGATAGGACTGGCCGACGACGCCCGAGACGGTGGCGAGCGAACCAAGTTCGGCGGCGTAGCGGAAACCGATATTGGCCCGGGTTCCGCCTTCGACGCGGTCATAGCCTGAGAACTTGTCCCAATCGAACAGCGAGGAATCGTCGAACACCAGCGATTGCGCATCTTCGTTTGGCAGTTCGCCGGCCAGCTGCTCGTCGGGACGAACGATCACCTGGGCGATCGGCTCGAAGGTCAAGCTCGACGACATGCTGGCGGCAATGATCGGCCAGCGCCATTCAAGGCCGACGGCCGGCATGGCGCGATAATAATTGCCGTTGTCGTAGATGCCCGACAGGATCTCGTCCTGCGACAGATAATAGGCATCGGCCTGCAGATAGGCGAAGGGCTTGAACACCATGCCGACCGGTCCGATGGTCTGGCTCTGCCATGTCCAGTTCGTGCTGGCGCGATTGAAATTGCCCTTGAGGCCAAGGATCGCGTCGCCCCTCTCGCAGATGCCGTCGCCATTGACGTCGACGCAGTCGGTCTCATCGCGGGTCAGGCTGACGAGGTTGTTCTTCATCTTCAGCTGGCCGCCGAGGATGCTGTTGTCGAAGAGGTAGCTCTGGTCGACCACCGGTGCGACCAGCGGCTGGCGACCCTGATTGTATTCGGCGCCGGTGTCGTTGGTCAGGACGCGGAAATAATAGCCGCGCGCATCGAAATAGTTGGTCGCGCTCTGGCCCGTCAGGTGGACCGTCGAAACGGCCACATCGGTCGAGCTGTAGAGGACATTGTAGTCGCGCGTGAAGGTGCGATCGCTGAGCAGCGTCGCGTCCCAGCCGAAGGTCCAAAGCCTGTTGAGGAAGAGCGTGCCGGTGGTGCGCAGGCCACCGCGCAACTGGACGTCACCGGAGTTGCGGGTGTCCGCTTCGTAGAACGCGTCGGGGTCCAACTGGTCGATGCCGGCCATATGCAGCGTGTAGACGCCGTTTTCGAGCCGGTGGCGCCATTCGACGTCGAGCAGCAGGCCCTGCTTGGTGTAGATGGCAGGCGAGAAGGTCAGGTCATAGTTGGGCGCCAGCGCCCAGAAATATGGAACCTTGGCGAATGCGCCGAGCGCAGACTTGTAGCCGGCAGCCGGGAACAGGAAGCCGCTCTTGCGCTTGACGGTCGGATCGGGCGCCGAGAACGCGGGGAAATACGCGACCGGAATGCCGAGGAATTCGAGCCGCGCCGAGCGGAAATAGATCATGTGCTCGTTGTGGTCGACGATGATGCGCGCCGCCTTCACCTGCCAGACGGGCGCCTTCTGCGGCTTTTCCAGGCAAGGCTCGCAGGCGGTGTAGACGCCGCGATAGAAGGTAGTCGTCTTGCCGTCCTTGCGCAGGGCCTTCTCAGCCGCAAAATGCGTCTGCGATGGGGTGTCGAGCTTGAGCGCAGAGACGAAGCCCGTCGCGAAATCCTGCGTGATGTCGATCGTTTCGGCGTTGATGACGGCGCCCGTGCGATCGACGATCTTCACGCCGCCTTCGGCGACCATCGTCTTGTTCTTCTGGTCGTAGGTGACCTTCTTCGCCTCAAGCGTATAGCCGTCGTAATAGATTTTGACGCCGCCGACAGCCGAAACGGTCGATTTGTCGTAGTCATAATCGAGCCGGTCGGACTCGAGCAGCATCTGCGCGCCCGGAGTCGGCTTGAAGCTATCGTCAGAGCCGAAGCCGAGCGACCCTGGATTCGACTGTGCGAAGGCAGAATCGGCCGGTGCTGCGAAGACGGCGAGGAAACCAAGCGCCAGTATCGCGGCGCAGCGACGGAATGATCCGGCGAGACGGCGTGCTTGTCGGCTGGGAACGGAAACCCCGATCATCCGTCCTCCCGATAAAGCAACACTGTGACACTCGCGAGCGAAGCGACGACCGACGGGAACCATGCCGCGATCACCGGTGCGACGATCCCGCTCCTACCAAGTCCGATCGCCAATTCTGTGACGACATAAAGCACGAAGCCCACGATCACACCAGTCAGAATTACCTGCCCGAGATCACGGGATCGGGAGAAGCGGAGCGACACTGTGGCGGCCACCAGAACCATCGCCAGGAACAGCAGCGGCTGCGCCAGAAGCGACTGGAAACGCATCTCGTAGCCGGCGCTCGGTACGCCCGCTTTGCGAGATATTTCAATAAATTGCGGCAAAAGCCAGAACGAGATCGTCTGCGGATCGGCGAGCTGCTGCGACACTTGGTCGGGCCCGAGATCAGTGGCGAGGCGGGTCTCCTCGAAGGTCTCTGGGCGTACGCCAGAGCGCGTAATCGTGCCGTTGCGCAGGAGCCACTCTCCACTGGAATATTCAGCGGAGCGCGCGTCGATGCGATGGTCGAGTGCACCGCTCGGATCGAACACGAAGGCCGAGACGCCGGAAAGCGACAGGCCTTTGTTGAAACTGTTCTTGGCGCCGAGAATCGAGTTTCCGTCGCGCCCCGATTGTCGGATCCAGATCGGCTTGTTCTGCTGGTTCGTCCCGCCATCCGCGCCGATCGCCCCGCCGGCGGCGCTGTTGAGGATCGCGATCGATTCTTCCTTGAGACCGGTTGCGATCGGATTGAACACAGTCGTCGCGAAAATCCCGAACAGGAGAGCGACCAGACCGGCCGGCAGCACGAACTGCCAGGCTGAGAGGCCGGACGCGCGCGCGACGACAAGCTCGAGCTGGCGGTTGGCCAGCACGAAGCTCGCCATGGCGGCAAAGAGAATGGTGAAGGGCAGGGCGCGCTCTATGACCGTCGGGACGCGCGTCAGCGACACCATGAGATAGATCAGGGCATCGAAGTTCGAGCGCTGCACGGCGCGTCGCGCGAGCTCCAGATAGTCGATGAAGGCGATCAGCACGAACACGACGAGAAAGATGATCAGCGTCATCTTTGCGAAGCGCCGGGCGAAATAGATCGTGAGCGTCGGGTTGCGGAACATGATGCTCAGGCCCGGCCGCCTGCTTGCGGACGCCGCGGCAACAGGCGCTGGATCAGCTCAAGTGCCAGTGTGCCGGCGCCTTCCGACGCCGCGAAACGGAAGCCCTTCAGCGTCGCTGCCAGCGCGAGCGCGATGCAGCCGAGCGGCAGGATGTAGAGCAGCGGGATCAGATAGGTGTCGGTCGCGGCGAGACCGGCAAGGATGAGGCCGGCCACGCGGACGCCGACCGCGACGAGGACCGTCGAAAGGATCAGCACACCGCGACCCTGACGCGTCGTCTGAGCCTGTCCAAGCGCCATGACCGGCAGCATCGCGAAGAGCAGCGTGTAGAGAGGCGAGGAAATGCGGTCGTTGAGCTCCGCCGTGAACGAACCGGGGCGCTTCTGGAATTCAGGATCGTTGGCGTCCGGGTTGAGCAGGTAGCTCGTGCTGCGCTCGGAGGCGTTATAGGCAGGCAGGCTGCCGGCGCCGCCGAAGGTCGACATGTCGAAGGCGTAGGACTCGAACTGGATGATCGACATCGAGTCCTTCTCGATCGAGCGCTGCTGGATCGTGCCGTTGCGCATCACGAGGAAGGTGCCGAGCGGATTCTTGAGGATGATGCCCTGGCCGGCGACATAGACGGTGCTCTGTGTCTTGTCGCGCTCGTCCTGGATGAAGATGCCTTCCAGCGTGCCGTCAGGCTTGCGGTCGCGGATATGGAACACGAGATCGTCGCCGATTGGCACGAAGGCGCCTTCCTGGATGAAGGTCGAGACGAAATCGGTGTTGATATTGGTGATCATCTCTCGTGCCGCCTGCAGCGATCGCGGCACAAGATAAAGCGACATCACCGCGACGACGATGGTCGCGAGGATACCGAGCGCCAGCGCCGGCTTCAGCAGCGTCACCGGCGACGCGCCGCTCGCATTGACGATCACCAACTCCGAATCGGCATTGAGCTGGTTCAGCGTGTAAATGACGCCGACCAGCACCGCCACGGGGCAGACGATCAGGAGCAGGCCCGGGAAGATCAGGCCCGACACCTGGACGAAGGTGACGAAGCTTTGGCCCTGCGTCGTGATCAGGTTCAGCTCGCGCAAGGCCTGGCTGAGCCAGACCGTGCCTGAAAGGCCGCCGAGGCTGAGCAGGAATGCTGCGAGCATGCGCTTGAAGATGTATCGCCCGATCAGCGTCATTTCAGGACCGAGTGTTCCCTCTGCCGGCCAATCCGGGCGCTACAATCGGAGCAAGCGCGGCCGAAATAAGACCGGAGGCGAATCTCCGGTCGGCGCGCTCTATCATCCGCTCTCATGCCTGAACCATCGCGGTAAATGATCGGCCAAGGAACATCCTTAGCGAATGGTAAACCTCTAGCCTGAACCGCATGCTCTTGCCATAGATGGCGAAGCGGCGGCAAAGTGGGCGCTTCATGCCGGCTGCATTTTTCCTCGCGGTGCGGCACCAGCACGCGCGGAATCCCACTCATGGCGAAACGTCCCTCGATCTCGTTCTCCAAGTCGCTTGCGCCGACCGAGGGCGATACCCTCGTTCTCTTTACCGACGAGAGCCTGGCGCTCACACAATCCGCGGCGGCATTGGGGATCGGCGATCTCGTGGCCCGCGCGGCGGCGACGGCCCAGTTCAAGGGCAAGGGGTTCGCGCATCTCGATCTGCTGGCGCCGTCCGGGGTCGCGGCGTCGCGCATTCTCGTCTTCGGTCTCGGCAAGGCGGACGAGCTGAAGGAGGTCGATTGGTCGCGGCTCGGCGGGGCTGTCATGGGGGCGCTCCACAAGGGCGAGACGGCGATCCTGCTTGCCGAACGCGCCGATGGCGTAGCTGTCACTCCGGCCGAGGCCGCCGAACTCGCGCTGGGAACGCTGCTCCGCTCCTACACGTTTGATCGCTACAAGAGCCGCAAGCCGGGTGAGGACGACAAGGAACAAAAGGCCCTGCCGACGCTGACGATCGTCCATGCCGAGGCCGGCAAGGCGAAGAAGCTGTGGTCCGGCCGAAGCGCCGTCGGCGAGGGGGCCCTGATCGCGCGCGATCTGGTAAATGAGCCGGCCAATGTTCTCGGGACGCTGGAATTCGCCGAGAAGGCGGCCGCCCTGGCCGAACTCGGCGTCACGATCGATATCCTGACCGAGAAGCAGATGAAGAAGCTCGGCATGCGCGCGCTGCTTGGCGTCGCGCAGGGCTCGGTGCGACCGCCGCGTCTCGTCGTGATGCACTGGAACGGCTCGAAGACCCGCGAGAAGCCGATAGCCTTCGTCGGCAAGGGCGTCGTCTTCGATACAGGCGGCATCTCGATCAAGCCTGCGGGCGGGATGGAGGACATGAAGGGCGACATGGGCGGCGCTGCCGCAGTCGTCGGACTGATGCATGCGCTGGCGAGCCGCAAGGCGAAGACCAATGCCATCGGCGTCATAGGCCTTGTCGAGAACATGCCGGACGGCAATGCGCAGCGCCCCGGCGATATCGTCGAAGCCGCGTCGGGCGTCACCATCGAGATCATCAATACCGACGCCGAGGGCCGCCTCGTGCTCGCCGATGCGCTCTGGTATGTGCAGAAGACCTATGATCCAAGCCTCGTCATTGATCTCGCGACCTTGACCGGCGCGATCATCGTGGCGCTTGGCCATGATCATGCCGGTCTCTTCGCCTCCGACGATGCCCTGGCCGACCAACTCCTGCGCGCAGGGCTCTCCACTGGCGAAAAAGTCTGGCGGATGCCGCTCGGCGCCGCCTATGACAAGCAGATCGAATCGAAGTTCTGCGACATCAAGAACACCGGCGGCCGCGACGCGGGCTCCGTCACCGCGGCGCAGTTCCTGAAGCGCTTCGTCAAGGACGGCACGCCCTGGGCGCATCTCGACATAGCGGGCACGGCGATGAGTTCGCCGCAGACGGAGACCAACCGTTCCTGGGCCTCGGGCTGGGGCGTGCGCCTCCTTGAGCGCTTCGTTGCTGACAATCACGAGGATTGATGGCGCATCGACGGCAGGGGCCGGGGCGATGACCGAGGTGCTGTTCTACCATCTCGAGCGGCAGCCGCTTGATGCGGTCCTTCCGCCGATGCTCGAGAAGTGTCTCGAGCGCGGCTGGCGGGTCGTGGTCGAAGCCGGCTCGCCGGAGCGGGTCGACGCGCTCGATGCGCTGTTGTGGACGTTTCGCGAGGAGGCGTTCCTGCCACATGGAACGGCGCGCGAGCCGAACGCCGCGCTTCACCCCGTGGTGCTTTCGAGCGAGACCGTCAATCCGAATGACGCCAATGTGCGCTTTGCGGTCGATGGCGCGGCGCTGGGCCCGGCGGAAGGATTTGATCGCGCCATCCTGATCTTCGACGGCAATGATCCTGACGCTCTGGCCCGCGCTCGCGACGACTGGCGCCGCGCCAAGGCGGCGGGTCACGCCGCGACCTATTGGCAGCAGGCCGCGAACGGCCGCTGGGAAAAGAAGGCCTGAGCCCCGTTGTGGTGCGACGCCTTCAGGGAACGGCGATCAGCAGCAAATAGGCGACGAAGATGACGAGGTGGACGCCGCCCGTCAGCGCATTGGTTCGCCCGGTCCCGAAACTGACCATACTGACCAGAAGTGCGAGGATCAGGAGGACAATGTCGCCGTTGACAAGTCCGAGCGTGATGCCGCGCCCTGTGATCAGGCTGGCGACCGCGACGACCGGGACGGTCAGTCCGATGGTTGCGCAAGCGGAGCCGAGCGCGATGTTGAGGCTGCGCTGCAATTCATTGTGATAGGAGGCCTTGATCGCCGAAATCGCCTCCGGCAGCAGCACCAGCGTGGCGATGAAGGCGCCGACGATCGCGTCGGATTGGGGAACTTCAAGCGCGTCGAGGCCTTGTTCGATACCGGCGGCGACATATTCGGCCAGCATCACGATGCCGATCAGCCCGACGATGAGCAGAGTCAGCCGTCCACCTATGCCGGAGGCCGCAGACTGGTGGTGACCGTGATGCGGGGTCGGGCTCTCTGGCGCGTCGAGGAAGTCTTCCCGGTGCCGCGTCGTCTGTGCCAGCAGGAAGCTGCCATAGAGCAGCAAACAGAGCAGGCTGACGAAGCAGAGCTGCATCGTGCTGAAACTGCCGGGATCGGCTGTCAGCGTGAAATCCGGCAGGACTAGCGTCAGCGCACAGAGCGCGATGACCACGGCGAGCAGGGCGCTCGTGCCTTGCCGCTTGAGGTCCTGTTCCCGGTGCCTCAGGCCGCCGATCGTCAGGCAGATGCCAACGACGCCGGCCGAGACGATCATGACCGTCGAGAATACCGACTCGCGCGCTAGGGTCGGATTATTGCCGCCATGCAGCATCATCGAAACGATGACCGAGGCTTCGATTGCGGTGACCGCGATTGTCAGCACCAGTGTCCCATAGGGCTCGCCAACGCGGTGCGCGACGGCCTCGGCGTGGCCGAGCACGACGAACACCGTCACAACCATGATGGCGACGACGACGACGGATAGCCCCACTTCAAACGGAAGCGGCAGCGTATCGATGACGACTTTCGAGAGATGCAGCGCGGCCGCGAGGATCAGGGCGAGGAGCGGAAAGAGCAGGGCGGACCACGAGACGCCCGAGGAGGCACGCGGGTGGCTTACTTCCGTGGTGATTTCGCCCGTCATGTTCTGATCCTGCGACATCGTCCGCACCTCGAACCCACTGCGCCACTACCGAAAGGGAAAGCTCACCGTCTCATGCGTCCGATGCGGCCGCCTCGAAATCGGCCGACAATTCCAGCCAGCTTTCCTCACAGGCGGCGAGCCTGCGCGCCGCATCAGCCCGGTCCTTGGCGAGGCTCGTGGCCTTTGCCGGATCGCGCGTGTAGAGCGCAGTGTCAGCGAGGGCCGAGTCAAGCTTTTGGATCTCTTTCTGAAGTTTCTCCATCAAGGATTCGGCATCCTTGATCTTTTTGCGCAAGGGAGCGAGCTCGGCCCGCCGCTGCGCCGATTCCTTGCGCCGCTCCTGGGCCGACGGACCCTTCTCGGCCTCGCCGTCCTTGCGGTCGCCATTGCTGGCGTCCGGGCCCTGCACGATCAGGCGGCGATAGTCGTCCATATCGCCGTCGAAGGGCGCGACGCCGCCATTGCCCACAAGCAGCAGCCGGTCGACCGAGGCTTCGATGAGATGACGATCATGGCTGATCAGGATGACGGCGCCGGGATAGTCGTTGAGCGCCTGGACGAGCGCCTCGCGGCTGTCGATGTCGAGATGGTTGGTCGGTTCGTCGAGGATGAGCAGATTGGCGCCGCGGAAGGTTGCGAGGCCGAGCAGCAGGCGCGCCCGCTCACCGCCCGAAAGCTCACGCGCCGGGGTATCCATCTTGGCGGTCGGAAAGCCCATTCCGCCGACACGGGCGCGAACCTGCGTTTCAGTAGCCTCTGGCATCAGGGTGCGGATGTGCTGGACGGCTGAATCGGCAGGCCTCAGATCGTCCAGCTGATGTTGGGCGAAGAAGGCGATTTCCAGCCGGTCGGCGCGCCGCATGGTGCCTGACATCGCCGGCATGCGGCCGGCGAGCAGCTTTGCCAGCGTCGACTTGCCATTGCCGTTCGCGCCGAGCAGGCCGATCCGGTCTTCGGTGTCGATGCGGAGATCGAGCCGCTTCAGGATGGGCTTGCCGGCCTCATAACCGACCGATACGTCGTCGAGCGCGATGATCGGCGGCGCCAGGATCCGCGCGGGCGGGGGGAATGAGAACGGCGTCACGTCCTCATTCATCAGAGTCGCGATCGGCTGCATCTTCTCGAGCGCCTTCATGCGCGATTGCGCCTGACGCGCCTTCGACGCCTTGGCCTTGAAGCGGTCGACGAAGGCCTGGAGATGCTTCCTCTGCTCCTCCTGCTTCTTGACCTGCTTCTGCAACAGCGCCTGCTTCTCGCGCCGCTGGCGATCGAAGCTGTCATAGCCGCCGCGATAAGCGACGAGCTTGCCGGCATCGAGATGCACGATCATGTCGACGGCGCGGTTGAGCAGGTCGCGATCGTGGCTGATCAGGAACACGGTGTGAGGATAGCGCGCGACATAGTTCTCGAGCCACATCGTGCCTTCGAGATCGAGATAGTTGGTTGGCTCGTCGAGAAGCAGCAAGTCCGGCTCGGAGAAGAGCACGGCGGCAAGCGCGACGCGCATGCGCCAGCCGCCCGAAAACGCCGAGCAGGGGCGCTGCTGGGCAGCGCTGTCAAAACCGAGGCCGGAGAGAATCGTGCCGGCACGCGCTTCGGCGGCATGGGCGCCGATATCGGCAAGGCGGATCTGGATTTCGGCGATCCGGTGCGGATCCGTCGCGTGTTCCGCCTCGGCAAGGAGGGCGGCGCGTTCGAGGTCGGCCGCGAGGACGAAGTCGATCAAGGATTGCTCGGTGCCCGGTGCCTCCTGAGCCACTTGGCCGATGCGGACGCCGCGCGGCAGGCCGATGGAGCCGCTCTCAGGCGCGATGTCGCCCGTGACAAGCTTGAACAATGTGGTCTTGCCGGCGCCGTTGCGTCCGACGAAGCCAGCCTTCACCCCATCAGGCAGCGCGATGCTTGCGCCTTCTAGAAGCGTTCGGCCGGCAATGCGATAGGTGACTTCGTTGACATGCAGCATGCGCGGCTAGATGCCGTGCCGCGCCGCATGATGCAAGCGCGCGAATGGCATTCGCCTGCAATCTCGCCAATTGGCGATGCAGATCAGTTCCGCCGCTCGATGTCACGCATGATGAGATGCGCGTGCGCCGTCGAGAGTTCGTAGCACAGTACGAGTTCGTTGGCCGCCCGGTCGTAGCGCGTGGTCGGCTCGCCACACGTTTCGGCGCGCAGCGAAGGCGGCTCGGCGAAGGCGAACCGCCCGGCAAGCTTTTCCGCCACTTCCTCGAGAACACGGTTGTCCTCGAGAATGGTAGCGACCGCCGCGCCCGCGTCGTCAGCCGGATCGTAGCGTGTGCCGAGGGCAGCCGGCGACCGGACGGGCCGCGGAATTGCGCGGAGCGCTGTCGTCCAGGCGGTCTGTTCACGCTTCCACGTCGCGCCGCAAAGCCGGCTCTGCGCGGTATCGAGGCCCGAGGCCTCGGCAATGTCTGCGAAGCCCTCCGGATCAGCGCCGACGAGATCACAGACAAGCGCTGATGCCCGCGATTTATCGACGGCGTGAGGATCGAGTTGAGATAAATTCGGCGCGGCAATGGAAACAGTATCAGCCCCGGCGAGCTTGAAGCTGTCGATGGCGTCGACCATCGTCTGATCGCCAGCGCCCGAACGCGGCTCCAGCAGCATCACGGCTGCGAAGGCGTCGGCGGCGCGCTCTGCGTTTCCGATACCTTTTGGGACAGCACCTTCATGCTCCATCACCATGTGGCCGGCCTGATGGTAAAGCGCGAAAACAGCGTTTCCGACGACGAAATCGACGATCTCAGCGACGTCATCATCTGTCATGGCGCGCGGCGTCTTCGGCTCGATCAGTGGTGTCGCCGCGCTGGCGGTGACGCTCGATGCCAGGACAACCGCCAGGATAATCGGAATGGAGAACCGCGCCATGGTGACTCGCTTATATGCACTGCAGCGAGTTCTGCGCTGGCTGATCCTGGTTGACAAGCGACCCGTGTCACAAGCCACCGTTCTTTCGGCCGATTTCCGCCGGCCGCCAGTCGTTACGGATAGACGAAGACCGGCTTGGTCTCTTCGTCTTCATAGCGACCGATGCCGGCATAGGTGGCGGCCAGCAACCCGAGCACAAGGCAGGTCAGGGCGAGAGGCTCGTTCCACAGCATGTCGTAAACGCTGCCATTCATCCACTCGGCGGGCGGCGGTCCGATGCCGACCGTCTCGAGAACGTCGCCGAGGGAAGCACTGATCCATCTGCCTTGCGTCAAATAGACAAAGCCCTGGATCGCGATGACAAGCGCCGTAATTTCGAATGCAATCATCGAAACGATCGGAAGAACAGTGTTGGTGAAATACCGGTTCATTCCCGCCGCCCTTTTGCTTGTTGTTCGGGAATTCAACGGCAGGGAGGGATTCAGGTTTCTTCAATCATGTTTCACGCCACCGTGAGGTCGTTTTGAGGACTGAAAACAAGTGCGCCCGGCCTCTCGCGAGGACCGGGCGCTTATAAGAACCAAAGGTTCGGGAAGTGTAGCTACATCGCGACTTTGGCATGCTCGCCGACGGCCGGCTTGGTGCCGGTCACGGCGGCCGTCAGCATTACGGCCGAGGCGACAAGCGAATTGCCTGAGTCCCAGTATTCCGCGCGCCACGGAACGACGGTGAGCAGGCGGATGGCCGGATCATCAGCGGAGTCCCACCACGCCTTGGCGAAGGGCGAGAACAGCTCCCGGATTTTGGCGCGATCATTCGAAATTCCGGCCTCGCCTTGCACGACGACATATTTCGGATGGTCGGCAAAGCCGAGCGTCACTTCCGGCGATCGGGCGAGATGATCATATTGCGTGCCGCCATTGTCGACGAGGAAGTAGATCGCATTCGCTTCCTTGTCGACATTGGCCGTCAGCGGCCATTGCACGATCCCGTCGCCATCACGCGCCGTGTAAAGCGCGAACTGGATCTTCTCGGCGAGCTTCCAGACATGGGATTCGAGTTCGGCTTGCGTCTTGCCGGTGTCTTCTTCGTTGGCCATTACGGTCTCCTTGCTTGGACTTGGAGAACGCAACCGCGCTGCGAAGGTTGCCCGTCAGGTGACTCCCAGGCCCGAGACACGCTGAAACGCCACGAGATCGAGCGGCTCGACGGCGTCGCGCCCCGCCAGCCGCGTCAACAGCACCGTCGCCTGGCCGCGATGGTGGGTCTGGTGGTTGAAGAGGTGGGCAAGGAGGGCTGCGAGCGGCTGCGTGAACGAACCGGGCGTGGTCATCGGGCCGTAGGTGATCGGGCCGAAGACGGCCGCCGTATCGAGCCCTTCCACGAAGCCGATGATACGGGCGTCTTCCGCCGCGCGGAGAGCGGCCAGGGTCAATCTGTCTTCGGTGATGATCTCATCGAGCCGGGTCGGCTGCGCACCCTCGCCGGTGAAGCGGCGCATCCAGACACGGTCGGTGACGAGGAGGTGATTGAGCGTGCCCGAGAGCGAGCCGAAAAACGCGCCCTGGTCGGACCGGAAATCTTCGTCGGACAGGTGGCGGGCGGCGCTGTAGACGCGCTCGTTGGCCCAGCGATTGTAATGGGCGAACATGGTGAAATGAGCCTTCAAGGACGCGTCTCCTGTCATTCCCCGTTGCGCCGCCGGTCGTTCTAACAAGGGATGCCGGCTTCTGGGCACGATTCTAGGGCCGGTCTGAGGCTCCCGCAATCGCCGCGCGTTTATCGCTCGCCCTTGCCGCAGTGCAGTCGCGCCGCTATACAGCGCGCGAATTTCCCCAATCCAGGAATGAGACCGACATGGCGATCGAACGCACCTTTTCGATGATCAAGCCCGACGCGACAAAGCGCAATCTGACCGGCAAGATCGTCGCCAAGCTGGAAGAGGCGGGCCTGCGCGTCGTCGCCTCGAAGCGCGTGTGGATGTCCAAGGCGCAGGCCGAGGGTTTCTATGCCGTGCACAAGGATCGCCCGTTCTTTGGCGAACTGGTCGAGACCATGACGGCCGGCCCAACGGTCGTTCAGGTTCTGGAAGGCGAGAACGCCATCGCCAAGAACCGCGAAGTGATGGGCGCCACCAACCCGGCGAACGCCGCCGAAGGCACGATCCGCAAGGAGTTCGCACTGTCGATCGGCGAGAACTCGGCTCATGGCTCCGACGCGCCTGAGACGGCCGCGCAGGAAATCGCCTACTGGTTCTCGGGCGTCGAGATCGTCGGCTGACTACAACCGACATCTGAACGGAAAGGCCGGGCATTGCCCGGCCTTTTTGTTGCTCAGGTCAGTGGGACCATGACCACCTTGCGATAGGCGGGCCGTTCAGCCAGCCGGTCGTACCAGGCGGTCAGAGCCGGCAGGTCGGGCCGCTCGATCGGCAGGCCGAACCAGGCATAGGCGAAGCAGCCGAGCGGAATGTCTCCCATGCCGAACCTGTCGCCGGAAAGATACGGCATGCGGCCTAGCGCCTCATCGGCGATGGCGAGCGCTTCGGACGCCCGCTTCCGGGCCGCCTCGATCGCGGCAGGGTCACGATTTTCGGGCTTCGTTCGCAGGAGGCCCCAGATGATAGGCGCGATGGCCGGCGCGATGGTCGACGACGTCCAGTCCATCCAACGGTCGGCGAGCGCTCGCTCGCCCGGATCCGTCGCGGCGAGATCGCCGGGCGCGTAGCGCGCCGCCAGATAGCGGACGATGGCGTTCGATTCCCAGAGAACGAACTCGCCATCCTTCAGCGTCGGCACAAGGCCGTTCGGGTTCATCGCCCGATAGGCCGGATCCTGAACCATGCCGAAGGCGCCGCCGGCTGGGATGTTCTCATAGGCGAGTCCCATCTCTTCGAGGCACCACAACACCTTCTTGACGTTGGTTGAATTGGTGCGGCCCCAGACGGTCAGCATGATCGAACCCCTTCTCGTTGTGGGTGGACGATCTCAGATTTCGCTGGCGAGCGCATCCAGGAACGTCAGCAGCCGGGCGTGACGGACTGCCGCCATGGCGCGGCCGGTCTCCGTGTTGAAGCCGGCCGAAAGCTTCAACAGCTTCGTCTCGAAATGATCCAGCGCATAGCGCTTGTCATCGAGCGGCCTTGCTTCGGCATCGGGATCGAAGGGATCGTAGAGAGCGCTGCCGAGGCGCCCGCCGATATAGAAGCAGCGCGCGACCCCGATCATTCCGATCGCATCGAGGCGGTCGGCGTCCTGCAGGATCTTCGCCTCGATGGTCTCCGGCGCGATGCCTGCGGAGAAGCTATGCGCGGTGATGGCATGGCCGGTCGAAGCGATGGTTGCCTCACACCAGCCAAGCCCCCGGAGGAGACGGCCCGCGTGCTCGGAGGCAAGGCGCGAGGCCAGATGACGGTCGGGAGCGTTCTTCTCGACCGCCACGCAGTCGTGCAACAAAACGGCTGCAGCGAGAACGGCGCGGTCGCCGCCTTCGATGGCGTGGATTGCATCGGCCGCCTTCCAGACGCGAAGGATATGCGCGATGTCATGCGCACCGTCGCCTGCGGCGACCGAATGCGGCAGCAGCAGAGCCGCCAACGCCGCCTCCTGGCCGAACCGCTCCGAAGCGCGGCCGAGCTCTACCGGCGTCACGCGTCCTTGTTCCAGCGGGCCTCGGCTTCGTCGTCGGCGATCCGCGCTTCGACCCAGCCGGCGGTGCTGCCGTCGAGGGCATGCTCTTTCTTCCAGAACGGCGCATGCGTCTTCAGGAAGTCCATGACGAACTCGGCTGCTTCGAAGGCGGCATGGCGATGGCTTGAGGCGGCAACGACCAGCACGATCGCCTCGCCGGGCGTCACCTTGCCGTAGCGATGCAGCACCGTTAGTGCCTGCACATCCCATCGCTCGGCAGCCAGGGTCGCGATGCGGGTGATCTCTGCTTCCGCCATGCCGGGATAATGCTCGAGTTCGAGCGCCTCAAGGCGGCCGTCTTCGTCGCGGCAAAGTCCTGTGAAGGTGACGACGGCGCCGACATCGGCGCGGCCGTTCGAAACGCCGGCGAATTCGCCCGCAAGGTCAAGCGGCGCATCGGTGACGGCCGTACGGATCAGAGCCAATGATCAACCTCCGGTCATGGGCGGGAACAGCGCTACCTCGCGAATGCCGACGATCGACGCATCGTGCTCGGCATGATCGTGGTCGAGCGCGACGCGGATCGCTTCAGGTTCCACGAGCGCCGCTTCATAGCCTTCGCCGCGCGTCCTGAGCCAGCCTAGCAGGTCACCGACGGTGCCAATATGGGCAGGCGGCTCGACGGTCTCGTCCGTCAGTCCGATGCGCTCGCGTACCCAGGCGAAATAGAGGAGCTTCATGACTTCTCGTCCAGGATATGGCCGAGCCCGGCGCGGAAGTAATCATAGCCCGTATAGAGCGTAACGAGCGCCGCGATCCAGAGCAGGCCAAGGCCGACAGTGGTCGTATAGGGGAAATGGAGATCGCCGGCGGGGCCTGCAAGAAGGAAGGCGATCGCCACCATCTGCGTCGCGGTCTTCCACTTTGCGAGCCGCGTTACCGGCACGCTGACGCGCAATTCCGCGAGATATTCGCGAAGGCCGGAAACGAGGATTTCGCGCGACAGGATGATCAGCGCCGCCCAGATGGCGACACCGCCGATCGTCCGCTCGAAGACCAGCGCCAGCAGGCAGGCTGAGACAAGCAGCTTGTCGGCGATCGGGTCGAGCATGCGGCCAAGCGAGGATTGCTGCTTCCAGATCCGCGCAAGGTAGCCGTCAAGATAGTCGGTGATGCTGGCGACGATGAACAGCGCCAGCGCGATCCAGCGCCACGCGTCGCGCCCGCCAACGACGCAGAACACGACGAGCGGCACGGCGACGATCCGTCCATAAGTGAGGATATTGGGCAGCGACAGGAGAAGTGCCCGCTGGGGCCTCTTCGCCTCGAAGCCGTGAATCTCGCTCATGCCATCTCCCTCGCGCTCAGCTTCATATCGCATCCGGCCCGGCTGGCCACAAGTCGAGGCGTCCGGTTTCGGTGCAGTGCGAGGGGAGGGGCTGGAATTATGGCCGCCGCGACCGACATTCAAATCACACAAAAGACGGATAAGCGGACGGTCATGTCCTCAGCCGTCTATGGAGTGGCAGGCCGACATGCGCACTTGGATCGAACATTTCGGCTCCGCCTGGCAATGGTCAGCGTCTGGTGTCGCCATCCTGTTCCGCAGCGAGGTCGCGGCGCGCATGGAGCTGGCCGCGGCGATTATGGGCATCGCCTGGCTGATCGTGCTGCGCCGTTCACCCGCCGAGATCGGCGTCTTCGGCCTGCTGGCCATGGCTGCACTGGCGGTTGAGGCACTCAACACGGCCATCGAGACGATCGTCGACGAGATTTCGCCACAGCGCTCGGAATTCGCGCGACGCGCCAAGGATCTCGGATCAGCCGCCGTGTTCTTCATGCTCACGACGGCCGGTATCTATCTCATTGCGCTGACCGCAGTGAGCTTCGTCACGCGCTGACGGGCGCACGCATCGTCTGGAGCGCCGTTGCCCAGCGATGAAGCTGGTCCAGCATCGGCTTGGCGCCGGCCAGGATCAGTTCGTTCGGTTCGAACACGCCGTCGGTGATCAGCTTCGGCGCCATCGGCACGGCGATTCCCTCTGGGATCGGCATGATATTGACCGTCGTGAGCAGGGACTTCTCCGACTGGGCAGCGCGGAGGCCGCCCGAGATGCCGCCATAGGAGACGATCCCGGCTGGCTTGAAGGCCCATTCGCTCGACAGATAGCTCACGGCATTCACGAAGGAGGGTGGCGCGAAGTAGTTGTATTCCGGCGTCACGAAGACGAACGCATCGGCGGCATCGACCGAGGCGCTCCAGGCCTTCGTATGCGCGTGCTCATACTGCTTCATGCGCGGATGGCGGGGCTCGTCGAAGACGGGCAGGTTGAAGTCGGCGAGATCGACGACGGTCGCGTCGAAGGCGCTGTTCTCCCTGGCGAAGTCGTGGAACCAGCGCGCGATATGCGGTCCGATGCGGCCGGGCCGCGTGCTGACGATAATGATGTTGAGCTTGAGCGCCATGAACTCGCTTTCTGAACGAGAGATAGCGCCATAATGGGTGGCGCCGCCGGGGCTGGATAGGCGCGATCCGGTGCACGGACTGTCTGTCGCAGGTTATCCAGCGACGTGCAGGCAGTTGGCATTCAGGGCGAGGGCGGCTATTGCATCGCGGGTTCGCCGCCTCAAGGCCGGCAGCCATCCCGCGAACCGGGCCAAGGAGAACAACACGATGAGCGAAACCCTGCCCGACCGGCTGTCCAGCGATCCGCGCAGCCCGTTCTATAACGCTGAGCTCCTGGAGCGTGGCATCGGCATCCGCTTCAAGGGTGTCGAGAAGACCAATGTCGAAGAGTATTGCGTCAGCGAAGGCTGGGTCCGTGTTGCTGCCGGCAAGGCCCGCGACCGCTTCGGCAATCCGCTGACGATCAAGCTGACTGGATCGGTCGAGCCCTATCTGCGGGACGATGCGCCCGAGAGCGAGCCGTCGGCCTAGACATCCGCTTCGGCTGCCGGGCCGGCCTCCGCAAGGCCTGGCCCGAGCGCGATGCGCTCGTCGAAGACGAAGCAGGTGCCGCGGAAAAGGCTTTCCTCGGCCGGCACCTCTTCGAGATAGCGCAGGATGCCGCCCTTGAGGTGGAGCACCTCTGCAAATCCTTGCGCGCGCATGTAGGCGCTCGCCTTTTCACAGCGAATTCCGCCCGTGCAGAACATCGCCACGCGCTTGTGGCGCGCCGGATCCAGCGAGCGCTGCACATAATCCGGAAACTGCGAGAATTTGCGTGTCTCCGGGTCGACCGCGCCGTCGAAACTACCCATCGCGACTTCGAAGCGGTTGCGCGTATCGATCACCAGCACCTCGGGATCGCGGATCAGGCTGTTCCATTCGGCCGGATCGACATAGGTGCCGGCCTGGGTCGCCGGATCAAGATCCTCGACCCCCAGCGTCACGATCTCGCGTTTCAGCTTCACCTTGAGCCGCCGGAACGGCATCGTGGCAGCCGCCGAAAGCTTGACGTCGATGCCATCAAGCCGACCGGCGAACAAAGGGTCCTCGGCAAAGAACGCCAGCAGCGCCTCGATCGCCGAGCTCTCGCCGGCAACGGTGCCGTTGATGCCCTCATGCGCCAGGAGAATCGTCCCCTTGATGCCATTGGCGGCACAGAAGGCTTCGAGTTCGGGCCGGATGTCGGCGCAATCCGGCAGGGCTGCGAAGCGATAGAAGGCGGCGACCGTCAGGCTCATGGCAGATCCGTGAAATTCATCCGGCAAAGCCGGCAGGAGGAAGAAGCGGCGCCTCATAGCACGGCCTGCACGATGGTCGAAGCGCGCGGCATCTCAAAATCCGCAGCGGGCGTTCCTATATAGCAGCCGTGACACATTTGCCTTGGGGAGAACCGATGCGATTCTGGAAGCGCCTGACGACGCCGCTCGCCGTCCTGGCCATCCTGCTGACGACGAGCCTTGCTTTCGTCGATACGGCTGACGCCCGTCGCGGCGGCAGCTTTGGCAGCCGCGGCGCGCGCACTTATTCGACGCCCGCGACGACACCGACTGCGCCGACGGCCACGCAGCCGATGCAGCGCTCGATGACGCAGCAAACGGCGCCTGCCGCTACCCCTGCGGCCGGCATGCAGGCCCAGCGTCCTGGATTCTTCAGCGGTTTCGGCGGTTCGATGCTGCGCGGCCTTGCCATCGGCGGGCTGATCGGCCTTCTGCTTGGACATGGCTTCGGCGGCATGGCCGGCGCTCTTGGCATGATCCTGCAGATCGCGCTGCTGGCCATCGGCGCTATGTTCCTGTTCCGCTTTCTCGCCAATCGTCGCCCGCAGGCGCCGCAGGCAGCGATGGCGTCAGGCCCGTCCTATCGCGACGCGCCTGAAGATCCGGCCCCGGCGCGTCCGGCCTTCGGCGGTCTCGGCGGCTTCGGCCTTGGCGGGGGATCTGTCGATGCGCGTCCGCCGCGCCCGGCGAATGCCCGCAACGCGAATGACGAGGTCGGTATCCTCGACAGCGACCTCGACACGTTCGAGCAGCTTCTGACGAAGGTCCAAACCGCGTTCGGCAAAGAGGACTATGCCGGTCTTCGGGCGCTGACGACGCCCGAGATCATGTCCTATCTCTCCGAGGAACTCAGCCAGAACGCCACTTCGGGCGTCCGCAACGACGTCACCGACGTCAAACTTCTGCAGGGTGATCTTGCCGAGGCCTGGCGAGAAGGAGATAGCGACTATGCGACCGTCGCCATGCGCTATGAGAGCCACGACGTGATGCGCGATCGCAAGGATGGTCTGGTGGTCTCGGGCGACGAATCGCGTCCTTCCGAGACGACCGAACTGTGGACTTTCATCCGCACGGCGGGTGGCGATTGGAAGCTTTCGGCGATCCAGGAAGCCTAGGCGCCACCAGAGTCGAGGAACGCCGCCGATCTGGCGGCGTTCAAAAAAGCGGCGAAGCCTGCTTTCCGAGGAGGCAGGCTTCGCACATCTATGATAATGGTCGAACTTCGCCCTCTCGCTCGCGCGGTTTCATCGCGCCCCCGGAAGCGGGCGGCCCAGGAAAAACGTTAGGATAGAATTTGCAGGTTTTGGTTCGCGACAACAATGTCGATCAGGCGCTGAGGGTTCTCAAGAAGAAGCTGCAGCGTGAAGGCGTCTTCCGTGAAATGAAGATGCGCAACGCCTATGAGAAGCCCTCCGAGAAGCGCGTGCGCGAAAAGGCCGAGGCCATTCGTCGTGCCCGCAAGCTCGCGCGCAAGCAGGCGATCCGCGAGGGTCTGATCGCAGCGCCGAAGCCCAAGCCCCGCGTCGCGGGCGCCAAGGGTGCTCCTCCGCGTCCGGCGGCTCGCTGAGTCGGACGCTGATACTGCCGGAACGGTCGGCGCCCCTATGGGCGGCCGGCCGCCAGGGCTCTCTGTACCAAGGTCTTGTGCCAAGGAAAGACGATGATGCCCGAACCCTCCAATGCCCGTTTGAAGGCTGATGCCAAGTTCGACAAGACCCAGAAGGGTGTCGTCGACGCGTCCAAGTCGCAGCGCGAGCGCACCGCCAAGTTGAAGGCGCTGCGCTTGGCCAAGGAAGAAGAAGAGCGTGCCGCGATTGCCGCCGCTCCGCCGAAGACCCGCGCAAAGCGCGCCGCCAAGGTGACCGCCTGAGCCAAGAGGCGGTTAGCCCAGGTGGACGGAATTCATCGATCGACCGTAGATGAACATCTACCCGATCGAGGATGCTTCAATTTGCCTAGCGATCGCCGCCTGGTCGATGATCGACCAGACGGTTCGGATTTGCCGGCCTGAGAATTCGTAGAACACGTTCTCCGCAAACTGGACGCGCCTGCCATTGACCGGCAGGCCGAACAGCATGCCGCGCGGCGTGCAGTCGAATTGCAGCCGGCTGGCGATGCGGGGCGGATCGGACGCCAGCAGCTCGATCACGAAGCGCAGATCCGGAATGGCCTCGAAGTCGCGTTCCAGCATCGCGCGATAGCCCGCCAGCCCAATCGTGGTGCCGTTATATTCTGCGGACTCGTGGACGAAGCGGCCGAGATGCGGCCAATCCTGCCTGTTCAGGCAGTCGATATAGCCGCGATAGATTTCCAAGAGTTCGTCCCGCGTCATGCGGCCATCCCGATCCTGCAATTATTTGGCGATGATACGCTGGGGCGCAGCGCCTGACATCGTCTTGCGAGCCGCGAAACCGGCGCCCGTGCCCGCGCCAGATCTTCCGCGATGTCGTGACAGAAGCGGCGAGCCGGCGCTAGATTGCCCTGGCAACCAGGAGGGCGTCATGAGCGACCACGCCATCACGGCCATCGGCTTCGATGCCGATGACACGCTCTGGCAAAATGAACATTTCTACCGCCTCACCGAGCAACGCTTCACCGCGCTGCTGGAAGCCCATGGCGATGAGGAGGTGATCTCCAGCCGGCTGCTCGCGGCCGAGACGCGCAATCTCGCGCTCTATGGCTTCGGCATCAAGGGTTTCACCCTGTCGATGATCGAGACCGCGATCGAGGTCACCGAAGGGCGCGTCGATGCGTCTGTGATCCGCGAGATCCTCGCCGCCGGCCGGGAACTGCTGACGCATCCCGTCGAGACGCTGCCGCATGCACGCGACGCGATAGAGCGCCTATCGGGTAGCCATCGCATCATCTTGATCACCAAGGGCGATCTCTTCGATCAGGAGCGCAAGCTGGCGCAATCCGGCCTCGGCGACCTGTTCGACGCCGTCGAAATCGTCAGCGACAAGACCGCCGACACCTATCGCCGTATCTTCGCCCGGCATGCCGACGGCCCGGAGCGCGCATTGATGGTCGGCAATTCATTGAAGTCCGATATCGCCCCCGCGATTGGAGCCGGAGCCTGGGGCGTCTATGTACCGCATCCGCTGACGTGGTCGTTCGAACACGTCGAGCCGCCGGTTGGCAATCCGCGTTTCCGCCAGATCGAGGATCTTGGAGCCTTGCCGGACCTCGTGCGAGCCCTCGCTCGGGACGGGCTTCATTCGGCGGCGACGGATCCATCGCCATAGGGCGCGCGGGCATCGCCCGCTGCCGTTTCGATGCCGAGATCGGGCAGCACGGCGGCACGATGGCCGCGGATATCGACGCGCAGCACGATATGGCCGCTCTTTTCGAGATGCCGTAGCCGGCTGCGCGCGCGGCCCGCCGAATGGGTGCCGGAGCGGAGCGCAAGTTCGGCATCGGACGGGCAGGGGCTGCCGGTGAGTGCCGCGGCGGCGATCAGCAGGAACGAAAGCTGTGCCTCGTCCGGCAGGGCGCGGGCCAATTCCACGACCCGCTGCCAGTCATCGGTCTCGGCGAGGGCGGAATCGATCCCGGTCCGGGCGAGATTGAGCAGGAAGCGGAACTGCGCCAGCGGCAATGTCGCCGGCAGGCGCTGGATACGGCAACGGACCAGGAAGTCCTGATAGAGCGGCGCCTCGCCGCGAAATGGCGCGCCCGGCTCGGCCATGACGGCGCGCGCAATCGCCAGGAACTGCGCCTCGCGTTCACCAGGCGTCAGCCCGTCATCCGGCGCCTCGGCGGCCTCGAGCGGAGCCTCGCGGGCAAGGCTTGCCAGGAGATCATGCATGGTCGGCGCGCTTGGCGCCGCCACCCGCGGCTCGACTGGCCGCACCAGATCGACCGGCACTGGCGCCAGCACGAGCTCGCGCTGTGCGGCGGCGGCTTCGGCGGGCAGGGGCGTCAGCTTCGGCGTTCCGGCGCGCGGCGCGGTCTCGACGGTGCCGACTGACACCGTGATCGGCCGACGCGTCAGAGCCGGCCCGAGCGCCACGAATTGGCCGCGGCTGAGATCGCGGAACGTCTCGGCCTGACGACGCTCGAGGCCGAGCAGGTCAGCTGCGCGCACCATGTCGATATCGAGGAAGGTGCGCCCCATCAGGAAGTTCGATGCCTCCGCGGCAACGTTCTTGGCGAGCTTGGCAAGGCGCTGCGTCGCGATGATCCCGGCCAGGCCGCGCTTGCGTCCGCGGCACATCAGGTTGGTCATCGCGCCGAGCGAGAGCTTGCGCGCCTCCTCCGACACCTCGCCGGCGACCGCCGGCGCGAAGAGCTGCGCCTCGTCGACGACGACAAGGACCGGAAACCAGTGTTCGCGGTCGGCATCGAACATGGCGTTCAGGAATGTGCCGGCCGCGCGCATCTGCATCTCGACGTCGAGGCTCTCGAGGTTGAGCACGGCCGAGACGCGATGCTGCCGCACGCGGGTTGCGATGACCTCGAGTTCACCAAGGCCGCGCTCGGCATCGAGCACGACATGGCCGAAGCGATCGGCGAGGCTGACGAAGTCACCCTCTGGGTCGATGATCACCTGCTGCACATAAGGTGCGCTTTGTTCGATCAGCCGCCGCAGCAGATGCGACTTGCCCGAGCCGGAATTACCCTGGACGAGCAGACGAGTCGCCAGCAATTCCTCGACATCGAGCATCGCCTCCGCGCCCCCGCCATGGGGGCCGGCCACCTTGCCGAGCTCGATATTCATGCGCGCAGTCACTCCGCGAGTCGCGATCCCGACAGAAACACCTAGCACGTCGGCCAACTCGCAGGGGCGTCGATGCAACGCGATCCACAGCTGTCGCCGCTGCGCGACAGGCGCCGTGGTTCACGATAGTCTGGCAGTGGCAGCCTGGGGGAGCGGCCGTCACGGCCATTATCAGCTTCGACTGGGAGACTTTCCGCGGTGCGTTCTGCCACCATTCCCGTCCGGCACGGCACCCGGATGCTTGTCACCCTCGCTGTGCTGCTCGCATTCGCATCAATTTCGACCGACCTGTTCTTGCCCGCCCTGCCGGCCATGAGCGAGGCACTCAAGGCAAGCGAAGGCTCGCTGCAATTCACTATCTCGGGCTATCTGCTCGGCTTCGGGTTTGGTCAGCTCTTCTGGGGACCGATCAGCGATCGCTTCGGCCGTCGCGCCCCGGTCGCGATCGGAGTGGCGATCTTCGTGATCGGCTCGGCTGGTTGTGCCTTGTCGACGGATGTCTGGCAGATCGTCGGTTGGCGGGTCGTGCAGGCATTGGGCGCGAGCGCTGGCGTTGCCCTTGCCCGCGCGATGGTTCGCGACCTCTATGACCGCAACCACGCGGCCAAGGTTCTTTCAGGCCTGATGACCGTGATGGCCGTCGCGCCGCTGCTGGGGCCGAGCGTTGGCGCACAGATCCTGGCCGCGTTTTCCTGGCAGGCGATCTTCTGGTCGCTGGTGCTGATCGGTGGAGCCACTTTGGTCGCCATCCTGGCGCTGCCTGAAACGCTTCCCGTCGGCGAGAGAGAGGTCAGCCCGATTTGGCATGCGTTTGGAGACTATCCACCGCTTTTGCGCAACCGGACCCTGATCGGCTACGCGGCGGCCGTGGGTTTCTACTATTTCGGCATCTTCGCGAATATCGCGGGCGGCGCGTTCGCCTTCATCAGCTACCACCACCTGACACCGCAACAATATGGGCTGGTCTTCGCGTCAGGCGTCGTTGGCGTCATGGTCGCCAACATCGCCAATGTCAGGCTGGTGACGCGCATCGGCAGCGATCGCCTCCTCATCGTCGGTGCATCCGGCGCCGCCTTATCCGGTCTATGGCTCGGCGTCGTCACAACGACCGATCTGGGCGGGGTCTGGGGGGCTCCTGCTGGGCCAGTTCCTGTTCGCGGCGACGAACGGCTTCATCCTTGCCAATGCGGTCGCCGGCGGCCTGGCCAGTGTTCGTCGCAAGGCGGGAACAGCCGCGGCCCTCTTCGGAGCCATTCAGTATGGCAGCGGCATGGTCGGCTCCGCGTTTGTCGGGCTGCTGGCGAACGGAACCCCGGCGCCGATGGGCTGGGTCATGAGTGTCGCCGGCCTGGGATGCCTCGCAAGCGTCCTGCTCACGGGCGTCGGCCGACACCCGCCAAATCCTGCCTCCCGGAGGGGCCAGTAAGCTCGCGATCCAGGCGTCCGACATCTATCAGGACGCGCCCCAGGTCGATGATCCGCTGCTGCAAAAAGGTGCGCTCTGACTGATCAGCAGCCGCGGCAGAAGCAACTTGCAAGGGCCCGTTTTACCACCTGCGCCGGGAAGATGGACCGCATGCCGCTCCGCAACATCCAGCATCGCTTGCGCGCCGCCCGCTATGATGATTGGCCGCCGTGCGGAACGCGACACCCGGCCGATGGAGGCGCGGGAATTGCATGCAGAAATGCCTCTTCCGTATTCACATGAGGACGCCATGGCTGAGCATCACCTGAAGGCAACACCCGAGACGGTTGTGTGGGGGCGGTTCGCTGCGGCGACGCCGCCGGTTCTGACCATTGCCTCGGGCGACCGCGTGGTGATCGAGACAGAGACGGCCTTGGCCGAGTTCTGGCCGCCGGAAGGATCGGGCATGACGGTCTCCGCGGCGTTGCGGGCCATCGATGCTGCGCATCTACCGGTCCGCTTCGGCCATCTCCTCACGGGTCCCGTTGCGGTCGAGGGCGCGGAACCCGGCGATATGTTGGAGGTGCGCATTGAAGCGATCGAGCTTGGTGCCAATTGGGGTTTCAACGCCATCGTGCCCTTCGAGGGTACGCTGCCAGATGACTTCATCCTGCCTGAGATCGACTTGATCCATATCCCCATCGACCAGGCGGCCAAGACCTGCAAACTCCCTTTCGGGCCCGAATTGCCGCTCGTCCCGTTCTTCGGGGTCATGGGCGTCGCTCCGCCGGCCGCTTACGGCGAACTTTCGTCGCGCGAGCCGCGCCTCCATGGCGGCAATCTGGACAACAAAGATCTCGGCGCTGGTTCGACGTTGTTCTTCCCTGTCTGGACCGAGGGCGGCAACTTTCTCTGCGGCGATGGCCATGGCGTCCAGGGACATGGCGAGGTTTGCGTGACAGCGCTGGAGACCGCGCTGACCGGGACGTTTACGTTCATCCTGCACAAGAAAACCGGAGATGCGCCGATCATCACGCTGCCGCGCGGCGAAACGCCGACTGCCTATATGACGATGGGCTTCTCATCCGATCTCGACGAGGCGATGCGCATTGCGGTCCGCGAGATGATCACCTTCGTCACGGAGCGAACCGGCATGAGCCGCGGCGACGCTTACCGGCTTGCCTCGCTCGCTGCTGATTTCCACGTCACGCAGACGGTCAACGGCGAAAAGGGTGTGCACGGGTTGCTACCGAAATCGCTGATTGCATGATCGCGGTGTCTCGGCGAGCCATCGCGTCGCGCAGCCCTGTGGTCAACCCGGGGCGCTGAGTCGCTGAGACGAATCCAGTGCCAAAGGAATCCAGCGTCGTGACGTCCATGGAGAGGGGGCACTTCCCCCGCTCCATGGAAAAATCGTCGATCGTCTGCACCTTCGGCGCCGAGACATCCGCTATCGCGAGGAGGTCTCGTGCGGAAGCCCGCCTATCACTCTGCCAGCTGGGCTATGAGTGAGGCTAAGCAACCTCGGCAACGGACCCATAGCCCATTTCGGCGATGTAGTCCGCCGCAGCGATCAGATCACGGTGGTCGATCGCGTGGCTGGGGATCTTGGCGATCGTCTCATCGGCAAGCTCGAAATGCATCGAGTCGACCGATTTCCCCGAGTAACCGGCAGCCCAGTACCAGCCTGCTGCATTGAACAGTCCGAAGAGGTAGAGGAAGCCCAACTGCGTCTTGGGTACGCCCTGATCCAGGACATGGTTGCCGAAATACAGATCGATCGCAGTGCCCCAGCTATGATTGGAATAGCTCTTGGGATTGGGTCGTTTGGCCCTCACACAGAGCATCCCGGCTGTGTGGACTTCGTCATAAACCTCGCGGTTTGAACGCTTGAGGTCCGCGAAAATCGACATCAGCGAGGCGACGGCGTAGTCCATTCCAGAAACTTTGAACGGGCCTACCGAGACGCCATACTGCATGCGGCTCCGAACATCACCTGTACAGGGGCTGCACTGCCTGCTGAGCTCCCCTGGCTTGCCAAACGTGTCAAGCATCGTACGTTCGCGGCAGGGCGAGAGCCCTTGGTTGATATTGGACGGAATCGGGACAAGGTCGGAAAGCTTGCTCATCTTACCCCCACGGTTTTGATGAAAGAGCTTCCGCATTCGCGCGGGCAATATCACTGAAAGCAAGTGATGGTTGCAGCCGATCATGATCATGAAGGGTCGCAACCTTCAAGAGAAAACTTTCCGATGTTAATCGTAAAAGTTGCTCACCGTAGGTCTTCGCCAGTGCGGAGTTCCACGACCAGGGTGTTGCCCGTCGATCAGCTCTCCGAGCTTCTCACTCCCCCCGCTCGTGGAAGTAATCGTAGATCGTCTGCGCCATCTGCGCCGAGACGCCGGGGACAGCGAGGAGATCCGGGATCGAGGCGCGGCTGACGGCTTTCGCGGTGCCGAAATGGCCGAGCAGCGCGCGCTTCCGCGTCGGGCCGATGCCGCCGATCTCGTCGAGCGGATTGGCGGTCATAGCGGCCTTGCGCTTGGCCCGGTGCGAGCCGATGGCGAAGCGGTGCGCCTCGTCGCGAAGGCGCTGCACGAAATAGAGCACCGGGTCGCGCGGCTGCAGCATGAAGGCCTCGCGGCCGGGAATGAAGAACTTCTCGCGCCCGGCGTCGCGGTCGGGGCCCTTGGCGATGCCAATCAGCGGCACGTCGCCTGCAAGGCCGAGTTCCTCGAGGATACCACGCGCCGCCGAAAGCTGGCCGGCGCCGCCATCGATGAAGACGAGATCGGGCCAGGGACCGAAGCCATCCTCGTCGCGCGGAGCGGCCTCGCGCGAGCCGTGCTCCTTGACCAGCCGCGAGAAGCGACGCGTCAGCACCTCGCGCATCATGCCGAAATCATCGCCCGGCGTGATCTCTTCCGAGCGGATGTTGAACTTGCGGTACTGGTTCTTCACGAAGCCCAGCGGCCCGGCGACGATCATGCCGCCGACCGCGCTGGCGCCCATGATGTGGCTGTTGTCATAGACCTCAATGCGGCGCGGCGGCGCCTCGAGGGCGAAGGCCGCCGCCAGTCCTTCCAGAAGACGGGCCTGACTGGAGGTCTCGGCAAGATTGCGCCCGAGCGCCTCGCGCGCATTGGCGAGCGCGTGGTCGACGAGGTCCTTCTTCTCGCCGCGCTTCGGCACGGCGATCTCGACCCGGTGCCCCGCATGCTCGCCGAGCGCCGCGGCGATCAGATCGACTTCCTCGACCTCGTGGCTGATCAGGATGAGGCGCGGGCAGGGCTTGTCTTCATAGAACTGCGCCAGGAACGCCGCGAGCACCTCGCCCGGCCCGAGTGATTTGTCGGCGCGCGGATAGAAGGCGTGATTGCCCCAGTTCTGGCCGGTGCGGAAGAAGAACACCTGTACGCAGCTCTGGCCGCCTTCCTGGTGGACGGCGATGACGTCGGCTTCGTCGACGCCTTGCGGATTAATGCCCTGATGCGACTGGACATGGCTGAGCGCCGCCAGGCGGTCGCGATAGATCGCGGCGCGCTCGAAATCGAGGTCGGCGCTGGCCTCGCCCATCGCGCGGGCCAAGTCCGTGCGGATAGCCGAGGATTTGCCGGTCAGGAAGCCCTTCGCCTCGCGCACCAGCTCGGCATAGTCTTCGAGCGCGATCTCGCGCGTGCAGGGCGCCGCGCAACGCTTGATCTGATGCAGCAGGCAGGGCCGGGTGCGCGATTCGTAGACGCTGTCGGTGCAGGTGCGGATAAGGAAGGCCCGCTGCATCGCCGAGACGGTGTTGCCGACCGCGCCGGCCGAGGCGAAGGGGCCGAAATAGTCGCCCTTCCGCGTCCGCGCGCCGCGATGCTTCACAAGCTGCGGCGCCTCGTGATCGGTGATGAGGATGTAGGGAAACGACTTGTCGTCGCGCAGCAGCACGTTGAAGCGTGGCCGAAGGCGCTTGATCAGGTTCGCCTCGAGCAGCAGCGCCTCGGTCTCGGTGCGCGTCGTGACGAACTCCATCTGGGCCGTCTGCTGGATCATGCGGATGATCCGGTTCGACTGCAGTCCGATGCGGGTATAGCTCGTGACGCGCTTCTTGAGGTTCCGCGCCTTGCCGACATAGAGCACGTTGCCAGCGGAATCGAACATGCGGTAGACGCCGGGCGCATTCGGCAGCCGCTTGACGAAATCGGCAATCACGGCGGCGCCCTGGCCGCGCGGCACCCTTTCGCCCCCGGCCTCGAACGGCGTTGCATCCTCCGCGGCCAACGCCTCCTCGGCCACGTTGATGGCAAGCGCCTCCGCGCCGGCTTCCTCTTCGGCCAGTTCGTCCTCTGCGGTGATGTCCTCGAGCAGCGTGCCTTCGGGCAGCGCGTCCTCGTCGTCCGGCGCGGCCGCCGGTTGCGGCCCGCTGCTGTCGATCGGTAATCTGTTCACTCTTTGATCCCTACGACGTCCGGTGTCTCCCAGGCAAGATGCTGGCCGCCATCGAGGCCGATCATCTGGCCTGTGATCGAACGCGTCTCATAAAGATAGAGAATCGTGCGCGCGAATTCAGCGAGTTCCGGGCCGTGGCGAAGCGGCACGGCCTCTGCCTGGCGGCGAAAGTCCTCGATGTCCTGGCGCGGCGAGGGGACGGTCGGACCGGGCCCGATGGCATTGACCCGAATGCGCGGCGCGAGGGCTTGCGCCAATGTCCGTGTCGCGGTCAGCAGCGCGGATTTCGAGAGCTGGTAGGACATATAATACGGCGTCGTCTTCCAGGCGCGCTGGTCGATGATGTTGACGACGAGGCCCTCTTCCGAGGCAGGCAGCGCGGCGGCGAACGCGTCTGCGAGAAGCACCGGCGCGGTGAGGTTGATGGCCAGCTGGCGCTGGAAGCGCCCGGCCTCGAACGCGCCGATGCCGTCATCTTCGAAGATCGAGGCGTTGTTGACGAGGAGCGTCGGCGCGCCGAGCGCCGTGCTGGCACGTTCGATGATGGCTGGAACGCCGGCAAGGTCCGCCAGGTCGGCCTGCACGACCGTGGCCGCGCCGCCGCGCGCGATGATCTCGGCAGCAACCGCCTTGGCCTCGGCCTTCGAGCGATTGCAGTGGATCGCGACCGCGAAACCGGCGCGGGCGAGATCCTCCGCGATGGCACGGCCGATGCGGCGTCCACTCCCCGTGACCAGCGCGACGCGCCTCTCCTGCGACATGATTTTCCCTTCGTGCCAGGAAGCGGAAGATAGGGCGCGGCGGCGCGTTCGGTAAGCCTCTGCACGGTGTGGTTAACCGCTTTCAACGTCTTGGGCGCATTTGTGGCAGCTGCCGGATGCACTTTATGAAGTTACGGCAGAAAACCTTTTTATCGTAGAGGGTTGCGATCATCTGTTGCAGCACGGTAACGGCGCGCGACGCCTCGTGCTAGCCATGTTCAGTTGTCCTTTTCGCCGCATTGCACGGCTTCAATGCGGACTCGGACTGGCGATCCCCCGGTCGACCCGTCCTTTGTATCCTGGAGTTCACGATGCTGCGTATCCGTACCCTCTCCCTCGGCGCCGCTCTGCTAGGGCTCGGCGCCCTGCCAGCCGCCGCCGCTGACTATTCCTATGATTCGCCCGCCGCGACAGCCTTCGCCGCGCCGGTTGGCTTTACATGGACCGGCCCCTATCTCGGCGCCATCGTCGGCTATACCTGGAGCACGTTCCAGGCCAGCAGCGGGCTGCTCGGAGGCCGTTCGATCGACGCCGAAGGCGGCAAGGTCGGCGGCTATGCCGGCTATAACTACGAGCTGGGCAACAACGTCGTGCTTGGCGGCGAAATGGACCTCAATTGGGACGATGTGAAGGGCAATACACGCAGCTTCGGTAGCGTCGACCAGACCTGGGATTCGACGATCCGCGCTCGGGCCGGCTACTCGTTCGGCCGGGTGATGGCTTACGGAACGGGCGGCGCGGCAGTCTCGGGCGCGCGCATCGATAGCGGCGACTTCTCAAGCTCGGCCACGCATATCGGCTGGACGCTCGGCGCCGGCGCCGAGGCTGCGGTCACCGATCATGTCACCGCCCGCGTTGAATATCAGTACGCGGACTACGGCTCCCAGCTCTACCGCACCGGGGTCGGCACCGCCTCGGATGTCGGGTTCACCACCGGATCGATCCGCGCGGGTCTCGGCTACAAGTTCTGACACGCCGATTGCGAAACTCGATCCCCCGGGGTGACCCCGGGGGAATGCGTGGCGCCCGAGAGGCCGCTGCCCGTTACGAGACGGCCCTGACACCCTCGTAGGACGTGCCGGCAAAGAGCGCGGCTTGAAGTGCGTGCCAGCTGTCCTCGTCCGGTGTGCAGAGCAAGCCGCCGGAACGATGCAGCGGCGAATAGGCGCTGCCGTCATAACGTGCCGAAAAGCCACCGGCCTCCTGATGCAGCAACCATCCGGCCGCGTGATCCCAGACCATCAACTTGCTGAAGGCCGAGAAATGCGCGTGGCCGCCGGCGAGCAGGCGATATTCATGCGCCGCGCAGCGATAGTTGGAGACCGAGCCGGTCCGCGCCAGATTGGCGGCAAGCTGCGAGCGGAGCGGCTCGTCGAGCATCCACCAGGCCGCGAACCCCGACATCTCATGTACCGGCTTCGGCTTGGCGACCTTGAGATCGAGCTGCGCCCCCTCAGCCGTTTCGGTCCAGGCGCCTTCGCCGCGCAGCGCGATCGACCAGTCCTTGCCGATCGGATCGAGGATCACGCCCGCAGCGATCTCACCCTTGACGATGACGCCGGTCATGACGCCGAACAGCGTCAGTCCGGACGCGAAGTTGCGCGTGCCGTCCACCGGGTCGACGACAAAGGCGAGCGACGCGTCAGCGAGCGCGTCCAGCAGCCCTTCGCCATATTCCGAGACAGCTTCCTCGCCGAGGACCAGCGCGCCGGGAAAGGCTCTCGTGAGCGCAGCGGTGATTCGCTTCTCGGCGGCGACGTCGGCGTCGGTCACGAGATCCTCGGCGGAGGTCTTCTCGCGCACGGCCCCGGCGCTCAAGCGGCGGAAGCGCGGCAGGATTTCGGCCCCGGCAGCCTCGTTGAGGATTTCGGTGACGGTCGCAATGTCACGAACGGAAAACGTCATACGGGAGCTCCGATGCGCCAGGGGTTCAACCGGTGGGGCGGGTCTTGTCGAAGGCCGGCACGCTCGCGGCGAAGCTGTCGAGCCAACGGACCAGTGCCGGATGCTCCTGCCGCCAGGCATCGCCGAAGCGAAGGTCGAGATAGCCGAGCGCGCAGGCGACCGTGATATGGCCGATGTGGATCGAGCCGCCGAGGTCAGACGCCTCCAGCGCCGCAAGGCCGCGCGCCACCTTGTCGGCGTGGTGGGCGAGCCAACCGGCATGCCGGAGTGGCTCGTCGCGCCAGCGCTTCTCGTAAACCTGAAGCAGACTTGCATCCATGATGCCATCGGCCAGCGCCTGCATCACGAGTGCCGGATAGCGCCGCGCCGGATCGGCCGGGATCAGGCGATCGCCACCCGCCAGATGATCGAGATATTCAACGATGACCCGCGAGTCATAGATCACGCCGCCGTTTTCGAGGACGAGCGCCGGAATCTTGCCGAGCGGATTCTGGTTGCGCAGGCTGTCTGACGGATTGGCGGTGTCCGCGACGACAATCTCGATCTTGTCCGAGAGACCGAGCATCGCGGCAGCGATCTTCACCTTGCGGCCGAAGGGCGAGGCAGGGGAACTGCGCAAGATCAGCATGGATTAGTTCCGGATCTGGAGTGGCACAAACATGCGCGTTGGTCGGCGGCGGGCAGGTCTTCCGAGCCGAGCGCGTTCAGGAGCGACCGTATCAGCGAACGGGCGGCATCACGATCTGCGGTCGCCGGCATGCACCACGATCGACCTCGGGGCAACTGCGGAAGGAGAGGTCCTTCGTGAGGCAGACGCGAACCTCTTTCAGCCGCCGTGAATCGCAAAGCACGGCAAAGCCGTCTGCGGGAATGCCGGGATTGGCCTTGCGGAAGGCAGCCTCGACCGCGGGAGGCGTGACGGTCAGTTGGTCAGTTACATCGACGAAGCGCGACGGGATGGCGACGCGCTTCTGCGCCGCGCGGATCAGCGAAAAGTAGTCGGCCTGGTCGAGGCCGGAGCAGGTGCCGTGCTTCTGCCATTCATGGCGGATCAGGGCCGGGCTCGGCATCACGTCCAGCATCGCGTCAACGGCGCGGCGAGGGACGCGATCCGGCTGGTCGCTCGGGCAATCGCTCGGAAAGCCACGCTCATATTGCGGCCAGAGTCCATGGACGACGAACGCATAAGGTCTGCCGCCGCACTGGATGCGATCTGTGCTGCCATTGTCCAGGCAGTAGGTCGGCGACCAGGAGAGGGACAACACGTAGAAGTCGAAATCGCCGGCGCGATCACGGGCAACCGCGGCGCCCGAGACCGTGCACCATGCAATGACCAAGAAGCCGATCAGGCCGAAGCGCCGCATCGGTCCTCCGAAGTCGCTTGAGGCGTTGAAGACTACTGGTAGCGGATCGACCGGCATGAGCCGTCATAGACCCGCCAGGGGTCTTGGCCCGGCAGGCAGAATTCGACGCCCCAGCCGATCGAGGCGACGCCCTGCCGCTCCTCGATGAGATAGAACAGATCGGACGGCGTGCCGTTCGAGAGCTCGACGCGAGCATGGCAGAAGCGGCGGTCGATCAGCCCAGGATTGGCCGGCTCGAATTTCACCTGGTCGATCTTGGTCACCGTGCCGATGGCAAGCCCCGTCTGCCACGTCTCGACATTCGCCTTGTGATAGCGATTGGCGATGTTGTTGAGCACGGACTGTGCGTCGCACAGCGGCACCTGGCCGCGGCTCCAGGAACCGACGCTGACGCTCGGATCGTCGAGCGAGCGGGAGCCCGCTTCGGCCGAGGCGCCGACGGCGAGGAGAAGGGCGGTAGCGACTACGGCGCGCAGCATGGCAATGATTCCCGGGGACGAGAGACCAACGAGACGATGCATCGTGCCGCTGCGAGGGTCAATCCGAAGCGGCCGTCGCGGTGAACGGTTTGTCGTCTCGATCGCCCCTGGCGACATTTCCGCCACGGCGTCACATGATGATGATGAAAACGATGGAGCGACGCGATGGGACTTCTGATTGACGGCGTCTGGAGCGACCAGTGGTATGACACCGGCAAGACCGGCGGCCGCTTCCAGCGCTCGAATGCCGGCTTCCGCAACTGGGTGACGGCCGACGGCAGTCCTGGACCGAGCGGCGAGGGCGGCTTCAAGGCCGAGCCGGGCCGCTACCATCTCTACATCGCCCGCGCCTGTCCGTGGGCACATCGCGCGATGATCTTCCGCGCCCTGAAGGGTCTTGAGGACATGATCGACTATTCGGTCGTGAACTGGCTCATGCTGGAGAACGGTTGGACGTTCGAGCCCGGCCCCGGCGTGACGAAGGACAAGGTCAACGGCAAGGACTTCCTTTACGAGGTCTATGCGCTCGCCGAGCCGAGCTATACGGGCCGCGTCACGGTTCCCGTCCTCTGGGACAAGCAGCAAGGCAAGATCGTCTCGAACGAATCGTCCGAGATTATCCGCATGCTGGGCAGCGCCTTCGACGGGGTCGGCGCCAAGGCTGGCGATTATTATCCGGAGGCACTGCGGCCCGAGATCGATGCGATCAATGCCCGCGTCTACGACACCGTCAACAACGGCGTCTACAAGGCTGGCTTTGCAACGACGCAGGCCGCCTATGAAGAAGCGGTCGTGCCGCTCTTCGAAAGCCTCGACTGGCTCGAGGACATCCTGTCACGGCAGAAATATCTGACCGGCGACGCGCAGACCGAGGCCGACTGGCGGCTGTTCACCACGCTGCTGCGCTTCGATCCCGTCTATGTCGGGCATTTCAAGTGCAACCTGAAGCGCCTCGTCGATTATCCCGCGCTCTGGTCCTATACACGCGAGCTCTACCAGGTGCCCGGCATCCGCGAGACCGTCGATTTCGCCCATATCAAGGGCCATTATTACGAGAGCCACCGGACGATCAATCCGACGGGCATCGTGCCGCTTGGTCCGATCCTCGATTTCGACGCGCCGGGCACGCGCGGTTTCTGAACCGCGCCGTCAGACGCCTACCGCGCCGGGGCTTCCTCGGCGCGGATCCACCAGACGCGCCGGCCGGCGCCGCTGTCCTCGCCCAGCAGGGGCACGAGGCCGGCAAGCAGGCTTTCCAGCGTGTCCTCGAGCTTCCAGGGCGGATTGCAGAGCACCAGTCCGGTGCCGTTGAAAGTGTCGGGCGTCGCCCGGTCGCGGACCCAGAGCTCGGCACCCAGCAGCCGCTGCACGCCGCTGTCGTGCAGCCGCTTGTGGAAGTTCTTGACCGCCCCGAGATCCTTAACCGGATACCAGAGCGCATAGACGCCGGTTGGCCAGCGTTCATAAGCCTTGAGAAAGCCGTCCGCGAGCGTGCGGAACTCGTTTTGCTCCTCATAGGGCGGATCGACGAGCACCAGCCCCCGTCGCTCCTTGGGCGGCACGAAGGAGCCGAGTGCCAGATAGCCGTCGAGCTCGATGGCCTTGACCTGGATATCGCCGGCGAACCGGCTCATGAGCAGCTTGGCATCGTCGCTATTGAGTTCGACGGCGGTCAGCCGGTCGACTTCACGCATCAGCACGCGGGCGATCATCGGCGAGCCGGGATAGAAGCGCAGCCGACCATCTGGATTGACCGCGCGGATGGCGGCGAGATAGGGCGCGAGCGCGTCGGCCAGCTTCGCCGAGAGCATCACCGCCTTGAGATCCGGACCGACCAGCTTGCCGACGCCGCGCTCCCATTCGCCGGTCTTGGCGGCGAGCGGGGAGGTAAGGTCGTAAAGCCCGATGCCGGCGTGGCTGTCGATGACGCGAAAGCCCTTGTCCTTGGCCTTCAGCCGCTCGATCAGCAGCGCCAGCACGGCATGCTTGACGACATCGGCGAAATTTCCGGCGTGATAGGCGTGACGATAGTTCATGCCTGTCCTTACCGCCCCGACCGGCATGGCGCCAGCGCGTGTTGAGCCGCTGCGCCCATGCCGTTGCACTTATTCGGCAAGCTTCACAATTAGGAGTTGCGAAAGTCCCCGACTGCTGGAATTTAGCCACGTCGCCGCGGGGAAACGAGTTTGGTCAGGCCTTGCTCGAGGGGCGATATGGGGAGGAAGCATGTCTCTCGATTTTACAACCCTCTATGTCGTGATCCTCAGCAACACGCTTCTGATGCTGATCGTCTGGAGCGCTATCTATGTCGCCTATGACAGGCTCCCCGCTGCGCGGTGGTGGGTGGCTGCCTGCGCCACCACTGCGATCGGCGGCGGTGTGCTGGCGACCGAAGCGTTCTTCAAGACGCTCGTGCCGATCTATCTCGGCAACGGCCTCGTGATCTTCGGCTTCTGCCTTTATTGGGTCGGCGTGCGTGAGTTCCTTGGCCGGCGGCTGCCATGGCCGGAGGTTTTCGCGATCTCCGGCTCTGCGATGGCAGTCCTGATCGTGCCGACCTTTGTCGAGGCGCAGCCAGGCGCCCGCAATCTCATCTATGCGATCTGCCAGTCGGCACCGCTGTTGGCGGCCACGGTGGATCTTCATCTGTCAAAGGAGCGGCACGCCGGCTCGCGGCTTGCCGAAGCGGGATTTGCGCTCGGCATCCTCGTCCATTTCGTCGAACTGACGAGCAACCTTTTGCAGCAGGCGGACCTGATGGCCCGGCAGACCTATGCTCTGGTGGAGCCGGCCGTCGTGCTGCTTGTCATCTTCAGCGGCATGCTGTGGAATTTCGGGCTGGTTCTGATGGTCACCGATCGTCTCTACAGCGCTCTGCGGCGACAGGCGTTCCAGGATGAACTTACGGGCCTTCCAAACCGTCGCGCGCTCGAAAGCAACCTTGAGGCGCTGATGGACGAAGCGGAAGCGACGGGCCAGCATTTCTCGCTGATGATCGTCGACCTCGACCGCTTCAAGGAGGTCAACGACAATCATGGTCATGCCGCCGGGGACGCCTGCCTCGTCCATGTTGCGCGCACGATCCGGGCCAATCTCGGGCCGACGGACATTCTCGCGCGTACCGGGGGCGATGAGTTCACGATCCTCGTACCCGGCCAGGACGATGCCGAGACCACGATCGTTGGCCAGCGGCTACTCGACACGGCGCGGGCCAATCCTTTCGTCTGGCACCAGCACGCTCTGCCAGCCACGCTCTCGATCGGCTGCGCCACCTGGCGTCCCGGCGCTTCCGCGAAGGCCCTTGGGAGCGCCGCCGACGCTGCACTCTATATGGCCAAGACCCGCGGCCGCGACCGATTCGCCATCGCGCCGCTCCGGATGATGCTGCTGGCCGATCAGCCCGATGATGCGGATATCGTGCCCAGCTCAGTCTGAGACGAGCATTGCCCCGCTCTCGACACGTCTGCCGCACCGCGCGATAAGTCGAGTGTATCCCCGGCCGATATTCGCTTCCTGAATCCCTATTGATTTGCCGAGTACCAGCCGCCCGGCGATGCGCCGATCCGCTTCATCCGCCCATTCCTTGAGGAGATCCGACATGACCCAGCCGACATGGCGCGCCGATCCGCTGACCTTCGGCCACGGTCCGAGCCTTTTCGAGACCTTCCTCGAGCCGACATGCCCCTATTCGTGCCGGGCGTTCGGCAAGCTCGATGCCCTGCTCGCGCTGGCGGGCGAGGACAAGATCACCATCAAGCTCCGCTTTGTCTCGCAGCCATGGCATATGTTCTCGGGTCTGCTGGTCCGCTGCGTGCTCGCCTCTTCAACGCTCCCCGGCGGCAAGGACAATGCCAAGACGGTGCTCGCGGCCATCGCCGAGAAGCGCGAGGAATTTGAATTCGACCACCATTTCGGCGGCGCCAATCTCGACGCGACGCCCCGCCAGATCATCGATCGCCTGGAGGCCTACAGCGGTATCGACCTTTGGGACGCTTTCGCCATTCCCGATCTCGACAAGGAGATCAAATGGCACGCGAAATACGCCCGCCAGAACGGTATCCACGTCTCCCCGACCTTCATGGTCAACGGCCTCGTCCAGCCCGATTTCGGCTCGGGCGATCCCGTCGAGAAATGGGCCGAGCGGCTGCTGGGGTAAGCCTTACGCTCTGTCGCAGGTGCGGCGCAGCCGCGCCTCGACACTGCCCCGATCCGGCGCGATAACGTGCCGGTCGCCCCCGGGACCAAATCCTTCATGAATCAGCTCGCTCCGCTCCGCATCGGCCATTCGGCCTGTCCGCATGACTGTCCGTCCACCTGTGCGCTTGATGTCGAGATCATCGAGGGCAAGCGGATCGGGCGGGTGCGCGGTGCGAAGGACAATGACTATACCGCTGGCGTCATCTGCGCGAAGGTCGCGCGCTATGCCGAGCGGATTCATAATCCGAACCGCCTGACGCAACCTCTTCGCCGCAAAGGCGAAAAGGGCGCGGGCGAATGGGCGTCGATCGGCTGGGAGGATGCCCTCGACGAGATCGCCGAAGCCTTCGTGAAAGCCGAGGCGCGTCTCGGCGCCGAGACGGTCTGGCCCTATTATTATGCCGGCACGATGGGCCTGGTGCAGCGCGACGGCATCAATCGCCTCCGCCACGAAAAGCGCTATTCGGGCTTCTACGGTACGATCTGCACCAACATGGCCTGGACGGGCTATATCGCCGGCGCGGGGCGCATTGCCGGCGTCGATCCGCGCGAGATGGCGAAATCGGATTGCGTCGTGCTCTGGGGGACGAATGCCGTCGCGACGCAGGTCAATGTGATGACCCACGCGATCCGCGCCCGCAAGGAACGCGGCGCCAAGATCGTCGCCATCGACATCTACCAGAACGACACGATGAAGCAGGCCGACATCGCGCTCTGCCTGAAGCCCGGCACCGATGGCGCGCTTGCCGCCGCCGTCATGCATGTGTTGTTTCGTGACGGCCATGCCGACCGGGCCTATCTCGCCCGCTATACCGATGCCGCCGGGGCGCTGGAGGCGCATCTGGCGACCCGTACGCCGGAGTGGGCGGCGGCCATCACCGGCCTTGCCGTCAGCGAGATCGAGGCCTTCGCGACGCTGGTCGGCACGACGAAGCGCAGCTTCTTCCGGCTTGGCTATGGCTTCTCGCGCCAGCGCAACGGCGCTGTGGCGATGCACGCCGCGCTCTCGATTCCCGCGGTCACGGGCGCCTGGCAGCATGAAGGTGGTGGCGCGTTCCATTCGAACAGCGGCATCTTTCATCTCGACAAGACCGCGATCGAGGGTCTCGAACTGATCGATCCGTCGGTGCGCCAGCTCGACCAGTCGCGCACCGGCCCTGTTCTGACCAATGATCCGGACGCGCTGAAGGGCGGCCCGCCGGTGACGGCGATGATCGTCCAGAACACCAATCCTGTCTCGGTCTGTCCGGACCAGACGCTGGTGAAGCGCGGCTTTGCCCGCGACGACCTCTTCGTCGCCGTACACGAGCAAATCATGACCGACACGGCCAGGATGGCCGACATCGTGCTCCCCGCGACGATGTTCATGGAGCATGACGACATCTACAAGGGCGGCGGCCACCAATACATCATCTTCGGCGGCAAGCTGATCGAGCCGCCGGCCGAATGCCGCACCAATCATCAGGTGATCACGGGGCTCGCGCGGCGCCTCGGCCTGACTCACCCGGGCTTTGCGATGAGCGAGCGCGAACTGATCGATGAGATGCTGCAGGGTTCCGGCTGGGGGACGCTCGCAAACCTCGAGGAAAAGCGCTGGATCGATTGCCAGTCCCCGTTCGAGACGGCGCACTTCCTGGATGGCTTTGGCCATGCCGATGGCAAGTTCCATTTCCGCGTCGATTGGGCCGCCGTCGACAACGAGAACTATGGCGCGGTCGGGCCGCATGCCGCAATGCCGGAATTTCCCGATCACTGGGGCTCGATCGAGGCAGCCGATGAGGCGCATCCCTTCCGCCTCGCCACCTCGCCGGCGCGCTCCTTCCTCAATTCCTCGTTCAACGAGACACCGGGATCAATCACCCGCGAGGGCCGGCCGGAGCTGATGATTCACCCCGAGGACGCCGCGGCGCTCGGCATTGTCGAGGGCGAACGCGTCGCGGTCGGCAATGAGCGCGGCGCCGTTACGGTGCATGCCAGGCTGTTCGAGGGCTTGAAGCGCGGCGTCGTGATCTCCGAAGGCATCTGGCCGAACAGCGCCTTCGAAGACGGCAACGGCATCAATACGCTGACCGGCGCGGACCCGGTCGCCCCCTTCGGCGGCGCGGCCGTGCACGACAACAAGGTCTGGGTGAGGAAAGCGGCATGAAGGGTCGGCTCAGCGGCAAGACGGCACTGGTGACGGGCGCTTCGCGCGGCATCGGAAAGGCGATCGCGCTGCGGTTCGCCAGCGAGGGCGCGCGGGTCGGAATTCATTATGGTCGCAGCGAAGCGGCGGCTCGTGCCGTCGCCGATGCCATCGCGGCAATGGGGGGATCAAGCTTCGTCGTCGGCGCCGTGCTCGGCGATCTCAAGGGAGTGGAAACCTTGGTCGCGGGCATTCCCGCCGGAGAGCGGGTCGACATCCTCGTCAACAACGCCGGCCAGTCGCTGCCGGCGGGTCTCGCTGCAGGCGAGGCGAATTTCGATGCGCTGGTCGGCATCAACATGAAGACGCCGTTCTTCGTGACGCAGGCACTTTCGGAGCGGATTTCGGACGGTGGGCGCGTCATCAACATCTCGTCGGGGCTTGCCCGCCTGCCGTTTCCCGACGCCATCGTGTACAGCATGACCAAGGCGGCACTGAACGCGATGACGCGCTCGCATGCCAAGGCGCTTGGTCCGCGCGGGATTACGGTCAATGCGGTACTGCCCGGGATCATCCGTTCGGACATGAGCGACTGGGTAAACGCCCCCGGCGGTGCCGAGGCGGCCTCGGCGCGCTCAGTGTTCGACCGGGTCGGCGAGCCGGCCGATGTCGCCGATATCGTCGCTTTCCTCGCCTCCGACGATGCGCGCTGGGTCACCGGCGAGCTGATCGATGCCAGCGGCGGCCAGTTCCTCGTCTAGTCTCGGCTTGCTTCAGCCGCCGAAACTCGGGGCGATCAGCGCGTCGGCTGTGTCGACGGGCAATGACGGATCAACGATAAGCCGCTCATTCTCCACCCGAACCAGCCCGGCGGCGACGAGCGCCAGCGCCAGCGGATAGATCTCGTGCTCGGAGGACAGGACGCGTGCGGCCAGCGTCTCTGGAGTGTCGTCGAAGGCGATCGGCACGGCGGCCTGGGCGATGATCGGCCCGGAGTCCATTTCTGGCCGTACATAATGGACCGTGCAGCCGGTGATGCGCATGCCGGCCTCGATGGCGCGCTCATGCGTGTGAAGACCCGGAAAGAGCGGCAGCAGCGAGGGATGGATGTTGATCATCCGGTCGCGCCAGCCTTCGACGAAGCCGGGGGTCAACAGACGCATGAAGCCGGCGAGACAGACGAGTTCGACATCCGCCGCTCTGAGAGCCGCGTCGACGGCAGCATCGAAGCCTGGACGGTCCTTCGGATAGGCTTTGTGATCGACCACAGCAGTGGCGATTCCTGCCTCCCTTGCAACAGCGAGTCCGCCCGCATCCGGCCTGTTGGCAAGCACCAGCACGATCTCGGCCGGGAAATCCGTATCCTCGGCGGCCTCGATCAGCGAGCGCATATTGCTGCCACGACCCGAAATCAGGATGGCGACCCGCTTGCGGCCGTGGCTCATAGCGCGAGGCTTCCGTTGAAGATGACGCCTTCGCCCGGCACCAGCGAGCCAAGCCGCATGACCTGTTCGCCCTCGCTGGCGAGGACCGCCGCGACAGCGTCGGCGGCCTCGGGCGCGACGACGACAATCATGCCAACGCCGCAGTTGAAGGTTCGCAGCATTTCGTGGTCCGCGACGCCGCCCGCGCGTGCCAGCCAGCCGAAGACAGGCGGAACGACCACCGCGTCCAGATCGATCGAAGCCGCCAGGCCCTCGGGCAGCACGCGCGGAATATTGTCGATGAACCCGCCGCCGGTGATATGCGCCAGCGCCTTGATGCCGGGGCCAGCGCGGAAGGCCGCGAGCAGCGGCTTCACGTAGATTCGCGTCGGCTGCATCAGCGCGCGGGCCAGCGACTGCGATGCGTCGAAGGGAGCCGGCGCGTCGAATGCCGCGCCGGAAAGCTCGACGATGCGGCGGACGAGCGAATAACCGTTCGAATGAACGCCGGACGAAGCGAGGCCGAGCACGACATCGCCGCTCGCGATATCCGGCGAGGGCAACAGTTGCTCACGTTCGACGGCACCGACGGCGAAGCCTGCGAGATCATAGTCGCCGGCCTTGTACATGCCCGGCATCTCGGCGGTCTCGCCGCCGATCAGCGCGGCGCCCGCGATGCGGCAGCCCTCGGCGATGCCGGCAACCACGGTCGCCGCCTCTTCGGGGTCGAGCTTGCCGGTCGCGAAATAGTCGAGGAAGAAGAGCGGCTCGGCACCCTGCACGATGAGGTCGTTGACGCACATGGCGACGAGGTCGATGCCGACCGTGTCGTGGATTTTGGTGTCGATGGCGATCTTCAGCTTGGTACCGACGCCGTCATTGGCGGCCACAAGCAGTGGATCCTTGAAACCCGCGGCTTTCAGATCGAACAGACCGCCGAACCCGCCGATCTCGGCATCGGCGCCCGGCCGGCGTGTGGCCTTCACCAGCGGCTTGATCAGCGTCACCAGGCGATTGCCTGCGTCGATGTCGACGCCGGCATCGGCATAGCTCAAGGCATTGGCGCGGGTGCTCTTGTCGGTCATCGGCTGTATCCGGTTGCGATGCGGAGGGAGGATCACAGCAGCGCCGCTCCGTCAACCGATATTCGGGTCATCGGCACGGCGATATGCGTCGCGGCCGCATGCTTGACCCGCCTTCTGCCATCGTCCTATCTGGTTCGGCGTGCCGAAAGCCCGATCCGGGGCGGCCGCCAGCCCGGGGGACCAGCGTTTTGAGCCTGCAGCGTCAGATGATGTTCTGGGTGGGCGCGCTTGCCGCCTTCATCCTGTTCCTCGTCGTCTTCCGCACCGTGCTGCTGCCGTTCATCGCCGGCATGGCGGTCGCCTATGCGCTCGACCCGGTCGCCGACTGGTTCGAGCGGCGCGGCTTCAGCCGCATGGCGGCGTCGCTGATCATTCTCGTCGTCTTCGTCGTCCTGCTGGTGCTGATGTTCGTGCTGTTCGTGCCTATCCTTGCGAACCAGCTGGCCGGATTCATCGAGCGGATTCCATCCTATGCGCAGCAATTGCAGTCGCTGGCCAATTCGCTGTTGAACACGAGGTTCGGCGCGCTTTTCCGCGTGGATGCGGCGCAGTTGCAGAGTTCGATGGGGCAATTGATGAGCCAGGGCGCGTCCTGGCTGTCGACGGTGCTCAAATCGCTGTGGAGCGGCGGCTCGGCGCTCATCGACGTCATCTCGCTTCTCGTCGTCACCCCCGTCGTCGCCTTTTACATGCTGGTCGACTGGGACCGGATGCTGGCACGGATCGACAGCTGGATTCCGCGCGATCATGTCGAGACCGTACGCATGCTCGCTCGCGATGCCGACAGCGCCATTGCCGGCTTTGTGCGCGGGCAGGGGCTCGTTTGCCTCATCCTCGGCTCGTTCTATGGCCTCGGCCTGGCCGTGCTGGGGCTCAATTTCGGCCTGCTCATCGGCATCGGCGCGGGCATCCTGTCGTTCATTCCCTATGTCGGCACGACGCTCGGCTTCGTCATCTCGGTCGGCGTCGCCATCGTCCAGTTCTGGCCGGACTGGTATTGGGTCGGCGCCGTGATCGGCGTCTTCCTCGTCGGCCAGTTCTTCGAAGGCAACATCCTGCAGCCGCGCCTCGTCGGCGCCAGCGTCGGCCTGCATCCCGTCTGGCTGATGTTTGCGCTCTTCGCCTTTGGCGTGCTGTTCGGCTTTGTCGGTCTGTTGATCGCCGTGCCCGCATCCGCGGCGATCGGCGTCCTCGTGCGATTCGGCATTGCGCGCTACCTGACGAGCCCCATCTATCGCGGCGATGCTGAAGCCAGCCCTGATGAGTGAAACGCGCCAACTGGCGCTTGAGCTGCCGCACCCGCCGGCGTTGACGCGCGCAGATTTCATCGTCGGCGCCGCCAACGAAGCGGCGATCGCGATGATCGACCGCTATCCGGCCTGGCCGAACCGCGTGGCGATTCTGGTCGGCCCGCCGGGTTCGGGCAAGACGCACCTCGCCGCGATCTGGCGCGAATCCAGCGGCGCCGCGGAGGTCGGAGCGCGTGATCTCGGCACCGCTGATCTCGGCGCGCTGCTCGCATCCGGCGCCGTGCTGGTCGAGGATATCCATGCGCCGGAGACGGATCCGACAGCGCTGTTTCATCTGCTCAATCTTGTGCGCGAGCGCGAGGCTCATGCCCTGCTGACGAGCCGCGTGCTTCCGGCCGAGCTTGCATTCGTGCTCCCCGATTTGCGCTCGCGCCTCCGAGCCGCTGTCCCGGTCGGTCTCGATGCGCCCGACGACGCGTTGCTGGCGCAGGTGATCGTCAAGCTCTTCGCCGATCGGCAGCTTCCCGTCGACGCCAGCCTCGTCGACTATCTCAGCCGACGCATCGAACGCTCGCTGGAGGCAGCTGGAAGGATCGTCGCCGCGCTCGACGCCGAGGCGCTCGCCGCCGGGCGGCCGCTTACGCGCCAGCTCGCCGCGCAGGTGCTGGCTCGCATCGAGGGCGAAGAAGGCTGAATCGATGCAGCCATGACGAAACCGTCATAATCAGGCTATATGGTGCCGCGGCCTTACCTCGATTGGAACCGCCCCATGGACCAGACGAACCCCGAAGCCAGCGCAGCGCTTGCCGAAGTCGCACGGATCGACCAGGAAGCCGAGCGGTTGCGGCATAGCCCCGAGCGCTTCGTCAATCGCGAGATCTCGTGGCTCGAGTTCAATCGCCGCGTTCTCGAGGAATCGGGCAATGCCAGCCATCCATTGCTGGAGCGGCTGCGGTTTCTCTCGATCTCCGCTAATAATCTCGACGAGTTCTTCATGGTGCGTGTCGCGGGCCTTCGTGGCCAGCAGCGCGAAGGAATCAGCCTCACCAGCGATGATGGACTGACCCCGAGCGAGCAGCTCGTGAAGATCGGCGAGGCGGTTGGCCGGCTCGCATCCGACCAGCAGGCGCGCTGGGCGGAACTGAAGAAGGAAATGGATACGGTCGGCGTGGTGACGGTCGATCCGGCCGAGCTGACTGCGGCGGATCGCATCTGGCTGGAAGCCTATTTCCTCGACGCGGTCTTCCCGATCCTGACGCCGCTCGCCATCGACCCGGCTCACCCATTTCCGTTCATTCCGAATCTCGGATTCTCGCTGATCCTGCAGCTCGCGCGGGCCTCGTCCGGCGCGCGGATGACGGCGCTTCTGCGCATTCCGATGACGATCGACCGCTTCATCCGCCTGCCGGAATCGGCGCCGGGCGTCGATCGGTTCATCAGCCTTGAGCAGACGGTGTCACTGTTCACTTCGCGCCTTTTCCCGGGCTATGTGGTTGAAGGACAAGGCGCTTTCCGCATCATTCGAGACAGCGAGCTGGAAGTCGAGGAAGAGGCAGAAGATCTCGTCCGATTCTTCGAGACGGCGCTGAAGCGCCGCCGCCGCGGTTCGGTGATCCGCCTCGAGATCGAATCGGCGACGCCGGAAAAGCTGCGCAATTTCGTGGCCGGCGCGCTGGCCGTTCTGCCTGACGAGGTCTTCCTCGTCGAAGGCATGCTCGCGCTCAACGATCTCTCGCAGCTCGTCGCGATCGACCGGCCGACGTTGAAATTCCCGCCTTATCAGGCACGATTTCCCGAGCGTATCCGCGAGCATGGCGGCGACTGTTTCGCGGCGATCCGCCAGAAGGACCTGATCGTCCATCACCCATACGAATCGTTCGACGTCGTCGTTCAGTATCTGCGCCAGGCGGCGCTTGATCCCGACGTCGTGGCGATCAAGCAGACGCTCTACCGCACCTCGAAGAACTCGCCGATCGTCCAGGCGCTGGCCGAGGCGGCGGAGGCCGGCAAGTCGGTGACCGCGCTGGTCGAGCTCAAGGCGCGCTTCGACGAGGAAGCTAACATCAAGTGGGCGCGCGATCTGGAGCGCGCCGGCGTGCAGGTGGTCTACGGCTTTATCGAGCTGAAGACGCATGCCAAGCTCTCGCTGGTGGTGCGCCGCGAGGGCGGTCAGCTCCGGAGCTATGTCCATATCGGAACGGGCAATTATCATCCGATTACCGCCCGGATTTATACGGATCTGTCCTATTTCTCGGACGATCCGGCGGTTGCCCGGGATGTCGCGCGGGTCTTCAATTATATCACCGGCTATTCAGAGCCGGTCGAGATCGAGCGGCTGTCGACCTCGCCGCATTTCCTGCGCAAGCGCATCCTCGATCTGATCTATGCCGAGATCGAGCATGTGAAGGCCGGCCGTCCCGGCGCCATCTGGATGAAGATGAACTCGCTCGTCGATCCGCAGATCATCGACGCGCTCTACGATGCGAGCCGGGCCGGGGTCGATGTCGAGATCGTCGTGCGCGGAATTTGCTGCCTGCGGCCGGGCATTCCCGGCCTTTCAGAACGCATCCGGGTGAAATCCATTGTGGGCAGGTTCCTGGAACATGCCCGCATCCTCTGTTTCGGCAACGGCCACGGCTTGCCGTCGCCCGAAGCGATTGTTTATATCGGCTCCGCGGACATGATGCCGCGCAACCTCGATCGTCGCGTCGAAGCGATGATTCCGATGCAGAATGCGACCGTGCACGAGCAAGTCCTTGACCAGATCATGGTCGCCAATCTCAAGGACAACCAGCAGAGCTGGGAAATCCTCTCGGACGGTTCCTCGCGTCGTATCGTTCCCCGCAAGGGCGAAGAACTCTTCAACGCCCATCAATACTTCATGACCAACCCGAGTTTGTCCGGACGTGGAAAATCCCTCAAGAACAGTTCGCCGCGATCGATCGGGGGCAAGCAGCCCAAGCACTGACGGTGGCGTCAGCGCGGCGGAATCGTCGGAACATGCTCCGGGGCGGCTGAACGGCAGCGGACCGGTTGCGATCATCGATATCGGCTCGAACTCGGTCCGGCTCGTCGTCTATGAGCGGATGAGCCGGACGCCGATGCCGCTGTTCAACGAGAAGGAACTGGCCGGCCTCGGCCGCGGCGTCGCGACGACGGGCCGTCTCAATGACGAGGCCGTGGCGACCTCGCTCGATGCGATCCGACGCTTCAAGGTTCTGTGCGAGCAGATGGGCGTCAAGACGATGCACGTCCTCGCCACGGCGGCGGCGCGTGATGCCAGCAACGGGCCGGAATTCCTGAATTCCGTCGAATCGATCACCGGCCTGCATCCGGCGCTGCTGAGCGGCCCGGAAGAGGCGCGGCTGTCGGCCATGGGCGTGCTTTCGGGCATCCACAAGCCTGATGGCATCGCCGGCGATCTCGGCGGCGGCAGCCTGGAGGTCGTCGACGTCAAGAACGGCCGGATCGGCATCGGCGAGACCTTTCCGCTTGGCGGGCTAAGGCTTGAGGAAGTGTCGGACCGCACCGTCCGCAAGGCGGAAAAGATCGTCGTCGAGGCGCTCGCCAATTCGAAGGTCCTGTCGGGCGGGCAGGGGCGGGCATTCTACGCGATCGGCGGCACCTGGCGTTCGCTGGCGCGGCTGCATATGCGGCAGAAGGGCTATCCGCTGCACATCATGCATCAGTATTCGATGCCGGCCTCCGAGGCGCTCGAGTTCTGCCGGATGGTGGCGCGGCGCGACGCGGAATCGCTCGATTCGATCGAGGCGGTCTCCAAGAGCCGCCGCGCCCTGCTGCCTTATGGCGCGATCGTTCTCGAACAACTCATCCGCGTAATGAAGCCGTCGGAGATCGTGCTTTCGGCGCTCGGCGTGCGCGAGGGGCTGCTCTACGATCTGCTGCCGGACGCGGAAAAGGCGGAAGACCCCCTGATTGCCGCCTCGGAGGAACTGGCGGTGCTTCGCTCCCGGTCTCCGGGCCATGCCCGCGAACTCGGGCCCTGGTCGGGCCAGGCGCTGGCGGCGATGGGCTTCGAGGAGACGGAGGACGAGCAGCGGCTGCGCATTGCCGCCTGCCTGCTGGCTGATATCGGCTGGCGCGGCCATCCCGATTATCGCGGCGAGCAGAGCCTCAATCTGATTTCGCACGGCGCCTTTGTCGGCATTGACCATCCTGGACGGGCCTATCTGGCGCTGGCCAACTATTACCGCCACGAGGGGCTTGTCGACGAGAACATCTCCTCGCGCATCCGCGAACTGGCCACGACACGGCTTATGGAACGGGCGCGTGCGCTCGGCGCGGTGCTGCGTGTCGCCTATATGATCTCCGGATCGATGGCCGGTGTCATTCCCCGCACGCGCTTCGAGGCGCAGGGCGACCAGCTGACGCTGGTGCTGCCGCATGACAAGGCGGCGCTGATCGGATCGCGGCTTTCCCGCCGTGTGACGCAGTTGGCCAAGCTCTCGGCGATGACGCCGCGCATCGTTCTCGAATAGGCGCGGCGTCGGCCGCACCTGGCGCGGCTCCTGTCGGCGTCACACCTCGCCCTGCTTCTTCGCCGGCAGGCTCTTGAAGAAGGCGTAGAGTGCGGCGACGTCGGACGCATCGAGTTCTTTCAATGATTCGAAGGGCATGACCGGGCTGACCGGCGAGCCGTCTGGGCGCTTGCCGCTCTTCAGCATGGCGGCGAAGGCCGCTTCGCTCGGATAATGCGCCATCGCGCTGCCGGCGCCTGTTGTCAGGTTGGCTGCGGCTGGCCAATCCGGCGGGGCGCCCGGGATCGGGCCGCCCGACAGCGCCGGATTGTGGCAGCCGCGGCAGGAATTGGCGACATAGTCGCCATAGGCGATCGTCGCGGTCGGCGCGATGGGCTGTGGTGGCGGCAGCGTGTGGTCGATCTTCTCGGCCGCATCGCGGATGATCCCGCTGGCATAGAGAAAGCGCACGACCAGTGGCAGCTTAATTTCCGCCACCTGGCCTTCGACCGGCGGCAGCGTCTTCACATAGCCGACCAGCATGCCGAGATCCTCATCGGTCATGCGCGCATAGTCTTCGCTCGGCATGATCAGGACCGGCCGGCCGTTCGGCTTGATGCCGTGGCGCAGCAGGCGGACCCAGTCGAGCGGACCGAGCGCGTTCGCCACGGTCCCGACGGCGGAGGAGATGTTCGGCGCGCGGACCAGCATGCCGGCGCCGTCGTCGATCACGACCTTGCCGGCGCCGTCGCGGCCATGGCAATCGGTGCAGCCGCGCGATTCGTAGAGATATTTGCCGCGCGCAATCCCTTCGGGATCGACCGCGATGGCGACAGGCGCCACATTGACGTCGACGATGCGGTTCCGCTTGTGCTGGCTTCCGAACCAGGCAAAGCCCGCAAGGCAGACCGCAACGACTGCGATCACCAGCACGATCGCGCCGGCGATGGTCACAATCTTCCGCATCGACATCCTCCTGAAGTTGCAGGAGGTTTATCCGTCGATGCTGCGTTGCGAAGTGACGGAAGTCACAGCGGCGCGGCAGGATCCCGGTCGCGCACGATCGAAACGCGGCGGCCATCGAGGCGGAGCGCAATCTCGCCGCGCTTCAATTTGAGCGCGTTCTCGCCGAAAAGGTCGCGTCGCCAGCCGGCAAGCGGCGCCACGCCGGCATCGTCATCCGCCGCAATCGCTTCCAGTTCATCGACCGTCGCGATGACACGCGCCGCGACGCCGTGCTCCTCACTCGTCATCTTGAGCAGAACCTTGAGCAGGTCGACGGCGGCGCCGTTGCCGTCCGACATCGGCCGCGTCTTCGGCACGCGCGGGAGCTGATCCTTCGGGATCGCCGCGGCGCGCTTGACCGCGGCGAGGATGTCCTCCGCGGTGCGGGAACGCTCGAAGCCCTTCGGGATGGTCCGCAGCCGGCCAAGCGCCTCGGCGGTCGTCGGAAGCTGCTCGGCGATTTCGTAGATCGCGTCGTCCTTGATGATGCGGCCGCGCGGTACGTCGCGCGCCTGCGCCTCGCTTTCGCGCCAGGCGGCGATTTCCATCAGGACGGCCAGCTGTAGCGGCTTCTTGATCCGCATTTTCAGCCGTTTCCAGGCGTTTTCGGGCTCAACCTGATAGGTGTCGACCGACGTCAGGACGTCCATCTCTTCGGCGACCCAGTCGCTGCGGCCCTGGCTCTCGAGCTTGCCCTTCAGCGCCAGATAGACATCGCGCAGATGCGTCACGTCGGCGAGAGCGTATTCGACCTGGTGCTCGGTGAGCGGACGGCGGCTCCAGTCCGTGAACCGCGAAGACTTGTCGATCGGGTGTCCGGTGATGCGCCCCACGAGCTGATCATAGGAGATCGACTCGCCATAGCCGCAGACCATGGCGGCGACCTGGGTGTCGAAGATCGGGTGCGGGAGAATGCCACCGAGATGCCAGACGATCTCGATGTCCTGCCGCGCGGCATGGAACACCTTCATCACCGTCTCGTCCGCCATCAGCGCGAAGAAGGGGGCAAGGTCGAGACCCGGCGCCTCGGCGTCGATGATCACGGCCTCATCGGCGCTGGCGATCTGGATGATGCAGAGCTTGGGCCAGTAGGTCGTCTCGCGCATAAATTCCGTATCGACCGTGACGAAGTCGAACGTGGCGAAACGGGAACAGGCGGCGGCAAGGGATTCGGTCGAAGTAATGATATCCGTCATGCGCTTTTCATAGCGCAGGTGCTGGCGCTTGTCGCGTAGGGGGAAGGGGCAAAAAGAAAGCCCAAGCTCCGGCAATGGCGCGCATGATTGTCTATGCACATCCATCGGCTACGGGCTTGGGCGATCGGTATCGCAGCATCGGCGACGATGCATCGTCTGCCTATGAGCGCGCCGGCCGGAGTACATCCGTCCTAGCCGACAGGGGAGGCGCCCTTTCGGGGCACCAGTCCCGCGGCTCTCGCTGCGATGAACCTTAGATGGTGTCGAGCTTCGGCTTTGCAAGGGCTAGCCGGTGGGCATTGCGGAAACGCAATTTCGCTCTGTGCCACAATGTCGAAGATGCAAACGCGTGTTTCGATTTCGGCACTTTTCTTGACAACCGGCATGGTGCATGCGCTTTCTCCCGCGCAAATAACGGCATTGCCGCGCCTCGAAATTCGCAGTCCGGATCGACCATCATGCATCGCTATCGCACCCATACCTGCGGCCAACTCCGTGAAACCAACACGGGCGAAAATGTTCGCCTCTCCGGCTGGGTCCACCGGGTACGCGATCATGGCGGGCTGCTCTTCATCGATCTGCGGGATCATTACGGGCTGACCCAGATCGTCGTCGATCCAGACTCCGCTGCTTTCGGCACGGCCGAGCAGCTCCGCTCGGAATGGTGCGTGCGCATCGACGGTCTCGTGAAGAAGCGGACCGCCGAGACCGTGAACCCGAACCTTGCCACCGGCGCCGTCGAGCTGTTCGCGAGCGAGATCGAGGTCCTCTCGGCCGCCAAGGAATTGCCGCTGCCGGTGTTCGGCGAGCCGGACTATCCCGAGGACACGCGCCTCAAATACCGCTTCCTCGATCTTCGCCGTGAAACGCTCCATGCCAACATCATGAAGCGCACGCAGGTGATCGCCTCGATGCGCCGGCGCATGACCGAGATCGGCTTCACCGAATTTTCGACGCCGATCCTGACCGCGTCCTCGCCCGAGGGCGCGCGCGACTTCCTCGTGCCTTCGCGCATCCATCAGGGCAAGTTTTACGCGCTGCCGCAGGCGCCGCAGCAGTACAAGCAGCTCCTGATGGTCGCCGGCTTCGACCGCTATTTCCAGATCGCGCCCTGCTTCCGCGACGAGGACCCGCGCGCCGACCGCCTGCCGGGCGAATTCTACCAGCTCGACCTCGAAATGAGCTTCGTCACGCAGGACGACATCCTCGGCACGATGGAGCCGGTGATGCGCGGCCTGTTCGAGGAATTCGCCGACGGCAAGAGGGTCACGGAAACCTTCCGCCGCATTCCTTATGACACGGCGATCCGCACCTATGGCTCCGATAAGCCGGACCTGCGCAACCCGATCGAGATGCAGGCGGTGACGCAGCATTTCGCCGGCTCGGGCTTCAAGGTGTTCGCACGCATGATCGAGGCCGATCCGAAGGCCGAGGTCTGGGCGATCCCGGCCAAGGGCGGCGGCTCCAGAGCGTTCTGCGACCGCATGAACTCCTGGGCGCAGCAGCAGGGCCAGCCGGGCCTCGGCTATATCTTCTGGCGCACCGAAAACGGCGCGCTTGAGGGTGCGGGTCCGGTCGCCAAGAACATCGGAGAGGAGCGCACCGAGGCGCTGCGCCAGCAGCTTGGCCTTGAGGATGGCGACGCCGTCTTCTTCGTCGCCGGCAATCCGAAGACGTTCTACCGCTTCGCCGGCGATGCGCGCACGCGCGTCGGCACCGAGCTTGGCCTCGTCGATACCAACAGCTTCGAGCTCGCCTGGATCGTCGATTTCCCGTTCTATGAATGGAGCGAGGAAGAGAAGAAGCTCGATTTCGCGCACAATCCCTTCTCGATGCCGCAGGGTGGGCTCGATGCGCTGGCAAACCAGGATCCGCTGACGATCAAGGCTTACCAGTATGATCTCGTCTGCAACGGCTTCGAGATCGCCTCGGGCGGCCTGCGCAATCACATTCCGGAGCTGATGGTGAAGGCCTTCGGCCTGGTTGGGCTCGACGAGACGACGGTCGAGGAGCGCTTCGGCGGCCTCTATCGCGCGTTCCAATATGGCGCGCCGCCGCATGGCGGCATGGCGCCGGGCATCGACCGCATCGTGATGCTGATCTGCGGCGTGCAGAACCTGCGCGAGATCACGCTGTTCCCGATGAACCAGCAGGCGCAGGATCTCCTGATGGGCGCCCCCAGCGAGGCCGGCACGCGTCAGCTTCGCGAACTCGGCATCCGCATCAATCCGGCGAGCTGATCGTCGTTCGGCCTGTGGACGAAATCAAAAATCGTCCCGGCCGGGGTTTCAAGCCGGTGGCCGAACGCCTATATGACCGTTGCGCGACGGCGAAAGCCAAGTCTCTTCGTCGAAGCACTTATCGCGGGGTGGAGCAGCCCGGTAGCTCGTCAGGCTCATAACCTGAAGGTCATCAGTTCAAATCTGGTCCCCGCAACCAGCCCTGTAAAAGGCCCGCCTTCCGGCGGGCCTTTTGCTTTTTGGTCGCCTCGATGCTTGCTGCCGGTCTCATGATCGCCGATGCCGCTGGAGACCGGCGGTTCATCCGCGGAGACAGTTGGTTCAGCCGTTTTTCAGATAGGTGACGATCATGTCTTGGATGAGCTGGCGATGCCGGACGAGGACGACTGCGTCGCCCAGATCACGCTCGAAGATCGTGCTGAAGGTGTGCCGGTTCGAAACGCGGAAGAAGCAGAACGAACTGATCATCATGTGCAGGTCGGTGGCGTCGATGGCCGCCTTGAAGGTGCCGTCGCTTCGTCCGCGATCGAGGATTCGCTGGATGGTGTCGATCACCGATGCGTTGAGCTTGGCGATCACCGGCAGCGTCTTCAGGTGATCCGCATTGTGGATGTTCTCGATCGCGACGAGGCGAACGAATTCCGGGTGGTCGTTCTGGTAGTCGAAGGTGGAGCCGATCAGGATGCGGATCGCGTCTTCCGGGCTGTATTCGTCGAGATGCAGGTCCCCCTCGACGATGCGAATGCCGCCATAAGCGCGCTCGAGAACGGCGAGGTAGAGACCTTCCTTGCTGCCGAAATGGTAATAGATCATCCGCTTCGACGTCAGCGTCTTCTCGGCAATCGTGTCGACGCGCGCCCCGGAAAGGCCGTTGGCCGCAAACTCTTCCGTCGCAATATCGAGGATGTTGTTGCGCGAGACCTCGGCATCGCCGCGACCGGATGCCCGCTTGCCACTCTCAGTCTGACCGCCCGCGCCGCTTTCGCCGGGTTGCTTCTCAAGGGCCATTCGTATTCCCGACGCTTGGGTTAAGGGCCGAAATCTAGCAAAGGCGCCCGAGACAAGCGAGGCATGCAAGGCCGCGCGAGCGATGGCCTCACAGGATGGCGAAAGGCGTCCCGGGCGAGCCCGTTGCGCCCTCGATGCGCAGCGGCGCAAAGGCATAGACGAATTCGGAACGTCCCGATTGCGCGAGATCGTCCAGCTTCATGCCTTCGTGCAGATAGATGCCGTGCCGCATGATGAGATGCTGGTGGCAGGGCAGGACAACTTCCGGATCGACAGCCGGGATGACATCAACGGCGAAGTTGTCGGCACCGACGACTGAGGGCTGCAGCGTCGCAAGATATTCGGCTGCCGCAAGCCCGAGACCGGGCGCGCCGTCGTACCAGCTGTCGGCATGCGAGAAGAAGCGCGCGCCATGTCCGGTACGGATGAGGACGACGTCGCCGGGATTGAGCCAGCCTTCCTGCCCGAGCCCCTGTCGCTCCAGACACTGCCTGAGATGATCGGGCGTGATCTCGAAGCCGTTTTCGAGCGGGGTGCCGAAGAGCCCCTCGACGTCGAGCAGCACGCCGCGCGTATAGAAGACCGGCGCCTTGTCGATGCCGAGCTTTCTGAGGCCATAGGGCGTCCAGATGTCGGACAGCTTGTTGCCGTTGTAGACGAGCGTTTCGCAATGGCCGCAGGGCAGGCGGATCTGATGTCCGACATGCCCGAGCGCATCCATATGCGTGCCGATCTGGCCGAGTTCGGCGACGACGAAATCATCGTTCCAGACTGTCTGCGAAACGGCGCCTTCGGGCCCGCCGGACGGTCCGCCCGGCATCTTGATGCCAAAGGTTCGGCCGGGCGATAGCGGCATGCCGACGCGGTAGGGAAAGCCGAGCGGGATGATCTCGCCGGTGCGGATCATCGCCTGGGCGCGAAGCACCGTCTCAGGCCCTTGCAGGTTGCCGGCACCCTGCTCGTCGTTTGGCCCCCACCTCGACGGAAACCAGCCCTCGCCGAGCGCCGGATTGGGGCGGGTCATGCGGGCACCTTGATGATTGGCGCGGGGCGCCGCATCGCGAGCCGGAAGCGCCCGGCAGCGGCCGCGAAGATTGCTTCCGCCACGATCACGATGATCAACAGCAGGCCGGTGGCAAGGCTCTGCGCCCAGAAGGGCGCGCCGAGCGCCGCAATGCCGGTGACCAGGAAGCGGATGCAGAAGAGACCGATCAGGACGCCGACGATGCTGCCCTTGCCGCCTTTCAGGGAGATACCGCCGATGAGACAGGCCGCCACCGCTTCGAGCAGCAGCGAATCATAGCTGAGCGGCGAGGCGCTGCCGGCCTTCAGCGACAGCAGCGCACCGGCGAGGCCGGCAAGCGCGGCCGAGAGCGCGAAGGCGATCATGATGGGACGGCGTATCGGCACGCCCGCCGCGCGGGATTCGCTGCGTCCGCCGCCGATCGCGAAGATCTCGCGGCCCCAGAGCGTCCAGCGCGTAAAGGCGAAGATCAGCGCCGCCGCTGCGAACAGGGCCAGGCTGAGGACGGAGAAGATGCCGAACTTGCCGATCAGGATGTCGGTAGCGGCAATGTCTTCGAGCGGAACGAGCTGGGTCTTCTCGCCGGAAACGAGCAGCGCGATGCCGCGAAAGGCGATGAGAGTGCCCACCGTGAAGATCATCGAATTGATGCCGATGCGGTGGATGAGCCAGCCCTGCAGCGCGCCGATGGCGGCGCAGACGAGCACCACGACGATGATCGACGGGAAGACGCCGATCGGGAACAGCTTGACCGCGAGAATGCCGGCGAGCGCCGCCAGCGAGCCGACCGAAAGGTCCATCTCGCCGGCGATCATCGTGAGCGCGACGCCGAGCGCCACGAGCCCGCTGAGCACGGCGCTGTCGAGGAGGGCGGCGACGCCAGCCGGGGAATAATAGCTCGGCAGATGCAGCGCGAAGACGAGATAGACGATGAGCATCAGGCCGAGGCGCCCGAGCAGATCAGCCGACCGGGATGAGACCTTCACCGCAGCCTCCTTTGCAGAAGATGGAACGCGCCGGTCGCCAGAAGCACGAGACCGCCGACCACGGTCATGCGCAATCCGGCGGTGAAGCCGTTCAGCAGCATGAAATTCTGGAGGAGGGCGATGAGAATGGCGCCGAGAGCAGCCTGGAGCGGCGAGCCCTGGCCGCCGCGAAGCGCGATGCCCCCGACGAGAACGGCCGCGATGTAGTCGAAGTCATAACCGGCGAAGAGGTCCGCCTTCGCCTGCGAGAACTGCGAAACGGTGAAGACCGCCATGATCGCGACGCCGACCGACAAGGCGACGAAGGCAACGACGGTGGCAAGGCGGACGTTGAGTCCGCTTGCGATCGCCGTCTGGGGATTGGCGCCGGAGAGCACGAGCAGCCGGCCCAGGCGGGCCCGGCGGATCAGGGCCCAGCTGACCAGCGCCAGCGCGATGAAGGCCCAGCTCTGGGTCGGCACCCCGAGCGGGCGTCCGGTGCCCAGCGCAAGCGCGATATCGCTGTCGATGCGCACGATTGAGTTGCCGCTGAAGAGGGCCGCTAGACCTCGGAACACGGTGCTGAAGGCCAGCGTCGTGATGATCGGATTGCCGACGACGGAAATCGACAGGCCCTGCGCCATGCCGGCGAGGATCGCGACGAGGAGCGTCGCGGCGAGGCCAGCGGCAAAGCCGAGATGGCCGACAGCCAGCGCGAAGATCACCGCGAGGAAGGCTCCGAGCGCCGCCGCGGAGAGCGCGAACAGATTGCCCGATATGGTGACATAGCTCATGCCGATCGCCACGATGCCGGTGATGGAGGCTGCGCGGACGATCACCAGCATGTTGTCGAAGGTGGCGAACGAGGGCGTGATCACGCCGGCCACAAGATAAAGCGCGACGATGGCGGCGATCACCCAGACGAAGCGGGGAACACTGCGCCTCCGGGCCGCGGAAGGTGAAACGTCGGTCATGATGGACATGGCTTCCTCAGGCGGCGAGCGTCGGATGGATCACGTCGCGGACGATGCTCTCGGGCGTCGAGGATTCCGCGGAGACGACCCTGACCATCCGGCCGTGATAGAAGGTCGCGATCTGGTCCGCGAGACCGAGCACTTCCTGCGTATCGGAGGACGCGAAGATCACGGTCAGCCCGCGCTCGGCGAGACTGCGGAGATGGCGATAGATTTCGGCCCGGGCGCCGACATCGACGCCGCGTGTCGGCTCTTCGACGAGCAGGACGTCGGGTTCGATGCCGAGCCACTTGCCGAGCGCGACCTTCTGCTGGTTGCCACCGCTGAGATTGCCGGCAAGGCGCGTCAGATAAGCGAGGTCGATGCCGAAAAGCTCGGCGATGCCGCGCGTGTGGCGGCTTTCCATCACCGGCGAGATCATCTGCAGCCGCGAAACGCGATCGAGCGCCGGCGCCGAGAGATTCTCCGGCACGGAACGCACGGCAAAGATGCCGTCGCGCTTACGATCATCGGAGCAATAAGCGACCTTGGCGGCGATCGAGTCGGCGATCGAGTGCGGCGCGAAAGCGGCGCCACGCAGCTTCATCGTTCCCGATGCGACGGGGAGGACGCCCGCCAGCATGCGCAGTACCGCATTGGCACCGCTGCCGACCTGTCCGGCCAAAGCCAGGATCTCACCGCGCCGAACGCTAAGCGATATCGGCGCGAGCAGCCCATGGCCGATGCACTGATCAAGTTCGACCACGCTCTCGCCCATGCGCGTCGCGCGGGCAGGGAACATCTGTTCGAGCTTCCGCCCCAGCATGTGTTCGATCAGCGTATCGACCGTCAGCGAGGCGGTCTCGATCGACGGAAAGCTGCGGCCGTTGCGCAAGACGGTCACGCGTGTCGAGAGTTCAAAGACCTCGGCCATCCGATGCGTGACATAGATGACGGCGCAGCCATTGTCTGCCAGCGTGCGCACCGCGCCCTTGACGCGCAGGATTTCGGCATCGGACAAGGCGGCGGTCGGCTCGTCGAGAATGGCGATCCGCGCCTTGCGCGAAAGCAGCCGCGCGATCTCGACCAGTTGCCGCTCGGCGACTGAGAGATTCTCAGCGAGTTCGAGCGGGTCCACCTGTTCAAGGCCGACCTTCAGCAGGAACGGGCGGGCCTTGGTGGAAAGGCTGCGTGGGCTTCTGAAGAGGCCGGCATCGGTATCGCCGAGAAAGACATTCTCCGCCACCGACAGGCTCTCGACGATGCTGAGCTCCTGCGCCACATAGGCGACGCCGGCCGCCTGTGAATGCCTCGGGCTGCGGATCGTGACAGGCTCGCCAGCTATTTCGATCGTCCCGGCATCGGCGGGCTCGATCCCGGCGAGAATCTTGACGAGCGTGCTCTTGCCCGCGCCGTTCTCGCCCATCAGCGCCATGACTTCGCCGCTGCGAACTTCGAGTGCGACCTCCCGCAGGACTTCCGTCGCGCCGTACCGCTTGGAGATGTTCGTCATCCGCAGCATCGGTCACTCCAATCAAATGCCATGACGCACGAGGCGTCATGGCAAGCTGCATGGCAGAGGCGTCAGAAGTTGCAGAGCTCGTCCGCGGACTTGCCCCACATCTTCGCTGCGTCATAGGCCGCCTGCGAGTTGCCCACGGCGGGATTGGGCAGGAAATTATACTTGAAGACCGGGTCGCTGTCGGCCGGCGGCGCGTCCGGATTGTCGGCGAGATAGGTTTCGCCGTCCTGGACCTTGCCCTGGGTGTTGAACTTGCCGAGCGCCTGGACGGCCATCCAGCCCTCCCAATAGCCCGACTGGATCGCCGTGCCGGCGATCTCGCCGTTCTTCACATGCTTGGAATCGCCGTGGCAGGTGCCGCCGACGATCAGGATGTCCTTGCCGGGGACGAGGCCATTCTCGCGGGCCGCCTGCGCGGCAGCGCCGGCGAGCGAGTCGTTCTCGGTATAGAGCCAGGTGAGCTGGCCCTTGTTCGCCGGGATGATCTGCGCGGCGACCTTGTACCCCTCGTCCTCGAGGAATCCGGCCGTCGGCACGACGGTAAGGACGTCGAGCTTGCCTTTCACCGCATCCTGGAAGCCTGTCGCCCGGTCGTCACCAGCCGAGACACCGGCCGGGAACCGGATGATCGCGCCCTTGTCGCACTTCACGCCGCTCTTGGCGCAAGCATCGAGCAGGATCTCGGCGGCGGTCTTGCCGGAGAGGAAGTCATTGGCGCCGGCATAGGCGGTCCAATAGGCTTCTGTGCCCTTGATCGGATACTGGTTGGAGACGATGACCGGCGCGCCCGACTGCGAGAGCGCGCGGAGCGAGCCGACCCCGGCTGCGTTCTCGAACGGCCACCAGACATAGCCCGCGACCTTCTCGCCCGAAGCGAGCTGCTGCTGAACCTGGCTGTCCTGTTCGGCCTGGTTGAAGTTGTTTTCGATGACCTTCAGCGTGTAGCCGAGCTCGCCGGCTTTCGCCTGGGCGCCCTTGGCCCACTGGCCGATATAGGGATTGGTGCTCGACGGGACGAAGGCAACGATCACGCCCTTGTCCTCGGCCAGCGCCGGCGAAGCGCAAAGACCAGCCAGCAGCACCGCCGCGATCGGCAGCGACATCTTGTAGTTCATGGATCCCTCCCTTGGCCCTTGGGCCGCGGCCGTTGCAGGCCGATCTCGTGAGCAGCAAGCAAGCGCCGGCTACCGAGTTCCTCCCCGGAAGCGCTGGTGCAGCTGCGACCAAACTGGTAAACTATCTAGTTCGTACATGTCAACGCCACGTCTGTCCGCTCGTCTGTGTAGCGACGTGGACGAGTCGGCCAGACGCGAAAACGCCGCGCAAAAATCAATGTACGAACTGGTTCGTTCTGATATGAAGCAGGGGAAACGGAATGGGGGAACTGGCTGTGTCGAAGGTCGCAAAGATGGAGGCGCCACTCCGCGCGGGCCTGATCGGCTCGGGAATCGGCGCCTCGCGGACACCTTCGATGCATATGGTGGAAGGCGCCGCGCTCGGCTTCGCCTACGAATATGAACTCATCGACCTGAAGGCGCTCGATCTCGGCGTCGATGCCTTGCCCGCGCTGCTCGACAGCGCCGAGCGGCGGGGACTGGTCGGCCTCAACGTCACCTATCCCTGTAAGCAGCGCATCATTCCGCTTCTGGACAGCCTTTCCGCAGAGGCGGAGGCGTTGCAGGCCGTGAACACGGTGGTTTTTCGTGGCGGCCGCCGCGAAGGGCACAACACCGATTGGTCCGGCTTCACGATGGGTCTCCAGGCAGCCCTGCCGGATGCCGACCTTACCTCGGTCGTCTTGCTTGGCGCGGGGGGCGCTGGGGCAGCCGTCGGCTATGCACTGCTGCGCATGGGGGCACAGAGCCTTGCCGTGGTCGATATCGATCACGATCGCGCACGCCAGCTTTGCGAACAACTGCGGCAGAGTTTCCCCGACCGAAACATCGTGGCGGAGGCTGACGTCGCGCGCGCCATGGCCGGGGCCACGGGCCTCGTGCATGCGACGCCGACAGGGATGTTGAGCCATCCCGGTCTGCCGCTGCCGGAAAGCCTGCTCCGTCCGGACCTCTGGGTCGCGGACATCGTCTATTTCCCGCTTGAAACCGAGCTGCTGCGCGTTGCGGCTGCAAAGGGCTGCCGGGTCGTCAACGGCGGCGGCATGGCGATTTTCCAGGCTGTCGGGGCCTTCCGGCTCTTTACCGGCCTGGAGCCAGACCCGGCCCGCATGCGCCGCCACTTCGCGAGCATGGGATCCTAGGGACGGCATCGAAGCACGGAGGCGCAGCATGAAGACGTCGATAGCTACGGTTTCGCTCAGCGGCGATCTTGCCGAAAAGCTGCGGGCCATCGCGGCGGCGGGTTTTGACGGCGTCGAAATCTTCGAGGCGGATTTCCTCGCCTTCGACGAAACGCCGCGGGCCGTCGGCGCGATGGTGCGCGATGCCGGTCTCGAGATCACGCTGTTTCAGCCGTTCCGCGACTTCGAGGGTCTGCCCGAGCCGCAGCGTCAGCTGGCCTTCGACCGGGCCGAGCGCAAATTCGATGTGATGGGCGAACTCGGCACGGAACTGATGCTGGTCTGCTCCAACGTCTCGCCGCTGTCGCTTGGCGGCATTGATCGCGCGGCTGCCGATTTTCGTGAACTCGGCGAGCGGGCGGCGCGGCGCGGCATCCGCGTCGGCTATGAAGCGCTTGCCTGGGGGCGGCACATTCACGACCACCGCGACGCCTGGGAGATCGTCCGGCGCGCCGACCATCCGAATATCGGGCTCATCCTCGACAGCTTTCATACGCTGGCGCGGAAGATCGACGTCGCGTCGATCCGCTCGATTCCGGCCGACAAGATCTTCATCGTCCAGCTCGCCGATGCTCCGATGGTGGAGATGGATCTGCTCTATTGGAGCCGCCACTTCCGCAATATGCCGGGCGAGGGCGGCCTGCCGGTCGTTGATTTCATGCGCGCCGTCGCGGCGACCGGCTATGCGGGGCCGCTGTCGCTCGAGATCTTCAACGACCAGTTTCGCGGCGCGTCGCCGCGCTCGATCGCGGTCGACGGCCATCGCTCGCTGATCAACCTGATGGATCAGGTATCCCGCGACGAGCCTGGCAACCGGATCGCTGTGCCGGTGATGCCGCCACGGGTGGAGGTGAAGGGCGTCGAGTTCGTCGAATTCGCCACCAATGACACTGAGGCGGCGGCGCTCGGCGGAATTTTCGCTCTGCTGGGCTTCGAGGAAGCGGCGCAGCACCGCAGCAAGAAGGTGACGCTCTATCGGCAGGGCGAGATCAACCTCTTGATCAACACCGAGCCGCGTGGGTTGGCGCATTCGTCCTTTGTGACGCATGGCGCATCCGCCTATGCGATCTGCCTTCGGGTTGAGAACGCAGCCGACACAGTGAAGCGTTCGGAGGCGCTCGACGCCGAGATCTACGAGCAACCCGTCGCGTCTGGCGAACTCGTCATCCCGGCTATTCGCGGCCTTGGCGGCAGCCTGCTCTATTTCATCGACGAGACGAGCGAACTCGGCACGCTCTGGCAGACGGACTTCCTGCCAGTCTCGACAAGCGACGCGCCGCCGTCGCGTCTGACGCGAATCGACCACATCGCGCAGACCATGAACTACGAAGACATGCTGTCCTGGCTGCTCTTCTATGGCTCGATCTTCAAGACCTCGAAGACGCCGATGCTCGACGTCGTCGATCCCTCCGGTCTCGTCCGCAGCCAGGTGATCGAGAACGACAGTGGTTCCTTCCGCCTGACGCTGAATGGCGCGGAAAACCACCGCACGCTGGCCGGTTACTTCATCGCCGAAACCTTCGGTGCCGGCGTGCAGCATATAGCCTTCGCCGCCGATGACATCTTCGCAGCAGCTGACGCAGTTGCGGCCGGCGGGCTCGACGCGCTGGCCATTTCCGCCAACTATTATGACGATCTGGCCGCCCGCTTCGGGTTCGACCCAGCGCGGATCGAGGCGATGCGCGCACGGAACATCCTGTACGATCGGGACGAGGGCGGCGAGTTCTTCCAGTTCTACACGCCGGTGCTGGGCAGCGGCTTCTTCCTGGAGATCGTGGAACGCCGCGGCGACTATGCCGGCTATGGCGCCTCGAATGCGCCCTTCCGGATCGCCGCTCAGAAGCGAGGCCTCCGGCCGCCGACCATTCCAAGACTATGAGGAGACCGGCGCGTCATGCGGCGCGGCGCCTAACCGCAGGCAGGACGAGCCGCCGTTACCGCGATTGCGCCAGCGTCGCGCGATAGGCGGCGGTCAGGCCATTTAGAACTGGTGAGCCGACTGTGCCATTCGCGCCGCCGATCGGGTCGGCGATGTGGATGGCGCGCAGATCGTCCATGAACGCATCCCACATCGCGGGTCCGCCTTCTTCCAGCAAGCGTGCGCGAATGCTCAAGGGCTCGCTCACCGGAAGGTGGCGGCGACCCCAGGCGCCGAGCGCTGCGACCACAGGAACCAGTTGGATAGAAGGCTCGGTCAGGCTGTAGATGGACTTCTGGCTGTGGCTCGGATCATCCTGTTTGGAGATCAATCCGAGGCCGACAAGACGTTTCAGGCGCGCCGCCAGGATATTCGAGGCGATGCCCTCGTCGGAGCGTGTCAGGAGCTCGCGAAAATGCCGCCGATTGCCGAACATCATGTCGCGGATGATCACAAGGCTCCAGCGGTCGCCCAGCACCTCCATGGCGAGATTGATCGGGCAGCCCGACCGCCGTTCGATATCCAAGGTCATCTCCACTGAAACCGATTGCAAAATAGGATTGGTCGTGCGAGATCACAACCAGTTGCAAGTCGCAATCAGGAGGGTTGTCATGAGCAAGGTACGTGTCGCGGGTTTTGCGCTTTCGATCGACGGCTTCGGGGCAGGGCCGGAGCAGAGCCTCGATAACCCGCTTGGGGTCGGCGGGCGGGACCTGCATCGCTGGTTCTTCGGCACGCGCACGTTCCGATCGATGTTCGGCCAGGAGGGCGGTTCCGAAGGCGTTGACGAGACCTATGCGGCGCGTTCGATGAGCGGCTTCGGCGCCTTCATCCTGGGACGCAACATGTTCGGGCCGATCCGCGGCGAATGGCCTGACGATGCCTGGAAGGGCTGGTGGGGTGACAACCCGCCCTATCACACGCCGACCTTCATCCTGACCAACCATGCCCGGGCGCCGATCGAGATGGAGGGCGGCACGCGCTTCATCTTCGTGACGGACGGCATCGAGGCGGCGCTGGAGCAGGCGCGGGCCGCGGCCGGGTCGCTCGACGTCAAGATCGGCGGCGGCGTCAGTACGGTGCGGCAATATCTGCAGGCCGGGCTGATCGACGAGCTGCATTTCGCCGTTTCGCCGATCCTGCTCGGGCGGGGCGAGCCGATGTTTACCGGTATCGACCTGCCGGCGCTCGGCTTCCAAGTCAAGGAGCACGCGACGACCGAACTCGCCATGCATGTCGTCGTGGCGCGATAACGCGCCAAACGAGGCTCAGCCGGCCTCGGACGGATCGACCTCGGCCACCGTGACCGTGACGCCGAAGGCGGCGAGGGCCGCGAGGTTTTCCGGCGTCACGCCGCTATCGGTGATGATCTCGTCGATCCGCTGCACCTCGCAGAACGTGCAGAAGGCCGGGGCGTGGAATTTCGAGCTGTCGATCAGCAGGATCGTGCGCCGCGCCGAGGAGAGCATGATCCGCTTCATCGAGGCGATCTCGATGGCCGCATCGGTCAGCTGGTTGCCGGTGATTGCCTGCGCGCCGACGAAGCAGAGATCGGCATGCACGGTCTTCAGGAAGGTCTCGCCGGGATCGCCGACCAGCGTCTGCGATCCAACACGCAGCGAGCCGCCAGGCACGATGACGCGGATGGTCGGCGCCGATCGGCAGAGGCTGGCGATATCGAGGCTGTTGGTGACGGCCGTCAGCTCGACGCGCCGTTCGACGGCAGCGCGCGCTGCCTCCAGCACGGTCGAGCTGGAATCGAAGATGACGCTGTCCTTTGAGGAGAGGCGGGTCGCCGCGAGACGGCCGATCGCCCGCTTCTGCAAGGTGAAGAGCTGGGCGTTGGTCGAAGAATCAAGTTCGAAGGTGGCGCGGGTCGGCGTCGCCAGCACGGCGCCGCCATGCGTGCGTTCGAGATAGCCAGCATCGGTCAGATATTCGAGGTCGCGGCGGATCGTCGAGGCCGACGCGCCGATGCTCTCGGACAGTTCCTGGATCGAGGCCGCGCTGTGCTTTCGGAACCATTCGAGGATCATCGCCCGGCGTTTGACCGGGATGATCTCGACACGCTTAGAGACAGGTTCCATGAATAGATCGGCTCCCGATTTTAGTCGCGTTCCCGGGATAGACGATGCGCTCGTCGGCGGCAATTGCAGCGCCACCCTTGCTTGCGAGGGCCAGAAGGCAGCCGGCGGTAAAGGTGTCGCCGAGCCCGAGCGTCGTCTTGGGGTTGCGGAGGTAAGGCGCGGCCACCGCGACAACGGACCATCGCCCGAAGCGTTGCGCGACCGGCAATGGGGGATCGAGGAAGTGGGCGCCGTCCGGCGTGTGACGTGGATGGATGGGCACGCCGGCCTCGGCACGACATGACGCGATGAGCGCCCCGGCCATCAGCGCGTCGCGCTCCAATGCCGGATCGTCAAGCGTGGCGCTGGCCACCCATTCATCGGCATGGACAGTAATTCGGCGCAGTCCGAAATCCTCGCCAAGGCCTATCAGCCGTTCTTCGATGCTCTCGGCCGGATCAGCGAGCGCGTTCAGTTCCGAAAGGCTCATGCCGAGCGAGGTCACGCGCGTTCCGAGCCGCGCCAGCATGGCGTCGCGGGCGGCCGTCGTGGCATAGCCGGCCAGCTCGAGATGAACGGTTGCGACGCCGCGCGCGCGCCAGGCGTCGACGAGTGCGCCGATCCGCTCGGTCTCGCGCCCCATATCCGCCAACGCGACGCCGTTGAAGCCCGAGACGACGGCGGCGCCGGCATCGCCCGCAAGAGCGACGCTCAAACGGTCGAAATCCGGGTCGTGTTCTAGGCCGGGATCCTCGAAGCGCACGATGATCCGGGACGAGCGGGGCGGCACGCGTCCAGCCATCGGGCGGCCCGCGTGATATTCGAAGACGTGAATGGGCGGGCGGGGAAGGCCGCGGCGTGTCGCCTCGGACGCCGGCACGGCGCGATCGCCTTCGGCGAGAAGGATCGACCGGTCGACATGGCCGAGCGTGTAGGCGCTGCGATCGGCAAGCGCGACGAGCCCGCTGGCCCCGAGTGTCCCGAGCGCCCAGGCAATATGCGGGCCGGTGCCGCCAAAGGCGGTCACGGGCGGCGCGACACTGGCCAAGAGGGCGGGTCCCGCCGGCCATTCCTCGCGAAACTCGCCACCGACCCCTGCCGCGGCGCGAGCCAGGAGCCGGCCAACGAAGTCCTCCGCCTCGGGCGTCGGCAGCTTGCCAAGCTGATCGGCGAGCGCGGCCAACGAAAAGCGGCTGTCGATGCAGGCTGAGAAGCCGCAAAGCACCAGCCGCGCGGCGCCGACATAGCGCTCGAAACGCGGCAAAAACCGCTCATAGCCTGCCTGCCAATCCGCCTCGCTCACCGCGAAACCCTCCAACTCAGCCGCATCCAAGGCTAGTGCGCAGGTCGGTGGAGGGTCAATGGCATAAATTGACAACGAATGGAATGTTTCAGAACGAAGATGTCCGCAGTGATGGCATGTTGCACCTGCGAGGGAGCAACAGAGACAATTTTTGTGCAATGCAGTAGCATAAATCTGAGCAATCGCTTGACGATCCGTTCAACAGCAGATCATTCTGCGGCAATAAACACCTAAAATATTCCAAACTCGTCCAGTCAGTGCCGGAGCCTCAAGAGTGTCACGCCTCGATTCCAAGCTCGCCAACATCCGCGCCGGTCGCTATCGGCGCAGCGATTTCATCATTGCCGATGCAAAGGACGGCGATATGGGATCGGGCGTCAGTTATGCCGCTCCGAAGCGCGACGCCGATGGCAGCTGGTCGCGCTATCGGACGCGGCAAGAGTTCCTCGAGGGCATCCGCGCGATCGTCGAGCAGGACATCGTCGACATCATGCTGACCTCGGTCTCCAATCTGGAGCGCCTGGTCGAGATGGGTGTGTTCGCCAATTCCGCGGTCAAGCCGGCGATCCGCGCCAATGACGCAACGGATTGCTGGGGCGGCGTGCGCGGCCAGACTTATGGCAAGACGCCGAGCCGGCCGTTCCGCACGGCCGATCTCGGCCGCGTGATGCAGGCTGTCGTCGGCCCGACGCCGGGAGAGCCGCTGACCGATCTCGGTCTCTATTCGGTGACCTTCAACAACGACGTCGAATCCGATCTGCGCTCGCTGGAGGAGTTCGCGGCGTTTCGCGACGAGGCGGCGCATTGGGGGCTGCATTACTTCTACGAGGTGTTCAATCCCAACGTCGCCTGCGGCGTCGACCCGGAGCTGATCCCGCATTACGTCAACGACTGCATCATCCGTTCGTTATCGGGTGTCTCGATCGCCGACCGGCCGCTGTTCCTGAAGATCCCCTATAACGGCGCCAAGGCGCTTGAGGAACTCGCCTCCTTCGATCCCTCGCTGGTCGTCGGCGTGCTCGGCGGCGGCGCGGGAACGGCGCGCGACACATTCGAGCTGATCTACCAGGCCGAGCGCTATGGCGGCCGTCTCGCTCTGTTCGGACGCAAGATCAATCTCGCCGAGGCGCCGCTCGAAATCATCAGCCTGATGCGCGAAGTCGCTGACGGGTCGATCCTGCCCGCGGAAGCCGTCAGGACCTATCACGCGCGGCTGAAGAACGCCGGGATCCCCTCGATCCGTTCGCTCGGGGACGATCTCGTCGTGACCGAGGCGCCGCTGAAACCGGCCGCGAGCGGCTAGGGCGCAGGGAGGAAAACGCCAGTGTCGCCCACCCCACGCAACCGGCCGGCCTCACGCAGGGGCCAGCAGACCTTGCAGGGAAGCCGCCTCGGCCTCGCCGAGCGCGGCTGGGCGAATATCGCCGGCATGAGCGATCTCGATCGTCCGGTCTTCAAGGCCGGCGGTCAGGATCGATTCCATGATGTCGAGCACATGCAGCGCGAGCTCGCCCGACGCACGAGGCTTGCGGCCGCTTGCAAGCGAGGCCGCGAGATCGGCGACACCGAGCATCCGGTAGTTGGCGCGATCCGGCGCGGCGAAGGGCCAGTTGATCCGGCCATGCAGGAGCTCTCCTGTCGCGTGCTCTTGCCAGGGCGCGCCGCCCTCGCTGATCGCGACCGTTCCGCCGAACGTGTCGGGGTCGGGCAGGCGCAGCGACCCTTTGGTGCCGTGCAGCTCGATCGGATGGTTGCCATGGGCGAAAACGTCCCAGCTCATGACGAGCGTCACGACCGTGCCCGCCTCGAATTCGAGCAGCGCCATCACCGTCGTGGGCGTGCCGACCGGGAAGGACGTTCCCTGGAACGGGCCGGCCGCGGTGATCAGCCGTTCTGCCTGGCCGGATGTCGCGACGGCGCGGACGCGCCGCACCGGTCCGAGCAGGTTGACCAGCATGGTGATGTAATAGGGGCCCATGTCGAGCACCGGCCCGGCGCCGGGCTGATAGTAGAATTGCGGATTGGGGTGCCAGTGCTCCATGCCGCGGCCCATCATGAAAGCAGTGCCGGCAACGGGCTTACCAATCGCGCCCTCATCCATCAGCCGCCGCGCCAGGCGGCCGGCGGCGCCGAGAAACGTATCGGGCGCCGAGCCGAGCGCGAGGTCTTTGGCGCGCGCCGCCTCGACGAGCCGGCGGCCCTCGGCTGCAGTGACGGCGAGCGGCTTCTCGGTGAACACATGCTTGCCGGCATCCAGCGCCGCCATCGAGACGTCGAAATGCGCCGCGGGAATCGTGAGATTGAGCACAAGGTCGATATCGCCGGACCCGATGAGCTGATCGACGCTCATGGCGGGGATGCCATATTCGCGGCCGCGCAGCGCTGCCTGCTCAGGCGCAATGTCGGCGCAAGCGGCGAGCTGGACGCCGGGGAACAGCGCGGCATTGCGCATATAGGTCATCGCGATATTGCCGCAGCCGACGACGCCGATGCGCAGATGCTTCATGGAACCCTCCCGATCATGTTTTTCGGGTGGGCATTCAGCCTGCCGCGCCCCCGGCACCGCCTCCGGTGTCGTGACGCGATCCTAAACCAAAGCGCGATTCTGATTTGTGCATTTTTTTGCATGCTGTTTTTTGCAAAAAGATGCTTGACCGTGCGTCCGGCCCGGTCAAGATGGCCTCAATAGAAAAGATCCGCGGCACAAGGTCCGCAGGACAAAGGGAGAGAGACATGTCTCAGGATGAGTCCGGCCGTTCGGCCGCGAAAACTGCGCTCGCCGCATCGCTCAACCGCCGCAGCCTGCTGAAGGGGGCTAGTCTTGCCGCCGGTTCGATGGCAGTGGGCGGTGGCCTGCTCGCCTCGACGGCATCAGGCGCACGCGCGCAGGGCCGCACCGAGATCACATTCGCCAGCGCCAAGTTCTACGCCAAGAAGACGATCGCGCAGATCGTCGACGCGTATAACGAGAGCCAGACCAAGATCCACGTCAAATACATCGAACTGCCGCCGCCAAGCTCCTCCACCGAAGTGCATCAGGCGCTGGTTCAGCAGCTCGCACGCCGCAATGGCGCGCCGGACGTGTTCACGCAGGACGTGGTCTGGATCGCGGAATTCGCCGGCGCCGGCTGGGCGCTGCCGCTCGACGAGTATTTCCCGGCTGCCGCGCGCGCCGAATATTTCCCCGGCCTGATCGATGCCTGCACCTATCAAGGCAAGCTGACCGCGCTGCCGTGGATCGTCGACGGCGGCATGCTGTTCTACCGCAAGGATCTGCTTGAGGGGATCGGCGCCAAGGTTCCCGAGACCTGGGCCGATATGACGACCATCGCCATGGAGCTGCAGAAGAGCGGCAAGGTCGACTTCGGCTATCTCTGGCAGGGCAAGCAGGCCGAAGTTCTGGTTTGCGACGCAGTGTCGGTCATAGGCTCCAATAACGGCTCGATCCTTGCTGCCGACGGCAAGTCGGCGACAATCGGCAACGATCAGGCGGTGGAGGCGATCCAGTTCCTCTACGACACCATCAACAAGTCCAAGATCAGCCCCGCGGACGTTCTTTCCTGGGATGAGGAGCCTTCACGTCTGCCGTTCACCGGGGGCAAAGCTGCGTTCCTGCGCAACTGGTCCTATGTCTACGGCATCGCGCAGGACAAGAGCGCGTCGTCCGTCGTCGACAAGGTCGGCGTGGCCCCGCTGCCGCATTTCGCGGGCGGCAAGAGCGCGTCCTGCCTCGGCGGCTACCAGTATGGCGTCAACGCTTCGACGAAGAATCGCGAAGCCGCGGTTGAATTCCTGACATGGATGTCCTCGCCGGCGACCCAGCTTCGTTTTGCCATCGATCTTGGCCTCGCCCCGACGCGCCCGGCTGTCTATGACGAAGCGGAACTCGCCAAGGAACAGCCCTTCATGCAGACGCTGCAGAGCGTGTTCACAGGCGCGACGCCGCGTCCGGTGACGCCGAAATACGCCCAGGTCTCGCTGGCGCTGCAGTCTGGTCTCTCGCGCGGCCTCGTCTCCGGTGACATCAAGAAAGAGCTCACCGCGACCGCCTCCAAGATCGACGCGATCCTCGGCGCCTGATGTCGCTGCAGCAAACAGCCACCGCCATCGCCGGTCCCCGAAAGGGGGCCGGCAACTCGTTCAGATGGCAATTTCTGACGCCCTGGTTGCTGTTGCTGCCGGCGTTCCTGTCGCTCGCCTCGGTCTCGGTCTATCCGATCCTGAACGGCCTATGGCTTTCCTTCACCAACACCTCGTTGATCACCCAGGAGCACGACTTCGTCGGTTTCGCCAATTATCGGCTGCTTTGGGTCGACGATCTGTTCTGGAACGCCTGGTGGCATACGATCACCTTCACGGCGGTCTCCACGCTCGCCGAGACGCTGCTCGGCCTTGCCATCGCGCTGCTGCTGTTCGAGCATTTCGCGTTTCGGGGCGTCGTGCGCGCCGCGATGCTCGTGCCCTGGGCGATGCCCACCGTTGTGACATCGAAGATGTTCGGCTGGCTGTTCGACGGCCAGCACGGCCTCATCAACTATTTGCTGAAATCCGCCGGCATCATCAGCGAGAACGTCAACTGGCTCGGCTCGGTCGACAATGCGCTTTGGACGATCATCTTTGCTGATGTCTGGAAGACGACGCCCTTCATGGCGCTGCTGCTGCTGGCCGGCTTGCACACGATCCCGAAATCGCTGATCGAGGCGGCGCGCATGGACGGCGCCCGCTCTCTGGCGACGTTCTGGTATGTACGGCTGCCGATGCTGTTGCCGACGCTGCTCATCGCCGGGCTCTTCCGCGCGCTCGATGCCTTCCGCGTCTTTGACCTCGTCTATGTGCTGACGGGCGGCGGTCCTGCGGATTCGACCGAAACGCTGTCGACCCTCAACTACAAGACGCTCTTCTCGACGCTGCAGTTCGGCTACGGCTCGGCGATCTCGACGGCGATGTTCATCACCGAAGCCATGATCGCGCTCGGCTTCTGCATCTTCCTCTATGAGCGGCTGAGGCGACAGAAATGATTTACGCTTACAGCCCACTCCGCCGGTTCGGACTTTATATCGGAGCCCTGCTGGCACTGATCTGGTCCGGCGGCCCGTTCCTCTGGCAGTTGTCGAGCTCGTTCCAGCTCGACCGCGAGCTGACGACCGGCTCGCCGAAGTTCTGGCCGTCGCCGTTCACGATCGAGCACTATATCAATCTCGTCGTCGAGAAGAGCTTCCAGGAGTACATCTACAATTCGATCATCGTTGCGAGCCTGACGACGCTCTTTGGTCTTTTTGTCGGGTCCCTCGCGGCGTTTTCTCTGTCGCGGCTCGACATACGCGGCAAGTTCGGCGTGCTCGGCATCATCCTGTCGATCTCGATGTTCCCGCAGATCGCCATTGTCGGTCCACTTTACCTGCTCGCATCCGATCTCGGTCTGCTCGATACCTATGCGAGCCTCGTGATCACTTATCTGGCGCTCGGTCTCCCGTTGGTGACCTGGGTGCTCTTCGGCTATTTCGAGACGTTGCCGCGCGAGATCGACGAGGCGGCGCGGATGGATGGCTGCTCGACGCTCGGACTCCTGTTCCGCATCATCCTGCCGATCTCCCTGCCCAGCCTCGTGACGACGGGCCTGCTTGCCTTCATCGCGGCCTGGAACGAGTTCATGTTCGCGCTGGCCTTCACCTCATCGATCGAGCACCAGACCGTGCCGGTCGGCATCGCAAACTTCACCAATCTCTATTACGTGCCCTGGGGCGACATCGCGGCGGCCTCCGTGGTCGTCACCGTGCCGCTGATCGTGCTGGTGCTCGTTTTCCAGAAGCACATCATCGAAGGCCTGACGCAGGGCGGAGTTAAGGAGTGACCATGCAACGCGACGTCAGAGTCGGCTGCCAGACCTTCACCTGGGAAATGCTGGGCAACGCCTGGCGCGGCGGCCCCGACGACCTGCTCGACGCCATCGCCGCCGCAGGCTATGCCGGCATCGAAATCACGGACACGATGATCGGTCATTACGCCGGCCGCCCGAGCGCGTTTGCCAAGGCACTGGCCGCCCGGCAACTCGATCTCGTGGCCTTCGCCATCGGTTCGGACAGCGGCTTCACCGAGCCGGCGATGGTCGATGCGGATCTTGAGGATGTCGCCCGCGCGATCACCTTCGCGGGGTCCTTTCCCGATGCGCTCGTCTCGATCGGATCGGCGACGGTCATGTCGCCGGGCGAGCGGAACGCGAAATTCGCGACGGCGGCCGACTTCTACAATCGGGCCGCTGCGCTTGGCCAGGACGCCGGGGTCGGTGTCGCGGTGCATCCAAGCTCGCACCACAACACGCTGCTCTATGACCGCGCCGATTATGACCAGCTATTCGGCCTTCTCGACGAGAACGTGGGCTGGGTGCCGGATACAGGCCATATGCTGCGCGGCCATCCCGATATGCTGGACACGCTCCGCCGATATCAGGCGCGCATCCGCTATCTGCATCTGAAGGATGTCGATGCGTCAGGCACATGGGCAATGCTCGGTGCCGGCGTCTGCGACACGCCCGCGGTCGTGGACATCGTCACGGCCGCGCCTCGTTTCAACGGCTGGCTGGTGCTCGAAGAGGAATCCGACGAGGCCGCCCAGGATGCGGCCGTAGCCGTTCGCCGCAACCGCGAGACGATGCGCGGGCTTGGTTATTGAATTTCGATCGTGCCGGCCGCGTACCCGGGCCGGCACCCGGCAGGCGTCGCTGAATTCCCTCCCAGGCGATGCCTCCCGAACTGCCTGTCGGCCCAGGTTCCCGTCCCTGGGTCGGCAGGTTTTTTCTTTAAGGCGCGCGATCAAGCCGCCTCAATCAATGGGCGGCGGCCCTAGAGCATCGGACCGAAAAGCGGAATCCGACGTTCGGAAGAATCCGATGCGAAAACAAAGAGATAGATTGCCATCGAGCGTCCGCCAGGACGTCTGGCGATCTAGCGAATTCCGCCCTGCGCAAGCCTTGAGATCAATGCGGCGACGGATCGTTCGACATCCTGCGTCGCCGTATCGATGACGAACGGGTGCCGTTCCCATGGCTCATAATGTCGGGCGGCGACTTTGTCCCAGCTCGGTTTCACCAGCCCCTCGACATCGGTCGGCCGCGTCTCGACCCTGCGGCGATGCTCTGCCTTGTCGGTGCAGATGATCTCAACCTCGACGGCCGCTGTCCCTGCTCGTTCCGCAACCGACAGCCAGGCATCGCGCGTCACTTTCAGTGCATTCACGGAATCGGCGACGACCGTATTGCCGAGCATCAGGTTGTCTTCCGCTATCCCGTAGCAGACGATGTACCCTGCCGGGCCGACCTCCGCCCTCAGCATGCCGGATGCCTGGATATTCTGCTCGACTGTATCGGCGCGGACATAGACCGCCCCGATTTCTCTCGCGAGCGCGCGAGCGATCGTGGTCTTTCCTGCGCCTGGCAGACCGCCGAAAATGATGAGCATGAATTCGAATCCTCCGGTGTCGATGCCTCCGGCACCGACGGGAGGATAGCCGATCGCGGACCGTCATGGCGCATCCCGCGATGCTCCGTGGCCCCTTCTGCCTGAGCCGCTGCAAGCACGGCTCAGGCAGAACGGGATCGGGGGCAGCGAGACCGAGCCTTTAGAAGGCGCCGAGGCCGCCATTCACCTCAATGATCTCGCCCGTCAGGAACGACGACATCGGCGAGACCAGATAAAGCACCGCACTCGCTACATCTTCGGGCCGGCCTTCGCGGCGCAGCGGCGTGCGGTCGACCGTGGTCTTGCGGCCTTCGGCGGTCGAGAAGCGGTCATGGAACTGCGTCCCGATCAGGCCCGGGGCAATTGCATTGACGCGGATGCCGTCCGGGCCGAGCTCCTTGGCCAGCGCCCGCGACAGCGTCGAGACGCCACCCTTCGACGCCGCATAATGCGTGGCGCCCATGCCGCCGCCGTCATGGGCTGCCAGCGAACTCATCAGGACGATCGCGCCGGATCGCGCCTCGACCATCTGCGGGATGACGGCGCGTGCCGTCAGGAATGCGCTGGTGAGATTGAGGGCCATTGCCTCGTTCCACAAAGCGAGCGAGCAATCGCTGACGCGGCTGCGCTGGATCAGTCCGCCGGCATTGGCAACAGCGATGTCGATCGTGCCGAACGCCGCGTTGGTCGCCGCGACCGCCATCGATGCGGCATTCTCTTCCTTGAGGTCGGCGAAGAGGGCGCGTGCGCGGTCCTTCGGTGCTTTTGCGACGATGTCCTCTGCGGCCTCGCGGCTGCTGGAATAGGTGAAGGCGACGCGAGCGCCTGACGCAAGGAGCGCTTCGACGATGGCCCGGCCGATGCCGGACGCGCCGCCGGTCACGAGGGCCGTCTGGCCCTCGAGGTCGATTGGCATGGTTGTAGTCCTTGAAGGGGGAGGGAGGGAGGCGGAGCCGTCGCTCACGGACGGCGCGGCTCCGCAGAAGCGCGGCTCCTTACTGCCAGTCGCGATACCAGCCGTCCGGGAAGGCGGCGGCAAGGGCCTCGCCGGTCAGCGCGGGGGCATAGGGGCGGCCATGCTTGCGCGCGACGGCGGTCAGTTCCGACAAGCGGTCGGCGGCCTGCGTCGCCGCAACGGCGCGGGCTGCGGGATCGCGGGTCGCGACGGCGTCCTGCCAGATCGAGCGGCCGCCGAGGAAGCCGGAGGCGCCGGCCGAGCAGGCCACCTCGACCTGGTCGCGGAATTCCTCATAGCCGACGCCGGCCGAGAGGATGACCCAAGGCTGCTTCATGCCGTCATTGAGACGCTGGCAGGCCTTGGCGGCGGCCTTGCGACCCTCGGGCGTCGAGACGTCGCCGGGGAATTCGACCTTCAGCATATCGGCGCCGAACTCGGCCGAGATATGGGCCGATTCGATGATGCCTTCGACGCGGCGCTCCAGCCAGGCCGTGCTCTTCTGGTCTTCTCCGGGCAGCGCGAACCAGATCGGCTCGACCACCAGCGGGATGGACTGCGCGTCGCATTCGACGACGAGGTCGCGCACGACCTGGCGCTGCAGTTCGGCCGTCTTGGCTTCGGGGCGATAGAACCACAGCAGTTTGACCATGTCGGCACCGAGCATGCGGATCTTGCGAACGTCCCAGCCGGGCCGCATGCGCGTGCGGCGCTCGCCATCGACGACGTCGAAGCCCTCGCCCTCGATCGACGAGATGAGGCCAGTGGCGCCGGGCAGGGCGCGCGAGGCGATGACCTGCGCCAGGCTGAACTGCGCCTCGAGCAGGAAGGCGCTGGCGACGGGCGCCACGGCCTGAACGAGTTCGAGCTTGGCATCGACGGCCTGCTGATAGCTGACCTTCGAGCGATCGTCGGCCAGCAGGTCCTTGAAGCTCAGGAGATGGTCGAGCGCGAGGATCGCGAAATAGCCGTCGGCGGTCGTCACGCGCTGAAGGCCGCGGATCTTGCCGGGGTCGGGGATGGCGGGCTTCGGGTCTCGCGCGGAAGCAGTGGCTGCAGTCACGGGGTCAGTCTCCAGTGTGAGGGGATGTCAGGGGGCCGGCTGGCCGAGAACGAGCAGGCAGCCGGCAACGAACGTGTCTCCGAGCCCGATCGTGCTCTTGGGGCTCGGGAGATAGGGGGCGGGACAGGCAATGACGGACCAGCCGTCAGCAAGCGGCGCAAAGGCCGGAAGCGGCTCGAAGCAGGCATCGGCTGGGCAGAGCACCGGCAGCGCATGACGGCCGAGGCCGGCGCGAGCCGCGGCCAGGAGACAGCCGGTCATCAGCGCGCGCTTCTCACGCGCCGGGTCGCCGCGCGTCACCGCCAGCGCCCATTCGTCGGCATGAATGGCGACGCGGTCGAGCGACCAGCGTTCCGCGAAGCGGCGAACCGCATCGGTATCCGTCAGCGCCGCATCCCCGGAGAGGGCGCGCCATTCGGAAAGGCTCATGCCAACCGAGGTCACGGTTCCCTGCAGCGCTGTGAGCAGCTTTTCCGGTAGGGCGGGCCGGCTCCCATAATCGGCAAGCTCCTGATGGACGAAGGCGAGTCCCGCCGCGCGCCAGCGCTTGGCGAGGCTCGCCACCGTCGCGATCGCCTGATCCATCTGGTCGTCTGGCGTCGAGACGAGGCTCGAAAGCACCGCGCCGCCGGCACGCGCCGCAAGCAGCGGACTGGCGAGCGCAAAGGTCACGTCGATCTCGGGGCCGTCATCGGCGAGACGCACGATGACACGCGTCGAGCGGCGGACGGTTTCACCGCGGATCGACGCCCCGACGGTGGTTTCGAAGATCCAATGACGCGGCTTTGCGGTTCCGCCTGCCGCAACCGCGCCGGCTCGCACGAGGCCTTCGCCATCGGCCAGCAAAACCTGCCGATCCAGCACGCCGAGCTGGGCGGCGCTGCGATCGGCCAGCGCCATCAGGACATCGATGCCGAGCGGCGCCAGAACATTGGCGATCTGTGCCGAGGTGCCGCCGACACGCGTCACATGCGGCAGTGTCGCGCCGAGAAACGCATCACCCGCCGGCCAGGGGAGGGCGATCTCCCCGCCGATGCCGGCCTGCGCCCGGCGCACCAGTTCCTCACCGAGCTGCCGTGCTTCAGGGGGTGCGCCGTCCGCAAAGAGCGCATTCGCATCTTCGAGGCGAACGAGCGCATCGACGAAGGCAGAGAAGCCGGCGATCACGGGACGCGCTCTTGCCGCGGTGGCCGGAAGCGCGTCGGCGAGCTGCGCATAAGCCTTCGCCCATGCGTTGCCATCATGCGCGGAAGCCAGATCGATGATGCCAGGGGTGTCGGCCGCCGCCATTGCGCGCCCTTTGCGTCTTTATGCGGTTAAATGCGTTGTTATGCGCTTAATGTCTGTTATGCCTTCACTCTGGTGCCGTCAAGCGGCATCCTCTAGATTGCAAGGACAAACCGGAGTTCCCTGATGGCAAGAAAGCGAACGGCCTCGCTGCCGATGAGCCGGCGGACGGAGATGATCCGTATCGTCACCGAGCGCGGCAGCGTGTCCGTCCCTGAACTTGCTGATCTGTTTCGCGTTTCGACCGATACGATCCGCCGCGACCTTGATGCTCTGCACGATTCCGGCAAGCTGGTGCGCGCGCATGGCGGCGCTGTCTGGATGCCGGGCGGCGATCGCATTACACCCGTCGCGGATCGCATCGGTGCTGAAACAGACGGAAAAAAACGCATCGCCGCGGCCGCATCGGGCCTCATCGCCGATGGCGAGGCGCTGGTCGTCAACGGGGGCTCGACGACGCTGGCCTTCATCAAGGCGCTCGCCGGCCACCGCGCGCTCAACCTCGTGACCAATAGCGTGCCGGTCCTCGATCAGCTTAATCCCGCCGCTTTTTCAAACGTCTATGCGGTGGGCGGAGAGTATCAGCCGGCAACCAAGGTGATGCTCGGCCCGCTGGCGCTGTCGGCCAATGGTCGCGTCAATGTCGATACGGCGGTGATCGGCGTGCGCGCGATCAGCGCAGCGGCCGGCATTTCGACGGCCTTCATCATGGAAGCGGAAATGATCCTCGCGATGACGCGCCTTGCTCGGCGGACGATCGTGCTTGCCGACGCGCGCAAGTTCGAGCAGAGCGCCTTCGCGACCATCGCGCCGCTTGGCGAGATCGATATGCTCGTGACCAATGCGCCGCCGCCGCCAGCGCTTGCGGCCGCGCTGGAGCTCGCGGGTGTCGAGACCATCCTCGCGCCCTGATCCCCCTCATCAGACACGAACTCAAAACCGACGGCCGGCCGACATATGGCCCGCCCAGAAGGAACGCCACGATGACTTTTGCAAACTATCCAAGCCTCAAGGGCCGCTCAGTCTTCATCACAGGTGGTGCCGCCGGCATTGGCGCATCGCTCGTCGAGGCCTTTGCCGCGCAGGGATCGCGCGTCGGCTTCGTCGATATCGATGTCGCGAGGGGCGAGGCCCGCGCGGCTGAGCTCGCCGCCAAGGGCCATGACGTCGCTTTCGAGGCCTGCGATCTTCGCGACATCCATGCGCTCAAATCGGCCTTCGGACGCTTGGCGGAGCGCGTCGGCGCAGCCGAGATTCTGATCAACAATGCGGCCCATGACGATCGCCATGGCTGGGAAGAGGTCACGCCGGACTATTATGACGGCCGCATCGCCTCGAACCTCAAGCACATGTTCTTTGCGATCCAGACCGTCGCGCCGGCAATGATCGCCGCCGGCGGCGGCTCGATCATCAATTTCGGTTCCAATTCGTGGATGGAAGCGGTTGGCGGCATGCCAGTCTATACGAGTGCCAAGGCGGCGGTCCACGGCATGACGCGCTCCTTCGCGCGCGATCTCGGACCTCATCGCATCCGCGTCAACACGATCGTCCCCGGCTGGGTCATGACCGAGCGGCAGAAGGCGCTCTGGGTCACCGAGGAGGGGCTCGCACGCCAGCGTGCACGCCAGTGCCTGCCCGATCTGATCGAGCCGGTCTATCTCGCCAACATGGCACTCTTCCTCGCCTCCGATGATTCCGCGATGTGCACGGCAAACAACTATATGGTCGAAGCTGGCTCGATCTGAGTTCGTTTGCGAGGGTTTCCGCTGCCTGCATGAGGGAAGGCGCCTTGTCATCGCCCGCCCCAGCGCCGGCTCTCCATTGGAAATTCCGATCAAGCCCGGAAAAACATTTGCGTTTCGGGAGGCGCCAGCCTACAAGGCGCCTCCACTTATCGCGGGGTGGAGCAGCCCGGTAGCTCGTCAGGCTCATAACCTGAAGGTCATCAGTTCAAATCTGGTCCCCGCAACCAAGTCATGTGAAAGGCCCGCCCTCTGGCGGGCCTTTTGCATTTTGGCGGTGGCTTTGCGAGGCCAGCCTTCCGCATCGCTCCGACACCGAACCGACGGCCGGCCCATAGATTTTCCAAGATGTATCCAATGGAGCGTTCGGCGGCCTACGCGGAATCGGCTATTGATAGCGGCGACCGGTCTCTTGACGTGGTCCAATATCGTGTCGGCAGGGTTCTGGGGATCGAACGTGGTTCTCGGCCAGTGCCGTGCAAAACCGCTTCAACTCCAAGTCTGAAGAGACGCCTCAATGCCAAACAACGCCAAGCCCCTGTGGACCGGAACGACGGGCCCGCGCTTTGTCGAACGTGCCGCGCACCGCCACTGGCTTCTCGGCCAGGCCTCGTCGCTGTTCGACTTCTTCCAGTTTGCGAGTTTCAATCCGAAGGGCGGTTTCTTCACGCTGACGGATGAGGGACTGCCAAATCCGCCGAAGGCCGGCAATGCCGGCGTCGTGCGCGAGCTTCATGACACGACGCGCATGGTGCATTGCTCGGCCGTCGCCCATCTGCTCGGCGTGCCGGGCGCGGATCGGAATGTCGATCACGGCATGGACTTCATCTGGAATCGCCATCGCGACACAGCGAATGGCGGCTATTTCTGGGGCGTCGACGACGACAAGGCCACTAATCCGAACAAGCTGGCTTACGGCCATGCCTTCGTGATTCTCGCGGCCTCATCAGCCAAGGTCATCGGCCATCCCGACGCCGATCGGCTGTTGGGCGATATCCTTGAGGTTCTGCAGACGCGTTTCTGGGACAAGGCGGCCGGCGCGACGACCGAGGAATATCGGGCCGATTGGAGCGTGATCAGCGACTATCGCGGCCAGAATTCCAACATGCATCTGACGGAAGCCCTGATGGCCGCGTTCGAGGTCACGGGCGACCGGCAATTGCTGACGATGGCCGAGCGGATTGCCGAACTCATCATCAACCGCCACGCCAGGGAGCAGGGCTGGCGCGTCGCGGAGCATTTCAACAGCGACTGGTCTGTCGATCGCGACTATGTCGGCGATCCGATGTTCCGTCCGAAGGGCACGACGCCGGGTCATGCGCTCGAATGGAGCCGGCTGCTGGTTCAATTGTGGGAACTCGGCGGGCGGGCGCATGCCTGGATGCTGGACGCTGCCAAGAACCTCTTCCTCAAGACCGTCGAGACGGGCTGGAACAATGCGTCCGGCGGCTTCTATTACACGCTGACCTGGAACGACCAGCCTGATTGCAGCGATCTCTATTGGTGGCCATGCGCCGAGGGCATCGCTGCGGCGGCAGTTCTCGGCAGCGTCGATGGCGATCCGCGGTTCGAGGAATGGTATCGCCGCATCTGGGGCTTCGTCAGCAATCACATCATCGATCGGAAGCATGGCGGCTGGATCCCGGAACTCGACGCCAACTTGAAGCAGGTCAATCGCGTGTTCACGGGCCGGCCGGATATCTACCACGCCGTCCAGGCCTGCCTGATCCCGTTGCTGCCGCCGAATGGCAGCATCACGCGCGGCCTCGAGGGCAGTGGCTCGATCTCGCTGCTAGCCGGTCGCTGATGTCGTCCAGTCTGGCGCCTACCTGCGGGATGGGCGCCACACTGGATGGCCGTTCCCGATCCTTCGCGGTCACGGCGACGGTTGCACCGTCTTTCCGCGGAGGTCTGCTCCAGCCGGAGCGAGCGCGATGGCGATCGCCGCTAGGATCAGGCCGCCTGCGAGCAGGAAAGTGATGCGCATGCCGCCCGCGATGGCCGCGGTGTTCGCATGGGCGAAATCGGACGTCCCGACGCCGACGGCGAAGACGGCGCCCATGGCCGAGGCCCCGGCGATCAGCCCGACATTGCGCGACAGCGTCAGCAGCCCTGAAACGGTGCCGCGCCGGGCTTTGGGGATGTCGGCCAGGACCGCCGTGTTGTTGGCGGACTGGAACAGCTGATAGCCCGGCGTTAGGACCGTGATCGCGAGCACGTAGCCACCGACGCCGATCAGGCCGGGCAGGATCGCCAGCAGGAACGCGCCTGCGGCCAGAAGGAAAAGCCCGATCGCAAGGACGCGTCGCAGACCGAGCGCATCGACCATGCGGCCCGACGGAACGCCGGCGGCGATCGAAATCAGCGGCCCGACCGACATCACCAGCCCGACCATCGCGCCTCTAAGGCCGAGAGCGAGGCTGAGATAGAACGGACCGACGACCAGCGTCGACATCATGACGGCCGCGACCAGCACATTGACGAGCAGGCTGGGCAGGATGGCGCGGTTGAGGACGGCCCAGAGCGGCGGCGGCGCTGCCTTATCGTTAGTCATCCCGCGCGGCAGCGTCGCCAAAGCGAGGACCAGCGCCATCAGGACGAGCGGCAGCTGTACCAGGAAGATGCCTCGCCAGCCGGTCAGCCCAATCAGGACGCCGCCAAGCGAGGGTCCAAGCGCCGTTCCGAGCGCCGACACAGTGCCGAGCAGACCCATGGCGCGTCCGACCTGTGCGTCATTGGCGCTTTCGCGCATCAGCGCCATCGAAAGCGTCATCAGGAAGGCCGCGCCGATCCCCTGCAGCAGCCGTGCACAGATCAGCAGCCCAAGGTTGGGCGCGAGGCCACAGAAGAGGGATGCTGCCGCGAACAGCCCAAGGCCGAGGAGATACATCCGTCGCAGCCCGTAGACATCTCCGAGCCGCCCGACGAATACGACCGAGACGGTGAGGGCCGCGAGATAGCCGACAACGACCCACTGGATCTCCGAAAACGACGCTGCGAACGCATTGGTCAGGGTCGGCAAGGCGATGTTGGCGATGCTGGTACCGAGCGAGGCCAGCAGCATCGAGAGCGCCAGCGTTGCCTGCATGCCTCGGTGCTTCCGCTTCGATACCGTCGATACCCTCTGTTCCATGTGGTCACCTCTTGCTTCGATACTCTTGAAAGCGCAGGCTACAAATTCAAGTCGACTTGAGGTCAAGCATGAAATTTCTCGATATCGGCGAGGTGGCCGCAGAGACCGGCATACGGCCGTCGGCGCTGCGCTATTACGAGGAGATCGGCCTCATCGCCCCCGTCTCGCGCCGCGGCCTGCGGCGCCAGTTCGAGCCGGACGTGCTACTGCAGCTGAAGCTGATCACCATGGGCCAGAGCGCCGGCTTCGCGCTCGATGAGATCGCCGGCATGTTTGGCAAGAACCGCGAGCCTGACCTGCCGCGTGCTGCGCTGCATGAAAAGGCCGATGCCATCGACCGTCAGATCTCCGAATTGAAGGCTCTCAGCGACACGCTGCGCCATGTCGCCGACTGCCCGGCGCCGTCACATATGGAATGCCCGACCTTCCGCCGTCTCGTCGCGCTTGCAGGGAAGCGGGCCCCAAGACGGAAGGCCCGCAAGGTGATGCCAAAGCCGGCTTGAAGGTCTCGCCGCGCTGCCTTCAGGGGTCGCCGGCGCGCTTCTCATACGTCATAAAGACGACACGAGAAGCCGCCCTGTTATGCCGCGCGCTGCCGCCCCGATTCCCGGCCAGCGCTGCGCGCTCCGGCCGCTGGCCCGCGCTGCTGCCTTGCCCGTCCTTCGTCCAGCCTTGCCGGAGTTCCCATGTCGATCGCGTCCGAACCGCTCAACATCATCCTCGATGACCGCATCGTCTTCGGCAGCGTGACGCTGGACGATGACCGCATCCACGCCGTCGAGGGCGAGGAGCGCTCGGTTCCGGGCGAAGCCGACTTCCTGATCCCGGGCCTCATCGACATTCACACCGACAATATCGAGCACCATTTCCAGCCCCGTCCCGGTGTCAACTGGCCGTCTACGCTCGGCGCGGTGCTGGCGCATGACTGGCAGGTGCTCGGCGCCGGCATCACGACGGTGCTCGATTCGCTTTCTCTCGGCGATTACGACAGCCGCGGCGCCCGCACGGCGATGCTAGATGCCGCGATCGGCGGCCTGACCGAGGCCCGCGCCGCGGGGCTGCTCCGGGTCGATCACTATTTCCATTTCCGCTGCGAATTGTCGGATCCGGCCCTGCTCGACATTGTCGGGCGGCATATCGACAATCCCGGCCTTCGCCTGATGAGCATGATGGACCACACACCCGGCCAGCGTCAGTGGCACGATGTCGGGCTCTATCGTGAATTCCGTCGCAAGAAGAATGCGCGCGTCTGGTCCGACGATGAGTTCGCAGCCTATATGGCCGAACGGCGGGCGCATCAGGCCCACTATGTCCCGGCAAGCCGCGACGCCATCGCCACGGCGGCAAGCGAGCGCGGCATCCGTCTTGCGAGCCATGACGATACCAGCATCGCCGATGTCGACGAGGCGCGTGGCCTTGGCATCGCCATCAGCGAGTTCCCGACGACGCTGGCTGCCGCGATGGCCGCGCGTCAGTCGGGCATGGCGATCGTCATGGGCGCGCCCAATATCGTGCTCGGCGGATCGCATTCCGGGAATGTCGGCGCGGCCGAGCTTGCCGATGCCGGGCTGCTCGACATCCTGACATCGGATTATGTGCCGACCAGTCTGTTGCAGGCGCCGTTCATCCTCGCGCGGCGCGGCATGCCGATCCACGAGGCGATTAGCCTCGTGACGGCGAAGGTCGCCGACGCGGCAGGCTTCGCCGACCGCGGACGGATCGCGCCGGGTCTCCGCGCAGACCTCGTCCGCGTCGCGCTCGTTGGCGGCGTTCCGGTCATCCGCGCCATCTGGATCGAGGGAAGGCGCGTCGTCTAGGGAGACCTCGCCGCGCTACCCGTGCGCGATCATGACGTGGCGGACGACGGTGTAGTCCTCCAGCGCGTAGGAGGAGAGGTCCTTGCCATAGCCGGACTGCTTGAGCCCGCCATGCGGCATCTCGCTGACCAGCATGAAATGCGTGTTGACCCAGGTGCAGCCATAGCGAAGCCGTGCCGCCGTCTGCATGGCGCGGTCGATATCCTTGGTCCAGACGGAGGAGGCGAGGCCGTAATCTGAATCGTTGGCCCAGGCGACGGCGTCGTCCGGATCGGTGAAGCGCGTCACCGAGACGACCGGTCCGAACACTTCCTTGCGCACGATTTCGTCCGATTGAAGCGCGCCGGCGATGACCGTCGGTTCGAAATAGAAGCCTGACCCGGCGCCGGCGTGGCCACCGGTCGCGATCTCGATGTGCTTTTCGGCAGAGGCGCGCTCGACGAAGCCTTTGACACGGTCGCGCTGGCGCGCCGAGATCAGCGGTCCGAGTTCGTTCTTCGTATCGTCGGCATCGTTGTAGGTCAGAGTCGAGACGGCGGACGCGAGGTCGGCGACGAGCCTGTCGTGGATCTTCGCGCCGGCATAGATGCGGCAGGCGGCGGTGCAATCCTGCCCGGCATTGTAATAGCCGAAGGCACGCAGCCCATTCACAACGGCGTCGAGATCAGCATCGTCATAGACGATGACGGGTGCCTTGCCGCCGAGTTCGAGATGCGTACGCTTGACGGTGCTCGAAGCCGCCTGGATGACCTTCTTGCCGGTGCCGATGTCGCCGGTGACCGACACCATGTCGACATCAGGATGGTTGATCAGCGCGTTGCCGACCGTGGCGCCGCGCCCGAGCACGATGTTGACGACGCCCTCCGGCAGCACAGCGGCGATGGTTTCGGCAAGACGAAGCGCCGTCAGCGGCGTCTGCTCGGAGGGCTTGAAGACGACCGTGTTGCCGGCCGCGAGCGCCGGCGCCAGCTTCCACGCCATCATCATCAGCGGATAGTTCCACGGCGCGATCGAGGCAACGACGCCGATCGGATCGCGGCGGATCATCGAGGTATGGCCCGGCAGATATTCGCCCGCGACCGGGCCATGCATCGTGCGCACCGCGCCGGCAAAGAAGCGGTAGCAATCGACGATCGCCGGGATTTCGTCATTCAGCACGGCGTTGATCGGCTTGCCGCAATTCTCCGCTTCGATCGCGGCGAAGGCCGAGGCTTCCGCTTCGATGTCTGAGGCGATCCTGAACAGATAGGCCGCGCGCTGCGCCGGCGTCGTCCGCGACCAGCTTGTGAAGGCCTTGCGCGCCGCGGCAACGGCGGCATCGACTTGTGCGGTAGACGCCTCGTTCAGCGTCAGGATCGGAACGCCGGTGCGGGGATTGAGGATAATCTCCTCGGCCTCGGTGCCGTCCTCGAACCGTGATCCGATCAGCATGGCATGCTGCATGACGTCTCTCCTCGATTATTTGCCGCCGCCGGCGATTTCGTCGCCGCCGCGGGTGAGATAGAAAGCCGCGAGTATCGGCAGGAACGTGGCGGCGACGACGAACATCGCCACGACATTGGTGACTGGGCGCTGGCGCGGGCGGATCAGCTCTTCCAGCATCCAGAGCGGCAGCGTCTGCTGCTGCCCCGCCGTGAAGGTGGTGACGATCACCTCGTCGAACGAGAGGGCGAAGGCGAGCATGCCGCCCGCCAGAAGTGCTGTGCCGATGTTCGGCAGGATGACGTGGCGGAAAGTCTGGAAACCATCCGCGCCGAGATCCATCGAGGCCTCCACGAGCGAGGCGGAGGTGCGGCGGAACCGTGCGACCGCGTTGTTGTAGACGACCACGATGCAGAAGGTCGCGTGTCCCAGAACGATGGTCCAGAACGAAAACGGGATCGAGAAGGTCGAGAAGGCCGAGCGGAGCGCGATGCCGGTGATGATGCCGGGGAGGGCGATCGGCAGGATCACCAACAGCGAGATCGTCTCGCGTCCAAAAAAGCGCGTGCGGCTGACGGCGGCGGCGGTCAGCGTGCCGAGCACCAGCGCCAGCGCCGTCGCGACGGTGGCGACCTGAAGGGAGAGCAACAGCGCAGCGGAGATATCCGGCCGCGACCACGCAACCGCGAACCATTTCAGCGTCAGTCCCGGCGGCGGCCAGACGAAGCTCTTCTCTTCAGTCGTGAAGGCATAGACGAAGATGATGAGAAGCGGCGCCAGCAGGTAGACGAGGCCGCCGGCGGCAGCGAGGCGAAGCAGCAGGGGCGCGCGATCGCCGTCAGAGCGCATCGAAGGCTCCGAGGCGTTTGGCGACTGTCAGATAGATGCCCATGATGACGATCGGCACCACGGTGAAAGCGGCGGCCAGCGGGATGTTCCCTGCGGTTCCCTGTTGCGTGTAGACGGCCTGGCCGATGAAGAGCCGCGACGTTCCGACGATCTGCGGGATGATGTAGTCGCCGAGCGTCAGCGAGAATGTGAAGATCGAGCCCGCGACGATGCCGGGGAAGGCGAGCGGCAGGATCACATTGCGGAACGTCATCGCCGGCGTGCCACCGAGATCGGAGCTGGCGTCGATCAGGTTGACCGGAACGCGCTCAAGCGCTGCCTGCGTCGGCAGGATCATGTAGGGCAGCCAGATATAAACGAAGACCAGGAAAGTCCCGATATAGCTGACCGAGAGCGAGTTGCCGCCGATGGCCGGGATCGCGAGGATGGCGTCCAGCGCCCAGGAGAGGTGCAGCGTGCCGAACAGCCAGGTCAGGATGCCTTCCTTGGCGAGGATCAGCTTCCAGGCATAGACCTTGACGAGATAGCTCGACCAGAGCGGCAGCATGATGCCGAGATAGAACAGCGCCTTCCATTTTCCGCGCGCATAGCGCGCCGCGACGTAAGCGATCGGGAAGGCGATGATCGCAGAGGCAATCGTGACGAGCGCCGCCATGACGACGGTGCGCAGGATGATGTCGAAATTCGATGGCCGCAGTAGTTCGGCATAGGTCGCGAGCGTGAATTCCGGCACCACGAGGCCGGAGAATTCGTCGAGCGAATAGAAGCTCTGCAGAAGCAGCGTCAGCAGCGAGCCGATATAGACGATGCCGAGCCAGAGCGCTGGCGGCATCAGCATCAGCGCAACGAGGAGACCCGGCCGGCGCCAAAAGAGGTCGCCGAGGCGGCCGCCGAGCGAACGCGGCGGCGCGGTATCGATTGCGCTCATGGCTCGGCGCCCATCAGATGCAGCGCGGCGCTGTCGAAGCCGAGCCCGACCGTGTCTCCCTCGCCGGGCAGGTCCGCGCCGGAGGGCACGACCGCATGTAGTCTCAGTCCGGCGGCGTCGATGGCGAGCCGCGTCACTGGCCCGAGATAGCTCCGTGCGACGATGATGCCGGACAGCCGCGCCTCGCCGCCGAGCCGGATCGCCTCGGGACGGAGGCTTGCGTAGCGGCGGACGCCGGCAAGGCGCTCGACCAGGGCCGGCGGCAGCACATTCGACGAGCCGACGAAATCAGCGACGAACGGAGTGTTCGGCCGCTGGTAGATATCCTCGGGCGTGCCCACCTGGCGGATGCGGCCTTCGCTGAACACGGCGACGCGGTCGGCCATTGACAGCGCCTCACCTTGGTCGTGCGTGACGAAGACAAAGGTGATGCCGAGGCGTTTTTGCAGGCTTTTCAGTTCCTCCTGCATGTTCTCGCGCAGCTTAAGGTCGAGCGCGCCGAGCGGCTCGTCGAGCAGCAGCACTTTCGGCTTGTTGACGATCGCTCTTGCGAGCGCCACCCGCTGGCGCTGGCCGCCAGAAAGCTGGCCCGGCCGCCGCGCGCCATAGCCACCGAGCTGCACCAGTTCCAGCGCCGCCTCCGCCGTCTTCAGGCGCTCGGCCTTCGGCACCTTCCGCAGCATCAGCGAATAGGCGACGTTCTCGATGACATTCATATGCGGGAACAGCGCATAGTCCTGGAACACGGTGTTGACGCTGCGCCGATAGGGCGGCACGCCTTCGACCCGTTCTCCGAAAATCTCGATATGGCCGCTCGTCGGCTGCTCGAAGCCGGCGATGAGGCGAAGGCACGTCGTTTTGCCTGACCCCGAGGGTCCGAGCATCGCAAAGAACTCGCCGGCCGCAATGTCGAGATCGACATCGTCGAGCGCTTTCACGCTGCCGAAATGGCGCGACACCGCGCGGAGCGAGACGGCGGCGGTCATGGGGCGATCTCGGCTGCGCAAAGGCCTTGAGCTTTCAGAATGTTCTCTCCAGAAAGTGCCCTCGTCGAAACCCTGTCATTGCCGGATCAAGCCCGGCAATGACGGTTGGGATGGTGGCGAGCACTCGTTCACCCGCGTCGACTACCCGCCCATCACGGCGATATAGTCGGAGACCCAGCGCGAATAGGGGACGCACGCATCCTGGCTGGTGCATTTCGCGACGGGGGTCTTCCAGAATCGGATCTTCGAGAAATTCTCGAATCCGTTCGTGGCGCAGCCGGCATCCGTCAGCAACTCATTGCCTTTGCACGCCGCGGGCACTACCGGCACCGAGCCGAACCAGGCCGCAACGTCGCCCTGCACCTTCGGCGAGAGCGAGTGTTCCATCCAGAGATAGGCGCAGTTGGGATGCGCGGCGCCGGCGGCCAGCATCGTCGTGTCGGCCCAGCCGGTGGCGCCTTCGGCCGGTACGGTCGAGGCGATCGGCTGCTTGTCGAACTGCAGCGTGTTGACCTGGAACGGCCAGGACGAGGAGGCAACGACGCCTTCGGTCTTGAAGTCGTCGACCTGGACGGCCGCGTCATGCCAATAGCGTCCAACCAGTTTCCGCTGGCCCTTCAAGAGTTCGATCGCGGCCGCATACTGGTCCTCGGTCAGCTCGTACGGATCCTTGATGCCGAGTTCAGGCTTCTTGGCCATCAAATAGGTGGCGGCGTCGGCGATGTAGATCGGGCCGTCATAGGCCTGGACGCGGCCTGCATTCGGCTTGCCGTCCGGCAGGTCCTGCGCCTCGAAGACGACCGACCAGCTCGTCGGCGGCGTCTTGAAGACATTGGTGTTGTACATGAGGACGTTTGGCCCCCATTGATAGGGGACGCCGTAGTGATCGCTGCCCACCGTGAACCACGGCGCGTTCTGCAGCCGATCGTCCACCGTCGACCAGCTCGGAATGAGCGCCGTATTGACTGGCACGACCTTCTTGCCGGCGACGAGGCGGAGCGAGGCATCGCCCGATGCGGTGACGAGGTCGAAGCCGCCCTGGTTCATCAGCGTCACCATCTCGTCCGAGGTGGCGGCGGTCTTCACGGAAACCTTGCAGCCCGTCGATTTCTCGAAATCGGTGACCCAGTCATAGGCCTTGTCGCTTTCGCCGCGCTCGATATAGCCCGGCCATGCGACGATGTTCAGCGCGCCTTCGCCGGCGCCGACCGATGCTTGCTGCGCGGTCGCCTGGCCGACAAAGGCGGCAACGGCAGCAAGCGCGATCGTCGACTTGAGGATCGAGGTCATTTCGATGCTGTCTCCCTGTTCCCTGGGAGACGCGGGCTTCTTCAGGCCCATCATTCCCCCTCTGTCGCCAGATTAGTCGGGAACGGCGGCTTGGCAAATTCAATCGCGAACGGGGCCGCCCTTGAATGGGCGGCCCGTCGTCGATCAGCTCATCGTCGGCATGACGAAGTCTGCGCCGGCGCGGATGCCGGTCGGCCAGCGGGTCGTGATGGTCTTCAGCTTCGTGTAGAAGCGAATGCCTTCCATGCCGTGCATGTGATGGTCGCCGAACAGCGATTGCTTCCAGCCGCCGAACGAGTGGAACGCCATTGGCACAGGAATCGGCACGTTGATGCCAACCATGCCGACCTGGATCTGATGCGCGAATTCACGCGCCGCGTCGCCGTCGCGGGTGAAGATTGCCGTGCCGTTGCCGAAGGGATGGTCGTTGATCATCTTCGCGGCGGTCGCGTAGTCAGGCGCGCGGGCAACGGCCAGCACCGGCCCGAAGATCTCTTCCTTGTAGATCGTCATATCGGTCGTGACGTTGTCGAACAGCGTGCCGCCGACGAAATAGCCATCCTCATAGCCCTGCAGTTGCAGCCCGCGCCCGTCAACGACGAGCTTGGCGCCCTCAGCGACGCCGGCGTCAATATAGCCGCGCACCTTGTCGAGGTGCTGCTTGGTGACCAGCGGACCCATCTCGGCCTCCGGATCCGTGCCCGGCCCGACCTTCAGCGCGCGGATCTTCGGCTCCAGCTTGGCGATCAGCGTCTCGGCGGTCTTCTCGCCGACCGGAACCGCCACCGAGATCGCCATGCAGCGCTCGCCGGCCGAGCCATAGGCAGCGCCCATCAGCGCGTCGACCGCCTGGTCCATATCGGCGTCCGGCATGATGATCATGTGGTTCTTGGCGCCGCCGAGCGCCTGGCAGCGCTTGCCGTTCTTCGCGGCGGTCTCATAGATGTAGCGGGCGATCGGCGTCGAACCGACGAAGCTGACGGCCTGGATATCGGGATTGGTCAGGATCGCGTCGACAGCGTCCTTGCCGCCATGCACCACCTGGAAGACGCCATCGGGAAGTCCGGCTTCCTTCAGCCAGTCGGCAATGACCAGCGAAGCGGAGGGATCGCGCTCGGAGGGCTTCAGGATGAAGCAGTTGCCGGCGGCGAGCGCGATCGGGAACATCCACATCGGCACCATGGCCGGGAAGTTGAACGGCGTGATGCCGGCAACGACGCCGAGCGGCTGGCGCAGCGAATGGCTATCGACCCGCGTGCCGACATTTTCGGTCACTTCGCCCTTCAGAAGCTGCGGCGCGGCGGTGGCGAACTCGACCACCTCCATGCCGCGCTGAATCTCGCCCTTGGCATCGGAGAGTACCTTGCCATGCTCCGAAGTGATGACGGCGGCCAGCTCGTCGATCCGCTCCTCGATGATGTGCAGGAACTTGTTCAGGATGCGCGCGCGGCGAAGCGGCGTCGTGGCGGCCCAGCCCGGCGCTGCCGCCTTGGCCGCGTCCGTCGCCGCCTTCACTTCAGCTTCGGCACCGAGACGAACCGCCTTGGTCGCCTCGCCGGTGGCCGGGTTGAATACCGGCTGCGTCGCATCGGAAGCGCCCGCCGAGCGCTGGCCCGCGATGAAGTGGTCGATGATCGGCAAGCTGGACATGGCGTCTCTCCGGATTGAACCCGCCTCTCCATGCAACATTCGAATTCGCACAGCAATCGCCAGCCTTGCGGCTCGGTTGTGCAGAAATTAAAGTCATCCAATGGATTGGGAACGCATCCGCATCTTTCTTGCCGTCGCGCGCACCGGGCAGATCCTTGGCGCCGCCCGCCAGCTCGGGCTCAACCACGCCACCGTTTCCCGCCAGTTGACCGCGCTCGAGGGCGAGGTGAAGGCGAAGCTCGTCGAGCGGCGCACCAATGGCTGCCAGTTGACGCCCGCCGGCGAACAATTGATGGCGGCGGCCGAGCGGGCTGAGTCTGAGTTCCTGCGCGTCGAGGCGGAGCTATCGGGTGCTTCGGCTGGCATCGCCGGCACGGTGCGCGTCGGCGCGCCGGATGGGCTCGGCAACTATTTCCTAGCCGCCGAGCTCGGCCGTCTCGCCACCGAACATGCCGAGCTGATCATCCAGCTCGTCCCGTTGCCGCGCACCTTCTCGCTGTCACGGCGCGAGGCGGACATCGTCATTACGCTGGACCGGCCGGCAAGTGGACGGCTGGTGGTGCGCAAGCTCACCGACTACAGCCTCGGAATCTATGCCTCGGACGACTATCTGGCGCGGCTCGGTCCGATCCGCAGCGAAGCGGATCTTTCCGGCCGGCTGGTCGTCACCCATGTCGAGGACCTCGCCTATAGCCGGGCGCTCGACTACGCCGCGAAGCTCGCCCATGTCAGCAGCCGGCGCTACGAATGCGGCAGCGTGGTCGGGCAGGTCGAGGCCGTCAGGGCCGGTGTCGGCGTCGGCATCCTGCATGACTACACGGCAGCGCTCTATCCCGAGCTTCGCCGTCTTCTGCCGGAGATCGCCTTTCGCCGCAGCTATTGGCTGACCAGTCATCCCGATACGCATGCAACCCGCCGCGTGGCGGCTGTGGCGGATTACATCGCCGCCCGCGTCCGCGCTGCACGCCATGCCTTCTTGCCGGATGAAAACATGGTGGCACCCCCGGAGACGACAACCGCGTCCTAGGCCGCTTGGCGTCGCGGCGCCGGTGTTCTAAGCCTTGCGCCGATCCGCGCGGTGAGGAGAAGCACGATGCGCCTTTCGAATGCGACGCTTGCCGACCTGCCGGCTGCCGTGCGGCGCCCAGATTACGACCGCGGATCGGTGACGCCGGGCATCGTCCATCTCGGGGTCGGCGCTTTTCATCGCGCCCATCAAGCTGCTTATGTCGATGCATGCCTTGCAGCCGGGGAGGGTGGTTGGGGCATCGTCGGAGCCTCGCTCAGGAGCCCCGATACGCGCGACGCGCTCGCGCCGCAGGACGGCCTCTACACGCTCGCCGTGCGCGCCGGTGATCGCGAGGACCTTGTCGTCATCGGTTCGCTGCTCCGACTTCTCGTGGCGCCCGAGGACCCGGCCGCCCTCATCGCCGCGATGGTCGATCCGGCCATGCGCATTGTGACGCTGACTGTGACGGAAAAGGCCTATCTGCGAAATGCGGCCGGCGATCTCGACGCCGACCATCCCGATATCCGCGCCGATCTCGCCCATCCGGGCGCCCCGCGCACCGCGCACGGCTTCATCGTCGAGGCTCTCGCCCGCCGCCGCGCAGCGGGAACGCCGCCTTTCACGGTTCTCTCCTGCGACAACCTGCCGAACAACGGCATCACCGCGCGCCGCGTAATGGCGCAGTTCGCCGCGCTCCGCGACGCGGATCTCGGCCGCTTCGTGATGGAGGACGTCGCGTTCCCGTCGAGCATGGTCGACCGCATCGTGCCGGCAACGACGGACGCCGATCGGGCCCGCGTCAGCGCCGCGCTCGGCGTCTCTGACGCCTGGCCCGTCTTGACCGAACCCTTCATGCAATGGGTCGTCGAGGATCACTTCCCAGCCGGCCGGCCGGATTGGGAGCGCTTCGGCGTCACCATGGTCGAGGATGTGACGCCGTATGAGGAGATGAAGCTGCGGCTGCTCAATGGCGCGCATTCCTCCATCGCCTATCTCGGCCAGTTGCTCGGCCATGAGACGGTCGCCGATGCCTTTGCCGATCCGGCGATCCGCCGCTTCGTCGACGGCATCTGGCAGGACTTCATCGCCACGCTGCCGGCCGGTGCCGGGCTCGACACGGCCGACTATATCCGGCGCCTTGCAAGCCGCTTCGCCAATACGGCCCTTCGTCATCGCACGGCGCAGATCGCCAATGACGGCTCGCAGAAGCTGCCGCAGCGGATCGTCGCCGCCACGCTCGATCGGATGGAACAAGGGCTGGGGATCGATCGCCCGGCCTTCGCGCTTGCCGCCTGGATCGCGGCGCTCGCATCGCGCGGGACGCAGCCGGCCTTCGCCGATCCGCTCGATGCAGCGCTGGCCCCCATCCTGACGGCGGGCGACGATCCGGCGGCGGAGGTCGAAGCGGTGTTCGCCGCCTCGGGCTTTGCTGCGCGGAGCCCCCATCGCCCGGCCCTTGTCGCCAAGACAGCCGCAGCATTGGCGAGCCTCAGCAAGCTAGGCGTGCGGGACGCGCTCGCTCGGCTGTGATACCGCGCGGCCTTGTCGAGGCGATGGGTGGAGCCTAGCTGAAAGGCCGGATCGCAGGCGTCGCCGGATGGCGTCACCGCGCAAGGGAGCCTTCACATGACATCACCGCTCAATGCAGCCGCCTCCGGAACCTTCAAGGTCGGCGGCGAGATCGAGATCAACCGCCTCGGCTTTGGTGCCATGCGCGTCACCGGCGAAGGCATCTGGGGGCCGCCCGCCGACCATGCCGAGGCGATCCGCACGTTGAAACGCCTGCCTGAGGTCGGCGTCAATTTCATCGACACAGCCAATTCCTACGGCCCCGACATTTCGGAGCAACTGCTTCGCGAAGCGCTGCATCCCTATCCGGGCCTGCTGATCGCCACCAAGGGTGGGTTGACGCGTGAAGGGCCCAATCGCTGGACGCCAAAGGGCGACCCGGCCTATCTGATTGACGAGGCCAAGAAGAGCCTCAAGAAGCTCGGCGTCGAGCAGATCGCGCTTTGGCAGCTTCACCGCATCGACCCGAAAGTGCCGCGCGCCGAACAGTTCGGCGCCGTGAAGCAGATGCTCGACGAGGGCATCATCGCCCATGCCGGCCTCAGCGAGGTCTCGGTGGCTGAGATTGAGGCGGCGAGCGCCGTGTTCCCAGTCGCGACGGTTCAGAACCGCTACAATCTGGTAGATCGTGGAAGCGAGGATGTGCTCGATTATTGTGAGCGTGAGTCGATCGGCTTCATCCCTTGGGCGCCGCTGGCCTCCGGCAATCTGGCTCGTCCGGGTTCCGTCCTTGACGACGTCGCCAAGGCGCTCGGTGCGACGCATTCTCAGGTCGCGCTCGCCTGGGTGCTGAAGCGCAGCCCCGTGATGCTGCCGATTCCAGGCACGTCCAAGGTCTCCCACCTCGAGGACAATGTCGCCGCGGCCTCGATCTCGCTGTCGGATGATGCCTTCGCGGCGCTCGACGCGGCGGCACGGCGCGCATCCTGATCGTTTGAGGGGCTTCCCGTCGGCGCCAAGGAGTGAAACTCTCCGGTGCCGGCGGGCGGGCCGCCAACGGAATCGGGAACGAGCGTGATCTACGACTATTGCGTCATCGGCGGCGGCATTGTCGGCCTCGCCACCGCCATGCAACTTCTGTCTCGCGATCCGGGAGCGAGCCTTGTCCTTATCGAGAAGGAAGCCGCTCTGGCGCAGCACCAGACCGGCCATAATTCCGGTGTCATCCATGCCGGCGTCTACTACGCGCCCGGCAGCCTGAAGGCCGAGCTCTGTCGCGCCGGTTCCGCTGCCACCAAAGCCTTTTGCCTCAGCCATGACGTGCCCTTCCGCACCTGCGGCAAGCTGATCGTCGCCACCGACGACGCCGAGCACACCCGCCTGCTTGCGCTCGAGGAACGCGCCGGCCGCAACGGCATCGAGGTCATCCGGCTCGACCGGGCCGGTCTTGCCGAACGCGAGCCGGAGATTGAGGGCGTCAGTGCGTTGCATGTCCCGTCGTCGGCGATCGTCGATTATCGCCTCGTCTGCGCCGCGATGGGCCGGCGGATCGTCGCATCCGGCGGTGAGATCCGCCTCGGCGAGCGGGTTTTCGGCATCGTCGAGCACGGCGCCGGGGTGCGGGTTTCAACCGATAAGGGCGAGGTCGAAGCGAGGATGCTGGTCGCCTGTGCCGGTCTGCAGTCGGATCGCATCGCGACGCTGGCCGGCCTGCCGATCAGCCACCGCATCGTGCCGTTTCGCGGCGAATATTATGTCCTCGCCAAAAAGCACGAGAACCGCATCCGACACCTGATCTATCCGACGCCCGATCCGGCGCTGCCCTTTCTCGGCATCCACCTGACGCTGATGATCGACGGATCGGTGACGGTCGGCCCAAATGCCGTGCTAGGCCTTTCGCGCGAGCGGCAGGGCAAGTGGGCGATGGATGCGGACGATCTCCGCTCCATGGCCGGCTTCGGCGGGTTCTGGAAAATGGCGGCCGCCAACTGGCGCACGGCCGCAACCGAGTTCGTCAATTCGGTTCACAAGCGCGGCTATCTGGAACAGTGCCGCAAATACTATCCCGCGCTTGAGCTCGACGACCTCCAGCCTTATCCCGCCGGCATCCGCGCTCAGGCCGTCGAGGCGGACGGACGCATGGTCGAGGACTTCGTCATGGTCGAGAGCGCGCGCATGCTGCATGTCTGCAACGCGCCGTCGCCGGCCGCTACCTCGGCGCTGCCGATTGCCGGCCGCATCGTCGATCGCATCGAGATGAAACGGGCGGCGCTCGCCTGATCACTCCATTGGCACGTTCTCTTCCAGTTCGTCGAGCCAGACCTTGGCCTCCGCGTCCGAGGGCATGCGCCAGTCGCCGCGCGGCGACAGCGACCCGCCTGACGACATCTTCGGCCCGTTGGGAATGGTCGAGCGCTTGAACTGGTTGGTGAAGAAGCGGCGAATGAACACCTGCATCCACCGGCGGATCTCGGCGAGCGAATAGGCGCGCTGCTCGTCCGCCGGCATGTCCTTCGGCCAGAGACCGCGCGCGGCATCGCTCCAGGCATGGTGCGCGAGGAAGGCGATCTTCGAGGGGCGGAAGCCGAAGCGCGTCAGGTAATAGAGCGTGAAATCCTGCAGCGGGTAGGGGCCGACGATCGCCTGCGTCGACTGGATCGGCTTGCCATCGGCGACCGGTACCAGTTCGGGGGAGATCTCGGTCGCGAGGATCGCATAAAGCGTTGTCGCTGCCTCGGCGCTGACATCGCCCGACCTCGCCACGAAGCGGATCAGGTGCTGGATCAGCGTCTTGGAAACCGACGCGTTGACGTTGTAATGCGACATGTGATCGCCGACGCCGAACGTGCACCAGCCAAGCGCCAGTTCAGAGAGATCCCCGGTGCCGACCACGAGGCCGCGGTGCTGGTTGGCGAGGCGGAAGAGATAGTCAGTCCGAAGGCCGGCCTGCACATTCTCGAAGGTCACGTCATAGACCGGCTCGCCGCCGGCAAAGGGGTGGCCGAGATCGGTCAGCATCTGCCGGGCGGCCGGGCGGATATCGATTTCGGCGGCACTGACGCCGAGCCCGCGCATCAGCGCCCAAGCATTCGATTTTGTATGGTCGGATGTCGCGAAGCCCGGCAGCGTATAAGCGAGAATGTTCTCCCGCGGCAGGCCGAGCCGGTCCATCGCACGCACCGCCACGATCAGGGCCTGCGTCGAATCGAGACCGCCCGAAACGCCGATGATGCAATGCTGGAGCCCGGTTGCGGCAAGCCGCTTGGCAAGGCCCTGAACCTGGATGTTGTAGGCCTCGTAGCAATCCTCCGCGAGCCGCGCGGGATCGGCGGGGACGAAAGGAAACCGCTCGACGACGCGGTCAAGCGCGACAGGCCGTTCAGGCGCGTCGAGTTTGAATGTGACGGTGCGGAAGGCCGGGGCGCGCGGGCCTTCGAGGGCGATGCAATCGCCATAGGTGGTGAGGCGCATGCGCTCCTGCCGGAGGCGGCCAAGATCGATGTCGGCGATCGCCATGGTCGCTTCGATGGCGAAGCGTTCGGTTTCGGCCAGTAGCGCGCCGTTCTCGAAGATCGAGGCCTGGCCGTCCCAGGCGAGGTCCGTGGTGGATTCGCCTGGCCCCGCCGCCGAATAGGCATAGGCGCTCGCTGTCCGCGCTGAATGACTGGCGCAGAGCAAGCGGCGCGTATCCGCCTTGCCGATGGTGATGTTGGAGGCCGAGAGGTTGAGCAGCACCTCGGCGCCTGCGAGCGCCGCATGCGTCGAGGGCGGCAGCGGAACCCAGATGTCCTCGCAGATCTCGGCGTGGAACGTGAAGGGTACGCTGCCCGTGGAACGGAACAGGAGGTCGGTGCCGAACGGCACGCTGCGACCGTCGATGTCGATGGCTAGGCCGATGATCCCGGCGCCGGAGGTGAAATGCCGCCGCTCGTAGAATTCGCGATAGTTCGGCAGATAGGTCTTCGGCACCGCACCGAGAATGGTTCCGCGATGGATGGCGACGGCGCAGTTATAGAGCCGCCCCTCGCGGCGAAGCGGCGCACCGACGACAAGCACCGGAAACAGCGCCTTGGACGCCTCGGCGATCCGCCCGATGGCCCGCTCGACGGCGTCGAGCAGCGCGTCCTGCAGCAGGAGATCGTCGATCGAATAGGAGGAAATTCCGAGCTCGGGAAAGAGCATCAGGGCGACCCCGGCCGCGTCGCCTTCGGCCGCGAGCCGCAATGTCTCGTCAACAGCGAAATCCGGATCGGCCACGCCGCCGCGCGGCACTACCGAGGCGATGCGCAGGAAATCATGGCTGTAGAGCGAGGCGAACGGCTTCATGGGTATCTGTTCCACTTCAATCGGCCGTTTTGGCGTATCGCGCATGCCGCGTTGCGACAAGGCCCTTGCCTCGATCGGACCCGGTGTTCCTGCAACTCTTGATCGGTATCAATGCCGGAAGGTTGGCGGCGTGCATGCTGCGGGCGATCCGAGGCCGCGGTTCCCCCAGACCGGCCGCATTTCCCAAGGAGGATAGACCCAATGCCGAAGATGAAAGCCGCGATCTTTGTAGAGGCCGGCCGCATCGTGCTCGATGAGAAGCCGATCCCGGATATCGGCCCGCTCGATGCGCTGGTCCGCCTCACCACGACCACGATCTGCGGCACCGACGTCCACATCCTCAAGGGCGAATATCCGGTCGAGAGAGGCCTGACCATCGGCCATGAGCCCGTCGGCGTCATCGAAAAGCTGGGCTCGGCGGTGACCGGGTTCAAGGAGGGCCAGCGCGTCATCGCCGGCGCGATCACGCCAAGCTTCACCTCGAACGCCTGCATGTGCGGCTGCGCCTCGCAGGATGGCGCCGGCACGAAGCATGGCTTCAAGGCGATGGGCGGCTGGCGTTTTGGCAATACGATCGACGGAGCGCAGGCCGAATATATTCGGGTCCCCGACGCGACCGCCAATCTCTCGCCAGTGCCCGATGAACTGACGGACGAGCAGGTGCTGATGTGCCCCGACATCATGTCGACGGGCTTCTCCGGCGCCGAGAATGGCGCGATCAAGATCGGTGACACCGTCGTCGTCTTTGCGCTCGGACCGATCGGCCTCTGCGCCGTCGCAGGCGCGAAGCTTCTCGGTGCGACCACCATCATCGGCGTCGATACCGTTCCGGCGCGTCTCGCTGTCGCGAAGAAGCTCGGCTGCGACCATGTCGTCGACTTCAAGGCGGGCGATCCTGTCGAGCAGATCATGGCGATCACCGACGGCCGCGGCGTCGATGTCGCGATTGAGGCACTCGGCACGCAGCAGACGTTCGAATCCGCGCTGCGTTCGCTTCGGCCGGGCGGTACCTTGTCGAGCCTTGGTGTCTATTCGACCGATCTGAAGATCCCGCTCGCCGCCTTCTCGGCCGGGCTCGGCGACAACAAGATCGTCACTTCGCTTTGTCCGGGCGGCAAGGAGCGTATGCGTCGGCTCATGAGCGTCGTCGCGTCTGGCCGGATCGACCTGACGCCGCTCGTCACGCACCGCTTCAAGCTTGACGATATCGAGGCGGCCTACGACCTCTTCGCCCACCAGCGGGACGGCGTGCTCAAAGTCGCCATCACGCCCTGAGCCGATCAGAGGTAGAGCGGCGCCATCTGGCGCCAGGCACGGCCGCGATGGGCGCGGCCGTCCCAGACATGCAGGGCGTGGCCGACGCCCTTGTCGCGGAGGACATCGCTGAGATGGCGGTTGTTGCCGAGGAAAGGATCCTCGGCGCCGATCGTCAGGGTGATGTTGAGCCGCCGCATCTGGTCGAGCCGCTCCGGGCAGCCGAGGCGTGGCAGGAATTGCGACGGCATGCAGTAATAGACATCCTCGCCGCGATGCCCGTCGAGCAGGTCGCCGAAACACTCGACGGCATGAGTGAGGTCATAGCGGCCCGAAAAGGCGACAAGCCGCGAAAAGCGCTCCGGCCGCCGGAAGGCTATGCTCGCTGCGCCGAAGGCCCCGAGGCTGCAGCCATGCGCGATGGTCTCAGGATGGGTGTTGCGCGAATGGGCGAGAGGCAGCACTTCCGAGAGGACATAGTCCTCATAGGCGAGGTGCCGCGCGACCCGGTCGGCCGGCCGTCGCCAGGAACAATAGTAGCTCTCGCCGGCAAACCCGTCGACGCAGTAGAGCTGCAGGTGACCGGCCTCGATCTTCGGCGCCAGGCTCGCGACCAAACCGAGATCCTCATATTCGTGAAACCGGCCCTCCCGCGTCGGGAAGACGATCACCTTCGCGCCGGCATGGCCGAACACGAGCAATTCCATGTCTCGGCCGAGCCGGCTGCTATACCAGCGGTGATATTCCCGTTGCATGGCGGTCGACCCCGTCGAAGCTCCGGCAGGCTCCTCGCATGACGCATCACCAAGCAAATTTTCATGCAGGCTTGATGACATGCTTCGCTCGCTCCGGCTGATCCGACCACTCCCGGCCGCGGCTATCTCCTGATCGTGTGCTGGAGGTCTTGGCTTTTGCGTGCGTTGCGGCAAGATCGTCCCTGCCTCGCAACAAGCACGGCCGGCTGCCGGGATATGATCGTCATGGCTTACGAAGACAGAAGCGCCTCCGCCGTCTGCCCGGTCGCGCGTAGGATCGGCGACGGCCGCCCGGGTCCCCGGCGATGAGCGCCGCAGCACCCCGGCTGGATTGGCGGAGCCTCGATCGGGCTGCGCTCGACAAGAGCCTCAGCAGCAGCAGGGCCGTCGAGGGCAGTCTCGCAATCATCGAAGGTTGGGGAAGAACGAGCGCGGCGCTTCGCGCCCGCCACCCGGAGGCGCTTGACCTCGCCTATGGCCCGCGGCCGCGCCAACGGATTGATCTTCTGAAGGCCGCCGACGGCGCACCGACGCTGGTGTTCCTGCATGGCGGCTTTTGGCAAATGCTCTCGAAGGATGACTTCACCTTCGTCGCTGCGGGCCTTTTGCCAGCCGGAATCAATGTCGCCTTTGTCGGCTACACGCTGGCGCCCGACGCGACGCTCGATGACATGGTGCTGGAGGTTCGCGCCGCGCTCGATTGGCTCGGGGCACATCTCGCAGGCCTCGGCGGCGATCCTGCGGCGGTCTTTGTCGGCGGATGGTCAGCCGGCGCCCATCTTGCGGTCATGGTTATGGATCATCCGCTCGTGCGCGGCGTGCTTGGCATCAGCGGCCTTTACGAACTCGCGCCGCTCGCTGCGAGCTTTGTCAACGGCAAGCTCGGCCTCGATGACGCGGCCGTCGACCGAAACTCCCCGCAACGTCATATCCAGCGGGACATGCCGCCGCTGGCGTTGGTCGTCGGCGGGGCTGAACTGGCAATGATGCGCCAGCAGACGGAGGACTATGCAGCCGCGCTTACGGCCTCAGGCGCGCCGGTGACCTTTGAAACGCTCGCCGGCGCCAACCACTTCACCATCCTCGATCAGCTTGCCGATCCGGATGGCGCGATCGCGGCCATGGCGCGGCGCCTGATGTCTCGATAGAGCGCAGTCAGGCGCCGTAGGCGCGAAGTCACTTCTGGCCGGCCACCGACGTCGCGGTTTGCACCGGGTCGATGCCGACAATCTGATAGGGATCGGCCAACGCGGCCGAGGGGCGGCTGACCGGGAAACCCGCCGAGGTCATCCGCGACAGCTTCTCCGGCCCCGAATTCTTCAGGATCTCCCGGAACGCCTCGTTCATGCCGCCATCCGAATAGGCGAGCGAGATCGGCGGTTCCGACGCGGCGAGCGCTGCGATCTGCGAGTCGTCGCGCGCCTGCTTGACGGCGACCTTCGCGGCGACGGACGGATCGACTTCGAAGGCCGGGCAGGCGCCGAGGGGGTCGAACACGGCGCTCGGGTCGACCGGCTTGGCGCCAAACACATAGCGGCGATTGCACGCCTCGACCTTGGGCGGCTGGCGCGTGACGTCGAACTGGTCGGTGCCCTGCTTGAGATTGAGCCAGAAATTCATGTTGGGGTCGTTGCGGTGCAGAGCGAGGTTCTGCGGCGTCATACGGAACGGCAGCGACTGAACCTGGAACGAGGTTTGCCCGCCGATGAGCGCATCGCGCGCGACGGCATAGATCTCGGCGACGCCGGCGTCCGTCAGTGCATAGCAGCCGGACGAGGAGCAGGCGCCATGCACCATCAGTGCCGCGCCTTCATAGCCGAGTGCTTCTTCCAGCTTGTTGGGGAAGCCAAGATTGAACGAGAGATAGAATTGCGATTGCGGGTTCAGCAACGACATGGTGATCGCGTAGAAGCCCTCCGGCGCTTGCCGGTCGCCCTCCTGCTTCTTGGGGCCGAGTTTCCCGGACCAGCGGCAGATCGGATAGGTCTTCAGCAGGGCATAGCTGCCGCTGCGATCGCGCTTCCAGACCTCAAGCTCGCTTTCCTGCTTGTAGATGCGGATCATGATCGGGTCGGACGGCTTCATGCCCTTCTGGCGCATGTCGGCCACGAGCTTCGCCGGTATCGGCTGCATGCCGCGCGTGTCGCGCTCGCCCGTCGTGCAGGCCGCCAGGCCGCAGGCAAGCAGCGCCAGGAGCAGAAGAGAGCGAATGATCGCCATAAGCCGAAATCCCAAACCATGTCTCAGCCGGACGAAGCGGCTGCAGACATTATAGGCCGGGTTTCCTTAACACCCTCCAAGCGCAATGTCGCGTCGGTGATCCGTTGATCAATTTCGTGCGACAGCCCTGTGTCGCCATCCGTTCACCTAGAATGGCTCAAGCGCTCTCTTCCGCCATCTCTCGCAAGGCTGTCTGGAACGGTGTTTCGACGAGTGTCGGCACGATGCGATGCTGCGTCGCCTGCTCATAGTCGTAGGCATAGGCGAGAAGCTCGGCTTCGCTCCACATCGCCCCGACGAAGATCAGGCTGAAGGGAGCACCGTCCGCAAACCGCCCCGCCGGAACCGTCACGCCCGGCAGGCCGGCAATGTTGATCTCCGACACGGTGGTGGCCGGGTAGGGCGCTTCGTCGAAAATGCCCGGAGGCGTCGCGGACGACTGCGGGAAGGCGAGTGCGTCGAGCGCATGCGACGACATCACGGAGTTGACGATCTTCAGATAGGCTTCCCGGACGGCGAGGAACGGACCGACATCGGGGATCGTCGACGGATCGGCGAGCGACGCTGCCAGGACGGGCATGGCGGCATGCATCGCGAGAATCCCGCCGGGCGCAAACGGATCCTCACCCGTGAGCGTCGTCAGTTCGGCCAGGGTGTGCGCCGCTGCCGAGGGGCCGAGACGCTTCAGGTAAAGGGCCATGTCATAGGCGATTGTCTCCAGTCCTCGCTCGTCGAAGCCGCCAGACTTCCAGACGGCGAGATCGGCAAAGCCGCTGCCGGAGAACGGATCGTCCACGAGGATGGCGCCACGATCGGCCAGTTCCGCACATGCGTCGGCATAGAGCGCGGCCGCCTCGTCGGACAGCGGCTGCCGACGCCAGCCGGTGCCATAGAGTCCGATCCGCTTGCCTTTCAGCGCGTCGGTGGCGAGGCGGCTGGTAAAGCCGCCGGCCGGGATCTTGCCGATGCATGCCACGGTCTTGGGGTCTTCGACCGTGTAGCCCGCGAGGACATCGAGCAGCAGGGCTGCATCCGTGACCGTGCGGGCATGCGGCCCGACGACGTCGCGCGTCGAGCCGGCCAGGGGTGTGACGCCGGCATTCGGCACCAGCGCGAAGGTCGGCTTGACGCTGACGAGGCTTTGCGCGGCGGCTGGGTTCTGGATCGATCCGCCGGTTTCCTCGGCAAGGCCGACGACGGCGAAGCTGCCCGATATCGCGGTCGCCGTGCCGCTCGAGCTCGCGCCGGGGGCGACGGCCCGGTCGACGGCATTGAAGGTCGGGCCATCCCAACTGGTATTGGCACGGGCGCCATCATGGCTGAAGGCGGGAATATTGGTCTTGCCGAGAATGACGGCGCCGCTCGCGCGCAATCGCGCGACGACCGGCGCGTCCCGCTCGGGCATGAGATCGATGCCCCCTGCGACGCTCGAAAGCGGCGCCCAGCCGCCGGTCGAGGGCAGGCCGACAAAATCCATCGCCTCCTTCACCACCACCGGGACGCCAGCGAGCGGGCCGAGCGCTTCGCCTGCCGCACGTCGCGCGTCGATGGCGCGGGCATCGGCCAGCGCCGAAGGGTTCATGAAGGTGAAGGCGTTATAGAACGGCTCGTACCGGTCAATCCGGGCAAGGTGGGCGCGCGTCAGCGCTTCTGAAGTATAGAGTCCGTCGGCGAAGCCCTGCTGAATTTCACCGATGGTCAACTCGGTGACATCAATCTCGGCAGCCGATTTCGGCGAAGCGGGCGCGTTCATGAGAGGCTCCTCGATCGGGAAATAACGCGGCGCACCCGGCGTCCCGCCCGGTGCGGCATGGGAAGGGAAGTGAGTGCTTCGGGTCGACTAAAGAGCCGAGCCGGCTTATGCGGCCGCCCTGGCGCTGGCTGAGGCTTCGATGAGGCCGAGCAGCCGATTTGTGTCCATCACATCGGCGAAGATGGCGGACATGCTGAGGAGGGTCGCGTTGTGTTCCTCGTCGCTCAGCGTGGCGTTGCCATCGGTGACGAAGATCACGTTGTAGCCCATCTGCAATGCATCGCGCGCCGTGCTCTCGCAGCAGCAGTTAGTTAGCGTGCCGGTGATGATCAGCGTGTCGATGCCACGCGCCTTCAGCATCTGGTCCATGTCGCAGGTGTCGGGGATGAGGGCCGAAAAGCGTGTCTTGTCGACGACGAGGTCACCGACCTGGACATCCAGTTCCGGCCAGAGCTGCCAGTCATCGGCGCCCCGCGCGAAGGCCGCCGTCATGATGTCGAACTGGGTCGGGCTCATGTAGTTCTGGAACCAGACGTTCCACGGCAGCTTCTCCTTGCCGTCATAGGTATAGCGCAGGAAGCAATTGATCCCGCCGGCCGCGCGCACCGCCTTGGCGATGGCGTTGACAGAGCCGACGATCTCGCGTGCCACCGGCACCTCGACCGGCGCGCCCTCGGCAACGAAGCCGTTCTGAAGATCGACGATCACATGCGCGACTTTGCTCATGTCCAGCTGGTCGAAGATGAATTCCTTGCCGCCCCGCTGAAGGCGACCGCGCGCCGCGATGTGATCGGGAATCGAGACTTTATGCATGGGAGGTCCTCGCTGTCGTGACCGTGAGCGCGACTACCGCCCGGGGCGCCGGCGCTTCCGTTTCTCTGACGATTATTAATTCATGAAATATAGCTTTTGAAAATATCTAATTGGATATCGATGTGCCTAATCGCTAAGCATTTTGTTCAGTTGGTCAAAGTCTTTGCATTTGTTTGACAGGATCATGTTGCAGTGCGAGGCTGCGCCGCCTGATCGGGTGGCAGTGCGCCGGTTGAATCGTCCGGCTGGCTCATTCCTGACCGCGTTGCCGCGCAGCGGCCTCGTCCCCGAACTGGCCTCGTTCATAGCGATGGAAGGGCAGGGACATGAAGGTCGGCTTGCTGCATCCGCGAAGCGGGATCATGGGCATGTGGGCGCCGGCGATGGACGCCGCCGCAACGCTCGGGGCCGCAGAACTCAATGCCGCCGGCGGGATTCTGGGTGAGGAGATCGAACTCGTGTTCGGCGATTGCGGCTTCGCAGTCAGCCAGGCCGTGGATGCGGTGGACACGCTGATCGAGGTCGATGGCGCCGAGGTCATCATCGGCGGCCACACCAGCAATATCCGCGATGCGGTCAGCCAGCGGATTTCCAGCAAGGTTCCCTACATTTTCACGCCACAATATGAGGGTCTGGCCTGCGGTCCCTCGACCGTTGCGATCGGCAGTACCGACCAGGAGTTGCTGGGGCCGGCGCTGCACTGGCTGCGCCACGCCAAGGGAGCCGAGCGCTTCTTTTTCGTCGGGAACGACTATATCTGGCCGCGCATGGCGCTCTCGACGACGCGCCGGCTGCTGCGCCGGCAGGGTGGCGAACTGGTCGGCCAGGCGATCATGCCGACCCGCCTTGCCGACAATTCCGAGGTTCTGAAAAAAATCGCCGCCAGCGGCGCCCAGGTCGTCATCCAGGCTCTGGTCGGGTTGTGCTCAGTCGAATTCAACCGCGCCTTCGCTGCAGCCGGGCTCGACCAGAAGATGCTTCGCTTCGGGCTCATCGTCGATGAGACCGTGATCTGCGGCATCGGCGCGGACGCGTCGACAAATCTCTTTACCGCCGCGAGCTACTTCGCCGTCAACCAGTCGCGGTCGAACGATCACTTCCTCGAGCTCTATCACGATGCCTTCGGCGCCTTCGCGCCGCCCGTGTCGGCGGCAAGCGTCAGCTACTATGAGGCGCTGCATGTCCTGGCGGGTCTCGCCCGTGACCTTGGCACGCGCGACAGCCGGGCGCTCGCTAACCACCTGCATCGTCCGATCTCCCGGCCGGCCGTGCGCCACATGCTCGACAACAAGCCGGTCGGCCAGATCCCGCCGGTCTATATCGGCCGAGCCGATGGCGTGAGGCTCGAAGTCGTCAAGGCGATGACGCGCTGAAATAATTGAAAAAGAAATATTGTCAAACACCGATGGCGGTGCTATCGGAGCCGCGTTATCTGCTTCGGCTAAGCTAGCGGTCTCGGTGAGGCCGCTTGGCTGGTCGGACTTGCCGTTTCGGGGGCGGTTGATCGGAATGAAAGCAACAAGAAGCGATCCAAGGGGGGAAACATGGCACCAGTACGGATGAAGGATCAGCTCGCCTATCTCATTGCGAGCCTCAACCGCCAGCTGGAAAATGATCTCGAGGAGCGGCTGCGCCCGGGCGGCGTGCCGATCGAGCAGTTTCGCATTCTGGAGGTGCTGGACGCCAGCGAGCCTGCGCCAATGGGCGAGATCGCCAGCCAGTCCCTCATCGAACCGCCGACGCTGACCAAGATCGTCGACAAGATGGTTTCGGAAGGGCTCGTCTACCGTGCGCCTGACCCGAATGATCGCCGCCGCGTCCTGATCGTCACCGCCCCCGCCGGCAAAGCGCTGTTCAAGCGTCTCCGCGGCGTCTCGACGGCGCAGGAGCAGCGGATCGTGGAATTGCTGGAATCCGAAAGGGCGGCCGAACTCCGCAACCTCCTGCGCGAATTGCTGCAGTAGCGGCCGCGCGGACAGGCTTGCGCGGCCGAGCGCTGCTTGCCAGCGATCAGGCGATCGGCGGACGGCGCGTGTGCCAGTCGGTCGCCTGCTGGTAGGCGTGTGCGACGCGAAGCAACAGAGCTTCGGACCCCGGCTTGCCGGCAAACTGCATCGCAACCGGGCGGCCGTCCTCGGTATATCCGCAAGGCAGCGTTACCGTCGGCGTGCCTGTTGCGTTGAAGGGCGAGGTGAACTTGCCGATGATGTTGAAGTCTTCAGCGACTGCAGCGCGCACTTCCTCCCAGGTCGGCGTCCCCGTGCGGAATACGGGCATGACGAAGACGTCGATATCGTCGAACATCCGCGCGACGGCGCCGCGAAACTTGTAGCGTTCGATGATGCCCTTGCCGATATCGAGGGCACTGACGCCATGCCCCGCCTTGAGGCCTTCGCTGATCCAGCCGCCATATTTCTCGGCCTGCGAGGGATAGGTCGCCTCGTGATGCACCGCCATTTCGGCCATGGTCATCGGCATGGTGTATTGCAGCAGCGCATCGGGCGACGGGAAATGGATCGGTTGCGTGAGCGCGCCGATCTCGCCGAGCACGTCGACAGCATCCTCGATGAACCCGAGCGAGACCGGATCGGCATCCGCGCCGGCATAGTCCCAGTCGATGCCGACGCGCACGCCGCGCGCGCCATAGATGCCGTCCAATTCGCCGAGATAATCGGGAACCGGCGTCGAAAGCGAGGTGGAGTCCTTCGGGTCCCAGCCCGCCAGCGCCTGTAGCATGGCCGCCGCGTCCGCTGCCGAGCGGGCCATCGGCCCCAGATGATCGAAGGTCGAGGCGAGATCGAAGATGCCGAAGCGGCTGATCCGGCCCCATGTCGGCTTCACTCCCGTCAGGCCATTGCAGGCCGAGGGAAAGCGGATAGATCCGCCCGTATCAGAGCCGATGGAGGCGAAGGTGAGACCCGCGGCGGTGGCGACGCCCGATCCCGACGACGATACGCCGGTCCAGAGGTCGTTCTTCCACGGGTTCACCGGTTCTGGCAGATCCGGATGATGCTCAAGGGTCGCGCCCTCCGTCATGTGCAGCTTGCCGAGCAGCACGGCGCCGGCATCGGCGAGCCGCGTCACGACGGTCGCGTCATGGTCTGGAATGTAGTCGGCATAGATCGTCATGCCGCCTGTGGTCTTGATGCCCTTGGTGAAGCAGAGATCCTTCACGGCAACTGGAACGCCATGCATGGGCCCACGATAGATTCCGGCGGCGATTTCGGCTTCGGCCTTTTCGGCCTGTTCAAGCGCGAGATCGGCGGTGACGGTGGTGTAGCTCTTGAGCTCGCCATCGAGCGCATCGATGCGCGCGAGGATCGCCTCCGTCACGGTGACCGGCGAGAGGTCGCCCGCTTCGATGCGCTTCGCAATCGATGTGAGCGGTTGATAATGGACGTCGCCGAGGGACATGGCGGTCACTTCCTTGCTCGAGGTCAAAAGCGGGGAGGGTGGCGGGTGTGCCAATCCGTTGCCTGCTGGAAGGCATGGGCCGCGCGCAGCAGTGTCGGTTCCGACAGATGCGGACCGATCAACTGCATGCCGATCGGCATGCCGACGGCGGCGGCACCGCAAGGCAGCGTGATGCTCGGGCTTCCGCTGACATTGAAAGGCGAGGTGAAGCCGAGGAAACCGACGAGATCGGCAAGATACGAGTCCATTTCCTCGTAAAGCGCTCCAACCATCGGATAGACAGGCGAGATCAGCACATCGATGCTGGAGAACAGCCGGGCGATCTCGCCTTTGAAGCGGTCGCGCTTGATATAGGCGCGCGACATCGTCAGGGCGTCATAGCTGATCCCGCGTTCGAGCGCCGCGGCGAGCTGAGGGCCGAATAGGCTCTTGTCGGCCTCAAAGACGTCCTTGTGAAAGACGGCACTTTCCGTGTCGGTGATCACCATCTGGGCGAGGGTCGCCTCTCGGCGATCCGGCACGGTGACGGGCACAAGCGTCGCGCCGAGATCGCGGAAGTCTGCAATCGCCTGGCGCATGGCTGCTACGGTCTCGTCGTCGACGCCCGTCTCGAGATAGACCTCGTCAATCCCGATCCGCAGTCCGCGTGCGCCGAGTACGCCGTCGAGCGCGGCCAGATAATCCGGAACAGGCGCTGAAAGGCTGGTCGGATCGCAGGGGTCGGCGCCGGCCATGGCGTTGAACATCGCTGCGACATCGGCGGCGTTGCGTGCCATCGGCCCGATCGTGTCGAGTGAATCAGCGAGCGGAAACACGCCGTGGCGGCTGGTCCGGCCCCAGGTCGGTTTCAGGCCGGTGACGCCATTGGCCGCGGACGGAAAGCGGATCGAGCCGCCCGTATCCGTGCCGAGGCTTGCGAAGCAAAGGCCAGCTGCGGTGGCCGCGCCGGAGCCCGAAGAGGATCCGCCCGGCCAATAGGCTTCATTCCACGGATTGATGCAGCGTCCGAGCGCCGGATGATGCTCGCCGAATGCGCCTTCATGCAGGTGCAGGCGACCGAGAATGGTCGCGCCGGCGGTCTTCAAGCGATGCACCAATGTGGCGTCGCTGTCGGCGACGAAATCCCGATAGGCGAGGGTGCCGAAGGTCGAGGCGACGCCGCGCGTATGGAAGAGATCCTTAAGTGCGATCGGAACGCCGTGCAGCGGCCCGCGGTGGCGGCCAGACCTGATTTCTGCTTCGGCCACGGCTGCCTCGGCGAGGGCGGTGTCCGCTGTGACGAGAAGATAGGAATTGAGGGCGGGATCGACCGCTGCGATCCGTTCCAGCATCAACTCGGTCAGGCCGACGGGCGAGATGTCACCCGACGCGACGAGGGCCGAGACCTCGAGCAGCGAGGCATAGTGCAGCGGCGCACTCATCGCGTTCCGCCCATCGGCCGCAAGCGTGCTTCGGAGCGGAGAAGGCCTAGTCGGGTTGCACGACCAGGATCCGCGGCCCTGCGGCCCATGAGGTGTGCCGGAGAAATGCGTCGGCCGGACGACGTCGTCCTGGCCCCGCGGAATGTCCGCGCGAATTCAGCCTTGTCCATCTGGCCCATCATGCCTCCCAAGGGAATGAAGGCGGTTATATGTGAAAACCGATTAGTTGCAAACGATAATATTGAATGTCGAAAATATAGTCATACTGCCTGCGAATTACGCGCGGCGGCTCGTGCGGAATGGCGCACAAAAGCGCGATTTTACTGCGCTATATAAGTGCTCGAAGAAAAAATCGCAGCGTCCAGAAATGGCGGAAAATATAGGATTAACAATATTTTTAACGGCGATATTTGGTCGTTTTGTCACCGCTTGCCGGCCGTGCCGTAGCGCTGGCACAGCCCTTGCGAAACTCCCGATGAGCGCCTGCCGGGCAGGGCGGACGACAATCAGGAGAGAACATATGAACTCACCGAGAATGCGAGGCGTGCTTAAGCTGGCTGCGATTGCGATGTTCGGTCTCGGCCTTGCAGGGAATGCATCGGCCGAGTCCGTCCTGCGCGTCGCGATGACCGCCGCGGATATCCCGGACTACACCGGCGCTCCCGACCAGGGATATGAGGGATACCGCTTCGCCGGCTACACGCTCTATGACGCTCTCGCCCTCTGGGACCTGTCGAGCTCCGACAAGGCCGCCGACGTCGTCCCCGGCCTCGCCACCAGCTGGGAAATCGATCCGCAGAACAACAAGCGCTGGATCTTCAACCTGCGCCAGGGTGTCACCTACCACGACGGTTGCCCGTGGAACGCCGATTCCGCGATCTGGAACTTCAACCGCGTGATGGACCCCAAGGCGCCGCAGTTCAACGCGCGCCACGTCGGCCAGATGGGCACCTATGTGGTGAACATCGCAAGCGTCGACAAACTGGATGACTACAAGATCGCCATCAATACAAAGGCGCCAAGCTCGCTGTTTCCCTACGAAATGGCAATGTACTACATGATTTCGAATTGCGCCGTCACGGCGGCTGGCAATGATTACAATGTCTACATGAAGAAGCCGTCGGGAACCGGGCCTTACAAGTTCGATTCCGTCGTGCCGCACGAGCGGCTCGAACTGGTCAAGAACGACAAATACTGGAATCCGGCGCGAATTCCCAAGCATGATCGGCTGGTCCTGCTGCCGATGCCGGAGGCATCGACACGCGCCGCCGCGCTGCTCTCCGGCCAGGTCGACTTCGTCGAGGCGCCGTCGCCCGACACCATCCCACGCCTCAAGGATGCGGGGATGCAGATCATCACCGTGCCCTATCCGCATAACTGGGACTACATGCTGCGGGTCGACACGCCGCCTTTCAACGATATCCGCGTCCGGCAGGCCGCGAATTATGCAATGAACCGGCAGGATATGGTCGACATGCTGCAGGGCGTGGCGGTGGCGGCGGACCAGACGCTGATCGATTCTCAGCCCTGGTACGGACACCCGGTCAAGTATGACTATGATCCGGACAAGGCTGCGGCGCTGCTGAAGGAAGCGAACTGCTCGCCCTGTAAGATCAAGGTCGGCATTTCGACCTCCGGCTCCGGGCAGATGCAGCCGCTGCCGATGAACGAACTGGTCAAGGAGCAACTCGAGGCCGTCGGATTCCAGGTTCAGCTCGAGCCGATGGACTGGAATGCGCTGATTGGTGTCTTCCTGTCAGGCGCTGCGAAGAGCGACTTCAATGCCATCAACTTCTCGATGGCGCCGATCGACCCGGTGCAGGGCATCCTCAAGAAGTGGATGACCGAATATCAGCCGCCCGCCTGCTGCAACTGGGGCTTCTACTCCAATGCGAAGCTCGACGACCTCGGCAAGCAGGCTTTGGCCGAATTCGATCCGGCGAAGCGCAACGCCCTGCTGACCGAGATGAACGAGATGGCCGTAGCCGACGCTTCGGAACTCTACATCGTCCACGACCTCAATCCGCGTGCGCTTTCGCCGAAGCTCTCCGGCTTCGTGCAGGCGCAGAGCTGGTTCCAGGACCTGACCCCCATCGTCGTCGCGCCATGATCTGACGACGAAAGGCCGCGGACGGTTTTAGTTCGCGGCCCTTTTCCCGGCGATGGACCGTGTGGCCGGGACGATCCGAATTACGGAGGCAAGCGATGTGGCTTTACGCGCTTCGGCGCATCATCCTGACCATCCCGATCCTTTTCGGCGTGACCGTAATCTGCTTCGCCTTGGTGCAGATCGCGCCGGGAGACCCGATCCAGAATCTCCTCTCGCCAACGGCGAGCCAGGCCGACGCCGAGAGGCTGCGCGCCGCCTACGGTCTCGATAAGCCGCTTCCTGTCCAATACGTGATCTGGCTCGGCAAGGTGCTGGTCGGCGACATGGGCATGTCGATCGCGAACAATACCCCGGTGACGGGCGAGGTGCTTCGCGCGTTCATGAATACGATCGTCATCGCGATGATCGCTGTGGTGATCGCCTTCGTGCTGTCGACGATCTTTGGCGTTGCGGCCGCCTATCGATCAGGGGGGCTTGTCGACAAGGCGATCACGGCGGTCGCGGTGTTCGGCATCAGCGTCCCGACCTTCTGGCTTGGCGTCATCCTGGTCATCATCTTCGCGGTCAACCTGTCATGGCTCCCGGCGACCGGCATGGGCGCCGGAGGCTCCAAAGGCTTCGACTATCTGAGCTGGAGCGACTTCAGGTTTGCCGTGATGCCGATCATCGCGCTGGCCCTCCCACCGCTCGGCATCATGACGCGGACGACCCGTTCCTCGCTTTCGGAAATCCTCAACCAGGACTTTGTCCAGACGCTGCGTGCCAAGGGGCTGACCGAGACGGAGGTCATGATCCATGCCGTCCGCAACATCATGCCGGCAGCCGTCGCCATGCTCGGCCTGCAACTTGGCTACCTGATCGGTGGTTCGGTCCTGGTCGAGACGGTCTTCACCTGGCCGGGCACCGGCTACCTGCTGAACAAGGCGATCCTGACGCGCGATATCCCGCTCTTGCAGGGAACCATCCTCGTGCTCGCGACGGCCTTCGTTCTCATCAATCTCGTCGTCGATCTTGCGCAGTCGCTTATCGACCCGCGCATCAAACGAAGCTGAGAGGCACCCGATGACCGACGCTGTCGCCAATTCGCTTGCGGTTGCTCCCAGCCAGTCCGCGCCGACCGCGCGCGTGCGCAGCTATTGGGGCGGCGTGTGGCAGAGGCTGCGCTACGACTATGTCACGCTGTTCTGCATCGCCCTCATCATCCTGATTGTGCTTTCGGCGGTGTTCGCTCCCTGGCTGGCTCCGTTCGATCCCTACAAGTCGTCGATGGCCAATCGTCTCAGGCCGATCGGCTACAAGCAGTTCCTGCTCGGCACCGACGAGCAGGGTCGCGACATGCTGAGCCGTCTTCTCTATGGCGGTCGGGTCTCGCTGCTGATGGGCATCGTCCCGGTCATCCTGGCGACGGTGATCGGCGGCCTGTTCGGCGTCGTGGCCGGATATTACGGGCGGAAGGTCAACATGGGCATCATGCGCACCATGGACATCTTCTTCGCCTTTCCCTCGGTTCTTCTGGCGGTGGCGATCTCCGGTAGCCTCGGTGGCGGCATCACCAACCAGATGCTGACCCTGACCGTCGTGCTCATTCCGCCTATCTGCCGCGTGGCCGAAACGGCGACGAGCCAAGTCCGCAACATGGACTTCGTCGATGCCGCGCGCGCAACCGGCGCCTCGACGACCTCGATCCTCTTCACCCATGTGCTCATCAATGTGATGTCACCGGTGCTCGTCTACGCATCGACGCTCGTTTCCATCTCCATCATCTTGGCCTCGGGCCTGTCCTTTCTGGGGCTCGGCGTATCGCCGCCGACGGCCGATTGGGGGCTCATGCTCTCGACCCTGCGGCAGTCGATCTATGTGCAGCCGCTGGTTTCCGCCATTCCCGGCGTCGCAATCCTCGTCACTTCCATCGCGTTCAACCTGGTGAGCGACGGCTTGCGCCAGGCCATGGACGTCAAGGCCTGATCGAAAGGGACGCAGATGACCCAGATGGCAATATCGCCACCCGCGGCCGCCTCCGAGGATCCGCGTGATCGCGGCGGTCCCGCCCAGCCGATGCTGATCGTCGACGGCATCCGGAAGTACTTCCCCATTCGCGCCGGCGTGCTCAACCGGACGGTCGCCGAGGTCAAGGCGGTTGACGACATCTCGTTCTACGTCGTCAAGGGCGAGACGCTCGGCATCGTCGGCGAGAGCGGCTGTGGCAAGTCAACGCTTGCGCGCTTGCTGATGCATCTCATCGATCGCGACGACGGCCATCTCATCCTCGATGGTGATCTCGTCGGCGAGGAAACCGGCGTCCCGCTCGATGGACTTCGGCGCGCCCTGCAGATGGTGTTCCAGGACAGCTATTCCTCGCTCAATCCGCGCCTGCCGATCGAGCAGTCGATCGCCTATGGCCCGAAAGTGCAGGGCGCATCGTCAAAGGTGGCCAAGGCTCAGGCGCGCGCGCTGATGGAGAAGGTCGGCCTCAAGGCGAACCTGTTCGCTCAACGCTATCCGCATGAACTCTCGGGCGGCCAGAAGCAGCGCGTCAATATCGCCCGAGCTCTGGCGCTCGATCCGCGGCTCCTTATCCTTGACGAGGCCGTGTCGGCGCTCGACAAGTCCGTCGAGGCGCAGGTGCTAAACCTGCTTGAGGATCTCAAGCGGCAGCTCAACCTCACCTATATCTTCATCTCCCACGACCTCCATGTCGTCCGCTACATCTCGGACCGCGTTTTGGTGATGTATCTCGGTCAGGTCGTGGAGATCGGTCCCGTGGACAAGATCTACGAGGATCCGCAGCACCCCTACACGCAGGCTCTGCTGGCCTGTCGGCTGTCCATGGATCCCGAGGAACGGGTCGAAGCGGCGCCACTCGCCGGCGATCCGCCCAACCCGGTCAATCCGCCATCGGGCTGTCGCTTCCATACGCGCTGCCCGTTCATGGAGGATGTCTGCATGTCCAAGGCGCCGTCCCTCGGCGATGTGTTGCGATCGTCTGCCCAGGACCATCTGGCCGCCTGCCACATGGTTCATCCCGGTTCCGGCCACAGTCGTGCGCCGCTCGCGGTTCGTGCCTGACCTTTGGCGCAGGAGAACGAAATGAACGACATGACGCCTACCAATCTCTCCGGCTCAATGCCACTGGCGGCGCCCTTTGTCCGCGTAAAGGATCTGCGGGTTCGCTTCGTCAGTCGCGAAGCGACGGTCCGCGCCGTCAACGGTGTCACATTCGACCTCGCGCGGGGCGAGGTGCTGTGTGTCATCGGCGAGTCCGGCTCCGGCAAGTCGGTGATGATGCGCTCGCTGCTGCGCCTTCATCCCAAGAAGCGGACGGTGATCGAGGGAAGCATGCAGGTCGGCGAGCATGACATCGGCGCGGTCAGCGACCGCGTGCTGTCGAAGCTCCGCGGCTCGACGATCTCGATGATCTTCCAGGAGCCGATGACGGCGCTCGACCCGCTCTACACGATCGGCGACCAGATCGTGGAAACGGTGCGCCGTCATGAGGGGCTCGGCCGTGAGGCGGCTTGGGCGCGGGCCCTCGAACTGCTGGAACTCGTGCGCGTTCCCTCTCCCGAACGCCGGCTGAAGGCCTATCCGCACGAATTGTCGGGAGGGCTGCGTCAGCGGGCGATGATCGCCGTGGCGCTGTCCTGTCGCCCGAGCCTCCTGCTGGCGGACGAGCCGACAACGGCACTCGATGCCTCGGTGCAGATCCAGGTCCTGGTGCTGCTGCGCAAGCTGCAGCGCGAGATGGAAATGTCGATGATCTTCGTCACGCATGACCTCGGCGTCGCGGCACAGATCGCGGACAAGGTCGCCGTGATGTATGCCGGCCGCATCATCGAATACGGCACCGTCGCCGACGTCCTCAATCGCCCGCAGCATCCTTATACGAGGGCGATGCTTGCCTCGACGGTGAAGGACCAGGAGCGCGGCGTCCAGCTCGAGGCAATCGCGGGCAGTCCGCCTGATCTGAGGGCGCTTCCCGACGGCTGCAGCTTCCTGCCGCGCTGCGGCTACGCGAAGCCCGAATGCGCCGTCGCCATGCCGCCTGAGACCGTTGATGCACGCGGCCACATGGCGCGCTGTTACCGCGTCGGCGTCGAGGGTCAGAGGCTGGCCTTCAGCGCGCCAGCCATACAGCCATCGGTTTGTACGAACGCATCCCAATTGGCCGCAGCGAGGGCGGAAATGCTGGGTCGTCAGGCTTAGCGGCTGCCATTTGAGAGATTTCCCTCACCGACAAACCCCTGCGATGCCGAGATGAGCGGCCCTGCTTCGGCTGCAACGCCCGGCTCACGCCGTTCCTGGAGGACAGAAGAGTGGCGAAGTTCCACCTGAAGCCGAGCGTCGAGACCTGCCATTGGGGCTATTTCGATGCGACGCAACGGCCTGCGCTGACGGTCGCGAGCGGCGACATCGTGACGATCGATACGGTGACGGGGCCACCGGACGTTCTGCCCGACCGGACGAAGTTCCATATCCCGGATGGCCTCGATGCGATCCATGCCGGGCTTCGCGCCGAGGGCCCGCATATCCTGACCGGACCTGTCTATATCGAAGGCGCGAAACCCGGCATGGTCGTCGAGATTCGCATCCACGAGGTCTCCCTGCTGCAGGATTGGGGCTTCAACCTCATCCTGCCGCTGCTCGGCACGCTCCCGCACGACTATGACGAGCCGCGCCACGCCAACATTCCGCTCGATCGCGACCGCAATGTCGGCATTCTGCCCTGGGGGCTGGAGCTCGAACTGAAGCCGTTCTTCGGCGTGATGGGTTTCGCGCCGCCCAAGGGATGGGGCCGCATCTCCTCGATCGCGCCGCAGGCGACGGGCGGCAATCTCGACAACAAGGAGCTGGTCGCCGGCAGCACGCTATTCCTGCCGGTCTTCACCGACGGCGGACTGTTCTCCTGCGGCGACGGGCATGGCGCGCAGGGCGATGGCGAAGTCTGCGTGACGGCCATCGAAACGGCGCTCAGCGGGACGTTCGAGTTCATCCCGCACAAGGATCTCGCCTTCACCTATCCGCGCGCCGAGACGGACACCCACTACATCACCATGGGCATGGACCCCGATCTTGACCAATGCGCCGTGAAAGCACTGCGCGAGATGATCGCCCTGATCGGCGAGAAGACGGGCCTCTCGGCCGCGGACGCCTACATGCTCTGCAGCCTCGCCGGAGACCTGCACGTCACCCAGACCGTCAATGTTTCCAAGGGGGTGCACATGATGATGGAAAAGAAGCTGCTCGCTGTGCGCGGGGGAGAGGGCGCATGACGAAGATTCGCATCGCCCATCTTGCCGGTCCCACGGCGACAATCCAGAACACGCCTCCGCTGGTCACGTCGAACAAGGCGCGCATTGCCAGGGGGCTGCCGACGCGTTCCGCCGGTGACGGAGAAAACGCCGCCTTCGACGTGCTTCGCGCTCAGCGTCTTGCCGCGCCAGCGAAAGTCTATGTCGAGCAGTTTTCGGCCCATCCGCTCGAGGCTGACAGCGCCGAGCTTTATGCCCCGCCCGATGGCTATATCGGCGCCGACGGCAGCTTCAGTGCCGAGCGCCGCGCGGAAAGCGACAAGCCTGTCTACGAGATCGAGCTTTCGCCTGAGGACGGTCTTTATCCGCTGCCCTATATGGCGCTGCAACGGGACGGCTCGCCCTGGGAGGAGGAGGCGCCTGTCCCGGGCGGCCGTGTCTCGCGGCAGGGGTTTTTCCCGGATGGCTCGCGCAGTTTCGAGGAGATCGACCGCCTTTCGATCGGGGCGGACGGGCTCGGCAATCTGATCGGCGGCCGCGCCTACGTCGATTTCTATCGCGTCTCTCCGCCGGGCGGCTTCAGCAAGGGACTGGAGGAAGATCGGCGCACCGATACCGGAACAGGCGATATCGAGGCGGAAAGGCTCGGCTGGGACTTCTTTGCTTACAAGCCCTTCCATCTCGCGAAGTCGCCGCCGCGCCCGGTCCTCGCCAAGATCACCAATGACGTCCAGGCGATCATGTCCTCGGGCAATTATGACGGCGCGATCTGGACGCAGGGCAGTCCGCAGGTCGAGGAAATCGCCTACTGGTTCAATCTCCTCATCGACACCAACCTGCCGATCGCCTGCAACGCGGCGCAGCGGCCGCAGGGACAGATCAGCAATGACGGCCCGGCCAACATCGTCGACTCCGTCACCTACATCCAGTCGCGCATCTGGGACGATGGCAAGGGCGGCAATCGCTGCGGAACGGTCGTTATCCAGGAGCAGCAGTTCTTCGCCGCACGCGAGGTCGCGAAGGTCGACGCGAGACCCGGCGGCTATATAGCGACCGGTGGCCATGGCGGCATACTTGGCCAGGTCACCCATACCGGCAAACCCTACCTCATGTATCTGCCGGCCTATCGCCATACGGCCTCGTCGGCGGTCAAGCTGACCAGCCTGCCGACGCGCGTGACCGCGACGCAGCTGACCCCGGATGGTATCGATCAGGTCGACGTCGTCGTGAAGGACGAAAGCGGGAAGCTGCGTGGCGATGCCATCCCACTCGTGTCGATCGTGAAGGATGGTGGCTTCGCCGCCGATGCGTTCGGCGATGATCCCGAGGGCGAGGCCGATCTCGGCTTTCTGATCCGGCACCGACTCGAGAGCGGCCGGCTGGTCGGCTTCGTCGTCGAGGGGTTGGTGCCCTACGGCATGGCGACATCTGAATTGCGCATGGCCATGCTGCGTCAGGCAAGCTTCAGCGGCGCGCCCGTCGTCCGTGTCGGCCGCGGCTATCCGGAGGGTTTTGCCGATCCCGATCCGCTATCGATCGCCGGCATGAACCTCACCGCCACGAAGGCGCGGCTGTTGCTGATGGCGGCGCTGATGAAGTTCGGCAGCCTGCCCGCCGCCGCCGATCCGGCTCATCCGACCGATGCCGAAGTCGCCGCGTTGAAAGCGGCCGTGGCGGAATACCAGCAAATCTTCGACACCCATTGAACGACGCGCGGAGATCAGGGCGATGCTGAGACTTCACGGGATCATCGGCAGGGAAACGGATCCGGCCTATCGCGGACGCCTGCATGCGCTCGAGCATCACGACGGCATCGAACTGCTGTTCGTTCCGCCCGAGGATGCCGGGCGCAAGCGCTTTCGCCTCGCCACCGATCGCGGCACGGACTGTGCCGTCAGCCTCGACCGCGACGAGGAGCTCGTCGATGGGGCGCTGCTCTATTTGGGGCCGGAACGTGCCATCATCGCGCGCTTCGGTGCCCAGGCGATCTGGCGCCTCCGACCGTCAACGCCTGCTGCAGCACTGAAGCTCGGCTGGAACGCCGGCAACCTCCATTGGCGCGTGCGCTTCGAGGATGATTGCCTCGCCGTGTTGCTGGACGGGCCGCTTGCCGATTACCGCGCCCGGATCGCGCCGCTGATCGCTGAAGGCGAGGTCTCGGATCTTGCCGATGTTTGACGCCCTGACCGCGCTTGCGCTCTGCCAATATGGCGACAGCGCCTATCCAGCCGGAGGCTTTGCCTTCTCCTGGGGCGTCGAGGGACTTGCCGCCGACGGCCTGCTGAAAGGAGCGGCCGATCTCGACGAACTGATCGGCGAGCATCTCGAAGCGCGCTGGAGCACCATGGACCGTCCCTTGCTGCGCCGGGCCTTTCGCGCCGCCGATCTCGAAGCGGTGGCGGTCATCGACCGTCTCGCCGATGTGGCGACTCCCTCAGCACCGATGCGCGACGGCTCACGCCGGGCCGGCCGCGCGCTGCTCGGCGTCTCGGCGCGCCTCGGCCATGCAAAGTCGCAGGCCTATCGCGCTATGCTGGATGACAATCCGCGTCTTGGCCATCTGCCTGTCGTCCAGGCCGTCGTCTATCGCGACGCCGGGCTCAGTCTCGAAGCGGCGGAACTTGTGTCCGGCTGGACCTTGGTGAACGGCCTGGCCAGCGCCGCCGTGCGCCTCGGTATCATCGGCCATGTCGAGGCGCAGGGCAGCCTGATCGCCGCACGCGGGCAGTTGGCAATGCTGGTGGCCGAGCTGTGTCCGGACGAACTGCGCCCGTCGAGCTTCACGCCGCTGATCGATATCGCGATCTCGCGCAATCCCTCGCGGCATGTCCGCATGTTCACGACCTGAAACGGGGCTCGCCATGATGAACCTGACGCCGACCGAAATGGACCGCCTCGTTATCTTCACGGCGGCGGAAATGGCGCGCCGAAACCGGGCGCTCGGCATCCGCCTGAGCCATCCTGAGGCTGTGGCGCTCCTGACTGACGAGGTCATGCTCGCCGCTCGGCGCGACATGCCCTATGCCGAGATTCGCGACATGGCGAGCCAGTTGCTCACGACAGACGACGTCGAGCCGGGCGTCGCCGAGATGGTGACGATGATCTACATCGAGTGCCACTTCGCCGAGGGCACGAAAGTCATGGCGCTGTTCGAGCCGATTTCACGCGGCGCGGCGCCGTTGCTCGACGAGGTCGTCCCGGGCGAAATTATTGGCGGGGAGGGCGACATTGCGATGTTCGCCGACCAGCCGGTCGTCACGCTCGACGTCGTCAATACGGGCGACCGCGACGTCCAGGTCCGTAGCCATTCGCATTTCTTCGAGGTCAATCGTGCGCTGCAGTTCGATCGCGCCGCGACGTTCGGCATGAAGATCGATCGCCCCGCCGGAACCGGCATCCGCTTCGAGCCGGGCGTCGTAAAGACCGTGCGGCTGGTGCCGATCGCCGGCGACCGCATCGTGATGGGCCAGGCCGGCCTCGTGAACGGTCCGCTCGACGAGCCCGGCGCGCGCGAACGATCACTCGAGCTTGCCCGCGCCCGCGGCTATCGGGGAGCCTGAACACAATGGCCATGATGAGCCGCAAGGCCTATGCAGACCTCTACGGGCCGACCAAGGGCGATCTTGTCCGCCTCGGCGATACCGGGCTCTTCGTGGAAATCGAGGAGGACTACACCGTCTATGGCCACGAACTCCTTATTGGCGCCGGCAAAAACCTGCGCGACGGCGAAGGCATCAACGCCTACCGGACCTCGTCCGACAAGATCCTCGATATCGTCATCAAGAACGCGACGATCATCGATGCAGTTGCCGGCATCGTGAAGGCCGATATCGGCATCCGCGACGGTCGCATCGTCGGCATCGGCAAGGCCGGCAATCCCGATGTCATGCCGGGCGTCCATCCCGATCTCATCGTCGGCCATACGACGTCGCCGGTCTCCGGCGAAGGCTTTATCGTGACGGCCGGCGCCGTGGAAAGTCACGCGCACATCCAGTCGCCCGAGCAATCGGAACATGCGCTGGCCGGAGGAACGACAACGCTGGTCGGCGGTGGTCCCGGACCGGTTTTCGAAGTCGGCAGCGGCAGCACGGCGACCTTCGGGCGGTTCCTGCAGGCCACCGAGCATTCGCCGCTCAATTTCGCGCTGTTCGGGCGCGGCGGCTCGGATCCGCGCGCGGTCGAGGAATCGGTCGCAGCCGGCGGCATGTCGGTGAAGATCCATGAGGACTTCGGCGCCTCGCCGGCCGTGATCGACCAGACGCTCGTCGCGGCGGACCGCAACGATTTCGCGGTTCACCTGCACACCGATTCGATCAACGAGTTCGGCTTCTGCGAGGACACGATGGCGGCGGTCGATGGCCGCACGATCCACATGTATCACGTCGAGGGCGCAGGCGGCGGCCACGCGCCGGACCTCCTCAAGGTGGTCTCCTACGAGAACGTCATCCCGTCCTCGACCAACCCCACCAACCCCTACACCAGCTATGGGATGGAAGAGGGCGTGCCGATGACGATGATAGCGCACCAGCTCAACTACAACACGCCCGAAGACGTGGTGTTCGGTGAAGCACGGGTGCGCGCGCAGTCGATGGCTGCGGAAGATTTCCTGCATGACATGGGTGCGATCTCGATCTTCGGCACGGACACGCAGGGCATGGGGCGTCTGGCCGAGAATGTTGCCAATTGCTGGCAACTCGCCAGCGTCATGAAGGAGCGCGTCGGGCGGTTGGCCGAAGAGACGACGGCGCGGGCGGATAATGAACGCGTCAAGCGCTACATCGCCAAGCTCACCATCAATCCGGCGATCGCAGTCGGAATCGCCGATCACGTCGGTTCGATCGAGCCGGGCAAGATGGCGGATCTGGTGATCTGGCCGCGTGCCTCGTTCGGCATCAAGCCGTTCATGGTGATCAAGGGCGGTTTTGTCGCCTGGGCCGCCATGGGTGACGGCAATGGCAGCCTCAGCGTCTCCGAGCCGATGATCCAACGCCCCATGTGGGGCTCGCTCGGCGCTGCGCCGCGGCATCTCGGCGTCAACTTCATGTCGAAGCTTGCGATCGACGCCGATGTTCGCGGCCGGCTCGGCCTCGGCAAACAAAGTGTCCCGATCAGGAACGTCCGCAAGCTCGGCAAGTCGGACATGCTGAGGAACAGCGCCAAGCCGTTTGTCGAGGTCGATCCCCAGACCTTCGAAGTGCGGGCCGATGGCAAGCTCCTGATGTGTCCGCCCGCCGTGAAGGTGCCGCTAGCCCGGAGATATATGCTGCGATGAACGTGGTGACTCAAATAGCGACGAAGCCTGTCGCGGCGGCGCGGGTCGGCATTGGCGGACCGGTCGGCTCCGGCAAGACGGCGCTCGTTGAGCGCCTCATCCCGGCGCTGCAGGCGCGCGGCATCGATATCGCCGTCATCACCAATGACCTGGTGACGGCGGAGGATGCCGAGCGCATCCGCCGATCGGGCCTGATCGATCCGGAGCGCGTCTCGGCCGTCGAGGCGGGTGCCTGCCCGCACACGGTGATCCGTGAGGATCCGACGCTGAACATCGAAGCCGCCGATGCGTTGGAGCGACGGTTTCCGGGCGTCGAGCTGATCCTGATCGAGAGCGGAGGCGACAATCTCGCCTCGACATTCTCTCGCGATCTCACCGATTTCTGGCTGTTCGTCATCGATGTCGCTGGCGGCGACGACATTCCACGAAAACGGGGGCCGGGGCCCATCCGCTGCGACGTCCTCATCATCAACAAGACCGATCTCGCGCCCCATGTCGGCGTCGATCTTGGCCGCATGCATGCCGAGGCGCTGACCGTGCGCGCCAACCGCCCCGTGCTGCTGACCAATTGCCGGCGTGGCGAGGGCATCGATGCGGTGGTTGCGATGATCGAAAAAGACGTGCTGTTTCGGGCGTGACCATCGCGGCGCTCGCAACCCACGCGCAGCTTGATCTCGGCTTTGCCCGGCGCGGCGAGCGAACCGTGATGGATCGACGGCTGTTTGCGTGGCCTTTCGTGCTGACACGTTCCTTCGCGCTCGATGCCGTCCCGGCGCATATGCTGTCCGTGATCGTGCAGACGAGCAGTGGCGCCGTGCATGGCGAGGACCGCCTGAAGCAGCGCATCCGCGTCGCACCGGGCGCGGCGGCGCATATCACCACGCAGGGGGCGACCTCGGTGCATCGCGCTCATCCGGGGTTTACAAGCCGCGAAGCCATCACGCTCGAGGTCGCCCCTGATGGCCAACTCGAATACCTGCCGGAGCCGCGCATCCTGTTTCCAGATTCCGCGCTGGACCAGACGGTTGAGATCGAGGTGGCGCGATCTGGCGCGGCGATCATCGCCGATGCGTTCACGGTCCATGATCCGCTTGGCGAGGCCCGTTCCTTTCGCCGCCTGACCTCATCGACGATCCTGAGACGCGCGGGTGAAGCGGCACTGATCGACCGGCTCGATATCATGGCTCTCCCGCGGCGACGCGGCTCCCGCTATGCGGCGTTCGGAACGGTGCTGATGGTGATGCCCGAGGGCATCGGGAGGTGTGAGGAGCTGGCGCTGACGCTGACGGAGCGCCTTGGGTCGCTCGGCGATCTCTATGGCGCCGCGAGTCCGCTGCCGATGCGCGCCGGAGTCGGCGTCCGTCTCGCGGCGCCCGATCTTCGCAGCGTCAGGGCGGGTATCACCGCATCGTGGATTGCCTATCGGCTGGCGCTGCATGGCGTTGCGCCAGCCGATAGGCGGTTTGCGGCTACATGAGACCCGCTTGACGAAGCGCGTCCTCGATCACCTTTCGGATTCCGCCAGCCCCCTGATGGCCTGCCGGCTCGGCCTTGGCTCCGTTCGTGCCTTGCCGCCTGGCGGAAGGATCGTCGCGCATCGGCATTTCGGCCGATACCAGCATCTCGTCAGGCTCCAGCACGCGCGCTCGTGTCTGAACGTCCGAAGTCGCGTTCTCTTCCGTGAGCCCCCAGCGCTCCGCGATCAGGCGGGTCGAGGCTATGCCGACATCGAGAATGAACGGACCAGCAGCGCCAAGCGCATCCGGCCCCTTGTCGTCGATCGGCGTGCCATGCCCCATGCCGGCGATCAGCAGTTGTTCGAGGCAGATGCCGCCGCCGGTGTCGCGCCAGGTCCGATGCGTCAGCCGGCCCGACTTGACGACCTCGTCCGGCTCCGCCGCCACCTGATGCACGCCGCGCCATTGCTCGATGATCGCGTCGGCATTGGCGGCGCCGACGGTCCGGTCGCCGGTCCCCTGCCAAACGGACAGTGTTGGCCAGCCAGTCGCCGGTTCTGCATCGGGCAGCAGTCTGCGCAGAGCCGGGCCATCCGGCAGTCCATGCGCACGCATCGTATCGAACGCGCCTGGAATCGTCGTCGCGACACCGTAGGGGAGGCCCGCAATGATCGCGCCGCCGGCAAAGAGCTCGGGATAATCAGCGAGCATCACGAGAGCCATGGCGCCGCCTGCCGAAAGCCCGGTGACATAGATCCGGCTGCGGTCGATCGGATAGGTGGTGGCCATCCGCTCGATCATCTGGCGGATCGACAATGCCTCACCCTGGTCGCGCTTGAAGTCCGACGACTGGAACCAGTTGAAGCAGCCGTTGAGATTGTTGGCTTGGACTTGTTCGGGGAAGAGCAGGGCGAAACCAGCCTCGTCCGCCAGCACCGACCAGCCGGTGCCGGCGTCATAGCCCGCGGCTGACTGCGTGCAACCATGCAGCACCACCACGAGCGGCATCGGCTTGGAGCGCCGCTTCGGAAGATAAATCCGGCCCTTGAGCGCGCCGGGGTTCGACCCAAAAGGGCCGAGGTCCGACAGGCGGTCGTCAGTGGCTGACGGCGCAGCGGGCTGCTTCATGGCCTTGAATGCCGCCAGGCGAGCGATCGTATCGGAGAGATTGCGCATTGTGGCTCCTCGGCGGCAATCCGCCAAGCGGAATGCCTATTTCAGGAGGCAGCAAGAACGGTTCATGCTGCACTGCACAATGCATATAGGAGGCGTTTTGCGCTTCACCAGCGCGCCGCCGCCGATTTCCAGAATTCGTGATCTTTGGCGATTGGGAGCGGCGGACGGCCCAGCAATCCAGGCGGTCCGCGCTAGGCTCGTAACGGCCCAGCCTGCCGTCGGCCTACTTCGCCTCAAACACCGCCGAGATCACGGCCTGGGCGTCGGTTTGCACCCGCTTCAGATGCTCCGCGCTCAGGAAGCTCTCGGCGTAAATCTTGTACACCTCTTCGGTGCCCGAGGGCCGTGCGGCGAACCAGCCGTTGCGGGTGACAACCTTGACGCCGCCGATCGGTTCGTTATTGCCGGGCGCGCGCGTCAATCTTGCCTCGATCGGCTCGCCGGCGAGTTCCGTCGCCGCGATCTGTGCGGGATCGAGCTTCGAGAGCAGCATCTTCTGTTCGGCTGTGGCCGGCGCGTCGATGCGGGCATAGAAGGATTGGCCGAGATCGGCGGTCACCGACGCGTAGAGCTGGCTCGGATCCATGCCAGTGCGCGCCGTGATCTCGGCGGCCAACAAGCCCATGATGAGGCCGTCCTTGTCGGTCGTCCACACCTGGCCGTCGCGGCGAAGGAAGGAGGCGCCGGCGCTTTCCTCGCCGCCAAAGGCGAGCGTGCCCTCGATCAGCCCCTTGCTGAACCATTTGAAGCCCACGGGCACCTCGACGAGCCGCCGGCCCATCTTGGCCGTGACGCGGTCGATCATGCCGCTGGAGACGGCCGTCTTGCCGATGCCGCTCGCGCTATCCCATTCCGGCCTGTTGGCGCAGAGATAGGCGACGGAGGCCGCCAGGAAGGCGTTCGGATTCATCAGCCCGCCTGACGGCGTGACGATCCCGTGCCGATCGGCGTCGGTGTCGTTGGCGAAGGCGACGTCGAACTTGTCACGAAGAGCGATCAGAGGCGCCATCGCATAGGGCGACGAGCAGTCCATGCGGATCTTGCCGTCCCAGTCGGCGGTCATGAAGGCGAAGGTCTGGTCGACCACGTCGTTGACCACAGTCGCATCGATGCCGTAGCGCTCGATGACCGGCTGCCAGTAGTTGACCGCAGCGCCTCCCAACGGATCGATGCCGATCCTCACGCCCGCGCCGCGGATCGCGTCCATGTCGATGACATTGGCAAGGTCGGCGACATAGGGCGTGACGAAATCATAGGGGTGAATGCACGCGGCCTTTCGGGCACGCGCATAGGGCATGCGCAGGACGCCCTCGAGCTTGGCGAGGAGGAAGGCGTTGGCCTGCTTGCCGATCCAGCCGGTGACGTCGACATCGGCCGGGCCGCCGTTGGTCGGATTGTATTTGAAGCCGCCTTCGTCGGGGGGATTGTGCGACGGGCTGATTACGATGCCGTCGGCGAGGCCCTCGGTGCGACCCCGGTTATAAGTGAGGATGGCATGCGAGATGACAGGCGTCGGCGTGTAGCCGCCCTGCGCGTCGATCATCGTCTCGACGCCGTTCGCCGCGAGCACCTCGATGGCGCTGGTCTGCGCCGCTTCCGACAGGGCATGGCTGTCCATGCCCAGGAATAGCGGACCGGTGATCCCCGCCTGGCGGCGATAGAGGCAGACGGCCTGCGTGATCGCCAGGATGTGCCACTCGTTGAAGGCGGCGGCAAAGGCGGAACCACGATGGCCCGAGGTCCCGAAAGAGACCCTTTGCGCGGCAACCTCGGCGTCGGGTGTCAACGCGAAATAGGCGGTCATCAGGCGGGGAATATTGGCCAGCATCGCGCGGGGAACAGGCTTCCCCGCCAGTGAGCTCAGTCTCGTGTCCGACATAGTGTTGTCCCTGCGATCGCATCCTGACGCCAATGGGATTGGCATCCTATCCGCTTGAGATGAAGGCCGCATCTCATTTGCCAAGGACTGCAAGCACCCAAGCGGAAACTCGTGAAGAACTCAGGCGCCCGGTGAGTTTTTGGCTATGCCGATGGGGCTAGTCTGTCTGCATATCGGCCAGCTCGACGCGCGAGCGTCCGGCCGCCTTGGCGCGGAAGAGCGCGAGGTCCGCGGCGTTGATGGCACTTTCGAGCGTCAGACCTTCGCGCGGCGCGACAGCGGCGACGCCGGCGCTGATTGTCAGATAGCCGTCGCCATGGGCGATCGTGAGATCGCGAACGCCTTGCACGATGCGATCGGCAATCTGTCCGGCGGCGTCCAGCGGTGTATCCAGCAGGACGATGATGAATTCCTCGCCGCCGAAGCGCGCCGCCAGGTCAGCCGGGCGACTGGCGCCGGTCTGGATGACGCCGGCTACCTTTTTCAGGACCTCGTCGCCGGCCAGATGGCCATAGGTATCATTATAGCGCTTGAAATAGTCGACATCGATCATGATCAGCGACATCTGGGCGCCGGTTCGGGCAGCGCGTCGCCATTCGGCCTCGATATATTCGTTGAAGTACCGCCGATTGCCGAGCCCGGTGAGCCCGTCGATCCGGGTCAGCCGCTCCAGTTCGAGATTGGCGATCATCAACTGGCGCTGGCTTTCCCGCAGGGCGGCATAGGCGGCGTCGCGTTGGACGTGATCCAGATAGGCGCGGGTGTGATAGCGGATACGCGCGATGAGCTCGACCCGGTCGGGGAGCTTCACCAGATAGTCGTTGGCGCCGGCACGGAACGCGTCGCTCTTGATCGACGGATCTTCCTTCGTCGAGAGAACGATGACCGGGACGGCATGCGTCGTCGCCTTGCCGCGATATTGGCGAACGAGATCGAGCCCGTCGATGCCGGGCATCACGAGATCCTGCAGGATGACCGTCGGCTTGACCTCGTCCGCAACGCGGAGCGCATCGAGTGGATTGGTGCAGTAGTGGAAGTCGAGATCCGCTTCGCCGGCCAGTGCGCGTCGCACTGCCTCGCAGATCAGCACTTGATCGTCGATCAAGAGGACCATGGAGTTGTAATTCTCGGCCGGTGCAAGGGATGACGCCGCATCCGCGTCCGGTTGGCCAGTCATGCTGCCCTCTTCAGAATGATCGCAGACTGGCTTCGACGAGCCGGCCGGCAATCGCATTGAGTGGAAGAATCTCAGAAGCCGCATCGAGCGCGGCAGCCGCTTTCGGCATTCCGTAGACGGCGCTTGTCGCCTTGTCCTGCGCAATCGTCAGATGGTGACGATCGCGCAGCATTTTCAAGCCCTTGGCTCCATCTCTGCCCATTCCGGTCAAAAGTACGCCACACAATTCGCCGCGCCATCGCAGCGCCGCGCTCTCGAAAAACACGTCGACGGATGGCCTATAGGGATAATCGCGCGGTTCGGACGTATAGCCGAGTTCACCGGTCGATTTGAAGACGAGGTGGTCGCCCGTCGCCGCGACCAATACGACGCCTGTCTCCGGCCGGTCGCCTTCCGCCGCGGTTCGGACCGAAAGAGCTGTGTGCTGGCCAAGCCAGTCCGCGAGGCCCGGAGCGAATTTCTCATCGACATGCTGGATCAGCACGAGCGCCGCGCAAAAATCTTCAGGAAGACCACCAAGAACCGTCGCCACCGCAGCCGGGCCGCCCGCCGAGGCGCCGATCGCAACGAGCTTTCGGGCGCTGCGTGGCTCGCGGCTGTGCGACCCCTGCGGGGCTCGCGGTACGCGGTTATCGCCCATCAGCTTGCGGATCGTCGTGATCTTCGAGCGGAGGAGGTCGGCCTGTTCGGCAAGCTCACCGTTCTGGCCGACAGAGGGGATATCCACAGCGTCGAGCGCGCCATACCCCATCGCTTCATAGACACCCGCGACATTCGCATCGATGCTCGCCGTGACCAGCAAGATCGGGCAGGGGGTTTCGGTCATGATCCGCCGGGTCGCCTCGACGCCGTCCATCTCGGGCATAGTGACGTCCATCAATACGAGATCGGGCAAATCGCGCCGGCAGGCCTCCACCGCCTCCCGCCCGTTGGCGGCGGTCCAGGCCAGCTGGTGTTCGGGCGTCGCCGCGATCAGCCGTCGCAGCAACTCGACGGCCATCGGCAGATCATTGACCACGGCGATCCTCATTGTCTCGCTCCCTGTCGGCGCACGTTCTGCATCACTCTGATGCCTCTCCGATCAGGTCCGCCACGGCGTGGATCAAAGTCTCGTCGTGAAAGCTTCCCTTCGTCAGATAATAGTCCGCTCCGGCGTCGAGACCACGTCGGCGGTCTTCTTCGCGATCCTTGTAGGAAACGATCATCACCGGCAGGCTGCGCAGCCGGCCGTCCTGCTTGATTAGCGTGACCAGCTCGATCCCGTCCATGCGCGGCATGTCGACATCCGTCACCACGAGGTCGAAGCTGTCGGCCCGCACGGCGTTCCAGCCGTCCATTCCGTCGACGGCCACCTCGACCTCATAGCCGTGATGATCCAGCAGCTTGCGCTCCAGTTCGCGGACGGTAAGCGAATCGTCCACCACCAGGATGCGCTTGCGGGGCCGCTCATCGGCCTTGGCGAGGCCATGTCGCAGTGTGCGCAAACGGCCCGAACCGGCGAGTTTCTCGGCTGAACGGATCAGGTCGTCGATGTCGATGATCAGGACTGGCGAGCCATCCTCCATGAGCGCGGCGGCACTGACATCCTTGACCTTGGAGAGGCGAGGATCGAGCGGGCGGACGACGAGTTCACGTTCGCCGAGGAAGCGGTCGACGATCAGGCCGTAGGAGTCCGCGTCTTCGCCGATGACGACCACCGCGAGATCCTCGCTTGTGGATCGCGGCTCGCCTCGTTCCAGCAGTTCATGCGCCGTGATGAGCCCAACCTGGCGCGCACCGAAGCGAAAATGAGGCCGTCCCGCGAGCACTTCGATCGCGTCGCGCGGCAGGCGCAAGGTCCGCGTGATGCCGGCGAGCGGAAAGGCATAGGGCTCGCCAGCGATCTCGACGAGCAGCGTGCGCACCACGGACAGGGTCAGCGGGAGCTGCAGCTGGAACTGCGTGCCCGTACCAGGCTGCGTCGTGACACTGGCAACGCCGCGTACCTGCTTCGCCATGCTCTGCACGGCATCGAGCCCAACGCCGCGGCCGGAAATGTCGGTGACCGTCGGCTTCATCGAAAAGCCCGGCAAGAACAGGAATGCGAGCAGTTCAGCCTCGCTGAGGCTCGCCGCTGTCGCCTCGCTCGTCAGGTTGCGCGTGACGATGGCGCGGCGCAGCCTGTCAATATCGATGCCGCGGCCGTCGTCGGCGACGATGATTTGCAGCAGCCCCGCATTGTGCCTGGCTTCGAGACGGATCACCCCTTCCGGCGGTTTGCCGGCGGCTATGCGCTCCTCGGGCATTTCCAGGCCGTGATCGACGGCGTTGCGCAGCAGGTGACCGAGGGGTGCATCGAGCTGATCGAGAATGTCGCGGTCGATGCCGTTGGAGCCGCCAACGATCTCAAGACTGACCGTCTTGCCGAGCGCGCGGCCGAGATCGCGCACCATGCGCGAATAATGGCGCACACCATCCTCGAAGGGCCGCATCCGGCTCTCGATCGTTTCGGCATAAAGCCGGTTGGCAAGGTCCGTCGCGCGGCGATCGATCGCGTCGAGCTCGGCAAGTCGGTCGGCTAGGAAGTCACGACTTTCGGCGAGCCGGTCCCGCGCTTCGCCGAATGCCTGGCTGGTCTGCGGATCGCCGCCCTGTGGCGGGAGCGTGGCGCGGAGATCGTCGAGGGCTTTTGCAAGGCTCGCGTGATGACGCTTGAGGCGCTGCAGGGCATCGGCAAAGGGGCGAAGACGGCGGGCCTCCATCAAGGATTCGCCTGCCAGTCCCAGCAGGCGGTTCATGCCCTCGGCCGTGATACGCACCATCCGGTCCGACCCGCCGGCCGATGGCGTCGCGTCGCCGGTCGCAACGTCCGTCGCGGCGGTTCCCTCCCTGGCGGGAGCCGGTTCCAGCGCTATGGCGTCATCCGCTGGCGCCGCGCTGCCCGATGCGACGGCCTGCTCGAGCTGCCGCTCGAATTCGGCGACCCTCGGAAGGGCCGCGTCGCCGCCTTCAGGCGTCCCGGATGCCACGAGCGCTAGAAGATCGACGCCTTGCAGCAGGATATCGATATGATCGCGACCGAGACGAAGCCTGCCGTGTTGTGCGGCGACGAGGCACTCCTCCATCACATGCGCGACGCGGACAGCGGGGGCTAGATCGATGATGCGCGCGGCGCCCTTAAGCGAATGGGCAGCGCGCATGCAGGCTTCGAGGTGAATCGCTGAAATAGGATCCCGCTCGAGCGCCAGCAGGCCGTCCGTAAGCGCCGCCGACTGCGACTGAAGCTCGGCGCGGAACAGGTCCAGCAGGGAGAACTGGCTGAGATCCTCGCTCACGCGATGCTCCGATCGAGCGTGTCGAGGACAAGCTGATCGTCGAGCCGGCCGACGCTGTGTCCCTGCCACGGGATGATGGCAGTCGCGAAAGGCAACGCAGCCTTGCCGATGGTCGCCGGCGTCGCGGTGAGATCGCGCGTGGAATAGCGGTGAATCCCGTGCACCTCGTCAGCCGGGAATGCCAGGCGGCGGCCCTCCTTGCCGATCACGACGATGCGCTCAAAGGTCTTCATCCGCTCGCCGCGTTCGCTGGACAAGCTATCGCCGATCCCGAGCAGCGCCGCCAGCGATACGCACACGAGAAGTTCGCCACGTACATTGACGATGCCGAGCAGCAATTCGTCGCGCCGGTGCGGCAACGAGTGGATGCGTCGCGGCTCGGCGATTTCATGGAAGAGCACGGTCGACAGCGCGAGCCATTCGTCGCCGATGCGGAAGATCACAACTGTCTCTTCGCGTGAACCCGGATCGGAGGCAGCGTCGGCAGCACGAGCCGCGGTCGCGAAATGCTGCGCCCATTCCTCGCGGTAGCCGCTCGGCAACGGACGGTCGAGGAGGCTGCCGGCGCTCCCGCTGGTCTTGGTCGCTGCGGTTTCAGAACTGCCGCTCATGGCACGCGGCTCCTCTTTTCAAGCCTTGCCAGCCGCGCGCTCAGCACTTTGGCACCGTCCAGGTCTCCCTGACGTTGCAGCAGCAGTGCCAGATGCGCTAGCGTCTCGCGATGATCGGGAGCGAGATAGAGCGTCTTGCGATAATTCTCGATCGCGCGATCGGGCTCTTTGCCCGCGTCATGCGCCAGTCCCAGCAGGTAATAGACCTCGGCGGCGGGTCCGAAGCGATCGATGTGCTGGCCGGCAGCCGCCTTCGCCTCGTCGAGCTGCCCGGCATTGGCGGCGCGTTCGATGGCCGCGAGGCTCGACCGCATGAGATCGGCGGTTGTCTCGGGGCGGGCAGAGGCGGCGGACAAACGAGACGTCGGCCGGGTTGGAGAGGGAGTGGCCGGGCGCAGCACGCGCTGGGGTTTGACCTTCGGGGCAGGGGGAAGTGTTGGGCGCGGGGTGGTCTCCGCCTCCTGCTTCAAGAAGGCAAAGGCCATCGGCATGCGAGCGGAAACGAAGCCGCACAGCCCGGGCAGGCTCGATTCCGCTGGTCCGACCAGCAACATGCCGCCGGGCGCGAGAATCGCGCGCAGGTGCGCAAGGGCCCGTTCCTGACGCGTGCGATCGAAATAGATCAAAAGGTTTCGGCAGAACACCACGTCATAGAGTTCGGAAGGCGCGGTGGCGGTCACGTCGAAAAGGTTCGCGGCCCGGAAGGTAACTTGCCGCAGCACTGTCGCCACAGGACGATAGCCGCCTGGAACTTGCTCGCAGAAGCGAGCCCGGAAGGCGAGGTCTTCGCCGCGGAACGAGTTGCGGCCATACACGGCCTGTTCCGCTTCGGCGATGTTGCGTGTCGATACGTCGATGCCTTCTATATGAAAATCGGAGGCTGCAAAGCCGGCGTCGAACATCGCCATCGCTGCCGAATAGGGTTCTTCGCCGGTCGAGCAGGGGAGGCTGAGGATGCGGATGTGCTGACCCGGCCGGCGGTTTGCCCGGGCATGTCGCGCCAAGGCCGCAAAAGCCTCGCGATCGCGGAAGAACCAGGTTTCGGGAATCACGACGGCATTGATCAGTTCCTGCAATTCATGGCGCGATCCCGTGACGAGGCGCCAATAGGCCGCGGGCTCTGTCAGATGCGTCGCTGCCATCCGCTGCTTGAGGGCGAACTGGATGCCAGAGCCGCTGACGGACTCGGCATTCATGCCGATCGCGGCGTGGAGCAGCTTTTCGATGTCGGTGGTGATCAAATCTCTGCCCCGCCATCTTGGAACAGGATGGCACGGATCTCGGGCGTTAGCAGGGCCTCGGCGCGAATCCACTGGATGAGCCCGTCCGCATCCGAGGCAACCGGGCCGAGATAGGCCGGCGTTCCCGCCTCGACGCCCGTCGGCACGAAATCGGACGCCTCCCGCGCGACCGTTTCGATGATCCGCTCCGCGCACAGGGCAAGGCGCCGCTGCGTTCCCTCGGCGGAAGGATAGCGGATGAGAATGATCCGCGTGCTCATGACGGCTGCCGACGGCCGGCCGAGAGCGAGGCTGGAAAGGTCGATCAGCGGGACAGGTGCGCCATGGTAGTTGATTGCGCCGACGACACCCTCCGGTGCGCCCGGCAGGGCCTTGGCCGCCATGAAGGGCAGGACCTGCTCGATCTGTTCGGCGTCCAGGACGTAGCGGTCCTTGCCGATGCGGAACATCAGGAACAGCATTGGCTAGCCCTCAACTTCGGCCGATCAGGCACGCAGCTTGAACCGCGAGATCGCGCTGCGTAGACCGTTTGAAACCTCGTTGAGTTCGTCGATGGCAAGCGTCGATTGCTGCAGCGATTCAACGGTCTGTTGTGCGGCCTCGGAGAGCTGCATGAGAGCCTCGCTGATCTGGCCGGCGCCCGTCGCCTGAGCCTGCATACCTTCGTTGGCGATCTCGAAATGCGGCACAAGTCCCTGCACCTGCTGGATGATCTCGCTGAGCTGGCCGCCGACCTGCTGCATCTCGGTCATGCCGCGCCGCACTTCTTCCGAAAATTTGTCCATGCCCATCACGCCTGCGGCCACGGCGGATTGGATGTCCTTGACCATCTGCTCGATGTCATAGGTCGAGACGGCGGTCTGGTCGGCGAGGCGGCGGATTTCGGTCGCGACGACGGCAAAGCCGCGGCCATATTGTCCCGCCTTCTCGGCCTCGATGGCGGCATTCAGCGACAGCAGATTGGTCTGGTCGGCGACCTTCGTGATGGTGGTGACGACCTGGTTGATGTTGCCGGCCTTTTCGCTGAGCACCGCGAGTTTGGCATTGATGGCGCTGGCTGCGTCCATGACGTGCCGCATGGTGGCTTCCATACGGGCGAGCCCCGCCTGGCCGCCGCCGGCCAGCGTCGCGGTCTGCTCCGCGACGGCCGAGACCTCGTCCATGGTCCGAACCAGTTCATTCGAGGTTGCCGAGATTTCCTTCGACGTCGCGCCGATCTCGGTCGTCGTGGCAGCGATCTCGTTCGCCGTCGCCTGCTGCTCCTTCGACGTCGCCGCGACCTCGGTGATCGAGGTGTTGACCTGAATGCTGGAGCGCTGAACCTGGCCGATCAGGGTGGTGAGATCGTCGGCCATGCCGTTAAATCCGTCGGCGAGGGTCGCGAACTCATCGCGATGATCGAGCTGGAGCCGACGACTGAAATCGCCTTGGCGCATCACCTCGACAAGCCCGAGCAGCCTGCCGAGCGGGACCGTAATGGCGCGGAACAGCAAATAGCCTGCAAGCATCGCCAGAATGACCGCGATGACGAAGCCGATGGCGAGCACGAGTTCGGCGGAACGCACGATCGAGACGATGCGTTGCGTCGAGAAGGTCGTTTCCGCCTGATGATAGGCCGCCATGGCGTCGATCGCATCGCCGATCTTGCTGATCCTCGGTTCGAGATCGCGCCGGACCGCGGCGAGAATTGTTTGGCTTGACGCACCCGATGTCGCGGAGGCGATCAGGGCGTTCTCGGCGGAGAGATAGTCCTCGCCGAGACCGGACAATGTCAGGTCGTTCTGGCGATCCTGATCGGTGTCGATCGTCTGCTTGTAGGCGCTGATCAGGCTATTGATTGCCTCACGGTTGGCGGTGATGGCGCTGACGGCGCGGGCTCGCGCTGCGGCATCCTCGCTGAGCGCGAGTTCCCGCAGCAGGCTGTGCGCCTCGTTCCAGGCGGCGCGCATCCTCAGGCTCGCAGCAAGCGCCGGAACCGAATCGGCCTCCACGACGATCGCTTCGCGTTCGGTCTGGAGGAACCAGTAATAGGCAGTGCCGGCCATCGCCGTGAGGACCACGAGCACCGCCAGGAAGCTCACGAGGATTCGTTGGCGTATGGACAAGTTCTTCATGGGCTTTTTCCGTCAACAAGGCGCAGGCGAACGGGTGTCCATCGATCAGGCGCCATTCCTTGAGGCGACCATGTCATCGATTGGTTTCAGCTCCGTTGCGCTTGTAATTGGCATTTGCCGACGGATTTTGACGGAAACGGACGGTAAGCACGGCCAATCTTCATCGCCGTGAAGGTCATTGGCCTCCGCCCCATCTCGGACGATAATCGATCGTGGCCGACAGGGAGGAACGTCCAATGGCCAAGAACACGATCTGCCTCTGGTATGACGGCGAGGCGGCGGAGGCGGCGCGCTTCTATGCGAGCGTGTTTCCGGACAGCAGCGTCGAGGCGGTTCATCGCGCCCCCGGCGATTTTCCAGGTGGCAAGCAGGGTGACGTCCTGACCGTGCAGTTTACGGTCGCGGGCGTTTCGTGCCTCGGCCTCAATGGCGGGCCCACATTCAAGCACAGCGAAGCCTTTTCATTCCAGATCGCGACCGATGATCAGGAAGAGACCGACCGCTACTGGAATGCCATCGTCGGCAATGGCGGGCAGGAGAGCGCCTGCGGTTGGTGCCGCGACAAATGGGGCCTCTCCTGGCAGATCACGCCGCGCGCACTGATGGATGCGCTCGCCGCTGGCGGCGATGAGGCGAAACGGGCTTTCGACGCGATGATGACGATGACGAAGATCGACATCGCGGCGATTGAGGCGGCACGTCGGGGCTGAGTGGGCGCAGCATCGCCCACATTCATCTGCGCGGAGTCCGGGTTTTCCTAGACTTCGCCGCCCACCGCCCCATCTTGATGGCTCAAGGCAAAGTGGGGCTCCGAGCTTATGAAGCAAACCGATACGCCGTTCATCGACCAAATGGCGGAAGCGTCGCCCGCGCTCAAAGACGCCCGCGATGCGGCGGTCGATCATTGGGCGCCGGAAGAGGTGTCTTCGGCCGTCCTTCTGCTCGCGCTCGGCCATCGGCTGGCGGACGAGTTCAAGGCGGGTGACGCGCATGCCATCAGTAGCGTTTTCGAGAGGATCGAACATGCGCTGGCGGAAGGCGACGCCGACGCGCAGGCAGCGGCGTCGGCCATGATCGAGGCCGCCGTCGCGCGCGCCGTCGACCTCGGTACGTGGCCGGAGATGCGCCTAATGTTTGGCGACAAATCGGCAGCCCATGCGCTGAACTGCATGACCCTCGACCGTTAGGTCGAAAACGAGCGGGCCGCCCCGATTTCACGGGCGTCCCCAGCCCAGCGCCGTGGCTGATCCTTTATCTTTTCTTGATGCGGCGACCCGATGTCCGCAATCGATCGCTGACCTCATTCCGCGACATGCTCGGCCCGGATCAACATCGGGAGACGCGCCATGGCGGACGTCATCTTTCTCTTCATCGGCATAGGCTCGCTTCTGGCGCTCGGCGCCTACGGCCGGCTGCTCACCCGGCTTTCGTGAGGCCCAGATGATCGAGCCACTCATCGGCCTCGGCGTGGCGTTGCTGGTCGCCGCCTATCTGATCGTCACGCTTCTTCATCCTGAGAAATTCTAGGCGTTCGGAGCGTTTCATGTCCTTCGTCGGATGGCTGCAGATCGCAGCCTTGTTCCTTGCCGTCCTTGCGGTGATCAAACCGCTCGGCCTCTATATGGCGCGCGTCTTCCAGGGCGAGCGCACATTCATCTCGCCCGTGCTCGCACCCGTCGAGCGAGGGTTCTATCGGCTCGCTGGCGTCGACGACCAGCGCGAGCAAGGGTGGCTCGCCTACGCGTTTGCCATGCTCGCCTTCTCGATCGCGGGCTTTGTCTCGCTTTACGCGATCCTGCGTCTTCAGGCCTTTCTGCCGTTCAATCCGCAAGGCTTTACCGGCGTCGCGCCGGATCTGGCCTTCAACACGGCCATCAGCTTTCTGACCAATACCAACTGGCAGAACTATGCTGGTGAAACGACCATGAGCCAGTTCAGCCAGATGGCGGGGCTGACCGTGCATAACTTCCTGTCGGCCGCCAGCGGGATCGCGATGGCGATGGCGCTCACGCGCGCCTTCGCGCGCTCCAAGGCCAAGACGCTCGGCAATTTCTGGGTCGACCTCACTCGCGCGACGCTCTACGTGCTGCTGCCGCTGGCGATTGTGGTGACGGTCGTCTTCATCGCCATGGGACTGCCGCAGACGCTCGGCGCCTCGATCACGGCAACGACGCTTGAGGGGGCGCATCAGGTCATTGCGCTGGGGCCGGTCGCGAGCCAGGAGGCGATCAAGCAGCTCGGCACCAATGGTGGCGGCTTCTTCAACGTCAATGCCGCGCATCCGTTCGAGAATCCGACCGCGCTTTCGAACCTTCTCAATATCTTCGCGATGCTCTCGGTCTCGGCAGCCCTCGTCTACACCTTCGGCCAGATGGTCGGCGAGCGCCGGCAGGGCTGGGCCTTCCTGGCGACCATTGCGATCCTGCTGATCGTCGGCGTTGGCGTCGTCTATTGGGCCGAGGCACAGGGCAATCCGATCCTGACGGCGCTCGGGCTCGATGCGTCGGGCGGCAACATGGAAGGCAAGGAAGTGCGCTTCGGCCAGTCGGCGAGCGCGCTCTATGCCGCGGTGACAACCGGACTTTCCGACGGCGGCGTCAACGCGATGCATGGCTCGCTGACCGGACTTGGCGGCCTCGTGCCGATGTTCTTGATCCAGCTCGGCGAAGTGCTGCCGGGTGGCGTCGGGTCGGGACTATACGGGTTGATCGTCTTTGCGATCCTCGCCGTCTTTGTCGCCGGGTTGATGGTCGGCCGCACGCCGGAACTGCTCGGCAAGAAGATCGACGGCCGCGAGATGAAGTTTGCGATGCTGGCCGTGCTCATCCTTCCGCTGGCCATCCTCGGATTTACGGCGGTGTCGGTGATGATCCCCGCAGGCGTCGCCAGCATCGGCACGCCCGGGCCGCATGGACTTTCCGAGATTCTCTATGCCTACAGCTCGGCGGCCGGCAACAACGGCTCCGCCTTTGGCGGCCTCTCCGGCAACACGCCCTGGTACAACGCGACGCTCGCCATCGCCATGCTGCTCGGCCGCTTCGCTTATGTGATCCCGGTCCTCGCCATTGCAGGCTCGATCGCAGCCAAGGTCAGGGCGCCCGCCTCGAGCGGCACCTTTCCGACGCATGGGCCGCTCTTCGTCGGTCTTCTGATCGGCGTCATCCTTATCCTTGGTGGCCTGCAATTCTTTCCGGCCCTGGCGCTCGGCCCGATCGTCGAACACTTCGCCACGCTGGCCGGCCAGACTTACTGAAGGGAACAATCATGTCGTCCACCCATCGCCCGGCCGCGGCCAAGAACCGGGCATCCGGAATTCTTGATCCGGCGATCCTCGTTCCGGCCGTTGGCTCCGCTTTCGCGAAGCTCGATCCACGCCAATTGATGCGCAATCCTGTGATCTTCGTGACCGAGATCGTCGCGGCTCTCGTGACGCTGTTCTTTGTGCGCGATCTGCTGGTTCATGAGGAGGCGGGCTTTTCCGGGCAGATCGCGGCCTGGCTCTGGTTCACCGTGCTGTTCGCCACCTTTGCAGAGGCCGTTGCGGAAGGACGCGGCCGGGCACAGGCAGACAGCCTGAAGCGCAGCCGTTCAGACCTTTCCGCCCGCCGGCTCGCAGCCCAAGGCGAGGCCACGGAAACGGTCGCGGCAACGGATTTGAGAATCGGCGATGTCGTGCTCGTCGAGACGGGGGAGCTGATCCCGGGCGACGGCGAAGTCATCGAAGGCATCGCCTCCGTCAACGAAAGCGCCGTCACCGGAGAATCCGCGCCGGTGATCCGCGAGGCGGGCGGCGACCGGTCCGCCGTGACGGGCGGAACGCAGGTGCTGTCTGACCGCTTGAAGATCCGCATCACGACGGCGCCGGGGTCGAGCTTTGTCGATCGCATGATCGCCCTCATCGAAGGTGCGAAGCGCCAGAAGACGCCGAACGAGATCGCGCTGTCGATCCTGTTGTCGGGCCTGACGCTGATCTTCCTGATTGCCGTCGTGACGCTCTGGGGTCTTGCCCTCTATTCCGGCACGGTCCTGTCTGTGACCGTGCTCGCCGCGCTGCTGGTGACGCTGATTCCGACCACCATCGGCGGCCTGCTCTCGGCGATCGGCATCGCCGGCATGGACCGCCTGGTACGGTTCAACGTCATCGCCACGTCGGGCAGGGCCGTCGAGGCGGCTGGCGATGTCGATACGCTCCTGCTCGACAAGACCGGAACCATCACCTTCGGCAACCGCATGGCGACCGATTTCCTGCCGGCTCCGGCCGTCAGTGACGCGGATATCGCCGAGGCCGCGCTGCTCGCGAGCCTTGCCGATGAGACGCCCGAAGGCCGCTCGATCGTGGCGCTGGCGAAGGGCGAATATGCCATTTCGTCTCTCGATGTGACGCCCGACGCGATCATTCCCTTCGCAGCTGAGACGCGGCTGTCCGGCGTCGATATCGGCGGACGGCGCATCAGGAAGGGGGCGGTGGATGCCGTTCTGCGCTTTGCCGGCATCGGCCCCGATCGCATCCCGCCTGCGTTCCAGGCCGATGTCGACCGGATAGCCCGCAGCGGCGGGACGCCGCTCGCGGTCTCTGATGGCGAAAGGTTGCTCGGCGTCATCCATCTCAAGGATGTGGTCAAGCCGGGCATCAAGGAGCGCTTCCAGCAGATGCGGTCCATGGGCATCCGCACCGTCATGGTCACCGGCGACAATCCGGTCACGGCCGCGACGATCGCATCCGAAGCCGGCGTCGATGATTTCCTCGCCGAGGCGAAACCCGAGGACAAGCTCGCTTATATCCGGAAGGAACAGGAGGGCGGCCGGCTGATCGCCATGTGCGGCGACGGCACCAACGACGCACCCGCCCTGGCGCAGGCCGATGTCGGCGTTGCCATGCAGACCGGCACACAGGCTGCCCGGGAGGCAGCCAATATGGTCGACCTCGATTCAAGCCCCACCAAGCTCATCGAGATCGTCGAAATCGGCAAGCAGCTGCTGATGACCCGCGGCTCGCTGACGACCTTCTCGATCGCCAATGATGTCGCGAAGTATTTTGCGATCATTCCGGCGCTGTTCGTCGCGACTTATCCTGCGCTCGCCGCCCTCAATATCATGGCGCTCGGATCGCCGCGCTCGGCCATCCTGTCCGCCGTGATCTTCAACGCGCTGATCATCGTGGCACTCATTCCGCTCGCATTGAAGGGCGTTTCCTATCGTCCGGTCGGCGCGGCGGCGCTGCTTCGTCGCAATCTTCTTGTCTACGGCCTCGGCGGTTTGGTCCTGCCTTTCGCGGGCATCAAGCTCGTCGATCTCGCCGTCAACGCCCTCCATCTGGTGTAGCCATGCTCACTCACATCCGGCCCGCGCTCGTGCTGACGGCGCTGTTCACCCTTCTGCTCGGTCTTGCTTATCCGCTTGCGATGACCGGCATCGCCGGGCTCGCCTTTCCCCGGCAGGCCGGTGGCAGCCTCATCGAGCGCGGCGGCATCGTCGTCGGCTCTGAACTGATCGGGCAGTCCTTCGCCTCGGATCGCTATTTCTGGCCGCGCCCCTCCGCGACCGGGCCTGACGCCTATAATGCATCGGCGTCATCCGGCTCCAATCTTGGCCCGACCTCGGCCAAGCTGCGGGATACGGTTGCCGCCAATATCGCGAAGCTGCGCGCTTCAGGCGTGACGGGCCCGGTTCCGGCGGACGCCGTTACCGCGTCCGGCTCCGGCCTCGATCCCGATATCTCGACGGAATTCGCCCATGTACAGGCTCCACGGATAGCGGCGGCCCGCGGATTGAGCGAGAAGGATGTTTGGGATCTCATCGCGGAGGTTCAGGAGGGTCGGCTCATGGGCTTCATCGGCGAGCCGCGCGTCAATGTTCTGAAGCTCAATCTGGCGCTCGATAAACTGCAAGGCTGATCCGCCGTCATGTCGGACCGCAAAGGGAATGACGAGAGGCTCGATCCGGATCTGCTGCTGGCCTCGGCTGGCGCAGAAGGCCGCGGTCGGCTGACCGTCTTTCTCGGTGCGGCGCCCGGCGTCGGCAAGACCTATGCGATGCTGTCGCGGGCCGGCCGGCTTCGCGACAGCGGAATCGACGTCGTGATCGGCCTTGTGGAAACCCATGGCCGCGCCGACACGGCGGCTCTGCTGGCCGGTCTCGAGGTGCTGCCGCGGCGGCCGGCTGCCGAGAACCGCGGAATCGAGGCCTTCGACCTCGACGCGGCGCTGGCGCGCCATCCCCGGGTCATGATCGTCGACGAGTTGGCCGCCAGCAATCCGACGGGCTCGCGCCACCCCAAGCGCTACCAGGACATCGAGGAACTGCTCGGTGCCGGCATCGATGTCTGGACCGCCCTCAACATCCAGCATCTCGAAAGCCTGGCCGACGTCGTGGCCGACATCACGGGCGTGCGGGTCCGCGAGCGCGTGCCTGATGTCGTGCTGAGCAAGTCCGATGAGGTCGTGCTGGTCGATCTGCCGCCGGCCGAACTCATCGAACGACTGAAGGACGGTAAGGTCTATCTGCCCGACAATGCCCGGCGAGCCAGCGAGCTGTTTTTTCGCCTCGGCAATCTGACCGCGCTCCGCGAACTGGCGCTGCGACGTACCGCCGACCTCGTCGACGACGACGTGGTCGATTACGTGAAGCGGCACGCCATCAAGGGCGCCTGGGCCAGTTCCGAGCGGCTGATCGTCTGCATCGGGCCGGATGGGCTGTCCGAGCGTGTGGTGCGAACGGCGAGCCGGCTGGCCTCGGGTCTCAACGCGCCCTTCATCGTCGTTTCGCTCGAGCGAGCGGATCACGAGGTGCGCGCCGACGATCCCGCACGGATCGATGCCTTGTTCCGCCTTGCCGAAAGCCTCGGCGGCGAGACGCGGCGGCTGGTCTCAACCGATTTCGTGTCGGATCTGCTGAAACTCGCACGCAGCGAGCATGCCACGCAGTTTGTCGTTGGCTCCAAGATTCGCCGACGCTGGTGGCCGTTTCGCGGCCCGACGCTTGGCGAGGCGCTGGTCGCGCGGGCGGGCGGGCTGGCCGTCCATCTGATTACCGAGGAACGTGACGAGCAGCCGCGTCCGGCGCGTCCGCGACGCAGGCTGTTCGTGCAGGTGTCGGCCGTTGCCCACGCCGTGGCCTCTGTGGCGCTTGCCACGGCGCTGGGCGTCGCCATCGGACGGTTGGTGCCGCTGTCCAACGTTTCGCTGCTCTTTCTGCTTGCCGTCGTGGTCTCGGCCATCCGTGCCGGCCATGTCGCGGCGCTCATCGCCGCTGTGCTTTCCGGTCTCGCTTACAATTTCTTCTTCATCCAGCCGCTTTACACCTTCACGATCGCGTCGCCGCACGAGGTCTTCGCCTTCACTGTCTTCCTCGTCGCGGCGCTCTTCGCAGGCGGGCTCGCCTCGCGGGTCCGCGAACAGGCCGAGATGGCGCGCGCAAGAGCCGTCGCGGTGCAGTCGCTCTATGATTTCGCGCGAAAGCTCTCCCGGACCGCACGGACGGAAGATGTGCTCTGGGCGGCCGTTTCCCAGCTCAATGAGAGTTTCGGCCGGCCAGCCGTGCTGCTCATGCCCAATGGCGAGGAATTGACGACGGCCGCAGCCTGGCCGCCTGACGCCGAACTCGACGTGACCGACATGACCGCCGGCCGCTGGGCCTTCGAGCACAACGAGCCGGCCGGTCAGCGGACGGGCACGCTGCCGGCCAGCGCCTATCAGTTCCGTCCGTTGAGCAGCCCGCATGGCGTGGTCGGCGTCTGCGGCATCGGCTGGGGCGGGCAGGAGATCGACGGCCAGTCGGAGCGCATGCTGCTTGCCGTGATGGACCAGGCCGCAATCGCCATCGACCGCGCTCGCCTCGCGGATGAAAGCATCGCTCAGGCGACCCGCCTGCAGAGCGAAACGCTGCGCGCGGCTCTTCTTTCGTCCATCTCGCATGACCTGCGCACACCCTTGGCGACCATCACGGGTGCCGTCACAAGCCTCCGCGAACTCGGCGACCGCATGGAACCGGAAAGCCGTGACGACCTGCTGCTGACGATCGAGGAAGAGGGCGCGCGCCTCAGCCGCTTCGTCGCCAATCTCCTAGACATGACGCGGATCGAGTCCGGATCGCTCGAGGTGCGGCGCGACTGGCTCGACGTCGCCGATGTGATCCGCGCCGCGGTCGAGCGCTGCCGGCGCTATTTCCCCGACCTGGTGGTCGAGACCAGCATCGCGGCGGACCTGCCGCTAATGCAGGGGGACGGTGTCCTGCTGGGCCAGGTTCTGTTTAATCTCCTCGACAACGCCTCCAAATATGCGGCTGGCGAACCTGTCAGGATCTATGCGAGGCGTGAGGCGGATGCGATCGTCATCTCCGTCACCGATCTTGGAAGCGGAATTGCAAAGGCGGATTTGGAGACCGTGTTCGACAAGTTCTATCGGCGCGGCAAGGCCGACGGACGCGCGCCGGGCACCGGGCTCGGCCTTTCGATCGCGCGCGGCTTTGTCGAGGCGATGGGCGGCACGATCCACGCGGAAAGTCCGGCCCAGCGCCGTCGGGGCACGCGCATGGTGATCCGCTTCCCGCTGCCGGAGCCCGGCAAGACGATAGCGGCCCTGCCATGAGCGGCGATCGGATCCTGGTCGTCGACGACGAGCCGCAGATCCAGCGTTTCCTGCGGCCGGCTTTGGCGGCGGCGGGCTATGACGTGATCGAGGCCGCGACCGGCGCCGAAGCGCTGAAGCTCGCGGCCACGACCGCGCCTGACATCGTTATCCTCGACCTCGGCCTCCCGGACATGGACGGCAAGGACGTCGTCGCGAAGCTGCGCGGCTGGAGCGAGATTCCCATCATCATCCTTTCAGCACGCGACCGCGAGAGCGAGAAGATCGCCGCGCTCGATCTCGGCGCCGACGATTATATCGAAAAGCCGTTCGGGATCGGCGAACTGACGGCGCGTATCCGCACGGCGCTTCGCCATCGGCGGCGCCAGTCCGGCGAGCTGGAAACCGTGTCGGTCGATGGCGTCGAGATCGACACGGTGCGCCGTCTGGTCACGCGTGACGGCCTGATGGTGAAGCTGACGCCCAAGGAATATGATCTCCTCGTCCTTCTCGCGCGTCATGCCGGCCGCGTCGTCACGCACAAGACGCTGCTGACCTCGGTCTGGGGGCCGGCGCATGGCGACGACCTGCATTATCTGCGCGTCTTCGTCGGTCAACTGCGGCAGAAAATCGAGCGCGACCCGGCGCATCCAACGATCATCCGCACCGAGCCCGGTGTCGGCTACCGATTTGTCGACGAGCAATAGGCCAGATCGAGCGGCCTAGCGCCGCCCGACTTTGTATGCGGCCTTGCTTCTATCGCGCGGCGGCCAGCATCTACCGAGACTTCTTGTAGAGCTTCTCGGCGATCTCGAACATTTCCTCCGGCGCGTAGTCGGGCGTGAAGGCCGACGGGACGCCGGTCAGCTGGTGGATCTTGCCGCCTTCCGGCATGCCCTCGACGATCTCGAGTTCGCCCGGCGGATCGCCCGGCAGCGCCTGCTCGCCTTCCCAGATGCCTGCCATATCGCGGTAGTCATCGGGGCTGAAGGTGTA
>NZ_FQUP01000013.1 GCF_900129325.1 Kaistia soli DSM 19436 | reverse complement strand
TCGTCGGCATTCGTCCGACGGTGAAGTCGACGGTGACCGGCGTCGAGATGTTCCGCAAGCTGCTCGACCAGGGCCAGGCTGGCGACAATATCGGCGCGCTGCTGCGCGGCATCGACCGTGAAGGTGTCGAGCGCGGCCAGGTTCTGTGCAAGCCCGGCTCGGTGACGCCGCATACGGTGTTCAAGGCCGAGGCGTATATCCTGACGAAGGAGGAGGGTGGCCGTCACACGCCGTTCTTCACCAATTATCGTCCGCAGTTCTACTTCCGCACGACGGATGTGACCGGCGTGTGCACGCTGCCTGAAGGCGTCGAAATGGTGATGCCGGGCGACAACGTCTCGATGGAAGTGACGCTGATCGTCCCGATCGCCATGGAAGAGAAGCTGCGCTTCGCGATCCGCGAAGGCGGCCGCACCGTCGGCGCCGGCGTCGTCGCTAGCATCATCAAGTAATGTTCCGGCGAGGCTGATGCCATTGGCATCGCCTCTGCCGAGCATCGGATCCGACGGCGGCCGCGGTTTATCGCGGCCGCTTTTTTTGTTCTTACGGCATCCGAGCGTCGCGCTCGTTGATGCAGGAATGTCACGTACCCTCGGCTTGCGGCACGTAGCCGTCTGCCGCGGCTACGAAGGGCGCCGTTGGGCTGCTATGGCACGCGTGCAGAGCGTCGGCCCATCGAGGTAGGCAGTGCCCAAGTAAGTCCGGTCTCAGTCAGTTCCACCCCGCGTTGACAGCGTCTCGCCGTCGGCGTGATTCTGTCTATCGGGTGGCGGCGTGAGACCGGTCTGGCATTGCTTCGTTCTGCCACCTGCGCCGCCGCTCCGCGTTCTCGCCGCGCCGAACTTCGCCATACCGCGCCCTGCCAAGGGTTTCCTGCGCCGTCTCATCGGTGGACTTCCAATTGGAAGACCGCGACGAGATGTTCGACGCCCTCAAGGTCCGCTGGACCGTTGTTCCCCTGAATTCTCCCGAGCCGTGGCTTGCCTGCAGCGGATGCGGAAGCGTCCGCGCCTTTCGCAGCAGCGACAAGATCCGCTTGAACGCCAATGGGCGCAGGCTGGATGCCTGGCTCATCTACAAATGCCTCGCTTGCGACAAGACCTGGAACCGCCCGATCTTCGAACGGCGTAGCGTGCGTTCGCTCGATCCGGCAGTGCTTCAGGCGATGCAGACCAACGATCCAGACTGGGTCCGCATGCAGGCCTTCGATCTCGATGCTTTGCGGCACAAGACACGACGCATAGACGTGTTCGCGGCTTTCGAAGTGAGGAAGCACATCATCCGTGAACCAGCGAGCTGGATGCGGCTCGACATTCAGCTGGAGGTCCCTCTACCGGCCGGCATTCGGCTCGACCGCCTGCTCGCATCGGAGCTGCCGCTGTCTCGCAGCCGCCTCGTCGGCATGGTCGACAGCGGGTTGCTGCGCGCCGGGCCGGCACAAGGCGAGCCTCTGCGCCGGAGCATCAGGGACGGGACACGCATCGTTGTTGACCTGGCGGGCGAGAGCGACCGGGAGACAGCGTGGCGTCGCGCGGCGACGGGACTCGTTCGCTAACAACCCTCCATCCACGACGTGACTATCCCCGGCCGGATTTGAGCACCGGCTGGGGATGGTTCCAGGCGACGCCGCGATCCTCGGCACGCTCAGCCGTTGAAGACGGCCCTCGGCCTGATGAGCCGGCCGGTTGCCGCCTGTTCGAGTGCGTGCGCGATCCAGCCGACCGAGCGGCCTGTCGCGAAGAGGGCGAGGGCACTGCGCGGCGGCAGGCGGAAGTGGCGTTCGAGCAGCACGAGGGCAACGTCGATCGTCGGCCTCTGGGCGGTGGCCGCCTCGACGGCCTCGATCAGGGCGAGTTCCAAAGGTCCGATCCTGATGGCGCGAAGAAGAGTCGTCGCTCTCGGGTCACCGTCAGGATACAGCCGATGGCCGAAGCCGGGCAGCGCCTCACCGCGCTGCAATCGCGCTCCGACCGCCACGGCGGGATCGCCGAGGCGCTGGACCTCGTCGAGGAACGCCGCCACGCGGTCGGTCGCCCCGCCATGCGCCGGGCCGGCCAGGGTCACGAGGCCTGCGATCAAAGCGTGTGTCAGCGACGCGCCCGTGGAGGCTGCGACGCGCACCGCGAAGGTGGATGCGTTCAGTTCGTGATCAGCAACCAGGACCAGCGCCTTGCGGATCGCCTGGCCAGCCGCCGGCGCCTGCCAGGTCGCGGCAAGCGCCTCATGCAGCGGCGCATCGGCGAGCCATCTTCCCGCTGCCGCGGAGCCGATGATGCGCACCAGCCGGGCCGCGCGTTCGACTAGCCGTGCGCCGCGCTCGCCGGGTACCGCATCGGGAAGTTCGGCTGCCAGCGCAAAGACGGCGCGGTCTATCGGGGAGCCGGATTGCGGCCCAGCGGACGATGCCCGGCCGCGAAACGCGACAGGGCCGGTGGCCCATAGCAGCTCCGCGATGGACTCTAGCGTCGCCGTCTCTGCGAGCGATGTTGCGTCATGGCCGCGATAGGCGAGGCGGCCATCCGCGATGCTCGAAAGCCCGCTGCTGAGCACCGGCAGCCCCCAGTCGAGCGCGGTGGCAGCCGCCGCGCCCGGCCGGGCCTGACGCTCCTTGTTAGCGATCAGTGCCTCGATATCGTCGCGCGAATAGAGGCGGGCGCGTGGATCGCCTGGATGGGGTAGGGCGCGGATGCGGCCGCGGCTCACATAGGCGTAGAGCGAAGCCGGCCTGACGCCGAGCAGGCGGCTGGCTTCTTCGGCCGTCAGCAGCCGGGAGGGGTCAATGTCAGTCACGGCAATATATTGATTTGTTGATTCAAGATTGAGGCGCCAATCAATCTAGAAGACATTTCGCCGGAAGGCAAAATGGAGACTTCGATGACCTCACTTTCATCGCCAGCGCGCGGCCTCGCGGGCGTCGTTGCCGCCGATACCGTGCTGAGCCATGTCGACGGTGCCGGTGGCAGGCTGATCATTCGAGGCGTCGCCGTGGAAGATCTGGCCGGGCAGGCGAGCTATGAGGACGCCGCGGCGCTGCTTCTCGGCGGCTTTATCGACGGCTCGGCGTCCGAATCGATCACATCGGATATCGGTGCGGGCAGGGCCGAGGCCTACCGGCGGTTTGTTGGGCTCCTCGGCGGCGGTGCGTCGCGCGATCCTGTCGAATGGATGCGGTTCCTGCTGGCCTCGATCGGTGACGACGATCCTATTGCGTCGCCCGCGGCCCTGATCGGAGCCACTGGCACGGCGGCGGCCATGGCGATGCGCGTCGCGGCCGGGCTGCCGACGATAGAGCCGGACGCGGCACTCTCCCATGCTCTCGATCTGCAGCGGATGATAACGGGTCAACGGCCCGCGCCCGCTGAGGCGAGGGCTTTCGAGACCTACCTCGTCACGGTGATCGATCACGGCCTCAACGCATCGACCTTCACGGCCCGCGTTGTCGCCTCGACCGAATCAGGCCTCGTCTCGGCCGTTGTCGCGGCGCTTTCGGCGCTTAAGGGCCGGCTGCATGGCGGTGCGCCAGGTCCGGTGCTCGACATGCTGGACGCGATCGGCGTCGCCGATCGCGCCGAGGCGTGGATCGAGGAGCGTCTGGACCGGGGCGAGCGCATCATGGGCTTCGGGCATCGCGCCTATCGGGTTCGCGATCCGCGCGCCGACGTGCTGCGCGAGGCCATCAAGGCGATGGGTGATAGGCAAGGTCGACTCGCGCTCGCCCGGGCCGTGGAGGAGGCGGCGCTGGCGGTTCTCGCCCGTCGAAAAGCGAGCCGTCGCCTCGACGTCAATGTCGAGTTCTATACGGCCCTGCTGCTCGAGAGCCTCGGCATTGCCCGCAACGGCTTCACAGCCGTGTTTGCTGCCGGTCGCGTGACAGGCTGGATTGCTCACGCACTCGAGCAACAGCGAAACGGCAACCTTATACGGCCCGACGCCCGGTATGTCGGCCCCGAGCCGCTCGCGCGGACGGCTTAGCCGGCTGGCGATGCCCAGTCCTCCACAGGGCAATCGAATAGGGATTGCACGGTCGGGCAGGCTTGGCTATGACAACGCCGCATGTCCGGAATCGACGTCGGGTGACGGATGTGTGCGTGCAGGGGTATAGCTCAGCTGGTAGAGCGACGGTCTCCAAAACCGTAGGTCGTAGGTTCGAATCCTACTGCCCCTGCCAATTTGCTACTTGAGGAATCGTTCGAACGGTTCTATGTAACGCTTCCCAGCGCGGTGCGCAGACGTTTGTTTGCGCGCCCGCAAGCCGTGAGCGGGTAATGGCCACCAAAACTAATCCATTTACGTTCCTCCAGCAGGTCCGGTCGGAGGTATCGAAGGTCGTTTGGCCGTCTCGGCGCGAGGCGCTTATCACCACGGCCATGGTTTTCGCCATGGCGATTGCCGCGTCCCTGTTCTTTACGCTGGCTGATTTCGTCCTGAGCTACGGCGTCCAGCTGCTGCTCGGCGTCGGCCGCTAGGGAGGATCAGAACGCATGGACAAGCGGTGGTATATCGTTCACGCCTATTCGAATTTCGAGAAGAAGGTCGCGGAATCGATCCGTGAGCAGGCGGCCCAGCGGGGTCTTGCCGAGCTCTTCGACCAGATCCTCGTCCCGACGGAGAAGGTTGTCGAGGTCAGGCGCGGCCGCAAGGTCGATGCCGAGCGGAAGTTCTTTCCGGGCTATGTCCTGGTGAAGATGGCGCTGACCGACGACGCCTATCACCTGATAAAGAATACGCCGAAGGTCACGGGCTTCCTTGGCTCCGACAATCGTCCGCAGCCGATTTCGGAGGCTGAGGCGAACCGGATCCTGCACCAGGTGCAGGAAGGCGTCGAGCGGCCGAAGCCGTCGGTCAGTTTCGAGGTTGGCGAGCAGGTCCGCGTGGCTGATGGCCCGTTTGCCTCGTTCAACGGCCTTGTCGAAGAGGTCGACGAAGTGCGCGCCCGTCTCAAGGTCGCGGTGTCGATCTTCGGTCGCGCCACTCCGGTGGAGCTGGAATACGGTCAGGTCGAGAAGGTCTGACCGACAAGAGGCGTGGGAGGGTGCGGCGCTTGCCAGGCGTCGCCGCCCGGACCACGCCATTCCTGATCCGGCATGATGTCGGATCACCTCGCCGGCAGGTTGCCGGCAGTGGAAAGGAACAAAGATGGCAAAGAAGGTTCTCGGCTACCTGAAGCTTCAGGTGAAGGCCGGTTCGGCGACCCCGTCGCCGCCAATCGGCCCCGCGCTCGGCCAGCGCGGTATCAACATCATGGAGTTCTGCAAGTCGTTCAACGCGCAGACCCAGGAGATGGAGAAGGGCTCGCCCGTCCCCGTCGTGATCACCTACTACCAGGACAAGTCCTTCACCTTCGTGATGAAGACGGCTCCGGTCAGCTTCTTCCTGAAGAAGGCTGCTGGCGTTCCCAAGGGCGCGACGACGCCTGGCAAGGGCGCGGCTGCCGGCTCGATCACCAAGGCCCAGTGCCTTGAGATCGCTTCGAAGAAGCTGAAGGACCTCAACGCCGAGAGCGTCGAGGCTGCTGCTCGCATGGTCGAAGGTTCCGCCCGTTCCATGGGCCTCACGGTGGTTGACTGATCATGGCTCAGCACGGCAAGCGCGTTCTCAATGCCCGCGAGGGCATCGACCGTAACAAGCTCTACCCGATCAGCGTCGCTATTTCGCTGATCAAGGATCGGGCCACGGCGAAGTTCGACGAGACCATCGAGGTCTCGCTCAATCTCGGCGTCGATCCCCGTCACGCCGACCAGATGGTCCGCGGCGTCTGCACGCTGCCGAATGGCTCCGGCCGTACGGTCCGCGTCGCGGTCTTCGCCCGTGGCGCCAAGGCTGAAGAAGCCAAGGCAGCGGGTGCCGATATCGTCGGCGCCGAGGATCTGCTCGAGATCGTTCAGGGCGGCACGATCGAATTCGATCGCTGCATCGCGACCCCGGACATGATGCCGCTCGTCGGCCGCCTCGGTAAGGTTCTGGGCCCGCGCGGCCTGATGCCGAACCCGAAGGTCGGCACGGTGACCATGGACGTCACCACGGCGGTCAAGGGCGCCAAGGGCGGCTCGGTTGAGTTCCGCGTCGAGAAGGCTGGCATCATCCATGCCGGCATCGGCAAGGCGAGCTTCGATGCCGAGAAGCTGGTGCAGAACATCAAGGCCTTCGCCGATGCGGTGCAGAAGGCTCGGCCGACCGGCGCGAAGGGCACGTTCGTGCAGCGCGTCGCGGTGTCGTCGACCATGGGCCCCGGCGTCCATGTCGATCCCGCCTCGGTGCTCGGCGCCTAAAGCGTCGCAAGGAATTCCGCCCGGGTAACCGGGCGGCAAGGCGGCCGCGCGGGGTCTTCGGATCCCGATCGGCCGATACCTGTCCGAGACTGCAGGGGCCGGGTCGTCCGGCATAATATCCTGCATAGACGGGGGCTAGACCGATTGTCCGGCGAATGCCGGCTGTCAGTTCGAACCTCTTTTGCCCGGCGGCTCGCAAGAGCACGCGGGGGGACAGGCCAGGAAGCGTCGCGGCTGCTTCGGCAGCCTCGGCAAACGCAACCGGCGGTCCCGACCGCAAAAGTCGGCCGCCTACTGGAGAGAGGCAAGTGGAAAAAGCGGAAAAGCGCGAACTTGTCTCGACGATGAACGAGGTCTTCCAGGAGACCAACGTCGTCGTCGTGGCACACTATGCCGGCCTCAAGGTTTCTGAGCTCACTGCCCTGCGCGGCAAGGCTCGGCAGGCTGGGGTCAGCATCAAGGTCGCAAAGAACCGCCTTGTGAAGCTCGCCCTTCAAGGCACGGACTCTGCCCATATCGCGGACCTGTTCACAGGCCCGACGTTGGTCGCCTATTCGGCCGACCCCGTGGCAGCGCCCAAGGTCACCAGCGAGTTCGCCAAGACGAATGACAAGCTCGTCATTCTCGGCGGCGCGATGGGCAAGACCAATCTGGGACCGGACGGCGTCAAGGCTCTGGCCACGCTGCCGTCGCTCGACGAACTGCGCGGCAAGCTGATCGGCCTGATCCAGGCTCCGGCTCAGAAGATCGCGTCCGTCGTCAATGCGCCTGCGGGTCAGCTCGCACGCGTGTTTGGTGCCTATGCCAAGAAGGATGAAGCGGCGTAAGGCCGTTCTCCATTCACCTGAATTCGAACTGATAGGAAACTGAAATGGCTGATCTTTCGAAGATTGTTGAAGAACTCTCGAGCCTGACCGTTCTCGAGGCTGCCGAGCTGTCGAAGCTCCTCGAAGAGAAGTGGGGCGTCTCGGCTGCTGCTCCGGTCGCGGTTGCGGCTGCCGGCGGCGGTGCCGCTGCTGCTGCTCCGGTCGAAGAGAAGACCGAATTCGACGTCATCCTCGTCGAGGCTGGCGCGAACAAGATCAACGTCATCAAGGAAGTCCGCGCGATCACCGCTCTTGGCCTCAAGGAAGCCAAGGACCTGGTCGAAGCTGCTCCGAAGGCCGTCAAGGAAGCCGTGTCCAAGGACGAGGCTGCCAAGCTCAAGGCTCAGCTGGAAGGCGCCGGCGCCAAGGTTGACGTTAAGTAAGTTATGAAAATACGGCCGGCTCCGATCCTCGGGGCCGGTCGATCATCCAGGTCCTCAGGGACCGCTGTCCAGAGAGCCGCGCCGAAACGCGGCTATACGGCTTTCCGGACAGCCGTTCTTGAACATAGAAGGAGCGAACATGGCCCAGGCATTCACCGGTCGTAAGCGCATCCGCAAATTCTTCGGGTCCATCGGCGACGTCGCCGAGATGCCGAACCTCATCGAGGTTCAGAAGGCATCCTATGACCAGTTCCTCATGGTCGAGGAAACGAAGGGTGGGCGTCCCGACGAAGGTCTGCAGGCCGTCTTCAAATCCGTCTTCCCGATCTCCGACTTCTCGAATACGGCGCTGCTCGAATTCGTTCGCTACGATTTCGACGCGCCGAAGTATGACGTCGACGAGTGCCGCCAGCGCGGCATGACCTTCTCGGCGCCGCTCAAGGTGACGCTGCGTCTCATCGTGTTCGATGTCGACGAGGACACCGGCGCGAAGTCCGTGAAGGACATCAAGGAGCAGGAAGTGTACATGGGCGAAATGCCGCTCATGACGCTGAACGGCACCTTCATCGTCAACGGCACCGAGCGCGTGATCGTCTCGCAGATGCACCGCTCGCCGGGCGTCTTCTTCGACCACGACAAGGGCAAGACCCATTCGTCGGGCAAGCTGCTTTTCGCCGCCCGCATCATTCCTTATCGCGGCTCGTGGCTCGACATCGAGTTCGACGCGAAGGACATCGTCTATGCGCGTATCGACCGTCGTCGCAAGATTCCGGTCTCCTCGCTGATGTTTGCCCTCGGCATGGATGCCGAGGAGATCCTCGACACGTTCTACAACCAGATCGTCTACTCGAAGGCGGGCGACGGCTGGCGCATGCCCTATGATGCCAACCGCATGCGCGGCATCAAGGCAGCGACCGATCTCGTCGATGCCGATACCGGCGAAGTGGTGGTCGAGGCCGGTAAGAAGCTGACGGCCCGTGCCGCTCGCGCAATCGCCGAAAAGGGCGTCAAGGCCCTGAAGGTGACGGCTGAGGATCTGTTCGGCAGCTATGTCGCCGAGGATATCGTCAACCCGCAGTCCGGCGAGATCTATGCCGAGGCGGGCGCCGAGATCACCGAGAAGCTGCTCGGGATCCTCGAGACGGCCGGCTATGAGGAGATCCCTGTCCTCGACATCGATCACATCAATGTCGGCGCCTATATCCGCAACACCGTTGCCGTCGACAAGAACGAGACGCGCGAGGATGCGCTGTTCGACATCTATCGCGTGATGCGTCCCGGCGAGCCGCCGACGATGGATTCCGCGCAGGCGATGTTCCAGTCGCTGTTCTTCGACAGCGAGCGCTACGACCTGTCGGCCGTCGGCCGCGTCAAGATGAACATGCGTCTCGACCTGACGGCTGAGGACACCGTTCGCGTGCTCCGCAAGGAGGACATTCTCGCGGTCATCAAGATGCTGGTGGACCTTCGCGACGGCAAGGGTGAGATCGACGACATCGACAATCTCGGCAATCGCCGCGTGCGTTCGGTCGGCGAGCTCATGGAGAACCAGTACCGCGTTGGCCTGCTCCGCATGGAGCGTGCCATCAAGGAGCGCATGTCGTCGGTCGAGATCGGCAACGTCATGCCGCAGGATCTCATCAACGCCAAGCCGGCCGCTGCGGCGGTGCGCGAGTTCTTCGGTTCCTCGCAGCTCTCGCAGTTCATGGACCAGACCAATCCGCTCTCCGAGATCACGCACAAGCGTCGTCTCTCGGCGCTCGGACCGGGCGGTCTGACGCGCGAGCGCGCCGGTTTCGAAGTGCGCGACGTGCATCCGACCCATTATGGCCGTATCTGCCCGATCGAGACGCCGGAAGGCCCGAATATCGGTCTGATCAATAGCTTGGCGACGTTTGCTCGCGTCAACAAGTATGGCTTCATCGAGAGCCCGTACCGGCGTGTCAAGGACGGCGCTGCCACCGACGAGATCATCTATCTCTCGGCGATGGAGGAATCGAAGTATTACGTCGCCCAGGCGAATGTGAAGCTCGATGCCTCCGGCAAGCTGACCGAAGACCTGATCGTTTCCCGCCATGCCGGCGAGAACGTGATGGTTACGTCGGACCGCGTTGATTTCATGGACGTTTCGCCGAAGCAGCTCGTTTCGGTTGCGGCCTCGCTGATCCCGTTCCTCGAGAACGACGACGCGAACCGCGCCCTGATGGGTTCGAACATGATGCGTCAGGCCGTGCCGCTGGTGCGCGCCGAGGCTCCGTTCGTTGGGACCGGCATGGAAGCGGTCGTCGCCCGGGACTCGGGCGCTGCGATTGCGGCTCGCCGCGGCGGCATCGTCGACCAGGTCGACGCGACGCGTATCGTCATCCGCGCGACGGAGGACCTTGATCCTTCGAAGTCGGGTGTCGATATCTACCGCTTGATGAAGTTCCAGCGCTCGAACCAGTCGACCTGCATCAACCAGCGTCCGCTGGTGCGTGTCGGCGACATCGTCGGCCGCGGCGATATCCTTGCCGACGGACCGTCGACGGATCTTGGCGATCTGGCGCTCGGCCGCAACGTGCTCGTCGCGTTCATGCCGTGGAATGGCTACAACTTCGAGGACTCGATCCTGCTTTCCGAGCGGATCGTTTCCGACGACGTCTTCACCTCGATCCATATCGAGGAATTCGAAGTGATGGCGCGCGACACGAAGCTCGGGCCTGAGGAAATCACGCGCGACATTCCGAACGTTTCGGAAGAGGCCCTGAAGAACCTCGACGAAGCCGGCATTGTCTATATCGGCGCCGATGTGCAGGCGGGTGACATTCTCGTCGGCAAGATCACGCCGAAGGGCGAAAGCCCGATGACGCCGGAAGAGAAGCTTCTGCGCGCCATCTTCGGCGAGAAGGCCTCTGACGTGCGTGACACGTCGCTGCGCGTTCCGCCGGGCGTGACCGGAACGATCGTCGAAGTGCGGGTCTTCAACCGGCACGGCGTCGAGAAGGACGAGCGCGCCATGGCGATCGAGCGCGAGGAGATCGAGCGTCTCGCGAAGGACCGTGACGACGAGCAGGCGATCCTCGACCGCAACGTCTATGGCCGCCTCGCGGACATGCTGAACGGCAAGACCGCGTCCAGCGGCCCGAAGAACTTCAAGAAGGAGACGGTGCTCTCCCGCGACGTTCTGGAAGAGTATCCGCGCAGCCAGTGGTGGCAGTTCGCTGTCGCCGACGAAAAGCTGATGGGCGAGATCGAGGCGCTGCGTGGCCAGTATGACGAGAGCCGCAAGCGTCTTGAGAAGCGCTTCATCGACAAGGTGGAGAAGCTGCAGCGCGGCGACGAGCTGCCTCCCGGCGTGATGAAGATGGTCAAGGTCTTCGTCGCCGTGAAGCGCAAGATCCAGCCGGGCGACAAGATGGCCGGCCGCCATGGCAACAAGGGCGTCGTGTCTCGCATCGTTCCGGTGCAGGACATGCCGTTCCTCGAGGATGGCACGCATGTCGACATCGTGCTCAATCCGCTCGGCGTGCCGAGCCGCATGAATGTCGGTCAGATCCTCGAGACCCATCTCGGCTGGGCTTGCGCCGGCATGGGCCTCAAGATCGGCAAGATGCTGGAAGACTATAAGAAGAGCGGCAATGTCACGCCGCTCCGCGTCCAGCTCGACGAGGTCTATGGCGACAATGCCAAGAACGAGAATGTGGCCGATCTCGACGACGAGTCCGTCGTCAAGCTCAGCCAGCATCTTTCGAAGGGCGTGTCGATCGCGACGCCGGTGTTTGACGGCGCCCGCGAGCCCGACATCGTCACGATGCTGAAGAAGGCTGGTCTCGAATCGTCTGGTCAGGTGACGCTCTTCGACGGGCGCACGGGCGAGTCGTTCGATCGCAAGGTGACTGTCGGCTACATCTACATGTTGAAGCTGCACCACCTCGTGGACGACAAGATCCATGCTCGCTCGATCGGACCGTACTCGCTCGTTACCCAGCAGCCGCTCGGTGGCAAGGCGCAGTTCGGCGGCCAGCGCTTCGGCGAAATGGAGGTGTGGGCGCTCGAGGCCTATGGCGCCGCCTACACGCTGCAGGAGATGCTGACGGTGAAGTCGGACGACGTCGCCGGGCGTACCAAGGTCTACGAGGCGATCGTCCGCGGCGACGACACGTTCGAGGCCGGTATTCCGGAATCGTTCAACGTTCTGGTCAAGGAAATGCGCTCGCTCGGTCTCGACGTCGAGCTCAACCAGTCCAAGATGGCGCTGGAAGCGGCCGAACGGATTCGGGATGCGGCGGAGTAATCCGCCTCGTCCGCTGTTGAATCCATGGAAATTGGTCAAGCCGGCCGGTGCGAGGGGTTTTGCCCCCGCCCGGCGGCCGACATAGGAGATCGGCGATGAATCAGGAAGTCGCGAACATCTTCAACCCGCTGGCCCAGCCGGCGCAGAACTTCGACCAGATCCGCATTCACATTGCGAGCCCTGAGAAGATTCTGTCCTGGTCCTACGGCGAGATCAAGAAGCCTGAGACCATCAACTACCGCACGTTCAAGCCGGAGCGTGACGGCTTGTTCTGCGCGCGCATCTTCGGGCCGATCAAGGACTACGAGTGCTTGTGCGGCAAGTACAAGCGCATGAAGTACAAGGGCATCATCTGCGAGAAGTGCGGCGTCGAGGTCACGCTGGCGCGCGTTCGGCGCGACCGCATGGGCCATATCGAGCTCGCGGCGCCCGTCGCCCATATCTGGTTCCTGAAGTCGCTGCCCTCGCGCATCGGCATGCTGATGGACATGACGCTCAAGGATCTTGAGCGCATTCTCTATTTCGAGAACTACGTCGTTCTGGAGCCCGGTCTCACCCCGCTGAAGGAGCGTCAGCTCCTCTCCGAGGAAGAGTATCTGCGCGCGCAGGACGAATATGGCGATGACAGCTTCACGGCGCTGATCGGCGCCGAGGCGATCCGCGAGATGATGATCGCGCTCGACCTCGAGAAGCTGGCCGTCGACCTGCGCGAGGAAATCGCGACCTCGACGTCGGAGCTGAAGCCTAAGAAGCTTGGCAAGCGGTTGAAGCTGGTCGAGGCGTTCATCGAGTCCGGCAATCGCCCGGAATGGATGATCATGACCCAGATCCCGGTCATTCCGCCGGATCTGCGTCCGCTCGTCCCGCTCGATGGCGGCCGGTTCGCAACCTCGGACTTGAACGATCTCTATCGCCGCGTCATCAACCGCAACAATCGTCTGAAGCGGCTGATCGAGCTGCGCGCGCCGGACATCATCATCCGCAACGAAAAGCGCATGCTGCAGGAGGCCGTCGACGCTCTGTTCGACAATGGCCGCCGCGGCCGCGTCATCACGGGCGCCAACAAGCGTCCGCTGAAGTCGCTCAGCGACATGCTGAAGGGCAAGCAGGGCCGTTTCCGCCAGAACCTGCTCGGCAAGCGCGTCGACTATTCCGGCCGTTCGGTCATCGTGGTCGGCCCGGAAATGAAGCTGCACCAGTGCGGTTTGCCGAAGAAGATGGCGCTCGAGCTGTTCAAGCCGTTCATCTATTCGCGACTCGACGCCAAGGGCTTCTCCTCGACGGTGAAGCAGGCGAAGAAGCTCGTCGAGAAGGAGCGGCCGGAGGTCTGGGATATCCTGGACGAAGTCATCCGCGAGCATCCGATCCTTCTGAACCGCGCCCCGACGCTCCACCGCCTCGGCATCCAGGCTTTCGAGCCTGTGCTGATTGAAGGCAAGGCGATCCAGCTGCATCCGCTCGTCTGCTCGGCGTTCAACGCCGACTTCGACGGCGACCAGATGGCCGTGCACGTCCCGCTGTCGCTTGAAGCGCAGCTGGAAGCGCGCGTCCTGATGATGTCGACCAACAACATCCTGCATCCGGCCAATGGCCTTCCGATCATCGTGCCGTCGCAGGATATCGTTCTCGGCCTCTACTACCTCTCGATCATGGCCGAGAAGGAGCCCGGCGAGGGCATGATGTTCGGCAATATCGGCGAGATCGAGCACGCGCTGGCGGCCAAGGCCATCACGCTGCATACGAAGATCCGCGGCCGCTTCCGCAGCGTCGATGCGGACGGCAACGTCACGTCGAAGATCTATGATACGACGCCTGGCCGCCTGCTGATCGGCGAATTGCTGCCGAAGCACCACAACCTGCCCTACGACGTCGTCAACAAGCTGATGACGAAGAAGGAAATCTCGAACACGATCGACGCGGTCTACCGGCATTGCGGCCAGAAGGAGACGGTCATTTTCTGCGACCGGATCATGGCGCTCGGCTTCCGCGAGGCGTGCCGTGCTGGCATTTCCTTCGGCAAGGATGACATGGTCATCCCGGCCGCCAAGGCGAAGCTCGTCGAAGAGACGCAGGCTCTCGCTAAGGATTACGAGCAGCAGTACAATGACGGCCTCATCACCTATGGTGAGAAGTACAACAAGGTCGTCGACGCCTGGGCGAAGTGTGGTGATCGCGTCGCCGAGGAGATGATGAAGGGCATTTCGGCCGTCCAGAAGGACGCCGAAACCGGACGTCAGAAGCCGATGAACTCGGTCTACATGATGAGCCATTCGGGCGCGCGCGGTTCGCCGACGCAGATGAAGCAGCTCGCCGGCATGCGCGGCCTCATGACCAAGCCCTCGGGCGAGATCATCGAGAACCCGATCATCTCGAACTTCAAGGAAGGCCTCACCGTTCTCGAGTACTTCAACTCGACCCACGGTGCCCGTAAGGGTCTCGCCGATACCGCGCTGAAGACGGCCAACTCGGGTTATCTGACGCGTCGTCTCGTCGACGTGGCGCAGGACTGCATCATCATCGAGCAGGATTGCGGCACGACCAACGGCCTCAAGATGCAGGCGGTCATCGACAGCGGCCAGGTCGTCGCGTCGCTCGGCCTTCGCATTCTCGGCCGTACGGCGGCTGAGGATATCGTCGCGGCCGCTACCGGCGAGGTCATCGTGCCCGCCGGCAAGCTGATCGACGAGCGCGATTGCGAGAAGGTCGAGAAGGCCAGCGTCCAGGCAGCGAAGATCCGTTCGGTGCTGACCTGCGATACCAAGATCGGCGTCTGCGCGACCTGCTATGGCCGTGATCTGGCCCGTGGCACGCCCGTCAACATGGGCGAGGCCGTCGGCGTCATCGCGGCGCAGTCGATCGGCGAGCCGGGCACGCAGCTCACCATGCGTACGTTCCACATCGGCGGAACGGCACAGGTGGTGGACTCGTCCTTCATCGAGTCGAGCTTCGAAGGCACGATCCAGATTCGCAACCGCAACATGGTTCGCGATTCCGAGGGCAAGCTCATTGCGCTCGGCCGCAACATGGCGATCGTCATTGTCGACAAGGACGGTGCCGAGCGTGCGGTCAACCGCGTCACCTATGGCTCCCGTCTGCATGTGGACGAGGGCGACCAGGTCAAGCGCGGCCAGCGTCTGGCGGAATGGGATCCCTATACCCGTCCGGTGCTCACGGAAGTGTCCGGCACGATTGCCTATGAAGACATGGTCGAGGGTATCTCGGTTGCGGAAACCGCCGACGAAGCGACGGGCATCACCAAGCGCGTCGTCATCGATTGGCGCGCCAATCCGCGCGGCGGCGATCTGAAGCCGGCAATCGTCATCAAGGGCAAGGACGGCAAGGTGCTCAAGCTCGCCCGTGGTGGCGAGGCGCGGTATCTGCTGTCGGTCGAGACCATTCTCTCGGTCGACCCGGCCTCGACGGTTCATGCCGGCGACGTGCTGGCGCGTATCCCGACGGAAGGCGCGAAGACGCGCGACATCACGGGCGGTCTGCCGCGCGTGGCGGAGCTGTTCGAAGCGCGTCGTCCGAAGGATCACGCCATCATCGCCGAGATGGACGGTACCGTCCGCTTCGGCCGCGACTACAAGAACAAGCGTCGCGTCATCGTCGAGCCGGCTGAAGGCTCGGTGGATGCGGCGGGCCAGCCGCTCGAGCCGGTGGAGTATCTCATCCCGAAGGGCAAGCCTTTCCATCTTCAGGAAGGCGATGCCGTCGAGAAGGGCGACTACATCATGGACGGCAACCCAGCGCCGCACGACATTCTGGCGATCAAGGGCGTGGAGGCACTCGCTGCCTATCTCGTCAACGAGATCCAGGACGTCTACCGGCTCCAGGGCGTTCAGATCAACGACAAGCACATTGAGGTGATCGTTCGCCAGATGCTGCAGAAGGTCGAGGTCGTGGACGGTGGCGAGACGGAGTTCTTCTCCGGCGAGCAGGTCGACCAGCTCGAATTCGACCTGATCAACGAGAAGGCGAAGTCCGAAGGCAAGAAGATCGCCATCGCCAATCCGGTGCTGCTTGGTATCACCAAGGCCAGCCTGCAGACGCGCTCGTTCTTCTCGGCCGCTTCGTTCCAGGAGACCACCCGCGTCCTCACCGAGGCAGCGGTCAACGGCAAGGTCGATCCGCTCGACGGTCTCAAGGAGAACATCATCGTCGGCCGCCTCATCCCGGCGGGAACCGGCGGCACGATGAACCGGATCCGCGAAATCGCGACCAAGCGCGACGAACTGATCCTCGAAGAACGCCGTCGTGCGTCCTCGGCTGCCCAGCCGAAGCCGCAGACAGGCGGGCTTCTCGGCAATCTGACGGACGCAGCGGAGTAGTCCGCCGCTCTCCAGCTAGAACGTGAAAGGCCGCCTTCGGGCGGCCTTTTTCGTTTCTGTCTTCGGCTCATGACGTGTGGAGCGGTGCGACATCGTCGTCACGGTTGACGGTTCGTTAGGGCATTCGTGTTGGTCCGGTATGTCGCCTTCCGCAGCGGCATGCTATTTGGCGCCTTCACCTCGGAGGCCTCGGACCGTTTATGCGCCAATCTCTTCATCGCCTAAGAGATCTCGTGGTCGTGGTTGTGACCACTGGGCTGCTTGGCTCATGTGCGGGCCGGCCGGAGGGCGTGCTCCTTCCCGTCACGATGAGCGCGCCAGGCACCACTACCGTCGACATGGCAGTCGCGACGACCCGGTCGCGCGCCGAGAACCGGGCGGTGCTGTTCACCGGTGAACGCGGGACGCAGCTCGATTTCGCGAATATCGTCGTGTCGATCCCGCCGGACTCAGTGCGCAAGGTCGGTGACGTCCAGTGGCCGAAGCGGATTCCGGGCAATCCGGCTACCGACTTCGTCACGGTGAAGGCCGAAGACATGTCGCTTCCGGAGGCGAAGGCGTGGTTCAACAGCCGGATCAAGAAGACGAAGGGCCGTCAGGCTCTTGTCTTCATTCATGGCTTCAACAATCGCTTCGATGACGCTGTCTATCGCTTCGCGCAGATCGTGCATGATTCCAATGCGCCGGTTGTGCCGATCCTGTTCACGTGGCCGTCGCGTGGCAGCATCCTCGCCTATGGCTACGATTTCCAGAGCACCAACTATTCGCGCGACGCGCTGGAGCAGCTGCTAACCGCACTGGCCGAAAACCCCAATGTCGACGAGGTCTCGATCCTGGCCCATTCGATGGGCAACTGGGTGGCGCTCGAGGCGCTGCGGCAGATGGCGATCCGAAATGGCCGCGTGCTGCCGAAGATCAAGAATGTGATGCTCGCGTCGCCGGACGTCGACGTCGACGTGTTCCGCAGTCAGATGGTCGATATCGGCAAGAAGGGGCCGAACATCACGCTGTTTGTCTCGCAGGACGATCGTGCGCTCGCGGCGTCGCGGCGCGTTTGGGGCAATGTCGAGCGTCTCGGGCAGATCAATCCGACCCTCGAGCCCTACGCGACCGAGCTAAAGCAGGACAAGATCACGGTGATCGACCTCACCAAACTGAAGACCGACGACAAGCTCAATCACGGCAAGTTCGCGGCGAGCCCGGAGGTGGTTCAGGCCATTGGGGCGCGTCTTGCCGATGGGCAAGCGATTTCCGACTCCCGCATCGGCCTTGGCGACCGGATCATCGCCGCTTCGACGGGAGCTGCTGCGACCGTCGGCGCGGCAGCTGGTGTCGTAGTGTCGGCACCGGTTGCGATCATCGACCCCAACACGCGCAACAATCTCGACGAAAATGTCCAGGCGCTCGGCGATGCGGTCACCGACAGCGCGAGCGCAACCACCGACATGGTCAAGGGCGCGGCCGAAGTTGGCCAGTAGCTGATCGTCTGTCCGGGACAGGCCTTCCCCCAATGCGACTATGGATGGCACCGATTGACGGGGTCCTCCATAGTCGTTTTGCTTTGGGGCCATGCTGACCTGAAGAGGCCCGCCCGAGCGTCGAGGAGAATGAGAGATGAAGTGCACGCTGATCGCGGGGCTGATGGTTATGGGCCTGATGCAGGCCGCTGCGGCGGAGGAGGCGTATAAGCCGGTCGTAAAGGTCCAGCCGCTTCTCAAGACGACGACCACGACCAGCGGCGACGCCATCCACTACCCGGATATCGACGATCCGGAAGTCCAGTCGCTGATCGTCGAGATTCCGCCGAGCGGGGAGACGGGCTGGCATACGCATCCCGTGCCGGCCTACGCCTATATTCTCTCCGGCAGCATCGAGGTCGAATCGGAGGGCGGCACGAAACGACTGTTCAAGGCGGGAGATTCGTTCGCCGAGATGGTCGATCGCAAGCATGACGGCCGAGTCGTCGGGACGGAGCCGGTGCGAATCCTCATGATCGTGACTGGCGAGAAGGGCAAGCCCTTCAGTGTAAAGACCGATCCACCAGGCTAGATCGGCTTGGCGCAAGAATATTGCGCAGCAACCCCTTGTCGCGGTCGATCTATGCGGCGCAGCTCTTCCGGACGCATTAATATCCCTCGCGATTACAGTTTTGAAAGATCCGTCGTTGGGGCTTGACGTTCTGAGGGGGACTCAGTAGGTTCCGCAAGCTTTCGGGCAGGTGGTAAGGCTAAAGCGTCCAGCGGCGACACGTCGCGGAGTTCGGCCTTAGACACTGTCTGGATCGATACAGAGTTTAGAAACGACACGCACGATCGCGGTTCACGCCGTGATCCTCTGCTTCTCGTAGCGCCTCCGCCGAAACGCGGAATGGCGCTCTTCGTTCATGGCCAAATTGACCATGAAGGTCGCGGGAAGCGGAAGACCAGAACCGTAGGCTAGCTGGAAGGCGACGCATGCCGACTATCAATCAGTTGATCCGCAAGCCGCGCCAGGCGCCGGCGAAGCGGAACAAGGTTCCCGCGCTGGAGCAGAACCCGCAGAAGCGCGGTGTTTGCACGCGCGTCTACACCACGACCCCGAAGAAGCCGAACTCGGCGCTTCGTAAGGTGGCCAAGGTTCGGTTGACCAACCAGTTCGAGGTCATCGGATATATTCCCGGTGAAGGTCACAACCTGCAGGAACACTCGGTCGTCATGATCCGTGGCGGTCGCGTCAAGGATCTGCCCGGCGTGCGCTATCACATTCTGCGCGGCGTTCTCGACACCCAGGGCGTCAAGAACCGTAAGCAGCGTCGTTCGAAGTACGGCGCGAAGCGTCCGAAGTAAGGGGTTACACCGATGTCCCGTCGCCACAGTGCTGAGAAGCGCGAGATCATCCCGGACCCGAAGTTCGGCGATATTGTCGTGACGAAGTTCATGAATGCCGTCATGTATGACGGCAAGAAGTCGGTCGCCGAGAACATCGTTTACGGTGCGCTCGATGTGATCCAGGCGCGTACCAAGCAGGAGCCGGTGGTTGTGTTCCGCCAGGCCCTCGACAATGTCGCGCCGCATATCGAAGTCCGTTCGCGTCGCGTCGGCGGTGCTACCTATCAGGTTCCGGTCGAAGTCCGCACCGATCGCCGCCAGGCGCTCGCGATCCGCTGGCTGCTGACCGCTGCCCGTGCTCGCAACGAGAAGACGATGGTCGAGCGGCTGTCGGGCGAACTGCTCGATGCCTCGAACAACCGCGGCAATGCCGTGAAGAAGCGCGAAGATACGCACCGGATGGCGGAAGCCAACCGCGCCTTCTCGCACTATCGCTGGTAACCCGGTCCTAAAAGGCAGACCATCATGGCCCGCACGCACAAGATCGAAGACTACCGCAATTTCGGCATCATGGCCCACATCGATGCCGGCAAGACGACGACGACTGAGCGGATTCTTTACTATTCGGGCAAGAGCCACAAGATCGGCGAAGTTCATGACGGCGCTGCCACCATGGATTACATGGAGCAGGAGCAGGAACGCGGCATCACGATCACCTCGGCTGCCACGACCACGTTCTGGAACGGCAAGCGCCTGAACATCATCGACACGCCCGGCCACGTCGACTTCACGATTGAAGTTGAGCGTTCGCTGCGCGTCCTCGACGGTGCGGTGTGCGTGCTCGACTCCAACCAGGGCGTTGAGCCGCAGACCGAGACGGTTTGGCGCCAGGGCGACAAGTACCATGTGCCGCGCATTGTCTTCTGCAACAAGATGGACAAGACCGGCGCGAACTTCGACATGTGCGTCGAGGACATCAAGGTTCGTCTCGGCGCCCGTCCGGTTCCGATCCAGCTTCCGATTGGCGCTGAGCAGGATTTCAAGGGCATCATCGATCTCGTTCGCATGAAGGCTGTCGTCTGGCATGACGAGAGCCTTGGCGCGAAGTATGACGAAGTCGAGATTCCGGCCGATCTGCTCGACAAGGCAGTTGCCGCCCGTGCGGAGCTCATCGAGGCTGCCGTCGAACTCGACGACACCGCCATGGAAGCCTATCTCGAAGGCAACGAGCCGGACGAGGCGACGCTCAAGTCGCTGATCCGCAAGGCTGTGCTGCATTCGGCGTGGTTCCCGGTCCTTACCGGCTCGGCCTTCAAGAACAAGGGCGTCCAGACGCTGCTCGACGCCGTCGTTGACTATCTTCCGTCCCCGGTCGACGTTCCGCCGACCAAGGGCATCGATCTGAAGACCGGTGAGGAAGTCGAACGTCATTCGACCGACAACGAGCCGCTCTCGATGCTGGCGTTCAAGATCATCGAAGACCCGTTCGGTGTCCTGACCTTCGCGCGCATTTATTCGGGCGTGCTTCAGAAGGGTACGACCCTTTTGAACTCGACCAAGGAGAAGCGCGAGCGTATCGGCCGCATGGTGACCATGCATGCCAATTCGCGTGAGGACATCGACGAGGCTTTTGCAGGCGACATCGTTGCGCTTGTTGGTCTCAAGGAAGCGCGCACAGGCGATACCATCTGCGATCCGGCCCATCCGGTCCTGCTCGAAAAGATGGAATTCCCCGATCCGGTTATCGAGATGTCGGTTGAGGCCGCCACCAAGACTGACCAGGAGAAGCTGGGCGTTGCCCTGCAGAAGCTTGCTTCTGAGGATCCGTCGTTCCGCGTCTCGTCCGATAGCGAGTCTGGCCAGACGATCATCAAGGGCATGGGCGAGCTGCACCTGGACATCAAGATCGATATCCTTCGCCGCGCTCCCTACAATATCAACGTGAATGTCGGCGCGCCTCAGGTTGCGTATCGCGAGACGATCCGCAAGAAGACCGAGCTGGACTACACGCACAAGAAGCAGACCGGCGGTACGGGCCAGTTCGCTCGCGTTAAGTTCGTGATCGAGCCGAATGAAATCGGCGCTGGTTACGCATTCGAGAACAAGATCATCGGCGGCGTTGTTCCGAAGGAATATCTGCCGGGCGTTGAAAAGGGCCTGAATTCGGTCCTGTCCTCGGGTCCGATCGCCGGTTTCCCGGTTGTCGACATCAAGGTCTCGCTGATCGACGGCGCCTATCACGAAGTGGACTCGTCGGCGATTGCCTTCGAAATCGCTTCGCGAGCCGCTCTTCGTGAAGGCATCGAGAAGGCCAATCCGGCCCTGCTCGAGCCGATCATGAAGGTCGAGGTCGTCTCGCCGGAGGAGTATGTGGGTTCGGTCATCGGCGATCTGAACTCGCGCCGTGGTCAGATCCAGGGCCAGGATATGCGCGGCAACGCGAATGTCATCACCGCCTTCGTCCCGCTGGCGAACATGTTCTCTTACGTGAACAACCTGCGCTCGATGAGCCAGGGCCGCGCCAGCTACACGATGCAATTCGATCATTATGAGCAGGTTCCGCAGGCTGTCGCCCAGGAAGTCCAGGCAAAATACGCCTAGTTTCCTCGCGAACCGAACCTGCTGACAGACACGACGGAGAATTCCGATGGGTAAAGAGAAATTTGCGCGGACGAAGCCGCACTGCAACATTGGCACGATTGGCCATGTTGACCACGGCAAGACGTCTTTGACGGCAGCGATCACGAAGGTGCTCGCGAAGACGGGTGGCGCGACGTTCAAGGCGTATGACCAGATCGACGCGGCTCCTGAGGAGCGTGCGCGTGGCATCACGATCTCGACGGCGCATGTCGAATACGAGACGCAGAACCGCCACTACGCGCATGTCGACTGCCCCGGCCACGCGGATTATGTGAAGAACATGATCACCGGCGCGGCGCAGATGGACGGCGCGATCCTGGTGGTTTCGGCGGCCGACGGCCCGATGCCGCAGACGCGCGAGCACATCCTTCTGGCCCGCCAGGTCGGTGTGCCGGCGCTGGTGGTGTTCCTGAACAAGGTCGACCTGGTCGACGACGCGGAGCTTCTTGAGCTGGTCGAGCTCGAGGTGCGCGAGCTGCTGTCGTCCTATGACTATCCGGGCGATGACATTCCGATCGTCAAGGGCTCGGCG
>NZ_FQUP01000012.1 GCF_900129325.1 Kaistia soli DSM 19436 | reverse complement strand
TGCCCGTATGTGAAACCATGAACTCTGTCGCCGCCCCGTAAAAGTTGAGCCGTCACTCGATGTGCCGATGAGCCCGCACGCCCATACGCTTTCACATGAAGTTATGAAGGTTTTATGTGGCAGTGCAACATAAATGTGCAGCCGCACATTCACCGCCCCTGCCGGCGATAACCACCCTGTCGAAGCCTACATATGCCGTGCCGAAGGCCAAATCCCTGAGCAAATGGCAAGACTCAATTTCAACGGCAGATGTCTGGATTGAGCTGCAGCCGGTTTTGAAGACACCGAGTTCAGGTGTTGTTGGAACTGGAGAGTTTTGATGGAGGGACGCAAGTTCTGCCGGGAGTTCAAGCTCGAGGCCGTTAGGCTGGTCAGGGACCGGGGCGTTACCGGGCGCGGGCGGCGCGCGATCTGGACCTGCATGTGAACGTGTTGCGCAAATGGGTGCGGGAGCAGTCGGCCGATCCGCAGCAGGCCTTTCCCTGTCATGGGCAGATGAAGCCTGAGCAGCTCAAGATCGAGAAGTTGCGAAGCGAGGTCGCCAAGCTCAAGGCGGAGTCGGTGGGTCGATGCTTGCCCAAGCGGTCGCGCAGGCAGGTCAGGCTTGCGTCCTTGGACCGACCAATTGTCTTCCCTACCTCCTCCAGATCCTGCCGGCGTAAATCGATGAGGCCGGCGAAGGTCTTTGTCAGCGAACGATCTGAGAGTATAGGTTCGCCTCGATCGATCCGGCGCTCCGTTTCTCGCGCCCAGATCTCAGCGTCACCGCGCAACAGGAACGTCTCACTGCGTACTTTCCTTTGCGCCTGACTTGGGTGCGTCATGCGCCGGAAGGAAGCTTCGTGAACGTGGCCATATTCGTGTGCGCCATGCGTGCGGTGTGGGGTCGAAACGCCGCATATGGCGGCGCATTCTAGCGTGACATAAAGTGCATACGGGATCGTGCAACGATTTGATGCTAAAGAGATAATTGTGAAAAATCGATCCTTTAGATTTGCTGTGGCACCTATGATGGATTGGACGGATCGGAATTGCCGGTTCTTTCATCGTCAGCTCTCGAAGCGCGCGCTGCTCTACACCGAGATGGTGGTGGCCGATGCGGTCATCCATGGCGACCGAGACAAACTGCTGGGCTTCGACCCGGCGGAACATCCGATCGCATTGCAGCTCGGCGGCTCCGATCCAGCGAAGCTCGCCGCCGCCGCGAAGATCGGCGCGGATCTTGGCTATGACGAGATTAATCTCAATTGCGGCTGCCCATCCGATCGCGTCCAGTCAGGGACATTTGGCGCCTGCCTGATGCGCGAGCCGCAACGTGTTGCCGACTGCGTCGCCGCGATGAAAGCGGCCGTCGCGATCCCGATCACGGTCAAATGCAGGATCGGCGTGGACGAGCAGGATATCGAAACTGCTCTCGATACGTTCGCCGACGCGGTCGTCGCGGCTGGCGTCGATGGGCTGTGGGTTCATGCGCGCAAGGCCTGGCTCGCCGGCCTCTCGCCCAAGGAAAACCGCGAGATCCCGCCGCTCGACTATGATCGTGTTCACAGGCTGAAGCAGCGCCTCCCGGATCTCTTCGTCGGCATCAATGGCGGGTTGAAGACGATCGCGGATGCCGAGGCCGAGAGCGACAAGCTCGATGGCGTCATGCTCGGCCGCGCCGCTTATCATGGACCGGCATTGCTCGCGTCCGTCGACCGCGTCTTTTTCGGCTGCGAAACCGCCGATCCAGACCCGCACGATATCGTCGAGGCGATGATCCCATATGTGGAGGCGCAGCTCCGGCGCGGCGTCCCGCTGCACCGCATCACCCGCCATATGCTCGGCCTGTTTCACGGCCAGCCGGGTGCCCGCCGCTTCCGGCAGATCCTCACCGTTGAGGGTGCACGCCGTGATGCCGGCGTTTCGGTGCTACGGGCGGCGGCAAGCGCTGTTGAAGAGGCATCGTCGCTCGCAGCCTGAAGGACCTTTGCCGGGCCCGCCCTTTATCCTTGCCGCAGTGCACGCTATTGAGGGCGAGGGCTGCAGTTCGCCAGTACTTTTTTCGGACAGATCGACATGACCATCCGCGGCTTCACGATCGACGGCTTTCTCCTCGCTCTCGTCGCCGTGGTGGCGATCGCCATCATCCTGCCGGGGCCGGGTGCGACCGGCGGCATCCTGCACATGAACCAGGTCGCGACCTATGGCGTCGGCGTCATTTTCTTCCTCTACGGCCTGACGCTGGCTCCGGAGAAGATGAAGGCGGGCGTCAAGCATTGGCGGCTGCATATCTGTGTGCAGCTCTGCACGTTCGTGCTGTTCCCCGTCGTCGTGTTGCTGATTGGCACACCGCTCAAGGGCTTTGTTCCGCCTGAGGTCTGGATCGGCTTCTTCTATATCGCGGCGCTGCCTTCGACCGTGTCGTCCTCAGTCGCGATGACGTCGCTGGCGCATGGCAATGTCCCCGCGGCGATCTTCAATGCAACGCTGTCGAGTCTCATCGGCGTTTTCGCGACGCCGCTGCTGATGGCCTGGTTCCTGTCGACAAGCGGGTTGTCGATGCCGCTGCTGCCCGTCATCGGCAAGATCGTGCTGCTTGTGCTGCTGCCGATTATCGTCGGCCAGGTCGCGCGCCATTGGCTCGCCGGCTGGGCGGGGCGCAACAACAAGCAGATCAAGCTTGCTGATCGCGCAATCATCCTCGCGATCGTTTACAATTCATTCTCGGATTCGATGGTCGAAGGGGTCTGGCAGGGCCACGATGCCTCACTGATCATCGAGATCATCGTCGGCGTGATCGCGCTGTTCTTCATCATCTACTGGCTGATGCAGATTCCCTGCCGGCTGTTCGGCTTCAATCGCGCCGATACGATCGCCTGTCTCTTCTGTGCGTCGAAAAAATCACTGGCGACGGGCGTGCCGCTGGCGCCGATCATCTTCGGGACGATCCCGGGTCTCGGCCTCATCATTGCGCCGATCATGCTCTATCACTTCTGCCAACTCGTGATCGTCAGCGTGATCGCCAACCGCCAGGCGCAGCTCGCCCTCGCGGAAGCCTGAGACCGTTTTTCAATTCGGCCGCTCGCTTGGCCTCGAGTCGGGCGGGAAGGGCCTCCATCAGCGCCTGCCGTTCCGCCTCGTCCATGCGCATCCAGCGCGTGATCTCGTCGATCGTGCGACCGCAGCCCTCGCAGAGCCCGGAATCAGGGTCCATTGTGCAGATGCGGACGCAGGGCGAGATCATGCGAAGGCGACCAGAGCGATGAGGGTGGCGAGGACCGCGATCTGCTCGACGGCGCCCAGCGTGTCGCCGGTGTGGCCCCCGATCAGGCGGCGCGACGCCTGCCCGAAGCCGATCGTAGCCAGAGCGGCTGCGGCGAGCGCAACGAGCGCCGCGATCGGCCCCGCCGCGACGGTGCCAGCCACGAGGCCGATCGCCAGCGCATAGACCAGCGTCATCCAGCGCGTCTCTTCGTCTGGTTGGCCGATGCTGCCCGCAAGTCCGTCCGGCCGCGCCGGCGGCTGGTCCGCCCAGTGATAGACGATGGATGCACGGCCAATCGTCTCGGCGGCGACGAGCGCGAACACCGCAGCCCAAGGCGCCAGTGGCAGGAAGGCTGCCAGCAAGCTCGCCTTCAGGACGACCGAGAAGATGAGCGCTAGGGCGCCATAACTGCCGATGCGGGAATCGCGCATGATTGCGAGGCGGGCGGTGAGGGTGCGACCGCCGCCGAAGCCGTCAGCGGTGTCGGCCAGTCCATCCTCATGCAATGCGCCGGTTCCGACGGCGATCGTCCCGATCGCGATGAGTGCACTGGCAAGCGGTGGCAAGCCGAGCGCATTGCCGAGGAGGAGCACCAGGCCGCCGACGGCGCCGATCAGCGCGCCGGCAAGCGGGAAGACACGCACGGCGCGCCGGAGATCGGTTGCAGCGGCTGGATCAAGGCCGAGCCGGACTGCCGGAACGCGCGTAAGGAACGCCAGCGCGATCGCGATATCGCGGCCGACATCCCCGAGACCTCGATCAGCACGTGGCATCACTCATCCCTCCGCGACGGCAACGGAGCTTTCCGCGTCGCACGCCGAGGGTTATAGATCGCGCGCCTGCGGCCGGCCAGCGCCGCCGATCTCTCGCGAATGAGCGTCCCATGTCCCGATCCGCCACCGGCCTGCCCTTCGATGATATTCGCGCGCTCGTCGCGGCCATGCCGGGGCGTGACGAGGCCGCCGTGGCGGCAATCCGTGCACGCGATGCCGAATTGACCAAGCCCGCCGGCTCGCTCGGGCAGATGGAGACACTTGTAGAATGGCTCGGCGGCTGGCAGGGCACGCCGCGGCCTGCGGTCAACCGGCCGCTTGTCGCCATCTTTGCCGGCAACCACGGCGTCGCGGTGCGCGGCATTTCGGCTTTTCCAACGTCGGTCACGCAGCAGATGGTCGAGAATTTCGCCGCCGGTGGCGCCGCGATCAATCAGATCTGCATCGCCAACGATCTCGGGCTGAAAGTCTTCGATCTGGCGCTCGACATTCCGACCGGCGACATCACGATCGAGGCGGCGATGGGTGAAGCTGCCTGTGCCGCGACCATGGCCTTCGGCATGGAAGCGACAGCTGGCGGTGTCGACCTGATCGCTCTCGGCGAAATGGGCATCGGCAACACCACTATTGCCGCCGCCGTCGCCGCCGGCCTGTTTGGCGGTACGGGCGCAGACTGGGTCGGGCCCGGCACCGGGCTCGACGCGGCCGGCGTGGCGCGCAAGGCAGACGCCGTCGATGCAGCGCTCGCCATCCATGCAGGGCATCTTGCCGATCCGCTCGAAGTGCTGCGGCGGCTGGGCGGGCGGGAACTGGCGGCCATCGCCGGCGCTGTGCTTGCCGCCAGAATGAGCCGGATTCCGGTCATCCTTGATGGCTATGTCGCGACCGCTGCTGCTGCCGTGCTCTACCGCCTCGACCCGAGCAGCCTGGATCACTGCCAGTTCGGCCATCTCTCGGCCGAGCCCGCCCATCGCCGGCTGCTCGACGCCATGGGCAAGAAGCCACTGCTCGATCTCGGCATGCGGCTCGGCGAAGGTACCGGCGCTGCGCTCGCGACTGGCCTTGTTCGCGCCGCAGCGCTCATTCATGCGGGGATGGCGACCTTCACGCAGGCTGGCGTTTCCGGCAAGGACTGACGCCTGGGCCGCTGATCGCTCACGATATTGGGTGATCAGCTTGCCGCGACTCGCCCCACTTCCTCAGCAAGGCGAGGGGCCGGTCAGGCATGCAATGATCCGTTCCGCCTGCTGCAATCCTGGAACGGCCGCGCGCCCGGAAGAGCGGCCGTCGCTCGATCAATAGCGACGCATCAGCCCGACGAGACGGCCCTGGATGCGGACGCGGTCCGGCCCGAAGATCCGGGTTTCATAAGCGGGATTGGCGGCCTCGAGCGCCACCGAGGCGCCGCGACGGCGAAGACGCTTCAGCGTCGCCTCTTCCTCGTCGACGAGCGCGACGATGATGTCGCCATTCTCGGCACTATCCGTCTTGCGGATGAGAACAGTGTCGCCGTCGAGAATGCCCGCCTCGATCATCGAATCGCCGCGCACTTCAAGCGCGAAATGCTCACCGCCGCCGAGCATCTCGGGCGGAACCGTGATCGAATGGCTCTGCGACTGGATGGCTGAGATCGGAACGCCGGCGGCGATGCGGCCCATCACCGGGACAATCACCGGCTCATGATAGGGCTCCGCCCCCTCAGCAGGTCGCACGCGGCCGAGGCTGCCTTCGATGACGCTGGGCGCAAAGCCGGGCTTGCGCGGCCGCGCCATGGTCGGCGCCATGGCTTCCGGCAGGCGCACCACCTCCAGCGCACGGGCACGGTTAGGCAGGCGTCGGATGAAGCCTCTCTCCTCCAGCGCCTTGATCAGGCGGTGAATGCCCGACTTGGAGCGCAAGTCGAGCGCATCCTTCATCTCATCGAATGACGGCGGCACACCGGCCTCCTTCAAACGTTCATGGATGAAGAGCAGAAGCTCGTATTGTTTGCGTGTGAGCATTTCCCGATCCGCGCGCCAGAATCATCCGGTACAAAACACGAACAACCTACATGTTCTGTATGTGTTCCGCAAGCATCGCGGGTTGAAGCGAAAGGCGCCTGAGCCGGCACGAACGGCAGTGCCCGCGGGAGAAACGCTAGCCTCCTGAACGCGGGATTCCTGAATGTGCCAACTCAGCGGATTGGCGGCGCATACTGGATACCGCCCCGGCTCCAGAGCTGGTTAAGGCCACGCGGGATGCCGAGCTTCGAATCGACGCCAAGATTGCGCTCGTAGATCTCTCCGTAATTGCCGACCGCCTTGACCATATTGGCGATCCAATCGTTAGAGAGACCGAGCTTGCTCCCGAAGTCGCCATCAGTGCCGATGAGGCGCATCACCTCGGGCTTCTTCGAGGCTTTCGCCTCGTCGATGCGATCCGACGAGACACCAAGTTCCTCGGCATTCACCAGCGCAAAATTCACCCACTGCACCAGCAGGCGCCATGCCTCGTCGTCGGCGCGCACCGCCGGTCCGAGCGGCTCCTTGGAGATGACCTCAGGAAGGATGATGCTGTCGCCCGGGGCGGAAAGGCCGGCCTTTTCGGCATAAAGCTGCGAGACGTCACTGGTGATCGTATCGCACTTGCCGGAGGTGTAGGCATCGAGCGCTTCGGCCGGCGTCGCCGCGGAAACCTCGGTGTATTTCATCGTGTTGGTCGTGAAATAGTCGATGAAGTTCGGCTCGGTCGTCGTGCCCGCCTGCACACAGACCGTGGCGCCGTCGAGCTCGAGTGCGGACGTCTTGCCGCTGGCCCTTTTCACCATGAAGCCCTGGCCGTCGTAGTAGGTCACGCCGGCGAAGACGATGCCGAGATCGGCTTCGCGGTCGAGCGTCCAGGTCGAATTGCGGGAGAGCAGATCGACCTTGCCGGTCTTCAGCGCATCGAAGCGGTCGGTCGCCGAGAGTGGGACATAAGTCACCTTGGCCGGATCATTGAAGATCGCAGTCGCGACGGCCTTGCAGAAATCGACATCGAAGCCACTCCAGTTGCCGGCGGAATCCTTGGCGCCGAAACCGAGCAAACCTTCATTGACGCCGCAATTAAGCGTGCCGCGCGCTTTGACCTCCTCGAGCGTCGACGCGCTGGCAGCGAGACCGCCGGCAAGCAGAAGCGCCGCAGCTGCTGCGAGTGAAGATGCGGTCGATCGAATGGACATGAGAACTCCCCCGGGTGGCCTGTCGTCGCGGTTTTCATAGGCGGACCGCGCCATGCGCGGACCGTTCGTCGTTACAGCTTGGCACGCTGTAGCACGACCACCTTGGTGCCGACCGGGACGCGCTCGAACAGATCGACCACATCGGCATTCACCATGCGGAAACAGCCGGAGGACAGCGCGTGGCCGATGGTCTGTGGCTGGTTGGTGCCGTGAATGCGATAGATGGTGTCACCAAGATAGAGCGCTCGGGCGCCCATCGGATTGCCCTCGCCGCCGGCCATGAACCGCGGCAGATAGGGCTGGCGCTGGATCATGTCCGCCGGTGGCCTCCAATCGGGCCATTCCGCCTTGCGAGAGACCTTGAGAAGGCCCGACCACTGGAAGCCGTCGCGACCGACCCCGACACCATAGCGCAAGGCGCGATTGTCACCCTGGACCAAGTAGAGGAAGCGCTCATCGGTGTTGATGATGATCGTTCCTGGCTTCTCAGTTGTGCGGAAATAGACCGGCTGCAGGCGGAACTCCGGCGGCAGCAGCGAATCCTGTTCGGTTGGCACGAGTCCGGGCTGGTCGCCGATCTGCAACGGGGCGCGGGCATCCGGCACCGAGGGCGCGGCGGCCGCGGGTGCTGTCGTGAGGCTGGCCGTGGCCACCATGATAAGAGCTGCGATGGCGGCGAGGTTGAGGGAGCGTTTCGTCTGTCGCATCAGGGCCTCTTCGATGGAAAGGCGAGGGCCGGCTATCGAGTCGCCGGGGGTGGAGCCGGGACGGGCGCGGCGGTCGTTGCTGGCGCTGCCACTGCTGCTGCGGTTTTCGCAGGCGCTGCAGGCGTATCGCATCGCACGAACACCATCGTCCCGTATCGCGCTGTAACGGTCGGGTCGACCCATGCCGCGACGAGGACGCCGTTCTCGAACGATGTCACCTGACGGTCCTGCTTCACGCCGGCTGGACCTGGCGGACCAATGTAAACGCGGCCGCCAGCACTCTTGATGAAAACCTCGGACGGCTGCGTCTGGTCGGCGAGATACATCATGACGCCGCCATTCGTGCCTTTGCCGATGACATAGGGATTGCTGCAATAGCGGCGCGCTTCATTGGTCGTACGCGCAAGGTCCGCCTCGGTGCGGAACGAGCCGAGGCCCCATTTGCCGACCAGCTCATCGGCCGTGATCGGCGCGACGGCCGGCGCCGTAAGGCTGGCGCCCTGGAGGGCAGTGTCGGAATTGCAAGCTGCGAGACCCGCTGCGAAGACAAGAGCGAGCATAAGCTGGCCGTGCTGGCGAACACTCTGCCGCAGGCCGGCACATTCGATCGACGCGAGGACCATCCGTCTCCCTCCCACGGTTGGCGTCCGGCAGGTGCGCGATCTCCGTCGCCGTCGCCCCGGATGTGGCGGCATGATGAAGAGCCATCGCGGCAAACGCAACCGCTTCCTGACGGATAAGGTGCATGCCGCATGTTCCGCTTTCGTGCTAATCTCAGATTATGAGCGATCTCAGCTTCACGCTGTTCGAAACCGCGATCGGCCGGTCCGCCATCGTCTGGGGCAATAGCGGCATCCGCCGGACGCTGCTGCCGGAGACGGACGAAGGCGAGACACGCCGTCTGGTGGGAAAGCTCTTTCCGGACGCTGCTGAGCGTTCGCCCGCGGCCGAAATTGCCGCGACCATCGAGGGCATCCAGGCCTTGCTCGATGGCGCGCGGGAGCATCTGCGCGAAGCGCCGCTCGACATGACCGGCATCGAGCCGTTCCCAAAACGGGTTTATGAAGCGCTGCGGCATATCGGGCCGGGCGAGACGATCACTTACGGCGCGCTGGCGAAACAAGTCGGCAGTGAGGGAGAGGCGCGCGCGATCGGCGCTGTTCTCGGCCGCAACCCATTTCCGATCATTGTGCCGTGCCATCGCGTCCTGGCGGCCGGGGGCAAGGCTGGCGGCTTTTCAGCGCCGGGCGGCGTCGCGACGAAGCTCGTCATGCTGACGCGCGAGCGGGCCCGCACAGCCAAGTCGCCAGGCCTTTTCGACGATATCGGATTGCCGCTCGCCACAAGACAGCCGTGAGGCTAGCTGACGTTCATGCCGGTTCGGTCAATGTTGGGAAGATGGCGCGCCCTAGGGGAATCGAACCCCTCTCTCCACCGTGAAAGGGTGGCGTCCTGACCGATAGACGAAGGGCGCGTCGGCGCGGCTTATAGATGCGATTCCCTGTCGAGACAAGATCGCTCAGCAGCGCCTGTGGACAGCGTCATCCGACGCTGTCCCATTCGGAGCCGTTTAGCGGCTCCGGATCACCATTTCCCGGTGTTCGGCATCGAGGCCCAGGGCTCCTGCGCCGGCAATGCGTCACCGGCCTGGATCAGCTCGATCGAGATATTGTCCGGTGAGCGCACGAACGCCATGTGGCCGTCGCGCGGCGGACGGTTAATGGTGACGCCCGCCTTCTGCAGCTTGTCGCAGAGCGCATAGATGTCATCGACACGATAGGCGAGATGGCCGAAATTGCGACCCTCGCCATAAACTTCTGGGTCCCAGTTGTAGGTCAGTTCGACCTGAGCAGCTTCGTCGCCAGGCGCGGCGAGGAAGATCAGGGTGAAGCGGCCTTTTTCGTTCTCGATACGCCGGACTTCCTGCAGGCCGAGAAGGCTATAAAATGCCAGCGATGCCTCGACATCGGTGACGCGAACCATGGTGTGAAGGTATTTCATTGCGTGTTTCTTCTCCCGTCTCGTATCGGAGCGGCAGCGCCTGCGCGAACGGCGCGGGGCCCTTGCCTTCGGGACGCACCATATTGCCAGGGACGCCAAAGAACAAACGCAGCGGCGCCTTGTTGGCTCCGGCGTGGAAATCCGAACTTGTGGCCTCTAAGTCACTGTTCAGCGGATATGCCGATGCTATTGTTGCGGTGATGAATCGGTCATGCAACTAACTGCGACGCGCAGAATTGCCGATCGAATGTGTATTGTGGGCCGCGGATGTTGGCCGGATTGGGGGCCGAAGCCTATGGGGTCCAAGAATCACACCGGCTCTTCGGCATCGGTCGCCGATGGCGATGATGCGGCGGGGCTGGACCTTGTCGAGGTGGTTGGCGCCATCAAGTGGTTTGATGCCTCCAAGGGTTACGGCTTCATAGTCCCCGACGACGGTGCACCCGACGTCCTCCTCCACGTGACATGTCTGCGCCGCGACGGCTTCCAGACGGCCTATGAAGGCGCGCGGATCGTTTGCGAGGCCCAGCAGGGCACGCGTGGGCTTCAGGCCTTCCGCATTCTGTCGATGGACGAATCGACCGCCGTTCATCCGGCCCAGTCCGGTCCGGCGCGCACCCATCAGGTGGTGACGCCAACCAGCGGGTTGGAGCGTTGCGTGGTCAAGTGGTTCAACCGCGTGAAGGGCTATGGCTTCGTGTCGCGCGGCGAGGGCACCGAAGACATCTTCGTCCATATGGAGACGCTTCGCCGTTATGGGCTCATGGAACTGCGGCCCGGGCAGGTCGTGCTCGTCCGCTTCGGGCCGGGCGACAAAGGTCTGATGGCGGCCGAGATCATGCCGGAGGGCTCGGCTGGCGGTCCGGCTTCGTCGCACTGACCGTGATAGCATCGCCACTTCAGACGAAATCGGCCGTCCGCTCTTGGATGGCCGCTTTGCTGTTACTCCTCTCGTTCTGGTTTGCGCCGCTCGCCGCTGCCGTGGACAACGGCAATGTGGTGGAATTGGTTACCGTGTCTGGTCGCCATCCGATCAGCGTCGAGTGGGCGGTGACACCCAGCGAGCGAGCGAAGGGATTGATGTTCCGCAAGAGTATGCCGACCGATACCGGCATGCTGTTCGATTTCGGCACCGAGCAGAGCGTCGACTTCTGGATGAAGAATACGCCGCTGTCGCTCGACATGGTGTTTATCGGGGCCGACGGCACCGTGCGGCGGATCGCAAAGCGTGCGACGCCGTTTTCGGAGTCGATCATCCCCGGAGGCGCGTCCGTGCGCTACGTGCTGGAAATCAACGGCGGCAAGGCGGATGCGCTCAAGCTTGCGCCGGGGGACAAGGTGTTGATACCGGCGCGATGACGGTGCCATCCGGCGATTTGCGACCAATCGCATCCTTGCGGGTGGCCGCGGGGAAATGCTAATCGAGGCCCGTGTTCAATGTCGGGGCATAGCGCAGTCTGGTAGCGCATCTGGTTTGGGACCAGAGGGTCGCAAGTTCGAATCTTGCTGCCCCGACCATTGACCTTCGGACCGCTCGTTCAGGAAGCAGCGCAGAGATGGTTGCACGTATTTTCAAGCCGGCCCGTAACGCCATGCAATCCGGCAAGGCCAAGACCGATCGCTGGATGCTGACCTACGAGCCCGAGGTGCCGCTCGCTGTGGAGCCTTTGATGGGCTACACGTCCAGCGCCGACATGAAGCGTCAGATCAAGCTTCATTTCGACACCCAGGAAGAAGCCGTTGCCTACGCGCAGAAGAATGGCATTCCCTATCGCGTGTTCGAGCCCCATACGGACACCCGCAAGAAGATTTCCTATTCCGACAATTTCCGCTACGGCCGTCTGCAGTCCTGGACCCATTAGGCCGTCGCCGCGAACCGGCCCCTTAGCTCAGCTGGATAGAGCACCTGCCTTCTAAGCCGGTGGTCGTTGGTTCGAATCCAACAGGGGTCACCATTCGCCCGGGTCCGGACGGGTCGCCTCTGTCGCGTTCCCGGTGTATGGAGGGCGCGCAATTCACGCGAGATCCTCCGACCATGACCCTTCGCCCGAACGCCCATGTCGCCGCCGGCTCGGCTACCTTCGGCAATGACCTGCCGCTGACGCTGATTGCCGGGCCCTGCCAGCTCGAAAGCCGGACGCACGCGTTCGACATCGCCGGCCGGCTGAAGGAAATGACGTCGAAGCTCGGCATCGGGCTCGTCTATAAGACCTCGTTCGACAAGGCGAACCGCACCAGCCTTTCCGGCAAGCGCGGCATGGGGCTCGACGCGGCGCTGCCGATCTTCGCCGATATCCGTCGCGAGCTCAGTCTCCCCGTCATCACCGACGTGCATGAGCGCGAGCAGTGCGCCGTTGTCGCTGACGTCGTCGACATCCTGCAGATCCCGGCTTTCCTCAGCCGCCAGACCGATCTCCTGATCGCTGCCGCGGAAACCGGTCGTGTCGTCAACGTGAAGAAGGGTCAGTTTCTTGCGCCCTGGGACATGAAGAACGTCGTCGACAAGCTCACCGCCAGCGGCAATCCGAACATTCTCCTCACTGAGCGTGGCGCCAGCTTCGGCTACAACACGCTGGTTTCGGACATGCGGTCGTTGCCGATCATGGCCGGGCTCGGCGCTCCGATCGTGTTCGATGCGACTCATTCCGTGCAGCAGCCGGGAGGGCAGGGCGGCTCGACGGGCGGTCAGCGCGAATTCGTTGCCGTGTTGGCGCGGGCGGCGGTCGCGGTTGGCGTTGCCGGCGTCTTCATCGAGACGCATGAGGATCCCGACAACGCCCCTTCAGATGGCCCTAACATGGTGCCGCTCGATGATATGCCGGCGCTTCTCGAGCGCCTTCTGGCCTTCGATCGCATCGCCAAGGCTGCCTGAGCCGTCTCGGCGCGGATTCAGCCGGCCGGCCGCTCGCCTGCGAAGAGGCGTTTGTGGCTGCCGATCAGCCGCGCAATCCGAATTGCTGCGGCATGGACGGCTGCATCGTGGCGATCGTCATGATGCGTGACCAGCCATTGCTCCGATGTCAGGGATGCGATGAGGGCGCTTCCGCGTTCTAGTTGCGGATCGGCATCGCCGACGAGGCAGGGCAGGACGACGCGGCCGACGCCGACGCGGGCCAGATCAAGCAGCGTTCGCGGATCGGTGCAGCGAAAAACGATCGGCCCGTCCGCCTCGCGTTCCAGCCATTGGGCAGAGGGCGTCAGCGCGGCATCGGCAGCAAGGCCGATCCACGGCAGCGCCGGGGCATCGGATCCGCGCCGCGCATACACCGCAAAAGCGACCGTCGCGATGCGCCGTCCGGCCAGCGTGTGTTCGTCTGGCCGGCGATTGCGGATGCCTATATCCGCTTCGCGCCGTCCGATATCGAGACGCGCATTGGCAGTGACGAAGTCGAGCGTCCAATCGTCGCCTGACTGACGAACAGAGCCGACATGTGAGGCGAGAAACCGCGTCATCCAGTGGCCAGCCGAGATGCGCACAGCACGAGGACCAGCCGTCTCGCCGCGCCAACGGACGATGCCGGCGACGGCGGTTTCAACTTCTTCCGCATGGCAGAGCAATCTGCGTCCTGCCTCGGTGGGCTGATAGCCGACGCGGCTCTTTGAGAACAGCCGCATACCCAACTGACGTTCGAGCACGGCGACCCGGCGGCCTAATGTTGGTGCACTGACACCCGATGATCGCGCGGCCGCGCCGAGCCCGCCGCTCCGTGCCACAATGAGAAAGAGGCGCAGGTCGGACCATTCGATGTCTTTCAAATTTGAAACAGGCATTGCGAAACCGAAGCTTGGGACCGTGTCTGGCCCGCTATAGATTGTTTGGAAAGCGTCAGGTCGCGCCAAAGCGCCGTCTGTCCGCTTCTTTCAATTCTGCAACGACCCTTCCGCAACGACAAGGATATGACCATGCACACGATCACGCTGTGGAACGGCGAGACGAGCCCCGCGCTCGGATTTGGCGGTTGGGCGATCGGCGGTCCCTTCTTCGCTGGCGAGGTTCCGCTCGGCTGGGGCAAGGTCGACGATCGCGAATCAATGGCGGCCATTCACCGGGCGCTCGACGCCGGCATCCGCTTCTTCGATACCGCGAGCAATTATGGCGGAGGACATTCGGAGGCTGTCCTGGGCGCCGCTTTGGCAGGGCGCGACGATGTCGTGATCGCGACCAAATTCGGTCATGTGGTCGATCCGGCCAGCAAGCAGGCCCTCGCCGACGATGTATCGTCCGAGTTCATCACGCGGATCGTCGAGCGCTCGCTGCGCAACCTGCGGCGCGAGCAGATCGATCTGCTGCAACTGCATGTCGGCTACCTGCCGGTTGTCGAGGCCGAAGCCGTCTTCGAGCATCTCGGGCGCCTCCGCGTGGCGGGGAAGATCGGCGCCTTTGGCTGGAGCACGGACACGCCGGCCAGCGCCGCCGCCTTTGCCGGCCGCGACGGCTTCGTTTCGATCCAGCACCAGATGAACGTCCTTGATCCCGCCGATGAGATGATTGCCGTGATCGAGCGGGCCGGGTTGCTGTCGATTAATCGCGGTCCACTAGCAATGGGGCTGCTGACCGGCAAATTCACCCCAGCGACCGAGATTGCCCGAGACGATGTGCGCACGGCCGACGTCGAATGGATGACCTATTTCAAGGATGGCCGCGTCTCGCCCGAATTCACGTCGCGGCTCGACGGAATCCGCGAGACGCTCCGCACGGGCGGTCGCACGTTGACGCAGGGTGCACTCGCCTGGCTTTGGGGTCGCTCGTCCCGGACCTTGCCGATCCCCGGCATTCGAACCGTCGCGCAAGCGGAGGAAAATGCGGGCGCGCTCGCCTTCGGGCCGTTGCCGCAGGACGCGATGGCTGAGATCGACCGGCTGCTTGGCCGGGCACCGGTGCCGGCGTGACGCTGAGCGCGTCAGCCGCGTTCGCAGCTAGTTCGGCGCCCCTTCGAGGACGAGGATGTCCTCGCGACCAAAATTGACGGTGATCGGCTGGCCGCGTTCGGGCGGGGCGGCGTTCGGCCGGTTGAAGGTGTCGAGGGAGACGGCGCTCTCCTTGAAGCGGACGCGAATGCGCACCACCGAGCCAAGGAAGTGGACTTCGTCGATCGTGCCCTCGAGATTGTTGCTGCTGCCATTGGCCCGGCCAATGGACAGCGCCTCGGGACGCAGCGCCACGGCGAGCGCGTCGCCGGTGGACGCACCGTTGAGGCCGCGGCTCGTCACGATCTCCTGGCCGTCGACCACGATCCGTCCTTCGGCTCCGTCGGAAACCCGGCCGCTCAGGATGTTCAGTGTGCCGACGAAGGAGGCGACAAAGCGGGTCTTGGGATAATTGTAGATCTCGAACGGCGTCCCAAGTTGCTCGATGCGTCCCTCGCTCATCACACAGACGCGGTCGGACATCGACAACGCCTCTTCCTGGTCATGCGTGACGAAGATCGTCGTGATGCCTAGCTGGCGTTGCACGGCGCGGATTTCGTCGCGCAGCGAAACGCGGATCTTGGCGTCGAGCGCGGAGAGCGGCTCGTCGAGGAGAAGGATCTGCGGCTTGATCGCCAGCGCGCGGGCGAGTGCGACGCGCTGCTGCTGGCCACCTGAGAGCTGGTAGGGATAGCGCTCGGCAACCTGCGGCAGCTTGATAAGCTCCAGCATCTCCTTGACCCGGCTCGCGATTTCAGCGCCGTTCTTGCGTGCGACCTTCAGGCCAAAGGCGATGTTGTCGGCCACCGTCATGTTCGGGAACAGCGCATAAGCCTGGAAGACCATGCCAATCTTGCGCTGATGCGGCTTGAGATCAGTCACATCCTTGCCGTCGATCCGGATCGTCCCGCTCGACGGTGTCTCGAAGCCGGCAACCATGCGGAGGATCGTGGTCTTGCCGCAGCCGCTCGGCCCCAGCAGGGTGACGAACTCGCCCCGCTCGACGGCCAGGTCGACGCCTTTGACGGTGGTCGTGGCGCCGAAGGTCTTGGTGATGCGCTCGATGGAGAGGAAAGCCATGGTGGTCCTTGGGTCTTCCTTTGGGCGTCAGCGCTTCTGGCCGGGCGAGAAACTGGCGACGAGCTGGATCAGGCCCATGCAGGCCCAGGTGATGGCGAAGGCGATGACCGCAAGCGCCGCCGGCTCATAAGCGCGGTTGGCTCCGATCAACTGCATATAGGGGCCGAAAGCCGGCCGGTTGAGCAGGCTGGCTATCGTGAACTCGCCGATGACGATCGCGAAGGTCAGGAACGCGCCCGAAAGCACGCCAACGCGGATGTTCGGCAGGATGACCTGAATCAGGATGCGCGGCCAGGAACTGCCGAGGCTCTGCGCCGCCTCCGTAAGCGTCCGGATATCGACGGTTCGGAGCGCTGTGTCGACGGAGCGATACATATAGGGCAGAGAAAGCGTCACATAGGCGAAGACGAGCAGGAGATCCGTGCTGCGGGCGCTGCCGGTCAGCGGCAGCCATGACGAGGAATTGTACATCCGCAGATAGCCGAACACGATCACGATGGCCGGAACGACCAGCGGCAGCAGCGTCATGAATTCGACGACGGGCCGCAGCTTCGGCAGCTTCAACTGCACGAGATAGGCGGTTGGCACCACGAGCGCGATCCCGACGATGATGGTCAGGAGCGCGATCAGCGCTGAATAGGAGAAGCTGGCCTGGAAGCCGGGATCGGCGAGAACGACCTGATAAGCCTTGAACGAATAGGTGCCGCGCTGCATGCGCAGCGAAAATTCGAAAGTGGCGATCAGTGGGACGAGGAAATAGATCGCCCCAAAGATGAAGCCGATCCACGGAAAGAAGCGTGACTGTTTCATCGGATCCACCGGGCGCTGCGCGAGGCGAGCCAGATATAGGCACCGTTTGAGACGCCGGTGATGACGATCATGCCGAGCGCCAGCGCATAGCCGAGATTGGGGTCATGCAGCGCGTCGCCGCGGATCTGCGCATAGAGCAGGATCGTGACGATGTTGAAGGACGAGCCCGTCAGTGCATAGGCGGTGGCGATCGCCCCGAAGGCATTCGCGAACAGCAGCAGAAACGCGCCGAGAAGGCTCGGCCACAGGATCGGCAACGCGATCATCGTCCAGTATTGCCAGCCCGTCGCGCCCAGAATGGCAGCGGCCTCGCGCCATTCGCGCTTCAAGCCGTCGAGGGCAGGGGAGACGACCAGCACCATCAGCGGGATCTGGAAATAGAGATAGGTGATCGTCAACCCCCAGAACGAGAGCAGGTTGAAGCCGCCGCGGTAGATGTTGATGTCGAAGATGCTGAACAGCAGCGCCGTCACGAGGCCGGTGCGCCCGAGTGTCGCCAGGAAGGCGAAGGCGAGCGGCACGCCGGCAAATTGCGACGCGACGCCGGAGAATGTCATCAGCGTCGGACGGACCCAGCGCGGCAAGCCGCCAAGGATCGTCGCGAGCGCGAGAGCGAAGCCGATCAGCACACCACCAAGCGCCGAGGCCGCGCTGATCTGGAGGCTCAGCGTATAGGAGCGGATGATCGAGGGCTGGCCGAGATTGACGATGTTCTGCAGCGTGAAATTACCGCTCGCGTCCTGAAACGCGCCAACGATCAGGTTGGCGGCCGGCAGCAGCAGAAACATCAGCGAGAACAGAATGAATGGCAGAATGCCGAGCCAGGACCAAGTGATCCGTCTCTCGCGTGCGGCGGTCGCCGGCAGTGCGGTGATGCTCATGGCATTCCTGGGCAAGACGTCCATTGTGAGCCGGCAAACCCCGCCAGCCGATTTGAAACGGGCGCCAACCCGTTGAGGGCGGCGCCCGTTCCGCTAAGCGACTACTTGGCGACGTCGGCGCCGACGACTTCGCTCCACTTCTTGGCGATCACGTCCTTGGCCGCGCCCTGCTGCTCGAGCGTCGGGAAAATCGCCGGGGCGTAAGATTCAGCCGGCGGGAGCTTGGCCAGCAGTTCGGCCGGGATCTTGCCTTCCTTGGCGAGCGCGTTGAAGCGGATCGGATGGCAATAGCCCTTCAGCCAGCCGAGCTGACCCTCGTCCGAATAGAGATATTCCATCCAGAGCTTGGCGGCGTTCGGATGCGGCGCGAAGGCGCTGATCGCCTGCACATAGACGCCCGCGACGACGCCCGTCTTCGGGATGATGACCTCGGCCGGCGGGTTGCCGGCGAGAACGTCACGCCAGGAGAGGGCATTGTAGTCCCAGGCGATGATGATCGGCGTGGTGCCCTGTGCGAGCGAGGCCGACTTGCCGGTGACGGGGACGAAATTGCCCTTCTTGTTCATCTCGGCGAAGAACTTCAGGCCTTCCTCGCCCGCCTTGGCGACGTCGCCCTTCGCGGCCGAGAGACCGGCCGCGAATACGCCCTGGATCGCCTGATTGGCGGTTTGCGGCGCGCCGGCGAGAGCGACAGCGTTGGCATATTCGTCGGAGAGCAGATCCGACCAGTCGGTCGGCATCGTCTTGACGAGGTCCTTGTTCACCATGAAGGCCATGACGCCGTAATAATCGCCATACCAGTAGCCGTCGGCATCCTTGGCGCTGTCCGGGATCGAGTCCCAGGTCGAGACCTTGTAGGGCTGGATCAGGCCTTCGGCCTTGGCCGACGGACCGAAGGAGAGGCCGACATCGATGACGTCAGGCGCCTGCGGGCCCGTATTGCCCTTGTTGGCCTTGATCGCCTCGATCTCGTCGGCCGAGCCGGCGTCCGGATTGAGCTCGTTGACCTCTAGGCCGTACTTCGCCTTGAAGCCGGCGATGACGTCGCCATAGCCGCACCAATCATGCGGCAACGCGATCGTGGTGAGCGAGCCTTCCTTCTTGGCCGCAGCGATCAGCTCGTCGCTCTGCGCGAAAGCCAGCCCCGCCGAAGCGGTCAGCGCCAGTACAGAGACCGTCAACCGCATCCCGATGGTCTTCATTCTTTTTCTCCCGTTCGCGGCCTGACGCCCCGAGCGCCCGTCCCGATAGAAATCATGGATCCTAAGCCGTCTACTTGCGAACGCTATCATGCCTCTTTGAAGCTTAGATGTCATTCTCCCGCGAGGCTTCGCTGGGCCTTGTTTGGGGGCTGGTTCCGGAATGCGCGTCGCCGCGATGACGCGCGTTGTTTCGCAGGCTGGTCTGAGGAATTTGCGCGCCGCTCATTGTCCGCGGCCCGGGTGACGCCGCCGAGCGATGCATCGGAAGATGCCGGGATGGTCCGATTGCCGAAGCAGAACCGTTCGCCCTGCCGCTGAACCGCCCGGGCGGATCGGCCAGGCCTAGCTTCTGTCGCGATGCGGCGAGCCGGGACCCGAGCTTTCGCGGATGATCAGTTCATGCGGCACGATCTGGTCCTCCAGAGAGGCTCCGCCCTCGATCATCTGTTTCAGGTAGAGAACCGAGGCCTCCGCCATCTCGCGCCGAGGCAGCCGGACGGTGGTGAGCGGCGGATCGAACACTTGCGAAAACGTCAGGTCGTCGAACCCGGCAACGGCGATATCGTTCGGAATCCGAACGCCCGAGCGCTTCAGTTCCGTCATCAGCCCAAAGGCCGATTCGTCGTTGCCGCAGAAGATCGCGTCCGGCAGCGTACCGGCAGCGATGAGGCGGCGGGCGACCGCCTTGCCGTCTTCCAGGTGAAAACCGCCGGGCAGCAGCAAGTCCTGTCCCTCCGGCAGTCCTGCCTCGGCCAGGGCCCGCCGCCAACCGTCGCGGCGAAGCTGGGAGACGAGTTCCGTCATCGGTCCCGCCAGATGGGCGATACGGCGGTGGCCATTGGCAATCAGATGTCGGACGACGTCCGCCGCCGCCTCGACCTCGTCGATCTGAACCGACGCGATGCCGCTCCCGGCTTCGGTCGGGCTCATCGTCCGCACCACCGGCAGGCGGCTGCCGTTCTCGATCCGGCTGCGGATCCGGGCCGGACAATAACCCGAGGTCAGCAGGATGCCGTCGATACCGCCGGTGAACAATTCGTCCGCCAACCGGTCCGGCCGCTCGAGATCGACATTGGTATGGCCGATCATGATGCCGTAACCGAGCTCGAAGGCGGCGCGGTCGATGTTCATCAACAGGTCGGAGTAGTTCTGGTTGGCAAGGTCCGGGATCAGGACCAGCAGGATCGCGCTGCGTTGCAGGCGGAGGGAGCGGGCATGGCGGTTGATCTTGTAGCCAGCCTCCTGCGCCGCCCGCTCGACACGGATACGAGTCTCCTCGCTGATCTCAGGCAGGCCGGCGAGCGAGCGGCTGACGGTCGAAGCGGAAACGCCGGCGAGGCGGGCGATATCGGCCATGGTCGGCGACCGTGCGCGGACGCTCTCCTTCGAGGGCGTGTTCTCGTCCTGCGGCTTTCTGGGCATATCGCTTCCCAACCCCACCCCTCATTCACTGCAGGCGACGCGCATCCAGCGCGATTTCCCTGAAGGCTAGCACGCCGCGCGGCGCCCGATGGCTGCGGCATGCCGATGCGCTCTCGTGCTGCCTTTGCCACGCATTGCTGCCTCGCACAATCGATTGCGTCTTGCGCGCAATCGATTGCGTGATATGCATTGTGCATTCGATTGCGCCAGTTGCTCCCGACGAGTGGGAGCTGGCGTCGCCTGCGGGGAGGAGACCGCGCGGGCCTGGAGGACAACTTGACCACGCCTGGTTCCAACACCGGCGCGACTCCCGTCGCGCTGCCTGAATTCTGCTGCCCTCCGGCGCGTCCCGCCGGCATCGCATCGCCCTCATACTTCCGGACATGAGACCCATGGACATCAGCGATATTCTCTCGATCCAGCTCTATTCGCTCCGCGGCCTCGGCCCCCTGGAGCGTCAGCTCGATGCAGCCGAGGCTGCCGGCTTCCGTCTTGTCGAAACGATCGGAAGCCATCTCGCCGATCCGAAGATGCTGAAGGCGCAGCTCGATCGACGCGGCCTGACGGCACCGAGTGGCCATATCGGCATCGGCGATCTCCGCAGCGATCTGCCGCGCATCATCGAGGCGGCGAAGGAGGCGGGGATCCGGCAGCTTTATATGCCGGCCTATCCCGAGGCCGAGCGCGGCAAGACGAGCGAAAGCTGGGCGAAGGCCGGCGCGGAACTCGGCGCGATCGCCGAAACGCTGAAAGCCCAGTCGATCGGGCTTGGCTATCACAACCATCATTGGGAACTCGAGGTTCTCGACGACGGCCGTACGGCGCTTGAGAGCTTCTTCCTAGGCGCGGCCGGATCGCCGCTGACCTGGCAGGCCGACATTGCCTGGCTGGCGCGCGGCGGCGTTGATCCCGTCGCTTGGCTCGGCCGCTACAGCTCCATCCTGACTTCCGCGCATGTGAAGGACCAAGCACCTGCGGGCGTCACGGCCGACGACGGTTGGACCGATGTGGGAGCCGGCATTCTCGACTGGCCGCTGCTCTGGAAGGTCGCTCGCGACAATGGCGCCGGCATCATGACGGTCGAGCACGACAACCCGAGCGATCCGGCCGGGTTTGCGGCGCGGAGCCACGCCTATCTCGTCCAGATGACGGCCTGAGGCGGCTACCAAACCGGGGCGCTGCTGCGCCCCGTCCCAGATATCGATGTATCGGACAAAGCACGTGGAAAAATTGAGAGTGGGCCTCATTGGGCTCGGGACCGTCGGTCAGGTGGTGCATCTGCCCGTCCTCGGCGGTCTCAAAGACAAGTTCGAGGTCGTCGCGGTCTGCGACGTGTCGGCACGGCTGGTCGAGCGGGTCGCCGACGCCTACCAGGTCGAGGGGCGCTACACCGATCACGCCGCGATGCTGGCGGCTGAGAAGCTTGACGTCGTCGCCGTCATCAATTCGGACGAGTATCACGCCGATTGCGCTGTGGATGCGTTGGCCTCCGGCGCGCATGTGCTGATCGAAAAGCCCGTCTGCCTTTCGCTCGCGGATCTCGACCGGATCATTGCGGCGCGGGACGCGGCCGGGAAGATCGCCTTTGTCGGTTATATGCGGCGCTTCGCTGGCGCCTATGCCGCGATGAAGGCGCGCCTCGCGAGCGGCCCGTCGCCGCTGCATGTTGCCGTCCGCGACATCATCGGGCCGAACGCATTCTTCATTGGACAGACCACGGTCGTGGAAGTGGGCGACGACATCGCGCCCTCGCTGATTGCTGAGAGGCAGGAGCGGGCGGAATCGCAGGTCCGCGCCGCGCTCGGGCAGGTTTCGAGCGACGCGGTTTCAGCCTACCGGCTGCTCTGCGGGCTCGGTAGCCACGACCTGTCGGCCATGCGGGGCCTGATCGGCGCCCCAAAGGGCGTGATCGGTGCCGGCAAGAAGAGCGGCGGACGCTACGTTGCCGCCATTCTCGATTATGGGAGCTTCATGGCGACCTTCGAGATGGGGCTCGATCAGGTCGGCCGCTTCGACGCTTCGATCGAGGCCTTCACGGGCAGCGAGCGGCTTCGGATCGACTATGACACGCCGTTCATTCGCCACCTGCCGACGCTCCTCACGGTCCAGTCGACGGAGGGCGACGCGCTTTCCGTTGCGATCGAGCGGCCGAGCTATCGCGATCCCTACACGTCCGAATGGCTCCATTTTCACGACGCGATCACAGCCGGTGTGCCGGTCGACACCACGCTGGAGGATGCGGCCGAAGACCTGAAGCTCTTCGCCGACATCATCGCGGCCTTTCCGGACTGAGCCAACTGCGAGGTCGGATCCAAGGCCGCGTGCGCGGTCGAAGCTAAGCATCGTTCAAGAAAACGGGAGGAAAGAATGAACGAATTCAATGCCAGCCGGAGCAGCATGACTCGGCGCGCCTTTCTCGGAACGACGGCCGCCGCGGCCGCCGCGATGACGGTCGGCCAGAAGGCGGCGTTCGGCGCCGAAGAGATCAAGTTCTGGGACATGGTCTGGGGCACGGGCGCCAGCTACACCGCCGCGGCTAAGGAGCTCGTCGGCAGCTACCAGCCTTCCGGCGACAATCTCGGCGTGCGCTACCAGTCCATTCCCTGGGCCAACTGGTACCAGACCTTCACGTCCGCGGCCGCTTCGCGCACCACCCCGGCGGTTTCCTCCGGCGCCGCCTTCCTGCCGTTCTATTTCATCGAGCAAGGCGTGATCGCTCCGGCCGACGATGTCGTTGCCGGCTTCGACAAGAGCGGCACCAACGACTTCCTGCCGGGCGTGCTCGACGCGATGAAGACCGACAAGGGCTATGCCGCGATGCCCTGGTCGATGGACCTTCGTGTCATCTGGGTGCGCAAGTCGCTGCTCGAGAAGGCCGGTGTCGAGGCACCAACGGACTGGCAGAGCTTCATCAAGGTTGGCGAGGCGCTGAAAAAGATCGACGTCGTCGGCCTCGGCCTTGCCGGCGGCAGCACGACGACGGACGGGCAGCACACCGTCTCGGCGCTGATGATCAACAATGGCGGCGGGCTCTTTGCAACAGACGGGACGCTCGACTGCGTCACCGATCGCAATATCGAGACGCTCGACTTCCTGAACGAGCTGGTCCGCAAGGGCATCATCGATCCCTATGCTGCGAGCTATACGTCCGACAACGTGACGCGCGACTGGCTCTCGGGCCGCGTCGGGATGGGCTTCGGTCAGACGGGGCTCGACAAGAACTTTCCGACCGACCAGCAGTCGGACCTGACGGTCATCAGCCCGATCAAGTCGACACGCGGCGATATGGGCACGGTCTACTACATCAATCCGCTGATGATGTTCAAAACGACCGCTTCCCAGCCTTCGTCGGAGGCGTTCCTCACCTGGTATCTCGATAATATGAAGGTGTTCTGGGAGAAGGGCGTCGCCATCGACGTGCCGGTCCGCAAGAGCATCGCTGACCTGCCGAATTTGAAGCAGAATGCCAATCTGCAGAAGTCGATCGCCGAATGGCAGCCCGTCGGCAAGACCATCGGAGCACAGGCGCCGCGTCCCTTCGGCGCGCTCAATGCGGTCGATGGCGGCGGCGCCGGTGCGGCGTTCATCCAACAGATCATCGAGGGCAAGACAGCCTCGAAGCAGATCCTCGAGACGCTTCAGGCCGCCCTCGAGAAAGTCGTGAAGTAGCAGCGTGCAGGCGACTGGAACCCTCGCCGAGCGGCAAAGCCGGCGCCCCGCGGAAGCGCGGCGCCGGCGGCCCGATCTCGGCCGCGCCATGACGCTGGCCGGGCTCGCGCTGCCCGCCGTCGTGCTCATGGCCGTCGTCAATGCCTATCCGGTCGTCTATGCCGGCATTCAGGCGCTGCACGACGGCGATCTGCTCAATCTCGGCAACTTTGTCGGCCTTGCCAATTTCCGTGACGCCTTGACCGATCCGCTGTTCTGGCGGTCGGCGCGCTTCACGGTCGTCTTCAGCCTTTGCGGCGTGTTCGGGTCCTGGCTGCTTGGCTTCGCGCTGGCGCTGATGCTGAAGCCGAACTTTCCGGGCAAGAGCGTCTTCAAGATTCTCCTGCTGCTGCCGTGGATCGTGCCCATCGTGGTGTCCTCGATGAGCTGGAACTGGCTGACCGCGACGCCGGACAGCCTGCTGCCTGTGCTTGCGCGCGATTTCGGTTTCGGCCGCGTGATGTTCCTCGCCGACCCGACCATGGCGATGATCACCGTCTGCCTGTTCAAGATCTGGATCAGCTATCCCTTCATGATGATGATGATGTCGGGCGCGCTGGAAGGCATCGAGCCCAATCTCTACGAGGCGGCCCGCGTCGATGGCGCCAATTCGCGCCAGCAACTTCGCTACATAGTGCTGCCGATGACGGCGCGCTCGACCTATATCGCCTGGATCCTGATGGCGATGTTCTCGGTCAACGATTTCGCCACGATCTATCTGCTCACGGGAGGTGGGCCGGTCGATTCGACGACCTCGCTGATCGTCCTCGCCTATCGTTCGGTGTTCCAGGACTTCCGGCCCGGATACGGCGTCGCGATCTCCTTCCTCATGACCGGCGCGCTCGTGACCCTGTCGATCATTCTCTTCCGCCAGATCCGCAAGGCGAACATCGCATGACGACCTCAGCTGCCACGGCGCCGCGAACCGCGGCCGCGCTTGATCCAAGACGGGCAGGGCTTGGCCGCACGTTCGCTGCGGCGATCGTGACGCTGGTCATGCTCGGGCCCATCCTCGCCGTGTTCTGGCTGGCGCTGCGGCCGCGGCTCTATACCGACATCACCGGACCGACGCTGGAGACCTTCGGCTATATCTTCGCCAATACCGACATCCTGCTCTGGCTCAAGAACAGCGCGATGGTCTCGATCTTGGCGACCATTGTATCGGTGATGGTCGCTGCGCCGGCAGGCTATGTGCTGTCGCGCGGACGCGGCGGGGCGGTCTCGGCCTACTCGCTGTTCATCTTCGTGGTGCAGAGCTTCCCCGTCGTCGTTTTCGTCATTCCGCTCTTCATCATGTTCGCTTCGGTCGGACTGGTCGATTCGCTCGGCGGCGTCGCAATCATCTATGTCGCCTCGTCGATCGCCGTCGCCTGCTGGATGATGTCGGCTTATTTCGACACTATCCCGGTCACCCTCGAGGAGGCCGCCTGGATCGACGGCTGCTCGGTGTTTGGGGGCTTCGTCCGCATCGTGCTCAGAAACTCGCTGCCGGGCGTGCTTTCGACCGCGATCTATTCCTTCCTTCTCGCCTGGAACGATTATCTGGTCGCGCTCGTCTTCCTGCGCTCCGACGATCGGTTCACACTGCCGATCGGGCTGCAGACCTTCTTCCAGCAGAACCAGACCGATTGGGGACCGGTCATGGCCTGCGCTGTCGTCATGCTGGCGCCGCCGGTCGTCATCTTCGCCCTGCTCAACCGGTTCTTTTCAATCGGCGGAATTGGCGGTTCGTTGGCGGGGAGATAGGCGTCGCCCGTGCCGGCATGCTGGAGGCCTTTGTCATGATTCGCATGACCTTAATGCCGTTCCAACCGGGCGACATGCGGCAGGCATCCGACAGCTAAAGTCGCGCTGCAGAGCGCATTCGCGGTCTTGCCGTCTCGGCCTTCTACCTTGTCGATCCGCTGGCGTTATCGACTTGCGTCGGAGTGGCCGTTCCCGAGCGGATGATATCCTCGTCGTGTTCGAGTGGCTTCGCAGTCATGCGGGCTCGATCGGCGGGGATGCATCACGGCTCTACCGATGACAACCGCGCGTTTGCAGCAAAGCTTGAGGCCGCCGGTCGAGAGGTGATGCTGTCGGTCAGCCCCAGGATGCCGCACGGCTTCTATTTCTTCGCGCATCTTCTGCCCAAAGGAAGAAGAGGCCTTCGCGGCAATACGGCGCTTCTTCCAGTCGCGATGACTGAGGCGTCAATCAATGCGCTGCGCGGCAGTCACGCGTCCGAGATCAAGCAGTGGCTAAGGTGCGATTTTTGGAGAGCCGCCTTGGGTTTTCCCTGGGGGTGATCCGCTTCGGACGGGCTATCCCGGCGTGCCACGGGTCAGCAGAACGGCGCAGGGTTGCTCATGGCGCCAGCAGGCAGCTTTCAGCGCGATCACAGCCGTTCGGAAGGGCCACCGCACCAGATGCAGTTGCACCGAAATTGATCGGCATTCCAAGGCGCGGGGTTTGGTCGCATGATCGGCCCGGCGACGCTCTTCATCCGAAGAGGGGCATTATGAAATGTAATTTTTGCCGACTTTAGGAAAGTGGCTGGGGAACCTGGATTTTAAGCCGATCGCCTGGAAGCCGCAGAAACGTTGCATTTCCTCGTGTTTGACTGCCGCGATGCTATACATTATTGCTATACAGAGCCCATTGGGGATAGCAGTCATGGTTCTCGCGACCAACATCGTCCGCCGCGCCGGATCCGCCAACTATAGCGTCCGCAAGAGGATGCCGAAGGATCTCTGGCAGGCGTTCGGCAATAAGCTCATCTGGCGTTCGCTCGGCACGCCCGACCCGGAAGAGGCGAAGCGACGTGCGCGACGCGTGCTCGACGAGCTCGACCGCGAGTTCGACGACATGCGAGCTCGCACTTCCATGAGCGAGCATGACATCCAGGAAGCCGTCTGGAGCCGCTATAACGAGCTCGTCGATGCCGATGAGCGCTTCAGGCAGGATCAACCGGACGGCGACGACCTGGATGAGATCTGGCGCCATCTCGAGGCCGAGTTCGGCGAGTTCGACCTCCAAGCCTATCGCATCTTCGAGACCATTCGCGATCGGATCGAGCACGACCAGGCCGAGCGTGCCCAGCGGCTCACCGCATTGAAGATCGGCACTTCACGGGGCGACACGCAGCTGGTCGCCGGCGCAGTGATGAAGGTCGCCAAGGCCAAGCGCGTCGCGCTACCGAAGGGATCCAGCGACTACAAGAAACTTGCTCAGGGTCTCCAGCGGGCCGAGCTCGAGGCGCTCCAGCGCGCCCAGGAGCGCGACGAGGGCGACTTCTCCGGCGTTCCCCGTGACAGGTTAGTCAAGCCTCCGGTCGCAGCTCCAGCAGCTGCGCCTGGCAGGAGTATCCCGGCGCTCTTTGAGCGCTACGTCCGCGAGAACCCAAAGAACGTGAAGCCTGACACGCTCGCTCAGACGCGGATGGCGGTTAAGCTCTTCATTGGCTATGTCGGCGAGCGCTCGCCGGTGACAGTCATCGACAAGCTACGCGTCGGTGATTGGAAGGATCTCCTGCTAAGGTATCCTGTGAAGGCCGCCGAGACCAAGATCTTCGCCGGCCTGTCCCTCGAGGAGATCGTCGCCTGTAATGACGCTCTACCCGAGGAGCAGCGAAAGCCGCCGATCTCGCCAAAAACGGTCAATCGATACATGGCTGGCCTGTCGGCATTCGCGAATTGGCTGGTTCCACAGGGTCATCTCCCGGCCAACCCGCTTCTCGATATGTTCATCACCGTGGAGAAGGACACCAGCAAACCCGTCTTCTCGACGGAAGAGCTGACGACGCTGTTCTCGTCGCCACTGTTCACCGGATGCCAGTCCGACGAGAAACTGGCGCTCATAGCGCAACCCGGCAATCTCCAGATCCGCGACCACCGCTATTGGCTTCCGCTCGTCATGCTCTGGTCCGGCGCTCGGCCGGCAGAGATCGCGCAGCTCCTGGTCAAAGACGTCCGCGAGCAGCACGGGAAGTGGATCATGCACATCACCGAGGAGGGCAGCGACGACAAGAGCATGAAGACGAAGGGCAGTATGCGCGTCGTGCCGATCCATACAGAGCTGGTCCGGCTCGGCTTCGTCGACTTCGCGAAAGCGCAGAAGGAGAAGGGCGAGAAGCACCTGTTCCCCGAGGCGGAGCGCAACAGCCGCGGTCAAATGGCGGCGAAGTTCTCCCGCGACTTCGGGCGCTACCTGGAGAAGGTCGCCATCAAGGAGGGACGCGGCCCGTCGCTCTATTCGTTCCGCCATGGTTCGGCTGATGCGCTGCGCCGCGCCGAATATCTTGACGAGGAGTTTGCGATGATCCTCGGCCACGCCAAGCACACGCAGACCGGCCGGTATGGGCATCTACCCGAGGGAATGCTGCGGCAGCGCGTCGAGCTGGTCGAGGCTATCGCCTATCCCGGCCTGGATCTCAGCCACCTATATCCGGCCACCAGACAGGGATTCTGAACGTCGTTCAAAATTCGCTTTGTAGGTATCCTGATACCGTGCTAAGGTTTTCCAAGATCAAACTTGGAAGGCCTTCTGTTGCTTGCGTCATGGATCAGCAAAGCCGGCGGTTTCATCCGTGGCGGCGTCCTGGAGAAGAAGTCGCTCGTCTCTGGCGTGTCGTCGCCGGCGCCGTGGTTCCTGGATCTCATCGGATCTCAGCCCGTCGCGTCCGGCGTATCTGTTACGCCCGAGACCGCGATGCGCTCTGCGGCCGTCCGCTGCGCAGTACAGGCTATTGCCGAAGCTGTCGGCCAGCTCCCGGTTATTGTCTACAGCCGAGACCCGGCTGGCGCCAAGGAGCGCGACACCAGCCACCCGCTCTATGAGATCCTGCACGACGCGCCGAACACCTGGCAGTCGGCGAGCTCTTTCAAAGAGCAGGTGACGCGCGACGCGCTCCTGCACGGCAACGGCTACGGCTACATCTCCCGCGCCTTTGACGGCCGGCCGATCGAGCTCCAGCGGCTCGACCCGCGATCCGTCACCGTCGACCAGGACGACTTCGGCGCGCCCTTGTATTTCATCTCAACCCAGGCAGGCCGGCGCCAGCTCGACCGCGGCAGCATTCTGCATATCTCGGCGCCCTCGCTCGACGGCGTTTCCGGCGCCTCGCCGGTCATCCTGGCGAAGGAGACCATCGGCGTCTTGATCGCGCTCGAGGCGCATACCGCCCGGCTGTTCGGCAATGGCGCTCGCCCGTCTCTCGCGGTCCTCCTGGATGAAGATCCCGGCGAGGGCGCGCTCGAGAAGATCGTCGCGAGTTGGAAAGCCGCGCACGGCGGTTCTCGGCAGGGCGGCACCGCAGTTCTCCAGGGCGTGAAGGCGATCGAGTCGCTCACCATGAACAGCGTCGACAGCCAGCTCTTGCAGATTTGGGCCTATCTGATCTCGGATATTGCCCGCGTCTTCCGCGTGCCGCCGGTCCTGCTCATGGACTACAGCCGGCAGACATGGGCGAACGCCGAGTTCGGCGGACAGCAATTCCTCACCTACACGCTCGCTCGCTGGCTCAAGGCCTGGGAAGGCGAGATCCGCCTCAAGCTCTTTGCGCCCGATGAGCGCCAGAGCTCGTTTGCCGAGTTCCTTATCGACGATCTCCTCAGGGCCGACTTCGGCGCGCGCGCCGAGTCCTACGCCAAGCTGATCAGCGCCCGCGTGCTCTCGCCCAATGAGGCGCGCGCGATGGAAAACCGCGCCCCGTATGCCGGCGGCGATCAATTCATGAACCCGAACACCACCAGCAACACCACTCCGGCTCCCCGTCAGATCGAGGCTCCGCAATGACCCTGTCGCACCGCGAATTCCTCGGCGATGCCGAGCACGATTTCTGCCTCACGCCCGCAAACGTCGCCGAGCTCGAGCGCCTCACTGGCGCCGGCATCGGCACGCTGTTTTCGCGTGTCATCGCGCGCGCCTTCTACCTGTCGGACCTCGCCGAGATCATCCGCCTCGCCCTGATCGGCGGCGGCATGTCGCCTGAACGCGCTCTGCACCTGGTCGGCGTCTATGTCACCGGCCGGCCCCTCAATGAGACCTATCCGCTCGCCCTGGCGATCCTCGAGCGCTTGTGGTTCGGCGCCGACGACCAGGCGGACGCCGAGCCGCACGAGGTGGCAGCATGAAACACATCGACACCGAAATCGTCGAGATCGTGAAAGCGAGCCTCGAGCGCATGGTCGCCGACAGCCACAAGTACTCTCGGCGCGAAACCGACATGGCGAAGTCGATCATCCACGCGATTGACCATCTCCGGCTGCAGCACGAGCTCTCCGTCGAGAAGAAGGTTCACGGAGGCGCCGCATGAACCGCGTCGAGCTCAAGGCCAGCTTTGGCATTGACGATGCCGGCATGATCAGCGGCACCGCCTGGCCCTTCGGCACGCCCGATCGCGTCGGCGACATGATCGAGAAGGGCGCCTTCGCCGGCGCCTCCCTGCCGATCCCGATGCTATTCGCGCACGATCCCGCCGAGCCGATCGGCATCTGGGAAAGCGCCACCGAGACCGAGGCCGGCCTCGAGGTGCGCGGCCGGCTCCTGGTCGACACCGTCGAGCGCGCCCGCGAGATCCGCAGCCTGGTCCAGGCCGGCGCCGTCACCGGCCTGTCGATCGGTTTCATGACCCGCAAGGCCGCGCCCCGCAAGGGCGGCGGTCGGAACATCTCGGATCTGAACCTGGTCGAGATCTCGCTCGTGACCATTCCCGCCCATCCCGGAGCGCGCATCACCGCCTCCAAGGACGCCACGGCCGCAATTCGCATTGCCGAGGCTATCACCCGCGCCGCCGTGGCGCTTCGCACCTGAAAGGCAAACTCGTGTCTGCATGCTATCCCTCTGCGGCGTTCTCGCCGATCGAACTGAAGGCCGGCGATGAGGCCGACGACATCGTGACCAAGGCGCTCGGCGATCTCCAGTCGACCGTTGAGGCGCGCCTGGTCGACATCGAGAAGAAGGCCGGCGACCGTCTCGACAAGATCGAGGCGAAGCTCGGCCGGCCCGCTCTGATCACCAAGGCCGACGACAGCGACGCCGACGTGAAGGCCTATGACGAGTGGCTTCGCACCGGCCATATCTCGCTCGAGACCAAGGCGCTCACCACCGGCGCCGGCTCCGGCGCGCCGCTCATTCCGACCATTCGCCGGGAAGAGATCATCGAGAAGCTCACGACGTTCAGCCCGGTCCGGCAGCTTGCACAGGTCGTCAGCGTCAACGGCGGCTTGCTCCAGATCCCGCGCCTGGTCGACGAAGTCGTGCCTGTCAGCGTGACCGAAGTCGCCGCGCGCACCGAGGACGAGCCGACCTTCGAACAGATCGACATCAAGAATTTCGAGATGGCCGTGGTCGTCCCCGTCTCGCGCATTACCCTCGAGGATAGCGTGATCGACATCGGGTCGTTCATTGGCAACCACCTGGCGAAGAAGTTCGGCGCCCTCGAGTCGTCGTGGTTCATCTCTGGCAACGGCACGACCCAGGCGGAAGGCGTCCTGACCAGCACCGAGCTTTCGATGCTCACGACTGCCACCACCGGCACCATCGTCGCCGATGAGATCATCGATCTCTTCTACGGCCTCCAGTCGGCCTATTCGGCGAGCGGCTCCTGGCTCATGAACCGCGCCACCATGGCTCTCATCCGCAAGATGAAGGGTTCTGATGGTCAGTACATTTGGGAGAAGTCCGTCGCGGCTGGTCAGCCGCCGAGCCTCCTCGGCCGTCCGGTCTATGAGGCCCCGCATATGCCGAACCCCACCGCCGGCCTGGTGCCGATCGTCTTCGGCGACTTGGCATCCGGCTACCTGATCACCGACCGCGTGGCAATCGACCCGATCCGCGACGAAGTCACCGGCTATGGCAACGGCATCGTCAAGTTCGGCGCCCGTCGTCGCGTCGGCGGCAAGGTCGTGCTCGGCGAGGCTCTGACCAAGCTGCGCGTGAAGGCGTAACCATGTTGCGGCTCGCAGACGACATTGTGATCTCGATCGGTCCTGGAGTGCCGATCCGGCTTCGCGCGTCGCTGCGAGCCGCGATCCGCCTCGAGCGCATCGGCTTCTCTCGGCTCGCCTCGGCGATCGTCGAGGGCAACGTCACGCTCATCAAGGCGATCATCGTCGAGGGCGCAGAGGATGACCCGTCCGACCTCCTGGACGAGCTCGACTTCGGCCCGCTCGGCAAGACGCTCAGGAGCCTCCAGGAGCCGCTCCTGCGCTTTCTGCTCATTCTGTCCGGCGTCGACCCGGATGAGTCGCAGCGGCCGCCCCAGGCGACGCCAGCCATCACCGCCAAGCCCTTCTCTCTGGCGAAGCACTACAGGCGGCTTTACGGCGCCTGCATCGTAACTTTCCACTGGACTCCCGACCAGGTGCTCGACGCCACGCTCGCCGAGCTCGACGTCGCTCTCAACGCCCATATACACGCTCTTACCGTCGCCGAGGCGCTGTCGAAAGAGCTCCCTCCGCCGGCGCATCCTGACGACCAGGATCTCCAGCAGCTCTATCACCTGGAGCCCACCGTCGATCCTGTCACCGGCATGGATGTCGAGTTTGACCGCGCCGGGCTGCACGCCCTTAAGGCGAAGTTGGGAGCCTGAGCACATGCCGTTCAAGCCTCCCCGCATCCGCCCTTGCTGCGGCGAGATCGTCCCTGCCGGCGAGCTCTGCGCTTGCCAGCGCAGGCGCCTCCTGGAGCGTCACCGTCGCCATGATGCGAGACGTCCCTCGGCCTGGCGTCGCGGCTATGACCGTGAACATCGCATCGCCCGCATGCACCACCTGGCGCAGCACCCGAACTGCGTCATGTGCAGTGAGCCGGCGACGATCGCCGACCATGTCGTCGCGCACCGCGGCGACCGCGCTCTGCTCAGGGACGCGAGCAACCTGCAATCCCTATGCGCCACCTGTCACAGCTCGATCAAGCAGCGCCTGGAGTGCCAGCCATGAGCGCCGACGCTGCCGACTGCGCGCGCCAGCTCTGGATCAACGTCATTGCTTTGGCGATAGACGATGCGACCCTCACCGCAGCCGCGCAAAACAACAAAGACCTTGTGCGCTATCAAGCTCGCTCTTGGCTCACCAAGCCGAGCGCCGACTTCAACGAAGTCTGCCACCTCGCCGGTCTCGATCCGAAAGCCGTTCGTGAAGGCGCCGTTCGCTGCATCCAAGCCTATGACGCTAATCCCGAGCGCGCCGAGTGCAGTTACGAGTTCGAAGGCGAGCGCCACACCATTGCCGAATGGTCGGAGCGCCTCGGCCTCGATCGCAGCGTTCTCCGTGGCCGTCTCAAGAGTGGCTGGCCTGTCGGCGAGGCCCTGACTGCACCTTATGGCTTCCGTGCACCTCGAAAGAGGAAGCGAGCGGCCTAGGGGGGGGTATCAAGCACCTTTGAAGTATTCAGTGAAGACCGGCGTGCTGTCAAACGCGCAATATCGAGCCGAAATAGGATTTTGAAATGCCCGTGATCACCGTTGAGGACGCCAAGAGCTTCCTCCGCATCGAAGGAGATGAAGACGACGCCGTGCTGCTCAGCATGATCGCGGCGGCTGAAGCCTATGCGCTCCGCTATACCGGACCGATCTTCGCAGAGGATGGGGAGATCCCTGAGGATTTCAAGCACGCCGTCCGAATGCTGGTCGGCCACTTCAACACGAACCGCGAGGCCGTCCTGGTCGGCGCCAACGCGGCCGAGATCCCCCTCGGCGCGCGCGATCTCCTGCGCGAAATGCGTAATCGGACGGTCGGATAATGGCAGACGACGGCGGAAAAGCTCGCTTTAAGGCCTTCATGGCGGCGCTTCCGGCCCAGATCAAGGCCGACATCGCCCCGGCAGTGGACAAATCGGCCGACGAAATGGTGTCGGCGATGAAGTCGCTGGCGCCGTCCGATGACGGCGATCTCCGCGCTAGCATCCGTGTTGAGCCTGGTCAACACGAGCTGTCCCGGAAGGTCGTCGCCGGCAACGCGGCGGCACCGCACGCCACCTACGTCGAGTTCGGCACCATCGATACTCCGGCGCAGCCCTATTTCTGGCCGATCGTCCGTTCGTTTCGGCGTCGTTCCACCAGCCGCATCAACCGCGCGATCACCGCAGCTGTGAAGAGGTACAACGCGTGACCAGCCCTTCGCTCGCCCTACAGAAGCTCGTCTATGCGCGCCTGGTCAACTCGGCCGAGGTGACGGCGCTCGTGAGCCGCGACTTCATCCTCGATCGCAGCGGCCGGCCGACTGCCTTCCCCTGCATCATCATCGGCGAGGGTTATGGCAATCTCGGCACCTACTGGTACGAGGGCAACCACCATGACGAGCTCTTCTCGGATCTGCACATCTGGACCGCAGAGCCGAGCACCGTCGAGGTGAAGGAGATCGCGCATGCGATCCGCTTGGCGCTCAGAGGATATCCCTGGTCGGCGCCTGGCTACACCTGCCACGACCTCAGCGTCGCCGGTGAAACGTTCATGCGCGACCCGGACGGGCTGCACGCGCATGGCGTCGTCTCTGTCCGCGCCATCCTCCAGGAAAGGGCGAGCGCATGACCATCCGTGCGGGACTTCTCGCTCACACCATTGCCATCGAGCGCTCGGCCGTCACCGTCGACGATGCCGGCCGGCCTGTCACCACCTGGTCGGCCATCGCCACCAGGCGCGCCGAGCTGGTTGAGCGTACGATCGCCGAGATGCAGCACGACAGCGGCACGCTCAGTGAGAGCACGCTCATCCTTCGCGTGCGCTGGCTCGCCGATCTCCGGCGCGAGGATCAAGTCGTCTTCGCCGGCGAGCCATACCGCGTCATCAAGATCAGCGAGCCTGAAAGGTGCGTCGAGCTCGAGCTTGAATGCCGGAGGATCGAACCGTGAGAGGCCGCAAGCCCAGTGCGATCGTCGCGGGTAGCTCGGCCGTCACCGGCATCCCCAAGCCGCCGGCCTGGCTCGGCAAGCACGCGCGCGCCGAGTGGCGCCGGATCATGCCGGACCTGGTCGCGCGCAAGATCTTGGACGAAGCTGACATGGGCGGCGTCGAGAATTATTGCGTCGCCATGGGCCGCGTCCGCGACCTCGAGCTCGAGATCCAGAAGGCCGGCGCCATTGATCCGGTCCTCTTCCGCATGGCCGACAAGGCGATGCAGACCGCGCGCCAGCTCGCCGCGGAATATGGCCTGACGCCTGTTAGCCGCAGCAGGCCTGCCATCCGCGCCGACGACCTGGACGACGGCGCCGACGACCTGGCGCTTGAGTGATGGCAGCTGCAGCGACCTTCCCGCATTGGATCTATGACGGCTCGGAGATCCCGGACCCCTTTGGCTATGGCGAGCGTGCTGTTCGGTTCCTGAAGGCGCTCCGTCACCCCAAGAACCTCAAGCGCGGCCATCCCTTCGTTCTCGACGCCTGGCAGGAGCGGATCGTTCGTCGCATCTATGGGCCGCGCCATGAGGACGGCACCAGGATCGTGAAGACCGTTGTCCTCCTCCTGCCGCGCGGCAACCGGAAGACCTCGCTCTCGGCGGCGCTCGCCCTCCTGCACACAGTCGGCCCCGAGCGCGTGCCTGGTGGCGAAGTGATCAGCGCCGCCTCAGATCGCAAGCAGGCGCGGCTTGCTTATGCCGAGGCGCTCGGCATCGTTCGCGCGACGGCTCCTGTTGCCTCTGTCGTCTCGCTGCAGGATTACCGCAACCGGCTCACGTCCAGGAAGCACGGCTCGTTCTATGAGGCTATCTCGTGCGATGCCGGCACCCAGCACGGCCGCACGCCCGTTTTCGTTCTGGCTGACGAGCTCCACGCCTGGAAAAAGCGTGACCTCTGGGACGTGCTGAAGTCCGGCCTGGTGAAGACGCCCGGCTCGCTCCTGGTCGTCGCGACGACGGCAGGACGCGGGCAGGAGAACGTCGCCTTCGATATCGTCGACTATGCCCGCAAGGTTGCGCGTGGCGAGATCCACGACCCGGCGACGCTGCCGATCTTGTTCGAAACCGACCCCGATACCGATTGGCGAGATGAGGCCGTTTGGCACCGCGCCAATCCTGGCTTGTCATGCTCGCCGGCCTATCCCGACATCGAAGGGCTTCGCCAGCTAGCGGCCGAGGCAGAGCACCGCCCTGGCGACCGCGAAGCCTTTCGGCAGTTGAACCTCAATGTCTGGCTCGATCACAGCGCCGATCCCTTCGTCGAGATGGCGATCTACGACCAGGGCGCCGAGCCTCCCGTCGACCTCGAGGCGCTGAAGGGAGAACCTTGCTGGCTCGGCGTCGATCTCTCTTCCAATTCTGATCTCACCGTTGTCGTCGCGGCCTGGCGCGATGGCGACGGCTACGTCGTGCATCCCTGGTTCTTCTGCCCAGAGCAGAACCTACGCGGCAGAGCTGACCGCGATGGCGTTCCGTATCCCCGTTGGAAAGAGGAAGGCTTCATCACCGCCACGCCTGGCAACGTCGTCGACTTCCGCGCCGTCGAGGAGAAGATCCGCGAGCTCTGCGACGCCTACGATGTTCGCGAGATCGCCTTCGATCCACACCTGGCGCGCAACATGATGGCGAACCTCGCCGAGGACGGCTTCCCCGCCATTGAGATGCGGCAGGGCTGGATCACCATGGCGCCGGCGATCAAGGAGCTCGAGCGCGCGATCATCGCCGGCCGCTTGCGTCACGGCGGCAATCCGATCCTCCGCTGGCACTTCGAGAACATCAGCGTCGAGACCGACAAGGCCGGCAACAAGTCCTTCCACAAGGGCAAGAGCCGCGACCGCATCGATGGTGCTGTCGCTGCAGCGATGGCAGTCGGCCGCGCCTCGGCAGGATCGAAGAAACGCTATTCGATCTATTCCGACCCCCGCATTTCACCTGAAGATCTTTGGATTTGAACCATGACTGAAGTTCCTCGGCTCGTAATTGCCCAGATCGAGGCGCGCACCAGCCGCCTGGAAAAGGAGCTCACGAAGTCAACCGCGTTGACGTTGCGCAAGTTTGACGAAATGACGGCAGGCTCCACTCGCGCTTCCAAGCGGATCTCGCGCGACATGGACAAGGCCGCTTCGTCGATCGACAAGGCTTTCGGCAGTCTGAAGGGTTTCGCGACGGGCTTCGCCGGCGGCCTGGCCGCTGGTGTCATTGGCGAGTTCACCGGCGCCATTGAGGGCGCGGTCAAGGGCATCGCCGACCTGAAAGCCCAGGCACAGCAGGCCGGCGTCGGCGTCGAGGGTTTCCAGCGCCTCAACGTTGCCGCTCGGCACGCGCGCGTCGGCACCGACGCCCTGGTCGACGGTTTGAAGGAGCTCCAGCTTCGCGGCGCAGAGTTCGCTCTCACCGGCAAGGGCTCGGCGGCGGATGCCTTAACCAGGCTCGGCTACACCGCCGACCAGTTGAAGGCGAAGTTGCGCGATCCCTCGGCGCTCTTCCTCGAGGTCATTGGCCGCTTGCAGCAGCTCGACACCTCGGCGCGTATTCTCAATCTCGACGAGCTCTTTGGCGGCACCGGCGCCGAGCAATTCATTCGTCTGGTCGACATGGGAGCGGACAAGATCCAGCGCGTCGGCGACGAGGCGAAGGCGTCCGGCGCCATCATCGAGACCGAGCTGGTCGACCGCGCGGCGCTGCTCGCGGCGCAGTGGGATCTCATTGCGACTGTCATCAAGGGCAATCTCGTCTCGGCGATTCTGTCGGCGTCGAGCGCCATGGGGCCGCTCATCGCCCAGAGCAACGCCCTCGGCAATTCGTTCTCGCGCTTCATGAACGATCCGAACTGGCTCAACTTCAACGCCTTCATGCTCGGCGGCAACGTCGAGCTCCTGGCGCAGAAGCGCGCCTTGCCTGGACCGGCCGACGACGCCCGCGAGAACGCGCGCGCTCGCACCTTCTCGGCGGGGACGGCGGCGCCCGTCGTCTCTGAGGATCGCGCCACCCGCGCGCGGGCTTCTGATGGTCCGCCGATCTCGCAGACCAACTTGCCGCCCATTCCCTACCGGCCGCCGAACCTCCTGGACTATGACCCGAACCCCGTCGCCCGTGGTGGCGGAGGAGGCGGCTCTCGTGCGGCATCGGCTGGCGCAGCTCGCAGCGAGGCCGACGCTGTCGAGGCTCTGATCAGCTCTCTCGAGGAAGAGCTCGCCCTGGTCGGCAAGACCGATGCGGAGCGCGCCGTCGCGACCAATCTCCGGCAGGCGGGCGCCTCGGCGACCGAACAGCAGAAGGCGAAGATCCGCGAGCTCACGGCGGCGATTGAGCAGCAGGAGGCCGCGCAGAAGAGCGCCAATCAGGCGCAGCAGGCCTTCAAAGGTGTAGCCACCGATGCCGTGCGCGGCCTCATCGATGACTTGCGCAACGGCGCAAGCGCGGCCGACGCCCTCTCTGGCGCCCTGGATCGCGTCATCGACAAGCTTCTCGACCAGGCGTTCGATAAGCTCTCGGGAGGCTTCAATCTCACCTCGATCCTCGGCAGCATCGCTCTCGGCGCACCTGCCGCCGGCGGCGTCTACGCCGAGGGCGGCGACATCCGTGGTCCCGGCACCGGCACCAGCGACAGCATCCCGATTTGGGCTTCGAACGGGGAGTTCATTGTCAACGCCAAGGCCACTGCGAAGCACCGCGCCTTGCTGCACGCTATCAATAGCGGCTCGAGCTTGTTCGCGACTGGTGGGATCTACGGCACCCCTGAGACGGCAGTGCCGACCAGCGTGGGAGCTCGGCCGGGTGGCGCCGTGCCGCCCCAGTCGATCCAGATTTCGGCGCCGATCACGGTCAATGGCAGCTCCGGCTCGCCCGAGCAGAACCAGGATCTCGCCAACCGCATGCGGAAGGAAATGGAGAGCACCGTGCGCGGCGTCGTGGCTGATGAGCTTCGGCGGCAGATGCGACCGGGGAATATGGTCAATCGCCGGAGCTAGCCGGCGACGCGGCCCCATGCTTCTCTTTCCAACGGCGCTTGCGGACAGCGCCGAGCGCGCTGTCATGCTGGCGCTGCTGCTCAGGCGTCATCGTTCTGCGATCAGCGCGATATGCTCTCGACTTACCGCCATTCTCAGCCGCGCGGTCCTGGCGCTCGCGCGAGTTGCGCTTCAGTCGCCGCCGCTCGGCAGGCGAGGCGTCAACCGGAATGATGACCGTGTGCTTGCGGCGCTGATACTTGGGATAGGCCGCGCGTGCCGTCGCAACGAGATTGAGTAGAGGGGCGAGCTTGGATTGTTCCGACGCGCCTTCCGGCTCGGCATCAGCAGCCTCGATATCTAGCTCGTCCAGCAGCGCGTTCATTGCGACTTGATCGGCATCCTCCGATGCAGAACAATGAATTGCGTCCAGCTCTTGGAATAGTCTCAGCTCATACGGTGCCAATTCGCGCTCTCTGCGCCTCGCTTCACCTATATTTCCGTGAGTACAAGAGAAATTTGCATTAATTTGCCGGTAAAATTCATCAATGTCGTCTGGATCTTCATGAAGATGCATGCTATTGTTCTTTCGTATTGCTCAGCGGCATACACAGAACTGATTTGAGCCCGTGATGTTCGAACATCACGGGCTTTTCTTTATGCAGCTGCCTTGTTGAGAAGGCGGGCAATATCGACGGCGACGCTCGGCGCGACCGGCTTGCTGGCCGTCGAGTTTCCGATCTTGAAGCCCGTCCCTGCGCGCGTGATGAGATAGTCATCATCAAGATCGAGCAGGCTAGGCAACTCGCCAGACATGACGGCGCGGATGCGCTCGGCGAAGACGCGGGCGACCTGAAGCGGATAGCGCGTCGTTTCGCTCTCGCCGACCGCGAACACGACTTCATCGCCCTCGCGCGCGATCAGCCAGCCGGGAAGGGTGTCCTCAAGCTCGCCACGCTCAATCGCCGCATTGATCAGATGCCCAATCACGTCGATCGACGTGATACCGCGAGCGGTGGCGAGGGCCTTGATCTGTAAGGCGCGTTCATCAGGAAGAAGCATTTGAGTCGGCATGGGAATCTCCGTGGACGGTGAAGGCATCATAGTACTATGACACTTACACGTCAACCGGGATAATGCTCGAACTATCGCCTAATGAGAGAAATGAGGGCCGGCATTTGGAACGAAAGCGCGTCCTTTCTGGTGGAACGAAAGCACGTCCTTTAGGAACGATTTCACGTCCTTTGAGAACGAAAGCACGTCCTTTGGGAACGAAAGCACGTCATCCATAGAAGTAAGAAAGGGAAGAGAAGGGAAGGGAGTTAGGAAGGAAGCAAGGAAAGCGCTCGCCAAGGCTCGCTGCTCGCCCTTCGGGCTCGCGCCGGCTTCCGGTTCTTCACCGGAGAAGGTGAGGAACAAGAGCAGGAGAGGCAACCCGTAGGTTCCTATCCTCCGGTTCTCGGCGAAACCGTCCTGTCCCCCAGAATAGCCTCTGAGAGACATCACCCCGTCCCGGTATCGGACACCGTGCCGCAAGCTCTCGATGGCACAGCTAAATCCACAGCCTTCCGGCACGCCCCGGAACCTTCCGCGAAATCTGCCGACATAAGGAAGTGCTTACTTATTGAAATCATTGTGGAATTCGTCTTGACGGGCGGTTTCTAGCCATGCGACTCTCGTCTTGTCACCAACCGGAGGCGCAAATGCGCGAACACTTTATCGCTGATGAAATCTACTGGAAGCTGATCGCCGAGCTTCAGAAGCTCGCCGGCAAGGTCGAGCGCGACCTGATCATTGAAACCCTCGGCGATCACGGCATCTGGCCTCGCAAGGTGCTCGACGACTCGTTCAGACTCGCTAGGAGGCCTGCCAGCGGCGTTTCTCTGGCCCGGTCGAACTATGCGGCTCGCGACGAGAACGGCCGTCAGTGAGCGCCCTGGGCGATTTGGGACAGTCTGCCCCAGGTGCGACCGCCAGCCGCACTCGCCTTCTCGGCATTTCCAACAAGCCGCTCGCTATAGGGCAAAATGGGGCAACCTGGCCCTCTGGAGACCGCTATAACCAAGCACGACACTATTGCCGAGACCGGCTCTTGGCTGACCCGCCTCGCACCCGTTAGCGCCCTTGCCCGTATGGGTCGCCTGCAGCGCGAGCTGCATATCGGGCGCGTCGGTCTTATGGCTGAAGGCGAGATTTTCAGCCTGAACGATCGCCTAATCCTCGCAATTAACGGGCGAGGCAAGGGGGCATCGCTCCAGAATGCGCGCCGGCGCCTGCGGCGCGCCGTCATCGCCGCGAGGGCTTTCGGGCTCGACTTATCCAAGCTGACCGACACGGCCGTCTGATGGAGCCGCTTCCGACCAACGTACCGCCGGCCATCGAGGAGATCCTTCAAGACTACCACGTAGGCGGCATTGACTGCGCCGAGCAGCGCGCCGGTTTAATCGGCTCGCTGAAATCGACGCCACAACGCAGGCGTTTATTCAAAAGCACCTGCTTTGGACGCAGCAGCCGGGAAATAACCCGGTCGAGTGGCTCTAGGGCCCGATCCTCACCGTCATAATCACAGGGCGCCCAGCGAGAGCTTGGGCGCCCTCAAACGCCTAGAAGGGAATGTCATCTTCTGACTCGATCTCGTCGTCCGACTGATGCTCTATCTGTTTCTGCTTGTCAGGCGATGGGAGCGATTGAGCATTTCGCTTAGCTTTCGCTAAGCGCTTAAAGATTGCGTCTAGCATTTTTTTCGTAGGGGCGAGCTTTTCAGCAACTTCACTAGTCGTGTCGGCAAGTTCGAGCGCCAAATCGAGCCAAGATTCCCACTTAGTGCGGCTAGTTGAGATCTCATAGTCAAGTTCAGAAAGTCGCTTAACTATCGCTTCTCGTTTTCGGATCGGAATGCCTTCAACTTTGTCGACTGCGCTCCTCATTTGCGTTAAATGAAACCGCAAAGTTTCTATAATATCGGCAGATATCGATAGTACTGGTCCGTGTCCGGAACGTCGCTGTTTGAACTTCTCCAAGCGAAACGTCAAAGAAAGCGTATCGACCCTGTTTCTAATAATGCCGTAAAGCTCTAATATACTCTTCGGCCCGCCATATTCGTTTCGAACATCGATTATTGACTCGATGTCAAACACCTCTGCCATGGCGAATATGTTGGAAACATAGATGTCCTCGCCATAAGTATCACTATCGCTGATCATACCGAGTGTTCGTTCCCGTGCTATCGCCTCGAACTCTAAAAAAGCTTCGAGAGGGTCCGGTGGTAGCAGGTCCAGTTCTTCATCCGTAAGTAATAAGGTCATTTCTTAGGCCCGTTTTGTTCCGGCAGATGGCTGACCAACTCCTAGAAAGATTTCTATCATCGCTAACGCTTTTCATGCATCCGATTCCCGCCATCGTACCAGCCGCCATCACCCCGTCCGTGTCGCCGCGCATCGGGCAGTTCAACTCATAGCCAAGATGGAGGCACTTCCTGCATAGTGACTCACAAGGCTTTCACGCCATACGAGCGCGCATACACATGATTCGAGCAAGTTTTTTGGCGCTTGTGATTGGAGACGTACGCTCTTCGCGCTTCAGCTGAAGCCGAGCCTGGCGAAGTTGTTGCGCCTTGCTGATATACGCGACGATAAGAGGGCGCCCGGCTACGGTTGGGCGCCATTTTCATGCGCCGTGTAGACGAGCATTTGCTATCGTGTAAATTGTGGCTGTTAGCCTAGCAGCGAGTGTCTCTTGTTTCATCCAGAATCGATAAATCACTGCGGTGCTCAATATTCTCTTGGTCACCTAAATCGGGCGCTTGCGGAATTTCGATGGAAGACAGCGGAGAAGGTGGAGGTTACATATAGCGTTCGGATTGATTATAGCACTCACTGCTATTCAGATGCTGGCTTACCAAGAGTCGCAGGAAGCTACATTGTCAATGACGGAAGCTCGGATAGGATTTTTTGTCCGAGTCGTCACGAATATTCGCTTCATCTTCCGCAAATCGTGGATGGGCTATTTGCCAAGCCTACTACATCGGTAGCGTTAGCAACCACGGGTAATTGGTTCGTTTACAGATTGACGATGGCTCCTGCGTTGCCGCAGGGCGAGATCTATTATGTGTTCTTTCGCATGCATCCGTCACCAGTGGGAACATGGAAGGACGGCGCGATCAATTTGGATCTTTATGTTGAGAGTGCTTACAGCAGGGCGAACCCTGTTGCGTCCGCGGCTAGGATGCCTTTCGGCAAGGCAGTCGAGCGACGGATGGCAGACTTGAGTCTATGAAAAGAGTTGGGCGGCCGAAGCCGCCCATAAGCATTCTCCCCAATCCAAACCTTTCGGCCCACAGCCATAAGCAAGTGACCAGTTTCCTGGCGGGTCAGCGCGCTCGGTAAAAGCCTTAGGGGATCAGTCACTGACGATTCAGAAGCTAGGTAGTGTCCGAGTGTTTGTCAACATCAGGATCGACTGGGCGATCGGGCAACACCAAGCGCGCCCGGCAGCATTCCGTGTATAGCAGCTACACACCTGCTATACATAACTCTCCCCGGAAGGGCTAGAAATGGCGAATTTCTGCGGTTTTCAAAAGGTGGCTGGGGAACCTGGATTCGAACCAAGACTAGCGGAGTCAGAGTCCGCTGTTCTACCATTAAACTATTCCCCAATCGCGTCAGCCAGTTACGGCCGTATCCTGAAGCGCTGCAAGCGTTGCGCGACTGGATTGCGTTCGGCGGCAGTTACGTACAGCGCCGCGCTGGCAGCGTCAACACTCAATCCGAGGCATTGCCGGGCTGTGGATGACAGGGGCATGACGACACTCGGCGGTGTTCTATGGCGATGTGGGCCTGACTGACGAACGGATCTACTGGGCTCCGGCGGAGCAAGCCCGCGTGTCTCCCAACGCGCTGTCGATTGCGTGGGATTTCGGCCCGAGGCCGCTCTATCGCTCCCTGAAAGGCGGACGTATGAGCCAGTGATTGCCGACCCATTGAGCCGCAATCGGTGGCCATGCCTGTGGACGGCTTGTGACATTCGCAATTTTAAGGCTTTGCAAGCCGATCCAGCCTTTGCTATAGCGACGCCCGCGGCACAAGACGTGCTGTTCCGCGATAGCTCAGTTGGTAGAGCAGGTGACTGTTAATCACCGGGTCGCTGGTTCGAGTCCAGCTCGCGGAGCCAGATTCTTCAAGGGGTTGAGCCGGCAAGGTTCAGCCCCTTGATCATTTGGGGGCGACGTGACCGCCGCCAGGTCACTCCAGATTCGGTCGAGGCGAGGGCAGGCCCTGCTGCACTGCGGGGCAACGGCTCACGTCGCACTCCCGCCGCGTCGCGCTTGCGGCCGGCCATCGCGATCCGCTAACAATAGTCAAAACCTGTGAAGAGCGAGCCCCGCCACGCCCCATGCCTTCTATTCGGTTCGGCAAAAAGTCCATCAGTCTGCCAAAGAGCCGCATTCTGCGTGTGGGGATTGGCGGCGCATTTATAGCGGGTGGAGTCTTCTCGTTTCTGCCGGTGCTGGGCATCTGGATGCTGCCGGTCGGGCTGATCGTTCTTTCGCATGATTTTCCGCGCATCCGCCGATTCCGTCGCAAATGGGATGTGCGTATCGCGCGCCGCTGGGCGCGTTTTCGCGGCCGTGCCGTGACGCCGGCGGAATAGCCGTTTGACGCCTTGCGTGGCGGGGCGATCGGCACTAGCGTCTTTCATTGCACTGGTTCCCCCGATGGGTCTGAGACCTTGGGGGATGAAATGGGAATCTGGTGGCGAGCGACCCTGACGGGGCTCGGAAACCGGAGCTGCCCCCGCAACTGTGAGCGGTGAGCGACCTCGTACGAAGCCACTGGGAAACCGGGAAGGCGTCGAGGGAGCTGTGACCCGCAAGCCAGGAGACCAGCCAGGGCATGGAACTCGAACCGGCCGTCGGTGGGACGGCCAAGGAGACGACATGAACGCTTCGACTGCCTCTTCCCCGTCCATTTCCAGCCGTCCGCTGGCTGCCACCCGAATCGCCGCTGGCCTCGCTGCGCTGGCTTTCGGGCTCGTGGTCTTTCTCGCGACCGGCTTTGCCGCGCCGAGCCAGATCCACAACGCGACGCACGACACGCGTCACGCCTTCGGCTTGCCCTGCCACTGACGGGTTCATCATGTTGAAATCAATTGTGTTGAGCGCCTTCGGCGCTGGATTGCTCGTGGGCGTCATTCTGACCGGCGTGCAATTTCTCACGACCGAGCCGCTGATCCTGCACGGCGAAACCTACGAGCAGGCGGCGGAGGCCCCGGCGCCGGCTCCGGAGACCGCGCCGGTTCCGGCCATGTCGACGATGGCGGGACATGATCATGGCGCCGCCGCCGCCGGCGAGGCGCATCATCATGATGAGGGCGCCTGGCAGCCCGCCGATGGCTTCGAGCGTTCGGCCTATACGCTTCTGGCCAATCTCCTCATGGGGGTTGCCGTTTCCGCCATCCTGCTCGGTGTCATGACGCTGAAGGGTGATCCGATCGATGCACGGCGCGGCGTGTTGTGGGGCCTAGGCGGCTTCTTCGCAGCAAGCCTTCTGCCTGCGCTCGGTCTTGCGCCGGAATTGCCGGGAACGGCCGCGGCCGAGATAGGCTCGCGCCAGCTCTGGTGGCTCGGCACGGCTGGTGCCTCGGCCATCGCGCTGGCCCTCGTGGTCTTTGCGCGCTTCTATCTTCTCAAGCTGCTCGGCGTCATGATCGCCATCGTGCCGCATGTCATCGGCGCGCCGCCGCCACCGACGCTGGAGGCAGCCTATCCGGCAGCGCTTGGGGCAGAGTTCGTCGTTGCCTCGCTGGTGGCGAGCGCGCTGCTCTGGTCGCTGGCGGGGCTCTCTTCGGCCTGGCTCTACCAGCGCCTCTCGCGCCCGGCCGGATGAGCATCGCGCTGCCGCAGCGGACGGCGCTGGTGATCGGCGCCGCCCGTTCCGGCAAGAGCCGGTTTGCCGAGCGCATGGCGCTCGGTACGGGGCTCGTGCCCATCTATGTGGCGACGGCCGAAGCGCGTGATGACGAGATGGCCGCGCGGATCGCGAGCCATCGACGGATGCGCGCCGACGCTGGCTGGACGACGATCGAGGAGCCGCGCGATCTCGTTCCGGCGCTGGGCTCCGTTGTATCCTCGGACGCCGTGGTGCTGGTGGACTGCCTGACGCTCTGGCTCTCCAATCTCATCGAGGCGGAGCGCGACGTCGAAGCGGAGGGGCGGGCGCTTGCTGCGTTCCTCGCGAAGGCCGAGGGGCCGGTCGTTCTCGTCAGCAATGAGGTCGGTGCGGGCATCGTGCCGATCAATGCCCTGGCGCGGCGCTTCGCCGATGCACAGGGGCGTCTCAACCAGACGGTCGCCGCCGTGGCAACCCAAGTCATCCTCGTCGCAGCCGGCCAGCCGCTGCGCCTCAAACCCGCTCCGGAGTTCCAGCTTTGACGGACCGCATCCCAGCCACGATCGTCACCGGCTTTCTCGGCGCCGGCAAGACGACGCTGATCCGCAATCTCATCGCCCGCTCGAACGGCCGCCGAATCGCGCTCATCGTCAATGAGTTCGGCGACATGGGTTTTGATGGCGGCCTTTTGTCGGATTGCGGCGATGATGACTGCAAGCCGGATACGGTCGTTGAACTCACCAATGGTTGCATCTGCTGCACGGTTGCCGACGATTTCCTGCCGACGATGGAGATGCTGCTCGCCCGTGATCCTGCGCCGGAGCATATCGTCATCGAGACGTCGGGCCTCGCGCTGCCGCAGCCGCTGGTGCGCGCCTTCACCTGGCCGTCGGTGCGCCACCGCGTCACCATCGACGGCGTCGTGACGGTGGTCGACGCCGCTGCTGTCGCCGAGGGTCGCTTCGCCCATGATGAAGAGGCCGTGACGGCGCAGCGTATCGCCGACCCCTCAGTCGATCATGAAGATCCGATCGAAGAACTGTTCGAGGATCAACTTTCCTGCGCCGATCTCATCGTGCTCTCCAAGGCCGACCTGATCGATTCGGCCGCGCTTGCCGAGGTCGAAGCCGTGGTCAGGCGCGAGGCTCGACCCGCGGCGCGCAGCGTTCGTGCCGAGAGGGGGGTGTTGCCGGCCGAGGTGCTGCTCGGAATTGGCGCCGCTGCCGAGAACGATGCGTTCGCGCGCAAGAGCCATCATGATCTCGAGGGCGAAGAACACGATCACGACGATTTCGACAGCTTCACGGTGCGGGCGCCGGTCGCTGCCTCGATCGAGGCGCTCGGAGCCAGCGTTGCCCGGGCCATGGCCATACCCGGCGTTCTACGCATCAAGGGCCGGGCCGGCGTGACCGGCAAGCCGCTGCCCGCCGTCGTTCAAGCCGTCGGCCCGCGTGTCGAGACCTATTTTGCCGCCGGCGGCGAAGCGGGTCGGCTGGTCGTGATCGGCGAGCGTGGCCTCGACCGCGCCGCCATCGAAGCGGCGCTGGGCTGAGGCGATGCATCTCGTCGCCGGGGAAACGGAGCGGATCGACGATGGCAGTTCGGCCGTCGACCTCGACCAGACGCCTGGCGAAATCGTGTTCATCTCGGCGGCCGATTCGGAACTGGCCGCCTTCGCGGCTGCGGCCGGGCGGATCGGCGAGGGGCCCAGCCTTCGCCTCGCCAATCTGATGCGGCTCGGCCATCCCTATTCGGTCGATCTCTATCTGGAGAAGACGCTCTCCCAGGCCAAGCTGGTGGTGCTGCGGCTTATCGGCAGCGCCGGCTACTGGCCGTATGGACTGGAAGCGCTGCGAGCCCTCTCGCGCGGCGGCGGGCCGCGGCTCATCGTTGTTCCGGGCGGCGACGAGCGTTGGGATCCGGCGCTGGAGGCCTATTGCACCGTTCCGCTTGAAGATTGCCGGCAGTTCTGGCGGGCAGCGGTCGCGGGCGGCCCCGGCAATATCGATCGCGCGCTGCAGCTCGCCCGTCATCTCGTCGGCTTTGGCGTACGGCCGGGCGAGGCTGAACCGCTGCCCGTCGCGGGGCTGCATCATGATGGCGCGGATGGCAGGCCGCTGGCCCTGATCGTGTTCTACCGCGCGCTGATCGAAGGCGGTTCGACCGGACCGGTGGACGCGCTGATCGAGGCGCTGGACGCGGAGGGGATTTCCGCGCGCGCCGCCTTCGTCAGCAGCCCGAAAAATCCCGAGGCTGCTGACTATCTCAGGCGACTCGCCGAGGAGCTCCCGCCCGATATCGTCATCAATGGCACCGCCTTCGCCCTTTCGAAGCCCGGCCGGCGCACGGAGCCGACGGTGCTCGATCGGCCGGGACGGCCGGTGCTGCAGATCGTCTTTGCCGGGACGACCCGTGATGCCTGGGCGCAGTCGGCGCGGGGTCTTGGGCCGCGCGACATGATCATGAACGTCGTGCTGCCCGAGGTGGACGGGCGCATCCTGACGCGGCCGGTGTCGTTCAAGGAGGAACTGCCGCGCGATGGCGTCACCGACAGCCGGATCGTCGCCTATCACGCCGATCGCGAGCGTATCGCCTTCGTGGCAGCGCAGGCGTCGCGCTGGGTGCACCTCGGCCGCAAGTCGGCTTCCGAGCGGCGTGTCGCGATCATCCTCTCCAATTATCCGGGCCGCGACGGACGCATCGGCAATGGCGTTGGCCTCGATACGCCCGAAAGCACGGTTCGCATCGCGGCGGCGATGCGCGCGGCAGGCTATGGTCTGGCTGGTTTCCCGGAGACCGGCAGCGCCTTGATGGCGGCTCTGGAACAGGCTCAGGCGGGCGCCGCCGGCACCGAGCAGATCGCAATTTCGCTGACGGACTACCGCGCCTTTCATGACGCGCTGCCGGAGGCGCTTCGCGAGGAGCTCGCCGCGCGCTGGGGCGCGCCGGAGCAGGATCCGACCTTTGTCGATGGGGCTTTCCGACTTGCGATCTGCCGCTTCGGCAACATCGTGGTCGGTGTGCAGCCGGCGCGGGGCTATGGCGTCGATCCGAAGGCGACCTATCACGATCCGGCGCTGCCGCCGCCACACCACTACCTTGCCTTTTACGCCTGGCTTCGGCGCGTGTTCGTTGCCGACGCTGTGGTCGAAGTGGGCAAGCATGGCAATCTCGAATGGCTGCCGGGCAAGGCGATCGGCCTTTCGGCGGCGTGCTGGCCGGAGGCCGCGCTGGGGCCGCTGCCGCTCATCTATCCGTTCATCGTCAACGATCCCGGCGAGGGCGCGCAGGCGAAGCGCCGCAGCGCCGCGGTGATCGTCGATCATCTCATGCCGGCGATCACGCGCGCCGAGGCGCATGGCCCATTCGCCGAACTCGAAACGCTGATCGACGAATATCATCTGGCGCTCGGCGCCGACCCCCGCCGCCGCGATGATCTCGAGCGCGAGATTCTCGATCGCGCCGCGCGGTACGGCATCGACCGCGATCTAGAGATCGGCGCAGGCGATCCCGCCAAGGCGCTCAGGGCAATCGATGCCCATCTTTGCGACATCAAGGAACTGCAGATCCGCGACGGCCTGCATGTGTTCGGCGAGAGTCCGGCGGGTCAAGCGCTGGCCAGCACGATGGCGGCGATCGCCCGCATTCCCCGTTCGGGCGGACGCCCGGCCGATGCCTCGCTCATCCGCGCCATCGCCGCGGATCTCGACCTCAGTGATTTCGACCCGCTGGCGCCCGATCATGCTGCCTTCTGGAGCGGTCCACGTCCTCAGGCTTTGGCGGCGGTCACAGATGCAGTCTGGCGCAGCGCCGGTGACACGGCGGAGCGCATCGAGTTGCTGGCGCTACAGCTTGCGCGCGAGGCGCTCGCGGCCCATCCGCAGCGCGAAGGTGATGAGGCCCCGCGCTTCGGCCCGGCGACCGAAGCGGTGCTGGATTGGATGGTCGACGACCTGGCCCCGGCCCTCGGCAATTCGGGCGCCAGCGAGATGTCCGCGGTCTTGACGGCGCTCGACGGACGGTTCGTGTCGCCAGGGCCGGCGGGGGCGCCCTCGCGCGGTCGCCCGGATGCGCTGCCGACGGGACGAAACTTCTTCTCGGTCGATACGCGCGCCGTGCCGACCGAGGCCGCCTGGCGGATCGGGCGCCGTTCGGCCGAAGCGCTGGTGATGCGCTATATGCAGGACGAGGGCGCATGGCCGCGGGCCATCGCGCTGACCGTCTGGGGCACGGCGAACATGCGCACCGGCGGCGACGACATCGCGCAGGTGCTGGCGCTGATCGGTGCCGAACCGGTGTGGGAAGCGGGCACCGGACGCGTCACCGGCTTTCGCGTGCTGACGCTTGCCGAGCTGAAGCGGCCGCGCGTCGATGTCACGCTGCGTATCTCCGGCATGTTCCGAGATGCTTTTCCCGAGCAGATCGATCTGATCGATTCGGCGATCCGCGCAGTGGCGGAACGGGACGAGCCCGACGACGCCAACCCGATCGCGGCCGCAAGGCGGCGGGAGGGCGATGCGCTGCGCATCTTCGGCAGCCGGCCGGGGGCCTATGGCTCCGGGCTGCAGGCGATGATGGACCATGACATCTGGACCGACAGCGCCGACCTCGCGGAGGCGTTTCTTGGCGCAAGCGGCTACGCCTATGGCGGCGGCGCGGAGGGCAGGGCGGCGAGTTCTGAGCTTCGTACCCGTCTCGGCGCCGTCGATGCTGTCCTGCACAATCAGGATAACCGCGAGCACGACATCCTCGACAGCGACGAATATCACCAGTTCCAGGGTGGACTGGCACTGGCGGCCGAACAGATTTCCGGGAACGCGCCTCGCCTTTATCATGGCGATCATTCGACGCCCGAAAATCCGGTCATCCGGCCGCTTTCGGAAGAGATCGGCCGGGTCGTCCGGGCGCGTGCCACCAATCCGAAATGGATCGACGGCGCGATGCGCCATGGCTATCGCGGCGCCTTCGAGATCGCGGCCACCGTCGATCTTTTGTTCGGCTTCGCCGCGACCACGCACGCGGTCGGCGATCATCATTTCGATGCGCTCTACAATGCCTATCTCGCCGATGAGCGGGTGGCGGACTTCATCGCCGATGCCAATCCGGCGGCGCTGGCCGGGATGGCGGCGCGCTTCGAGGACGCGATCGCGCGCGGCCTCTGGTCGCCGCTGCGCAATAGCACGCGCGCCCGCCTCGCCGCGCTCTCGGCACGGCCCGCGCTTTTGGAGACGACAGCATGACGGACGAACCCGCCGCCCCTGATATCGATGCCCGCCACGCCGAGAAGATGAAGAAGAAGAAGGCCGTGCGCGACAAGATCCTTGCGACCAAGACGGTCGAAAAGGGGCTGATCATCATTCACACCGGCAAGGGCAAGGGAAAATCGACGGCCGCTTTCGGGATGGTCTTCCGCTCCCTCGGACACGGCTTCCCGGTCGCCGTCGTGCAGTTCGTCAAGGGCGCCTGGGAGACGGGCGAGCGGTTCGCGCTCGAGCGTTTCGGCGATCTGGTCTCAATCAACACGCTTGGTGAAGGCTTCACCTGGGAGACGCAGGATCGCCAGCGCGACATCGCCGCTGCGCGGCATGCCTGGGAAACCGCCAAGGACCTGATCCGCGGCGGCGCGCATCACATCGTGCTGCTCGACGAACTCAACATCGTGCTCCGCTACGACTATCTGCCGGTCCAGGAAGTGATCGACTTTCTCACCACCGAGAAGCCCACCTATGTGCATGTGGTCATCACGGGGCGCAATGCGCCGGACGCCCTGATCGAGATCGCCGACCTCGTCACCGAAATGGAGATGATCAAGCATCCCTTCCGCTCTGGCGTGAAGGCGCAGAAGGGCATCGAGTTTTGAGGCGCGGAAGCCGTCAGAAGCCATGACCCGCGCCGTCATGTTCCAGGGCACTGGGTCGAATGTCGGCAAGTCGACGATCGTCGCCGGCCTCGCGCGCCTGCTGGCGCGGCGCGGGATGACGGTCGCGCCGTTCAAGCCGCAGAACATGTCCAACAACGCCGCGGTGACGGCGGATGGCGGCGAGATCGGCCGGGCGCAGGCGCTGCAGGCTCGCGCGGCCGGGCTTCCGGCCAGCGTGCATATGAACCCGGTGCTGCTCAAGCCCGAGAGCGAGATTGGCGCGCAGGTGATCGTGCAGGGCCGGCGCCTTGGCACGATGCGGGCGCGCGAATATGGCAGCCGGAAGGCCGAGCTGCTGCCCTTCGTCCTCGACAGCTATGAACGTCTCGCGCGAGACGCCGACATCGTCCTCGTCGAAGGCGCCGGCAGTCCGGCCGAGATCAACCTGCGCGCTGGCGACATCGCCAATATGGGCTTTGCCGAGGCAGCGGGATTGCCGGTGATTCTCATCGGCGACATCGATCGCGGCGGTGTCATTGCCAGCCTTGTCGGGACGCGCGCCGTGCTGCCGCGCGCCGATCGTGACCGTATCGCCGGCTACCTCATCAATCGGATGCGCGGCGACGCGACGCTGTTCGATGCCGGGCTGACGGCGATCACGGCCGCGACGGGTTGGCCAGGGCTCGGCGTCGTGCCGTGGTTCGCGGAGGCTGGGAGGCTGCCTGCGGAGGACATCCTCGACCTTGGCCGTTCGCGCCCGGACGGCAAGGGCTGCGTCATCGCCGTGCTGCTGCTGCCGCGCATTGCCAATTTCGACGACCTCGATCCGCTGGCGCAGGAGCCGGGCGTCGAACTCGTGCTGGTCAAGCCGGGCGAGGCGATCCCCGTTGCAGACCTCATCATTCTCCCCGGTTCGAAATCGACGATCGCCGATCTCGCCTTCCTGCGCACTGAGGGCTGGGACGTCGATATCCTCGCCCACCACCGCCGAGGCGGCCGGGTCATCGGTCTCTGTGGCGGCTATCAGATGCTCGGCCGCAGCATTGCCGATCCTGAGGGCATCGAAAGCGGAACGCGGATCGCAGAGGGGCTCGGCCTGCTCGCGGTTGATACCGTGCTCGGCGATGACAAGACGACAACCGCCTTTGCCGGGCATGAGGCGGGGTCCGACCTCGCCGTCAGCGGCTATGAGATCCATCTCGGCCACAGTGATGGCGAGGATCGCCGAAGACCCTGGCTGATCGGGCCGGACGGCGGCGAGGGCGCCATATCGCCTGATGGACGCGTTCGTGGCTCCTATGTGCACGGCCTCTTCTCGGCCGATGCCTTTCGCCGCGATTTCCTCAGCTCCATCGGGGCGGCGCCGTCAAAACTCGACTATGAGGCCGAGGTGGACGCGGTGCTCGACCGGCTCGCCGATCATCTCGAGACGCATCTCGACATCGGGGCCATTCTCACGATCGCAGCCACAGCGCGATGATGACGGTGAGCGTCGCGCCGAGGATCGTCGCGACCTTCAGGACTTTCAGGGCTCGGGTGATGTCCGCCGGTTCGGCATCGGTTCGTCCGGCTGGATTGAGGAAGGGATCCTCGACGACCTCAGCGCCATAACGGCGGGGACCCGCCAGCGCCAGATCGAGAGCGCCGGCCATGGCCGCCTCCGGCCAGCCGGCATTCGGTGAACGGTGCTTGCGGGCGTTGTCGAGCATGACGACGAAGGCGGTGCCGATCGAGGCGCCGACGAACGGCGCCGCCATCACGATGAGAAAGCCGGCAAGGCGGCTGGCCGGCAGGTTGACGACATCGTCCAGTCGGGCCGAGGCCCAGCCGAAGGCACGGTGACGCTCACTGCGATGGCCGATCATCGAGTCGGCCGTGTTGATCATCTTGTAGGCGAAGAGGCCGGGCAGGCCGAGAAGCGCGAACCACAGCGCGGGCGCGACGAAGCCATCGGAGAAGTTCTCGGCTGTCGATTCGATGGCGGCCCGCGAGATGCCGGCGCGGTCGAGGCTGTTCGGGTCGCGGCCAACAATCATCGAGACGGCCGCGCGCGCCGAAGCGAGGGTGCCTTCGGCAAAGGCGTCGCGGACGCGAGCGACGTGATCATAGAGGCTGCGGCTCGCCAGGAAGATCGATGCGATGACCGGTATGGCAATGAAACCATAGGTCCAGCGCGCCAGCATGGCCTCGATCAAGACGCCGGCGCCCGCGGCAATCGCGACGAGCACCATGATGGCGATGACGCCCGCGATGCGGCGTAGCGCCTCCGCGCGTTGGTCGCCCGCTGCCGGCGGCGCAGCATTGAAGGATCGGTCGATCCAGCCGATGAGGCCACCAAACCAGGCAACCGGATGCGGCGCCCGCCGCCACAGCCAGTCGGGATCACCGACAAGGCCATCGATGAGAATGGCGGCCAGGAGCAGCCACAGCCGCCATTCGAAACTGGATTCGGTCACGATACCCCTAACTGCAGGCTCAAACCCGGGCAGCGATCAGCGGCAGGGCAGGCAGCAATCATTCGATACAAATCCACCATCCAACTTGACCATCCATCCCGGTAAACTCTCGACAGTTGATCGGGTCGGGGGGCGGCCGGCAACCGTATTTGGAGCGTTCGATGGGCGACGTACGGCCATTTGATCCTGCCGTCAGTCAGTTTCCGCTGCCGATGAGCGCAAGGCGCGCCCAATTTGAAGCGCGCAATGCGCGTCGGCAGCGCTTGAGCCTGCCCAAAGGGCACCCTTACCGCCGTGTGCCAGCCTGGATGCCTTATGGCGTCGCAAAAATCCTGTCCAGGGTTATCGGCTAGAAGGTCCAAGCCTTCGTTCGCGGTCACGGCGCAGCGTTTTCCAGTCGACTTCTATCGGCGATTCGGGCTTCCGGCTTGGTCGATGGCGACGTTCGGGAAAGAGTGCGACCCAGCCGACAGCCGATCGCGCGACTGCCTCTGGCGCGAAACGCCGCACAATTCGTGTTTTGCGGCCGATGCCCGTTGCGCAACGCTTCCAGCATTGCGATAGGTTTCGCAGGCAGGTCGGGTTCAAGTGAGGGCACAAGGCAAAGGGCGTGCGATGACGGACGCCACTGCTGTTCCCTATGGCCGCGGAGACGCACCTGAAGTGTCGAAATTGAGAGCCTCCGAAGCACATCTTCTGGAGCTGCGGAAGATCCACTCGATGCTCCATTCTGCGATGGATGCGCTGATCAAGGATCTGAACGCGAACGAGGCGGCCCGGCTTCTGATTCTGTTGGATGACCGGCTTACATCCCTGATCAATGCAGCTGACGTAGAGCGCGATCAGGAGGCAGGTCCCCGCGGCGTTCCTGAGATGCCGGCGCCTGCCGCTGAGAAGAAAGTCCCGCCGGCGACGAAGAGCAGTTTCGACACGGACGTCGCAGAAAAGGCGCCGAGGGCCGATCGACCGTCGCCGCCATGGCGTCAGCCGCCCGCTTCGGCCCCCGCCCCGGCGCCAGTTCCAGTTTCGGTCGAGCCATCGGCGCCGCCGATGGCTGCAGGACAGAAAGAGGAATCCCTCGTCGTTTCGAGTGAGCCGATCCTGGCTGTGCCACCCGTGGCTGAGGCTGCGGAGACGATCAAGGCGCCGATACCGTCCTTCGAGGACATGATCGCGTCTGCGGCGAAGGCCAGTCTAGCCGCGCCGCAGCCTTCGCAACCCGAACCCGTCCCGGCGATCGAGGCTCCATCGGTTTCTCCGGCAGAGTTCTCAAAATCGTCCGAAGCGCCGAAATCCGAGGACGAGCGGCCCGTGGAAGCCGCTCCTGACATAGAGCGGGTCGCGGCCGACGAGCACACTGCCGAACCAGGCGATGACGAGCCGGAATGGATCGAGGAGGATTTCGAGGACGGCGCCGATCTGCGGGAGGACCGGGACGTCGCGGAGCCGAAACAGGGTTTGGCCGGACGATTCCTGTGGCGGTTCCGCCTGCCAGGGCTTGGACGCCGGCAGGCTGCTGCGGCCAATGAGGTCGAGCCATCCGACGATGCGAATGAGCCTGTTAAGGCATTTTCGGACGATGAGGGCGAAACGGTCGAAGAAGCGCCTGTGCTGCCGCCAGAGACTGCGCCAGTCACCGCTGCCGATCCCAAGATCCGCCGCCTTCATGCCGCAGCCGACCAGCTTTCATCGGGGCGGCTGCTTGAAGAAGCCGCGCAGCGCACGGGCAACCGGATCGAATTGCGCAAGGTCGATCTCGGTCTGGATCTTGTGGTCAAGGGATTGCCGAAGCCGCTCGGTACGGTCCGGATCGCCGAGTCGGACGGGCACGTGCTCTATCAGCCGGGCTTCGGCCTCGACCTTCCCAACCGCGAACCCAATCGCGTCGATCTCGAGATCTGGATGAAGGCCATGGGCGACGTTGTCGTGCGCGTGCTCGAGGATATCGATCGGCGGCGCAAGGGCAGCGACGGTGGTGACGCCTCCTGAGGCGGAGACCGTCGTCCGGGCAGTCTTTGCCGCGTGACCGGGGACGAGCAGCGGCGGCGGATCAAGCGATCGCCGCCTCGTCCTCTGACTGAGAAGCTCGACCGTTACACCAAGGCCGGGCTTCGGATTTGCCAGACCAGCGCGCCACTGACGGCGATACGCTCAGGCGACGACCGGACGTCCGCCTGAACGGTGCGCCCTCAGGTGCGGATCGGGTTTTCGAGGAACCAGTGATAGGCCTTGGAGAGGCCGTCCTCGAACGAGGTCGTCGCATGCCAGCCGAGCTCGTTGATGCGCTCGACATCCATGCGCTTCAGCATCGTGCCGTCCGGCTTGGTCCTGTCCCACTCGATCTCGCCCTTGAAGGCGGTGACGCGGCGGACCGTGTCGGCGAGTTCGGCGATGGTGATGTCGGAGCCAGTGCCGACATTGAGATGCTCGTAGCCGGAGTAATTCTGCAGCAGGAAGACGCAGGCGTCGGCGAGATCGTCGACATAGAGGAATTCACGCCGCGGCGTGCCGGTGCCCCAACAGGTGACCGAGGCGTCGCCGCGCTGCTCGGCCTCATGAAAGCGGCGGAGCAGGGCAGGGATGACGTGGCTCTTCTGCGGGTCGAAATAGTCGTTCGGCCCGTAGAGGTTCGACGGCATCGCCGAGATGTAGTCGACGCCGTGCTGTTTGCGGTAAGCTTGGCAAAGCTTGATGCCGGCGATCTTGGCGATCGCGTACCACTCGTTGGTCGATTCGAGCGGGCCGGTCAGCAGCGCGTCTTCGGGGATCGGCTGCGGCGAGACTTTCGGATAGATGCAGGACGAGCCGAGAAATAGCAGCTTGTCCGTCCCGACCGTGAAGGCGCCGTGAATGAGGTTCGCCTCGATCATGAGATTTTCGTAGAGAAAGTCGGCCGGATAAGTGTCGTTGGCGAGGATTCCGCCCACCTTGGCTGCAGCGACGACCACGACATCCGGCTTGGTGCGCTTCAGGAAGGCGGTGACCGCCGCGGGGTCGCGCAGATCGGCTTCCTCACGGGTCGCCGTCACGACCTCGACGCCGTCGCGCTCAAGCCGGCGGACGACGGCCGACCCGACCATCCCGCGATGCCCGGCGACATACACCCGCCGATTCGAGAGCGAAAACTCGGTCATCGACAGCAACCCTTCCTTGAATGAATGCTTTGGCGTGGACTTGTGCGACGCAGCATTGCCCGAAAGGGCCTTTCTGTCTAGCCGGCAGGATCGCGGCACGGTCGCCATGAGTGGCGACCGATTCCGGCGGACGTCGCGGAGGTCCTGGTGAGCCCGATGGGATTCGAACCCATGACCCCATGATTAAAAGTCACGTGCTCTACCGGCTGAGCTACGGGCTCGTCAGGGACCTGCGCGAAAGTGCGCGGAACCTAGTCGCCGCGCGGCGGTGGGTCAATAGCGCCAAGCATGGGCGCTCGGCGCCGCTGCTTGCGCCGACGAGAGGTGCCGCCGATAACAGGGATCTGTCGCGGAATTCAGATCGCATGTTGGCACATCACCTCACCTCGATTCCCGTATTTCTCCTGGCGCGCCTCCGGCAGTTCGGTCGGTCTTTCGTATTGCTCGCGCTCGCGCTCCTGCCAGCCACGGCCCTTGCCGGTCCAGCCGCCATCCGGCCCCCAGCCGACTACAGCACCGCCGAACTGACGCGCGGTTTCACGCTGACGGTGTTCGGGCGTGAGGGACCGAAATCGAGCGCGGAGGCGGGCCAGTATGTCAACAAATTCGTCGATCCCGTCGGCGTGCTGGTGCTCGACAGCAGCTCCGCTCCCTCGCGTGAAGGCGAGGTCCGTTCGTTTGTCGGGCTGCTGTCGCGGACGATTCCCAATTTGAAGATCGCGATGACGGATGATCCGAACAAGGCGAGAATCTTTCTGTTCCTCGTCGATCGGTCGAACTATCGCCGCGTAATCACCGACGCGCTGCCGAAGGGCGAGCAGGCCTCGTTCCTCAAAGGCAGCCGCTGCTCGACGATCATGTGGAACCGCACCACCGGCGTGCTCGACCGCGCCTATGTCTTCGTGTTGGCAGATCGGGGCGACAAGGCATTCGCAAGCTGCCTCGCCGAGGAACTGACTCAGGCACTCGGGCCGGCCAATGACAGTGATCAGCTGCCATATTCGCTTTATAACGACGACAATGACGTCGGGACGTTCGGATTGTTCGATTGGTACCTCCTTTCGGCTGTCTATGATCGCGACATTCTGGCGGGCATGACCCGAGAGGAAGCGATGACCCGGCTGCCCAAGGTCATCGATCGGCTGCGTCCGAAGGCTGCGGCCGTAGCGCCGCTCCTTGCAGCAGCACAGGGGCCTTGATGCCGATGCTGCATCGCGATATATATTGTGCGGCGCAATTCAGCCATAATTCCACTTGATTAGAAGCTTATATTCGTCGGTGCCTTCTCGGCAGAGTTCGGTTGCGTCGCGCCCGCGCCGATACCCGCCTTCAGGGTGGCCTCACGAGGAGCTTCGAGAATGGTTGCGCGCGCGTGATTGCAGGAGTTGGCTGTTTGATCGACCTACATTGTCATTTGCTGCCTGGGATCGATGACGGCGCTACTGACCTCGAAGTTTCGATCGCCATGGCGAGGGCGGCCGTTGCCGATGGCATCACGATGACAGCCTGCACGCCGCACATCATGCCAGGCGTCTACAATAACAACCGGACGATCATCGAAGAGCGTATGGCCATCCTCGCGGCGCGACTCGCCGACGAGGGTATCGATCTGAAGCTGGCGATCGGCGCCGACGTCCACATGGACGTCGAGCTGGTGTCGGGCCTCAAATCGGGACGCATCCCTTCTCTCAATGACTCACGTTATTTCCTGTTCGAGCCGCCGCATCACGTTCCGCCGCCGAGGCTCGAGGACAACATCTTTTCAATCATGTCGGCTGGCTATGTGCCCATCCTCACGCATCCGGAGCGTCTATCCTGGATCGAGACGCATTATGCGATGATGGAGCGGCTCGTGCGCATGGGCGTGATCGTGCAGATCACGGCAGGGTCAGTCACGGGCCGGTTCGGACGGCGCGTGCAGCGCTGGGCCGACAAGATGCTCGATGAGGGGCTGGTCCATGTTGTTTCAACGGACGCTCACAACCTGACCGGCCGGCCGCCCAACCTTTCTGAAGCGCGCGATGAGATCGCGGAGCGCCTCGGCGAGGCCGAAAGTGTCCACATGACACTGACGCGCCCTCAGGTGATCATCGACAATCTGCCGCCCGAGAGAATGCCGGCGCTACACGCCGTCCAGCATGCCGCCAGAAGCGGCGCCCCGAAGAGTTTTCTGGCTCGTCTAGGTCTTGGTTGGCATAGTCGGACGTCGTAGAATTGTCTGGCCGTATGGTGCAGTGCGGGATCATCCCGCATTGCGTCATGAGGCGCGACTGATATAGTGAATCTCAGCAGCGCGGCCAACCTTCAGCTTTGCGCGACAGGAGTTTCAGTGACCGTCCGGATTTCCATAGCGGTTGTTTTGTTCGTTGCTCTGTTGGGTGGCTGTTCATCGGTTTCTTCGCCGTCGAACGAGGCGCTCGCGAACAAGTATTCCGGCGGCTCTTCGGGTGCGATGGCGGCCGGGTCTCCGATGGTCAGCAATGGTCAGCTGCCGGCGCCAAACTACAATGCGGCGCCGACGGCGGCGCAGTACCGGCTCGGTCCTCTCGACACGCTCAACATCGTGGTGTTCCAGGTGCCCGACCTCTCCGGCGCGTTCCAGGTCGGCTCCGACGGGTCGCTGGCCCTGCCGCTGATCGGCTCCGTGCGGGCCGCCGGTCGGACGGTGCAGGATGTGCAGAAGGAAATCACGGCCAAGCTGGCCGCTTCCTACCTCCAGCAGCCGCAGGTCACCGTCCAAGTGACGGGGTTCAACAGCCAGAAGGTCACGGTGGACGGCTCGGTCGCGAAGCCTGGCAGTTTCCCGGTCGCCTCGGGCAGCGCCACCTTGCTTGAATATATCGCTTTGGCCGGCGGGATGCCTCGGCAGGCCGATCCAAACAATGTTGTGATCTTCCGCCAGATCGACGGCAAGCGGATGGCGGCACGATTCAATGTCGCTCAAATCCGCAAGGGCCAGGCGGCGGACCCTGTTGTCTATGGCGGCGACACGATCGTTGTTCCGGTTTCGGGCGTACGCTCGGCGTGGACGGATTTCCTGTCGGCGATTCCCGCGGCTTCGTTCGCGGCAGCGCTTTAGCTACTACTTGGGACTGATTCTCGGGAGAATTTGATGAGCGCGGACCCAAGGTCGGACAAGGCGGTGACGACGTGGAGCGCTTCCTCGGCGCCGGCTAACGCTTCGACGGCTTTGTCGCGCAATGTCTACGGGCCTGCGCCGGTCGACACGCATGCCGACAAGTTCCAACTGGACATCGTCCGGCTGTTCCGGATGGTGATGAAGCACCGGCTGATCATCGGCGGCATTGTTTGCGCCTGCCTGGTGATCGGCATCATCGCGACCCTGACGGCGACCCCGCTCTATATGTCGGATGTGACGATCGAGACGTCGTCCGACACCGTCAACGTGATGAGCGACAAGTCGCTCGATGCTCAGCAGCCAACCAACGACCAAGCCGAGATCGCGACTTATGTCGAGTTGATCAGCAGCCGATCGCTGGCTGAGCGCGTCGTCGATGATCTGAAACTGGCTGACGATCCGAGCTTCGTGGCTCCGGTCAATCGCTCGCTTGTCGCGCGAGCCAAGGCACTCATTTTCGGTTCCCCCGCCGAGCAGCCGCGGTCGCTCGAGTCCCGAAAGAAGACTGCAATTGCCACGGTCATCAGGAACACCTCGGCGAAGGTCGTCAAGTTATCTCGGCTCCTGACCATCACCTATAGCGATTCCGACCCGCGCCGGGCGCAGCGCATCGCCGATGCTCTCGCATCCGGCTTTATCAAGGCCAATCTCGACCGCCGCTTCGACGCGACGACCTATGCGCGCCTGTTCCTGGAGGATCAGCTGCAGCAGGTGAAGCTGAAGCTCGAGGATTCTGAGCGCAAGGTCGTTGCTTATGCGGACCGCGAAAAGCTGGTGACGCTCGACGACCAGAAAACAATTCTTTCTCAGAAGCTCGCCGATCTCAACACGGCCCTAGGAAAAGCGTCTGTTGACCGCGCCAATGCAGAGCAGCTGTGGCTGCAGGTCAAGGATGTGAAGGACTATTCCGACATCCCCAATACGTCGAGTGGATCCCAGGCGCCCTCGATCATCGATCAGCTTCGGGCATCGCGTTCGCAGCTGGTTGCCGATTACGAATCGAAGCAACTGACCTTCAAGCCGGGCTTCCCGGTCATGGTCGCGCTGAAGGCCCGCATTGACGACACCGATCAGCAGATCGCGGAGGAAGTCGACAAGATCAAGAACACGATTCGCTCGACCTATGAGCTCGCGGTTCAGCGCGAACAGGCGCTGGCCTCCGACCTCGATGCCACGCGCGCCGAGCTGATCGACACCCGTAACCGCAGCGTCGAATATACGATGCTCCAGCGCGAGGCGGACACCAACCGCACGCTCTATGATGGCTTGCTGCAGCGCTACAAGGAAATCAGCGTCATCGGCGGCAGTTCCGCGAACGGACTGTCCATTGTCGATACGGCCAGTCTTCCGGGCAGCCCATATTCGCCGCGCTTTGCTCTCAACTTGATGCTCGCCCTGATCGCTGGAATTGGTCTCGGTCTTGGCGCGGCATTGGGCATGGAGTACTTCGACAACACCATCAAGACGCCTGACCAGATGGAAGCTCTCTTGGGCATTCCGGTCCTTGGTGTCATTCCCATGCTGCCCGCCGATCAGTCGGTCCAGTCCGTGCTGGCCGATCCGCATTCAGCGCTCTCTGAAGCCTACCGAAGTGCGCGAACCGCGCTTCAGTTCTCGACCGATCGCGGTGTGCCCAGGAATTTCGTGGTGACCAGCGCGCGGCCCTCGGAAGGCAAGACGACGACCGTTATGACGCTGGCTCGAATGTTTGGCCAGATCGGCGTGAAGATCCTCGTCATCGACGCCGACTTGCGCAATCCGTCGCTGCACAAGGTCGCCGGCATCGAAAACAGCTTCGGTCTCAGCAACTATCTGTCGGGCGGCGCGGAGCCCGAGGCGATCATTCGCGAAAGCGGCGTCGAGAACGTGTCGCTGATGACTTCGGGACCGATTCCGCCCAACCCGGCCGAGCTCCTGTCCAGCCCCAAGATGCTGACCTTGCTGACCGAGTTCCGGGACACGTTCGACCTCATCATCGTCGACAGCGCGCCGGTCATGGGGCTTGCGGACGCGCTGCTGCTTTCGAGCGTCGCCGATGGCACGCTGATCGTCTGCTCGGCCGGCGACACGCCGGTGGAGACCGTCAAGGCCGCGACGAAGCGGCTTGCCATGACCAATAGCCAGATGCTCGGTGGCATCCTGACGAAGTTCAACGCCCAGAAGGCCGGCTACGGTTACGCCTATTACGGCTACGACTATTACGGGTACGGCAAGGACAACCTGCCCTCGCTGCCAGCGGCTTAGGTCGCAAGCGGGCGGGACTGAGGTCTGGCGGTCCAGGCACGCATCGGCTAGTTTCCGCTCGCAACCTGGAGTCAACCGGGTGCGAGGGTGGGAATCGAGAATGCGCCATTATCTGGGACCTCACGTTCGGCGCAGTCGAACGCCGACGACGCGGTCGTTGGCTTCTGGCGCAACGCAAGCTGCCGCTCCGGCGATCAAGCCGGACGATGCGCTGACGGTTGCCGTTCGGCTCTATCGGTCGCCTGGTCTCGTAAAGAGCGTTCGACGCTCGCCTTTACCGCCTGAGATCATCCGCGTGATCAGGATTGCGGCAGGCTGCCCGACATCCTGCGCCGATGCGGTTGCGAGGACGGGGCTCGACCAAGCAGCACTGATGCGAATCGCGACGCTATATTTGCTCGTCGTCCTGTTCGAACAGGAGACCGATCCGAGTCGGACGCTTGGTGTCCCCCCGGGAGCCCCGGCCGATCTGATCCAGGACCACAGAAAGTGGCTCTTGAAATGGCTGCATCCCGACCGGAATGCCAACTCGAATCTGGCAGCGCTGTCGGTTCGGGTGCTCGCAGCGTCTGCGGCCCTCTCTGGAGCCGGGCAGACGCTCCCCGTGCCTTCCATTCAAGCCGAGACGGTGGCAGCGCCCGTCACCGCTGATCATCCGGAGCAGCGGCGGAAGCACAAGTTTCGCCATGTCTGGGTGCCGCAGCGGGTGGAAGGCTAAGCTTCCGGCCGTTGCCGATCTTTTCGGATCAAGCCCGCCGATCCTGGCGCCGGCGCCGACCCTTCGAGGCGGACGCTCATATCCGCATCGGGGCATGGTTTTCCTGACCGCGACACCCGAGCAGCCGTCACGCCCGCAGACCGGCAGGCAAGCATGGCTGGGTGGGTAGGCACGCCGCCTGCTTGAGACGACGCTGTCGTCGGTCGAGATCTTCAACGCGTGCCATTCTTCAGTTTCGCCAATGCTCCTGCTGGTCAGGTCTTCAATGATTGCGGGGATAGCTCATCGCGGCGGTGGCGCGCTGGCGGTGCCGGTCGCGGCGGCGTATGAAAGCGGCTGAGCGGGTTCATGCGGGACATCGCGGGTTATGATGCGGCTGCACATTTATGTTGCACTGCCACATAAAACCTTCATAACTTCATGTGAAAGCGTATGGGCGTGCGGGCTCATCGGCACATCGAGTGACGGCTCAACTTTTACGGGGCGGCGACAGAGTTCATGGTTTCACATACGGGCAAGACGGCGCTGATCACCGGCGCGACGGGTCAGGACGGGGCGTATCTCTCGGAGCTTCTGCTCGAGAAGGGCTATGTCGTGCACGGCGTCAAGCGGCGGTCGTCGTCGTTCAACACGGGCCGGGTCGAGCATCTCTACCAGGATCCGCATGAGAGCCATCCGCGCTTCATCCTGCACTATGGCGACATGACGGATTCGACCAACCTGATCCGCATCGTCCAGCAGACGCAGCCGGAC
>NZ_FQUP01000015.1 GCF_900129325.1 Kaistia soli DSM 19436 | reverse complement strand
TCGTACGTCTACGAGCCGGCGGACCGAGAATGGTCGTGGTCTCAGTTGTCACGACCCCCAGCGGCGCGGATTTGGTCGGCTGTAGGTTGCTGGACATCCCGCAGGTAAGATCCATCAGCGTCCCGGCCGGGCAGCTGATTACCGAGGTTTAGCCTGCGTTGGCATTCCTGCCGCTCGTGGACGGACAGACAGAGCCCAGGACATCTAGATCATTGGCTCGCCACCCGTGACCGCAATTACTGCCCCGGTCATGTAGCTGGAAAGCTCAGATGCCAGCAGCACATATGCACCGGCCAGTTCGGCGGGCTGACCCATGCGACCGAGCGGCGTATCGGCACCGAATTTTTCCACCTTGTCCGCCGTCATCGTTGATGGAATGAGCGGCGTCCAGATCGGCCCCGGTGCGACCGCATTCACGCGGATGCCCTTTTCGCCAAGCATCTGCGCCAGGCCAACGGTGAAGTTTGAGATCGCGCCCTTGGTCGCGGCATAGGCCAAGAGATGCGGTGACGGATCCTTGCCCTGTATCGACGTCGTATTGATGATCGAGCTTCCCCGCTTCAGATGCGGGATGGCCGCTTTAGAAAGGAAGAATGGCGCATAGATATTGGTCCGAAAGGTCTCGTCCCATTCCGCGGCCGTGATGTCACTGATTTCGCCACAGGTCCGCTGGAATGCCGCGTTGTTAACGAGGATGTCGATGCCGCCCAACTCGGCGACGGCGCGCTCCACCAGCGCCTGACAGTGGCTCTCATCCCTGATGTCGCCGGGGAAGAGCACGACGCGGCGGCCGGCGTCGCGGACCCATTTTGCCGTCTCCTCGGCGTCTTCCTCCTCATTAAGATAAGAGATCAGAAGATCGGCGCCCTCGCGGGCAAAGGCGATGGCCACGGCCCGGCCTATGCCGGAGTCGCCGCCGGTGATCAAAGCCACGCGCCCGGCCAGCTTGCCGCTGCCGGCGTAGCTCTGCTCTCCGTGGTCGGGCTCCGGTTGCATGAGGCGGGTCAGCCCCGGCGGCCTCTGCTGCTGCGGCTCTGGCGATTTCGGATTGGCGGTCGGTTCCATGATATACCTCTGCCGCTTGGAAATGGGCCGGCCGGCAACCGGCCAGCTTTCGGCTGCAATGGGGTCCAATACGCCGATCAGCTCCTGCGAAGGCGCCGAGCATTCGACTGCACCTGCCTGCTATAACCCGCAACGACGTTGTCCAGGCTCTCGCCAGCCAAAAGCCCGGCCCCGGCGTCTTCGGCGGCGACGACCTTCTCCGCGACCATCATTCGTGCCTCAGCCTTCGCTCGCGGCCCCCCTCGAAGCAGCTTCATCGATCTCAGCCAGATGACTTCGTTCGCCTCTGCTACAAGAATCATCACTTTGAACCAATCGACCATCACCTCACGTCCTATTTTGGGAGCGCGATCAGACTCTCCGGCGCAATTTTTCTTTAATAAATCTGCGACGTTTTGGTTCCTCAACTATAATTACTATAGTTCACTTATGATATCTTTAGAAGATATTCGCTTTGGTCGGATCTGAACGGACGGTGTCGCTGACGTTGCCCGTCCGGCCATTCTCGCGGACCTATTGAGAGGCGAACCAGAGGCCGGCCGACACGAGGAAGACAACCAAGGCCAATACAATCCAGCGGACACCCATGGTCGGACCACCTGAGATCTTACGGCTTCCCTCCGAACGTCCCGCAGGGGCTGCGCCGCTTGGCCGGCCGAGTTCGTGACGCGCGGCAAGCGCAACCCGCTCCGGCTCTGGCCCATGACCGCCGGCCTCGTCGTCAGTCCCCAGCGGAGACGCGGCTGGATCTGGAAACGAGACCTTGTCGGATGCTGCCCCGCGATCGATCTCGTGCCGAAGCCGATCAGCAGTCTCGACAGGACTTCGGGTTGCTCGCGTCGAATGCGCCGCTACTCCGGTCCGAAGCAAATTCTCTGAGGTGCTGTCGAGATCTTCAGGCATCTGCCGCTATCCGGTTTGCAAAAGCCTTGGGCTCGGCGCGCTCGGCCAATGCGGCGCTGCCGGTCGCCAGATGAAGAGCGATCGCATATGAAACCGCAGCGGCGAACAGCATTGTCTCCCCATGCTAGCTGCCACGACGCGTCGGCACGATGCGATCGGCGAAAATGGGATGGACGACGCCAGAGCGGCCGCCCAACCACCCGGCTATGGCGCCGAGCGCCAAGGCAACGAAGGCAACAAGTGCCCCCTTCGAGATCACCGAAGCAGCGGCTGTGGCGGCCTGCGTCGCCGTTTGTTTGGCGCTGTCGACTGTCTGACGATAGCGCTCCTAAATTTGCGTGACCTGCTGCTGCGCTTGGTCGAGCGAAATGCCGCGAGCCTCTGACAGAGCCTGAGCGGCCTGCTGACGCGCGTCGTCCGCTCCGAGGTTCCCGCCCATCAAGACATTGCGAATAGCACTAACGGCCTTCGCCTGCAGGGCGGCGGGGTCGGTGCCGGTGGCCCTGACCTGGCCCTCGATCGCGTCGAGCGGGTTCGCGTTGGCAATGATAGGCGCGGCGGTCTGGGCAACCGTCCGGCCGATGCCGCCGGTTGCCCCCGCCACACCGTTGAAGGCGCCGCCGACGATCGAACCAACCGCGGTCGAAAGCAGATAGATCACGACGATCGTGGAGAAGGCCCAGGTCGTCAGGCCATGCAGGGCGCCGGTCGTGGCCAGCGTACGGCCCGACATGCGGGCGGCGATATAGCCGCCGACATAGGCCGCGATGATCCCTGAGACGACATACCAGATGCCGGCGCCGATCGAGAAAGCGGATGCGGTGGGGTTATCCGAGGCCCCCATGCTTGGATCGAGGGTAGCGATGCCAATGCCGGCGCCGAGTAGCGTGAGCAACACCTGTACGACAAGTCCGACCACCACGCCGGCGAAGATGGCTCCCCAAGAGACCTTGTTGTTCATGATGGTACGTGCGTCATCGACCGATGACGGGACGGTCGCGTCGGTGCCGACTTTGGCCTCTTCACGGTAAGAGGACGCTGGCGACAAGGTTCTGTCGGTCATTTCTTTATTCCTTCGCAATCGTTTAGTGATGCGCCCGTGGGGTCCCGATTTAGCCAATCACCAAATCACACCGGACCTGTCGGGATGGGGGAGCCCGACAGGTCCGGCGCACCAGAAGTCAGCGCGACTTCCGGTAGAGCTTCTCGGCGATCTCGAACATTTCCTCCGGCGCGTAGTCGGGCGTGAAGGCCGACGGGACGCCGGTCAGCTGGTGGATCTTGCCGCCTT